>NZ_RRCN01000001.1:2996303-5792277 GCF_003863965.1 Paenibacillus oralis
AGCTGAGTCCGATTACTTTGGCGGGGCCCGGAAAGGCAAACGCAAATTAGTTTCGTATCCAGTTTTCAAGGATTAATACCTTGAAAATCGTTTGGTGGCGATGGCGGAGGGGTTCCACGCGTACCCATCCCGAACACGGCCGTTAAGCCCTCCAGCGCCGATGGTACTTGGACCGAAGGGTCCTGGGAGAGTAGGACGCCGCCAAGCAAGATAGAAGAGCACCGCCGATAACTCGGCGGTGTTTTTTTTGCATTGTTAAAGTGTTTGCAGCGAGATGAAACGGAACGTACTGAGGCTAACGGACCTGAGCGACGTTATTTGGTCAAAACGAGGGGTTAGAAATTCTAACGGACAGAGCGGACCTTATTTCCTTCAAATTGGCGTCAACGTCTGTATTTTTAGCCCAATAGCGTCATCTGAGTCCGTTAGAACGGGAAATACCCGGGAAATGGACGAATAAGGTCTTTCCTGTCCGTTACGGGTTTACGGGGGGGACAAAACTCGTTTTGACAAAAATGAGATCGCAGTCAGGATCGCTTATCGACCGGTTCGGGGGTAATCCATCCAGTGAAGGGGCTTCTATCGGCTCAACTGGTTAAAAAGCGGTGAAAAAAACGTCAACTTTTGGTCGAAAGGGAAAAGAAACTGTAAGCTTGGTTGTTATCAATTCTGTCGAAGCAGCAGCTATAATGATAAAAGTAACGGAGGAAGAACGGCGGCTTTGTACATATAACAGAAAATGATCATCAGGAGGAGACTAACATGAACAAAATGATGCGCTTGGGAGCTATTGCCGTGGGGGCAAGCTTGTTATGCGGTGGAATACTGCTTCCGGTTGATCCGGGCCATGCGACTGCAGCGGCGCAAAAACCTCAAGCGGTGCAAAATGGGAATGCCAACGCGGCAGCAACCAAGAATAAAAATACCGCCCCCAATGCGGTTGCTCTTCAAGTAAACGGTGAGAAAACGGGACTGCAGGGGCTATTGCTTGACGGAAAAACGTTCGTTCCGGCCGCTTTTTTTCGGGATGCGTTAAAAATTCCCACGAGCTATGATTCCAAATCAAAGACTTATAAGATCGGCCAAGGTTACCGGCAGTTAACTATCGAAATGGCTGGAGGAAGCGTGATATCTTCCATTAATGGTTTCTATGTAGGAGAGGCCAAGCTCATTAACGGAAGGCTCTACGTTCCTTTTCAATGGGTGAAGGACTATCTTGGTTATGGTGCGGTATGGAATAAGGCCGCCAAGCAGTTGAACGTCATGAAAAGCCGGGAGAATAAAGTGACGGTGACCACCTCAAGCTATGACAAGGAGAGCAAGCAGGCTTCGGTTCATCTCCAATATCCGCAACTGAGCGGCACGGGGAATGCGGAGGCGGAGAAGGCGATCAATGCGGTTTTTGAAAAAGAGATCGGGGACTACAAAGAGCATATCGCCAAGGTTATGAAGGAAGCCGGCGATCAGAGCGCAACGGATCCGTATACTTTTGGCAACTCGTATCTTGTCACCTATAATCAAAACGGCGTGCTCAGCCTGCTGCTGGAATACACGGAGTATACCGGCGGAGCCCATGGCATGACGTATCGAACAGGATACACTTTTTCGCTGAAAGATGGCAAAGCCTTGGGGCTAAGTGATCTGTTGGGTGCGAATAAGGATTATAAAAAACAACTAAACACACGGCTAGGCAAAGAGCTGAAAGCAAACCCCGGTTACCTGGGAGGCTTTAAAGGGATGAAGGAGCAACCGGATTTTTATTTGCTGCCGGGCCGCGTACAGATTTTTTTCCAATTGTATGAATACACGGCTTATGCCGCAGGTTTTCCGGAATTTGGCTTTGCCTGGAATGAACTGCTTCCGAAAGGCGCCAATCCGTTTGGTTCTCTCAAATAACGCAAGCCTGCCAATTCCGTCACGCTTTTCCCGATTGTTTTCATGTACAATATGATTGTGCATTTTGTAGTTCGCCTTATTATTCACGATCATATTGCTGGAGGTAACTTAGGGGAATGAAGCCGATTTTGGAAGTAGCCGCATCGTTTGGGATTGCGGACAAATATCTGGAATTGTACGGCCGTTATAAGAGCAAACTGGATCTGAATCTGCTAAACGATTTGCGTGACCGGCCCGACGGGAAATTAGTGCTGGTGACGGCCATGAATCCTACGCCGGCTGGGGAAGGAAAAACGTTGACGACGATCGGTCTGGCGCAGGCGCTGAATGCGCTTGGAGAGCCGACGATCGCCGCGCTGCGGGAGCCGTCGCTGGGCCCGTGCTTAGGCATGAAGGGCGGAGCGACCGGCGGAGGCAAGGCGCAAATTTTGCCGTCCGAAGACATCAATTTGCATTTTACCGGCGACATGCATGCCATCACTTCCGCGCATAACCTGCTCGCGGCGATGATCGACAATCATATTTTTCAGGGGAATGCGCTGCAAATCGACACGGGCCGCATTGTGTGGAAGCGCACGATGGACATGAACGACCGTAGTCTGCGGCAAATCGTTGTCGGATTGGGTGACGGAAACGGCAGGGTGCATGACTCCGGCTTTATCATCACGGCGGCATCGGAAGTCATGGCGGTGCTGTGCCTCAGCGAAGACGCGGACGATTTGAAGCGGCGCCTCGGCCGGATGGTGGTGGCCTATAACATGTCCGGGGAAGCGGTGACTGCGCTGCAAATCGGTTCGGTGGATGCGATGACCGTTTTGCTTAAGGAAGCGATCAAGCCCAATTTGGTGCAGACGGCGGAAGGAACCCCGGCCATTGTGCACGGAGGCCCGTTCGCCAATATCGCCCACGGGTGCAGCAGTGTCATCGGAACGAAAACCGCCTTGAAGCTGGCGAAAATCGTGGTGACGGAAGCCGGTTTCGGAGCGGATCTGGGCGCGGAGAAGTTTTTTGATATCAAGTGCTGCCAGGCCGGATTAACGCCGGACGCCGCGGTGCTCGTCGTTACCGTAAAGGCGCTGAAATATAATGGCGGCGTCCCCAAGGCGGAACTGGATAAACCGAATCCGGCCGCGCTGGAGGCTGGTCTGGCCAACATGAAACGGCATTTGGCGAACATCGGAAAATTCGGCGTTCCCGTGATGGTGGCCATCAACCATTTTGCGGGCGATGCGCAGGACGAGGTCCGGCTGGTCATTGAAGCATGCCGCCGCTTGGGGGTTCGGGCAGAACAGTCCGACGTCTGGGCTAAAGGCAGCGAGGGAGGTCTGGAAATGGCCCAGACACTGCGCGATATTTTGCGAGAGGAGCCTTCGCGGTATGTGCCGTTGTATCCAGAGGAGCTTGATCTCCGGGCGAAAATCGAAACTATCGTGCGGGAAATCTACCGCGGCGCCGGCATCAAGCTGTCCGCCAAAGCGGAAGCGAGAATTCAGGAATTCGAGCGATTCGGATTCGGCCGCTTGCCGGTGTGCATGGCGAAGACCCCGTATTCTTTCTCGGACCAGGCGGCTCTGCTCGGAGCGCCGGAAAATTTTGTGGTCCAGGTGCGTGACATAACGCTGTCCGCCGGGGCAGGCTTTATCGTCGCACATACCGGGAATATCGTTACGATGCCCGGCTTGCCTAAATCTCCGGCGGCGGAACGAATCCATCTGGACGAGAACGGGGAAGTGGCCGGTTTATTATAGCAGCAGGAATTTCCATCTTTAATCTCTAATTAGTACGAAAATAGAAGGAGGTTTTTAGATGGAGCGCCGGCATGAAGTATTGTTTGAGCAGTTGAATACGTACAGGAGCGAACTGTTGGGAGTAGTTGAAGGCATCACCGAAGAGGAAGGGGATATCGTCCCGGAAGGCTTTAACAACAATATCCGCTGGAATTTGGGGCATGTTTTGCTTGATCAGTATTTATGGATACAGGCATTAACGAAAGAAGAAATACCAATACCGTTGAAATTTAACGAATGGTTTGGATTTGGCACTGATCCAAGTCATTTCACGGAGGAGACGCCTTCACTGGGGAAATTGACTGAACTCCTAAGACAACAGCCGCAGCTCATTAGGGAACAGAATGAAAGCCGCATGGAACAGCCGTTTCCGCCGGCGGAAATGGGCATGCATACGATTGAACAGGTGCTCGTAAGAACGATTTTTCACGAAGGGATGCATCTCGGAGCGATTTTGGCCATCAAAAGACAGCTTCGAAAGCTCTCCCGCTAAAAGGTTGACCATCACCTGCAGACCATAAGCCCAAAAAACCGGAGAGGCCTCCAACAAGGGAAGCTTCTCCGGTTCAATGGTAATCCGCTAAAAAATAGTGAATTATTTCACACTCTTGGCCGCTTCAACCAGGGCTTTGACATATCCTTGGGTATCCACCAAAGTCGCTCCGCTGACGGCGTCAACCCATTGTTCCGCGCTTTTGTTGGACAGCTCGTCTTCGAGTTCGGCGACGGTTTTGCCGGTCACATATTGCTCAATTGCTGTGAGCGACTCGTCGACAGGCGTAGTTGCGCCGGCTTCCTCTTTCATGTGCTCGCTGTAATACTCGGCATTGGCTTTTTTGGAGGCAAGCACCATTTTCGGGTCTTTGTAGTTTTGCCCAAAATCTTGGTCCGAATTAGGAACGCCTTTGGCTACATCGGTGCTCATAAACTGGTAATCGTCCAAGGATGCGCCGACGATTTTGTCGCCCTGCATGGCCACTACGGCAACCGTAAAGCATTTGGTACCGTGTGCGGCGTATTCGACACGTCCCATTTTGACTGGTGCCGAGTCCACAGCGGTGGCTGCTGAGCCGGAACCGTTCTGCGCTTGACTGTTGCTGGAGCATCCGGCAAAAACGGCGACCAGTCCCAGGCTAATCAGCAATAATGAGAATTTTTTCACAAACATGATTGCATAACCCCCTATAAAAATTAAATATTTGCCTTTTATTCATAACATGTTCTTAAGACCGGAGCCTATGATCTAACTCACCAAATTGTAAGCGTTATCGGCAAGAAAACCGGCGGACAGACAACCGCTTTAGAGCGATTGACACTTCAGGGTATTTCTGACAAACTCATCATAGGATTCCCGCAAAACAGTCGGAATCAAACTTGAGGAAAAGAGGTGGGTTTGTGGAAATCAGACAATTAACCGCAGACGAGTTTGATGACAGCTTGAATTTATCCGAGTATGCCTTCCAGTACAAATTACCGCCGGAGGATCGCGAGAACCAAAAAGCCCGGTTTAACCCCGAGCAGACCTGGGGGGCCTTTGAGGATGGCGAATTGCTGGCCAAGCTGACTTTGCTTCCGCTGCAAATATACATACAGGGGAGAGCTTTGCCGATGGGAGGCATCGCCGGCGTCGCCACCTGGCCGGAGAACCGCCGGGGCGGACTCGTCAGCAGGCTGTTGTCCAAGGCGCTGGCCCGGATGAACGAGGATGGTCAGGTGTTGTCCTGCCTGCATCCCTTCTCCATTCCTTTTTACCGCAAATTCGGCTGGGAAGTGTACACCGATCACAAAAAATATAAGATCAGCACAAGCAATTTCCCGGTCAAAACGCAAGTTGGCGGTACGGTAAAACGCGACATTAAAGATATCGAGCTGCTGAACCGGATTTACCACAAGTTTGCCCTTAAATATAATGGTACCCTAGTTCGCGATACCGACTGGTGGGAGAGAATGGTAATCGGTACCGATGATCATACCGCGGTTTATTTTTCCGAAGCGGGCGAACCGGAAGGTTATACGATATACCAGGTTAAAAACAGGGAGCTGCTGATTGACGAATTCGTATTTCTAAATGATACAGCAAGAAAAGGTTTGTGGACGTATTTGGCCAATCACGATTCGATGGTGACCCAGGCCGTGGTCGATCATGTCCCTGCGGACGATTTGCTGCCGTTTATGCTGCACGACCCCCGCTGTAACCAGGAGATCGCACCGTATTTTATGGCCCGCATCGTAAACGCCGGCGCTTTTGTCGGTCAGTATTCGTTTGTTGCCCAGGCCCCGCAAACCCAAACGGCTCGGCTGAATCTTCGCATCATCGACGGGGTTGCTCCATGGAATGACGGCTCATGGATGCTTGAAGTGGATGCCGAGGGGCACGGACAGCTGGCCAAGGCAGTACAGTCCGGCGAGGATACCGGGCTAACCTGCGATATCCAAACCTTGACAGCCATGCTGCTAGGTTATAAAAGACCGCGCGAGATGTACGCATACGGCCGCCTCACCGGCCCGGAACGGGATATGGAGACGCTGGAGCGGCTGATCCCGGTGAGCGCGACGGCTTTATTGGACTTTTTTTGACAAATAAATAGAAAAAAAGACAAAGACCGAGGACAACCCATGTCCATCGGTCTTTTTTCTGCAATTCTCCCGTAATCAGAAAAATTCAAACCTCAAATCGCAATATTGCCTCCTCAAAAAATGTATCCGTTTTCGTTAGACTGGAAATGAAAAATCCGGAAACCGAAGAAAGGGGTACATGAAATGAAGAGATCAAAACCGTGGGCCATCCTGCTCGTTGCGGTCATGATGATGTCCTTGCTGGCCGCTTGCGGCGGAGGCGGGGGCAACAAGACAAGTAACGGCAACGCCAGCGCTCCCGCAACCACGAATGAAGGCGGAGGTTCGACAAACTCCGGAACCGACAGCGGAGAAAAAATCGAACTGACCTTCTGGTCGCTGGGTACGACAAACTACGAGGATCTGGCCAAGGAATACACGGCAGAGCATCCGAACATTACGGTTAAGTTCCAAAACACGTCCGACCAAACGGCGCACCATAACAACCTGACCACAGCGTTGTCCGCCGGTTCGGGCGCGCCTGACATCTTTATGTTGGAAATCGCCTTCATGGAGCGTTTCATCAGCGCCAAAGACAAGTTCCACAACCTATATGATCTAGGCGCGAAAGACATCGAAAGCAACTATCTCGACTGGAAATGGAAACAAGCGACTTCGGTCGACGGGTCTTTCCAATTGGGGCTGCCTACGGATATCGGGCCGACGGTTGTTTACTACCGGACGGACCTGGCTGAGCAGGCTGGACTCCCAACCGACCCGGACGGCTTTAGCGCCGCGATCGACTCGTGGGATAAATTCGCTACGGTGGCGAAGCAGTTCAAGGAAAAAACCGGCAAACCGTTTGCCGATTTGACGGATCTCGTCTACAACGGCTTACGCGACCAATCGCCGGACCAAATTTACTTCAATAAAGAGGATGGCGCTTTCATCGGCGATACGAATCCTCAAGTGAAGAAAGCATACGATTTCACGGTGAAGGGCATTCAAGAAGGCTGGATCGGCAACTGGATTCTGTGGTCGCCGGAATGGCAAAACGCGATCAACCAAGGCGATTTCGGCGTCATGCTCGGCCCGGCTTGGATTGCAGGTACGATCCGCAACGCCAAAGACTCCGCAGGCAAATGGCAAATCGCTCAGCTTCCGGAAGGCGCGGGCAACTGGGGCGGTTCCTTCCTGACGCTGCCGAAAGAAGGCAAACATCCGAAGGAAGCTTACGAATTCATCTCCTGGCTCGTGAACAAAGACAATCAGTTGAAATCGTTTAAAGACAGCGGCTTGTTCCCTTCGATTCCGGCCGTATACGAGGAACCGGATTTCAGTTCGGAGCCGGACGAATTCTTCAGCGGCCAAGTCATTGCCGAGGCGTACGCCAAGTCGGCGGAACGCGTAAAACCGGTCTACTACGGACCATTGCATGACCAGGTCGACACGATTATCAAAAACGCGCTCAAAAACGTGCTGGAGAAAAAAGCGGACCCGCAAAAAGAATGGGACGAAGCGATTAAGCAAGCGAAAACGCTGGTTGACCGCAGCTAATATGAACAATTAGCAGTAACGAAATCCATTCAACTCATCCCGATTCGCAAGGGGGAACATGCCCTCTTGCGAATTTGGATTTACCCTTAATTCACACCTTGGAGGTGCGTCCATGGCTGACACAGCAGCTACCGCAAGCCCGCTCCAGCCCGCTCCCGGAAAAAAAACGTTCTGGAACGAAACGAGGCGGAGCCGGCTTACGGCATACACGTTTATATCGCCTTTCTTTATTTTATTTTCGATCTTCGGGTTATATCCGATCTTTTTCACCATCTATTTGTCCTTCTTTAAATGGGACGCCCTGGGCCCGATGAAATATGTCGGCTTCAAAAACTATGAGCTGATTACGTCCGACCCGACGTTTTGGATCTCCTTCAGCAATACGATCCTCATGGGCCTCATGGGTACGGTACCGCAGCTGATCGTTGCGCTGCTCGTCGCCGTGATGCTCAACTCGGCGCTCAACAAATACAAAAACACGTTCCGTGTTCTGTATTTCATGCCTAACATCACTTCGATCGTCGCCGTTACGCTCGTGTTCAGCACGATGTTCGGCAACAACGGGATGGTGAACTGGGTATTAAACAGCTTTGGCCTGGAAAGCGTCCCGTTCAACTCAGGCTGGTGGGGCGTTAAAATCGCCATCTCTACGATGGTCATGTGGCGTTGGATGGGTTATAACGCGATTATTTTCCTGTCCGGGCTGCAAAGCATTCCGACCGATATTTACGAGGCCGCGCGGATTGACGGGGCGAGCCGCTGGCAGCAATTGATCAACATTACGCTGCCGCTCCTCCGGCCGTTTATCCTCTTCGTCACACTGGTGTCCACGATCGGAGCACTGCAGCTTTTTACCGAACCATATGTGTTCCTCGGCCAAGGCGGCACCGGCTCCACGCGCCAGGAAGGCGTTACAATGGTTACGTATTTGTATAGCGAGGCGTTTAAGAACGGTTTCTTCGGAACGGCGGCGGCTACGGCGGTGCTGCTGTTTATCGCCACGATTATTTTTTCGCTCCTTAACATGATGCTGTCAAGCCGCATGGGCGGAGATACGGGAGGGGAAAAGGCATGAGTGCCACTGCCATCAAAAAACGCAAACCTGACGATCCGGGCGTTCTGGCCAAAACTTTGTTTTATATCGTCATGATCATCGGGGCCGTCCTGTCCGTTTTCCCTTTCTACTGGATGTTTGTCGTTGCCACCAACGAAAAGGATGCGGCTTTCCACATCCCTCCGCTGCTTACGCCGGGGCTGGAGTTTTTCAACAACTTCGACCGCGTACTGGAGCGGACGGAATTTTTTCGCGCGATGTTCAACTCGGTTGTCGTCTCGACCGCAGTGACGGTATCCGTCGTCTTTCTGAGCACTTTGGCGGGATATGCTTTTGCTAAATACGAGTTTCCGCTGAAAAAAACGCTGTTCGTATTCGTCATCGCCACGATGCTTGTTCCCGTGCAGCTCAGCGTGCTGCCGCAGTACGTCATTATGGCCAAGCTGCATTGGATCGACAGCTACAAAGCGCTGATCGTTCCGGCCATGGTCAACGCCTTCGGGATATTCTGGATGCGGCAATACATCACTTCCGCCGTCCATTCGGAATTGATCGAAGCGGGGCGGATCGACGGAGGCGGGCATTTCCGCATCTTCTGGAGCATCGCGATGCCGGTCGTCACGCCCGCTATGGCTACGCTGGGGATTTTGAACTTCATGAACGTGTGGAACGATTTCTTCTGGCCGCTGGTCGTGCTGAAAAACAAAGAAAACTATACGCTCCAGCTGGCGCTGCAGCAGCTCTTTACCAACAAGGACGGCCTCGATTTCGGGATGATTATGTCCGCGACCTTTACCGCGACATTGCCGTTATTGATCGTGTTCCTGTTTTTCAGCCGCTGGGTTATCGCCGGGCTGACCTCGGGGGCGATTAAAAGTTAACATGCCGAGAGTTTGCTAACTTGGCAAGGAATATATAACACGATGAAGAATAATAGAGTAAGGAGAGGCTTAGGGGGACACCAAACATGAAGCTTCGTCGAAAAATCTTGCTGGCTATTATTCTTCTTGTGTTTATTCCCGTGATCCTGATGGGCTCCATTTCGTATTACAGCTTTTCGAGCACCATGGAGAATAAATCAAGCAATTTTTACTGGGTTTCGCTGCTCGAAACCGACCGCAAATTGAAGTTTGCGCTGAACGAGGTTACGACCGTGTCCAATTCGGCGATCGCGCAGCCGGTCATTCAAAAGCTGCTGAAGCAGCCGGATTTTGCCGTAACGTACGAGCAGAAGCAGGATATCAACAATTTGATCAACCACCCGATGATTACCTCCTTTGGCCTGTATTCGAAAGACAAGCTTAAATATCAATTAAATGAAGCGATGTCCTTTGAAGAGTTAACGAAACAAAACTGGTATGGGGCGATGGTAGCGGCCGAAGGCCGCCCGGTGTGGGTCGGTCCCGGCGAAAACGGCTCGGCCTCCACGGGGAAGCCGGTTTTGATTCAGGCGCGTTTGATTAAAGATTACTATTCGCTGGAGGATATCGGCGCGGTCGTGATTTACGTAAAACCCGATATTCTGGATCAGGTATTTTGGGATGCCGCCACGTTAAAGCAGGGGGATATTCTGCTCGTCAACAAGCAGGGGAATATCGTCTTTGACAAGTCAGGCGAACATATTGGGGAACAAACGGAGTTTCCTTTTTTGACCCGGGAGGATTCGGGCGGTAAAGGCTACTATACGGACAAATATCAAGGCGAGAAGTCGCTGATCACTTATTTGCCTTCCCATAACAAGGACTGGTTTCTGGTGGCGATCACCCCCAGCAAGCTGATCGCGTCGGAATCGCTGTCCATTCGCAATATCGCCATCGTGCTGGTGCTCGTCTCTTTGATTTCCGCGTTTCTGTTCGACCGCTTTTTCGTCCGCCGGCTCGTCCGCAGCATCATCGGCGCGGTCAACGGGATGAAACGGGTGCAGCAGGGCATCTTTGTGCCGATCACGTCCAAGGTGAGCACCGGAGATGAAACGGATCTGCTGGTCGACGGGTTCAACCGGATGAGCACGCAAATCAGCGAGCTGATCGATCAGGTACAGACGGAGCAGGCGAGAAAAAAGGAAGTCGAACTGCAGGCCTTGGTCGCCCAGATTAATCCGCATTTTATTTATAATTCGCTGGAATCGATCAATTCGCTGGCGGTTTTGCAGGGGAACAGGGATATCAGCAAAATGGTCGTTTCCTTGGGAAAGCTGCTGCGCATCAGCATTAGCGAAAATCAGCAGCTGATCCCGCTTTCGATGGAGATGGAGCATGTGCGGCATTATCTGGATATCCAGAAATTCCGTTTTGAGGACAAATTCGCTTATCAAATCGAAATCCCCGAATCGCTGAAATACTATAAAACCCAGAAGCTGATCGTTCAGCCGATCGTGGAAAATGCGCTGTACCATGCGATTGAGCAGATGGAAGAGAACGGGATCATTTCCATTACCGCCAGGGAAGACGAGCGGGATATTTTGATCGACGTCATGGACAACGGTCCGGGCTTTGACTCGGATACGCTGATGCATTTATGGAGCAAGGACTGGGGCAACTTGAAAAAATACCGGGAAAACGGCGTCGGACTGAAAAACGTCCACGAACGGCTGCGTATCCGGTTTGGCGGTTATTACGGCATCATGATTTGTTCCTCTCCCGGATTCGGATCGATTATTCGCATCCGCATTCCGAAGATACTTCCATGAGATTTAGGCGAAAGTCAAACGATGAAGGGGGAGCCGCCGTGCGAAGATGGTTTTTGAATTGGGGTTGGATCGTGGTTTACGGGTTGGTGCTTGCCGGTTCGGTACTGGTGATCGCCGCCGACGGGCATGAGCCGATTGAGGAGAGCCAGGCGGACAAAATTACGCTGACGTTCCGCCATTTTTGGATCAAGGAGCATGACCGGCAGATGCTGAGCATCGTCGAGGACGTCGTGAATGAGTTCCAGCAGTCGCATCCGAACGTCAAGGTGAATTTTGAAGGGATGGATCAGACCGTTCATCGCGAGCAGAAGCTGAAAAGTGAAATGGTGACGGGGACGCCCCCCGATATGTTCGTGTTGTTTGGCGGCGCCGAAATCGAGCCATACGTCCGCTCCAACCGATTGATGGATTTGACTAAATTCGTTGACGAAAACGGGCTGCAGGGAGAGTTTCAGGATCTGCATCTGTGGACGTTTAACGATCGCATATACGGGCTGCCGATCGAAGGAAACGCGGAGCCGCTGTATTACAATAAGGAGATTTTCCGCGAACTGCATCTGGATCCGCCGCAAACGCTGGACCAGTTGAACCGGGCGGTCCGGGTGATCGCGGCGAGCGGAATTACGCCGTTTGCGCTGGGCAATGAGGAAAGATGGCCGGCGGCGATTTTTGCCCATTATTTGATGGACCGGTATGCCGGCCCTGAGTTGATCAATGAGCTGGCGCAGGGTGATGAGGACCAAAGCTTTGTTAATCCTGGCTATGTGCAAGCGTTTACGCATTTGGAGGAATGGATTGATCAAAACGCGTTCAGCATTCCGGCCAACGATATGTCGACCGAAGAGGCCATCGAGCTTTTTACCAGCGGGAAAGCGGCCATGTATCTCAACGGGAACTGGGACATCAACCTGTTTCATAACGGGAAGGCCCCGGCCGAATTCCAAAACCAGGTCGGTGTTCTCCCGTTTCCTGCCTTGACGCAGGACGGGGAGAAATCCATCGCCGGGGGATACACGATCGGCATCGGGTTGTCCTCCAATCTGGATGAAGCCAAGCTGCAGCCGGCACTGGAACTGCTGCGGGCTTTTTACACGGATGAAGTTCAACGGCGGATCGTATACGAAGCGCTGCGGATTCCGTCGATGAAAATTTCTTACGATGCGAAAAAAACGGGGCCGGTATTCGCGCAGGTCACCCGATTAATGGAACAGAGCCCGCCGAGTTTTGTGCCTTACGATAATGTCCTCTCTCCGGAGGTCAACAAAACGTTCCTGAAGGTGCTGGAGGAAATGATCGACAGGGGAAGCTCTCCGGAAGAGGCGCTGGAGCAAATTGAACAGACTTCGGATCAGTATTGGCGGCTGCGCAGGAGCTCCGCCCCCGAAGAATCGGCTTGGAGGTGAAGCAAGTGGAAAGTAAAGCGGAGAAGTACCGGGTTATTTTGGTCGATGATGAACCGGTCATTTTACGCAGCTTGAAGGTGGCCGTGCCCTGGGAGGAACTGGATCTGGAAATCGTCGGGGAAGCGCGGAACGGGGAAAAAGCGCTGCAGCTCGTCCGGGAGCTGTCCCCGCACATGATTATCAGCGATATCCGCATGCCGGGCATCGACGGGATCGCCTTGATGAAAAAGGTGCTGGCCGAAAACGCCAAGCGGCTGTTTATTTTCATCAGCGGGTACGGGGAGTTCGAATATGCCCGCGAGGCGCTGCGGGAAGGGGCCTTCGACTATTTGCTGAAACCGATCGACCACGATGAGCTGATCGAAATGATCCAGCGGGCGAAAAAAAACCTAGAGAAACAGATGGAGAACGACAAGCTGCTGCATTCCGTCCAGGTTTTGTCGGTGCTCGCGCGCGAGCGCCTGTTCGCCGAGTTTATCGAAGGCAATCAAGGGCAGAGCCCAATTCAGCATATGCGCTGGCTGGAAAACAGCGAGCTTGCGCAGGACTATTTTATGGCGGTCATCCAGTTGGACCACTATATGAAATTAAACGAGCAGTGGACTCCGGAAGAGCGGCGGTTGTGGCTGTTTGCGATCCGCAACATTTTGGGGGAATGGTCGATGGCGAACGGTGCGCTGACGGTATTTCCTTTTCATGGCGGGGAGTGGGTGCTGCTGTTTCCGGGTTCGCTCAGCGCGAAGAAGGAGGAGCTTGGCAGCGACGTCATCCGTCAAATCAAGATGAACACGAAATTGTCCTGTTCAATCGGGTTCAGCCAACTGGCGGCGGGGATGGAGCAGTTAAGCGAGGCTTACCAAAGCGCGGCCAAAGCGCTGTACCAGCGGTTTTACAGCGACCGGGAAGGCGTGTTTCTCGATTCCGCCGCGGCCTCCGAGTTGGGGGCGGTTCGGGAAGCGAAATATCCGAAGCATCTGGAGGCGGCGATGCTGGAGAGCATTCGTACGCTGAACAAGGAGCGGCTGCTCGGCACTTTTGACGAGACGAAGCGGTATATCGAGGATCAGGCGTTCTCCAAGGAGATGGCCGAGCGGATGATCGTGGAATTGACGGTAGTGCTGTACCGGCAGTTTGAGCATTTGAATCTGTCGATGGAATGGCCCTTGGAAGGGATGCTGCAGGAGCTGCACTCTTTGGGCACCCTGCATGAAATGATCGGACTGCTGAAAAGCAATTTCGGCAAGTGGATCACCGACAGCCGGGAGAACCCGTCCAAGGAAAATATCCAGAATGTGATCGGCAAAACCCAGGAGTACATTTTAGGCAACTACCATAAGGACCTCAGCATCGACGAGGTTGCCGAGCTGGCCGGCCTCAGCATCAGCCATTTTTGCTTGCTGTTTAAGCAGGTAAGCGGCTATACGTTCCTGGAATACTTGACCCAGTGCCGCATCGAGAAAGCGAAATTCATCCTCAAGAACAGCCATGTCAAAGTGTACCAGGTCGCGCCGATGGTTGGTTATCAGGACCCGCGCTACTTCACGCAAGTGTTCAAAAAAGTCACCGGCATGACGCCGACCGAGTTCCGGGAGGCGGACGTAGGGGCTTAGGGTTTTGAAGGATTAAGGGTAAGGGAGTAGGGGGCCGAGGGCGTGAGGAGTGAGGGGATAGCCGGCCTCGGCCTCGGCATTGTCATTGGATATATCCAATAGAATTGGAAATTGAATGGCAAATACAGCAGCTTGATTGGATATTTCCAATAGATGAGGCTCGTCAGGGTGCAGAATGAGCGTTTTGAGCGAATTCTATTGGATATTTTCCAATGAGAGCGCCCGATAGCGCCCGATTTCCGGCAATCTGTTGGATTTATTCCAATGTGAGTGTGAATGCTGCGACCCTAACGCCTGCAATCTACCGTGTGAAAAAGGCAACCCTACCTGAATGTGATCAGGATGAGGCTGCCTTTTAACTTTATGGCGTAGGTTTAGCCCATGCCGATATTCTTTAAGTTGCTACGTTGGGCGACGTTTTCTCATAGCCGTTTTCTCCGGTAGAAGGCGATAAATGTGGCGGACAGGATCAGCACCAGCAGAGAAACGCCGGTGAGGATCGCCTCATTTCGGTTGGCGGCTTCGTTCCCGTTTCCGGCCCCTTGGCCGAAACCGCCCGGGCCGCCGCCCATTGGGCCTCCACCGCCACCGCCCATCGGGCCTCTGCCATCACCCATCGGACCATCGCCGCCCATCGGGCCGCCTCCGCCGGGAAAGCCGCCCTGGACTTGCCCGCGGTCTCCGGCCAAGTTCCGGCCGCCTTGCTGCTGGTTATCGCCGGCCGCACCATTGCCTTGCTGCGGCGTTCCATCCTGAGCGCTTTGCGCCGGTTGTCCATCCACTTGTGCATCAGGGGTAGAGTTATCGGCGGATTGCCCGCTCTGCGCACTAGCTACGGCGGCCACGGGCTCTACGCTTTGCCAGCCCTGAACGGTAGGGCCGTATTTGCCGGTTAGAGCGGCCGCGAACGCGCCGGTTCTACTTTCCTCAACTTGCCCGCTTTGGGTTTCGCCCTGCTGCTCGCTCTGCTGGTCACCCTGCGCATTTCCGTTGCCCGGCACATTTTGGCCAGCGTCAGGATTACCGCCCGCCTCGGGCATGCCGCCGTCACCCATAGGGGGCATACCGCCGCCCATGCCGCCCATACCGCCGCCGCTGCCGGAGCCGTCCCCGGACGAGGGGATCGTTCCGTCCAGTTGCTGCGAGATGTTCTCTACTTGACTGGCGTTTGTGGCAATTAATTGCGTGACCGCTTGTTCAAATTCTTCATACGTGTAGAACGCCGTAGGATCAGCTTTGACATATGGCGCAATCATCTCGGACAGTGCCGTTACGCGTTGGCTAAACGCCTCGTTGGCCAAAAAGCCGTCCACCGCCTGCTGAAGTATTTCATGGTAATAGGCCTTATACTCATCAACTGCCAGGAGTTTCGCTAACAGGGGCCGTTCGGAAACGGCGCCTTGGGTCGGCTCATCGATCAGCAGGCTGCTGCTGTTTCGGCCATTGCCCGCCTCTGCTTGGGCTGGTTTGCCTCCCTCGGTGGCCGTGCCCCCGGCCTCGCCCTCTGCGCCCGCTGGAGCATTTGCCGCGCCATCCGTGCCCGCCGACGTATTCGCCGCGCCGTCCGTTCCCACCGACGTATTCGCCTCACCATCCTCGCCCGCCGGCGCATTCGCCTCACCATCCTCGCCCGCCGGCGCATTTGCCGCGCCGTCCGTACCCGCCGGCGCATTCGCCGCGCCGGCCGGCGTATTCGCCCCGCCATCCCCGCCGGCCGCTCTGCCGCCAGGGCGGCCCATGCCGCCGCCCATGCCTCCAAACGCCATGTTATAATCCCAAGGCAGAACGGAGAAGACGCCGTCATCTTCGTACAAGTAATAGTTTTGCTTGTTGCCGCCGATGTAGCTGTCCATATTGTTCGTCAGCACATTCAATGCGATGTAGCCCAAAGCTTCCTGCACATCGATGTATTTTTCGTAATCGCTGCCGTTGTTCAGCTCATCCAGCATTTTGATCAGAATGTCGCCATTCGTCGTTTTCGACTTCCGCTCAAGCCCGGTGTAGGCGTCCGGATCGTCGCCGAGCCACAGCAGATCGCTGCCGCTGCCGGTCATTACCCCTTTATACAGGGCGCCGTAAGAATTCCCGAAATTCCGCTCGAGATAAGCGTCGCCGACCTGCTCCACAGCCAGGTAAAATCCCCACAGCTCGCCGTTGATATAGATGTTCACGAACGAATGCTTCGGCGTCGGCAGCCCCATCTCCTCGGCCAGCTCATAGGTCAGAAACTCCCGCATATAAGAAACGTCGCTGTAGTTGTTGTTCAGATTGATTTTTTGAATGCCGTCCAGCGTTTGATTGACATATTCGTCAAAAGAAAGCTTAAAGCTGTACCGGTCGGAATCGTCCATTTGCACGACGCTGCGCAAGCTAAGATTGCCTTTGGTGCGGATGCCGATGTTATCGAAATGCAGCCCGTTGTAGTCCACGGAAGCCGCCTTGAACTCTTCGGCGCTGGCGTTGTCCAGCATATCCTGAAAATCGTCCTCATCGATCGTGATCTTCACATCGACGACCTTGTCTTTCGGAAACACTTCTTCATCCAGCTTCTGCTCCTCCGCCGAGACCGCCGTCTTCCCGCCATCGGTTTGACCGCCGGAACCGCTCGCGAATACACCGGCGTTGTAAACGGCCTCGCCCGCGATCAGGCCGAAGAACAGAAGTGCGGCGCCGATCCAGGCTAGAAGCCGGGTCCCTTTGCGCTTCATCTTCTTCACCTCCGCTTTCCGCCTACGCCACGTAGTCGCCGTTATAGCTGATTAAGACGGCATTTTTGACCCCGCCAAGCTCGGAAATCCGGTTGACGAACTTCCCTTCCTGGTCGCGCAGACGCACCTCCAGCGTCATTTCGATGTTGCCGGGAGTCACGGTTTTTTGCTTCACATTGTACCGCTTCACCAGATCGCCCATCTGTGTATGAAGGAGTTGCTCGCTTTCGTCGTTTTCGCAATTGACGACCAGCAAATACGGTGTTTCCAGCGAACTGCTCTTGATAAACAGGAACAGGATTAAGCCGACGATCGCCGAACCGAGCGCGGCCAGCGTGTAAAAGCCCGCCCCGGCGACGATCCCGGCCGCAGCGGCCCAGAACAGGAAAATCAGATCGGTCGGGTCCTTGATCGGGGTTCTGAAACGAACGATCGACAGCGCGCCGACCATCCCGAGAGACAGCACCAGGTTGGAGTTGACGGCGATGATCACCATCGCGGTCACCATCGTCATGCCGATGAGCGAGACGTTAAAGCTTTTCGAGTACAGCACCCCGCTGAATACCCGCCTGTACAAAATGTAAATGAACAAGCCGATCAGGAATGAAACGCCCAGCGTAATGATGATTTTGGAGATGCTGATGTCCGAAGCAAAGTTGTCCAAAATCGAATTTTTAATGATGTCGCTAAAATTGGTTGTATCCGTATTGTTTGTCGTATTCATAAATCAATAATCCTCCCATGCGTTAGTTTTCGAATATTTGCGGCAAATGACGTACTTGGACGCCGACTGCTGACGCAGCCCTTCCAGCTGCAGGGCCGCCCGGAGATATTCCGGAATGTACTCGTCGTATTTCACCTCGAGGATGATCAAGTTGTCGTCGATCGCCGGAATGGCTCGCAGGTTCGCGTCAAAAACATCAACGGCGCTCAGGCCTGTCCTGAGTTCCTTGTCAAACGTGATCCGCACGTTGCCGTTACGGCAGACGAACGGTTCGCGCACGTAATCGACGATCACCTTGGGGGCGAGGAGACGATCCTTCATTTCATGATACAGCTCCATCAACAGCGGTTTATCGGGAACCCGGAGCGTCTCGATCCGTCCCGCCATGATCTCGTCGTACATCTCCCGGGTTAAAGGCTCTTTCACCTTGGCGATGTAGTCGCCTTGCTTGATTTTTTTCTCGAAATGAATCAGGTTGTCCCGGCCATTGTAGATGCGGATCCGGTATTTGCGCCGGCCGTGGACGCCGCCCAATTTCTCGTGAAGCGCCGAATTGTCGATATCGTCAAAATAAAGGCTGCGGATATGGTATTCCCCGCTTTGGCCCGCATGCTCGTCATGCTGCGCCAAGCCCTTTAACCTTTGGCGAATCACAAAATATTGGTGGCGGTTGATCAGGAATTTTAGTTCGTGGCGGAATTTCAGCTTTTGCTTCATAAACTGCACCTCGTTTTCATGTGACGCTTGTTACTTGACTTATCCTACCAGCGCTGGCTGATAATTGACTTAAGGAAACCTGAAAATCAACTGAATGTTTTTACACAGCGTTAATAAATGTTAAATTCAGGAAATTCCGCTATTGACAGCGGTGAAGGGGGGCTTTATCTTTAGGGGAATCGGAAGGAGTCATTTGCATGAGAGGTCGTAGAGATATGGTGTGGTTTGTTATCGTGGGTTTACTGCTGGCGGCGGCAATTTTCGGTTTGCAAAAAATAGAGCGGCATCAGGCCGTGCAGCCGAAATCGGTCGCCCTGACGTTCAAGGGGGATGCGCGCAATTCCCTGGCGTTTACCTGGTACACCGAAGTCCCTGGATTACAGGGCGTTGTACAGGTTGCCGAGGGGGCGCAGCCGCCCGATTCCTGGGAAGGGGACCGGATCCTCACCTTTGCGGCGGAATCGGCGGAGATTGCCATCGGGAACGGAAAGCGGCAAGGCGTTCATAAAGCGGAGGCGACTGGCCTCATCCCCGGGACGGCCTATGTGTACCGGCTAGGCAGCGGGAAAAACGGGGGCTGGAGCGAACCGGCCGGATTTGTCACGGAGGCTGCGGAGGCGGAGACGTTTTCGTTTATTAACGTAGCGGATTCGCAGGGCGTGACCGCAGCGGATTTCAAGCTGTGGGGGCGGACGCTGGACAAAGCTTTTGCGGTTTTCCAGGATGTCCGTTTTATTGTACATAACGGGGATTTAACGGAAGAACCGGAGAATGAGCAAGGGTGGGATGCCTTTTTTGGCCAAGCCGGCCAGTGGCTGAGCCGGGTTCCGCTGCTGCCGGTGACGGGTAATCACGATGAAATGGCAGGAGAAGCGGAGCGTTTTACCTCCCACTTTAATTTGCCGGATAACGGGGCAAAAGGATCGGCTCCAGGGACGACGTATTCGTTTGATTATGGCTACGCTCATTTTGTGATGCTCGACACGGAGTCGAATTTGAAACGGCAGACGGATTGGCTGCGGGACGATTTGCAAAAGAACGGCAAGCCGTGGACGATTGTGGCGATGCACCGGCCGGCCTACGGCGGCAACCAGTACGAAAAAGCGGAGGATTGGATCAAGGTCTTCGATGAATATGGCGTGGATTTGGTGCTGCAAGGACATAACCACGAATACTCCAGGTCCTATCCTTTGCGGAGCGGAGAAATCGTCCCCGCAGGGGAAGGGACCGTGTATGTCGTGACCAACACCGCCGGCCCCAAATTTAATGAGCTGAAGAAGGATAAATTTTATCATGCGGTTCATTTTCAAAATGATAAACAGATGTTCGCCGGAATCACCGTCAGCGAGCGTTCGCTCAGCTACGAAGCTTATGACGCGGACGGCAACAAGCTGGACGAAGTCGTGCTTACGCGTTAGTATTCCGGCGCGGAGCGGACAAACAGCCTGCCTAAACCGTAGCCTTGCCTTCCCGGACAAGCGCTCCCGACCGTTCCGGAAGTACGTGCCGCGAAGCGGCCGGCGGCATGGCCTGGGACCCCGCGCCTTCCGCCGCCCCGCATAGCCCAGCGCATTCCCGGAAAGCGTAATGTTTGCAACCGCGGCACTTGTCGTTGTTGATTTGGCCAAGCGCGTAATTCAGCGCATCCCCGGTGTTTTCAAAAAAGTGCTCTTCACCAATCCTGTACAAACATCCGGTTTTGGCCAGCAGCTTGCGCGGCTGGGAACGCAGGCCGGAGACGAGCACCGTGATTTCCGCATCGTGAAGCTGTTTGACCAAGCTTGAGAAGTTGGCTTCGCCGGTCGTATCCATAAACGGCACCTTGCCCATCCGAATCAGAACAACCCGCTGCAGACCGCCTTCGATTTGCGAAGCGAACCGGTCAAACGCCTGCGATGCGCCAAAAAACAACGGCCCGTCCACGGTAAATATGGACACCTGCGGGCAGTCGTGATCCTCCGTTACCACATGCGCTTTGACCTTTGCGTTGGCGGAGGCAGGATCGGGCAGCACTTTGTCCACGGTCAGCAGCTCGCTCATTCTTTTGACGAACAGTACGACCGCGAGGATCAGGCCGACCTCGACGGCCGTCGTCAGCGTCGTGAACACCGTCAGCAAGAAGGTGACGAGCAGGACGAGGGAGTCTCCGGTCCGCGTTTTGAGCATATGGGCAAAAGCTTTGCGCTCGCTCATATTCCACGCCACCAGCATCAGGATCGGCGCCATGCTGGCGAGTGGAATGTTGGAGGCGTAAGGGGCGAACAAGGCGACGATCAGCAGGACGACCACGCCGTGAATGACCCCGGAAAAAGGGGAAACCGCCCCGTTTTTGATGTTCGTCGCCGTGCGCGCGATCGCCCCCGTTGCCGGAATGCCGCCGAACAGCGGCGCGGCGATGTTGGCGATGCCCTGCCCGATCAGCTCGCGATTGCTGTTGTGGCGGGTGCCGGTCATGCCGTCGGCGACCACGGCCGAGAGCAGCGATTCGATGCTGCCGAGCAGGGCGATGATCAAGGCCGGCTGCAGCATCGGCCGGATGCTGTCCCAGGTGAGCGATATCGGGTGAAGGCCCGGCAAACCGCCGGGAATGGCGCCGTAGGCGGAGCCGATCGTCGTCACCTTGCCGGGGAACAGCCAGGCCGCCGCCAGCGTGGATACGATGATGCCGACGAGCGAGCCCGGCACTTTCGGTAAATACTTGGGCGTAAGCAGCAGGGCGGCGAGGCAGATGCCGGCCGTCAGCACGCTGTAGATATTTAAGGTGTGCAGCCGCAGAACGATCTCTTTCATATTTTCATAGAAATATTCATGCCGCTCCACCCCGCGAAGACCGAGGAAATTCCCGATTTGTCCGCTAAAAATCGTCACCGCGATGCCGGCCGTAAACCCGATCGTCACCGGCCGCGGAATGAATTTGATCAGCGCTCCAAGCCGAAGCAGCCCCATCAACACGAGAAAAATGCCGGCGAGAAAGCCGGCGATCAGCAGGTTTTCGTACCCGTATTGCATGACAATCGCCAGCAAAATCGGGATAAACGCTCCCGTCGGTCCGCCGATTTGAAACCGGGAGCCTCCGAGCAGGGAGATTAGAATCCCCGCCACAATCGTGGTGTAAAGGCCGTATTCCGGCTTCACTCCCGAAGCGATGGCAAACGCCATGCCCAGCGGGATTGCCACAATGCCGACGATGCACCCCGAGATCAAATCTTTGCGCAAAGCTGCCATCCCGTAATTTTTAAAACGTCCTGTCCACTTCATCCTATAACCCTTCTTTTTCTGATTATCTTTCTGCTGCCCCAAACCCGCGCATTCCCGGACACAAAAAAGATCCCCCGCAGCCCGGCGGGGAAACTTGCATGGGGCCGTATTATTGTTTGCGGATTCCTTTCAGCAAGGAGATCGATTCCACCAAATGGTTATCGAAAATTTGCCGGGCGACCGCAAGTAAATCCTTAATCAGCGGATCGCGCAGCGAATAAATCACCGTCGTCCCTTCCTTGACCGTGTTGACCAGATTTTTGGCGCGCAACACGGCTAATTGCTGTGACACGGCGGATCCTTCCGAACCGAGGATCGTTTGCAATTCATTGACGTTCCGTTCGCCTTCGCTCAGCACCTCCAAAATACGGATTCGCATCGGATGGGCGAGAGCTTTGAAAAATTCGGCTTTAAACTGCTGCAGGTTCACGTCCATCGAAATAAACTCCTTAATTTTTAAATATTTATATCTCTGAATCTTTGCATATTTACTATGATAGCATAGGAATCCATTTTGACAATGGAGAATATTGCAGCGTTTGTGAACTGGAGCGGAACATGGTATATTAATTGAGAATCATTATCATTAAGTCGGGGCAATTTGATAGATTTTCCAATATAGAAGGAGGCGGTTAATTTGTTCGTGATGACAAGAACGATAGTCGTTGAAAAAGGAAACAGCGAAAAAGTGGTGGAGCGCTTCAGCAAGGAAGGGCCGATGGACCAAATGGACGGCCTGGTCGATATCAGCGTTATGATCAACCGAAAAAGCCAGGAAGAGCATGAAGAGGTGGTGGTCGTCATCCGCTGGGAGTCGCAGGAGGCCTGGAAAAACTGGGAGAAAAGCGACGCGCATATTCAGGGGCACCGGAACAGCAAAGGCCAGCAGCCGCCAGCCTATATCGTCAGCACGACGGTGGGCCTCTATGACGCTCAAGTGGTCAAGAAAGGAAAGGCGTTTTTGAACGGTTAATGGTACACTGAAGATAGGAAGTTTAATAGAGTTCTAGCAGTTTATACATCAAGGAGCTGGATATGAAACTTGTATCGTGGAACGTCAACGGTTTAAGAGCCTGCGTGAATAAAGGGTTTATGGACTATTTTAACGAGGCGGGCGCGGATATTTTCTGCCTTCAGGAAACGAAGCTGCAGGAAGGGCAAATCGAGCTTGATCTTGGCGAGGGCTATGAGCAGTACTGGAATTATGCGGAGAAAAAAGGGTACTCCGGCACCGCCGTGTTCACGCGGATTAAGCCGCTGTCGGTGCGTTACGGCATGGAGGAGGACTCTGAGCCGGAGGGGCGGATCATTACTTTGGAGTTCGATACGTTTTATCTGGTTACCGTTTATACGCCGAACGCCAAAAGGGATCTCTCTCGCCTTGACTATCGGGTGGAGTGGGAGGATCGGTTCCGCGCATACCTGAAGCAGCTTGACGCGGTCAAGCCGGTTATCGTCTGCGGCGATATGAACGTGGCTCATAAGGAAATCGACATCAAAAACGCGAAGTCGAACGAAGGCAACTCCGGCTTTACCCCCGAAGAACGCGGCAAAATGACCGACCTGCTGGCGGCGGGATTTACGGACACGTTCCGTTATTTTTATCCCGACCGCGAAGGGGTGTACAGCTGGTGGTCGTACATGCCGAAGGTACGCGAGCGCAACATCGGCTGGCGGATCGACTATTTCCTGGCATCTTCACGGCTGGAGCCGCATTTGGCCGGCGCCGGCATCGACTGCCACATTATGGGCAGCGACCATTGCCCGGTAACGCTGGAAGTGTCGGAGATGACGAAGTAAGTATCTCTTTTTTGAAAAAAACGGCTGCGGCGCGATTGTGCGCCGGGCCGTTTTTTTTGTGCAATAAGCTGTCTGGTTGATCATTTAGTATTATTTGGTGAGTGATTACTCACTTGACTGTGGGGTGCGGGAAGAGATATATTTAAACCATCGAGGTGAGTGATTACTCACTATAAAATCTAGCCCCTTGGAGGAGTGAGGCTAATGGCTAAGCAAGAGAGGGATATTTGCATCCAAACTCGGAACGTCTGCCGTAAATTCAATGACAAAGAGGTACTGCACGGCATCAGTCTGGATGTGCGGCGCAGTGAGATTTTCGGTTTGCTGGGCCCGTCGGGCTCGGGCAAAACCACTTTCGTGAAAATGATCGCCGGCATCGACGAAGCCACAAGCGGGGAAATTGACGTGTTGGGCACGCGGATGCCGAAGCTTAAGATGATGAATCATATTGGCTACATGGCGCAATCCGATGCGATGTATGCGGAGCTCACGGCCAAGGAAAACCTGGAGTTTTTCGGCGCGCTGTTTGGGCTGCGGGGCGCCAAAATGAAACGGCGCATTGACGAGGTGATGGCGCTCGTCAACTTGACCGAGCATGTAAAGCGCCCGGTCGGCGCGTACTCCGGCGGGATGAAACGCCGCTTGTCGCTGGCGATCGCGCTGCTGCACGAACCCGAGGTGCTGATTCTCGATGAGCCTACTGTCGGGATTGACCCGGTGCTGCGCAAATCGATTTGGGACGAATTCGACAACCTTAGCCGGCAAGGGACGACGATTCTCGTTACGACTCATGTGATGGACGAAGCCGACAAATGCCATCGGCTGGGCATGATCCGTGACGGCAGCCTGATCGCCGTCGGGACGCCGGAAGCGCTCAAGCTGGAAACCGGCAGTGCCTCGATTGAGGAAGCTTTTCTATACTATGGAGGTGTTCGCGCATGAGAATCCGCGCCTTGATGATTCGCATCATTCGCCAATTTCTTCACGACAAGCGTTCCCTCGCTTTATTGATCGTTGCCCCGATACTGGTGTTGTTCCTGATGTATCTCGTATTCAACGGGGATGCATACCGGCCGAAAATCGGCGCGCTGCAGCTGCCGGCCGCATTGACGGAAAGTCTGAGCAGCGCTGATGCAGAGGTGACGGTTTACAAAACGGAAGACGAAGCGGAGGCCGCCTTGGCGCACCAGGACATTGATGCGATTGTCCGGATTAAAGACGGCGCTCCCAGCATCAAACTGGAAGGCAGCGCCCCTTCCAAAAACCGGGCCGTCATGCTGCTCATCCAGCAGACGATGCAGCGGCAGGCGGGAGGGGCGGCGGCCCCGGCACAGGCGCAAGCTCAGATGCAAGGACAGTCACAAACTCAGGCACAGGCACAAACCCAGGCGCAGGGACAGCCCCAGTTACAGGGACAGAGCCCGAGTCCGAACCCTGTCTTCGAATATTTGCACGGCGGGGCGGATATGTCCTCGTTTGACAGCTTCAGTCCGGTATTGATCGGCTTGTTTGCTTTTTTCTTCGTGTTCCTGATCGCGGGGGTGTCGTTTTTGCGGGAGCGCACGAGCGGCACTTTGGAACGGCTGCTTGCGACGCCGCTGCGGCGCTGGGAGATCGTCGCCGGTTACATGGCCGGATTCGGCATTTTTACCAGCCTGCAGGCGCTGCTGATCGCCGGATTTACGATAGGCGTGCTGGGAAGCATGATGGCGGGCTCGTTTTGGTACGTGCTGCTCATTATGCTGCTGCTGTCCCTTGCCGCGCTCAGCTTCGGCACGCTGCTGTCCGCCTTTGCCAACTCGGAATTTCAGATGATCCAATTCATTCCGATCGTGATCGTGCCGCAGGTGTTTTTCTCCGGCTTGTTTGATCTTGACACTATGTCGCCATGGCTCCGCTGGATCGCCCACATTACGCCGCTCAAATACGGCGCGGATGCGCTGCGGAACGTTATGCTGCGCGGGGAAGGCTGGAGCGCCATCGCCCTGGATGTTTATGTGCTGGCCGGATTGTCCCTGATCTTCATGGCGGGCAATGTGCTTGCATTGCGGAAGCATCGGAAAATATAGTACTCTGATTAGGACGAACGATTCGTACGTGACAAGAAAGGGGAGGGCCTCTATGTCGGAAGAGAAAGAGCAGTGGCTGGAGGATCTTATCCGATTAAGCGAGGAAACCGCAGAAACCAAGACGGAAAAGCAGGCCCGGATTTTGGAGGCGGCGATCGAAATATTTTCCGAAAAAGGGTTTGCCGCTACCTCAACCAGTGAAATTGCGCGAAAGGCCGGCGTGGCGGAAGGAACCATTTTCAAGCACTATAAGACAAAAAAGGATCTTCTCCTGTCCATCGCCGGGCCGATCGCGGTCAAACTGGTCGCTCCGTTTCTGCTGCGGGATTTCATCAAAATGATCGATATGCCTTATGACCGTGCTGATGAATTTTTCCGCGCGCTCGCCAAGGACAGACTCAAATTTGCCCGTGAAAATACGAAGATTATCAAGATTTTGATTCACGAGGTGCCTTTTCAGCCGGAGCTGCTGGAACAGATCAAAAGTCTGGTGACGGATTACGTGGTCAAGCGGATTGAGAAGATCATTCTTCACTTTCAGGAAAAAGGCCAGCTTGTTGAAGCTCCGCCCTGGCGGATCATGCGGACGGGGGCCAGCGTCGTGATCGGCATGATCATCACCCATGTGTTCATCGTACCGGACTTCCCCTTCGACGAGGAAAAGGAAGTCGAGATGACGTTAGACCTGCTGATGCACGGCATCGCAAGCCGGAGCGGAGAGGTTTAACAGGCTGGACCGAGCAGGTTTTGCAAACTGGACCGGCGGCCAGGTCTAGCAAGGGCGAGGGGGGGCCGAGTAGGCCACGGCTGGCGGAGCAAACAGGGCGGAATCGCCCAGCGAGCCGGAAGCAGGTGTAGCAGGCCGGACAAGCAGGGCCAAACAGGCCGGAGCAACTAGCCGGACAAGCGGGTTAAACAAGTCCGACCAGGCAGCCGAGTAGAATGATCCGGAAATAATATGGCTTATCTGCGGACGGGGGCCATGAATCACTTTGTTTTATATTAGTAGTCTTGTGCTCAGTATCGTCTCCATGAAATAGAGGAACTTTAGGGTCTTATTTTCCGAATTTGAGCCTATTCATCACCATAAGGGAACTTTTGGGTCTTATTTTTCGATGAACAGGTCGAAAGGCAGCCTTTTGCCACTAAATCGTGAAAATAGCGCCATAAAATTCCGCTATTTCACGCAACATAGGGGATGTCGCTGAAATAGCGCCCTTTTTTTCCTTTATGTTGTCACCCGAGATTTTCAGTAGACTAATTTTGCCGTTTTCTCAAATCTTTACTTCCATCATGTTAACGTTATTTCCAGAATCGTCTACTAGTTTGTTTGCCAAGCCTTGCTTCCTAAGCGAATCAACTGCAAAAGTGCATTTGATTTTCCGCAGATTCCCCTTTCCAAGGCCATTCGCATGCAAAAGTGCAGTTGATTCGAGCCCGTTTTAGAAAAAATTGTTTTTGGGGCCAAAATGGACTGCACTTTTGCATTTGATCCACCCTTTTCGGGGAGTTTCGACGAAAATCGCATGCACTTTTGCATTTCGTGGGACTTCGCAGCTCACATCGCACTCACAATCGCACCTGCATCGCGCCCACTTTGCCCCTCACATTACCTCTCACATTACTTCTCACATTACCACTTACATTACCACCTTCGAATCGCACCTATCTCGTACCTATATCGCACCTGCATCAATGCTTCGTTGCAGGCTTCTCCGTTTAAGGCCGTGCCTCCAAAGCCGGCTCTGCTGCAGGGGCGGCGGATTCCGGCTCTTTTTTCGCCAGCACTTCTTTTTTCAGAAACCAGCAGATAAAGAAGGCGGCGATGACAAACCCGAGCGAAATCGTAAAAATGTTTTGAAAAGCGCCGGCAAACACCGTCTGCACTTTAACCAGCAGCTCGGGATTTAGTCCCTGGGGAATTCCGCCGGTGGCGATATGGCTGGCCGTGCCCGCCGGGAGCTGGTCGGCCAGCACGGAAACCCCGTCCGAGATATGGCGGGCGAGCAGGCTGCCGAATACGCTAAGGCCGATCGTGGCCCCAAGCGATTGGAACAGCTGCACCGTCCCGAGGGCCACGCCGCTGTGCTCCTTATCGACCGATTCCTGCACGATCAGATTGTCGCCGCCAAACAATGCGCCGAGCCCCAAACCGAGAATGAAAAACGTGACGACCACGTACAGCACAGTGGTGTCAATCCCGATTCGCGACAGCAGGAAAAACCCGACGATCGGCAGCGTGAAGCAGACGATAAACAAGGAACGGTAAGGCACCTTGGTGATCAGGAACCCGTTCACGATACTGGAAGGGACCGCGCCCGCCATAAAGGCCATCATGAGGTAGCCGGCCGCCGTCGGGGTCAGTCCCATCACATTTTGCGCAAAAAACGGGAATGCCGAGGTTCCGCCCATCACGCCGAGCATCAAAATAAAGACGATCAGCGATAAAACGACGATATTGCGATTCCGGAACAAATGCAGCGGTATGATCGGTTCCTTCACCCTTGATTCGATGCGGACGAGCAGCGCGATCAACAGCCCGGACAACACGAGCAGGCCGATAATGATCGGCGACGACCACGACAACCCTTGGTTGTCGATCAGCACCGGAGCGAGCAGCAGGGACAGCAGGGCAAGTACGAGCGTGACTGCGCCCGCCCAATCGATTTTTTTGCTTTCGGTTCCCCGGGATTCGCGCATGCCGATGGAAAGCACTACAGCCGCGAGCAAACCGACGGGAATGTTAATCAAAAATACCCAGTGCCAGTTGACGTGCCCCACCAAATACCCGCCGACCGTCGGACCGAGCAGTTGGGGCAGGATCATCATCGGCCCGATCAGGCTCTGGATTTTGGCCCGCTGCTCCAGCGGGTAAGCATCGCCGATAATGACGAGCGCGATCGGCATCAGCCCGCCGGCGCCGATGCCCTGAATGCCGCGGCCCAGCAGCAGCACGGCCATCGAAGGGGCGATCCCGCTGACGATCGATCCGAGAATGAACAGTCCCATGCAGCTGAGATAGACGCGCTTGCGCCCGTATAAATCGGCCAATTTGCCGAGAATGGGCATAAACAGCGTGACCGCAAGCATGTACACGCCGGCCACCCACCCGTAGAGCGACAGCCCGTGCAGCTCGCGGATAATGGTCGGCATCGCCGTTGAGACGACGGTTTCGTCCAGCTCAGCGAAAATCAAACCGATGAGCAGGCCAAGCAGGACGAGGCTTCTGTTGTTTTTCACCAATGTCATTTCCAAATTTCTCTCCATTCCTTAGTTCTTTTCGCAGTTATCGTAGTACGGATTTTTAAACTGAATTTAAACACGGCTAAGCCGGGCGAGAGGTTCGAACCAGTCTCATGTCTCGGTCGCTTTTTATCATAGTAAAATTCGGGTATCGTCCAAAGGTTCCCGGGAATGAAATAAAACTCGGTCTCGGGAATGAGATCGAGTTGATATAAGTTAGCGGATGGTGCAGGTCAGCTTTAGATATTTATTTTTTTGAGTTCGATGTTTGCCGCCGTACCGCCCACTTGAATTTTTTCGATTTCCCGATTCGCATTGACGGTCAATTTAGCTTTGATCTCCGAGGGGCGGTTCATCGTATAACCTTGTTTAAAAATCAAATCCTCTGCCAAATTGTCCGGAAGCTTTCCGTTCTTATACAAGTAACATGCCAGCGCTCCATTGGAGGTGCCGGTTGCGCTTTCTTCCGGTATGTCGTACAGCGGGGCAAAATTTCGGCATTCCGCTTGAACCCCCTTCGCTGCGTCTAGAGCAAAGAGATGGAAGCCGACGACTTGATGACTGCGGCTGATTTCGGAAATTCGGGCATAATCGGGAGCAATTCGTTTCAATAAGCGCCGGCTTTTGATCGGAACCAAAATGTCGCGAAGTCCGGTCGACACAATTTGCACAGGTAATTCCTCATCCAGCTCGCCGGTGCCGATCCGCAAGGAGCCGGCGATCAAATTCCGGTCCACATGTTCGAAAAAACGCGGCAAAGCCTGGGTTAAAAATACCTCGCCGTTTTCCTGCAGCGTTACCTCCAGAATTCCGGCTTTGGTATCCAAGGAATAGCTTCCCAAACCAACCTTCCCTTGGGTCCACAACAGATAAAAAGCGGCTACCGTCGCATGTCCGCATAAATCGACTTCGCTATTCGGCGTGAAGTAGCGGATTTTAAAATCGGCGCCCGCTGTTTTTGCAAGAAAAGCGGTTTCCGATAAACCGACGATTCTGGCGATTTCCTGCATGTCGGCTTCGGAGAGGGGATCCGCGTTCAAGACGACGCCCGCGGGATTACCGCCACCCTCATCTACTGCAAAAGCATTTAAAGTGTAGACTTCGATCTCCAAATGAATTCCTCATTTCTTTAGAAGTGGTAACGGCAACATGAATAATGCTTCTACCAATGCTACTTGTTATCCTGTTAACGGTCAATGTAAAGGGCCGCAGCAATAGATCACCACTTATTGACAATGATAATCATTATCAATTATACTTCGTAATATCAAACCATAAGAATTAGGGAGGATGGGCATGAGCAAAATCATTATCGTTTATGCCAGCTTAACGGGCAATACGGAGGAGATGGCCGAGCTGATCGCCGAAGGCGTTCGCAGCACCGGAGCCGTCGCGGACTTGAAAATGGTAGAGGACTGCAACGCCGTGCGTTTGCTGGAATATGACGGCTATATGCTGGGGGCATATACATGGGGAGACGGAGAACTGCCGGATGAGTTTGAGGATTTTGTGGATGAAATGGAGGAATTGGACCTTCGGGGGAGCACGGCAGCGGTATTTGGCAGCGGCGATACGAGCTATCGGCTTTACTGCGGAGCCGTGGACTTGCTGGAGGAGAAGCTGAAGGAATGGGGCGCGGTTATCCCTCAGGAGAGCCTGAAGGTGGAGTATGGTCCAAGTCAAGAGGAGAAGGCATTGTGCCGGGAATTTGGCGCCAATTTCGCCAAAAGCCTGAGCGCCGTTACCTAAGCCATGGCCCGCTGCGTGTTGGATTATGAGCTGGAGGAGTGGCTGCGGTCGCAAAAGGCGCCGGGTTGTCCCGAATGCCCCAAATTAACCTGGCAGCATCGCGTTCAATACGCCGTAAGTTATGCGATCAACGACTATTTTTCACTGGATCCCGAGGTTCGCCTGCATACCCCGATTCAGGTGCTCCTCAACCGGCGTTGGCCGCGGAACAGGGACGTTTTTCCCGACCCGCTGCATTATTGGAAGGTTTACAACGACATCATAGGGCAACTGGTCCGAATCTCGGAGCCAGAGATATACGAGCATCCCATCGCTCTCTACGAAAAATGGGACACACCTGTCGCCGAGCTCGATTTGCATCTGTCCGTCATTTTTCAAGCTGTCTGGCAGCGGCAAAAGGACCAGAAACCGTGGGTTACCGTACAAAAGTTTCTGGTGGAGGATCACCCGGAGCTGGTGCGGGCTTTTACGCACATGGCCAACGTATTTTGGAACAGTGCTTTTGGCCAAGCGCCGGATCAAATCGAAATTTTCGCCCTGTTGGACGACCGCAAATATACGATTACGAAGGAGAAGCTGGATTTTAAGCAATCGCTCGACTATGTGTATTTGCTGGCGGAAACGGCCGGGGAGCGGCCTTTTTTTGACGCCTAAGCACAAATTATTTACGAATGGACTTTAAGTTCCGTACTTCCGCGGCTACAATAACATCAAGCGAAAAAGAGACTTAAGGAGTGCGAGAATATGAACATCCAGGAGTTAAGAGAACACCGGCAGTACCCGGACAATATCGGACAAGAAACCCACCGCGCGACATTTGAACGCGATTATTCGCGGCTGATCCATTCCCCGACCTTCCGCCGGCTTCAGGGCAAATCCCAGGTGTTCGGCGCGGGCACCGGCGATTATTACCGTACGCGGCTGACGCATTCGCTGGAGGTGGCGCAGATCGCCCGGGAAGCGGCGCGCGCGCTGCTGCGGTCCTACCCGGAGGTGGCGGCGGATAAGGCGGAGCATCCGGGGCTGATCATCGATCCCGAGGTGGTGGAGTGCGCCGCGATTTGCCACGATTTTGGACATCCGCCGTTTGGCCATAAGGGGGAGGAGGTGCTGGACGGCATTTTGGAGAAGCTGGTGGAGGATAAGGTGAAGCAGGCGCTGGAGGGCCGGAACGCCGCTCCCGAAGAGGAAAAGCATACGCGGGAGGCGATGCGGCGGAAATATGAGCATTTTGAAGGCAATGCGCACAATTTCCGGCTGATGATGTTTTTGGAGAAACGGGAAAATATCGACGGCCTGAATTTATCCGACGCCGTTCTTCTTGGCACGAACAAGTACCCTTACCCCGGCACCATGAACAAAAAAGGCCTGTACCTTCATGAATGGGAATACATTTCCTTCATCCGGGACCGCTGGGCGATTCCCGAAGGCAAAAAGACGTTTGAAGCGCAGCTGATGGACTTGTGCGACGACATCGCCTATTCGGCTCACGATTTGGAGGACGGCATCAAGGCCGGCAAAATCGAAGTGCACGAGCATTTTTTGAAAGATTCGCATATCGAGCGGCTGATCGTCGAAAAAATCATGACCCTTGACGACTTTTTCTGGGCAGGTTGGACGCCGAACAACATTTTGATCAAGGTAAAGGAAGTGCTCAGCTCGTTTCTGACGGTCTGGAATACGAAGATGCCGATCTGCGATCACGATTATTCCCGGACACGCAGGGAGGTCAAGGCCTATTGGGTCAGCTTGTTTGTGGGCAGCCTTGGGGTCATCGATGGGGACAGCTGGAAAAAGGTGACGTTCGTCAAAGAGGGCCGGGAAGACGAGGACATGCTGCGTACGGTGAGCGTGCTGAAAAGCTTCGCCTGGGTGACGATGATCCGCGATCTGCGGGTGCAGCGTCTCCAGAAGCGCAGCGCCTGGATCATCAAGCGGCTGTGGGACGCCTTCGTCGATCCGCAGACATCGAAATCGATTATCCCCGGCGACTGGCTGCGCCGGTTCGACCGCGACCAGGCGAAGGCCAAGCCGATCTGGACCTGGGAGCACATGATCATCGATTATATTGCCGGGATGACCGACGCCTACGCGGAAAAAATCTACAACGAGTTATACGGGCTGAAGGTCGGCACGATTTACGACATGGATTAACTTCCGAATCCGGGGTTCAGGGATTGTTGAATCTTTGTATTGACTCCAAAAATGAAAGCGCATATAATATAAACATATTTAGGATTGTGAATCTAAATAAACTATTTTTAGGCTTGTTACTTCAGTTTGAAGGCAATACCTAGACTTTAGATGTATTTTTATAATATATCTTTGAGTCTGGGTTTTTTTTGTTGGGAGGTGAGTATGAGGTATGAAGATTATTAGAATTTTTAACAATAGTGTGGTCCTTGTCCAAGATGCAAATCATGAAGAAAAGATGGTCCTTGGTAAGGGGGTCGGTTTTAATTCAAAAGTGAACGACTTGCTTGATCCCAATAAGATTGAAAAAGTATTCGTTCTGGAGACATCGACTAAAAAGCAAGTATTTGAAAAGGCAATGAAATTTGCTTCTGCAGAGTATGTAGAGGTTACCCGAAAAATCATTGCTCAAGCAGAAGACGATTTAGGTGTAACCTTTAATGATTCCGTATTTATTGGTTTATTGGATCATATCTCATATGCATTACAACGTTTCTCACAAAATGACAACCTGAAAAATGCATTAATTTGGGAAATCAAGAAATTTTATACTAAGGAATTTCAGGCTGCTTTAACTTCACTTGATATTATTGAAAAAGAAGAACATGTTCGCTTAAGTGAAGATGAAGCCGGGTTTATCGCCATGCATTTTGTAAATGGCCAGCAAAATGGTTCGGGCGAAAAGACTCCAATGATTGATGCAGTAGTTATTCAAGACATCCTGAATATTATTAAATTTCATTTTAAAATGGAAATCGATGAAACAACGTTTAGCTTTAGCCGGTTCATTATCCATATGCGTTACCTGTTACAAAGGATCCATCACGTGCACGGAACCAGGAATGCAATCGAGAATGAATTATTCGAGCAGGTATGTAAAAAGTATACCGATACTTACCGTTGTGTAAAAAAAATTTGTGTATATCTTGAAAATAAACTTAATGTGGCGATTACTGATGAGGAAATTTTATATTTGATGCTGCATATTAATCGCTTGACGTTAAGAGAAAAATCAATAGCGGAATAGGCTTGTTACTGAGAAATCAGGCAATACCTGAATGATGTGCATAGACGATTGTCCATGCCGTCGTTTAGGTATTTTTTTATGAGGAGGAAGAATATGAAGTACGAACAATTGGCAAAAGACATTCTTGCACAAATTGGAGGCAGAGAAAATGTAGCTTCATTAACACATTGCATCACGCGCCTTAGGTTTCAATTAAAGGACGATTCAATTGTCGATAAAGATAAGGTAAAAAATATTGACGGCGTTGTCAGTTGTGTAAATAAAGGGGGTCAGTTCCAAGTCGTTATTGGCACCCATGTGGAGGAGGTCTATCATGCCGTATGTGAGGTAGGCAAGCTCGACGGTGATTTTGGAGAATCGCCTGAGGAAAAAAAGGGAATTATTAGTGCTTTCTTTGATACGATTGCGGGTATTTTTGTGCCGATTATTGGCGCATTGGCCGGCGCAGGGATGCTAAAGGCTATTCTATCCTTAGCAACAACATTCCATTGGGTATCAACGGAATCACAAACCTATTCGATCTTATTCATGATTTCGGACATTCCCTTTTATTACATGCCATTTTTCTTAGCTGTTTCGGCCGCCAAAAAGTTTAAGACCAATCTGTTCCTGGCTCTTATTTTTGCGGGGATGCTGGTTCACCCGACACTTGTAGGGCTAAAAAGCTCAGGGGATGCGGTTGCTTTGTTTGGAATTCCAATGCATATGGCAACCTATACTTCAAGCGTTATTCCAATTATTTTAATCGTCTATTTCCAATCATATATCGAAAAATTTGCCAAGAACATTTCTCCAAAGGCTGTAAAAACATTTTTGGTACCCATCATTACGATTCTAATCGTGGCGCCAGTGGGACTATTGGCCCTGGGACCCATCGGAGCTTTTGTAGGGGGGTATGTTGCCGCATTCTTTAATTTCTTGAACGACAAAGCCAGTTGGGTTGTTCCTACTTTAGTTGGCGCCTTAAACCCATTGTTGGTCATGACAGGTATGCATTATAGTGTTGGGGCGGCACAAGCCGTGCAACGCGCGACGGTTGGCTATACCACCATTTATTCGCCGGGAGCACTTGTTAGTAATATGTCACAGGCCGCCGCTGTCTTCGCCGTGTCTACGAAATCCAAAAATAAAGATACCGCCGCTTTGGCTTCTTCCTGCGCCGCAACAGCTTTATGCGGGATCACGGAGCCTGCTCTGTACGGGGTAACTTTAAAGCAGAAGAGCCCGTTATATGCGACAATGCTTGCAGGAGGAATTGCCGGATTTTATATGGGAATTATGGGGGTGAAGGCTTACTCTGCAGGTACCTCTACCGTGTTTAGCTTACCGATTTATATCGGTCCGGATTCCTCGTTTATCCATGCAGGTATTGCAGTTGGTATTGCCATGGTTTTAGGCTTTGTGTTCTCTTATCTGTTCTATAAAGATAAAGAAATCACGCCGGCTCAGGAGGAAAAACCAGAACAGACCCATATTGAATTGGACCGCAATCAAAGCGAAGTGTATGCGCCGATCAAAGGCAGCCTTGTTGCGCTTCGGGATGTGAACGATGATGCTTTTGCAACAATGGCAATGGGCAAAGGAATCGCCATTGAACCAACCGAAGGCGTTGTCTATGCCCCGTTTGACGGCAAAGTCGAAGTTCTGTTCAAAACCAAACACGCGATTAGTTTACGTTCAAATGAGGGTGTTGAATTATTGATTCATGTCGGTATTGATACAGTAAAACTAAAAGGTAAATATTTTGAATCGCTTGTTTCGGTGAATGAACCCATTCAAAAAGGACAGGAACTCATCAGGTTTAATTTAAGCGAAATTAAACAAGCGGGATATGAGTGTGTTACACCAATCATTATTACCAATACGGGTGAATACCTTGATGTTATTGAAAGCGATAAGTCGAATGTAGGATTAGACAATATTATACTAACTACAATCAAATAGGAGTTTTAAAACTATGACATTTACGAATGAATTTCTCTTTGGTGGTGCCATTGCCGCCAATCAATGTGAAGGCGCTTATAATGAAGATGGTAAGGGTCTCTCTATTCAGGATTTGATGCCTAACGGTGTACGAGGCCCTCTAACTCAACAACCGGAGCCCTATAACCTAAAGTTAGTGGGGAACGACTTTTACCATAGGTATAAAGAGGATATTCAGCTGCTTGCCGGAATGAATGCAAGAGTGCTGCGATTTTCGATAGCTTGGTCCAGGATTTATCCTACCGGTGAGGAAGATCAGCCAAATGAAAAAGGGTTGGAGTTTTACAATAATGTGATCAATGAGTTAGTGACAAAGGGGATTACACCCATGGTTACACTTTCACACTACGAAACACCCTTATACTTGGCTCGGAAATATGATGGCTGGCGTAGTCGCGAGTTAATTGACCTTTTTGCCAAATTCGCCAAAACTTGTTTCGAACATTTCGGTGATCGTGTCAAGTATTGGTTGACTTTTAATGAAATAAACGTAACCCTGCTGTCACCATTACTCTCGGCAGGGGTGTTAACCGACAAAAGCCAGATCTCGATGGCTGAACGCTACCAAATTGCGCATCATCAATTAGTGGCGAGTGCCAAGGTGACCCGAATTGCTCATGAATACGATTCTACGCTTAAAGTGGGCTGCATGGTCGCTGCATCGGCCAAATACCCAATGACATGTAATCCGGATGATGTGATTGAAGCGTTGCATCAGCAACAGGAGTTAGACTATTTTGTCCATGTGCATTGCAAGGGGGAATATCCGTATTTCTCAAAACGGCTTTATGCAGAGCACGGAGTACAATTGGATATAACAGAAGAAGATCAAGCCATTTTGAAACATACCGTCGACTTTATTTCATTCAGTTATTACAATAGTAAAACCGTAGCTAAGGATGAAAGCCAATACCAAACATCGGCAGGCAATATTTTGCGGGGACTGCGCAACCCGTATGTGAACTATAGCGAATACGATTATCCGATTGACCCGCAAGGATTATATTATGTCCTCCACTATTACTATAAGCAATACGAGCTGCCCCTGTTTGTTGCGGAGAACGGGATGGGACATCATGATCAGGTTGAGTACGATGATCAAGGGAATCCGGTCATTAACGATGATTACCGCATTGACTTTACTCGAGAGCATCTAAAACAGGTTGATCGTGCTTTAAAGGATGGTGTGGATGTTTTTGGTTACGCTTCTTGGGGAATTATCGATTTAGTTAGCGCCGCTTCAGCAGAAATAGATAAGCGTTACGGCTTTGTATACGTGGATAGACAAAGCGATGGAAGCGGAACGTTAAATCGTTACAAGAAAAAATCGTACGATTGGTATAAAAAAGTAATCGAAACAAACGGCGCCTATCTTTATGAATAATTTTGTTACTTTCTTTATCATGTGAGTCTTATTTAAACAATAAGATATAATTAAAAAAAGCAAGAGCATTTAGTTTCGTGCTCTTGCTTTTTTTCTTGTAAGGCGTGCCTAGCAAGCCGTTTCATGGCATTAGGATTTTATCGCATTTTGCGTCAACGTTTTGTACTGCTCATCCGTCAAATCCCCGCTGTGGTAGAACAGCTTGTAGAAACGGTTCACTTCGGCCCGGAGATCGTAATTGAAAACATCCGGATACAGCGTTTGGGATAGCCAAATCATCCCGATATAGCGGTTAACGGAAGGTGGAGAACCCATCCAGCTGTACGGCGCTCCGGGCACCTCAAAGTAATTGCCGTCACGAATCGCTTTCATTTGCTTCCACGTGCCGTCGGAGGCCACGCTGCCGTAAATGCTCTGCGGAGCGAAGAAAATCACATCGGGATCCCATTGGACAATTTGTTCCAGCGAAACCTCATTGCCGCTGCCTTTGCTAGACGGGTTGTCCAGGATGGCCACATTGTCCCCGAGCAGATCGAGAATTTCCGCGTGAAAAGAACCCTTGGCGATGATATTGGTACCGGTGTCCCCTAAACTATACAGCACTTTCACTTTATGATCGCCGATCTTTTCCATCGTTTCCACGGTGTTGGTATATACCTCGTCGCAATAATCCGCCAGGACTTTGGCTTCATCCGGCATGCCGAGCACCTCGCCCAGCGTGTTGTAGCTGCCGGCCATCGTTTTAAGCGTTGCCTCCACGAAAATGACCGGAATGCCAAGCTGTTCCTGAAGGGCGTCGAGATCTTCCGCGATGCCGTCCTTTTTCTCGCCGATATCGATGATCAGCTGCGGCTTGGCGGCGGCCAGCGCCTCCATGTTCAAATCGCCGGAACCGTAAAATTGGCCGAATACGGGCAGCTGCAAATACTTGTCGTCGAGATAAGCGCCGGCTTCGTCGCTCCATTTGCCGGACAAGCCCACGAGCTTATCCGGGGCCAGGGAGAAAAGCACGATTTGCGCCAGCGATCCCGAAGGGGCGATCCGTTCGATATGTTTCGGAATTTCCACCTCTCGTCCCGCCGAATCGGTGAACACCACGGTTTCCGCGCTATCCGGCGACGGGTCTGCACTTTTCCCGCCCACCGCCGATTCCGCAGTGCCGGACGCGGCCTGTGCCGGATCGGCCGACGGCGCTGGTTGCTCCCCTGCGGACCCGCAGGCAGCCAGCAACATAACTGTTGCCAACAACGCAATTGAGATTTTCGATAAACTAAACCATTTTCTTTTCAAGCCGAACACATCCTCTCTTAAACCATTTTTCAAATTTCCAAAACAAACGCATCTCGCTTCTGCTCCGGGCTTTATGTATCGGAAATCGCAAACCGGGGGACGCAAACGGAGATTTTCCCGTCGTACAAACGGGCCAGGCTAATGTCCACGCCGTAAAGCGAATGGAGCCTTTCTTCGTTCAGCACGTCGCGAGGGGGACCAAAGGCGGTCACCCGGCCCTCTTGCAGCGTCATCACCGTATCGGCAAACAGCAGGGCCTGATCGGGGTTATGGGTGGACTGAACCACCGTGTAACCCGCATGCGTCAACTGCTTAACTTTGCTTAACACCCGCAGTTGATTGCCATAATCGAGATTGGCCGTAGGTTCATCCATCATCAGGATGCGGGCCTGCTGCGCCAAAGCTCTCGCGATCAGCACGAGCTGCCGTTCTCCGCCGCTTAGCTCCATGAACGCTCTGCCGCCCAGCCGGGAGATTCCCACTTGCTCCAGGGCTTGCTCCGCGATCAGCCGTTCTTGTTTGCCGGGGACGGAAAATACCGAAAAACTTGCCGACGTTCCCATCAGCACCATATCCCTCACCGAGTAGCCAAAGACAGGAGCATGGGATTGGGGAACAAAGGCGATATGGCGGGCCAGTTCACGCGGCGGCAGAGTACGGGCGTTTCTGCCGTCGATGACGATTTCCCCGGTGTAACCGGGAAGCAAGCCAAGGATGCAGCGGAATAACGTGCTTTTGCCCACACCGTTGGGCCCGAGCAGGCATAAGAGGCTGCTCCCCTGCTGGGTGAAAGTGACATTGTCCAGCACCCGATCTTTTTTATAGGAGAAGCTAAGCCGTTCCACGCAGAGACTCAAGCGGAATCACCCGCTTTCAGAATCAGGCTGATGAAGAACGGAGCGCCGATAATCGCGGTGAGGATGCCGATCGGAACTTCACTCGTCCACAAATTGCGGGAAAAGTTGTCCACGATCAGGAGAAACACTGCTCCGGCCAGCATGGAGGCGGGCAGCAGGCGCTGATAGTTGTTGCCGACCAGGGAGCGGGTGAGGTGCGGAATCACAAGGCCGACCCAGCCGATCATGCCGCTGACCGCCACGCTGGAGGCCGTAATGAGCGTGGCGCACACGATGACGGCGAGCCGGACAGCTCCGGCATTAACGCCCATCGTACGGGCCTCGGCATCGCCCAGGGTCAGCACATTGACGCGCCAGCGCAGCAGCAACAGCGGCACCAGTCCCAAAACCATTGGAATGACAATGAAAAGGACCTCCTCTTTTTTCGTGCCCGCAAGACTTCCCATAAGCCAGTATGTAATAGCCGGAAGCTGTTCGTTGGGGTCGGCCACCATCTTAATAAAGGAGGTGCAGGCGGAAAACAGCGAGCCAACCATGATGCCGGATAAAATCAGGCCGAGCACCTGCCTGCCCTTTGTTCTTCTGCTTATGGCAAGAACAAGGAGGACGCAAAGGATGCTGAACAAAAACGCGCTGAACGTGATTTCCCGCTTGCCGCCTCCAAGCAAAATAGCCAGCGCCGCTCCAAAAGCGGCCCCCGCCGAAGCGCCAAGCACGTCCGGAGCCGCCATCGGGTTTTGAAAGATCCCTTGATAGGCGGCTCCCGCCGCGGAAAGGCAGCAGCCAACAAGGCAGGCCAGTATGATGCGCGGAAGTCTGACATTGTAAAAAATCGCTTGCTGCTGCGCATCGGCGTTGCCTTCGGCGGGATGAACCGCCGCTAATATCAGCTTCAGCACCTCGCCGGGCGTAATCGGATAACGGCCCAGGTTCAAGGAAATCAGGATGACGAGCAAGAGCAGCAGCGCCAGCGCCGGCAGCATCCATCGATATCGTAAACTATTCAATCGGTTTCCCCACCTCCGTTAACGCTCATTTTTGTCGCTCATTGTAGCAATCGGCTGCGTATGTTGTCAAATGAAAAATTATAATTAGATATAAATAAATATATTTAGTTATAATTAGTGATAAATAACACTGCCGATTAGCTGTTTTTTTCAGTAAATTTAAAAATAATAAATTTTGTGGAGGGTGAAGCATGAAGTTGGTTACTGTAGCGGGTCCGCCTTCATCGGGGAAGACATCGGTGATTTTACAGCTTGCCGAGAGTTTGCGGGAGCAGAAACAAACGCTCGGCGTCATTAAATTCGACTGTCTTACTACCTTCGACCAGCTTCGTTACAAGGAAGCGGGACTGCCCGTACAGGTAGGGTACTCCGGCAAAGTTTGCCCCGATCATTTTTTCGTCAGCAACATCGAGGACGGTGTGGAGTGGGGGAGAGGAATCGGGCTGGATGTGCTGATTACGGAGAGCGCCGGCTTGTGCAATCGCTGTTCCCCTTATATCCGCGGCGTTTTGGCGGTTTGCGTCACCGACTGTTTGTCAGGCGTTCAGACGCCGCGCAAAATCGGCATGCTCAAACTGGCGGATGTAATCGTGATCACGAAGGGAGATATCGTCTCGCAGGCGGAGCGCGAAGTGTTCCGTTTCAATGTCCGCCAGGTGAACGGCCGGGCCGCGATTCTGTTTGTTAACGGCATTACCGGCCAGGGCGCTTTTATGCTTGGCAAGCATGTGGCCAAGGCTGCCGAGACTATGACGCTAAGGGATGCCAGGCTGCGGTTTACGACGCCGGCCTCGGTATGCTCCTACTGTACGGGAGAAATGCGCATTGGCGAGAGCTATCAGATGGGCATGATGAAAAAAATGGAGTTCAGGTGATGGTGGATGGTGATGAAATTTCAACAGCTGATCGAAACAAGTCCAATCGCTGAGATTGTGGAGTTGTACCCCATAGCACGCGATTTTTTGCTTAATTTCGGCCTGGATGACCTGCCTTGGGAGCGGACGTTGTCCGCCGCGTTGGAACAGGAGAATGAGGAACGCCTGCTGGAGTTCGGCTGCACCCGTACGGAAATTCCATTTCAGTTTGCCGCTTTTTTGGCGACGATGCTGGAGAGTGAAACGCTTGAAAGTGAAATCCGTTCGATTACGCTGCTTGGGGGCCGGGATAAAAGCGGCAATCCCGAGGAAATCAGCCTGACGATCCGCACCGGTGAAATCATCGGCATCGTAGGGCCTACGGGCTCAGGCAAAAGCCGGCTGCTTGCCGACATCGAATGCGTTGCCCAAGGCGATACGCCTACACGAAGGCGAATTCTGGTCAATGGCAGGCCGCTGGAGGACGAGGAGCGGTTTCGGATGGAGGGGAAGCTGGTGGCCCAGCTTTCCCAGAATATGAACTTTGTGGTAGACCTTAGTGTCGGGGAGTTCCTGGATATGCATGCCCAAAGCCGCCTATGTGCGGACAAAGAAGGGGTGATTCAGCAGTGCTTCGACTGCGCCAACCGGCTGGCGGGAGAGAAATTCGGCCTGGACACGAAGGTAACCCAGCTTTCCGGCGGCCAATCGCGCGCTTTGATGATTGCCGATACGGCTTATATGAGCGCTTCGCCGATCGTTTTGATCGATGAAATCGAGAACGCCGGCATTGACCGAAAACAGGCGGTGAATTTGCTGGCCAGCAAAGATAAAATCGTGCTGATTTCCACCCATGATCCGCTGCTGGCGCTTAGCGCCCACAAACGGATTGTGATCCGGGGCGGCGGCATCCATAAGGTGATCGAAAAGACGGCTGAAGAGCGGGAGAGCCTGGTTCGGATCGAGGCGCTTGACGAGGCGCTGATGGAGGTGCGCCGCCGGCTGCGCCAGGGAGAGCTGATTAACGCTCCGGCATTTTGAACTACCTTTTTAGACGGGAGGAAGGGTATGTGGGAACTATACGACGCGTTAATTGAAGGGATTGACGATTCCTGTACGGTGGAGGATTTGGTGTGCGGACCGGGCACGGCATTCGTACGCAGTAATGTGGGCTGCGGCTTCAGCGGAGCGCCGGCGGGAAGGACTAGACCGACCGCTCTCAGACATAAAAATCCGGGCATGAAGCTACGGGATCTTGCCGCATGCGTGAAGTCGTGGAATCTGCAGGAAGCCGGCATCGGCCAGGCGGCGATCAACGCCTACTACAATGCCTTGCCTGTCGCCAGGGCCAATGGGGTTCCCGTTTCCGGCGCCCGCTTTACGGAGGACCGGATATACGATCCGTTCATCTCCTACCAAGCGGCCATCCGAGACAAAAAAGTGGCGGTGGTAGGGCATTTTCATTATCTGGATCAGCTGTTCCGGCCGGTATGCGACCTGTCGGTTCTCGAATTCGAGCCGAAGGAGGGCGATTTTCCGTATACCGCCGCCGAATATATTTTGCCGGAGGCCGAATTTGTCGTCATCACCAGCGCCGCGCTGACCAATAAAGCAATGCCGCGCCTTTTGGAGTTGTCCCGGGGGGCCAAGGTGGTCATCGTCGGTCCCTCGACGCCTATGGCGCCGGTGCTTGAACAGTTTGGCGTCTCCGATCTGTCCGGGATCATGATCAAAGACGGGGAGCGGGCCCGGCGTATCTGCTGCGGCCAGGAAAGCGGCAAAATTTACGCGTCGGCTCAGAAAACCAGTCTGAGGTTTCAATCATGAATAGGGGGATAACGATGCAGTTTACTTGGAATGCGAACACGATCGGCTGGTTTAAGGCGGCCAGCGCCTACACCGGATTTCACGAAAAGCTGGCGGAGCGGCTGCGCCCCGTCATTGCAGGCAGCGAAACTTTGTTTGATATCGGCTGCGGCCTCGGGCTCCTGTCGCAGCAATGGCGTGACAGTGTGGGCAAAATCGTGTGCGTGGATATCAACGAAGCTGCCCTGGCTTCGCTGACCGAAGATATAGCCGCCAAGCAAATCGGCAATATCGAAGTGCGTCTTGGCGACGCCTTTGATAGCGAGCCATGGTGCGACGTCATCTTGCTGTCCTATTTCGGCAGCCAGTCGGCCGAACGCTTTTTGCCGTATTGCCGCAAACTGATCGTTATTGTCGATTGGGATGAAGGCAGTAACTTGACGGGGCAAAGCGGGACCGGGGCGGGCCGGATGCGGCTCACGGCGGGCAAGCTCGAGGAGCGTCTGCGCGAAAGCGGAGTCCGTTATTCCCGGCAAGAGGCGGCGCTGGAATTTGGCCAGCCTTTTGTATCCCGCGAGGACGCGGCCGGCTTCTACGGGCAGCACGGTTCGCGTTTCCCTGAGGGAACGGAGGCGTTCCTGAATCGGATCGTCCCCGTAAACCAGCCCCCTTACCGGTTTTACCTGCCGTATCTGAAAAGGATGGGGGTATTTGTGATTGAAGGGGAGCGATAACCAACTTAAAAGCAGGGGGAGCATGGGGGTGACAGCGATGGAATATGGAGCTTGAAGCCGCTATTCAGGAATTTGAACGTGCTGAAACCTTTACGTGGAAGAAACGATATGCCACTCTCGCCACGTTGCGATATAAGGAAGCGGGGGAATCCCACGAAATGCAAAAGTGCAGGCGGTTTTCGTCGAAATTCCTCGAAACAGTTGGTTCAGATGTAAAAGTGCAGTTCATTTCGGGTCAAAATCTACTTTTTTATCGTATAGCCCCAAAAGAGATGCATTTTTGCATTTCAACCGCTCTAAAATGGAGATTTACCGAGAATGGAATGCACTTTTGCAGTTGATCCCATCGGGCCTCTCCATGGCCTAGGTAACGTTATGTTTTGTAGTAAAGAACGTGTTTCGATCAGATGGAAAAATGTGCTTGATTAGGAGTTTTTTATGCAACGATAGACCAGGAGAGCAGGATCGGGAACAGGTACGCTCGGGTGGGGTGATCGCTTTACAACAACTGCCGGATTAGATCCGCGAAGCCGCTGTAAAAGTCAGGAAAAAGCTTTCCGCCTAATTCAGCGTTCAACTCCACCGGTAGATGGTAGCCTTCCCCAATTACATCAACGCTTACTTGCCAATTTCATGCTGCGAAAGTAGAGTTATAAAATTTCGGTCATGGTAGAGGGCGATGCGCAGGTAGAGAGGGGAGGAGAAGAGGACCTGGAGGGGGCTAAGGGACACCAGAGCCGTTATTTTCGGAAAAACCGAGGTTTGCAAAATGTAACGGACACAGATGACCTTATTTACCCCAAATCGGCCTGGATGAACGGGTTTAAAGCGAAATAAGGTCATGTGTGTCCGTTAGGCTGGGAAATACCCGGGAAATGGGCGGATAAGGTCGCTGGTGTCCGTTAGAGCAACGTCCACAGGTTGGAAAGGGCCGAGGTACTCGATGCTATTGTTCGGCCCGCCATTAAAGGACGCCTTCAGGCGTTTTTCTTACTCACTTTATACATTTACAGCGGCGGATTCGCGTGACACTTGCGGCAGACCGGGTAATACGATTCGTTGCCGCCGATTTGGATCTGCTCGCCCGTGTAGACGGGTTTGCCGTCTTCCACCCGCAGGTTCATCGTCGCCTTGCGCGCGCAGAACCAGCAAATCGTCTTCATTTCCTCGATTTTATCGGCGTAGATGAGCAGGAGCCGGCTTCCTTCGAACAAGTGGTTTTGGAAGTCGTTTTTCAGCCCGAACGCCATCACCGGAATATCCAGCTCATCGACGATCCGGACCAATTGCTTAATGCTGCCCTCGCTCAGGAACTGGCATTCGTCCACCAGCACGCAGTACAGCTTGGGAATGTGGGTTCGGACGATTTCGAAAATATCCGTCTCCCCGTAGATCGGGATGGCTTCCCGGCGCAAGCCGATCCGGGACGAGACGAAACCGACCTCATCGCGGTTGTCGATGGCGGAAGTAAAAATAAGCACGGGTTTGTTCTGTTCTTCGTAGTTGTGGGCAACCTTCAAAATTTCGATCGATTTGCCGCTGTTCATTGCCCCGTATTTGAAAAATAACTGTGCCAATCCAAGACGTCCCTTTCTCTAATCATAATCGTTAAACATGATTATTCTATCATAAATCAGCCCATCGCATAGATAAAGAAACCGCGAATTTTGGCGTTATTTAACGATTGTCTATAACTTCATATTGCTTTCCGAAGATTTGGCATATACTTGTGAATTAATAATTTGTGTTGAAGAGCTCAACGAGGAAAGTGCAGGTATCTGTCTATGAATTTAACGCATTCGCAAAGATTGGCATTAGAGCATGTTACGGATTACGCGGCAAAATATAAGGAAGAAGCCCGGCAAGAGATTCGGGAGATTTTGCAAATGGCGAATATTTCTCCCGGCACTTGCGAGGCTGCCATAGATAAACTGAAGGCGCATGCGCGGATCGCCATGCATTTTCATCCGGACAGGCCGGATCCGATGATGCGCAGCGTTGCCGAGGCGATGCTTCAGCAGGGATTATATAAAAGCCAGTTCGAGACTCTGCTGTCCAGCGGCAGTGTGACGGCCTACCCCGGCGGGGCGCGGGATCTGTGGGAGCAACGACTATTCGGCGGAGCCTATCCGTCGGAAAACACCGCGCCAGATGAACGGCCCAAATACGGCGCCCTGAACCTGATGCTGCATCCGGACGGGCCGGCGCCGCGGTTCGGGTCGTGTTATTTCCTGTTGGCGCCGGAAGTTACCCGCCGGGCTACCTTTACGTATATGGATTCCCACGATGACCCGAGGGAAAAAGGGACGCTGGCGGAGTTCGAGATGATTTTGGCGGCTCTGCTTAAGGAGATTTTTCTGAGGGATTCCGCGCTTGGAGAAAAGGACCTGACACCGCGGAAATTTTTCGAGCATGTGCTGGCCCGGTTGGAACAGCCGTTTCCCGACCCGGCGGGGAGGGGGCCGCAGCGCAACTTGAACCATTATATCGAAGCCCAGGTACACGGCGACATTTCATTGGAAAAAGACGTCGAAGCGCTGGTGGCCGACCCTTCGTTCAAAAACGTCCCGGTGGGAGAAACGCTGGAACAGCTATGCCGCAAGTATTCGATTAAGCTATACTGGCATCAGGGCTTTGCGCTTCCGGTGGAGGAGGTGCCCAGCGATTTTCGGGGGCCGGCGATGCCTTCTCTGGCAAAGCGTATTGCACCTCAGGGGCGCGTGGATGTCCGCATGATCCGCGAGGCGGCGATGGATTTGAAGCGCGACCCAGCGGCCTGGAGCGACCGGGGCGCCTATGCGGAAGTGCTGCAGGAACTTAAGCAGCTGTGGCATGTGCTGGTGAAGTATGGAAAACCGACTGCGGGACGTTAGGGAGAAGGTCTACCCCGCGAGAAGGCGTATCCCACGAAGAAGGCGTATCCCGCGGAAATAGCGGTAAAAAAGGGCTCTATTTTTGCCCAAGCAGGGTGCTTAGCCGAAATAGAGGAATTTTTTACCGCTATTATTGGAAAATGGGGCCAGTTGGGGGTTCTACCCAACGTTTTCATCAGAATAAGACCCAAAATTTCCTCTATTCTGCTGACAAGGGGAAAATATCAAAAATAGCGGTAAAGATTACCGCTATCGCTAGGTAGGGGCTACCACCGCAAACTCACTTACGGAGCTTCCCAACTACAATTCTGCCACAAGTTCTGCCACAAGTTCTGCCGCAATCTCTCTAACAGAACTAGTTTAAGCCGCCGCCCGGGCGCTGCCGGTTTGGTTTTTGCGGATTTGCACCGCCATCACGGAGGCGACGAAACATAAGAAGCCGGCGATGACAAAAGCCTGGGAGTAGCTGCCGAGCGCGTCGCGCAGGGCGCCTGCGCCGTAGGCCGCGGCCGAAGCGCCGATCTGGTGGGCGACGACAACCCAGCCGAAGATCATGCCGGACTTCTCCTTCCCGAACGCTTCGCCCGCAAGCTTAACGGTTGGCGGAACGGTTGCGATCCAATCCAGGCCGTAAAATACGGAGAAGACGACAAGCATGTAAGGCGAGGCGCTATTGAGCGCAAAGGGCAGGAACAACAGGGACAACCCGCGCAGCCCGTAATAACAGAACAGCAGCTTGCGGCTGTCGAACCGGTCGGACAACCAGCCCGAAATCGTGGTGCCGAACAAGTCGAACACCCCCATCATCGCAAGCAGCCCGGCGGCCGCCACCTCCAAGATCCCGTGGTCTCCGCAGGCGGCGATCAGGTGGGTGCCGATGAGCCCGTTCGTGGACAAGCCGCAAAAAAAGAAAGTGCCGGCGAGCAGCCAAAACGTCGCGTTCCTCATAGCCAACCGTAAATTTTGCAGCGGCGCGAGAAAAATATTCCCCTGGAAAGGGGCCGGCTTCACCAGTTCGCTCGAACCGTACGGCGCGGCGCCAACGTCATACGGGTGATTCCGCATCCAAACGGCCACGGCCGCAAGCACGATTACGATGCTGGCTACGGCGATATAAACGGCGTATCTCCAGCCGAAATCGGACGTCAATTTGGCGAACAGCGGCAGAAACAGCAGTTGGCCGGTGGCGGCGCTGGCCGTCAGCAGTCCGACGACAAGCCCTCTGCGCTTCACGAACCACTGATTGCTGACCGTCACGCCAAGCACATTGGCCATCATGCCTGTCGCCAGCCCGGAAACGAGCCCCCACAGCAGCTCGAATTGCCACAAGGAGCGGATAAAAGGAGTAACGGCCAGGCTAAGTCCTAAAATGGCCAGCGAACATACGATGACTTTGCGGAACCCAAACTTCAGCAGCAGAGCTGCCGAGAAGGGGCCGACCAGCCCGTAAAGAAAAATGCCTACCGAGATGACGCTGGAAATACTGCCGCGGCTCCAGCCGAATTCATGCTCAAACGGAACGAGCAAAACGCTGGGCAGCGAGCGGATGCCCGCCGATACAAGCAAAGTCGCAAAGGTCAGCAGGACGATAATCCAGCCGTAATAAATCTTCGATTTGGGCCTGAGTTGGCCTTGTTCCTTCGTTATGCTCATCTATGGTTCTCCCTCTTCGTTGTATTTTGTTTGTACATACAAAACTATTAAAAAAAGCCCAAGTTGCTTTTCCTGGAGCCGCCGGGGGAATGGAAAAGGCGTACACCCGGAGACCTTAGCCGCACTGCGCGCTGTGTGCTGCATGCCGGCGCCGCCGGTTAGGCCTCGTACATCACACTTTACCGCTCGATCTGCTCGCTTGCGGATTCCTGCTGACGGGTCAGCACATCGGCCAATTCTTTGCCGAGGAGAGCTTCGTAAGAGGCCTTAAGCTTTTTGGAAGCTTCAAGCAGTGATTCCTTCATGGCGATCCCTTTGTCCGTCGGGTACACAAGTACGGTTTTTCCCTGGACCTTGCGCTCCACCAGCTGCTTTCCCGCCAGCTTGTCGATAAAACGGGTCAGCGTGGAGGGAGTAATGTACAGCTTCTCGGAAAGCTCCTTTTGGGTGATGCCGGGATGGGCAATAACGAGCCGCACCAGGTAACCGTAGGCCGGAGCTAGACCCGTCATGGCGAACGCCTCGTCGGCGAGACGCGTAATCGCCCGGCTCAAGCGGTTGGTGGTGAAGTACATACAGGTGTGCAAAAACGCTCCGTCTTCCTCAGGGGCCGGCTTTGCGTCGGTGTTTGGTTCCTGCGGCATGGAAGTTCCTCCTTATCAGATCGAAGTTGGGAAGCTATTTCGATTGTATTTTGTATGTACAACAAAAATACAGGAGGCGAATGATATTGTCAAGAGGTCTGCCGTCAATTATCCGATGACCCGCTCAATGAAAGGGTGGATGTCTTCCGGCTGTACCGTGGGTTCGAATCTCGCTTTCACCTGACCGTCATGATCGATCAAAAACTTCGAGAAATTCCACTTCACCCCGTTGCCCGCGTAGATGTCCGGATATTTTTGCCGCAAAAAATCCCGCATCCACCGGCCGTCCGCGCTTTCCGGATCAAATCCTTGAAAAGGCGCCTGCTCCGTCAAATATTGGAAAAGCGGATGTACCGTCTCACCGCGAACGTCAATTTTCTCAAACAGAGGGAACGTTACGCCGAAATCCCGCTGACACGTTTCCCGCACTTCGGCATTGCTCCCGGGTTCTTTACCGTTAAACTGGTTGCAGGGAAATCCGAGAATTTCAAAACCATGCTCCCGCCAGGTTTCGTAAAGCTTCTGCAGCCCGGCGAATTGGCGTGAAAAGCTGCATTTGCTGGCCAGGTTGACGATCAGGAGTACTTTCCCGCGATAGGCGGATAATTCAATTTGCTTGCCGTCGATCGACACGGCTTGAAAGTCGTAAACGGTCATTTTGGCGTGCCTCCTTTATTTCCGGCTTAATTCCCGGCGTTGGGAGCTTTTTTACGCTCCTGCCACATTCAGCATATCGCCAAAACCCGAATAGGAGAAATATATAATTCTTATATGCTTGATAGGCAACCGGTATAAAAGGGACGCGGCCGAACGTTCATTTTCATGAACCTTCGGCCAGCAGGCGGTTGACCAGCTCGCTCATGCCCTTCCAGGAATCTTTCATTAGGAACTGTTCCTGAATCGGGGCGTTCCAGGGGCGGGGAATGCCGATCGTTAATTTGCCGGCTTCCTTGGCGGGAAGCAGGTTGTGCGGTCCGTCATCGATCAGCAGGTCGAAATTGACCAGGGACTTGCGTCTGGCGATAAAAAAGTTCTCGTACGGAATAAAGGGCATATGGCGCTGCAGCCAGTTCCATTTTTCCGGAACCGCGGATGGTCTGGCGGCCGTAACGATGATGACGTCATGTTCGAGCGTGATTTTCCGCACTTCCTCCACCGTATGCTCGTCAAAAATTTCAAGCTCTTCATACAAACCCGGCCGTCCGAAAAAGATGTCCTCATTGCAATCGGGATGCCAAATTTTCGTCATGTCAAAGCTGTTCATCTTCTCCATGGTCAGCGGCTGGCCGGGGTACAGCAAATTGTGGTAGTGTATCGCTTTCGGCACGAGATGGCAGATCGTATCGTCCATATCGATGGCTACAATTTTTTTGCGCATGGTCGTAATCTCCTGATTGTGTTTTATATTTTCTTGATCCAATAGTAACGGTGCAGGTCCATAATAAAATGAAAAAGCACAATGGCGAGCAGCGTATATACGGACATAAGCACGGCGGCCACCATTCGCTGGGCGGCAAAAGAAACGATAAGGTACCAGGGACTGCGCAGCCCGAGCATGCCGTAAGCGAACTTCTGGTTCGCGGTCATCAGGCCGAGCACTGCCACGATCCCGAAGACGCCGCGGAACAGCACATAATTCAACTGCAGCCTCCACTCCCGGCCTGCCGATGAAAAACTTTTAATTTATCGTAACATAAGCCGCCGTTTTTTATCTATAATTGAATCAGCCCGTTTCAAGTTTCAAAATTTCCAAATAAGGGAGATGGAAACATGAACATCTTGGGAAAAACGCTGCCGAGAAAAAGTATGGAGGAGTTGGGAATTTCGGCTCGCCATGTTATCGATTTTCTGGACAAAATGAAAACGCAATCAATCGAGCTGCACAGCTTTATGCTGGTGCGCCACGGACATGTGGCGGCGGAAGGCTGGTGGGAGCCCTACGGCCCGGAGCTTCCTCATATGCTGTTTTCGCTGAGCAAAAGCTTCACCTCGACCGCGATCGGCATGGCGGTGCAGGAAGGGCTGCTGACGTTGGACGATCCGGTTGTCTCCTTTTTTCCGAATGATCTGCCTGACGAAGTTTCATCCAATCTGGCTGCGATGCAAATCCGCCATTTGCTGATGATGGGCACCGGCCATGCCGCCGATACGATGGAAGCGCTGCACGAAGCGGAGGATGGCAACTGGGTCAAGGCCTTTTTAAAGCAGCCGGTGGAACATGAGCCCGGAACGTTTTTCCTGTATAACACCGGTGCCACTTATATGCTGTCGGCGATTTTGCAGCAGGCGTCCGGTCAAACGCTGCTTGAGTTCTTGCGACCCCGGTTGTTTGAGCCGCTTGGCATTGAACATCCGGCCTGGGAAACCTGTCCGCGCGGCATCCATACCGGGGGCTTCGGCTTGAAAGTTACGACCGAGGATATCGCCAAGTTCGGCCAATTGTATCTGCAAAAAGGATTATGGTACGGCCGGCGGCTGGTGGAAGAAAGCTGGATTGAAGCGGCGGCCTCGAAACAGATTTCCAACGGGGACGGCGGGGACAGCGACTGGGCCCAAGGGTACGGTTATCAGTTTTGGCGCTGCCGTCACGGCGCATATCGGGGGGACGGGGCGTTCGGACAGTTTTGCATCGTTTTGCCGGAGCATGACGCGGTGATTGCGATGACAGCGGGCACGAACGATCTTCAGGGCGTGCTGAACGGGGTATGGGATCATTTGCTTGGCTCCTTTGTGCCGATCCCGGCGGTCCCTGATGGTTCGTCCGGGGAGCTGGAGCGCCGGCTGCGGGAACTTCGTCTTGAACCGCCGCGGATGGAGCGTTGCTCGGACGCCGAAAACCGGCTGAACGGGCAAAGCTATAGCCTTGAAAAGAACGAGAAGGGTCTGACAAGTTTCCGTGTGGATTTTAACGAAAATAAGGCCAGCCTGCGGATCAAAAACAAGCAAGGGGAGCATGCCTTTGAATTGGGCCGGGGCGAATGGATCATCGGGCGGTCGTCCCTGTCCGGGCCGGAGGAACGCATCGCCGCATCTTTTACCTGGCAGAACGCGAAAACGCTGCTGCTGACGATTCGGCGGATTGAGACGCCGTTTACCCTGAGCGTCGAAGTTGAACTTGTTGAACAGGGGATTGAAATCCGCAGCGAAATCAATGTATCTTTTGGGGAAACGAAAGCCGCTCCGATCCGGGGGACGCAAGGGTAAAGAGAACGTTATATCTCTTGGTCTATCGTTGATACAGTTGCAAAAAGTACAATAAGTTATCCGGAAATGCTGTCACGGCGCTTGATTAAGTGCAAATCATGCAATTATTCCGCTTTTTTTTGAAGGTAAGGTAAAAAGACGGAGATATAATTGCATGAAATGCACTTAAAACGAATGATTGGGTAAATTGATAGAAAGTTAGTTGTATGATTTGCAATTAATCATCATCGCTTTCATTAATCAGGAGGACAGATAATGAACCAGGCTGTGGAAGCCTTTTTGAATGAGGTATGGGAAGAAGTAACTGCAATATACGCCAAAGAGAGCAAGCGGATCAATGAACTTAAAAATCAAAGCAGACTGCAAGCGGGAATCATGGATTACCTCCGAGTAGCCTGGAGAAAAGGCAAGCATACCTGGGAAGCGGGGAAAATTCACATCGATGTTTATGAGCCGTTCTCTTGGAGCGACAGTTCCTACAAAATAGAAGCGGGTGCTTATATAGCGGAGTTGACCGATGAACTTCTGACCGAGGAGTTCTTTCCTGCCTTGTGCGGGCTTGTAGACGGCCTGTTCCGCTCGCAGGAACTGGGGCCCCGTTTTTTTGATTACAAGTTTGAAATTGTATTTGAGTTTGAACGGGAGAGCGCGAAAAAAACGCTGAACCGCCAGTTGTTTAATGAGCCCAAAAGGAGTCAACTGCAAAAGTCGCTGGAACAGTTTATCCAAACCAAGATTCTCCCTGATCCGCCCGTGCAGCCGGGTGAGCAGGATATGTTCTTTTTCGCCCGACATTTGGTCAATCCTGATCTGATGAAGCAGGAAGCAAGAGAGCTCGAACCCTTGATCCGCCGCCTTTCCGGCAAGCTGCATAAGAACCAGAAACGTAAAAACGAATGGATCCGGCATTATACATCGGCTTTCAGGAGCTGGGCGCAGGATCGTTTTTTACCGCAGCATTTTGATCGTACCGGTGGTTACGGAAACGAGTGGATTTTGAAGGAGGAGCCGGACAGGCCTTCCTTGGATGGCGGCGAAATGGAATTCTTCTTATATGCGGCCCTGCAGATCGGCTTCACCGAGCCGGATACCCGGCAGAAGTACCTGGAGCTTGCGGTCCAATTGGGCTCGGAACAGGCAGCCGGTTATTTGAAAACGGGCAGCGGAAAATTTGCGAGTACCTATAAGGGGGCGCGGATTGAAGGCAGGAACAACGACGTTACGCAAACGATCGAGATTCGAATCCTATCCGAAGAGGAGCTTGCTTACGGGGAAGCGCTGGATTACATCATCGGTCTTCTGCGGCAAGGTTTTCCTAAAAGCTACGAACTCAAGTTGAAGAGCAGCCAGAAACATTTCCTGCCGATAAAAAAGTTGGCGAAGTCCAAGCTGCATCAGTTTTTTGCAGGTGCGCTCAGTTATCCGGCCCTGTTCCCCAAGCTTGCGGAATATGCGGATACCGCGCTGGAAGAGTTCGCTTGGTACCGGGATGTGGAACCGGGCGAGAAATCGGTGATGCCGGGCACCTATGCCGTATTGGGCCTCGGCTTGTACAGTGAAGCCTACTTTCCATTGGTCTGCCGTTATATGGAGCTAGTGGATACGGAGCATCAAATGGTGCAGGACGGCTATGCGGAGGCATTTATTGAGGCGCATGGCATGAAAGAGGAGCATATGCCGGTAATCGTCTCCATTTTGCTGGGAGGCAACGAGGAAGGAAGGCTGGTCAAAAATGCGACAATTGATCGCCCCGAGCTTGCCGAGGCGCTCTTCGAGGCATTGAAAGGCAAAGAGAATCATGAACGCGAGCTGGTTGTATGCCGGATCTTCGGGAGCGTGAAAAAACTGGCCGCAGCGGCCCGAAAAGCCCAGCCGCCGCTAAAGGAAGGCCTGGAACAACTGCTCTCGCTTCAAATGTTAATGTTGTTGAAGTAATTTAAGCCTTCCACCATATCATCAAACGAGATCCGGTCCATATCGCCCGGCCATTGATTGGGGGCCCAGCCCAGCGTAACCCGGTCGCCCGGAATTGGATACTTTCGTATTTCTATGCCGTCGCCGGTAAACGTGCCAATGTACTTGCTTAATGCGTACAATCCAATTATCGCCAATTCTCTGATGGCAAAAGAAAGTACTTGGAGTACCTGGAGAGGACGTATAAACAGTATGTTAGGTAAACTTTTGAATACCGGGTTTGAAGAAGAACTGAAGCGGCTGAAACGGGAGTGTGAGCAGGCTGAGGAATGGATCGTTATCGGCCATACGCTGCTGGTCGGTGATCCGATTATTGTCGACCTCGGCGAAGCCGGACATCCGGTCTCCTATCTGATGCACGGCATGGGAGAGTGGGATGCGGGCAGCTATATTGCCGGTTCAATGCAGCATTTGAGAGAGGACGTCGAAAAAGTCAATCAATGGATGACAGGCCAAAGTAGGCCGCAAGCGAATCGAAATTTGCCGGTCACGTGTGCCGAGTTGGATGCCCTGGCCGCTGAAATCGCGGAGATGGACTATGCTGATGCGGAAACCTGGAAGATGCTGCTTAACCCGGCATACGAATCGGCCAAGGCGTATGAAGAGGAGATGATCCGGCAAATTCGGGCGATGAATGGACAAGGGACGCCACTCAAAGAAATGGCCGATCGGCTCGGAATCCCTATGAAGCAGGTGTACGGCTTTTTGAAAATGATCAAGGCCTCATCAAATGAATTGCGGGGGTTGCAAGACGGTGGAATTTATACGGGATCAAGCTGAGGCATTCAATAGAACGGGAAGGTATGCGGAAACGCTAATTTTTACGCGGAGGCCGCGGTTCTGCTGGGAGAGTATGCAAAGGCCGCACAGGCCGCCCGGCAATTCGGGGAGATTTACCGGATTGCTAAAGAGAGCCTTGCCTTGGGTCAAACCGTGGAAACGTGTCACTCGTCTATGCTCATTCAAAAATGAGATACCAAAATATCGCAGTTTCATCGCTGTTTTTATGAATGCCCCGATATAGATGAAAATCAAATCCGCCTATTACAAAGCCGCAGCACCGGTAAAATTCACATGCTTTCACGTTGTTGCTCTGGGTTTCCAGCATGATTCCGGCCATTCCGCCATCTTGCGCCCACCGCTTGGCCTGTTCGATCAGTTTACGGCCTATTCCGTACCCTCTATAATTTTTGTCTACCGCGATGTCTTCTATAAGAGCATAGTTGTTCCAGTTCCGTTTCAATACGATCCGGCCGACTGCTCTATTCTCTATGCAAGCCAAATACACGCTTTGATCGGGGCTGCTGATGTAGTCCGAATAGTCTTCGACCGCCGTATTCTCAAACTGTGCATCCGAATAGCTTTTTGTGTAGCTGGGAATTTTGTTTACCGTGAAATCGATTTGCCGGCCGGTCAGGGACAAGCTGAGGGTGGAATCTACAGTAAAACTGTCATCGATATCTTGCCAGGTGTTTTTATCTTTAACTGTGAGTTCTCGGATTATGATATCCATATTCATATTCATCTCCTATTTTTCCGCAGCGTTTGAAAGTTAAAGTCAGGAATCGTACTTTTTAGCGTATAGGAACCTTCCGAAACTTGTTTAAAACTAAATCGTTTGCAGAATTAATCCAGAAAAGTCATACAAATGGACATAGTGTTGTTTCCCGACCAAAGACTACTAGTTTGAGGGCTGAGATGTACGAATTCCACCCCCAACATATCGCCAAACCAATGCCCGCGCTCAGCGCGGGCCTTCTTTTATAGCCAAATGAAACAAAACTGAAGTGGGGGATGGTGGATGGAACGAAAAACGGCTCAAGACCAAAATCAGTGCTTGACAAAATAAATGATGACGGAGATGGGGGGAGGGGTTGTCTCTCCAAACCACTTTGCACGATCATCCCTTTGGTTAAGGAAGCTAAGTCACCTGGTCAAACGGGATAATCGTGCAAAGTCTCCGGATAGCGAGTCTCGCTCCAGGCCACGGTCTGTTGTCGGCTTGACTGTCAAGCACTGATGATTAGGTCCTGGGCATCGGCCTGAAAACCAACGAGCATCCAATTTATATGTTTCTCTGGGCTTTATAGAAGCAGGTCGTGATGAAAGGGAAATCATACGAGAATTGAGATTTTCGAGAAACGGGAACGCTTGATCGCATGTCAAATAAACGTTAAGATAGAGTTGTACAATTGAACCTTGGTTGGGCGTGGTTTCCCTTCGAAAGGAGGTGAAGCCATGGAAATAAAAGATGCAATTCTCATCATGATCGCTTTTTCAACATTTGTCATTGCTCTTCTAACATACATCGCGAATAACTACAAGAGAAAGTAAAAACCCACCCCAAGGTTTAGCGGCCAAAGGTGGGTTTTTGTCCTTTTCAGCTTAGAAGGGAAATCCATCCAAGCCAATTGTATAGGCCGAGTGTTCGCTGCACTCGGTCTTTCTATCGTGATTTTAACATATGCGGTATCGCATAAACAAGTGAATTGATACAGCAATTACCATCGGAGAAAAACTTTTTTTTCTTCTTGTTGCAAACTGTTGAACGAGAACGCCAAAAAGGGCCCAAATAGGTCACTTGCCCCTAACCTGTAAAAGCCCCCTAGCCGCGTCCGACACGGCCCTCGGCTCTTACTCTTCTCCCGTCGCGACCGGATTCTCACTGTATGAGATCCAGTCGCTCCAGCTTCCCGCGTACAGCTTCACCTGCGGATAGCCGAGCTTGTGCAAGGCGAGCACGTTTGGGCAGGCGCTGACGCCGGAGCCGCAGTACACGATGACCTCGCGTCCGGCATCCAGTGCATCGGTTACCGGAGCGAGCTGCGCCTTGAGCTGCTCGTCGTTTTTCCAGGCTCCGCGTTCGTCGAGCAGCTCCTTCCAGAAGCGGTTGATCGCGCCGGGAATATGCCCGGCCTTGGCGTCCAGCGGCTCGGTGAGGCCGGCGTAGCGTTCCGCGGCGCGCGAGTCGACGAGCACGGTGCCGGGATCGCCGAGCGCCCGGCGGACGTCCTCCACGCCGGCCAGCATTTCCGGCCGGAGGGTGGGGGTGAAGGCGGCGGGCACGACGGTCCGCCGCTCATCGGTGACAGGGTAGCCGCCGGCTTGCCAGGCGGCAAATCCCTCGTCCATGACGTAGACTTCGTCATGGCCCAGCCAGCGCAGCAGCCACCACAACCGGGCGGCGTTTATGCCCCCTTGATCGTCGTACGCGACGACCCGGGAGGCATTGCCGATCCCTGCCCGGCCCAGCCGCTGCGCGAGCGCTTCCGGGGCGGGCAGCGGATGGCGCCCGCCGTGCACGTCTACCGGTGCCGAGAGATCGTGTTCGAGATCGAGAAAGACGGCACAGGGAATATGGGCGGCGGCGTAAGCTTCGCGCCCCGCCTCCGGATGGCCGAGCTCAAAGCGGCAATCGACAATGACGAGGTCGGGCTCGTACATGCGGGCAAGGAGCCACTGTTTGGATACGATCGGTTGGATCAAAGGCGTCGGATTCATTTTAAATTACCTCCTTTATTTGCGGATCTCGAAAAATTGGCATTCCCGGCGCGGATGGTAAGTAATGTCGCTGACACCGGATTGGGTAATAATCGTCTCTTCGGTAAAACGAATGATCTGCGTGTTATTTTCGATGAGATGGTCGTCCCGGAAAACGCGAACGCGCTGCTTGCGGTCAAGGGCTTCCTGAAAGTCGGCATCCGTAAACAACTCTCTTGTTATAGGCATATGTAAGGCTCCTTTTAAGCGGGGAATCGTTTTTATCTTCATTGTAACCCGATCTGCCTGCCGGGGAAAGCCGGACCGGAATTTCACCATATTCCGTTGCCAAATTTGATTGAGGATGTTTCGCCGTTTCGCTATAATATAGGGGTTTGCGATTCGCATTATGAACGGACATAGACTAACCATGGAAGCAGGGACCTGCCAGTATGAATTCGAGTGCCAAATTGTCGGCGAAATACGAAATCCTCTACATCATCGGGATTATCGCCATTTCTTTCTCTTCGATTTTTGTCCGCTGGTCGAGCGCGGATGTATCGGTGATCGCAATGTACCGCTTATATTTAACCAATTTGCTGATGCTTCCGCTGCTGTGGAAATACCGCGAGGAGATATTCCGGCTTAGCGCCAAACAGTGGGCGCAGTTGCTGTTCTCCGGCTGTATGCTGGGGCTTCATTTTTTGCTGTGGATGCAGTCCCTCCGCTTGACCACCGTTGCCAGTTCTACCGTCATCTTGACGTTGGAGCCGATCCTGGTCATGCTCGGTTCCTTTTTCCTGTTTGGCGCAAAAATCAACAAGGCGATGATGATCGGCATCGGCATGGCGCTCATCGGTTCAATCGCCATCGGATCCGGGGATTTTTCGCTGTCCGGGCAAGCGGCGGCCGGCGATTTGCTGTCCCTGCTCGGGACGATTGCCGTCGCCATCCACATGCTGGCCGGTAAGCAGCTTCTGAAGCATATCAGCGCTTTTGTCTACAATTTTCTGGTGTTTGCCGTCGCGGCGACTTCACTGGCGGTATATAACATCGTTTGCGGGCTGCCTTTTACCGGATATGCTCCGCGGGAATGGGGGATTTTTCTGCTGCTTGCCATCGTCCCCACTTTGTTTGGACATTATCTGTTCAACTGGCTGATGAAATATCTCAGCGCCTCGGCCGTGTCGATGGCTGTGCTCGGCGAACCGGTATTCGCTTCGCTGCTCGCCTGGCTGCTGTTGAAGGAAAGCCTGACTGCGCTCCAGCTTTCGGCGGGCGTGCTGATCTTGTGCGGCGTATGGATTTTTATCAGGTACGGAAAAGAGACCGCCAACCGCGAGGATAAAAGCCCGAAGGCTTTATCGGGGGCGGGGGACGGGAGAAAAGCGGGCTGAGCGGGGGCAAGTTGGCTGAGCGCAAGGTCAGCTGGAGGACCGAAGGCTAGGGGAAAGCCATCACGATTGGATGGACCGTTATGATTAGCTAGAACAACAGACGCGGCAAAAGCCCCGGGAGCAAAGCGCTGACTGACGCTAAGCCAACCGGGGCTGAAACGTGGTGCGGAGCGGAGCGGGGAAACGGCGACTTGGGCGCACCCCCGCTTTTATTTTCCTTTGTTGCTGGAGATGATCATATCGACGAACAGGCCGATTTGTTCCTTGATGGCGATCGGGTCGTAGCGGTAAAACGTGTCGAAGTCATTGTAAAAGACTTTGTTGTTTTTGATCGCGCCGATGTTTCTCCAAACCGGGGAGGCTTTCAGGTTGTTCAGCGCTTCGCCGGTTTTGTCCGGGTCATAGGTCGTCAGGAACATGTAATCGGCGGCATATTCCGGCAGCGCCTCCAGCGACAGCTGAAAGGTGGATTCCTTCGGATCCCATTTTTCCGGCCCCTTGAGCTGCAGCGCGTTATACAGCACCTGGCCTCCGCGCCCGGCGTTGTCCCCGAAAATCCACAGCTCGCCTTTGTTGGTCAGCTCATAGATGCCAAACGTGTCGTCCTCTTTGACGACGCTTTTCAGCTTTTCCCGGCCTTCGGCGGCCTTTTGGTCATAGTCGGCCAGGAAGGCTTTGGCTTTCTCGGGTTCGCCTACGATGTCGCCGAACGTCTCCACGGTGTTATAGATGTCCGTGGTCGTACCGTAAGGCAGGTACAGCGTCGGCGCGATTTTGGACAGCTCGTCGTAATTTTCGTCGTACATCACCACGATTAAATCGGGCGCAAGCTCGAGCGTTTTTTCCAAATTGACGGGGTTTGCCCCGACATCCTCGGTATTCGCCAGCAGATCCTTGAGGAACGGGTTGTTAAAAGCGTCCGGTTCCGCGCCTACCACGTTGCCTCCCACGGCCAGCAGCTCTCCGGCGTAAAAGTCGGTCACGATCCGCTGCGGCTTCACCGGAATTTCGACCGGCCCTTTGACCGTATCGTAAGTACGGGTCTCGGCAGCAGTCGAATCGGCGTTGCCGTTCGCCTCGGCAGCGGCTTTAGTGCCCGTATTTTGCGCGGTGGTGTTCGTAGCCCCGCCCGCCTGATTGGAGCCGCCGCAAGCGGTTAAGACCAGGGTCAGCGTAAAGACGCAGGCCGCAACGGAAAGTACGGATTTTCTCTTAAACATGATAAATTGTCCCCCATATATGTCTGGTATTTTTATCTCGTACAATCAACAATGATAATCATTATCAATTTTCTAAAAGAACTATATCAGGTTCCATTTTCCGTGTCAACAAACAAAAAAGCCGATCCCCCAAGGTTATTCAGGGGCGGCTTTTGATGCCTTTAAAACTCGGTCCACCTTTCCAGCGAGTCGAGCTTCTGCTTGAAGATGACGCTCTTCTTCTTGATTTCCTGTTCGTTCTGCGAGGCGAGAACCCGTTCGAAATCCAGGATCAGACTGGAGATGTAATCTCGTTTTTCGCTCAGGGACTCCTCGTATAGGCGTTCTCCGCGGGCGAGCAGGAGGCGGTTTTCGCTGCGGTCGCGCGGATGGATTTTCAGATGCTTCAGCTCTTCGAGCCGGGCTTTGATCTGTTCCGGGGAAGTTTGACCCGGGTTTTTCTCGATAATCATCGTTTTTTTCTCGCCGGTGCTTACTACCGTAACTTCAACCTCAAGCACGCCATTAATATCGTAGGTGTACCGAATGTCGATGCTCTGTTCGCCTCCGGGAGCGGCAGGCACCTGGATATCGAGATTGCCCAGCCGGACGTTATTTTCCACTCTGCGGCTTTCGCCTTGATAGATGTCGATGCGAACGAATGTCTGATTGTCCCGAATCGTATATACACGATCCACTTTACTGACCGGAATCGGCGTGTTGCGTTCGATAATGGGGAGAAAATGGCCGCTTTCATAAACGTCTTCTTTAATCTCTTTGGCTATGCTTGTTCCCAGCGTAAACGGGCATACATCGGTCAGGATCATTTCCTGCAGGCTGGCGTCACGGTCTTTCAAGGCCACCTGGATGGCGGCGCCCAAAGCGACCGCTTCGTCCGGATTGATCTGTGAAAAGGGAAGTCTTCCGAACATTTTGCTGACGATCGATTTGATGATCGGCATCCGGGTGGCTCCCCCGATGAGGATGACGGCATCAAGGTCATGCGGCGTTAGTGACGCATCCCGAAGCGCCCGCTCAATCGGGCTCCGCAGCCGCAAGAGAAGCTGCGCGGCCAGTTGTTCGTATTGGCTGCGGTTCACCGTCAGCTGCAGGGTTTGGCCTTCGTGCACAAACACCATTTCCCCCGCGTTTTCGTTCCCTAAAATAACCTTGCACAGCTCCGCCTGTTTGATGAGCGCCGTCTTTTCTTTGGTGGCCAGGTTCGCGTAATCAATTCCGTGAGTTTCCGCGAAATGCGACAGCAGCACTCCGGTAAAATCCTCCCCGCCAAGGTAATTGTCCCCGGCGATCGACTGCACCTGCATCACGCCTTCAAACAATTCAAGCACGGATACGTCAAACGTACCGCCGCCGAGGTCAAATACGAGGAACCTGGTGTCCGCTTCCTGCTGGTGCAGGCCGTAAGACACCGCCGCCGCGGTAGGCTCGCTGATGAGCCGCTCCACGTGCAACCCGGCTAAAGCCGCCGCGCGCAAGGTCGCTTTCCGCTGCGCGTCGTTAAAATAGGCGGGCACGCTGATGACGGCCTCTTCCACCTCTTCGCCCAAGTAGGCTTCGGCGTCTTCTTTTAAAGCGCGCAGTATAAAGGAAGACAGATCCTCGGGAGAAAACTCATGCTCCCCAAGCCGATACATCTTGTCCGTTCCCATATAACGTTTAAAAGTGGCAGCCGTAAGATGAGGGTGTGTAATCATCCGCTCCTTGGCGATTTGGCCTACCAAAACTTCGTTGTTGTCGTCCAAACTGACCACGGAAGGCGTTAAATGCTTGCCGAGGGAGTTGGGAATAATGACCGGACCATGCTCCGTCCAATAAGCTGCAAGGGAATTTGATGTTCCCAGGTCGATTCCGATTTTTGCCATAGTTATGTACCTCGTAGTTCATTTTATATATTAAGTTTATCGGATAAAAGCGGCTGATTTTGAAATTGTTGAAATTTCATTATACAAATAACGAATAACTGTTAACCCGGGGAAAATCTATGTCGATAATAAACTAGTAGACGATCATCGAAAAATAAGACCCTAAAGTTCCCCTATTTTATGGGGACGGACGATACTGAGCACAAGACTAATATAGAACAAAGTGATCCATGGCCCCTGTCCGCAGATAAGCCATATTATTTCCGGATCATTCTACTAGATGCTGTTTGTAAAGATAGGTGAAAACTAAGAACCCGGCGGTGAAATGACGGTTTGAACATATGGAAAATCCTTGGGATCGATCCGACGCAGGATCAATCGCAAATTCGTAAGGCGTATGCCCGGATGCTTAAAAAATACCATCCTGAGGATGACCCGGAGGGTTATCAACGTTTGCGGGAAGCTTTTGACGAGGCGATAAAGCTGGCTAAACGGGGCGAAGTTTTCCTGGACGTTTTCCTTGACGGAGAGGAAACGGAGGAAGAGGAAGACGAAGCCTCGGAAGAGGAAGGCGCCGAAGAGAAGGGTGAAACTGCGGAAGAGGAGCCCAATGCGGAATCTTTGGAATTTCCGGCGTTTGAAGAGGTTTGGAATTTGGAAGACAGCCGGAGAGAAGGCCCGCCATTGAGGCAGTCGCCTGAAGAACTGGTGGCGGAATTTATAGAAGAAATGGACGATTTATATTTAAATTTCGCTACCCGCTGCAATGTTTCCTTATGGGCTGAGCTGCTGAACGGCGACATTATTTGGGAGCTGGGGAACCAGAGCTTGTTGGCTAACCGGATGCTTGAATATTTGAATGAGCACTATTTTTTGCCCGAAGCGGTGTGGGGGTTGCTGGATGATGCCTTCGGGTTGGAGGAGAGGTCCGCTAACGATCCTTCCGGCTTTGCAGAGCAATACCCTAAGGTATGCGAATATGCCTTTAGGAGCTCCCCTGCCGCAACATTGGGATATTCCGTCCTGACCGGGGCGGAAGAAAGCGATGTTGAAGCCTATCTGCATGCCCGCGAAGATTTTGTAACGGCAATGCTGGCGATTGAAACTAAGGAAGCGCGTGAGGCGTTGGAACGGGCGCTTGGGATTTATGACCGCGACGCAGAGCTCCTTCGCCTGCAAATCGAGTTTTACCGGCAAAATGGTGAATTGGAGCAGGCGTTGTCTGCCTGCGACCTGTGGGTTCGCCAATTTGGCGGAGATGGGGAAGTGATGATCGTTCGCGCCGCCATACTGCTGAATATAGGACGTACGGATGAAGCGCGGGAAGAGCTTGAACGGATCAGGCCCGCAAGGCCCGATGACGCGGAAGTTCTGTCGTTATTGGGGCGGTGTTATATTCGGCTGGAGCATATGGATTCAGCCCGCGAGGCCTACCACCGGATGCTGCGGCTTTATCCGGGGGATATCGAAGCGGCCATGGGCTTGGCCAAAATCGATGCATACATATGCGGGTTGCCGCGTCCTGGCAAAGACCGCCGAAAGCAAATGCGGCAGCTCAAAAAAGAATGGGGCAAGCATTCGCTGACGGGATTTTTAAAAAAGCTGGCGAGCTTTTTATGGCTGAGAAAAGGGCTCTTTTTCTGCATTGTTTTACTGCATATTATGTTGCCGATTGCCTGGTACTCCAATATGGAAGTTTCCTTCCCGGAATACGTGAAGCAGGAGGTCTTTCCGTCCGAACCGCCTTTGGTAACGACGGCGGAAGAGCTGAAAAGCGTTCCTCCCGGAAGCGCGGTTCGGCTGAAGCTGACGAATGCGTTTTTTACAGGCATTCTTGAGATTGAACAGAAGGATGCCGACGGGAGAGAGACCGCCTCTTATATGCTGCAAAGTGCAGCGACCCAAAGGAACTTGATGGACCATATGACGGGATACATTAGCCAGGGTAAGGCGGGGGATATCACCGTTCTTGCTTTGACCGGCTACGAGGAGAGCAAGCGGATCCACGAAAACCATGAGATTGAACTTCAGGGGATTGTCCAGGATTTTTCCGGCCCGGCATTACAGTCATTGCGTGAATATTGGGAAGGAAAGCAAGGAAGTACGGATTCCTCGCCTCCGCTCGTTCTTTATGTGAATGCCAGGGACGGCGTGGGCAGCGGTATCTTGGACATCCCAGTGAAGGTCATACTGTTTGCCATTGTTTTGTGTTTATTATATTGCCGGTTTATCTTACTGCTGTACCGAAGCAAGCGTTTTCTGCTGTATAAATAAGCTGGGAAGGAGGGAGTGCCGTGGCGACTGCCGCCAACAATCTATATATTCGGCAATAGATAGTTGGAATAATTTTCTGGACAGTGAGAGCAGAGTCGTATATCGTAAAATTATTACTCTATGAGCCGGTGAGGTACGACAAGTGAAACTGCCAAAACTTCTTGAAGAAGATCGGAACAATCCTGAAATTCTAGCGATTAAAGCGGCCATGAAAGCAAACAAAGACTTGAGAATGCACGAAAGATATCAAACGATCTTGCTTGATCTACAAGGCGTGTCCAAGAAAGACATCAGCAAGATCATCGGACGTTCTCTTTCCACTATCTACAATTACACCAATGCCTATCATCAAGAAGGCATTCAAGGGTTGAGAATCGAAACGCCTCCGGGACGTCAGCCTTTTCTGAGCGCCGAACAAGAGCAATATGTCTATCAAACGGTTGTCAATCAGACACCTGCGGATGTTGGCTTTCCTGCAAAAATGAATTGGACTTCACCGATCATCCGAAAATGGATTGAGCGAGAGTTTGGCGTGTTGTATTCGGACCGCGGAACCCGAGAACTGCTTTATCGATTGAAGCTCAGCTTCACGGTGCCAACGTACACCCTGGCCAAGGCAGACCCTGCGAAGCAGGAAGCATTTGTGCAGGAGTTTGAAGCCTATAAAAAAACTCCTGAACGGTGAAATCGACCGCATCTTGTTTATTGACGAGTCCATGATTCGTGACTACCAAGCGCTATCCCGAACCTGGTTTGCCAAAGGCCAACAGAGAATCGTCCCCACCTACGGCAAGCATCACGGAGCCAAGTTGATTGGTTCGCTGGATTACGAGACAGGAGAGGTGTTCTGCACACAAGAAATCCAATATACCGCACAAGAATTTTTATCTTTCCTGGAAAAACTGTTGCAGAAATACGAAAATCAGAACATCGTCCTTGTACTGGACAATGCGAAAATACATCACGCGGCGTTGATCCAACCCTTTTTGACCGAGCATCAGTCCGTTCTCACGTTGTTGTATCTTCCTCCCTATAGCCCGAAGCTGAATCTCATCGAAGGACTCTGGGGCTGGCTCAAGGAATCGGTCATTAATAACGTCTTTTTTGATACGGTTCAGAAAATTCGCAAGGCCGTTCAAGGCTTCATCCATGAGATCAATAAAACACCCGAAGTGACTGTCGATAGACTCTGTGTGCAATTATAAATCCCTACTGCCGAATATATAATAAAAGGATGGAAAACTGCCGCGTATACCATGCTGGCCGTGATCCCCGTAGGGGGAGCGGCGGATTACTATATTAACAATCCCGAGAAAACGTACCGGGGCGAGCGCTATCTGAAGGGGACATTAGCTCAGCATGGGGTGGAAAACCCGGAGCAGCTTAAGATGAGTTTGGAATGGCAATTTTCAAAAGGGATTCGTGCTGAATTTTCACGTATGTACCGGGAGCTATGTTTGCTGCCTGAAGCGGAGCGTGCCCGCAGAATTGAAGCCGAGGCGAGTCCTTACGTGCAGCATAAGCTGGCCGTAACCGATCATTACTTGCGGCGCATGCCGTCCGGCGGAGTGGGGGCGTACGATTTTGCCGTCAACGCATTGAAATGTGTGTCCGGCGAGCGCCTGGGCTGGTTAACCGCCGATGAAGCGCGGACGTGCGTGCATCAGTGCGTAAGCCTGACCCGGGAGCATTATTCCAACTGGCATGACTATTGCATTGGCTTTGCTGTTGGGCTGGAATTTGTCTCCATCGATCCCAATTCCTCCAACTACGTAATCGAGGGCATAAGACGTCTAAGAAGATTGCTCAATTTTAAAGACAGCCCGCTGGTAAAGGAGAAGTTTTTCTAGTCTAAAGAGTGTCAAAGACGATCAAGGGCCGTCCGGATTTCCGGACGGTCCTCTTAACCTCTGCCGAAAATAGAGGTAATTTATGTCGTTATTTTAAGATTTCCTTCCTCCAGCGCAAATTAAGGGAAAATTTTTCCGTTATTTTGGAATTAGACTGGGAAAAAGCGGTTGTTTGCCCTCATATTTCTGAAATAGAGGTAAAAAATTCCCCTATCTCTGCTGTACTTCCTTCTTAGGTGAAAATAAGGACCAATTTTACCGTTATTCCCAGGACCTCCACAAAAACGCAGGCTGCCTGCTCCATTCCACACACTCTGAAATTTTGTAATTTAGGAACGCAGGTTGGGTACGCCCCAGCGCAAAATCAGACCGGCATGGGTCAAGCCGCCGCCGAAGCCGTACAGGAGCACGCGGTCGCCGCTTTTCAACTGGCCCGCATCGAGGCCGGCCTGAAGCGCCAGCGGGATGGAAGCGGATGATGTATTGCCCATGTCGCGTACGCTCTGGAGCGTTTTGCCGAGCGGCAGCGAGGACTTCTCGCAGATCGATTCGATCATGCGCAGGTTGGCGCTGTGCGGGACGAACCAGTCGATATCGTCACGGTCTAAGCCGGATTGCTCCAGCATCCGCTCAATCCCTGCGGAAACGGTGCGCACCGCCCATTTGAACACTTCGCGGCCGTTTTGCACGAGTTTCCCGTTGCCTGCAAGCGCGGTGCCGTCCATTTCGCCTGCCAGCCCGGAGCGGTAAACGTGGATGCCGCCGGCTCCGTTTGTGCCCATGACGAACGTTTCAAATCCGGGCTGCTCCGGGTCATACTCCACAAGACCGGCACCCGCGCCGTCCCCGAACAAAATGCAGGTCGTGCGGTCGCTGTAGTCGGTAATTTTGGACATGGTTTCTCCGGCGACGACAAGGATTTTTTTATGCAGCCCCGAACTGATCAAGCCATTGGCCATATGCAGGGCGTAGGTGAAACCGGCGCAGGTCGCGTTGAGGTCGATAGCCCCGGCGCTTTCCATGCCGAAGTGTTTCTGGACCCGGCAGGATACCGTCGGAAAAGAATAGTCGGGCGTCGTCGTGGCGGCGATGATGAAATCGACATCGTCCAAGGATACGCCGTAAGTTTCCCGCAGCCGTTCGGCGGCGCGAATGCACAAGTGCGAGGTGAACACATCGTCGGCGGCGATATGGCGCTCCTTGATGCCTGTGCGTTGCACGATCCATTCATCGCTGGTGTCCACGATCCGCTCCATGTCTTCATTGGTGAGAATCCGGTCCGGAACATACGAACCAAACGCGGTAATGCGAGCTTTTGATACGATTGACAAACGAATCACTCCTTCGAGATGTGGTTTTCATGGTTTTAGTATCAAGTATTAGTACCAGGTATTAAAATGAGTATAGCAGGTTTCTTTTTATTTTCCAATCGTTCTGTAGTCCATATGCTCGGATTATAGTATTTCCGTGTTTGCACGGCGGTATAAAAAGGTCAAAATTTGACCTTAATGAAGTAAAATAATCCCGCTGTTTGTAAGCGCGCTCATGATATGCTTGAGAAGCAAAACGGTCAATACTACAACCAGTTGAGAGGAAAGGGAGAGCCTGATGAGTTCCGACAAAGAATACGTTAAAATAGCCCAGGACGTGATTAAAGGGCTTGGAGGAGAAGACAATATTATTTCCATGGCCCATTGTGCCACACGGCTGCGCCTGATCGTCAAAGACAGGGACATTATCGATGACGAGTTTATTGAAAATATCGATAAGGCCAAGGGTGTGTTTTTTACATCCGGGCAATATCAAATTATTTTTGGCACCGGTATTGTGAATAAGGTTTACGAAGCGATGATCGGACAGAACGTATCCGCCACCTCCAAGGCGGAGCTGAAGGAAAAGGCCTCGGCCCAGGACGATAACTTTTTCAAAAGAATGATCCGGATTTTCGGAGACGTATTCGTCCCGATTATCCCGGCATTGGTAGCTACAGGGTTGTTCATGGGGGTCAGAGGTCTGGTCACTCAGCCTGCGCTGCTTCAATTATTCGGTCTTACCCCTGAGAATATTTCGGCGGATTTCTTGTTAATTACGCAAATATTGACCGATACCGCCTTTGCCTTTTTACCCGTGCTGGTCTGCTGGTCGGCCTTTAGGGTATTTGGCGGGTCGCCGCTATTGGGGATATTGCTCGGATTAATGCTGGTCAGTCCTTCGCTGCCAACGTCCTGGGATGTCGCCCAACATGTAAAGGAGCCGATGGTGTTTTTCGGATTCATTAAAGTTGCCGGCTATCAGGGCTCGGTACTTCCGGCCTTCATCTTGGGGGTCGTAGGAGCGCTGCTGGAGAAGAGGATCAGAAAATGGGTACCCGAAGCCTTGGATCTGATTTTAACGCCGTTTTTAACATTGCTGGTCAGTTTGGTGCTGGGCTTGTTCGTCATCGGACCTGTTTTTCACGAGGTGGAAGTGCTTATCTTAACGGGGGTTACGGCGATTTTGAAACTGCCGTTTGGCATCGGCGGCTTGATTTACGGCGGCATCAATCAGCTTATTGTCGTCACCGGGCTGCACCACGCTTTGAACTTGATAGAAATTCAGATGCTGGTGGACAGCGGCTGGAATATCGTCAACCCGATCAGCTCGGCGTCGATTTGTGCGCAAGCTGGGGCGGCGTTGGCTGTCGGTCTGAAAGCCAGAAGTTTAAAAACCAAATCCATCGCCTATCCATCCTCCTTATCCGCGTTATTGGGCATAACGGAACCGGCTATCTTCGGGGTGAATATCCGCTACGGCAAGCCGTTTCTGATGGCGTTGATCGGCGGAGCGGCCGGCGGGTTTTTCGCCCGGATTTTCAACGTTCAGGCGACAGGCATGTCGATTACGGCTATCCCGGGGATGTTATTGTATCTGAACAATCAAATCATTCCGTATATCGCCGTCTGCATCATCGGCTTTGCGGTGGCTTTTGGCCTCACTTGGTTCTTTGGCTTTAAAGAGAAAACGGACAACAAATAAAACTTTTGTGGAGAGAAACATGGACGACAAACTACTGTATGAAAAACTGGACAGCCTTTCGGTTCAAGAGAAAATCGGCCAATTGGTCCAACTGACCGGCGACTTTTTTGAAGGGGATATCGATACGGTCGTGACGGGGCCGCTGAAAAAACTGGGGCTAAATCCAAGTTACAATATTTACAATACCGGCTCCATCTTGAACGTTACCGATCCGGAAAAAATGATCCGGCTGCAAACGAAGTATTTGGAACATTCGGCTCACCAAATTCCGCTGCTGTTTATGGCGGATATTATCTACGGATACCGGACCATTTTCCCGATTCCGCTGGCTCAAGCGTGCAGTTGGAACTTTGAGCAAATCGAGCGCGCCGCTGCGATCTCTGCCCGGGAGTGTTACGAAGAGGGGACTCACGTGACCTTTTCGCCTATGGTGGATATCGTCAGAGACCCCCGCTGGGGGCGGGTGATGGAATCGCCCGGCGAGGATACTTTACTGGCGCGGAAATATGCGGAAAGCACAGTGGCGGGAATCCAGGGAAGGAAAACGCGGAGCGGCGCCGTCCCGGCAGATAAAATCGCCGCATGCGTCAAGCATTTTGCCGCTTACGGGGCGCCTGTCGCCGGGCGGGAGTACAACGCCGTGGATATGTCCGAGCATACGCTTAGGGAATATTACTTGCCGGGGTACCAAGCCGCCATCGAAGCGGGAGCCAAGCTTGTGATGACCGCTTTTAACACCTTAAACGGCATCCCTGCGACCGGGAACGAATGGCTTAACCGCGACGTGCTCCGGCGGGAGATGAATTTTGACGGTGTGCTGATCTCGGATTATGCCGCGATCGAAGAGCTGATCATGCACGGTTATGCCGAAGATGAGGCTGCTGCCGCCAAGCTGGCCCTGCTGGCCGGTGTCGATGTGGATATGAAGACGGCGGTATATGCCAATCAGCTGGAGAAGATCATTTCCGGCAACGAGCATATGCTGGAGCTTTTGAATGAGGCTGTATACCGTGTTTTAAAACTGAAAAACGATCTGGGGTTGTTCGAGGACCCGTTCCGTGGTTTACAGGAAACCGTGCGGCGGGGGAGCAGCAGCATTCTGGCGGATGAACATAAACAAGCCGCGTTGTCTTTGGCGGAAGAATCCGTCGTTTTGCTGAAAAATGAACATGAGCTGTTGCCGCTGTCGCCTCAAACCAAGATCGCATTAATCGGTCCTTACGCGGAAGAAAACTCCACCTTGGGCATATGGGCGATTAAAGGGAATGAGGCGGACACCATCAACTTGAAGACGGGGCTGCTTAAGCATGCCGATCCCGCCCGGCTTTCGGTCTGCCGCGGGGCGTATATGGTGCCCCTTGACGAACGGGAAGCCCTTGGCAAATATGCGGATAAGCTGCCGGCCGAAACGGTTGGTGAGGAGGAATTGCTGGAGGAAGCGATCCGGAATGCGGATGAAGCGGACGTCATCGTCCTCGCCTTGGGGGAAAGCATCTACCAGAGCGGGGAGGGCGGATCGCGCACGAACCCGGCGCTTCCCGAACCGCAGTTGAAACTGCTCCGCGAATTAAGCGGGCTGGGCAAACCGCTCGCCGTGATCGTCTATAGCGGCAGACCTTTGATTCTCACCGAAGTTGCCGAGAAAGCTGACGCCTTGATCCAGGCCTGGTATCCGGGAACGATGGGCGGGGAAGCGCTGGCCAATATTTTGTACGGAAAAGCAAATCCGTCCGGGAAATTAACGATGACTTTTCCGCGTTGCGTCGGACAAATTCCGGTGCATTACAATGAGCTCAATACAGGCAGACCGAATTTGCCGGAAAACGGTTCTTACCGATTCGCGTCCCGCTATATCGATGAAGCGAATGAACCATTGTATCCGTTCGGTTATGGCAAATCCTATACCTCGTTCGCATACAGCCTTTTGTCCGTCAGCCGGAAGGAAATGAAACGAAATGAGCCGATCGAGTTCAGCGTCGCTGTCTCCAACACTGGGAGTTATGACGGGAAAGAAACGGTCCAATTGTATATTCGCGACAAATTTGCCAGTGTGGCAAGGCCGGTGAAGGTCCTAAAAGACTTCCAAAAGATCTTCCTGCGCAGCGGCGAGACCGGGACGGTTCAATTTACGATTCGCGAAGAGATGCTTAAATTTTACGGAAGCAATATGGAGTACAAAAGCGAGCCGGGCGAATTTGAAGTTTATATCGGGCCAAGCTCGCAGGACATTTCCTTGAGTTTTAGTTTTGTTTTATTGCCGGAGGAGGAACATGAATAGAAGCGGCGCTTATGATTTGAAATATCATATCACCCCGCCTTTCGGGTTGTTAAATGACCCGAATGGGCTTGCTTTTCAGGATCGGAAACAAAACAGTCTAACCGTCTGGAGAACCAACTGGGCGACCAAGCAGAGAGAACACAGAAAAGCAACATTAGCTCATACACTCGCAGAAATGCGGTTATTTATGGAAAGCTCAAGCCTGGAGATCTTTGTGAACGGGGGAGAGGAAGTATTTTCTCTGCGTTATTTTACGGAAGATGCCGGGCAGCGAAGCGTCCGGATCGAGGCCGGCGGCAATGAAGGAGAAGTCAGCATTTATCGGTTGTAAAGAAAGGCCGTTCATTTTTCCGCTTGCGGGGGAAGAACGGTCTTCTTTTTGTCTTGGGCCTACGGGATGAATTACGCCTTGTCCGGGTAATTTACTATCGGTATAGTATGAGTATATCAACCGCGAACGGACGGCTTATGCCTGGCTGATGAGGTGTCGAGATGAAAAAAATATATGAACATATCGAAATCGACCGTAAAAAAATGATCAACCTGTTCATGTTCCAAGCGCGGGATACGGAGCGGGTCATTCCAATGCATTTTCACAGCAATATGGAGCTGATCTACTGTATAAGCGGAAGCCTAAAGGTGTGGCATGAAGGAAAAATTACGATTTTGACGGACAAGGACATGTTGTTCATGAACAGCAATGTTCCGCATTCCACCCAAAGCATTACGGAAAACCGCGTGCTTGTGCTGCAATTTCCGGAAACTTTTTTCGCCAATGAACAAGTCATCATCCAATTAAATACGCATGAGAATCAGGTTGAAGCGATTATCCTCGCTAAATTAAGGGAGCTGCTGATGGAAATATACGAGCTGCATTTTTCCGCGGGCAAATACGACTACATTCTGGAGCAAAGCCGGATTATTGAGCTTAAATACCGGCTGGTCCATCATTTTGGCCAGGCCGCGGACATCTCGCCGGAAATATTCAGCGAAAAGCAACAAAAAATCAAGACCATTATGGACTACATGAAAGAGCATTATGCCGAAAACATCAGTTTGGCTGAAACCGCCCGCATCTGCGGCTATTCCGAGGCTTATTTGTCGCGTATGTTTCATAAATACACCGGCCAGACGTTTACCGAATACAAGCAGATCCTATGTTTGGAAAAGGCTATCGATTTATTGGAAACCACAAATAAGTCGCTTACGGAAATATCTTATGAAACAGGGTTCCCCAACGTAAAATCTTTTCGCAAAGCTTTTAAGGAAGTAATGGGAAAGACGCCGTTTGAATACAAAAAATCCGGTTTGAGCTGAAATTTAATATCAAGTCTATACTAAGTTGAATTAAAGAAAAGCGGAAGTTAGGCAAGAGTGGGAAATGATTCTGAAGAAACGGCAGTGGTCGCCTTTGTGAGCGGATTTCATCCTTGCTGGAATCTAAAAAATTATCAGAAATCCGCGAACAACAGCGATCGTAAGAACATTTCACACGGCTGCCCTGATCCGTACAATCCATAGTTCAACTTATATAGATTAAATTTCCCCCGGCTTTTGCCGAAATACATTGTATATGCAACTGACTTTAGTTGAATGGCCATGCCGAAAGGATTTTGAAGACCTATGTTTCGGAGAACGAAGAGGAGAATCTTTTTTATAGCTTGTGTTTGTGTTTTACTGATATTCGCTTGGGGGCGTGCCGACCGGGGCGAAAAAGCGAATAGCGAAAAACCGGAACTTATGACGCAAGGCGATAGTTTATTGGGGGAGCGTAACTTCGACGGCGCCATCTTTAAATACGAGCTGCTTCTGGAGAGAACCCCCCAAGATGCGGAGGCCCGGTGGAAAAAAGAAAAGGCGCTGAAAGCGGTCGAGGTGGCGAATGCGCTGATCCGCAAAGGGGACGAGGCGATCAAGGACAAGCAGTTAAAGGTGGCCTACGATTATTTTCAACTGGCCCGGGAGCTTTACCCTTACAACCCCGATGACGGCTACGAAAGAAACTTGGCCGTTTTTGAAATGGACATGCTGCAGACCAACTTAGCCCCCTACATAGAGCAATTGTTGGAATTGGAGGAAAGGAAAGAGCGAATTTTGACAGCTCTACAAAACGGGGAGGACGTAAAGTCGAAGGGGGTAACCCAAATGATCGAGGAGTTATATCCTTTGGCACAGCAAGTTTATTACCAATCTATTGACCCTGGAAGGTTGTCCTCGCCTGAAGCTATTGAGTATTACAAGGAAAAGGAGCAGCTCATCGAACAGCTAGAGGAAGAGTTCGTGAATTACGGTATTTTTCCGATGTTTCGGAGGTTAGGATTTGACGAGTTGGACGAATATGTCCAGAACGTACAAATTAAATTTGCGGTATACGGAGATGGCGAAGGCACGATTTGGGATGAATACCGTCTCAGACATCCGGATATTAAGTACTTGCCTAAATAACGAAGCCAACGCCCCGAAGCCTTACGGCCTATCGGGGGTTGGCTTTGTTCGTTTAGAACGGATAATCCCAGCGCATGGAGGGGGGCATCTGGGAAAATTCCAGCAGACTTTGCGCATAGGCGGGCAGCAATGTGGCCGTATCCTTGGGCGGGTTCCGGAAGTAGGCTCCCGCGATGCATCCGCTATGGAATTCATACCAGCTGGCGTATTTGGATTGGACGATTTTGACGGCGTCTTTGTTGGAGAAAGCCGCCTCTTTCCCGTCCAGCAGATTTAACCGCTCGCCCGCTTTATTTAAGGCAACCAACAGGGCGAAATCAAAGGCCGCGATCGTGGCCGGCGGAATAACATTCATCAATTGATGTACGCAAGCCAGGGACGGCGCGTTGTTCTCGCCCTGCGCTTCGGCTGACGACAGGCGCCGTACCCGGGCCTCAAACGACAAGGAAGATAATGTTTCGGAAAGTTCGTTAAACTCCTTGCGATATCCTTCATACAGCAGCCATCTTCGCTGGTTATGGTAACTGGTACCATCACGCACTCCCTGAAATATCAGCCATGCCTTGAGCCCGGCTTTCGGGCAGGTATCCAGCGTATGATAACTGCGGAGTTTCCCGAAGCGAACCGCTCCCGCATTAAACAGCGGTGCGGTCATCCAATGATAGAAGGTAGGTTGTTTCAGTAAAGATTTAACCCGCATAGTTTTGTCCCCTCAAGTCTAAGATTGCGATTAGCAGGCGTACCTTTCGATATTCGAAAGCAAGCCGGTACAGACTGTAAATCCACAGCGCCGACAGAAATCCGAAGAGCAGCAGGTTCGGTATTGTGAATTCCGATTTTACCTGCGGTTTGGCGACTTCAAAGTATACGGGCTGAAATTTCGGGACGGATGCGGCGGATACCTCCGATGGGGAGCTCGAAACTTTATGTATGTCGTATTGATAAGCCTCCAGAATTCGCTCGGTGGAATCGGCGGGAGATACCGGCTTCCATTGCAGCATTTTGCTCACCGCCGTTTCCATGTCCGCATCCAAGTGGTGAACATAGCCTCTAATTTTTATCTCCTTCCGCTCCTCTTGCAGACCAAGCGTGTAATCCGCCAGAATGATCAGTTGTTTGTCGGAAAATTCCCCGAGAAACACATGTCCTGACAGGTTTTCATAATAGTCAAAGTTGATAAAGGCGTAGTCTTCATTTTGAAAGACAACCTTACCATCGCTGGTTAAATATTTGCCCATGTGTATGTCCGTGACATTCTTAATGGTTAGTTCAGCATATCGCTGCTCGTCCATGCCGATTAGTTCTTGCGCTCCGGCAATCGTTTCCGGCGTACGGTTATGGACATTTTCCCTATAGTAGTACAGGCATACGATCAGAGATAAAGCAAGGATAAGCGCAAGCGACAAATTCAGCAGGATAGGCCGGTTAAAAAACAGCTTCCACCGCTTACCGCCGCCGGAAGGAGCAGGAGCGCCGGGCGAACGGTCCCCAGGGCTGTCGAAAGCGGCGGGTTGTATCGCCTGCTCCAGGCATTCCGCTGCTTCGCCGGGGTTGCCGAGCTTTTGCAAGGCTTGCGCCATTAAGATGGCGATGTCGCTCCGGTTCGGCCAGCGAGATAAGATAAGCCGGCATTCTTCTACCGTCCGTTCGGGATGCCCCAAATCTCGCCAGATTCGCGCTCGGTACAGATACCCGTCGATTTCCCCGGGCGCCAGCTCGACCAAACGCTCGAACATGGCGAGCGCCTTCTCTTTATCGCCTTCGCGAAGATAGAACTCGCCGAGCAGGCGAAGCAGATCGGGATCATCCGGGAACATCGCGTAAGCTTGTTTTAAAAACTCCATCGCCTTCTTTAAATCGTTGCGCACCAAGGCAAGCTGTCCCTGATCCCGGTCATGCAGAAATTTATCAATATCGATGCCCTCCGCGCTCAGCAGGAATTGATAGCGGAGACCCGGGTCGGCCAGCTGCCTTTTGTAATAAACCAGAAACGAAGCGATGGCAGGATCATTGTCGAACTGCTCCGATTCTTGCAAAAGATTCAGCCAGCCAAAACTGTTTTCAAGCAGCCGCCAAATTTCGGCGGGCAGATACCGGTGTGATTGCATGAATTTCAGAAGCTGAAACCCGATGACCGGTTTGGCGTCCATGTTCCACATCACGTCGGCATCCAGAAGCTCCACCCACTTCTCCGGGGAAATCCGCGACGGGAAATCATCATACAGCGCGGCGGCTTGCTCCAGAAACGCTGCAATCGTTTGAATCGTATTTTCCGGATCGGGCTCCGGCACGAATTCCGGCGCGGATAGCCGGTTCGTTTCACTTTGTTCGCCTGCATCCGGCTCCGGCTCATTCCAAAGAGAGTCGAACGGGATTCGGAGAGGCGGCGGAAGCGGCCCCGGCTCGTCCTGCTCCGGTGCAGCATCAGGATGCCCTGTTCCCGTCCATTCCGTATGAACCGGTTCCGCCTGCCGTTCTTCCGCCGATTCCTTTTCTGCCATGGAGGCCCGTCTCTTGGCATAGGACATGGCGGCGTCGAAGGCCTCGCGCAAAGCCTGATAACCTGCAGGATCGTCCTCCGGGTGATATATTTTAAGCTGTTTGGCATAGGCCCGTTTAATGACTTTTATATCTTCCGTCCGGCCGATACCTAGTCGTTCCCAGATGGTCATTTGAAACTCGAACCACCTTTCGGGAGCGTCAAACCCGATTTATTCATATTTTTATGTACCTCGCATGTGTTTTATGGAATTCAATTCCAAATTGATAAAAGGTTTTCTCCTATTTTTATCGGCTATGTTAGTAATAAAGCTTATGGGCCCCGCATATTTCATGTTTCCGCTCGGAGGAGTACGGCGTCCTGCACGCCGATTTTGGCAAGTTCGAAGCGGTATGGCTAAAATGAATACGAAGCTGCCTGAAACGGTGGATTCCGAGGAAGATAGGTAATGGTATAATGTAGTGAGGAAAGGAGTGTTTCTAAAGAACTCATGAAAACGTTGGTATTGGCGGAAAAACCGTCGGTCGCGCGGGAAATCGCCCGGGTGATCGGCAGCCGCGATAAGCATAAGAGCCATTTTGAAGGACCGAAGTACGTGGTTACCTGGGCGCTGGGCCATTTGGTGGGCTTGGCCGAACCCGAGGATTACGACGGGAAATTCGGGACCTGGTCCTTGGAGGATTTGCCGATCCTGCCGGGAAAAATGAAGCTGAAGGTGCTGCGGGAAAGCAGCCACCAGTTTAAGGCGGTGCAGCAGCTCATGCGCCGTCAGGATGTCGGCGAGCTGGTTGTGGCGACCGACGCGGCCCGGGAAGGCGAACTGCTGGCCCGCTGGATTATGGACATGGTGAAATGGAACAAGCCGTTTAAGCGGTTGTGGATCTCCTCGCAGACGGATAAGGCGATCAAGGAAGGATTTGCTTCGCTGAAACCGGGCAGCGAATACGAGCGGTTGTACCAATCGGCGCGCTGCCGGGCCGAGGCCGACTGGATGGTGGGGCTGAACGTGACGCGGGCCCTGACCTGCAAATTCGGCGCCCCGCTGTCCGCCGGACGCGTGCAAACGCCGACGCTTGGGATGATCATGCAGCGGGAAAACGAAATTATGCATTTCCGCTCTGAGGAGTACAGCGTCCTGCACGCCGATTTCGGCAAGTTTGAAGCGGTGTGGCGGGGGGCAGGCGGAGATTCGCGCATTTTTGCTCCGGATCAGTTGGCCAGCCTCAAAAGCAGGCTCGAAGGAAAGACCGGCAAAATCGTCAAGCTTGTGAAAAACGAAAAAACGGTGCCGCATCCGCTCGCATACGACTTAACCGAATTGCAACGGGACGCCAACCGTCTGCTCGGCTTCTCGGCCAAGCAGACGTCGAACGTGCTGCAGCGGCTGTACGAGCAGCACAAGCTGGTTACGTATCCGCGGACCGATTCGCGGTATTTGACCGCGGATATGGCGGATACGCTGAAGGAGCGGCTGACCAGCGTCGCTGTTGGGCCTTACGCGCCGCTGGCACGGCCGTTGTTGCGGAAATCACTGCCGCTCAGCAAGCGCATCGTCGACGATAGCAAGGTAACGGATCACCACGCCATTATCCCGACCGAGCAGACCGTGCTGTTGAACGCGTTAAGCACGGAGGAGCGGAAGCTGTATGATTTGATCGTGCGGCGATTTATCAGCTTGTTTTATCCGCCGGCCCGTTTCGACCAGGTCAGCGTTACGGTGGAAGCAGGCGGGGAGACGCTTCACGCGAAGGGAACGACGATCAAAGACAGTGGCTGGCGTGCGGTGTATGACGGTGAAGCGGTGGACGAGGACGAGGATGACCGCGAAGAGGACGGTAGCAGCGCGCTGCCGGAACTGAGCCAGGGCGAGACGGTAACGGTGACCCGCTGTAGGGTAACGCCCGGCCGGACCCAGCCGCCGAAGCGTTACACCGAAGCGGCCCTGCTGACCCAAATGGAGAAGCACGGCCTGGGAACGCCGGCGACGCGGGCAGATATCATCGAAAAGCTGGTCAACTCCGACACGATCGAGCGGCAGGGCAATTTCCTGCACCCGACCGGCAAAGGCAAGCAACTGATCGAGTTGGCTCCTTCGGATCTGCGCACGCCGGAATTAACCGCTCGCTGGGAGGCGGAGCTGGAACGCATCGCCCGCGGCAAAGGCAAGCCGGAACCGTTCCTGCAAGGAATTCGCGAGATGGCCGTGGGGCTGGTGCAAGGGGTGAAAAACAGCGACGCGACCTACAAGCTGCATAATGTCTCGAACAGTCATTGTCCCGATTGCGGAACGAGGCTGCTGGAGAAGAAAACCAAGCGCGGCTTGCTGCTCGTATGTCCGGCCGAGGATTGCGGCTACCGCCGGTCCGGGGAGAAGCGGCTTTCCAACCGCCGTTGTCCGCAGTGCCACAAGAAAATGGAGCTGAAGGAAGGCAAAGCCGGAATGTACGTGCAGTGCCTGTCTTGCGGAATTACCGAGGTGCTCGGCAAAGACAAGGACAACAGGCATGTGAACAAACGCGAACAGCAGAAGCTCGTCAAGCAATACTCCAAACCGGAATCGATCGGCTCCAATTTGGGCGATTTGCTGAAAGCGGCGATGGAGAAAAAGAACAATTCGTAAACCTTTTGCCGGCCGAGGAGGCGCAGGGGGTTCACGCAGCGTAGATTCATAGGGGAGCGCCCCAACCTAAGGATTGCCGCATAAAACAGCCGCCTTTACGGGACGCTACGTACTGGAGGTGATGAGGATGCCGCATCATAAAGCGCGGGATATTGAAAACCGGCAGAACAAATCGAGCATTTTGGAGAAGACCGTCTCCGCCAAGCCGAAAAAACAGGCGGACTATCCCCCTAATCTGAACGAAATTGCAAAAAACGAAACTTGATTGAAACGATGGTGGCTCCCTTGGCGGGGAGCTTTTTTTAAATTATAGAATTTATAACACAACTTTCACAGAACTTAAATCGGCTTAATCGCTGATGGTGTACGGACGGAGGACGAATAAAATCTTAGCCTTTGGGACCATTAATTGCAAAACCTACAACTAACCTTGCGTCTATTTGCCCAATCATTCTTTTAATTGCATTTTATACATTTATTTCCCCGTTTTTGGCCTCATTCTTCGAAAGATAGCGGAGTAATTGCAGGTTTTGCACTTAATCTAGCGCTGTGGCAGCTTTTTCGGGGAAGTAACTGCACTTTTTGCAACTATTCCATTCAACAACGGACCAAAAAAAGGAGTAGGAAGCAGGTACGCTCAGGTGGGACGATCACTTTACCACAAAACTGTCGGATCTCTCCATGAAGTCGCCTCGAAAACCGGGAAAACTTTCTCCTTTGATCCAATATCAGCTTCGGATCTTGATAGCCGCTTCGCCCAGTTACAAAAACTAGGCTGCCTGAGCCTAAGAAACTCCAGCGAAAAACATAAGGACAAAAAAGGTCGTTATTCCGGCGATATCCGTCTAGTTGGGAGAAATAGAGGAAATTTATGTCGCTATCTTCCCGAATCGTAAGGAAATGTCCGCGTTTTGGACCATTCACAGGAAAATAAGTACAATAAATTCCGCTAATGGCGATGAACACGCTGGCTCAGGATAATAAGAACATAAAATTCCGCTATTTTGAAGGCCGACGGTTCGTCGTTCCTGTAGGAAGCAAGGGATTACCATGAAAGGTCTTTAAGTTTCGAATAGTGCAACCATTTATTTTCGGATGACTTATGATAAGTTTATTGTGCCTACGAAAGAATATTATGTGTTTAAAATAGAGTCACATGATGCCGGAATGTAAAGACGGCCAATCTCTTTCTCCTATCTGTCAGCTTTGAGGGTGTACCTTGTCTAAAGTCGCTTTTGCTTATGCAAGCTATAAAGTTATAATGGACTTAAGACAAGTGCTAAGAATGCTCTCAAACGGCGGAGAAAAAAGGAAGGAGGCGGCGCATACGCGAACGGTTTTGCTCTTTTGGTTTTTGTTTATCAATGTTGTGGCCTACTTGGTGATGTCCGACGATAAAAAGCGCGCGAAGCAAAGGCGGGAACGGGTTCCCGAGAAAACTTTGTTCCTGCTGGCCGCGATCGGAGGGGCGCTTGGCGTGCTGCTGGCGATGAATACCAAGCGGCACAAGACGAAACATCTTAGCTTTCGGATTGGCGTTCCACTTCTGCTTCTACTTAACGCCGTACTCTACGGATATTTTTTAATATAACAAAAGAGAGGTGTGACGCATGTTGTTTAACAAAATCGTTGCTGCGTATGACGGGTCGAAGGCGGCCAACAAAGCGCTGGACAAGGCGATCGAACTGGCCAAGCTGTCGCCGGATACGGAGCTTGTGGTGCTCCATGTTTACGATTTCCCGCGGTTTTACGTGGCCGAGGGGTATGCCCCGGTCCCGGCTGCGATGAATCAGGATTATTTTAATCTGGCGTCGAAAACGGCGGATGAGGCGGAAAAGCGGATCAAAGAAGCCGGGTTAAGCGCTAAGATGGAACTTGTGCAAGGCCCGGCGGCGGAGACGATTCTCGAATACGCGGGCAAAAACGGAGCCGATCTGATCGTCATCGGCAGCCGCGGGCTGGGCGGCATTCGCGAGTTTGTGCTCGGCAGCGTCAGCCATAACGTCGTTCAGCATGCGCAAATTCCGGTGATGGTGGTAAAATAATCGGATAAACAGCAGGCAGGAAGGCTGTCCTTTAGGTCGATGATAGACCTGATGGACGGTCTTCTTTTTTTTGCGCGGAGTTTTAATCAGAAGGGCGGGAGATCGGTGTCAGATAAGGTGACGCTTGTCCAATAGGCAGACAAAACAAGCTACCAAGAAAACGCTTTAATAAAATTAATTTCAAGTCTCTAAATTCATTTTCCGTAGGATCATGTAGTTTTTTATAGTCTCTAAAGTAAGGTTGAATTCAAATGTTACGATTACTTACATAGAACCCGCGTAGTGTCGTAAAAACGATCCGACAACAAAGGAGGGCTGCGAATGATCCAGTTTCACGAGGTGGATAAACATTATGGGAGTTTCCATGTTCTGAAAGGGATTGATCTCCATGTTCAAGAGGGCGAAGTCGTAGTTGTCGTCGGCCCGTCCGGCTCCGGCAAAAGCACGATGCTGCGCTGCATCAACCGCCTGGAAACGATCACGAGCGGCGAACTGACGGTGAACGGCGTGCCGGTGAACGACCGCAAAACGGACATCAACAAGGTCCGGCGCGATATCGGCATGGTCTTCCAGCATTTCAACCTGTATCCGCACAAAAAAGTAATCGACAACATTACGCTCGCTCCGATCAAGGTGCTGCGCAACTCGAAGGCCGAAGCCGAGCAAACGGCGATGTTTTACTTGGAAAAGGTTGGTATCACCGATAAGGCCTACGCCTATCCGTCCCAGCTGTCGGGCGGACAGCAGCAGCGGGTCGCCATCGCCCGGGGGCTGGCGATGAAGCCGAAAATCATGCTGTTCGACGAGCCGACGTCGGCGCTCGATCCCGAGATGGTCGGGGAGGTGCTGGACGTGATGCGCACGCTGGCCCGCGAAGGGATGACGATGGTGGTGGTCACGCACGAAATGGGGTTCGCCCGGGAGGTCGCCGACCGGATTATTTTTATGGATCAGGGGCAAATCGTGGAGGAGGCCCAGCCTGAGCAGTTTTTTTCCAATCCGCGCGAAGAGCGGACGCGAACGTTTCTTAGTCGCTTGTTAAGTCATTAAAAACGAGGGGGTTTTTACCATGGCAAAAAAGAAGAGATGGAAATTGGCCGGGATCGCGATCGTATGCGCTTTGTTCGTGCTTGCGGGCTGCGGCGGCAATAACGCGGGCGGAGGCAGCGCATCCACCGGAGCGGGAGGCAACGGCGGCGGGAATGCCGCGACGGCGGAGGGCGGCTCCGGCGCGCTGGACAAAATCAAGGAGCGCGGAAAGCTTGTGGTCGGCGTGAAGTTCGATACGAAGCTGTTTGGCTTGAAGGACCCGGCCTCCGGCAATGTTGAGGGCTTCGACATCGACATGTCGAAGGCGATTGCCAAACATATCCTCGGCGATGAAAATGCGCTTGAGCTGAAGGAGGTTACCTCCAAGACGCGGATTCCGATGCTGAATAACGGCGAGATCGACATGATCGTCGCCACGATGACCATTACGGAGGAACGCAAAAAAGAGGTCGATTTCTCCGATGTTTATTTTCAGGCCGGCCAATCACTGCTGGTGAAGAAAGGAAGCCCGATCAAAGGCATCGAGGACGTCACGGCCGACACGACCGTGCTGGGGACGAAAGGCTCCACCTCGGTAAAAAATATCCGCGACAAGGTGTCCGGTGTCAAAGTGCTGGAGTTTGACAACTATCAGGATGCGTTCAACGCGCTTAAAGCCGGCCAAGGCGACACGCTGACGACGGACGATTCCATTCTGTACGGCATGGCCGCCCAGGATTCCAATTTCGAGGTGGTCGGCGAGCCGTTCACCGATGAACCGTACGGCATCGCGGTGCAGAAAGGCAACGCCGATATCGTGCAGGCCGTCAACGATACGCTGAAGGAGCTGCATGAGAGCGGGGAATACGACACGCTATACGAAAAATGGATCGGCAAAAAGCCGGCGCAATAATGCGGTATGCGGGGCGGGCCGCGGCTGTCAACGTTGGACTGGGGCGCTGTGAGTTGAGAGCGTATTTGCCGGTCAGGGGAAGGTGATTCGAGCATGGACTTTTCAATTTTAACCGACTACTTCGGCACCTTTATGGAAGGATTTCGCGGGACGGTCGTTTCCAGCCTGCTTGCGCTCGTCGGAAGCTTTGCGCTGGGGACGCTCATCGCCGTATTCCGGATCGGGCCCATTCGCGGGCTGCGCTGGTTCGGTACGGGGTACGTCGAATTTATCCGCAATATTCCGCTGCTGCTTGTCGTATATATTTTTTATTACGGTCCGGCGGCGCTGGGGCTGCCGCTTGACGGTTTTACCGCCGGGACGATCGGGCTGGCGGTTTACACGTCGTCTTTCATCGCCGAGGCCATCCGCGCCGGCATTATGTCGATACCGCAAGGCCAGACGGAGGCGGCCCGTTCTTCGGGGCTCAGCTACGCGCAGACGATGGTCCACATCGTGCTGCCGCAGGCGATCCGGCTGGTTATCCCGCCGCTGGGCAACCAGTTCATCAACCTGATCAAAAACTCGTCCGTCCTGTCGATCGTCGCCGGTCTGGATCTGATGTATTTTGCCGATATCGTCAATACCGACACGTTCCAAACATTCGATACCTATGTTTTTGTCGCTTTGTTTTATTTGGCGCTCACCTTGCCGCTCAGCTACGGCGTACGGGTCTGGGAGCGCAAGCTGGCACGTAAATATTGAGGGGGCTTTGCGTCTGAAAGGAGGTAATCCCGATGGACTTTGCCGGGGCGTATTCCGCGGAGAATCTGCGATTTTTGCTGGAAGGGTTGTATTTTACGCTGCTGGTGGCAGTGGCTTCGATTGTGCTTAGCTTCCTGTTCGGCTGCATCGTCGGCGTTATTCGTTATACGCGGCTTCCGGTGCTGTCGCCGGTTTTGCTGGTCGCTGTGGAGCTGATCCGCAATTTGCCGCTGCTGTTGATCATCTTTTTTATGCGGTTTGCCCTGCCGGAGATCGGCATCAAGCTGGGGCTGGTGACCGCCACGATCACGGGGCTGACGATCTTTGAAGCGGCAATGATCGCGGAGATCGTGCGCGGGGGACTGGCCTCCATCGACAAAGGGCAAATCGAAGCGGCCCGCTCGTCGGGTTTAAGCTCGCTGCAGACGCTATGGCATATCGTGCTGCCGCAGGGCTTGCGGCGGATGGTCCCGCCGCTCGTCAGCCAGTTCATTTCCTTACTGAAAGACACATCGCTTGCGGTCGTCATCTCCCTGCCGGAGCTGATGCACCACGCCGGCATTGTGATCGGACACAGCTACGCCTACACGATCCCGATCCTGCTGCTGGTCGCGCTGATTTATTTTACGGTCAACTTTTTGCTGTCTCTCGTTTCCAGGCGTTTGGAGGCCCGGCACGTTTAAGCTTAACCCTGACACGGCGTGGCATGGAAGGTATAGGCGCCCAGCCCGAAATATGGTAGTATAATGGGCAATATCTACTTGCGGGAGCCGGGTGAGAGGGGCATGGGGACAGCTCTTTTCAAATCGAAATATGTGCAGCTCGGCCTTGTTGCGGCCGGGACGGCTGTGGCCGGAGAGTTGAAGATCAACCCGTTTGACGGCGATATTTTCAGGATTGGGCTGGGCAGCAGTGCGTTTCTGCTGTTTTTGCTGCTGATGAGGAAGCTGCCTTACCTATTGGCCGGCGTCATCACCGGCGCCGTTGTGCTGGTGTTTCGGACGGGACTGGACCAGGTGATGGCAGGCGGGTTGACGGTGGCGGACAGCCTCAGCCGGCATTGTTCGGCGGGCGTCTATTACGTTGTGTTTGCCTGCGGGATGCAGTTCATCAGGGGGAGGGTGGATCGTTTTTACCCGCTGATGCTGGGCGCGGTGACGGCGGTCATCGATCTGCTGTCCAATGAAGCGGAGCTGCTGACCCGGCTATTGGTCACGGGTACGGCCACGTTCAAGCTGAACGAATGGACGTTTCTGATGGCGATCGCCATGCTGCGGACGTATTTCGTTACCGGCATTTACAGCAGCATCGCGGTCAGCCGGATGCGGATCATTCAGAAGGAGCAAAACCGCCGGATCGAGCAGATGCTCAGTTTCAGTTCGGGGCTGTACGGGGAAGTTTTTTATCTGAAAAAATCAATCGGCACACTGGAGGATCTCACCCTCGGCAGCTACGAGCTGTACCGGCGTTTGAGCGAGGAGGGGCGGCAGGAGAACCGGCAGCAGGTGCTGCGCATTACGCAGCAGATCCATGAGGTCAAAAAGGATTCGCAGCGGATTTTGGCCGGGCTGGTCAAGCTGACCGACCGCGAAGCGCCGGGGGATATGCCGCTGTCCGCGCTCGTTCATTTTACGTTGAAAAGCAATGGCAAATACGCCGACATGTTAGGCAAAACGATTTCTTTTTCGTACGATATCCGCACCGATTATGTGACCGCAAGCTATGTTCCGCTGCTGACGCTCATGAACAATTTGACCGCCAACGCGGTCGAGGCGATCGCCGGGAACGGGATGATCCATCTCGAGGTAGACGAGCGTGAGGACTATACATTGGTTAGTGTAGCCGACAGCGGCGGCGGCGTGGCGGAACGCGACCGCGATTTGCTGTTCGAGCCGGGTTTTACAACCAAGTTTAACCAGGAAGGGGTGGCGGCCACGGGCATCGGGCTGTCCCATGTGCGCGACATTGTGAGCATGTTTGTGGGGGAGGTAGAGGTCGGAGTATCCCCGGCATTGGGGGGAGCGATGTTCCAGGTCCGCATTCCCACGGAAAAGCTGCGTAAATCTATGCTTCCGAAGTAAGTTTTGTTCGATGCAATTTTTTTTGCTGAGGGCGCTCACAGAACATTGCAGTAGTGCTCACAAAACTTTGGGGAGGGGTCAAGCATGGCGCTTTCTTTCTGTATCGTAGACGATGATATTAGCGCGAGAAGAATGCTGCAGCATATCATTGAAGACGGCGGGCTCGGTGAAGTGGCGGGAACAGCAGGCAGCGGGCAGGAAGGAGTGCGCCAAATCTTGAGCGAGGCCCCGGACATCGTGCTGATGGATCTTTTGATGCCCGATCAGGACGGCATCGAGGCGATCGATTCACTGCGCGCTCAAGGCTGCGGCGCCAAATTCGTGATGATCTCGCAGATTGAAAATCAGGATATGGTCGGACGGGCGTACCGGAGCGGCATCGAGTTTTTTATTCGCAAGCCGATCAACCGGATCGAGGTGGAAACCGTGCTGCGCAAGGTGAACGAACGTTACGCCATGGGGCATTATTTGGAAGAAATCCGGTCCAGCCTGAAAAAACTGGAGGGCCTTCGGCCCGCGCCTCCCGTTACGGCTGGGAAACGGGCCGTGCGCGAAGCGATTCAGCCGATCCTGATGAATATGGGGTTGATCGGGGAAAGCGGCAGCCGCGACATGATCACGATCATGGGGCTGCTGATCGAACGCGGAGCCGGTGCGAACATGCCGCCGCTGAAGGAGCTGTACCGCCAGGCGGCGGCGATGTACAAGGATAAGCCGGAGGAGATCGCCAAGGAGGTCAAAGCGATCGAGCAGCGGCTGCGCCGCGCACTGGCGGCGGGGCTGACCAATCTGGCTTCGCTCGGTTTGACCGACTACGGCAACCCCCGGTTCGAATATTACGCCCCGCTTTATTTCGATTTCGAGGACGTGCGGCTGAAAATGAAGGAAATCGAAGAGGGCCGAGAGACCGGCGGCGGTGGTAAGGTGAAGGTCAACATCAAAAAGTTTTTGCAGGTGTTGTATATCGAGCTGCAGGAGCAGATGAACGGATAGTTCGCCGCTGCTTTTGCGGCTTTTTTTGTGGAGATAATGCTGAGCGGCCGAATGTGGCGGACGCACCTGTTGTTCCGGTTGGGGGGAAGATTTGGAAGGATCAAATGCAAAAGTACATTTCAAGTCGGGAAAGTGTTGCTTCTGAGCTTGGTGGAATGCAAAAGTACAGTTGATTTGGCGGGAAATGGTAAATTTTAGTTGATTTCTGAAAAATGAACTGCACTTTTACACTTGACTAGGCGAAATTGGGCAGTTTGAGCGGAAATCACCTGCACTTTTGCATTTGGTGGAATTTTGCGAGCCGCAACGTCACTAGGTATGATCACAAAAAAATTCCAAAAGCGAACATTCGCATTTTACATTTCATTAATGTTCGTGTTTGAGTTGACATGTCGTGTCCGCCATTGGTAAACTAGTAGAGCATAGGCGGTTCTCCGCCGAACATAATAAAGTGAGGGTTAAACAACCTCTTAAACTCGTATAATACCGGGAATAGGGCCCGGAAGTTTCTACCCGAGAACCGTAAATTTTCGGACTACGAGCGAATACGTGATGAAGGTAAGGCGGCTCTGCACGGGAAGCCTTTTTTAAGATATCAAAGGGGAATTTCCTTATAAGGCCTGGGCGTCATGCACCGGGCTTTATGTTCCCCGCGGGTTAATGGTATCCGCTCAAACTTTGGGGGAGCGCCCCGGTGCCAACAGTCAGCATCGCCGCTGGAGCGGCTCGAGTTCGCCCGGTCTTGAACGGCCGGATGACCGGCCTCCGTCATGCAGCCGGCAGCGCCCGCCAACCCTTACCTTCCGGCCTTGTCCGTCGTATTCTCTCGTGGTCCGCGAATTTCTCGAAAATACTTCGTTATTTTCAGAGGTGCGGACCTTTTTAAGTATGTAGCGGTAATTTATTCTTGCGATATAAGGAAGCCGATGTTTAGATGCTACTTCTTTCTAATATTTTCAAAAGATGATTTTTGGAACTACCTCTAAATATCCGGCCATTTTGGAACCATAGAATAATAATAGAAAGTGGGATGAGGGATGACAGCACAAGTTGCAGTGATTATGGGCAGCAAATCGGATTGGGAGACGATGTCCCACGCCTGCGCCGTTTTGGAAGAATTGGGAATTCCGTATGAAAAAAATGTTGTCTCCGCACACCGCACTCCGGACTTGATGTTCGAGTTTGCGGAGCAGGCTGCGGAGCGCGGGCTTAAAGTGATCATCGCGGGTGCCGGGGGCGCTGCCCATTTGCCGGGCATGGTGGCGGCGAAAACGACGCTGCCGGTCATCGGCGTGCCGGTCAAGTCGGCCGCGTTGAACGGCCTCGATTCGCTGCTGTCGATCGTGCAGATGCCGGGCGGCATCCCGGTCGGAACGGTGGCGATCGGCAAAGCCGGCGCGATCAACGCCGGACTGCTCGCCGCGCAGATTCTCGGCGCGTTTGATCCCGAGCTGATGCGCCGCGTGCAGGAGCGCCGCGACCGGATTCGCGAAGAGGTGCTGGCGAGCGGCGCGGAGCTGGAGGCGGCGGAATGAGGGACGAAGCGATGGCAGGTCAAGGCGGAGCGGGGGAGCAAGCGGCGGCTGGGCAAGCTGGCGTAGCGAAGCAAGCGCTGGCCGGGCAAGGCGCAGGAGCAGGGAGCCAAGCGAAGGCCGGACAAAGCGCCGGCCAAAACGGCGAAGCGCCGCCGGTAATCGCTCCGGGCGCGACGATCGGCGTGCTCGGCGGCGGGCAGCTCGGGCGGATGATGGCGCTCGCCGGCAGCAACCTCGGCTACCACTTCGTGACGCTGGATCCGGCGCCGGATTCGCCGTGCGGCCAGGTGGCCGGGCAAATCGTCGCCCGTTACGACGATCAAGAGGCCGCCCGCCAGCTCGCCGAGCGCTCGGACGTGATCACGTACGAGTTCGAGAACGTGGACGCTGGCGTGGCCGCGCTGCTCGAGGAGCTGTCGTACGTGCCGCAGGGGAGCAAGCTGCTGTACACGACCCAGCACCGGCTGCGCGAGAAACGCGCGATCGAAGCGGCGGGCGTGAAAGTGGCTCCGTATGCGGAAATCGGCAGCGAAGAGGAGCTGCGGGCGGCGGTCCAGCGGCTCGGCATTCCGTCGGTGCTGAAAACGGCCACCGGCGGTTATGACGGCAAAGGGCAATGGGTGATCCGCTCGGAAGCGGAAATCGGCCCGGCCTACGCCGAGCTGAGCAAAGCCGGTACGGAGCTCGTATTAGAGCAGTTCATCCCGTTTGTGAAGGAGCTTTCCGTCATCGCGGCGCGCAGTCCGCGCGGGGAAATTAAAACGTTCCCGGTGGCGGAAAATATCCATGTCGGCAATATTTTGCATCTATCGATCGTGCCGGCCCGGGTGGAAGAGCGGGTGCAGCGGGAGGCCGAACGGTTGGCCGCCCGCATCGCGGAAGGTATGGAAGCGGTGGGGCTGCTGGCCGTGGAGATGTTTTTGACCGCGGGCGGCGAGCTGTTCGTCAACGAGTTGGCGCCGCGGCCGCATAATTCGGGTCACTATACGATGGAGGCCTGCACGACCTCGCAGTTTGAGCAGCACGTACGGGCCGTGTGCAATTTGCCGCTCGGCAAGGCGGAGCTGCTCTCGCCGGTCGTGATGGTGAACGTGCTCGGCGAGCATTTGGAGGCCGTGCGCGAGGCGATGGTAAGCGGGGGTTGGCCAAGCGAAGGGAGCGGGAAGGATGCGGCGTCGTGGGAAGGCGGTTCGCCGGCCGGCCGGCCTCTGCTGGACTCCGCCCCGGCGGATGGGAAAACGGCCGGCCGGCAAGCTGGATTCCCGGTCATTCCCAAAGTACACTTATATGGAAAGAACGGAGCCGCGCCGAAGCGGAAAATGGGGCATATCAATCTGCTCTGCCGGGATGTGGAGGACGGGCTTCGTTGGATAGAGGAAACCAACATTTGGAGGAATGAACGCAAATGATCGAACGCTACAGCAGACCGGAAATGAGAGCGATCTGGACGGAGGAAAACAAATTCAAAGCTTGGCTGGAAGTGGAGCTTTGCGCCTGCGAGGCTTGGGCCGAACTGGGCGTCATCCCGAAGGAGGACGTGGCTCAACTACGCCAAAACGCCTCGTTCGACATTGACCGGATCTATGAAATCGAGCAGGAGACGCGCCATGACGTGATCGCCTTTACCCGGGCGGTTTCGGAAAGCCTGGGCCCGGAGCGCAAATGGGTGCACTACGGCTTGACCTCGACGGACGTGGTGGACACGGCGCTGGGGTATTTGCTGAAGCAGGCCAACGAAATTCTTGAGCGGGATATTTTGAACTTTATTGATATTTTGCGGGAAAAAGCGCTCGCCTACAAAGACACGCCGATGATGGGCCGGACGCATGGCGTGCATGCCGAACCGACAACGTTTGGGCTGAAGATGGCGCTCTGGCATGAAGAGATGAAGCGCAATCTAGAGCGCTTCCGCCGTGCGGCGGATGGAGTGCAGTTCGGCAAAATCTCCGGCGCGGTAGGGACGTACGCGAATATCGATCCGTTCGTGGAGCAGTTCGTGTGCGAGAAGCTGGGCACAACGGCCGCGCCGATTTCCACGCAAACGCTGCAGCGCGACCGCCATGCCGAATATATGGCCACGCTGGCGCTGGTCGCCACGTCGCTCGACAAATTCGCCACGGAAATCCGCGCCCTGCAAAAAAGCGAATTCCGCGAGGTGGAGGAAGCGTTCGCCAAAGGGCAAAAAGGTTCGTCGGCGATGCCGCACAAGCGCAATCCGATCGGCTGCGAGAACATTTCCGGCCTGTCGCGCGTGATCCGCGGTCATATGGTTTCGGCCTACGAAAACGTGACGCTGTGGCATGAACGCGACATCTCGCATTCTTCGGTGGAGCGCGTGATTTTGCCCGATGCGACGATGCTGCTGAACTACATGCTGAACCGCTTCGGCAACATCGTGAAAAACTTGACGGTGTTCCCGGAAAATATGAAACGCAACATGGGCCGCACGTTTGGCGTACCGTTCTCAGGCCGCGTCATGACGAAGCTGATCGACAAAGGCTTCAGCCGCGAGCAGGCTTACGACACGGTGCAGCCGCGGGCGATGCAGGCCTGGGAAACCCAGCGGCAGTTCCGCGACATTGTCGAGGAGACGCCGGAAATCACCGCCGTGCTGAGCAAGGAAGAGATCGACGACGCGTTTAATCCGGCTTGGCATTTGAAGCATGTGGACACGATTTTCCGCAAGCTGGGTTTGGTTGAGTAAGAAGGGCGCCAGCCACCTCGGATGATAACGGTAAGAAATACCGCTATTTATCCGGTTTTGCGGCAGCACCGCCAAATAGCGGAACAGAAGGGCGTTATTTTCGGAGAAAGTGGTCAAAATGGACGTTTGCAGCCGGAGTAGAAGGAAATAGCGCCCCATTTTACCGCTATACTGCGAATTTTGTTGAATCGCGGAAGGATAGCTGCTTTATTTACCGTTATTGCAATCATTAAGTGTAATTTGAGGGGGACAGCGACATGTCATCACCGGCAATTTCCACGGCGGCGGAGTTGGTAAACGCCCCGCTGCTGTATAAAGGCAAAGTGCGGGAGCTGTACGACCTTGGCGAGCATTATTTGATCGTCGTGACCGACCGCATTTCCGCTTTTGACTACGTGCTTGAACCGGCGGTGCCGGACAAAGGCAATGTGCTGAACCGCCTGAGCGCGTTCTGGTTCGGTAGGACCCAGCATCTGCTGGAGAACCACGTGATTCATACAGATGTGGAGCTTTTGGGGGATGTCGTTCCCGAGGCACACAAGCCTTTGCTAAAAAACCGCGTGATGGTCACCCGCAAAGCCGAGCGCATCGATATCGAATGCGTGGTTCGCGGCTACGTTACCGGCGGCGGCTGGCGGCAGTACGAGCTTAGCGGCGAAATCAACGGCATCAAGCTGCCGGAGGGCCTGCGCAAAAACGCCAAGCTGGCGGAGCCGATTTTTACGCCGGCGGCGAAAAACGACGTCGGCCACGACGAAGACATCTCCTTTGCGGAGATGGCCGACAAGGTCGGCGCGGATTTGGCGCAGCAGCTGCGCAGCCGCAGCCTGGAGCTTTACGCTTTTGCCCGGGATTTTTGCGAAGCGCGCGGGATCATTCTCGCCGACTGCAAGCTGGAATTCGGGCTGGTGGATGGCAAGCTGATTTTGATCGACGAGATTTTCACCCCGGATGCGTCGCGTTTTTGGGCCAAAGAAAATTACGCCCTCGACATCGAAATCGACAGCATGGATAAAGAGCCGGTACGCGTTTACCTGGCCGGTTCGGATTGGGACAAGAACAGCCAGCCCGATCCGCTGCCAGGGCATGTGGTTGAAGAAACGACCCGGCGTTACCGCGACATTTACCGGCGCCTGACCGGGCATGAGTTGGAGTAGGGAGCAGGCGGAAAAGACAAACACACGCGGCGGGGCGCATAAGTCCAAACAGCTGCATAAGTCCAAACAAGCTGCATAAGTCCAAACAATAGGAGGAATACGAGTAACATGATTAAAGCGAACGTTTATGTCACGATCAAGCAAAGTGTACTGGATCCGCAGGGAGTAGCGGTGCAGGGAGCGCTTCATTCCATGGGCTTCAGGGAAGTGGAGAGCGTCCGCATCGGCAAATATATGGAGCTTACGCTGGACACGAACGACCGCTCTGAGGCGGAAGCCCGCGTCAAGGCGATGTGCGAGAAGCTTTTGGCCAATACGGTGGTAGAAGATTACCGCTTTGAATTGGAGGGCTGAATCGATGAAATTCGCGGTACTCGTATTTCCCGGTTCCAACTGTGATATCGACTGTTATAAAGCGGTGGAGGAAGCATTAGGCGAACCCGTCGATTACGTGTGGCATACGGCGACCGATCTTTCCGCGTACGACTGCATCCTGGTTCCCGGAGGCTTTTCCTATGGCGATTACTTGCGCTGCGGGGCGATTTCCCGGTTCGCGCCGGTAATGGCCGAGGTGGCCAAAGCCGCGGAGGAAGGCAAATATATTCTCGGCATCTGCAACGGATTTCAGATTTTGACGGAAGCCGGGCTGCTGCCGGGGACGCTCCGCCGCAACATGTCGCTGAAATTCCGCTGTCATGACACGGTGCTGCGGGTCGAAAACAACGCAAATCCGTTTACAACGCTGTACGCCCCGGGCGAAGAGATTACGATTCCGATCGCGCACGGCGAAGGCAATTATTATTGTGATGAAGAAACGCTGGCTAAATTGCGGCAAAATAACCAGATAATTTTCCGGTATGTGAATAACCCGAACGGGTCAGTGGACGATATCGCCGGCATTTCCAATGAACGCGGCAACGTGGTCGGCATGATGCCCCATCCGGAGCGCGCGGTGAACGCCCTGCTTGGACCTACGGACGGCAAAAAAATGTTTACATCTATTTTGAAGGCTTGGAGGGATCGGCATGAGTCAGCAAGTGTCCGCTAAGGAACCGAATGCAGAGCAAATTGCGGAGCAAGAAATTTACAAACAGATGGGCGTTTCGGATAGCGAATACGAGCTGATCTGCGGGTTTTTGGGCCGCAAGCCGAACTATACGGAAATCGGCGTGTTCAGCGTCATGTGGTCCGAGCACTGCGCCTACAAAAATTCGAAGCCGCTGCTGCGCCGCTTCCCGACCAGCGGACCGCGCGTTCTGATGGGCCCGGGGGAAGGCGCGGGGATCGTCGATATCGGCGACAACCAGGCGGTTGTGTTCAAAATCGAGAGCCATAACCACCCTTCCGCGGTGGAGCCTTATCAGGGAGCAGCGACGGGTGTGGGCGGGATTATCCGCGATATTTTTTCGATGGGGGCCAGACCGGTTGCGCTGCTGAATTCTTTGCGTTTCGGCAAGCTGGAGAGCGAGCGCGTGAAATATTTGTTCGAGCATGTCGTGTCCGGGATCGCCGGGTACGGCAACTGCATCGGCATCCCGACGGTCGGCGGCGAAGTTGTGTTCGACGAAAGCTATGAAGGGAACCCGCTTGTCAACGCGATGTGCGTCGGGCTGATCGACCACGACAAAATCCAGCGCGGCGTCGCCAAAGGCGTCGGCAACCCGGTGTTTTACGTTGGCCCGCCAACCGGCCGCGACGGCATCCACGGCGCGACGTTTGCGTCGGAGGAGTTGACGGAGGAATCCGAGGCGAAGCGGACGGCAGTGCAGGTCGGCGATCCGTTTATGGAAAAGCTGGTGATGGAAGCCTGCCTCGAACTGATCGACACCGGCATCGTGCTGGGGATTCAGGATATGGGCGCGGCCGGGCTAACGTGCTCCAGCGCCGAGATGGCGAGCAAGGCCGGCAACGGTCTGGAGCTGTATCTCGATCAGGTGCCGCAGCGCGAAGAGGGCATGACCGCTTACGAAATGATGTTGTCGGAATCGCAGGAACGGATGCTGTTCGTCGTCGAGCCGAAGGATGAGGCGCAGGCGCGGGAGATTTTTGAGCGCTGGGGCGTTATTTGCGCGAAAGTTGGCAAGGTGACGGACGATGGGCGGTTGAAGTTGTTCCAACACGGAGAACTGGTCGGCGATATGCCGGTGAAGGCGCTTGTGGACGAATGTCCGATTTATGACAAGCCTTCGGCGGTACCGGCTTATTATGAGCAAAACGCTGCGGTGGATACGCAGCGGTATGAAGAGGTGCGCGATCTGGGCGGGGCGCTTGAGCAAGTGTTGTCTTCGCCTTCGCTCGCAAACAAAGCATGGGTCTACGATCAGTACGACTACATGGTGCGCACCAGCACGGCGGTTCGTCCGGGTTCGGACGCGGCGGTCGTGACGATCCACGGCACGCGCAAGGCGCTGGCGATGACGACCGACTGCAACGGCCGGTTCGTGTATCTCGATCCGGAGGTGGGCGGACGCATCGCGGTCAGCGAAGCGGCGCGCAACATCGTGTGCTCCGGGGCCGAGCCGCTGGCGATCACGGACAACCTGAATTTCGGCAGCCCGGAGAAGCCGGATATTTTCTGGCAGATGGAGCGGGCCGTAGATGGCATGGCGGAAGCTTGCCGTGAACTGGATACGCCGGTCATCGGCGGGAACGTCAGCTTGTACAACGAAAACGCCAAAGGCGCGATTTACCCGACGCCGGTTGTCGGCATGGTGGGGCTCGTGCACGATGTGGACCATATTACGACCCAGGGCTTCAAGTCCGAGGGCGACGTGATTTTCCTGCTCGGTGAAACAAAGGCGGAGCTTGGCGGCAGCGAGTTCCAGGCGGTCGTGCATGGCGTGGTTGAAGGGCGTCCGCCACAGTTGGATCTGGCAGTCGAGAAAAAACTGCTGGGCGCTGTGCTTGAAGCGATTCAAAGCGGGCTGGTGCGCTCGGCGCACGACCTGTCCGAAGGCGGGTTGGCCGCGGCGCTGGCGGAATCGTGCATCAGCGGCGGTTTGGGTGCGCAGGTCGATGTGGTTAGCGGCGGGCTGCGTCCGGATGTTTTGCTGTTTAGCGAGTCGCAGTCACGGATTTTGCTATCGGCATCGCCGGATAAGGCGGATGCATTGGAGCGGCTCGTTGCAGAGTGCGGCGTGCCGGTTGTGCGGATCGGTTCCGTTGCAGGCGCGGCTGCCGCTGGGGCAGAGCTGGCCGTTGCGGTGGACGGGGGTTCCGTGCTGAACAAGCCGGTCGAGCAGTTGAAACGCATCTGGGAGGATGTCATTCCATGTCTGATGAAATAATGCCGCGTGGGCTGTGGACAGGAGCATATTACAACGAAGGCGCGGGACGTGTGGATCCGTTCGACACGTTACGGGAGGAGTGCGGCGTGTTCGGCGTGTTCGGCCATCCCGATGCCGCTTCCCTTTCTTATTACGGCCTGCATGCGCTCCAGCATCGGGGTGAAGAAAGCACCGGGATGTGCGTGACGGACGGATCGGAGTTCAATTACCATCGCGGGATGGGGCTCGTCAAGGAAGTGTTTGACCGGGACAAGCTCGTTTCGCTGGTAGGCGACCGCTCGATCGGCCATGTGCGTTATTCGACGAGCGGGGACAGCCGGCTGACGAACGCGCAGCCGCTGATTTTCAAATACCGCGACGGCGATTTGGCGGTGGCGACGAACGGGAACATCGTCAACGCGCCGAAAATTCGCCGCGAGCTGGAGCAAAGCGGCTCGATCTTTCAGACGACCAGCGACACGGAGGTGATCGCGCATTTGATCGCGCGCTCGCCGAAGGATTTTGTCGAGGCGGCGAAGGACGCGCTGGGGCAACTGGTCGGCGGCTTCGCCTTTCTGCTGCTGACCAACGACAAGCTGATCGCCGCCAGCGATCCGAACGGGCTGCGGCCGCTCACGATGGGCCGGCTCGGTGATGCGTACCTGTTCTCGTCCGAGACGTGCGCGTTCGAGGTGATCGGCGCGGAGACGATCCGCGAAATCCAGCCGGGCGAAATGCTGGTGCTGGACGGCAGCGGTCTCCACGAAGACCGTTATACCGAGCCGCAGCGCAAGGCGTTGTGCGCGATGGAATACATCTACTTCGCGCGGCCGGACAGCGATATGAACGGCTCGAATTTGCACGCGAGCCGCAAGCGGATGGGGCAGGTGATGGCGCAGGAGTCTTTTGTCGACGCGGACGTCGTGACCGGCGTGCCCGACTCCAGCATCTCCGCCGCCATCGGCTACGCGGAGCAGACCGGCATCCCTTACGAGCTCGGTCTGATCAAAAACAAATACACCGGCCGGACGTTCATCCAGCCGAGCCAGGAGCTGCGCGAGCAGGGCGTGAAGATGAAGCTGAGCGCGGTGCGCCGCGTTGTGGAGGGCAAACGCGTGGTGATGATCGACGATTCGATCGTCCGCGGCACGACCTCGCGGCGGATCGTCAATCTGCTGCGCGAGGCCGGGGCGACCGAGGTGCATGTGCGCATCACCTCGCCGCCGTTCAAAAACCCCTGCTTCTACGGGATCGACACCCCGGACCGCGGCGAACTGATCGCTTCGTACAAATCCGTCGAGGAAATTTGCCGGGAGATCAATGCGGACACGCTGGAGTTTTTGAGCCCGGAGGGTTTAATCCGGGCGGTAGGCGGCGACAACGCCGGGGATTATAAAGGCGGCCTCTGCATGGCCTGCTTCGACAACGATTACCCGACGCGGACGGATTTTGACGGAGAAGAGAAATACGGGTGTACTTGTTAGGCGGCTTTATTTTACATGATTAAAAATTTTTGAGGGGATGGCTGGAACTCGGGCATATGGTACGAGGCAGTACTGGTGGGTGGCGAGTTACAAGCCGATTTCGATTTAGCCAGCTTACAAGTTGTTATAGTCGAGTGACAGGTTTCTGCGGGCTAACACCGCATAGTGATTGGATATATCCAATAGAGTTGGAAATTAAATGGTAAATACGGCGGTACGATTGGATATTTCCAATAGATGAGGTCCGATAGGGTGCAAAACGGGCGGTTTGAGCGAAATCTATTGGATATTTTCCAATGAGAGTCCAAAATGGCGTTCGATTTCCGGCGATCTATTGGATTTTTTCCAATTAGAGCTGGCAGCGTTGGGGGAATGGGCTGCACAATGGCGGTTTACTAATCGCGCGGTGATTTAGTTCGCGTCGGCGATTAAGCTACTTGTGCTGGCGATTAAACTACTCGTGCGGGCGATTGCGTCGGCCCCTTCGGGCTTTCCTGCAAACAGGTTCCCGAGCAGGTCCCTATCGCCCACTGGAAATCTAACGGTTGCAGCAGCCGCTATTTTGCGAAAAAAGCTCTGTTCTAAATTCTAACGGTTGTCAGCGCCGTTATTTGCCTCGATTTGGGCGTAAATCGCCGGATCTAAGCGAAATAAGCACTATAGCAACCGTTAGAATTCGAATATCAACGTTATTGGCGGAAATAGCGGCTGTGGCAACCGTTAGCCTGGTTTCGTCTAGTTGGTTTTGCGGTTACAAAGAAACGCATGTCCCCAAAAAATAAACCTAAGGAGTGTGTCCTTCTCGTGTCAGAAGCATACAAAAACGCCGGCGTCGATATTGCGGCCGGGAATGAAGCCGTGGAGCGGATGAAAAAACACGTCAAGCGGACGTTTCGTCCGGAAGTGATGACGGATCTGGGCGGCTTCGGGGCTTTGTTCGGATTGAACAAAGACAAATATGAGGAGCCGGTTCTGGTCTCCGGGACGGACGGCGTGGGCACTAAACTGAAAATCGCGTTTGCGATGGATAAGCACGATACGATCGGCATCGACGCGGTAGCGATGTGCGTCAACGACATCGTCGTGCAGGGCGCGGAGCCGTTGTTTTTCCTCGATTACCTCGCCTGCGACAAGGTCGTTCCTGAGAAAATCGAGGCGATCGTCGCCGGGATCGCCGAAGGCTGCAGCCAGTCCGGCTGCGCGCTGATCGGCGGCGAAACCGCCGAAATGCCGGGCATGTACGGCGAAGGCGAATACGACATCGCCGGCTTCACCGTCGGCGTCGTCGACAAGCGCAAAATCGTCAACGGCAGCACCATTGCTCCCGGCGATACGGTGATCGGCCTCGCTTCCAGCGGCGTGCACAGCAACGGCTTTTCGCTGGTGCGCAAGCTGCTGCTGGAGGAGGCCGGATACAGCCTGCAGGATACGCTGCCGGAGCTCGGCGGACAGAAGCTTGGGGACGTGCTGTTGACGCCGACCAAGCTGTACGTAAAGCCGGTGCTTTCCCTGCTGGAACGGGTCGACGTCAAAGGCATGGCGCACATTACGGGCGGCGGATTTATCGAAAATATTCCGCGTGTGCTGCCGGAAGGCGTAAACGTGGAGATCGAATCCGGCTCGTGGCCGATTTTGCCGATCTTTGAGCTATTGCAGCAAAAGGGCAGCGTCAGCAGCCGCGACATGTTCACCACCTTCAACATGGGGATCGGGCTGGTCATCATCGTTGCCGCCGATCAGGCGGAAGCAGCCCTGCAAACGCTGCGCGAAGCCGGCGAAAGCCCGTACGTCATCGGCAAAGTGACCGCAGGCCGCCGGGAAGTGACGTTTGCCGGGGCGGACGTGTAATGGCGGCGGGTTTTCGGATCGCGGTGTTCGCCTCCGGGCAGGGCAGCAATTTTCAAAATTTGCTGGATGCTTCCCGGGCGGGAACCCTTGGTGCGGACATCGTGCTGTTGGTGTGCGACAAACCTCAGGCCCTCGTCGTTGAACGGGCTCGCAAGGCCGGCGTCGACTGCTTTCTTTTTCAGCCCAAGGACTATGCGCGGCGGGAAGACTATGAGGCGGAAATCGCTGCCGAGCTGGACAAGCGGCAGATCGACCTGGTCGTTTTGGCTGGGTATATGCGGCTGTTGACCCCTGTGCTGGTGGAGCCTTACGCGGGAAAAATGATCAACATCCATCCTTCGCTGCTTCCGGCTTTTCCGGGCAAAAACGCGATCGGGCAAGCGTGGGACTACGGCGTCAAACTGACCGGCATAACGGTGCATTTGGTCGACGGGGGAATGGATAGCGGCGCTGTGATCGCCCAAAAACCGGTGGAGATTCTCGCCTCGGATACCCTGGAGTCGCTGGAGGCCAGGATTCATGCCGCGGAACAGCAGTTGTACCCGCAAGTCGTGTCGTGGTTTGCCAAAAACCGTATTAAGGTAGACGGCCGCAAAGTGACGATTCTGTCGGATGAGGAACAATAGGGCATACTTTTATAGGACATAAAGTGCGCAGGGCTTTCGATATTTCCCGAGAAATATCGGGCATGATTCGCCAAATTAAAGGAGGGGCCGATTTTGAGTATCAAAAGAGCGCTGGTAAGCGTGTCGGATAAAACGGGGATCGTGGATTTTTGCCGCGAGCTGTCACAGTTGGGCGTGGAGATCATTTCGACGGGGGGAACGAAGAACCTGCTGTCGAAGGAAGGAGTGCCGGTGATCGGCATTTCCGATGTGACCGGTTTTCCGGAAATTTTGGACGGACGTGTCAAAACGCTGCACCCGGCTGTCCACAGCGGGCTGCTGGCGATCCGCGACAGCGAAGAGCATCAGGCGCAAATGAAGGAGCTGGGTCTGGATTACATCGACCTGGTCGTTGTTAACCTGTATCCGTTCCAGGAGACGATCGCCAAGCCGGACGTGAGCTATGAGGATGCGATTGAAAATATCGACATCGGCGGGCCGACCATGCTGCGTTCCGCGGCCAAAAACCACGCCTTCGTCAGCGTGGTCGTCGATGCGGCCGATTACGGCACGGTCCTTGCGGAAATCCGCGCGGGCGGGGATACGACGCTGGACACGCGCAAACGGCTTGCGGCCAAAGTTTTCCGCCATACGGCGGCTTACGATGCCCTGATTTCCGATTATTTGTCGAAGGTGACCGGCGATCCGCTGCCGGAACGCTACACCGTGACCTATGAGAAAATCCAGGATTTGCGCTACGGCGAAAATCCGCACCAACAAGCGGCGTTCTACCGCAAACCGCTGGCCGCGGCGGATACGCTGACCAATGCGGAGCAGCTGCACGGCAAGGAATTGTCCTACAACAACATCAACGACGCCAATGCGGCGCTGCAAATCGTGAAAGAATTCGAGGAGCCGGCTGTCGTTGCGGTGAAGCATATGAACCCTTGCGGGGTAGGGGTAGGCTCCAGCATTTTGGAGGCCTATCAAAAGGCGTATGAGGCCGATCCGGTGTCGATCTTCGGCGGCATCGTTGCCGCCAACCGCATCATTGATGCCGATACGGCGGCGCTGCTTAAGGAGATTTTCCTGGAGATCATTTTGGCGCCGGGCTTTACCGAGGAAGCGCTGGACATTTTGACGAAAAAGAAAAACATCCGCCTCTTGAAGCTCGGCGGCCTGGAGCTCGGCAGCAAACGCAGCAGCCAGTTCGTCGTGACCTCGATCGACGGCGGCATGATCGTTCAGGAGAGCGACGTTCATGTGCTGAAGGAATCGGACCTGCAGGTCGTCACGGACCGCAAGCCGACGGAGGAAGAACTCAAGCAGCTGCTGTTTGGCTGGAAAGTAGTTAAGCATGTGAAATCCAATGCGATTGTGCTGGCCAAGGACGATATGACGATCGGCGTCGGCGCTGGTCAGATGAACCGCGTGGGCGCGGCGAAAATCGCCATCGAGCAGGCCGGGGAGAAGTCGAAAGGCAGCGTGTTGGCCTCGGATGCGTTTTTCCCGATGGGCGATACGCTGGAAGCCGCGGCCAAGGCCGGCATTACGGCGGTTATTCAGCCTGGCGGCTCGGTGAAGGACGAGGAGTCGATCAAGGTCGCGAACGAGTACGGCATCGCCATGGTATTTACCGGCGTCCGCCATTTCAAACATTAAGCCTCGGCTCCAAACGGCAGACCGCTGCGGCGTGCGGCGGCCTGCCGTTTTTCGGATTATACGCGGGGGAAATGAGTGATTAGCGTCATTACGGTCCGCTTGCGGGCAATTAGGAGGAGACGACAAATGGATATATTGGTGATTGGCGGGGGCGGGCGCGAGCACGCGATTTGCTGGAGCTTGGCGAAAAGCCCCAAAGCCGGCAAGCTTTATTGCGCCCCGGGCAACGCGGGAATCGGCCAGGTGGCTGAACTGGTTCCGATTCAGGTGCATGAATTCGACAAGCTGGCCGCGTTTGCCGAGGAGAAGGGCGTCGGCTTGGTTGTGGTCGGGCCTGACGATCCGCTGGCCGATGGCATTGTCGACGTGTTCGAGGCTAAGAACATTCCGGTGTTCGGTCCGCGCAAAAACGCGGCGCATATCGAAGGCAGCAAAACGTTTATGAAGGATTTGCTGAAAAAATACGGTATTCCGACAGCGGCTTACGAGAAGTTCGACAGCTATGAGCCAGCCTTGGCGTATTTGCGCAGCCGGCCGGTGCCGATCGTCATTAAGGCGGACGGGCTGGCGGCGGGCAAAGGCGTGACGGTCGCCTTCACTCGCGAACAGGCGGAAGCGGCTTTGAAGGACATTATGGTCGAGAAGGTGTTCGGTGAGTCCGGAAGCCAGGTTGTTATCGAAGAATTTCTCGAAGGCCAGGAAATGTCGATCCTTTCGTTCGTGGACGGGGAAACGGTGCGGCCGATGGCGGCGGCGCAGGATCACAAGCAGGTTTACGACGGCGACAAAGGGCAGAACACGGGCGGCATGGGCACCTATTCCCCGCTGCCGCACATCGCCCCCGGCATCATTGAAGAAGCGGTCGAAACGATCATCAAACCGACGGCCAAGGCGATGGTGGCCGAAGGCCGGCCTTTCCGCGGCGTATTGTTCGCCGGGCTGATGATTACGCCGGACGGCAAGCCGAAAACGATCGAATTCAACGCCCGCTTCGGTGATCCGGAAACCCAGGTCGTGCTGCCGCGGCTGAAAAGCGATCTGCTCGATATTTTCCTGGCGGCGGTCAATGGCACCTTAGATCAGGTAGAAATCGAGTGGAGCGACGAAGCGGCCGTGTGCGTCGTGCTGGCTTCTGGCGGTTATCCGGCTTCCTATCCGAAAGGTCTGCCGATCCAGGGCTTGGACGAGGTGCGGGAAGCCCTCGTGTTCCATGCCGGAACGGCCCGGAACGAAGCCGGCGCGTGGGTTACGAACGGCGGCCGTGTTCTGGGCGTCGTCGGACTCGGACAGTCAATCGCCGAAGCGCGGGACAAAGCTTACCAAGCCGCGGAGCGCATCACATTTGAGGGCAAGCACAACCGTACGGATATCGCCGCCAAGGCGCTCGTTTAAGGAAGAGCTGGCAGGATTCAGGTTCCGGTATAAGGATAATCCGCTCTTTTTTCGCGCATGTTAAGGGAGAATGGGGAGTATAGTCCCTGTCATTCTCTGATTGCGGGAGGCGGCATCATCATGAGCGACAAAATGAAGGAAATGCTTCCGGTATCGCGCGAAGAAGTGGAAGTAAGCGGCGTGTACCGGGACGAGCTGGGGCGCGAGGAGTACTTGCGGAAGGGCGAGGAATTTCCGTCCGATCCGGTGTACGGGACGATGGAGTGGGAGCTTAAAGAGCTTGCTCAGGAGAAAAACTCCAAGGGGCATACCGATGACCGTTTGATTCCGAAAAAAGACTGATCCGCTCACACGAAGCCTCTCCGGCCTGCCGGCCTAAGCGCCGGATCTGCCGGAGAGGCTTTTTTGCAGACTGCCCGTTGGCGGGGATTTCCTCGATTGCATCGGAAAATGACTTGAATGGAAAGCGGTTTTAGGTGTACTTTTATAAGAATGAGAGAAATAGAGCCAAAGTGAGGAGAAAGCGATGAAGCAGGCGGAACGCCAAACGTTAGGGATGGAAGATATCGTCAAAGCGCATCATGTGCTGAGCGAGGTTGTGGTGCGGACTCCGCTGCAACTGGATGCGACGTTATCGTTAAGATACGGCTGTAACGTATATTTAAAAAGGGAGGATCTCCAGGTCGTGCGTTCTTTCAAAATTCGCGGGGCCTACAATATGATCCGCAGCCTCCAGCCGGAGGATTTGGAGCGGGGGATCGTCTGCGCGAGCGCCGGCAACCATGCGCAAGGTGTGGCTTTTTCCTGCAACGCGCTTGGCATCCGGGGCAAAATCTTTATGCCGAGCACGACGCCAAACCAGAAAATTAAGCAGGTGAAACGCTTTGGCGGCGAACATGTCGAGGTGGTGCTGACCGGTGACACGTACGACGACGCTTATGAAGAAGCGATGAAGGCGTGCACCGAGGGCGGGATGACGTTCATCCACCCGTTTGATGACCCGAAAATCGTCGCCGGCAACGGGACGATCGGCATGGAAATCATGGAAAACCTCAATGTGCCGGCCGACTATGTGTTTGTGACGATCGGCGGCGGGGGCCTGGCGTCTGGCGTGGGCACGTATTTGAAAACGGTCAGCCCGGAGACGAAAGTGATCGGGGTTGAACCTGCGGGTGCGGCTTCGATGACGGAAGCGTTAAAGCAGAAGCATGTGGTGACACTGGAAGCGATCGACAAGTTTGTGGATGGTGCGGCGGTCAAACGTGTGGGCGATTTGAATTATGAAATCTGCGCGAGGATCCTCGACGATATCGTTCAGGTGCCGGAGGGCAAGGCGTGCACGACGATTTTGGAGTTGTACAACGACAGCGCCATCGTCGTGGAACCGGCCGGGGCGCTGCCGGTGTCCGCGCTTGACATGTACCGCGAGCAAATCCGCGGCAAAAACGTCGTCTGCATCATCAGCGGCGGGAACAACGACATCGACCGGATGCAGGAAATGAAGGAGCGCTCGTTGATCTATGAGGGGCTGAAGCATTATTTCCTGATCAATTTCCCGCAGCGCGCCGGCGCCCTGCGCGAGTTCCTGGAGCAGGTGTTGGGCCCGAACGACGACATCACCCGGTTCGAATACACGAAAAAGCACAACAAGGAAAACGGCCCGGCCCTGGTTGGCATCGAGCTAAGCGACAAGGCGGATTATGAAGCGCTGATCGGCAGAATGGCCTCGAAAGGCATCGCCTATACCGAGCTGAACCGTGACTTGAACCTGTTTAATTTGCTGATTTGATGTTTCTGGCGCCCCCTCATTGGAAAAATCCAATAGAATGCCGGGAATCGGTCGCCATTTTGAGCGCTCATTGGAAATATCTAATAGATTTCGCTTAGTTCGCCTGTTTTGTGCCCTGCCTAGTCCAATCTATTGGAAATATCCAATCAGGGTACTGTATTTTTAATCAATATCCGATTCTATTGGATAAATCCAATGAGGCGGTACTAGCGTTGCATCAAATCTGATCTGACAAGATATATTTTTCAACTGCACTGATGCTCTAACGGATGCCATAAGCGCTATTTGCTCCAAAAACGTTGATTTCAAATTCTAACGGTTGCCATGGGGCTTATTTCACTTGAATCCGGCTCTTTTTGCTTAGATTCAGGCAAATAACGGCGTTCACAACCGTTAGAAATTGGAATAGGTCTTTTTTCGGAAATTAGCCGCTAATACAACCGTTAGATTTCCGGGTAACAGTTCCGGCCAGCAGTTCCGGGAAATCTTGAGCAAAAGTTAATGCAACGTTAGTGATGGAGCAGCGAAAAATAAGGCGATTTCGGCAGGTTTATTGCCGAGGTAACATCATCGAAACGGTGTGGCCGCAACAAACATGCCCGTTATAGTGTAATATCCAGCCTTCTCCGACAATTGTCAGAGGAGGCTTCTTTACTTTTTAAAAAAGGGCTTTACAATACCGATATACTAGTGTACTATCTAACTATAACACTAATACATTGAAGGAGTGGTTTTGTGCAGCAACCTATGCGGAAAACGAAATTCCCGAAGCCGGCGGGCTTGAGCTTAATTAACGGGATCAACGGGATGCCGCCCCATCAAACAAAGGCGCTGCCGGCGGCATAATGGCGGAAAGGAGCTGACCCGAACGTGGGCATCGAATTCGATAATAATCTGCCGATTTATTTGCAAATCATGAACTATTTGAAAAAGGAGATCGTGACCGGCAAATTGAAGGCCGGGGACAAAATCCCTTCCGTGCGAGAATTGGCAGCCGAACTGCAAATCAACCCGAATACCGTGCAGCGGACTTTTCAGGAATTGGAGCGTGAGGCCGTCGTGGAAACGAAACGCGGACTCGGAAGATATGTGACAAGCGAGGAATCGAAAATTATGACGATCAAAAAAGAAATGGCTGGCGATTTGCTCGACCGCTTTATCGGCGGGATGCAGGAGCTTGGCTTCAGCAATCAGGATATCGCGGCGATTGTCGCGGAAGCCGTGAAAGGCGAAAAACGAGGATAGGAGGGGGGACGATGAATCAGATGGATCGGAAAGATCGTATAGATCGGATGGATCAGATGGATCAACTATTGGAGCTGAAAGGCGTGTCCAAATCGTACGGCAGCAAAAAGGCGCTGCGCGGCGCATCTTTCGGCATCGGCAAGGGAAAAATCGTCGGCCTGCTCGGTACGAACGGCAGCGGCAAAAGCACGCTGATGAAGATTGTCGCCGGTTTGATTCCGGCTTCTAACGGACAAATAACGGTTGACGGCACGCTTGTGGGGCAGAAGACCAAGTCGCTCGTCTCTTTTATGCCGGACCGGCCGCTGACGGAATCATGGATGAAGGTGCGTGACGCGGTAGGGTTTTACCGGGATTTTTACGCCGATTTTGACGAGGAGAAGGCCCGGACGATGCTGAAGTTTATGCAGCTGAATGAAGGGGATAAAATCAGCTCGCTGTCCAAAGGGATGAATGAGCGGCTGCAGCTTACGCTAACCCTGTCGCGGAACGCCAAGCTGTATTTGCTGGATGAACCGATTGGAGGCGTAGACCCGGTAGCGCGGGCCAAAATTTTGGATGCAATCGTGGAGTTTTACAGCGAAGACAGCAGCTTGATCGTTTCTACGCATTTGGTGCGGGACATCGAGCGGATTTTTGATGAGGTGTTGTTTATCCGCGACGGGGAGATCGTGCTGCAAGAGGAAGTCGAAAACTTGCGGATCAAATACGGTAAAAGCGTAGACGACATGTTTAAAGAGGTGTTTGCGGAATGATGAAACTGCTGAAATATGACTTGAAACGGAATGCCAATACCTTTTTGGGGATGGCGGCGATCCTGGTGATTGTGCAGGCCGTGTTGTCGATCGTCGGCAATGTCAAGGGTTGGGACGACGGGCTGATTATAGCTTTCAACATCATTTTGTACGTGTCGGCGGGTATTATCATGCTGGTGCTCGTATGCAAAACCTTTGAGGCCAATATCAAGGCGTACAACCGTAGACTGCTGCCGGTCCACCCGGCCTGGACCGTGCTGTCATCGCTGCTGCTCGGCCTGGTTACGGCGGCTGTGTTCGTAGCGGTTATGTTCACCCATGCCTTGTTATATCTCCATTTTAAGGGGATTCCGTACGATCTGGCTTTTGGGCTGGCAAGCGTGAAAGATTGGCTCGAGATCATCTTGGTGGCGGTGTGGGGATATACCGTGCTGGTATTGACCATTTTCACGGCGATCACCATCGGCGCGAGCATCAGCATCCGGGGAAAAGCGGGAACTTGGATCGGAATCGTCTCTTTCTTTGTGATCATTAACTTGATGAGCTGGCTGGAAAGCCTGTTGTTCGGGAACAGCGACTCATCTGATTTAAGCCTTGGGGTTTTCCGCGGGAGCACGAATGATGCGCTTACGGTGGCAACGGGCGGCATAGAGTTTCTGAGCATTGCCCAGTTCCTGTTTGAAGCGGTGTTTGCGGGATTGATGTTCTACGCTACGATTTATTTATTGAGCAAAAAAATGGAAATTTAGAAAAGTTAATTTGGGAGATAAGATAATGATGAAAAAGGGATTAAATAAACTGGCCGGAGCCATGTTATCTTTAGCAGTAGTCTGTTCCATGCTGCCGGCACCCGCAAGCGCTGCGGCGGCGGTCTCCTCCGGAGGTCAGAAAGAGTGGCTGCGGCAAAACGCCCATGAATTAACGTCGCTGGAGTCCGAAGATTATAGCGATCTCGCCTTTTTAAAGCCGCTGCTGAAAGACAAAACGGTCGTCAGCCTTGGAGAAAATTTTCACCAGGTGGCCGAATACAGCAGCGTAAAAACAAGGCTGATCAAATTTTTACATGAAGAGATGGACTTTGACGTGATCGCCTTTGAATCGGGAATGGGGGATGCGGCGGCCGTATTCGAAACCCGGGATTCCCTTACCCCGGAGGAGATGATGAAGGCTTCCATTTTTCCGATCTGGCATTCCAAGGAAACGCTGGAGCTGTTCGATTATATCAAGGAGCAGGGAAAGGGCGACGATCCACTGTACCTGGCGGGATATGACAATCAGTTTACTGACTATTATTTGACCCAGTTTATCGGCGGGGTGATTGCAAAGCTGGACGTCGATAAGGGGAAAGCTTTCGCACAAATGGAAATTCAGGCGATCTCGGATTGGTATGAAGTTCTTAATAAATACGAGCTTTTTAGCAAGGATCCGGCTTACAAAAAGGAAATGCAGGCCGTGGTAGACAAATATGTGCCTCAATATCAAGAGGTCATCAAATATGTGGAGCAGCACCGTACCGAACTAAAGGCTGAACTAAAAGCTGTTTTCCCTAACCAGCCCAAAATCGATGAAATTATCCTGAAATCCTTAAGCGACCATGTCGCCTTTCTGGAGAGCGGATTGAAGGATGTGAAGGACGCATATTCTTCCCGGGACGAGTTGATGACGGAAAATCTGGAATGGGTGATGCAGACGTTGTATCCGGGGAAAAAGGTGATTTTGTGGGCCCACAATGACCATCTGGCCAAAAACACCTCGAAAATGCGGGTCAAGCAAGACGGCAAGTGGACGAACAGCTTTACGAGCATGGGTGAACTGATGCACCGGAAGCTGAAGGATAAAATGTATGTGATCGGGCTCTACATGAATCGCGGTTCATCGCTAACGCTTTCGGGCAAGCCTTTTACCATCCGGCCGGCGACCAAAGGCAGCCTGGAGCACCTGATCATGCAAAGCGGTTACGCCAATTCCTTTATTGATTTGAGCCAGCATAAAGTGAAGAAGGGTCAGAATGCCTGGATGTTCCGGCCGATCTACGCTTCCGAGGACGGCATGACCACGGAGCAGGTGCTGCCGAATGTGATGCGGTTTATCCCGAAGGAGCAGTATGACGGAATTATCGTCATCGACAAGGTGAAAGCTCCAACGCCTGTGCACTCCTCCAACGAGGAATCAATGACCAGCGAGTAAATATAAAACGGGCCATAAGCAGCTATAAGGCTGCTTATGGCCCGTTTCCAATCACGCTTTGGAGCGCACCCGCAGCAAAACGATTTGCCCGGCCAGGCCGATCGCAAAAATGATCAGGCTGTCCCAAGGGGATACGGTGAACGCCGGCATAATCCGGTTCAGCAGCGTTCCCAAAGCGATAAGCAGCACTGCGCCGCCGATGTATATGCCCAGCGCCTTCAGATCGAACCGGCGGGGACCCGAAGGCTCCGGGGATTCCGCAGGTTCGGGGGAACCAACGGCCCGAGTGCGGCCGGGGCCAAGAAAGCGGATGACCAGCTCGACCAGTACAATCGACAACCCGCCGATGATGAGCAGCGACGAACTGCTGATCAGCGTGTATTCCAGCTCTCCGCCAAACCATTTGCTGAAAAAGCCGGTGATCATATAAATAAAGAAAACCCAGGTTAGAGCGACCCAGGGAATCATCGTATAATAGATGATTTTGTCTTTTAGGCTGCGGGGCGTGCGCGTGAGGACATCGTCCGCCAACTGGGCGCAATAAGCCTTGGGATCATCGCCGAACAGCTCCTTGGCGGACACGCCTCTGTCCTGATTTTTGACAATTTGCCGCGCCAGGCTAAGCAAAATCTCCTCCCCTTTGGCTTCGGTCAGCGAACTGGCTCCGGAGCGGAAATACATCACCATTTCCCCGAAATAACTTTCGTTCTCTGCTGTCATCTGCTGCCTTAATTTCTTGGTCTCTCCGATCATTTCATGGATGTACATGAAAGTATCTCTCCTCCCAGGTCCGTACAAGTCACTCTCAAACAAACCACATTCTGCCAAAAAATTACTAATTTTCTTCCGTAGTATACTGCAAAATTTGTCCGCTCCGCAAGGGTCCACAGGAGGGAATAGGGCAAACCAGGGAATGATGGACATTTGGTGAACAAGGTATAAAAACGCCCCATCCCTCCAAACACTACTTTAAAAGAGGCAGTTCAAAAAGTCATCTTTTGAGCAGGAGGCAGATACAGTGGGAAAATATGATTCGGAGCAGACCCGGAGGTATTTGCTTAACGAAAGCGCTCGGGGCAGTTTGGAAGAGATCGTTTCAAATGAGGCCGACCCGGAAGAAAACGCGGATTTTCTTTGCGGGGACGATTGCGGCGACCAGGAGCGCTTAGGCAATCAGCAATTCATGAAAGAGTGGGAAGGACGCGTGCAAACCCATGCCTATTTTAGGCAATCTTATGAATAGCCAGTGAGCCTGATTGACACGTTTTCCGGCCGGTGATAAGATAAGTTTTATAAAACACATTAAACTTATCGGAATTTAATGGATAGGGATTTTCCGGATATCCACGGGCGGGAGGCGGTTGTATGGAAAGACAAATTACGATCAAATATGGGAAAGAAGAAATTGCGGCGAATATCCATTATCCAAACAAACGGGAGGGGCGCTGCCAGCGCGCTCCGCTGGTTTTGATTTGCCACGGCTTTGTCGGCAACCGGATCGGCGTGGACCGGCTGTTTCTCAAAGCGGCCAGGGAGCTCGCGGCGGCCGGATTTCTCGTACTCCGGTTTGATTACGTCGGCTGCGGCGAAAGCAGCGGGAGCTACGGGGAACAGGACGTCGATTCCCTGATCGCCCAAACCCGCTCCGTGCTGGATTACGGTCTCGAATCCTTTGATATCGATCCGCAGCGGGTCACGTTGATCGGACACAGCCTGGGCGGGACCGTTGCGCTGCTGGCCGCCGTTAGGGACCGCCGGATCAAAAATCTCGTCCTATGGTCCTCCGTCGGATATCCTTTTAACGATATCGTAAAGATTACCGGGCGTGAAGTATATGACGAGGCCGTCAAACACGGGTCCGCCGATTACCTTGGCTACGGTTTGACGCCGCGGTTTTTCGATTCGCTGGGTTCATCGCAGCCCTACCAGGAAGCGCTCAAATTTCCCGGGGATGTGCTGGTGGTGCACGGAACTTCGGATGATACGATTCCGGTCGATTACGCTTTTCTGTATCAGAAGGTGTTTTGGATGCGTGCGGAAGGACGCTGCGACAAGGAGATTATTTTTCAGGCCAACCATACGTATTCTTCCGGGGAACATCAGGCCCAGCTCATCGGCAAAACGAAGGAATGGCTTGACAGCCTGGAGGCGATTCAGACGGATTGGCAGCACTGGATGATCTAAGTTTCGAGCGTTGGAGCGGGCGATAGCGAGGTGATGTGGCGATAAAAACATGCCGAACTGGTAAATAACTTCCTGTAGGGATACAATGGAGATAGATATCACCAATTTGGCGCAGGGAGGTTTGAGAGCGATGACTCAGCCTGCATTGTTTATCGCACACGGATCGCCGACTCTGGCAATCGAGCAAAATGCGTACACGAGCTTTCTCCGGCAACTGGGGCAAGCGACGCTGAAGCCGCCCAGAGCCGTTGTTATCTTCTCCGCACATTGGGATTCGCCCGATCAATGGCTGACGACGGACCGCAGGCATGAAACGCTGCATGATTTTTACGGTTTTCCCGAGGAAATGTACCGAATTCGCTACCCCGCCCCGGGCGATCCGGAGCTTAGTGAAGAGATCGGCTCCATGTTCCATGCCAACAATCTGCACTACCGGCTTTCCGAAGGAAGAGGGCTGGATCATGGGGCGTGGGTTGTGCTGCGCGCTATATTCCCGGAAGGCAACATCCCGGTGGTGGCGTTGTCCGTCGATTCCAAGCGCTCGCCCGAGGAGCAGTATGCCATCGGCAAGATGCTGACCGAACTTCGGCGGCAAAACGTTCTCATCATCGGCAGCGGCGGTTTGGTGCACAATTTGCGCATGATTGGAGACGAGGACAGCAAGCCGTTCCCCTGGGCTGTCGAATTTGACGATTGGATCGGGGAGCAGCTTGAGGGCTGGAATTTGCGTATGCTGTTTGATTACGATAAAAAGGCCCCCCATGTCCGAAACGCCATTCCTCCCTATGGCAGGGAGCATTTTGTGCCGCTGCTCTATGCGATGGGCGCCGCCGATGACGACCGGCAGGCCGTTAAGCTGTTCCAGGACTACCGGTGCGGCTGTTTAAGCCTCAACTGCTGGAAGTTCGGCGCCGAGGATGAAGACCGATAGAACATATTAAAAAGCGCAGAACCGATTTTTACGGTTGCTGCGCTTTTGTTGTTACTCGCTTAACGGCGGCCGAAGGATCTGCGGAAATAAGGAAGTATGTAGTGATCCAGACCGATGCGTCCGGCATTGGCTCCGGCAACGACGATAAAGATTTCAAGCAGGATCAATTGCGCATTCGTGCTGACTGTCCCGGAAAATAAGAAAGCGAAATTCATCACCATGCCGAAAAACGCGGCGATCCAGGTGAATGTCCCCAGAATAAGCCCGATTCCGACAAGCACTTCACCATAAGGGATGAGCACGTTAAATAATCCGACATTGGGCAGGGCGAAATGCTCAAGGAAGGATGCCCACCATCCCTGAACGGCGGGATGTTCTCCCGTGCTTTTCCCGATGGCGCCGTTCAGGAAGCCGGCGGCGTCGAATCCTCCCGTTACTTTGCCCCATCCGGACGTCAGCCACTGGTACCCGACGTAAAGCCGGATAAGCAGGAGCAGCCAGGAGGCTGACACGCTGTCGCGTAACCAAGAAACGATCATAATTCACCTCCTTTTCTGTCTATTGTACATGTTAGCTGAAAATATGAAAATCTAAAATTATCATTTTTCAAAATTTAGATGTGATCCTTGGCGTTTCCCAAGCGCTTTATTTCGACGTATAATGTAAAAAAAACGCATGGGATGACGGAGGTACGATGAACTTAATACGGTCTAAATTCGCTTTATTGCTGATCTTGTCGGTTTTCCTGCTGCTGATCTCCGGCTGCGGAGGAACGAAGGAGGCGGCTACCCGGGAGGTTATCACCCCTCCCGAGACAGTACCGGAGGAGACCGAGCCGCCCCAACCGGAGGTACCCGCTTACACGGCTCCGCTTACCGGGTTGCCGGCTGAAGCGCCGGTAACCCGCCGCCCGCTGGCGGTCATGATCAACAATGCCCCGGCCGCGCGCCCTCAGTCGGGCCTGATGGACGCCGATCTGGTGTATGAGGTGCTGGCCGAAGGCGGGGTAACCCGCATGGTGGCGATCTACCATAGCAAGGCGGACAGCGCCAAAATCGGCCCGATCCGCAGCATTCGCCCATACATGATCGATTTGGGGGAAAGCTATCACGGCGTATTGGTCCACGCGGGAGCGAGCAATGACGCGTTCGCCATTTTGCAGCGGCAGCATAAAGAGGACCTCGACGAGATTACGAATGCGGGGGCCTACTTCTGGCGGGACAAGTCCCGGAAGGCGCCGCACAACCTGTACTCGAATCCGGAGAAATTGCTCGAAGGGGCGGAGAAACGGGGATTTGCCACCGAAGATACGAACGTTCCGGGATATACGTTTTACCGGGAAGGGGAAGAACCCGTATCAGGACAAGCGGCAAGCCGGGTGGAGATCAAGTTTCGGCTGGACAATTACCGGGTGAGTTATGAATATGACGCGGCGAGCGGACGATATAAACGTTTCATTAACGGTAAGCCGCACACGGATTTGGAGACCGGCGAGCAACTCACGGCCGCCAATGTCGCGGTGCTGGGCGCCGAACACCGGGTGCTGGACGATGTGGGGCGCCTGGACGTCGATTTGGAGCTGGGCGGAGATGCGATCGTTTTTGAAAAGGGCAAAATGATCCGCGCAGAGTGGATACATAAACAAGGCGACATCATTCGCTTCATCGCGGACAATCAAGAGCTGCCATTTGTTCCCGGCAATACGTTTATTCATATCGTGCCCGATTCGCCGGATTTCGACAGCCATGTAGCCGTGGAATAGCGGGCGGGCGTTCTGGGGAAGTTTGTATTTTTATGGAGGGCAGAGGATATATCTGGTTTATTCAGGCAACTTTAAGCTAAAGGTCATGAAATGTTTGCGACATTTTTAACCATCTTTCGACCGATTGTGTTAAGATAATCAAGGCTGTGTAAAAACCGTGTAAAAGCACAGTCCGAAAGAATTACCTCATGCAGAGAAAAGGGGATACTGATGCGAGTGAAGAAGAAGGACATCTTTTTCCAGACGTTAGAAAACATGGCGGACACGATCGTGCATTCGGCGGATTATTTCGCCCAGCAGGTAGCGGAGTTCAAAGACGTGGAACAGTTCGCCAAAAAGATGAAGGAATTCGAATCCAAATGCGATGAATACACACATACCATTATCGTCGAATTGAACAAAACGTTTATCACCCCGATCGAACGCGACGACATCATGAACCTCATCACGGCGCTGGACGATGTCATAGACGGTTTGGAGGCGTCGACATCCCGGTTCTTCATGTACCACCTCTCCCAGCCGGACGAATACATCGCCCGCTTCGCGGAAATCTTGCGCAATTCGGCATACGAGATCCAAAAAGCGGTGCATTTGCTTTCCCAGAAAAAACTTCTCGCGATCCGCGAATACACGATCCGCTTGAACGACCTTGAGAACCAGGGGGACGAGCTGCTGCGGATTTGCATCAAGGAGCTGTTCCTGAAGGTGACGGACCCGATCGAACTGATCAAGAAGAAGGAAATTTACGAACGTCTGGAAACGACGACGGATGCCTGCGAGAAAGTAGCCAACATGCTGGAATCCATAATCATGCGTAATTCTTGAGCACTTCGCTTAACACTTGATATTCGGGAGGTTGGAATTGCGCGGGTTACACATATAGATAAACGATCTGTGCAAAAAGAAAAGATATGGATACGAGTTTACTGATCATTATCATCGTTATCATACTGGCGCTCGGATTTGACTTTATCAACGGTTTCCACGACACGGCAAATGCGATTGCGACTTCGGTATCCACCCGGGCGCTTAAGCCGCGCACGGCGATTATGCTGGCGGCGGTCATGAACTTCCTTGGAGCGATCATGTTCACCGGCGTCGCCAAAACGATCGGGGGCAGCGTGGCGGACCCGGCATCGCTGGACAACGGCCTTGAGATCCTGATTGCGACGCTGCTGGCGGCGATTATATGGAACTTGATTACGTGGTGGTTCGGCATCCCTTCTTCTTCTTCCCACGCTCTGATCGGCGCTTTGGCCGGCGCGGTGTATGTCGGCGGGGGGCCGGACAAGCTGAACTGGAACGGTTTTCGGACGATTGTCGAAGGGCTGGTTTTTTCCCCGCTGATCGCTTTTGCGATCGGTTATATCGTTATGCTGATTTTGAAGTGGATTTTTGCCTATCGCAGCCCGCATACGGTAAATAAAGGCTTCCGCTCAATGCAAATCATTACGGCGGCGCTGCAAAGCTTCACGCACGGCACCAACGACGCGCAGAAGGCGATGGGGATCATCACCTTTGCCCTGGTTACGGCGGAGTTCCAGGACCACATGGAAGTGCCGCTGTGGGTCAAAATCGCCGCGGCGACGGCGATGGCGCTGGGCACCTCGATCGGCGGCTGGAAAATCATCAAAACGATGGGCACGAAAATTTTCAAAATCGAACCGATTAACGGTTTCGCCGCGGACATGTCCGCCGCATCCGTCATTTTCGGCGCTACGCTGTTTCACCTGCCGGTAAGTACGACGCACGCCATCACATCGGCGATTTTGGGCGTCGGTTCGGCGAAGCGCTTCTCCGCCGTACGCTGGTCAATGGCCGGGCGGATCGTCGTCGCTTGGGTAATCACGATTCCGATCGTGGCCGTGATGGCCGGCGGCATTTATTTGTTGCTGTTTTAACGGTTTCGGATTACCCGCAAAAGCTTAGGTTTTCGAAGCGTTTTTTAGAACCAATAGCGGTTGTGGCAACCGTTAGAATCGTTTTACTGTTGGTGATATCAAAGAACTGCCGGAGCGAATTGCTCCGGCGGTTCTTTTTTTTCGGGCATGGAAGGGGGCGATGCTGGGGGCTAAGGGACACCAGAGCCGTTATTTGGGGAAAAACGGAGGTTTGCAAAATGTAACGGACACAGAAGACCTTATTTACCTCAAATCGGCCTGGATGAACTGGTTTAGAGCGAAATAGGGTCGCCTGTGTCCGTTAGGCTGGGAAATACCCGGGAAATGGGCGGATAAGGTCGCTGGTGTCCGTTAGAGAAACGTCCAAAGTTCAGGGAGAGCCTCCAATCGCTCCAAAGTAGAAGTCAGAGCCACTAAAGGTCGCCGTCAGGCGTTTTTCTTACATAAGCCAAAATGCCGGGAAATGAAATCGGACTTTTTGGTGAAAATAACGGAAAGAGGAAAACATATGTAAATCATGACCGAATTGACTTGACAGGATAGGTAAGGTGGCCCGCTATGAAAAAACGGTCTTCGCTTTCCCGAAAAAAGTCCGGAGAAAACACCCCAGCCGATGTTACGGCGCTGGTTCCATCGCTTGACCGGAATATCGAAACGCTGAAAAAAATTTTGGGCGAAGCCGACGATGTGATGTTCCGGTCTTTCCGGGTAGGCGGAGAACTGGCGGCGCAGCTCGTGTACATTCCCGACATGTCGGACAGACTGGAAATCGACAACAACGTCCTGAAACCGCTTATGGTGATGACCGATGCGGAACCCAGGGATTTGTCTTCGATCAAAAACCGGGTTTTGCCCGTCGGGTCGATCGAGGAAATCGCCGATGCCCACGAATGCGTCAGACAGTTGATTAAAGGTTATCCCTTGCTGCTGCTCGAGGACAGCGACCGGGCCCTGCTGCTTAAGATCGCCAAGTGGGATAAACGGTCGGTGGAAGAACCGCAGACCGAGCCGTCGTTGCGCGGCCCCCGGGAAGGCTTTACCGAATCGATTTCGACCAATTTGTCGCTCCTGCGGCGGAAAGTCCAAAGTGTCAAGCTGAAATTAAAATCGTTCCGGTTTGGCCGAAATACCGAAACCGAGGTTTATCTCGCTTATCTGGAAGGCATTGCGAAGCCGGCACTAATCCGGGAAGTGGAGAACCGCCTGAAACGCATCGATATGGACAGCCTGCTGGAAACCGGATACATTGAAGAGCTTACGGAGGACGATCCGTATTCTCCGTTTCCCCAACAGCAGTTTACGGAACGGGTCGATATCGCCGCGGCCGGGTTGCTTGAAGGCCGCATTGTCATCATGGTCGACGGTACGCCCGACGTGCTGATCGTTCCCGTAACGCTCGTTACGCTGCTGCAAGCGGCGGACGACTATTACAACCGCTCGTTATACTCCAGCTTGCTGCGCGTTCTTCGCTACTGCACACTGATTATTTCACTGACGCTTCCGGCGGTGTACGTCGCGCTTCTGACTTTCCATCAGGAGATGGTTCCGAGCAAACTCTTGATGAGCATCGCTTCCTCGCGGGAGGAAATCCCGTTTCCGACGATCGTGGAAGTGTTGATGATGCAGTTGGCGTTTGAGGTGCTGCGCGAGGCCGGGCTTCGTCTCCCGCGGCAAATCGGCTCGGCGGTGACGATCGTCGGCGCGCTCGTTGTGGGCGAAGCGGCGGTTTCCGCCGGCCTCGTATCGGCGCCGATCGTCATTATCATCGCCTTTACGGGCATCGCGGGATTTACGGCTCCACATTATTCGCTGGAGTTCTCCGTCCGCCTGCTGCGCCTCCTGCTCATCCTGGCCGGAGGGACGCTCGGGATTCTTGGCGTCATGTACGGTCTGATCGCCATTGCGATCCATCTGTGCACACTGCGTTCTTACGGAGTGCCTTATTTGTCCCCGATCGCGCCGTTTGTGGCGAGCGACATAAAGGACGCGGTGATCCGGGTGCCGTGGTGGAAGATGCTCATACGTCCAAGCTTTTCGGGCAGAAACAATCGCCGGCGCCTTGCGCCGGGGCAGCGTCCGAATCCGGGGAAAGGCGGGGAACATTGAAGCGATATGCGAAAAAGTAAAGCGATATCCACCATGTTTCTGCTCGGCAAACAGCTTTTGCCTATATTGGCAGGAGTGGCGTTGCTGTCCTTGACCGGCTGCTGGGACAAGGATGAAGTGAACAGTTTGGCGATCGTCACGAGCGCGGGCTTTGACCGGGCGGAGGACGGAACCATCGAACTGACTTTGGAAATCGCCGCTCCGCAGCAGGAGGAGAGCGGCAAGCCGCCAAGCGGGAATCAAAAACAAAAGAACGGAAAAACGGTCATACGCACCGCGGCCGGCAAAACGGCGGCAGATGCGCAGGGCCGGCTGCAAATGATGCTGCCGCGTACGATTTATTGGGGACAATTGCAAGTGCTGGTTGTCGGGGAAGCCCTCGCGAGGGACGGGTTGCGCGAGCAGATGGATTACCTGATGCGCGACAATGAAATCCGCCTGCGGGTTATACCTTTCGTCACCCGCGGAAAGGTCCGGGACTTTTTCGAATCACCTTATTTGCTGGAACAGACGAAAGCCGGCTTTCTGCAGAGCGAAGCGTCGCGGGTTTTTCATAAGCCGTTGACGATAAGTCAATTGGTTCAGCGTATAACCGGTGATCAGAATGGAGCGATCCTGCCCTTTGTGGATGTTCCGCAAGAAGGAGGGGGTGATGGCGGGGATCCGTATATCAAGGGTTACGCGATCTTAAGCCGGGGACGGATGGTCGGCACGATGACGGGGGACTCGTTCCTCGCCGCGAAATGGGTGATGAATCAATTGAAAAACGATGTTCAAACCGTAAACGTGGGGAGCGGATCTCGCTCCCGCGTAACGCTTGAGATCACCGTTTTGAACTCCCGCTTGATTCCATCCCGTCAGGAAGGGGAATGGCAAATGGAAATCCGCATCGGCTCGGAACTAAGCATGATCCAAAACACAACCCGTCTGTCCATGGCCGATCCGCAACATGCCCGGAAGCTTGAAGCGGCGATGGCTGAACATATGCGGGAGATGGTCGAGCAGAGTGTAAAAGAGGCACAGCGCATGCGTACCGATATTTTCGGTTTCGGGGAAGCGATCAACCGCCAAAATCCCCGCGAATGGAAAAAGCTTGCCCCCCGTTGGGATCGCATCTTTCCCCAGATGGCCGTCAGGGTGAAGGTTAAGACGGACTTGCGCCGCATCGGCATGAACAGCGTTCCCGTCGGGTTACCGCAACAGGAGGGGAAAAAGCAATGATCTGGCTGAAAATTGCGGGCATATCGCTGATCGCCGCTTTGATCGTCAGGTTCGAGTGGGTCCGTCTGAACGAAGGCAGCACCCGGGAACGGGTGGTGCTCGTCGCCGTGATGGCCATAGGCTGGGTCTCTGCTCTGCTGATCGTTCTATTTCCGGAAATACCGGGACCGCTTATGTTGATCGATAGCTTGTACCGGCCGCTTTCCGGCTTAATAAGTGGATGAGGTGCTGTAAATGGTGGAAAAGGGAAAGATTACCCAGGGGCAGTTTGCGCTTCTTATATATGCTATCCTCGTCTACGACGGGATTCTGCTGATTCCGAAACTCACGGGACAGGCGGCGGAGCGCGATTTATGGCTGTCCCCCATTTGGGGGAATTTGGCCGGATTAATCTTCCTGCTTGCGATGCTTCGCTTGAGCCGCATGTTTCCGGAGGAAACGATCATGGGGTACAGCCAGCGTATATTGGGCAGGTACGTTGGAAAAGCAGCGGGGATTGCCATCGTGTTTTACATGGCCTATCAGACCAGCACCATCTTGCGGATTTACAGCGGCTTTATTTCCTCCGTGTTTTTGGAAAAAACGCCCCCCGTTGTTGCTACCGGAGGCGTTATGTTTCTTGTTTCCTATGCGGTCAGGGGAGGCGTGGAGACGCTGGGACGCTTGGCGCAGCTTTTTTTGCCGATTACGATCGTCGTTTTTGCGCTGCTCGTTGTCCTGACCATTCCCGACTGGGACGTGTCTAATGTTCTGCCGATTCTTGCGAATGGCCTGGCCCCCTCTATCAAGGGCGCGACCGTTCCGATTACCTGGTTCGGGGCGTATATTGCTCTGGGGTTTTATTTGCCGTTGTTGTCGAACCGCCGGAAGGTAACGCTTTACAGCTTAGGGGCCTGGCTGCTGATGATGATAACGCTTGTCGTGTCGGGCCTCATTTCGATCTTTCTGTTCGGGCAGCATGCCAGTATGCTGAATTATCCGTTCATCGAAGTCGTCCGGTACATTGCGATTGGTGAATTTTTCCAGCATATCGATGCTTTGCTGCTGGCCGTATGGCTGCCCGGCACGTTTGTCGAATTGGCCGTCTACCAGTATGCCGCGGTTTTGGGAACGGCTGAGGGGATCGGCTTGAAGGATTACCGGGCGCTCGCCCTGCCGATCGGATTTTTGATATTGATCATGAGCTTCTGGAGTCCATACAGCGACGTGGATTTTGACTGCTACTTGGCGACGAGCCACGTTTTTCTGGACTCTACGTTTTTCGTCCTTGGCCTGCTCCTCTTCTTGACGGCTTGGGTCCGCGGCAGGCTGGGGGCTCGAAAGCCAAATGGGGGCCGGAGTTAAATTGCGAAAAGGGGTGTTTTCGCGTACGCTAAAATCATCAACAGGCGTGGCATGAAGAAAGGGGGGGGGAAACGGCTTGATCAGAGTGATGGGGATGACGCACGACCATAAGGTCGTTCAGGACATTCCGCTGGAGCGGTCGCTTGACGAGAAATACGTATGGATCTGGGCCGATTTTAACGAACCGGCGCCGGAGGAAACCGAAGGGCTCGGTTCTTTTTTCCGGTTTCATCCATTGGCGATCGAGGACTGTCTGCATGTGCTGCAACGCCCCAAAATGGACTATTACGAGGATTATCAGTTTCTGGTGCTGCACGCCCTGGACCCGGACACCTTGGGTACGGTGGAAGTGAACCTGTTTATCGGAGACAAATATTTGGTGTCGTTCCATCAGCGCAGGCTGCAGGAAATGGACGAGGCATGGAAAAACATGCTGCAGCGGGCCCATGACCGGAAGGTTTGGGTGCACGGGCCTTATTCCGCGGCGTATATGGTGATCGACAGTCTGGTGGATCAGTATTTCCCTTGCGTGTATGCGATCGAGGACGAGCTGGATGAACTGGAAAAAATGGGGATCCATGAATCGGTGGAACTGCTGATGAACCAGGTGTTCGACCTGCGGAGCCGGCTGCTGAAGCTGCGGCGGACGATCGTGCCGATGCGCGATTTGATGTACCGCATCTTGAATTCGCAGCATGTACAAGGCGATAAGGAGCCGCGCGCTTATTATGCGGACATTCACGACCATCTGCTGAAGCTGTCCGAAATGATCGAGGCCGACCGGGAAATGACCGCGGATTTGCGCGACTCCTACATTTCGCTGAATTCCAACCGGATGAACGGGATCATGAAAACGCTGACCGTTATTACGACGGTGTTTATGCCGCTGACGCTGATCGCCGGCATCTACGGGATGAATTTTGTCTATATGCCCGAGCTGTCTTGGAAATACGGTTATTTTGGCGTCTTAGCCGTGATGCTGGCGCTCGGCGGGTGGATGATTCTCTGGTTCGGCAAGCGGGGCTGGTTTAAGTAATGCCGGGCAGCACCGCAAGGCAAACGCCGCCGGATTAACGGCGGCGCTTGCCCGACTTGCTGCTGCCGCTGCGCCCCCGGCCGCTGCTGCCGCGTTTGCGCGAGCCGCTGCGGCTTTTTTTGCGGCGGCGGGGCCGGTACTCCTCTTGCCGTCCTGCGGAGCCGCCGCCTTGCCGCTTTTTACCGAACGGAAGGAGGCTGGCAATCATTTTGGCCATCGGGGCGAACTGTTGAACGGTCTGCATCACCTTTTGCACCTTGCCGACGGTGGCCAGAATCCCTTCGACGCCGCCAAGCTTGTCGACGATTCCTTTCAGATCGCCCAGATTGGAAAGACTGCCGGCCGCACCCAAGGAGCCGCCCGCCGCTGCGCCCGGAACCGCGCTGAACGGTTCGATGGACGGCGGAGTATAAGGCGCGAGCGCCGTAGAATCGGTCGGGACCGATTCAAGAGGATTTACCCCCGGGTAATAGTCGGTATACGGAAATGCCGTTGGCGCTGTGCTCTGCCGGTAAGCATGATGATGTGGCATGGTATCACTGTCCTTTTTAGGGTATTTTATCGGAACGCCTTTTTTTGGGGATATAGGCGTGTGTAATACTATACTTTATGAGACCCGGGCGCGCTGCGTATGGACGAATGTCCCGGTTGCGGTGGGTGTTCGCGGATTTTGGGCGTTCTTTCTGTAATGCGTGAAACCGTTAATGCTTGAAAAGGGGGACTCCGCTCGGGTACAATGGGGGTGTGGTTAAGTAACGGTAGGGGATGATTATTCAGTGCAGCTGAAGAAATTGAATGACAAAACGATCGATCAATTATTCGAAGCTATTTTAACGTTAAAAGACATTGAGGAATGTTATATTTTTTTCGACGATTTGTGCACGATAAATGAAATCCAATCGATGTCCCAGCGGCTGGAAGTTGCGCGGATGCTCGGCAAAGGCAGCACGTACAACCAGATCGAGGCGGAAACCGGGGCCAGCACGGCGACGATCTCCCGCGTGAAGCGCTGCCTGAATTACGGCAACGACGGGTACAAGATGACGCTGGACCGTTTGGGGCGGTAAGCCGATGCAGGAAAAGATTCGGACGGCGGACAAGGGGCGGGCGGCAAAGGCTCGGCCGCTTCAGGAGTCGCCGCCCTTGGACTCGCTTGCTGCAAAACCGGGAGTGCTGGTGATCAGCCACGGGTCTCCCGACGCTCATTGGATAGCTCTGGTGGACGAGGCTGTCGCGGAAGCGGCTGCTTGTTTGCCCGCGGACCTTCCCGTGGTGTCGGCGTTCCTGGAAATCGTCGAGGGGCGTCTTATTCAGGACGGGATAAACGAGCTGGAAGCGCAAGGAGTGACAGATATGATTGTCATTCCTTTATTTGTATCTTCGGGCAGCACGCATATCGATGAGATCGCTTACGCGCTGGGCGTAAAGGATACGCCGGAGAAGGAAACCGATCTGGAAAGATTCCGGGTATCCGCCCGCGTGTTTTTTGGCGATCCTATAGATGATGATCCACTGGTCGCCGAGATGGTCTGGGACAAGGTAAAAGGGCTGTCGGCGCGTCCGGATCGCGAGGTGCTTTTGCTCGTGGGCCATGGCAGCATCCATGAGGCATTTCTGAAACGCTGGGAGCGGGGAATTTCTTCGCTGGCCGCGCGGGTGGGGCAAATCAGCGGGCTGGTAGCGGCCGACTATGCTCTGCTTAATCCGGACAGCGTGCGCCGCAAAGTAGGCTATTGGACGGAGAAGCACGGGTATGACGTCATCGTGGCCCCTTTGTTTTTAAGCGCCGGGTATTTTACCAAAACGATGATTCCTTCCCGGTTAAACGGGCTATCGTACCGGTATTCGGGGGATGCCCTGCTGCCGCATCCGCTCCTGTCCCGCTGGATGTCGCAGCATATTTTGCATATAATGGGATCATTGACAATATGAAAATCAGGTGGCGTTAGGAATGAAAAGAGCTAGGTTGATTTATAATCCCACCTCGGGAAGGGAAGAAATGCGGCGCATTTTGCCGGATGTACTGGAGCGTCTGGATCGCCACGGCATCGAAACGTCCTGTCACGCGACGGCAGGGGCGGGGGATGCTACGCGCGAAGCCGCCGAGGCGGTGGGGCGTGGATACGACATCATCATCGCGGCCGGCGGCGACGGTACGCTGAATGAGGTCGTGAACGGCATGGCCGGGAAAAGCAATCTGCCGCCGCTCGGCATTTTCCCGCTGGGGACGACCAACGATTTCGCCCGGGCGATGGGAATACCGAGGCGCTGGGAGGATTATTGCGACCTGGTCATCGAGAATAAGACGAGACCGATCGACATCGGCAAAGTCAACGGCCGGCATTTTATCAACATCGCCGGGGGCGGGAAGCTGACGGAACTGACGTATGAGGTCCCCAGCCGGCTGAAGACGCTGATCGGCCAGCTCGCTTATTATATGAAGGGCATTGAAAAGATGGCCAGCCTGTCGCCGACGGAGCTGATTTTTCAGGCCGAGGGGTACGAGGTCATCGAAGGCGAATTCATGTTGTTCCTGATCGCCAACAGCAACTCGGTCGGCGGCTTCGAGAAGCTGGCGCCGGATGCGCGCATCGACGACGGGCTGCTGGACGTCATCGCCCTCAAGAAATGCAACCTGGCGGAGTTTATCCGCCTGGTGACGATGGCGCTGCGCGGCGATCATTTCAGCGATCCGCACGTGCTGTACTTTAAGACGCGGCGGATGGAAGTCACCTCGCCGGCCCGCGTGCAGCTCAACCTCGACGGGGAGCTGGGCGGCGAGCTGCCGGGCGTGTTCGAGATTTTGCCGCAGCATTTGCAGATTTTTGCTTAGTGCTTAGTGCTTGGGAGAAGCACTAATATTGGCGTAGGGTCCCCCGCCGGGATGGCGGGGGATTTGTGCGCTGGGTGGATGTGAGTCGTTCGCTGGCGGCATGTTAACGAGTTGTGCGCTGGCTGGGTGCTAGCCGTATGCTGTCCGTGTGTTGACGATTCGTGCGCTAGTTGCACCCTAACCGTATGCTGACCGCACGCTGGCTGTAGGTTGACTGTAGGTTGACTGTAGGTTGACTGGACGCCGGTTGCACGATAACTCTATGCTAACTACACATTGACTGCACGCTAACTGAACGATAACTGAACGAACCCGTATGCTCTCACAAGTTTGGCCACCCATATGCTACCTCGTACGGCTACCCGTGCGCTAACGGACCTCAGAGACGCTAAAAGGCTAAAAATGAGCGCGGCAAAATTGTAACGGACAGAGGAGCCGTTATTTGCGTCAAACAGTCCCAAATCGTCCGGTTTGAGGGCGAATAGCGTCATCTGAGTCCGTTAGCGCGGGAAATACCGGGGAAATGAGCGAATAAGGTCTCTCCTGTCCGTTAGGGAAACGGCCCCGAGAACCAAAGTTTGGATACAATTGGCCGGGCTTGGGTTATGATGATGATAGTGAGCGAATAAACAAAACCAACAAGTTTCGAGGCGGAAGCGACCTTCGAACTTTTCGCATAAATCTTTGGTAAAACGTGAAGGAGCAGTTCCATGACTAAGCAACGAAAAAGCTTCAAAGCCGGTTTCGGCGGTAGAGCGGGTGGAGGTACAGGGAAAGGCAGACGCGGACGGTCTTTTGAAAGTAATGGAGAAGTAACTGGCAGCGGGGAGAAGCATATGCGGAACGCGGCAGCCACGGCGAAGCTTACCGGGCTTCTTGTCGCCAAAAACGATGAACTTGTCATCGACATCATCGGGATGAATCACGACGGGGAGGGCGTGGGGCGGGCCGAAGGCTACACGCTGTTTGTGGCCGGGGCGCTGCCGGGGGAGAAAGCCCGCGTCAAGGTGCTGAAGACGAAAAAGCAGTACGGATACGCCAAGCTGCTTGACGTCGTGCAGGCTAGCCCGGACCGCGTGGCGGCGCCTTGCCCGATCTACGACCAGTGCGGAGGTTGCCAGCTGCAGCACTTGAGTTACGAGGGGCAGCTGGCCTGGAAGCGGCAGCACGTTGTCGATGCGCTGGAGCGGATCGGCAAGCTGCGCGTGGCGAGGGCGGCGCAACCGGACGTGTCAGACGTGGTGCCCACAGCGGCACAGTCGGTATCCCCGCCTTCCGGTGCGGCTGACTCGGCCGGCAGCATGCACGGGGGCGCCATTGCGGCGGGCGGAGGTATAACCAACTCTGCGAAGAACGTACCAGGCATGGACTCGGCAATTGCCGAAGATGCAGTTCCAAGCGGCCTCGGTACGGATGGGGCCGCTGGCAGCGACGGCAGCCTCACCGTGCTGGAGCAAGGCATCGTCGTCCGCCCGACGCTGGGCATGGACGAGCCTTGGCGCTACCGCAACAAGGCGCAGGTGCCGATCGGCGTCACCGAGGGCGGCCTGGTCGGCGGCTTTTACGCCCGCGGCAGTCATCGCATCGTCGATATGGAAACGTGCCTGATTCAGCACGAACATAACGACGATATCGTTACCCGCGTCAAAGCGATCGGCCGCCAGCTTGGCGTCACCGCCTACAACGAGGAGAGCGGGCGCGGCTTGCTGCGCCATGTCGTCGTGAAGAAGGCGTTCCGCACGGGGGAGATGATGCTGGTCCTCGTCACCAACGGGCGGGACATCCCGCATGCCGATGCCTGGATCGGCCTCATCCGGGAGCAAACCCCGCAGGTGGTCAGCATCTGCCAAAACGTAAACACGAAGCAGACCAACGTCATCTTCGGAGACGAAACGCGTGTCCTCTGGGGGCGAGACGTGATTTATGATTATATTGGCGAGGTACAGTTTGCGATCTCGGCGCGTTCTTTTTACCAGGTGAATCCGCTCCAAACGGAGGTTCTGTATAACAAAACGGTGGAGTACGCCGGGCTGACTGGCAAGGAAACCGTTATTGACGCCTATTGCGGAATCGGCACGATTTCGCTGTTTTTGGCGCAGCATGCAGACCAGGTGTACGGGGTAGAGATTGTTAAAGAGGCGATAGAGGATGCACGCCGCAATGCGCAACTGAACGGAATGACCAACGTGAAATTCGAGGTTGGCGCCTCGGAGGACGTCATCCCACGTTGGAAGGAGCAGGGTATTGAAGCCGACGTTATCGTCGTCGACCCGCCACGCAAAGGCTGCGATCCGCGCCTGCTGGAAACGATTTTCGAAATGAAGCCGGAGCGCGTGGTGTACGTGTCGTGCAACCCTTCGACGCTGGCACGGGATTTGCGCGTGCTGGAGGACGGCGGGTACCGGACGGTGGAGGTGCAGCCGGTGGATATGTTCCCGCATACGGTGCATGTGGAATCTGTGACTTTACTGGTGAGGGACGTGTAGGCCCCAAATAAACCCATGCTATTCATAATAAACTCGTGCTAAAAAATTGAATAAAGACGTGATAAAATCCGGGAATGGATAAAGGGGAAAACCCTGAGCCATCAAGCCGTTCCCCTGTTTTTGTATCAAGACATTATTAAGACAATAATAAAGTTTTGATAGAAAAAGTTGGGTTGAAAATTGAGGATATGATATGCGTAACAAAATAGTATACAACTACCTATGGAGGGTAACACCTCAATAATTTGGAGGATAAATGTTAAAAGAAAGTATTTTAATAGATGATATTCCTGCTATTTTGTGGGGAAACGACAGCACGGAAATATTTATTGCTGTACATGGCAATATGTCTTCAAAATCAGATATTCCGATTCGTATTCTAGCCGAAAAAGTTGTTCCATTGGGCTATCAAGTCCTCAGTTTTGATTTGCCTGAACACGGCGATAGAAAAAATAGTTCTAAGCTTTGTAAAGTGCAAAACTGCGTTTCTGATTTGAAGAAGGCTTTTGAATTTGCACACACGAAATCAAATACTATCAGCCTATGGGCAAATAGTATGGGAGCATATTTTAGCTTGTTAGCTTATAAAGATGAAGTTTTAAAGCAAAGCCTATTTCTTTCACCTGTTTTAGACATGAGCCGAATGATTCAAAATATGATGAAATGGTTTGATATTACAGAAGAACATCTGTGCAGAGAAAAAGAAATATCTACACCTATTGGTCAAATCCTACATTGGGATTATTACCAGTATGTTATCAAGAATCCAATTATAAAATGGGATTCTCCAACTTCAATTTTATATGGAAAAAAAGACGAACTGTGTGAGTATGATGTCATATCAACATTTATCACAAAATTTAATTGCAATCTTGCTGTTTCAAATGCTTCCGAGCATTATTTTCACACAGAAGAAGATTTGAGTATTTATGGAAAATGGCTCGAAAAGAATATCTTTTGATAAGAGCACGCTTAGATATTAGATAATCTGAAATCAAGAGACTACGTTTTTAGGTTGACTTCCATGACCTTACAGACTTAGCCTCTTTTTTATCATGTCTATTCTGAAGTTAAACTCTCTTTTGCTAATCATTAAATAATCTCAAAAATAGGGGGCTACATAATAAAATAAAAAGGACGGCTGTCTCAACCGCCCCGAAAGTGAGCAAATGCCATTCCTTTGGTTAAGGTTTGTACTCCCTGTCACCTCGACACATGTTGAGGCCGTATTAAAGCTATGTCGAGTCGATATGTAGAGGTGCTTAATTGTAGCTTCCTATGTCCTTTACGAGCTGGGGAAAAGTTTATAGAAATAAGGTATGGCACAACAAAATAAATGTTTCGATTTTTTTGGATTTAAAGTGGTTGGACACATCCGATGTATGATTATCGCCTTTCTGGTTCATCCAGGGAGGCGTGTTTGCTTTTTAAAGCCCTTTTCTAATACTGAGGGACATCGAATCCAACAAAGGAGGTTGCCAATAGAAAGATTCTTATTGCAATGTGGTTAATCCTAATTTCAATGTTGATGGTTTAAATCATGGTTCCTTAGAGCCTGATATAGCGATCCTTATATTTTCCTTATTTGTGGTTAGCTGAGAAATCCATTTATCCAAATATTCTTATGAAAATGGGCCGAAAATAGGGTGGTGGCCAATGAAATGGCTGGATTGGTTCAGTATCGGAGAAGCTTCTCCGAAAGAATCATAAACTTTAAGTCGGTATAAGTCGATTAAATAATTAGGGCTTATATACATAAATTTCTATATTAGAACATACCTAGCAGTGAACTTAAGCCGAGGCGTAGAAGCCGTATCTAAAAATAGAATTCATTACAGGAGGTAAGCTATGAATAAGAGAACAGGCATTAGATTCTTAGTTGTAATTATGATGATTTATGTATTTACTTTTAATCTGGGTGTGGAAGCTGTAAAGGCAAATTCCGTATATTATGTTTCTACAACGGGGAATGACATCACTGGAACCGGTACACTATCAAATCCATGGAAAACCATACAAAAGGCAGCAGATACCATGAAAGCCGGAGATACCTGCATCATACGAGGTGGTACATACCGGGAAACGGTAACACTTCATACTTCCGGAACTTCTGCAAATCCCATAAACTTTAAGGCTTATACAGGAGAGAACGTAACGGTATCTGGTGCCGATCCGGTTACTGGCTGGGAAAATTACTCCGGATCCATCTATTATGCGGAAATGATGGGTTCCCTTGGAACAAAAGATCAGATATTTGTTAATAAGCAAATGCAATTTGAAGCCAGATGGCCCAATTCACCAACACTTGATCCCTTAAATTCAACATATGCAACAGTTGATTCCGGTTCCACTACAACCATCAAGGATGGGGACTTAACTCAGGCACCTGGATACTGGGTTGGCAAGACGGTTTGGAGTGTTCCGGGAACAGGCTACAAATCTTATAAAAGTACCATTACCGGCTCAAGTGACGGCTCCATTACCTTTGATCAAATGGCTACTGCAGCGACAGGCGGTAACAGCTATTATATTACTGGTAATCTTGAAGATCTTGACAGTGCGGGAGAATGGTATTATGACAGCATTACTGGCAGACTTTATTTATGGGCCCCTGGTGGAGTTGATCCGAATACTTTGACAGTAGAAGCAAAGAAGCGGACTTATGCATTTGATTTAAGTTCCCGCTCTTACATAAATATTACCGGAATTAATATCTTTGCCTCCAGCATTAAAATGTCTAATTCTAATTACTGTAAAGTTTCTAATATGATTGCGGAATATGTCAGTCATGATTCGGATGTTACCAGACAATACAGTACAGGGATATTTATGTCCGGTACCAATAATGAGCTTAGAGACAGTACTTTGACCTACAGTTCCGGTAATCTGGTGAGTATAGAGGGAACAGGAAATAAAGTAATTAATAATCTTATTCATGAAGCCAATTATTCGGCAGCGGATATTCCGGCAATCTATCTATTGGGGGCAAACCATCTAATCAGTCATAATACGGTATATAACGCTGGGCGTCACCTGATATTTATGCCTACCCAAAACAGCCGGATACAATATAATAATCTGTACAATGCAGGAAAGCTGACAAAAGACTGCGGAATACTCTATGAATTTGCCTGGGATGGGCAAGGGACGGTAATTCATCATAATTACATCCATGATAATCTGGCAAAGAATTATTCCGGCACGGGTATCTATCTGGATAACGGGAGCAAGGGCTATATTGTGCATCATAATGTTGTATGGGGAAACTATACAGGGATAAGATTGAATACACCCAGTAATTTTAACCTGATTTATAACAATACCACCTACAGTAACGGAAATGTAGGATATTGGGGAAGTAATTTTCAGTCAGATATGTACGGCGACAGAATTTTCAACAATATCTTTACTACAGCCTTTACACTGCCTGGTACTCATATAGAGGGAAATAATATTACCTCAGAAACCAATCCGTTATTTGCGAATCCCACAGCATATGATTTTAGGCTGCAGTCTAATTCTCCAGCTATTAATGCAGGGGTTGTAATATCTGGAATCACGAATGATTATGTTGGTGCGGCACCGGATATTGGAGCATATGAGTTCGGTGGAACTGACTGGACTGCCGGGCATGATTTTTCTTCACCTCCGGACCCGGTTTTTGAGAGTGTCAGCTTACTTTATGTTAATAACGTAAGGCAATCTGATTTCGAGAAAGGGATAATCTCACCATGGGCAGCAACATATTCAGATACTGCTGCAAGTGTATCGGTACCAAGAAGCGGCTCTAAGAGCGTTAGATTGGGACCCGGAAAAGATGGTATCGAGCAGGAACTTACGGGGCTAAGACCTAATACCAGCTATGTGTGTACCGCCTGGGTTAAGGCAGACATAGGAGAGCAGATTCAGATTGGCGTTAATGGCTTTGAAGGAACGGATGCATCTGCAACATCTGACAGTACATCATGGACAATGGTAAACATTCCTTTTACAACCGGAGCAGGCGCTACCAGGGCAACAGTGTATGCTTACAAGAATCCTGGTACAGCATATGTTTATGTGGATGATTTTGGGGTAGTTGAGCAATAAATTATTTTACTGGTTTTATGTTTGACAGGATTGTCAGAAAGTCAGAAAACCAAGACTGCCTTGGGGCAGAGGGATTAGGAAGGACGCTTTCAGTAGGCAATAAAAAAAGAAAGACATAAAGACTTTGATCTAAAAACGATAGATTTTCCGCCAAGGGGCGACCAGGCCTTAGGGTCATCATTTTCGTACACTCAAGGCACGTTGAGTGTACAGTTCTGATGACGTATTGTGGTCACAAGGACAAATGAAACGGTTTGACCACAAGATGTTGTGGTTTCTGGACGAAAAAAGGGCGAAAATCGGCTTTAAAAACGCCCTTTTTTCGCCTCGATTTTCGCACCGGTTTATTTTCGTGAGAAGTTTTTATGTCATTCGTGTTTACGGGATATTCAGCTTCAGACAAATCCTGAGCTGGGGATGCCAGAAATTGCAGTGAGCTCGACGGCAGTTATGGACAATCTCTTCGACGTAGGCTCCAAAGAAAGTCCTGTTGCTGACACTCCGAGTAAACATGGCCGTAGACAAAAAAATGCCCGTCAACGGCTTATTGTTATTTCTATGTAGAATACAATCGGTGGTCTTCAAGCACGGCAAACACGGCTATCAATGATCTATTTGAAAAAACAACAGAGGATCATTATTGAACGGGCACCAAACAGATTTCAACTGATAAGTGCCCGCTCTTATTCATTTAAGTTTCTCTAACCTTTTTGTATTTATACATTCCCATCAATTATTGAACAGAAAAGGGATTCTCTGCCCCGGTATAAGGTTCGATAGGAAGCTCTTCACCATTCAAAAATTTAACAATGGCCTCTGAATAAATCTGCTGGTAAGGTTTAGTGATTTTATGTCCAAGCCCCGCTACAGGCAGTAACTTGGAGTTCGGGAATGTATTCCGGTATTCACGTGTCTGCTCCCAGGCAATATAATCATATTGTGCACGTATGATTAAGACAGGTGTTGTATTCTTTTTCAATGCTGGCCGCGGATCTGGGACTATCCGGGTATTCTGTCCCGTTTTTGCATTAACCCAGAAACCGTACCCTTCGGAAGGAGGTTCCTCATTCGTATCTGGGTTCGGATTACCAGGTTCCATGTTAAGCGTATCTACAAAACGTTCCAGTAATCCATCGAGCGATTTTTCTGGCATCAATACGTATAGACCTTGTGTACCTCCTAATTGAGCAATGGATTGAGCCATAGTAAAGCGCAGATTCCCTGAAACTGCTTTATTTTGATCCTGTTGTCCGGCTGTACTATCCCCGGGTCCAATGTTCGCGTTCGCACTAGCCCAGATAGATCCGGGGGACCGGAAGACGGCTTTCTCAACGTTATTAGGGTAAGCCGCCATGTAGTTTGCAGTCAGTGTTCCGCCCCAGGAGCCACCAATTAAAATCACTTTGTCAGCATTCAATTGTTTGCGGATGGCTTCCAAATCCTGCACATGTCTGTCAACTGTATATTCATCTGGTTTAAGTCGACTGGAAAGACCGGCACCGACTTGTTGATAGTTGTATACGTCATATCCTTCTTTGGCAAGAGCCTTAGCATAATCATCGGCCTCCAAAGACGGTGCGCCTGCGCCCCCATGAACGAGTAAAACAGGATATGGCTTATCCACGTTCTCGGAGATACGTGTATACGCGATTCGTGACCCGGTGGATAAATCCCAGTATTGTACATGATCATTCGGTTGCATTGGATTCGATTCGGCAGGGGCATATAGGAAACCGAGCATGAGCGATGCAGTCAAAAGTAAAGCTATTCCGGAAGTGAACATAGAGTATTTTCTGTTTGACTGTACCTGTTTTCCTTTTAACATTCGCCCGGCAAAATACGAACCTCCACCTGCAATAATTACGAGAGTAACTATCCCGGCAGCAAACGCGATTATTCGACTCCCGGTTATTCCAGCAAAGTATATTGTTGCTAACATCGAAACGATCATTCCTACAATAACGGATACGAGCAATAGAGCCCAAGCTGAAATTTTCTTGAAAATTGTCGGAGTAGCTCCATTTGCTGTATGGTTGATTTCTCCCATCTTTTCTCCCTACCTTTCTGTGTTTAGTTGCATCTTAATACCCTAACCTCAACTGAATATCAACTAGAACATAAATTGCAGTTTATATTGATTTGAGTTTTAATAAGTAACGAAGGCTCGGTATTAGCATTTGCCTAAAATTACGCAAGGGAGGTTAGCCATATATCATGATCAAAATTATGGTAGTTGAGGATGACCTGAATACACAAAAGTTAATGAATAAAGTCCTGACGTCACATGGTTACGGCGTCTTGCTGGCGAGGGATGGTTTGGATGCGCTTATACTTCTGGACAAGCAACATGTAGATTTGGTTATCGTAGACGTCATGATGCCTAATTTGGACGGATATGAGTTAACGAAGCAACTCCGTTCATCCTGGGCAAACCTTCCCATTCTTATGGTCACTGCCAAGCAAGAGTTTAACGATAAAAAGGAAGGGTTCATTTCCGGGGTCGATGATTATATGACCAAGCCTGTGAACGAAGAAGAAATGCTCCTCCGCCTCCAAGCGTTATTGCGAAGAGCGCAGATTATGAGCGAACATAAGTTGACCTTCGGCAATGTTGTACTTAATCATAAGACGCTAACGATCTCTCGTGGGAACGAAGAGCTCCTTCTGCCGACAAAAGAATTCCAGTTGTTATTTAAGCTTCTTTCTTATCCTAACGTTATATTTACGCGTTTGCAGCTCATGGATGAAATATGGGGGATGGAGACGACTACGGACGATCACACCTTGAATGTGCATATCTACCGTTTGAGGGACAGGTTTCGCGATTGGAATGAATTCGAGATCGTTACGGTACGAGGACTTGGCTACAAGGCGGTGAAAAAAGCTTGATGTTCCTAAGAAAAATCCTAAATAGACGGAGCTTGACTTTTGTTTTAGTTTCATATATATCCCTCATCATGTTGGCATCCATCTTATTAAGTGCCTGGCTGTCCTTTTTTTTCCATAGCTCTGAATCACGTCAAGCAGTTTCTATCAACCTTGTCTTGCCCATCGGGATAGCGTTAGCGTATTTTTTTAGTCAAAGAGTGTTAAGACCCATTCGGAACATCATTGAAGCAATAACGAAAGTGGCACAAGGCGATTTTGATACCCGCTTGGAAACAAAAGGGATTGCTGAACTGCGGGAGCTTGAAATAAGTTTTAACAAAATGACGCAGGAGTTATCATCAATTGAAACGATGAGGAGTGATTTCATCAATCAGTTTGCCCATCAATTCAAAACGCCAATTGTGTCAATCCGTGGATTTGCTAAGCTCCTCAGGAAAGGTAATCTTAGCGAGGAAGAGAAGGATGATTTTCTTCAGATCATTGTTACGGAGTCAGAGAGACTAGACCAGTTGTCAACGAATATACTGAATCTGACAAAGTATGAAAATATCCATATTACGTCCCATCAAACTACGTTCCGCTTGGATGAACAGATCCGGAAAGTTATTTTGCTAATGGAACAAAGGTGGGTGGATAAAAATATATTACTTGATATACAAATGGACGAGATGTTATTTACTGGGAACGAAAGTTTTACTCATGAAATGTGGATTAATCTGCTCGACAATGCGATTAAGTACTCCTATTCCGGAGGGCTGTTAAGCGTCCGTCTTGAAAATACGTCAAGGGGAATCCGATTTGTGTTACAAGACAATGGTACAGGCATGGATGAAACAACGAAGACCCATTTGTTCGACAAGTTTTATCGAGGGAATAATTCCGAAGGAATAGGAGGGAATGGTCTTGGCCTGGCCATCGTGAAGCGTATAGTTGATCTGTGTAACGGTACTATTGATGTGCAAAGCGAGTTAGGGAGAGGAAGCACCTTTACAATCATCCTGCCTGACCGTCATCTCACGGTGACCAAGCCTAATGGATAACGTTAGTTCGAAATAAAATTAAGGCTTAAACAAATGGGAAAGCAGAGGCTGCCTTTTTACTTCCGCTTTCCCATTTGTAGATGGTTATAAGTCTCATACTTTTCACGCGATTCTTCCATCAGAGGGATGAAATCATTTTGATAGCGTACTGTTATTCTATATTTTTCGGGATTTGTTCCGTCATTTCCAAGGTGCTCAACGTGGAGTATTCTTCCATCATGGACAGCTTCATACAACCAACGTCCAAGCAAAGCAGGTGGTGTCGGAATTATATCACGAAGATAGAATTCCCCCGGATTTAGCTGCTCGTTAATTTTGTCATCAGGCTTTAGTTTTTCAATTTTCTCTTTCATTTCCTTGAAAAGGTCTGCATACGTATTTTTGCCGTTTAACGCCCTTGATTTACAAAATTCAGCAACATTCGGATAACCCTCGGTAATTGCCTGCGCTTTTAAGTCTGCATGTTCATCGTCCGTAATGGTGAACTGTATACGATAACTCAATTTTAATGTCCTCCTAAACGTTTAGATGATTGAACAGTCAACTGTTCAATCATCTAAATATATACTAACCTTTCCAAGAAATCAACAGAAAATGTATCCGGGCCAATGTTCGAGGAGGCTTCCCCCTCATCTTGAAGCTGTTGGGTAAGTATGCTTCACTCCAGGGTTTATGATATACTCGTTTAAACGTAGACCATTAACACTTACAGACGTTTGATATAGAGAGGTTTTTGATATGACAGAACATTTTTGGCGTAATTTACAGCGGCCTTTTTTTATACTGGCGCCCATGGAGGATGTGACGGATGTTGTTTTTCGCCATGTCGTCAGTACAGCGGCCAGACCGGATGTGTTTTTTACGGAGTTTGCGAATACGGAAAGTTATTGTCACCCGGAGGGGAACCATAGTGTGCGCGGGCGTTTGACGTTTACAGAGGATGAGCAGCCCATGGTAGCGCATATTTGGGGAGATAAGCCGGAATACTTTCGTCAAATGAGCATCGGTATGGCGAAGGAAGGCTTCAAAGGCATCGATATTAATATGGGGTGTCCTGTAGCGAATGTAGCGGAGAACGGGAAGGGCAGCGGCCTGATCTGCCGTCCGGAAACCGCAGCGGAACTTATCCAGGCCGCCAAAACCGGGGGACTGCCCGTCAGCGTAAAAACAAGACTTGGTTTTAGTAGCGTCGACGAATGGCGCGGCTGGTTAACCCATATTTTGCAGCAAGACATTGTGAATCTGTCCATTCATCTGCGGACAAGAGAAGAAATGAGCAAGGTAGCCGCGCATTGGGAGCTCATCCCGGAGATTAAGAAGCTTCGTGATGAGGTGGCTCCGGATACCCTTCTGACCATTAACGGGGATATCCCTGACCGCCAGACCGGCCTCAAGCTGGCTGAGCAGTACGGGGTGGATGGGATTATGATTGGGCGCGGTATTTTTCATAATCCGTTTGCCTTTGAGAAGGAGCCGAGGGAACACAGCAGCGAAGAATTGCTTGATTTACTGCGGTTGCATCTGGATCTCCATGATCACTATTCAGCACTGGGGCCGCCGCGTTCGTTCAGCCCTCTACCCAGATTTTTTAAAATATATGTCCGCGGATTTCGAGGGGCGAGCGAATTAAGAAACAGCTTAATGAACGCAAGGTCCACAAGTGAAGTACGCGCGCTGCTCGATGAGTTTAGAAACAAGGAGCATGCCGGAGCGGAGGAACGTGGGGATTAAGTAATTCCAAACGAATCCGTGTGGGAAATAGAAAAAGACGTCAAGAGCATGAGGATCGGATGAATGGAGAGGGGCAAACCCGGAGCCAGCAAGCCTTTCCTCTGTTTTTTATATGGAGGGGGAGTTTACATGTCCTGGAGCAAATTGAAGCAGCAGCTGGAGAGCTTTCTCAGTCCTGCGTTACAGGGAAGGGTGGAATACCGCGCACCGGGTTATCGTTATTTACCGGATAAATCAGGGATTTGTTATATTTCAGTTGATAAAAAGAACGTACTCAATATGAGTGATAAAACGAACTCCATCAGATGGTATCAAACGGAGCTTGAAATTAAGAATGATCCCGATATTCAAATTCCTATCACCAGTGACGAAATTGAAGCGGTCAGAAAAGATACCAAGGGGCCCGTGCCGGAGGATCGCTTAATAGTCATTGCCCGAAGCAGAAAAAGTTCTGAACATGCAAAAGAGCTTTTGTCCGCACAGGCTTCATTAAGTAAATCCAATTTTATCGTTGTGGCTAATAAGTTCTTATCTACGTCTGTAGAGGATAGCATGGAGAGCCATGATATCCTATTGAATATTCTAGCTTTGGTGGACAGAAGAGTTGGGAAAAAGCGGATTTTAAATTTGTCCGATCAGATGAAGTTAAAGCATCCCATTGTGCAGTATTTTTATGAACTACGGCGTAAAACATTATGAGTATGCTAATAGCCTAGAAGAAGGCAAGACAATATGGGCGTATTGCTAACCGGGATGGGGCAGATTTGGTTTGACCATGCTGATTTTCAAGAAGTAGACCATAATACTCGTGGGAAAGGATACAAGGAAAAGGGGAAGAACCCTTATCTATCAAGCCTTTCCCTGTTTTTTATATACATGATTTAAACTATAATAAAGTTGTGGTATAAAGAGCTGAGATAGGATGGAGCAAATGCGTAATTTTTGAAATACGTATGAGGGAGGGTCTAACATGACCAAGAGTAATAAAACCAACAAAAAGGAATTGTCACCAGAACAGCGTGAAGAGCTGCTCGGAACATTGAAATCCCGATTTGAGAAAAACATGAGCCGCCATAATGGTCTTGAATGGGCTAATGTTCAAGCAAAGCTCGAAGCTAATGTTGAAAAACTGTGGTCGCTTAATGAAATGGAGAGAACTGGCGGGGAACCGGATGTGCTTGGTCATGATAAAGAGACGGACGAATACATTTTTTATGATTGTTCAGCGGAAAGTCCTAAAGGTCGCAGAAGTGTTTGTTACGACCGTGAAGCGCTGGAGTCAAGGAAAGAACATAAACCGGAAAATAGCGCTATTGATATGGCTGCTGCCATGGGCATTGAGCTTTTAACGGAAGAACAATACCGGGAGATGCAGAAACTTGGAAAGTTTGATACGAAAACTTCGAGCTGGGTGAAAACACCCGCTAATATTAGAAAGCTCGGCGGGGCCATCTTTTGTGACCGTCGCTACGAGACTGCCTTTGTGTACCACAATGGAGCAGAATCCTATTATGCTGCCAGGGGGTTCCGCGGCTTGCTAAGGGTCTGAATTTTGGAGGGAAGCCGGCTTCAGGTGGGATCAAGGGCCAAATCATTCCGTTATAAACATCCAGTTTCATCGTTTTCTAGTAAGTCCATTTCACTTCATAGGAGATGTCCGATACATCATGTTAAAGAAAGAAGTCGCGTATATTCGCAAGCAGTTTAAGCTGGATCACGAAAAGCTTCATATTTACGATATTCTTAATGTGTATATTATGAAGGAAACCAATGAAATCTATCATTACGAACGTCAGCCGTTTGAACTATTGGACAGGGAGAAGCAGGAGCTGCATATGGGCAATTTCAAAAAGCTGCTGGCCGGCGAATTGGATCAAAAGCTGTTCGAATTAAAGCTTCATGAGGAGGCGGAGACGCCAACGCGGGTGCTTCTCCATCAAGGTCTGGTGACCGGCGACCCCGAAGAATGGCACGATCTGATGCTCCTGTTGGTGGAGAAAATGCTGGCGGATACCCACTATGAACGGGATACGGTGATTACTTTCGTGCGCGGGCAATATTACCAGCCGACCAAGGCTAGGAACGAAGAAGCCGAGGAGAGCGAAAACGACGAAATGTTCGCAAATCCTTTCATTCTGTGCAGCATAAATTCTACGGAACAACAGAAGAAAACGCTCATGTTCGATTATGTCGAGCGGGAATTCAAGTACAATGTCATCGTAGATCCGATCATAAAGTTAAGTTCGCCGGAGCAAGGTTTTTTCTACCCCAGCGTGACGGATGGTTATTCCGATGTGAATCGTATTCTATATTCCTCGGGGAGAGCGCATGAACCGAATCAGCATTTCATCGAGGAAGTCTTAAATGCCGAGAAGAGCGTGACTGCGTTAGAAGAGAGAGCCATTTTTGAGGAGATCGTGAAAGAAGTGACGGGGGATCAGATCGATGCCTCAACGATCGCGAACGTATATGAGGAAATTCATCAAGTCATCGAGACCCACGAAGAGGAAGAACCGCCGAAGCTGGATTATAAAGATGTGGAACGCATGCTGACGGTGAGCGGCGTGGAGAACGTGACGACGGAAAAGGTGGAACGGGCGTTTCAAACGATCGTTGACGATAAAAACTATGAAATCAAAGCGAGCAGCGTTATTCCGAAGTTCACTTCGAAATCGATTAAGATCGATACGAAGATAGCCACGATCTCGATCAGTCCTCAAGATTTAAAGTACGTGAGACAGGTGAATTATCAAGGGAAACGCTGCATCTTGATCGAGGTTGACGAAGACGCCGTGATTGAAGGATTTACGCTCAGTACGGAGACGTTGTAGATCGATTTTAAAGATGAACTTAGATAAATAAGAAAAAGTTTAGGTTCAACCTAATCATCAGTGCTTGACAGTCAAGCCGGCAACAGACCGTGTGGTTTGGAGCGAGACTCGTTATCCAGAGGCTTTGCACGATTATCCCGTTTGATCGGGTGACTTGGCTTCCTGAACCAGGGGGATAATCGTGCAAAGCGGTTTGAAGAGACAACACCCCCTATCACCGTCATCATTTATTTTGTTAAGCACTGATTTTGGTCTTGAGCCAAAGTTTATTTAAAATAAATTTAATATGAAATCAAGGGGCTAAGTTTTAGGTTGACTCTATGACCTGTAGACTTAGCCTCTTTCCAGTCTAATCAAAAATTTCAAGAAAGTAGAACTTATGTCCTATTGGGATTATTTTCATATTTATGTATTATTAGAATTGTAATAAGTTTAAGCGCTTTTAATTATGGAATGAACTTGAAGTATTTGTGAAAACAAAGGGGGGGAATAGTGCTGAAAAATATCGAAAATGAGCAACACGGGAAAATATCAGAAGAAAAATACAAGGAGGTTTGAAAATGACTAATAGAAAGTTTTCTTTTAAAGCCACATCACTTTTGGTAGTTTTAGCAGTATTCTTATCCACCTTTTGCGCAGTCTTACCGGTGAGCGCAGCCGCTAGAGGAGCATGGGCTCCAAATACTGCATATGCAGTAAATGATACAGTAACATATAGTGGAAGTACTTATACCTGTCGTCAGGCACATACTTCCCTCGTTGGTTGGGAACCACCCATTGTTCCTGCTTTATGGGAGAAAGGCGGCAGCGGAACGACACCACCAACGACACCACCAACAAATCCTTCAGTAACAAAGCCATCCGAAGTTCCAAGCCACATATGGACATATGCAGTGAATGCGGACAATAAATTCGGTAAAGGCGGAGATTTTGCTTTATTGCTGAGTGCTGTGATCAAAAAGGAAAGCAGTTTTGGAGCAGGTTTACCAGGCAGTCCATCAGCCGGCGACGGATTGATGCAGGTAGAACCAAACACACGTAATGCTTATTTATCGCAATTCAGCTCAAAATTTGGCCGCGCTTATAATCACAGCAGTGAACAAGATCAGGTTTATTTGGGCGCCCTGATTTTAAATGAAAAGATTGTTAAATTCGGCAACATATATAACGGCTTATTACACTATAACGGAGGAGATTACTGGTATCCGGGAGCTACAGATTCTTATGGCCGTCCTATTCTGGCCAATCAATACGCAGATGCGGTTTACGCTACTTATAAGGGCTATGGCGGTAAGAACTAAGGCATTATTTATCCATTAGATGTAAAACTATCAATATCGAATAGTTTAAAAAGATAAAGTAAAATCGGGCTGAAAAATTGCGTTTTTCAGCTCGATTTTTTAGTGTTTTTATAGATAACATTCAGTATCCATCCAATTTAGAATGCTTTTCCGCCTATCAGGGCAGCCTGTCAAATTTGTTTTCCTGGGCATCGATTAACGCCAGCTTGTAATTGAGCTTTTCCAGCGTTTTTATCAGTCGTGTTATTTGTTCCTCCACTCTGCTTTTTTGGTTGGCCAGCATCGTTTTTCTTAAAGGAAGTGTCCGGTCCCCGCTCTTGTACAGCTCAACATATTGTTTTATTTCCGCCAAAGGCAAACCTGCTGAACGAAGCGCTTGTACCATCTCTACACAATCGACGTAGTGGTCGTTGAATTTACGCACCCCGTTAGCATCCCGGTCAACCGCCGGCAATACGCCTTCCTTCTCATAAAAACGCAACGTATACGGGTTAATGCCCGTTTTTTTCACCACTTCCTTCATCGTATAAGCCATAAGCGTTCGTCACCGCCTTTGAGTGTTAGAGTTACTCTCGTTTATTTTACAATCTGAACTTGCTATTAGTCTATCATCCCCTTGTCCATAAGGGATCGAGTTTTGGATTTGACTTAGAGCGGCTTCAACCCGGTAAGCTAAGGTAGAAATAACAAAAATGATGAAGAGGAGGATCTTCAATGACCAAAACGGTATTGATTACCGGGAGCTCGACCGGACTAGGGAATACGGCAGCGAAGAAGTTTGCCAATGAAGGATGGAACGTGGTTGCGACGATGCGCAAGCCGGACCGGCGCTTGGCGGAGGAAAATCCCGACCGGATTTTCGTAACCGAACTTGATGTGACTAAGCCCGCCACCATCGAGGCGGCGATTGCGGCAGGGATCGCCAGGTTCGGCCGGATCGACGCCGTCGTGAACAACGCCGGAGTCAGCATCCTATCGATCTTTGAAGCCACACCGATGAATGTGATCCGCGGGATTTTTGAGACCAATGTCTTTGGTGTCATGAACGTCATACAGGCGATTACCCCTTATTTTCGCGAGCAAGGGGGCGGAACCATCGTCAATGTCACTTCGAACGTGGGTTTTGTATCCAATCCGCTTCTGACGGTCTATGTGGCGACCAAGCATGCAGTCGAGGGGCTGTCGGAATCGCTGTCGTACGAGCTGGAATCGCAAAATATCTCCGTCAAACTTGTGGAACCCGGAGCTATGCGAACCACGAATTTCGCTTCGAACACGATGGCTGCCGCGCAGGACGTATCCATTCCACAAGCGTACAAGTCTTATTTTGATCATATGATGAACTCCATGATGAATTATCCGTTTGATAGTGCGGATGAGAACCAGGTTGCGGATCAGGTTTACGCCGCTGCGTGCGATCCGTCGAACCGGCTGCGTTATCTCGCAGGTCCGGACGCGGAAGAAACGGCTAAACTGAGATGGTCCCAGTCGGAAGAAAAGTACATGGCAACCATGCGGGATCTGCTGGGGCAAACGGCGTGGCGAAACAGCCAGGGGTGACATTCAATGAAGATGGAAGAAAGAGTACATCCGGAACTTAAAAATATGTTTTCCCTTTTACCGGAAGTCGTTTACACCAGGGAGAATTTAGCGGCCAAAAGGAAAGAGATGCAAGAGTTTGCTGCCGGTACGGCAGCCTCGCTGCCTGTTAATGACGCAGTTTTGACCTCGGAAAGATATGTTCCGGGCGCGGCGGGGGATCCGGATGTCCGGATCAAGATTTACGAACCGAAAGTGAAGAATGGACCGCTTCCGGGCGTTCTATATATTCACGGCGGCGGCTATATCCTCGGTTCCGCCGATATGATGGACCCTGCTTTGCAGTATTTGGTATCGGAAATCGAATGTGTCATCGTTTCCGTGGATTATCGGCTGGCTCCGGAGCATCCTTTTCCGGCTCCGCTTGAAGATTGCTACGCCGCACTCCAATGGTTCTCCGAAAATGCTGAAGAACTGGGGAGCGATTCATCCAGAATCGCGGTTGTGGGCCCCAGTGCCGGCGGTGGATTGACGGCTGCTGTTTCCCTTTTGGCAAGAGATCGAAACGGCCCTTCGATCCTGTTCCAAATGCCTCTTTATCCGATGCTTGACGATCGAATCATAACCAAGTCCAGCAATGAAATCACGGATGACAGAGTGTGGAGCAAAGCCAAAACCCAATTGGCATGGGAAATGTATCTAGGGGAACAAGGTGAAGCATCCCCCTATGCCGCACCGGCACGCGCAGCCGATTTGTCGGGACTTCCGCCTACGTACACTTGTGTCGGTGACCTGGATCCGTTTCGCGATGAAACCATCGACTATGTACTAAGGCTAACGCAGGCCGGTGTGCCAACGGAATTTCATTTGTACCCTGGATGTTTTCATGGCTGCGAAGAATACTTTCCTTCTGCCGAGATCAGCCAGAGGATGATACAAGAATATCACGCGGCTTTAAAGCGTGCCCTACACAATTGATTGGTTATCCGGAAAGAGAGAATAATTCATCAAGTGTAGATATCATAGTTGAAAATTGTGATAGCCATTGTTATACTGTCTCTATCTGAAATGAACGGAGGGTTATGTGTGATAGATTCTTCCCGATAAGCAAACATTAATGTACATTGCATTAATTTGAGCTTTCTTTTAACTCTGCCTGTTAGCAGAGTAATCGGGATGAGTCTGTCCATATGCTGTCTTGTTCATTTATAAGTGTAAGTATAAAGTGTTATCTCCAATGTTTTTCTGGGGTAGCTTCTTTATCTTTGCTGTTAACATGGACTCATATGGATATTCCTATTCGATTACGATTTGCACAGGCAGAGAATTGCCTGTGCTTTTTATTTTTCAATAGGAGGAATTTCAATGACAACACAAAAGCCCGATAAACTCACGGATAGAAATATTGGAAAAAGGCGCGTCTGGTTTATTACAGGGGCGAGCAAAGGTCTTGGTTATGCATTCACCAGTGCGGCTTTAGAAGCAGGGGATCAAGTTGTGGCTGTGGCAAGAACCATTGGTAAATTAGAAAAGCTGCAGGAGCAATATCAAGACTCGTTACTGTTTTTGAATCTCGATATAAGGGATCGGGAGGCTGTCTTTGCAACTGTTAAAGTAGCTGTAGAACATTTTGGACATCTTGATATCGTTGTGAATAACGCGGGTGTTATGACTTTAGGCATGGTCGAAGAATTGAGTGAAAGCGATGCAAGAGACTTGATGGAAACCAATTTTTTCGGTGCTCTTTGGGTCTGTCAGGCTGTGTTTCCTTACCTGCGCGAACAGAGGGCAGGGCACTTGATTCAGATTTCCAGTATCGGGGGATTGATTTCTGGTCCAATGTCAGGCTTATACAGTGCAAGCAAATTTGCGCTAGAGGGATTGAGTGAAGCTTTGGCACAAGAAGCTGCCCACTTTGGGGTGAAGCTCACGATGGTGGAACCTGGCGGCTACTGGACAGATTTGTATACAGCAATGCGTTACAGCAATCCGCTGGACGCCTACGATTCCCTTAGGGAAGAATTGGCGAAACAGTATGCGGAAGGCTCGCTAGATAGCGATCCCATCTTAGCTGCTGAGGCTCTTATGAAGTTGGTGGAAAGCGAAAATCCTCCCTTAAGACTGATCTTGGGAAGTATGATCTTTGACCTCGTTAGGAACACCCATCAAGAGCGCATAAAAACATGGGAAGATTGGGAATCTGTAAGCAGATCGGCTGAAAAGGGGATTCCCGCGCCGGAAGGATATGGCGGCACACAAAAGTAGTGTCGTATCGTACAGCCGTCCTTTAATAGGGCGGCTTTTTGCATTATGGAGACGCTGCCGAACCCGTTATGACCTCGCTTCTTCGGCGGTTTCCGTGCATTTATATAAAAAATAGGGGGGTAACTTCTTTAATTTGTGAAGTGAAATGTATGCGCTTTCCTTCTATAATTTTCTAGTAAAGGGGGTGACAGTAAGATGTTCTCGGCATATAACACAGGATAAGCGGTGTACCGCAAAAAGAAGCAACCGGCAAGAAGTAGGGTAGAGGTTAAAGTGGCGATAAAAAATATTTGAGGAGGTAAATGCATGTTTAAGTTTAACAAGAAAATTTTAACGGTATTTACGGCAGCTTTAATGAGTTTTAGCTTGTTGGCGGCAACCTCAAATGCGGCGACAGACTATTGGCAATATTGGACCGATGGCGGCGGGACAGTCAACGCGGTCAATGGGTCCGGCGGCAATTACAGTGTCACATGGCAAAATACCGGGAATTTTGTTGTCGGTAAAGGCTGGACTACCGGATCGCCATCCAGAACAGTAAACTACAATGCCGGTGTCTGGGCGCCGTCCGGCAATGCGTATTTGACGCTTTACGGGTGGACGAGAAACTCGCTCATCGAATATTACGTCGTGGATAGCTGGGGTACTTACAGACCTACCGGAACGTATAAAGGCACCGTGAACAGCGATGGGGGCACCTATGACATATATACGACGATGCGCTACAACGCACCTTCCATTGACGGTATACAAACATTCCAGCAGTTCTGGAGCGTGCGGCAGTCAAAGAGACCAACCGGGAGCAACGTCTCTATCAATTTTGGCAACCACGTAAATGCATGGAGAAATGCAGGAATGAATCTGGGAAGCAGCTGGTCTTATCAGGTATTGGCGACGGAGGGTTATCAAAGCAGCGGGAGCTCCAACGTAACGGTGTGGTAAGCGGTTAATCAGTGGTATTGTCTAAGGCCGGACGGTCTCGCGGCCGACGGCCTTAACTATTTCAGCAAAAGGTACTTATTTACATACTATAGGACGGCCTATGGCTTTAAAGGAGGAGATAGCAGTGAGAAGGCTATTGATTTTCCTTTTAATAGCAATCATGTTTGTGGTTAGCGCTTGTTCGCAAGAAAAGACTGACAAGAACAACAGCCTTGTATTCGTCAAAGGCGGAGCTTTTAAGAACACCAAGTCCAATTACTATGGAAAAGATGTAATCCTATCGGATTTTTATATCGGCAAATACGAGGTCACTCAAAAAGAGTGGGTCGAGGTCATGGGAAGCAACCCTTCACAATTCATAGGCGACAATATGCCGGTAGAAATGGTAAGCTGGTATGACGCTGTTGAGTACTGTAATAAACGGAGTATAAAAGAGGGCTTAGTACCTTACTACAATATAGATAAGAATAAAAAGGACCCGAATAATCAGAGTGATTACGATAATATAAAATGGACCGTAACGATCAATGCCGGCGCTAACGGTTACCGATTGCCGACGGAAGCGGAGTGGGAATACGCCGCGGGCGGCGGCCAAATAAGCAAGAGCTACACCTACAGCGGAAGCAATAACGCGGATGAAGCAGCCTGGAATTGGCGAAACGCCGGAGATCAATATTTATCCGGAGACTGGAACTGGCCCATCATAGAGAACAACAATAGTAAAACAAAAGCTGTCGGCGGCAAGAAACCCAACGAGCTGGGGCTTTACGATATGTCGGGCAATGTACGGGAATGGTGCTGGGACTGGTACGGGGACGATTTGGATTATAGTAGCGGCGGATCTTACCGGGTTGTAAAGGGCGGCGGTTGGGTCGGCGACATTCACAGCATCGAGTTGTCTTTTCGCGGCAAGTTCGAGGCGAATGGCTTTGGGGCTGATCAAGGTTTTCGGGTGAGCCGAGGGGAGTAGGCGGGAGCCAAGGCAACCTCCAAATTTTAGATTTGAGTCCAGGTTGCTTCACGTAGTAAGCTGGAAGAAGAACCAATGGAGGGGATTTTTCTTCGAGCCATCCTCTATCTTCGGAAGCAGGGAGTTGACGAACCATGAATCTGGACTCGATCATGCAGGAGCTTGAAGGCCTCGGCAAGGAACGCCTTAAGAAAATGTATATATCCAACGGCGCCCGCGAACCGCTTTTTGGCGTGGCTACGGGCGCTATGAAGCCGATGGCGAAGAAAATCAAAATCGATCAGCCTTTGGCCGAACAGCTCTACGCCACAGGGAACTACGACGCCATGTACTTTGCCGGCATCATTGCCGATCCGAAGGCGATGACTGAAGCGGATTTTGAGCGTTGGATGGATGGGCCTATTTCTATATGCTGTCCGATTTTGTGGTCGCCGTAACCTTGGCGGAAGCGGATATTGCCCAAAAGGTTGCCGATAAGTGGATCGCCAGCGGGGAAGAGTTAAGAATGTCGGCGGGCTGGAGTTGTTACTGTTGGCTGTTGGGGAGCCGGCCGGACGGTGAATTTTCCGAAAGTAAACTCGCCAATATGCTCGACATGGTAGAAAAGACGATTCACGGCTCACCCGAACGAACAAAATCGGCGATGAACAATTTTATTTACAACGTTGGGGTATCCTATCTGCCGCTCCATGATAAAGCGGTTGAAACCGCAAAGGCGGTCGGCCCGGTGGAAATCAAGCGGGACAAGAAGAAAAGCAGCATCCTGCTCGCTTCCGGCAGTATTCAAAAGGCGGTAGATAAGGGGCAGCTTGGTTTCAAGCGTAAATATCTCAGATGTTAAACCGGCGTTTGAATGTGTAGTGGACTTTGCATATTTTCCGATGAATTAGAAGCGATTAAGGATAAGAAGTTAAATCCAAATCTGAGGTTTGAAAAACAAACTTGTGAGAAGACGTCCGGTTCAACGAACCCGAGCGTCTTTTTGAGCTTCACTATGGCAAATTGACGATATCATTGACTTTAGTCGGGTTCACGAACAAAAAAAGTACGTTTCATTTTGAAAACGTAGGTGTAAAAAAATTTTTACTGTGGTGAATACAATAGTACAATTAATTTGGATGAGCATAACCTAGAAATTTTTACCCGGAGCTTTTTGAGTGTACGGATGTTGAAGTATATCATATTAACGAATTGTCCTATGGAAAAGAAAAATTGTAGACAGTTTATGAGCTTAACATTACTCATACAGTAATTACATAGTTAATAAGAGCGAGATAGGCAACTGTTAGCCATTCATCCCGCTCTTCTCTGCTTTTTTGCTCTTCAGCACCTTGGTAAACATTTAAAAGAACACCGTGATTTAAGTCCCTCGCGTAATCCAGATATTTTGATAATGGAGGGTTTGTTACAGCAGTATGATTTGTTTGATACGTATGGCTTTGACGATTTTCCCAATGCTTTACTTGATGATCATGAACTCGTTTAAATAATATTATATTAGCGAAATGAACTTAGGAGGGATCTAGCTATGCCATATGAAATTGGAGGAAGATCTGATAAAAGTGGCAATAGATTTGAAATTAGATGGATAATATATCAAATTCTCGAAGTATTGGATGAGAAATTGGAGTATATAACTTTAGAAGCCCTCGGTGACGATGAACGAGGGGTTGACCTATGGATTGGTAAAAAGAATGGTAGTAGAGAAGCTCAGCAATGTAAAGGGAGAAATGCGAGTAAGGAGTATTGGGACTATGGCACTGCGAATGCTAAAGGAATCTTCACCAATTGGAAATTTCAATTGGATAGGGACGAGTCGAATACAGTTGCATTAGTATCCCCGCTAGTTTTTACACAATTAGAGGACTTAATAAATAGATCAAAGAATACAAGTAACATTCCTCAAGATTTTTACTATTATCAAGTACTTAATGCTAGCAAGGAATTAATTGATTTTTTTAAAAACTTTTGTAAGGCAATGGATATAGACCCTAAGGAAGATGTTGAACTAATAAAATGTATCTCGTATCTAAAAAGAATATCTTATCGTCAGTTTCCGGATAGCGAACTAAAACAGATAGTCTTATCTAAAATAAGCTATTTTTTCTTAGGTAATGAAGAAGACATATATGAAACATTGATTGCTTGGATAGTGGACGGAGACGTTCTAGGAAAAAAAATCAACCAATCTGTATTGTATAAACTGCTTAGAGAAAAAGGAATTAGACTAAAAAATCTTACTGCTGACAGTCGAATTGTTCCTAGGTTGGAAGAATTAAATAGAGAATATAGATCTATGTTTATTCCGTTAGATGGTGAATTGATCCCTAGGAAAGAATTTTCTATATGCAGAAAAGCAATTGATTCGGGAAGTTCATTGATAATACATGGGAAGGCTGGAAGGGGAAAAAGCGGGTGTACAGAGGATATTATTAACTACTGTCAAGAAAATGCTATACCATATTTAGCGATCAAATTAGATAAACGTATTCCGAGTGGGACGGCAGGGAAATGGGGGGGAGATTTAGGGCTTCCAGCATCTATAGTTCATTGTATTCATAGTGTTTCTAAATTCGAAAAAGCAGTAATTATATTGGATCAACTAGACGCGCTACGATGGACTCAAGCGCATTCTAGAGATGCATTATTGGTTTGTGCTCAGATTATAAATCAAGTAGAGAGATTGAACTATGAAAGAGAGCATAAAATATCTGTGGTTTTTGTATGCAGAACATATGATTTGGAAAACGATAATAATATTAAGTCTCTATTTAATAATAGTGATAAAAAAATTAGCACTATTCAATGGCATAAGATACTTATTAATGAGTTGGAAGACGAGACAGTCAGAATTGTTATTGGGGATCGGTATAATAGCTTAACAGGCAAATTGAAGGATATACTGCGAGTTCCAAGTAATCTGTTTATTTGGAGACAGTTAGACACCAGTAAAGAATATAATGAATGTTCAACTGCAAATCATTTGGTTTCGGAATGGTGGAGACAACTAACAAGAAAGTGTTTTGAAATCGGTTTGAATGAGGGTGATTTGAATGAAACTAAGGGGAAAATCATTAATTATTTTGATAAATTAGGTCGATTATGTATTCCATTGAATATATTAAGTGTCAATGGATCGTGCCTAGATTTTTTGACTTCGAATGGTTTTTTGTTGGTTCAAGGTAATAAAATTTCATTTGCTCATCAATCAATATTAGATTGTTTTTTAGCTGATGAAATGCTGAAGAAATATTATGAAAGCGAAGATATATTAGAAGTTATTGGGCCTAAAGAAAGACAGTCTCCCGGAAGAAGATATCAGGTGCAAATGCTTCTACAGAATTTAATTGAGTTCGATAGCGAGGATTTTCTTAAAGCCGGTCAAAAAATGCTTGCATCCAAGCAAATCAGATATAGTGTAAAATTTGTCTTTTTTGAAGTATTAAATCAACTGGATGTTTTAGACAAGAATATACAGAACTATATAGTTGAAAATTGTGAAGATGAAACATATGGTACTCAAATAATTAATAATGTCATATATTCCAAACCACAATATATTAAATTACTTAGGGATTACGGTCTTTTAGACAAATGGTTTGATATCCCAGAGAAAAAAAATATTGTATTTAATCTGCTTGTAAGTATGTCACCTAAATATGAAATAGAAGATGTTGCGTTTATAGAAAAGCATGCCTTTCAATCACAAGAAGATGATAGTTATTTTTCACGATGCTTTTTACACAATATCAATCAAGATACTGATGAAATGTTTGAATTGCGAATGAAATTTTATCATAAGTATCCACAAATGGCCGACACATATCTTGATTTTAAGGAAATGTTTAAGCATTGTGAAATGAGAACCATAAAAGTGTTTGCATTTCTATTAGAGAATAAGCTTAAAAAAAATAGTGAGAATATCTATAGATATGAAGAGGGACTTTTGCAAGAGGATTCAGAAATATTAATTGAAAATGGTTTTGAAGTGCTTAATCTACTATTACCATATATTCCGACAGAAAAAGATGAGATGTTGTCTTATAGTGATTGGTCTGGGAGATATGTTCATAAAAGAGGTCTTGAAAGAACATGCATTCAAATTATCAAAAAAGCGAATGCAGCGTTAATCGGTATAAATCCAGAAGCTTTTTGGGAACGGTATAAAGAATATATGGGAATGGGAAATGATTTATATAACGAGATTATATTAGATGCATTGTATAAATTACCATACATGTATAGCGATCCTATTATTAAGTATTTATGCAGTGATTTTGATAGTAACATATTTGAAAAAACTAGTGGTAATGGCAATGAATTCTTACTTGCCAAACAAGTATTAGCCAAGCATTCTGAGCACTGTAGCCAAGATGTTTTTGATGTATTAGAAAAAACGGTTATTGGTTACATGTCACCATGCAGTAAAGATTTATATCAACGTAGAATTGAATTCAACAGGGAAAATAATGGGTATGGTAAAGTCTATTGGAGTTTTTGGGGAGATCTCCAAAAAGAAATCCTGGAAGTGCTTCCGTATAATCGACTAAGTAGCAAGGCAAGAGATTTATTAAGTATTTTAAGACGTAAATTTCTCAAAGAACCTACTTTATACAAGTATTCAAATGGACATGGTGGATTTGTAAGTTCCCCTATTTCGGGGAAAAAGCTAAGTAACAAAAAATGGATAGAGATATTGACTAATAATAAACTAAATAAAAAACATACTTCCCGTTGGAAAGAAGTGACGGGGGGATTTGTAGAGAGTTCGGTTGAAATGTTTTCGAGGAGTTTTAGTAGTGCTGTCTCAATGGAACCTGAAAGAATGATAAATTTGGTGCTGTCGCATAACAGCATATTAAATGTATATATTGACTCATTATTTAGCGGGGTGGCATATAGTGAAAATATGAATAAAGTACCACTAGAATTATTGGAAAAAATGATATTGAAATACTCATACGATTATACTTCATACAGGGCAAGTTATATTTGCACCCTTATTGAGAAAAGGGAAGAAAAGGAATGGTCACAAGAGATTCTTGATATTCTTAAGGACATTGCAATTAACCATAAAAATCCCGAACTTGGCAAGCCAAATGTAACCAGTAATGAAGATAAAGAAATGCGTAGCTTTAACATGTTACAAACTAATGCGATAAATTGCATAAGAGGTAAAGCCGCTCAAGCAATTGCTCACCTACTATGGAAAGATAGTGATTTGTTTGAACAATTCAAAAACACAATTGAAAAGTTGGTATTGGATGAGAATCCAGCAGTTAGATTGGCAAGCTTATCTGCGTTATGGCCCTCATATAATATTGATAGAGGGTGGGCGTCTGAAAAGATACTTGAACTTTATGAGCAGGATTATCGGCTAGCAGGATTCTATGGTACAAAAAATATGTTTTTTTTATTGTATCCGCAATACCACCAGCGTGTTTTGAATATTATTAAACAATGCTTCGATTCTGAAGATGAGGATTTAATAAAAAGTGGAGCGCATTGCTTATCGGAAATGTTTATTCTTAAAAATGAATTCGTTAATGAAATGACTAATGTAGATACTATGAGCAAACTACAAGCCGAACAGGTTCTATATATGGTTATGTTATATTTTAATAAGGATGAATATAACGCATTAGCTAAAACTGTTATACGTAGATTTAAGACGAGTAAATTAGATTTAGAGATGCCGATTTCAAGATTATTTTATGATAATCTAATTGATTTAAAGAGAGATAAGGATTTTTTGATCGAATTAATGAGTTCTGAATTAAGTCGAAGAACGTTGCATGCATTTGTACATTATCTGGAACAGGAATCCAAGTCAGTAATTGAATATAGTGACATTATACTGAAAATGAGTTGGCATTTAATTAATAATGAGTTTGAAAGATACGAGCATGTTTGGGGAGTACAAGATGAGATTTCTAAGTTGGTTATTGGACTATATGATGAAACTTCCGGAGCCACGCAAACTGAGTTGAGTAAGATTGCGCAGGAATGTCTCGAAATCTGGGATTCGATGTTTGAAAAGCAAATTGGACCGGTTAGAAGGTTGAGTAAGGAGATGATGGAGAGATAGTGTAAGGAAATTTAATAACCTTCTAATACTCAAGAATGGAAAATGATAATGTATATTTAGTGTGCCATCCAGGTACACTTTAATTTAATACTAATATGCATTTAGATTATATCTCTCATAGCAATAAGAGCAGGACAGGCTGTGTTAGCACTACATCCCACTCCACCTGTTTTTCACCCGTGGGTAAAGGGATCAATTGGTGGCTGAGAACCAGATGAGTTTGGATTAACTATAATTGAAACAGGTGAGGATATGGGGAGCATCAAGCACTTACAGAAAAAATTAAAGCAGATAATTACAAAGTATTTGTTCTTTGAGCAATGTGAATAATACACTCGACTTTGTTAGCAAAGAAGTGGGATGGTAATTTGGAAATGTCCTTTCTTTATTGAGAGAGTATTTTGTCTTTGTATGATAGAAGTTGGCGCATAATGCGTAAGAATGGCCGGGAGTGGGGAAGGCTCATAGTAATAATGTCGATTAATTATAGGCGATTTTTTCCTCTCAGATCGATTTTTTTGAGGGGGCTGAGCAAAGAATAATAAAATTGGCTTAGAATCGATCTGACAAACATGTTTTTACGAGTTCGGTCTAAAAATGTCCCCCAAACAAATTAATCGACACTTTCATAATCTGTTATATTGGGCGACACACACCTACTCGGCTATTAGGAGTAAAAATTCGAACAACATGATAGTGCAAATTCCAGTATATGGTACAATAGATGTGGGCCGATATACTCATGAACTTTGTTTTAGATACAAAGCATATTAGACCAACTCATTGAAAATATAAGAGATGAAGGGTTTGAAATATATCTCTTTGACTGAAGTAGGGGGATACCCTTAATAATTGGTTGGTTAAGCCATAATATACACGTATAAGATACCTTTGCCTTCTAATTCATGACAAAGGGGTATGAAGTAGAGAGCCTGCAGGAGAAGAAATGATTTTATACCGTATACCGCATGATGAGGAGTTCTATAAGCAATTTGGGCATGACGTGAAAAAGGCCAAGCAGGTCATTATCGTATCCCCATACCTGAGTATGGAGACCATTCGTTATTGGCGTAACTTGTGCTCTGCACGGAATGCAGCCTCCTTTACTGTTATCTTTGATATCAGGGACGAACAAGAAGGACCGAGAAACGGAATAACTGGTCAGCCGCAGAAAGAGGTTGAAGAGAGAATTGAATGGAGACAGTATGATAGACTCCATGCTAAGCTCTATTATTTCGAGTTTAATGAAGGGTACGCTTTCTATCACGGGTCCGCGAATTTTACAGACCGGGGTCTCGGGGAGTCGTCTGATAGGATAAATTATAACGTAGAGGTTATGAGCAGGATTACTGTTGACGATAACGTTGAATCAGTTCGTGAAACGATACGTCACTTTTTGGATTACTCTAAGCCCTGCAAACCAATTTATAAGAAAGGTCAATGGATAAAAGGCAAGGTAACTGAAGAATCCAAGATCATGGAGTTCAAGCAAATTCTGAAACGTATTTACCGAGAAGAAGTCTATTTTCCTGAGAAGGCGGAAAGCCTAAACGACTTTGAGAAAATGCCTCTCTCCTTCTTTAAAGGGCTATTTGTTTCGAAAAATCACCGGTATTTAAAAATGCACACAACAATCAATGACAAAAGTGCGATATTCACGATTTTCCGCCAAGAATTAAAGTGGTTTCTAGGGAACTTTGAAAAACGAAAATGTTTGTCAAGTAACCGGCAACTGCTCCTGGTAATTAAGTACGATGGGTTGTGGAACGGTAGATTATCGGCATTTCACATAAGGCCTCTACAATTATTCGAACTTCTTGCGGATTCAAAGCGAATTCAGAAATTAAGGTTTTCAAAAGAGTCTGTAAATTTTACGATTATTGAACACAGTACAACGTTACTCTGAGCAAATCAAATTGGATGCGAAACAAGTTATTACTTTGCCCGCAGAGCGGGAAATGGGTGTTGTATCGTCAGGAGGGGCTCTAATATGACAGACGGTAGTCTACAGGAAGTGGTTCATAACGCCAAACAAGCATGGGTCTTTCAGTGGAATCCGGAGGACTATGACGTCTTCGCGGATTTCCACTCGGGGAAACAGACGGAATCTTGGAGAGTCAATGCACATTGGGGGCAGATGCAACCGGGAGATGCGGTACTGTTATGGAAGTCGAGTGGAGGAGAAGGGAACTCCAAAGGAGAGGCTGGCATTTATGCGGTCGGCGTCTTAAAACAAGAGCCGTATCAAGCTCCTCCTGAGGATGTCTGTAAATACCGCGTTAACGTAGAATACATAAGTTTGTTATCCGCCCCCATTTTAAAGTCGGGCATGACACAAGATCCGCTAAAGCAACTTGCCGCTCGAATCGTTCGGGGATCTAATTTTAAAGTGGAAGACGATGAATGGAAAACTTTAATTACAATGCTGCTCTCCCAAACTTCACCCGCTTACTGGTTGTTTAATGTATCCGCGGACAAATATCCAGAAGTATGGAGAAACAGCCTTGAGTACGGTGTTGCTGCTGCCCAGTATGAGGTCGGGAAGCAGGATAGAGCGTCGGTGAAACGAAATTGTACGTTAATGCAATCGATTCGTTACAATGACTATATTGTTGCTTATTCAGGGAATAAATCGATTGTTGCGGTTGGACAGGTTAGCAGAACCTTTTTTGAAGAAACGGCCCCCGAATTTCTGATGAATATCGATGGAGAACCCTGGGGCCAGCGAATCGGCGTGAATTGGTTTTTGGTAAAAGAGCCGGGGAAGATCATTCAGTCAAACTTTAAGAAGTTTGTAGGGGTCCCGCAAGACAGTGTCATGGGTTCATATGTTTGCTTCCAAATGGACGCCGAAGGGTTCTATAATGTTTGGAATTTTCTGAATGAGGAGATTCCAGAAAACGCTAAAGGAGGGAAGGCGAAGCGAATGTTTCAGCCATTTATCGAAAACATGCGATCAAAAGGTTTTGCGTTTGGTGATGAGTTGATCAATACCTATATTACTTCGCTTCGGTCTAAGCCTTTTGTGCTGCTCTCGGGTATTTCCGGAACAGGTAAGACAAAGCTTGCTCAGCTGTTTGCGCAATATATGAGTCCTCCTGAGTTCGTAGAAATAGAAACATCGCCAAATGATAATCAGAGTTATGATAATCGGGTTCAGGAATCATATCATAAATTCAATCGAATCACGATTAAGAAGCAATATGAAGACTTGTTGGATTTACCTTTGCCAGGGCAATCCGTCGAAGTTAATGTATTTGTCGATGAAGTTCAAGAGGTTTGCAAGGTTTACCGGAATCGAAACAGCGGACATGGGGCAGTACAATTATTTTTGCGGGGCGCGGTAGCGAAAACGTTAAAGGAGCGTTACCCGATAGGGGAGTGGATCCGCATCAGTTTTGAAGCTGATGAGCATGGAGACATTATCCGCTTGGGTAAGCCGGCAGCACATGGGCAGCATTGTTTAGAAAAAAAGAGGCATGCCTTTCTTTCTGTCCGACCGGACTGGGTCGACAACAAGAGCTTGCTCGGATATTACAACCCCATCACCGAAGAGTACCAGGCAACCGAACTGCTCTTCCTATTGCTAAAGGCGAGGAAAGATCGAGAGAAGCCATACTTCGTTATTTTTGACGAGATGAATCTCGCCAAAGTTGAATACTATTTTTCGGATTTTCTTAGTTGCCTCGAGAGCAGGCGGGTATCGGGCAAAACCATACGAAGCGAGCATCTCCGTTTACATGATCAGCCGCCGATTCCGATCGAAGATGAAAACGGAGTGGAATACGAAATTCCTCCAACATTGGAGATTCCGGAGAATGTGTATTTTACCGGGACAGTAAATATCGACGAAACTACATACATGTTCAGTCCAAAGGTACTCGATCGAGCCAATGTGATTGAAATTAACGAAATCGACTTAGAGGGATATCGAGCAACTTTTGACGTTATAGATCAGAACGAGAGGTACGCTGATTCGGAAGTAATCAACACATTTACGGATAAGGGCCGCTATCATGAGCGTTTGATCAAAAAATCCTGGGAGTGGACTCCAGACCTTGAGAAAGCTTTTCAATCTATCACAAAACTCCACCGTATTTTGCAGTCTCATCGGCTTCCGTTCGGATACCGCGTCGTCGATGAAATATTATTTTTTTTGGCGAATGCGGCAGAGCTTGGGTGCATGGAAATGATGGACGCTTTGGATCTGCAGATTATGCAACGAATTTTGCCGAAACTACATGGAAACCGGGCTAGATTGCAACAACCTCTTATGGATTTACTTGTTTATTTTTGTGGAATTGATAATGGTAGAACAGGTCAGAAAACTGCCTTATCGGATGCAGACCGCGGGTTTCTCCATGCGTTTTCGGAAGGAAAGGACACGAAGGCACATGAAGCGAACTCGCAATTTAAGACAGACGGGATTAGCTTTCACCGCTCCGCAAAAAAACTGTATGCCATGATCGTACGATTGGAGCAATATGGCTTCGTTAGTTTCATTGAATAGGGTCCGCCATGGAAGTGATGAAGTATAATGATATTGTTGATGGAACAGTCGTAGAAACATGTACCGGCTATATCATTGTGTTTGATGATACCGAGAAGGCAAGAAAGGCAAGGGAGCAGCATCCATCTTTATTCACGTGCAGGGATGGGGAATGGATTGGCATTTTCAATGCGGGTAATTCGGTTGGTACCGTGGTGTTCATGGGTAAACAATTAACCGTAAGATGTAAATCTAAACTGACCGAGAGCGAATTCGACTGTATGGTTACGGATATTGTGGAGAAAATGGCGCTCTTGCCTTTCGACTTTAATACTAACTCCGTTGTTACTGTAGAAAGTACTGATATCCAGTCGAGTGAAATCTTATATCATGCCTTTCTTGTGGTACGTTATTGGCTAAAACAACCTGAACTGCGGCTGATGGGCGCGATCGAAGCCATCAAGCGCGACCCGTTGCGTAAGGAGTCGCTTGCGGTGCGAACCCAGGATGTTTGGCAACTCAGTAAGGTTTCCACAACCATCCTGACTAGTCTCATAACAAATATCGGTACAGCGGTTCGTCTGCCGGAGTATCATAAGCTTCAACAAACGGGTCTTGGTCGTCATCTTTTGGACGCAAAGAATGATATGATGTTTCCTGTGAAGGTTCAAGACACTGTTATTCTCAGAACGCTTGACACTACAGAAAATCGTTTTGTCCGTTATGTCCTGGAAATGTGTCAGGAGGTTTTGTATCGTTTCATTAAGGCATTGAATAGTAAAGGGAATGTTCTAAATAAACAGCAATTGATCGGTGAAGCTAATGAAATGATTCAACAGCTAGAGCAACAGCTTCACAGCGAGTTCATTCAGGAAATTGGGGTCATGAGCGCACTTCCGTTCCAATCCATTGCGCTTCAACGCCGTTCCGGTTATAAGGAAGTATTGGATTTGTATCGGGCTCTTATCGGCGCGTTCTATCAACCGCTGGATAATCGCAGCTTGCATCAGGCGATCGAACAAAAGGATATCGCAAAGTTGTATGAAGTATGGACGTATTTCAAAACTCTTCAGGCGATAGAAGATGAGTTTGCATTAAAGCCTAAACAGGCCTGGGTTACTCAAACGGATCCGTTCCGGCATACCCTTGGAAATGGAATTTCTACAGTGTATGAGTTGGATGGCAAACCGTTAATTGTTGCCTATAATCGTTCTTTTTCCGGAAATAAACAAATTCAGTCTTATTCGTTACCGTACAGGCCGGATATCGTTATTGAGTTTTGTGGGGATCTGTATGTCTTCGATGCAAAATTCAAGCTTCGATTTTTATCTTCTGTGATGGAAGACGCCGAGCAATATGAGATTGAAGATTTGGGTGTAAAAGACGCTTTTACATTTAAAAAAGAAGACATTCATAAAATGCATGCTTATAAGGATGGAATCCAGTCAGTACGGCTTGCTTGTATTCTATATCCAGGGACTAACTCTGATGAATTATGCTTTTATGAGCAGGGAGATGCTCGAACGGGAGTCGGTGCTATTCCTCTTCGACCAAATAGTAGTTTGGTCGATTTTAAAGACTTCCTCCGGCGCATTTTGCGAATTAAGTCCTGAATATATTAAGTGCGTATCTGCTATGACAGTAAAAAATATTCCGCAGCTCTTGTTCAAACGAAGAAAAGCTCTCTTTCCCGACGAAAGAGAGCTTTCTTTTTCACCAATCCACCTGCTTGTAATCCTTTAAAAATACCCCGGTCCAAGGGCGCTCGGCATCTTTGCCCTCATAAACCGGATCGCAGATTCTGGCTGCGGCATCCTCAAAGTCCAGAGGCAGTTCGATCGCCTTGCGGGCCTTTGCCTGTTCCGGGAACTGGTTCGATACCCATCCGGGATCTACGCTCGTAATGAAGATGCGCTCCTTTTTATATTCCTTGGACATGGTTAGAGTCATCATATTCAGCGAGGCTTTTGCCATGTTGGTGTGAACGTGGTAGCCTCCTTTTCTTTTCATTTGAAAACGGCCTTCCGCCGCGGATACATTTACGATAAATCGGTTTGGATTCGGACTTCGCGTCATGGCATCTTTCAATTTGGTATTGATTAAAAAGGGCGCGGTCACGTTGATCAATTGAACTTCAAGCATCTCAACCACGGAAATTTGTTGGGACTCCGCCGTCCATGAATTTTGCAGCTGTGAAGAGGAAGCCGGCAAGCTTCGTTCCGGATTCAGCAACTGCAGATATGGAGAATCCGCCGTTTCGCTGTTTATCGGATTGGCGATGCGGGGAAGGGCGGCTCCACCGGCAAGTTGCGGAGACCCTTGTCCGCCAAAAAGCTGCTTTTGGAGTTCCGCTTCTTTTAGCATCAACCCATCGTGTTCCTCGGGGGACATTCTCACCGTCTGCGCAGCATTATTGATAATAATGTCGATGTAAGGGAATTCCTTGTTGATGTAGTGAGCGAACATTTCGACTCTTTCGATTTGGCGAAAATCCAACCCGTAAATATGAATACGATCCTTCCAAGTGTCAAAGTCGGGCTCCTTGATATAACGCTGCAGCGCATCATATGGAAACCGAGTCGTTAAAATAACCCGTGCACCATCGCGGAGCAGACGCAGCGCCGTATGATAGCCGATTTTTGTCCGGCCGCCCGTCACCAGAGCGATGTAGTTGTCCAGATGATGCCTGGCTGTCCGTTTCATTTCATTGTATTCGCCGCAGGCCCGGCATAGCTTGGTATAGTGGTCGTGTACGACCGGATTCGGTTCTTTGCATATATAGCATCTAAATTTTCGGCCGTTTTCGGTTGCTGTTCCCGGGTTCTTCATCTTACCACCTTGAGAAATGATTTACATCCATCATAACATATGATAAAATTTTCTCACACAGTAGCTTAATTAAGGCGCCTGCCTCTCAAGCAGGAGATGAAGGTCTCAATCCTTCCTGTGTAGGGTGATAGTTTAACGAGAACACCTTCCCGCTAAGAAGGAGATGGAGGTTCACTCCTCCTCACCCGTCAACTAGTTGAATTGGAGAAGCCCTTCATTCGTTTTTTGCGAGTGAAGGGCTTTTTAGTGTCATGATCTGTCTCTAACTCAACTATCATGCAGCCATTTCTCGGTAACTCTACCGTTGACCCATTTGATTTCTTGTTCAAAGGTAATGACTTTTCCGTTTTTCCCGACAATGACCCAAGCGTAGCTATCGCTTTCTTTCAAGTAGCATTTATATTTCATTCCTGAAATTATTGTATTTTCTTGGTTCGCTCCGTTTTTTACTAGGATGCTTTCATCATGTTTGTCGATCCATAAGTTATCCAATTTTGCAAATAGGCCCGGCTCAAGCTTGTCTAAAAATTCTTTCGCGCTTGCTTTAGCAGCTTCCTTCGTCGGAAGTTCTCCTTCCGCCAAAGTTTTATCCATCCAAGTAAATCCCAGGAGTTTATTGCTGCTTTTTTTTATAACAAACGAAAAATATTCGCCTCCCGGACCATGGTTTTCGCCGGATGCTTTTTCATAGCGGAACCACCAGACGTCTTCAGCGTTTTGCTTTTGGCTTTGTACCGTTTTCAGGACATATCCATCCGGAATCGTTAGTAGCTGCAGGACCTTTTTCAATGATTCGCTGTAGTCCTCTTCTTTTACGGAAATGTTTGTTTGAAAGACATGATTCATGTTGGTCACCTCATGCGAAATTCTTGGTTTGCTCTTTTCCTTGCTTGGCCTTGTATCACTTTGAATTACCATTTGCTTTAACCGGAAACGAAGCCAGCAATCCGATGCCTATGATGAATGCCAATACCTCAAAAGTCAGGGTATAACTTCCGAATTTCATCAGGTTCAATGCGGCGATCGGCCCAAGAGTAGCGCCAATAAACAGTATAAAAGTGTATAGAGTAACACCGATCGCTCTTGCCTCACCTGCTATACTTCCGATTAACGTGATTAAGGTAGGTACGGAAATCGCTATACCCGTAACAAAAACGATGCTCATACCAATCAGAATCGGGAGATTGGAGCTGATTCCAATGATGACGAGACCCGCTGTCGCTAAGAGCAGCCCGCCTTGTAAAACACGTTTGGCGCCAAATTTACCGGCTAACCGCCCGGCAAACGGAGATGCTAACATCCCGACAATTCCGACGGCCCGCACCAATAGAATTTGGTTGCTGCTTAAGGCAAAGGGAGTTTGGCTTAAATAATTTCCCAGCGTGCTGTACATTCCGACAAAAGAAAAAAGAAGCGTGATCGTTACGAGGTAGCAAAACAACAGCGATGTATTCGAAAATACAGCCCGGATCTGTCGGAATGTACTCCCCATGCTTACTTGATTCTTTTTGACTTCTCCTCTTGGAACCAAGCCACCGAACAAAATAGCCGACAGCAAATAGATTCCCCCCAGAATATAAAAAACATAGGACCAGCCAAGATTTATGCTGATCATACTGCTGAAAACCTGGCCGATAATGCCTGCCATCAAGAAGCCTGTACTGACAAAACCAATGGTTGTCACTCTTTTTTCAATCGGATACAGTTCCACGATATAAGCAAGGACAACGGGACCAAACGATGCGGCGGCAAAGCCTTGAACGGCTCGGAGCAGGATCAGCCCCGGCAGGCTGTGGACAAGTCCAAGCAAAGGAGATAACAGGCATAAAGCGACCAAACCGTAAAGCATCGTTTGTCTTCTTCCGTACTTTTCCGATAATGTCCCAAAGAAAAGAAAACCAACGGCGTAGGTGAACGAGAAAGAGCTGCTTACCCAGGATGATTGCGACGGCGCTACATGAAACGCATCCGCAAAGATAGAGACCAAAGGAATCGTGATGTAAAGGCTCGATACAACCGCCAAACCGCACCAAGTCAGTATGGCAGTTACTAAAGAGTAGTTGTGTTGATCTGGTTTTGCATTCATTCTTTCAACAAGCTGTGCCAATTAAAGCCCCTCCTTAAATTGCAAAGACCACCCGCCGGAATAATCCTCCAGGCTATTCGCTTCGTTGCTGTGAAATGTCCGTGATGCGGCTTTTTTCCAAAAAGTCGGGGTCAGCGGCAATTGCTCCGGCTTGCCCCCAATTGGTCAACGGCGTTTCCCGCAGGATCACCAAAACCTTATCGGGAGGCAGGTTAAAAAGATTTACAGTAGCATCGGTTAGTGCCTTAATCCATTCCTTTTTTTGTTGCTCATTAAAACCTTCCCAGCAGTCTACATTGATAATCGGCATAAATAACATCTCCTTAGTAATTGATTTGCGAAAAATGTATGATCACAACATTCATTGTAACTAGATTACAATCAATGTCAATATAAAACTAAAATTTGTAGCAGATCGTCATTTGAGGTAAAATATCTTCAAAGCAATATTTTCATTATTTTCATTGAAGGTGATGACATGAACTCGAACGAAGAGCTTAAAAATATCCTTTTGGATTTCGATTTATTGGGCAAATTGGTTGTGGGGATAGGTGAAGTATCCGAAATTTCAGGCGTTCCCACCAGACAAATAAGGTACTGGGAAGAAAAAGGGATCATCCATTCATCGAAAGAAACCGAGGGGACCACGCGAAAATACGATTATTTGAACGTGAAAAAAGTTCTTTTAATCAAGGAGCTCTTGGATGATGGCTATACTTTGGATGCGGCGGCGAAAAAAGTGGAAGATCGAATGAAAAACATCAGCGAAGCGTTTGCGAAGTTAGCGCAGCGTTCGGAATAAGCTGGAGAATGCAGAAGAGTAGCGGCTCAAAAAGATGGCAATCCATAAGAAACGAAGGATCGTCGTTCATGCTATGATACGTGTAAATTCATGATCGAGGTGGACGAACGATGACCGAAAAAATATCCAAAGGCCGTCTCTGGACGGGGCGAATTATGAGCGGTATTGTCATTTTGTTTATGTTGTTCGACGGCATATCCAAGCTTTTTAAGCCGGCCGTCGTTGTGGAGGGCACGCTGACGCTCGGGTTTGCCGAGCATCATATCGTGACCATTGGCATCCTCGCGCTTCTCTCTACCGTGCTGTACGCCATTCCGAGGACGGCCGTCCTGGGCGCGGTACTGCTGACCGCTTTTTACGGCGGCGTGGTCGCCACGCAAATTCGCGTGGACGCTCCCTTGTTTTCGCATACGCTGTTTGCGGTTTATATGGCGATTCTTGCCTGGGGAGGACTGTGGCTGCGAAACGATAAGGTTCGCCGCTTGTTTTGGTAGTTGATTAGGCGCGAGCGGAACGGAAGAGTGGGAATAAAAGGACGTCGGTAGCCCCGGCGTTCTTTTTTTAGATATCAAGAAGTTTAAAACTCGGAGCCACGGCATCCTGATAAGGAAAACTACCGCTAAACACGGTCTGTCTACATTGAAAGTCATCGATAGGACTAGGGGTTACTGAATTGAGAGAGGCAAGGTTTCGTGGAGATTCTTTCATGGGCGCTACCCTTATAGTCACTGAAGTGAGGACAATAATAATCCAAATATTTTTGGGAGGATTTACCTACTTTTATGTCGAATGAATCGAAATAACTAAGAAAATGTACTTTAAAGTAATAAAAGGAGGGACAGTGAACGAATTATTCATTGTAGTAACCCAAATATATTTAAGGAGTTTTGCTAGATGAATAATAATTATTTTATTGAATCGATTCCTAATATTGAATCAAACGATAATCTTAGGGAACCACAATTAGATGCATACAAAGCGGTATATGACCATTTCACCATTCAAGGGAATAAGGAACATGCCATTATCGTTCTCCCTACTGGTGTAGGGAAAACAGGAGTTATGGGTTTAATTCCATTTGGAAATGCGCTTGGCAGAGTACTTATTATTACCCCTCAATTGGTAATTAAAGATGCTGTATTGGATTCTTTGGATCCGGAACACCCTAAAAATTTTTGGATACTCAGAAATATTTTCAATAAATTCAATGATCTCCCTGCAGTTATTGAATATAGCAGCGAGACTCCCAAATGGGCCTTAGATGAAGCTAATATAGTTATTCTAAACATTCATAAACTCCAAGAGAGACTGGAGAAAGCTCTTAGTAAAAAAGTACCGCCCGATTACTTTGATATGATCATTATTGACGAAGCACATCACTCCACTGCGCCAACATGGGAAAAAGCATTGTCATATTTCTCCTCCGCTAAAGTTGTTAAGCTAACCGGTACCCCCTTTCGATCAGATGGTGAAAATATTGAGGGTAAATATGTGTTTAAATACCCTCTTAGTAAAGCAATGGCGAAAGGTTACATAAAATCTCTGGAGAGAGTTAAGTATGTGCCAGATAAACTGTACCTTACTTTGGATCGTAACGATAACATTCTCTATTCAATAGACCAGATACGAGAAATGGGACTTAAAGATGAGGATTGGATTTCCAGGTCAATTGCGTATTCGAAAGACTGTAGTCTAAAGGTAGTTAGTGAGAGTGTTGAGATATTGAAAGAAAAAAGGAAAACTGGAGTGCCCCATAAAATAATAGCTGTTGCTTGTAGTATATATCATGCAGAACAGCTAGTTTCATTATATGAAGATTTTGGAATGGATGTAGCTTTAGTTCATAGCAAATTGCAACCGACGCAATTGGGTGCCGCGCTAAGCGCAATAGAGAACCATAAGGTTGAAGTGGTTATTCATGTCGCTAAATTAGGGGAAGGATATGATCATAAATACCTTTCTGTAGCAGCTATTTTTAGACCTTTTAGACAACGGCTTCCTTATGAGCAGTTTGTTGGTCGAGTATTACGAGCAATTGATCCGGAAGAAGTTGTAAACAATGAAGATAATATAGCCAGCGTCGTACACCATCATGAATTAAACCTTGACGATCTGTGGGAGTTTTATAAAAAAGAACAAGAGAAGAGTGAGGTAATCAAATTCAATGAGCGTGAATCCTCCTCTTTATTGGATGGGAATGTAACTGACCGAATAATTAATAAGCAGACAGGGCATGTTCAAGAGGATGGAGACGGCGCGTTTATAACCGATAATTTTATTAATACTCAATTACTGGAGGAGCGGGAACGAAGAATAGCTGAAGAGCGAGAAAAACTACAAAAATTAAAAGAAGTCCTTCCAAACTATCCTGAAGACGTCTTACTTCAAATGGTTCGGAGGGAAGAAGAGGGGACTCCATCAGAGAAAATACTCCGCCCCGATAAGTTTATTTATAGAAAAAAGCGAAATCTAGACGACAGAATTAAAGATGAGATGGTGCCTGAGTTAATAATAAAATATAATATTCGTAAAGAAGATAAAGATCTTAATAAATCCCGACTATTTAAAAAGTATCCATGGATTCCTGACAGCGATAAACATAATGCAGCTATGATGGCAATGTATCTTGAGCAAAGAGTCAATGAGTCAGTGGGCAATAGCAAGAGGGAAACATGGGGGCAGCAAGAATATGAAGCAGCCATGAGATATGTTGAAGATATTTATAAAGTAATGGATCAGATATTAGAATCTGAATTGGGAGGAAATTTAAATGACAGGGATTCGTGAGTTATACAATTTAATGGAGGGCTACATTCTTACCCCAACGGAATTGTTAGCTAATGCAAAATTACCAAATTACGAATATGTGAAGTTTTCAAATAATGGACAAGGACTACACGCTGAATCCTGCTGTAAGCTGGAAGAAGGAGAACGAGTAATTTTCAATTATTATTTTGATGAAAAGGATCGCCTACAAAAGTTGATTATGGAAGATGGAAAAAAACAAGAGGTACTTTTTGACAGAATGACTGAAATTGAAAATCTAAAGTCAAAACTAATTAAAAAACGTGATACTGTTCGCAAATAGATTTTTCCGTCACCTTCACAGGTGACTTTTTTATGTGAATCTGATGTGAAAAATGATGTTAATTCGTTATAACATCAGGTATCGCATTGTCAAGTGATTAGGAGATCTATGTTTTACGCGGTTTCCCGTTACTATAGCTGAAGCCGCAATAATGAGGCGCCCGCATACGGTGCATGTGGAGTGCTGTTTAATATTAGTTTGGAACGGACATAAAGAGTGAGAAGTAATGTGGAATTGCCCTATCTTTATTGAGGGGGCATTTTTGTGTCAATAATTTCGAAGCAGGAGCTGAATACGTAAATTGTAGACGAGGGTGGTTTACATCAGAAATTCTCTTAGTAGCTGTAATATGAGCGATACATACCTATTCGGCTACTAGAAGTGAAAATTCAAACGATACGATAACGCAGATTCCAACATATGGTACAATAGTTATGGGTTAATGTACTGATGTTATGTTTAAGCCATATCAGTTATAAAGATGATAACCTCTTCCTTATAGGGAAGTAGTAGCTGTGATAAGGAGGGAATGTTACTATGACTGACAAAACATTGAAGCCCCCCAAAGTTTTCATTTCTTATAGCTGGACCTCTCAAGCCCATGAGGACTGGGTATTAGAGTTAGCTATTAGGCTACGAGATAACTATGTTGATGTGGTATTGGACAAGTGGGACTTAAAAGAGGGGCATGACATTTTTGGCTTTATGGAGAGTATGGTTCGTTCGGAAGATATAGAAAAGGTTCTAGTTATCTGCGATAAAGGATACAAAACAAAGGCAGAGGAACGTAGCGGTGGAGTCGGTACAGAAACACAAATCATATCAAAGCAAGTTTATTCAGATATAAACCAAGAGAAGTTCATCCCAATAGTTGCAGAACGTGATATTGATACAGGGGAACCAGCCATTCCTATCTATATGCAATCAAGAAAATACATCGACTTATCTTCTCCCGAACAATTTGAAAAAGGATATGAAGAATTACTCAGGAATATATTCAACCGACCAGTGAACAGAAAACCTGCTTTAGGTGCAATACCATCATGGTTGTTTGAAGATGCACCTGCACACTACAAGACTTCAAACTTAAACAAGGTAATTAAAGATTCCATCACTCGGAATCCGCAGAGATTACCATCTTTGACGCAAGAGTTTATGGATGCCTTTCTTGATAGTCTTAGTCAATTCGAATTTGAGTATAAACGTGGAGAAGCTGAATTAGATGAGTTAGTTTTCTCGAAAGTCCAAGAAATGCTTACCTTACGTAATGATTACATAGATTTTGTTGAGTTGCAATGTTCAAGCCAAACACACGTTGCAATTGAACCATTTATTCGATTTTTTGAGCAGCTACAGCAAAAGACGATGAGACCAGAAGGTTTTAGCGGTACTTTTTACGAGGAGCAGTGGGATCACTTCAAGTTTCTTGTAAGAGAGATGTTCTTGTTTACAGTTGTTATCTTCATTGATAAAATGCAATTCCAAGCATTAAGCGAATTATTACAAACTACTTATTTTATACCCGATAGAAGCTACACAGAGATAAAGGCAAGAACATACGATTACTTTGATCGATATTGCAGATCATTAGATGAAGTACGAAATAAACGACTAGGACTAAGGAGAGTGAGTGTTACAGCTGAGATTCTGATGAATAGGGTTACGGAAAGGTATACGAGAAAGAAAGTGGTGCAAGCTGATCTTTTACTTTACTACTTTAGTGTTCTTAGCGAAACAGAGAAAAGTTATGTTTGGTATCCAAGAACACATGCGTATGAGGAATACTATAAATTAGAATTTCTACAAAGATTAAGATCAAGAAGGTACATCGAAACAGTAAAAATGCTATTCGAAGTACAAAATGTTGATGACTTAAAGAAAAAGATAGAGTCGTTCAAGCATGTTCATAGAAGTGCCGGGGTATTTGAAGAAATACCTAGCATTCAAGATCATATCCCAGTTGAAGATGTGGGTTTATATCCATAATAATCGGTCAATCCCCTATATATAAGGAAATAGGATGTGAGGCACGTGAATCAAATAAAAGATCTCCAGAAACTCATTAAACTTACAGGAGCGCGTGCTAAATTGGATGCAAAAGCAAATGAAACCTATATTATATACAAGTCTGATAAAGGACAAATATTAAAGGAGTATCCTGACGGAAAGATTATACCCGTTACCGATTAGGGTGGCTTTAATGAATGATAAAACGCCGATTATGTACGATTTTACAGGTACAGCATACAAATGACGCAATTCTTTTTCGATCAAATAATAATAGCGGGGCGCAGGCTAATGAAAGCTTTGTGTCCCGCTATTATTTGTCCTCTCCGTCCTTCTGAATCTTCGCATGTTCACTCTCAACCAGCTTGAAAAAATCGGACGGCTTGATTTTCAGCCCTTTGCAAAGGTCAAATATTTTCGTAACAGAAGGTTCGTTCCTACCAACTTCAATCATGGAAATATAGGATCGATCTACACCACACTCATGCGCCAGGTCCTCTTGACTTAAGCCGTGCTTGATACGTATAGCTTTGACGGTTTTCCCGATAATTTGTTTGAGCATAATGGACTGATCTTTCAAGAAAATTACCCCTTTTAAGTCCATTATCAGTCTGTTATACTAGCCACAACAGATAAAGTATTCAACAAAATGTAATTAGTTTACATTTATAATGTGTAATTGGGGCACTTTTTATGAAGAAAACGGAGGTCTGGTCAATGATTTCTTTACTTAGTGCGCTTGAGGAGGAAAGACAGAAATTAAATGAAATAGGGCGTGAATCCCTTGAACAGGGAGCCCCCCTATTTCAAAACAGCGCGCTTCAGGCTCAAAGCAAGAAAGTGGATTTATTGATTGTCCAATTGTATAGACGAGTTGGAATCAAACAACAGTCAAGCTAGCCCTTTCAGAGGAGGTCAAACAACCATGCCATTTCCGTTATGGTTTCTAGACGCGATAGAGCAAAGGTTAGATCAAGTTTCGGCTCGAATCGAACGCAATCCTGACGTGCGTAAACTTCGTGCCGAAGAACGCGCAGCTTTTGATGCTATGTTTTCTGGGAAAGATAAAACGAAACTGCCCGAGTTTATGGACTGGGAGGATAAGCACCACTTCAGAAGGGCTTTAGAAAATGAACGTTTGTACATGCAAGGGATGATCGACGGTGTACAATTAGCTATTGCGTTGCTTAACGATTCTCTTTTCTTTTCCGAAAAACCAGAGACAACATCGAATACGTCAAACACGGATGCGGACTGATTATGGGGACCATTAAAGCAAATCGATAAGAATAAAGAAGGGGCGCTTAAAGAAGTTGCACCAATGGGTTAAAAAGATGACCCTGTACAATACAGGAATCATCTCTTAAATGTGGCCTAACTCTTTTTTTCAAAGTGATCCTTGACGTACAAGGATAAGCTTTTTCTCGAGTTATTTGAATTTGATTTTGTTTTTGATTTTGCTCCCACAGCCGCAAATGATCGTATGCTTCAAAATTTTAATTGGCTGGTAGCACATGGAGCACACACTTTGATGAAGCGGATCGTTCAGCTTCACCACTTCCTCCGTACTTGACGCTGCTTCGCTTGGAGCATTGGACGTTACCATCGTCTCCTATGTCCCCCAAACGGCTTGGGTTACTTGATTTCCCCTGTTGCCACGAGAACGGCTCTCCCCAGCGTATGACCCAGCATGGTGAATCCCAAGAGAGCCGGCGTGGCGCTAGGGTCGACGCCGATTTTCTCGACATCCAGCGCATGAACGACAAAATAATACCGATGAGGGCCGTGTCCCGCAGGAGGCGTTGCACCGATAAACCGTTCGAGCCGCAAATCGTTCGGCAGTTGCAAGGCGCCTTGCGGCAAGCCGCTGCCATGCTCGTCGCCTGCGCCGGTCGGCAGTTCGGTGACGCTGGCCGGGATGTTGATGACGGCCCAGTGCCAGAGGCCCGATCCGGTCGGGGCGTCCGGGTCATACGCGGTTACGGCGAAACTTTTCGTTCCTTCGGGCGCACCCGACCATTTCAAATGGGGCGAAAGATCTTTGCCGCCCTCTACTCCTGACATCTCCGAGTATTGCTGAGGCGGTAGAGGAAGGCCCTCAACAATATCGTTACTTGTTACTTTGAAGCTTGCGACTTCCGGCAATTTGGCAAATGGGTTGTTGCTCACTGTAAATGACCTCCTTATCCAAAGAATAATTCGATTATATTCATAAGAATCGATTTTGTAAATATAAATCGTTTAATATTCTAATTATCGAATTTAGTGTTTGTTTTTTTATAGATTTGGTGTAAACTATTTAAACGTATATTCCCGATTTGTATAAAGGATGGTGCTGGCTTCATGGCCAAAAGAAACGGTTCGTCCACTTTAAGCGAAAATGTCAGAAAGAAACTGCAGTCCGATATTCTGTCCGGACAATATGAACCGGGATCTTCATTAACCGTTTCGGAATTAGCCCAAGGTTTCGATGTCTCGGTTGCCGTCGTGCGAGAAGCACTGACCCGGTTGGCGACCCAAGGCCTCATCTTGCAAAACCCGAATCACGGATTTTCCGTGAAGACAGTGTCGGAAGAAGAACTGAATAGCATCATAGAGGCGCGTTCGATCAACGAATCCGCAGCATTACGCCTGTCCATCGCCCATGGCGATCTCACATGGGAATCCAATGTAATCGCCGTTCACCACAAATTATCGCAAACGCCCGAGTACAAGGAAGTGAATCAAAAGCTTGCCGTTCGCGAGGAGTGGTCTGACATCCACCGTCAATTTCATTACGAACTTATCGCCGCATGTCCAAACCCGATTCTCCTGGATATCTGCAAACGCCTTTGGGATTTGAGCGAATTTTATCGGCATTGGTCGAGCCAACAGCAGCCCACCCGCGATGGCCGCGCCGAGCATAAGGCATTAACCGATGCCGTTCTTAGCCGCGACAGCGATCGTGCCGTCGAGATCTTTAGAGCGCACATCCAACTCACCGCGGATATCCTGTTAGACAACCGATAAACGGATTAAGCCTACGAATGCCACCTTTACTCATAGACATTTAGCAAAAAAGGAGCAGTTTGCTTTATGGCAACTGCTCCTTTATCTGCCGGCGCCGAAATTTAGTACACAATTCAACCTCCCCGACGGCTTAACTACATCGGCCTCCCGTTATGTGTCGGCGGGTCCTCCTGTTCCATCTCCGGACCAAACTCGTCAACAGCCGCGGCGGGATTGCCGTCTTGATTCCACGCGTCCTTCGTCATAAACGCCTTCGTTCGTCCTCCATCGGTCGAGTCTTTGGCCTTTGCCTGTTCGAGCTGGTTTTCTGCTTTTTCACTGTCGTTCATAAGGTGACCTCCTAAGAAATTTTGTCTTTTCACATTTTTCGTTTATTAGCATTTCTCAAACATTTCTGAAGTAATTCATAAACAAATTCTCAGTAAGGTAGGAGGCAGATAAAAACAACATTGACTTCGGGATAGGAGAGGAGATAACCGGATGAGAGATACGATTTATTTGCTGACGGGGGCGCCGGATTTTTGGGGAATAATATTTCCCGCAAGCGGGGTATATTTTGAGCAATGAGATGGTATCGATGCGGCAGATGTTCGACCTGACCAGCGAAGCCAGCGGCGCCCCGCGGGTCGAGAACATTTTGACGCCGGAACAGATGCAGCTAAACCATCGCTGACACGGTGGAGTGGCTGCGCAGCGAAGGGAAAATCTAACGATAGTCTCACCGAATAAATAAACTCCAAGGGCATTGGGATTGAAAAATCCCGATGCCCTTGGTTGTATATTCAGCGAACGTATCAAATCGAATTCAAAAAAGATTGAATATAGGGGAGCGCGGCGCCTATAGGCACACCGTTTTCCGGGGAACGGCTGATATGAATAAAGGGTTCATGGCTGGGAAACGCCGTTCTTTCATCAACTTTCTCATGCAAAATGTCGATATCCTGCTGCTTTAAGTAAGGAGAAATATGGCCGCCCAAAATAAACTCCCGGTTGATGACCAGGTGGATATTGTTGATCGAAAAAGCCAGGTAATCCAAAAACGCATCCCATCGCTCCGCGTAAGGAGAAACCCCGGAACGTACTTGGCGGAAGAAAGAATCCAAGGTTTCCCCTTCTTCCAACAGCGCGCATACCGAGCAGCGGGTTTCCATACAGCCCTTCTTGCCGCAGTAACAAGGAGCGCCGTTTGGCTCAATCGTCATATGTTCCACCGTTCCGCTATGTCCTTCTTTGCCCATCTCAATTTGGCCATTGATGATAATGGCGCCCCCTAGATGCCTTCCAATCGACAGGTAGACCGCGTCACCAATGTCATTTCTGACCCACAATTCTGCAGCTGCGGCCCCCTTTGCATCATGCACAAACATGCAAGGATACTTGAGATGCCGTGCAAACACATCAATCTCCAGTCCTGTGCAATCCAAAATCTTTCCGTAAGTGATTTTTTGTCCGTCGGCGGAGGTTAAGGCTTGCACGCCAAACCCGATGCCGAGAACCCGATCTTCCGGCACATCCAGAGAAGAGATGAAGGATTGCACGGCATCGCTTAGCTCTTTGTAATAACGGTCCCCGTTGGCATAGCCAAGCGGCAATTCCGTTTGCCGAAAGGCGGTGCCAAGCAAATCAACCGCCAATATTCGCACGGCCTCTTTCTGAATTTCCACACCGATACTAATCCGAGCTTGGGGGCATATGGCATAAGCGGTTGCGCGCCGGCCGACGGAAGATTCAAACAACCCGCTTTTCTCAATCCGTTTTTCCTCTTCCAGACGAACCAGATTTTGCGTAACGGTCGGCAAGCTCAAATGAAGCTGGTTGGCGATTTCTTGTTTTGATAGCTTCCCATTTTGATAAATGAGATGGTAAATCGACGAGTAATTGTTCTTTTTTATATCTTTAACTGCGGTGTTATGGTCCATAAAATCTTACCTCATATTTTTATAAAATACTTTTGCAAAAAAGATTTATGTAATCCTGGTTTAACTATATCATAGCGGCTTATACGGCAACAACTTTTGTGGGATATTTGCAGGATTTTTGCAGGATGTTTATAGCTTGTCTTAAGGTTCAGCCGATTTACGCATATTGACGGATACAAAAAACGGTTATATTATATAAACATGTTTTATAAAATGATTTTACAAAATAATTTTATTGAACGGGAGGGCAAGTAAATGGGCATCATCGAAAAAATGAGATTGGACGGGAAGAAAATTTTCGTTACTGGCGGTGCAAGAGGAATCGGTAAAAGCGTAGCAACCGCTTTTGCCGAAGCGGGAGCGGATGTGGCTATAGTGGATTTGGATATCGCAGAGGCCAGGAAGACAGCTGCGGAGCTTGAACAAAGCCATAAAATTAAAGCGTTTGCAATCCAGGCGGATGTAACCAAACCTGAAGAGGTGGACGCCATGATCGAAGAAGTGCTGAACGTTTTCGGACGTTTGGATGTGGCCTTCTGCAACGCCGGAATTTGCTTGAATGTCCCGGCCGAGGAAATGACGTACGACCAATGGAGAAAGGTGATCGACATCAACCTGACCGGGGTATTTCTGACTGCGCAGGCAGCCGGAAAAGTCATGTTGAAACAAGGCGGCGGTTCGATCATTAATACGGCTTCCATGTCGGGACATATTGTGAATGTGCCGCAACCGCAATGCTCCTACAACGCCTCCAAAGCGGGAGTGATCCAGCTCACCAAATCGCTGGCCGTGGAATGGGCGTCAAGAAATGTGCGCGTAAATTGCATCAGCCCCGGATATATCGGAACAGAGCTTACATTGAACTCTCCGAGTCTGAAGCCGCTGATCGAACAATGGAACAGCGTTGCCCCGCTTAAGCGCATGGGGAAACCGGAAGAACTGCAGTCCATCTGCGTTTATCTTGCCGGGGACACCAGCAGCTTTACGACGGGAGCCGATTTTGTCATAGACGGTGCTTTTACTTGTATTTAGAAAGGAGACCGTAAATGTACTACTTGCTTGGAACGGATATTGGAACGTCGGGCACGAAAACGATATTGGCGGATACAAGCGGAAATGTGGTCGCCCAGGATTTACAGGAATACGACGTATTGACCCCAAAGCCCTTATGGGCGGAGCAGTGGCCTGATGTGTGGCTGGAGGCGGCGAAGACGTCGATTAAAAATACGGTGCGCAAAGCGGGAATTCCGGCGGAGAAAATTCGCGGTATCGCCATCAGCGGTCTGTACGGGGGCTCGGGAGTTCCGTTGGGCGACAATATGGAACCGGTCAGGCCGTGCATGATTTGGATGGACCGCAGAGCGGAACAAGAAACCAAATGGGTCCTGGACCAGATCGGCGAAGAAAAGCTGCTGGAAATTACCCATAATGGAGCCGACCCTTATTACGGCTATACGAAAATATTATGGATGAAACGCCATGAACCGGAAAATTGGCGGAAAACCAAGCTTTTTCTCCCGCCCAATGATTACGTCATCTATAAATTGACCGGGAATATTGTCATCGACTATTCTTCCGCAGGCAATATCGGCGGCATTTTTGATATGAATACCCGAACTTGGTCGCAAGAAATGATGGACGCCATGGGCATTCCGTTGTCCATGATGCCGGAAAAACTGGTGGAGTCCACGGATATCGTTGGCGGATTAACCTCAGAAGCCGCGGCTGAATTGGGCCTTGCCGAGGGAATGCCGGTGATCGCCAGCGGGATTGACTGCGGCGCCGCCAATATCGGTCTTGGTGTATTGGAGCCCGGGGTTTATGCGGCGGCTATTGGAACTTCGATGTGCGCGGCATTTATTTCCGATCAACCGCTAAAGCGAAAAGATCTCATCGTTTGGCCCTATTTATACGATGCCAAAAAACTATCCTACTATTTCGCCGGCGGGGCCACGGCGGGAGCGATCGTGAAATGGTTCCGGCAAACGATGTGCCAATTTGAACTTGAAGCGGAAAAAGCCGGCGGGAAAAACGCGTACGATGCGTTAAATGAGCAGGCGGCCCAAATCCCGGCTGGCAGCGAAGGGCTGATTGTGCTTCCTTATTTTATGGGGGAGAGAAGCCCGATTTGGGATTCGGACGCCAAAGGAACGATCGTCGGACTTTCGTTGGCGCATACCAAAGCGCATATTTACCGGGCGTTCCTGGAAGCGGTTGCATATTCTTTGCGGGATGCAATGGAAGCCACCGGTGAAAACCTCGGCGAGTATATCCTGATTGCCGGCGGTGTAACGAAGTCCAAACTGTGGAGGCAAATCTTTGCCGATGTGACCGGTTATCCGGTGGTCTGTCCGGTGCATGATGTTGAAGCGAATATGGGCGATGTCATGCTGGCCGGAATCGGAACAGGCCTGCTCTCATACGAGGATGTAAAGAAATGGCCGGTTTTGGACGAGAAGTTGATGCCTAATCCACAAAACCGCGAAAAATATAACGGTTATTACGAGGTTTACAAATCGGTTTATCAACATTTAAAGCATGATATGAAAACGCTGACAAAACTTTCTTGAAGCTAAGGCGGAATCCTAAATTGCTGAAAAAAGGACAGGTGAGCCAATGAATAAATGGAAAACTAGAATCGGTTATGGGGCTGGCGATTTAGGATGCAACCTGGTATTTAGCACCATGGCCTCTTATTTGATGATTTTTTATACGGATGTCTTCGGAATCACGGCCGCTGCCGCGGGCACTTTAATGCTGGTAACCAAAATCATCGATGCTTTTGCGGATACGGGCATGGGCTTGTTGGTGGATCGCACGAAAACGAGGTGGGGGCAAGGAAGACCCTATTTTCTGATCGGTGCCGTTCCTTTTACCGTATTTACCATCTTGACGTTTGTGGTTCCCGATGTTGATATGACCGGAAAACTGATTTGGGCTTATTTCTCGTTTACCCTGTTAAACATTGCCTATACGGTTGTAAATATACCGTTAAACACGATTGTGCCCAGATTAACCAAGGATAATCACGAGCGAAACTGGCTGGTGTCCACCAGAATGATTTGCGCGCTGATTGGGACAGCTTTAGTGATGTCCATTACAACACCGTTAGTAAATTCCTTTGGCCAAGGAGACGCGCAAAAAGGCTATTTACTCACGATGAGCCTTTACGGCATTGCGGCCATGTTCATATTTATTTTCACCTTTATGAACACAAAAGAGGTTGTCCCTCCGACCGTGGCGCCCGGGAAGTCTTCTTTTAAAGAAGACCTGAAAGGATTGACGGATCAGAGCATTTTATTCTTTATCGTGAATTTCCTCTATTTTGCGCTGTTTGTCATCCGAAATACGACCGTCATCTATTATTTTACGTATAATCTCGAGCGGACGGACTGGCTCACCTTTGTCGGCCTGTTTGGCATTTTGTCCGGGTTGCCGATGCTGCTTATTTTACCTTGGCTGCAAAAGCGGATATCCAAGAAAAATGTCATGCTTCTAAGCATCGCCATCTATATTGCGGGGGATTTAATCCTTTATTTTGGAAAATCATCCGCTTTGCTGCTCATCGCGGGACTGGCGATCACCGGGCTCGGTATTTATGGCATCTTCGGCGTCACGTTTGCGATTCAGCCGGATGTCATTGATTATTCGGAATATAAAAAGAACAGAAGTATTTCCGGTATGATTGCGGCTTTCCAAGGATTTTTCGTCAAAGGAAGCATGGGGCTGGCCAGCGCTTTAATCGGGGTTATACTGAACATGGGCGGTTATGTTCCGAACGCCGCGCAAACGGCAACCGCTTTAAAATATATTGAATTAACGTTTATATGGATCCCGCTAATCATCTGCATCTTCATCGGAATTACCGTTTGGTTCTATAAGCTTGACGGCAAGCGCGCGGAAATGGATGTGGAGCTGGAACGGCGCCGGGCGATATCCGGAGGAAATGCGGTTGGTTTTTAATTAAAGTGGAATCAGTTTTAAAAGCACTGTTTTCGTTGATTAGCTTTGTTGCACGATTAGTTTTGGAGGGTGCTGTCTCAAAAGGTCGTCAAATTGGCCTAAAAGACAGCACTTTTTTGACTTCGGAAAACGAACTGACAAATGTGACATAAAGAGTGGAGCAAATTAACCGATGGATATACTATAATGGAAAACGCTTTAAGGAACATGCTTGAAAATGAACCTTAAATTTCTTATGCCTTGAGGTGAAGACGTGGGGAGTTATTTAAGTAAAGACAAACGAGGTGGAATAATTGCTTCACGAATCGAACATCAAGATGTTGTAGGTGTACTGATTAGTTTTGAATTGCTTAAAGAAGATTCTAAGTGTTATGAGATATTAACAAATGAAGAAGAGACAAAGCCGAATGAATGGACAATAATGCCGGAAGGCAATGATGATCTAGAGGTTATTTTCGGGAAGGCCAGATTGTATGTGCAGGTGAAATCGGGTCCTGTTTCACTTAGAAATCTTAAAGAAATATTATTAAAATGGGCAAATGATAAAAAAAGTAAAGAAAAGCATAATGTTAGGTGTTATTTTTTATTGAATGCATTGCAGGGTTTCTCCAATTTCTTAAGCGAATTTGAACACAAATTAAATGAACTAAAGAATAGCAAAGATGTATATTTACCATCTGAGTACGAAGAATCCAAGAGAATATTTTGTGAGAAATATGAACTTAGTGAATTTTATGAACTGATTGACTTATTGTGGATAGATACGAGACAATTCATGAAAGATGAAAGTACAACATTTGCTGTGTTTTCACAAATTGTCCGAGAAACATACGATATCCGGGATTTTGGAAATAAGATGTTAAAAGATATTTTTTCATCTCTAACTGAAAAATTTGCATACGCTCGTCGAAATAGATTACCGATTAAAAAGAAAGAGTATCTTCAGTGTTTCCATGCAATTATTAATAATAAAGAATTAATACTCCCTAATGATTTTACGTTACTAACAGGCTATGAATTTAAAGATACAGGTTATCATAAAAATCAGGAAATACAAAGGAAATTCAAAGAATTATACACAAATGTAAAAAGGGTGTATCGAAAAATTAGGAATCGTTGGGTAAAGGCTTATTGGAGAAGTGCATTGGTAACGGCACTTTTTGGAGGTTGGCCCCAATGTGCCGAATGCGGTCATCCCTTAATGTCAAACTTAAGCGGACTATTTGGAATTGCCTGCCCTGACTGTGGCTATCAACCATATGCCACATTATATTTAGGATGCTCTTGCGGAAATTATCTGATCATAAAAAAACAACCTGCTTTGTCACACGAAGAATTCGTTGAAGCAGTTTTAGAGTATTCGCATAAACACTCAACTGTATGTGACCGTTGTGGTAAGAATATGATTGATGATTATTGGAAATATCGATTATTGTTTCTTCCATTCCCTGAACCTATGGAAGTATATTCTTCAAATGTAATAAAACAATTTACGAAACGAGGGTTGTTTTTAAGGGGGTTAATTTTATTTGCATTAGTTATTTTCATTTGCTATGAGTTGTTTATTAGAGGATAGACACTATGATAAAGCTTTGAACTTAAACGTGGCGATAAAGCTGTGATAGTGGGCATTAATAATCAGAAGTCCATTGTATGCTTTGGTATTTTTCTGATTATGATACACTGCCTCAATTTTGGCTCAAAACAGAAAACTGCGCTTGACAGAGGCAACGGGCGCAGTGAAAAAATCTAACGGTTATGAGCGCTGTTATTTAGGCTCAAATGGAGAAATACAAGTTGTAACGGTTGCCAGGAAGCTTATTCCCCGTTTTATCTTGAATACAGGGGCTGTTTTGCACAAATAGGCACGCTGATAACCGTTAAAAAAGAAAACCCCGCCTTTTCGGCTAAATAGCTGCGCTGGCAACCGTTAGCGAAGTATGAATCAGATTAATTACGGAACTTTCGAATGGCCAGATCCACTCCCCGCACCGCCTCATGCGTCCGGAACGATTTGCGCAAATTATGCGCTTCGATGGCGAAGTTCATTTTACACGCTTCCTCCGTTCTACAGAAACTCCTGCTTATGTTCCTTCGCCCACTCGGCGAACGTGCGGGCCGGCCTACCGAGCACCTGCAGGGTCGTCGGCAGCACGGTGTAGCCGGCTTCGGGCGTGTTTTTCGCCATCTGCACAAAAAACTCGACGCTCTCCTCGTCATAGCCCTGGTCCCGCCATTGCTGCCGCGCCTCTTCCTCCGTCAGCTCGACGAACGGGATGTCCTTCCCGATGGCGGCCGCGATCGTGCGCACCGCTTCCTTGCGCGTCAGTGCTTCGGGACCGGTCAGCGCATACGTCCGGCCGTGATGGCCGTCTTCCAGCAGTGCCCGGACGGCGACCGCGGCGATGTCTCCTTCATGCACCCGCGCGCTCAGCGCCTCGCCGTAAAATTCCCGCACGATGCCTTCCGTGCGAATCATATCCCGCCAATCCGCCAGCACGTTGGCCATAAATTCGGCTGGCTTGACCAGCGTCCACTGCATGCCGCTGGCCTGCAGCGCTGCCTCGACCGGTCCTTCTTCGAAACCGACCAACACGACGACCCGTTTCACGCCGGCCGCCTCCGCCAGCGCCACCACTTGCGGGTCCGTGTCGAGGTCAGCCTCGGGCTCATCGCTGGAGGTGATCAGAAACACCGCCTCCACGCCTTGCATCACCTCCCGCAGCGTTTCGGGCTTCATCAGGTCGCCCGCGGCGATCTGCACGCCTTCCGGCAGCTTCGTTTTCGCTTGCCCGGGATTCCGCGTTAATGCCCGCACGGGCATTCCCCGCTTCACCAGTAAATCCGTCACATGTTGTCCGACCGTCCCTGTTGCACCTGTCACTAAAATCGTCATGTTGCATCTCCTCCTTGTTTTTTCATGTAATGCTGGCGGATGGCTTCGAGATGGGCAACAATATCATCCCGCAGTTCGCCCGGTGACACGATGTCGACCTTCGTTCCGTAGCTGGTGATGACCGAGAGCGCATACTCCTTCGTATAAAAGGTCGTATGTACGTCGATGCAATCCCCAAGGTACGTACATTCGCCCGGAAACTGCTCAAGCACGCGGGTGCGCGCCGTGGGGGCGAAGCGAAGATGGGCCCGGATCCCCAGCGTTTCTTCCTGTTCCGGCTCGTCCGGAGTAGTTCTGGGGACGAATGCCGCTTCCGACACATCGAGGCGAATGATCCGCGATATGCGGAAATACCTTTTCGCCTGGCGCAAGCGGCAGTACCCTTCCAGATACCAGACGCCGTTTTCCCACAGCAGATTCAATGGTTCCACGCTGCGCTCGGATGGCGCGCCATAGGCGTTCCCATAAGCCAGTTCGACCACGCGCGACTGCCGGATGGCCTGGAACAACCGCCGGACGTAGTCCCGCTCATGTTCCGGGGCGTTCATGCTTAGAATGACGGCTTCATGGTTTCCATCGCTCGCCAGCGCCGGATGCAGGCTGGCCAGCTTCCGCATCGCGGATGCCGCAGCGCCGCCCATCGCTCCTTCCATCGCCTTCAAAAGCGAATAGATCACCGACAAGTCTTCGAGCGAGAAGTGCTGCCGTGTGAGAAAAAATCCGTTCATCAGCTCGAATCCGCCATCCGCGCCGGTGAACGAGGCGACCGGGATGCCGGCCTGATTGATCAATTCGACGTCACGGTAAACGGTGCGCACCGACACTTCGAACTTGCCGGCCAACTGCGCGGCGGTCACCCTTTTTTAGCCATCAACTCCAGCGTGATTCCGAGCAAACGGTCCAATCTCACGGCCATCGCCTCCTCTGCCGATAAACTTGTGCAGGTCATCTGAGAACGATCCTACACTAATAATTCTGACAACATGGTTGTCAGGGTTGGAGATGCAACATTTGTTCATCTAAGATAATCTGATATTTAAGCCCGCAAACATTTCTTTAACATTTGCCTGTTATGCTGATTCCACTTGCGGAGAAATGAGGTTTTTTTATGATTAATATACTTGTTGTGGAAGACGATATAAAGCTTAATCAAATCGTTTGCAGTTATTTAAGCGATCACGGATACGCCGCCAAAGGGTGTGTGAACCCGCGGGAGGCCTATGATTTAATGTATAACAATCTGTACGGTCTGATCATTTCGGACATTATGATGCCTGAGATCGATGGCTATGAATTTGCCGAAACCGTGCGGGATCTCAACAAGAACATCCCCATTTTGTTTATGACGGCCCGTGACGATATTTCTTCCAAGCAGCGGGGTTTTCGGGTCGGCATTGACGATTACATGGTGAAACCGGTCGATCTGGATGAATTGGTGCTGCGGGTGGGTGCGCTGCTCCGCCGGGCGAATATAGCCAATGAAAGGCGCTTGTCGGTGGGGAGGCTGGTGATGGACGCGGACGCGATGACGGCGACAGTGAGCGGGGAAGACATTCCGGTGACCGTGCGTGAATTCAATATCCTGTATAAGCTGCTGTCTTATCCAAAGCACACTTTTTCCCGTGCCCAACTTATGGATGAGTTCTGGGGCATCGATAGCAAAACCAGCCTGCGCGCCGTGGATGTCTATATCACCAAGCTCCGGGACAAGTTCTCCAGCTGTGACGATTTTAAAATCGTTACCGTGCACGGCTTGGGATATAAGGCGATCGTGGAATGAAAAAGAAGCCGATCAAAAAGGACGTCCGAGTAAAAGCAAAGCATTTTTCGTGGAAGGACTACGCGCTAATCTATTTTGTACTGCTGACGTTGTCCGCCGGACAAGTGATGATTTATGCCAGAACCATGGGGATGAAGGTTTTCGGCATGCCCCCGGTTTATATTTTGGGGATGCTCGGATATTGGGCGATTGTTACGGCTATTTTTTGCTTTGTTGTCGCCCGTCAGAAGTTTCGCACTTTCGACAAACCGATGAGAAAACTTAGCGAGGCCGCCAAGCAAGTAGCCGAAGGAGATTTTTCGCTCTATCTCGAGCCTGTACACTCTGCGGATAAGCTGGATTATGTGGATGTCATGTTTGAGGATTTCAATAAAATGGTGGAGGAACTGGGCAGCATCGAAACGCTGAAAAACGATTTTATCGCCAATGTGTCCCATGAAATCAAGACTCCGCTGTCGGTGATCCAAAGCTACGCCACGGTGCTGCAAAAGCAAGATTTGCCGCCGGAACAACGCAAGGAATACGCCGACACGATCATCGCCGCCTCCAAAAAACTGACGGCGCTGGTGACCAATATTTTAAAGCTCAACAAGCTGGAAAATCAGGAGATTACGCCGGCCAGCGAGCCTTTTGACCTGTGCCGCCAGCTCAGCGACTGCGCGCTCGCCTTTGAAAATGAGTGGGAACGAAAAGGGATTGAGCTTGTGGCGGATATCGAGGACCGCGCGATCGTCCATGCCGATGCCAGCATGCTGGAGATCGTGTGGCATAACCTTCTTTCCAATGCGCTGAAATTTACGGAACCCGGGGGCAAAATCACTTTAACGCAAGTTTCGGATGAGGATGACGTGACGGTATCGATTACCGACACCGGTTGCGGCATGGACGAGGAAACGATAAAGCATATTTTCGATAAATTTTATCAAGGAGACACCTCCCATTCCGGCGAAGGCAACGGGCTTGGGCTCGCGCTTTCGCTGCGCGTCATTGAGCTGGCCGGCGGTTCCATCACGGTCCGGAGCGAACCGGGTGAGGGGACTACCTTTACCGTAAGACTAAAAGCCGGAGAATAAGCGAGTATCCAAAACCCGGTCCTCTCTTCACTTTAAATTGGAAAAATCCAATAGATTTCGCCCAAGTCGCCCGTTTCGCGCCTGCCGAGCCTAATCAGTTGGAAATCTCCAATCAAGCTGCCGCATTTGCCGCTCAATTTTCAATTCTATTGGATATTTCCAATCATAAATACGCCTAATATTACTGTGATTGATTGGAAGATGGAGGAAAATGGCGTATTTTGGCGAATTACCTACTTGCCTTTAGAAAAGTTGTATATTCTTTCCGCACAAGGAGGAAAACATTTATGGCGAGTAGGGTACGAGCAAGGTCCAAAGCAATTTTTTTACGGATTGCGGCTGCGTTTTTGGCAGTCATTCTGGCGTCAACGGTGATCGTGGCAGCGCCGGGCCAAGTCCTGGCCGCAGGAGACAATCTGCTGACAAATCCCGGATTTGAAGCCGGGGATGCCGCTTGGGAGAAGTGGGGAAACCCGGTGGTTACGACAGCGGAAAAACACAGCGGGAACCAGTCCCTTCAGGTGAAACGAAATACGGGGGGAGCTTCCCAATCCGTGGCCGTGAAGGCCGGGAAAACATACCGGATCGGAGTTTGGGTTAAATTTGCCGGCACCGGCGTGACCAGCCATACGATTTCTATGGAGTACTTCGGTTCCCAGCAGGGAAAAGAAAGCCTGAAATTCTCCGGATCGACGGACTGGGAGTATCAAGAAGTCTTATTTACTCCTGCTGCCGGTGTGCAGCATGTCCGGGTATCTTTTTGGAATAACACGGCGGTGGATTATTTTATTGACGATGCGGTAATTCGGGAATATGCGGACGAGGAACCGCCAACCGCACCCGGAGCATTGGAGACGGAGCATATTCAAAACGGCCTGAAGCTGACCTGGACAGGTTCTACGGATGATTCCGGCGTGGAGGCATACCAGCTTTCCTACAAGAAGACGGAGGATTCCGGCTGGCAGACTGCGAATGTCCCCCACGTGGAGGGGCAAAGTGAATACACCTATAGCCTCGATAATCTGGAAGCCTATCAGGTATATGCGATCAAGCTCGTTGCTGTGGACGAGGCGGGCAACCTATCGGACGCCGTTATTGGGCTGGAAGCCACACCAGGCCCCAACCTGGTGGAAAATCCGGGGCTTGAGACCGGTTCCGTGTCGCCTTGGGAGGTATGGAAAAACCTTGAGACCACCACGGACAATCCGCATAGCGGCCAATACGCCCTGAAGATCAAAAATCTGACCGGCGGCGGCACCAAGAAAATGAACGCAACGCCCGATACCACCTATTTGGTCAGCTTTTGGACCCGGTTCGCCAGCGAGCCGGTCACAAGCTTCGGACTAGATTTCAGTTTATTCGGGTCAACGGAAACCAAGGTGCCAATGACTACCCCGGTCAGCACGGAATGGACGAAGACCCAGGGGAAGGTTAAGGCCGGAATCAGCGACAAGCTGATGAGACTGGCCATGTGGAATACGACGGGCGTCGTCATGTTTATGGATGATGTTTTTGTAGGGGCCCTGCCCGAGCTTCCGGAAAACCTTGAGCCCAGCGTCCCGGCCAATGTTAAGGTAAACGGTGTGGACTGGGTATCGGCGGACCTGAGGTGGGAGGCGTCGGAAGGACCTTATGGGGTAAAGGCTTATACGGTATCCTATAAGGAAGAGGGGGAAAATGAGGAATGGCGGACGGTAACGGTTCCCGCTGTCCAGGGGCAGACGTCTTATTCCTATAAACTGGAAGGCTTATCTCCGGAAACGGATTATGACATTGAAGTAAAAGCTGTCAGCGAAGGAGATCTGGTTTCGGAGGGAGCGGCTTTACGGGCAGCCACAAGCTCTGTGAGAGCCTCCAACCCGGATGCCTCCGCCGAGGCGCTATCTCTGCTGGAGCGTTTGTATGACACCACGGGGAACGGTATTTTTACAGGGCAGCACAATTATTATGAGGACCCCTCCAACTGGTACAATAAAGCAGCCGGAATAACCGGCGTTTATCCGGCCTTGTGGGGCTCCGATTTTGCCTATTATACGGGCGGCGACTTTGCGGGCTTAAGACAAAAGATGATTAATACCGCCATCGCCAAAGCCCAAAGCGGCGCCATGATCACCTTGACCTATCACCAAATTCGTCCTTTTGATCCCAAAACGGCCGGATGGGAAAGCGTAAAAGCGAAGGTAACGGAGGAGCAAATGGAGGAGATCGTTACCCCCGGTACGGACCTGTATAATCAGTGGGCAGCTCAGGTGGACGAGGTAGCCGGTTACCTGACCCAGCTTAAGGACGAGGGAATCCCTGTTTTGTGGCGGCCTTACCATGAGATGAACGCGGAATTTTTCTGGTGGGGCGGACGCCCGGAGCTGTTCAAGCAATTATGGATAAACATGTATGACAGGTTCACCAATGTTCATCATTTGGATAACTTGATCTGGGTATGGAGTCCAAACGCGGAAAGCGAATGGGCCTTTGACTCGGCTCCTTATTATCCTGGACACGACTATGTGGATGTGCTGGCCATGGATATCTATAATAACGACTACAAGGACGCCTATTATGAAAAACTAGTGGACCTCAGCGGCGGAAGACCTATCGCCATCGGCGAAAACGGGGAGCTGCCCGACCCTAAGGTATTAAAGGAAAAACAACCCCGGTTTGTCTACTTTATGACCTGGTCCGAATACCTGACGAATAAAAATTCCGCGGAGAAAATCAATTCGCTGTATCACGATTCGCGTTCGATTAATAACGGGAATTAATGTTAAAGTAACGAAACGCACCGTATTTGCTCAAACTTTATACTCGAAAAAGGTTCCTCTGAAAAGGGGGGCCCTTTCTCCTTGCAAAGATTTTCATTCAAATTTAAATGAATACATTGCTAAAAGTTAACCACCTTATATTACAATAGACAGTACAACAGGTTGAAAGGGGGCTCCCGCTGTGAGCGAGGCGGAAAACCATGCCGTCGTTCTTTTTGACGGAGTATGTAATTTTTGCAACGGATCAGTGCAGTTCATCATTCGGAGGGATCGGGCCGGTTACTTCCGGTTTGCCTCGCTGCAGTCGAATGCGGCGAAGTCGCTGCTCGCCGTGCGGACGGAAGCGCCCAGTCTCGACTCGATCATTTTGATTGAAAATGATCGGGTATTCACCGAATCAACCGCGGTGCTTCGTATCGCTCGAAGATTGGATGGGGTCTGGAAAGGAGCGGCCCTGTTTCTCATCGTCCCTAAACCGGTTCGGGACTGGGCCTACCGCTTATTTGCCCGAAATCGATACCGCTGGTTCGGTAAACGCAGCGAATGTATGTTGCCGACACCGGAGCAGCGGCAGCGGTTTATAAGCATGGATGAAGCGGAGGAAGCCTTGAGTCCCAATTTGTGAATTTATTAAATTACTAATAGGGTACGGTCATAAAAGATTCCTCTGCAAAGGGGGATATGCTACAACGGAACAAGAACGTTTGTTCGCGAATAAACAGGTGCATCGTAATGGAGGATTTCAAATGTCTATTAATCATGAACAGCTTACTAACTTCCTTGTAGAAGCTAAAAGAAACACTTATGCATCCCAGGGTGATGATGCATCGGTTCAACCTTTATTAAACGGTTCAAAACAACTCGAATATCGCAGTGGTGATTATTTTTATCGGGATATTTACTTTGGCTCGGCTTTCTTTATTGGACAAGAAACGGTTGAGTTTGAGAATCGTCCAATCTGGTCAATGGTCTATTCAGGCGGTGTCATCATCCCGAATTCAGATGAGGATATCATTGGTACGATCTATAGTTTTCTGCGACAAGCATTAAGGTTAGTCGATACAAAGTCGATATATCGTGGTCCAAACCGCTTTGAATCGGGCAATTACATTTTCAACAATGAGTACGAAGGTACTCTTGATTGCTTTTACGGGAAGGAAATCATTCTCATGGGCGGTCAAAAGGTATATGAATTGCAATACAATGGAGGGGTAGTTAGATAACCTCTCCTATCAACAATAGTTACGATCTACATGTGCTTGACATCAGGAAGGCGTAACTTTTTAGGCGTAGATCCTTTAAGCGAGACCGTCATTCTAACGGTTGTGAGCATCGTTATTTCGTTAAAATGTAGGGGAAACCAAATTTAACGGTTGCGGCAGAGCTTATTTTGCCTTTTTTCTGCAGATTCAAGCCTTTTCACCCCAATAAGCGCGATTACAACCGTTAGAAATTGAAATCCCGACTTTTCGGCTAAATAAGCTCGACTACATCCGTTAGCGAAATACTGGGAGAACATAACGGAAAAAAAGTCGCTATTTCGGCGATATCAGCCCACTTGAGAATAGAGGGAATTTATGCCTCTATTTTCCATCGTTGTAAGGAAATGCCCTGTTCTGAACCATTCAGAGGGAAATAAGTACAAAAAATTCCGCTAATGGGGATGAGCACTCTCTGTTGAGGAAAATAAGACCATAAAATTCCCCTATTTTTCCAGGCCGAAAGATTTTGCAATCCGGGACCTCCTCAACCCCGCTCCCCAAACTCCTTATCAACCGCGGCCAAGGCGGCGCCGATGATTTGGTGCATGTCATAGTATTTGTAGGTGGCCAAGCGGCCGCCGAAGATCACATTTGCCTCGGCATCGGCCAGAGCCTTGTATTTCTTGTAGATTTCATTGTTTTTATCGTCGTTGATCGGGTAATAAGGCTCGTCTCCCGGCTTCCACTCCGTTGGATATTCGTGGGTGATGACCGTTTTGTCTTGCGTTCCGAACTCAAAATGTTTATGCTCGATGATTCGCGTATACGGTGTTTCTCTATCCGTGTAATTGACCACGGCATTGCCTTGATAATTGGCGGTGTCGTTCAATACGGCCGTCTCGAACCGCAAACTCCGGTATTCAAGCACGCCGTAGGCGTACTCGAAATATTGGTCGATCATGCCAGTATAAACAATCTTTTTGGCCAGTGGTTCAAACTCTCCCCGGTCATGAAAAAAATCCGCATTTAATCTAACGTCTGCGCCCTCAAGCATCTTTTGTATAATGGCCTGGTAACCGCCGATCGGGATGCCTTGATACGTGTCGTTAAAGTAATTGTTGTCATAAGTAAAACGGACGGGCAGGCGTTTGATGATGAAGGAAGGCAGCTCTTTGGCGGATCTTCCCCACTGTTTTTCCGTGTAGCCTTTGATCAGTTTTTCGTAGATATCGGTTCCGACCAGAGAAATGGCCTGCTCCTCCAGGTTCCGCGGTTCCGTAATGCCAGCGGCTTTCCTTTGTTCGTCGATTTTCCGTTTAGCCTCATCCGGGGTGACGACGCCCCATAGTTTGTTGAACGTGTTCATATTAAACGGGAGATTGTAGATTTCCCCCTTGTAATTGGCGATGGGCGAATTAGTATAACGGTTGAATTCGGCAAACCGGTTCACATAATCCCAGATCGCTTTGCTGTTGGTATGAAAAATATGGGCGCCGTATTTGTGCACCTGAATGCCTTCGATCTCTTCCGTGTAGACGTTTCCGCCGATGTGGTTTCTTTTATCGATAACCAGGCACTTTTTGCCTCTTTTTTTGGCCTCATAAGCAAAGACGGCTCCGAACAAACCCGCGCCGACGATTAAGTAATCATACATGTCGAAACTCCTTGTAATGTTATACTCCCATCACATCTTAGCATAATCACGCTGTGCCAACTACAGCGCGCCGATAAATTTATGCTATACTATTGGCTAATGAGTGTCCGGGACGGGGATGTAGGGGGTTCTAGCCGGAATGAATACCGAAGCATTGGAATATTTTATCAAGGTTTACGAGAAAAAAAGCGTTACGGCGGCAGCCAAGGACTTGTACATAACTCCGCAAGGAATCAGCAAGACCATCAGGCAGTTGGAGATGGAACTGGAGACCGAATTGTTCTACCGGGGCCCGCGGGGGATGGAGGCGACCAAAGCCGGCGAGCTGCTGCATGCCCGGGCCAAACATATCCATTACCTGATCGAAGACATCAAAAAAGAGATCCGGATCATGAACGGCAGAAAAGGGACTTTAAACGTGGTCATTACCTATTCGATCTCATCGGTGCTGCCGGTGGATTTTTTGTATCGGTTTTCGGTGAATTATCCGGAGATTCAAATCAAACTGAAAGAATTCCCCGACGAATATCCCTTGACGAAGATTTTTCAGGAAGAAGCGGATGTTGGTCTAGTGATCGGGATCGAAGAGATGGACGATTGTGAATTTGAGATGTTGGTCCGCGGCGAGGTCGTCGTTGTCGTCGCGAAAAGCCACCCCCTAGCCGGCAAAGATGAAATTTCCGTGAAAGAGCTGGCGAACGAAGCGCTGGTCGTTAAAGCGGCGGGAAGCGGGAAGGAAAACGGGTTTGTCGAAAAATGCCTGGAGCAGGGCTTTACCCCTAATGTGATCCATGAGTTCGGCAATATTATTTCGGCACACCGGCTGTGCGAGAGAAACGGAGCGGTGGCCGTTTCGATCGATTTTGTGGAGAACTCCCTGAACAATGACAACCTGAAACGGATCAGGCTGAAGGAAAAGATCCCCCAGGATATTTATCTCGTATTTCGCAAAAGGGGGATCCAATCGAAGGCAATTGCTTTGTTTCAAAGTTATGTCGCGGATAAATGCAAGTCGTTTTGACGGAACGAACCGCCCGTCGAAACGGCTTTTTTCGTTATAAACTAAAAGTTACCGCCCCCTAACAATTGGTTGATAGTTATTTGCCGGCCGATGGAGTAACCTTAGCTAAGGGTACCCGTTAACTTGCAATCATGAAAGCACATACAAAATTTTTATGATTGTTGCAACTCGGTTATTTACATAGGAGGCGAAGAAGTGAGCAAGTCAGGAAGAGGCAAGAAAACTTTTAAGGCATGGGCGGCATTATTTTTGGCGCTGGCCATCGGTACGGTTGTAACCGTTTCAATGGCGTCGGTGGCAAAAACGATCCAAATCATGCTCGTTGCGGCCATTATCCTTTCCGTTATCGTATTGATCAGCGGATTCATGTGGGCAAGAAGGAACCAAACGGAGCGAAAAGGCTTAAGAAGAACTTTGATGGCGCTGCTTAGTTTGGGGCTCGTCATCGTGATTGGCCTCGACGTGGCCGTATACAAGTATCAGGTGGTCATCAACCAATACCTGTCCAAAGCGAAGATCGACGACGCGGCGCTAGCGAAAGCTTCGGCGGATTCCAAAGCGGTTACGGAACAAATCGAAGACGAGGGGATCGTGCTGCTCGAAAATAAAGAGCATGCCCTGCCTCTGGATATAAATAACGACAAGGAAAAAAATGTAAACGTATTTGGCCAGGCATCCGTAAAAATGATTTACGGCGGAAGCGGCTCCGGTTCGGGAGACGAAAGCGCGAACGTCACGATCCAGCAAGGCCTGGAGAACGCCGGGTTTAAGGTGAACAGCGAACTCACCGAGTTCTATAAAGCCCATGCTCCCGAGAAAAAGAAAACGGACACCTTTAATCTGGATGGCGGCGACTATACACTCAGCGAACCGGCCACCAGCGATTTCAGCGACGAACTGCTCGCTAAAGCGGAGGAATTTTCCGATGTAGCGGTCATCGTCCTCTCCAGATCAGGCGGCGAAGGCGGCGACCTGCCGTTTGAAACGGCGGAATACGGCGGTTCCAAAGACCGCCATTACCTTGAGCTGTCGGAAGCGGAAGAACAAATGATCGACATGGTCACTTCACGCGATTTCGCAAAGGTGATCGTGGTGATTAACTCCAGCAATGCCATGGAACTTGGGTTCCTGGAAAATAAGGGGATCGACGCCGCGATGCTGATCGGCGGCCCCGGCTCGACCGGCAATAACAGCGTCGGAAGCATCCTGGCCGGCAAAGTGAATCCGTCGGGCCGCCTGGCCGACACCTATGCTTACGATGTATCGACATCCCCGGCTTTTTACAATGCGGGCGATTTCAGGTACTTGAATACCAAACATAAATCCGTAGACAAATTCGGCAAAGAGAGCGAAAAATACCACGCTTTCGTCAATTACGTCGAAGGCATTTACGTCGGCTACCGCTATTATGAAACCCGTTACGTCGACAATGCGACAGGGCAAGTGGACGAGGCGGCGTATCGCAAAACGGTCCAATACCCGTTCGGTTACGGCTTAAGCTATACGAATTTCAAGCAGGAAATTACGGACTATCAAACGACGAACGATAAGATTACCGTCGAGGTCAAAGTGACGAATACCGGCAATGCGGCCGGCAAGGATGTCGTGCAGCTGTATTACACTCCGCCTTACTATGAGGGCGGGATTGAAAAATCCCATGTCGTGCTAGGCGCTTTCGATAAAACCGAAATCCTCGAGCCCGGCGCTTCCGAGACGGTCACGCTGGAAATCCCGGTGGAAGACATGGCGTCTTACGACTACAAGAATGAAAAAGCATATGTGCTGGAAGCGGGAACTTATGGGATCAAGCTGATGAAAAACGCCCATGAGGCGATCGATTCCAGAACGTATGAAGTGAAAGACACGATGGTTTATGGCGGAGACAACAAACGCGCTTCGGATCAAGTCACGGCAACGAATGTGTTTGATGATGCCATCGGCGATTTGACCTATGTGTCCAGAGCCGATTGGGAAGGCACCCTGCCGGCGCAGCGGACTCCGGAAAAGGAAGCTCAGCAGGAACTGGTCCAGGCTTTGGAAAACAAACAGGTGACCGACAATCCGGACGACCAGGATATCGTCTTGGCCAAACACGGTTTGGAACTGGAAGATATGGCCGGGCTGGACTACAACGATCCGAAATGGAGCGAACTGCTGGAGCAGCTGTCCGTTGAGGATATGGCGAAATTAATCGGGTTTGGCGGCTACGCAACCCAGCCGGTCGAGTCGATCAACAAACCGGCCACAACCGATCTGGACGGCCCGGCCGGCATCAATGCGCTGCTAACCGGCATTAACGGCGTGCAGTTTATGAGCGAAGTGGTGCTGGCGTCGACGTGGAATGTGGAGCTCGCTCAAAAAATGGGCGAAGCTCTGGCGAACGAAGCGCTGGTTTACAGCGTGACCGGGATGTACGCGCCGGCCATGAACATTCACCGTACACCGTTCTCGGGCAGAAACTTCGAATATTATTCGGAAGATGCTTTCCTTTCCGGCCAAATAGGAGCCTTTGTGGTTCAGGGAGCCGCGTCCAAAGGCGTGTATGCTTACATCAAGCACTATGCCCTGAACGATCAGGAAACGAATCGCGACGGTGTGGCCGTTTGGACCAATGAACAGGCGGTTCGCGAGATCTACTTGAAGCCTTTTGAAATTTCCGTCAAGCAAGGGAAAACCACCGCGGTCATGTCCTCCTTTAACCGGATCGGCACGACATGGGCGGGCGAACATTACGGCCTGTTGACCACCGTGCTGCGCGATGAATGGGGCTTTAGGGGCATGGTCATCACCGACTGGGACCTGTACCCGCATATGGATGTGGACCGGGCGATCCGCGCAGGGGGCGACCTGATGCTGACAACGCTGGGCGACAAACCGACGAAACTGAGCACGGACACGAATACGGGGAAACAGGCGATGCGAAAAGCGAGCCACAACATTCTTTATACCGTGGCGAACAGCAAAGCTTTGGAAATCAACGCCGCGCCGTATCCGTACTGGCTGCTGCTTCTCGGCCTCGCCAACATCATCCTTCTGGCCTTGCTGACGCTCGGGTTCTATAAGGTCACGCACCGGAAGGTCCGTAAAATCGAAGCTATTGAAACGCAAAACCAAAATATATAGATTATATAAGATCTTTAGGCGGTAGCTGATTGTCGGCTACCGCCCAAAGGCTAAAATGGGGTAGTTGGAGATGAAACACAAACACTTGATAGAACAGATGACATTGGAGGAGAAAGCTTCTTTAATGTCGGGGAAAGATTTCTGGCAAACGCAGGATATTCCGCGCTTCGGCGTTCCCAGCATTTTTCTGGCGGACGGACCGCACGGCATTCGCAAACAGGCGGAGGCGGCGGACCATCTCGGTCTGAATCCGAGCCTTCCGGCCACTTGCTACCCGACGGCCGCGACCGTGGCCAACAGCTGGAATACCGAACTGGGCGAGAAGCTTGGCGAATATCTCGGCAGGGAGGCGCTTAGCCAACGAGTCCATGTGCTGCTGGGGCCGGGCGTAAATATGAAGCGAAATCCGCTGTGCGGCAGAAACTTCGAATATTTCAGCGAAGATCCTTACCTGGCCGGCAAACTGGCGGCGGCATATATCCGGGGCATTCAGGCGCAGGGTATTTCCGCCTGCGTGAAGCATTTTGCCGTCAACAATCAGGAAGAAAGACGGATGTCGATCGATACGATCGTCGACGAGCGGACGCTCAGGGAGATTTATTTAACCGCGTTTGAAATCGCCGTAAAGGAAGGCCGGACCAAGACGGTGATGTCTTCCTATAACATGCTGAACGGCGAATATACGAATGAAAACATTCATTTGCTGCGCGAAATCCTGCGCAAAGAATGGGGGTTCGATGGGGTTGTCGTCACGGATTGGGGCGGCAGCAACGACCGCGTGGCCGGTCTGATCGCCGGGAACGAGCTGGAAATGCCGACGACGGCCGGGGAAACCAATGCGGAAATCGTCCGGGCCGTGCAAAGCGGACAACTCAAGGAAGAAGTATTGGACGAATGTGTGGACCGGCTGCTTGAGCTGATTTTTTCCACGGAAGAAGTGTTCAAGACAGCATCGGATAAACAACAGTATGACATGGATCAGCACCATCGCGTGGCCCAGGAGGCTGCCGAAGAATCTATCGTGCTGCTGAAAAACGAAGGTAATATATTACCGATTAACGATGGCGTGAAAGTAGCGATCATCGGCGAGTTTGCCAAGGAAGCGCGTTATCAAGGGGCCGGTTCTTCGATCGTTAACCCGACCGTGCTGGACCATACTCTGGATGGTTTGGCGGAAGCGGGCTTGACGAGCATCGGGTATGAACCCGGATTTGAACGGTACGGCAAGAAAAACCGGGGGAAAATCACCCAAGCGTGCGACCTAGCCAAGCAAGCGGATGTCGTGCTGTTATATATCGGCCTGGACGAGGTGACCGAAGCGGAAGGCCTGGACCGACAAAACATGAAGCTTCCCGAGAACCAGGTTGAACTATTAAACGCCTTGTACCGGGTGAATCCCAACATCGTGGCGGTTCTGTCCTGCGGCTCCGCGGTGGAAATGCCGTGGATCGATAAAGTGAAAGGACTGGTGCACGGTTATTTAAGCGGTCAGGCGGGAGCCAAAGCGATCCTGCGGGTATTGACGGGAGAAGTGAATCCTTCCGGAAAACTGGCGGAAACGTATCCGCTCCGTTACGAGGATACGCCGTCTTTTCATCATTTTCCCGGCAAGGAAGTCAGCGTCGAGTACCGGGAAGGCCCCTATATCGGCTACCGTTATTATGATACGGCGCAGGTAGAGGTGCTTTTCCCGTTTGGATACGGCCTTAGCTATACGACTTTTGCCTATTCCGACGTGCAGGTGAACCGGGATGGCGCCACTTTTAAAATTACGAACACCGGCAGCGTGCCGGGGAAGGAAATCGCCCAGCTCTACGTTGGCTGCCAATCGGGAAAGGTCTTCCGGCCGAACAAAGAACTGAAAGGATTTGCCAAGGTATACGTTAATCCGGGCGAGACGAAAATGGTCACGATCCCTTTTGACGACAAGGCGTTCCGTTATTTTAACGTGAACACGAACGGGTGGGAAATCGAAGCCGCAGAATACGAAATCATGATCGGCGCCTCCAGTGCGGATATCCGGCTAACCGCAACCCTTGAGGTAGAGGGGACGGGGGCGGCGCTGCCATATGAGAAGGAGAATCTTCCTTCCTATTATTCGGGCAAAGCGAGCAAGGTTAGCCAGGAGGAATTCGAACACCTGCTTGGACGGAAAGTTCCGGTTTCCACGTGGGATCGGACGCAGCCGCTTGGTTACAACGATACGATCGCTCAATGCCAGTATGCCAAGGGCGGCGTGGCTAGACTTGCTTTTCGCCTGATGAATGTTGCCCATTGGTTTTTGTGGAAAACCGGAAAAAGAAGCACGGCCAACCTGATCATGATGTCGGTCTACCATATGCCGTTTCGCGGCATTGCCAGAATGACCGGCGGGATCGTGAACATGCCGATGCTGGACGGCATTCTGATGATGGTCAACGGCCGTTTCTTCAAGGGCCTTAAGCATTTTCTGAAAGAGAGAAGCAAATTGTTAAAGGGCGTCAAAGCGCCTGCAAGCCTGCCAGCCCAAGCCACAAAAGGAGAAGAAATATGAGCGGTAGAAAAACAGCGGCCAGGCCGCTGGGCCTTTGGGCCCGATACAAAGAAAAACATCCCCATATTGCGCAGTTTCTGATATTCTTTATATTGAGCAATGGCATTACCGTCTTGCAGTTGTTTTTAATGCCCGCATTTAAAAGTCTGTTTGCCCGGACGTCTCTAGTAAACAGCAATTTTCAAATTTTGCAGTTTGGGCATAACTTTGACGGCAGCCTTTATTATGTATTCGATTATGCGGCAGGCCCGCTGGCCGCGGGCGGCGGAGGCGGTCTGGCTTATTTTCTCGCCGTGCAAATCACGATTGCGATCGCCCAGATTCTCAATTTTTTTGCGCAAAGAAGCATTACGTTCAAATCGAACAGCAACATTTGGCAGGCGGCGTTTTGGTACGTCGTCGCTTATGTCGTGATCACGCTCGGGGCCGCGGCGGCTCAAGGCATCTACAAGGCGCCGATCTACAACCTGTTCATCAATACGTGGGGATGGGGAGCCACGGGCGAGACGACGGCCGACGTGATTACGATGATTATCAACAGCGCCATTTCGTTCTGGGTGTTTTTCCCGATTTTTAAAATCATTTTTAAACAGGAACCCGAAAAGTAGGAACAGTTAAAGTGTGAGTTCCAAAAGACGATCTTTTTGAACAACCTCTTAAAGGTAGAGTGAATCGATGAAACTATTATCCGTGGTAATACCTTGCTACAACTCGCAAGATTACATGAAGTACTGCATTGAATCCCTTTTGCCTGGGGGAGAGCAGGTGGAACTGCTGATCGTCAACGACGGCTCGGCGGACCAGACCGGGCAAATCGCGGACGAGTACGCAGCCCGGTACCCTGGGATCGTCAAAGCGATCCACCAGGAAAACGGCGGACACGGGGAAGCGGTCAATGCCGGAATCCGGCATGCAACGGGCTTATATTTTAAAGTCGTCGACAGCGATGATTGGGTGGATGTCCGGGCATATCTGAAAATCCTGGAGACCCTAAGCGTTTTAGCACAGGAAGATCAACATGTGGACATGCTGGTCAGCAATTTCGTCTATGAAAAAGAAGGCAAGAAGTACAGAAAAATCATGAAATACGATGATGTGCTTCCGGAAGGCCGGATTTTTACGTGGGATGATATCCAGTGTTTTCGCAAAGGCCAGTACATGTTAATGCATTCCGTCATGTACAGGACGCAGCTTCTCCGGGATTGCCGGTTGGAGCTTCCGAAACACACCTTTTATGTCGACAATTTATTTGTGTATACCCCGCTGGCGCATGTCAAAACGCTCTATTATGTCAACGTCGATTTTTACCGGTATTTTATCGGCAGGGAAGGCCAGTCGGTTCAGGAGAGCATTATGATCCGCAGAATCGATCAGCAAATTAAAGTCAATAAACTGATGATTGACCAAGTGCAGCTGGATATGATCGAAAATCCGAACCTGCGCCGCTATATGTTCAGGCATCTGGAAATCGTCACGGTCGTATCGGTGATTTTATTGATCCGCTCGGGAACGGACGAACATCTTGAGAAGAAAGATGAATTATGGGACTATATTAAAAATAAAGATATGAAGCTGTACCAGGATCTGAAATACGGCCTGATGGGAAGATTGATCAATTTGCCCGGACGGGCCGGCCGCCGCATTTCCGTGGGGGCGTACAAGATTTCGCAAAGGTTGGTAGGGTTTAACTAACGTGGGGAGCAGGAGCCTGTAGGGTGTCCTGCTTTTCTTTTCCCATTAGAAAGTGAAGGAAATCTATAGTAGAATATCTTTGAATATCCCGTCCATCATACAGAAGAGGAACCAAAGATGAAATATAAAGAGATCATTGCACAAATGACATTGGAAGAGAAAGCGTCTTTAATGTCGGGGAAAGATTTTTGGCAGACCCAGGACATTAAACGCCTTGGCATTCAAAGTATATTTCTTGCCGATGGACCGCACGGAATCCGGAAACAGGCGGTTGCGGCGGACAAATTGGGCCTAAATGAAGGCGTCCCCGCCACTTGTTATCCCACGGCCGCGACGGTGGCCAACAGTTGGAACGTGGAACTGGGAGAAACCGTAGGAGAGTATCTCGGGGAAGAAGCGATCGCGCAAAAAGTCAGCGTCCTGCTGGGTCCCGGCGTCAACATGAAGCGGAATCCCCTGTGCGGCCGGAATTTCGAATATTTCAGCGAAGATCCTTATCTGGCGGGTAAAATGGCGGCGGCGTACATTCGGGGCATTCAGTCGCAGGGCATTTCCGCTTGCGTTAAGCATTTTGCCGTCAACAATCAGGAGAAGCGGCGGATGTCGATCGATGCGATCGTCGATGAAAGAACGCTGCGGGAAATCTATTTGACCGCTTTTGAAATTGCGGTGAGGGAAGGCAAAACGAAGGCGATCATGTCTTCTTACAATAAATTGAACGGTACCTACACGAACGAAAACTTACATATTATGCAGGATATTTTACGCGGCGAGTGGGAGTACCAAGGGGTTGTGATCACGGATTGGGGCGGAAGCAACGACCGTGTGGCAGGGCTTGTGGCCGGGAATGAGCTGGAGATGCCGACAACCGCGGGCGAGACCGATCAGGAGATTGTCCAGGCCGTTCGCAGCGGAAAGATCCCGGAAGAAGTATTGGACGAAAACGTGGCCCGGCTGCTGGAGCTGGTTTTTACAAGCGAAAAGGCTTTTCAGCAGCCGCATTTGGAGTTTAATGTGGAATATCATCACCGGATGTCCCAGAAGGTGGCGGAAGAGTCGATCGTGCTGCTGAAAAACGAAGGGAATATTCTACCGCTCAAGTTCGGCAAAAAGGTGGCGGTGATCGGCGATTTTGCGGAAAACGCCCGGTTTCAGGGCGCAGGTTCCTCGATCGTCAACCCGACGATTTTGGATCATACCCTTGATTGTTTTGAGCAGTCGGGCATCGTCAGCATCGGTTATGAACCCGGCTTTGAGCGCTACGGCAAGAAGGACCGGAAAAAAATCGACAAAGCCTGCGCCCTTGCGGAGCAAGCGGACGTCGTTCTGTTATATATCGGTCTGGATGAAGTGACGGAAGCGGACGGCCTGGACCGGCAGAGCATGGGGATTCCGGACAATCAGATTGAGCTGCTGGATGCTTTGCACAAAGTGAACCCGAATATCGTGGCGATTCTTTCCTGCGGTTCTGCCGTGGCCATGCCGTGGATCGATAAAGTAAAAGGGCTGCTGCACGGGTATTTGGGCGGACAGGCCGGGGCCAGGGCGATCCTGCGGGTGCTGTCGGGAGACGTCAATCCATCGGGCAAGCTGGCGGAAACGTACCCGCTTCGTTATGAGGACACTCCGTCCTCCCGGTATTTTCCCGGTAATGAAGCCAGCGCGGAGTACAGGGAGGCCGTTTATATCGGTTACCGCTATTACGATACGGCGGACGTTGATGTTCTTTTCCCTTTCGGATACGGGCTGAGTTATACCACGTTCGAGTACTCCGGCCTGCAAATCGATAAGGCGGGGGTGACGTTCAAGCTGACCAATACCGGCGGGGTTGCCGGGATGGAAGTCGCCCAGCTTTACGTCGGCTGCAGCACCGGGGAAATATTCAGACCCCGCAAGGAATTAAAGGGATTTGTCAAAGTATTTATCAATGCCGGCGAGTCCAAGACGGTGTATATTCCGTTTGACGACAAGACGTTCCGCTATTTTAACGTAAAAACAAACGGGTGGGAAATCGAAGAAGCGGACTACACCATCATGGTTGGCGCATCGAGCGCAGACATCCGGTTGACCGATACCTTGTTTGTGGCAGGCACGGGTGCGCCTACGCCTTATGACAAGGCGAAGCTTCCGTCCTACTATTCGAGCCAAATCACCGATGTTGGCACTGCGGAATTCGAAAACCTGATTGGACGCAAGGTGCCGGTTCCCACCTGGGACCGCGCCCAACCGCTCGGGTATAACGATACGATCGAGCAATGCCAGTATGCCAAGGGCGCATTTGCCCGGTTGGCCTATCATACCATCGTGTTTGCTTATTGGTTTCTTAGAAAAATAGGGAAACGCAGTACGGCGAATCTGATCATGATGTCGGTCTATCATATGCCGTTCAGAGGAATTGCCAGAATGACCGGCGGCGTTGTCAACATGCCGATGCTGGACGGGATTTTGCTGATCGTAAACGGGCATTTCTTTAAAGGGCTGGCTCATTATTTAAGGGAAAGAAAAAGAAAGCTGAAGCGTGCAAAAGCGAAGTAACGATAGTCAGCGGAAGGAGCGAAGGTTTGGGATGTCTAAGCCTGTAATGAACATTGCATTGGTGTGCGGGCCGGATTGCGATATGGAAACGCAGGCGGTGCGTGCCGCTTTGGAGCTTTTTGGCGCGCGGGTGTTTACGTATTGGATCGGCCGGCCAAACGATTTGATTTCCGTTCTGTCGGGGGAAGATCTGTACGCCGGGACGGATATGATCGTTCTCTGTTTTCATGGCGATGAAGGGAAATTTATCATGCCGGAATTGGGTGAGGACGTTTACGAGGAAGGGGAGCCCCAGGGAGACTTCGGGCCGGCCGAGATTTTACGCTATGCCAAGCTGGACGGAAAAATCGTCATCGGCAACGGGTGTACGCTCGGCGATCCAGAGTTGGCCCGGGCGTTTCTCGAGCGCGGCTGCCGCATCTATATCGGCCCGGACGATTATCCGGACGGGAATGACGCGCTCATGTACCTGCTGCGGTTCTTCTATGAAATGATCCAGCACGGAAAAAGCGCGGAAGAAGCTTACGCTCTGGCCGTAACGATGAGCAAGGAGCTGCCGATGTACCGACTGTACAAAAGTTCCACGTTGATTTAATGATAAAATGTTGTCAAAATTAGTATGTGTTCGGAAAATGCGACTACAATCGAATAGTGAGTTTCTAGGAGTGGTGTTATGTCTGTTACGATTCAAGATATTGCCAAAGAGGCGCAAGTTTCGGTAGCAACCGTTTCCAGGGTCATCAATAATTCCAAAGCGGTCAGTCCGGAGCTGAAAAAAAGAGTAAATGATGTGATTCAAAAAAGGAACTTCAAGCCGAATTCTTTGGCAAGAGGGTTAATCATGAATCAAACCAACATCATCGGAATCATCGTTCCGGACATTTCAAATCCCGTATTCGGAGCATTGACCAGGGGGATCAACAGCTTTTGCCAACAGAAAGGTTATACTTTAATGGTTTGTGAATCGGGGGGACAACAGGAAAAGGAAATTGAATTGCTGGGGGTATTGGCCAATAAAAAGGTTGATGGAGTTTTGTTTGCGGGGGTCGACGTTAATTCTACCCTGGTGGAAGAAATGAAAAGGAGAGATTACCCCATCGTACTGGTGACCCAAGAAGCTTCGGAAGGAGAAGAGGTTATTCATACGGTCATTCATGACAATGTGAAGGCTACGTATGATGCGGTTTCTTTTTTAATTGAAAACGGGCATGAAAAAATAGCTTTTATAGGCGGACCGGAAAACGACTATTCATCCGGACAAAAACGTTTAAGGGGATTCGAGCTGGCCCTGAAAGAACACAATATTGAAGTTCCGGATTCTTATATCGAGCATGGGAACTTTTCCTTCGAATCCGGGTATGAGTGCATGAGAAAAATATATGAAGAAAATGGTGTCTTGCCAACCGCCGTCATGGTGTGTAACGATGTCATGGCGATTGGGGCCATACGTTTTTTGAAAAATACGAAGGTTTCGGTGCCTGCGGATATTTCCATTATGGGTTTTGACGACTTGGAGTTCGGCAAGTATTTCAGTCCCGAATTGACAACGGTTCGAATCTCATATTTTGATGAGGGGCTGAAAGCCGTGAAGACTCTGTTCAAGCTGATTCATCATAAGCAGCAGGCCATACCGAAGACCCAATTTATTCCGCACAAAATCATAAGAAGAATTAGTGTGCGCAAAATATCTTTTTGAGAAGGCGCAAAATTTCTATTGATTTTTATCGAAAATCAGAGGTATAATATATCCACATCAGGAAAAGGTTTTCCTGAAATTGATTCGGAAAACCTTATTTCTGGGTAAACAAGGGGGGATTGAAGGTAAAAATGAGTGCCATTTTTTTAAGTAACAGGAAAAGGTTTTCCTAAAGGCGATTTTAAAGGGGGAATATTTTTTTTAGCCATTCAAGAAAGCGTTTCCTATTTGTTTTTGTATTAGAAGGTTAGCAATTTATACTTAGATGGGGGTACTTTCATGAAACTGTTAAAAGGGAAAAAATTTTGGTTGCCTTTAATTGCGGGTTCTCTTGTTTTTTCGTTGGCAGGATGCGGCGGGAATTCGGCCAAACCGGAGCCGGCATCAAACGGCACAAAAGACCCGGTGACCATCACCTTTTCGTTTGACCAAGGAATCGGGCAGCCGGCGCAAACGCTTGTTGATGAATACAACGCAAGCCAGGATCAGTACGTTGTTAAAACGAAAATCCTGCCGCAGGACGCCAATGTGGTTCACGATGATTTTGTGAATAAGCTGGCCTCCGGCGATAAAAGTGTGGACGTTATGGCTTTGGACGTCGTCTATGTGGCAGAGTTCGCGGCTGCCGGGTGGTTAACCGATCTAACTCCGTATTTTGATCAAGCAACGCAGGATAAATATTTGCCGGGTACCATTGAAACGGCAACATACAACGGTCAACTTGTCGCTTTTCCGTGGTTTACAAATGCAAGCGCTCTCTTTTACCGTAAAGACGTCCTTGATCAATTGGGTGTAGAACCTCCTACTACGTATCAAGGTTGGATGGATTTGCAAAGCAAAGTGCAAGGCATGAACGATGTTCAATACACAGGGGTTTTTCAAGCTGCTCTGTCCGAAGCGTTGGTATGCAACTGGGTTGAATATGTAGCCAACAACGGTGGAGAGATCCTGGATGCATCGGGCAAACCGGTTGTCAATTCGGAAAATAATATCGAAGCGACGCAAATCATGCTTGATATGGTCAAAAGCTATGCTCCTCAAGGTGTAACAACTTATACCGAGCCGGAAAGCGAGCAAGTATTCTTGGACGGCAAAGCGCTTTTTATCCGAGATTGGTCCGGATTCTGGAGCCAAGCTAACAAAGAAGGTTCCAAAGTAAAGGATAAAGTGGGCGTTGCCGCTCTGCCGGTTGGCCCTAAAGGAACCGAAGCGCATTCCACTTTAGGCGGTCTGAATTTGGTGATCAATAACTCCGTCGATGACGAGCATAAAGCGGCTGCCGTCGACTTTATCAAATATTTGTCCAGCGAAAGCGTACAGAAGAAAATGAATTTGATCGCCGCCCAACCGCCGGTATTAAAAGAGGTTTATCAAGATCCCGAAGTTTTGAAAGCGAATCCATTCTACGCGGATTTCTATGACATTATTATGAATGGGAAAGCAAGACCGATGTCTCCTCATTATTCTAGAGTTTCCGATTCGATTCAACGTAATATCCATGCGGCGCTGTCGGAACATATCGATATAAAAACGGCTTTGGACACCATCCAAAGTGATCTCGAAGCATTAAGCAAATAAAGAAAATGGACGGTTTGGACTGCAGGCAGGGTTAAAAAGTTGAACTATTGATTGTACGGATCGGGGCAACTTAAATAATACCCGCTTCGCTGCAGTCCATGCCGCCAGAAGGAGTTAATGAGGGAATGAAGAGTTTACAGCAAAGAAAGGAAACCAGAGACGCCTGGCTGATGATGTTCCCTGCGCTAGTTATTTTATTGGTCATTGCGGTTTATCCGATTTTAAGGACATTTTGGTTAAGTCTGCATGAGATGGTGCTTACGGATCCGGGCTCAGGATATCCGTTTGTCGGTTTAAAAAATTATTCCGATATACTTCGGGATGAAAGAGCGGGAGCTTCGATTTTTTTTACATTTAAATTCACGATTGCAACTGTTTTTTTAGAATTAATCGTTGGTTTTGCTGCAGCGATGATTATGAACAAAACGTTTAAAGGCAGAGGATTGGTTAGAGCGGCGATTCTTATTCCATGGGCGATTCCGACTACCGTATCGGCCCTGATGTGGAAATTTATATATAATGACCAGTACGGTTTGTTTAATGATGTGCTGTACAGACTTGGGATGATTGACGGCTATAAAGCCTGGTTAAGCACGGAAAGCGGTACATTCATGGCGCTGGTGATTGCGGATGTTTGGAAGACGGCTCCGTTTATGGCGCTGCTCATCTTGGCGGGGCTGCAAATGATTCCCGGCGATTTGTATGAATCGGCGAAAATCGACGGCGCCAATGCTTTTCAAGCGTTCGTAAAAATTACTTTGCCGATGGTCAAGAGCACCGTGCTCGTCGCTCTTCTTTTCAGAACGATCGACGCGTTCAGGGTATTCGATTTGGTTTCCGTGATGACCGGCGGGGCAAACGGTTCGGAAAGCGTATCTCTATATGCTTACGCCCACCTGATGAAATTTCTGAATTTTGGCTATGGTTCAGCGTTATCGATTCTGATCTTCTTGGTCGTATTTGCCATTAGCTTAATTTATATGAAATTAATCGGCAAAAATCTGGCCTAGTATTTTTCGGAAAGGAGGGAAGTTCCAATGGATTTTAAAATATCGAGGACGTTAAAGTCGAGCTTATTATATGTGTTGGTTTTGTTATTTTTAGCCTTCATATTGCTGCCCTATATCTGGCAATTTTTAACTTCGATTAAACCGCTTGCGGAGATATCGGCCATTCCCGCCAAATGGATACCTGGCAAAATTAACGTTGAATATTATTTTAATGTATTCCAGAAGCATCCGTTTGCCAGATATTTATTCAACAGTGTGATTGTTGCAACGATCACCACCGTTGTAAGTATTCTAATTGGCGCTTCGGCATCCTATGCCTTGGCGAGACTGCGCTTTAAAGGGAAAAAAGTCATCCTGCTGTCCATCCTGACGATTTCCATGTTTCCCACCATTTCCACGGTCAGCCCTTTGTTTTTAATCTTGAAAAAGATGGACTTGTTAAATACGTATGCCGGGCTTGTTATCCCTTATACAACCTTTGCTTTGCCTATGGCGATCTGGTTATTAACGAACTTCTTCAGTCAACTGCCGAAGGGTTTCGAGGAAGCGGCAACCATCGATGGGTGTTCCAGACTGCAAACTTTTTTCAGAATTATGCTGCCGCTCATTAAACCCGCCACCTTTTCGGTAGGCCTATTGGTTTTTATCAATTCCTGGAATGAGTATATTTATAGTTTGACTTTTATGACGGACGACAGCATGAGAACGGTGCCGGTTGGGATCGCGCTGTTTCCCAGCAATTATGAACTGCCGTGGGGCGACATGGCGGCGGCGTCCATCGTTGTAACGGTTCCGCTTATCGTGTTGGTTTTAATCTTCCAGCAGAAAATCATTGCCGGCTTAACCTCCGGGGGGATTAAAGGATAAAAACTTCAAAGGGAGAATGAGGATGAATAAAATAAGATTTGGGCTTATAGGTTCAGGGTGGAGAGCTGAATTTTACATTCGTATTGCAAAGGCCATTCCCGAAAAATTTGAATTGACCGGGGTGGTGATCCGAAACCGGGAAAAAGGAGAGGAGTTCGCCCGGAAATTCGGAGTAAACGTTGTCCATTCGCTGGACGAGCTGCTCGAAAGCCAGCCTGATTATGTGGTGTTATCCGTCAAAAGAGGTTTTGTTACCGATTATTTAATCGATTTATTTAAAAAAGGAATTCCCGTTTTATGCGAGACCCCACCGGGAGAATCGCTAGAAGCATTGGAAGAGCTATGGGAACAGTCCGATAAATACAAAGCCAAGATTCAAATCGCCGAACAATATTTTGTGCAACCGCTGTATGCCGCTTGGTTAAAGGTGATTCAAGACGGTAAACTTGGAGAAGTCAGCAATATTAATCTATCGTCCTTGCATGGGTATCACGGCGTCAGCATCATCAGAAAGTTTTTGAACACGGGCTATGAAAATTGTATCATCTCTGGGAAAAGGTTTTCCTTCAATGTCACGGAAACCTACGGCCGTGAAGGCATGGACTTTGACGGGCAGATTTTTTCCTGTACAAGAGACCGTTTGACTTTGGAATTCGATCATGGGAAAGTCGCGTTTTTTGATTTTTCCGATCCGGCTCAGTACCACTCGTTTATCCGTACCCGCCAACTGACTGTGCAAGGCGTAAGAGGCGAAATCGATGACCTGACCGTGCGATATCTTACGCCTGGCAACGTGCCGGTAACGCAGGAATTAAACCGTATCGACTTAGGCAAATACAACAATCAGGAATGGTCTCATTACGGAATCATGTTGGGTGAAGAATTCGTTTATAGGAATCCGTTTGCGAATGCTCGATTGAACGATGATGAAATCGCCGTGTCCGCTTGCTTGGAACGGATGGGCGAATATTTGGCCGCCGGAACCGAATTTTATTCATTAAAAGAAGCGCTGCAGGATACTTATATTTCTTTGATGATGGACGCGGCGCTTAAAAATCCGCATCAAGAAGTAAGAACTTCAACAAGAATATGGGCTCAGTAAGCGGATTCCGGGGGACTGACATGTATAATTTTGATCATCCAATCGAGCTTCAAAATAATAGTAACGATCTGCTTGTGGCAGGAGAAATTCTGATCGATATGATATCCGCGGACTATAATGATAATTTTACATGCCATACTTACCACAGGTTTTTTGGCGGGTCGCCCTCCAATATCGCGATGAACGCGAAGAAATTAGGGATTCGGCCTGTTGTAGCATCGGCTGTGGGGGAAGACGGATTAGGAGCCTTTTTAATCAATGAATTAAACAACGCCGGTATAAATACGAGTTATGTTCAGAGGGCAGCCGATTATTCCACGAGTATGGTCGTCGTAACAAAAAGTCAATCTACGCCGATCCCTGTTTTTTATCGAGGAGCGGATTATCACCTGTCTTACACCGCGGAGCTTGCAGAGGCTTTGAAAAATTCCAAAGTCGTACATTTCTCTTGTTGGCCCATCTCCAGGAGACCGGCGAGAGACACGATTGAAAAGATCATAGCAGCGGCCAAAATGAATCGATTATTGGTCTGTTTTGATCCAAACTACCATCCGATGTTGTGGGAAGACGGTGAGGATGGCGTCCGGTATGTGAAGTCGCTCATCGGGAAGGTGGATATTGTAAAACCGTCCGAGGACGATGCGGAAAGATTGTTTGGCAAACAAACGCCCGAACGTTATCTGGAAACGTTTCTGAAGCTTGGCGCGAAACTCGTCATCCTGACCTTGGGAAAAGACGGCGCCCTGGTTTCCAACGGTGCGGAAACCGTCCGCTTTAGCACCTTGGCCACCAAGGTGGCGGATACGACGGGCGCGGGAGATGCCTTTTGGTCGGGATTTTACGCGGCGGCGGTAAAAGGGTATACGATCAGACAAGCCTTGACCCTGGGGTTTGCGGTCAGCGCCTATAAGTTGAAATATACCGGCGCCATTGTCGATTTGCCAAGGCTGGAAGTCATAAAAGACATGTATGGATTACGGGAGGAGTAAAAAGTGGCAGTTCATAATCAAGTACAACTGATCACGTATCCGGATTCGTTAGGAGGTGATTTAAAGACGCTCAACCACGTTCTTTCCACGTATTTTTCGGATATTTTTAAAGGCGGGATTCATATCCTTCCGCCGTTCCCTTCTTCGGGAGACCGGGGGTTTGCTCCGCTTACTTATTTGCAAATTGATCCGAAATTCGGTACCTGGGACGATGTGAAAGCGATTGGCGAAAACTTTGACGTATTGGTCGATTTAATGGTGAATCATATTTCGCGGCAGTCGGAATATTTTGGGGATTTTCTCCAAAAAGGCCGCAAATCCGAATATGCTGATTTATTTATCACGCTGGATAAAATTTGGAAAGACGGAGAACCGGTACAAGCGGATATTGAAAAAATGTTTTTGCGCAGACCGCTGCCGTATTCGGCGTTTACCATCGAAGAAACCGGCAAGGAAGAAAAGGTGTGGACGACGTTTGGAAAAACCGATCCTTCCGAACAAATCGATTTGGATATAAACTCGCCGAAGGTTAAGCAGTTGTTTACCGACTTCTTTATGAATTTTAAACAACATCATGTGAAAATTGTGCGTCTCGACGCTGTCGGTTATGTCATTAAAAAATTAGGGACGAGCTGCTTCTTCGTGGAACCGGAAATCTACGAATTTCTTGATTGGATCAAAGGGCTTGCCGATTCCATGGAAATTGAATTGCTTCCCGAAGTGCACGCTCATTACTCCATCCAGTACAAACTAGCGGAACGCGGCTACCTAATCTACGATTTCATTTTGCCTTATCGCATATTGGAGGCGTTAATCAATAAATCCGGCGAATCTCTGAAGCAATACCTGAAGACTCGGCCGCCTAAACAATTTACGATGCTGGACTGCCATGACGGCATTCCGGTCAAGCCGGATTTGGACGATTTGCTGGATACCCAAGAAGCGAGAAAATTAGTCGCTACCTGCCTGGAAAGAGGGGCGAATCTTAGTCTGATTTTATCGGATGAGCATAAAGCCGAGGATGGTTTTGATGTTCATCAAATCAGGTGCTCATACTACTCCGTTCTAAATGGCGATGACGATGCCTATTTGGCTGCCCGGGCGCTGCAGTTCTTTACGCCGGGCGTACCCCAGGTTTATTATGTCGGACTGCTGGCCGGGGAAAACGATCTTGAAAATGTGAAAAAAACCGGGGAAGGGCGGGAAATCAACCGCCACAATTTTACCCTTGGGGAAATCGAACAAGCTTTGGAAAAAGCAGCGGTTCAGAGACTGTTGAAGCTGATCCGGTTTCGCAATGAACATGAGGCGTTTAACGGGGAGTTTCAGGTGCTTAACTCCGCTGCGGATGAAATTCGGCTTTCTTGGCAAAAGGATGAAACGCGGTGCACCTTGTTCGTTAATCTTAAAACGAACAAGTCGATCATCGATTACACGGATGAAAATGGCGCTATGAAACAATATTTTGTATAACAGAGGATGTGCTTGAGATGACAGTATTGCCAATTCATAATCACGGATTGAACGCAAGCCGGCTTATTTTGGGATGCATGGGGTTTGGCGGAGGCTGGAGCCGGGATCCCATTCTAACCGAACATGTAAAGCAGGCGCATGAAGCGGTGGAGACGGCTTTGGCCAGCGGGATCCATATGTTCGATCATGCGGATATTTACGCCTACGGAAAAGCCGAGACCGTCTTTGGCCAGGTGTTGCAGGAAAAACCGGAGTTAAGAGAAAAAATGATCATTCAATCCAAATTAGGGATTCGCTTTCCGGATGAAGCGGGCGGCATTCCGGCGCGTTATGATTTTTCCAAGGCCTATATTTTGGAGAGTGTGGACGGGATTCTTTCCAGACTGGGGATTGATTACTTGGATATTCTGCTCTTGCATCGACCGGACGCGCTCATGGACGCGCGGGAAGTAGGGCAAGCCTTTCATCATTTAAAAGCATCCGGAAAAGTCCGCTATTTTGGCGTTTCCAACATGAGCGCCGGACAAATTCGTTTATTGCAAACCCATTGCAGTGAAAAGCTGGTGGTAAACCAACTGGAACTGAGCTTGCACAAAATCGGCTGGCTTGAAACCGGCATCCATGTGAATCAAGACGCGGCGAAAAACAATATTTTTCCCGAGGGCACGCTCGAATACTGCCAGTTGGAAAACATTCAGCTCCAAGCCTGGGGTTCGCTGGCCAAGGGCTTATTTTCAGGAGCCAGCCTAGAGAATACCAGCGAAAGTGTGAAAAATACGGCTCAACTGGTTAAACGGCTAGCGGAAGAGAAGCAAACATCGCCGGAAGCGATTGTGCTTGCGTGGCTGATGAAACACCCTGCCGCCATCCAACCGGTCATCGGGACAACCGCTCCTTCCCGAATTCGGGCGTGCGCGGAAGCCGAAAACATCGTATTGAGCCGCGATGAATGGTACACCTTATACGTTAGTTCGCGAGGTGTAGGTTTGCCTTGATGGAGATAACAACCCAAAACGACAAACGCTTGGGCCACCCGGCCCAAGCGTTTGTCGTTTTGTTGCATCGTTTGTTCGTAGTTTCTTACTGAGCCTTCACATATTCCGCCGATTTGATCCCGGCTTGGCGTCCGAAAATGATGATTTCCGCCACGGAGTTGCCGCCGATCCGGTTTTGGCCGTGCAGGCCGCCGGTTACTTCGCCGGCTGCAAACAGGCCTGGGATGGCTTGGCCTTCTTTATTCAATACTTCCGTGTTCGTATTGATTTTTACGCCGCCCATCGTGTAGTGGATTCCGGGACCGATTTTGATGGCGAAGTATGGACCCGCGGACAAATCGTTGTCCATCCCGGTTGTTCTGCCGAATTCGGCATCTTTTTTGTTTTTCACCGCGCCGTTCCACGTGTCCAGCGTCGTTTTCAACGCATCCGCCGGCACGCTCATTTGCCCGGCCAACGTCTCGGTGGAATCCGCTTGGAGCACAAAGCCCATTTTTTCGTACTGTTCGATTGCTTTCACGCGCGATTTCACGCCGGAATCAAATACGAGATATGCGGATTTTTCCGGCAGTTTATTAATCGCCGCCGTGACATTATCCCGGGTGTCCATCTCATTGGTGAATCGTTTGCCTTCGCTGGACACGAGGATCGCGCCTTCACCGCGAACGGCTTCCCCGATCAGATACGATTTTTCCTGCTGCACGGTCGGGTGAACCTGGATTTGATCCATATCGACCGTCGTACCGCCGAGTTTTTCAATCATTTGAATGCCGTCGCCGGTGCTGCCGGTCTGATTCGTGGTCACATATCCTTGCAAATCCGGCCGAACTTTAGAGATCATATCCATATTGGCGCCGAAACCGCCGGTCGTCACGACAACGGCACCCGCTTCGATCGTTTTTTCATCCGTTTGGTTGAAAAGCACTTTGACGCCGTTCGCCTTGCCGTCTTTTTCCGTAATTTCCTTGACATCGGCGTTCACGAACAGTGGGATTCCTTGTTCATTGACGTTCTTCAGCAACCCGTTGACAAGGTATTGCCCGACGGCGGAGCCGTCTTCGGGACGGTGGGTGCGTTTTTCGCTCATCCCGCCCGTAATCGTTATATTGTTTAAGCGAATCCCGATGGAATCCAGCCAATCGATCGCCGCTGCGGAATTATCAACGAAGAAGCGGAGCATCTCTTTGTCGTTGGTGTCATGGCCGCCTTTTAAAGTCTCTTCATAAAATAAATCATTGCTGTCTTCAATGCCTTGCTCTTTTTGGAATTTCGTTTCGGAAGCGTTCATCCCCGACGAAGCTTTCGTTGTGTTTCCGCCGGCCACCGGCATTTTTTCGAAAATCACCGGGTTCATCCCGCTGGCTTTCGCTTCAAGTGCGGCCGTCATCCCGGCGCCGCCCGCGCCAACGATGATGATATCGTATTTGTCCTTAAGCTGGTCGATTGGCGTATAGCTCGTTTGGGATGCGCCCGAAACGGCTTCGGCTTCTTTGCCCTTGTCCTTGTTTCCGGCGTTTTGGCTCTGGTTTTGGTCCTGGGTCTGGTTCTTGGCCTGATTTTGGTTCCCGCCGCCGCATCCCGCCAGTACGAGGACGAGCGAGAGAACGAGGATCAGTGCTGTTGTTGTTTTCTTGGTCATGATTACCCCTCCACTTTCTATGCCTGTTGTTCCCGTTTACTATAACATGATTGCTTGTAAAATTTTGTGAACAAATTCACAAACTATGTGAAACAATTCATAGTCCGGAAATAAAACAACGCCGCCAATATTAATCGGCAGCGTTGTTTTCTTATTTTTTCTTGGCAGGCACCCATTTGTGTCCGCAGTTCATACAGCCGTTTACAATCGTGCTTCTTCCGACAAAGCCAACTAATATGCTTACAGGCAATGAAAAGAATATAAAAACTAGCCCGAGGGGTCCCAAAAAGCCAAAAGCCGAAGCCGTATGTATATTGGCGGAAAGGAGCATCACGCCGTTAAGTATAAAGAGGAAAATGCCGAAAAGAATCATAGTGACAAGGCAGGTAAACAGGTAGGCGAAGCTGTAACCCCGCTTGTTGGCAACGATCTGCGGAGATTTACATTTTCGGCATACGACGGTCTTTTGGTTTGCGCTGTTGGCCGGGTATCCCGCACCTGCGGACGTAGCGGCAGACGCGCGGTTTGGCGAATTACCGGCCGCTCTGGCCTGCCCGCTGGCCGTCCGTCCGGCTTGAGGCGCGGATGATCTTTGCGCCGGGCTTGCGGTTGGTTTCGATGTGCGTTGCACTTTCTTAGATTCCCTCCAATTCATAATTCCAGGTCTATAGACCTATTCGACGAATGCTTCCCAAATCCTTCTAAAGGCCGAGTGTAACCTGGTTCCTGCCGTTATTTTTGGACTTATACAAGGCCGTGTCGACGGATTCAATAATTTGCTCTTTGACAATGTCGGATGATTGGGTGGTGACTCCTGCTGAGAAGGTCATCGTAATAGGTTCTCCATGCTCTTCCGGAACCGGAATGGGGGTTTCCCGAACCGCTTTCAGCAACCTTATTCCAATTTTTTCGGCTTCTTCCAGTTCGGTTTCAGGCATCAAAACGGCGAATTCTTCTCCGCCCCAGCGGGCCACAACATCGGTATCCCGCACATGGCTTTCCAGTTGCTTGGCTATCGTTGACAACACAAGATCCCCGATGCGGTGACCGTATGTATCGTTGATGTTTTTAAAATGATCCAGATCGATCAGCAATAACGAAAGCGGGCGGCCATATCGATTGGAGCGAATGATTTCTTCGTCAAGCCGCCGCTCAAAATGCCTCCGGTTCGCAAGTTTGGTCAAATCATCCGTAACCGAGAGCTCGTACAGCTTCTTTTCGGCGGTTTTTCTTTCGGTAATATCATTTAATACGACGATAACGCCGCTCACCAGTCCGTCGTCATTAACGGGATAGGTATCCGCCAAAAACGTGGAAGTCCCCTGGCCGTCCGGAACTTGGAGCTCGAATTGCTCTGTTTTTTTACACTGGGCCAGCAGTTGAAAGATTTGATCCACCGCTTCCCCGGATACTTTGGCACCAACCTCCCAAAAAAAGTGATCCAACACCTCGTCTTGTTTCATTTTCAAAAGCCGGCACATCGCCGGGTTGCACAAGTCGACTTTTCCGGTGCGGTCGATTCCGATCATTAAGGCGCGGGAGTTTTCCACGAAAATATTTTGCTTGTTGATGAGTCTGGATCTTACTTTCAGCGCCCGATTCATGATGAAGATGAGCAGTGTACAGATCCCCACCTCCAGCACAGCCGAAAAAATCGCATCCCCATTGATGCCGCTCAAATGCCAAAGGACGTTGACGACGCTGATCACGACACAGGACAACAGGACGAACACCGATTCTTTCAGAGAGAAAAACAATAACGTCAAAATGATAGGCACGATAAAAATCTCAACGCTGAACATGTGGTTCGAGTGTTGAGTCCTCAGAAAATCCCAAGCGTAGCTTAAAACGATTATAATGCCCAGCATCAGGCGAATCGCGAAATTTCTTTTCCTGGGAAACGATTTCATCCATAGGGGCGAGGCAACGAAATAGGTAAACACGATCAGGAGCGCGATGGCCAGCAATTGGATCGTCAGCGAAATATGCCCGTAAAACCTGAATTCGATGAAAAGAAAACACGTATATAATAGAAGAACTCCGGCGTTCTTCAGAATGTCGACGATGATATTTTTTATTTTCCCCATCTCCTCGAATAATCCATGCTCATGTCGAAAATTGTAGCCTTCTGGAGAGGGGGACGTCAATGAAAATCTTTGATCCGAAGGACAAAGTTTCCAAGCGGGGCATCCGCTCATTTTCTCCCGGATTACATGTTTGCGGATGGAGAGATAGTTCTTGGCGGCCTACATTTCCTTCTGATATTTGTTCATATAATAAAGGCCGATTGCGGTATGGAGCAGAAAAACGGCTACAACCGCCAGCGTGACCCATAAGGGGGCTGAAATGAGGATCGTCATGTAAGCAATGCCCATAATGAGCCAATGGGTGATGTCGCCGGCTTTCGCTTTGGCCCGATGGCGGATCAGCGTGTTCCGCTCATCGCTTATTTCGATTTCCGTCTGCTTTACGAGCTCGGGATTCTTGGATTCAAACCGTTTCATATAGAGCTGAGCCACACTCATCCCGATCAATCCCGCCCCGACGCCGATCAGCATTCCGGATACGGTTTTTACCTCCTCGCTTTTGAAACCGAAGCTGGCCGCGATGCAGCAAATGCCCGCGATCAACGCAGCTATATAAACCGATGTTTTTATTTTCATGATGTCTCCTCCTCATAGATGAAAATGTCTTCAATACTCATACCGAAGTATCGGGCAATCTTGAAGGCCAGGATGATGGACGGATTGTACCGCCCGTTCTCCAGCGAGCCGATCGTCTGCCGTGAAACCTTGAGCGCAGCAGCCAGATCTTCCTGACTAATCCCGTCCCGTTTGCGTATTTCCTCAAGCCTGTTTTTCACATATTCACCTCAAATGCTTGAAATGGAAAGTTAACTTTACATCAAAAATTAACACACCCAAACGCTAAATGTCAAGTTAGCCTTCCATACGATCTTCTCCTCGGCCGGATTTAAAGCGGCAGGGGGTTCTCTCCCATCCTCTCGCAACGCTTAAAGTATGGGGCTGCACATCAAAGAACCGCCGGAGCGAGATGCCCCGGCGGTTCTTTTACATAGCTTCCATCTTCTGCGCCGTGTACAGGCGGTAGTAAAGGCCGCGGCGGGCGATCAGCTCGTCATGCGTTCCGCATTCGGCGATGCCTTTGTCCGAGACGTACATGATCCGGTCGCAGTTTTTTACGGTAGACAGCCGGTGCGCGATGATGAACGAGGTGCGCCCCTTGAGGAGCTCGTTTAAGCCTTTTTGCAGCAAACGTTCGGTCTTGGCGTCGATGGACGAGGTCGCTTCGTCCAGGATCAGGATGCGCGGATCGGCGAGCAGCGTCCGGGCAAACGAGATGAGCTGGCGCTGCCCCTGGGACAGCTTGGAGCCGCGCTCGTTCACCTCCGTTTGATACCCCTGATCAAACTCGCGGATGAACTCGTCGGCGCATACGGTCTTGGCGGCGGCGATAATTTCCTCTTCGGTGGCGTTCAGCCGGCCGTAGCGGATATTGTCCAATATCGTACCGGAGAAAATAAAGCTGTCCTGCAGCATAATCCCCATCTGGCTGCGCAGGGACTTCAGCGTCACCTGCGAAATGTCTTCGCCGTCGATCAGAATCCTGCCGTTCGTTACATTATAGAACCGCGATATCAGGTTGACGACGGTCGTTTTGCCTGCGCCGGTCGGGCCGACGAGCGCGATGCTTTCCCCGGCCTTCACCTCGAATGATAGATTCTCCAGGATGTTGAGGCCCGGGTCATACGCGAAGGTGACGTTGTCAAAGGTCACATTGCCCTTCACCTGCGGCAGCTCTTTCGCATTCGGAACGTCGCTGACGGTGACCGGCTCATCCAGCGTTTCGAAGATCCGCTCCAGGTAAGCGACAGCGTTGATAAAGCTGTTGTACAGGTTGGACAGGTTCAGGATCGGCTGCCAGAAGCGGGCCGCATAGTTGCTCATGGCCAGGATCACACCGAAAGTGACCTCCGCCGGATTCAGCGCGAGCAGGCCGATCATGTAGATCAGCATCGTCACGATCGTCGCCAGATTGTCGACCGAAAACGGAATCAGTGCATTGTAGTGGATCGCTCGCATCCATTCGCGCCGGTAATTGCCGGCCAGGCGCGTAAATATCCCCTCATTGCGTTGCTCGCGGGAGAAAATCTGGGTCACGCGAATGCCGCTGATGCTCTCCTGCAAGTAAGCGTTCATGTTGGAGCTTTTGTTCGATACCGCTTGCCATGACCGGCGCTGCTTGTTTTTGATCATCAGCATGATGCCGAGGAACACCGGCAGCCCCGCAAGCGTGATCAGCGAAAGCCGGACGTCAACGGCGAACATGAACGCGGCGATAAAGATCAAGTTGAGCAGTTCCAAAATAAAGTTGATGATGCCGTTGGACAGTACGTCGGAAACCGCGTTGACGTAGTTGACGACCCGGATCAGGATTTTGCCCTGCGGCCGGTCGTCGTAATATTTGAACGGCAGCTCCTGCAAATGCATGAACAGGTCCGACCGGATGTCGAAGATAATATCCTGGCCGACGACCGTCATAATACGCGAGCGGATCGTCGCCAGGATCACGCTGACGACGATCGTCGCCAGCATCAGCGCCGACCAGCCCAGCAGGGGAAGGACGGCCTTCTCGGGAATCGTCACGTCGACGACGTGCTGCATGATCAGCGGGGCCGACAGCCCGATCGCCGCGGACAAAGCGCTGAGCGCAAAGGCGGCGAGCATCGGCTTTTTCTGCCGCTTGATATAGACCATCGCCCGCCGGAAGTGCTTGATGTCAAAAGGCGATTCCAGGTTTTCGTCGATGTCGAATCTATTCCTTGCCATTTGCCGTCACCGCCCTTCCAACGCCTTCGTTCTGCAGCATAAACACATCGTAATAATAACCCCGCTTCGCCAGCAGCTCGGCATGGGTTCCTTCCTCGATCACGCGGCCGCCGTCCAGGATGAGGATGCGGTCGGCTTCGGCGGTGGTGGACACCCGTTGCGCGATGATGATTTTTGTGCAGGGATACTCCAGTTCGCGCAGGCTTTTTTGGATATGCTCCTCGGTCTCAAGGTCGACCGCCGAGGTCGTGTCGTCCAGGATCAGAATCGGCCGGCGGACCGCCATGGCGCGCGCCAGCGCGATCCGCTGCTTCTGGCCGCCGGACAAGCCAACGCCGCGCTCCCCGACGATGGTGTCATATCCTTCGGGCATCTTGACGATAAAGTCGTGCGCCGCGGCGAGCCGGGCGTATTCGACCGTCTCCTCCTCCGGCAGGTCGGGATCGCCGAAGGCGATGTTGCCGTCGATCGTATCGGAGAAGAGCAGCACGTCCTGGGTCGCGACGCCGATGTTTCCGCGCAGCTCATCGAGCTCAAGCTGCCGCACATCGGTTCCGTCGACGAGCACGCGCCCCTCGGCCACATCGTAAAACCGCGGGATCAGGTTGACGAGCGTCGTTTTGCCCGATCCGGTCGAGCCCATGATGGCAACGGTTTCACCTGGCTCGACCGTAAAGCTCACATCGTCCAGCACCAGCGCGTTGTCGTATTTAAAGCTGACATGATCGAATTCGATCCGGCCTTCATAGCGCCGTGGCTTCTCGGCATTATGCCCGTTGATGATCTGCGGCTTGGCGTAATAGATCTCCACAATTTTGGTCAAGCTGGCGAAAAAGCGCTGAATGTCGTTGATGATGATACCGATATTGCGCATCGGGTTGGAAACCGCCCACACCAGCGCGGCGAACGCCGAATATTCCCCAAAGGTGATCCGTCCGTTCATCACGAACAGCCCGCCGGCGATCATTAGGATTACGTTGAAGGCTTGCGCGAACGTCTCCAGATAAGGAAAATAGTCCAGCCATACGAGCGCGGCCGCTTTGTTGGCCTTCGAGAAGTTTACGTTTTTCTCGGTAAATTTCTCGATTTCGTAGTTCTCGCGGGCGAAGGCTTTGACGACGCGGTTGCCCGAAATATTTTCCTGGGTCGTCGTGTTCAGTTGGGACAGCCGTTCGCGCAGGTCGACATACATGGGGCGGACACGCTTCGCAAACAAGTAGGCCACGATGAAAATCGGCGGCGACAGGATCAGCAGCCACCAGGTCAACACGGCGTCGATGGTGAAAAAATAAACAACCGCAGCAACGAAAATCGTCAGCGATTCGATGATCGTTTTGATAATCCACGCCATCGAGTGCCGAACCATGTCCAGATCGCCTGTCATCTTGGTCATGAGATCGCCGGTGCGGTTGTGATCGTAGTAATGCATGTCCTGTTCCTGGATTTTGTCGTACAGATAAATGCGGACGCGGTACAGCATGTTTTGCGAGGCCCGCTCGTACTGCATCATCGTTAAGTAAGCAAGACCCGTGCGCAGCAAGGAAAAGCCGACCATTCCCAAGCAGAGCATAATCAGCAATTGCCGTTCCTGCGTCAAGTTTTGCATGGCATCGGGCCCGGCGATAAACGTATCGACGATACGCTGGCCTATGTACGGATTCACGATCATCAGCGAGGAGCCCACGACGGAGAGGATGAGTGCCAGTATGTACCTGGTCCTGTCCCCGCGCAGATTTTGCCACAGCCATTTTAGTTCGAACATCTGATCACCTGCTTTACGTTTGTTCTCTCATTTAAGCTGAAAAACGGTTTTTCCAATTTGCAAATCATGGAGATTATACCATATCCATCAGCAGGTAAAACCCGCATATTCCCGCGTGTTTTCACGTAAGACTGCGTTTTCTCCATGGAATCATCCCTTTGCTTTTATTTCGTTACATTATTTAGGATATCAACGGGATATTACGTTTTTTTATTGGCCTGAACAAAAAAATGATGGAATTCTTATTTCATGGCAAAAGCCACTGACCCTTCAGCGGTTTTTTCGACCTTATAGCATTTATAAAATTTCGGGCATGGTAGAGGGCGATGGCAGGTAGAGAGGGGGGAGAAGAGGGGCCTGGGGGCTAAGGGACACCAGAGCCGTTATTTTCGAAAAAACGGAGGTTTGCAAAATGTAACGGACACAGATGACGTTATTTAGCACAAATCGTCCTGGATGAACGGGTTTGGAGCGAGATAGGGTCCTGTGTCCGTTAGGCTGGGAAATACCCGGGAAATGGGCAAATAAGGTCGCTGGTGTCCCCTAGAGCAGCGTCCCAAAATAAAGCACCCAAGATTTAGGAAAAAGAGCGGCGTTTTTACATAGATTTAACATAGGGAGAGGACGTTCCATAAGGCTTGCACGAGCGGCGATCCCAATATTCCTGCAAACGCTTACTATCTAGATTCCTAGCGGCATTAGCAGATTGGCTTGTTTTCCGCATTGGCCTAAATCCTTCACATTATCATCCTTTTCCTTACAAAAAAAAGCAGACAAGGGATTAATAACTTGCCGCGAAAGGGAGGTGGTTTTTTGATCGGGCCATTTTATTTAAAACCCTTAACGAAAATTTAATATCCCCTTAACGATGCATGAATTGAATGAAACCAAGCTAAAGCGTATCATTTCCTTCGATCATCAATACTTTGACTGGGAGGGAGTTTGGGAGTGAAAAGTAGGGTTGCGCTGACAAGCCGGGTGCTTGCGGTGGTTATGCTTTTAACCTCGTTGTTCTCTACGGGGTATGTTCCGGTTCGGCCGGCGCTGGCGGAGTCCGGGGACGTTAATGTGTTTGCCGGCGCAGGCGTAACGGCCACGGCAAATGGAGAAATATCGGACGATTTTGCTCCGTCAAAAGCGATTGACGGAAATTTTACAGGCAGTAAATGGTCTTATGAGGGAAATACGTTGTCCCCTGACTCACAGAACCCTTATTGGCTCAAAATCGACGCGGGCGCCGAAGCGGCGGTGCACAGGTTCGTGGTGGCCCATGCGGATGCGGGCGAGGCGGGTGAACCGGACGGCTTCAACACCCGCGATTTTACGATTGAAACCAGTTCCGATGACGTGCATTGGACAACCGCGGTAACGGTGACGGACAACACGTACGGAACGACGGATCATGTATTGGATACGCCGGTGACGGCCCGTTATTTCAAGCTGAACATCACCGATCCGGGGGATGCGAACGAAAGCGGGAACTATCAGGCGAACATCTATGAGTTTGAGGCTTACGGTGTTTTCGGGGGAAATCCGGCTGCCGTACCTGTGACCGGCATTACGCTGGACAAGCATAACCTGGAACTGGCTGTGGGCGACACGGACAGGCTGACGGCGACGGTTGCGCCAAGCGATGCGACCAATGCCGCCTATACATGGTCGTCGGATGACCCGGCCATCGCCGAGGTGAGCGCTGACGGTCTCGTTACGGCCAAATCGCCGGGGACGACCGGGATCACCGCGACCACGGCGGATGGCGGTTATAAAGCGTCCGCACTGGTCACCGTCACGGCAGCAAAAGCGGCAGAAGTCCTCGCGGCCGGACAGCTGATTGCGAAAAACAGCGATTGGACCTATCTCGACAACGGCACCGATCAGGGAACGGCCTGGCGCGCCGTCGACTTTGACGACAGCGAATGGAAGACGGCTCCGGCTTCGCTCGGATATGCCGGCAGCAGCAAACCGCAGCCGACGACCGTGATCGAATATGGCCCCAGTTCAAGCAATAAATACATTACGACTTATTTCCGCAAGGAATTCCAGGTAGCGGATGCCGATGCGATTAAACAGCTTTCCGCCGCCTTGATCCGTGACGATGGCGCGGTCATTTATTTGAACGGCCAGGAAGTGTACCGCACGAATATGCCTCAGGGCGCGATCACGTATAATACGCTTGCTCCTGAAGCGGTGGGCGACGAGCGGGAGGAACAGTCTTTCGATATCGATCCGTCCTTGCTGGTTGACGGCACGAATGTGATCGCCGCAGAAGTCCATCAGCAGCGCGCCGACAGCTCTGACCTCTATTTTTCATTAGAGCTGAACAGTTCTGACGCGGTTCCGCCCGTACTTGGAAAAAATCAAGGCCTGGTGGGCGAATATTACACCAACAACGGCGATGTACCATTTAATTTTGTCGAACACAAAGCGACCATCGTCGACTCGCAAATCAATTTCACCAATCTGGACCCGATTCTGCAAACCTGGACGGGCAGACAGGACGACGCCAACATCCGTTGGACCGGACAGATCATGGCGCCGGAATCGGGCGATTATACGTTTTACATGATCGGCGACAACGGGTTCAAGCTGTGGATCGACGATAAAGTCGTCATCGACCATTGGGTGAACGACTGGGACAAGGAGCAGACCAGCCAGCCGGTGACCCTGGAGGGCGGCGTCAAATACAAGTTCAAGGTGGAATATTTCGAGGATTACGGCGGCTCCAACCTGTATTTGCGCTGGTCGACGCCGAACATGGTCAAGGATATCGTGCCGGCGAGCGCTTTTTATTTGCCGGAAAACTATACCGGACCGGTCTCGGGCAGCTTGGGGGCGGACGGCCTGACCGTTTCGCTTAACCTGATGGCGGACCTGGGCGGTTTGCCGTCCGGCTTGAAGGACCATCTGACGGTGAAAGCCGGCGGCAAAGAGCTTAAGGTCGAAAGCGCGGAGCAGGGCGCCGATCCGACCGTGCTTAAGCTTAAGCTGGAAGCTACCGTCAAGCCCAAGGAAATCGTAAATGTCATTTACGACGGGCAAGCCGGGCTGCAGTTTGCCAGCGGCGGAAGCGTGGGCGGCTTTACCTTCAGTCCGGTCAACCAATCCGAAGCCGTTGACTATTCGCCGAAGGATATAGCAATGTCCCTTTACGGCGACGCGAAAACAGTCCGTTCGTTTGCCTGGTATACCTCATATGAGGTTCCGGATAACGCGCCCGCCAATATTCTGGACAGCATCGTGGAAGTCGTGCCTGCCGATCAGGATTTCGATTCGGCGGCGGTGATGCGTTTTGTCGGTGATCCTAAAGATACGCAGATCCTTAAGAACTTAAATCTCGGCAGCACCAGCGGCTCTTTTATCAGCCACAAGGCGATCGCGACGGGCCTCACTGCCGGAACGGCCTACAAATACCGGGTAGGCAGCGACGGCAACTGGAGCCAAACCGGCCGCTTTACGACCGAGGGGAATAACGAGAACGAATACGATTTCCTGTATATGACGGATTCGCAGGGCGCGAATACTGAAGACTACCGCGTCTGGGCCAATTCGCTGAAAAACGCTTTGGACGACTATCCGGACGCGAGATTTCTGGTCATGCCCGGCGATCTGGTGGATGCCGGAGCGAACGAAGGACAGTGGAGCGATTATTTCGGACAGCCTCAGGATTTGCTGATGAATCTGCCGTTGATGGCGACGATCGGCAACCATGAAGGGCCGAACAACAACAATTTTTACTATCATTTTAATTTGCCGGACGACTCGCACACCGATCCCAAACCGAGAGGTACGGTCTATTCGTTTGATTACGGGCCCGCTCATATCATGGTATTGAATACCGGTGATATCCCTTGGGACGCGGCGCAGAAGAATTCGTTCAACAAGCAAATCGAGTGGCTGCGAAAAGAAGTGGCCCAAACGGACAAAAAATGGAAAATCGTCGCCTTCCACAAAGCGATTTATTCCGTGGGCAACCACGCCACCGATACCGATATTGCAGAGTTGCGGGAGAAGCTCTACCCGGTGCTGGACGAACTCGGGATCGACCTGGTTCTGCAAGGGCATGACCATACTTTCATGAGATCGTATCAAATGTACAACAACCAGCCTGTAGCGGATGTGAAGACGGATGCTAACGGCCGGGTACTCAATCCGGACGGAACGCTTTATATGATCAACAATTCGCCGGGACGGAAATATTATCAAATCAATCCAAATGCGGACAAGTATTACGCCGCGACTTATCAGCAACCGAATAAACCGATCTATTCGGGCGTTCAGATCACGGAGGACAGCCTGACCATCAACACCTATATTTCGGGTGAAGATACTCCGTTCGACAGCTATACGATCGTTCAAAACAGCGAAAAACCGAATCCGGTTGAAGGGCTTTCCATCGACAAGAAGGAGGATGGGAAAACGGTGCTTTCCTGGACCAAACCGGCCGACAAAAGCGCCGATGACGCCGTTCGCGGCTTCCGGATTTACGAAGTGAACGGCAGACTGGGCCCGAATTGGAGCGCCTACGTACCGGCAGTCGATGGCCAAACGAACTATCAATACACGGTCGACAATACGGATTCTGCTTTAACGTATGAGTTTGCGGTCAGAGCGGTGGATAAACGGGACAATTCGGACATTCAAACGGCCGTTTTGCAGGGCGATGTGCCGCCCGCGCCAACCGTTCCGGTGGTGGACGATGCACGCAACACGTTTGGCTGGACTTTGGTTCCGGGTTATGACGAGCTGTCCGCTTATGAATACAGCGTTGACAGCGGCAAGACCTGGCAGCCGGTGACAGCCAACCCGCAGCCGGTTGGGGGTCATGATTACCCCGCGGGCACGGTGCTGGTGCGCGTGAAAGGGGATGAAGCGGCAGGAACCGCAGCCGGTTTGCCGTTGGCTTCGGATAAACCTTTTACCGCAAACAGCGTTCGGGATACGTATTCCCTGTCGGGCACTTTAAAAAGAGAAGACCAGCTCCGGGTGGACGTTGAGGTCGAGCGATTGGCCGATTACACCGGCCCTGCCTACGTGGTGTTTGAGCTGCTGAACGGGAACGAGCCGCTGCTGATCAACGCCATTCCGCTGCAGGACGGCAAGCTGAACGTTTCGCAATACTTTAATGTCAGCGGAGACAAGTACAGTGTCAAAGTGTTCGTGTTCGACGAGTTTAACAGCAACCTTGAAGTGCCGCTCCAGTTGGCGAAACCGGTTGTGTTTCAGTAACGGACAGAAAGAGAGGACGATACGGTGAAAAAATATGTGGCGGCCATCCTGGCGTTGTTGTTCGTGCTTACGCCGGTTTCGAGCTTCGCCGCGGCTTCCTTCACGCTGGAGTTAAGCGTGAAGGAGGTGCTGCGCGGCGGCGAAATCACGCTTTCCGGAACGGTGGCGGGCGAAACGGACGACGTCGTGGTCAAAATGGTGAGTCCGAATCAAACGGTTTTTTATATTGATGTCATTTCTGCCGAAAACGGCGCTTATTCACAAACGGTGGCGATCCCGGAAACGGAAGACCTGGCGCCATCCGGCGTTTATACGGTCGTTGCCGGCAACGGCGGCTTGACGCAGTCCGGCACGTTTACGATTCCTGGCAAAGACGGAAATAATCCGGAGCCTCCGGGTGGGGAGCCTTCCAAACCAAGTAACCCGAGCAGAGGCTCGAATTCGAATCCCGTCACAACGACTCCACCGGCGGATGATTCCGATACCGATGACATTCCTCGGTCTGCGGGACAGGCGAACGGAGCAAACGTTCAGCCGGAACTGGCCAAGGACGGCCGTTATATCGTCGGCAGCGACGTACTCGCGAAAGCCGCAGAGCAAGCGAAAGACGCGGTAACGATTGAACTGCCCGCATCTGCTGCTGAAACCGGCAGCGCGCTGGAAATTTCTGCGAAATCCTTGAACGCCATCAAGGATAAAAATCTGGCCCTCATCGTCACGACGGATAACCGCACGGTTCATTTGCCCGCCGGCTCATTTGCGGTCCCGAACGATGATCTGTCGCGAGTCCGCGTCGTGCTGAACGCTGCCTGGAGCGATGAAGCCCAGGCGGTCGTTGAACAGTCGCTGCGCGTAAGTCCTGACTACACGTCCACCGGCGTTGTGCTCTCCGTCGTGATTCAGCTGATCTCCGGCGACAGTGTGACGGAAATCCATCAGTTGGACAAACCCGCCGTGGTGACGCTGAAGCTGACGGACGAGCAGGCGAAACGGATTTCCGCGGATCTTGCCGGTGTTTATTATGCGGACGGCAAGACGGTTGAATATACACCGGGTACGGTTAAGAACGGAACATTTATGTTTAGCGTGGAGCATTTTTCCTATTACACGATTCTGGAATACAGCAAAACGTTTGCGGATTTGGTCGGGCATTGGGCGGAAAGCTCCGTCAAATCGCTGGCCGCCAAAGGGATTGTGAACGGCGTCGACGCGAACCATTACGCGCCGGGACGCAGCATCACCCGCGCCGAATTCGTCGCCTTGATCATGCGGGCGCTGGAGCAGTCGGGCGATCCGCTGGCTGACCAGGGCGCTGAGGGGACATTTACGGACGTGCCGGCCGGCCAATATTACACCCGGAATGTGGCCGACGCGGCGGCGCTTGGCATCATTACCGGATATAACGGCAAATTCCGGCCGAATGACCAAATTACCCGCGAGGAAGCGGTCGTAGCGCTGGTCCGCGCCGCGGAGTATTTCAACCTGACAGCGGCGAACGGGGGTCAGCCCGCTTTTGCCGATACCGGCAGCATTTCCGGCTGGGCGAAGGCCGCCGTCAGCAGCGCATGGAGCAAAGGCCTGATTCAAGGCGACGGGAAGAAATTCAGCCCGGACCGGGCCGTGACCCGCGCCGAAGTTGCCGTTATGGTTAAACGACTGATTACTAACAGTTCTCTATAATTAGGTAGTTCAAAAAGTCATCTTTTGATCACGAAGCAGGGTCAAGTAGCGGACTCGACATCGAATCTTGAATTCAGCCGGGCCTAGCATATGCTTTCGAAGTATGTTTCCTACGGAAACATTTCAGTTGCTCACGTACCCAAAACGTACGCTCCGCTACTCAGTCCCTAGCTTCATCCAATCTAAAGCGTTTTGAAAAAACGCACATCGGAAGCATATGCTTCGGTGCTGAAAACCTGACTTTTTGAACTTACATTATACATGCGAACAAGAGGAGGAGAACCAAACGCGATGAAGAAGAGGATTTTTGCAGCGCTCATGACGGTGCTGCTGCTGTGCGGCTTGATCCAGTCGATGATTCCGGGGGCCGTTCCTGTTTCCGCTGCAGCCGCGGGCCCCGCGGTCCAGGGAGAACCGACGCGGAACGTCGCTTTGAACGCGGCGGTGACGGCTTCGGGGCAATGCAACAGCAACGAAGCCGCCAAATTTGCCGTCGATGGCAAAACCGACACGAAGTGGTGCGACAATACGAACGCTAAAATCAAATGGCTAAAGCTTGATTTGGGCCAAGTGTACAACATTAACGAATGGGTCGTTATCAATGCGGGCATCAACGAAGGCAACAGCCCGTTTTGGAACACGAAAAATTTCCGCTTGCAAAAAAGCGATGACGGCAAAAAGTGGGAGGACGTCGACGTCGTGCAAAACAACGCGCAGACGATCGTCGACCGCTATTTGCCGGAGCCTTTTTCCGCCCGGTACGTCCGGTTTTATGTGAGCCAAGGAGCGCATGACTCGAATACCGTGCGTTTGTATGAGCTTGAGCTGTACGGAGTAGATGCCGGTCAAACGCCGGCCTATCCGCCGGCCAACCTCGACCCGGTCGACTATGTGGACCCGTTCATCAACACGCTTGGCGACAACGGCCAGACAAACCCGGGACCAACGATGCCGTTTGGCCTCGTTTCTCTGGGACCCGATAGCGATGGCGGAGCCTTCAGCGGCTACTATTACCAGGATAAAAACCTGAAGGGCTTCTCGCACCTGCGGTTCAGCGGCGTAGGCTGCAGCGGGGCGGGCGGCAACATCCTGATGATGCCGGAAACCCGCTCCTTTACGAAAAACGTCAACGAGTACAAGCAAAAATACGATAAAGCCAGCGAACAGGCTTCCGCCGGTTATTACGCGGTGACGCTTGCTTCCGGCATCGGCGTTGAGCTGACCGCTTCGGACAATGTGGGCTTTCACCGTTACTCGTTCCCGGCATCGGCAACGACCGGCTCCGTGCTGGTTGATCTGTCCAACTCGTATGCCGGCATGATCGACGCTAATCTTAAAGTGGAGAGCAACAATGAAATCTCCGGCATGGTTAAATCGAAAAATGTGTGCGGAAACGGATACTACGTCATGTATTACTCCATCCAGTTCGACCATGATTTCGACTCCTATACGTCCTGGCAGGGCGATGCGACGGGAACCGACCCGGTGCGCAGCGGCACAAACAGCGGCGTGTGGGTGAACTTCGAAAACGCCGGCGGCAAAGTGATCCAGGCCAAAGTGGGCCTGTCGCCGATCAGCATTGAACAGGCGAAATACGAACGCGACAACGACATCGCGGGCTGGGATTTCGACGCCCAGCATGCCAAGATTCGCGGCGCCTGGAGCGATTTGCTCGGCAAAGTGGAAATCACCGATGCCGACGAAGAGAACAAGAAGATTTTTTATACGCAAATGTATCATACGTTCCTTCATCCGAAAAACGTGACCAGCTCCGCCGGCACCTTTAAGGCGGGACGGGACGAAAACACGGTCCGGCAGGCTTCCGAGCTGGGCGCTGATTTTGAATACTACAACGGCTGGTCGACCTGGGACGATTTCCGCAAATACGCTCTGTTCTCCGTGCTGACGCCAACGGAATACAATAACATGGTGAAATCATTGGCGGATCTGTACAAGACGCGCGGCAGCTATACGCAATGGGGAGACGGTTACTGGCCGAGCCCGACGGTGCGGAACGAATTTAACGGCGCGGTTCTGCTGGACGCGTATGCCAAGGGATTCCAGGATTTCGATGCGTACACGGCGATGAAAGACATGGGGGTCGACGCGGATAATTTCGGCGATCAGGACAAAGTGTCGGGCCAGCTGGAAAAAGCGAAAAGCGCTTATTTCCCGATGAAGCTGGCCGAACTGCTAGGAGACAAAGCGACTTACGAGAAATACAAGAAAGTGGCCTTGTCCTATAAGGACCTGTGGAATCCGGATCAGGTCGACGAAAACGGCGACAAGATGGGGTTCTTCACCCCGAACGGGATTACCGTTAGCAGCGGGGATGTAGCGGTGGTGGACAGATACGCCTACCAGGGAAATCTGTGGCACTACCGCTGGTCCGCGTCGCAGGACATGAACGGCTTGGCCGAGCTGATGGGCGGCAAGACGGAAATGGCCAAGCAACTGTTGGACTTTTTCAATCGAGATGAATACATGGCCGTCAACGAGCAGGATTTGGACGCGCCGTATTTGTTCAACTATTTGGGTTACCCGTATTTGACCCAATATTTTGTCCGTGAGTTTACGACGGAAGTGGTGACGCAAAAATACCACAATCACGGCACGTATAGCCATCCGCTGAAATCGCGGGTGTACCGGGCCGACCCGGAAGGCTACCTGCCGTCGATGGACGATGACGCGGGCGCGATGGCTTCCTGGTTCGTTTACGGCGCGCTGGGGATTTACCCCGCCAATCCGGGCGACGCGGCTTTCCTGATCGGATCGCCGATTTTCGCGGAAGTGAAGCTGCACCTGGACGGCGGCAAAACGTTTACGATCAAAGCGAACAACGTGTCCAGCGAAAACCGGTTTATCCAATCCGCCACGCTGAACGGCGGGAAATTCGATCAAGCCTGGATCAGTTACGAGGACATTATGGCTGGCGGCACGCTGGAATTCGACATGGGTTCGGAGCCAAACGAAGCTTGGGGCTACAAGTCCAAAGCGGCTCCGCCGACCACGGACTACGACAACACGGCGTTCCGTCAAGAGCTGATCGCATTAGGTTCGGAGTGGAAGTATTACGACAAGGGCCAAGCCGCCGGCAGCGGCTGGACGGACACCGGATATGATGACAGCGCGTGGAGCGCCGGGGCGGCGCCGCTCGGATACGACAACAAGGGGTATGCGAAAACGGTCGTCAGCTATGGGCCCGACGGCAACAATAAGTACCCGACGACGTATTTCCGCAAAACGTTCGAGGTTGCGGACACCACAGGCATCCTTGAGCTGAACGCCAGCCTGGTCCGCGACGACGGTGCTGTCGTGTACTTAAACGGGCAAGAAATCATTCGCAGCAATATGCAGGCCGGCCCGGTAAGCTATAATACGTACGCCAATGCGACCGTTAATGACGAACGGGACCGGAATGTTTTCCAGATTGATCCTTCGCTTCTGGTGAAAGGGACCAACGTGCTGACCGCGGAGGTACACCAGGTGAATGCGACCAGCTCGGATATCGCCTTTGACTTCGGTCTTGCCGCGGTGAAGGAAATGGCGCAGCCGGCCGCGCCGACCGGACCGGTCGTGGACGATACGGCCAACACGTTCGGCTGGACCTATGTGCCGGGCTTTGAGCAGCCGTCCGACTATCAATTCAGCACGGACGGAGGCAGCACTTGGACGACCGCCACCGCCAATCCGCAAATCGTGGGTCCGGTCGCTTACGAGGCGGGTCAAGTGCAGGTCAGAGTCAAAGCGAACGAAAGCCTGGGCGTGACCGCCGGGGAGCCGCTGCTCTCGGATGCTAAATACACCTCCGACATTAAATGGGACGTGTTTGATCTGAACGCCGAAGTCAAGCGGACCGGCAATATGGTCGTTGACTTGTCGGGCACGCTGAAAGGCGCTTATACGGATTCGGCCGTTGCCGTCATCCAATTGATGAACGGCGGCGAGCAGGCTTTTGTATCCAGCGCGGTGCCGGTGAAAACCGGAAACTTTGATTTGACGCAAAGCTTCAACGTCAACGCCAGCAAATATCAGGTGAATATTTACCTGGTTGACAAATACGACGGCAACATCTATGATTCGCTCTGGCTGGCCGAGCCGATCGTCTCGCAAGCGGAAAAGCCGAACCCGGGTACGCCGGGCGGCGAAGAGCCGGGGCAGCCGGGCGAAGAAGAGCCGCAACCGGAGAAGATTCCGGTACCGAAGAAGACGCCGGATCAGCCGGAACCTCCGATTGAGCCGGAACCTCCGGCGGAAACGCCGAATTTCGAGGCGGCGGACGGAAAGTTGGCGATCCAATTTGAGGCTTATACCGATATGACCGATGCCAAACATTCCAACGGCAGCGGGTTAGGCACGGAACAACGGCTTAACAACACGATTACCGTCGTCAAAAACACCTTCGACGGCGCATGGCTGGCTTATCAGCGTGCGGACTTCGGAACGGCGGGCATGAACCGGGTTCAAGTGGTTTATGACGCCCCGTCCGGGAGAGTGCCGGCCGGCGCGAAAGCGGAAATCCGCCTGGGCTCGGTAGACGGCACCTTAATCGGCACCGTTGACCTTGCGCACACCGGCAGCAGCTGGGATTCGTATCGGACCGCCTCGGCCATCCTGAACACCACCGTCACTGGTGTCCAGGATGTGTATATCGTGCTGAAAGGCACGACAACGGGCGCCCTTCCGTATATCGGCAATTTCGATAGTTTCACGTTTGACAAGATCAGAAGCGATTATGCCAAACTGGAATTGGAAAACTTTGATGCATGGTCGACGGAGCTCAACCCGGCCAAAGGCACGCCGCTAAAAACGGAAAACGGAAAAAGCGGGAAGCAGGTAGCGAACACGTTTAATGGGGCGTGGCTTGCTTATAAAGGGATGGATTTCGGCAACGCGGGCGTCAATCAGTTCGCAATCGAATACTCCGGCAACAGCAACAGCGTCCCGGCCGACGCCGCCGTTGAAGTTCGCCTCGGCTCCGTGAACGGAACGCCTGTCGGCAAGGTTGCCGTACCGCCGACGGCCGGCTCCTGGGGGACCTATAAAACGGTAACCGCGGAGCTGAACCAGACCGTAACCGGCGTTCAAGACATATACCTTGTGCTGACCGGTACGACCGATTCAAAGTATACCTATATCGGGAACTTCGATAACGCCAGCTTCTCGCTGAAGCCAGCGGAACCCGAGGAACCGGGGGAACCGAATTTCAAGCCGGTGGACGGAAAATTGGCGATTGAATTCGAGGCCAGATCCGAGTGGACGACGGCAAAAAATACGTTCAACAACAGTCCCCTTGATACGGAACCTGGCAATGGCGGCACCGTGGTTAAAAACACCTTTGACGGGGCGTGGCTGGCATATAAGAAGGCCGATTTTGGAGCGGACGGCATGAACCATATCGAAGTGGTTTACGATGCTCCAACAAGCAGGGTTCCGGCCGGCGCGAGTGCGGAAATTCGTCTGGGCTCGGTAGACGGCACTTTGATCGGCACCGTCGCGCTTCCCAACACCGGCAGCGGCTGGGGCACGTACAGAACCGCCACGGCGACTCTAAACACCACGGTCACCGGCGTGCAGGATGTGTACATCGTACTGAAAGGCGCCACAACCAGCTCGCTGCTTTACATCGGCAACTTCGACCGCTTCACGTTTGACAAGATATGAGCAGATTGCGCCAGACCAAATAAATCGATGTGAGAGTGGAGCTGCCCGAAACGTCATCATTTGACGTGGAGGCGGCTCCTTTTTTGCATCACTGTAATTTCACATTTTTTAGGTAAAATACCTATTGAATAACTGGAAAAGCAGGATTATAATGTGAATGAACATTAAATAACCAGTCAGAAAATATTCATAATGCGAGGACATACCTATGAAGGACAACGCTAAGGCCAAAATTAAAAAAGCCGCAGAGGAGCTGATTATACAGAAGGGATACAAGGATACGACCATACAGGATATTGCAACAAACGCCAACGTGGCGGTGGGGACCATTTACCGCTATTACAAAAGCAAGGACGACATCCTCATGGACATAGGCCGAATGGATTTGAAGGGTTTTTCTATTTCTCAGGACATCCGGCGGAAGGAAATCATGGAGGCTGCTCTTCATGTTTTTGGGACAAAAGGGTACAGCCGCACAAACATCGAGGATATAGCCCAAGAAATCGGCATGTCCAAAGGCTCGATTTATCAATATTTTAAAAGCAAAGAGGAGCTGTTCATATCCACCATTAAGGAATCTTCACAGATGCGGACCCTTTTAAAGCTTACAAAGTTTAAGCAGGAAAATCTAAACATAGAGGAGGTTTTGGTTGAAATCGGAAGGGTGTTTTTGTCCATTTTCAAAGATCCGCGAAGAATCAAGCTTATGCGGATTATTATCGGAGAAACGCCTAACTTTCCGGAAATAGGGGAACTGTTTTTCCATGAAGTCATCAAAAAAACCTCCGAGCAGATCGGCGAAATGTTAAAGCCCTATGTGCCCAGCGAGATTGATCCCGTCCTTTCGATTAGGCTGTTCATTGGTTCGATTTGGTCGTTTGTGATTTTCCAAGAGATGGTTCCCATGAAAGACAGGAAATATGAGCACGAAGCGATCATTAAAGACGCCATACGTGTTTTTCAGCATGGATTTCTGAATGAGAATCGACCTTGAAATGGGAGTGAATATTTATGAAAGTTTTAATTTCACCCATGTCGGCGATGGTAGAGACCAAAGGACCTTTTTCAAGAACAGCCGTATTGGCAAACGAATTTATGGAAAGAGGCCATGAAGTAGCCTTATGTGCACCGGAGGATAACAATTATTACAGTATAAATAAAGTGCAAAATTATTATGCGCCTGTACCTTCACCCTTAGGGATGCCTGTATTTATTGGCAGGGGTATGTTTAAACTATTTCAATCCGTGGGATTTCAGCCCAAAAAGAAAGCCAACAGCTTTGAAGATATTTTACATTTTATAGGAGCCATTGATAGACGGTATTTTCGAAAAGATGTGTCCAGCATTAGAAAAGCGATTCAAGCGTTTAAACCCGATGTGATGTATTCGGAATTTAGAATATCAGCGATTGTCGCCGCCCGGTTGGAGAAAGTGAAAATTGCTACTGGCTTCAGTTATCCGGTGCAAAAAAACTTTGCCTGTAACCCTGAGTACAGTAAGGGCGTTAATCAATATTTGCAAGAGAACGGCTTGGACAAAGTGGAATCGGTTTTGGAAATCTTCGATTGGGCGGATTTTAAGATTATTCCTAGTTCCTATGAGTTGGAACCGATGGATGGAGAAGATGTAGTTTTTGTGGGACCTCTTTCCGCGCCAAGGGGGACAAATGCTACAATCGCAAAAAACAAAATAATAGCCTATATGGGAAACGGCGTGATTTCTCCAAGGCAAGTTATCAATGCGTTGACTAAAGCTTTTGCAGGATCAGACTATGAAGTATATATTGCATCGGAGCAAGTAAAACCCTTTAAGACAAACAACATCGTTGTCGGCAAAAAATTTGATTTCAGTAAGCTAATGCCGGAAGCCAGCGCATATATCAATCACGGAGGACAAAATAGTATTATGACCGGCTTAATGTATGGAGTACCTCAAATCGTATGTCCGGGCGGCGTGTTTGAACGGCGGTACAATGCCTCTTCCGTAGCCAAGTTAAACGCAGGCGTATTTCTTGAGGCTAACGATTTCAACTCGGAAACCCTAAAAAGAATCGTACATGACTTTAAGGAAAATCCCGCATACGCCAATAATGCCAAACAGGCCGGAGAAAAGTTATTAAGTCTCGGTGGCGTAAGAAAAGCAGTTCAAGCGATGGAAAACCTGGTATTGAAATGATACGCGCCCATCAAGGATATGGGCATCGCATTGGAGTCAGCCAAAGAGATGGGGCTGAATACCCCGGGGCTGGCGCTGGCCGAATCGCTCTACAAACAGCTTGCGGACCAGGGTTATGAGGATAAAGGCACGCAAGCGCTGTTCAAGTATTATCTCGGGTTATAATGCCCCGCGGGGCAGCGGCCGGATCAATCAGTCTTGCTCTCCCGACAACAGCCTGAGCAAATTCTCGGGAATATTGATCTTGCGGTCGTCGATCATCAGCTGAAATTCGCCTGCTGCTGCGGCCTGATTGGCTAGCTTGATCTCCTCCATTTCCCGCTGCAGCTGCTCCATTTTGATGTCCAACTCGTACGCGGTGTCGGCGGCTTTTTTTAAATCCTGAAGCAGCCGCTCTGGGACGGACTCATTGTATTTGTAAAAAATTTTGTGCTCCAGACTGGCCCAGAAATCCATGGCGATCGTGCGGATCTGGATTTCCACGCACACCGGCTCTTCGCCGTCCGACATGAACACGGGAACCTCGACCAGCATGTGCAAACTTTTGTAGCCATTGGATTTCGGGTGTTTGATGTAATCCTTGATCGACAACACGTTTAAATCCTTCTGGTTTTGCAGCATTTGGCTGATCCGGTAAATGTCCGAAATGAAGGAGCAGGTGATCCGGATGCCGGCGATATCGTGGATACTGCTTTTGATGCCGTCCAGGGAGAGCGGACCGCCTTTGCGGTATATCTTTTTCATAATGCTCTCCGGGGATTTGAGGCGCGATTTCGTATGCTCGATCGGATTGTAGTCGTGCAGCATCTGGAATTCTTCCTGCAAGATCTCGATTTTCGTCTCCAGCTCTTGCAAAGCGAATTTATACATCATCATAAAACGGGTCAGCTTTTTCTGTAAGGCTTTCATTTGTTCCAGGGGTAAAGAAATATCGGTCATGTTTACCGTCCTTTTTTGCCAAGAAGTCTGAAAATAATTCAGTAAGTTTATTATACCGCAGAGGAGAAGGTAGATTCCAGAAAGGGGGATGCTATAATGGTAAATATAGTTAAGGAGGGGTGATATGCGCTTAGACAACATCGATCAATTAAAAAAAGAGCTGGACGCAGTTCGGCCATTGCCGCCGGCGGCCGTCAAAAATCTGGACGAGGTCTATCGGATAGAATGGACGTACAACTCGAATGCGATGGAAGGCAACACGCTTACCCTCTTGGCAACGAAGCTCGTGCTTGAGGAAGGGTTAACAATCGGCGGCAAAAAGCTGCGCGAGCATTTTGAGGTAATCAATCACTCCGAAGCTATCGACTATGTCGAAGATATTGTGCAGCGCGAAACGGAGCTTTCGGAATTTGTACTCAAGTCGCTTCATCAACTCATCTTAAAAAATATCGATGGAGGCCCTTGAAACAGCCAGCGTTCATGGCGATCTCGAGCCGTTTGTGGAGCTGGTCTCCGGATGCGTGGAGGACAGCTTGCGCAGATACATCGGTACGGTGAAATAATTACATCAGGCCCACTGCAAAAGGGGGAAATATCATGAGAACGGAAGACCAAATCAAGCGCAAACTCTATGAATTAAAACAACTGTCGGCCAAAAGAGCCAATGACCCTGTTGTACAAGCCCAGATTGAGATACTGGAATGGGTGTTAAACCAGCCGATCGAGAAATACCACGTTTAAGAGGTTGTTCAAAAAGTCATCTTTCCATGACGAAGTCGTTCATGAAGCGGGTTCGACGTCGAATCTTGAATTCAGCCGGGCCTAGCGTATGCTTCCGAAGCATGTTTCCTGCGGAAACATTTCAGTTGCTCACGTAGGCTCACGAGCATATGCTTCCGAAGCCGTTTTCTCCGAAAACGTTTAGCTCCGCTACTCAGTCCCTAGCTTCATCCGACCTAAAGCGTTTTGAAAAAACGCACATCGTAAGCAAAAGCTTCGGTCCTGAAAACCTGACTTTTTGAACACGAACTTTAAATAAAAGTTTGGTATAATAAATTTAGCATGATAAATTTGGCATAATGTAGAATGTTTGGCACATGTTATAACCGAATATGGACAAAAACCATGTAAGGAGTGATCGCAATGGCAAACATCGTTTTTATCTCACCGGGCAAATACATTCAGGGCGCAGGAGCGCTCAAGGAACTGGGTAAACACATTAAAGAGCTGGGCCGTAAACCGCTGATCATCGCCGATGAGGTGGTTTGGGGCATTACCGGGGACGTGATCAAGCAAAGCTTGTCTTCGGAGGGCAAGGAGTTTCATTTCGTTTCTTTTAACGGCGAAGCTTCTAGCAATGAAGTCAACCGTATCGCCCAGGAGGGGCAGTCGCAATCCGTCGATTTCGTCATCGGCGTCGGCGGCGGCAAAACGCTGGACACGGCCAAGGCCGTTTCCGACGAACTGAAATCCAAAGTGGTGATCGTTCCGACCACGGCGTCGACCGATGCGCCTACAAGCGCTTTGTCCGTAATCTATAGCGATGCAGGCGTATTCGAGTCCTACCGGTTTTACCATAAAAATCCCGACTTGGTCCTGGTCGACACCGCCGTTGTGGCTAAAGCGCCCGCCCGCCTGTTCGCTTCGGGGATCGCCGACGCGATGGCGACATGGATTGAAGTGCGCGCCACGGTAAAAAGCAACGGTACCGCCATGTCCGGCGGTAAAACGAGCATTGCCGCGCAAGCGATTGCCCAAGCCTGCGAAGAAACGCTGTTCAAGTACGGAATCCCCGCTTATCAAGCCGTGCAAAAAGGACTGGTCACCCGGCATGTGGAGGCGGTTGTCGAAGCGAACACCCTGCTGTCCGGCCTCGGTTTCGAAAGCGGCGGTTTGGCGGCGGCCCACGCAATTCACAACGGATTTACGGTGTTATCGGGCGATATCCATCACTTGACCCACGGCGAAAAAGTAGCCTACGGCACGCTGGTTCAACTGGTGCTGGAACTGCATCCTGAGGCGGAGATCATCAAGTATATCGACTTTTACCAGGAACTGGGTCTTCCGACAACCTTGAAGGAACTGCACCTGGAACATGTGACTTTTGAGGAACTGCTGAAAGTGGGCCAAGCCGCCACGCAGCCAAATGAAACGATGGTGAATCTGTCGAACGAAATTACCGCCGAGCAAGTAGCCAACGCCATCTTGGCGGTTGATGTGTTGAGCAACCAGGTGGCATCGGCGTAAACCCTTTGATCCAGCGATCCCAAAAGCGAAAGTGCATGCAAGCCGTGCACCTTCGCTTTTTTCTTTGGACTCCATTTTTAGGCCGACGGAAAAATATCATAATTCATCCGGCCAGAGCTCGCTCCGGCCGGAAATGTACTATCTTCCTTGTCTATTTATCCAAGAAATAGACTCTTATGTCTCATATATTGTGAGGTTAATGACCACTTTATATGAGGGAGTTGAGTTTAATGGCAGTAAGTCCAAGTCCAAGTCCGCTTTGCCGTAAGTTTGCGGCAATCCTTGGTGCAACACCTCAAGTTATTAACGGCGTCTGTACCGCTTCGAGAGTTCGCAATATGCCAGGGAAGTCCGCGATGCCTTGAACGTCCTGACAACCCGGATTGTAAAGCCGTAAAGGAAAACCTGCGTTGCGTTAGCTATCATATATAAAGTCCTCTAACCCGTTGGATCGGTTTGAGGACTTTATCATTTTACGGACCTTTGCCGCCAGCCCAATGGACAGTCTCTATTGATCATTCTCATCCACGGACACGATCAGTTGATCGACCGTAATATTCAAAGCATTGCAAATCTGCTCCAGCGTGCGAATATAGACCCTGTCCACCGAATCGGAACAGAGATGATTGATAGTCGCAATCCGCATATTCATCGACAGGGCGAATTGTCTTTGTGAAATATTCCGTTTGGCAAGGATTTCCCGTAAGCGTATACGAATTTTCATTAATAATGTAAAGGATACTCGAGACTTAAGTCATGAGAGGAATTTGTGTAGTTTCCACCTCACTGACAAGCTATATTCCTTTACTTCCTCCCTTCAAAATATTGCAAAGACATTACTTTCACTTTAAATGGGAACAAATGTTTGGTACAATAGAATGAGATAGATGTTGCTTTCTTGTATTGACTTCACCTTTTGAAGTGTGGTGACAGGTTTGAAACTTACTTTAACAGCGAAAGTGAAAATACTGCCTAATGAACAACAAGCGGATTGGTTACGGCAAACTCTATGTGCTGCTGCTGAGTAACGACTTATATCTGGCGATGACGGTTCTCATAACGGACTGGGCCATTTGCGACCGGAGAGAGAATTGCGCAATACTTTTCGAGCAACCACTTGTCTCTACTTATACATAAAGACAAAATCCTCTCCAAGACTCTACTCCACAACATGATGTATCGACCCCTTGGAAATGCATCCTTTTCAAGAAATCCGAGTACGACCTGGTGTGGAATAGGGACTATTCGCTCTCCGAACAAATCATCTCCATCAACACGCTGTTTGGTCGGATCAAAGTACCCTACATAACGAAAGGTATGGATTCTTACTTTGATGGATCTTGGTCCTACGGCACTGCAAAGTTGGTCCACAAGAAGGGGAAGTTTTTCCTCCATATTCCAGTATCCCAAGAAATCTCCGAAATCGAAACAGGAGCCATCCATCAAGTCGTTGGTATTGATCTTGGGATCAACTTTATCGCCACCAGTTATGATTCGCAGGGCAAGTGTACGTTCTTCCATGGTCGACCGAAAAGTGATTGCAGTAGATCCCAAGTACACCTCACAGACCTGCCCAAAGTGCGAACATAAAAATAAAGGGAACCGGGACAAGAAGAAGCATCACTTCAAATGTAAAAAATGCGGGTATAGCTCAAATGATGATCGAGTGGCCGCCGTGAATCTTCAGCGTATTGGAATGAAGTACATCACTGAAGGGATTGTATAGGTATTCTTATACAATGGGGCAGATGTCAACCTGCCTATAGTAACGCCATGTTAAGGAAGGAGACTTTTTGCCCATGCACTTCCGGGCAGTTACAAGCTCGTGACTTTAGTCATGAGTAGTTGACAGTTCCTCTAAGATAGAACATGACAATAAAAGAGATATTTCGGTGACAAATTAATATATACCTTTACTTTTTGGCAGACATTATATTATTATATTTATGTCAGCAAAAACAAATTTTAGGAGGTGAGACTGATCACCAACAAGAAAATAGGGCGTCCTTTTTCGGAAAATCCGAAAGAAATCCGTCTTACGGTGCGGCTTGATAAGAGGCACAATGACATCCTCGAACGTTATGCCGCAAAGCATAAGGTGACCAGAAATGAGGCTATGAGACGGGGCATCGAGAAACTGGACGACCATGCATAAGAAAGGGAAGTGGCTCACCCCTCTAAAGAATTCGCCACTTCCACAACGCGAGCTGTCTGGACGACAGACTGCACCTTAAATTTATCATGTGCATGTCTTTCTTTCAAGGCGCCGCGATCCCACACGAAAGGAAGATGAAAATGAAAAGTATGCTAGAAGCCTTATACTGCGGTGAAATCCGCCCGGAGGCATCGATTGTTCCGGCAGATCCCGAGTACCGAGCCGTAAATCGAAAGCTATCCGAGGCCATACAAATGTGGAAAGAAAAACTTTCGCCTAATGAGTTTAAGCAGCTTGAGGATATGTTTGATTTACGCCGCAAATCGGAATCGTTATTAGCCGCAGCTTCTTTTGTTAACGGATTTCAATTGGGGACGCTGATGATGATCGATGTGTATTCGGCTAAGGATGGGCTTGGATTGTAGTGTAGATAACGATTATTAGATACGCCGAGATTGCACCAACGTAAATCCGCGGGAAGTCCTTAGAAAGTCCTTAGAAAGTCCGTGCTTAGCCGCACGGGCTTTTTTCGGTTAATTCATATAACTAGTCTGAAGTATCCATCTCCTCACGTTGCCCCGCAAGCGAACGAAGTGCAAAAGTGCAGTTCATTCGGCCCCAATCAGGCCATTTATGCGGGTTCAAATGCAAAAGTGCAGGCGATTTTTACCATTTTGATCAAATTTGTCTCCAAACCCCGTTTTCAACTGCACTTTTGCATTTCATTGGGCAAATTTACCGATTTTAGCTTATTTCAACTGCACTTTTGCATTTGGAGCGGCCGGGCGTGGGAACCACGGGGTATTTGGAGCGGTCGGGGCGTGGGAACCGCGGGTTATTTGGAGCATTTTGAGCTAGATTCTTCTGATATAATAGAGTTGTTTAGACGAAAATAGAAACCGACGAGGTATAAATACACTAGAATCGTGTTTTGGTCATAGAAGAGAAAGGATGGTCGGAAGCTGATGAAAATTTTTCACACGGCGGACTGGCATCTGGGGAAGCTGGTGCAGGGCGTATATATGACGGAGGATCAGAGGCACGTATTGAAGCAGTTTATAAAAGACATTGAAGCGGAGCGGCCGGATGTGGTGATCATTGCGGGCGACTTGTACGATCGGGCGGTTCCGCCGACGGAGGCCGTGCAATTGCTGGACGATCTGCTGGAGAGCATCGTGCTGCGGCTCAAGGTGCCGGTGCTGGCGGTGGCCGGGAATCATGACAGCCCGACGCGGCTGGATTTCGGTCATCGCATCATGAGGGCGTCGGGATTACATATTGCGGGGGTGCTGTCCGCCCAGCTCGAACCGGTGGTGCTTCGCGACGAGTATGGAGAAGTTCATTTCCATCTCGTCCCTTATACCGAACCCGGCAAAGTGCGGCAAACGTTCGGCGACCAGGAAGTCCGCACCCATGATGACGCGATGCGGGTCATCACGGACGCGATCAAGCGGACGATGGACCCGGTCGCGAGACATGTATTGGTGGGACATGCCTTCGTGACGCCGCACGGGGAGCCGGAAGCGAACACCAGCGATTCGGAGCGGCCGCTGGCCATTGGCGGAGCCGAGCATGTGAGCGCCCGGCATTTTGCCGGATTTCATTATACGGCGTTGGGGCATTTGCATCAGGCGCATCATGTCGGCGACGAAACGGTCCGTTATGCGGGTTCGCCGCTAAAGTATTCGATTTCCGAGGAGCATCACCGGAAAGGATATTTGATCGTCGAGCTGGATGGTACAGGGCAGGTACGAGTGGAGCAGCGGTCGCTTCTCCCAAGGCGCGATATGCGCACGGTGGAAGGGCTGATCGCCGATATCGAACGCCATCCCGTCAACGAAGATTACGTGTTTGTGCGTCTGCTGGACGAGGCGCTGGTGCTTGCGCCAATGGAGCGGGTGCGCTCGGTGTATCCGAACGCCATGCACGTGGAGCGGAAACAGGCGATCCGCAGCCTGACGGGAGATCTGCAGGAAACCCAGGGACGTGCGCAAATGGACGGGTATTCTTTGTTCAGGGCTTTTTACCAGGAAGTTACGGGCGACGAGCCTTCCGCGGAAACGGAACGGCTGTTTGCCGAAACCTTGCAGGAAATCGTTTTGAAGGAAGGGGAACGGGATGAAGCCATTGAAGCTGACGATGACGGCATTCGGGCCGTATAAAGATACGGAAGTCATCGATTTCTCCGTGCTGTCGGAGCAGCGTCTGTTTGTGGTATCCGGGAATACCGGGGCAGGTAAAACCTCGATTTTCGACGCGATCTGTTTTGCCTTGTACGGCAGCGCCAGCGGGGAGGACAGGAGCGACAGCAAAATGCTGCGCAGCCACTTCGCGGATGATCAGGTGTACACCTCGGTCGATTTCGAGTTCGAGCTGAAAGGACGCGTATACCGGGTGTACCGGCAGCTTGCTCACGTCAAAGCGGGCAACAAGGTGGCGACAGGCGACCGGTACGAGCTGTATGAATTGGTGCATGGTGAAGAAGTTGCGCTGACCGACCGCCAGATCGTTTCGCAAATCGACCAAAAGATCCGCGAGCTCATCGGCTTGACCAAAGAACAGTTCATTCAGATCGTTATGCTGCCGCAGGGAGAATTCCGCAAGCTGCTCACTTCGGAAACGGAAAATAAAGAGGAGATTTTGCGGCGGATTTTCAAGACCGGACTGTACAAGCACGTCGCCGACCACCTCAACGAAAAGCGCAAGGAAATGCAGCAAATTGGCCAAAGTCTGCAAAAGACGCGGGATTTGTACATAGAGCAGGTCAAAAGCGCTTTGGGCGGGCGCGAAAGCTCTGCGCTTTACAACGTTTTCCGCCAGGAATATTACAATACCCATCAAGTGCTTGAGGCGCTGGATCAGGAAATCGCCTATTACGCCGGGCAGACGAACGAGAAAAAGCAGCTGCTGGAGCGGGAAACGGCCGAGCAGCAGCGGCAGACCGCGTTGTATCATCAGGCCAAAAGCATCAACGAGCAGTTTGACCTCCTTGAGCAGAAAGCTGCAGCCTGGCAGCAGTTGGCCGAACAGGAGCCGGAATACCGGGAAAAAGCGGCCCGTCTTAAGCGGGCGGAGCAGGCCGTGCATTTGCAGGTGTATGAACGGCACGACTTTGAGGCGGCGGACGATTTGGCGCGCAAAGAAAAGCTGCTGGAAACGGCCCTGGCCCAAAGCGAGGCGGCCAAGCAGCTGCTGGAGACGGCGGCGGCCCTGTATGCCGAGGAGGAAGGCAGAAAGGCGGACAGGGAGCAGGCTTTGCGCGAGCTTGACCGGCTGCAGGGCTACCTGCCGACGGTCAAACAACTCGACAGCAAGCAGCAACTTGTCGCCGCGCTGGCCGCGGAAGCCGAGAAGCTGTCCAAGCAGACGGAGCAAGTTCAGCGCGAGTTAGAGCAGCTAAGGACGGAGCGGTCCGCCAAAGGGGCCCGGGTCAAAGAAATCGAAGAGCGGGTCGCTTCTTTGCCGGATAAGTCCGCGAGATTGGCGGTTCTTAGGCAGCAGGCCCAGATCGTGCAGGATTATTTGAAGCTGTCCGAAAAAGCGAAAAAAGAACTTCAGGCCGAACAATCGGCAAAAGCGGCTTACGATCATGCCAACGAGCTGTATACGGCGATGGAGGAGCGCTGGATGGAAGGGCAGGCGGGCCTGCTGGCAAGCCTTTTGCAGAACGGCGAGGCTTGCCCGGTGTGCGGCAGCGTTCATCATCCCCATAAGGCGGCGGCCTCGGGAGATGCGCCGGACAAAGAAGCGCTCGACCGGCTGCGCCGCGACAAATCGGATGCCGAAAAAGCCTACCTGCAAGCGCAGGCGGAACTCGCCGCAACGCGGCGGCAAATGGACGAGCGCCTGCAGGAGGTGCGGGAACACGGATTTGATCCTTCCGATATCCGCCATATTTTTGACGAGCTGGTGAAGGAAGGGAAAGCGCTGGCTGACGAGGAAAAAACGCTCAAGGAGCAACATGCCGGGCTTCTGGAGCAACGCAAGGGGCTGGAAGCTGTGGATCAGCGGCTGGAGGAGCTGCGGATTCGCAAAGAGCAGGCCGATCATGCCTATCAGGAAAAGAAGACAAGCTACGCCCGGGAGAAGGCGCTGTTCGATCAGGCGCTCACGGCATTGCCCGAGGATGCGCGCAGCCTGAATCAGCTGGAAGAGCGGATTCGGCAGGCGGAGCAGCACAAAAGCCGGCTGGAATCGGCCTGGCAGGAAGCCCAGCAGCGGTATCAGGAAGCAAGCGGACAGAACATCAAGGCCCAGGAAAACCGCAGCCACGCGGAGAGCCAGCTAACGGATGCACGGGCGCAGCGGGAGAAAGCCCGGCAAAGTTATGCCGAAGCTTTGAGCCAGGCCGGTTTTGCCACCGAGGCAGAGTATAAAGCCGTAAAAATGGGGGATGCCGAACGCCTGGCGCTGAAGGAGCGAATCGAAGCCTACAATACGGCCGTCGCTGCCAATCGGGCACAGCTTGAGGAAATGACGGCGCAGTTGGCCGGCAAGGAACGGCGGGATCTGGTTTCCCTGGAGCAGCGGCTGCAGGAGCTTGAGCGTCAAGTGGAAGCGCTGCGGGCGGAGTGCCAGACAGCCGAAAGACAATGCAAGGAAGCTGAGGAGAGCAAGGAGAAGATTGTGCGCGCGGAGCAAACGTGGCAAGACGCCGAACGGGAGCATGGGCTGGTCAAAGAACTGTATGATGTCGTACGCGGGGAAAACAGCAAAAAAATCTCGTTCGAGCGTTATTTGCAAATTGAGTTTTTGGTCAAAATCATCCACCATGCCAACGAACGGCTGGCCCGGATGTCCGGCGGCCAATTTTACCTCGTCCGCAGCGAGCGGATGGAGAAGCGCGGGAAACAGAGCGGCCTTGGCCTTGACGTATTCGACAATTACACGGGCCAGCTGCGCGACGTCAAGACGTTGTCCGGCGGGGAAAAATTCAACGCATCGCTGTGCCTCGCGCTCGGCATGGCCGACGTGATTCAAGCCTACGAAGGCGGGATTTCGCTGGAAACGATGTTCATCGACGAAGGCTTCGGTTCGCTGGACGAAGAATCGCTCAACAAGGCGATCGAAACGCTGATCGACCTGCAGCAATCGGGGCGGATGATCGGCGTCATCTCGCATGTCCAGGAGCTGAAGCAGGCGATTCCGGCCATTCTGGAGGTCAAGAAAACAAAAGAAGGCCACAGCTACACGCGTTTTGTGGTCAGCTGATTTGCGGTTCCTGCTTCCCTTAAGACAGCCGCCCTCGTTTCCTTAACGAGGGCGGCTGCTTTGTTCCGTGTATTTTATTGATAATAAGACGTCGTAAGAGGGATCAAGAAACCTCCGTCAGAAGATTGTTCGACGCTAATCGAAATATTTTTAACCCCGGTAATATCCACTTCGATCTTTTTCATTCCGCTGTCCGGATAGATGCTCTTGACATTCGCTAGCAAGGCATTGTTATCGTTGTCTTTAATGCTGACGGAGTCAATGTTCTTTTCCAGGGCTGCGATTTGTAGAACCAGCTTTTTATATTTGCCGTTCGGGCTTAGTGCGGTGTATTTGATGGTCGATCCCGCCGGGCTGTAAAGAACCTCTTTGTAATCCTTGCCATTGTACGAAGTTTGACGTGTATCTTTGGAATACAATGTTTTATTGAAATCCTCTTGTTTTACCGCTACCCCTGCCATCTCACCGATCAGGATCTCTTTCGCGGCTCCATCATAGTTCACCGGTACATCAAGCAAGCTCGAAACCGCTCTTACAGGCAAGTAAGTTGTCCCTTTGTATGTAATCGGCAGTACGGTATTGCCGTTCACATCCTTTAGCTCCTGTAATTCCCCATTAAACCTTACCGCAAGGTCTCTGTTAAGGTAGGCTTTGATTTCTTGCAGCTTTGAGGCGCCAAATGCTCCCAGGCTCATTCCAACCATAAGCAGCATGGCCCCGCAAAACGTAATCATTAACTTTTTCTTCATTGTTGTTCTCCCCTCAGCTTAATAATTCAATATTTAAATTCAGTATTTATTATATTATCAAGATTTTCGAGGAGAACAATGAGTCTCAATTCGTAATTTGGTAAGCGCGAAAAGAAAAAGATGACTTCGGCGGTTATCCGAGGCCATCTTTTTTCTGTTCGTAAATTTCCTGATATCAGCCGCCCAACTGCGACTTTACCTGCTGAATCTCCTGGTTGTCGGCCATCATCGCCGGTTTGTAAAAACCTTTGGATTGGGCGAGCTGAAACAGCTCGTATTGCGATGCTTCACAGTTGTTTCTGATTTGCTGAATCGTGGATCTCAGCTGGGGATTGGCGCACTCCGAGATCACGTTGGTATAGGTCGTCAAGCTGCTTTTGACCATCGAAAGCGCATCGTTGACCATTTCTTTGTCTTGCATCATATTGACCTAATTCCTCCTTATTTCAAAAATGACATCAGCTGTTGTTTGGTGTTTAACGCGTCCTGGGCCGATTTCTGAAAATAAGCCTTCACCTGCGGATCCGTGCATTGCTGCGCGTAAGTCAGCATTTTTTGGTTTTCCGTCTCGTGGGCGCCGATCAGATGCCGCAGGTTCTGCAGCTCCTGTTCATTGATTTGGGTCATCCTTTTGCTCCTTTCATTGGTATTCACGGGTTATTGTCTTCCGTTTGCGGACAAATATGCGGGCAGCCGTGTTTTCCTGTTCCAGGAAAGGGGAGTTTGGTGAATGAATTGTGACTGCTCGCGTCCGAAACGTTGGCTTGGGCCGAATCAAATGCAAAAATGCATTCCGTTTTCTACGAATTTCCGCTTTAGAGCGATTGAAATGCAAAAATACATCTGTTTTAGAGCGATTTGATCAAAAAGTATCTTTTGACCGGAAATGAACTGCACATTTGCATTTGAGGAGCCATTTTCGAGGGGGTTCGACGAAATCCGCATGCACTTTTGCATTTCGCGGGATTTGCAGGTCGTTCTCGGGACTTGCTGGTCGTATTTGCAGGTCGTTCCCGGGGCTTACTGGTCATCCTCCGGACTTGCCATCCCCAGATAGTCCTGTTTTTATTGCCAACGTTTCGCCGCTCCGTGTCTTAAGTCATAGACGTTATGAAAATAGTCACTGTGATTTTAGTGGTAATTGTTAAAATTTAGTAGTCCTATTAGGCGTAAGGTTGCTACTTTAGGATAAATTTGGCAAAATCATCTAGTTATGTTGTGTAAATCATCGTAAAAGGTGGCGAGTTTTATGATCGGGCCAGTTAAGCCGAGCGAAACAGATAGGCCAAACAACCCAAACAACCCAAACAACCTAAACAAGCGAAGCAGACCAGTTAAGCCGAACATGCCTCAGCCGATAAACTCCTCCAGGCGGATCAGGTTTTTCAGATCGCTAACCGGAAAAATACTTGCCGTACTCCTGTCGTTGATTGCGGTATGCGCCGTGTCTTTTGCGCTAGTGTCGTATACGGAAATCCAAAGATCGATGACCAGCCAAATGAAAAGCGACGGGACGACCCTTGTGGCCAACATCAAACGGGAAATCGTCAAGGATGAGCTGCTGAATTTGCAGGAATTGCAGCAGGTGTTTCAAACGATCAAACAGGACAGCGGCGGCAATATCGTCTACATCTCGCTTGCCGATGCTAAGGGGCAGGTGATCGTTTCGGACAGCAGCCTGCAAACGGAAGGGGAAGCCGGAGCGGCGGATGCTGTCTCTTCAGCTTCGACCGCCAACACCGGCAGCGATCTGTCGGCGGTCGTCGAGCGGCAGGAAACGCAGGGCCGCATTTTGGAAGCGGCCGGCGGGGAGAAAGTATACAATATTTCTACCGATTTTACGTTCAGTCCGGAGCTTTCAGGAGCGTTGAACGTGGGGATATCGCTGAAAAGCATGTACGGGCAAATCCGCGAGGCGCAGCTTGAAACGCTTGTTCTTTCGCTGATTATTTTCGTTTTGGCGGCGGGCATCGGACTCTTCCTGGCGCGAAAAATGATCCGGCCGATCACCATGATGTCAGAGCGGATTAAAGGTTTTGCCGAAGGGGATTTCAGCGGGGAATTGACCCACCATGGAAAGGATGAGATCGGGGCGATGGCCGCCGATCTGGCTCATATGCGGCAAACGCTGGGCGGAATGGTCGAAACGATTCAGAAGAACGCGGACCAAGTATTTGCAAGTTCCCGGAATCTTACCGCTATGATCGATGAAACCTCTTTTGCGGCCGGAGAAGTCTCCAAAGCCGCGGATGAACTGGCGGCCGGATCCGGCGGTTTGGCGGAGAACTCACAGGCCGGGCTGGACCGGCTTAACCGTCTGGCGGCGGAAATTATGGCGCTGACCGAACGCGCGGACCGGATGAAAGCGAGCATTGAACAGACGCGGGAGGCTAACCATACCAGCATAAACAGCATGGAGCAGCTGCAGCGGGCCATTCGTGAAAATGAGGAGATCACCGTGAAAATCGAAGAACAGGTGAACGAGCTCAGCACTAAATCGGCAGCGATTACGAAAGTTGCGGCGGTGATCAAAGCGGTGGCCGGGCAAACCAATATGCTCGCCTTGAACGCGATGATCGAAAGCGCAAGAGCGGGCGAACAAGGGCGCGGTTTTGCCGTCGTCGCCGAGCAAATCCGGGTTTTGTCGGAGCAGACGAGAGGATCGGTTCAGGGGATCGAGGACATGGTCCGGGAAGTCGGCGCGGCCGTGGCCGACGCCAAAAGCTACATGCAGCAGGGAGCCGAAGCCATCAACCGGACAAACGCCGCGTCCCTGGAAACCGGGCAAGCTTTCAACATGATCGATCGCACGGTGCAGCAGATCACCCAGGAAATCGAGGTGCTGGTCAACGGCATTGCCCAGGTTAACGAAGACAAAAATGAGGTGATCGGAACGATCGAAAGCATGTCGTCGATTGCCCAGGAGTCCACGGCGTCCACGGAGGAGATTTCGGCCTCCACACAGCAGCAGCTGGCCAATATGGAGCAGGTATCGGCATCCGCCAAAGGGCTGGAATCCATCGCGGATCAGCTCGGCAAATCGGTGGAACGGTTCAAATTTTGATTGGAGTACCCGTTCCCTAAGCCTTATAATTATGGACAAGTGTGTTTAAAGAAAGGCGGGGAATAGGGTGAGTGTTGTACCGGAAGTTCCGAGATTGGGCGTAGGGGCCGTTATTTTAAACGAGCGGGGCGAAATTTTATTGGTGCGGCGAAACCGGGAGCCGGAAAAAGATACCTGGAGCATCCCCGGCGGAAAGGTGGACCTGTACGAGACGATGGAGACCTGCGTCGTCCGCGAAATCAAAGAGGAGGTCGACCTCGACGTGGAAGTGGAAGGGGTTGCTCTGCACGGCGGAACTAATCGAGCCGGAGAAGGGAAATCACTGGGTTTCGGCGTTATACGAAGTGGCCGTGACGGGCGGAGAACCGCGCAATATGGAGGAGGGCGGCGCCATCGGGGAGGTGCGGTGGTTTTCGCTGGACCGGCTTCCCGGCAATTTAGCCCGATTTACCGTACCGGCGATTGCCCAATTGCAAAAGCGGAGCGAGAAAGGCTGACTTTGCCTTTGGCGAAAAAATAACAAAACGGATGCTTCCTTCTATGGAGGCATCCGTTTTGTCGCGGTTGGCGCTAATATATCACACGATCAGCCCTGGTTATGGCAGTGCGGTTTACGGCAACACGTTGCCCGCCGCGCGGTAAATTTCGTACCATTCCTCGCGGGTCAGGCGAATGTCGGCCGCTTTGCAGCAATCTTTAAGCCGCTCGGCGTTCATCGTGCCGGTTACCGGCTGCATCTGCGCCGGATGGCGAAGCAGCCAGGCGATCGCGATGGTCGTGTTGGTTACGCTGTATTTGCCGGCGATTTCGTCGATTTTTTGATTGAGCTCGGGGAATTTATCGCTTCCCAGGAACACGCCTTCGAAAAATCCGTATTGGAACGGCGACCAAGGCTGAATCGTAATGTCGTGCAGCCGGCAGAAATCGAGCACGCTGCCGTCGCGGTTTACGGCCGAGTCGTTTTCCATGTTGACGTTGATGCCGCTCGAAATCATCGTGGCGTTGGTGATGCTGAGCTGCAGCTGGTTGGCCACGATCGGTTGTTTGACGTGTTTTTTCAGCAGCTGGATCTGCATCGGATTCTGGTTGGAAACACCGAAATGGCGCACCTTGCCGGAGCTTTGCAGTTGATCGAACGCTTCGGCGACTTCCTCCGGCTCCACGAGGGCGTCGGGGCGGTGCAGCAGCAGCACGTCAAGATAATCGGTTTTCAGCCGTTTCAGGCTGCCGTCGACGGAGGCCAAAATATGTTCCTTGGAAAAGTCAAAGCTTCCCTGGCGAATGCCGCATTTTGACTGCAAAATGATCTTTTCCCGGACATCGTCCGTCATATGGATAGCTTCGGCGAAAATTTCCTCGCAGGCTCCGCCGCCGTAAATATCGGCGTGATCGAAAAAGTTGGCCCCTTCCTCCAGCGCGGTTTGCACAAAACGTTCCGCCGCGGGTTTGTCCAAAGAATTTATGCGCATGCAGCCGACGGCCACGACCGGCACTTCCAGCGAGCTCGTTCCAAGCTTGATCGTTCTCATTCGTGATTCCTCCTTAAAGCGGATTAGGTGCAGGGCTGCTCGGTTTTGAAAATATGTAAGCGATACCATGAGATCGTGCCAAGCAAGCCCGGCTCTCCATTATTTTGACACAGGGAAGGCGCGGTTTTCAAGGTCGGCCGCAATTTAGTTTATTGTTAATCCGGGCGGGACGAGTATAATGGTACTGTAAAAAAGAAAGCAAGGTCGTGCAGGTATGCGAAAAAATACGGCAGCAAAGGAATGCATTGATGATGAAACCAATCGACAGAGAGCAAGTGGAGAAGGAGCTTCGGGCTTTCGCGGGCGCGGTAGCGTATGTTCACAGCGAGGCGACTTCTTATATGTTTGTACGCAATTTTAAAGTGAGTGTGACGGAAGCTTTTATCGCCGGGCAAGGTCCTTACCGGGCCGCGCTGCGGTTTGACAGGCACGGCTGGCTGCGCATCGAGGAGCTCACGCATTATGAGGTAGACGAGCTGGGGCGCCTTTTGCTGGCGGGCTATGATGAGCGGGGCCGGATGAACGTCGCCTTGCATCTTGGAAAGGAGCCGTTTCCGGAATGAATAAAACGAATCTGACAGAACAACGTACTCGCAAACTGCTGGCCGTCTTCGCCCACCCGGACGACGAGAGCTTTATTTGCGGGGCAACTTTAGCCAAATACGCCCATGAGGGCGTGGAAATCACGCTGGTCAGCGCCACGCGTGGCGAAATGGGGCGGCGCATGGGCAATCCCCTGTATTTGAACCGGGAGACGATGGGCGCGGCCCGGGAACAGGAACTGCGAAACGCCTGCGCCAGTCTCGGCATCCGCGATTTGCGGTTTTTGGACATTCGCGATAAAACGGTTGAGTTTATCGACGAGGAGCTGTTGATCGGCCGCATCGCCGGATTGATGGAGGAGATCGAGCCGGACGTCGTGCTCACATTTCATGAGCGGCTTGGCGGCCATCCCGACCACTGCGCCATCGGCAAGGCGACAACGGCGGCCTTCCGGCGGCTCGGTGAGCGGGGAGCGTTATATTTCATTTCTTTCGGCGACGCCATGGAGCGGCCGGAGGTTTTTGGCTACACCCGCAGCGATATCGTAAAAATCGACGTGCAAAACCATCTGCCGGCCAAGCTGGCCGCGTTCCGGGACCATCGCTGCCAGTCCGAAATCGAGGCTTGGGTTTGGCAACCGGACAAAGAGGCGCTTAAGCGGTTGGGGCGATATGAATATTTCATCAGAGGGAACCGTCAGGGGGCGTCCGGGAGTGCCGGAAGTGCAGCGGAAGCGGCAAAGCCGGGCGATTTGTTCGTTTACTGATAAGGCGATAAACATAAGGGAAAAAAATGGCGTTATTCCAGCAATATCCGTCCCTTTGAGAGAAATAGAGGAAAATTATGTCGCTATTTTCTCGAATCGCCAGGAAATGCCCGCGTTCTGGGCGATTTATAGGAAAATAAGGACAAAAAATGCCGCTAATGGGGATGAACCTGCCTCGCTCCGGATAATAAGTACATAAAGTACCGCTATTTTGAAGGCTCGGCCGACGGTTCTCCGTTCCAGCAACTGGCTGTCAAAGCGCAGCTTTCCAGGTTGATCCAACTGCCAAGTCGAGCTGGCGAAGACGCGCAGATCGGCGATCATTTCGAGTTCTCACTCAGGGATTATCGTCCGAAAAGGAAGGAGCGGGGCCATCATAAGTCATCTACATGACCTATGATGGTCCCGCTTTCGTTTCGGCTGAAATGTCTTCTGTATGAGGAAAACGATCAACGGTTGGACAAATTTTTACGGTTCCCGAAAAACTACCTCGTGAACGACTGGATAAACACGGCCATTTCCTTGCTGGCCTGGTTAAGACGGTCGATGACCTCGCTGAAATCATTGACAAGCTCGGCCTGAACATTGGAGGAGGCGGCAATCGATTGAATTTCCCTTTCCATCTGCTCGATGGAGCGCTGTACGGTGACCAGTGATTTTTCGATGTTCTGCGTCGCCTCTTTAGAGTGAACGGACAGCTTGCGGACTTCGTTCGCCACCACTCCGAAGCCGGCTCCGAGCTCGCCCACGCGAGCGGCCTCGATGGCGGCGTTTAGGCCCAGCAGATTCGTTTGGTCGGAGATTTCGCGGATAAGACCGGCCACTTTGCCGACTTGCTCCGAATCCTCTACCGTCTTGCGGGTGTTCTCGAGAATTTGCTCGGTCGTCGCGGACAGTTCCTCCGAATGGGCCGCCACGTTTTGAACCATATCGACCAAATGGCCGGTGATCCCGTTCACTTCCTCCATCAACGCTTCAAGCTTTTGTTCGTTTTCCAGCGTGTACGCGATGGCAAACGCCCCGACGACTTCCTGATCCTGGCCGTAAATGGGCACCCCCGCCGAAATGACCGGATTACCGTAAATTTCGGCCGGAAGCCGGTTGATCGTTCTTTGTCCGGCCAAGGCATTCATTAGGGTCGGATCTTCAGGAGGGACCGGACTGCCTTTGACCAAACCGAAATCCAGCGTCCGGCTGGGAGCGTAATAATGAAAATTCTCCCGATCCGTAATACCGATCATAATATCTTGGGAATGAATTTGCTTGAAATAAGGTGCGGCTTGTACCAGTGCGGCAATAATATCCATGTCTGTTCTTGTCCTCCCCTGATATAGATGCGTATAAGAAAATATCGGCATTTGATGATTATTTTTAAAATAATAGAATTTAAAATTTTATGATAATAGAATCGTAGGTGCCGATGTATATAAACCGTGCGGAAAGCCTGGAATTTACGCTATAGCAGCGAGTTCCGGGCTTTTTTTGGGGCTCAACCTAGAAATCGGCGCTTGGCAGGCGGCGGCTGGAACGACGAAGAACCGTCGGCCTTCAAAATAGCGGAACTTAATGTTCTTATTTTCCGAAGCCAAGCATGTTTATCCCCATTAGCGGATTTTTTTGTCCTTATTTTCCTATGAAGGGTTCAGAATGCGGGCATTTCCTTGTGATTCGAGAAAATAGCGACATATATTGCCTCTATTTCTCGCAGATGAACGGGTATCGCCGGAATAGCGACATTTTTTGCCCTTATGTTTTTCGCTGGGCTTTTATTGCAAATGACTTTTCTTTTCCTGAAATAAAATGGGAATTTATTGTAACTTGCAAAATAAATATTATATGTCAACTTGTTTCGGCTTCTAGAAAACTACATATGGAGAGGGAGAGTGAGAGTTTGAGCAGGAGAGTTGTCGCAGGGCTATTAAGCTTCCTGCTGGCGTTTTCGCTGCTGCTGCCGATGGCGGGGGCTGAAGGAAACGTCCGGCAGGGGACGGAAGGGGGGAGGAGCGCCGCTTCCAAGCTGAATCCCGCCGACCCCGCAGCGCTTGATGCGATCAAGGCAAAGGATTTTCGGCTGCAGAGCAAGAAAGAGCCGGCGAATGCGAAGTCGGCAAAAACGCCTTTGGCCAGCGAAGGATTGCAGTTGGAGCGGCAGGAGGCCTCCGCGGCTTCCGCGGCGGAACCGCAAAACTTTGTGCCTCTATCGGATGGCGCGGAGCGAATTACCGTCATCGTAGAATTGCGGGAGGCTCCGGTCAAAGTGTTCGAAGCGGCTGGGAGCAAGCTGCGCAGCAGCAAGTCGTTGTTCGCGCATAAGCAAACGGTAAATTTGGAGCAGCAGACGTTCAAAAAGCAAGCGATCAGCAAATTGAATGCCAAATTCAACCGCTCTTATTCGGAGATTTTTAACGGTTTTTCTTTAACGATTCCTGCCAATCAGGTGGAAAATCTGCTCGAACTTCCCGGGGTCAAAGCGGTGTACCCGAACAACGAGGTGTACGCCACCGCCGAAGAAGAGGCCCCGTCCGCTCCTTTGGGCAGCGTTCCGTTTATTGGCAGCGAGGCTTTTTGGGATCAAGGGATTAAAGGCCAAGGGATCAAGGTTGGGGTCATCGACACCGGCGTGGCCAAGGATCATCCCGATCTGGCGGCCGCTGTTCCGGACGGCGATTGGGGATACGATTTCGTAAACGAGGATAACGAGCCGTACGAAACGACCAAGGAAGATTACGAGAATGCGCGGGAAAAAGATCCGACGCTTCCGGAGGTCAACGAGGACGGCAGGCCGTATTGGACCTCGCACGGCACCCATGTGTCCGGGATTGTGGCCGGGCGCGGCGCAGGCGCGGCTAACCAAGCGGGGATCAAAGGCGTCGCGCCGGAAGCGGAAATCCATGCGTACAAGGTGCTGGGTCCGTATGGCAGCGGTTCGACGGAGAATGTGATCGCCGGGATCGAGCGAGCGGTGAAGGATGGGATGGACGTCATCAACCTGTCGCTGGGCTCGGATTCCAACAACGAGCAGTCGGCGGATTCCGTGGCCGTCAACAATGCGATGAAGGCGGGCGTTATCGCGGCCGTATCCAGCGGCAACTCCGGTCCCGAAGAGGCCACGGTAGGGGATCCGGGCAGCGCGGAATTGGCGATCACGGTCGGCGCTTCCAAACCTCCGCTTGATACGCCGGTGATGGAAATTGCGGAGCTGGAAGGCGAAGCGTTTTATATGGACACGTTTGATAAATCGGCGGGCCTGGAAAACCTGACCGAATCCTATCCGCTCGTTGATACCGGGTTAGGCACACCAGCCGATTTCGAGGGCAAGGATTTAAGCGGGAAAATCGCTTTTATTAAGCGCGGAGAAATTTCTTTTGCGGAAAAAGTGTTAAACGCTCAAGCCTCCGGAGCCCTTGCCGCGATTATCTACAACAATCTCCCGGAAGCGTTGGAAAGCGGCACCCTGGGTGACGCCGACGTGACGATCCCGGTATACGCGTTGTCCGGGGTGGACGGAGAGCGGATCAAGGCTGCGCTTGATCAGCAGGAGCTTACGGCGGAGTTTGGCTCAACGGTCGAACAGGACATTATGGCCGCTTTTAGCTCGCGTGGTCCGTCCAAACCTTCCTATGACATCAAGCCGGATATTTCCGCACCGGGCGTTAGCATCCGTTCCAGCGTGCCGGGTTATGAAGGCTGGTATGAAGCGCAAAACGGCACAAGCATGGCCGCCCCGCATATCGCGGGAGCCGCGGCGCTGCTTAAGCAACATTACCCCGAGCTTGGAGCTTACGAAATCAAAGCGCTGCTGATGAATAATGCGCTTAAGTTGTCCGACCGCAGCGGCAACCGCTACTCGCATATGGATCAGGGGGCCGGGCGCGTCGCCCTGGACCGGGTTGTCGAAGCGAAGGCGGTGGCGCTGGCCGAAGACGTGACCGATTCCGTCGATGGCAACGAGCCTACGCCGTACTATACGGGCAGTCTTTCGTTCGGTTATGTCGGCTACGGTTCATCGGCGCAGCGTGAGGTCATCGTTAAAGATATCGCCGGGGAAGCGTCGGACTATTCTATTGAATCAAATTGGTATGGCGGCGATTCTCCCGTAGCTTTGACTTTGTCCGAAACCGGGGCCGCGGTTGCGGCGGGCGGGGAAACATCGTTTACCGTAACGGTGGAAGTGCCGGAAGAAGCCGTTAGTCAGCGTTATGAAGGCGAACTGATCCTGACGGAATCTTCGAGCGGTCACGTCATCCATATCCCGGTTTCCGTTTACGCCGGCGAAGTTCCGCAGGTGGATGTCGTTACGGAACTCGCATTAACTCCGAATCCGTTCTCGCCGAACGGGGACGGCCAGTTCGATACAACGGACATCACGTTTATGGTCAATGAATATACCGAGTATTTTTCCCTGGATGTTTTCACCTTGGACGGCACTTGGCTTGGTTCGTTGATTGAAGTTGAAGACGGCGTTTCCTCGGGCAGCTATGCGCTTCGCGGTTGGGACGGATCGGAACTTCCGGATGACGGTTATCTGTTGGTGCCTTGGGCCGGCACCAGCTTGGCGGATGCCGTGCCTTTGGAGAATCAGCTCGCGGTGTTCATCGTTGATAGGGAGGCCCCGGGATCGCAGTTAAGCGACCCTGCTATTAAGGTGGATACGGCCAGCCTTCAAGGAGTGATCTCCGGCCAGGTGGCGGAAGATCTGCTGATCGATTTGCTGGTCTCCGAGGCCGGGGTGGCTGTAGGCGATGTGATAGGTGTGGCCGCTTTGTTTGACGGCAACGGGGACGGCGAGTGGGAACAGATGGATGGAACCGTTGACGGCACGGGCCATTTCACCATTGAGGTCCCGATTACGCCAGGAAATAATACGTTTGAAGTTTACGTATACGACTTGGCGGGTAACGGGTTGGTAACTCCAGCCCACGTGGTTAATTATAAGCTTTCGGGTTACGTCACTCCTTTTGTGGAACCTTCCCGGGTACAGCAGGATAAGCCGTTTAAGCTGGATGTGCTGTTTTCGGTTACGGAGGCTGTATACGCCGCCAAATTCGATTTGCTGTACAGCAGTGAATTGGAACAGGTCAGCGTTGCGCCAAGCCCTGAGCTTAGCGCCCGCCAGGCCGAGCAAAACCCGGATCGTCCGCTGACAGTGTCGAAGGCGGTGTATGAACAGGATAACGGTCAAACCCGATTTGAATTTATGGAGCGCTTGAATGACGCACAAGGGTATGCCGGTGATGGTTCTTTGGCTACCTTTACGTTTCAGGGGGCTCCCGCCGGGCAATATACTTTCCAGGTAGCTAACCTGGCATTGTACGACCAGGATGGGAACGAAATTCCAGTGGGGTTGGGCTCCAATACTCAAGTGACGGTTGAAGAGCAGGCCGAACTGCAAGTAACGCCGCAAAGCTTGTCTCTAAAAAACGGGGAGACCGGCCAACTGGCCGTCAATTATAAGGACACCGGCGGGACGGTCACGGACGTGACTTATGCGGTTTATTACGCGCCGGAGGATCCGCAAATCGTAACCGTGTCGAAAGGGACAGTGACCGCGCATAAAGCCGGCAAAACCAACATCGGCATTACCTATGAAGGTTTGACGGCGACCGTAGGCGTTACTGTTACGGAAGTTTCTTCGGGTACGGGCGGCAGCGGCGGAAAGAAAAGCAGCGGAAAAATAACGCAAAAGCAGCAAGAACAGCAAAAACAAACAACTCCCAGCGAGGCGGTAAAAGAAGCGATCAAAGTGGATGAGCCGACGGTTATTACTTTGCCGAACGGCTTTACGCTCACGATTCCTGCCGGGGCCATCCCGGCTTCGGAGGCGGCTTTTGTGCAGGTGACACCCGCTTCCGAATCCGACACGAACACGTTGATCGAGGGGCTGAAGCTTGGCTCGGAGCTGAAACCGCTTGGGGTTTATTACGATTTAGCCATTTTGGATAAAGACGGAAAGCTGATTGAGAACGTGGTTTTCCGCCAGCCAGCCAAGGCTTCGGTTCCTTTAAGCGCTCTGAACGCGGGAAGCGTAAACGGGGAAAAGATCAGCCTGTTCAAACTCGGTAGCCAAGGCGTACTTGAACAGCACGCGGGGCTGCTTGTTAACGATAAAGTGGCGGCTCATTTGAGCGGCTCCAGCCGTTACATGTTCATAGCCAAAGAAATTTCGTTCGCTGACGTAACCGAGGCGGGTTATCCGTGGGCGGTGAACGAAATTGAAGTTTTGGCGGCCCAAAACATCGTAACCGGGATGAGCGCAAACGTATTTGCCCCGGCCTCGAAAGTCACCCGCGCCGAATTCGTCTCACTGCTGGTTCGGGCGCTGGAGCTGGAAGCGAATGAGGACGCGGCCGGAAAAGTTCAATTCAGCGACGTTCCAGCCGGCAGTTGGTTCGCGGAGACGGCTGGCATAGCGGCTGCCAAAGGCTTTGTTACCGGCTATGAAGACGGCACCTTTGGGCCAAACCGGCAGATTACCCGCGCCGAAATGGCTGTCATTTTGTCCAAGGCGCTATCTTACCTGGGGACGGCAGAACAGGCATCGGCACCTTCCGGCTTCACCGATCAGGCGCAAATTCCGGGCTGGGCCAAGGAAGCGGTTGGCCTTGTCGCCAAGCTTGGCGTGATGAAGGGCAAATCGGCCGGCAAGTTTGACGCGCAGCAAGGGGCCACCCGCGCTGAAGCGGCGGTCGTGATCTACCGCATTTTCACTCAGTATTTGAAGTGAAATTTCAGATTGCGCAAGTTTTCAAGAACACAGCCGCCGGATGGTTTGTGCCGGCGGCTGTGATTTTTTCACGGCGCTAACGGACCGAAATGATCTTATTCCACCTTGGCCGCTCATATACATGCCTTAGAAGGAGCGTGAGCAGGTTGGATAAAAAAGTGAAGCGGTATTATCAATTAAAGCAGCAGCAAAAAGAGGCGGAGCTGGAAATGGCCGAACTGCGCAGCGAAATTTTGAAGCATTGTCTCGAGCAGGGAGCTGCCGAGCTGGAAGTCGGGAACTACAGGGTGAAGACGATATTTCAGGAACGGAAGGAATACGACGACCAAAAGCTGTACGAAGCGCTCCCCGACCCTGAGGTATGGCGGTTGATTTCCAAGGCGGATGCGCAAAAGGTGGCGGGATTGATTAAGCTGAACGTGATTCCCGAGGAGCGGATCAAGGACACTTACGCGACGAAACGCATCACTTTGCTGCAGGTGGAGAAGAAGTGAAAGGCATTAACATACGACGCGACCGCACACCGCCTGCTTAACATTCTGACATGGAAGCCTCGCTTGGCCCAAGCGGGGCTTTTTTTAACATAATTCCGAGGGAGGAGAAGAGGAAGCTGGGAGCTAAGGGACACTAGAGCCGTTATTTGCGAAAAAACGGAGGATTGTAAAATGTAACGGACACGGAAGACCTTATTTACCTCAAATCGTCCTGGAAGAACGGATTTAGAGCGAATAGGGTCGCCTGTGTCCGTTAGGCTGGGAAATACCCCGGAAATGGGCGGATAAGGTCGCTGGTGTCCGTTAGAGCAGCGTCCAAAGTTTAGGAAGAGCCTCCAATCGCTCCAAAGTAGAAGTTAGAGCCATTAAAGGACGCCGTTAGGCGTTTTTTATGAAAACATCCCTTGTCCGCCAGGCAGCCGCAACGTTACAATGACACATAAAAAGCGACTTCCGCATGTTTGCGCTTCATGTGCGGGATTTCGTTTCAGGAGGGAAAACCAATGATTCTGCTTGACGTCCGGGATTACAAGAAAGCCGAGGAGCCGCTGCGGGAAGTGGGGTTTAACACTTTATTTGCCGAATCCGTGATCCACGGGAAAACGCCGGGGCAAGTTTACGCCGACGATGACGTTAGCCCAAGCGTATTTTATGTTGTCCACCCTTACGGGATGTCCTTGTTGTTCGGCGCTGTGGACAAGCCCGGCTTCAACCTGTGGCTGCAGCAATATTTACTGGACAAAGCCCAGGCGCGCAGCGGCCATGAATGGCTGCAGGCCTACCCGGCCGATTGGAACGAGCGGATTCGTCAAATGCTCGGCTCGGAGCTGGTGGCGAGGCGCGCGGAGTTACAGGAAGAAATCGATAGTACATCTCCTAAGGTAGCTGAATATACGCGGGTCAACTTTCGTTTTGACCGGGACAAATACCGGACTGCCGCGAATCCGGCAAACTTGGCGGGCTGTGAGATCGTCAGAACGACGAAGGAAATGTTCCTTACGGCTCCGGGGGCTGTTGTGCCGCGTTTTTTCTGGAAGGACGAAGCGGAGTTTGAGCGGACGGGGATCGGATTCAGCCTGATTTGCGAGGGGGAAATCGCCGCTACGGCGTTTTCCGCGTTCATCACCGAAAAAGAGCTGGAAATCGGCATAGAGACTGCTGAAAAATACCGCGGAAGAGGTTTTGCGGCCAGCGTATGCTCGGCGCTGATCGATTACTGCCTGCAGCAAGGTTTGGAGCCGGTCTGGTCCTGCCGCCGGGAAAATGAAGGCTCGTACAGGCTGGCCCAGAAGCTGGGATTCGTGCCTTCACTGATGATCCCTTATTATCGTTTGCCGGCCGGTGCCATGTAGTTGCTGATGATAAATGCAAATTAGTTGACTGAGTCAACTTGAATGCTTTATGATGGGGTTACTAATCTATGGCTTTTGTAGGAGGTAACCCATGAATTCCGTCCATCATCCTATCATTCAGGCCGTCCGCCGATTTAACCGGTTTTATACGAATATCCTTGGGCTGTTGGATCAGCACATGCTGAACAGCGATTTTTCGTTGTCGGAGGCCCGGGTGCTTTACGAAATCGGCAATACCCCAAACTGTACGGCCAAAATGCTGATTGAGCTGCTGAGTATCGATCCCGGTTATTTAAGCCGGATCATCAAACGCTTCGAAAAAATGGGCCTCGCCTACAGAGAGCAGTCCAAGGAGGACGGGCGGCTGTATTATCTTTTCCTGACCGATCAGGGGCAAGAGACGTTGGCCCGGCTTAACGGGCTGTCCGACGGCCAAATTCATCAAATGATCAGCCGTCTGCCGGAGCAGGAGCAATTGCAGCTTACCGAGGGCATGCGCTCGATTGAAGCGGCGCTGTCGGAGAAACCGGTGCTGACGGGTGAGGAAATCGTTATCCGCAGTGATCTGCGGCCCGGGGACGCCGGCTATCTGGTCCATCTGCACGGTTGGATTTATCAGGAGCGGGGCTACAACCACCGGTTTGAGGGATACGTGTGCAAAACGTTTTACGAGTTTTTTGAAAACTACAGCCCGGGCAAAGACCGCTTTTGGTTGGCGGAAGCGAACGGCAACATGGTGGGCGCGATCGCCATCGTCGAGCATTCGCCGGACAAAGCCCAGCTGCGCTGGTTTGTCGTGCATCCGCAGTACCGCGGGATCAGACTCGGCAACCGGCTGCTGGACGAAGCGATGAAATACTGCCGGGAAAAAGGCTACCCGAAAGTCTTCCTGGAAACGACGGAGGATCAGCAGCAGGCGATTCGGATGTACACGCGGGCGGGATTCGTCAAAGTCGCCGAGCATCCGAGCAACGACTGGGGCAAGCCTCTGGTTGAATTGACGTATGAGCTGACTCAGACTAAATAAAATGCAAAAGGTTGAAGAAAAGGCGCTCTTCCCGGAAAAAAACCACGGAAGAACGCCTTAACCCAAACTTGCAGCTCTTAAGAATACATTTACTGACCGTGCCAACTGTTACCGGAGCGATACCGAAGCGAACCAACTGCAAAAGTACATCTCATTTTTCGTAAATCGCCATTTTGAGGCGTGCGAAATGTAAAAGTGCATTTGATCGGCCATTTGGAGGCCATTTTGGCGAAAACCGCCTGCACTTTTGCATTTCGTGTGCATATTACAGATTTTGTGCGACACTATTGCGTGGAACTCCCCCGTTACTTCACACTCGTCCCCGTCACGCTCGTACCGCTTTTGACGGCTTTGTAGGTCACGATTTCGCCGCTCCAGAAGTGGAATTTCAGCGTTACCTCGCCGTTGTTCACTTCGCGCCAAAATTCCGGCTGCAGCTTGATGACGCCTGTCTCATAATCGGGCATAAACGTATAGCCGAATTCCTTGTAAGAAGTCCAGTTTTGCGGACCGGCATTGCTGCCGTCGGCATACACCGCCTCCATCGTCGCCACAAGATTGCCGTTAAACGCGGCCGGGATCGTAAACGCTTCGGTGGTTCCCGACGCGCTGCTCAGCACCGGCGTATCGTACACATATACCTTAAGCCGCCAGTCCGGACCGTAGTTGAAACGGGCGGACAAGGCCATTTTCAGCCCCAGGCCGCTGCCGTTCGTCAGGCGGGTGAGCAGGCCGGATTTCAGCGTCAGTTCCTGGCCGCTTACCTCGTAATCCGCGCCTTTCTTTAATTTTTGCCCGTCCGCGAAAAGTTCGGTAAGCTGATTTCCGTTCAGATTAAGCTGGACCTTGGCGTCCTGAATTGGTCCGCCTTTTTTCAAATACACCAGATCGGTTTCCGCGGTAGCGGGGCGTTTCTTCCAGCTTGCCTTCATGATTTGGAACAGCTCGTCATCGGACCATTTGTACGTATGCCGGTTAAAATGCTGCCCGTTGTCCCACAGCATATGGGTGATCTTTTTCTGCTGGATATAGTGGGTTAAAGCTTCGAAAAACTTCAGTTTTTCCCCTTGTTCGATTACATTGGTGTTTTTGTCAAAGCCGAGCAGCCCGTATTCCCCGAGGATGACGGGAATGCCTTTGGCGACCAGCGTGTTGTGGACGTTGTCGAACGTCGTGAGGATATCCTGCTGCGTATCCTTTTCGAATTTGTAATACCCGGCGATGTTCACACTGAACGGCCAAAAGCCGTAATAATGAACGGTCGCGATCAGATTCGGATCGTTTAACGTTTGAATCGTTTTGTACAGCTCATTCAAATCGTCCTGCGCCGGAGAAGATTCCCTCGTCGGCAGCACCAGCGGGCGTGTGGCGTTTTGGCCGCCGGAATCCCTGACGATTTGGTGAAAAGATACGAGCAACTCGTTCAGCATCGCGTATTGCTTGGCCCGGTCGGTCGTTCCCCCGTCGGTGAAGCGAGGCTCATTGATGCCTTCGAACATCAGCTTGTCCGAATGGTTTTTGAAGCGCTCCGCGACCTGCGTCCACACCGCATTGTAGCGGGCCAGCACTTGATCGTGGTTTTTCTCCATGTAGCTAATCCACGTCCAGGAATCGTGGTGCACGTTGATCATGACGTACAGCTTGGCCTCCAGCGCCCAGTCAACCACTTCCTCGACCCGATCCAGATAAGCCGGCTCGATAGTGTAGTTCGGCGCTTCCCCGATATGGCTGTCCCAGGTGACCGGAATCCGGATGCTTTTGTAGCCTTGCGCGGCGATTTGCTGAATCAGCTCGCGGGTGATGCGGGGGTTGCCCCAGGACGTTTCGTCGGAGCCTGTGGAATCCAGCGTGTTGCCCAGGTTCCATCCCGGCTGCATGGCTTCGGCATAGGCCTGCATGCTCTGGTTGGACGAGCTCTGCGTTTGACTTCCCGCCGTATCATCGGCCGCGGCAACCACCGTGGAAAACAAGGTGATGAGCAGAGCGGCGGCCAGCGTGAGCGCCAAACCGGATTTCAATTTCTTTTTTCGCATAGTAATGTCGGAACCTCCTTTAAGTGTGAAATACGATAAACGCGATCCCGCCGTATTAGGCAGTTTTGAAAACGTTTTCTATAAACTAAATTACCATACAAACTCAATTGGAAAATACCCTAAAAACTGGATATAAAATCATGTAATAATTTTACATGAACTGCGGATTATTTTTTGCGCCATGCCAAATGGAAAGCCAATCTTCCCAACAAGGAGGGACGGTGCAGCCACTTGATGATGCGCGTCGATATCCACTGGCATAGGAGTGCTTGGATAATAATCTTCCAATCAATGACGATCGCGGTCAGCGCAAAAATGAGGACGTTTATGATAAACAGGGAGGTCCCGGGATTGATTCTCCGCGATTTCGCGATAGCCAGCGCAACAAAACCGATCCCCCCGTTCGTTACCCGCTCCCTGAACAGGATGGAAATTCCGGTCCCCAAAATGACGGAGCCGACCAGCAAATCGATCCATAAGTTGCCGAAAGGCGTTTTGACATACACTTCAAAAAAATTGACGGAAACCGAGGTTGCAGTGATGACCATAATCGTGCCGAACGCGCTGACCCGGCCCAGGTAATGCACCGCAAACAAAAGGAACGAGATGTTAACCAGCCACAATCCGATGCTCAGCGGCAGATGAAACCAGTGATTCAGCAGCATCGCCAGGCCTGCGCCGCTGCCGGAGGGAATAGAGTGCGGAAACAAGAAAACACCCATGGCGCAGCCCTGGATCAGGGAGCCCGCGATGATGTGAGATGTTTTTTCCAAAAGGCGGCGGAGGAGAAAAGCCCGGTAAGCTTGGCGATTGCGGTTCACGGGGAATCATCCTTTTGCAGGTAATGGATTCGCAGGCTAGTCCTGCTTATACAACCTATGCATCGGGACAACCGGCCATGCCTTCTTTTCGAACCAAGAAACTTGAGAGAACGCCCGGAAGGAAAGAGGATTTGCCGGAGGGACATGGAATATTTTAGGGTGAAATAGACGGGCCGACCATGTCTTTCGACGAAGGGTGAATGCGCATGATGCTTTATCTTAAGGAAATTGTCCTCCAGCTATTTTTTGCCCATGTGCCTTTAGTCATGTTTAACTTGTTTTATCGCGACCGCACGCAAAACTATACGCCGAAATTCATCATCGCCACGAGCATGATTTGCCTTTTCTTATCGATGACCTTTGGGCTTAGCACCGTACCCGGATATACTTACGACATTAGATATATCATTATATTTTTCGGCTTGATTTTCGGTGGGCTGAAGATCGGTTTGATCCTGCTGGCGGAATTTATATTGTACCGCTTATATCTCGGGGGTGACGGTACGTTCATTGCGCTGCTTATCACGCTGATTACATTCCCGGTTTCGCTCGTCCTGTACCGGATTTACCAGCGGACCAGCCGCAAGCTGCCGGTCATTATAGCGGCAGGTTTGTTTTTTTCGGCGATTCCCGTCGGTATGGTGTATTTGTACAACCCGCAGTCGGTTTTGAACCATTTGTTTTTTCATATTTTCGTCATCCCTGCGCAAAATTCGATCGGCTGCTGGCTGCTGATTACGTTTTTCAAAAAAGCGGTCACCGACAAGGAGTTGTATATCAACTACGCGCAGCAGGAGCGGGTACGGGCGATCAGTCATGTCGCGGCATCGCTGGTTCACGAGGTGCGCAATCCGTTAACGGCGGTCAAAGGTTTTTTGACCCTGATCCGGGAAGGCGCGGCCGACCGGGAAAAGACGAACCGTTATATCGACATTTGCATGAGCGAAATCGGGCGTACGGAATATATTTTATCGGAGTATCTTGCGATCTCCAAACCGATTACCGAAAAGCAGATGCCTACCAATTTACAGGAACTGCTGCAAATTACGAGGGATGTCATGAATCCGTTCGCCAATATGCACAATGTGGTGCTGGAGATCGAGTATCCCGCGGATGAGGAGCCGTTATGGATCATGGCCAATCCCGATAAAATGAAGCAAGTGCTCGTCAATTTCATCAAAAATGCGGTCGAAGCTTGCACCGAGGCGCCGCATCAGCAGGGCAAGGTGATCCTCAAGCTGCAGACGGATGCGGGGAAGGTTATCCTGTCCATCAAGGACAACGGCATCGGGATGACGGAGGAACAGACCCGGCGCCTGGGCTCCGTTTATTTCTCGACCAAATCGAGCGGAACCGGCCTTGGGCTAACATTTTCGTACCAAGCGATATTATCGTTGGGAGGAGCGGTGGCGGTCAGCAGCGAGCGGGGCGAAGGCACGGAATTTACGATTAGCCTGCCGCTTTATGCAATACGGGATTTAGAGGCTGCACAATAAGGGGGAAAACATAATGAAACAAAGCGGGAGGATTTTGTTGAAAGTACTAGGCTGTTTGCTGGCGGTGTTCGTCATTTTGTGTGTGGGTGCGGTAGCGGCGTTTATTACCGCTTTTATGGGAGGACAGAAATTTTACGCGCCGCTCGTGCTGGCGGTGACCGGAATACTTGTTCTGTTTGTCATTGCGCGAACGTTCCTGCCCGGGCGGGTGCGTGCGGTTAACTACGTGCTGCTTGGCTGCATTGCGGCGTGCGGAGCGGCTGTGGCGGTGTACGAAATCAACCAGGCTTATCACAACAGCTTCGCCGTCGTCAGCGATCAGGATGTGGACCTGGAGCAGTACCGGCCTTTTCAAAATAACGGGGAAGTGGCGGTGTTGGCGGAGCCTTCGTCGTTGACGCTGCTTGAAGACCTGCCGAAAATGGACGGGGCCACCGCACTTTATCCGCTTTATTCGGCTTTTGCGCAGGCGGTGTACCCTCGGAAGGAATATGACCTTTACGACAGCGAAGTGATGGCGAATACGACGCCGGGGGCCTACAAAAATTTGATGGACGGGCGGGCTGACGTCATTTTCGCCGCCGCTCCTTCCAGCCTCCAAATGGCCCAGGCAAAAAGACAAGGGCTTGAGCTGAAGCTGACGCCGATCGGGCGCGAGGCCTTCGTGTTTTTCGTCCATGCGGACAACCCGGTGCAGGGACTGTCCACGCAGCAGATTCAGGCCATTTACGCCGGGGAGATTACCGACTGGAGCGAGGTGGGCGGCCGAAGCGGCAAAATCCGCGCTTTCCAGCGGCCGGAGGGCAGCGGGAGCCAAACGATGCTGCAGAAGCTGATGGAGGGAAAAGAGCTGATGGCGCCCCCGCAGAAAGACGTGGTGTCGGGGATGGGCGGGATTATCGCGCAAACGGCCGATTACCGCAATTATCCGAACGCCCTCGGATACTCCTTTTTGTTCTTTGCGACCGAAATGGCGCAAAACGGGCAAATCCGGCTGCTGGAGATCGATGGAGTGAAGCCGGACAAAACGACGATCCGGAGCGGGGAATACCCGCTGGCCGCGGAGTTTTACGCGGTGACGGCGGGCAGCGACAATCCGAACGTGAGCCGGCTGATCGAGTGGATTTTGTCACCGCAGGGCCAAGCCTTGGTCGAGAAAACCGGGTACACGCCAATCTCTCCAGCTTCCGATATTGACATGGAAAATGAGGATCGATAATATAAAAAATAGGAATTAGCACTCTGGTGCTTGGAGTGCTAATATTTTGAGATCAGGCTGTTTCAACGAAAGGAGACCTGTTTCCATGGCTAAACAACAATTCCAGGCGGAGTCCAAACGATTGCTGGAGATGATGATCAACTCCATCTACACGCAGAAGGAAATTTTTCTGCGGGAGCTCATTTCCAATGCCAGCGACGCCATCGATAAAATTTACTACCGGGCGTTGACGGATGACAAGCTGGTGTTCAACAAGGACGACTATTTCATTAAACTGAAGCCGGACAAGGCTTCCCGCACCCTGACGATCACCGATACGGGGATCGGCATGACCAAGGACGAACTGGAAAACAACCTCGGCGTCATCGCCAAAAGCGGCTCGTACGCGTTCAAGAACGAAAACGAGATCAAGGACGGGCATAACATAATCGGCCAGTTCGGCGTCGGTTTTTATTCGGCGTTTATGGTGGCGGATGTCGTCACCGTTACCAGCCGGGCGCTGGGCAGTGACGAGGCTTATAAGTGGGAGTCCCAGGGCGCGGACGGGTACACTGTTGAACCGTGCGAGAAGGATGCGGTCGGTACGGAAATTATTTTGAAAATCAAAGAGAACACCGAGGACGAGCAATACGACGAATACCTCGATGAGTACCGCCTGAAAACGATCATCAAGAAGTATTCGGATTTTATCCGCTATCCGATCAAGATGGACATCACGAGCAGCCGGCCGAAGGAAGGCAGCGAAGGCGAATTCGAGGATTACACGGAAGAGCAAACCGTCAACAGCATGGTGCCGATCTGGCGCAAGAACAAATCCGAGCTGACGGACGAGGATTACGAAAATTTTTATGTGGAGAAACGTTACGGGTTTGACAAACCTGTCTCGCATATTCATATCAAAGCGGACGGCGCGGTCGTGTATAACGCGATTTTGTACATTCCGGAAAAAACACCGTTCGACTACTACACCAAGGAGTACGAAAAAGGCCTGGAGCTGTACTCCAACGGCGTGCTGATCATGAACAAATGCGCCGACCTGCTGCCGGATTATTTCAGCTTCGTCAAAGGGATGGTCGACTCGGAGGACCTGTCGCTGAACATTTCGCGGGAACTGCTGCAGCATGACCGGCAGCTGAAAATGATCGCCAAAAACATCCAAAGCAAGATCAAAAGCCAACTGCAAAGCTTACTTAAGGATGAACGCGAAAAATATGAGAAGTTCTACGAGTCGTTTGGCCGCCAGCTGAAGTTTGGCGTGTACAACGAGTACGGCATGCATAAGGATGTGCTGCAGGATCTGCTGCTGTTCACCTCCTCCAAAGAGAAGAAGCTGGTCACGCTGGACGAATACGTATCACGGATGCCGGAGGATCAGAAGTACATTTACTACGCGGCCGGCGAATCGGTGGAACGGCTGGAGAAGCTGCCGCAAACCGAGCTGGTGCTGGATAAAGGCTATGAAATTCTTTATTTTACCGACGATATCGACGAATTTGCGATCAAAATGATCATGAGCTACAAGGACAAGGAATTCAAATCGGTGTCGAGCGGCGATCTGGGGATTGAAGCCGACGCCGCCGAGGAGAAAGCGGAAGCGGACGACAACAAAGAGCTGTTTGCCGCGATGAAAGAGCTGCTTTCGGGCAAAGTGAAGGAAGTCAAAGCTTCAAAACGGCTGAAATCGCATCCGGTCTGCCTGTCGACGGAAGGCGAACTGTCCATTGAGATGGAAAAGGTGCTGAGCGCCATGCCGGGCTCGGACGGGCAAGCTGTGAAGGCTGACAAGGTGCTGGAAATCAACGTGGGCCACGAGGTGTTTAAGTCGCTGCAAAAAGCTTACGAAAGCGATAAAGAGAAGCTTGGCCTGTTCACGAACCTGCTGTACAATCAGGCGCTGCTGATCGAAGGTTTGCCGATCGCCGATCCGGTCGAATTTACGAACGATATTTGCAAAGTGATGGTTTGATGGGGTAAGAACGGCCAATTGGATAGGAAAGGAACCACCTCCTGAACAAAATCGCGGGACGGTGGTTCTTTTATTTTTCGGATAAGGATGTCATCATGAGGTTGGGGGCGATGAACCGATGTTTAACGATTTGAAGCTGAGTGCGGACCGTCCGGTCTATGTTCAGGTGAAAGATTACATCAAAGGACTGATTGCCAAAGGAGCGCTGCAGCCGGATCAGCGCCTGCCGTCGACGCGGGAGCTGGCGGGGCTGCTTGCGGTCAGCCGCAACAGCGTCATCTCCGCCTATGAGGGCCTGGAGGAAGAAGGCTACATCTACGCCTTATCGGGCCAGGGCAGTTTCGTGGCCCCGGATGCTGCGGCTTTGGCTTCGGCCGCGGAAAGCGTGCCGCCCTGGAAGATGGACTGGTCGGAACGAATGAACGGCCAGGCGCGGCTGGCGGTGGAGCTTGATCATATGAAACGCCGAAAACGCGGCATCCGGGCGGAGAAAGGAACGATTTCGTTCACCAGCATTGCCCCTGATGAGAAGCTGTTTGATTTGGATCACGTGAAACGCGCTTTTTTGGACCGGATGGCGGTTGAAGGCAACGTGCTGCTTAATTACGGTTACGCCAAAGGTTATAAGCCGCTGATCGACGTTTTGCTGCAGTATATGGAGCGCAAGGGCGTCGATTTGACGGGGAAGGATATGCTGATCACCAGCGGTTTTACCGAGGGGCTCGACATCGTGTTGTCCTCCCTCGGCGGGCAGCCGGGCGGGGCGGTTATAAGCGAAAATCCGACCCATCATACGGCGATCAAAAATTTGCGGATGCACGGATTTGACATTAAGGGCATTCCGATGGAGCAGGACGGGATGGACCTGGAAGGCTTGAAAAAAGCTTTGGCCGAGCGGCCGTACGATTGCGCTTATTTGGTCCCTTCTTACCATAATCCGACCGGGATCGTCACTTCGGCCGAGAAAAGGCTGGCTATGCTGGAGTTGTTCGCGCGTTACCGGGTGCCGGTGATCGAAGACGGCTTCAACGAGGAATTGCGTTATTCCGGCTCGCATGTGGCGCCGCTAATCGCCATGGCGGGTCAAGGGAACAGCGTGGTGTACCTGGGCAGCTTCTCCAAGGTGCTGTTCCCGGGGATGCGCGTCGGCTGGGTGCTGGCGGACCGGGAGCTGGTCGATGTGCTGGAAAGCGTCAAACGGGCGCGCAGCATCCATACCTCGACCCTGGATCAGTCGGTGCTTTATCAGTATTTGCAAAACGGCCATCTGGAGAAATATTTGAAAAAAGCGCGAGCGGAATATAAACGGAAATATGAATGGACAAAAGCATGCTGCGAGCGGTTTATCCCGTATTCCCGGCTGTCCGGAAGCGGCGGGCTGCACCTGTTCGTCGAATTCGCGGAAGGGTTTGACGTGTGGGAGCTGCTTGAGGCGTGTTCTCGCCAAGGCGTGATTTTTACGCCTGGGGATATGTTTTATACCGACGGCGGGGGCAGGAATACGATGCGGATCGGTTTTTCGCGGGTGAGCGATGAAGATATCGAGAAGGGCATCCGCATGATCGGGGAAACCGCGGCGGGAATGATGTAGCGGGAATGATGCGGCGGGAATGATGTAGCTTGCTTCCGGTCAATGACGATATTAGACCGACCCGGGCAATCCCATAGCGGGATTATGCAGGGCAGGCGCATGGTAGGGATTGAGGCGTCGGTCAAACGGTCGGTCAAACGTCAGGCAAACGTCGATCAAACGTCCGTCAAAATGGCGTAAAATGGTCAAGGATTAAAGGAGCGATAGGGTATGAAGGTAGGCATCATTATGGGTGGCGTCTCCTCGGAGCGTGAAGTTTCGCGGATGACGGGCAAGGAAATGGCGGCTCAATTGGACCGCGGCAAATATGAAATGCTGCCGATCGAGATTACCCGGCGGGAAGAGTTGATCGACAAAGTGAAGGGGATTGATTTCGCGCTCCTCGCGCTGCACGGCGCTTTCGGCGAGGATGGGACGGTGCAGGGCGTGTTGGAGACGCTGGGCATTCCTTATTCCGGCAGCGGTGTTTTGGCCAGCAGCCTATGCATGGATAAGGATTTGTCGAAGCGGCTGCTGCGGGCCGAAGGGATCGCTACGCCGGAATGGGTTTGTCTTGAGCGTTCGTCATGGTGCGAAGCGACGGTCGAATCCGGCGGTAGCCGCGGGAATGGGAATCCGGCTTGGGGGCTGGCCTATCCCTTATTCGTGAAACCCAATAGCGGCGGTTCCAGTATCGGGGTGCGGCGGGTTGATGACGAAGGGAAACTGGGTTTTGCGCTTGAAGAGGCTTTTCGCTGGGACCGGTCGGTGGTGGTCGAATCCATGGTTCACGGCCAGGAAATCACCTGCTCCGTTTTAGGAGGAGAGCTGCTGCCGATTTTGGGAATCCGGGCGAATGAAGCGGCATGGTTCGATTATCGCGCCAAATACAGCGTGGGCGGGGCGGAGGAGCATCAGATTACTTTGCCTTCCGAGGTGGAAGCTCGCGTGCGTGATGTGGCGCTCGCCTGTAATCGGATTCTGAAGTGCGGCGTTTATGCGCGAATCGACATGATCCTGAAGGACGGCGTGCCGTATGTGCTCGAAGTGAACACTTTGCCGGGAATGACAGCAACCAGCCTGCTGCCCAAAAGCGCGCTGGCGGCCGGGATATCCTACGCAGAGCTGCTGGACCGGATCATCGAGTTGTCGTTGCAGGAACGGAAAGGTGTTGCGCCGACGTTGGGGGAAGCCCCGATGCAGGCAGTACCAACGTCGAAAGAAGCGGTAAAGCAGGCGGCACCAGCGTCGAAAGAAGTGGTTAAGCAGGCGGTACCAACGTCAGAAGAAGTGAGTTTGCCGAAGCCGTCCCCTGAGGACGGGAAAGTTCGGTTGGAGGTGGTATCATGACATCCCGGGATTGGATCGCCCCGCAGGTACGGAAGGTGCCGCCGTCCGGCATCCGGAAATATTTCGACTTGAGCGGGGAAAGGGCCGATACGATTCGGCTTGGCGTAGGGGAACCCGATTTTACCGTGCCGGAGCCGGTGCGTGAAGCTTGCATCCGTGCGTTGAACGAAGGGCGGACGGGGTATACGGCGAACAGCGGTATGCCGGAGTTGAGAGAAGCGCTTGCCGGTTATTTGAAGGAGAGCTTTGGCCTGGGATATGAACCGGAAAGCGAAATGATGATAACCGTGGGCAGCAGCGAAGCCGTTGATCTGGCGCTTCGCGCCTGCACAGTCCCTGGGGACGAAATCCTCATTCCGGCCCCCGGCTATGTGGCGTATTCGTCAATCGCCCAACTATGCGGCGGAAACGTGGTCGAGGTGGAAACTACAGCTGCGCAGGAGTTTAAACTGACGGCGGCCGCTTTAGCTAAGCGGATCACGCCTCGTTCCAAGGTGTTGATCGTCAATTTCCCGGGAAATCCGACAGGGGCTATTATGACGGAAGCGGATTGGCGTCCGGTCGCGGAGCTGGCGATCAAAAACGACCTGATCGTCATCTCGGACGAAGTGTACGCTGAGCTGACTTACGGCCGCAAACACTTCAGCATTGCTTCGTTGCCCGGCATGAAGGAACGCACGGTGGTGGTCAGCGGCTTTTCCAAAGCGTTTGCCATGACGGGCTGGCGTGTCGGTTACGCCGCTTGCGGCAACCGTGACCTCATGGCCAGCATGTTGAAAATCCACCAGTACACGGCGATGTGCGCGCCGACGTTGGGCCAGGTGGCCGCGCTCGCCTCGCTGCGCTACGGTCTCGAGGCCAAGGAGCGGATGAAGGAAACGTTTGACCGGCGCCGGTGCAGCTTCGTCCAAGGGCTGCGGGAGATCGGCCTCCCTTGCCATGAACCGCAAGGCGCCTTCTATGCGTTTCCTTCCATCGCGCACACGGGGCTCGGCTCTGGCGAGTTCGCCGTGCTGCTGCTCCGGGAAGCGGGTGTAGCCGCCGTCCCCGGCCATGTGTTTGGCGCTGGCGGCGAAGGGCATATCCGCTTCTCCTACGCAGCGGGAACGCAAAGCCTGAACATGGCGCTTAAGCGGATGGAGCCCCTGATGCGCCGCTTAGCGCTTGGCGCCGGCGTGATGTGACGCTGTAGGGTGGCAAAAGCATGCACCCCATCAGGCGAGTGGCAGAGCGAGCATTCCATCAGGCGTGTGTCAGAGCGCGACTTTATCAAGCAGCGCCAGTTTATCAAGCGTGTGACTGAGGTATCACTCCGTCAAGAATGTGGCAAAGCGCACTTCATCAAGCGTATGGCAAAGTGATCACCCCGTCGAGCGAGTGACAGAGTGTTCACCCCATTGAGCAAGTGACGGAGCGTTCATCCCATTAAGCATGTGGTAAAGTGATCATTCCGTCAGGCGTATGGCAAAGTGATCACCCCGTCGAGCGAGTGACAGAGCGTTCATCCCATTAAGCATGTGGTAAAGTGATCATTCCGTCAGGCGTATGGCAAAGTGATCACCTCATCGAGTGTGTAGCAAAGCGTTCACCCATCATGCGTGTGGTACAGCGTTCCGCTCAATGGCCCACCGTGCCTGCCCTGCCCCAAGTCTCTTGCTCAACGGTTGAAGGAATAGTTGCAAAACATACAGCTACTGATCCGAAAATGCCGCCACGGTGCTTGATTAAGTGTAAATTGTACAATTATTCTGCTTGTTTTCGAAGGAAAGGTAAAAAAGCGGGGATGTAGTTGCATGAAATGCAATTAAAACGAGGGATTAGGTGGATGGGGATAAAGTTAGTTGTATGATTTGCAATCCATTGTCAGAGCCAAGCCGCCGATCATGCCTATTTTTGCCACCCGGTCGAGTGCTCAGTATTTTACATTATGTAGTATAGCAAGGTGGAATCCGCACTTTTTCGCGGTACAATGGCGGAGTTGGCTCGGCTGGCGGAAAATAGCGGTAAATTATGGCCTTATTATGTCCCGAGAGTTTGGTTTCCCTGGCTTAGCGGAAAAAAAGGGCGTTATTTTTTATTAAACCGGCCTCAAGGTGATCCAGGGAGGCCAACTTGATAAAATAACGCCCAAAAATTCCGCTATATTGCGCCACGACGACTATTTTGGCGAATAGCGGTATAAATTACCGCTATGCGTCACGGAGAAGCTCCCGCAATAGTGCTAAGCGCTAGTTTCGGGCGTTCAGTTGGGAGGGGGTGTCGTCGTTAGCAGTGAATTTCCGCCAAAGGCGGGAGAAGCCCGGCACGTCACCGCGCGGGGCTCCAGGCTGCATTAGCGGAAGCCCCACACGTCACCGCACGAGGCCCCAGCCCACAACGGCCGAAGCCGCGCACATCACCGCGAGGGGCTTCCGCTTAACTCCAGCGCCTGCTCCACTGGCACATAGTCGTAGTGCAGGTCCTTCGCCACGGAGTCGTAGGTGATCGCGCCGCCCGCCACGTTCACGCCGCGGCGCAGTGCAGGGCGGTCGTTAAGCGCGGCGTAAAGCCCTTTGGAGGCGAGCTCCAGCGCGTAGGGCAAGGTGGCGTTGGTCAGGGCGAACGTCGACGTCCGCGGCACGGCGCCGGGCATGTTGGCGACGGCGTAGTGAACGACGCCATGCTTGACGTAGGTCGGATCGGAGTGCGTTGTGATCCGGTCGACCGTCTCGAAAATGCCGCCTTGGTCAATGGCCACGTCAACGATCACCGATCCCGGGCGCATCGCCTTGACCGTGTTTTCCCGCACCAGCTTCGGTGCCTTCGCGCCGGGAATCAGCACCGCACCGATCACCAGGTCCGATTCTTCCACGGCTTCGGCGATATGCTGCGGATTGGACATCAAGGTTTGCAGGCGGGCGCCGAAAATATCGTCCAATTGGCGGAGACGGTCGGGGTTCAGATCGATGATCGTGACATCAGCGCCAAGTCCGACGGCGATTTTGGCCGCGTTCGTCCCGACAACGCCCCCGCCGATGATCGTCACTTTGCCGCGCTTCACGCCGGGAACCCCGCCGAGCAAAATTCCTTTGCCGCCGTAAGGTTTCTCCAGAAACTGCGCTCCGATCTGCACGGCCATCCGCCCGGCGACTTCGCTCATCGGCGTCAGCAGCGGCAGCGTTTTGTTCACCTCAACGGTTTCATAGGCGATGGCGGTAACCCCTTTGTCCCGAAGCGCCGCCGTCAGCTCGGGCTCCGGCGCCAAATGCAAATAAGTGAACAGGATCAGACCCTTCCGGAAATAAGCGTATTCCGAAGGCTGCGGCTCCTTCACTTTAATGACCAGATCCGCCGACCAGGCATCGGCGGCTTGCCCGGCCAACCGGGCTCCCGCGGCGGTGTATTCGGCATCCGTAAAACCGCTGCCGGCGCCGGCGTTTTTTTCAATAAGCACCTGATGGCCTGCGCTAACGAGCGAATACGCCCCCGAAGGCGTCAGCGCCACCCGGTTTTCGTTGTTTTTGATTTCTTTGGGGACACCGATGATCATCTTGTCTTCCTCCTCGTCAGTTCGTCAGTTTAACTAACACAAACATGCCGGTTTGTCATAAGTTGTTCCCTTAACGGCATAGCTGTAAACTAATCTGACACCAGTATAGGACAGGTGAAATTCTTTGTGTTTATGGAGATCCAACAAAAAAAGGGACCGGGTTTGTGCAATTTCACAAATCGCGGCCGCCGCCGAATTTCTCCGTTTTGAAGTCCAGGTAGAGCGTCACTTTTTGCTCCATATCGGTCAAGTCGATGCCTCCGATCCCGCCGATTCGTTTCAGCCTGTAGTTTAACGTATTGGTGTGAATGTGCAGCGCGTCCGCGGCGGTTTTGACATTGCTGTCATGGGCTAAAAATACCTCCAAGGTATGGACCAGCTCGCCGTGATGCTCCCGGTCATAAGCGCGCAGCTTGGCCAGGCTTTCGTTTTCGAAGCTGTGCTTGCCTGCCTCTTCCCAGATAAGCGGCAAGTAGCGGTAAAACCCCAGATCGGCATAATAATGGAGGCGGGCCGTCTCCTCGGGCAAACGCCGCTTCACTTGAAGCAGCAGCAGCGCTTCCCGGTAGCTCGTTTCCAGTCTTCCGTATTCTTCATAAAGATTGCCGCTGGCCAGCCCGGCATAAGGCTCCCCGAGCCGGACCCGCAAATTTCCGTCGGCGAGTTCAAGCTGGCGGACGATCGCGGCTTTGGTTTTGTGTACGGTGGGGGAGGACAGCAGGATCAGCTGGTTTTTATCGCAAACGTACAGTACGATGCGGCAATGGGCCCCGGACGAAGCGAAGCTTTCGAGGGCCTGCTGCTGTTGCCGTTCTTGGATGGCAGAGGTAAATTCCAGGACGGTGATATGAAAAAGAGGCGGCAGAGCGATGCCGATGTTTTGGGCTTTCTCGCGAATGTGGGCCTCAGTCCGGATATGTCCGGTCAGCAGCTGCCAGAAAAAATCTTTGTGCGCCGCTTCTTCCTTATGCCGCTGCATGGGCCATTGCACCAGCTTGTTGCGTGCTGCCACCGCCGCGGCCTCCAGCAGGGACATCTCTTCATCCGTGAAAGGCTTGCCCGCCTGCAGCACCCAGATGAAACCGATCACCGCAGCGTTGGAGCGGATGGCGACCGCCACCCGCTCACTGAGGCCGACGTCGGGAATGGCGGCGATGCGCACCGGTTGTTCGCTTTCCAGCAAACGGCGGATGACTCCGCCATGCCAAAGGCTGCTGATGACTTGATCGGGCACGCGCCGCCCGACGATGGTCGCCAGCCTGGCGGCGTCCGTATCCGGGGCATGAGAGCTGTACGCGATCAGCCGGTGATTCGCGTCCTCGATCGTCACGGGACGGCCGAGCGCCTCGCCGATCGTTTCGGCCAGCATCTCCAGATTGTCGGCGTAAAAGTCAAATAAAGTTGGTTCTCTGCGCATAGGCATCACCTTCGTGTTTCCCAGATTAGCGGATTATTGCGTATTTCAAATTTTAAATTCTAAATTGCGGATTATTATATGATTCCAAATCCCAAAACGGAAAGAGGCCATTCCATGATATCGGTAAAAGAAAACACAAATACCGTCGGTTACCGCGATACTTGGGCGGAAGTTTCCCTGGCAGCCATCGCCCATAATACGAAGCTGTTCCGCCGGCAGGCGGACGAACGCTGCCGGGTCATGGCCGTGGTCAAGGCGAACGGTTACGGCCATGGAGCCGTGCAGACCGCGCAAGCCGCCATTGCCGGCAGGCCGACTATTTGGGCGTGGCGTTGGTGGATGAGGCTTTACAATTAAGAGCGGCGGGCATCCGCCAGCCGATTCTCGTGCTGGGGTACACGCCGCCGCATGCCGTCGAAACCGCGATCCGGCACGACATTACGATGACTGTGTATACGAAGGAAGTGCTGGGCGAAATTATGGACAGCGCCGAACGGCAGCGGCGGCAAGCCCGCATCCATCTCAAGCTGGAGACGGGGATGACCCGCATCGGGTTGACCTCAGCCGAGGCGGCTGTTGATCTGGCCCGCCAAGCCCAGTCTTCCCCCTGGACCACGCTTGAGGGATTGTTTACCCATTTCGCCGATGCGGACGGGGCGGATCCCCGGTTTACCGAGCGGCAATTCCAGCGGTTCCTCCGCTGTATCGACGCGCTGGAAGCCGCCGGTGTGTCGATTCCGCTCAAGCATTGCTGCAACAGCGCCGCCGCCATGCGTTTTCCGCAGATGCATCTCGACATGATTCGGGTCGGCATTGCCCTCTACGGTTTGTATCCCGCGCAGCGGTTGCGCATCCCGGCGTACCCGCTGCGTCAGGCGATGCAGCTCAAAACGAGAATAACCGCCATCCAGCCGATCGAGCCGGGCCGGACCGTCAGTTACGGCCGCACTTATAAAGCTTCTTCGAACCGCATTGTCGCCACGGTGCCGATCGGATACGCGGACGGATTGTCGCGCGCGCTTTCCAACCGGGGCTCGGCGCTGGTACGCGGGCGGCGAGTCCCGATCATCGGGCGCGTGTGCATGGACCAGACGATGCTCGACATCACGGCGGTGGACGGCGCGCAAATCGGCGATATCGCGACCCTGTTCGGCGGCGAAGGGGAGCCGGTGTTTATCGGCATTGACGAAGTCGCCGAGCTGATGGATACGATCAATTACGAAGTCGTATGCCTGATCGGGCAAAGGGTACCCCGCCTTTACCAATAAATGTTTGTATGTGAGAAAAAGTGCCATTTGACTCACATGATAATTGAAAAATCCAGTTTAGTAAAGTGATTATTAGCTTGATTTATCCGAAAAATGATGGTTTCCGCGTTTAGAATAGCAATTCAGATTGAAAAATTAGGTATCTATGAAATGTATGTTATATTTTATGACGCGCGAACAAAAAAGCAAGCAGCCCGCCCTGAAAAATGAATGGGTACGGCTGCTTGCTTTTTAATTGACTATTATTAATTGCTGCTCCGTTTAAACGATAACACGATATCCTGCGGATAATCGCCGAAGCCAATGCCGAACAAATTAAGGCCCCGCTTGTTCACGGCATCCTCCCGGACTTCGAAGCGGACGCGGATCGGCTTGTTGAAGGCAAGATCAAGCGCGCCGAGCGTGGTGGCGGAGCCTGGGGCGCTGCCCACAAAGCTGCCGCTCCGGGTAACGCGCCATTCGATAAGCTGGCCGTATTCGGTGCCGCCTTTCCATTTTTCGGGCGTCAATTTGCCCTTGCGGTCGCCGAAATCGGCAGGGCTCGTCCAGGTACCGGCGGGGTGGCCGTTGATGCTTACGCTGATGTCCGACGGCCAGGCATCCCGAAACCCCGGGGCCTCCGAGCAGACTTCGGCCCGCACGCTTAATTCTTCAAGCTCTACGCCCGGCGGCAGCGGGTTGGCGAAATAATACTCCACGTAGCCCGACTCGGCGAACCACAGCAATGCCGCATCCGTCCGCTCCGGCATATAAAATACCCGCGGATCGTCCTGGGAGCCGATCAGGCTGCCGTCGCGCCCGACCATGCCGCAAGGGGGCTGGACCGAACTGATCGAATACATGCCGATCGGCATATGGATTTCCTCGATGTGGTGCAGGCCTTCGCCCGGCTGAGTGGGAAGCTCCAGCAGGATGGAGCGGCAGGTGACCGAGCAGATTTTTTCCCGGTTCGCGCCTTGCGCCGATACGATCAGGCCGGCTTGCTCCAGCGTCTGCACGTTGATGGAAATCGTCGGCTGGGCGACGCCCAGCGCTTCGGCCAACTGATTGATGCTCATCGGCTGTTTGCCGAGCGCCTCCAAAATCCGCAGACGCACGTCGCCGGACAGCGCCTTGGCCACATCGAGAATCCGCGAAGCGGGATAATGGATCGTTTCTTGGCGGTGGGGATCGCTCATCAACAAAAATCCTTTCTGCATAAGGGATGAAACCTGTGTCCAGTGTACTATAAAAGAGATGTATTGTAAATTTATAATATACATTGCAAATATATAATACACATGCTATGATGTGGGCAAATGGAATCATCCATACAAGTTGAACTAATATCGATTTTAGGAGAAAGGTGTGGCTAATGACGATGTTTAATCAAGCGATGACCGCGGATGCAACTGCAATTCCCCGACCGGAATTTCCCCGTCCCGATTGGGAGCGGAAAGACTGGTTTAATCTGAACGGCGCGTGGGCGTTTCGTTTTGATCCAAGCGGCGAGGGGATCAGCCAGTCCTGGCAAAACGATGGCGCATCGGCTTTCCGGGAGCAAATTCAGGTTCCTTTTTCCTGGTCAAGTCCATTGTCCGGCATCGGCGTCAACGAGCCCGGGATCGGCTGGTACCGGCGGACTGTGGCATGGCGGCCGCGTCATGGGCAGGCGCGGATTTTTTTGCGGTTTGGGGCGGCCGATTACCGCTGCGATGTTTGGGTCAACGGCGTTCATGCCGGATCGCATCAGGGCGGGTACGGCGCTTTTGAATTCGAAGTGACGGACACTTGGAAAAAGGATGAGGAAAACGCAATCGTCGTACGCGTGGAGGACCGGGACGAAGATTATCAGGCCCGCGGCAAACAAGGGTACGGGGAAATCCGCGGCATTTGGCAGCCCGTTTGGCTGGAGGCGCGCCCGGAAAACTTTGTCCGGGAGGCCAGGTTCCGGACGTTTATGGATGGACGGATCGAAGTGGAGTCTTTCATTATCTCCGGTGGGGATACCGAAGCGGAATTGTTCTTCCGCTTTGCCGAAGGCGCGGTGAACCATAAGGAACGGGTGCGGCTTACGGCCGGCGAAAATACGGTCCGCACTTCTTTTACGGTGGCAGATCCCCGTTTGTGGAGCCCGGACACCCCTTATTTGTATGAAGGGGAGATCGTTTTGTCCGGTTCGTTTGGCAGCGATCACATCAGCACTTATTTCGGAATCCGCGAAATCGGCACCGCCCGGTTCGGGGATCGCGATTACCGCTGGATCACGCTGAACGGAAAACCGGTTTATCTGAACGGCACGCTCGACCAGTCTTATCACCAAACCGGATATTTTACGTACCCAAGCGACGAGGAAATGAGGGACGAGATTTACCTCATGAAACGGATCGGGCTCAATTTCGTGCGGATTCATATTAAACCCGAGGAGCCGCGCAAGCTGTATTGGGCCGACAAGCTGGGCATTCTCGTGATGGTGGATATGCCCTGCTTCTGGGGTGCGCCGGATGAGCGGGCGCGAGCTTCCTACGAAAGTGAAGCCCGTGAAGTGATCGCACGGGACTACAATCATCCAGCGGTTTTTTCCTGGGTAATGTTCAATGAGACGTGGGGGCTGAAATCGGGAAAAGCGGCCGGCAGCCTGACCGGGGATGAATCGGGCAACATGAATTATTTGCCGGAGACTCAGGAATGGGTGCGGCAAATGTACCGTTGGGCCAAGAAAGCCGACCCGACGCGGCTGGTGGAGGACAACTCGGCCTGCAACTGGGATCACGTTGAAACGGATCTCAATACTTGGCATTTTTACATTAACGGTTATGAGCAGGTCCGGCAGCACGTGAGCGATGTGGTCGAGAAAACCTATCCCGGTTCCGAGCTCAATTATATCGGTGGGAACGTGCAGACGGACGCGCCGTTGATGAACAGTGAATGCGGCAACGTTTGGGGCATTGAGCACGGCGCGGGCGACAGCGATCTGGCGTGGCATTACCGGTACATGCTGAACGAATTCCGCCGCCATGACAAAATGTGCGGGTTCGTATTTACCGAATTCCGCGACGTGACGAATGAATTCAACGGTTATTACCGGCTAGACGGTGCGGAAAAAGACTTCGGCTACGGCGATTTTGTGCCGGGCATGACGATTGCCGATCTGCATTCGCCGGATTTTATCGTCATCGACGCGCCTCCGTGCCAAACGGTGCAAGGCGGCGAGCGGGCTGCCGTCTCTCTGCTGCGCTCCAGTTACTCCGACCGTTACCACGGCCGGACGCTGAAGCTGGACTGGGAGCTATGGTACGACCAGCTTGGCGTGCGCAAAGTGGCCGACCGCGGAGGGGTTCCCATCGAGTGGAACGGTTACGGCGTAGCGCCGCTTGAGCCGCTGAGCCTGACGATGCCGAACCAGGATGCCGTGGCCGTGCTGGCGGTTCGTTTATTGGATGAAGCGGGGAAAGCGATTACCCGGAATTTCATTGCATTTGACGTGCGCGGCGGCAAGGCGGACGGGACGTATGATGCTGGCTGCGGCCACATCAGCCTGCCGGTAGGCGGTTTTGCCGGCCAATCGTTTACGCACCATTGGGATGCGCTTCAGGGAGCCAAGGTGAGCGGTGCGGGGGCTGGCGCGTTTGCTTATGAGGTACGGCTTCCCGACCGCGAGTGGTTGGAATTGATCGGCGATATCGAGATCGTGTTTGAAGCAAGCGCCAAAAGAGTGCTGGCCCGCAACATCGAAGGGGTCAAAGCGCGCGAGACGGGCATCCATTTCATGCACGGCGCTGCCGCCGATGTGGAGCACAATCCGAACACGTACTACATGACGGACGAAGAGCGGCATAAATCAGAGGTCACCGTCAGCATCGACGGGGAGCCGGTCGGCACCGTTCACTTGCCCGACGACCCGGCGGACAGCCGCGGCGTGTTGTCCTGGCACTATCAGCCGGTGGCGAACCGCTTGGATGAAGCGGGATCATATGGCTATTTGTGCAAGGTGAAGGTGCCGGGGCGGATCGCCGCCAAGCTGGACCGCAGCCGCAGCTTCCGTCTGGAGCTCCAAGCGGGCGAAGGCGGGCTGGCGCTGTACGGGCGAAACGCCGGACGTTACCCGCTGGATATTCTGGTTTGTTATCGTTAAGCGGGGATTGGTAGGTCGGCCGGGCAACCTGGCGGGTAACCTGCTGAGCTACCCGCCGGATAGCCCATCGGGTAGCCCATCGGAAATCTAACGGTTGTAGTCGCCGCTATTTTCCGAAAAAAGACCTTTTCCAAACTCTAACGGTTGTGATTGACGTTATTTGCCTTAATTCAGGTAAAAGTGGCTAGTTTTAGGCGAAATAAGCGCTATGGCAACCGTTACAATTTCAAATCAGCGTTTTTGGCACAAATAGCGATTGTGGCAACCGTTAGAATCGTTTGTGGTCAGAAGCGCGTATCACTTTAGAGAAACAGCGGCAAACGAGACCTTGTTTTTGGGTCTTTTCTGCCGCTGTTTCTTTTTTCGTTTGGCCTTTCGCCATAAGTTGGGGGACACAGTTGGAAAATACATTTCTTGACACATTGCGTTTACAAGTGTAAACTTTGATTCGATCGATCGATTACATATGTAAACTTTAAATAGGAGGAGTTTATCATGTCGCAAATTCCGCGGATATCCGAAGCCGAATGGGAAGTGATGAAAGTGTTTTGGCAAAGCTCGCCGGCTTCAGCGAACGACGTAATAGAAGCGCTCAGTGACGACAAAGACTGGAAACCGGCCACCGTCAAAACCTTAATCAACCGTCTGCTGAAGAAGAAAGCGCTTGGCTTCCACAAGGAAGGGAAGACGTACCTGTACTCGCCATTGGTGACTGAAGAGGAATGTATAAAAGCGGAGAGCGAGTCGTTTCTGAAAAGGCTGTATGGAGGAGCGCTGAAGCCGATGTTCGTGCAGTTTCTGAAGGAAGAGAAGCTTACCGAGGAAGAAATCAAGGAACTCAAACAAATTCTCGATGAAAAGACGGATCGGCGATGACCGTGGCATGGAACGCGGCAATGATCCTGCTAAGGTGGTTGCCCGACTTTTTGGGCTGGCTGTTTCAAACCTCGATCATGGTCTCCGTTTTGGTCGGATTGGTGCTGCTGCTCAAATGGGCGCTGAAGGATCGGCTCCCGGTCAAATGGCAATATGCGCTTTGGCTGATTGTCCTCCTTCGGGCCTTGCTTCCGTGGGCTCCCGAAAGTTCCATCAGCATGTATAACCTGTTTTCCGTTTCCGAGCCAAGCGGCAGGATCGACGCATTAATTGCGCAGGTGGCAGAACAGCGGCATCCTGGCCCGGACGCGGCTGAACCGGCGGCGCAAGAGATCTCGCCGAACGGAGCTGCCGAGGTTAGCGGCCAAGCGTCCAAGATGGAGACCACGGCGTCCCCGGCGGATTCGTTCCAGCCGTCCGGCGGATTAACCTCCAAAGAGGGAGTTTACGCAGGCTTATTCGGATTATGGCTTATTGGCGTCATCGCTTTGTCCGTTTATTTGTTCCGCATCAACCGCAGGTTTGCTAAAAGCATCGTCAGCGGCTCCCATAGAACGGTAAACCCGGAGATGGAGGAACTGCTGCAGTCCTGCCAACACAAGCTTAGTATCCGCCGCAAAATTTCACTGTGGATCACGGATCAAGGAAGCGGCCCGGCGCTGCACGGACTATGGTCGCCGAAAATTTTGCTGCCCTCAACCATTGCAGACCAATTCTCCGCCAATGAGATCAAGTATATATTCCTCCATGAACTGGTTCATCACAAACGGAAAGATATCGCCGTCAACTGGGTGATGACGGCGCTGCTGATCCTGCACTGGTTCAATCCGGTGCTGTGGTACGCTTATCGCAAAATGAGGGAGGATCAGGAGTTATCCTGCGATGCGAAGGCCGTCTCATACATCGGTCAGGATGAAGCGAAGCAGTACGGACATACGATCATTAAGCTGCTGGAAACGTTAACGGCGAAGCCGCCGAGACTGCTGGCCACCGCCAACTTTTCCAAAAACCGTATGGAAATTAAAAGGAGAATTACGATGATTTCCTTATTTAAGAAAACATCATTGAAACGCACGGCTTTAGGACTTATCCTTGTCGCGGTTATCGTCAGCATTGCCCTGACCAATGCCAAGGGGAAGGAGGGGCTATCATCGCCGATTGTAGTCCCTTCCGGGGAGTATAGCATTAAGGATTGGTTATGGTACGACGATTACACGACCTCCGAGAAGCTTGGTCTGGTATCCAAACCGGACATTAAGGTGGAAGACAAGGGGTACACTTTTGAAATCGAAAGCGTGATGGCCGATAGTTCGCGCGTAGTGATTACGGCCAAGCATTTTGGACCGGATGGCCGCTTTCTCCAAATTCCGCTTGAGGACGGTGGCATTTTTATTAAGAATCGGGAGGGAAAGGTAGTTGCTACTCCAGCGGGATCGCCAGGTGGAACCCGACCTAATGTAGAGGAATATATATTCCTATTTAAGGACACGCCGCCGGATCAAATCGTGGTTCAAGGCAAGACGGACCATATTTGGGCGGATAAAAAAGACGACATCAAACGCGAAAAAATCGAAGTGAATTGGAATTTCGAGTTCACCTTGGATATGACCAAAGCAAAACGGCTGGGGACAAGTGAGGCGCTGAATGCAAACTATACCACGCCGGAAGGACTGCAAATGGAGATGAAGCAGTTTTTTCGCACCCCGAACGGACTACGTCTGGATATGGACCTCGACTTGAACGAAGAATTGGCAAAACAGGCCATTCCCGAATGGAGGCAAGATGTTGAACTTTGGTACCATCTCGAAACGGACGACCCCAATGAAAAAGTGAAGTATTTTGGGAGTAAAATAGGTTCCTATCGGGACCAGATTAGGGATGTGTATGATGCTGACTCCAGTGTAGTCCATTGGTCCAGAACATGGCCTTCATCCGTAGTATCACCGGAATTGAAAAACGTCCGGTTTGTACTTGACGAGTACAGCCTGCCGATTAAAAAAGAAGCTTCGGTAGAGATTGACCTGGATCAGTTGGCCAAGAAGCCCGTCGTATTTGAAGACGAAGGGGACAAGATCACTCTGGAGAAATACGGCTTTGAAACCGACCCTGATACGGGAAAAAGAATCCTGCGCTTAAGCGGGAACGGGTTATATGTAAACCGGGAGCACAGAGACGAATGGATCGCCCTGGATGTGGATGGAAAGACGTATTCCGTTCAGAAAAGAGTGGGTGGAAACGGTACAGAAGATGGGGGATGGATGATGGATGATTGGAATCTCATCATTGAGGATGTACCGGATGACATCTCCAAACTGACTTTGAAACGGACCGTCGTGGAGAAAAAATTCACCGATGCGAACTGGTCCGTCGATCTGCCGTCGTATACGACGCTGTCTTGGAAAAATAAATAGCTGCTTAAGCCCGGCCATGAAAATGGGCCGGGTTTTATGTATACCAAACATTTTCTACGCTAACGGTTGTCATCGTGCTTATTCTTGCAAAAACGCAGCGTTTTCTTTTTTAGCGGTTGGTCAAGCGCTGATTTTTGTTTTGAGCCAAATTGCAACTTTCGCAGCACGAAATCGGCAGCTAGTAGACCATAAATAACGTTAGCATGATGGCAAATGAAGACTTGAGAAAACGGCAAAATTAGTCTATTGAAGATCTCGGGAGACAACATAAAGGAAAAAAGGGGCGCTATTTCAGCGATAGCCCCCATGTTGCGTGAAATAGAGGAATTTTATGGCGCTATTCTCACGATTTGGTGGAGAAAGACCGCCTTTCGACCTGCTCATCGAAAAATAAGACCCAAAAGTTCCCCTATGGTGATGAATAGGCTCGAATTCGGAAAATAAGACCCTAAAGTTCCGCTATTTTGTGGGGACGATACTGAGCACAGGACTAATATAAAACAAAGTGATTCATGGCCCCTGTCCGCAGATAAGCCATATTATTTCCGGATCATTCTACTAGTAACTATAGACTTCTCTTACATGGATTGTTACATATTTTTCCATTCTACCTGTTGACCAGTGTTTAATTAAAGTATAATATAGAAATATATGGTTGTTTATTCCATTAATGAGTAAAGGAGGTGCTCACTCAATTGAAAACAATGGAAATAGTAGCAACAACGATTCGTGATCAGCTGGAAGGATTTTTAAAAAGAAAAAATATGACGTTAAATCAATTTTCCGAACTAACGCAAATTAATTCCGGAACGTTAAGCGGCATCATCAACGGTCATCGCCCCATTGCCATGCAGCAGCTCGACCGGATCACGGTGGGGATGGGACTTCCCGAAGGATATTTTTACGAGTTGTATATCGATGAATGTTTTTTTCAGGCCAGCCCGGATTGGCGCAGGCTGGTCCGTTTTTGCAGCGTTGTGCCGGCTTGAACAAGCTCGATTGTATCGAGCAAGTGGTTAAGTTGATGATGGATAATCTTTCTTACATACCACTGCTGTTTAATTTGGCTGAGCAGTTTTTTCAAGAAGGAAAGCGGGAAGCGGCCGTCATGCTTTATGAAGCGGTTGCTGAAAGTGAACAGAGACAGCATTCCGAGCGGCTGGCACTTTGCCAATACCGGTTATTCACGTTAGGGTTGTCCAAAGATCAGAATAAGAATTTATTACTGGCTTCACATTTTGAATATTTTGTCGATCGGCTTGATGAACCCTATCAACTGGATGCGCTAAATGAATTAATCAATGTGTTTGCTTCACTTCGCCGTTGGGATAAGGTAGCGGAACTGGCGGAAAAACTTAAAATCAGAGCGATGGTTCACTATGAGTTGAACGGAAGAAAGAAGTCGCCAGAAATTAAAAAGCAGATTATTGATTACATTTTTTATGCCTATTTAATCTTAGGTGAAACACATTTTCAATTTGGCAGATATGAAGATGCATTGCACTATGTTTCCTTGTATGCGGACTGCGATTGGGTACAAGATCCCGATGACAATGAGATCATTGTAATCCAGAAGTTTCAGGAATGGGCTGAGGGCAATCGTTACCTGTACCAACTAATGACCGGCAAAGTTGAAGTTCTACCGGAGTACTTAAAATATATTTCGACGAGAAAAAATGAAGTGTTTATAGCCTTATGTGAAATCGTGATTGCAGCTAACAAATTCGGTATCAATATCGATTCTGTACTTGCACACTATGAGTCCTTTTTGAAACATCAAGAACAACAAAGCCGTACTGGAAAAATTAGCTTGCATTATACTGATGATCGATTTGTAGGTTTGTTATCTGGTTTGGGATTCTATTATTTGAAGAAAAACGACTTTGATCGAGGGCTAAGATATGTCTTGAATAGTTTAGCATTCGCTATTGAAATTCGCAGCGGACACGATATGCTTAAATGTGTAGGGCTGTTTGAACAATACCGAGATTTCGCAAATGAAGATGCACAATTTCGGTATAAAACTTTGATTAGCGAGGTGCAGAAACTGAATGAAAAAGAAACTGGTTTTATTGGTCGCCCTTTGTAATTTTGTTATATTTGCAGCAACCCCGGTTGTGTCAACTCTTACTCCTATCGGAAACCCGACCAAACCTGTTATTACTACCTACGGTCATGGTGTAGGAAACTGAATTCTAACGGGGGATGAGCCTCCTGATATTCTTTTCCGGGAGCGCTTACTTCATTGATGTAAACAAGTATCCTTACCATTTATATATGGTAAGGATTCTTGTTTTTTAGCGGCTGAAAATCCTACCCGTTCAGCAGCTTGGCGAGTACCGTGCCGGACAACAGCTGGCCCAGCGATTTATCCAGCGGCAGCGGCTTGTTGCCGAGGCAGGTCCGCACCGCGGTCAGCAGGACGCGCACATCGTATTTGCTCGGGTGCACGGGGATCACTTCTTTTTCCAGCTTCAGCAGGCGGTAGACCGCCATCATTGCGGTTCGGACGGAATACTCCACCGTGAACACGCAGTCATCAGGCACTTCGGCAAACTGCCCGAGGAAAGCGAGGTTGACGCTGCCTTGCGGCACGACCTGCGGGCGGTCGCCCATGACGCGCGGCATGAACTGTGAAGTGATGTACGGCATCATGCACGGAATGACGTTGGTCGTATGGGCCAGAATTTCCGGGATGCGGTCCTTCAGCCCCATGTGGTAACAGAGTTCCTCAAAAAGCTCGCGTCCGGTGCAATCCGCCATCTTTTTGTTCACGTAATTGCCGACCGCATCGGGGAACAAGCCGTACGCCCACAGCACTTTAACGTTGTCCGGCTGGTTGATGAAATGCGGCTGCTTCGGCGCAGTCCACGACATCAGCCAGTTGGAATCCTTGATCGTCACCACGCCGCCCATTCCCGGCAGATCGCCGGTCAGCTCGAGCAGATAAGGAAACACGATGTCATCGTCGGTGAGGGTGATCGTAAAGGACAGCCATTTCGTTTTATCGATATCCCCGCAAAACACTTCCGGATGCCCAAAATCCGGGGATTTGGCGGCCAGTTTCTCCCATAAACTCCAGCAGCCGCGTTCCGTGACGGAACGATTTAGCACGGCGGGATGATTCAGGTCGCCTTTTGTGGCGTTTTCCGTCATCGAGCCGTTTGTCACCAGTACGAGATCATGGCGGGTCGTCGGAATCACCTTGGCTGCGCCGTTCACCTTTAAATGGATCGCGGTCACTACCTTTTCGCCGCCCGTCACATCGATATCCAGGTCGACGGCCTGATGCCCTTTGTCAAAGTGGACGCCATGGGCTTCCAGCCATTTCATCAGCGGGAGAATAAGAGAGTCGAACTGGTTGTATTCGGTATGCAAAATACCTTTAAGTTGGTTCATGCCGGAAATCAGATGCATAAAACGTTCCATATAACGCTTCATTTCCACCACGCTGTGCCAATTCTCAAACGCAAACATCGAGCGCCAGAAATACCAGAAATTCGTTTCCAAGAAGCTTGGCTCGAAAAACTGTTCAATCGTTGTTCTGCCCAACGTCTCCTCGGTCAGCATCGTCAGCTTGCCAAGCTGCAATGCATGCGCGGTCGACAGCCCCAACGTGGAGAAATCCGCTTTTTGCCCAGCGTTCTCCACCAGCCGGCAGTGCGACTCGATCGGCTCCTCCAGATTTAATTCGCGGAATTCGTCAAGCACCGTCCGGTCGGGATTAGTCAGTGAAGGGATGAAGCCGAACAGCTCCATAAAACACTCGAAATGCTCTTCGATTTCGCGGCCGCCGCGCGCGCTGTAGCCGTCTTTGGCGTTGCCCGCACCGTCCATCGAACCGCCGTAAACGCCCGACTCCTCGAGAATGTGGATGTTTTTCCCCGGCATATGCCCGTCGCGAATCAGGAAAGCCGCCGCGGCCAAAGAGGCGATTCCCCCGCCGACCAGGTAGGCTTTTCGCTTGGCGATTCCTTCCGGAACCCGCGGGTGAATTCTTTGATACGTTCCCATAAGTCATCTTCCTTTCTCCATGCGGATAGGTAGCTTGCTCATAATATACCTGCCGGAAAAATGGAAGGCCATGGACATCCATAGGCAAATGTCCATAGTTTGCACATTTGGGGAACATTGTATCGTTTATGATCAAAATGTGAATGGAACAAACGCCGGGCTTACCCGTGTTGAACATTTTCCAAGCTGCGGGCAAGGTTGCCGTCGAGGATTTTGCCGACTTTGTCGACGATTTCAACCGGGTCTGTGTTCGCCCCCGCCTTCAGCCACTGAATGACCTGTTCGAGGATGGCCAACGTGTAAAAATCGGCGACTTCTTGTTCGCAGCGCAAGCTCACGTCCATCTCCCGGGCAAGCTCATGAACGACTTCGATCGTCACGTCATAAATCACGCCGTACAGAAACTTCTCCAGATGCTCGCGTCCGAGCGAATGGAAGGTGTTCAGGCACATGGTTTTATTGTTTTGCGTATAACGCAGCACGCTTAGAAATCCCTGCTTCCAGCCGGCATAATTACGGTATGGCTCAAGCCCCGCGATAATCTCCGTTTGATATACCCAGCCGAGCAGCTCATAAATGTCCTGAAAATGATTGTAGAAGGTGTGCCGGGCGACGCCGCAGTCCGCCGTAAGCTGGCGGATCGTGATTTTGTTCAGCGGGACGGTCAGCATCAGCTTTTTTAAAGAACGGGCCAACGCGTTTTTGGTAATTTGGGAATACGACATTCGCGCCCTCCTGCAAAAATTTTAAAGATTCTATTATTAGGAATTTTATGATGAAATATGGGAATTCAGTCTAATTAGTATAACATAGATTAGGAGAGTAGCTCTCGGAGAAGATTCGCTGCAAAAATCCGGGCTGGTGAAAGGGCGGCTGGAGAGAGTACGTGGGTCTAATGGATATTCGGAAGATTTTCAACTCAATAACGGAAGAATTTTAACTGTACAAAAGCAGGACAGAAAAATAAGATGAAAGTGCCAAGATTTTACTATTCTGCAACATATTCTTCTTTTGTTCATCAAACCTCCATTTCATTCTCCTTTGAAAGCGCATACTTCCCCCGGTGGATTTCAACTTAAATTGGACAAGCGGCAGCGGCTTATGGGACAAGCATTAGATCGAAGCGGGATTTCATGAAGTTTTAACGGTGATTCCTTCGGCCCGATGAAACGTCGGTTCGGATTGGAATAATGCTATGCGAAAAAGGAGGTGAGGGCTAAACTTATTTTTTCAGAAAGGTGGACGTTGTGTTTCAAAGGATGGTGGCCTCTTATACCGATTGGAACAAAGTGACGGCGTACCAGGTACCGGAAGCGGTGTGCTGGTATGGAGAACTGAAGTAAACAATCCATGATGAGGAGTGATTCCATGTTTTCGAAACTTTTCAAACGAACGGCGGCGATGACTGCAGTTGCTGCTTTGGCGCTGACGCTGCTTCAGCCTTTCGGGATCCAAAGGAGCTATGCCGCCGAAGCTCGTGTCGATAATCCTTTTTTGGGTGCGACGATGTATGTGAATCCCGATTATGCGGCGCTGGTAGATACCTCTATCGCCCAAGTTAGCGATGATACGCTGAAGGCGAAGATGGAAACCGTCAAGTCGTACCCGACGGCTGTTTGGCTGGACCGCAGGGCGGCCATTGCCGGCGGTGAGGCGAACGGCGGCCGGAAAAGCCTGGTGGAAACCATGGACGAGATACTTGCCCAGAAGCAGGGAGATACGCCGATTGTAGCCACCTTCGTGATTTACAACCTGCCGGGCCGGGATTGTCACGCTTTGGCTTCCAACGGCGAGCTGCCCTTGACTGCGGCAGGTCTGCAGACTTATAAAACGAGCTTCATTGATCCTATCGTCGAAGTATTCTCCGATCCAAAATACGCCGATATTCGGATTGTCGCGGTTGTCGAACCCGATTCGCTGCCGAATCTGGTGACGAACCTGAATGATCCGAAATGCGCGCAAGCCAATTCGACCAACATTTACCGGGATGCAACGCGGTATGCCCTCGAAAAGCTGCATGCCATTCCTAACGTCTACAACTACATGGACATCGGCCACTCCGGTTGGTTAGGCTGGGACAGCAACCGGCAGCCGGCCATCGACCTCTTTACGTCGGTCGTCGCCGGGACTCCGGCCGGACTTGCCAGCGTGGACGGCTTTATCACCAATACGGCCAACACGACTCCATTGGAGGAACCGTATCTGACCGACCCGAATTTGACGATCAACGGGACGCAGTTGAAATCCGCCAAGTATTATGAATGGAATCCTTATTTTGACGAGGCGGATTTCACCGCGGCCCTGTATTCCGGATTCGTGGCCAAGGGCTGGCCGTCCAGCATCGGCTTTCTGATCGATACTTCCCGCAACGGGTGGGGCGGTCCGGACCGGCCGACCGGTGCCAGCGGAACAACGGTGGATGCGTATGCCAATTCCGGACGCATCGACAAGCGTCTCCATCGCGGGAACTGGTGCAATGCCAGCGGCGCCGGGATGGGTCAGCCTCCGCAAGCCGCTCCGGCGGGTTATTCGGCCTCTCATCTGGACGCTTTCGTATGGGTGAAACCTCCGGGTGAATCGGACGGCTCCAGCACCGAAATTCCCAACGATGAAGGCAAAGGGTTCGACAGAATGTGCGACCCGACTTATACCAATGCCAACGGCACGCTGACCGGCGCGCTGCCGGGTGCTCCGATTTCCGGACACTGGTTCCATGACCAATTCGTTCAACTGGTTCAAAACGCATATCCGGCCATTCCGGCTAACGGCGGCGAGACACCTGACGTTCCGGCAGCGCCAACCGGCCTGACCGCGGCTGCGGGCAATGCGCAGGTCACGCTTAGCTGGACGGCATCAAGCGGCGCCACAAGCTATACCGTGAAGCGGGCCACGACCAGCGGCGGGCCGTACACGGCCGTTGCGACGGGCGTTACCGCTACAAGTTACACGAACACCGGCCTTACGAACGGCACAACGTACTATTATGTAGTCAGCGCGGTGAACAGCGCCGGGGAAAGCGCGAATTCGGCCCAAGTAGCCGCCACCCCGAGCGGCGGCGGAACCGGCACCGGGGATCTGGTGCTGCAATACCGCACCGGGAATACGAACGCCACAGACAATCAAATCAATCCCCAGTTCAATATCAAAAACAACGGGACGACCGCTGTTGATTTGAGCACGTTGAAGTTGCGTTATTACTTTACGAAGGACGGCAGCCAGGATTTGAACGCTTGGATCGATTGGGCCCAACTGGGCGCGTCGAACATTGAAAAAACGTTCGGCACCGTATCCGGGACGGACGCGGACACCTATATCGAGCTTAGCTTTACCGCCGCGGCCGGGACGCTTGCCGCAGGAGCGCAGTCCGGCGACATCCAGCTGCGGATATCCAAGACCGACTGGTCCAACTTTGACGAGAGCAACGATTATTCGTATGATGCCGCCAAAACGGCTTATGCCGATTGGGATCATATCACCCTTTACCAAAACGATACCCTGGTTTGGGGCGTAGAACCGTAATAAACGAAACGACATACGCTTGACGGCGTACAAAGCGGGGAAGGCTGGCCTGTTCTTCTCCGCTTTTTTCATAGAATAGATCAGAAGAATTTCAACCTAATAGCAGAAGAATTTAAACTATACAAAAACAGAACAGAAAAATAATATGAAGGTGCCAAGTTTTTACTTAATATTACAATTTTTTCTTTTATTCTATTAAATCTTGCGGAAAGGGAGGTGAGAACGAAATTTAATTTTCGAAAACCAACGATATTATTTTGGAAAGGTGGTTGTGAATGATGAACAAAACCAAAAAAGCACGTAAGCTGGCCTGGAAAAATCTAATTGGAAAAACCGCACTGTCCGGCCTGGTTGCTTTTGGCGGATTTCCGCTCCTGGGCCTTCCGGCCGCAACGGCTGCAGACGCGGAAGCTTACAATTATGCGGATGCCCTGCAAAAATCCCTCTGGTTCTACGACGCGGAGAAATCCGGTCCCGGGATTACCGGCGGTCATTTGGAATGGCGGGGGGATTCGGAACTATCCGACATGTACGTACCGCTTGGCGTGAACGGCACGGCGAAAAACCTGACGAATTTGCGGGACGATTTCATCGCGCAGAACCTGTCGATCCTGGACCCCGACGGCAACGGGTCCGTTGATCTGAGCGGAGGATTCCACGACGCCGGCGACCATGTCAAATTCGGCTTGCCGCAATCCTATACCGCATCGACGCTGGGATGGAGCTTTTACGAGTTTAGGGACGCTTTTAAACAGAGCGGCCAGGAAGCGCATATGCTGGAAGAGCTGAAATGGTTCAGCGACTATTTTCTGCGTTCCACATTCCGTAACGCCGAGGGTGAGGTCGTCGCCTTCAACTACATGGTTGGACAAGGAACGGTCGATCACACCTATTGGGGCCCTCCCGAACTGCAGGATCCCGCAAAGTACCCGCGTCCGGCCACGTTCGCAACCGCGGAGCAACCCGCCAGCGATCAGGCTGCCGGCGCTGCGGCCGCCCTTGCTCTGATGTATCTCAATACAAAGGATACCGATCCTACATATGCGTCCGAGTGCCTGGATACGGCCACCGCGCTTTACCGCTTTGCCCAGCAGCACAGAGGACTCGGCAACAGTGACGGCTTTTATAATTCCAGTTATGACGAAGATGAATTGTCATGGGCGGCCGTCTGGTTGTACACCGCAACCGGCGACAACTCGTATATTCAGGATATCGTATCCGTTGATGCGTCCGGAAAAAACACCGGGTACCTGAAAAGAATCATCCCTTCCCAAGCGGATAGCTGGCAAAATATCTGGACGCACAGCTGGGACACGGTATGGGGCGGCGTTTTTGTACGGCTTGCGTCCCTGTTCCCGGATAATGCCCAATATGATTATTACGCCCGCTGGAATCTGGAGTATTGGTCGGGCGGCCAGGTTCCTCACAAGGAAGCGAACGACAATACGTATTTGACTACGTCGCCCGCCGGGTTCGGCGTTCTCACCACGTGGGGGTCGGCGCGGTACAACGCGGCTGCCCAGCTTTGCGCGCTGGTGTATGACAAATATAAGGACCGTCCCGAGTTTGCGGCATGGGCCAAGAGCCAAATGGACTATATCATGGGGGACAACCCCATGGGCTATTCGTACATCGTCGGGTTCCCGACACCGGACGAGTCGGCCAAGCATCCTCACCATCGGGCCGCGCACGGCTCCATGACCAATAACATGGAAGTCCCGGCGGAACACCGTCATGTGCTCTGGGGAGCGCTTGTCGGCGGGCCGGACGCGACGGATATGCATAAGGATGTTACGACCGATTACGTTTATAACGAGGTGGCGATCGACTACAATGCCGGTTTGGTCGGCGCGCTTGCAGGCTTGTATCTGGAATACGGGAACGGCGAAACGGTTACAGCCGACAGTCCGCCCGCCGAACAAGACGTAACGGAGTACAGGGTGGAAGGAAAGATCGAACAGGAAAATGACCAGCGCACGCAGGTTACGGTCACCATCCACAATGAATCCGTCCATCCGCCTCATACGGAGGGTACGATGAGCGCCCGTTATTATTTCAACATCAGCGAGCTGCTGGCAGCGGGCCAAAGCATCAACGACGTCACGCTGGAGACCTATTACGATGAGCAAAAAGCAAGCTATGGCGGTGCCGTCAAAGTCAACGGACCTTATGCTGTCAACGCGGCGGCGGGGATCTACTACTATGAGCTGGATTGGTCGGGCAACGAGGTCTACGGCAGCCGGGATTTTCAATTCGGCCTGATCGCCAAGCAGGACTCCCAGTATAAAAGCCATTGGGATCCGGCGAATGACTGGAGCCGCCAAGGCATTTCCGCCACAAAAGGAGAGACTACCCGAATTCCCCTTTATCTGAACGGAGTGAAGGTGGTCGGCGAAGAACCTGACGGCGGAACGCCGCAAGAGCCGCAACAGCCGCCGGGTGTTCCGGCTGGCCTGGCTGCGAAGGCCGGGAATGCTCAGGTGGCGCTGAACTGGAACGCGGCCGACGGAGCGATTAGCTATAACGTGAAAAGAGCGACCGTGGACGGCGGCCCTTACACGACGGTGAAGAGCGGTGTTACGGCGACGAACTTTACGGACGCGGGCCTGACGAACGACACGGCCTACTATTATGTGGTCAGCGCTGTCAACGGTGCCGGGGAAAGCGTCGACTCCGAACAGCTCATTGCGATTCCCCAAGCCGGGCAAGGAGGCCAGCCGGGAACATTGGTGCTCCAGTATAAAGCCGGGGACACCAATCCGGACGACAATCAGATGAAGCCGTTATTCCGCATTGTAAACAACGGTACGGACGCTGTTCCTCTGTCGGAACTGACGATTCGCTATTGGTATACGGTGGATGGGGACAAGGAGCAAACGTTCAATTGCGATTGGGCGCAGATCGGGGGCGGCAATCTTAGCGGCAAAACGGTGAAGATGGCGGAAGCTAAGCCGGATGCCGATTCGTATGTGGAAATCTCCTTCAATGCCGGTGCGGGCAGCCTGGCCCCCGGAAGCGACAGCGGCGAAATTCAGACGCGAATCAACAAAAATGATTGGACGGCTTATAACGAAGCGAACGACTACTCCTTCGACCCGACCAAAACCGCCTACACCGATTGGGATCGTGTCGCTTTGTATCAGAATGGCACGCTGGTTTGGGGAACCGAGCCTGGAACGGATTGATTTTTTGTCTTTTTTAATAGAAACCGCATTTTAGGAAAGAGGGGATAACTTATGTTCAAAAAAATTATCAAAACTATCCTGGCCGGTTCGCTTGTGCTCGGCGCCATGGGAATCGGGATGGCTGGCCTGGCCCCGGGACATGCGGAAGCGGCCGCTAATTATTACCATACGTCAGGGAACCGGATCGTCGATTCCGCCGGAAATCCGGCGGTGTTCAACGGGATCAACTGGTTCGGATTCGAGACGGCGAATTATTCGCCCCACGGCTTGTGGACGCGATCTATGGATGACGTCCTGGATCAGATCCAAGAACACGGCTACAACCTGATCCGTCTGCCGTATTGCAACCAAATGTTTGACCCCGGCTCCGCCCCCAACAGCATCGACTACGAAAAAAATCCGGATTTAAGAGGGCTGACACCTATCCAAATTATGGATAAACTCATCGAAAAAGCAGGAGACCGCGGCATGAAGATTTTCCTGGACCGCCATCGTCCCGGGTCCGGCGGACAATCCGAGCTTTGGTATACCGCGGATTATTCCGAACAACGCTGGATCGACGATTGGAAAATGCTGGCGGAACGGTATAACGGCAACGACACGGTAATTGGCGCGGACTTGCACAACGAGCCTCACGGTCCGGTTAGTTGGGGAACGGGGAATCCGGCCACCGATTGGCAGCTGGCTGCGGAACGGGCGGGCAATGCCATTTTGTCCGTAAATCCGCATTGGCTGATCATCGTCGAAGGGATCGAGAAAAATGTGCAAGGCTACAGCGACGGGTACTGGTGGGGCGGCAACCTTAAAGGAGTCGCGAATCACCCGGTTGAGTTGGACGTTCCGAACCAACTGGTTTATTCCGCTCATGATTACGGCCCTGGCGTCTCCTCTCAGCCCTGGTTCTCGGACCCTTCCTTCCCCGATAACATGCCGGCGATCTGGGACGCATACTGGGGATATATCAGCAAGCAAAACATCGCCCCGGTTATCGTGGGCGAATTCGGCGGCCGAGGTGTGGACACGAGCAGCGTTGAAGGCATCTGGCAGAACCGTCTGGTCGATTATATCGGCGAGAACGACCTTTATTGGACTTATTGGTGCGTAAACCCGAACTCCGGAGACACAGGCGGGCTGCTTCTGGACGATTGGGTTACCTGGAACGAGCCGAAGCAAGCCATGCTGGATCGGATTATGCAGCCGTTAGGCGAAGCGTTGCCCGCTGCCCCAGGCAAACTGACGGCTACGGCAGGCAACGGACAAATCAGCTTGAACTGGTCGGCTTCCGCCGGGGCGGAAAGTTATAATGTGAAGCGAGCGACGGTTAGCGGGGGACCGTATACGACCGTAGCCGACGGGATCTCGGGCACGGCCTTTACCGATCGCGGACTTACCAACGGCACAGCTTACTATTATGTTGTCAGTGCCGTAAATTCCGCGGGGGAAAGCAGCAATTCAGCCGAGGCGGCCGCGACGCCGGAAGAAGGCTCAAGCGTACCTAACGGAAATCTGGTCGTGCAATATAAGGCGGCCGACACCAATCCGGCCGACAACCAGATCAAGCCGCATTTTAATATTAAGAACAACGGCACAACCGCAGTTGACTTGAGCGACCTGAAACTTCGCTATTACTTCTCGAAAGACGGCACGCAAAGCGTGAGCTCTTGGGTGGACTGGGCGCCGATCGGAGCCGAAAACATTCAAAGAACCTTTACCGACGCTTATGTTGAACTCAGCTTTACGGCTGCGGCGGGCTCTATTTCGGCCGGCGGGGAAACCGGTGATATTCAATTGCGGATGGCCAAATCCGACTGGTCCAATTTCAACGAAGCGGACGATTACTCCTTCGATCCGACCAAAACGGCTTATGCCGACTGGGATAAGGTAACTCTGTACCTGGGGGACTCGCTGGTATGGGGAGTAGAGCCTGAATAAAATGAAAATACAATAATCTTGTTATGCAAAAAGACGATTTCAATTCCGCTTGCGGGCGGATCTGGAATCGTCTTTGTATTTGGGCCTATCTTACTCGCTGCTCCCTTTGGGACGGGGCCTTGCGGATTTACTTCGTTCCTTCGCCTAGCACCGGCTTGTAATTATCCGGAATATACGTGACCGTCTTGACCTCGGTAATCACCTGCGGATAAAATTTGCCTTTCTCCGGTTGTTTAATCCGGTAGTTGATTACGGCTTTGTCACCGTCAAAAACGATGCTTGCAACTTCGAGGCCGTAACCCGGATGGGGAGCCATGGCGGAGATCGTAACTTTGGTGATATCCCCGGATATTTTTTCACTGTTTAAAACGAAATCATACAGGTTTCCGCCTACGGACCGGGTAGCTTCGATGATTCGGAGCGCCTGATCGAGCATGCCTGCGGTTTCGCTGCGTGTAAGCGGCTGCTTGGGATTGAACTTCTTGTTTTTATCCAGCGTCACGATGCCCGCGTTCAGCAGCATTTGGATGCTGCTCATATAGCTAGCGTTAATCTGCTTGTCGTCCTTGATGTCTTTATATTGCAGCGTCCAGAAGAATTCGCTCTTCGTACTGAGCACCTGGAACAGCCAGTGGCTGAACTGCTCCTTCGTCACTTTGGTTGAAGGGTCGATGTCTTTCGGAATATCGAGGCCGTGGTGATGCGCGATCACGAAAGCTTCGGCGTACCAGGCGTTATCTTTTATTTTGCTATAGTAGTCGCTGGCTTCGGGCTTTTTCACGAAACGCAAGTGATCGAGGTTCAGGTCGAACGCGCTGACGATCAGCGAGATGGCCGAAGCGTTGTCTATTCTTTCATTCGGCTTGAAATATCCCCATGGGTCGCCCTTGAGGATGCCCCGTTTCTCCAAGCTTTCGATCGCTTTTTGCTCGGGGTCTCCTTTGACGTCCTGGAAGGCGGAGGCCGTACCGCCAACCATCAGGCTGAATGCGATGACCATAAGCAGCGTCAGCCTCGTCAATTTGGAAGCGAATTTGCTCGTGTTGTTCATAGGTTACCTCCCGTAAATGAGTTGTTACTTAATCTTCGCAGCATGAAATCGGCTGATGAAGACACTTTTCCAGTTAGTCGAAACAGTGTTGAAGAACGGCATGATGGGATCAAATGCAAAAGCGGCTAGGCCCCCTAATTCCGGAGTCCACACCGTCAAAATAATGTGTGTCGTACGATTGCTCACTTTTTCACCAAATTACAGCGTTCTATGGAATTTGGCTTGATCTTCTTCCTTCAGTTGTTTGACCCATTCGCTGAACACTGTGGGCGCTTTGCGTTTCAAGCTCTCGTGCATTCTGCGGTTGTTGTAGAAGTCCATATACCAGTCAATAGCCGCATACGCGTCTTCCATGGTCTCAAACGATTCTTTGGTGAGCAGGTCGCGTTCCATCGAGCTGTGGAACGACTCGATGTACGCATTCATGTTTGGTGTCTTTGGCGGGATTCGCTCGTGGAGTATCTCCCAGCTTTCACAAGTATCGCCAAACAGTACGCTCAGGAATTGAGGGCCGTTGTCCGTGCGGATCACGGGCATGGTCTCTCCGGGTTGCAATCGGCTCCTGATGGCCCGCCCCAAGGCCTGACAGATATGTGTCGCTTCGCAAACAGAGCCTCTGTAATAGGCGACGATAACGCGATCGAACACATCGATGATGCTAAAGACGAAGAAGAAACGATCGCGGCCGGAAACATATCCGTATTTGATGTCCGCCTGCCATAGTTGGTTTGGGCCGGTGACAAGACGGTTTCTAGCCAGTCTTCGTGGATGCTTGGACTTGGGCTTTCTCTGCTTTTGAAGAATGCCTAACTCTTTACAAAGGCGGTAGGCCTTTGACTTTCCTAGAACCAGGTCGTATTTGTCGCGCAAACACTGAGCCAAAAGCTTGTAGCCGTAGATGTGCTCTTCGCCTTCGATGAGCTCCAGCAGCCACTCTTTGATCTGCTCGTCGCTGACTTTACGACCTTGCAACGTCAAGGAGTACCCTGGACAAGGACGGCCTCTTCCCGTGTGGTTAGAAGTCTCTGTGGACTGTTTCGTGCGTTTGAGGCGCTCGTAGTAGGTGGATTCTGCCAGACCTAATATACGCAACACAAGAGCTGCGGTGTTCCCCTGCTTAATAAAGCGGTCGGCTATTTCAAATTTTTCAGATAAGCAGGGTTCTTCTTTTTTAGGAGTTCTCGCAGGATCTCGATTTCGAGTTCCTTTTCACCCAGTACCTTCATCGCTTTTTCATATTTCACTTCCACGTCCTGAAGCCGTTTCAACTCTTGAAGCTGATGATCCGCCGGCGGTAGTTCGTGGATGTCCACTTCATCCCGATACGTTCGGATCCAGTTACGAATCGTTTCCGGATGGAGATTATACTTCCGGGCCAACACCCCCACCTTGATCCCGGACATGGCTTCACGCACCACTTCGATACGCACTTCCTCGTATAGCTTGCTTGATCGTCGCATACTGTTCGTCCTCCCTTAGAAATACAATAATATATTGTAGGGCAGGACTCCAATGCAATTAGGGGGCCGTGGGGAAAGTACATTCCATTCTACATAAATTGCCGTCTTGGAGCAGTTGAAATGCAAAAGTGCATCTCATTTAGGGATATCTGATAAAAAAGTATCTTTTAACTGGAAATGAACTGCACTTTTGCATCTGAACCCCCAGTTTCGAGGAGCTTCGACAAAAACCGCATGCACTTTTGCATTTCGTGGGATTACCCCGTTCCCTAATATCGCAACAGAGGAGGAGTGGCATGTAGTTCCTTCAACGCAAAGGTTTTGGCAAGTTCAAGTTTCCGAATAGCGGCTTCAAGCCCCGCATTCCATTGCGTTGAGTTATTCGTTATTCGACCCGGACGGAAAAAACATAACTGGACGTGCCTTCGGAAACGCGTTTTACCGGATCCTTGAGCCATACTGCAAACAGATCGTAAACGTACGTTCCCGGCTCATGCGGCACTTCGAAGGAACCGTCCGCCGCCGCGACCTGTGCGGAAAGGCCGTTTTTGAATAACGTCACTGTGGTTTCCGTCGGCTGCTTTACGTTGTCAAACCGGAATGTAATCTTCTCCCCGGGGCGTACCGCCTCGGACGGCTTACCCTGGGCCAGTTCACCCGCGCTTGCATAATCCACGCAAACTCCCTGGGCCGTGTCCCCGGACTTGTCGGTGGTGCTCCAACAGTATGAACCCTGAATAACCGTAATGGCGGCATCGGCTGCTGTACGGATCACCGGCAGGGGCGGCTTGTTGCCCAGACCGTTCCCGCTGTATGCTTCGTTCCCCGCACAGCCGGAAATCAGCAGCAGGGCCGCCACCAGAATGGGGCCTCGAATCAGGCAGCGAATCAAGCCGTGAGTCAGGCTGCGAATCAGTCCGCGAATCAGTCCGCAAACATGGCCCCCAGACCATAACCGCCGTCCCCGCACAGAGTACATCAAATCCCTCCTTATCGTTTTAATTTTAAGTATTTGCACTTCCTGACGTAACCATGGTGAGGTATGTTTCACTCGCGAGCGCATTTTTGGTGCATTTGGGCAAATTTTTTTGGCTCAAAACTGAAATCAGAGCTTGTCGAAATAAATTATGACTTTGGCACTATAGTGTTCGTGTCATGGTGTCCCTGCATGCAGCTTTGCACGATTATCCCTTTCGTTCAGGGGGCGGGGGTGGGGCTAGAGTAAGGGTCAGGAAAAAAGAGAGAAGAAAAAGAGAGGGGAAAAAATGAGGCGGTTCAGGAGAGATTTTTAACTTGATTAGGGAATATATGTTTGGTATAATGAAAAAAACGAACGTATGTGCGTAAATTCTTGATTCGGGGGCGAGCGGACATGAAAGTCAATGCGGAAACGGATCTTCAACCCTTCAGCAGCCGTTATAACTGCGAGCAGGCCTGCATGGAGGCGCTAATCGCGATGAAGTGGCCGAACGGCTTCGTCTGCCCGCGCTGTGTTCACACCCAGTACAGCCGTCTGTCCTCACGGCATATCCCCTTGTTCGAGTGCGGGAAGTGCAAGCATCAAACGTCGCCTTTGGTCGGCACGATTTTTGAAGGAACGCATCTGCCCCTGGTGAAGTGGTTCCAGGCACTGGAGTTGTTCCTGCTTCCCGATGGCATATCGGCGACGCGGCTGAGCCAGGTGATCGAGGTCACCTACAAGACCGCCTGGCTGCTGCTGCACAAATTACGCCATGCCGCCGGGGAGTTTGATGCCCGGGAGCTCCTCTGCGGAGACGTGAAGGTGAACAGCGATCAGTATGGGCGTGATCCATCCCGGTGTCAGCTTTCGCATCCGTATGCCTCGGCGGTCGTAGCCGGCTGCACGGTAACGGAGTCGGGCGAGCCGGAGCAGGTCAAAATCCGCCTGGTGCCGCATAAGCGGGGAAACGAAAAAAGGGCAAACCGTCACGATCTAACCGCGTTCATCAACGGGCATGTGGATGTCCGTACATCGGTGGTGCAGTTGTTCCCTCAAGCCTTTCGGCTGTATATGCCCTTGCGGAGAGTGGTGAGAGAGGCGTGGGAATCGCTGAAGAGTACGTATGGAGCCTTGGGACTGAAGCATCTGCAGGCGTACCTGAACGAGTACACCGGACGCCGCCGGCTGCACTTGCCCGGAGCGGAAGAAACGATACGGCAGAAGTTGCTGCGCATGTGTGTAGCGATTCCGGCGATCCCTTACCGCCGGCTGATCGCACGCCAACCGAATCAGCCCCTTGCGGCTGCGGCCTGATCGAGGCGCTTGAATGGTGTAGGCGCTTGTTGCAAACGGATTCAGTCTGCAGCGAGATCACGGTCTTTTCATTTTTCGCGGTGTCTTGCCCCATCCTTCCCGTTAGGTCTGCTGCTTCGCTTCTCCAAAATCTACTTCCTTTTCATAATTTTATCTTCTTCTCTCAACCTTGTATCTTTCTCGCAAACCTGTCTAATAATCTCGAATCTGTCTGCTTCTCCTAAATATATCTTCTTCTCCTGAATTTGTCTTCTTCTCCGCTTCCTGATCAAACGAGATAATTGTGCAAAGCGTCTGGACATTGGATGTTGATCTGCCGACCAATCCACCGGCCTTCCCTCTTCCCTGTCCTCAAGCTTTCAACGCCCTTCTGCATTTCTTGCCACGATCGGTTACCTGTTTGACTGTCAAGCACAGATTATTAGGTTGAGCCATTTTTTTTTGCGTGTTTAAAGCTTCGGCGGGAACCAGATATTCCGCAGATCGACCCAGCCCTGGCTGTTGAAGGCGACGCCGCGCATCGATGGGAGGAAGGCGGTTTGGACCGGCTTTTCGTATAAAATAAACAGCTCATCCGCCGCGATTAAGCGCGTTTCGATCGATTCGAACAGGGCGGCCCGCGGCAGCGGATGCTCCTCCAGGGCCACGGCCTGCAGCAGCCTGCCGATGTCGATCTGCATATGCGGCTCCACATGTTCGGAGACGGTCTGGTATAGATCGAACAGGCGGAGCTGCTCGTCCTGATCCCGCAGCAGGGAAAAGACGATCAGGTCGGACTTCAGCCGGATATCGCCTTTGAATTCCTCGGCCGACGCGGAAAGCACGCGGCAAGGGTAGCCCGCGGCCTGCAGCCGTCCGGCGACGAAGTCGGCGTCCGGCTTGTACGGCGCAATGGTGGCGATAAGCAGCTCCGGCCCGGCGGCGTCCTGCCCAGTCCCAGCGCCATCCTGCACCATCGTCGCCGCAACCTTCGCCGGCCCAGCGCCATCCCGCCACGTTTCGGCGCGATCCTGCGCCGGACCGGCACCATCGCCCCGCAGCGCGGCAAAAACCCGCGCCCGCACCGCAGGGTCGCTGAGCGGACCGCTTTTTCGCGTATTGCAGGTCACGAATTTGCGGACGGATACCCGGGAATGCATCTGGCTCCAGCCTTCACCCTCCGCCGCCGTCGGGTTGGGGATGACGTGGAACGGGGAGAGGGAATCGCCGTCGCTTCCGGCGGCTTGTTCCCCGGAGATGTTCCAGGGCACATATACGATTTCGATCCGGTCAAGATGCGCCTGCCCCTGAAAATAATGGGGGAACGCCTCCAACACGCACAGATCGCCGTTCATCTCGGCAACTTTGAACGGCCCGCTGCCGACGGGGCTCACCCCGAATTTCGCTTCCCCGCGCCCATCGAGATTTCGCGGGACGATCGCGGCCCGGCTGGTGCAGAGCCAAGGGAGGAACAGCTCGCTTTGCTCCTTCAATTCGATGCGGACGGTATTTTGATGAAGCGCGCGAACCGTCCGTATTTGCTTAAAAATCGAGCTGTACAAAGCGCGGCGCGTGCTTCCGGCCAGCCGCTCGAACGTAAACACGACGTCGTCCGCCGTCAGCAGGTTGCCGTTGTGAAACAGCACCCCTTTGCGCAGGTAAAATGTCCACTCAGTGCGGCTTGCGTCAACGTCCCAGGCGTGAGCGATCCCGGGCAACAATTCCCCGGTGGCGCTCTGCTTGCGGATGAGTCCGTCGAACACATGGCTCGACACAAAAGATTCCGCCAGCAGGTTCATATACAGCGGGTCCACCGTATAAAGCCGCTGCCGGACTGGCAGGCGCAGCGTGTCGATTTGCCGGTCGCGGCGCGTTTCGGCGTGATATCCGAAATAGGAAAGCAGCCAGCCCTGGAGCTGGTCCTGCAGCGAGGAAGTCCCGGCATGCCGGCGAATGTCCTCAATCGCCTGCCGGACATCTTTTCGGCGTATAGCCTGCATGACCGACTCTGCGGCGATTTCCTCAGCTTTCGCCAGAAAACGCAAGACAGAGCGCGCCCCCCGGCCCCGCCGCGATTGCCACCCGATCCAGCCGCGCTCCTCCATGTTGCGGATGATCGTCAAGGCGTTCCGGTGGGTGCAGTCCAAGGCGGCCGCAAGCTCGTCCAGCGTCACTCCCGCGGCGGAATCCCCTTCCTTGGCGCCGTAACGCTCATGCAACAGCAAATATTGATGGTGCAGCTTCATAAGGGGCCGCCTCCTTTAGAAGAATCAATGAACGGAACGCTACCAAGAAGATGCCCCCCATTAGAAAGTGTCTTCTTCCGCTTCATTACCCCGCACCGTATTCCCGCCCTCGTCCTCCACGTACTCCAGCAAATCCCCGGGTTGGCATTCGAGCGCCCGGCAAAGCGCATCCAGCGTAGAGAAGCGGATCGCCTTGCCGTTTTCGTTTTTGAGGATGGACAGGTTGGCCTGGGTAATTCCAACTAACTGAGATAGCCGGGTTAACGACATTTTCCGCTGGGCCATTACGACATCAAGCTTGATTCTGATCATACCCGTCACCAGCTTTCTCAATCAGATCGTATTTTTGTTTTCTTCCACCGCGTTTACGGCGATTTTGAGAGCGGAGGCAATGATCATCATAACGAATCCGCTGATTAGGCTATCCACGTACGAGATGTCAGTCAATTGAATGGAGGCGCCCACGATTTGCAGCTCGCCGATGGCCTGGGACAGCATAACCGATTCCGTGTAATTGAATAACGTACCCAGCGCAATAATAATGATCCCCAGTTTATAAAAGACGGACACATTTTCATACATAAACAGGCTGTCCCGGTAAATGTTCCGCAGCAATTTATGCATATAAAACGCGGACAACGCGATTAAGAGAAGCGCGCTGACCGAGTTAATGAAGGACAAAGCGATAAATGCCCTGCTGTCGTAAAGCTTCGGATTCGCAAGAAAATGAATATCGATATAGCTGAATACCGGCTTAAAGTCGCCCAAAAATCCGGTCCATCCGCTGCCTGCGAACCAGAGATGGGAAACATGCTCCACCGCCTCCAGCACACCGATCAGCAGAGCAATATAAAATACGATCAAGCTAACGATGGATCCCGCTTTGAAGAACATTTTGGATTTCATGATTTCATACTCCTTTTTTCGTAATCTTTTTGTGTATGGAACTCAATTTAGCACAGGTTATTCTGTAAATCAATAATATTTTATCGAAAAACAATAAAACTATATTGAAATTCATATATAATTCCTGCTAAACTTAGACTTGTTGGAAAGGAGTGGTTCTTTTTTGTTTAACGAAATCATGGAGCCTCAGCAGCGATTATCCAAGAATGCGGTAAAAATTTGGAGGATTCATGAGGCGATCGAAAGCGCCGTCACATTTCTGGTGATCGGGGTGTTGCTCTATCTGGATCACCGTTTTTCATGGGTTTACTGGGTTGGGTGGATTCTGGCCGGGCTCGCCGTCCTTGAGGTGCCGATGATGATTTGGTCCGTTTTTGTCCAGCCTTCTATGAAGTATGCCAGATGGCGTTACACCATTTCGGAGCAGTTTTTGCAGCTTAAATTCGGAGTCTTTACGGAAACTGGCGAGTTGATTCCAATGACCAAAATCCAGTCGGTGGCTACCCGGCAGGGACCGCTGCAAAAAAGGTACGGGGTCTGCTCGGTAACGGTCACAACGATGGGGTCTTCGCATACGATTCCCGTCCTGGACCAGGACATTGCCGGGGAATTGAGAAATCAGATTGCACGATATGCCAAACTGAAAGAGGTCGACGAATGAGCCGGGCCAAACGGTATCATCCTCTTGTTATGCTGCTGGCCATCTGGAACTTGGGGAAAAATGCGATTTATTTCTTTGTCTTTTTATTTGTGCTTAAAGCAGGCTCGGACGCGGCATGGGTGAAATACGGCAGGCTGGCCCTGCTGGTCGTCGCCGGATTCAGCCTCTTGTCCATCCTATGGAGTTGGTCCACGCGCCGGTATCAGCTTGATGACACCTCGTTTCGGTTATACCAAGGGGTTTTCGTCAAGTCGAAGAGAGTGATTCCCTTCTCCAAAATTCAAAATATAAACCGTCAAACCACCCTGTTTCACCGGATTTTCAAGGTGACCGCCATCCGTTTTGAAACCGGGATGGAAGGTGAAGATGCGGCCGTCGTATTTCGCGTCATCTGCTATGCGGAAGCGGACCGGCTGGAGGAGCGGGTGGCGGGACCGGTAAAAAGGGAAGACGCTTTGAGCACGGCGGGCGACGATGAGGAAACCGCGGCTGTAGAGCACGGAAATATCCGGGATTCCAAGCGGACTATCCATTTCAGTCCCACCCGGAAAGACCTGATCAAAGCTTCTTTTACCTCCTTGAGTTTCCTTATTCTGATTCCGGCCCTTTTTTCGCTTTACTCCAAAGCCGATGATTTCTTTGATCTTGATGAACAAGCCCAGGGAGTTCTGGCGGCGCTTATGAGTTCCTGGTGGACAGCGGCGGCGGTTTTTGTGCTGCTGTCGGCGGTTTCCGTCGTCCTGGGGATTGCCGTAACTTTTGTAAGGTACGGGGGTTTTGAACTTTCTTCGGATGCGGAACGGATCTATATCGTCAAGGGGATGATCGAGCGTACGGCGTTCTCCATTGCCAAAGAGCGAGTGCAGGGCGTAGAGGTGACCCAATCTCTGATGAAACGGCTGCTTGGTTTGGCGGAGGTACGGTTGATCACCGCAGGCGGCGAAGGGGAAGACAAACGGGATGTGAACTCGCTATACCCCTTTTTGCCGGTGCGGCATGCCTACCGCCTTGTGTCGGAGCTGCTGCCTTCCTACGAGATTTCCTCCGAAATGAGCCCGCTGCCCCGGGCGTCGCTGGGAATAAGCTTGGTGGGGTCAGGCTGGATTTGGATTTCTCTTGTTGCTTTATCTATTCCTTGGCTTCCCTTCATACCGGACGTACCGGTTTTCGGCGCGGCATGGTGGTGGATCGCCTCGGCGGGGCTGTTGATTTGGGCTATGGTGCGGAATATCCTGAATCATTTTAATACGGCATATGCCATCCATGGCCGATTCCTGCAGTTTCGGACCGGAGGGCTGACCTCACGGCTGTTTATCGGCAAAAGAGAGAAAATCATTGAAGTGAAAGTCACCCGTGGTGTGCTGCAGCGCCGCTGGGGGCTGGCTTCCGTCCATATCGTGAACCGGGCCCGCCCCGTCCTGCATCACAAGCTTCCCGACATTCCGGCTGCTTGGGGCCAGGCGTTTTACGCGTGGTATGCGGGAAGAATGCAGGAAATAAGGACTGAATGACGATGCCGCCCGGGAGGCCTATTTTTAAAATACGAAATTTCTTGTAAAAAACCTTCTCTTTATCTTCTTATTTTATCCATTAAAATGGGCGGTAGAAAACAAAGGTTCGACGAACCTGGATGTTACGGAGGGATTCAAAGAATGAACGAAATCAGGCCCATGCCGCACGGCAAAGTGCTGGCGGCGCTGCTCGGCGGCTTTGCGCTGGCCGCGGCGCATCAATATTTGTTTTACGGGGATGGCTTCGGCGTATCCGTTCCGATTTTTACCGGCTTGTTTTACCTGTATTTGTACTTATGCGCCAGGGACCGGTTTGGGCGTCCGATGACCTGGTTCGGCTGGCTGTCCTTGGCGGCGGTCGTGCTGCTGTCGCTGACGTATGCGCTGTTTGCCAATACGCTGTTTTTTGCGCTCAATGTGCTTGCTCTGCCCTGCCTGATTTTTGCGCAGACGACATATATGTTTAACCTGAAAAAACGGTCTTGGGGCGATTTAAGGATTGTTTTTGACGTGCTGGACCATCTGCTTCCGCAAAACTTTCGGCACTGGGCTACGGCATTTCGCGCCGTGCAATCGACAGCCACCAAAAAAATAGGCGATCGCCGCAAACAGGCGGCCGGCAAGGTGCTGCTTGGGCTGCTGATCGCGCTGCCGCTGCTGATCGTCGTGATCGGGCTGTTGTCTTCGGCGGACAGCAGCTTTGACCGCTTGCTCTCGATGATCCCGGACTGGTTCAACGACAGCTTTTCGATCGGGGAAGTGATGTTCCGCCTGATCTGGATTTTGCTGCTGGGCTTGCTGCTGTTCGGCTATTTGTGGGGATTCGTCGACCCGATGCGGGAAAAGCCCGTAGACTGGTTCGGGGGAATCGCGATCGCGGACGGTATGGGTCAGACTGGCACAGCTCAGAGCGGTACGGGTGAGAACGGTACGGTTCAGAGCGGTACGGTTCAGGGTGATACGGGCCAAAACGGCATAAGCAAGGCGGGCAAGAGTGAAGTCCTGTCAGGTGCATCCGCCGCTTCCGCCTATCCGGGCAGCACGCCCGTCAGAATCGATCCGCTGATTGCCGCCACCGTGCTGATCGCGATTAATATCGTTTACCTGCTGTTCGTTTCGCTCCAGTTTACGTATTTGTTTGGGGCATGGCGAGGCGTTTTGCCGGACGGCAGCTCGTATGCCGATTACGCGAGAAGCGGATTTTTCGAACTCGTTGCCGTCACGTCGATCAATTTTGCGATTCTGATCGGCACCTTGACGTTAGGCGGCGAAGCGGGGAAAGTCCTGCGGACGCTGAATCAGGCTCTGCTGTATATCCTTGTCGGATGCTCCGGCATCATGCTGCTGTCGGCGTTTACGCGGCTGGTTCTGTACCAGGAAGCTTACGGTTATACCTATATCCGCTTTCTGGTCTTCGCCTTTATGATCTTTTTGGGGCTGCTGCTCGTCTGTGCCGGGCTGCGCATCCGCTTTGCGAAAATTCCGCTGGCAAAATGCTTTGTCGCGCTCGGCCTGGCCGCTTACATTGCCGTAAACTATGCCAATATGGACCTCTTTATCGCCAAAAAGAACATCGAGCGCTACGAAGCGACCGGAAAAATCGATGCCGTTTACCTGGCGGGACTGTCCGCCGACGCGCTGCCATGGCTTTTAAACTACAGCCGCAAGGCGGAGCCGGAACTATACCGCCAGCTGCTTGAACGCCGGGACGTAATAACGGGGATCGAAGGCCCAGGCTGGCAGTCGTTTAATTGGGCCAAATTCCGGGCGGTCCGTGCGCTGCGTGAGGATACGAGCCGCTAGAAGCAAAAAGGGATGAAACGCCGGATAACCGGGTTCCATCCCTTTTTTACATCATAAATGGTTTAGGAAAAAATACGGTCGATGCTGGCGATTTCCTCGGGTGTTAACGTCACGTCCAGCGTTTTCAAATTGCGAATGACCTGATCCGGTTTCTTGGCCCCGGGGATCAAAGCGTCGATCGTATCCCGCGTTAAGTACCAGGCCAGCACGACATGGGCCACCTCGGCGTTTTTGGCCTCGGCGATCCGGCGGACTTGCTCTACTTTATCCAGCGTGCGGGCATAAGCTTCGCCTTGGAACCTCGGGTGATTGGCCCGGTAATCGGCGAACTTGGTATCCTTGTCGTATTTCCCGCCGAGCAAGCCGGCCGCCAGCGGAAAATACGGGACAAAGGAGATGCCCTGCTCCCGGCAGTACGGCAGCACTTCCTTCTCCAGGTCGCGCTTAATCAAATTATATTCCGATTGCAGCACGTCGATGTATCCGTCCTTATTGCCTTCCCTGAGCTGCTCTATCGAGAAATTCGATACGCCGATCGCCCGGATTTTACCTTCATCCTTCAGCTTTTTCAGCACCCCGACCGCTTCGTCTTTGGGAGTCGCTTCATCGGGGAAGTGGATGTAGTACAGGTCGATATAGTCCGTCTGCAGCCGCTTCAAGCTGTTTTCGACCTCCTGACGCAAGAAGGCCGGTGAATTGTCGAACACGATTTTGCCGCCCGTCATCCGGTGCGCGCCTTTGGTGGCGATGACGGCGCGGTCGCGGGCGCCGAGCTCTTTGACGACTTCGCCGATCAGGATCTCCGACCGCTCCGGTCCGTAGAAGTATGCCGTATCCAGGAAATTGATGCCCTGCTCCAGGGCGGTACGCACAACCTGCTTCCCAACTTCCTCGTCCAGATTCGGATAAATGTTGTGCCCGCCAACCGCGTTGGTCCCAAGCCCAATCGGATTCACGGATAAATCAGTTTTGCCTAACTTGACGTGTGCTGCCATTCGCTGTTTCCTCCTTTTTCCACTTATATGGGATTATTATACCGCAATCCGGTGGGCATTTCTCCTGATCTCCGTGGCCATTGCTGCTAGCTGCGTTTTTAAGTGATTGTCCCGCTAAGTATGTATTCGTATAATGGTAACATGTATTCTGAAAAAAAGGGCCCACGGGCTCGCTGATAACTGGAGGATAACCGCCATGCCGTTGGAAATAGAACGTAAATTTCTGCTCCCAGAGTATCCGGAAGAGCTGATTCGGAAGGGCGAGCTGATCATTCGTTCGGAGCAGGAGATCGATCAGACGTATTTGGCTTTGCATGAGGATCAGGAGCTGCGGGTGCGGAAGATCCGCGATGTGGCCTCCGGCAACGTTACGTTTACGCATACGTTTAAAAAAGGATTCGGTTTGTCCCGGGAGGAAGTGGAGGTTTCCATTTCGGAGGGGCTTTACGGGCAAATCACCGAAGTCCACCGGGCGGTTCCGCTGACGAAACGGCGGGTGACCGCCGAGTGGAACGGGATCGTCGTGGAAATCGACCGCTACGATCAAATCGACTTGATGGTGCTGGAGGTGGAGTTCGCCGCGGAAGGCGAGGCGCGGGAGTTCCAGCCGCCGCAGTGGTTTGGTCCGGACATCAGCACCGACAAGCGTTACAGCAACAAAAAGGTGTGGCGCGATCTGCAGCAAAGCCGGCGGGCTCAATGAGCCGAAAAAAGGGAGACCTGCCGTCAGGTCTCTAAAATCAGGGAGCTAAGGGACACCAGAGCCGTTATTTTCGAAAAAACGGGAGTTTGCAAAATGTAACGGACACAGAAGACGTTATTTACCTCAAATCGTCCTGGATGAACGGGTTTGGAGCGAAATAGGGACGTTGGTGTCCGTTAGGCTGGGAAATACCCGGGAAATAAGCGGATAAGGTCGTTGGTGTCCCTTAGAGTAACGTCCAGAGTAGAAGTCAGAGCCATTTAAGGACGCCGTCAGGCGTTTTTCTTAAATTGCCTCTATTTTCGGTGCTGCTCTGATGGCTGGCGAAACCTCATGCTGAGTCATATTCTATCGGCAGCCTTCAATTTCTATGGCATCATAGGCCGCGCCATCCGGCTCAATCCAGTTCAATCCAGCGCCAAGTTGCCGCCCTCCCGAAGCAAAAAACGATAGTTCGTGCCCATGAATTCAAGCACTTTGTCGAAGATGATCCGGTGCCCGTCCTGGTTGGGGTGAATGCCGTCGGAACAAAGGAACCTCGTAAAATCGGGATGCTCCAAAAACGCTCCCCGGACATCGATATACTTCGTTTTGGTCAGTTCCGATACCTTCAGGATGGTCGAATTGTATCTTTCCTGCCACCAGTAAATTTTCGTGACGCTTCCGAGCCATTTCATGATGTTTTGTTCCGCTTCCGGATCGTTTCTGCTGACCCATTTGAAATACTTGTCAGCATTAAGCGGGGGCAGGCTCATCAGGATCGGGGTAATTTGCTGGCTTCTTACGAATTGGATCGCTTCTGTCAGCATTTTCTCAAACATCGAAAAGTCGGTTTTCGGGCTGTGCTCTGCGTCGGGCTGTTCAGCAATCTCGTTCCAGTTGAAGTCACAGTCGTTGCCGCCGTATTCGATCAGGACAAAATTCGGCCGATCCTTCAAGACGTCCTTTTTCAGGTTGGTTAACCCCTTGACCAGCGTGTTGCCGAACCTGGCCGTGTTATGGATCGCTCCCTTCAATTTTTTCTGCAGGAGAGATACATAATTGTCCTCCAAAACGACGTATTTATTTTTCGTTTCATCATAAATGACGCCTTTGGATATGGAATCGCCGCTCACCATGTACTTGAATTCGTTGTTGAAAATTCCGCTGCTGTCCTCGCTCACAAATTTCACCTCTTTCCAGCCTCGAAACCTTGGGAAGGTCGCTTGGTCCGTAGTGTTGTGCGTCGGATAGACGCTCGTTACTTCTATTTTAGATTAGTTTTCTTACGGCGCGCAAGTAACCTTCGATGCGCGAACCCTTTGTAAACGCTTAATGTTGCGATTTTTACGCCCGAAAGTGGACAAGAGGTGACAGGGAGTGAGAGAATACGGTTAATACCATTCATTCAAAAAAGGGGATGACACAACGTTGATACGATTCGGCACCATAGGCACGAACTGGATCACGGAGCGCTTTATCCAGGCGGCTTTGGAAACGGAGCAGTTTGTTTTGACGGCCGTTTACTCCCGCACGGAGGAGAAAGGCAAGGAGTTTGCCGCCAAATTCGGCGATCCCGAGGTGTTTACCGATGTCAAGGCGCTGGCTGAAAACGCTGACGTAGACGCCGTTTACATCGCCAGTCCGAATTCTTTGCATGCCGAGCAGGCAATTTTGATGATGGATCACGGAAAACATGTGCTGTGCGAAAAGCCGATGGCTTCCAACGCGGCCGAAGTCCGGCGGATGATCGAGGCCGCGCGCCGCAACGGCGTCTTGCTTATGGAGGCGCTGAAGTCGACGCTTATGCCGAACTTCCGGGCGGTTCAGGACAATTTGTACAAAATCGGCCAGGTGCGGAGATATTTTTCCAGCTACTGTCAGTATTCATCACGGTATGACGCCTTTAAGGAAGGAAAAGTGCTGAATGCCTTTAATCCCGCTTTTTCCAACGGCGCGTTAATGGACCTTGGCATCTACTGCATTTACCCGATGGTAACGCTGTTCGGCAAGCCGGAATCCGTCCAGGCGTCCGCGGTGATGCTGCCGTCCGGGGTGGACGGCGAAGGCAGCCTCATTGCGCGGTACCCGGATATGGACGGCGTCATCATGTACTCCAAAATCACGGAATCCTATGTGCCGACGGAGATCCAGGGGGAAAACGGGACGATGGTGATCGACAAGATCAACCAGCCTTACGATGTAAAAATAATGTACCGCGACGGGACGACCGAAGAACTGACGCGTTCCCAACCTCAGGAATCGATGTATTACGAGGCGCTGGAGTTCATTGAACTGCTCCAAAGCGGCCGGCGGGAAAGCGAAATCAACACGCCCGCCCGCTCCCTGGCCGTCGCCGAGCTGATGGAGGGAGCAAGACGCCAGTTTGGCCTGCGGTACGCGGCCGATCAAGATTAGCCGGCCAACCTGAGATCTGTGGCTGCTTTGGTAGGCCCGGGCATACGCCTGGGCCTTTTTGGCGCTCGCTGAAGACTAAATAAAAAGTGTGGTGTGTGGTAAGCGGCAAGTTTGGCGGGTGGTTAGTCAATAAGTCGGGTGGATGGGCAAGTTACAAGCTAATATTAGTTTGGTGGCAGGTTTGGGTGGTCCGATGGATGGTTCTATTGGAAATATCCAATGGAATTGGAAATTGAGTGGCAAATACAGTGGTTAGATTGGACATTTTCCAATAGATTAGATTCAGTGGGACGCAAAACGGGGATTTGAGAGAAATCTATTGGAATTTTTCCAATTGGAGCTCAAAATTCTGGCTGGTTCCTGTCAATCTGTTGGATTTTTTCCAATAAGAGGTGGAGGAATGCACTTATTGAAGCAAGCAGTAGCAGGTGGCGGTGTTCATTATTGAATTGCAACCGCTTTCATCAATAAGTTAGGATAGGCGTGAGGTGAACGCAGATGATCAAGGACAAAACATGGTTGGCCGGTATTACCGTGTGCATTGTCATTTTGGTTTATTTGTTTATCGGCTTTGCCCGCTATTCCGGGAAAATCGGCAGCATCGTCCAGGAGCTGCGGGGGCATCCCGGGAGCGGCGAGCACCGTTATCATATCGTGCTGATCGAGCAGGAACGGTATCACCCCTACTGGGAGATGGTCGAAAAAGGCGCAGCCCAGGCGGCGGAAAAATACGGCATCGACATCGAATTTACCGGCCCGGTGCGCAACAACATGGAGGAGCAGCTGAACCTGCTGGAAAAAGCGATCGCCGCCCGCGTCGACGCGATTATCGTGCAGGGGCTGAACGAGGAGAAATTCACGCCGGTCATCGACAAGGCGGTGAAGCGCGGCATCCCGGTCGTGACGATCGACACCGACGCGCCGGACAGCCAGCGGCTAGCCTATGTCGGGACCGACAACCTCGCCGCGGGGGAGCGGCTGGGCCGCCTGGTCGTGCAAACGGCCGGCGGTTCGGGCAAGCTCGGCGTGATCATCGGCAGCGATCAGGCCGCCAGCCAGCTGCAGCGGCTGGACGGGCTGAAGCGGGTGGTGGCCGAGCATCCCGGGCTCGAAATCGTCGACGTGCGCAGCTCCAACATCTCGCACATGGAGGCGATTCAGCAAGCCGCCGAGATGCTGCGGCAGCATCCCGAGATCGAGGTCATGGTCGGCACCAGCGCGACCGATGCCCTCGGCGTGCTGCAGGCGGCAAAAAGCCTGAAGCGCGAGAATTTAACGATTATCGGTTTCGATAATCAGAAGGAAACGCTGGAGGCGATCCGCAAGGGCGAGATCGCGGCCACGGTCGCGCAGCAGCCTTACCTGATGGGGGACACGGCGGTCCGGCTGCTGTACGAGCATTTTCAGGGCAAACCGCTTCAGCCGGCATATTACACGGAGGTCAAAATGCTGGACGAGCGCAACGTGCAGGAGGGGGAAAGCTTATGAGTATCCGCCGCAAGCTGTTTTTGTTCATTCCGCTGCTGGTGCTGCTGATGAGCTCGGTGTCTTTTTTACTGTTTGAAAGCGGCAAAAACGTGCAGGAAAGCTACCACCTGATGATGAAGCGGATTTTGCTGTACAAGGAGGTCTCTTACGAGGTCGGCGAGATCATGCGGGCGATGAACCGGTTTATCATGCAGGTGGATACGGAAAGCCTGCCTGAGGTCGAGCGCCACCTGAACGCGGTCAGAACCTTACGGGCCGACCTGGATGGGCTGGAGACGATTGGCGGGAGCGCTCTGCCGCTCGTTAATTACCGCAACATCGTCAATACGTTCCTGGAGCAGGCCGAGGACATGATCGATCAGATCGGAGGCGAAGATTCGGGTACGATGGCGGGAAAATATATCGAAGCGGAGCAAACGCAGCGCTTCATTCGCGAGGAAGCCCAGGAACTGGTCGATCTTGAACTGGAGCAGTACAAGCCGATTTACGAAGACATGATGTACGCAACGGACAAGCTGAACAGGCTCGGCATCATGCTTGTGGTTACGGCCGCGGTGTTCAGCATTTTGCTGGCGATTTGGCTGTCGAGCAGCATCACCGGGCCGATCCGCCGGCTCGTCGCCACGGCCAAGCAGATTTCCAAAGGACGGATGGATACGAAAGCTCCGGAGAGCGACCGTTACGACGAGATCAGCATTTTGTGCCGGGCGTTTAACGGGATGATCGACAACATCCAGCAACTGATGGCCGAAAACATCAACAATCTGGAAAAGGACCGGCTGGTCAAGGAACTGGAGCTGAAGACGCTGCAGAGCCAAATCAATCCGCATTTTTTGTTCAATACGCTGAATTCCATCTCCAAGCTGGCCTACATCGAAGGGGCGCCGAAAACGAGCGACCTGGCCGTCTCCGTTTCGCGGCTGCTTAGATACAATTTGCAAAAGCTGGACCAGGCGGTCCCGCTGCGCGAAGAGGTGGAACATGTCGGCGAGTATATGAACATTCAAAAAGCACGGTTCCGCGACCGCATCAAATTCGAGCTGGACGTGGACGAACGGGTGCTGGACGGCATGGTTCCCTGCCTCACCCTGCAGCCGATTCTGGAGAACGCCTTCGTGCACGGCATCGAGCAGATGGAGGAGGGAGCGGTCCTGCAACTGGCGATCCGCCTCAGCGAGCAAGGCGACGTGGAGATCGAAATCCGCGACAACGGCGCTGGCATGAGCCGCGAAACGGTGGAGCGGCTGTTGCGGTCGGTGCGCGAGGAAGCGCCGCGTTTTGGCGGGAAAGGGCATTCGACCGGGCTGGGCACGCATAACGTGTTCAAAAGGCTGCATCTGTTTTTTGACGGCCGGCAGCGGATCGACATCGACAGCACAGAAGGGGCCGGCACAACCGTTAAATTCACGCTGCCCTACCGTACGCCGGCCATGGCGCCGTAGGCGGGAAGCTGCGGATTTATAAAAGAATGGAGGATTTCCGATCATGTATACCTTGCTGATTGCGGATGACGAAGCGCTGGAACGGGAAGGCCTGGAGCTGATGATCGGCCATATGCTGCCGGAGACGTTCCGCTTCCTTCACGCGGAGAACGGGCGGCGGGCCATTCAGCTGGCGGAGGAGGAGCGGCCGGATTTTATTTTTATGGATATCAAAATGCCGGGGATTCCGGGGCTGGAGGCCATGCGCGAAATTTTGGCGCGGCAGCCGGGAACGCCGGTCGTCATCATCACAGCCCATGATTATTTCGCCTACGCCAAGGAGGGAGTGGCGCTCGGGGTGCGCGAATATTTGCTCAAGCCGGCCCGGCGGGAGGAAGTGCTGGACGTGCTGAAGAACCTGATCGCCGAGGCGGAGGAAGCCAGACGTGCCCGCGATGAGCGGCTGGCGATGCAGGAGAAGCTCTCGCAGCTATTGCCGCTTGCCGAAAACGAGCTGTCGCTGATGTTGATGCTGGAATGCGTGCAGGAGGTGGAGCTGTCGCAACTGGCGGGGCTGCTCAATCTGGACTGGCATAAGGGGTATGCGATGGTGTTGTCTTTTTCGCGGTACTCTTCGAAGGAATGGGCAAATTTCCAACTGGTCAAAAAAGAGCTCCACGAGGCCGTCAAGCAGTGGGCGAAGTCCGGCTTGTCCTGTCTTGTCAGTCCGGTGGTCGGCCATCAGCTGGCGTTGTTCATCCCGTATCCGCCGAGGCGGCCGGGATATTCGCAGCGGGTGGCCGCGCTGGAATGGGGCGAGCGGCTGCGCAGCCGGATCGAGGAGCGGTTCGGGCTGCCGCTGTCGGTCGGAATCGGCTCGGTCCGCGAGGGCTGGGACGGGCTCGGCCGCTCCTACCGGGAGGCGGTCTGCGTCTGCGCGGACGATCAGGAGCAGGACGTCGCCAGCGTCCGCCATTACGACGACATCGCCGAAAGCTCGGGCCGGCCCACGCTCCCGCCGGACGAGGAAAAGCGGCTGCTCGACGCGCTGCTGAGGCACGACAAGCAGGAGACGGCGCAGCGGTTCGACCGGCTGTTCGAGCGGCTTGCGAAAGACGAGCCCCGGCATTTCCCGCGCCTGCGCGGGGACGTGATCGGCCTGCTGCTGTCTCTGGGCCGGAGCGCGCAGGCGGGGGACGGCGGCGAATTGCTCTCTTTTTTGAGCGGATTCGACGAACCGGATTCGTTGCGTGAAGCGGCCCAGCGGCGGCTTGCCGCCTGGATCGACGGGCTCAGGGAGGCGAAGGAGCACGGCCGCTCCCATGTGCTGCAGCGTGCGCTTTTGTACATCGGCCAAAGGTACAAGGAGGACATCTCCATGGAGCAGACGGCGGAACACGTTAATCTTAGCCCGTATTATTTCAGCAAATTGTTTAAGCTGCAGACAGGTGAAAACTTCAGCGACTACGTTACCCGGCTGCGCATCGAGGAAGCCAAGCGGCTGATTGCGGAGGGGCGACTGAGCCTCAAGGAAATCTGTTATGAGGCAGGCTACAAGGACCCGAATTACTTCAGCCGGGTGTTCAAAAAGGTAGCCGGAATGACGCCGACGGATTACCGCCAGCAAAGGGAATAAACGGGAGGACGGGGGATGTCGCCGTGGCGGACCGCTGTGGCGCACTGCAGTGGCCACCGCTGTGGCACACCGCTGTGGGTGGCACACCGCCGTAGCCACCACTGTGCGGGGCATCCCGAAATGAAAAGTGGCATCCTGCAATGGCCCAGGGTCCCCATCAGTTTGAGAAGATAATTGTAAAAAGTACACTTAAATAGGTGGAATATGAGCTGCTTACCAGAAATAGTTGCAAAAGCTGCCGTTATTGAGGCGAAAATCAGAGGGCGGTACGAGCAGCATCTGCTTTAGTTGTAACTTTTGCAATTAAAATGAAATCGGCGACCATTACCCATCGGTTAAGTGTATAAAATGCAACTATTTCCGAAACAGAAAAGGCTATCCTCAAGTCCTTGTCTTCCGACCAGGACTTTTTTGCTGTCCGGCGGACAAAAATGTGCTGTGAAAGCGCGGGCGATGAAATTCATTTCATCCGGCAGCAACGAAATGCTGCTCGCGGGCAAACCAGTGCTGGCATTAGCCGCCCCGCCGCGGAAGACCCGGTGCTAAGATTATTTTGTAAGCGCAATCATTCGAATGAGAAGGGGCGAAGTAAATATGAAAAAATTCAGTCAACGTTTCCGGTTTGGCTTGGCGGCCGTGTTGCTGGCATCTTCCCTGGCGGGCTGCGGCATTGTTTCGGACGGCGGCGGAGGCGCAGGCAGCGGTTCCGGCAAGGCGCCGAATAACTCGGGCGGAGCGGCGAATGGAGGGGCCGGAGACGACGGGAAAATCGTGATCGGCATGTCGATGGACACGCTGAAAGAAGAGCGCTGGCAAAAGGACCGGGATATTTTTACGGAGAAGGTTCAGGAGCTTGGGGGCGAGGTGAAGGTGCTGGCCGCCAACGGAGATGACGCCACGCAGCTTAGCCAGGCGGAGCAGCTGATCTCCCAAGGGGTAGACGTGCTCGTCGTGATCGCCCACAACGCGGAAGCGACCGCGCCGATCGTGGAAAAGGCCCATAAGGAAGGCATCAAGGTGATCGCTTACGACCGGATGATCAACAATGCCGAAGTCGACTACTACATCTCTTTCGACAACGTCCGTGTCGGCGAGCTGCAAGCCCAGGCCGTAACCGCCGCGGCGCAAAAAGGGAACATCGTGTATATCGGCGGGGCGGACACCGACAACAATGCGCACATGTTTAAGGAAGGCGCGATGAACGTACTTAAGCCGCTGGAGGAAAAGGGCGCCATCAAGATCGTCTACGACCAGTTCTCCAAGGACTGGAAGCCGGAGGAAGCGCTGAAAAACATGGAGAACGCGCTGACCGCAAACAAAAACGACGTTCAGGGCGTAGTCGCCGCCAACGACGCCACCGCCGGCGGGGCGATCCAGGCTTTAACCGCGCAGGGCATGGCCGGCAAAATTCCGGTTTCCGGACAGGACGCCGACTTGGCCGCCGTGCAGCGGATCGCCGAAGGCACGCAGCTGATGACGGTCTACAAACCGATCAAATCGATTGCCACCAAAGCTGCGGAAATGGCCGTATCGGCCGCCAAAGGCGAAACGATCAGTGCGGACAAAACGGTGAACAACGGCAAAATCGACGTTCCGTCGGTGCTGCTGGACCCGATCCCGGTTGACAAGAGCAGCCTGAACACGGTCATCGAGGACGGTTTCCACAAGCTGGAGGACGTGTACAAAAACGTGCCGAAGGATCAATGGCCGCAGCAGTAAACAAAGCGTTCGAAAGGGCTAGAAAAGGAGTGCAAACGCCTATGCACGTGTTGGAAATGGTGAATATCAGCAAAGAGTTTCCGGGCGTCAAAGCCCTCGACCGCGTCAATTTGCAGGTGCGGAAGGGCGAAATCCACGCCCTGTGCGGTGAGAACGGGGCCGGCAAATCGACGCTGATGAAGGTGCTTAGCGGACTGTACCCCGCGGGAACCTACAGCGGCGACATCATTATCGATGGCGAGAAAAAACAGTTCCATACCATCACGGACGCGGAAAAAGCCGGCATCGCCATCATTCACCAGGAGCTGGCGCTCGTGAAGGAAATGACGGTTGGCGAGAACATTTTTTTAGGGGCGGAACCGACAAAACGCGGTGTCATTCAGTGGGATGAGCTGTATCATAACGCGTCCATCTGGCTGGACCGGGTCGGGCTGCGCATTTCCCCGGAAACGAAAATCGCCAGCCTCGGCATCGGCCAGCAGCAGTTGGTGGAGATCGCCAAAGCCCTGTCCAAGCATACGCGGATTTTGATTTTGGATGAGCCGACGGCGGCTTTGACCGAAAGCGAAGTGGCGATTTTGATGGGGATTTTGAATCAGCTGCGCCGGGAAGGCGTATCCTGCGTGTACATTTCGCACAAGATGCCGGAAGTGTTCGCGTTGGCCGACTGGATAACGGTGCTGCGCGACGGGCGTACGGTAGCGACGCTGGACCGCAAGGAGACGAACGACGACCAGGTCGTGTCGCTTATGGTGGGCCGGGAGCTGACCGAGCGGTATCCCCGGGTGGAGCATACCCCGCAGGAGACCGTGCTGGAGGTGCGGGACTACAACGTCTGGCATCCGGAAAAACGCAATCAAAGAGTCATCAAGGATGTTTCTTTTACGCTGCGAAAAGGTGAAATTCTCGGCATCGCCGGGCTGATGGGCGCCGGGCGCACCGAGCTTGTCAGCAGCTTGTTTGGCGCGTACGGGGGCCGCTCGTCCGGCGAGGTGCGGATCGAAGGGAAGCCGGTGCGAATCCGCTCGGTCGCGGATGCGATCAAAGCGGGCATCGGCCTGGTCAGCGAGGACCGCAAGCGGCAGGGCCTGGTGCTGGGGATGGATGTGAAAACGAACACGACGATGGCGACAATGCGCAAAGTGTCCAGGTTCGGCGTCATTAACGACAACGAGGAAATGAAATGGGGACAAAGGTACGTGCAGGATCTGAAGACCAAAACGGCTTCGCTGGAAACGCCCGTCGGCACGTTGTCCGGCGGCAACCAGCAGAAGGTCGTCATCGGCAAATGGCTGATGTCCGATCCGAAAATCCTCATCATGGACGAACCGACCCGGGGGATTGACGTCGGGGCCAAATACGAGATTTACCATTTGATGAATCGGCTGGTCAGCCAGGGCGTGGCGATCATTATGATTTCCTCGGAGCTGCCGGAGGTGCTTGGGATGAGCGACCGGATTCTGGTCATGAGCGAAGGCCGGTTCGTCCGGGAAATTCATTGGCGCGAAGCGACCCAGGAAAATATCATGCAAGCCGCAACGGGAGGAAAATAACATGGAGCTGCAAAAAAATGTTCAGCCGCAAACGGAAAGCCCTGACGCCAAATCGGCGTTATGGAGCGGCCTGTTCGGAAAAATGGACGTGCGGGCCTATACGATGGTCGGCGCCCTAATCCTCATCTGGGTGCTGTTTGGCATACTGGACCCGACGTTTTTGACGGCGCGGAACTTGTCCAACCTGTTTACGCAAATGTCCGTCACGTCCATTCTCGCGATCGGCATGGTGCTCGTCATCGTGGCCGGACATATCGACCTTTCCGTCGGATCGATCGTCGGCCTGACCGGCGGGATCGCGGCGATTTTCAGCAATTGGCTGGGCCTGCCGGCGATCGTCGTTATCCTTGCCACGCTGGCGGCCGGGGCCGTGCTCGGACTAGTGCAGGGCTGGCTGGTCGCCTACAAGATGGTCCCCGCTTTTATCGTTACGCTGGGCGGCATGATGGTGTTCCGCGGCGCGCTGATGGGCATCACCGGCTCGATGACGATCCCGGTATCGGACCCGGTGCTGGCGCTGCTCGGCAACGCCTATTTCGCCCCGGGCTTCGGCATCGTACTTGGCGTGCTGGCGGTCGGCCTGCTCGTCTGGAGCATGTTCAATAAACGCCGCTCTCGGCAAAAATACGGCTTTGAAGTCGCATCGCTCGCCGCCGACATCATCAAGGTGGCCGCGCTTTCGCTGCTGGTGGTGCTGTTCGTGCTGGTCATGAACGCTTATAAGGGCATCCCGTTCCCGATCATTTTCGTGATCGTGCTGGCCGCCGTTTTTTATTTCCTCTCGAAAAAAACGACCTTCGGCCGCCACATCTACGCCATCGGCGGCAACCTGGAGGCAGCCCGCCTCTCCGGGATCAACATCCGCCGCAAAACGATGCTGATCTTCCTGCTCAGCGGCCTGCTGTCGTCGATCGCCGCGATCGTGCTGACGTCCCGGCTGGCCTCGGCCACGATTACCGCCGGGAACATGGCGGAAATGGACGCGATCGCCGCCTGCGTTATCGGCGGCACCTCGCTTATGGGCGGCGCGGGCACGGTGCTTGGCGCGCTGATCGGCGCGCTCGTCATGACCTCGCTCGACAACGGCATGTCGCTGATGGGGCTGGAGTCGTTTTGGCAATACGTCGTCAAAGGCTCGATCCTCGTCTTCGCCGTCTGGCTGGATATCTCAAACCGGCGCAAAGGCGCAAACTGAGCCTAAATTAAACCGTTGTATCAACTTATAGCACCAAATTAATGCATCGCACCGAACCGCTGCACCGCTCAGCACCATATGAAAAATGGCACTTTCGGCCGCCGGGATTTCCCATGTGCGCGAAAGTGCCATATTTATTAGAGGTAGATTTGCATGAAATGCAAAAGTACATTTGATTTAGCGGAATTTTCGCTTCCCGAGGCCAATCGCCTGCAAAAGTGCAGTTGCCGCGGGATCATTAGGACGGATTTTGATTTTACGGCGGAAATGAACTGCACTTTTGCATTTGAACCGCCCGTTTCGGGACATTTCGACGAAATTCACATGCACTTTTGCATTTGCCCACCGGAAAGGGTAGCATTTGCCGCACTCTACTTCCGTATTAGCGTTCGCTACTGATACGTCACAATCAGCGCGTTGCTGATTTTGCGGCCCGGCGTCGTCAAATACTTGCCGTTGTAGTACAGCCCGCTGGAAGCGCCGCCGTCGAGGTTCATCGCCTGGTAGGCGCCGGCCTGCTTCATAATTTCCGCGAGCTGCGGGATCGTTGCGCCGCCGGTCGTCAGCAGGATCAGCTTGTGGTCGCGGGTCAGGCCAAGGGCGCTGCGGGCGCCGCCGCCGGTAAGGATTTTCGGGTCCTTGAAGCCCTCCGCTTTGACGTCGAGCGCCACTTTACCGTCTACGACCAGGCGCGGTCCGGCCTGCAAGGCGCCATCCATCCGGCCTTCGTCATACCGCTCGCTGAACTCCTTGCCTGGAATAAGCTGCGCCAGCAGGTTTTGGTCATAGGTGAAAATCGTCCGCTTGTCGCCGGAGGCTGTCTTTTTTATCTCGCCGCCGTTGACGATATAGCCGTACGGCGCTTTATAGGCGCCTGACGTGTAGGCATCGAAAAAAGTGCCGTTCACGGCGACGACGGCCTTATGGCGTTTGGCGATGCTGCTTAAGTCCTCGACTTTACCGACTTTATCGCCCGCCAGCACGACGTCCAGCCGGACCCTCGGGTCCATCAGCGAAATCGTGACCATCTGCACGGTAAACGTTTTGCCGCCGACTTTAATCGATTTGCGTTCGCTGACGACCGGCTTGCCGCCGCTTTCCGTCGCCCCCCGGCTTGCCAGCGGCAGGATCAGCCGTTCCTCGCCTTGCCCCAGGCTGATCGATGACAAGCTTTTGTCCCACTCCATCGGCAAGTTCAGCGCCTCGCTTACGGGTTGCAGCGGGACATAGGTGACTCCGGCTTCGGTAAAGGGCGCGTCGGTTAACGAACGGGACTGTTCATTGACCGAGGCGTTCTTTTTCCCGACAAACATTGTAAGTTGTACATCGCCTTTGGCGATATCGATTTTTTGCTCGGCGGCGTTCCACTGGACGTTTGTCCCTTCAAACCCGCTTAAAATGCGGACCGGTACAAAAGCGCGGCCGGATTTGGCGTCGATCAGGACGACGTTTTTGGGAGGGGGCGCGGATGAGGCCGAAATCGAGGCGGGCACGAGGCAGATCATAGCGAGTAACAACAACAGCAGTTTCTTTTTCATAAAATATGTACTCCTTCTTCCTTATGTCTGATGATGTCTCATTAAGTAATATCGGCCGGAAGTCCCAAGAAAAAAAGACCGTCCGCTCCAAAAAGAAGCGCGGTCCGTTCCATAGTGGCTGCCCATACGAGCGCCCAGTTCCGCCAAAAGCCGCCCAAAGTGCGTACCCGGTTCCGCCAAGCTGCCAGTTTGCCCGTTCGGTCGTCTTATTTTTGCGGCGGCAATTACGGCGGCTTTTAATTATGAAGGTACATCTTGCGATAATACTCCTCCAGCATCCGGCCGGTTGCAAAGGACTGCTGGATCGTTTCGATGCTGCGCCGCATCATCCGTACCCATTGGCTCCGGTCGCCATAATACGCCGGCAGCACGCGGTTCAGCAGCGTATCGTACAGCGCTTCGCCGTCATGGCGGTCCGCTTCCGCGGCATCGTCCGCCTCGTAGCCGTCCCCGAACTGCCAGCCGTTTTCGCCGTCCGCGCAAGCTTCCGGCCACCACCCATCGAGGATCGAGCAGTTCAGCACGCCGTTGGCCGCGGCCTTCATCCCCGATGTACCGCTCGCCTCCAGCGGCCGGCGCGGATTGTTGAGCCAGACGTCACAGCCGCGGGTAAGCATGGCGCCGATCTTCATATCGTAATTTTCCAGGAAAACGACGCTGCCCGGGGATTTCTGCGCCATGGCGGCGAGACCCGCGACGATTTGCTTGCCGGCCTCGTCGTTCGGATGGGCTTTGCCGGAGAAGGCGATTTGGATCTGGCCGGATTCGAGGTAAGGGGCGATCACTTCCGGTTTGGAGAAAATCAGCTCGCTGCGTTTGTAAAGAGCGGCCCGGCGGGAAAAGCCGATCAGCAGCCGGTCAGGGTCCAAAGCGGCCCCGCTTCGCTCCCGGATGAATTCGATCAATTCCCGCTTCAACTCCATATGAACCGCCCATAAATCGCCGTCTTCCTCATAGGCGCGGGCGATGCGCGGGTCGGCCCAGGTCGGAAGGTGAACCGCGTTGGTGATGCCGATGATCTCGGAGCGCCCGGCGACGCCTTGCCACATGCGGTTCGCCGTTTCTGCGTGCAGCGCGGCCACGCCGTTGGAAACGCGGGACAGGCGCAATCCGGCGACGGTCATGTTAAACGGATTACCGCCGATGCGCTCCATCTGCTCGCGGTTTAATCCGTTATAGGCGGACATCGCCTCAAGCAGGTCCAGCGGATGGGCTTCATTGCCTTCCTTGACCGGCGTGTGGGTGGTGAACACCACTTCCTCGCGGGCCTGCCGCCAGGCGGCTTCAAAGGTGAGTCCGGCATGCATTTTTTCGCGGATCAATTCGGTGGCCGCCAGCACGGCGTGACCTTCGTTGAAATGATAGACGTCCACCGGGATCTGCAGCGCCCGCAGCGCTTTGACGCCGCCGATGCCCAGCACGATTTCCTGGGCGATCCGCTCCTCGCCGAAGCCGCCCCCATATAGCCGCTCCGTAATCCACGCATTGCCGCTCTCCGGCAGGTCCGTGTCCAGCAAATAAAGCGGCGCGTTGCCGAACTTTTCCGTTTTCCATACCTTACACCTGACATCCGCCGAGCGGACTTGGACGGTGACCGTTACGCCGGTATCTTCAAGAAAATCATAATCCCGGTTTTCAAACGTATCGTAAGGCTTGCCGTCAGAGCCGATCCGCTGATCGGTGTATCCCTGTTTCCACTTGATGCCGACCGCGACGATCGGCGCGCCGTAATCTTTGGCGCCTTTGATATAGTCACCGGCCAAAATGCCCAGGCCGCCGGCGTACATTTTAAAATCGGAATGAAGCCCGTACTCCATGCAAAAATAAGCAATGGCGGGCAGTTTCTGTTCGTTCATGAGAATACCTCCTTTGATGGGAAACCGACTCCGGAGATGACAAGATATCGTATGCAAAATGTGGCTAAAAATTGAGGGAATTGGATTTTCAGTCATTTTGGCCTTGACGCCGGTTTTGAAAGCGGTTATATTGGTTTTGTGAACAATACGTTATATAACGTTATATAAAAAGGAGAGAACAATATGAACGTATCGAAAGTGATCAGCACGATTAGCGAAAAGACGGAAACCGGCATTACGGAGGTCTACCTCGTCGCTTGCGGCGGTTCCCTCGTCGACATGTATCCGGCGAAATATTTTTTGGAAAGCGAGGCCCAAAAAATCGTAACCGGCCTGTATACGGCCAACGAATTCGTTCACGCCCTGCCGAAGCGGCTGAACAAAGACTCCGTCGTCATCGTCTGCTCGCACGGGGGCAACACGCCGGAATCGGTGGCGGCGGCCAAGCTTGCCAAGGAACAGGGGGCTCATACGATCGGCCTGACGCACAACAAGGAAGCCGCGCTGCTGAAGCATTCCGACCATGCTTTCCTGTATGAATGGGGAGAGGACAGCGATGTCAAAAACAACCCGATGGCGATTATCCTCGAACTCGTGGTGGAGATTCTGAACACAGTTGAAGGATACGTCCACTACAATGCTTTTCAAAGCGGCATGCAGAAGATCAACGGCATCATCGTCGCCGGGAAAAAGCTGGTGGCTCCCCGGGCCAAAGTGTTTGCGGACAAGTACCGCGCGGAGGATCTGTTCTATATTTTGTCCAGCGGCGCTTCCTACGGCCATGCTTACGGTTTCGCCATCTGTTCCCTGATGGAAATGCAGTGGTTGAACGCCGCGCCGATCCATTCGGGCGAATATTTCCACGGTCCGTTTGAAGTGACGGATAAAGAAACGCCGTTTATCCTGATGATGAACGAAGGACGTACCCGCGCCCTGGACGAACGCGCCTTGACTTTCCTTAAGCAGTACGCGGAAAAAGTGGAGGTCGTGGATGCCAAGGAACTCGGGATCGGCACGATCGCCGATGAAGTGGTGGAGTTTTTTAACCCGATTCTGTTCTACAGCATCCTCTGCGTATACCGTGAAGCGTTGGCGGACGTACGTAACCATCCGTTGGAAACCCGCCGTTACATGGGAAAAGTAGCGTATTAACAGCTTACCGGAAAGCAGGTGACAACATGAAAGTTTTAGGAATAGGCGATAATGTGGTGGACAAATACGTTCATTTAAAAACGATGTATCCGGGCGGCAATGCGCTGAACTTTAGCGTATTCGCCAAGAAACTCGGCGTGGAAGCCGCTTTTGTGGGCGTGTTCGGAGACGACCGCGAGGCGCGGCATGTCGAGAACACGGTGCACGAGCTTGGCATCGATATTTCGCGGTGCCGCCACTGCAGCGGAGAGAACGGCTGCGCCCGGGTGACGCTGGAAAATGGCGACAGGGTGTTCCTGGGAAGCAACGAAGGCGGCGTCACGCGGCTGAATCCCCTTCAGCTCGATGAAGAGGACAAGGCCTACATCCGCTCCTTCGCGGTGATGCACACCGGACTGTACAGTCATACGGGGCATTTGCTTGCCGAGCTTAAGGAGCTTGGCGTCCCGATCTCATTCGACTTCTCCGACGATTTCGAGGACGAGCAGGTGGAGCGGTATATCCCGTACGCGGATTTTGCTTTCTTTTCCTGCAGCCATATGCCGGAGGAAAGGGCGATGGAATATATCCGCTCCAAATGGAAAGCCGGAAACCGGCTGATCGCCGCCACCCGCGGCAGCGACAGATCGATGGTCTACGACGGAGACAAGTTCCATTTCCATACGCCGGACATCGTCGAGGCGGTGGATACGATGGGAGCGGGGGATTCCTATATTGCGGCGTTTTTGCTAAGTTATCTTCAGGACCGCGATATCCCGAAAGCCATGGAGGAAGGCTCGCGTTTTGCGGCGGCCAGCTGCCTGGTGGAAGGATCGTTTGGCTTCGGCGTTCCGTACGAATAAATTTAGCGTAGAAAGTGTACGGTGCTCGCTTGTGCAAATTGAAAACGTTTGATACGCTTGGAGAGAGAATATAACGTTATATAACAAGCGAGGTAACCATGTTAAACGCAGATCATCCTGAACCGTTATATATACAATTGAAAAAAGCGATCCAATCGAATATTTTCAACGGCATGTTTCAGCAGGGGGAGAAAATCCCGACGGAGACGGAGCTCAGCGAGCGCTATAACGTCAGCCGCATCACCGTCCGCAAAGCGGTCGAGGAGCTGGTCCAGGAGGGTTATCTGACCAAACGGCAGGGCAAAGGAACTTTTGTCAGCCACGCCAAAATCGGCCGGAAGATCGAGCATTTGATCGGCTTCACGGCAGCCTGCGAAGCGAACGGATATACTTCCCGCAGCGAGGTGACCCAAAGGGAAATCGTGGCTCCCGATGCCGAGCTCCAGCACGAACTTAAACTGGCGAAAGGGGAGCAGGCGATCTATATTCAGCGGAAAAGATACGCCGGAGACAGCCCATTGATGCTGGAGAACAATTATTACCCGGAGCGCCGGTATTCCTTTTTGCTGGACGAACCGCTGGAAGGCTCGCTGTATGACCTGCTGCGTGACAAATACGGAATCGATCCGAACCAGCCGGGGGAGACGACGCTGGAAATCGTGCTGGCGGACGAGGAACAAGCCCGGCTGCTCGAAACCGAGATCGGCAAACCCCTGTTTTACATGAAAACGGTGATTGGCGATGATCAGGGTTTGCCCGTTCATGTCGGCAAGCAATATATCATCGGAGACCGCTATCGGTTTACGCTTTGACCGCTTCCGTCCTTTTGCCGCAAGCCCCGCCTTGGAAGGCCTTTTTTTCAAAAAAATGCGGGGCTGGATATGATTGATTATAACGTTATAAGACGTATTGGCGAAAGGGCGGAGCGTTTGGGGGATTTAACGAACAAAAATAAAGGAGGGGGTTGAGCATGGAAACGACAAATGGCGCTTATGCGGATATCGTGTTACTATCAAACGCCCTGTTTACCGGAACGGAAGACAAGGCCGGTCCCGGGTTTGTGGCCGTGAACGGCGAGAAGATCAGCGCGGTCGGACCGAAGTCCGGGGCGGTGGAATGGATCGGACCGCAGACGGAGGTTTACGAGCTTGGAGACGGATTGGTCATGCCTGGGATTCACGATAACCATGTGTTTTTTACCGGATATATGTCGATGCGCCGCGGTTTGGATTTATCGCCTGCGGCGTCAAGCGGCGAGGCGCTGGAGATGCTGATCCGGTATGCTGAATCCTTGCCCGCCGGCGAAAATGTATACGCTTTCGGTTGGGATGCCGCCGACTGGGGCGCCCTGCCGGAGCAGGGGCCGCTGGATGCGGCGTTTCCGGACCGGGCGGTGATCGCGATCAACCGTACCAAAAGCTACTGCTGGATGAATGCGGTTGCGATCGGGAAATACGGATTTGCGCCGGATCGGTGCAGCGCGGAGGCCCGGGCCTTGCTGTTGCGGGACATGCTGCGGGACCGGGAGCTGGTGGAGGGTGAGTTTTTGGAGTTTTGCCGCATGCTGGCGGGGCGCGGGGTCACTTCGATCAAAGATATCGGGTTTGACGATTACACTGGCTTGCTGCCCGTATTGGCGAACCTTGTGGAGAACGGCCGGCTGCCGCTGCGCGTGCATTTTGCGCTGGAGCCTGTTCTGGAACCGCTTAACGTTACGGCCGGGCTGGACTACAAAGCGCGGTACAGCGGTGATAAGCTCCGGTTCCAGGGCTTCAAGATCATGGTGGACGGCGTAGTGGCCGATCATACCGGAGATATGCTGGAGCCTTATGCGGATCTGCCGGGGGTAACGAACCTGCGGCCGGTCGATTACGAGGCGATCGAAGCCGCGCTTCTGGAGGCGGACCGCCACGGTTTGAAGTGCACGCTAACCGCCGAAGGCGACGCGGCGATCCGCAAGGCGGTTTCGATGCTGGAGAAATGCCGCAGGCTGAACGGGAACCGGGACATCCGGCATTCCATCAGCGACCTCGAATATCCTCATCCGGACGATTTAGGGAGGATGGCCGAACTGGGGATTTTTGCGGAAGTGTACGCTCAGATTTTGTTATTGAACCCGTCCCTTGAACAAGCTTATATGGGTGAGGTAGTAGGGAAAGCGGAGGAGAGCCGTTTTTACGATTATAAAGCGATGCTGGATGCCGGTGTGACGGTGACGATTGGCACGGATTTGCCGCTGTTTATCACGAGCGTGCCGGATTCGCTTTACGCCGCAACCGCCCGTTTATTCCCGGACGGGCCGCCGGAAGGCGGATGGTACCCCGAGCGGGGCATGCCGGCGGCGGAGGTGCTCAGAGCATGGACCGTGAACGGCGCGAAGCATTGTTACATGGAAGAGAAGACGGGCACGCTCACGCCGGGCAAATTTGCGGACATCGCCGTTTTCGACCGCAATCTGCTGCGAACCCCAGCTGCGGACTTAAGAAGCGCCAAGGCGGTATTAACGATTTCCGGCGGTTTGATTACGCATGATGAGGTTAGCCAAACTAGGGAATTTAGGGAATAATGTCATTTTGAAAAAGACGTCTTATAACGATATGATAGCTGCTTAGTTTAAACAAATCGGAAATAGAGGGGATTTCAATGGAAGCGGAAAATAAAAAACGGAAATGGTCCCTGCCTCATAGCTATGTATTGATTTTTGCCATTATCATTCTGATGGCCGCGCTGACCTGGATCGTGCCGAGCGGACAGTTCGACCGCCAGGAGGTTACCGTCGACGGCATGACCAAATCGGCGATCGTGCCGGGAACGTATCACACCGTGCCGAAAAGCGGCGAAAACGGGAATTTGCGCCAGGGGATCCCGCAGATTTTGAGCGCGCCGATGGAAGGTTTGATCAATGCCGCGGATGTCGTGGCGTTCGTGCTGATCGTCGGCGGGGCCTTCGGCATCATTTTGCAAAGCGGCGCGGTGGATAGGGCGCTGCTGGCGCTGGCCCGGCGGCTCAAAAACAAGGGGATTCTCGTCATTCCGATCGCCATGGTGATCTTCAGCCTCGGCGGCTCCACGTTCGGGATGAGCGAGGAAACGATTCCTTTGTACGCGATTTTCATTTCGCTGATGTTTGCGCTCGGCTTTGATTCGATGACCGCGATCCTGATCCTGTTTTTGGGCACGCAAATCGGCTACGTCGGCTCTACGACCAATCCGTTTTCGGTCTTGATCGCGCAAGGCGTGGCGGGAGTTCACGGAAATCCGCAGCTGTGGTTGCGGTTTATCGAATGGATCGTGTTTACGGGCGTCTCGATCGCGTTTACGATGTGGTATGCCCACCGAGTTAAGAAGCACCCGGAAAAATCGGTTGTTTTCAAAAGCGATTTGCTGACCCGTCCGCTTTTTCTTAAGGAGGATAGCGGTGAAGAGGTGGTTTTCTCCGTACGGGACAAGCTGATTGTCGGCGGATTTGTCGTCACCTTGGGGTTGATCGTGTGGGGGATTTTGGCTAAAGGCTGGTACATGACCGAAATTGGGGCGGTGTTCTTTGCGCTTGGGCTGTTTGCCGGCATCGTTTCGAAGATGAACCAGCGCGAAATGGCGGAAAATTTCGTCAAAGGCTGCGCCGAATTCATTTATGCCGCCGTCATTATCGGTTTGGCCCGCGGGATTCTGGTCATCGCCGAAAACGGCATGATCATCGACACGATTCTCAACTCCCTGGCAAATCTGCTGAAAGGGTTGCCGAGTTACGCGTTCACGACGATCATGCTGCTGGTGCATAACGTCATCACGTTCCTGGTGCCGTCCTCCTCCGGCGAGGCGGCGTTGACGATGCCTGTGCTGGCGCCGCTGGGCGACCTGGTCGGCATCAACCGCGAAGCGATCGTCACGGCCTACCAGTTCGGCAACGGCCTGACCAACCTGATCTCCCCGACCGGCGGGGTGCTGTTGGCCGGCCTGGCGATCGCCCGCATCAACTTCGGCCAGTGGATCAAGGTGATCATCAAGCTGTTCGCCGTCCTGTGGATCATCGCGGCCGTATTTGCGGCCATCTCCGCCTCGGTGGGGATGTGAGCGGGAAATTATTGGGGGTTGGATGAAGGGGCGGGCCGCCTACGCTTTTCTGGAAGGCCTAGCTGCCACCTTGCGTGGCAGGCTTGACCCCGGCCTGCATCTTGCGTTGCGCGCCTGGCTTGACCCGCCTGCAATGCGCCCTTGGCTTGACCGTCCGCATCTAACCTGGCTGGTTTAGCTGCGCTCACCTGACGTGCTGGCTTTGGCCGTTCGCAACCATGCGAGCGGCTAAGCTTTGTTTAGCAACTGGCCGATAATAAGCAGTTTCCTTCTTACTTTGTTGAATCAACTGCAAAAGTGCAGTTGCTTTAACGGAATTTCTTGTTCCAGGGGAGATGAGCTGCAAAAGTGCAGTTGATTTCTGTTGAATTTACAATTTATGGTTATTCAAGCGAATATGAACTGCACTTTTGCATTTGAACCGCTCATATGGAGGGGTTTCGACAAAAATCGCCTGCACTTTTGCACTTGGTGGAAAACTGGCTTCACTCGTATTCCGGACTGCCGTCGGGGTTCCCGCCGGATCTGCCATCGAAGCTGCCGTCGAGACTACCGCCAAAGCCGCCGTCAAGGCCGTCATCCGGACTGTCATCGACATACGCGGATTGCTCTTCGTCGGCGATCGCCTGGATTTCTTCGGAGCCGATGCTGAAGTAGGCGTATCCGTCTTTGGCTTGTTTTTTCAAGGCGCGCTCTTTGAAAAACTTCGGGCTGGCATCGCCCGCGTCTTCGTCATAAACGAGCAGGATGCCGTCCGTTTTGCGGAATAACAGCTCGTCCCTGGCCTTGAACTGCCAAGGCCCGGTATACGGTTCTTTGCTCGCCTCGGCGAAAAAGTCCACCTGCTGCAGGATTTGCCGGTAGTACTGTTGTTTCTCCTCGCTCCATTTCTCTTCCTGGCGGCTGTAGGCCGTGATGATGGAGCATTTCAGCTGCGGGTACCTCCGCTTCAAGCCGAACACGGCTTCGCAGGCCCACAGATCAACGCCATACTGCCCGGGCGTAATCACCCATTCAAGCCCTTCCTCCGCCAGCGGAATGAGCCGGGCGGCGATGGCTTGGCGGATATAGGGGATGCCTTTGTGCTTGTTGCTGTAAATGCCGAGCTCGTGCGCGCGGTAACCGGTAACCAGAATATTTTTCAAGGTGAAAACTCCTTATGCTTCTAAATAGGAATATTTCTATTATAAACTTTTACACGTTTTCGTCCCTTTGGAAGCAGAGGATAGTTCCAAATAACTATATAATCAGGACCTTCGGCTTCGGAGAAATCGGACTATTTTCCCTATTCCTTTCACGGCATGTTAGTTAACATTGATAAGAATACATAATTTAGGAGGACAAGCTTTTGAAGAAGTGGGTCACAGTACTATTGACAGCAATTTTGGCAGTAAGTTTGACAGCATGTGGGGGAGAAAAGGCAGCCAAAGGCGGCAATGCCGAAGGGGGAGCCCAAACGCCGGCAACCGCGGAGACATCGGGTAACGCCGCAACCGGAGCCGTACCGACGGTGGACGAGTTGATCCAAAAGGCGACGGAAGCCAGCGAAGGATTGAAAAGCTTCTCGATGGAAGCCAGCGTGAACCAAAATATTGTCATTACCGCAGGGGAACAGAAGCAAGAGCAAAAGGTCGACATGAAGATGAAGATCGATACGGTCAAGGAACCTTTGGCCATGTATAATGAAACGCAAATGTCCATCCCGGACAGCGGGGAACAGAAATTTGAGCAATACATTACCGAAGAAGGCATCTTCACGAACGCCGCGGGTTCTTGGATGAAACTGCCGGATGAGCAGCGGGACCAAATCGTGGCAAGCATGCAGCAATCGGCGAGCCCGGAAAAACAACTGGAGCAGTTTAAGGCGATTGCCAGCGAGGCGAAAGTTTCCGAAGAAGGCGGCGAATATATCCTGACGGCCGATGTGTCCGGCGACGGCCTCAAAGAGTTGGCGAAATCGCTGATGAGCCAGTCCGGCGGCGAAAACGAGCAAACGGCGGCGCTGCTCGAACAAATGAACATTAAAGGCATTAAAATTACTTACGGCGTAAACAAGGAAACTTATTTGCCAACGAAAACGAATGTCGAGATGACGATGGACATGAGCCAGGACGGCCAAAGCGTTTCGCTCGATATGAAGATGGACAGCACGATCTCCAAGCACAACGAAATTTCCGAAATCAAAGTGCCGCAAGAGGTTTTGGACAGCGCGGCATAATGTTATAACAACAGAGCGAATGAGGGCGGGATGCGGCAGGCACCCGCTCTCTTTGCGTGGAACGCGGAGCAAAAATCAAACCGCTGATCCGGTTTTCGCATGATGCGGACGGGCCAGCGGTTTGATTTTTTGCGGCTGCTTTATTGGTGCATGGAAACTGCATCGGATCAAGAGCAGTGTTGCCGTATAGGTTTGTCTGTTAGCGGTTACAAAAACAAGGCGTTATTGTCCATGAATCGAAAAAAGAGTGAACATCGTATAAAACACGGCGTAAAACGTACCCAGCGCAACAATCCACAAAAATGCGTTGCCTTTAGAATCGCTTCCGTTTTGCCACATGAGGATCAGCTCCTTTAAGAGGTAGTTCAAAAAAGTCCGCTTTTGATCTTCGGTGCTGAAAACCGGACTTTTTGATCACGCACTTTAAATTCGTTCACCGACAGGATGAAATTGTGAACGTTTTGTGTCTAACTCTATTATTGAACATTTTGTGTCAAAATTCAAACAATTTTTTGAACAAATAAAGCTGAATTTTTTTCGGACGCCGTGAACCCATCTTTAGCGATTCTTTATAATTGCTTGATAAGCTCTCTGGCATAGGGGAAATCCCCGGAATAATGACAGAGGATGATGGCAAATGAATGAAGTATTGCAAACGGTAAATCTGGAAAAACGCTTTGGCAAACAGGCCGCCGTTTCCGGCGTCTCGCTTCATATCCGCCCGGGCACGGTATATGGCCTGCTGGGGCCCAACGGGGCCGGGAAAACAACAACGCTGAAAATGATCGCGGGACTGCTGCGGCCTTCGTCCGGTGAAATATGGGTGAACGGCAAGCCGTGGAGCCGCGATTGCCTAGCAGAGATCGGGGCGCTGATCGAATCCCCGGCACTGTACGGCAATTTGACGGCGCGCGAAAATCTGCTGGTGCATACCCGGCTCCTGAACCTGCCTGAAACGAGGATCCGGGAGGTGCTTGAGACCGTCGGACTAACCGGCACCGGCCGCAAAAAGGCGTCCCAATTTTCGCTGGGCATGAAACAAAGGCTGGGGATCGCGATCGCGCTCGTGCAGAACCCGAAGCTGCTGATTTTGGACGAGCCGACAAACGGGCTTGACCCGCTTGGCATTCAGGATCTGCGCGAACTAATCCGTTCATTTCCGGACCGGGGTATTACCGTGATCCTGTCGAGCCACATTTTGACCGAAGTGGAGCATACCGCCGACGACATCGGCATCATCAGCGGGGGACGGCTGTGTTATGAGGGCGCGAACCGGCGCGGCAGCGATCTGGAGGCGCTGTTTATGGAGGTGGTCCAAGGCAACCGGGCGAAGGAGGGAACAAGCCATGCTTAACCTGCTGCGGGCGGAAACTTTGAAATCCAAACGCACCTTTGCCAGGAAACTGGTTTGCTGCGCTCCTTTGTTTTTCGTGTTGTACGCCATCGTCGTCAAAATGCTGATGCCAGACCAAAGTATCGGCGGCTGGGACGCGCTGTTGTTCATGGTGTTTAACTGGTGGCCGGTGTTGTTTGTGCCGATCGGGACCGCGCTTTTGTGCGGGCTGACGGAAGCCCGTGAGAAAAAATCGGGCGCCGAACGCTCCTTACGGGCGCTTCCGGTTTCGCCCCGGCGTTTGTGGCTGGCGAAAACGGCCGTCCTGGCCGGGCATACGCTGGTTTCCACCGCCGTACTGGTCGCGTCAGTGTTGATCGCCGGCCTGCTCATTGCCGACGGCCCGGTGCCCTTCGCGGACATTGTTATGGCCAGCGCGGTGGTCTGGCTGCTGTCGGCGGCCTTGATCCCGCTGCATCTGCTCGCCGCTGCATGGAAAGGCACGGCGGTCTCGCTCCTGCTCGGTTTGGCGGGGATGTTCGCGGGCGTTCTTGCCGCTTCGAAGCCGTACTGGCTGCTCGTCCCCTGGAGCTGGCCGACCCGCCTGATGGCCCCGCTCGTCGGAGTCCATCCGAACGGCGTCCCGCTGCCGGCCGGCGATCCGCTGCTTAGCCACACCGTCATCCCGGCCGGGTTCGCGGCAGCCATCGCGTTTCTGGCCATCACCCTGTTTCTAACCGCGCTGTGGTACGGCCGCAGGGAGGTGCGCTAACGATGGTTCTTCTGCGCATTCTTCGCGCCGATTGGCTGCTTACCAAGCGCACCGCCTACCGCTGGCTCGTGTTTGCGGCGCCGCCGCTGGCCGCGGGAATTTTGCTGTGGTATTATTCGGGCCGGCCGCTTGCGCCGGGGTTGGCGAACTCGATGTACGACGCGTTCTTTCAATTGATCGCCTCCGCGCTGCCGCTCGCCATCGGCCTGCTGTCCGGGATGCTCGCCATGCTGGAGGAGCAGGCCGGGCGCTTCGGCGGGCTGCTCGGGCGGCGGCAGCCGCGAGCGCTGAGTTACGCGGGCAAGCTGCTGATGGTGGCGCTGCCCGCCGGCTGCGGCATCTTCGCGGCCACGCTGCTGCTCTTCATCGGCATGGGGACGCTGCTTGGCATAGCTGACGCCGATGCCGGCTTTTTTCTCGCGGGGGCAGCGTATGCGGCGCTCGGCTCGCTGGCCCTTTGCGCACTGCACATATGGCTGGCGCTCGCTTTCGGGATGGGCGCTTCCGCCGCGGCCGGCGGGGCGGGATTTCTGCTCGCCGCGATCGTCGGCGCCACGGCCATCGGGGACCGGATTTGGACGTTCGTGCCTTGGGCCTGGGCGCTCAGGTTATCGCTGCTGCCGCTAATGACGCGTCAGCCGGAATTTCAGCAGGGGCAAGGCGCCCTCGCCCTTGAGCTGTACCTCCGGCAAGCCAACGCCGCCCTTCTGCTGGCGGTCGCCGCGTTTATCGTCTTGTCAATCTGCGGTACAATATGGTTTGTCCGATGGGAAGGACGCAAAACTTACGAATAGATTGGCGGAGGTTGCGATGAGTACGATTTTGATCGTTGACGACGAGCGGGATATGGTGGAGCTGCTGGCGGATGAGCTGACGGCAAGGGGGCACAACGTGCTGGCCGCGTATAACGGAGACCGCGGCATCGAGCTGGCGGGCTCACGGCCCGACCTGGTCATTTTGGACATCATGATGCCGGGGCGGGACGGCTTTGACGTGTGCCGGGCGATCCGCGACACCGTTCGCTGTCCGATCCTTTTCGTCAGCGCCCGGCAGTCGGAAAACGACCGGGTCAAGGGCTTTTCGCTCGGAGGCGACGATTATATCGTCAAGCCGTTTGGCCTGCGGGAGTTTCTCGCCCGCATCGAGGCCAACCTGCGCCGGGAGGAACGCGCCAGACAGACCGCCGGCACCGCAGGCACTGCCGATATCACCGGCACCGCCGGTACGGAAAAAGCCGCACAGACGCTTCTCCGCTGGCGAAACCTGGAGCTCGACCTGAAGGGCATGGCCGTGACGGTTTGCGGCGAGCCGGTGGGACTGACCCGGAGGGAATACGAAATCGTCGAACTGCTTGCGCTGCATGCAGGGCAGGTTTTTTCCCGGGAGCAAATGTATGAACGGATTTGGGGGTTGGATGCGGAAGGCGACTCGTCCACCGTCGTTGAACATATCAAAAAAATCAGGGCCAAGCTGGCCGCGGCCGATCCGTCCGGGGACTATATCCAGACCGTATGGGGCATCGGCTACAAATGGAATAAGGGGTAAGCGCATGAAAAAAATCGCCCATTGGTCGCTGAAGTCGCAGTTTATCCTTGGCTTTGTGCTGATCCTTGCGCTCAGCTTGCTGGCTACCGCCATCACCTATGCGTTTGGAGTCCTGCTGTTCACCCGGATGGAAAACAGCAGCGTCTACCCGGCCAATTTTTACGAAAAGCAAATTCCGGGCATTAAGGAATACATCCGGGAGGAGAACACGGCTTTGCTCGACCCGTCCCGGAGGGAAGCGCTGGAAGCCAAAGTGCCCGCGGCCGGCTTCCTTTATCAGGTGGTCGACGGTGAGGGGAACTATATCTACGGAACCTTCCGAGAAAAAATTTTCGCAGGAAAACAGCAATTGTACGACGGGCTGAATACGGTGACCGGCCTTCGCGGCAGGTTTGTCCAGACGGTGCCGGTGATCGGCGGGGACGGGCGGATTTCGGGCGCCATTTTGCTCTCCTATACGCTGAGCCCGACGTACACCGAAGGCCGCGGCTGGCTGGCGGCCGTTTTCATCGCTATTTTGCTGTCGCCGTTTTTTTACATCCTGCTGTTTACGCTGCTGTTCGCAAGACGAATCGCCGGGCGGATGAACGAGCCGATCCGCATGCTGATGCAGGCGTCCCGCAAAATCGCCGACAAGGATTTAGACTTCACGATTGAGTACCGCTCCGGCAATGAACTTGGCCAATTGTGCGCCGCGTTCGCGCAAATGCAGGAGGAGCTTCGCACTTCCTTGTCCGCGCAGTGGAGGCTGGAGCGGGAAAAAGCCGAAATGATCGAAGCGCTTGCCCATGATCTGAAAACGCCGATATCGCTCATTTCGGGTTATGCCGAAGCTTTGCTGGAATCCGGGGTCGCGGATGACAAGCAGCGCCGTTATCTTTCGGTGATTCACGACAATGCCCAAAAAAGCGCCGGGCTCGTGCGCCAGCTTCAATACAGCGCCGAGCTGGAGCGGTTCGAAGGGCAGTTAAACGTCTCGCCGGTGGAGCTTGTCCCCTGGACCGAAAAGCTGGTGGGGCAATTCAAGCCGGCCGCCGGGAACAAGGGGATTTGCCTGCTTTTTCACCCGGAAGGGGCCGGGGGGAAATACCGGATCGATACGGAGAAGCTGGAGCGGATCCTCGGCAATATTATTTCCAACAGTATTTCTTACACTCCGGAAGGCGGGCGGATTGAAGTTGGTCTCAAAACCGAAGGAGGACAAGTCGTTTATCGGATTCGGGATACCGGTCCCGGTTTTAACCCTGGGGAGGAGGAAAAGGTGTTTGAGCGTTTTTACCGGGCCGATAAAGCGCGCGGGCAGGCGGAAGGCCATTCCGGCTTGGGCCTGTACATCGCCAAGCGGCTGGTTGAAAGCCACGGGGGCTGGATTAAGGCCGGCAACGCGGAGGACGGTGGAGCGGTAGTGACGTTTGCGGTTGCCGCCGCAGCCGCGGGAGAATAGGGCGATCGCACCGGCGGTTGCCCGGCAACCGCCCTGAATTGTCCGGTAATTGCCGTATTCCGGCAAGCCGGCAAATGGCTTATAATATATGCGTACGACAGCGGGCGGTTTGCCAGCCCAGATTCGACAACGCTTACATAAGATCCGCTCCGAAAGCCGGACTAACCTGGGGAAACGAAAGGAGTAGCAGTCACACATGTTTTTTAAGGAGAACGACGTTGTATTGTTTCAAGGAGACAGCATCACCGACTGCGGGAGAAATTACGAAGACAGCGCATCGCTGGGCCTCGGTTATCCGCTGATGGTGGCCTCGCGGCTGGGGCATCTGTTCCCGGAGAAAAACCTTTCTTTTGTAAACCGCGGCATCAGCGGGAACCGGGCCATCGATCTGAAAAACCGCTGGGACCGGGATTGCCTTGACCTCAAACCGACTTGGGTATCGATACTGATCGGCATTAACGACACCTGGCGGCGGTACGATTCGAACGACGCAACGAGCGAGGAGCAATTTGAGGCGTATTACCGCAATATTTTGGAACGCACCAAGGAGCGGTTGGATGCCAAGCTGATTTTGCTGGAGCCGTTTGTGCTGCCGGTTCCGGAGGACCGCAAACAGTGGCGCGTTGACCTTGATCCGAAAATCGCCATCACGCGCGAGCTCGCCCGCGAATTCGAAGCGATCCTCGTTCCGCTCGACGGCTTGTTTGCGGCGGCTTCCGCCAAAGTTAAGCCGGCTTACTGGGCGCCGGATGGCGTCCATCCTTCGGCAGCGGGACACGGCCTGATCGCGGATGCCTGGATCAAAGCCGCCGGAGTGTAATTTCTGATCGGAAAGACCGCCGGAGGAATTCGCTCCGGCGGTCCCTTTTTGCGCAAACCCGACCTCTGTTGGAAATAGAGACAATTTGTGCCGTTATTTTCGAGATGTGCTCGCTCCTGTCGCAAAATAGAGGAAATTTATGTCGTTATTCCCGGGATCTTTACAAAAACGCAGTGGGGAAGCCGCTTCTAATACTTCGTATTCCCGGACTGGCTGGTATTACCGGAAGCAAAACCTTTGAACAGCGTGGGGACATTATGATACCGCGTGTTTGTGATTTTGGCCGTGCTCGTTTTGCTGTCCGTTCTGAAAATGGAGTCCTTCACATCGGAAATGTCCGAATTATCCAGCGTGAACACTACTTTATACGAAGTGCCGCCGTTTTGCCGGGCTAATTTGCCGATGTCATTAGCTTTGAAGTTCTTTATGTTGATCGTGCCGGCCGCGTTGGCCTGGAACACTTTGTCGTAGGCTTTATATGCTCCACCGCCGGTAATATTGACCGTACCGGACTTTTTGAGCGTCAGGGCGTCTTCGCCTACGTCAAGCCAGGTCACGTTTGAGATGGTGCCGTTGCCGTAAACATGCACGCCGTCGGCGCCCGGCGCGCCGATATAGACGTTTTTCAGGGTAGCGTTGTTTTCCAATTTGAAAATCGGCTTCTGGTTTTCGCCTTGGCCGCCGTCCCCCAAGGTGTCGGGATTCGCCACATAAGTCTGGCCTTTCCCGTCAAACGTTTCCCCTGCTTTCACCAGAATCGTTGAGTTGACCACGATCGGGGACGCGGCTTTCACTGGTGACAACCCTGATAGCGCTACCAATAATACACTGGACAAAATTAAGGCTGCGGCTTTTTTCAAATCACATTCCATCCTTTCGCCAAAGAAATTTTTCGGTGGGTCAAAAACGTATGCTGCTTCCACCGTTGGATGCGCTTCCAGATGTGCACCTCCGGCTGCACCCAAATCCAATAATATTCTTTTGGAGTAATAATATGAGTGTTGAATACAATATTTGGGATTTGTGATTTAATCTGTGCAAATTTCCCTGTATGGCAGGTGATTTCCTTGCGCCTCCCGAAAAGATATAATCATGGAGAAAATTATTCGTTTGACTCAGGAGGGGATTCGTAAGTGGCAGAAACGGCGAAAATCAAGTGGGGCATTATGGCCTCAGGCTGGATTGCCGAGCAATTTGTGGAGGATCTGGCCCATGCCGGGAATGGGGAGGCATACGCAGTAGGATCTCGTTCGCTGGAAAAGGCCAAGGCGTTTGCGGATAAATACTATATCCCGCAGGCTTACGGCAGTTATGAAGAGCTCCTGGCGGATGCGAACGTGGACGCGGTTTATGTGGCCACTCCGCATCCTTTGCACAAGGACAATGTCATGCTGGCGCTGCGGGCCGGCAAAGCGGTTTTATGCGAAAAGCCGTTTACGGTGAACAGCGCCGAGCTGGAGGAACTCATCGCTTACGCGCGGGAACGCAAGCTGTTTCTGATGGAAGCGATGTGGACGCGGTTTCTGCCTGCGATTCGCCAGGTTCGGGAGTGGCTGGCCGCCGGGCGGATCGGCGAGGTGCGCCTGGTGAAAGCCGATTTCGGCTTTCGCGCCGACTGGAATCCGGCCGGGCGGTTGTTCAACCCGGAATTGGGCGGGGGCGCGCTGCTGGATGCCGGCATTTATCCGGTTTCCTTCGCCGCGATGGTGCTGGGCGCCAATCCGCAGCGCATCCAAAGCACGGCTCACCTGGGGGAAACTGGAGTGGACGAGCATTTTTCCGTGCTGCTCACCTATGAAGACGGCAAAATCGCCTCCCTGAACGGAGCCGTCCGGCTGGCGATCGGCAACGATGCGTACATTCACGGCACCCACGGGAAAATATACATCCCCGGCTTCTTAAACGCCAAAACCGCCACCTTGTACGCGGATGGGGAAGAAGCGGAAACGTTTATCGACGACCGTGAAACGAAGGGGTATGCGTTTGAAGCGGAGGAGGTCGGACGGGTCTTGAGCGCCGGGCTGACCGAAAGCGCGGAAATCCCGCTGGACGAGTCGCTGGCCATCATGCGCCTGCTCGACAAAATCCGCGAACCGTGGGGCCTGCGTTATCCGTTTGAAAAACAAGCGTAAAATTTTATCCCGCCAGGCTAGGGGAGCCTTGGCGGGATTTTTTTTCTGGCAAAGTCATTGGACGAATGTTCTAAAATGGAGCAGCCCGGAATATGTATAATAAGGGGCAGCTTTTAGCCGCCCCGGCGGTACAACCTTTTCAGCAGGGATGTCTGACAGTTGCTAGATTATTTTTTTCGTGGAGAACGCGTTTCCCGTTTTTTCTTCATCCACCATGCTTTCCAACTGCTGCACCTGCTCGGAAAGTTCCTCAAGCGAGGTTTCGATTTTGCCCAATTTATCTCCGACGGTCTGCAGCACATACTTGATCAGAATGAAGCACAGCGTTACAGGAAACCCGACATTGGCAACCAACGACACGATATCCGCAACTTGCATGCTAATACCTCCTTTGATTTTTTGGGCCTTTCACTTATATAGTGAAATTTATTTGGGCAAAGTACAACCAAAAATTAGAAAAAATGTTATAATAATAATTAGCTTTATAATTATGGTTGTATATAATAGCCCAAAATTTCCCTATATATAGAAGATGAAAATGAAAGGGGGAAGTAGTTATGAAAGAACAACACACCGTGTACGAGCAATATCGGAAAGAAGTTTATCGGATCGCTTGGAGGGTTCAGTACAAAGCCAAGACTGTAAGAAAACGGGAATGTTCGTTCAATGGAGTCGAGCCGGCCGTAACCTGCTTCACCTCATCTTCTGATAACAAAATCGTTGTGAGACAGTTGATCAATGCGCTTCCTTCCGATACGGGGAAAACGATCATCTACAAACTCTTTCTACAGGACAAAACAGAGGGGGAAGTCGCCCGCGAGTTGAATATGACTCAGCAAGGGGTGAACAAATGGAAACGAAAGATGATCAAAGAGTTGTCCCGGATGATGAAGAGTTCCTGAATTTGCTGCGCAAAGCGAGGGAAAACGATCCCGAATCGACGTTAAAGCTGATTGAGTTGTTTAAAGGCGATATTTTGCATACAAGCAAGTTTATCCATATGTCTGAAGAAGACGCCGTTTCCGATATCATTCTCGAGTTTCTGGAGATGATCAAGGAGCGGGATGATTAGAAAATCCCCTGCCACAGGGGATTTTCTGTCATCGTATTAATTCATAGTACAGACGAATTCCCTCACTGCAGCACCAGCATATGGCGTGCATAGGTGTCTTTAAACTTTTTGGCTTGGGAACGTCCAATCGGAAATTCATCTCCATTGGACATGATCACAGATGCTGCGGTAAATTTGCGGACGTGAACTAAATTCACGATAACGGAGCGATGAATGGGTAAAAATGGTGGGTCTAATTTGGTTATGTACTCCATCATTGTGCCTGTAATGATGTACTGACGCTGCGCAGTAATGACGTTTAGCTTATTTTTGCTTAAGTTATGCTTTACTTTTACGATGGCAAGGATATCATTTACCCGTAACACAATCTGTTCTTGTTCGAATTTGATGACGATAAATCGATGGACAGAAGTCGAAATATATTGGCAAAGATGAATCAGTTTCTTCGTCATCACTTCACAAGGGACCGGTTTAAGCAGGTATTGGAATGGCTGAACATCAAAGCTTGTCATGGTATATTCCGGGCAATGGGCTAAAAATATAATCTGCACGTCATGGTCTGGAAGGGAACGAATGATTTGGGCTGTTTCAATGCCGCTTATTCCGTCCATCTCAATCCCCAAAATAAGAATATGGAAGGGAAAGGGCTCGTGCTTCAAATAATGTTCGATCAGATCTTCACCGTTAAAAAAATGATCAAGGCGAAAGGTATAAGGCGTGCTGTTCGAAAGTTCCTTGAATAATCGCTCTAGCCAACCATGCTCCACCTCTTCATCGTCACAAACGGCAACGCGGAACATTTAAGGGCCTCCTTTGCTTCGATTTGCGAATGGGTTCATGATTAAATCTAAATTGGATTTAAGTCGATTATATCATGAACATTACCCAAAATGTGGTTCGGACACATTTTTTTGCTATTCGCAACCATTTATCCCCAAAATTCGGCGTCTGTGCTATAGTGATTTTGACGGGAGATGTCACCTTATCGGGGAGGGGATTCCTTATTAAAAAAAGGTTGGAAGATATCAAATATTTAAAAATATATTTAAGAGCGTACCGTTCAAGCATCCTATTCAATCTAATACTTATGGTTGTATTGAGCATCTTGTCGGTTGTGCCGCCGTATTTGTTGAAAGTGATCGTGGATGACGGCATTATCGCCCGGAATGTAGAGATTCTCATCTATTGCTCGCTCGCTGTTGCCGGTTTTTACCTTGTATATGCCGTCTTGAACTACATATCCAGCTACAAATTCACAGTCATGAGCGAATTTATCGTACTGGATATCAAGAAAGATTTATTTCGAAGAATTATGACATTTCCTTTGGCATTTTTTACTCGACAGGAAAAGGGATATATCCTGGCGAGAGTCAATGAAGTCAATGCGATGAAAAGTTTGTTTTCATCCACGACCTTTAAGTTTATTTTAAGTATCGGCGAATTTGTTCTGGCGGCGGTCATTCTGTTTCAATTGAATGTTAAACTGACGCTGATCTCTTTTTTATTCTTGCCGGTTTACTACATCCTGATCAAAAGAATGATGGGCCAAATCAATTCGATTATTAAGAAAACAATGGAAGAAAGCGCCCGGGCTTCCGGTACGATTCAGCAGGTGATCAACGGCATCACCGAGATCAAACTGTTTAACAAGGAAAAGGATGAGGGCAATAAAATTGACGCTATTAATGAAAAATTAACCAAGCTGACTGTTCGGCAAGGAATTGTGATAAATTTCACAACAGAAGCTGTTAATTTGATAGGCAGCATGATGACGATTGCCGTGCTAATGCTTTCAGGGATTTATATCATACAAGACAATATGACGATTGGGACTTATTTTGCCTTTTCCGGTTATCTGCCTAAGCTCTTGACGCCGGTACAAACATTGTCCATGTCGTTTATGGGGCTTCAGCCGGGATGGAACGCCCTGCGTAGGGTCGGTTCTTTCTTCCAGAAATATCAAACCGGGAAAGAGGATACGGGGAAGATTGAAGTCCATTCTTTGAAAGGACATATTGAGATACATTCGCTTACCTTCAGGCACGAAGATATGAATGAGGATTTGTTTAAAAATATTAACCTGATCATCAAGCCCGGAGACAAGGTTTTAATACGGGGAAGAAACGGCTCGGGCAAGTCAACGTTATTGAAGCTGTTGCTTGGCATATACGAGCATTACGAAGGAGAAATCCGGGTTGATGGCTATGACCTGAGGCAACTAAACAAGGCCACCCTCCGGGAACGTGCCGGTATCGTTTCGCAGGACATTTTCCTTTTCAACGGAACGATCAAGGATAATGTATTGTACAGCATCCACGATGTCTGTGACGACGACGTTGCGGCGGCTTTGAAGATAAGCGGGCTGAACGAAATGTGCAAGTCTCTGCCCATGGGGATTTATACGAATGTCGGCGAAAACGGCTCCCTTTTGTCGGGCGGACAAAAGCAGATGATTGCTATCGCGCGGGCTGTCATCAAAAAGCCGGATTTGTACATTTTCGATGAGGCTACAACGAACCTGGACCAGACAAGTAAAGCCATGATAACCAGGATGGTGGAACAAGAACTCGTCGGAAAAACATGCATCTTTGTCTCTCATGAGAACAGCGCGGACATTTCCTTCAACCGTTACATTGATCTGGATCTACCCGAGAAGGTAGTCGTTTAATCCACTGTAGGAGGAGTTCCAATGAAGCATAGAGTGACGATGAGATTTACGACCCGGCAGGGCAATTCTTACCTGTATGACGATGTAACCAGCATGATCTTTCCTTGGAGCGGTATGCTGGAGAATATTTTGAAGCTGTTGGAGACAACGGAAACGGCACAGCTTCTGGCCAATATCCCCGAGGAGTATGCAGCCGAAGAATGGATCGACAAGGTGCACTGGGTGGATTACTGGAAAAACAACCTCGGCGCCTTCTATAGGGAGGAATGGAAGGACTCCCCCCTTTCCTATGATAACTTTGAAGCGGAATTGGGAGCCAACTTAACCAATCAGCTTATTTTGTCCGTGACCGATGATTGCAATTTGAGATGCAAATACTGTATTTATTCGGATGAATATGCATTGACCAAAAACAAAACCTGCAATTATATGTCTACCGACACCGCCCAAAAAGCGATCGATTATTTTCATAAACTAATTGCCCCTCAATTGGCGAGAAATCCCCGCAAGAAATTCGGGATTACCTTCTATGGGGGAGAGCCGCTAGTGAATTTTACTACGGTGAAGTACGCAGTGGAATATGCCAGAGAGAAGCTGGGCGACAAGGTTTATTTTATGATGACATCTAACGGACTGCTGCTTACGGATGAAGTAGTGAACTATCTTAAGATGCATGATGTGGGATTGGCCATCAGTATTGATGGTCCGGAGCAGGAGCATGATCGGTTACGGGTCACCGTAGGCGGAGGCGGAAGCTTTGCGCGGATCAAGAAAAATGTTGACAGGATCAGGGAGAAGCATCCCGAATATTACCGGACGCGAGTCAATGCGGTCTGCGTTTATGATTTCCTGACGGATGTGGAGCAGACGGAGCAGTTTTTTGAAGATGGAGAGCGGGATACCACAGTTCCGAGAGCGATTTTTGTAAATCGGGTATCGGACACTAATTCATGTTATTATCAAAAATTTTCGAAAGAAGATATACAACAATACCATGATAGGGAGAAGAGACTCAGAGACAAGTATTTCTCGCAAAAAACATGCGGCTGTTCCTCGAGTTCATACCTGACTTCCCTTATTGGCTCAAGCGCTCTTTCCATCATTACGCGCAGAAGGGCACTGGACGGAAAGCCCGCTTATATGCCGGCGACGGGTTCTTGCGTGCCTGGGCAAAAATTATGCGTAAATTCCAATGGAGTTATCGACATTTGCGAGCGGGTCAACGGAACCAATCCGATTGGGGATGTGCATGCAGGCCTGCATACCGACCGGGTCATTCAAATGGTGTCCAATTTTCGGGAGAATATTGCAGCAAGTTGCGACAAGTGCCCAGGGCAAAAGCTGTGCGGGTTGTGTTTTGTCAACTTTGAGACGGAAGGAGCATTCCGCAAGCAAAAGGAGATTTGCGCCAATCATTTAAACGTCATGCGCAACAACCTAAGCCTCTATACCAGCATTTGCGAGGATAAACCTGATGCGGAATTTATATTCAGCAGCGACACGATAGAATTGGATCAGCCGCTGACTACTTTTTAATAGAGGAGGGTCAAACATGTATTTCAGGTTATCTAGTCTTGTATATCTGACAAAAGGTTGCAACTCTTCTTTATATGATATGAAAAACAATAAGATTGTTTTGCTGGATCAAGCGGCTAGCCAATTCATCGGCCATTGTGAAGCGAATAATGAGATTGAAGCTTATCCTGATTATCAAATGTTTCAGGAACGAATCCATCTTCTGTTGAACCAATTGGAAGATTGGGGGATGGGGAAATATTACGCGGCCAAAACCCATATTGAGAAGTACCGGTTCAACATGCCGGCAACGATGAAAGGTTTTAATACGCCGGTTCCTTATTTCGTTCGGGTCTATCTGGAGTTGGGTGGAGTGTGCATCCAGGATTGTTCGTTTTGCGATTCCGCCAGCTATAGCAATTGGATGGGCTGCAGGAGTTGTGTGGGCAGCAAAACCGGATCCCCTGCTGGGAATATGGATTATGAAGCCATCATCGACGTTTTGCGAAATCTGGAGGTGAAGGAGCTTATACTGAGGGGCGGAAGTCCGCTGCTGGAATGGGAAACTCTCAACCGGATCGCAGCATACGCCGCAAAAGTATATGAACCCCTAGCTCTTACAGTGATTACCAATGGTACAGAAGCTTCGTTTGAACAGATCAAAACAATGTATGAGGCGTATCCCGGATTTAAGCTGAATATTGTTTTGTTTGGCGTGGAAAGCGTCTCAAGCTGCGCGGATTCCGGGACGGAAGAGCTTATTGCGGCTCAGTGCCGGTTGCTGGACCGGCTCAGCGAAGCCAAGCTGCCTGTAGCAATTACACTCCAGCTTACCGGGATGAACAGGGATGGAGCCGAAGAGATGATCGGCGCCATTGGAGCAAGATGGGGAATAAAGCCAATGGTCAGCGAGGTTGTCGCTTCGGACGGCCGGGAACAGCTCACTCACATCAAAGGAGACGCCAAGCCGATTGCGCGCTACAAGTATGAGCAGGAATTCTTTATGCGGCAGCAGTACAATACATGTCTGTATGGTGTATTCTCGATTGACAGCCTAGGGAATGTAACATCTTGTCCCGAGATTCGCGAAATTATCGGTAATATCCGGGAAGAAGGCATTATGTCCGTCTTAAGTAAGGACAGGCTCTATGACTTTTGGGAAATGACCAAGAACAAGGTCAGCCATTGCCGCAACTGCAGCATGAAATACTTTTGTTCCGATTGTTCGGTGTTTGAAGTGGAGGCCAATGAACGGGACGGTCTGCACCAGGCATATTGTTCCGTGGCTGCCGCCTCGGATTCGGCCGCTTCGATCATGGCAACGGATTTTAAGGCGGATGATTTCATCACGCGCCTTTACTTATAGCGCACTTAACGCACCTAAAACATTTAAGGGAGCATTAATCCATGACCGATAAATTGTTGTTGCGGGTAAGCAATCTTGAAAAGTCATTCTCCAATCAGCCGATTCTTAGAAACATCAGCTTTGAAATCCATAAAGGGGAAGTACTTGGCCTGGTAGGCCCCAACGGCAGCGGAAAAACCACCACAATCCGGACTATATTGGATTTCTACAAACCCAACAGCGGAAGCATTACTTTGTTACATACGGATTGCAATAAGCACTTTGACCAGGTTGGCCGCCGAATAGGCGTTATGCTGGAGAGCAGTGGAATGTATCCTTTACTTACAGGCCGGGAATACCTGGAATTTTTCGGGCAAATCGGGGCAATGGCAGGCAAGGAACTGGCGGCGGCTGTCGACGATGCCTTGGATAAAACAGGGCTTATCGACGCGCAGAACAAGCGGATCGGCACATATTCCAAAGGGATGATTCAACGGCTGGCGTTCGGACGGGCCATTTTGAACCGTCCCGCCCTGCTGATTCTGGATGAGCCCTTTGACGGCATCGATGTGGAGGCCAAGCGAAATCTGATGGACGTTATCGCTTCCATGCGTCATGAGGGGCTGGGCGTATTGATCACCTCGCATAATTTAAAAGAGGTGGACGAAATATGCACACGGATGATTTTTATCAAGAACGGCCGGATTGTTCATGACAATACGCTGAACGAGATCAGAGACATGTATAGGGAGGATGCGGTATTTCACATCTTTTTTCATCCGGATGTGGACGGAGCCAAAGTACAGGCCCTTTTCCCCGGCGATCCCTATGACGATGTAAAGAAAGTGCTGCATGCCAGGCTGACGGCACACCATACTAAGGAAAAAATCATGGACATCATTTTCGAAAACAAACTGCAAGTCAGGGAAGCATATGAGGAAAACAAAAATATCGAAGATATATATATGGATTTTATGAAGTCCAATTAAAAGGGGGGGAATGGGAATGGCTGTGGTTAAGCCGTTATTGGTTAAGGAACTCAGAGAGGAATTGCGAAGTTCCAAGCTGAATTTGATTCTGATTCTGTTGCTTGCGTTGTATCAGCAATTTTTTTCGCTGCAAAACTACGCAAGCACTTTCAAGGATCACACGGAGCTGCTGTTAAGTACCGCAACATACTCGATCCTGTATTTGGCCCCAATTATTATCCCATTTTACGGAAATACGGTGATGGCCAGAAGCCTGCAAAGAGAGCGGATGAATAAAAGTCTGCTGATCCTGATGACGACGGGACTGAAGCCGAGTTTGATCTGGCAGATTAAAACATTGGCCGCGTTCATAATCAGCTATGTCATCTACATGATCTGCACCGTATGCGATATTGTGATGATCGTGTATATCATGGGGCTGCCCTTTGAGTTGAATGCCGCTAATGTTTTGGGAGCCTTGATACTGTCGCCGTTGTTCGCCGGTTCCATGCTGATTGTACTGTCATTTATCTACTGGTTTTTCCGGAACACGCTTTTTATCACGACCGCTTTTACGATGCTAATGACGTTTGGAATATGGGGAATTTCCATGCAAACACCGCTGACGTCTTTCAATCCCTTTATTCTGGGGGGGCTTTCCATCGTGCTTCCGTTCCTTTTGCTGTGGCTGTGTTCTCAATTAATTAAGCGCCAGGCCAAATGGAAAATCGGAGCGATCTAGACAGGAGCATCTTCGGTAGGCGAAGGATTGGGAAAGGAGGTGAAAAACATGACTATGGGAAGCATTGAACCGATGGACAACTGTTCGGGTACACTTTGCTCCGGCGCATGCGCGGTTGGCTGCGCAGGCGGCTGTCTTGTAGGCGGAGGCACCACTATCGCCTTTGGAGCCCTGGGCGGCACGGCAGGCGGTTCCTTGACGGCATACTCCAACAATGCCTAAGAATGTGAATCTTGAAACATGAAATGCGGGGGAGGTGAAAAACATGACTATGGGAAGCATTGAACCGATGGACAACTGTTCGGGTACACTTTGCTCCGGCGCATGCGCGGTTGGCTGTGCAGGGGGGTGCCTCGTAGGCGGAGGCACCACTATCGCCTTCGGAGCCTTGGGCGGTACGGCAGGCGGTTCCTTGACGGCATATTCCAATAATGCTTGACCTGCACCGTTAGTATATGCATAATCTACCTATTTATGCATATGATTTAGTATAATGCATCCGATTTTTGTTTTCAAATGTCGTACTAGTTTAACGGCATCAAGGCTGAGAAGAGATATCTTCCCAGCCTTGATACCGCTTATTTGGGAGGAAGGAAGAATGAATCCGAAGAAGATTATTTCATCTGCCGGCGTAGCCATCGCCTTGGGCATGATCTTTATGACGATGATGCTAAACTCCATGACCATGTTCATCGTCTCGCTCGTTCTGATTGTTGTATTAGCGATCATTTACTTTCTTGTTGGAAGACAAAAGTAAGCTTGGCGAATCCGGTTCAATGGATTGCCCTTATAGCCGCGTATAATTTCGCGCCGAACGCCTAAACATCAGTAAGCGGATTCATTTTGCGCTGTGAGGCCGGGGCGATTTTTGCTTGCGTCCGGTATTTGGCGACCGTTCTTCTGGAAATGGAGATCCCCCGTTCCTGGAGCAGATCGGCGATAAGCTGATCCGAAAGGGGCTTGGCTTTATCCTCGCCCGCAATCAACTCGCGGATGATTTGTTTGACCGCGCTGGCGGCGAGCATGTCCCCGGACTTCGCTTCAATTCCCCCCGCCAAAAAATATTTGAAGCTGAAGACGCCCCAAGGCGTATCCAGCCATTTGTCTTTGATCGCGCGGCTGACGGTAGACGGATGCATCCCTGTGCTGCCGGCGATTTGTTCCAGCTTAAGCGGTTTGAGCCCATGGAAGCCGTCTTGAAAAAAAGCCCGCTGTTTCCGCACAATCGCGGTTACCACTTTTAACAACACCGTACGGCGGTAATCCAACTGATGGGCCAACGTCCGCGCCTCGTCGATTTGCTGCCTTAACTCCCCGGAACATGCCTCTTTTATGCCTTCGAGATAGCCGGTATCTTCATACAGACCGGTCTTGACCGAATTCAAGGTGATTTTCAGGCGGCTGCCGTCTGATGTGACGCTGGCGGCGATATCCTTTGCCGCAGGAGCGGGTCCGGCGTCTCCGTATACGAATCCCGGCCGGGGCTGCAGCTTGCGGATGCGGCTCAGGCTTTCCGCTACTTTTGCAAGAGGAGCTCCGGTCTCCTTGGCGATGGATTGTAAGTCGCCCCGCGCCATTTCCTCCATGTAGCGTTGGACCATCACATAGGCCAAGGAGTCTTTTCGGTTAGCGCGAATCAACTGCAGTTCCAGACACTCCTGCAATGAACGGGCGCCGATCCCGGGCGCGCCATCCTGCTGCAGCAGCCGAAGCGCCTTGGCGAACGCGGCGCGGGAAATGCCGGCCCGCTCGGCATGGCGGTCGATGTCCGGGGACAAGTACCCCGCCTCGTCCAAATTTCCGATCAGGAATTGCAGCGCTTTTTTCACCACAGGATCATCCACGCTGAATTTTAACTCTTCCCAGATTTCCTCTTCTCTCGTTTTTCTTGCTTTCAACTTGTAGCCGAGCAGTTCGGCGGACAAGCCCGCGGCGGTTTGCCTGGATAGGCTGGCGGACATACGTCTATTTGGCCGCGGCGGCAGGATTTCGATAAACGGATTGGTCTGCGCCTTTTCGCTGACTAGGCGTTCCAACTCGCCATCCGGCATCGCAAGCAGCCGAAACGTTTGGAGCATTTGCGGATTGACGTTCAGCTGCGCGGATTGGTTTTGCTTGGTCCGGATTTGGGTGTGCACGCGGGTGAACTCCTTTCCATATAACGGTGGTGATTTACACCGGGTAGCGCGATTTTTTTAATATGATACACCGCTTCGCCGCAAAAAGAAGTTAGCCTTTACTTTTTAGGCGGGGGAAAAAGTTTTTTTTGGCCAAAGTTCACATTGGGTTCAAAAATGAGCGATAACGCATCGTTTGCTTTCTTTTCTTCTAAATATCTGGGATTCCATTATGAAAAGCTGGAACGCTTGCAGATCGCGGAACCGTCTTCCATGGAGCGGGTTCCGTTCTAAATGTTTAGAAATACTGCCTGTCCCCTTGATCCGGATACACGTGTCCGGATTTTTATTTTTTGCTGGAGTGCCGGGCTTTTCCGCCACTGTCATCGGAGTTTGGCACGGTTTTTGCTTGTTAGTTTAATTGAAACACATTTTAGCTGCAACGAGGTGAAGGAAAGTTGAATGACAAAGTAATTCGGCTCGACGAGGCGCTTTCATTCCTCAGGAGCGGAATGACGGTCATGATGGGCGGGTTCATGGGCGTTGGCGCTCCCGAGGGGTTGGTGCGGGCGATCCTGGACAGCAGGCTGGATCAATTGACGCTGATCTCCAGCGATACGGGAACGGTCGACAAAGGCTGCGGGCCGCTGATCGTCCAGCGCCGGGTGAAGAAACTGGTGGCCTCCCATATCGGCACCAATCCGGAGACGGGCCGGCAAATGATCGCCGGCGAACTGGAAGTGGAACTGACCCCGCAGGGCACGTTCGCCGAACGGATCCGCGCGGGCGGCGCCGGCTTGGGCGGCGTGTTGACCCGCACGGGACTCGGCACCCTGGTGGAAGAGGGCAAGCCGAAGGTGACCGTGGACGGCCGGGAATATTTGCTGGAAACCCCGCTGCGCGCCGACGTGGCCTTGCTGAAAGCTTACAAGGCGGACCGGGCGGGCAATTTGGTGTTCCGCAAGTCGGCGCGCAATTTTAACCCGATCATGGCTTTGGCTGCGGATATGATTATCGCGGAAGCCGAGCAGATCGTGGAGACTGGCGAGCTGGCCCCGGACAGCATTGTCACTCCGGGGATATTGGTGGACAAAATCGTGCAAAGCGGAGGTGAACGGGAATGAAGGGAAGCGAAACGGAGGCTCTGACGGCCAAACAGAAAATCGCCAAACGGGTGGCGCTGGAAATCCGCGACGGGGATGTGGTGAATCTCGGCATCGGGCTGCCCACATTGATTCCCGGTTTTCTGGACCCGCGGATCGATATCCAGATTCAATCCGAAAACGGGTTTATCGGCCTGGCGGATGTGAACGAACAGACGGACAAGGATCTGGTGAATGCGGGCGGTCAGCCGACCGGCCTTCGCTCCGGGGGCAGCTATTTCGACAGCTCCGTGTCGTTTGCGCTAATTCGCGGCGGTCATGTGGACGTGTCCGTGCTCGGTGGACTTGAGGTGGATGAGCTAGGCAATTTGGCCAACTGGATGGTTCCTGGAAAAATGGTGCCGGGCATGGGCGGAGCGATGGATTTGGTCACCGGCGCCAAAAAAGTCATCATCGCCATGGAGCATTGCGCCAAGGACGGCGCGGCGAAAATCGTCAAGTGCTGCACGCTGCCGCTGACGGCCGTCGGCGTGGTGTCCATGATCGTTACCGAGCTGGCCGTGTTCCGCTTTGCGGAGCGGGGGCTGGAGCTGATCGAACTGGCGGACGGCGTTGACCTGGACACGGTAAAAGCGAAAACCTTGGCGTCTTTTGCCGTCAATCTGCAGCAACTTTGATGGCAAGTTCGATGAGCCAGGTTTTCAATACCGGGAAGAACAATCTCTTTAACGAAAGGAAGGAAGCAATTTGAACGAGGTAGTCATAGTAAGCGCCGTCCGTACGGCAATTGGAGCTTTTATGGGAGCGTTGGGGGAGGTCCCCGCCGCAGAGCTTGGGGCCGCCGTAATCAGGGAAGCGGTAAGCCGGGCGCAGATTTCCGCGGACATGGTGGATGAAGTGTTCATGGGGAACGTGCTTCAGGCTGGCGAAAAGCAAAACCCGGCGCGCCGCGCCGCTTTGCTGGCGGGATTGCCGCAGGAGGTGCCGGCGACTTCGTTGAACTTGTTGTGCGGGTCCGGGTTGAAAGCGGTTCACCTCGCTTCCCAGGCCATCTATAGCGGGGAGGCGGAGATCGTGGTGGCCGGCGGCATGGAATCGATGAGCACCGCCCCTTACGTGCTGCCAGGAGCGCGCCAAGGATACCGGATGGGCGACCGGGCGGTGGTGGACAGCATGGTGAGCGACGGCTTGACCTGCTCGATGGGCGGCTACCATATGGGGATTACGGCGGAAAATATCGCCGCGAAGTACGGCATCAGCCGCGCGGAGCAGGATGAGTACGCCGCCCGCAGCCAGCAAAAAGCGGTCGAGGCCATCCGCAAGGGGGTCTTTGCCGAGGAGATCGTCCCCGTATCCGTGCCGCAGCGCCGGGGTGAGCCTGTGATTTTTGCCACAGATGAGAGCCCGCGCGAAGGGGTTACAGTAGAGAAACTGGCAAAGCTGAAACCGGCCTTTACCGAGGCGGGCAGCGTGACGGCGGGCAACGCGTCGGGCATCAACGACGGCGCGGCCGCGCTGGTGCTGATGAGCCGGCGCAAGGCCGAAGCGCTTGGCATCAAGCCGCTGGCCGTTGTCCGCGCCAACGCAAGCGCCGGCGTCGATCCGGCGATCATGGGCACCGGGCCGATCCCGGCGACCCGCAAGGCGCTGGCCAAGGCGGGCTTGACTGTAGCCGACATCGACTTGATCGAAGCCAATGAGGCGTTTGCGGCGCAGGCGCTGGCGGTGGCCCGCGAGCTGGGCTTTCCGGAGGACCGCTTAAACGTCAACGGCGGCGCCGTGGCGCTGGGTCATCCGATCGGAGCCAGCGGCGCGCGGGTGCTCGTGACGCTGCTGTACGAGATGAAGCGGCGTTGCGCCGGACGCGGCCTGGCTACGCTTTGTATTGGCGGCGGCATGGGCGTGTCCACGATCGTGGAGCTGGTATAGCGCCTAAGCCATATTTTTCAGTACAGACTGTATCTGGAGGTAGAATATGCTGGCTTTGCTAGGTATTTTAACGATTGCTCTATTTCTGTATTTAATTATGACCAAAAAGGTGTCGGTCATTGTCGCGCTGGTGATCGTACCGGTTTTGTTCGCGATAATCGGCGGATTTTGGGATCAGCTGGGGGAGGCTACTTTAAACGGCGTGATCCAGGTGGCTCCAACGGGCATTATGCTGATGTTCGCCGTTCTCTATTTCGGACTGATGTCCGATGCCGGGCTGTTTGATCCTATAATCAAAAAAGTGGTGTCCGCCGTCAAAGGCGATCCGCTGAAAATTATTGTCGGCACGGCGGCGGTGACGATGCTCGTGCATCTGGACGGCGACGGGACCGCGACCTTCATGATTACGATCACCGCTTTCCTGCCGATTTACAAGCGCATCGGGATCAACAAGCTGATCTTGCCTTGTGTGGTCGCTTTGGGGGCAGGGACGATGCATCTCGTTCCCTGGTCGGGGACACAGGCGCGGGCCATGTCCGCGCTGCAAACCGATGCCAGCCAGATGTTCACCGCGATTCTTCCGTCCATGGCCGGCGGGATCATCTATGTGCTGGCGGTCGCTTTTTTCCTGGGCTTAAGGGAGCGCAAGCGGCTGGGCGTCATTGATTTCAACTACAATATGGAAGAAGAATTGACCGAGGAACAAAAGGCGATGCGCCGTCCCAAGCTGTTCTGGTTTAACGCGGTGTTCACGGTGCTGTTGATCGTCGGTCTGATGACGCATGTTTTTCCGCATACGATTTTGTTTATGATTGGGTTTGCCGTGGCCCTGCTGGTCAATTATCCCAAACTGAAAGAGCAGTCGGCGCGTTTGAACGCCCATGCCAAAAGCATTGTGCTCGTGACCAGCATGATTTTTGCGGCCGGCATCTTTTCCGGCATCCTGAACGGTACGGGGATGATCGCCGCCATGGCCGATTCGCTGGTCTCAATCGTGCCCGATTCGATGGCGCGGTTCCTGCCGCTGATTCTAGCCGTCATTAGCATGCCGCTGAGTCTGGTGTTTACGCCGGACGCGTTCTATTACGGGATGCTGCCGATTTTGGCCCAAGCGGTGGCCAACTTTGGGATGGACCCGATCGAAATCGGACGGGCCGCCATCTTCGGACAGATGACCGTCGGTTTTCCGCTCAGCCCGCTCACGGCGTCGACGTTTCTGCTCGTCGCCCTCTCCGAGGTGGACCTGGCGGAGCACCAGAAATTTACTTTCAAGTGGGCCTGGGGAACGTCGCTTGTGTTTACCGTTATAGCGCTCATCACAGGAACCATATCGATATAAAAGACAAAAAAGTGGAGGACTGATAAGCAATGAAAGCAATCCGTATTGGCGCGGGAGCGGGGTACGCCGGAGACCGTCTGGAACCGGCCTTGGAGCTGATGGAAAAAGGCAACCTCGACTATATCATGTTCGAATGTCTGGCGGAACGCACCATCGCGATCGCGCAGCAGCAGAAATTGAAGGACCCGGCAAAAGGCTACAACCATTTGCTGGAGCACCGGATGGTCAAAGTGCTGCCCCTTTGCAAACGGCATAATGTGAAAGTCATTACAAACATGGGGGCGGCCAACCCATTGTCCGCGGCGCAAAAAATCAAAGAGATCGCCCAGAGCCTCGGTATCACCGGTCTTAAAATCGCCGCCGTGACCGGAGACGACATCGCGGACAAAATCGACCGATATGTCGACTATCCGACCGTCGAAACCGGCGAGAAGCTAGGTTCCCTGCACTCGTCGATCGTCTCGGCCAACGCCTATATCGGGGCCGCAGGAATCGTGGAAGCGCTGGATGACGGAGCGGATATCGTTGTCACCGGCCGCGTGGCCGACCCGGCGCTGGCGATCGCCCCGCTCGTTCACGAGTTTGGCTGGAGCATGGAGGATTACGACCTGCTGGCCGCCGGGACGGTGGCCGGGCATTTGCTGGAGTGCGGAGCGCAGGTTACCGGTGGCTACTACGCCGATCCGGGTTACAAGGATGTGCCGGAGCCGTGGAATATCGGCTTTCCGATCGCCGAGGTCGACAGCGCCGGAAATATTGTGATTGAAAAGCTCCCGGATACCGGAGGCGTGGTCAATAAGGATACGATTAAAGAACAGCTGCTGTACGAAATCCATGACCCGGCCAATTATCTGACTCCGGATGTGGTGGCCGATTTTACGGAGCTGACCGTTGAAGAAATCGGATTAAACCAGGTTAGAGTGACGGGAGCCAAAGGAAAAGCCAAGACGGGTTTTTATAAAACGAGTGTGGGATATCAAGATTGTTATATTGGCGAAGGCGAAATGAGCTACGGCGGCAGCGGGGCTTACAAACGGGCCAAGCTGGCCGGAGAAATCGTAGCCAAACGGCTGGAGCTGCTGCAGGTGCCGATCCAGGAGCTGCGCGTGGATTACATCGGAGTAAATTCATTGTACGGAAATAAAATTTCCCGTATGATTAATGCTGATTTTGACGGGCTAAGCGAAGTCCGCCTGCGGGTGGCGGGGAGAACGCTCGAACGCAAACACGCGGCCGTGATCGGCAATGAGGTGGAGGCGCTGTACACCAATGGGCCGGCCGGCGGTGGCGGGGCCCGGGCGGGCGTCAAAGAGATCGTGTCGATTGCGTCCGTGTTGGTGCCGGCCGAAGATATTGAGATTGCCGTATTTTACGAGGAGGTGTAGACGATGAAGCTGCGTGAAATTGCCCATTCCCGGACTGGCGACAAAGGCGATATCTCCAACATTTCGCTGATCGTGTACAAGGAAGCCGATTATGAAGCCGTAAAGGCGCAGGTCACCGCGGAGAAGGTGCGGGAGTTTTTCAGCGATATTGTCCAGGGAGACGTGGTGCGTTATGAGCTGCCCCGTTTGCATGCTTTGAACTTCGTTATGTCCAAGGCGTTGGGCGGCGGAGTGACCCGTTCGCTGGCGATCGATATGCATGGCAAAAGCCTTTCCTCGGCGTTTTTGGAGCTGGAGATCGAGTTGGACTAAAATGGGGCGCTGTGCATATATTCGGAAACATGCTGTGCCGTGCGTATGACGGCAAAAGAAGCGCGGTTTGCGCATTGATCGCGCTTCTTTCTTTTTTTAAAATAGGATGAAACCGTATTCAAGGAGGCGTTATGTGGAATAAAAGGGAACTGCTGCAGTTGCCGTCCGGTTCGTTGGCCGATTACTTTTTCGCGTTGCTCCGCTCGATTCAGGATGGGCTGTTGGTCATTGACAAGGAAGGCGTCGTTCTGTTCATCAATCCCGAATATACCCGGATCACCGGGGTCACCGAAGCGGAGATCGTCGGCAAGCCGCTGCTGTCGGTTCGCCCCAACGCGCAGTTGGTGGAGGTGATGAAACAGAATAAGGTCGTGGTCGGCATACGGCGTAAGGAGCGGAATGTCGAGTACGTTGTCGATATGGCGCCGATCGTTCTGGGCGGCCGGGTGGAAGGGGCGGTATCGATTTGCAAAGGCGCCGTTGAGGTCCATGAGCTGGTGAAGAAACTGGAAAAGAACAGCAAGGAAATCAAACGGCTGCAGCAAGGTATGAGCAGCTTGAGCAAGGCCAAATACAGCTTCGAGCATATCATCGGCGCGGAAGGTGATCTGAAAGCGGTGATCGCCAAGGCGAAAAAGGTGGCCCGGTCCTCGATTTCGGTCGTGATTTACGGGGAGAGCGGGACAGGCAAAGAGCTGCTGGCTCAGGCGATCCACAATGAGAGTGACCGCAACGACAAACCATTTGTGGCCGTCAACTGCGCCGCCATCCCCGAAGCGCTGCTGGAAAGCGAGCTGTTTGGCTATGAGGAGGGCGCTTTTACGAACGCCAAACGCGGGGGAAAACTCGGTTTATTCGAGCTGGCGCATCAAGGCACGCTTTTTCTGGATGAAATTTCGGAGCTGCCTTACGATATTCAAGCCAAGCTGCTGCGGGTGCTGCAGGAATCGGCCATCCGCCGGGTGGGCGGCGTTAGCGAGCTGGAGGTGGATGTGCGGGTGATCGCCGCGGCCAACAAGGATTTGGCCCAGATGGTGGAGAAGGGGCGGTTCCGGGAGGATCTTTTTTACCGGCTTAACGCTTTTATGCTGCAATTGCCGCCGCTTCGCGCCAGGCACCGCGATATCGAGGCGATCGTGGATTCCATGCTAAAGCACGAGACGCGCACCAACGGCCTTGATGCCGAAGCGTACATCGTCGAGCCCGAGGTGATGGATATTTTTGCCCGGTATCATTGGCCCGGCAACGTTCGCCAGCTCAAAAACGTGATCGACTACGCCGTTTGCATGGTCGAAGGGAACACGATCACACCGCGCGACCTGCCGGATTACATCCGCCAGGAGCACGCGGAGCGGCGGCCGGCCAGCCAAGGCGGCGGAAGCTTAAAAGAAGCCGTCGAGCAAGCGGAACGCGCCGGGATCGCCCAAGCGTTAAAGCGGACGGACAATACTTTGGAAGGCCGCAGACAAGCCGCGCAAATGCTCGGCGTCTCCCTGGCCACCCTTTACAATAAAATCAAAAAATACGACCTGGAAGAAATCTCATAAGCAGTTTATTGTGCGGACCGGAGGATGCCGGTCTATTATTTATTTACATTATAAAATTTCGGGCATGGGTAGAGAGCGATGCGCAGGTAGAGAGAGGAGGAGAAGAGTAACCTGGGGGCTAAGGGACACCAGAGCCGTTATTTTCGAAAAAACGGGAGTTTGCAAAATGTAACGGACACAGATGACGTTATTTCCCTCAAATCGGCCTGGATGAACGGGTTTAGAGCGAAATAGGGTCGCCTGTGTCCGTTAGACTGGGAAATACCCGGGAAATGGGCGGATAAGGTCCGTGGTGTCCGTTAGAGCAGCGTCCAAAGTAGAAGTCAGAGCCACTAAGGACGCCGGCGGGCGTTTTTCTTAATTGGTTGGGAGAAGCGTAAAATGAACAAAATATATGCTTGTGAATATTTGCTTTAATGAAAGCATGGGGGAAACTAGGGATTATTGCGATTACTTCCAATCTGCGATTCATCATAATTCAAAATCGCTCACTACTAACAATTTATAGCTTCATTTCATCTTCAAATCTTTTGAAAAAAGCAGCAAGGCTAATGTGAAGCGCCTTAGTCAAAGAAATAATGGTGAGTAGGGACGGGGCCTTCTCTCCATTTTCTAACTCACTTATATATGATCGATCAACACGGGAAAATAAGCTCAATTGATCTTGTGTCATTTGATTTTCTTTTCGAAGTTCTCGAAGGACTCTTCCAAAAGCGAGGAGTTCTTTTGGTTTATTATGATTTTCCACAGTTAAAACCCCTTAATTTGGTAGTTATTTAATAGCGTATGATTTTCTTAACGTACTCCGAATGGAGTGTTTACTTAGCGAGCTATATTTAATCGTTAATGAATAAAACCTTCCCCAGTTGGACATCACGTACTGAAACCTACTCCACATGACTGCCTCCTATGAAAAATAAAAGAAGATCTGCCTTGGCATTACGGCACCGGGGATTTGGAAATCGTCATCAGGCAGGACGACCAAATGGAGGCAGCGAAAACGCAAATCAAGCAAATCTATGAAATGAGCTAATTCGAACATATCCATGACCGTGAATAAACAAACCCGCCATAATAACCTAAGTTACCCGGCGGGTTAGTGCTATTTCTTCAATATCCCCAAATACTCCACCCAAGGCCCGACGTCGGCCTTGTATCGGTTGGCCATGACCCTGGCAATTTGCGATAGATGTGTCAAATCATGAACTACCCACGTCGACAGCAGCTCGCTTAGCTTCACTTCGCCAAACTCCGGGTGAATGCCCGTTCGCTCCAGATGCAACGACGGATCGGCAAGCGCCTTGATTTTATCGATATTTTGCATCCGGAGGGCTTTGAATTCCCGAAGCCGTTGTTCAATCGGAGGATTTAATTGTTCATTTAAATGAGCGTACCGGTCAAAGGGAGGTAAAGGCTTGCTTCCACCTTCGTAAAGAATCGATTCCAGCCGCGGTATCCAATTGCTCTTCTCTCCCTCGATAAGATGATCGACCACTTCCGAGACATTCCAAGTGCCCTCGCCTTCGTTGCACTTCAGCCAATCCTCGCTTAAGCCGGATAAAAAAGCCTGCAAAGCCGCCGGCGTGCTTGACAAAACCTCGATGGCTTCCGATAGTTTGAAATGCATGATAACCACTCCTTTCCCAAAAAGAGAAACAACCTTTTTACTTGTTCTTCAAACTTCTGCCCAATCCTCCTATCACCGAATCCACCGGATCGAAGATTTTTATTTTTGATTTAAAAAAACGATCCCCTTCCTGACACATAGTTGTCAACAACGGTGTTTTACACTGGTTCCAGAAAACAACTTTGATGGCAGGGAAGGAAGGATTTTCGTGACTAAAGCAGCAAGCAACAAAATAGGAGTCGTTATTACCGGGCTCCTGTTGGCCATTCTGATGGCTTCCATGGACAATACGATCGTCGCAACCGCGATGGGTACGATCGTCGGCGAGATCGGAGGGCTCGACAAGTTTGTTTGGGCGACTTCGGCTTACATGGTGGCGGAGATGGCGGGAATGCCGATTTTCGGCAAGCTGTCGGATATGTACGGACGCAAGCGGTTTTTCGTGTTTGGGATCATCGTGTTTATGGTCGCCTCGGCATTGTGCGGGACCGCCGGATCTATCGTGGAGCTCAGCTTGTACCGGGCGCTTCAAGGGATCGGGGCCGGCGCGATGGTATCGATCGCCTTCACGATCATGTTTGACGTCGTTCCGCCAGCGAACCGTGGCAAAATGACGGGGATGTTCGGGGCTCTGTTTGGTTTTGCGAGCATTGCGGCCCCGCTGCTGGGTGGGTATATTACGGAGCATCTTCACTGGGCGTGGATTTTTTACATTAACCTGCCGCTCGGTTTGATAGCATTTGTTTTGATTGCGTTCTATTACAGGGAATCGGCGAAGCACGCCAAGCAGAAAATCGATATTTTGGGCGCAATCCTGCTGGTCGGCGCCGTTGTATGTCTCATGTTTGCGCTGGAGCTAGGCGGCAAGCAATATGCGTGGAACTCCCCGCAAATCTTGGGGCTGTTCGCCGGATTTCTCGTATTGGCGGTACTGCTCGTTTTTGTGGAAAAAAGAGCGGTCGAACCGATCATCTCCTACCGGATGTTCCGAAACAGGCTGTTTACGACGAGCAATCTTGTCGGCATGCTGGGGGGCGCAGCGTTTATGACGGCATCCGTGTTCATCCCGATTTACATCCAAGGCGTACTCGGCGGGACGGCCGCTAATTCGGGGCTTGTGCTGCTGCCGATGATGGTCGGCTCGGTCGTGACGGCAACCGCAGGCGGGTACTTGGTTTCCAAATTTCCGTACCGTTCTGTGTTGGCATTGACGCTGCTGCTTCTGATCGCAGGACTTGCGCTGTTAACGACACTGCATGCGGATTCCCCGCGGATGCTGATCACGCTTTATATGACCCTTGTCGGTCTTGGCATCGGCTCGACCTTTTCGGTACTGAGCAGCGCGGCCATTCACCCGTTTACGGCGGCGCAGCGTGGGGCGGCAACCTCGACGCTGAATTTTAACCGTTCGCTCGGAATGACGCTGGGCATTACGATTTTCGGGATCTTGCAGAGCCATGCGCTGACCGCCAAGCTGACGGAAGCTTTGGGGGGAAGCGGAGCGGGAGCTGCCGGAGAGGGGATCGATTTCGGCGATCCTTACGTATTGCTCAATCCGGAGCTGCGCCACTCGCTGGATCCGGCCACCCTTGGTGCGATCACGGAAGGTTTGGCTTCGTCGATCGCGGGAACCTTCGCCTGGAGTCTGATTCCGGCCGTGCTTGCGCTTGTTTCGGCGCTGTTTATGACGAAGGATAAACTGGAACTGCCGCAGCAGGCGGACGGGGCTCAAGCTCAACAAGACGGTTATGTGCCCTCCCATTAACCCGCTATTGCAGGAAAGCCGGTATCGATTATGATGATAGAAAGCAATGGTCTTTAGAAAGGGGGAGCATGATGAAGCTGGAACGTCTCATGGCGATCACCATGATTTTATTGAACCGCAAAAGGGTGCAGGCGCAAGAACTTGCCGACAAGCTGGAGGTGTCGCTAAGGACGATTTACCGCGATTTGGAGTCGCTTAGCCTGGCGGGAATTCCCTTAGTCTCGTATACCGGGACGGACGGCGGTTATGAAATTATGGAAGGTTATCGCCTGGATCGGCAGATGCTGACGTTTGATGAGCTGACTGCTTTGGTGACCGCACTTCGTGGGCTTCAGTCAACTCAGGCGCTGGAAGCCTCCAATATCGACCGTCTTCTGGAAAAGGTCGGAACCCTGGTGAGCCAAGCTGAGCAGGAGCGGATTTCCGGCGGCCATCAGCTCCAGATCGATTTTGCCCCGTGGAAAAGCAGCAACTCGGAGCGCAAAAAATATGAGTCTCTGCAGCAGGCCGTCAAAGGACTGAAACGGATCCGGTTTCATTACCTGAATGCGCGGGGCGAGGACACGGAACGCTGCGTTGAGCCGGTGGGCCTTGCGCTGAAAGGATATGTCTGGTATTTACACGGGTATTGCTTGTCCCGAAAGGCCTTTCGGACGTTCAGACTGTCCCGGATTAGAGAACTCCAGGTGCTGGAGGAATCCTTTACCCGCCGCGATTTGACGGAAGATCAGAGCTCGCGCCGGGAATGGAAGAGGGACGCGAACCGTCCGAAGGTCGATCTGGTGCTGCGAATTTCCGGGGATGCCAAGGTGCACGCGGCGGATCGTTTTGAGGACCACGAAATCGAGCGTCAGGCCGATGGGACCTTTCTGATCCGCACTTCGCTGCCGGAGGGCAAGTGGCTGACGAATTTTTTGCTGCAGTTCGGGACGGATTTGCTTATTCTGGAACCCGCCTATATGGCGGAAAAGCTGCAAGAGGCGGCGTTGAAGATCGCGGCTCTTTATGGCGGCAGCCATACGAGCGTAAGGGAAGCTGAATAGGAAGTACCGTGAAGGAGCAGGCAGCTTAATAAAAAAACGTTCAAAGGAGGATTTTTCCTATGAAATTGGCAGGTCAAGCAGCGATCGTAACGGGCGGGGCCCGAGGGATAGGCCGGGCAACTGCTTTAATGTTGGCGGAACGCGGAGCGAAGGTCGTCGTCAACTATCTATCGAACGCTGAAGCGGCGGAAGCGGTAGTGTCCGAGATTCGGGCAACAGGCGGGGAAGCGATCGCCGTTCAGGCCGATGTACGCGAGGGAGGCCAGGTTCAGCAGCTCGTTTCTCAAGCCAAGGCGGCGTTTGGCCGGGTCGATATATTGGTGTGCAACGCCAACATGAGCTTTTCTTTTAAACCTTTTGCCGAAATGTATTGGGAGGAATTTTCGCAAAAGCTGAATGATGAACTGAAAGCGGCTTTCGTCACCACGCAAGCGGTGATTCCGACGATGGTCGAGCAGCGTTTCGGGCGAATCATCTACGTATCCAGCACCCTGGGCAAAGACCCTTCGCCGAACATGATCGCCCACGGCACAGCCAAAGGCGGAGTGGATACGTTCGCCGTCTATATTGCGCAGGAGTTCGGTTCTTATGGGATCACCGCCAACGTAGTCGCTCCCGGCTTGGTGCAGACCGATGCCACGGCGTTCATGTCGGACAAGGAAAAAGAAATGATCAGCCGCTTCACCCCGCTTGGCCGGGTTGCGGAACCTGATGACGTGGCGGGTGTTATCTCTTTTCTGGCCGGCCCCGAGGCACGGTTCGTAACAGGAACGTATACGCCTGTGACTGGCGGGTTGGTAATGGAGTAGTATTTAGGCCAAAATTGATCTCGTATTGCGTAAAATTTGCTTCATCGGATCTGAATCGATGGGCAGGTGTCCGACAACTTTGATTTTTCTTTTGTTCACATCCAGGCTCTTTAACTGGTCCGTGAGTACCACTCCATTAATTTGAAGGCCTTCAGGAAGAGCAACTTCAAATGCATAGTTTTTAGTTTGGTTGGTTATCGGGCAAACCCAAGCAAAACCCGTTAATTCGTTAAAATCAAATTCAGACAATACGATGGCAGGGCGGCATCCAGCTTGTTCTCTTCCAGCTTGCGGATCAAAGTCAAGCCAGATCAGATCACCCCGTGAAGGAATGGTCATCAAATCAACTCGTCTCCTTCAACACCAAAATCAATTTCATCATGGCGAGGGGAATTAGGCTTAATCTTTGAAAGAAGTTCCTTAAGGTGAGCACGCAAATCTTCATTGGTTTCCTGTGGTTTATTTAGCGGGTGGAGAAGAATGTCATTTTCCGGCGTTATCATGATTTCCACCTCAATACCTTCTTCCAAATTAAGATGTTTCATAATTTGATTCGGAATGCGTATCCCAGTACTATTTCCCCATTTACTGAGTGTGGCTGTTGCCATTAGAATCAAATCCTCTCCTTCTTGATACTTCATAGTATACCTCGCCCTTTCTTGAATGTATATACATATGATATACAAAGTTGGCTAAAAAGATACCTTCTTCGTGGAGAAACATGACAGAGACAAGGCGAACAACATCCATTAATTAGAAAAACATGAAATGATACTAATTACCTAAGCATTTTTGGTTGTTAATTGTCCCTTTGGATTTCCCTATAGGTAGAAGATGAATGAAAGGGGGAAGTAGTTATGAAAGAACAGCCAACCGTGTACGAGCAATATCGGAAAGAGGTTTATCGGATCGCTTGGAGGGTTCAGTACAAGGCTAAATTGGTAAGAAAAAGGGAATGTTCGTTCAACGGATTCGAACCGTCGGAAACCTGCTTCACCTCATCTTCTGATGACAAAATCGTTGTGAAACAGTTGATTAACGCGCTTCCCTCCGATACGGGGAAAGAGATCATCTACAAAATATATCTGCAGGACAAGACAGAACGGGAAGTTGCCCGCGAGCTGAATATGACGCAACAAGGAGTGAACAAATGGAAGCGGAAGATGATCAAGGAAATGTCCCGGATGATGAAAAGTTCCTGAAGCGTACGCTCCGCCAAAAGCCGGCACTATTGCTGGCTTTTTTTCGCCAAGGGGATGGGGGCAAAAAAATTCCCCAAAAGCGGTTGTTATTTTTGCTCCCGTTTTACCCTTATAAGTGAGCGCGGCGGTAATGCTTTAACAGCTGAAAGCGCCAGGATGCCATACTACTATGTGCGCCGAGGCGGTTGACAAAGCGAATATTTGTAACTATACTGGTTACAACGGTGGTGATACCCTATGAAGCAGATCAGTACGCGCTTTTCGATTGCTGTGCACACCCTTTCCCTCATTGCGGTCACTCCGGATTGCACCGGGGATTTTATCGCGGGCAGCGTGAACACGAATCCCGTGATCATTCGAAGAATTATGGGGATGCTAAAAAAAGCGGGGTTGGTAGATGTGCGGCCAGGGGTGGGAGGAGCCGCCTTGCTCAAGGAACCGGACCGGATCACGCTCCTGGATGTTTATCGGGCCGTGAATGTGGCGGAGGAGAACCAACTGTTCCGTATTCACGAAAATTCCAATATTGCTTGTCCGGTGGGACGGAATATCGAAAACGTCCTCCAAGCGGAATTGAAAGACGCTCAATTGGCGATGGAACATAGGCTGGCACAAACGACATTAAGTCAGCTCATCGAAAAGTTTCAATAAAAGCTCACATAAGAGCTTTTATTTATACATCAGTTGTAACCGAATATGTTATAACTAGACTAACTACAACTTTTGTAATGGAGGAAAAGCCGATGAAAATTTTAGTGACTGGCGCAACAGGAAAACTGGGTACGAAAGTGGTTGAAACGCTGCTTAAGTCCGTACCGGCCAGCGATCTGGCTGTCAGCGTGCGAAACCCGGAGAAAGCGGAAGGACTACGGGCTCGGGGCGTGGAGGTGCGCCAAGGCGATTTTGATCATCCGGAAACGTTGGAAACGGCTTTTAAAGGTGTTGACCGCTTGCTGCTCATCTCTGCGGATGGCGACAACGAAACAAGAATCCGGCAGCACCAAAATGCCGTAACGGCCGCCGAGCGTGCCGGTGTCAAATTTATTGCATACACGAGCATCGCCAATGCCCAGCAAAGCAAAAACATGCTGGCTCCGACGCATAAGGCGACCGAAGAAGCGATTTTGAAGACGGGAATTCCTTACTCTTTCCTGCGTAACAACTGGTACCTGGAAAATGAAACTTCGAGCATTCAGGCCGTTTTGTCCGGGGCTCCTTGGGTAACGTCGGCAGAAAACGGCAAGGTAGGCTGGGCGCTTCAACAAGAATACGCGGAAGCGGCGGCAGCAGTATTAATGGGAGACGGTCACGAAAATACGATCTACGAGCTATCCGGCAAGCTGTTGACGCAGGAAGAACTGGCTTCCGCACTTGGCGCCGTGTTAGGTAAGGACGTACAAGTGCAGCAAGTGGACGACGCCGCTTACGCGGACATCATGAAAGCCGCAGGCGTACCGGATTTCGTCATCCCAATGCTGGTAGGGATTCAGCAAGGCATTCGCGAAGGCACTTTGGAAGTCGCAAGCAATGATTTTGAAAAAGTGCTCGGCCGCCCGCTTACGCCTACCCAAGAGGCCCTTAGCCAACTGGTGAAGGGAATCTCCTAAACCTATACAAGCCAAACTCCATAAGCCGACCTCTCCGAACAAACGAGAGGCCGGTTTTTTTGCATTTCTGGAAAAAAGAATTAAAACCGTTTTGTACCTGGCTTTGCCGCATTGGGAGCTTTATGATGAGAAAGGGCAACAAAGTGGAATGCCAACCCTAGGCATTACTGAAACCCCAACACAATGAATCAATAATGAATGGAGATGAAATGAATGAACATCAACAACCTGGATATTGCCAAACAACATATCCGCGATCTTCAGATGGAGATCGAGAGGTACAGGATAGGCGAACAGATGCGGCGGCTGGCCAAAGAGAAGGCCAAGTCAATGCGGAATGAGGCTTCGCGCGAAAAGAAACGCGGGTCCTTGCTCACGCCGATCCTAATGAAGATGAGAAGACTGCTGTAACCGAAAGGTCACGCGCGGGCTTCTCACCCTCATTCAAGGACGGCGTTTTTTTACTTTGTTCCAAGTGCTCGCGACAAACGGTACAACTCCGAAATGATCCGCAGCGATTTGATCCCTTCCGCCTCATCAATCCAAAACTTGCGTCCATCCCGGATATGATCGTAGAAATCGGCAATGAGCAGCTCATAGGCATTAGTAGTGTGAAAATTAGCCCGTTTTAAAAGCGATGCTGTCATGCGCGGTGTCTTCGACCTCAATCGCATCAGCGAGGACACCTGCCCCTAGTCCGTTGTCGCTCAAAGGCAATGTCGAAAAAGAAGGGATTTTTTTGAAGTAGGTCGAATTTACCAGAATGGTATTAATTTCATGGGGAGAATTGAATCAAAAACATAAAACCAAAGGGGAATGACAATCGATGCAAAGTCGGTGCGATTTCATTATCCAACAGCGTTTTCCGCACTTGGCGCAATTAACATCCAGGGATGATATTAAGCTTGTTCCTGCTGAAAGCGGGGGCAATAATCTAATGGTAGTTCAAAATGGTGCCGAAAAATTTATTTATGAACAAGCTGATCCTGAAGCTCAAATTGCGGCTTGGGTTGCCCAGTTTGAACATGTGATGAAGGAATCGCATGTCATTTTTTTCGGCATCGGCCTTGGATATCATATTAAGGCTTTTCAACGCATACATCCCGAGATCCCTTTTTCCATATTCGAGCCTAACACGGGAATTCTGTCGGTGTTCTTAGAGCAAGGTTCTTCCAATGAGTGTGAGATTTTGTCTTCTGCCGATCAAATTATGTTAGGAGATCCTTTAGCAAAAACGGTGCCTATGCTAGCAGAACTTATCGACCGGGTCTCCAGAATCATGGTAGCAATTTGGCCTGGTTATGCGAGGATATTCCCGGATGAGCTCAAGCAATTTAACGACACCCTCCGCCAATTAGTGAACTATAAGCAACAGAGAATGAAAGTGAATCAAATCTATGAAAAAGAGTGGGCATTAAATAGCATACATAACTTACCGTTTGTATTAAATACTCCTAATTTTCTGCAAAAAGGAGAACCATACATTGAAGGCAAACCTGTTGTTATTGTGTCGGCCGGACCTTCGCTTAATGATGAAATAGAGCATCTGCGGACGATAAAAGAGAAGGGGCTTGCCTATATTTTTTCAGTAGGATCGGCAATCAATGCCTTAATAGAATACGGAGTATACCCACACGGCACTTTTAGCTACGATCCGAATCCCTATAACGTGAACGTTATCAGAAAAATAATTGATGAACAGATCGGTACGATTCCGCTTATTTTTGGAAGCACAGTTGGCAGAAATACCCTGGACTCTTATCCAGGCCCTCGAATGCACGTCATTATATCCCAAGATGAGGTATCGGCCCGATTACTTCGCAGCGTATCGGGCGAAGCGCCTTCAATTATCAATGATGCTCCATCTGTTGCAGTGATTGCCTTGCAATGTATGGTTCGGATGAGAGCAAGTACGATTATCCTGGTAGGACAAAATCTGGCTTACCGCAGCCAGAAATACTATGCTTCCGGGGTAACGAATTCAACGGGAATTCCCTATGGGGAAGGGATGGTCCAGATTGAAGGTGTAAATGGGGAGAAGGTGGTAAGCAACCCTTCTTTTATCAAAATGAAAAAGGAGATGGAGTTCTACATCCGTTCAAGTTCGGGGGTTGAGTTTATCAACACGACCCGGGAGGGCGCACGGATTGAAGGGACGAATTTCGCGTTTCTGGACGAAGTGATCAGGCTGAGGCTTCAAGAAAAAAATGTCGACACAGGATGGATGTTTGACAAAGACTATTCCGGTTACGATATCTCCTTTCTTAGGAGGAACATACATAAATTACAGCAGGATGGGGAGCTGTTCCGGAGGATTTTTGAGCAACTGCAGCAAAAGCTGATGGAGCTGGCCTATTTGGTCAAATCCGGTTCAGAAGAGAAGGCAGGTACAGCTTTAGCCCATTTTGACAATTTATTTGCCGATATGATCAGCAATCCGTATTTCAAATTATACATATTACCCAGAAACCGGATGGGGTACGAGTTTTTATACAGCAAAATGGACTCTATTAAAAATGACCGCCAAACATTAAGCAAAGCCCATAAGGTTGTTTTGCACTTCGGAGATTTTGTGTGGAGCTGCCAGCAGGATTATGTAAAGTCCAAAGATATCATAGATCGCTTTCATATTACTAACATGGGTTAGGAGGCATGACAATGGCCAGAAAAAAAAGAAAACTGGAAAAAGTTGATCATATATTAAAAGTTACTTTGTTAACCTCACAAGTCATAAACCTGACGAATCCTTTTTATGCTAATGCAAACGGGTTGACAGAACAAGACCAAATTCATTACGCCGACCCGGACAATGCCGTAACCGTTACGGATTCCACGTATGACGTTGGCCCGCAAACCTATTATATTATGGCCGATGATCCGTTGGAATTATTGCAGATGCTTCCCTATGGCAGTGGAGTTTCGTTGACTCCCTTGCTTAGTTTGCTATTTGATCAGGAACCAAGTCTTGGAACCGGAGAGATCGCGGTGTACCGGGAGTCGGACAACCGGATGGTAGACCGGCTGAGCGGAGGGAACGTACGTCTGAGCGGGAATATGGCGATTATTAGCCTGAACTCTCCGCTGGTAGACGACACGTCGTATTACGTGGAAGTTACCTCCGGAATGTTCCTGGATGGAGCAGGCCAAGGGTTTGGCGGCATTCGTGGTCCCTGGACGTGGAGCTTCCGGACGATGGACCAAACGGCGCCGCAGCTGGTGGACAAAAGTCCAGAAGGCAGCGGAGCAAGCCTAAGCCCGTGGCTGAACATGACGTTTAGCGAGCCGGTGAAGTGGGGAACCGGGGATGTAATCATTCATGAAGCGGCGGACGGCAGTGTAGCGGGACAAGCCCGCGTGTCTGGCGGTATGGTGACCGATAGCTATGGGAATTTGAACGGAAATGAAGCCGAGTTGTACCTGTACAACTGGGGCCTGGAAAGCGGGACGTCATACTACGTGGAGGTCACGCCGGGAACGCTGGTGGACCGGAGCGGAAATCCGTTTTCGGGAGTCCTTGGTTCGAGCGAGTGGACGTTTACGACGCGGGATGAGGCGCCGTATTATACGGACTTGTGGCCGCAAAGCGGCGGCGCAGAATTACAGCCACAGCTTACGATTCGTTTCAGCGAAGCGATTCATCTAGGAACCGGAGAAATCGCGGTGTACCGGCAGTTGGACAACCAGATGGTAGACCGGCTGAGCGGAGGGAACGTACGTCTGAGCGGGAATATGGCAATCATTAGCCTGAACTCTCCGCTGGTAGACGACACGTCGTATTACGTGGAAGTTACCTCCGGAATGTTCCTGGATGGAGCAGGCCAAGGGTTTGGCGGCATTCGCGGTCCGTGGACGTGGAGCTTCCGGACGATGGACCAAACGGCGCCGCAGCTGGTGGACAAAAGTCCAGAAGGCAGCGGAGCGAGCTTAAGCCCGTGGCTGAACATGACGTTTAGCGAACCGGTGAAGTGGGGAACCGGCGATGTAATCATTCATGAGACAGCGGACGGCAGTGTAGCGGGACAAGCCCGCGTGTCGGGCGGTATGGTTACGGATGGCTATGGCTATTTGAACGAGAGCACGGCCCAATTGAATCTTCAACAAAGATTGGAAAGCGGGACTTCATACTACGTGGAAGTCACGCCAGGGACGCTGGTGGACCGTAGCGGAAATCCGTTTGCGGGAGTCCTTGGTTCGAGCGAGTGGACGTTCACGACGCGAGACGAGGCGCCGTATTATACGGATTTGTGGCCGCAAAGCGGTGGCTCGGAATTACAGCCACAGCTTACGATTCGTTTCAGCGAAGCGATTCATCTAGGAACCGGAGAAATCGCGGTGTACCGGCAGTTGGACAACCAGATGGTAGACCGGCTGAGCGGAGGGAACGTACGTCTGAGCGGGAATATGGCGATTATTAGCCTGAACTCTCCGCTGGTAGACGACACGTCGTATTACGTGGAAGTCACCTCCGGGATGTTCCTGGATGGAGCAGGCCAAGGGTTTGGCGGCATTCGCGGTCCATGGGCATGGAATTTCCGGACGATGGACCAAACGGCGCCGCAGCTGGTGGACAAGAGTCCGCAAGGCAGCGGAGCGAGCTTAAGCCCGTGGCTGAACATGACGTTTAGCGAGCCGGTGAAGTGGGGTACTGGGGATGTAATCATTCATGAAGCGGCGGACGGCAGTGTAGCGGGACAAGCCCATGTATCGGGCGGCATGGTGACCAATGGCTATGGGAATTTGAACGGAAATGAAGCCGAGTTGTACCTATACAACTGGGGTTTGGAAAGCGGGACATCATATTACGTAGAAGTCACGCCAGGGACGCTGGTGGACCGGAGCGGAAATCCGTTTGCGGGAGTCCTTGGTTCGAGCGAGTGGACGTTCACGACGCGAGACGAGGCGCCGTATTATACGGATTTGTGGCCGCAAAGCGGTGGCTCGGAATTACAGCCACAGCTTACGATTCGTTTCAGCGAAGCGATTCATCTAGGAACCGGAGAAATCGCGGTGTACCGGCAGTTGGACAACCAGATGGTAGACCGGCTGAGCGGAGGGAACGTACGTCTGAGCGGGAATATGGCGATTATTAGCCTGAACTCTCCGCTGGTAGACGACACGTCGTATTACGTGGAAGTTACCTCCGGAATGTTCCTGGATGGAGCAGGCCAAGGGTTTGGCGGCATTCGCGGTCCCTGGATGTGGAGCTTCCGGACGATGGACCAAACCGCGCCGCAGCTGGTGGACAAAAGTCCAGAAGGCAGCGGAGCAAGCCTAAGTCCGTGGCTGAACATGACGTTTAGCGAACCGGTGAAGTGGGGTACTGGGGATGTAATCATCCATGAAGCGGCGGACGGCAGTGTAGCGGGACAAGCCCGCGTGTCGGGCGGCATGGTGACCGATGGCGGATATGGCTATTTGAACGGAAATGAAGCAGAGTTATACCTGTACAACTGGGGTTTGGAAAGCGGGACATCGTATTACGTGGAAGTCACGTCAGGGACGCTGGTGGACCGTAGCGGGAACCCATTTGCGGGAGTCCTTGGTTCGAGCGAGTGGACGTTTACGACGCGGGATGAGGCGCCGTACTATACGGACTTGTGGCCGCAAAGCGGTGGCTCGGAATTACAGCCGCAGCTCACGATTCGTTTCAGTGAAGCGATTCATCTCGGAACCGGAGAAATCGCGGTGTACCGGCAGTCGGACAACCAGATGGTAGACCGGCTGAGCGGAGGGAACGTACGTCTGAGCGGGAATATGGCGATTATTAGCCTGAACTCTCCGCTGGTAGACGACACGTCGTATTACGTGGAAGTTACCTCCGGAATGTTCCTGGATGGAGCAGGCCAAGGGTTTGGCGGCATTCGCGGTCCCTGGATGTGGAGCTTCCGGACGATGGACCAAACCGCGCCGCAACTGGTGGACAAAAGTCCAGAAGGCAGCGGAGCGAGCTTAAGCCCGTGGCTGAACATGACGTTTAGCGAACCGGTGAAGTGGGGAACCGGCGATGTAATCATTCATGAGACAGCGGACGGCAGTGTAGCGGGACAAGCCCGCGTGTCGGGCGGTATGGTTACGGATGGCTATGGCTATTTGAACGAGAGCACGGTCCAATTGAATCTTCAACAAAGATTGGAAAGCGGGACTTCATACTACGTAGAAGTTACGCCAGGGACGCTGGTGGACCGTAGTGGGAACCCATTTACGGGAGTCCTTGGCTCGAGCAAATGGGTATTTAAAACGATATCGAGCACGCCAAACGTTACTCCACAAAAGTCCAGAAAATCAGCCGTCACCAGCCTGACTACCCGGGATTCGGTTTCCCCGGTTTCACCACAAGACGGAATAATGGCTTACGCCCAAATCATGGACGGAGCAACCGAGGCCGGCGAACAGACAACGATTAATATTTATGCTGAAACCTTATCCAGTGAACTGCAAAAAAATGGAGCTGTCCATGATGGACCGCAAGTGTTGATGATAGATGCTGCCGGATACGGATCGAATATTATCTTCAATCTGCCTTTGGAGGCTTTTCGCAATGCGGGCCCATTGGAAAACCTGCGCATTGGATTCGGATCTTCAAATGCCCAATACTTGTTGCCTGCAGATCTGATCCAGCAATGGTCTAACACATATGACGAAGATTCGTTGTCCGTTCAAATCATGAAATTGGACGAAAAGACGGGTTCATTGATTCAAGGTATAGTGCTGGATGAGGGGGCTGTTCAAGCGGAACCCGGCCCTATCGACTTTTCGATTCGGATTGGAGATGTGGAGGTATCGGATTTCTCAAAGGAATACGTAGAACGAAAAATCCTTTTGAATCAACCGGTTCCCGCAGACCGTTCAACGGCGGTCTGGATGAATCCCGAAACAAACCGGGTATCCTTTGTTCCGTCATTGTTTCAAGATAAGAATGGGGCTACGGAGGTTTCGATAAAAACCGACCATAACAGCATATATACCGTATTGTCAAACGATAAGAGCTTTGCTGATATGAATAGCCACTGGGCTCGTAATGATGTGGAATTAATGGCGAATAAATTACTTTTGCATGGAGCAGCTCCTAATAAATTCGAACCGAACCGTGCGATAACCCGAGCCGAATTTGTCGTTTTGGTAGTCCGTGGGTTGGGGTTGAAAGAAGAACCGAAGTCAGACCTATTTTTGGACGTGTCCGCCAATGATTGGTTTACGGGAAGCATCGGAGCGGCACTAATAGCAGGATTGGTGCAAGGGGATGGAAATAATTTCAATCCTAACACCCCAATAACCCGGGAAGAAATGGCTGTTATAGCGCAAAAAGCGATTGAGTATGTCGAAGGAAGCGAGATAAAGACGGACCCGGAAGCCCGGACACCAGTTTTCAAGGATGAAGAAACGGTATCGCCATGGGCGAAAAACGCTATGAAGCAAGCCTTGAATCAAGGGCTGATCCATGGGATAAACCAAGATACGATCGCTCCAAAGCAAAAATCCTCTCGGGCAGAGGCCGCTTCATTTGTTAAAAGGCTGCTGAAATATTTGAAATTTATCGATTAGGTAAATTGCTAGAGAAGTCTAGAAGTAGAAGCTTCCCGAAAGTCGTTATATGGCTTAGGGAAGCTTTTTTAAGAAGTCGGCATATCGTTTTACTGCATAATATTAAGGCATCCGGCTCAAAAAAAGAACAGACCGTTCCCGGAAGGAACCGGTCTAAGCTCTCTTTTTGTCACTTTGTTTGTTAGGTTTTGCCTCTCTGTCCGTTTTGTTTATCGCAGCTCCTGCGTCTTCGACAAACGGTACAACTCCGAGATGATCCGCAGCGATTTGATCCCTTCCGCCTCATCAATCCAGAACTTGCGTCCTTCCCGGACATGATCGTAAAAATCGGAAATAAGCAGCTCATGGCTGCCGCCCCAATATGCTTTTCCCGGCACAGTATTGGCGTTATAGCTTGAAGCAGGCTCATCCAGTCGGGTTTCCGCGCCGTTTTGCTTTAAATAAAGGTGGTCATCCCGCTGGTAGAGCGTTCCCGCTTCAAAGACGAGTTCGAGCTCGACGGGGGAATTGGTAACGTAAGCATTGGTAGCGTAAAAAATAGCCCAAGCCCCGTCTTTAAAGGCGATGCCGGCATGCGCGGTGTCTTCCACTTCGATCGTGTCAGCGAGGATGCCTGTCGTGACGTTTCCCTGCACGGAGGTGATTTCGCCACCGAACCATTGCAGTAAATCGAGCGTGTGGATGGCCTGATTGATCAGCACGCCGCCGCCTTCGGTCTCCCAGCGTCCCCGCCACGGGCTGCCGGCATAATAATCGCGGCCCCGGTGCCAGGTGACGATTCCCTTCATACCGAGCAGCTTGCCCAAAGCGCCGGAATCGATCACCTCCCGGATTTTTTGCGATATCGCGTTATAACGGTTTTGAAACACGATACCGAGTTGGGCCGGCGTGTCCTGCGCAGTCTTGAGCAGCCGCTCCGCCGCCTGCAAGTTATGGGCCATCGGCTTTTCGCACAGCACATGTTTGCCGGCTTGAAGCAAAGCTACCGCCATTTCCGCGTGCAGATGGTGGGGCGTACATAAGTGAACGACCTGAATATCCTCACGTTCCAAAATGGCGCGGTAATCCGTTGCCGCCTCGCAGCCGTATTCGGCCGCGGCTTGCTCCGCTTTGCGCCCGTCGGTGTCGACGACGAGCTTCAAGCCGGCGGCTTCCATCCGGCTGACGGCACCGGCATGCACCGGGAAAATCGTTCCGCAGCCGACGATGGCCGCCCCTGTTTGTTCCCGCATTGCTAATCCCTTCCGTTCCTTAGCAAATTCGCGCCGCTTGCTGCTGCGCTTTCAGGCACAATTCCGCAGCTTTAAAGGCGTGCACCTGGGTCATGGCATTTTCCGTCCGGTGGATGCAGTCGAGGATCAGCTCCCCGAAATACGGATAGCCAACCTGCCCGCGAACGTTAAAATAATGCTCCCCGCTCCGGTTGACGAGATAAACGTGATCGCCGCCGGCGTCCCGCGCGATATCGGTGTATTTTCGCAGCTCAATGTATCCTTCGGTGCCCAAAATAAACGTCCGGCCGTCGCCCCAAGTGCCAAGCCCGTCCGGCGTAAACCAGTCGACACGAAAATATTGCGTGGCCCCGTTATCCCCGACCAGGGTGGCGTCCCCGTAATCCTCCAGCTCGGGATATTCCGGGTGATGGTAATTGGCGACTTTGCTGTGGAGCACCTGCGCATCCTTGCAACCGGTGTAGTACAGGAACTGCTCGATTTGATGGCTGCCGATGTCGCAGAGAATACCGCCGTATTTTTCTTTCCGGAAAAACCACTCCGGACGCGAGGCGGCGTTCAGGCGATGGGGACCGAAGCCCGTAACCTGAATCACCCGGCCGATCGCTCCATTCTGCACCAATTGGCCGGCGTACACGGCGGATTCGACGTGAAGGCGCTCGCTGTAATAGACGGCGTATTTTTTGCCCGTCTCGCGCACCTTTTGTCTGGCGGCTTCCAGTTGGTCCAGGCTCGTAAACGGCGTTTTGTCGGTAAAATAATCTTTCCCCGCATCCATCACCCGCAGACCGAGCGGACCGCGTTCCGACGGGACGGCCGCGGCCGCGACCAGCTTGACCTCGGGATCGGCGAGCACCTGCTCGAGGCTGTTGGCCGCAGCAGCCTGGGGAAACTGCGCAGTAAACGCCTTCACCTTGGCAGGGTCGGGATCATAGACCCATTTCAGGGTGGCCCCGGCTTCGACCAGCCCGCCGGACATGCCGTAAATGTGGCCATGGTCTAGGGCGACGGCCGCGAACGCGAACTCGCCCGGCCCCACGACGGGGTTCGGCCGTCCTTTCGGCGCGTAGTTCATGCCGTCGCTCGTCTGAAAAGACTCAGGCTGAAGCGAGGGCGAGGAGCCGCCGCCATTTTGCTGGTCTGGGACATGCTCCTTCATTGGACTCGTCGGTTTCTTTTCGAATGGTCCACTCATCGGCTTTACATCCTTTCACGCATAAATTCGGTAAACGCTTTGAGCAGCGTCTTGGAATCGTACTGGCCGCTAAAATCCTCGATGCCGAGGTAGCCGTCATAACCTACGGATCTCAGGTCATCCAGCAGCATGCGGAAATCGACGATCCCGCCCGCCAGCGGGGCCCATTCGGAACGCCAGGCGGCTGTCCCGTCTGCGCGTGTGCCGTCCTGCACCCAAAGGGCGTTTTTCACGTGCACATGCGCTAAATACGGACCAAGCAGCTCCAGCCCTATTTTGAATCGTTCATACCCTTCATGCACCATGTTGCCGGGATCGAACAACACGCCGATATATTCCGGATCGCAGTGGCTGACCAGCCGATGGGTTAGCCCGGCGCTGGGCGCGATCGTATTGTGGTGCGTTTCAACGACGCCTTTGATTCCGTACTGCTTCGCCATCCGCTCGGCTTCCTTCAAATAGCGGACGGTGGCTTCATACAGTTCGGGATAGGGAGTCGACCCGTCGTATCCGGCCGCCCCAACGCGGATCATCTTCGCTCCAAGCAGGCGGGCGGCGCGGAAGGCTCGATCCGTCTCTTCCAGGTTCAAGGAATTTAAGTACGGCGTCACGCTAACCACTTCCAGGCCCTGCGCCTCCGTGATCTCCTTGAACCGCAGCATTTCTGTGTCCGAAAGCCCCGGGTCGATTGAGCACAGGTTGTTGCGCCAAAACGACGGCGCTTCGCCCTTGGCTTCGGCGGGTACTCCCTTGAAGCGCCACTCGACGCCATCCAGCCCGGCTTCCCGCGCCGCAAGAATCAACTCCTCCGGCGTCAAATCCGGTGTAGCCACCGTAAACACGGACAATTTCATCTTACATCGCTCCTCCTTTGGTATAATCCTTAGGTATAAGCTTGTCGGCATAAAACAAGTCGGTTGGACCAGCCCGGCGGCGTTATTGCAGAGGGGCGGAAATAAAAAGGGGTGCTTTTACAGTAGCAGGGGGAAAATAGCGGAATTTTATGGCGTTATTTTTTTACCAGAGGGCTTTGAAAGCAAATAGCGGAAAATTTTGTCTCTATTTTTAGAGCAACCCTGGCTGAACTGGCATTTTTCCACGCTGTCCCTTAAATAGCGACATAATTTTCCCTTATTTCTCTTAATCGGTAGTAAATTAAATGAATAACGACATTTTTTACCGCTATTTTTACGTCCAACCGATTAGCCGCCCAACTCACCAGCACCCATTAACCTGTGCTAACCTCCACTAATCTCTGCCAACCTCCACTAACTCCATCAGCCTCCGTCCAGCCCTGTCCAGCTTCAGTCAGTCCCCCATCAATGCGTTCCCGACACGTCCAGCACTCTGCCGCCGCCTGCGCCCCCGCTGTCTTTGCGGAACACCGACGTTTTGATTTTCTCCTGCAGCTTTTCGTGGAATAAATCTTCATCGAGCGGGAGATCCACCCAATCCTCCGTCCAGGCGGACAGGTGCATGGCGTTGGAAATCGTCAGGCCGAGGATGCCTTCTTCTCCCGGCGCCAGCAGCGCATCCCCGTCCAGCACCGCGTTCGTAAAATTTTGCAGGATGCCTTTGTGCTGCGGGCCTTCGCCGCCATCGACCGGAATTTCGCATTTCCAGCATTCCGGCTGCCCGAATCCCCCGGTATATTCGGCGTTGAATTTCGGTTCGGGCACGCGCAGGCGCCAAAACGTCAGTTTGCCGTCCTCCACGACGATTTTGCCGCCCTCCCCGGCCAGCTCAAACCGGTTCGTCCCTGGCGTTTCGCCGGTGGTCGTGACGAACAGGCCGGTTGCGCCGTTTTCGTATTCCACATAGGCGGTGACGTCATCCTCGACCTCGATGTTGCGGTGCTTCCCAAAATGGCAAAAAGCGCGCACCCGCTTCGGCATCATGCCGGTCGTCCATTGCCATAGGTCAAGCTGATGCGGGTCCTGATTGAGCAGCACGCCGCCGCCTTCCCCGGCCCAGGTTGCCCGCCAGCCGCCGGAATCGTAGTAGCTTTGCGACCGGTACCAGTTCGTGATGATCCAGTTTGTCCTGCGGATCGCCCCCAGTTCTCCGGACAGCACGAGGTCGCGCAGCTTGGCATACAGCGGATTCGTCCGCTGATTGTACATAATGCCGAACCGCTTGCCGGATTTCGCGGCAGCTTCATTCATTTCGCGGACCGCTTTGGTGAACACGCCGGCCGGCTTTTCCACGAGCACATGGTAACCGCTCTCAAAAGCCTGCACCGCCAGTGTCGGATGATCGTAATGCGGCGTTGCGATCAACACGGCGTCCATAGCCCGCGAAGCGAAAAAAGCATCCGCCTCATCAAAGGTGCGCACCGCACTCGGCAGACGTTCTTTTGCCCATTTCAGCCTTTCCGGGTTCGAGTCGCATACGGCCGCCAGCTCCGCGCCCTTAATGTCGCCAATCAGAGACAGCGCGTGCGAGGTTCCCATATTTCCGATGCCGATGATGCCAAACCGTACTTTGTCCATGATGCTCCCTGCCTTTCTCAATTTTGGGTGGAAGGATGTTCCGTTCGGTAACGGTGAATCTCCTTAAGCCCCTTTTTCCGCTACAGTTTTTAAACTACCCGTGTATGTACCCCATGCCCCCTTAGCTTAACTTGAATTCCGAAGGATGAGAATGGCAAAGATTAAGGGGATTTTGCACAAAATTAAGGTGTGTTTGGTAAAATCGCGATGCTACAATAAGATTATCGAACAACTGATGAAAGTGCTTGCAAAATCGACCAGTAAGAGCCGAACCAACGAAGCCGAGGAAACGAAGGAGACGACAGTTCCTATGAATGAAACCGAGCTTCTGGCCGGGCGGCTGCCCGAAAGCCTGACCGTAACGGTAACGCATGTCCAGCTTAAAAGCGGGTTCCCCGGGTGGAACCGGACGGAACTAGCCCCCAGCTTCAACCGGCTGTATTTTATATCTCAAGGCGAAGGTTCGGTCATCATTAATGGAGAAACGTACTACCCGCAGCAGAACCAACTGATGATCATGCCGGCGGGATCGAGCCAAACGACCTTTACCGCGCCGGACAATCCGTATACCCGGTATTTTTGCCATTTCGACGCGCAGGTCGGGGAATGGCCGCTTTTTCACGCGGGGAGCAAGTTGTTTATCAGCGATGTTCAGGACCCGGAGTATGTCCGCACGACGTTCGAGTCGATGATCGATCTGTTCCAGGCGGGCGGGCCGTTTGCGGGTCTCAGGCTGCAGGCCGGTCTGCTCAATTTGCTGGCGTGCTGTCTGGAAGAAGGGGGATACCGGGATTTTTTGAAGGATTATATGCAGTTTACGGAGCGGGAGAAGCTGGCGGGCGTGCTGAAGTATATTCAGGAGCATTTGCACGAGCCGATAGAGATCGAAACTTTGGCCGATATCGTCCACCTGCATCCGAATTATTTTATCCCTTATTTTAAAAAAATCATGGGCATCACGCCGATGCATTACGTGCAGCGCAAGCGAATGGAAGAAGCCAAGCGGCTGTTGACATATACTGACGAAAGCATCGCCGAAATCGCCGAACGGCTAGGCATGCAGCTGGCCCATTTCTCCCGTCAATTTAAGGGGCATACGGGGATTTCCCCAACCGCTTACCGGGCCTGCACCCGGTAAAACCCGCTTCTGCTCCCAAAGGCTGATGCCCGAGGTGAACGCCCCGTCATTTTCGGGCACGAAAAGTCGGATCGGGCGCGTTTGATCCTGTTATCCTGTGAGTGTGAAGGAGGTGCAGACGATGGATTCGCTTAAAAACTTAAACGCCGCATTAAACTATATCGAGCAGCATCTGGCGGATGAAATCGATTATAAGGATGCGGCCAGGCTCGCCGTTTGTTCGGAATATCACTTCAAGCGGATGTTTTCTTTTTTGGCCGGCGTGACGTTGTCCGAGTATATTCGCCGCAGACGGCTGACGCTGGCCGCGTTCGAGCTGCAGCATCAAGATATCCGGATTATCGATGTGGCGGTGAAGTACGGATACGGTTCGGCGGACGCTTTTACCCGGGCGTTTCAGGCCATGCACGGCATCACGCCGTCCGAAGCGAGAAATCCGGGCCAACCGTTAAAAGCTTATCCGCGTATGACCTTCCAACTTACCATTCAAGGGGGAAGCGAAATGAACTATCGTATTGTGGAAAAAGAGGCTTTTCGGATCGTCGGGTTATCCAAACGAGTGCCGATCCAATTTCACGGTGTCAATCCGCAGATCGCGGAAATGTGGCAGAGCTTGAACGAGGAGACCATTCGGCTCCTGAAAGGGCTGTCCAATGTGGAACCGGCCGGCATGATCAGCGCGTCAGCGAATTTTTCGGAGGGACGGATGAAGGAGCAAGGGGAACTCGATCATTATATCGGTGTCGCCACTTCGCGGGAGTGTCCCGCTCATCTGGCATCGCTTGAAGTTGCCGCTTCGACGTGGGCGGTGTTCACGGCGGTCGGGCCGTTTCCCGAGACGCTGCAAAACGTTTGGGGACGGATTTACGCCGAATGGTTTCCGTCCGCAAATTACGAGCTGGCCGAAGGGCCGGAAATCCTCTGGAACGAAAGCCCTGACGTCACCTCGCCGACGTACAAAAGCGAAATCTGGATTCCGGTCGTGCGGAAAGAGTAACGTTTGTCCCAGGGACGGCGGATTCGCCCAACCCGGGGCGGCCCGTCGCCGCCTTCACAAAGGCCCTGCTCAGGGATACTCCCGGGCGGGGGCCTTTTGCTGCCTCTTAGGAAGGACTCCCAACCGAAAAACCACCGCAGCAGGTTGTTCTGACGGAAATCCTATAGTAATATCTGACCAGGGGGGAAAGCGTAATGAAGGACAAGCAACAACCGGTCTGCGTTTTGTTTGTATGCCTCGGAAACATCTGCCGTTCGCCGATGGCCGAAGCCGTGTTCCGGCATCTGGTGGCCGAAGCGGAATTAAGCGGCCGGTTCCGCATCGATTCGGCGGGAACGGGCAGCTGGCATACCGGCAATCCGCCGCATCATGGCACGCGCCGCATTTTGGATCAATACGGCATATCGTACGAAGGGCTTCGGGCCAGGCAGGTCGCGCCTGCCGATTTTTCGGATTTCGACTATATCATCGCCATGGACAACCAAAACGAGCGGGATTTGAAGTCGCTGGCACGGCAAGCGGACGCCCAAATATTGAAGCTGCTCGACCTCGTTCCGGAGTCTACGGTCAAGGAAGTGCCCGATCCGTATTATACGGGCAACTTCGAAGAGGTTTACGAGATGGTGCAGCAGGGCTGCCGGGCTTTGCTGGAACGGATCCGGCGGGAGGCCTTGGCGTAGGCTGAACCGGCAAAGTGCCGCATGTTAAAATATGCGGCATTTTTCTTTGCTTGTTAAATGCCGCACGAACCGTTCAAGATATACCGAGGACAACAGCGGCGCTATATCTGGCCTTTCCCGATATCCTCGCGGTATTTCAGCGGGTGGCAGCCGACATTCTTTTTGAAAACCGTGCTGAAATAATGCGGATTCTCGTAGCCGACAAGCTCGGCGATTTCCATGACCCTCAGGTCGGAATTGTGAAGCAGCTTTTTGGCCTGCTCGATCCGTACCTTGGTGATGTAATCGCTGATCGTCTCATTTGTGCCCTGCTTGAAAATCAGGCTGATGTAATTGGGAGTCAGATACACCTGCTCGGCGATTTTTGCGACGGACAGTTCCCGGGCGTAACCCTCGTGAATAATCTCCTTGATTTTGTTGATCGTTTTGCTGTTTTTCGTCGTGTTTTTATTTTCCAGATAACGGGTCAGATCGGTGAAAAGCTGCAGCATATAGTCCTTAAGCTGTCCGATTTCGGTTTTGCCGTAAATTTCCTTAATGATCGTCATCCGATCGCTAAGAACGTGCTCGCCTCCGCCATCCAGCTCATACAGCGTGCGCGCGGAAGTGAAGATCATTTCCGCACACAAGCTTTGCACATAATCCAATTGCGGCTTCGGTTCGCCGAGATGCCGGAACAGGTCCTCCAGCAGGGCGGCCGTTTTGCTCGTATTGCCCACCTTTAACGCGTTCATCAGGTCGGTATGTAACTTGTACAAATAAGAGCTTTGCAGCGTTTCGTTATCGGGCCGAATGTCCCGGATATGAATGATGGAACGCTGACCGGTATAAAACTTATAAATAAGAGCGGTTAACGCTTCTTTGTAGGATTCCTCCACCCTTTGGATTTGCATACAGGTATTCCCGATGCCAATCGACACGGAAAGCTGCAAATACCGGCCGATATTAAGGGTGCAAACCTCGCACAGCCGCGTGATCTCCTGGACTTCCACTCCGCCGCTGCTGCAAAACAGCAGAATGAATTCATTTTCCCGGGCGACGAAGCTGAGGCCGGCCCTTTGCTCCGCCAAGATCTCGTTGATAATATTTTGCATGGAAAAATAAAGCAGCTGCTTGTATTCCTCGGAATACTTCTCCAGCGCTTTTTTGTAGTCGTCGAGCTGCAGGACGCCCACCGTAAATTGCTGGTCCGGGGATAATGGCATCCCGAAAAAAGCGATCTTCTCCCAAATTTCCTCCGCTTCGGGATACAGGCCGGCTAGCAAATTTTGCAAAAATTTATCCCGGATCAAAGGCGTATTCTCCTGCAGTTGTTTTTTGAGATGATCCAGATTGAACTGCACGTTCCGGTCATTATGGATACCATCCACCGTCTTGCGGAAAATTTCCTTCAGCTCGGGCAATTTCACAGGCTTTAAAATGTAGCCTTCCGCATTGATCTTTAATGCGTTTTGCGCATAAGAGAAATCCTGCACGCCGCTGATAATGATGATTTTAGCCGGGCATTCCGCCTCCTTCAGCTTCGCGGCCACCTGCAGTCCGTCCCAAAACGGCATCATAATGTCAATAAACAATATGTCAGGCTTGAGCTTTAGGCAGAGCTCGTAGGCCTCCTGTCCGTCCTTCGCCTCGCCAATGATCTGAATGCCGAACTCCTCTTCCCAGCGGATGGCCGCTTTCAGGCTGTCCCGGATAAACGGCTCGTCATCCGCGATGATCATCGTGATCATCTTCGTTCACCTCGTTCCATGTTGTCACCACAGGACAGCTTACAACCACCAGCAATCCCTGCTCGTCCTCATCATTGCGGTAATACTTGATCCCGTAGGCCTCACCGAAAAATTGCTTAATTCTCGCATGGACGTTGCGGATTCCATACGAGTCGCCGCTTGGCTGTCTGGCGTTCAGCAGATCGTTCAACTGCCGGGGATCGGCGCCGGCGCCGTTGTCGAAGACGGAAATGGTCACCAGGTTGGCCGATTCCTGCCGCACCCTGATCCGGATCATACCCGGCCCCTGTTTTTTCTGAACGCCGTGGACGATCGCGTTTTCCACCAGCGGCTGCAGCGTCAGCTTGACGATCAGGCAGCTATTGAGCAGTTCTTCATCTGCGGCCTCCAACTGGTATTCCAGCTTATCCTGAAAGCGGAAGCGTTGAATTTCCAGGTAGCTTTCCACCTGCCGCAGTTCGTCCCGCAGCGGAATGACGTTGTTGCCTTTACTGAGGCTGTACCTGAAAAAATCGGCCAGAGAAGTCACCATGCTGCTGAGCTCGGGAACATTATGCCGGATTGCCAGCCAGTTCATCGAATCCAGCGTGTTATAAAGAAAATGGGGGTTGATCTGAGCCTGCAGCGATTTCAGTTCGGCTTCTTTTTTGCGCAGCTCGGTCACGTATAATTTATCGATCAGGGCTTTGATCTGCTGCATCATCGCGTTATAGCGCTGGAACAGGTAGGCAAATTCATCCTTGCGTTTGTAAACGATTTTGATGTTGAAATTCCCGGTCTCGGCATGGGACATCGAATGCACGAACTTGCGGATCGGGGCCGAGATATTTTCCGATAGCAGTAAAGCCATCATCAGCGATAACAGCATGCAAACGGTGATGACCAAATACATGACCCGCCGAAAAGAAAACAGATCGCCGCTCAGCTCAGAGATCGGGGACAACGCAATCACCTTCCATCCATAGGGCGTGATGTCTTTGTAGGTAATGAGCATGTTCTCGCCGTCCTGCTTGTATTGAAATGAACGGAATGGATCGTCCGTTTCGGAAGTGGACATGTTCCGCGAATACTCCAGAGTGCTCAGGCTTTTCCCGATCAGTTCCGGGTCGGGGCTGAGCACAATCCGGTCGTTTTGATCGACAACATAGATGTTGCTGCCAGGGGTAGGTTTGTAATTTTCGACGGTGGAGCTGAAATCGCTGAGCGGGATGTCGAGCGTCAATATGCCCACATAAGGAAGCTGAATATGGCGGATACCGAACAAGCGCTTGGCAAATTTCAGCGTGTACTGGGAATCCAGTGAACTTAAGCCGATCACGCTCATATCCGATTTGGCCGGAATGTTCAGATACCACGGTTTCAGGGAAATCAGATCGATGTTGAATACCCGGCGCGAAAAGTTATATTGCGTATATTCGGGCCGGTTCACCATGTAGAGCATCGGGACGAACCGGACGCCGGTAGCCCCGCTGCTCGGAAAATTCTCCAAAATTTTGTTCAATTCATTCAGCTCATTAATGATTCCGGTGCCGTCCGTTGCCCGGTCGGAAGAGATCAAATCGGCGAATTCCGAATTGAGGTAGAGGGAGATCATCGCATCATCGGCATTATTAAATTTTTGCATAAGATGATCCTCAACCAGGTTCAGATTGTTTTGTATCGACGTATTCGCATTCCGGGCAATGATCTCGGTGGACTTGTTGTAAATCGTGATGGAGATGATCGTGGTGGGCAGCAGGACAAGGAACAGAAAGTAAAGGATCAGTCTGCTGCGGATGCTGAAATTGTACAGGAACAAAAATTTGGACAGCGTATCGAACCACTGTTTCATCGCAGATTTCCCCTCTTGAGGATCGATTTGAAAAGGTAGTTCAAAAAGTCATCTTTTGATCACGAAGCAGAACACGAAGTGGACTCGACATCGAATCTTGAATTCAGCCGGGCCTTCCGTTGCTCACGTACCCAAAACGTACGCTCCGCTACTCAGTCCCTAGCTTCATCCAACCTTCTCGGTGCTGAAAAGCTGACTTTTTGAACACATATTTAAATTATATTGACTCTTGCCAAATGCGGCCGATTGTCGGAATATGTAGGCAGATCGGAACGGCTTTATTGTAAAAGCATCGGTTCGGATATGTCAACGTGAGGGGATAGCTATGAAACGGGGATGGAGTTTGGCCATAGGTCTGTTTGTCGGCGTGGCGCTGTTTGGATTTTTTGTTTTGGACCGTTCGTCGTTGATCGAGCGGGGAGAAGAGGGGGAAAAGGCACCGGCGAAGATCCAGGTGAAAATCGCTCTGAACGATTGGGCGGACAATCTTGAAGTCCGGAACGCGATCAGGCGGTATAACGAGACCAATCCGCATGGGACGGAAATCGTCATCATGGATATACCGACAGAGGCGTACAACGATACGCTGAACATGCTTTTGACCTCGGGTAAAGGTCCGGATGTGTTTGTCGCCGACCGCATCTGGCTTGCTTCTTACGTGAATAAAAATTATTTGGAAAATTTAAAGCCGTATCTCAGCCAAAGCGAATATTGGCGTTACCCGCTGTGGAGTCTGGACTATGCGCAAAGCTCCATGTTCAAGGGAGGAATTTATTTTCTTCCTTCCAGTGTAGAGACGCTCAGGCTGATCTACAGAAAAGATTTGTTCAAGAACGCAGGACTTGATCCCGATCGGCCGCCGGCCACGCTGCCCGAGCTGAAGACAGCCGCGGAGCAAATCACCGCTACCGGGGGCGGAGTACGGAAGTACGGTTTTGCTTTACCTGCCGGAGATCTTCAGCACAGCTTCCAGCTCGATTTGGAAATGTCAAACACGTATAGCGGCGTATTTTATTACGATTATCGGACAGGCAGATACGATCTAAGCGTGTATTTGCCTTGGCTTAAAGCGATGAGAGAGATTAAACGGGCGGGAAGCCTGTATCCGGGCGAGTCCCTGCTGAAACATGAAAACGCTTTGAAGCAGTTTGCCGAGGGAAATATCGGGATGATGTACGCCACCAGCCAGGATTACGTGAAACTCCGCGAATATGCGCCGCGGGGGGATTGGGGAATCGCGATGCCGCCGGCTATTAGCGAAGAACTGAGCGGAGCCGGCGCATTAATGATGCAGCCGCAGTCTCCCCTGGTTGTCAACTCCGGAGCGAATGCGAAGGAAGAGGCCGTGAAAGTATGGAGCTACCTGCAATCGGCCGACTTTCAGACTGTTTTGTTTCAGCAGGCGCTGGCCATCCCGCTCGTTGACGATATTGTGAATCGGACAAATCAGCAGCCGCAATACGCACAATTTAAAGATTTTTATCCTACCGCTCAGGAGGCGTTTTATCCGCTGTGGCCGCAAATTATGGATCAATACGACCCCAATACCGTCGCTCCGGGCCCGCGCAATTCCGGGGACCGTCCGCGAATGGAGCTTTATTTGCAGCTTATCGCGGACCAGGAGCCGCTGCCGATGGAAGAAGCGCTGCGGCGGGAAACCGAGCGCTTGAACCAGATGCTGGAGATCGCGGCGACAGGGCGCTTTTTTAACCCCGAAGATTATGTCTATCCCGACTTTGATCCTCTGCATCCTTTTGCGGGAGGCCATTGATTAGGTCAGTTTTTTGCTGCGCTAACGGTTGTCATCGTGCTTATTCGAGCGAAAAAGCGGTGATTTCTTTTTTAACGGTTGCCATCGCGCTTATTTAGGCGAAACCGCCTCATTACCGCCGAAAAAGTGGAAATAGGCTCGCTGGCAACCGTTACATTTTGTAACCCCTCGTTTTTGCCCAAATAGCGCCGCCCACAACCGTTAGATTTTTTTGCGCTTTAGAGTCAGGTTTTAACCCCCAATTAAGTTCCAAAAGAACCTGACTCTAACAGCGGGTGAAACCCCATACCCATCCCTCCCCATACGCTTATCGTATGGGGTTCGGGCAAAGGACCTCGCCAGCGGCGAGGTTTTTTTGTTCGGCATCCCCAAAACTATAGAATTTTGAACTTTTATTATAGCTGCGTTTATTTTGCTTTGCGGCGTCCGCCGGTAAACTTGGATGTGAGATAACCCATCGAAAGTCAAGTAACGCTTCCGAAGCAGTTTTGTACGAAGAGGTATTGAGGAAGCAAATGCTCACAAAACTTTGAGGAGGTGGAGCCCGTGAACCCAAAAACACGGTTGCCCGCAAGGTTCAAAGAGTTAAGGAAAAATAAAGTGCTGCTGCTCATGCTGCTGCCGGGAGTGCTGTTTCTCCTCGTCAACAATTACTTGCCGATGTTCGGCACTATCATCGGGTTCAAAAATATCAACTATATCGACGGTATCCTGGGGAGCCCCTGGGTTGGCTTCGACAACTTCAAATTTCTGTTTGCCACTACGGATGCCTGGATTATTACGCGCAACACGGTGTTGTACAATTTTGCGTTTATCATCCTTAATCTCGTCATCGCCGTGGCTGTCGCCGTCGCGTTAAACGAATTGAAGAACAAGCTGGCGGCTAAGTTCTATCAAAGCGTGATGTTTTTCCCCTATTTCTTGTCCATGGTTGTCGTCAGTTATCTCGTGTTCGCCTTCCTCAACGTCGAATACGGTTTCATTAACAAAGGGGTGCTTGCCCTGTTTGGCGTGGACGAGATGAACTGGTATTCCGAGCCGAAGTACTGGCCGTTTATTTTGCCGCTCATCAATATCTGGAAAAGCGTGGGATACGGCTGTGTCATCTATCTCTCCGCGATTATCGGCCTGGATAACGAATACTACGAGGCCGCGCTGATCGACGGCGCCAGCAAGTGGAAACAGATCATCCACATTACGATTCCGCTGATCCGCCCGGTGATGATTATCACCACGATTTTGGCTATCGGCAATATTTTCCGCTCGGATTTTGGTTTGTTCTATCAAACGACCCTGAATTCGGGAGCGCTGTACCCGACCACGCTGGTCATTGATACTTATGTCTACAATGCCCTGATCAATATGGGGAACCTGGGGATGTCTTCGGCAGCGGGGTTGTACCAGGCCGTCGTCGGATTTTTCCTCGTGCTCCTCTCCAATTGGGTGGTGCGCAAAATCGACAAAGACCAGGCGGTTTTCTAGGAGGAGCCTCATATGAACAACGAAATCTCAAAAACGACCAATCTGATTCTCCATTTGATTTTTATCGTCATTACCGTGCTTTGCGTGCTGCCGATCGTCCTCGTCTTTATGATCTCGATTACCGACTATGACTCGATCGTGCTGAACGGTTATCAATTTATCCCGGACAAACTGAGCCTGGAGGCGTACCGGTATATTTTTAAAGATTACGGCACGGTAGTAAGCGCCTACGGGATTTCTTTCTTTGTCACCATTGTCGGGACTTTGCTGAGTGTGCTGCTCACGTCGCTGTACGCGTATCCGCTCTCCCGGGGCGATTTCAAATACAGAAGCGGCTTTGCTTTCCTCGTGTTTTTCACGATGCTGTTCAGCGGCGGATTGGTGCCGTGGTATATCATGTACACGCAGGTGCTGGATTTAAAAAACTCGATCTGGGCGCTGATTTTTCCGATGCTGCTCTCGCCCTTTAACGTGCTCATTATGAAAACCTATTTTCAGATGACCGTGCCGCCCGCGCTGATCGAAGCCGCCAAAATAGACGGAGCCGGGGAACTGCGGACCTTTTTCAAAATCGTGTTTCCGCTGTCTCTGCCGGTTTTCGCTACGATCGGTTTGTTCAATACGCTTCACTACTGGAACGACTGGTTCAACAGCATGATCTTTATTACCGACACCAAGCTGTATTCCCTGCAATATCTGATGTACAAAATGATTTCGCAAGCCGATTATTTAAGCAGGAATAGCGCGCTGATTCAAGGGTCGGCCACCGAGCTGGCCAAACTGCCGGGGGAAACGATCCGGATGGCGATGGCGCTGATCGGGATCGGTCCGATCGTGCTCGCTTATCCGTTTTTCCAGCGCTACTTCATCAAAGGCTTAACCATCGGCTCCATCAAAGGCTAATCCCGGTTATCCGGTTAGCATATCATACACGCTCTATTGACCAAAAGGGAGGAGAACAAGCATGAAAAGCTTCAAATGGATGGGCCTGCTGCTGGCGTTGACGCTGCTTGCCGGAATGGCGTTAAGCGGATGCGGCGGCGGTGGCAGCAGCGGCAGTCCGGGCACCACGTCTGGAAATGCCGGCGGAAATGCGGGAGCACGGCAAGAGACCGCCCCGAACGGGCTTGCGCCCGTAGAGCTGTCGCTCTATTTGCCGGGAGGGCCGGATAAGGACGTAGCGGCCGTGGAACAAGAAATCAACGCCTATTTAAAAGATAAGATCAACGCCACGCTAAAAATCAATCAGTTAAGCTGGGATAAGCCGGCGGATAAAGTGAATCTGATGATTCAATCGGGCGAAGTGTTCGACATGACGTTTACCTGGGATTTTTTGACCAATGCTTCCAAAGGGGCGTATTATCCGCTTGAGGATCTGCTTGACAAGTACGCCAAGGAGACGAAAGAGCAAATTAATCCGGCCTATTTACAGGCGGCGACCGTAAACGGGCATTTGTACGCGATCCCGACAGAAAAAGAATTGGGGCAATCGGTCGGGTTCGCTTTTGACAAGGCGATCGTCGACAAATACAACTTCGATATCGAAAACCTGCAAAAGCTGGAGGATATCGAGCCGATGCTGCAAACGATCAAAAAAAAAGAGCCGGCTATTACACCGCTGTTCATGAACCATACGGACACGATGTTCTGGTTCCCGGTTTATCCAAACGCGGAGGATATTGACGGCAGTAATGACATCCCGACGATGCTGGATTACGGCACGATGAAGGTTTTTAACGAATACGACACGCCGGAGATGCTGGAGCGCCTGAAATTGATCCGCAAATGGTACGAATCCGGGTATATCAACAAAAACGGGGCAACGGACAAAACGGAGCTGAAGGACGCGGTGAAAAACGGGAAAGCCTGGTTCACCTATGGCAATATGAACCCGACCTCGGCCAACGATTGGACCAATCTGACCGGCAGACCGATGCAGATCAAGACGCTGCTGCCTGTCAAGGTGGGCACAAAAAGCCTCCAAGGCTCCATGCTGGCGATTTCGCGAACCTCCAAAAATCCGGAGCGGTCGATGATGTTCATCAATCTGATCCATACCGACCCCGTACTCTATAATATGCTGACGTTTGGGCTTGAAGGAAAGCACTATAACAAGCTGAGCGACGGGACCGTCGAACTGATTCCCGACAGCGGTTACAATTCCGTCTCCCAATGGATGATCGGCAATGTGCTGCTTAGCTACATTAACAAAAACGAAGACCCGGCCCGGGTGGAGTTGTACAAAACGTGGAACGAAAATTCAACCATTTCGCCGGTGCTTGGCTTTGTCTTCGACTCTTCTAAGGTACAATCGCAAATCGGCGCCTTGACGAATATCGTCAAGCAATATAAAAATACGCTGTTTACCGGCCAAAAAGATCCCGAACCGGTGCTGGGGGAAATGAACCAAAAGCTGAAAGCGGCGGGGATCGACGAAGTGATCAAGGAGTTGCAGTTCCAGTTGGACGCTTTTCGGGAATAACCAAGATTGCGACCTATTTTAAGTAGTGTTCAAAAAGTAGGCTTTAGCTACCTCTATAAAGGAGTGAACCGGACAGATGCGAAAAATTTTGTCATGTATCCGTTTTGCAGTAATTTTGATGCTCGCAGTGAGTATGCTCCTTCCCGTCAGTCCTAATGTGCGGGCAGCGGAGACCGAAAGCGGCCTTGCCGGCGGGGATGGAGCTTCCGGAACAACCGCCGTCCTATTGTCCAATGGCGAAACGCCGCTCACCCCGCTCTGGCAGGTCGGAAACCAGGATAACAGCAGCGCCGAGTTTGCCGCGGAATACGCAAACGGAATTGATAGCGTTTCCATTCCGGCGGATTCCGGCACATGGAGCAGCATATCCAAAGGATTGAAAGGCGATGCCAACGGAACGCTGGATATCTCCTTCAATCTCCCGGAGATTCCTGAATACGGCGTACAGTTCAGCTTTAAAGTACTGGACGCAAGTAATGCGATCCCCCAGCTTGCCGTATTTACGAACGGCATGATGAGCGGGCTGATTCAGATTACGGGCTTGAATAACGGTCAAGTTACCCTGGAAAACACCTGGAAGCAGACCTATAAGCTGTACATTCCCAAGGAGCAACTGCGGCCGGGCGAAAACGAACTTCAGTTGAAGCTGGATCGCGGACTGTACGCCGACGTGGCGGCGCCCGGCTACGACGGGGACAAATATTTATGGTTCGTATGGGATTATTTCAAGCTGGATGCGCTTACGGCTCCCGCCGCCGAGCCGGTTCACGGCAGATACGTGCACCTTGGCACAACGCTCATGAACCGAAGCTTCAAATATGATGAAAATTCCCTCCGCCATTTGGCTCCGCTGACGAAGTGGATGGGCGTGGCTTATAGCGGCAACTGGATGCGGGTGGCCTACTGGTCCGACACCGTATCCGAATGGAAGCCGCAGGGACGCAACTATTTGCTGGCGCTTCGCGAGCTGAATCTGCAGCCGATGCTGGGTTTTCTGGGCGGGAATTGGCGAACCAACCCCAGTCTGGCCCAAGGCGTGATCCCTGCCGAACTGCGGGACTATTATCGAAACTTTGTCGCCGAATACGGGGATCTTTACGAATATATGGAAGTGAACAACGAACCCGGGGTGTTCGACTGGCCGCAGCAAACGATATTGGCTACCGCCCGGCTGCTGGATGAGGAACGACGGACGAACGATCAGCCCTATTTGAAGATTGTGGCGCCGGGCTGGGCATATTGGCCGTATAAAGGGATTCCCGACGGCTGGGAAAGAGACGCCGAACAGCGTCGGCCGATTGAGGAAATCGCGGATATCACGAACGGGCACAGCTACGGAGGAACCGGGGTTCAGCCTGTACCGGGCGGAGCCCTGTATGAAAACTTGCGCGTCTATCCGGATGCGAATGAAGGCTTCGGCAAAGAAATGGCGATGAGCGAAGCCGGAGCCAACGACAACCATGCAGACAACACGAAATACGGGACCTATGCTTACCGTTTCGCTGCGGCGTTTGACCGGGAATTGCGCGGCGATATCGGATATGCGGATCACATTATGCAGCATGCCGCCTTTTTTTACGATAACGTCGATTTCGGACTGTTTGACAGTCAAGTGGACTGGAGTACGCACAGGTATGAGGACACGCAGGCCGTTTCCGCCAACGCCAACGAACCGGGGGAGACCCGGCTCAAAACCTTCCGCCGACTGGCCGCAGCTTATGCGACGCACGGAAGTCCGTTAACCTATGAAATTCTTAACAAAGTTGAGCTTACAGGGAAAAAGGCTTATTTTCGCGGGGTGGACACCTCGGCGCTGGGAACCTCTACGGTGGGGGCGAACGCGGATAAGCTGCTGCTGAGTTTCGTCAATTTCGAGCAAACGCCGGTGACGATGCGGGTTTCGGTCACGATGCCGGAGCAGGGGCAATACGCCGGGGAGCGCTTTGGGCCGGGGGAAACTTATGACGAAGCGCACTCCTGGGTGAACCTGTCCACAGGTCCGGCGCTGGAGCTGGAGGTCACGCTCGGAGCGGGGGAAACCGTGCAGTATATTTTGGACAAATATGAAGGCGCACCGCCCAAGGCACCAGAGAACGCAGCGGCAAACGCGGTGGGCTACAACGAGATTGCCCTGACCTGGGATATGCCCGCCGGGGTAACGAATGCTACCGAGGTGCGCATATACCGGAACGGGCAATCCGAGCCGGTCATGACGGTTCCCGGCATGCTGAACTTTTTTCATGACCGGGCGGTCACGCCAAATACCGAATACAGCTACCGGCTGGAGGCGGTTAATGAATTCGGGGAAACATCCCCGCTGACCGCTCCGGTGAGCGCCGTGACGCCTGTACTTCCGGTAACCCCGCCTGCCGAAGGAGATCCGACGAAATTCGAGGCTGAAGCCACGCAATTTGCCGCTCCGCTTGTGGCGGTGAACCGGGCCGGAGCCTCGGGCGGGAAGGCGGTGGAGCAAACCCACCGCGGCAGCTTGACGATCCTCGGGTATTCGTCCGCAAGCGGCGGCGATTACACGTTAACCGTCGCGTATGCTTCGCAGGAGGAAGCGAAAAAGAATGTGCTCGTCAACGGGACCAAAGCGGCAACGATCACGCTGCCGGCTACAGGCGGCTGGATGGGAACTTACGCGGAGAAAAAGTTTACGATTCGCCTTCAGGCCGGATACAACAATATTGAAATCGCCAACGCGGGCGGGGGCAGCAATATCGATTATTTCCGTCTGGAGGAAGGGCCTTATGAGGGAGAGGCCCGGTGGCATCCGGTGGAGCATGACGATGAGGCGATTTTGTACTCCGGGTTTGCGACGGCCGACAACGGGGTGTCCCATGTTTCCGGCACGCCCGGTTCCACCGCCTCCTTGTATTTCAATGGAACGGGCATCCGCTGGAGATCGGATATCCGCGCCGATATGGGCAGTGCGGAAGTATATGTGGACGGTGAATTGAGGGGCACCGTGAACATTGCCGAAGCCGGATTGGAGGGCGAAGACAAGGAGGTGTTCCGGCTTGACGGGCTGGAGAACGGTCTGCACCGGATCGACATTGTCGTTAAGGAAGGCAAGGTGATGGTGCACGGCTTCGAGTATGAGGGCGCGGAAGCCTCTTTACCTGTACCGCAGGCGGATATGATCGTCACGGAAGTGGGCTGGAATATCGTGACGGACGGCGGTGAGCCTGCCGATCACGAGACGCCGCAGGTCGGGGATGCCCTGATCTTCTGGGCCAAGGTCAAAAATGTCGGCGCACGGCCGACGCCGCTGAACGCCACCACCGGCGCGGGAACGATTACGGGCGGGGCCTTCTCGGTCAACGGCGGCACCGTATCCTGGTCGGACACGTACGCAAACGTGATCGCACCCGGGGAAGAGGTGCTGTTAACGGCGGGCGGCAGCGCGCAAGGAACACCGCAATGGATCGTGCCGGCCGCCGGAGAGTATCAGCTCAGCTTTCTGGTCAACGATATCAAGCGTTACCCGGAAATGAACCGGGATAACAATACCGGAACGGCTACACTGCTTATCGGCTCCTAGATCGCCGGAGTCCGGCGGGAGCGAGGCCGGTGATAACGAAGGCAACAACAAAGGCAACAACAAAGGCAACAACAAAGCCGCCGTTTACCGGCTTAACGAGGCCCTTGATCCGCTAAGCCGCAAAGGCTTGCGGAATCAGGGGTCTGACTTTGAGATTACCAACGACACGGAGGGGACTAAGGCGATGTTGAAGGGTTTGAGCGAAGAGGAACAGCGCTGGGTGGAGCGTACCATGAACAGCATGACGCTCCGGGAAAAGATCGGGCAAACGATGCAGGACCATGCCGGCCGGCTGCCGTTCAAAGAGGCGGATGAAGACAAGATCACAGCTTATTTGGAGCGCTATCCGGTGGGCAGCTTTTTTATCGGCGGCGAAATCATTCTCAAGGCGGCGGGAAAAGCGGGGGATTACCGCAGGTGGATCGAAACATATCAGAAGCTTAGCCGCTATCCGCTGCTATTTTCCGGCGATCTGGAATTCGGCGCCGGCTCCGCCGTACGCAGCCTGACGGCCTTTCCGCCACTGCTGGCGCTGGCCGCGGCGGATGATGGGGCGCTGGCCTACGAGTACGGCAAATACACGGCGCTGGAGGGGCGCGCCGCCGGCTTCACCTGGGCGCTGGCCCCGGGCATGGACCTGCTGCTGAATTGGCTGAATCCGGTGATTACGACCCGCTGCCTGGGAGACAATCCCGAGCGGACGGCCAGACTGGCTTCGGCGATCATCCGCGGGATGCAGGATCACGGGCTGGCCGCTTGCGCCAAGCATTTTCCGGGTGATGGAGTGGACTTCAGGGACCAGCATATCATCACGACGGTGAATGATTTATCCGAAGCGGAATGGCTTACGACCTATGGTGAAGTGACGAGCCGAGTGATCAAAGCCGGGGTGTTGTCCGTCATGACGGGGCATATCGCTTTGCCCTGGGCCGAAAGCGCCGACCGAACCGAAGCGCCAGTCCCGGCGACCGTCTCGTCCGCCATTACGAATGGGCTGCTGCGGGAGCGGCTCGGCTTTGACGGGGTTGTTATCTCCGATGCGCTGGATATGGGCGGCTTTTTGTCCTGGGGGGATTACAAGCGACGGATCATCGATTGCTTTGCCGCCGGAACGGACGTCCTGCTCTGGCCGGACACCCGCTATTTCGAGGTGATGGAGCAAGCCATCGGCGACGGCGCCATCACGATGGAACGGTTGGACCAAAGCGTACGCCGGATTCTCGAAATGAAGGCTCGGCTCGGCGTACAACATCTGGACGAACGGGGCCGGGATAACCAGGCCTTGGAGCTCTTTGACGACCGGCTTGCGCCGGAGCGGACGGCAGAAGCGCTGAGGGTTGGGGCGGAAATCGCCCGGCGCTCCGTTACGCTGGTTCGAAACCGGGCGGGGATACTGCCGCTTGAAGCTGCTTCCGTCTCCAAAGTGCTGGTGATTATGCTGAACAAGGTGACCGAAGGGCGGCAATTCGAAAAAATGGGACGATTCGTAGAACTGCTGCGTGCCCGGGGGCTGGAGGTTGATGTTTTGGACCAATTTGAGCCGCTGAGTACGCTCCGCACCTGGGAGGAAGCAGGGAAAAGCTGGGACGCGGCATTTATGCCGTATTTTATGCCGCTGCACGGCATGATGAATACGGCCCGGCCGGTTGGCGACGCCGCGAAGGCCATATGGGCGATGCAGCATGCCGAAACGATCCGCCCGATCGGCATCTCGTTTTCCACCCCTTATTTGCTCAAGGATATCCCTTTTCTCGATACGCTCGTTAACGCCTATTCCTTACATGAAGAGACGATCGAGTACACGATCAAGGCGATTTTCGGAGAAATCCCGTTTGAGGGAAAGTCTCCGGTGGAACTGACTATTTAAGTACGAGTTCACTCTATAAGAGGGGCTGTGGGAGGGAGCGGAAAAATGATGGCGAAAGCGAAATTGCCGGAAACCAGTCAAAGTTTGTTTGCTTATATGACAGCCGGCCAGCGGGACCACTGGGGGATGGATGCCGAACATTGGGACTGGGTGCCCGGCGTCGGTCTGATCTCTTTGCTGGATTATGGAATCCACGCCGGAGAGAGGTGCACTGTCGATTATGTCGTACAGTGGGTGGAACGGAATCACAGCCAGGCCGGCCAGGCGAAGGTGATTAATTCGATGGCGCCGTACGCCGTATTTCCCTTACTGTACCGCTTGAGCGGGCGGAAGGAATACCTCGCCGAAGCGCAGGAAATCGCCCGCTGGATGATTGAGGAGGCGCCCCGCACCCGGGAAGGGGCCTTCGAGCATACCGTGACCGAAGACGCCGATTTTCCCGAACAGGTCTGGGCCGATACGGTGTATATGGCGGTGCTGTTCCTGGCCCGGCTGGCTCAGGTTGCGGCCGATCGCAGACTGGCGGAAGAGGCGCTGCGGCAGACGCTGCTCCATCTGCGCCTGCTGCAGGATGCCGATTCCGGCTTGATGTTTCACGGCTGGGATTGCGCCAGGCAAAATCATCTGTCCGGCGCCAAATGGGCGCGCGCCAACGCCTGGCTGACATTAGCGGTCCCAGAAATCGTAGCGGCCGTCCGCGGCCTTGCCGAGATTCCGGAGGAGTTGCCCCGCCGCTACCGGGCTTTGGCGGAAGGGCTGCGCGTGGTCCAGGCAGAAGACGGACTATGGCATACGGTGCTGGACCAAAGCGATTTTTATAAGGAAAGCTCGGCCAGTGCGGGGATCGCCTGCGGGTTCATCAAGGCGGTTAAGTCGGGGCTATTGGATGAGACGTACATCGATAGCGCAAGGTTGACCGTGGAGGGGATACTGCCGCTGATCACGGCCGAAGGCGAGGTTTGCGGCGTCTCCGGCGGTACGCCGGTGCTGGCGTCGATCGCCGCTTATAATGAAGTGCCCCTCTATCCGACCTTGTATGGACAAGGGCTGGCGCTGCAACTGCTGACCGAGGTTAGTTTGCTGGAGATTGAGGCACGCAAGGGGGCGGACGAAGAATGATCGATGAACGCAAAATGTTAATCCGCAAAATGAAAGAGATGGACTCCCGCTACAACCCGGAGCTTCAGCTTCTGCAGTCTCCGTTTAGCAGCCCGGGGTATCATACGACGCTGACCGGGGTAGAGTGGGTTCACGCCACTCGGGATTCGCTCAACTACGCGCTTGGCCTGCTCGATACGGAGCTTGCCGAATACGAAACGCGGGCACTGCAGGTGATCGCCCGGGTCATCTCGCTGCAGGACACGGATCCAGGCCGTAACACGTTTGGCATTTGGCCGTGGTTTTACGAAGAGCCGCTTGCGCGGATGGCTCCGCCGGACTGGAACTGGGCGGATTTCTGCGGCAGCAGGCTGATTACCGCCCTTTGCCGTCACGGCCATCGCTTTCCGGAGGAGCTGCGCGCAGCCGTGATCCGCTCGGTATGTTATGCCTCCGAGGCGATCCGCAAGCGAAACGTAGGTCCCGATTATACCAATATCGCCATCCTCGGCGCCTTTGTGACTTTGATTTGCGGCGAACAGTACGGTGATTCGGCGTTTGCGGCTTATGGCTTGGACCGGTTGACGCGGCTTTATGAGTATACCCGGACACGCGAGGTGTTTGAGGAATACAACAGCCCGGTTTATACGTATATCGCTATTCTCGAGCTGTCGAAGCTGCGCGGGTTGACTCTGAACGGGAGAGCCAGGGAATTGTGCGACAGGCTGCTCCAGATGACCTGGAAAACCGTAGCCGAGCATTACCATGTCGCTACCAAGCAATGGTCGGGCCCGCACGCCCGCCGTTACGAAACGCTGCTTGACGAGCGGAGCAAGGCGTTTTTGCAGCTATCTACGCAGGGCCGGGTCATGTTTTTTTCCTGGGAACAGCTTCCTTATGAGGAAGAATGGTTTGGCAGCGGAATGACCTGCCCGCCCGAATATCTTGACGATTTTACGCTGCCGGACACGCGGCTGATCGCCCGGTGGTACCGGGGGGATCAGGGAGAAACCACCGAAAGATGGGCTACCACCTATATTACACCGCAGTACAGCCTGGGAACCTTCGATGAGAGCGACTTCTGGAACCAAAGAAGCGTACTGCTGGCTTATGTCGATAACGGGGGTTCCCCCGCCTACTTAAGACTGCGTTTCCTGCATGACGGTTACGATTTCTGTTCCGCGCTGTTCCATAGCCGCCAGCGGCGGGAGCGCGTATGGTTTGGCGTTGATTTTGCCAGCAATGGGGGCGATACGCATATCAATCTTGATAAAATCGACGGCTCCGTGCAAGCTGAGGATCTGCGGCTGCGCCTGGAGCTGGGCGGCCGACTCGGCGAGGTGGATATTCGCCAAATGAAGGACGGCGCTGTCATTCAAATCGGCGGGCTGCAGTTCAGCTTCAAATCCTGGCTGACGCTGTTCGCCGAAGATCCCGATCCGCGGCAGACACTTGCCTGGGAGTTGAAAGGTGCGGGTGCGAACGGAACGATGACCCTCGATCTCGTCTTGTATTCGGGGCCCCGCAAAACGATCGCTCTGGACGGGATGAAGCAGGCGGCGCTGGTTATGTCATTAGCGGCTGGGAGCGAGGCGCCAAGCGGCAGCGAGATGGCTCCGCTCATTGAGCAGGAGGGAGGGCTTGTCAAGGTGACTCATCGCGATTTTGCCGACGGACCGCCGCTTTACCTCCATTTGCAGCCCCGGAGAATCTAACTGGGAAATATCAGATGTTCTGCCGCTATACGCAGCTTGGAACTCGGCGGTTGCAGGCGGCAGACAGGAAAAAGCGCCCGACGGCGTGCCTGTGAAAAGCTCAGGCGCACCGGGGCGTTTTTTTTTGAGATTATGACATTGTGATTGGATATATCCAATAGAATTGGAAATCTAGTGGTAAATACAGCAGCACGATTGGATTTTTTCCAATAGATTTGGCACGGCAGAGGCACAACGGGCGATTTGAGCGAAATCTATTGGATATTTTCCAATGAGGGTTCAAAATGGCGTTCGATGTCTGTGCATCTGTTGGATTTTTTCCAATCAAAACGATCACCCAGTCATTTTTTCCTGAAAAGACCGCGTTCAGCACATAAATCTACAGCAACCCTGCATATTTTAAGCCGTTGACGATCCCGTCATTGTCCACGTCGGTGGTGATGTGATCTGCGCAGGCTTTGAGCTGCTCGTGACCGTTCCCCATGGCTATGCCCAGTCCGGCGAGGGTCAGCATTTCCCTGTCATTGAGCCCATCGCCAAAGGCTACGACTTCTTCGGGGCTTACGTTTAAGTGGCGGAGCAAGTCCTGGATGCCTCGCGCTTTGGAGCCCCCCACAGGCATAACGTCCATGGCGTGCTTATGCCAGCGGACAAACCGCAGATGAGAGATATCGCCCGTGTATAGATGCTCCTCCTCTGCCGTACAATGCAAAAAGGCTTGGTATACGTTGGAATGCCGCCAGAAGTCCGGATCGTAGCCCGGGAGCTCTACTTTTAAGGAAGAGACCGATTGCAGCAGGGCAGGATGCTGTTTGGCATTGGAGAAGTAAGCTTCTTTTCCCTGATAAACCAGGTAGTGATCATGTTTTCCCGCCCGCTCGACCAGCGGTTCAAGGTGCTCTTTGGGAATCGTGTACTCTACGACCGGTTGCCCTTTATATACGACGTAGGCGCCGTTCAGGCAGACGAATGAATCAATGCCAAGCTGTCCGGCAATGTTCGAAATGAAATAAGGCGCTCTTCCCGTGGCGATGACCGTTTCAATCCCCTTGTCTTTTAGCTCAAGCACAGCCTGCCGGGCGGATTCCGGAATTTCTTTCTGCTCGTTTACCAATGTTCCGTCAATGTCAAAAAATACGATTTTGTAGTTCATGTTGCCTCCTCTTTAAAAATCTTTTAACAACCTTAACAACGTACATCTAACTGTTACCTCTACTATAAAGTATGAAAAGCATTTCAGGTCAAGCTAAATTCGCTGGAAAACGGCCATCCCCTCACATTCTCCCTGATATCAAGGAATTTTGAAGACAGCGTAGAAATCATAAAATAAGGGATTCGAATCTATTTCATCCAAAATGTTGCAGAAAAAAATAGATTGCATATCAGTTTACTTGGTATTATAGTAATGGTATAAGATCTAGACCATTAATAGATCGGAGTGTTAAATATGTCGATTCAATTTCCCCTGCCCTTTGAGAAGGTATCGACCAAAAAGGTCAGTGAATTCATCAAGGAGCAGTTGGAGGAAGCGATCATCCTGAAGGAATTTATGAGCGAGGATCAGCTTCCGTCCGAACGGGAGCTTGCGGAGATTTTTAATGCCAGCCGCATTACGGTGCGCGAGGCGCTTGCCGCGCTGGAGGCCAAGGGCCTCATCGAGAAGCGGGTCGGAGCCAAGGGCGGAACGTTCATCCTGCCGGTGACGGCCCATGCCCACAAGCGAACCCGGGAGGAGATCAAACGGGACTGGGATCAGATGCAAAAGGTGTTCGAATACCGGTCGATTGTGGAGCCGGAGAGCGCTTTTCTCGCCGCTGAGCGGATCACCGCAGGCGATCTGCAGCTCCTTCAAAGCTATCTGGAACAGAGCCTGGAGCCGGACTGCACGCGTGAATGGTTCCGGGCGCTGGACGTCAAATTCCATCTGACCATCGCCAAGGCTTCGGGCAACCCTTACTGCGAGGCGGCGGTCCGAAAGATTCGGACCAAGATTAATCCGGCGCTTGATCTGATGCCTTATGACGAAAATGTGCGTTCGGCAAACTGCGGGGAACACCAGGAGATTCTCGAAGCGCTCAAAGCCCGTGACAAATATCAATCGCGCGCCGTGATGGAACGACATATCAGCTTTGCCGCAGAGGCTATTTACGCCCGCGTGGTGGCCGGGGACTAGGAAGGAGAACGTGGAGTTTATGGAAATCAAAGAGCTTTTGCAACGGGCAAAACCGCTTCAGGAGCAGTTGACCGCCTGGCGCAGGGATTTTCATCGCCACCCGGAAACGGGGTATGAGGAGTTCCGCACGTCGGCGATCGTTGCCGAACACCTGGAGAAGCTGGGGCTGGAAGTGACCCGGAACGTGGGCGGGACCGGCGTTGTAGGGCTGCTGCGGGGCGAAAACCCGGGGCCGACGATCGGCCTGAGAGCGGACATGGACGCGCTCCCGATCCAGGATCAGAAGACGGCGGATTACAGCTCGCAGGTGACGGGAAAAGCGCATTTGTGCGGTCATGACGCACATACGGCGATTTTGATGGGAACGGCTCAGCTCCTGACAGGGCTTGGGAAGCCGAAAGCGGGGAACATCAAATTCATTTTCCAGCCGGCGGAGGAAGGTTTGGCGGGCGCGCGGGCGATGATCAAGGACGGCGTGCTGCAAAATCCCAAGGTGGATGCCATCGCGGGGCTGCATATGTTCCCCGACTTGGAGACGGGAACGCTTGGCGTAAGCAAAGGGGTCGCTTTTGCTTCGGCCGATGCTTTTACCGTTAAGGTGCTGGGTAAAGGCGGCCATGCCGCCCGGCCGCATGAAGGGATCGACGCCATCGCGGTGTCCGCCCAAGTGATCAGCGCGCTGCAAAACATCTCCAGCCGCATGGTCGATCCCTTGGAACCGGTTGTCGTAACCATCGGTAAAATTTCCGGAGGTTACATGGGGACGGCCATCGCGCCCGAGGTGGAGATGACGGGCACGATCCGCACGTTGTCCCGGGAGCTGCGGGAACGGATGCCGGGGCTGGTCGAGCAGGTGGTTGGCGGCGTGTGCGCTTCGTTTGGCGCCGGATATGAACTGAAGTTTGGCCCGGGCTATCCGCTTGTCATCAACGATCCGGACATGGTCGATCTGATGACCGCGACCAGCGAGCAAGTTTACGGCTCCAAGGTGTGGAACTACATTAAACCGTCCACGGGCGGGGAGGATTTCGCTTTTTATTGCGAGCATGTCCCGGGGGTGTTTTTCCGGCTGGGGTCGGGCAACGGAGAGGAGCGGACAAGGTACCCGCTGCACCATCCGATGTTCGACCTGGACGAAACGGCTTTGCCTTACGGAGTAAGCATGCTGTTGGCGATTGCGCTGAATTTTTTGAATAGAGAATTGTAAAAATGTGAGTTCAAAAAGTCAGGTTTTTAGGACCGAAGCTTATGCTTACGATGTGCGTTTTTTCAAAACGCTTTAGGTTGGATGAAGCTAGGGACTGAGTAGCGGAGCGTACGTTTTGGGTACGTGAGCAACGGAAGGCCCGGCTGAATTCAAGATTCGATGTCGAGTCTACTTCATGATCTGCTTCGTGATCAAAAGATGACTTTTTGAACAACTTCTAAAAGGAGTGAAACAAATGAGAAAACATAAATGGACTAGCGCCTTGTTAACGCTGCTGATCGCGATGGTGGTGCTGACGGCTTGCGGCGGAGGCAATGGCGGCGGGAGCGCGGCGGCGCCCGATGCGGCGAAGGATGGCGGCGCTGCGGCGGAGAACGGCGGCAAAACGCTGACGATCGCGAACGCCACCGACATTGAAAGCTTCGATCCGCACAACAACAACAATACGTCCAGTGAAGCGGTGCTGGTCAACGTCTTTGACTACCTGCTGAAAAATGACGGCGGAGCGGACAAAGTTCCCGGGCTCGCCACCTCGTGGGAGCAGGTGGACGACACGACCTGGCGGTTCAAGCTGCGCGAAGGCGTGACGTTCCATAACGGCGATCCGTTCACCGCCGAAGACGTGAAATTTACGATCGAACGGGTAGCCAAGGATAGCACCTTGAAACAACACTCCTATTTTAAAAATATCGTGGAAGTGAAGGTTGTAGATGAGCATACGGCGGATATCGTGACGGACGGACCGGACCCGCTGCTGCTGAACCGGCTGTCGAAGATGGGCGCGGGAATTTTGCCGGCCAAGTATATTCAGGAGAACGGCATAGAGGCTTTCCTGAAGCAGCCGGTGGGCACGGGTCCTTACAAGTTCAGCAAATGGCTGAAGGATGACCGGGTGGAACTGGTCAAGAACGACAGCTACTTTGGCGGACAGCCGAAATGGGATACCGTCGTGTTCCGCGTCATTCCGGAAGCCTCGACCCGCGTATCCGAGCTGCTCGCCGGAGGTGTGGATATCATTTCGGGCGTTCCGGCCACGGATATCGAGCGGATTGAGAGCGCGGACGGCAAAAAAATCGTCAAAACGCCGACCCAGCGCGTGCTGCAATTGATTTTACGCCATACCGAAGGCACCGCGACCGCCGATCCGAAGGTGAGAGAAGCGATCGAGCTGGCGATCGACAAGCAGGGTATCGTGGACAGCATCGCCGGGGGCGCGGGCATCGTGACCCGGACCTCGGTAACGCCGGGCAACTTCGGCGCCGATCCGTCGCTGTACAAACAGACCTTGTACGATCAGGAGAAAGCTAAGCAGCTGTTGAAAGAAGCCGGCTACTCGGACGGCGGTCCGGAGCTGACGCTTTCCGTGTCGTCGCAATATAAGGAACAGGCCGAAGTGGTGGCCGCCATGCTGGATCAGACCGGTTTCAAAATCAACCTGGATGTGCTGGAACCCAGCGCGTTCAGCGAGCGTTACAGCTCCAAATCGTTTAAGGAAATTTTTATGATCGGGATCGGCAACTCGCTGTTCGACGCCTCCAACAACTACAACCGCTACCTGCTTGAGGAAGCGAAAGGCGAGACGGATTACAACAATCCGGAGGTGGAGAAGCTGCTGCAATCGGCGCTGGTCAACATGGATCCGGCGGCCCGGGAAAAAGAGTACCAGCAGGTGCAGCAAATTTTTGCGGAAGAACGTCCGGCGGTGTATTTGTATCAAATGGAAGGGGTTTACGGTACGGATGCCCGCGTGAACTTCCAGCCGCGCAGCGACGAATTGTTTTATGCCGAGGAAATCGCGCCGGCGGCCGAATAACTTCGCCTGCAGAAAGTCTGCGGGTAACCTGCCTGGCTTGCCCGCGATGGTGATGGAGGTGAATACCGCTTGGGAAAATATATCGTCAAATCGCTGGTGCAGGTGATTCCCGTTCTGCTGATCGTCTCCCTGATCGTTTTTATTCTGGTCAGGGTGACCGGCGACCCTGTCGCACTTATGCTGCCGGAGACGGCTACCGCGGAGGACCGCGCGGTACTGGCGCAGGCGTTGGGGCTGGACCAGCCTTTATATACGCAATACGTGAAATTTCTGGGGAGCGCGCTCAAGGGGGATTTCGGCAGCTCGTTCCGCTATGGCGAGCCGGCGCTGCCGCTTGTGCTGGAACGGCTGCCGGCCAGCTTTGAGCTGGCGGCCGCGGCCATGCTGTTCGCAGTGCTGATGGCCGTGCCGCTGGGCGTGGCTTCGGCCATCAAACGCAATACATTTCTGGACCTGGTGATTTCGGGCCTGTCCGTTATCGGGAAGGCGATGCCGAACTTTTGGATGGGCATTATGCTGATTTTGCTGTTTTCCGTCATGTTGGGCGTGCTGCCGGTGTCCGGCCGGGGCGGATTCGCTCATCTGGTGCTGCCGGCGTTTACGCTTGGCGTGGGACTGGCGGCGCAAATGACCCGGCTGATCCGCTCCAGCATGCTGGATATCCTGAACCAGGATTACATCCGCACCGCCAGGGGCAAGGGGATCGTGGAGATGCTCGTGATCGGCAAACACGCCTTTCGCAACGGGCTGATCCCGGTGGTTACCATTATGGGCCTGCAATTTACGAGCCTGATCGGCGGAACGCTGATCACCGAGACCGTGTTTGCGTGGCCGGGCCTGGGCCAACTGCTGGTCGTGGCCGTCAACACGCATGATATGGCGATCGTGCAAGCTTCTGTTTTTGTGATCGCTTGTATCGTGGTGGTCACCAACATTTTGACGGATGTGGCGTACCGGCTGCTTGATCCGCGAATCAAATACAACTAGAGGGGGCGAGGAGCTGTGGCAGCGATAAATGAAAGTTCTTTGCCGGCAGCGGTGGCGGAAGGGCCGGTTCAGGTCGGTTCGATGCGGCAAGGCCCTGCGCCGGAAGGCCCGGGGGTTGCGGGGCCGGAGCCGGAGCGCAAACGGGCCGGTTTCCGGGTTATGCTGAAGCGGCTGCTGAGAAGCAAGACCGGCACGGTCGGCGCGGTACTGGTGCTGATCGTGTGCCTGACGGCGCTGTTCGCGCCCCTTCTGGCCGGCCATGATCCGGCCGCGGTCGATCCGCTGAACCGGCTGAAGCCCCCGATGTGGCTGAAAGGCGGAACGAAAGAACATTGGCTCGGCACCGACAATCTGGGCCGGGACATGTGGAGCCGGATCGTTTACGGTTCGCGGGTTTCGCTGATCGTCGGGATCGGCGCGGTACTGGTCTCAGGGGCCATCGGCGCGCTGCTTGGCCTCGTCTCGGGCTTTTACGGCAAGTGGATCGACGCCGTCATTATGCGCGTGGCCGACGGGTTTATGGCAATTCCGACGATTTTGTTTATGCTGGTCGTGATGGCGGTGGTCGGGCCGGGCCTGACGACGCTCATTTTTGTGATCGGCGTGACGAATTGGGTGTCCTATACCAGGGTGGTGCGCGGAGAGGTTCTGAGCATCAAGGAGCGCGATTTCGTCAAAGCGGCCAAAGCGGTCGGGGCGAAAAACGGGCGGATTATCCTGAAGCATATTTTGCCGAATATCCTGTCTTCATTTATCGTGATCTCCGGCATGAATGTGGCGACGACGATTATTATGGAAGCTTCGCTCAGCTTTTTGGGGCTTGGCATCAAACCTCCGGACGTATCCTGGGGCGGAATGCTCAGCGACGGCAGACAATATGTGGCGACAAGCTGGTGGGTGGCGACATTCCCGGGACTGGCGATTACGGTGACCGTGCTGGGCGTTATTTTTCTCGGAGACTGGCTGCGCGATGTGCTGGACCCCCGCATGAAAACCAAAGCCTAAAGAGGTAGTTCATCACATACTGAAAGGAAAGGGGGCGCGAAAGCCTATGACTGCGGAATTGCTTGAGGTTCGCAATCTGAAAACTTCTTTCAAGACGGAGGCGGGGACGGTTCCTTCCGTGCGCGGCGTCAGCTTCACCGTGAGACGGGGCGAGACTTTGGCGGTTGTTGGGGAATCCGGCTCGGGCAAAAGCGTCACCTCCCTGTCGATCATGGGGCTGATCGGTGCGCCTGGCAAAGTGACGGACGGCGAAATCCGCTTCGAGGGCCGGAATCTGCTGGAATTGTCCAAAAAGGAGCTGCGCAGCATTCGCGGCAATGAAATTTCGATGATTTACCAGGAGCCGATGAGTTCGCTTAATCCCGTATTTACGGTCGGCAATCAGGTTCGCGAGGCGATCCTTCAACATCTGAGGGTGAGCAAGGCGGAGGCGGCGCGTTTAAGCATCGAGCTGCTGGAGCGGGTGGGCATTCCCGATGCGGCCAAAGCGGCGCGGAGCTTCCCGCACCAGCTGTCGGGAGGCATGAGGCAGCGGGTGATGATCGCCATGGCGCTCGCCTGCCGGCCGAAGCTGCTGATCGCGGACGAACCGACAACCGCGCTGGACGTGACGATTCAGGCGCAAATTTTGCGGCTGATCGCCGAACTGAGCCGGGAGGAGAACACCGGCGTCATCCTGATTACGCATGATTTGGGCGTGGTAGCGGAAATGGCCGACCGGGTCGCCGTGATGTACGCCGGTGAAATCGTCGAAGAAGCGGACGTGTTCGACCTGTTTGCCAAGCCGGGGCATCCGTATACGATCGGCCTGCTGGGCTCGCTCCCCCGGTTGGATGAGCAAAAGGACAAACTGGATTCGATTCCGGGCACCGTGCCGGATATGCTTCATATGCCGGGCGGCTGCCCGTTTCGGCCGCGCTGCCCGTACGCGCAGGAAGCATGCGCGAAGGAATATCCTGAGCTGCGCGTCAAAGAAGCGGGCCACAAAGTCAGATGCCTGCGGATGGAGGAGGTGTCGCCATGAAGATGACCGATGCTGGCGGGACGCCGGCGGAAACGGCGTTGGGCGCGTCCGGGATGGAAAGCCGGCAGGCCGCGGTTGAACCCGGAGTGGAAACGGCGCCGGGAGTGTCCGGGGCGGCGAACGCAACGGCCGTAAATTCGCTGGTGGGAGCGGAGCGCCGGTCCACGGCGAACGAACAGCCGCTCCTTGAAGTGAGCGGACTGAAGAAGTATTACCCCCAGAACAAAGGCTGGTTCTCCAGAAAAAACGGTGCCGTCAAAGCCGTCGACGGCGTGAGCTTTCAGGTAATGCCGGGAGAAACGCTGGGGATCGTTGGGGAGTCGGGCTGCGGCAAATCGACGACCGGACAGCTGATTACCCGGCTGCAGACGCCGACGGCAGGCCGGGTCGTCTTCCAGGGTCGGGATCTCGATGAGCTGTCGGAGGAAGAAATCCGCAAAGTGCGGAGGGATTTGCAGTTTGTGTTCCAGGATCCGTTTTCGTCGCTGAACCCGCGCATGAAGGTGTTCGATATCGTCGCCGAACCGCTTCAGGTCCATGCTTTGGCCAGAGGTCAGGCGCTGAAGGATGAGGTTTACAGGCTGCTGGAGACCGTTGGCCTGGGACCGCATCTGGCCGACCGCCACCCGCATGAATTCAGCGGCGGACAACGCCAGCGGATCGGGATCGCCCGCGCCTTGGCGATGAAGCCGAAGCTGATCGTCTGCGATGAGCCGGTATCGGCGCTGGACGTGTCGATCCAGGCCCAGATTCTCAATCTGCTGAAAGATCTGCAGCGGCAGTTTCAATTGACTTATATTTTCATCGCCCATGGTCTGCCGACGGTCAAGCATATCAGCGACCGGATCGCGGTCATGTACCTGGGCAAAATCGTTGAGCTGGCCGGGCGCGACGAATTGTTCGCCCAGCCGCGGCATCCTTATACGGAAGCGTTGCTGGAGGCGGTGCCCGTGCCCGATCCGACGCTGCGCCGGGAGCGGATTTTGCTCACCGGGGAGATCCCGGGTCCGGCGAACCCGCCTGCGGGCTGCGTTTTCCATCCGCGCTGCCCTTATGCGCAGGATCTATGCCGGACACAGGCGCCGCCGCTGGCGGAGCATGACACTGGGCATTTTGCGGCCTGCCATTTTCCGTTATCCGGCTTGAACTGAGCGTTCAAAAAGCCGGATTTTCAGCGCGGAAGCGAATGCTTCCGATGTGCAACGACGTATATTTTAAGGAAGCCGACGGTAGTTTTTCTTGCGATAATTATAAAATTTTGGGGTAGGGAGAAGGTATGCGGATACGTATTTGTGGAGACGGGTGGAGACTGCGGAGGAAATAGCGGTAAAAAAGGTTCTTATTATCGGCAAAAAAGGGAGGTTGGCTGAAATAGAGGAATTTTTTACCGCTATTTCGGAAAAACGAGGGTGAAAAGCTGCTTTTTCCCAGCCTGTTCTCCAAATAGAGCCTAAAAGTATCGCTATTTTGCGCAGGAGAGGGTAAATCACAAAATAGCGACATAAATTACCGTTATTTCCGGCAATTGAGGTAATAGGCAATCTCCCTTCCCCTTCCCCTTCCCCTTCCCACGCCTAAAGTAAGGGAGCGGTTGAAATGAACAAACGGCCGATTATGCCGGACGATTTGTATGGATATCAGTGGGTCAGCCAGCCTTCAGTCAGCCCGTACGGCTTAGTGGCTTACGTGAACCAGACGGTAGACCGGGAAAAAAACGATTACGCGACGCATATCCGCGCCGTCGCTTTGGACGGGAGCGGCGACCGGCGTTTAACTGGGGGAGACAAGGACTCCGCACCGTCGTGGTCGCCGGACGGATCGAGGCTCGCTTTTCTGCGCGCGGCCGAAGGCGGTAAACAGCTGTATACCGTCCCGGTGGAGGGAGAGGCGGCGGAGTCGGACCTGGATCCATCATCGCACCCGGCCGTGAAGCACACGGCGCTAACGCGGGGCGTAAACGCCTTCGTCTGGTCGCCGGACGGGCGGTATATTGCTTTTACGAGCCGGGCCGGCGCGGATGTGGAGCGGCAACCAGCGCCGGCCGGCACCGGAAGTGAGCAGTCGGGGGACGGTGAACAGCGGGAGCATCAGGCGCAGGGGGAACGGCAGTTACAGGAGAAGCCACAGATACAGGAGGGGCCACAGTTACAGGAGAATCCACAGGTACAGCCGCAACATCAGGCGCAGCATCAGGCACAGCATCAGGCGCAACACCAGGCACAGTCTGCACACCCGGACCCAGCCACCTTGCGGGGCCGGATCTTTGACCGCACCACTCCCAAGGCGGAAGGCTCCGGCTGGTGGGACGGATTGTACAGCCAGTTGTTTGTGCTGGAGCTGGAAACCGGCCGGATCATGCAGGTGACCTCCGGTCCCTGGGATGTTTCCGCTCCGCTCTGGTCCCCGGACGGCGAAGCTTTGTCGTTCGTCTCGAAGCGCGTTACGGATGAGCGGCTGGACGCGGATTTGCTGCATTTTGCCGATGTGTACACCGTGAAGCTCGGCGGCGGCGAACCGATAGGCGAACCGGTAAAAATCACGGCATCGAATCTGCTCATCAGCCAGTTTGCCTATACGCCGGACGGCCAGCGGCTGACGCTAATCGCCAGCGACCGCAAGTACGGCAGCGGCAGCCATAACCGGCTGTATACGGTGCCTGCCGCGGGAGGCACGCCGGAGCCGTTCGCTCCGGGGCTGGACATGCAGCTCGGCAACGCCGCGCTCGGCGATATGAAATCGGCGGGGGCCAGCCAATCCCCGTTATATGATCCGCACCATCCGCAGCTCGGCGTGTATGTGCTCGGCACCGATCATGGGAATGTCAACGTGTACCGGATCGGCGAAACGGGTGCTTGCGAGCCAGTCACAGGCGGCGGCGAAATTGATGTCTACCAATATACGTTGTCCCCGGACGGCCGTTATGTGGTGACTGCCGCTTTGACGGCCGAGCGGCCGGGCGAACTGTACCGGGTTGATGTCCGGACCGGAGAAGAGCTGCGGCTCACGCGGCACAATGACGCGTTTCTGGCCGAGCTTGACGTCCGCACCCCAGAGCGGATCGCCTTCAAAGCTTCGGACGGACCCGGCATTCACGGCTGGCTGCTGAAGCCCGCCGGACTGCCCCAAGGCGCGAAGATTCCGCTGATTTTGCAGATTCACGGAGGACCGCACGCGATGTACACCGGCGTGTTCAGCCATGAAATGCAGACCCTGGCCGCGCTAGGGTATGCCGTGTTGTGGGTGAACCCGCGCGGAAGCATGGGCTACGGGCAGGACTTTGCCAAGGCGTGCCGCGGCGATTTCGGCGGAGGAGACTGCCGGGATTTGCTCGAGGCCGTCGATTACGCGCTGGCCGCATTTGACTTCATCGACGAGACGCGGCTGGGGATTGGCGGTGGCAGTTACGGCGGCGTTATGACCAATTGGATCGTCGCCCACACGAACCGCTTCCGGGCCGCCGTGACACATCGCAGCATTTCCAATTGGCTGTCTATGTACGGGACAAGCGACATCGGCATCTCGTATGTCGAAGGCGTGATCGGCGGCAATTCGCAGGAGCACGCGGAGCTGCTTTGGTCCAAATCGCCGCTGGCCCATGCGCACCGGATCGAAACGCCGCTGCTGATTTTGCACGGCGAAAATGATTACCGGACGCCGATCTCGCAAGCCGAGGAGTTGTACACCGCATTGAAGCGGTATGGAAAAACGACGAAACTTATCCGTTATCCCGGCTCCAACCATACTCTGCTGAAAAGCGGCAAGCCATCGCTGCGTGTCGACAGCTTCGAACAGGTGAACGCGTGGTTCGGGCAATATTTGTGAAAGGAAGTGCTCTGACATGAGCCATGTGCAGCTATCCATTCCGGTGGCGCTGCTGGTGGAAAACGTGTTGACCAGCGGCGAGCCAAACGAAGCGATTATCGCGTGTTTGCGGAGCGGGGATTTTTCCCCTTTGCAGGAGAAGGTTAAGGAACCGGAGATGGATTTCGCGGAAAGGCTGCGGACGGCGGAGGAGATCGGCGACGATTGGGAAAAGGCGCTCCGCGGCGGTTATGAATTCAAGTTTTTGCACATTAACGGGCTGAAAAGACTGCTGGCTTTCCGTTTCGGCAAGGAGGCGGACCGCGACTACGCGCAGGAAAATTTGTCGCTGCGGCGCCTTCGCCTGACACCGGAGGAAATTGAAATCCTCCGTACGCTGGTCGGCCGGCAGTGGCGGGTGTTTGCGGAAGAAGCAAGCGAAGGGAACGGAACCGAACCACGGGTTGCCGTCGGCATCGAGTTAAAGTACAAGTAAACCAAAAGCGGCATCGTGTGCTGCAAAAAACATTTCATGCTCAAGCCCCCGACCGGGGTTCAATACCGGCCGGGGGCTTGATGTTTCAGCGCTGCGGCGGCTGGGCTATTCCCCAGTAAGCTTTGGAAATCATCGGAAACAAACTGTTTGTACATCAAATCACAGCTGCTGTATAATAGAGGTACGGACAACGTGACATCATTAATCAATTAGGAGGAAAAAATGGGTAATTCAGCGTCTTTTGAACTGGAAAAAAACAGTCCAATTCCTTTATATTTTCAACTCAAAGAGGACATGATTAAAAAAATCAACAATGAGGAATACAAAGTGAACGAAAGTTTGCCTTCCGAAACCCAGTTGATGACGATGTACGGCGTCAGCAGAACGACGGTACGCCAGGCGATCGATCTGCTCGTCAACGAAGGTTACCTGGAGAAGCGGAGGGGAGTGGGCACTTTTGTGGCCAAACCGAACCTGAATCAATGGGATCTGGCGGAATTGCGAAGCTTTAACGAAATCGCCGGCCTGCAAGGTTTGGCGGCTAGAACGGAACTGCTAAGCATGCAGCGGGTCAAAGCCAACGAGGCGATAAAGGGCGTTTTCGGCGAGGGGCATAGCTCGTACTATAAGCTGGAAAGGCTCCGGTTTATTGAAAATGAGCCTTCCGTGCTGGTAACGACGTATGTGCCGGTTGATACGGCGCCCGATTTGGAACGGTTTAATTTCTCGGAGGTTTCTTTGTTTGCCACGTTAAGAGAACATTACGATCTCAAAATCAATTACGCGAACAAGACGTTCCGTGCGATCAACGCCAGCCCCGAGGACGCCGCGATTTTGAAGGTGGAGCCGAACTTTGCCATCCAGTTGGTGGAGACGGTCACTTATGATGACAAGGACAAACCGTTCGAATATTCCGTGTCCAGGGACAGAGGCGATCTCAACCGGTTCCGGGTGCTGCTAAGATACAAGGATTAGACATTTTCCCACACATATCCAATAATTTTGATGGACAGGATAAACCTGCCGCTTTGAATATTTCCGCCAACCGCGGGAATGAATGGATGCGGCCGGTTTATTTTTTTTCTGCCGTTTTTCCAATGAAAGCGCTTGACAAAAAGAAGAGATAGTGTCATTATAACGATAAGACGTAACGACGTCATGATGTCTTGAAAAGGAGCAGAATAAGAAAGGCGGGAGCAGCTATGAAGGACGATTGGTTGATGCTGAAGGGAAAGGTCATTGTGGTCACGGGGGGAAGTTCGGGCATCGGCGCAAAAATCGTGCAAAGCCTTGATGAACATGGTGCGCAGGTTATCATTGCCGATGTTTCTGGGAGCGCTCGCGGAAACGTGGATTTTATGCAGTGCGACATCACCGACAAGCACCAGGTGGAAGAGATGATCGGCAACGTTGTGGCCAAATACTCCCGGCTTGACGGCCTGGTTAACAACGCCGGGGTCAATCGGCCCAAATTGCTGGTGGATTATTATCACGGTGACGAGAATCATGAGTTCAACGAGCAAGATTTTGAGTTTATGTTTAACGTCAACGTGAAAGGGGCGTTCTTTTGCACCCAGGCGGCCGCAAGAGTGATGATCAGGCAAAATTACGGCATTGTGCTTAACATCAGCTCCGAAGCCGGCATGGAAGGTTCGACAGGGCAAAGCATCTATTCCGCCACCAAAGGCGCCCTGAATTCCTTTACCTTATCGTGGGCGAAGGAGCTCGGCCGCTTCAACATCCGGGTGGTCGGCGTCGCTCCCGGGATCAACGAACCTACGCCGATGGGCAACCCCGAACATGTCAAAGCGCTGGCCTACACCCGGGGAATGGAAGCCGGCAGCGTATCCACCGATTATATGAAAATCATCCCGCTCAGCAGGCAGGGAAGGCTGGAGGAAATCGCCGATCTGGTAACGTATCTGTTGTCCGACCGCTCCTCCTATATTTCGGGCACTACTGTGAATATTACCGGCGGTAAATCCCGGGGTTAATAAACATCAAGGAAGCTTTAAGGAGGCTAACCGTGAACACCAAGCCGTGGATTATCATCATCACCCATGGGACCTTTGGCGAAGAACTGAAACGAAGCGCGGAAATGATCATCGGAAAAATGGAGGATGTGTACTGCTACTCCTTAATGGAAGGCATGGAATCCAAAACGCTGATTGAAACGATCCGGACCGCGCTGGCCGAGGCGCCGCCGAATTCCATTTTTCTAACCGACCTGTACGGGGGAACTCCGTCGAATATCGGTGCTTATTTTGCCAAAAAAGATGGCTATTCCGTAATCTGCGGAGTCAATCTGCCGATGCTGATCGAGGCGGAAACGCGCAGGTCCCTGGGGGAATGGGAAGGAGTCGAGGACAAGATTATCGCGTTTGGGGCCGAGGGCATCCGCAATATCACCAAAATCATTAAAGAAAGGAATGGACCAGCATGATAAACGGAATCAAACTGGTGCGCGTCGATTTCAGACTGATTCATGGCCAGGTCGTGACCAAATGGAGCAACACCATTACGGCCAAAACGATCATCGTCGTCAACGACGAGCTGTCCGAAGACGAATTTATGGCGGACATCTATGTCATGGCGGCTCCGCCCGGCATCAAGGTGGAAGTGCTTTCCATCCCCGCTTTCGTAGAGCAGGCGAAGACCGGCCAATATGATAAAGGCAGCATTCTCGTGTTGTTCAAAAATATCGAAGATGTGCGCCGGACGGCGGAGCTGGGGATCTCTTTTAAAGAAGTGCAGATTGGAGGGCTCGGCGCGGCCGGCAACAGAACCTCCGTGGTTAAAGGCATTTCCATCGACCGGGAAGACGCGGACAATCTGCTTTATTTGAAGGACCGGGGCGCGGAGGTCTCATTCCAAGTCACCCCGGAGGAAACCAAACTTCCGCTGGTTAAAGCGCTGAAAAAATTGGGGGTATAGACGATGGCAATGTTGGCAGTAAGTATTTTTGCGGGAATATGGTACTGGATCTGTAAAACCGATGTCGGTTACGCGATCACCCACGCGATTCGCCAGCCTCTGTTCGCCGCGCTTCCCATCGGTCTGATGATGGGCGATGTGCAGCAAGCGATGATTATCGGAGCGGCTGTGCAAATTTTGTATATCGGTCTGGTGGCGGCGGGTTCCAATCTTCCGGCCGACGATTGCCTGGCAGGACTCATTGCCATACCGATCGCGATTCAGTCGCATCTTACCCCGGCGCTGGCGATTGCCATTGCCGTTCCGGTCGGCGTCATGGGCGTGTTCGTCGATCAGCTGCGCAAAACGATCAATGTCATGTTCGTCCATATGGCCGACCGCTATGCCGAAGAAGGCAACACCCGAAAAATCGTGCTGGCTTCCGTTGTTTATCCTACCGCTCTAAGCTTTTTCTTCCGTTTTCCGATTCCGTTTTTCGCGATTTTGTACGGCGCCGATGCCGTAAATTCCTTCATGAACAGCGTTCCGCAGTGGCTGGTTCACGGCTTTAGCGTGGCCGGAGGTCTGCTGCCCGCTCTCGGATTCGCTTTAACAATGTTCGTGATCGGTAAAAAAGAGCTGTTTCCCTGGTTCATCATCGGTTATTTCCTGGTTCAGTTCAGCGGGATCCCGATTATCGGGGCGGCGATCTTCGGTCTGTGCGCGGTGCTCTTGATCACTTATTACAACAATAAGAAGAACATGGAGGCGTGAGGAAAATGACGGAAACGCAAAATGTAGCGGAAACCGGCCAGGAATCCGGCAGATTGATCACCGAAAAAGATGTGCGCCGAAACTGGCTGACCTATTACATGGTGGCGGAGATGGGCATTTCTTACGAACGGTTGCAGGCGCTGGGATTTACAACAGCCATGATCCCGATTCTAAAGAAGTTGTACCCGGATCCTGAGGATCTGAAGGAAGCGTTGAAGCGGCATCTTGTCTTCTATAATACGGAAGCGGTGTTCGGCTCGCCGGTCAACGGGATCGTGATCGCGATGGAAGAGCAGAAAGCCAAAGGGGAACCGATCACCGACAAATCGATCACCGGTATGAAGACGGGGCTGATGGGACCGCTTGCGGGGATCGGCGACTCCATCGACTGGGCCACGCTGAAGCCGATTATTTTCGCGCTCGCGGCGACGCTGTCCGCGACCGGGAGCATCATCGGCCCGTTCGTCCTGCTGCTGCTGCCGCTGATTCAGATCCTGGTCGGGCTGAGATTGTCCGTGTACGGATACCGGGCCGGCAAGGCGTCGATTCGGGAACTGCTGCACTCCGGACGGATCAAGGAGCTGATCGCGGGCGCGAGCACGCTTGGGCTGTTCATGATGGGGGCGCTCTCGTCCACCTACGTTAAGCTCAGCACCCCGCTGCAGTTCAATTTCGGCAGCGGCAACGAGCCGTTCGTGCTGCAGAAGATTCTCGATGGGATCGTACCCGGCCTGCTGCCGCTTTTGGCCGTGCTGGGGTTGTACTGGTGGTTGAACAAGAAAAATCAAAATTTTACGGTCATCATGCTTGTCATTATTGCAATTAGTGTCATCGGCGCCATCACGGGTATTTTTTAAGATTATAAAATTCATGGCCAAACAAAAGAGGTGCTTGTTTTGAAAGCGGTACACTTTGGAGCCGGGAGCATTGGCAGAGGTTTTATCGGCGATTTGCTGCATGCGTCGGGATACGAAATCACGTTTGTTGATGTCGATCCCGCGATCATCGCGCAGATCAACCGGGACAAAGCTTACGATTTGTATGTGATTGAACAGAACTATGCCAGGAAGACGATTGACAGCGTGCGCGCCGTTTCTTCGGTCACCCAGGAGCAAGAGGCCGTGGCGGCGCTGGTGGATGCGGATATCATTACGACTTCGGTGTGGGCCGACAACCTGCCGCGCATTGCTCCCATTTTGTTGAAGGGACTGCGGGCCAGGCGGGAGGCCGGCAAAAGCAAGGTGAATATACTCGCCTGTGAAAATGCTATGTTCAACTCCGATATTTTGCGCAGCAGCCTGTTGGCCATTAATGGCGGGTTGTCGGCGGAAGAATTGGCGGAAACCGCCGCCTTTCCGAATACGGCCGTTGACCGGCTGGTGCTTGAGGATGAGCGGGAAGGCAGGAAGGTCATTAACATCGGCCAAGACTTCGAATTGGCCGTTGAACAAAACAAGCTGGCCGAACCCGGCAGCATCCCGATCCAAAATGCCGTGTATACGGACAATCTGCAGAAATATCTGGAGCGGAAACTGTACATTATCAATTGCGGCCATGCCTGGGCCGGCTACATCGGCCATATTTACGGCTACGAAATCATTCAGGACGTGTTCCGGCATGACGAACTGTTGCGGGAGATCATGGAGGCGATGATGGAGTCGGCGAGGCTGCTGGAGCGTAAATACGGGTTCCCGATCCGGGAGCTCGCCGAATATGTCGATTTTGCCGTCGCGCGTTTCCGGACGCCGGGCATCGTCGATACGATCAGCCGGGTTTGCCGCTCGCCGATCCGCAAGCTGCAGCCGGATGACCGGCTGGTCGGGCCCTGCCTCGGCTGCGAGGCTTACGGGCTGAAGAACGACCGGCTGCTGCAGGGCATCGCCGCCGCTTTTCTGTTCAGGAACCCGGAGGACGCCCAAAGCGAGGAATTGCGGCTGTTTATCGAGAAGCACGGCATCGGCGCGGCGATTACGCGCTATACCGGAATTGCGGAGACGACCCGGTTGCATCAGGCCATTTTGCACCATTACGAAGAGCTGTCCCGGATCAAGCGGCAGCGCTGGGAAGAGAAGGGATGATCGAGTATGGAATTTACGAACCGGGCGGGTTTCGCTGTTGTATCCGCGGTCATTGAGGCGGTCTGCGCCAACCGGGATTATTTGAGCCGGGTCGATGCCGCGGTGGGAGACGGCGACCACGGCATCAACATGAGCAAGGGCTTTACCATCGCCGGCGAGGAGCTTAGCAAGCAGCCTGACGCCGATATGAGCGCGGGTTTCCTTGCGATCAGCACCGTGTTGGTAGGCAAAATCGGCGGCTCGATGGGCCCTTTGTACGGCAGCTTCTTCCGCGGCCTGGCCATGGCGTCCAAAAACGAGCCGGTCATCGGTGCGGCGGTCATGGGGAATATGCTGCGGAAAGCTTACGACCGGATCGCCGTGTTAACGGACGCCGCGGTCGGGGACAAAACGCTGATCGATGTGCTGGACCCGGCGGTGCAGGCTTATGAGGAAGCCGCGGCCGGCGGCGGCGATCTGGAGGCCTGCCTGGGCCGGATGCTGGAAGCCGCCCGGAACGGGCTCGAAGCGACGAAGGAGATGGCGGCCAAACTCGGCCGCGGCAGCCGCCTGGGAGACCGCGCGATCGGGCATCAGGACGCGGGCGCAACTTCCTGCTATATCATTCTGGAGGCCTTGGCCGAAGCTTCTCTCCGGCTGGCCAAAACCGGTTAAGGAGGGCGTAAGAATGCAGCGTTTTGTAAACAATCCCGATCTGATCGTGGACGATATGCTGAAAGGATATGTCAAAGCCCATGGAGATACGGTCAAACTTTCGGACCGCAATGACCGTGTGGTGAAGAGGATTCAAGCCCCGGTGGAGGGCAAGGTGGGCATTGTCACCGGCGGCGGCAGCGGCCATGAGCCGGCCTTTCTCGGTTATGTCGGCGAAGGGCTGGCCGATGCGGCCGCGATTGGCGAGGTCTTCGCTTCACCGCCGGCCCAATCGTTCTTTGACGCCATCGTCGAAGCCGATTCTGGCAAAGGGGTGGCCTGCCTGTTCGGCAATTACGCGGGCGACAACATGAACGTCAAAATGGCGGTGCAGCTTGCGGAAGACGAAGGGATTACCGTGAAGTATGTGACCGCCACGGACGATATCGCTTCATCTCCGCCGGAAACCCGGGAGAAGCGGCACGGCATCGCCGGCGGCCTGTTCATGTGGAAGGCCGGGGGCGCGCGGGCGGCGATGGGCGGCTCGCTGGATGAAGTTGTAGCCGCTGCGCAAAAAGCCGTCGACAACACCCGCAGCATCTGCGTCGGGCTGGGCTCCTGCACGATTCCGGCGGCCGGCTCTCCCAATTTCACCATTGAGGAAGGCAAAATGGAGTTCGGGATCGGCCATCACGGCGAGCCGGGAATCCGGGTGCAGCCGCTGGGGACGGCGGATGAAATCGCCGCGGAAATGACCGGCGCCATCCTGCGGGATTTTGCTTTCGACAGGCCGCAGAACCTGGCCGTCATGATGTCCGGTTTGGGCGCGACCCCGCTGATGGAGTTGTATGTGCTTTACGACAAAGTGGCAGAGATCCTAACGGGAGAAGGGCACCGGATCGAGCGCACGTTTATCGGCAACTACGTCACGTCCCTGGATATGAACGGCGCGTCGCTCACGATCGTGCGCCTGGACGAGGAATTGAAGGAGCTCCTGGATTATCCGGGGCAATGCCCTGCCGTCAAATACTAATAGTGTAATTCAAATAGTGTAGTTCAAAAAGTCAGGTTTTCAGGACCGAGAAGGTTGGATGAAGCTAGGGACTGAGTAGCGGAGCGTAGGTGAGCCTACGTGAGCAACGGAAGGCCCGGCTGAATTCAAGATTCGACGCCCGATCCACTTCATGAGCTGCTTCGTCATGGAAAGATGACTTTTTGAACAATCTCTAAAAATTGGAGAGGAGACAGGAAGATGAAACTGCAGCTGGCATTGGATGAATTGAAACTGGAGGAAGCGCTGGAGTTTGCCGAAAGGGTGAAGGACTACGTCGATATTATCGAAATCGGCACCCCGTTTGTCATTGCCGAAGGCATGAACGCGGTCAGAACGTTTAAGGAGCGTTTTCCGGACAAGGAGATTTTATCTGACGAAAAAATTATGGACGGCGGTTTCTTTGAATCGAAGTTAGCCTTTGATGCCGGAGCCGAATATGTAACGGCGCTTGGGGTTACCGACGCGTTGACGATCAAAGCCTGCCTGAAGGCGGCGGATGAGTTCGGCAAGCAATTGGTGGTCGACATGATCTGCGTGGACAATTTGCCGGACAAAATCCGCGAGCTCGAAGGGCTTGGGGTTCACGTGCTGGCCGTCCATACGGGCGCCGATCAACAGGCGGCCGGCAGACGGCCGATCGATGATCTGAAGGTGATGAAGGCCCATGTCAAATCGGCCAAAATCGCCGTCGCCGGCGGCATCAACAGCAGCACAATCGACAAATACGTCGCGCTCGAACCCGACATCATCATCGTGGGGACGGGGATCACCTATGCGGCGGACCCGGTCAAGGAAGCGCGGCTGATTAAAGAAGCGATGGGACGAAGAGCGTGAAGATCATTGTGAGTGTGAGTGTGAGGAAAGTGAGTTGAATTGTAAGTTTGATGAAGATGGAGAATACAGTGAAAACGTAAGGAGAGATGCGGCAATGAAACCATGCGGCAATTTGCTGGCGATATTGGAAGAGCTTGCGGAGGACGCGAAGCAGGTTGATGGCGGGGAGGTTGACGCGGTTAAGGACCTGATCGTCAAGGCCAAGCGCGTGTTCGTGGCGGGGGCCGGCCGTTCCGGGTTCGCCGCCAGGGGATTCGCCAACCGGCTGATGCATTTGGGGTTTAGCGCGTATTTTGTCGGGGAACCGACGACGCCGTCAATTCAGCCGGGCGATCTGCTGATCATCGGCTCCGGTTCCGGCGAGACGGCCAGTCTGAAGGCGATGGCGCAAAAGGCGCTTGATCAGGGGGCAACGCTGGCCACCCTGACGATTTTTCCGGCGAACACCATCGGTTCCCTGGCCTCGGCCTGCATCAAAATTCCCGGCGTCACCTCCAAGGTGGATCAGGAAGCGGGCAAAGCGGCGTCGATCCAAACCAAAGGCTCCTCTTTCGAACAGTTAAGCTGGTTGATCTATGATGGCATTATCATCGATTTAAAGCGGGAGACCGGACAAACCGATGAAGACATGTTCGCCCGCCACGCCAATCTGGAGTAAAGCAGAACCCAGTCGGCGGGTTCTCGGATAGTTGAATATTGCGCAACAAAAGCCCTTAAATCACCCTCGGGGAGATTTAAGGGCATTTTGTGGGTGCGGAGGGGAACCCACGGCCAGCGTTTTTGCAAAGTTCCTGGAAATAAAGGTGAAAAATGGACCTATTTCCTCCCAAAAAGGGTATACAGCAGAAATAAAGGAACTTTTGATCGCTATTTTAGATAGATGGCGTCAAACAGACGCTTTTTCCCAGCTTAATCCCCAAATAACGACGAAAATTTCCGCTATTTTACCCCAGGAGGGGGGAATCTCAAAATAAGTACACAAATTGTCTCTATTTCCAGTAGAGATTTGTTTTGCCCATCAAAGGGACCGCCGGAGGAATTCGTTCCAGCGGTCCTTCTTACAGATGACATTGCCATTGGATATATCCAATAGAATTGGAAATTGAATGGAAAATACAGCCGTTTGATTGGATATTTCCAATAGATGAGGCTCGGCAGGGCGGAAAACGGGAGATTTGGGCGTAATCTATTGGAATTTTTCCAATGAGAGTTCAAAAAGGAGTATGATTTCCGTCAATCTATTGGATTTTTTCCAATCAATCTACCTGTTCCCCTCCTAAACTCAAGTAATCTTTCTTGATTACCGCTCCGGGCTGCGTTAAGTGATACGCTCCAGCTCGTGGATGCCTCGCGGCGCGTCAAGTAATTCTCCCAAGGTTTACGACCGATTTATTTCATCCTTTAAAAAAGCGGGGTTTTTGCCCCAAATCGCCCCCATGACTCTTCACCGCATGATACGAACATCGGCCTGGTGGCTCCAGGATGGGGCAGTCCTCGTTTACGGCGCCGATAGTTCAACAATTTTCCGCCAAGGCATTCAAGTTATCTTATCAAATAAGCTCATAAATTGTTAAAAAAGCGCAAATAAACTTCATAGTTCCTTTATATTTTGACACAAATCTATTTAAAATTCATTTCGCACAATGGAAAGGAAAGGTAATGGAGGTTTTCATTGTGAGAGATATCGTAATTTTCACGGACCACGAGAGAAACATTTCTTATACGGAAATTAACCGTTTCTATGCGGTTAAATATTTCGCGGAACCGCGCGCGGACATTCTGCTTCAGCCCGTGCTTTGCTGCATTGTCGATTATGCGGACCCCGAGCGGGTTATTGCCGCCTCCAACACCATCCGCGCTTCGTTGCCGGAGGTTGCTTTGCTTCTCATCACAGAAATGGGAGCGGCGTTAAGCGATAATGATCTCATCCGTATTCGCGGGGTGGGAAGAATCAGTCTGATCCACTGGAAAGAGAATTACCGGAGCAAACTGCTGCTGGAAATTCAGAAACACTTCCATCCGGAGTTTCTCTCGGAAGGCCCGCATACCGCTTTTATCCTCTCCGTTTACAATGAAGAACAGCGCTTCAGGCATGTGCGCCGCTTTTGCGAACGCCTGCAGGCCTATATTCAGGCCCATCTTATCGAGGGCTCCATTTATTTGATCGACGACGGCAGCGAGGACCGGACGCTGGAACTGCTTGAAGGGATCGAGCGGGAGACGAACCTGGCGGCAGGCCGGATCAACGAAAATGTCATTCCGCTGGTGAACGCCAGAAAACTGGGGAGAAATACCCGCAAGGCGGGCACTTATCTTGAAGGAATGCGCACCATCGAAGCCGATTATTTTGTGTTTGTGGACGCCGACGATTCCTTTTTTATCGAGGACATTGCCCGGATGATCAATATTGTCAAAATGGGCTACTATGACATCATCATCGGCACAAAAGACAACTCCGCGGAGAACCGGCCGTGGTTGAGGTTTTGGATCAGCAAGTGCAAACAGATTGTGTCCAAGCCCTTTTTGCCCGCGGGAGTCATCGACTCGCAGACCGGTCTGAAAGTGATGAGCGCCGTCGCCGTGCGGCGGATATTCCCCCATTTAAAAGAAGAGCTGGGTTTGGCCGTTGATTTGGAAATGATGTTCATCGCCAAGAAGCTCAAACTTCGGGTGCTGCAGCTGCCCGTCGAGTGTATTGACCGCGACGGCTCGCACATCGAGGTGTGGCGGGATTCCGTGCGGTTTATGCGCTCGCTGGTGGATATTTGGCGCCTTGATCGGCGGATTAGGTAGCCCTATGCTGCGGAGATGGCGTACGCTCGTTTTTCCGTTGTTTAATGTGCTGCTGAATGCGTTCAATTTCTTCTTCCATATGGCCGCAAGCTGGTATTTGACCCAGGATCAGTACGGGCAGGCCAACGCGCTGCTGGCTTTGTTCGCGCTGCTGTCCGTACTCGGCTTATCCGTCCAGCTGCTAGCGGCCAAGCTGGTTTCGCAAAACAAAGCCGGCGGCGGGTTTCCGGGGGGAGCGCTTGTTCCGGCGCTGACCGCTGCCGCTGTTTTTGCGGCGCTGAGCGGCGTCCATCCGCTGCTCGTTCACCTGCTTAACGTGGACGGCGGAGCGCTGATCCTGTTGTACGCGGTGGTGTCCATGCATATTCTGGTTAGCCTGTTCAGAGGAAGCATGCAAGGGCGCGAGCGGATGCTGGCGCTGAACGTCAATTTTTACCTCGAGGTTGGCGGCAAGCTTGCCGTCATCTTCGTTTGCGTCCCGTTGGGGCTGGAAGTCTGGAGCTTGATGCTGGCGCTGGCCGCGGGCATGATTTTAGCGCTCGTGCACGGTTGGCTTACGGAACGGAAAAGCGTCGGACCCGCATCCGCCGCGGACAGTTCGCTTCGCGGCAAACCGCTGAAGAGCCTGGGCCGGGAATGGATGGACACGCTGCTCATGAATCTGTTCATATTGTTTTTCACGTCGATTGATATGCTCGCCGTGCAGCGTTATTTGCCGGCCGATGCCGGCGTTTATGCGATTGCGCTCAAGTACAGCCAGCTTGTTTATTTTGTGGCGTTCAGCGTGATCACGGCATTTGTGCCCAAACTTGGCGCTAAGGCGGGAGACAAGGCCGCCCTGAGGAAACTGATTTTACTGTTCGGGGGATTTATGCTGGGCTGCGCGGGGTTTGTTTATGCCGGCTCTGCCTGGTTGTTTCCGCAGTCCATCCCGCTATTGTTTGGTTCCGAATATCAGGCGGCGGAGCGGTATCTTCCGCTCGGAGGCGTGGTATACTGGCTGCTTTCGGCTGTGTTGTTTTTCGCGCATCTGCATGTGCTGACCGGGCGCAGACGTTTTATGCTGTGGCTTGCGGCCGGGGCGGCGGTGCTGCTGCTAAGCTTCGGCCTCCGGCACCGCACACCGGAAGATTTGCAGCTGGCGCAGCTTGCCGTATACGGGGGGGGTGCGGCCGGTTTTGCCGCCGATGCCGCGCGGGGCTTTAGACGGATAAAAGGGAGGGCTATGTATGAGAAATATCCGCAGTAACTCTGGGGAAACGGTCATTTTACTGCTGTCGTGGCGGGATGTCTTCGCTCCCAAAAGCGGCGGGGCGGAGATATTCACGCATGAAATGCTAAAGCGCTCGGCGAATCCGCGCTTGCGTTTTATTCATTTTTCGCCGCGATTCTCCGGCGCCAAAACGCACGAGGAGGCGGACGGTGTAACTTACCTGAGAGCCGGCAATACGTTTAGCGTGATCGTGCATGCGATGCTGTACTACTGGCGTCACCGCAAAACCATCGATTTTGTCGTCAATCAATGCAATACCCACCAGTTTTTCACCCGGTTGTGGGTGCCGGGGGCCAAGCGCATCTTTTTCATCCACCAGTTGACGAGAGAAATCTGGCTGCAAAACCTGGGGCCGCTGCTGGGCGCCGTCGGTTATGTCCTGGAGCCGCTGCTGCTCCGCTTGGCCAGGAAGGACCGGGCGCTGACGGTTTCCCCCTCGACCCGCAACGATTTGGTGAAGCTGGGCTTTCAGCCCGGCCGGATCCAGATTATTCCCGAGGGGATTGAATTCGAGCATTGGCCCGAGCAGCGCTTTTTGCCCAAGCAGCGGCGGCCTACGTTTCTGTATGTGGGGCGGTTCGTCCAATATAAAGGCATCGATCTGGCGATTCAGGCTTTCGGGCAGTTCAAGCAAAAATACCCCTACGCGGTGCTGTGGATCGCCGGAAAAACCGACAAGGCGTATGTACAAAAGCAGCTGAGGCCGCTGATGGAACAGTACGGCTTGCGGAGCGCGGAGCCGGAAGACCGTAAGGAAACCGCGCGGGAGGCGGACGTTTTCTTTCACGGCTTTGTTTCGCAGGAGAAGAAGCTGGAGCTGATGAGCCGCTGCCATGCGCTTGTTTTTCCTTCGCAGCGGGAGGGCTGGGGGCTGACCGTGACGGAGGCCGCGGCGGTCGGTACGCCAAGCATCGTCAGCAACACGGCGGGGCTGGTTGACGCGACCGATTTCGGCAAATGCGGCTATTTGACGATCCATGGAGACGTGCACGGATTAGCGGCGCAAATGCAAAGGGTCGTCGAAAACCCCGATGAATATGAAGCGATCCGCCGGCGGGCGCATCAATTTTCGCGCCAATTTCATTTCGACAATACCGGAGCCGTGTTCGGCCGCTGGATGGACAGCTTGACGAAAGGAGAACAGCATTATGGAGAAAGCGGGGATCGTGTTTACGACGTATAATAACGCCTCCAGTGTGGAGGCCTGTCTGGACAGCTGTATGCGGCAAAATTACCCCGGCCTGGAAATCTTCATCGCGGATGACGGCTCCACGGACGATACGGCCGCGGCCATCCGCAGCAAGGCGTCCGCCGCTCCCTATCCCGTTACGCTGCTGGAACTGCCGCACGGCGAACGCGGCGTGGCCCGGGTCAAGGCAGTGGAAGCGGCACGCCAGGCGGGCGCCCATTATTTGCTCGTGATCGATTCCGACATGATTTTGGACGATCATTTGCTGCGGGGCGGGATCGATTACTTCGCTGCTCATCCGGAAGTAGGCGCGCTTGTGGTGCCTGAACAGGCGTTTACGCATGCCGGCAATTTTTTTTCCAAAGTCAAAGTATTTGAACGGAATGTCGTCAACAACGCCGGGGAAGAGCTGGGAAAAAGGTCGATCGAGGCGGCGCGTTTCTGGAGAATGGAGGCTTATGTCTGTACCGGGGGATTTAAGGCGGAGCAGATTTCGTTTGAAGAGATTCAGCCTACTCTCCGCTATCTTGAGCAGGGCGGGATTGTACGGCGCGCGACGTTCGGCAAACTCTATCACGATGAGAAAAAAGTGCTTCTGCGCGAATTGCTCAGAAAAAAAGCCTACTATTTTTCGGTGATGGACCGTACGTTAACTTCCGAGCCGGGAGGCTTCCGCAAAGCGCTGGAACGCTGGTATTTCTTCCGTCCGGTGCTGTACCGCCCGGCCAACCTGCGGAAATATGCCAAGCATCCGGTATTGACCGCCGCCATGTTGTATATGTATGTATGCCTAAGTTTTATTGGAATTGCAGCTTTGTTGAAATCACGGTTGTTGGGGGGCAAATAGCCGCCGCGGATAGAGGAGGACACCAGTGAAGCGGTGGATTTACATATATCGCTACGATTTGATCGCCGCCGGAGCGATTCTATTGATTGTTTTATTGTTTCTGGCGCCCATTTACGGCCGGGGGCAAATCGTGTTCAGCGATTTGGCTTTTGGCAGCCGTTCGGACCGTTACATGGAGGAAATTGTCGGCGTTTGGAATGAGCGCTGGTCTACGTCGACTCTGCTCAACGCACCGAGACTGCTGTATATTTTACCCTTTTATGGGTTGTCTCTTGTCTTTGGAGGAAGCGGCGCCGTCCTGCTCAAGTCATTTGTCACCTGTCTGCTGCTGGTGTCGGCGCTGTCGATGTACCTGTTTACGAAACGGCTGGTTGGGGTGTACTATTCCGTCGATTTTACGCTCACGCGCATGATGGCCTTGCTTCCGGGGGCGCTGTTTTACGCGCTCAACCCTTGGGTTGTGTTTCGTATTCAGCACATTTATTTATTGTGCGGGTACAGCTTGTTCCCGCTTGTGTTGATGCTGTTCTTCAGCGCGTTTGATCCGAAATTTCAGCGCCAGCGGATCGAAAATTACGATGTTCGCAGGCTGTACCGCCGCAACGTGGTTGACTTGTTTCTGCTTGCCATCGTTTTTACCGTCAGCGCGGCGGCGATCCACTACTTTTTTTACGGCCTGATCTATTTGGGGATGTTTGCGGTGTTACTGGCGATCAAGCTGGGCTGGGTTTACCGCAGCGGCGGCTGGTCCATGCTTAAGGCGCTGTACCGGAACTTTCTGCTCAAAGGAGTGATCTTCGGCCTCTTATTCGGGCTGCTCAGCTTCTATTGGCTGTCCCTGTATTTCGGCAGCATCTTGATGGATGCCCAGGTGTCCCAGAACAACATCAATGTGGTCGACACCCTGTCCCTTTTCAGCAGGAACAGCAGCCTGGTCAATGTGCTGTACTTCATCAGCTACTGGTGGCCGATGTTTCCGCTGGAGCGCTTGCCGCTCTCCTTCTACGTTGGCGGCGGCGTGCTGCTGGCGCTGATCGCACTAAGCATGCTGACGGCGTCACGCCGGTTTTCCATCATTTTGATGTTTACACTGCTGACGATGGTGTTTGCGCTCGTAGCGACAGGGGTTAAAATCCCGCTGTTGGCCAAGGCGTTTGTCCTGCTGGTGACCAAGACGCCGATCATCGGCACGATGTTCCGCGACCCGAACAAAATCGTCGGACTTCTTGCCGTCAATTTCAGCGTGCTTTTGTCCTTTGGCGTCATCCGGGTGTTGGAGTGGCTGAAGCTCCCGGCCGGCTCCCGTGTTGTGAAAGCGGCGGGGGCGCTCATTGTGCTGGGCTGTTTATGGATTTATGTCAATCCGCTGCGCGAAGAGTTCATTAAAGGCTACTACAAGCCGGTGCAAATTCCCGCGGAGTATGGCGAACTGGCCGCCAAGCTGACCGATCCCAAGCAGCTCGGGAGCAAGGCGCTTTATTTCCCCATCGCCGACAATATGATTCAGAGCTATAACGGTGTGGCTACACCGGTGTGGAATCAGGGAAATACGTTCATGGATAAAGCGACCGGCGACTTTCAGGTCTATTCTTCGCCCAAGAATACCTTGTTTCACCATGAGGGGAACGCGCCGAGCATTACGTATTATCTTAATTTTCTCCAGTATTTGCTGGATAACGGGCTTAGCAGCAAGCTGGGCAAGCTGTTTGCGCCTTTCGGCATCGACCAGCTTGTTTATCATCAGGAATACGCCGGACAGGAAGAACGGCAGGCGTTTAACCAAGAGCTGCTGAAAATGCAGGAGGGGTTGGATAATACGTACAATAACCGGTACTTCTCTTTGTATCGGCTGGAAAATTCGCTGCCCTACATGTATGTCGTCCCGCGCAAAGTGGTAACGCCTTACGGCTTCAGCCGCATGGAAAGCTACAGCCATCAACCCGGTTTCGACTTCTCCAATTTCGCGGTGCTGTTCACCGGCTTAGACCCCTCGCTGCCGATTTTGCCGGCCGTGAACCAAGGGGATTATCTGGAGGCCGCTTCTTTTGATGATCTGATGTTGTCCCAGCTTCCCGCTGAGTATTACCTGCGCCCGTTCGATGCCATCGAGGACGGTAACGCTTATCTGAAATGGTCGAAAACGCTGGTTTCCAACAATGATTGGCTGTGGTATTTGGCCTCGCAAAATATCGGCAATTATCCCTTTGATATGGACCTGAACGCCGGTACCGCCGTAACCTTTGCCACCAGCAAGCTGGATGTCGCACCTTATATGATGAACCGGATCAAAGGGAAGACGGTGCTTGATCTTAACGGCATGCTCAGCGGGAACCAATTTTTTACCGCCGATAACCCGGACCTGTTCAAGATTCAGGCGGCTCCCTCAAGTACTGAGCGGTTGCCCAAACTGTACGGAGAGATTATGAAGGGAGAACCGAAGAACATCTGGCAGGTGGCCAAATCGGGTTTGGTGGAGGCGAAGGAAAACAACCCTTATCAATTTTCCATTACGGCTTCAGGCAAGGGGACAAACCAATTGCATTTCAAGGTCCGTTTTTACGACGAAAATAAAAATGAGCTCGGCATCCATTATGTCGTCGCTCCCACGACGGAAAGCGACTTTGACGGGGCCCGCTTTTACGGGGAGTTTATCACGCCGCCCGGTACCGCGCGAATGCGGATCGATCTGCTGACCCGGCAGCGGCCGGAGCAAAATACCTATTGGCGGATTCATGCGATTGATCTGGCCGATCTCGGAGCGTATAAGAAACCGAACACTTTTGTCATGCATAAAACGATGGACAAGCAGCAACTAGCGCGGATCTACGCGCGGGTGTTGGTCAACAAAGCGGGGGGGAGCATCCGTGTTACATTGCCGGACGGGACGGTCGATGTGCCGACCAAAGACGACAGCATCAATCAGTTTCAATGGGTGGACTTGGGACAGCATCTGTTGCCGCAAGGGGAGGTGAATGTTGCGGTAACCAATGTTCAGGGATTTAATGCCGTCAATGCGCTGGCGATCGTTCCTGACGAGAAGCGGGAGGAACTGGCGCTTCCCGTGGAGCGGGCGATTGAGCGGGCCAAGCTGTTTTTGGTGCTGGAGGCTGAGCACGATTTTATGGGATTGGGGAACGTGCAAAGCGATCGTGCTTACCCGAAATTGAGCATGGGCCGCGGGGTCAGCTACCAGGACGGGGAGCTGCGCAGAACTGTGGAAATTTTGCGGGACGGCGATTATTCGGCGGCGCTGCTGGCCAATTTGCCGTCCGGTCACCGCGGCAAGTTGACTGTAACCTTGATCAATCAGGCGACCGGAAAAGTGATTAAACGCACCGTACAAGCGGAAAGGCCAAGTATACTTCGGGCAGAGGATACGGTGATCGAAACCGATCCTTTGCGGGAGACCTTCACCAAAAGGCTGCTTCGCTTGCCCTCGGTCCTGACGGATTACGGGCGCCATGAAATCCGGGATTTGCCCTTGGCTAAAGGAACCTATACACTGTCGATCGTTTTCGACAGTTCGGTTCCGTCGCAGAGCTCGCTGGCGGATTTTCAACCGCCGGAGCCTGCATCCGGCCAAGCGGCGGCCGCTGCGGCGGATGCGCCGTCGGATGCGCCGGCGAATGCGGAAGAGGCGTGCGTCCGTCTCCCGCTGGGCCGCTCGAAGCTGAAAACAGCGGAGGAGCAGCTGGAAATCCGCTATTCTCCCACCGATTCCTGCGCCTGGTACACCTATGAATCCGGCTTGATGCCCGCGGAAGCGAACGGAGAGTACTTGGTAAGCTTTGACGCTGTATCGGAGAATGCTCCCGACCGGCATTTGAAAGTGGTGTTTTTTAACGGTCAAGATGAAGTGATTGCCACTTCCTATGTTGATGAAGTCGAAGAGAGCTACAAAAACAAGTGGAACCATTACGAGCAGATCTTTACCGCACCCGAAGGGGCGGCGGGGATGCGGATTCAAGTGCTGGCGAAGGGGGATCGCCGGGAAAAAGGGTTTTTCCGGATGAAAAATTATTCGGTCATTCCGTATAAGGACATGATTCTGCTCGATCAATTCATCCTTTTTGAAGGGGACGGCAGCGAAACCTTTTTCACCTCTCCGCCGCATCCGCCCGAGGTGACGGTTCAGCGCGTAGATGCGATGAGCCGCAAGTTCACGCTCCGCAATCCGCAGCATGAGCAGGTGCTGATCAATGAGAGTGAATCACCCCATCCGCTGTGGGAGCTTGAACTGAACGGAGAGAAGCAACGGGCCCGCATCGCCGTGAACGGGGTCACGACCGGGTTCATCACGAGCGGGAGCGGAAGCGGCAAGATCGCCGTGATTCTCCGCCGCTTCTATCAGGTTGGAATCGTCTTGCTAGTGTTAAGTTTGTCGATTGGTGCGGTATGTATTTTTGCGCTGGACCAGTTGTTCTTCCATAAAGGCTATAAACAAGGCCAAAGGCGGTTTTTTCGTAAAACCTTATAAAGCGTATTTGTACCCGGCCCCCCATACGGTCAGAATGTGACGTGGATTTTTCGGGTCGGGTTCGATTTTTTTGCGCAAGCTGGAAATATGCACATCGATGGTGCGGTCCAGGTAGGCGCGATCGCTGCCCTTAATCCGGTCGAGCAGTTCGTTGCGGGTGAACACCTTGCCGGGAGAATTGGCCAACTGCTTCATGATTTCAAACTCAATATTCGTCACTTCGATCTCTTCGCCGTTTACAAATAAGCTGCGTCTATACTCGTTTACGGCGATTTCGCCTTTTTTGGCCGGAATGGGCGAAGCGCCCGGCGATTCCCGGGCGGCCTGCGATCTTCTAAGCAGCGCTTTGATTCTGGCGTCCAGCTCCTTCAGGCTGAACGGCTTGCACAGAAAATCGTCCGCCCCGTTTTCGAGCGCGCGAATCCGTTCATCGAGCAGGGTGTTGGCCGAAATCATCAGAACCGGTGCGGAAGTATGCGCGTGAATCGCCCGGACCAACTCGTTGCCGTCCATCTCCGGCAGCATCAGGTCGATGATGATCACGTCGGGCTCATCCAGCTTCAGCATTTGCATCGCTTCCTGGGAATGATAGAAGCTATTCACCTGGTACCCGTTCTCTTCAAGAAAGAGAGCGATCATGTCGGTTAGATTTTTCTCATCATCAACAAGTAGTACTTTAGTATTCATCCATAAGTCACCCTCCTATTCTATGAAATAATAAAGGAAAAATTAATATTTGCAATATACAAAATAACAAAAATGATTAATATTTGAAATAATGTGACAATCATCAATTAAAAGGTGGGAGAAAAAATGCGTCTAATTTTATTGTCAGGCGGTGCGGGGAAACGACTGTGGCCTTTGTCGAACACGAACCGTCCGAAGCAGTTTTTGCCCGTGTTGCGGCATGAGGGGAAGGCGGAAAGCATGTTGCAGCGGGTTTGCCGCCAGCTTTCCGACGCGGGGTTGGCGGAAGCGTTGTTGTTCTCGGCCAGCCTTGGACAGAGGGAGCTGATTCAAGGGCAGGTTGGCGATCTGGCGCCGATTCTGGAGGAACCGGAGCGGAGGGACACCTTTCCGGCCATCAGTTTGGCCTCCGCCTACTTGCACAGCAAGGAAGGCTGTGGTCCTGACGAAATCGTGGGGGTGATGCCGGTCGACGGTTATGCGGAGGATTCCTTTTTTCAAGCCTTGGGCAAACTACCCGGCGTGTTGGCGGACACTGGCGCCGATCTGGCGCTTTTGGGCGTGGCTCCCGACTCGCCTGCGGATAAATTCGGCTATATTGTGACGCAGCAACCGGCCGGAGCTGATGGAAGCTTGCGGGTTCGAGCGTTTGTGGAGAAGCCTTCCGCGGCTAGGGCTCAAACGTTGATTGACGAGGGCGCCTTATGGAACTGCGGCGTGTTCGTGTTTCGGCTTGGATTTTTGCTTGGCGGGCTTAAGCAAAGAGGCCTTCCGGCAGATTACGATGAACTGCTCGGCATGTATAAGCTGCTTCCGCGCCAAAGCTTCGACATCGAGGTGGTGGAACGAACGAAGCGCATTGTAGCCGTTCCTTATCAAGGCCGCTGGAAAGATATCGGCACATGGAATTCGCTCTCGGAAGAAATGGAGCAGCAGGTCAGCGGGAGCGGTTATGTCTGTCCGGATTCATCCGGCTCCCGTATTGTCAATGAGCTGGATATCCCCGTAGGCGTATGGAGAGTGCCCAACATCGTCGTGGCCGCGGGACCCGACGGTATTCTGGTCACCGACCGGGAAGCGTCGACCGGCATTAAAGATATGGTGGATCAAGTCGAAATCACCCCCCGTTTTAAAGAAACCGGGTGGGGCCGGAAGACGGTGTTGACCGCAAGACACGCGGGCGAAACGGAATCGGTGACCAACCGGGCCGTTATTTCCGCAGGCCGTTTTATCGGCTATCATGAACATGGGCGGCGCAAAGAAATCTGGATCGTGATTGCCGGCGCGGGCGAAGCGTGTATTGACGGGCAAACGTTTCCCGTAGAAGCGGGAAGCGTTGTTGTCGTTGAGCCGGGCATGAAACATGCATTGTTGGCGTACAGCGATCTGGAATTGATCGAATTGCAAATCGGTCTAAAAATCGAAGACAGCGACATTATCCGTTATGCCGCTCCTTGGATGGCGAAGGAGGGAAAGGGGGAAGAGCAAAACCATGAAGTGCCGGCCAGGCGGTAAAACCGGACAAGCGGTTGGCAAATGAGAGAAAAAATGGCTGAGGAACAACACGACATTGATACGTACTACTTGGAATCATTTCAGGAAGGTATCCTTAAATGCGATACTAGGGGTATGATCGTGTTTATGAACCGCAGGCTCAAAGACCTGTTCGGCTTGGATGAGATGACCGGGCATGACATTACGGCTTTTACAAAAGCGATGGATGCGAACATTCAGCAGGAGGAGCATAAGCTTACCAAGACAATACAAGCGTTTCGAAGAGGCGAGGTGAACGGGAATCAGGGGAAGTTTCTATATACCCAAGGGCCTAGGCGTTTTTTCTCGTTTTATGTGAACCCGGTATTCGATGCCGCGCAAACGGCATGCTACGGGTATTTATTGGTATTTCGGGAATGCGGCGAAGAGGTGGCGGGCGATAAGCAGAGGCACGAAATGATCAGCGTGGTCTCCCATGAATTAAGGACACCTCTGACGACGCTGCTGGGCTATGTGGAAATGTTGATGCAGTACGATATTACTGAGCAGAACAGGCGGCGCTACATGGAAATCATTTTTGCGGAAGGGAACCGGTTGTCCAATCTGCTTGAGGATGTTGTGGACAGTGAGCGGCTGGAATCGGGAGTGTTTAACTATCACAAAACTTATGTACCGCTGGTGGAACTCATTCACGAAGCAGCCGAACGATGGAATTTGAAATCTTCGCAGCTCATTCACGTGGACTCCGAGGTTGAAGACGCATTTATCTACGCGGACCGGATCAGAATCACCCAAGTCTTTGACAACTTAATCAACAATGCGCTTAAATATTCTCCCGGCAAAGAAGTTATACGTATCCGAATCGCGGAAGAAGCAGGCTGTTATGTCATCGAGGTGACGGATTACGGGATAGGAATTCCCGCGGAGATGCATGCGCGGCTGTTCGATAAATTTTATCGAGTCAGCCATTCGGGCTCCCGCCAAATTAAGGGCAGCGGTCTGGGGCTTTATATCGTCAAGAAAATTGTAACGGACCATGGAGGGACGATTACCTTAACCTCGGAAGTAGGGCGAGGAAGCACATTCCGCTTGCGTATGCCAAAACCCGATCATTTGGATTAAGTCTTACCCAATTTAAAACGCAAAACCCGAAACGGCGCTTGACCAAACAATCATGAGAAAACTCCTGCGAAAATGCGAGAAATATAAGGACAAAAAATGTCTTTATTCCGGCGATATCCGTCCATTTGAGGGAAATAGGGGGAATTTATGTCGCTATTTTCTCGAATCACAAGGAAAAGCCTGCGTTCTGGACCCTTCACAGGAAAATAAGTACATAAAATGCCGCTAATGGGGATGAACAGGCCTGGCTCCGGATAATAAGCACATAAATTTCCGCTATTTTGTAGACCGACACTTAGTTCGCTCCAACAGCTTAAGCCCATTTTATACATAAGAAAAACTTCTATCGAAGTACATCCAAAGAAGACAAACCGCGTTAAGAAGCAGTTTTTCTTGCGATAACAGGAAGTAGACCTGGACCCTACGAAGTTTATACTTTCTGAGATCTAAAAAAACAAAAAAAGCCCTCTGTTCGGTAGCTGGCTGCCATCCTTGCGGGAAGGCCCTTTAGCTTTGCGTCGCTGCCTTTCGACAGGTTTGCCGTTATCGTAGCCGCTTTTTCACAAAAAATATCGTATCACGATTCCCTGAAACATGCAATCCATTTCCTGGTAAGCCGGGTGCGCAAGATTTCTCTTGCCACCCTTGGAATATTAAGGTATGATAGTATCCTTCTTGCAAAATCGCCTTGTCTGAAGTGGACGGGTCCGCCGTCTATGAGGGGATAAAACTCCCTTTAAATGTGCTTATCGGAGGTGTTTAATCGCATGCTTTATTTCACGCTGGCTTCCAAAGCCTATGCCCGCAATTTGCAGTACCGCGGAGCCCATATGGTGCACAACCTCGCGAGCGCGATGTTCGGATTTATGTACGCGTGCATCTGGATCGGGCTGGGAAAGGACCACTCGCTGGGAGAATACGGTACGCAGGGGATGGTGAATTACATCACTTTCACCCAGGCGTGTCTCTGGATCACCAGTTTCATCACGGGCGGGCTCGGCATCCCCCAATCCGTCAGGACCGGGCAAATCGCGCTTGACCTGATGCGTCCCGTTCATCTGTTCAGCCATGCGATGGCCAGGGAATGGGGGCAAATCGCCTACCAGTTCGTTTACAAATCCATCCCGATTTATCTCCTGTATTTCTTCGTTTTTTCACTGCAAGTTCCAAATCAATGGACCGCCATGCTGTACACTGTGTTAGGGCTGCTCGGAGCCTCCTATCTGTCGATTTGCATAAACTATTTGATCGGCGTAAGCGCCTTGTGGACGACGGAATCGTCCTGGTTGTATTGGGCCAACAGCGCGCTTATTAATTTGCTTGCCGGATTTTTTATTCCGCTGGAATGGCTGCCCGGGCCGCTGGAAAACCTCGCCTGGATGTCGCCTTATCCCTACCTGCTGTACGTTCCCACAACGATTTATCTCGGAACCGGAAGCGGCTCCGCCTTATGGGGAACGCTGCTTTGGTGCGTCCTGATGACCGTTTGCTGTCTGCTGGCGACCCGGCTGCTGCGGCGGAAAGTGGAGGTGCAGGGCGGATGAACGAGAGGAAGGGGCCTGGCGCTGAGAACGGGAAGAAGCCTAAGAGCAGGATGGGCGGCACACGCGAAATCGATGGTAACATTAGCAGCGGCGGCGACCGCAGTGCGAGCGTCACTACCGGTCCGAACCGGTTCATCGGCGCGAAGCCGGCGTCATGGCTGAACTTGTACCGGCTGCTGATCCGCACGAGCATAAAAAGCCGGATGCAGTACAAATTCAATTTTTTGCTGGGTACGGTGCTGGCCGCGTTGATCCAGATTTCCGAGTTTCTGATGATCGCGATCGTTCTGGACAAGTTCGGCGCAATACAGGGCTGGTCGGTTTACGAGATCGGGTATCTGTTTGCGGTGATGACGTTGTCCAAAACGCTGTACCGCACGTTTGCCGAGGAGGTGCACCATCTGGAAAAATACCTGGTCGGCGGAGAGCTCGACCAGCTATTGACGCGGCCGATGCCGGTGCTGCTCGCTTTAATGCCGCAGAACTTCCGGCTGATGCCCGGCGAACTGCTGCAGGGTGGTTTTATCCTGTGCTGGTCGCTCGGCGCAATGATGCATAGCGGACAAGTCGGCTGGACCGCGGTGCCGTTTACGCTGTTCATTATCGTTACCGGCGCGGTCATTTTGTTTTCTATCGGACTCGCCACGGCTACGCTCGGTTTCTGGACGACTCGCATCAGCGAACTGCAAAATTTCACCGAGGATGCAGCCCACACGGCGGCGCGCTACCCGCTCACCTTGTATCCGAAGTGGATGTCTTCGCTATTTTTGTTCGTGATCCCGGTCGGCTTTGTGAATTATGTACCTTCGCTCTATATTTTGCGGGGCGAATGGGGGCTGTGGATCCTTGCGGCGACGGCGGGGGCAGCGGCGGTTTGTCTGGCCGCCAGCTTAAGGTTCTGGCAGTTTGGCATCACCAAGTATCAGAGCACGGGGAGCTAAGCTTATGCTTACGATACAAGTTTTGTACGAAGCCTATGCTGACGAAGTGATGCTCACAAAACTAAGTTTATGCTTACGATGCAAGTTTTGTATGAAGTCTATGCTGACGAAGTGATGCTCACAAAACTAAGCTTATGCTTACGATGCAAGTTTTGTACGAAGTCTATGCTGACGAAGCGATGCTCACAAAACTAAGCTTATGCTTACGATGCAAGTTTTGTACGAAGTCTATGCTGACGAAGCGATGCTCACAAAACTTTTAGGAGGCGCGGATCATGATCGAAGCCAGCCATTTATATAAGGAGTTCAAAACGCCTGTCGTACGCGAGGGAAAGCTGTCCGGACTGCGCACGCTGTTTTCGCGGGAATACCGGTTGAAAGAGGCGGTTCGGGGCATCAGCTTTAACATCGAGCGCGGGGAGTTCGTCGGTTACATCGGGCCCAACGGCGCGGGCAAGTCGACGACGATCAAAATGCTCACCGGCATTCTGCACCCGACCTCAGGCACGGTTACGGTCGGCGGCCTGAACCCCCACCGCGACCGGCGGCGGGCCGTCCGCAGGTTGGGCGTCGTGTTCGGGCAGCGCAGCCAGCTGTGGTGGGATTTGCCCGTAAAGGATTCGTACGACATCCTGGCAGAAATGTACGGCGTAAGCCCGGCGGAAAAACGGGAGCGTCTGGACCGGTTTGCCGAGCTGCTGGATCTGCGCGAATTTTGGATGACGCCGGTGCGCAAGCTGTCGCTGGGCCAGCGGATGCGGGCCGACATTTCGGCCGCCATGCTGCACGATCCGGATCTGCTGTTCCTTGATGAGCCGACGATCGGCCTTGATGTGCACGCCAAACGCAACATCCGGCAGTTTTTGCAAACCTTAAACAAGGACTTCGGGAAAACGATTCTGCTCACCACGCACGACATGGACGATATTGAGCAGCTGTGCAGCCGCGTGATGGTCATCAATCACGGGCAGCTCGCCTATGACGGGACGATCCGCTCGCTGCGGGACATGATCGGCTTGCCGACGGTCATCCGCGTAAAGTTCCGGGGCGGGTTTCGGGTGCCGGAGGAATGGAGAGAAGAGGCGACCGACCCATCCGGCCTGCCGTTTCGCGTAACCAGCATAGAGGAGAACACGGTCGTCATCGAAGCGGATCGGCGCGAGATCGGCACCATGGAGATCATCCGGGAGCTTGGCAATTGGGGAGAAATCGACGATGTCGACATGGAGGAGCCCGATTTCGAGGAGGTCATCCGCAGTTTTTCGGCGTCGTAGGTTGCGGGCGGCTGCTGGCAGTGGTGACTAGTAGACGATTCTGGAAATAACGTTAGCATGATGGCAAGTGAAGACTTGAGAAAACGGCAAAATTAGTCTATTGAAGATCTCGGGTGACAACATAAAGGAAAAAAAGGGCGCTATTTCAGTGATATCCCCTATGTTGCGTAGAATAGAGGAATTTTATGGCGTTATTTTCACGATTTAGTGGCGAAAGGCAGCCTTTCGACCTGTTCATCGAAAAATAAGACCCAAAAGTTCCCCTATGGTGATGAATAGGCTCAAATTCGGAAAATAAGACCCTAAAGTTCCGCTATTTTATGGGACGATTCTGAGCACAAGACTAATATAAAACAAAGTGATCCATGGCCCCCGTCCGCGGATAAGCCATATTATTTCCGGATCATTCTACTAGTGCAGCGGGCCAGCGAAGGGCAGCGGCAACAAAGGCGTTAGGAGCTGTGAACACTCTTGCAGTGACAGCTAGTACGGGGAGTGCTTGTGTAACGACAACTCATGTAACGACGATTGCCTTAGTATTGACTAGTGCTCGGCGGCGGGCCAACCACAAGCGGCAAACGGACCTGAGCGACGTTATTTGTCCCAAAATACGGAGTTTTAATTTCTAACGGACAGAGGTGCACTTATTCACTCAAAAAAGGCTGAAAATGAGCGCTGAAATGCCAAATAAGGTCTGTGGTGTCCGTTAAATTCTCCAAACTGCTGATTTTGCCGAAATAGCGGCGCTGTAGTCCGTTAGAATCGGCAGACGGCCGACGTTTGGGATAGGTGAAGCCCAGTCTCGGATAGATATAGCCAATCTCCCATAAACTATGTCCGAGCGAAGGAAAATTACCGAAAGGAAGCCGGCTATGAGTTACGAAGCGATAGTTACAAAGTGATAGGAGTGAAAAAGTGAAGAAGATAGGGCATGTTACGTTGCTGGTGAAAAATTACGCTGAAGCGATTGAGTTCTACACGAAGAAGGCAGGCTTCGTCCTGCTGACGGACAACGCGTTCGGAGGCGGGATGCGTTGGGTGACCGCCGCTCCGTCTCAGGACGCCGGAACGGCGATCGTTTTCGTCGAGGCCGACACGGCGGACAAAGCGGCCAAAGTCGGCAGCCAAGCGGCAGGCCACGTTTTCCTGGCCGTTCAGACCGAGGATTGCTACCGCGATTACAAGCACATGAAGGCAAACGGGGTCAATTTTTTCGGTGAGCCAAAGGAAGTGCCGTGGGGGATCGAGGTCGTATTCGAGGATCTTTACGGAAATCGTCTGGACCTGGTCCAACATAACGGAATGTGAAAAAAACACAAGACGGCCATGGTTCGAATCCCTCGAACCATGGCCGCTTGCGTTTTTGCTTACTTGATTTTGATCGTGTGAACGGCGGAGCCGGTGGCGCCGTCATCATCGGTGACCGTCAGCGTGACGGTATAGGTTCCGGCGCGGTCAAAGCGGTGCTTCACTTTCGCGCCGGACGCGCTGCCGCCATCGCTGAACTGCCAGCTGTAGCTGACGATGCTGCCGTCCTCGTCCGAGGAACGTCTGCCGTCGAATTCAACCTGCTTTCTTTTCTGCGCGCTATTAGCGGCCTTGATCACGGCTTTGGGCGCCAGATTATCGTCCGGCGGATTTTGCCCGGGGTCATCCGGGTTCTCCCCGGGGTCTTCGCCCGGATCTTCACCCGGCGGGTTGCCGCCCGGCGCGGCGACGAACAATCGGCCCGGGGCCTGGAAGTCGCCTTCGTTCCCGGCTTTATCTCGCACGCTGACGACGATCACCCCGCCGTCAAGCACAAGCGATGCCGGCGTGACATAAACGCCTTCATAATGCCCCGGCGCGGTTTCGTCCAGCGCGATTCCGCTGCCGCCGCTGCTCGCCAGCGAAACCGGCAGTTCGACGCGGAATGAGGCTTCCAGCCCCGGAACGCTGTCAAAAGATACAGCGAGCGCCTTGCCGGCCGTCAAATGCACGTCTTCGGCCGGGGAAAGGCCCGTGATTTCGGGCAGCTCGAGATCGACATAGACGGCCCGGGTGACCGTCGTTTCGTTGCCGGCCAGGTCGGTGGCCGTGACCGTAACGAGATTTTCGCCGGCATTAATCAGCAAACGGTGGGCGAAGGAACCCGCGTCTCCGGCGGTAACCTCTGCCCCGTTAACGGTTAGCTTGCTCAGATATTCGTCCAGCGCAGCTCCGGCCACATTCAGCACTTCCGAATTGGTGCGGAATCCGTCCTGCGGCGAAATGACGTCGAGCTGCGGTGCGGCGTTGTCGAGCGTCACCGTCAACGGGAGCGAACGGTCGGTCGTTTTGCCGTTGACGACGACCTCCGCGCTCAGCTCGTTCACGCCGGAATGCAGTTCGATATTCAAACTGAACTGCCCGTTTTTCACGGCCGCCGTACCGGCTGGTTCCGTGCCGTTGTACAGCTGAACCGTCGCTTCATTCGCCGGTGACGTTCCCGTTACGGCAATCGTCGGCTGATTCGTAAAGGAGCCGGCTGTCGGCGAGGTAATGACCGGCGCGTTCACCGGGTAGCGCACGATGGCGCGGATCATGATGTTGCCGTCTTCCTCGTCCGTCTGGCTCCAGACGCCGCTGACCCGCTGCCAGCTGCGGCTGGCGTTCGGACCGTTTTCATCGGCCGCCAACCCCGGCGCGCTGGTGCCCGCCAACGTTTGGATATACACGATGTAGAAATCGCCTTCGACCGTCACCGGCTCCGGCAGCGCAAGCGTCGTCCACTGGTCGTTGCGCAGCGCCGTGCCGTCAAACGGTCCCGCAAGCTGGCGGCCCGGCGAGCCGTCAGGTCCGGAGGCGTCGAATACGGCATACTGGAACGCCGTTCCGCCCGGTACGGGAAATTCCTCGTTCCAGAACCGGATGGAGGCTCCAGTCACTTGCGCCGCGCCGGATTCCGGCGTCATCCGCACCGCCCAGGCGTTGCCTGCCGCGTTAAACGACCAGGCGTTTTCCGCCGTGCCGTCGTCGTAGCCGATTTCACCCGGCAGGCCGATAAACGGCTTCAGCGCGAGCGATCCGTCGGCGCTGCCGTCCGGCGGCACGGTCACGGCGATCGTGCCGCTGTAATAGTCGCTCGCCGTCACCGACAGCGTGTACGTTCCTTCCAGCACCTCCAGCGAGAAGCCGCCGTCCTCTCCAGTACGTTGCGGGGCGATCGTCGCGTCCTCAAGCACGGTTACGGCAGCGTCTACGATCGGCTCGCCGCTGCGTTCGTCGGTAATCGTGCCGGTAATTTGCCCTTTCGGGATCGCCTGCAAATTGAAGTTGGCTTTCGCGCTCTTCTGATCTTCAATCTTGACCGGCAACGTTTGCGGGGAATAGCCGTAGGCCTCCGCTTTCAGCGTATAATCGCCGGCCACATGGGTCAGGCTGTATTTTCCGGACGCGGGGTCCGTTTTTACGGAACGTCCCGTTTCCACCACCGTCACGGTCGCGCTGGCCGGCAGGCTGCTGACGCCGGCTTCGCCGCTGCCCTGCGCTTTGCCGGCCGCTTCGTTATATTCGCTTTTGGTGGTGCGGATCAGCTTGTAGGCGGGACCGGGTTTGTCCGCCTTGGATTTTTGCGGGGCGATCTCGTCAACCACGTCTTGGGCAGCCTTCGTTTCCGGCGTATTCACGCTGAGCACCTGAACGTTGTCGATATACCAGCCCGCTTTCGTGACGCTGTTATCCGTCTTCAGCCGGAAACGGATTTTCGCCGCTCCGCCGGCATATTCGTCCAGGCTGTAGTACACCGGGCTCCACTGTTTGCCGTTCGTGCTGTGCGAATATCTGCCCAACTGGGCCCAGGTCGCGCCGCCGTCGGAGCTGGCTTCCACGTATCCGAAGTCATAGCCCCCTTCGATTTCAAACCAGTGGTCGAAGGCCAGTGTGGCGTTGTCCACTCCGCTCAGATCGATGGCGGGAGACACGAGCGAGTAATCCGCTCCATTCGCGTACGTATCGTCGAGATCCGTGCCCCAGACGTTCGGGGGAGATACGGCGCTGCTCGGGCCGGGGGCGGACGGTCTGCCGCGTTCCCATTCGTCCTGCGTGCCGCTATGAGTCCAGCCGCCGTCGTCGCCGCCGTCAAAATCGTCGCTGAACAGGCTGACCGGACGTTCGATCGTCAACGCGACTTCGTTCGATTTTTCGCTTTCGTTGCCGCTGTAATCGATCGCGGTGACGGCGTAGTAATACGTGGCGCCGGTCACGGTGGACGCGTCCGTATAAGCTGTTTCCGCCGTCGTGGTGATCGCTTCGTATCCCGTTCCCGAAGTTACGGAGCGGTATACGGTGTATTCCTTCACATCCTCATCGGCCGAGGCGGACCAGGAAAGCTCCGCGCTGCCGACGAAATTGACGGAACCGCTGAGCCCGACGGGAGCCGCCGGAGCGACGTTGTCCGGAGCTTGCAGCGACAGGTCGTCAAGGTACCAGCCGGCTTTTTGCACCGAACCGTCGGTCGTTAAATTGAATTGCAGATAAACTTGCTGGCCGGCATAAGGGCGAAGGTCGATATATTGCGTTTTCCAGCCGCCGCTCGTTCCCGTAAATTCGGCCACCGGCGCGAAAGCGTAATCGCTGTCTTCGGAGGCGATATACACCGTGCCGAAATCCCGGTTATTTTCAAGATCGTACCAATGTTTAAAAGAAAGCAGCGCCCCTTCCGGGCTTCCGGTTAGATCGATCGGAGGCGCCAGCAGGTAGGAGTTGGCGTTGGCGGCGTAAGTGCCGGTCAGGTTCGTCGCGTACACTTTTTCCCCGGAATGGGCGCTGCCCGGGCCGCTAACCGGCGTTCCCCAGGCCCACGTGTTTCCGGTTCCGCCGGTCAAGTACCCGATCACATCGGTCTCGAAATCCTGCTCGTATCCAGGCTGAATTCCGGCCGACACGGTTACGGAATACGGGTCGCTGTCAAAGCCGTTGCCCCCGTAATCGCTGACCCTAATGTAATATTCGAGCCCAGCGGTTCCGACCAGAAAGGACGGGACGGTGGCTTCATAGACGCCGTCCTGGCTCGTGCCCGACACGCGCGTCGCCGGCAGGTATAAATAATGGCTGGTTCCCGCCTCCCGGGCGTAAAATTCAACCGAAGTCACGGCGATATTGTCGGTCACATGGGCGGTTAACGTTAGGTCGAAACCTTCATATATTAAGGAAGGCGGAGTATGCTCCAGCACCGGCTCTTCGAAATCGTCGCCGGCGGTTGCGACCCGGCCGGACACCGTTCCGACCCCTTCGAGCACGGAACCGACGGCGTCCAGCGCGTTGACGATGCCATGGCCGTACCCGTTGTTCGGCGTGCTCGGGAACCGGCTGTCCGTGCGCGGCGCCGCCGTGTCGGTCAGGATTTGTTCGAGATCGTCCACCGTCAGCGAATGGTTGGCCTGCAGCAGCAGCGCGGCGATCGCGGTCGTATGCGGGCCGGCCATCGACGTGCCGTTCCAGCCGCCTTCATAATCGCCGCCGGGTACGGAGGAGCGGATGTTGACGCCCGGCGCGGAAACCTCCGGCTTGATCTCGCCGTAAGGAGAAGGACCTAGCAGGGAGAAAGCGGCCAGGTTGCGGTTGATGTCTGTCGCCCCTGTAGCGAACGACTCCGGATAATTAGCCGGATTGGCGACGGAGCCGGGCCCACCCGGATTGGTTAAGGTCGTATTCCCGGCTGAAAATTCAGGGAAAATCTGCGCGTCCCGCCAGGCTTGTACGACTGGACGGTACCATTCGTCCAGTCCCGGGCCGCCGCCCCACGAGTTGTTGACAACGTCGGGAGCGAGCTCGGGATGGAGGTTTCCTTCCGCGTCCACCGGAGCGAGCAGCCATTGCCCGCCGTCCAGGATGATGGCGTCGGTGGTCGACGGGTTAAAAATGCGCACCGCGATCCATTTTGCCCCGGGCGCTACGCCGATCTGGTTCGAGCCGTCCGGCTCCGATCCGACCATCGTGCCCATCGTGTGGGTGCCGTGCCCGTTGGTATCCGCCGGCAGCGAGGCGTGGCTGTGCGGATCGTACCAGTTCAGCTCGGGATCGACGATGTTTCCGGACGCGTCGAACCCGCGCCATTTAGCGCGCAAAGCCGGATGGGTGTATTCCACGCCGGTGTCGAGATTGGCGACGACGATTCCCGATCCGTCAATGCCTTGGGCCCAAACCTCAGGGGCGTTGACCTGGGCGATGTTCCATTCGACGCTGCTCGGCTTGACGGCCGCCCCTCCGGCATTATCGGCCGCGGCATCCTTGACGGATGTCCCTTGACCGGCCGCCGCCTCCTGCTTGTCGATTTCCACCTTATCCAGAAACCGTTCTTCGTTGGGGAGAATCTTTTCTACTTCCGGAAACAGGGCGATTTGATCAAGCACCTCTTTTGTGCTTGTCACCGCCATGGCGTTTACGATAAAGTAGCTTTTATAATCCTTAACTTCTCCGGACTTTTGCTCCTGCCTCAAATAGTTATCCAGGCTGAACTGGGTGCGTGAAGCCGTTTCGCGCAGCGCGCTGATGACGGAAGTCCGGGCCGACATTTTGGCGGCCGAAGGCGTCGCTTTTTCGATTGCGGCTTTGTGCAGGGCCAGCTTGGAAACGGAGGCCGTATCGGTCTGTTCTTTTAATTTGACGAGATAAGTCACGTAATCGTCCTGCTTGAACTGCGTCGTCAGTTTGGCATCGATCTTGGCTTCGGCGATGTGCGGCGAGTTGGATTTTAAACTGGTTTTGGCCGCCGCGCCGTTGTTTTCGGCATAGGTCGCAGGAACAAAAGTAAGCACAAGGAGGATCGACATACCGAGTGAGAAATTTTTACGGAATCTTTTGAATCGGACCAACTTCTTCACTCCCTTTACTAGGTTAATGGTCTTTCGAAAAATCCTCTTGTGGCAGCCCGGAGAATTACCGGCTGTCAGTTAAACGTAATTCCAAGCATCACCTCCTTTCATGGGAGAAAAATTAACATGAATAACTTCTGAGTCGGAAAGAGAATCGCTTCGGGCGGTAGGTAGTAGAAATTTGGCGTTTGGGCCCGGTTTATAACACAAGGCGAATAGGACATAACCAAAACGTGAAGCGGAAAATGGTGAGGTATCGGCGATAAATTCAGGCTTTCGTTGAACTGCCGATGATGTTGAGGTTGGTCGAATTATAAAATCGATAGGAAAAGTAGGTTATTTTCAATAAAAAATAAAAATAGGTAAATAATGGCTTGTTTTGAAAATAGTATATCTATGAAAATGAAAATACACAAGTAGAATTTTACGAAAATATACATATATTCATAGAAAAATAGGAATATTTTACTATATTATTTGACTTTTAATTGAATTTGTATGTTAGATATATTGACATATGATGTTTTTCGTTTTACATTAATTACAAAAATCGATAGTGCGCGAATGAGGGTCATGGGAGAGTCCGCCTGGGATAGGCGGCACCGAAGGAGCAAATAGCCGGCCATGCGGGGCGGCTTTGAATCTCTCAGGTACAAGGACCATGGCCTGACGCGACTCTGGAGAGAGCGAAAGCCACCCAAGGGGTACGTGTTTCCGGCGCACGGAAGCATTAAACTCTCAGGTAACGGGGACAGAGAGAAGGCAGCAGGCCTTTTTTCTGTCCTTTTTGACGCTTTCGGACATTCGATAATTTCCTGTCATGATTAGGGAAAGCTGAAAGTAAGATTTTTGCAAAATGGTGAAAACAAAGATTTGGGGAACGGGGAAGATGACCATGCGGTTTAAAAATGTATTTTCGATTATTGGTCCGGCGATGATCGGGCCGTCCAGCTCCCATACCGCGGGGGCGGTGCGGATCGGGCGTTTTGCGCGGCAGCTGTTGGGAGAGGCGCCTTTCGAAGCGCGGATTTGTTTCTACGGATCGTTTGCGGAAACGTACCAGGGGCACGGCACGGACCTGGCTACCGTCGGCGGGATTTTGGATTACCGCACGGATGACGAGCGCATCCGGAACTCGCTGCAAAACGCCGAAGAAGCGGGTCTGAAGCTTGATTTTACGACCGGTGTTCAGCCGGGGGCCCATCCCAATACGGTAAAAATCGCGCTCACCGCCGGAAACGGCAAGGTCGAGGTGACGGGCGCGTCGATCGGCGGCGGGAACATTGCGATTCAGGGCATCAACGGGTTTGAGGTGAAGTGCTCGGGCGAACTGCCGACGCTCGTGATCGAGCATGCCGACCGTCAAGGCATGTTGGCCGGCATCACTGCGCTGTTCAGCCGGGAGGACGTGAACATCGGCTATATCATTACCGACCGGAAAGGAAGGACCGAAGAAGCCCTGACCGTCGTCGAGGCGGATGGCGCGATTCCGGGCGCGCTCATCGATGCGGTCGAAAAGCTTCCGCATGTGAGCCGGGTGGCTTACATCGATTTAACATAAAGCGAAGGAGTAGGTAAACATGCGTTTTCGGAATTTGCGGGAGCTCGTCGCTTTGTGCGGCAAGGAGTCCCTGACGATTTCGCAAGTCATGCTGCAGGATCAGGCGGCGGAAAGCGGCCAGAGCGAAGCGGAAATCATGGCGGCGATGGCCGAGTATTATCAAATTATGAAAGAGGCCGTGCGCAAAGGTTTGACGGAGCAAATCACCTCAACGAGCGGGCTGACGGGCGGCGATGCCAAAAGAGTAAACGAATACCGCGGCGACGGACAGCCCGCCGTGGGGGACATCGCCTGTCAGGCGATGGCTTACGCTTTGGCGGTTTCGGAGGTTAACGCCTCGATGGGGCGGATCGTGGCCACCCCGACGGCCGGTTCCTGCGGCATCATTCCGGGGGTGTTCGTCAGCGCCCAGGAACGCTTCGGCTGGGAGGATGAGCATCTCGTGCGCGGTTTGTTCTGCGCTGGGGCGATCGGGTACGTGATCGCCAATAATTCGTTTATCTCCGGTGCGGAAGGCGGATGTCAGGCGGAAATCGGCTCCGCGATCGGCATGGCGGCGGGCGCGATGGTCGAGCTGCGCGGGGGAACGCCGGAGCAGGCGGTCCACGCCGTCGGCCTGGCGCTGAAAAATACGCTGGGCCTGATCTGCGATCCGGTCGGCGGCCTGGTGGAAATCCCCTGCATCGTCCGCAACGGCTTCGGGGCGGTAAATGCGCTCGCGGCCGCCGATATGGCGCTTGCCGGCGTCCGCAGCGCAATTCCGTCCGACGAGGTCATCGACGTCATGCTGGAGGTCGGCACCGCGATGCCCAGCCGGCATCGGGAAACGGCCCAGGGCGGCCTAGCCCAAACGCCAACCGGCCGCAAAATTATGAAAGAGCTGCGGAACCGAAGAAAATAAGCAGGTAGAGTCCTGGTCCTTGTAACAATAGGGCCGGGACTTTTTTGTGTTGAGGTGCCTACACAATATGTAACCGAGTCGATACCGTATCGCGATTTAGCCCATGTGTCTGCGATTGGGCTGCGATGTGTCTGCGATGTGGCCATACCCCGATGTGTCCACGTTCCTAACGGACTCCAGCGACCTTAAACCGCCCAGAATGAAAGCGAAAAAATTCTAACGGACCGAGAAGACGTTATTTCCCCGAAATCAGCGTAAAACATGTCTTTTTGAGCCTAATAACGTCATCTGTGTCCGTTAGAGCGGGAAATACCGGGGAAATAAGCGAATAACGTCTCTCCTGTCCGTTACGGGAGCTGTCGTTGAGGCACTTCATCTCAGGTCGAGAAATTTTCAAAAATTTTTTTGCAAAAAATGTCTTGCCAGCCGCCTTGGGAAGGAGTAAAGTAAAAAACGACCAATTGACTATATTTATATTTCGGTCAATTGGTCATTTTCTTGGAAGGAGGCGCGATGGGGATTGGCTCAAATCAACCGGCGGGAATTGGTGATTGAAGCCGCCGTGAAATGTTTTTCGCTGTTTGGCTATAAGGCGACGACGATGGAGCAAGTGGCTAAAATCGCCAATGTAGCCAAGGGGACCATTTATACTTTTTTCACCAACAAGGAAGAGCTGTTCGATGAAATACTTCTTTCCATCATTGCGGATATGAAACGGCTCACGGCGCAAAAGGTGGATAAAAACAAGCCGTTTTTCGAGAACCTCTATCAAAGTATGGATGCCTTGCTGGAGTTCAGACGCGAGCATGAGCTGCTAGCCAAACTGTTTCAGGAGGTGCGCAATTTCGGCACCCAGCAGGCGCGGGAAGGCTTGGAAAAAATCGAAAACGCCATTCTGGATTATCTGGAGCGGCAAATCACGCTGGCTGGACAGCGCGGTGAAATTCATGCTTTTGATCCACAGGTGATCTCTTTCGTCATGCTGAAGCTTTACATAGCGTTAACGTTGGATTGGAACAAAAACCACGAGCCCCTGGACAAGGAGCAAATCAAGGAGTCCATGCGGACTTTCCTGGCGGGCGGCCTGTCGGCCGATCGGCCGGTACACTAACCATTAGCGGTTCAACTTAAGAGATATGAGATTTGGGGGAGTAGAGAAGATGGAGAAGCTTAAAGCGCTGTTAAAACCCAGAGTGTTAATTTATGTTGCGATCGCCTTGCTTATTGCGGGGGGGATTTGGATTCTGAACTCGAACCAGATCACTTCCGGCAGCGAAAAAGCAAATCGCCCGACAGCGTTTATCGAGGCCGATCAATCGAGCGCCAGCTTTAAAGTCGGCGGACGAATCGTTGAGCTGCTGGTGGAGGAAGGCGATGAGGTCAAGAAAGGGGACGTCCTGGCCCGAATCGAAAGCGATGAGGTCAAAGCCAAGGTGGCCCAGGCGCAGGCGGCGGTGGCCGTGACCGAAGGCCAGATCGGGCAGGCGGCGGCTTCCGTGGACGCGGCGAAAACGAAAAAATCACAGGGCGAAAGCGCCGTTTCCCTGACGGCGGAGACGATCGACAAACAGATCGCCCAGGCGAAGGCGGTGGTCCAGCAAGCCCAAGCCAAGGTTGACGGGCTGAAAGCGGGAGCGCGCCCGCAGGAGCTGAAGCAGGCGGAAATCCAAATGGAAGCGGCGAATAAAGCTTACGACATCGCCAAGGACAATTTGCTGCGGACCTCTGGCTTGTTTGCGGAAGGGATGGTCAGCCAGTCCGATCTGGACAAAGTGAACCTGTCCTACACGCAGGCGGAAGCGTCTTACAACGCTGCGGTTGAACAATACAACATGGCGAAGGAAGGCGCCCGCCAGGAAGAGATTGACGCCGCCGAAGCCCAGCTTGAGCAGGCGCAAGCGGCTTTGGCGCTGGCCGAAGCCAACAAGGCGCAAGTTAATATCAAGCGGCAGGATGTGGACGCGGCCGCGGCGATGATCGAGCAGGCCGAAGCGGCCCAGCGGACGGCCGAATCCGGCAAGAAGCAAGCATCCGCGGCGCTGAAGGAAGCCCAAACTTATTTGGGCTACACGAAGCTGATCGCACCCGTAGACGGAGTTATCGTGTCCCAGTCGGCGGAGCTCGGCGAAATTGTAGGTTCCGGGTTCCCCGTCTTTACGGTTCAGCAGACCGATTCGGTCAAGACGGCGAAATTTTATTTGCCCGAAACCGAGATGGCCGGCCTGAAAAAAGGCGATATCGTTAACGTGAAGCTCGTTGCCGGCGGCAGCATGCACCAGGCTAAGGTCGTTACGATAGCGCAGGCGGCGACGTTCGCTTCGCAAAAAGCGACGCAAAATACCGGGGATCTGGACATCCGCTCCTTCGGCATTAAAGTTCAATTCATCGATTTGCCGGACACCGCCGCGACCGGGATGACCGTGGAATGGTACGGCAAGGACGGCGGAACCTCCGCGGGGCAGGCAGGAACTGCGAAACCGTCGGATAAAGCGAAAAATGCGGAACAACCGGACAAAGCGGGTGAAGCCCAGTGAACGAAAGGCTTACGGTAGGCTCCATGCTGGCGGAAGAATGGAGAAATATTTTCAAAGACCGGGTGATTTTCGTCATCCTGCTGCTCGGGCCGATTTTTTATACGTTTTTTTTCGCTTCCCTTTACAGTCACCGGGCGCTTACGGATGTGCCGACGCTCATTTACGATGAGGATCAGAGTCAATTAAGCCAGCAAATCATCCAGGCGCTGGATGCTCATCAGTCGATCAAAATCGTCGGGGAAGTCCATTCGAGCCAGGAACTGCGGGAAGCGATCGATAACGGCAAAGCCAGAGCCGGGGTGATCATCCCGGCCGATCTGGAAGCGAAGCTGAAGCGGGGCACGCCGACGCCGATAGTCACCGCGGTGGACGGCACCAACCTGATGATCACGAACGCTGTCATCAAAGGCGCCAACGAAGTGGTCACGACGTACAGCTACGGGACAACAACGAAAAGGCTGCAGCAGCAAGGGATGCAGGATGAGCAGATCAGCGCGACGTTATCGATCATCCCGTTCACCTCGCGCACGTTGTATAACCCGACCTATGATTACGTGGATTTCCTCGTCACCGGGATGGCCGGAACGACGCTGCAACAGGTCATGTTTATGGCCGTCGGGATGTCCGTTGCCCGGGAAAAGGAAGAGCGGACCTGGAGCCGCTTTGCCGTCTGGAAGAGAAGTCCGTGGAAAATCATGTTCGTCAAAATGTTTCCCTATTGGCTTATCGGCATTTTGAACGTGTTTGTCGTCATGGCGATCCTCACTTCCGTGTATCAGTTGTCGTTCCGCGGGTCGGCGTGGTCGATTTTGCTGATCGCCGCGATCTTTTCTTTTACCGTGGCGTCCATCGGTTATTTGCTCAGCCTGATTGCCCCGAACAAAATCACGGCGCTGCAAATTTCCATGCTGGTCGCGCTGCCTTCTTTTTCGCTGTCGGGACATTCTTGGCCGCTGGAGGGGATGCCCCAATTTCTGCAGGTGATCGCCCACGGCTTGCCGCTGACTTATTTTCTTGAGGCGGTGCGCGCGGTGATGCTGAAGGGGCTAACGACTGCCCAGATTATGAAGGATTGTATCGCAACCGGCTTGATCGGCTTGATCACTTTGCTGGCATCGCTGCTTTATTCTCGCTTCATATCGTTTAGACATACTGCGGATCACGATGCGGACCAGGAGTTGGCGCTGCCGGCTCCGGTGTTCACGGAATCTTCGCAGCAGCCGCCGGTCATGGCGGCCCAAACGACGACAACCCCGATGTAGGATGGACGATGCCCTAATTTTTACAAGGAAAAGGAGAACGCGACAGTGATGAAAAAATGGATTGCCGGCCCGTTGGCCGTAATGTTGTTGTTCGGCGGAACCTCTCTCGCGTCGGCGGATAGTGCGCCGGTGGATGTCAGCCCGCTGCAGAATCTGCAGCGGGTGGACCGGTTGACTTTGCAGTCTGCCATCGACCTGGCGACGGAAAATTCCTTTAACGTGGCGCTGCTGCAACTGAAGATGAACGCGCTGGATAACAAAAAGGATGAACTCAAGGCGCAGAAGGAGGGGCTGCAAACCGGGTCCGTCCCCTCTGACCGGCTGCCGACGGATGCGGCGCAGATTTTAACCGATCCCAGATTGGGCATTCCGGAGGAGGTGACTCCCGATCAACTGGTATGGCTTGGCCCGACTATTCAAACGAATACGGCCGTAAATGCGGTGCTGGACGGGATGAGCGATATCGTGGCCGGGATGAACAAGCTGATCCGCTCGCAGCGCAATCAATTGGAAGTCGCCATCGAGCAGATGGAAACGCAGCAGCAGAAAACGCTGCTGGATGAGAAAAAAGCCAAGGAAGGCGCCAAACTGCAAATGACTTCGCAATATGTCACCCTGTTGTCGCAGCTTGAGCAGATCAAGCTGTCCGAGGCATATATCGGCGTGCTGGAAAACGATGTGAAGCGGGCGGAATCCGCGGTGAAATACGGCAGCGGCATTGCGGAAAACGTGGATAAAGCGCAGCGGGCTGTGGAAACCCAGCGGGACCAATTGGAAACGCTGCGCGGCAAATACCGGACCGGTTTGGTACAGCTGTGCTTTGACCTCGGCATCGAATACAATCCGAATTTGGTTTTGGAAGACATCGCCATGGCGGAACCGCTGCCGGTCTTGCGGAAAGACACCAATCAGATCCTGGCGAAATCCTATGACATCCAAAGCAAATACCATGATATGGAGCAGTCGCGCTGGGAAGAAATCCATACGGATACGGCCAGTGACGATGGCAAGGATTTTCTCGACATCAGCACGCGAATCACCGAAATGCAGGGCGAGCAGCTGCTCGTCGAACAGGCGAAAAAGATCGACCAGACCTACAGCGACGCCGAGGAGGCTTACCGCCAGCTGCTGGCGGCCGATCGGGACAATAAAAACGCCGAAACCGACTACAACAACAATTTTCTGCGGTATGAGAAGGGTTTTGTCTCCAAGTTTGACATGAACAAGCTGCAGTTTACGCTGACCCAGGCTGGGGCGAAGGCCAAATTGATGAGACTCCAGTATTTTGCTTTGATGCAAAAAGTCGATTCGATGGAAAACGGACTGATTCTTTAAGTAGGACCTTGCGTGCTAACATAACATATAAAAAAGTTCCGCTATTTTGCGCGTTTGAGCTTGTAACGCCAAGTCAGCGGAACTTTTTGTATCTATTTACGGGGAGAGGCGGTTTGGGAGTTGAGCCAAAAATAAGGGTAAAAAATGTCGTTATTCCGGCGTTATCCGTTCATTTGAGAGAAATAGAGGAAATTTATGCCGTTATTTTCCCCTGCCGCCGATAGCGCCGCGACCGCTGCGTTTTGCTTTCTGTAACCAATCTATCACCTTTGTACTTGTACCATTGTGTATAATGATTCCAGTCTAAGCATGACGGCGGAAGGAAGGGAACATACATACCATGACGACCATTCTGATCGTGGAAGACGATATCAGCTTGAACAAGGGGATTGCGTTAACGCTGGCCCAGGACGGGATTTCGATCGAACAGGCCTATGATTTGGCCGGCGCGGAGCGGCGGCTTGCCGCCGGGGGCGTCGATTTGATCGTGCTCGACGTGAATTTGCCGGATGGGAGCGGGCTTGATTTTTGCGAAAAAGTAAGGGCGGGGTCGCGCGTGCCGATTATTTTTTTGACCGCCAATGATATGGAGTCGGATATCGTCATGGGCTTTGAACTCGGCGGAGACGATTACATCACCAAGCCGTTCAGCCTGATGGTGCTGCGCTCCCGGGTGATGGCGGTGCTGCGCCGCTGCGATTCGAGACAGGAGGACAAGGCGGCAATTCCGCCGTTTCTGTTCGACTTCGGGAGAATGGATTACCGCAAGCAGGGGCGCAGCATCAGCCTCAGCATCACGGAGCAGAAACTGCTGAAAACGCTGGTGGCCAACCGGGGGCAAATTTTGACGCGGGAGCAGCTGATGGACGCCGTGTGGCTGCGGGAGGCCGAATTTGTGGATGAGAACGCGCTGACGGTGACGATCAAAAGATTGCGCGCCAAAATCGAAGACGACCCGTCCGCGCCGAAGTACATCAAAACCGTATACGGCCTCGGATACGTATGGGCCGACGCGGGGGGACGGCGATGACCGGCGGCGGATTTGGCGGAGAAACCGGCCAAGGCGGCCAAGCCGGACAAGGCCGATCCGGCGCGCAAGCTGGAACCGCCGGCCGGCCCGCCCTTGCCTTTACCCCGGTCTATGCGGCGTACGGGGCGCTGTTCGGCCTGCTGGTGCTGGGCTACCCGGTTGCGGCCCGGTATTTGGCCGGGGAGGTGTTCGGCCCGCCCCTCTGGCTGCCCGTGTCCTTTGCCGCCGCGATGCTCATGGCGGCCGTCTCCTTCGCCCTGGTCCTGAGAGCCAGAGCAGCGGCCGCGATCCAAGCGGCCTTCGACATTGTGGACGCGGCGATCGGCGGCCGGCAGCGGCTCACCGGCTACGAGGAAACAAATCTTTCCGCGCTGGAAAACAAAGTGTTCCGCTATGTCGAGCTGACCCGGGCGCGCGAACGGCAAATCGAAACGGAACGGAGCAAGATTAAAACGCTGATCTCCGACATTTCGCACCAGACGAAAACGCCGCTTTCAAGCATCAGACTGTACAGCGAACTGCTGGAAGAAGTCCCGGATTTGCACGAGGATGCCCGTCAGTACGCGGCTCAGATCAAGCTCCAATCCGTGAAGCTGGACTGGCTGATCGGCTCGCTGGTCAAAATGTCCCGGCTGGAGGCGGGCATGATCTCGCTGCAAACCGCTGTGTCCCCGGTGATCCCCACGATTACGCAATCCGTATCGCATGTTTATGCGGCGGCGGAGCGCAAAGGCGTCGAGATCGCGATTGACTGCGATCCGGGTGCCGCGGCGAAGCACGATCCGAAATGGACCGCGGAGGCGCTTTTCAACTTGCTGGAGAATGCGGTCAAATACAGCGAGCCCGGCAGCGGCGTGCATATTTCGGTTCAGGCGGGCGAAATGTTCGCCCGCATCGATGTCGCCGACCGGGGCATCGGCATCGCGGAGAGCGAATGGAACGATATTTTTAAACGCTTTTACCGCAGCAAGCAAGCGGCGGGGCATGAAGGCGTCGGGATCGGCCTGTATCTGGCCAGGGAGATCGTTACCGCTCAGGGCGGGTACATCAAGGTGTCGTCCAAGCTGGGAGAAGGAGCGGTGTTCTCCGTTTTTTTGCCCGTGATTTAAGGAATCTGTCGAACATGTTATTTTTCGGACACCCGGGAGTCAGATTGATCTGCTACATTTAGTCCTGTACGAGCGTACAGGATTTTTTAACGGGAGGTAGTAAAAGGACATGCCGATTCTGCAAATCGAGCAGCTCAAAAAATATTACGGTCAAGGGAACAACGTCGTGAAGGCGCTGGACGGAATCGATCTAAGCGTCGAAAAAGGCGAATTTGTCGCAATCGTCGGCACGAGCGGCAGCGGAAAAAGCACCCTGCTCCATATGTTGGGAGGGTTGGACCGCGCATCCGAAGGCAAGGCGTACGTCGACGGAAACGATATTTTTGCGATGAATGACGAGAAACTGACGATCTTTCGGCGCCGCTCGGTCGGCTTTGTGTTTCAGAGCTACAATCTGATCCCGATCCTGAATTCTTACGAAAATATCGTGCTGCCGATCGAACTGGACGGAGCCCGTGTAGACAAGGAGTATGTGGATCAGGTCATCGGCGCGCTTGGCCTTGGCGATAAGGTGAACAATCTGCCGGCGAATCTGTCCGGCGGGCAGCAGCAGCGGGTGGCGATTGCCAGAGCGCTGGCGACTAAGCCTGCGATCATACTCGCGGACGAGCCGACCGGAAATCTGGACAGCAAAACAAGCCAGGAAGTGATGATCCTGTTGAAGCAGATGAGCGAGCGGTTCAATCAGACGATCGTGATGATTACCCATAATGAAGAGATCGCGCTCACCGCCGACAGGATCGTGCGGATCGAAGATGGCCGTATCGTCGGCCGTTCCGGCCGCGCCGAAGGGCAGGAGGAGGGTTCGAGATGATGGCGGCGAACAACCGTAAAGCGGTCGCCCGCATCGCAAGGCGAAGCCTGAAGGCCAATCGGCCGCGCAATCTGATCATTATCAGCGCCATCGTGCTAACGACGCTGCTGCTCACCTCCGTGTTTACGATGGCCTTCAGCCTTAATGAATCGATGCAGTTGACGAAAATGAAAACGTCCGGCGGCGATTTTCACGGCAGCTTCAAATATTTGAAGCCCGAGGAGGCGGACCGGCTCCTGAAGCACCCGTCCATCAAGGAGTACGGCAAATCCGTGGTGGTCGGATGGGCAACGAGCGATGTGTTTCGCGGCACCGAGCTGGAAATTAACCATATCGACGAAAATGAGGCCAAGCACAGCTTCATCCGATTTACGCAGGGCGGCTTGCCAAAGGAAGAGAACGGGATCGCCATGAGCACCTGGGTGCTCGATTTGCTGGGCGTGCCCCGCGAATTGGGCGCCAAGGTCCGGCTCAATTTGGATATCGACGGCAAGGCTGTTTCCAAGGAGTTCGTGTTGTCGGGGTATTTTCCGGCGGACCGCAACTTGTCGATGTCGGGGTTGGCGTTCGTATCGGAGGCGTTTGTCCAGCGGAATATTGCACAGATCGACCCCGAGCGGTCGCGGCTAAGCGGCAGTTATGTCAATACGATCCGGCTGGACGTCATGTTCGGCAATTCCTGGGACATCGAGAAGAAGGTGCAACAGGTGCTGTCCGACACCGGGCTGGATGTCCCTTACGGAGTCAACTGGGCCTACACCAGTGTAGCTATGAATGAGGACCCGATGAATGTGGTTCCGTTCGTCATCCTGATCTTGATTATTATGTTCAGCGGATATCTGCTGATCTACAATATTTTTCATATTTCCGTCGTGCGGGACATTAAATTTTACGGGCTCCTGAAAACGATCGGGACCACCCCGCGGCAGATCGGAAGGGTTATTTCCATCCAGGCGAACCGGCTTTATTTGGCGGGTCTTCCGGTCGGGCTGGCTTTGGGCTACGGAGCCGGCGTATGGCTGATGCCGCTGCTGCTGCGTTTGTCCGATGGGACGGAGACCGTTAATTCGGCCAACCCGCTGATTTTCCTCGGGGCCGCTATTTTCGCTTATTTGACGGTACGGATCGCCGCCAGCAAACCGGGGCGGACCGCGGCGCGGATTTCGCCGGTCGAGGCCGTGAAATTTTCCGGAATCGTCGGCGGGGGCGCTGGCCGAAAAATCAAACGCTCGCTGCATGGAGCCAAGCTGTCCAGGATGTCGTTTGCGAATCTGTTCCGGCACAAAAAGAAGCTGTTGCTTATGCTGGCTTCATTGTCGTTAAGCATTATTTTGTTCAGCGCGATTTATACGGTCATCTCTTCGTTTAGCGTTAACAAGTACTTGACCACTTATATTTCGGGAGACTTTGTCGTCAAAGATGATGCCGGAGGCCGGGGCGGCGTGCCTGAGCCGGATACCGCCGCGCTTACGGAAGAGGTTTGCCGGAAGTTAAGTCAAATCGATGGCGTCACCGGCTTGGATAAAGTGTACTATAGCGCTGACAGGCTTAAAATGAGCGAGTCGATCCGGCGGACCTTGGAACCGCTGGCGAAGGGGGAAGACCCCGGGCAGCCCGTGTTCACTACGCTTCTGAAAAACGGAGCTGTCCCGCTGCAGTTCCATGGCATAGGCCAAGGATGGTACGATGTGCTCGACAAACGCGAGATCGCCTCCGGTGCGTTTGACCCCGTCAAGTTCGATTCCGGGAATTATGTTCTCGTTACGGAAGCGGTGCTGGGTCCGGATCAATATGCGAGCTATTATCGGCCGGGAGACCGGATTAAGCCGGACGGCATGAAGAAAAGCTATGAGGTTATGGCGGTGCTGAAATCGGGCGCGCTGTATGCGGCGGGAACGCAGTTTTATATGACGGGCGGCTTTAATGCGTTCTGGCCGGCGGACGAACTCGTGAAGTCCGTGAAAAATCCGATCATTTTATCAGCGACCCTGCACGCAGATCCGGCCAAGCTCGGTGAAGTGGAGGCGGCGGTAAAATCCATCGCGGCGTCCGGTCCAAGCCTGATCGTGAAATCCCGGGAGGAGTACAAACAGGAGATGCAAGGCTTTATCCGCATCTTCCAAACGATCGGCTACAGCCTGAGCTTTGTGATCGCCCTGATCGGGATTTTGAACTACATCAATACGGTGATCACCGGCATGATTTCCCGCCGCAATGAATTCGCCATTTTGGAGAGTGTCGGCATGACCCGAAAACAACTGAAGAAAATGCTTTTGTTTGAAGGGCTCTACAGTGTATTATTGACGAGCCTGATCGTGGGCACGGCGGGGATGGGATTGACGTATGCGGTAGCCAAGGGAGTTGCAGATAATATCGCGTTTGCGGAATTTCGGTTGAGCCCGCTGCCGATGGCCGCCGCGGTGCCGCTGCTCGTCGCGATCGCTTTGATCGTTACGCTGGCCGCCTACCGCCGGATGTCCAGGGCGACGATCGTGGAAAGGCTGCGGGAAGCGGAGTAAAATCGTACAATAAAATGCACCCCTACGAGTTCATCGGATAAACGGGACGGGCGTTTTTCCGATGTTTGCTCTATGGGGTGCATTTATTTGGGAAGGGATGCCGTAAGTCGGCTCCTTATTCATAGCCCAAGAGAAAGATCAAGCTTCAAGGGACTCGCGTTTTCTTGCCCCCGGCGCGGAAGCGCTGCGGAGATAAACAAACGATGAGCCGAGGGCTAGCAGCGCCATGACCATCAAACCCCAAAAAATGTTGGCATAGGCGGCGGCTTGCGGCAGGCCGTGCTGCCACTCCAAGGCGCTGGACGCCAAGGCGATGCTGAAGGCGCCGCTGAAAAACTGCAGCAGTTGGAACAGCCCCATGCCCGAACCGATTTGGGACGCGGGCAGGATGCGGGAGATCTCGTTGGACACGCTGCTGGAAATAATCGTAAATCCCAGGCTAGTAAGCAAATAAATGAACAGGATGGCGAGCCAGGATTGCCCGCTGAACAGCGCGAACAGGATCATGGCGCTTAACATCAGCAGCGGCACAAACCGCAAAATCGCGCCGTTGCCGTGCCGGTCGATGATGGAGCCGACCTTGCGCGAGGCCACCATGGCCAGCATCGAGCCGGGAAAAATGATGAGACCGGCATGGCTGGCGCTGAGATGAAAACGGTGCACCAGGATTTGCGGCAGCAGAAACAGTGTGGCGAAGCTGCACAAATACGAGGCGATTCCCACGAGCGACAAAGTCAGATAAGCGCCGTTGCCAAACAAGGCGGGGGATACGAACGGCTCCCGCGCGCTGCGGACGCGCCAGACGAACAAGGCGAGCGCAAGTACGCCGAAGACCAGAGCGACCCAGGCGTGTTGGGTCAAAAACAGCAGCAGTCCGGTCGTACCGATGGCGATAAGTACGGCGCCGGGGGTATCGAAGGTGCCGCGCACCGGTTTCTCCTTCGGTATGTAGAGGAGAAAAAACGGCACCAACAGCAAGGTCAGCGCGGTCACGACAAACAGGTATCTCCAGCCCCAGTATTCCACGATCGTGCCGCCGGCGACGGGACCAAGCCCCAGGCCTAGCGAAACGGCCGACATAATCAATGCCATCGCCTTGCCGCGGCGCTGAATCGGCACGTACCGGGTGAGCAGCACCAGCGACAGCGAGACGATCGCCCCGGCGCCGGAAGCCTGGATGACGCGCACGGCGAGCAGAAACCAGAAACTGGTGCTGAACAGTCCGGCTATGGCGGCAAGCCCCAGCGTCAGCAGCCCGATCGCAAGCAGCCTCCGGATGGGCAGAAAATCCGCAAGCCGGCTAAACGTAATGGATGAAATGGCAAACATTATAGAATAGCCGGTTACAATCAAGGAGGAAACGGAAGCCGAGAGGCCAAACGTTTCGGTTACGCCGGGCAGCGCCAGGTTAAACATGGCCGTGTTCATAATGACCAGCACGACGGCGAGTCCGAGCAAAAGCGTCAGCAGCCCTTCTTTCTTTAAAGAGGTTTCGGAGGAAGGGACCGCGGGAATTTCGGTTGGTACAGCATTCATGCATTTCACCCACTCTTTATTTGTTTTATTGTTCGATTGTAATCGAACGTTTGAAATATAGCATGCCATCGTTTAAAATGCAATTAGGGAACCGCTGAATGAATAAAATTTTTTTTATGTGATTTTTAATTGATGACAGATAAATATTATGCACAAAGGGGTTTTTTCGATGAAGGTGCTGTATCATCCGGCCCGGGAAGAGATTCAGTTGTCTTCCGTACTGTATGCCCTTAGCGATCCCGTCCGGTTAAGCGTCGTTGCCGAAATCCGCAAAAAGGGCGAACGGCCGTGCAACTGCTTTGACGTGCCGGTGGCCAAATCGACGTTGTCCCACCATGCCCGGACGCTGCGCGAGGCGGGGGTTGTATTTACGCGCGTTCAGGGGACGCAGCGCATTCTGTCGCTGCGTGAGGAGGACCTGGAGTACCGTTTTCCCGGACTGCTTGATTCGATACTGAAGGCTTACGAAAGCTCAAATGGTGGAATTGGAATAAAGCTGTCCGAAGCGGACCGCTAAATTAGCTGAAATGGCAAGGGGAGAGGACCAGGATATCGCCAACGCCGTGGCCTTCCTCGCTTCCGATTTGGCCGGCTTTATTACGGGCGCGTACATACCGGTCAGCGGCGGCAATGTGATGCCGGCGATTTAATCGGCTGTTCGTCCCCACTCCATTTTCACGCCAAACCTCCGCCTGCCGGGAAATAGAGGTATTTTATGCCGTTATTTTATGAGTTCTCCCCTTTCTACGCAAAATAAATCCTATATTTTAAAATAGCGGTAAAAAATTCTCTTATTTTCGCTCCACGCCCTTTTTTGGCGAACATAAGGCCTTTTTTTACCGCTATTTCTATGAACTCCACAAAAACGCAGGCCGTGTGTTTCCCCTCATACCCTCCAATAGCTCGGAAAGCCTTTCTTGTAATAGATAATATAAAGTGGTGACACAGATAAAAACGTAGTCTATAATCAGAAGGTGAAAAACATGTATAACAGCTATTTTAAATAACTAGTACAGAAAGCTTGGCCCAAAGAAAGGGGGAGGGGCCTATCATCACCCTGGAGCATGTGAGCAAAACATACCGGTTACCGGACGGTCAGCTGGAAGCGGTGAAGGACGTGTCTCTTCACGTCGAGAAGGGGACGGTGCATGGCATCATCGGGGCGAGCGGGGCCGGTAAATCGACGCTGCTGCGGATGATGAACGCTTTGGAGCTGCCCGATCATGGGAAAATTACCGTCATTGGGCGGGAACTGACGACCCTCCCGGAAGCGGAATTGCGAAAGCTGCGCCAATCGATCGGGATGATTTTTCAGCAGTTTCATCTGCTGAACAACCGGACGGTCAGCGGCAACGTATCGGTGCCGCTCGAATTGGCGGGGGCGGCAAGACGCGAGCGCGCCGAGCGAGTGAGGGAATGCCTGCGGTTCGTCGGCCTGCCGGACAAGGCGAAGCAGTACCCATCGGCCTTAAGCGGCGGCCAAAAACAGCGGGTGGCGATCGCCCGGGCGCTGGCGAACCGGCCGGACGTGCTGCTCTGCGATGAACCAACCTCTGCGCTTGATCCGCGGACGACAGCGGAAATTCTGGAGGTGCTTATGCACATCCGTGACACCCTTGGCGTAACGATCGTGATCGTGACCCATGAGATGGAGGTCGTCAAAAGCATCTGCGACACCGTGTCCGTGATGGAGAACGGAAAGCTTTCGGATACGTTTCGTATGCAGCAGCGCCGGGGCGCGGCGGACATGTCTGCGTTTACGATGTCCTACCGGGAGCAACTGCTCGGGGAAACGGAGGGTCGCCATGATTGATTTTACCGCGATGTGGCACGATGTGCTGCAATACCGCGCCCAGATCGGGGAAGCGATCGGCGAGACTTTTATGATGGTCGGCATCTCGCTGGCCGCGGCCATTCTGCTCGGATTTCCGCTTGGCACGCTGATGTACCTGACCGGCAAAGGGCAGCTGTATGAACATCGCGGCTGGTCGGCCGTCCTGAACAGTGCCGTGAACATTATCCGCTCTTTTCCGTTTTTGCTGCTGGTCGTGTTTATGATTCCGCTCACCCGCCTGATCGTGGGCACCGCGATCGGCACGCTGGCCGCCTCCGTTCCGCTCGCGATCGTGGCGGTTGCGATTTATTCGCGGTTCGTGGAGCAGTCGCTGCTGGAGGTGCCGCGTGGCGTGATGGAGGCGGCGCGGGCGATGGGGGCCTCAAAGCTGGCTATCATTTTTAAATTTTTACTGGTGGAAGCCCGTTCCGGTCTGGTGCTTGGACTGACCTCCTCGACGATCAGCTTTATTTCTTACTCGACGGTCATGGGGGTAGTCGGCGGCGGCGGGGTCGGCGATTTTGCCATCCGCTACGGCTACCAGCGCTTCGAAACGGAGCTGATGGTTGCCGTCATCGTGCTGATGATTATTTTGGTGCAGGGCATTCAGTTTGCGGGAAATGCGATTTCCCGGCGTTTGGACAAGCGCTAAGTTTTTTCGCGGGGAAGCCTGGATTTACTTGTAGTGTTAAACACTAACGGGTCCCAAAAGAGCAATGAAGACAAATAGCATGAGGGTTGAAGGGGGATTTTTTTCATGAAAACGATGAAATGGATGATGAGCCTGGTGCTGCTGGCGCTTGTGCTAACCGCGTGCGGGAGTGGCAGCGGACAAAACGGAGCGGCGAAAGGCGCCGGAAATGAAGCGGGTACGAACGGGGCGTCTCCGGCGGCAGCGTCCGCGGAAACAACAACGACGACTTTGAAGGTGGCCACCTTGATTCCGCCGATGACGGAAATTCTTGAACTGATCAAGCCGCAGCTTAAGGAGGAGGGCATCGACCTGGAGCTGGTCGTATTGTCCGACAATGTGCAGCCGAACGATGCTTTGGCCAACAAGGAAGTCGATGCGAATTTTTTCCAGCACGTTCCTTATATGGAACAGTACAATGAAAGCAAAAACGCCCATCTCGCAGCGGTTCAGCCGGTATATCACGCGGTGTACGGCGCATATTCCAAAAAGTATAAATCGATGGAGGAACTGCCGGACGGGGCGACGATCGCCATCGCCAACGATCCTTCCAACATCGCTAGGTCGCTGATGATGCTGGATAAAGCGGGGATCATCAAATTGAAGGAAGGCGCGGGGCTTGAAGCCACCCAGGCGGACATCGTGGAAAACAGCCACCATTACAAATTCGAAGAAGTCGATTTGCTGATGCTGGCCCGGATGCTGGATGACGCCGACCTGGTGCTGATGACGCCGGCGTATGCCAGCCCGCTTGGACTGACGCCGAAAAAGGACGCCTTGCTGACGGAAACCGTCGATTCCGCGTTTGCCATTACGCTCGTTGCCCGCGAGGACAACAAGGATTCGGAGCCGATCCAAAAGCTGGCCAAAGCGATTTCCAGCCCGGAAGTGAAGCAGTACCTGGAACAAAATTACGGCGAGATCGCATTGCCGGCGTTCTAAAAATGGGACCTGGCATCAAAGAGGGCCTAGCCTCAAGCACGCGGTGTCGTGCTACATGACGGCGGTCTAGCACAGAGGTTGGCACATCGGCGGACTGTCGGCGGCATAGGTCAAACTCCCTTCTTCATAGGATAGTGATAGCGAATTTTTTATGAAGGCTGGAAACCGAAGGTACACCGACGGGGAAGGAAAACAGCATGAAGTGTGGTTCGAAGACGCCAGGTCCATCCAGGCGAAATTCGATTTGATTCAAGAGTTGGAACTCAGGGGTATGAGCTATTGGAAGCTGGGTCTCAGCTTCCCGCAAAACTGGCTGCTCATCGAAAGCAACTTCGACGTGGTGAAGCGGTCGTAATATCAGGTCGGTAGCATCGGGTGGTCTTGAATTTTCACGAATTTTCAATTATAATTTTCATGTGATTTTAGTTACAGTGGCACCAGGTTGAATGCGGTATGCTGAAACCAGCCCAACATTTTAAAAAAATTTAAATGAATATGGATCTTCGGGGTAAGGTGAAATTCCTGACCGGCGGTGAGGTTCCTCAATTCCATGGCGAAGAGAGGGGCTTAAGCCCGCGACTCGTTTACCGCGTATTGTCTGCGGTTGGCGACTGACTTGGTGCGATTCCAAGGCCGACGGTATAGTCCGGATGGGAGAAGATCAAACAGGCGAGTTTGAACGGAGCTTTTCTTGGCTCTGGCCAGGCTTATTTGGTCGCCCCCGCAACCCCTTTCCACGAAAGGATTGCGGGGGTTTTCTACGTAGACCCCATATTCAAGAAGGGGACATCATTATGAAAAATGCAAGTGCAAGCGGCAGTATTAATGGGGTAGGAGCGGGAACCGGCAAGGTCGGTTTGCAGGCTGGCGGCAACGCCGGCGCGCTGGCGGGAGCATCCGGAACGCCGGGCGCGTCTGGGAAGGCGGCGACATTGGCCGTGAACGCGGCGGCCGCGAAAGGAACAGCGAAAACCGGGTTTTGGCTTGTCGTTTTGGGAGCCGCCCTTTGGGGCGTTGACCCGCTGTTTCGGGTCATTTTGCTGAAGTCGCTGACTTCGGCGCAAATCGTTCTGATTGAACATATCATCATCGCATTGGTAGCCGTTCCGGTGTTATGGAAAAACCGCTCCGAGCTGAAAGGGCTGGGCTGGCGCCATGCCGGCGCGCTGCTCTTTATTTCCTGGGGCGGGTCGGCCATCGCCACCATCCTGTTCACGATGGCGCTCTCCAGCGGCGATTTGAACGCCGTGCTGCTGCTGCAAAAAATGCAGCCGCTGTTCGCCATTTTGCTCGCCGGCGCACTATTGAAGGAGAAACTGCCGCGCCACTTTTTCGGATTGCTGGTGATCGCTTTGGCCGGAACGTACCTGCTCACTTTCGGATTTACGGTTCCGATCGGGCACTGGAGCGATTTCGTGCAGGTCGGCAGCCTGCTTTCGCTGGGAGCGGCCGCGCTTTGGGGCGGTTCCACCGTGATGGGGCGGCTGATGGTTGGAAAGATGAAGTATGAGACGGTTACGTCGCTGCGCTTTGTTTTGGCGCTGCCGCTACTTCTCGGTATCGCCTGGAATGAAGGGGCAGGCTTGAATCTGCCGGCCGAAGGCTGGCAAATCGCCGCCGTTTCGCTGAATATGCTTGGACAGGCGCTGCTGCCGGGGCTCCTGAGCCTGCTCGTCTACTACAAAGGGTTGACGACCACGAAGGCGTCGGTGGCCACGCTGGCGGAGTTAAGCTTCCCGATGGTTGGGGTGCTCGTTAACTGGGTAGCGTTCCAGCAGATGATTACAGCAGCCCAAGTGTGCGGATTCGTGCTGATCTGGGCGACGTTGTTCATCATCTCCCGCCAGAGCGGCTCGCCCGCCGCGGAGACGAAAGCGGGCAACGCGGGAGTTTAACAGGGATGATGTTTAACTAGTTTAGAATAAATTATTTGCATAGAATGAGCTTGCGTAACGTGCGAGGAGTGCTGGGGGGACGGGGTGGGGGCTTTGAGTTTTGACAGTCTGATCCGGTACTTTCTGGATGAGCCTATCGCGCGAATGTATTCGAATGTACGAGGGTTTGTAAACACGCTGACGGTGATTCTATTGGATACCAACGAACGTAGCTCATTAGGATAAGAGAACGGATGTACTGGAATGTATGAAGCGGAGTAACAGTACATCCGTTAGGCTGCATTTGCAGATATCACTTAAAAACCAAGATAGACGCACGGGGCTGCCCCAAAAGGTCATAAACTTGACCTTGGGGACAACCCCGTTTTTTTCAGACCATGGATGTGCAAGCCCTTATTTAAGGTACGGGGAGGAAATGAGGAGGGGGGCAGCCCCTGTTGCCGGAATAGCGGTAATTTATGGCGCTATTATTGATATTCTTCCCCTATTACGGTAAATAGCGGAATTTTTTGTGCTTATCTGGGTGGCAAGTATGGAAAAGTCCCTTTTTGCCCCCATCTCCCCAAAATAGCGGTAAAAAAATCCTCTATTTTAGCTCCCCCTGCTTTTTACCGAAAATAAGTACATTTTTTTCCGCTATTTCCCTGCGCGCCCGTCGGAGGAAGTTCTCCGGCCAGCGGTTCACCTCACTGCGTCACCCCCGCAGACCCGTTCTACTTCTCGTCCAGCCACAAAATGGCGGTTACGCCGCGCGGGTAGTAACGGCTGCCGCAAATGACGCCGGCCATGATCTGGTCGCTCCAGCTCCAGTAGGCGTTTTGCTCGGAGGTGAGCCAGGCGGCGTGCGCCGCGTCGGCGGCTCGGCCCTGCTCATCCCAGGGCAGCCCGAGAATGCGGCGGGCGATGAACTGGCACAGGTAAATTTTGCTGAGCCAGGAATTGTTGCTCGTCGAGGACAGCTTCCAGCCGCCGTCTTCGAACAGGCAGACGCCGGGCTTTAACACCGCGCGCAAATGCTCCGACAGAGCCCCGATATAAGAGCCGAAGCGCCCGCCCCTGTCCAGCGCCGCCTCGCATCCCGTAAACAGCGGGAAAATCAATCCTTCGATCGCCGGAATGATTTTTGAATCATTGTTCTCCTGAATGACGGCGGGAATGTAGCAGCCCGGCTGCATGTGGGCCACGATTGTCCGCGCGCACAGCTCGGCCTGACGGCCGGCCAGCACCGCCTGCTCTTCGCGGCCGTTATCCCGCAGCAGCTTCTCCATCGCCAGGTAAGCGGCCCAGCTTTTGCCCGCCAAATAAATGTTGTTGCGCGCTTGGCCAAGCGACACGTCCAAGCTGTCGTACGTGGTGATTTCCGCGCCGCCCATCGTCCGCGAACTGTCCAGGCCCATAATCCCGGTCCGTTTGGCCGGATCCGGATGATCGCGGTTCACCATGCTTTCCAGACATTGCTCAAGCACGCCGAGGTTTTGGCCCAGCCATGTTTTGTCCCTCGTCTGGTTCACGTAAACGGAAGCGCACAGCACCCAGTTGACAAGCTGCTCATGCGTCATGTGCGAGAAGCAGTCGTCGATCGCGTGCAGCTCATAAGCGGAGTAGCCGGGCCGGGAGAACGAATTGGCCACGCCCATGTCATGCGTGAAGCTGATGCCGCCGGGATACACGGTGTCATCGCCCGGGAGGCGGACCGTATCCTTGTAGCTGTAGCGGCGGGTGAACAGGTCGAGTTCGTTTTTGACTGTCCATGGGTTCATTTTTAGCTCAAAAAACAGCTGGTCGACCGTCAGATCAAACGTGTTCATCATCCGGTATTCACCTTCATTGACGATCCACAGCGGCTGGTCTTTATGGTCAAGCAACTCACTGGCTCCATAGTAGCTGCGAATGGCGTGCGCCAGCATGAAGCGTTGGTCTTCATTCAGATGCGGAGCGCTCACTAGCTGTTCCGCTTGGCGCACGGCTTCGAGCTTGCGGTCGAACTGCTCAAGCGCGTAAGCGGCCACTTCTTCGATATTGCCGAAAAACCGCGTGTAATAATAAGACGCGTCCATCCCGGTAGTGACGTACCCGCCCCGATAAAAGCAAAGCGCAAATCGGTAGGTTGCTTTTTCGCCGGCCGGGGTATCCATCAGGAGAGCGCCCACCGGACCAAGCCCGAACCGCAGATTTTCCGGCACTTTCGGCTGCAGGATCGCTTCCATGGTGAAAAATCCGGCGCTCGTCACCCGCGGATCGTTTGTGGCAATCGCCGTGTTCCGGCCCTGGCCGACGCCGCGGATTCGCCCATCGGTCGTATCCTCCAGGCGGCGGATCGAGGTGTACGGATCGATGTTCTGGAAGCCGAAAAACGCCTTGCGCGCCGATTTGCCACGCGTGTTGTCGACCGTAATTTCCGCCAGCACCGCAGGGCTAAGAGCGAAGCGGAGCTCCTCCTCCGAGGCGGTTGCCGGATCGGGCACCGGCCCGAACGGTGAGTACAGGCGGAACGTCAGATCGCCGGCCTGCCATTCGTCGGTTGCCACGCCAAACTTGCGGGTGATCTCCCCGCGCGCGAACGCAGCGATGATACCGCTGTCATGTTTCTGAACCGAATGCTGACCTTCACCGCTATTCTCGTCCTCCTCCGTCGTATAACGGTCGCGCTCATCCTGACCTTCCCCGAAAAACGGCAGGGCCCGGTAGCGCTCTTGACCGTCCTCCTGCAATCCGATGTATATATTCTGGTTGGGCGGGCTGCCCAGCTCAAGATCAAACCCGCCGCTTTTGCCGGGATACCCGAGCGTGAAGCTGGCGAAAGCGCCGACCGGCGAGTGATGCGCGTTGAAAAAAATATTTTTACCCAACTTGATTACCTCCTGTTTTTTAGGCGAATGGTGTGTTAGTTTGATTATATCAAGGGATTTTGGTGTCTCCCATGTCCAAATCGCTAATCAATTTACCCAAATCAATCAGAAAAAAGAAATTGACGGTAAAAGGAGAATCGGTGTATGAATATGTCCGGAGAGCATCAAGTGGCCGAGTTTATGCTGCCCGATATGGATTCGACGTTCCGGCTGTTTGCCGCGCATCTGCGGACGGTGACGAACGAATGGTCTTATCCGCGGCACAGCCATCCGCTGTTTGAAGTGAACCTGCTGCTGGCGGGGAGTCAGGAGATGATCGTAAACGGCCAGCGCTACGTGCAAAAGCCGGGGGATTTGTTGCTGCTTCGTCCCGAGGACGTACACGAGAGCCGGGCGGCGGGAACGGGGCGGATGACGTACTACTGCCTGCATTTCAACGTGGATGACCGCGTCCTGCGGGAGGTGCTGTGCCGGGGCGAAGCGGTGCTGTACGCGGCGGACAGCCCGCTGGCGCAGAAAATCCGCCCCAGCCTGGATAGGCTGATCGCGCTTACCTCGAGCGGCGCGGGCGTGAAGCTGGCCGACAAGATGCGGACCTTGTCGGCGCTGTTTGAGCTGTTCGCCGGCCTTAGCGACAGCTTGGCGGAAAGCGGCGGCGCCGGCGCTTCCGGCAGCCGGACGCATCGCGTCGCCGCGGAGATCGCCGCGGGCCTTACGCGCTGCGTCGAGGCGCCGGACGCCTGGAGCCGCCCGGCCGGCGCTGAAGCGGCCGGCGGCGGACATGCCGGACACGGCGAAGGCGGCGAAGCTGGCAGCGGCGATGGTGATGGCGGCAGCGGCAGAGACGCCGGCGCGGACGGGGACGAGGCGCGCGAAACCGTGGCGGCCGTAACCGCCGGCCTCGGGTACAGCGCCTCCTCCTGCAACCGCATCTTCCGCAGCGTGTACGGCATGTCCCCGCGGCAGTACCTGTCGGCGCTGAAGCTGAAAAAAGCCAAGCTGCTGCTGATGGAGCCGGAGCTGTCCGTGGAAGACGTCTCGCAGCGGCTCGGCTACAAGGACATTGCCCATTTCAGCCGGCAGTTCAAACGCTGGACCGGCGAGCCGCCCGGCAAATTCCGCGGGAGATACCATATTTGAGAAAGGAATGAAGCATGTGGCATCGTACCGCAATCCAGTCATTCCGGGATTTTTTCCCAACCCCAGCATCTGCCGGCTTGACCGTACTGATGAACCACCGCTTCCATTATGAAATTGCGCAGACGCGGACAGGCGGGGAAGGCGTCCTTATTTTCCGCTGGCGGGTTCACCGGCGTATTCTTCGGGCTGCACGCGGTCAGCGGCACCCAAGCTCGGCTCCGGCCCGCTTTGACTGGTTTGATTACATCCCGCTCGGGATAGCGTAAAGGAGATGAACTCAAGTGATCAGATGGTTATTGCCGACAGGCTCTGGATTGATGAAAACTAGTTTTATGGTTGGCACGTGAAGTCGCCTCGATACGCCGTTATGGAGGAACCAACTGCAAAAGTGCATTTGATTTCACGCGATTTGCCCCTACTAGGGTGGTTCGGATGCAAAAGTGCAGTTGATATAAATGAATTTGGTAAATTTTAGTAGATTATCCGAAAATGAACTGCACTTTTACATTTGATCAGCGGATACGAGCATTTTCGTGATAATCGCCTGCACTTTTGCATTTCGCGAACGCTGTTCGGCGTTTTTTTGTGCCTGTTTATTGCTGAAGTTATGAATCTATATAAGTTGAACTAAAGAAATACGGGAATTAGGCAAGAGTGTAAGAACATTTCACCCGGCTGCCCTATTACATGTAATCATTAGTTCAACATATATAGCTTGCGGAGTCCAAAATTGACCGAATGGAAAGGAATGAAGCGTATGGCCTCTTACCGCAATCCCGTTATTCCGGGATTTTATCCTGACCCCAGCGTTTGCCGGGTTGGAGAAGATTACTATCTTGTAACGAGTTCTTTTGAATATTTTCCTGGGGTTCCGGTCTTCCACAGCCGCGACCTCGTTCACTGGAGGCAACTGGGCTATGTGCTGAACCGCCCCAGCCAGCTGCAGCTCGGCAAAGCGAGGAGCTCGGGAGGAATTTACGCTCCTACGATCCGTTACCACCAAGGGAAGTTTTATGTGACGACGACGAATGTGACCGGCGGCGGGCATTTATTGGTCCATAGCGACGATCCGGCGGGGGAATGGTCCGACCCGGTTTGGATCGATCAGCCGGGCATTGATCCGGATTTGTTTTTTGACGAGGACGGGACGGTGTATTTCTCGACCGCTTCGGGCCAGGCCGAAACCGGCATTTATCAAAGCGTAATCGATCTGGAGACGGGAGCAAGATTAACCGAGCCGCAAATCATCTGGGACGGCAGCGGCGGCAAACATCCGGAGGCTCCGCATCTGTATAAAATCGGCGCGACCTATTATCTGATGCTGGCCGAGGGCGGCACCGAATACGGTCACATGGTGACGATCGCCCGTGGCGCCAGCCCGTCCGGTCCGTTTACCGGCTGCTCCGGCAACCCGATTCTGTCGCATCGCAGCAAAGCGAGTCCGATTCAGGCCACCGGGCACGCCGATTTGATAGAGGCTCATGACGGCAGTTGGTGGGCCGTTTGCCTGGGGATTCGCCCGGTTGGTTATCCGAATCGGCACCATTTGGGACGGGAAACGTTCCTTGCCCCGGTGAAATGGAACGAACAAGGTTGGCCGGAGATCGGGGAAGGCGGTATGATCGCAGAAAAAATGGAAGCGGATACACTCCCGCTGTGTCCGTGGACCGAAGAAACACAACATCGTGACGATTTCACGGCAGCGTCCCCGGGGCTGGCTTGGAACTTCCTGCGGAATCCCCATCCGGGCAGCTGGTCTCTGGAAGAACGTCCCGGGTGGTTGACCCTGCACGGTTCACAGGTGACCTTAAACGACGAGGACGCGCCGGCGTTCCTCGGCAGACGGCAACAGCATTTTGCCTGCCGGGCCGAGACGCTGCTGGAGTTTTCGCCCGCTGATGAAGGGGATGAGGCTGGCTTGACCGTGCTGATGAACCACTGCTTCCATTACGAAATTGCGTTGACGCGAATAAGCGGGGAAACGGTTCTTATTTTCCGCCGGCGGCTTGGCTCTTTGCGGAAAGTGGAGCACAGCGTCCCATGGGCAGAAGACCGGGTCATTCTCGGCGTTCAGGCCGACGCGGAAAATTACGTCTTTACATACCGTCATTCGGAACGGGAGGAAGAGCGGACGATTCTGGGCAGGGGCGAATGCAGCATGCTGGCGACCGAGGTGGCCGGCGGGTTCACCGGCGTATATTTCGGTCTTTACGCGGTCAGCGGCACCAACGCTCCCGCAGCTCCGGCCCGCTTTGACTGGTTTGATTACATCCCGCTCGGGATGGCGTAAAGGAGATGAGCATAAGTGGTCACGATGGTTATTGCCGACGATGAGCATATCACCCGCCTCGGTTTGCAATCGCTGGACTGGGAGTCCGAAGGATTCCGGCTGACCGGCCTCGCTTCCTCCGGCTCCGAAGCGCTCGAAATGGTGCGTTCCCAGGCTCCCGATTTGCTGCTGACGGATATCCGGATGCCAGGCGTGGACGGATTGTCCTTAATGCGCACGCTGAATCAGGAAAACCGCCCGGTCAAGGTTGTGTTCATTACCGCCTATCACCAGCTTGATTACGCTCTGTCAGCGATTGAATTGGGGGCGGTCGGATTCGTATTGAAGCCAACCGATCCGGATGAAATTATGGCGGCTTGCAAGAAGGCCAAGCTGCAAATCGAAGCGGAGCGCGGGCAAGCCGCCGCCGAGAAGGATCTGCGGCAGCAGTTGAAAGAATATTCGCTTACCCTGCAAGGGAAGATGCTCCCTGAGACGGAATGCCGAAACGTAGTCGTCGCGCAGATGACGGATTACTTGGAGGCGCACTATATGGAGGACGTAACGATCGCCAAAATTTCCGCGGCGCTGCATTTTCACCCGGATTACTTAAGCAGGCTGTTCAAAAAGGAAACGGGGGAGAACTTCAGTGATACGCTGACGCGGATCCGGCTGCAGCAGGCGGTGGAATATTTGGCCGATCCGAGCGTGAAAGTTTACGAGGCCGCCGCCAAGGTCGGCATCCGGGACGCCCGTTATTTCGGGCAGTTGTTTAAAAAGCGTTACGGCCTGACTCCGCAGGAATTCCGCAGCCAACAGCCGGCTGGCGGGGAGAAGTGACGATGGGCTTCGGAAAATGGGGGCGCAGGCTAGCGCAGCGAATCCATGATTTCAAAATCCGCAGCAAGCTGCTGGCGTCGTTTTTGCTGCTGATTTTGGTACCGATCGCCCTGATCGGCACGTTGACTTATCAGAAATCAAGATCGCTGATTCAGGAAAAAACGAACGACTATACACTGGACTTGCTCAGTGAGGTAAGCAAAAATATCGAGCTCCATCTGGTGGACATCGACCGGCTGTATCATACCGTCTTTACGAACGTGGATGTGCGGAACGCTTTGCGGGAAGCGAACAAAGGCTTCGACAGCCAAGTTGAATATGTCGCCGTGGCCAAGCGGATCAATCATTTTTTGGACAGCGTGATCATCGACCGGGACGAGGTGCAGTCAATTCAGCTGTATTCCTTAGAGCCGTACCGGTTCCAATCCTCGGATCCGCCGCTGACCGAATTAAGCCTGGAGGAGTGGTGGAGCCTTCAGCAGAATGAAGGCAATCTGATTTGGATGGACCCCGAACCTTTGGTGCCCGCCGTGACGGCGGGCAGTTCCGTTTACGACATGGACAATCTGAAGAAATCGGGGTATTTTGTGCTGCATCTTCGCGAAAAGGCGCTGTATTCCATTTATGGCTCGATCCAGCTCGGCAAACAAGGGGAACTGTACATCATCAATCAGGACGGGGTCATCGTTTCGCACGGCGACAAGGAACTGATCAACACACGGCCTGCCGCAGCCTATATCGATCAGGTGCTGCATGGGGAAAAACAAGGGAGCTTCAAGACGGTCCTGAACAATCAAAACGCGGTCGTCAATTACCGGATGATCGGGCAGACGGGATGGCGGATCGTCAGCGTGATTCCCGCTACCCAATATGAAAACTTATCGCTCCTCCTCAAAAACTGGATGCTCGTTCTCTTTGCCATTTTTATCACGGTGGCCGTCATTTTGTCGTATCTCGTATCCAACAGCATTTCCAAGCCGATCCGCCAGCTGTCCGCCGTCATGAAAAACGTGGAAGGGGATAATCTGGACGCCCGCTTCGTCTACAACTCGCGCAATGAAATCGGGCTGCTCAGCCGCAACTTCAACCGGATGGTCGACCAGATCAATCATTTGGTTAACAAGGTGTATCAGGAGAAACTGCTTAAGCAACAGTCCCAGCTCAAATATTTGATGTTTCAGATCAATCCGCATTTCCTGTTCAATACGCTGGAGACGATCAATTGGCTGGCCCGCATCCAGGGCGCGCCCGAGGTAGGCAAGTTGTCCAAGGCGCTGGGCGATTTAATGCGGGAAGGGATCAAAGGGAAGGATTTCATTCCTTTGGTAAGCGAGATCGGTAATGTCGAGAAATACGTGTATATCCAAAAGCACCGTTTCGGCGACAAATTCGAGGTTAGCACCGATATCGATCCGAACGCCTTGTCCCTATCGGTTCCGAGGTTTATTTTGCAGCCGCTGGTTGAAAATGCGATCGTTCACGGGCTGGAGCTGGCGATGGGCAAGGGGGGCATTGAGATCCATGGATACTTTGAGCAGGGCTGGCTGCTGCTGACGGTCGGCGACAACGGCGGGGGAATGGAGCCCGCCAAGCTGGAGGAAATAAGGTCTGCGCTGGACGGCGGCCCGGCGGATACGGCGGGCATCGGTTTGCTGAATGTCCATCAGCGGATTCAATTGCACTATGGAAAAGAATACGGGCTGCGGATCGACAGCAGGTATGGCGAAGGGACGAAAATTACGATCACGCTGCCCGGTATGCGGGCATGAGCACGCAGTAATAAGCCCGGCTCCCGGAGGGGGACAAACGGGGTGGATTAGGCAAAGGGTCGGAATTTTCGACATCGAAGTCGGCATCGCCTCGTTTTGATTTTTTTCCCTGGACTTTATGATGAAAGAGTAACAGCGCGAGATCAAAGGGAGGGTTCGATGGGATGAGTAAACAAAGAATGAAAGCCGCAAGCCTTGCGGCGGTGCTGTTGTTAGCCGCCGGTTTAACCGCTTGCGGCGGCGGAAGCGGCAAAGCTGCGGACAATAAGAGCGCCGGCCCGTCTGCCGAAGGCGGAAGCAAAACCCAAATGGTGATGTACGACTGGCAGACGAGCGATACGGCCATGACCCGAATCGGCGAGGATCTGGCCAAGGAGTTTAATGCGCTGCCCGATTCCGCTGCGCAAATCGAAATTCAACACGTTCCCGGGGATCCGTATTATCCGAAAATCAATGCCGGGCTTGCCGCCAACAATGGACCGGATGTGTTTTCGCTGCACGCGGCCGGCAAAATGAAAACGTATGTGGACGCAGGCCGCCTGCTGCCGCTGGACGACGCTTTCGCGGCGGACCCGGAATGGAAAGAACGTTTCACGTCCGGCGCGTTTAATTTGCTCACGTTCGACGGAAAAATTTACGGGATACCTACGTCGTTTTCGACGGCGGTGCTGTTTTACAACAAAGATATTTTTGAGGAGTACGGCCTGGAGGCGCCTACCACTTACGTTGAGCTGAAACAAGTGATCCAGGTGCTGAGGGACAACAAGGTCACGCCGTTTGCCTTCGGCGCCAAGGAGGCGTGGACGAGCGCTTTGTTCAGCGAACTGGTCGCCAACCGGATCGGCGGAGACGAGCCGTTTAATGCGATCATGAATGGCGGCGGAACATGGGAGGACCCGTCTTACATCGAAACCGGGCGAATCATGCAGGAACTCGCCAAGATGGGCGCTTTCCCCGAAGGTTTTCTCGGCATCGACAACAACGGAATGGTGAACCTGTTCAAAAACGGCGGGGCGGCGATGCTGGTCACCGGCAGTTGGGCGATCAACCAGCTTACGGCGGACGATTCCAAAGTGAAAGATGCCGTGGATATCGCCAAATTCCCGACGTTCTCAGGCGGCAAAGGCGACCTGGATACGTGGCTAGGCCAGCCGTCGTTTAACCTGGTCATCAATGCGAAAGCAAAAGATACGGACGCGGCCATCCAATTCCTGAAAACCTGGTCGGAGGACAAGTACCAGAAACGGATCGCCGAAGAAGGCGGGGATATCGCGGCAACGAACGTGCAGCTCGATCCGGAGAAAGTGCCTGAGCTGTCCCGGAAACTAAGCAATCAGATGTCCGCGATGAAAGGCATGTTTATTTTCTATGATCAAGGCCTCGGCGCCCAAATTGGCGATGAATACAACAATACGATTCAGGCCATTTTGGCGGGGCAGGCGCCGGAAGAGGCGTTTAAGGAATTGCAGGCGTACACCGAACGTTATCGGGCTGAAAATAAGTGATGCTAGACGGGGCGGATTTCCAAGGAATCCGCTCCTTCTAGAATAAGGTGGTCAATAATGGAAAAAGTGCTGAGAAACAGGATGTCCATTCTGTTCTTTATTCTCCCCGCCCTGCTGATCTATACCGCCATCGTTTTTGTTCCGATCGTATCCTCGGTGTATTTCAGCTTTTTCAAATGGGATGTCATTAGTCCGATGAAATTTATCGGGGTGGATAACTATACGCGAATGTTTACGCAGGATTCCGTGTTTGGCGTCAGCGTCCGCAACATGCTGCTGCTGCTCGTGGTCAGCCTGGTGCTGCAGCTCGGTTTGGGATTCGTCCTGGCTGTTTTTTTGAGCGGCAGGCTAAGAGGCAAGGAATGGTTTAAAAACATCTTTTTCACGCCGGCGGTCATTTCCAGCGTCGCGGTTGGCATGATGTGGACCTTTATTTACGATCCGTCGATGGGCATCATAAATACGCTGCTGAAGGCGGCGGGGTTGGAAGCGTGGGCCCGGCCGTGGCTGTCGGAGCCGAAAACGGCGATGTGGGCGATCGCGATCGTCACGTCGTGGCAGTTCGTCGGGTATACGATGATTTTGTTTATCGCGGCGATTCAGAACATTTCCGCCGACATTTTCGAAGCGGCGCGCATTGACGGGGCTACGGGCTGGAAGGTGGTCAAGCATATCACGCTGCCGCTGGTTAAACCGATCACGAAGGTGAACACGATTTTGATTTCGATTGGGTCGCTGAAGTTTTTTGATTTGATTTTTGTGATGACGGGCGGCGGCCCGGCTAACCGTACACAGGTGCTTGCTTCCTATCTTTATTACCGGTCGTTCGATCAGTCGGAGTACGGTTACGGCGATGCGATGGCGGTTGTTTTGCTGGTCATGTGCCTGGTGGTTACCGTGATCATTAACAAGCTGTTCCGCGTGACGGATCAGGAAAACTAGAAGGGGGATGGCGATTCAATGATGCAAAACGACATCGGCCGGCACCCTCTGAAAATGGTGCTGATCTACATTTTTCTCGGCGCTGGAAGTTTATTTTACCTCTATCCCTTGCTGTGGCTGATTTTGAATTCCTTAAAACATACGCCGCAAATTTACGAAAATCCGTGGGGCTTTCCTGAGCAGTTCATCTGGAGCAACTATTCGGATGCCTGGACGACCGGGGGAACGGGAAAATATTTGTTCAACTCCGTGGTTATCACGGCCGTGACTTTGCTGATCGTGGTCGTGGTCAGTTCCATGGCAGCGTATGCGCTGGCCAAATTGCGCTGGAAGGCGTCCAAACTTACGTTAGGGTACTTTCTGATCGGGATGATGGTGCCGATTCACGCCACTTTGATTCCGTTATTCGTCTATTTCTCCAAAATCGGAATGATCAATTCGCAGATCGGCCTGATCATCATTTACGCCGCGTTTGCGCTGCCTGCCGCGATTTTGATTTTATGCGGCTTCCTCGGAGCGATTCCGAACGAGTTGATGGAAGCCGCTGTGATCGACGGATGCTCCGTTTACGGCGTGTTTTGGCGGATCATTTTGCCGGTGGCCAAATCGGCGCTGATGACGATCGTCATCTTCAGTTTCGTCAGCATCTGGAATGAGCTGCTCGTGGCGCTCGTTTTTATATCGGACCCCCTGAAGATGACGCTGCCGGTCGGCCTGTCCAATTTCAAGGATCAGTATACGACCGATTACGCCCCGATGTTTGCGGCGATTCTGATGGCAACGATCCCGACGATAACCGTCTGCGCGATTTTCAGCAAACGCATCATGTCCGGGATGGCGGAAGGCGCGATCAAAGGGTAGCTCGGAAGTGCGCTGTTTGCGGACGTCGAGGAATAGTTGTACCGTTAAAACTGCCGACGGTTGGGGGCGCTGGATATTGATTGAAACTAGTTTTATGGTTGGGTCTTGCGGTCGATATGCCGCCGTTATGGAGGGACCAACTGCAAAAGTGCATTTGATCTCGCGCGATTTGCCCTTACTTGGGTGGTTCGGATGCAAAAGTGCAGTTGATATAAGTGAATTTGGTAAATTTTAGTATATTATCTGAAAATGAACTGCACTTTTGCATTTGATCGGCTATTTTGGGGCATTTTCGTGAGAATCGCCTGCACTTTTGCATTTCGCGAACGCTGTTCGGCGTTTTTTTGCGCCTGTTTATTGCTGAAGTTATGAATCTATATAAGTAGGCAAGAGTGTTCAATATTCTAAAAGAGTGCACATGTTAGAATATTGAACCTAGGTGAAATGATTCTGAAGAAACTAAAAGCTTTCTGGAAGAAAGCTGCATCGGAAGCATATGCTTGGTCGCCTTTGTGAGCGGATTTCTTCCTTGTTGGATTCTATAAAATCAATAGAAATCCACGAACAACAGCGATCGTAAGAACATTTCACACGGCTGCCCTGATCCGTACAATTCATAGTTCAACTTATCGATTAACAATCATTTTACAAAAATTCAGAAAAACAACGTTTTCCGATAACACTTCCCCGCTAAACTTCTATGGAAATATGATAGATGAAGTTAGGGAGGAATCGGATTGAAGAAAAGAGGTTCGAAAACGGTTTCTACATTTTTGGCTGCGGCGTTGTTCATCAGTTTGGCAGGTCCAGGCGGATGGGCGGCCGCCGAGGAAAGCTCCCCGGCGGCGCAGCCTGCTCCCGGTTTGGAGACGGCAGGAGGGGATGGGGCCGGTGCGGACACCGCCCAGGCGGAGGGTAACGCCGCCGGCACGAACGCAGTCCGGTCGGTGGATGCAGCCGGAACCGGCGGCAGCGCCGACCAGACCCTGCTTGCTGCGGATGACGGGCTTGGCATTTCCGCGCAAAACTTGCCGCAAGCCGTTGTCGGCACGCCTTATTCAGCGACGATCGCCGTTTACGGCGGGGAACCGCCCTATGGTTTTGCTGCGGACGGGCTTCCGACTGGCCTCGCTTTGGATGCGGTAACCGGAATGATTACGGGAACCCCAGCTGCCGGTACGGAGGGCAGTTATGAAATTAAAGTAACCTTGACGGACAGCGCGGCCGAACCGGGCCGGGCAGAAGCTGCTCTGCAGCTTACGGTTGCCAAGGCCGCCGCTGGTCAGGAACCGGCCCCCTTGGAAGATACGCTGCAAATCCGTAAAATTGCGACTTATTCCGTAGGGACGCCCAACGAGGACGGCGGTGTCGCCGAAATCGTTAAATACAACAAAGACAACGGAAAATTTTATCTGGTGAACGGGTCGTCCGAACCGCCGAGCATCGATATCGTACCGCTTGCGGAAACCGGCACTTTGATGAAGGAGAAAACGGTCGATGTCGTAAGCCTTGCGGAGAAAGCCGGAGGTTTTACGTTCGGCGATTTGACGAGTCTCGATATCAATACGGCCACGAAACGGATCGCCGCCGCCGTGCAGGAAGCCGATCCGGCCAAAGCCGGCAAAATCCTCGTGCTCGACTACGAAGGGAATTTGCTGGATGAATACGAAGCCGGCGTTCAGCCCGACATGGTCAAGTATACCTCGGACGGCCGATACATTTTGACGGCGGACGAGGGAGAGCCGCGCGAAGCCGGGATTGATCCCGAAGGCAGCGTTACGGTCGTCGATACGGTGGAGGGGCAAACCCGCCACGTGAAGTTCGACGATCCGTCCGTGATCGATGATCTGGTGCATATCCGGGGCATGGCCGATGCCGATGGCATGATTACCGGCAGCGGCTCCAAGGAAGACGCCGTATTTGATTTGGAGCCCGAGTATATTGCGCTTTCCAGCGACGAGACGACGGCATACGTGTCCCTGCAGGAGAACAACGCGATCGCCGCGATCGATATCGGCAAAGCGAAGGTTCTCTACGTTCGCGGGCTTGGGTTCAAGGATTTAAACGATCCGGACAACGCCTTGGACCTGATCGAAGACCAAATCATCAACCTGGAAAACGTACCGTTCAAAGGGATGTACATGCCCGACGGCATCGACGCCCATACGGTAGGCGGAAAAACCTATTTGTTCACGGCCAACGAGGGCGACGCAACCGAATGGCCGGGCCGCACCAACGTGACCAAAATCAAAAAGCTGACGAGTGTCGATCCGGACTCGGAAGCGGGACGCTTTTTACAGGAAAACGGTTCGCGGTACGGCGACGTGGAAACGGCCAGCGATATGGGAGCGGACGGGGTTTATCTGTATGGAGCCCGCTCGTTTTCAGTGTGGGATGCGGACACCATGCAGCAGGTATATGACAGCGGGAATGATTTTGAGCGGGTAACGGCCGAGCGGCTGCCGGACTATTTTAACTCTAACCACAGCAAAGCGAATTTCGATAAACGGAGTCCGAAAAAAGGCCCCGAACCCGAATACGTCACCGTCGGCCAAGTTGGCAGCAAAGCGTTTGCTTTTACCGGGCTTGAGCGTATCGGCGGTGTGATGGTTTATGATGTGACCGACCCGGAAAATCCGGCATTCGCCAGCTACACGAACACGCGCGACTTTAACGCGGGGCTGAACACGGATACCGGACCGGAAGGGCTGGAGTTTGTGCCGGCTACGGAAAGCCCGACGGGGCTGCCTTTGCTGCTCACCGCCAACGAAGTAAGCGGCACGGTAGCGGTTCTGGAGCTGGAAGTGACGAAGGTGAGCCTGGATAAAACCTCGTTAACGCTAACCGCAGGCGGCGCGGCGGAAAAATTGACGGCAACGGTGACGCCGGCCGGCGGGCCTGCAGGCAGCGGGGAGAAAGTCGTTTGGTCGAGTTCCGATTCATCCGTCGTTGCCGTTGATGCGGACGGGACCGTTACGCCAGTGGCTGCCGGGCAGGCGGTGATTACCGCGTTAAGCGAAGACGGCTATGGCGTGGCCGAAGCGAAGGTGACGGTTCAGTCTGCGCAGGATGGCGGGGACACCTGGAAGCTGACGGTCATGCATACGAACGACTCGCATGCCCATTTGGACGATGTGGCCAGACGCGCCATGCTGGTGAAGCAAATCCGCGCCGAGGGCGGCGACAGTTTGCTGTTGGATGCGGGGGATGTTTTTTCCGGGGATCTGTATTTTACCAAATGGCAGGGACTTAAAGATCTCGAATTCATGAATTTGATGGGCTACGATGCCATGACCTTCGGGAATCATGAGTTCGATAAAGGCACGGGGGTGCTGGCCGATTTCATCAACAAAGCCCAGTTTCCGCTGGTCAGCTCCAATATCGATTTCAGCAAGGACGGCAACATCGCGCCGCTCGTAAAATCGCCGGCCAACATCGATGTCAGCGCGCCGAAAACGACGGAACATGCGGGCGTGTATCCTTATGTCGTCCTTGAAGCAGGCGGCCATAAGGTCGGGGTGTTCGGCCTGATCACGGAAGACACGGCCGTGACCTCCAGCCCGGGCAAAGATGTAACGTTCAACGAAGCGGTTCAAGCCGCAGAAGCGACCGTTGCCGCCATGGAGCAGGACGGGCTGAATATCATCATCGGCCTGTCGCATCTCGGATACGCGCGGGACCAAAAGCTGGCCGCCGAAGTTGAAGGCATCGATTTGATCGTTGGCGGTCATACGCATACGAAGCTGGACGCTCCGGAAATCGTGACCGACAGCGTCCATCAAACGCCGACCGTCATCGTTCAGGCGAACGAATGGGGCAAATACCTCGGCCGGGTGGACCTGGTGTTCGATGAGCAAGGCCAGGTTTTGACGGGGCCGGGACAAACGTCGGGCAGCCTGGTTCCTGTGAACGGCCAGGTTGCCGAAGACGCCGCAGCGAAGACGATACTCGATCCTCTCAAGGCGGAGCTCGAAGAATTGAAGAAGCAGGTCATCGGGACGGCTGCGGTCGTTCTCGACGGTGAACGCGTCAATGTGCGTTCCAAGGAAACGAACCTGGGCAATCTGATCGCCGATGGTATGCTGGCCAAAGCGCAGCAGCTCAAAGGGGCGCAAATTGCCATCATGAACGGCGGCGGGATACGCGCTTCCATCGACCAAGGCGAGATTACGATGGGAGAGCTGCGGACGGTGATGCCGTTCGGCAACACGCTGTATGTGCTGGACGTCACCGGGCAGCAGTTGAAGGATGGACTGGAGAACGGGATCAGCGGGGCCAAATTGACCGACCTTCCGGGGAAATTCCCGCAAATCGCCGGCATGAAGTTTAAGTGGGATCCCGCCCAGCCGGCAGGAAGCCGCGTCTTTGACGTACAGATCAAGCAAGGCGACACCTATGTTCCGTTAAATCTGTCTTCCACTTACCGGCTTGCGACCAACAGCTTCGTGGCGAACGGCGGGGACGGCTACAGCTCCTTTGCCGCAGCGATCGCCGCCGGAGCCTATCACGAGGATCTCGGGTATCCCGATTACGAGATTTTTATCGAAAATATCGAGCAACTGGGAGGTACGGTCTCGCCGGTTGTGGAAGGCCGGATCGTCGAGCAGGCTAAGCCTAGCGGCGATGGCAGCGGTGGAAATGGTGGCGGCAGCGGCGGCGGGAAGAGTTCGTCGGGCTCCAAAGGGACAATCAGTCCGGGAGCGTCCAACCCATCCGGAGAATCCTCCTCCGGAAATGCGGCGTATGAGCTTGTGAGCGATATGCTGCAGGTTGAAGTTACCCGTGGCGACGACGGCCAGACGGTGAATCAAGTTTCCGTCAAGCCGGATGTGTTGAAGACCGCCCTTGCGGCAGCCGCTTCAAGCAGCCAGAGCGAACTGGCGGTGGAGCTGACGGACCTCGGCGGAGGAACCGTGCTTTCCCTGCCTGCGGAAACACTCCTTTCGGTTAATAAGGAAGGGACTGAAAACAGCGAGGTAACGCTGGTCATCCGTACCGCGCTGGCTAGCTACAGACTTCCGCTTCAGGCGATCATCGCGGGCCATTACGGTCTAACCGGTTCCGATGCTTTAAGTTCATCAGGCTCAGGCGCTTCCATACAGATTTCCATTTTATCGGCCAAAACGTCCGAACAAGCGGAGATTGCCAAGGCTGCCGCAAATCAAGGAGTAACCCTTACGGGTTCTGCGGCAGTTGAATTCAAAGTAGTGCTGCTCACCGTGGACGGTCAGGAGCGGGAAATCACGGCTTTCGGGAATAATACGTACCTCAGCCGGACGATCCCTCTGCCGGCCGAAGTTGACAGCAACGCGGTTACGGCAGTCATGTACGACAAAGCGGCCGGAAAACTTGTTTTCGTTCCCGCGGTTAAAGTCACGGTGGACGGCAAACCTGCTTTAGAGTTGAAGCGTCCGGGCAACAGCCTGTACACGCTGGTCAGCGGCAAAAAGCACCGGTTTGCCGATGTAAACGGGCACTGGGCGGAGCAAGCCGTCGATAAGCTGGCCTCCAAACTGCTTGTGGAAGGTGTGGGCGAAACCCGCTTCGAGCCCGGACGGGAAATGACGCGGGCGGAATTTACCGCGCTGCTTGTTCGCGGGCTGGGGTTGACCCCGACTCAAGAAGCGAACGTATTCAGTGATGTAGAGGCGGGTAATAGCCTGGCCGGCGAAATCGCGGCCGCGGTTGAATTCGGTCTCGTTACCCCGGATGCAACCGGCGCGTTTAAGCCGAACGAACGCATTACCCGGGCGGAGATGGCCGTCATGGTTGCGAAAGCGATGCGGCTGGTTAAGGACGGAAACGCGGATACGGATGGCGAGATGTCTGCCGGAACAAGCGCCGATACCGCTTTGCTGGCCCGTTTCACGGACCGCTTGGCGATCCCGGACTGGGCCGCGGCAGACGTAGCCTGGCTGGTTGAGCAGGGGATCATGCAGGGCGACAATCGTGGCGCCTTTGCCCCGAACGGCCATACCACCCGCGCCCAGGCGGCCATCCTGCTGATGCGGATGCTGCAGGAGCTGCGGTTTATCGATTAATGGTACTAAGCAATGACAAAAAGGGATGCGGCTGTTCGTTCTGCCGCGTCCCTTTTTTGTTCACCATATAGAATCAGGGGGCTAAGGGACACCAGAGCCGTTATTTTCGAAAAAACGGAGGTTTGCAAAATGTAACGGACACAGAAGACCTTATTTACCTCAAATCGTCCTGGATGAACTGGTTTAGAGTGAAATAGGGTCGCTTGTGTCCGTTAGCCTGGGAAATACCCGGGAAATGGGCGGATAAGGTCACTGGTGTCCGTTAGAGCCGCGTCGTCCAAAGTTTAGCCCCCATCTACTTCACAAAATGGGATACCACAAATACCGCCGGGGAGTTCCAGTAGATCGTCACTTCATTGCCGGCGTAGCTGAGCTCGTCGTCGATGAAGCAGGCGGCTGGCGCTTTGCCCTGCAGATGCTCCTGCATGCAGTCGTCGTTCAGCCCGCGGTTGGGGCCCCCGGACACCAGCCCGGGCACCGGCTCCTCCACGCCGTCGCCGACGGAAGGGCGGTGGTGCGGATGGCGGACCGCCCGGTGGCCAAAGCCGGTGACATAGCTGTAGTCCAGCACGTTGCGGCCGAGCAAATAGTGCACATGCTCCAGCGCCAGCGCCTGGTAGCGGGCTTCGCCGCTAACCTTTGCGGCGATCAGCAGCAGCATCGCCCGGTTCAGCAGCACCATGTTGCTGCCCCAAATATAGTCCTCCGGCCGCAGCGAAGTCAGATAACCGTCCTCGGCGCAGCGCCGGGCCAGCCTTTCGGCCACTCCAAGCAAACCGGCCTCCAGCGAAGCGTGGAGCGTACCGTCAGCTTTCGCTTTTTCGCCGAACAAGTAGGCGATCGTGCCGTAACCGCCCATATCCGCCCAGCCCAGTTCGTATTTCGGAAAAGTTTCCGCCGCCAGCTTCCGGAACGCCTCGTGATAGACCGCTTCCCCCGTCGTCCGGAACAGCTCGCCGGCGGCCCAGTATCGCTCGTCGAGGTCGACCGGGTCCCCGTATTCGCCCGTGGCGATGTCGGCCGGGTTTTTGAAGCCGGGGTTTTCCGGCGAAGCGGGATGCCCCTCCAGCCACTCCCAGGCCCGCTCCGCCGCGGCCAGGCAGCGGCTGGCGAACGCCTCATCGAACGGCCGGTACACCCGGGCCGCCAGCGCCATAACCCCGGCGAAGCAGCCGGTTGCCGCGGCGGAGACGGGCATAAAATACAGCTCCGCGCGGTCATCCTCGGGCATAACGTCCAGCGCCGGAAATTGCTTTGTCGTGAGCTTATGAAACGCTCCGCCCGTGCGCTCGTCCTGCATTTTCAGCAGCCACTCGAGCTCGTAGCGGCATTCGTGCAGGACATCCGGCGCCAGGCCGTCCGTCTCCGGCAGCGGAACCGGCCTCTGGAACGCCTGCGGCGCAAATTCGTACGCCAGCAGCAGATCGGCGGCCGCCTTGGCCCCCGGTCCGGTGTATTTGCCGTAATCACCGGCGTCATGCCAGCCGCCGGAGCTGCCGTGCTTCCGGTCCGGCTCGCCGTAAACGATGCCTTCCGCCGTATGGCAGGCGGCATGTTTCCACGGACCGGCATACGGCTCCTCCAGTTCCATGCCGCAGCGGAAGTAATAAAAAGATTTGAGCAGACCGGTATGAAGTTCTGCATACGGATTGTTGGCGATAGCAAACGAAGCGGACGTTTCCCCATGCAACCTTACAAAATAGCCGCCTTCCTCCGTACAAGCGGTAAAATCCCCGCGGCTGACAGTGATCCCCGATGCTTCATCATACACCGGCAACTCGGTTTCCCCTCGATAAACAATACGCCCATCCGCTTCCCGGACGATCTCAAACGTCCCGCCTTCGCCTGTACAAATGAAGGTCTTACGCGCGTCCGGCGGATACCCGATCTGATTCACCGTGATGCCCCGCGTCGCCATACTGTTCCCAGCAGGTTCATTCATCAAAATCCCCTCCTAAACAAGGTAGTTTAAAAGTCAACTTTTGATCACGAAGCAGGTCAAGAAGTGGATTCGACATCGAATCTTGAATTCAGCCGGGCCTTCCGTTGCTCACGTACCCAAAACGTACGCTCCGCTCCTTACGTCCCTAGCTTCATCCAACCTTCTCGGTGCTGAAAAGCCGACTTTTAAACTTGCATTTGATCGTAATCGCTTTCACTCATCTATCCCCATATTTGCATGGCCCGTGAATCTTGGCAAGGCTACAAAAAGCTGCAATCATGAATATTTTGCAAATTTTGGAATGAAACTAATCGGGATTACGTATGCGGAGGTGCCGGGGATGAGCAATGACACGCCAATATTAAAAGAGCTGGCCCATAACGAGCAGCAACTGCGCCAGTCGTTTGACCGCTGCTCCGACATCGTGTTCCGTCCGGTTTCCGTACACGGTGCAGAAGTCATGTTATTGATCTATACGGAAGGAATGACGGATACCCAGTTGCTGGATCAGATTTTGCTTCGCCTCTGGCTGAATGAGGGGGAGGCGGAGCGGCTTCCCAAGCGGGAAGAATTCGGGAGGTTTGTCGAGGACACGCTGGTGGCTGCCGCCGGGGTCCGAAAGACTTCCCAATACGCTGCCCTGATCGAGGGGGTGCTGGAAGGGGAGACGGCGATTCTGTTCGAAGGGCAGAGCTACGCGCTGCTTGCCAACTTAACCAAAATGGAGCAGCGGGGCATCGAGGAGCCTCCTTCCGAAAAGGTGGTGCGTGGACCGCGGGACGCTTTTACGGAAACGATTAGCGTCAACACGTCCTTGCTGCGCCGAAGAATCCACAGCCCCAGCCTTAAGATGGAGTCGATGTCGATCGGCCAACTGACGGGGACCGAAGTGAAGCTGATTTACATGGAGGACGTTGCCAAGCCGTCGCTGGTTGAAGAAGTCCGGAAACGTCTGGGCAAAATCCGCATCGATGCGCTAAACGGCTCCGGGATTTTGGAGGAATTGATCGAAGAGCAGCCCTTCTCCCCGTTTCCGGAAATTCAAAATACGGAACGGCCCGATGTGGCCGCAGGGTCGCTGCTGGAGGGCAAAGTCGTTATTTTGATGGAAAACAGCCCATTTGCCTTGATTTGTCCCATGACTTACTGGTCGGGTTTACAGTCGCCCGAAGATTATCACGAACGTTTTATCTACACCACCTTTGTTCGCTGGGTCCGTTATATTTTTGTCCATACTTCCTTGCTGCTGCCTTCCCTTTACGTTGCGCTGACAACGTTTCATCCGCAAGTGCTGCCGACATCCCTGCTGGTCAGCGTAGCTTCGGCGCGGGAAGGCGTGCCGTTTCCGGCGGTGTTTGAGGCGCTGCTGATGGAATTCCTTTTCGAGGGGCTCAGGGAAGCGGGGATTCGCCTCCCGAACCAAATTGGATCGGCGGTAAGCATCGCCGGAACCTTGGTCATCGGTGAAGCGGCTGTTCAAGCCGGAATCATCTCGGCGCCAATGGTCATTATTGTGGCGACCACGGGAATCGCTTCCTTTGCGTTTCCCCGTTATAACCTGGGAACCGCCTACCGGATGCTGCGCTTTCCGCTGTTGATTGTTTCGGGGGCGTTTGGTTTTTACGGGATCGTGTTGTTTATTACCGCATTGACGATCCATTTGGTATGCCTCAATTCTTTTGGCGTCCCTTATATGACCCCGCTTGGTCCCGGCACCGTTTCCCGGGAAAGCCCCGACGATGTGCTGGTGCGGGGACCAACCTGGAAAATGCGCAAGACGCAGCGGCATTACCTAACGAGAGCGAGCAAGGACCCTATGCCGGGCGCAAACGATGCGGGAAAGAAAAACAAGGAGTGAAACCATCATGCGTTTGAAGCTGGGGACGGCTTTTTTGGCTTGCGTGCTGCTGACGACCGGCTGCTGGGACCGGCAGGAAATGAATGACCGGGCGATCATTTTGGGCTGGGGGATGGATCTGAACGGGGATGGGAGGTACGTTGCCACGGCCAATATCGTCGTTCCCGGGGGTACAAAGTCAGGAGGGACCGAGGGCGGGAAAAACCAGTATCTCATCGAGACCTCCTATGGCACTAGCGATGGCGATGCCGGTCAAAATATGCAAAAAAAGCTGCCCCGCGTCATCTTCGCCAGCCACCGGAGGAACGTGTTTATCGGCGAGGCGCTGGCCAGGCACGGGATCGCGAAAGTGCTTGATGAATATGCCCGCAATCCGCTGGTCAGACTGCGGACGAATATTTTTGTCGTAAAGGGAGGAACGGCCCAAGAAGCCATGAATCTAAGCAGCCGGCTGGAAAAAAACCCGACGATCAGCGTGCAAAAAATCCAGGAGGTGATGGGCGCTCCGGTGAGCCGTTCTTTGCTCGACTTTTTTATCATGGCGAATGGAGCGTCGGGAGGCAGTGTGATACCGATCGTGGAAATCGTCTCACCCGCGCAAACGGCAAAGACAAACGAGAATGCGGGCAATGCTGCCGGTTCGGAATTGGCGCTGACGGGCTCGGCGGTATTCGACCGCAATCTGAAATTGAAAGGTTATTTGGGTCATGACAACTTTTGGGTTCGTTTATGGCTCACGGGAAAACTTGACCATCGTGTGTTTACGATCCGGATGGGGAAGAAGCACGAGACGATAACGATTCCCGCAATGAGGTTCAAAAGCCGGATTGTGCCGGAGATCGCCGGCGAAAAGGTCAGCTTTAAAGTTTGGCTTAGCGGGGAAGGTGAAATCAACGAAAGCAACGCAAACCTGGATTTGTCCAAGCCGGACAACGTCAAAAAGGTGGAGGATGAGCTGAACCGCCGGTTGACGGAAAAGGTGGAGCAGACGGTGGCCCTGGTGCAGAAGCAGTATAAGGCGGATATTTTTGAATTGGGAGAGACGCTGCATCGCAAACACCCTTACGTTTGGAAAAGGATGAAAAAGGATTGGGATAAGCAGTTCGAAAACGTGGACATTGAATTTCAGGTACATATGAAAATATCTGGCACGGGGCTCACGGGAAAATCCCTGGTTCCTGGTGTGGAGGACAAGGATAACGGTGCGAATCAGCAATAGACAGCTCTTCTGGCTTGTATGGATGTTTGAATTGGGGATAAACTTGTTGATTTCTTTGAACTTTGCCATCACCGACGCCAAGCAGGATGTCTGGATTTCCATGATGATCGCCTGGTTGGCCGCAATGCTGATCGCGTATCTGGCATTTAAAGTCAGCCGGTTATTTCCCGGCCAGACGTTGCTCCAGTTCAGCATTTCGATATTGGGCAAGTGGCCGGGCAAGCTCGTGGGACTTCTGTACCTGCTTCAATGGCATTGGGTGATGGGGATCATTTTGCGCGAACAGTTTAGCTTTATCCGGCTTAGTATGCTGCAGAAAACGCCGGACCTAGTCATTGCGGTCAGTTTTTTGGCGATCGCCGTTTACGCGGTCCGCAGAGGCGGAATTGTGGGCATCGGCCGTTTCAGCGAGCTTTGGGGTCCTGTGCTGCTGTTTGTTCTGGTCCTAACCTTCGCGCTGTCGATGCGTAATTTGAACTGGGGCGCCATGCTTCCGGTTTATGCCGATACGGAGGCGCTTGCCATTCTGAAGGGCAGTCTGACGCCGATGTCCCTGCTCGGCGAAATCGCGTTCATTACGATGCTGTTCGCTTTCCTGGAAGAACCGGATCGGAATGCCCTGCGCAACGTGTGGCTGGGGGTATCGATTGCTTCGTTAATCTTGGCGATCGGGGCGGTCTGGGTGATTATGACCTTTGGTCCGGCATTGTCGTCCAAAATCCAGTTCCCGTTTTTCGAAATGGTCAAGCTGGTTTATCTGATGGAATTCATTCAGAATATGGATATTTTTCTGGTGGCGATCTGGCTGATCAGCGTGTTTATCAAGCTGACCGTTTATTTGTTTATCGCCAGCTACGGAACGGCCCAATGGATCGGCAAACCGGCAAGCTGGAGAAACTGCATATGGTTCGCGGCCGCGGTCACGCTGGCCGTTTGTATGGCCGTCGTTCGCTTGAACCCCTCATCCAGGATGCTGCTGACAGAGGTGTGGATCAACTATGTGCTGCCGATTCATTTTTTTGCCATCCCCTTACTGCTTCTTCTTGTGGGTATATTCAGAAAGAACAGAAAAAAGGGGTGAATCGTGAGCCAAACCCTCGACTCTTCCATATTAGTATGTTATCATGAGAGTCTGATAACGTATTAACGAACTAAAGCATTCGCTAGATTTGCTAATTTATTGGGGGAGAGTCATATGAAACTGAAAAACATCGCATTAATAGGTTTGGTCCTGACCGTTATGCTGACGGCGCTGGCCGGCTGCTCCGGCGCAAAATCCGGTTCAGGCAAGGGCGGCAATACACTGGTCATCGGGATAGACGATAAATTCGCGCCGATGGGCTTCCGCGATGAAAAGAACGAAATCGTCGGCTTCGACATCGATTACGCCAAAGCGGCTGCGGAGAAGATGGGCATGGAGGTCACCTTCCAGCCGATCGATTGGTCATCGAAGGAGTCAGAGCTGAACAGCGGCCGGATCGATCTGATCTGGAACGGCTACACCATCACCGAGGAACGGAAAGGAAAAGTGCTGTTTACGAAGCCTTATCTGAAAAACAGCCAGGTGATCGTCACGCTCGCGGATTCGCCGATTTCGAAAATCAGCGATTTGGCCGGCAAAGCCGTTGGGCTTCAATCGCTGTCTTCCGCGGCGGACGCGCTGAACGCCGATCCGATCAAATCCGAGATTAAGACGGTTACGGAGTTTCCGGACAACGTGCTGGCGCTCAGCGACTTGAAGACGAAGCGGCTTGACGCGGTGGTCATCGATGAGGTCGTGGCGAGATATTATATGGCCCAAGAAGAGGGCGCCTTTAAGATTTTGGACGAGTCGCTCGCACCGGAGGAATACGGAATCGGCGTGAAGAAGGGCAACGAAGAGCTGCTGAACAAGCTGCAGCAAGCTTTGGACGAGTTGAACCAGGACGGGACAGCCACGCAGATTTCCGAAAAATGGTTTGGCGAAGATAAAGTGCTGAAGTAAGGAACCTGGAGCAAAGAAACTCGGGGAAACCCGGCAGTCAGAAAGCGCAAGGCGAGGACAAAACCGGATTGAACGCGATCCGGTTTTTCTGATTCTTCCGGGGACACGTTCCGGTCCTGTGAGGCTGCCTGTACCGTTTGGGATTACCGTTGATTCTGCGATTGAAGGAGATGCGAGATGAGTCTGGATTATTTTATGAATATTTTAGTACCGATGCTGGAAGGCACGCGGATAACCCTGCTGCTGTTTGTGCTGGCGATCGTAACGTCGATTCCGCTTGGCTTTGCGTTTACGTTTATGGTGAGAAGCCGGGTGAAGCCGGTCGCCTGGTTCGCGAACGCCTACATCTATGTGATGCGCGGAACGCCGCTGCTATTGCAGATGCTGTTTATTTGCTTTGGGCTTCCCGTCATTCCGGGCATTGGCGAATATTTGGTGATGGACCGCTTCGCGGCGGCCTGTTTGGCGTTCACTTTGAATTACGCGGCGTATTTTGCCGAGATTTTTCGCGGGGGCCTGCTCGCGATCGACAAGGGCCAATACGAAGCGGCCAAAGTGCTTGGCTTAAGCCGTTGGCAAACGACGTCCCGGGTCATTTTGCCGCAAATGGTGCGCATCGCTTTGCCGGCAGTTTCGAACGAGTCGATTACGCTGGTGAAGGATACGGCCCTGCTGTACGCCGTGGCGGTTCCGGAGCTGCTGCATTTTGCCCAAACGGCGGTGAACCGGGATTTTACGATTATGCCGTTCGTGGTCGCCGGGATCATTTATTTGCTGCTGACATTGGTGTTGACGCTGCTGTTCAAGGCGCTGGAACGGAAATTCAAATTCGAATAAAGGGTTGAATGAACAGGTATGAAAATCGTGGAAGTAACGAATTTGCAAAAATCGTTTGGTTCGCTGCAGGTACTGAAGAACGTTTCCTTTACCGTGGATACGAGCGAAGTGGTGGCCGTGATCGGGCCGTCCGGCTCCGGGAAAAGCACGATGCTGCGCAGCCTGGCCCACCTGGAGGAAGCGGACGGCGGGAGCATTAGAATCGGAGACGACTATTTGCTCGAAGACGGCCGGTATGCCGGAAATGCGCAAATCAAAAAGATTACGGCGCGCATGGGTATGGTGTTCCAGCATTTCAACCTGTTCCCGCATCTGACGGTGCGCGGAAATCTGGAGCTGGCGCCGAAGCTGGTGAAGCGGATTCCGGGGGAGGATACGCGCCGCAGGGCTTCCGAACTGCTGGACAAGGTCGGTTTGCTTGAGAAAGCGGACGCCTATCCGGCGAATTTGTCCGGCGGCCAGAAGCAACGGGTGGCGATCGCCCGGGCGCTGATGATGAACCCGGAAATTTTGCTGTTTGACGAGCCGACCTCGGCGCTGGATCCGGAGCTGACCGGCGAGGTGCTGCAGGTGATGAAGCAGCTTGCCGAAGAGCGGATGACGATGATCGTGGTGACGCATGAGATGGGTTTTGCGCGGGAAGTGGCCGACCGCGTGATGTTCATGGCGGACGGGGAGTTCATCGAATCGGGGGCGCCGGAGCAGTTGTTCGGCCAGCCGCGGCATGAACGGACGCGAGCATTTTTGCAGCGGGTGTTGTAGAATCATAAATGTTCGCGTCCTCGCGAAATGCTGCAGAGAGGATAGAGGTGCAAGTCATGACAAATGGGTATGCGTCAGCTACCGTAGTTTCTACGGCGGCCAACTACATTATGGACCGCGAAGAGCGGTTCACGCATACGTACCGGATTTATTTTAAATTAAGGGAAAACGGCCTGCTTCAACTCCGGTTTTGGCATAGCAATGCCGTGGACTCCACCTGGGATACCGGAACGGTGGCCAAGGGCAGCCAGCTTGGCGGAGCGTGGCGGATCGAGGCCGCCTACGTGGCCGACGGCGGCACGGAGCCGGACGGCGCGGTAACGCCGGGCTCGCAGGTCCCCGTTACGTTTGACGGCGGAGACGCGAAACCGGTGGAACCGGGAGAGACGTTTTGGAGCGATCCCGTACATATCGAGTTGCCGGAAGGACATTATTTGGCATTCACCTGGACGATCACAGCGCCGGCGCCGGGAAAAACGTTCCCGTACAACGTCGAACAGATGCTGGTTTCGGCCTACGATGCCCCCGGCCGCCATGCGGACGAGGAATCGGCGGAGCCGTTTACGCTGTCCGAGAAATTGTTGGTGGCGCCCGCCTTTATCGGTTATGCCAAGCCGGTGGACCGGCAACTGACGTTTTTCGGCGATTCCATCACCCAAGGGGTCAGAACGGCGCTGGACGGCTACGAGTATTGGGTGGCGCGGATCGCTGGCGGATTAGGGGCGCAGTACGGGGTCTGGAATCTCGGCTCCGGGTGGGCGAGAGCGTATGACGCCGCGGCGGATGGCGCCTGGCTGCGCAAAGTGAAGCACGGGCAGAGAGCGCATCCCGGGCCGCAGGTGATCCTGGCGCTGGGCGTGAACGACATCGACATCGGCGCCCGGACGGCCGGGCAGCTGCTTGGCGATCTGGAAATGATCATATCGCTCCTGAAAAACAGCGATCCTGCCACGGAAATCATTCTTTTTACCGTACCGCCGTTTAATTTCAGCGGAGAGCGGGAGCAGGTGTGGCGGAGCGTCAACGCCGCGATTCGGGCTTCCTCCATCCCGGGAGTGGACCGGATGTTCGACATGGCGGCGCTGCTGTCCCAGCCGGCCCCTGAGGAACATCGGCTCAGACCGGAATTTATGAGCCCCGGGGATGATCCGCACCCGAACGGGCTTGCCGGCAAAGTGGTGGCGGATGCTTTTTTGAAGTGGTACCTGGGATAAATAAATAGAAACCGTCCGGTTATCGGTGCAAGGTAATATCGGCGCATGACAGCCGGCGACTGGAACGACGAACCGTTGGCTGCTGACCCTGCAAAATAGCGGAACTTTATGTACTTATTATCCAGAGGCAGGCATGTTGATCCCCATTAGCGGCATTTTTTGTCCTTATTTTCCTATGAAGGGACCAGAACCGGTGCATTTCCTTGCGACCGGGGAAAATAGCGACATAAATTTCCCTTATTTCTCTCAAATTGGCTGATATCGCCGGAATAACGACCTTTTTTGTCCTTATATTTTCCAACTTCTTACTTGCCCCGGTATTCCCGGGGCGACTGACCCACCTGTTTCTTGAACACTTTGCTGAAGTATTTCACGTCGTGGAATCCGACCATTTCGGCGATATCCTGCAGTTTCAGATGCGGGTTCAGCATAAGCAGCTTGGCCTTGTCGATCCGGTATTTGCCCAGGTAATCCGAGAAATTGATGCCGTAGTCCTGCTTGAATTTCCGGGACACGTATTCGCGGCTCACGTAAAAACGGCTGGCGATGTCCTGCAGTGACAAATCGGATTGGTAGTTCTGCTCGATGTATTTGACGATGTCGGCGAACGTGCTTCTATCGCGCGCCTGCTGCCGGGAAATCACTTCCGCCAGCCGGGTCATGACATGCTCCGCCCAGTCGCTCCAGGCATAACGCGAGAAAGTATAGCTGTCGGCAGACGGGGGAGCATGTCCGGCGTCGTCCCGCTCCAGTTCCGTCAACACACTTTCGGTCTTCTCGCCAAGCGTTTCCCGGATCATTCCCGAGCGGAACGACAAAATATCGGCCGTCCACGCGGCCAGCATTTCCGGCGTTACCGTTCCCAGCCGGCACAGCTCGTCGATCCATTTCCGGCTTGCGGCGGCAATCTGACCCGGGTCCGCGCTTCTGACCGCCAGCTTCCAGTCCTCCTGTACCTTGACGAAGGTCGGGGAGGGATAGCCGCCGGCAGCCGAAGCCGCGGCGGGAGCGTTTGCGGCCGTGCCGCGCCCGTCCATGACCATGGCGTGACCGTCCGCTTTTCCCGCGTTTAACTCATGGATATACCGGTCGGGTTCGAGCAGATTCCGGCGCTGCAGCGCGGCGGCGGCTTCGGCATACTGCCGGGGGAGGCTTAGCGGCAGCTCCCCGGCGGACCCGAGGCCAAAATGCAGCCGGCGCTCTAGCGTGCGGTGCAGCCCTTGATTGATTTGGGCGGCACGTTCGGCCGCGCGCTCCAAATCGCCCCAAACGAGCAGCAAAATTTCCCGCGGCGCCCGCCAATGCTTAAACGCAATCCCACTGCGGCTTGGGAGCAGAAATTCATTGCAGATGTTGACCAGCGCAAAGTGCAGCAGCTCCCGGTTATGGCCGAATCTTTGCTGCAGGGAAGCATCCCCGGCGTCGATCCGGGCCAGCAAAAGACGGCACAACCCCGCCTCTTCGGGGATCACGCCTTCCTGACGCAATCTGCGCAGCGAGACGTCGGCCGAGCCCGGGTCGTCGATCAACGAGGAGAGCAGCTTTTCGTCGTAAACCGGTTTGAATTCATTAAGGCGAATGCTTTTCTGCTGCTGCTCCAACCGTTCCCGTTCTTCCCGTCGCCACTGCTCCACGGCTTTGGCGACGGCGGCGTTGATCGCTTCGGGCTCGATCGGCTTGAGGATATAATCGATACCTCCATGGCGTACGGTGCTCCGCACAAAATCGAAATCGTCATGGCCGCTGACGACGATGAATTTGATGTTTCCGGCATGCTCGCGGACCCAGGCCATCAGTTCCAGCCCGTGGCCCGATTCCATCATCATGTCCATAATGACGAGCTGCGGGCCAAAGCTTTGAATGATTCCGATCGCTTCGTTCCCTCCGCCCGCCTCGGTAACTTCCCGAATGCCGTGCTTCTCCCAATCCACCAGCAAGCGAACGGCTTTTCTGACCCGGGCTTCATCGTCGACTATTAACGCTCTCATCATTTTTCACACTCCATGTAGGGCTCATTTCCGAAATTTATTGCGGCAGAGCGAGTAGTTTTAGTATAATGCGTACTCCGGCCGGTTCCAAATTGGCCACGTTCAGATCGGCCCCGCTGCCGTAAACCAGACGGAGCCGGGTCAGCACATTGATCAAGCCGATCGGCGCTACGCGGCCGTCCTGGTTCGCGGGATCGGGACGATTCCCGTCAAGGGCGCCGGTAACTCCATCAAGTCCCTGCCGTAAACGGCTCAGCTTATCTTCCGGTATTTTCGCGCCGTTGTTCTGCACGATAATTTTGACGAAACCGTCCGGCTCCTGTACGGCCTCCAAACGGATGCATCCGTCCGCTTTCGAACGGTCGATCCCGTGCTTGAAGTAATTTTCCATGATCGGCTGCAGGATGAGCTTGGGCATTTGAACCTGGAGCAGCTCTTCCGGCACTTCGCAGTGGAAGGAAAAGCGGTTTTCAAATCGCTCTTTTTGCAGTTCGATATAAGCCTTAACGTGCTCAAGCTCGTCCTTCAAGGTCACGATCCGGTCGTCGTTATGCATGCTGTAATGCATCATTTTGGCCAGCGCCGAAATCAGGGTATAGATTTGCGGGACCTTCAGCTCCAGTGCGAGCGTACCGATGATCTGCAGCGTATTGTTGAGAAAATGCGGGTTGATTTGCGCCTGCAGCGCCCGAAGCTGGTTGTTTTTGCTGGACAACTCCAGCTTGTATTCCCTTAAGATCAAATTGTTGATCGTATCCATCATGGTGCGGAACCGCCGCATCACCGCTCCGATTTCGTCATGGCCGGCCGGCTGGATATCGACGTTCAAGTTGCCGGATTGAATCTGGTTCATATATCGGCCAAGCCGCTTGATCGGAGCGGTAATCCGCAGCGAAATAATGATCGTGGCGGCGATGATAATGATCAGCGACACCGCCAGGAGCAGCATGTTGATGCCGGCCGCGCGGTTGGCTTCCCGGGTGAGAAAAGCGACCGGGACCTGTTTGACCAGCGTCCAGTTGGCGCCGACGCTGGTAATTCGCTGATAGACAAACACGTTGCCGTCCTCTTCGAAGTTTCCGCTCGTGCTTGGCGCGGAGGCGATCCGTTCCGTATACCACTTCTCTCTGAGCGGAAGCCCCAGCTTGCCCTGCTCGTCGCTGTACACGATATCTCCGTGATCGTCGAGAATATAGATTTTCTCGCGGTTTTGTTCATACAGCTGGTCGACGATATCGCTTAAGGCCGACAGTTTGACGTCGATGGAGAGATAGCCGATGATGTTGCTTGAAGGAACTTTTTCGATTTTGCGGTGGAGCGTAAATACCGGCTCGGAAGGGTACCTCGGCAATATGGCGGTAAGTCCGTACGTATGGCTCATATGGCTGCTTTGCACCCAGACGCTGGGCCGGTCGATACCCAACGCATCGCCGAAAGGCCCGATGTTATAGTTGCGCTGCGGCGTGTTTTGGGTAACGAGAGTTGCTCTCCGGCTTTTATTTTCATAGAGATATACCTGAAAAATGTCCGGCACGGAGGTCGCAATGTTGGACAATACGGCGTAAACCTGAGAGTTGCTTTGCACGTCCTCATAGCCGGCCTGCAGTAAAGTTGAAATGTTATAGATATTGGAAGAGCTGCGGTTGAGATCGTCAAGCAGGCTGGTCAGGTTGCGCCCCCCCTGATACAGAAGATTGGCGTCTTCCGCGGCGACCCGCGTGCGGAGCGATTGTGCTGTATAGGAGTAAGTTACGACCATCGTCGCGACGATCGGGATGATCGTGGCGAGCAACATAAAGACGATCAGTTTGGTGCGGATACTGTTCCATTTCAAGCGGATTCCCACTCCCGATCAATAAATTACACCCGAGTGTTCACCTCAGTCGGTGTATTCGGTGATTCACCCGAGTCATAATAACAATACAACAGTTATTCGCTAGAAAGAAAGGGGGCTGCGCCATGGGTAGCAAAAGAGCGTCTGAATGGGGACTCCAGCTGTTTTTTGTGGGACCTGTCCTTTTATTTTTTGTAGTCATCATGGTGATTCCATTCTTACTCGGGATGTATTACGCACTGACCGATTGGAATGGCGTGGCGAGCACGGTCAATTGGGTAGGGTTGGATAATTTTAAAACGATATTTACGAATGACCCCGATTTTTGGTCATCCTTCTGGTTTACCACCAAATTTACGGTGGTTGGCATCGTGCTTACCAATATCGTCGGCTTTTTTCTTGCTTATTTTTTGACTAAAGGATTGAAGCTGCGAAACTTTATGCGTACGATTTTCTTTATGCCCAACGTGATCGGCGGGCTGCTGCTGGGATTCATTTGGCAGTTTATTTTCATCAAAGGTTTTAACACCATGTATGAACTGACCGGCTGGTCCTTCTTCGGGCTTCCGTGGCTGGGAGACGCCGCAACCGGATTCTGGGGAATCATGATCGTCTTTGTCTGGCATACGGCGGGTTACCTGATGGTCATTTACATCTCCTCGCTGACCAATGTTCCTTCGGAAGTGATCGAGGCGGCGGAGATCGACGGGGCAAACCGCTGGCAGATGCTGCGCAGCATCATTGTTCCGCTGATTATGCCTGCGGTGACCATCTGTCTGTTCCTGGCGATTTCCTGGGCGTTCAAAATGTTCGACCTCAACTTGTCGCTGACTAAAGGCGGGCCGTTCAAATCGACGGAATCCGTGGCGATGAACATTTACAACGAAGCGTTCCAGAACAACCGCTACGGGCTGGGGACGGCCAAGGCTATTCTGTTCTTCGTGATCGTGGCGGTCATTACGACGTTCCAGGTTCGCCTGACGAAGAATAAGGAGGTCGAAGCTTAATGAAAAGATACACCGGACGCCTGTTGGCGACGGAAATCATTACGGGCCTTATCGCCCTGTTGTTCCTGTCGCCGTTCTATTTTCTGTTTGTCAATTCGGTCAAGCCGTTTGGCGAAATCATGTCGGATTCGGCGAGCTGGCCTAAGGTGTTTCAATGGGAGAACTATGCCAAGGCCTGGGAGCTGACCAAGTTCCCGCAGGCGTTCACCAATTCGCTGATCATTACCGTGATCAGTGTGGGAATTCTGGCCTTGATCAGCGCGATGGGCGCTTACCGGATGGTTCGCGCCAACACATGGTTTAACCGTATATTATTCATGCTGTTTATCGCTTCCATGGTCATCCCTTTCCAGACGATCATGATGCCGCTGCTGCGGGTCGTTAACGAGCTGGGGGTTAACAATACCCACTTCGGACTGGTGATGACTTATCTCGGTCTGGGAGCGCCGATGGCCGTGTTTCTGTTCCACGGGTTCGTTAAATCGATTCCGCGGGAAATTGAAGAAGCCGCCACGGTGGACGGCTGCACCGGCATCAGCGTGTTCTTCCGGATCGTGCTGCCGATGCTGAAGCCGATGCTGATGACGATTATCGTGCTGAACTGCCTCTGGGTGTGGAACGACTACTTGCTGCCGTCGCTGATTTTGCAGCGGCCGGAAATGCGGACGATTCCGCTGGCCACGTTCGCTTTCTTCGGACAGTATACGAAGCAGTGGGACATTGCGCTCCCGGCGCTCATTTTGGGAATTACGCCAATCATTATCTTCTTTTTGTTTTTGCAGCGCTATATTGTTGAGGGAATCGCAGCGGGATCGGTCAAAGGCTGACGCCGGCCGATCCGCTGTTCCAATAAACTAAACAGATTTAGGGGGAATTAGCTTATGAAGAAGGCAAAGTATTCTATCGTCCTATCCGTTCTGCTGACGATGTCGCTGATCCTAGCGGCTTGTGGCGGCGGAAATTCTGCAAACGGTACCAATAGCGGCGGCGAAAGCCAAGGCGGCGGCAAACAGGAGCAGAAGACGGTCACGATCTTCCAATTTAAAACCGAAATCGTGGAAGGGCTTAACGAGCTGAAAGTGGAATTTGAAAAAGAGTACCCGAACATCAAGCTGGATATTCAAACGGTGGGCGGCGGTGCCGATTACGACGCGGCGCTGAAAACGAAATTCGCCTCCGGCGACGCTCCGGACATCTTCTCCAACAACGGCTATGCAAAGCTGGATATGTGGCAAGAGAAGCTGGAGGACTTGTCCGATCAGCCTTGGGTGAAGGATCTGGTGCCGTTGGCCGCCGAGGCGATCACCAAAGATAGCAAAGTGTACGGTTTGCCGCTGGATCTTGAGGGCTTCGGCTACGTCTATAACAAAGATTTGTTTGCAAAAGCAGGCATCACCTCTCCTCCGAAAACCTACTCGGAACTGGAAGCGGCGGCCAAGAAATTGCAGGCTGCGGGCATTACGCCTTTTGCAAACGCTTATCAGGAATGGTGGTTGGTGGGCAGCCAAGGGATTAGCGTCGCTTTTGCCAACCAGGACGATGTCGACGGTTTTATTAAAGGCATGAACGAAGGCACGGCTTCGATCGTCGGCAATGAGCATTTCGCCAACTGGGCGAAGCTGATGAAGCTGACGCTGGATTACGGCAACAAAAATCCGCTTACGACCGACTATAACACGCAGGTGGCGATGTTTGCGAACGGCGAGGCGGCGATGATGCAGGAAGGCAACTGGGCGCAAACGATGATCGACGGCATTAACCCTAACATGAACATCGGCGTGCTGCCGATGCCGCTGAGCGACGACGCCGCGAAAACCGGCAAAGTGACGATCGGCGTTCCGGTAAACCTGGTCGTGAACAAAGATTCTGACGCCAAGGAAGAGGCGAAAACGTTCCTGAACTGGCTGGTCACTTCCGATATCGGTAAAGAATATATCGTGAAGAAATTCAAGTTCATTCCGGCCATGACCACGATCGAAGCCACGCCGGAGGATATGGGGCCGATCGCTACCGATCTGGTGAAGTATGTGGAGGAAGGCAACATTTTTGCGCACCAGGCCGGCAAATACCCGGATGGCGTCGCTCAGGAATTCGGCAGTGCGATTCAGCAATATTTGGCAGGCAAGAGTGATGTCGAATCCTGGCAAAAAAATATGCAGGCCGCATGGGACAAATTGAAGTAACGGCAGCATAAATATCGGATGACGTAAGGCAAGCCGCCTCTTAGGATTTATCCTCTCGTAAAGGGGAATGAGGCGGCTTTTGCCTTTTTTTGGCGGAAAGGGGGAACAAACTTATGAATAAGCATCTCGATAAAGTTCAAATCGGCGTCTGCTATTATCCGGAGCAGTGGGATCCTTCCCTGTGGGAAGAGGATGTTCAGCTGATGAAGGCGACGGGCGTCCGGGTCGTCAGGCTGGCGGAGTTCGCCTGGAGCCGGCTTGAGCCGGCGGACGGCCAATTTGCCTTCGGCTGGCTGGACCAGGCGATCGATCTGTTTCATAAATATCGTATCCGCGTGGTGCTGGGGACGCCGACCAATACGCCGCCGCGTTGGCTGACCGGCTTGGCGCCGGACATTTTGCCGGTGGATGCGGCGGGCCGGACCGTTCATCCGGGCGTTCGGGGGCATCGCTGCTACAACAGCGGATCGCTACGCGTGTACGGAGCGCGGATCATCGAGGAAATGGCGAAGCGTTACGGCGGCCATCCCGCGGTGATCGGCTGGCAGACGGACAACGAGTTTTGGGTGATCGACTGCCACTGCGCCGCTTGCAACGAGCGTTTCCGGGAATGGATGCGGGCGAAATACGGCTCCCTGGAAGCGGTAAACCGCGAATGGGGGACGGTCGTATGGAGCGGGGAATACGGTGACTGGTCCCAGGCCGGTGTTCCTTACGGCGGTTCGCCGCACCAGAACCCGTCATACTTGCTCGATTTTACCCGGTTCCAATGGGATTCCATCGCCGAGTTCCAGCGCAGCCAAATCGGGATTATTCGCGAACATTGTCCGGGACATTTTATTGCCCACAACTTCCATACTTATCCGCAACGCCTGGACCTGTACCGGATCGGCGCCGATCTGGACATCGCTTCGTTCGACTATTACCCGAACACCGATCCGGACAAGCAGGCGACCGGGCCGTACAGCGGCGCCCTGGCGCTCGATGTGACGCGCGGCATCAAACGCCGCAACTTCTGGATCATGGAGCAGCTCAGCGGGCCGCCGGGCTGTTGGTTTCCGACGTGGCGGGCGCCTTATCCCGGCTTTATCCGCGCGTTTGCGTGGCAGGCCATCGCCAAAGGAGCCGACACGGTCGTGCATTTTCGCTGGCGTTCGGCCGCGGCCGGCGCGGAGCAATTTTGGCACGGCCTGATTGACCACAGCAACGTTCCCGGCCGCAGGTTTGAGGAATTTGCCAAGCTGTGCGGCGAGGTGAACGCGCTCGCCGGCAAGCTTCAAGGGACCGCGCCCCGGAATGAAGCGGCGATTTTGCTGTCGCACGAGCAATTGGAGGCTTTGCGGATTCAGCCGCAGGCGGGCGGGTTCGATTATTATGAAAATGTGAAAGATTATCACCGGGCTTTGACCAAGCTTGGGATCGGGTGCGATGTGATCGAATGGACCCAGCCGCTCGCCGGGTACAAGCTGGTCGTGGCCCCGCATGTTTTTCTGATGGACGAGAAGGCGGCCGAGGCGCTGGAGTCGTTTGCGGAAGCGGGCGGCACGGTGATTTTGACCAGCCGCTCCGGGGCGAAGCGGATGAACAACCAGCACGTCATGATGCCTTTGCCGGGTCTTTTGGCGAAATGCGCCGGCGTGACGGTGAAGGAATACGATCCGATCGGCCGGGCTTCGCACCGGATCGCGGACGCGGCCGGGCGGCACTTTTATGGGATGCAGTGGTGCGATATCCTGAGCTTGCAGGAAGCCGAAGCTATCGCCTGGTATGACGAAGACTTCTACCGCGGCGAGCCGGCGGTGACGGTAAACCGGTTCGGCCAGGGCAAAGTATACTATCTCGGCACGCATCCCGAAGAAAGTTATCTTAAGGAGCTGTTCGCGTCGATCGCCGGGGAGCTTGAACTCGCAGCGTTTCCGGGGTTGCCGGAGGGCGTGCAGGTTGCGGTTCGGAACGGTGAATCGGGCGCCTACCTGTTTGTGCTGAACTTAAGCCGGGAACCGCGCCATGTTACTTTGCCGTCAAGCTATCCCAGTGAGTTATATGGCGTCATAAGAGAGCGGACGCTTAGCCTTGCTCCGTATGAGGTGGATATTTTGCGGATTTCGTAGGAGCTAATGGAAATACGCACCGAAATTTTTAATCCGGAAAGAACAGTGGACGCGCACCGGCATTTGGCTGTACATCTCGTGCCAAGCTGTTCTTTTCCATTCCGCATAACTCATGCTGTTGCGGACATGTTGGCCGATGCCGAGGCAGTCGGCCTCTTTTTTTTGCATGTCCTTAAGAAGGCGTCCGCCTTCTTCTACGACGTATTCGCTTAACAACTGTTCGACCTTTTTTTGCTCCGGGGTGCTGAGATCGAGATCGCCGATGTATTCATCCACCGCGCCAACGATTTTTAAATAAATATCCGCTTGATATTCTCCGTCCTTGGTTTTCGTGATTTTTATTTTGCGGTTGCTTTTTACCGAGTGGAAGGCCATGGTCTCCAGATGGGGATTGTCCGTCCTCACGTTAAACTCGCCCCGCGAAGTATTTTGATACAGTACCAAAAATAAATGCAGGTCATCCGAAGTAAGCTTCCCCACCATTTGATCATTCCGGAATAAAGCGAGGCCGCTAACGGTGATATCTTTTTCCAGCTCCCTGATCATGATGGCGGCCGGGTCAATGCCGTCATCATGATAGTTCCGCACGAACTGGTGGAGCGTCGTTTGCGGGGCGCCTTGTCTGCTGAACTCCTTTTGCAGGAGTTTGTTGATATAGTTGGCCGTTTTCGTATGCCGCGGCAATTCCTGGCTAATGATGCTGCCGGCCTTTCCTTCCACAACGGCGATGGTGCCTCTTAAGGAAATGGTGGCATCGCGGAAAAAGGTATCCATGTACTTCCAAAGTCCCTGCCGAGCCAAAGCTTCGCCAAACATCAGCGTCCGGACCTGTCTGTTCACCATCATGCGGCTCGTCCTTAAGCTCAGCGTTTTTCTCGCCTCCTTGGGGCTTTTGGCGGTCGTGCTCAGCAGTTCATCGGTCGTTTTCCCGTCTTTGGCGAATTGGGTGACCAGCGGAATACTGACCGTTACTTTGATATTTCCGCCAGGCGCGGTATCGTAGGCGGCGGTTTCCACATAACCGATCTTCTCCAGAACCCGTTCGTCCTGGTTGCATCCGGTCAGCAGCAGGAAGGCGCACGCACACAAGCAGCCGATCCGTTTATGCATGTTTTTTTTCCCTCCTTTGAATGAACAGTAGCAGAATCAACAGCAGCGGAAAGCCGACGGAAAAAGCGAGCTGGACTAAAGTTATATTCCGAAGCCACCATTCCACATCCATCAGCGAATCCGGAGTAAGACTAACCGCGATGGTAGCCGCCATAGTGAGAGCCAATAACAGCTTAGGTGGAACCCGGGGAAAAACTTGCTTGATCATGGCTTTGCTTGCCCAATAGTACATCGCTCCCGTGTGTACTACCGAAAACAGGTACATGCTCAATAAAAAGTTGTGGATTCGCTCGACAAACGGAAATCTTAAGTAGCCGAACATGGCCAAATTGCTTCCAATCAGTAAATAAAGCGGATATAAAATGACGCGCGGCAGTGAATCCCGGAGGATCTCGAATACGGACGTCCCGCGCCCCAGGCGGTAAACCGCCGAAATCAACATCGTGTTAAGGGAGGCAAACAGGAATACGATGATGAGCGAAAGCCAGCCGTTGGTCCCGAAGTGATGCGCCGTGATCCGCGGCAGAGTAAAGAGGGCAATCCCGCTTTGGGTATTGAGCATCATTAACATGATATGGAATCGATGCAGCTTTTCCTGAGCCAAGGGGGTCACCTATTTCTTCATTTTGTTGGCTTGCGGGTTGGGGGGGCGTGACTGCGTTGGACGCCTGCTTAGCAACCAAAAGGGTCCGCGGATAAAAATGTCCTTCCAGTCGACCGGTTTGATTGGTGCGGCGGGAATTGTATACGGCGCCCCCAGGCTGGTCAGTTTGGAGATGTGAATAATGATCAGGGCGATGCCGAACATAAAGCCAAAGTTGCCGTAAAAGCCGGTCAAAATAATCAGTCCGAAGCGGATGACCCGGATCGTTCCGCTCATCGTATAGCTGGGGATGACAAATGAGGCGATCGCCGACATTGCCACAGCGATAATCAGAATGTTGCTGGTAAACCCTGCTTCGACGGCGGCGGTGCCGATGACGATCCCTCCGACGATCCCGATGGTCTGCCCGATTTTGGCTGGCAGGCGGGCGCCCGCTTCCCGCAGCAGTTCGATCGTCGTTTCCATCAGCAGGGCTTCCAGAATCGGCGGAAACGGGACGCGGCTGCGCGATTCGGTTAAGGAAGCGATAAGGCTTTGTGGGATCATTTCATAATGATAAGTCGTGACCGCCACGTACATGGAAGTCAGAGAAAGCGTAAGCAAAAAGGCGACATAACGGAGCAACCGCAGAAACGTTCCGACCGCCCAGCGGCCGTAATAGTCGTCCGGGGAGGTGAAAAATTCGAAAATCGAAGTCGGACCGATGACGACGGTCGGGCTTTGGTCCATGATGGCGAGAACCCGGCCTTCGTTCAATTTGGATACGGCTACATCGGGGCGTTCCGAAGTCAAATACAGCGGAAATATCGTGCTCGGAAAGTCCTCGATCGTCTGGAGGAGCATGTTGTTGTCGTATAGGCCGCTATATTCAATGTTTTGAATTCGTTCCGACATCCGGTTGACGAAATCCATATTCGCCAATTCATCGATGTATAAAACGCATACTTTGGTTTTGAGAATTTCACCGACTTCAAACTGCTTCACCTTCAGCCGGTTGCTCTTGATCCGGCGGCGGATAATGGACAGATTGGTGTCCAGCGATTCATTAAAAGCGTCATGGGGCCCGATAATGGCCGATTCGGTTTGCGATTGCTCGACAGAGCGCGTTTCCGGCCCGTAAGCATGGACCATATAAACGCCCTGCGGCACAAAAAGGGCCGCATCGCCCTTGCAAATGCCGTTCACGACCGATTTGGCATCCTTCGCTTCGTTGAATTGGGATTGCCGCAGCAATGTCCCAAGCTCGTCCTGCCGGATATTTTCCAATGGCCGTAAACAATCGCGTTCAAAGACATGTTTGTCGACCAGATGGCCGAAATAGACTATTTCCGCCTTCAGGATCGGAAGCGAACGGCGGGTCAGATCGGAACAGCCGTTGAATTCCTCCATAACGTTCTCGAGCGAGAGCGGACCGGGAGCCTGAGGTTCGTTCACGTGGGGCTCCGGCTCCACCTGCTTCAGTTTTTCTTGCTGCTGCTTTCCTTTTTTCTTCAAGAATTTGAACAAGTTGAATAACACCGAAAATTCCTCCTGATGAGGCATTTTCTTCTTATTGTGTGTAGCCTGAGGGAGAACTATACGGAGGAGCGGAGGAGCAGGGGCGGGGAGGCGGGCGCTTTAGCGCCGGGCCTTAATCCCCGAGAAGGAGGCGATTTATGTCCGCGTAGCTGAACGCCTGCTCGTGCGGGCGAAACGCCGATTCGGGCTTTGCACGCCGATGGTTGAACCATATGGTCCGCCAGCCGGCACCGGCGGCGCCTACGACGTCATTGCGCCATGAATCGCCGACATAACTGCACTGTTCGGGGGCTAAGCCGGCTTCCGCGGCCACGTGGTCGAACAGCTTACGATCCGGTTTAGTGATGCCGACGGCTCCGGAAATGTAGATCAGCCCTGGCGAGACCAGTCGGTCCAGCTCCAGCGCGCGGATTTTGCGCCATTGATGTTCCGGTGGACCGTTGGTGATTAAACCAACGAGGGTTTTGCTCGATTTTAGCTTCCCGATCAGCTCGAATGCTCCGTCAAAAGGACGGATCCGAAATTGGCGGTCCAGATAAGCGGACTGAACGGCGGCTGCCTGCTCCCGCGTAAGCGTGACGCCGAACTCGGCCAGCGAGCGTATGAAGCGCTCCGTCCGCATATCCTCAAGCGCCCGGCCATGGGTAGGCGTGCCGCCGGCCAGGGCAGACAGGTGGTCGCTGTAAAAGCGCATCCGGTGATAAGCGGGCTCATAAGGAAAATCGTCCCCGGTGTTCAGCACCGCTTGCAGGGCATCCCGAAACGGAAGCAAATGATCGTAAATCGTATCGTCCAGATCGAAAAAAACGGCTGACGTAAGTGCGGCTGATTGTACGGAATTCAAGGTTTCTCCCCCCATCATTGCTTATATAATCTACCGTCCATTATACCGGATAACGGGGGATTCGGCAGTCGGAAACGAATTTTGCTGACGCCTGCTAGGCGGTTGGATTATATTATTGGTGGACGTTTTGCAATTTTAGGATTACAGGGGGGGGGCCTTTCGAGGTGAGAAGACCGAAAAGGTGGTTCACTTTAAAAAATCAAATTTTCGTCGGCTTTATGCTCGCCATGGTTCTCGTGCTTACGCTCGCCAGCATCCTGACTTACACCCAGGGCTCCGCCCTGCTGGAGAACAATGCGGAGAAGCATATCGGCCAAACCGCGCTGCAGGCCAATGGTCGGCTTGACGCTTTGCTCGCCCAGATCAAAACGCTGTCGACGCAGGTGGCGACGGACGGCAGCATTCAGCGGCTGTTGCTTTCCGAAGTGGAGGGGACGAAGACGCCGTTTAGCGCGCGCCAATCTCTTCTGTCGATTCTGGGAAACTACCAGTCGTACGTCACGGGGATTAAATCGCTGGAGCTGTATACGACCGATTACCGGCGGCTGTTCCCGCTGAACGATATTCCGCTGCAGGACACGATCGATCCGAAGTGGATCGCCGCAGCCGATCGGGGGAAAGGGGAGCTCGTCTGGATCGGCGCCGATCCCCGCGATCCAAGCTCGGTGCTTGCGTTAAAGCGCGTCAGCCTGATCGACCGCTGGTTTTCGTCCGGGGGATATCTGATGGTGCGGATCGACCGGACCTACTTCCAGCTCCAGGAGCAGATGAGCGGGGAAGGCGGCGAATATATTTTGCTGGTCGACGGCAATTTGCACACGATCGCTTCCAACTTCGGCCAGTCGGCAGGGGCGCTGAATCTGTCCGAACTGCTTGCTAACGAGGGGAAAAACATTACGATCGGCGGGCAGGAATTTATTGAGGTGAAGCAAAAGTCCGAGTCTACCGGCTGGACGCTCGTTTTCTTTACGCCGGTCAGCTACGTCACGAGCGGGATTTCCGCCTTGCGTACGGCCGTGCTCGTATCCGGCGCGATCGGGGTGCTGCTGTTTCTGATCATGTCGCTGCTGCTATCGACGATGATCACCCGGCCGATTTTCAAGCTGATCAAGGCGATGCGGGGCGCGCGCTTTGGGGTGCTGCAGCCCAACCCGATGTTCTCCAACACGATGGAGATCAACGAGCTGAACAATACATACAACCAGATGGTCGACAACATGAACGAATTGATCCGCGTTGTTTACGAAAAGGAACTGCTGCAAAGCCGGACGGAGTTGAAAGCGCTTCAGGCGCAAATCAATCCGCATTTTTTGTTCAATACGCTGGAGGCTTTTTATTGGTCGCTGGAGGATAAAGGCGAAGAGGAATTGGCTGGCCTCGTCGTCAGCATGTCCAGCCTGTTCCGGTATATCATCAGCAGGCCGAATCAGGACGAATGGGTCACCGCCGAGGAAGAGCTGGAGCATGTCGAGCATTATTTACAGCTTATGGATATCCGGCTGGGCGAGCGGTTGACCTGGTCGATCGAAGCCGGCTCTTTCGGGAACGTGAAAATTCCGAAGCTGCTGATCCAGCCGCTGGTGGAGAATGCGATTTTGCACGGCGTGGAGACGAAGGAAGTTCAAGGCGTGGTGACGGTAAACGTATCGCCTTCCGGCCGGGAAGGTTACGTCAAAATTACGGTCCGGGACAACGGTCCCGGCATGGACGAGGAGACACTGCGCAAGTTAAGGCAGGCGATGGACGGCGGCCCGGCCCTGTCGTCCAAAGGAACCGGGTTCGGTATCGTCAACGTGCAGCGCCGGCTGCGGCTTTATTTTGATAAGGAACAAGGCGCAAGGCCAGGACTGGATGTATTTAGCCGGCCGGGAGAGGGTACGGTGGTGAGCTTTGAAATTCCGAGCGAATATGGGGGAGCGATATGATTCATTCCAAAACGATTCTGATCGTGGAAGATGAGCCGAGAACGAGGCAAGGTTTTGCCAAAACGCTGGAGGCCTGGTCCTGCGGGCGCTACCGGATCGAAGCGGCGGAGAGCGGCCAGGCAGCGCTGGCGTGGCTGGAAAACCACGCCGCTCATCTGCTGATCACGGACATCCGCATGCCGGGTATCAGCGGGCTGGAGCTGATCGAGATGCAGCAAAAGCATAAACCGTTTAAACCGGTGGCGATCATCATTTCCGGCTATCCGGAATTCGATTATGCGCAAAAAGCGATGCAGCTTGGCGTCGTCAACTATTTGCTTAAGCCGGTGGATAAGCATAAGCTTGTACAGGCCGTGGAGCAGGCGCTGACGATCGAGGACGACCGGCACCGGATCGAAACACTGGAGAAGCTGGTTGACCCGCGGCTGCTGGAGACGAAGGAGACCGATACCCGGTACAATCCGTCGATCCGCGAAGCGCTTAGCTTTTTGGATGGGCATTTGCACGAACCGGTGACGTTACGTCAGGTGGCTGATATGCTGCATTTGAATCCGAGTTATTTCAGCGTTTTGTTCAAGGAACAAACGGAAATGACGTTCAGCGAGTATCTCGGCCGGCTGCGGATGCTAAGGGCCAAGGAACTGCTGCTGCGCACGTCCTTGCCCGTCGGCGAAATCGCCGAACGCGTCGGGTATCAAACGGACAAATATTTTATCAAAGTGTTCAAATCGTTTGAAGGCATGAGTCCAAGCAAGTACAGAAACAGCGTAAAGAACTTTTGATATCTAAAGGTAAAAAATAAGGATTTTGTGATATCTCTTGATATTAAAGACTCAACTTAATAATCAGTGCTTGACAGTCAAGCCGGCAACAGGTCGTGGCAAGAAAAGCCGGAAGGGCGTTGAAAGTGTGCGGGCAGGAGAGGCCGATGGGGTGGGTGGTCGGCAGGTCAACATCCGCTGTCTGGGCGCTTTGCACGATTATCCCGTTTTATCAGGGAAGCAGAGAAGGATATAAATTCAGGAGAAAAAGGTAAATTCAGGAGAAGAAGATATGTTTGTAAGAAGTAGTCATGTTCGAGATCATTAGATAGGTCTTTTTTGCTGCAACCTGAATCCGTTTGCATCAATGCCAGCACCGTTCAAGCACTTCTATCAGGCTGCAGCCGCAAGGGGCTGGTTCGGTTGGCGCGCGATCAGCCGGCGGTAAGGAATCGCCGGAATCGCCACACACATGCGCAGCAACTTCTGCCGCATCGTTTCTTCCGCTCCGGGCCGGCGCAGCGAGCGGCGTACGGTGTACTCGTTTAGGTACGCCTGCAGATGCTTCAGTCCCAAGGCTATATACGTACTCTTCAGCGATTCCCACGCCTCTCTCACCACTTTCCGCAAGGGCGCATACAGCCGAAAGGCTAGGGGGAACGACTCTACCGCCGATGTACGGACATCCACATGCCTGTTGATGAACGCGGCGAGTTCGTGACGGTTTGCCCTTTGTCCGTCTCCTCTCTTATGCGGCACCAGACGGATTTTGACCTGCTCCGGCTCGCCCGACTCCGTGACCGTGCATCCCGCTACGACCGCCGAGGCGTACGGATGCGAAAACTGAAACCGGGACGGATTGCGCCCGTACAGATCGTTGTTCACCTTTACTTTTCCGCAGAGCAGCTCCCGGATATCGAACTCCCCGACGGCATGGCGTATTTTGTGCAGCATCAACCAGGCGGTTTTGTAGGTGACCCGGATCACCTGGCTCAGCCGCAACGCCGAGATGCCGTCAGGGAGCAGGAACAACTCCAGCGCATTGAACCACTTGAGCAGGGGCAAATGCGTTCCTTCAAAAATCGTGCCGACCAAAGCCGACGTTTGATGCTTGCACTTTCCGCACTCGAACAAGGGGATATGCCGGGAGGTCAGACGGCTGCACCGGGTGTGAGCGCAGCGCGGGCAGACGAAGCCGTTCGGCCACTTCATCGCGATCACTGCCTCCATGCAGGCCTGCTCGCTGTTATAACGGCTGCTGAATGGTTGAAGTTCCGTTCCCGCATTGACCTCCATGTTCGCTTGCCCCCCGAATCAAGATTACACGAACGCGTGTTCGATTTATTTTATTATACCAAACATACGTTCCTAAATCAAGCCGAACATCTCACCTGAACCGCCTCATTTTTTCCTTATTAATCCTTACCCTAGCCCCTAACACCTGCCCACTGAATGAAAGGGATAATCGTGCAAAGCAGCATGCAGGGACACCAAGACACGAAGACACGAATGCTATAAAACAAAGAAACTTCTCCGATTTCGCTTTGCGGTAGTTGACTTAATTCGTGAATTTGCTCCCGTTTCTTCAAAAAGTTCACGTTTAGCCGTTTCATTGATTTGTTCATGTAGTTCTCTTGCCTCCAGGTATTTTCCAAGTTTTACGTCATGCAGGAATATTGCTCATTTTGAACGTATTTTCATAATATGAAACAACCTAATAAAAGTGGAATTTTAGCTAATGAGCGTGATCTTATGGGGACGAAACGAAGGTGCTAGAATTCAGGTTAAGCGGTTACATGAAACCGTTAATAATGATGGGGGGATGTAACAAATGTCCAACAAAAAGACAGCATCAATCCTTTTGATTGCGCTTTCACTGTTGCTGGTGCTCGCCGGCTGCGGCGGGAAATCGAACGGCGGCGCGGCGAGCGGCGGCGGAGGAAATGCGGGCGCCAATGCCGGCGGTGAAGCAGTCAAACCGGCGGACGGCGAGAAAGTCACCATCAAGTTCATGCATCTGTGGCCGCAGGGCAGCTCGGCCCAGCAAAATAAACTGGTCAACGAAATTATTACCCAATATCAAACCGACCATCCGAACGTGACGATTCAGCAGGAAGTGCTGGAAAACGAACAATACAAAAACAAGCTGAAAATTTTGTCCGCTTCGAACGAGCTTCCCGATGTCGGCGTGACCTGGGCGGCAGGCTTTATGGATCCGTACGTCAAAGGAAACCTGTTTACCCCGCTCGACGATTTGCTGGACGGCGGGTTGAAGGATAAATTCGTTCCGGGCACGACCGATGCTTACGCCGTGGGCGGAAAAACGTACGGTCTGCCGATCGAACTAAATATTTCGCCGATTTATTACAACAAAGCGATTTTCGAAAAATACAATTTGCAAGTGCCGCAAACGTACGATCAATTTTTGCAAGTTGTGAAAACGTTGTCAGATAACGGTGTGGCTCCAATTGCCCTCGGCAACAAAGACCGCTGGACCGGCTCGCTGTGGTATATGTATTTGGCGGATCGCCTCGGCGGACCGGAAACACTTAAGAAAGCGATCGACCGTTCCGGGTCGTTTGAAGACCCTGCGCTGATCCAGGCCGCTGCGGAAATTCAAAAGCTGGTGGATATGAGCGCGTTTAACAAAGGGTTTAACGGCTTATCCAACGATGAAGGCAAATCCGAATTCATGAACGAAAAAGCGGCGATGTACCTGATGGGCACCTGGGAAATTCCGAACTTCACGACGAATCCGGACGTACCGCAGGAATTTAAAGACAAGGTGGGCTTCTTCAAATTCCCGACGGTGGAAGGCGGCAAAGGCGACATCAACAGCTGGGTCGGCGGTCCGGGCGTAGGCTTGTTCGTCGCCGAAAATTCCAAAGTCAAAGACGAAGCGAAAAAATTCGTGGAGTACTTCATCGGCAAATGGGGCGCGGAATCGGTCAGCACGGCGGGGGTTATTCCGGCCACGAAAGTGGACACCTCTTCTTCCGATCTCCCGCAAATGTACATCGACTTGCTGAACGAGTTGAACAATGCCAGCAACCTGACGTTGTTCGCCGACGTGCAAATGAAACCGAACGCGGCGCAAACGCATTTGAACATGATTCAAGCGCTGTTCGGCAAAGCGGTCACGCCGGAGGATTTCGCCAAGGAGCATGAAGCGGCCCTGCAAAAAGGGGAGTAAGGCATAATAGAAAGGAAGAAACCTTATGAATAGGGTCATGTCGAATAAATGGGTCATTGCGCTGTATGTGCTGCCTTCTCTTTTGTTGATTATGGCCATGATCTATATCCCCATCGTACTGACCGGTTACTACGGGTTGATGGACTGGGACGGCATCGGTGCGATGACGTTTGTCGGCCTTGCCAACTACAGCACGCTCGTGAAAGATCCGATGTTTTGGCAAAGCGCCTACCATTCCTTGCTGCTGGCCGTTTTCTCGGGGGTTAGCCTGATCGGTTACCTGCTGATTGCGCTCGTCTTGTCCGGAAAGATTAAAGGGGCCAACCTGTTTCGGAAAATTTACCTGATTCCGATGCTGTTGTCTTCGGTCGCCATCGCCCAGCTGTGGCTGAAAATTTACCACCCTTCGAGTGGGGTGCTCAATAGCTTCCTCACCTCGATCGGCATTACGGACGCGCCGTCCTGGCTGGCGGAGCCGTCGATGGTGCTGTACGCTCTGTTCGTGCCGATTATCTGGCAGTATGCCGGCTTTTACATCCTGATCTATTACGCCGCGCTGAAGAACATCCCGGAATCGCTGGTGGAAGCGGCGCGCATCGACGGCGCGGGCGCGATGTCGATCGCCTTTCGCATCAAGCTGCCTCTGATCGTGGAAGTCATTAAAGTGACGATTGTACTCGCTATCGTAGGTTCGCTTAAATATTTCGATCTGATCTATGTCATGACCGACGGGGGACCCAACGGAGCGAGCGAAGTGATGGCCTCCTACATGTACCACCAGGCTTTCCGCGGTTTCGACTTCGGTTACGGCAGTGCGATCGGGTTCTCGCTGCTGCTGATCTGTCTGGTTGCGACATGGCTGATCCGCAAATTAACGGCCTCGGACGACACGGTTCAATATTCCTAAGGAGGAGGGGCCACTGATGGAAATGGAAAAATCGATCCGTTTGGAACCGGCGGTGTCCGGTCCCGGTCTGCAGCTCGGCCGCAAGCTGGGGTACGGCCTGCTTTATATCGTGCTCGTCCTTGTGGCGGCGATGCAAATTTTGCCGCTGATTTGGCTGCTGTTCTTTTCGCTGAAAAACAATCAGGAAGTTTTCAATATGCCGCCTTTTTCCATCCCGGCGCATCCCCGCTGGGAGAACTACGAAAAGGTGTGGACTCAGGGCAACATCAGCGTTTATTTCCTGAACAGCGTATGGATCACCGTCGTATCACTTATCTTGACCGTACTGCTCGCCAGCTTCGTCACCTTTGCCATCACCCGCATGAAATGGAAAGGCAGCTCGTTTGTCCTCGGTCTATTTATGGTCGGGATGATGATTCCCGTGCACTCGACGCTGATTCCGCTGTTTAGTCTGTTTTTGAAAATCGGCCTGACGGACCATCCGCTGTCGGTCATCCTTTCCTATGCCGCGTTTAACCTGCCGATCACGATTATGATTTTGCTCGGGTTTTATTACGCGCTGCCGAAGGAAGTGGAGGAGGCCGCCATTATGGACGGCTGCTCGATCCACCGGATGTTCTTCCGGATCATCCTGCCGATGACCGCTTCGGTGCTGTCGACAACGGCGATCATCAACATGATCTATAATTGGAACGAATTTATTTTCGTCAACACATTCATCAGCTCGGACCACTTCAAAACGCTGACGGTGGGCGTCCAGAACTTCATCGGCCAGTATACGACCGATTGGGGCGCGATCGGAGCGACGCTGATGATCAGCATTTTGCCGATTTTGCTTGCCTTTTTCATCATGAGCAACCGCATTGTGGAAGGCATCGCCGCGGGATCGGTCAAAGGTTGAAATGAAATCGGTGAACCTTGAATGGCTTCGGCCTTTCAAGGTTTTTCTGCTTGAACATACTCCAATAACCCCGTAATCAGGTGCGAAACAGCGTCTTCCTTGGGAATACGGATTTTCCTGCTGATCTTCTCTATATCCTCCTGAAACAACGCAATAATTCTCAGCATTGCTTCCGGTTGCTGTTGTTTCGCAGCTTGTACAAGCATTACAAATTCGCGATCTGTGATAGCTGTTGCAGCATTTTTTTCTTCCATTTGCTCACCGCCTGTTGGCTTATCTGAAGTTGTGCCGCCACCTCGGCTTCGGTCAATTCCTGGATGTAGAGTTTGTGGAGAATGGTTTTTCCCTTTTCGGGCAACGAATGCAGGAGCTGTTGCACCAAAATGCGGGTGTCACTGGTCTCGGAAAAGTGTTGTTGTCCGGAAATATTGTCAAATAACGAACATTCATGACGACGCATTTTTCTGTACCGGTACTGCATACGCCAGCCAATCCGGTACAACTCCTTCCGGTAGCGTTCAACCACGAGCGTCTCCTTTTTATCCATAAATCATTCCCCCTTTCATGTGCCCTCTAATAAATAGGGCGTTTTACGGATGAGCTTTACAACCAAAACAGGAACATCTGTTCTTATATTATATCACAATCTCCTGTAATTCCCAATTAAAAATCCGCAGCAGGTTGTAAATAGAGGCGAAAAATCGCCCATTTAAGTGAAGGGCCATGACCTCATTTATTTGAAAAGGAGATTGATAAGATGAGAAATGTACTGTATGTTCCGCTGGACGACCGCCCGGTAAACCTGGACGATACGATTAAACTGGGACAAGCGTCGGGGCTGCATCTGATTACGCCGGATGCCGCCGACATTCGGAACCGGCTTGACGCCGTGGCCGAGGCTTCGGGAGAAACGCTGCTCGGCACTTCTTCTCCCACTTTCGGGAATTCCGCAAAAATTCGCCAATTTATCCTGGACAACGCCGCGGCGGTTGAAGGGTTTATCATTTCCATCGATATGCTCGCTTACGGCGGTTTGATCGGCAGCAGACGCTTGCGGACAAGCGGGGGCGGAACCTATCCCAACTACGATCCAACCGTTACGGACCTGCTCGATGTGATCCGGCATATTAAACGGTCTTATCCAAGCAAACCGGTTTATGTGCTGGATACCATTATGCGCTTGGCCACAACAACGTTTACGGAGGGGCTCACTTCCGACGCCTACAACGAATCGCGCAGTTTTATGAGACAACCCCGTCAAACCTACACGGCGTTCGAAGATATTCTGAACGGGTATAACACATCCGCGGACAACACCCAGTACGGAGATACGGTGTATTTTGACAAGATGTTGTATTACAACACACGGCAGCATAAATTTAAAACCAATTATTATGTCCTTGATCAATTGACCCGCCTCGGCTGTATCGATTTCCTGGCTGTCGGGGTCGATGACGCGAGCACAGAGGGCGCACAGATCAATGAAATTCGCTTTGTCGAAAGCTTTATTAACGATTCGCTCGGGGGCAGCGGCGGCCAAAATCCGGATCGGGCCATCATTTTACCCGACGCCGACGGCCTGGGGCATTCCTTGGTCGCCCGTATGGCCAACCAATTGCATCGAGGCGGCAGGAAGACGCGAATCTCGGTTAACTACTACGGTCCAGACGGTTCGACGATCATCAACCCTTATGAGTACATGAACGTGCATCAAAATATTCTTCGTCACATTGATATTGCCGGTGGCGAATATGCAACCTGTGCACCCGACATCGAAATTGTGGCGATTACAAGCGCAGACCAGGTGTCCGGCGCGGTAAACCGCATCGAGGCCAATGGAACAAACCGCCAGGCAACCGTGGCGATGGATTTTACGGGGGGCGGCGCGGCCAACATCACGGTAACCGAAGCGCTGCTGGACAGCCGGTACACGGGCGGCCTTCTGGGGTATAGCGCATGGAACACCGCCGGGAACCTCATGGGCATCTCGCTTAGCATGGGACAAGCGCGTTATGCCTTCCTGGTGACCGAGAAGCGGGCGCAGGAGCTGGATAAGGCCGTCAACGCTCATGGTTCGCTTCTGTTTAAGCGATTCTTGAAAGATTATTACTATAAAAGAGTCGCCATCGCCGATGTCCGAAGTTATTCCAGAAATCCCGAGCATATCCGGTATGTTAATCTCCCGCCGAATAGCGCCGATCAGAACATGCTTCTCTTTAACAAAGAGGAGGATTATATTGAGCTGCAGGCGCTCCTCCGGGATCTGATGCAGAGTCACCTGGCAACGCTGGCCGCAAGGCGTGCGTTCCAGATCGGCAGTTGCGCCGCGGCTTGCCTTGTGAAACAAATTTGCGGGTGTTCGTGGACTTTTGCCGAATACAGCAGGGTATCCCTGGCTTATGACAATCCTGACTACATTTGGGGACGCGCTTTTGAAGTCACACTGAGTCCCGCCGTCACACTTCATTCAAAGCCTAAATTCATTGCTTTATCGCGATAATGCAAAAAACAAGAGGAACTGGGAGCAAACGGGAGGATGTTTATGCCCGGTCAGCAAGTGGGCGCTTCCATGGCCCCTCTCGCTGGCATCCCCGGTCATACCGGGAGTGAACCGGTTTTTCAGCGCCCCCTCGAAACTTTTATACTTAAAAGGACTAAGCGCAAAAAGTATAAAAAGGAGTGGACAGCTTGAGTAATGGGGATGCATTTGAACGTCGCAGCGAATTGTTGAAAAGACGGATCGGCCGGATGATTGCCAAGGAGAACCAGCACGGATTGGGGCATCAGGACACCTTTCTGCTGCAGCGGTTTATTAAGGAACTGCATCAAAACGAACAGGAACGGAACGCGAGAGCGGGCAGCTAAGAGAGAAATTTATCATATAGTTTGGATGCGATCGGAAAAATACCCCTTATTTTTGTAAGGGGTATTTTTATTTTGAATACCCTAAATTTTATATATAGATATGTCGAAATACGTAGTATAATGGCGAAAATATCACACAAAGGAGATACCGCTCATCATGAAAACTTTCCGCTTGAACGCTTTACGCCCCAAATTTCTTATACTTTGCCTTTTGCTTTTGGCCGTCCCCTCTCTTCTGCTTGGCTACCTGGCTTTTAATACTTCCAAGCAACAACTGGATGAGTCGGGGCAAGCACAGTTGAAAAGCAGCGTTCGTTTGGCGATCGCCATGATCAACAATTTGGACAAAGAGGTCAAAGCGGGACATTTAACGCTTGAGCAAGCGCAGGACATGTTTCGCGAAGAGATTCTTGGGCCCAAAGGCTCCGACAACAAACGGCCGATTAACCCAAAATACGTGGTTGGCCAAAGCGGTTACTTATATGCGGTCGATAAAAATGGCATCTCCGTAATGAATCCCGCCAACGAAGGAGCGGATATGAACACGGTCGTGACCGAAGATGGCGTGGAAATGGGCAAAACGATTATCGGACTCGGTAAAGCAGGGGGAGGTTTTTATACATACATCTGGAACAATCCAATCACCGGCAAAGACGAAACCAAGATTGCCTATGTGGAAATGGACGAAAACTGGGGGTGGATCGTAGGTTCGGGCGCTTACATGAGCGAATTTAATCAAGGTGCCAATAAGGTGCTTCAGATTCTCATCATTACCCTGGTGATCTCTTTGGTGATCGGCGCGGTCGTCGCAGGGCTGTTCGTTAACTCGATCGTGAAGCCGATCTCCATTATGGCCGGTCAGGTGGAAAAGGTATCCAACGGGGATTTAACGATGGAGCCGCTGACGTTCAAAAATAAAGACGAAGTCGGAAGACTGGCGGAAGGTTTTAACACGATGACCGGCAACCTCAGGGAACTGATTCGTCATGTGTCGGACAGCTCCGAGCAGGTGGCGGCTTCATCCGGAGAATTAAACGAAAGCGCCCAACAAACCTCTAAAGCGACCGAACAAATCGCGCTTTCCGCCCAGGAAGTCGCGGTTGGAGCGGAACAACAAGTCAAAACCGCAAATGATGCCAATGAGGTCGTAAGCGAAATTTCAAAAGGCATGGAGCAGGTCGCCTATTCGATTCAGGCGGTTGCCGAGGCGGCCGTAACCGCAAACGAGGAAACCATGAAAGGCAATGAAGTCGTTAAGCAAACGGTGGAGCAGATGGGCGTGGTGCAGGAACGGGTTGAAGCGACGGCCCGCGTGATTCACTCTTTAGGGGAGAAATCCAGCGAAATCGGGGAGGTTGTATCCCTGATTACGGAAATAGCCAACCAAACCAATTTGCTTGCCTTAAACGCGGCCATTGAGGCGGCCAGAGCCGGGGAAGAGGGCAAAGGTTTCGCCGTGGTGGCCAATGAAGTCCGTAAATTAGCCGGGCAGTCATCCGCAGCCACCGAAAAGATACGGACTATTATTCAGGACATTCAAAACGAAACACAGGGCGCGGTAACGGCCATCCAAGAGGGGACCTACGCTGTGGACGAAGGATTGAGACAGGCCCAGCAAACGGGGGACAGCTTCAGAACCATCACCAAGATGATCGAGGAAGTCTCCTCCCAGTCCCAGGAGGTTTCCGCGATCGTGCAGGAAGTAAGCGCCTCTTCCCAAAACATGGTGGCGATGATCGAAGCCGTAGCGCTGATCTCCGAACAATCCGCAGGAAACTCCCAAAGTACAGCGGCCGCTTCCGAAGAGCAGTTGGCGTCGATGGAGGAGATCTCGGCCTCCGCCACCACTTTGGCCAGTATGGCGGGAGAGCTGCAGAGTATGGTCGCTAAATTTAAAGTCTGATTTTAGTGTGAGGACGCCTGCTGGCGTCCTTTTTTTTGGACGTGGGGGGCTAAGGGACACCAGAGCCGTTATTTGAGGAAAAACGGAGGATTGCAAAATGTAACGGACACAGAAGCCCTTATTTACTCAAAATCGGCCTGGATGAACGGGTTTAGAGCGAAATAGGGGAATTGGTGTCCGTTAGGCTGGGAAATACCCGGGAAATGAGCGGATAAGGTCGCTGGTGTCCGTTGGGTCACACAACTATTCTAACGGTTGCCACAGCGGCTATTTGTTATCGTTAAATAGCGGCTGCAACAACCGTTAGATTTCCGGCGGGTGTAATATCAGTTCTAACCCCTGAGCTTTAACCGGGAATTTTAAGTTTGGCGTAAGAAATTAATTAGTTAATATGCGTTGACATGTAAGCGCTTTTAAAATACAATAAAAACGTATTAGCAATACGTTTTAGCAAAACGATTTAGCTTTGTCTGTCTAACGTGTGCAGCGGATTTCATTGCTCTCGTCTTTAAGGGCCATGTACAATGGGGGTTAGGCTGTTTGTTTTTTCCAAGAATGATGAACGAGGTGTTATAGTCATGGCCAGTATTAAAGAAATCGCCCAACTTGCCAACGTATCGCAAGGGACGGCCTCGATGGTCCTGAACGGCAAAGGGGACAAATACCGGATATCCGCTGCAACCCAGCAGAAAATACTTGAGGCTGCCAAACAACTCAACTATCAGCCGAACATCTCGGCGCGCCGTTTGCGCAGCGGGGGGGAGACTGTCCTGCCGATCATTGCGCTGTTCTGGACGCTCGACACCCGCGCCGCTTTGGTCGGACGATTTTTGAAGGGATTGCAGCATGCGATGAGTGAGCTGGAGGATGAATACGAGCTGCTCATTCACCCTTACGTGGGCACGAAGCTAAGCGAGGTTCAAAGCCTCGTGACCGGCACGCGGTTCAACGGGGCGATAATCGCCAACTCAACGGAGGAGGACGACGAATTCCTGGAAACGGCGGATTTGAACGTGCCGGTGGTGCTGTACCAGCGGGATTCCAACAAATACGCCTCCGTCAGCGTAGACAGCTACGAAAGCGGCGGGATGGTGGCCGAGATGCTGTATGGCCGCGGACACCGCAAGGTGGGGCTGATCGTTCCGGACGTTTCCTCCAGGGCGATCCGGCTGCGGGAGGCAGGCTTTATGGCCAAAGCCGCGGAGCTTGGGATGGATGCCGGCGAAGCATGGATCGTTTACGAGGACTTCTCGGAACAGGGCGGCTATGAGGCCGTTAAACGCTTGAAGCCGGAGGGCGGGGCTTGGCCGTCGGCGATATTCGCCCTCAGCGACCAGATGGCCGTCGGAGCACTGAAGGCGCTGGACGAATGTGGCGTGAAGGTGCCCGAAGAGCTGGAGATCATCGGTTACGATAACGATGAGGTGACGAACTACACGGTCCCAACGTTGTCGACGGTTCATCTGCCGGTTGAGGAAATGGCCGGCGAGTCCCTGAGGCTGCTGATCGAGATGATGCGGTACCAGACAAATGTAAAGACCGCCAAACAAATGGATACACGGATCGTTATGCGCAAATCCTGCGGCGGGCCGACCGACTAAGGCAAACTTGTTCTAGAGGCAACACCGGGGGGCGGCCCAAGGCTTCTCCCCGTTAAATAAATAAAAGTTGCAAGCCTATTTATATTCAGCTCAGGAGGTGACGGTACATCCGCAACGGCAAATAAGAAAGCGATTACATTTGTGGAAACGCTTAATTGCTTTGAATAGGGACGAGCAGACCGAATAGTTTGGATAGGGCAAACACATTGACGACGTGGAGGGAAGCACATGAATACGCAGAGTAAATCGCCGATGGCCGGTGGTGTTTGGCCGACGATGGTCACGCCATTTACGGCGGACGGAGAAATCGACTACGAGGCGCAGGCGCGGGCCGTGGAATGGTATAGCGCCCATGGCGTGGACGGGCTGTTTGCCGTATGCCAGTCCAGCGAGATGTTCCATTTGCGTCTGGAAGAGCGGGTGAAGATGGCCGCGTTTATCAAGCAAAAGGCGGCGGGGCGTGTACCGGTCATCGCTTCGGGACATATATCCGGCGATTTTGCCGACCAGGTCCGCGAGCTGAACGCGATGGCCGAGACGGGCATCGACGCGCTCGTGCTTATTACCAACCGGCTGGCCCGGGAAGAGGAAGGGGACGACGTGTGGCAGCACAATCTGGAGCGGCTTCTGAAGGAGCTGCCGGAAGGAATACCGCTCGGCTTTTACGAATGCCCTTACCCTTACAAACGGCTCATTTCGCCCGAGTTGCTCCGGTGGAGCGCCGATACCGGCCGTTTTTGCTTTCTGAAGGACACGAGCTGCGATACGGACAATATCCGCCGCAAGCTGGAAGCCACCCAGGACAGCGACTTGAAAATATACAATGCCAACACGGCCACCTTGCTGGAAACACTGAGGCTCGGCGTGCACGGCTACAGCGGAGTCATGGCCAATTTTCAACCGGACCTGTACGTGTGGCTGCTGCAAAACTGGCGGGAACAGCCGGAGAAAGCGGAGGAACTGATCGGTTTTCTCAGTATGACTTCCCTGATCGAAAAGCAGCTGTACCCGGTGAATGCCAAGTATTATCTCATGCTGGAGACTATTTTCGACAATTACGTATGCCGGGTCAAGGACCACCGAAGCTTCACGGAAACGAACCGTTTGGAAGTCCGCCAGCTTCGTGATTTGTCCCAAAGGATGTCCGCACAACTTTTATTATAAGGAGGAGAAACAAATGAGCGTACCGATCATAGAAAATCGCCTGGCGGGCGAGATGCCCAAAATCGGCATCCGCCCGGTTATTGACGGACGCCGGGGCGGCATCCGCGAGTCCCTGGAGGAGCCGACGATGAAGCTGGCCGAGGCCTGCGCCCGCCTGCTCTCCGGGAAGCTGCGCCACGCAAACGGGCTGCCGGTGGAATGCGTCATCGCCGATACGACGATCGGCGGTGTGGGCGAAGCGGCCAAAACGGGCGAGAAGTTTCGGCGCGAAGGGGTCGGCCTGACGATCACGGTAACGCCTTCCTGGTGTTATCCGCTGGAGACGATCGATGAAGATCCGTGGATGCCGAAAGCGATCTGGGGCTTCAACGGCACGGAGCGCCCCGGAGCGGTGTATCTGGCCGCCGCGCTGGCCGCGCACAATCAGAAGGGCTTGCCCGCGTTCAGCATTTATGGGCGTGATGTGCAGGATATCGGTGACGATACCATTCCGGGTGACGTCCAGGACAAGCTGCTGCAGTTCGCCAAAGCGGGACTGGCGGTCGCGGCGATTCGCGGCAAATCGTATTTGTCGATGGGGAGCGTTTCGATGGGGATTGCCGGCTGTATCGTCGACGAGGGCTTTTTTCAGAACTACCTTGGCATGCGTAACGAATATATCGACATGACCGAGTTCATCCGCCGGATGGAGCGGGGAATTTTCGATCATGAGGAGTATGCGAGGGCTTTGGCTTGGACGAAAGCCAACTGCCGCGAGGGAGAGGATGTCAATCCCCCTGAACGGCAAAGATCGGCGGAGCAGAAGGAGAAGGATTGGGAAACCGTCGTCAAAATGGCCCTGATCGCCCGCGATCTGATGATCGGAAATCCGCAGCTGGCGAAGATAGGTTATGGTGAGGAAGCAATAGGCCATAACGCGATCGCCGCCGGATTTCAGGGGCAGCGGGCCTGGACCGACCATCTGCCGACCGGCGATTTCATGGAAGCGGTGCTGTGCAGCTCCTTCGACTGGAACGGCATACGCGAACCGTTTGTGCTGGCGACCGAAAACGACAACCTGAACGCGGTCACGATGCTGCTTGGACACCAGCTCAGCCAAAGCGCGCAAATCTTCGCCGATGTGCGGACCTACTGGAGTCCGGAGGCGGTGGAGCGCGTGACCGGACAGCGGCTGACGGGCCGGGCGGCGGGCGGCGTGATTCACCTGATTAATTCCGGCCCGGCCGCGTTGGACGGTACCGGGGAACAGACCTTAAACGGACAGCCGGCGATGAAACCTTTTTGGGAGATCGGCGGGCAGGAGGTCCAGCGTTGTCTTGATGCGGTAGCCTGGTGTCCGGCGAAGGATTTCTTCCCGTCGGGCGGATTCTCCACCGATTTCACCACGCGCGGCGGCATGCCACTGACGATCGCCCGCATCAATCTGATCCGCGGGCTGGGGCCGGTGCTGCAAATCGCCGAAGGTTATTCGGTGGAGCTGCCGCCGGAGGTGCACGAGAAGCTGGACCGCCGCTCCGACCCGACCTGGCCGACGACCTGGTTTGTCCCCAATTTGACCGGCTCCGGTCCGTTTCGCGATGTATACGCGGTGATGAGCCATTGGGGTTCCAACCATTGCGCAGCCAGCTATGGGCATATCGGGTCGGAGTGGCTGACGCTCGCCGCCATGCTGCGCATCCCGGTCACCATGCACAACGTGCCCGAGGAGCGGATTTTCCGCCCGAGCGCCTGGGACGCCTTCGGCGCGGGCGATCCGGTCGGCGCCGATTACCGGGCCTGCGCGGCGTTTGGTCCGCTGTACAAATAGAGAGGCGGAAAGGATGGAGATGAACATGGACAAAGAGGCGGGACCGCGTTATGTGATCGGGATCGATTTCGGCACAGCATCGGGGCGGGCGGTGCTTGTCGATGTAAGGGACGGGCGCGAGCTGGCCTGGCATGTGACTCCTTATCCGCACGGTGTGATGGAGGATGAGCTTATCGGCTGCGGTATCCGGCTTGGCCCGGAGTGGGCGCTCCAGCATCCCGGCGATTACGTGGAGGTGCTGCGGCAATCCGTGCCGGCGGTGGTGCGCGAAGCGGGCGTTTCATCCGGGCAAGTGATCGGCATCGGCGTCGATTTCACCTCCTGCACGATGCTGCCGGTGGATGAAGCGGGAACCCCGCTGCTCTTAAAGGAAGAGTACCGCCGCGAACCGCACGCATTCGTCAAGCTGTGGAAGCATCACGCCGCCCAAGGGGAAGCGGACTTAATCAACGCCGTGGCGGCTGAGCGCGGTGAAGCTTTTCTCAGCCGCTATGGCGGAAAAATCTCCTCCGAGTGGATGGTGCCCAAGGGACTGCAGGTGCTGCGTGAAGCTCCCGAGGTGTACGCCGCGGCGGATCGCTTCGTTGAAGCGGCGGACTGGATCGTGTTTTGGATGACCGGAGAGATGAAGCGCAGCAGCGGCTGCGCCGGTTACAAAGCGCTGTGGCACTCCAAGGAGGGATACCCTTCCGCCGCGTTTTACAGGGCGCTCGATCCGCGGTTTGAACGTTTCGCGGAGACCAAGCTGCGCGGGGAGATCGCTCCGCTGGGCCGGGCCGCGGGCCGGTTGACGGGCGAGGCGGCCGCCGTAATGGGGCTGCACCCCGGTATCCCCGTCGCTCCGGGGATGATCGATGCCCATGCGGCCGTTCCCGGCGTTGGCGCCACCAAGCCGGGACAGATGGTCCTGTCTATGGGAACGTCGCTCTGCCACCTTCTGCTCAGCGACAAGGAGCTGGCGGTCGAAGGGATTTGCGGCGTGGCCAGGGACGGCATCATCCCCGGACTGTACGCTTATGAAGCGGGGCAAGCGGCGGTCGGCGACCTGTTTGGCTGGTACGTACAACAGGCTGTGCCGGCGTATGTTGAACGGGTGGCTGACAACGAGGGCGTGACGGTTCACAAGTGGCTGGAGCGGCGGGCAAGCCGGCTGCGGCCGGGGGAACACGGGCTGATGGCGCTCGATTGGTGGAACGGCAACCGCTCTGTGCTGGTCAATGCCAATTTGAGCGGATTGATCATCGGATTGACGCTGCAATCGAAGCCGGAAGAAATATACCGCGCGCTGCTGGAGGCGACCGCATTTGGTACCCGCAAAGTGATCGAGGCTTTTGAAACGGCGGGCGTGGAGGTGCGCGAATTGTTTGCCTGCGGCGGTTTGCCCGGGAAAAACCGGCTGCTGATGCAGATTTTCGCCGATGTCACCGGCCGGGAGATCAAAATCGCCGCCTCCACGCAGACGCCCGCGCTTGGCGCGGCGATGCTCGGCGCGGTAGCCGCGGGCTCGCACTGCGGCGGCTATGACCGCATCGAGGAAGCGGCGGAACGAATGGTCCGCGTGCAGGAGGAGACCTACCGTCCGAATCCGGCGTACAGGGCGGTGTATGACCTGCTTTACAGGGAGTATACCGAACTGCACGATCTGTTCGGGCGTGGAGGCAGGGAGGCGATGGCGCGGCTGAAGCGGCTGCAGCGGGAGGCCGCAGCCGCAGGAGGACAGCGCGATCCCGAGATGCCCGAGCAAGGCGGCGGCCGCGCCAAAGGAAACGAACGCCGGTGATGGCGGGCGACATCAGGTTTTTTGAGCGGGAAAAGCACGTGTATCCGGCTGCCGTTCGCGGTGTTTTTTCCTTCCGATTTGCACCGACCTTGCGGTCATGTCCACGGAGAAAGCCCGGTCCGCAAAATCGTGATCAAAATTCACCGCAAGCTGTTTCGTTTATAGGGGCGCGGTTTTGGCTGTATTACGCATTGGTTGTGCATTGTTTAAAGACGCTAACGAACCGACGAGATTTAATGGGGATGCTGAACAAGAGAGTTAAGCCGTTTGCTCCCCTTAACGTTTCGCGGATTCGTTGGCGTTTTGTTTTACCCATTCTTGGAAATGGATCAACTGGAAAAAGGGCTCTTTAGAACGACCTCCTCTGTCAGACACCGCTTTCCAGTCCTAATCTTAGGAAATAGCGGCAAAAAAGGGAGTTATTTCTTCGATTCAAAGGATGATGGTCAAAATAGGGGATTTTTATGGCGCTATTGTTCGGCGAGAGCGGCTTAATGGCGACTTTCCAAGGGGAGAAGGAAGAATAGATGCAAAAATTACCGCTATTGTCCGGAAGAAGGGGGAAAGCGTCAAAATAGCGGAAAAAATTACCGTTATGCAGAGCGGCATGTCCTGGTCACACAAATAAGGGCTGGCGAACGAGTACAACTCGGAGCTACCTGTGCCGTTTCCAATGGTGCAGCCGAGCGTCGCAATTGAATCATGCAGGCAGCGCGCCGATCGCCCCTGTCGGGAGCAGTAAGCGCCTCGCCGATCTCCCCCGGTCGGGCGCTGCAACCGCCCGCTGCTGCCGCTGTCAGCCCACGTATTTGGCGAGCGAAATCAGCGCCGTCATCGTCACGATGTTCAACAAGGTGGAGATAAGCACGGTTTGCGAGGCGAAGTCGGGCTCGTTGTCGTATTCCTCGGCCAGAATCGTGCTGTTCACGCCGGTCGGCATGCCGGAGGCGAGCAGCAGCGCCTGGGCGGGGATGCCCTTCAGCCCCAGCAGCAGAATTAAACCGAAGCCGACCGCCGGGCCAACCAGAAGGCGAAGGGCCACGCTGATATAGACATCGAAGCGGTCGAGCCGCAGCGGGTATTTGACGATTTGCGCTCCAAGCGTCAGCAGCGCGATGGCTACCATGGAGTCGGCGATATAACCCATCGGCTTCGAAACAAAGTCCGGCAAAGGAAGATCCAGAATATGCAAAACCATGCCCAGCACGAGGGCGTAAGGGACAGGCATTTTCAAAAATCCAATCAGAGCGGCTTTCAGCGTGCCGCCGGATTTGGCCCGCTGTACGGACATCACGCCGTACGTAAAGGTGACAAGGCTTTGAAACGTCATTACCAACGCCTGCAGCGAAGCGGCGAGCGGATCGCCCTTGAACGCCAGTTGATTGATCGGCAGCCCGTAGTTCCCGGAATTGTCGAGGATGAGGCTGTTCGTAAACGCGGCCCGCATCCCGCGGCTGAACTTCAGGGTGCGGCTTGTCAGCATGCTTATGCCCCACAACAGCAGCACATACAAAACGTAGAAGCCGGTGACGCTGCCGAGCAGCTCCGCGGACATTTGGGATTGGTACATGCTTAGAAACACCACCGCCGGGGTGATGAAATAAAAATTGATTTTGGACAATGTGTACAAATCGAGCCGGAACGCGCGCTGCATCAGGCAGCCCAGCCCGATCAACACAAAAATGGGGAGGACGACCTCCAATATGATATCGCCGATCATCGTGGTGTTCTTCACTTCTTTCAGTAAGAGATGGTATTCTAGCAAAAAGACAACCGATTGTTATTATATCATGTCCCTTGGTTTCGGGACGATCGGATTTGCAAGAGTACCAGGAGTAGGCAAGCGGAAAGGATGATGCTCACATGCATAACTCTCACGAGCGGAAGAGCCGGATTTTAAGGGATGTGGAACGGATTGCCGCTTTGGAATTGAAGTTGACGGTGTTCAATAACGAGCGGTCATTATCGCATCTTGAAACGAAATTGACGGCGGCCCGAATGGGCGGCGCAACCTTGCTGATGGACCGCCAGTCGCCCCAGTCGAGTTATTATAACCGCGTTATCGGGTTCGGACCGGCCGAAGTGGAGCAGCTGCCGGACATCTTGCGGTATTACGGCGCGGAAAATATCGTGCCCTGCTTTGATATGACCCCGGACAAGCAAAGCAGCGCAGTCGCGGGGGCTTTAGCGTCGCAGCGGTTTGTTCCGAGGCTGCAGCTTGTCTTTCTCAAACAGGAGCTGGAATCCGGAGCGGACTTCGCCCTTCCCCGGGTATCCATTCGCCGGGTCGCCACACCGGAGGAGGCAAAACGGTTTATCGCGCTGATCGGCCGCTCGAAAGGGGGCGGGATCGAACTGGACGAACACGGGATTGAGCGGAAATGCCGTTACTTTTGCCGGGACGATTTTCAAAATTTTGTGGCCTATATGGATGAGGAACCGGCCGCGATGGGCTCCTTGTTTATTCGTGGCGAGGAAGGATATGTGGCCAATGATTTTACGTTTCCGGATTTCAGGGGGCAAGGCTTGCAAACGGCGCTGATCCGGCATCGCCTTCAGGTTGCCGAAGCGCTCCGCTTAAAAACGGTCTATACCGACGTGGAATTCGGTACGGCCAGCCATCAAAATATGCTGAAAGCCGGTTTTGAACAGGTGTATATGAACACGTTTTGGATGAAGTCGGTGATTGAGGAGTAATGGCCTGGGTGTGATGTTTGTCTCATCCTCTCGCGAAAATCCTTGCTACAATTCGGATTAAAAGATGGCGGGGAGGTGAGCTTGGATGGCGGTATGGAAATGCGAAGCTTGCGGGGAAACGAAGGAAGGACGCTGCAAACCGCAAAAATGCCCTAAATGCGAAGCGAAAGGCCAATTCGTCAAAGCGGATGCCCAGTAATCTCTAAAACATCATAGAAACGTTGGACAGGCCCTGTTTACGCTTCCGGATGAATGCCGGACGTTGTAAGTAGGGCCTATTTGCTTCTCATGCGATGCGGATACCTGATCAGCAGCTGACCGAGCACTTCGGACAGCACCAGCCCGATGGCGATCGAGCCCGAGATCAGAAAAGCCTGGGCGGCCAACTGGACGGCGAGGTTGTATTCGTTCTCCACGAATTTGCGCATGGCGTCGTAGGCCAGTCCGCCGGGGACGAGCGGGATAATACCCGCGACGCTGAAGATGATGACAGGCTTTTTATAATATTTGGCAAACAGGAGGCTGATCACGCCGACGATAAACGTGGCCGCGACGGTGGCGAAAATGGCGTCCGTCCTCTGCTCGAGCAGCACATAGGCGACCCAGCCGATCATGCCGGAAAAGCCGCATTGAAGCAGCGTACGCTTAGGGGTATTAAACAAAATGCCGAAGGCCGCGGAGGCGATAAAGCTGGTAAGCAGCTGAACGATAAGGCCGATGACAGAGTTCATAACGTCCACAGATCTCCTTTAAGTCATTAAAACAACGTAAACATCACCGCGATGCCCGCACCGATGGCGAAGGCGGTAAGAAATGCCTCGGCCCCGCGGGACAAGCCGGACACGAGATGGCCGGCCATTAAATCCCGGACCGCGTTTGTGATCAGCAGACCGGGGACAAGCGGCATGACGGAGCCGATGATGATTTTGTCGAGCTCGCGGCCCAAGCCAAGCGTCACGAGGAGCGCCGCCAGCAATCCGATCAGCAATGAAGCCGTGAATTCGGCAAAAAATTTAACTTTGACCAGGCGGTGAAAAAGGAGGAAAGCCGCAAATCCGGCGCCTCCGCACAGTACCCCAGGAATGAAATCGGGCAGCCCTCCCCGGAACATCAAGGTGAAGCAGCCGCTGGACAGCGCGGCAGCCGCGATTTGCAGCGCCACCGGGTAGGCGTTTGTGCTAACCTCGATTTCCAGGAGCCGGGCGCGGGCCTCGGCACAGGTCAGCGATCCGCCGGCCAGCTTTCGCGATACATCGTTGACATCGGCGACCTTTTGCAAATCGGTCGTGCGCTCGACGATCCGGATCAACTTGGCCGATTCCGTTTCACCGGATTGAAAAACGATTCCCGTCGGTGTTACATAGCTATGCGATCCGGGCAATCCCAGTGCATTGGCCATCCGGTTCATGGTATCTTCCACGCGGTAGGTTTCCGCGCCGCTTTGCAGCATGATTTTTCCTGCCAAGAGGCATACCTGGACGGGCTCCTGCGGTAAATCCGCAGCCTCGTTCAGATCCGCACCCTCCTTCATATCCGCGGCCCCATTCATGCTTTTCACCCTTTCATTGATCTCAGAGCCATTATAACACGCAGGCCACCAAGCCGGAACTCGGAGTGCCAATGTCGAATTTTGACGAAATATAGGAGGAGAGATGATCTTTTTCATCTATTTCTGTGCTATGCTAGCATTATGAACCATCGTTTTGCCCGCACTTCCTTCAGAGAGGTACGTTCATGATGCTGCACACTTTACTTGCCAACTTTGCTTTGCTTACGGCTTTTATTTATTTCGGATATATGATTCGAAGCAGGTTTTTGTCCAAACAACAAAACACGCCGTGGACCCGCATGTTGCTCGGATTGATGCTAGGGTTGTTCGGCGTCGTTCTGATGTATTATAACTTTCCGATAGGAACGCAAACGGTTGCCGATTTCCGGCAGCTGCCTATCCTGATCGCCGTTTACGCGGGAGGAGGGATCAGCGGCGGCATTTCCGCCCTGATTATTGCGGTGTACCGCCTGTTTTTTTTGCATGGGTTTAGTTTCCATTCTATCGTCGGCGCCGTTAATGTGCTGATTACGCTGCTGATAGCTTTGCTTTTTCTCCGCGTCCGAAAGCTTTCGCTAAAAAGGTGGATGCCAGCCTTGCTGTTATCCGCCGCGAATACCATGGTTATTTTTTTGCTGGTGTTAAACATAAATTCATGGGTTGAAATAGTAACATATACGCTTTTATTTATTGTCGCAGGGTTATTTACATATTCCATGCTCCAGCATTTGCGTGAAGCGAACGAGTCCCTGAAAATGATGAGGGAGGCCGCTACCCGCGATTATTTGACCAGCCTGCACAATTCGCGGGCGTTTGAGGCCATGATGGCGCAAAAAATCACCTCCTCCAACCGTAATGGGACTCCCTTCACCCTGTTGTTTGTCGACATTGATTTTTTCAAACAGGTCAACGACAGCTATGGCCATCCGGCGGGTGACGCCATTTTATTGCAATTTGCCGATGTGCTTCGGGATACGTTCCGGCCGGGCGATCATATTTTTCGCAAGGGCGGCGAAGAGTTCGTTATCCTCGTCGACCAGTGCGATGCGGAGCAGATCGAAAAGATCGGCGAACGGCTGCGCCAAAACGTGGCGTCGCATCTATTTCGCCTGCCGGGAGGCGGGGAACTCAAGCTAACGATTTCCGCCGGCAGCGCAACGTACCCGGACGTTCACCAGGAAGAACTGATCAGCAAAGCGGACCAGGCGCTGTACGAGGCGAAAAAAACGGGCCGCAACCGGCTGTGCCGGGCGGTTTCCTAATCATACGGCGCCATTATCGGCATAGTCATGGGGTATTCCCCAATTTACCGCTAGTCCTCATCCCCGTCGTACCCGTTTAACAGATCGGTGCCGTGCATGGCATCCGGATCGGGCCCGACCTGATCGGCCGGGCTGTCCTTCTGGATGGCGTCGGCGTCAGGCACGTCGGGCAGCTCCCCGAACAGCAGATCGGGAATGCTGTCGATATCACTTTGCTCGTCCTCGTCCTCGTCCGCGTTTTCGCTGATGCCCTGAGCCACACGCGTGTCGTGGTGCAGCAGATCATCGTCGGGAATATCGTTTTCCGGGCGGTCCTCAGCTAACAGTCCATATCTTTCATATACAAAATCCGCCGCCGTTTTGTCGTCGGTTGGATTCATGAACAAGTCCCTCCTTTTTAATTCGCGATTATTTTGAAGTTTGCCCCAAAATCCGGTGTTCCTCTCGTTTTCACAGCAACTTTCACTTGAAAAATCTGGAGTCCCTTTACGCTTTGAATAAGAACATATGTTTGGTATACTAGGATTAACAAAATGGAAAAAATGAATGGCAAAAATGAGGATCAACCTAGAAATCGGTGCTTGATAGTTGCCCTTATGTTTTTTGCAGGAGATTAATCAAGGAGGGAAGGGTATGCCCGAAACCCATTATGAACATATCCAGACGAAAACAACGTTAAACCGCGTCAAGGAGGAAGCGATGCCCTTCGCATGGTCGATCAATCCGTACCGCGGCTGCGGCCATGGATGCAGCTTCTGTTATGCCAGGGCGTTCCAGACGTTTCTCGGGAGAAGCGCGGAGGACGAATTCCAATATCATATCTCGGTCAAGGAAAATGCGGCGGAGGCGCTGGAGCGGCAGTTGTCGGCTTTGGCTCGAAAGTTCGCATACGACATTGAGGCCGTTAGCCGGCATGTCGGGCAGGTGGCGATCGGCACGGCCACCGACCCGTATCAGCCCGTCGAAGCCAAGGGGCAGATCACCCGGGAATGCCTGAAAGTGTTGGCCAAATACCGGATTCATACCAGTGTGACGACGCGATCTCCGCTGGTGATGCGGGACCTCGACATTTTGCGCAAAATCCCCGGTGTTTCGGTGAACATCAGCGTCAATACGCTCGATGCCGAGCTGATCCGCAAGCTGGAGCCGGCTTCGCCCCATCCTGGCAAGCGTCTCGCCACCGTGAAGTACTTGGCGGAGCACGGTATTCCCGTCGGCATATTCGCCGCCCCGGTTCTTCCGTTTTTGACCGATTCGGAGGAAGGTTTGGACAACTTGCTCCGGTCGGCTAAGGAGCACGGCGCCGGCTTTGCCATGATTTCATTGCTTAGGCTATCGCCGGACGTGAAAGCCTGGTATTTCCGGACGCTGCAGCAGCATGATCCCCAGCTGTTGCCCCGCTACCGGGCGCTTTATGCCGGAGCTTATGCGGAGCAATGGTACACGGACCGCTTTAAGAAGATAGCACGCGCCCTTTTGGCCAAACACGGTCTAACCGGTACGGAAATGCCCGGGGCTCAGGCTTCAGCCGGCAACGGCACGGAAGCTCCGGCCTGGCGGCCGGGGGCCGTCCCGCAGCCTACCTGCGCCGTATCCGAGCGGGAGACTACCCCGGAGGTGGAGCAGCTTTCTTTTCCGTTTTAAGTCAGCGAAGTTTATAGGTGCTATTATTTTTGTAAGGAGATATTCCTGAGGAAAGAATTTGCTGAAGATAGGTCTTCCGATTGATCAAATAGCGACTGTAACAGGGTTGCCAGTAAATGAACTTGTAAAATTGCTTGATCAATAATTTTCATGCCCTATCCGTTATGAATATTCGGTTAGAGCCTTACCGCAGGCATCGCCTGCGGTTTTTCGCGTTGCAGCGACAACTCCTATAGTTCACGGCATTTATTCCTTGTTCCAAGGTATCCATTAAACGCCGACTGGAGCGAGACTCGCTATCCGGAGGCTTTGCACGATTATCCCGTTTGCTCATGTGACTTGGCTTTCTGAACCAAAGGGATAATCGTGCAAAGTGGTTTGGAGAGACAAACCTCCCATCTCCGTCATCATTTATTTTGTTAAGCACTGATTTTGGTCTTGAGCCCAAAATTTTTCTTTCAGTTTTTTTGTAACTATTCATAGCTAAAACTTCATATAAACGTTAAAATATCTGTGGTGCAAAAAACTTAAAAAATTTTCTCTACATTTCCATATTATTGGAGGTTTTGATAGGGATTGTAGCGAAATGTACAAGGTAGCTTGTTTTATATTAAGTGCAGAGGTGCTGTAATGAAGTTTTGGATTAAGGGTGTAGCTGTTTTTTTCGTGCTGCTTGTGGTGGTTTTTAGTGGTTTTCTATTTAAAGGTTCAAATGGCCTGGGATCGGACGTTACCCAAATCGATCACTGGCAAATCACCTGGACGGACCGTTTAGATCCGCAGCCGAGCAAGGCACAGCTTGAGGCGTTGGATGGCTGGATCGATGTGAAGGCGGGTGAAGAGATCCCAATAAAGCCAAACGCGGGGATGTCTCAGTGGACCAAAATCCAACTTCCTGAGCTGACCGGTAATTCCCAGGTTATTTTAATTGATAAAATATACGCTAAGCACATTGTAGTTAATATAGATGGAGTCCCAGTTTACGAATCGCAGCGAAAATTCAACTATAGCATCAACAGCGTCATGGTCCCGATCACTCCGGAAAATTCCTATCAAACGGTTTATATTGGAGTCTCGTCTGTGAACAACAAAATTGGTATTTTCGATTCTATTAAACTCGGCCATCATCAGGTATTAATAAAAGACTTTGTCAGAAGCAACATGATGGATTTAATACTGGGCAGCACGCTGATATTTATCGCCGCAATTATGCTCTTTTGTTCTGTTTTTTTGAAATATGTAAACATGCCGATGTGGTTTTCCCTATGTGCTATTATTTTTTCTAGCGGATTGCTCGTACTCACGTACTCATCGTTTGTATATTGGTTGTTCGACTATGATATAGCAGGCAGGTTGCTTGTGGCGTTATTTGATCTGTCGTTGTTTATCCTGCTTCCTTCGCTTACCTTTTTCTTTGAAAAAATATTCGGCCCCGGGTACTATGCTCTGATTCGGCGGTCGCGAAAATTCCTGGTTGCTTACTCTATGGTTTGCTTACTAGTGCTGATTATCAATGAGCTGTCGGCCAATCATTTTTACATGTTCTACTCGGTGATTACCGTTAAAATCATGGGGTATATCATAATTGCCCAGTTTCTTATTTTGGCCAGCAACTTGACGATCAATGTCGTCAAGGGGAATAAAGATGCGGTCATTTTATTGACAGGGTTTTTAATTTTCGCCTCGCTCTGTGCCAGTGAACTGCTATGGTATTACTATAATGCCGGGTATTATAAATTATTTTTATGGAAGTTGGGAGTCGTCTGCTTCCTGATGTCGTTGATTATTATTTTGGGCAGAAGATTTGCCGAAAATCATGAGCAGGTGGTGGAGTACTCGAAGCAGTTGGAGATGTTCAACAATGAACTGCAGCGTTCGGAGAAAATGGAGATCATTAGCGAACTGGCAGCTTCCGTAGCCCATGAGGTTCGCAACCCGCTGCAAGTTACTCGCGGTTTTCTACAGTTGCTGGCCGAGAAGCAGCAAAACTCCGATAAAGTTTACTTAAACATGGCTTTGGAGGAATTGGACCGGGCGTCGGGGATTATTACGGACTTCTTGACCTTTGCCAAGCCTGAAGCCGGAAAGGTAACAGCCCTTAATGTGCTTGATGAATTTATTCATATCGAAGGAATATTAATTCCGCTCGCCAATCTTCAGGGAGGCAAAATCTCCGTTCATATTCCCAAAAACCTCTATGTCCAGGGAAACTCATCAAAATTCAAACAGGCGTTCATCAATATTATAAAAAATAGTATAGAAGCGCTTAATGGCGAAGGCGAGATTTTGATTTGGGGTTATGAAGAAGAGGATAGCATCATGATTCATATTAAGGACAATGGGGAAGGGATGGACAAAGAGGTGCTGGCCCGGCTAGGAGAACCTTATTTCTCCAATAAAACCAAAGGCACCGGGTTGGGGCTGATGGTTACATTCCGGATTATAGAAATAATGAACGGTGAAATTCATTTTACCAGCGAAAAAGGGGCAGGGACGGAAGTCGTTATCCGGTTTCCTTCCGTAAATCAGGAGGAACACTTTACAGGATAAGCATTTTCGGTCCCTACCCGTTCGGCTCCGTCACCATTAACCGACTGCCGGTGTTGAAGCTAGCTTATTATTGGAGTTATTAGTCCCAAATTCCAAGCGGTTTAATCTCGCCTTTCACCACATTCGCCGGATTGGGCGGCAGCACCATGTAAAATTCGTCAGAGCTTTCTTCGACGGTTTTAATCTTGATATGATCCGGGAGAATAACGCCGAGCGCTTCCTGAATAGCGGATTTCGGGTCGGCGAGCAGCTTCGCCTTAAAGCTGGGGTCTTGCCATGCTTTCTCAATAACTTGCGATTGAAGGAGAGCTCCTGTTGTCATAAGATCACCCTTTCCTAAAAAAATAGGTTAATATTTCCTCATTACTATACCATGGAACTCGACAAAGTGCTAGGTAAGTGTCTTGTTTTTCGACAGCCAATACTCCAATCCGCCACGAATCAACAAATTTCGCTGCTCCCGGAGATCTTGCGCTCCTTGCTTAAGGCTTTGCCGGAGATGTTCGTGAAACTCCCGCAAATGCGCAAGATCGCGAGCGGAGGCGGCCAGGGCGGAGGCGTTACGATCCGTCCGTTCCGCATAGGTGAACAGAATGTCCCGCACGTACAGCGCCTCTCTGATCTCTTCCGGTGTTGGCCGGCGGTCTTGCGGGATTTGCAGCTCCTGCTGAACGGAAGAAATCAGGCAATTGTAGCTGCCTTCCCTTAAATCCTTTTCCCAATCCTCCCAATCGTCCAGCATTTGCAGCGTGACCAACACCGTGTCCACCGCCGTTTCATAAGCGGGAATCCGCGTTTCCCGTCCGCCCAGCAGCAGCGCCCCCGCTACGGACAGTTTGACCGGGGCGGCCTTGTGAGCCACCCGTACTGGATCCTCCTGAAAAAAATCGCTCCCGTTCTCAAACGCGACCGCTTCCGCCCACTCCGCCGCGTATTTGCGGTAATAACCCCAGAATGGAGAAGCGGCCGGAAAATAGCCGCCGTAAAGTTGCAAAAATTCGAATTGAAACAAATTTGCCAGCGGCAGCTTGCGTTTATCCTTGTCCTCCGGATCGTCCATCACTTCGTCGATCAAATGGTAATACATCATGACGAAAATCATCGCCACGGTAAAGCGCCGGCTGTCCTCCGGTTTGGTGCCGGCGGCCTCCTGCAGCCAAAACGGCAGCAGGTAGCATATGTAATTTTGGGAACCGCCCCTTTTTATTGCGTGAAACCTGTCAAGGTAGGCAACAGCTTGTCCCCGGAAGGCTTCAGGCATTCCCGACAAAATCTCTTCCGCGTCGCTGAAAGCCATCTCCAGCTCTTTTTCAAAACTAGTAAACCAGATCAAGGATACGACCTCCCCATAAATAGGAAATATATAAACATTATATAATGGCAGGCCGTGTTTGTTCCAATTCGCCAGAGACAGCGTCTGTCCCCAGCGGAACCAAAAAAAGAGACCGTATGCCTGCGCATGCGGTCTTCAAACTTCATTGAATTTTTTCCGGTTCGGGATATTCCTTCCCAAGTGTGTCCACCGTGACTTTTTTCATCACTGGAGGATTGCTCGGCTTGTCCGGCGTATCGCGCGGCAGGCTCACGATTTCATTCACAACGTCCATTCCCTCGGTGACTTTGCCGAAGGCGGCATAGTCGCCGTCAAGGTGTGGGGCATCCGCAACCATGATGAAAAACTGGGAGCCGGCTGAATCAGGATTATCTCCTAGACGCGCCATAGATAGCACACCGGTTGTATGCTTAAGATTGTTCTCTACGCCGTTTGTTTTGAATTCGCCCTTAATGCTGTAGCCTGGACCGCCGGTACCAATGCCGTCCGGGTCGCCGCCCTGGATCATGAAGTCCGGAATGACGCGATGGAAGGTGGTTCCGTCATAAAATCCGCTTTTCACTAGCGAAATAAAGTTGTTCACGGTATTCGGAGCCACCTCCGGGTACAGCTCAAGCTTGATCTTCTTGCCGCTGTCCATTTCGATGGTTACGACGGGATGCGAGGCGGCTCCGCTCGTATCCACATTTCCGGTGCCGGAAGCCGGCGAAGAATCCTGTTCGGCGCCGGTGGCGGTCTGACCGCATCCGGCCGCCGCGATTAGAAGCAGAGCAAACAAGCTCAGCAGCAGCGGACGCTGCATCATTTTTTTTATCATAACTATGACCTCCGGTTCGATTTAAGCTGAGAATTTTACATGTCCTTTTTCTATTATAACATTTGATGAATTCCGATTAAAATCAGCAGCAATCCGGAAATAACGGTGGCACGGGTGCCGAATTTCTCCGCTGCGTACTTTTGGCTTAATCCGGCACATAAAGAGAGCAGCACGAAACTGAAAACGCCGACGGACAGCGAGGTGTACCATATGTTGAGTTGGGTAATTCCGGCGTTAAATCCGCCCGCCAGCGCATTCATGGCCAAGGCGATGCCCAGCAGGACCGATTCCCCCAGGCTGAGCGATTTCGAGCTATCCTTGTCGGCTTCTTCAGGATAACGCAGCAGCCGGGTCAGCGGGTTCGCTTCGCCGGACGGCGGCAACGGTTTTTTTTCTATGTACGGTTGCAGCAGCACCCATACTCCGACCCCAACGATGACGACCGTGCCGATCAATTGCCCCACCCAAGGGTGAATCCACGAGGAAATCCAGCTTCCGAACAACCCCGACACCAGAGTGGCCAAAAAAGAGATAAGAGCAATAGTCAAATTGGAATACCAAGGTATGCGGATTTTCCGGACTCCATAAGCGATGCCGACACCCGCATTATCCAGGTTGGAGGCAATACCGATGGCGATGACAGCGAGCAGACCGTTTAAACTCATGATGTTCGCTCCTTTGCGTTACGTGATGACACAGCATATGCCCAGAAGCGGTTTTTGGTTTCTTATAGAGGTAGTTCAAAAAAAGTCATCTTCTTGATCGCGAATAAAACGGTTTCCTTTGGGTGTCAGAAAGTAGTATAATTACCACAAAGATAACCCTTAGGAGTGATAAATGTGCTTGAAAATTTGTTGCGTCCGTCTCATCTGCTGCTTTTGGTGATTGCGGCGCTTCTGTTGTTTGGTCCCAGCAAACTACCGGAACTTGGGCGCAGCTTTGGCACGATGTTGAAGGAGTTTAAGCGGGGCGCGCGCGGAGATGTGGTGGAGGAAGAGAAGCCCCAAGCTCAAGAGATTCAGGCCACCTCGGGGGAGACGAACAAAACTTCATAATAGCGATAAATGGGCAAGGCACCTTCCGGTGCCTTTTTTTGTTGCTAAAGAAGGTGTGGGAAATATTGACTTTCATTTTAGGCAAGTGTATAACATGATTATAGGCAATTGTCTAAAAAGGAGCTGGATAGCGAATGAGTCGCTTCAAAAAACTGCCTGACACCGAGTTTGAAATCATGAAGGTCGCTTGGGCCAATGAACCGCCGATCACGACAAGCATGGTTATGGAACAACTGGGCAACGAACGCGAGTGGAAAGCGCCTACCGTCATTTCCCTGATGATGCGACTGGTGGAAAAAGGGTTCCTAAGAACGGAGAAAAACGGCAAGGAACGCACCTATTTTCCGCTTATAGCCAAGGAGGATTATCTGAAATTTGAAACGGGAAAGTTTATGAAGCTTTATCACGAAAATTCCGTTCTTAGCTTTGTAAATGCGCTGTATGACGGAAAACGGCTCAGTGCCCGCGATATTGAAGAATTGCTAAACTGGGCAAGAAAACGGGGGAAGTAAGATGCGGGAATTTCTAAGTGCATTGATCGAATGCTCCATTTCCATGACCGTCCTTATATTTGGCTTTACGGCCGTCACCCCGTGGCTGTCGAGAAGATATGCCGCAAAATGGATTTATTATGCTTGGGCGGTCATTGTGGCCGGGCTTATTTTTCCGCTCAGGCTCCACACCGATGCGGCTTTAATTCCGCTGAATATCATTCCCCCCGCCGAGATTCGCCAAGTCATGCCGGAATATGGAGATACGGCGGGCACCTCAGCTTTTATCCCGGCCGGCAAAGAGAGCTCGGGATTAACGACGGTGAGTTCCTGGGAGCAAGCAGCGGGTGGCTTATGGCTGGCTGGAGCCGCTATATTCGCCGCTTATCATGGCCTGAAACATTATCGTTTTCTCAAGCTGGTCAAACGGTGGAGGCAACCCGCAGATCCGCAAATGTATGAAATATTGTTGAACATTAAAAGCGATATCGGCATCACCAGACAGGTCGGATTGCAAATAGTCCCCTGTGTTGCCAGTCCGATGATCATCGGTTTCGTAAACCCGACTTTATTACTGCCCGCACAGCATTTCTCCGCCGATGAATTGCCGTATATCCTCAAGCATGAGCTCATCCATTTTAAACGAAAAGATATTTGGTATAAAAGCCTGGTATTTATTGCGGCGGCGATGCACTGGTTTAACCCCGCGGTGTATCTGATGGCCAAGTCGATTGCCAAGCAATGCGAGATTTCCTGCGATGCGGAGGTGGTGAAAGGGGCGGGTTATGCCGCAAGGCAGCAATACAGTGAGACGATCCTTCGGGTAATCAGGAATCAATCCAAGCTGCAAACGATGTTTTCCACCAATTTTTACGGAGGATTAGAAGAGATGAAACAGCGAATATTCGTCATCATGGATATTGCCAAGAAAAAGAACGGTATCGCCATCCTTAGTCTTATCCTCTTAGGAACAATAGGCTCGGGTATAGCCTTTCCGGCTAATCAAGAAGCGGCCGCCGGCGCGTATGCTGAAGAAGCTGTTACATCGGCCCGGGAGCAAGCGGACACGGCGAACTGGTTGGACAGCGAAGAGACCGCGCAGAGTTATGCCGTATATGAAAAGTACGGTTTAACTTATGATGAAAAAATGAACCGTTTTTACTACGACGGCAAATTAGTCCGTTCTTTTGCGGATGAACTGGACGGGAACGGGACTTACCGTTTTTTCACCTTTCCCAACGGTGCTATCGATTTAGAGGCTGAGCGAAATGCCGACAATGAACTGATCGGCCTATCGCCTGTCAGCCGGGAAAAATACGATAAGGCAAATAAAAATTAAGATCTTGCCGGAGGCGGTAAAATTGTTCAAGGGGAAATACGCATGGGGCATATTGATCATCTTTGCGCTGCTTCTTGAAGGATGCGCGGGCAGTCCGCAAGCGGCTCCCGATAAACCGAAATCGTTGAAAGTGATGTACTATAGCGAGGAATATTTTAATCAACAATATGGCGACGTGTTTAGAACGAAATATCCTGATATCGAAATTGAAGTTTTGGATTATAGCCATATAGATTACGCTTCCGAAGATGATATGGACAAAGCGGAAATCGAATTTATAAAGCGGGAGCAGCCGGATGTTCTATTGTTGGAGGCGGAGCAATATGAGCGGTATATCGAAGAAGGACTGCTCATGGAATTGGACTCGTTTATTCATAAAGACAATTATAATTTGCAAAGTATCTATCCCGCGATCATCGAATTGCTGCAAGAGAAAGGGAAGGGAACCATTTATGGACTAAGCCCCCGATTTTACGAAACGGCCGTTTTTTACAATAAAACCTTGTTTGAAAAATACGGAATAACGCCCCCACAGGATAAAATGACTTGGGCGGAACTGATTGAGCTGGCGAAGCGGTTTCCGCGGTACGATAGCCATGGGGGAAGATTATACGGATTTGGCTTGAAGGATGGCCTGTCCGTCGACATTTTGGCTGATCGTATCGCTTTAACACAAGGACTCCGCGTTGTTGACCCTAAAAATATGAAAGTAACGATAAATTCGCCCGCTTGGCGGGAAGTTTTTCAGCTTGCCCTGGACGCTTGCACCTCTGAAAACGTTTATATACCGCCGGATGAGCAGACAGATCGCGGCTATCGTGATTATTTAATGAACGATCCGTTTATAAACGGTTCTATGGCGATGACGGTGGATGATTTACTTTTGCTCCAGGATATTGAAAAGGCGCAGGGCAGAAATCGGGACCATGCCGCATTTTCATTAGGAACAGCAGCCGGGCCGGTAGATTCGCTTTCACGCGATCTATCCAATGATATACAGCTTAAAGAGATATGGTCCATTAGAAACGGATCGGCTAATGCGGAAACGGCATGGGAGTTTATCAATACGTGAACAGCGACGATTACGCGAGAGTCAAGGGCATGTCTCTGGATGGCAATATTTTGTCCAGAATGGGCCATTATGGGGAGCTTGGAATTGACCTTAACAGTTTTTATTCACTAAGACCCAATATTGCAAACCATAGTTTGGAAGAGAATATTCCGCGGGAATTTTATTCATTGTTCGAAGAACTGTTGCAAAGAGAACTGCAAAGGGTTATGGAAAAGCAAGTTTCTTTGGACGAGGCGATCAAACAAATTCAGACAGAGGGGCAATTTATATTGAACGACGCCTTGAAGTGAAAATAAACAGGCGGCCGGCTTCCGAACGCAAATTTCGGAGACCGGCCGCCTGTTTTTGTCCGCGCGCCATTAGATTTGAAGCAGCAGCAATATAATCGAGGACAGTCCAAGGCAGGTGCTGACCAAATAAAGCACCATGACCGCCTGCTTCTGACTGAGGCCGGCGCGGAGCAGCCGGTAATGGACCTGGCTGGCGTCGGCCTGATACGGTGATTTGCCCTGCAGCATCCGTTTGATGACGACGAACAGATTGTCGAAGATCGGTACGCCGAGCGCCAGAACCGGGATAAACAGAGACAGCACCGTCGCTTGCTTAAATGCGCCGTCCAGCGCGATCACGGCCAGCATAAAGCCGAGAAAAGTCGCTCCGGCGTCGCCCATAAACACTTTGGCCGGAGGTTTGTTATAGCGCAAATAAGCGAGCGTAACCCCGATCAACGTGATCGACAGCATGGCGGAATTCGTTTGTCCTTTCGTCACGGCCACCACAAACAATGTAACGGCCGATATGGCCGACAACCCCCCGGCCAGCCCATCGAGCCCGTCCGAGAAATTGATCACCGTCGTTACGCCGAAAATCCACAAAATCGTCAGGATAAACTGCAGCCATTCGGGAAGAAAAACATAATGGCCGCTCAGCGGATTCACGAACCCGTTGAATTGAATGCCCGCAAAATAGACCAGCACGGCAGCCGATACTTGCACGATCAGCTTTGGCAGCGCCGGAAAATCACGGCCTTTCGTTTTGTACCAGTCATCGACGGTGCCGATCGCGAGCAGCAGCAGGCCTCCGCCAAATAACGCCCCGGTTTCCCAGGAGAAATCCCGCGTGAACAGCAGGTACGAAACAAAAAAACCGGTAAAGATCGCGTAGCTCGCCGTCAGCGGGATCGGCTGCCGGTGGATTTTCCGCTCGTTGTCGGCGCGGGGCTTGTCCACAAAATCGAGACGAAAGGCCAGCTTGCCCAGCGGCGGAATGAGAAAATAAACGATCAAAAACGATAGCAAAAAGGAAAGTACGTATAAAATCTTGCTCACCACCAGATGAATAGACTGATTTGCATTTACTCCCCATATTATAAAAAGAATCTTAAAACTTGTCGAATACATGCTACAATAGCAGCATACAGTACACAAGCGAAAGATGAACTGAGGCCTGGATCTGTGGTACATTATAGAAAAAGGCAAGAACCGTACGGAGGGATAATAACAATGCAAGACGATTACTCGCGTAAACTTGAAGACCAGAAAGGTCTGTTCAAACAGCTTGGCATCAAGCTGGATGCGCTCTCCATTCACGAAAAGGAATTTGACGTCAAAATGCGCGGTTACGAAAAGGAGGACGTGGATCGTTTCCTTGACGAGATCATCGTCGACTATGAGCGCTTTTACGATATTATCACCGATTTACTGGACAAATATAAGGAAATTCAGCGCCGCCAGGCCTATTGGGAAGAAGAGAAAAAGGCGTTTGCCGCCCGCAAGCCGCAGCTTGAGCTGGAAAACGCCGTGGACCGCCGCCTCGTCGAAGACGGAATCCGCCAGTTGGAGCGCAGTCTGGAACAATTAAAATTACAGGTTCGCAAGGATAAATAAATAGGAAACAGGGAAAAGTGTGTGAACATTCGAAGGACCGACGCGGAAGGCGCCGGTTTTTTTGCATATTGGCATCCGTTTAGGCGAAGAATAGTCGTCAGTCCCGAAAATAAACAGTCCTGTTCAATCTTCACGGGATATTCATGTTTCCAAGACTTGCATCTTTGGACGTCAAGTGGTAATATATAAACAAGATTTAGATTTAGTCTAAATTTAAGATTTTAAAAAGGCACAAGGCAAAGCGAAAAGGGCATTAAAATTTTTGAACATAGGAGGAAATTAAAATGGCAAATCAAACGATGACTCAAGTTGACCAACAGCTGCAAAAACAATTGAACCTGCAAATCGCAAACTGGACTCTGATGTACACGAAGCTGCACAATTTCCACTGGTTTGTAAAAGGCTCGAATTTCTTTACGCTCCATGAAAAATTCGAATCCTTGTACGATGAAGCCGCCGGATACATCGACGATATCGCGGAGCGCCTGCTCGCCATCGGCGGAACTCCGGTCGCCACGCTGCGCGAATCGCTGTCGATCGCCACTTTGAAGGAAGCGAGCGGCAAAGAGACGGCCGACGAAATGGTAGCCGCCATCATCGCTGACTTCGAGACGCTGTCCAGCGATCTGAAAGATGCTATGGAAACGGCCGCTCAAGTCGAAGACGAAGCGACCGGCGATTTGCTGCTCGGCGTGCTTTCCGCCCTGGACAAACATCGTTGGATGCTGAACGCTTACCTGGGCAAATAAGCTGATGGATTAAACACCGCCGCAAACGAAAGACCTGCCTTGGCAGCCGAGCTGCTGCCAGGCAGGTCTTTTTGCTTTGCTTAAACGACTTTGAAGCGGTCGATGAGCCCGTGAAGCTTCTCCGACAAGGAAGACAGGAGGCTGGCCAAAGCATCGATTTCTTGCATCGCGGCTAGCTGTTCCTCAGAAGCGGCGGACATGCTTTGTGCGTTCTCCGCGGTTTCGCTTGCGAATTTGACAATGTCCTCAAGCGAATGAACCAGCCTTTGCGAACTGTCGGAGAGCGTCTGCACGTTTCCGCTGACATCGGCTATAGCCTGGGCGGTAAATTCCGCCGAATTGCCGATATCGGCAAGCGAACGCCCGGCACTGCGGACCAGCTCCGCGCCGCGCTTAACTTCCAGGACGGTCTCGTCCATCGTCCGGCCGGTTGCTTCGATTTGCTTCACGATATGTTCGATCAGCGCGGCGATTTGCCGGGCGGAGTCCGCCGACCGCTCCGCAAGCTTGCGGACGGAGGCGGCCACGACGGCAAAACCGCTGCCGTGTTCCCCGGCCCGGGCCGCTTCGATCGAAGCGTTTAACGCGAGCAGGTTGGTTTCGGCGGCAATTTCGGCGATGATGTCCAGAATGCTTCGAACCTCTTTGGAATCATCCCCAAGCCCCTGAATCAGCGCGGAGAGCTGCACGATTTTGAGCTCCATCGTTGCCATTTGCTCGCTGCCGAGGCGGATCGATTCCCCGCCTTGCCGCGATGCCTCGGACGACTGCAGCGCCGCCTGCGTTACGTTTTCGGCCCGGCTTGCGATTCTAGCGATCGTACCGGACATCTCGCGCAGCGCCTCGGAATTTGCCTCTAAATTGCGGAGCTGCGTCTCCGCGCCTTCCGCCAGCTTTTGCGTAATATGCACGGTTTGCTCCCCCGCCCGTCCTGTCTGTTCGGCGCTGGCCGAAAGCTGCTGCGATGAGGAGGCCACCTGCATGGACGTATCGTTCACCTCGCTAATCAGCCGCCGCAAGCTGACGATCATTTCCCCGAAACCTCTCGTCAGCTTTCCTACTTCATCCCGGCTGCTCAGCCGCAGCGGCTCCACGGTCAAATCGCCTTGCGCCACGCGGTCAACTTGCCCTGACAAAGTTTCCAGCGGACGGATCATGCGGTGGATGAAAAAGTAAATGAACGCCACGGCGGCCAAAAATACGGCCCCGCCGACGGCGAACGGCAGTGCGATGATATCCCAGGTGCGCTCCCCGATAATGGAGGCATCGAAGTTAATGACCATCAAGCCGATGATCTCCTGGTTCGGATCGTGGTTTCTGTATATCGGTCCGTAACCGCTGAGCAGCTTGGCCCCATCGTAGTCATAAACCTTCGTGTAAACGGAATGTTTCATCGTCATAATCATATCCCGGTCCTGCGGACTGAAGTAGAACGAATCCCCTGCCCGGTACCCGCGTTTTTGCAAATTTTCGTCAGCGGCGAGGATTTGGCCGTCCAGGGACATGAGGAACACTTCTTTGAACAGCGGCTTATGAGCCACCGTCCAGTTCAGGCGCTCCTCCAGCTCCGCCAGGCCGGCCCGGTCCCCTTGGGCCAGAGCTTCGATATCCTTCGGGTCGACGAGGCCGGTCGTAATGTTGGCGCAGCCGACGGTTTCGATGCCAACGGACTGTTCGACCTGGGCGTACGTCATCCGATAACCGAAAAAACCGAGTAAAAGCCCGACGATGACGAGCAGTCCGATTAAGACGGATGTTATTTTTTGTGCGAATCCCATGGTTTCTCCCCTTTCTTTTTTGCGGAATGATGTCTGAATATGTAGAATGGTCTAAGACACATTATAATGAGAAAATATTTACGACAAATAAACAACATCACTAAAAATAAATAATTGGGAAAAAAATCACAAGGGGTGACATGACATGACAGAAACCGGGGAGAAATGGCGTTTGTTCGTGGCGGTCCCCATTCCGGCCGAGGTGAAGCGGAAGCTGGACGACTGGTGCCGCCAGCGGCGGGACCGGCTGCCGTTCCGCAAATGGGTGCACGCGGAGGATTATCATATTACGGTGCAATTTTTGGGAGACATGCCGCCCGAGCGGCTGGGGGAGCTGGAAGCCTCCCTCAGGAAAGCGGTCCTTGGCGTGGCCCCCTTTTCGCTGGAAGCCGGCGGCTGCGGCACCTTTGGCCGCCCGGCCAGCCCAAGCGTGCTGTGGGCGGGGGTAAAAGGGGACCTGCCGGCGCTGGACCGGCTGCACCGCCAGGTGACCGAGGCCAACCGGGAGCTGGGTTTTGTTCCCGAAGAGCGGCACTACAGTCCGCATATTACGCTGGCCCGCAAATACCGTGAAGACGCGGCGGCGATCAATGCGGAGGTGCTGAAGGAGGATGCCGCATTCGGTTCCTGGACGGCGGACCGTCTGGTGGTCTACCGAACGCATATGCATGAGCGGCCCATGTACGAGACGGTGGCGACCGTCAGCTTCAGCCAATAAAAAAGGCCCTGACGGGCCTGGCGGTTTTGCCGGTTAACTTTGGACTGCGGCATTTTTTCCCTCGCTCTGCTAGTTGGCCCGCTGCTCGGCAAGGCTTTCGGCGGGGAGATGGGCCCTGGCGGACAAACTGTCCGCCGCTTCCAGCAGATCCAGCACGCTTGCGGCGCATTGGTCCGGCTGGTAAGGCGAGGAGAGGGCGGTCCGCTTGTGCTGCGTTGGAACGGGGGTGGAGATTCCCTTGCTGCCGCGGATAAAGGCCAGCCAATCGTCCAAAATGTCCAGTGAAGTCAATTCGGAGCCATAGCCGCGGCTGACGAAAAACTCGCGGTTTTTCTCCTCCTGCCCCGGAATCGAATCGAAAAACAGCATCGGAATGCCTTTGGCCAGGCCTTCGGTGCAGGTCATGCCGCCGGCCTTTGTGATCAAAAGATCGGCGGCGTCCATCCATTTGCTCACCTCGCGGGTGAAGCCGAGAACTTTCATGTGGGGATGCTGAAGGGCCGGGTGGCTGCGCAGCTTTTGGGCCAGCTTGTCGTTGCTCCCCATGCAGCACACGAACTGAACTTTATCCAGCCAGCCCGCTATTCCGGCGATCAGATCCTCGTCAAACAACAGCCCCCATCCGCCGCCCATCACAAGCACGGTAGGCATATTTTTCAGCCCCAGCTCGGCTCTGGCCTGCACGGGGTTCTGCTTAGCCCAGAAATCCGGATGGACGGGGATGCCGGTCGCCTGGATTTTGGCCGGGCATACGCCGCGGCTCTGCAGCAGCTCCTTCACCTCGTGCGCGGAGACGAGAAACCGGTCCACGCCGGGGCTGATCCAGGAACCGTGAGCGTCGTAATCGGTAATGATCGTACATAACGGGATATCGATCCCGGACGCCTTCAGCCGCGAAACGATGGCGGCCGGAATCGGATGCGTACAAACGATAAGATCGGGATCCAATTGATCGATCACATCCGCGGCATGCTGGTAAAACATTTTATGAAGCGCCAGGCGCGTCAGCTTGCTCACGGGTTTTTCATAATTTTTGCGGTAAAGCTTGCCGACCAGAGCCGGACTCGTGCTTACGGTCATCCGGTAAGCGGATATAATCCACGGAGCTACCGTCGGATGCAAAAACGACCCGAGCTCCATCACCTTCGTCTGGATATCCGGAGCGAGCTTTCTAAGCCCGGCGGCCAGAGCGTGTCCGGCCTGGGTGTGGCCGCTTCCGAATCCTTCCGATAAGATCAGCACTCTTTTTTTACGCATGTCGTTCACCTGCTCCAAAGTTTAATCCGGATTCTCTTTTCCTCATGGCTATTTTATTTCTTTTTCGCATCGGTTTAAAGAGGCTCGGGACGGGTACGGAGCTGGACCTTGGACGGGGGGCTTTCGCGGGCGGGGGATCCGGGGATGCCCCAAAAAAGATGATAAAATGCCTTGCGGTCGGTGCTTAATAGTGATAGAGTGAAAATTGACTTAATGACCAAAAATGATTTTTAGTCTGATTTTTAAGGATTTATTTCTTAAGTATAACATGTACTTTGTACAAGGAGGTGTCCCTCATGGCGCTGGTGGACCGCCGCAAGCAGGTCGTCGAAGCCGCGGAAAAATCGTTTTCGCTGTTCGGGTATAAAGCGACGACGATGGACCATGTGGCCAAAATCGCGAATGTGGCTAAGGGAACGATTTATACCTTTTTTAAGAACAAGGAAGAACTGTTTGACGAAATCCTGCGCTCCGTGATTGTCGATATGCGCCGGATCGTCGAGCATGAGGTGGACGAGAACAAGGGTTTTTTCGATAATTTGCACCGGGTGATGGATGCGATATTGGAGTACCGGAGCGAACACGAACTGCTCATCAAGCTGTCGCAGGAAGTGCGGGAAATCGGCACGCCCAAGGCCCGCGAAGGTCTGGAACAGGTCGAAAACAACATTTTGGATTATCTGGAGCGGCAGATCGCCCGCTCGGTGGAGCGGAAAGAGATCCGCGATTTCGATCCCAAGCTCGTTTCGTTCGTGGTGTTCAAGTTGTATATCACCCTTACGTCGGATTGGAACAAAGCGCATAAACCGCTCAGCAAAGACCAGATCAAAAATTTCATCCGCGACTTTTTGGCAAGCGGGCTATCGCCGGTAAAGTAAGACAGGCAAACCCGCTATACCGCCGATCGCCATCCGTTCCTGGGACATCACCGGGGGCGGTTTTTTTTTGGCTGATTTTCACACCGGAAGAATATCCTGCATACGTAAGAACGCTTTCGCGGAAAGCAGCGGATGAATTCCCTGAAAAATATAATCAATAGTGCAAAAGAAATAGAATATAGTGCAAAAACAGACGTGACATTTTCCGTTAGAATAAAAGAAAGATTGTTCCGGGCTTATCCGGCCAAGGGAAGGTTATCATGCTCATAAAATGTTTCGTTAATTATCGCTTATTTTAACTATAGAAAGGTTGCGTCAGATGATGAAACACACCGTTACACCAGTCAAGCAGGGACTGTATGATCCCGCTTTTGAAAAAGACGCTTGCGGCATGGGGTTTGTCGCTCATATCAAAGGCCAGGCCTCCCATGATATCGTCAGCAAGGCTTTGACGATGCTGGCGAATATGGAGCACCGGGGTGGTCAGGGCAGCGAACCGAATTCGGGGGACGGCGCAGGTATTTTACTGCAAATCCCGCATCGTTTTTTTGCCGCGGAAGCGCAAAGCCTCGGATTCGCTTTGCCTGAGCCGGGTCATTATGGCGTCGGCATGCTGTTTTTGCCGCATGACGAGGACCTCCGCAGCAAGCAGGAGGCGCTGCTGACGCAAATCGTTGAGGAGGAAGGCCAGAAGCTGATCGGCTTCCGCACCGTGCCTACCCGGGACGACATGCTCGGCAAATCGGCCAAAGCGGCTAAGCCGTTCGTTCGCCAGATCTTTATCGGGCGCGCCGAAGGGGTGCGGGATGAGCTGGCCTTCGAACGCAAGCTTTACGTGATCCGCCGCCGGGCCGAATTGGCGATCCGGTACAGCGGGGCGGAAGGCGGGGACGCTTTTTACGTATCCAGCCTTTCCTGCCGTAAAGTGGTCTACAAAGGGATGCTGACGACGGAACAGGTCGGCCAGTTTTACCTGGATTTGCGCGACGAGCGCCTGGAATCGGCGATCGCGATGATCCACTCCCGGTTCAGCACGAATACGTTTCCGAGCTGGGAGCGGGCGCATCCGTACCGCTTCATGATCCACAACGGCGAGATCAACACCCTGCGCGGCAACGTGAACTGGATGCATGCCCGCCAGTCGATGCTCGAAACCGATGCCTTCGGCGATGATCTGGAGAAGGTCAAACCGATCATCAATCCGGACGGCTCCGATACGGCGATGTTCGACAACACGTTTGAATTTCTGTGTCTGAGCGGCCGTTCCCTGCCGCATGTGGCGATGATGATGGTTCCTGAACCGTGGGTTGGGCTGGGCGATATGGATGACGATAAAAAAGCGTTTTATGAGTATCACAGCTCGCTGATGGAGCCTTGGGACGGACCGGCGGCGATGGGCTTTACCGACGGCATCCAGATCGGCGCGATTCTTGACCGGAACGGTCTGCGCCCGTCGCGTTACTATGTGACGAAAAACGATTTGATCGTGTTGTCGTCGGAGGTCGGGGTGCTCGATATTCCGGCAGAGGACGTGCTTTATAAAGACCGGCTGCGTCCGGGGCGGATGCTGCTGGTGGACACGCGGGAAGGGCGGATCATTTCCGACGAGGAAGTGAAATCGGCGATCGCGAAAGAGCACCCGTACCGCGAATGGCTGAGCGAGCATTTGATCACGCTTGAGGACCTGCCGGAGGCGCTGGAGCTTCCCGCGGAAAGCCATGAGGATATCGCCCTGCGTCAAATGGCGTTCGGCTATTCGTACGAAGATTTGCGGAAAGTATTCGAGCCGATGGCTTTGACCGGGGCGGAAAACGTCGCTTCGATGGGATACGATGCGCCGCTGGCCGTGCTGTCGGATCAGCCGCAGCGGTTGTACAACTACTTCAAGCAGATGTTTGCGCAGGTAACCAACCCGCCGATCGACGCGATCCGCGAAGAATTGGTTACGTCGACGGTAACAACGATTGGGCCGGAGCGCAATTTGCTGAAGCCGGAGCCGGAAAGCTGCCGGCAAATCCGCCTCGATTCGCCGATTTTGTCCAACGAGGACTTTGCCAAGCTGCGCCATGTGCATCGTCCGGGATTCAAGGCGATTACGATTCCGATCCTGTTCCCGGCCGCTGAAGGGGCCGAAGGGCTGCGCAAGGCGCTTGATACGCTGTGCGAGGCGGCGGACCGCGTTATTGCCAAAGGGCATAACATCCTGATTTTGTCCGACCGCGACGTGGACGCGGAGAATGCGGCGATTCCCGCGCTGCTGGCCGTCTCCTGCCTGCATCACCACTTGATCCGCGAGGAGACGCGGACGAAGGTGAGCATCCTGCTGGAGTCCGGGGAGCCGCGCGAGGTTCATCATTTTGCGCTGCTGCTCGGCTACGGGGTCAGCGCCGTGAACCCTTATCTCGCGTTTGAAACGCTGAAGGATATGATCGGCCAAGGCATGCTGAAAGACGTGTCGTACGAAAAAGCGGTATACAACTTCATTAAGGCCGCGACCAAAGGCGTGGTCAAAACGTTGTCCAAAATGGGCATCTCGACGATTCAATCCTACCGCGGGGCGCAAATTTTCGAAGCGGTCGGTTTGGAGGCGTCGTTTGTCGACCGGTACTTTACGTGGACGCCTTCCCGGATCGGCGGGATCGGGCTGAGCGAGGTGGCCAAGGAAACGCTCCACCATCACTTCCGGGCGTTTACCGACAAGGACGGCAAAGACAAGGTGCTGGATTCCATCGGGGAATACCAGTGGCGCGACGGCGGGGAAGAACACTTGTTCAACCCGCAGACGGTGCATCTGCTTCAACAGTCGGTGCGTACGGGCGACTATAAGGTATATAAGAAGTTTGCCGAACTGGTTCAAGGGGAGAATGAAAAGTATCTCACGCTGCGTTCCCTGCTGGAGCTGAAGCCGGTAGGACCGAAGGTGCCGCTGGAGGAAGTCGAATCCGCGGCATCGATCATGCGCCGGTTCAAGACGGGCGCGATGTCCTTCGGTTCGATCAGCAAAGAGGCGCACGAGACGATCGCGATCGCGATGAACCGCATCGGCGGCAAGAGCAACACCGGCGAAGGCGGCGAGGACCCGGCGCGTTACGTGCCGGACGCCAACGGCGATTTGCGCCGCAGCGCGATCAAGCAGGTGGCCTCGGGCCGGTTTGGCGTCACTTCGCATTATTTGGTTAATGCGGACGAAATCCAAATCAAGATGGCCCAGGGGGCAAAACCGGGCGAAGGCGGACAGCTGCCGGGCCGCAAGGTGTATCCGTGGGTTGCGGAGGTGCGCGGATCAACGCCTGGCGTAGGCCTGATCTCGCCGCCGCCGCACCATGACATCTATTCGATCGAGGATTTGGCGGAGCTGATTTACGACCTGAAGAACGCCAACCCGCAGGCCCGCATCAACGTCAAACTGGTGTCCGAAGCCGGCGTCGGCACGATCGCGGCCGGGGTGGCCAAAGGCCGGGCGGACGTGATCCTGGTCAGCGGCTATGACGGAGGAACAGGGGCTTCGCCGCAAAGCTCGATCCGCCATGCGGGTCTGCCTTGGGAACTGGGCCTCGCCGAAACCCATCAAACGCTGATGCTGAACAATCTGCGCGACCGCGTCGTGCTGGAAACCGACGGCAAGATGCTGACCGGACGCGACCTGGCCGTCGCCGCCCTGCTGGGTGCCGAGGAGTACGGCTTCTCGACGGCGCCGCTTGTGGCGGTCGGCTGCATTATGATGCGCGTCTGCCAGCTCGACACCTGCCCGGTTGGGGTGGCGACGCAAAATCCGGAGCTGCGGAAGAACTTCACCGGCGATCCGCAGCACGTGGTGAACCTGATGAAGTTTGTCGCCGAAGATCTGCGCGAATGGATGGCCGAGCTTGGCTTCCGCACGCTGGACGAAATGATCGGCCGCACCGATTGCCTGGACACCGTCAAGGCGGTGGGGCATTGGAAGAAGAAAGGCGTAGACCTGAACGCGCTGCTGCATATGCCGGAGTTGCCTGAAGGCGGCAGCCGTTACTGCACGAAGCGGCAGAACCACGGGATCGAAGAGACGCTGGATGTGACGAAGCTGCTTGAAATCGCCGCGCCGGCGCTCGAACGCGGGGAAGCGGTCAGCGCGCACCTGCCGATCTGCAACGTCAACCGGGCGACCGGGACGGTGCTGGGCAGCGAGGTAACCCGCCGCTACGGAGCCGAAGGGCTGCCGGAGGACACGATCACGCTGCACTTTGAAGGTTCGGCGGGCCAAAGCCTCGGCGCTTTCACTCCGAAAGGCATGACGCTAACCGTGGAAGGCGACGCCAACGACTACACCGGCAAAGGATTGTCCGGCGGCAAAGTGATCGTGAAGCCTTCGCCGCGGGCGACGTTCGTGCCTGAGGAGAACATCATCATCGGCAACACTTCGTTCTATGGCGCCACGAGCGGCGAAGCGTACATTCGCGGCATCGCCGGCGAACGGTTCGCGGTCCGCAACTCCGGCGCGAATGTCGTCGTCGAAGGCGTGGGCGACCACGGCTGCGAGTACATGACCGGCGGGCGCGTCGTCGTCCTGGGCGGAACGGGCCGCAACTTTGCGGCCGGGATGTCCGGCGGGATCGCATACGTGCTCGACGAGAGCGGCGACTTCGCCGGCCGCTGCAACCTGGAGATGGTGCTGCTCGAAGCGGTCGAGGATGCGGCCGAAGCGGATCAGCTCCGCACGATGATCAGCCGGCATGTCCTGTACACGGACAGCGCGGTGGGGCGCCGGGTGCTCGATAATTGGAACGAATACCTGCCGAAGTTCGTTCGCGTCATCCCGAAAGACTACAAACGGATGCTGGAGCAAATCCGCAAAGTGGAGAACGAAGGCCTCAAAGGCGAAGCCGCGCTGCTCGCCGCCTTCGAAGCCAACACGCGCGAACTGGCCAGAACCGGCAAGGGCTGACGGATAACGAGGCATATCGGGAGCGAATATACGAGTTATAAACCGGAAAAGCCGGAGGACCTGAGTTGATCTCAGGCCTCCGGTTTTTTTCATAGGTGCGTGTTTAATCAAGTCGGGTTTTAGCACCGAAACGTAAGCCCACCCTCCTGCTGAATACAAGTTTGACGTCGAATCCACTTCATAACCTGCTTCAGATCTGATGGTGATTGGAAATATCCAATAGATTGGCCCGAGTAGCGGCAATTTTGGCGGCTTGATTGGAAAAAATCCAATAGATTTGCTTCAATCAGGCTCTTTTATCGGTGTTGGGGTGAATCTATTGGAAAAAATCCAATCACACTTGTTATATTGGAAGTGATTTTCCATATCTATTGGATATTTTCCAATGTGAGCTGAGCAACCTATAGCGTGACTAAGCTTTTTCAGGTGTACTTTGGTCCAACTGTGTTCTAGTCTGGCTTGCATCGGACTTGGCCTTTCGTCGGGGTTTGATTTAGTCCGGCTTACTTCTTCACGTAACGATGCTCTCCACTCGGTCGTGCTCTCTCATCCGGCTTTGCCTATCAGATTGATCACGTGCTATACTAGTCTCAGACGAAGAACGTCCCTTTACGCATCTGTATTTGCATGGTGCGGCGCTGGGGCGTTCTTTTATTTTTTGTGACGATGGGGGGATAAACCTATGGAGTTTGAGGAAGCGCATCAGGCGTTTATGGAATACCACTTGTCCCGCAGGACGGGGGAAAGGAAAGGCAGGCTGCTTCGCGGGCATCAATATGCCGAGAAACTTCTATTGCAAAATGTGTGGTGGCCGCTGTTCGGAACTCTTGATAACCTGCACCCGGAGTATGAAGTGTATGATTGGAACCGAAAGTCACAGTTTCTCGATTTTGCCTTTTTGCCGGCCTTCGGTCGGTTTGGGCTGGAATGCGACGGTTATCAAAGCCATGTCAAGGACATGGATCGCGAGAAGTTCAGCTATGCGCTGAACAGGGACACGTTTTTAACCGGGATTGGCTGGAAGATGATTCATTTTTCCTTTGATGATATTCAAAGGCGCCCCGAGGTGTGCCAAATGCTGCTGCAAATGGTGATTAGCCCTCGTCTTCTACGGAAAGGCATTGATCGGCCATTACCCGTCACGGAAAAGGAGATTCTCCTCTTAGCCTGGAGACTGGGACGGCATGTTCGCCCCAAGGACGTGACCGATGCGTTTGATATCGATTTCAGAACCGCCCGCAATCGGCTGCGTTCCCTTACGGCCAAAGGATTGCTGGCCCCTATCGAAACGGGACGTGGGGTTCGCGCATACGAGCTCCGGGAACTGGCATTAAACTATCTTCACTAGGCTTAAAAGACCAGCAAAAAGGATCTGGGGAGCAGAAGGAGCGGGTTGGATTGCCATGCAAGGCGTGCAGGAGGAGTAAGCTGGATTGCTATGCAAAGCGTGCAGGAGGAGCAAGCTTGTTTGTCCCTGCAAGGCGGCAGGAAGGTAAGCTTGTTTGTCCTTGCAAAGCGGCAGAAGAAGCTGAGTTGTATGGCCGTGCAAGATACTTAGGAGTAAGTTCGTAACTTATGTTTGACTATAATCGTCTATTTTCTATATAGGTTTGACCTGGAAACAAGTGGTTTAGGGGAATATCCTTTTGTGGTAGAATATAGAAATATTACCTGATTATGATGGTGAAGTTCGGTGATATCGTGCAATCAATGCGCCACGCATACTAGGTGTTGTTTTAGCCAGGCATTATTTTTGCTGCACATTTTGAAGTATAATAAGAAGTTTCGAAGCAAGAAACTACCGATAAACAAAAAGCGAGGGGGAGCAACATGACGGTGACGGAGGAGCCCGTTGTACGGATTCAGGGCGTGAGCAAAACGATCGGCTCCAAGACGTTGATCGATGCTTTGACGTTGGACATTCCGGCGGGGCAGGTTTACGGGTTTCTGGGGCCAAACGGGGCCGGGAAAACGACGACGATTCGCATGATGGTCGGGCTGATGTCGATCTCGAAAGGCGATATTTTCATTCAAAGGACCAGCATCAAACATCGTTTTGAGCAGGCGATTTCGCACGTGGGGGCGATTGTGGAAAATCCGGAGATGTACAAGTTCCTGACCGGGTACCAAAATTTGCTGCACTATGCCCGGATGTCGCCGGGAGTGACGAAGCAGCGGATATGGGAAGCGGTTGAACTGGTGGGCCTGGAGCGCCGCATCCACGACAAGGTGAAAACCTATTCGCTGGGGATGCGCCAGCGGCTTGGCGTCGCTCAAGCGATACTGCACCGGCCCAAGCTGCTGGTGCTGGACGAGCCGACCAACGGTCTTGACCCGCAGGGGATTCGCGAGCTCCGCGATTATTTGCGGACGCTGGCCCGCGAAGAAGGCACGACCGTGTTCGTATCCAGCCATTTGCTTGCGGAAATGGAGCTGATGTGCGATACGGTGGCCGTGATTCAGCAGGGGCGGCTCGTCGATGTCAAATCGCTGCGGACGGAAGGGGAAGCGGAGCAAGGACGGGAAATGGCCTTCGAGGTCAGCGACGCGGAGCGGGCCGCCGAGATTATCGGAGCCGGTCGCGCCCAAGGCGGCCGCTTTATCGTCACGGCGGACCGCACCAAGGCCGCGGAAATCAATGCCAAGCTGGTCATGGCGGGCATCTCCGTTTATGAAATCCAGGTGTTGACGCGTTCGCTGGAGGATCAATTTCTGGAGCTTACGGGAGGTGGGCGCATTGAGTAATTTTTGGAGGCTCGTCCAAAACGAGAATATGAAAATATACCGCCGTTTGCGCACCTGGATTATGGCCGGGCTGCTCGTCCTGCTGACGTTCCTGTTTGGGATTTTGTATGCGCTGGATGGGGGAACTTCCACCCTCAGCGCCTGGGACGTCGTGGATCAGCTGACCTTCCTGTATTATCTCGTCGGTATTTTCGCCGCCATCGCCGCTGCCGATGTGGTGGCCGGAGAATTTACGTGGGGAACGATCAAGTTGCTGCTGATCCGTCCTTGGACCCGCACGAAGGTGCTCGCTTCCAAGCTGCTGGCCGTGTTGTTGTTTACGCTGGCCATGTCGGCGGTGTTTTTTGCCGCGGCGCTGGCGGTATCTTTTCTTATCTATCCGAACATGCCTTCGGCCTTGTTTCCGGAAGGGAAAAGTCCGGCCCTGTCCATCCTGGAAAATTGGCTGTACGACTACATAAAATTTCTCGTGATCACGATTTTTTCTTTTATGCTGTCCACCGTTTTTCGCTCCGGCGGCCTGGCCATCGGTTTATCGATTTTTATTTTGTTTGCCGGAGACCTTTTCGCGATGCTGTTTAATCCGGTGCGCTTTCCGTGGGCCAAATACATCCTGTTCACGAACATGAATTTAAGCCAATATTACGGCGGGCGGACAGGTCCTGCCGGGATGACGCTGGGCTTTTCGGCGGCGGTTCTGGCCGCGTATGTCATGCTGTTTCTCCTTATTTCCTGGTTTGTGTTCAAAAAAAGGGATGTTGCGGCTTAACCCCTAAAACAGAAAGTTCCCGTTGGCTTCTTCATGCAGGTGGGAACTTTTTCACAATGCTAGGGGGTTCCCAGCCTTGGGCTCGCCTAGGGATTATCCCGCTTCCGGCTGCGCCGATTTTTTACGCTTTTCTTTAGCGCTCATGGGTGCGGGAGCAGGGGCGGGGGCGGCGGGTTCCATTTTGCTCGTGCCGTTGAGCTGCCCGCCTTCGAGAATGATCAGCTTGGCGACGTCGACATTTCCGTCAACCTGGCCGTTGCTCGTAATCGTCAGCTTCCCCCCGGTTAAAATGTCACCGATCACCTTGCCGGCCACGATCACTTCGCCGCCTTGAATATTCGAGTGGGCTTCGCCGGTCTCGCCGATCACGATCTGCCCGAGGCACTCGATTTCACCGCGGAATTTTCCTTCCAGGCGCAGATTGGATTTGCACTCCAGCTTGCCTTCGATGCTGCTGCCCTGGCCGATTAACGTATCGGTAAGTCCTGCTGGATTTTTCCTGTCTTTTAACATCATCACTTCAGCCCTCCATTACTTAGGATATTTACTTCAAATAGGGCAGGGGATCGACGGGTTTGCCGGCCTTCACGATTTCAAAATGAAGATGTGGCCCGGTGCTGCGTCCGCTGCTGCCCAGCTTGCCGATTTGCTGTCCTTTGTCCACCGTATCACCTTCGGAAATGCCGATCTCGTTCAAATGCAAATACCAGCTTTGCAGCCCCCCGGGATGTTCGATCACGATATATCTCCCGTGTGAGCTGTCTTTGTCGGTGGTAATGACTTTACCGGCCCCGGCGGCGTAAACGGGGTCCCCTAGCTTGCCGCCGATATCGATGCCGGCATGAAAAGCGGCCCGGCCGGCGAAAGGATCCGTCCGGTACCCGAAATTCGAAGTCAGCCGCGTGGACAACGTGGGCCATTCCGAAGGCGTGCCGGAAATGGTGTATTGCGTTTGCCTTGCTTTTTTGAGCGTAACCGGAACGTTTTTCTCCATTTCATCAAGCATGTCGCTCATCATCGCAAAATCATCGCTCGTCTCCCGGGCAAGGGCTTCGATTTCATTGTCGTGAACCGCGATAAATTCGCCGCCGATCCCGCTGGCTGCAAGCGAATCCGGCAAATCGTCCCGGGACAGGGAAGACAATTGGCCCAGTTCCTTCGAATCGCCGTATTTATCGATGAATTTCTGAAGCTGGGCCTCCAGCTCCGCCACGCGTTCCATGCGGTCCATCATCTCCTTGGACTGTCCGGAAAGCGCGATCACTTCATTTTGCAGGCGCTGTATCGCTTCGTTTTTGTCGGTAACGACCGCTTCAAAAGCGATGGTTTGCGATTTTAATTGTTTTTCCAGCCTGGAAACGGTGTGATCCGATTGAATTTGCAGGCTGACGATCAGGCCGGAAATCGACAGCAGCGCCAGCAGCGGGACGGCAACAACGAGCGGCTTGGACACTTGAACCTGCTTAACGGGCTGGTTGGCGTCCCGAAGGACAAGCAGCGTCATCCGGTTAGGGTTCGGCAAGCTTACACTCCTCATGGCATCTCCTCCCCTACTTCTCGAGTTGGTTCTATATCTTATCTATTCCTATGACTCTTAAATCATGTCAAAAATGTAATCCCTGTCTGATATAAATCATTTCCTCCGTACAAGCTGTTCTCTTGGTACGCGATGAATAAACGGGCGGCCGGATGGTTAAAGCTGATGTCTAGGGGAGGCTGAACCTATGATCTGGTTGCTTGTAGTTTTACTCGCGTACATCGCTCAAATCGCTATGATTCTCATTTTGGAGTTCAGGAACCCTAGCAAGGCCGTGGCGTGGATGTTTATTTTGCTCCTCTTTCCGTTTGTCGGCTTTATTACTTATTATTTCGTGGCGAAGGATTACACCAAACGCCAATGGCTGCGGCTCCGCGGTAGGCCGCGGTTTCCCGATGCCCAAGCGAAGCTGCGGAAGCGGATCTCCATCGTGAGAACGGCCGAAGAGGCGCAGAATCCGGCTTTCCAACACCAAAAAAGATTGTTTGGACTGCTGACCCATTGGCCGAAAAATCCCATCACGGGGCGCAATCTGACGCAGGTGTATTCGGAAGGCGAGACCGCTTTTTCCGCCATGTTGAAGGAAATGGAGAAGGCGAAGGATCACATTCATGTGCAATTTTACATTTTTCGGGCCGACGGCATTGGCGCCAAATTTCAAGAGGTCATGATCCGGAAGGCGAAGGAAGGGGTAAAAGTACGGCTGCTTTGCGACGGTTTGGGCAGTTACCTGCTGCGGGCTTCTTTTGTCCGAAGGCTGCGCGCGGAGGGGGTGGAGGTTCATTTCTTCTTGCCGCCGCTGATCGCTTTGCAGAGCCGCCGGTTGAATTACCGCAATCATCGCAAAATTATCGTTGTGGACGGAACCGTTGGTTTTGTGGGCGGTCTGAATGTCGGGGACGATTATTTGGGACTGTACGAAAAAAACGGTTACTGGAGGGATACGCATTTGCAGCTGCGCGGCGATGCTGTTTATTTTTTGCAAATGACGTTTTTGCACGACTGGCGGCTTGCTTCCGGCAAGCGGATCGATGAGCAGGGCTTGTTTCCCGACCACCGCTGCGAGGGCAGCGAGCAGGTGCAAATTTTAACGAGCGGCCCGGGCCAGCCGAGGAACAACATCCGGGAAATGTGCTTTGGCGCGATGTCGGTGGCAACCCGGAGAATCTGGATCGCATCGCCTTATTTCATTCCTGACGAGGCGGTTTACACTGCGTTAAAAACGGCAGCGCTCAGCGGAGTGGAAGTGATCGTGATTTTGCCGTATCACCCCGATCATCGGCTGGTCAAGCTGGCTTCGCTGTCGTACGTTGAGGAGCTGCTGGCCGCCGGGGTAAAGTTCTATCAATATACGAAAGGTTTTATCCATGCCAAGGTCCTGCTGGTCGATGACCTGCTGGCTTCCGTCGGAACGGCGAATATGGATATGCGCAGTTTTTTCTACAACTTTGAAATGACCGCGCTGCTGTTCGATCAGGGAACGATCGCAAGACTGGTGAACGATTTCGAACGGGATATCGCCGACTCGGTCCCCATCCGTCTTGCGGAATTTGCCCGGCGTTCCCGGTGGCAAAAAGGGATGGAGCTCCTGGCGCGTTTGCTGTCGCCTTTGCTGTAGCGGTTACGCCTTCACCGGACTACGCAAATGCTGCAAAATCAGCTTGACCGACTGAGGCGGGACGGCCGCCAGCAAATCCCCGCGCTCCTTCAGGCGCCCGCCGATGTTCAGCAGGTTGAAGTCGGACGGTTTGGGATCCTTGCGCACCTCCTCCCATGTCAGCGGCGTCGAAACGCTGGCCGCGGCGCGGGCTCTCGGCGTGTAGGGCGCAGCCAGGGTTTTGCCGCCGTAATGCTGCAGGTAGTCGAAATAGATTTTGTCGCCCCGGTCCTTTTTTAACCGTTCGATGGTGAACAGGCCCGGATGTTTTTCGGTGGCGTAACGGGCCACAAAATGGCCGATGGAGCGCAGTTCATCGAAGGTGACGCCGTATTCGACAGGGACGATGATCTGCACGCCGGTGGCGCCCGATGTTTTGGGCACAGAAGTAAGTCCCAGGGAAGCCAAAACATCGCCGACGATGGCGGCCGCCTCCATAATCCGCGGCTCCTCCTCCCGGGACGGATCGAGGTCGATCATCCATTCGCAGGGCAAGCTTTCCCCGACGTAATGCAGCGAAGGATGAAATTCAATGCAGGCCAAATTGCCGAGCCAGAGCAGGACGGGCAGGCTGTCCATGACAACGTACCGGATGTTTTCATGCAGCTCTGTGCGCACAAATGGCGGGAGCGGTTCGGGGGCGTTTTTCTGGTAAAAAAATTTGCCGTGGATACCTCCGGGATAACGGATCGTCGTCAGCAGCCGGTTTTTGCAGTATTTCAGCAGGTAAGGCGACAGCTCGGCGAGCTTCTCCAAATAAATCCGTTTGGTGATGCCGGCTTCCGGCCAGAGCAGCTTGTCGGGATTGGAAACGGACACCTCTACGCCATCAACGCGGATCGTTCCTTTGATTGTTTTCGGCATACGCTTGCGGACAGCTCCTTTCATCGGGGCGGCTGGGGATGCATCATACAGGCACATAGGCCACAGGCCGGGTTCCCCCGCGGGTTGTTACCTCTAGGCTTGCCTGGGGGCGCGGAAACTATGAGCCGGCAGGAGAATGGAGCTTGGCGGCCAAGGGCAAACTTGGAAACGTAACGCTGCACACATCTTTGTGACGGATGGAGGCAAACATTCATGGATTTAAAACCGGTCGCGCCGTTTGAGCCGATTCGCAGCGAGACGATCCCGCAGGGGGAAAACTGGGTGGCCCAGGTAAAATGGGATGGCGTACGGATGCTGACTTACCGTGACGGGCGGGAAACGCGGCTCATCAACCGCAAAGGCAACGACCGGACCGCGCAATATCCGGAATTCGCCGACGTCTCTTCATATTGCCGGGCGAACTCGGTCATCCTTGACGGGGAGATGATCGCTTTATCCGGGGGCAAGCCCTCTTTTCATGAAATCATGCGGCGCGACAGCCTGCGGCGGGAACGGGAAATCCGCTTTGCGAGCGGACGGATTCAGGCCATTTACATGATTTTTGATATTTTGCACTTCGACGGCGACTGGGTGACCGGGCGTACGCTGGCCGAACGCCAGCGGCTGCTGCAGGAAATCGTCATTCCCGGCGACCGGGTTCAGCTCGTTCCCAATACCCAGGACGGGCAGCTTCTGTTCAACCTGATGAAAGAGCGGGGCTGGGAAGGCATCGTCTGCAAAAAACTCGACAGCCCGTACCAGATCGGCGGCAAAGACGGCAGATGGGTCAAGCGGAAGCTGGCCCGGGACCTGTATGCGGCGATCGGAGGCGTCACGTACCGGGACGGCATCGTTAACGCGATATTGCTCGGCTTGTATGACGCCGAGGGGCGGTTTCTGTACATCGGACATGCGGGAACGGGAAAATGGAAAGTTGAGACGTGGCGGGAGTTAACCGCCAAGATTCCGGGGCTCGCCGTGCCGGAACGGCCGTTTTACAACGTTCCGGAACGCCTCAAAGGGGCCGTCTGGATTCAGCCGGCCCTGACCGTAAAAGTACAATTTCTGGAGTGGACGCCCGGCGGCACGATGCGCCATCCGATCATACAGGGATGGGGGGGCGTCCTGGCGGAGGACTGCAGCGTTTCGCAGAGCATGTAAATTAGGCCGGTTATTCGGCTTTCGGTTTGGCGGGGCTTTTGCGCTTCGGCTTCGGTTTGACCGCGACGGTTGGCCTTCCTCCCGTTTCCGCTTTTCCCGTTGCTGCGCCTTCCGCTGTTGCGCCTTCCGTTGCTGTGCCTCTCGCAGCAGTGCCTCCGCCCCCTCCCGCTACCGCGCCTTCCTCCGGCTGGGCTTTGGCTTTTTTGGCGGCTGGCTTGCGCGTTCGTTTGGCCGGGGCGGGACCGGGGTCGGTGGCGACCGGTTTGACCGCCTCGATGCTGGCCTGCAGCGCGGCCATCAGGTCGATGACGTTGGTCTCCGGTTTCGCCGGAGCCAGGCTGATCTCCTCGCCGGACACCTTATGCTCGATTAGCTTAAGCAACGCCTCCCGGTAGTCGTCTGTATATTTTTCCGGCTCAAACGGGGTGGACAACTGCTCGATCAGCATTTTGGCCATCGTCAGCTCTTTATCGTTGACTTGAAACGTTTCCGGGAGGTTGGGGACTTGGGCGATCGGCCGGATTTCATCGGGATAAAAAATCGTCTCCACGGCAAGGCAGCCCTCCAGCACCCGGATCGCCGCCAGGCTGCTTTTGGAGCGGATGGCGAATTTGGCGATGCCGATTTTTCCCGACTGCTTCATCGCTTCGAGCAGCAGCTGGTAGGCGTTTGAGCCCGCCTGATCGGGCGAGAGGTAATACGTTTTTTGAAAATAGATCGGATCGATCTCCTCCAAATCGACGAAATCGAGAATGGTGATCGTTTTTTCAACGTGATCGTTCAACTGCTCGAGCTCCTCTTTTTCAAACAGGACGAATTTTCCTTTTTCATATTCATAACCGCGGGAAATTTCCTCCCAGTTGACATCGACATCGCACGCCGGGCAGCGCCGGACGTAAGAGATTGGACTGCCGCAAACTTTGTGGATATATTTCATGGAGATGTCCTTGTCCTCCGTGGCGGAAAACATTTTGACGGGAACATGGACCAGCCCGAAGCTGATCGCCCCTTTCCAAACGGTATGCATGAGGAGATTGCTCCTTTCTATTTGGCGTTAGACAACTTATGCACGTTAATGCGGTTAATGCGATGAATGTGGTGAATGCGGTGAATGCGGTTAATACGGCCCAATTGGATCGTTGGTTTGCGCATGAAACGCTCGTAGGTCTTAGTATGGTTTTTAAATATTTTTCTATTAGCGGGGGTTGGCGGCAAGGGCGACCGCGCATTTCATGGAATAAAGCATGATGCCGGGAACTTGAGTGTCAGGAGGCATGCTTTTGGAACTTGGTCTTCAGGAGCAGGTTTTTGGAACAATGTGCCCTCATGAGGCGATCCGTCAGTCCGTTGCGGAGGAATAATTGCAAAAGATGCAAGTACTTTCCCTAGCTGAGTTCCTTTTTTTCGAAATAACTGCAAAAGGTACAGCTACTTACGGCTTAAGCCGTATATCATCAAACTCGCAAATATTAACTGTACTTTTTGCAGCTATTAAGGCATTTGCCAAAGGAATCGGACGAGATAACTGCAGCTTTTGCAGCTAATCACATCCGAATGGTATTGGGCTTGTGGCTCGCCGCTCATCTGACCACTAGCGTTACATAAACTCTTGCACAATTTGTAGCCCTGATACTGATACTTTCCAGATTTCCGCAATGGCTCAGGATTTCGCATCGAAACTATCGTCCGCCGGAGGTCTAACGGTTGTAGCAGCTGCTATTTTACGAAAAAAGCCCTTTTCTAAATTCTAACGGTTGTGAGCGCCGTTATTTGCCTGAATCTGGGCCAAAATAGCCGGGTTTAAGTGAAATAAGCGCCACGGCAACCGTTAGAATTTAAAATCAACGTTTTTGGAACAAATAGCCTCTGTGGCATCCGTTAGAATAGTTGTGCGGTTAGAAATGTATCTTGTCTAATTGGAGATTTCCAAGCATAACAACTTTATTGGACAGCAGGCTTCGTGGTTGCGGGGGCTGCGGCGGACCGATATAATGGGGACATACGTTTTTTTGCGATCGTTTCATCCGGCGGGGTGTAAGAAGCAGGTCCTTCAAAGGCCGCGCGGCTTGCTAACTCGCTTAAAGGTGGTTGACATGGTGGAATTTGACAAACCTTTTGCTTCGTATGTTTATGAAGCCGAAGATCTGCACGGAACGGAAAAACTGGCTGCCTACTTGGCCCGGCAAGCGCTGCCGGGGACGGTGATCGCGCTGGACGGGGATTTGGGAGCGGGGAAGACGGCGTTTTCCCAATTGTTTGCGAGACACCTTGGCGTTTCGGATACGGTCAACAGTCCGACGTTTACGTTGATCAAAGAGTACGAGGGCCGGCTGCCGTTTTATCATATGGACGTGTATCGGTTGTCGCTGGAAGAGGCCGAGGAACTGGGGCTGGACGAATATTTCTATGGGGCGGGCGTTTCTCTGGTGGAGTGGGCCAGCCTGATTGAGGAGCTGCTTCCGGCGAATTTGCTGCAAATCTATATCGAAACCGTGTCGGCCACGGCGCGGAAAATGCATATCAAAGGGCGGGGCGAACCTTATGAAGCGTGGGTATCCGTCCTGCAAGAGAATGGGGTTTCCTGAACATGAACAACAACAATTACGAACAGCGGCCGCAGCAGCGGCTTTTGGCGTTTGACACCTCGACGTCGTCGCTTGCGGTAGCGGTCATGGAGGATGGCCGGCTGCTGGCGGAGCGGAGTATGCACGCCGAACGGGATCATTCGTCGCTTTTGGTGACGGCGATCGGGGAATGTTTGGATGCTGCGGGGCTGTCCAAACGGGATTTGACCGGGATCGCCGTCGGGGCTGGGCCAGGCTCGTACACCGGAATCCGGATCGCCGTCACGACGGCCAAAACTTTGGCCTGGGCGCTCCGGCTGCCGGTTTATGGCGTTTCGAGCCTGGAGGCGCTGGCGCTGGGCGGCTGGGCTGGCGCCAGCGGGCAGGACGCGGCCAAGCTGGGCGCTTGGGCCGCGCCCGCGGCAGGCGGCGCAGCCGGCCATGGCGCGAGCGCTGCCGCCATCACAGGGGCGGCCGCCGCCAACGGCGCCAGCGACGCCGCTAACGGCATAGCCGGCGCCCCGGCGGAAGCCGCCGCTCTCGCCGCCGCGGACCGCCGCTACGCCGGCGGCCACTGGATCGTGCCGCTGGTGGACGCGCGGCGCGGCCAAGCCTATACGGCGCTGTTCGCCGTGCCGGCGGCCGGCGGGTGGCCGCAGCGGCTCGCGCCCGACGCCATCCGGCTCACGGACGGCTGGGCCGGCGAGCTATCAAAGCGCCTAACCGCGCTGGAGCCGCACGAGCGTCCGGCCGCCGTTTGGTTCGTGGGCGAAACCGCAAAGCACGAGGCGGCGCTCGGCCAGCTGCGTTCCGGCGCCATGCCGCCTGTCCATCTGGTCCCTTACGAGCTGGAAGGCGTATGGATGGGAATGGCTGGCGTGAAGCGGGTGCGGACGTATCCGGAAGACGAAGTTCATTCGCTTGAGCCGAATTATACCCAGTTGGCCGAAGCGGAAGCCAAGCGGCTGCGCAACGGGTAAAGGGGGAAGCGGACATGATCTCAAGGAAAGCGGAGCATTTCCAGCCCGAAAACGTCGGCTTCCGCACCATGACGCTGGAGGACATCCCGGATATTATGGTCATTGAACATGAATCGTTTACGTTGCCGTGGAGCGAAGAAGCGTTTCGCAACGAATTGACTCATAATCATTTTGCCCGCTATTTGGTGATGGAACATAACGGCAAGCCGATCGGCTATGCCGGCATGTGGACGATCGTGGATGAAGCGCATGTGACGAATATTGCGGTGAGAACCGTTTATCGCGGTTTTCATTTGGGGGAAAAGCTGCTCCGCCGGATGATGAAATGGGCGGCCGAGCTCGGCATGGTCCGGATGACGCTGGAGGTTCGCGTATCCAACGAGGTAGCGCGGTCGCTTTACGGCAAAATGGGCTTTTCCCCCGCAGGAGTTAGAAGAGGATATTATTCCGATAATCATGAGGATGCGCTCATCATGTGGTGCGAGCTGCCGAAGCGGCCGCACCGAGCAGGCACGGAAGGAAGCGGATGGTATTGATTCACGAACAGGATTGCTTTATTTTGGCGGTGGAAACGAGCTGCGACGAAACCTCCGCCGCCGTCGTCAAAAACGGGACCGAGGTGCTGTCCAATCTGATCGCGAGCCAGATCGAAACGCATCGCGCCTTTGGCGGCGTGGTGCCGGAGGTGGCCTCGCGCAAGCACGTGGAGAGCATTACGCGCATGCTGGAAGAAGCGGTTCGGGAGGCGGGAATCCCGCCGGAGTCGCTGTCCGCGATTGCCGTCACGGAGGGACCGGGACTTGTGGGCGCGCTGCTCGTAGGCATTATGGCGGCGAAAAGTTTGGCTTTTGCCCTTGATAAACCGCTGATCGGCGTGCATCATATCGCCGGGCATATCTACGCCAACCACTTGATGGAGGACATTTTGTATCCGTCCATGGCGCTTGTCGTTTCCGGCGGACATACCGAGCTGGTGCTGATGGAACGCGAGGGCTGCTTTAAGCTGCTGGGCCATACTCGCGATGACGCCGTGGGGGAAGCGTATGACAAAGTGGCTCGGGCGCTTGGTTTTCCGTATCCGGGCGGGCCTTATGTGGACAAGCTGGCCGGGGAAGCGGCGGAGGCCGAGGAGCTTCCGCGGGCGTGGCTGGAGCCGGATTCCTACGATTTCAGCCTAAGCGGCTTAAAATCCGCCGTACTGAACGCCGTGAACCAGCACCGGATGCGCGGGAAAGACGGCTATCAACCGGCCATTGCCCGCGGCTTCCAGGAATCGGTGATCGAAGTGCTGGTGGAGAAGGCGGTACGCGCAGTACGGGCGACCGGTTCGCGCCAGCTCCTGCTTTGCGGCGGGGTCGCCGCGAACCGCGGCCTTCGTGCCGCGCTAAGCGAGCGCTGCGTGAGCGAGGGGATTTCCCTGCTCATACCGCCGCTGGCCTATTGCACGGACAACGCGGCGATGATCGGCGCCGCCGCTTACCTGAAATGGAAAAGCGGGGAATTTTCCAGCCTTGGGCTGAAAGCCGAGCCTTCATTGTCGCTGGAGGGCTGGTCCGTTCAATCGGATAACTAGTCACTATGAAAAAAAGCTGCACCATAGACCGTTCCCGGATTTTCTATGGTACAGCTTTTTTTGTGCGTACACTTGGAAACATCCTACCACGTCTTATAAACGTTGTCGCCGTCTTGGTCCGGGCGCTTTTTCCCCGCATCCGCCGCTTCGGAAGTGGCCGCGGTTTCTTTCATGCCGGGGGCAATGGTTTTAGACCCGGAGGCGCCGCCGCTCATTTTGCTCGTTCCTTCAAAAATGCTGCCTTCTTCAATGGAAAGCGCCGCCGCTACGATATTTCCATAGAGCTTGCCTTTGGAGGTAATCGACAGCTTGCTTTTGGCCTGCACGTTGCCGTGGACCTCTCCGGCGATAATGATGTTTCTGGCCAGAATGTTGGAGTGGACCATTCCTTTTTCCCCAACCGTAACGTCCCCTTCGCATTCGATGTCTCCGGTAATTTGCCCCTCGACGCGGACGCCCGCTTCCGATTTGATTTTTCCTTCAAAAACGCTGCCTTCGCCAATTAACGTATCGGTCGTGTTCGGGTCGAGCCTCTCGGGCTGCCTGTTGCCTCTTAACTTCATTTTTGATCTTCCTCTCCAGGTTTTCTTAAATACAGCTCAGGATCGACCGTAGATCCGTTTTTCTCAACTTGAAAATGCAAATGCGGTCCCGTACTTCTGCCGGTCGATCCCATTTCCGCGATCTTTTCGCTTTGTTTGACGGAATCTCCTTTTTCCACTTCAATTTTGCTAAGGTGCATATAAATCGTAGTGAGCCCTGAGGGGTGGGAGACCGTTATGTAATTACCGCGCCCGCTGTTATATCCCGTATCCGTCACTTTGCCGTCCGCGGCAGCATATACCGGGTCCCCGACCCCGCCGCCGATATCGAGGCCTTTGTGCAGCTCATGGCCGCTGCCGTCAAAAGGGTTGTCCCGTTCGCCGAATCTGGATGTGACGCGGACCGATTCCGTCGGCCAAAAAGTCGGCAAGATGATCATCATTTTTTTGTACCGCTGGATCGATGATTTGGTCTGCTCCAGGCGTTGCTGCAATTTTGGCATTTCATTCAACGAGGTGGTGATGCTTTCCTTCGTTTCCTCCACCAGGGAGGCGATGTCCTGTTCAGATAAAGGAACCGCATCGCCGCCAACGCCGCCCGCCGCCAGAGCTTCCGTATCGAGGCTTTGGTTTAAAGAGGCGGAATTGACCTTGTTTTTCTGGATGATGCCATCATCGGTGATCGACTTCAGCTCGGCCTCCAATTGCTCCAATTCGCTCATTTTCGATTCGATCGTTTTGGATTTTTCGGAAAGCTCCATGAGCTCGGACAGCAGCCGGTCAATCTCCTTCTCTTTATCGACGACCGTGCTTTGGAATTGGTCCGACGAATCGGAAAGCTCGGCTTCCAGCGAACCGATGCGGCTTGTGTGGCTGCGGTTGACGACAAATAAGACCAAAACTGAGCAGAGCAGCACGGCTGCGGCGATCAGAACGGCCAGTAAATGAGTAAAATGAAATTTAAAGCGAAATACGGGATTTGTCCCTTCGGGTACGACCAGCATAGTATATCGCCGGGTTAAGCTTTTTTTAAATCTTCCCCTCATGTCATCCTCCTGTTATTCTAGCGCCGATGTATATAATAGGACAAAAGTCATTATTTCAACTTGCCCCTACAATTATTTCGGCAAAATGTTCCAAATCCCTCTACGGTTAAAAAAATTGTTCGTTTTTTCACCATTTAAGCAGGAATTTGTCGTAGGGAGGCGAATGAGTGAATAAACATAAGAGAGCTTTATTTTCAAGACGTAAGGAGGTTTGTTATGGTAAAAATTGCCGGAATTGACGTTGGCAACGACAGCGTTAAAGTAGTGGTTGACGGTTCAGAGCGGCCGGTTATTATCCCGAGCATCGTTTCTCCGGGGTACGATAGACATGTGCTGCAGGAGGAGGATTCCCCTCTAAAAGCCCTGGATGTCCGGGTTTATAGTCCTAAGTTGAAGAGAAACAATCAGCGTTATTTTGTGGGTCTTTTGGCTATGGAGGATCAGGACAATTCCGAACTTGAGGAGACGGACAACAAGGCAACCAGCGATCAGTCTCTCGTTGTGGCTCTGACGGCGCTGGCTTATGCGGCCCTTTCGGGGAAAACCTACCCGGCGGCGGGAACCGGCATCGAGGAGGCGGAATACATAATTGGAACCGGGTTGCCGGTGCGTACATATGTGGCTTTTCATCAGGCGTTTGAAGAACGGCTGACGGGCGAGCATGAGGTAACATTTCTTTCAACGCCGGAGCTTCGCGGACGGACGGTTCGCATTAAAATCCGCCGCACGATCGTGTCGGTGGAGGGCGCGGCGGCATTGTTCCATTTGGCGACCAACGAATCGCTCCAGGTCAAAAACGAAGAACTGCACAAAGGGGTAATCGGCGTTTGCGAAATCGGCGCTTTGACGACGGATTTCCCGGTGGTCAAACGGATGAACATCGATAACCAGTTCAGCACCGGCGAGCAGTTTGGACTTGCGACCTACCTGGATTCGATCATTCGCGATATCGAAGATCAATACGGCTACCGTTTCCCGAGCCGGACGAAACTGATCGGACGGATTCGCAACCGCGAATTCGTTATTCAGCGTGTTGGCGAAGGTCAAGCGGATATTCGGCCGATCGTGGACATGTATTTTAACCGCGCGGCCCAAAAGTTGGTTGACTTGATCCGCAAGCGCTGGAAAAAATACCCTGACATCGAATGCTTTTATGTTCTGGGCGGCGGCGCCGCGGCGCTGAAATCTTACCTGATGGATGCCGCGGGTTCGATGCGGCTGCGCTTTGAAGACAACAGCGAAATTTTGAATGTGCAGGGCTACCTGAAGCTGGCCCAAAACAAAGCCGGGCAACAACCCGAACCGAACCCGGCCTAAACCGCGGCATTGTCTCATCCTGACAAAATACTCCCATCCGGCAGATGAATTCTGCCGGTATTTTTTTGCTAATCGGCGGTTGACAGCAGGCCACTGGAACGACGAACCGTCGGTTGGGCCTGGGCCTTCAATTCAAAATAGCGGAACAGGGCTACAAATTGCGCAAGGGTTTATGCATCGTTAGTGGTCGTTGGAGTTTCGCAAGCAGCTTGGTATTTGCCGGTTTTTCCGTTCTGGTTTTGAGCCATTTTTTTGCCGCGGAAAACGCCGGTTTGCCTGTAAAACACTCGTGAGGCTGGTGTATAATGATGGAAATACGAGCAGTCTTTTGGGTATCCTGCCGGGATGGGAGAGCATTATGAAACCGTTAAAAAGGTCGAAATTGCGAATCTGGTTAGGACTTGCTACTATCGGACACGGCGTTACTTGGATTGGTGGTTCGGTCCGGACAGGCCGGCGAAACAGCGGGAAGCTGCGCTTTTTCCGCACCACGCGCTAATGATGTATGAGCCGCTGCTGGAGTCCGGAAATGGATTAGAAAACGGAAGGAGTCTGGTCAAATGAGCTACAAAAACACGTTTATTCGGGTTTCTCCGGATTGTCCTGCAGACAAGGCCATTGTTCCTGAAGCGGGAAAAAGGGGAAAGCCGATTCATATGATCCAGTATGAGCTGCTGTTGGAGGCGCCTTACCGATACAATCATGAGGAGCTGATTTTTGAGGTGCATGTCCGCCACAAGGGCATTTCCGAGGAAGTGCTGCGCGAACGCAGGCAGGAGCTTTGGGACGAATTGTTCAGCAAACCTCATGCCTGCATGCGGGCTTCGGCGCTTCCGAAAAAGTACGGGTGGGGCGTTCATTACGATGCGCACGGAAAAATCGCCATCTATGGCGTGGATTCTCCCGAGTACCGTGAGTTCTGCAAACCGCAGGACGGCCAGGTCAAACTAATTGACGGGATGCGCAGCAGCCGGAAGTAATCAGGAGCAAGCAGAATCAGAAATAAGCAACAAGCAGCTTGACCGGCCGATGACCCTGCTTCGCAAACCTAACGGACCACAGCGCCGTTATTTCGGCGAAATTCGGAGTTTTCAGGATGTAACGGACACCACGGGCCTTTTTTGGTATTTGAGCGTGTGTTTTCGGTCTATGCGGGGCAAATAAGAGCGCACCGGTCCGTTAGAAAATGAAACTCCGTTTTTTGCGGCCGATAAGGGCTCTCAGGTCCGTTAGCTGCGGCCGACCGACCGGTTGCCGGCTTATCATTAAATATTCGCACCAAGTGGAGAAGGAGAAACGAAACATGGAAGAGATCAAAGGCACATTAATTACGGTGGAAACGCTGCGTTCGGACTTGGTTCGTCTGGGTGTACGGGAGGGAGCGACGCTGCTCGTTCATTCTTCCTTTAAATCGTTAGGGGAATGGGTATGCGGGGGGCCTTCCGCCGTCGTCCTTGCCCTGGAGGAAGCGGTAGGGGAAACGGGCACGATCGTGATGCCGACGCACAGCGGCGATTTGACCGATCCGTCCGGCTGGGGGAATCCGCCGGTGCCCGAGGCGTGGTGGGAGACGATCCGCGAGCAAATGCCCGCGTACGATCACTCGCTGACTCTTCCGCTCAAGATGGGCGTCATTCCGGAAACGTTCCGCAAGCAGGACGGAACACGGCGCAGCGGGCATCCGCTTTATTCCTTTGCCGCGCGGGGCCCTCAAGCGGATCGCATCACCGGGGCGCATTCCCTCGCCTACGGGCTTGGAGACGAGTCGCCGCTGGCCCGAGTTTATGATCTGCACGGAGACGTGCTGCTGCTCGGCGTCGGGCATGGCAACAACACCTCCATTCATTTGGCGGAATGCCGGTCTGACTACCCGGGCAAAACGAAGCTCATCAACAAAGCCCCGATGAAGGTTAACGGCGTAAGACGCTGGGCCGAGTTCCCGGACGTCGCCTACGATTCCGACGATTTTGAACGGCTGGGGGCGGATTTTGCACAGGATACGGGATTGGTGAAAAAGGGGAAAATCGCCGGGGCCGAAGCGATGCTCATGCCCCAGCGCGATTTGGTCGACTATGCCGTCCACTGGCTTGCGCGCCATCGAACGGAGCCGGGAGTGCAAAGCTAAAAATGTTTGGCTACCGGTGAGATTATTTAGCCGGGAGCCCGGATTCCACTTCGCCGTCCCAACCAAGCATGCCTCCGCTGTAGTTGTGGACTCGCTCAAACCCGTTATGCCGGAGGAAACGCGCTACCTCAAAACTGCGGCTGCCGCTGCGGCAAATCAATACATAGTCCTTGGCGGGATCAAATTCCTCCAGTTGGTACGGGATTTCGCCCATCGGGATCAAGGGGACGCCGGGAATGTGGCCGGCTTCGTATTCGAAAGGCTCCCGGACATCGATGATGACCGTTTGGTCATCCGGGTTTTGCAGCAGAGCTTTCAGTTCATCCGTGTTGATATGGGAAATGCCGTCGATGATTTCACTCATGGGTAGCGCCTCTTTTCTTGTAAAATGTTCATGCCTGGTCCGGAACTAGTGGAAAACGTCCATGCTCAGATAACGTTCGCCGTTATCGGGGGCGATGCACAAAATGCGTTTGCCGGCCCCGAGCTTTTTGGCAAACTGCAGCGCCGTCCACACCGAAGCCCCGCTGGAGGGGCCGGCGAGAATGCCTTCCAGGGCCGCCAGGCGCCGGACGGTGTCCAGCGCGTCTTCATCGCTGACCTGGACGATTTCGTCATATACTTCGGTGTTCAGGATCGGCGGGATGAAGCCTGGGCTTGTTCCCACCAGTTTATGCGGCCCCGGCCGGCCTCCGGACAGCACGGGAGAGCCTTTGGGTTCGGCGACGACGATGGAGATGCCGGGAATATGCTCGCGCAAATATTCCCCGGTGCCCGTGATCGTCCCGCCAGTTCCCGCGGTGGCGACGAACAGGTCCAATCGGCCGTCCATTTGCTGTACGATCTCCGGGCCGGTCGTCAGCCGGTGGATTTCGGGGTTGGCCTCGTTTTGGAACTGCTGCGGCATAAAGCTGCCCGGGATTTGAGCGTGGAGCTCGCGGGCTTTTTCGATCGCCCCGGGCATGCGCTTTGCTGCCGGCGTCAGCACGACTTCGGCGCCATAGGCTTGCAAAATGGCGATCCGCTCCTTGGTCATGTTGTCCGGCATGACCAAAATCGCTTTATAACCTTTGGCGGCCGCGTTCATCGCCAGGCCGATTCCGGTATTGCCGCTGGTCGGCTCGATGATCGCGGCCCCCGGCCCCAGCAGACCGGCCTGTTCCGCGGCCTCGATCATAAGGAAGGCGGCGCGGTCTTTGACGCTGCGGCTCGGATTGAAATATTCAAGCTTCACAAAAACCTCGGCATCCTGTTCCCCCGTCAGCCGCCCCAGTTTAACGGCCGGGGTGTCCCCGATCAGCTCGGTAATATGATTTACTGCTTTGCTGGCCATGTCGTGGTGGCACCTGCTTTCCGATACCCGTTATTTTTAATCCATTTTTATCTGTGTTCTCTTTGTTTATTTTATCGGGTTTCAGGGCGATTGAGCAACTCGAAGTAATAAAAGTCACTGCACAAATAGTTTCTCTGTGTTAATGTACACGCACAGCGTAGAAGGGTTCGACGGGAACTCTTCTTTTTTTTATACTCGTGGACGAAAAAAGGGGGGGCTTAAGTTGGCGAGGATTTCAAATAGGCCTGCCGGTTGTTATCTGCTTATTTCCTTGCATGGTTTACTGGGGCTCGGTGCCGTAATCGGGGGAGGGGCATTAACGCTGAACCCTTCCGGGGGATGGCTGGGCATGTCGGAGGACGTGATGAAAATAGAGCTTTTTCCGGATTACCGGATTCCCGGCATCATCTTATTGGCCGTATTGGGGATAGCTCCCTTGATCCTCGTTGACGCGCTTTTAAGGAAATGGAATTGGAAGTGGGGGGAGAGGCTGAACGCGATTAAATCGATGCATTGGTCATGGACTTTTTCGCTGTATATCGCTTTCGCTTTGCTGATCTGGATTTCCGTGCAAATTTACATCATCGGCGGTTCATCCGTCGTCCATTTGCTGTATACGGGACTTGGTCTGGCGATTCAAATCGTGTCCCTGCTGCCTTCCGTTTGGAGGTTTTATGAAGCTGCAAAATGAAGGCGGGAAGACGGCAAATGAGGAGATGGAGCGGGCATAAGGCATGGCACTTTGCGTAACGCTGCCTCTGCCCGCCCGCTAATTTTCCGGCATATCCTGGATTACCAGCTGGATAAGGCGGAGCGTTTCCACGTATCTTTGGCGACGCAAACGTAAACATAATTTTCATCCCAGGCGATCTCCCCCGGGTTGCCCGGCGCATTGGCGGAGGCGGGAGTCTGGGATTGCTGGACCCGGATGCTGTCTCCATTTACGTCGAGCGCGGCTTGCGGATCATTGGTCCCGATCCCGACATGGGCGTCGTCGCGTTTGATCGTCAGGGCGCTGTCGATGGCCTCTCCCTGATCGGAATAGCGAACGATATTCAAGTCGGCCCCAGAGTTGTTGCCTTTTTGCTCCGCACTGTCCGCCTTAATGCTCCAAAGCGGAGTCGTTGCGTTATCCTTCCCGTTTTTGGCAAACTCCAGAACCCGGTTTCCTTCCCCGGCAACCCGCAAAATCCCATCCATCACGTTGAAATTCGAAGAATGGGTGCGAATCTCCGCGACGTCGGTATCATAAGGAATTTCGAAACGGGTGAACAACTGGTCCTTATACTCCCCGTCAGGGGACATCGTCGTTTCGATCGATATATGTTTATGATCGTGCTGCTCCGGGTTATTGGCCTTGTCGTGCGAGATGATAGCGGTTTTGTCCTTCCCTTCTTCATTGGCCCAAGCGATGGCCGGTTTGGCCCGCTCCGCCGTCCATTGCAGCCGGATCAAATCGGACAGATGGCCTTCGTCTTTAACCCATTTTTGATCCGTCGACAAATGAATCCGCTCGTTTAGAGGCAAAGCGAGTCCTCCGCCCGGGAGTTTGGATTCCGTAAAGGCTGGAGCTGTGGATGAAGCGTCTTGTGTCGCGCCAAGCACTTGGCAGCCTCCCAAAAAAGCGAGGCCGGCTCCCAGTGCGGCCAGTGAAGCGGCTTTGACAAATTTCATTCATTTCTCTCCTTTTCGGCATTCTTTTACAGCATTTTCTATTTTTCGCTCTTATTCGATCATAAAGAGTTTAAAACCGGGAGGGAATAGGCATTTCGGATGGTTTACTGCGGGAAGCGGGCGATTGAAACGGTATAACACAAATACGGGAAAAAAGTATCAGTAACTTAACAGGAGGAAATAGCATGAAGACGAAATCCGAGACATCGAAATTCACAAAGTATGTCATTTTGCTTATGTTGAATCCCGGGAAAAGCCTTGACGAGGGGCTGATCCGCGGACATGTGGCCCATTTAAGGGAACTGGACAGGCTGGGACATTTGGTCATGTGCGGCCCGTTTACCGACTACAAAGGCGGGATGATCATCATCGAAGCGGACACAATTGAACAAGCGCGGCAAATCGCCGAGCGCGATCCGTTCGTAGAATCGGGAGCCGAGAACTATGAGCTTCGAACCTGGGAGATCTCCTGCGAAGAAAACCGGCATTTGGGAATGGGATAATGGAAGGGCAGGAAAAAGTCTGATTTTGTCAAGATGTGGACAAGGTTATCCACAACTTGTTGGCTAAATTTATGAAAAAATAATGAAAGCTTGCCTGTCAGCTTATGATTACGTTTGCGAAAATAACTCTCGTTTGTTTTCTGAAAACTGTGGATAATGTGAATAAGTTGGTGGATAATTAGGCGTTTTTGTGAAAAAACCTAGTTTACCCGCAAAAAAACGGCCCTGAAGGCCGTTTTAATGTGAAAATGATTCAGGATAATGTGGATAAATTTGTGCATAATTCGCCTAAATGTTTTCGTTTTGTAAAATAAAAAATTTTTGTGAAGGTGTTGTAAAATCCATCCTACGCTTCGGCTAACGTTTCCCATTCCTCATAAGCGGAGGATAACTGCTTCTTATGCTGTTCGATCGCGGCTTGTCGTTCCTGAACCGCCATGTAGTCCTGATAAACCTCGGGCAGCGCAAGTTCGCTCTCCAAGGCGGCGATGTCGCCTTCCAGCCTGGCGATCGTTTCCTCGAGCTGCTCCAGCCTCCGCTGCCGGTTGCGTTCTTCGCGTTTGGCCTGCTTGTCGGCTTCGTAAGAAGCGGCTCCCGATTTCTGAGCGGCGGAGGCCTGCTCCGGCGCAGGAACAGCCCGGTTGGCCGCGCCCGCTTTAACCTCGCCGGCTCCAGCTTTTTCCGCGGCAAGCTCCGCAAGTTCCTGTTTTTTCGCCAAATAATCGTCGTAATTGCCCAGGAAATGCTCCGCTCCGTTCGGATGCAGCTCCACGATGCGCTCCGCGATTTTGTTCAGGAAATAACGGTCATGGGATATGAACAGCAGCGTGCCGTCATACTCGAGCAAAGCGGACTCCAACACCTCTTTGCTGAACAAATCCAGATGGTTGGTCGGCTCGTCGAGAATCAGGACGTTCGCTTTTTGCAGCATCAGCTTGGCGAGCGCGACGCGGGCTTTTTCCCCGCCGCTTAACGCCGCTACCTTCTTCAGCACGTCTTCGCCGCTGAACAGGAAATTGCCGAGCACGGTGCGAATGCGCGCCTCTTCCATATGGGGAAAGGCGCTCCACAATTCTTCGAGCACCGTATTGACCGGATTCAGGTTGGTCTGCTCCTGATCGTAAAAGCCGATTTTCACCTTGGCGCCCCAAGTGATTTTTCCGGCGGCAGGCTTCAGATCTCCGGTCAACATTTTAAGCAGCGTCGATTTGCCGATGCCGTTGGGTCCGATCAGAGCGACCGTCTCTCCGCGCTGCAGCGAAAAGGAGACATTTTGGAACAGCGGTTTCTGCTTGTTCTCGAACGAATAGGCAAGCTGATCGGCCTGCAGCACGTCCTTGCCGCTCATGACCTCGGCTTCAAAGGAGAAGCTGGCTCTTTTCAGATCGCCCTGCGGACGGTCGATGATGTCCATCTTTTCCAGCATCTTGCGCCGGCTTTGGGCCCGTTTGGTCGTCGAGGCTCGGACGATGTTCCGCTGAATAAAAGCTTCCGTCCGGGCGATTTCGTCCTGCTGTTTTTCATATTGCTTCATTTGGCTTTCGTATTCCGCCGCCTTGAGTTCGATAAACCGGCTGTAGTTCCCGGTGTATTTGCGCGATTGATGGCGTTCGATTTCGACGATGGAGGTGACCAGCCGGTCCAAGAAATAGCGGTCATGGGACACAACCAGCAGGGCCCCGGAATAATTCCGCAAATAATCCTCCAACCAAGTCAGCGTTTCGATGTCCAAGTGGTTGGTGGGCTCGTCAAGCATCAGCAGATCGGGCGCCTGGAGCAAAATGCGCGCCAGCGCCAGCCGGGTCCGTTGTCCGCCGCTTAACGTAGAGATGACGGTGTCCGGCGGGAAATCGCCGAAGCCCATGCCGTGCAGAACGCTGCGGATGCGGGTCTCGATCTCGTAGCCGCCATGATCCTTAAACCAGTCCGATTTGAGCGCATAGCGGTCGAGCAAATCCTGATGCGCTTTCTCGTCCCGGGCCAGCTCGGGATCGGCGATCTGCTCTTCCATCCGCCGCAGCTCGCGCTCTGTTTCGGTCAGCGGGGCAAATACGGCGAGCATTTCCTCCCATATGGTCCGGTCCGACTGCAGTCCGCTGTTTTGCGCCAGGTAGCCGATTGTCGTTTCCTTCGCTTTGAAGATTTGACCGCCATCATAGGATAATTCACCAGCTAAAATTTGCAGAAATGTCGATTTGCCGGCACCGTTGACGCCCACGAGACCGATGCGGTCCCGTTCAAGCACTTGCAGGTTGATACCCTCCAGTACGGCGGTAACTCCGTATAATTTTGTAATGTTCGTAGCTTGAAGCAGCATATCTGATCCTATCCTCCAAAAACATAAATATTTATCATTAGATTATGATCCATACTTGTATATTTAGTGTACATGAAACGTACGTTAAATGCACCGCTCATTGACGGGAACGCACGGCCGTTTTATCGTTATCGGTTTAGTTTTCATTTTCATATAACAATGATAAACTAGTTCATAGAGATAACTCGACTTTTTTTGCATAATTGATGAAGAATTGCGCATTTTTGCCGCGTACGGGAAGGGGACGGGGGATGGAGCTTGCGGAAGCGAAACAAGAGCTGCGCCGGCGGATGACCGGAATTCGGGCAAATATCCCTGAAGCCGCGAGAGCAGAGCAGTCGGCGGCTGCGGCAGCCTGGGCCGAGCGGGACGTGCTGAATCCGCTGCGCCAAAAACGGGGCGGCCGGCTTAACGTGATGAGTTACGTGTCCTTCCGGGACGAACCCGACACGCGTCCGCTGATCCGCAGCTGCCTTGCGCAGGGAGACCGGATGCTCGTCCCGAAAATCCGCGAAAATCGCATGCTCTCTCTGCACGAAATAAGCGCGGAGGAAGGTTTGGTTCCGGGCACCTGGGGGATTCCCGAACCGGGGGACGAAACGCCGGTTTGGCCGCCTGCCCGGTATCCGGAGATCGACCTTATCCTTGTGCCGGGTCTGGCCTTTGATCGCAGCGGCGGACGGATCGGCTTCGGGGCCGGATATTACGACCGGCTGATCGGGGAATTGGCGGAGCGCAGCGGAGGAACGGGCCGGGTGGTTCTGGCCGCGCTGGCCCTGCAGGAGCTGATCGTTCCCGGCAAGGTTCCGATGGAGCGGCATGATTTTAGGCTGGACCTGCTGTTTGCGGCAGCCGGAACGATATATATGAAGGAAAGTAGTGATAAGCTTGATGAACTCGGAATCGGGACAAGGGATGACTCACTTTAACGAGCAAGGCAGAGCGCGTATGGTGGACATTTCCGGCAAAACGCCGACCGTCCGCGTCGCCGTGGCCGAAACGAAGATTTCGATGCTTCCCTCCACGCTTGAGGCGATAAAAGAAGGCCGGGTTGGCAAAGGGGACGTTCTCGCCGTCGCCCAGGTGGCCGGGATTCAAGGCGCGAAGCGGACGTCCGATTGGATTCCGATGTGCCATCCCCTGCCGCTGACGGGCGTGGATATCACGTTCACCGATAATGGGCGGGACGAGCTGTTTGTGGCGGCCACGGTGAAAACGGAAGGGAAAACCGGCGTCGAAATGGAGGCGCTCACAGCGGTTTCCGCCGCGGCGCTTACCGTGTACGACATGTGCAAAGCGCTGCAAAAAGACATGGTGATCGGCCCGACGCTGCTTCGCTCGAAAACGGGCGGAAAAAGCGGAGATTACGTCCGGCCGTAGGGCTGGGCAGGGCTTAAGAATACGGAACTCGGCATGGATGATCCCAGCATGAACGTACTGATTTGGAGTTCCTACATATGGATAAGGAGGGTGACTTCATGGTTTGGAAAACAGCGATCCTTACAGCGAGCGACAAAGGGGCACGAGGCGAACGTGAAGATACGAGCGCCCAGGTTATCCGCGAACTGGTGGAAGAGGAGTTGGGCGGCGAAATCGTGGAATACCGGATCGTTCCCGATGAGCCGGATGAAATTATTGCGGCTTTGATTGAAATGACCGATTATTTTCATGCGGATTTGGTATTCACCACCGGAGGGACGGAGCTGGCGATCCGTGACGTCACCCCGGAAGCGACGAGACGGGTCATCGAACGCGAGGTTCCGGGCATGGCGGAAGCGATGCGATATGCGGCGATGCAAAAAAATCCGGCGGCGATGCTGTTCCGCGGGATTGTCGGCATCCGCGGCCGCACGCTGATCGTCAATTTGCCGGGTACGCCGAAAGGCGTGCATGAGAATTTGGCGGCCATTATGGAACAACTGCCGGAAGCGCTGCTGATGGTAACCGGTCAATTCCGCTTGTAATCGCCCGCACTTTTACCGTCTTTTTTTGCCGGAATGTAAAATAAATAGACTGTAACTGTGACATTCGTTATGGTATGATGTGGGCGTGTGATTAGAAACGTGTCATATCCCTGCCTATTTAATGGACGTAGCGAAAGGAGACTGGTGCGATGAGCGCAGGCGGATTTTTGTTGATTGTGATCGCGGCGTTGCTGCTGTTTGGACCGAATAAATTGCCGGATTTGGGACGGGCCGTAGGCCGGACGTTCCGGGAATTCAAAGAGGCGACGCGGGACATTGTGGACGATGTGCCGGAAGTGAAGCGGACGGAAGCAGCCCCTGCCCGCGCCGAAAGCCCTAAACCGGAGGACCGCCGGCTGCCGGAATGAGCTCATGGCGGGAAAAGGAGGACGGTTGATGGCTGAAGAGCAGGAGCTGCAGAGTATCGTCGACCATCTGTCGGAGCTGCGGCGGCGGTTGATGCTGGTCTGCATCGTTTTTGTCATCGTGCTGGTCGGCGCTTTTTTTGTGGTCGATCCGATTTATCATTATTTGACGACAAATGCCTTTTCCGGCGCGAAAATCGAACTGAACGCCTTTTCGTTTTGGGACGGCGTCGGCGTCTACATGAAAATCGCCATGCTGGTGTCGCTGGGGATTACGCTCCCGTTTACGCTGTACCAGGTCTGGGCGTTTGTCAGTCCGGGGCTGAAGCCGGCGGAACGCAGGGCGACCGTGAAATATATTCCGTTCGTATTTATCTGTTTTTTGGTAGGGCTCGCCTTCGGCTATTATGTCGTATTTCCGTTAGCGATGTCGTTTACGGGGTCGCTCAACAAGCAGCTTGGTTTGGTCGAAACGTACGGCATGGCGGACTATTTTAAGTTTATGATGAACCTCGTTTTGCCGATTTCGCTGTTGTTCGAGCTGCCGCTTATCATTTTGTTTTTGACGCAGCTTAGGATTGTGACACCGAAACTGCTGCGGAAAATGCGCCGGGTCGCTTATTTCGCGCTCGTCGTTATTTCGGTGATGATCACTCCTGCCGATTTATTCTCCGCTTTTTTGGTGCTGATTCCGCTCGTTATTTTGTATGAACTGAGCGTGCTTTTGTCGCAGCGGGTGCATAACAAGATCGTGGCGGCGGATGCGGAGCGGGCGGAGAAATATAAATAAGGAACGCGCCTTTGGGATGGGCGTGTTTTTTTGTGCATGCGGTTGGTGTTGCGGCAGGTTGAGGCTCTTGGCGGGGCAGCTCGGAATATTTTTCCAACCTAGAGGATACAATGGGAAGGGCGTCTTCGCGCCTATAAAATATAGAAAAAAATTGCACAAAGGAACTTGAAATCTGTCCGCAAGTTGAGTAATATAAAAGTGGTTGTTAGCACTTGAGCAGATCGAGTGCTAATACATATGATCTTACAAACCCTTAAACCCAACATATTCAAAGGAGGCTGTTTTTTCATGATCAAACCATTAGGTGAACGCGTTCTGGTACAACCGATCGAGCAAGAGGAGACAACGGCATTTGGCATTGTGCTTCCGGATACGGCCAAGGAAAAACCGCAGGAAGGCAAAGTAATCGCCGTAGGCAGCGGAACTTTGAAGGACGGGGTGCGCGTTCCGCTTGAAGTTAAAGAAGGCGACCGCGTGCTGTTCTCCAAATACGCCGGAACCGAAGTGAAATACGAAGGCAAAGAGTATTTGATTATGAAAGAAAGCGACATTCACGCGATCATCGGCTAAGAACAGCCGGTAGGCGAAATATAACGACCATTGAATTTTCATCCAACATTTTCAGGGAGGTAATCTAATCATGGCAAAAGAGATCAGATTCAGTGAAGACGCCCGCCACGCAATGCTTCGTGGGGTTGACGCTTTGGCGAATGCAGTAAAAGTAACGCTTGGACCGAAAGGCCGCAACGTGGTGCTCGAGAAAAAATTCGGCAGCCCGCTGATCACGAATGACGGTGTTACGATCGCTAAAGAAATCGAACTGGAAAACGCTTTTGAAAACATGGGCGCCCAGCTCGTTAAAGAAGTAGCTACCAAAACGAACGACGTTGCCGGTGACGGTACGACGACCGCTACGGTTCTGGCGCAAGCGCTGATCCGTGAAGGTTTGAAAAACGTTACGGCAGGCGCCAGCCCAATCGGCCTCCGCAAAGGGATCGACAAAGCGGTTCGCGCAGCCGTTGAAGAATTGAAGAACATCTCCAAAACGATCGAAGGCAAACAATCGATCGCGCAAGTTGCCGCTATCTCCGCCGCTGATGAAGAAGTTGGCGAATTGATCGCCGAAGCGATGGAAAAAGTGGGCAAAGACGGCGTTATCACCGTGGAAGAATCCCGCGGTTTTGCCACCGAACTTGAAGTGGTGGAAGGTATGCAATTCGACCGCGGTTACGTATCTCCTTACATGATCACCGATACGGACAAAATGGAAGCCGTACTCGACAATCCGTACATCCTGATCACCGACAAGAAAATCAGCAGCACGCAAGAAATCCTGCCGCTGCTGGAAAAGATCGTTCAACAATCCAGACCGCTGCTGATCATCGCTGAAGATATCGAAGGCGAAGCGCAAGCGATGCTGATCGTGAACAAACTGCGCGGCACGTTCAACGCGGTAGCCGTTAAAGCTCCTGGCTTCGGCGATCGCCGCGAAGCGATGCTACAAGACATCGCCGCTCTGACGGGCGGTCAAGTGATCACCGAAAAACTCGGCCTTGACCTGAAGAGCACGGCTGTGGATCAACTCGGTAACGCACGTCAAGTTATCGTTACGAAAGAAAACACGACGATCGTGGACGGCAGCGGCGACAAAGCCGACATCCAAGCTCGCGTGAACCAAATCCGTGCGCAACTGGAAGAAACGACTTCCGAGTTCGACAAGGAAAAACTGCAAGAACGTCTGGCTAAACTGGCTGGCGGCGTAGCGGTCGTTAAGGTCGGCGCGGCTACGGAAACCGAGCTGAAAGAACGCAAACTGCGCATCGAAGACGCTCTGAACGCAACTCGCGCAGCCGTTGAAGAAGGTATCGTATCCGGCGGCGGCGTGGCGCTCGTGAACGTATATGGCGCGGTGGCAGCCGTTAATGCTGAGGGCGACGAAAAAACCGGTGTAAACATCGTGCTTCGCGCTCTGGAAGAACCGGTTCGTACGATTGCCGCTAATGCCGGCGAAGAAGGCTCCGTAATCGTGGACCGTCTGAAGAAAGAAAAAGTGGGCATCGGATACAACGCCGCTACCGGCGAATGGGTGAACATGATCGAAGCCGGTATCGTGGACCCTGCAAAAGTAACTCGTTCCGCGCTGCAGCACGCAGCTTCCGTTGCCGGTCTGTTCCTGACGACCGAAGCGGTGATCGCCGACAAACCGGAACCGGAAAAACCAGCCGCTCCGGACATGGGCGGAATGGGCGGCATGGGCATGATGTAATAAGGGCCACCCGCCCTTATGCATCAAAGTTTCCGTGAGCGGAAACGCCGTATAACCACATAAACTATTAAAAAAGCTTCTCCGGGCATATGCCCGTGAGAAGCTTTTTTGCAGTCATCATGGATCAGTTTTTCATTGGTGAACTACCATTGGGTTAATTTGTTTATTCAGATAGGTGAGCAATGCGTGCTCATAACATCAGTCTCTTAGATTTTCAATAGTGTCATTCCGTATTCATTCGTAACAAAGTTCATATCCGCATCTCGAGAGACCAGTATCAAATTTGCTGTAAAGGCAGTCGCGATGATGAGGGCATCAGGAGTTTTTATTTTCCGCCCATTGCTTCTTTGCTCGCTTTGTATAGAGGCAGCTTTTCTTGCAATAGCGGAATCAACATGGATCATATGCTTGGAGGAAAACATTCGTTCCGCTACTAAAAACTGATTGTGTTTGATTCCGCTCAATACTTCGCATTCCGTAATCGTCGAAAAGAATATTCGCCGTTTTTCATTTTGGGCTTGCCGTACCAAATCTACAGCCGAATGATCGTTATCCAGAATGGCGATGACAATGTTGGAATCGAATAAGTACCCGGAGTTGTTGTGGGTCATTTTCCCCAGCCCTCCCGGGACTCTTGAATGTGATCTAACAATTCTTGTGCTTCTCCGGGTTTCAGAATCCCAGCCACGCTCAGAATATCATCGACGGAGTAATCATCGAAATCCTCAATGGTTTCTGTTTCAAGATCAATGACAAGTTTTTTGGTGGAAATATTGTTTTCGGCTAAAAAGTCTCTTAAGTCTTTTGCTATATGAGGGTGGAGTTTACGTACCATTGACATGGAGAATCTCTCCTTTATCAGAATATGAGGACTGAATCGTTTGATCTCAGTGAACCTCAGTTTTCTTTACATCAATTATACCCGATAACAGAACGAATAGATACTTCTGTTCGGATCGTCAATCGCCCCACTTAAATGTCGCCCCTTCTCTACAGGATATAGTGGATCAAGCAAAACCGGGGGACCGCATTGTGTTGCCGGAAGGCAATTATTCCGGGCCGGTCCTTATTAATAAGCCATTAATCATTTAGGGTTTGGGCAAGGCGTCATTATTAAATGAAGAACCCGAATCGGCGATGACGATACAAGCTGACGGGGTAACGGTTGAGGGACTGCGCATTTTTCAGAAACAAGGCGGGGAAGAACTGGCGGAGTATGAGGGACGGCATATATCTGGAGGACAGCAAAAACTTGGATATTACGGGCAACCAGATTTTTGGATCACGCTACGGGATTCATTGCATGTATATCGATGGAACGAAAATCGTGGGAAATCGGGGCGAACATAATGTCACCGGGGCTATGATTATGGGGGTTACAGATGTGCTGGTCTCGGGCAACTCCTTCGCTAAACAAAGCAGCAACGTCAATTCGCAAGGCATTTTGCTGTATGATGTGCAAACGTCGCTGGTTGAGAACAAACGACCGCCAGAGTAAATTCCCTGGCGGCTCGTAACGGAGTTACAAGTAAGACAATACGTCATTGTATTGGTGCAATGGAACGGCTTTGTTATGACGGTTCGAATTAAGGTTCGCATTACGGTTCGCATATTCGAAGCTTCTTAGTCCCGTGTCAACGTGAAACGTTCGCAATCCAAGCATGAAGCCGCACTGCAAATCGATTTCGCTGTCACCGATGAGAAGGTCGGCGGGGGTGGCCAGGCGTCGAAGCGAATCCCATTTCGGATTGATGCTCAAGGATGGCGGTACCAGGTCGATTCGTTCAAAAGGAGCAACCATATTCAGCCGCTGCAACTGCCGGACAGCGTGCTCATGATTCCTTCTGACCGAGATTAAGTGAAGCCGATAATTTGGCTTCAACTGAGCGGCAAAAACACGAATCCGCCCGATAGGTTGATCCAGTTTCAGCAGGGACTCGCTTTCCAGCTTGTCTTTCTTCCACAACATGTAATTGGAAATGAGTTCTTCCGCAGCAGCCGGATTATCCCGAACCGCGTGGCGTATGATCGCATCGTCCCGAACCAGCTCCCGTTTTTGCTTTTTGTATTTCTGAAAGCTTGGGAAGGGGAGGCTTTGGCGCTCGAAAAATGAATCCATGACCGTATAATACCTGAGCCAAACGTCAAGCAAGGTTCCGTCAAGATCGATATAAATGACGGGCATTTTAGGGCTCCCCGGTGAACCACTCTTGATAATACCGGTACATCGTCAGCCCTTTGGGGGGGACAATGTTGGATACGTCGACAGGCTGGTTCAACATGATCCGGATCATCAGATTGGGGATGTCGTAGCCTGCGGCAACCGTTAAAGGCAAACCGCCGGAGGCAAATCGCGTGTTGAAATCGGTCAGGAACAGACGATTCTCCCGGTCCGCAATGTATTGAAAATTAACAGGCCCTTCGATTTTTAGATGGGCTTCTATTTTATGCAGGATCGAAGTAAGCACCGCCGCCGATTCCGCTTGCCTTGTGATGACGACGGCGCCCCCGTTCATTTTAACGCGCTCGCGCGCATTGGACAGGACAAGCCGGTTGGATTTATCGAACAAACAATCCACCGTAAATTCCGTTCCCTCGATAAAATCGGTGACCACGTATTCTTCCAGCTTTGACGACCAATATCTGTAATCAGCATCGTTTTCCAGCTTGCAGACATTTCTGCTTCCGCTGCTCGCGGCAGGTTTAATAATCGCAGGATAAGAAAGGGGAGGATGGGTTCCATAATACCGTGGAACGGGAATGCCGATGGTTCTCATCGTCTCATATAATGTCTTCTTGTTATGGAGCCGCTCATGGGTCCCCATATCACAGACGAGCAATTGAACGCCCATCTGTTCAAGCTGCGCTTTCCGTTGGGCAAAAAAAGGCGTGTCATAAGAGGCGACAGGGAAAATAATATCGATGTTCTCCTTCAAGACAATCTCGTAGATGGCTTGCTCGTAATCGGGATCATGGCAAGCAGGGACTTGATAGAAAGCGGAAGCCAGGTGCCTTGCGGCGGTATGCCGATTGCTATCGGCCGCCACAATGCGGTAATGGTAATTCTCTATGGTTTGATGACTTAAATGCCGAATCAAAAAGGTGCCGGACAACCCCCCTGCGGACGGAATCAAAATATTCAGCGTTGCATTAGCTTCCATAGTAACGCTTCACTTCTTGTTCGACAAGCGGCCAAACCCGCGGAATGGTCGTCTGATAGGCGCCTTCCGTCCGCGCGAATTCCAGGCCGTTTCTGGCGATTTCCAAGCGTTGGTCCTCATGCTGCAAATAATAGTGAATTTTCGCAATCGTCTCCTCGGGCGAACTGGATACTTCACAGTTGATCCCCGGCTGCAAACGTTCGCGAACCCCCGGAGAATCCGACGTAAGCAGAAATCCTCCACACGCCAAAATGTCGTAAGTTCGGCTGCTCAGTTGATCTTCTACCGTCTGTATGCTGATATTGATCTTAGAGGAGCTGTGAACTTTTGGAGTTTCGTAATAGGGAAGAGTTCCATACAGCATTTGCGGATTGGCCGTAATGCCAATCATCCTGGGAAGCTCGTCATGCCAGTCGTTTCCGCGGATACGTGTATCGAAAGGGGCGTCAAACAGCGGGTAAACCAGGTCAGCCAGACTTTTTCGGCGGAAAATATCTCTTAAGAATTGTCCGTTGGCTACGACCGAGACATCGCAAACATATTCGGGAACGATTTGTAACGGCCGTTGGAAGGAGGGGTTGCTTCCCACGTCGAGATATGTGGCGGGGATTCCCTTTTCTCCATATTTTGGCACACAATGTTGGCTGCGTGTCAATACAAAATGCGTAGGAACCGTCTCGACATAAAATCGAGACCAACCGTCGTAGTGCAGCCAATCCTCCTCGGCAAAATATAAATGGAACAAATTATACTTTTGTAGGATTTGAGGCAGCAGATCCGTTTCATTTTGCAGCGCATCCCATCCCATTCCGAAGGTGATATCGGGCTTGAAATATTGAACAGCTTCATCGATCAGCTTCTCGTCCAATTCGCTGATATGGAACACTTCATGGCCGATTTCCTCCAAGACCCATCCTACATTCATTCGATGGTGTTCGGCTTTCATCAAAGCAAGTATTTTCATGGAACACATTCTCCTATTCAGATTGTTGTTGTTTTAACCAGCTATTCGTTTCTCTTAAGCCTTGTTCAAGCGTATACTTGGGCCCCCAATGTAAATCCTGCCGAATCAACCGGCAATCGACCGAACGGTTTGCGATGTGATCGATCGGACGCTTGGGCAAAAAAGAGAGAGGATAATCGCGATATCCGTTAATGGAAGCAATGGTTTCGGCAAGCTGCCGTATATTCGTTTCGATACCGGTACCAATGTTGTAAAGTTTCCCGATGCTATTTCCGGAAACGGCAGCCAGCAGGATGGCATCGATCGCGTCCTCAACGTAAGTGAAATCCCGGGTTTGCAACCCATCGCCGATAATCGGGAAAGGTTCGCCATGGTGAAGGCATTCGAAAAATTTGGCAACGACGCCGCAGTAAGGGTTTGAGGTTACCTGTCCTGGACCAAACACATTGGATAATCTTACGGTGGTCACGGGCAACCGGAAATTCCGGAAGTACATTTCAAAATAATGTTCGGCGGCAAATTTGCTCGCAGCATAGGGCGCCGTGATTTGGTAATAGGTTTCGGGTGTAGGGCGAACCGGGGCATTTCCATAAACGGAAGCCGTTGAAGTATATACGATTCTGCGTAGCGAGGAGCATAGAGCCCGGGTTTTCTCAAGTAAAACGAAAGCGCCGTACAAATTCGTGTCAAAATCTTTTCGCATGTCGATGACGGACACGCTCAAGCTGCTGCAAGCCAAATGAAATACCCATTCCACACGCGGCAAGACTTCTTCCAATAGGTCTTCCTGGTAGTAGCTTCCTTGGATGAAAGTGACCTTGTCGGAGGAAATAACAGCATCGCGGCTTCCGGAGGAAAGATCATCAATAACATAAACGTGATCGGCTAACGGCTCGATCCTTTTTAATAATTGGGAGCCCACAAAGCCGGCCCCACCTGTAATCAGTACGCGACCGAATGCCATTTGTTTATCACTCCTTTCGATTTTTCATTGTATGAATCCGGCAGGACGGTTGGCTGTACGCTATCCTACACCACAAATAGGTAATAGCTGAATTACAATGGGGAAACTCCCACATATATTGGTGTACGAAAGGAAATAATCGACTTTGGGGAGATGAAGCAATGAAGGTCTTAAGAGCCTATGAGACGGGCCAGGGACAAGCTGAATGGATAACGAACGGGCTTCGGGACAGGGAGCTGCAGGTGGATGTCTATAATTGGGGCCAACAATCTCTTCAACAATTTAACCCTAGTGATATTCTTCATATTCATGGTTCTTTAGCTGCATATGCCGCGTTGCCGGAATTATCAACGTATCTGGAAAATAGCCAGGTGGTCCCCCTTATTCACTATGAAACCAAGGAGATTCGTACCCGGGACGAAGCCGTTCGCACCAACTTTTACGCTCATTTGGATGAGTCCTATGACGAAGGTGCTGTAGACCGTCTCGAACAATGGTCCGTACTTTTTCCGGCCTGCATTGTAGAAAACGAAGAAGCATTCCAATACGCCTCTAAATATCATGAAAGAGTATATATTGTCCCCTATGCCATAGATCCGGAGGAATTCAGCGGAGCGCCGGGCACCTCCAAGGAATCTTCAAGTGATCCCGTGCTGATTGTTCATCTTGGAGCGGATGTTTCTTCGGGGGGCGAATTTGTCGAGAAGGCAGTGTCGCTTTTGCATCAACAAGGCTACAGCATTCGTTATGAAAATGCGCAAAATCTTAGCCGCTCCGATGCCGCCCGGCTCATGAGCGAGGCGGATATTGTGATCGACCAGCTGCTGCACGGCTCGTATGGCATGGCGTCCGTTGAGGCAATGGCTTTGCGAAAGCCGGTTTTATCCCATCTTAGAGAAGATCTCATTCCGGCGATGGATCCGGAGCTTCCCGTTGTTTCGGCCAACCCCGCCACCCTATACCGCAAATTAATTCCGTTGATCGAAAGCCAGGAGCTAAGAAATAAACTGGGTCAAGCAGGGAAAGATTATGCCGCAAAAAATCATTACTTAGATGCTGTCATCCCGAAAATATTGGATGTGTATCGCCAGGAGCTGCAATTGGGACAAAGGCAAGTCCGGCCCATCGCGGCTGATCCGATTCCTGCAGCAGCTGATCCCGGCGGGAGACAGAAGGCTCCTTCGCCTATCAATGTACGACCAACCAGTGTCCCGAGAATCGCCGCTCCAGTGAACGCTGCTCCAGTACATGCCATTCCGCTGAGGCAAGCTGCTGAGGCAATACCCCCTTCGAATCCCGCCCCTTTGATTCACGTACCCGAGCCGCCAATTTCGAATGACCCTAGCGGGAAACAGCAACAACAAGAGACCGCTGTGAATCAGGGGAACATGAACAGCAATAAAAACCCCGGAACGTCCCAGGATTCGGCTCGAGGTTTGCCGAAATCCGCTCGCAAAGTTAAACGGTTGTCCGGGACAATGAAAACACGCACCATCTATCCGAAACAATTTAAGTCGGTGAACAGAACCGGCACGAAATCGGCTTCTTATGTTTATTTTGATCTTTCCGGACTTCCGAAATCCGCGATGATTAAAAAAGCAATCATGAAGCTGCCCGTTCGCCTGCAAAGGAAAGAGCGAGTATCCATCCAGCGAATCATAGGAAATTGGAACGCTAATTTAGCAATTCCGTCCGTTTATTCCAAACGTCTTTTCCTTCTGTCAGGCCCAAAATCCCATTGGAAATGTACAAAATGGGTTAGAAGATGGCATCGCAGACCGGATAAAAATTTCGGGATCTATACGAGTAAAAAATTAACCAGAACTCCGAAACTTCTCATTAAATATAAAAGCAAGTAGCGGCATTCATCCGGATGCTGAGGTTGGCGTGCCTAAGGCTGCCCGAGGGTGCGCCTTTTTCTTGTTCATTCCGGTTTCATTTGGAGCGTCGTAAACTCGGGGATAGGGAGATGTGCAACTTGTGCAATTTGGGCCGACAGGTATATGGCAAAAATAAGCTCAAGAGAGCGCCTTCCTTCCATCAAATCAACCAGTCCTGCTTCTTTTTTCTCCAGACAAGCTTGGATAAGGGTGCGGTACATTTCAACATGTTCATTTTGATCGGGCAGCAGGCGCATAGCTTCCTCTATGGAAAAAGGCTGATCTTCCATATACCAGCGGTGTATTTGATCCATCTTTGGACCGCCGATACTAATCACTCCTTTTTCCCCAAGGACAAACAGGGATTGTTCCAGATTTTCCGGCATTGTGACCGAATTAGCCTCGATCATCGCCTTGGCTCCGCCGGGGAACGATAAAATTCCGAACGCAACATCTTCGGTTTCTTTGGAGGAAAAACGGTAGCCTAATTCACCGTAAACTTGAGTCGGCATGCCTAGGTACCATTGCAGCAAATCGATGGCATGAATTCCTTGATTGAGAAGCATCCCCCCGTCATGCTCCCACGTTCCTCTCCAAGCGGAGGTTTGATAGTAGCTTAAAGGCCGGTAGATTCGCAGCTTTACGGAGGCGGCCAAAATCTTGCCCAACGCTCCTTCCTTAACAAGCTCGTGAATTTTCCGCATCAACGGACGATAGCGAAGCTGGTGGCACACTTGGACTATTAATTTCCGCTCGTTGGCGAGGCGGATGATTTCGTCCGCATCCCGCAAGGATAGGGCGATGGGCTTTTCAAGGATAACATGCTTGTTCGCCGTTAGAGCTTCGATAGCGATTTGCGCGTGCAGCCCCGAGATCGCCGCAATGACCACCACCGCAATCGAAGGTTCGGCAAGCAACTGGCGATAATCAGTGAAAAGCACCGGCTCGTTTTGCTGTTTATCTCCGCTTACCGAACGCCATAAGGCCGACATTCCTTTCATTCGTTCGATATTTACATCGCATAATGCGGCCAATTTTGCGTTGTTGCATTTCGCTATGGATGAAACATGCTTGGCGGCAATCGAACCGCATCCAATCAACCCGATCGCTAAGTCGTTCATTTAGTCCGCTCCTCTGTAGTTTCGCAGTATCGATACAATGTAATCCTGCTCGGATTCCAACAAAAACGGATGCAGCGGAATCGCAAACAATTGTCTGGAAAGCTGTTCGGATACAGGCAAATCTCCGGGCCGATACCCTAGCCCTGCATAAGCTTTTTGCAAATGGAGCGGACAAGGGTAATACACTCCCGCTTGCACACCGGCTTGCCGCAGCGCCGTGAGAAGCGGTTCCCTTGCCTTCGAACTGATGCAATACAGATGATATACGCTGTGGGCGCCGTCCGCCTCATAAGGGAGCTGAAGATAAGGAAGGGGTTCAAGGGATTGGCGATACCGGTCCGCTTTGAGTCTTCGTTGATTGTTCCATTGCTCGGCATAATTTATGGCCTCCAGGAGAATCAGGGCGTGCAGTTCATCGAGCCTGGAATTATAGCCGATCGTATCGTGATAATATTTCCTCGGGCTCCCATGATGCCGGAGCCGGGCAATTTGGGCCGCCGCATCCGGATCGGAGGTGACGACCATTCCCCCGTCCCCCATCGTGCTCAAATTTTTGGTGGGGAAGAAGGAAAAACATGCCGCATGACCAAAACTGCCGGCGTATTTGCCTTTAAATCGGGCGCCGAATGCCTGGCAAGCATCTTCAATGACGATGAGTCCGTACTTTTGGGCCAGCATGCCGATGCTTTCCATATCTGCCGGATGACCGAACAGATGAACGGGGATCATCGCTTTCGTTCGCGGGGTGATGGCTGCTTCGATCTTCGCGGGATCGAGATTGAAAGTGAGGGGATCGACATCCGCAAATACCGGCTTGGCTCCTTTGCGCGATATGGCTTCGGCCGTGGCAAAGAAAGTAAAGGGGGTTGTAATCACTTCATCCCCTTCGCCAATTCCGAATGCGTCGAGTGCCAGGGTTAAAGCGTCCGTGCCGTTTCCAACTCCGATCGCATGGGATACTCCCAACTTTTCGGCGAATGTTTGTTCCAGCAATTTTAATTTCTCGCCCATAATGTAATTTCCGCTGCTGATAAAAGCTTCGAATTGCCCCAACAACTTATCCTTGATGAATTCAAATTGACGTGACGGATCGGAAAGCAATATCATCTTGATTCCCTCCTCAACTTAGAAATTAGATTTTTAGTTATATAAATCTAGCTAACCTCCGATCGTTTTAATATGTAGATAGTATACGTACAGCCGGAAAACGCTGCCCTGGTCATTACCAATAACGAATTAACAAAAGGCTTTTTTAGCATATTGGCAACATTTCCCTCACTTTGTTCGTTATATAAAATGATGACTCACATTTAACACAGGAGGGAATTTAAGAGATATGAAAAAATGGAGATCCATCGCAGCAACCGTTGCAGCACTTTCGCTTATGTTTACAGCAGTCCCGATTCACGCCGAGGAGCAATTGTCCCAATCGGTGGAGCAAAATGGGCAAACCGCGCCGAACATCGATCAGGCCGTCTCGGATAAACTTACGGATGCACTAAACAAGCTGGCTCCGAATTCGAAAATTACGTTTACCAGCGTAGACGAGAATCTTTGGATCTTTGAGGGGACGCTGAGCGGGAAAGCCGAGGCGAGCTTCAACCAACTCTACAACCCGGAGAAAAACCGGGTAGAATCTACCTCGGTCATTTATGAGGCCGCTGATATGGATAAGGTGATGGACAGTACTTTGCGTTCCCGTGTAGCGTCCTTCCTGAAAACTTTTGATACCGACCAAAAATTCAAACCGGAAGCGCTCTGGAGAGTCTATTCCCCGTACCAGGAGGATAAACAGCTGCGCAATTACTGGGTATTTTTCGGCAATGCCCAAAACCTGTACATCGACTTGAACAATAACAACAGTATTACAGCAAGCATCTCCTATTCTTTAAACAGCGCCAAACCGCAGTTGAACAACAAAGCTTCCCGCGCCCTGAAAGCGCTGGGGATCAGCTCCACCAAACCTTTCGACTTCGTCACTCGCGAGAAGGAAGGGGATAAAAATTTCGTATGGAATTATCAGGACGAAAACGATTTTAACCATGTGCTGATCGGGGCGAAGACCGGTAAAGTCTGGGAAGTTTATAATATGATGGGGGAGGATTGGACCGATGAGAAGGATTTTGCCAAATCGTTTGCCAAACCGAAGCTGAGCAAGAGCAAAGCCTTGTCCGTGGCCAAGCCGGCGGTTCAATCGATCTTTTCGATCAATCTGAAAGGCTACTCGGTATCGATCAAAGCTAATGAATATACGTTCACCAAAAAAGGAGCTGCCACGCTGGTCGGCAAAATCAACAAAAAAGGCAAATTTTATTCGTGGCAACAAATCCCCGCGAACGGCGTTATTTCCTAAGCGGAATAACCGCAGCAAAAACAAAAAACCGTCCGATGATGAAGTCGGACGGTTTTTTCGCCTATACTCTAATATCCAAATGTTTGCCCCGGTTGGGATCCAACTGACTTTGTTCCAACATTTTCACCAGGTTTTGACCTTGGACTTCAGCCTGGTTTTTGGCCATGCTCAGTACTTGGATGCCGACGGCTTGGGAAAGTTTGGCTTGGCTCATAGCGCTTGATGCTGCTGCGATATCCATTTTCTCACCTCCTACCGGTTGTATCGGCATCCGCAAGCAAATCGATTAGTTTTGTTAGAAATTAAGGTAATTTTCAGCTTTCTGTAAGGTTCCTTTAAGCAAGGGCTGCTATATTTTAAATACTCCCTCTTCTTAATTGATATATATGAAGAAGCCGTCCCGAATAGGGGCGGCTTCTTCTGTTCTCTTAATGTTTATTTCAAATCTTCAATCGAATTGATATCGACGTAGTTTGGAACGACAAGCCCTGTTTTTACGCCGGTCATGTTCGGACCAAGGTCCTCCAATTTATCACCGTACTTATCCCAGTAGTCCGCATGGGTCAGCGGCAGCCAAGCGGCCGCGGTCGCATCCGCGTCGCCTTCGGCAACCCCGGTCCACATCGGGCCGGCTTCCACCTGCAACGCTTCTACCTTATAGCCGAGCTTGTTCTCGAGAATGTACTGCAGCAAATTCGTGCTGGCGATTTCCGAGTCCCAAGCGACATAACTCAGTTTGAGCTTGTCGCCGTTCACCGGCGTCAAGCCGTTGGTCCAGCTGTTCACGCGGTCCTCGTGGCTGTCCGCCCAAGCTTTAGCCGCTTCGGCCGGGTCCTGCCCATCCTGGATGGCGGTCATCATTTCGCCCATTTCGTCCGAAGTCCATTCGAAGCGGTCCAGGAACTCATAGGCTGTCGGCTGATCTTCTTTCAAGCCTTTGCGCGCCAGGGTGTGAATTTCCTCGGCTTCCCCGTACACTTTTTTCGGATCATCCAAATATTTCAGATCGTATTTGGCAAACATCCAGTGGGGCGTCCAGCCCGTAATGATAATCGGTTTTTGCGCTTTGACCGCTTTATCCAGCATCGCGGTCATCGCCGCGCCGGAGCCTTCGATCAGCTTCCAGTCGCTAAGGCCGTATTGTTCGATTGCGCTGGCCGTCGCTTTCATGATGCCCGCGCCGGGATCGATGCCGATGATTTCGTAGTTCACTTGTTTGCCGATGGAGTCGGCCCCCGCGTTTCCGCCGGCATTGCTTCCGGCGCCGGTACCGCCCGTTTGACCGCAGGCGGAGAGCAGCAGCGCTCCGGCCAATCCTACCAGCATCATCAGGTTCCTCGTTTTTTTCATCTTAGTCTCCCCTTTTTTTGGATTTCAACAAATTTTGCGTAAAGCGGTCCAGCACGATCGCGAGTACGACGACGGCCAGACCGGCCTCGAAGCCTTGACCGATTTTAAGCTGGGTCACAGCCCGGTATACGGTGGCCCCGATCCCTTGCGCGCCGATCATGGACGCGATGACGACCATGGACAGCGACAGCATGATCGTTTGGTTCACCCCGGCCATCAGCGTCGGCATCGCCAAAGGCAGCTCGACTTTAAACAGCTTCTGCCAGGACGTGGAGCCGAAAGCGTTGGCCGCTTCGGTTAATTCGCCGGACACCTGTTTGATACCCAGATAAGTGAGCCGAATCGTCGGCGGGATCGCGAAAATGACCGAAGCGATGACGCCCGGAACTACGCCCAGACTGAAAAAGGTAACGGCCGGCAGCAAATAAACGAACGCCGGCATCGTCTGCATGAAATCAAGCAGCGGAGCGACGATCCGGTGGGTAATTTTGCTGTAGGCGCTCCAGATCCCGATCGGAATCCCCAGCAGGATCGAAATCAGCCCCGACGTAATGACAAGACCGAGCGTATTCATCGTTTCCTGCCAATAACCCAGGTTATCGATCAGCAGAAAACCGATCACCGTAAACAACGTAAGCTGCCATTTGCCGATCAGATAAGCGAGAACTCCGATGATCGCGATAAACAGAAGCGGGTGAGGCAGCAAAAACAATCCGGCAAAAAAATGCACGATCGATTCGATGACCACGGACAAGCCGTCGAAAAATCCTCCCAAATACGTGCTCATCCAATCAACGATCGACTCAATCCAGTCGGCTAGCGGCAATTTCGGAATCGAGTTCATGAGCGGTCACCTCCTTCGTCTCATGATGAGTTTCACCGGCAAGCGCGCCGAGCACGGCGCCGCGGACGATGACGCCCAGCAGGCGTTCCTGTTCGTCGACAACCGCCAGCGGCACTTTCGACGAGCTTGTGACCTCAAACAGATCGCTCAGCACGGTATCGGGCATAACCCGCGGACCGTCCGTGATCAGAATGTCGCTGAGCGATGCTCCGGTTTTCGCCGCGGCCGCGGCGTCTTCGGCGGTAATGACGCCGAGCAGGCGCTTGCTGCGGTCGATCACAAACAAGTTGGAGATTCCCCGTTCGCGCATCAGTTCCAGGGCAACCCGCGGTCCGCGGTCCGGGTAGATCGTCTCCGGACGCCGCATCACGCGTGCGGCGGTCAGTACTTTGGACAGATCGACGTCCTCGATGAACCGCTCGACATAGCGGTTGGCCGGGTTCGTCAGCATTTCCTCCGGCGTTCCGATTTGCACTAGCGCGCCATCTTTCATCAGCGCGATCCGGTCGCCGATCCGCAGCGCTTCGTCCAAATCATGCGTAATGAAGACGATCGTTTTTTTCATTCTTTCCTGCAGCTCGAGCAGTTCGTCCTGCATGTCGCGGCGAATCAGCGGATCCAGCGCGCTGAACGCTTCGTCCATCAGCAAAATCTCCGGATCGTTGGCCAGCGCCCGGGCCAGACCGACCCGCTGCTGCATGCCGCCGCTAAGCTGCTCGGGATATTGATTTTCCCAGCCCTTCAGTCCGACGAGTTCCAGCGCCTGCATTGCTTTTTCCTTCCGATCGCTTTTGTTTACTTTTTGGACTTCAAGCCCGTATTCCACGTTTTGCAGCACCGTGCGGTGCGGGAACAAGGCGAATTTCTGGAACACCATGCCGATCGATTTTCTCCGCACTTCGCGAAGCTGCGATTTATTCATTTTCAGCAAGTCCTGTCCGTGCAGCAGAATTTCACCTGCCGTAGGTTCGATGAGCCGGTTCAGCATCCGCACAAGCGTCGATTTGCCGCTGCCGGACAGGCCCATGATGACGAAAATTTCCCCTTCGCGGATATCCAGGCTCACCTGGCCGACGCCAATTGTAATGCCTTTCTCCTTGAGCAGGCGTTCTTTCGTATAACCTTGCTTCAGCAAAGGTATGCCCTGCTCCGCGTGAGGACCAAACAATTTGCTTACTTCATGGACACGCAATATTTCCTTACTCATGTATTCACTCCTCTTCTTAACAACTTTGCCCTCCGATGCCTGACTTCGCTGCAACAAAAAGCAAGGCGAAGCGGGCAGCATCGCATCAACCTATGTATAACAGTCTAACAGGTAAAAGGAACATATATCAAAGCTCAAATCCGTACGTAAGGAACGTACAGAAAAAACTGAACGTAACGAATCTACAGATAACTCCCGTATGCTCCCATATCCTACCGAAGTCGCTTCTTTACATTTAGGCAGGCTTTCCTTAAGATAGAATAAGCGTTAGACTACGCAGTGTTAGATGGCGCCAACACCATAGAATCATGGTTCGCAATGAATAGGAGGTTGCAAGCATGAGCTTGGACCAGCTCACGGAAGAACAGCATGCGTCATTAATGAAGGTACGCAAGCGTGTTATAGAAGCGATTGGCAGAAATATGGACTTATATGGCATTTCTCTATCAACGGGCCATTTGTACGGGCTGCTTTTTTTTGCGGATAAGCCGATGACCCTGGATGAGATGGGCGTCGAAATGAGTATGAGCAAGACCAGTATGAGCACAGGCGTGCGAACGCTGCTTGATCTCAAAATGGTGAATAAAGTATGGGAGAAAGGCTCGCGCAAAGACTTATATGAAGTCGAATACGACTGGTATCAGACGTTTACCGACTTTTTCGCTATTAAATGGAGAAAAGCCGTGGAAGGCAACATTTTGGTGTTGCGCCGTTCCCTGGAAGAATTGAACCGTTGCCTGGCGAGTGAGCCGGAAGGACCGCTCCGCAAAGTGCTGGAGGAAGATGCTCGCAAAATGAGGGAAGCGGTAAAATATTACGAGTGGCTGGACCGTTTGATCGACACGATGGAAAGCGGGGATATCTACCAGCTCGTACCTAAACCTGAATAATACACACCTTATTGTAAAAAAAACGCTTATTCCCGAATCCGGCCTGAAGGTTGGCTGAAGGGAATAAGCGTTTTTTAATATACCCCGATGTTGTCCAGCATAATTTTGGCCGGGCCGCCGTCCAGACGAAAGGCCAGGCGGGTGATTCCGGCCGGCGGGTCAAAGCCCGGCTTCGCCGCGGCGAAGGCCGATAACGGCAGGCGGTAAGTTTGGAATACCGCTTCGGTAGGATGCTTGTATTTGCCTTCCGACAAGTTCCGCTCCAGCCACGGATGAATCGTAAAAGTGGTCTCGGGAAGCGGCGCTCTGTCCATAAACGCAGACAAAGGCAGGCGGGCGGCTATGCCATGGCCGTCGGTCAGTTCCACGCTGATTTCCGAAGCAGCCGCAGCCGAATCGTTTAATTCAAGCTCATGGCTTAGGTCCGCCAATGAGAAGGATAACCATTCGGGAGCGGACTCGCCCGATCCGGAAAGGGGGGCGCCTTGCTCCCATTGCAGTGTGTAAACCGAGCTGATCCCGCCGCTTACCATGCTTTCGCTGCGCTCCAGCACGATGCCGCGGGTAGGCTTGCTAACGTTATGCCGGTTTTTGGCGTTTTGCTCCAACCAGATGAGGCCGCTGGCCTCCGCTTTTCCGCCTCCGGGAATCGATGTTTTGCTTGTGTCCTCGTCATACCGGGCCCAGGCGATAAATGATCCGCTCTCAAACCGGTTATAATAGTCCGTATCCGGCAGCCAGGACATTCCGGTGCGATAGTCTTGGAACAGGGCAAGATATGACCCTTGATCTTGCTTCTGCCGTTGCAGCGCTTCCTCCAAAAATGCGGAAATATACACTTTCGCGATTTCCCGCTGTTCGTCGGGAGCCATCATGCCGCTTCGGCTAAGCAGGATGCCTTTCGGGTAACTGACGTCGCTTGCGCCCCAACTGCTGTTAAACTGGCTGTGGTTAGCATCGGCGATGTAGATCGAAGCTTTGAATTTATCCGAACTGCGGGAATAGGTTGTTCTTAAATACTGGCGGTCGCCGTCGAAGTCGTTGACATCGCCGTCCCGGGCGCCCTGCAGCGTTAAGTAGCTGACATCCCGCAGCCTGGTGTATTTGTTGTCCACCTTTTTATCGGTCGGGGCAATGGCTACCGCGGCTTGAATCCGGAACGAATCCAGGTTTTGCAGCGACGCGTCGGAACCGAACCAATTCCGGTAATCGGCGGCCATGGCCACCGCTTGCCCTCCGCGCGAGTGGCCGATCAGGGCGATTTGCCCGAAATCGATTTTCCCGTAAAACGGATTGCCCGGCTCGGCGGCAAACTTCCCGATTTGCTGCAAATGCTTCAGCAGCATCCAAGCGCGCACCTTCATGTCGTTGTCGGGAATTCCCGACCATGCCGAGTAGTTTAAAAAGTTTTCGTCCACCGAAACGGCCACATATCCCCGGCTGGCCAAAAGCTCGCCCAAATAAGCGTATCCCCCCTCGGAAAAGTCCTCCATCAAATGATTGCCGTGAACGATCAGAACAAGCGGATATGGCCCGGCGTCCCCGGAACTTCCTTCGCCCGCATCCGGCATCCATACCCGGCCGTTGACGGGTAGCGCGTGCTGGTCATAACCCCAAAACCAGGTGCGGAGCCGCGTCCAGCTTTTAATGTAAGCGGAGGCGTCCACCGATTCGGAGCGCAAATCCGTCTCTTTCCCGAATTCCGGCTGCCAGCGGTCTTTACCGCTCCCATAATATAATGTAAAAATTTGATATGTCCCCGGGTTCCCCGGATTATCGGCCGGCTCGAAAACACCCGAATCAGAGAGAGAAGCCGGCACCGAACCGGTTTGCTGCGAAACATCCGGCCAGACGGCGGCGGTAAGCCCGAACAACGCAAGCAGTGCAATCAGGCCGGCTTTGGTGCGAAGGGGAAGGCGCAGGCGGGCAACCCATGCGGCGATTATGCCGGCGATGGTTCCAGCCAGCGTCACCACGCCGGATATCACCGCGGAAGCGGCGAAGGGCACTTCATTAAAATAGAAGATGAAAAAAATGACGATCAGATCATACAACAAAATTCCCGCAAACAGGCGGGGGACCGGCACTCCGATCAGCGCCAGCAGGACCGCGGCCGCGTGAGCCGCGGCGAACATCCCCATCGTCCCCGTCAGCACAAACAGCAGCATGTCGAAGCCGGCTCCGAGGCCCGTAGGCATGCCCAAAGCCAGCAACATAAAAGCGAACATGCCGGCCCCCCAAGGACCGGCTGCCGCAAAACGCCAATAGGCGGTATCGTATCGGTAAGCGCCCTGAATCCGGCGAATCAGCCGGAAACGCAGCGCCGGTTTCTGCAGAACAAGTTCGGTCAGTATCTGAAGTTCCATAATTCCCCCCAACCCGCTTTAGACTTCCGCCGTTATTGTAACATGCCGGGTACGGGAGGAGAAACAGTTTGCTTGCGTTCGAAGGTTAACAACGTTCTAGCGGCCGCCGCCGGCGCCGGATCGAAAACGAAGGAAGGACCAGACGGTCAGCAGGATCAGTACGAAGAGACAAACCGAGATGCTGATCCGGTTTTGCGCGTCAAACAGAAACAACAGGGCGATGACCGATAAGCAAACGACCGTTAAGCTCGTGATATACGGATATCCCCAGACTTTAAAGCCCGGCGCCAGCGGATAAGTTTTGCGCAGCTTAAGCTGAGACAGGCAGATCGTAATCCAAACGAGCACCACGACGAAACCCGGCACCGCCATCAGCAAGCGAAACAAACCAGCCTGATTCAAATAGGCGACCAACGAACCGAGGATCAGCACGCTGCCGCAGAGCTTCAGGCTGTTGACCGGAACCCCTTTGGCCGAAATATGGGCAAGCAAGGACGGGGCTTCGCCGCCCGCCGCCATGGAGTGGAGCATGCGGGTGGCGCCGTAGATGCCGGAATTGGCCGCCGACAGAACGGCCGTAATCAGGATGAAGTTCATCAGGTGCGCCGAGCCCTGCAGGCCGGCGGACGCCAGTACCTGGACGAACGGGCTGGTCTGTTCGTTCAGGCTGTTCCACGGGATCAGTCCGCAAATGACGAGAATCGGCAGCGTATAAAACAAGACGACGCGCAAAATAAAGCTTTTGACGACCCGGGGCAGCACCTTTTCGGCGTCTTGCGCTTCCGATAAAGTCAGCCCGATCAGCTCGGAGCCGCCGTAAGAGAACATGACGACCAGCAGGGCCGAGAAAATGGCGGTCCAGCCATGGGGAAAGAAGCCGCCGTAAGCGGTGTAATTGTACGGGAACGGAGCCCCGGCCCCGGGAATCCAGCCGAACAGGATGGCTGCGCCCAGCACGATGAACACCACGATCATGGCGATTTTGATGCCGGCGAGCCAAAATTCGAATTCGCCGTAACCTCCGACGCTCATCGTATTAACGGCCAGGATGAAGGCCGCGCTGGCCAGGCTTAGCACCCATAGCGGCACGTCCGGAAGCCAAAACTGCAGGAAGCTGCCGGCGGCGATGACCTCGATGACGCAGACGGCCAGCCACATAAAGCAATACAGCCAGCCGATGATAAAAGAGACCCGTTCCCCGAACGCATGGCGGATAAAATCCTTCATATTTTTGCCCGGATAGACGGTGGCCATTTCGGCGATCGCTCCCATGACGACCAGCAGCAGCAAGCCGGCGAAAACGTAAGAAAAAATCACGCCGGGACCGGCCAGGCTTACCGTTTCCGCGCTGCCTTTGAAAATGCCGGTGCCGATCACGCCGCCCATCGCCATAAAACTGATATGGCGCGGCAGCAATTTTTTTTGCAAAGTGGTTTGGTTGTTGGATTTCATATGGATAGTGCCCCCTGAACGCGATGTTGGTCATAAATGGATATTTACTAATCTTACTGCAAATCGGCAGAGATAGGAAATGACAAACCTCTTCTTTTTGCCTTGACAAATATTTTTTAGCCTTGTTTAATAGGAAAATAGTTTTTTAACAAAATGTGAACAAAGAAGGCGGACTCCATGAATACGCATCTCAAAAACATTCATCCCTTATCCTGGACTATAATTGTAGGAACGATTTTTGGCCGGATGGCCACATCCATGAGCATTCCGTTTTTATCCATTTATTTGATCAAATCGATGGGGGCGACCGCCTCGGAAACCGGGATTGTCGTTGCTGTCAGTTCGCTGATCGGCGTATTCGCCAGCTTTTACGGAGGATACATCTCGGACGTCATCGGACGAAAAAGAGTGCTGTATATATCTATTTTCGGCTGGACGCTGGTGTTCGTCGGTTTTGCCTTGGCGGACAAGGTATGGATATTTTTCGTCATGAACGCGCTCAACGGGTTGTGCCGGGCGATGTTCGAGCCGACCTCGCGGGCGCTGCTGGCCGACATTACGACGCAGGAGAGCAAGATGCTCGTATTTAACCTTCGTTACGCGGCGATCAATCTGGGCGTGGTCATCGGGCCGATTCTCGGCATGCAGCTCGGCGCTTCGGAATCGGGGGTAGCTTTTTATTTTGCCGGCCTCGTTTATTTCCTGTACGGCATCGTGCTCCTGATCCAGTTCATGGCCCATAAAAATGTCGGCACCGCCGATCGGGGCGCCGGCGAGCGCCTGACCTTGCAAGGAGCCCTGCAAGTGACCGGCCGGGACCGCACCTTCGTGTACGTGCTGATCGGCATGATCTTTTGCGTGCTGGGTTACGGCCATTTCGACTCCACGTTGGCGCAGTATATGGAAATGAGCCCGGATATCGAAAACGGCGCCAAGTGGTTCAGCTACATGCTGTCGCTGAACGCGATCGTCGTGTTGGTCGTACAGTTTCCGCTCGTCCGGTTGGCCAGCCGTTTTTCGCCGATCGTCCCGCTCATTACCGGCAATTTGTTCGTTTCTTGCAGTTTGCTTCTGTTTGGATCGTTCCATACGATTTGGGCGTTTATTCTCGGGGTCGTTATCTTTACGATCGGGGAAGTGCTGATGTTTACGATGACTGATGTGCTGGTTGACCGGATCGCGAAACCGGAGCTGCGCGGCACTTATTTCGGCGTTTTCGGGTTCAACAACCTGGGGAATACGCTGGCCCCGCTGCTTGGCGGATTTTTGCTGGATTCTATGGGGGCCGGGGCGGCGCTGCCCATTTTCGCGATACTTGCCCTGACGACGGCCTGCGGCGTGCCGTTTCTGCTGCTGGCCAACCGCCATCTGGCGGACGGCAAACCGGCCAAAACGGCCGAAGCTGCGGAGGCTGCGGCGCAAAGCTAAGCCGGCGCGAACCCCGGTTGAAGTATTTGCGTCTGTACAGTTGCAATGAGGGCGATGCGCCGGAAGAGAGGGAAGGAGATAAGGAATCTGGGGGCTAAGGGACACCAGAGCCGTTATTTGCGAAAAAACGGAGATTTGCAAAATGTAACGGACACAGAAGACCTTATTTACCTTGAATCGGCCCGAATGAACTCGTTTAGAGCGAAATAGGGTCATGTGTGTCCGTTAGGCTGGGAAATACCCGGGAAATGGGCGGATAAGGTCGCTGGTGTCCGTTAGAGCCGCGTTCCTGATTTACCACAATCCCGAAGTGTTTAAAATAATTTCTAACGCGGTGGATTGGGTTGCTCCGGTTCAAGGCCCCACGCCGGTTTACGGCAGCACCGCCCCGCTGGAGAACATCTGGGCGAGACTTGCGCAAGCAGAAAAGCCAACCGCCTTCATACCAGGTGCGGTTGGCTTTTCTTTTCATAACGCGATTTAAGTAAAACGCATATTTTAACGCCCCGATTGCTGCTGGCCGAATGCCGCTTTGGCATCCTCCGCCATTTCTTTGGCAAACTCTTCCCTTTCCTTGCTCGGAACCGGCATTTTGTTGAACTCGTCTCTTTGCACTTCATATTTGCTAGGACCTTGAGACTCTTTCTTCATACTGCTACCCTCCTTCAACTCCCGATAAGTCAACAGTAGGGTGCGTTGGCATGATGGATTTTATGCACCTGATTATTTTTTTGCTTGCTTCGGCCAAATAAAATACGTGACGGTAATGACCAAATCCACACACAGCACAATGCCCCACACTCGGAGTACTCCAAGCAAAGCTTCGGTCCGGCCGGAATCGTTGATGAAATAGATCATCCCGGCCAGCAGCAGCCCCCCGATCAAAAACGCGAGAATATGGCGGATAAATCCCTTCAATTCGTGTTTGGCATGTTCCGTGCCGTAACGCTTTACCGGTTTGGCCGCCTCCTCTTTAGCCACGTAGTAGCGGAACCTTGCGTCGGCCCAGTCCACCATGCTTTTTCCGTAGGCGATCGATACCCCGATATATACGGCCGCAAGCGCATGGGCCGTCGTGGCTGTTGCCCCATTGTACAGGTCGACGCCGGTAATGACGAACAGGATCAGGTCGATGACCGGAGTCAGGGCCAGCAAGGCCAGCCCCAGCTTAGGCCGTTTCCATAAATAACGTACGATTAATCCTGCGGCAATAACCACCCAAAAGGCGATTTCGCAGGCGACAATTGTCCAAGCCACCGCATTCATGCGTGTTCTCCCCCTCCTGTAATTTCTGAAGTCTTGAAGTATTGTAACATCCTTGTTTATTTAATACAACTGTATCATATAGATTGTGTTGTTGGCCTATGGCTGATAAACTGGAGATATGCCAAAACAAGTAGACCATGATCAAAGAAAACAAACGATCGCCGAGGCGACGTGGCGGGTCATTTTGCAGCAGGGGATGGAAGGAGCGTCGGTGCGCAACATCGCCAAAGAGGCCGGGTTGTCGGCCGGCGCATTGCGCCATGATTTTTCCTCGCAGGAGGAACTGCTTCGCTACGCCATGAATCTGGTGAAGGAGAAGGCGGCGGCCCGAATCAAAGCGATTCTGACGCTAGAGTTGCCGCCAAAGGAAAAAGTATTAAGAACCTTGCTGGAGATTGTGCCGACCCGCGAGGAAACCAGGGCGGAAATGGAGGTTTGGATGGCGTTTACGACGTATTTCCGGCACAAGCAAACGGGATTTGATGCCCAGCATGACGGGATATACCAATTGATGCAATACCTTATCGCTTATTTGGAGCAGCAAGGGCTGCTGGAAACGGGCGCGGATCAAGAGCTGGAGGCGGAGCGGTTGTATGCCTTGATCGACGGCATCGCGCTCCATGCATTGCTCGATTCGCAGCGGCTTGGTGCAGGCAAGATCAGCCGAATCCTGGAGTATCACCTGAATTCGATGATGGATGCGGCCGAGAACTAGGCGGACCGGGCGGGAGCCGGCGCGGCTAAAGCCCTGCCGGCTTATTTGTTTTTGCGCGACAGATTCAGCAGGGACAAGCCGTAAAACAGCACAGTGGTCCCCAGCAGAATGACGATGCTTAGCCAGTTCTCCACCGTGTAGCTGCCGAATTGGCACACCACGCCCATGCTTCGCATGAACTCCGCCTCCATCGTGCCCGGCGTCCCGGCGAAGGATATTTCCAGCGGACGTTCCAGCATCACGCTGCGGATCAGTACGCCGGCGTGCGATACGGGAAACAGCTTGATGACCCACTGCACCGCTTCCGGCAGGCTGCCCACCGGCACGTAAACGCCGGTCAGGAAGCCGATCAGCGTTCCGATCACCGTGCTGGCCGCCGAGAAGGCGTTTTGGCTGCGCACAAATGTAGTGATGAAGAATATGATTGAGCTGCTTGCCAGCACGGACAATACGATTAGGCCAAGCACTTCCAGCATGCCAAGGGCGGGCAGCAGTTCGCCGCCAACCAGCAGGATGTACAGCTCTCCTAGCATAAAAGTGACTGCGCTCATGATAACGCCGATAGAACAGGCGCTTAGGATGTATCCGCCGGTCAGCCGGCTTCTGCGGATTGGAGAGGCCGTGAAGTCCTTGAGAATTTTCCGCGACCGGTCTTCGACCATAATGCCGAATGCGCCCATCGTTGAAGTGACGGAGGTGACGGCGAGAATGCCGGCCAGCACCCAGCTGTCGATAAGGAAGCTCACGCCTTCGATATCCGGCAGGCCGCTTGCGATCATATCGCCGAGGAACACGACGTATAACCCCAGTATGATAAAGACCGCCAACAAAGAAAACATCACGGCGGCCCGGTCGCGGAAGAAGATCTTCAAATTTCGCTGCGCGATGCTGATCATCAGCTTCTTACCTCCATTCCCGTCAGGTTGATAAAAACGTCGTCCATCGTTCCGTTGATGATTTCGATGTTCTCGACATTATCCCGGCAGCGATCGATAATTCCGAGCGCTTCCACGGTGCGGCTCAGCGCGATCCGGTATACGCCGGCGGCGTCCCGGTCGAAGGCGGCGCCGAGGTCCGTCAGCACGCCGGCCAACTCAGCGTCAAGTACCGGCTTGATTTTCAGTATATCCGCGGCATAGCGGTTTTTCAGCTCCAGCGGAGTCCCCCGGGCCAGCACCTCCCCATGGTCGATGATGGTGATGTAGTCGGCCTGCGCGGCTTCTTCCATATAATGCGTGGTGAGAAACACGGTCATGCCCTGCTCCCGCTGCAGCTTCAGGATCATTTCCCACACGTTTTTGCGCGTTTGCGGATCCAACCCGGTCGTCGGTTCATCCAGGAACAGCACCCTCGGCGTATGGATCAAGGCCCGGGCGATATCCGCCCGCCTGCGCTGGCCGCCGGACAGCTTGCCGTAAGGCCGCGTTAGGAATTCACCAACGCAGGCCGCTTCCGCCGCTGCCGCGATCGCCGCCTCCAGCGCGGCGCGCGGCAAGCCGTAAAAGCTGCCCCGCACCTGTAAATTTTCTTTAACGGTCAACAGCGGATCAAGCAGGCTGTCCTGAAACACAATGCCGATGGAACCGCGAATCCGGTCATCATCCCGGCCCAAACGGTATCCGCCGAGGATCACTTCGCCGCCGTCCGGCTTGAGCCTTGTCGTGAGCATATCGATCGTCGTTGATTTGCCCGCTCCGTTGGGCCCCAGAAAGGCAAACAAGCTGCCCTCCTCTACGTAAAAGCCGATGTTCTTCACGGCCTCAAGCGATCCGAACGATTTTTTCAAGCCGTGCACTTCAATTATCTTGTTCATGGGCATCTTCCCCCGACTGGTTCAATTCGCGCTTCCGTATGATCCGCAGCTTCCGGTTGATCCGGCTCGCGTCGGCGCGGTCTTTCATGATCATCACGCCATACACCGCAAAATATGCCAGGATCGACATCCCGCCGATGACGGTGGCACTGTTCAGGTCAATAGAGAATACGCCCAGCAACGGGCCAACTGTAAACACGGACAGCAAAACGGCCAGGATATCGGCGGCTATCGACGTCCAGAGACGCTTCCAGGCGATCCGCTCGGTCACAAGCATCAGTATGACGATGCAGCAGGAGGTGATGGCAAACAGTTGAAACATGAACACAGTCTCAAAAGGCGGCAGCACCTCCAGCAAAGAAAGGATCGAATAGGCCAGGACGACAAACGTAAAGGATATGCAGTCTCTTGTGAGATAGGCTTTTAATCTAGTCATTATCGGCACCTCCTAAAAATCGAATTTTTGCTTGAAGCCTTGTACATAGTGGCGGTTGATGATCAGCTTCTCCCCGTTATCGAGCTTGGCCTCAAACCTCCCGTTGATCAGGGCCCGGACGCTGGACAGCTTCATGATGTTCAAAATACAGCTTTTGCTGATCCGCACAAAATCGGCCTGGGCGAATTGCTGCTCCAGCTCGTAAAGCCTCAGGCTGCACTCATAAACATCCTTTTCGCAATAAGCGAATGTTTTATCGTCGATGGACTCGAAGTAGTAGATGTCCTCGGGCCGCAGGGGATAGCTAGCGCCGTCTTTTTTTCCCGTGATGGAAAAGCCGTAGAGACGAATTTGCGCGATCAGCTTCTCCAAATCGGCGTCGATCAGCCTGCATTTTATGGTGATTTCCACGTCCTCATGCTCAAGCGATTGGTCGATAATCAGTTTCAAAGGATTCACTCCCCGTTATCCTCTATATAGGTGAGTTAACCATATCACGGCGATTTTTGCGGACGCAATGCCGCAACCGGCAAGCTGCCTGTTCGAAGGGGTAAGATGCATAGGCCGGAGCTAGTCTGCATAATCGGCCAAGTTCCCTCATAGACATGTATCAGTTTAGGAAATCAAACTGCAGAGGGGATGATCTCATGCGCCGTTTCTCATGGATAGGGATGCTGACCATCGTGCTGGCTTTAAGCGTTGTGTTGGCTGCATGCGGGAAAAAGGACGCTGACGGCGTCGTCAAGGATTTGGACAAAGTGGTCTCCGGATTAAAGAGTTATCAAGGTTCAGGCACGATGACGCTTTATACCGGCGACAAGCCGCAGGAGTATAAGGTGGAGGTATGGTACCAGAACCCGTCGTTCTACCGGATCGCGCTGACGAATGCGCAGAAGGATGTCACGCAAATCGTGCTCCGCAACGAGCAGGGGGTTTATGTGCTTACGCCCAGCCTGAACAAAAGCTTCCGCTTCCAAAGCGATTGGCCGGAAAATCAAGGCCAGGTTTATCTGTATCAGACGCTGGCCCGCAGCATTTTGACCGATGGCTCGAGGCAGTTCGAATCCGACAAGGAGAGCTATATTTTTGAAGTGGCCGCCAACTATAATACCCATGCTCTCGTGCGGCAAAAAATTTGGCTGGCCAAAGACAACTATGCGCCGAAACAAGTTCAGGTCTCCGATGCGGAGGCTAAGGTTGTCGTCGAAGTGAAATTCGACAAATTTGATTTTGACGCGAAGTTCGATAACAATTCGTTCGACATGCAGCACAACCTGGATACGGCGGCACAGGACGCCCAAGGCACGCTGCTTGAAGTCGATGAGAACGGCATGCTCGTTGAGAAGCCGGCCTCGGAACAAGCGGACGGAACCGAATCCGCATCGGCAAGCGGGGCAAGCGCGGACAAAACATCCAGCCCGGCCCTTTCGGAACCGTTCGGCGTCATTATTCCCACGTATTTGCCGGATGGGGTAGAGTACAAGGACGACAAAGTTGTGGAAGGCAGTGAGCGCAGCACCGTGCTTTTGCGTTATGACGGTACATATCAATTCACGCTGTCGGAGACGCGTTCCCCGGACCGCACCGCTTCCTTGGTGTCCGGCGAATTGGTCGACATGGGCTTTACCTGGGGCCTCTTGAGCGGAGAGGAGCTGCAAACCTTGACCTGGACCGTGGACGGTCTGGAGTTCCGGATCACAAGCGAAAACCTGCCTGTCCATGAAATGGTTAAAGTCGCCGCTTCTATGCAGGATCAAACGGGTAAATAATGAAGAACAGGCGGATTACGGCTGTTCCGGCAATCATATCCGATTTGGCCGGGCCCGTCTTTTCGCCTGCTTTTGTTTAGCGACCTTCACTTCCTTAAAATGGGTTCTTCCGCAGAATTGACAGCCGTCCCCCTGACCATTACGATTAGTGTATTGCTCAGGATGTTTTTGGACTTTCAATCTTTAGAGAAGGTGACCTAGAAGTGCAAGTGAAGTATCGATCTACCCATGCAGAAATTGATTTGGATGCGCTTGAAGCGAATTTCTCGGCGCTGCGGAGAAGACTGCCCGCAGACATGAAATTGCTTGCTTGTGTAAAAGCTAATGCTTATGGACACGGTGCCGTGCTTGTGGCGAAAGAATTGGAAAGGATCGGTGCGGACTATCTTAGCGTCGCGTTTTTGGATGAGGCGCTTGAGCTAAGGCGCGCCGGAATCAAGCTTCCGATTCTCGTATTGGGATATACGCCGCCGCATGGCGTTCGAACCGCTTGGGAGCATGACATCACGCTGAACGTGTTCAGCGATGAGGTGCTGGAGGCAATCGCTTCGCTTGCACCGGCGGCGTTCCCGCGTAAGCTGAAAGTCCATATCAAAATCGACTCCGGGATGGGGCGTTTGGGCCTGTTGCCGGGAGATGGGGCGGTTGCCTTCGTACGCAAGGCCATGCAGATTCCGCAGGTGGAAGTGGAAGGATTGTTCACCCATTTCTCCACGGCGGATGATGCGGACAAAACCTATACATTGGAACAGTTCCGCCGGTTTCAGGGAGTGGTAAACGCGCTGCGGGAGCATGAAATTGAAATCCCGATCATACATACGGGTAATAGCGCGATCTCCATTGACTTGCCGGAATTGTCGCTCCGGATGGTAAGAATCGGCATCGCTTTATACGGTCTTTATCCGTCCGGCGAAGTGCGGAAGGATGAGGTGAAGCTTACCCCGGTGCTGTCGCTCAAAACGCGGCTGGTTTGGGTGAAAACGCTGCCTCCCCATTCCGCGGTCAGCTATGGGGCGAGATACGTAACCCGGCGGGAGGAGCTGATCGGCACCCTTCCGATCGGTTACGCGGACGGATATTCCCGGATGCTGAGCGGCAAGGCGCAAGTACTGATACGCGGGCGCCGCGTCCCTGTGGTCGGAACGATTTGCATGGACCAATGTATGGTTTCGCTTCAAGCTTTGGCTGATGAAGCCGAAGAAATTCAAGCCGGCGAGGAGGTTGTGCTCATCGGCCAGCAGTCCGGCGAGGAAATTAGCGCCGGCGAGCTGGCCTCCGCTCTTGGAACCATTCATTACGAAGTGGTGTGCATGCTGGCCCACCGTATACCCCGGGTATACAAACGGATGGGGCAGCCCGACGTATTGATCAATCCGCTGCTGTAAACATTCGTTTCGGCAGACAAAATTCAACAAAACTTTTCCCCTGCATGAAGGATTTTGTGCCAGGTCCATCGAAATAGCAAATAGATGGAAGCTGTTCAGGTATGTACGGCATTGTCATTTTTGTTTATAATGAAATGCAGCATACTTGATATACCTATGGCATATATTTTTGTATAAATTCCCTTGAATAATGCTATACTGATGACAGGGAATCAGGGTCGACAAGGTTTTGGGGGTGGAAGTTAAGGATGGCCAATATGCACAACACCAAAAGAATCATGATCAGTTTGCCGGATCATCTTTTGCAGGAAGTGGATGGGATCGTTGCGATGGAAAATTCCAACCGCAGCGAGTTGATCAGACAGGCCATGAAGCTGTATCTGAACGAACGCAAGAAACGGTTCATTCGCGAATCGATGCAGCGCGGGTATATGGAGATGGCTAAAATCAATTTGTCCATGGCCTCGGAAGCATTCCATGCGGAGGAAGATGCAGACATCACTCTGGACCGCCTAGTAAGCGGGGTGTAAACATTGATCGTAAAGCGCGGCGACGTTTTTTTCGCAGACCTCTCTCCTGTCGTTGGATCTGAGCAGGGCGGGGTAAGACCTGTGCTTATCATCCAGAATGATATCGGCAATCGATTTAGCCCTACGGCCATTGTTGCCGCTATCACGGCACAAATCCAAAAAGCAAAGCTGCCGACCCATGTGGAAATCGATGCGGCTACGCACGGATTTGACAGAGATTCCGTGATTTTGCTGGAACAGATACGTACGATCGACAAACAACGACTTACCGATAAAATAACTCATTTGGACGAAGAGACGATGAAAAAAGTTAACGATTCGCTGCTGATTAGTCTCGGTTTAATCGATTTCTGATATGTAAAAGGAGATATCTCCGGGCCCGAACAAGGCGCCCCGCGAGATACCTCCTTTTTTTCTGGCAAGTCAAATTTATGCTTAATCCGTCCGCAGCGCGTAGATGGGACGAAGTTTGGCTGCCTTGTTGGCCGGAATCATGCCGAAGACGATCCCGATGAACAAGGAGAACCCAAAGGAAATCAGCACGATGGAAAAAGAAACCTCGGTGTTCAGCGTCGACATGCTTGCGACCAGGGCGCTTGCCCCGTAGCCCAGCGCTACCCCGATCAGGCCGCCAAAACCGCTGAGCGCGGTCGATTCGACCATGAACTGCAGCAAAATATCCCGCTTCTTCGCGCCAATCGCTTTGCGCACGCCGATTTCCCGCGTTCTTTCGCTGACGGACACAAGCATGATGTTCATGATGCCGATGCCGCCGACGAGCAGGGAAATTCCGGCGATGCCGCCCAGAGCGAGCGACAGCATTTGTGTGGTGGAGTTGAGCGTATCCATCATGTCCTGCGCGTTGAAAATATTGTAGGAATTGTCCGCGTTCATAAATTTCTCGTCCAGCCAATTTTCCAGGCGCGTTTGCGTGCTGGCGACGAGATCCGTCGCTTCCACCTGAACGGTGATCGAACGGATGCCGCGGCTTTGCAAAAACCGTTCCGCCGTCGTGATCGGAATCAATATTTTGTCGTCGTTGGACTCGGTGGCGCTGTCGCCTTTCTCTTCCAGCAGCCCGACGATCTTGAAGCTCGAACCGTTGAGTTGGAGCGTTTCGCCAACCGGATTATCCGTGCCGAAAAAATCGCTGGCGACCTGGCTTCCGATCAACGCCACCTTCATCCGGTATTCATTGTCGATGTCCAAAATATACCGTCCGGATTGAACGTGAAAGTCTTTAACGTCCTCGTAGGAAGGGGAGATCCCCTCGATTGTGTACGAGTCGTTTATCGTGCCTTTTTTCACCGTCGCCGACCCGTTGATTATCGGGGAAACGGCTTTGACGCCCGCAATCTCGGTTAGGCTTTTCACCTCGTCATAGGTCAGCGAAGTGGTGGCACCGCGCCCCATAATATTGACGGTGAGCAAATCGGTGCCAAGGCCTTCAAGCTGTTCGGTAATGGAGGAAGTGGTTCCTTGGCCGACCGATACAAGGGTGATAACGGAGGATACGCCGATAATAATGCCGAGCATCGTAAGGAATGATCTCACTTTATTGCCGATGATGCTTTTCCAGGCCATCTTGATGCTTTGATAGATGTTCAATCCGCATTCCCCCGATCCTCGACAATTTCGCCGTCTTTGATGCGGATGACCCGCTTAGCCTGTTCGGCGATCGACAGGTCATGCGTAATGATGATGATCGTATGGCCCAGCTTATTTAGTTCCTTCATCATTTCCATGACTTCCACGCCTGTTTTGCTGTCGAGCGCGCCTGTCGGTTCGTCCGCCAGCAGCACGGGCGGCTTGCCGGCAATCGCCCGGGCGATCGCCACTCGCTGCTGCTGACCGCCGGACAAGGCGGATGGGCGATTGTGCATCCGGTTCTCCAGGCCAACGAGTTTGAGGGACTCCTCGGCGGAGTTTTTACGCTCGCGATGCGGAACATTGCGGTAGATCAGCGGGAGCTCCACATTTTCGAAGGCGGATAATTTCGGCAGCAGATTGTACTGCTGAAAGATAAACCCGATTTTTTCATTGCGGATTTGCGCCAGCTTATTGTCGGACAGTTTTCTTACGTCCTGACCGTCCAGCCAATACTCGCCTTCATTCGCTATATCCAGGCAGCCGAGCATGTTCATCAGCGTCGATTTCCCGGAACCGGACGGTCCGATAATGGCGACGAACTCGCCGTGATCGATTTGGAACGAGATATCCCTCAGCACCGGCATCATTTCGCCGGCCATAAAGTAGCCGTGTCCTAAATTTTTCACTTTAATTAAGGGATGCGCAGAGGTGGACATTATCTTCCACCTCCGCCGAAGCCTCCGCCGCCAGGCATGCCGCCGCCGGGCCCGCCTACGCTGAAGCCTCCGCCCATGCCGCCGGGCATCATTTGCTGCTCCCGCTGTTGTTGGTTGGAGCTGGAGGAAGAACCGACCACCGTCGGGACGACGACCTCATCTCCCTCATTCAGCCCGCTGACGATTTCGATCAAAGATTCGTTATGAACGCCGACTTCGACTTCCTGCGTCCGCCCGTTTATTCCGCTCTGATTTCTGGAGCCTCGCTCTCCGCTAGCTGCGGCTTGCCCGGATGTTTGGCCGCTTTGATCCGCGCCGGAACGGGAGCCGGCAGCGCCGCGTTGCCCGGTAGTGCCGCTTTGCGCCCGCGCCTCGGCGCCCGCGCTGCCGCCGCTTGCTTTGCCGTCTGCAGCCCCAGGGGATTGTTCCGTACTGGCCCCGCCGGCGGCATCGGCAGCGGCTCCCGGAAGAATAACCATGTACTTATCTCCTCTTTGCTGCACGGCTTCGATCGGAAGAGTAAGGATGCCGGTTTTTTCATCAATGATGATCGTCGCTTCGGCGGACATGCCGACGCGAACGTTTTCCGAATTTTTGAGCCCGATCGTGACATCAAACAAAGAAACGCCGTTGGAAGTAACGCCTTCGTCCGCAATGTCCGTCACTTCCCCTTCAATCGTTTGGCCTTCGAGCGCATCGATCGAAACTTCGGATTTCATGCCGAGCTTAACGTTTGGAATATCCAGTTCATCCACTTGAATCTTGATACTTAAGTTTTGATAGTTGTTGATGACGAAAAGTTCACCGCCATCCTTGGCATTTTCCCCGGCCGTGATGTTGACGGAGGTCACGGTTCCGTCGATCGGGGAGGTTAGGGGATCCGGCGGGACCATGTCTTCCTTCAGCGCAGCGATTTCGCTTTCCGTGTTGCTGATGTTCCATTCCTGCTTTGTAATCGATTTTTTCGCGGCGCTCAGCTCTTCATCGGAAGCTCCTTCTTGAACCTTCCGCTTGTACTGATCCTGCAAATCGGCGAGATCCAACTGTTGGCTTTTTAACGAGGTTTCTTGCGATTTCAACTGGTCTTCGACATCTTGCGCTTCAAAGGTAAGCAGGACCTGTCCTTTCTTGACGACGTCCCCTTCCTTGATCAGAACTTCCTTGACTTTGCCTTCATCTTTGGTCCGCACCGTTTCGCTGTCCGTCGAAACCACCGAACCCGACCCGGATACGCTGACGGTAATGTCGCCTTTCGCCACCTTGGTCGTATTTTGGACCGCCGCCTGGGTCGTTTGCTGCTTATTGGGCAACATCATTACGAGAACGATGACGATGGCGCTTAAAACGATGATTCCGCTCCCGATCCATATCCATTTTTTTCTCATCAAATCACTCCAACTTTCCCGGATATTTTAGAACGCTTGCTTTTTTCAGCCCAACCCAACAGATTAAAAATATGTATAAATGAACCCATTGCGAGCCTCCTTAGCTGAACATTTTGGCAGATGGCGCTGCTTGTTCATTATTTTAAAATATAAAAATGAAGCAAACCTGAATCGGAGCTTAAAGTTTTCTGAAAAGAATTTCCACAAACAGAAAAACGGGAAAATATTCATGGCGTCATTCCGGAGAATCAAGTACAATAATTATAAGGAAAAATCTAGGGAGGACCGCTTTACATGGATCAACATCCGTCTAACACATCTTATCCGTACGAATCATTCAACAGCAATTACCCGCCAGGCCAGCCGCCAATGCCGGCCAAAACGAACGGCAAATCGATCGCTTCGCTGGTGCTTGGCATATTGTCGATTGTCATACCTTATATCGGCTTTATTTTGGGAATTGTCGCTATCGTGTTTTCCACGTTGGCCTTCAAGGAACTTAAAAAGACGAATGAACAAGGGAAAGGCTTAACCGTAGCGGGGCTCGTCTGCGGCATTATCGGGACGGCATTATACGGAATTATCCTGCTGTTCATTGTCATCTTTGTCATTGCGTTCGCAGCAACGCCGGACTTGTACACGAACTTTTAGGATGATTGTAAGAGAGGGAGAGAGCATCGGTGCCTTAGGGCCCGGTGTTTTTTCGTTATTACAGGCACGCTGCCTGCATTTGGAGGAGGTTGGGGGATTAACGGTAAAAAAGGGCCCTATTTTCATCAAAAAAGAAGCTAAGCAAAGATAGAGGAATTTTTTACCGCTATTTTAGAAAAATGAGGTCAAAAGGCGCTTTTTCCTGGCTGGGTGATCAAATAGGGGCAAAAAGTTCCGCTATTTTGCATACCTGGGGGAAAATCTCAAATATAGCGACACAAATTACCGCTATTTCCGGCAACGAGGCTGCCCCATCCATTCCCATTCCTTCTCCATGACAAGTCAATGGGCCGCGGTATAATCGTGGGGAAAAACTACCGCTAATCGCGGTCTGTCTTCTTAGATTTTACGCCGGTAGTTGTTTTTCTTATAATAGAAACAATCGCTATTTTTCAATGAAAGAGGGATCCACATTGTCGCAATCGGAATCGAACGGAACCGCCGGACAGCAAGTCGTTGATACGGAAGAACAGGAACGGATTGTCGCCCAAATCGCCAAGGAGCTAAGCTTGTCCTTGAAGCAGGTGCGCACGACGATCGGGCTGCTTGACGAAGGCAACACGATCCCGTTTATCGCCCGCTACCGCAAGGAAATGACGGGGGAACTGGATGAAAATCAGCTTCGCAATATCGAGGAACGCACGCAGTATCTCCGCAACTTGGAGGAACGGAAAAAGGAAGTCGTCCGAATCATTGACGAGCAGGGAAAACTGACGGACGAACTGGCAGCGGCGATCGCCCGGGCGGTGAAACTGCAGGAAGTGGAGGATTTGTATCGGCCGTACCGGCAGAAACGCAAGACGCGGGCCAGCGTTGCCAAGGAGAAAGGGCTGGAATCGCTGGCCGAATGGCTGTTGTCCCAGCCGAAACAGGGAGAGCCGCTGGCGGAAGCGGCCAAATACGTGAAGCCCGAAGCGGAGCACCCCGTGGAGTCGGCGGAGGAGGCGCTGCAGGGGGCGATGGATATCATCGCCGAGATTATCGCGGACGACGCCGCGATCCGGGCCTGGGTTCGCGCGCATACGATGGATCGCGGCCTGATGGTGTCCGAAGCCAAAACGCCGGACGAGGAATCCGTGTACGAGATGTATTACGACTATCGGGAGCCGGCAAAAAAAATGCCGTCCCACCGTATTTTGGCCATGAACCGCGGTGAGCGGGAAAACTTGCTTAAAGTAACGCTTGAGGTGGAAACGGAACCTATTCTTCGCCATATTGCCGGTAAAGTGATCAAAGGCCGTTCGGTTACGGAAGAAGTGCTGAAGACGGCGATCGAAGATGCGTACAAGCGTCTGATCGCCCCGTCGATCGAGCGGGAGGTCCGCGGAGAATTGACGGAGAAGGCGGAACGCCAGGCGATTTCCATCTTTGCCGCCAATTTGCGCAGCCTGCTGCTGCAGCCGCCGGTTCGCGGCAAAATCGTGCTTGGCGTTGACCCGGCGTACCGGACCGGCTGCAAGCTGGCCGTGGTGGACGATACCGGCAAGCTGCTGGAGGTCGCGGTGACTTATCCGACGCCGCCGAACAACAAGAAGCGGGAAGCGGCCGCCAAGTTCAACGAGCTGATCGGCAAATACGGCGTGGAGCTGATCGTGATCGGCAACGGTACGGCTTCCCGTGAAACGGAGCAGTTTGTGGCCGAGGTGATCGCCGAGCGGCGCGACCGGGAGCTGGCGTATTTGATCGTCAACGAGGCGGGGGCCAGCGTGTATTCCGCCTCCAAGCTCGCCCAGGAGGAGTTTCCCGATCTGGACGTCGCCGAGCGAAGCGCGGCATCGATCGCGCGGCGGCTGCAGGACCCGCTTGCCGAACTGGTCAAAATCGAGCCGAGGGCGATCGGCGTCGGGCAATATCAGCATGACGTCTCCCAGAAGCTGCTGGACGAAAGCCTCAAAAATGTCGTGGAATCGGCGGTTAACCATGTCGGGGTGGACGTCAACACGGCCTCGCCGGCGCTGCTGTCCTACGTTTCCGGGGTCAATGCCACGACGGCGAAAAACATCGTGAAGTTCCGCGAGGAAAACGGGCGCTTCCAAAACCGCAAGCAGCTGCAGAAGGTGCCGCGGCTCGGCGCCAAAACGTTCGAGCAGTGCGTCGGCTTTATGCGGATCAATGAAGGCAAAAATCCGCTCGACCAGACGCCGATTCACCCCGAGTCTTACGAGGTGGTAAACCGGCTGTTCGCGGAGCTTGGCGTCAGCCTCGATCAGCTTGGCTCCAAGGAGCTGGCGGAGCGGCTGTCCTCCCTTGATCCGCAGGAGCTGGCCGCCCGGCTGGACGTTGGCGTGCCGACGCTGCGCGATATTTTGGACAGCCTGCAGCGCCCGGGGCGGGACCCGCGCGAAGAGCTCCCGCTGCCGATTTTCCGCACCGACGTGCTGAAGATCGAGGATTTGACGCCGGGTATGGAATTGCAGGGCACCGTCCGCAATGTGATCGATTTCGGCGCTTTCGTCGACATCGGCATCAAAAACGACGGACTCGTGCACATCTCCCAGATGAGCAACGGGTACGTCAAGCATCCGATGGATGTCGTCTCCGTCGGGGACAATGTCACCGTGTGGGTGCTGAATGTGGATGTCAAAAAGGGCCGGGTCGGATTAACGATGCGCAAGCCGGCCGGTATAGAGGCTTAATCTTAAGCCTCCGTATGTATAAATGTTTAAAAGTGCCGGACGCTGATCCCCAGCGGCCCGGCGCTTTTTTTTGAAAGGAAAAATGACCGCTCGACGCGGCTTGTCATATTTGAAAGCACGTCGGCCTCTGGGGATGCCTTTGAATAGTTGTAGAAGATACAGCTATTGACCGGAAAGTGGAGCCGGGCCCTTGCTTAATTGCAAATCGTGCAATTAAATCTGCATAATTCGCAGGACTAGCGCGGAAGTTTGAATGTAGTTGTAGGAGATGCAATTAAAACGTGTTAACCCGCTTTTTTATTGCTATCTAATTGTACGTTTTGCAACTAATCGCCCAGAGCCAACAACTAAATCTAATAGGTGAAATGTTGTCATTGGATATATCCAATAGAATTGGAAGAACGCTGGTAAATACAGTCGCTTGATTGGATATTTTCCAATAGACGGTGCTCAGTGGGAGGCAAAACAGGCGGTTTGAGCAAAATCTATTGGATTTTTTCCAATGAGGATTCCAAATGGTGTTCGACTTCCGACAATCTATTGGATATTTCCAATGAGGGCGTGAATGCGACTCCGATATTTCTGGCTTTCAGGAGAGTATGTTGATCGCTTATCCTGCGCCTATTAAACCGCTACAGGCCAACGGACTGCTTCAGTTTGTCCGGGTCGCGGACAAGAATTATCTTCTTATTCACCTGGATCAATTCGCTGCACTGCAAATCCTGCATCACTTTGGTTACGGTCTCTCTGACGGTTCCGGACATATCGGCGAGCTGCTGGTGAGTGAGCTTGAAGGCGATGAGGAAACCTTCGGGTTTGCGCGTTCCATGCTGCTCGATCAGCCTCAGCAAGGTTCTGACGATCCGCGTCCGGGCATCAAACAGCGTTAAATCCATAATCACTTCGTTTGCTTTGCTCAGCCGGCTTAGGGCGGTCTCCAAAATTTTCAGGCAGATGAGCGGATTATGCATCAGCATGCATATGAAGTCCCGCCGTTTGAGAACATAGAGCACTGGCTTCTCAATTGCCCGGGCGGAAGCGGCACGATCCCGTACACTTTCCAGCAAAGCCATTTCTCCGAAAAAGTCCCCTTCGCTCAGCACGGAAAGAATGATTTCCCGGTTTTCGTCATTGCGATAAATATGGATGATGCCGGATTGAATCAAATACAGTTCGTCCCCTTCATCGGCCTCGTGAAAAACGATCGTTCCTTTATCGTATTCCCGCGTGATGAATAACGGGGCGATTTTGGCCAAATCGGCGTAAGTAAGATGCTCGAAAAAAGGAAAGCTCCGTATTAACTCCAATTCGTTCATCGCAACGCCTCCTATGCAAAAAATGCTTTAGTCCCGCCACCTATCACATTAATGAGAAATAATTCGCGAATGATCGACAATTTCCTTCAAATTTGAAAATACCACACAAGAAAACGCTTGCAACCCAAAACGGGTTGTGATATAAAAGGAATATAAATCTAAACGATTAAATTAATGTTTAACGGATCAAATCCGGGGGAGGGGAACATGTCCAATCCGAGCATCAAAGATATTGCCGCCAAAGCCAATGTATCCACGGCGACCGTCTCTTACGTGCTGAACGGAACGCGGAACGTCCGTCCCAAAACCCGCGAGCGGGTGCTGGCCGTGATCGAAGAGCTGAACTATAAGCCGAACGACATCGCCAAAAGCTTAAAGCGGCGGCGCACCGACACAATCGGCGTGATCGCCGAGGACGTCACCGTGTTCAACACGCCGGAGATTATCGACGGAATCAACGATTACGGCGACCGCCACGATTTGCATATCCTGCTGACGAACCTGCGGCTCGACAAACGGATCGGCCGGGATTTCGAGCATACGGACCAATACCGGAAATATGCGACAAGCGCGGTTTCCGAGCTGCTCAGCAAGCAGGTTGACGGGATCATTTACATCGGCGTGCATCCCCGGGATTTAACCGGATTGATCGACAGCGAAGGCAAACCGATCGTTTATACGTACGCCTATACTCAAAACGACATGGCTATCCAATACAATGACGAACAGGCTTCTTACGAAGCGATGTCCTACCTGGTTGGCAGGGGCCACCGGAGAATCGCCATCATCAGCGGACTGATGGATTCCATTCCATCCCGGCTGCGCCTTAACGGTTACTACAAGGCGGTGACCGAATTCGAGCTTCCTTTTGACCCGCTGCTGATTAAAATGGGGGACTGGGAGCGGGAATCCGGCTATCGCTTGACCCGGGAGCTGCTGTCCTTGCCCGAGCCGCCCACGGCAATCCTTGCAATGAACGACGTGATGGCGGTTGGCGTGCTGCAGGCTGCGAACGAAGCAGGGGTGAACATCCCGGCGGATTTGTCCGTCATCGGGTTCGACAACCGGGAGTTTAGCGATTATTTAAGCCCGCGGATTACGACTATGGATCTGCCGCTGCATGAAATGGGCTACCGCGCAATGGAAACGCTGCATGACGTGATCCGAGGAAAGCAGGTGGAGCGTCCGGAGATGCCGGTGTGCCGGCTGATTGAACGGGATTCCGTGGCGCCTCCGAAAGGCGGAAAGCTTTGACATGTAAACTTTAAAGCTGATTTTTTTGAACACATGCTTAACGGGAAACTTTCGCTATGAAAGTTTCTTTATCCAATAAAATCTAAACGTTTAGATTCCGACGCGGTGATACCTTGCGAATGGGGAGCCAAGGGCTTGCCCCGCAAGTTCACATATAACATCAACCATAAATCTTAAGGAGGGGTTCGTGTGAAAAAGAGCAAAAAATGGTTTGTCCTTGCCTTGGTCAGCGCGTTATGTCTCGGTCTGTTGTCCGCTTGCGGGGGTAAAAATGAAAGCGGTGCCAATACAGGTGGGGCGGCAGACGGCGGTGAAAACGGGGCAGAGCAAGTGACGCTGCGGTTTATGACCTGGGACTCCGGACAAACGCTGCAGCCTTATCAAAACGCGATCAACGCTTTTATGGAAAAGCATCCGAACATCAAGGTCAAGGTGGAATCCGTGCCGGACAACTACGACCAGAAGCTGCTGACTTCCCTTGCTTCCGAGACGGCGCCCGATGTGTTTATGGCTTGGAACTATCCGCTTTATGTTCCGGGAGGGGCGCTGGAGGATATGCAAACCTGGGTGGACAAAGACAACTACGATCTGAACAAATATTATCCGATCATTATGGATTACATGAAATATGACGGAAAACTGTGGGGGCTCCCGACGACCTACTCGACGCGGGCTATTTACTACAACAAAAAGCTGTTTGACGAAGCGGGCGTTCCTTATCCGCAGGACGGCTGGACCTGGGACGAGTTCGTTGATACGGTGCAAAAATTGACCAAACCGGGCCAATACGGCTTTATTATGACGCCGGACGACGTAATGACGATGCAGCCTTATTTCTGGAGCAACGGCGGGGATATGGTCAGCGATGACGGCAAAACGGTCGAAGGTGTGCTGAACAGCCCGGAAAATGTGAAGACGATGACATTCCTGAAGCAATTGTACGACGCCTCCTCCAAAATCAATTCAGCCGGCAAATTCAGCACCAACAACGGGCTGGAGTCTTTCCAAACCGGGCAGATCGCCATGTTTGACAACGGCATGTGGCCGCTGGGGGATATGCTGAAGGAAGGCAAGCTGGATATCGGGACCGTAACGCATCCGCTTCCCGAAGGCGGAAGCCTGAAAGGCATCATCCATACGTCGGGCTACTCCATGCCGAAATCCGGCAAAAACAAGGAAGCCGCCTGGGAACTGATCAAATTCATGTCAGGCGAGGAGGGCATCAAAATCATTACGGCCGACAAATTCGCTTTTTCGCCGGTCATTTCCGTGGATGAACAGAACGGTTACGCCAAAGATCCTTATTTGGAGTCCTTTACCAAGGAATTGGAAGGCACCGATAAGCTGATCGCCAGCATGCGCAGCGAGAAATGGAGCCAGGCGGAAGATATGATCCGCGCCGGGGTACAGGCCATTTTCTACGGCAACGCCGATATTCAGAAAACGCTGGATGACGCATCAAAGCAAGCGCAAGCGGTTTTACAGTAACGGAATTGCGGGGAGCGCTTCCGGCGTTTCCCGCGTTTCCCCAAACGAGGTGATGACAAAATGCAAGCAGCCGGCTCGGATGCCGCCATGTTGCGCCGTGCGGCCAGACGGAAAAGACGGCGCGAAAATTTCGCAGGTCTGTTTTTTATCTCTCCGTGGCTGATCGGATTCCTCCTGTTGATGTTTTTCCCGATGATGTTTTCGCTGGTTATTAGTTTTACCGAGTGGAATATGGTCGGCAGTCCTGAATTTATCGGGATTCAAAACTATGTGCAGATGTTTACGGCCGACCCTTTTTATTGGAATGCCATGACCGTCACGTTCAAGTATGTGTTTATCATGGTTCCGCTCCAGGTGATTTTTGCGATCCTTATCGCCGTGCTGCTGAACCGGGCTTCGTATGGCATCAAGCTGTTCAGGGCCGTTTTTTACTTGCCGTCCTTGATTCAAGGGGTTACTCTGGCGCTGATTTTCAGCTGGATGCTGAACGATGATTTCGGACCGGTCAATTACATGCTGGAGCTTGTCGGCCTGCCGCGGGTGCATTGGCTGACCGATCCGAATGTCGCCTTATACGCTCTGATCTTTATCGCGCTGTGGGGCGTTGGGTCGCCGATGGTGCTGTACCTGTCGGCCCTGCGTTCCGTTTCGTCGGAATATTACGAGGCCGCCGATATCGACGGCGCCGGTCCGATCCGCAAATTTTTCAACATTACGCTTCCGCTGATCACACCGACGATTCTGTTCAACATTCTCACCAGTCTGATCTCGGCTTTCCAGACGATCGTGCTCGCGTTCGTTCTAACCGGCGGCGGCCCGGCCAACTCGACCTATTTCTATTCCCTGCACGTGTACCGCAACGCTTTTACGCATTTCAAAATGGGGTACGCTTCCGCGATGGCGTGGGTGATGTTTGTTCTGATCGTGCTGCTGACCGGACTTATTCTCAAATCGTCGAAATATTGGGTGTACTATGAAGCCGATGGAGGTGGACACTGATGCACATACTGACGCGAAAAAAACGAATTCAGACGCTGCTGTTCCAAATTTTGATCCTGCTGCTTGCCGCGGCGTTCCTGTTTCCGATCGCCTGGATGTTGTCTACCGCGCTGAAAGCGCCGGAGGATATTTTTACGCCGAAGCCGGAGCTGATTCCCGATACGTGGCAGTTCCGCAATTTTGCCGATGCCTGGAACGCCCAGCCGTTTGGGCGGTTTTTGCTCAATACGCTGATCGTGGTGGGCGTTTCGACGCCGTTTGCCATGCTGTCCGCGACGATGGTCGCTTTCGGGTTCGCGCGGATTAATTTCTGGGGCCGGAACGCCCTGTTTCTGCTCGTCATCGGCACGATGGTGATTCCCTGGGACGTTACGGCGATTCCGCTTTATATTGAATACAACAAGCTGGGGATGATCAATACGCTGTGGCCGATGATTTTGCCGGGAGCGTTTGGTTCCGCGTTTTTCATTTTCCTGGCCCGGCAGTTTATTATGGGCGTGCCGCGCGATCTGGACGAAGCGGCGGAAATCGACGGCTGCAACCGCTGGCAGATCTACTGGAAAATTATCCTTCCGTTATGCCGGCCGATCGTCGTCGTTATCGGCGTATTCCATTTCGTATGGTGCTGGAACGAGTTTTTGACGCCGCTGATCTTTATCAACGACCAGAGCATGTATACGCTGCCGCTGGGGATCAACCTGTTCAAAAATGCGTTCAACATCGAATACGAGAAGCTGATGGCGATTTCCTGCCTGTCGGTGCTGTTTCCGGCCACACTGTTCTATTTTACGCAAAATTTGATTCTGGGGGGCATTTCGCTTAGCGGTGTTAAAAAATAACAAGCCGTCATGACGGAGGGTGGAGAAACATGACCATACTGAGCAATGCAAAGTTTAAACTGGCTTTTAACGGACGCGGCGCGGTAACGGCGCTGTTGATGAAAGAAGATCCTATTGCCATGAACTGGGTGGTGGATCCGGAGTATCTGGCCGAAGCGGGGTATGAGGATACGCTGGATAAACTGTTTGGGGAATGGACAGCGGTGGTGGACGGTCAGACGCTGGACAGTGCGGAATTGACGCCGGAAATTACGCGGGGAAGCGATAGCCGAATGCAGGTCCGGTTCAAGGCGGAGAAGTTGGAGGTCGGCCTGACCTATGTGCTGGAGGAGGAGCGCATTCGCTGGATCGTGGAGTGCAGAAACAGGGGGGACAAAAGCGTTCGGATCGAGGGGCTGCATATTTGGTTCTCGCTCGCCTACGTGATGTTCCGGGACGAAAACGTGCTGCGCAATATGCAGCAATCATGCGCGGTTTTCGCCCATTTGGGCGGCGATTTCGCCAAGTTTGCGGCGATCCGGCGCAGCGATGAAGCGCCTCATCTGGCGGTGTACGGGATGAAAGGGCGCACGGCGGCGTTTGGTTCGTTTTGCCGTTACGAGAATAAGTTCTTGGAGCAGGTTTCGCCCTCGCTGGACGGGGTGCTGTTTCACCGCCTGTCGCTGGTGGAGGACGGCGGCTCGATGCCGGAGTCGGCGGCGGCGGACTGGATTTATGGGGAAGCATATCATCCGGTCGTGTTGGAGGCCGGTCAGAATATGAGTTGGGAGTATGCCATCGCTTCCTGCGAGGGAAGGGATGATTTCTACCGGCAGGCGATGGCGTACGGCCACCCGCGCTGGAACTATACGCCGGTGCTGGTCCGGGGAGGAACATTTGAAGCGGAGCTGGAGCTTCCGGCGGGGGAGGGCGTGCGGGAAATTCGCGTGGTTTCTGCGGTTCCCGAAGCGGCTGGAAGCTTCCGTCGTCGCGAGGAAGCGGTGATAGAGCGGTTAGGTGCAGAGGAAGCGGAGGCGGAGCGGTTAGCTACGGGCGGAGAGGAAGCGATGACGGACCGGTTAGCTGCAGAGGAAGCGGTGAGAGAGCGGTTTGCCGCGGACGGCGTACACGGGGAGGTGCTGCGCTTAGCTTTACGGCGGGAGGAGGCCGGTGAACATAAGCTGGAGCTGACGCTGGATGACGGGCGCAAGGATGTGCTGGTGTGGAACGTGCTGGAGCCGATCGACCGCATTTTGGAGAAGCGGGCCGAATGGCTGTGCCGGAACAATTATGATCCCGCGGGGACAGCGGGCCGGCCGCATGCTTTTTTGCCTTTGTCCAACCAGGGCGAATCGTTGGGCAAGCTGGCTTTTTTGCTGATGAAAAACAGCCTGGCGGCGCCGGTCCCGGAGCAGGTGGCGATGGCGGAAGCCTCGGCGGTGTTGGACATGAAAAACCATTGGTTCGAGGGCGGCGATTTCTCCCGGCCGCGCGTTTTGTACGGGACGTTTTACCGGATTTTCGATCTGGATTATATCGCCCATGTGTTTTATTTGCTCTCCCGAATGGACGCGGCGCTGCTGAAGCTCCATCCGCCGCAAACGTACCTGCGGTGGGCCGCCGAAGTTTTGTGCGTACGGCTGGATCCGGACTGCCATGAGGGGCAGCGGGAAAAAAACGAGACGGGCTTAAACGGCGTGTTCATTATGTACGTTCAAGACCTGCTGGCGGATTTGGCGGCTTGCGGCCTGACCGGGGAGCATCGCCGTTTGCGGGAGCTGTGGGAAGCGTTCGGAAGCCGCTTAAAGCGGAATGTCCGCCAGTTTGCCGGGGCCGTCACCGAGCATTTTTACGACAATGCGGGGTTCGGTCCGACCTGCGAAACGCTGCTGCGCGTCGGCTTGACCGGCGAGGGGGAGCAGTATGCACGGCTGATTTTGGCCAATATCGGCTTCAGCAACGATTACCGGGCGCAAAATCCGGACCGCTGGTGGGAAGCGTTGTCTTATATGATTCACTCCCTGTGGGGCGGTTTGGTCGCGGCTTCGGCGCGGACAGCTTACGAGCATTTGGGCGGCCCGCAGTATCTGGAAGCGGCATACCGGGCCAGCATGGCCGTCTTCAACTGCTACGACTGGAACGTGGTGTCGACGCCGCGCCGCCTGCAGCCGGGCGAAGCCGCGTCGACCTACAGCGTCGCCGCCCCCAATCTGAACATGCCGTCCTTGTCGCGCAACCGGTTCGGCCAATCGGTGTTCCGGGGCGCAAGCGACCCGTTGTTCGCGCGCCTGTTTGCGAATGCCGCGGGCGACGATTGGGACATGGGCGAGGAGCTGGTGGCGTATCTGCTCGGATTCGGTACGACCGCTTATTTGTACCGCGATGGTCAGGGGCGGCTCCGCTGCGCGAACGGCTGTTTGACGCGGGACGGGGATGAGGATGGGGATGGCTGGCTTATCACCAGTTACGCCGCTTACCCGCGGCAAATCGTGATGCAGGAGGAAGGGCTGGTGCTGCGGGCGCAGCCGGGCGAGGCGCTTCGGCAGGCGCGGTATAGCGATGGAAAGCTGGTGCCGTTGTTGTGAGCGGGAAGGGTTGCCTAGGTTCAAGGCAGGTAGCAGATTACCCATGGGCCGAAATAACGTTCTGATTGAAAATATCCAATAGAATTGGAAATTTAGTGGAAAATTCATTAGCTTGATTGGATATTTTCCAATAGATTAGTCTCGGCAGGGGCAAAACAGGTGATTTGATTGAAATCTGTTGGATAATTGCAATGAGAGCTCCCAATTACGTTCGATGTCTGCCAATCTATTGGATTTTTTCCAATGAGAGGTGGAGGACGGATAGGTCGGAGCTCAGGCGTATGGCAAGTGAACGCTTAAATGAAGCAGCCGTCCCCAATCCGTCATAAGCGGAGGGACGGCTTTTTTCCAGCGATTACTGCATACTGCTCGTTTCGCCTTGGCTGTTCCGGCGGCTGTAGTAAAAAAACCAACAATCGTTCAGCAGCCGAATTTGACGGCGGTCTCTTTTGTTAAAGGCACGCATGATCTGATTGCTGAGCCAGTTAGGCAAGCGTATCTCCTCCTCCGGCAATCACCTTGGTATGTTTAGACTATGGGGCGAATCCCCAAGATGTGCACGTCCCTCCGGAAGAGGAAGCGAAAATCACGGCTTTTGATCACGAAGCGGAATGCAAGGAAGCGTACTCGGCATCAAACCTCGATTTCAGTTTGCGCCTTCTTCCTCGTACCATTGCTCGAGTTGGGCCTGGAGGGCGCGGATTTCGGTCAGCAGTGAAATCAGCGGATAATTTTCTTCCCGGATGGAAGAAAAGGAAGCCTCCAGTTCATTGATATAATCCAGTCCGCTCGTAATCCGCAGCGATTCCTGCAATAGATCCAACCGGTCGCATTCGGCAATCGCACACGGCAGCGCCGGAACCTCCTCAGCCGTTAATTTGTCGATCTCCTTATTTAACCGCAAATTCAATGCGCTGAGCTGATAAGCATAGTCAGCCGGCATTTCCACGAATTTCAGTTCCTGGCCTTGCTTTAAAATCACGTATCTCATCATGGACATCGCTCATGATCTCCTTTTCTATTAACCTACTTGACAGTGTAGCGTAATAGGAAGTTAAAATTCAAGTAGAAGTCCAAGCCGGTTTTCCGGTGACGGCAACCCGCCGGGACGCGAGCAACAAGAAAGGAGAACCCGATGAACAACGACCAATTGCAAGCCTGGATAGAGCAAATCTCACTCCGTGATTTCGGCGTTCCTTTTCGCCACCAGGCCCGGTTTAACAGCCGGCTGCGTACGACCGGAGGGCGTTATTTTACGAAAACCCATGACATCGAAATCAATCCGTCGCAGCTCGCCGTTCATGGGCAGGAGGAAGTCGAGAAGATCATCAAGCACGAGCTTTGCCACTATCATTTGCATTTGTCGGGACAAGGTTACCAGCACCGAGACCCGGAATTTAAGGCCCTGTTAAAAAAAGTCGGAGGCAGCCGGTTCTGCAACGCTTTGCCCGGAAATAAACAAAGAAAAACTTTACCCCACCGCTTCAAGCTGGTCTGCGCCCAGTGCGGCATGGAGTATCTCCGCAAACGCCGCGTGGATCCGGACCGGTACCGCTGCGGAAAATGCGCCGGCCGGCTGCGCCTGATCACGCTCCCAGGCAAATAAGCGGAACCTGTGGTATACTTTGATCATAAAGCGAAAGAGGAGTGATCGAAGATGGCTGAGTCTAAAGCCAAAAAGTTGCGCAACAAGCAAATCCGCGAAGGGAAAAGAAGTCCTGAACTCAGCCGAAGCCCGTTTGCTTTCACGGATATGAGAACCCGCAAAACGAAAACGAAGCTGGAACAAATGAACAAGCAAAAATATAAGAACCACGCTTCCGCTTATGGAGACGATGGTTCTTATTATTTTTTCGAAGAATCGCTGTTTTTGGCAATGGTGAAAAAAATTTCATAACGCTCCGCTTCCGGAGATTTCTTATCGTCCTGGTGCTGTTCGCAGAATTCGTTGACCCATTGGAATAATTCCTCTGCTTTTTCCTTCGTCAAAAACACGCTCGGACTCGTCAAATGCGCGGAAGGCGGGGCGAGCCTGGAGGCCTTCAAGAAATGCTGCTTGCTTTCATCATAAAGATGACTTAGCAGTTTTTCCGTCTCGGATTGAAAAACCTGCACGATCGTTTCATCCAGTTCGCTTTTTTTAATATTGATTTGTCCTTTAAAAGGTTTGTAATATTTGGCCGTAATGCCGTTGATCAATTTGGTGTCCACCAGCTGCAGCAGACCGATGCTTTCCAGTTTTTTGGCGTGATAGTATACTTTGGCGGGCACCTCCCGCATCGCATCCGCCACTTCCTTGATCGTCGCCGGACGATTCAACCGCTGAAATTCGTTCATGATCTGCATGCGATAAGGATCCGAATAAATCCGGATTTCCTCCAGCGTTTTCAGTTCCTTGATTTCCATGTGCACGCACCCCACGTTAAGACTAGAGCCAGCTATATTTTTCCTTTCAATTTAGTATAGCTCATCCATGGGAATGCGCAAGCAAAGCCGCTATCGGACCGTCAAATGTTCATAAACTTTCGTTGTTTCAACAGGTAGAAAACAGGCAGAAGCGTGAAAATTCCAAAAACGAGATAAAGCAGGTGGACCTGCATCCATTCACCCATCACGCCCGCCAAGGCGCTGCCCACCGGAATCGCACAGGTACAGACCATATTGTTAAGAGCACTTACTCTTCCAAGCAGTTCTTTAGGTACCGACTCCATGAAATATGTCGTGGCCGGGGTATTGATTAAAGAGATGGCCAAGCCCATGCCAAAACAGAAAGCAGCAGCCGGGTAAAGCGGATGTATAGGCAAAATAGCAGGTACATACAACAAAGCGTAGTTGATTCCAAGCAGGCAGTAACCGGTGATGATGAGCCGGCTTTTTTTAAAGTTGCCGCCCTGTTTGCCGATCCATAACCCGCTCGCGATCATCCCGAGGATCAAGCTAATGCCCAACAGACTGAGACCCTCAGGACCGGACCGTAAAATTTCATTAACATATACCGCATTCAGCACATTGTACGGCGATAGGCAAAAGTTCACATAAGCAGCCGTGAAAATAATGGTTAGGATAAGTTTGTTCGCCCCAATGTAGTGCAGGCCTTGCTTGATTTCATGAAAAAAGGAGCTGCTTGTTTGGTTTGTCGGAGGAAGGGGGTCCGTGGGGACTCGAATGAATGCTAGAAGCGCCGCTGCGGCCGTGAAGGTAAGTCCGTCGATTAAAATCGCATTCGATATTCCCCAATAGGCGATGATGCCGCCGGCTGCCGCCATGCCCGCCAGTTCGGCGATTCTTGAGGCGGAGGTGCTGATGGAGTTGCCGCGGAGCAGTTTCTCCTTGGAAAGAAGCTGCGGGACCAAGGCCATTTCGGCGGGAGAGGTGAAGCATTCAAGCGTTGAAATCAGCAAGGTAAAAATGTACAGATGCCACGGAGCCAGAAACCCTTTCCAATACATTAAAGCGGTGAGGCTGACGAGGATTCCCCGGCCCAAGTAGGTTGCAACAATAACATTCTTTTTGGGCCACCGGTCCACCAGGGTTCCCGCAAAAAAGCTGAATAGCAAGTTGGGCACATAATTCAAAGCGAATAGGGTGCCCATTAAAACCTTAGACCCCGTTAGCATATAAACCATCCAGCTGTAGGCAATGGAATCGATCGAGTCTCCAAACCGGGAAATGACACGTGCAAGGAGGAGATACGTAAACGGTTTGCTTACCGTCAGATCGGCCTTTAAACCACCTCCCCCTTTTCTTTTGACCAGGACTTTCTCGCTCATGGCGCCCACCCCTGAAAAATAAATTTATCGTCAAAATAATTTTAACGTTAAGTTTATTTTATTGATTTTCCAGTGGATTGCAATATTTATTTTCCGTTGCTTGTCCTATGGGGAATGATCACTAAATCTTGACTTTGCCGCCTATTCGTGATAAATTATTGATGTTCTCGCATTTTATAATGTTCCCTGATAGCTCAGTTGGTAGAGCACTCGACTGTTAATCGAGTTGTCACAGGTTCGAGTCCTGTTCGGGGAGCCATATTCTTGGAGAGATACCCAAGTGGCTATAAGGGGACCCTCTGCTAAGGGGTTAGACTGCGTAAGCGGTGCGAGGGTTCGAATCCCTCTCTCTCCGTTTCAAGATACATCGTTTAAAGAACCTCCCGTTAATTCGGGAGGTTCTTTTCATGCAGAGGGGTGGGAAACCTCTTTGGAGAGTTCGTCGGAGCATAGGCTTCGGGAGGATTGCTTCGCAGTCTCAACGAACGAAGTGAGAGTATCCCTCTCTCTCCGATGCTAACGGTTGCCACCCGCGCTTATTTAGGCGAAATCGCCCCATTACCGATGAAAAAGTGGGAAATAGGCTCGCTGGCAACCGTTACATTTTGTATCCGCTCGTTTTTTCCCAAATAGCGTCGCTCACAACCGTTAGATTTTTTTCGCGCTCTTTTAGGCTATTGCACTTGTCAAATTACCGCAGTTTCTCTCAAAAAGAATTTTGAATGGAAACTTAAAATTACTTAAAATTAGGGGTTGCAAGGCTCTAGTGTTTTTGCTATACTCAATTTTGTCGCTGCTTCCGAGCGACATGAGGCTGTGGCCCGTTGGTCAAGGGGTTAAGACACCTCCCTTTCACGGAGGTAACAGGGGTTCGAATCCCCTACGGGTCACCATTTTCTTAACATATGAATATGCGGTCGTGGTGGAATGGCAGACACGCTATCTTGAGGGGGTAGTGGGCGTACGCCCGTGGAGGTTCGAGTCCTCTCGACCGCATCTGAATTGCAGAAAGAACCTTGCTGAACGCAAGGTTCTTTCTGCATAACCAGAGGTGATCTGGGTCTCTAGCAAGGCGGGCTTCTGGTTAGGACTAGCAGCACGCTCCGGAATAGAGCTGGAAATACCGTGACTCATCTCTGGGGGGGAAAATAGCGGAACTTTATGGTCTTATTTTCGGGCTGTGAGCATGTTGATGACCATTAACGGAATTTTTTGTCCTTATTTTCCAATGAACGATACGAAAACGCGCCGTTTCCCTGAGATTCGAGAAACTAACGACATAAATTTCCTCTATTTCACTCAACATGGGGGATAACGCCGAAATAGCGACATTTTTTTCCGTTATGTTCTCCTATGTTCTCATCCTGAGTTTCAACAGGCTAACTTTGGCAGTTTTATACCTCGTTCCACAAGTGGAACCGCCAACTACAGCTCCAGCAGATGATTTAAAGCGTAAGCCACGCCATGGTGATTGTTGTCGCGTGTGACCATGGTGCTTAGTTGCTTGATTTCATCGACCGCGTTGCCCATCGCAATGCTTGTCCCGGCTACGTGAAACATGGAAATATCGTTATAGCTGTCACCGAGCACGACGGTATCGGCCATAGGGACTCCCAGGTGTTCGGCCATAAAACGCAAGGCGCTCCCTTTATCGGTTTCGGTGGAGATGATTTCCAGCGTGTGGTCGGCGGAAGACGTCGTGTGAAGATGGTCCTGCTCGCCGAAGTGCTTGCGGATACGGTTTAGCTTGGCTTCGTCAAAGGTAAATATCAACAGTTTATAGACCGTCGCCCCGCGCTCCAGCAGCTGCAATGGGTCTTCGATCTGTTGAAAACCAAATTGGATAAATTGGATTTGGACGCTTTTCCACAACCGCTCGCGGCTGGCCGCCGGATTGGCGCTTACCAGCACATCCATTTCCGCCTGCAGCTTCCGCTCCCCGCCGCAAGGGGAATAAATCGCCTCAGGGCAGAATATCTCAAAATAAACCTGCTGCTCCAGCAAATATCGAACCGCGTCCAGGGCCGTGGCTTCTGCGATCGGCGTTTCCCGCAACAGCAGCCCGCGTTCGTCATAAACGGCGGCTCCGTTAAAACCGATGATCGGGATAGCCAGATCGCCTGTCAAACCTTTGGCATCAAAGCTGGCGCGGCCGGTGCACAGGGTTACGGTGTGGCCTTTGGCGGCCGCTTGGCGAATCGCGTCCAGCCCCTCGGCGCTCGGTTTGCTTTCGGATGTCAACAGCGTACCGTCCAAATCTACGGCGATTAGTTTCATGAATGGTTTCCTCCTAACCCCAGGTGTATCCCTTTTTCGGGTCTATTGGTTCTTGTTTTTGATCTCCGTATAAAAGTATAGTTTATGAAATGCATTTCAGGTCAACTGGCCCGGAGAATGGAATGAGGTAACGGCTAGGATCTACGTCAAATTCCACGAAATGTAAAAGTGCAGTCCGTTCTCGCCCAAATCCCCCGATAATGCTTCGCCAGATGTAAAAGTGCACTTCATTTCTAGCCAAAAGACGCTTTTTTATCGAAAAGCCTCGATTCAAATGTACTTTTGCATTTCGATGGACTGTTTCGGAAGAATTTGACAAAAATCGCCTGCACTTTTGCATCTGGAGCAAATGTGGTAACCGCGCTTTGGGTTATGATGTAAGTACGATTGGGCCGCTGCGTTTCATCCAGCCTGTCCCAAATATGAGTATGCGGATAGGGCACCCAGATGCAAAATCGGGACAAATGGCATGGATCAATTCGGCAGGTATGCTTTTGCAAATATGCTTCGAGCGATAGATTGAGGGCAGTCATCGAGACCTATTAAGTCCTTAAAGGCGCTGTGTTAAGATATAAGCAGCCCCTTGAGCTTCAAAAACCCCTTCTTTACACGACACATGCAGGAACAACAGCTTTTATTTTATCCCATTTAAATGCGAGATGATTATGGTGTTACAGGAAGGTTGGAGAAGAAGTTGTCAATCTACGAACGTATCGAACTGCAGATTAAAAATGCGGGTTTGACCAAAAAGGCGTTTTGCTTGAAGCTTGGCATCAGCACGGGGAATTTGGGAGACTGGAAACGCGGGAAGTCAACGCCGAGTTCGAATAAGCTGATCGAAATTGCGGATTTTTTTGACGTAAGTTTGGATTGGCTCATGACCGGACGGGAAAAGCCGGCTTCCGCCGTAAACGAAGGCCCAGTCAAATATACGGTTCGGGACGGGGACTGGGGAGCCTTTGCAGCAACGCTGTCGGAATCGGAACGGGCTTTCGTCCGGGAATATATCGAATTTGTCCGCTTTAGGAAACAACGGGGAAAGCAACCTGGGAAATAATCTCACTTTACTTTTAAGCGCCGCGAAGATATAATAGTAATGTTCGTTTCTAAATCATTCGCGGTCGTGGTGGAATGGCAGACACGCTATCTTGAGGGGGTAGTGGGCGTACGCCCGTGGAGGTTCGAGTCCTCTCGACCGCATCATATGAAAAATGACGGAGATGTCCCGTAAGTGCAAACTTGCGGGACATCTCTTTTTGCGTTTTCGCTTATGTTATACTGGGCGTAATTATGAAAGGATGGTGTCAGCGTATGGCGAAAACATCCGAAAACCCGCTGTTCCCGGGCTGGTATGCCGACCCGGAGGCAAGAATTTTCGCTGGACGGTACTGGATTTATCCGACGTATTCCGCTGTTTACGAAAAGCAAACTTTTTTTGACGCTTTTTATTCGGAGGAGTACATCGTGTATCATCGGCGCCCCCTGGAGGAAACGGCGGCCAACCATCGCGTCGTCTGCATCGACCGGATGGAATTCCGCGCGGACGGCACGATCAAGCCGGTGCAACTTACCTTTGAGGGCGTGGAAGGCCGCAAGCTGCCGTCTCCGCCGGAACAAGCATAAAGACTGGGCAATCCTGAAATTTTTTACCAAACAAGAACAATATTATAACATCGGGCTAATACTCCCCAATTAAACTACTCTTTAGTTCGTAATTTTGGGGGAGGGGAAGCAATGAACAAGTTTTGGAAAGGATTGGCCATCAGCGGCTTGGTGCTGTCCGTCGTATCGGCGGGAAGTTTCGCTGCGGCGCAAGGGCAAGGAGAGCAGTCGGCGAAAAATGCGGCGAACGGAAAATCGCGGAATCTGATCGTACTGATCGGCGACGGCATGGGTCCGGCGCAAATTTCGGCGGCACGGTATTACCAGCAGTACGAGCACGGCACGAAGTCGTTGAACCTGGATCCGTATTATGTCGGTCAAGCGACTACGTACGCGGACCGCGGGGAAGACGGGGGCACCGTCGTGTCCGGGATCGTCACGGACTCGGCTTCGGCCGGAACCGCTTTCGCCACCGGGCACAAGACGTATAACGCCGGCATCAGCGTATCGAACGAGGACGTCTCCAAGCCGTTTGCTTCGATTATCGAAGCGGCCGAGCGCGGCGGCAAGTCGACGGGCCTGGTAACAACGGCGCGGATCACGCATGCGACGCCGGCCGTTTACGCCTCCCATGTCCGCAACCGCGACAACGAAAACGCGATTGCTTCGCAGTACCTTGATAGCGGTGTTGACGTGCTGCTCGGAGGCGGGGAATCATTTTTCGTCACGAAAGAAGAAAAAGGAAAGCGCAGCGACAAAAACCTGCTGCCTGAGTTTAAAGCCAAAGGCTACCAAGTGGTGAAAACGGCCCAGGAGCTGAATGCTCTGCCGGCTAAAGAAGGTAAAGTGCTCGGTCTGTTCGGCAGCTCGCACGTCGCCTACGTGCCCGACCGTACGGACGAAACGCCAAGCCTGGCGGAAATGACGTCCAAAGCGCTCGATATTTTGTCCGCCGACAAAAAAGGCTTTGCGATCATGATCGAGGGCGGGCGGATCGACCATGCCGGTCATGCCAATGACCTGCCGACACTGGTGCAGGAAGCGCTCGATTTTGACGCGGCTTTTAAGGTGGCGCTTGATTTTGCCAAAAAGGACGGCAATACGTCCGTCGTCGTTACGGCCGACCACGAAACCGGCGGCTTGTCCTTGTCCCGGGACAATATTTATGAAGTCAATATCGACCTTTGGGACAAGCAAAAGCATTCCTCCGAGTATCTGGTTACGGCGCTGAATGAAGCGAAAACGATTGCCGACGTGAAAAAAATCGTTGCGGAGAACACTTGGATCACCGACTTGACGGATGAAGAAGCCAAGCTGATTCTCGATGGCGACGGCTCTTCCTACAAACGCGAGGGCGGATATAACGCGGTCATCTCCAAACGGCTGCTGGTCGGCTGGTCCGGCCACGGACACTCCGCCGTCGATGTAGGCGTATGGGCGTACGGACCGATCGCCGACAAAGTCAAAGGACAGATCGACAATACGCAGATCGCTGTTGCCGGCGCCGAAGTGCTGGGCGTGGATCTCAAAAAAGCGACGGCAGAGCTGCAGTCCAAATATATATATCCGAAATTTAAAATCAACCGCGAAAATGAAGTGCTTTATCCGGCGAAGGCTTTAACGGAAGCGCTTAGCGGGACCTATCAGGAATCCGGCAATACGGCGACGTTGAGCGGAAAAGGCGGCAAAACGATTACGGTGGACCTGAAAGCGGGAGCCGCCAAAACCGCTGGGGCCTCGAATAAGATGACGGTCGACGTGGACAACGGTACATTGTACCTGCCGCTGGCGGCGTTTAACGAATTGACCGGCAAAACGCTGAAGTGGGACGCGCTTTCCGAACGGATCGCATTGCAGTAATCCGGCAGGCAGACTATCCGAAAAAACAGGAGAAACGATCCGTGTTCTCCTGTTTTTCCATCTTAACGGATTAACGGAGGGAGAGAGCATTCATGCTGAGTATTCGCGGTTTGAAAAAACAGTTTCAGGTTGCCGGGCAGAACATCCCGATTCTGGACATCCCCGAATGGGAAGTGCGCCAAGGGGAGAAGCTGGCGATTACCGGGCCAAGCGGATCGGGCAAAAGCACGTTACTGCATATCGTCAGCGGCTTAATGCGTCCCGACGAAGGCGAGGTACAGGTGTTTGACCGGGCGCTTCAGCAGATGTCGGAAGCGGCAAGGGACCGTTTCCGGGCGAAGCGTATCGGCTACATCCTTCAGGATTTTCATTTGATTCCTTCCTTGACGGCCAGGCAAAACGTAGAAATTACGCTGCCCCGCACGAAAGGCAGAAGAGAGCGGCGGGAACTGATCGACCATTGGTTTGAGCAGGTCGGATTAAGCGATCGCGGCCGCCATTTGCCGTCCCAATTGTCCCGCGGACAGCAGCAGCGGGTGGCGATGGTCCGGGCGCTGATCAACGATCCGGCGCTGGTGCTGGCCGACGAACCGACGGGAAGCCTGGACTGGGAGACAGCGGAGGAAGTGACGGACCTGCTGCTTCGGCTGTGCGAAGGCCAGCAGCATACACTGTTGGTGGTGACCCATGACCTCAATATGGCCGACCGGTTTCCGCGCCGCCTGCATATTAGGGAAATCAACCGCTTGTCCGGCGAGCGCCGGAGATTATCCGCCGCCGGCAGCGGCGGTTCCGCACCTGCGGCCCGGAAGGAGCAGACGGGATGAGCCTGTTTCAGATCCTGATCCGCAATATTTGGCACCGCAAGTTTCTTTCGCTGTTGACCGTCGTTTCGGTGGCGGCTACCGTGGCGTTTATCGTCCTGCTTTCGCTGTCGCGGGACAGCGTGGAGCAGGGGGCCGAGAAAGGGTATGGGCCTTTCGATATCGTCGTCGGGGCGGCGGGAAGCGAAACGCAGCTTGTGCTCAGCACGTTTTACCATATCGGAGCGCCGACCGGCAACATTCCGCTGGCAACGTTGGAGACGGTCCGGCAGGATCCGGGCGTGGACGCGGCTTATGCGATGACGGCGGGGGACAACTACAACGGGTATCCGATCGTCGGGGTCGATCCGTCCTATTTTTTGACCCGTTACGGGGATCGTGCTTTAGCGTCCGGGGAGCTTTACGGGGCAACCGGCGAGGTAGTGGTTGGGTCGTATGTGGCGAGCATGCTCGGCCTTCAAGTGGGCGATGCGTTTGCCGGAGCGCATGGATTGGTTGAGGGAGCCCATCATCCGGAGGAAGAATCGGAGGAGCACGGAGAGCATGATGAGCACGGAAGCTTCATGTATACGGTAAAAGGGATACTTCCCAGGCTCAACACGCCCGATGACCGCGCCGTCTTCACGACGGTCGATTATGCCTGGGCCGTGCATCAAGAGGCTGACGAGGAAATCACGGCGATTCTGGTTAAGCCGGCGACTCTGCTCGGAGCGCAGCAACTCAAAAACAGCCTGGAGCAAACGGGGACAGTGCAGGTTGCCTATACGAGCAAGGCCGTTGCCGATGTCGTCAACCTGGTGGACCGCGGGGCGGAAATCGTTGAAATCCTGACCTGGCTTTGCGTCATTTTGGCGGCGATTTCGATCCTGCTGTCCCTGATTGCCGCCGCCGGCGAACGGACGAAAGATGTCGGCCTGCTGCGCCTGCTGGGGAAATCGAAAGCCTACGTCTGGATGACGATGATCGGTGAAGGGCTGCTCGTCACCGCCGCGGGGCTGGTGCTTGGAATCCTGGCCGGCCATATTGCCGGTTATGTTTTGAAGGATGCGTTGTTTGCTTACGGGGGGATTCAGATTGAACCGTTCCGCGGTACGCCGGATCAGGCGTATATAGCCGCGGGTACGCTTGTCATCGGGCTGGCGGCTTCGCTGGGACCGGCGATCCGGCTATACAAAATGGACCCGCTCACTTTATTTCGGGCGTAACGAGAGGAGATGGCCTAACGTGAAAAAAAGTTTATCCCTGCCGTGCCTGCTGCTCGTGCTGTCGGCGCTGCTGCTGCAAGCCTGCGGCAAGGATGCGGGCTCCCGGGAAGAAGCCGGATCATTTGGCGCCGCGGCGTCAGCGGGGACGGCCTTTAGTTATGAGCTGCAAAGCCCCGATACGGCGGAGAGCGAAAAGCCGGAGCAGGAGCCGGCTGCAACCAGTAGCCCTGTCGATAAAGAGGACGTGGGCGTCCCGGAGGCCACCGCAGTAAAGGAGGCTGGCGCTGCGCCGGAGACGCCCGCCGGGGCTCCGCAGGATGCGGCGGCTAAGGCGGCCGTGGATGAATCGGGCGAAGCCGGAGAGAAAACAGCCGATAAGCCAAAGTCCGCGGACGCCGGCCAGGCCTCTGCCTCAAGCTCCAACAAGTCCGATACCGCGAAGGCCGGGCAAAGCAAAATGCCAGGCAAGAAAGTCGCGGCGGCATCGTCCAAGAGCTCTGGTTCAGGCGAAGCTCCGCAAGCCGAGACGACCGGCGCTGCGAGCGAAAAGGCCCCTACTTCCGCTTCCGGTAAAGCGAAGGGCGTAAAGTCGGGTGTGACGACCATCGGGTGGTCCGAGTTTTTTGACGGGGATGATCAGACGACGCCTTCCGAACGCTTTTGGGATCTCAGCGGATCAACGGTCACCATCAAGGGGTTTATGGGCGAGGTGCTGTCGTTTGAAAACCACTGGTTCCTGCTCATTCCCGAACCGGGTGCGGAATGCCCTTTTGACAACGGGGATGAGACGTATTGGAACAAAATCATGATCGTGTTCGTACCGGACGATGTCAACCTTCGCTACAAGCCGGAAGCGCTGCAGATAACCGGCCGCCTCGATGTCGGCATTAAAATCGACGAGTCCGGTTATAAGACGATGTTCCGGCTGTACGATGCCTCTTTTGAAGAGATCAAAGAATAATGACAAGCACCCCTGCTCTGAAAATAAACGGAGAGGGGGTGTTTTTTATTTGAAAACGGCTTTCATGAGGAATGAAATCGCTTTTTTTTGCGCATCCTATCCAAATGCAGGAATTATAATGCCAAACAGGCTTTTTAACGCCTTTTTAAGTTGACACGCCGGAGAAAATTATTTAATATGTCTAAGTACTAAAAGTGCGGGTTCAAACCTCTAGAAGAGAGTATCTCTGGAACGGAATGAAATTTGATAATACGGGTGATCGAATGTCTTACAGACCGAAAGTTGTGAACGTGACGAAGGCCGGAAACAACGACAATGATGGATTATACGAGTTTATCGCCAAATTGGCCGATGGTACGGAATGCCGCGTGTTTTACCACCGCTATCCGAATTGGCGGTTAACGAACGTCAACCGGCTTCAAAAGACGCCGTGCCCGGTTTGCCGCAAAGATTTTATTTGCCAGTGCATGGAGAAGTTTTCCGGTGAAATTCACCGTCAGATCGATGAAGGACAATGGTTTGATAAGCTTTTGTCGGAGTAATTTTATAACTCAAGCAGGCACGGGGGAATCCCGTGCTTTTTTCTTTTAATTTAGGACTTGTCTAAGTCCCAAAACTGTGATATTCTTACATTAAATTTCAGGAATAACGGGAACGGTAGCACCGTCCATGATCCGACTTATATCGGGTTTTGGGCGGTGCTTTTTTGTTTTCGTTTAAAGGAAGGTGAACTTATGGGGCCGGTCCGGCTTGTGCTTGCCGTGCGGGATGAGCAGTATATCGAAGCTTTTTTATATTACGCCCGCAGCAGCGAGTTTAGTCACAATCTGATCTTGACCGCATTCAGCCGCAGGGAGGCGTTAGACAAATACCTGGAAGAGTCAACAGAGTTTGTTGATGCTGTGCTGGGAGAAGCGGAATTCCGGGAAGCGATGGATGCGGCCGATAAGCGTGGTATTTTATGGATCGTTCTCGGCGAAAGAGGCGAAGCAGATGACGGAAAACCTTGCGTGCAGAAATATCAGCCGCTCCACCTGCTTCTGCAAACGGTGCTGGACATTATCCGCGGCGGAAAAGCCGGAGGGGCGGCGGCGGAAGGACAAGCGGCGGTCATCGGGGTTTACTCCAGCGTCGGCGGATGCGGCAAAACGACCGTGGCGCTGAATATAGCCCGGCAGTTGGCCGCGGAAGGGGGGAAAGTGTTTTATCTGAACTTGGAGACGGTATGCAGCGGCAGCTTGTTGGCCGGACTTCCGTTTCGGGAAGGGCAAACGGCCGGACTGGCCCGGTTATTGTATGACCTTAAGGCGGCGGACGACAAGCGGGAGGCGCCGAAGTTTCCGATCTCCACGTATGCCTACAGGCATCCGGTACTGCAGGGAGATACATTCGGCCCGCTGGAGAATATCAACGAAATGCTGGAGATGGAACGAAAGGATACGCTAGAGCTCATCGATTACATCGCGGGGAGCGGTCTTTATGACGCGGTCATTGTTGATCCGGATTCCTATCCGAGCGGAAGAACGGAGGGCTTGTTTGAGCGGGCGGATCGGTTGGTATGGCTGGTCACGGATGAATGGGGCGTGATGCGGAAGACGGGAGCTTGGCTATCCCACCTGGAGCGCTCGAAGGCGGCTTTGCACCATGATCTGCTCGGCAAAACGCGGTTTGTCCTGAACAAGTACGCCGGAAATATCGTAACCGAAATGCCGAAGCCGGGGCTTTCGATTCAGGCGACATTATCGTTTATTCCTTCCTGGAGCCAGGGGAGCAGTCAGGGAGAGCTGCCGTATTCCCCTGTGTTTCAGCGGGATGTGCTGAAATTGTGCCAGGCGCTTTTGGGCGATGCGGAAAATGTCCGGACGCGGGAGGGATAAACGTGAAGGAAGAAATATTCGCCGCCCTGCGCAGCGATATACGTTTAGGGCTCGATGTCACTAAGGTGATGAGCGACGTGCAATTGTTTGAGTACATTGAAGGTCATGTGCTGAACGATGCCCGCTTGGCCGAATTGACGGCGTCCGACAAACGCAAATGGGTCCGCCGGTTATATGATTCCTTCCGCGGTCTCGACGTGCTGCAGCCGCTTGTTGAAGACCGGACCATCACGGAAATCATGATCAACAGCCACGAGGAAATCTTCGTCGAGCAGGAAGGTCATGTCCACAGACTTCCCGTCCGTTTTGAATCCCGTGAGCGGCTGGAGGACATCATCCAAACGATCGTCTCCGGCGTAAACCGGGTCGTCAACGAATCTTCGCCGATCGTGGATGCCCGGCTTCGCGACGGCTCCCGGGTGAACATCGTGCTGCCGCCGATCGCGCTGAAAGGCCCGACCATGACGATCCGGAAATTTCCGGCACAGCCGCTGACAATGGAGAAGCTGGTAACCATCGGATCGCTGAGCGAGGAGGCCGCCTTGCTGCTGCAGAGGCTTGTCAGAAGCAAATACAACATTTTTATCAGCGGAGGTACCGGTTCAGGCAAAACGACGTTTTTAAACGCGCTCTCGCAGTTCATCCCGCCGGATGAGCGGGTGATTACCATTGAGGATTCGGCCGAGCTGCAAATCGTAACCGTGCCGAATCTGGTGTCTCTCGAGACCCGCAATGCCAACACGGAAGGAAAAGGCGAAATCGCCATTCGCGACCTGATCCGCTCGTCGCTGCGGATGCGCCCCAACCGGATCGTTGTCGGCGAGGTCCGGGGCCGTGAAGCGCTCGATATGCTGCAGGCGATGAACACCGGACACGACGGGAGCTTATCGACAGGACACGCCAATAGTACGGCGGATATGATCAGCCGGTTGGAAACGATGGTGCTTAGCGGCGCGGAATTGCCGATCGGCGTGGTCCGCCAGCAGATCGCCTCGTCGATTGACATCTTTGTGCATTTGTCCCGACTGCGCGACCGTTCGCGCCGGGTGATGGAGATTTCGGAGGTGGCGGGTTTAAAGGAAGGGGAGGTGGTGCTGCGGCCGCTGTTTATCTTTCTGGAGGAAGGGGAGCGGGAAGGTAAAGTCATCGGCCGGCTGAAAAGTACCGGGTCTGGGCTTTTGCATACGGACAAGCTGCGGATGGCGGGGATTTCGCCGGATGCTCCGGCAGAAGGAGGAGAGCCGCATGAAATGGCGGGCTGAAATTTTTTTGAAGAAAAGAGACGCCCCGGGCATTCTTCGTTCCGAAGGGCTCAACGATTACCGGGTTTACGTTTTGATGGGGCGGCAGAAAGCGTTGTGCATGCTGCTCGGCGGGACGGTGTTATTCGCTGTCGGCTACGTTTTTTTTCATTCCGTTCCGCTGGCTTTGGGGTTATCCATCGGCGCGGTGTTGGTACCGAAGCATTGGAGCAGGCATTTGCTCCGGAAACGAAGAGAGAATCTCAGCTTGCATTTCAAGCAGGCGCTTTATTCGCTCTCCTCATCGCTGGCCGCCGGCCGATCGGTGGAAAACGGATTTCGCGAAGCGATCGATGATTTGAAATTGCTGTACCCGGACGGGGATAACGATTTGATCAGGGAACTTGGGATTATTTGCGCGCGTATGGAGTACGGACAGCCTGTGGAGGAAGCGCTGCTGGACTTCAGCCGCCGGGCCGGCATGGAGGATATCAGCAATTTTGCCGACGTGTTTACGACCTGCAAACGCTCCGGCGGGGATTTGGTGGACATTGTCCGGCGGACCTCGGCCCTGATTAGCGAGAAGTTGGAGATCGGGCAGGAAATCAGCGTCATGATTGCCCAAAAGCGCTTTGAAGCGAAGGCGATGCTTGCCGCTCCCATCCTGTTTTTATTGTTTATGGAAATGACTTCGCCGGATTATATGCAACCGCTGCACAGCGGAGTCGGGCTGTTAATCTCGGCGGCCGCGCTGCTCGTTTTTGCCGGGAGCTCCTGGCTGATGCTTAAAATCGTCGATATCCGGGTTTAAGGAGGGCTTTGCTGGATGTTCCTGATGCTTTGGGGGATCTTGCTGGTTTTGCTGGGAGGATGGGGATGGGTATACCGGATATCCTTCCGCCGCTTTAGCGGATACACCCAATTGATCATGGAGGGGCTGAGGCTTCAGCGTTTGTCGCCGCCAATGCTGTATTTGCTGGAGCGCATCAAGGTGTCCCGGCGGTTTCCGGGCGTGTTCTTTAAAGTGAACCGGGCGGTGCAAAAAATTTGCGGCGACCGGCGCAGCGGTGAGTTTACGCTGCTGTTTCTCGCCGAAACGCTCACCTACAGCTGGCTGCTGCTCACTTTGGGGTGCGTCTTGTCCCTGCTGATGAATGGCGATTCATCGGGGCTTCTAATCGGTGCGGTGTTAGCTTTGCTGCTTCCGGCAGCGTTGATCCATGATCTGCACCGCAAGGTGGTTCGGCGGGAGTATGCCGTTATTCTGGAGCTTCCCGAGCTGCTGAACAAAATCGTGCTTCTTGTCGGCGCCGGCTCAACGGTTCAGCAAGCGATCAAGCTCTGTTTGGAACGCAAGCGCGAGCAGGAGACCCATCCCCTTTACCGGGAGCTGTTCCAAATGCTGCGGGATTGGGAAGGGGGCTATTCTTTCCAGCAGTCGATGGAGGGCTTTAGCAAACGCTGCGGAATTCAGGAGGTTTCCGCCTTCACCACCGCCGTGCTGCTGAACTACCGCCGCGGGGGCCATGATTTTGCCCTGGCGCTGCGCGATTTGTCCCATTCGTTGTGGGAGAAGCGCAAAGCCGTCAGCAAAACGCTGGGGGAGCAGGCCTCGTCCAAGCTGGTTTTCCCTATGGTGCTGATGTTTATGGCGATCCTGCTTCTGGTAGGCGCACCCGCATTCATGATCATGGACCTTTAAGAGGTAGTCGTCGTTTGATCACGAAGCAAGAACATGGAGTATATTCGGCATCGAATCTTGAATTCAGCCGGGACTTCCGGTGCTCACGTACCCAAAACGTACGCTCCGCTACTCAGTCCCTAGCTTCATCCAACCTTCTCGGTGCTGAAAAGCCGACTTTTTGAACGCTTTAATAAACTTTCGCTATTTTGAAATTCAAGGAGGAAGAGGCTGATGTTAACAGCAATAAGCAACGAAGTTAAAGGGTTTTGGAACGATGAGGGCGGATTGGGGATGCTTGAGATGATTTTAATTATCGCGGTCATCGTCATTATTGCCGTGATCTTCCGCTCTCAACTGAAAGAAATCGTAAGCAGCCTGCTCGGAAAAGCAAAAACGAAAACCGAAGACTTCATGGACGGGGAGTAAACGAAACATGCGGCGTTGCCTGCGGGATGCGAGGGGAAGCTTTACGCTGGAAGCGTCCTTAGTGCTGCCGGTTATTTTTTACACGATCTTGGTTTTGCTGTTCTTCTGCTTGTATTTGTACCAAAACGCCCTGCTTGGCCAGGCCGCTTCCGTGGCCGCGGAACGCAGCGCCTACACATGGGATAACAGCCATCGTGACGATCTGACCGGTGCTTTTGAGGAAGGGCAATATGACCCTTTATATTGGCGCCTCAAGGACGACGGTATGCTGCAGAGCATTTTCGGCTGGGGAGAGGCAAACGGAGCCGTCCGGCTGCGCTTGCCTGCCGGGGAGGCCTCCGCCGATTCGCTGCCCGATAAAAAGTTGGCCCGGACAGGAAGCGGGCTTCCCGGGAGCATCTCGGGAGAAATGCAATATGACAACCGTGTGCTTTTGCGCAAAGTTAAAGTGGCTTTGGAAAGGCTTGTTCCATTACCGCCGCTCGAGAGCTGGTTGGACGACATTTCCCAAACCGGAACTTCCTGCGCGTATGTTATTGAACCTGTGGAATTTATTCGCACCGTTGAATTGGCGCGTTATTATGGAGCGAAGTTTAAGGGCGATGGCGGGGACGAAATGGACCGGACGGAGGCCGGAAACGCGCTGAAGCTGTTTGGCAAATAAGCCGGGAAAGGATAAGAGAAGGAGGGGGGCGAACCGTATGTTTGCTAGGAGACGCGCGGAGTCGGGAGCGGTTACGGTCTTTTTAATCGTAGTGTTTGCGGCGATATTCGCCTTTGTGGCTATTTTTATCGACTTTGCCAGAATGTTCGCGCTGCAGGCCAAGGCGGAAGCCTTGGCTCACGCCGCCGCCAGATCCGTGATGTCCTCGTACGACCGGGAATTGGCCGAGCGGTACGGTTTGTTTGCATTAGGAGAGACCGACAGCAATTACATTATGTCTAAAGTGCTCCAAGACTCTTTTCAACTTGCGGGGCGAAGCGACGGGCTGCCGCTGCTTGGAGCCAAGCTGGAATCCTCTTCGGTTGAACCGCTTCGTCCGCTCGGTTCCTACGCCGCGTTTGAACGGCAAATTCAGGAGCAGATGAAATACCGCGCGCCGATTGATTTAACGGTAGAAATTTTGAATCGCTTTAAACCGATGGCGCAAGTGATGAAAGAAGCGTCCAATACGGTTGATTTGCTCGGCAAATTGCAGAAGCTGTACGATAGGCGCGAAGCGAAATTGGATGAGCTGCTGGAGATGCAGCGCCAGGCTGCCCGGGCGGTGGAGGGTTTCGGGGAATCGCTGCCCAGAGGTTCCGCACTCGCGATAGGTGACAAATCTTTGGGCGGCGAAATCTCCTCGGCCGCGGACTTTGCGGCCCAGTATGACGATTACGAAGAAAAGGTCGAGGAGGATGAGGAACGAGAGCCCAAGAAGCAGAAGCACCAAAGGAAGCTTCGAGTCTACCGTTCCGAAACGTCCGGCGTATATGAGCAATTGGACGAGATTCGCGTCGAAGCCGAGCAGCGGCATGAAAATCTGCCGCCGCAGGCCAAGGCGCTGCTTGGGGAGGCGCGCGAAATCAATGAGCAGATGGAACAAACGATCAAAGAGGCGGAGCATCGCGCCGCTCAAGACGGTTACAACGAAGTGGCATCTGGACCAAGCACCAGGGAAGATGGCCAAGTAGGCGGGATGGAGGAAATCTCCAGGATACGGGAGCAAAGCGGTTCGCTTGTCCTTTCCGAGGAGCTGTTTGCGGATCTCGAAGCGGATATCGACGATCAGGCCGCGGCTTTTCAGCAATTGGACGGGGAAATCCTCTCCTTGCTCGCTACGGAAGGAGCTGTGTTATCGGCGTCAACGTCTTCAAGTACGCTGAAAGGTGCCGTACGCCGGGCTGGCCGGGAGGCGGATAAATATATGCGGAGCTATGTGGACCGGGGAGCGGCGAATGTTTTGGATGCCAACACGCAGCTGTTGGAATCGCATCGCGGGAGCGATAAGGAGCGCAAGTCGGCGGAGAAGGCGGCCGGGGCCAAACTGAAAGAAGCGGCCGGTCTGATCGCACGGATTTCGGAGCTGGGTGACAAGCTGAAGGCCCAGCAGGAGCGGTTCGATCAATTAAAGGCGGATTATGAAGCGAATCGTGACATGAACAAGGCCGCGTCCGGCGGGGATGAGGCGGCGGGAGCCGCGATCGATGACGATCCCTATCAAGCGGGAAGCTCGGCGATGGCAGGCATGGACGGCCTATACGGAGGATTATCCGGACTGTTGAAAGGGATGACGGACTACGTTTTTCAAACCGAATACATCGTCAGCTATTTTCGTTATCTGGATGTAAGCACGCTGGATGAACTGCTGCAAGGGGGCCCCGGCACGGACAAGCTGGACGCGCTGAGCGATCAATTTGCGCCGGATCGGCAGGAGGCCGAATATATTTTGTACGGCTTTCACAATCCGGTGGGCAATATCGCCGCCGCTTACGGGGAAATCTTTGCGATGCGCCTGGCGATCCGGACGATGGAAGGATTCATCAAAAACGCAGCAAAGGGTAACCCTTTGCTGGTTCTGGCCGCCGCGCTGCTGTATGGTGCGGAGCATGCGCTGTCGGACATGCTTGCCTTAACGCGCGATGGCAAAATACAGCTGACCGAGTACATCAAAGTTGACCTCACCTACCGGGATCATTTACGGATATTTTTGCTGTTGCATGGAAGAAGCGAGAACAGATTGTCGCGAATGCTCGCAGTGATCCGAATGAACACGGGGATCGACACGGGAGAGCGGGCGACTTATACGAGCGGGAAGGTTTTGGTGTCGATGCCGTTATGGTTTTTGCCCGGAGTCGCTAGAGCGCTAGGGGCAGCGGGCGTGCTGAAAGGAAATGTGGAAGGAAGCCGGTATTATGCCGAGAAACAAGCGGACTTCTCTTATTAATAGGCGGCAAGTTCATGGCCGGAAAAGAGGCTCGGCGCGGGGAAGCATTGTCCTGGAAGCCGCACTGGTCATGCCCGTCTTTGTAATGGTGCTGTTCTGGTTTATTTATATGGTACATATGACGCTGCTGTCCAGCCAGCTGCATACGGTCGCATCCAATGCCGTCAGACAGGTTTCCGCCCACCTATATCCGGTGGCCCTGGCGGTATCGGCCGCTTCGGACGAATCTGCGGGGGCTGCCGGGGGCAAGGACGGATCATCAACCGGGAGATCTATCTTTAGCTGGGAAATGCCAAGCCTTTCTTTGGCCGAATGGGCCAAGCAATATGCCGGCGGTTTGCCTGAACCGATCTCCGCTTGGGTCATGGATGCCGCGGAAAAAGGAGACGAGCCGCTGCAGAATATCAAAACAGGCGTTGCCGAAAGCGTCCTTGATCCTGCGGTAAAACCGCTGCTTCAGCCGTTTCTTGAAGGAACGTTATTAAACAAAGAGCGTTTGCATGTAAGCCGCGTTACGGTACCTGACTTAAAAACGGGGAAGCGGCCTTATTTCGGACTGGAGATCAGCTATGAGCTTCCGATCAAAGTTCCGTTTACATCGAACCGCGTCGTGCTTCAGTCTCGGGCCGAGGAACGGATTTGGATCGGCGATACCAGGGAACTGGCAGCGGGGGAAGGAGCCGGGGGAGACGGCCAGGGACAAGCGGCGGTCATCCTGTCCAAACCGGATCCGGCTTACGCCGGACATCGGGCCACGGTGAAGGCAAAGGTAGAGCCGGGGCGGGCGGCCAAGTTGACCGTCTATTACAAGAGCGGCGTCAGCCAAGCCAAATATTTGGGAGAAACTGCGGCGGACGGCGAAGGCATCGTGGAATGGAATTGGCTGGTCGGGGGAAATACGACTCCGGGAACGTGGACGTTTGTTGTGGAGACGGAAGATGGCTTGCGGACGGCGATGGAGTTTGAAGTAGCCAGTCCCAAATAATGTGAAGGGAGCGGAAACGGATGCCATGGGAATATTGGGGTTGTTTTTTGATGTTGGCGGCTGCTTTCGTGACGGATATCCGAACGATGAAAATCCCTAATTGGATTACGCTGGCGGGTTTGGTGAGCGGGGTTTTGTTTCACGCCTTGACCGGGGGATGGAACGGAATAGGGGGGGCTTTTAAGGGCGCGGCGGTTGGTTTCGGACTGATGTTTATCCTCTATCTGCTGAGGGCCGTCGGCGGAGGCGACGTTAAGCTTTTTGCCGGAATTGGGGCTTGGACGGGCATTAGCTTTACGTTATCCGTCATGATGTATTCGATTTTAGCCGCCGGGTGCATCGGCCTTTTCATTTTGTTATGCCGGCGGGAGGCGCTGTTTCGGCTGCGGCGGGTCGTCCGCGGCGTATGGGGAGCGGTTATTTTCCGCAGTATCTCGCCTATTCAGTCCGCCGCCAAAGGACAGCTGCAGTTTCCGTTTATGCTTGCGGTGCTGCCTGGGGCGATCCTTGCGCTTTGTTACCGATGAAGCGGGTGCTCTGTATTTGATAAGGAGGTGGCTGAATCATGCGGAAGCAGCTTCAGACCGATTTTGTCAGAGACGGCGGAATTTATATGATTATAAAGGCCGAGGAGGGGCTGCGCTCGGAAGAGCTGAGCCGCGTTCAAAGGGATATGCTAGCCGCGGTTCCGGTGCCCAGTTTGCTGCGGCTGGATATTCGCGAGGTGGATTTTGAGGTTAGTCTGCATTACGATATCACCGGCAAAAAGATGCTTTCGCATTGTCTGAAGAGCGACAAAATCGGCATGTCTGAATTTTACGGCTTGCTGCTTCAGGTGGTTACGGTGCTGGATGATTGTAAAAAATACATGTTATCCTCCGCCAATGTTTTGCTCGACGAGGAGCATATTTTTGTGGAGGAGCTCTTATCCTGCGGAGTTTTTCACTTTGCTTATGTGCCATTGAAGGATGCGCCGACCGCTGTCCCGCTGTCTCAAACGCTGCTGGCTTTGATTACCCGGATGCTTGTAAGCGTGAGCCGGGTAGAGGGAAACGGGATACAGCAAATCATCTCTTTTTGCGGCAGTGAGGAGCATTTTTCCCTTCCGCAATTGAAAAAAATGCTGCTGGAGCTGTTGACTGAAGCGGAGCAGATTGAAGGGAATCCGTTGTCTCCGGAAGAAACGCCATGGTCCAAGCTGCCGCAATCCGGCCCAAACCAAGAGAAGGATGAATTGAAATCATCGCATACGGTTATAAAAGAATACTTGCCGGACGGTTTCTTGCCCGGATATGCGCCGGAGATCCCGGGGGCTGCTTCGGCGAACCCGGGGCGGGAACAGTGGCCTGGCTTGGAGGAGGAAGAAGCCAAGCCCAAAGCTAGGATAACGCCGACATCCTGCATTTTGGGGGCCATCCTGCTGGACGCGTTGTGCTGGAAGTTTTTGTATCTGGACCGGCCATGGAACATCGGCCTTTACATTTGTCTCGCGGCAACGTTTCTGTTGGCTGGGGCAGCCTGCTTGATTTGCAGCGGGAAGCTTTCTTTTCCGCAATCCGGAAGCGGACGAAAGCAGCTTGAAACCTCAAACGATGCGCAGCCTGATGCTCTGGAGCCTCTGGAGTTCGGGGTATCCGCGAAGCGAGATTCGCCAATTCCGCAAGCCCATCGCTTTGAGCAAGAAGCAGGTACGGGGGATGGAGGAAAGGCTGAAGACGCGGAATTAGTCCAACCGGCAACGATGCTTTTAAACAAATCGATGCTTTCCGGCGCTTCCAAGTCCTCGTTCGTACCGCGATATTATTTGGAGAGGTTTAACGAAGACGGGGCAAGCCCGGAACGGGTAACCTTGAAGCCGGGGAGTTTTGTGATCGGCCGCTCCGAGGATATGGCGCAGTACGTGGAACATACGCCGGGTGTGTCCCGAGCTCATGTTGAAGTGATGGTGACGCCGAAGAAATGTTGCCTCAAGGATTTAGGGTCCAGAAATGGGACGCGCTTTAACGGCGAACTTATCGCTCCTTATAAAGAATACGAGCTTGAAACCGGGGATGTTTTTACGTTGGCGGATGTTTCCTTTAAGTTTGGCAAGGAATTGCTTTAAGTTTATTAGCATCGAGTATCAGGATTCTAACCTAGATCGACGAACCTCCCACTATAAAGTAATAACTTCTCCTGTTTTCTCGTTCATTCTCAATATTTCAACTTTGACAGTGTAAGAGATACTGGTGGAGAATATAGTCTACACCACGATTTTCTGTAAGAGCGTAGGCGGGAACAGAGCTTAGGATCTTCTCGTTTCCAAAACTGTAGATAATTGGTTATGATCGCACAATGGATCTCCACATTCCGCCCTTGGGGTTCACCCTCCCATGTCACACTGGGTCTATGCCCTTACATTCCTTCGTTCTACCTCTCAAGGGGTGGATGCCGTTTCTCGCTCCTTTACAGGGTCGTTGCCCTTACGGTGTGTCGTGCGTCGGCTTCTCCGGTGCTTCCGTTGTCTAGTTGTACACATGTGAATAAGCGATATTGCAGGGTGATTGCTTCCTTGACTTTATGCAGCCAATTGTTGCAGCTGGGCTTGCCTAACGGGGCCCATGACATCGTTGGCGTTATACATTCTTTGCTTTGTTCCCAGGGTATAAAGCACCCGTATGAGTTTTCCACATAGGGCAATGAGAGATTGCTTCTTCTTCAGCGGGTTCTGGCTCCGCGTCGTGTAATACCGGTGAAGCGCTTGGAACTCCGGATTCTTTGCAACCAGCGGCATCACCGCTCGGAACAACAGCGCCCGTAGGCGTGATCGCCCTCGCTTGGTTATGCCTGTCTGTCCTTTCCGTATGCCTGAACTGTTTTCCATCAGATTAAGGCCCGCCAGACGAATGATCTGCTGACCGTGATCGTAGTGATTCAGATCTCCAACCTCGGCTAGAAATCCGGCTACGGTCAGAACGCCGATTCCGGGTACAGACAGCATTTCTGTCGTTCCTGGAATGCCCTCCAAAATTCCGGCCACTTGATGCATAATCGTTTCAAGCTGCTCGTTAAACAGGTCAAACTGCGACAGTAGCGTACTTAGTTCCAGCCTGGCGGCAACGATGCCTTCTGTCAGACCGATGGAGACGCTTGCTGCAGCGTAAAGCGCTTCTGCCCGCTTGATTCCAACGCCACGCCTGACTTCCGTCTTCCAATGCGCTAGGACGTCTCTAGCGCCCTTGGCGACGATATCAGCAGGCAACGGGAAGGCTCGCATGGTCATGAACGATGCCTTGCCACTCCAGTTTTTAAACACTTTTGCGTACTCCGGAAAGAATCGATCAAACCAATTGCCGATGCGGCTTTTGACTTGAGTTAGACTGTCCGATACCTTCTCGCGGAGGTTCATCAGGATCCGCAGTTCTGCGAATTCCTTCGTCGGCAACTTCGGTTCGGAGTAATTCCCATCCCGAATGAGTTTTGCGATGACTTTTGCATCCTTGTAGTCACTCTTCGTCGGTGAGTTATCTTCAAGCTCTTTCGACTTATTGACATGATGCGGGTTTACCACTACGACTTGAATCCCTTGATCCTGTAAGAAGGCTGCTAACGGAAACCAGTAGTGTCCAGTAGGCTCGATGCCAAATATGATGTCCGTCTTGCCGTGTGTCTGCCCGAGCTCCTTCATCCACGTCGCCAGCTTCGTCAGCCCTTCCTGGCTATTATGAAACACGCAGTCTTTTCCAAGCTCAATGCCACGGAAATCTACTGCACGAGCCACATGAATCTTCTTGGCGATATCCGCTCCGACGACCAGTGTCGATTCGGTAATTCGTGTAATTCGTTGATTCTTTTTCTGTTTCAGCTTATACTTCATGTAGAGCGTCCTCCTTCAATTAGGGCAGTGAATGGCCACCATTCCGAGACCCAGCATACAGGAGGCGCTTTTTCTTTTCAAGGGGCAAATTACTTCATTACAGGAATGGCTCCTTTTTTAAAATTTATGCTGCCCGTAGATTATCCGTCCAAAAGCAGTTATAATTAACGAGAATGATTCTCATTTACAAAGTGAAACGGGTATCATCGGTTGCATAGGCAATAAATTCTTTTAAAGGATGGTCTACATATGTCGTCAGTCACACAATCTTCCAAACCGCATTACCGCTCTCGTCCGCTTGCGGCAACTATTGTGCTCATTGGCGGAGCGGCGCTGCTAGTCTTCGCCGTTTGCCTCTCGATTTCGGTCGGAGCCGCTGATATAGCACTCCAAACGGTTTGGAACGCGTTATTTCATTTTCAGCCGGAGCTGACGCAGCATCAGATCATTATGGAGCTGCGTCTGCCGAGGGCGCTGGCTGCTGCTTTGATCGGAGCGGCGCTCGCCGTGGCCGGAGCCATTATGCAAGGCATGACGCGAAATCCGATGGCCGATTCCGGTTTGCTTGGGCTTAATGCCGGGGCCGGTTTAGCGCTGGCCGTCTGTTTTGCGTTGATGCCGGGGACGCCGTTTTTGGTGATGATGTTCTATTCGTTCATTGGAGCCGGGCTGGGGGCCGGACTCGTGTTTGGCGTCGGTACCCTGTCCAAAGGCGGCTTGTCACCTGTCCGCCTTACCTTGGCAGGGGCCGCGGTCAGCATGCTGCTGACCGCCATCAGCGAAGGAATCGCGCTTTATTTCCAGGTAGGACAAGACCTCGCTTTTTGGTACGCCGGGGCTATATCCGGCTCTACCTGGCTGCAGATCAAAATGGTGTCGCCTTGGATCGGTGCCGGGCTGATCGCCGCTTTGCTCCTGTCTAAATCCATCACGCTGCTTAGCCTTGGGGAAGAGGTAGCCACCGGGCTTGGCCAAAAAACGGCGACGATCAAAATCGTCGGGATGATCATCGTGCTCGTTCTGGCTGGCAGCGCCGTATCGATCGTTGGAGCGATCGGTTTCGTCGGCTTGATGATCCCTCACGTCGCCCGGTTTCTGGTGGGCGTTGACTACCGGTGGGTGATTCCTTCTTCCGCTCTGCTCGGCAGTTTGTTGCTGGTGTTTGCCGATATTTTGGCCCGGATGGTGAATCCTCCGCATGAGACGCCGATCGGGGCGCTGATCGCCGTGATCGGGGTTCCTTTCTTCCTCTATCTGGCCATGAAACAGAAGGGGGGATTGGAATGAACCGGGAAAATTATCCGATGCATTTGCAGCAAAGGTCCCGCAGAGCTTATACCGTTATGATCATTTTTGCTTTGCTGATCGTCGGCGTGTTCATTTTTAGCATGAATACCGGCTCTATTCGTCTCTCTCCGGCTGACGTTTTCAAAACGCTGTTCGGCATGGGGACGGATAAACAGGAACTGGTCTTATACCAATTCCGCTTGCCGCGAATCGTCATTTCCGTTTTGATCGGCATGGGGATGGCGGTAGCCGGCTGCATTTTTCAAGGAATTTCGCGCAATCCGTTGGCCGATCCCGGCGTGCTTGGGATTAATGCCGGAGCTGGACTTGCCGTTGCATTGTTTATTTCGTTTTATCCGACATCTTCGAATGCTCCCGTGTTTCTGATGCCTGTGTTGGCGTTTCTGGGAGCGGCGCTTGCGGCTGCGCTTATCTATGTATTGTCGTTCAAGAAAAATTACGGGTTGCTCCCAATCCGTATGGTGCTGGTCGGCATTGCGGTAGCGGCCGGAATCAACGCCGCGATGATCGTATTGCAGTTGCGCTTGCGTCCGGAAAACTTCCAGATGCTGCAGATTTGGCTTGTGGGAAGCATTTGGGGAACGTCCTGGAAATACGTGTTTGCTCTCATTCCGTGGTTAATTATTTTGATACCTTACGTGTTCATGAAGGCGCGCGTATTGAACGTAATGAATTTGGGGGACCAAACGGCGACCGGACTGGGTACCCCGCTGGAGCGCTCGCGGTTTGGCCTGCTGGCCGCCGCGGTCGGATTGACCGGCTCCTGCGTCGCTGTCGGAGGCGGCATCTCGTTCGTCGGCCTTATCGCGCCGCATTTGGCGAGACGATTGGTTGGGCCCAAACACGAGTACTTGCTTCCCGCATCCGCACTGGCGGGCGGTTTGCTTGTGATCGTCGGCGATACGCTGGGGCGTTGGGTGCTTCAGCCGTACGAAATTCCGACCGGTATCGTCGTTGCCATCATTGGAGCTCCCTACTTCCTGTATTTGCTTTCGAAGTCCAGAGTATAGCTGAAGAAAAGGTCTGATTTGGGAGGGGGCGGGTGCGCAAATCGATATTTTAGGCGTACAGGAAAGTATGGTATGGGGATGGGAAGCTTCTTCTCTGAGATAGAGGTAATTTCTGCACTAGCGTTGCATCAAACCTATCATGATTCAAAAATTAACTAATTAAGGAAAAATATAAGTTATTTTCATGGAAAACCCATAAAAAAGCTCCTATTGTTAAGAGAGACGCGTTACCCATCTAACTCTCAACAAAAGGAGCCAAACCCATGGGTAACATACACAATTTATCCCTGATTCGTCAATGCTTTTCTTATTTTTCGGATGAAAAAATTTCTTTTCCCATCGCTGACTATCGTGTCCCTAAGCTCACCGTGATGAAATGTACGAAGCTAATTATGACTTCCCAACTGGCGAAATGGGAGTCGTATCGTCAAATCTCCCGCGCGCTTCGTACTAGCGAAACTTTACAGGAGAGCCTGGAATTGACCAGTATCAGTGCCTCCCAAATCTCAAGGAAATTACCGGAGATTCCGACCGAGTGGCTTGAATCGTTATTCCTTGACATTATGGGAAAGGTGAAGTTGCTTCTTCCTACGGCCACCTCTAAGATTGGCGCGGTTCGTATCATCGACTCGACATGTATCAAGCTTCCAGCCAATCTGGCCGAATGGGCCCATGTGAATCGGACTCACACGCAAATCAAGATTCATGTCCGTGTCCTAGCTTTACCTACGGGTCAAACACTTCCCGAGAAGGCAATCCCATCGACCGGAAATGTGAGCGACGTAGAAACCGTGGATCTGTTAGTTGAAGATGACAGCACGATTTACGTGATGGACCGTGGTTATATCAAGTACAAACAGTTCGATGCCTGGCTAAAGCGAGAGGTTCGCTTCGTGAATCGAATCAACGAAAATAACGGGGTATGGCACGTCGAGCAAGAATTGCCGATTCCTTCAAACACGAAGATTACTCGCGACGCTATTGTCCGGTTGGGGAGTGCTTTTCGCCGAACTAAGCAGACTTTGCGCTTGGTTGAATTTCGGGATGAAAAGGACCGTAAATACCGACTAGTTACATCTTGCTTTGATCTCAGCGCTACGGAAATTGCCGATATCTACCGGCAACGTTGGCTCATTGAACTGTTTTTCAAGTGGATGAAGCAGCATTTACGGCTCGTGAAACTGTACAGTTATGAACCGCAGGGCGTCTGGAATCAAATTTTTTTGGCACTCATCACATACGCCATTGCGATGCATATTCAGCTATCCAGTGGAACTTCGTTGAGTTTATGGGACGTATTACAGTCGGTTCGGAATTGTTGGGAAAAAAACCTCTCGATCTTCGAAGCGGAGCTTCATCGGAAGCCCAGCCGGTCATCAAGAGGACGACAGAAGGTACCAAAAGTCCAGAAAAGTCCACCGAAGTTACATACATCGGTGGGGATTATAAAGCCGCGGAAAACTGAGGGAAAGTAAAAGAGTTGATTTGAAAACTAAATATCCAAAAAAATGGATAAACGCGTCGTTTTCTGGTGCTCTCAACTTTTTGGCCTCTTTCCTTAAAATAAAAATGGAAAATTATTACATATATTAAATGTTAATCTTATGTTAGGGTCTTTGCAACGCTAGTGAACTTTTTGGCCTTATTTAGGGAACATGCTTGGATAAGGCGCCTTATTACCCTCATCTTCTAAAAATAGGAGTAAAAAACTCCTCTATTTCTATTTAAATCCTTTTCTTGCTGAAGATAAGGACCTTTTTTACCGTTATTTCCGCGACCGACCTCCACAAAAACGCGGCAATGCGCTCCTAAAAAAGCCCAGAATCTCCGAGCTATCGGGTTCTGGGCTTTGCTGCCTTTATTTTTGTTCGCGTAGATTTGTGATCGCTTGTTCCAGTTCGGGATAAGCAAAGGTGAACCCGGCGCGCAAAGCAGCTGCGGGGAGCACCTTCTGCCCGTCCAACAGGAGCATGGACCGCTCGCCAAGCAGCACTTTGAGCATCGCGGACGGCAGCGGGAGCCAAAACGGGCGCCGGTATACACGGCATAAAATATGGCCGAATTGTTCATTCGTTACCGGATTCGGGCTGACGGCGTTCACCGGGCCGCGGATGTCCGGATGGGCCAGGGCGTAATCGAATAATGAAACGATATCCTTAAGGTGAATCCACGGCACCCACTGCCGGCCGCTCCCCACGGGGCCGCCGGCCCCCAGCAAGTAAGGAAGGCGCATAAGCGGATAAGCGCCCCCGTCATTGCCCAGCACCACGCCGATGCGCAGCTTGACCAGACGTTGCCCGGAAAACCCTTTGTCCGCGGCGGCCTCCCAGGCAGTGGTAACCTCGGACAAAAAATCGGTACGATCCGGGGCGAGCGGGGAAAACTCGTCAAACTCCTTGGTTAAGGAGGTGCCGTAAATTCCCACGGCCGAAGCTTGCAGAATCACTTCCGGCGGGTGGGGGAGCGCCCGCGCGAAACGTGCGATCATCCTCGTCGCGGTTAATCTGGACTCCAGAATCCGCCGTTTATTGCGTTCGGACCAATGCGTGTTTAGCGTCGCCCCTGCCAGATTGACGAAGGCGTTCGTTCCTTCGAGCGGAGAGATGTCCTTTTCGAGTTCACTCCAGGTGACATAGCTGAGAAGGGACGGCTGGGAGGCGGCTTGGTCATCGGGTTTTGACTGCGCAGGATTGCCGCCGCCTTTTTCACGGCTTACGATGATCACTTGGTGCCCCTGCTCCAGCCAATAAGCGGTTAAGGCCCGGCCGATAAATCCCGTGCCGCCAAAAATCGCGATATGCATCGTCATGCCTCCTTAAAAAAACATCCGGCTGTCTGAATAGCTGATTCTCGGCCGGATGTTTTTTTGCGTTGCGATTATTTATTTAATAGATGCCGGTAAGGCTGATAATCAATCTGGTTCTTTTCCAGAAATTTGACCAGAAATTTATTGTCGCGTTTAGGCGTGGCTACGATATATCCTTTGATGCAGTGATCGCGGGTGACCTCGGCGGCCTTTTCCTCGAAGGCGATTTTGCCGATTTCCGCCGCAATGGAATGTTTGGCGATGTCCCGAAACGGTCCGGGCACGGGCTCAACGAGCTGATCGAGAAAGGCTTTGGTTTCGTCGGTCCACAGATGGCGGCTTTTCTCGACCCAATGATTTTGCCAGTCCAGCTTGGACATGCCGTCCGCTTTGGGGAGCACCTTTAAAAATTTGCGGAACATGAAAAATCCGCCGATCGTCATCATGCCAAGCAACACGAATCCCCAAAACGCAATTCCGTTCATAAACCAGCGATTGGGCCCTTCCGCCGTTAATAGTTGAACCCCCAGTTGCAGCATTGATTCATCACCTCAGGCGCTTCATTTAGATTTTCTGCGCGTTTTACGTTACAATATATTTCAAATTGAAATTATACCTTATTTCTTTATTTATTTCAGCATTCAAGCTAAAATAGGCTTGTTTAGCGATTTACTGTCCAAAAGGGGGAAAATATTTATGCTTAAAATCGGTTCCCATGTTTCGTTCTCGGACAAAGGCCTGCTGAGCGCGACGGCCGAGGCGGAATCCTACGGCTCCAGTTCGTTCATGATATACACCGGGGCTCCGCAAAATACGCGGCGCAAGCCCATCGATACGATGTACATTGAGGAAGGCAAAAAAGCGATGGAGCAGGCCGGGATCGGCGAGATCGTCGTTCATGCGCCGTACATCATAAACTTAGGTTCTTACAAGTCGAACACCTATCAGCTTGCCGTTGATTTTTTGCAGGAGGAGATCCGCCGCACCCACGCGCTGGGCGTCCGCAATATCGTGCTTCATCCCGGCGCGTTTACGGACAAGGATGCCGAGTACGGCGTGAACCGGATTGCCGAAGGTTTAAATGAAGTGTTAAACGGCACGAGCGAAACCGAAGTGCATATTGCGCTGGAAACGATGGCCGGCAAAGGGACTGAAATCGGACGCAGCTTTGAGGAGATCGCGCAAATCATCGACAAGGTGCAGCATAACGAACGTTTGACGATTTGTCTTGATACTTGCCATATTCATGATGCCGGATATGACATCGTAAATGACTTGGACGGCGTCCTGCACAAATTTGATCAAACGATCGGACTGAACCGGATTGAAGTCGTGCATATCAATGACAGCAAAAATCCGGCCGGCGCGCAAAAAGACCGGCATACGCCGATCGGATCGGGCTGGATTGGGTTCGAGGCGATTCACCGGGTCGTGCATCACGAAGCGCTGCAGGGGCGGCCGTTTATTTTGGAGACGCCATGGGTCGGCAAGGACGCGAAAACCCAGCGTCCGATGTATGAGGTGGAAATCGCGCTGCTGCGCGGCGATACGGCGACGCGGTTCGGCGACGCGTTCCTGACTGACGTGGAGCGATTGGGAGGCTTTTTCGGCAAACAGGATATCCATCCGCGCAGCTTTGTGCTGGACACTTGGACGGTGCTGAAAAACGACGCCAAAGCGAAAAAGGCCGACCCGCGCGAGCCGATGGAACGCCTGTATGACATGGTCATCGAAGCGGGGCTTTTTCCGGACCAATCGGAGGAACAAATCAACCAGCGTCTGGTCGCATGGTTTGCGAGCGCGCACAAATAATCGACATCATCATTAGGAGCAAGGGGATTGGAGAACAATGGAAACGCATATTCACTCAGGCCGGCGGCCAGTGAAACCTTATGAAAGCAACCGGGCCCGGATGCTGATTTCCTGTCCGGACGGACCGGGGATCGTGGCGGCGGTGTCCCGCTTCCTGCATGAGCACGGGGCGAACATCGTGCAATCGGACCAATATACGATGGATCCCGAGGGCGGCATGTTTTTTATGCGAATAGAATTTGACCTGGAAAATCTCGATGAGCGGCTTGCCGGGTTGGAGCGGGATTTTGCCGCTATCGCCGAGCAGTTCGGCATGCAGTGGAATATTTATCAGCTCAGCCGCAAAAAGAAGCTGGCGATTTTCGTATCCAAGGAGGATCACTGTCTGGTGGAGCTGCTGTGGCAGTGGCAGGCCGGGGATCTGGACGCCGAAATTTCCATGGTCGTCAGCAATCATCCGGACATGAAGGAGTACGTGGAATCTTTTGACATTCCATATTATCATATCCCGGTGACGCCGGAAACGAAGCGCGAGGCCGAGCAAAAACAGTTGGAGATCGTCGGCGGCAAAGTTGACTTGATCGTGCTGGCGAGATATATGCAAATCGTATCTCCGGCCTTGATCGAGCCGTACCGCAACCGCCTGATCAACATCCATCATTCCTTCCTGCCGGCCTTCGTCGGCGGCAAGCCGTACGCCCAAGCCTATGAGCGCGGCGTGAAGCTGATCGGCGCCACCGCCCACTACGTGACGGAGGAGCTGGACGGCGGCCCGATCATCGAGCAGGACGTGCAGCGCGTGACGCACCGCGACAATGTCAGCGAGCTGAAGCGCATCGGACGGACGATCGAACGCGTCGTGCTGGCCCGGGCCGTCAAATGGCATATCGAGGACCGGATTCTGGTGCACCAGAACAAAACGGTCGTATTTAGTTGATAGGTTTAAGCGAAGAACCACCATGACGGGAAAAGTTCCGTTGTGGTGGTTTTTTAAATTAGGTAATTTCAGGTGCGTTGGATGGGAATAATGATATAGCAATGGGTTACGAATGATGATACAATAAATAAAGTCAAAATGATTTTTTCAATTTGATTGTTTTGTAATCGCAAGGTTAAGTTTTCATGGTTTTCAAGGATCTTTTTATGATTAAGGAGGAAAATGAATGCCACTTTCAGAGAACAACAAGATCGACAATTTGTCGATTACGACGATTCGGACGCTGGCGATCGACGCGATCGAAAAGGCGAAATCCGGCCATCCCGGCATGCCGATGGGCTCCGCGCCGATGGGTTACCAGCTGTTTGCCAAAACGATGAACCATAACCCGGACGAGCCGACCTGGATCAACCGGGACCGCTTTGTTTTGTCCGCCGGTCACGGCTCGATGCTGCTTTACAGCCTGCTGCACCTGTGCGGGTATGACCTGCCGATGGAAGAAATCAAGCAGTTCCGTCAATGGGGTAGCAAAACGCCGGGCCACCCGGAATTCGGACATACTGCAGGCGTAGACGCCACGACGGGACCGCTGGGCCAAGGTTTGGCGATGGCCGTCGGGATGGCTCTGGCGGAAACGCAGCTTGCGGCGACTTACAATAAAGGCGATCTGAAGGTCGTCGACCACTATACTTACGGCATTTGCGGCGACGGTGACCTGATGGAAGGCGTGGCCAGCGAAGCGGCTTCCCTCGCCGGTCATCTGAAGCTGGGCAAATTGATTTTCCTGTACGATTCCAACGATATTTCGCTCGACGGCAAGCTGAACCTGAGCTTCTCGGAGAACGTAAGACAGCGTTTCGAAGCTTACGGCTGGCAAACGCTGCTCGTTAAGGACGGCAACGATCTGGCCGCGATCGAAGCGGCGATCGAAGAAGCCAAAGGCGATACGGAGCGCCCGACGCTGATCGAAGTGAAAACGATCATCGGCTACGGCAGCCCGAACAAGCAGGGCAAAGGCGGCCACGGCGGCACGCACGGTTCTCCGCTGGGCGCGGAAGAAGCTAAACTGACAAAAGAATTCTACAACTGGGTTTATGAAGAAGACTTCTACGTTCCTGAAGAAGTGCGCGAGCATTTTGCCAAAGTTAAGGAACGGGGTATCGCCGCTTATAAAGCATGGGAAGAAACGTTTGCCAAATACAAAACCCAGCATCCGGAGCTTGCCGCTCAGTTCGAGCGCGCGGTAGCCGGCGATCTGCCGGCCGGCTGGGATGCGAAGCTGCCGAAATACAGCGCTTCGGACAAGGCGGTATCGACCCGCGTCGCTTCCGGCAACGCGCTGAACGGTCTGGCGCCTAACGTTCCGCAGCTGCTTGGCGGCTCCGCCGACCTGGAAAGCTCGACGATGACGCATTTGAACGACCTTGCCATGTTCACGCCGGAAACCCGCGACGGCCGCAATCTGTACTTCGGCGTACGCGAATTCGGCATGGCCGCGGCCATGAACGGGATTATGCTGCACGGCGGCCTGAAAGTATTCGGCGGCACGTTCTTCGTATTTACCGACTACCTGCGCCCGGCCGTTCGCTTGTCGGCCTTGATGAAGCTGCCGGTGACTTACGTGCTGACGCACGACAGCATCGCGGTTGGCGAAGACGGCCCGACGCACGAGCCGATCGAACAGCTCGCTTCCCTGCGCATCATTCCGGGTCTGACGGTCATTCGTCCTGCCGACGGCAACGAAACTTCCGCAGCCTGGGCTTATGCGGTTGAGAACAAAGCGAACCCGGTAGCGCTGGTGCTGACCCGCCAAAACCTGCCGATTCTCGAGAGCACGGCAGAGCAGGCGCGCGAAGGCGTAAAACGCGGCGGCTACGTCGTTTCCGACGCCAAGGACGGCAAGCCGGTGGCGCAAATCATCGCGACGGGCTCCGAGGTACAGCTGGCGGTTAAAGCGCAAGCCGCGCTGGCCGAAGAAGGCATCCACGTTCGCGTAATCAGCCTGCCGAGCTGGGATCTGTTCGATAAGCAGGATCAGGCGTACAAAGACTCCGTCATCCTGCCGGGTGTCAAAGCCCGCGTCGCCGTGGAAATGGCGCATCCGTTCGGATGGGAACGTTACGCCGGCGAAAGCGGAGCCGTGCTTGGCATCGATAAATTCGGCGCCTCCGCTCCTGGCGATAAAGTCATCGCCGAATACGGCTTTACTGTTGAAAACGTCGTGAAGCACGTGAAAGCGCAATTGAACAAATAATCAGCGGCCGAGTCGCGAAGGGAGAGGGGAACGTGGCGCAGCAATTGCAAAATGTTACCGTGGAGAAGAACGCCAATATTTATTTTGACGGCAAAGTGACCAGCCGGACCGTATGGCTTCAGGACGGCAGCAAATTGACGCTGGGGATCATGCTCCCCGGGGAATACGAGTTCGGAACGGATTCGCTGGAAGTGATGGATATTTTGTCCGGGGACCTGAAGGTCTTGCTTCCGGGCGAAACGTTATGGAGAGAAATCAGCGGCCGCGGAACGTTTACCGTTCCCGCCAAATCTTCCTTCAAGCTGGAAGTGCGGAGCGTTACGGACTACTGCTGCTCGTACGTCTAGCGGCGGGTGCGCGCATGCCGCAAAAAGCAAATAAAAAGGCAGGTTACAGCGTTATGGCGCTGTACCTGCCTTTTTACAAATCTTTAGGGAGCGTTACACCGTTTTATCGCCGATTTTTTGACCGATCCAGGCTTCGTAGAGCTTCACGACGGAGGAGAGGTCCTCTTCGCCGAAGCCTTGCGTTTCTCCCGTCTGGAACAGGCTTTTCGCCTGGTTCAGCATCGGCGCGGGGATGCCCGAGCCGTCGGTCAGCGCGGAGGCTAGCTTCAGGTCCTTGAGCATCAGCGCCAGGGAGAACTGGTTGGAAAAATCGTGTTCGATGATTTTCTGGCCCTTCAGCTCTGCCGCTTTGCTGCCTGCGGAACCAAGCTGCACCAGCTCCAGGAACAGGTTGGTGGGCAGGCCGGATTTGGCGGCGATGGCGAAGCCTTCGGCGAGCGCCAAGTTATTGATGCCGACGATGGTGTTATGGGCTAGCTTGGCTACCGCGCCGCTGCCGTTTTCGCCCATGTGCAGCACTTTTTTGCCCATGGTCTCAAAGATGTCCATAACCTCGGCCAGCGTATCGGCCGGTCCGCCGACCATAAAGACGAGCGTGCCGGCGATGGCGGCCGGCGAACTGCCGGTGACCGGCGCGTCGAGAAATGCCCCGCCCAGCGCGGAAACTTGCTGCGCCAGCTGCTTTACGAGCGCGGGCGAGATCGTGGAGCAGTCGATGACTTTAGTCCCGGGACGCAGGCCGGCAAGCACGCCGTCAGGCCCTTCGTAAACGGCGGCGATGGAGGCGTCGTTGCTGACCATCGTGATCACGATGTCGGCGGCGGCAGCGGCTTCCTTCGGCGAAGCGGCTACGGCGGCGCCTTGCTCGGTTAAGGCAGCGGCTTTGGACGCGGTACGGTTGTAGACGGTAACCTCATAACCCTGCTTCAGCAGGTTGGAGGCCATTGGAGCACCCATTGTGCCCAGTCCGATAAATCCGATTTTTTTCATAAACGTTCACCTTTCAACAAAAATTGAACAGCATTTAATTATTTTAGCATAGAGAGCCTAAAACCTGTATAATGTGCCCTTGTCTTCGCTAGAAATTTACAGTATCCTAGGTTTAAGTTGTTTGAAATAATTAGACGGAGGTATTTTCAAACATGTCGAAAAAGGTAACCTTTGACTACAGCAAAGCCCTGCAATTTGTCGGGCAGCATGAAGTGGATTATTTTGCCGAGCAGGTCCGCACGGCTCATGAGCAGTTACATAACGGTACGGGAGCAGGGGCCGACTTTCTGGGCTGGATCAACCTTCCGACCGAATACGATAAGGAAGAGTTCGCGCGCATCAAGAAGGCGGCGGCGAAAATCCAAAGCGATTCCGACGTGCTGATCGTCATCGGCATCGGCGGTTCTTACCTGGGCGCGCGCGCGGCGATCGAATCGCTGTCCCATTCGTTCTACAATATTTTGCCGAAGGACAAGCGCAAAACGCCGGAAATTTATTTTGCCGGCAACAACATCAGTTCGACTTACGTGAATCACCTGCTTGACCTGATCGACGGCAAAGACTTCTCCGTCAACGTCATCTCCAAATCGGGAACGACGACGGAACCGGCGATCGCGTTCCGGATTTTCCGCGCCGCTCTGGAGAAGAAATACGGCAAGGAAGAAGCGCGCAAACGGATTTACGCGACGACCGACCGCGCCAAAGGCGCTCTTAAGAAGCTGTCCGACGAGGAAGGTTATGAAACGTTCGTGATCCCGGACGATGTAGGCGGACGTTATTCCGTGCTGACGGCCGTTGGCCTGCTGCCGATCGCAACCGCCGGCATCAGCATCGACGAAATGATGCAGGGCGCGGCCGACGCGGCGAAAGAGTTCAGCAACCCGAACCTGGCCGAGAACGCCAGCTACCAGTACGCGGCCGTCCGCAACGCTTTGTACCGCAAAGGCAAAGTGACGGAAATTCTCGTGAACTACGAGCCTTCCCTGCACTATGTGTCGGAATGGTGGAAGCAGCTGTACGGCGAAAGCGAAGGCAAAGACTATAAAGGGATCTTCCCGGCATCGGTCGATTTTTCCACGGACCTGCACTCTATGGGGCAGTTTATCCAGGAAGGCAACCGGAACATTTTCGAGACGGTCATTCAGGTGACGGAGGTGCCAAGCCACATCACGATTGAATCCGATCCGGCCGATTTGGACGGGCTGAATTTCCTGGCCGGCAAAACGCTCGATTTCGTGAATAAGAAGGCGTTCCAAGGCACCTTGCTCGCGCATACGGACGGACAGGTTCCGAACCTGGTCGTCAACGTGCCGGATTTGACGCCGTATTCCTTCGGCTACCTTGTTTACTTCTTTGAAAAAGCTTGCGGCATCAGCGGTTACCTGCTGGGCGTCAATCCGTTTGACCAGCCGGGCGTTGAGGCCTACAAGAAAAACATGTTTGCGCTTCTCGGCAAACCGGGATACGAAAAGGAAAAGGCCGCATTGGAAGCAAGACTTTCCGAATAACGGCTTAACGGCTTTTTGGAAGCAGGCTCCCTTTTCGAAGGAAAGATACAGCGCCAGGAAGCAGTTCGCCGCACGTTTCGGCCGGGCTGCTTCTTGGCACATTCATAAGGATGGATTCATATGTTGGAACGGTATAAGACGGTTCGAGGAGCCGGCGAGAAAGAAATCGTCATCAAGAAATCGAGGTTTATCGGACACGTCATGCCAGCGGAAACGGAAGATGAAGCGATTGCTTTTATTGAGGAAATCAAAAAAAAGCATTGGAACGCCACGCATAATTGTTCCGCTTATATGATCGGCGAGCGGGATGAAATCCAGAAGCAGTCGGATGATGGGGAGCCAAGCGGCACCGCCGGAAAGCCGATTTTGGAGGTTATCAAAAATCAGGGCCTCAAAAATGTCGCCATCGTCGTTACCCGGTATTTTGGGGGAATCATGCTGGGGGCCGGTGGTCTCATCCGCGCCTATACGGACGGGGCGGTTGCGGCGATCGAAGCGGGGGAAGCCATTACCCGGGTGCTGCACCAGGAAATTTTTGTGGAACTGGAATATACTTGGCTGGGCAAGGTGGAAAATGAACTGCGAAACCGCGGAATCCGTACGGGGGACACGGTCTTTGCGGATAAGGTGACGCTCTGCTGTCTGCCGCTTCACCATGAAGCACAGGCCTTCATCGCTTGGATGACGGATCTGACGGGGGGACAGGCGCTGATGACGGAAGGTGACCAGGTTTACTTTATCGAAGGGGAATAACGCCTATGGCAAGAAGAGCAGTAGATCAAGAATTGTCGAGAGAAAGAATTATGGAAGCGGCCCGGCATTTATTCATCACGAAGGGGTACCGCGGAATTTCCATGCGGAGCATCGGTCAGCATTTGGGATATAGTCACGGCTCGTTGTATTATCACTTCAAAGAAAAAGCCGAATTGTTTTACGCTATCGTGGTCAAGGATTTCGAATCTTTAACCCATCTGTGCGAGCAGGTAGCCAAACGTGCGCCCGCGGAAGGTTTGACCAAGACCGAGCAGCTGATGCTGGAATTCATCAAGTTCGGCTTGGAGCATCCGCACCAATACGAAATCATGTTTATGCTGAGGGATGAGGAAATATTGGCGTATTGCCGCAGCGAGCAAACCAAATGCTTTAATATGTTCGAATCCATCGTTCGCAGTTTTTTGCAGGAGGAGAAGCACCCGATGGAAAATAATCCGTCCCTTCCGCTCAGCATGTTTTTGGGGATGCATGGATTTATCTCTTATTACATTCAGGATCGGCTGACCTTTGAGGAAATCAAGGCCGCGGCGGTAGCCCATGTGAAAATTTTGAGCCACGGCTGTTACCGGATAACGTCATGAGGCGTTTTTGTTTTAACTTAACGCTTTAACCATTTACACCATCATAGCATCAATACTTTATAACATTGCTTTGCAAAACCGGTGGAGGCGAGATGAAACAGTTCATTTCGTAAACAGCTGGTTTTATTTTTTTGCCATAAATATCTTTCCCGAACGCTTGGCCGCCGCCCATTTGCGGATTGACGGAAGCCCTGGGGTTTGGTAATCTATCCATATATATAAAACCGAGTATTTGCATCAGAATAGATCGAATGATGGTTTGACGGCGTGGGTGGCTTGCGGAATCTGGAAAGGATGTGGCTTTGCATGCATGTTGAAGTACGAAACCTGGATAAACATTTCGGCGCTTTTCATGCCGTACAAAATGTTAGCTTTGGGATCGAGAAGGGGCAACTGATCGGTTTGCTGGGTCCCAGCGGCGGCGGCAAAACGTCGATTTTGCGGATGCTGGCCGGATTGGAGCAGCCGGATGCCGGGGAGATTTTGTTTCATGGAAAACGGGTGAACGAACTCGCTCCCCAGGAACGGGGCATCGGCTTCGTATTTCAAAGTTACGCATTATTTAAACATATGACCGTTTTTGATAATATTGCGTTTGGCCTGCAGGTTAAAAAAGTACCTAAAGCAGAGGTTCGGAGCCGGGTGATGGAGCTTGTCGAATTGACCGGGCTCAAGGGCTTTGAGAGCCGTTATCCGCATCAGCTGTCCGGCGGGCAGCGGCAGCGGGTCGCTTTTGCCCGCGCTTTGGCGCCCCAGCCGCAGTTGCTCCTGCTTGACGAACCGTTTGCGGCGATCGACGCGAAAATCCGCCAGGAACTGCGTTCCTGGCTGCGGGAGCTGATCGAGCGGGTCGGCATTACGTCGATATTCGTCACCCATGACCAGGATGAAGCGATCGAAGTGGCCGATGAAATCATGATTATTAATCAGGGACGCCTTGAGCAGAAAGGCACACCCTGGGATATTTACAAGGAGCCGCAAACCCCGTTTGTCGCCTCGTTTATCGGGCAATCGACCTTGGTCGAGCGGGCGGCCGACCTCAAAGGGTTTGAGGTAGAAAGCGGCGGACCCGGGACGCGGGCACTGATCCGGCCGGAATACATCGAGGTGGGAAACGAACACGAGTTTACCCTCCTTTCCGCCACGGCGCCGGGGACCGTGAAGCACCTGCATTTCCGCGGCAGCGAATGGCTGGTGGAAGTTGAAGTGGGGGGCCATACGTTAACGACCTTCCGCTCGCTGGAAAAGGAGACGCTCAAACCCGGGCAAGAGGTGCGTGTGCTCGTCCACCGGGCTTATCTGTTCAACGACGAGCGCAGCTGGATTTTGGAAAACCCGCTGAAAGCTGATCCGCTTAGCGTCATTATCTGACATTATTCCATTGGAGAAATCCAATAGATTGGTGGGTGGATATTTCCAATCAGACGCCGTCCCTGCCAACCGAACCGGCAAAAAAGGCGGCCCCACACCCGTTAAGAGGCGGTGTGGGGCCGTCTATTTGCCCGGAAACCGCGTTTAAGCCGCCATTTCTATTTAGAATATTATCCGCACCAAAGTTTCTCGCACACTCCAAATGCACTCTACTCCAAATTTACACTCTCGAACGCACTTCCTGGCGCATGAACAGCACGTAGGACAGGCCGAAGCAGATCATTGTGGCCGCAAGCAAACCGGTGAGCTGCGGCCAGATCAGCAGCAGGCTTTGCCCCAGCGACAGCGGGCTGGCAATCGCTCCGATGAGCTGGTCCATCGTCAGCGGCCCCAGCGAGCGGACGCCGGGGGACAGCATCGTTGTGATCGTCTCCGAAAACAACTCCGTCGGGGACAGCCGGTTCAGCGTCAGGATAAAGTTCATTTGCCGCAGCTGCACGTCCGCCGCCGCCATTTGCGAAACGGCCGTGGCGCTGTCGATCATGTTGATGATCATGCTGTAAAAAATCGTGAAAAACAGCCAGACGGCAATCGAAGAAAGCGCCGAGGTGGCCGCCTGGCGGAAACGGATCGAGAACAAAATCGCCAGACATAGCCAGAAGCCGATGTAGACGACCGCGATCAGCAGGAAGATGAGGATCCGCCCGAATTCCTCCGGCGTCGGCGGATACCCGATCGTCATCAGGCCAAGCCCCATCACCAGGAATCCCAGCGAAAACACGACGATCCCAATCATGAACAGGGACGACACAAACTTGGCTTTGATAAAATCGTCCCGGTAGATCGGCTGCGACAGCAGCCGGCCCAAGGTGCCCTTGTTCCGCTCGGAATTGACGGCGTCAAACCCGAGCGTAATGCCGATCAGCGGCCCCAGCCAGGACAGGAAGGTGGCAAAGGACGGCACCGCCAGGGAGGAACTGGTCAGCGTGTACATTTTCAGGAACAAAAAGGTGTCTCCGCCTCCGCTGTCACTCGTGGCGCTGCCGCCGGCGATCGCGGTGACCGCGGAATAAATCGAGCCGATGCAGGCCAGGACGATGATCCCCATCAGGATGCCGAACCTCCAGCTGTGAAGATGATCGCCGAGCTCTTTTTGCACCATCACCCAAAACGAGGAAGAGGAGCGCACCCGGACGCCGCTTCCGTCTTCCGCATCGCGGCGGGGAAGAAGCTCATGCAGCGTTTTTTGCATCCGCTTCCGTATATCTTTCAGATGCAGCGTTTCCTTCACGGAAGAAAAGTTCCACGCCATCTTGCCGTTAGGCATCATTACTCTCCTCTCCTTTCGAAGTATCGATGGTAAATGTCATCCAAACCATACGCTTTGCGCCGGATGTACACGAGCTCCGCTTCGGCGCGGATGACGGTTTCGGCGATTTGCGCCGTCAGGTCGCGGCTGCAGGCGACCGTCGCGGTAACGCCTTGGTCATGCTCCGCGCCATCCGCCTCCGAATAGCGGATTTCCTGTACGCCGTCCAGCTGCTTGATTTGGTCCGCGAGCGCTTCCGTCCAGGTTTTGGTGCCTACCTCGATGTAAGTTTTGCCGTCTTCGTCCAGCTGTTTCGACAACGTTTGGATATCGCCGACGGCAATCAGCTTGCCCTGAACGAACAAGCCGACCCGGTCGCAGATTTGCTGGACCTGATGCAAATGATGCGAAGACAACAGCACTGTCAGCTTCTCGTCGCGGCTCAGTGAGGAGATCAGCCCCAGCAGCTCGCGGACCCCTTCCGGGTCGATGCCAAGCGTCGGTTCGTCGAGGATGACGACCTCCGGGTTTTTGATCAATACGTCGGCCAGTCCCAGACGCTGCCGCATCCCGCGGGAGAACGCCCCGACCTTTTTGCCGCTGTGCGCGGTAAGGCCGGTTTTCTCCAGCAGCTCTCCGGCCCGCTGGACGGCTTCTTTTTGCGGAGTTCCGTTCAGTCTGGCGGTATATACCAAATTGTCCAGCGCGGTCCGGTCCTCGTAGAAGCCGATGTCGTCAGGGAGGTAGCCGACAATCCGTTTCACGCGGAGCGCTTCGCGCGCCGGATCGAAGCCGCAAATCCGGGCGTGCCCGGAAGTCGGCTCGGTCAGCCCCAGCATCATGAGGATCGTCGTCGTTTTTCCGGCGCCGTTCGGGCCAAGCAATCCGAAAATTTCCCCGCGCGAAATACTTAGGTCGAGATGGTCTACGGCGGTGGCTTCTCCGTATTTTTTGGTTAACTGGCTGAGCTGCACGACAGGTTGACCATCGGCGGCAACCACTGTGGGATTCATGCCGGTCACCATCGTTTATCTTCTCCCGTATTTCCGGAACAAGTAGTAAATCCCCGCGCAGACGGCCAGTATGATGAGAACTCCCACCCATCCCCATAATACGGACGATTTCACCGTCACCCGCAGATCGGCGTTCGCGCTTTTATTGGCGGAAGAAGCGGTCAGGCTGACGACGTAGTCTCCGGCCAGCGCTTTTTCGCTCGATTTGATCGTGGCCTGGACCTGCTTGCTCTCTCCGGGGGCGATGGCATTGATCGTGGACGGTTCAAAGGAAACCTCCCAGTCGGTTGGCGCGCTCGACGAAAAAGAAAGGTCCTGCAGATCGGCCGAACCGGTATTTTGCACCACAAACGTCAGCTTGCGTTCGGAGCCCGCTCTAACGTCCGTGCTAAGGACTTCATTGGATGTCGTAAACTTCATATCGTAGGTGCCGGTAACGACCGCTTCGATGCTTGCATTTGCCGTCGAGTCGCCGCTGGCGGCCGCGATCGGGATATCGTAGGTGCCGGCTTTGATTTGTTCCGGCGGCTTGACCTCGATCGAGATCGTTTTTTCCGCGTTCGGTTCGACTTCCACGGAGGTCACGCTGTTGGAATCCGCTTTGAACCGGACGTCCCAGCCTTGCTCGGCCTGGGCGGTTAAGGCGTAAGTTTGTTTTTGCGTCGTCCGGTTCCGCAGCATCGCGCTGTACGTGAACGTGGAGTCGGAATGGCCCTCCATGTTCGCTTGATCCAGGGTTAGCTCCGTTTTGAAGGTGCCTTGCTCCGAGACGTTGACGACGAGCGGAAGCGTGGTCTGATCAGCTTTCAAAGTAAAGGCATAACGGCCCTTATCGACCTTCAGCGGCACTTCCAAGTCCAGTGTAAAAGTTTGCGATTCCCCGGGTTTTACGGCAAGCCGGGAAATGGCCCGCCCGCCTGCGGACATGTCATAGGTCCAATCCCTGTGCGCGGTCTCCAGCGACAGGCTGGCGGAAGCGGTGGCCGACCCGTGGTTGACGAGGTCGATCGAATAAGAGACGGTTTCGCCGGGAGCGGCCGACCACTCGAGATACGGGGTGTACAGCTCCAGCGAGCCGGCCGCGGAAGCTTTGCCCGAGCCGCCCAGAGCGCTGCCCCCGAGCGCAGTAAACAAGATGAGCAGCGTCAGCGCCGCTTTTCGAAAAAATTGAAGCATCTCTTTGATCCCCCTATGGCTAAAATGTTGTTTCATAAAGGATACGAACGGGAAAACGGGTTGGATTTATTCGCCGGGAAAAAAGACTCAACCTAATAATCAGTGTTTGACATTCAAGCCGGCAACTGATCGTGGAAAGAAATGGCGGAAGAGCGTTGAAAGCAGAGCAATATCCGTTGTCAGGACGCTTTGCACGATTATCCCGTTTGATCAGGAAGCAGAGAAGAAGATAACTTCAGGTGAAGGAGATAAATTTGTGAGAAGTAGATATGTTTAGGAGAAGAAATGTTCGGGAGAAGCAGTTATGTTCGAGATCATTAGACAGGTTTTGGAGAAGAAGGTTTAGGAGAAGTGAAGCAGACCTGACAGGAGGGATAGGGCAAGACACCGGGAAAAATGAAAAGACCGTGATCTTGCTGCAGCCTGAAATCCGTTTGTAGCAACGTCTGTACCGTTCAAGCATTTCTATTAGGCTGCAGCCGCGAGGGGCTGATTCGGTTGATGTGCGATCAGCCGGCGGTAAGGAATCGCCGGAATCGCCACACACATGTGCAGCAACTGCTGCCGCATCGTTTCTTCCGCTCCGGGCAGGCAGCCGGCGGCGTACGGATGTGTAAGCTGACATCGGGACGGATTACGCCCATACTAATCGCTGTTCACCTTCACGTCTCCAGAGAGCAGCTCCCGGGCATCGAACTCTAGGGCGGCATGGCGTATTGTGTGCAGCATCGACCAGGCGGTTTTGTAGATGACCCGGATCACCTGGCGCAGCCGCATCGCTGAGATGCCGTCAGGGAGCTGCAACAACTCCAGCGCCTGAAACCACTTCACCAGGGGGAGATGCGTTCCTTTAAAAATCGTGCCGACCAAAGCCGATGTTTGATGCTTGCACTTTCCGCACTCGAATAAGGGGATATGCCGGGAAGTCAGACGGCTGCACCGGGTGTGAGCGCAGCGCGGACAGACAAAGCCGCTTGACCTCTTCATCGGGATCAACGCTTCCATGCAGTCCTGCTCGCTGTTATAACGGCTGCTGAATGGTTGAAGATCCGTTCCCGCATTGACCTCCATATCCGCTCGCCCCCAAATCAAGAATAAACGAACGTGAGTTCGATTTATTTCATTATACCAAACATACGTTCTCTAATCAAGTCGAAAATCTCGCCTGGACCGCCTCATTTTTTCCTTTTCTTTTTTTCTTTATCCCGTACACTAGTCCTCACCCCCGCCCCCTGAACGAAAGGTATAATCGTGCAAAGGCAGGCTGCAGGCAGGGACACCGAGACACGAACGCTATAGACAGCCCCTCAGGACAACCACCTAAAGTCATCATTTATTTCGTCAAGCAATGATCTCAGTTTTGAGCCGAAAAAAAATTAGGGTTTTCAAAAGGAAGCGTTTTTGGTAAAACGAAAATTAAATAGGAAGGGGAGAATAATTTGCGGGAGGGAAGGGAATGGACCTGCAAAATGAAGAGATGACGCGGCGCCTGCGCGAGATGTGCGGCGGTTCGGTGCAAGCGTTTGATGCGTTTTACGCTGAGTTTTCTCCATTTGTGATGCAGGTGGCCAGCCGTTTGGTCGGAGAACGGATGGAAGCCGAGGATGTTTGCCACGAAGTATTCATCGAAGTACTCCGCCGAGGCAAAGATTACGATCCGGCCCGCGGCTCGATCAAGGCATGGCTGGCCGTCATGACGCGGAGCCGCAGCCTCGACCGGATGCGGCGCAAGGCACGGTTGGAATACCCCGGGGATGAGGCGTTGCAGCGGAAAACGGAAGGGGCCGGCGGTTCGGGCGAAGACGAGGTGTTGTCCAGACTGGAGCGCGAAGCGATCCGCACCGCGATTTATACGCTGCCGGAGCCGCAGAAAAAAGCGATCATGGGCTCCTATTACGCGCTGCGGACCCAGCGCCAAATGTCGGAGGCCTGGAGCGTACCGATCGGCACGGTGAAATCGTGGGTCCGGTACGGGCTGCACAATTTGCGCAAGCAATTGGAAAAACAGGGCTGGGGGGATCAGCTGGAGGGAGGGAATCCGCATGAGCGGACGACACATCGATCCTAGCACCAGCGGGGTGAAACGGAAAGCGGACGATCCGGGTGCCTGCGTCCGCTTGTATTCGGAGCAAGAGTGGATCGACTGGCTGCTGGGCTCGCTGGCGGCGGTGAAACGTTCGGAGATGGCGGCTCATTTAACTTCATGCGCGGTCTGCCTTGAGCATAAGCGGCGCTGGGAAGAAATTTTGGACATTCGCGGCGGCGGCCAAGACGCCGCGGATGAGAAGACGAAAGAACCGGCTTATGCTCTGGCGTACGCCGGCGAAGATTACGGTCTGCCGGCCAAGGTCCCTTCCGACTCGATCCGCAGAAAACTGCGCCTCCGGGTACAAATGACCGGGTGGCGGCTCGGCGTTTCCCGTTTTTTTGCGCACCGCTGGAAATGGACGGTATCGTTTGCCGCTGTTTTGATGGTGCTGATCGGGATAGGGGTCGGTATCGGCCGCTTGACGCAGCCGGATGCTAAGTGGGACCGCTATGTGCAAACCTATGAGCCCGAGGCGCTGCCGGTGATGTCCAAGCCGGGGACGATATCTTATCAGATCGATATGGGGCGGCTGGAGCCGGACGGCGGCATGGTCTGGTATAACGCCGATTCCCGGGAGATGCTGATGCTGGTCGGCGGGCTCGTCCCGGATAAAGATCAACTGGTGAGGGTATGGATCGTCAAGGAGGGCATGCGCGACAGCCTGGGCCTCTTGCAGTACCACGCCAACCGGGCCCATCTTTACGTCAAGGACAAAACATTAAGCGACGCCGACAACCTGGAGCTTACGATCGAACCGGCGGGCGGTGCGCCGGAAGGAAAGCCGCTTTTGAATACAATCTCTTTGGATTTGCTGGGGCGTTAGCCGTCCGCCGGGTGGGGCATGGACACAAAAAGAGCGCGAGCGCTGGGGATAATCCTGGCGGCTCGCGCTTTTTCGGCGATTAGACTTGTTTCGGACGGGAATACAATTCCTCCAGCATGGCCAACAGCTTTTTGTAATTCGTCAAGGTTTGCTGATCTTCGACCTTCGTGCCGGATTGGTAAAACACGATATCCCCTGTACCTTCGTTTAATTGCCGCCTTGCTTCGAGGATGCGTTTTAAGTTTTTGGCGGTTCCGAAACTCCCCGAGATGATATCCACTTCCGGCGGAAACAGCTGTCTAAGGCTATTTTCAAAATAAGGGAAATGCGTGCAACCCAGAACAACGGTTCCGTACTGGGTCAGATCCAAGGAGGACAATTGCTCCTGCAAATAGGGCACTGCGATTTCTTCGGCGAATTCGAACTTTTCCGCAAAACGAACCAAACCGGGTAAAGGCAAACTTTCCACGATGTCCTCGTGGCCGATTCTTTTGACAAGATTATGGAACTTCTCCTCGTTAAGCGTTAATTGCGTCGCCAGCACCAAAACTTTTTTGCGCCGGCCTTCCCATTTTTGCACCGCGGGTTTTACGGCCGGTTCTATGCCCACGATCGGAATATCGAATTTCCGGCGGAGATCCTCGATCGCAATGCTGGTTGCCGTATTGCAGGCCACGACCAAGGCCTTTACGCCTTGGCTCACAATAAAATCCGCCGCGTCAAAAATATACCCCTTAACCTCTTCCTTCGGTTTTTCGCCGTACGGGACGTGCAAGGTATCCGCATAAAAAATGTAATCCTCGTTCGGCAGCAGCCGCAGCGCCTGGTGAAGCACGGTAATCCCGCCGATCCCGGAATCCAAAAATCCTATTCTCACTGCTTTCACTCTTCTCGTTAATGATTTCTGTTTTATTTTAGCACTCATGCCTTAACTGTACCATTTATAGTTATTTCCTCTGAAAGGGACATGGTTTATTTTACGATATTGCCGTGCTTCCCGTAAGGTCGATATTCACTACCCGGCATAAAAAAGGCGTTTTCGCTTGTTGCGGATATATCGAAAGGGATAGAATGGGGGTATGGAAATTTAGCTGGAAAGGAGCGGACTCCTGTATGGATCAGCTTGTATTTATCGGCACCGGCGACGCGATGGGGGTTCCGAGAGTATATTGCGAGTGTGCGGTTTGCGAGGAGGCCCGAAGCTCGGGCGTCAACCGGAGATACCGTTCCCTGGTTTCGGTCGAGGGGGAGGAAGGGAACTTCCTGATCGACTGCGGCCCGGATTGGCGGACGGGAATGGAGCGGAGAGGCCAGCGTTTTGCGGAGCGGATTTTGGTGACGCACGCCCATTTTGACCATATCGGCGGGTTGCCGGAATGGGCCGACGCCTGCCGCTGGCTAAACCGGAGAGGACAGTTGTACGCGCCGCTGGAGGTGCTGGACACAATCGTTCTCCAATATCCCTGGCTGGGAGGACAACTCGATATGCATGCGGTCGATGACGGCATCATCCTCGGCGGATGGCAAATCCGCGGCTGGAAGGTGTTTCACGGAAAAAACGGGTTTTCGTACGCCTACCGGCTCGAGAAAAACGGCTTCTCTTGGGCCTACTGCTCCGATTCGATCGCTTTGCCGGAGGAGCAGCGGGTGCCGCTGCACGGTTTGGATTTGCTGGTGCTGGGAACGAGTTTTTACCGGGAAGAGGCCGAATTTTCCACCAGATCGGTATATGACGTCACCGAAGCGCTGGAGCTGCTGCGCGAAATCCGGCCGAAGCGGACGCTGTTCACCCACATGTCGCATGACATCGACCTCCGCCGCGATTACGGCTTGCCGGCCGGCGTGGGGTTTGCTGGAACGGGGATGTGCGTGGGGCTGGAGGGTCTGAGGGGGAATTGAGAAGCAGGAGGAACCGGTTGAGATAGTGGTAAAAAAGAGGTTATCCTTGGTTTTGCCGGATCAGACGCGCGGCTTTACAAGGATAACCTCTTTCTTTTAGCGGATTTAAGCTTCCGGATTCAGCACGAACTTGTCAATAACGTGTTTGACGCCGTCCTCATTGTTGCTGAGCGTCACGAAATCGGCAATTTCCTTCAGGGCCGGGATGGCGTTGCCCATTGCCACGCCGAGGCCGGCGGCCTCCAGCATTTCATGATCGTTCCAGGAGTCGCCGATGGCGATCGTTTGCGACAGGTCGCAGCCGAAATGGCCGGCCAGGAATTTCAGGGCATGGCCTTTGGTGCCTTCCTCGTGCATGATCTCCAGGAAATTCGGCTTCGATTTCGTGATATGCACGCCTTTGCCCAGCAGCTCGCGAAGCTCCGGGGCGATCTCGTCGAGAAAATCGGGCTCGTCGATGATCAGCATTTTCGGGGTCGGCTGTTCGACCAATTTCTCGAAATCAGGTTCGATATAATAGCGGGTCCGGTTCAGGTTCGTGTAGTCGATCAGCTTCTGATTTTCTTCACGGGCGTACAGCTTGTCGTCGATGTAAGTCTGCAGATGCAGGTTGCGGCGGATGCAGTATTCAAACAGCTTGCGGGCCGCTTCCATCGGGACGTAACGCTCGTAGAGCACCTTTTCGTCCATCAGGTTTTTGACCAGCGCCCCCTGGTACGTAATGATCGGCACATTGAGTCCGGTTTGGCGCGCGATCGCCTGCGCGGAAGCGTAGGCCCGGCCGGTCGCCAGCGTGACCACGACGCCTTTTGCCACCGCCTTCTCCAGCGCCTGCTGGGTGGCCGGAGTCACCTCCTTGTCGTCGTTGATCAAAGTATCGTCAATGTCGATCGCTATCAGTTTGTACATGGTTTCTCTCCTTCTATTTTGCTAAAAGCGTCCTATTCCTCAAGGAACACCAGTCCGACAAAGTCGTCAAATTCCAAATTGCCGAAATAATGCTTCACGTCGATGCCGGCCAGCGCGGCGCGTACGGCCTCTTCCTCGTATTTTACGCCCCGCAGCTTGTCCTCGATGTCGGTGACGTCGCCGACGCCAAAGAAGTCGCCGTAAATCTTGATCTCCTGAATATGCCCGTCCTTGATGTTCATGCGCAGATCGATGATCCCGACCGGGAATTTTTTCGCGTGTTTGACGTTGCACTCCGGCGACAGACCGTAGTTCCAGTCCCAGTTTTTGTAGCGCTGGTTGGAGATTTCGCGGATTTTGGCCCAATCGCTTTCGGTCAATTTATATTGCGGCACCGCTCCCGGCTCCATCCCGAAAATATGGCGCAGCAGCTCGGCGCGGAACTCTTCGATCGTCATTTTTTTGTCCAGAAAATCAATGATGTTGGCGACCCGGCTGCGCACGGATTTGGTGCTTTTCGATTTGAATTTCTCCGGATTGGCGTGAAGCGAAGCCTGCACATTGTCCAAATTGAGGTTAAACATCAGCGTGCCGTGGCTGAACATCCGCCCGCGCGTGGAAAATTGAGCGTTGCCGGAAATCTTTTGCTCCCCGACCTGCAGGTCGTTGCGCCCGGTCATTTCCGCGTTGACGCCCAGCGATTTCAGCGCCTCCACGACGGGTTCGGTAAATTTGCGGAAATTGTGGAACGATTGTCCGTCATCTTTTGTAATGAAGCTGAAATTGAGGTTGCCCAGATCGTGATACACCGCTCCGCCCCCGGAAAGACGGCGGACGACCTGCACGCCGTTTTCCTTGACGTATTCGGTATTGATTTCCTCGATCGTGTTCTGGTGTTTGCCGATGATGATCGACGGGGCATTGATATAAAAAAGCAAATAGCTGTCGTCTTCCAGCGGAAGATGTCTGAGGGCGTATTCCTCGATGGCCAGGTTTACGGACGCATCGGTAATCCCCTCGTTGTCGATAAATAACATAGGTTTGCTTCCTCCTATCCTTTTCGCCTGCGGACGGCCGAACACATCGTTCGAGCGTTTCCGCAATCTATGAAAACAGCTTTACTTCTATTGTAAACGAATCAGCCTTGAAACCAAAGAGTAGTTTCAGCTCGCGTTTTTTGCGGATTGACGGGGGCTGGCCGGAACTTCATAATGAGGGCATTGGTGAAAGTGGCAGGACTTACGGAACCGGAAAAGAGGAATGATAAACGTGTTGGAAATTTACGGACACGGGGGAGACCTGGAAACGGCAATGCTTAGGTACGGCGCGGCGGCCGGCGGATTTACGGATTTTAGCGCCAACATCAACCCGCTTGGTCCGCCCCCGGGGCTGCTGGCAGCGCTCAGGGAAGCGCTGCCGGAGGTGGTGCGGTACCCGGATCCCGGGCACCGGCGCCTTGTCGCGCTGCTGGCGGAACGCCACCGGCTCGCGGAGCCGTCGTTTGTCATCGGCAACGGGGCAGCGGAAAATATGGCGCTGGCGCTGCTTGCCCTGTCTCCGGGAAAAGTGGGGATCGTCGAGCCCTGTTTTTCGGAATACCGCAGCTTGTCGGAGCAGTTTGGCGCGGAGGTGGTTTCGGTGTTCGGCACGGAGGCGCGCGATTTCAAGGCCGACCCGGACGAGGTGGTGCGGCTGATCCGCGACACGGACATGGTGTTTGTCGGGCAGCCGAACAATCCCAACGGGGTGCAGTACGGTTTGGACGAGCTGCGGCGGTTCGCTGAGGCCGGGGAAGCGTACGGCACCTATGTGGCGGTGGACGAAGCGTTTATCGATTTTATCCCGGAAGGGCGGCGCTGCACCTTGCTTCCCGAATTGGGAGCGTACCCGCATCTGATCGTCATCCGCTCGATGACGAAGTTTTACGCAATCCCGGGGCTCAGGCTTGGGTTTGCGGCGGCGCATCCGCAGTTGGCCGCAGCGATGCGGGACAAGCAGGTGACGTGGAGTGTAAACATGCTGGCGCTCTTGGCCGGCGAAGTTTGTCTGCGGACGGATGCTGATTATGAGCGGGCCACGATCGTATTGGTTGAGCGGCAGCGCGAACGGCTGCGCAAGGCGCTCGGGCGGCTGGGCTGCCGGACGTGGGCGGGGGAAGCGAACTTTTTGCTCGTCCGCTTGCCGGAGCCCTGGACCGCGGAACGGATGCAGGAAGCGCTCGGGCGGCGCGGGGTGCTGGTGCGCAGCTGCGCGATGTATCCGGGGCTCGGGGGGCGGGATATTCGCGTTGCCGTGAAGGATGAGGCGGCCTGCGCGAAGCTGGTTCTGGAAATAGGGCAGGTAATGGGAGAACGGAGGGGTTAAAAGTATGACGATGCCTTTTGTGACGGGGGAACCGGGAGCCGTTTATAACTCGGAGGTATGGCCGGGGCTGCGCCTTCATTTTGAGGAGCGGCATTTGCTGCTGGAGGCCCCGGAAGAGCTGGATAGCCTCAGCAGTTCGGTGTTTGGCGGCGGGCCGGGGGGGTTACGGCGGATGGTCAACATTTATGTTGACCGGACTTACCGCTGCGACGATCCGCAGCGGGATATTACGGCGCTGCTGCGCGAGTGGGGATATCCGGCGGCGGGGACCGCCGGATTGCTGACGGCCGTGCAGCTGCGGTACGCCGCGGTGGCGGAGGAGCGCGGCGGGGATTTCGCCGTCTGCTGCTGCGTGACGGCGGGGACCGGGAATGCCGCGCGGGCCGGCGTGCGGCGGACGACGTTCCCGGCCTCCTGGACGCCGGGAACGATCAATATCATGCTGGCCGTGGACGGCCGGCTGACGCCGGCGGCGATGGTGAACGCCGTGATCACGGCGACGGAGGCCAAAACGGCCGCGCTTGCGGATCTCGGCGTGCGCGACGCCGAGAACGGCCTTGCGGCCACCGGCACCACGACCGATGCGGTCGTGCTCGGCGTGAGCCAGCGGGCCGGCTGGCCGCTGCTGCACGCGTACGCCGGCACCGCCACGGACCTGGGCGGCACGGTGGGCCGCCTGGTGTACGCCGCCGTGACGGAGTCGCTGCACAGGGCGGAGGCGAGAGCGGGAACGGGAGCGGTGGTGCGTCCATGACGGCGGCGTGGTGGGTTTTGCCGGTCGCGTATTTGCTCGACCGGCTGCTCGGCGACCCGCGCTGGCTGCCCCATCCCGTGATCGGGATGGGCAAGGCGGTCGCCGCGCTTGAGGCGGCGCTCCGCCGCCTCGTCCCTCCCCGCCGCTACCGCGCGGCGGGGGTGTTGCTGCCGCTGCTGGTCGCCGGCGGCAGCTTTGCCTTGACCTGGGCAGCGCTGCGGCTCCTGGCCCAGGTCAGCCCGTGGCTCGCGGCGCTGGCGGAAGCCGCGCTGATCTGGACGACGATCGCGGCCAAAGGCCTGCGAGACGCCGGCATGGACGTGCACGGCCACCTGCTGCGCGGCGACCTTCCCGCGGCCCGGCGATCGCTGGGCATGATCGTCGGCCGCGACACGGCGCACCTGGATGCGCCGGAAATTACGCGCGGCGCCGTCGAGACGGTCGCGGAAAACATCGTCGACGCCGTGGTGTCGCCGCTGTTTTTCGCGCTGCTGGGCGGGGCCCCGCTGGCGATGGCTTACCGGGCGGTCAACACCCTCGATTCGATGGTCGGCTATAAAAACGACAAGTACATCGATCTCGGTTGGGCTTCCGCCCGGCTGGACGACGTCGCCAACTTTATCCCCGCCCGGTTGACGGCGCTGCTGCTGATCGCGGCCGCCTGGACGCTCCGGCTCGACGCGGCCCGGGCTTGGCGCACGGTGCGCCGCGACGCTCCGAAGCATCCGAGCCCGAACAGCGGCCGCCCGGAGGCGGCCGTCGCCGGAGCGCTCGGGGTCCGGCTGGGCGGCGAAAACAGCTACCGCGGCGTCGTTTCGTTCCGCGCCTATATGGGCGACAAAACCCGCGAGCTCGAGCCTGAGGACATCCCGCGCACCGCGCGGCTGCTGTTTTGGGTGGCCGGTGCCTTCGTCTTGCTGGGCACGGTGCTGTGGATGTGGTGGAGCGGAGGTTTTGCCTGGATCTAGCGGCTTGATCCTTAAATGTAACGGAACTTTATGTTCTTATTATCTGGAGTCTAGCCTGTTCATCACAATTAGCGGAATTTTATGGCCTTATTTTCCAATGAACGCTGCAAAAAATGTCCATTCTTCTGCATTTCGAGAAAATAGAGACATAAATTTCCTCTAATTTTCTTAGCATGGGGGATATCGCCGAAATAACGCCAATTTTTTCCCCTATGTTTCCGCCTGAGTTTCCAACAGGCTAGTACACAGGATAATTGTCGAAATAAAGTCGAAAAAACCACTTGACAAGAATGAAAGCGCATTCCATAATGACGATATAGAAATAGAACGACGTTCTCCAATATAGAACGATGATAAAGGAGAGAGGTCCTTAGCCCATGGAAGAATCCAAAGTAAAGTCCCTATCCAAAGCGTTGGACGTGCTGGAGTGCTTTTCCGTTGACGAGCCGGAGCTGGGCATCACGGAGATCTGCAACAAGCTTGGTTTGTACAAAAGCAATGTGCACAACATCGTATCCACTTTCGAAAAACACGGTTATTTGACCAAAAATCCGCACACCAACAAATACAAGCTGGGTCTCAATATCCTGAAGCTCAGCAACATTATCAGCAGCAACCTGCACGAAAGAGACTTCATCCAGCCGCACATCAAGCAAATCGCCAACGAAACGGACGAAATCGTATATTACGCCATTCTGCACAATAAACAGGTGCTCTATCTGGACTATGCCTGCACGTCCGGGACGATCATGGAGACGTCCAAGATGGGCGTCATGGCTCCAGTGTACTGCACCGCGACGGGAAAAGCGATGCTGGCTTTTTTGCCGGACGACGAACTTGAAAGTTTGCTGCAGGACGATTTTACGCAATTTACCGAAAACACGATCACCAATAAAGAGGCGATGCGGGCCGAACTGATCAAATCAAGAAAAAGGGGGTACTCGGTAGACAACATGGAGCATGAATACGGAATCAAGGGCGTCGGTGTTCCCATTATGGACAGAAGAGGGTATCCGTTCGCGGCGATCAGCATATCCGGTCCTTCCTTGCGGTTTGACGAGGACAAAATCGAGTTTTTCGCCGGCCTGCTGAAGCAGCATAAGCAACAAATCGAAAGACAGCTGCCTTAATCTCATTGTATGCCTGAAAGGGGTGACTCCGCTTTTTTTACGCAATATTAAGAACGATGTTCTATAATGTGGAACGTTTTCCATCATTTATACTTTGAAATCTAAGGCAGGAGGTAGACGAATGGAGACGATCGGAAAGAAAAATAGCGAAAAATGGATTGCGTACGCTTTTATGGCCCCCGCGCTGCTGCTGGTCTTGATGGTATCGTTTTATCCGATCGCCGTGGCCATGAAATGGAGCATGTACGAAACGGAATATGTAAGAACGGGAGCTTATGTGGGCGCCGGCAATTTTCTCTCCATTTTCAAAAATGAAAGCGGTCTCAAAAATATCGGAAATTCATTTGTCTACGTATTCGGATCAATTCTAATCGTAGTTCCCCTAAGCACGCTGCTGGCTGTTCTGTTAAATATGAAAATCAAGTTCAGAGTTTTGTTCAGAACGGCGATCATCTTGCCTTGGGTCATTTCGCAAACGGTTACGGCGCTGCTGTGGAAATGGCTGATCAACGCCAACTATGGTCCCGTGAATTATGTGATCGAGCGGTTCGGCGGCGCCAAGATCGATCTGCTCAGCACCGGCGGGGGAGCCAATCTCGCGCTGATCGCCGCCAACGTTTGGAACACCTTCCCGATCGCGCTGGTGCTTATTTTGGCCGCGCTGCAGACGATTTCGTCCGAGCTTTACGAAGCGGGGCGGGTCGACGGAGCGACCGGCTGGAAGTCGTTTACGCACATCACGCTGCCGCTGATCAAACCTACGGTTCTGGTCACGTTGATCATGCTTAGCCTGGAGTATTTTAACATGGTGACATTAATTTACGTCTTTACCGGCGGCGGACCGTTCAGCGCGACGGAGACGTTAAGCCTGCGGGCGTTCAAGGAAGGCTTCGAATATTGGAACATCGGCATGGGTTCGGCGTTCAGTGTCCTGCTTTTCGGCTTCAACATCATTTTGAGCTTGCTATATGTGAAAGCGCTTAAAAACAAAGAATAGCGAACACAAGAAAGGGGGGGCGGCTATGCAAAGCAGGCTCATGTCCAACGGAAAATGGTTTAATTTCCTCGTGTATATCGTATTGATTTTAAGCTCCGCCTTTGCGCTTATCCCGATTTTATGGGCGGTCAGCACATCGCTCAAGTCCGAGTCGATGATCGTGCAGTATCCGCCGCAATGGGTTCCGGCGCAGCCTACTTTCGAGAACTACGCCAACGTGCTGTTTCATTCCAACTTTCCCCGCTATTTTCTGAACAGCATACTGGTCGCGGCCGTTTCCATTCTGGCTTCCCTGTTTATCTCCGCGCATGCGGCGTACGCGGCTTCAAGATTTCATTTCCGGGGCAAAAAAATAATCCTGTTCCTGATTCTCATGACTTCGATGATTCCGGGCATAGCCATTCTGATTCCGCTTTATTTAACCGCCGTCAAGGCCGGTTTGTATGACACCTTTATCGGCATGATCCTGATTTACACGGCCTGGCGAACGCCGATGCTGATTTGGGTGCTGCGCGGATTCTTCGACTCCGTCCCCAAGGAGATCGAGGAAGCGGCCAAGGTCGACGGCAGCTCGCCGCTTCGCACCTTCTACCAGCTTATTCTTCCCGTATCCCAGCCCGGCCTGGCCGCCGGCGCACTGTTGTCCGCCATCTATGTATGGAACGATTTTCTCGTGGCCTTTTCCTTTACGACCAAGGACGAGTTGCGGCTTCTGTCCGTCGGCCTGTACAACTACATTACCCAGTACGGGATCAACTGGGGACAGCTGATGGCCGCCGTGGTCATCTCGGTCATTCCGGTAGTCGTATTGTTTGTCTGTCTGCAGTCCAAATTCGTGGACGGCTTATCCGCGGGGGCGGTCAAAGGGTAATCGGCGGTGTCAAGAGGGACAACCTCTTCACATAACTAAACGACTGGGGGGTATTAAACATGAAAAAGCTTTGGGCCTTCATCTTTACCGTGGTGATGATCGGGGCGCTGGCCGGTTGCGGCAATTCGGGGGGAGGGGAAACGCCGGGCGGCTCAAACTCGCCGGGCAATTCGGCAGCCGGCGATGCCGGGAAACCTGCCCAGCTAAGATTGTGGACGTTCCTTAACCCGGAGCAGCAGGACGATCCGCGATCGGCGGCGTTAAAAAGCATCGTCGAGAGCTTTAACGCCAGTCAGAGCGACATCAAAGTTTCGGTTGAAAGCGTTCACTTTTCCAAGATCGATTCCCAGGTTATTCAAGCGACCGCTTCGGGCGGCGGACCGGATATTTTGAACGTGTACACCGATTTGTTGAAGATGCATACCGAAGCCAAGACGATTCAGCCCATTACCAAATACGCGGCGGAATGGCTGGGTCAGGAAGGCAAAGACGATTATATCTATTCGGCGGACCAGCTTAAGCTGAACGGCGAAATTATGGCGATGCCTTGGGAGGCGAGGGTATTCACCTTATTCTACCGGAAAGACCTTTACGACACGGCCGGTCTGAAAGCTCCGGAAACGCTGCCCGAGCTGCTCGCAGCATCGAAGCAGGTGGGAGACGGCAGCCGGCTGGGATTCGCGGTCGGCATGTCCGAAGGAGCGAACGCGGCATCGTTCATGGAGACCTTTATTCCGATTTTGCGGGCGGCGGGCGGCCAGATGTTCGACGCGGACGGCAAAGCGGTGTTTAACGATGACGCCGGCGTCAAAGCGATCAATTTCCTTAAAGACATGGTGGACAGCGGGGCGATGAACAATCAGACGATTTCGATGACGGCCGACGACATCACAAGCGGGCTCAAAGCCGGCAACATCGCCACAGCGGTGTCGGGAACGATGCGCGCTTCGGCGATCAGAGGCTCCGAGATCGGCCAAAACATCCTGACGATGCCGATGCCTCCGTTCGAAAAAGGGCAACCTGCGCCGACCATGGTCGCCGGCCAGACGCTGGCGATCGGGGCGAACACCAAACATCCCGATCAGGCGTGGGAGTTCATTAAATATTACTTGAGCAAAGAATCGCAGATCAAATGGGCCGAGGCCGGCGTTATGCCCGTGCTGTCCTCCGCTTACGAGGATGCCGCGGTAACTGCGTTGCCGAACTACGAGGAACTGCTGCGCTGGAAGCAGGAGGCAAGCGAAAGCGGTCAAATCGTTTTCTATCCGGCGGATTATACCCTTTTGAGCACGGATCTGGCCAAAGCGGCGCAAAGAATTATTTTCCAGAACGCTCCGGCCAAGGAGACGCTGGACGCGGTTGCGGGCAACTACAACGCCGGCAAGCATTAACCAAATCAAACTTATACGTATGGGAGGAAGAGAACATGGTGGAAAAAGAGTATGATGTCATCGTCATGGGCGGAGGCCCTTCCGGTTTTATCGCGGCGATTGCCGCGGGCAGGACGGGGGCGCGCACGCTGCTGGTGGATAAGAACGGTTTTCTGGGGGGCGCTGCCACTTCGGCGGCGCTCGGTCCCATATCTCCTTTTCATATTCGGGACGAACAGGTCGTCAAAGGTATTCCGCAGCAATTCATGGATCGAATGGTCGAGTACGGCGCGAGCCCGGGGCATTGCAAAGTGCTTGATCCTTACGGCAGCGGGGCTTATCTGGGCTTTTTCGACCGGGAGAGATACAAATATATCGCTTACGAAATGGTCAGGGAAGCCGGCGCGGACGTTCTGCTGCATTCCATGTTCAGCGGCACGCTTACGGAAGGCGACCGGGTGACCGGCGTGAAGGTCGTCAACAAATCCGGCGAAAATATTTTGAAGGCTAAGGTGGTCGTCGACGCGACGGGGGACGGGGACGTGGCCAGCGGAGCCGGCGCGGAGTTTGTGCTGGGGCGGGCCAAGGACCGGAAAATGCAGCCATCGACTTTGATGTTCGAAATGGGCAATGTGGATACGGAGAAGCTTTATCAATATATCCTCGCTAACCCGGACGATTTCGAATGGAAATCCGACGTTATTCCGATCCGGAAATATTCGGACAGGCTCGTGAGTAAGTATTTCGTCGCGCAAGGGTTCAAAAAGTTCGTGAAGCAGGCGGTAGACAACGGGGAACTCCATATCGGGCGGGATTCCATCCTGCTGCTGAATTCCGTTCATCCCGGGGTCATTCATTTCAATTCCACGCGGGTGATCGACGTGGACGGCACAAACGCCGATTCCAGAACGGCGGGGGAGATCGAAGGCCGCAGACAGGTTGAATCGATCGTCAAGTTCATGAACAAATATGTGCCCGGTTTTGAGCATGCCTTCTTAAGCATGACCGGCAGCGAGCTCGGCGTGCGCGAATCCCGGCATATCGTCGGCAACTATGTGCTGCAGGCGGACGATGTGATCGGGGGCAGAAAATTCGACGACGTCATCACGAGAGGTTACTTCCCGATTGATGTGCACAATATGGCGGGCAAAGCAGGGTACGGCGATCCGGAAACCGCGGGAGCGTGGATCGACATCAAGGACTCCTATGACATTCCTTACCGCTGCCTTGTGCCGGTCAAAGTCGACGGGCTGTTGATGGCGGGGAGATGCATCTCGGCGACAAGCGAAGCCCACGGCTCCTTCCGCACGCAAGGCAGCGTGATGGCGATCGGGCAGGCGGCCGGCACGGCGGCGGGGCTGAGCGCCAAGCAGGGAATCCAGCCGCGGGAGCTGGATATCAAGGAGCTGCATGCCGAGCTGCTGAGCAACGGCGCATCCTTGCGCCGCGACCCGGAAGCGGTGGAGAGAGAAACGCGGAACGCACAGAAATATGCGGCGGAATTTTTGCAGGCGAACAAACGCCACATTACGCCAAACATCTAAAGCCATCTCACTTGGATTAGCAGCGACAATTAGGGGAGGATGGGAACGGGGGAATCCCCGGGCCCATCCTTTTGGCTGTTTAGGCAGGGGGGGCGGCACGATCTGTAGGACGCCCGGGTTGCCGCAGCCGCTATTTTCGGCGTAACCTTGTCAACCTTACTAACCTTACTAACCTTACTAACCTTACTAACCTTACTAACCTTACTAACCTTACTAACCTTGCTAGCCTTACTACCCTTGTCGCTGCCAGGGCGATAAGGAAAAGTGAAAATTGGGTCGGCTAAAGCTGCCAAGCCTTGGCTTTGAGGAGTATAATCAGGGGAGAAACTTTAGAGCGGCGAAAGCGAAAGGAGAGAGGACGGTGCGGATCGAATGGTGGCTCGTCCGCCACGGATTAACCGAGTGGAACGTACAGCATCGGTACCAGGGGCAAAGCGACCTTGCGCTTCTCCCCGGTGAAGCGTCCGGGCTTAAACCGCTGCGCCGGGAATTGGCGGGGGTGGACTTCTCTGCCGTTTACGCGAGCGACCTGCTCCGCTGCCGGCAAACGCTGGAATACGCCCGCCCTGATCTGGCGGAACGCTGCGTGGCCGACCGCCGTTTGCGGGAAATGGATTTCGGGGCGTGGGAGGGCCGGACGTACGAGATGTTGAAGGACAACGCCCTGTACAGGGCCTGGGTTGACGACCCGCAGCAGGTAACGCCGCCGGGCGGCGAATCGTGGCAAGCGTTTCGGGCGCGGATTGAGGCCGTGCGTCAGGAGCTGGCGGCATGTTCGCAAACTTTGGCCGCGGAGGGAAGGAGCCGCAGGGAAGACGCCGGAGAGATGCGGGAAAGCGCAGCGAGGACACGTCTAGACGCCAAATTGATGTGTGAGAACGCCAAGGTGATACGTGATAAGGTGATGCCTGAGAACGCCAAGATGATGTGTGAGAACGCCAAGGTGATGCCTGAGAACGCCGAAACGATGGGGGAAACGGCCGAGGCGATGCAGGAAAATGTAGAGGTTTCGGGAGAGCATACTGAGGTCGCAAGGGAAATGGCCGAGACATTGTGGAAACGTACCGAGGCGATGAGCGAACATGTTGATGTGAGGCTTGAGACAAGCAAGGTTTTCACGCGGAACTCCCGAACGGTACGGCTGCTGATCGTCACCCACGGCGGGGTCATCTCGCTGTTGTCGGCGATGCTGGAGCCTGGGCTGGGTTTTTGGGATACTCGGCTGCCCCCGGGCGGGATCAAGCGGCTTTATTGGGAATAGCGATTCTAACGATGGGATTTAACGAAGTTTCCATAATGTTTTGATTGGAAATATCCAATGAAATTAGAAATCTAATGGCAAAGTTACGGTTTGATTGGATTTTTTCCAATAGAACTGGAAATCCAATGGTAAGTACAGTGGTTTGATTGGATTTTTTCCAATAGATCAGGTTCGGCAAGGCGCAAAATGGACGGTTTGAGCGAAATCTATTGGATATTTTCCAATGAGAGCTCCGAATGTCATGCGATTTCCGTCAATCTATTGGATTTTTCCAATGAGAGATGGGGAACGGCGCTGGCGCAGGGGAGCTTTGGCGTCCGGTACGCGATAATTATGGTGGGGGAGATTGATCCTCGCTACTACATATATCACTTGAAAAGAAAGGCGGGATCGGTTTGACCGTACCGAATATGGACTTTAAGCTTGGGGTGTTGGATATGGTTCCGAAGCTGCCGGGCCATAGCGCCGAGGAGGCTTTGGAGCAGGCTGTGCTGTTGGCGCAGCGGGTGGAAGAATGGGGATACGTGCGCTACTGGACCTCGGAGCACCACGACATGGAGATGCTGGCTAGCGCCTCCCCTGAGGTGCTGTTGTCCCATATCGGCGCGCGAACAAGCCGGATTCGGCTCGGATCGGGCGGCGTGCTGCTGCCGCATTACAGTCCGCTGAAGGTGGCGGAGTGCTTTCGGCTGCTGGCCGCCCTCTATCCGGGCAGAATCGACCTCGGTATCGGCCGGGCACCTGGCGGAGAAGCGCATGCCGTCATGGCGCTTAGCGGTAACTTTTTGGAGCGGGTGGCCCATTACCGCCAGTTGGCCGGCGATCTTGCCGCCCTGCTCCAGGACGAGTACCGCTATGAGGACCACCCGGTCCAAGCCCGGCCGATTCCGCAAACGCCGCCCGAGCTTTGGATGCTGGGCACAAACGTCAAAAGCGCCCGCTTTGCCGCCGAGCTCGGCACGGGGTACGTGTTCGGTCGCTTTATGAGCGAAACCGACGGCATCGAAACGCTGAAAGCGTACCGGGATGCCTTTCGGCCATCGGCTTTTCAAGCGGTGCCTAGAGCTATTCTCGCGGTCAGCGTGATTTGCGGCGAAACCCGGGAGGAGGCCGAAGCCATCGCCGCCGGTGTTGAAGCGGCATATCGTGCCCGCGGCGGCTCCCCCTTCAGCGGATTTGCCGGGACGGCTAATCAAGTAATGGAGCAGCTGGCGGAGATGCAGCGCCAATACGGCAACGAGGAATTCCTGATCGTGACGCCGATTCCCGATTACGAGAAGCGGCTGCGGTCTTACCGGCTTCTTGCGACATAAGTTGCGGTGTGTCTAAGCTCTCCGTTGAAGGCAGCACGTATTACCTCCAGGTTTCTTTGGAAGGACTGGAAACTTAACTGGATCAAATGCAAAAGTGCATTTTAACTCACTATAAACTTCTATTTTTGAGCGATCGAAATGCAAAAGTACATCTGATTTGGGGCTCTCGGATCAAAAAGTATCTTTTACCCGGAAATGAAATGCACTTTTGCAGTTGAGTCGCCTATTTCGGGGAATTTCGACGAAATTCGCATGCACTTTTGCATTTCGCGGGATGTGGCATAGCCCTTTGGTTAGCACGTCCCTTAGATTGACATAACCTCAGGTTGACTATCCCTTAGGTTGGCATGTCCCTCAAATTGGTATAACGCCGGATTGGCATACCCTTGGATTGGCATACCCTTGGATTGGCATACCCTTGGATTGGCATGACCTCGAATTGGCATTACACTCCTAAAGGATAAACAAGCCCCTGGGGGTGGTCAGATTTTCATTTCATACTTGACGGGTAAGAATAATTGGTTTAATATGATGAAAAATCGTTCACAGCTCATTATCTTAGCGCTAAAAGAAGTCTAAGATATGCCTTGGACTGCAGCCGATTGGACCGCCAAAGGCTTCCGGAAGTTTCCCTTTTAGAGGGGCTTTCGGGAGCCTTTTATTTTTGTCAAAGGAGGTGGTACCTATTTCCGGTTGTCATGCGGAATGGGAGCTGCTGGAGGAAGCCGACTGGCTGTTCCGCAAAATGGTCAGACGGTTCGTGAAGGAAAGGGACAAAGTGGAGGTTGAAGGCATCACGCTCCCGGGGCTGCTCGTCCTGCAAAAAATGATTCGGGAAGGGCCGCAGCGGCTTGGAGATTTGGCGGAGGAGCTCGATTTCACCTCCGGGGCCGTGACGGGGCTTTGCGACAAGCTGGAGCAAAAAGGGTTCGCCCGGCGGGTCCGCCAGACGCTCGACCGGAGGACGGTATGGCTGGATATAACGGAGCAGGGCAGGGAAATGATGGCCCGCAACCGCAATATCGGCGCGTCGTGCATCACGCTGCTGTTTAACGCCTTCTCCGCGGAGGAGCTAAAGCAAATGGCCGGCCTCTTCCAAAAGCTGACCGGGAATCTGGAGCATTTCTCCGGTACGCTGAACGCGCTGGCGGAGAGCAATGCCGGACAAAAGCCGGGCGAAGGCGACAAGCGCGCGGACCAGGGGCTAGAGTTGGGCCGGGAGCAGGGACTGGGCCAGGACCAGGATCGGGATCAGGATCGGGATCAGGATCAGGATCGGGATCAGGATCAGGATCGGGATCAGAACCAGGACCACGACCAGGACCAGGATCACAATCAGGATCACGATCACGACCAGGTCAACAGCCATAACAAGAACCAGGTCCGGAGCAGATTTTTAACTTATTGAAGGAGTGAAGAACATGGGGCATCCGACGATTTATCCGACAGGGGCAACGATTTACAAGCCGGAGAAAGCCTATAGCGGCTACACGATTTATCAGGCGGCCGAACAAGGCGCGCTGCTCATCGACATGAACGGGAAGGAGGTCCGTTTGTGGCAGGGGCTTCGTGGTTTTCCCAACAAACTGCTGCCAGGAGGCTACGTGCTCGGAAGTACGGCTGAACGCGATCCGCAGCACGGGTTCCAGGACGAGGCCGATCTCGTTCAGGTCGATTGGGACGGCAATATCATCTGGCGCTTCAACCGCCACGAATGGATCGAAGACCCCGGACATGAGCCGCAGTGGATGGCGAGAGCCCATCACGATTATCAGCGGGAGGGCAATCCGGTAGGGTATTTTACGCCGGGACTTGAGCCCAAAACGCTGAAGGGCAACACGCTGGTTCTGGTCCATAAAAATGTGCGCAACCCGAAAATTTCCGATAAATTACTGCTCGACGATTCGATCATCGAGGTCGATTGGGACGGCAATATCGTTTGGGAATGGAACTGCCACGAGCATTTTGATGAGCTCGGTTTTGACGACGCGGCGAAAAATGTGCTGCGCGAAGAACCGAATACCCGCTTTTTCGGCAATGAGGCCGGGGATTGGATGCACATCAACTCGGTGTCGGCGCTGGGACCCAACCGCCATTTCGATGAGGGCGACGAGCGCTTCCATCCGGACAACATCATTTGGGACGCCCGGGAAAGCAACATCATCGCCATTATCGACAAAAAAAGCGGGAACCTCGTCTGGAAGCTGGGACCGGATTATTCGGCACCCGAGGTCAAACACCTGGAGTGGATCATCGGCCAGCATCACGCCCATTTGATCCCGCGCGGCCTGCCCGGCGAAGGCAATCTGCTCGTGTTCGACAACGGCGGCTGGGGAGGTTACGGACTGCCGAATCCGGCGTCGCCGACCGGCCAGAAAAACGCTGTCCGCGACCACTCGCGCGTGTTGGAAATCGATCCGGTCACCCTTGAGATCGTCTGGCAGTATACGCCGACGGAAGCCGGTTTTCAGGCGCCGCTCGATTCCTACCGCTTCTACAGCCCGTACATCAGCTCCGCGCAGCGCCTGCCGAACGGCAACACGCTGATTACGGAAGGGGCGGATGGGCGGATTTTCGAGGTGACGCGGGAGCATGAGCTTGTGTGGGAATACATTTCCCCGTATAAAAACAAGCGGAACTCCAACATGGTCTACCGTGCCTACCGCGTTCCTTACGCTTGGGTGCCGCAGCTTCCGCATCCCGAGGAGCGGGCGATCGAGCCGCTCGACGTAGCCAGCTTCCGGGTGCCCGGCGCCGCGGCGAAAGGCACGGATTCGGTTGTCACCGTGGAAGGGACCGTCTCCTACGGCGAAGGCGCGCTTTGCGTCGCCCGGATTGATGAACGTCCGCGCACGGCTGCGGATCCGTCTTAACGGGAACCCATAAAGAAGAAAGGAGCGACCACGTATGGCCACATCCCCCAAAACGAAGGCAAAAACGGTGCTGAGCTTATTCTGGCTATTTACGGCCTTGCTGCTCGTCTTAAGCGGCTGCGGTTCGGCGAAGGAGGGGGCCCAGGCGGCGGCGAAGGCCGCGGGCGCAGGGAGCGCCGGGGTGCAAGACCGGCAGGAGCAAGCCCCCGTCAAATTGAATATCGCCGACATTTCCACCAATCCGGTACTGCGCACGGCGGTAAGCAAAGGTTTTTTTGAAAAATACGGCATTGAAGCGAAGCTGGTCACCTTCGCCACGCCGGCGGAAGGCATCAACTCGCTGTTCATCAAACAGGCGGACATCGCCTGGGGCGCCGATTTTCCGATTTTGAACGCCGTGAGTAAAGGGGAGTTTGCGATCATCGCCTCGACCGGCACCTCGACGGAACAAAACGCAAAACAGTGGAAGCTGTTCGTGCGGGACGAAATTGGCAAACCGGAGGATTTGAAAGGGAAGAAGCTGAGCTTTTTGCGCGGGACTTTTCTCTCCTATTTATGGGATGAATATTTGGCCGAACACGGCCTCGCCTTGGATGACGTTAAGCTCATCGGGCAGGGCGGCTCGGACGAAGCGTATATCGCTTTGAAAAAAGGCGAGGTGGACGCGGTCTGGGTCAGCGGCGCGGCGATGGTCGCGAAGTTCGAGGCCGCCGAAGGGGTCCGGCAACTGACCGACATGTCGCAGACGAAGGTGCGAATCGGCAGCCAAATCGTAGCGCCGGAAGCGTTGATCCGCGAGCGCCCGGAGGCGGTGGCGAATTTCCTGCGCGCCCTCGATGAAGCCTCGCGGTTCGTCAAGGAAAATCCGCAGGAGGTCGCGGACATTTTGTATAAGGAAGTCAAGCAGCCGAGGGAGTCTACGCTTAAGGACCTGGAGGTGCTCAATTGGAACGTCGATTTTACGGAGGCCGCTTACGAAAGTTTGACCAGGCAGAAAAAATATATGGTGGAGAACGGAATTATCGAAAAAGATTTTGAGCTGAAGGATAAAATCAAGCTGGAATTTCTGCGGGAGGTTTTGCCGGACCGCGTGACGCTCACGCCGTAAGGAGGGGGAAAGCATGTCTATGACATCGGCCTCGGCAAGCCGCACGATTTTGATCGAAGGACTGGGCAAAAGCTACAGCGATCAGCGTCCTGCGGGGAGCGGGGAGGTTCATTACATTATCAAAGATGTCGATCTGGTCGTCAGAGGCGGCGAGTTTTTTATCCTGCTGGGGCCCAGCGGCTGCGGCAAATCGACCCTGCTCAACATGATCGCCGGGTTCATCTCCAAAACGAGCGGCAGTCTGCGGGTTGGCGGTACGGATGTCGACCGGCCCGGGCGGGATCGGGCGGTCGTGTTTCAGCAGGCTGATTCCTCGCTGTTTCCCTGGCTGACCGTCCGCCAGAACGTCGAGTTCGGGCTGAAGATGAAAAAAGTGCCAAAGCAAGAGCGCCGGGCCGTATCTGACCGTTTTTTGGAGCTCGTCGGGCTGGCCGGCCACAAGGACAAATTTCCGAAGGAGCTGTCCGGCGGCATGAAGCAGCGGGTTCAACTGGCCCGCGTACTGGCCAATGATCCGGAAATCTTGCTCATGGATGAACCGTTCGGAGCTTTGGACGCCATGACCCGCCGGACGATGCAGAAGGAACTGGTGCGAATTTGGCGGCAGACGAACAAAACGGTCGTCTTCGTAACGCACGATATTCAGGAAGCGATCCTGCTCGGGGAACGGGTGGGCATCATGTCTTCGGGCCCGTCCTCCAATATTTCGCAGATTTACGAGATTCCACTCGCCTATCCGCGCGACGTGTCCACGGCGGAATTTTACGAGTATTACCGGCGGATTCAAGCTCATTTTGACGAATAAAAGGGGCGAACCTTATGACTTGGCTGAAAAATAAATGGGCCGGCCTGCTCCTCTTGTGGTTGTTCATCCTGGCCGCCTGGCAATGCGGCGCCTGGCTTTACGGCCCTGAGGTGGTGCCCGGGCCGAAGGATACGGCGGCGGGAGCGCTGGAGTTGCTGCGGGACGGCTCGCTGCCGAAATATATCGGGATCAGCTTCTACCGAGTGTTCAGCGGCTGGACGCTGGGGAGCCTGATCGCTATCCCGCTTGGCATTTTGATCGGCAAGGTGGATTTCATCCGCCGTTTTGCCGAACCGCTGCTCAACTTCATCCGCTTTATTCCGCCGATCGCCTTCATCACGCTGTTTCTCGTCTGGTTCGGTATTGGCGAGCAGTCGAAAATCGCGCTGATTTTGTACGCAACGCTATTTATCGTCATCATGAACACGCTGACGGGGGTGCTGGCGGTGGAGGAGGATAAAATCCGCGCGGCCCGCAGCATGGGCGCTTCGGAGTGGCAAATCGTCCGGCACGTGATCGTGCCGGCGACCGCGCCGTATATTTTTACTGGCGTAAGGCTGGCGATGGGCACCTCGTATATGGCGATCGTTGGGGCGGAGATGATCGCGGCGAACGAAGGCGTCGGTTACCTGATCTGGAACTCGCGGCTGTTTTTCCGCACCGACTGGATTTTTGTCGGCCTGCTCAGCCTAGGGGTGATGGGGTTTGCCACCGACCGGCTGTTCGGCTGGTTTGGCCGCAAGGTGCTGTGGCGGTACGGGGTGATCGGCACCGCGCCGGCCGGAAGAAGATAAACCGAAAGCGTTAGACCGGGCGGCGGCGTTTTTTCAAGATTGTAGAATTCCGAGGGGAACAGTCCTTAAATAACGGTAAATAATGGCCTTATTTTTGACAAAAAAGGGTGTATAGCTACGATAGAGGATTTTTTTGTCTCTATTTTTAATATATGGCGTCAAATGGGCGATATTTCCCAATTTCATCTCCGAATAACGACCATATTTACCGTTATTTTGAGTTAAAGAAGGAAAAATTAAAATAAGTCCATAAATTGCACTAGCGTTGCAAAGACCCTAACATAAGATTAACATTTAATATATGTAATAATTTTCCATTTTTATTTTAAGGAAAGAGGCCAAAAAGTTGAGAGCACCAGAAAACGACGCGTTTATCCATTTTTTTGGATATTTAGTTTTCAAATCAACTCTTTTACTTTCCCTCAGTTTTCCGCGGCTTTATAATCCCCACCGATGTATGTAACTTCGGTGGACTTTTCTGGACTTTTGGTACCTTCTGTCGTCCTCTTGATGACCGGCTGGGCTTCCGATGAAGCTCCGCTTCGAAGATCGAGAGGTTTTTTTCCCAACAATTCCGAACCGACTGTAATACGTCCCATAAACTCAACGAAGTTCCACTGGATAGCTGAATATGCATCGCAATGGCGTATGTGATGAGTGCCAAAAAAATTTGATTCCAGACGCCCTGCGGTTCATAACTGTACAGTTTCACGAGCCGTAAATGCTGCTTCATCCACTTGAAAAACAGTTCAATGAGCCAACGTTGCCGGTAGATATCGGCAATTTCCGTAGCGCTGAGATCAAAGCAAGATGTAACTAGTCGGTATTTACGGTCCTTTTCATCCCGAAATTCAACCAAGCGCAAAGTCTGCTTAGTTCGGCGAAAAGCACTCCCCAACCGGACAATAGCGTCGCGAGTAATCTTCGTGTTTGAAGGAATCGGCAATTCTTGCTCGACGTGCCATACCCCGTTATTTTCGTTGATTCGATTCACGAAGCGAACCTCTCGCTTTAGCCAGGCATCGAACTGTTTGTACTTGATATAACCACGGTCCATCACGTAAATCGTGCTGTCATCTTCAACTAACAGATCCACGGTTTCTACGTCGCTCACATTTCCGGTCGATGGGATTGCCTTCTCGGGAAGTGTTTGACCCGTAGGTAAAGCTAGGACACGGACATGAATCTTGATTTGCGTGTGAGTCCGATTCACATGGGCCCATTCGGCCAGATTGGCTGGAAGCTTGATACATGTCGAGTCGATGATACGAACCGCGCCAATCTTAGAGGTGGCCGTAGGAAGAAGCAACTTCACCTTTCCCATAATGTCAAGGAATAACGATTCAAGCCACTCGGTCGGAATCTCCGGTAATTTCCTTGAGATTTGGGAGGCACTGATACTGGTCAATTCCAGGCTCTCCTGTAAAGTTTCGCTAGTACGAAGCGCGCGGGAGATTTGACGATACGACTCCCATTTCGCCAGTTGGGAAGTCATAATTAGCTTCGTACATTTCATCACGGTGAGCTTAGGGACACGATAGTCAGCGATGGGAAAAGAAATTTTTTCATCCGAAAAATAAGAAAAGCATTGACGAATCAGGGATAAATTGTGTATGTTACCCATGGGTTTGGCTCCTTTTGTTGAGAGTTAGATGGGTAACGCGTCTCTCTTAACAATAGGAGCTTTTTTATGGGTTTTCCATGAAAATAACTTATATTTTTCCTTAATTAGTTAATTTTTGAATCATGATAGGTTTGATGCAACGCTAGTGCATAAATTGCCTCTATTTCCGCTAAAGGCTTGCTTTGGACATCAAAGGGACCGCCGCAACGAATTCCTTCGACCTTCGGCGGTCTTAATCATTGACAAGAACACATGTTCGCAATATAATGCTGTCAAAAGGGAGGCCATAACGTATGGATGTGTATGACAAGCTGACCATTTTGACGGACTCGGCCAAATATGACGTATCCTGTTCATCCAGCGGGGCGGAGCGCGGGAGCGGCGGGGACAGCTCGTTGGGAAACGCCGTTAGCACGGGGATCTGCCACAGCTTTGCCGCGGACGGACGATGCATTTCGCTGCTGAAGGTACTGATGACGAACAGTTGCATTTATGATTGCAAATATTGCGTGAACCGCCGCTCCAACGATACGCGCCGGGCCATGTTTACCCCGGAGGAGCTGGCGGAGCTCACGATAAATTTTTATCGCCGCAATTACATTGAAGGTTTGTTTCTCAGCTCCGGCATCATGCGGAATCCGGACTACACGACGGAACAGCTGATCCGGGTGCTGGAGCTGCTGCGCCGGAAATACCATTTCGGCGGTTATATCCACGTCAAGGCGATTCCCGGCGCCGATCCGGCGCTGATTTCCCGGTTGGGCCTGCTGGCCGACCGGATGAGCGTGAACATCGAACTGCCTTCACAGGACAGCCTGGATCAGTTGGCTCCGGACAAAAGCAAGGAAGCGATCCTGAGGCCGATGACCGCGATCCGCCAGGGCATTCGGGAGAACAGCACCGATCTCGTCAAATACCGTCACGCTCCCCGGTTTGTGCCGGGCGGGCAAAGCACGCAGATGATCGTAGGCGCCACACCGGACAGCGATCTTAGGATCTTAACCTTAACGGAGGCACTGTACAGGAAATACGAGCTGAAACGAGTATATTACTCGGCGTATACCCCGGTCGCGGAGCATTCGCTGCTGCCTTCGCTTGATAGCAAGCCGCCGTTATTGCGGGAGCACCGCCTGTACCAGGCCGATTGGCTGCTGCGCTTTTACGGTTTTGAAGCGAAGGAGCTGCTGGATGAGCGTACCCCGAATTTCAATTTGTTCATGGACCCGAAATGCCATTGGGCGGTCAATCATATCGAACGGTTTCCCGTGGAGATCAACAAGGCTCCTTATGAAGAGCTGCTGCGTGTGCCCGGCATCGGCGTCCGCAGCGCCAAGCGGATCGTGGCGGCGCGCAGAACGGCGTTGCTGGATTTTCCCGGCTTAAAGAAGCTGGGCGTCGTGCTGAAACGGGCCCAATATTTTATCATCTGCTCGGGCCGGCGGCTTGAGGGGTTGAAAGTGAACGAAAGCACAATCCTTAGGTCGCTGTTGTCCCGCAAAGAAATCGACATGTTCCTGCCCAAGCCTAAGGTGGAGCAACTGTCGCTGTTTTCGGACGAGGAGCTGGCGGGGAAAACCGGGAAGGAGCTAAGTCCATGGCTGCTTGGATAAGTGATGCAGCTTACGCTTACGACGGCAGCTTTGACGGCTTGTTGAGCTGCGTGTTTGAGAGCTATGCGCGGAAGGAGGATTTGGTCGACCTGCGTTCCGATGCTGATCCAGAATATTCCCTGTTTGTGACCCGCTGGGTGGAAACCTGTCCGGAGAAGGCAAACCGGGTGTACGCGGCCATCGGGCAAAAAATATCGCCGGCCGCTCAAGAGCTTGTCCGCCGCGGCTTTCTCACCTGTGATCCGCAAAAGGATCTGCTTATTTACCGATTCCTGCGGCTTGGCTTTAAGCATGGGCGGGTTGTGATGGATATGCTGACGGAGAATACGGTGCACCGATTGCGCAAGGCGGTGCGGCATTTGAACACGGAGAGCCATGCTTTGATGGGTTTCGTGCGCTTTTCGATTTACGGCGAGGCGCTGGTCTCGGTCATTGAGCCGAAGAACCGGGTGCTGCCGCTGCTGGCCGCGCATTTTTGCGACCGCTACCGGAGGGAGGCTTTTATGATCTACGACAAAACCCACGGACAAGCGCTCATCCACCGGCCGGAGGAGGCGGGAGCCCGGAAAGCGGAGATCGTGGACGTCGACGAGTTGATTTTGCCTGAAGCGGGGGAGCAGGAACTAGCGTACCGCCGCCTCTGGAAGCGGTTCTACGAAACGGTGGCGATCCGGGAGAGGATTAATCCTCGGGCGCAGATGTCCCATATGCCCAAGCGCTACTGGGGGCAATTGACCGAGATGCAGGGAGAGCGCGGACACGGACACCGCACCGGCTCTCCAAAGCCGAAGCGCCTGCAGTAAGCGCCTGAATACGCTTGGCATCGTCCGATATCCAGCGGTTCTGGTACAATGGACGGGAAGGTATTTTAGAGGGGAAGTTGACAGAGTGGATTTGAATCAAACGCCTTTACGGTACATCTATCCTTTTGCGTGCCATGAGAATGAGCGGGAGTTATGCCGTATGGAGCTTCGCGCCCTGTTTGGACAAGAGTCCGGGGCGTTTGCTTTGATAGACAGCCGTTTACGGATTGAACCGAACCGGAGTCCGTTTGTTTCTATGCGGGTGGACGTTTTGCTTGCCGCCGGAACGCTGGAAGAAATCATCACCCGTGTGGCGGAGCTGGAGCTGGACGGGCGTACCTTTAAGGTGCTGTATCTCAAAAATGGTTTGAAACGGACTTATGAGCAGCGGCGCGAATTGGAGCGGCAGATAGGCGGAAGGATCCGCGGCAAGGCCGACATGAGACGGCCGGATGTGACATTTGGACTGCTGTCGTTGGACGATGGCTGGATGTTCGGCATTTGCCGGCCGGCCGACCCGGTCTGGCAGAATCATAAGGATAAGCCGCAAAATTACTCCACCGGCCTCACCACCGTAGTGGCCCGGGCGCTCGTCAACATCGCCGTGCCCGATCCGCAAGACATGCGGGCGATCGATCCGTGTTGCGGTATGGGCAACGTGCTGATCGAAGCGCTGTCGATGGGCATCGATATCGTCGGCCGGGACATCAATCCGCTGGCCGTTCGCGGGGCAAGGGTCAATTTGCGCCATTTCGGCTACGAGGATGCGGACTTGGTGGCTATCGGCGACTTGAACGATATTAACGAGGCGTTTGATGCGGCGATCGTCGATATGCCTTATAATTTATGCTCCATTCTTTCCGCCTCCGAGCGCAGCCTCATGCTTGCCAGCGTAAGGCGGATCAGCAAGCGGGCGGTGATCGTCTCTTCCGAGTCGCTTGAGTCCGAAATTGAAGCCGCAGGCCTGAAAATCATGGACTCCTGCTCCGTCAGTAAAGGGACTTTTGTCCGTCATGTGTGGTTGACCACACAGCAGCCGGTATAGCGCTGCAACAAATACTGCAATGCCTTTGCTTGTTTTCGTTCCTCATTGCATTCGGAATTTCGAAGTGCTAAAATGAAAATGCGATCAAGTATTTAATTTTCTGTTCAGTTGTATGAAGTTTTATGTTTCAGCCATAAACTAAAGAAGAGCCTCTGCCCTGGTGCGGCAAAGACTCTTAGGACATGAAAGGCTGTGGATCACCACGGCGTGCAAAGATTTAAATCAGTTGCAAAACCCACCGTTAGGCGCCAACCTTACGCGGTGGGTTTTTGCTTGTTCTTGCGAAACTTACGCTTCATCCAACGGAAAAGTTTCCGGATTCCAAACACTAGGCTTAGAATCGCGGTAATCCATCGGAGTACGTCCAGCAACGCCACAAGTACGGCCATCGGCGTCACCCCCTTTCAGGCAGCTACGCCGTGACCCAAAAACATCCACCGCTTTTCAGTCCATAATTAGAGTATATCACGCTCCCAACTCTAGCAAAACAAGCTTCATAGAATTGTAGTTTTTCTTGTTAGCTTCGGTTTTACAAAAAGCTGCACCGTTCAGGGTGCAGCTTTTTTGGTCTGTTCATTTTGCCGCTTATTCGTTAACTTGAAAGTACAATCTACAAATCATGGTACATTACATCACTTAAGTTGTGCAATGAAAACGATTAATTTCTGAAATCTTTCAGGAACTTGAGAAAAAAGGAGGGTAAGCGGTATTTTGTGTAATGTATTATGACATTGATTACGGAAAACGAATGACAAACGAGGAGTGATAAGCATGGAGACAGAGGTGATCATTCATAATCCGCTGGGGATTCATTCCCGTCCGGCGGGGGCGGTCATGAAAATGGCGGCGTTGTTCCCTTGCGACGTAAGATTGATCAAAGCCGATAAGGAAGCGAATGGCAAAAGCATCGTCAGCATTTTGGCTTTGGAGATGAATTATGGAGACAAGGTTGTGCTGAAGACGTCCGGGGAACGGGAGGAAGAGGCGCTGCGGCAAATCGGCGCCGTATTGTCCGCCGTTTTCGAATAACGCTGCATTTAAGGGGGTGAAATTCATGGCTCTCGTCACTCGATCCCGCGCGCTGCTCAAAAAGATCCTTTACGCTCCCGGACCACTGCGCATCAAGGATTTTGCTGCCGAATTCGGAGTCAGCGAGCGGACGATCAAATACGATGTCGGCAGCATCCGGTTGTGGCTCGTTGATCAGGGGATGGAGCTTAAATCCAAGCCCAGCCAGGGCATTTGGATAGAATGCACGGAGGAAAAGCGGAAGAAGCTGCTGGAGCAACTGGGCCACGGCGGGGACGAGGTGTTTCTGAGCCAAAGCGAACGAGTCAGCTCGATCACCTTGGATCTGCTGTTGGCGGACGATTGCCTGACCATCGGTCGCCTTGCGGAGAAAAACGCGGTCAGCCGAAATACAGCGTTGGCCGATCTGGCGGTTATCGAGCCGTTTTTGGCCGATTGGAGCCTACGGATTGAACGTTCCGCTTCAGGCATCCAAGTCACCGGAGCGGAAAAGCAGAGATGGTTCGTCCTGGAGAAAATCATCCAGGATTTGCTGGACGGGAACGATATGTTCCGGATTGTGGCCGCCGTGGCCGAGGCGAGAAAACCAAACCACTATTTTAATCAGGTGCTGAAAAGCTTTTTGGATTCCGTGGACCACTTGGACCTGGTGTTTGCCACTGTCGGCTCGCTGGTCAAAGAAACGGAGCGGGAACTAGGCGTCCTGCTTTCCGATCAGTGCATTATCGGCGTGTTTATCCGTTTGTGCATTATCATTTCTCGCCGCAGCCATGGCTGGCATGGCCGGGAACAAGGAACTTTTGATTTTCCCGGAACGTTGGATGGGAATAGAGGGATTTTCGCGGTGTTTCGCAAGCGGCTGACCAAGCTTGGCGAGGAGACGGGAACCCGGTTTCCCGAATCCGACATCTGGTTCGTCTGTTTACAGGCGCTAGCGATGATTTCCGCCGCTCCGGACAACCAGCATTTTGCCGGGGAAGTGCTGCCCGACTCTTTTTCCATTACCAGGCGCATGATTCAGGAGGTTGGAGAGGGGCTGAATCTCCCCTTTTCGGAATATCCCGATCTGTTTACCGACCTGCTGGCCCATATCTCCAACAAGCTGACGGAATACAGCTACGGGGTGATCGAACCAAACCCGATGCTCCATGAAATCAGGCGTGCCTACCGTGTGATGTTTGACCAGGTGAAGGCGGCCGGCATCAAGGTGTTCGGGGTGTACCGCATCTATCTTACGGATGGCGATGTGGCCTTTATGACATTGCATTTTCAAAATGCTTATGAGCGAATGCACGGACAACGCAAGGTGAACGCATTGGTCGTATGCGGTACGGGACGGGGCAGCAGCAGGCTGCTTAAGACGGTCATCGAGAACAATTTGAAAAATGTCAGCGTAGGCGGCACCTGTTCCGTGATGGAACTTCATAAAACGCTGCGGCAAGGCGGCCATGATCTGGTGATCAGCGTTTTGCCGGTAAACGTGGCGGTCCCGTCGGTATTGGTGAGCGCGATTCCGGGGGAAGCGGACTTCAAAAACATTCAGCAGCAGGTTGGTGAAATTTTGAAGGCAGAGCAGACGAATCAAGCCCTGGGCTCAGGAGTTAAAGCGTGCAAGAAAGGCTCTGGGCCAGCGCATTTACAGATGGATGATCCCTATGCGGTTCAGGCGTGGTTTCAAAACCTTGTTTTTCAAGGCTTTGAGCTGAGCAGGCAGATCGTAAGCAGCGTGGGCGGTCATTTCGCGGCAGAGCGGGTAGAAGCGCTGACACTGCATTGCATATTTTTGATGCAGCGTACAGCTTTCGGCATCCAATACCGGGAGGAGAACTCCTGGGCGGCCCGTTTGGAGGGGGAACAACCGCTGAGGGACCGCTTGTTGGACATTTTACAGGAGCGTCAAATCGAAGTTACGGAAAGTGAACTGCAGGCAATTTTGAAATATTTGGAATGAGGGGAATATCCATGTGCATCATTGACGATACACTAGCGGCGATTCAGGCGAAAATAACGGCCGAAGCCCATGAGCTGCAAGAAGTGCGGCGGCTGCTCGGCGAATTGCGCGGCAAAGCGGGCCGGGACGGATTGGACATCGGCAGCCAGAAGGAACTGATCATCGGCATTCATTTGCTGGCATTTATCCGCAGATTGGCCGGCGGGGAGTATCTTCCCGATATTTCTGAGGAAATGTTTCAGGAAATCAGCCCCGCCTCGGCGGCTTTAAGCAAGGAGTTGCTGTCCCTCTGCGAATTGCCGCCGGGAAGAGAGCTGGACCGGGCGGAAGTTTTTTATCTGGCCGTTCATTTTGAAGCCGTAAGGCAGCAAACCTAAAAAGATGACTTTTTGAACAACCACTAAAAATGAGGGGGAAAACGAATATATGAGCAAAACGGTCAAGGTCGTGATCGGCGACCGGTTGGGAAAAGGGCAAAACGTTGCAAAGGGAGTTGAGGCCGCCGGGGGGATCGCCATTTTGATTCCGGGAATCGGAGCGGACATGAAGCTAGGGGATGTGATGCATCAGGAGAACGCCGATTTCGGCATTTCCTTTTGCGGCAGCGGCGGCGCGGGAGCGGTGACGGCCAATACCAAATATCAATATCCGATGGAGTTCGGCCTTAGGTCGGTCGAGGCGGGAGTCACGGCGATTCAGCAAGGAAAAAAAGTACTAGGCTTCGGGTTTATGGATGTGGAAGAGCTGGGCAGGCGTTTGACGGAAGCTTATCTGAAGAAACACGGAGGTTGAGGCATGTACAAGGAAATGGAGCGCACGCTTACGATTACCGGCTCGGGTGAGACGAAGCAAGCGGCCTTTCAACAGGCGCTGCTGAGGATGAGGGAAGGCATTGTCAGGGATACGCAGGATATTCTTTTACAAATCGAGCCGTTGGATTTTGCGGTAGTATCCGCCGTTCAGCATACATATACGGAAAAATTCCTCGGCTTCCTTTTTGCACGAGTCCGCACTAAGTACGAAGTCACCGCCAACATCACGGTGAGACTGCGGCTGGTGGAATTGGCGAACCTTGAGTTCAGCGAACGGGTCCGGCAGCCTTCCCGGGTCCGGCGTATTTTGCGCATGAGGTAACCTTCTCGGTGCTGAAAACCTGACTTTTTGAACTCGCATTATTAAGGAGGGAACAGGGATGGAAACCTTGGAAATTATTTTGAAGTCCATTATCATCGGCTTGCTGGTCGGCTTTGGCGTAGGCGCCGGAGCGGCGCGGATGTTTCACGCCCCCAAGGTTCAGGGGATGGGCGCCTTCCGGACGTTTGGGGAACTGAATGCGTGCGAAGGCGACCCGGTGGCTCATTTTTCGTTCGGGCTCGGTTTTCTGTTTAACGCGTGGGCTTCCGTGGTGGGAGCCGGGGGTCTGACTCAGGACGTCGACCACCGGATCATTCCGAACTGGGCGGCGGCCGCGCTCATGATCCGCAACAAAAATGTTGAGGAGACGTTGCATAATCCGCGAAAAATGGCTTGGGCCGGCGCATTCGTCGGCGCTGTTGTGGTCGCGCTGCTGAATTCGACGGCGGCGGCTATTCCCGCCTCTTTGCAGGCGATCGCCACGCAGGTGCTGGTACCGGCGGCGAATTGGCTGATCAATCCGATCATGCCGATCGTGTTCTGGACGGCGGCGATGGATGCGGGCAAACGAACCGGCGTCTGGTCGACCGTTCTCGGCGGTTTATCCCATCTGGTGATGGGCAATGCCGTTCCGGGCATCGTGCTGGGGATTCTGATCGGCAAAGGCGTCGACGACGGCGGATGGAACCGGATTACGAAAACGCTGGTTACGGCGGTCGTGCTTTTGTTTGTGCTGAGCGGCTTTTTCCGCGGCTTTGATGTCTCTTTGCTGCATAGCGTCCATGTGACCGTACCGCAGTGGCTGATTGATCTGCACGCATTTTTTGGATCCGAGGTGAAATAAGATGGAACATCATAACGAACTGAAAACAGGCTTTTGGTATTCGGAATGGGCGTTTCCGTTTTTCGTCGCTTTTTTGTCTTCCGGCATTTTTGCCGGGACGCATATGTATTACGTTTATCATGTCGGCGCATTTAATGATATTGCGATCGTCGCCCTGCTCGAAGCGGGCATCAACGGCGGGAGCTTCGGCGCCGCGGCGGCGTTTGGCGCGAGTTTTCTGTTTGCCCGCATTCTGGAAGGACCGCTTGTCGGTATTCTGGACATCGGGGGTGCATTGCAAACGGGGCTGGGTATAGGCATCCCCGCGTTGATGCTGGGAGCGGGAATCACGGCCCCGATCACCTCGTTTCCGCTAGCGCTGCTTACCGGGGCGGTACTCGGGTTTTTGGTCGGCGGCATGATCATTTTGATTCGCAAATACACGATTAACGCCTCCAACTCCACCTTCGGGGCGGACATCATGATGGGGGCGGGAAACGCGGCCGGCCGCTATCTGGGACCGCTGATCATCATCTCGGCGGTGATGGCTTCGATTCCGGTGGGGATTGGCGCGACCCTTGGCGGAGCGGTTTTTTACGCGTATAAGAAACCGATTGCCGGCGGCGCCATCATCGGGGCGATGGTCTTCGGCGCTTTGTTCCCGCTTGCTCCGCAATAAACGACATAAAAACGGCCTGCTCCCACATCCGCAGAACAGGCCGTTATTAAATCTATGTGAAAAGGAATACGTATCCGTCCTAAGCGGAGATACGCATTCCTTTTATTTTTAGCGGATTAGTTGCCGCCCTGCGGCACGGCCAAGCCGAGACCTTCGGCAACGCGTGTTCCGTACTCTGGATCGGCTTTGTAGAAGTGCTCGATTTGCCGCAGCTTGATCTCGTCTTTTTCCACCGGTTTCATGGCGTTTACGATGTTTTCGACCAGACGGGTGCGTTCTTCATCGCTCAGCAGGCGGTACAGGTCGCCGGCTTGTGTATAGTGGTCATCGTGGTCGTAGGCGACGCTGTCGGCATATCCCGTCACTTCGAACGGGGAAATTTTATGCTGCGGAGATTCCGCCGGGCCGCCGTAGCTGTTGGGCTCATAGTAAACGGAGGCTCCGCCGTTGCCGTCCCCGCGCATGAAGCCGTCGCGCTGATTGTTGTTCACTTCGGCGATCGGACGGTTGATCGGCAGCGTGTTATGGTTTGCGCCAACGCGGTAACGATGCGCGTCAGAGTAGGCAAACAGGCGGCCTTGCAGCATTTTGTCCGGTGAAGCCTCGATTCCTGGGACGAAGTTGCCCGGCGAGAACGTCGCCTGCTCAACTTCGGCAAAATAGTTCTCCGGATTCCGGTTCAGCGTCATTACGCCGACTTCGATCAGCGGGTAATCTTTTTGGGACCATACTTTGGTCACGTCGAACGGATCGAAGCGGTACGTTTGCGCATCTTCAAGCGGCATGATTTGCACGTACAGCGTCCAACTCGGAAAGTCGCCTTGCTTGATCGCGTTGAATAGATCCTCGGTATGGTAATCCGGATTTTCGCCCGCCAATTTTTCGGCCAGTTTGACGTCGAGGTTTTGGATGCCTTGATTCGTTTTGAAGTGATATTTCACCCACACTGCTTCGCCCTCCGCGTTTACCCATTTAAAGGTGTGGCTGCCGAAACCGTGCATATGACGGTATGTAGCCGGGATACCGCGGTCGGAGAACAAAATCGTCACTTGATGCAGCGATTCCGGCGACAAAGACCAGAAATCCCACACGGCGTTCGGGTTTTTCAGGTGCGTTTGCGGGTGGCGTTTTTGCGTGTGAATGAAGTCCGGGAACTTGATCGCATCGCGAATAAAGAACACCGGCGTATTGTTTCCGACCAGGTCGTAGTTGCCTTCTTCGGTGTAGAACTTCACGGCATATCCGCGCGGGTCGCGGACGGTATCCGCAGAGCCCAACTCGCCGGCCACCGTCGAAAAGCGGATAAACATCGGGGTTTGCTTCCCGACTTCGGACAGAAAAGCCGCTTTGGTGTATTTGGAGACATCGTTCGTCACTTCAAATACCCCATGGGCACCGGCGCCTTTGGCGTGAACGACGCGCTCGGGCACGCGTTCCCGGTTAAAATGGGCCAACTTCTCCAGCAAGTGAACGTCCTGGATCAAGACGGGGCCGCGCTGGCCGGCCGTAATCGAGTTTTGGTTGTCTCCCACCGGAGCGCCTGAGCTAGTGGTTAAGCGATTTTTATCATTAGTCATTTAATCACCTCTTAGTAAATGTAATTATTCAAATTCCTTCGCTTTGATAACTTAACTTTACCGGGACGGGGGAGCTTTGTCATGAAGGCGCGATGAATCGATGATGAAATATGCATGAAGGTTGGATAAAGATTGTAAGTTTTATTTTTTTCACCTATAATCCAATAGTGAAGAAAGCTTGGAACCAAGCGAAAAATCAGTGCCCGTAGGTCCTGGAAGCCGGTGCGTTTGCCGCGCGCAGCTTCTCGGTTAAAAGGGAAGCCGGTGCAAATCCGGCACGGTCCCGCCACTGTAAACAGGGACGCCGCTCATATTGCCACTGTCACCCGCCGAAGACGGGGGATGGGAAGGCGAGCTGCCGTCAAAACCTGCGAGTCAGGAGACCTGCCCACGGGTGATTAAAGACGGTCCTTCGAGGAAAGGATAACGTTCTGCTAAGATCACCATGCCCTTAAGGCGGGCTATCCGTTTCCCGCTGAAGGCGTGACTTTGTGGACGTACCCCCATCCGCCGGGATTGGGGGTTTTTCTTGTTTAACGGGCAGGGGCCCGTTGCCGTAGGCATCGCTTAGTATTTTGGGGTTTCAGTAGCCCTTTGGAACAACCCGCAGAAAAGCATAAAAGAGGAGAGATATTGATGAAAAAGTGGTTGAATTTATGGGGGATCGCGCTGCTGGCGATGGCGCTTTTATTGGCGGGCTGCGGCCAGGATAAAGGCGCGGGCGGCCAAAGCACGGCAGGCTCGGCCGCGGGCCAAACCGGGCAGAATGCCGGTTCGAATGCCGGAAACGGGGAGGCGCAGGGCAAGCAGCTCGCCAACCAGACGGCGTACCCGCTCACGTTGAAGGATTCCAGCGGTAAAGAATTTACGTTTGAGTCCGCGCCGCAAAAAATCGTTTCCCTGGCCCCGTCGGAGACGGAGACGTTGTTCGCGCTCGGACTAGATCAGCAGATCGCCGGTGTTTCCGATTTGGACGATTACCCGGAAGCGGTGAAGGACAAGCCCAAAATGGGCGGATTTAAGGTGAACGTGGAGGCAGTTGTCGCCGCGCAGCCGGACTTGATCGTGGCGGCCAGCCTGATCGACGAACAGACGGTCAAAAGCTTGACCGATTTGGGGTTCAAGGTGTTCCAGTCCAATCCGAAAACGATGAGCGATGTGATGGAGCACATTAAGACGATCGGCGAGATCACCGACCATCAGGCTGAGGCCGAAGAAGTAGTCGGTCAAATGCAGCAGGAGCTTAGCCGGGTAACTGATGCGGTTAAATCGCTGACGGAAGATCAGAAGAAAAAAGTGTACATCGAATTTTCGCCGGGTTGGACGGTCGGCAAAGGCGAGTTTATGGACGAAATGATCACTCTGGCCGGCGGCGTCAATGTGGCTTCCGACGTGCAGGGCTGGAGTGAAATCAACGAAGAGAACATCATTAAAGCAAACCCGGACGTGATTCTGTACGCCAAAAGCGTTGTCGACGAAAACAACCGTACGCTGGCGGACATCATCAAAGGACGCGCCGGCTGGGATCAAATTACCGCAATCAAGGAAGACCGCGTCGTCGGGCTGGACGACAATCTGCTCAGCCGCCCGGGCCCGCGGGTGACGCAAGGATTAACCCAAGTCGCCAAGGCTATTTATCCGGAACTGATTCAGCCATGATGACCGGCAAGCTGGCCGGTTACGGGGGTGTCCTGGTGGCGCTGCTGGCCGTGACGCTGCTGTTTTGCATCGGGATCGGCTCGGTACCGCTGCCGCTTGGCGACATCGCCCGCATTTTACTGCACCGCTTACCGGGCTTGGGGAGCTGGATCACGCCGGACTGGAGCGTGGCTTCGGAGCAAATCGTCCTTCAGGTGCGCCTTCCACGCGTTTTGTTGGGGCTATTGGTCGGCGCGACGCTTGCGGTGGCCGGGGCCGGCTTTCAAGGCGTGCTGCGCAATCCGCTGGCCGATCCGTTTACGCTCGGCGTTTCGTCGGGATCGGCGATCGGCGCGGCCGTGCTTATTTTTTTCGGCTGGCAGTTTTCTTTGCTTGGGGTGTTTACACTGCCGGCGGTTGCTTTCCTGACAGGCGCGGTCACACTGTGGATCGTCATCTGGCTGGCCCGCGAAAACGGGAGAATCCCGATCGAAAGCCTGATTTTGTCCGGCGTCGTCATGCAGTCGTTCCTCGGCGCGGTGGTGTCGTTTTTGACGGCGATGTCCAAGCAAACGGTCAATGAAATTTTATATTGGACGATGGGCAGCTTAGCCTTACGCGGATGGTCGTATACGGCCATCCTTTTCCCGTATTTGCTGGTGGGCGGGGTGTTTCTGTGGAGCCGGGCCGGAACGCTCAATTTGCTGGCGCTCGGCGAACGTCAGGCGGCGCATTCGGGGCTGAACGTGGAGCGGACGAAGCTGATCGTGCTGCTCATAGCCACGCTGATGACGGCGGCGGCCGTGTCGGTGTCCGGTGTCATCGGGTTCGTCGGCCTCGTGATCCCGCACATGATCCGTCTGATTACCGGACCCGATTACCGCCTGATCATTCCGCTTTCCGCGCTTGGCGGCGGGATATTTATGATGTGGAGCGATCTTGCGGCCCGCACGCTATTGGCGCCGACGGAAATCCCGCTCGGCATCGTCACCGCTTTTGTCGGGGCTCCTTTCTTCGGCTATTTGCTGTACCGGAAAAAGAAGGAGCGGGAGGGGGAACTGCGTTGATCGAGGTAAAAAAGCTTTCCAAAACGTACGGCCGCCAGGCGGTCATCCGCGATGTGACCTGGAGCGTGCGGAAGGGCGAATTTTGGGGGCTGATCGGACCTAACGGCAGCGGCAAAACGACGCTGCTCCATCTGATTTCCGGCGTGGAGCGGCCGGATTCGGGGGAGATTGCGCTGGATGGCCGTCCGCTCTCTTCCTATGGCCGCAAGTCGCTGTCGCGGAAAATCGCCGTGCTGCAGCAGGACGGTCTGCCTCCGGTTTCGTACAGCGTCCGCGATGTGGTTGAGATGGGGCGTTTTCCGTATCAGGATTGGCGCGGCAGGGAGAAGGACGGACCGGAGGCCCCCCGGCGGCTGCTCGGCGAAATTATGGATAAGCTGGAACTGACCGCGCTGGAGAACCGGCCGCTGAGCGCGCTGAGCGGAGGGCAGCGCCAGCGCGCCGCGCTCGGCAAGGTGATGGCGCAGCAGCCGGAGCTGGTGCTGCTCGATGAACCGACGACCTATTTGGACCTTCGTTACCAAATGCAGTTCATGGAGCTGGTCGCCGGGTGGCAGCGGGAGGAAGGACTGACGGTCGTAGCCGTGATGCATGATTTGAACCTGGCCGCTTTGTTTTGCGACCGTCTCTTGGTGCTGAGCGAAGGGCGTATTGTCGCGGAGGGACCGCCTGAAGACATTTTGTCCACGGCTTTGGTAGAGGAGGTCTATCAAGTGAAGGCGTATCGGGTGCCGCATCCGGACAGCGGCGTCCCGCAGCTGCTTTTGCAGAGGCGGAAGGCGGAAAGCGGGGAAGCCTAGTAGACGATTCTGGAAATAACGTTAGCATGATGGCAAGTGAAGACTTGAGAAAACGGAAAAATAGTCTATTGAAGATCTCGGGTGACAACATAAAGGAAAAAAAGGGCGCTATTTCAGCCGATATCCCCCATGTTGCGTGAAATAGAGGAATTTTATGGCGCTATTCTCACGATTTAGTGGCGAAAGGCCGCCTTTCGGTAGCGTCAAGAGTTTTGTGTAATTATCTTTTAGGGTTCGAAGTAGGGTATCCATTGGGACAATGGATATCATTGGTTTTCAAGCTTCAGGGGGGATCCCCCCTGAAAAATTTCCTTTTCATTTCCAGTTGTCAAAGTGTCCTTGTTATCTATGCTTTGTGTGCCACACCTGGCTAACGCGACTGCATCGGCTCAGGCCTGGGGATATTTTTCGTCAAACATTTTTTTGAGCGCTTGCTGGGTTTTTGCATCCGCGAATCCACGCAACACCCGGCTGCTCCAGCGTTCGTTATAGGAGAGGGCCTCTAGATAAATAATTTTCTCCGCTGCATCCATGTTCGTCAAACTGTTCATGGGCCGCAGCCGCTTGCGGATTTCCTTGTTTGTTCGCTCGATGGGGTTCGAGGTGTAAATGGCATAGTGGATCATCGTTGGGAAATCGTAAAAGCGAAGGAGGACCGGTAACTCGTTCTCCCACGACGCGAGCTCCTTCGGATAGATCTTGCCCCACTTGGCTTGCACGAGGTCGAAATTGGCCATGGCGACATCGCGATCCATGGCACTGTAAATCGTCTTCATGTCCGTCACGAAATCCGCTTTGTCCTTATCGCGGATTTTCGGTAGCGTATTGCGCATTTTATGAGTGACGCAACGCTGGACGCCGGCCTGCGGATACGTTTCCCGGAAGGCCTCCTCCAGTCCCGCTAAGCCATCGAATACGCCCAGCAGCACCTCGTGCACGCCACGTTTGTAGAGGTCTCGCAGGACATCCCTCCACCCGTTGGCGCTTTCTTTGCCGCCAAGGCTGAAGCTAAGGATCTCACGGTGTCCGGCCTCATCGACACCCATGGCAATATAAATGACTTCGCTGGCGACGGACTGACGCTTGAGCTTCACGTACATCCCGTCCAGATAGATGACCGCATAACGCTTGGCCAGCGGTCGAGCCTGCCAGGCCGCAACGTCTTCCAGCACCGTGCTCGTGATGTTGCTCACGGTCGTTGGCGAGTACTGGGCGCCAAACATTTTTTCAATGAAGGCGGCGATGTCTCTTGTGCTCATCCCGCCCTTGTACATGTGAATGACCGTGTCCTCTAGCCAAGCTTCCCGCCGCTGGTAGGGCGCGAACAGTTCCGTCTGAAAGTCGCCTTGGCGATCCCGCGGCACTTGCAGATCCGGAATCACCCCGTGTCGGGTTTCCCAGTTCCTGCTGTAATATCCGTTGCGGCTGTTTGCCACTTCCGGGTGTTCTACTTGTAAGTAATTTTTAATTTCCTCCTTTAAAAGAGTTTCAATTTTTTCTTTTAGAAAACTTTGCATTGTATTTTCGAGTTGTTCTGTGAACGAGTTTTGTTGTATAGTTGTCATTGAGTAGGGTTCCTCCTTGGTGACTTCGCAATCCCAAGCATACCCTACTTTTTTGTCGTTTGATAGACTAACCTGTCCTTACACAACTTATTTTACGCCATCCGCCTTTCGCCCTGTTCATCGAAAAATAAGACCCTAAAGTTCCCCTATGGTGATGAATAGACTCAAATTCGGAAAATAGGACCCTAAAGTTCCTCTATTTTATGGGGACGATACTGAGCACAAGACTAATATGGGACAAAGTGACCCATGGCCCCTGTCCACAGATAAGCCATATTATTTCCGGATCATTCTACTAGGGCGATTGGAGCGGCGAAACCGGAAATTGAGGCGGAAAAAGCGAACAGAGGATGCGGGCAGATGAACCGAGCAGATGAACCGAGCAGATGAACCGAGCAGATGAACCGAACAGTTGAACCGAACGGGGAAGGGACGAATAGTCATGGGATATGATGCGATTTTGGAACTTATCGGAAGCATCGGCGGGCTGGATACGGTGGCGATGGCTGCCGCCGAGGAACATTTGGGGCGGTTGACGAAGCCGCCCGGCAGTCTCGGCAAGCTGGAGGGATTGGCCGTCAAGCTGGCTGGTATTACGGGTGAAGCGCTGCCGGAGTTCCCGCGGCGCACGGTGTTTGTGATGGCCGCCGACCACGGCGTTTGCGAGGAAGGCGTCAGCGCCTTTCCGGCGGAAGTGACGCCGCAGATGGTGGGCAATTTCCTTGCCGGGGGAGCGGCGGTGAACGTGCTGGCGCGCCAGGCCGGCGCCGACGTCGTGTGCGTTGATATCGGCGTGAACGCGGAGCTGTTGCACCCGGCTTTGATGCAGCGGAAAGTGCGGTACGGCACATCCAATATGGCCAAAGGCGCGGCGATGACCCGGGAGGAAGCGGAGGCGGCCGTGCTGATCGGGGCGCGGCTTGTGGAGGAAGCGGCATCCCACGGCGTTCGCCTGTTCGTTACGGGCGAAATGGGCATCGGCAATACGACGGCCAGTGCGGCGATGATGAGCGCTTTAACCGGGATTTCGCCGGAGCATAGCGTCGGCCGGGGAACCGGGATCGACGATGAACGGCTGCGCCGCAAAATCGAAGTCGTGCAGCGCGCCCTGGAGGTCAATCGTCCGGACCCGGGAGACCCGCTCGACGTGTTAGCTAAAGTGGGCGGCCTGGAAATCGCCGGGCTCACCGGAGTCATTCTTGGCGCCGCGAAAAGCCGCTGCCCCGTCGTGATCGACGGCTTCATTTCCAGCGTGGCGGCGCTTGCCGCAAGCCGGCTAGCGCCGGAAGCGGCCGGGTATATGATCGCTTCCCACGTTTCTGCGGAGCAGGGGCACCGCCAGCTGCTTCGGGAGCTTAAGCTCGATCCGATGCTGGAGCTCGGCATGCGGCTCGGCGAGGGAACCGGCGGGGTGCTCGCCCTGCATTTGGTGGACGCGGCGAGCTGGATCATGCGGGAGATGGCTACGTTTGAGAGCGCGGGGATTTCCACGGGCGGCGACCAGTAAAATATAGGGGCGCTGCCCGGGCGAAATTGCGTCAACAGTCAACATGAGTTTGGGGGGAAAGCGATGAAAGTAACGATCACGGGCGGCGCCCGCAGCGGCAAAAGCTCGTTTGCCGAGCGCTGGATTATGAAGCATGCGAAAGCTGCGTTATATATCGCGACCGGGCAAGCCTTCGACGAAGAAATGGCCGAGCGGATCGCGCTGCACCGGCGGCAGCGGGAACAAAGCGGATTTGCTTGGACGACGGTGGAGGAGCCGCTGCGGCTGGCGGAAAAGCTGACGGAGTTAGGGGACGAGCTGCGGGCAAGCGGGGCGGAAGCGGCCGGGACGAACCAGCAGGGAACGGAAAAGGCGGGCTCGTCCGCCACGGCCGTCGTGCTCGTCGACTGCCTCACGTTATGGCTGTCGAACATGCTGCTAGAGCAGGGGGAACGGCCCGACGCGGCCGAGGTCATGGAGCGGGAAATCGGGCGGCTGGCTGCCGCGGCCGAAGCTTTCCCCGGCACGCTGGTGATGGTCACCAACGAGGTGGGCGACGGAATCGTACCGGAATACCCTTTGGGCCGGTTGTATCGCGACTTGGCGGGCAGGTTGAACCGCAGGATGGCGGCCATTTCCGAGCAGGTGTTTCTCGTGACGGCAGGCATTCCGATCGAGTTGAAAAGCAGGGAGTATCGGCTATGAGCGATGAGAGTAAGAGCAATCGGAGCGGCCCGCAGCAGCCGATATTGGCTGCTTTTCAATTTTTGACGCGGTTTCCGGTTCGGGCCGAGCTCGATTTTACGCCCGAGCTGCTGCGGCGAAGCGCCCGATATTACCCGCTTGTAGGCGCGGCCGTGGGGCTTAGCGTCTGGGCCGTCGCAATTTTGTCGGCATGGCTGCTGCCGCCGCTGCCCGCCGCCGTACTGACGCTGATCGCTTGGGTTTGGGTCACCGGCGGGCTGCATCTGGACGGCTGGATGGACACGGCCGACGGCTTGCTCAGCTACCGGCCCCGGGAAAAAATGCTGGAAATTATGAAGGACAGCCGGGTCGGAGCGATGGGGGTGCTCGCCTGCGTGCTGCTGCTTATGCTAAAGGCTTCGCTTCTGGCTTCCTTGCTGCAGGGCGGCGCATGGCAGACCGGGGCCGCCCTGTTGACGGCGCCCGTGTGGAGCCGCTGGTTTATGACCCGGGCCATGCGTTTTTGGCCAAACGCCCGCCAAGGGGAAGGCTTGGCCGGGCAGTTCCGCGGGTTTGGGTCACGCGACGCCCGGGGAGCTGCCGTTTGGGCGATCGTGTTGACCGTGGCGGCGATGCTGCCCGCTGTGCTGCTGGTTATTTTGCCGATAAGCGTGCAGCCCATATTGCAGGCGACGGAGGCGGGGGCAGCCTTACGCGGCAGCATCGACCTGCCCTTGGTGGAATTGCTGCTGTACGCCTGTCTGCACCCTTTGCTGGCCTGGGCGGGGGGAACTTTGGCGGCCCGCTGGATGAGCGCCAAGCTGGGCGGTTTAACCGGCGATACCTACGGGGCGCTGAACGAAGGACTGGAAGCTGCGCTGCTGCTGCTGGCGGTTTTGATATTCCGGTGATCGCGGGCGCGGCAAAACGGAAGGGAGAGGAAGCAGATGGAAAATAAGACTGGAAGCTTCATTCCAGGCGGGGCCGTTGGGGCAGGAGAAGCCAATGTCAGAGGGGCGGGGGAAAGCGTGGACGATTCCAAGGGGGGCGGCGCGGTGCTTATGGTGCAAGGCACGGCCTCGGATGTCGGGAAAAGCGTTATTGTCACGGCGCTCTGCCGTATTTTTACGCAGGACGGGCTTCGCACGGCTCCCTTCAAGTCCCAAAACATGGCTTTGAACTCCTACGTTACGCCGGACGGCCGGGAAATCGGCCGGGCTCAGGGGGTGCAAGCCGAGGCTTGCGGCATCGCCGCCACCACGGACATGAACCCGGTGCTGATCAAGCCGACCGGGGATATGCATTCGCAGATCGTCGTCCACGGGCGGCCGCTGCAGCATCTCAGCGCGGCGGATTACCGGGAGAAGTTTCTCCCGGAGGCGAAGCCGCTTGTGATGGATGCCTTGAACCGTCTGCGCCGGCAGTACGACATCGTCGTCATGGAGGGGGCCGGCAGCCCGGCGGAAATCAACCTGAAGCAGCGCGACATCGTCAATATGAACTTGGCCGGATGGGCGGACGCTCCGGTTATTTTAGTCGGGGACATCGATCGCGGCGGGGTGTTCGCGTTCCTGGTCGGTACGCTGGAGCTGCTGGAGCCGGAGGAACGGGCACGGGTCAAAGGCTTCATCATCAACAAATTCCGCGGGGACCTTTCCCTGCTCCAGCCGGGGCTCGACTGGCTGGAGCGGCGCACCGGCATTCCCGTGCTCGGCGTGCTGCCCTATCTTCCCGACCTGGACATTGAAGCCGAAGATTCGGTCGTTTTGGATACTTATCCATCGGCGGCGGACAAATCCGCCCGGGAACAGGCAGCAGTTGATATCGCCGTAATCCGCTATCCGCGCATCTCCAATTTCACCGATTTCGCTCCGCTCGCCGCCGAGCCGGACGTATCGCTCCGTTACGTGGACAGGCTCACCGATCTGGGTCAGCCCGACGCGATCATCCTGCCGGGTACAAAGGACACGATCGGAGACCTGACCTTCCTGCGGGAGCAGGGATGGGATGAAGCTATCCGGCGTTATATGGACGTCCGGGAGCATGCCCAACTGGTTGGCATCTGCGGAGGCTATCAGATGCTAGGGGTGCGTTTGCACGACCCCGAGGCGGTAGAGGCGGGCGCACCGCAGTCGGCGGAAGGTTTGGGCTGGCTGCCGCTCGCGACGACCTTCCGCCCGGGCAAAAAGACGGTCCGCGTCCGCGGGACGACAGCTAACGGGCATCCGGTGCGGATGTATCCTCCCGGCCAGGCCGCCCTGCCTATCGAAGGCTACGAAATCCATCAAGGGGAGACGGTTCGGTTGCCGGCGGATTCCGCCTCGCCATCGGTTTTGAACTCTGTTTCCGCGTCCGCTTCTGTTTACGCTTCTGCTTTCGCTTCTGCTTCGGCGTCCTCTTCCGCCGGCCCTGGTCTGGCCGATATGTTTCTGATCCGCCGCGAACTGACCGGCACTTTTGCCGGTACGCCGTCTTCGGACGAAGACGAAGTCTATCCCGAAGGTGTCGCTCTCGTCAACGGGCGCGTTTTCGGCACTTATTTGCACGGCCTGTTTCATAACGACGCGTGGCGGCGGGGCTGGCTGGATGGCATTCGCACGGCCAAGGGACTCGATCCCCTGGGCGCGACCTTTACGGCGGCCTCCCGCAAAGAAGCGGCCTTCGACCGCCTCGCTGAACATGTTCGGCGGCACGTGAAGCTGGAGCAGCTTTATGAAATCGCCGGGCTCGATCCGGCGATAGCGAATGGAAGGGAAATTAGGAGGTAAGTTTGGGGCGAATCGTCTGCTTAGCACCGGCACTCTCAATGGATACTGCCAAGTAGAACCGGAAAATTAGTGGTAAGTACGGAAGGTTAATTGGGAAGGTTAATTGGATATATCCAATAGAACTGGAAATAAAATGGTAAATACAGCAGCCAGATTGGATATATCCAATAGATTGGGCTTTGTAAGGCACAAAACAGGCAGTTTAAGCAAATTCTATTGGATATTTTCCAATCAGAGCTCCCAATGGTGGTCGATTTCCGACGATCTATTGGATTTTTTCCAATGAGATGCGGTGCGGACGATCCGATTGTGAGAAACTCTGGCGTAGGGCATACGACACAATTTTGGTTAACCGCCCCCTAACGGACCCCAGCGCCGTTAATTTGGTGAAATCCACAGTTTTCAAAATGTAACGGACACCACAGACCTTATTCGGCATTTATGTGCACATATCCGGCCTTTTTTGGGCAAATAGCGGCTCCTCGGTCCGTTAGAAATGAAAACGGCGTTTTTTCAGGCAAATAAGGTCGCTCAGGTCCGTTAGCCTCCATGCGGTTGGAGCTTCCTCCTGCGGTTGGAGTATCTCCCAGCAGTTAGAACTTCTCCCATACAGTTGGAGCTTCTCCGCCCACTAGATACGGAACTTCTCCACCGATTCGCGCAGTGACAGCGCCTGTTCGTGGAGGGAGCGGACCGTTTGGGCATGGCTTTCCATTTCGGTCAGCTGCTGCTGCGAATATTGGGCGATTTGTTCCATACTCGCCAGTGATTTGGCCGTTATGTTGGCCGACTCCTCGACCGAGGCGGTGACCTCCTCCGTGCCGGCGGATACTTGTTGGGTGGAAGATGAGACGGATTGGATCGTCAAATTGATGTTTTGGATCAGCTCCGTCAATTGCCCGAAGGCGCGGCCGGCTTGTTTTACACGGCCGGTGCCGGAGACGATCTCCTCGCTGGCGCGCTGCATCGCGCTGACGGAATTTTCCGATTCCTCGCGGATGCTCAGCAAATATTCGCCGATTTCGTCCATGGCTTCACGGGATTGCTCGGCCAGCTTGCGCACTTCTTCGGCGACGACGGCGAAGCCTTTGCCGTTTTCTCCGGCGCGGGAAGCTTCGATGGCCGCATTTAACGCCAGGATATTAATTTGCTTCGTGATTTCGGTGATCGTTCCAACGACGGTGGCGATCGATTCGGAACGTTCGTTGAGAATACGGATATGCTCCAGCGTGCGGCCGGCGGCTTCCTCGACGTGCTGCATCTGCTCGACGGCCGTTTGCGCCAGCTCGTTGCCGGCGCCGGCTTCCTCGGCGGCTTGTCCGATCCGTTCGGTGACCTCGGCGGAAGAGGAGGCGATATACTGGATGCCCTGCGAAATTTCCTCCATCGCCCGGGCATTTTCGGCGGCGGCCGTGGCGATCGTCAGGCTGCCGGATTCGATTTCGCGCGTCGCCGTATTGGAACGGGTGATCAGGTCCCCAAACGTGTCCACCGACCGCGATAAATGTTCCGACCCGCTCACGACGGTTTGCGACGTGTCCATTACTTTGGCGAACATCTCTTTGAGCTGGTTCGTCATCGTACGGAAGCTTGCGGCAAGCTGAGCGACTTCGTCATGGCCGGACGCCTCGATCGTTTGCCGGAAATCGCCGCCGGCCATTTTTTCCGTAACGGCAACCAGCTTTTTGATCGATTTGGTGATGCGCCGGCTAACAAAATACGCGACCAACAGACCGCCCACGATGACGAGGGCGGTAATGCCGATGCAAATTTGCAAAATTTCCGCCCGCTTCTCATCGATAAAAGTGGCGTCCAGCCCGATGGCCAGCACCGCTTTGCTTCCGGGGATCGCGATGAACGCCGTTTTGTGCGAGCCGAACCGGTCCGAATACAGCTCGCTGATATGTACTCCCCCATCGGAGGTCTTGGTCATGGCCGTTTGAATCTCCAACGGGTCGCCGGCGTTCATGCCGGAATTTTCATTGGCGGCGATGACGGCGGCTCCATTTTCCTGAAGCTGGATCAGGTAAGCTTTGTTTAAATGAAACTCCTCGGCGCTTTTCGTCAAATAGGATTCAACCGCAAAACGGGAGTTTTCCTTTCCGCTCATCAACTGCTGCGCTTGATTCGTGTCCAGCCTTTTATAAATGTCCTGCGTACTGGTCAGCAGCACCTTGTCAAATTGCGGAAGCACGTTTTGGGTGATGATCCCCATGGAGATGTAATAAAAACTAACACTAAACAAAAGCGAAGACAAAACGAGTAGCACCGCAAACGTAAGCATGAATTTGCGGCTGATAGAGCTCTTGACTCTAAGCACGGAATCCTCCCCAATCTCCCATAAAATAAGTAAACTATGTCTCTAAGCCTATCCGAAACCGTGGAGTCTCTTTTTTAACCACTGGTTCATAAGCATTATTTTATAGGAAAAAATGCCCTTTGAAAATGAATAACTTGCAAAAAAGAAAAAAATCAGAGATTTCCCTATCCCGACAGGAATAAAAAAACTCCGATTTCTTACATTTAGTGTTAGATATAAGCCAATTGCTTCGGATAGGTCGTCAGCACTTCCACGCCGGAGGCGGTCACCAGCACGTCGTCCTCGATGCGGACGCCGCCGACTCCCGGCACATAAATACCGGGCTCTACCGTAAATACGTTGCCCTCCGTCAGCAATTGTTCGTTTTTGCCGTGGACGGAAGGGAATTCATGGACGTCAATGCCCAGCCCGTGGCCTAACCGGTGAATAAAATATGGGCCGTAACCGGCGGCTTCGATGACGTCGCGCGCGGCTTTGTCGATCGAGGCGAAGGCAACCCCGGGTTTGATCGCCTGGATGGCGGCCATGTTGGCGGCCAGCACGGTTTCGTATATTTTGACCAGTTCGTCAGACAACTCCCCTACGGCAAATGTGCGCGTGATGTCCGATGCGTACCCGTCTGCGTAAACCCCGATGTCAAACATGACAAGGTCGCCGCGGCGAATTTGCCGTGTTCCGGGAACACCGTGCGGCAAAGCCGTCTTTTCCCCGGACAGCACCATGGAATCGAAGGAAGGGCCGTCCGCGCCCAGCTTGCGGATTTGATATTCCACCTCGGCCACAAGCTCATTTTCGCTGATTCCTTCCTTGACCTGGCGCACCGATTCCGTCAGCACCTGCTCGATCAGACTTACGGCGTGCTTGATTTTGGCGACCTCTTCCGCGTTTTTGCGGAAACGAAGCTCACGCAGCCAAGGGCCAACGTCCAAATACCGGGAAAAACCAAGCGTTTCCTGCATTTGCTCGAACCTGGCCACAGTCACCTGCTCTTTTTCGAATCCGATCGTCCCAAGCGTCCCCTTCAAACGCTGCTTCAGCAGGAGATACGGGTCGTCCGTGTCCTGATGGGTGATGATTTCATCGACGTCCGCCGCCGCCCGGGCCGCTTCCTCGTCCAGTGCGGGGACAACGAGAAACGGTTCGCTCCCCGCTTGAAGGACGGCGCCAAGAAAGCGTTCATGCGGATTGCTTAGGAACCCGGTGAGATAGTATACATGTTTCGGATCGGTAATCAGCAGCGTGCTGATCCCGGATTCGCGCATTTTTCGGTCAAGCTCAGTCCATTTCATATTCATTAGAAAATACTTCCTTTCGCAAACAGTTTCAAATAACATTATAGGCTAATAACTGGAAAAGGGATAGTTGGGAGCAGGCGCAAAATTTAACGGAATAAAGGTTTACATTTGCGGAAATTTCAATAGAATGGGAAGAAGCTATGTTATGTAAAATTTGAATCAATTGGCTAAAAGGAGAGACGACGTTGACAGCGGAAAAAAAGAATCAAACCACACTCATCCTGGTCGGCCTGATGCTGGCGATCTTAATGTCGGCCATGGACAACACGATCGTAACGACGGCGATGGGGACGATCGTCGCCGACCTCGGGGGCATGGAGCAGTTCGTCTGGGTAACCTCCGCTTATATGGTGGCGGTGATGGCGGGGACGCCGATTTTCGGCAAACTGTCCGATATGTATGGCCGGAAACGCTTTTTCCTGTTTGGGGTTGTCACGTTTTTGCTCGGTTCGGTCCTGTGCGGGCTGGCCGGAAGCATTATGCAGCTCAGCATTTACCGGGCGATCCAAGGAATCGGCGGCGGGGCGCTGATGCCGATCGCGTTTACGATCATCTATGACATTTTCCCCGTGGAGCAGCGCGGGAAAATGACCGGCCTGCTCGGAGCGGTATTCGGTACCTCCAGCATTTTCGGCCCGCTGCTTGGCGCGTTTATCACCGATTCGCTGGGATGGCACTGGGTCTTTTACATCAATGTGCCGATTGGGATCGTCTCCCTGCTGCTGATCTCCGCTTATTACCGGGAATCGCTCACGCATACGAAGCAGCAGATCGATTGGAGCGGGGCGGTTACCCTCGTCGGGGCGGTGGTCTGCCTGATGTTTGCGCTGGAGCTCGGGGGCGAGAAATTCGCTTGGGGTTCGGCGGCGATCATCGCTTTGTTTGCCGGCTTTGCTGTGCTGTTTGTGGCCTTTTTGCTGGCGGAAAGGAAAGCGCGGGAGCCGATCATTTCATTTGACATGTTCAAAATACGGCTTTACGCGACAAGCTGTTTGCTCGCTTTGCTGTACGGCAGCGTGTTTATCGTGGCGACGGTGTACATCCCGATTTTCGTGCAGGGCGTATTCGGCGGCTCGGCCACGAACTCCGGCATTATTTTGATGCCGATGATGATCGGTTCGGTTATCGGCAGCATGCTGGGGGGAATGCTGACCTCACGGATGTCGTACCGCGCGGTCATGGCGATCTCGGTCGTCTGCTTCGTTTGCGGCGTTTTCGCCTTAAGCACGCTGACGAACGATACCTCGCGCCTGCTGCTAACCGTCTTCAGCATTTTGACGGGCTTTGGCGTCGGCTTCTCCTTTTCGGTGCTCAGCATGGCGTCCGTCCATCATTTCGACATGCGGCAGCGCGGTGCGGCGACGTCGACCAACTCTTTTCTGCGCTCACTCGGCATGACGCTCGGGATTACGATCTTCGGGATCGTGCAGCGCAATCTGCTGGCGGACAAGATGTCCGCGGCTTTTGCCGGAACGGGACAAGCAGGGGCGACTTTCGGCAATGCCCAGGAGGCGTTGAGCGAGGACAAGCGGGCAATGATCCCGCCGGAAATTTTGGACAAAATTACGGACGCCTTATCCAGCTCGATTGCGCACACCTTTATGTGGGCTTTGATTCCGGCCGTTTGTTCCGTCCTGGTCGTCATCGCCATGCCCAAGGATCGGATTCTCCGCGGCGCGGCGGCCAAGCCTTCCAAGCAGCAGGGCTGAATAACGTGCAAAGTATACGATGATCAGAATGGGGAGAAGGACCGTGCGGTTGTGTTCTTGGTGTAGGCCATTGAATTGGTTAAAAGAGGGCTAAACATGGAGATCGGCGCTTGACAGCTGGAGCTGGCTACTGGAAAGACGAACTGTCGACTGGGCCTGCAAAATAGCGGAACTTTATGTGCTTATCATCCGGAGCCTAGCATGTTCATCTCCATTAGCGGCATTTTTTGTTCTTATGTTTTTCGCTGAAAGCCGAGTTTATCGTTTTCCATGGGAAGAAGGGCGGTCCGCTGGGATCAACTGCAAAAGTACATCCTATATTCCGTAAATCACCATTTTAGAGCGTTTGAAATGCAAAAGTACATCTCATTTGAGGCTATCCGATAAAAAAGCAGCTTTTGAGCGAAAATGAACTGCACTTTTGCCTTTGAACCCCCGATTTAGAGGAGTTTCGACAAAAATCGCCTGCACTTTTACATTTCGTGAGATTTCCCCCTCTTCCTTGTATCGCAACTTGATGGAAGTGGCATATAGTTCCTTCCACGCAAAGAAATTCTATAACCTTTAAAAAAGCCGCCCCCGAAACATGGAAGTTCGAATCCATGCCAGGGAGCGGCTTCTTTAAATGGTAGGCGGCAGCAGGTTCAGAGGCGCAGCTCCTTGACCACGTTCGGCGGAGTGCCGCCGGTCAGCGCCTTAACCAGGTTCTCCGCGGCCAGCATCGCCATTTGATGGCGGGTTTGCGCGGTGGAGGAGCCGATATGCGGCAGGGTGACGACGTTGGGCAAGCTCAGCAGCGGATGGTCCGGCGCGATCGGTTCGCGCTCGAAAACGTCGAGCCCGGCCCCGTAGATGCGTCCCTGCTGCAGCGCTTGGGTCAACGCGGCTTCGTCGGCCGTCGCCCCCCTGGAGGCGTTGACGAACACGGCCGTCGGCTTCATCCAGGCGAGCTCGCGTTCGCCGATCAGCCCCCGCGTTTCCGGGGTCAGCGGCGTCATCAGGACGACGAAGTCGGATTTCCGCAGCAGTTCTTCCATAGAACAGTACACAGCGCCCAGTTCAGCCTCGGTCCCGGGTTTGCGGCTGCGGTTATAGTACAGCACGTCCATGCCGAAGCCCAAATGGCCCCGGCGGGCGACGGCTTCCCCGATTTCCCCCATGCCGATGATGCCCAGCGTCTTGTGATGCACATCGAGCCCAAACAGTTTTTCGTCGTCGCCGCGTTTCCAATTTCCTTGCTTCACATACTGGTCGAGCTCCGCAACACGGCGGGCGACCGCCAGCATCAGCGCAAAAATGAGGTCCGCGACCGTGTCGTTCAGCACCGCCGGCGTGTTCGTTCCGATTATGCCGCAGGCTTTCATCGCGTCCAGATCGAAGTTGTTATAGCCGACGCTGATATTGCTGACGGCCTTCAACCGGGGAGCATGCTGCAGCAGCTCCGCGTCGATCCGGGTGCCGGACGTCAGCAGGCCGTCCGTTTCGGCCAGGCTTGCGAGCAGCCGCTCGCGCGGAATCGGTCCGCCGCCGTCCCACTTGCTGCAAAAGCAGTGTTCGGCGAGGTAAACCTCCACCTCCGGAGGCACGGGTCTGGCGATAAATACGTGTGGCTTCACGGTTCTCCTCTCCCTTTTCTATGGTATCGTGCAAACTCTTAAACTTACCTTTTATCATACCAGAAAAAGGAGGGGGAAGGCGTTAGCGATTGTCAACCTTCTCCGGGTACATGTCGTGATTGAGCAGGCGGTGTTCGGCCATCGCCTCGTATTTGGTGCCGGGGCGGCCATAGTTGCAGTACGGATCGATGGAAATGCCGCCGCGCGGCGTAAATTTGCCCCATACCTCGATGTACTTCGGATCCATCAGCTTGATCAGGTCGTTCATGATGATGTTGACGCAATCCTCGTGGAAATCGCCGTGATTGCGGAAGCTGAACAGGTACAGCTTCAGCGATTTGCTTTCCACCATTTTTATGTCGGGAATGTAGCTGATATAGATGGTGGCGAAATCCGGCTGCCCGGTGATCGGGCAAAGGCTCGTAAACTCGGGACAGTTAAATTTCACAAAATAGTCGCGGTAAGGGTGTTTATTGTCAAACGATTCGAGCACTTCCGGCGCGTAATCAAACGGATATTTAACGCCCTGGTTGCCCAGCAGCGTGACGTCTTGCATTTCTTCAGGTTTTCTTCCGGCCATGGGTTGGCCCTCCTTTACAAAGTGATTTTATCTATATGAAAAAAATAATGGCCAAAGCTATACGCCGCGTTTGTTGCCCCATACGAGGGCATGCAGCTGCGGCAGGACGCGCACGTCGTTCAACTCGGACGAGGCCACGACATTATCGATCAGCGCTTCATAGCGCTGCAGCAGATCGCTGGCATGCTCCCGGATATCCATCCGCCGCACGTCGGGATTGCCGACCTGGACATACATGGCTACATCCGGGTAGCGGGCATGCACTTGTTTGGCGTAGGCGAGATCGGTCTCGTCAAACACAACAACCTTCAGGCTGACGGCCAAGGGATGGGGGCGATGGGACAGCTTGGTCACGATGTCGTCCAGAATAGCCCAATCGGTCTCCATCCCCGAGCTCGGCGGCTTCGGCGACAACGTGACCTGCTCGATCTCGGCCAGCCAGTCCTGCCAGCGCGAGCCCTGCGTCTCGACGGCGATGGCGACCCCTTTAGCATGCAGCAGATCCACCAGTCCGGAGAGCTGCGGCAGAAGAGCGGGATTGCCGCCCGACAGCGTGACGTGCGAGAAGCGGTCGCCGCCGATTGCGCGCAGCTCCTCCCAAATCTCCGCCGGCGTCATGCGGCGGATCGCGTCTTTGGCGCTGCCGTCCCAGGTGAAGGCGGAGTCGCACCAGGCGCAGCGGTAATCGCAGCCGGCGGTGCGGACGAACATCGTTTTTTGCCCGATGACCATGCCTTCGCCCTGAACGGTCGGCCCGAAAATCTCCAGCACGGGAATCGGCAGGTTATTCATCACGCATCCACTCCCGTCTGACTTCGGCATAGCTGGTCGGCGTTTCGTACAGGCGGACGAACTCCGTCCGGCCCTCCTGCACGACATCCTTGTAGGCTTCGGACCCAAGGGCGGCCTCCATCTTCTCGAACAGCCATACGACCATGTTTTCCGCCGTCGTGTTCATCGGCGGCAGCGTTTCGTTCAAATACCGGTGATCGAGATAAACTTCGATTTCGTTTTTCCAGATCTCCTTGATCGTGCCGAAATCGGCGGTGATGCCGATCTCGTTCGGCAGGGCGCTGATGCCAAACACGGCTTTATACGTGTGACCGTGCAGATTTTTGCATTTGCCTTCATAGGCATGCAGATGATGGGCGGCGTCGAAGGTGAACTCCTTGCTGACGAGAACGCGGCGCCGGTGGTAGCGCAACTGCTCCTTGCCGATGTCGCGGCCCAGCTTCTGCAGCGATTCGACGATCCGAAATTCGCCCGGCGTGCGGCTCATGGTTTATCCGCCCCCTGACGCTCCAGCAGGTATTTGTTCAGGCCGGCTTTGCGCAGCTTGCAGGCCGGGCATTCGCCGCAGCCGTCGCCGATGACGCCGTTGTAGCAGGTGAGCGTCCGCTCGCGGACGAAGTCGAACGCTCCCACTTCGTCGGCCAGCTTCCATGTCTCGGCCTTGTCGATCCACATCAGCGGCGTGTGAATCACGAACTCGTAATCCATCGCCAAATTGAGCGTCACGTTCAGCGATTTGACGAACACGTCGCGGCAGTCGGGATACCCGCTGAAATCGGTCTCGCAGACGCCGGTCACGATATGCTTGGCGCCGATCCCTTTCGCCAGGACAGCGGCAAAGCTGAGGAACAGGTGGTTGCGCCCATCCACAAATGTGCTGGGGAGCTCCCCGTCCTTTTGCTCGATGGCGATGTCGCTGCGGGTCAGCGCGTTTTGCGTCAATTGGCCCAGCAGGCTCATGTCGAGAATCGTATGTTTGATGCCAAGCTCGCGGGCGATGTCCTTGGCGCATTCGATTTCGCGGGCATGGCGCTGGCCGTAATCGAACGTCACAGCCTCCACTTCGCCAAACTGCTTCATGGCCCAGAACAGGCAGGTGGTGCTGTCCTGTCCGCCGCTGAAGACAACGACCGCTTTTTCGTTTTTAAGCATAAAAAAACCCTCCATCTTCTTTTGGATTAGAAAGCGGCAAGCCTTGGCTTCGCTCGCAGAAGAAAGAGAGTTCTTGAACTGGTCACAAAAAAACAAGCCCGGTTCCGGCGGGTGTTTCGGCTGTCCCCTTCGCACTTTCGCGCTGATGAACGGAACGCCAAAATCAACCCCTCCATAAGATAGGGCGTTTTATAGTTTTTTATAGAGGGAGTTCTCGAACCTCTCCCATGCCTTAGCCGCATCCGGCCAGCATGGATTCTTCTTCAATTGGGTGCTTTCATGCGAGGGGCATTAGGCACAAGCTTCATTATAACATAATTTTTATCGCTGGAAAGGGGGGCTGATCGAACGCAGGTAGTTCTTTGGAAGCGATATGGCGGTTTGCTGTTCACAAAACAGGGGATATCACCGATAATGGAATAGATTAGAACAAAGGAGGTTGAACGATGAAAAAAATGAAATGGCTGGCCATCCCCATGATTTTGCTTCTGGTGGCGCTGACTGGATGTCAGGCTGTGGGCGGTTTCGACGTCAGCAAGGCGCTGGCCGGAAGTTTGAACCCGACATCCAGTGAATCGAAGCAGACGCTTAAGGTGGAACTGGTGCCGTCTTCGGGGAACTTGTCCGCCGAGGACAAGGCAGCTATCGAACTGATCAATTCTTTATCTTTCAATATTGACAACGCCAAGGTGCAGGATAAAGATCATGTGTCCATCAAAGGCTCGGTCGGATTCCAGGGCGGGAACATCCCGTTTCTGATGTCGGTGGATGCCGATAAAGGGATTGCGTTCCAGATCGAAGGAGCTAAGCAACCGCTGTACATATCGATGGAAGACACGCTGTCCGCAGAAATGGGTATGGGGAATTATGAAGAAGGCGTCCAAAACTTAACGTTGAAGACGGCGGAGCTTCTTTTCAAGCATTTCCCGAATCCAACGGTCCTCACCGTGAAACAAACCCAGGAGCAGGTGAACGGCGAATCGTTAAACCTGACCAATCTGCACGCCGAGATCCGCGGCGACGAGTTGATCGGCATGATCAAGCCGCTCCTCGTCAGCTTGTCCAAGGATGAGCAAGGTTTGAAAGACTTAATTGGCGAGTATTACGATATGGTGCTGCCTGTTATTAACGCGATGGACGATCTTTACGGTGATGAGGATTCCGCTTCGTCGCTTGAGGAGCAGACGTCCAAAACGCAAGTCATCGAAGAACTTTACGCGGAGATTCAGAAGGGGCTTGAAGAAGTCGTTGGAAACTACGATGAACAGGTCGCCGGCCTGCTGGCCGATGCGCCGGAATTGTCCACTGTGCTCGGCAAAGATACGGTGCTTAAGCTGGACCTGTATTTCGACAGCAAGCTGAACATCCGCAAGCAAACGATGGACCTGAACGTAGCGTTGCCAAGTTCCGAAGATCTCCCGATTTCGGCGATCAAGGTTCACAGTGAGAGCGAAACCTGGAACATCGGCGGCGAGGTGGCCATCGATCAGGTGGATACCTCCGCAGGCATGCTTGACGTGACGGACGGAGAGGTAACGCCGGGGCAAATTTTGCGTAATTTCCAAGAAGTGACGCCGCTCTATAATCTGCTTAAGGACCAAATCGGGATCGGCCATAAATATGTGCTGATCGATTCGCAAAGCGAGTATTACGGATTCATCAACAAAAACGGTACTGGTTTCGTGCCGCTTCGCTACTTGTCGGAGCAGCTTGACGCCGAAGTGAAGTGGACGGAAGGCTCGAAGCGGCTCGTTGTTATCAACGATCTCACCGGGGAGGAAATCGTCCTGACGATCGGCTCGAAACAAGCCGCGGTGGGCGGCAAGGCCGTTCAGTTGAACGAGCCGGTGTTCGTGCACACGGACGGATCGACCTACGTGCCGCTGCGTTTCCTGGCGGAAGCCCTGGGAGCGACGGTTGAAGTCGACGCCGACGGATGGATCACTGTGGAACGGAATTAAGTTGACGTTTATAAGTGAATGCTTAGTTGAAGTTTGACTTCAGGCGATGGTTGTCCCTGTCACTTTGGGTGGCGGGGGCAATTTTTTTAGGATATAAGCAGGTAGGTCGATAGACTTTTTTACCCCAGATGCAAAAGTGCAGGCGATTTTTGTCAAATTCTCCCGAAACAGTCCATCGAAATGCAAAAGTACATTTGATTTGGGGCTTCTCGATAAAAAAGCGCTTTTTGACCGGAAATGAAGTGCACTTTTGCATTTGACGGGCCATTGTCAGGCGAGTCGGGCGCGAATGAACTGCATTTTTACATTTCGTAGGAGTGGCCTATCCCCCCTATCCGTTACGTTTATCCCCGGATTCTATTGATTAAATCCCCGTTTCTCTATATAATGATAATCATTATCAGTGGGAATATGAATGGGGGATCAATTAGAAACATGCACGCTTTTAAATACCGCTTTTTTACTTTGGCTACAATTATGTTGATGACTGTCGTGCTTGCCGCCTGCGGCGGTCAAGGCGGAAACTCCGGAGCCAATGGGGCAAACGGCGCTCCTGCAAATGGGGCCGCGAACGGCGGAGCCGCGGGCAAAACGCAGGGTGGAAACAGCGAGGCACCGGAAGGACAAGCCGGGACAAAAGTTTACACGGACTATAAAGGGGAGCAAGTGGAAATAGCAACGAACCCGCAGCGGATCGTGTCGATCACGCATTTGGGCGACCTGTCGGCCTTGGGCGTGAAGCCGGTCGGCGCCGGTTCGGTGGCGCTGGAAAATTCGGTTTTGCTGAAAAAGGAGCTGGAAGGCGTCGAGAACGTCGGTGATGTTTCCGTGGAGAAGGTGCTGGAGCTTCAACCTGACCTCATTATCGTCCCTACTTATTTGCCGGCCGAGACCGTGGATCAGCTCAAAAAAATCGCTCCGGTCGTCACCCTGGCTACAACAGGTTGGGAGGGCATCGATCCGCTCGAAGAGGTGAAAACGGTCGGCGCCTTGCTGGGCCGGGAGAAAGAGGCGGAAGCGTTCATTACCCGCTACAAGCAAAAGGCGGACGAAGCCAAGACTAAGCTGCAGGAAGTCATCGGCCCGAACGAAACCGTCGGAACGTATTCGATTTGGGCGAAAAACTTCTGGGTATGGCCGAAAACGCGGGATGCCGGCTACAATCTGTACGAAATGTTTGGCTTAAAGCCGCTTGATAAAATCGCAAAAGAAGTGTTCCCGACCACGGGAGCGGACATTTCGTTGGAAGTGCTGCCCGAATATGCGGCGGATCACATGTTCGTTACGGTGTATGAGCCGGACGGCGGGGCGGAACGCGCGCAAGAGGTCATGAACGGTTCGATCTGGAAAAACCTTCCGGCAGTCAAAAACAATCACGTGTATAAACTTGACACCAAGGAGTTTTGGATGGTTGACGGGCTGAACCTGGAGAAACAGCTGGATATTCTCGTCAATCTGGTCGTAAGTCAAAATCAGAAATAATCGCACTTGCTTGCGTAAAGAAGCCGCTCCTTCAGTCGATTGGACTGATGGGAGCGGCTTTTTGGCATGCGATAGGCCGCGAGCGGCCGCTAAACAAGCAGAGCCCATTCCTTGCTGATCGCTTTTTCTTCCAGTCCGTAGCCGATCAATACAAGGTAATGCCGGCCGCTGTAGGCAACGGGCTCCCACTGGAACCGCTTGCCGGCGAATTGGAGAAGATACGTTTGCTCCTGCCGGGAAAACCGGAGGTAGCCTTTCGCCCGAAGCACGCTGCTGCCCCATTGTTTGATGAACCGTTCCAGTGTGCCGGCCGGAAAGTTTAAAGGCTCGGGCAAAGGCAATACGACGGTGCGGATTCTGCTGAAGGAAGCGGGGGATTCACCAGGCTCACCCTGGAGAGCCCCGGGAGAATGAGCGTGACCCGACACGATCACCCGGAAAGGGGAGCGCTTCACCGGGACGGACGTTTTGCCGGGGACCGATTGCACTCCCGAAAAGAAAGGGTCAAGCGGGACGTCGGCGCTGACGGCGTAATGCATCCGTGCCGCGGTATTGTGCTTGCGGGCCATCTCCGCCACTTTGGCGCGATGGGATGGGGAGACGAGATCGCTTTTGTTGACGATCAGGTCATCGGCCGCGGCGATCTGGCCGCGAAGCGTCCGCACGAGCTGTTTGTCGGAGGCGAATATGCTGTTGTATTCAAGCGCATGCTCGGCATCGATGACCGTAATGACGCGGTGGAGATAGACCCGGCCGACCAGCTCCGGTTCGGTAAGCTGCTCCACGATTTCTTCCGGATTGGCCACGCCGGTGAGCTCCAGCAGCAGCAAGTCGGGCGATTGCCGCAGCAGACTGCCGATCGCTCCTTGGATTTCGTCTTTTTTCGTACAGCAGATGCATCCGTCCAGCAGCTTTTCCAGCGGAAAGATCATGCCGGATGCGCGGGACACGAGATCGCCGTCGATATCGAGCCGCCCGAGCTCATTCATTAATACGCCGGGCCGCAGCCCGCGTTTGGCCGCTTCCTCAAGCAACTTCAGCAGCAGCGTCGTTTTGCCGCTGCCCAAAAATCCGCTTAAAATGATGACCGGCGTGCCAGGCGTTTTACTGTTAGGGTGCATCCTGCAAGCTCCTTTCGGGTACATGTCATTGACAAACGAGAGGCATCCTCCTAATATATGTTTATTCGTAACAATTACGTTTTAATTCGTAAGAATGGAATGAGGTTATGTTAAAACTCAAGCGCGGCGACGTGCTGCTGATGGCGTTTCTGGTGCTGGTCGGTTCCGTGTGGCTGCTGCTCCGGGAGGCGGCGGAAAACCGGCAAACGGTGGATCCGTCCGTCCTGAGCGCGGTTATAACGGTGGATGGGAAGCCATACGCAAACGTACCTTTGGACGGTCCGGAGCAGACGATCGATATCCGGACGGAATACGGCCACAATACGTTAAAGGTGTTTGACCAGGGAATCCAGATGATTTACGCGGATTGCCCGAAGAAAATTTCGATGCAGATGGGTTTCATCTCCCGCCCGGGCGAAACGATCATATGCGTTCCCAACCGGGTGTACGTAGAGATCGTGAGCACCGGGGGCGGGGACCTGGGTGATGACGGAATCGACGCTTACGTCCGGTAAGCGCTCCTTGCCGGACCCTCACTATTCCTCTTGTCCGCTCTCCCAAACCTGCACCGAATCCCCGCTCGGGTACACGTAAGGCGTGTCCGGCCTGGGGATTTCCTTGATCCGTTCGGCGGCAACGGTGATGATGTTTTTGCCCTGGCGGATCTGCGGCTCGATCGTTCCTTCCACTTCCAGCCAGGCATCCGCCCGAATATTCCCCAGCGGCTTGGCCGATGTCACGACAATGCCGAACGGAGCCGCGTCCGCCGTGCAGCACATCACCAGGAAGCGGCCGAGAATAAATTCATGAGCGTCCGGCGCTTGATACACGAACCCGCTCAGTTTGACTTTTTTTCCGCGAAATTGATCTTGGAACAGTTCGATCGCCCCAACCGTTTCCGAGAAAATCTCCGGCCGGATCTCAATAACCTCCTCCGGGTACAGCCGTTTGGCCAGCTCGGCAAATTCGGCGTTGTACGGATCGGGCGCTTTAAACATCGCTTCCAGCTGTTCCGAGGCAGAGAGGGGAGAGGTCAGGCTCATCCCCCTTTTGGCGGCGGCAGAGCTGCCGAGCGCCTGATCGGGAAGCAGCGCTCCCAACAGCAGCGGGAGCAGGAACAGACCGTAGACCGCGGCGTTTTTCCAGCTTGACGCAGACAGCGGGCGCTCGCAGTCGCAGAGGACGGCGGCTTTTTGAAACAACGCCTGATAAGCAAGGCTGACGGCCATCAAAACTAACGCGATCGGGCAGTAGCGGATATATGGCTCCATGGTCGGGGCGATATAATATTTGAGCGCTCCCGATTTGGACAGATGGGCGATGAACAGGGCGAACCCGAGCAGGATCAGCGATCTGGCGAAATAGTGGGCTCGAATCACGCGGGGGTGGTTCATACGGTTGGCACCTCCTTGGTTTCTTTTCCGTCAAGGGCTTAACCACAGCGCGTCCGTCAGCACCGCCCCCGTAAACACGATCGTACAGATAAGAAAGGCCAGGTAGAGGACGAATTTGGTTTTAAAGACGGAGAGCAGCATCAACCCGTTTTTCAAATCAAGCATCGGCCCGAACACAAGAAAAGCGAGCAGTGAGCCCCCGGAAAATGTCTGCAGGAAAGTAGCGGCGACGAAAGCGTCGGACGTAGAACAAAGGGACAGCAGAAAAGCAAACCCCATCATAAACACATAGGCGCTGACCGGCCCGCTTCCGATTTCCGCGAGGTTTTCCTTGGCGACAAAAGCTTGGATGCCCGCCGTCAACATGCAGCCGATTAGCAAATATTTGCCCATTTCGAACACTTCGTCTGCGGCGTGCACGAACACGGCCGTCAGCTTGCCGCCGCCATGCCCGGGCGTATGCCCTCCATCTTCATCCATTCCTCGGGAAAAAGTGAGCTTCAGCGGGGCGTCTTTCCAGGTGAGCCAAACGATGGCGCCGATCGCCGCGGAGACGGCAAAAGCCAACCCCATCCGGGCGTACACCATATCGGGATATAAGCGAAAAGCCATGTAGGTGGCACTGAACACGACCGGATTCAGGATAGGTCCCGACAAAATAAACACGACCGCCATATAAACGGGCATCCCTTTCTGGATCAACCGGCGAATAAGCGGAATCATCCCGCATTCGCATACGGGAAAGATCAGGCCGAGCAGGCAGGCGCACAGGATGCCGAGCGCCGGGTTTTTGGGCATAAAGCGGCGAAGGGTCTTCTCGGACACGAACAGGTGAAGCAGCGAGGAGAGCAGCGCTCCGATCAGCACGAAGGGCAGTGCCTCCAGTAAAATGCTGATAAAGCTCGTTTTGAACGTTTGCACCTCGTTCAGCGGGACCTGCTTTAGGAGAACCGGTCCAAGGACCGTCAGGCAGGCCAGCGCAAAAGCAAGCGGAACCAGAAGCGGCAGCAAGCGGCGGGGCAGGGCGATTTTGTTCATGTCGATCTCCTTCAACGCGGGTTCTAATTAATGTCTGATAATGGCTTGAAAACGGCTTGGCCAAATCATAATCATTACTATTAATTTGCGCCGGAATTCAGAACCAAACTTGCAGAATCCATTAATAATTCAATTTTCCCGGTTGACAAAAGGGCGCAGGGGAAGATATATTATGAAAAAGATAAATCGTAATAATTACGATTAAACAATAGGAAGCGGACATTTGAAAAAAGAACATCAGAAGCCGATCCCGGTCACGGTGCTGTGCGGCTATTTGGGGTCGGGCAAAACGACGCTGTTGAATCATGTATTAAACAACCGCAAAGGAATGAAGGTTGCGGTGATCGTGAATGACATGAGCGAAATCAACATCGATGCCGATCTGGTGAACGCGGGGGGCAATTTGTCGCGAACGGAGGAGAAGCTGGTGGAGATGTCCAACGGCTGCATATGCTGCACGCTGCGCGACGATTTGCTGCAGGAGGTGCAGAAGCTGGCGGCGGAGGGACGGTTTGATTACATCCTGATCGAGTCGACCGGGATCAGCGAGCCGGTGCCGATCGCCCAGACGTTCACTTATGCGGACCCGGATACCGGCATCGACTTGACGGCCGTAGCGAAGCTGGACTGCATGGTTACGGTCGTGGACGCGTACCGGTTCTGGCATGATTTTTCCTCCGGCGAAACGCTGCTGGAACGCGGACAGGCCGCGGGGGAGGGGGATACTCGCGATGTCGTTGATCTTTTGATCGACCAAATCGAAACCTGCGACGTCCTGGTGCTTAACAAATGCGATTTGGTAGGTGAGGATGATCTGAACGAGCTGGAAGGCGTACTGCGCAAGCTGCAGCCGACGGCCCAATTCATCCTCGCGGTGAACGGCCGGGTGGAGCCGGAACAGATTTTGAACACCGGGCGGTTTGATTTTGCCAAGGCGAGCCTGTCGGCCGGCTGGATCAAAGAGCTGGAGCGGGAAAATCATACGCCGGAAACCGAGGAATACGGGATCGGCTCGTTTGTGTATCGGCGGGTAAGGCCTTTTCATCCGGATCGGCTCGCCCGCTTTATGGCGGACTGGCCGGAAGAAGTCGTGAGGGCCAAAGGGCTGGCCTGGCTCGCGGCCGATTCCGATCTGGCGGCCAGTTTAAGCCAGGCTGGCCCGTCGATCCAGTTTGGCCCTGCGGGTTACTGGCTGGCGGCGCTGCCGGAGGAGCAGCAGCTTGAGGTGCTCGCGCAGGAGCCCGACATGCGGGGGAAGTGGGATCCCGTCTGGGGCGACCGGATCAATGAGCTCGTATTCATCGGCATCGAGATGGACCGGAGCATGATTGAGCGGAAGCTTGACGCCTGTCTGCTAAGCGATGAGGAAATGACGCTGGATTGGGCGGCATTCCCGAATCCGCTGCCTTGGATTTCGGCCGAGTGAATAACAAACAAGGCGCGGCCGGGCAAATATGCCCGGGCCGCGCCTTACTATATGAGAAGGTGAGAAGGAGAAAGTAAATCGTTTACCGTGTACGGGGGTATGCCTTACGGCTCAAGCCCCCACACGAGGGTGTCGTTGACATAGAGCGGAACGCGCTCCCATTCGGTGTAGGATGTTTTCGTCGGATCGTAGGAGAAGTCATCCGTTTCGCTGTAGTTGGACCAGTCCATTTTGTTGAAGCGGACTTGAATTTCGCCGCTGTCCGCTCCAGGCGCAAGGCTTCCCGCGCCAGAGCCGAAGGAAACTTCCAAATAGTAGTCCGCTCCCTCAGCGCTTTCGTCCAGCTTCACGAAGGTGCCTTTTACGTTTCCGCTGCCGACTACCGCGTAGTCGCAATGGAATTCCTGCGCTTTGTCCCCATCAATCGTGAAGTAGTAACGGAACTTCACATCGCTGAGGTTGACGGTTTCCTTTCCATTGTTAACGATCTTAAATTGCGCCCGGATATGATTGTCGTTTGGATTTGAATCGTTCGTTTGGTACTTCAGTTTCAGATCGCCTTCCACTGGTTTTGGCTTTTCCGTTGGGGTGGCGCTGACTTCGGCGGAATCCGGGCTCGCGCCGATTTCATTGGATGCGCTGACGACATAATAATACGTTTGGTCATTGACGACATCAAGATCCAAGTAAACTGCATTTGTGACCGTGGCGATTTCCGTGTAAGGTCCGCCGCTCACCGTCGCGCGCTTCACCGTAAAGTTGTCCGCTCCGGCCGGTTTGCTCCAGGACAACGATACTTGGGTGTCGCCCGCTTCGGCTTTCAGTTTCGTCGGCGCTTTCGGGGCGGTTGGTTCGCCCGGACCGCCGCCGCCGTTGATCAAGCGGTCGTATTCGGCGTAAGCCGTAGCCATATCGACTTGCGACCAGAAGCGGTGGTAAGTGAATTCCGGTTTGCCGTCTTCCCATTTTTCGGTTTGCGGATTCCAGGACGTATTGTATTTTTCCTCAAGGTATTTCCAGTCGGGATCGTTTTTGATCTCGGGAAGAAGATCGGAATAACCGATGTATACGCCATTGCCGCCTTTGGACGGATCGGACGGAACCGTATTCGTCCCCGGAATCGTGTTGCCTTGTCCGTATTTGCCGCTCCAGCCTGCCGGGAAATAGATTTCCTTTTTGAAGTAGCGGTAATAATCGTTGCGCGGCTCCGGCTTCGTAATGCCGATGCCGTCATTGTAGTTCCAAGAAGCATCCAGCATATTTTTAGCGAGCTTCTCGGCTTGTTCGCCAAGCTCAGTATATTTGCCGTTTTCAGCCTTCGTTCCGGCTGCGTAGAAAGTCAAAGCCTTAATGTAGCTGCCGACCACGCCGAAGTCCTGACCCGGGTCTTTCGTCACAACGTGCAGATCGGGATTGCCGGTGTAATTGTCGAACCCGTTCCAGGTTTCCGGTTGGCCTTGCCATTCCAGATTGCCCGGAATCCAGAGTTCGCCCGGCGCTTCAACGGTAGCGATTTGCGGATCCTGTCCGCCGAGCACCCGTTGTCCTTGCTCATCGAGATAATATCCTTCCGCATCGGAAACCGGACGGCTGTCCACAAACATGTAATCCATCGACCAATCGATCCATTTATCGATCACTTGTTTGGTCATCTGGAAGTTTTCCGACGAAGTGTCCCCGTTCGAGGCGAGAATATAATACAATTCCGCGATCCGTTCCACCGGCCATGCCTGCATGCCAAACCAGTTGTTGGATGGCGGGTCGTGATAGACGGGCGCGCTGTCGTAAGCCATTCCGTAGAACGTGCTCGTTCCGGCCGGATACGCTTTGTAGGCGCCTCCCCAGCTGTTTGTCGCGCCGCCGGCGATCGCTCCTTCGGTGGATTGCAGCCAGGTGTAGAATTCCAGCTGGCGCTTCAGCGAAGTGTCCCAATCCTGTCCGGCCGTCGGGGATTCGGGAATCAGGCCGCCATCCGGGTCGGAGAGGGCATAGGACGCCACAACGTTTTGATACCCTTGATGGGCGTGGCTGGCCCCGATCCGCCAAGCCCAGTTGGCACCGTTTCCGAGACCGCCGCCCCAGGACGTATACCAGGCCATCAGATAATGGCTGGCATTTTTACCGTTGCCGGGAGTCGGGCTGCCGTCCGCTGCGCTGCCAATTTCCTGGAAGTATTTGTCATACATTCCGTAGCGGAGATAATCGCCCATCTTTTTGGCTTTGTCCAAATACTCTTCGTTATCGTAGCCCAGCTCTTTTGCCCAGTACATGGCCTGAACGGCCCGGGCATCGGCATCCGTGGCATTGGTGTAGCGCCATTGTGCCGCCGGAGCTTGGTTCTCCTTCGTGAACAGGGACATAAAGCCTTCGCCGGATTTGCCAAACGACTTGTCGTCCTGCGAAGGATGGGGAATTGCTTCCCACACCGATTCCTGCTCACCGCGTTGGAAGGTGTTCACATAGGCTGCCGTATGCTTTGGATTCAGCAGATTCCCGAAGCCGTACCAGTTGTCCACGTCGAGCAGCCAGTGCATCAGGTAAGTCTGGTTGTTCCCGTAAGTTTTCTTCAGCTCGGCGTCCAACGGGTCTTTACCGCCTGCGTATTGGCCGGTGAGCTCCGAAGGATAACGGTCGGGCTGCGGATATTCCGCCGCGTAGGTAGCCGGGCTGTTCGGGTTGTAATAGTTCATCGTCGGCTGTTCTTCCTTGCCGTCGCCTTCGTTGACCGGAATAATATACTCTTCCATATTATCCCAGGCCTCTTCGAGCGCGCTCCAATCTTCCGTATAGTAACCGTACAGCACCTCGAGCCACATCCAGTAGCTGTATGCCTCCGAGGTCGTCATATGTCCGTAGTTTGGTGCTTCGCTCATCAGCGTTTCCACGGAGTGGTAGGGAATGCCTTCGGCCGAGAAATACCCGTTAGCCGGATCCTTGATCTGGTCGTATAGTTGCAGGAAGCGGGTTCTTTCCGCAGAAGCGGCCCCGGTTTGATCGGCAACTGTTTCCGCCGCGGTTTTTGTTGCAGTATCGGCAGCGGCTTCGGCAGCGGCTCTTGCCGAACCGGAACCAAACATCCCGGTTCCCACGCCTAAAAATAACACTGCGGTCATCAGGATTGATGCAGGTTTCTTGCATCGTGTCCAATGCGCCATCATTATATCATCCTTTCCATGAAATTAGTCAAATCCGTTCCGCTGAATGGAGAAATTGGCGGAATTTTGCGGCTCAGGGTTCCAAACCCCAGACGAGCGTCCCGTTCCGGTAAAGCGTCACTTTGTCCCAGTCGCCAAACTGCTGCTGGGTACCGCTATAGGAATAATCGTCCGTTTCGTTATAATTGCTCCAATCGGTTTTGTTGAAGCGGGCCTGAATTTCCCCGCTGTCCGCCCCGGGAGCCAGATTGCCCGCGCCGGGCGCAAAGGAGATCTCCAAGTAGTAGTCGCCGCCATCTACGGAGCTATCCAGCTTGACGAACCGCCCGCTTACGTTGCCGCTGCCGATCACCGCATAGTCACAGTGGAACTGCTGGGGCTTGTCCCCGTCGATGGTGTAATAGTAGCGCAGGGTGAGCTCGCTGAGCGGAACCGCGTCATCGCCGGTGTTGACGATGCGGAAGTGCGGCCGCAGCTGGTTGTCCCCGGCATTTGTGTCATTGTTGCGGTATTGAACCTTCAACTCCCCTTCCACCGGCGTCTGCGCTTCGTGCGGCTTGGCACTGACCTCGGCGGAAGGGATGCTCTCGCCGGCGGCGTTTGTCGCGGTGATGACGTAATAATAGGCCGTATCGTTGATCACCGCAGAATCGGTATACGTGGCTGCGGTCACCGTTCCTACCGTCTCGTAAGGACCGCCGCTAGTCAGCGATCTCTTCGCCGAATATGTTTCGGCGCCGCTTACAGCGTTCCAGGACAATTGGACGAAAGCGTCGCCCGGGACGGCGCGAACGTTGCGCGGAGCGGCCGGTGCCGTCGGTTCTCCCGGATTTCCGCCTCCGGCGGGCAGCTCGCCGAACACATGCCGGCCAGCGTCAAACACGGGAATGTACGGCGTTTTGACCGGAGAAGCTGCATTCGTCGCGATTCCCTGAAACGAGAAGTCGTTGGTGTTGTCCCAGAAATTCGTGTTCAGCGGCGCGGCGATGCGGAATTGCACTTCCTTCCGGGACGCCGATTGTCCGCCGGGATAAATGCGGGTTCCCGAAAAATCGACCGTTGTGTAGTAGATATGATTGTTCTCGTCATACGGCTGAAGCTGGGAAACCGTGGCCCCTTGATTGTATCCTCCTACCGTCACGGTGATGTCCTCCGGACCGTATCCGGCATCGATGACTTCACTGAGGTCGACGTAGTAGCGGAAGGACATGTCCTCGCTGGCGCGCGCCGGCCAGCCCGAATGGTTGTTCAGCAGCGCGCGGATTTCCACGAAGTTGCTGCCGCTGACATTGACCGAAGCCTCTACGAACATTTCGTCCTCGCGCTCTTCCGGAGCGGGGAAGGAGGGAAGCGGCTGCTGGCCTTGGCCGTAGAGGACCATCATTTTCGCCAAAGCGCCGGTGAAGCCTGCATTATAATCGGTCGCCACTTCATTGGATACATAATCGCCGACCGAATCCTTGTAGGTATCGTCTTTGTTAGGTCCCCCGACGAGTGCGCCGTACAGAATATGACGGTGGTTTTCCGGCACATTCATATTGTCGGCCCAGGAGCCTTGCGAAGTACGATGGTGCGGATGCTCCGGCGGATTGTTGCCGTAGCCGACGACATAGCTGCTTTGGCGCGGATTGTCGCCAAGCATGTAAAGAATTTGCCGTTCCGCGAATGAACGCGCGTTTATTTTCTTCGCGGGATCGCTCTCCCAGTCGGAATAGACAAAAGCGAGGAAAGCCTGGTTAGCCGAATAGCGCAAGGCGCCCCATTGATCGAGATGGGCCAGTCCCCCCGGCGTATACGCGACGCGTTCGCCGGTACCCGCAACGCCGGTCGTCCAGAATTCCATGTTCTTTTCCGTCGAGCGGACGAACTTGGGATCGCCGGTGATCCGGGCCAGCAGCAGCTGCGCGCCGTAATGCTTGTCGTCCCAGCCATGCGTCCATTTGTAGTCCCAATCGCCCTGCTGGTTGGTGCCCCATTCCTCGCTGGCCGCGATCGCCTTATCGAGATACGTTTCGTCATCGGTGGCCAAATACAGCCACACCGCGCCCCAGCTCAGCTCATCGGCGTATCCGCTCCAGGAGTTGTAGAAGTCCTTTACACCGGTAATGCTGTCGGAGTATTTGCCCCGATATTGGTCGGCGAAGTTATACAGCTCCTTGGCGTGGGTTAGCAGCTTGTCCGCGTAAGCCGGGTCGCTGTCCCGAAAAATGATCGAGCTGGCGGCAAGCGCTGCGGCCGTTTCTCCGGCCAGATCGGAGCCTGGATGAGCGGCGTCGATTTTGTAGGCGGGCCGCGCCATCGGCATCACTTCCGCCGGTCCCCACCATTTGTGGTCCGCGTTGCCATCGCCGATCTGGCCCCACAGTTCGTTTGGAGCCGTATGGGCTTTCATGAAATAATCCGTCGCCCAGCGGATATTATCCAAAATTTCATCAAGCTGACCTGACTGTTCGTATCCTTCCCGGTACTCATAAACGGACCAGGCGAGCATGGTTGCGGTAGAGGCCATGGGAAACCCGAACTTGACATGGTCTCCGGCATCGTACCATCCTCCGGTCAGGTCGTGGCCGACATCCGCGCCGTCCTGAAGCCCGGAATCGCCGCGCCATTCCACACGGTTGTTTTCCGGGAGCTTGCCTGACCGCTGCGCTTCATAGAAATACATCGATTTTTGCAGCGCTTCGGCATAGTTATAATCGGATGCCGCCGCATTTGCTGCCGGAGAGAAAGCGCCCCATCCCGAATATCCGGTAAGCGCTATCATGAGGCTGAATGACACCATACCACCTTTCCTGATCCTTTTGCCCATTTGCAGATTCCATCCTCCTTCTTAAGAGATTCTACGAGAAAACAAAAGATGCGGCTCTTACTGGCCGAAACAGCTCTCGTTTCTCCTAAAATCTAAAATTATGCTGGTCGGAGTAACGTCTAAACCAATAAAAACGATCCGTTCACCTCACTTTCTGTTTCAATATAAGGGGGGAGTAGCAGACTAGCGAGAGGATAAGTTATCCGACCTAACCATAATATACCAAAAGCTGTCATAGAATTCTATAATAAGAGCCTAATATTTATCAAAAATCTACAAAATATGACTTTAGAACTATCATTTATAAAATTTAAGGCAATTGAACTTCCATGCATAGAAGAGGCTGCCCGTAACCTGATCTGGTCAGGGGCAGCCTTTAGATTAGTGGGTATCCTCCACCCGAGCCGGCTCGATATTTTTGCCGTAGAAGATTTCATCCATTTCCGCAACGAGTCTTTCCGTCATTTCCTTTTTCTCCTCGGACGTCAGCGCCTCTTTCGTGTAACCGAACAAATAGTTGTTTAAATCAAACTGCTTCAGCTTGCATTTCGTGTGAAAAATATGCTCCTGGTACACGTTGACGTCGATCATCTGATAAAGCTCGATCACTTCATCGGGAATATAATTTTGAATGGAGCTGATATCGTGATCGATAAACAGCTTCTGGCCGTTAATATCCCGGGTGAACCCTCTGACCCGGTAATCGATCGTCATGATGTCCGAATCAAACGAATGGATCAGATAGTTGAGCGCCTTTAGCGGAGAAATTTCGCCGCAGGTGGAGACGTCGATATCGGCCCGGAAGGTGCTGATGCCTTCGTTCGGATCGTATTCCGGGTACGTATGGACGGTGATATGGCTTTTGTCGAGCTGCATGACGACGGATTCGGGAAGCGGACCGGGAGATTCGGCAAAAGATTCGGTAGGCACCTCCACCACAGGGCCTTCGGAGACGAGCATCGTGACGCTGGCCCCCTGGGGGACATAATCCTGGTTGGCGATGTTCAGGACATGGGCGCCGATGATGTTCGCCACGTTGCTGAGAATGTTCGTCAGACGGTCCGAATTGTACTCGTCGTCGATATAGGCGATGTAGGCTTCGCGTTCTTCCTTCGTCCGGGTATAACAAATATCGTACATATTAAAACTTAACGTTTTGGTCAGATTGTTGAATCCATACAGTTGAACGTGCTGCTCCGGCGTCAGCTTCATCAGGGAATCCCCTCCAGAATAGGTGTACCCTAATTTTTATTCCCATTCTGGCGTGAAAAAAACGCGAGCAGCCGGGTTTTAACCCCGGATACTCGCGTCCGCCGCGGTCTGGTTATGCTGTTATTCCGCTGCTTTCACTTCCGTTACGCCGGTCACTTTGCCGTTGTCGGAAGCGTCAAACGTCGATTGCAGCTCTTCGCTGGCAAAATACAGGTTTCCTTCAATCGTCGCGTCCACCAGCTTAAAGCCTGGAGCTTCGACATACACGTCGCCAACGAATGTACCGCCTTGAATGCGGGCGTTTTCGCTTTTGACCGTCAGCTTCGGCGCCGTCAGCTTGAACGAAGCGGTGATGTTATGATCGGCGTCCTGCGTGTACAAGGCGATTTTGCGGGCTTTTGCGTCTTTGTTCGTAAAGTCGCCTTCCAATACGAGGTCCTGATCAAAGGTCAGGTCGTTCAGCGTGGCGATGATCCAGGTTCCGTCGGCGCCGATCGCTTTCAAAAAGGCGTCGTTGGTGTTGACCACGGAAGCGGAAGTCATGGCGTCGGCCGTTTGGTTCGCTGCCGCATTGCCGCCCGCTGCGTCGCCCGCCGCGCTGTTTCCGGAGCCGCCGCCGCAGCCTGCCAGCAAAGCTGCCGATAAGGCGAAGGTGAACGCCAGGCCTGCGATTTTTTTCATGTTGGTTTCTCCCCCTCAAAAAATGCGTTGGTTTATATTGCAAATCCATAATAATTAATTTTGAAGGGAGTGTATGTGATATTATTCACGATGTTTCTTTGTTCCGATTAATATGCGGAAATCGAACATTACGGTCAGCTGTGGTTGCCGGGTGACCCGGGACACCTGGTCCGCCGGCAGATTCCAAAGCAAGGGGGTCATCGCCACCAAATGCCGGATCTCGTCATGCCGCAGCGTGGCGGGATATTGAATCCGCCGGGAAAGGACGAGCTCAAAATGCTCCGCAAAACGTTCGATGGTGCGGGTATTCGAATACGATTTTTTCGCGCCGTCCCCGTAAAACCGTTCGCGCAAAGGCTGCAGATACTCCGTCTCAGGAACGACCTTGATCAGCAGCCCACCGGGTGAAAGCAGGCGTTTAAACTCCGCATAATTGGAAGGCGACAGCAGGTTGAGAATGCAGTGCGTCCGCTCGCCCGCAATAGGGCTGTTGGCCAAATCGGAGACGCACCACAGGATGTCGGGACGCTCCTTACGGCCGTTTTGGACGGCTGCCGCGGCATGTTTGGCTGCCAGGCGGATGCCTTCTTTGGAAATGTCGATGCCGATTCCTAGCGGAGTGCCAGGCAGTTGATGCCCCAAAGTGTGCAAAATGGCGGACAGATGGGAGCCTTCGCCGCAGCCCGCATCCATGATTACAGGTTTATCGGGAGCCAAGGCGGGCAGCCGGTTGGCGATTTCGGCGCAAAGGGCGGAGATCAGCGGTTCAAAATAACCGCGCTCGTGCAAAAGCTGGCGCGCTGCAAACAGCCGCCCGTCGTATTTAGTCGTTTTGGCGGCGCGCGGCAGCAGATGTACGTACCCCGGCTTGGCCAAATCAAAGCAATGCCCCTGCGGGCAGATCAGGCTTTTTAAATGGTCAACGGCCATGCGGCCGGAACAGATCGGGCAAACAAACAGATGCTCATATTCGGCAAAAAGGGATTGCCATGCAGTAATTTTTCCATTGGTGGACATAGAAACACCCCATTCTCATTCGTATTTACGTGAATGAAAAAAGGCACAGATAAATAAACCCGGCAGCTATATTTCAAAAAAAGCCGAGTTTACGCCATCCGTACCTTTCATTAACGTAAGCGAATGTAATGGATCATGATTCAAAAGTCACTCCAATGCGAATGTGATCCTTAACATTATACCTTCCCAAAGCGGGGGATTACAACTTCTATTGCGCCTCAATCTCCACCGTGTAACTGAAGGAATGCCACACCCCGAAATTATCTTTGACCGTGATTCCCCGCCGCCCTCCCATGGCGGCATCCAGGTAGTAGGGATAGCTTTTGCCTCCGGTGTAATGGCCGCGGTAAGAGCCGGCGAACGTGACGGGAACGGCCTCGAACCGGATTTCGCGGGGAGTTACGCTAAGTACGCGGGTCGTTTGTTTGGAAGAGCCGTAGTTGGCTTCTTCCGTCTGCTGCACGCTGCTCTCGGCCTTTAGCATGTTAATGTCGCTTTGCATCGCGGTGAGCGTCTCGCGAATCCCCGAGATATCGGCCGCTCCTCCGGCCCCGATAGCGGGGATGCAGAGGCGCTGCCCAACCCGCAAGGAATTCGGATCCGTTCCCGGGTTGGCCTCCAAAATGCTCGAAACGCTGACTCCGTAGGCCTGCGCGATGGCATACAGCGTATCCCCGGGCTCGATGATTTTCGAGAAGTGATTGGGCGGACAGGACGGGATGCAGATCACCTGACCGACCTGGAGATTGTTCGGATCGATCCCCGGATTGGCCGTGAGAATTCGCGACACGCTCGATTCCAGCCGAAACGCGATGTAATTCAGTGTGTCTCCGGGCTGGATCGTATATGGATAGTGCTCTGCGGGGCAATGCCGATAGTAGTGATTGAACAAGGAAACGTTCTCCTTTCTATGAACGGTTTTCCTATACACTATGCGAAAGCTGGGCGCCTGTTACCCTCAACCTTCGCGATGCTGAAAAGCCGACTTTTTGAACATTCATTTATAGGTTAATCTGAGGTTTGGTGTATATTGGATTTATGGCGGTTGCCCGAGTACAAGTTCAAGGAGGATAGAACATGACGGTTTATATTGCGCTGCTGCGGGGCATTAACGTCGGCGGCAAAAACATGATCAAGATGGCCGATTTGAAACGTTCTTTAACGGACAACGGTTTAAAAGAGGTGCAAACCTATATTCAAAGCGGAAATGTGCTGTTCGTATCGGATGAGGAGGAGGGGGCGCTGCGCGTGCGGATCGAACAGATTATCCGCCAGGACCTCGGCTTGGACGTCCCTGTCGTCTTAAGAACGGCGGCAGAGCTGGAAGGCGCAGCGGCGGGCTGCCCGTTTACGGCGGAGGAGGTATCCGCGGCGGAATCGACTTCGGCGGGAGAATGCTTGTACGTGGCGTTTTTGAAAGGCGAGCCTTTGACGGAGGCGCTGGAGCGATTTGCCACCGTTTACGCGAACGACAAGGAGCAATTCCGCGCGGCCGGTAGAGAGGTTTATCTGCTGTTCTCCGACAGCGTCCGCAACTCCAAGCTGGCGGCGAATCTGCAGAAGCTGGATGAATCCGTCACCGTTCGCAACTGGAAGACGGTAAACAAGCTGGTGTCTTTGGCCGAAGGTTTGGAGAAGCAGCAGTAAAAGTTAGGATCGGTTAGTGAGCACGCCGTTCCCGATTTTTGCCTACGAACAAGCTTTTCCGGTTAAACTCGAGCTTCCGCGAGGTCAGATGAATCAGCAGCTCTTCCAAGGCGGTGATCGTGGAGATGATGCATATTGCAGCGAGCACCCACGGCTTGTTACCGGCGGCGATCATGATCAGGGGGGCAACAAAGACGAGAAGCCCGGTCAATTTGTTGCCCCAGGTATGGATCATGGCCACGGTGCGATATTTGCAGGCGGCATAAACGGCGGTCGCCAGGCGTATGGCGACGGCGACGGCAAGGTACGGCCAGATGATCCCCATCCGGTCTCCCGACCAGCGAACCAACGCGGCGGTAACTATTCCGAACATCAGGAGATCGGCCGAGGAGTCCAGTTTGGCCCCGTTCTCGCTGACCGTATTCGTTCTGCGCGCGATCCATCCGTCAAGCACGTCGGTGAACCCGGCGATCACATAGAAGGTGAGAAACGCCGCCGGTTTATTCATCATGAAAATTAACATGAAAGACAGGACGATGCGGCTAAGGGTCAAGCCATTGGCCAGATGCTTCATACCGTTCTCCTCATTCCAGGGTTGATGGCGCGGCTGCCAAAGGCACTTTTTGGTGCCTATGTTACCGCAAAGTGCGTACTATTAATTTCACGATCTCTGAGTGCATAATAACATAATGGATCAAGAAATATCAGGAGAGTTATGGAGGGATTGGTCATGGATTTGCAATTGAAAGGAAAAACGGCGCTCGTTACCGGGTCCACGGCCGGCATCGGCAAAGCGATCGCCGCTTCGCTGGCGGCGGAAGGCGCAACCGTGCTCGTCAACGGCCGGAGTGAGGAGAAGGTTAACCAGGCTATCGCGGAGATTCAAACGCAGTATCCTGCGGCGCTCCTGAAACCGGCGGCGGCCGATTTGGGCACGGAGGATGGATGCAACAAGGTGATGGACGATTATCCGGACCTGGACATTCTGATCAACAATCTTGGGATTTTTGAGCCGGCCGAATATTTCGATATCCCTGACGAGCAATGGTTCAAGTTCTTTGAAGTCAATGTGATGAGCGGCGTCCGGTTAACCCGCGGGTATCTAAAACGGATGCTGGAAAAAGGGACGGGGCGGGTCATCTTCGTGGCCAGCGAAGCCGCGATCATGCCATCGCTGGAAATGGCGCATTACAGCGCGACGAAAACGATGCAGCTTTCAGTGTCCCGCAGCTTGGCCGAACTGGCGAAAGGGACCGGTGTCACGGTCAACACGGTCATGCCCGGCTCGACGTTGACCGAAGGAGTGGAGAAAATGCTGGACACGCTGTACCCGAACGAAAAGCTGACGATCGAAGAGGCGGAAAAGAAATTTATGGCGGAAAACCGCCCGACTTCGATCATTCAGCGACTGATTCGTCCGGAGGAAATCGCCCATTTCGTGACTTATTTGAGCAGCCCGCTATCCTCGGCGATCAACGGCGCCGCGCTGCGGATCGACGGGGGATTGGTGCGCAGCGTATTCTAAGTTTGAAATGCATAACTCAACTTAAGCAGTATGAAATTGGCTAGTAGGCCCTTGATGCAATTGGGGATATCCACCATCTACCGGGAGAAAAAATGGTACGTTTTTCATGGGAAGAAGGACGGTCTGATGGGGATCAAGTGCAAAAGTGCATTCGATTCTCCGTAAATTACCATTTTAGAACGGTTGAAATGCAAAAGTACATCTCATTTAGGGCTGTACGATAAAAAAGCAGCTTTTGGCCGGAAATGAACTGCATTTTTACATTTGAACCACCGTTTTGGGGAGTTTCGACAATAATCGCCTGCACTTTTGCATTTCGTGGGATTTGCTCCACCTGCTTTTAATTTGGCTTCGTTCTGCGAAAAAAGTTGAGTTACAAATTCGGAAGCTGCCAATCGATTTCGGGAAGCCCCTTGTCCCGCAAAAACTGGTTTGCCCGCGAAAAAGCACGGCTGCCCAAAAATCCGCGATGAGCGGACAAGGGGCTTGGGTGCGGCGTTCGAATCTGATGATGGTTGCTGTTATGGATAAGCGCCGCTTTTTTCTGGGCATGGCTGCCCCACAACAGGAACACGACCGGCTCCTCCTTCTGGTTCAACGTCTCGATCACTTTGTCGGTGAAGTTCTCCCAGCCCATATCCTTGTGGGAATTCGGCGTGTCCGCACGCACGGTCAGCACTGTGTTGAGCAGCAGCACTCCCTGCTTGGCCCACGGTACGAGGTGGCCGTTATTGGGGATGGAGCAGCCCAAATCGTCCTGCAGCTCTTTGAAAATATTTTGCAGGGAAGGAGGGGGCTTAATTCCCGGTTTCACGGAAAAGCTTAGCCCATGGGCTTGCCCCGGTCCATGATAAGGGTCCTGCCCTAAAATAACGACCTTCGTGTCAGCGAAAGAAGTATAATGAAGCGCGTTGAAAATATCGTACATGTCGGGATAAATCGTTTTCGTTTTATATTCGTTCGCCAGGAATTTGCGCAGCTGCAAGTAATACGGTTTCGCGAATTCGGCCTCCAGGAATGGGGCCCAATCGTTTTTCAGAATAGTCAAAACATTTGTCACCTCGAATTTAAATCTAGCGGATCGACCCTGGAAAGAACGCGGTAATCTGCGGCTGGGTACCCACCCAACTCACAAAAATAGCGGAACTTTATGGTCTTATTTTCCAGACCAGGCCATGTTCATCTTCATTAGCGGAATTTTTTGCCCTTATTTTCCTATGGACGTTATGAAATGCGGTCATTTCCTATGTGTTTCGAGAAAATAACGCCATAAATTTCCTCTATTTCACTCAACTTGGGGGATATCGCCGAAATAGCGACATTTTTTGCCCTTAAGTTTTACTCTCCGCAAGAGGAGCCCCGCCCGCCGCCATACTCACGTTATTCCAGCAACTGTCCGCTAGTTTGTTAAGGTTAAATTTCGACAAAGTTCCGTAAAGTTCCTGCCTCGCCGGAGAGAAAGTGTCCAAGTTATCCTTGGCCGCGGCATTGCTCCGGTCCGCAAAAAAAGAACCGCGCCCCGGCGAGGCCGAGGCGGCGGTCCATAAGGAGGAACCCGGGAATCCGGGGGGTTACAGCGATTTTTTCCAGTCGGTGGCGAACTTTTCCAATCCCTGATCGGTTAATGGGTGTTTGGTCAACTGTTCGATCACGCTAAACGGAATCGTGGCGATATGCGCGCCGGCCAGCGCAACGCGGGTCACGTGGTCCGGGTGGCGTACGGAAGCGGCGATGATTTGCGATTCCAGCCCGTGAATGCGGAATACTTCGGCCACTTTCGAAACAAGCTGTACGCCGTCTTCCGAAATGTCGTCGAGGCGGCCGAGAAACGGCGATACGTAAGTAGCCCCCGCGCGTGCGGCGAGCAGCGCCTGGTTGACGGTGAAGATGAGCGTCACGTTGGTTTTTACGCCTTTTTGGGAAAGATAACGGCAGGCTTCCAGCCCGGCGAGCGTCATCGGCAGCTTGATCGTAATCTTGGAATCGTTGTTGTTGATTTTGATCAGCTCGTTCGCTTCGGCGATCATATCTTCAGCGGTTAAAGCGTCAGGCGTCACTTCGGCGGAGACGGATTCGACTTCGGGTACGGTCTGCAGAATTTCGGCGATCCGGTCCTCGAATTTCACGCCTTCCTTGGCGACGAGGGAAGGATTGGTCGTCACTCCGGACAAAACACCAATTTTGTAAGCTTTTTTGATGTCTTCCACATTCGCTGTGTCGATAAAAAATTTCATCGTCCTTACCTCCAAATTATAGATTTTGGCTTTATTTGACCGACAAGGCTTCCCGAACGCCGTTTGCGGTGGATGGTTCTGCGGCGCCGGCGTCCGTTTCTTCGTCGAACCACCAACGATACCCGTCTTTGGCCAGCAATTCGTTTGCTGCCTCCGGACCGAAGGAGCCTGCCGGGTAATCGTGCAGGGGAACCCGGCCTGCCGCGAATGCGTCCAGAATCGGCTGCACCCATTTCCAGGACAACTCGACTTCGTCCCAATGCGCAAAGTAGGTGGAATCCCCGCGCAAGGCGTCGAAAATCAAGTTTTCGTAAGCCTCAGGCACCGCGTTGCCGCTTTGTCCGGGACCGATCAGCACCGGGGTAAGATCCTGTTTATGGGAAACTCCCCCTGAGTTCAATTGCAGGTAAATTCCTTCGTTCGGGCTGATTTCAAACACCAGAAGATTGGGCACCTGACCGTCTTTTTTTGCGGCGGACTGTTTGATCGGCTCTTTGAATTCGATCACGATCCGCGTCGATTTCTCCTTCATCCGCTTCCCGGTCCGGATATAAAACGGGATTCCGCGCCAAAAGACATCGTCGATCTGCAGCTTGGCGGCGATAAACGTCTCGTTGGCGGAGCCTGGGGCAATGCCGGGCTCGGACGTATAGCCGACGACGGGTTTGCCTTGAATTACTCCATTAGTATATTGTCCGCGCACTACGTTTACTCCCACATTTTCAACCGGCAGCGGTTCGAGGGATTCCATCACCAGCTTTTTGTTTTGCCGCACCTGTTCGAGGCTGTTGCTGCTTGGCAGATGGCTGGCCAGCATCATCAGGAGCTGGAGCATATGGTTTTGGAACATATCCCTGACGGCGCCGGACTTATCGTAATAACCGGCCCGTTCCTCGACGCCGACCGTTTCGCTGGCGGTGATTTGCACGTTGGCGATGTAACGGTTGTTCCATGCCGCTTGCAGCACCGGATTCGTCTGCTGCAAAACTTCCAGCTTCTGAACCATCGGTTTGCCGAGATAATGGTCGATCCGGAAAATTTCTTCTTCGGTAAAAGCTTTGCTGAGCTGCGCGTTAAATTGGCGGGCGGATTCCAAATCGCGTCCAAACGGCTTTTCGATGATCAGCCGCTTCCAGCCCTTGGCGGAGCCGAGTCCGCTTTCCTGAATGTTCGTGCAAATCGTTTCGAACAGCTCGGGCGCCACCGACAAATAAAACAGCCGGTTCGGGGCAGCCCCCAAGGCTTGCTCCCGCTGCTCGATCAACCGCAGCAAAGTCTGGTAATCCTCCTTGCGGCCCACGTCGAGCACCTGATAGCGGAATGCGCTCAGAAACCGGTTTAAGGCCCCGGAATCATCCGCTTCCCGTCTGGAAAAGCTGCGCAGAGATTGTTCGATGTTCGCCCGGAAGGTGTCATCGGACCATTCTCTCCGGCCCAGGCCAATCAAGGAAAAAGCTTGCGGCAGTTTGCCATCGAGAAATAGATTAAACAGGGCGGGGTAAATTTTCCGTTTGGCCAAATCTCCTGTTGCCCCAAACAAAACAAAGGTGCTGGCTTCCATACGTTTCTCTCCTCTCGCATAGCTTCTCTATCGTCATATAGGATGAACGGAAGACAGGATAAAATAGCCCTATCTCCTATCTGTAAGCTATGGTATCTTTTTTCATAATCCACTATAATACGAATAGACTTCATATATGTAATTAATATATTTGACAGGAGATATAGATCACATCTATGAGCATTAATTATGAATTATACAAAGTGTTTTACTGGGCCGCCAAAACAGGCAGTCTGACGCAAGCCGCCAATGCCCTGTATCTGACTCAGCCGAGCGTAAGCCATGCGATCAAACAGCTGGAGGAAAGCTTCGGGCTGACTTTGTTTTACCGGAATTCCAAGGGAGTTTCTTTAACCCAGGAGGGGGCCGTTCTTTTTTCCTATATCGAGCAGTCCCATATTTTAATAACGACGGCCGAGCAGAAAATGGCCGAGCTGAAAAACCTCGACAGCGGCGAGCTGCGGATCGGCGGCAGCGACTCGCTGTTTAAGCATTATTTGCTGCCCTTCGTGGAGGGGTTCCATGTCCGGTACCCGGGGATCGGCATTCATCTGCTGCACGGTACCACGCCGGAGATTATGACGTTTCTGAAAGAAGGGAAAATCGATCTGGGCGTCGCCCGGATGCCGATTGTGGATTCGCAGATTGAGGTCAGGCAGGGAATCGAACTGCAGGATTGCTTTGTGGCGGGCTGCCGTTTTTATGAGGAGCTCAGAGACAAGGTGCTGACGCTGGAGGAGTTGATGAAGTATCCGCTCATTCTGTTCTCGCGCAACAGCCGGGCGCGGATGGCCATCACGGAGCTGTTTCAGGACTATGGCTTTGAGCTCAAACCCGAAATCGAGGTCGGGAGCGTGGGGCTGCTGATCGAGATGGCGCGCAGGGGACTGGGGATTTCTTACGTGGCGCGGGAATTCGTGTCCAAGGAGCTGGAGGAAGGATCCCTGTTTGAAATCAGGTTGGACGTCAAGCTTCCTCCGTCCCAGGTAGGTATCATGAACATGCGGAATATGCCGCTTTCGCAAGCGGCCCGGCGGTTTATCGAAAGCTTTAAATAGGGAGCGTAAGCATGGAAGTAATTTAATGTTGACTAAATAAATCGGAATTGATAGCATTGGCGGTATAGAGATGAAAATTCTATAAGGAGAGGTGAAAACATGCTGCAAATGGTCATTACCGGCTTGATCTGCGGCGGCTTGCTGGGCTTTGTGATGCAGCGGGGCCGTTTCTGCTTGACGGGCGGTTTTAGAGATATGTATCTGACCAAAAACAACCGCATGTTCTACGCTCTGCTGATCGCCATTGCGGTTCAGGCTATCGGTATTTTCGCGCTGGCGCAATTCGGTGTGATCGAATTTTCCGCCGGGACGTTCAATTGGCTTGCGGTCATTATAGGCTATTACGTCTTCGGTATCGGGATCGTCCTGGCGGGAGGATGCGCGACGGGGACCTGGTACCGGGCCGGCGAAGGCTTGATCGGCAGTTGGATTGCGTTGTTCGGCTATATGGTGATGAGCGCCGTGATGAAAACGGGGCCGTTGTCAGGCTTCACAAAGTCGATTTCGGCCGTCAGCGCTCCGACGAATTCCATTCCGCAGACGTTTGGCCTCAGCGCCTGGTTCATTGTGACGCTGGTGGTCATCATCACCGCCTTTTTGGTGGTCCGGGAGCTGCGCAAACCAAAGGTGGCGCTGCCGGCTTTGAAAGCGAAGCGGAGCGGGCTCGCTCATTTACTGTTCGAGAAACGCTGGCATCCGTTCTTCACGGCGATCCTGGTTGGCCTGATCGCGATTCTGGCCTGGCCGCTCAGCGAAGCGACCGGAAGAAAGGCCGGCCTGGGCATAACGACGCCTTCGGCGAACATCGTGCAATATCTTGTAACGGGAGATCAAACGATTTTGAATTGGGGCGTATTTCTGGTGCTCGGCATCCTGCTTGGCTCGTTTGCCGCGGCCAAGGCGAGCCGGGAATTCAAGTTTCGCGCGCCGGACGCCAAGACGTCCGTCATCAGCTTTGCCGGCGGCATTCTGATGGGCTTTGGCGCCAGCCTGGCCGGAGGATGCTCCATCGGCAACGGCCTGGTTCAGACGGCCATGATGACCTGGCAGGGCTGGGTGGCCCTGGCGGTGATGATTCTCGGGACGTGGACCGCATCTTATTTTGTGTATGTACGTCCCCGTTCCCGCAAGGCTGAAGCACGCACCACCGCTTCGGTACAAACAGCAGTTTAAGGAGGAGAACATATGACTCAACAGAAATTGTCGGTAATCGGCCAGGTTTGTCCCTTCCCGCTGATTGAAGCCAAGGAAGCGATGGAATCGCTGGCCAGCGGAGACGAGTTGATCATCGATTTCGACTGTACGCAGGCGACGGAGAGCATTCCGCAGTGGGCGGCTGAAGAAGGCCATACGGTAACCAACTACGAGCAAATCGGCGATGCGACATGGACGATTAGCGTCCGCAAGAAATAAGCCGTTAAGGCGTTTTATACAGGAACCCCCGCGAGGTACGGGCCGGAACATGCATCCGGCAACGAACCTGCGGGGGCTTGCTGTTTGCAGGGGCTCCTTAATAATTGCATTTCCTACACTTGGCATAGAGCGATTGATCCGAATGAGGGCGATAAAAAATAAAAATAACGGAACTTTATGGTCTTATTTTCCACAATGGAGATGTTCATCAGCATTAGCGGTATATTATGGTCTTATTGCCCATTGAACGGTACGGAAAAGGGTCATTCCCATGCGATTCAAGAAAATAGCGCCATAAATTTCCTCTATTTGATTCTACATGGGGGATATCGACCCAATAGCGACATTTTTTTCCGTTATGTTCTCCCCAGGGGTTTTTCAACATGAAATGCTTGATTGTTTTGTCAAACGCCGCTTTTAGTTCTGAGCCCAAAATCAAGCATCCGCATCCAGCATGGCCGGCACGTTGATTTCTTTCACGCACGAAGCGTTCGAGAGATGAATGACGCATCTGACCAGTTCAACGATATCCTGCAGGGGGATTTGCGCTCCGCGGTAGGCCGACCAGACCGCTTCGGCGCCGGCTTCATAAGGCATTTGGGTGGCCAGTTCTCCCGGATTAATGCAGGTTACGCCGATGGCATGCGGCTTAAGATGCTCCCTTAACGCATTAGCTGCGCCGCGCAGACCAAACTTGGATGCGGCAAAAGCGACCTGGGATATATGATTGTTCTCCAGTCCTGCGGTCGAACCGATCAGAACGATTTTGCCCCGGTCCGATTGTTTCAGATTCGGCAGCAGCTTCTGAATGCAGGTGATCGCGGAGGTCAAGTTTACCTGGAGGATGGCGGATATGTGCTGTGGGTCGTCTTTTTCAAAATCATAGTCTGCGCCGAACCCCCGGCTTTCCCAGATCCCGACATTATAGATGAGCACGTCGATGACCGCGCCCTGAAGCGCTTTGGCGATGATGCTTCCGGCATCCGGCGAAGCGAGATCGGCTTCAATCCAATGGCGGTGTACGCCGTCGGCAAGTTCCAAACTTTGCGGACGGCTGCGGGAGACGATCCACACGGTATCCCCGGCGGCGGGCAAGGCTTTGGCGAACGCGCCGCCCAGGCCTTGGCTGGCTCCGAAAATAATAAAGCGGCGGCCGGCCGCCGGCTTGACTTCGCCGGAAATCGCCGGCATATCCTCTTTGAGGATGGCAAAGGTTTGATGGTCCCGCCATTCTCCGTTAATTTTTACGTTTTTGCGGGCAAGCCCTTCTTTCTTAAAACCCGCTTTCAGCAGCACCTGCATCGATGCGGCATTATGCGGCATCACCCCGGCTTCGATCCGGTGAAGGTCCAACTCATCAAACGCATATTGGACGACAAGCTTCACGGCTTCCGTCATATAACCTTGGCCGTTGTAAGCCTGATCGAGGAAATAGCCGATCCAGCAGCCTTGCAGATTTCCGCGGGCGACCTCGGTTAACATCACTTCGCCGATCACTTCATCCGAGCCCGGCAAAAAAATCAAGAAAAGGTAGCCTTGATCGGCTTCGCTTTGTTCCAAAAATCTGCCGATTCTATCCGCCTGCCCCTGATAGGTGTAAAAAGATTCGTCCCTTTTGCCGCTGAATTGCTGGAAAAATGGCCGGTTTCTTACCTCGAGATCCAGCAGGGACTGGGCGTCTTCTTTGGCGGCTGGTTTCAGTATAATTCGTTTTCCTTGCAACAGCATGTTTTGCCTCCTTTTTGCGGAATCTGCAGCAGGTAACCCATTCAAGGAATTCGTTTCATTATAACATCCGGGATTTTATTGCACCACGCTGCGGTAAATACGTTCCTCCTCTAATAAAACCATCAAAGATGGGAGATTTTAAAAAAGAGATTTTGATCTCAGGATCAAAGGAGTGAATCCATCGTGAAAGTAGTGGTAACGGGCGCGGCGGGCAAAATCGGCCGCTGGACCGTAAGAACGTTCCTTGAAGCGGGGCACGACGTAGTCGCTTCGGACCGGAAACTGCGGGAAGAATCCGCGTCGAAAAATTTTATCCAGGCGGATTTGCGCGATTACGGCCAGGTTATCCAGCTCCTGTTGGGATGCGATGCCGTCGTTCATCTGGGGAACATCCCTACGGACGTAAGAAATACGCCCCAGGCCATATTCGAAAATAACATGATCGTCAATTTCAATATCCTCGAAGCCTGCAAGGATTTGAAAATTCCCAAGCTGGTATGGGCGTCCAGCGAAACTGTGTTAGGGTATCCGTTCGTACCGGAAGAGCTTAGTTATCTTCCCGTGGATGAAGAGCATCCGACGCTCGTCAAGTCCTCCTATGCGATGGCGAAGGCGCTGACGGAACAGCTGACGGGGATGTTTCACAAACTGACGAATGCCCAGCTCGTATCCCTTCGTTTCGCCAACATGTATGAACCCGACGAGTATGAGAAGATTCCGATCTTGCACTGGCATGACAAGGAGAAGGATATTCAGAAGAAAAACGCATGGGCTTACTGCGATGTACGGGACGCCGCAACCGCCTGCCTGCTGGCGATAGAGAAGAACGGGCTGGGACATGAGGTCTTCCACATCACGGCCCCGGACACGATCATGCCCGATCCGAGCCGCGATCTGGCCGAAAAGTATTTTCCGAAGGTCCCTTTAAAGAAGGAGATCCAAGGCCACGAGACGCTGATGGCTATCGACAAGGCCCGGAAAACACTCGGTTATGAACCCCGTTATTCCTGGCGCTCCATCCTGAATCTGGACGGCTCGACCAAGGCGATGCCTGAGGATCAGCTCGCTTTGTCTCACACGGATATCTAATGGGGAAAATCATCAAAACCGCCTGCGAGTCTGCAGACGGTTTTTTTATTGCCGGAATGCGCCGATAGGGGACAAGCGTTAAAAGCTATAGTTACGCTTGTTTTTGATCACCAATTGACGAGAGAGTTTGCAATAGATTACATGAAACAATTGTTAAACGGCAGGCTTTCGGATACCCCATATTATTTGAACGCCGAGATCATGTCTTGCTCCAGTGATCTTTACCCGCTCCAAGTTTACGAAGATATCAATCAACTGTATGAAAGCGGGGAACTCGAGAAGAACTACATAGATTTTTCAATTACCGCTCAAACTTTCAGCCCATTCTCTCACTCTCCGGGTGCTCTCTTCTTCGGATAAATCCTCAACCCTGGTCATAATGCTCCATCTCACCCCAAAAGGATCCCAAATGCTTCCGAACCGGTCACCTGAAACAAAGTTTGTAACGGCCTCTCTGACTCGCGCACCTTTTGCTACTGCATGTTCAAATACCTGATCCACGTCAGCAACATAAATGCCCAAGGAATAGCAGGCATTATCCTCACCAGGCGGCAAAACCAGTTTATAGGACGGATTCGCTGCTCCCAACTGCAAAAATCCATTTCCAAAATCCAATTCCGCATGCACAACTATTTTATTGCCGTTTTCATCCGAAAACTCAGTAATATCCTTAACCCTTGCGTGAAAAACAGATTTATAGAACTCGATGGCTTCAGAAGGATGATTCACTACGATAAATGGTGTTATCGCCGTAAATCCGTTAGGTACTCCATTTTTTGTATAGTTTCCGGTTGCTCCAATGTATTTCGTCATGGTTGTTCCTCCTCGTATAATTGATCAAGCATCTATCGAAGCTTTTCGTCATTATAAATCATTTACACTGACAGCTGCTGTCAGTAATACCTTTTGAGACGAATTGACAATCCGTTTACCCGGCAATGATACAGCGTTAATAAATCCCCGTTAAAGTGAAGGTATCGTCAGATGTTGGAGAACCTCGTGTTCGGCCGGGCAGACGGCGGCCCTTAAAGCTTTTCAAAGCAATTGAATATCGGGTAGAGACAAGGAGAAAACCCTCTTTACGTTATCCGCATGGCAAAACGGACCGGATTGGTCCATGGCCTCGCGGGAGCGGAAAAGAAGGGTTTTTTGTGCTGCCTAAAAAAGCTTGGGACCGTGTCTTCTTTAGCCGGACGACGGACGTGCGCCGCATCTTTCAACCTATTTGAACTTGCACTATTACAGGGAGGGATACGCGAATGTACAAAGCAACAAAGCTGTTGAATATGATTGCCGTTCTGTCGCTCCTGGCCGGACTCGCGGATGTCGGACTTAGGCCCGCGCCGGTTGCGGCGGCGGCGGAACCGGGGAGGGCGGAGATACGGGCCGCTCGAACCCTGACGGCCCCCGCGATCGACGGGAGGCTCGATGAATCGTTCTGGAACGTAAGCGAGCCGCTCACGGTGCATACCGATCCGTCTGCAAGTGAAGACAGCCGGCTTGGCTTGCTGTGGGACGACGCCTATTTATACATAGGTGTGCGGATCGAGGATGATACGCCGATTAGCGGAGCGTCCGGGTATTGGTTTGATCAGGACAGCCTGCACCTGTTCTTCGATCCGGCGCTGCACCGGTCGTCGCCATTTGTGCAGGATGATATGCAGATCGGCCTCGTTTACGCGGAGGGCTCAAGCACGCCGGAGTTCCGGTTCGGCGCGGCCTTAAACAATCACGCGGGGAAGGACGAGAAAAAGGTGCTTCGCGCCATCCAGGCCACGCCGGAAGGATGGACCGCGGAGCTTGCCGTGCCGTGGGATATGCTGAATACGGATCCCCGCTTGAGCCGGCAGCTCGGCTTTGAGGTGGGCGTCACCAACCGTTACGATGCCGCTGATACGGCCAAGCAGCGGACAAGCTACTGGAGCGCCTACAATACGATGAGCTTTTGGAATGATACCTCGGGTTATGGGGTGGTGAACCTGGACTACGACGGGCCGGTGTCCGGAGCCGTCGATCCGGTACTGTTTCAAGAAAATTTCGATGATATGCAGGAAGGTACTGTGCCGCCCGGATGGATATCCGATGTTAATGCGGGCAGCCCGGCTTTCCGGGTGGTTCATGAGGCGGCTACCGTCACCGGAGACACTTACAGCATAACGGACGCGGTGTATCAGACGTATCAGAACGGCCGACTGCGTTTTGACGGCAACGGAGCGGGGCTGCAGGCGCGGATTACGGCGCCGGTTCAAAGCGATAATTATACGGTGGAGGCGGATGTCCGAATTGAAAGCGTGCTGAACGGGGCACGCTGGGCGGCCTTGATGTTCCGGGTTCCCGCAAACGGCAAAGCCCCCTATAATCAAATGGCCGTCCGCCAGAACGGCACGTATGAGTTCGCTTACCGCAAGCCCGACAACAACTGGTCCGTCCCGGCAAACGGAACGTGGCGGCCGCTTGAACCGGGCGAGGATTATACGATGAAGGTCCGGGTGTTCGGCAATAACGTCAAGGAATACATCAAGGCCAAGGACGACGAGGACTTTACCCTGTTGATGGACAGGACGCTGGAGAGCGACCTGCTGGAGCGGGGAAAGGTGGGTTTTCAAGCTGACCAGATGACGGTCTCTTTCGACAACCTGAAGGTTACGCGCATCACGGCGAATCGGCTTGACCTGAACCTGCCGGCTGCGGCGGAAGCGCTGACTGGGCCGCTGACGGTGACCGGGACTGTATATTACTCCGACGGCTTGGAAGAGCCTGTGACGGGGAAGGAGCTCAAGCTGTATTCTTCGGATGAGAGTGTGATCAAAATCGTCGATAATCAGCCCGTTCCGTTGAAGGAAGGCGAGGCGATCGTCACCGCGGTGTACCATCAGGCGGAAGCGAGCGCAACCGTCCGGGTGACGCCGTCGCTGACCGGGGCGAAGGTGCTGAAGCTCGCGCACGATACCGGCTACCTGCTGGCGGATGCCGGAACTCCGCTTAAGCTGGCGTCCGTCATGTTCACGGCTGAATCCAGCGATTATTCCACGGCGGAGCTAAGCGGTGACGCTGTGGAATGGTCCGACGAAAGCGGCGGGGCAATCCGTGTAGATGGTGGGGAATTGGCGGCGGAGCATCCCGGCGTATACGAAGTGAAGGTCCGCAAAGACAACGCCGAGCTCAGCCTGATCGTCGTGGCCAAGGCCGCGGAAGACGAAGAATACGTCCTGTATGAAGAGAACTTCGATCGGCTGGCGGAGGGGGCTTTTCCCGAGGCTTGGACCCGCCTTCAGGGAGCATCCGAGGGCAAAGCGGCCGTACGCGGCGGAGCGTTTGAGATGCAGGCGTCCGCTTCTCCGGATAACCCGTCCCGGGTGCTGCTGCCTGATTATCTGAAGCTGTTCGGCAACTACACCATCGAGGCGGACATCACGAATACGGCTGCAAATAACAGCGCCCGCTGGAATTCGATCATGTTCCGGATTCAAGGCGGGAACTACCCTTATTATCAGATGGCCGTCCGCAAAGACCCGTCCGCATACAACGGCATCGAATTCGCGGAACGCACGGCGTCGAACCAGTGGAACGTGATGGAGCGCGGCTCCTACACGGAGCCGATGCAGGGAGGGGGGGCGCTGCATTATACGGTGAAAGCCTTTGGGAACCGGGTCCAGGAATGGGTGGACGAGCTGATGATTATCGATTCGGTCAAGGCAACCGCCTACGATAAAGGCGGCATCGGCTTCCAGGCGGACGGCAGCGACATGAGAATCGATAACATCCGGGTGACGCTGCTGGAACAACCGCTGCCCGCTCCGGCGATCGAACCGTTCATCAAGGTGGCGGAGCCGGAAACGCGGATTGCCATGGCGCCGACGATTGTGACAGATATTGCCCGCTCCGGCGATCTGGCTAAGCTGACGGGGAGCCAATTGCCCGCCACGGCGATATTTCACCTGAACGCGGAGTTGACCGTGACGGAACCGGGCGGCGGCCAAGAAATTGCGAGTCTGGATGAGGCGCTTGCCGCGGCCGGCGCTAAGGTCATTCCGGCCTTTTATGTCACCGAAGAGCTGGCCGTGGACCGGCTGGTTCATGAACTGCGCGCTCGCGGGCTGGAGGATGTGTTTATCGTTTCGGACCGGGCGGATCTGGTCAAAAGAGCCCGTGCGGCGTATCCGATGATCCGCAGCATTCTGGATTTCACCGCCATCGCCAATCCTTCCCGGGAGGAACTTCTGGACATCCGCAGGCAGACGGCCGCGAGCCAGGCTCGGATCGTGCTGCTGCCGCAAAGCGCGGCGACCCGCGAGAATGTGTCCTACCTGCAGAAGCTGGCGATCATGGTCTGGAGCAAGGAAGCGCCTGACTCCTCCGGCGGGGTTTTGCCGCTGCATCGCATGATTACGGCCGGGGTCAACGGGATGGTGGCTGCCGAGCCGGGCGAGGCGCATGAAGCGTTGAAGCTGTACGGACGGGATACGACACTGGTGCGGAAAGTCTATATGATCGGGCACCGCGGCATGCCTTCCGTATCGCCGGAAAACACGATCGAAAGCAATACGATGGCATTGGACGCCGGAGCCGATTACATTGAAAACGACATGTTCCTGACCAAAGACGGCTACTTGATCATTTCGCACTCTTCCGTGCTGGAAACGACGACGGACGGCTTCGGACCGGTAGAGAACTATACGCTGGCCGAGCTTAAGGCGTTTAACGCCAACAAGCCTTATCCGCAGGGTTTTCCGGTGGTCCGGATGCCGACGCTGGACGAACAGCTGGAGCTGGCCCGCGCCAGAGGGCGGATGGTGTATGCCGAGATCAAAACCGAGACGCCGGCGGCGGTGGATGCTTTTGTCAGCACCGTAAAAAAATATAACGCCGAGGATATCGTCAATGTCATGTCCTTTCACCCGGCGCAGTTGGACCGGCTGGCGGTTTTGATGCCGGAAATGAACGCCGGCCTGCTGACCGGCTATATCGCCAGCGAGAACAATGTCGAAGGTTCGCTGCGCGACACGCTCAAAGCGTTATCCAAGCAAAACTGGACTTATAATACCGATTATAACGGGCTGGGTCCGAAATTTATGGAAGCGGCCAAGCACCGCGGACTTCTGATTTCCCCGTGGACGCTAAATAAGCGCGAGGATATCGTCAAGTATTTTAAAATGGGCGCGTTTGGCATTACGACGGATTATACGTATTATGCTTCCGATTGGGCCGCTTCGCTTGCCGCCCGGGAGCCGGTCATTACCCTGGACAAGGGTGAGAGCAGGACTTTAAGCGCCCAGGTTGAAACGTACAAAGGCGACAAAACGGAGGTCGAGCCCGAAGTCGTGCTGATTGCCGGAGCTGACGCGGTGCAGGCGGACGGGGCGTCGATTCAGGCGGTCGGAGCCGGTAAAGCCTACGCGCTGCTGCGCTACTCTGCTGCGATCGACGGCGGCGGCACCTACGATCTGTACTCCGAGCCTGTGGAAATTGCCGTTAACGGCGGCGGCGAATCGCCGGGGGGCGGCAATAACGGAGGAGGCAACAATGGAGGAGGCGGTAATGGTGGCAGCAGTGGTGGCGGTTCGCCTGGCAACAGCAGCGGCGGAACGAACAGCGGAAATAGCGGAGCGTCCGGGACCGGCGGTGTTTCGCAGCCAGGCCAAGCTGAGCAGACAGGCGTAGTGGAAGCCACCGGCGGCGCAGTTTCGGCCGCGGAGCTGGAGCAGGCGTTCCGGGACGGCCGGCGGGTTGAGGTCAGATTTACGGGTGAGCGTCTGACGCTGCCACTGTCCGTGCTGTCCGAAGCGGCAGGAACGAGCGGAGCGGAACTGACGGCGGTAAACGCCGATCTGAACGCGGGCTATAGACTGCCGCTGCACCAGCTCGATACCGCACAGGCGGCAAAGGCTCTCGGCGTTAACGCGGATGCGCTGGAACTGGTCGTCACCGTTCGCGGGCTGGACAGCGCTGAGGCGGAAGCCGTACGGAACGCCGCCGACCGCGCGGGCGGAACGCTGGCCGGGCCTGCCGTGGAGTTCGCCCTTGAGGCGGCGGCCCCTTCGTTCCAATCCGCCGTACCGTTCGCACTCCTTGGCAGCATCAAGTATATTGGCCTTTCGGGGGATGGAAACGGCATGGAAATCGCCGGCGCCCGGTACGAAACGGCACAGAAGGCGCTGTCCTTTACGCCGGGCCGGTATGCGGCGGACGCTCCAGAAGTCGTCCTGATCCATGGCGGCAACGGGATTTATACGGCCGTCGCGATGAACAAGGACTTCGCCGACATGAACGGCCACTGGGCCGAAGCCGCTGCCGAGAAGCTGGCGAACCGGCTGCTCTTAAGCGGCACCGGCGGCGGAGCGTTCGAACCCGACCGCGCCGTGACCCGGGCCGAATTTGCGGCGATGCTGGTGCGCGCGTTAGGGCTAAGCGATAGCGAAAGCACGGCCGCTTCGGAGCAGGGCGCGGTGACCCCGGCGCTGTCCGACGTCGGCGCGAACGATTGGTTTGCTCCGTATGTGCGGGCAGCTTCTGCGGCCGGGCTTGTGAGCGGCTATGCCGATGGAACCTTCCGCCCGGACGCTCCCGTAACCCGCGGCGAGCAGGCGGTCATGATGGCCAGGGCCATAAAGCTGGCCGGTTTTGGCGGCGAGGCTGCGGCTGCGGGAGGCTCCGGCGCGCTTGAGCGGTTCCGCGACGCCTCTGAGGTGAAATGGGGACAAGCAGAATGGAGTCTGGTCCTTGAGGCGGGCTTGTTTAATGGCATATCCGGGAATAGGCTGGCGCCTGCGGCTCCGTCGTCGCGCGCGCAGTCGGCGGTCATACTGGAACGTTTCCTTGAAGCGTCCGGCTTTCTGGAATAAGGTTCCCGGACGGGCGTGAATCCTGCGCGCTCTTTTGCAAACCGTTAACATAACGTTAATACCGGGATAACACGGAAGGTTTATTGTAAGGTAAGAAGTTTGTTTTTCAAAAATTTCATCATTAAAGGGTCGGAGACGAGGAGAAAGCCCTTATGCGGTACCGGAAGGAATGGTCTGTTTGCCATACCCGCTTCCGTGCGCCGCATAACGGGCTTTTTTGTGTTGTCCGCACCAAAGGAGGCTGCTCATTCATTGCCGGACACGCTGTCATTTGAAACGTACTTTTTCGATTTGGACGGTACCATCTTTCTGGGGGACGTCCTGCTGCCCGGCGTGCAGGAAACGCTATGCCATTTAAGAAGCTTGAACAAAAAAGTGAGGTTTTTGAGCAATACGACCATCCGCACCCGCGGGGAATGCCGGGACCGGCTGCTGCAGCTTGGCCTTGCCGCGCATGAGAAAGAAATCGTGACGGCGGGGTTCATGTCCGCCGCTTATTTTCTGGAATTGCGTGGGGCGGTGCGGGTGCTCGTTGCCGGGGAGAAGGCGCTGCGCGATGAACTCGTCTCGGCTGGGGTAGAAATGACGGACGATCCGGCGCAGGCGACGCATGTGCTGGTCGGCATGGACCGGGAGTTCGACTACGGCAAGCTGCACCGTGCGATGAAGGCGGTGCGGAACGGAGCGTGCCTGATCGCCGCCAATCCGGATCCGAACTGCCCGGTGGCCGGGGATCTAATTCCCGACACCTGGTCCATGGTCAAAGCAATCGAAGCTGCGAGCATGGGGGCGGTGAGCGAAGTCATCGGCAAGCCGTCCGCCTATTACGCGGCCAAGGTGCTGGAATGGAGCGGTACGAGCGGCGACCGCTGCCTCATGATCGGGGACCGGCTGGACACCGACATCGTGTTCGGGGCCAGCCATGGCATGCGGACCGCGCTTGTGCTGACCGGGGTCGCTTCGCTCGGGGATCTGGAACAGTTTCCGGTCATGCCGGATTATGTCTGGGCCACGCTGGACGAACTGCTGGGGCAGGCCGAACGAACTTAAATCCGCCGGCCCGAATTTAACGGCGTTTTTACCCGGTGCTAATCATGCAAATAAACGAGTTTGCTACAGTGGAAGAAAATGCCGGTTCCTAAAAGTGCGAGTTCAAAAAGTCGGCTTTTCAGCACCGAGAAGGTTGGATGAAGCTAGGGACTGAGTAGCGGAGCGTAGGGTAACCTACGTGAGCAACGGAAGGCCCGGCTGAATTCAAGATTCGACGTCGAGATCACTTCCTGACTTGCTTCGTGATCAAAAGATGACTTTTTGAACAACCTCTAAAAACGGCGATTCTTCCGCACACCAATATATGAAATTTTGGAGGAGATTGAAGTGATGCAAAAATGGAGTACGAAAGTGCTGGCAGTTGCGCTGGGATTGTCGCTTTTGGCGGGATGCGGGGGCGGCAACGGGAGCGGCGGCAACGGCGGATCCGTCTCCGGTGCGAATGCTTCCACGAACGGGGCGGGAACGGCGAACGCGTCCGCAGGGAAAAAGACCGAGCTTACGTTCTATTATCCGATCGCGGTCGGCGGGCCGCTGACCGCGACGATCGAGGCGATGGCGGCGGACTTTGAAGCGGAGCATCCCGATATTGACGTGACCCCGGTGTACACCGGCAGCTATGCCGACACCGCGGTCAAGACGCAAGCCGGCGTCCAGGCCAAGCAGCCGCCGGCTGTGGCGGTGCTGCAGTCGACCGAGCTGTTCAGTCTGCTGGATATGAACGCGGTTATTCCGCTGGACGATTTTATCGCAAAGGAAGAGGGCGACTATCTGGCGGATTTCTATCCGGCGTTTATGGCCAACTCGCAAACGGACGGCCATACCTACAGCATTCCGTTTCAGCGCAGCACCATCGTGCTTTACTATAACAAGGAGATGTTCAAGGAAGCCGGACTTGATCCGGAAAAAGGGCCGGAAACCTGGGAGCAAATGCAGGAATACGCGGTTAAGCTGAAAAAGGACGGGCGCTACGGCCTGGAAATTCCGGTCACGGGCTTTGCTTATTGGATGATGCAGACTTTTGCCCTGCAGAACGGCGACAATCTGATGACCCCGGACGGCAAAAAGGTCATGTTTGATACGCCGGAAAACGTGGAAGGGCTGCAGTATTGGGTGGACCTGGCCGCGAAACACAAGGCGATGCCGGAGGGCGTGACCGATTGGAGCACCGTGCCGTCCGATTTCCTGGAAGGCAAAACGGCGATGATGTATCACACGACCGGCAACCTGTCGAACGTGAAAAAGAACGCCACCTTTGACTTTGGCGTCAGCTTCCTGCCGGCGAAGAAGCAGTACGGCAGCCCGACGGGCGGCGGCAACTTCTATATTTTCAAGGATATCGCACCCGAGAAGCAGCAGGCCGCCTGGGAATTCGTCAAGTTTATGACCGAACCCGAGCGCGCCGCCCAATGGAGCATCGACACCGGTTATGTAGCCGTGCGCAAGTCCGCTTATGAGACGGAGCGGATGAAGGAGTACGCGGCCGGGTTCCCGGCGGCGGTCGTGGCCCGCGATCAGTTGGAATACGCGGCGGCCGAGCTGTCCACTCACAACAACGGCAAGGTGATGAAAATTTTGAACGATTCCGTGCAGGCGGCATTGACAGGCGATTTGACCCCGGCCGACGCGCTGAAGAAAGCTCAGGCGGAGGCGGACCAGGCGCTGGCGTCCTTTAACAAATAGCCATGAAAGGAATCAGACTTGGAAACAACGGATTCGCCTGGCTGCTGCTGCTGCCGGCGCTGGCGATTCTGGCGCTGTTCACGTTTTACCCGATCTTTCTGACGCTGCGCCTGAGCTTTTTTCAGGCCGACCTGGCTACACCGGAGCCGATCTTTGCCGGGTGGGACAACTTCCGCCGGCTGGCGGAGGACGAGGTGTTTTGGAAGGTGATGCGCAACAATACCCTGTTTGCGGTGGGGACGGTTCCTGCGGGAATCGGCCTCGCCCTGCTGATGGCGGTTTTTGCCAACAAAGCGATCCGGGGAAAAGCGCTGCTGCGGACGGGCTTTTTTTATCCGACGCTGATTCCGATGATCGCAGCGGCGAACATCTGGCTGTTCATTTACACGCCGGAATACGGCTTGGTGAGCAGGATGTTGTCATGGACGGGTCAGCCCGAACTAAACTGGCTGGGCACGCCGGGGCTGGTGATGTGGGCGATGATTATCATGATTATCTGGAAGGAATCGGGGTACCTGATGATTTTTTATCTGGCCGGTCTGCAAAATATCCCGCGCGACCTCTACGAGGCCGCTCAGATGGACGGGGTCGGGGCCTTTACGGTGTTCCGCAAAATCACGTTCCCGCTGCTGATGCCAACGACGCTGTTTGTCAGCATTATCGCCTTGACGAATGCGTTCAAGCTTGTCGATCATTTGATGATCATGACCCGCGGGGGGCCCAACAATTCCAGCAATCTGCTGCTGTATTACATTTACGAGACGGCGTTCAGCTTCTGGGACCAGGGGCTTGCTTCCGCGCTGACCGTCATTATGATCGGGCTGATGCTGCTGTTTGCGGCGGTGCAGTTTTTCGGGCTTGACAAGCGAATTCATTACAACTGATCCCGGATGGCCGTCCGGGAAGAAAGGCGTATTTATGCTGCAAAAACTTGCGCCGAAAATCGGCAATGTTCTCATGTTGCTGCTGGCCATCATTTGGCTGGTGCCGCTCGTCTGGATGACGGTGACGGCGTTTCGCCCGCGGCAGGCGGCGCTGTCCGGCTTTTGGTCGGCGGATTTTACCTTGGATAACTTCGCGACGGTGTGGTCCGCCGCCCCCTTTGCGGTGTATTACCTGAACACGCTGCTCATTGTGTTTTGCGTATTCGCGGTGCAGATGCTGACCGCAACCATGGCGGCCTTTGCGTTCGCACGCGTTCCGTTTATCGGGAGCAGCCTCGTGTTCCTGCTGTTCCTGGCCCAGATCATGATCCCTGCGGACGTGCTGATTTTTCCGAACTATAACATTTTGAAGCAGTTCTCGCTGCTCGACACGAAGCTTGGGATTATGCTGCCTTATCTGGCCTCCTCCTTCGGCATCTTCCTGCTGCGGCAGGTGTTCAAGACGCTCCCTTACGAGCTTGACGAAGCGGCGCTTGTGGAGGGGGCAAACCGCTGGCAGGTGCTGTGGAAGGTGTATTTTCCTTTGTCCAGGCCCACCTATGTCGCGTTTGCGCTGGTGTCCATCAGCTATCAGTGGAACAATTTTTTATGGCCATTGATCGTAACCAATTCCGTGGAGAACCGGCCGTTGACGGTGGGGCTGTCGATTTTCGCCCAATCGTTTGAAGTCGGCGTGCAGTGGACGGAGGTCAGCGCGGCGACGCTGCTGGTGATCGTGCCGCTCCTGATCATTTTTCTGGCGTTCCAGCGCCAGTTTATCGACAGCTTTATTCATTCCGGCATCAAGTAGACAAGCAGACGGATGGGGTGCACTCCCCGGGAATGGCGGGACGATACCGTCCCGATCGAAGAGATGGCCGACTGGCTGGCGGCTTGCGATTATCGGGGAGCCTGGGTGCTGGAGATGCGCAGCCCCGGGGACCTGCAGCCGTCGGCGGATCGGCTGCACAGCTTGCGGCGGCAGTTCCAGAAATTTAATGCAAGTTATCTATAGCGCGTCGTAGGATTTCCTCTTTAATTTCCCTGGACAGTTCATATGTATCGTATCGCAAAGCGTGCGGGTTTATTTCTACGTTTCTTCCTGCTTCCGCTTCTTTTTTGGCAAAGTAGGTTATAGTATCTACCGGATTTGACGATTCCCAAAGCAGCTGGCTCTTCAAATCCGCCAATAATTGATGCTGGTCAATATTCTGGAATTGCAGTTGTCCGGCAGTACTCTTTAAATGGGATTCATAATCACCGTAATGATGAACGACTTCCCAGCCGGACCATTTCGCTTTAAGTTCATGGGATATGTTGGGGATGTCATTGGCATGCCAAAATTCCAATTTCCTGCGACCTATATCAATATGGAAGCCTCCGACAGGGAATTCCTTAGACCATTCACGCAGGGCAATGCTTTTATATCCATAGGATTTATTGATCTCGTGGATCATATTAGGGCCATGGGCTAAATATACTTCGACACCTCCGCTTAATGGGAACAATAGCAGTTCGTTTTGAGGGAACATGACGCTCGCTATGGTATCTACCCAATCTTTCTCTTCGGGAGGTTCTAAGCTTGCATCTTTTAAATCGTCTTCACCGTACGTCAATATTTTTTCCCTCGGGTAACCGACGTAGTTGGCTAAATCTAAAATGCCTTCGTAAGCCCAGGCGATTTCCCAACCGGACCAAATAGTTCTCATCAGTTTTAAGTAGAGATTCCTGAGTGGAACATTGTAAAGTATATCCTCGCCGCCATATAATACCAGCTTCTTTTTATCTAAGTCAATAACAGCTCCACCCTCGGCCCAAACGTCATCCAACCATCCGGATTCATCCACCCGCTTTTGCATTTCGATGAATTTGACGGCATGCTGCTCTCCCCAAAACAAATCTTTAGGCAGCGTGTTTGCACACCAGTGGCTATAGTACAACTCGTAATAATTATTTCTAACCATAATCAGATTTGCTCTTTGTCCCATAGTTCCCCTCCGTCAATCTATCTTTACTCCTTCAAAATTAATATTCAACTTGTAATGGGGGAAAACCTTCAAGTGAAGGGGACGAGGTAACCAAGTGCAAAAGTGCAGTTGATTTTTCGTAAATCGCTATTATTGAGCGGCTGAGATGCAAAAGTGCATCTGTTTTGGAGCTATGCGATAAAAAAGTAACTTTTTGGCGGAAATGAACTGCACTTTTGCATTTGAACAGCCCCTATTGAGGAGTTTCGACAAAAATCGCCTGCACTTTTGCATTTCGTGGAATTTTACACCCCTTTTTGCCAAGTAACTTATATCTGGATCCGACAAATCGGTCACCTCTTACGTTCTCAAACCGGCTGTTTCTGCATACTTGACTCCTGTCGTGTACAAATAGCAACACAATACCCTACAGTTTAATTTCTGTATCCGATTTTGCCGGATTTGGCGTTCTGTTTAGTCTTGTAGAATCGAAAACAGGGTCATCAAACAACGCTATTGCAAGTTGCACACCGTCCATCATCCCTTGCATGTACAAACGTTCATTTTCTAAACCCTGCCTGAAGTGGTGCTTGTCCTCCCAGTCCATATACTCCGGCGACTTCGTTTGATCCGTATCGGAAAACATCGCCTCAAAAGCCAAGCGTTCTTCGGCACGAAGTTTACAAAATTCGGGATGACGATTGATACGCGCTGTAATGTGGTTCAACCTTTCCTGAATCGCGTCTCGAAACCATAATGGCAATTCCATTGTCTTTTCTCCTCCTCCGGCGCGCTAGCTTATTTCGTCTCCATTTTAACGCGGAATCGGTTTGTTTTAATTCGGTATTCGCAGTAAAAAAATAATCTTTCACTTTTAGGATTACGAAGTCGTTGCCATTGCCAGGGTGCTGGATATTTCCGTTGGTGAATTATTGGGGGAGGAGTAGGGAGAATTAGTGGCAGGAAAAATAAAAAAAACGGGACGCAGGTTCCGATAAATGGTTAGCCTTTGTCCCGTTATTTCTATGTTGATTTAAGTAGAATAATTTTATTTTTCTTCCTCAAGTAAATTGCTAAACAAAACACGTATGAAATTCCGTCTGCCGTATAAGACTCTAACCACATAAACTACTCCATCTTCATATCTGTAAAATATCAGGTAATTGTCACAAACAAGATACCGATAATCGGTTTGAATGTCTATAGTAGCGGATAGAGGGGTGCCAATTTTAGGATAATCCACCAGGCTGCGAATCTTTTTCGTTATTTTTGCGATCAAATTTTACAGCGGCTTCAGGATTATAAAGCTCCTGGGAGATGTAGTTTTTCACTTCCACTAAGTCATTTCTGGCTTCAGGTGAAATTTTCAGTTTATTCATTTTATATTCCCAGGTCTGCTTCGACTTCCTCTATAGTCATCCATCCCTTTTCTTTCCCTGATTGCTCTCCTTGAGCAAGCTTTGACATCAGTTTTAGAGAAGCCGTTAGTTTTTCATATTCACTTATATCGACAATAGCAAATTTTCCTCTGCCATTTTTAGTTAAAAATACCGGCTCGCCTACAGAAATATCCCGCAAAACCTCATTGTAATTTCTCAAATCGGATATGGGCTTAATATTCGGCATTTATAACAACTCCTTTTGATTGCTGTTATCATTGTATGTTTATTATTCGTAAAATTCAACAGTACATTCCTTTCAAACATATGCTTCTTATACTTTAGGGGCGAATTACAGTTTTTTCTGATTGAATACAGAACGAATATTCGTATATAATACAAACATATGTTCCTATTCAAAAGGAGTGGTCAAATTGCTTTCAGATCTTGAACGGAAATTACTTCGTATCCTATACAGCTATTCGACGCAGCGGAAACGGATGCCTACAATCGATGAGTTGGAGATTAAGACCGGCAGGAACAAGCAGGATATATTTGCCGGATTGCGTGGGTTGGTGGAACAGCGGTATATCTTTTGGCCGGACAATCCCGGATTGGATACGCTAGTCATCCTGGAGGCGTGGGAACGGGATCAGCCTCAACGTCCAAAATTCAGCGCCTCGAGCGGTAATATAGATTATTGGACGAAATATTGATAACGGTATTTAGGGAGAAGAGAGGAGAGGGCAAAAAATAGCGGGATTTGGGCTTCCGACAGCCTAGGTCCCGATTTACCGCAAAAGCAATCGTAGTCTCTCCATATCCTTCACAACCAGATCACCTTCACCGTTTTTCGTTATGTCCCTGTTATACTCCCTCTGTACACAAACAGAGGTTTATCCAAACCCAACTTCAGCCCAATTTTGTTCATCACGCTCACCATCGTTTGTTCTCAATGACTCCGCAAAATGAAAGCGTTTTATTGTATGATCAATGCAGGAGGTGGTTCCATTGATGATTGATAAACGTCCTGCGCTTTTACTGAAGCACCTTTTAAAAGTGAAGCATACAACCATGAATCAGGTCATGGAGCACTCTCAATTAACCAAACGGCAAATCGCCTATGATTTGGACAAAATCAATTATTGGTTGAAAGAGAGAGCACTTCCTGCCATTCCGTACAAAGGAATGAATTATATCATGGTGCCGGAAGAGGTGGTGGGCTTTTGTCGGAAGCAGCAGCTGGAGAACCGCAAACAAGATTTCTTTTTAACGGAAGAGGAACGTTTGATATTCATTTACCTGTACCTCTTTATAAGGCAAGAGCACATTTCGTCGGTACATTTAACACAACTTCTCCAGGTAAGCAAGAACACGGTGATTTCCGATGTGAAAAAGGCGAACGAAATGAACCGGCCTTTCCTGGTTGAAATTCGTTATTCCAGGCAGAAGGGTTATCATCTTCGGGGCACAGAGTCCGATAAGCGGATCCTTGTCCAGCAGCATTTAGCGCAGATGATGCAAATTCCGTATTTTGAAAAACTAATCCATTATCTAGTGTGCAATCGGCAGGAACTTCTTCCCTTAGATTCGGCTCACCGTGCGCTTGTGCAGGCAGAAAAGCTTTTTCATCTCGATTTTGTGGAAGAACGTGTACATCAATTTGCTTATTTTCTTGTCCTCTATGATTACCGGCACAAAGAAAGAAAATTCGTTCAATTTCATAATGATGAAATCGAGTTGTTAAGCAAAGATCCCATGTGGCCCGTGGCCAAAACCATATTTGATCATCTGGGATTTGAGGAAGATGAACATGAGCTGTGCTATTTCACCACCCAATTGTTAGGTTTGTCTTTAGGGAGCCGCGCGGTTCAAGACGGGAGCCGGGATTTGCTTTTTCACTTATGCGAACAGCTTGTCGTTGATTTTGAATATAAAGCGGCCATTGTTTTCGAACAAAAGGATGAAGTCATCCGCACTTTATATCAGCATTTTAAGCCGGCTTATTTTCGCATGAAATACCGGATTCCGATTCATAATCCGCTGCTCGAGCAGATTCAAAATGAACATCACGAGCTTTACACCCTTATCAAGGAACTGCTTCAGCCGGTCGGATCGCTGTTAAGCATCAATATTCCGGAGGAAGAAATCGGTTTTATCACGATGCACTTTGGAGCCCTGTTGGCCAAACCGCAGCAAGCCATGCCGAAAAAGAAACGAGCGATTGTCGTTTGTCCCAGCGGAGTCAGCTCTTCGTTGATGGTGAAGCACCAGATCGAGTCGCTGTTTTCGGAAATCACCGTGGAAAAAACGCTGTCTTTACAGGAATACCAGAAAGAAAATGTAGATCCATATGATCTGATCTTTTCGACGATCGAGCTGGAGTCCAAGCTACCGTGCTTTTATGTAAAGCCCATCATGGCGCCCAATGAAAAAAACAGGTTGGTCAATGAAGTGTACCGGCAGCTGTTTGGGATCGGATACCAGGACCTGTCCTTAAAAGAGCTGATCCAAACGATTGAGCGTTATGCCAACATTTACGACGAAAAGGGATTAACGGAAACGTTAAGCCAACTGACGATTCATAGAAAAATAGATATCCAGAGGAGGAACCAACCTGTGCTAAGCGATCTATTAAAAGAAGAAACGATCCAAGTTGTTGAACAGCTTCCCGATTGGGAAGAGGCCATCAAAGTAGCGGCAACCCCGCTGCTGGAGAAAGGGGCCATCGAATCTTCCTATATTGAGGCGATGATTGCAAATATCAAGACCATGGGCCCGTATGTCGTCCTTGGCAATGAAGTCGCGATCCCGCACGCGCGTCCCAAAATGGGCGTGAATCAAGTAGGGATGAGCTTTTTAAAGCTCAATCGGCCGGTCTATTTTTTGAATGATGAAAAGTATCCTGTCCGGCTGTTGTTTTGTGTTGCGGCCAATGATAACAAGACCCATCTTAAAGCGCTCACTCAATTAACGAAACTTCTCAGCGACACCAAAAACATTGAGCTCTTAAAAGAGGAAAAGTCGATAGAAACGTTTCTTGACTTATTCAAGTTATATTCTGCCGCGGTTTAAACCATGGAAACGGGAGGAAGAAGATTTATGAAAATTTTAGCGATTTGCGGTACGGGTTTGGGAAGCAGTTTTATGTTGGAGATGAACGTCAAACAAATTTTGTCGGAGCTTGGGATCGGCGGTGTCGAAGTGGACCATTCCGACCTTAGCTCGGCGGCTCCGGATTCAGCGGATCTGTTTATCGCCGCCAAGGATATTGCCACAGGAATGGGGCATTTGGGAGAGGTGATTGTGATCGACAGCATTATCGATATGGACGGTCTGCGCGCCAAACTTAAGGACGTATTCCAAGCAAAGGGAATGCTTTAATAACGGGGGGACAACTGCTATGGGAGAAAGAATTCTCAAATTAATGATGGATATTTTAAGCCAGCCGGCCGTCTTGGTTGCGTTGATTTCCCTGGTGGGGCTGATTATTCAGAAAAAACCGGTAAGCGAAATCGTCAAAGGAACCACCAAAACGCTCCTCGGTTTTCTGGTCATTTCCGCAGGGGCCGGAATCATTGTTCAATCTTTGGATCCATTCGGAAAAATGTTTCAGAGCGCCTTCCATGTATCGGGGGTTGTGCCGAATAACGAGGCCATCGTGGCCATGGCTTTAAATGAATTTGGCAGCGCGACCGCCTTTATTATGTTCTTCGGCATGATTGCGAACATCCTGATTGCCCGCTTTACAAAGCTGAAATATATCTTTTTAACGGGTCATCACACGTTGTATATGGCTTGTATGCTTGCTGTCATCTTGGTGGTTTCGGGTTTACAAGGAATTCCGCTGATTGTTGTCGGTTCCCTTGCTTTAGGTTTAATCATGGCGGTGTTTCCGGCCATTTGCCAGCCGATTATGCGAAAAATCACGGGGAACGACAGCGTAGGGTTTGGGCATTTTTCGAGCATAGGGTATGTTGCTTCCGGGCTTGTCGGAAAGGTTGTCGGGAAAGGCTCGCGTTCCACGGAGGAGATCAGCTTTCCCAAAGGGTTGGGATTTTTGCGCGACAGTTCCGTGACCATCTCGTTAACGATGGTGGTGCTTTATATCATCATTGCTATTTTTGCCGGTCCGTCTTATGTGGAGACAGAACTTAGCGGGGGCACGCATTACCTTGTGTTCTCCGTGATTCAGGGGGTTACCTTTGCGGCCGGAGTGTTCGTGATCCTTTCCGGGGTTCGGCTGGTGCTGGCGGAAATTGTTCCGGCTTTCAAAGGGATCTCCACCAAACTGGTTCCGGACTCCAAGCCTGCTCTCGATTGCCCGGTTGTTTTTCCCTATGCGCCAAACGCGGTGTTGATCGGCTTTTTCAGCAGCTTCCTTGGCGGGATCGTGGGAATGGTGATTTTGGCCATGACAGGCTCCGTGATCATCTTGCCGGGTGTAGTTCCCCATTTCTTTACGGGGGCGACGGCCGGGGTATTCGGCAATGCCACGGGCGGGGTTCGCGGCGCGACCTTGGGGTCTTTTGTAAATGGCTTGATCATTACGTTCCTCCCCGTATTCTTAATGCCGGTTCTCGGCAACCTCGGTTTTGCCAGTACAACGTTTTCGGATACCGATTTTGCCGCTTCCGGCATTCTGCTTGGAAATATCGCGAAATCGCTGGGAGCAACAGGCGTTACCATAACGGTGGTTGGACTGGTAATTTTGGCCGTGGTATTCGGTTTCTTTAAGAAAAACAAAGCGAATCAGGATTCGCAGCAGATGGAAGCTTAAATGTCAGACACACCAGAGGAGGAAATTCGAATGGACTTGGATTTGCAAAAATTGGAATTGTTTCGTGATGAGATCCGCTTAAAAACATTAAAAGAGCTGCATCACCTTGGTTTTGGACATTACGGCGGCAGCTTGTCCATCGTTGAGGTTTTGGCCGTATTGTATGGTGGAGTGATGAAAGTCGATCCGGCCAACCCGAAATGGGAGGAACGCGATTATTTCATTCTCTCCAAAGGCCATGGCGGACCGGGGCTGTACGCCACTTTGGCGGCTAAAGGCTACTTTCCCGAAGAAGTTCTGTATACGTTAAATCAGAATGGCACGAAGCTCCCTTCGCATCCCGATAAAAATTTAACACCGGGTGTTGATATGACAACAGGATCGTTAGGGCAAGGCATTTCCGCGGCTGTTGGGGTAGCTCTGTCTCATAAACTATCAGGTAAGGAGAATTACACCTATTGCATAGTGGGGGATGGCGAATTAAACGAAGGGCAGTGCTGGGAGGCCTTCCAATTCGCGGCGCATCATAAGCTGAACCGCCTCTTTGTATTTGTGGATGACAATAAAAAGCAGTTGGACGGGTTAACGAAGGATATTATTGATCCGCTGGATTTTGCGGAGAAGTTTAACGCTTTTGGTTTTTACGCGATGAAAGTGGACGGTGGTTCGTTGCGGGGAATCTATGAAGCCATCGAAAAAGGAAAAGCGCAGGGGGATAAGCCGGTCGCGATTATTTTGGATACGGTCAAAGGGCAGGGCGTTCCTTATTTGGAAGAGAAGGCCGATAACCATCATATTCGTCCCAACGAAGCCGATGAAGCCGCTATTTTGAATGCGATTGCAGAATTGGAAACCAAACTTGGAAAGGCGGTGGAGTTATGATGAGCGTAGCGGCCAGAAACTATGAACTGGAAAACGTGGAAATGCGCCAAATGTATGCCAATACGTTATTGGAACTGGCTAAGGCCAATCCCAATGTCATCGGTTTGGAAGCCGATTTAATGAGTGCGATCTCGACCAATAAAATTATGAAAGAGATTCCGGAGCAAATCATCAATACCGGGATTATGGAAGCGAATATGATGGGGGTTGCGGCCGGTCTGTCGCTGACGGGCAAGATCCCTTATGTCCATACATTCGGCCAGTTTGCCACCCGCCGCGCTTTTGACCAGCTTTTTGTTTCAGGCGCTTACGCGAAAACGAATATCAAAATATTAGGCTCCGATGCCGGCGTAACCGCTGAGCATAACGGCGGGACCCATATGGCCTTCGAAGACCTTGGCCTGGCTCGGTTGATTCCGGGTGCCCAGGTGTATGAAGCGAGCGATTCCACGATGCTGCGGTACTTGCTGCGCAAAATTGAAAAAGAGCATGGCATTCATTACATTCGGACGATCCGCAAAAATGCCGTAAAACTTTACCCGGAAAATGAGGTGTTTGAAGCGGGGAAAGGCAAGGTTCTGCGAGAAGGAGGCGATGTCGCCATCATCGCCAGCGGGATTATGGTGGCGGAATCGTTGAAAGCGGCCGACCTGCTTCAGGAGCAAGGCATCGAAGCCGCCGTGATCGATATGTTTTCGATTAAGCCGATCGATCGAGATTTAATCGTCAAGTACGCCGAAAAAAACAAAGCGGTCGTTACGGCGGAAAACCATAACGTGATCGGCGGACTGGGAAGCGCCGTGGCCGAGGTTCTAAGCGAACATTGCCCAACCCGAATGCGGCGGATCGGCGTCAGGGAACAATTCGGTCAGGTCGGTAAGGTTGATTACCTGAAGGAATTCTACAAGCTGACTGCAAAGGATATTGCTGATGCGGCGGAAGAAGTTGTTTCTTAATTTGAATGGCGGACAAAAAAGAAGATCAGGACATCGGCGTCCTGATCTTCTTTTTAATTCAGCGGTGAGCTAAGAAACAGCTCTTTTGTCTCCTGAACATCCCGCATCGGCGGTTTTCCGTACATCCGGGCGTATTCCCGGCTGAACTGGGACGGGCTCTCGTAGCCGACGCGGAACGCCGCATCGGATGCCGGCATGGACTCCGCCAACATTAACCGCCGGGCTTCCTGCAAACGCACCGTTTTCAGGTATTGCAGCGGGCTCATCGCGGTGACGCGTTTGAAATGCTTGTGAAACGCCGATACGCTCATGTTTGCGGACTTGGCGAGCTGCTCAACAGCCAGCGGGCGGTCATATTGCCGGTTAATCACCCGGATCGCTTGCGCGATGTTGTACCCATGGCTGCCGGCGATCGCAAATTGATGGAGGAAGGCCCCTGGTTCACCTTGAAGCATTCGATACAGAATTTCGCGGACGATGAGCGGTTCCATCATCGGAATGTCCTCAGGCGTGTCGAGCAGCTGCATAAGCCGCACGACGGCTTCGAGCAGCGATGAAGACATCCGGTTTACGGTGATGCCGCGGCCGGCTTCCACGGGAGCGGAAACGGGGAGATTCATTTTGTTCAAAATCTCAAGAATGACGTCGGTGTCGAAGCTCAGCTTTAAACTTAAATAGGGGGTCCCGGGCGATGCCTCGACAATTCTGCCGATGGTCGGCAATTCGACGGAAGTGATCAAATAAGTCGAAGGATCGTATCGGTAGGTTTCCTCTGCCAGTGTGGCCGTCTTCGCCCCTTGCGCCACGACGCAAACGGATGGCTTGTGTACGGTTTCCAGCGGTTCCGCCGGATGCGCGGCATACATCAGCGTCAAAGAAGGCATAACCGTCTGATGCGTTCCGTTCGACGGGGCATGGCGAAGGAGCAAACGCGCCAATTGCTGCAAGGCATGCTCCATGCGCTGCGGTTCATTTATAGTTTCCATGTTTGCCGGCTCCTTCCGTTAAGGATTTATATCCTCATTTTTCATATATCCTGCATCATGTCAAATGTTCGAAATGCAGATAGCGACTGGAGTGCGGTCTGCCTGTTTTTGGGATAGTCGATTTTGTAAATGCAGGAATACAGCACGTTTAATACATATTCAAAAGCGATCTGGGAAGAGAAGGTACCGATTTTGGCATAGGACAACTCGTCGTTTGGCACCTGAATACAAATCGTACTGAGTGCGGCCAGTTCACTGCGGGCGGATGAGGTGATGGTCAGTATAGGAGCTCCGGAATTTTTGAGATGCCGGGCGGCTTTCAAATAGATGGGCGATTTATTGTGATACGTCAGAAAAACGGCGCAATCCTCCGGAGTCATATTCACGGTATGATGCGCCCATTCCGCCAGTTCGGTGGCAATAATGGCATATTTATTGATTTTAATCAGTTTATTTTGAAAGCTCTGGGCACGAATCTGAGAATCTCCCAGGGCAAAAATGAAAATCCGCTTCGCCCGGTTCAGCATTTCGGCAGACCGGTTCAATAACTCATCATCCAGCAAAACAAATGTTTTCTCAATAGTCTCTTTCAGCAGTTCGGCCATGCCTTTTGCTACCTGGATGGAAGACTCATGCACCTGGAAAGGCAGGTTCGGATCTACGCCGGAAATCTGCTGAAGGGATTGCTGCAGTTCCTGGGCCAGTTTGATTTTGAATTCCTTGAAGCCGGCTAAGCCGAGCTTGCGCGTCAGACGAACCACGGCCGAATGAGAGGTAAAAGCCGCCCGGGCAAGCTCATGGATGCTTAAGGACAGGCAATTCTCCGGATGTTGCAGAACGTAGGCGGCAATGCTCTGTTCGTTAGGCGTAAAACCTCTCATTTCTTTCAGCAATGTTAGTATTTTCATCAGATCCACCTCAGATTTATTGTACCAAAGGCGTCGATGGGAAGTATAGAAAATGAACTTTTGGTTCAGCATTAGGGGGGAACGCCATGGGCACGGCTGAACATATGCATCATTCTGGCGGCAGTCTCTATACGGGCGGGAGTTTATGCTCCTATAATGGAGTAATTAAAAGGATAAGGAGTGCGGATAAGATGAAATTGGGAATTGCGGGCGCGGGTAAGATCGTGTTGGATTTGTTGAGTTTTATTCATGAGATTCCTAATATTTCCGTCATCGCCATCTGCGGCACGCCAAGAAGCTATGAGAAACTGGGGCAATTACAGCAGCAGTACCGGATTCCGGGGATTTACACGGATTACGACAGAATGCTGGAGGATGATGTGGATACGGTTTATATCGGACTGCCCAATCATCTGCATTATTCTTTTGCCAGAAGGGCCTTGCTGCAGGGCAAACATGTGATTTGCGAGAAGCCGTTTACATCCAATTTGCGGGAGTTTCTGGAGTTGGACAGGCTGGCGCGTGAGCGCGGCTTGATGCTGCTGGAGGCGGTCACAACGATTCATCTGCCGAATTACAAATCGATAAAAGAACGTGTGGGATTACTTGGCGATATTAAAATAGTGCAGTGCAACTACTCCCAGTATTCCTCCCGTTATGACGCATTTAAAGCAGGGAACACGCTGCCCGCGTTTGATCCGGCCATGTCCGGCGGAGCGCTGATGGACATCAACATTTACAATATCCACTGGGTAACCGGATTGTTTGGCAGCCCGGAGCGTGTGCAATATATGGCCAATATCGAGCGGGGGATTGACACTTCCGGCGTATTGCTGCTGGATTACGGACATTTTAAAGCCGTATGCGTCGGCGCCAAGGATAGCTCGGCTCCCGCCTTCTACAGCATTCAAGGAGACAAGGGCAGCATTCAGATGAACAGTTCGGCCAATATCTGCGATTCGTATACCTATACCCTCTATCGTCAAGAGCCGGAAAAAGTGGATCATAAAAATCACGCGCACCGGATGTATGACGAATTCGTGGAGTTTGACCGGATTATAGCCCAGCGGGACACGCAGGCAGCGGAGCTATTGCTGGAGCAAAGCCGGAGAGTCATGGAAATCGTACAAGCGGCGAGAGAATCGGCCGGTGTTATATTTGCTGCTGATCATGGCCGATCATAAATGAGTACCGGTCAAGTGCCTAACTTCGTCATGAAAGCTCATCCCATTTTACCCACATTTCTTGCGGGTTTAGCTCGTAAATTTGATTTTCCCGAAACATGAACTGGTGAATAATAAACTCCCTGCGTATTGTCGCAAAGTCATCATGATAATCCTTAATAAAATCATTTATTTCCTTTTCGCTGTACTTCCGTCCCGGCTCTAGCTTTGATACTAGCTGTTCCAGTACAACAAGCTTCTTCTTAAGTTGCACGGGAATGCTCTTTAACCGTCCTTCGATTGTAAAAAAATTTTTAATGACAGAGTCTCTAAATCGCTTATGGTTATCATCCAAAATGTTTGTCCTCCTCAATCAACAAATTTAGCGAATATCAAATTAGATATTTGTTAAATTAGATGTTAGTCGAATGATAGTGAGTTGTCAATTCCCGAAACGCAAAAAGACACGGAAGAACAATTCCGTGTCTTTCCAGAATCTGCCCCAATAGTGGTAAAATTAGGATCGCAGTTCCAGCGAAAAATATAAGGGCAAAAAATGTCGTTATTCCGCCGATATCCGTCCATATGAGAGAAATAGAGGAAATTTATGTCGCTATTTTCTCGAATCGCAAGGAAATAGTTACGTTTTGGACCATTCATAGGAAAATAGGGACAAAAAAATCCGCTATAGGGATCAACATGCTAGGGCTGCTGATAATAAGAACATAAAATTCCACTATTTTTTGAAGGCCGGCAGTTCGTCCTTCCAGAAGCTGGCCCGCTCCACTTTCACTCCGCAACTACCTCCGGATCGACCCGCTTGACCAGGTTCCGCAACTTTGAGAGCAACTGGCCCCGCCAGTCGCCAAGTTCCTCAATTCTTTCTTCGATGAATCCGGACGGGGATTTAACCGTTTTTCCATTGCAATAGGACAACGCACTCCACATGGCTCGTCTGCGGGAACATGTCGACCGGCTGCACCCAGTCGATGGTATAGCCGCCGTCCAGCAGCACCTTGCAGTCCTTGGCCAGGGTGGAAGGGTTGCAGGAGACGTAAATGAAGCGCTTCGGCTTCGTGCGCAGCACCGCTTCGAGGAAGCGGGGATCGAGGCCCGTGCGCGGCGGGTCGGCGACGATGACGTCGGGTGCGAAGCCGCTCTTCACCCAGCGGGGCAGAAGCTCCTCAGCGTAGCCGGCGTAAAAGGAGGCGTTGCCGCGGCCGTTGCGAGCGGCGTTTGCCTTCGCGTCCTCCACGGCCTCGGGGATTGACTCGATCCCACGCACCTCACTCGCGTAAGGCGCCAGCCACAGGCCGATCGTGCCGGTGCCGCAGTAGGCGTCGACGACCGTTTCCCGGCCGGTCAGTCCGGCGGCGGCGCGCACCGTTTCGTACAGCTTCACCGTCTGGATCGGATTCAGCTGAAAAAAGGCGCGCGGCGATAACGTAAACTCCAGGTCGCCAAGCGACTCCCGGATACTGTCTTCGCCCCAAAGAATTACCGTCTTGTTGCCGAAGACAAGCGAAGTGTTTTTCGGGTTGACGTTCATCGCAATGCTCGTCAAATCGGGCATCGCCAGCCGCAGTGCTTTGATCAGCTCGGCCTGGCGCGGCAGCTTGTCACTCGCCGTTACGAGCGTGACCTGAAGCTGCTCCGATTGGAACCCCCAGCGAACGACGATCGTGCGGACGAGCCCCTGATTGCTTTTTTCCCGGTATACGGGGATTTGCAGCTGCTGCAGGACGTTGCGCGTCCGGTCTACCGCTTCATTGATCTTCGGATGCTGGATCGGGCAGCCGGTGATGTCGATCAGCTTGTGCGAGTCGGCCGCGTACAGTCCGGCGATTACGCCTTCCTGGGCCATGCCGAGCTGCAGTTGCGCTTTGTTGCGGTAATTCCAGGGATGCTCCATGCCCAGCATCGGCTTAATCCGTACATCCTGCAATCCGGCATAACGGGAAAAAGCCTCGCGCACCATGTCCTCCTTGCCGGCGAGCTGGCCTTCGTAAGACAGATGCTGGATTTGGCAACCGCCGCATATGCCGAACACCGGACATGGCGCATCCACCCGGTAGGGGGAACGTTTTTCGATCTCCTTGATCGCGGCGGAAATAAACTTGTCGGAGAGCTTGGTGACTTCCGCCTTAACGACTTCCCCGGGAATGGCGCCTTCGATAAATACCGCTTTGCGGCGGTAGTAGCCGACCCCTTCACCGTTGATCCCGAGCCGCTTGACCGTGACGACGATTCTGTCGCCGGTCCGCAATTGATCAGCCTGCTCGCGGCCGGCGGCGGATGGCTTTGAAACCGGCCTTGAAGGCGGCTTCGAATTGGGCTTCGAATCCCGGGTTTTCCCCGGAAAACGCGATGTATTGTAACGTGGTTTGTTATCGCTCATTGATCCAAAATCTCCATTTCCGAAAAAGGTACAGTCCCAATATACCACGCGGGACCAGAGGACACCACAGTGGGGCCCTGATTTAAACGCTCCGACTTTAAACACGCCGCAGCAGAAAAGCAAGAACCCCCGCGATCGAGAGGGCGATTTCGGCCTACCCCAAAACGCGGGCGTTTCGCTGCGCTTTTTTCATAATTGTAAATTTTGGGCGGCGTGTTCGATGGACCATGGTTGCCAAGGTGCGGCCAAGCCCGGTAAACTTAAAGTATATGGATTTAGGGAGAAGAGTGAGGAACAAATGATTTCGCAAACAGCAAACATGGAACAAGCGCGGCAATTACTGCAAAAATATTACGGTTACCCCGATTTCCGCGAAGGCCAGCGAAAAATCGTGGAAAGCGTGCTTTCGGGTGCGGATACGCTCGGCATTATGCCAACCGGCGGCGGCAAATCGATCTGCTACCAGGTCCCGGCGCTTTTGCTGCCGGGCCTGACGCTGGTCGTGTCGCCGCTCATTTCTTTGATGAAGGATCAGGTAGACGCGCTTACCGCGATGGGAATCTCCGCCGCTTACATCAACAGCACGCTCACCGGCAAAGAGGTAAACGAGCGCATCCGCGCCGCCCGGCGCGGCGAGCTGAAGCTGTTGTACGTGGCGCCGGAGCGGCTGGAGCTGGACTGGTTCCGCGAGGAGATGAGCGGCCTGACCATCTCCTGTGTCGCCGTGGACGAAGCGCACTGCGTTTCGCAGTGGGGGCATGACTTCCGGACGAGTTACCTGGCGGTTTCGCCGTTTGTGCAGGGGCTGCCGCAGCGCCCGATCATCGCGGCCTTCACCGCGACGGCGACGCCGGAGGTCATGGACGACATGGTGTCGCTGCTGCGGCTCGCGGAGCCGGCCGTCTTTGTCACCGGCCTGGGCCGGGACAACCTGGCGATGTCGGTGCTGCGCGGCGAAAATAAACGTGAATTCGTGATGAACTATGCGAACACGCACGCGCATCAGCCCGGCATCGTGTATGCGGCGACCCGCAAGGAGGTCGACGACCTGTACGACCGGCTGCGCCGTTCCGGCATTCCGGCGGGCCGCTATCATGCCGGCTTGTCCGACAAGGAGCGGGAGGAAAACCAGGAGGCGTTCCTGTATGACGATATCCGCGTGATGGTCGCCACCAATGCGTTTGGCATGGGGATCGACAAGTCCAACGTACGGTACGTCATCCACTACAATATGCCTAAAAATATGGAAGCTTATGTCCAGGAAGCCGGCCGGGCCGGCCGCGACGGCGAGCCGAGCGAATGCATTTTGCTGTTCAGCCCGCAGGACATCATGACGCAAAAATTTCTGATCGAGCAAAATCCGCAGGACGAGAGCCGCAAGCGCAACGAATACCGCAAGCTGCAGCAGATGGTGGAGTACTGCTATCAGACCAAGTGCCTGCGCTGGGCGATGCTTGATTATTTCGGCGAGGAGCATGATCATACGCCGTGCGGCATTTGCAGCTCCTGCCGGGACGAACGCGAACTGGTCGACATGACCCGCGACGCGCAAATCGTCTTCTCCTGCATTCACCGGATGCGGGAACGGTTTGGCGTGTCGCTGGTCTCCTCCGTCCTCAAAGGCTCGCAGAACAAAAAGGTGCTGCAGTACGGTTTCGACTCGCTGCCGACCTACGGCATGATGCGCACACGCACGGAAAAAGAAATTTCCGAGCTGATCAACGTGTTTATCGCCGAGGGTTATTTGGCCCTGTCCGAAGGGCAATACCCGGTTGCACGCCTGCAGCCGCTGGCCGTGGAGGTGCTGAAAAGCCGCCATCAGGTGATGCTGCGCGCGCCGGAGCCGGCCGCCGGCAAACAGACCGCTTCAGGCGGCGGCTCGCGCCGCAGAGGCTACGACGACGGCCCGTCCGCGGTCAACGAGACGATTTTTGAGCAACTGCGTCTCATCCGGCGCGATCTGGCCGAGAAGGAGCATGTTCCTTCTTATATCATTTTCAACGATGCGACATTGCGCGAAATGAGCGTCGTCTGCCCGACGAGCGAAGCGGATATGCTGAAGATTAAGGGCGTGGGGGAAGTCAAATACCGTAAGTATGGGAAGCCGTTTCTGGATTTTTTTCAAAATATGGAATAGGGTTGTGAAACATGAAGGTCATACTGGCGACTTTAAACGCAAAATTTATCCACACCTCGCTGGCCCTTCGGCTGCTTAAGGCCTACAGCGGGAACGAGTTCGACATCGATTTGGCCGAATATACGATCAAGGATCCCGTGATGAACATCGTTTCCGACCTGTTTCAGCGCCGGCCCGACGTGGTCGGCTTCTCTTGTTACATCTGGAACATCGAAGAAACGATTAAAGTGATCAAGCTGCTGAAAAAAGTGCTGCCGGAAACGACGGTTGTTTTGGGCGGTCCCGAGGTGTCTTACGATTCGCAGCACTGGATGGAGCGCGTCCGGGAAGTCGATTTCATCGTCATGGGCGACGGTGAGGAGACGTTCCATCATTTACTGCAGGAGCTGGCCGGCGCCCGGAAATTCCATTTTGTGTTTGGCGCGGCTTACCGCAAAGGCGAGGAGGTTATGATCAACCCGCCGCGGCCGAAATCCGATCTGAACACGCTGCCTTCGCCGCACCGGTTTCCCGAGGATATTCCGAACATCGGTAAGCGGATCATTTATTTTGAAACGAGCCGAGGTTGTCCGTTCAGCTGCCAATTTTGCCTGTCCAGCATCGAGGTGGGGGTGCGTTATTACGATATCGAACGCGTGAAGTCCGATATTCTGTATCTGATCGAGCATGGGGCGAAAACGATCAAATTTCTGGACCGCACGTTTAACATCAACCGCAGCTACGCAATGGAAATGTTCCAATTTCTGATCGACAACCATCAAGGCTGCGTCTTCCAGTTCGAAATCACGGCGGACATTATGCGGCCCGAGGTGCTTGATTTTCTGGCGGAAAACGCGCCGCCGGGGATCTTCCGCTTCGAAATCGGCGTGCAGTCGACGAACGATCCGACCAACGAACTCGTCAAGCGGCGGCAGAACTTCACGAAGCTGACCCGCACGGTGACCAAAATCAAAGAAAGCGGCAAAATCGACCAGCATCTCGATCTGATCGCCGGTTTGCCGGAGGAGGATTACGCGACGTTCCGCAAAACGTTTAACGACGTGTTTGCCCTGCGCCCCGAGGAGCTGCAGCTCGGCTTCCTCAAAATGCTGCGCGGGACCGGGCTCCGGAACAACGCGGCCAAATACAACTACGTGTACATGGACCATGCTCCGTACGAAATTTTGGGCAACGATGTGTTGCCGTTTTCGGACGTCGTCCGCTTGAAACGGCTGGAGGATGTGCTGGAGAAGTACTGGAACGCGCACCGGATGGACCATACGCTGGAATATCTGGTGAGCCGCGAGTTCGACTCGCCGTTTGATTTCTTTCAGGAGTTCGGCGATTACTGGGAAGAGCGGGGCTGGCAGCGGATCGGCCATCAGCTGGAGGATCTGTTCGCCCGGCTGCACGAGTTTCTCGCCTATCGCGGCCTGAAGCGGCCGGAGGTGGCGCTTGCCCTGATGAAGCTCGATTATTTGCTCGGACATAAATACAAGCCGCGCAAAATCTGGTGGGAGGACCGGATGGACAAGGACCGCCGCAGCGGCTATTTCAAGGCGCTGGCGGAGCACCCATCGGCGTTGTCCGCCAGCTTCGCGGCCTATGGCCTGAACGAGCGCGAGCTGCAGAAATACGCCTGCCTGGAGGTGCTGCCGTTCCGGCTGGGCGACGTGCTTGCAGGGAAGGAAGTGCCGGCAGGGCCTTCGGCGCAAAGCAGGGCCGTAGACACAGCTATAGCCGCAGATACAGATACAGGAACAGATACAGACAAAACCAAATACACAGCTGCAGAAGCACTCACAGCCACAACCGTTGCCACAACCGTTGACACAACCATAGCAACCATAGACACAACTATAGACACAGCCACAGATACAGTTACAGATACAGTTACAGTTACAGATACAACCACAGCCACAGCCGGAGCCGGAGCAGTTGCCGATCAGCTTTCCGCCGCTTCGGAGGCGACCCTGCTGGTCGTGCTGTACCAGCAGAGCGAGGACGAGCGCCCGGTATTTTTCCATGCGCCGCTGGCATTTTTACTATCTTTGGTGCCTCCCATCACTGGCCACTAGCGTTGCATTAACCACAAACTATTCTAACGGTTGCCACAATCGCTATTTGTCCCAAAAACGTTGATTTCAAATTCTAACGGTTGCCATGGCGCTTATTTCACTTAAACTAGGCTAATTCTGCTTAGATTAAGGCGATTAACGGCGATCACAACCGTTAGAATTTACAAAAGGCCTTTTTTCGTAAAATAGCCGCAGTTACAACCGTTAGATTTCCTGCGGACGATAGTTTCGATTCGAAAACCTGAGCAATTTCGGGAAACCTGGAAAGTATCAGGGCTACAACTTGTCTAGTGCAAGAGTTTATGCAACGCTAGTGATCACCGGCTCGAAATAGAGGCCCAAAATGCCGCTATTGCTTCCGAAAGTGTCCGAATGACGAAAATAAGGACAAAAAATGCCGCTATCGTGCATCCTATTGAATATTCGGCGGGCATCCGGCAGGAATTCTTCCGGGAATTTCACCGAGTATCTAGCGGACGTCCCAGCGAACATCGGCGAACATTCGGAGGAAAGCCAGTTGCCGATCAACCTGCGCAAGCACCAAAATCAAGCCGCTGACTTGTTCAGCGGCTTGATTGCTATATTATGAGCTGCCCTCAGCCGCCGCGTTAACGGGCAAATGGTGCTCCAGCCAATCGGCAAGGTCGTTCATCACTTCGTCGCGGTTGATTTCGTTCAGCATTTCGTGGCGCCCGCCGGGGTACAGTTTCACCTTGACTTCCCGCAGCCCCAGCCAGGAATACAAAGCGCTCAGCCGTCGAATGCCTTCGCCGTGCAGGCCGACGGGGTCCTGATCGCCGGCGAAAATATAGACCGGCTTATGCTTCGGGATATCCTGCAGCTGCTCCGGCTGATGGATCTCCTGCAGCAGATCGAAGAAATCCTGAAAAAAACCGGCGCTGCACAAAAAACCGCAGTAAGGGTCGTTTATGTATTTGTCAACCTCGAGCTCGTCGCGGGACAACCAGTCAAACGGGGTTCTGGCGGGCAGAAACTTCCGGTTGAAGCCGCCGAAGGTGAGCATGTTCATCAGGAAACTGGGATGATCATCTCCTTGAAACCTTGCCTGCAGGCGGGCCAGGTTTTTGCCGAAGCCGAGCAGCGAGCGCGGCCCGTTCGTACCCGTTAGGACGAACCCGCGGTAAGGCTCATGAGCAGCATACATCATTTTTTGCGTCAAAAAAGAACCCATGCTGTGGCCAAGCAAAAACACCGGCAGCTCCGGGTGCTCGCCGCGGATGATTGCGCCAAGGGCGATGAGATCCTGCACCATGCCGTTAAAGCCGTTTTCGCCGGGCCAGCCCAATTCCTCCGGGCCTCTGGCAGTGCGGCCATGGCCGCGATGGTCGTTGGCGTATACGACAAAGCCGCGGGCGGTCAACACCCGGGCCAGGCGCTCGTATCTTTTCGCGGTTTCGGCCATGCCGTGAGCGATTTGCAGCACGCCCCGCGGCGGGGGAGCCGCCCCTTCCGCGCTCCAGCGATAGACGAACACGTCATGGCCGGCGCCGTTTTCGAACGTAAAAGTTCGCTCTTCCATGCGCAGCACTCGCTTTCTCAGAATTGTTAAGAAAAATGCAACTCAACTTTCACAGAACGAAAATCAGCTTAAAAACAGGTGGAGCAAGGGTTTGACACCGATGAAATGCGTGGCTTGAAGCTGCTATTCGGAAACTTGAACGTGTCTAAAACCTTTGCGTGGAAGGAACTATATGCCACTCCTGCCTCACTGTGATAAAGGAAGAGAGGAAATCCCACGAAATGCAAAAGTGCAGGCGGTTTTTGTCGAAACCCCTCTAAACTTATGGTTCAAATGTAAAAATGCAGTTCAATTCGGGCCAAAATCTATTTTTTATCGTATAGCCCTAAATGAGATGTACTTTTGCATTTCAATCGCGCTAAAATGGTGATTTGCGGAAAAATAGAATGCACTTTTGCAGTTGATTCCATCACTCGTTCTCACAATCTGCAGTACAATATGGTTTGTCCGTGGTCCCACTATCACACCGTCACACCGTCACAGCCGGCTGAAAAAACTCAATCCGCTCGCCGTCCGGTCCGCTAAAGAAGAAAAAGCGGCCGCCGCCGCCCGGGAGCGAGCGGATGTCCTTGTCGAGCCCCGACAGCCCCAGACCGGCGATACGGGCATATTCTTCCTCGATCTCGCTGGCCGTAAAGGCAATGTGGTGAACGCGCCCTTCCCCAGGCAGATCTTCCCCGCCCTGCAAACTAACCAGTTCTACTTCTACTGACTCCTGTCCCGGAAAAGCGAGAAAAGCAAGCCGCAACGGGTCGCCGACCTCCCCGATCGTATGAAGCAGCTTCAGCCCGATAACCCGCTCGTAAAATTCGATCGAATCCTCCAGCGCAGATACGCGAATCCCGACATGCTCAATTTTGTGAATACCCATGAATGAATCCCAGCTTTCGTTTATCGTTTTATTTTTTCTCTATGGCGACCAAATAAGGCGCGGATGGCCTTTGCAGCTGCCGGTACACGATCGCTTGTCCGGCTGCCGAAGGCAGCGACGCGGCCCAGGCTTCCACGGCCCGGGCTTCGGTATCGCCGCCGGGATGCCCCGGGTAGAGGACAGCGGTGAGAATCCCGCGCGGCCGCAGCAGGCGCACGGCGGCCTCCAGCGCGGGGAGCGTGCTGCCCGGCTGCGTGATCAGCGCCGGGTCCGCTCCTGCGGCCGGCAGGTAGCCGAGATTGAACATCACGGCGCCCAAACGGCCATGGACCTCGGCGGGCAAAGCAGCCTCCATCTCGGCATGGCTGCGTTCGATCAGGGTGACGCCGGCCAGGGAGGAGGGTTCCTCTTTGCCTAGCCGTTCCCGGGTCAAGTTTAAGGCCTGCGGTTGAATATCGAAGGCGAACACCCGCCCCTTCGGTCCGCAGGCTTTGGCCAAAAACAGCGTGTCCGCCCCGGTGCCGGCGGTGGCGTCGACCGCGGGATCGCCCGGCTGCAGCCGTTCGCCCGCCAGCTTGTGAGCCATGCTTAACACCGAGAGGAAACCCATGCTCCTTGCCCCCTCCAGTATTTGCCTTGCCAGGAATCGCGCCGCTTCAGCTCGGCGTCGATCGCGTTCAGCACCTCCCATTTTTTCAGGCTCCACATCGGCCCGATCAGCAGGTCGCGCGGCGCGTCCCCCGTCAGGCGGTGGACGATCATCTCCGGCGGCAGAAACTCCAGCGTATCGACGATCAATTTAATGTATTCGTCCATTTCGAGAAACCGCAATAGTCCCGCTTCATACTGCTTCACCATCGGCGTTTTGCGCATCAGGTGGAGCAAGTGGATTTTGATGCCCTGAACATCCATGTCAGCGACGGCCCGCCCTGTTTCGAGCATCATTTCGTGGGTTTCCTGCGGGAGGCCGTAAATGATATGCGTGCAGACGCGGATGTTCCGTTGGCGCAGCTTCTCGACGGCGTTAAGATAACACTCTGTATCATGCGCCCGGTTGATCAGTTCGGACGTCGATTCATGGATGCTCTGCAGCCCCATCTCGACCCATAAATAAGTTCGTTCATTCAACTCGGCCAAATAATCGACGACGTCGTCCGGGAGACAATCCGGCCGGGTGGCGATGGACAAGCCGACGACGCCGGGCTGCTCGAGGATCGCCTCGTAATATTCGCGGAGCACCTCTACCGGGGCATACGTATTCGTATAAGCCTGAAAGTAACCGATGTACTTGGCCTGCGGCCATTTCTGGTGCTGCCGGTCGCGGATATGGTTGAATTGGGTGACCAGGTCGTCCCGGCGGCTGCCGGCAAAGTCCCCCGAGCCGCGGGCGCTGCAAAAGGTGCAGCCGCCTTTGGCGATGGAACCGTCGCGGTTGGGGCAGGTAAAGCCGGCATCCAGCATCACCTTGAACACTTTTTCCCCGAATTCGCGGCGCATCTCGGTATTCCAGGTATGAAATCGCTTGTCTCCCCACAACGCAGGAGTGTCCGCCATTAGTGTACTCATCACAAGCTCCTTTATTTTGTCAAAAAAAAATTTTGTATATTTATTCACTGGGAAAAGCCCGCCGTTTCGGCCATTCCACCTGATTCATTGTATCAAATTTTTTGAAAAAAGGGGAATAGAGCCTGGTAGCTTCCTTGCAGTGAAATAAGGATTATGTTATTTTGAATGTATTAAATTTGTTGGAACCCCAATTCCAAAATATATCGAAAAAGGAATCACTCGTTCGTCTCCCCGGCGTTCGTTTTGGTTCCTTTTTCATTTTCCGCTCTTTACTTTTATGACGATGTTCGGCAAAATATTGCAAGTACGAATAACAAGAAAAGCGGAGGAATAACATGCGTTTACGCGGCAGAAAAGGCATTCGGGAGGATTTGGAGCAGCAGCGCGATTTGGTTGTGCTGGATCCCCGGGAATATAAAGGACGCTGGGCGGAGCTGTTCGGCAACGGACGGCCGATTCACATCGAGCTTGGCATGGGAAAAGGCCAGTTTATCAGTGGAATGAGTGTGAAATACCCGGAGGCCAATTTCATCGGCATGGATATGTACGATGAACTGATTCGCCGGGCGAGCGAGAAGGTGCGGACGATTTGGCGGGAGCAGGGCGCGGAGCGGCCGGAAAGCGTACGGCTGGCGCTTGGAAATGTCGAATCGCTGGAAGAGTTTTTTGCTCCGGGGGAAGTGGAGCGGATTTATCTGAATTTCAGCGATCCCTGGCCGAAAAAGAAACATTGGCGCAGAAGGTTGACGCACCCGAGATTTCTGGACAAATACCGGGCCCTGCTGAACGAACGTGGGGAAATTCATTTTAAGACGGATTCCCGGATTTTGTTTGAGTTTTCGCTGAATTCGTTTGCCGCGTGCGGGCTGCAGATGAACGATATTTCGCTCAGTTTGCACGAGGGAGGCGTTAATGAGGAGCATGTCATGACGGAATACGAAAGCAAATTCGTCGGACAAGGCATGCCGATTTACCGCTGCGAGGCGATCGTGGGGAAAGCGGCTCTGGAGCGATACCATGAGCATAAGATGGAGCGGTTTTAGATCTGGCTTGGAAAAACAAGGCGGCGCATGGGGATACCCTTGCGGCCGCCTTGCTTTATTTTCGGATAAAATTCGTATTTCCAAGAAGATCGATAATGGCCTGGGCGCTCTGCATCGGACGGAAGCGGGCGATATGGCTCAGCGCGTCTTCCCGAGCGCGGACGACCTCCTCGTAATCGTCGGTCAAGCGTTTGATCCAGTTCGTGATATCGTCCAGGGAATCGATCGGAGTTCCCCATCCTTGCTGGGCGAAATAGTGGGAGTTTTCTTCCTCCTGACCGGGAAGCGGTTTGTGGAACAGCATCGGAATGCCTTTGGCCAGTCCTTCGGAGCAGGTCATTCCCCCGGGCTTCGTAATCAGCAGGTCGGAGATTTCCATCAGCTTGTCGATTTCCTTCGTGAATCCGAGCAGCCGAATATTGGGATGGATGAAACGGGGATCCTTTTTCATTTTTTCCAGCGATTTTTCATTGTTGCCGAAGCAGAAAATGATTTGGATATTCTCCCGGTACAAGGCCAGCAGCGAGTTCACTGCCTCATCCTTCATAAACCCCCAGCCGCCGCCCATCACCAGAACGGTCGGCATATCCTTCAAGCCGAACTGCAGGCGGATGTCTTCCTTGCGGTGGCGCTCCCAGAAATTCGGGTGCACGGGAATGCCCGTGATCAGGATTTTGCTCTTCTCCACGCCGCGGTCCATCAGCTTGCGCTGCACCTGGTCGGTAGAGACGAGGTAGCAGTTCACTTCCCGGCTTACCCACGCCCCGTGTACGTCATAATCGGTAATCACGGTGCACAGCGGCACGTCAAGCATGCCCAGCCGCTTCATCCGCGAGATGACCGCGCTAGGAATCGGGTGAGTGCAGACGATCACGTCGGGATGCAGCTGGCGTATGATCTGGATGGTGCGGGTATAAAAAATCCGATGTAGAGCAAGCGTCGTCAATCGGTTCATGGATTTTTTGTAATTGCTGCGGTACATCATGCGTATAAGTCTGGGCTGGGTGGACACCGTTTTTTTGTAAGCGGTTATGAAGAGCGGAGCCACTCTCGGATTCAAAAAACTGCCAAGCTCCAGGACTTTCGTTTGCACGTTTGGCGCCAGTTTCCGTAAACTGCTGGAGAGCGCATAGGCCGCCTGGGTATGTCCCGCTCCAAACCCTTCGGATAAAAGCAAGACTCTTTGTTTATGCACTTTGGTTTCACCTTTTCCTGCAAGGTTTTCCTACTGAACTACAATATCCCCTTTACGCCCAGAATGCAACCGTGCCGAGGGCTACGCAAGAACCGATCACCGCGCCGGCAAGGCAATCCGAAGGATAATGCAGGCCCAGGTAAATCCGCGAAACGGCGACCAGCAGCGCCACGGGCAAAAGCACAAATCCGAGCGCAGGAACGGCGGCCACAAACGGTACCGTTACCGAAAAAATCGCTGTCGTGTGCCCGGAAGGAAAAGAATGGTCCTTCAGCGGATTCCTGAAGGTATTCGTGCCCGGAAGCGTCAAATACGGCCGAACGCGCGGGTAAGTTTTTTTGACGAGTGCGACGGGAAGATGGCTGAGCGCAAGCGCAACGCATGATTGCAGGCCTACCCTGCTCCAGGGTTGGGGCGCGGCAAGCCAAATTAACAGGGAAGAGGCGATCGTAAACGTAGCCCCGCCCAAAAAAGTTAATCGATAAAGCCAGGAATTGAGAAATTTGCGGTGCCAGCGGCCGTTGATGCCCACAAAAATCCGGCGGTCCAGGTTTTTTAGTTTTTGAATGAGTTGATTCATGAGATCCCTCCGCGTTTGGTTTGCCGCATTTACGGCCTAAAACTGCCCGTTTTTACGTTTTGGTTAAAAAGTAGGATGGCATTTTCAGGTTAGACTTATCATATTTTTTATCCATGGCCTTTTCAAGAACTGTTTTTTTGTCGCAGGCATAACTGCAGGTTTTTGACTTTTTGCCCGCCCTCCCTTTACAATGATTCAAATAATAGCAAAAAAGTTTAAAAAAAAGTGCAGGAATCTGTAAACTTTTTGCCGCTTTGTCACGTCTGTTTATATGGAACGTTCCTTTTTTTGACGTGGTGAATGAAAAAAAAGTTGGAACCTGAAATAAAAAGTGCCAAAAGTGATGAAAATAAGAACAAACCGCACCTGAAAGCAGGATGCGGGGGTCCCGTATGCGAAAATAGGCCAACTTCGGATGTATTTGCGCTACGGCGGGGTTATAGTGGCTTTGACAAAAGCGGCAAAGTCGTGGAAAATCGAATGCGTCACGTTAATTTGATTAGAAAAAAATGCCATTCAAGAGACAAAAAAAGGAACAGCAACAAAAAAAAGGGTCAGTTCACTCAAAACACTCCGTACATACAGAGATAGAAAGCGGAGGAGAAAAAAGGGGGCAAGAAATCATGTTGGACATCATCTTGGTCTCACTGCAGGTGGTGCTTGCGGTGATTGGGGTGTATCAGTTCGGTCTAGCTTTATTCGGCATGTACAAGAAAAAAACGAAAAGGCAATTCGAGCCAACCAAATCTTTTGCCGTGCTTGTCGCGGCGCATAACGAAGAAAAAGTGGTCGGGGCTTTGATGGAAAATCTCAAGCTCCTGAACTATCCGAAAGAATTGTTCGACGTATTTGTCATTTGCGATAACTGCACGGACGGCACGGCGAACATCGTCCGCAGCCACGGCATGAACGCCTGCGTCCGCAGCAATCCGAATTTGCGCGGCAAAGGCTACGCGATCGAATGGATGCTGAAGCAGTTGTGGAAAATGCCGCGCCAGTACGACGCAATCGTGATGTTTGACGCCGACAACCTGGCGCATCCGGATTTCCTGCGGGAAATGAACAACGATCTGTGCTCCGGCGCCCGCGTTATCCAAGGGTACATCGATACGAAGAACCCGGAGGATTCCTGGATTACGGCTTCTTACGGGATTTCGTACTGGTACTGCAATCGGCTATGGCAGCTGTCCCGGCACAATTTGAATATGGCGAATTTCCTGGGCGGCACGGGCATGTGCTTTGAAACGAACCTGCTCAAAGAGATGGGCTGGGGCGCGACAAGTTTGGTCGAAGACCTGGAATTTACGATGCGCTGCGTGGAGCGGGGCGTGTATCCGGTGTTTAACTACGACGCCAAGCTGTTCGACGAGAAGCCGCTGACGTTCAAAGCTTCGGCGCGCCAGCGTTTGCGCTGGATGCAGGGGCACTTTACGGTCGCCCGGCGTTACTTCTTCCCGCTGCTCTGGAAGAGCATCAAGGAACGCAATATGGTCAAGCTGGACATGGCGCTTTATGGGGTCAACGTTTACATCGTGCTGCTGACGTTCCTGCTGACGGCATTGATCTGGGTGGACCAGTCGCTGCTTCAAGGGCCGCATTTCGATACGCTTTATCAATATTTGCCGATGTGGGTTTCTTTTCTGGCGATCGCGGCGAACGTGTTTATTTTCCTGGCGGCCATGGTTCTGGAGAAGGTGAAGTCCAAGAAGGTGTACGCTTACTTGATCCTTTTCCCGATCTATCTGATCTCCTGGTGGCCGATCACGTTCTACGCTTTCTTTACGCAAAACAACAAGCAGTGGAGCCATACGCAGCATACGCGGGTGGTTCGCCTAGAAGAAGTCCAAAGCAAACAAGGCTGATAAATGTGGTTTAAAAACCGACTTTTGATCACGAAGTAGTGCTAGCGAAGCGGGCTCGGCGTCGAATCTTGGATTCAGCCGGGCCCTCCGTGTGCTCACGTAGGCTCACCAGCTTATGCTTCCGAAGCCGGTTTCTCCGAAAACGTGTAGCTGCGCTACTAACATTATAGAATTAAAAAAATTCGAACATGGTAGTGGGCGATGCGCAGGAAGAGAGGGGAGGAAAAGAGGAATCTGGGGGCTAAGGGACACCAGAGCCGCTATTTTCGAAAAAACGGAGGTTTGCAAAATGTAACGGACACAGAAGCCCTTATTCACCTCAAATCGTGCTGGATGAACGGGTTTAGAGCGAAATAGGGTCGTTGGTGTCCGTTAGGCTGGGAAATAACTGGGAAATGGGCGGATAAGGTCGCTGGTGTCCCTTAGAGCAGCGTCCAAAATAGAAGTCAGAGCCATAAAAGGACGCCGTCAGGTATTTTTTTATCAAACCCGCTTGACTTGGCGTGTATCCGCATGCTATAGTATTTGAGGTTGCAAGAAGTTTTTGGATTGCAAGCAGAGGCCCTGGCTTCTCACCTGTCCGACTTTTGCGTTGGCTGGTTTTGATCCAATGATTTATGAATGATATATTCATGAAGAATTGACGATCAATTGGGATGCGGGCGTAAACCCTGCATCCTTTTTATGTGCCCAAGTTTTGGTCAAAGAGCTTAAGACCTTTTGGAGGTGGAGAATTATCAGTAAGGAACATTTGATCAATGATGAGATTCGTGCGAAAGAGGTCCGTCTGGTTGGCGCTGCTGGAGAACAAATCGGCATTAAGCCGCTGCGTGAAGCGCTGCAGATGGCGATCGACCTGAATCTGGATCTGGTGAACGTTGCGCCGACTGCCAAGCCGCCGGTTTGCCGGATTATGGACTATGGCAAGTTCCGTTACGAGCAACAGAAGAAAGAGAAGGAAGCCCGCAAAAATCAGAAAATTGTGGACATCAAAGAAGTCTGGTTCCGGAGCAACATCGAGGAACACGATTTCCAAACGAAGCTTCGCAATGTGATCAAATTTTTGAAGGATGGCGACAAGGTGAAATGTTCGGTTCGCTTCCGCGGACGCGAAATTGCCCATGCCGACATCGGGAAAAAGATTCTCGACCGCGTTAAAGATGAAGTTGCGGAAATCTCAAGCATTGAGCGCCTTCCGAAGCTGGAAGGACGCAGCATGATCATGATTCTGGCGCCGAAAAACTAAACGTTTGTTTTCTATATATGTGCATTTCGCCTGCGAAATGCCTTGGAACGGGAACAATCGTCTCACAAACTTTGAGGGGGAAGTACAATGCCTAAAATGAAAACTCACAGCAGCCTTAAAGGCCGCTTCAAAATTACCGGGTCCGGTAAAGTTAGACGTTACAAAGCGAACCGCAATCACTTGCTGTCCCATAAGTCGAAACGGGCAAAACGTGTTTTGGCCAACAGCCCTGTTGCTTACGCAGGTGACGTTAGCCGTATGAAGCAACAACTGGCAAACTTGAAGTAATCAAAGAGGTAGTTCAAAAAGTCATCTTTTGAAGATATAAGAAAGTATAGCCCTCTCGGCACCAGCTTCCTTATATCGCAAGAAAAACCACCGCTTAAGGCGGTCTGGCTTCTGTGCAGATGCATGGATAAAGGTTTTCTTATCACGAAGCCTGCTGAAAACCTGACTTTTTGAACGCTCATACTTAACACAACTTTCTGGGAGGTTTATTAATATGGCAAGAGTAAAAGGCGGATTCGTCGTTCGTCGTCGTCATAAAAAAGTATTGAAACTGGCTAAAGGTTATTTCGGTTCGAAGCACCGCATTTTCAAAACCGCGAACGAGCAGGTTATGAAATCCCTGCTGTACGCATACCGCGACCGTCGCACGAAAAAACGCGACTTCCGCAAGCTTTGGATCGTTCGTATCAATGCGGCAGCTCGCATGAACGGTTTGTCCTACAGCAAATTGATGCATGGCCTGAAATTGGCCGAAGTGAACATCAACCGCAAAATGCTGGCGGATCTCGCCGTCAACGACCTGAACGCATTTAATTCTTTGGCTGCCGTAGCCAAAGAAAAAATCAACGCTTAATTAGGTTGACAAGGCGCTGTTTCCGGTATAGACCACCGGGGCGGCGCCTTTTTTAGAAGATGCCGAAGACAGGCATGGAAATTAGAAAATGAGGAAGTATATAGATACGCGAGCCGGGGGAAAAGACTTACATTATCCTTCAGGTTGCTAAGGAAAGTTCGGATATAGACAGTTCTTGCCAGCTTAAGTTCACATGTAACGAACATTGTATGGGAAATTTGTCAAAAGCAAGCGCTTTATCTGGAATAAACACGAAAATTATTTGACCCAAGGTCGTTAAAAGTATGGATTTTAGCTTATTTTGCAGGTATAATCTGACTATATCGAAACCTTGCTTGGACAAGGTTATAAATATTTTAAGGGGGATTATTTTTCAATGAACAAAGCCTTCAAACTTTCTCTAGTCATGATGCTCGCCTTCGTGTTGGTTTTGGCCGGCTGCGGCCAGAAAGCGGCGAACAATAGCGCTGCCAACACGGGTAACGCCGGCAACGCGGCCAATACCGGAAATGCCGGTGCGGGCAACGGCGGAGATACGGCTTCCGCTTCCGATGTGAAAATCGGTCTCGTCACAGACGTAGGCGGCGTTAACGACAAATCGTTTAACCAATCGGCATGGGAAGCGCTCCAAGCTCTGAACAAAGAAAAAGGCATCCAAAACCAATATTTGCAAAGCGCAAGCAGCGCGGACTACGTTCCAAACTTGAACCAATTCGTGCAAAACGGCTATGATCTGACTTGGTCGATCGGCTTTGACCTCGGCGACGCTACAAAACAAGTGGCTGACGCGAATCCAAACGCAAAACTGGCCATTATCGACAACGTGGTTGACGCTCCGAACGTGGAATCCGTAACGTTTGCGGAAAATGAAGGGGCTTATCTGGTTGGTGTCGTAGCTGGTTTGACGACAAAAACGAACAAAATCGGTTTTATCGGCGGTGCGGATAGCCCGGTTATCAAACGCTTTGAAGTGGGTTTCCAAGCGGGCGTAAAAGCGGTTAATCCGGATGCTGAAGTCAAGATCACTTATGCCGGCGCGTATGACAAACCGGATGTCGGTAAATCTCTTGCAGGCCAATTGTTTGATTATGGCGCGGATATTATTTTCCCGGCTGCCGGCCAAACCGGTAACGGTGTGTTCAACGAAGCGACCGCACGCAACAACGCCGGCGGGGCAAACAAATTGTGGGTTATCGGCGTTGACAAAGACCAATCGATTGAATTTGGTGACGAAGTTACTTTGACCTCGATGATTAAACGCGTTGACGTTGCGGTGAAGAACGTATCCCAACAAGTCATCGACGGTACGTTTAAAGGCGGACAAGTTACCAACCTGACGCTGAAAGAAGACGGCGTTGGCTTGCCGGAAGAAAATCCGAACCTGAGCAAGGAAATTCTCGACAAAGTGGAAGAATACAAACAAAAAATCGTAAGCGGCGAAATCACGGTTCCGGCCGAATAATCAAGCGGCTTCAAATTCCGGCTGGGTTTCAGCCGGTAGCAATCAAGCAGCAGTAAACATAGCAATCAAGCAGGCAAGGCCAGTGGATGAACTGGCCTTGTTGCTTGCGTATATCCCAAAATGGTGAGGGTGATTTCATGAATGCCGAGGCTCCCGTAGTCGAGTTGAAGCAAATCACAAAGCGTTTTCCCGGCATAGTGGCCAACGATTCCATCAGCCTGACCCTGAAAAAAGGGGAAATTCACGCGCTTCTCGGCGAGAATGGTGCAGGCAAATCAACGTTAATGAACATTTTGTTCGGGCTCTATCAACCCGATGAGGGCACGATCGAGATGAACGGCCAAACGGTAACGATCGACAGTCCCAATAAAGCGATCAAGTTGGGAATAGGCATGGTTCACCAGCATTTTAAGCTTGTCCAGCCTTTTACGGTGACCGAGAACATCATTCTCGGCATGGAGCCGAAAAAAGGCGTTAACATCGACTATAAATCGGCGTCCGCCCAAGTGGCGAAATTGTCGGAGCAATACGGCCTTCATGTTAATCCGAACTCGAAAATCCACGATATTTCCGTCGGGATGCAACAGCGGGTGGAAATCATGAAGATTTTGTTCCGGGGCGCGGATATACTTATATTTGACGAGCCTACGGCAGTGCTTACGCCGCAGGAAATCGAAGAGCTGATGGCGATCATGCGCCGGCTCGTCGCCGAAGGGAAATCGATCATCCTGATCACCCACAAGCTGAAGGAAATTATGCAAATTTCCGACCGGGTGACGATCATCCGGCGCGGCAAAGTGATCGATACCGTCGAGACGAACAAAACGAATCCGAGCGAACTCGCCGAAAAGATGGTGGGCCGCGGGGTATCGTTCAAAATCGACAAAAATGAGCCGAAAATCGGGCAGCCTGTTTTGCAGCTCAGTGAAATCAGGGCAAAGGACAAACACGGCATTCCGGTGCTGGATGGCTTGAATCTTGATGTGCGGGCGGGGGAAATCGTCGGAATCGCCGGGGTTGACGGCAACGGTCAAACGGAGCTGATCGAAGCGATTACGGGTTTGCGCAAAATCGAATCCGGATCAATCCGTCTTTCCGGGAAGGAACTCGCGAACCTGCCGACCCGTAAAATCATTGAAAGCGGCGTATCGCATATTCCGGAAGACCGGCACAAGCACGGGCTCGTCCTCGATTTTTCCATCAGCGAAAACATGGTGCTGGAAACGTATTATAAGCCGCCTTACAGCAGCGGTATGCTGCTTAACCACCGCGCGATCGACGAGCATGCCAAGGTTTTGGTCGAGCAGTTCGACGTGCGTACGCCAAGCATCGAGACTAAGGCCCGCTCTTTGTCCGGCGGGAATCAGCAAAAGGCGATTATTGCTCGGGAAATAGACAAAAATCCGGACCTGCTTATCGCTGCCCAACCGACGCGGGGGCTTGATGTCGGGGCGATCGAATTCGTGCATAAACAGCTGGTGGAGCAGCGAGATCAGGGAAAAGCGGTGCTGCTCATTTCCTTCGAGCTGGATGAAATCATGAACGTATCCGACAGGATTGCCGTCATTTACGAGGGGAAGATCGTCGGCGAAGTGCTTCCGCAGGAAACGAACGATCAAGAACTCGGTCTAATGATGGCCGGAAGCCTGGAACGGGGAGGTCAGTCGATTGGATAAACTGCGCAAAATATTTACGATGGACAGCCTGATCGTCCCGCTTGTGGCGATATTGCTCGGGCTGCTGGTCGGTGCCGTGGTCATGCTGATCGGCGGCTATAATCCGTTAGTGGCTTACGGCGCCTTAATTAAGCGGGTCGTCGGCAATCCGTACGATTTCGGCGAAACGATCCGGCAGATTACGCCGCTTATTTTCACCGGTTTGGCGGTTGCTTTTGCGTTCCGTTCCGGGATGTTCAACATCGGTGCGGACGGGCAGGTGCTTATCGGCATGACGACCGCTACGGCCGTCTCGCTGTCCTTTGCGGGCTTGCCGTCCGCTATCCTCGTGCCGCTCGCGGTCATCGCCGGCGGGATCGCCGGAGGACTTTGGGCCGCCATCGCCGGGTATCTTAAGGCTAAACGAGGTATTAACGAGGTTATTACGACGATCATGCTCAACTGGACGGCCTTGTACTTATCCAATTACGTGATCCGAAACTTCTTTTTGCTGAAAGGCCAAAACCGTTCCGAGGATATCGAAGCTTCGGCGTCGATGACGTTCCTGTTTGGGATATTCAACAATGCCCGGCTCCATTGGGGAACGGTCATCGCCCTTTTGGCAGCGGTATTTTTCTTCGTATACCTTTGGAAAACGAAACAAGGGTACGAAATGCGTTCGGTTGGCCTTAACCCGAACGCAGCTGAGTACGCGGGGATGAACGTTGGCCGCAATGTGGTGAAGGCGATGTTCATCAGCGGCGTGTTTGCCGGGCTGGCGGGCACGTTCGAAGTGCTGGGCGTTTTTCACTATCAGTCGGTATACGCCGCATCGCCGGGTTACGGGTTCGACGGGATCGCCGTAGCGTTGCTTGGGATGAACCATCCTTTCGGCGTAGTCCTGGGCGCTATTCTTTACGGCGTGCTGACTTACGGTTCGGCCGGGATGAGCTTTGCCGCCAAAGTCCCGCCGGAGCTGATCAAGATCGTACTCGGTTCGATCATATTCTTCATTGCCGCTCAGGGCATCGTACGGTTGGTACTGAAGCCTTTCTTCCTGAAGCGTAAGAAAGAGAAGGTGTTGTGATATGGACGTACTCACGCTGCTTGGTCAACTGCTCAATTCAACCCTTGTATTTTCGACCGCGCTGATTTTTACGGCGCTGGGCGGCATTTTTTCGGAGCGTTCCGGCGTGGTGAATATCGGTTTGGAAGGTTTGATGATCTTCGGGGCGTTTGCGGCCGGCGTAGGCACCTATTACGCCCAGGAGGCCGGAATGGGAGGATTCGCTCCATGGATCGGAGTGCTGGCGGCCATCGTTGTCGGCGCTTTGGGGGCGCTTATTCACGCGGTTGCCTCCATCACGTTCAAAGCGGATCAGACGATCAGCGGGATCGTCATCAACTTTTTGGCGGCGGGCCTGACCGTATACATCGTCAAGCTGCTGTTTGAGGGGGCGGCGGAAACGCCGCTGGTAGACGTATTCCAGAAATACGCCATCCCGGTGCTCCGGGATATCCCGATCATCGGGCCGGGCGTCTTCAACTCCTATCCGACGACGTATCTGGCGTTGATTCTGGTCGTGGTCGTTTATTTCGTTTTGTTCAAAACGCCGTTTGGCCTGCGCCTTCGCGCCGTGGGCGAACATCCGAGCGCGGCCGATACGCTGGGGGTCAACGTAACCCGCATGCGTTACATCGGCGTGCTGCTTAGCGGTGCCTTGGCGGGTATTGGCGGCGCTACGATTACGCTGACGACAACAAGTACGTTTGCCCACAATACGATTTCCGGGCAAGGGTACATTGCGATTGCGGCGATGATTTTCGGCAAATGGAATCCGCTGGGCGCGTTCGGAGCGGCGATGTTCTTCGGTTTCTCCCAGGCGATCCGCAACTATGTGCAGTTGTTTGAATGGTCGAGAAGCATACCGCAGGAGTTTATTTTTATGATTCCGTACGTCCTGACGATCATCGTGCTTGTTGGCGCGGTAGGCCGCTCGTCGGCTCCGTCCGCGTTGGGAACGCCATACGATCCGGGAAAAAGGTAAAAACCCGTGAAAAGCATTATAGAAGACTATATCAAAGGGATGCTGCGTTAAAGCGCAAGCATCTCTTTTTTTCGCAAAAGGTCCGTGACACGAGCCCTTTTTTTCAAGTCAAGGCGATGGTGCAGGCACTGATGATGACAGGCGAATATGTTAGGTTGAACACTAAATAGCCGATTAAAACAGCTCATCCCAAACGGTTTGTCGGCTATGAACTAACCTGACAGGAGGAGTTAAGATGGGTAGAACGGTGACGAAGAAAGACGCCGAGAAATTGCTAGGCAAGGACATTGTTGCTTACAAAAAGGATGGTAGCATTGTCACGGGGAAACTGGTGAAAATCAGCGGCAACCGCCTGTACGTCCGCCCGAAATCCGGTAAAAAAGTGCATACGAAAGCGATTGCCCCGCTCGTTTTGTTTGATCTGCTGGCTATCGGCACATCGCCCTTTGCTTTCGGTGGCTTTGGACCCTTTGGGTTTGGCGGCTTCGGGCCCTTCGGGTTTGGTGGCCCGTTCATTTGGTAAAGCGGCCTAAGTACAGAAATTTAGTATTTTTTCCATTTCGTAGCATTTCGTTGCCTCAATGAAACGCTTCGAACGGTATCCTAATTTTCGGTAAAACAGGTGGGCTCGGGTGTTGTCCCGGTCCACCAACACTTTTGCGCGTATGCACTCGCGCGAAGCGGCAAAATGCTCCGCGTGCAGCATCAGCGTCTGGCCGTAGCGCTTGCGCTGATAAGCGGGGGCAACCGCCATCATATCGATATACAGCAAATCGCCATGCACGAGAAAATGAATAAACGCCACCGGATCGGCCTCATAATAAGGCGAGGCTACCAGCGTGACGCCGTGCGAAAGCCGCTTCGGCAGTTCTTTCAGGATCTTTTCGATTTCGTGGGGAGGCAAACTCGAATGGGGGACGAGCTGCTTTTGAACGAGATCGAAAATGACGGGATCGTCCTGCTTTGGTCTTCTGTAGCGGATCATGCGATGGTTCTCCTCCTTGCCGCGCATCTGTTTGGGCGCCGCCATTTATCTTATGAGAGCGGGGGGAGAGGTGTTCCAGTCAAAAGTTTTCCTTCGATAGGGTATTGACTCTATGTGTAAAGTAATCATATAATGTTCCTAAACATTTTATGACACATACTGAATCGGCGATGATGAGGACGAAGGTTTAGGGGCTCTTTGCTCAGAGAGTGGATGGATTTGCTGAGACCACCACCAAAATCCCTTAAATGCGAGCTCACCTCGGAGCTGTTTTCCTGAAAAGCTGCAAGCCATTCCGCGGTGACGCTTGCGAACAAGGCCTATTAGGGGAAATCGTCAGGTCCGCGTTATGGACTTCGGGTAAGGGTAACAAGCGCCGTACTCGATAAGGCTTGGCACTGTGAGGTGCCGGGTGAAAATGGGTGGTACCACGAAAGGATGCAAACCTTTCGTCCCTCGGAACAGGAGACTGCTTCCGGCGGACGGAAGGTTTTTTTATTTGCAATGTGATTTAATAAGAGTTCAAAAAGTCGGCTTTTTGAGCAACCTTTAAAAAGGAGGATGACTGATGAGCGCGCAAACTCCAGAAGTGCGGTCTACAGAACAATTACGTGAGAAATGGATGAAGCCGGAAGTCATTACGGGCTCGGAAATACTGCTTCGCAGTTTGCTTTTGGAAGGTGTCGAATGCGTCTTCGGTTATCCGGGCGGCGCGGTATTGTATATTTACGATGCGTTGTACGGTTTTACCGATTTCCATCACTTGCTGACCAGACATGAGCAGGGCGCCATTCATGCGGCGGACGGTTACGCCCGCGCCACCGGCAAAGTCGGCGTGTGCATCGCCACCTCCGGACCGGGGGCGACCAACCTGGTAACAGGGATCGCCACCGCATTTATGGATTCCGTACCGCTGGTTGTCATTACCGGCAACGTTGCGACCAGCCTGATCGGCACCGACGCTTTCCAGGAAGCGGACATTACCGGCATTACGATGCCGATTACGAAACATAGCTATCTTGTAAGAAACGTGGAGGATCTGCCGCGCATTATCCACGAGGCGTTCCATATTGCCAACACGGGACGCAAAGGGCCGGTGCTGATCGATATTCCGAAGGACGTGTCGGCGGCCAAAACCCTGTTCGAACCGGTGCAAACGGTCAACCTGCGCGGCTACAATCCGACGGTCGTACCAAACCGGCTGCAGCTCGACAAACTGGCGGCGGCGATCGGGGAAGCGGAGCGTCCGGTGATTATCGCCGGCGGCGGAGTCGTCTATTCCGGCGGCCATGAGCAACTGTTCGAATTCGTGAATAAGACACAAATTCCGATTACGACGACACTGCTCGGCTTGGGCGCTTTCCCGAGCGGCCATGAGCTGTGGATGGGCATGCCGGGGATGCACGGCACCTATACGGCCAATCAATCGATCCAGCAGTCGGACTTGCTGATCAATATCGGGGCCCGGTTCGATGACCGGGTGACGGGCAAGCTGGACGGTTTTGCGTCTCGCGCAAAAATCGTCCACATCGACATCGATCCGGCCGAAATTGGCAAAAACGTGCATGCCGACATTCCGATCGTCGGCGATGTGAAGACGGTGCTGGAAATGCTGAACCCGCTCGTATCCCGGGCGGACAAGGCGGATGCCTGGAGAGAGCAAATCCGGCAGTCCAAGCTCGATAAACCGCTGAAGTACAAAGACTCGAACACCGAGTTGAAACCGCAGTGGGTCATCGAAATGCTGAATGAAACCACGGGCGGCGAAGCGATCGTCACCACGGATGTCGGACAGCATCAAATGTGGGCGGCGCAATTTTACAAATTCAATCAGCCGCGGTCCTGGATCACTTCCGGCGGCCTCGGAACGATGGGTTTCGGGTTCCCTTCGGCGATCGGCGCGCAGATGGCGTTCCCGGACAGGCTGGTCATCTCGATCAACGGCGACGGCGGTATGCAAATGTGCTCCCAGGAGCTGGCCATTTGCGCCATCAACAACATACCGGTGAAGATCGTCGTCATCAACAACCAGGTACTCGGGATGGTTCGCCAATGGCAGGAGCTGATTTACGACAATCGTTATAGCCATATCAACCTCGAGGGCAGCCCGGATTTCGTGAAGCTCGCTGAAGCGTACGGCGTTAAAGGTTTGCGGGCCGCGAGCAAGGAAGATGCCAAACGGGTATGGCAGGAAGCGCTCGATACGCCGGGACCGGTGTTGGTGGAATTCATGGTGAGCAAAGAGGAGAACGTATATCCGATGGTTCCCCAAGGTTCTACCATCGATCAAATGTTGATGGGGGACGGTGAATAAGAATGATGAAACACGCCATTTCCATATTGGTAAACGATCAGCCAGGTGTTTTGCAGCGCGTGTCCGGCCTGTTCGGCCGGCGCGGCTTTAATATCGAGAGCATCACGGTGGGCCAGTCCGAGGAGGAAGGCTTGTCCCGGATGGTTATCGTGACCCAAGGGGACGACAAGACGCTAGAGCAAATCGAAAAGCAGCTTTATAAATTAATCGATGTCATCAAGGTCGTCAATTTGAGCTCCAGACCGATGGTTTCCCGGGAGCTGGCTTTGATCAAGGTCAAAGCCGAGCCGGCCGAACGCCCTGAAATTATGGGAGTCGTGGAAACGTTCCGTGCGGCGGTCGTCGATATCGGCCCGTCCAGCTTGATGGTGCAGGTGGTCGGCGATACCGACAAAATCGATGCGATGATCGAACTGCTCCGGCCTTACGGCATACGGGAACTTAGCCGTACGGGCGTGACCGCCATGATTCGCGGCAACGCCTAAAACGAAAGCCTTAAGTCCAAGTAAACAATCAGGAATGTTAACTAAGCCGTTTTTACGGCTTCGGCTTCCGCCGGCGGGCGGGGGTTTGAGCGGATGGACAGCAGCGCTTTATCTCGTTATGGCGTCGATCCGTTGAAACACCCGCTCATCAGGCGGAGGGTTTAATATCAAGGGAAGCCAGTCGGCTATCCCGCAAATTTTAGGAGGGCATATTAAAATGGCAGTTACTTTGTACTATGAACAAGATGCAGATCTTAACGTTTTGAAAGGAAAAACGATCGCAATTATCGGTTACGGCAGCCAAGGACATGCCCATGCGCAAAACCTGCGCGAAAGCGGAGTGAACGTAATCGTTGGTCTTCGCGAAGGCAAATCCTTCGATAAAGCCAAAGAGGACGGGTTTGAAGTATTGTCCGTCGCCGAAGCGACGAAACGCGCTGATGTAGTGCAAATCCTGATGCCGGACGAAACGCAGGCTGCGGTTTACAACAGTGACATTGCGCCAAACCTGAAAAAAGGCGCGGCTCTCTTGTTCGCTCACGGCTTTAACGTGCATTTCGGCCAAATCGTACCTTCCAAAGACAACGACGTGCTGCTCGTTGCTCCGAAGTCCCCGGGCCACATGGTTCGCCGCACTTATGTGGAAGGCTTTGGCGTTCCCGGCCTGATCGCGATCCATCAGGACGCTACGGGCAAAGCCAAAGAAATCGGCTTGGCTTATGCGAAAGGCATCGGCTGTACGCGCGCAGGGGTCATCGAAACTTCGTTCCGCGAAGAAACGGAAACCGACTTGTTCGGTGAACAAGCCGTGCTTTGCGGCGGCGTGTCCGCGCTGATCAAAGCCGGCTTCGAAACGCTGGTGGAAGCGGGTTATGCTCCGGAAATGGCGTACTTCGAATGCTTGCACGAAATGAAGCTGATCGTTGACCTGATCTATGAAGGCGGTCTGGCCACGATGCGCGATTCCATCTCCAACACGGCGGAATACGGCGATTATGTAACAGGTCCGCGCATCGTGACGGAAGAAACGAAAAAAGCGATGAAAGAAGTGCTTGCGGATATTCAACAAGGCAAATTCGCCCGCGACTTCATTTTGGAAAACCAATCGAACCGTGCTTTCCTGACGGCTACCCGCCGCAACGAAGCCAGCCATCCGATCGAAGTGGTCGGGGGCGAACTGCGTGGATTGATGCACTGGATCAAAAAGTAATAAGAATAATATAGATGAAGTAATATAAACCCAATGCGGCCGCGCTTAAGCGTGGGCCGCATTGGGTTTTTTTAGATTATATATAAAATTTCAGGCCGGGTAGAGGCTGAAGAGGCAGGTAGGGGGGAGGAGAAGAGAACTGGAGGCTAAGGGACCTCAGAGGCGTTATTTGCGAAAAAACGAAGGTGCGCAAAATGTAACGGACACAAAAGACCTTATTTACCTCAAATCGGCCCGGGTGAGATCGTTTAGAGCTAAATAGAGTCATGTGTGTCAGTTAGGCTGGGAAATACCCGGGAAATGGACGGATAGCGTCGCTGGAGTCCGTTAGAGCAGCGTCCACAGATTAGAAAGAGCGTCAGCGTCATTTCAGTCCGTTACGGGAGCGGAAACCGGATACCGGATACGATTTGCATAACATCATCATCTTATAGTCAGAACCTATAACATTAATAGATTTCATATCTTTGTTTATCCTTATCAGCTATGATACAACAGAAGAAGAGTTAGTGCGAGAAGTGTATTGGGCGTTTCGGCGTGCGAATACAAGCCATGCCGAATATTTGTACTTTGAAATAGCTAAAAAAGGGAGCTGGAAGCAATGGCAGAAGTGAAAAAAATCGCGGTTACCGCGGGAGACGGCATTGGGCCGGAAGTGGTGGCCGAGGCGGAGAAGGTGCTGAAGCGGACGGAGGAGCTGTTTGGCTACCGTTTTGAAACGGAGCATGCCTTGTTTGGCGGCATCGCGATCGATGAGAAAGGAACGCCGCTTCCGCAGGAGACGCTGGAAGTGTGCAAAAACGCCGACGCCGTGCTGCTCGGCGCAGTTGGCGGCCCGAAATGGGACAACAATCCGAAGGAGCTGCGTCCCGAGACCGGCCTGCTCGGCATCCGCAAAGCGCTGGGCTTGTTCTCGAATTTGCGCCCGGCGGTCGTTTTCGATTGCCTGAAGGACGCGTCCACATTGAAACCGGAGGTGCTTGAGGGCACCGATCTGATCGTTGTGCGGGAGTTGACGGGCGGCATTTACTTCGGTGAAAAATTCCGCCGGGATACCGATCAAGGCCAGGAAGCCGTGGATACCTGCGCGTACAACGTTAGCGAAGTCGAGCGGATCGTCCGCCAGGCCTTCGAAATCGCCCAAAAGCGGCGGAAAAAGCTTGCTTCCGTCGACAAAGCGAACGTGCTGGAAACGTCGCGTTTATGGCGCGAGGTGGTCATTCGGATCGCTCCGGAGTATCCGGACGTAGAGCTCGAGCATGTGCTCGTGGACAACTGCGCGATGCAGCTCTTGCGCCGTCCTGCCAGCTTTGACGTCATCGTCACGGAGAACATGTTCGGCGACATTCTCAGCGATGAAGCGGCGATGCTGACCGGTTCGATCGGCATGTTGTCATCGGCTTCCCTCGGCGAAGGAAGCTTCGGCCTTTACGAGCCGGTACACGGTTCGGCGCCGGATATCGCCGGCCAAAACCTGGCCAATCCGATCGCCACGATTTTGTCGGTTGCGCTGATGTTCCGCATGACGTTTGGTTACGTCGACGCGGCGGACGCGATTGAAAAAGCCGTGGCGGAAGTGCTGGACGCCGGCCATCGGACAGGCGATATCGCGGTCGATAAAAGCAAGGCGATCGGCACGAAAGCGATGGGCGATCTGATCGTCGCAGCGATGAAAAAGTAGGGTGTTTGCTTGCTTGCCGTAGCGGGCTGGAAACGCTTTGAAAAGGGTTCCAATCTACGAAAAAGTTCAAAAAAAATCCTTATTTATAATTATTATAAAAAAATAACTGTTATAATATTGACTTTGAAATATGCCTTTGATACCATGAGAACTGTAAGTTTGAAAAGGATTGAAACTTACACAGCAAAAGGGATTAGAAACACTAATGTGTTTCTTACATATTTTCAAAGGAGGAGTTTACGAATGGCAGAACGTTTGGTTGGAAGACCCGCTCCGGATTTTGACATGGCGATCGTAACGGGTGACGGAAAGGAATTTGGACGCAAGAAGCTGGCTGATTATCGCGGCAAGTGGCTGGTATTTTTCTTCTATCCGCTTGATTTCACTTTTGTGTGCCCGACGGAAATTACGGCGCTGAGCGACGCTTACGCTCAATTCCGTGACCTGGATTGCGAAATTCTCGGCGTGAGCACGGACTCCGAGCACAGCCACAAAGCATGGATCAACACGCCTAAGGACAGCAACGGCCTTGGCCAGTTGAACTTCCCGCTCGCTTCCGATATCACGAAGAAAGTAGCCCGCGATTACGGCGTGCTGATCGAAGAAGAAGGCGTAGCCCTCCGCGGTTTGTTCATCATCGATCCGGAAGGTGAATTGAAATATCAAGTCGTTAACCATAACGACATCGGCCGCAGCGTAGAAGAAACGCTTCGCGTGCTGCAAGCCCTGCAATCCGGCGGCCTTTGCGCCATGAACTGGAAACCGGGCGATAAGAACCTGAACGCTTAATTTCGGGTGAATAGCGATGAGCCCCCTGCTTGGCCACTGCCAATCAGGGGGTTTTTTGCCCATCATAAGCGCGCTGAGCTAAGCCGGGGCCATATGCGCTTGCATGCCTGGCCTATCGGACCATAGTCCCGTTTTGTAACGAAATGGGTGAATTTTCAAATAAGGCGCAGGAATTTCAATCCGGCTTCACGAATAAATTAATATGAAAATCGTGCATTGCGAGGAGCCCGGGATCCATGGATGAACCACACACGTGAAAGGGTGAAGGGGAATGAGTTTTTGCTGCGGAGCAAGTATGCTGGGAACAAAGGGGACTTTAAAGCATTATCGTACGCAGGTTCATAATGTTCCCCTGTTATTTTGCCCGGTGTGCCATCGGGTTGAGGTTCATTATAAGGTGGAAAACGAATACGAAATATTAGCGGAATACGCGCACGGCGACGGGGTTTCGGAAATCGATTTTCAGGATTTCGTCATGGAGGACGATGAATCGATTTTCGGAAATTGCGTGAACCGGGAAGATGAGGACCCGCTGTTGATCGTTCAAAGCCAAATCGATATTTCGCTTGATCTTCTTTCCGTGGCGAAGCAAATCGGCGATGATAAATGGGAAGAAGAGCTGAAGAAAAGATTGGCCGTAATGAGCAGACGCAGAGCCCGGCTTCAACACAAGTAACAACTGCAAGAACAGGCTAAAAATAGTCTCCCGGGAGGGAGGCTGTTTTATTTTTGGGACTATGGCCACTCATTTGCGGTGATTCCATGTTTTTCGACAGTATCTCTGATTGACGGTATTTGGAAGACTTTACTATGATTGAAATAGGCAGTTTTGGACTGATTTACGGACAGGCTTTAGCTCATGAATAATAAACGTTACGCACGAGCCGATTTCGGGTAAGTTCTTCTCAGGTAGTGATCGTATGTTGTCAGTAAGGCAAGTACATCATTTATGGGAAAAGGGGGAACCAACTTGTTGAGTGAATTCCAGGAGACGCTGCTCCAATCCGTCAAAGCATTCCAATCAACCCAACTCGTCAAAAACAAATACGAAAACGTGCTCCAGCACCTAGACAGCGGAATTATGCTGTTTGACTGCGAAGGGGTTTTAACCTTCATCAATGTTCAAATGGCCAGGTTGCTCGAGATGCCGCGCCAATCACTCATCGGTTGCAATTTGCTGCAAATGCTGCGCCACCCGCACCTGAATCAATTCAAGAAGCGGAAAATTCTGCGGATCTATCGGGAAACCATTTTTCACCGGAAAAAATACCACGAGTTTATCGATGAGTACGGAAGGCATTGGCTTATTACGGTTACATACGGAGATCAGATGGACGGGGACTTCTTGCTTAGCGTCAAAGACGTATCGGATTTCAAACGAATCGAGCAAACGGCGTACCAGAACGACAAGCTGGCGATGCTCGGGAAAATATCGGCGGCGATCGCCCATGAAATCCGCAATCCGCTGACCGCGATCCGCGGGTTCATTCAACTGCTCCGTCCGCATTTGGTGGAGCTGGGCAAGGATGAGTACGCCAGGATTATTTTAACGGAGATCGACAGGGCGAACGATATCATTCATGAATTTTTGAATTCGTCCAAGCCTTCCGCCCCGCAGAAATCGAACGTCAGCGTGTCATCGCTGCTGAAAGAGGTTGTCCTGCTGACGGAAAGCGAGGCGGTGATGAAAGGCTGCCAAATGATGCTGCACGCTCCGGAGGAGGAGCTTCTCGTATCAATTGATGTGAAGCAGATTAAGCAGGTCCTGCTCAACATCATCAAAAACGCGATGGACGCCATCGCCGAGGTGGAGGGGGATCATAAGGGAGTCATCGATATCCGGGCGGAGATGGAGGGCAAAGCGGTCAACATTTCCATCCAGGACAACGGAAACGGTATGGACAAAGGCATGCTGAACCGCCTGTTCGATCCTTTCTTTACGACGAAAGAGAAGGGAACCGGGTTGGGGTTGTCCGTAAGCTATCGGATTATCCGCAACCATCGGGGAAATATTTCCGTGGACAGCCTCAAAGGCGCGGGGACGATTTTCGTCATCACGCTGCCGCTCGTCTAATGTAAAGAACCTTCAATCCGATACCGTTTCCTGATTGAAGGTTCTTTGTTTTGGGTCAAACGCGGATGTAAACTTGCCCGGCAACTCCTTTGCTCAGGGCCACTCGCGCTTCCTTCACTTTGATGATCAGATTGCCGTCCATTTCCGAGATGACCGTAACGGGTGTTCCGGGAACAAGACCGAGTCCTTCCAGGAATTTTCTGGTAGCTTCCGACGCCCGGCACTCACGGATGATCGCTTCTTTGCCCGGCGTAAGCATCGTTAATGGCATCCTTTTCCCTCCTCCCCCGAAAATAATGCGTCAACGCTTCTTCGGTTCGCAGCATGAGCTGAATTGCTCGCAGGATCCGCTGCAACCGGCGCAGCCTCCACCCGCCTTTTGCCGTTTGATATAGCGGTACACGGTAAAACCGATGATCCCCGCCAGGACAATAACGATCACGTAATCGATCATAACGATCCCTCCTCCTTTGTTAAGCGATTCCGATGCCCAAAAGACGTCCGACTTGATAGACGATTAATGATATCAGCCAGGCTATGCCGCATTGGTAAACGATGGTAAATAAGGTCCATCTCCATGAACCCAGCTCTTTTTTCGCGGTCGAAATCGCCGCTACGCAAGGAGCGTACAGCAGGACGAACACCATGACGGAGAATGCGGCCAGCGGCGTAAAATACGTCTGCAGCGCCGTGCCCAGCGCGGTGGTCAGCTCTTCGGTCCCCTGGTTGATGTACAGGATGCCCAGCGTGCTGACCACCGCTTCTTTGGCGATCAATCCGGTCAGCAGGGCGGCGCCGACCTGCCAGTGAATTTCCGAAGTGCCTTTAATGTATCCGAACCCGTTCCAGGCAAAAAGCGGCGCGATCAGCTTCCCGATCGAACCGAAGATGCTTTGCGAAGCATCGTCGACCATCTGCAGCGAAAAGTTGAAGGATTGCATGAACCAGATCACAACGGTCATCGACAGCAGGACGGTTCCCACCTTGATAACGTACCCCTTCGCTTTTTCCCAGGTATGGGCTACCGTGGATTTAAAGGTAGGGATGCGGTAAGGCGGCAATTCCATCACGAACGGGGCTGAATCCCCCTTCAATAGGGTACGGTTGAGCAGCAGGCAGGAGAGCATGGCCACAATAATGCCGAGAAAATAGATGCTGAAGACGACCAGCCCCTGGTTTGCGGCAAAAAAGGCGCCCGCAAAGACGGCGTATACGGGAATGCGCGCGCTGCACGACATAAACGGCATCAGCGTAATCGCCAGCCGCCGGCTTTTTTCATCCTCCAGCGTCCGCGTGGCCATAATCGCCGGCACGGCGCATCCGTACCCCATCAGCAATGGAACGAACGCTTTGCCGGACAGCCCGAAATGGCGGAAAATCCGGTCCATGACGAAGGCTACCCTCGACATGTAGCCGATATCCTCCAGAATCGAGAGACACAGGAATAGGATCACGATTTGCGGGAGAAAGGACAGGACGTTGCCGACCCCCGTGATGACACCGCCCACGACAAGGCCTTGCATAGCGTCCGAAGCGCCCGCCCATTCCAGAAACCGCGTTGCCGCTTCCGGCAAGGTTTCGGTAACCAGGGCGCCAAACGGATCAACGATCAGGGCGCCGACCGAACCGACGGCAAGCTGAAAAATGAGATACATAATCGCGAAAAAGATGGGCAATCCCAAAACGCGGTTGGTGACGATTTTATCCACTTTGTCCGAAAAGGAAAGCTCTCCGGCCTTTCTCCCTTTCTTGACATGCCCCGCAATCGCGTCGCTGATATACCTGTAGCGCAGATCGGCGATCAGCGTCTCGATTTCCCCTTCGTTTTCCCGCTCGGCCTGGCTGATCAGCCTGTCGACGGATGCAGCCAGTGCGGCGGGCATTTTCAGCACCGTCCTGATTTTTTCGTCCTTCTCCAGCAGCTTGACGGCATAAAACAACGTGTGGCTGTATCCACCGTCCGCCAGCAAGTCGCTGATGCCTTTAACGGCGCCATATAATTTTGTTTTTTCGAGGGCGCTTTTGCCTTCGGCTCCAGGACTGCGGTTAAAAGCGACGGCTCGCTCGAGCAGCTCCTTAATTCCCTGGTTCTTGGTGGCGATGATCGGAACGATCGGAACGCCCAGCAGCCGTTCAAGGCTGGCCACATCGATTTTGTCACCGCGCAAGCTTACCTCATCCATCATGTTGAGAGCGATAATCGTCGGAATTCCAAGCTCCAGCAGTTGGGTCGTCAAATACAGATTGCGTTCTATATTCGTCGCGTCGACGATGTTGATAATGACATCAGGTTTTTCTCCGGCCAAAAAGTCCCGGGCAACGACTTCTTCGGGTGTATAAGGAGACAGCGAGTAGATTCCCGGCAAATCGATGATTACAACGTTTTCGCTCGTTTTCTTGCATCTTCCTTCGCGCCGTTCGACGGTGACGCCGGGCCAGTTTCCCACATGCGCGTTATTCCCCGTCAGATTGTTGAAGAGCGTCGTTTTGCCGCAGTTGGGATTGCCCGCCAATGCAAACCGGTATACCATGTTTCCTCATCCCTCATCACAAAATTTTTACATAATTTAGTGGAACTAGCTCTGCTATTTTTCCACTGTGATTTGATCGGCTTCGGCTTTACGGATGCTAAGGTCGTAGCCCCGGATGTGAACTTCGATGGGATCGCCGAGGGGAGCTACCTTTTTCATGGTGATTTCGGCCCCCGGAGTAATTCCCATGTCCATCAGTTTCCTGCGGAGCGGACCGCCGGCGCCGATGCTTTTAATAACTCCGCTCTCTTTGGGTTTCAGTTCTTTCAAGGAAACGATCATCGAAATAACCTCCAATTTAATGGGTTCATATTAATTTTGTGAAAGCTTGTTCTTGTTTAGGAAAAAAAAGGCATTGAGAATTAATCTCATTTAGATTCAAAAGTAATATATCACGCTAGTTCGTACCATACTGTGACTAACCTCATATCAATTATCAATTGCTTCTTTACTTTTTGATTTCGCTTCAAGTAAGATGGGTATTAATACTATCGATGGAGAGGAACATGCTGTTATGAAGGGTAACCCGTGCAAAATCGTGGATTGTACAATACGTGACGGAGGATTGGTCAACAACTGGGACTTCAGCGTAGAGTTTGTCCAAAAATTGTATGCCGGCCTGAACGAGGCGGGCATCGATTATATGGAAATCGGATATAAAAATTCGCCCAAGCTGCTCAAAGGCGCCGATCAGGCGGGACCGTGGCGTTTTCTTGACGATGATTTTCTCCGGAAGGTCATTCCTCAAAAAGGCCAGACGAAGCTGTCCGCCCTGGTCGACATCGGCCGCGTCGATGAAAACGACATCCTGCCGCGCAGCGAAAGCCTGCTCGATCTGATTCGCGTCGCTTGCTACATCAAAGATGTGGACAAGGCTCTTCAACTGGTGCAGCTGTTCCATGACCGCGGGTACGAAACGACGCTGAACATCATGGCGTTGTCCAACGTTATGGAAAATGAACTGCTGGAAGCTTTCGAAATGATCCGGGAAAGCGTCGTGGACGTCGTCTATATCGTCGATTCCTACGGCAGCCTGGATTATAAGGATATGGAGTACCTGGTCAACAAGTTCAAAACGCATCTGCCGAATAAACGGCTTGGGGTACATACCCATAACAATATGCAGCTGGCGTTTTCCAATACGCTCGTGGCCGCCGAAAACGGCGTCGAACTACTCGACGCTTCGGTATACGGTATGGGGCGCGCCGCGGGCAACTGCCCGACCGAACTGCTGGTTACGCATCTGAAAAATACGAACTACCGTCTGCGTCCGGTGCTTGGGGTGCTGGAAGAGCTGCTTATTCCGCTGCGCGAAAAAGAGGAATGGGGTTATTTGATCCCGTACATGATCACCGGGACGCTGGACGAGCATCCTCGCTCGGCGATGGCGCTGCGCGCATCGGACGACAAGGACGGCGTTGTGGATTTCTACGACCAATTAACGACACCGGAAGTCAGCTTTGACAAAAAGAAAAAATAATGCCGCGAAAAGCTCGGCCCTCTGGGCCGGGCTTTTCTTTTTGCGTCCGACATTTTTGGCGGGTAAAAGGCAGGAAATGCGCGGAATATGTTGAATAAGTTGAATAAATAGTTCTTAGGGTCATAGACAGATACTTACCTCCGGAGGTTGAGGGCATTGAGAATCAGGGCAGAGGCAAAATCGACAATCGTCCTAGGGGTAATCGGGCTGGCCGCGATGATCGGCGTTGTCTGGTTGTCGGCAACAACCGTTTTGCCGGAGGAAACCGGCAAGACGATGCAAACGCTGCATTTGCTGGCGGGTTTTATGTGCCTGGCCGTGTCTTATTCCATCTTTGCCCAAGGATGGATCATGTTTATCGACAAGTTGTCCAGGCAGCGGCTCTATTCGGCCGCATTGTTTTCGGTGGTAGGAATACTGGACATGCTATACTCCGCCGCATACGGAGGAATCCCGCTTTTGGGCTTTGAGTCCGGACAGGGTCTGGCGGATTGGTTTTTAATGTTGTCCCATACGGTCGGAGCGCTTGGAATGCTGGCTGTTTTCGCTTCCTCCGAGAAGCGGGTGTCCAGCGGTCATAAAGTTACGGTGTTTTCTGCGGCGGCGCTGATCGCCGCTGCCGGTTTGATATGGATGAACCGGTACGAGGGGAGGCTCGTTTCCGGTTTTGCGGCGGGTCTCCTGAACTCGGCGGCAGGCAGACTTACGCTCGTATTCGGCGTTTCCATGCTGTACATTTTGGCGGTTGCCGCGATATTGTACAGTCACCGGGAAGAGCATCCGCCGGCCATCATGACGGTAACGCGGGCGCTGCTGTTTATGGTCATGGGCCATGTGCTGCTGACGTTTCCTTTCAAGGATCCCCAAGGTATTGCGCAAGCGGCGGGCCAGTGTTATATGTGTTTATCCTATTATTTCGTGCTGAAAGGCGTTTACCGGCAGACGATCGAGGAGCCGATCCGCGGTCAGCACCAGGCCGAAGCGCGGATGAAGCACATGGCTTACCATGACGATTTGACGGGTCTGCCGAATCTAAGGCTTATGAAGGAGCAGCTCGGTGAATGGTTAACCGTTTCCGGGGCGTATACCGGGGTTGCGGTCATTAATATCGATCGTTTCAAAGCGATCAACGATTCGCTGGGGTACAGTGCGGGGGACAAGCTGCTCACCGAATTCGGCGGCAGGCTGCAGGCGCTGTGTTACGCCGATGAGCGGGTGTACCGCATGGGGGAGGACGAGTTCGCTTTGATTTTGCCGCGGGTAGAAGGCGCCGAGACTGTCGAAGAACGGGCCAAGCAACTGCTCGGTTCGGTAAACCCCGCGGTGCTGATCGACGATACGGAATACCATATCTCGCTCAGCATGGGCTTGTCGGTGTTCCCGGTTGACGGCGATTCGGTTGATCAAATGATCCAATATGCGGATATGGCGGTTCATCACGCCAAAGAGCATGGGGTTCATTTTATGCGGTACACCCCGGAGATGAAGAAGTATACCCAGTCCCGCGTGGAACTGGAGAACGATATGCGAAAAGCGCTGGAGCGCGAGGAGTTTTTTCTGGAGTTTCAGCCGCAGATGAGCCTGGACACCGGAAAAATGGTCGGGATGGAGGCGCTCGTCCGCTGGAAGCACCCGAAACGCGGGCTGCTTCCACCCAGCGAGTTTATCCCGTTGGCCGAGGAGAGCGGATTGATCGTTCCGCTGGGGGAATGGGTGCTCCAAACGGCTTGCCAGTACAATAAGATGTGGCAGCTTGCGGGATATGAGCCGGTGAACGTGTCGGTCAATTTGTCGATGCGCCAATTCCGCCAATACAATCTGGCGGAGCGGATCGGCGCGATTTTACGCGAGGTCGGCCTGGATCCCCGTTATCTGGAGCTGGAAGTGACCGAAAGTATGACCTACGATATCGATACGGCATTGGATCAGCTCCATCGTTTGAAGAGCCTGGGCATCCAGATCAGCATCGACGATTTCGGCACCGGTTACAGTTCGCTGTATTATTTGAAAAGCTTGCCGATCGACCGGCTGAAGATCGACCGCGCTTTCGTCAAAGAGGTTATGTACGACGGCAACGACGCGGCGATCGTCTCGACGATCACGACGATGGCGCATCATCTGAAACTCAAGGTTACGGCCGAAGGCGTCGAAAATGAGGAGCAGCTGGAGTTTCTGAGGCTGCAAAAATGCCATGAAGGTCAGGGATATTTGTTCAGCAAACCGGTATCCGCCGGCGTGCTGGAGCATGAATTCCTTAGCCGGCTTGCCGGCTAGGGGATTTTTTTAACCTTATAGAATTTATAACTCAACTTTCGCAGCAAAAAATCGGCAGGCAAGCCTTGATGTAGCTGGGTAAAGCAGCAATCCATTGCCGGAGTTGACGCTGAATCAGAGGCGGACAGTGCATTCCCGGCTTTTTGGGCTACTTCGTTGATTAAGTCGAGAACTGCTGTAGGGCAACCAGCCAATCGAGAGTGCCGACTTCGTCGCTAGCCGTTCGACCAGCCCATTGTGAGCATAGGAGTTCCCTTGTAAAACGTGCCGGTGGCATGATCTCTAAATCGTGCAAGCAACTCGACCACTTTACTGCGATCCGCTCAAACATGGAAGCATGGAAGCGTCAACGAAGAAGAGGGCGCCACGATCCGCCAAGGTCAGCGCATCTACCTTTTGCACCGTAGCTGTTTCGAGCAGTCTCAAATCGATGCTGGGTGAGAGGGCTGTCTAAAGTGTTCGTGTCTTGGTGTCTTTGTATCCCTGCCTGCTGCCTTTACACGATTATCCCTTTCGTTCAGAGAGCGGGAAAAATGAGGCGGTTCAGGTGAAATGTTCGCCTTGATAAGGGAACGTACGTTTGGTATAATAAAATAAATAGAACCCACGTTCGTAAATTCTTGATATTCGGGGGCGAGTGAACATGGAGGTCAATACGGGAACGGAACTTCAACCATTCAGCAGCCGTTATAACAGCGAGCAGGCCTGCATGGAGGCGGTGATCGCGATGAAGTGGCCGAAAGGCTTCGTCTGCCCGCGCTGTGCTCACACCCGGTGCAGTCGCCTGACTTCCCGGCATATCCCCTTGTTCGAGTGCGGAAAGTGCAAGCATCAAACGTCGGCTTTGGTCGGTACGATTTTTGAAGGAACGCATCTGCCCCTATTGAAGTGGTTTAAGGCGCTGGAGTTGTTCCTGCTCCCTGACGGCATCTCGGCGATGCGGCTGAGCCAGGTGATCGGAGTCACCTACAAAACCGCCTGGTTGATGCTGCATAAAATACGCCATGCCGCCCTAGAGTTCGATGCCCGGGAGCTGCTCTGCGGAGACGTGAAGGTGAACAGCGACCTGTATGGGCGTAATCCGTCCCGGTGTCAGTTTCCGCATCCGTATGCCTCGGCGGTCGTAGCGGGATGCACGGTCACGGAATCGGGCGAGCCGGAGCAGGTCAAAATCCGCCTGGTGCCGCATAAGAGAGGAGACGGGAAAAGGGCAAACCGTCTCGAACTCGCTGCGTTCATCAACGGGCATGTGGATGTCCGTACATCGGCGGTAGAGTCGTTTCCTCTAGCCTATCGGCTGTATACGCCCTTGCGAAAAGTGGTGAGAGAGGCGTGGGAATCGCTGAAGAGTACGTATGTAGCCTTGGGACTGAAGCATCTGCAGGCGTACCTAAACGAGTACACCGTACGCCGCTCGCTGCGCCGGCCCGGAGCGGAAGAAACGATACGGCAGAAGTTGCTGCGCATGTGTGTGGTGATTCCGGCGATCCCTTACCGCCAGCTGATCGCGCGCAAACCGAACCAGCCCCTTGCGGCTGCGGCCTGATCGAAACGCTGGAACGGTGGGGGGAGTTTGACGCTGATCAACTTAATGGGTAGGGGTTAGCTTAATGCGGATCAACTTGATTGGTGTGAGTTAACATGAACGGTGTGGGCGTTGCTGCAAACGGAAGGGTTCAGGCTACAGCAAAATCACGGTCTTTTCGTTTCCCTCGCGTCTTGTCCTTGGTCTACTGTCATGATCTCTTGTCATGATCTCTTGTCATGATCTCTAGTCCGGTCTGTTTCACCTCCCCTAAACCTGATTCCTTCTCCTAAGCCCGTCTAAATTATCTCGAAAAGATCTGCTTCTCTACCAAATATTTTCTTCTCCCAAGCTAGTCTGTTTCTCTGCTCCCCTGATCAAACGGGATAATCGTGCAAAGCGTCCGGACAGCGAGTGTTGATCTGCCGCCCACCCCAAGAAAAGAATACTTTACTTCGTTTGGCAGTTGATTTAGGTCAGGCTGATGTCTATAACAATGAAAGACACCTCTTCTGTCTGATCGCAGAAGCTCTTTACTCTCGCTTTACCAAACGAAGCGGTGTCTTTCTATTTTGCAAGCCGCCTATCTTAATTCTTTGAAAACCTGCGAAAGTTGAGTTATAAAATTTCGGCGCAGGTAGAGAGGGGGGAGAAGAGTCTGGGGGCTAAGGGACACCAGAGCCGTTATTTGAGGAAAAACGGAGGTTTGCAAAATGTAACGGACACAGAAGACCTTATTTACCTCAAATCGGCCTGGATGAACTGGTTTAGAGCGAAATAGGGACATGTGGGTCCGTTAGCCTGGGAAATACCCGGGAAATGGGCGGATAAGGTCGCTGGAGTCCGTTAGAGCAACGTCCACTGGATGTAGACTACAGATTGGAAAGGGCCGAGGTACTGGGGCGCTACTGTTCAGATGGGAACCCATCCCTCCAATCGCTCCAAAGTAGAAGTCAGAGCCATTAAAGGACGCCGTCAGGCGTTTTTCTTACTTTTTCTCGGAAAAATAAAAAATCCTTACCATGTAAGGATTCGTTGTATACATTATGGAGCGGGTGATGGGAATCGAACCCACGCTACCAGCTTGGAAGGCTGGAGTTCTACCATTGAACTACACCCGCATCAAAAACATTGATGGTCGGGACGACACGATTCGAACATGCGACCCCCTGGTCCCAAACCAGGTGCTCTACCAAGCTGAGCTACGTCCCGTAAAGCTTCGCGGATCAGCCTCTAACGCGAAGACAAAATATAATATAACACTTTTGCTGGCTCGGCGCAACATAATTTTTCGTAAAGGAAGACATTGCTGTTTGGAAAGATTCATGAACAGGCGGGTTGGATAAAAATTAATTTATTAAATTTTTAATATATGTGATTTAAATCACATATATTGTGAAAAATATCACTTATAATAAAGACATCAAAGATGATCATCCTTCAAAAACAAAATTAATCGAACAAATCACCTTAAGGAGTGGTAAATATGTTTAACAACTTCCTGAGAACCAATAAAATCGCCATGTGGCTGCTGACCGTCATCCGGGTTTACCTCGGGTACCAATGGATTGAAGCAGGGTATCATAAAATTACCGGCGGCTTCGACGCCGCGGGCTTCCTCACCGGCGCGATCGCAAACAGTACGGGCGATCATCCCGCTGTCCAAGGCTGGTGGGCCACCTTCCTGGAACATTTCGCCCTGCCTAACGTAGGTATCTTCAACGTCCTTGTTCCTTACGGCGAGTTCCTGGTCGGCGTGGGGCTGATCCTCGGTACCTTCACCACCTTCGCCGCCCTGATGGGCCTGGTGATGAACGCGGCGTTCCTCTTCAGCGGAACGGTAAGTACGAACGCGCAAATGCTGCTGCTTGAAGTACTGGTGGTCGCCGCCGCCGCCAACGCCGGCAAAATCGGCCTCGACTACTACGTCCTCCCTTACCTGCGCAAACTGTTCGGCAAAAAAGGGAATGCAGGAACGCAACTGGGAGCACCCCAACCTCCGGTGAATGTGAAACATACGGCGTAAAGTGACTGGCCGAAATGGCAAGAAACTAAGATCTGCAGGCCCTTCCTAAGATTCTTTCTTAGGGAAGGGTCTTTTTCTGCGTTTTTGCGGAAGCTTGGGAATAACGGTAAAAAATGGTCCTATTTTCATCGGAAAGAAAAGTGCAGCTAAAATAAAGGAATTTTTTTCCGCTATTGTGGAAGGATCGGGGTGCAAGGGTGACTTTTCGGGTCTTGGTGGAGAAATAGGAACTAAAATTTCCGCTATTTTACGCAGAAGAAGGGGAATATCAGAAATAACGCCATAAATTACCGCTAATCTTCCCGGGAGGTAGTGCAAGCATCACCCCAACATGCTACCTCTACCTCCATCCGCCCCGTTACACAAGCCCCTAACCAATAATGACCAGCGGCCACCGTCTTTCGCTTTATTGACATGGTGTTGTCACCTAGCTGCCGGTATACTCATAGCAGGGAGTCGTCGCAGGGACTCATAGCAAGGGGGAAGTTTGCATGCAAATAAATCGGCTGTTTGGGATTGTTTATTTGTTGATGGAACGCAAAACCGTGACGGCGGCTGAACTTGCCGAACGTTTTGAGGTGTCGGCGCGAACGATATACCGGGATATCGATACGCTTAGCGCTGCGGGTATCCCCGTGTTTTGCAGCAAAGGGAAAGGCGGAGGGATCGGTTTGCTGCCGGATTTTGTGCTCAATAAATCACTGTTATCCGAAGCGGAGCAAAACGAGATTCTGTTCGGGCTGCAAAGCCTTGCGGCCACAAATGCCGAGCAAACCGGGGAAGTGCTGGCCAAGTTGAGCAGCCTGTTCCGGCGGGAAGAAGTGAACTGGATCGACGTCGATTTTTCGCATTGGGAAAGCGGTGAAGCGGAACGGCGGAAATTCGGGATGCTGAAGACGGCGATCCTGGAGCGGCGGCGGATTTCTTTTACCTATTACAATTCGAACGGAGAACAAACGCAAAGGCAGGCCGATCCGCTGAAGCTGCATTTTAAAAATAAGTCCTGGTATTTGCAGGGCTATTGCCTGCAAAAACAAACGCCCCGCACGTTCAAAATCAGCCGGATGGAGGCGGTCGCGTTCACCGGCGAGCATTTTGAGCGGAGGGAGGGCGAGGTTCCCGACCTTGTGTCGTCCTCACGGGAAACGGCGCCGCTTGTTCGTCTGGAGCTGTGGTTCTCGCCGCGTTTGGCTTTTCGTATTCATGATGAATTTGACCGGACCTCTGTCCATACAAACGAGGACGGCAGCTTTCGGGTTACGGTCAGTTATCCGGAAAACGGTTGGGTGTACGGGTACCTGCTGTCTTTTGGCGAAGACGTCCGGGTGATCTCCCCGCCCCATGTCCGGCAGATCCTGAGAGACAAAGCCGAAAAAATCGCAAAAATGTATCAAAACCCTTCTGAATATGACATACAGTCGTCATATTATGATTGATACAATGGCTCCATTAAAGAAGGGAGTGTACAAGAAATGGCGGAATTGAAATTGAAGTATGCGGAAGAGTTTACGGTGGCCGGAAAATTTGGTCAAGGAAAAGCGGACGAGGGACCTCAGTGGATTGTCCCCCTTTGGGAGCAAGCGAACGGAGCGTATTCCCAGATTCAGGACATCGCCCTCAAGAACGAAAGCGGGGCGCCTAAGGGAATGTGGGGCCTGATGGGCCACCCCGACAACTATTTGGGACGGTGGGACGACCAAGGCCTCTATCTGGCCGGGTGCGAAGTAAGGCCGGACGCCAAGGTTCCGGAAGGATGGACGAAATGGACGGTTCCGGCGCACACGTATCTGGTGGGGGACTGCAGCGGAACGGCTTATGGCGAGTTGTTTCAGCAAACGATTGAACAATATTTGCCCAAGCATGGACTGCAGTTGACCGGCGCCGTGCATGAGCATTATCCGGAACCGGGAAATCCGGCGCATGTGGAGCTGTATTTTCCGGTCGCCAAGGGTCAATTGTTCTGCCAAAGCTGCGGCATGCCGCTGACAAACAACGAGGAACTCGGCACGGAACAAGGCGGAGAGGCAAACTATGAGTATTGCGGTTACTGCTACCGGGACGGGGCGTTTACGAGCGATTCGTCCATGGAGGAGATGATCGAGTTGTGCCTGAAATATGGCGCCGAATCGGGGGCGGAATTTTTTGCGGACCGTGAACAGGCCAAAGCGCGGATGCAGGCGTGGTTTCCGACGCTGAAGCGCTGGAAGCGGGACTAGCGGGAATAAACTAAGGAGAGGGGCAGTTAGAAAATGACCAGCTGCCCGCGCGGATGGAGCCTCACGGCGCGATTAGTCCGCTTTAGTCGGATGGATGACCTTCACCCGGCCCACTTGGCCGTCCTGAAGCCGCACCTTGATGCCGTGAGGATGGGTGGGCGAATTCGTCAGGATGTCTTTCACCACGCCGCGGGTCAGGCGGCCGGTGGGCTGGTCTTTTTTCAGGACGATATCGACGGTCAGGCCGGGAGAGATGTTTTTGCGTTCGTTGCCGTTCATGCGGTTGTACTCCTTGTGTGGTATAGATTGCTGAGATAAACATACCATATTTACGTAGCGGCTTGCCAATGGCGGCAAGTTTGCATATAATAGCAGTTAAGTCGAAAGCGCGTCCCGTCACGGGCGCAGCCGCGAATGATCATGCACGAAATGCGATGATGGAGAAGAGTAAGCAGAAGCCTCCTTACAGGGAGGGGAAGCCGGAGATTGAGAGCGTCCCCACGGAAACAGGCTGCCGAAGTTCGCTCCGGAGCAGTTCCTTGAACCGCTAATGCTTCCGCCGATTCAATCGGCGAGGGCCGGCGCAGTAGAGGATACCGGCTACGATCCGTTATATCGTTAAAGTGAGAGCTGCAGGAAGTACCGACACATCGCTTGGCCGAAGTTTTGCGCAGATTTGGCGCTAATTTTGCCGAAGCCTCGGGAAATGCCGGTCATGACGGGCTCTAACAAGGGTGGTACCACGGTCTTTTCGTCCCTTTTGGGAGAAAAGGCCTTTTTATTTTGCCTGAGGAGGAAAAAATTCATGAAAGAACGTTTGGAAGCACTCAAACACGAAGCGTTGGAGCAACTGGGTAAAGTTGCGGATGCTGGGCAGCTTAACGACCTGCGGGTCAAATATTTGGGCAAAAAAGGAGCGCTGACGGAAATCCTGCGCGGCATGGGATCGTTAAGCGCGGAGGAGCGCCCGGTCATCGGACAGATCGGCAACGAGGTGCGGTCGGCGATCGAGACGCTGATCGAAGAGAAGCAGGCGCATTTTGAGCGGCTTGAGACGGAGGCGCGCCTGACCGCCGAGAAGGTCGACGTGACGCTGCCGGGACGCCCGCTGAAGCAGGGAGCGATTCATCCGTTGAATCAGGTCATCCAGCAGATCGAGGATATTTTTATCGGCATGGGCTATTCTATCGCGGAAGGGCCGGAGGTCGAGACCGATTATTACAACTTTGAAGCGCTGAATCTGCCGAAAAACCATCCCGCCCGCGACATGCAGGATTCGTTTTACCTCACCGACGATCTGCTGATGCGGACGCAAACGTCGCCGGTGCAGGCGCGCACGATGGAAGCGATGAAAGGCGAAGTGCCGGTCAAAATCATCTGCCCGGGCCGGGTGTTCCGGCGCGATGACGATGATGCGACCCACTCGTTCCAGTTCCATCAAATTGAAGGACTTGTCGTCGGCAAAAACATCCGGATGAGCGACCTCAAAGGTACGCTGCTGGAATTCACGCGCAAAATGTTCGGGCCGCACACGCAAATCCGCTTGCGTCCGAGCTTCTTCCCGTTCACGGAGCCAAGCGTAGAGGTGGACGTAACGTGCATGAAATGCGGCGGCGGCGGCTGCCGGGTGTGCAAGCACACCGGATGGCTGGAAATTCTCGGCAGCGGCATGGTTCATCCGCGCGTGCTGGAGATGAGCGGGTACGATCCCGAGCAGTACAGCGGTTTTGCGTTCGGGATGGGCGTGGAACGGATCGCGCTGCTGAAATACGGAGTGGACGACATTCGTTATTTCTACAATAATGATCAGCGTTTCCTGCAGCAGTTTGCCAGAGTTTAATTTTGGAAGAGGGAAGGGATTACGATGAAAGTATCAACCGAATGGTTGTCCGATTATATATCGCTGGATGGGGTCGACATTGAAGAACTGGCGGAGCAAATCACGCGTTCGGGAATTGAGATCGATTCCGTCGAAAACCGTAACAAAGGCGTATCAAACGTGGTCGTCGGTTACGTTAAAAGCAAGGAAAAACATCCGGATGCCGACAAGCTGAACGTTTGTATCGTCGACGCCGGGCAGGAAGAGGAACTGCAAATCGTCTGCGGCGCGAAAAACGTCGCCGCCGGCCAGAAGGTGCCGGTCGCGCTCGTCGGCGCCAAGCTGCCGGGCGGGCTCGAGATCAAAAAGGCGAAGCTGCGCGGCGTCCCTTCGCAAGGGATGATCTGTTCCGCCAAAGAGCTCGGCATGAACGACAAGCTGCTGCCGAAGGAGCAGCAGGAGGGCATCCTGGTGCTGCCGGAGGACGCCAAGATCGGAACGCCGATCGCGGGGCTGCTGGGCCTGGACGATCAGGTGCTCGATTTCGATCTCACGCCGAACCGCTCCGATTGCCTCAGCATGCTGGGGGCGGCGTATGAAGTCGGCGCGATCCTGGGCCGCGACGTGAAGCTGCCGCACCCGGAGAAAGAGCTGATCGAATTCGCTCAGCCCGCCAACGAGCGGATCGCCGTCAAGGTCGAGGCTTCCGAGCTGTGCAGCCGTTATGCCGTCCGCTGCATTTCCGGCGTTAAAATCGGTCCGTCGCCGCTGTGGATGCAAAACCGGCTGATGGCCGCCGGGATCCGTCCGCTCAGCAACGTTGTGGACATTACCAACTACGTCATGCTGGAGTACGGACAACCGCTGCACGCGTTTGACGCCGACAAAATCGCCGGCGGGCAAATCGGCGTCCGCCAGTCGCGCGAGGGCGAAAAGCTGGTGACTTTGGACGGACAGGAACGCGAACTGGAGCCAGGGGCGCTGCTTATCGTGGACGGTGACGATAAGCCGGTAGGTCTGGCCGGCGTCATGGGAGGCCTCGACTCGGAGGTGACGGACCAGACGGTCAACATCGTGCTTGAGTCGGCGAAATTCGACGGCGGATCGGTGCGGAAGACGTCGCGTACGCTGGGGCTTCGCTCGGAAGCTTCGCAGCGCTTCGAGAAAGAGGTTGACCCGTCCTCCGTCATTCCCGCGCTGAACCGCGCCGCCGAGCTGATGGCCAAATATGCCGGGGGCAACGTCTGCAAGGGCATCGTAGAGGTCGTCAACCAGGAGCCGCAGGAACAGGTGGTTACTTTGTCCCTTCGCAAGCTGAACGATTACCTGGGAACGGACATTTCTACGCTGGAGACGAAAACGATTCTGACCCGGCTTGGCTTCGCCAGCGCTGATCTTCCCGAGGATGCGCTGGATGTGCGGATTCCGACCCGGCGGGGAGACATCACCCGGGATGTGGATTTGATCGAAGAGGTCGCCCGGCTTTACGGCTATGACAATATCCCGTCCACGCTGATCGAAGGCCCGACCACGGCCGGGGGTTACACGAAGCCGCAGGCGCTGCGGCGGGCAATCCGCGGTTTGCTGGTTCATGGCGGCTGGCAGGAAGTGCTCGGCTATTCCTTCATTCGGGAGGGAGCTGCGCGGAAATTTCCGCAGCTTGGCGGTGGCGGCCATGAGGTTAAACTGGCGATGCCGATGAGCGAGGAACGCAGCACTTTGCGGAGCAGCCTGCTGCCGGGTATGATCGATATTGCCGTATATAACCGCAACCGTAAGCAGGAAAATCTGGCGATGTTCGAAATCGGCGGCGTGTTCGTGACGGAGGAAGAGAAGCTGACGAAGCAGCCGGACGAACTGCCTGCGCTTGGCCTGCTGCTGACCGGCGAGCGCCAGTCGAAGCGCTGGAACACACCGGCGGAGATGGTCGATTTCTTCGATTTGAAAGGCGCGCTGGAAAGCCTGTTCGATTATCTCGGGCTGAGCGGCCGCGTGACCTATGCGGCGGATCAGCCGCAAGGCTTCCATCCAGGGCGTTCGGCCTCCATATATTTGCAGACGGAGGGCGAAAAACGCTGGCTCGGCTCACTGGGACAAATTCATCCGGAGCTCCAGCGGGAATTGGATCTGGACGATACGTATGTGGCCGAGCTGCTGCTGAAGCCGATTTACGAATATGCCGGAGAACCGGTCGTATACCGTGAACTGCCCCGTTTCCCGGCGATGCAAAGGGATATCGCCGTCGTCGTTGCGGACGATGTCGAAGCCGGCGCGCTGATCGCCGAAATCCGGCAAACGGCGGGCGAGCTGCTGGAAGACGTGCAAGTGTTTGACGTATTTACCGGTTCCAAACTGGGAGAAGGTAAAAAGAGCGTGGCATTGTCCCTGGTGTATCGTCACAAGGAACGGACACTGACGGACGAAGAGGTGACGGCGGTCCATGATCGGGTTGTGGCCGGACTGACGCAAACTTTTGCCGCCGAACTTAGAAAATAGCAGGAATTGGGCAAAGTCACATCGAATCAATTGTAAGATAACCGATTCGATGTGACTTTCGTTTAATTTATAAAAGACATCTTAGATCTAAGCCCAGGACCGAAGGAGGCACATAGCTTTGAGTAACCAAGGCCGAATTAGCGTAAGTGTGGAAATATATGGCACTTCTTATAAAATCGTAGGCAGCAGCACCGATTATATGAAGCAGGTGGCCCGCCGCGTAGACGGGCTGATGCACAGCATTGCCCAGGCTTATCCGCATCTCGATATATCGCGTTTGGCGGTGCTCGCGGCGGTTCGCATGGCCGAAGAGGCGGTCAAAACGGATCAACTGCAAAGCGAACTGCAAAATGCCAAGCAGGAGAAAGCCATGATCGCGCAGGAGAACTCCGCGTTGCAGGGACTCCATGCCAAGCAGGAAGATGTGTACAAAGCGCTTCAGGAGGAGCATCACAGGCTGAAGGAGGAGAAGAAGCTGCTGGCCGACCAGGCAGAGAAGCTGGAGGCGGCGCTGCAGGCGCAGGACGGCGAAGTGCGCAAGGGGAAGAGCCGCATTCAGGAGCTGGAGCGGCAATTAAATGAGCAGCGGGGCAGCAACTCGCAGCTGCAGGCCAAATTGCGCCAGACCGAACAGTTGACGGTTAAGGAGAAGGAAGAGCGCGAGAAGCTGCAGAAGCAGCTTAGCGAAGCGCTGCAGCGGGAGCAGTCTGCCAAAGCGGCCGAACAGCAGGCCACGCAGAACGCCAAAGCAGCCGAACAACAGGCCGCGCAGAATTGTGCCAAGCTGGAGGAGCAGGTTAAGCGGCTTAAGGAGCTGCTCCAGACGTCCGAAGCGAAAGCCCAGAAGCTGCAGCAGCAGCTGCAGGAGGCAGGTGCGCAGCAGAACAAGCTTCGTGCGGATGCCGCCGCCGCCGTGCAGAGCGAAAAATCGTGGCAGAAGCTGGCCGATAAACGAAGCGAAGAGCTTAGCCGCCTGGAAATCAGCTTACTGGAGGCGGAAGGCCGCAGCGAGCAACTGGAGGAACAAGCCCGTTCCGCCGCCGCGGATCTGGTGAATGTCCGTGAGCGGCTGCAGTCGGAAGAGGACAACGCGCGCGTGTTAGCGGACGAATTGGATTCGCTTCGCCAGCGGCTTGAGGAGGCCTCCCGCGAACGGGAGACGGCGCTCCATATGGCAAGTATGGCCGAGGAAGAGAAACAGCAGATGGCGGCGGAACTCAGCCGGCTGCATGACCGGCTGCAGGATATGAACGTGGAGCTGCAGGAACATGCCGAACGGGAGGAGCGGATGGACCAGCTCCGGGAAGCCGCGGAAAAGCGGGAACAGGAGCTTAAGGAGCGATGGGCGTCCACCGAGCGCGAGCTTGAGGCGTGGCACGGGAAGGAATCCGAGCTGCTGCGCCAACTGGATGAGTGGCAGCAGGAAAGCGCGGCCGGCAGCGAACGCGTGGTTCAATTGTCGAACGATTACCAGCAACTGGAGGAAGAAAAGCAGCGGCTGGCCGAAGAGTTTCAGCAAATTTCCGAGCATTACGAAATCATTTCGCATGAATACCGCTTGCTGAAGGTAGAACGCGAAGCCGAGCGCGAGACGTTTGAGAAACGGGAAGAGGAGCACCGCCGGCTGCAGGAGGATTACGCGAAGCTGCAGACGGAATTTAACGAATGGATCGAGCTGATCGAGCAGGATCAGTCCTGACGTTTTAAACGCACCGTAAACAGCAAGAGCCCCGGCGTACGGCCGCGGGCTCTTGCTGTCCCCACGGTTATTCGACGATAATTTTGGAAATCATCGTGCTGTGTCCGGAGCCGCACATGACGGAGCAGGACATTTCAAATTCCCCGGCTTCCTTCGGGATGATGACGGCGGAGTCGTTTTTGCGGTCAAGCTGCAGCTTCAAACCCGGTACAAGTACGCCGTGATTGCCCGAGGCGTTTTTGAACACGATTTTGACGGGTACGTCTTTTTTTAGATGGTATTCGGCTTGGTCAAACTGATAATTGGACGCTTCGATCACGAGTTCAGCTTCGGGCTGAATATTGCTTTCGGCCGCGCTGCCGTTTCCGGCGGAATTCCCGCTGCCGCAGGCGGATAAAACCAAAAGCATAATAGCGCATGCGAATAAAGCAATACTTTTCTTCACGATAATCCCCCCCACAATTCAAATATTTTGTGACAATTTTAAGAATATCATATCGTAATTTGCGGGGGAACACCGAGGACAGGTATGAATAATTATTGAACAAATGAAAAGCGGCCGCCCCAGGCAGCTGCATGCTGCATAAGGACGACCGCCTTTTCCTGCTCCGCCATGAGCGGGTAGAGACATCAGCGGGTTGCTCTGTCTTTGTCTCTGCCTGCCTCAAACGGCGTAGCGACCGGGATGAACAGGTCGATAATCCCGATCACGAGGGCGGCAAGCAGCGCTCCGATAATGGAGACGGAAACGCCGGCAATAATGAACTGGGCAAGCCAGATCACAAGCGCACTCGTTAGAAAACCGACGATTCCGCGGCCAAACGGGGTAACCCGCTTCCCGAAAATGCCTTCAATGGCCCAACCGAGAAGTGCGATTACGAGAGCCAGCAGCAAAGCGCTGCCGAATCCGCCGATACTGAATTGCGGTACAAGCCATCCCACCACGAGCAATACAATGGCGGAGACGATGAATCGCACGACGTGTCCCAGAAATTGCATTGGTACATAGCCTCCTTTTAAATGTAAGTACGTTTGGCTATACGTAATTATCATGTTCCGCAAGGCGCTATCTTATGTGTGCCCCTTCGCAAAATAGCGAAAAATGAGCGGTTTCGGTTATAATGGGATCATAGCCCGAGGGGAGTTGTGAACGTTCTTGGACGAAAAAATTTTAAAAACGATGGAATACCGAAAAATCATAGATCAGCTGATCCATTTTGCGCAAACGCCGATGGGGAAACAAGCTGCGGAATCGCTTGCGCCCGTCAGCGACCTGGAGGACGTCAAGCGGCTGCTGCAGGCGACGGATGAAGCGTTTAATGTGGACCGGCTCAAGGGGGCGCCCGGCTTTGGCGGCATCGTCGACATCACGCCGGCGGTCAAGCGGGCTCGCATCGGCGGAACGCTGAATCCGCATGAGCTGTTTGGCGTGGCGACGACGTTGGAGGGTTCCCGCAGGGTCAAAAAATACATTGCGGCAGTGCATGAGGAGCATGAGGTAGACCTGCTGTTTACGCTGAGCAACACCTTAAGCGACCAGAAGCCGCTTGAGGAAGCGATCAAGCGCTGTATCGACGAAAGCGGCGAGGTGCTGGACTCTGCCAGCCCGGAGCTGGCACAAATCCGCCGCGAGCTGCGCGGAGGCGAGGTCCGTATCCGGGAGAAGCTGGACGCGATGATCCGCTCCTCTTCCGTGGCCAAAATGCTGCAGGATCAGCTCATTACGATCCGCGGCGACCGGTTCGTCATTCCGGTGAAGGCCGAGTACCGGGCCCATTTCGGCGGCATCGTGCACGACCAGTCGGGATCGGGCGCCACGCTGTTTATCGAGCCCGAATCGATCGTGGCTATGAACAACAAGCTGCGGGAAACCCGGCTGAAGGAAGAGCGGGAAATTGAAGTGATCCTGCAGAAGCTGACGGCCGCGGCCGGCGAGCAGGCCGATCTGCTGCTGTATGACTGCGATGTGCTGGGGCAGCTCGATTTTATGTTTGCCAAAGCCCGGTTGGCGCGGGAGATGAAAGGAACTTTGCCGCGAATGAACGACCGCGGTTTCCTGAAGCTCAAGAAAGGGCGTCATCCGCTCATTCCTGCCGACAAAGTCGTACCGATCGATGTGGAGCTCGGCAACCAATATACGACCATTATTGTGACCGGGCCTAATACCGGCGGGAAAACCGTCACTTTGAAGACGATCGGCTTACTCAGCCTGATGGCGATGTCCGGTTTGTTTGTCCCGGCCGAGGAAGGCAGCCAGCTGTGTGTCTTCGACGCCATTTACGCCGATATCGGGGACGAGCAGAGCATCGAGCAAAGCTTAAGTACGTTCTCCAGCCATATGACGAACATCATTTCCATCTTGAAGCAAATGACGCCGAAAAGCCTTGTGCTGCTCGATGAGCTTGGGGCGGGCACCGATCCGGCGGAAGGATCGGCGCTTGCCGTGGCGATTTTGGAGCATATTCACGGTTTGGGCAGCCGTATGGTGGCGACGACGCATTACAGTGAGCTGAAGGCTTACGCGTATGAGCGCAAGGGCGTCATCAACGCCAGCATGGAATTCGACGTCAATACGCTAAGCCCGACTTACCGTTTGCTTGTTGGCGTGCCTGGACGAAGCAACGCATTTGCCATTGCCGAGCGGCTGGGGCTGCCGGAGAGGATCCTGGAGTATGCCCGCGGCGAAGTGAAGGAAGAAGACCTGCGGGTCGAAAACATGATCGCTTCCCTGGAGGAAAACCGGCTTGGCGCCGAGCAGGAACGGGAGAACGCGGAGAAGCTGCGGCGCGAGCTGGAGGCTTTGCGCAGCCGTCATGCGGCAGAGCTGGAAAAGCTGGAGCGGCAAAGGGACAAACATCTCGAGAAGGCGGAGGCGGATGCCGCGGCGGTCATTGCCAAAGCGCGCGAGGAAGCCGAACGGATCATCGCCGATCTGCGCAAATTGGCGCAGGAGGAAGGAGCCGCCGTCAAGGAGCATAAGCTGATTGCGGCCCGCAAACAGCTGGATGAGGCCGAACCGCCGCGGCGGAAGAAAACGGCGGCCGAACGCAAGGCGGCCAAACCTCCACGGCAAATCGAACCCGGCGATGAAGTGATGGTCTACAGCTTGAACCAAAAAGGCCATGTTGTGGAGCTTGCCGGCAGCAAGGAAGCCGTGGTCCAGCTCGGCATTATGAAGATGAAGGTGAGCCTGGACGACATGGAGCTGCTCGCTCCGGCTCCGGCCAGCAAACCGGCGCAGCGCACGGTGACGAACGTCAAGCGGTCGCGCGACGATCAGGTCCGCAGCGAACTCGATTTGCGCGGAGCTAACCTGGAGGAGGCGCTTATTGAAGTCGACCGGTTTATCGATGAAGCGTACCTGGCGAATTTGGGCCAAATTTACATCATCCACGGCAAAGGCACCGGGATTTTGCGCACGGGAATCTCCGATTATTTACGAAAACATAAGCATATCAAAAGCTACCGGCTTGGCAATTACGGCGAAGGCGGTACGGGAGTAACGGTTGCGGAGTTGAAATAACGTAAGAGGAGAGGGAGGACGTGAAGGAGAACATCGATCCGCTGTTGGAGCAGCCGCTGGGGCTGATGATCGGTTATTTTTCCGTGGCGGTTGTGGAGTTGATTGTTTTTCTTTCCTGCTTTGAATCGTTGACCAAATACCGCTGCTGGCAGGAAATCAAGCGCGGGAATATGGCTGCTTCGCTGGCGACCGGCGGAAAAATTTTCGGGCTGTGCAACGTGATCCGGTTTGCGGCCAAGCAGCCGTCCATCTACGACTTTATGATCTGGTCGTCGGTCGGCTCGCTGCTGCTTTTTGCAGCCTACCTGTTATTCCAGTTTTGGACGCCGGTGTTCCGGCTCGACCGGGAAATCGCCGAGGGCAATACGAGCGTCGGTTTTATTTCCATGGCGGTGTCCGTTTCGGTGTCCTTTTTGATCGGAGCTTGTTTAGGTTAGTTTAGGGGGAGTAGACGGAAGTGAAAAACCTGGTCCGGATCTTGTTTGTTGCGTCGATCCTGTTTTTGGCAGCCGGTATTATTTATTTATGGAACGCTTAATATACATTGAAAGGACGAACATCGATGGAAACAACGATTTGCCCATGGTGTCAAACCGAAATCGTATGGGACGAAGAACTGGGACCGGAGGATGAATGCCCCCATTGCCATAATGAACTAAAAGGCTACCGGACGGTGAGCATTACCCTCGGCAGTGAAGAGGAGTTTGAGGGCGAATACGAGGACCATCCTTTTGGCGACCGCAAGCATGGGCATCATCACGACCACAATCATGACCATGATCATGGCCATGAGGGACACGATCACGACCATGACCACGCTCATCATCACGGCCACGATCACGAGGATGAAGACGACTACTGGGACGACGAACACGGCGGGCATCTCGGCGCAGTTCGCCGGCTGGAAGCATTTACGGCCTCCGGCGGGGATTTGCTGGCGTATGAGACCGGTGTGGAAAAGCTGCTCGACCATCAGGACGAGGTTCCGGAATGCCCTCACTGCCGGGAGTACATGATTTATGCCGGCCAGCAGGAGCTTGCACCGGGCAATCTGGACGCCCCCGCCCCGGTTCCGTCCGGCCTAAATCGGCGGCCTTTGCTGCAGGCACCGGTCAAGCTGAACGTGTATGTCTGCTCGGCCTGCTTCCATGTCAGCCGCTTCTTGTCCGAGGATGACCGGATTTCTTTCATCCGCACGGTGAGCGGGGAAGAAGATGCATCTAACAAATAAAGGATTCGCCGTGAAGAGACGCCGCTTTGGCGTCTTTTTGCCTTTTTTTCAACTTATTGGGATTTGAATTCCGGCTTGGCTGAACCAACTGCAAAAGTGCATTTGATGTTCGAGTATAGTGCCGATTTAAAACGGGTGAAATGCAAAAGTACATCTGTTTTGGGGCTATTTGATAAAAAAGTGGTTTATGACCGGAAATGAAATGCACATTTGCATTTGAACCACCCATTTCGAGGGATTTCGACGGAAATCGCATGCCCTTTTGCATTTCGCTCGAAAAAATCTCATGCTTCCTCCAGTTTTGGGCATCTTACAAGAGTAACTTTTTTGACGGCTGGAGGAACGAATTATGATTAAACACCGCAAACACCTGAACGGCCAATCCATGCTGCTTCTGGCGGTCAACGGACTGTTTGTGCTGGCCGGCGCCTTATCGGGGACATTTCTCAACGTATACATTTGGAAGATAAAGCAGGATTTCCCCCTAATCGGTTGGTTTACGTTTTCCCAGCAGCTGGCGCTTGGTCTCACGTTTTGGATTGCCGGCAAATGGGTCAAGGAACGCGATAAAATGATTTTTCTGCGGCTTGGGATCATCGTATCCGGCCTGTTTTATTTGCTGGTGCTCTGGGCGGGGAAACACACGGTCGATTACATCTGGCCGCTGGGTTTGCTGTTTGGCACCGGATCAGGCTTGTTCTGGCTGGCTTTCAACGTCGTTTATTTCGAAGTGACTGATGTGAAGTCCCGGGACCTGTTTAACGGTTGGGTCGGCGTTCTGGGGTCGGTTATCGGCATTTTTGGCCCCTGGATCTCCGGCTGGCTGATTTCGGTCAAGCACGGCGAAGCGGGGTACCGGCTTATTTTTACGCTTTCCCTCGTGGTATACGGCATCGGCATTTTGCTCAGCTTTTGGCTAAAAAAAAGGAAACGGGGAGGTCCCTACAATTGGCTCGCCCCGGTGCGCAAGCTGCAGCATGGCAGCCCATGGCGTCAAGCCGCTCCCGCGTCGGCGGCGCACGGTTTGCGCGAAGGTGTATTCACTTTCATTACTAACTTGCTCGTTTTTATCAGCACGTCGGCCGAATGGAGGATCGGGCAGTTTTCGTTTGTTACTTCGCTGGTATCGCTCGTCAGCTTTTGGGCGGTCGGCAAATGGTTGAAGCTGAAATTCCGCTATTACGGGATGCTATTTGGCGCCGTATTGATAACGCTCGCCATCGGCCCTTTGCTCTGGAAGGTAAACTATGGCACGTTGATGTTTATGGGTATCGGCACCTCCTTGTTTATGCCCCTGTACCTTATCCCCGTCGTTTCTTCCGTTTTCGATTTGATCGGAGGCAGCCCGGAAAGCGTGGAGCAGCGCGTCGAGCTCGTTGTCCTGCGGGAGCTGAGCATCACGGTGGGGCGCCTGGCCGGAACGCTGCTGTTTATCGCCATTTATTCGCTTTATCCGCGTATGAGCACGATTACATGGTTGATGTTCGGTTTGGGAGCGACGCCGGTTCTTAGCTGGCTGGCGCTACGCAAACAGCTAAAAAAGGCGCCGCGGCCTTCGGAGCCCGATGGCCGCCGCAAAAAAGCAATCAAGCCCGTTAGAGCCTGATGCCAAAAAAAGGAACGAAGACATCCATTTCACGCGCAACCGTCCAGTTCCGGGAAGCTCACCGGGAATGGACGGTTTTTCTATGCAGGAGCCTAAATTTCATGTAATATAAGTATTAAATTTAGATTCCGAATCACTGGATTGATGCGGTGAAGCGGAAGCATCGCTGGAGGATGAGGGATGAAACAACTAAGCGAATTGAAGCTGAAGGTGCTGGACCTCCTGAAAGAGGACGCCCGCCGTGATGCGAATCTGCTGGCGACCCTGATCGGGGTTCCGGTGGAGGAAGTGGCTGAAGCGATCAGGGAACTGGAAGATGACCATGTAATCGTCAAATACGCGACGGTGATCAATTCCAGCAAGTTGGACGACGAGAAGGTAACGGCTTTGATTGAAGTCCAAATCACGCCCGAACGGGGACGCGGCTTTGAGGCGATCGCGGAGCGGGTGTATCTGTTCCCTCAGGTCAAATCCGTCTATTTGATGTCCGGCGCGTACGATTTGCTGGTCGAGGTGGAGGGCCGCAATTTGAAAGAGGTGGCCAGCTTCGTGTCGGAAAAGTTGTCGACGCTGGAGTCGGTGTTATCGACCAAAACCCATTTTATTCTCAAAAAATACAAACAAGACGGCGTGATCTTCGAAGATCCGGAAGAAGACCGCCGTTTGATGATTTCTCCGTAAAGGAAGTAATGTTATGAGCGTGAATTCACAGCAAGCAGATCAGGCAGGACGAACGATGACTTCATATTTGGCTCCCCGGGTTCAGGAGATTCAGCCCTCCGGCATCCGCCGTTTTTTTGACCTGGCCAGCGGGAGCAAAGATATCATTACTTTAGGCGTGGGCGAACCCGATTTTATCACGCCTTGGCATGTACGGGAAGCTTGTGTATATTCACTGGAGCGCGGGTATACGAGCTATACTTCCAACGCCGGCACGCCTGAGCTCAGAGAAGCGATCGCGGAGTATTTATATTCCAGTTATGACGTCAAATATAATCCGAAGGATGAAATTCTCGTTACGGTGGGCGCAAGCGAAGCGATCGACCTCGCCCTGCGGGCGCTGATCGAGCCGGGGGACGAAATTCTCGTTCCGGTTCCTTGTTATATCTCCTATTCACCGATCGTTACGATCGGGGGAGGTATTCCGATAGAAATCGAAACCTACGCGGGCGACAATTTCAAATTGAAGGCCGAGCATCTGAAGGCTAAAATCACGCCGAAGTCGAAGGTGCTGATTTTGAACTATCCGAGCAATCCGACGGGCGGGATTATGACCTACGAGGATTGGCTCCCGATCGCCAAAGTGGTGGAGGAGCACGATCTGATTGTTATTTCGGATGAGATCTACTCCGAGCTGACGTACGGGCCAAAACATGTCAGCTTCGCTTCGATCCCAGGCATGAAAGACCGGACCATTCTCGTCAACGGTTTTTCCAAGGCGTTTGCCATGACCGGCTGGCGGATGGGATATGCCTGCGGCCATCCGGATTTAATATACGCCATGCTTAAAATTCACCAATACACGGTGATGTGCGCCCCCGTCATGGGGCAAGTCGCGGCTCTGGAAGCTCTTCGAAACGGGCTTGAGGAAAAAGACCAGATGATCGAATCCTACAACCAGCGGCGCCGGTTAATCGTTCAGGGGCTGCGGGACATCGGTCTGAGCTGCCATGAACCGCAGGGCGCGTTTTATGCCTTCCCGAGCATCGAATCGACGGGGCTGACGTCCGATGAATTTGCGCAGCGTCTGCTGATCGAAGCCAAGGTTGCGGCGGTTCCCGGGAATGTGTTTGGCGCCGGAGGCGAAGGTTTCCTTCGCTGCTCCTATGCGACAGGTGTCGGCCAAATCAATGAGGCGCTGCATCGTATGGGAGAGTTTGTCCACAAATTAAAGCAAGGATAGAAAAAAATCCCTGAAGAAATGGTGTTAATTAACATTTTTTTCATTTTTTAATTGATCTATGCCATTAGGACATGGTATAATTCGAATTTGGAAGAAGGTTTTAGTTTCTCAGGGAGGGATTTCTTTTGCGCAGTGGTGGATACAACCTGCCATTTGATAACATGATAATCGCCGAAGGCAATGATACGAATCAATGGATGAACGGAGAAGATCGGCCGAATTCACCACAAGCTGTAACGTTAGAAGATGAAATTCATCTGCTGCGCAGTAAAATGGAGAAGATCTTTTTGCAGGAGAAGTCCTTTACTTCGGATATCGTGATTGAAATCAGCAGTTTGCTCGATTTGAAAATTAATGAGTTTATGAAAACCCATAAAAATACGTGTTCAAAAAGGCCGGTTTTCAGCACCGAGAAGGTTGAAAGAAGCTAGGGACGAAAGGAGCGGAGCGTACGTATTGGGTACGTGAGCAACTGAAATGTTTCCGGAGGAAACATGCTTCGGAAGCATATGCTTGGCCCGGCTGAATTCAAGATTCGATGCCGAGTTACTTCTTGATTCACTTCGTGATCAAAAGCGGACTTTTTGAACTACCTCTCTAAAAAAACAAATAATAACGGTTAGCCGCTTGCCGGCTTTGAAGGGGATCCCGGGGGATCTCCTTCTTTTGCTGTTTGGTATCCTAGATGTACGTTGAGGGAAACCAGGCGGCCCTTAGAAACTGTTGCGAAAAACATAAGGACAAAAAATGTCGTTATTCCAGCGATATCCGTCCATTTGAGTGAAATAGCGGACATTTATGCCGTTATTTTCTCGAATCGCCAGTAAATGCGCGCAATCTGGGCCATTCATGGAAAAATAAGTACATAAAATGTCGCTAATGGTGATGAACATGCCTGGCTCCGGATAATAAGAACATAAAATGGCGCTATTTTGAAGGCCGGCCGGAGGCCTCCGTCGTTCCAGTAGCCGGCTGTCTAGCGCCGATTTCTAGGTTGATCCATAAATTACCACTGCTTTCGGCGACAGGGGCTTTCGCGCCTAAAGTATGGGCTTCCCGCATGACCTCCGTTCTCCGGCGGTTTTTGTTGTGGTATCATGGAAGATGGCAAGTTCCGATTAGAACGGCTGACCTATATGTGCGACCTAAATGCAAGACCTGAATGCAAGACCTGAATGCGAGACCTATATACGGCTCGAAGCGAAATGGGAGGAGTACCTATGCCAATATATACACGTACCGGAGACCAGGGGCAAACCTCGGTCATCGGGGGCAGAGTGGACAAAGACGACGACCGGATTGAAGCTTACGGAACGATCGACGAACTGAACAGCTTTGCCGGGGTGGCGGCGAGCCTGGCCGGACCGGAGTTGTTTTCCGATTTGCGGGAACAACTGCTGGAGGTTCAGCAGGAACTGTTCGACTGTGGTTCGGATTTGGCCTATGTCAAGCTGTCCGAAAGCCGTTATAAAGTGGCGGCGCAGCTGGCGGAACGGCTGGAAACGTGGATCGACCGGTACGAAGCGGAAAATCCGCCGCTCGAAAAGTTTATACTTCCGGGAGGAACCGAGCTGGCTTCGGCTTTGCACGTTTGCCGTACCGTCTGCCGCCGCGCGGAACGCCGGGCGGTCACGTTAAGCCGCCACACGGAAGTGAATCCGCACGTGTTAACCTACTTAAACCGGTTGTCCGATTATTTCTTCGCGGCGGCCCGCACCGCCAATGCCCGGCAGCACGTTTCCGACATCGAATACGCGCGCGGCAGGAAGGTGTTCGGCAACAAGTCATGACCGAATATTATGATCCGATCAACTATCATGTCACCGAACGCGAGGACGGCTGGCAGGTCAAAAGCGTGCTGCAGCGCCGGCTGGGCGTATCCCGCAAACTGCTGTCCAAAATCAAGCTGACGGAGCGCGGGGTGCAGCTCAACGGCGAAAGAGTTTACATCAGCGTGCCGGTCAAAGCCGGCGATACGGTTTCTATCACACTGGAAAAAGAAATATCGGAGGATATTTTGCCGGAGCCGCTGCCTTTTGACATCGTTTATGAAGATGAGGCGCTGCTCGTCGTGAACAAGGCGGCCGGTGTGATCGTCCACCCGACGCACGGCCATCATACCGGCACACTCGCTAACGGTGTCGTGCATTACTGGCGGGAAAAAGGCGAAAAGTTCCGGTTCCGCCCGGTGCATCGGCTGGATCAGGAAACAAGCGGACTGCTTGCGATCGCCAAAAATGCCTACGTACACCAGCATATCTCCGAGCAGTTGATCGCCGGGCAGGTGATCAAGAAGTACACCGCACTTGTGCACGGCTGTCCGGCGGAGCCGGAGGGGAGGATCGACGGGCCGATCGACCGCGATCCGGCCGAACCGCACCGGCGGATCGTTACGGAGAGCGGTTATCCGGCGCAAACCTTTTACAAGGTGCTTGATGGACGGAAGGCGGGCTCGCTGGTGGAGATTCGGCTCGGAACGGGGCGAACGCATCAAATCCGCGTCCATATGACCTCGATCGGCCACCCGCTGATCGGCGACACGTTTTATCGGACGCCCGGATTGGACCGTCTTAGGCCGGAGGAGCAGGGGGCGGTGCTGCGGTGGGACGAGGCGATCGGCAGGCAGGCGCTGCACGCCACGGAGCTGGGCTTTGTCCATCCGCTTACGGGCGAGCCGCTCCATTTCACGCTGCCGTTGCCTGAGGATATGCAGGCGCTGTACGATCTTTTGCGAAACGGAAGGGGAAGTTCAATATGAGCAAATTATTGGTTTATCAATATCCGCCATGCGGCACATGCCGCAAAGCGATTAAATGGCTGGAGTCCAAAGGCCACGAGCTTGACTTGCGGCACATCAAGGAGAATCCGCCAAGCGAGGCAGAGCTATCCGAGTTAGTGGAACGGAGCGGTTTGGAATTGAAGAAGTTTTTTAATACGAGCGGCGAGGTTTATAAAGAATTGGGGCTTAAGGACAAGCTGTCCGGCATGTCCAGGGAAGAGCAGATAACGCTGTTGACTTCGAACGGCATGCTGATCAAGCGGCCGATCGTCACGGACGGAAAAACGGTCACGGTCGGGTACAAGGAAGAACAATACGAGCAGGTATGGGGCAAATAGCTTCATGCTTTTGAGGAAGGCGGTTTATATTTTTCATGAGCGAACATAAAATTCTTGTGGTTGACGGAATGGCCCTGCTTTTCAGAGCCTACTTTGCCCAGTCCTACAGTGCCAGGCGTCTGGCGGACGGTACCCCGACCAATGCGATTTACGGATTTCTGCAATATCTGTTCGACGCGGTAAATACGTTTAACCCTACGCACGTCCTATGCTGCTGGGATATGGGCAGCAAAACGTTCCGCAATGAGCTTCACGCGGATTATAAAGCGAATCGTCCCGAAGCCCCGGAAGACCTGGTGCCGCAGTTTTCTTTGGTCAAAGACATCGTAGCCGCGCTCGACATCCCCAATATCGGACTCGAAGGATACGAAGCGGATGACTGCATCGGCACGGTTTCCAACCGGTTAAGCGGGTTCGGTCATGTTTATGTTCTTACCGGCGATCAGGATATGCTGCAGTTGGTGTCGGAACGCATTCATGTCGTAATCATGAAGAAGGGCAGATCCAATTATGCGGTGTACGACTTGGATTTCTTAAAAGAGGACAAGGGAATTCAGCCGTTCCAGGTGGTCGAGATGAAGGGTCTTACCGGCGACACCAGCGACAACTACCCCGGAGTGAAGGGGATCGGCGAAAAGACGGCGTTAAAGCTGCTGGCCGAATACGAGTCCATCGACGGAATTTTGGACAATCTGGACCATTTGCCAAAGAGCGTTAAAGCCAAAATCGAGGCGGACTTGGACAACCTCCATTTGTCCAGAACGCTCGCCCGGATTAATGTCGAGGTGCCAATCGAATGCTCGCTGGAAGAATGCTTGTGGACGGTGAACCCGGACGCGGCGGCGGACTTATTTGAAAAATACCGGTTTACCTCTTTGTTGAAAATGATTGGTTAGAATCGTAAAAATCGCTTGCAAGCCATCCCATATGCCGGGATGGCTTTTTTGACATATCAGAAAGTATAAAATTCCGAGGGAGGAGAAGAGGAAGCAGGGCGCTAAGGGACACCAGAGCCGTTATTTTCGAAAAAACGGAGGATTGCAAAATGTAACGGACACAGAAGACCTTATTTACCACAAATCGGCCTGGATGAACGGCTTTAGAGCGAAATAGGGGCATTGGTGTCCGTTAGGCTGGGAAATGCCCGGGAAATGAGCGGATAAGGTCACTGGTGTCCGTTAGACCCTCCTGCGCATCCAAGGTATGGGATTGCGAGGGCAAAGGACCTCACCAGCGGCGAGGTTTTTCTAACCTTCGATTATAAATGAAAATATAGAAACGCCGGACAATCGTCAAACGTTCCAACAAACTTGATTCCAATCTCGAATGGCCGGCATTACTCAACAATGCCCCCTTCAGGTTCCATTTAATCCAAGAGGCTTATCAATAAAGTGTTAAATTGAGAGGAAAAACAAAAACAGGAATATAGTCCCGGAAATAATGGAGAATTTAATCAAATTTCTATATTTACTTCGAATTATCAACCAATTCATTACTTGATTGTGCAAATTATAACAAACCAAGTCTATCAAACAATTTTAGATTATCTTTTCTATATCGGATGGATTGCCCTGAATTTGTATGCAGTTTCAAAAAATAGGCGCGTAAATGGATGGATGTACCTAAATTACATTTTTATATAGGAAAAACCTCCTTGTTTCGTGCATATGTGCTATATATTGACAATTGGGAATGGCGATGTTTATGATTACCCCAAAAGACCTAATGAGAGAGTTCTGTTTCTGGAAAATGTGTGCGAAGTACTACTTTAAGGCCCTCGAGCCAGTGACCCCGGCGGCGGGGGAAGAGTGATTGTGAATTAGGTGGGAAAAATTTTTATCGGATAAAGGAGGCAGTTACCCATGTCATTTATGGATGAAAAAATTGCACGGATCATCAATGAAGCTGAGCAATCTATGGCTCCGCGCTCGATTTTAGCGGGCCCCGTTAAAATTGGCGACAGGTATTACGAATTTACGCCTCAAACGTTCTTTGAAGATAAACTCTCGGTCTATTTTCCGCGTGATTTTGTAGATTTGCCGGAGCATCTTCGAAAGGTCAAATATCCTTACGAGCAACGTCCGGAAATTATCAAAAGTGACGAGCCGGGAAGCGTCGATTTTTCTTTAAAAAGAATCGATCACGATCTGGAGGATGAACTTGTCGAAGAACTGACAACCGGGATGAAGGCGATGATTCAGCGGATGAATCCTACCCATGTGTTCTATGAGAGCGGCATTGAAGAGGTAGGCGATAAGCCGATAGGTTTCTTTGAATTTAAAAGCACGGTTACAAACAACCGAAAAACCCTCTATTCCGAAAACAAAATCAGAGACATCAGTTCCAAAGAAAGAAACAGTTCCAAAAGAGCAGCAAGAGGTGAAATCCCAGCTAGATTCTCCTAGCGGTCAAAGACATATCCCCATTTCTGGAGATATCGTCGTACCTTTTGAGAAAATCAAAGAAATGGTTTGATCATGGGATATGAATGCGATCCAGCTACGGCTGACGCAGAATTTCTGCTTTCTAAAGCAAAATATAAGGCGATAACAGGCCGACAGCAGAAACAGGATGTGTTGTATTACCAGATACGTTAATCGTTCCCGCCGGGTAAAATTGATGCGGAAACCTCACTTAAAATTGGCTATGAACTGGCTATGCGCTGGACAAAGGGGCAGCACGCTTTCTTCGTTGTTTCTCATGTTGACCGTCCCCATTGCCATATTTACTACAATTCAACCTCCCTGGACTGTACGAGAAAGTTCCGAGATTTTATTGGTACTGCTCGTGCCGTTCTTCGGCTCTCTGACCGTATTTGCCTAGAACATGGATTATCTACTATTACCAATTCAAAACACCATAGCAAAGGGAAATTCAAGCATTATGGCGAGTGGCTTGGGATTCGTAAGCCGTTAACATTCCAAGATAAATTAAAAGCGCAGATTGATGTTTTTCTTGTAAAGAAGCCGCCGGATATGGATGTTTTTTTACAGGCAATATCGTCTGCTGGATATGAGGTCAAGCATGGCCGCGGAGGTACAATCAGCTTCCGCGCAGAGGGGCAGCAACGCTTTACCCGGCTTCGGGCTTCTACGCTTGGTAAAGGCTATAGTCAGGAGGATATAAGGGCATTTATTGAGAGTCAGGACACTCGACAGGAACGAGGCAAGGTCATTCTAATTGTAGATATTGAATCTCGCATGAGAGCAGGAAAAGGCCCCGCTTATGAACGTTGGGCCAAATTTTTAACCTTAAACAGATGGTGGCGGCGTAACAGTATTTGCAGGAAAACAGACTGACGGAATATCAGCAACTTACGCAAAAGAGTGACCAGCTTACTGAGCGTCTCCATGCTCTGTCTGAGCTGATAAAAAATACGGAAACTACCATGCGCGTGAATACATATCTACAAATGGCCTTGGTCCATTACGCTAAAACCAGACCTGTATTTGAAGAATACAAAGCGGCAAAATACAGCCAAAAATATCTTGCAGAGCATGGGGCCGATCTTGCCGCTTATCGGGCGCGCAAGATACTTTCCGGCGCTTATTGTCAGGGAAGAAGCTGCCGAAAATAAATGCGCTCAAAGCAGAATATCGGGAGCTGGGTTTGGTGAAGGCACTCCCCAACAAGCAAAGAAGCAAGTGTTAATACACTTGCCCTGCTTGCCGGTTAGTGAAAATCTTTTTCTACTGCTTTTGCAATAGCTTAAATTCGTTTCTATAAAAGTCAATCAAGCCGTCCCGCTTCATCCATGCAAGCTCTCTGGATAAAGCACTTCGATCTACATCTAAATACTCGGCCATCGCTTCTCTATCAAAAGGAATAGTAAAAGTTTCTGTTCCAGTTTCACGCATAACTCTTGTTAAATAAGTTAAGACCTTATCCCGAATAGTAGGCATAATCAGACAATCATTTCGGTCATGCAGTTCTAACGCTCGTTCTGCAATACTATCAAAAAGATTGCCAAGTAATTGTTCGTGTGCCATACATAACTTCGTACAACGGCTGAATATGCTTTTGATAGGAATAAACAGAAGCTCAAGCGGTTCTATTGCCTGTACTGACATAGGGCATCTTCTTCCACGGCTAGCCGCTGTTAAAACTGCGGTATATCCACCCGGATAATGGAGGGATACAATAATTTGTTTTCCCGTGACGCTCAATTTCGTACTTTGAGCGCTACCCTGCAATATGATGCCGACATCATCAACTAAATCGCCCTCACGGACAACCATCTCATCTTTTGCATATTCTTTCCGTGTGGCTGACAGACATTTAAGCATTTGGGGAATATCATATGGGGAAATCCCCGAAAATAAACGTGATTGACATAGGGAATCTAAGTTGTTCATGAGAGACTCCTCGTTGCACGTGCAACATACTTTTTCTTTTTACAATACTATATTAATCATAAATACACAAGAAGTTAGTCACCTTTTCTAAGGTCAGAATGGAGGAAAAACAATGCAAGGGAAAGAAAATTCAATAAAAGCGAGAAATCGACTTTTAGCCTCAAAGGTTATTAAAAATCTGCAAAGCAGAAAGTTTGAAGCTTATTACTGTGATACCGCCATAGAAGCTGTAGAAAAGGCACTATCATTTATTCCGGAACATTCTTCGGTATCATGGGGTGGGTCAGTCACGCTTGAGGAAATCGGGCTTCTGAATCGAGTACGTCAAGGCAGCTATATAATCACTGATCGTGATAAAGCGCAAACAATGGAGGAACGTTATGACCTCATGCGCCAATCTCTTTTGTGCGACACCTATTTAACGAGTTTTAACGCCGTTAGCGAAGATGGCATATTGGTCAATATAGACAGTGTGGGCAATCGAACGGCGGCGATTACCTTTGGACCGAAAAGTGTTGTTGCTATCGTTGGGATGAATAAGGTTTGCAAGACCGCTGAAGACGCAGTTATAAGAGCCAGAACATATGCGGCCCCCATTAATGTATACCGCTGTTCGTGTTCGTCCAGCCCATTTTTACATTCGCCGCAAAAAACGCCCTGCTTGATCAATGGTGCTTGCGGAGATTGTAAAACAGATGATTGCATCTGTTCTTACATCGTCCAAACAAGAATGTGTAGACCGGCGGGGAGAATAAAGATTATCCTCGTTGGTGAATCTTTGGGATTTTAAATAAGGATTATAGTTTAATAGCTGCCAAACGGCATATAAAAAAAATCCGCCATTTGGCAGATGATGGTAGTGTCAAGGTGACACCAAATGAATACACTGGTTGTGCAACGCTGCTTGAGCGAGAAATACTGCTGGTCAAATCCCTTATTTGAGGTAATTGCTCCTCCGCTAACTAAATAGTTGTATCTCGAAAACATTCAATATTCTAATTTCAAATATCTTAAAAAAGGTTTGTCAGACGTCATAACCCCCTCTCCTTAGTCGTTCTAGGAGTAAGGGAGTTTTTTATAACTACATATACTTCACGCCTAAAAATAGGATGGAGACAGCTTTATTTTTTTTGAACAGAAGCAGACTAAAAAGGGAGTTTTAAATATTTAAGAGTCTGGTTGCTTTATCATCCCCTACTCCCCATTTATACCAATGAAAAGAAGATTACATCCTTGGTATTTTGTAAAACGGGGGAAAGAACAGACAAAATTGAATGGATTGAGGATGCATATGATGCCTGAAGGGCAAAAAGAGTGATTTGATTAACTGGATTGACTCGAAAGAAATGCCTGAGGATAGCAACTGGTAAAGAAACAGAAAATGCCCTGTATTCAGCGAGTTCATTAGAGGAAATTCTCACTTCAACGAAGTCAGGATGACAGTAGGGGAAAGAGGGCTTAAATACCGCACCAAAGGTAGGAAACGATAATGCTCCCCCTGAGTCATCCCTATCCAGTATGATTAGCCATCTTCCAATACAAGAAGTTCGCTCAAGCTGATGTTTAAAGTCTTACAAATCACATCAAAGGTGCTGAGATGTACCCTGTCAACTTCTTTGGAACAAAGATGGCTTATGGTATTTGGTCTTAGTCCTGTTAGTCTTGCTAATTCACGCTGAGACATATTGCGTTCGGCTAGAATCTCTTTGAGTTTAACGACAACTGGCAAAATGCCACCAACTTCCGAGTAGAGTTCATCACATAAATTATACGCTTTCTTGTCCGTTATGAAAACATGATTGACTGTATCGTCTAATCGATATACAATCAAATTGTATCCATTAGGCGATACAAAATTCAAGTTAAATATGGAGGTGAAATATCGTAAAAAAACTTGAGCACCCTTTTTCGGAAAATCCGAAAGAAATCCGCCTTACAGTACGGCTTACGAAAAATGAGACTGTAAGGCGTAAGATTGAGAAGTTGGATGATCATGAGTAAAAAGGAAGCGGCGCCTCCTCGCAAAAGAAATCGCCACTTCCTCCCCGCAACTGCCTGAAAGGCAGACTGCACATTTAATCTATCATGTGTAAGTCTTTCTTTCAAGGCGTTGCCATCCATACGAAAGGAAGATGAAAATGAAAAGTATGCTGGAAGCATTGTATTGTGGTGAATTTCGTCCGGAAGAGAAGATCGTCCCGAAAGATCGCGAGTTCCGCAGAATAAGAAGAGAGATATCCGAAGCCAGAGGAATGTGGAAAGGGAAACTGTCTACCGATAATTTCAACCAGCTTGAAGCGCTACTCGATTTGCATAGACAGACCGAGTCGATGCAGGCTACATCTTCTTTCGTAAATGGGTTTCAGCTTGGGGCATTAATGATGATGGAAGTATACGTGGCAAAGGAAGAACTTCTTTTTGGCTTAAGGTGAATTTCCGGTAACATAAATTTGAAATTTTATGCAATTTACTTCCAACGGACATTTCCGGTCGGACCAGACAATAAAGCGGCAGGAAGCTGCGGTTCTGTTATCCTGTTCTGACCGGAAATTGGTCCATTCGTTTGAGTTAAGAGTCGTTTGGCTTTTGTAAAGTTGGAACCTTTGTGGCATCAGTCCGTGAAATAAGCGTCGCCAACCACCTGATACAGAAACGAGCGCATTTCTTCGGCTTCTTCTTCGTCCAGGCCGTAGACGTGTTCAAGGTAGCCTTCCTCATCCAAATCATCCGTGCCTAAGATGGCGGTTTTGCCGGATTGCAAATCCGTGACCAGCTTTTTGCCGTAAAAGCGGTTCGTCGTTGTGACGGCGAGATCGAACCGCCGCAGCGAGCCTCCGATAAACGTGACGAAACGGGTCGAGGTATCCTCGGTGCTGTCGGAGAGAAAGTCCAAATCTTTATGCGGGTTCGGTTGGCTCATCATTTATGCCTCCTGTGGGTGTGGTTACATGTCTTTTTGGTTAATTATACAGGAAAAGCCGGACCGTTGGAAAAGGATTAATCTTTAATAACGTCGTCTATTGACAGTTACGCCAAACATGGTATGATTAGGAATAACAGTATACGTCTGGAGGAAGCACCTCTCTTGCGATGACCGCAGGAGGGGTGCTTTTTTGCGTTCCGCCATAGACAGGCGGATTCCTCTGCGTAGCTGAAGTTAAAGGAGGCGAAAGCTTATGCGGATCGTATTTTTGAACAGTTTGGAGAAGAAAGGAAACGGCGCGTTGATGACCGAGGCCCAGGTTTGGATTGGCGAAGAGGAAGGGCAATGGCGGATGGGCTGGAACGAATTGACCGCGGACGGGGAGCAGGAGCATTTGTGGTACGAGGGGGCTTCCTGGTCGGAAATGCTTCACGTTTACCGGCATCGGCTGGCGGTCAAGCTGGGGGAGGGGTTTCGCCCCGTCATGGAGGGAATCTGGGATGAAAAAGAGCAGTTGAGAGGGCGGGGAATGGCGGCCCAGAAATTGATTTGCTACAGCGAGCTGAACGCAAACGAGCCTGTGTATAACGAGCTTTGTGTATGGCGCAGAAAGAAGGCCGCTGCCGATCGGAAAGCGCCATATCTCATCGCGAGCAATCGGCTGTTGCGCATGATCAGCACATTTTTGCCGCATACGGCCGAGGAACTGCTGCAGCTTCCGGGCGTAGGCGAGAACAAAGCCGCCGATTTTGGCGCCGAAGTGCTGGAAATTACGGAGAAAGCGGAACGTACCCGTGATTTTCCGCTGGATTGGGTGGAGCGGGAGATCGACGATGAAACGTTTCGGTCTTGGCTGTATAAGCAGAAGGAGGTCAAGTTTCGCGCGGAGATGGAGAAATTCAGCGTTCGCCGCTCGATGCTTGAGTCGCTGGCTACAGGCTCAAGCCTAAGCGACATGTGTTCCCGGGCCGGCGTTGAGCGGAGGGAGGCGCTGGAGCTGCTAGAATCGTTGGAAAAGGAAGGGTATGATACCGATTCCCTGGTGGATGCCGAGCTGCAGGAGATGCCCGAAGAGGAGCAAATCGCGGTTTGGCAGGCGTACGAGGAACTGGGGGACGCTTTTCTTAAGCCGGTGCTCCAGAAGGTTTACGGCGCCGAAACACCGGAAGGAGCAAATCTCGATTTGCTCTACGAACGGCTGCGCCTGATCCGCCTCCGTTACCGCCGCCACCGCGAAAGCGCCCGCCACGCGGGGTAATTGATTAGGCTAAACAAAAAGCGCCGACTCAGCTGTATAGCCGGGGCGGCGCCACTACTCCATAAAAAGCGGTGAAGTCCCTGCCGCTTCATTATTGCTTTAAGTTGAACTAAATGCAGCGATCGTAAGAACATTTCACCCGTCTGCCCCCATCTGTGCAATCAATAGTTCAACGACGGCCCCTAAAGTTCTTCACCGCTCCCCCTCAAATCCAATCCCGCTTCCGGAAAATATAAAACATGCCCAAACCGAGCACGAGCATAATGCCCAAAACGATAAAATAGCCGTATTGTGAATGGATCTCCGGCATGTTGTCGAAGTTCATTCCGTAGATGCCGGTGATCAGCGTCAGCGGAATAAAAATCGTCGTAATCGCGGTAAAGACGCGCATGATTTCGTTGGCGCGGTTGGCGATGGCGGACTGGTAGGCCTCGCGCAAGTTGCCGACCAGCTCGCGGAACGTATCGAAATTTTCAGATATCTTCACGGCGTTTTCATAAATGTCGCTGAAATATTTTTGCAGTTGATCGTCGATCAGACGCAGATCTTTTTTATTTAAAATATTGATGACTTCTTTTTGCGGGCCAAGCACCTTTTTGAGCCACAAAATTTCACTTCGCAGCCCGATGATTTCGTTCAGGTGCGAACGTTTCGTATGCATGAGGATATCTTCCTCGAGTTTTTCGATCTTGACTTCGATCCGGTCGCCGACAACGAAATAATTGTCCACCACAAGGTCGATAAGCAGATACAGGAAACGGTCGGGTTCACTCACTTCTTGTTCCCATAAAATCGGCTTGACCGCCCGCAGTTCGTTGATTTTCTGCTTGGTCACGGTAATGATGTAATGGCGTCCCAAAAAGATGTTCAGCGCCCGCAGAAAAATTTCCTCGTCATCATAACGGATGCTGTTCACTACAATAAAATAATGGTTGTCGTACGTCTCGATTTTCGGACGTTGCTCCTCCTCGGTCAAGCAGTCCTCCACGGCCAAATCATGCAACGAAAACAGCGGCTGCAGCAGGGCAAGATCGTCCACGTCCGCATCGATCCAATAGAAACCTTCCTCCGGTGGGTTTGTCGTCAGTTCAACGTCTTCTACAGCGGTAAATACGCCTTCTTTAACATGACGGATTTTCATATGCCTTCACTCCCTTTCCCCTGGGCATAAATCCAGGGTTTGCTCTTGGTTGGAGCATAGGAAAAAGACCGCTGCATTCGGCCACACCGAAAGAGGCGTTTAACCAAACACCGGGAAACGGAAGTGCCCATACCGGTCCTTGAGCACCCAGCTGATCGGTTTCCTATGCAATTGAAATTTCTGGGTCGTCCTCTGCGGACTCGGGTCGCCTTCCATTCTCGGTTTCACCTCGCAACTTTCAGAATTGAAACATTCAGTGCGCTTCAAGACCAAACAGCCTCTAAGCACTTGTCTAGTATAACGCCGCGATCGGAAATGTTTCAACCCAAAAGTATATTATGCTGTGTGATGAAAGCCGTACATGAAAAAACGGTGTGATTTTTCTCCTAAGTTCTTGACGGAAGACATCATTTACATTAAAGTGATTTCAAGGAGCAATGCTTCACGAACGAAAGCTCCGAACAACCAATTAAATACAGCGAAATCTTATCAAGAGCAGGTGGAGGGACTAGCCCGATGAAACCCGGCAACCGGCGATCTCTGATCGCAGCGGTGCTAATTCTTGCAGAATCGCCCGGCAAGCGATGTTTGGCGGATTCTGAGAGATGAGAGAGGCGCATACTGGAACGTAATGACCTTTCTCCCAAGGAGATAGGTCTTTCTTGTTATCGCCGGCTTTCGAATCGATATGATTTCCGACTAACTTTTAAAGGAGTGAACCCCTATGCCGATTAAAGTACCGGATCATCTGCCGGCCAAAGAAGTGCTGACTCACGAAAATATTTTCGTGATGGACGAAAGCCGGGCCTATCATCAGGACATCCGCCCCTTAAGGATCGCGATCCTGAACCTGATGCCGACCAAGGAAACGACCGAAACGCAAATTTTGCGTTTGCTTGGCAATACGCCGCTGCAGGTTGAATTCGTCCTGCTCCACCCGAGCTCCCACACCTCCAAAAATACTTCGGCCGAGCATTTGGAGATGTTTTACAAAACGTTCGACGAAATCAAATACCGCCGGTTCGACGGCATGATCGTTACGGGCGCTCCGGTGGAGCAGCTGGAATTCGAAGATGTGAATTACTGGGAAGAGCTCAAGGAAATTTTCGAATGGAGCAAAACCCACGTCACTTCCACCATGCACATTTGTTGGGCTTCCCAAGCCGGTCTTTACTATCATTACGGAGTACGGAAAATCCCGCTGCCGAAAAAATGCTTTGGCGTGTTCTCCCATACGGTCAGCGATCCGCACGTTAAACTGCTGCGCGGCTTCGACGAAATGTTCCTGGTGCCGCATTCCCGTCATACGGATGTAGAACGCGCCGACATCGAACGGGTGCCCGAGCTGCAAGTTTTGGCCGAATCCGAAGAAGCCGGAATCTACCTCGTGGCTACCCGGGACGGCAAACAGATTTTTGTGACCGGACATTCGGAATACGATCCCGATTCGCTCAAATGGGAGTATGAACGAGACATAGCCAAAGGAATGGAAGTCGATCTGCCGGTCAACTATTTCCCGAAAAACGATCCTTCCCGTTCGCCGGTTTCGTCCTGGCGCGCCCATGCAAACTTATTATTTTCCAATTGGCTGAACTACTATGTGTATCAAGAAACGCCGTATGATATCGATCAAGCGGCGGAAATTATGTATGAGATCTGAAGTGGAGGGATAACAGGTGGGAGAGAACAAAAATCAGGAATGGCGTATCGAAAGCGTTTTGGCGCAAATCGGTTCCGTGGAGGAGCCGGTGACCGGGGCGGTGAATTACCCGATTTATCAGGCGACGGCTTTCCGGCATCCGCGGCTCGGTCAAAGCACAGGCTTTGATTATGCCCGGACAAAAAGTCCGACCCGCAAAGTGCTGGAAGACGCGGCGGCCGTTTTGGAAGCGGGAGATGCGGGGTTTGCCTGTAGCTCCGGCATGGCGGCGCTGCAAACGATATTCACCCTGTTCGCCCAGGGCGATCATCTGATCGTATCGCTTGACTTGTACGGCGGAACTTACCGTCTGCTGGAACGGATCATGTCCAAATACGGCGTAACGGCTTCCTATGTGGACACGAACGACCTGGACGCGCTGGAAAGCGTACGTAAGCCGAACACCAAAGCGGTCTTTATCGAAACGCCAACCAACCCGCTGATGATGGTGACCGACATCGAGGCTGTCGCCAAATGGGCGCGTAAGCACGGCCTGCTGACGATCGTGGACAACACGCTGCTTACGCCGTATTTTCAACGGCCGCTGGAGCTTGGAGCGGACATCGTGGTGCACAGCGCGACCAAATATTTGGGCGGGCATAACGATGTGCTGGCCGGGCTGATCGTCACCAAGGGCAAAGAGCTGTCCGAGGAAGTAGGATTTCTGCACAATTCCATCGGCGCGGTGCTGAGCCCGTCCGATTCCTATCAGCTGATGCGCGGCATGAAGACGCTGGCGTTGCGCATGGAGCGCCATGAAAGCAACGCGCTGGCGATCGCCAAATATCTGCAGAGCCATCCTCAGGTAGCTGAAGTGTTTTACCCGGGGCTGGAGGATCATCCGGGATACGAGATCCAGAACAAACAATCCAGCGGAAATACGGGGATTTTCTCCTTTAAAGTGACGGACGCCCGCTACGTAGAGCCGGTGCTTCGCAACCTGCGGCTGATCGCGTTTGCGGAAAGCCTCGGCGGCGTCGAATCGCTGATGACTTATCCCGCCGTGCAGACCCATGCCGACATTCCCGCCGAAATCCGCGAAGCGGTGGGCGTAGACGACCGTCTGCTGCGTTTCTCGGTAGGCATTGAACACGCGGACGATTTGATCGCCGATTTGGGACAGGCGTTGGAAGCGGCGCGGATCGAAGTCGAAGGAGGACAAAAACATGAGTAATCAGGAGCATAACAAGGAGGCGGCACAATCCGGAAATTTGGAGAAAAAATTCGACACGAAGCTGATCCATTTCGGCAGCGAGGTCGACAGCGCGACGGGCGCATCCAGCGTGCCAATTTATCAGGCTTCGACGTTTCACCATCATGATATTTTTAATCCTCCGCAGCATGACTACAGCCGGTCGGGCAACCCGACGCGGCAGGCGCTTGAGGATTATATCGCACTGCTGGAGGGCGGCGTGCGGGGCTTTGCCTTCTCCAGTGGGATGGCGGCGATTTCCACGACGTTTATGCTGTTGTCCGCCGGCGATCATATCATTGTGACGGAGGATGTTTATGGTGGTACATACCGGCTGCTGTCGAACATTTTGAGCCGGATGAACATCGAAACGACCTTCGTCGACATGACTCGGCCGGATGAGGTGAAAGCAGCCCTGAAGCCGAACACCAAAGCGGTATATATGGAAACGCCGTCGAATCCCACTCTGAAAATAACCGATATCGCCGAAATTTCCGCCTGGGCCCGCGAGCATGATTTGATCAGCATTGTCGACAACACGTTTATGACCCCGTATTACCAGCGGCCGATTGAGCTGGGAACCGACATTGTGCTGCACAGCGCGACCAAGTTCCTGGGCGGCCACAGCGACGTGCTGGCCGGTTTGGCGGTGGCCCGCACCGAGGAGCTGGGGCAGCAGCTCAAGTATCTGCAAAACGGCATGGGCACCGTGCTCGGCGCGTCGGATTCCTGGCTGCTGATGCGGGGGATGAAAACGCTCGGCGCGCGTATGGCCCACAGCGAAATCAGCGCCCGGAAGCTGGCCGATTGGCTGAGCCAACGCGGCGACATCGACGCTGTCTTCTATCCCGGCCTGCCGGATCACCCCGGCCGGGAGATCCAGGAGAAGCAGTCGGCCGGTTACGGCGCGGTTGTTTCGTTTGATGTCGGCTCCGGCGAGCGGGCAAAACGGCTGCTGAGCGAAGTGAAGCTGCCGATCGTCGCCGTTAGCCTCGGCGCCGTCGAGAGCATTCTATCGTATCCGGCGATGATGTCCCACGCCTCGATGCCGCAGGAAGTGCGCAGCGAGCGCGGGATTACCGACGGCCTGCTGCGGTATTCCGTCGGCCTCGAGGATATCGGCGACCTGATCGCCGACCTCGACCAGGCCCTTCAGCGCAGCTGATTCTTTACCGCCCCCGGTTATCTTGGCCGGGGGCGTTCTTTTTTGAGGGATGCAGGATGCACCAATCCATAAAAATCCCGGCCGGGAATCCCACGAAATGCAAAAGTGCAGGCGAATTTCGTCGGAATTTCCCGAAAAGGGCGATTCAACTGCAAAAGTGCAGGCGATTTCCGCCATATCGGATCAAATTGCTTCCAAGGTCGATTTTCAACTGCACTTTTACATCTCATTGGACAAATTTACCGATTTCAGTCTTTTTCAAATGCACTTTTGCAGTTGATTTACAGTTAATCCCATAAGGCCATCCTTCTTCCCCATCATTCCTCCCAATCAGGCACTCGCTCAACAACGGGTGCTGTTTTTCTGCCCATGATTGTGTTACGATTAATTCATAATGTTTAATTTTTCACGATTTTATTTATCTCATTTTTAGTTGCAGGGAGGCAGCGGCATGACTGCGATCGACGATATATTAAACAAGGCGCTTCAGGGCGGACGGTTGGATTTGGAGGACACGATCCGTCTGTTCGAATCCGATGAAGTGGAAAAAATGGGGCACACGGCCAACATTCTGATGGAACGGAAGCATCCCGAACCGGTGGCCACCTTTGTCATCGGGCGGAACGTCAATTACACGAATATTTGCGACGTGTACTGCCGCTTTTGCGCGTTTTACCGCCGTCCGGGCTCGGAGGAAGGATACGTCCTGCCGGATGAAGTGATTTTTCAAAAAATCCAGGAAACGATTGATGTCGGCGGTACGGAAATCCTGATGCAAGGCGGAACGAATCCGAATCTGCCGTTCAGCTATTATACGGACCTGCTGAAAGGGATCAAGCAGCGGTTCCCGAATATCACGATGCATTCCTTCTCCCCGGCGGAGATTATGAAAATGAAAGAAGTGTCGGACGGCCTGTCGCTCGAACAGGTGATCCGCGAAATTCATGCCGCGGGTCTCGATTCGCTGCCCGGCGGCGGTGCGGAGATTTTGGACGACCGGACCCGCCGCAAAATCAGCCGCCTGAAAGGCTCCTGGAGAGACTGGATGGACGTCATGCAGACGGCGCACAAAATCGGCATGAACACGACCGCGACGATGGTTATCGGGTTCGGCGAATCGATGGAGGAGCGGGCGCTTCACCTGCTGCGCGTGCGCGAGGCACAGGACGAGTGTATTCAAAACGGCTACCCGTCGGAAGGTTTTCTGGCGTTCATTCCGTGGACGTTCCAGCCGGACAACACGAATTTGAAAGCGGAAAGACAAACGCCGGAATCGTACCTGAAAACGGTGGCGATCAGCCGGATCGTACTCGACAATATCAAAAACCTGCAGTCCTCCTGGGTGACGATGGGTCCCGAAGTCGGGAAGCTGTCGCTGCAATACGGCTGCAACGATTTCGGCAGCACGATGATCGAAGAGAACGTCGTGTCGTCCGCAGGCGCAACGTACAAAGTCAACATCGGAACGACATTGCAAATCATCCGCGAGGCCGGAAAAACTCCTGCGCAGCGCAATACGAAATACGAAATTTTGCGGGTGTTTGACGAAGAAGCCAAGGTCGAACGGGATTTTATTATGCAGAATTAATCCGCTTAAACTGGCAGGCAGATGGCAAAACTGCCTTTCATTCCATGAACCTATTCCGTATATCCGTTTCCTTCCCGCCATATACTTGGAGAAGGAAGCGGAAGGGGGACAGGTTCATGGATTTTTTTACGATACGGGTCAAAGCCGATGAGGCCGAAGCGCAAAACCGGTTCGCCGGTTACTTGCATGATGCCGTAAGCAGTCTGCATTCTCCGGAGGCCGCGCTCACGCTGAGCGAGGTTTCGGGCGGAACGGTGGAGGCTGTAGTCAACCTGCCGGGGGTGGCGGGAGAAAACAAACCGGAACGACTGATCGACCTTTTATCGCTGGGATTAGCCAAATACATCGTACATGTGAAAGAGGATGAACTTCTCGGGCGGATTTTAAACCGGGAATATGAGTGGACTTCGCGCGAAGAAATGGAGATCGTGAAGGACATCTGCCGCGAACTATTGGAGCAGCCCAAAGACGGGATCAAGACTTGTTCTGCGGAAAGGCGAGTTCTGATGGTTTTTGATGCGCTGCGGGAATATTTGCACAGCGAAAAGCATCTGCACCTTGACGGATTTGCCGCCTTCCGGCTGAAGGAGTACGAGGGCAGTCTGCGGGAAGCCGCTGAATTGGCGGTGGACGAGTATTTGCTGGATAAGCAATACGAGGAATTTATAAGTTTGCTGCAGTATTTTGTTTATTTTCAGGAACCGTTGACGCCGCTGGTCCATTTGATGCATAAACAAGGGCATGAATTCGCTATTTTAAACGAGCAATTTTCGCCGATTCAACTTCCGTCCTCCGGCGGAGTTGTGGCTCGAATCGCCGATCAGGAAATGGAAATGGAGGACGTTATCGTCAGCACGCTGATTTCGCTTTCTCCGGACCGCATTCTGATTCATACGCAGGATCCCGGGGCCCAGGTGATTGAAACCTTGTCCAAAATTTTTGGCGAACGCGTGGAAATTTGCCTTCTCTGTCCGCAATGCAAGTTGTTTCACCGTGAGGTCCGCCGCCTGGATCAAGGCACATAAAAGAGGTTCCTTCCGCAAGAAATCAATCGATTCTTGACGAGCCGGCGGCGATAGCATTATAATTACTTTCAAGCTAAAAGCGTTGACAAAGACATGAACCAAAATGCCTGACGGTGCAGAGAGAGGGAACATGGGCTGGAATTCCCTCCGGTTTCGGTTTTGGTTTACCCCTTTGTAGCTGCGTTCCCGAACCCGAACATGGACTTAAGGTACTAAGGAATGCCGGTTCATTGCCGTTACACAATGCCGAATTAAGGGCTTATCGCCGCGGGCGGATCTGCGGAATAAGCCGAATGAGGGTGGAACCACGGGTATAACGCTCGTCCCTTTTCCGGGACGGGCGTTTTTTGATTTGTCCGTTTCCGGTAGACCTTGAAACTATTTTCGAAACAGGGAGGAAACGACGATGGCAGTATCCATTTCTTTGCCGGACGGGTCGGTCCGGGAGTACGCGGAAGGAAGCAGTTTGGAGGATGTGGCTGCTTCGATCAGCAGCGGGCTGCGCAAAAACGCGCTGGCCGGGAAATTAAACGGCGTAGCGGTTGATTTAAACGCCAAGCTGATTGATGGAGCCAAGGTGGAAATCATTACAGGGGACTCCAAAGATGGTTTGGAAATTATGCGCCACAGCACCGCGCATTTGATGGCGCAAGCGGTGAGACGGCTGTTCGGCAGCAAAGAGGTGAAGCTCGGGGTCGGTCCGGTGATCGAGGACGGCTTCTATTACGACATGGATTTGGAGCATCCGCTGAATCCGGAGGATTTGCAGAAAATCGAAAAAGAGATGGAGCGCATCATCGGCGAAAATCTGCCGATTTCCCGGCGCGAAGTTAGCCGCGAAGAAGCGTTGGCGATTTTTACCGAACTGGGCGATCCGTACAAGCTGGAGCTCATTCGCGATTTGCCGGAAGACAGCGTCATCTCGATTTATGATCAGGGTGAGTTTTTCGACCTGTGCCGGGGGCCGCACGTGACTTCGACGGGCAAAATCAAGGTGTTTAAGCTGCTGAGCGTCGCGGGGGCCTACTGGCGCGGCAACAGCGACAACAAAATGCTGCAGCGCATATACGGCACCGCGTTTATGAAAAAAGCGGAGCTCGACGAGCATCTGCATATGCTGGAGGAAGCGAAAAAGCGGGATCACCGCAAGCTGGGCAAAGAGCTGAACATCTTTACGTTCAACAACCTAGTCGGACAAGGCTTGCCGATCTGGCTGCCGAGGGGGGCAACGGTGCGCCGGACGCTGGAACGGTACATCGTCGATATCGAGGAACGGCTCGGTTATCAGCACGTATATACTCCGGTGCTCGGCAACGTCGATCTGTACAAAACTTCGGGGCACTGGGAGCATTACCAGGACGATATTTTCCCGAAAATGTCCATCGACACCGAGGAATTTATTCTTCGCCCGATGAACTGTCCGCACCACATGATGATCTATAAAAGCGATTTGCGGAGCTACCGGGATCTGCCGATCCGCATCGCCGAGCTTGGCATGCAGCACCGGTACGAGATGTCCGGCGCGCTTACCGGCCTGCATCGGGTCCGTTCGATGACGCTGAACGACGCGCATATTTTCTGCCGTTTTGACCAAATTAAAGATGAATTCAAGCGCGTGCTGGATTTGATCGCTCAAGTCTATAACGACTTCGGTATCAAGGAATACCGTTTCCGCTTGTCTTACCGCGATCCGCAAGATACGGAGAAATACTATCAAAACGACGAAATGTGGAATAAAGCGCAGCGCATCCTTCGCGAAGTCGTCGAGGAAGCCGGACTGCCGTTCTTCGAAGCCGAAGGCGAGGCGGCGTTCTACGGTCCGAAGCTGGACGTACAGGTCAAGACCGCGCTCGGCAAGGAAGAGACGCTGTCGACGGTGCAAATCGACTTCCTGCTGCCGGAACGTTTTGAGCTGGAATATGTCGGCGAAGACGGAGCCAAGCACCGTCCGGTCGTTCTGCACCGCGGCATCCTGGGAACGATGGAACGGTTTACCGCCTTCCTGCTCGAAAATTTTGCCGGCAATCTGCCGCTTTGGCTGGCTCCGGTGCAAGCGAAAGTCATTCCGGTATCCGGCAATTTCGACGCTTACGCCCGCCAAGTGGAAGACAAGCTGCGCGCCGCCGGCATTCGGGCGGAAAGCGACTTGCGCAACGAGAAGCTCGGGTACAAAATCCGCGAGGCCCAGCTCGAAAAGCTGCCGTACATGTTCATCGTCGGTGAAAACGAGCAAAGCGGCGGCACCGTATCGGTGCGTAAACGCGGCGAAGGCGACCTGGGCGCCAAAGCGCTTGGCGAAGTAATCGCCGAACTGCAAGACGAAATCCGCAACCATACAATTTAAAAGCTGACCACGTATAAATTGAGGCGCATGTGGAAAACCTTCGGATAAGGGGGAGGTTTTCTCATGCGCCAAATTAATATCTGGCAACATATCGGCAAGTGCTTGCTGCTAGGAGTGCTGCTGACCGTTACGCTCGCCGCGGATGTTCCGCCGCGCGGGATTGCCGGGCTCAATCAGGCGGTATATCAATACCGGAATGATGCGCCATGGCTGGAAGCTAGATTTTCCCGGACACCCGCTTATCTGCAAAACCGGGATTTTCACAACCGAAATACGTTACACATTCAAAAAACGGAAGCGAAGCCCGAACCGAAGAAAAAGACCGTCAAGACGGTCAAAGTTCTGGCTACCGGATATACCGCAGGTTACGAATCCACGGGCAAAAAGCCCAGCCATCCGCAGTACGGCATTACCTTTTCGGGAGTTAAGGTGCGCCGGGATAAGGATACGGTATCGACCATTGCGGCCGACCTGAAGGTGTTCCCGATCGGCACCATTTTGTATATTCCGGGCTACGGGTACGGTGTCGTCGCGGATAAAGGCTCCGCCATCAAAGGGAAAAAAATCGATTTGTATTTCGATACAACGAAGCAGGTATATAAAGAATGGGGCAAAAAGGAAGTCGAAGTGCAGATCGTCCGGGAAGGCACCGGCAAACTGACGGAAGCGATGCTGAAAGAGCTCGGCAAAGCGATGGAAGTGAGCAAGGAAATCCCGGAAGATTTGTGGGACAAGGCCATTTAATGGTGAATTAACAATTTGCACCAGGCCGCATATTTTACCTCTCCGGTCACATAATAACCGATGTGGTCATCCTTCACGAGACCGCATCGCACCTGGCGGTGACAGACCGCCGTGTTATGTTAAGGGAGGTGAAATCCATGCCAAATCAAAGCCAAAATCAAAAACGTGCGGCTTCTCCTGGTTACAAAACACCAAACGAGAAGTTTAACGAAGAATTTGCTGAGGAAAGCACTGCAACTGTTGCCCAAAAGGCTAAAGCTTCCCGTAATGCAACTACGCCTGTAAGCGGTACTCAAAAACAACAATAGTTAAGCAACTAAGCGAAGAGCGCCCTGAATTGGGTGCTCTTTTTTAATTGTAAATATTTAGCTATCGCCTCGGTCCCGAGACCGAGGAAAGCTTACTTCTCCCGCCGCTGTCCTCCTTCCGCAGCTTGTTGTACACTGGCATTAACAGAGTTTGTTTGATAATGGAGGGAAACAAGATGAGACACAATTTATTTGGCAGGCTGATCGGCGGTTTGCTGCTCATCGGTATTGGGGCATTGTTTTTGCTCAACCAAATGGGAATAACCGATGTAAGCATCGGCTATCTGTTCTCAACGTTTTGGCCGGTGTTTCTGATTTTTGCCGGATTGACGAGTCTGGCATCGGGCAACCGGCACGGCGGCGGACTGGCCGGCAGCCTGATTTTGCTGCTGATCGGCGGTTATTTTCTTGGCAGTAATTTGGGATATATATCGCTCGATCCGGGAGACTTCTTTAAGTATTTCCTCCCGCTTGCCCTGATTATCGGCGGGATTTGCCTCATTTTCAAACCGCGGCATTCGCATCACCGCCGCCACGAGGAATTTCCGCGGCATCCGCACCGCCGACACCGTGAGGAATTTCCGCCGCCTCCACCGCCGGCGCCGATGGATCCGCCATCGCCTCCGGCGTTTCATCCGGAAATGGAATCGCCGCTGGATTCGATTTTTGGTTCGCTGGAGAAGAAAGAGGCCGAGAAGGAAGCAAAGCCAAAGCAGGAGCATCCGAAACAGGAACGGCCGAAGTATGACCATTACTATGATATGGCCGGCGATAAGGGAGAAGTGATCAATAAATCGGGATTTATCGGCGACGTGCATTTGGGTCAGGATTATTTTCAGCTGAGGCCAACGAATATCTCGCATTTTATCGGGGATACGATCATTGATTTGACGAAGGCGCAAATTCCGTACGGGGAAACGAAAATCAATGTTTCGTCTTTTATCGGCGACGTTAAGGTATTTATTCCGGAGGATATGGATATCGGCATCATGGCCTCTTCCAGCGCCTTTATCGGCGATCTGAAGGTGCTGAAGCAGAAACAGGGCGGATTTATGACCAGCGTTTCCGCTGAATCTCCATATTACCGGGAAGCGAGCAAAAAAATCAAGCTGGTCGTCAGCGTGTTTATCGGCGACGTTAAAGTGAATATGGTGGGTTAGGCGGATGATCGTACAGCGTATCTTAAAAAATACGAAATGGGAGCTGCTGTGTTATTTTCTGCTTACAGGAGGATTGACGGCAGCAGCTCTGTATGTTGGCTCCAAAACCGGAGTGATTCATGTCAGCGACCCCAATGTGTGGATTTACGATATCGCCGGAATTTTGGTGTTTACGCTGATCATCGGATATCTCGCCGGGCGGCGGATTCAGAGCAAAATCGATCTGCTTCATTTAAACATGCTGCAGGTGGCCAAAGGCAATTTATCGGTTCGGATGCCCGAAACCGTGGACCAGACGTTTGCGGGCGTTTATCAAGAATTCAATGATATGCTCGATTCCATGGAAACAAAAATGCAGCTGCTGCAGCAGCTTGGGGAACAAGAAGTCATCGAAAAGGAGCAGGCGGCTGAAAAAGCGGTATTGGAAGAAAGAAGGCGCATGGCCCGCGATTTGCACGACACGGTGAGCCAGCAGTTGTTCGCGATCCACATGGCCGCCTCTTCGCTGCCTAAAGTGCTGGAAAGCAATGCGGCCGCGGCTAATACGGTGCTGGAACAGCTGATCCAAATGTCGAATACGGCGCAAAAGCAGATGCGGGCGCTGATCGCCCAGCTTCGGCCGATGGAGCTGGTCGGCAAATCGCTGGCGGAGGCGCTGGATCAGTGGTTTCCGGATTATTGCAGGCAAAACGGCCTGAAGGGAATCAAGGACATGGATCTGACGGGAGAGCTGTCGGAAGCGAAAGAGCATCAGCTGTTCCTGATCATTCAGGAGGCCATGGCCAACATTGTCAAGCACGCCGGGGCCCATTTGGTCAGCCTGTCACTTCGTGAAGGGCCGCGCCAGGTAGTGCTCAGCATCAGCGACGACGGGCAGGGCTTCAGCGGCACCTCCCAGAAGCAAGGCTCTTACGGGCTGACGACGATGAAGGAGCGGGCTGAAAAGCTTGGCGGTCATGTTGAGGTGATCAGCAAGCCGGGAGCGGGCACGACCATTCGGGTACATATCCCGAAATTTGAGGACAGTAGAGGGGGAAGCCGCGAATGAGCAGCAAAATCAGGGTCATGATCGTCGATGATCATGATATGGTGCGGATGGGGCTGAAAACATATTTGATGCTGGACCCGGGCTTTGAGGTGGTTGCCGAAGCCGGGGACGGTGAAGCGGCCGTCGAACTGCTGGAGCAAGGTATTCCCGGCGGCTTGCCGGATATCATCCTGATGGATTTAATGATGCCGGTCATGAACGGAGCGGAGGCGACCAAAGCGGTGCTTAGCCGTTATCCGGAAATCAAAATCGTCATCCTGACCAGCTTTTTGGAGGATGATCTCGTCGTCCAGGCGGTCGAAGCCGGGGCGGTTAGCTATGTTTTAAAAACGGTTTCGGCCGAGGAACTCATCTATGCGCTGCAAGGAGCTTACCGCGGAATGCCAGTCATGACCGGAGACGTGGCCCAGGCGCTGACGCGCGGGCTGCGCCAGCGTACCGTGCAGGGAGACGATTCCGGACTCACCGAGCGGGAGAAGGAAGTCCTGCTGCTCATTGCCGAAGGCAAAACCAACAAAGATATCGCCGAAGAGCTGCATATCAGCATCAAAACCGTCAAAACGCATGTCAGCAACCTGCTGATGAAATGCGAGCTGGACGACCGCACCCAATTGGCTATCTATGCTCATCGGCAAGGCTGGGTTGCCCGGTCTTAAGGCATCGTCGGCGAAGCGCCGGATGGGCCTTTAAACAGCGGCATTTTATGTACTTAATTATCCGTGGCGGGGCGTGTTCATCCCCATTAGCGGTATTTTTTGCACTTATTATCCTATGAATGGTCCAGACCGCTCGCATTTCCTTGCGACGGGGGAAAGTAGCGACATAAATGTCTTCTATTTCTCTCAGATGGACGGATACCGCCGGAATAACGACATTTTTTGGTCTTATGTTTGCAATGGACTTATAGCTTTTATCTCCTTTTTAATTGTTTTTAAGGTACCCTTAAGGTTCCTGGTACAAAATAAAAGCATGAAAACAACACCCCCTGGAAGCGGGGGAAGGAGGTAAACATAGATGGACGATCAAAAAAACAAACCAGGCCAAAATTTTGGAGACAATCATGGCGATAAGCCGGAAGAATCTCCGGAGTCGGGCTCTTCATATTATTACTCTTACGGACCTTTTCAATCCTATGGAAAAAACAATGAAGGATCCGGAGAGGACCGCTTCTATGAACGCCGTGAGCCGGAGGAAGTGGAAATCACCCGTCCGGAGCCGGTGAAGCCGATTCCGATGTACGATTACCGGTCTTCGGCAGAGGGGCCCGGCGGTTCAAACGGTGACGGCGGAAGAGGCGTACCGGGTGTCAAAGGCACGGGCAACTGGCAGTACAGCAAGCCGCCGAAAAGAACGTCATTCCGTTCCGTGATCGCCGGCGTTTTGGCCGGAATGCTGATCGTGACCGGAGCCATGGTGTTCGCCGACCGCGAAAACCTGTTTACACCGGACCAGGCGGCGGCGACAACGACCGCGCCGGCATCCGGCACATCGACGGAAGGAAGCGGCAACGGTTCGTCGGGCAAGGCGTCAACGGCTTTGTATCCCGTAACCGATTCGGGGGATGTTACCAAAGTCGTAAATCAAGCGGGACCGGCCGTGGTCAAAATCGAAACGCTGGCGGATTCAAGCAAGCAAAGCAGCGGTTCAAACCCTTACAGCAATGATCCGTTCTATCGCTACTTTTTCGGCGATTCCTACGGTTCAGGCGGAGGGAACAGCAGCAACGGAGGCTCCTCTTCCGGGTCCGGCCAACTGGTGCCGACAGGGATTGGTTCCGGGTTTATTTTCGACAAAACGGGTTACATTTTGACAAACGAGCACGTCATCCATAATGCCGACGTGGTCCAAGTTACGGTGCAAGGCACGGATAAACCGTATGAAGCCAAGGTACTGGGCAAGAGCTATGAGCTTGATTTGGCCGTTCTGAAAATCGATGGCAGCAGCAACTTCCCGTCGATTCCGCTGGGCAATTCCAACAGCACGCAGGTTGGTGAATGGCTGGTAGCGATCGGTAACCCGCAAGGTTTTGACCACACGGTCACCGCAGGGGTGCTGAGCGCGAAGGAGCGCAGTATCACGATCGACGGCGAAAACGGCGAGAAAGCCCGGGAGTATGAGCATTTGCTGCAAACCGACGCTTCGATTAACCCGGGGAACTCCGGTGGTCCACTGCTGAACCTGAACGGGGAAGTTATCGGCATTAACGTCGCCGTCAGCTCCGATTCCCAAGGCATCGGCTTTGCGATCCCAACCAGCACGATCAACGAAGTGATTGACAAGCTGAAAAATAACGAGGAAATCCCGAAAAAACCGGAACCGTTCATCGGAGCCACGTTGATGACGATGACCGATGAAGTCGCAAAGCAGATGGGCACTGATGTGAAGGATGGTTCGATCGTGACCGATATCGTCTTCAAATCGCCTGCTTACACGGCCGACCTGCGCCCTTATGACATCATCGTCGGGGCGAATGGAACCAAATTTGCGACGAAGGAAAAACTGATCGAATTTATCCAGAAGCAGCAGGTTGGCGCCAAAGTGACCTTTAACGTCGTGCGCGACGGAAAGAGCGTTGATCTTCAAGTCACAATCGGCGACAAGAATAATTACCCGAACGTGGAATAATCGCTCAGCTAATCGCGGCCCAAGCGCTAATGAGGCGGCAGGTTCAAAGCCTGCCGCTTTTTTTGGTACAATAAGGTAAGGTGAATTGTTTAGATAAGGAGAGATAATCGTGAGATCGGGAATATTGGTTATTGATGATGACGAGAAAATCACGTCCATGCTGCGGCGCGGCCTGGCGTTTGAGGGATATGACGTATATACGGCGCATAACGGGGCAGAGGGGCTGTCCATGGTCGTGTCAGCCGACCCGGATCTGATCATCCTGGATGTGATGATGCCGAAGGTTGACGGCTTTGAAGTGTGCCGCAGGCTGCGCGAAGGGGGCAGCACGGTCCCGGTGCTGATGCTGACCGCCAAGGACGAGGTCGAGAATCGGGTCAAAGGGCTTGATCTCGGCGCGGACGATTACCTGGTCAAACCGTTTGCCCTGGAAGAGCTGCTGGCCCGGGTGCGAGCGCTGCTTAGGCGCAAGGAAAGCGCCGGGGAGGCGGACAGCCAGCGGCTGATTTTTGAAGATATCGTCATGGATCTCGATTCCCGCGAAGTGGTGCGCGGGGGGCATCGGCTGGAGTTAACGGCCAAAGAATTCGAGCTCTTGCATCTATTCATGCAAAATCCAAAACGGCTGCTGACCCGGGATTTAATTATGGACAAAATCTGGGGCTACGATTATAGCGGGGAATCCAATGTGCTTGAGGTGTATATCGCCATGCTGCGCCAAAAAACGGAGGAACATGGCGGCAAACGGCTCATTCAAACGATCCGCGGCGCCGGCTACATCTTGAGAGGGGACGCGTAAACATGTCGATCCGGCTGCGGCTGACCGCATGGTATACCGGCATTTTGGCCGTGACGCTCATTTTATTCAGCGCATCGATATACGGGTTGGTATATTATAATACGTATCAGGAAGTGAAGAAAAGGGTTATTGAGCAAGCGGACCAGATTCTTAGCACGCAAAACATTACGCTCACGCAGGGATGGGATATGCAGCTCGACCCCGATCAAATCATCAGGCTGGAGGATGCCCGTATATTTTGGCAGCTTAACAACTATGTCATCGGGACATACCGTCTCTCTCCAGGCCTGGCGGAACGAAAAATCAAATTCCCCATACCCGAGATGAAAAACATCCAAAACGGTAAATTTCAAACGATTACTATAAACGGAAATTCATACATGTTATATGAAAGGGCTCTTGGACTTAACGATCATACCATCGTTGGGCTGCTCCAGCTGGCCGCGGATACGAACGCCGAAGACCGGCTGATGAAGCAGATGCGGACCGTGATCTTGTTCGGCTCGCTGTTTACAATTGTCATCGCCAGCTCGCTAGGCCTGTTCCTGGCCCGCAAATCGATGGCGCCGATCGGCAAGGTCATCGAGGCCGCAAATGGGATTCAGACGGGGAACGATTTAAGCGTGCGGATCGACTACGATGGGCCAAATGATGAAATCGGCCGCCTGATCGGCACCGTAAACAATATGCTTGAACGTACCGAAGGGTTTTATAAGGTGTTGGAGGATGCTTATTCGGCGCAGCGGCGTTTTGTCTCCGACGCTTCCCATGAGCTGCGAACTCCGCTCACCACGATTCGCGGCAATGTCGATTTGCTGAAAAAAATGTGGAGCCCGGAAGCGGAAAAACACGATCCCCCCGATGATGAAAGGATACGTTCCTATTCCATCGAGGCGGTCAGCGACATTTCCGCCGAATCGGAACGGATGAGCCGGCTGGTCAACGACATGCTGTCGCTGGCCCGCGCCGACGCCGGACAAACGGTGACCAAGGAACCTCTCCTGCTGCAGCCGGTAGTGGAGGAGGTCGTTCGCCGCGCCCAATTTCTACCGCGCAAGGCTGAATGGATCACCGGTAATCTGGATGCGTTGGGTGGCACCGTCGTCATGGGGAGCAAAGATTATTTGCAGCAGATGCTGTTTATTTTCATTGAAAATGCCTTCAAATATACCGAAAAGGGCAGCGTCACCATCGATGCTGTGCGCGCCGGGTACCAAATCGGCATCCGCATCGCCGACACGGGCATCGGCATGGACCGTAGCGAGGTCCCGCATATTTTCGAGCGTTTCTATCGCGCCGATCCTTCCCGCGGCGTGATCCAGGGAACGGGGCTCGGTCTGTCCATCGCCAAATGGATCATCGACGAACACGGCGGCTCGGTGGAGGTCATGACCAAGCTCGGCCAAGGCACGACGTTCGTCATCTGGCTCCCCGCCAGCTTTAACGGCCTGCCGGAATAAGCTATAATAGAGGTATGAACAGGTACTAATAGAGTTGCTTCCCTCCGTCAGGAAATATGGGTGCCAGAAAGCAGGGATAAAGTCATGGAAGTGATCAAAATTTCACCACGCGGATACTGTTACGGCGTCGTCGATGCGATGGTGCTGGCCAGACAGGCGGCTAAAAATCTGGATCTGCCGCGGCCGATTTATATATTGGGCATGATTGTGCACAACAGCCATGTCACACAGTCGTTTGAAGACGAGGGCATCATTACGCTGGATGGGCCTAACCGGATGGAGATTCTCGAGCAGGTGGAGAGCGGGACGGTTATTTTTACCGCCCACGGGGTGTCGCCGGAGGTCCGGAAATTAGCCCGGGACAAAGGGCTTACGACCGTTGACGCCACCTGTCCGGATGTGACGAAAACCCACGTACTGATCGAGGAAAAAGTGGCGGACGGATACGAGATCATCTACATCGGCAAAAAAGGCCACCCCGAGCCGGAAGGCGCGGTCGGCGTAGCGCCGGAGCATGTTCATCTGATCGAGAAAGAAGCAGAGATCGAAGGGTTGCGGATCGCTGCGGACAAGATCGTCATTACGAATCAGACGACGATGAGCCAATGGGACATCAAGCAGATCATGAAAAAGCTGCTGGAGAAGTTCCCGGGGGCAGAGGTGCACAACGAGATCTGCCTGGCGACGCAGGTGCGCCAGGAAGCCGTCGCCGAGCAGGCGGGGCAGGCCGACCTGGTCATCGTCGTCGGCGACCCGCGCAGCAACAACTCAAACCGGCTCGCGCAAGTGTCCGAGGAGATCGCCGGGGTAACGGCGTACCGGATCGCCGATGTCACGGAAATCAAGCGGGAGTGGCTGCAAGGTGTCCGGAAGGTGGCGGTCACGGCGGGCGCTTCGACGCCAACGCCGATTACGAAGGAAGTCATCCATTATCTGGAGCAATATGATCCGGATAATCCGGCCACCTGGGACATCGTCCGTACGGTGAACATGAAAAAGCTGCTGCCTCCGGTGAAAACCGCCCGCAGCAAAGAGGAATAGCATCCGATTTCCAACATTTGCGGGGTCACAACCCCGCAAATTCCATGTTATACTCCTAGTAGTTTGGTTACAAAATTGTAACTAAAAAAGACTGCTAAGGAGATGACAGCATGAAATCGAACAGAATGAAACGTTGGGTATCCGGCGGCATAACGGCGCTTGTAGCCGCAGCTCTTATCGTTCCGGCTACGGCTTCGGCGGCATCGGACTCTACGACTTATCGGACTTATACGACTTATAAAACGTATACAGTGAATGCGGGTAATTCTGCGGATTATTCTCAGACAATCTATTATACGATTCCGTGGTATTTATTTTATAATTCCCAACCGGTAACAAGCAAACCAAACAGCGGATCGATCGCCGGAAAACCACAAACTGGAACAACCCAAGGCAATACTCAATCCGGAAATACACAAAGCGGAGCCGGTCAAAAAGGAACTACGGGTAACTCCGGCTCTTCGGCCCAGCAGGGCGCGGGAACGACGACGGACAAATCGCAGTTTGCTACCCAGGTTATCAAATTGGTAAACCAGGAGCGGGCGAAACAGGGCCTTAAGCCGCTTACCGGCGACTCCGCGCTGAACAACATGGCTTTGGCCAAAGCGAAGGATATGAGCCAAAACAACTACTTCAGCCACACATCGCCAACTTACGGCTCGCCGTTTGACATGATGAAGAAGTTTGGCATCAAATACAGCTATGCCGGCGAAAACATCGCCATGGGACAAAAAACACCGCAAGAGGTCGTAAAGGCCTGGATGAACAGTGAAGGCCACCGCGCCAACATTTTGAACGCCAACTACAACCTGATCGGGGTCGGATACTACAACGGCTACTGGGCACAGGAGTTTGTGGGCAGATAAGTTAATCTAACAGTGTCTAATAGAAGGCCGGAGAGAGAGTCTCCGAGCCTTCTATTTTTTTGCGCCAAGGATTGGTTCAAAATAGTAGGAGTAAGGACGGTTCGAGGGGATTAACTGCAAATGCATTCTATTATCCGTAAACTACCATTTTAGAGGGATTGAAATGCAAAAGTACATCTGTTTTAGGGTTATTCGATAAGAAAGTCGGAAATGAGCTGCACTTTTACATTTGACGAGCCATATTCGGGCATTCTGGGGAAAACCGCCTGCACTTTTGCATTTCGTAAGATATTCCCCCTTTGGACTTGACGGGGGCGGTATAATCAGCTATAGTTGCTTTAACGAATAAAAGCTTAAAAGCGAACAAGCGTTTAAGTGAAAGAGTGATTTTATTTCTTCTTAATTATCGTACTCCTATCGGGTGTTACCCGTTAAAGATGAAAGGATGAATGAAGATGATCGTCATTACCTCGAAACATACGCCGGAAGAGCGTATCCAGGAAATCGTCGCCGTGATTGAAAAGGAAGGGCTGCAGGCCCATGTGTCGCGCGGAAAAGACCATACGGTGATCGGCCTGATCGGGACGATCGAACCGAAGCTCGCCGAGCATCTCCGTCAAATGAAGGATGTTGAAAATGTCATTAAAATTTCAAAATCGTACAAATTGGCGAGCCGCGATTTCCATCCGGAAAACACGGTCATTCGCATCGGCGATGTGACCATCGGCGGCGGGGAGCTGGTCGTGATGGGCGGGCCTTGCGCGGTGGAATCCCCCGAGCAGATCGACGAAATCGCCAGACTCGTCAAAGCGGCCGGCGGCCAGGTGCTGCGCGGGGGCGCGTTTAAGCCGCGTACGGGCCCGTACAGCTTCCAGGGTGTTGGCGTGGAAGGTCTCGTTATGATGGCCGAGGCGGGCAAAAAACACGGCCTGCTGACGATCACGGAGGTCATGACGCCGGAGTATGTCGACGTCTGTGCGGAATACGCCGATATTTTGCAGGTGGGGACGCGCAATATGCAAAACTTCGACCTGCTGCGCAAGCTCGGTACGTGCAACAAGCCTGTGCTGCTGAAGCGCGGGTTCAGCGCGACCTACGACGAGTTCCTGAACGCGGCCGAATACATCCTGGCCGGCGGAAACCCTAACGTCATGCTGTGCGAGCGCGGCATCCGCACGTTTGAAACGTATACGCGCAATACGCTCGATTTGTCGGCGATTCCGGTGCTGCAAAACCTTAGCCACCTGCCGGTCATCTCCGATCCGAGCCATGGGACGGGGCGGCGCGAGCTGGTTGAGCCGATGACCAAGGCGTCCGTGGCGGCCGGAGCGGACGGCCTGATTATCGAGATGCATACCGATCCTGACAATTCGATGACGGGCGATGGCGTTCAGTCCTTGTTCCCTGACCAGTTTGCGGCCCTGCTGCAAGATTTGGAGAAATTGGCACCGCTTGTCGGCAAACGGTTTGATACCCCGAAGGCTGCGCTTCAGCTGTAAGTTATACTGTTTTGGAGTATTTGCCAATAATGGGCAGCCCTTTCGCTACAGCAGCGAAGGGGCTTTTATACTTTTTGTCGGATAATTTGTACTTGTTGTAATAATACCTTACATGAAATATAAAAATACCTTACATAAGTATTGACGAGCGGCTTTAATAGACCTATAATGAACCACAGAATAAAACAAAAGGATGAACGTTAATCGCATTAACGGGATTTAATGTTCGTGATTTGGGGAGGAAAGCGTAATGTCAGCAGAGTTCGTTTTAAAAACAATCAAAGAAAAGCAAATCGAATGGGTGGACTTTCGTTTTGTTGATTTGTCGGGACGCGCACATCATATCACACTTCCTGCCAAAGAAGTGGATGAAGATACTTTCATAAACGGCGTTGCTTTCGACGGATCGTCGATCCCCGGCTTCCGCGGTATCGAAGAATCCGATATGGTTATGATGCCGGACCACGGCTCCGTATTCGTAGATCCGTTTACAGCGCATCCGACGTTGAATGTGTTTTGCGATATCTATACGCCGGACGGCGAGCGTTACGAGCGGGATCCGCGCAGCGTGGCCGTGCGCGCCGAAGAATACCTGAAACAAAGCGGCGTCGGAACCGCAGCGTTCTTTGCGCCGGAATCGGAGTTTTTCATTTTTGACGATGTCCGCTTCGAGAGCGGTATGAATAAAACGTTCTACTCGGTAGATTCCGAGGAAGCGATCTGGAATACGGGACGCGCCGAAGAGGGCGGAAACCTCGGTTACAAAGTGCCTGTAAAAGGCGGTTATGTACCGGTTGCTCCGACTGACAAGCAGCAGGACATCCGCAGTGAAATGTGCCGCCTGCTGGAGGAAGCCGGTCTCCGTGTGGAACGCCACCATCACGAAGTGGCCACTTCCGGTCAAGCGGAAATCAATTTCCGTTTCGACACATTGCTCAAAACGGCCGATAATCTGATGGTTTATAAATACATCGTGCATAACACGGCCGCTCAATTTGGCAAAACCGCCACGTTCATGCCGAAACCGCTGTTCGGTGACAACGGAAGCGGCATGCACGTGCACCAATCGATCTTCAATGGCGACACTCCGCTGTTCTACGATAAAGGGGCGTACGCGAACCTGAGCGAAACGGCGCTGCACTACATCGGCGGCATCCTGTACCACGCTCCTGCGATTATCGCGTTCACGAACCCGAGCACGAATTCGTTTAAACGTCTGGTGCCTGGTTTTGAAGCGCCGGTTAATCTCGTATTCTCCAAAGGCAACCGTTCGGCGGCTGTGCGCATTCCGGTAGCAGCCGTAACGCCGAAAGGATGCCGGATCGAGTTCCGTACGCCGGACTCCACGGCAAACCCGTACCTGGCCTTCTCCGCGATGCTGATGGCCGGTCTGGATGGCATCAAGAACAAAATCGATCCGATGAAACTGGGCTACGGACCGTTCGACAAAAACATCTATGAACTGTCCGACGAAGAAAAAGCCGGCATCCGCAGCGTACCGGGCTCCCTGGACGAAGCGCTGGACGCGCTGGCGGCCGACAGCGAGTTCTTGACAGCAGGCGGCGTATTCACGAAAGCCTTCATCGAGAACTTCATCGAATTGAAACGCGCCGAAGCTAGAGCGGTAGCTGTAAGAGTCCATCCTTACGAATTCGGACTTTACTACGATCTGTAAGAAGTATTGCTATTATTAAATAGAAAATAATCAAAAGGCCATCCCGCGAAGGTTATCAATCGCCTTCGCCGGGATGGCCTTTTAAAATTATAAATTTTATAAAATTTCAGGATTCGGAGGGGGACACACGGCCAACGTTTTTGCGGAGGACCTGGAACTAACGGTAAAAAAGGGCTCGACCTAGAAGCCGGTCCTTGACAGCCGGGTGCTGGTACGGCGAACGCGAATGGTCGGCCTTTAAAATAGCGGCATTGTATGTTCTTATTATCCGGAGCCAGGCATGTTCATCTCCATTAGCGGCATTTTATGTACTTATTTTCCCATGAATGGTCCAGATTGCGGGCTTTTCCTGGCAATTCGAGAAAATAGCGGCGTAAATGTCCTCTATTTCTCTCTGAATGGGGGATATCGCCGGAATAACGGCATTTTTTGTCCTTATGTTTTTCGCAGCAGTTTCTAAGGGCATCCGGGTTTTGCTGGTTTTTTCAACGTAATACAAAAGAGTTCAGCCGGCTTATCGGCAAACTCCTGCTTTGATGTTCAGCGGCGTCCCGTTCGCCTGGGCCTTTTGGTCCGAGTGCCATCGCGCCGGAGAGATGAACAGGTTAGGATGAAGATGTGCCCGACTGCGGGACAAGTGAATAGCGTAAAAGAGGTCGGCAAAAAATCTAACGGTTGTGAGCGACGCTATTTGGGCAAAAACGAGCGGATACAAAATGTAACGGTTGCCAGCGGGCTTATTTCCCGTTTTTCGAAGGTCATGGGGCTGTTTCATCCAAAATAAGCGCATATGCAACCCTTAGAAAAGAAACCGCTGCTTTTTCACTCGAATAAGCGCGATGACAACCGTTAGCGTAGAAAATGTTACGTATATATTTTAACCTGTCCGCCTTAAAACACGTCGGGTTTGCCTCCGCAGGACTCGCGAATCACGAGCTCGGGCTCCACGACAACATTGCTCGTCTCCGATTGATTGTTGATCAGGTCGTAGAGCAGGGAAGCGGCCAGCCTGCCGATTTTGTCTTTGTTCTGCCGGATGGTCGACAGGGTTGGCGTCGTGTATTTGCACGCTTCGATGTCGTCGCAGCCGATGATGGCTAGGTCCTGGGGGACGCGCAGCCCGTGTTCTTTCAAAGCGCGCATCGCCCCGATCGCCAGCAGGTCCGAGGCCGCAAACACGGCCCGCGGCAAGCTGCCGGATTGGATTATCCGGGACATGGCTTCATAGCCGCTGGACTCGAAGAAGTTGTCCCCGTTGACAAACCATTGTTCCGTCACCGGAAGGCCAAAGCTTTCGATCGCGTCCTTGTACCCTTGTTCGCGCATATTGGAAATGTCGGATTCCAGCGTGCTGCCGATATAACCGAGATCCCTGTACCCGAGCAAATAAAAATGCTCCACTACTTTATAGGACATTTTGTAGTTATCGGACATGATGTAGCCTGAGCTTTTGCCGTTTAGTTGAATATCGACGCCAATGCAGGGGATTTCGCTGTGATCCAGCTCGTTGATGGACGGCTCGACCTCCTGGCCGGTGACGATGATGCATCCATCCACTTGAAAATGCCGGCAGCGCGCCAAATAATCGCCGTCGACGGAGTGGAACTTCTCGTTGGAGAAGAACAGGAGATCGTAGCCCAGAAAACCCATCTGTTTCTTGAACGCGTTCAGCACTTCGATAAAGAAGGGGTGGGTAAAATCAATATTGAGTTTACCCGCGAAAATGACGCCGATCAGGTTCGACTTCTTTGTAGCCAGCGTTTTCGCTGAATTCGAAGGCACATACCCCGTCTGCTTCATAATTTCGAGAACTTTCGCTCTTGTCTCCTCGGATATGTCGCTATAGTTATTAATGATTTTGGAAACGGTCGATACCGATACTCCGGCCATTTCCGCAATTGTTTTAATATTGACCGCCAAAAAGCAGCCCTCCCTACAATAAAAGAACATTTTGGAATTAGTATATCTTAATGAGATGTTTAAGACCATGAAAGAAATCAATTACGAAATATTCACGAAACTGGTTTCGTGATTAGTTTATAGGAATTGCGAAACGGAGTCAAGCCAACCCGAAATAAACGTGCAGAGTATAGAAAAATATAGGCAAATGCAGGGCTTTACGGCGGATAGCTTATACGTCGGAACCGCGTAGGAATCAGGTTTTTTCGAATCGCGAAAAAAAATCTTTACAAACCTAAACTTTGATGCAATAATGTGTCTTGACGAAACCGCTTTCGGTAAATTTATCCCGATATTCTCCAAAACGGCTCTATTTTACGAAAATCATGAAAAACTTCAGTGCAAAACGTAAAATCGGGAAGATAAACCGGATCGATAGTCCAAAAATCATTACCTTAATAGGGGGTAACAGCATGGTAAAGAGAATTTCAGCCTTGATCCTGGCCGGTGCGCTGACGCTTAGTCTGGCGGCTTGCGGCGGAGGCGGAAGCAATGGCGGCAGCGCGGCTCCGGCAAACGGAGGCGAAGGCGGCAAAGCGTCCGGGGAGAAGAAAGTCATTAAGATTCTGCACTGGAAGCAAGAAAACATTAACAAAGCGATGGAAGAGATCAATAAGGCGTTCGAGGAAAAATATCCGGAATATAAGATTGAATATACGACGACCGGCCCTGACGACGAGTACAAGCAGGCGCAAAGAGCGCGAATCACGGCGAATGACGTTGATATTTTGGCCGACTTGTCCGGGATGCGACTTTCTCCGCAAGAATGGACACCCGGAGCGAAAACGCCGGATTGGCAGCAATGGATCGATTCGGGCCTGATCGCCGATCTGTCGGATCAGGCGTTCGTCAAGAACTGGAATGCGAACGACATTGAAAAAGCCGGAACTTACAACGGCAAAGTGTATGCGATCCCAACCGGCAAGGTGGCGATGTCCGGGCTGTTTTACAACAAACAAATCTTTGAAGAAAACGGGCTTTCCGTGCCGAAAACTTGGTCGGAGTTCATCAAGCTTTGCGAAGATTTGAAAGCGAAAGGGATCACGCCGATTGCCGTCGCCGGTAAAGACGTATGGCCGTTGAAGCTGCCGGTGTTCGCCCTGCAGTCGAAAATTTTGGGCGGCGGCGACCAGCAAAAATGGATCGAAGGCGTCTGGAAGGGCGAAACGGCGTTTAATGACGCCGAAGCTGTGGAAGTGCTGGAAAAAGCGAAAACGATTCAGGACAATTACATGATCGATGGCTTTATGGGGATCGACTATGCTTCCGTACCGTCGATTTTCGCCGCAGGCAAAACCGCGATGCTGGCGGACGGGAGCTGGGACGCTCCGACGATCGCAACCGCGAATCCCGATCTGAAATATGGATATTTCCCGCTTCCGGCCACGGAAGACGCCGCGAAAAACGCTTCTTTCGTAGGGAAGTACGACGTAACCTGGTACGTTGCCGAAAAAGGGCCAAACAAAGAAGGCGCCCTTAAATGGATGGAATTTTTCTCCCAGCCTGAAAATTACACCAAATTCGTCAAAGCCGCCGGCTTTATTCCAACGCAGGACAACATTTCGACGGAAAGCGAATTTATCGACCAGGAGTTGACTCCATACCTTGGCGACTTTGAACTGGCTTACGAGATTATGATGATCAACCGCGAAAACGTGGGCGAACATCTTGCGGCCGAAGGCGTGCATACGGAATACCTGGCTCCGGGCGGAGCATTTAAAACCGCGAAGGAACTGGCCGACGTCCAGCAAAAAGAATGGGAAGCCGCAGCGCCTAAGTAAGCCTAAGGTTTCTGTCTGAATCTATAGAAAGAAAACAACCATACTGTACTGCCCTCGGGGTCTGCTCGTCAGGCCCCGATCCTTTATTTGATTTGGACCTTAAGAGGTGAGAGAGATGTACCCATTTGGAAAAGGCTTTGCCCGTTACGTTCCTTTTCTGCTCCTGTTGATTCCGCTGGCGTTATACGTCGTTTTTTATTTCGGACCATCGATGTTAACCGTGATTTATTCGTTTACGGATGTGAAAAATATCCCCGGCAGCTCCATGCATTTCGTCGGGCTTGATAACTATAAAGACTTGTTTTTTGCCGGAAATTCCGGGGAACGTTGGGTTTCGATCAAAAACACGTTAATTTTCATGTTTATCGTCACTATCGTGCAGAACGGAGTGGCGTTGTTTGTGGCTGTGCTGATTAACCAACGGCTGCGCGGAGATTATTTTTACCGGGCCGTGTTTTTTCTTCCGGTCGTGCTTGGGGTGGCCGTCGTCGCGCTCGTTTGGGGCATGATGTTCGACCCGATGAGCGGGCCGGTCAATATGCTGTATCAGTGGCTGTTCGGATATAAAGATATGTTTTTCTCCAGCTTTACGCATGCGTTCGGCTACATTATTTTCGTGCAAATCTGGATGTACATGGGCTATTCGATGCTGATTTTCCTCGCCGGCCTGCAATCCGTACCAAAGGATCTGTACGAAGCGGGGTACATCGACGGGACGAACCGCTGGCAATCGTTTAAGAACATTACGTTCCCGCTGATCGCGCCGTCTTTTACCGTCAACATGCTGCTTTCGATCATCGGGGCGATGTCCACGTTCGATATTATCCTCGCCACGACGGACGGCAAGTTCAACACAAGAACGATGGCGTATGACGTGTATAAGGAAACGTTCCGCGGCAGTCTGGAAATGGGCTTGCCTTCGGCGCTGTCCGTGGTCCAGTTCCTGATCATTTTAGTGTTTGTTGTCGTGGCCGTCAGACAGACGCGTAAGAGAGAGGTGGAATATTAAAATGAAAAAATCCAATTCATTTACGATTCTGTCTTACGCCGTCATCGCCGTGCTGCTTGTCCTTTACGTGGTGCCGCTGATTTTGGTGCTCAACGTTTCGCTGAAATCGTATCCCGAATATTTGATGAACCCGATCGGGCTGGTGAAGGACACCCAGTGGAGCAACTACGTCAGCGCCTGGACTGAGGGCAATTTTGCGAACTATTTTCTGAACAGTGTTCTTTATACGGCCGTGGCAACGGTGCTTACGATTATTGTGTCTATCCTTGGCGCCTTCCCGGTAGCGCGGGGGTACGTCAAATGGAGCGGGTTCATTTATATGTTTTTCCTGCTGTCGCAGTTTCTCCCGAACCCGATGGTCGCTCAATATAAGCTGATGCTTACCTTTAAGGAAAGCCTGGATTTCTTCGGTTACGATACGAAGCTGGGCTACATCATTTTGAAGACAAGCGGTACGGGCGTCGTGTTTATGATGTTCGTCGGCTACATCAAATCGATCAGCCGCGAGCTGGACGAAGCTGCGGGCATGGACGGATCGGGGTATACAAGATACCTGTTCCAGATGATTTTGCCGCTGATGAAGCCGGTTATTGCGACAGGCGTCATCCTTACGGCGATCGGCATCTGGAACGACTTCGTCGGTCCGATCATGTATTTGCCGAGCAAAGTGAACTATCCGATTACGTTTGGCTTAAAAGAGTTCAAGGGCCAATACGGCAACAACTGGCCGCTGTTGGCGTGCGGGATTACGATCGTGGCGGCTCCGCTCATTTTGCTCTATACCTTCATTCAGAAATACCTGGTGGACGGCGCGCTTGCCGGGGCCGTGAAATCGTAAATGCGGACTACAGAGAGAGAGGAAGAAGCGCAAATGGGAGAAAAAGGATGGAAGTTTCAAGGGGAGCAAGGCGAATTCAGCCTGGAGCAGCCAGGGCATAACAGCTATTTGTATTTTCCCCTCGTCAACGAGGCGGGGATGATGTCGGCCGTGACCCCGAATTTGCACGGAGGCATCACTTCGGGGCACAACACATTTCTGATGGAGCCCGTTTCGGCGGAAAGCCTGCACAATTCCAAAGCATCGCGGAATTTTTGGGTGTTTATCGAGGGATACGGGGCCTGGTCCGTCAGCGGCAATTCCGCCAAACAAAACGCAGCGCGGTTTACGGGGGAAGAAGAACGCTCCACGGTGGAGGCAGGGTTCCTATGGCATGCCGTGAAGCGCGAGAATGAACAAGCCGGGCTGCAGGCCAAGACGGTCAGCTTTGTTCCGGTAACGGACGATAAAATCGAGTTGATGCAGGTCACCCTGACCAATACGGGAAACGCCCCGCTGCGGCTGACGCCGACGGCGGCGATTCCGCTGTACGGACGTTCGGCCGACGATCTGCGGGATCACCGCCACGTTACGTCGCTGCTTCACCGGATATTTACGTCGGAGTACGGCATTGAGGTGCAGCCGGCGCTTTCCTTTGACGAGCGGGGCCACCGTGCCAATAAGATAGCCTACGCTGTGCTTGGCGCTGAAGGCGAGGGCGCGGCGCCCACCGGATTTTTCCCGGTGGCGGAGGATTTTATCGGCGAAGGCGGGGCGTTGGACTGGCCGGAGGCCGTCGTTATGAACCGGGAGCCGGATACGCAGGCGGGAGCCGCTGTGGAAGGTTACGAAGCGGTTGGCGCGCTGCGTTTCGCTCCGGTGGAATTAGCGCCGGGGAAATCCGTCTCATATGTCGTGGCCATGATCATTTCGGGCGACCGGATCGATGTGGGGCGATATGCGGCGGATTATTTGGCGGCCGGACGGTTCGATGCCCTGCTTGAGCAAAACCAGGCTTACTGGCGGGACAAATTGGATACGATCCGCTTCAGCTCAGGGCAAGAGGAACAGGATTTATGGATGAAATGGGTGACGCTGCAGCCGATTTTGCGCCGGCTTTACGGCAATTCGTTCCTGCCTTACCACGATTACGGACGCGGGGGCAGAGGCTGGCGCGACTTGTGGCAGGACTGTCTGGCGCTGATGGTGATGGAGCCGGCGGAAGTGCGCCATCTGCTGCTCAACAATTACGCCGGCGTCCGGATGGACGGCAGCAACGCGACGATCATCGGCGCGCAGCCGGGGGAATTCGTCGCCGACCGCAACAACATCCCGCGGGTATGGATGGATCATGGCGCCTGGCCGCTGATGACGACGTTGCTGTATCTCCATCAAAGCGGGGACTTGGACTTCCTGTTTCAGCCGCAAGGCTATTTCCGCGACGTATTCGTTAAGCGGTGCCGCGAGCGTGATGCGTCCTGGACGCCGGAGCAGGGGAACAAGCTGCTGACCTTGGACGGACAAATTTACGAGGGCACGATTTTGGAGCATATTTTGTTGCAAAATATCGTTCCGTTCTTTAATGTTGGCGACCACGGCAACATCAAGCTGGAGGGCGCGGACTGGAACGACGGGCTCGATTTGGCCCCGGACCGCGGGGAAAGTGTGGCGTTTACGGCGTTTTACGCCAGCAACCTGATGGAGCTGTCGGAGCTGCTGCTTGAGCTGCAGAAGCGCACGGGAAGAGATTCGCTCGACATCGCCGAAGAGATGGCGCTGCTGCTTGATACGTTTGGGCAGCCGATTGCTTATGACAGCATTCAGGAAAAGCGGGATTTGCTTGACCGCTATTACGACGCCGTTACTCCGCGCGTAAGCGGCAGAAAGCTGGCGCTTGACATCCGCAAGGTGGCCGAGGATTTGAAGCGGAAAGCGGACTGGGCCGTAGCGCATCTTCGCCAAAATGAATGGATCCAAAGCAAGGAAGGGTATGCCTGGTTCAACGGCTATTACAACAATGATGGCGAACGCGTCGAAGGAGACCATCCGGACGGCGTACGGATGACGTTAACTGGGCAGGTGTTCGCGATTATGGGCGGCGTCGCCACGGACGAACAGACGGGGCAAATTTCGCAAGCGGTAAAGCGCTATTTGAAAGACGAACGGATCGGATACCGGCTGAATTCCCGCTTTGGCGGAATCCAGCAAAACCTGGGCCGGGCGTTTGGCTTCGCTTTCGGCCACAAAGAAAACGGCGCAATGTTCAGCCATATGACCGTCATGTACGCCAATGCGCTGTATAAGCGCGGTTTCGTGCAGGAAGGGTTCGAGGTGCTCGACTCCATTTACCGGCTGTCCGCCGATTTCGAGAACAGCCGGATATATCCGGGGGTTCCGGAATATATCAATGAGCGCAGCCGGGGCATGTACACCTATTTGACCGGATCGGCGAGCTGGCTGCTGCTGACGCAGCTCACCGAGGTTTACGGGGTCAAGGGCTGCTACGGCGACCTCCGTTTGGAGCCAAAGCTCGTGCAGGCGCAGTTTAACGATGCCGGCGAAGCGGTGGTCGAAACGCTGTTCGCCGGGCGCATGCTGCGGGTCGTTTACCGCAATTCGCAGCGGGCCGAATTTGGGCAGTACCGGGTGGGTTCCGTCAGCCTGGACGGTCAAACCTTGGATGGTCAAACCCTGGATGGCGAAAACGCTGGAATCGGCTGCCTGATCTCCCGTGCGCAGATCGAAGCCTTGCCCGCCGCTGGCGTTCATGAGCTGATCGTGATGCTTGACCCGCTATATAAGTTGAACTAAAGAAAGGAGCGAGTTCGGCAAGAGTGGGAAATGATTCTGAAGAAACGGCAGTGGTCGCCTTTGTGAGCGGATTTCTACCACATTCGAATTTAGTTGATCATAGAAATCTGCGAACAACAGCGATCGTAAGAACATTTCACACGGCTGCCCTATCGCGTACCAATCAGAGTTCAACTTATATTGCTCAAGAAAGGTAATGATTGCATGGCTTATCAACTGAAAAATGAACTGCTTGCGGTCGATATCGCGGACCCCGGGGAATACCGGGGAACGCGGTTTGACTGGAGCGGCTTTATTACGGGCGTCCGGTTCGCGGGCCATACGTTTTGCGTTCCGGAAAGCCTGATTCCCGGTCAAGGTACCGGAGGGAAGGGACTTTGCAGCGAATTCGGGATCGCGCAAGCCATTGGCTATGACGAGGCGGGGATCGGCGGGAAGTTTCCCAAACTTGGCGTCGGGTTGCTGACACGCCCGGATGCGGCGCCTTATCAATTTTTCCGCGCTTATGAGGCCGAGCCGTTTTCCATCATGACGGAGCAGAAGGGGCCGAAAAGCATTACGTTTACTGTGTTGCCTAAAGACTGCAACGGCTACGCCGTGCAGCTCGTAAAAACCGTCTCGATCGATCATGATCGGCTTATCGTGAGCGTTGAGATGGATAACGTGGGCACCCGACCGGTTCATACCGATGAATACTGCCACAATTTCTTCGGGATTGACGGCACGCCGATTGGCCCGGACTACGTGCTGCGTTTTCCGTTTGCGTCTTCACCCTGGAGCGATGACCCCGGTACACTGGACGGGCTTGCGTTCAGCGGCAACGAAGTTACCTGGGAGCGGCAGCCGGAGCAGGAATTTTATTTCCGCCTGCCGGGGTTTGATGGAGCGGAACAGCCGTGGCTTTGGGAGCTGCTGCATCGGCCAAGCGGTCTTGGGGTTCGCGAGCGCAGCAAGCTCCGCGTCGCCGCTGCCGCGGTATGGGGGAAGGGGCATGTTGTTTCACCGGAGATGTTCGTGGAAGTGAAGCTCGCTCCAGGGGAGCGGCAGACTTGGACCCGGATTTACGAGTTTTTTAAGACGGTGTAGGTTGTTCAGGTGGTTCCAGTCCGTTGGGGAAGGCTTTAAGGTAGCCAGGCCGCGGGAATAGCGGTAAAAAAGGGCGTTATTTTCACCAAAGCAAGGGATTCAGCCGACATAAGGACATTTTTTGTATCTATTATTGGCGAATAGGGATAGTAAGCTCTGATTACCAAGTTCGGAAAGAAATAAGTACCAAAAAGTCCGCTATTTTCGCGTGAGAGGTCATATATCCAAAATAACGACACAAATGACCGTTATTTCGCCAAGGGAAATAATGGAAGTATACTTGAGATCGGCATTCTGTAATTTATGCGCGGTATGCGCACAGTTTATGTCTTTATCAAAATGAAGCATTAATGTGTCATTTCTGTAAACTGGCGAATTTTTGCGAAATATCAGCTTGCTGGGCGGCGGTTTAGTTGATATGATAATCCTTATCTAAAACTTCGAACTATACAAGCCATGGAAGGAAAGGGATGGGGAGCAATGAGTAACAGAGCTTATAACTTTAACGCCGGACCGGCCGCGCTGCCGCTGGAAGTGCTGCAACGCGCTCAGGCGGAATTTGTCGATTTTAACGGAACAGGCATGTCGATTATGGAAATGTCTCACCGCGGAGCCGTGTACGAAGCGGTTCATAACGAGGCGTCCAGCCGCCTTTTGAAACTGCTTGGCAGCCCGTCCGGTTATCGGGTGTTGTTCCTGCAGGGCGGGGCTTCCACACAATTTGCGATGATTCCGATGAACTTTCTGACCGAAGGCAAGACGGCCGGTTACGTAAAATCGGGAAGCTGGGCCAACAAGGCGATTAAGGAAGCGAAGCTCATCGGCGAGACGTTTATTGCGGCCTCCTCGGAGGAAAATAAATATATGTCCGTTCCGGATGTCAGCAGTTTGAATCTTCCGGATCATACGGCGTACGTGCACATCACGTCCAACGAAACGATTGAAGGCACGCAGTTCCGGAAATTTCCGGACACCGGCAGCGTGCCGCTGATTGCGGACATGTCGAGCGATATTTTGTGCCGTCCGTTTGATCTCAAGCAATTCGGCATGGTTTATGCCGGAGCCCAGAAAAACCTCGGCCCGTCCGGGGTGACGGTCGTGATTGCCCGTGAGGAGCTGCTCCGCGAGTCGCCGAAGCATCTGCCGACGGTGTTCCGGTACGATACCCATGCGGAAAACAACTCGCTGTACAACACTCCGCCATCCTTCTCCATTTACATGGTGAACGAAGTATTGAAGTGGATTGAGGAACAAGGCGGTTTACAAGGCATCGAGCAAAAAAATGAGCAAAAAGCAGGTCTCCTCTATCAAGCGATCGACGCGAGCGCCGGATTTTACCGGGGCTGCGTGGAGCAAGGCAGCCGCTCGACGATGAACGTTACGTTCCGCCTCGCTTCCGAAGAGCTGGAGAAGCTGTTTGTCAAGGAGTCGGAGCAAGCCGGTTTTGTGGGGCTCAAAGGCCACCGCAGCGTAGGCGGTCTGCGCGCTTCGATCTACAATGCCGTGCCGTATGACGCTATTAAGACCCTGGTCGAATTTATGGACCATTTCCGGAAGTCGCACGGCTAAGCGGGACCAAGGCCGGTCGGGCTTGGCCATGCCGCTTCAGGCCATAGCAAATTATGGCTCCATCATCGCAAGGTTTGGCGGTGGTGGAGTTTTTGCTTTCGGGCCCCGCACCTGAAAGCGGGCGGCCGATTTGTTATAATGGAACAAGCGCTGCCCGAGGATGGACAGACTCACAAATTGGACGAGGTGTTAGTTTCATGGCATTGCATATTGTGCTGGTGGAGCCGGAAATTCCGGCAAATACGGGGAACATCGCCAGAACCTGCGCGGCGACGGGGACCCATCTGCATTTGGTGCGTCCGCTGGGTTTTCGAACGGATGACAAAACTTTGAAACGGGCCGGGCTGGATTATTGGTACGCGGTCCACATTGAATACCACGATTCCTTTCGGGAAGTGGAGGAAAAATACCAGGGCAGCCGGTTTTTCTTCGCGACTACCAAGGCGGATAAACGGTATACGGATTTCTCGTTTCAGGATGGGGATTTTTTAGTGTTCGGCAAAGAAACGAAAGGGCTGTCTCCGGAAATTTTGGCGGCGCATCCCGATACCGTGATGCGGATGCCGATGACGGATAAAGTCCGTTCGCTGAATTTATCCAATTCTGCGGCGATTATCGTGTATGAGGCGCTGCGGCAGCTTGATTTTCCAGGAATGGAGTAGATGAGGGTGACAACTCAAAAAGAGAAGATGCTGGCCGGCGATTGGTATGACGCCAGCGATCCCGTGCTCGTTGCCGAACGGCTGCGGGCCCGCGGGTTGACCAGAGAGTTTAATGCCACCCGGGAGGATGAACGGGAGCGGAGAACCGGTATTTTGAAGCAGTTGTTCGGAAGCTGCGGCGACGATATTTACATCGAACCGACCTTTCGCTGCGATTACGGCACGAATATTTATGTCGGGAATCATTTTTATGCCAATTTCGACTGCGTTATCCTTGACGTATGCGAGGTGCATATTGGCGAGTACTGCTTTATGGCGCCGGGGGTTCATATTTATACGGCAGCCCATCCGCTAAATCCGGCCGAACGCAACTCCGGTGCGGAATTCGGGAAACCGGTCAAGATCGGCAACAATGTATGGATCGGCGGCCGGGCGGTGATTGTTCCCGGGGTGACGATCGGCGATAACGCGGTCATTGCGGCGGGGGCGGTCGTTACGAAAGATGTGCCGGCCGGAGCGGTGGTTGGAGGAAATCCTGCCAAAATAATTAAAACAATTGAAATTTAGCAGGAATCCTGAAAATGATAGCGAAATAAAATAGATTAGGTATTTGGTTCTATTTTTACATAATTTTTTGTCAGGAGAGGTGTGACTTTATGAAACCTGCTGGTGTGGTCCGTAAAGTAGATCAACTGGGGAGAATCGTCTTACCCAAGTCGTTGCGCAAAAGATATCAAATGAACGAGGGCGATCCCGTCGAGATTTTGGTACAAGGAGATCACATTATTTTGGAAAGATACCGTCCGAAATGCGTGTTCTGCGGATCGATGGAAAACGTGAGCGATTTTAAAGATCGCTCCATTTGCAATCAGTGTTTGGTCGAAATGAATCAGTTGTCCTAAAACCAAAGACCTGATAGCTTCGCGCGGGTTAGGCCTTTCCGCATGAAAAGGGACGGCCCCGCGGCAAATCGTAAATAAATAAGCTTCCCGCAGGGGAGGCTTATTTATTTTGGCTATCCGAATCGCGTCAGCCTATGCCTGAATGACCGCAAGAAAGAAGACCGCTTACCGGCGGCCTGTCTTCTTGGAATGTGCGCTGATCGGCGCTTGTCTTCATTAAAGACCTTTTGTTTTATCATCGTTATAAGACGCGGTCAAAATCCCGCACAAAAACATAGCCAAAACCAGGGCAATAATCCAGAACGTCAAAGAGAAAGACAAACCCGAACACCTCCACGTTGTACTTCTGCTCTTATTATACCCGCCTAAACTTTAAAAATAAATGCTAAAATGTGATGTTTTTCATAGATGAAAATAATTGCGGTTTGACTTACGCTATTTAAAGAACAAGAAGTGGGTTGGTACGGGCCGAAGCGCGCCATCCGACGGGCTGTTGACCACCCGGCTGTTGACGACAAGCGACGAAGAACCCCCGCCGTCGAGGTTATAGGCGTCCTGGACACCCATCTTTTGCAATTTTATTTGCAGTTCTTCCAGCGTCGCTCCGGAACTTCCGTTTTCGTCCCGGCCATCGATGACTAAAATGATCAGCTGGTCGTCCTTGTAGTTGCCGATTACAGTACGCGGCGCCCGCAGCGGCGAGGACTGCCATTTTTCCGGGATCGTCGTTTTCCTGCCGTCCTGCAACAGGATGGGCACAAAGGAAGCGCCGAACACCGGTTCCAGCCTGTCCAAATCTTCCTTGCGCTCAAACTTGCCGCCGATGAGTTTGCCGGATTTGCCCAAGCCGACGAAAAACAAATCCTTGTAAGTGGCTTCGAACCCGTTTACGTATTTGCCGCCCACGATCGTCGTGCTTAACGGGTAACGCTTGCCGCGGGAATCGGCGAACCCGCCGGCGTTAATGCCGGCCACGGCGCCGTAGCGCTGAACGGCTTGTTTGGTCGTTTCCGAACCGCCCAGCATGTCTTTGCCCAGCGTCATTTTCATCGCATCCGGAGCTTTCAGCTTGACCTTCATCGCATAACCCCGGTAGGTTCCCGGGTTGACTTTGTATAACTCGATACGAATCCGGTCGCTCTGGATCGCTTCGTACGGTGTTCCGAGCTTGGCCGTGATTCTTTTATTGTAAATGGTCGCGGGCATCCCGGCGGACGTTTTGGCCGTTTTCACGATGGTGCTCATCGCCGAAGTCGTTTTGCGGTACAGCTCGGCGGTTTTTTGGATAGACGAAATCGTGGTTTCGGCGTTCGTTTGCGCCTGCGTAAGTCCGGCGGAAATCGCCCCGGTCGTCTGAAAAATATCTGCCTCCGGCGTAATATCGCCGGGTTGGCTGTTCCACTCGATACGGGGGCCGCTGATCAGCAGGGCGATCAGAAGGCCAAACAAAGGACCGGTTGCCAGCAGAAAAAAACGGTTGATTTGTTTTACCGGCGTGATCATTTGAGCAGATCCATCTGTTTCTGGAGCTTGGCCAGCTGCTGCTTAACCTCGTTCAGTTGGGTATACAGCTTGTTGCTGTTGTCCGTTTTTTCGCTGGTATTGTCCTTCGTAAACTCAAGCAGTTCGTTAAACGTGTCGACTTTGCCCTGAAGTTCTTCGACTTCTTTCGATAATGCCGCCAATTGCGAGGTGTAGTCGGCTTTCATTAATTCCGTTTGGCTTTGCCATTTGGCGTCCAGCTGTGCGACCATCGATTGCTTTAAATGATTGCTATAAAAATAGGCGGCGGCGATTCCGGCGCCAATCAACAGTACCCAGACGAGCAAAATCAAAGCTACGGAAGGCCTCTGCTTTTTTCGGCTGGGCATCGGTTCAGTGTCGGTCGCAGGCTCCGTAGAGTAAGACATCACATAATCACCTCAAAAACTATTATTCGCAGTACCCATTCTAACACGGCGACATTTTTATCGCAAAAAGGATAGATTTAGAGAAAATATGCCAAATTACGTGTCGTTTTTGGTTTGCCGCCGCCGGTTGTCTGGAAACTTTGTCCTGGGGTACAATCGCCGTAAATGAAGCAGTGGAGAGGGGGAGTACATCTGAAATTCTGGCTGGAGATGTTAGGGAGAAGTTTGCCGCCCGCTTTTGTGCTTGCAGCCGAAGAACGTCTGGAAAACGGAACGTTGATCGGGTTGGCCGGGTCGCACGGGAATGGAGTACGGGATTTACGGGATGAAGATATATTAAATGAAGAAAACATTCCACAGGATGAAAGCGGGGATGGCGTGCCGGCGGCGGGAAGGGCGGATCGTACGCTGGTGGATTGGCTGGCCGCCGCTTACGCCAAATGCGAGGGCGGAGAGTCGCTCCCGCCGCAGCAATGGCTGCTTGCGGAAAGCGCCGATGGGGCGCTTGAGTTGGCGCTGCGGACGATGGTTCCCGGCGGCGGGGCGGTGCTGGTCGAAACGCCCGCCGCGCCGGAGGCGCTGGAGCTGATGCGCCGCCTGGGGCTGCGGGCCGTCCCGGTGGAGTGCGACCGGGACGGCATGCTGCCGGACGATGTGCGGCGGAAGGCGCGGCTGGCCGGGGGCAAGCCGGGGGCCCTGGCGTATGTGACGCCGCACTTCTCGAATCCGTCCGGCCGGGTGTGGAGCCGGCAGCGCAAGCTGGAGCTGCTTGCGCTGAGCGCGGAGCTGGAGCTGCCGCTCGTGGAGGACGACACGGCAGGAGCGCTGCCGTTTGCGCTGTTATTGAAAAATCCGAAGGTTCCTGAAGCTCCGGAAGCCCGGGAAGCGAAGGATGCTGCGGAGGAGAGGTTGACGGCGGCGGGGCCGGGAGACAAAATGCCGAGAACGGTGTTGCCGGGGGATGAAATACCGAAAGCGGTGTTGCTGGGGGATGAAATACTGAAAGCGGTGGTGCCGGAATGCTGCGAGTCTCTGTTCCGCTTGCGGCGGACGGCGGGGATTTCCGGGGCCGAGGTGATCGGCGTTGGCTCGTTTGAGCGGACGCTTCTGCCGCAACTGCCTTTGGCTTGGCTGCGCGGCGAGGCGGAGGCGATGGAAAGGCTGCGGCGGGAAGCGGGGCGCGGGAGCGGCGGCGATTTGTCCGCGGCGGGCCGGGCTAGCCAAAGGCGCGAGGCCGATCGAACCGCGGACGATCGGGCCGTGGCCGCAAGAGCCGGGCGGCTTCGCGCCTGGCTCGCCTCGCCCGCGGCCGCGCGGCATGCCGCCGCAGCCGCGGCGGCGTACACAGCGCGCCGCGCGCTCGCGCTGGAGCTGCTGCAGGCGCCCGCCTGGCGGGGCGCCTGTGCAGCCGATCCCGGCGGCGGGCTGTACCTGTGGGTCAGCCTGCCCGCCGGGATCTCCAGCGAAGCGCTGCTGCGCGCTTCGCTGCTGGAGGGCACAGCGTTCCTGCCGGGGACGCTGTGCTACGCCGGTGAGCCGGATGATAGCTTCATCCGGCTCACTGTGGCCGCGCTCGAAGAAGCGCGGCTACGCGAGGGGCTGGCGCGCATCGCCGCCGCCCTCGCCGGTTTCACGGCGCGTTCCGGCAGCTGAACGCGCCTTATCGCGCCAGGCGCGCCCGAGCATGGCCCAATCGCCATCGGCCACGACTGGCTTGCACTGGGCCGCCTGCACTTCGGTTGCCACCCGTTCACACAAACGGCCAGCCGCTGCCGGTCCTGCACGTTCACTTAGACCGGAGCATCGCCAGGCCACCACGCCCCTGTCTCTCGCCGGGCCACGTCCCTCGCCCAAAGCCCACGCCCGGCCTACTCCGCCCCCTCGCTCCGCTCCAAGGCCGCCGCGGTGCGCCGCCACGCATCGACGACGTGGGCGTATTGCCGCAGGCCTTCCGCCCCCGCGGGCGTCAGACAATAGCGGCCGCGGGCGACGCGGCGGAACCAGCCGTAGTAGTCGCGCTGCAGAATCGCCGCGGCGCTGCCGACGCCGCTGCGGTCGCGCGCGTCCTTTGGGGCCATCTCTCCACCGCCTTCCTGCAAGGCGAGCGCGACGCGCAGCGCCCTTTCGCGGTACGCCGTCACCAGCTTGGTGCCGTGGCTGCCGCCGACGTTATAATCGCCGCTGCGCTCATGAAATTCGTGCATCAGCCGTTCCGCCCGCCTTTTGACGACCTTGGGTCCCGGGTTGTACACGGTGTCTCCGGGCGCACATAAAATTTCCACAAACGCCGGTTTCGTTTTATACCGGGTGACTGCGATAAGCCCTAGCCCCAACCTGCGGCACAATACGGTGATTTCGCTCCAGCGCTGGTTGTGCGCCCCTTTTTTCGTGCGGTTTTTCTCCACGGCCAAATAAACCTCGCGGCTCAGCTTTTGCCGTTCCAATCCCTGCAGCAGCAGCGGCAGATTAAACGTTTTTTTCATTTCGACGATCAGCGGCTCATCGCTGTCCGGCCGCAGGCCGACCAGGTCGCAATGGCGCACCTCGCTGCGCACGATGTATCCGCGCTCCTCAAAAAAAGCCTTCAACGGGGCGTATAATTCCGTCTCATGCTGTACTGCCATGACGATCTCCTTTACAAGGTTGTTCAAAAAGTTATCTTTCCATGACGAAGCAAGTTCATGAAGTGGATCGGCGTCGAATCTTGAATTCAGCCGGGCACAAGCCTATGCTTACGAAGCATGTTTCCTGCGGAAACATTTCAGTTGCTCACGTACCCTCACAAGTCTATGCTTCCGAAGCCGTTTTCTCCGAAAACGTTCAGCTCCGCTCCTCAGTCCCTAGTAGAATGATCCGGAAATAATACGGCTTATCTGCGACAGGTGCCATGGATCACATTGTTCTATATTAGTCTTGCGCGCTCAGGGGAAGCGTCCCCCATAAAATAGCGGAACTTTAGGGTCTTATTTTCCGAATTTGAGCCTATTCATCACCATAGGGGAACTTTTGGGTCTTATTTTTCGATGAACAGGTCGGAAGGCAGCCTTTCGCCACTAAATCGTGAACATAGCGCCATAAAATTCCTCTATTTCACGCAACATGAGGGATATCGCTGAAATAGCGCCCTTTTTTTCCTTTATGTTGTCGCCCGAGATCTTCAATAGACTAATTTTGCTGTTTTCTCAAGTTTTCACTTGCCCTCATGCTAACGTTATTTCCAGAATCGTCTACTTGCCTCATCCAACTAAAGCGTTTTGAAGAAACGCACATCGGGAGCATAAGTTTCGGTCCTGAAAACCTAACTTTTTGAACTCGCATTTTACGTATCCATAATCAGTACAAATTATAGCACAAACTTCAATCCCCACTTTTTCGATGCGAATATTTTTAGCCCGAAAACGGTCAACTTCTCGGGAAAAGCCGCATAGGAATGTAATACACTTTTCTATGTGAAAGCTCCATTTAAATTCAGCTTCAGATACAAAGGCCGGGGACGCGGGAGAACCCCCAAGCGGGATACAGGAGGTACCTAACATGGACATTTTTGAACGTATAGCGGCTTACCGGGCGGAAAGCGACTCTTTGTCGTGGAGCGGCACATTTAAACAATATATCGAACTTTTGGCCAAGGACTCTTCGCCGGCGATGACCGCCCATGCCAGAGTTTATGAAATGATTAAGTCTTATGGGATAGAGGAAGTTGACGGCCGGAAAAGGTATAAGTTTTTCGAGCAGGAAATTTTCGGGCTGGATCGGGCGATCGAAAAGCTGGTCGAGGAATATTTTCACTCCGCCGCCCGCCGGCTGGACGTGCGAAAACGGATCTTGCTTCTGATGGGCCCGGTCAGCGGCGGCAAATCGACGCTGGTGACGCTGCTGAAACGGGGGCTGGAGAAATTTTCGCGGACGGACAAAGGGGCCGTATATGCCATTGCCGGCTGCCCGATGCATGAGGACCCGCTCCATCTCGTTCCGCATGAGCTGAGGCCCGAGGTGGAGAAGGCGCTGGGCGTCCGGATCGAAGGCAACTTATGCCCGGTCTGCCAGTTAAAGCTCAAAACGGAGTACGGCGGCGACATTGAAAACGTCAGGGTGGAGCGGGTGCTGCTCTCTGAAGATGAGCGGATCGGCATCGGCACGTTCAGCCCTTCCGATCCGAAGTCGCAGGACATTGCCGATTTGACGGGAAGCATCGATTTCTCGACGATTACCGAATACGGATCGGAGTCCGACCCCCGGGCATACCGGTTTGACGGCGAACTGAACAAAGCCAACCGCGGGCTGATGGAATTTCAGGAAATGCTGAAATGCGACGAAAAGTTTTTGTGGAACCTGCTGTCGCTGACCCAGGAAGGCAACTTCAAGGCCGGCCGGTTTGCGCTGATCAGCGCGGATGAGCTGATTGTTGCCCATACGAACGAGGCGGAATATAAATCGTTTATCGCCAACAAGAAAAACGAGGCCCTGCAGTCGCGGATGATTGTCATGCCGATTCCGTACAACCTCAAGGTGTCCCAGGAGGAGAAAATTTACGCGAAGCTGATCGGCCAAAGCGATATGAACCACATTCACATTGCCCCGCATGCGTTAAGGTCGGCGGCGATTTTTTCCATCTTGACCCGGCTCAAGGAAACGAAAAAGCAGGGCGTCGATCTGGTAAAAAAAATGCGCCTTTACGACGGCGAGGAAGTGGAGGGCTACAAGGACGCCGATTTGAAAGAGCTGCAAAACGAATACCTGGAGGAAGGGATGTCCGGCGTCGATCCGCGCTACGTGATCAACCGGATTTCCAGCGCGCTGATCAAGCAGGACCTGCACTGCATGGGGGCGCTCGATATTTTGCGGGCGATCAAGGACGGCCTCGATCAGCATGCCTCCATCACGAAGGAGGAACGCGAGCGCTATTTGAACTTTATCGGCATCGCCCGGAAGGAATACGACGAACTGGCCAAAAAAGAAGTGCAAAAAGCGTTTGTGTATTCGTTTGAAGAGTCGGCGCGCACGCTGTTTGAGAACTACCTCGACAACATCGAGGCATTTTGCAACTGGACGAAAATCCGCGATCCGCTGACGGACGAGGAACTGGACCCCGATGAGCGCCTGATGCGTTCGATAGAGGAGCAGATCGGCATCTCGGAAAACGCCAAAAAGGCGTTCCGGGAGGAGATCCTGATCCGCATTTCCGCCTACTCGCGGAAAGGGAAAAAATTCGAATACAATCATCACGACCGGCTGCGGGAGGCGATCGAAAAGAAGCTGTTCGCCGATCTCAAGGATATCGTGAAAATTACGACGTCGACCAAAACGCCGGACGAAAACCAGTTGAAGCGGATCAACGAGGTCAGCAAACGGCTGATCGACGAGCACGGGTATTGCCCGGTATGCGCCAACGAGCTGCTGCGCTATGTCGGAAGTTTGTTGAACCGTTAGGCGATAGGGTGACGGCAAAAAAGGTGGAGGGGAAAATCCCCTTCACCTTTTTGAATGGAAGCCCAAGTGCTTGGCCAGCTGTCCGGCTAACGGACCCCAAAGACGTTAAATGGGCCAAAACGGAGGTTGCAAAAATGTAACGGACTCCAGCGCCGTTATTCTCATCAAACTTATGCAAATTACCCCTTGCGAAGCGGAATAACGCCTTGTAGGTCCGTTACATTGGGAAATACCTGGGAAATGTGCGAATAAGGTCATTACGGTCCGTTACGGATCGAGCTGCCATTCTAACGGTTGTCAGCGTCGTTATTTCGGCAAAATGCCGAGGAAATTAATTTTAACGGTTGTGGCAGAGCCTATTTTGCCTTTTTTCTGCAAATTTGAGCCTTTTTCGCTTAAATAGGCGCGCTCACAACCGTTAGAAATTGAAACCCCGTCTTTTCGGCTAATTAGGCGCGATTACAACCGTTAGCGAAAGACCGGAGACCTGGAGACCCGGAGACCCAGAGACCCAGAGGCCCAGAGGCCCAGAGGCCCGGATACCCCTAGGCCAGGATACCCCGAGGCCCGAGGGCCGAACGTTTCACTCCAAACGAAAGGATCTGCCATCTGATCTTGTGGTCCAACACCTATTTCGGCGCACAGGTTACGCTTCCCTTACAGCATCTTCCGCAGATGCTTCTGCCCGTCGTAGGAGAACAGCGCGCGTTTGTCTTCGATCACGGTTTCCAGGTGCACGGGCCGGCCCCATAAACGGTAGACGTGGGGGAGCGTATGCTCCAAATATTTCAGGTCGAGCTCCAGTCCTTCATATTGATGCCCCAGCAGCAGCTCGCCGGAGCGGAGGTAGTCGCCGTCCTGGACGACGATGTACGGGGAGCCGCCGTTCACGCGGGTGGCTACCAGCTGATCGCGGATGTGTTCCCACGTCTTGTCGGTGATTTTCCATTCCGGGCCCTGCTTCTCGAAAATGTACAGGTCGAGGTCGCGCACCAGATCTTTGGTCAAATAGCTGCGCAGGAAGGAGGTATCGGAGTCGAGCTCGCGCACTTCGAAAATCTTTTCCCGGCCCTGTCCGGGTTCCCGGCCATAGCGCTCCCGTTCCTCTTTCGCCGGATTGTCCCAGCGCCGCTCGATATCCTCGAAAACTTTCAGCCCGAGATAATACGGGTTCAGGCTTTGCCGCGACGGCTGCACGACCGAGGCGTTCAGCTTGGCGAATTCGATCGTTTCGTCACTGGTCAGGTCGAGCTCGCGGATAATGCGCTGATGCCAATAGGAGGCCCAGCCTTCGTTCATGATTTTCGTCTCCATCTGCGGCCAGAAATACAGCATTTCCTCGCGCAGCATGCTCATGATGTCCCGCTGCCAGTCCTCCAGCGTTTCCGAGTACTCCTGGATGAACCACATGATGTCCTTCTCCGGCTCAGGGGGAAATAAGGACTCTTTAGCTTTGGTTTTGGCTTCAGCTTCACGCTTATCGGCAACGTCGTCCAGCTCCCACAGGTCGTCGTATTCCTTCGGCTTGACCTGCCCCTGCCGCCCTTCCTTGGCGAGTCGCAGCTTTTCTGCCATCTGCCGGCTTTTATCGTAGCGTTTCGGTTTGATCAGCTGCGGGTCGACATGCTCCTGGATGGCCAGCACGTCATCAAGGAAGCTTTCCACCGTACCTTTGCCGTACATCAGCTCGTAGCGGCTGATCCGCTCGGCGGTGGCGGACATGCTCTCCACCATGTCGCGGTTGGTGACGGAGAAACGCACATTGTTTTTGAAAAAATCGCAGTGCGCCAGCACATGCGCAACGATCAGTTTGTTTTGGATCAGGGAGTTGCCTTCCAGCAGAAAGGCATAACACGGGTTCGAGTTGATGACGAGCTCGTAGATTTTGCTTAGCCCGAAGTCGTATTGCATCTTCATCTTGTTGAACGCTTTGCCGAAGCTCCAGTGCGAGAAGCGGGTAGGCATGCCGTAGGCGCCAAACGTATAAATGATGTCGGCGGGGCAGATTTCGTACCGCATCGGATAATAGTCGAGGCCAAAGGAGCCGGCGATTTCCATAATTTCCGCGATCGCGTATTCGAGTTGCTCATGTTCGCTGTTCAACTGGCCGCCCCCCCTTCGCGCTTGTGGAAAAACCGCTTCAGCGCGTTATAGACCTCGCCTTTTTCCTTGATAACGTAATACATGAATTTCTCCTGCTTGATGTTCCGGTAAGCGGACATCAGGGTGCTGCCGCGGTTGTATTGATTGACCTCGCCGTAGCCGAACAGATTGCAGCGCTTCATGAGCTCCATGATCAGCTTGATGCAGCGTTCGTTGTCGCTCGTCAGGTTATCGCCGTCCGAGAAATGAAACGGGTAGATGTTGTAGCTGGACGGGGAGTAACGGGAATCGATGATTTCCAGCGCTTTTTGGTATACGGACGAGCAGATCGTGCCGCCGCTTTCGCCGCGGGTGAAAAACTCCTCTTCGCTGACCTCTTTGGCCTCCGTGTGGTGGGCGAGAAACACGATCTCCACCTTTTCGTACTGCCGCCGCAAAAAGCGGGTCATCCAGAAGAAAAAGCTGCGCGCGCAATATTTTTCAAATGCGCCCATGCTGCCCGATGTATCCATCATGGCGATGATGACGGCGTTACTGTGGGGGACGACGACTTCCTCCCACGTTTTGTAGCGCAGATCGTCGGGCGTGATGCCGTGGATGCCCGGCGTGCCGGCCGTCGCGTTGCGGCGGAGATTTTCCAGGATCGTCCGCTTTTTGTCGATGTTGGACATGAGGCCTTTTTTGCGTATATCGTTGAAACGGTAGGATTCAGTCTCCAATTGGTCTTTGTCTTTTTCCTGAATGAAAGGCAGCTCCAGCTCCTCGAACAGCATATCCTCCAGCTCCTCGATGCTGATGTCCGCCTCCACGTAGTCGACTCCCGGCCGATCGCCGGCTTTGCCGCCTTTTCCGTTATCCTTGGGACTGTCTTGGCCAAGCACGTCACCGACTTCGCTGCTCCCGTCACCCTGGCCGACATGCTTTTGCTTCTGATAGTTATGGATAAACCGGTATTCCTCCAAATTGCGGAGGGGTACCTTGATGATCTGCTTTCCGTCCGACATAATGATGTTTTCCTCGGTCACGAGATCGGGGAGATTTTGCCGGATGACTTCCCGCACCTTCTCCTGGTGGCGCTGCTGATCCTGATACCCTTTCCGGTGCAGCGACCAATCTTCTTTGGAGACGATGAAATTGTAACGATCGGGCGTAGACATGGTGAACACCTCCATATGTGGATTTACGCCAGCGCTGTGAAGTGGATGTAAATAAAGTATATTCACGGAGTGAGGCGATATGTGAGGGTGAGCGGCGGTTGCAATGTTTTGCGTACAGCTTTTCCCTTGAAAATTTTGAGAATTTTATGCTTAAAAGTATATTAATTAGATTCATAACAAACTTTAGTAATAAATCAGTGAGAAAAGGAAGTGATGCGGATGTCAGGACCCTCCTTGAGACGGGCGGACAGCCACAGTCTGATTCATGAGGCCGCGCTTGAAGAAGCCAGGGAATTGACGGAATTGCTGGAGCGGAGCTTGTGCCGGGGCGAACGGGACAAAGCGCAGGGCATCGCCTGGATCGCCGTCGAACATTGGGAATCGCGCACGCTCCAGCACGCGCAAAGCGAGGAAGAGGGATTATACCTGGAGGCGGTAGAGCTGAAGCCGCAGCTTCGGGACGTGATTACCGCTTTGACCCGGGACCACAATTTGATGCGGGAATTGGCCGCCGAAATCAAAGAGCGGCTGGAGCGGGGCGAGATGGACGAGCAGGTGCTGCAGAGGTTTCAGGCGCTGATTCTGATCGACCAGATACATAACCGGGATGAAGAAGAAATGGTGGAAAAGGAATTGGAGGAGCGTCGCCATGGAGCGGTTTCCGGCCCCAAAGTTGACGGCCCTGCTGCCGGATAAACCGCTGCGGGCGGTGGAACCCCGGCTGTACGAGTGTCTAACCTGCGAGCTCCGCCGGCTGAACCTGCATCCTTATGACGTAAAAGCCGGCGGGCAGGCGAGCGAACAAGGGGTTACCGTTTACGTTCGCTACGGAGAAAGGTTCGACCGGGTGGAAGGCCGTTTTTTTTCTTGGGACATAGTCGAAAATCAAGACGAGCAAATCGGCGGTTTTATGCGCCAGGCGGCGGAACAGGTGAAAAAAACGCTGATCGCGGAGTACTACAAAAAATCGCGGCTTTAAGGTTTCCCTACGGGGAACCGGTACCCGCGGGAGGGCCGAATTCGTTCTGACGGAAAGGAATGGTCGACATGGAAGTACATGAGCTTGACGTTTTGGCAGCGCAGGATCAGGAGGACTTGCTGGCGGTGCTGGACATGCGGTTCGGGGAGATTCCGCGCGAGGCGGTGAAACGAATCGCGGCGATCCGCAAGCCGGACGAACTGCAGCGGTTGATTTTGGCCGCTTGCAATGCTTCCGCATGGAGCGTATTTGCGGAGGAATTGCTGGCTGGAGAAGGGGCGTTTAAGCTGGCGGGCGAACGGTTTAATCCGGCGCCGCGGATTTGCGAAGCGAAGGGAGAACTCTAGTGGTGGGCGATAAGCAGAACAAGTTGTTCCAGGCGCTGAAATATTTGCGGCGCGGCGAAGTCATAAATGAGGGATGGACGGAGGAAAGCCCCAGGGGGCGGGACTGGGAAAGCCTGTACCGCGGCCGCTGGCAGCACGACAAAGTCGTACGTTCCACGCATGGGGTGAACTGCACCGGTTCCTGCAGCTGGAATGTGTTCGTGAAGGACGGCATCATCACGTGGGAGACGCAGAAGACGGATTATCCGACGACAGGCGCCGATTTTCCGGAATACGAGCCACGCGGCTGCCCGCGGGGAGCCAGCTTCTCCTGGTACACCTACAGCCCCCTGCGCGTGAAGTACCCGTATATTCGCGGGGAGCTCTACGAAATGTGGCGGGAGGAAATGGCCGCCGTAAAAGACCCCGTTGTAGCCTGGGAGAACCTGGTCAGCGATCCGCAAAAAAGAGCGCGTTACGTCAAAGCCCGGGGGAAAGGCGGATTCGTGCGCGGGGATTGGGACGCGGCCTGCCAGATGATCGCCGCGGCCACGATCCATACGATCAAGCGGTACGGGCCCGACCGCGTCGTGGGGTTCAGCCCGATTCCGGCCATGTCCATGGTCAGCTACTTGGCGGGGACGCGGTTTCTGTCGCTGATCGGCGGGACGATCCTGAGCTTTTACGACTGGTATGCCGATCTTCCGCCCGCTTCGCCGCAGGTATGGGGGGATCAAACCGATGTGCCGGAGAGCGGAGACTGGTACAATACGAAATATTTTATCATCTGGGGGACAAACATTCCGCAAACCCGCTCGCCGGACGCCCATTTTATGGTCGAGGCGCGTTACAACGGCACCAAGGTGGTCGGCGTGAGCCCCGATTATTCCGAATACGAGAAATTCGCGGATATTTGGCTGCCGGCCCGGGCCGGCACGGATGCGGCGCTGGCGATGGCGATGACGCACGTCATTCTCAAAGAGTTTTATGTGGATCGGGAGACCCCCTATTTCATGAATTATGTGAAAAAATTCACCGATCTTCCGTTTCTCGTCCTCGTAAAGGAGGGGAACGGAATGACCCGTTCGGACCGCTTCCTGCGGGCGGCCGACTTGGCCGACTTGGGCGACGGGCAGGAGCTTGCCGAATGGAAAACCGTTGTCTGGGACACGGCGGCGGGGAAACCGGAGGCGCCGAACGGGAGCGAAGGGTTCCGCTGGGACCAGAGCAGCCGCTGGAACCTTGACCTGAACAGGGCGGACGGAACTCCAATCGACCCGCAGCTGACATTTATCCAGGATGCCGACGAAGTCGTGCAGGTGGATTTTCCGTATTTCGCGGAAAAAGAGGGCCAAACGGTACGCCGGGGCTTACCGGTCAAGCATCTGAAGAGCGCGTCAGGCGAGACGCTGAAGGTGGCGACGGTGTATGACCTGATGATGGCCCACGCCGGCGTTTCGCGCGGCCTGCCCGGCGATTATCCGGCCGATTACGACGATATGAAGCCTTATACGCCGGCCTGGCAGGAGGCGATCACAGGGGTCAAAAAGTCGCATTGCATCCAGGTGGCCCGCGAGTTTGCCGACAACGCGGCGAAAACGGGCGGCCGTTCGATGATCGCCATGGGCGGGGGGACCAATCACTGGTATCACAGCGATCAGATCTACCGCTCGATCCTGAACCTGGTGATGCTTACCGGGGCGCAGGGCGTAAACGGAGGCGGCTGGGCCCACTACGTCGGCCAGGAAAAAGTACGCCCGCTGGAGGGCTGGCAGCAGATCGCTTTTGCCGGCGACTGGATCCGGCCGCCGCGGCTGCAGAACGGCACGTCGTATTTTTACTTTGTGACGGAGCAGTTCCGCTACGAGGTACGCGTGAGCGAAGAGCAGGATACGCCTTGGGGCGGGCGGTACGGCAAAATGCATCCGGCCGACGTCAATGCGCTGGCCGTAAGGCTCGGCTGGCTGCCGTCGTTCCCGCAATTCACCCAGAATTCCATCGATTTGGCGCGGCAAATCCGCGAAAAGGGGCTGACGGATGATCAGGAGGCCGTGCGGGAAATCGCCAGGATGGCGGCGGAAGACGAACTCGACTGGGCGATCGAGCATCCGAACGACCCCCGCAACTTTCCGCGGGTGTTTTTCAACTGGCGCTCGAATCTGCTGGGGGACAGCGGCAAAGGGCATGAATATTTCGCCAAACATTTGATCGGGGCGGATGGTCAGGTGCTGACCGACCCGAGCCGCTCCTGGCGGCCGGAGGATGTGCGCACCGACGACGTGCCGCCGGAAGGCAAAACGGATCTGTTCGTCAGCATCGATTTTCGCATGACCAGCTCCGGGCTGTTTTCGGACATCGTGTTGCCGGCGGCGACCTGGTACGAAAAACATGATTTGAGCAGCACGGACATGCATCCGTTCATCCATCCGTTTAATCCGGCGATCTCGCCGCCATGGCAAAGCAAAAGCGACTGGGACGCGTTCCGGGAGATCGCCAAGACGTTTTCCGAGCTGGCGGAGAAGCATCTCCCCGCCTGCGAAGACGTGATGATGACTCCGCTTGGTCATGACAGCCCGGACGAAGTGGCCCAGGTGCACGGGAGGATCAAGGATTGGCGTAAAGGGGAAACCGCGGCGGTTCCCGGTAAAAGCATGCCGCATTTTCTCATCGTGCCGCGCGATTACAAGGACGTTTACGGCAAGATGATTACGATCGGGCCCAACATCCGCAAAGGGTACGGCTCGAAGGCGGTGAAAATTCCGGGCGAGCGGGTTTACGAACAATTGCTGGCCCGGCTTGGCGCCTCGAAGCGTGAAGGCGTCGGCAAAGGCCAGCCGGATTTATATTACGACCGGCAGGTGATCGAAGCGATCCTGCTGATGTCGGGGGCGACGAACGGAGAGCGCGCCGTGGAAGGGTGGCGCCATATGGAGAAGAAGACCGGCAAAAAACTCGCGGAGATCGCCCTTCCCCGCGAGGAGGAAGCCTTTACGCTGTTCGATATCACGGCCCAACCCCGCCAGGCCATTTCCGCACCCGTCTGGAGCGGGCTGGAGAAGGACAACCGCCGCTATTCGCCATTTACGCTGAACACCGAATACAGTATCCCTTGGCGGACGCTCACCGGACGGCAGAGCTTTTATCTCGACCATGAAATGATCCTCGACTTCGGGGAGGCTTTGCCGCTGTATTTGCCGCCGCTAAAGCACGTTCCTTTTCTCAAAGGGGAGGAAGGCGTGCCGGAGAACGGGAAATCGCTGACGCTCCGTTACCTGACCCCGCACCAGAAGTGGGGCATCCATACGATGTTCACCGACACCAACCAGATGACGACCTTGTTCCGCGGCTGGCAGGTCGTCTGGCTGAACGAGAAGGACGGGGCTTCCATCGGGATCAAGGACAACGATTGGATCGAGGTATACAACCGCAACGGCGTCGTCGCGGCCCGGGCTGTGCTGACGTACCGGATTCCGGAAGGCATCGCCTACATGTATCATGCCCAGGACCGCACGCTGGGCGTACCCGGCACGTCGATCACCAAGCAGCGCGGCGGTACGCATAACAGCGTGACGCGGATTACGCTCAAGCCGACCCACATGATCGGGGGTTACGCCCAGTTAAGCTACGGTTTCAACTACTACGGTCCGACGGGGAACCAGCGCGATACGCTGACCATCATCCGCCCGCTGAAGGAGGTAGATTGGCTTGAGGATTAAAACGCAGGTTGCGATGGTGATGAATTTGGACAAATGCATCGGCTGCCACACCTGCTCGGTCACCTGCAAAAATACCTGGACCAACCGCCCCGGCACGGAGTACATGTGGTATAACAACGTGGAGACGCGGCCGGGCCCGGGGTATCCGAAGGAATGGGAGGATACGGGCAAATATAAGGGCGGTTGGGTGCTGCGCGGCGGTAAGCTGGCGCTGCGCGCCGGAGGCCCGATCGCCAAGCTGGCGAACATTTTTTACAACCCGAACATGGCCGATTTGGACAGCTTCTATGAACCTTGGACCTATGATTACGACAACCTGCTGCACAGCCCAAAGAGCAAGCATCTCCCGGTCGGGCGGCCGGTGTCGCTGATTACGGGCGAGTATATGGACAAGCCTGAATGGGGGCCGAACTGGGACGATGATTTGGCCGGCGGCAGCGAAATCGTGCCGCTTGATCCCAACGTCAAAAAGCTGCAGGAGTATATCGCCCTGGAATATGAAAAAACGTTCATGATGTATCTGCCGCGGATCTGCGAGCATTGCCTCAATCCTTCCTGCGTCGCTTCGTGCCCGTCCGGCGCGCTGTACAAACGCGACGAGGACGGCATCGTGCTGGTCGATCAGGAGGCCTGCCGGGGGTGGCGGTTCTGCATGAACGGCTGCCCGTACCATAAAGTCTATTACAACTGGAACACCCATAAGGCGGAGAAATGCAACTTTTGTTACCCGCGCACGGAGGCCGGAATTTCAACGATCTGCTCCGAAACATGCGTGGGCCGGATTCGCTATATCGGCGTCGTCATGTACGATGCCGACCGGGTAAAGGCGGCCGCTTCGGTAGAAGATCCGCAGAAATTGTACGAATCGCAGCTCGGCGTTTTCCTGGATCCGTTTGATCCGGAGGTCATCCGGGAAGCGAGAAGAACGGGGATCACGGATGCCTGGATCGATGCGGCCCAGCGCTCTCCGGTATACAAAATGGCGATGAAATGGAAGGTGGCGCTGCCGCTGCATCCGGAATACCGCACCTTGCCGATGGTTTGGTACGTACCGCCGCTCAGTCCGATCATGAACCATATCGAGGAGGACGAGCTGCAGACGGACATGTACATCCCGGCGGTCGATCAGATGCGGATTCCGCTGGAATATTTGGCGTCCTTGCTGACGGCGGGCGACACGAAAGAGATCCGGCGGGTGCTGCTGAAGATGACGGCGATGCGCGTATTGATGCGGGACCGTGCGGTCGGCGGCCTGGACGAGCTGAAGCGCAGCAAGCTGCTTGGGGAGGCGGGAACCAGCGTGGAGGAAATCGAGGAGATGGCCCGTTTGTTTGCCGTTGCCAAGCACAACGAACGTTTCGTCATTCCGACAGGGCGGCGGGAAATGATCAACGAAGCCGGACTGCATTACCGTCAGGGAGCTTGCAGTCTGGAGGGCATCACACCGGAGGAAGGATTTTTGCCGCGGTTGTTTGCCAAAGACGACAGGTAGAGCAAGGAGGTTGGCGATGGAAGCCAAGCAAATCAGTTTGATGTTTGCGGCCAGACTGCTCGGATATCCGGAGGATGATTTTCCGGAAACCGCGCGGAGCATGGTGGAAGCGGTCCGGGAAGCCGGAGGCCCGCTGCTGGCGGAACGTCTTCAGGAGGCGAGCCACCCGCTGTTATCCTGCCCGCTGAAGGAGCTAAGGGAGCAGTATGTTTGGTCTTTTGATTGGAAGGAAAAAACCGGACTGTATCTCACCGCGCATGAGCTTGGGGACAGCCGGGAGCGCGGCGCCGCGCTGATTCTCTTGCAGCAGATCATCAAGGACGCCGGTTTTGCCGCCGCCGCAGGCGAACTGGCCGATTATATGCCGCTTCTGTACGAGCTGCTGGCCGTGCGTCCGGACCATGTCCACGTCCGGGCTTTGGAGCTTCGGCTCGCCGTCGCCACGAAGCGGGTATGCGAGCATTTGGCGGAGGACAACCCTTACCGGCAACTGCTTCACCATCTTGTGGCGGATGTTTTTGGCGAACCTTCGGAGGAAGATGTCCGCCGGCTTACGCAGAAGCGGGAGCAGGCCGACCAAGGCGAACTCCCTTACCCGATTCTGTACGGGCTGGACGGAACGGCCCGAACGGGAACGGATCTATCGTTTTGCAAATATGCAACTGAATGAATGGGGGCAGCTTCATGACCGGATTATTCTGGTGGGTTGTTTATCCGTACATCGCCCTAACGGTGATGATTGTCGGATTGTTGTACCGGTTTGCCTTCCGCCAAGTGAGTTGGACCGCTCCTTCGACGGAAATGTTTGAGAAAAAATGGCTGCGGCTCGGCTCCACGATCTTCCATTACGGCATCGTCTTCGCCTTTATCGGCCACGTGATGGGGGTGTTGATTCCGCGAAGGGTATACCATGCCATGGGCGTGAGCGATGAAACGTACCACATCTTTGCGATTGCCGGAGGCGGGCTGGCGGGAATCATGGTGGTGCTGGGGCTTATTATTTTGCTGATTCGCAAAATAACGAACCGGCGCGTGCGCGCCCATGCCGGATTTGCCGATTACTTCGCGGTGATCCTGCTGCTGATCGTCGCCGCCAACGGCACCTATATGACGATTGTATACAATACGACGGTGGCCGCTTACGAATACCGGACAACCATCGGTCCGTGGTTCCGTAGTTTGCTTGCGTTTCGGCCGGATTATCACCTGATGGATACGGTTCCGTTCATCTTCCAGCTGCACGTCCTGTCGGCGTTCCTGTTGTTCGCCTCGATTCCGTTTACGATGCTCGTGCACATGTTTTCGCTGCCGGTCCGCTATCCGGCCCGGGCGCCGCAGCAATACCGCTCGCGGGTCGGATATAAACGCGGCAAACCGCAAACTTAGGCGGAAAACCAATAGAGTCATGTACTGGCCGCCTCAAGGGGTTAAAAGGACATGACTCTATCTGTACGTCAGCCTGTCTTTTTGGTATACAGGATGCCGATCGTTTTGGCGCCGCAATGGCTGGAAATGACGCAGCCGGCATTGGAAACGGCGACGGTCTTGGCCCCGGTTCTGGCCTCAAGCTCTTGTTTCAGCTTGGCCGCGTCTTCATCCGCCAGGGAATGGGTGACAAAAATAATGTCGTTATCCATATCGTTTAAGCGGCCAAGCGCGTTGTTCAGCAGCTGGTCAAGGGCTTTTTCCCGGCTGCCGCGGACTTTGTAGGCAGGGGTCATTTTGCCGTCCGCCACTTTGATGACCGGGCGGATTTTGAGCAGGCTGCCGATCAGGTTTTGCATGCCGGAGCAGCGTCCGCCTTTGTACAAGTATTCCAGCGTATCGATGACAAACTCCGTTTCGACCTTAGGCCGAACCGCCGTGAGCAGGTCGACGATTTCGCCGACGCTTTTGCCTTCCGACGCGGCCTGCACCGCCTTCATCACCTGAAGACCGATGCCGGTCGATAAATTAAGCGAGTCGAATACGGTGACCGCCCCTTCCGGGAATTCCTCCGCCGCAAGCAGGGCGTTTTGATATGTAGATGAAAGCTCTGAAGACAAGCTGATGCATAATATTTGCTGCCCTTGCCGGATATAAGGGGAGAACGCCTGAATGAAATCGGCCGGCGACGGCGCGGCCGTCTTCGGGAGCTTGCCGGTCTCGCTGACTTTGCGGTAAAGATCGGGCACGCTCAAATCGACGCCGTCTCCGTACGTTTGGTCGGAAAAAGTGACGTACAGGGGAACGATGCCAATTTCGTGCCGTTTAATCCAATCCGCCGGCAAATCGCAGGTACTGTCCGCGAAAATTTTGATCGATGCCATATTGATCCTCCTATAAGTTGTAGCCTTTCTGCAAAAGCCGGGCCTAAGCGGCCGATTATTTTCTCGTGTACATAATGGCGACGGTACCGGGCCCGCAGTGGCTGGAAATGACGCATCCCGCTTCGGATACGGCCACCTCCCGCGCTTCCGTCTGCTCCCGCAAAATCGCGGCCAAACGCAGCGCATCCTCTTCGGCCAGCGTGTGGGCGACGATGATCAAGTCGTGATCCATGTTGTCCCGGTCGGCCAAAGCGTTGTCCAGCATTTGCTGGACCGCCTTCTCCTTGCGGCCGCGCACCTTGTAGGCCGGGATGATGCTCCCGTTCACCAGCTTGAGCACGGGCCTGATTTGGAGCAGGCTGCCGATAAAGTTCTGCATGCCGGAGCAGCGTCCGCCTTTATACAAATATTCCAGCGTATCGATGACGAATTGCGTTTCCACCCGCGGGCGGATATCGCTGACCAGTGCGGCGATTTCGCCGGCGGTGCGGCCCTCCGCCGCAGCTTTGACCGCTTTCATGACCAACAGGCCAATACCGCTGCATAAGGTCTGGGAATCTACAACGTGAATCCGCCCTTCCGGGAACTCTGCGGCGGCGATCAGCGCATTTTGATAGGTCGATGAGAGTTTGGATGAAAGGCTGATATAAACGATGTCCTGCCCGCGCTCGATATAGGGACCGAAGGCGTCCATAAAATCTTTGGGCGACGGAGCGGTCGTTTTCGGCAAACTCCCGGCAGCCTCGACCCTCCGGTAAATATCGACCGGCGTGATATCCACCCCATCCTTGAACATCTCGCCGCCAAACACGACATATAAAGGAATAATTCCGATATCATAGCGGGGGATCCATTCTACGGGCAGGTCCGAGGTACTGTCAGCGAAAATTTTGACGTTTGCCATAAGCATCTCCTTGATTATATTGTTCGATTATTCTATTTTATCAAAAAGCGGAAGGCAAGGGAAAGGCACTGGTCATAGGCTTCATTTCAGCTTGCTGTAGATATCGGACGGATGGTTGAGGTAGAATGAACATGAATGAATTTTGGCGAAATGAACAAACAAGGGAGGCGGAAAAAATGCAGCGCACCTATGCCGGAATCGGCGCGGTCGTCATGCTGCTCGCCGTTGCGCTTGGCGCATTCGGGGCGCATATGTTGAAGGCGAAAATCGGCGAGACGGCCATTGGCACTTATGAAACTGGAGTACATTACCAGATGATTCACGGGATTGCGATCCTGCTGACGGCGTTTTTTGCCGGGCAATGGGGGGAATCCGGGCGGCTTCGCTGGGCGGGCCGGCTGTTTCTGCTCGGCGTCATCCTGTTCTCAGGCAGCCTGTACGGATTGGCTGCACTCCATTGGACCTGGCTCGGGCCGGTTACGCCGCTCGGGGGCGTTTCTTTTATCGCCGGTTGGCTGCTGCTCGCGCTGGAGGCTTGGAGCAAGAAGGCTTAGAACGGAAAAAGACGGCTGAAGGGCTCCACGGCGGAGCGGGTTCAGCCGTCTTTTTGAAGATGATAGAATTTATAACTCAACTTTCGGTGCGACCAGAACGAAATTCCACGAATTGCAAAAGTGCAGGCGAATTTCGTCGGAATTCCCCGAAAATGGCGGTTCAACTGCAAAAGTGCATTCATTCCCGGTCAAAAGTCCCTTATTTATCGAATAGCCCCAAAAAAGATGCACTTTTTCATTTTAATCGCTTTAAAATGGTGATTTACGGAAAACAGAATGCATTTTTGCAGTTGAATTCATCTCAGTGAGCTGTCCTTCTTCCCATGAAAACGATAAGCTCGGCTGAATGACGTGAATCGTCCATTTCCTGGATTAAGTGTCCAGGAAGTCGATAATTTCGCTCAGCTTCAGGTTATAGACCTGTTTCTCGTCCACATGATACACGTTCAACGCGTACGTTTCCGGCAGGAAGTTCAAAATCCGGCACGGGATGCTCATCCGTTCGCCGTTCCGGTTGACGTATAGCCGCACCAGCTTGTTTCCTGTAATGTAACTCTGAATCCACTTCTGAAATTCCTCGCTGGAAGCGAAGTCCCTGAAGCCGCTGGCGGCTTGATCCGGGGCGGGCGATTTCGCTTTTGGCTGGGGTTCGCTTTTTTTGCCGTCAGCGGGTGTGTTGTTGTTTGCCTCCGTTTTTCCCAAGCGCTTATAGGTCTTGGAAATAAAGGACTGCTTCCGGTTCGCAAGCAGCGATTCGATGATTTCGCCCAGTTCAATTCCCGAATTAATCCGGAAATCTATGATTTCAGGCCCGTTGTTCAACATTTGCAGCAGGTTCTGAAGCGCCTGTCCGTTCGTTTTGCTCCGAATCAACACTTCCACGTTAAATAAGTAACCGGATTCATCCTCATGATGCTGTTCAGTTTGCTTGTCCATAGTTCCCCCATAAAAGTCGTGTTCGGTTTGACTTCATTAATAATAGCACCGCTCAATAAACAATCATAGCCCCAAATTCCCAAAAAGAACACGGAACGAAACTGGAAATACTTAATAGCGAACGCCGAATGAATCGAACCTGTTTCGTAAACACTGGTTATGGGTAATAAATAAGCGAGCATACTCTATTCCAAGCTGAAGGTAGGGGATGAATCATGACGCAATCGGATGCCAAACAAGCAGGCCAGTCGAACAAGACGGTCCTGGAGCAGTTGCTTAACGTACAGGTCGCCAATTTGAACGTATTATACGTCAAGCTGCATCATTTTCATTGGTACGTTCAAGGCGGCAGTTTCTTTACCCTGCATGCCAAATTCGAACAGCTATATAATGAAGCTGCGGAGCAGATGGACGCCATAGCCGAACGGATGCTTGCCCTGAAGTGGGAGCCTGCCGCAACGTTAAAGGAATATCTCGAACTGTCCTCCATTCAGGATGCGGCGGGGCAGGCAGAGCCGCAGGCCATGGTGCAGAGCTTGATCGAGGACCTTGCCACCTTGGCGGAGTCTTATCATGAAGCGATCGATTTGGCCGATCAGGCCGGCGATGATGTCACCGGCGACTTGTTGACGGGGTACAAAAGAGATTGGGAAAAGCACATGTGGATGCTGCGTTCTTACTTGGGCTGATTAGGGACGCTTAAGTCAGTCTTGCGTTCGAACAGGGCTTGGCCGTCATGAAGCGGGCCGAGCCTTTTTCGTGTGGCGGTATGTCCGCCGGCGTACGTTGATTATGCATACAAATTAGGTTAGAATGAAATGAGAATCAATGAGAATCACTTAGAATTATTCTAATGTGATAATTGTTATGCTATAATGGCAAAAACAAAGGGCAACGTCCCTGGCTAAACTCTCGTATGATGGAAGGAGCAGGAAAAATGGCTACGCATTTTGCTGTGGAAGGTCTTAAAGCGACGATTGAAGGGAAGGAGATCCTGAAAGGGATCGATCTTGAGATAAAAGGCGGAGAAATCCACGCTATCATGGGTCCGAACGGAACCGGGAAAAGTACGCTCGCTTCGGCACTCATGGGGCATCCGAAATATGAAGTGACGGACGGCAAAGTTACGCTGAACGGCGAAGACGTGCTGGAGATGGAAGTGGACGAGCGTGCCCGCGCCGGCATGTTCCTGGCCATGCAGTATCCGAGTGAAATCGCCGGGGTGACAAATTCCGACTTTTTGCGCAGCGCGATTAACGCCCGCCGCGAAGAAGGCGATGAAATTTCGCTGATCAAATTCATCCGTCAAATGGAAGGGCAGATGAAGGTGCTGGAAATGAATCCGGAATTCGCCCACCGTTATTTGAATGAAGGTTTCTCCGGCGGGGAGAAGAAGCGGAACGAAATTTTGCAAATGCTGCTGCTCGATCCGAAACTCGTCATTCTCGACGAAATCGACTCCGGCCTTGACATCGACGCGCTGCGCATCGTGGCGAACGGCGTCAACTCGATTCGCAGCGAGGATCGCGGCTTCCTGATCATCACCCACTATCAGCGCCTGCTGAACTACATCAAACCGGACTTCGTGCACGTGATGATGCAAGGGCGCATCGTCAAATCCGGCGGCCCTGAGCTGGCGGAACGTCTGGAGCAGGACGGTTATGATTGGGTGAAAGAAGAGCTTGGCATCGTGGACGAAACGGTCGGTCAAGAAGCCTAAGCGGAAGGAGGAACCATAAGATGACGACACAAACCGTTCTTCCGGTGGAAGCGGAGCAGTTAAAAAATCTTTCCGCCAAGCGCGGCGAACCGGCGTGGCTGACCGAAAGCCGGTCGCGGGCGCTGCAGCTGGCGGCGGAACTGGAATTGCCTAAATTGGAGAAAACGCGGCTCGACCGCTGGGACCTGAATAATTACGGAGAATTAAGCGCGGCTCGCAAAGAAAAATCGCAGCAGCTTCCGGACAGCATCACTTCGCTCGTCGATTTGACGGACCAAAGCAATCTGCTTGTGCAGCGCAACTCCGACACTGTATTTACCCGGCTCGCTCCGGAGCTGGCGGCGAAGGGCGTTATTTTTACCGACCTGGAAACCGCGGCCCGCGAGCACGGCGACCTCGTTCAGAAATATCTGCATACGGCGGTGAAGCCGGAGGAGAACCAGCTGGCCGCGCTGCATGCGGCTTTGTGGAACGGCGGGGTATTCCTGTACGTGCCGAAAAACGTCGAAATCGATGCGCCGCTGCAAAGCATTTTCCTGCTGGATGAGGCCGGTGCGGTATTTGCGCCGCATGTCTTGATCGTGGCCGAAGCGAACAGCAAGGTCACTTACGTGGATAACTACATTTCCGTGAACCTGGGCGGCAAAATCGTGCACAACGGTTCCGCGGAAGTGTTCGTAAAACCAGGGGCCAAGGTGCAGTTTGCTACGGTGCATCATTTGGGCGAGCAAGCGACCGACCTGATATTCCGGCGCGCTATCGTCGAAAATGACGGCAGCATCGAATGGATCGTCGGCGAAATGAACGGCGGCGACTCGGCCAGCGAAACGCTGTCGATTTTGCAAGGGAACGGCTCGAGCTCCGACGCAAAAGTTATTGCGGTAGGTTCCGGCTCGCAGCGTTTGAACTACACGACGAAGGCTGTTCACTACGGCAAAAGCTCGAGCAGCCAAATGATCACCCGCGGGGTGATGCGCGAATCGGCTACGGCGATCATCAACGGGATCACGAAAATCGAAAAAGGCGCGACCAAAGCGGACGGCCAGCAAACGGAAAAAGTGCTGATGCTGAGCCCGAAAGCACGCGGGGACGCCAATCCGATTCTGCTGATCGACGAGGATGACGTTACCGCCGGCCACGCCGCTTCCGTCGGCCAGGTGAACCCTGAGCAGATCTACTACTTGATGTCGCGCGGCATTACCCGCGCCGAAGCCGAACGCTTGGTCATCTACGGTTTCTTGGCGCCGGTCGTGTCGGATATCCCGCTGGAGCCGCTGCAAAAGCAGCTGCAGGCTCTGGTGGAAAGGAAGTTGGGACAATGAGCATAAACGCCGAAGAGCTCAAAAAACAGTTTCCGATTTTGCAGCAGGAGGTAAACGGGCATCCGCTCGTTTACCTGGACAGCGCGGCTTCTTCGCAGAAGCCGGTCCAGGTATTGGAGGCGCTGAAGCACTACTACGAATGGGATAACGCCAATGTGCACCGCGGCGTTCACACGCTGGGCAGCCGGGCGACCGACGCTTACGAGGGCGCTCGCGAGAAGGTAGCCCGCTTTATTGGGGCGGCGCGCCGCGAGGAAATTATTTTTACCCGGGGAACAACGACTTCGCTGAATCTGGTCGCATCGTCTTACGGCCCGGCGGCCGTGAATGAAGGCGATGAAATTGTCATCACCCCGATGGAGCACCACAGCAACCTGATTCCTTGGCAGCAATTGGCGCTGAAGAAGAAGGCGGTGCTGAAATATATTCCGCTTCAGCCGGACGGTCATATCGCGCTGGAGGATGCGGAGAAGACGATCACCGGCAAAACGAAAATCGTGGCCACTTCCTATGTATCCAACGTGCTTGGCGTGGTGAACCCGGTGAAGGAGCTGGCCGCCATCGCGCACCGGCACGGGGCCGTTATGGTCGTCGACGGGGCACAAAGCACGCCGCATATGAAAGTGGACGTACAGGACCTCGACTGCGATTTTTATGCTTTTTCCGGACATAAGATGTGCGCTCCGACCGGGATTGGGGTACTATATGGGAAGAAGCATCTGCTGGAATCGATGGAACCGGTCGAATACGGCGGCGAAATGATCGACGATGTCGGTTTGTACGAGTCAAGCTGGAAGGAACTTCCTTGGAAGTTCGAAGGCGGGACGCCGATTATCGCCGGCGCCGTCGGACTCGCGGCGGCCATCGATTTTCTGGAAGGGATCGGGCTGGAGGAAATTCATCGGCACGAGGCCAAACTTGCGGCTTATGCGATAAACCGCCTATCGGAAATTGAGGGACTAACGTTGTACGGACCGCGCGAACGCGAGGTCGGACTTCTGACCTTCAATCTGGAAGGCATTCACCCGCATGACGTGGCGACCGTGCTCGACGCTTCCGGCATCGCTATCCGGGCCGGCCATCATTGCTGCCAGCCGCTGATGCGCTGGCTGGAAGCGAGCGCAACGGCCAGAGCCAGCCTGTATCTGTACAATACGGAACAGGATATCGACCGACTGGCGGAAGCTTTAATCCAAACAAAGGAGTATTTTGGGTAATGCAACTGGACGATTTGTACCGCCGCGTCATTATGGATCATTATAAAAACCCGCGCAACCGCGGAAAATTTGCTGGAGATGCCGTTACGGTCGACCTGAACAATCCGACCTGCGGCGACCGGATTTCCTTGCAGCTGATCATCGAGGGCGACATCGTCAAGGACGCCCGGTTTACCGGGGAAGGCTGCTCGATCAGCATGTCGTCGGCCTCGATGATGACGGAAGCCGTCAAGGGCCGGACGCTGACGGAGGCGTTGGACTTGGCCGGACGTTTCTCCAAGCTGATGTTAGGCGAATCCGTGGATTTTGACGATTACGAGGATCTTGAGGCCTTATCCGGCGTTAACAAATTTCCGGCCCGGATCAAATGCGCCACATTAGCTTGGAACGCTTTGAAAAAAGGGATTCAAACCGAATCTTAAATTTAAGGAGGGACCTGACTCATGGCCAAAAAAGCACCGGAATTGGAAGAGTACAAATATGGTTTTCGGGACGAACACAAAGCGATATTCCAATCGGGTAAAGGTTTGACCCGCGAAATCGTGACGGAGATCTCCCGTATTAAAAACGAACCGGAATGGATGCTTAATTTCCGGCTGAAATCGTTGGAACAATTCGAGAAGATGCCGTTGCCGCGTTGGGGCGGGGATCTAAGCGAGCTTGATTTTAACGATATTCAATATTATGTAAGACCTTCGGAAAAGCAAGGGAAAACTTGGGAAGAGGTTCCTGCCGAAATCAAAGAAACGTTTGATAAACTCGGGATTCCGGAAGCGGAGCAGAAATTCCTCGCCGGGGTATCCGCGCAATACGAATCCGAGGTCGTTTATCACAGCATTCAGAAGGACCTGGAAGACCAAGGCGTTATTTTTATGGATACGGATTCCGCACTGCGCGAGTATCCGGAGTTGTTCCGCGAATACTTCGGCACCGTCGTTCCGGCGGCGGACAACAAGTTTGCCGCTTTGAACAGCGCCGTCTGGTCCGGAGGCAGCTTCATTTACGTGCCGAAAGGCGTGAAATGCGAAATCCCGCTGCAAGCTTATTTCCGCATTAACTCGGAAAATATGGGCCAGTTCGAACGCACGCTGATCATCGCCGACGAAGGCAGCTTCGTGCACTACACGGAAGGCTGCACGGCGCCGATCTACAGCACAAACTCGCTGCATAGCGCGGTCGTGGAAATTATCGTGAAAAAGGATGCCCGCGTGCGTTATACGACGATCCAAAACTGGGCGCCGAACATTTACAACCTCGTTACGAAACGTGCGGTGGCCGAAGAGAACGCCACGATGGAATGGGTCGACGGCAACATCGGCTCCAAGCTGACGATGAAATATCCAGCGGTTGTGCTCAAAGGCCGTGGCGCGAAAGGCAGCGTGCTGTCGATCGCGGTAGCGGGCAAAGGCCAGCTTCAGGACGCCGGGGCGAAAATGATTCACCTGGCGCCGGATACGACGTCTACGATCGTGTCCAAATCGATCAGTAAACATGGCGGTAAAGTGACGTACCGCGGCCTCGCTTCCTTTGGCCGTCAGGCGGAAGGCGCGAAGGCGAACATCAAATGCGATACGCTGATCCTCGACAATGAGTCGACGTCGGACACGATTCCGTACAACGAGATCATGAACGACAACATCGTGCTGGAGCACGAAGCGACCGTTTCGAAGGTGTCGGAAGAGCAGCTCTTCTACTTGATGAGCCGCGGCCTTACCGAAGAAGAAGCGACGCAAATGATCATCATGGGCTTCATCGAACCGTTCACCAAGGAGCTGCCGATGGAGTACGCGGTGGAAATGAACCGGTTGATCAAGTTCGAGATGGAAGGTTCGATCGGTTAAGGAAAAGCTGAGGCTATCCACGGTTTCGGTTGCAAAATCCGCAGATTTACTCTGCGGATTTTTTTACATAATGGGGAAAACCATCATCTACCGGTAGAGTAGGCGCTGAATCTGATGGGATCAAATGCAAAAGTACATTTGAGTTTCCGCAAATTTCTGCTTTTGAGCGGTTGAAGTGCAAAAATACATCTGATTTGAGGCTACTGGATCAAAAAGTATCTTTTGCCCGGAAATGAACTGCACTTTTACAGTTGAGCCGCCAATTTCGAGGGATTTCGACGAAAATCGCATGCACTTTTGCATTTCATCATCGTAACGGACGTCAGGAGGGGCCTCAGGAGACCTTATTGTCTCCAATTCAGCACAAGTTACGGCTACTGCCTGATCGTCACGCTCGTCCCGATCGGCAAGATTCTTGCCAGCTCGATCACATCCGGGTTGTACATGCGGATGCAGCCGTGCGAAACCTCTTTGCCTATGGTGGAAGGATCATTGGTGCCGTGAATCCCGTAATGGGGTTTGGATAACCCCATCCAATACGCGCCGAACGGGCCGCCGGGATTTGGGGCTTTGTTGACGATCGTATAGGTGCCTTGCGGCGTTTGCGTGAGCATTTTTCCGATCCCGACCGGAAACGCGCGGACGACGGTGTTGTTGTCCAGCAAATATAGCTTTCTGTCCGAAAGATCGACGATGATGCGGTAGTTCGGCATGTTGTGCGCCTCCACGTTTTTGCCATAGTGTATGCTCTCTGGGCGGGAGTGGATTGGGCGCACAAAAGGCCGCTCCGGGTCGATTTTGACCTATGGAGCAGCTCCTGCGCAGGCTTACAGGTAAACTTCTTCAATCGTGGTCTCCCGTTCTTTGGACAGGTCGATGAAGCGGGAATCGGTTTGGACGAGCGGGCGGAAAAAATCGGTCTGGTTCGTCATGACGATCGAGCCGACTTCGCCGCTGCTGAGCAGCACCTTCTTGCCGATGAAGTTCGGCAGCAAATGGCCGATCAGCGCTTGCGTCGGTTCGGGGCTGAGCTTGCCGAAGCTGAGGCTGTTCAGTTCGCGCAGCACGGTCAGCAGTTCCTGCTTGGAGCGGTAAACCCGATTGGTGGTCATTGCGGAATAAACGTCGGCGACGGCGGCGATTTTGGCGAAAGGATGGATGTCTTTGGCGTGCAGGCCATTTGGGTATCCGCTCCCATCCTCGCGTTCATGGTGCTGCAGGGCCACTTGAGCGGCGATTTCATCTCCGGTTGAGTGTAGGATGATTTCATATCCGTAGGCGGGATGTCTTTTGACCTGATCGAATTCCTCCGGCGTTAGTTTGCCGGGTTTGGACAAAATTTCCTGCGGCACTTTGCAATTGCCGATGTCGATCAAGTAGCCGGCCTTGCCGGCCTGGTAGGCTTTCTCCTTGGAATAACCGAGCCAGGAAGCGATATAATAGGAAAGCATCCCGACCTGCATAGAGTGATGATAGGCATAGTTGTCATCGCCTCCTAAGAGCAGCAGCAAGGAGACGACGTCTTTATGGTCAACGAGTTGATTGACCATGGGCTTAAGCAGCTTGTCCACTTTGGCATTATCAAAGGTACCGTGAGTTAGCGCTTCCAAGAAAATCTGTTCAAAACCGTCCACGGTATCGTCCAAAATGGGTTTGACTTTTTGCGCCGGATGGGAAGGCCACTCTTCCGGAGGGGCGTCCACATCCCGGCTTTGCGGTTCAATATCCACGTAGTCGATACCGTGCTGCATCAATTTCACGATGGCATCTTTCGTCAACCGGGCGCCTTTCTGCATAACAAAAACGCCGTAATTGTTAAAGATGTCGGTTTGAAGACGATCTCCGGGGCTCAGTTCCATGATATGCACTTTCAAGGGCGATGACACCTCATATCACCAGTTTTCCTTTATAATAACAGGAAATATTTGGATTGACAACGAGAATTATGGGGCGCCAGTCACCGTACCGAGCTGTAAGTCCCGGGGACAGAAGGGTTCCATGGACCCAAGCCGTGCCCTTTCCATTCGGAACCGTCTTCCCAGATTTCCTTCTTCCAAATGGGCACGATTTGTTTCAGCCGTTCGATGGCGTAACGGCTCGCTTCGTAGCAGCTGTCCCGGTGCGGGGCCGATACGGCGATCACAACGCTGATTTCGGCCAGACCGACCCGGCCGATCCGATGGCTGATGGCGCATCTGGTTCCCGGCCATTTCTCGCCGAGCTCGGCGCCGATTTGCCGCAGTTTGGCCAAGGCCATCGGCACGTAAGCTTCGTATTCCAGATGTACCGTGCGGCGCCCCTCGGTCCATTCCCGGGTCGTTCCGATAAAAGCAAGCGATGCGCCGTGCGCGGGGGTGATGACTTTGCGGCTGACCTCTTCGGCGGAAATCGGCTCCTCGGTAATGACATAAAGATCGCCCTCTGCCTGGGATTCTCCGTCTTCCGCGGCGTTTTCCCCGCCCGAAACCGGCGGAATCAGAGCCACCTCGTCATGTTCGGTAATGACGGCGTCCCCTGCGGCATATTCCTGGTTAACCGCCACGAACGAAGCGTCAATCAGCGTTGAAGCGGCGGGATATGCGGCGGCCAAGGCTTCTTTCAGCTGAGTCGCGGTCACTTGCTGAAGTTCGGGCTGCGGATATGCAAAATCGAGGCTGGACGCGCCGATGCGGTCGGCCAACCCGGCAAATAAAGCAATTTTGATGTTCATACGAAATCTCCTCGGTTTGGTTTGATTGTAATATATCATTATCAGAAGACAATGATCAATTTTAAGGTATATAATACTCTTTGAACTCTAAAATTTAGAATAGGCCGGTTTTAAGGAGAAGGCAAGGGGGCAGGATGTGATGCCGGAGATGGACCAGGATACATTAACGATTCTTTATACGAACGATATACATAGCCATTTCGGCGCCATGGAGCGCATCGCAGCCATGATCGATGAATTGCGGGCCCAGGCGTCCGGACCTACGCTTGTTCTCGATATCGGGGACCATATGGACCGCTCCGCCGTGGAAACCGAAGGGACGATGGGACAGGCCAACGTGGACGTGCTGAACCTGACGGGTTACGATGCCGTGACGATCGGCAACAATGAAGGGCTGACGTTTACCCCCGACCAGCTTGAACAGGCTTACGCGGAGCTGAAAAGCCCCGTGGTGTGCGGCAATATTTTGGAAAAAGCAACCGGACGTCCGCCGGTCTGGATGCAAAGACGGCTGATTGTGCAAAAAGGCGGGTTTACGATCGGCCTGGTTGCGGCAACGGCTGCTTTTGCCGAATTTTATGATCTGCTGGGCCTAGGCGCTTTGAATCCGCGGGAAACGATTGCTGAAGACGTGCGGCAGCTTCGCGGCCAGGCGGATCTGGTGATCGTCATGTCCCACCTGGGGCTGGCGCTGGACCGCGAGCTGGCGGAGACGGTTCCGGGGATCGACCTGATTTTGGGCGGACATACGCATCATCTGCTGGAGACGCCCGAGCCGATCGGCTCGGCGATGATTACGGCGGCCGGTAAATTCGGCCGTTATCTGGGAAAAATCGTCGTCCGCAAAAATCCGGCGGGCCAGGGGCGAGCCTTCCAAATCGGCGGCGCTTGCCGCGAAGTGGGAGACGGGCCCAAGCAGGAGCGGGTGACCGAAGCGATTTCCCGGAACCTCACGCTTGCCAAAGAGCGATTAAGCCGTACCGTGGCCGTCACGGAGCGCAGCCTGCCGGTAGATTACGGCGCCGAATCTCCGTTTGGCAATTTGCTCGCGCAAGCGGTCCGGAGATATACGGGCAGCGAGCTGTCGATGGTGAACAGCGGGCAACTGCTGGCCGGCCTTCCGGCAGGCGAGATCAGCGCGGGGATGCTGCATGAGCGGTGCCCGTCGCCTATCAACCCTTGCAGAATGAAGCTGAGCGGTGAGGACATTCTTTACAGCCTGGAGCAGTCGCTATTGGATGAAATGAAGGAGAAAGTCATTTTCGGTTATGGTTTCAGAGGGAAAGTGCTGGGGTGCATTTGCACCGACGGCATGGAGATTCTCTACCATCCGGACGCCCCTCCCTTCCGGCGGATCGTAGAGGCCCGCGTGGCGGGAAAACCCGTGGAAGCCCGGCGAATCTATGATGTCGGCACATTGGATATGTTTGCGTTCGGCGTCGGCTATGAGCGGCTGAAAAACGGAAGCGAGAAGCGGTACATGCTCCCTGACTTTCTTCGCGATCTGCTGCGGATGGAGCTGCAAACGCGCGGCGCGGTGGAAAATTGTTTTCATCAGCGATGGAAAAAAGTAGAATAAAAGAATAGACGTCATACCTGATCAGGAGGATGGGATGAGTTTTATCGTCGCGATTGTTTTAGCTATTGTGGAAGGCTTAACGGAGTTTATTCCCGTGTCGTCGACCGGGCATATGATCCTGACGGCCAAGCTGTTCGGATACGACGATCAGTCGCCGGAGATGAAAACTTTCGAAATCGTCATCCAGCTCGGGGCCATTTTGGCGATGGCCTGGGTTTACCGGGAGCGGATCCTGGACTTGCTTGGCCTGAGCCAGAAGGTAAAGACCGTCAACACGAACGCTCCGTCGCAGCGGCTAAATTTGCTGCATGTTTTTTTGGGGATATTGCCGGCGCTTCTTGTCGGTTATGTTTTCCGGGATTTTATCAAAAGCTTGTTCAGCCCTTCCACGGTATTATGGGCCTTGGTCGTAGGCGGCGCTTTTATGCTGTTTGCCGAATGGTTCTCCAAACGCAAGGCGAACATTACGGCGCCGGACATCGATCAGCTTACGTACAAGCAGGCTTTGCTGATTGGCGTGTACCAGTGCATCTCCGTACTGTGGCCGGGTTTCTCGCGTTCCGGATCCACAATTGCCGGCGGCATGCTCAGCGGGCTAAGCTACCGGGCGGCGTCGGATTTTTCGTTCCTGATCGCCATTCCGATTATGTGCGCGGTCTCGGGTTACGAAATGCTCGATTCATACCGATATTTAACTTCAGATACGCTGGGTTATTTTTTGGTCGGATTTATCGTGGCTTTTATTGTTGCGTATGTGGTGATCGTGGCCTTTTTTAAGCTGATCCAAAAGATTCGGCTTCGCCATTTCGCTTACTATCGCTTTATTCTTGCCGCGTTATTCTGGATTTTTATTATGCGGTAATTCCGCATAGGGCTGGAAGTTTAACGATCCATAAATAAGCCGCTGTTCCATAGGGACATTACGAAAATACAGAGATGGAAGTGGATAACATGCGGTTGATACCTGTCGGCTCGCTGCAAGCCGGAATGAAATTAGGCAAAAAGATTTATAATGAGGACGGGGTCGTTCTTCTCTCCGAAAATGCGGAGCTTACCGATGCGATTATTCGGCGTCTTAAGACCCACGGGCTGGATTTCGTCTATGTTGCGGATCCGCGCACGGATGATCTCGCCGTGCAGGACATGATTGAAGATGAAACGCGGCGGCAGGCGCTGGCAGAGATCCGGACCCAGTTTCGCAATTGGGCGGCCCCGTCCGTCAAAGGAGTGGTGTATCCCTATTTGGGAAAAAAGTTCACCGGGATCATCGAGTCGATTCTCGACGATCTCAGCGCCAGGGACGACGCCATGATTATGATGATGAACATCAACAGCATGGATCATTACCTGTATCGTCATTCCTTGAACGTGTGCGTGTATACACTGCTGCTCGGACAAATTCACGGGTACAACAAAGACGAACTGACGATGCTTGGCCTGGGGGCGATGCTGCATGACGTGGGCAAAACGAAGCTGCCGCTGTCGCTGCTGAACAAGCCTTCCCGGCTGACCGACGAGGAGTTCAAGCAGATTCAGCTCCACCCGGAGCTGGGCTTTAAAATGCTTAAGGATGAGCCGGGCATTCCTTTGATTTCGGCGCATTGCGCTTACCAGCACCATGAGAAGATAGACGGCAGCGGTTATCCGCGGGGGCTGCGGGGGGAGGAAATCCATGAATTCGCCCGCTGGATCGCGATTACGGACGCCTACGACGCGATGACGACGCACCGCGTCTACCGCAAGGCGATGCTGCCGCATCAGGCTTTGGAGGTGCTGTACGCCGGTTGCGGGGATTGGTACGAAAAATCAAAGCTGGAGGTTTTCCGCGACCGGGTGGCGATTTACCCGTTAGGCATGACCGTGAAGTTAAGCACGGGCGAAAGCGGTGTGGTGGTGAAAATTCACGGGCATATGCCGCAGCGGCCGGTGGTGCGGGTTATAACCGATCCGCTGGGCGAGGACTTGAAATCGCCCTATGAAGTTGATTTGTCCGTCAGGTTTTCCGTGGTGATTACGGAGATTGACGGGATGGGAATGGTGATAAATCATGATAGAAACGAATAATACGGCGGGAGCTTGGAGTCAGGCGATCAGTCCGAAAAACGACCCGTGGGACCCGATTGTTTCGCTGCGGAAATACGGCCGGCATGTGCTGACCAGCGTGGAATTGACGGTCACGAATTTGTGCAATATGCGCTGCGAGCATTGCGCGGTCGGCGACAGCCTGGTATTGAAGGAGCCCGAGCAGCTTCCGCTGCCGCTCATTCTGAAAAGGCTGGATGAAGTGGAGCATTTGCAGACGATCAGCATCACGGGAGGAGAGCCGACGTTTCGGCGGCAGACTGTGGAGGAGAAGATCATCCCGCTGCTCAAATACGCCAAGGCGCGCGGAGTGCGTTCCCAGATCAACTCGAACCTGACGCTGAGCTATGACCGGTACGAGCCGCTGCTGCCGTTTTTGGATGTGATGCACATCTCTTTCAATTATACGAGCGAGCGCGATTTTCATGAGGTGGGGTTTGCGCGAAGCGGGCATCCCGTTCCGGCGGAAGCCGCGTATAAACTGTATGATACAATGATCGAGAATACGCGCAAACTAAGCGAAGCGGGGATGTTCATATCCGCGGAGTCGATGATCAATTACCGGACGCACGAGAAGCTTCCGCAAATTCACCGCATGATCGTGGAGATGGGCTGCCGGAGGCATGAGGTTCACCCGATGTATGCGGCCGATTTTGCCGAAGGGCTGCCGGTGTTGTCGCTCGCGGAAATGCGTCAGGCGATACATACGCTGCTGGATGAACGGGATCCGTCGATTTGGATGCTGTTCGGGACTTTGCCGTTTTTTGCGTGCAGCGAAGGTGAAGCGGATATTGCGCTTTTGCGGCGTTTACGCAAGGAACCCAATGTGACGGTGCGCAACGATCCGGACGGCCGGAACCGCGTGAATGTGAACATGTTTACGGGCGATGTTTACGTGACGGATTTTGCGGCCATTCCGGCGTTCGGCAATGTGAACGAAGGGCGACTGGACGACATTTTCGCCAAATGGCAAACGGAGCATCCGCTGAACCAGACGGTGAATTGCCATTGCGATGCCGCCGGCTGCTGCGGCCCTAATCTGCTAGTAGCTGATATGTACTATAAAAATATCGACTTTAAAACCCGCCAAGCGATTACATTATAGGAAAGAGGCGTTTCCATTGCCTGATGGTCATACCGAATTTGAAGTAGGCAAACTGATCTTAAACCTGCTTATTGTTCTTATCCTCGTATTACTGAACGGTTTCTTTGTGGCGGCCGAGTTTTCGCTTGTCAAAGTGCGGCAGTCCCGGCTTACCCAACTGGTAAAAGAAGGAAATCGGCGCGCGAATTATGCGCTGAAAGTGAATAAACGGCTCGACACGTATCTGTCGGCAACACAGCTCGGCATTACGCTGGCCTCGCTTGGTTTGGGCTGGGTCGGCGAACCCGCCGTATCGGAGCTGCTGGTCGAGCCGCTGATGCATAAAATGGGCGCCACAGACCCGACGCTGATTTCGACGGTTTCCGTGGCCGTCGGCTTTGCGATCATTACTTTTTTACATATCGTCATGGGCGAGCTTGCCCCGAAATCACTGGCGATCCAAAAATCGGAGGAGACGTCGCTGTGGCTGTCGTGGCCGCTGTTGATGTTTTACCGTTTGTTCCTGCCGGTCATCTGGCTGCTCAATACGGCCGCTAACGGAGCGCTGCGCCTGTTCGGGATCGAGCCGGCCGGCGAGGCTGAAGCAGCGCACTCCGAAGAGGAAATTCGCATCCTGATGAATCAAAGCGCCAAAAGCGGGGTTTTCGATCAGGACGAAATGAAGCTGGTGGACAATATTTTCGATTTCTCGGACATGCTGGCCCGCGAGGTCATGTTGCCGCGCACGGACATGGACTGCTTGTACACGAACCTGAGTTGGGAAGAAAACATGAAAATCGTGGCCGAAACGAAACATTCGCGATATCCGGTTGCAGTCGAGGATAAAGACCAAATCATCGGTTTTGTTCATATTACCGATCTGCTGCTGCCGGAAGCGGATCGCCCGCTGGATCTGGCGGAGATGATTCGGCCGATCCTGAACGTGCCGGAGTCGATGGAAGTCAGCCAGGTGCTGCGCCTGATGCAGAAGAAGCATTCCCAGATGACGCTAGTGGTGGACGAATATGGGGGCACGGCCGGGCTGCTGACGGCGGAGGAAATTCTCGAGGAGATCGTCGGCGATTTGCATGACGAGTTCGAGGACGAACGTCCGGAAGTGGAAATTTTGGCGGAAGGCGTCTATTCGGTGGACGGCCGGCTGCTGATCGAGGAAGTGAACGATCTGGTCGGCAGCTACATCGAGGATGAGGAGGTCGACTCCATCGGGGGTTGGCTGTTCAAAGAGCTGGAAGGAGCTCCGGCCAAAGGGAAAAAAATACAGGTCGACGACATCCTGTTTGAAGTGGCCGAATCGGGCCGCCTCCGCATCACCCGGGTGAAAATTACGAAGCTGCAAATTTTGGAGCCGGATGAAGATTTGGAGGATGAATAGAGCCGGTTGCTGATTATTGCCAAGGAAATAAGAATGAGGACGTCCAGGTTTAAGACAAACCTGGGCGTTTTTTTTGACAACACATCAGAAAGTATAAAATTCCGAGGGAGGAGAAGGAGAATCAGGGGGCTAAGGGACACCAGAGCCGTTATTTGAGGAGAAACGGAGGTTTGCAAAATGTAACGGACACAGAAGACCTTATTTACCTCAAATCGGCCTGGATGAACGGGTTTAGAGCGAAATAGGGGCGCCTCTGTCCGTTAGGTTGGGAAATATCCGGGAAATGGGCGGATAAGGTCGCTGGAGTCCGTTAGAGCAGCAGAGTCCAAAGTTTAGAAAGAGCCGAAGTACTCGATACTTCTGCTCATGAAACAAGGGGAAGGGGGCTCGGAGTGGGGCTCAATCCAGAAGGAGTGGCCCCGCCTACTCGACCGGCCCGTCTTTAGAGTCAAGTTCTAACTTAAAGTAAGATCCATAAGAACCTGGCTCTAAGAGCGGGTGAAACCCCGTAACCATTCCTCCCGCGCATCCAAGGTATGGGTTTGCGCGGGCAAAGGACCTCTCCAGCGGCGATGTTTTTTTGCGATTTTTGCGGATTTTCGGTTCATTATCTGGGCGAATGTCATATGTTATTGGTAAGATGCAGGGAAATGATGGTTTCCTGACAGCATGAAATTTGTCCTGGAAAAGGAGGAAATTTCTTTGAACCATCCCCAAGAGCGTGTGTTTACCCCCTTTATTGGGCCGTTTGATCCTTGTCCGCCAATCACCCACAAAACATACAGCACCCCTCCGCAGTTATTTATACCTTTTCAACCGCCGAATTTGCCGCAGTTCAGCCCGATGGAGGCTTTAAGGCACGGTACGTTGTGGCCCGCTTTGTACAGCCCTTATGAATCCAAATGGGGAAAAGGACGGTGATCCCATGACGACGACCTCGAACAAACCGTACGAGCCGGAGTATTACGAATTGTTGGAAAAACTGCAGGCGCTTGATTTTGTGCTGGTGGAGTTAAATCTGTACCTCGACACGCACCCCGACGACTTGGCCGCCATTCAGCAGTTCAACCAATTGACGCAGGAACGGACGCAGCTCGCCAATCATTTTCAACAGCGATACGGGCCGCTGCAACACTTTGGGCGCGCCTATTCGAAATTCCCTTGGGAATGGTCGCAAAGCCCGTGGCCATGGCAGGTTTAGGCGACCGATGGTTCGGTTGAGTTGAAGCTAAAGGAGGTTAACCAGGCGATATGTGGATCTATGAGAAAAAGCTGCAGTATCCTGTTCGTGTAGGCAAATGCGACCCCCGGATGGCTAAACTGCTGATCGAGCAGTACGGCGGAGCCGACGGGGAATTGGCGGCCGCTTTGCGTTATTTGAATCAAAGATACACGATCCCCGACAAGGTCATCGGGCTTCTGAACGATATCGGCACGGAGGAATTTGCGCATCTGGAAATGATCGCCACTATGGTGTATAAGCTGACGAAGGACTTGACCGTGGAGCAGATCGAGGCGGCGGGGCTGGGCCCGCACTACGTGAACCACGACAAGGCGCTGTTTTACGAGAACGCGGGCGGAGTGCCGTTTACGGCCACATACATCCAGGCCAAAGGCGACCCGATCGCCGACCTGTACGAGGACATCGCCGCCGAAGAAAAGGCGCGGGCTACATACCAGTGGCTGATCGACATGACCGACGACGTCGACATCCAGGACGGCCTGAAGTTCCTGCGCGAGCGCGAAATCATTCACTCGCTGCGGTTCCGCGAAGCGGTGGAGATTTTGAAGGAGGATCGGGAGCATAAGAAGGTGTTTTGAGGAGTAGTTCCAATTTCAAGGGGTAAAGACAGATAAAATGAAATGATGATCGGAGAAATTAAATTTTTGTTATATGCTTAGCCCCGGAGCAATCCGGGGTTTAATATTAGTACACTTTTTAAAACTTATAACTCAACTTTCGCAGAGCAAAAATCAGCTTGAGTCCTTGAACTGAAGGTTTTCAAAGAATTAAGATAGGCGGCTGGCAAAATAGAAAAACACTACTAGACCATCAGCCCGACCTAAATCAACTGCTAAAAGAAGTAAAGTATTCTTTTCTTGGGGTGGGCGGCAGATCAACACTCACTGTCCGGACGCTTTGCACGATTATCCCGTTTGATCAGGGTAGCAGAGAAATAGACTAGCTTGGGAGAAGAAAATATTTGGTGGAGAAGCAGATCGGTTCGAGATAATTTAGAAAGGCTTAGGAGAAGGAATCGGGTTTAGGGGAGGTGAAACAGGCCGGACAAAAATCAAGACAGGAGATCAAGGACAAGACGCAAGGGAAACGAAAAGACCGTGATTTTGCTGTAGCCTAAACCCTTCCATCTGCAGCAACCGCCCGGACTGTTCATGCTAACCCCTACCCATTAAGTTGATCTGCGGCAAACTCCCCCACCGTTCAAGCGCCACGATCAGGCGGCAGCCGCAAGGGGCTGGTTCGGTTGGCGTTCGATCAGCCTACGGTAAGGGATCGCCGGAATCGCCACACACATGTGCAGCAACTTCTGCCGCATCGTTTCTTCCGCTCCGGGCCGGCGCAGCGAGCGGCGTACGGTGTACTCGTTTAGGTACGCCTGCAGATGCTTCAGTCCCAAGGCTACATACGTACTCTTCAGCGATTCCCACACCTCTCTCACCACTTTCCGCAAGGGCGTATACAGCCGATAGGCTAGGGGGAATGACTCTACCGCCGATGTACGGATATCCACATGCCCGTTGATGAACGCAGCGAGTTCGAGACGGTTTGCCCTTTTCCCGTCTCCTCTCTTATGCGGCACCAGACGGATTTTGACCTGCTCCGGCTCGCCCGACTCCGTGACTGTGCATCCCGCTACGACCGCCGAGGCATACGGATGCGAAAACTGAAACCGGGACGGATTACGCCCATACAGATCGCTGTTCACCTTCACGTCTCCGCGGAGCAGCTCCCGGGCATCGAATTCCCCAACGGAATGGCGTATTTTATGCAGCATCAACCAGGCGGTTTTGTAGGTGACCCGGATCACCTTGCTCAGCCGCATCGCCGAGATGCCGTCCTCAAGCAGGAACAGCTCCAGCGCCTTGAACCACTTGAGCAGGGGCAGATGCGTTCCTTCAAAAATCGTGCCGACCAAAGCCGACGTTTGATGCTTGCACCTTCCGCACTCGAACAAGGGAATATGCCTAGAGCTCAGACGACTGCACCGGGTGTGAGCGCAGCGCGGGCAGACGAAGCCGCTTGGCCATTTCATCGCGATCAGCGCCTCCATGCAGTCCTGCTCGCTGTTATAACGGCTGCTGAATGGTTGAAGTTCCGTTCCCGTATTGCCCTCCATGTTCGCTCGCCCCCGAATCAAGAATACACGAACGTGAGTTCGATTTATTTCATTATACCAAACATATGTTCCCTAATCAAGTCGAAAATCTCACCTGAACCGCCTCATTTTTTTTCCTTATCTCTTTTTCTCTCTTTTTTGGAACCCTTGCTCTAGCCCACACCCCCCCGCTCTCTGAACGAAAGGGATAATCGTGCAAAGGCAAGCAGCAGGCAGGGACACCAAGACACGAACACCAAGACACGAACCCTTTAGACCAGCCCCCCTCACCTGGCGTCGATTTGAGACACTGATCGAAACGGCTACGGTGCAAAAGGTAGATGTGCTGACTTCGGCGGATTGAGACGCCCTCTTCATCGTTGACGCTTCTATGCTTCCATGTTTAAGCAGAATCGTAGCAAAGCGGTCGAGTTGCTTGCCCGATTTAGGAAAGACACTGTCCGCTTCTGATTCAGTGTCAACTCCGGCAATGGATTGCTGCTTTACCCAGCTAAATCAAGACTTGTCTGCCGATTTTTTGCTGCGAAAGTTGAGTTATAAAAATTAGTAATATCAAAAATCTAGGAAGTTTTAAAAAAGTCTATATTATGGCAACGTTCGACTTTTTGAAAGAAGGGAGGCTTTAAGATTCTCACAATGTTTCTCTTATATAATTCTGCTTTTTGATTAAGAAAAAAAATAAGACAAGGGAATGATTTTAATAAAAACATATTAATGCTTTGGCTCAGTTTTCAGTTGTTATTTTAAAAATGGTGGAATAAGAAAATGTGAGGGGAGTACTAATTGAAAAAGGGAATTTTAAGTGTTCTTCTACTTCTATTAAGTGCTTTACTAGGATTCGGCAGTTTTTTCTTGGTGGTCAATGTTATCTTCTCAAGTAGCAATACTTTAGTATCGGGAAGAAACACAACTGTATTTTTCAAAAATTTGCTTTTCTTAGTTATGATTCTTGTAGGTTACGGCCTTCTATTGATGTGGGTTAAGAAAAAAAGAAGTTTTTTAATTATATTGCTTAACGTTGCGTTGTTCTTTACTTTATTATTTTCTGCTGCCCCGTTATCGCTAAAGATATCAAGTTTGCAGATGGATGATGTGCCTGCTCCTAATCTTGAGGAAAGGCTTAGAATTTATGATGAAGTAAAAGAAAAAATAATAGTTTCTAAGCTCCCATATGAATTGAATGTAGTTGAAAGTGAGGAGTACAACAAGGCCGATAAATACAAGATTTCCATAGTACTTATAAACAAGCGAGCACAGTTGGAATTCAAAGCACAAATGTTTGGTCTGATAAGAGTTTAGTGGAAATTGGTGACACTTCGATAATTCATTACAGTTTTACCGATAAGCCTCATAGGGTATCGTCCCCATAAAATAGAGGAATTTTAGGGTCTTATTTCCGAATTTGAGCCTATTCATCACCAATAGGGGAACTTTTGGGTCTTAATTTTCGATGAACAGGTCGAAAAGCGGATGGCGTAAAATAAGTTGTGTAAGGACAGGTTAGTCTATCAAACGACAAAAAAGTAGGGTATGCTTGGGATTGCGAAGTCACCAAGGAGGAACCCTACTCAATGACAACTATACAACAAAACTCGTTCACAGAACAACTCGAAAATACAATGCAAAGTTTTCTAAAAGAAAAAATTGAAACTCTTTTAAAGGAGGAAATTAAAAATTACTTACAAGTAGAGCACCCGGAAGTGGCAAACAGCCGCAACGGATATTACAGCAGGAACTGGGAAACCCGACACGGGGTGATTCCGGATCTGCAAGTGCCGCGGGATCGCCAAGGCGACTTTCAGACGGAACTGTTCGCGCCCTACCAGCGGCGGGAAGCTTGGCTAGAGGACACGGTCATTCACATGTACAAGGGCGGGATGAGCACAAGAGACATCGCCGCCTTCATTGAAAAAATGTTTGGCGCCCAGTACTCGCCGACGACCGTGAGCAACATCACGAGCACGGTGCTGGAAGACGTTGCGGCCTGGCAGGCTCGACCGCTGGCCAAGCGTTATGCGGTCATCTATCTGGACGGGATGTACGTGAAGCTCAAGCGTCAGTCCGTCGCCAGCGAAGTCATTTATATTGCCATGGGTGTCGATGAGGCCGGACACCGTGAGATCCTTAGCTTCAGCCTTGGCGGCAAAGAAAGCGCCAACGGGTGGAGGGATGTCCTGCGAGACCTCTACAAACGTGGCGTGCACGAGGTGCTGCTGGGCGTATTCGATGGCTTAGCGGGACTGGAGGAGGCCTTCCGGGAAACGTATCCGCAGGCCGGCGTCCAGCGTTGCGTCACTCATAAAATGCGCAATACGCTACCGAAAATCCGTGATAAGGACAAAGCGGATTTCGTGACGGACATGAAGACGATTTACAGTGCCATGGATCGCGATGTCGCCATGGCCAATTTCGACCTCGTGCAAGCCAAGTGGGGCAAGATCTATCCGAAGGAGCTCGCGTCGTGGGAGAACGAGTTACCGGTCCTCCTTCGCTTTTACGATTTCCCAACGATGATCCACTATGCCATTTACACCTCGAACCCCATCGAGCGAACAAACAAGGAAATCCGCAAGCGGCTGCGGCCCATGAACAGTTTGACGAACATGGATGCAGCGGAGAAAATTATTTATCTAGAGGCCCTCTCCTATAACGAACGCTGGAGCAGCCGGGTGTTGCGTGGATTCGCGGATGCAAAAACCCAGCAAGCGCTCAAAAAAATGTTTGACGAAAAATATCCCCAGGCCTGAGCCGATGCAGTCGCGTTAGCCAGGTGTGGCACACAAAGCATAGATAACAAGGACACTTTGACAACTGGAAATAAAAAGGAAATTTTTCAGGGGGGATCCCCCCTGAAGCTTGAAAACCAATGATATCCATTGCCCCAATGGATACCCTACTTCGAACCCTAAAAGATAATTACACAAAACTCTTGACGCTACCCGAAAAGCGGCCTTTCGCCACTAAATTGTGAAAATAGCGCCATAAAATTCCTCTATTTCACGTAAGATGGGGGATGTCGCTGAAATAGCGCCCTTTTTTTCCTTTATGCTGTCACCCGAGATCTTCAATAGACTAATTTTGCCGTTTTCTCAAGTCTTCACTTACCGTCATGCTAACGTTAGTTCCCCAACGCGAACCCTGGCCTACGCTTTATTCCCTGCCATGCTCCATCTGCGGAGTGACCGCTTGATACAGGGCGGTGTCCAGCTCTTGCGTATATTCGTCGCGTTGTTCCGGGGTCCAGCCGAGGGCGGAGGCCATAAATTCAATCACAGGCTGCTTCCATTCGTGCACCCACCGGATGTTGAAGAACAGCGCGCCCGTGCGGCGAATGAAGAAGTCCACCGGCTTGACGGTCATTTCTTCGTCTAGGGCATACAGGAGCGGGACGAGCACTTCCGGCGGCAGTCCGCTTTGTTCCGCTGCTTCCCGCCGGCGCTCCGCGAGTTCGAAGATCCGGTCGACGTTGGAGCCGTAAAGATGCGCCCAGCGCTCGGCAAGTGCGGTATCCAAACCGCGGCGAACGCCTTCCTCGCTTTTTTGCCGAACAAATTGCGGAAATGCGTCGGAGCCGCCTACATGACCGCCGGAGATCGGCATGTTTTTCGTTTTCGCCGCTACGAACGCTATTCCTTCTTCCTGGCTTAATAGCCGCATGACCAGATCGACGATCGTTTCGGCCATCTTGCGGTATCCGGTAAGCTTGCCGCCCGCAATCGTAATCAATCCCGATGGAGATTGCCAGATTTCATCCCGGCGGGAAATTTCGGAGGCGTTTTTCCCCTCCTCATAAATGAGCGGCCGCACGCCGGCCCAACTGGATTCAATGTCCGCCTCGGCAAGCTGAACCGTCGGAAACATGTAACGAATCGCCGCCATAATATAATCGCGGTCTTCCTTCGTCATGACCGGCTGAACAGGATCGGCCTTGTAGAACGTGTCCGTTGTGCCTACGTACGTCTTGCCGTTGCGCGGAATGGCGAAGACCATCCGGCCGTCCGGTGTATCGAAGTAAATCGCTTGCTTCAAGGGAAACTTCGACTGATCGATGACCAGATGGACCCCTTTGGACAATTGGAGGTGCTTCCCGGTCTTGGACCCGTCTTTGCCGCGAAGCTCGTCGACCCAGGGGCCTGCGGCGTTGATGATTTTCTTAGCCCGGAACTCATACGCCGAGCCGTCCAATTGATCGACCACGCGCACGCCGGCGACCTTGTTGTTTTCATATAAAAAAGATTCGACTTTCATGTAATTCATGGCCTTTGCACCGTAGCGAACGGCTTCTTTCATGACTTCAATCGTCAAGCGGGCGTCATCCGTCCGGTATTCCACATAATAACCACCGCCCAGCAGCCCCTCCTGTTTCAGCAGCGGCTCGCGGGCCAGCGTCTCCTGCCGCGGCAGCATCCGGCGCCGTTCACTGCGCTTGACTCCGGCCAGGAAGTCGTAGACGCGCAGGCCGATGCCCGTGCTGAATTTGCCGAACGTGCCGCCGCGATGCAGGGGCAGCAGCATCCATTCCGGCGTTGTCACATGCGGGCCGTTCTCATAAACGATGGCGCGTTCTTTGCCGACCTCGGACACTGTTTTGACATCAAATTGCTTCAGGTAGCGAAGGCCGCCATGCACCAGCTTGGTTGAGCGGCTGGAGGTACCTGCGGCAAAGTCCTGCATTTCGAACAGCGCCGTGTGCAGCCCCCTCGTCGCCGCATCCAGGGCGATGCCGGCCCCGGTAATCCCTCCGCCGATCACAATGATATCCAGCGGCTGTTGCCTCATGGCTTCCACCATCGCTTTGCGGTTTGCTGCGGAAAATGTTACTGTCATCCCAATAACCTCCTCGTCGTAAAGACGGCATAATAGTGCAACCTCTAATAGAAGTGAACAAAAAAACCGCAATAACACTTCAGCTATGAGCTAAAGTGCAATTGCGGTTTCAAGCTTCTCCAACCGAATTTAAATATTAACTTATTAAAAATTATAGCATATTTCCGGCCTTATTTGAATACCTTTGTTGCCTCAATTGCTTTGCCCCAGCCGGCGTATAAATCATTGCGCCGCGCTTCCGGCATCGTCGGCGTAAAGATGCGGTCGATGCTCCACTGCGCCGCAATCTCATCCCGGCTCTCCCAGTATCCGACGGCCAGACCGGCCAGGTAAGCGGCGCCGAGCGCTGTCGTCTCATAAACTTGCGGGCATTCCACCGGTACGCCGAGCATATCGCTCTGGAACTGCATCAGGAAATTGTTCTGCACCGCCCCGCCGTCCACGCGCAGTTTGGTAAGCTCAATCGAAGAGTCGGCTTCCATGGCGCTAAGCACGTCTTTGGACTGGTAAGCGAGCGATTCCAGGGTGGCGCGGATAAAATGTTCTTTGGAAGTGCCGCGCGTCAGGCCGAAGATGGCTCCCTTCACTTCGCTGTCCCAATAGGGCGTCCCCAGTCCGACAAACGCCGGAACGACATACACGCCGTCTGTCGTATCCACTTTGCTTGCGTACAGCTCGCTGTCCTTCGACTCCTTAATCATGCGCAGGCCGTCGCGGAGCCATTGGATGGCGGAGCCCGCCACGAAAACGCTGCCCTCAAGCGCATATTCCACTTTGCCGTCGATGCCCCAGGCGATCGTTGTCAGCAGACCATGCGAAGATTGAACGGGCTGGTCGCCGGTATTCATCAGCATGAAGCATCCGGTGCCGTAGGTGTTCTTGGCCATGCCTTCTTTGAAGCAAGCTTGCCCGAACAAGGCGGCCTGCTGGTCGCCGGCGGCGCCGGCAATCGGGATTTCCTCGCCGAAGAAATGATAGTTGACCGTCTTGCCGTAAATTTCGGAGGAGGAGCGCACTTCGGGCAGCATCCGCTTCGGGATCGTCAACAGCTCCAGCAGTTCATCATCCCATTTCAATTCATGAATATTGTACATGAGCGTGCGTGAAGCGTTGCTGTAGTCGGTAACATGCACCTCGCCTCCGGTCAGCTTCCAGATCAGCCACGTATCGATCGTGCCGAACAGCAGCTCGCCGTTCTCCGCTCTCTCCCGGGCTCCCGGGACATGATCGAGAATCCATTTGACCTTTGTGCCCGAAAAATAAGAGTCGATCAGCAGCCCCGTTTTGGAGCGGAACAATTCACTGTGGCCCGCGGATTGCAATTCGTCGCAAATCGATTTCGTCTGTCTGGATTGCCACACGATCGCATTGTAGACCGGGCGGCCGGATTCCTTATCCCATACGACCGCCGTCTCGCGTTGGTTCGTAATGCCGATGCCGGCGATTTGGTCCGGCTTCACGCCGGACTCAATCAAGCAAGTCGCGATGACGGCGAGCACCGTTCCCCAGATTTCCAGAGCATTATGCTCCACCCAACCCGGTTCGGGGAAAATTTGCTTGAACTCCTTCTGAGCGACGTGGACGATTTGGCCCGCTTTGTTGAATAAAATAGCTCTGGAGCTCGTTGTACCTTGATCAAGCGACAAAATGTATTTTTCCATGTGAAGTTCCCCCATTTAAAATATTTGAGTATGATCGAGCAGATAACGACGCCTACATTGATACGCTGTACTTGGTGCTTTTGCCGGAAATGTGCGCGATGCCGAAGATGACGGCCGCGATGCCCAGCACGATCCAAATGGCCGGGTCCGGTTTGCCCAAAAATACATTCTTGTAAAATAACGCCCCCAGCGCCCCGCCCAGCAGCGGCCCTACGACAGGGATCCAGGCGTACTGCCAGTTGGAGCCGCCTTTGCCTGCGATCGGCAGCAGCGCATGCGCAATTCTCGGCCCCAAGTCGCGCGCCGGATTGATTGCATACCCGGTCGTTCCGCCCAGCGACAAGCCGATGCTGACGATGAGAAAGCCGACGATCAGCGGGTTCAGCCCATCCGTAAACTTGTTGGCGCCGATGGCCAAAATCCCGAGTACCAGGATGAACGTCCCGATCATTTCGCTCATCAAGTTGGAGAAAGGATGGTACACGGCCGGACCTGTTGCGAATACGCCCAACTTGGTGCCCGGATCTTCCGTCGCCTTCCAATGCGGCAAATAATGCAGATACACGATGACGGCCCCGAGGATAGCCCCGAGCATTTGCGCCGCGATGTACGATGGGACGTCGGCCCAGGGGAAATTCCCGATCAGCGCCAGGCCCAAAGTGAGCGCCGGGTTGAGATGGGCGCCGCTGATCGAACCTACCGCATACGCCCCCATCGCGACCGCCAGCCCCCACCCCATCGTAATGACGATCCAACCCGAATTTGCCGCAAAAGATTTTTTCAGCGATACGCCGGCACATACGCCTCCGCCCAGTGCAATCAGTATCATGGTTCCAATCAACTCTCCCCAAAACGCTGACATGAAAACCCCTCCCAATGATTGTGAATGTTCAGAGAACACAAAAAGACCTACATCAAGTGTGCCCCAAACCACCCATGCTGGGATGAGGGCACGTTCAATGTAGATCTCCAAGTCTCCGTAACATTATTAACTTGATTCAAATTTTATTTAAAATTGTAAACGTTGTCAATCATTTTTTTTCAAATTCTCGCCACAAATTTTTGTTCGAGGTGGTCACCGCTTCGGCGCCCGCTTGCAGAGCCAGTTCTACATCCTCTCTTGAAGAGATGAATCCGCCCGCCAGGATCGGCAGGTTCGTCCTGTCTTTCACCTTGCGGATCACGCTTGGCATGCCGCCGGGCAAAACTTCGATGACATCCGGCTGCGTGTTCTCCAGCAGCTTGCAACTCTTCTCCAAGGCGCTGTTGTCGATCAAGAAGATGCGCTGCACGGCGATGACGCCTTTTTGCTTCGCCTTTTGAATGACGCTGGACTTGGTGGACAATATCCCGTACGGCCGGTACTCCTGGCACAGATACTCGGTCGCGTGCCCGTCGCTCTGCAGGCCTTGAATCAGGTCCATGTGCAAAAACAACTTCTTGTTCGCTTGATGCACCATGCCGCAGGCGTGCTTGAGCTGGGCGATATGGACATCCAGCAGCACCAGATACTCATACGATGATGCCACGGCCTTCTCCAAATCTTTCATCTGCCGCGACGCCGGTAAAATTCGCTGTTCATAGAAATTCATATATCAGGCCCCCATCCCATGATAAGTGCGTTTTTAATCCTATGCAAGCCTATGCCCTTGTTGACCCGACAGTTTTCTAGTGTACATTATTAATAGGACACACGAAGGACACAGGATTGCTCTAGACTGCTGTTTGAGGGCAGTCGGAGGTGAAAGCGTACATGAACGAGCATGCATTTCAAGACGATTAGGAAAGGGCTTTGGCAGCATGGCGGTAATTAAGCATATGGAGTGTGCGCGGCGATGAAACGTAGGATTTTGCTAGTCGAAGACGATGCGCTGATGCGTGAATTTATAACGGACTATTTTATAAAAGAGCAATGGGAAGTATACGAGGCAAGCAATGGAAGGATCGCCCTCGATACGTTCGAGCAGACATCCGTTGACTTGGTAGTCCTGGACATTATGATGCCGGAGCTGGACGGATGGGCGGTATGCAGGAGCATCCGCAAGAAGTCGGACGTACCGATCATTATGATCACGGCAAAGTCCGAAGACGATGATCAAATTATGGGCTACGAGCTCGGCGCCGATGAGTACGTCGTAAAGCCCTTCAGCCCCAGGGTATTGATCGCCCGAGCGGTCGCGTTAATGAAAAGAACGGAAGGAACCGTAGGGCGCGAAGGGGAATTGCTTGTTTATGGCGATTTAACGGTTAACAGAATCGCGCATACAGTAACGGTGACGGGAACTCCGGTCAATCTGTCTCCGAAAGAATATGACTTGCTGCTTTTTCTTATAAAGCATTATGGCAAGGTGCTGCCAAGGGAGTATATTTTGGATGCGGTATGGGGGTACGATTACTTGGGAGATGTACGAACGGTAGATACCCATATCAAAAAACTGAGAGCCAAACTCGGAGACGAGGGCCGCTTTATTGGCACCGTCATCCGTTCCGGCTATAAGTTCGAGATGATACCTTGAGAAGGAACAGTGTAGTATATAAGCTTTTCGTTGTCACGTCGCTGTTGATTCTCCTTATTTTTTCCCTGGTTATGCTCGCGGAGAGTTTGTATTTCGAACGGTTTTACCGGACGTCCAAAATCGGCGCGCTGGAACGGAACATGAAACAACTCGCGCAGCAAATCAATGGGACGCCATTCAAAGGACAGCGTGCAGCAAGGCTGCTCGGCGCTTTTATGAACGATAACGATGCCAGCGCCTTCTTCCTGAACGGGCAATTTGAAAGAAAGGCCGTAAATCCTTATTTCCTGGAACTGCTGCTTTCCGGTACGACCGTCACGGTTCCCATTACGCCGGAAGGCATGACGTTAGACGACATTCCGCACGGCATTCAAGTCGGGGAGCGTATCATCGTTGACGGCATTTTCATGGATGAAGAGGACACCATTATGCAGCCTGCGTACATTCGGCGGGAAGATACCGCTTTGGAGGATGGCTTGGTTCGCGTACAAGGGAAAGTAACGGATATGCTGCTTCCCGAGAACCGGTCGTACAATCCGCTATACCAGGACACCCTGGCGGATGAAGCACTGAAGGAATGGGTGCCGGATGCGGAGCAAAACATCGCGCTCCTGCAGGAAGGGCGCAGCGTCCGCACGGAATGGAGAGACAAATGGAGCGGTCTCGGCTACGCGGTGATCATTCAGCCGCTGCCGGTTGACGGAAGCGGGATCCGGTATTTATTCGTCATGGCTTCTTTGCAGCCGGTTGGGGAAGCGGTGGGCATTCTCCGGCAGTATTTCGTTTATGCGGCGCCGGTCATCCTTGTGCTTGTGCTGCTGCTGTCGTTTTTTTATTCCCGGATCATCTCCCGCCCGTTAGTTGCGCTAAGCCGCTCGGCAGCGCGTCTGGCCGAACTGGATTTTACCGCGCAGCCGGAAATCCGGGCAAAGGATGAATTCGGGGAGCTGTCGCGCAGCCTGACCGCATTATCCCGTAATCTGGATGCCACGTTAAAGCAACTGCGGAAGGATATGATCGAGAAGGAGCGTTCCGAACAGCTTCGGAAAGAACTGATCGCGAATCTCTCCCATGAATTGAAGACGCCGCTAGGTATCGTAAAAGGCTTTGCGGAAGGGCTACAGGACGGCGTGGCCAGCGACAAGCGGGAACGTTACCTTGCCCTCATCGTCAAGGAAACGGACCGGATGAACGAGCTCATCATGGATATGCTGGAGCTGTCCAAATACGAAGCCAAGGCTATACGCTTGCATCCCAGGAGCGTACCCCTTCCTCGCCTTATTCAAAAGGCGGCCGATTCGTTTACCCGGCAGTTGGAGAACAAGCATCTCCAAATTAAGCTGAATGGCTTGACAGGGGAGGAAGCCTTTGTAACGGCAGACCCTCGGAGGCTCGAGCAGGTCGTATTGAATTTGCTGAGCAACGCGATTCGGCATGCCGTGGAGCGCACCGTCATTACAATCGACATCAAGCGGACGGCTGTAGGGACAATAACCGTGGTCCTCGAAAATGCCGGAGCGCCGCTGGCTGAGGAGGATTTGAGCCGGATCTGGGATCACTTCTACCGGGCGGAGCGTTCCAGGGACCGCCTTCATGGCGGAACAGGACTGGGGCTTGCCATCGTCAAGCATATATTGGAGCTCCATCATAGCGAGTATGGGGCCAGAAATACGTATCAGGGCGTTGCGTTTTATTTTACCCTGAAGGAAAACGGAGGATATTATGATGAAGAATAATAAACGAATTTATCTTTTGCCAGCGCTGTTCGTTCTGGTGCTGCTGCTTGCGTCCGCATGCGGCAATCAAGCGGGCGCCGGGTCGAACCCATACGCCGCCAACGAGAAGCCTGCGGAATCCGAGTCCGCTACGCAAGCCGGTAACGCTGCTCCGCCTACCGAAAACGCAGCCGGCCCGGAAGAAAAAATATTAATCGTCATCGACCAGACGGCCAAACCAATCGAAGGCAACAGCTTTGATTTCATTGTGAAGCAATTGCCGGAAGGATACATGTTGAAGGAAATGAAGTGGGTTTCGGATCAAAACGAGATCACCAATACGTACGAAGAAGCGATCGAACATGGCCAGACCGGGGAGGACGGATTCTACATTAGCGGCAACGGCCAGTTTTCCGGCTTCTTTTATCCGGATTCGCTGAAAGACGAGAAAGGCCGGGTTATCTTTACATTCGCGAATGATGAGAACAACGAGTTGACCTGGGAAAAAGAGATCACGTTGAAGTAAGGGGGAGAACGATGAAAAAGATCGCATTCGCTTGTTTCATCATCTGTGTCATGCTGCTCGCGGGATGCAGCGGCGCGAAGGCCGACGAAAGCCCGCGCCAAACATTGGAACGGTATATGCAGGCCATCGCCGAAAAGGACGCCGAACAATTGGTCGCGTTATACGGCGGCAGCTACGAGGGGCTTATCCATTTATTCCCCGATACCGACCCTGATCACAAACAGCAATTATTTGAGCAATATATGAAGCTGCTGCCCGATATTTCGCTGAAGGAAATCATCGCCGAGGCCGAGGAAAGCGAGGGCTTGTATAAGTTTACGGTAACGTTCCAGCTTGAGGACGGAACCTTGTTCGAGACAAGGGAATTCGATACTGTCACGAACCAATTTACGTATACGGTGATAAAAACGGACGGCGGGCTGAAGGTGATGGAGCTTCCTCCGTACCAAGCTTAGCGTTCCCATCGTTTTATGAAAAATTTTCGCTGATCCGCAGCCGGTGACGTTCCAAAAAGCAAGGAGTCGGTTTATTATCATATCGAAGCCGTAAATCCGATCAGCAAAAACCAATTGATCAAACTGGCCAAAGCGTATGTGAAATAAACCGTTCCTTTTTAGATAGGACGGTTCAAACTCTCCCCATTTATCAAATTCAAATCCTAATCTCTAAACCACCCGAGGTTTTTTGAGATTGGGATTTTTTTTGGATCCGATTGTCACAAAATGAAAGGTATCGGTGTTATAGAGGCAAAAATTCAAGGAGGTGAACAAATTTGGATGGGCCACACTCTGAAGTCCATGTAGACCCGAAGGAGATTGAAATGCTGGTTAGGAGAACGAAATTGGGAGATAAGCAGGCTTATGCTGAAATTATTCAGCGCTTTGAGAAGCCGATTTACATTTATTGTTACCATATTCTCAGAAGCAGGGAGGAGGCGGAAGATGCGCTGCAGGAAATATTAATTAAAGCCTATGAGCAGATCCAACAGTATCGTCCAACCGTATCCTTCTCAGCATGGCTGTATAAGATTGCTTATAACTACAGTTTAAATCAAATCCGAGGCAAAAAGCGATGGCACCGATTTTTGACACGGTACAAGCACGAGCGTCTCTCGTGTCAGAATACAGAAAGTCAAGTATTACTAGAGGATTTGTTGAGTTCGCTGACTGAGGAGGAGAAACATATTTTACTGCTGCGGGCGATTCATCGGTATAGCTTCAACGAAATTAGCGAGATCATGAGCATCAAATCGGCAACCGTTCGTAAGAAATACGAACGTCTTCGTAGAAAGCTATCGGAAGAGGATAGAAATGAAGGAGGAGAAGCGAATGCGGCGATTGCAAAATCAACCTAAAAAGCTGGGTCTAAACCAAGCGGAACAAATGATTCGGGATACGGAAACGCTGGAGCACAGCTTCAGCGAACAGATTATAAACCGAATAGAGGGAATGAAACAGCGTCCGAACAAACCTCGGTTCTTTAACAAACTGGGGATTACAACTGTTGTATCTGCAGCGGCATTGGCCGCAATTATGCTGGTTGGCGGTTTTCTGTCTCCGGTCATGGCCGAAACGATGAAGAAAATCCCCTTGCTGAACTACATTATCCTGTTTGTAAATGAATTGGGAGCTAAATCCGCGGACAGCGGCGGGATTGGACCACAGGCGGTCCACTTTGATGCAAAGGGCAAAGTGACGTTTCTTGAGCAAAATCTAAGCTATGCGGAGATTGAGGATGAAGATTTCCGGAATCAGTTAACTGCGGCTTGGAATGAAATTTTCCCGGGCGATAGCAATCAGTTAAAGGATGTTAATATTTGGTACTCCGAAAGTTATAATGTTCTTAGAGCGGGGAATGAAACGAAAACCATATACATTATTAACGGCAAGTTGGATTTCGCGGTACAAAAGATTCAAGCGAACGAGGTTCCGGATTCCGTTAAAACAACCGTTGATCGGCTCTTTAAATCCATGGGAAATTTCAAGAACAGCTCGAGCATAGTTGAAATGACTTTAAGGCCAAAGCAGCCGCCGATTTACAATTTTGTGTATGATACGGGGGATGGAGAGGTTTGGATCGATATTGAGCAAGAAACCAACCGTGTTACCCGCGTTTTTGCCGATCCATTGTCGGATCAACTCTATAAAGTCTCAAGTTTGGAGGAGGATATTTCCATTTCCGAAAAAACGAAGGCGCTGGAAACGAATGAACTTGTTAAAACGGCCGTGGAGCAAGCGCGTGAATGGATGAATCTGGACTTATCGGACTATCGTGCTAAGAGAGATCATGCACGGATCGACAAGCTTGTTTTTACTAAAGAAGGTGCTCCGGACGTAACCGCCATGTTCAACTCCCAAGGGTCTTTCTATTACTTTATGATCCAAGGAATTCCCACGAGCAGACCATAGAAAGAAGGAGACGTTAAAATGAAGAAAATATCCCAAATCTTAAGTATAATGCTATTGGCGAGTTTAATGACCAGCCCAATCTCCAATGTCACGGTGCAGGCTGCGAGCGCGCCATCGGAAGAGGTTAAGGAGATTAATTTGGCCGATGTCGACCCGAAGATCGCCGACGCCGTGCAAGCCAAACTCCAAGAATTAACGGGAAATACTTATCCCCTCGGCGCCGTTTTCAAGGGGGATGAGGGGGCGTATGTTTTCAAATTGCAAAAAAGCCAAACCGATCAAGTTATTGTAAATAGTAAAGGGATTGCTGATTTTGTATCCATCGATATAAGTTACGACGAACTTGGCAATGAGCAGTTAAAAAAGCAGTTGGACCAAGCGTGGAGCGAGTTTTTTCCGGATAGCAGCGAACCGTTGGAAAACGTCAATCTTTGGGGCGGCTCTGTTGATGATCTTCGGATGTGGGCTTCCAATCAAGTTGGCACGATTTATTTGGTGCACGGAAAGGTGGACCATGCGCTCCGGCATGTGCAGGATAAGGATATTCCCGCCGACGTTCTAAAAACGGCGGAGAAAACGTTGGCAAGTAGCGGCGGCGGACTTGTCAAGAAGACGCGCACATTGGAGGGGGTAACCCTGAAAGCGGGACAGAAGCCCGTTTATAATTTCCTGTATACCACGAATAAAGGAAACGTATGGATCCATATTGAAGAGGGCACCCTGCAACGGACGGAAGTGAATCTACAGGCATTGTCGGACAAGCTTTTCGAAGTCACAAGCAAAGCGAAAGGCGATGCCATCGACAAAAAGCTGCAATCTTTTAAAACGAATACACTGCTCAAAGCGGCCATCAAAGATGCGAAAGCCATCATGGACCTGGACCTAAGCGGATACAGCGCTAAAAGAGCGAAAAATAGAACCGATACCTTGATTTTCTCCAAAAAAGGAGCCCCGACCGTAACGGGTATGTTCAATTCCAAAGGCTCTTTCTACTACTTTAGAGTAGACAAAGACGAAAAATAGTCTGCTGAAAAGCCGATTCCTGCGGAAGGAATTGGCTTTTTTAATATCTTTCCTGCCGGTATTTTAACGGCGTCGTTCCCACTTCCTTTTTGAACAATCGGATGAAATAAGAGGGATTCGGGATGCCGACCCGTTCTCCAATTTGCTCGACCGAAAGCGAGGTCGTCTGCAATAACCGGCAAGCGGTTTTGATTCTTCGCGCCGTCAGGTACTGCAAAAGGCTGCTTCCCGTCTCCCGCTGAAACAATCGGGATAAGTGAAATTTGGACAAATGCAAGGCTTCGGCGATGTCATCGAGTTTAACGGGCTGGGAATAATGGCCGTCTACCCATTGCATCATTTGTTCGGCGTACGTGAGCTTGCGGGGACGAAGGGCCCGAACGGCCATATCCCGCCGCCCGATCAGAGAAATCCCGTGCAGGAGTTGAAGCAGCAGCAAACAGGAGTCTTCGGAACGGGCCCGGGAGCCGCCCGCGTCAAGCAGCGACTTCTGCTGCATGGCCAGAACCTGCTCCAAGTATTGGATTTCGGCAGCGGCATCCATGGCCGGTTCCAACTCATTCCCTTGCCAAAGCTCCAGGAACCATTTGTATTTTTCCGTAAAGGGCTTCAACGCTTGTTCGTATTCGTAGGGATCAAAATGGATGCCCGACCGCACATAGGGGGACTCCGGGCTTACATCGGCATGTACTTTATGAAGTTGAAAGGGTTGGAAGAAGAACAACATGCCGGGACGGATCGGGTACATTTTGCGATTAACAATGACACTGCCGGAGCCTTCGTGAACGAACAAAATTTCGCAGCATTGATGCCAATGGTAAAATCCAGGGAAATCCGCGGTCGACGCGCTGCGGTATTTCCAGATGATGGCGCTTTTATCAAACGGAACACGTTCAAACAGCTTGTGCATAAACATCACCGACTCTTTCATAGTATTGCCTATTCTTAAGTATACGGTACATATAGCAAGATTTGAACATTATCACGCTGGTTTTGAACAAATTCAGCTTCCGCCGCCCTATATAATGGTTGTATCAATAGAAACGGACGTCAGGCAATCACAGGCGGCAAGGGAGGAAACTTACTGATGTTGATGGGAAAGGAACAAGATTGGTTGGATAGGATGATTGGAAAAATCAAAGCCAAAATGGAGTGGGTCAGCGAAAAGTCGAAACATAAGATTCCTTATACAACATACAACGGTACCCACGACGACCGGAACGCGGAGAATCCGTCCTGCACGGCAACCGATGGGATCAACTGGTGGACGAACGGCTTTTGGGGCGGCATGATGTGGTTGATGTACCACGAGACCGGCAACGTTAAATACAGGGAGATTGCCGGTGTTTCCGAAGCATTGATGGACCGGTGTTTCCAGGAATACTATGGGCTGCATCACGATGTGGGATTCATGTGGCTGCTAACCAGCGTGGCAAATTATAAAGTTACCGGAAATCCGGAGTCGTGCAAGCGTGCCCTGCATGCCGCCAATTTGCTAGCCGGCCGGTTTAATGTGGCCGGGGAATTCATACGCGCCTGGAACGAAGTGGATGGCCACGATACGAGGGGGTGGGCAATCATCGATTGCATGTTGAACCTTCCCCTGTTGTATTGGGCCACGGAAGAAACCACAGATCCCCGGTTCAAGCAAATTGCCATGAAACACGCGGACACGGCAATGGCCGCATTCGTCAGGCCGGACGGCTCCGTCAACCACATTGTCGAATTTGATCCTTTCCAAGGCGGGGTCGTCAAAACGCATGGAGGCCAGGGCTACGGAGAAGGTTCGTCTTGGACGAGAGGGCAGGCATGGGGATTGTACGGTTTTATGTTGAGCTATATCCATACGGGAAAACAGGAATACCTGGATACCGCCAAACGAATCGGGCATTATTTCATGGCCAATATACCGGCTGACGGCGTCATTCCGGTTGATTTCAGGCAGCCGGAGCAGCCTAAACTGGAAGACGATACGGCTGCGGTAATTGCCGCTTGCGGTTTGATCGAAACGGCCAGGGCGGTGCCCCCTTTAGAGAAACCAGTTTATCTGGAGCGCGCCCTTAAACTGATGAAGGCTGTGGATGCGCGAAGCAATTGGCTGGAGAATTCGGATGCCATCGTGCAAAAAGGTTCTGCCGCCTATCATGCGCCGTACCATCATTATCCTATCATCTACGGTGATTATTACTTGATGGAAGCCGTCTTCAAATTAAAGGGGAACGATTTAAACCTGTGGTGAAGCTGGAGATGAATGAAAAGAGGCGTTCTCTATGACCAAGATTCAAAATCCGATATTAAGGGGCTTTAGTCCGGATCCTTCCATTATTCGCGTGGAAGATGATTATTACATAGCGACTTCTACTTTCGAATGGTTTCCGGGAGTTCAGATTCACCACTCCAGGGATTTGCTGCATTGGGAGCTTATCGCTCATCCGCTTAACCGGATATCCCAGCTTGATTTGAGAGGCGCCGGCGCTTCGCAAGGCGTGTGGGCCCCATGCCTAACTTACGATAACGGGATATTTTATCTGGTGTATACCGTCGTTCATTCATTCTATGTAAATATGTATGACACGCACAATTATCTGGTGACGACGACGGATATCCGCGGGGACTGGTCCGAACCTGTCTTTCTGAACAGCTATGGATTTGACCCTTCGCTTTATCATGATGACGACGGCCGAAAATATATTGTGAGCATGATGACGGATCACCGCGTACAAAAACCGTACAAAGGCCGGCTCGTACTGCAGGAGTACTCCGTAACCGAGCGGAGGATGATCGGGGAGGCGCGAACCATTTTCGCCAGCCGGGATATCTTTCTTGAAGGTCCGCATCTCTACAAACGAAACGGTTACTATTATCTGTTCGCCGCCGATACGGGGACCGGAGAAGGTCACGGACAGTCGATCTTGCGTTCGCGCGAGTTGTATGGTCCCTATGAATATTACGAAGGCAACTCGATCCTGACTTCCAGAAACCATCCCGAGGCGTCTTTGCAGAAGGCCGGTCACGGCGATTTGGCGGAAACGCAAAACGGAGAGTGGTACATGGTGCATCTTTGCGGCCGCCCGCTGAAGAATCGAACAAAAAAAGGGGAGCGTAAATATACTCTGGGCCGAGAAACGGCGATTCAGAAGGTGGAATGGACGGAGGACGGCTGGTTGAGGTTAGCAAGCGGCTCTGTTTTGCCCGAGCTCGAGGTGGAAGGTCCGGCGCTTCCTCCGCATCCTTTTCCGCCCAAGCCGCCAAGGGACGACTTTGACTCGCCGCAGTTGGACATCCGGTTTCAATCGCTCAGAATCCCGTTGGATGAGACTTTCTATTCCCTGTCTGCAAGAAAGGGGTACCTGCGTTTATACGGGAGAGAGGGGCTCGGCTCTAAATATCGTCAAAGCTTAATCGCGCGGCGGTGGCAAGCTTTTGCATTTACAGCAACTACATGTTTGGAATTTGAGCCGACCTTGTTCAAGCAAATGGCCGGTTTGATTTGCCTCTATGACTATCAGAACTATTATTATTTGCATATCACGCATCACGAACAGGTTGGACGTTGCCTTAGCATTTTGTCGGCGATCAATAACAGGTACGACGAACCTGTCGGCTATTTGCCGCTCCCGGAAGACGCCCGGAGAGTCCATTTGCGGGCCGCCGTCAATCACGGTCGATTGCAATTCGCTTATTCCGCAAGTGGCGAAGAAGAGTTTATTTCTATCGGCCCATCCTTCGATGCAAGTACATTATCGGATGAAGCGTGCCAAGAAGGATGGTTTACAGGCGCGTTTGTAGGTATCTGCTGTCAAGACTTGACCGGTTTTGGCAAGGCCGCCGATTTCGATTATTTTGAATATAGAGAAGATGAGTAACAAAAGGCACTGTGACGTAAACGCCGGCATGGATAAAGCTTGACGGCGTTTTATACGTCGTTTTTTTCATGGTGCCGTATTAAAGCTTGTACCGGATGTGCTTTTTAAGATCAACGCATGCTGCTCCCAAACGGTGAGATTTTTTCAAGCTTGATATTAGCCAATAAATGTAAGCGCTTCAAAAGCGGGTTCATCCTAATAAGATCCAGCTGATAAAAGCACCTGAAACAAGCCGAGAAAAGGGGAAGCATAATGAGTAAAACCAATTTCAAAAAAACGATATACAATCATTTGATTCTGTCTTATACGATTCTTTCTGTTATCCTGATCGGCTCTATGGGCGGATACTGGTATGCTCAGGTGAGCAGGATGATGGATCAGGAAATCGTCAAAGACAATATGGCCAGACTTCAGGCGGCGCAAAATTTAATCGAACAGAATTTGTTAAAAAAATATGAGGACAATTTGCAAAACAAGGCTTTGGCTATCGGGTTTATCCAAGACAACAGCAATTTAAATTTGCTTTTGTATAACGGTTGGGAAGGGAATTTAAGCAAAGTTTTTGCATTTAACAATGATTTGCAATTATTTAAAGTAGGCAATTCGGGGATTACGAACGTAAGCGTTTATTTCCCGAGCAATGATTATGTGATTGACGCGGACCGCTTTTATATGCACACGGCAAATGCTCAAGAGGCTCCTTTTTTCTCAAAAATGAACCAAATCCCGTTGAAAAAATGGATTGTACGAGTAAATGCGAATGATGAGCAGGTTTTGAGCTATATCATAAAGCTTCCTTATGATACCCCAATAGCGAAGGCCAAAGGATATTTTGTCATTGATGTGGATGTTCACTATTTAAAAAGCATTATTTCTCCCATGCTGAGTTCCAAAGATGACCGGCTTGTGATTTTGGATGAATCGGGGGCCGTCCTTTTTCAAGTCGGCGGCGAAAATAGCGAGATGACGGAACGTTTGAACGAAATCGTAAAAGCCAGCTTATCTGAAGAAAGAGTGATCGGCGAGCCCGGGGTTCCCGGAATCGCTTCCCGACTTGCATCCAGCCATTCCGATCACAAATGGACTTATATCATGTATCGGCCTGCCTATTCTTTTGAGCTATTCACCGAGCGCTTGAAAAAGGAACTTTTTACGGCCTGCGGAGTCATCGTTATTTTTGGCATATTCATGTCGTTTTTGTTATCCAAACGTCTCTACGTACCCATTAGCGATACGTTTTCGATGATGAGGGAGAAAATCGGCATACTGGAATCACGGGCCAGAAAAACCGAGATGATCAATCTGCTGCTTGGCGTCAGTTTGCGGGCGGAGCCGAAAGAAATATCGCTGCCGGATACGTCCTATTGCGTAGCCTGTATACAGCTTACGAAAGGCGATTCAGAGGGATTGAAGCAATGCTACGAATTATCCCCTGCTCTTCCGGGGGAGTTTATTGCTTTAAATGCCAACGAAGCGGCTATTATTTACTATTTGGCAAGCGGCAAAGTGTTCGATTCATCCGAACTGGTCGATGATCTGAAGGCATTGCAGAGAATTGCCGGGCCTAGAGCAGCCTTTCAGGCCGCCATTGGCCGGCAGGTGCAAAACTTTAAGGACATCCCGGAATCTTATCGGACGGCTCAAGAGACGAAGCGATACCATTTCATCTTTGGCAAAAACACGGTAATTGCCTACGCTTCGACCCAAGCGTTGAATGCGGATCCGCTCTTGTTCCATTTTGAGCATTACAGCAATGCGCTGAAAGCCGGGGATCAACGTGCCGTTAATGAATTTATGGATCACTTTTTAACGGCATTGTTGAACGGGGAGGCTCAAATTGAAGCTGTGGAATTGGCGGTTCTTCAGCTGATTGCCCAACTGTACCAGTGCGTGATTGAGCTGAAATTGCAGCATATGTTGCCGAGTTCCAATCTGACGGAAGAGTTGAAGCAGGATACGCTCCACGGAACGATAGAGAGCATCCGCAAAATGTCCGCACAGATTACCGGGCGGATGAACGCAGGCGGGAATCAGCCGCATGCCGAGGTTGTCCGTACTATGAAGGAGTATATAGCAGAGCATTTGCATGAGGATTTATCGCTGCAGATTTTATCCAGGGAAGTCGCGCTGGCTCCGGCTTATGTTTCGACCCTGTTCAGCGAAGGGACGAAAAGCTCTTTTACCGAATATGTAACCAGGTTAAGACTGGAAAAAGCGGCGGAACTGCTAATCGCTAATCCGCGGCTATCGGTATCGGCCATTGCCGAACAGGTCGGGTACAGGAATGTTCAATACTTTCACAGTAAATTCAAAGCCCGATTCGGCGTGACTCCCGTCCAGTATCGAAGATTGCAGCAGGGATTTAAAGACTTGCAAACTTTGTAACCGAACAATCCCAATGTTTTTAGTGAATAACTTCAAAAGAAATTAGAATAAATCGAATCAAGTTGCAATGGAAAAAGCGCTTCCCAAAAATTAAACTGTGGTTTGTGATGGTCGTATAACCGCTACCCACGATATTGATGGATGAAAGGAGCAACTTGGATGACTTCTTCGCCGGTATCTCCGGATGTTGACGGCAGTAAAGCAGCGATCAGGCGAGAAAAAAGGCCGTCAAAATTTTCGGAAACATGGAAGGGATACAAAAAGTGCAGGTACCTTTTTCTGTTGTTGACTCCGGTCTTGCTGTGGTATGTCGTATTCGCTTACGGGCCGTTATATGGAATTCAGCTGGCTTTTAAAGATTTCAAAATGATCGACGGGGTTTGGAGCAGCCCTTGGGTCGGAGTTAAACATTTTGAATTTTTATTTTTTCAGTCCCCTGATTTTTTCAAAATTTTGCGAAACACCATTATCATTAGTTTTTATCATATTATTTTTGGGTTTCCTGCCCCGATTGTATTGGCGCTTCTGATCAATGAGATCCGCTTGCCGAAATTTAAAAAGATCACCCAATCGCTCACTTACTTGCCGCATTTTTTCTCTTGGGTTATTTTATCGGGCATTTTGATTACCTTGCTTTCGCCGTCCACCGGGGTCGTCAATTACCTGATTCAACTGGCAGGGCTGGAACCGATTTATTTCGTCGGCGACCCCAATTACTTCAGATTTACATTGGTTACATCGGGCATCTGGAAAGAGGTAGGCTGGGGAACGATCATTTATTTGGCGGCGCTTGCGGGAATCTCTCCCGATTTATATGAAGCGGCTGTTATGGATGGGGCCAACCGGTGGAAGCAAACGCTCCATATCACCCTGCCTTCGATCTTGCCGGTCATTGTATTGTTATTTATTTTACGGCTTGGCAGTGTTCTCGACGCCGGTTTTGACCAGGTGTTGAACTTGTATTCGCCAGCTACTTATGAAGTAGCCGATATTCTGGACACTTACGTGTACAGGGTGGGCTTGCAGAATTTCCAATTTAGTTTAACAACGGCGGTAGGGCTGTTCAAAAATGTGGTCGCCTTTTGTTTAGTACTGTTCACTAACTTTATATCCAAGAAGCTGGGACAAGAAGGACTCTTTTGACAGGGCAGTTTCGAAGGGAGCATTTGACTGATGAAACCAACTAAGGGGAGCAACCTATTTCAGGTTTTCTTGATTGCCTTTATGGTGATTCTTTGTATTGTCATGCTGTATCCGTTTGTTCATATGTTGTCGATTTCGCTCAGTACACCGGCGGAAGCTTTAAGAATGGGGATTCACCTGTATCCGCGAGAAATCTCCTTCTATGCTTGGGAGAAGGTGCTGACCAAGGCTGATATCTGGATCGGCTTTGGGAACTCGGTGTTTCGAACCGTGGTAGGCACCGCATGTTCGATCCTGTTTATGTCCATGGGAGCTTATCCGCTGTCCAAAAAATATTTGCCGCACCGTAATTTTTATACCATGTTCATCGTGTTTACGATGTTTTTCGGCGGAGGCTTAATTCCGACCTATCTTTTGATCAAGAACTTGGGGCTGATCGATAACCGGCTCGTTTTCATTCTCCCCGTGCTGGTCAGTACGTTTTCCATGCTTATTTTGCGCAACTTCTTTCAGGCGATCCCCGACGAGCTGGAGGATTCGGCCAAGATCGATGGGGCGAACGATCTGCGCATTCTGTTTCAAATCGTCATGCCGCTTTCGCTTCCGGTTCTGGCCACGCTTTCGTTATGGTCGGCCGTGGGACATTGGAATGCCTGGTTTGACGCGATGATCTACATTCAGGACCCGAACAAGCAAGTATTGACGACTTTCTTGCGCAGAGTGGTGATCACCGGCGAGAATCTTTCCCTTTACGCCACGGGTTCCAATGAAATGATAATAGGCTATCAGGAGCCGATCAAGGCGGCCACTTTAATGTTTACGGCTTTGCCGATCATTGTCATTTATCCTTTTCTGCAAAAGTATTTTGTCCAGGGAACGATGGTTGGTTCGCTCAAAGGCTAATTTGTACGGCTTACTCAAATCCGTTTTAATCAAAAGGGAGGAAAATAAACATGTCTAAGAAAAAAACGTGGCTAACCGGTACAGTAGCTTTATTGTTCGCCGCTTCCTTGATTGCGGGAGGGTGCAGCAAAGGTGGAGGAAATCAGGAGCCGTCCGCCGCTCCGGCCAATTCCGGCGAGGAAGCGCCAATCACCATCTCCTGGGCCAACAACTGGAATTTGCCGGAAGACGATAACAACTACGTACAGCAATTTCTCGAACAAAAATTCAACGTAAAATTTAAAAACGTAAAATTCGAAAATAACACTTGGAAAGAACAGCTTGGGGTCATGCTGGCTTCCGGTGATATTCCGGATGTGCTGGCCGTTGACGGCACCGTGGGAGACATGGTGCAGTGGGCGGACCAAGGCGTCATCGCCAGCATTTCGGTCGATGATATCAAAAAGTATATGCCCAAGTATTCGGCGGATGTGGAGAGCGTCGATCCGAACGCCTGGGATGCCGGAAACTATAACGAAAAAAATTGGGGGGTTCCCAAAGTCTGGTCTTTGGGCGCGACGGGCTTCATTCCCGCTTATAACGGCGAGTGGCTCAAAGCGATCGGATACAACGAGCCGCCTAAAGATTTGATCGAGCTCGAAGACGTCCTGACCAAATTTACGGCAGGCGATCCGGACGGCAACGGGAAAAAGGATACTTACGGCATGTCCGGGCGCGGCAAAGACGCGCAAATGCAAATGTTCAATTCGGTGTTTGCCGCCTTCGGCGTCAATCCGTTCCAGTTTAAATTGAGTGCGGACGGCAAGGTGGAGTACGGCGCGGTCACCGAAGAAGCGCGCAGCGCGTTAAAACTGCTCAACAAATGGTATAAGGCCGGCATTATCGATCCCGAATTTATTACGGACGACAACGGTTCGATTCAGACCAAATTCATCAGCCTCCGCACCGGCATGTTTGATAACGGGATGTGGCACCATCTGTATAAAGACGGCTATTTTGGGGCGGTTGCTGAAGATAAAGGAATCGAGTTGGTTCCGGGCGTTCCGCTTACGGGACCGGACGGCAAGAAGTACGCCATGGCCAATGGGGCATTGCAGCCGCCCCTTTTCTTCGGCGCACAGTTGGAGAAGGATGACCAGAAGCGGCAAAAAATATTGGAAATTCTCGAGTACGTCGCCACCGATCCTGAAGGGTATTTGATAACGGTGTTTGGCAAGGAAGGGGTCAACTATCAGCTTGAAGGCGAATTGGCGGTTGTTGCTGAGGATCCTGAAGAAACGGGCGCGAAAGTGGGAGTAGGCTTTTATAATCCGCTTGGCGGGAAAGTGAAAGCCATGGAGAAATATCATTTTGCCCCGGAGAAGCTCGCTTTCCGAGATCAGCTTACGCAAGTGGACGGCCTTACCGTGCTGACCGATTTGATGCAAGCGACCGTCATGCCGAGCAAAGCGCAATATGAAGCCATTCTTACCACGCTGCAGACGCAATATTACATTAAGGCCATAACCGGGGAAGCCGACACGGATCAAGGGTTTGACGATTTCAAAGCCCAGTGGCTCAAGTCCGGCGGGCAGGCGGAGCTGGACGAAGCTCAAAAAATCGTTGAGGAGCGGTAAGTAAGTGGAGGTGAATTCATTGTTGACGGATCGCTTGTTGAAGGTATACCCGGCCCCGGCGGGGACAGTTGGCAACCCGGATTTTTCCGTACGGGTGCGTACGCCCGGAGGCGCGTGGAATGATTTGTTCAGCTATAACGTGAAGGTGGATATGCACGAAGTCCGCGATGCTTCCATGGTGATGTTTGATTGCGCGGGAACCGTGGAACTGGAAGTGAGTTATCATCGGCGGCCTGTCGTCAGCGCCGTGGTTCGGCCGCTTTCGAACGGTTTGCACTGCGAAATCGGCGGCCGCAGGATTTCTCTGACGCTGGATGGCCCCCGATTGCTGTCGCTGGAGGTTAATGGTGATCGCTTCCACAACCTTCATATTTTCGCCAATCCGATCGATACGGGCCATGAGGCCGTTTCCGGCGGAGAGGTGCTCGTCGTGCAGCCGGGGCTGCATCGCACAGCGGACATTTTGAGCCGGCTTGACGGCCTGAACACGGCGGCGGGAAAGCGGACGGTTGTATTTGGCCCGGGCCTTCACCGGCTGGACGAATCCCGGCTGCCGATCCCGTCCCATACCTCGGTATACATCGCGGGCGGGGCGGTTGTTTACGGCGGTTTGATATGCGATCACGTCGAGGATGTGGCGATTCGGGGCAGAGGCATCCTGTATATGTCCGAGTTCGAGAAGACGACCTATTATCGGGGAGTCGAGGTGACGTTCTCCCGTAATATCCTCATTGAAGGAATCACGGTGATCGATCCCCCGCATTATACGGTCCTCCTCGGACAATCGGAACATATCCGCATCCGCGGTCTCAAAACGTTCAGCGCTCGCGGCTGGTGCGACGGCATCGATATGATGGCTTGCCGACACGTCGAGATCGCGGGCGGATTTTTGCGCACGTCCGACGACTGTGTTGCGGTGTACGCTTCGCGCGGTGAATTTCAAGGCGACACGCGGGATGTCGCGGTGAGCGGTTCGATCTTGTGGGCGGATGTGGCCCACCCGATCAATATAGGCACGCACGGGAATTACGAAAGCGAAGGGGATGTCATTGAAAAGTTGATATTCAGCGATATTGACATGCTGGAGCATCATGAACCGCAGCCGGAGTATTGGGGATGCATGGCCATCAACGCCGGCGATAACAATACGGTGCGGGATGTAACCTTCGAAGATATTCGCATTGAATCCTTTGAATTGGGCGAATTGTTCAATCTTCGGGTGCTGCAAAACAAGAAATACAATCCGGTTCCGGGGAAACGGATCGAACAGGTCCGGTTTAAAAATATTCATTTTAACGGAAGCTGCAATTATCCATCGCATATTGCCGGATATGATGAATCGAGAACTGTTCGGAATATTACCTTTGAGCAGATAACCGTCAACGGTAAACCGTTCGAACTGAAGGAGCCGTATATCATCATCGGAAAACATGTCCATGATGTAAAGGCGCTAGGAGATGACACAGGAAACTTTTATGATGACAACAACCCCCGATATCCATGATATCGGGGGTTGTCGCATAAGCGGTTGCAGGCGAACGTTCACGGTATAGGTTCGAGCCGCCATTGTTGGTGGCTGCCAAGCACATACCGCCATTGCTGGACCGGTGTGCCTTCGGCGGCGGATGCCCCCACCACGTCGGCCGGTTTATTCGAATGTACGGGGGTGATCCGGTAAAACCCGTCGCCGACGGGAAGGAAAGCAAATTTCTGATTGTCCCCGCCATTGCCGCTCCACACTTGAAATTTGGCGCCATGCTCCAGCGAACCGTCCGCTATATCGAGCGAAAGCCCGCTCTCCACATTTTTAATACTGTATTGACCGCCTCCGAGATGGGTTACGGTCCATTGCTGATGAGCTCCTCCGGTATAAGTGGATTTCCGCACTTCCGCGCCGCTCGTTCTGCCGCTTGCTTCCATGGCTTTGCCGTCAAGACGCAAGGTGAAGCGGTAAGTCCCGCCAGGAATATTTCCATCCGGGAGCTTTGCCGTTCCTCCGCTGCCGGCAGGTCGGGTATAGAGCAGCGTGCCAAATCCGAGTTGGTCGAAGGTCGAAGGATATTGCGGATTGGGGCCGCCTTCCGGTCTCGTCCGGGCGGCGCGGGCGGCGATGTTGGGCACGGACAGGCCCTTCCGGTTGGCGTAATGGTTGTAGATCATTTCCCAGATCGGCCGGTATTCATCGCGGTTTTGGCTGGATATTGCCGTATCCGTTTTTACGGCGCCGTTTGTGCCGGAGCCCCATTCATAGGCGGCGAACGGTACGTCGTCCCCGTTGTTGTACTTGGCCACGTATTCGGCGGCGCGCAAAAAGCGGTTGTTGGCCCAGCCGTACAAATCGTCGCCTTGATTCCAGGCCATCTCGTTGATGGTAGCCATCAATCCGATGCCCAGTTGAGTGTGCGCCTGGTCGCGGCTGGACTCCTGCCATTGGGCCAGCCCGTCCGGGTGCAGAAACGGAATCGCATTGTAAATCGAACCGTTGCCGGCGCCGTGTTTGAAATATTCGATGCCGATGTCGTAAATATCGCGGCGGTCGCAAAAAATTCCGATCGCCACGGTGGCCGCCATATTGGCCAAATCCCAGTTCGCCCAGTAATTTTGGATGTACGCGTCGTTATGATCGCGGCCGTATTCGTTGCCAATCAAAAAACGCTCGCTAAGCGGTTTGTAAAATACATCGATCAGCATGTTCTGCATCCGGGCTACGTCAAAACCGGGATAATCCCGCATCAGTTCCGCCGCGTTGGCCATTTGATACCCGCACAGGCCGGAGGCCAAATAACGGTCCGCATTGCCGGAAATGGTCGTCAGCGTGGAGGACCAGGCATTCAGAATGTCGCGGGCCGTATCGCCGTGGGCCTTGCTGCCGCTGATCTTCCAGCGTAAGGCATTCTGATACGCGCGGGCGATATCGTTGGACAACAGAGCCACATTATCGCCGGTTCCGCCGCGTTTAATCGTATCTGTGGCGCGCGGAGTCCAGCCGGCTTGCGAAAGCGGACTGTTGACCAATTGGTTCCAACCGTCCAAATACGGCTGCGTGCCAGCGTTTACCATTTGTTTGATCCGGTCCAAATCCGCCTGGGTGTGCAACAGTCCGGGATGGGCAAAGGCGGCTGGTGCCGCGGCTTCCGTTTTCTGGATGTCCACGCTGCTAAACGGACTTATTAAGAAGCTCAAAACAATGATCATCGTCCAGCATTTTTTCAATGTATAACCTCCCCTTCTAAAACTAAATTAGGAAGCGCCTCCAAATATACTTTAAACGATATTAAAACAAGAATAAATTGCTAAATTATTAAATTTAGTCCAATAATTAAATTTAAATTTACGCAATTCAGCTAAAATGGATTGGGCACGATTAATTAAAAGAAATTATAAAAAAATAAAAGATTTTGCAATAGATAATAAAACAGGATTTTGTTATGATTAGCCATGTTTCAGCGAAAAGATTGAAATTAAGGAGGTTGGATTATGAATATCCGGAACCCGCAAATACGCAAAGCTTTTGCCGTAATGATTTCGGGCGTGTTGAGTACCTTGTCTTTTTTAGGAACCGGTTTGCCCCGGGCTTTGGCGGACGCAGCCGTTCCTTCCCCTTCGGCCGATGTCGTCATTCAGGAAACCGTCAGCAACGGATTTATCCACCCGGGCGTAGGTTTGACCAAAGCGATCTTGGAAAACATGCGCGAGCAAGTCATTGCCCGTAAAGATCCCTGGCATTCTTACTATGAGGCGATGGCGCTTTCTCCTTACGCCTCCAGAAACGTCACCTCAAGCAATGCCAGTCCCGCGGACCCTGCCAAGCCGAAATCCGTCGCGGTCAACAGTAAAGGGGCTTTTGTCGCCGATGGATTGAAAGCGTATACACAAGCGGTTATGTATTATATTACAGGCGATGAGACTTACCGTGCCAACGCGATGAACATCATCCGGATTTGGGAGCGGATGGACCCTGATCAATATACTTATTTCACGGATTCTCACATTCATATGGGGATTCCGCTCTATCGGATGGTAACGGCGGCTGAGCTTTTGCGATATACGAGCGCCCGGAACGAAGCGCTGAATTGGACGGAGAAAGATACCGCCGATTTCACCAACAACCTGATTCACCCGATGACGGAAACCTTTCTTCATGGAAACAATTACTTCATGAACCAGCATACGTATCCTTTGCTGGGAGCGATGTCCGGATATATCTTTACGGATAACAGGGAGAGATACAACGAGGGCGTAGAATGGTTTACCGTAAATAAAACCGCGGTGGATCAAGGCCAAAACGGCTCGATCAAGCAGCTGTTCCGGTTGGTGGATGCCGATGCGTTAACCGGCGAGCCGGTGAATCCGCCGCGGGTGCAGCATGTCGAAATGGGCAGAGATCAAGCTCATGGGGCTGGAGATCTCGTCAATGCGGAGATTTTATGCCGTTTGCTGGAAGCGCAAGGAACCAAAGTCGATTCCGATGACGGAACGGTTTCGACCGCCGCGGACGCCGTGAATGCCTATGGTTTTCTGGACAACCGAATATTAGAGGCGGCCGATTACTTTGCCCGGTTCATGCTGGGCTATGATACGCCTTGGACCCCGGTGGCGGCGCATACCGATCCCGCGGGAAATCCGACCATCATTTATAAAGAACTGTCGGAGGCATACCGGGGGCGCATCGGCGGCAATGTGTATGGCTTGTTTTATTATTACAAATACGCGGCAGGCATCGGTATGGAAAAAGAAGCGCCATACTACACCGAAATGTTTGCCAAGCGTTTGCCTTTTTATTGGGAATCCCCGGACGCCGGGGGGGAATATTGGCTGTATATTCCGAAAGAAGCCGAAGCGGAAGGCGCGGACACGCTTCCCAAAGCTTCGGCAAACCCGGATCTGATCGAAACCGAACACCGCTTCGTGAGCCTCGATCCCCATTCCCAGCTGAAGCAGGAGGATGCGACGGCATATGTCGAGATCAAGAGCACGGAAGAAGGCAGCCGGATCGCTATCGTCGGTTCCGCCACATCGGCCAAAACGATCGGGCTTAAAATCCGGACGAATGGCACGGCAATGCTTGAGATCAACGGATGGTCCGACGATGTGCTGACGCTCCCGGATACGCGCGGCCAGTGGACGTATATCACATATACGGTGGACGGCCTGCGCGGATTGGGCGATCTGATTTATTTCCAGGTCAAGGGCGAAGGCACGGCGGTTGACATCGATCATATCCATTTGAAAGCGAGCGAACAACTGACACCGCCGGTGTTCCAAGCGGGCGCGGCATCGCTGGACTTATTTACTTATGTGGGCTCGCAAGCTCCTCTCCGGTACGATTTCTCCGCGGTCGATACCGAGGCATCCGATGTTGTCGCCTATCAACTGGATCATAAGCCGGAGGGCGCTTCTTTCGATGAAAGCACGGGCGCGTTTTCCTGGAAGCCCGAGCGGGCGGGAACCTATTCTTTTATCGTGGGAGCGGGCGACGGAACTTCGGTATCGACCATGGCGGTCAACGTTATCGTCAGCAGCGACCGGCAATCGGCCCTGAAGGCCGTCACCTTGCCTTATCGAGAAACGACCAAATATGTGTCCGCGTCTTTGCAGCATTTCCTGGATCAATATGAAGCGGCCCAAAATGCCCTTTCCGGGACAGCGGATGATGCGTTTTTACAAAAGCTGGCCGACCTTAGGCTGGCGGTGATCGGCCTGAAGGAATTGACTCCGCTGCTCGCGGATGGAAGCATCGACTATTCCGGCATGCTTGCTGCCGCAACCTTCTATAACGAAGTGCTTCATCTGCTGGACAACTACGCGGGCAGCTTCGCTTTTTACGGGAACGCCGTGAATTTGACGCATACGATGGACTTTGGCCCCGATTTTAAAGTGGCGGCAAACGCCTTTGAACTCCAGGTTAGAGCCAGCTTTCCGGAGCGGATTGGCGGCACCGCTTTGTTCGGCTCCAATGACATGGAAACCTGGGACCGTCTAACCCCGGAAACGACCAAAGTGTCGGAGGATAGGCAAAGACTTGAAGTCAGCGGCGAGTACAGGAATAAGCCGTACCGCTTTTTCAAAATTCAAATGATTGAACCGTCCAGCACGATGCTTGAATTGTCCGAGTTCCGCATTTACGGAGAGCGGCTGGAGACGAACAACAAGCTTGTGTCGGTGTCCATCGCTTCTGCCGACAGTATTCGGCAACGGGTTGACATCGGCGATACCGTTACGGTGTCCTTTCGCTCCTCCGAGCAAATAAGGGATGTAAAAGTGACTATCCAAGGCCAAGAAGCGGCCGTCTCGTCGGCGGATCACATCCACTGGACGGCATCGGCGGTGATGGACAGTTCGGCCCGCACGGGAGAAATCGGCTTCTCCATTTCCTACAAGACGGCCAGCGGGGAGGCTGCAGAGCCGGCCTATTTGACCACCGACGGTACGCTTTTGTATCTGATCGACCGTTCCAAGCAGCTTGCTGTTCCCAAGCTGGCTACGGTCGTGGCTTCCGATAAACAGTGGGGGAACGGCGGCCTGTCCGCAGAGCAGGTCGGTTATCTGCTGTTTGACGGCGACGCGGCCACTTTCGGCGATCTTGCTGCCGGCGCCGGAGCCTATTACATGGTGGACTTTGGCGAAGGCGCAACGGTCAGGCTGAGCGGAATCAATTTGCTGCCGAGGGCTTCGTATGCGAGCCGGATGAACGGCGTGATCGTGCAGGGTTCCAATGACAAGGATGTCTGGACCGATCTGATTTTGCCGGTATCGGGCGCGGCCGAGGGGACGTGGACGTTTATGGACGGCGACAACATCTTGGACAGCGGTTCCTATCGCTACTTAAGAATTTACAACAATGCATCCTGGAACGGAAATATAGCCGAAGTGGAATTTTATGGAGATTATCGTGCTCAAAGCGCGGATTCCGGGTCCGCAGCGGCTTGAACCGGCCGGGTTTGCGGAGGCCGCGTAGCAGCGGCTAAACAAGGAAGCTCTTTACACCAAAGTAGGAGTCAAAGAACCGCCGGAGCGAAAAGGGTCCGGCGGTTTTGGCCGCAAGTTTATTTCATATAAATCGGCATCAACACTTCATCAACCCATTGCTCCAGATACGCTTTCGTTACATTTCCGCCTCTTAAATTTGGTTTACTCGCTTGTTGTATGATGAACCCGAGAGGGAGACTAATACAAACAAGGAGAGGTGAGCATGCCGGAAATGAAACTGACGCAACATTTATTCAAACGATACGGGAGCAAAGTGGTGATTGGTCCGGGAATTGCTGCAACTATACCAGATCTATCCAATCTATACCATTAGTGTTGAGAGAGTACTAGGGGGACATAACTTATTCCTCATTAAATCGTGTTGGCTGGATCCTGAGATTACTGACAAGAAAACGTTGCAGGAATGGATGCATCGCTCAAAATCCCTTGAACACCAAATAATCGGTTAAATCAAACTAACCCCATAATAGTTTTTATATACTATAATTTTGCTTGTATAACGGGACAGTTTGCCTACAACGACCCGTCGACCGGCGGCTCCGGCAGTTCTTTTGTGCAGACGGTGATCTATAAGGATATGCCCGAGGAGGAAATTCACAACTCCGATCCGTCCGTGATGGCGAAGTGGGACAGCGGTTTTAACACGCTGAAAGAATTGGGACAATACGTGTACGGTGAAGGAATTTATCCGAAGAAAAACCAGGGCACGCTCGATCTGCTGATGAACGGCGAGGTGTCAATCATTCCCGCCTGGTCCGATATGGTGCTGCAGCAGCTTAACGAAGGATTGCTCCCGGATACGATCAAAATGCAGCAAATTACGCCCGGGTTTAACGGCGGCCCGACTTATTTGATGGTGAACAGCGCGTCGGAGAAGAAGGAAGCGATCTATCAGTTCCTCGATTTCTTGCTATCGCCGGAAGCTCAGGCGGTCGTTGTCGAGAAAATGAACGGTTTCCCGGGCATCGAGCTGGCGAATATGCCGCAGGAGACGCAGGACAAGTTTAAAGGAGTAGCCGAAGGCTTCCGGACGTTCAATATCGGCGATCTGGGCACGGAGATCAACAAACGCTGGCAGAGCGAAGTTGCGGCCCAATGAGCAAAGCGTGGAAACAAGCGATGGCGGGGTTGGCGATGGTCATCCCCTCTTTCGCTGTTTTGCTGGTCGTTGTCATCATTCCGGTCATCCAGTCTCTCCTTATGAGCCTCAGCAACGGGGAGGGCGGATACGATCTGAGCCGGTATCAGCTTTTGTTCACCGACAAGGGGCTGCGCGCCAATATCCTGTTTACGCTGCGCATCACGCTGATCACCTGCGCGCTCGTGCTGCTCATTAGCTACGTGCTGGCCGTCTACATGCGCTTTAACAAGGGGCCGATCGTTGAGCTGATTCGCAAGACGTATATGATCCCGCTGTTCATCCCCGGCGTGATCGCCACCTACGGGCTGATCAATCTGCTCGGCAATCACGGCTGGCTGGCCCGATGGCTTGACGGAACCGGCATCCTGCTCCCGCGCATCATTTTTGATGAGAAGGGGATCATCATCGCCAATTTATGGTTCAACATCCCGTTTACGACGATGCTGCTCAGCTCCGCGCTGGCCGGTATCCCCGCTTCGGTCATCGAAAGCGCGAAGGACGTGGGGGCGGGGAAACTGCAGCTGTTTACGCGTTTTATTTTTCCGCTTACGTACAAAACGTTTCTCGTCGCCCTGACCTTTGTGTTCATGGGGGTCATCGGATCGTTCACCGCGCCGTTTCTGCTCGGAGCAAATTCCCCGCAAATGCTGGGGGTTTCGATGCAGCAGGTGTTCAGCGTCTTCCAGGAGCGGGAACAGGCCGCGGCGATGGCGTTCTTCTCTTTCCTGCTTTGCTCCGTACTGGGCGCTTTTTATATCCGCTCCATGGCCCGCGAAGAAAACGTAAAAATGTAATCAAAAGCAGCGAGAAAGCCGCTAAACACAAGGGGTTCCGGGTGTTTGGCGATTTTTTCTTTGGCTTGAAAACCAAACGTTATAAGCTGATGGTCGGTTCAACCACAGTTATTGTATTATTGACTGAATTGAGGTTAACCATGGCGCCAATCGGCAAAGCCGCTTTATAAAGACCATGGCCTGTGGCAAGGTTCGTGATCAGCGGCTTACCGAGCGGTATCAGGAATTCGCTGATTAAATCCTCATAGGATATGCCGTATGCCGCCTGACAGCCCGTGCATTCCCCCATAATAATGCCGATGCAGTCGTTCAATTTTCCGGCCAGCTTCAAATGATTCAAATATCTGTAGACGGTATTGGTAGGTTCATGCGTTTCTTCAAGAACGAGAATTTTCCCCCGTGTATCGATTTCGAAAGGCGTGCCCAACGTATCGACAAAAGAGGTCAGATTCCCGCCCACAAGCGGCCCCGTAACGTTGCCCGGTACCCGGCTGATCAGCGGAATCGCCGGCGGATTTTGAATCGGCCGGGTTAATGAATACAGGGATGTCGCGGAAAAAAACTGATCGAAATTATAGGTGGGCGTTTCGGATTTAAAATCAATAAGCAGCAGACTATGAAATGTGATTAAATCCACAATTTGATGCAGCGCGTTTAACAAAACCGTGATGTCGCTGTAGCCCGCAACGATTTTGGGATTATTCCGGATCACATTATAATCAAGGTACGGAAGAATTCCGGCTACTCCAGTACCGCCTCTGGTGGGCAGTATCATTTTAACCTGCCCGTTTTGAAACATCATCATCAAATCGGCGGCCCGCTGCGCGTCTGAGCCGGCCAGAAACCCGTTTTGCGCATATACGAATTGGCCCAATAAAACATTTAGCCCTGTTGCTCTCAAAACTTCGATCCGTTGATTAATAATGCTCGGGGTGAGCGGGCTGCCTAAAGTAACGATTCCAACGGTATCGCCTCTCTGCAATATTGGCGGACGTATCGGCATTTGCTGATCTTCCTCTCCTGAAAATAGAAGAAGCCGTCGTAATATCATGTTATTAAATTATATTGGTAATATCGGCTGTACAGTACTGAAAAGGAGCTAAAGGATATTCATAGGAAAAACCTATCGTAATGATATAAACAATAGAATTGAACGATGCATTTCGCGCGATTTATACTGAAGCGGAATACTGGTGTTAAGAGAGATCATGTATGAACGAGGGGGAGTGTCGCCAGCAATTGCTCCTTAAACACTCGGCTTGCCGCGCATAAATATTTGTTTTTTCGGTAAACAAGGCCAATTTCGGCAGTAAGCACCGGTTTCTTAATCGGGATCGTCCGAATATGCTGATTGTCGATATAATCAAGATAGCCTTGCGGCAAAATGGTGACGCCGACGCCTTGAACGACCATATTGATGATCGATTCCATCGTAGTCATTTCCAAGACCTGCTGCGGTTTTATATCAAGTGCGCGGCAGTGCTCATTGATCATTTGTCGCAAAAAATAGGAGCTTGGCAATAGAACACTGGGGGCTTCTTTTAATATATCAAGCGTAACGAACGGTTCTTTGGTGACCGGGTGTTCGGCAGGCGCCGCAAGGGCAAGATTTTCCTTATATAACGGGATTGCTTCCAGTTCTTCATGCTCCATCGGCAAATAGACGATGCCCAAATCAAGTTCGTTTTTCAGCAGCCTTTCGAAAATATCTCCGGTTCGCAAACCGAGAACGGATAGCTCGATATTAGGATATTTGCGGTGAAAACCGATCACGGTTGGCGGAAGCAAGTAATTGACTACCGTCAGCAGGGTGCCGATTTTTAATGTTCCTCTATTCAGGCCTTGCAGCTCGCTAATCGCGGCGCGTGCCTGGGATAACTCGTGAAAAACATTGTAACTGTGGTGCAGCAGCGTTTTGCCGGCTTCGGTAATCAGGGTTCGTTTGCCGACGCGATCAAACAAGGGCGTACCGATTTCGTGCTCGAGCAAACGAATTTGCTGGCTTAACGAGGGTTGGGCAATACCCAGCTTTTCGGCGGCGCGGGTAAAATGCAGCTCCTGGCATACGGCCATAAAATACTCTAATTGCTTGAGTTCCATTAAATTTAGCCTCCCAGTCTTTTTTCATAGGAAATTGCTATTATTATAATCATAACCATAAGAAATATCTAATAGATATGAGGAGAAACAACATGAGAGTTCATTATGAAATACTTTCGCTTAATGTAGGCAGACCCGTACAGATACAGTTTAATAACAAGGAAATTTCCACCGGCATCAACAAACTTCCTGCAAGTGAATCGCTATTTTTATCTTGGTTGAACTTTGAGGGGGATGGTCAGGGAGACCTTGTTCATCATGGCGGCAGGGAAAAGGCCGTATGCGTTTATCCCTATGAACACTATCCATTTTGGGAAAAAGAGCTGCAGAAAACGTTGGACTATGGAGCTTTCGGAGAAAATTTAACGATTCGGGGGTTATTGGAAACGGATGTTTGCGTTGGCGATATATTTAAGCTTGGAGAAGCCATGGTCCAGGTTAGTCAGCCGCGGCAGCCTTGCTATAAATTGTCCGTAAAATACGGCGTGCCTGACATGCCGCTCAAAGTGCAGGAAACCGGATATACCGGCTTTTATTTTCGTGTGTTGAAAGAAGGGGCGGTATCCAAGTCAGATGGCCTTATCAGGATTTCCCGTCATCCCAAAGCAGTCACGGTTTCTTACGCAAACCGGATCATGCATCATGAGAAAGATCATCTTGCAGGCATTAAAAAGATCCTCGAGGTAGAAGAATTGTCGGTTAACTGGAGGTCAACATTTGTAAAACGTTTGGATGGGATCGAGGCAAATCCGCGGGAAAGATTGACCGGCGATGTATGAGGTGAATTTTCATAGGTGTTTTGGGGAACTGGACAGGAACAGAGAACGGCTTGAGGGCTGTATTTGCGCAGGGCGGTTCGGTCGTCGGCTTTCTCTAGCGCTTGAGAATAGGGAAGTGGGGTGGGCGGCAGATCAACACTCGCTGTCCGGAGACTTTGCACGATTATCCCGTTTGATCAGGTAGTAGAGAGTTGATCAGGTAGCAGAGAAACATACAAACTCGGGAGAAGAAAATATTCGGTAGAGAAGCAAATAGGTTCGAGATAATTTAGACGGGCTTAGGAGAAGGAATCAGGTTTAGGGGAGGTGAAACAGACCGGACAAGGGAACATGACTGGAGATCGAGGACCCATTAAGTTGATCTGCATCAAACTCCTCCCACCGTTTCCAGCTTCTCGATCAGGCCGCAGCCGCAAGGGGCTGATTCGGTTGGCGTTCGATCAGCCTGCGGTAAGGAAGCACTGGCACCTCCACGCACATCTGCAGCAACTTCTGCCGCATCGTTTCTTCCGCTCCGGGCAGTTCTCCGGACAGGAGCAGCCGGCGGCGTCCGGTGTACTCGTTCAGGTACGCCTGCAGATGCTTCAGTCCCAAGGCTCCATACGTACTCTTCAGCGATTCCCACGCCTCTCTCACCACTTTTCGCAAGGGCATATACAGCCGAAAGGCTTGAGGGAACAACTGCACCACCGATGTACGGACATCCACATGCTCGTTGATGAACGCGGTTAGATCGTGACGGTTTGCCCTTTTTTCGCTTCCCCGTTTATGCGGTACTAGGCGGATTTTGACCTGCTCCGGCTCGCCCGACTTCGTTACCGTGCAGCCGGCTACGACCGCCGAGGCATACGGATGCGAAAACTGACACCGGGACGGATTACGCCCATACTGATCGCTGTTCACCTTCACATCTCCGCAGAGCAACTCACGGGCACCAAACTCTCCCACGGCATGGCGTATTTTGTGCAGCATCAACCAGGCGGTTTTGTAGGTGACCCGGATCACCTGGCTCAGCCGCATCGCCGAAATGCCGCCCTCAAGCAGGAACAACTCCAGCGCCTTGAACCACTTGAGCAGGGGCAGATGCGTTCCTTCAAAAATCGTACCGACCAAAGGCGATGTTTGATGCTTGCACTTTCCGCACTCGAACAAGGGGATATGCCGGGAAGTCAGACGACTGCACCGAGTGTGAGCGCAGCGCGGGCAGACGAAACCGCTTGGCCACTTCATGGCGATTAGCGCCTCCATGCAGTCCTGCTCGCTTTGGTAACGGCTGCTGAATGGTTGAAGTTCCGTTTCCGTATTGACTTCCATGTTTGCTCGCCCCCGAATCAAGAATTCACGAACATAGGTTCCATTTATTTCATTATACCAAACATGTGTTCCCTTCTCAAGTCGAAAATCTCACCTGAACCGCCTCATTTTTTCCTCATCTTTTTTATTTTTTTCTCTCTTTTTTGGAATCCTTGCTCTAGCCCCCCCTGCTCTCTGAACGAAAGGGATAATCGTGCAAAGGTTGCTGGCAGGAACACCAAGACACGAACCCGGTAAAGTACAACGCACGCTCCTTCAGCGGCTTGTTTTATTTGCTGTGCGACGAAGTCGGCATACGGCCTCTGATTCAGCGTCAAATCCGACATGGATTGCTGCTTTACCCAACTACATCAAGGCTTGTCTGCCGATTTTTTGCTGCGAAAGTTGAGTCATTATTCCTGTCACATTGCCTTGTGTCTGGTTCGTTGTTTGTAGTGAAAGGGAGGGGGGAGCAGTCAGTTCGGATAGGTTGGAAGCGCGGTGAAGAATCCGCAAGCAAAACAAAAACGAAGGAGCGATTCATCTTGAAACGAAAAATAGGTTTGCTGGTATTGGCTGGAATGCTGTTAACGGTGTCGGCGGCTGCTGCTGCGCCTAAGACCAACTATACCTTAAAGAACAAGGCCGGCGAAGTGATCGTGGAAGCAAAAACGCTGGACAAAAGCAGCCCCGACTACAAAGCGCCTTCTATGGAAGAACAGATCCGCTCTTTAACGGTCGAAAGTCTAGCGGACAAACAGTTGAAGGAAGGAACGGCGGCGATTTTTTACGTTGTCGAGAACAACCCGGACAAAAAAATCGATATTGAATATAAATCGATCAACTATACGAATCTAAGCCAATTCCGCAAAAAAATGGCGAAGCAGCCGGTTAAAATTTTGGATCAATTGTCCGGAAATTATAAATTTCAGAATGCCGATGTCTCTTTCCTTCCGGTATTGTATCAGAAGCCGCTGACTCCGGAAGAAGAGGCGGCGACGGCGGAGAAACTGCTGAAGCAGGCGGAGGAAGCGGGCAAAGATTATGCCGTGATGCCGATCAAGGTATCCAATGATTATTGGAGAATCAACAGTACCTATAAAAAAGGAAAACACGATATTCGCGTTACCATTTCCAAGACCCCCGAGAAACAAACGATTTGGATACCTGAAAACGATGACAGCAAACGTGAAAAAATAAAAGTAAAAGGCGTGGAAATGATCTACACGGATTTCGGCAGCGGCAAAAACATTCAATGGATCTATGATGTTCCAAGCAGCAAAGAAGCGGTTCATTACCATATCGAGACCATAAATCCGATCAACAAAAACCAGTTGATCAAACTGGCCGAAGCGTATTTGAAATAAAATGCCATTTCTCCCTAAATGATGATTTAAACTCTCTCATTTTTTAAAATCCAACCTCTCAGTTGTTTGGTGCCGAGGTTGGATTTTTTTCATAGCCGAGTTAGATCATTTCAACATGGAATTGACAGAATGACGGAATTAAACTTATTATAGATACATAATATCTATAATAAGTTTGCAAATAGACTGCGTGCAAGGAGTTATGGGCTTTTGTCAAAAAGGAGACTTAATCTATGTGTAACGAACCCTCTATCCACCGCTGGCAGCCGGAATCATACGATCCTAAACATAATATTGCCGCCAAGCCGGGAGCGGGGATTTTATCCTTGCTGCAGGCCCAGCCTGGGGAGCGAATCCTGGACGTAGGCTGCGGGGCCGGGAACCTAACGGCCGAAATCGCCGCCGCCGGAGCGGTCCCCACAGGGATCGACCTGTCGGAAGAGATGGTAAAGCGGGCCAGGCAGAAGTATCCCGAATTGAATTTCCAAGTGGAAAACGCTTGTGACTACCGGACGGATGTCCGCTTCGACGCGGTGTTCTCCCATGCGGCTTTGCATTGGATCAAAGATGCTTCCGCCGTAGCCCGCACTGTCTGGCTGGCCCTGCGGGAGGGCGGGCGGTTCGCCGCCGAATTCGCCGGCAGCGGCAATGTCGCCGTGCTGACCGGCGCCATGAAGGAGGCATTGGAGGCGCATGGCTGCGTGGGCGGGACGAAATCCGTGGTACCATCCCACCATTGGTGAATACGCCGGACTGCTGGAACAAACCGGATTCCGCGTGACGTTTGGGCAGCATTTCGACAGCCCCACTCTGCTGAAGGGGGATGCGGGCGTACGGATCTGGCTGGACAGTTTCGCCGGATATTTCTTCCCCGACGTCACCCCTGCAGACAAAATGGCGATCTACCGGGCTATTGAGGAAAAGGTTAAGCCGCGCCTTGTGCGGGAAGGCCAGTGGATGATCGACACCAGCCGGCTGCGCATCGTCGCCGTCAAGAAGGCCAATTAGCGGACATACAAACAGGTATCATGGTCGCGATATAAGTCGCTCCTTTTCGGGAGCGGCTTATTTAATGATTTTACATTGACTTTAAATTCTACAGGATGTAGAATTTAATAAAACTACAACTTGTAGAAAATTAAACTTGAGAATAAAGGGAGAGATTTCATGAATTCCATACAAAAGATGTCGGATGCGGAAGCGGAAGTGATGCGCGTTATATGGGCGGCAGACGGACCGGTAACGTCCCAAACAATCTTTGCCGAACTCAACAAGCGGAAGGACTGGAAGCCGACCACCGTCTTGACGTTTTTGAGCCGGTTGACGGAAAAAGGATTGCTGCGGACAGAAAAGCGAAAAAAGGTCAACTTCTACACCCCCGCGCTTAGCGAGGAAGAATACAAGCATCTGGAAACCCGGGTTTTTCTTGATTCGGTACATAAAGGTTCCGTCAAAAGTTTTATCGCGGCTTTATACGATGCCGACGATATTAGCCCGCAGGAGATCGAAGAATTGAAAAAATGGTTTTCCGAAAGGTAGGAAGCAAAGATGGGACACGTGTTGATTTTAACGATAACGGCCCTCTCGGTTACCGGAACGGTGCTGTTTGGTGCTCTACGGCTAATGGAGCCGCTGACCGAAAAAATATTCGATGGAAAGTGGCACTACCGCATCAGAAAGGTCGTGCTCCTGTTTTTGCTTCTGCCCATCGGAGTGCTTGGCGGATCGGCGTATATGCGCTTCATTGAACCCAATGAACCGGCCGCAGCCGGGGTTCCTCTGCAACCGCCCGTGATATCCCCGGCGGATGCCGGTACGGAAAGCCGGATTTGGACAACGGCGCCCGGTTCTGCGCCGGCGTTGACGGATTATGGCGATTTTTCGGATCTTAGGGTCTGGTTTCAAGAAGCAGGTTTATGGTTGACGACTGTTTGGCTGCTTGGGTTTGCGGCGGCAAGCTGCCGATGGCTCACGGCTTACTGGCGGTTTCGCGCCAGACTTTGCCGCACCAATCTCCCTGTGGAAGGAAGGGCGCTGGAGATCTTTGCGCCCGTCAAGCGGGAGATGGGGATCAAAGGAAGCGTTTTGCTTCAATCGAATGACGGGGTGCACACGCCGATGTTGGTCGGAATGCCACGAGCGGTCTTGATTTTACCGGAAATTGACCTGGACGAACGGGAACTGCGGCTGATCTTCCGCCATGAGCTGATTCATTACAAACGGCATGATTTATTCATCAAAGCGCTGGCTCTGCTGGCAAATGCGATACATTGGTTTAATCCCGCAGTTTATGCTTTGCGGAAAGACCTCGACCGTTACATGGAAATCTCCTGCGACGAACGGGTTGTCGGCGGGATGCCCGAAAGCGAAAGACATTTCTATGGGGAAACCATTTTAAATGTACTGGAGCGGGCGGCAAACCAACGGGCGGGGATTTTTACCGGCTTTAGTGATAATACCGCATGGATGAAAACCAGGTTGATACATATTTTGAAGGCAACGAAGAAAAGCCGGCGATCGGCTGTTCTTTCGGCGATTTTGGCGGTTACGGTCACGGTGTCCGGGGTTGTGATAGCTACTGTCGTAAACGCCGAGATAGGTCCTGCTTCCGCAACCAGTCCGGAGCGCAACATTGATATTTCCTCCGGTACGGCGTCCTCTGTGGTGGTTTTCACCACTGTCGATAGCATGGAAGGCACCTCTTATAGGATTGATGAGACTTCTTCCGCAGCGGTCGAAGCTTCAATACCGGGGAAAGATCAGGAGGTGAAGGAGGCGGGCAACCCGTATCTTGTAAAACTCGACCGTAAGCTCAACGAGTTAAGCGATGCCGACATCTATGGTATTTACAAACAACGAGGCATCCCGTATACGGATACGGTTTATTTTGAACTGGCGGACGGCGCTTTTATTTTCACCGGCCAGGAGAATATTCCGCTGAGCAGTCGTTGCGGGAGCGAAATGAGCCCGTACACGGCTAAAGTGTACGCTTCCAGTTTGGTACTGGACCATGCGTCTTACGATCAATTGGAGGATGAACGGACCGGTATTGATAAATTGGTGCTCGAGACTCTAAACAAAAACGATAGCGACCCCGCCGCCATTCGCGATGAAATAATCGATACGCTGGCGGATCGCCTGGAGTTGCCGGCCGACCTGTTGACGGTGGAAATTTCCCGGATTTAATCTTGTAGTTCATTCCGTTAAGGAGGCAAGCGGTGAAATGTTTCGACGAAAAGGATGGTCGCTCCTGTGCTCCATCGTTTTATGCCTGGGCGTTGCAGGCTGTTACGTAACGCCGGAAAAAGCGGCGCAGCAGCGATCTTTAAAAGTGATGTATTTTGGAGACAGCAGTTTTTTTGAAGACTACGGCGATTTATTTTTGAGCAAATACGGGGATGTTGATTTGGTTGTCGCGGTCCTGGACCAGAGTACTCTTCCGCCGGAGAAAAGTTATCGTGAAGCGTTGGATGACTTTATTCGGCTTGAAAAACCGGATGTACTTTATTTATCGGCGGATGAATATGCGCGTTACGTCCAGGAAGGGCTGCTTGCCAGCCTGGAACCATACATTCAAGCGGATCATGATGAGCTGTCCGGCATGCAAAGCTCCATTATTGACTTTTTGAAGGAATTGGGGGGCGGACAACTTTATGGGCTTAGCCCGACGTTTTATAATACTGCTCTGTACTATAACGCGGATCTTTTTAAGCAATATGGAATTTCGCCTCCGCACGATAACATGACTTGGCAGGAAATCTTGGATCTGGCAGCGCGCTTTCCTGTGGATGGGAATGAGCAGCAGCGCATTTACGGGTTAAGCGTTCCGTTCGTGCAAACGGCCGATGACTTGGCGGCGAGGATCGCCAACACCCAGGGATTATCCACAGTCAATCCGAAAACGATGCAAGTGACCTTAAATACGGACTCTTGGAAAAGCGTATGGAACATGGCGATAAACGGCGCTCAATCCAGCGCCGTATATTTGCCGGAAACTCCGTTTTACGGCGGCTCGCTGCAGGATTTTCTGGATAACGATTTATTTGTGCAAGGACGCGTGGCAATGAAGCTGGATGATGCGGGTTTCATGCAAGTCTTGGCGGGACTGACCCAAACGCTTCCGGACTATAAAGCCTTTCAGTTCGATACCGTAACGGGTCCGGTCGACCCGCTGGATAGGTCATCTTCAAGGGATATGGAAGTAGGGCAAATTTTCGCCATTCGCGCGGATACTCCCAATCTGGAGGCTGCTTGGGATTTCGTGGAGTATGTCAACAGCGACGATTATGCAGTGATAAAAGCGCGTGTATTTAACAGTAACTTATTAACGCGGACGGATCACTATAATGAAAGCCGTTTGCAGGCTTTTTACAAACTGGATCCATTGATGGTCGATTATAGTAGGAAAGCCGAAATTCCCGATACGTTCACGGAAAATTTCAATGCCTTGATCAGCACGGAGATGAGCAAAGCGGTGCGGAAACAAATTTCCTTGGAAGAGGCGCTGGACAACGTCTCCAAGACCGGGCAAGCCCTGCTGGATGAAGCATTAGCCAAACCAAAAAATCGCTAACGATGTTGTCCCCCCTTTAGGCAATCGTTTCTAAAGGGGGGGCGTGCGTTTGCACATCCGCAAATACGATAATTAAAAACAGATAAATAAAGACGCCCTCTGATGGGACGTCTCCTCAAAACACTGTGCTATTGCTTGGATTGCTGCTGCGCTTGCGCCGTCTGAATCGATGATTGGACCTGGCTGACCATCGTTTGAGCTTGCGCGATCTCGGTGGAAGCCTGTTTCAGTGCTTCTTCGCAAAGCGTTTGATTGGCGGCGGATTGTTCAATCGCTTGAACAATGAGATCTTTTGCAATCGAAGCGGCAGCTTCCGCTTTTTTCAGAGTATTCGTGTCAACCTGTGCCACTTTTTATTCCTCCATCCATTACAATTTTGTACGCAATCAAACATAATATCCCTTGATGGTTTCGGAGAAATACATGGAAAAATAATGCATCTGATGATTTGTGGAAACATCAAACAATCAACTCAAACCTGTCCCCCAAGATCAATTGTTTGGAACGATGGATCTTCTGGCCGTCCGGACTGCTGACCGTACTTCGGATACACAGCAGAGGATGGCCTTCCTCGATATTTAAGTAGGTGGCCACATCGAAGGAAGCGTATTCCATCACGATATATTTTCGGGATATGCCAAATGTGATTTTATGTTTATTTCTTAAAATTTCGTACAGTGATTTATGATTTAAATCTTCCTGCAGCAAAAAAGAAAAGGAAGAAGGAAGCCGGGTATATTCCACAGATACAGGGACATCGTCGGCATATCTGATTCTTTCGATGTTAATGATTTTATCCCCGGGTTTTAAACCCAAATGCTCCTGATCCGCAGCGGTAGCCTCTTCAATTACGCACTTGATCACTTTTGCCCCAGGGACCTTGTTTTGCAGCTTGCAAGTATCGGTGAATCCAATCGTCTCCGTGACGTTTTTCTTGATCTTCTCTTTCGTAATGAAGGTGCCTTTCCCCGGGATTCGCACCAAATACCCGTCAGAGGTAAGCGAATCGAGAGCGGCGCGGACCGTAACCCGGCTCACATTGTTGGTTTCGCTGAGCTCCAATTCCGTAGGGAGTTTGTCCCCTGGCTTCAGGGTACCGTTATGGATGGAGTCCAAAATTTTATCTTGCAGCTGTTTATATAATGGCGCGGATTCTGTATGATCGACCATGGTTTTACCTCCAAAAAACTTTGTATTATATTGTTTTATTTCTCTACCTCTATATTATAACAATATGTACAAGCTGTGAACCTAAAAAAAGCAGAAAAGTGCCCTTGCCTAATGTATTATTATGTGTTATTATCGCATCAAGACATTCCAATACAATACACCGGTGAGGAATGAAAACAAACTAAATGTATCATACAAGGAGAAGACAATGGATATAAAACAAATTATTGGAGAAATTGTGGCGGGGAAACAAGAAGTCGGAGGTATTAAGCAGGTTTATTATGTAGCTTGCGGCGGTTCTTATGGCGCTTTTTATCCAGCCAAAACTTTTCTGGAGAAAGAGGCCAAGGATATTAAAGTAGGGCTGTATAACAGCAATGAGTTTGTGCACAACACGCCTAAAGCATTTGGCGAAAATTCGGTGCTGGTGGTAGCCTCCCATAAAGGCAATACGCCGGAGACAGTGAAAGCGGCGGAGATCGGCAAAAAGGCAGGTGTTCCGGTCATTGCGTTAACCTGGCTCACCGATTCGCCGATTACGGAGCACGCGGACTATGTGGTGAAATATACCTTTGGCGAAGGCAAGGATATCGCTGGAGAAAAAACCATAAAAGCCCTGTTGACGGCGGTAGAAGCCTTGAATCAGACTGAGGGATACGAGCACTACAATCAATTCCTCGATGGCGTGGCCAAAATCGATCACATTGTTAAAAACGCTTGCAAACACGTGGCCAAACGGGCTCTGGCTTTCGCTAAAAATCACAAAGACGATAACGTCATTTACACCATGGCCAGCGGAGCCGGTTACGGGGCCGCCTACATGGAAAGCATCTGTATCTTCATGGAAATGCAGTGGATCAACTCCTCCAGCATTCATTCGGGCGAATTTTTCCACGGGCCGTTTGAGATTACGGATGCGGAGATTCCGTTCGTCATTCAGATTTCCGAAGGAAGCACCCGGCCGCTGGATGAAAGAGCGCTGAACTTCCTGAACCGTTATGCCAAGCGAGTGGAAGTATTGGACGCCAAGGATTTGGGCTTGTCCACCATCGACAGCTCCGTGGTCGATTACTTCAACCATTCCCTGTTTAATAACGTTTATCCGGTTTACAATCAAGCTTTGGCGGTGGAAAGAGAACATCCGCTTACAACTCGCAGATATATGTGGAAGGTTGAATATTAATGGAAAAATATAAGGTTATCGGCATCGGCGACAACGTAGTAGACAAGTATGTCCACCAGGGTATGATGTACCCTGGTGGAAACGCCTTGAACTTCTGCGCTTATGCCACAATGTGTGAAATGGAAGCGTCTTATTTGGGTAAATTCGGCAACGACCAAGTCGCCCATTATATCCAGCGGGTGATGGACGAATTGCAGATCGAACACAGTCATTGCCGGAATTTTGAAGGGGAAAACGGGTATGCGCGGGTTACGTTGGAAAACGGCGACCGTGTATTTCTCGGTTCGAACAAAGGCGGGATCGCCAAGGAAAAGGCTTGGGATTTTACGGAAGACGACCTGGATTATATTAAACAATTCTCCGTGATTCATACTAGTTTAAACAGCTATATCGAACAGGATCTGGCCATCTTAAAAACAAGCCATGTACCGATCTCCTTTGACTTTTCGGTGCGTTGGAATGACGAGTATTTGGAGCAAGTATGCCGGTATGCGGACATTTCCTTTCTTTCCTGCAGCCATTTAACGGAAAGCGAGCGAGAAAGAGAAATGCGAAAAGCCCAAAAATTCGGCTCCAAAATGGTGATCGGAACGGTGGGAGAAAACGGCTCATTCGCGTTGTATAAAGATCAGTGGATGTACCAACCGGCCGTATTGACGGAAACGGTGGACACGATGGGAGCGGGCGATTCTTATTTAACAGCCTTTCTTGTCGGGATGATCAGAAGCTCGAAAGACGGCAACATGTTCTCGGGTTCAGATGAGGAGATGCTGCGCAAAATCAAAGCAAGCATGGAGCAGGGAGCCGCATTTGCCGCGAAGATTTGCCGGATCAACGGGGCATTTGGCCATGGCACGGCAATCGTATAAAGAACCCTCCAACTTAAAAATAGACACCTTAAATCGGCATTTTGTAAGCGTATTCAGAGAATAACATAAGGAGGGCGAACCTTCATGTTCTGGTTTCAGCTGTTCATCATCATTTTGCTCATCTTCTTTGGCGCCAGAAAAGGCGATGTATTTATGGGCTTGCTCGGCGGCGTGGGCGTGGCGATCTTTGTTTTTATCTTCCACGTCCAACCGGCGGCACCTCCCATCGATGTCATGCTGATTATTTTAGCGGTCGTTTTGGCGGCCTCAGCGCTGCAGTCTTCGGGCGGGCTTAATTTTCTTGTTCACCTTGCGGAAAAAATGCTTAGTAAGTCGCCTAAAAATATTACCATCATAGCTCCGATCATCTCCTGGTTGTTTACTTTCTTGTCGGGAACGGGACATGTTGTCTATAGTTTATTACCGATTATCAATGAACTGGCCATCGATAATAAAATCAGACCGGAAAGACCGATTTCAAACAGTATCATCGCCTCCCAGCAGGCGATCACCTGCTCGCCGGTATCGGCGGCCACCGCCGCGATGATCGGATTTATGGCCCCGCTTGGAATCAGTTTGGGAACCATCTTGACCATTGCAATACCGGCTACACTTTTGGGGGTTGTTGCAAGCGCTGTATTGACGATGCGCAAAGGCAAAGAGCTGGAGGAAGATCCGGAATATTTGCGGAGGCTGGCGGAAGGATTAATCGCCAAACCGGAGCAAAATGCCGAGAAACAAGCAGTTACAAAGGGCGCGAAAGCCTCGGTTGTGCTCTTTTTGCTGGGCGTTCTGGCGATTGTCATCATGGGCTTGTTTACCAACCTGCGTCCATCTTGGGTGCTAAATGGCGAAACTACGCTTTTATCCTTGCCGAATACGATTGAAATCATTATGCTGGTTTGCGCTACGCTCATCATTATCTTTGGCCGTCCGGCGATTGAAACGATTCTTAACGGCCCGATATTTAGGGCGGGTGCGCTGGCGATGGTTTGCGCTTTTGGGCTGGCTTGGATGAGCAGCACCTTCATCAACGGACAAACCGCTTTCATTCAGGATCATGTCGCCACCATCGTAAATAGTCATCCCTGGACGCTTGCCGTGATCATGTTTGTCGTTGCCGCTTTGACGACGAGCCAAGGGGCCACGACATTGATTATGATCCCGATCGCCATCGCCCTGCATCTGCCTCCTTATATCATCATCGGAGCGTGGATGGCCGTTAATGCCAACTACTTTTTGCCGGTCGCGTCGCAGTGTCTTGCCGCCATCTCGTTTGATACCGCGGGAACGACCAAAATCGGTAAATTTGTATTAAATCATAGTTTCATGATACCCGGATTAATTAATACCGTGGTCTCCGTCATCATAGCCACCTTGATTGGAAGCGCTTTATTATAACCGCTTGTCACAAGCAAAGGAGGAATCTGGTTAATATGATACAAATCTCGCAAGTGGCCGCCGCGAACTATCATTATAAAAGGTATTCCTTGGAGTATTTCTTGAGTTCCGCCGCACGGTTGGGATTCCGCAATATTGAATTATGGGCATCGGGCCCGCATTTCCATTTGGACTATTTTACAATTCAAGATGTCAAAAGTTTGCAGCAAAAAATAAAAGCACGCCGGTTGCAGGTGATCTGCCTGACCCCTGAGCAGTATGTCTATCCGGTCAGCATCAGCCATCCCGATCCGGAGTACCGCAAGCACAGCGTCGAGTTTTTTCGCCGCCATATTGAAGCCGCGTCCCTTCTCGAATGCGACCGAGTGCTGGTGACCACGGGGATCGCCTATTTGGACGCCGATGAGACGGAAACGTGGAATTGGTGCCGGGAATCTTTGAGCGAAATTTGCAAAACGGCGGAAAAAGAAGGAGTTTACCTTCCCGTGGAGGCGTTTACCAGCTTTTCCACGCACGTGTTCAACCGGGCCGAGCATATTTCTAGGATGATCAAAGAGGTAGGGAGCCCGTATTTGAAAGGGTTGGCGGATACGGATGTGATGGCCACGACAGGCAAGGATACGATCCATGACTTCATCAGGGAACTCGGAAATGATTTGAATCATGTCCACTTTGTAGACGGAAATCCCGGAGGGCATCTGGTTCCCGGAGAAGGCCAGCTCAATATGGACGAAGCTTTGAAGGCGCTTAACGATATCGATTATAAGGGATACCTGGGCCTGGAATTGCTGGATAGAAGGTATATTTTGGATCCGGAAAAAGCGATGCGGGATTCGCTCGCGTGGTTTGAAAAGCACTTATCCTAATACCCATCTGCGAAATGAGCGAGGCCGAATTATATGAACAAAGGAAGGGGAAGCGAGGGCGTGCGAATAGCGGGAGTTGGATTCAGCTGCGTGGATGTTTATGACCAATTGAACAGGATGTATCCAACCGGGAATAGTGTCGATTTTGTTATTCATATGCGCAGAATGGGAGTTCAGGCTTCCATGGTCAGTGTGGTCGGGACGGATGCATACGGCGACATGATGATCGACATGCTGAAAACAGAGAAGATCGATGTATCCCATCTTAGCGTGCGGCAGGGCAGTACGGCGGTTTTCAAGATGGAGCTGAATGGGAACGATCGCGTGCACAAGGAAAAAATCGAAGGCGTTATGGCGCATTTCGCATTGAATGAGGATGACCGGCGATTTATTGCGGAGCACGATGCACTCCACACCAATCTGTCCGGCAGGATCGAGCGGGAATTGCCTTATTTCCGGGAGCGGGGCGTCTCCATTGTGTTTGATTTCTCCACGCGAACGAAGAAGGATATTGCCGGGGCGATTTTGCCGGATGTGGACTACGCATTTTTCTCCTATACGGAGGAGGACGCGTATATTACGGAGTTCATCGCATGGGCGCAGGCGTTGGGGCCGCGTATCGTCATCGCGACGTTAGGGGAGCGCGGCAGTCTGGCTTATGACGGCAAGACGTTGTATCGCGGTCAGATTGTGCCTGCGGAGGTTGTCAACACGGTAGGGGCGGGAGATTCCTTCTGTGCCGGCTTCATGTATGGCGAACTGCAAGGCTGGTCCATTTCGGAATCGCTGAATCATGGCGCTCGAACGGCAGCCGGGGTTGTCACCAAATTCGAACCCTACTGAAATAGGACAGACCAGAGAAGAGGTGTTTTCTTTGATTATTGATGTGCACACACATCCAATTTTCCACAAGGCAATTTGCGGGGACAAAGAGACGTTGGAATATCGAAAACGGGAGTTCGGCATATTCAAACAGTCGCCAACTCCGGTCGAATCGGTGCTTCAGGAGATGGACTACAATGGCGTAACGCGCTCTGTGCTGCTCCCGCTGGATCTGACGACCAGAAGCGGCGGCTGGATTGTCGCGAATGAAGAGGTGCGAACGCTGGTCGATCTTGCGCCGGACCGGTTTATCGGTTTTGCCAGCGTGGATCCGTATCGCGAGGATGCGGCAGAGGCGCTGGAGTACGCGTTCGCCCATCTGAAGCTGAGCGGCCTGAAGCTTCATCCTTCAAAGCAGAAATTTTACCCCGATGATGATAGGCTGAAGCCGCTCTACGAGATTTGCGTGAAATACGACAAACCGATCATGTTCCACGCGGGTATGAGCTGGGAGCCTGACGCTCCGGCCGTATATTCGCACCCGCTGCGTTTCGAGGAAGTGGCGATCGCGTATCCCGAGCTTCGCATATGCCTGGCGCATTTCGGCTGGCCATGGATTCAAGAGACGGTGATGCTGCTGCTGAAATATCCGAATGTGTTCACGGACACGTCATTGCTCCATATGGATAATGCGCTTGACTTCTATACGCAGATTTTCAAAGTGAACATGGGTCCGCTCTGGATAGAGCGCAATCTGAGAGACAAGGTCATGTTCGGCACCAACACGCCCCGATTCAAGGCGAAGCGGCTTTTGCCGGCGCTTGAGGCGATGGCGTTCCGGCCGAAGACATTGCAGAAGATTCTGAGCGGCAACGCTGAGGTTTTCCTGGGAGAGAGGAGGAATGAGCGGCCTTGGTTAAATTAAAAACGCTTGTGCTCAGGTCAACAGCCGAATTTCAGATGATCAAAATTACGAGGGAGATTCAAAGTTTCGTGGAACAATGCGGCATAGTCAACGGTCTGGCGGCTGTTATCTCGGCACATACGACTACCGGCATTATGGTCAACGAAGGACTGGAATGCGTGGAGACGGATATCGAGGAATTGCTGGAACGTTTGGCACCCAAGGATTGGCCATACGCTCATGCGCATTTCCTGCCGTCCTACGGCGCAACGGGCAGCAATTCTCCCTCGCATCTCAAGTCGATGATTTCCGGCAACAGCTGCATGTTCGTTGTGCAGGATGGGAAGCTGGTGTCGGGCGACGCCCAGGATGTGTATTTGGCCGAATTCGACGGTCCGAAGAGCAGGAAAGTTTACATTCAGGTTATCGGAGAGTAACTGCGAAATGCGAAAGGAATGGTAAACCGATGAAGGCGGATATATTTAGTCATGAAGGCGAAGGCATCCAATGCGTGTACAAAAATGAGAAATGGCTGGTATGCATCAAAAACTGGAAACCGGATAATGATATCAACGGCATTTATCGCCTGGAAGTCCATCGCGAAACCGATGAACAATTCATTTTGGTGAAAGGCAAAGCGATTCTGCTGGCAGCGGACCGGAAGGATGACAAGTTCGATATCGAACTGATTGAGATGGAACCGGGGAAGGTCTACAATATTGCTCAGGATACCTGGTTTTATACGATTATGCAAAAGGATACGGTAATGACGTATGTTCAAGACGCCAACACCACAAATGAAAACAGCGAATACTGCGAAATGAGCGAGGCCGAGCTGGCTTTTGTGAGAAAAAGCGCGCATGAAATATTAAATAAGTAAGAAACGCAAAAAGCCGATTCCTGCGGAAGGAATTGGCTTTTTGAAAAAAATACTGGACTATTCATTCCGATTAATTTATACTTGTGTTGAAAAGGAGGAGGTACCTTTGGGACGGATTAAAGAATTTGACCGGGATCAAGTGCTGCGCAAAGCGATGATCGTTTTTTGGGAAAAGGGGTATGAGGGAACAAGCATCCCGGATTTGCTGGAATCTATGGGACTAAGCCGATCCAGTTTGTACGAAACGTTTCAGGATAAACAGACACTTTATTACGAAGCCATCCAATGTTACAAAAAAATGTCGCAAAAAAAACGCGATCTGATGATCCAGGCCCCTTCTGCGATCGACGGAATCCGCCAGTATTTTGAGCTGCATATCACGAACGCTTTTGCCGCGCACGGCGAAGCTTATCCAAACGGATGTATGATTACGAACGCATCGATTGGTATGGAAGCCTTGGATGAGCCACTGCAGAATACGATTCGCCACAGATTTACGGAATTGGAGCGGCTGTTTTACGAGACGTTAAAGAAAGGGCAAGAAGCGGGAGAGATTGCCCCAGATAAAGATATTAAAATGTTCGCGTACCTGCTGCTGAATCTCAACCATAGCATCAACGTGATGGCCAAGGTCCAAAGCGACAGAGCTAAAGTCCGCGATATGATGAACGCGGTTTTCGAGATGCTGTAAAGCTATTTTTTTTTCACTTTATCGGAACGATTGTTCCTGAAAATGAAGCCCATTTACGAGTACATAAGGGAATGGGCAACTTGTTCTCATATTGGAACGAATATTCCAGTATTTTGGCATTATAACTTATAAAAAGGAGTGTTTTTCATGAATGTCATCGCAAAAAGTAAGCCGGAGGAGAATACCGCTTCGTCATGGATCACGCTGATTCTTGCTGTGGCCTGCGGTCTGATCGCAGCCAATCTTTATTACACGCAACCATTGGTGGAATCGATCAGTTCGGCCGTAGGATTATCTTCGGGAGCCGCGGGTTTGATCGTCACGCTGACCCAAATCGGCTACGGGATCGGTTTGTTATTTATCGTTCCTTTGGGGGATCTGCTGGAGAACCGCAAGCTGGTGGTTACGCTGCTGATTTTGACGGCCATCGTATTGATCATCGCCGCCGAAGTCCGAAGCGCGGCGCTGTTTCTGGCCGCTTCCCTGTTGATCGGCGTCGGGTCCGTGGCGGCCCAGATTCTGGTTCCCTATGCGGCTCACCTATCTCCAGAGGAGACGCGGGGACGTAATGTGGGCAACGTTATGAGCGGTCTGTTATTGGGGATCATGCTGGCCCGTCCGGTGTCGAGTTTGGTGGAAAATTACTTCGGCTGGCACGCGATCTTTATTTTATCCTCCGGCATGCTTTTGGTGCTGGCTCTTGTTTTGGCAAAGGTACTTCCGGCAAGACGCCCGCAAACCACCGTCAACTATCCGGCGATCCTCTCATCGATGCTGCAGTTGCTGAAAACGACGCCGATTCTGCGGCGCCGGGCGCTGTATCACGCGTTTTTGTTCGGCATGTTCAGCCTGTTTTGGACCACGGTTCCGCTCGTTTTAACGAGTCCGGTGTATCATTTTTCTTCCACAGGAGTGGCCCTGTTCGCTTTGGCGGGAGTATCCGGCGCGGTGGCGGCGCCTATCGCGGGGCGCCTGGCGGATAAAGGCCTGATCCGCGCGGCCACCGGATTGTCCATCGTGCTGGTGATTCTTTCCGGACTTTTGCCGATGCTGTTCGCCGGCGGTTCGATTCTCTCTATTGTTATCCTGGTGGCTGCCGCCATTTTGCTGGACATGGGCGTGTCCGCCAACATGGTACTCGGACAGCGCGCCATCTTCGCTTTGGGAGCGGAGGTTCGCAGCCGGCTGAACGGCCTCTATATGGCGATCTTTTTTGCCGGCGGGGCCATCGGTTCCGCGGTCGGGGGATGGGCTTACGCCATGGGCGGCTGGAAGGCGGCGATGTGGGTTGGCGTTCTGTTTCCGGTTTTGGCTTTGCTGTACTTTTTCACGGAAAAAAAGGGAGTGCGCGGCTGAACGTTCTTTCTTACAACAGAGCTGAACGCGGCTGGAATGAGTTCTTCGTGCGAAGGCTGCGGAGGTTACGAAATAGCGGTAAAAAAGGGCCCTGTTGTCTGCAAAGAAGTGAGTTCAGCCCCGATAGAGGAATTTTTTACCGCTATTATTGGCGAGCGGGGCGAAAAGGGGCTTTTTCCCACCCTGGCAATAAAATAGGACCCAATTGTTCCGCTATTTGGTGGGCGAAGGGGAGAGCCGACAGTATAGCGACATAAATTACCGCTATTTTCGGCAAGTCGGAGTCTGGAGCCCCAGGAGGTCACTCCCTTTAAGCGGGGGTTTACCATGTCACCAGGTTGGTATACCTACCTGACCAAGGCTCTGAGTACGTTTATTGAAACGCTTAAGTAGTATTTGAAGTAGCGCACTTTTCAAGGAGATAGGTTGATAGCTTTATTTATGCTGGTTGAGCTATACTGGACTTATCAAGCGAGCTGAGTGAGGAGAGGTGCTGAAGTATGATTGAAATCGATTGCATGGGAGAAGTTTGTCCGGTGCCGGTATTGATACTTAAGAAGCACCACCAAGCGATTTGCCGCGGCGAAAAAGTGCTGCTGCTCACAGACCATAGCTGTGCGAGAAAATCGATCACAGAATACTGCAATCAGACCCATCTGCGTTGCTCAGCTCAAGAAGTAATGAATGGCGTGTGGGAGATCCGCATAGAGGCTTGAGCTTTGGGATTTCAGCATAACGTATCAATCAAGGTCTGTTCAATATACTGCATAAGTTGCTTGGTATCGCGGTTACATTTTTGATGATGCCTCTTCACCATATAAATGTCATTGTAAACCTGGAGATCACGAATATGGATTGGCTTGAGCTGTTTGTTATACAGCTCTTTTTTTATGGACATTTACGGCAGAAATGCCGCGCCGTGCCCCTTGATCGCAGCCAGCTTAACGGCCTCAATGGAATCTAGTTTGTAGAGAATGTTCAGTTTCACGGATCCTGTGGAGGTCATCGCCAACGAGCGTTGAACACAGATAAGCTGGGTTGACCCAATCAGGGGGTACCGGGGCAGCTCTTCCAATTGAATCTCTTTGGGATTAGGCTTGGAGTTGCTGGACACGAGCATGACTTGGTCGGAAAATACCTTATACGAAATTATCCCTGGCTTGGAGGATGGACCGGAGATGAAACCGATGTCTCCTTCTCCAAGTAAAATATGCTCTTCAATGTGCGGGCTGAGCGCTTCATTTAATGAAATGCTGCAACAAGGGAAGTGCTTCTTCACTTCAAATAAAGTACAGGGTAGAGCGTAGTTGCATACTTCAGAGATCGCGTAAATCGCTAGATGTTGGCATTGGGCAGGCTTAATTTGTGCGATTTCGGTGATCATATCCTCATAAAGTTTACAAATTTGGGCCGCGTATTTTTGGGCAATTTCTCCGGCCTCCGTAAGCTGCGCTCCTTTGTTGCTTCTTTGCAGCAGCTCGGTGCCCAGCGCCGTTTCCCAGGATTTTAATTGTTGGCTAAGCGCGGACTGCGTGATATGCGATTTCTGTGCCGCTTTGGAGATGCTATTGAGCCTGGAAATATCAAGAAATAGCTTAAGAGTATCCAGATTCATTGTAATGCCCTCCTTGTCAAGTTTTGACCAATGTATATCATAACCCGTCTATTATTAAATCGTTATAAGAAAAACTAATGCAGCATCGAAAATGCAGATAACCATAGACTACACAATCATGTTGCTATTTTCACATAGTTTGATTGACTTCAAAGTTGGAGGTGTTCACTTATGGAGCAAAACGCCAGTCTCGCAACGAAACCCACTCGCACTCGGGCACCCAGAAAGCCGAAGAAGAGCCAACTGCCGATCGCTCTTTTGGCTACGGTTCTCGTCATTGGATTTGGTCTCTATTTGAATCAGTACAATGGCAAAATGGTGATCTATTTACTTTTCGGACTTGCGTTTGGCGTAGTGCTGCAAAGAGCGCGGTTTTGTTTTACGGCGTCCATGCGGGACCCCTGGATCACAGGGAGTACATCCGTGACGAGGGCGGTTTTGCTTGCTTGTTCTCTCGCAACCATCGGCTTTACGGCGATCAAGTTTTCCGCCTTTGCTGCAGGCAACCCGATTCCGGGCATAGAAAATGTCGGACAGATCAGCCTGGCTTTGGCCATCGGCGCCAGCCGGTAAGTTGGGCATAGACAGCGTACCGGCTGTCGCTTACTACAAAGACGGGAAAATGCAGAGGTTAATCACTGAAAATATTGACGAAGAACGTTTAAATAGTCTTCTGGCTTAAAAATCAATTGATGCAAACGAGAAATGGGGGAGCTCTATACCTTATTTCTCGTTTCTTTTGATCAAAATCTATGTCGATTTCGCTCAATCAGAATAAATACTTACTTAGTTAACTATTGATTTTCAAAATGAGCCATGTTATTATTTTCACAAACCTAATATGGAGGTTATGTTCATGCTAACTACTTTCAAAGCAACTGCCAAAAAATTACCTAATGGATTGCAGGTTGAGACAAATTCAAGAGGGTTTAAAATCCTTATGGACGAGCCAGAGGATTTTGGAGGAACCAATACTGGTATGAGTCCGGTTGAAGCTCTTTTATGTGCGCTTGGTGCCTGTCAATCCATTGTTGCAGGCGCTTTTGCGGAAGCTAATGAATTTACCTATGAAGAATTTTATGTTGAACTTGAAGGAGACCTAGACCCGGATGGCTTTATGGGATTTGCGGATGTGAGGAATGGATTTCAAGAAATTCGTTTCGTCATGCATTTCAAAACCAACGAAAGCCAAGAAAAGGCAGAGGCTTTTGCAGAATTCATCGAAAAGACATGCCCTGTTGGAGATTGCCTCGCTAACGGTGTGAAGATGGTTAAAGCAGGTGTAGTAAGACATTAATACGTTCACTTGAAGAGGCTCTTATAATCTGCCCTTCAAGTAAATAAGGAGCATATCTATGCAAATCAAAATGTCAATGATACCCGGTGGTAAAAAGGGAAAAGCAGGCAGGATAGAGGTAAAGGTTGGCGACAAGGTGTCTGCTGGAGATAGCTTGGTACAGATTGAAACCGGAAAAGGGAATCGAACGATTGAAGCTACGGAAGTGGGCGTTATTAGCAAGATATTGTTTGAAGAAGGCGACGAGATTTCCTCGAATCAAGTCTTGTTTGAATTGAATGCAATACAGGTTGATATACCTGTCCAATCCAAGCAGCAGCCATCGACTGATGCTCCACAAACTCGAGATATGAACACGGACTTGCTCATTATTGGAGCGGGGCCGGGAGGTTACGTAGCTGCCATTTACGCTGCAAAAAAAGGTCTTCAAGTAACGATAATTGAAAAAGAAGAACTGGGCGGTACCTGCTTGAATGTAGGCTGTATCCCTACAAAAGCACTAGTCAAATCTTCTGAAATCTGTCATAGCGTTAAGAATTCTTCATTGTTTGGTATAAAAGCAGGAAATGAACTTCAAGTCGATATGAAGCAAATTATTCGTCGTAAAGATGAAGTCAAAGAGAAGTTGGTTTCCGGCGTTGGTTTTTTAATGGAAAAAAACAAGGTTCAGGTTGTCCATGGTCATGCTTCTTTCCTTTCGGCGAAGACAGTGAATGTAACGGGTAAGAATAATTACCATATTTCAGCAAAAAATATTATAGTGGCAACAGGGTCCAAGATTTCCAAGGTGAATATACCAGGAATTGAGCTGCCGTTTGTAATGAATAGTACGGAGGCACTATCTTGCGAAGAGCTGCCAAAGAGCATTACAATCATCGGCGGCGGGGTTATTGGGATGGAATTCGCCTTCATTTACCGCAACTTGGGAGTTGAAGTGCATGTTGTGGAATTTATGGATCGTCTGCTCACAATGTTGGACAGCGACATTTCAGAAGAAATCAAGCATATGGCCCAGCAGGCAGGGATTCATATTCACACCAACTCCAAGGTGTCCAAAATTCAACGTGCTGACGATGATGAGGCAATTGTAACCTACGAGGATTCTAAGGGTGAGCATCTTCTTGTCAGTGAAAAGGTATTGGTTGCGATTGGACGCGAACCAAACCTTGACGGGCTGGATATTGAAAAAGCGGGCATTCAATTAAATGATAAAGGTAAAGGCATTGCCGTTGATAAACAAATGCGTACGAACTTAAAACATGTGTATGCCATTGGAGATGTCACAAACATTATACAACTTGCCCATGTTGCTTCACATCAAGGCATTACGGCTGTAGATGCTCTGCTTGGTGAGACCAATAGCATGCATTATTCCGCTGTACCCAATGTTATCTTCACTTCTCCCGAGATTGCCAGCGTTGGTTTATCGGAAGATGAATGCAAGCAGCGGGGAATGGACTACAGTGTGAGTAAGGTATCTTTTGAAAGTAACGGTAAGGCGCTAACTATGAATGAACCGGAAGGATTTATCAAGCTGATCAAGGATAATAACTCTGGAAAGATCGTTGGAGGGTCCATTATTGGTCCCGATGCTTCTTCGCTGATTAGCAGTCTTACTCTTGCGATTGCTAATGAGCTTACCGAGCAGCAGATTACTCAGACGATCTTTGCTCATCCGACTACCGGAGAGGTGATTCATGAGGCGGCGTTTGGGTTAGGAATTGGAGCGTTGCATCAAGCTTGAGCTGTAACAATTTGATCGCTTTGATATGTTTATTAAGCGGCCACAACAATATTTTGTTATAATAATTTAGAAAAGAGGAGATTAATTTAAGATAAATCAGTTGATTGGTTGGTGTAAACCTTGTTTAATTTAGATGACTGTATTGCCTTTATTACAAACCGCAGTGCAAAATTATTCGCGGAAGAATTGGAGAAGGATTTTCGGCCGTATAACATGACTAGGAGCCAATGGATTGCGATGTATTATATCTATACTAGTGAATCCATTACCCAGCGCGAACTGGCAAATAAAATGTGTATAAAAGAGCCCAGCGTTGTCAGATTGCTTCAAAAACTAGAATCTGAGGGGTTCTTGAATCGGTCAGGTATCCATACAGATAAGCGGGTCAAACGGTTGGAGTTGTCAGAAAAGGGAGTACAGGTCTATCTAAATTTACTGCCGGTTGCCGAAAAGTTTAAAAACGATACGATAGCTAGTATTTCTGAGGATGATCTTCAAACGTTTAAAAATGTATTGAGTATCATGGTATCAAATGCTTTAAAAGAGAGAACATAAAAAAAAGGTTGGTCAGGTTTGTTGTGTTTTTACTTGCATACATAACCTGACCAATTATTTTTTTGTTTTCTTGCGGTGTGCGAAAAAGCAAATAAGTGTCATAACACTTGACAAGGAAGATTATGGAATTTATAATTTAATTTAACAACATAATTTAGAATGAAAATGGAACTTAAGGAATTTACTTCATTCATGTCTTATGTGACTGAAAGCATATTATAATGTTTTAAAAGACGTATATCGTCTTTTGAAACTTTCAATTTATCTACTAATTCATCATCTTCTTTTAAAATATGTCTTGAGAATAACATTTTTACTGCTATAGGCATCATAGGTCTGGAAGAAAGTCCAAAGAAAAGTCCCCATTTGGTGCTGGAATCCAAAAAAGAAGCTAAAATACTGGCGGTTACTTGTTCCATATACGTATCTTGGTTTCTCATCACAATATTGGTTAAAGCATCATAATGTTCGATAATTCCATGATAAGTATTCTCGCAATTTTGATAATTATCGTAATCTTTAAAATTCATATACATATAAATTTTATTTCCAGTTTCTGATTCCGTTGGAATAATATCGAATACGCACTTCATTATTTTATTTGCCCGTCCATCGTATAAGTAAGAATAAAATTGGTTTATTCCAGAAAAGAAAGCGGGATTAAATATTTTTCGTTTTGTCGGATCGTTTTCTCTTTCAAAATACAGTAGTTGATCGACGTGGACATTAAGTACATCGGCTATTTCGTATAAAGTGACTATATCAATAGCAATTTCTCCTCTTTCATATTTCGATACAGTAGCTTTACTTTTGCAAAGATCCTTTGATAAATCTGCTAATGTCATATCTCTTTTTTTACGGAAGTTTCTTATTTTACCTCCAATTTTGCTATTTAAATCAGCCATATAAATCAACTCCCCATAGAGTTTCATATAAATTGAAAAAGTCATTTATTTTAGCGCTTTCATTTATAAAAAGAATAATAACACGAAAAAACTAAAAGAATCTACTCTAAGTAGATTTTTTTAGTTTTTTTTTATACTTTGAAGAAACATTACTTCATTTGTTTTGAATTCTGTTTTGAACTAATTTATAAACATCAAAAGAACGAAAGGATGCTACAATGTATAACTTTGATGAAATAATCGACAGAAGAAATACCAATGCCATGAATACGGATGGATTTAGAGAGTACATTTTTAAAGCAGATGATTCAATCGTTTTTCCGTATAAAGATGAGGAGTTCATTCGCATGTGGGTTGCTGATATGGAGTTCGCAACTCCTGATGTAGTCATCGATGGGATTAAGGAAAGATTGGAAAAAAGAATTTTTGGTTATACTAGAGTATTTTCTGAAGACTATTATCAAGTTTTCTCAAAATGGTGTGAAAAAAGATACGGTTGGCACTTTGAGAAAAAAGATTTAGTGATGTCAAATGGTGTAATTCCTGCACTTTATGAACTCGTAGAATATATCTGTAAGGAAGATGAAAAAGTCCTTTTTTTAACTCCATCCTATGCCTATTTCAAATATGCTGCTGATCATAATAATAGAGAATCTGTGGTAAGTGATTTAATTAATAATGCTGGCAGATACGAAATTGATTTTGATGATTTAGAAAAAAAGGCGGCAGACAACAAAGTAGCATTATTGATTTTATGTAATCCACATAATCCTACGGGTAGAGTTTGGACAGAAGAAGAACTGCAAAAAATCGGAGAAATATCGCTTAGACATAATCTATGGGTGATTTCAGATGAAATCCATTGCGATTTGTTAAGAAAAGGAAAACAGCAAATCCCCTTTGCTAAAGTATTTCCGAATTATAACAAAATTATTACTTGTATGGCACCAAGTAAGACATTCAATTTAGCGGGCTTAATGATTTCAAATATTATTATTCCAAATGAAGAATTAAGAAAAACCTGGTTGTCCAGACATTATAACTTTGACAATCCTTTGAGTATTGCAGCTGCACAAGCTGCTTATGAAAAAGGTGAACCCTGGCTGGAAGAACTAAGAGAATATTTAGATGAGAATTTTAGAATTACAAAAGAATATATAAATACTCATTTGCCGGAAGCTCATATTGAAATTTCTGAATCAACTTATTTGGCCTGGGTTGATGTAAGTGAATATTTCTCGGATGAAGAAAGCTTACCCTTATTCTTTGCATATAAAGCTGGAGTTCTCTTGGAAGGAGGTAGTATGTTTGTTCAGAACTCAGACGGATTCGTTCGATTAAATCTTGCTTGTCCAAAATCAGTTCTTAAAGAAGGGTTAAGACGAATCTGTGAAGCTGTTAGCAATAAAAATGAAAAACAAAATAAATATGGCTGAGGGGAAAATATGGAAAAACTTAGAAGTAAGAGAAATTATAAAGGACTAGCCTTTGTTCCAATGATTGTTTTTCTGATCTTGTATGTTGGTTGTGGAGTATTTTTTACTCTTACCGGAACAGAAGACCCTTTCGGACAATTGCCCAGATATGTTGCAGTTGTGGCGGCTATATGTTTGGCATTTGTATTTTTTGATAGAAAAACACCTTTAAGTACAAAGGCAGAAATTTATACTAAAGGTGCAGGAAGATATGGAGTTATGCTGTTGAGTCTTGTTGTACTTTTAGCTGGTGGTTTTCAAAGTGCAGCTTCTGCAATGGGAGCAGAAAACTCAATTGTCAATATGGGAATCGATTTAATCCCCTTAAATTTCTTGGTACCGGGCATATTTCTAATTTCTTGTATTATTTCTACTTCTACGGGCACCTCTATGGGTACCCAAGTTGCAATTATTCCTGTTGCGATTGCTTTGGCAAACGGGGCAGGAATAAACGTGGCCATGGCAGGAGCTGCCGCTATTGCAGGTGCCTACTTTGGAGACTCGATTGCATTTATCTCAAGTACTTTAATTGTTGCAGCAAGTGGAGTTAATGAGAAATTAAAAGAGATTGCCAAAATGAATTTCTTAATTGCTTTACCCGCCGTACTGATTACCGTAATTTTGTATGCGCTATCAAGCGGCAATGGCAGTTTAGGTGAAGGAATTATAGCAAATAGATATAGCTTAATTAATATTCTTCCTTATATAGTAGTAATTGGAATGTCCCTAATAGGAATGAATGTGATTCTTGTTTTAACTTTAGGGATCTTATCCACCGAAATAATTGGAATATTGAGCGGGACTGTAACATTTTTTGAATGGACAAGAGCAATAGGGGCCGGAATGGAAAATATGTTCTTTCTGGCTGTATTTTCAAGTCTAGTTTCAGGATTGATAGAACTTATTGAATATTACGGAGGGATTGAATGGCTGCTTGATTTCTTAACCAGAAAAATTAAAGGAGCTAAAAGCTGTGAATACTTAATTTCTTTAGTAACAGGTACGATTTCCGGAGCAACTTTGAACAATACGGTTGCGGTAATTATTACTGCACCGATTGCAGGTGATTTGGGGAAAAAATATCATATTCCACGAAAAAAAGTAGCTAGTTTGATGACCATTTTTTCAAGTGCCATTCTATCGTTAGTCCCGTATGACAGTAGTGTGCTATTAGCTCAACAATATGGGGGTGTCGACTATTTAGAGTTGATGAAATATTCTTACTATCCTGTGATTATCATGGTCACAGCGATTTTAGTCATACAGTTTGGATTGTTCAAATCTAAAGAAATGAAGAGTCCGGAAACAGAAACGCCAAATTATTAATTTTATTAACGGAGGAATGGATATGAAAAAAATTGATACAAAAAAAGCACCGGCAGCAATCGGTCCTTATTCACAGGCATTTGTAGTAAATGGAATTGTTTACACATCGGGATAACTTCCAATAAACCGTGAAACCGATAGTGTCGAAACAACGATTACTGGTCAAGCTAAACAAAGTTGTGAGAACATTAAAGCTATTTTAGAAGCAGCAGGATCAAGTTTAGAAAAAGTCTTTAAAACGACTTGCTTCTTATCGGATATGGAAAATTTCGGGAAATTCAATAAGATTTACGAGGAATATTTTACATCTAAACCAGCAAGAAGCTGTGTGGCTGTAAGAGAACTGCCTAAAGGTGTTTTATGCGAAATCGAGGCGCTTGCAACCATTGACTAGTACATTGAAGAGGTGAAACATGACAATCCAAAACTTTTTAGAAAAATATGCTATAGATCGTCACAATACTCATTCATTAAAGTGGGATGAATTGGAAAAAAGATATGGAGATCCCGATTTAATTTCTATGTGGGTTGCTGATATGGATTTCAAGACAGAAGACAAAATCATTGAAAAGATGGTAGAACGAGTAAAACAAGGCGTATTTGGTTATTCTTTTATTCCTGATGAATATTTTGAGGCTTTTTCAAAATGGATGACGAAAAGATATCATTTCCCTATTGAGAAAGAATGGGTAAGATTTTCCAATGGGTTAGTGACAGCGATTAATTGGCTTGTAAACGGATTCACTCGAAAGGGAGATGCCGTATTAATTCTTACCCCGGTGTATTATCCTTTCCATCATGCTGTTACTAATAATGCCAGAAAGCTTGTGACTGTTGATCTAGTAAACGATAATGGCAAATACGTTATGGACTACATGGCAATTGAAAAGGCTATTGTAGAGAATGGCGTGAAACTGTTTATTCAATGTTCACCGCATAATCCGGTTGGAAGAGTTTGGACGGAAGAGGAACTGGATAAAATTCTTGAAATATGCAAAGAACATCATGTTTTGGTTGTAAGTGATGAAATTCACCAAGACATTACTATGAAAGGCCAGAAATTTATTCCAGCAACAGTAGTTGCAGATGGTAAGTATAGAGATCATCTAATTACTTTGAATTCGGCTTCGAAAACATTCAATTTGGCGGGACTGCTACATTCACATATTATTATTTCTGATGATAAAATTCGTGAAGCCTATGATGAATTTGTGAAAAGAATTAATCAAACTGAAATAAATATTATGGGGTATGTAGCAACTCAAGCTGGATATGAATATGGCGAAGAGTGGCTGAATAATATTAACGAAATTATTGAAAGCAACTATAATTTTGTTAAAAAAGAGCTTAAAGAAAAGGCTCCACATATTGAAGTAGCCGATTTAGAAGGAACGTACTTGCTTTTTTTGGACTTAAGAAAATATGTTAAGCTCGAAGATATAGGAGACTTTGTCCAAAAAAAATGTAAACTTGCTGTTGATTATGGAGAATGGTTTGGAGAAAATTTTGTTGGTTATATTCGCTTAAATTTAGCAACGCACCCTGAATATGTTCAAAAAGCTGTTGCAAATATTGTAAGAGAAATTCAAGCACTTTAAAAAAACATTTACAGATAAGACCAGATATAAAGTCTGGTCTTATTCGTATCAGTATATACGGAAATATTTAATTTGGTAATTATTTGATTTAAAATGGTATGCAGAGCAATAAAGCGAATTTTGGAGGAAATAGCAATGAAATATGAACTAAAACTCGGAAAAGAAATCATGTGTCCTATTGAGTACGGTCTTGATATTTTCGGCGGAAAATGGAAGTCAAGAATTATATGTGTGTTATCCTCTAACAAAGTAATACGATATAACGAAATCAAAAAGGAACTTGGTAATATTACAGATGCGGTGCTTGCTGCAATGCTAAAAGAATTGATTGCTGACGAAATGATCAATCGCACGCAATATAATGAAATTCCACCTAAAGTCGAATATACTCTTACAGAAAAAGGAAAATCCGTACTTCCAATTCTTCAATACATTTGTCAATGGTCGAGGGAACATTCAGCGGAAGATTTAGATACGAAATTGCCTGCTTGCAGAACTTGTGACCAGCTATAGTTTTCTTAACTATGAAATTTATTAGTTACTTATAAATTTCCTAATATATTTACCCTGCCAAGCTCCTTGGTTATAGTTTAATCATGGTTAAACGAACCATAGAACAAATCAATGGAGGGATAAATCATGAGTGCAAAAGCATATCTGCAAATCACAATGGTTATTGATAATAATAACCGTCCGGCTGCGGCTAAAGTTTATACGGACTACCGCGAGCCTTTCTTGAAGGAAATCAAGGGTGCGGTTTCCAAGGATTTGCTTATCCGTGATGAGGATGTTCAGGTGCTTCACGGTTTCAGTAGTGAAGCAGACGCAAAAGCCTACCTGGAAAGTGAGCTTTTCAATAATGATGTAGTTGTTGGACTTAAGCCTCTGCTTCAGGCAAATCCGGAAATTCGCATTTACAATGCCTATTAATGACGGAATTGACCCATAGCATAGATAAAACCGGTACTGCGAATTATCGCAATACCGGTTTTTTTCATGATTCAGGAAACTGATCGGGATTGGGGATTACTTGAATTTTGAAGATTGGCGTTTTATAATTCAAATATTCAGTTGAATAAGGAATGGCGGTGAATTTTATGGAAGATGCACAATTAGCGGAGTTATATAAAGAACAATTATTTTTACAATATGCCCGAATTGGGAAATGCCTATCCAGTGAGAGAAGACTCGAAATTTTGAGTTTACTATCCAACGGTCCTAAAGCTGTCGAAACTCTAGCTCATCAATCTGGAATGAGTTTTGCCAATGTATCGCGTCATCTTCAAGTGTTATTAGATGCTAATTTAGTGAGATTTACCCAAAAAGGCACGTACGTCATCTACTCCTTGGCGAATCCGCTAGTCGCGGAATTTTTGATGTCTTTATGGAAAATCTCTGAGCATCAGCTTTCTGATGTACCGCGTCTCAAGCAAAATCTGTATCAACAATATGAGAACGTTCGTACCATATCCAAGAAGGAAGTATTGGAGAGGATGAAAACGGGTAATTTTCTTGTATTGGATATTCGTCCTAAAGAGGAGTACGAGGCGCAACATATTGAAGGAGCAGTATCTGTTCCAATGGAAGAACTTGATGACTATCTCCAAAATTTGCCGCAAGAAACCGAAATCGCCGCCTATTGCCGCGGACCGTATTGTGTATTCACCACGCAAGCTGTTGAGAAAATGCTGAAAAAGGGATTCAAGGCCTATCGCATTGAAGAGGGCGTGCATGAATGGCGGACGAGTTAGTTAAGATGATTGCTCTATAAAAAACGCAGCATTAAGGCTGCGTTTTTTATGTGCCCAGAAAAACTCCTATGGTTAAAGTTGTTTAATAATCAATTATACAATTGTTTATTTTAATAATATTTGATTCATCATATACTATAAGTGTTCGGCAGCCAAACTATAGGGAGGATAGATGCAATGAAAATGATGAAAGCAATGCAAATTCCGTCCAAGGGCGAAAAAATGCAATTGGTGGAGATCCCGGTGCCTCAACCTGGAGAAGGGCAAGTGCTTCTTCGTGTAGAGGCATGCGGGGTATGTAATGGAGACTCGGTTGCTATTAGAGGAGGCTCCCGAGAATATCCGAGGATTCCGGGTCACGAAGTGGTCGGTATCGTGGAGGAGCTTGGGGCAGGTTCGGAAAAATGGAAAATTGGGCAACGCGTGGGCATCGGTTGGCATGGGAGTCACAACCATGTAACGGGTCTAACCATCGATGGCGGCTATGCGGAATATATGGTTGCTTTTGAAGACGGCCTGATCAGCATTCCCGACGAAATATCATCCAATGAAGCAGCTCCTTTGATGTGCGCAGGCGAAACCACGTTTAGCGCACTGCGAAACAGCAAGGCTCGGCCCGGTGATCTTGTGGCCATTTCCGGTATTGGCGGACTCGGGCATCTTGCTGTACAGTATGCTAAAAAAGCAGGCTTTCAAACTGTGGCTATCTCTCGTGGTGTGGACAAAGAAAAGTTGGCACGAAAGCTTGGAGCGCATTACTATATCGATTCCGAAAAAGAAGACCTGGCCCAAGCGTTAAAAGCCTTAGGCGGAGCCAAAGTCATTCTCGCTACTGCGCCAAATGCTAAAGTAATTTCTTCTTTGATTCATGGGCTAGGTCCAGATGGCGAGCTCATTATTGTAGCTGGTTCCGGCGAACCTTTGGAATTGTCTGCGATGGACTTTTTGAAAGGCCCTAATACTGTGCGGGGTTCGTTTACCGGGCAAACTAAAGAAATTGAAGCGGCGGTTCATTTCAGTGTGCTGACTGAGGTTCGTCCTTTGATTGAAGTCTTTCCTTTGGAACGCGCCAACGAAGCGTATGACAAGATGATGTCGGCAAAGACACGATTTCGTGCCGTGCTGAGTATATCTGAATAAAATCGAAACTAATGACAGCTTGACACAACCAGAAAGCCAGCATTATAATTCAAGTTATCAATTGAATATGATAACGATTGATTTTAAGAATAAACAAAAAAGAGGAGGAACTCTATATGGGTGCAATAGCACTGACGAAAACGACATTTCAAAGCCATATTCAATCCGGCGTAACCTTGATTGACTTCTGGGCGCCTTGGTGCGGGCCGTGTAAAATCCAGCTTCCGATTGTAGAGGAATTAGCTGATGAGCTAAAGGGGCAAGCAACACTTGCCAAAGTCAATGTTGACAACGAAACGGAGTTGGCTTCGCAATTCGGTATCAGAAGCATTCCGACTTTGCTGCTGTTTAAAGATGGCAGGCTGGTGGAAACAATAGTTGGATTAAATCCAAAGCATGTGCTCAAAGATAAAATTCTAAAGCTCACAGGCAAATAAACCGTTTGAGATAAATTGTATGATGAGGGGGGCCAATCATGATAAGATTGGCCCTTCCTCGCTAGTCAATGCCGGCGAAGAGAGGGAAACGGCTTCATAATCTATGGAAAGGACAATTGTTTTATGGATCACTCACAATCAGAACCATCCATTAAAGAAAGACTGTACCAGCAATATGCCCGCATCGGAAAATGCTTGTCCAGTGATAAGCGGCTTGAAATCATGGATTTGCTCTCCAATGGTCCGAAAACGGTTGAACATTTAGCGCAGCAATCCGGTATGAGTTTTGCCAACGTATCGCGGCATCTGCAAATTTTGTTGGATTCGCGGCTGGTGAAATTCAGAAAAGAAGGAACCTATGCGATTTATAGTGTGGATCCTGTGGTGACCGAGTTTTTAATTGCCTTATGGAACCTATGTGAGAACCGGCTTTCCGATATACCTCGTATTAAAGAAGACCTGTTGCATGAATATGAAGGCATTCGCACGATTTCCAAAGAAGAGTTGCTGAAGAGAATGGCTGCCAACACGATTATGGTGTTGGATCTTCGTCCTAAAGACGAATATGAGGCGGGGCATATTGAAGGTGCGATATCGGTACCCATGGAAGAACTCGAGGGGTACCTTCAAACACTGCCACAGCATGTAGAACTAGCAGCTTATTGTAGAGGCCCCTTTTGTGTGAATCCAGCGGAGGCCGTTGAACTTATGCAGAAAAAGGGATTTACTGCCTATCGCATTGATGAAGGGGTGAAGGAGTGGAATTTGACATGAATAAAAATGAATTGGTGGTCATTATTGGTGCAGGTTTAAGCGGCCTGCGCATCGCATCATTGCTTACGGCACAAGGCATTCCGTGCAGCGTACTCGAAGCCCGGGATCGTATCGGCGGGAGAGTCTTAAGTATAGAAGTTGCAGAGAGACGTGAACTCGGCAGGTTCGATTTGGGCCCGACATGGTATTGGCCGCGTTATGAGCGGACGATCACCAATCTCGTTAAGGAACTCGGTATAAACACCTTTGAGCAGTACAATAAAGGATTCATGCTTTCTGAACGATCTCGAAGTGAACCTGTACAGCAATATAGAGTGCCAGAAGGAGCTGTTGAAAGATCGTTGCGGTTTTTTGGGGTGCAAAGTCTCTTATCGACGCCGTAGCAGCCACGCTTCCTCCTGGGACGGTCCGGCTTAATACAAAAGTGACTTCGATCTGTCAGGAAGAAAACGGAACCATAGCGCTGGAAATCGATGGTCAGAGGGGCAGTATCCGTGCAAGTGCAGTCATTAGCACCTTACCGCCCCGAATCGTAGCGCGAAACATCTCCTTTTGGCCTGAGCTCTCTGCGGATCTAATGGCACTTATGGTCAACAAACCTACCTGGATGGCGGCACAGGCTAAAGCTGTTGCGGTTTATGAACGCCCCTTTTGGCGAGAAAAAGGGCTGTCCGGTCTCGCGTCCAGCTGGGCAGGACCTTTGCAGGAAATCCATGATGCATCGCCCGATACAGGCGCAGGGGCGCTTTTTGGATTCTTTGGGCTGCCGGCAAAGTCGCGGCAAGAACTAGGGGAAGAAAGAGTCCTCAAGCTCGTGGTGGAACAGTTGACGCGGCTTTTCGGGCCTTCTGCGGAAAACATTACCGCTCTTTTTTATAAGGATTGGTCCAGTGATCCGGAAACCGCGGTGAATGAAGATGCCGAACCACTACGAGACTATCCGGAGTATGGCCCTCTTGCAGGCACGGAGAATTGGGAAAAGAAGATCATTTTTGCAGGTACAGAAACGGATAGCAAATACGGCGGACATCTTGAAGGCGCGCTTCGATCAGCCGAGCGAGCAGTATCAGAACTCATGAAGCTGTATTCACCTGGTGAGCGCGCCATGGACGAAACAAATGATGCAAATAGGCTATGAATGTGTGTCACGCCATTTTGCCAAAGCTGAGATCGAACAGATTTACAATTGGCGAATGTCATAAGGGATTGACATGGGGGAAAGCAACATATAAAATTCAATTAATAAATTGAATACAGTAATATAATAAGAGGTGATTGAAATGGCAGAACATAAAATTAACATGAATACGGTCTGGTACAAAAATGCAAAAGGGGACGGACGGATTCAAAGTGATAACCTGAAAACCAAAATTGCGATCCCAGTTCCGAAGGGCGGGAGCGGAGAAGGGGCAGAACCGCAGCAATTACTCATATCTTCGGCAGTTGCTTGTTATACAATGACGCTCGCGTATATGCTTGATCGTAAAAAAATGCCCGTAACCGGATTCTTCATGGATACAGAAGGTACATTATCCAAAGGAGATCATCCGAGTATTACGCACCATCCGCATGTTGTATTGGCTCCGGATGCTACGAAAGAAGATGTCGCCATGGTAGAAGAACTGATTGTACAGGCTGATAGGGATTGTCATATTGGCCAACTGCTTAAAAAGGCAGGGGTGCCAGTAGATACACATGGCAAAGTATCGATTGAATCCGGGGAAGACGCGACAAGTAATTATATTGAAGAACACGGATTGGACTGGTAGTCTCTAATGGCAGAAACTTCCTTATCATTTGAAAAAAAGATGAAGAACCTTTCCGATCCGTTAGAGGAATACGCAGCATCCCCCGAGAAGCAGCGACAGTTGTACAAGAGAACGATAAAGATCATCATCGCTTCACAAATTTTCGGCGGGGCGGGCTTGGCCGCAGGGATTACGGTGGGCGCGCTGCTTGCCCAAGACATGCTCGGCACGGACAGCTATGCCGGAGTTCCTTCCGCCTTGTTTACGTTAGGGTCCGCTGCCGCGGCGCTTTTAGTCGGCCGCCTTTCCCAACGTTTGGGCCGCCGGGCCGGGCTTGCTGCCGGCTTTTTGGCGGGGGGAATCGGTGCTGTAGGAGTCGTCTTGGCAGCCATTCTCAATAGTGTGCCGCTGCTTTTTATTTCTTTGTTAGTTTACGGTGCCGGTACGGCGACAAACTTGCAGGCGCGTTATGCCGGTACGGATTTAGCGTTGCCGACACAGCGGGCCAAAGCGATTAGTGCCGCCATGGTCTTCACGACCTTTGGCGCGGTGGCCGGACCAAATCTGGTTAATGTCACTGGCAGGGTAGCGACTTCCATGGGGGCTCCTGCGCTGTCAGGTCCGTTTATGCTGGCTGCCACGGCTTATATTTTGGCCGGACTGGTTCTTCTCTTGTTTCTCCGTCCCGATCCGCTCGTGGTCGCCAAGGCCATTGCGGATGTAGAGCGGGCCAAGGAAGGGCAAGACAGCGGGACGGGAACGCAGGAGGCTGAACGGCGCGTTCATAAACCAGGTATCATTATAGGCGCGACGGTAATGGTGCTAACCCAAATCGTCATGATCGCCATTATGACCATGACGCCGGTTCACATGAAACATCACGGGCATGGACTGGGCGAGGTGGGCATCGTGATCGGCATCCATGTTGCCGCGATGTATTTGCCTTCCCTCATTACGGGTGTTCTCGTCGATAAATATGGGCGCACCATGATGTCCTACGCCTCCGGGATTACCTTGCTCTTGGCCGGATTAGTGGCTGCATTTGCGCCTGGCGATTCCATGGTTCTGCTCATTCTGGCGCTAGCGCTGCTTGGTTTGGGCTGGAACTTCGGCTTGATTAGTGGAACGGCAGCTATCGTCGATGCGGCGCCGCCGCAAATCCGAGCGAAGACGCAAGGCACGGTAGATGTGCTGATCGCATTGGTGGGTGCCTCCGGAGGCGCGTTGTCTGGAATGATAGTCGCTTCGTCAAGCTTTTCCATACTCTCTTTGGCTGGAGGATTCTTGTCGCTGCTTTTGATCCCGGTTGTCGTCTGGTCCCGGAGTCAGAAGAAGGCATGACCATGCCAATCAGTCAATAGCCGTATCAGTCGGTTCTTGGACCTATGCGTCCAAAGACTGGCTGCAAGCTTGTGAGTTTCTAAAAGAATGCAAGCCCCGGGGCCTACCGATTGATTCTCTGATTTCACATCGTTACGACATATATCATCTTGCAGAAGCATTTGAGAAGAATATCAGCATGGAGGGTGCAAGATTATCTATCAAAGAAACGAATAATTCAATTGCGAAAGGCAAAAGGATGATCGGTATACGCCGATCATCCTTTTGCCTTTCGTAACTTAATGAATCAGAAGTTTCACTTTCAGGTGCCTTGTGTTTCTTACATGTAAGCGAGTGGCAAGGGTGCCAGCATTGTGATTAGATCGATTAGCAAAACTGTAGGTGAAAAAACGAAAACTAGTGCATGTTTCGAATCTGAAGATCAACTACATTAAATGAGAAATAAATTTGTCTTTTATAAGGAGATGCATAAAATGACGATGTTTAAATTCTCTGTTGGTCCTTGGAATATTCATGATGGAGCGGACACGTACGGACCAGCAACACGGACGGAAATCCATTTTGAAGAAAAAATCAAAACCTTTGCCGAAATGGGTTTCAGCGCCATCCAATTCCATGATGATGATGCTGTGCCGAGTCTGAATGATTTGACGGAAGAAGAAATCAAAGCGGAAGCCAGAAAAGTTAAATCGCTCCTGGACAAATACAACTTGGTTGCCGAATTTGTTGCACCGAGATTGTGGATGGATCCGCATACGGTGGATGGGGGCTTCATGTCCGGATCTGAAGAAGATAGAGAATTTGCACTGTGGAGATCCTACCGTTCTATTGATATTGCTAACGAACTGGGCTGTGACAAAATTGTACTGTGGCTTGCCAGAGAAGGAACCCTTTGTGCCGAAAGCAAAAGCCCGGTTACCGCAACGAAGCAATTAATTGATGCCATCAATAAAATGCTGCAATATGATGCCAATATCAAAATATTGATTGAGCCGAAGCCCAATGAACCGATTGACCGCAGTATTTGTGGAACGATGGGCCACGTCCTTGCGGTATCTGCGGCAACCTTTGACCCTTCGCGGGTTGGCGGTTTACTTGAGTCGGCGCACGCAACATTGGCAGGCCTTGATCCGTCCCACGAGATTGGATTTGCTTTGGCAATGAATAAGCTGTGGGGCGTTCATCTTAATGACCAGAATGGGCTGAAATTCGATCAAGACAAAAGCTTCGGGGTAGAAAACCTCCGTCAGGCTTTCAATCAGATTAAAGTGCTGGTAGAAAACAATTATGGTTCCAATGGGGAATATGTCGGCTTGGACGTTAAAGCCATGAGAACTACGAAAGATCAAGACCGTTACAAGCATTTAACGAATAGTTTGAACATCGTTAAATCGCTGGAAGAAAAGGTGAAAAGGTTTGATTATGAGTTTCAGAAGCAATGTGTGGCTAACAGGGATTTTGAAGAATTGGAAATGTATGTGATGAACCTGCTGATGGGAACCGATCAAAAGTAATGCTTTCCCTAAAGGAGGTACAAGGATGTTGGGAAACAAGAAAAAAATAGTAGTAGCCGGACATATTTGTCTGGACATTACTCCGAAATTTCCGGCGGACACCAATCCAAACCTTAGTGAAATTCTGTTGCCTGGGAAATTGGTCCAAATGCGGGATGCCGACGTTCATACCGGCGGGGTCGTTGCCAATACAGGGCTAGCCCTGAACTTTTTCGGTGCGAATGTCAGTTTAATCGGTAAGATAGGACAAGATGAATTTGGAAGGTTGATCCTTGATATTTTAAGCAGCCATTTGGATACGCGAAATATGGTTGTAACGAAGGATTCAAACACGTCTTATTCCATTGTATTGTCCCCTCCGGGTATGGATCGGCTCTTTCTTCATAGTCCAGGGACCAATGATACGTTCACTTTTGAAGATTTGTCCATGACGGCCATCGAGGGAGCGGATTTGTTCCATTTCGGTTACCCGCCCTTAATGAGGCGGATGTACGAAAATGATGGCGAACAGCTAATCCGGATGTTCAGAACCGTAAAAAGTTTGGGGATCACTACATCTCTTGATATGGCGGCGGTGGACCCTCAATCTGAAGCAGGTACTGCCGATTGGGAAACGATACTTCGCCGCGTGTTGCCCTATGTTGATATTTTTGTGCCGAGCGTCGAAGAGCTTTGCTTCATGATTGACCGAGAGAGATACCGCGATTGGCAACAGCGGGCTGGCGGAAGAAATATTATCGAAATATTGTCCATCACCGAGGATGTTAAACCTTTGGCTGACAAGCTGCTGGATATGGGAGCACAGGTGTTGTTATTGAAATGCGGCTCCCTGGGATTGTATTACCGCGCAGCAAGACAAGATATTTTCATCCAATTCTCCATTCCGGATTTGTGCGCTCTCGAGTGGGCAGAACTGGAGAGATTTGAAGAAAGTTATGTCCCGGATCGGGTCGTATCGGCAACGGGAGCAGGGGACACGAGTATTGCTGCTTTCCTCTTTGCCATGCTCCATGGATATTCGCTCAAACAAAGTCTTCAGTTGGCTGCAGCGGCGGGAGCCTCCTGTGTAACCGCATTTGATCCGTTAAGTGGTCTAATCACCATAGAAGAGCTCCAGAAGAAGATAGACAACGGCTGGGAGAAACAGAAAGTCTGAAATGGAAGGGGTTAGGAATATGTTGGTCAATATGAATGAGGTTTTGCTGCCGGCTCAAAAAGGAAAGTATGGCGTCGGTATGTTTAATGCCGTTAATCTGGAGATGGCAAGAGGCATCATTGCAGCGGCAGAAAAGGCGAATTCTCCGGTTATTATGGGAACGGCAGAGGTCTTTTTCTCCTACTGTCCTCTGGAGGAAGCGGCGTACTATTTGATTCCGATGGCCAAGAAGGCCAAAGTACCGGTTGTCATCCATTTAGACCACGGGATGACCGAAGAAGCATGTGTACAGGCATTGGAACTTGGATTTACATCCATCATGTATGATTGTTCTTTGGAATCGTATGATGTCAATGTCCGAAAAGTGAAGGAGATGGCCAAATTAGCTCATTCCTTCGGTGCCACCGTTGAAGGGGAACTAGGCCATGTAGGTGACAACGAGGGTTCTTACGAAGGTGAACACGGAATGGAAGATCCGTCGGCATTTTTTACGGATCCTGAAGTAGCAAAGGATTTCGTGCATCAAACCGGGATAGATGCTCTCGCAATTGCTGTGGGAACCGCACACGGCGCTTACAAACGTCCTCCGAAGCTTGATTTTGACAGAATTGAGACGATTTCAAAAACCACATCCGTTCCGTTGGTTCTTCATGGAGGTTCTGGATTAAGCGATTCGGATTTTCAACAAGCCATTTATTCAGGAATCAGCAAAGTAAATGTATTTACGGAGATCAACACAGCTGCTGTTGAAGCCATGTTCAGGCAGTTTACCTCGTTCAACAAAGGAATGATCGATTTGATTCCGGCGACGGTCGAATCCATCAAAGAAAAAGTATTGGAAAAGATGGAGGTATTCGGTTCTTGCAATAGAGCTTGACGTTTTGAGGGGCCTATCTCTAAGATAAATGGAGAGGGGCCCTTTTGAATTATTCACTGAACAAGGGGTTTGGAATATCTCGCAGAACGGGAAGATGATCAAGACGAAGCTTACGTATAACATCAAGCGTATCTTGCTCGGAATAATAGTTTTCGATCGTATGCAACGAACTTTTCATCCTGACCGCTTTGCTGTCATTCGAAAGCTTTTTCTTGTATTCAGCCGGCGTACAGCCAACATTGTCAAGAAAAGCTTTATGTAAATATCTGTAATCGGAAAACCCGCATTCCAAACAGACATCAAGAAGTTTCATATCTTGGGTCAAAAGCTTCTTTGCATGGCTGAACCGAAGGTTATTTACGTAATCTTGGAAGGATTGATTCAAATTCTCTTTAATAAATTGTGAGAGATACGTCATCGAAAGTCCTTCGATCTTTGCAATGTCGGATAGCCGGATTTTATGCGTATAGTGCTCATCCACATAATTCAATATCCGGGTCAACCGTTCGACCTTAAGCTTATTTTTATTTTTTTCATCGTCGCTAATTTCATGGTAGGGAAGTTTGTTTAAAAGGATGCCAAATAACAAGTTCAGCATACTCAAACAGGAGAACTCGAAGCCTTTTGGTCGTGCGAAGTATTGGTATGCCATTTCAATGATCAGTGACGTTATATATTTATACGAATCTCCGGTTATATGTTGTTCTAACCTCGCAGAATCAAAAACCAGATTCGATATCCCACGAAAATAGCTTTTGCAAAAGTTAGGGGAAACCTGCAGGCATAATAAGGTCGATTTGCTTTCTGAGGTTCGAATTTCATGTGGCTGGTTGGAATTTAATAATATTGATGAACCGCCATCCAACTCATAGACTTGTTGTTTAGAGAAAATAGACAGTTTGCCTTCAAGCACGAGATCGATCTCCAGTTCCCGATGCAAATGGGAAGTGCGATAATCCATATCCACCAAGAAAATATTTAAATATTTGATACTTGGGTGATCTATAATCTCGAATTCTCTTTTCATAAGCTCCTCTTCTCCTCAGTTCCTCTTATCCTCGCGGTATATAAATAACTATAGCAGTTGCGGAAATTTTAAGCGACCATCTCTATGAACAAGGGTATCACTTAGTCGTCAAACTGCTATTCAAAATGTCTTCATAAAGCGGCTCGAATAGACGGGGCAAGTGAATATCGGATCTTTTGGCCAATCGTGGCGCCTCTTTCGGCTCCAATCGTGGCGACGTTCGGTCTCTTTATATCCATCATGTATTGGAATGATTGGATGAACGGCATGATCTATCTTACGAAACCTGAACCCTTCAGTTTGCAGAATTTGATGAACCGTATCTTGGGCTCTTTCTATACGTTATTGAGGCATTGTAAGATAGGCTTAGTGATAAGATAAGATTTGTGGAGCGTGATGATCTAATGAGAAGCTACGTACGTTTTTGGCCGTTAAACTCAATCCGATTCATACAGCCGGCGAGTGTGTTATGCCTTACGCTCCCGCTTATCGCGATGCTGCTCTATAACAATTTCTACGCAGTTAACGTTGTACGCGAACAAGTAGCCGAATCGTACAGAAAGTCGCTATCGTTATATATGGGCCAAATCGACTCGCAACTGAACGATATCGAAGCCTATATCATTGCGACAGCTTATAACATGGATCTGCAGTCCTTGTCTACGCCTATTAATGAAGATGAATATTATTTTGCAAAATTTTATTTGAAACAGAAGATAAATAATGATATCGCGCTGTATAGAAATGTAAACGGTTTTTTTGTTTACGAAGGCAATCGTCATGATTATATGGACATGGTGAATAAAGGTTTTGTTTCCAATGAAGAGTCTAGCGCTATTCAAGATTACATGACAAAATTCATTGATCAACATCGGCAAACCGGGCAAGCTGTCGACAGGTTGTGGCAGCATTATGAAATTAATCAAAAGCATTATTTAATTGATATCATCCATGCCGGAGACGCCTATCTGGGAGCTTGGGTCAGCACGGATCGTTTGATCGAACAATTAAATTCGCTTGATATTAGCGATCGCGGGGGGATCTTGCTCACGAATGAACAAGGTAAGCCGGTATCGGATTCAAATCTAATGCAAGAAAATGGACAATTATTATTACAAAGTGATTTATATTCGAGTTATTTGTCAAATGAAGGGCAGAAATACCTTGTTGTCAGCTCAAATGCGAAACAGGGCGCCTACAGCTTAGTAGCACTTATTCCTGATGAATACATTTTGGCGAGTCTCCCTGATTTAAGGAAATTGACGTTGTTCATCGCTTTAGTAGCGGTCATCCTTATTCCGTTTGGTATACTTTTTATGAGAAGGACCTTCTTGGTCCCTTTAAATAAAATTTTGGTCGCGATGAAGACCGTGCGAAGGGGGGACTGGGGGGTCCGAGTTGTTCAAAGAAAGGCTGCAGAAGAATTTAACTTGCTAGCGGACTCCTTTAACGCGATGATGACTGAGATCCAGACTCTTCGCATAAATGTGTTTGAAGAACAGTTGGATAAACAGAAAGAGGAACTGCGGAGACTCCAACTGCAAATTAATCCGCACTTCTTCTTGAATTCATTGAATATCGTGTACAATTTGGCGATTGTTAAGAATCATGATCTGATCATGCAAATGACCTTATCTTTGATCAAGTATTTCCGGTATCTGTTTCGAAGCAATACTTCGTTTGTTGTCCTTCAGAATGAGTTGGAACATACGCGAAATTATTTGCAAATCCAAGACTTGCGCTTTCCGAAGCAACTTACATGGAGTATTAACGCTCCGAACTTTTTATTGGAAACCCCCGTCCCACCGCTCATGATTCAAACCTTTGTCGAAAACGCGATCAAGCATGCCGTTACATTGGATGAACCGATCGATATTATGGTGAATATCGACCTACAAGAAAGCGATGGCGGATCTAAACTAATAATTGTTATTTCCGATAACGGGATCGGCTTTAACGAGGAAGTGCTTGTGCAGCTTCAGTCGGGCAGAAGTGTGGAAAATGAACATGGGGAGCGTACCGGCATTTGGAATGTTCATCGGCGTCTGCGGCTGCTTTATGGAGATACAGCAACGATAGAATATAGTAATGATAAGGAAACCGGCGGGGCTGTAATTAAAATTCTCTTGCCAACCGAGCCGGAGATGGAGGGACTCAAGTGACCTATCAAATATTGCTCGTTGATGACGAAATCGTGGCGATCGAAGGGATTCAGGCGATTTTGGACCTTGCCAAGCTAAACGTAAGCCGTCTTTTTACAGCATTGAACATCCGGCAGGCGAAGGAAGTTTTCGAGTCGGAATCCATAGATATTTTGTTGTGTGATATTGAAATGCCTCAAGGCAACGGATTAAAATTGTTGGCTTGGGTGCGTGAACATCATCCGTACACCGCGACCATCTTTCTCACCAGCCATGCTGATTTTAAATATGCCAAAGAAGCATTGCGCCTAGGGAGCCTTGATTATTTATTGAAACCGGTCTTGGCCGGCGAATTGGAGGCGGCGATTCATAAGGCACGGGAAATTATCGAACAACATGATGAAAGTCATCGGAACAGGCAATCGCACCGGTTATGGATGAAGCATCATTCGCTTATCATCGAACGCTTCTGGTTAGATCTGATCAATGGCAACACTCCAGGCAACAAGGCCGCCGTGCGTGGGCAGATGGAACACGACCAGATCCCTTTAACGGATGAATCCATCGTGCTGCCTGTACTCATTTCCGTTAAAAGCTGGAATCAACATCTGCAGCATAGGGACGAGAAAATTTTGGAGTATGCGTTGAAGAAAACAGCCGCAGAGATGATGATGGACAACCAAGCGTACGGGATCGTGCTTCAGCTAGAGCGTGAACAGTTGCTTGCCCTATATATTTCCGAGGGTCAGAAAAAGTGGGACTATGAACAGTTGCATGACGTATGCCGCAAATATATTGATTTTTGCAGCCGGCATTTCTATTGCGTCTTAACCTGCTATGTCGCTTCTCCGGTTGAAGTGCACCGGATTGCGGATAAAGTAGCCTTTCTCAAGGCACAAAATCGTGACAATGTCGCATTCGTCAATCAAGTATTCGGGGAAGAGGGCCCCTTTGCAGACAAGGAATCTATCATTTTACCGGACCTATCGATTTGGTTGTCTTACTTGAAGAAAGGTACGAAAGAGGACGTCATCCTGGCGGTAGAGAACTTTCTTAATCGTCTTGTCAAGCAACGCCTCTTGGACGCAAATGTTCTCCATCAAATTCATCAGGATTTTATGCAGGCATTATATCTGTTTTTGAATCACAATGAAATCCAGGCCCATCAATTGTTTGGGGATGAAGAGTCACGGCGATTAACCGGAATGGCAGGACGTTCTGTCAAGGACATGATCGATTGGGTTACCCATGCATTGGGAAAGGCGCTGCATCAAGCGGAGGTCGTTAAGCAATCCGATTCCGTTGTGCAGATCATCAAGCGCTATGTGGCAACCCACATTGATCAAGAGCTGTCACGCGATATTTTGGCTGAGCAGGTGTTCTTGAACCCGGACCATCTGACGAGAATATTTAAGAAAGAAACCGGATACTCCATATCCGAGTATGTGATCATGGAAAGACTCAAGTTGGCGAAAGAGCTATTGGCTCAAACCGATATCCCGATTGGAGCGGTTGCTGCCGCCGTTGGCATTTCCAATTTCTCGTATTTCACGAAGCTCTTCAAGAAGTACACCCATTACGGACCATCGGAATATAGAAGTCAGCATGTCGTGAAAGTGTCAAGGCCAAAGTTATGAAAGTACAAGCAAAGTTGCAGTAGAATTGTTACGATAAAGGTGCTTAAAAATAACGGTTCTGGGGGAAGTGAATGTGGGGAATAAAATGAGGCTTGGCCCAATTAATCTTGCTGTTCTTCTCGTCCTGTCGATCGTTGCCGGCTGTTCCAGCAATAATGCTTCGGGCGATGACGCCTCGAATTCACATGCGCCTAACAGAAACTTGGGCAGTAGTAATGAAGCTAGCGGAAGCTCATTGGAGCTGTATGATTTAACGATGGTCTTTCCTGTTTTCGGAAACGTTCCGGAGGATGTGGAGAAGGTTCAAGAGGCCGTTAATAAAATCACGCAGGCCAAAATCAACACGACCGTAACGCTTGAACCAATAAATGTCGGAAACTATATTCAACAGCTGAATTTGAAATATTCCAGTGGAGAAAAACTGGACGTTGCCTTCATTTATGGTCAACTTTTCCACCCTTTCGCGGCACAAGGGAAGTTTCAGGAACTTAGCGAGTCTCTGCAGGAGAATGGACAAGGGGTTATTGATGCTGTAGGTCAGAAATACGTAGATGTCCCAATGGTTGACGGCAAGCTTTACGGCGTGCCTACCGGACCCGTCGCGGGAGCAGGTGTGGGTTACTTTATGCGTAAGGATATTGTTGATAAGTATCAGCTTAACACCTCCTCGATCCAAACCTTCAGCGACATTGAGAAAGTTCTTCAAATCGTAAAACAAAATGAACCGAGTCTGATCCCGTTGGCATCTTCTGGAAATCCCAACCCTGTAAGCGCTTATATTGATTACGATCCGATCGGTGACTTTGGAGCTTTGTTGTTTGATAGTGAGGAATTAAAAATAGAAAACCTCTTCGCCACACAAAATTATGCGAATCGATTAAATATCGTTCGAAAATGGTTCCAAGCAGGTTATATCAATAAAGATGCAGCCACTACCAATGCCATGCCATGGGATATGGTTAAGGCGGGGACGGCGTTCAGTTACATTTCTAGAACCAGTTCGGTTAGTAAAGAAGAAGTGTTAACCATGGCGGGGCATGAGATGGTTATCGTTGAGTTGCTGCCTCCTTACGTTACAACCAATATGCTTATGACGGGGCTTTGGACGATTTCCCAGCAAGCGGAAGATCCAGCGCGAGCGATGATGTTCTTGAACCTGCTGTATACGGATAAAGAGCTTGTGAACGCTTTAATTTATGGGGTTGAAGGCGAACACTATGTGAAGGTATCCGATGACATGATTGATTATCCGCCAGGTACGAGCGCTGACACGGTGGGCTATAATTTGAAAGACATTAATTATATGATGGGAGACGGTAGACTGCTTTATTTGACGAAGAGCGACAACTCGGAAAAATGGGAAATTGCTCAGCAATGGGCGGATAAATCCATTGAGTCGAGGACGCTGGGGTTCACTTTAAATACGGAGCCTGTCAAGAATGAAGTAGTTGCTCTTAACAATGTATTGAATCAATACCAAACCCTCTTGGAAACCGGTTCTGTAGACCCTGCAAAAGAACTGCCGAAATTCCTTGCTAAACTGAAATCGGCCGGAATCGATAAATACATTACGGAAGCACAGAAACAGCTTACGGAATGGACGGTAACACAAAATAAATAAGGGCCTTCTTAGTACCACTTTGCCGTATATGGCAGGCGGTATTTTTTGTATGCGTATCGTGAAACAAGTCGTCAAAGTACAAATCCGATTGTCGTCATAGTGTTAGTACAACGGAAATGAGACGTCTATACTAAGGTTGTCATTGAATTTTAGGATCGGTCCCTTTGGAATAGACGTCTCGATCGCGAAATGGAGGGCGAATATGGAAAGAAACATTAAAGCATTAATGGCTCGACTGTCGTTGGAAGAGAAGGCAGCTCTTTGTTCCGGTGTTGGAGCATGGCATACGAAAGCGTTGCCGGAGCATGGTATTCCAGCAATTATGATGACGGACGGACCGCATGGTCTTCGGAAGCAGAACGGTGTGCAGGACCACATGGGCTTGAATGATAGTGTTCCAGCGACATGTTTCCCTACCGCAGCAGGGCTAGCCAGCTCTTGGAACCGGGAGCTTGTAGAGCAGGTGGGAATCGCGCTTGGAGAGGAGTGCCAGGCGGAGGGGGTGGGAATCATCCTCGGACCGGGAGCCAATATCAAGCGATCGCCGCTGTGCGGCAGGAACTTCGAATATTTCTCGGAGGACACTTACTTGTCTTCGGAGTTGGCCACGAAGCATATCCAAGGGGTTCAAAGCCAGGGAGTGGGAACGTCCCTCAAGCATTTTGCCGTGAATAATCAAGAGACGCGCCGCTTTAATATTAACGTCATGCTCGATGAGAGAACCTTCAGGGAGATCTATCTGGCCAGCTTCGAAGGCGCGGTTGTGAATGCCGGGCCTTGGACGATCATGTCGGCCTACAATAAAATTAACGGCGTGTTCTGCTCGGAGAACAAGAGGCTGCTGACGGATATCCTTAGGAACGAATGGGGCTTTGAAGGTCTCGTTGTGTCCGACTGGGGTGCGGTGAGTGAGCGGGAGGCTGCGCTGGAGGCAGGTTTAGATCTTGAGATGCCGGACAGCAACGGAGTCGGAAGCTGCAAAGTTATGGAAGCTGTGCAACAAGGGTCCATTGGCTTAGACACGCTGGATACGGCTGTGGAACGAATCCTGACCGTTATCTTCCGGGCGGTGGATTCACAAAAGGAAAATGCAACCTATGATCAAGAAGCTCATCATCAATTGGCAAGAGCAGCAGCAGCGGAGAGTATGGTCCTCCTAAAGAATGAGAATGCCGTGCTTCCTCTGGAGAACAAGGGAACGATCGCGGTTCTGGGCACCTTCGCGAAAAAACCTCGGTATCAGGGGGCTGGCAGCTCCCGGGTTCAGCCTACAAAGCTGGATATCCCTTATGAGGAGATCCAAAAGGTTGCCAGGGATACTGAGCTGCTATACGCAGAAGGATATTCCCTGGAGAAGGATGAACCCAACGAAGCGATGATCGAGGTAGCGAAGGCGGTCGCGAGCCAGGCAGATGCGGCGATTTTGTTTGTCGGCTTGCCTGAGGAGTGCGATGCCGAAGGTGTTGACAGAAAGCACCTACGGCTTCCCGACAACCAAAATGCGTTGATCGAAGCTGTATCCACCGTTCAAGATAAGATCATTCTCGTCTTGTTGAATGGTTCCGCGGTAGAGATGCCCTGGATTAACAAGGTTCAGGCGGTGCTCGAAGCCTATCTGGGCGGGCAAGCGATGGCTGGCGCAGTAGCGGATTTACTATTTGGGGTTCGGAATCCGTCCGGCAAACTGGCGGAGACGTTCCCGGAGAAACTGAGCCATACCCCGTCCTTTATCAACTTCCCTGGAGAGAGGGAGCAAGTGGAATATCGGGAGGGGTTGTTCATAGGATACCGGTATTTTGACAAAGTGGATACGAAGCCGCTGTTCCCGTTTGGCCACGGTCTCTCCTACACCTCCTTTGCGTATTCCGACCTGCAAATCGATAAGTCGGAAATTACGGATGCGGAAGAACTGCAGGTAACCGTTAAAGTGAGAAATACCGGGCAAAGAGCAGGAAAAGAAATCGTGCAGCTCTACGTTAAGGATGTAGAGAGCAGTGTGCTCAGACCGGTTAAGGAATTAAAAGGATTCGAAAAAGTGGAGCTGGAGCCCGGTGAAGAGAAGCGGGTTGCTTTTAGACTAGGGAAACGCGCATTTGCTTATTATCATGTCGACTTACAAGACTGGTATGTGGAAAGTGGGGATTTCGAGATTCTCATCGGAAAGTCCTCAGAGGACATTGTGCTGAGCCATACCGTTGTGGTCCATTCAACCACCAAAGTACGCAAGAAGTTTACATTGGATTCGACACTCGGCGATATCCGTGCAGAACCTGCCGGGGCCGGGCTTGTAAACAAGATTTTAATGGGGATGGGCTTCGGCAGTTCTAGAACCGATGCGCCATTGGGCATGGACATGGACGCTCTCTTGAACAGCCTTAAATTACGGATCGTAGAAAGTCATGGAGCGATTCCAAAGGAACAGCTGGAAGAACTCCTTGCAGCCTTGAACGAGTCATAAAAGGGATCAATTTAGGATCGGCGACAAAGAAATCGCAAAAGGAGATAGGTTAATGATCAGACAAAGCTTTAATCGAGATTGGACAGTGGGACCGCCAAAAGATTTCTTCAACATAGCACCTTGTATGGAGCCTGAACCGGTAACGCTTCCCCATGACGCTATGATTGCACAGAAGCGAAGCGCACAATCCGTCAGCGGCGGCAAGAAAGGGTTCTTCGCGGATAAAACGTATGAGTATGTAAAATTATTTCATGTGCCGCTCACATATAAAGAGAAACGCGTAACCTTCGAGTTTGAGGGCGTTTATATGAATGCCATGGTGTATATCAATGGCGATTTTGCTGGCCAGCATCCTTATGGTTATTCCAACTTCTATATCAAGGCAGACCGGTTCCTGAAATATGGCGAGGAAAATGAAATTAAAGTCGTGGCAAAGAGCAACGACGATTCCCGTTGGTACACGGGTACGGGCATTTATCGGAATACCCAAATCATCGTCTCTGACATGGTGCATATTGCATTGGATGGAGTGAAAATCACGACTCCTGATATAACACTCGAACGAGCTATCGTTAATGTTGCTACTATGGTAGAAAACGAAGGAATCCACCCGGAGACGACTACGATCGTAACAGAGATTGTGGATTCAGAGGGCAACATCGTAGCGACGGATACGGCACCGTTGACGGCTTTCCCTGGAGAACGATTAACTTTGAGACAGCGGCTTTATGTGAAACAGCCAAGCTTATGGAATGTAGACACCCCGTATCTATATACCTGCAGAAGTAAAGTGATGCTCGGGGATAACCTGGTTGATGAAGAAATCCATACGTTCGGGATTCGCGCTCTCTCCCTGGATGCGGAAGCGGGTTTACGAATCAACGGCGAAGTCGTAAAGCTTCGCGGTGCTTGTATCCATCACGATAACGGAGTCATTGGCGCAGCAACGATTGATCGGGCCGAACAACGGCGTATAGAAATATTGAAGCAAGCTGGATTTAATGCCATTCGCAGCGCTCACAACCCTATAAGCAAAACTATGCTCGACGCATGTGATCGCTTAGGCATGCTCGTGATGGATGAGAGCTTTGATACCTGGACGGTGAATAAATCCAGCTATGATTACGCATTGTATTTTCCCGCATGGTGGGAAGCGGATCTTGAAGCGATGGTGAACAAGGACTTTAATCATCCTTCCGTCATCATGTATTCGATCGGCAATGAAATCCCGGAAAATGGAAGCCCGCATGGAGCCGCCTGGGGCAGGAAGCTTGCGGAGAAAATACGGAGTCTTGACAACACGAGATATGTGACGAATTCGATTAATGCTTTTCTTTCTGTTCTGGATCAATTTTTAAAAGCAATGAAAGATCACGTATCTATAAAAGATCGCATGTCAGGTGACGTTAACACGGCTATGGCCAATGCTGGCACCGCCATGAAAAGGGCTCAAACCAGTGAACTGGTGACGAAGGCCGTTGCGGAATCTTTCGCGGCAGTTGATATCGCAGGTTACAATTATGCGGATAATCGATATGTCATGGACAGGGCGCTCTTTCCTAACCGAGTGATTGTTGGCAGTGAAACTTTCCCCAGGGATATTGCCGCAAACTGGAAGTTAGTGAAAGAAAATGGGTATATCATCGGCGACTTCACTTGGACAGGTTGGAATTATCTTGGAGAGGCCGGGATTGGCATGACTCAGCAGGAGAATTTGAGCCAAGGGCTATCCGGGGCTTATCCTTGGCTCGGGGCCAATTGCGGAGATATTGATATCCTGGGAAATCGACGTCCCATTTCCTATTATCGTGAAATTGTATTTGGTTTAAGGAAACAGCCCTATCTTGCTATTGAACGTCCACACTATTATGGAAATAAGCCTACGAACCCTTGGAGCTGGAGCGATACAATTGCCAGTTGGAGTTGGGAAGGATTCGAAGGTAAACCCATTGCTGTTGAGGTGTATTCTTATGCTGATGAAGTGGAGCTTCTTGTAAACGGGATCACGATTGGGAAAGCAAGCACGGGAGAAAGCAATGACTATAAAGCGGTGTTTGATACGGTCTATACTCCAGGAGAGATTGTGGCAGTGGCTTATACCGATGGTATTGAAACGGGACGTACGGCGCTTAAATCTGCAGGCAGCGGACTGAATTTGAAGGTAGGGGTCGATCGCACGTTCATTACAGCAGATGACAATGATTTGGCATTTGTCTCCATATCACTTGTAGACGATCAAGGCATTTTGAAACCGCTTTCGGATCGGGAAGTCACTGTTAAAGTAGAAGGTGCTGGCATTCTGCAAGGTTTCGGCAACGCGAATCCGATGACGGAAGAAGATTTTTTTGACAATGTCCATTCGACATTTGACGGAAAAGCGCTTGCCGTTATCCGACCAACGGGAAGCGGGGCGATTCACGTATTCGTTGAAGCGGAAGGGTGTCCTTCCCAAGTACTGCGCATTGAGGCAACCGATCTTGATAATCTTGGGGGGACTTGGAATGGCACAAATAGATAGCGTCATATTAGCTGATTCAGGGGAACAGGAGGACAGGAAATTAAAATTTAGCGAAAAGCTGGCCGTTGTGATTAATGGTTGCTTTGGGACCTTTCATCTTCAAGTTGTTCAATTGTTCATACTATTCTTTTATACGGATATTATGAAAATCAATTCTGCCTACGTTGCCGGTTTATTCTTGATCACACGTATTGTCGATGCTTTTCTTACTCCGGCCTTTGGAATTCTAATCGACAGAACGACTACTCCATGGGGTAAATATAAACCTTGGTTAATTGCAGGGGGATTACTGACAGGTATCTTCGGATGGTTTACTTACACGAATTTCAATTTAGGTCCGACAGGAAATTTAATATATGCAACGGTTACTTATTTTCTTTACAGCCTGGTGTTCAATCTCGGTTCAGCTCCCAATACAGCGATGATTCCTGCGGTAACCAAGCGGATTGATGATAGAGCCTCAATAGGTCAGATCGCATTTTTCTTGTCCATCATTGGAGCGTTGGCAGCACAAATCGGTGTACAACCATTATATAAAGTACTTGGACAGGGCAATGATGCAGCAGGCTTCTCATGGATTATGGGAATGATTGCGGTAATAAGCTTAGTCATAGCATTTTATCAGCAACGCACAATAAAAGAAAGATATATTGTTCAGGCTCCGGCGAAAGGAAAAGGACCCGCTTTAAAGGAGATGCTTGTAGCGGTCTTTACAAACAAAACAGCAGTCATCGTTTACCTTTACGTATTTGCCATGCATTTAGCTAACGGTATTCGATCCGGTGCAAGTATTTACTACTTTAAGTATTATTTTCATAATGACAATCTACTGACGATAACTGGCCTGGTTGCCATACTTCCAACTATGCTTGGCGTTGGATTAAGTACTGTTGTAAGTAAAAAGTTAAAAATCAAAAAACTCCTTATTATATCATCAATCGTTAATATCGTTTCAATGTTTATGGTCATGTTTATTCCTTCATCAGCGACAGGAGTTAATCTATATATTGTCTTCCTTGTGCTATTGAGCTTTTTTACCGGATTAGCTACCCCTGCACAAGGTACAATGTTGCCCGCTGCTATGGATTATACAGAATGGAAGACCAAAATGAACATCAACGCCTTCATGGGCTCGTTACAAGGGTTTTTAACTACATTTGCGACTGCATTATCCGGTTCAATTACAGCAGGAGTGCTTGCTGTAGTAGGGTATGTTGGCGGTGCGGCAGAGCAAAGCAGCACGAGCCTTTTTGGTCTTAAATTGCTTGTGGGCGTTGTCCCTGCTGTCATATTCCTGCTTACCTTAGGCGTAGCGTTTTTTGATTTAACTGAAGAAAAGCAGAAGCAGATAACGAAGGAATTGGCAGAACGAAGAAAAACATTGTAAAGAGTCAGGAGGTAGCACAATATGAAATTTAACGAGAAAACACGCATCGGCATCCTTTACCAGAATGAACCGTCGCGTGCCGTGATCGTTCGCCGGGTTCCGGCTCTACAGGGGGCGGCGCCAGAAATCGCATCCATTATTAAGAGTTTCACGATCGAACAATACTTCCAAATGGCCAAAGACCAAGTAACGCCAGGTTGGCTTTCGGAGACACTGGCAGAGTTGGCCGATGTACCTTACGTAGCGGAGCCAGAGGAACCAGAAAAACTGCCGTCTTTCGATTATGCGGACGGAACACCTTACATCCCCGTTGGAACCACCTGTTACGCCTGAACGCATCAAGGCGACGAACTGGAGGAGGAAACTTCGGAGAAAATTTATAAATATATCAGAATAATAGAGCATTAACCCAGCAGGTCAAAAATTACAATCCATAATGCAAGGGAGAGATTTGAAATTGACGAGAGACATTGCTGAACTTGTTGCGCTACTGACACTGGAAGAAAAAGCAGGATTGTGTTCGGGAGCGTCCTTCTGGACGACCAAGGCGATCGAGCGGCTAGGTATTCCTTCTATCCTACTGACGGATGGGCCTCACGGTGTACGCAAGCAAACCGGCGATGCTGATCACATGGGCCTCAACGAGAGCGTACCATCAACCTGCTTCCCTTCGGCGGTAGGCATGGCGAGCTCCTGGAATCGCGATTTGGTACGAAGGGTCGGAGAGGCACTTGGGAAGGAAAGCCAAGCAGAAGTCGTCTCCATATTGCTCGGTCCCGGCGTAAATATAAAACGTTCTCCGCTCTGCGGAAGGAATTTTGAGTATTTCTCGGAAGATCCCTATCTAACAGGCGAGCTGGCAGCTGAACACATCGCAGGTGTTCAAAGCCAAGGAGTGGGCACCTCGATCAAGCATTTCGCTGCGAACAACCAAGAACATCGGCGGACAACGTCGGACTCTATCGTCGATGAGCGGACGCTTCGGGAAATCTATTTGACCGGTTTCGAAATCGCAGTCAAGAAATCGCAACCATGGACTGTCATGGCGGCATATAACCGTCTAAATGGCACGTATTGTTCGGAGAATGAGACATTGTTGACTCGCATTTTGAAGGAAGAATGGGGGCATGAAGGCATCGTCCTTTCCGACTGGGGTGCCGTGAATGACGCGGCGGCCAGCGTAGCTGCCGGCATGGAGCTTGAAATGCCGTCCAGTAATGGTGCAGGGCAACGGAAGATCATCGCCGCAGTGGAGAGCGGGGAACTGTCCGAAGAAGCCTTAAATCGCGCGGTGGAGCGATTATTACGCATTAACTTTAAAGCTGACGATAACCGTAAACCAGATGTGACGTACGACAAAGATGTTCATCACCAACTAGCCCGGGAGGTCGCACGGGAGTCGATGGTGCTTCTTAAGAACGAAGACGGGATGCTTCCGCTTCAGAAGTCGGGCAAGATCGCAGTTATCGGGGCGATGGCGGAGCAAGTGCGCTACCAGGGAGGCGGGAGCTCGCACATTAACCCGACGAGGCTGGACAACATTCGTGAAGAGATGGAAGTCGCTGCGGGTGAGGAGGCGGAGATACGGTTTGCGAAAGGTTACCATCTGGACCGAGACGATGATGACGATACTTTAGTCGAAGAAGCCAAGTCTATTGCAAGCGGGGCCGACGTTGCCGTTTTATTCGTCGGGTTGCCGGATCGTTACGAATCGGAAAGCTATGACCGCAGGAATCTCGACATGCCGGCTAATCAGGTACATTTGATTGAACGAGTGGCATCCGTGCAACCGAATGTCGTCGTGGTACTTAGCAACGGAGCTCCGATCGTAATGCCGTGGCTCCCACAAGCAAAGTCCGTTTTGGAAGCCTATTTAGGAGGGCAGGCAGCTGGTGGTGCGATCGCAGACATTTTGTTCGGCATCACGAATCCGAGCGGGAAGCTGGCAGAAACTTTTCCGCTGAGCTTAAAGCAAAACCCATCGCATCCTTTCTTTCCAGGGGAAGGAGACAAAGTGGAGTACCGAGAAGGCATATTCGTTGGTTACCGCTATTACGAAACGAAAGATATTACACCGCTGTTTCCTTTCGGACACGGTTTAAGCTATACGACGTTCACATATTCAGACCTAAGACTAGATCAGTCGCGGATAACCGATCAAGAAACCTTGCATGCTTACGTAAAGGTAAAGAACACGGGAGGGCGTTTCGGGCAAGAAATCGTTCAGTTCTACGTGCGAGCCGTTTCTTCCAACGTCCTAAGGCCGGAGAAGGAATTGAAGGGATTTATGAAGGTTGCCCTCGAGCCCGGCGAGGAGAAAGTCGTTTCCGTCACGCTCGACAAGCGCAGCTTCGCATACTATAACGTTGAGCTGAAGGATTGGCATGTCGAAACAGGAGAATACGAGGTGTTAGTCGGTGCATCCTCACGTGATATTCTTCTTCGAGATACAATTTCTGTGCAATCAACAGTACATCTTGTACCGATATTCCACATGAATACTACGATTGGTGAAATCATGGCGAATCCCAAGACTCTACCGATCATGCAGTCAATGCAACTTGTGCCACCAGAGAACCCTAGCCAATCTGATGCCGTCAATGCGAAAATGATGGCGGCAATAATTCGCGACATGCCGCTGCGCGCATTGCTTTCCAATAGCCGAGGGAAGATAACGGAAGAGTCGCTCACTATCTTGATAAATCGATTAAACGAAGCTATATATGGGGGGGATGGAAAATGATTGTCATTCCAAAAGTTAACGGGGAGATATTGAAAAATAACGGGGCGGGCTATTTTTTAGTGAAGGATGAATTGCAAGTCGACATCGGTGATTTTGCTCCATGGGCAATTCGTGCGTTCGTCGAAAGAATCAAACAAAACTGTAATATATCAGCGGGGATCACCGGCAGCGATGCAGACTTAACGCTAATCCGCAATTCTTTATTGGAGCAAGAAGGTTACACCATCGAAGTTTTGCCGGAGACCATCAAGCTGAGCGCCTCAAATGAAACCGGCGCGATTTTGGGGCTGTCCACCGTATATCAGATGTTTGTTGAAGCCATGCAAACGAATCAATATGGCATAGAGCCGCAATCTTTTAGCGACGAGCCCAAATATAAACATAGGGGTCTTATGGTCGATGTGGGGCGGCACTTCTTCGATGCGGATGAAATGAAGAAAATCATTGAGGAAATGTCCGTTTATAAACTGAATGTCTTGCATTGGCATCTATCTGAGGACCAAGGTTGGCGAATCGAGAGTAAGATCTACCCCAAATTGCACGAAAACGCTTCAAACGGACAATATTATACTCAGGAACAGATTAAGGAAATCGTTCAATTTGCGAAGGAGCGCGGCATTGATGTCATTCCGGAAATCGATATGCCCGGACACTGTTCTGCCGCGATTTCCGCGTACAAAGAGTTGAGTTGCTTTGACGAGGAGATACCTGTGGCGACAACGTACGGCGTGTTTCGGGTTGTCATGTGTGCCGGTAAGGAAAGCACCTACCAATGGATCCGCAATCTTCTGGATGAAGTGACGGAGTTATTCCCGTCGAAATACTTCCATCTTGGGGGCGATGAATGTCCCAAGGACAAGTGGAACCAATGTCCGCATTGCAGAGAGCGAATGAGACAAAATGGTATAGACAGCTATGAAGACTTACAGGGATATTTCATGAACGAAATTAAAGAATATCTCGGTAGAAAAGGGAAAACGGTGATCGGTTGGAATGACATCTTGAAGGCCAATAATGTATCTAAAGATATGGTCATTCAATATTGGTTGGAGTCGACGCCGGAATCCTATGCATATCCCTACTTTGAGGCCGGGCAGAAGATGGTATTTTCCGATATGTTCAATTTGTATTTCAGTTCTCCGCATTGCATGGTGCAGTTCAAAAAGATTTACGAATTCCAGCCCAAGATTCGCGAACACACCGGGCTAAAAGGCGACAATATTTTGGGATTGGAAGCGGCGATCTGGACCGAAACGATCACAACAAACGAAGAATTAGAATCCCTGCTCGCTCTGCGCATACAGGCGTTAGCGGAAGCCGCTTGGACAAACGATAGGAACTATGAGGAATTTCTGGAACGGTTAAAGGCACATATCGATACAAACCAAATGACTAAACTCTATTCCCTGCCATTTGAGGAAGTTGCGCTCACTGAAGATCAAGCCATGATGAAAGCACTGGAATATATGCGGACGATGGCTGGCCCGATGAGAGAATTATTTACAGATACGGGACTAACACAGGAAGAGCATGACATGATCGGCAAGCTGCTTCAGGCCGAGGTATTCGGCGATACGGATATTCGAGAGTTGACCAAGAAAATGGGTTTGGTGTGAGTTTTGAGTAAAGTAAAAGGAGTTAGGGAGTTCGTAGGAATGAGTTATGCTTGTAATCCGATGAGTGTTCCGTACAAGTATCAATTTGTTGATGATCAGGGAATATTAAAGTTCTACAGGGAAGCTGCCGATCCCTCTATGATTTATTTTAATGAAAAACACTTCGTTTTTCCGTGATGGAAAAGTGTATTTTTACTGGGGTTGCTCTAATCTCACTCCTATTTGGGGAGCGGAAATAAATCCGGCTGATATGAAACCGACTATGGAGCCGGTCGAGCTTATTCGTAGCAACCAGTCTGTTATAGGCTATGAACGAAATGGAGAACATCATATTGCACCACCTCAAAGTCCTGAACGGATTGAGGAGTTGGTTCAATTAACCGCCAGTAAAATGAGTGATGTTACGGAGGAAATGTTAAGTCGACTTAGAGTTGTATTCAGTAATGAACCATACATCGAGGGGGCATGGATGGATAAGCATAATGGCAAGTACTATTTACAGTATGCAAGTCCGGCTACGCAGTATAACACTTATTCAGACGGTGTATATGTATCAGAGCATCCGCTGGGACCATTTACCCTTGCAATAAACAACCCATACTCCTATAAGCAGAGAGGCTCTATTACGGGAGCAGGGCACGGTTCTACGATGAAAGATCGCCACCGGAATTATTGGCATGCATCTTCTATGAGAATCAGTGTTAATCACCGTTTTGAAAGAAGGTTAGGAGTGTGGCCAGCGGGATTCGATTAAGATGGGGAATTGTTCTGTAATCAGCGCTTTGGTGTTTGGTCAATGAAGATGGAACAGGCAAAAATGAACCCTTGGCGTACCCCGGAGTGGATGCTTCTCTCACATCGAAAACCTGCAACAGCGTCATCATTTGTAGAAGGAAAAGATGCTTCAAAAGCTACAAATGAAGATGTTCGTACCTGGTGGAGAGCAGCATCCAATGAATCTGGTGAGTGGCTTCAGATCGATCTTATGTTCCATGTGATGTGCACGCCATACAAATTAATTTTGCCGATGACGGGATAACTTTGCCTTTGCCTGAAGGAGCAGTTTTACAAGAAAATAGATACATCGACCCAAGATAGCACTATACCAGGTGGCTACTGGAAGGGTAGCTGGATGGAGAACAATTCTTCGCAATAGAAGATAAAAGCAAGGCAAGTACAGATTTATCGCATGATCTTATCTCTTAAGCCACGAAATTGGATTTGAGTCTAGGGTACTAAACATAGTAAGCTATCGTAAGAGAAGAAGGAGTAAGCGTTCGATAAATTAGATGTACAATTCAGGAGCTTCCTTACAATCAATCCGCTTGCATTTCTGGGTTTCGAGTATTTGGAATCGGTAACGGGGAACTTCCGGAAAAGGTATCAGGAATAAAAACTGAACTGGTGACCTTTCTCGATCTATATGTGAATTGGGATCAAGCTGATGTCGTTGGATATAATGTCCTTTGGGGCTTCGCCCCTGATAAATTATATCACAGTTATATGGTTTATGATCGAAATAAAGTCACGATTGGTGCACTGATCAAAGGTCAGTCGCTTTGTGTAAGAGTTGATTCTTTCAACGAAAAGGGAATTACCGAAAGGGAGGTTTACAAAGTCATCGAGTAAATATCAGTCCAGTTCTTTTTCATCGTCACTAATTTCATGGTAGGGAAGTTTGTTTAAAAGGATGCCAAATAACAAGTTCAGCATACTCAAACAGGAGAACTCGAAGCCTTTTGGGCGTGCGAAGTATTGGTATGCCATTTCAATGATCAATGACGTTATTTGTACGAATCCCCCGAAAATAGCTTTTGCAAAAATTAGGGGAAATCTGGAGGCGTAATAAGGTCGATTTGCCTTCTAAGGCTCGAATTTCGTGGGGCTGGTTGGAATTGAAAACTATGGAGGAACCGCCTTCCAGCTCATAAACTTGTTGTTTAGTGAACAGGCTAATTTACTTTCTTTAATGGAGTTTAGTTGAGTACTATTGGCGCAAGAGTATGGGGGGGGGGAGTCCCCCCCATACGCGATCATCGTTTAGGCAAATTATTCCGATATTGGTTAGGGGTTAGCCCAGTATGCTTTCTAAAAACTTGAGAAAAATATTTTTCATCTTGATAACCGACTTGGTAGGCGATTTCACTAATTTTGATCCCTGGATTAGAGAGCAATTCAGTGGCACGGTCGATTCGGATCTTATGCAAATACTCTAAAAAACCCATGTTTAATTGCTGCCTAAAAAGAATACCCAGGTAACCAGGAGTTATGAAAACTTCTCTTGCCACTATGTTTCGGCTAATATCTTTGTTGTAATTTTGATTTATATAAGCCAGGGCTTCTTGAAATATTCTATTATTGTTTTTGGAGGAGTTTATATGATCATTTATTCTGAACATAATTCCTGTTATCACGCTTTTTATCACATCTATGCTTGAACTAGTGAGGATCTTTGACAGCTTTGGGAAATCTTCAACGAAGATTTCATCGGTATTTATGTTTTTTTCAATACAAAAGTGAAACAAACTAAAAGCTAGAGCCAGCATGGAGTTGAGAACATGGCTTTTCGAACTGCTTTCGGGTTTTAATGCATAATGAAACGCATTAAATTTTTCAACCATTGCTTCCCGATTGCCAGAAATAATGGCCTGAATCATGGCTTTCTCTTCAGAAAGGGGATATGAAGTTGCTTCTTCTATATCCTCCTTTTCCATGTAATTCACGATTTTTTGCGAGCCTTTAAGAAACCGTTTTTCTAGTGCATTTACAGATTCAAGGTAAGATATATGAAGGTGTGAAATCCCCTTGTCCATACTTCCAACGCCTATTGAAATTGTAAGTGGAAGATACTGACTCACTTTCGTTTGCAGCTCCATCATAATCTCTTGGAACTTCAGAGTATCAATCCACTGATCTGTGTTCAGAATCGATATAATGGTATCCTGATGTTCGAAAGCCGCACAGACGAGCGTACGTGAGAGTATTTCTTCCGTGATATTTTTGATTGCAAACTTAAACAGTTCAATTTCCTCATAATCATATTTTTGTTCCAATGTATAAAAATCATCAATTTCAAGTACCAGAACGCCGAACAGCATCTTTGGAAATGTAATATGGTTTAGGCTTAGCATCAACTCAAGACGATCAGATGGGAGACGCTCTGATAGTAGTACCAGGCGGCTTAATGTCCGTTCCCTTAACAAAGGCAAGCTATTCTGAAAACCAATACGTAATTGGTCCAAAGCTTCACTCTGCTTTTTTGCTTCGTTAATGTTATTTGCTTGTTTGTTGACAATTTCCAAAATCTCATCTGGACGGCTCGGTTTTAATAAATAATCGCATGTACCGAACGTCATGGCTTTTTGAGCATAATTAAATTCATCGTATCCACTGTAAATAATGTTACGAATGCTAGGGTATAATTTCGACACTTCCTTAATTAATTCAAGGCCATCCATAACGGGCATCCGAATGTCCGTGATCATGATGTCGACTGGGAATTGTTTAAGTATCTTGAGCGCTTCGGCTCCATCACAAGCTTCACCTGCAATATGAATGTCATGCGAATTCCAATCAATGGCATTGCGGATTCCTTCACGGGCACGCCTTTCATCGTCAACGATTAATAAGCTAATCATGAGATTACCTCTCTCTCTAGTCCTGATTTAATGGGGATTCGAAGAAGTACTTTTGTACCTACACCTATCTGACTCTCCACGCTTAGCGTATATCCATCATTGTAAAAGTGCTGCAAGCGTGCAAAAACATTGTGCGTGCCGTAACCGCTGGTATCACTCGAAAGATTGGACCTGCTTGGAGGGACGTAATTCATAATTTTATTTATTGTACTTTCATCCATCCCGATTCCATTGTCTTCTATTATAAATTCAAGATTGTCGTTTACTAAATGACCAGTAACTTTAACTGTACCGCCTTCATGCCTTTTCTCAATTCCATGGATTATAGCGTTTTCAATAAAAGGTTGAAGGATCAGTTTTAGAATGACGTAGTGGTCTAGCTCAGTTGGAATTTCAATATGATATTGCAGCTTTTCCTCAAATCTCATCTTCTGAAGCGCAAGATAATGGCCGATAAGCTCTTTTTCCTTAGCTACACTAGTAAGACTGCTGCCACGGTTTAAATTAAGCCGAAACAGCCGCGAAAGACTAATAATCATATCGGAAATTTTTTTGTTTCCGGAAGCCTGAGCTTCCCAAAAGATTGTATCTAACATGTTATAGAGAAAATGAGGGTTGATTTGCGCTTGCAATGCTTTGAGCTCCGCCTCTTTTTCACTAATTTTTAGAAGATACACATCATTGACCAATGAACTGATCTTTGAAACCATACTGTTAAACCCCCTGCCGAGTTCACCGATCTCATCTCGATATTTAATATCCACCCGTTCATCAAAATTTCCATTTTGGAATCGCTTCATAGATTTCTGCAAGGTTTTAATCGGTGCTGTAAGAAAGATTGTGCTTACCAGCATTATTGGCAAACTAAGGATTAAGCATACGAAAATTAAGATAAGCGCAAATTCTTTTATTGTACTCAATTCATTGGTGAGAAAAGCAAAAGGAACCATGTAAAAAACACGCCATCCCAAGGAATCCATCGTGCTATAGGTAACTAACAGCTTTTCTCCATTGATCGAAACGATTTCGGTCCCTGTTTGGGTTTGAACATCCATACCGTTTAAGACATTAAAGAATTCATCTGTCTGATATTGTGGCATTCCCGCCTGCAACAACGGTGTACCATTCTGATCTAACATGACGATACCATGTTCATCGTCATAAAGATTTTTAAGATAAAATTTTCGAACCGTGTCCGAATGAATGCCAACAAACAATAGTCCGATATGATTTCCGTTGTAAACATTACGTACAATTCTGCTCATGCCAATCATTTCGCTCTGGTCGTCGTGGAAAAAAATATTTTGATTTTCGGTTAATGAAAACCAATATGGGGCGCCATTGTTTTGTTTTACTTTTGAGTAAATTGGGCTTTTGTAAATATTGGAAAGCGGGTAGGGAGTGCCGCCGTTGCCAGTGGACTCAATAAATACAGGGCTATCTGCAGTCCCGTACAGAGATAAGTAATCAAAAATGCTGGTAGTCAGCATGTAAGCCATAATGGAGGCTGTTGGACCATCATAGAGAGTATTTTCAAGTGATTCGCCAGAGCTTCCGTTTTGAGAAAGTTTGGATTGAACAGGCTGAGATGAAATAAATATGGTTGCCCAATCCTCAACTTGCTTTCGCATAGCCGATATGCCGTTCCCGATCTGTGCGATCATCCCGATGTTGGTCGTGCTCACTTTATCGATAATTTGTTTCTTGACAGTCTGATAAGAATAAATACCTATGGAAAGCGTGATTATTGTGATAACCGAATAGAAAATAACGAAAATCTTTAGACGTATGCTTAAATCTAAGTAGAGTCTTTTCACCAGGTTCGCAACCCTTCCTCATCAAGTGTCACTCAATCAATTATTACCACGTATTCGGAGCGGAAACAATGAGGGTGTTGTTATAGTTGCGAAACTTCAACCTTACTGTCTTTTTCTCCCCTGACACTTCACGATGGTCATGATAAGGTTGATCACATAGCAACAAAATATACTTTCAAAGGGGAATTAAAATGAATAGAAAGGCTACAATTAAGTTGCTACTCGTATCCTTGGTAATTGCGGTTTTGTTGACAGCCTGCGGAATTAATGGCAATTCAAGTCCTAACTCCGCTACGGATTCTGCAGTACAGGCGAAAAAAGTTACGTTACGTTTCTTCTCGAACCTGCCGGATCGGAAAACAGGACAAGGTCTGGCTGAACAAACGATTATTGATAATTACATGAAGGAAAATCCGAACGTGAAAATCGAGGTTGAAGCGCTTGGAGGGGAAGCTCACGGGAACAAGCTTAGAACTTATATGGCTTCTAACGAACCGATTGATATCACTATGGTAACTGGTGGAGCGAATCTGGACACGCTTCGGCAAGCTGGATATGTAAAAGAACTGAACCCTGCAGATTACAGCGGCGATGATTTTGGTTTCCTTCCGGGTTCGTTTGAGAATTTTACGTTTGAAGACAAACTGTACGCACTCCCTAGGAGCAGCGACTTTGAAATCATTTATTACAATAAAAAATTATTTGCGGATAACGGTATAAAAGTTCCGACAACGATTGACGAACTGATTACTGCGTCGAAAGAATTCCGTGCAAAGGGAATCATTCCGATGTCCATGTTTGGTAAGGACCTGTGGAATTTGGGGGAGATGTACCAAAATATTGTTCAGCGTGTAAGTGGTGACCAACAATCCATTCTGGATGCGGTTGAAGGCAAGGTGTCTTTCAAAGATGATTCTGCCTTCCTGGAAGGTGCGAAAATCTTCAAGCAGTTAGTGGATGCAGGTCTATTTCAAGATGGCTTTATGACGGCGGATTACGGAATGTCCCAAAATTTGTTTACTCAAGGAAAAGCGGCAATGTGGTATTCGGGTTCTTGGGAAGCAGCGATGGCTACCAATAATGAGCTTTCTGAAGAGTTCCGTACAAATCTTGATGCTGCCAGCTTCCCGATCGTAGAAGGCGGAAAAGGTAAAGCTACCGACCTGCAAGCGTGGAATGGCGGGGGACTTGCTTTGGTCACTGCTTCCAAGCATCCCGAAGAAGCTAAGAAGTTTTTTGACTACATGATGAGTGCCCAACAATGGCCAAAAAATGGTTGGGAACTTGGCGGCCTTTTCCCGGCCCAAAAATTTGAATTGACGGGCAGCGAACCCGGCGTTCAAACGAAACTGAATGACATGCTGAAGAATGCAACATCCACGCCCGGGATCTCCTGGATTGATCATGGTACTGCGGCCTTCAAAGATGATACCAATAACCTATTCGGTGCATTCGCAAGCGGGGCAATTACGCCGGAACAACTGATCGACAAGCTGCAGGAAGCGTCAGATAAACAAAGAAAATAGGTTGCGCCAAGTATGGGGTAGGATGAGGCGCCTATCCCATACTTTCATCAACAACTCGAGGTGGGGCATTACATGCAGAAAATACTCGGTAATAAACTTACAATATTTATATTCGTGCTTCCTGGCATACTATTATTTTCACTTATGTTACTCGCTCCGATCGTTTTGAGTGGCTATTATTCTTTCACGGAAACGATGGGACCAGGTACGAAGATTACGATGGTTGGTTGGGATAACTATCGGAATTTGCTCTTTCACGACCCGCGTTTTTGGATTTCGTTAAGGAATGCTCTCCTGCTCGGGCTCGGCTTTATCTTTATCCAACACCCTCTTTGTATTTTGTTTGCTCTTTTGCTGGATCGGATCGGAGGCAAGGGAGAGAAAGCATTCAGAACCATTTTCTTTATCCCCTGCGTCATTTCGGTAGTCGTAATCTCCAAAATGTGGCTGTCTATTCTTGATCCTAGTTTTGGCGTATTTAATAAGTTTCTCACTTCAATCGGGTTGGGATCACTTAATCATGCTTGGCTGGCCGATCCAAACACTGCGCTTTGGTCTTTGCTCCTGATCTTAATCTGGTCGGGATTCGGCTGGGGACTGTTGTATTATTATGCCGGAGTCAAAGGAATTCCGGAGGATATGTATGAAGCTGCACGCTTGGATGGTGCTTCCGGAATTAAACTTCATTGGAACATCACGATTCCTCTCTTATCCCCGGTCATTACGGTTCAGGTTACTCTGGCAATTGTCATGGCTTTAAAGCAAATGGAAGGCGTGTATTTAACCACAGGCGGCGGTCCTGGAGATGCAACGCAATTTTTAGGTGTTTATTTATATTCAAAGGCATTCACAGCTAACGAATACGGATATGCTAATGCGATATCCATCATGTTTGTTATTATCTGTCTAATCGCTTCTTACATCAGTAATAAAATCACGAGTCGCAACTCTGTTGAATATTAGGGGTGGCAGGATGAAATCATTGAAGAAAACGAGCATATGGGTATTTTTTATCCTTGCTGCTATCATGCAGTTGTTTCCGCTTATATGGTTGGTAAATTACTCTTTCTTGGATAGAAACCAATTTTATTCAGACGATCTTATAAAGTGGCCAACTTCTCCCAAGTGGGGAAATTACGTAAATGCATGGGTGGACGGAAATTTTTTGAAATACTTGACAAATAGTGTCGTTGTTTCAGGTGCCTCGATCCTTCTTACAATTGTAATCTCCGTGATGCTGGCATTCGCGTTCACTCGAATGAAGTGGAAATTACGAGGGCTCTTTTTCGCAATCATTCTACTGGGTATAATGATTCCGATCCATGCAACATTGCTGCCTGACTTTGTCATTCTTAAGAAATTAGGGTTGACGGATAGTTACTGGGCATTAATCCTGCCATATACGGCGGTGAATGTACCGATAGGAATGTTCATGCTTTCCGGATTTATGCGTACGATTCCGGGTGCGCTTGAGGAGTCGGCGGTCATTGACGGGTGTGGAATTTTTCGGCTCGTATTTCAAATTGTTCTCCCAATAATGAAGCCTGCCGTTGTCACAGTTGCAATCAACTCCTTTTTGTTTTGTTGGAATGAATTCATTTTGGCAGCAACGTTCTTAAGCAGGGATACCTATAAGACCCTACCGTTTGCTGTTCAGAACTTCACAGGTATGTATTCATCCGATTACGGGTCTCAGTTTGCCGTAATGGTGCTGATTTCGCTCCCGGCAATTGTTATTTATGCGTTATTCAATGAACAGATTACTAAGGGCATTACGGCAGGCGCGGTAAAAGGATAAACCTTAGCCTCATCGTACGGCTTACAAAAGGGCCTATTTATAGCTCAACTTGAACCTCACAATCTTGGGGCGAAACTCCATTTCCGGACCGATGCCGCTTTGATTGAGACTAAATAGTCATACAGCCCAATCCGAGGATGCGGATGATGGCTCAGAAGAGATGGGAGTCTGCACGACTTGTAACAATCTATACAAATTTTCGAACCTATTATCTGGAGCTTGGGAAAGCGCCGTGATCACGGTGCTTAAGAAGCGCTATCCGATCAGTTCGCTCAAATAGCAAAAGGAGAAAAGAGATGATTAAAAAACTTCTATACGGTGTTGCTTATTATGATGAGTATATGCCGAATGACAGACTGAACGAAGACATACGAATGATGAAAGAAGCCGGAATTAACGTAGTCCGAATCGCGGAATCGACATGGAGTACACATGAACCTCAGAATGGAGTCTTCGATTTCAGCTCTGTGGACCGTGTACTTGATGCAATGCATGCTGCAGGCATACACGTAATTGTCGGTACGCCGACCTATGCTGTCCCCACCTGGATGGTGAAGGAACATCCCGATGTGCTTGCCGTCACACCGCTTGGGCCGGGTAAATACGGCGCTAGACAAATTATGGACATAACGAATCCGGTCTATCTTTTCTATGCGGAGCGGATTATTCGCAAGCTGATTTCGAGAGTGGCTAATCATCCCGCCGTCATCGGGTATCAGACAGACAACGAAACGAAGCACTACAACACGGCAGGTCCAAACGTACAGCTTCAATTTGTCAAATACATGCGAGAGAAATTTGGATCTCTGGATGAGATCAACCGGCGGTTTGGCCTGGACTATTGGAGCAATCGCATCAACAGTTGGGAGGACTTCCCCTCTGTCATTGGCACGATCAATGGCAGTTTAGGCGCTGAATTCTCGCGTTTCCAGAGAAAACTTGTCACGGACTTTCTTGCGTGGCAGGTTGCCATCGTTAACGAATATAAACAGCCCCACCAGTTCGTGACGCAAAACTTCGATTTTGATTGGCGAGGTCATTCATACGGCATACAGCCGTCGGTGGATCACTTTGAAGCGGTGAAGCCATTCGACATTGCCGGTGTTGATATCTACCATCCATCGCAGAGCGAACTGACCGGCATCGAGGTATCGTTTGGCGGAGATATGGCGCGTTCGTTGAAACGATCAAATTATCTTGTTCTCGAAACGCAGGCACAAGCATTTCCAAACTGGACGCCGTACCCCGGCCAACTCCGGTTGCTTGCATTCAGTCATGTAGCGTCTGGCGCTTCCATGGTCGCTTATTGGCATTGGCACTCGATTCATAACTCCTTCGAGACTTATTGGAAAGGCTTGGTGAGTCACGATCTACAGCCCAATCCCGTTTACAACGAAGCCGTTACGATAGGACGCGATTTTGCCAGGCTATCGGGTGCATTGCTCGGATTGAAAAAAACGAATCGTGTGGCCGTCATGGTTAGCAACGAAGCGTTAACAGCGATGGAATGGTTTAAGCTTCCTGACGGCCGAACGTATAACGACGTCGTTCGCCGAATGTACGATGAGCTTTATAAAATGAATGTGTCCTGCGATTTTATCCAACCGAATTTCGATAATTTGGACGAATACAAACTAATCGTTGTGTCTGCGCTTTATGCTGTGACGGACGAAGCTTTGGAGCGATTGAATGCTTATACAGCAGAAGGTGGCCATGTCGTCTACTCCTTCAAAAGTGGCTTTGCAGACGATGTGGTGAAGGTGAGGACAACAAGTCAGCCGGGCATCATTTCTGAAGCCTGTGGTGTAACGTATAGTATGTTCGTTGAACCGAAAGGAGTTGGACTTGCCGGACAGCTGTTTAACGACGGAACGGCGCAGGTCGGAACTGTCGAAAGCTTTATGGAATTGCTGACCCCTGTCTCGGAAGAGGTAGAGGTGCTCGCTACCTATGTGCATCCGCATTGGGGGCAATATGTGGCGGCAACTCGTAATCGTTACGGCAAAGGTTTGGCGACTTACATCGGCGGCATGTTCGATGCTTCTTCCATGCGTCGCGTCCTGCAGGAAGCTGTCAAGGCGGCAGGTTTATGGGGGACGGACCAACAATTGGCGTTCCCGCTCATTGTAAAGACGGGCGAGAGTAGAGAGGGAGATACTATACGTTTCTATTTTAACTACTCCGACGATACGCAAACTTTCATCTATCCTTACAATAGCGGTACGGAGTTGTTGTCTAGTGAAGAAATGAAACAAGGCGAAGAAGTCGAAATCGAGCCTTGGGGAATGTGTATAGTTAGATGTTAACCAGAATATAGAGCTGCGGCCATTATGACTGCAATTTATTTGTGAGAGGTAGGGTTCTTTCGAATATATAGGAAAGGAGAGCGAAACGAATATGAAATACATCTGTAACCCGATCAACATGGAATACAAGTATCAATTTATTGAAGCGCACGGCAAGCTGACTGTAAATCGGGAAGCTGCGGATCCGTCTATGATTTATTTTAATGGAAAGTACTTCATGTTCCCTTCCATGACAGCGGGATATCTTGTGAGCGATGATCTTGCGGAGTGGTCTTTCCATCCCCTTAAGGATCTGCCGATCTACGATTATGCACCGGATGTTCGGGTCATCGGAGAATACTTGTATTTTTCCGCGTCAAAGGCGAATAAAAACTGCTCCTATTATCGAACAAAAGATCCGATCTCGGGATCGTTTGAGGAGATCGAAGGGACGTTTCCTTTCTGGGACCCGAATTTGTTCGTGGATGATGATGGAAGAATCTATTTCTATTGGGGATGCTCCAACGATAAACCGATCTATGGAGTGGAGCTGAACCCTGAGAATATGAAACCGTTAACAGAGCCGGTAGAACTTATCTTTACTAACTTATCCGTCAACGGATTTGAAAGAAATGGCGAAAACCATATTCCTCCCCGAACGTCAGAAGAGATTGAAGCAATCATTCATCAATATAAGACCAACAATCCGAATCTGACGAATGAAATGTTGAAAATGGTGCGAGATGCGATTGGGAATGAACCATTCATTGAGGGAGCATGGATGGATAAACATGGCGGCAAATACTATCTGCAGTATGCCGTCCCCGGTACGCAGTATAACGTATATTCGGATGGGGTTTATGTGTCGGACAACCCATTGGGCCCGTTCACTCGAGCTAAAAACAACCCCTATTCCTACAAGCCGGGGGGATTCATCCCCGGTGCCGGTCACGGATCGACCATGGAAGATCGTCATGGGAACTATTGGCATGCCTCAACGATAAGAATTAGTGTGAATCATAATTTCGAGAGAAGGATAGGTTTGTGGCCAGCAGGGTTTGATCAGGATGGGGAGCTTTTCTGCAACCAGCGTTATGGCGACTGGCCGCTTAAGATCGAACAGGCTGCGATGAATCCCTGGCGTAACCCGGATTGGATGCTTCTCTCGTATGGCAAACCGGCTATATCATCTTCTTATATAGAAGGAAAAGAAGCATTCAAGGTTACCGATGAAAACGTTCAGACCTGGTGGAGGGCGGCTTCCGGCGGATCTGGCGAATGGATTGAGGTTGACCTGTTGCATCCATGCGACATTTTCGCGATTCAAGTTAATTTTGCGGATGATGCGTTGAGCGTTCCACCTCCTGAAGGAGCGGAATTTCATGGAGATGCCCCAACGTACCGATACATTGATCATCGTCAGCATTTTACCAGATGGCTTTTGGAAGGTTCGGTGGATGGTAAGAAGTATTTCGTCATCGAGGATAAGTCTAATGTTGATACAGACTTATCGCATGATCTGATCGTAAGAGAAAACGGGATTAAAGCCCGGTACATTCGATGTATGGTTAAGGAACTACCTTATAACCAAGCGGCGTGCGTGTCCGGGCTACGGGTTTTTGGCATAGGCAAAGGAGAGCTTCCTGAAAAGGCAACTGGAGTCCAGACTAAGCTGGTCAGCGATCTTGATCTCGTTGTAACTTGGGATCAAGGAGATGCCGTTAGTTACAATGTGCTGTGGGGCTTCGCGCCGGATAAACTGTACCATAGTTATATGGTATTTGGTCGAAATGAAGTTTCAATTGGTGCATTAATTAAAAATGAGCCGTTATACGTCAGGGTTGATACCTTTAATGAAAAAGGGATCACTGAGGGGGACGTCTTTGCAGTAATCGAGTAAAAGCACCATTGCCAGCAAAATCAAGCGGAGATCGCCCCGCTTTATTCCTAAGCCTATGCTTCCGTAGCGAGTTTTGTTCGAACCAATTCAGGAAGTAGCGCTTACAAACTTTTAGGAGGAAATTCCATGTCATTGCCTCAACTGTTAAAAGAAGATGGAGTCTATAATCTTTATGTCGATGGTAAACCCTACATCGCTTTAGCCGGGGAAATTCATAATTCGAGCGCCTCGAGCCTGGAGTATATGAAGGAGAAAGTCTGGCCCTATCTCAGAGAACTGCATCTAAACACGGTGATCTTGCCGGTTTACTGGGAACTAATTGAACCCGAGCAGGGAAGTTTTCAATTTGATTTATTGAACGGAATCATCGAACAGGCTCGGGAAGAAAATGTACGGCTGGTGTTATTGTGGTTCGGATTATGGAAAAATGGAATTTCCAGCTATGCTCCAGGCTGGGTGAAGAAGGAATTCACAACCTATTTCCGTGCTGTCCATAAAAATAATGAACCATCAGAAACCATCTCTCCCTTTTGCGATAAAGCTGTAGAAGCTGATGCTAATGCTTTCACACAATTCATGGCACATCTTAAAAAAGTAGACGGTGATCAGAATACGGTCATCATGGTTCAAGTGGAGAATGAAATCGGGTTACTTGGCAGCGACCGGGACTATTCTGATTACGCAAACGTCGAATTCAATCGGCCAATACCAGCCGTGATCGAGTCTCTCTGTGGGGTTAGCGGTACGTGGGAGGAGGGATTCGGGGATGATGCGTCTGAATACTTTATGGCTTATCATTATGCCCAAGCTGTCGAACGAATAGCGAGTGCCGGTTCCAAGGTCTATCCTCTACCGCTATTCGTTAACGCCTGGTTGGAACAATTCCCTTGGAGACCGGGAACATACCCGAGCGGAGGACCGATAGCGAAGGTAATGAAGATCTGGAAAGCAGCGGCTCCTTCCATTTGTTTGTATGCGCCGGATATTTATCTGCCCAATTTTGCGGAGATTTGCGAGGAATATACAGCAAGCGATAACCCATTATTTATTCCTGAAGCGAGAAGAGATATACCCACAGCTACGAATGTATTTTATGCCATCGGAAAGCATGATGCGCTTTGCTTTTCACCTTTTGGAATTGAAGACTTTATGGCACCTTCGGATAGTGGTGAGAGTATCGATGCCGGTATCATGATGGCTCTTAATATTGAAAACTCCGGCTTTGTTTTGAATGGAACGGGTCCTTATCTGGCACGCAGTTATGAGCTGCTGGGGAACATGCTGAGTATTATCCAGAAATATCGGGGAACCGGGAAAATGACGGGTTTTCTTCAGAATCACGAAGCCGGGTGCATATTATCTTTCTCCAAGTATGACATCCGAATCACTTATCATCGTCAGCCAGCGGGCAAGCCGGTATCAGGGGGGCTTGTGATTGAGGTTTCTGAAGATGAGTTTATTTTTGCCGGAATCAGCTTTTACATTGAATTTTTGCCGAAGCGCTCGAGTTCGATGAAAACAAGTTATGTAAGGATTGAAGAAGGAAAATTTGTTCAAGATGTATGGGTCCCTGGCCGCGTTCTTAACGGTGACGAAGGAGTTTACCAGATCAAGATCGGAAACAATCCGGCCGCATTGCGTGTAGAGTTGTATCAATATAAATAAGCTTGTTTACAAACCGAGGTATCTTACATACCTCGGTTTTTCGCTTGATTTTCGTATGCGTATGAATCCGAAAATTTTCTAACTTATTAAAGAAAAGCTAAAGTAATTGTAGTTTTTCAAGATACCCGCCCTAATTCCGCAATTATATAATTTGAAATGTAAGCGCTAATATTTCTTAGAAAACCGCTTAAACCATTACAAAGGGGGAAGTAAAGATGAGGAAATGGGTAACGCTGGCATTAGTTCTTGCTCTGTCTGCCTTAACTGCTTGTTCAAACAATTCTAAAGCAACTAATGATGCCAAGGGTGCCGGCAATGCCGCTGCCGAAATCCCAACTATCATTTGGCAGTATCCGACGCCGGGAAATCTGGGATCAGGTTTTCAAGAGGTGGAGGATGCTCTCAACGCCATGCTGGAAAAAGATGTCGGAGCACGAGTGAAATTTGAACCGGTTGGCTTAAATGAGTCCACCAAAAAAGCTTCTCTTGCCGTAGCCAGTGGAGAACAGCTTGACATTATGCTGACTGCTTTTACTAGTTTGGGGCCGTCGGTAGACAGTGGAATGATTATTCCCTTGGATGAGCTGCTTGATCAGCACGGAAAGGATATTAAAGAACAGGCAGGAGTGTTACTGCAGGGCGCCAGTTATGATTCAAAAATCTACGGTATCCCCCCGGTGTACATTAAAGGCAATACCTATGGTTATCTTGCAAGAACAGATCTCTTGAAGAAATACGGCATTACCATTGATCCTGACAAAAAGTACACATTGGACGATTTGGATCAAATATTTGCGAAAATTAAAGCGGGGGAAGGTAAAGATTTCTATATGACTATCCCCTGGAATACGACGCAAGATCCATTAAATAGTTCTTACATTGAGTACGACAAAATCGGCGGATCGCTTGCGACCGGAGTACTGATGTTGAATCGTGGATTTGACGATACGACCGTTACCAATCTTTTTGCTACTGACGAATACGCAAGTTATGCGAAAAAAATGTATGACTGGGCACAAAAAGGATACATTTCCTCGGATGCTGCGATTACAAAACAGTCACCGGATTCACTGATTGCAACCAAAAAATATTTAGGGATGTTCTATTGGAATGACCGGCTATCGGCTAGTGAATATGGTGCGTCTGCGGGTATGGAATTTACCGGAATTCCAATGCTTGATCCATATGTCGCGAACAATGGCGGTCAAAATATTATGTGGAACATCACGAAGGCGTCAAAAGATCCTGCCAAAGCCATGGAAGTGCTGAATTATATTTATAAAAATAAAGAAGCGGCGTGGTTACTCCAGTTTGGTATCGAAGGAAAATCTTATAAAGTGGTGGAACAGTCGGACAAAGGCACTTTAATTGAGTATTTGGACAAAGACACCTCTAAACTTCCTTATTATCAACCCTATGGTATTTATGGTAACCGTTTGGAGTGGCCTATTGTGGCTCCTGCACCGATTGATAAGAACAAAATTCTGAAAGAGGATGATGATCGTATCCCTGAATCGAGATACTCGCCGGCTTTAGGGTATAGTTTTGTTCAGACTAATGTATCGTCGGAAATAGCTGCCGTTTCAACCGTGATCGAACAGTTTACGCCAGCGATTAATAGTGGAGCATTGGATCCAGCGAAGGCGATGCCTGAGTTCTTGTCGGCGTTGAAAGCGGCAGGGATGGATAAGATTATCCAAGAAAATCAGACACAACTGGATAAGTGGCTGCCAAGTAACAAGCAGTAAAATTTAAAGGGGTAGAAAGAGGGCTGCCGGAAGGCGGCCCTATCGCTTACAGAAAGGGGATTTGTATGGCGGCTAATGCGGTTAAAGTAAAAAAGAAGAAACGTTGGAAACAGTTTCTTCCAGTCTATGTGATGATTTTGCCGGGGCTTCTCTATCTTTTAATAAATAACTATATCCCGATGTTTGGAGTCATCATTGCTTTTAAAAAATTGAACTTTTCAGACGGCATTTTCAGAAGCCCCTGGAGCGGATTGGACAATTTCAAGTTTCTATTCGCCACAAATGATGCCTGGGTCATTACAAGGAATACCATTCTTTATAATGTCGCCTTTTTCATTGTCGGCACTATTGCCGCAATAGCTATGGCCATTTTGATTAATGAGATCCGCAGCAAGTTTGCTTCAAAAGCTTATCAAAGTGTAACCTTGCTTCCGTATTTAATGAGTTGGGTGGTTGTAAGCTATCTTGGGTACGCTTTTTTGTCTTCGGAAACGGGCTTAATTAATAACTCGATCCTGGAGCCTTTAGGCAAAGACCCGATAAACTGGTATATGGATAAGACATACTGGCCGCTTATTCTGATTCTTGTTAATACCTGGAAAGGTATTGGGTACAGCATGATTATTTATCTGGCAAGCATTGTCGGAATCAGCCAGGACTATTATGAAGCCGCGACGATTGACGGAGCGAGCAAATGGAAACAGATTAAGCATATTACCATACCGCTTCTGAAGCCTACGTTTATTACACTATTTATACTCAGTGTCGGTCAAATATTCCGGTCTGACTTTGGTCTATTTTATCAGATGCCCCAAAACAGCGGAGCGCTCTACTCTGTAACGAGAACCTTGGATGTTTATGTGTATCAGGCCTTGTTGCGCAATAGCGATTACGGGATGTCCAGCGCTGCCAGTTTCTATCAATCGATCGTAGGATTTATTCTTATTTTAGCCGCAAATTTCTTTATTAAGAAATATAACCGTGACAATGCGTTGTTTTAAGGGGGTAAGATAACTATGAGAACGCGAGAGGCTAGAGTAACACAAATTATCGCCCACCTGGTTTGCGGCATCATTGCACTGTGTGCGATACTGCCATTTTTGCTGTTAATTATCTCTTCATTTACTGCGGAAGCATGGGCTACTGAACATGGGTATTCATTTTTTCCCGGAAAGCTAAGTTTGGAAGCCTATAAATATATTGCGGTGCAGTGGGGGACGATCGGGAAAGCCTATTTTATGACGCTGGTTGTAACATTCATTGGGACCGTTGTCAGTGTTTTCATTACGACTCTATTTGCCTATGGTTTATCCCAATCCCATATACCGGGGATGAAAATCGTTAACTTCATTCTGATATTCACCATGCTGTTCAATGGAGGCTTGGTTGCTACCTATTACACGTACGTTCATTACCTGGATTTTAAAGACACGATATGGGCACTGCTTATTCCGACTCTTCTGATGAACGCGTTTAATGTAATTCTGGTCAAGAATTACATTTCATATAGTATTCCCGGAGCGTTAAAAGAAGCGGCCACGATTGATGGCGCCAGTGAATTCAGAATATTCGCCAAAATCATCATGCCGCTAAGTTTGCCGATTATTGCCACGATTGGATTAATGACCGGTCTGTCTTATTGGAATGACTGGCAAAACGGGATGTATTATTTGTCGGGCCGTGACGGGGCTTCCTTATATACGATTCAAATCATTTTGAACAATATCAACGAAAATATCCAAGTCCTGCTGCAAAATGCTTCCAAAGCCCAGTCTATCGGCGCTAAAGTATCGGAGCTGCCTTCAACGACGATAAGAATGGCCATTGCAGCAATTGGGATTTTACCTATCCTGGTGTTGTATCCTTTCTTCCAAAGATATTTTGTAAAAGGGATTACATTAGGGGGAGTAAAAGAATAGTAAGTTCAGTTCATTTAATTCGGAAGGAAAGATGAAAATGAAATATAACTCAATTAGACCCGGACAAGTATGGCTGGATACCGAAGGAAAACGTATTCAGGCACATGGGGGATCTGTTATTACAGTGGGAGATACTTTCTATTGGTACGGTGAAAATAAAGAAAAAACGAAACCCGGAAGCGGAATCTGGCATTGGGGAGTACGATGTTATGCCTCTAAAGACTTATACAATTGGGAAGACCAGGGGATCATTATTCCTCCGGATGAGGAAGATGAGTCTTCTCCTTTGCATCCTGCTCAATATATGGATAGACCTCATATTATTTTTAATCAAACGACACGAAAATTTGTATGCTGGATCAAAGTGATGAAAAGGGATGGGACGCAAAAATCCACGGTTTTGACGGCCGATCATATTCTGGGGCCTTATACGATGGTGCAAAGTGATCTTCGCCCGTTGAATATGAGTGCGGGGGATTTCGATTTAGTCGTGGGACCCGACGGTAAGGCCTACTATTATTTCGAAAGAGTCCACAGCGAGCTTATTTGTGCGGATCTGACGGAGGACTATACGGATGTGACAGGATATTATTCCACGCATTTTCCTAATATTCAGCCGCCGTATGTACGTGAAGCCCCAGCCTACTTCTTTAGGAAGGGACGGCATTATATGTTTACATCCGGAACAACCGGATATCATCCCAACCCTTCGGAGGTGGCGGTAGCGAAATCCTTCCATGGTCCGTGGGAGGTGCTGGGTGATCCGCATCCGTACGATACCTCCAGAACTTCTTATAACTCGCAGATTACTTCTGTATTTAGGCATCCATTTAAAAAAGATTTGTACATTGCATTAGCTGACAGATGGATGCCAAATCTTCCTGATTTAGCGGGGGAAGATCATGCAAACGGCAAGGGCTATCAAAAAACTGCGGAGATATATCGGAGAATGTTTGAACCGGATACTGATTTTGTTATGGATGAGGTCCATTATTCATGTGACATGAATACCGATACATCGGTCGCGGATTACGTATGGCTGCCGATCCGATTTGATGGAGAAATGGCTTATTTAGACTGGAAAGAGGAATGGAGAGTTGAGGATTATGAATAAATTTGTTAATGGAAAATTTATGAATGCTTCGCTTCCGGCTGAAGAACGTGCGGATGACTTATTAAAAAGAATGAGCATTGAAGAAAAAATGGGCCAAATTGTCGGCTATATGCCAGATAAAGGGTCGATTGAAAAGCTGGAGCAGGACTTTCCTCAGGGCGCAGGGGAAGTCGTCATGTTATTCGCGGGCGGATTGGAGAACAAGGAGTCCGTAGTTGAAAAGGTTACACATATTCAGAATAAAATTATGGAATTAAGCGATCACAACATTCCTGCTATTTTTCATGTGGAGACATTAACAGGGGCCATGCTTCCTGAAGCAACAAGCTTCCCCACGGGAATCGGACAAGCCTCCACCTGGAACCCTGGGCTACAGAAGGAACTGGCCGGCATTATTCGCAATCAGGCCCGGGCCGTCGGCGTTTCGCATGCGTTCGCCCCGGTGTTGGATCTTAACCGCGATCCCCGCTTTGGACGTCAAGGCGAAACGTATGGAGAAGATCCGGCATTGGCGGCGGCAATGGGAACGGCTTATGTGTCGGGTTTGCAAAACGATGGCGACCTCAAAGAAGGGATGTTGGCGTGCGCCAAACATTTTATCGGCTACCATATGACCCAGGGAGGCATTCATGCTGCGTCAACGCCGGTTCCGCCAAGAATGCTCCGGGAGGTATATGCGAAGCCATTCCAGGCGGTCATAACGCTTGCGGACATGAAATCGATCATGAATACGTACAGCTCCATCGATGGCGAGCCTGTAGCCGGTTCCCGAAAGTACCTCACCGAATTTCTGCGCGGGGAAATGGGCTTTGACGGCTTGATCGTATCCGACTACGTCTCCATCTCGGAGATTCATTCGAGGCATAGGGTTGCCGAGACCTTAACGGATGCCGGTGAATTGTCTTTGAAGGCCGGCATGGAAGTGGAATTGCCTGCGAAAGACTGCTATAACGACGAGTTAATGCAGCGTATTCAAGACGGAAAGATCTCCATAGAGATTCTCGATCAAGCTGTCCGCCGCGTGTTGATCGCGAAGTTTGAATTGGGCTTGTTCGAGAATCCTTATCCAATGCCGAGCGCTGCCGTGGAACGGATTTATGCAGATCCCAATAATGAAGCAACCAGCTTGGAAGCAGCGCGTCAATCGATCGTTCTGCTGAAGAATAATGGCCTGCTTCCATTGCAAAGGAACGCGCAGAAGAAAATCGCCGTTATCGGCCACCATGCGGCATCCACGAGATCATTGTTCGGCGGCTATTCGTATACGAGCTTGTTCGATGCCATGCACAATGTCGGGAACACGATGGCGGGCGTGGACTTTGAGAAAATTTCAAATTTGAACGCGAGCGAGTTCGGTGTGGCTAAGGATCACTACACGTATCCCGGAAGTATTGTGCAGGTCGAAAGCCCAAAAACGGAGGAACTAATAAGAAAGCATTATCCGACATGTAATCATCTGCTCGAGCAAATCATTCTGGAATGTCCGGATGCCGAAGTGACTTACGCCTATGGTTACGCCTATGCCGGGAACGATACGTCCATGCATGATGAGGCATTGGCGGTGGCAGCAGCAGCGGATGTGGTCATCCTTACTCTGGGCGGGAAGCATGGCTGGGGCATGTTCAGCACAACGGGCGAAGGGATCGATACGACGAATATTGGGCTTCCGGAATGCCAGGAAAGCTTCATCCGTAAGTTGGCGGCTTTGCAGAAGCCGACGGTCGCGGTTCATTTTGACGGCAGACCGATATCGAGCGACATGGCAGACGAGCACATCGACGCTATTCTCGAAGCCTGGAATCCGGGACAATACGGGGCGAAAGCCGTGACGGATATTTTATTCGGCGATTATAATCCGGCCGGAAGATTGCCCGTTTCGATTGCTTACAACGCCGGACAAGTGCCTCTTTTCTATAATCACGACCAAGGTTCAAGCTACCATGTCGGCACAATGAACGATTATACGAGTTATCTGGATTGCCCTCGCGAGCCTCGTTATTATTTTGGACATGGCTTATCGTACACTTCCTTCCGATATTCGAACATGACGGTCAGCAAGGAAGCGTATGAGCCTGCTGAACAAGTTATCGTCACGATCGACGTCACGAATACGGGAGAGGTATTCGGCGAGGAAGTCGTTCAGCTCTACATTCGCGACAAATATGCGAGTGTCGTACGCCCCGTGCAAGAACTGGCCGGTTTCGTTAGAGTTCCGTTGAAACCAAACGAGACGAGAACGGTTCAATTCCGTATGGATCCGAGTCAATTTGCTTTCCTGGATACCAACATGACGTGGAAAATCGAAGCAGGTGAAATCGAGGTTATGGTTGGGGCTTCTTCCCATGACATCCGGGCGAAAGGCTCTTTCCGGATTTGCTCCGACTTGTTCATTGACGGAAAAACAAGAGGTTTTTACGCGGATGTGGAGGTGTCATAGCGACAAGCATGCCGGTTTCCAGTACAAGCAGGTCGACCTTGTAGGTTGACCTGCTTGTTGTCCAAAGATGTAAGATACCCGGTTTGTTGTTTTTAATTGGTTACCTTATAATGAAGGTGAATTTGTTTCGGAAACAAGGTTACCGGGAGGACACCATGAATTTATCAAAAGTGAGAATTGCGATTTTCGTTTGCTTGATGTTGCTATTATGCGCATGTGCCGGCAAACCGCCAAATTCATCGGAACTTACGGACAAACCCGTACCGGAAAGTGGTAGCCCGATTGAACAAAGAATAAAATTGACGCTAATGATAGCCAGCACGGAAGACACAAACGCCAAACTTGAAGAAGAATTGGTGTCAAAGCACTTTGCAGATAAATATGATATTACCTTTAAAATATGGGAAGCGGCCCATGCGGAGAGAGAAATCAAAACGTCTGTCGCTTCAGGAGAAGCGCTTGATCTTGTGATGTATTGGCCTGGCGAAATGAAAAATTTGGTTAACGGAAATTTGGCATTGGATCTCACTCCCTACCTTGAAGCTAATAACGGTGAATGGAAAAGCTCCTTCCTCGACGGGGCATTGAATACCGGAACCTACAATGGAAAGGTATATGCGGTGCCGAATACCCCGGTCTATCCGGTACTGGAAGTGAATAAAGACATTCTTGATCAAGTGGGAGTGGATCTTCCGGATGGCCCTATTAGCTGGGATGAATTTAAGAATATACTGTCAATCATTAAGGAAAAGGCGGGGATCGCCCCTCTGGGACTGCAAAAAGATTGGGCTTCTTGGACGGTAAGAGAGCTGTTCTACTCGGTTTGGCCGGATGAGCAAAAATTACTTGCATGGTCTAAAGGCCAAATTCCTTTTACCGATCCAACGATTGTGAACGTATTTAATGAAGTAAAGGAATTGTACGATAAAGAGTATGTGTATCCGGGCAAAGGGGCTTTGACGACGACTTTGGATCAAGTCAATACCGCTTTTCAAAGCGGCAGGATAGCCATTAAGGCAGACCTCAACAGCCTTGCCAAACAATCCATCAAAGGCTCCGGATTAAGGAATATTGAAATTATAAGCTGGCCTCATATGGGAACTCGGACAAAAGTGTTGGGCGGTTATAACGGCTATATGATTCCAATCAATGCCAAGCATCCGGAAGCATCGGTCGAAGTCCTCAAGTATTTGACGAGCGCTGAAGTGCTTCAACATCGGGTGAACAGCGGTGTACCAGTCATGGTAAAAGGTGTGACAGTGGATGATCCCAATTTCGCTGAATATTCCAAAGACATTGGAAAAATCTATAAAGAGCAAGAAATATTGTCGCTCTCACCATCAATAGCTGATTACATGGGTAATAACATGCCGGCAAACTTTTTATTTTATGGAATGGATTCTTTGAAAGAGTTGGACCAGCTTAGACAAGAGGCTATCCAGCATGACTGATAGAGGATGTTCAAAAAGTCAACTTTTGATCGCGAAGCAGGTCAGGAAGTGGTCTCGACGTCGAATCTTGAATCAGCCGGGCCTTCCGGTGCTCACGTACCCAAAACGTACGCTCCGCTCCTGACGTCCCTAGCTTCATCCAACCTTCTCGGCGCTGAAAACTCGACTTTTTGAACACGCACTAATGACATTGGAGCGTGGTAAGTATCATCAAGTTTAAGGACTTATCATTGAAGTTGAAACTGTACTCCTGCATCATGATATTTATTATCCTGCCCTTAATTTTGGTGGGATTATATTTGAATTATCAATTCGCCAGCTTAACGCAAAAAAGAACCTATGATACAGTACTCGAGACTTTAAAGCAAACCCGCCAAAACTTTGAATCCATCGTGGCAGATACGAACGATAAATCAAAGCGAATATTGTCCAACGAACTTATTCAAGATTTCGCTAGCGGAAAATACAATAAATTAACGGATTACGACAAAATTTATTGGAACGTAAACAATTGGCTGGATGATATACTGGGTTCCCAAAAATACTATAAGTCAATAAGCTTATATTCAAGCCAAGAGCTTGTCTTCCAAAAAGGGATGCAGGTCCCGGAGATGGATCCAGCCGTGAGGGAACGCGCTATGAATCTTCAAGGAAGAGCCTTTTGGGTTACCGCGCCCGGAGAAATTGCATATTACAGAGGGATCATGGATCTGAACATGTATGGAAGAATGATCGGGATCGAAAGATTCAATTTGGATGAAGAAAACCTGTATCGGATATTCAGCAATCTGCAGTCTAATGCCGGCGCTCAAATTTTTCTATTGGATTCTAAGGGGCTTGTCTTATCTTCTACAGAAAGAATTTTGGTCGGAAGCAAACTGGATCATGTGGCGAGTATTCAAGAAATTTTTAATACAAATGAAGGCTACCTAGAAACGACAATCGATGATGACAAAAAAGTTGCTTTTTATTATACGATCGAGGAACCTGATTGGAAATTAGTGCAAATCATTCCCGAAAAATCGTTTTCTACGTTAAGGAGAACGATTAATTTAATTTTACTTATCGCAATCCTGCTGTGTCTTTTTTTTGGCGTACTGTTCTCTTTTGTACAGCACAAATATTTACTTAAACCTTTGCAGCTATTGCGGAGAGAAATGATGAAGCTGAAAAGCGGAAATTTCAATATTGCTTTGACGATTGATTCCAAAGATGAAATTGGTGACATAAGTAATGGTTTCTTACGGATGGTTCATCAACTGAAAGAAACGATAAATGACGTATATGTTGGAAGAATTAAACAGAGAGAGGCAGAAATCAAGGCATTGGAAGCGCAAATCAACCCTCATTTCTTATACAACACGCTAGACTCGATCCATTGGCTTGCCTTAAAGCAGAAAAATTATGATGTAAGCGAGCAGATCGAAGCGCTTGCGGAATTATTCAAGCATGTTCTCAATAAGGGAGAGCCTTCTGTCACGATTCGTCAAGAAGTCGATTTTTTAGAAAATTACATGCTGATTCAGAAACGAAAATACGGTCAAAGGATCAAGCTCCGTATCCATGCGGATCCTGCTCTGATGAATTATAAAATGCCTAAATTAGTTTTGCAGCCTTTAGTGGAGAACGCGATCGTGCATGGGCTGGAACAGGTTATTGATGGGGGTGTAATAGAAGTTAGTATAACAAGAGCGGAGCAGGGAATTCGTTTCATCGTTACCGATAATGGCCTGGGGACGGATGAAACCAAAATTCATCAAATGATGACCCGAGAAGGAGAAACGAAAAACGTATTTGCCTTAAAAAACATCGATGATCGGATCAAGATCAGTTACGGACCGGAATATGGCCTTCATTTCACCAGCAAGCACGGGGGCGGCACTAGAGTTGAAGTGTACATTCCTCTTATTGAATAAAGAATGGGAGGTGATTCTGAATGAAGCTGTTAATTGTGGATGATGATGATCAGATCAGAACAGGCATAGAGCAGGGAATCGACTGGCATGCCTTGGATATCGAGATAGTGATTACGGCTTCCAATGGAGTTGAGGCCCTTCAAAAATTTACGGAAATGTTGCCGGAGATCGTGCTGACGGATGTGAGAATGCCCGGAATGGACGGACTTACGCTTCTGAAGCAAATTAAGAGGATTAGACCGCAAACCAAGGTGATCATCCTAAGCGGATATAACGATTTTGAATACCTCAAGACAGCCATTCAGCTAGATGCTGTAGATTATGAAATGAAGCCTATTCGGGCACGGAGTCTAGTCGCATTGATCAAGAGGGTCAAAGAGGAGATTATCCGGGAACAAATGACGGAACAAGAGTTTAATAAATATCTCGAGTCCTATAAAGCCAGTTTCAGGTCTGAACTGCTTGCGGGCAATATAACGGACCGCTTGATCATTCTGGAAGGTTTGCAGCAACATTATGGGGTTGACGCAGCGGGGGGGCTTATTTGTGTAGCCGCTCGGATTGACGAAGACTGGAATACGAATATCGAAACAGTGACAGCCGCAGCGGAGATGCTCTGCCATCTCTTTGAATCGAGTGAACTGACTGAAAAAGGAATCTGCTTGAGATCTAAAGAAGGCAGCCTTGTATTTTTGCTCAAATCTGAGACGCCGTCCTTTTTGTACTCTCGGCAATGGGTAAGTGAATTGTTGAATCAGTTGCGTGCTTGGAACCGTGAATTGCAATCCCAGGGCAAGCTTTCATTTTCGGCTGGAATAAGCAGTTACGGCAATGTGTCGGAATTTGTGGAGATGTATAACGAAGCTAATCAAGCTTTATCTTTAAGGCTGTACGAAGGCAAGGGTTCTATACATGTTAAAGATGAAACGATGGAATTCGCAGATGAACCGATAACCGGTTTGCTGGATCATGCGAAATTTAAAGCACAGTTGCTTCAGGGGGATTTGGCTCCCCTGGTTGATGTGGTTCAAAATGAATTTGAACAGCTTAAGCTGGAACGTAAATATAGCAGAAAGAGCATCGCCACGTATACAAAGAACTTGCTTCAGTTTTTTATGGTCATCATAAGAAACGCTCCAAGCGATGTAGTCGAATATATCTATAAAAAAATAGCCGTGATCGACGAAAGGTCGGAGGCTTTGGCGATGGATGATTTTAAGAAGATCGTTGTGTCCACGTTTGAGAAGATGAGCATGCGGTTATCGAGAGAACTAAGTCCTGTCATGACACGTGCAGATGAGTTTATTCGCAAGAACTATACACAGGAGCTTACCGTAGAGAAGCTTTCCGAGCATGTGGGAATGACGCCCAATTATTTTAGTCATCGGTTTAAACGTGAATTTGGCGTTTCCTTTAAAGAATATGTAAACCGGTTAAGGATTGCTAAGGCGAAAGAGCTGATCATCCATACCAATGAACTTTTGTACGTCATCGGTGAGAAAGTTGGTTTTTCGGATTACATGTATTTTACCCAGGTATTTAAAAAAATGGAGGGTTGTTCGCCAGTGGTATTGAGGAAACAACCGAAACATTAAATTGCTGAAGTGCCGCCTTGCTCTCTTTCAAAAAAATGAAAGCGCGATCATCCAGCTCTAATCGATTTTAGGCTGATGGTTTAACCTTGCGAAAACATCTTACGATATTGTTTCGGGGTGGTGCCGATTTTTTTCTTAAACAACCGGTGAAAAAATTTCAAGTCGGCATATCCGACTGCGGCGGCAATCTCCCCCACGCTGCTGCGGCCTCCGGTCAGCAATCGGCACGCGGCGTCCATGCGGATGCTTTGCACGTAGTCGGTAAAGTTCATACCAGTTTGACGCTGGAACAGGCGGCTGAATTGCCGCGCGCTAAGATTAGCTTTGGCGGCGAGTTCACCAAGCTTAAGCTCGGTGGCGTAATTGCGGTTAATATAGGCGACGGCTTCGTCGACGGTCAGCCATTGCGGGCGGTCCCCGTTAGAAGTGCCGAGCTGCAGCCGATGCCGGTACAAGCCTGTCAATATCCGCATCACGAGGGAAGCGAGCACAGCCAAATATCCCGGCGGTTTTGCCGAGAATTCACGATACATCTCGCGGAACATGGCCTGATATTCTCCGGTGGCATCTTTCATGGATAACCAGGGCAAGCGCTCGTCGGTAAATAATTCACAAATGTCGGCGGCCTCGGGAAATCCCGCCCGAAGTTCCGTTAAATACACCGCCGGAAACAAACAGTTGTAAACGATAAGGGGACGGTCTTTCTTCAGCGTCTTCGGCCGAAACACATGGCTGCGTCCAACCGGAATGAAAAACAGTGTCCCATGTTCCACGGGAACGGCTTCACTGTCGATATAGTGGACGCCCGCTCCTTCGCTGACGTACGTAATCTCGATAAATTCATGGGAATGCTCGGTCAACTCAAACGTTTCGAAAGCCCGGTTCACATAGATCGGCACACCCGGCTCGAAAAAGCTCTCTCCTGACATCACATAAGAGCTGCGTCTGACACTCATGCTTTTCGCTGCCCCTCTCGCATGGTTTGTTCGGTTTGGCTCCATCATACGAAACCGGTTGCAAAATGTCTAGATCAACCTATAAAAATGTCAGAAACATCCCCTGATTGAGATGGCTCCGCCCCGTACAATAGACGTAATGATGCCATTGGCAAGGTAAGGGATCAATAAATAAAGAGGAGCGATACCAATGACCCATTTTACAGTTTCCGACCTTAGCGTCAATTATCGAAAAAATCCCCTGGGAATCGACGATTTGAGGCCACGGCTCAGTTGGCGGATCAGTGCGGAAACCAGAGGCTTTGTGCAAAACGCCTATCAGGTCCAAGTGGCTTATGATCCCGATTTTGGCGCTGAAATCGTCTGGGACTCCCAAAAAGTGGAGTCGGATCGTAGTGTTCATATTGAATATCAGGGCCCTGCGTTAAAGTCACGTACCCGCTATTATTTCAGAGTGCGCGTGTGGGACCGCCAAGGGAACGTATCGGCATGGAGCGCCCCTGCTTACTGGGAAACCGCATTCCTATCGGCCGGGGAATGGCAGGCAAGCTGGATCGCGGCGCCGCCGCGCAGCGAGGAGTCGGGGGATGAACCATGCGATTATATGCGCACGGACTTTACCCTGCCGGACAACGTGGTTTCAGCGCGGGTATACGCGACCTCGCTCGGCTTGTATCGGCTGTATGTCAACGGTGTTCCGGCGGATGACACGCTGTTTGGCCCCGGCTGGACCAGCTATAACAAACGGCTACAGTATCAAACCTATGACGTGACTTCACTCCTCTCCGCAGGTGATAATGCACTGGGCTGTATTGTGGGCAACGGCTGGTATAGAGGATATTTGGCCTGGGAAGGTAAAAAGGAGCATTTCGGCAAAACGCGCGCTCTTATGATCCAGCTCTATATGACATTGTCCGACGGCTCCGAACGGATCATTGTTTCGGACGGGAACTGGCGTGTTTCATCAGGACCGCTTCGGATGTCGGAATTGTATCATGGCGAAACCTACGACGCCAGACTCGAGATGGACGGATGGTCTTCTCCCGGATTTGCGGATCAAGATTGGGCAAAGGCGATGATTACGAATCCTCCGGAATCCGCATTGGTTGCCCAAGAAAACGAACCGGCCAGGATTATCGAAACCATTAGGCCTATCGCTGTTGTAACAACGCCTAAAGGCGAGACTGTGCTCGATATGGGCCAGAACATGGTCGGATGGGTAAGGTTTACGGTGCGCGCCGAAGCCGGAACGGTCGTTACTTTACAGCATGCTGAGGTTTTGGACCGCGACGGGAATTTCTACACCGGAAATCTGCGCTCGGCCAAGCAGACGATCACTTATATATGCCGGGGCGGCGAAGCGGAAACATTCGAACCACACTTATCCTTCCAAGGATTTCGCTATGTGAAAGTGACCGGTGTACCGCAAGATCAATTGCTGGAGTCATTCATCGGCTGCGTCATTCATACGGACTTGGAGCCAACTGGCAGCTTCCGCTGCTCGGATGAACTGGTGAATCAGTTGCAGCACAATATCCTTTGGGGACAGAAGGGCAATTTCCTGGATATCCCGACGGATTGCCCGCAACGTGATGAAAGATTGGGCTGGACGGGAGACGCGCAAGTCTTTATTCGCACCGCCGCTTTTAATATGAATGTCGTTCCGTTTTTTGAAAAATGGCTAAAGGATTTGGCCGCAGATCAAGAGGCGGACGGACGCGTTCCGCATGTCATTCCCGATGTGCCGATCGCCGGATACGGTTCTGCCGCTTGGGGGGACGCCGCCGTCATTTGTCCTTGGACGCTGTATCAATGTTATGGGGATATTCGCGTCCTGGAAACGCAATACCCGAGCATGAAAGCTTGGGTCGAGTATATTCGGGCCCAAGGCGATGACGAGTTTCTGTGGAATACCGGATTTCACTTCGGAGATTGGCTTGGCTTGGATGCCAAAGAAAACAGCTACATCGGGGCGACGCCGAAAGATTTGATCGCCACCGTGTTCTACGCCTACTCGACAGAGTTGCTGGCCAAAACCGCAGCCGTGCTAGGCAAAAATGAAGATGCGAAAGCGTATGAAGGGCTGCACGAAAATATAGTTCGGGCATTCCGCAAGGAGTTTGTCACGCCGAATGGGCGGGTGGCTTCTCCGACGCAAACCGCCTACGTATTGGCCCTCATGTTCGATTTATTGGAGGAACAGAATCGTCCTCGCACGGCCAAGATGTTAGCCGAGCATATCGAAGAAAACGGAGTACACCTGACGACCGGGTTTGTTGGCACGCCTTATCTGTGCTTGGTACTTTCGCGGTTCGGTTATACGGAGCTGGCTTACCGGCTGGTGCTGCAGAAGGAATATCCGTCCTGGCTATATTCCGTGATCCAAGGGGCGACCACCATCTGGGAACACTGGGACGGCATCAAGCAGGACGGCTCGTTCTGGAGCGACGATATGAACTCTTACAACCATTACGCTTATGGCGCCATCGGGGATTGGCTCTATCGCGTTGTTGGCGGCATCGATTTGCTTGAGCCGGGATACAAGAAAATACGAATCCAGCCGCAGATCGGCGAGCAGTTCTCATGGGCTGAAGCTTCTCTCGATTCCGTATACGGAACCATCAAAGTAGATTGGAGCAAACAGGATCACGGTGCGGTGAAGATGGATGTACTTATCCCTGCGAATACAACGGCGGAAGTGGTCATTCCGGCGAATCAAGGAGACGATATTCTAGAGAATGGGGAGCGACTAGACCAAATGGCCGGACTGCTTGGGATGGAGCAAACCGCTCAAACTTATATACTTCTGCTAGGGTCCGGAAACTACAGCTTTACGTTTTAACACGCTCTGCTCTTGCTGGTGTTTTGTTGAAACTGCCTGGATCCTTTCGCCCCCCCCCCAGAATTAGCTGGCTCTGAGGGGGGGCTCTTTTTTCGATTGCTTTTTATTGAATGCCAATAACAAAATAAGTCCGATGATACATATTACACCAATCCATTGGAAAAGCCCAAAAGGCTCTTTTAACCAAAATACGGTTGTTAAAACGGCAGCTAGTGGTTCCAAACTACCTAGAAGGCTTGTTTCTTTTGGTGAAAGACTATGCAAACTTTCTATGTAGAACCAAAATGCTATCATTGTGCCGAATATGATTACGAATACTAAATACAAAGAGGTTTCTAGTGTCAAGTTTTTAAAGTCTATCTGCCAAGGTGGATGGATAAAACTTAATCCGAAACCGCCGATTATCATAGCCCAACCAACTATGACGAGGGAATCGTATTGCTTCAAAAGAGGAATTGCGTACAAGGTGTAAAAAGCCAAGGCTATTCCTGATAAAATCCCCCAGACTATTGCGATTTTCGGCACGGACAGTTGCGAAATGGAGCCGTTTGTTAATAAGAAAAAACAACCAACTAAAGCAAGGATAATAGCTGACAAATCCTTTTGTGTTAAGACAAGGTGTTTTCGTAGAATTAAATAAATGGTAATCATTATAGGGGCTAAATACTGTAGTAGCGTTGCAACAGCAGCATTACCACTTTTGATCGATGCCATATACGTATATTGCACCGAAAGCATACCAACCAAACCGAAGACAATGAGTTGAAAAGCGCTCCTTTTATTTTTCCATACATCCCATATTTGCGAAGGGTATTTTATAAAAAATTGAACGGTCAAGAGTAAAACACCAGCTATGAGCAAACGTACTGTTACAAGCCAATTTAAATCGAGTGTGAATTGTTGAAAAAGTTTTTTTGAAACGGTGCCACTAATTCCCCAAAATATAGCTCCTGTGATAACAAGAAATAATCCTGTTCTTCTAGCTGAATTACTCATGTATACTTACCACCTTGAAATATAATAATAGTGTTATAATAGGTGAAAAATCTTATTAATTATACATATATATGATATTAAAATATAAATATATTGAGGGTATGATGATTTGCAAATGAAAAATTTTATGATTGACCAAAACTTAAAAGAACTAACTGAGCATCGAACGGTCGTACTACCGGTTGCATGTTACGAAACAACGATTAACCAAAATATACATGGATATATACAACTTCATTGGCATGATGAGATTCAATTTGTTCTTATTTTAAAAGGGGAGGCAATCTTTCAAATAAATGAAGATAACCTAATAGTACGGCAAGGTGATGGGATATTTATAAATAGTGGTTGCCTGCACATGGCGAAGGATAAGAATGAATCGGGGTGCGTCTATATCTGTTTAAATGTTTCTCCTCATTTCATTTTACCGCAAGAGCTTTACACAACCTATGTAATCCCTTATATTAAGGCGACTAATTTACCTTATTTATACATAGATCCTAATGAGCCTTGGGGGAAAAATATTTTAGATGCCCTTTTGAAAATTAACCAATGTATTCAACAAAAATCGCCATATTTTGAAATTGATATCACGATGCATTTAACTTTAATTTGGAAAAGCTTAATCATTAATGGATTTCAATTAGAATACGACCAGATGGAAATGATAAAGAATCATCGGATCAAGCAAATGTTAAATTGGATATATTTACATTACACTGAAAAAATCACACTAGATGATATTGCAAGAGCTGGTCAATTGAGCCGTTCTGAATGCTGTCGATATTTCAAACGAATGTTAAAGATAACCCCGTTAAATTATGTAATGGATTATCGAATTCAAAAAAGTTTAGTCTTACTGCAACAATCAGAAACTAATGTTACAGAAGTTGCCTATAAGGTAGGGTTTAACAGTACGAGCTATTTTATAGAAAGATTCAGAAAGGCGATGAATATGACACCTTTGGCCTACAAAAAATTAACTACGCAAACTCCCAATTCTGTTGTAGGTGCGAATTTATTAAAATAAATATTCTAGTGGAGAAATGCCTGCAGCATGGATAACCGCCTTAACCGTTCCCTTGGCTGATGCATAATTTGCCAGCTGCACGGTGCTTTCAGAATCGGTAATATCACAGGCAAAGTCTTCAGCCGCGATATGAATTTTCTAAGCTCGGAAACGGCGTCCTCTAGTTTCTTGATTGTTCGGACAGCTAAGAATTTTAGGATAACATTAATTTATGTACTTATAATAGTCGGCTTTAGTCTAATGAACTATTATTCCAGCGGCCTCAGTCTCGAAGAAATTGTTAGCGGTCAGTACATGGATTTACTGATTTATGGATTGTTCATTTTTGTAGCCAGAATGAATGATAAACTATATTTGGAAGCCGATAGACATACGGATGAAGCGACTGGTGTCGATGCCAAAGTTGAGTCTATGCTAGTTGAAATTCATAACGCCATAGGTAGGCTTACAAGATTCAGTGAGAGGCTGCGAGAAGGGGCATTATCTATAGAAGTAACGATGGGCTTCCAGGAAATTACTAAAGGTGTCGAGGCACAAGCAGTTGGGATCGCTGTCATTGATGAAAATGACTCCAAAACCAACAAGGAAATCGCAGAAGTTTCAAATTACGCAACGCGAATGCTGGATCGCTATGTGCAGACGGCTGAATCCTCCGAACAGGGTCGAAAGCATGTAGACCAACTGGCCAATGAAATGATCAAAATTGACTCTGATATGGTGAATCTTGTGATATCCATGGCTGAGATGAACCGGCAAAGTGAGCAGATTGAAGGAATGCTCTCAACAATTCGGGATATTGCCGACCAGACAAACCTGTTAGCTATGAACGCCGCCATAGAAGGGGGAGAAAGGACGGGGCGGAGGTGTCTAATGAAGTGAAGAACCAGACGATTCAAGCTTATCTTTGTGAAAAATATATCAGGTCGTCCTTAAAGCGGGAACACCTGATATATTTTTATTTCATTTCGTCTTCAATGAAGGTTCGGAGAAACGAAGTTTATTTACCACGGTTCCGATACTGATTTGGTGTGATTCCAACGTGCTTCTTGAACACTTTTACGAAATGAGCTTGATCGTAGAAGGTGAGCCGTGCACCAATGCTTAAGAGTGTATCGTAAGTATGATCAAGCAGTCGTTTGGCTTCTTCAACTCGTTCACGCTGGATGTAGTTTGTTAAAGTCAGTCCTGTCTCATGCTTGAACCTTTTGGACAAATAATGTGGATTGAGACCGGAAATGTTTGAAAGCTGCTCAAAATCAATCTTATCGTAAAGATGCAAATAAATATATTCCATGCTGAGTCGGACTGCTTTAGATACACTGCTCTTCCGAAATTGATTCACTCGGACTGCAAAGTCGACAATCGCTCCAATGATGGCGGCACTTACTTTCGAAAGATCATTTAACTCTTCAATATGTTGGATATGCAGAGAGCATAACACTGATGCTAATTCCTCATTCAACCCTCCTTCAATGGCAGCACGGCTGGCCATTGTAATGCCACCGATAGCAAGGTTCTTTACATTTCGTAGATAGGTGCTACGGGATAATCCTTCGAACTGAATGGGTCCATTTGTTACCTTGGCAAGTTGCCGCATTAATTCATTGGAGTCACCTAATCTGATATAGTCAAGCATTTGGCTTATAGAGTTATTTCCTTCCTGATAAAGAAAAAATTCACGATGACGAGCAATTTCCAGTTCATTTTCTTTCTGACGCTGGGCAAATACTGATTGAAAACTGGATTGAAAAACATCGGCAATTTCTATGGCTTCCTGATTAATCAGCCAATGTGCTGTCACACAAACATGAAGAAAGCGGTGACGGTTTTGCACAGTAAGGCCTTGCCAATAAGTGTGATACTGCGCAAGCTCAACGTTCGAAATAGCGTTTTCAACAAGAATTTGGGCATACCAATCATCATTCATTTTATGTTGGATTGTCGGTCCTATAATAATCACGGAATTCTGTTGTTCGTCATGGTTAACCGGAATAACTGCAAACTGCTCCATAAAGTCGTTCTCATGTATACTCGGTGTGTGCATTCCTTTTCCTTTATATTCCTGAAAGACTGTATGATAAAGCTGATAAGGATCGGTGTAACATGGATGGCTGGGCAAACCAGCATTCCAGAATAGCCCTTCTGAAAAATGCGCTTTTGTTTTGAGAAATACCGGTATTTGCAGTATTTCGCAAAGTAGTTGACATAAATAAGACAAGCTTGGCATTTCTCCATTTTTGAACATATAAATCAGCTCGATTCTGTACAATAGTTTCTTATATTGTACCAAAGAAAGCGTTTAATGTATGTAATAATATCGCTGTAAGTGCTTACATGAGTATGGAAATGGAGGGGAATCGATGGAAGAGCAACGCAAATTAAAGTTAGGAGAGAAGCTTGCACTTGTCATTGGTAATGGACCGACAACATTCCATTATCAAATTGTTCAAATGTACTTGTTGTTTTTTTACACGGATTTCATGAACCTAAATCCAGCGTTTGTAGCTTCATTGTTTTTGGTTGTTCGCGTTGTAAACGCTTTAGCAACACCATTTTTCGGGGCGTTGTTGGACAGGATTAAACTGCCGTGGGGTAAGTATACACCGTGGTTTATCATTCTTGGAGTTCCTTTTGGCTTCTTGGGCTGGTTAACCTTTACTGTACCTGATTTAAGTGATAACGGTAAAATCCTCTATGCCGTAGTAACCTATGCGGTATATAGTATATTTTCCGCAATAGTTGGAATCCCAAATAGTGCTGTTATACCGGCTGTGACTAAACGTATTGATGAACGTTTATCAGTTGCGCAATTAGGATTCCTGTTCACCATGCTCAGTGCCCTGATTGTTCAAGTTGGCACGGTACCTTTGTATAAAGCATTGGGCGGGGGAGATGACGCAAAGGGCTTCTCGCTCCTAATGGCAGCGGCAGGAGTAATTACCGTCGCAATTGCTATCATCCAGTGGGTGCAGGTGAAGGAAAGATACCTTCCAGACATCAGGAAGGAAGCAGTTCAGCCATCCTATAAACAGATGCTTACAGCTACCTTCTCAAATAAACCCGCTGTAATTATCTATTTGTATCTTTTCGGGGGAGCATTATCTTCAGGAATTCGCTCAGGGATTCAAATCCATTTCTACAAGTATTTCTTCGATAACGAAAGTCTAATGTCACTCATGGGAATTATCTTGTTGGTACCGTCACTGCTCGGAGTAATCTTTAGTCAACCGGTTGTAAAACACTTTGGATTTAAGAAGGTAGTTTTATTCAATATCATTTACGGTTTGGTAACATGCCCTGTCTTTTTGTTCATTCCGGCCAATAACACAGGACTTATAATTCATATAGCTGTATCTGTACTTGGCTCTTTGATCGGCGGGTTTGGAACCGCTGCTCAAGGCGCGCTGATGCCGGCCGCCATTGATTATACCGAATGGAAGACTGGTCTTAATCTGAATGCATTTATGAGTTCATTCGGCGGCTTTATCCAGACTTTTGCAACCGCTATTTCCGGTACAATCGCTGCAGGCGCACTTAGTGTAATCGGATACGTGCCGGGAGTTGAACAAAGTAGTGGTACCCTTTTAGGGTTGCGCGTATTAGTCGGGGTGTTGCCGGCAGTGTTTGGGTCGGTCGCTATATGTATCGCATGGTTCGACCTGACGGAAGAAAAGCAATCTCGAATTGCCAAAGAATTAGCTGATAGACGTAATGGCAACAATACCGTTACTCCATAAATATTAATTGAGGAGGTTATTGCATGACAATACAAAAGGATGACAATAAGCTTTATGACGGTTTAAATGATCCGCAATTCCAGCATCCCTATGTCGACATTGATGAGTGGAGGGATGTTCCGGTACGCCATCGGTATATCCATGGAGGTTTCGAGGGGGACGAGACACGGTTTTCATTTTATTTTCCGAAGAAGGAATCTTATGAAGGGCGATTTTTTCAGCCAGTATCCCCGGTACAAGGCAGCGAAAATGCAGCTCAAAGTCTAGAGGAAGCCGTGGACAATAAAATTGGATTTGCGATTTCAAGTGGCGGATATTTGGTCGAAACCAATATGGGCGGACCTTCCGATGACATCACAAAGGTATACCGTGCAAGTGCAGCTGTTGCATTGTATTCAAGGGTAAAGGCTGTAGAAATTTATGGTCCGCATCGTCCATATGGATATATATACGGTGGTAGTGGCGGCGGTTATAAGACGATTAGCTTTATGGAAAATACGACCGGTGTCTGGGATGGCGCTGTGCCTTTCGTCATCGGCTCACCGGTGTCTATTCCGAATGTTTTCTCGGCTCGCATTCAAGCAATGCGGCTTTTATGGAACAAGTTCCCACAAATTCTCGATGCAATGGAGCCTGGCGGGAATGGAGATATGTATGCAGGCTTGAACGAAGAAGAACGGCAAGTTCTGGATGAAGTGACACGCATGGGTTTTCCGCCCAAGGCGTGGTTCGTATATCAGGAGATCGGCGATGGTGCACTTACGGTATTACTCCCGGCAGTACTACAGATGGATCCTTCATATTTCGAGGATTTTTGGACCGTTCCCGGGTATCAAGGTGCTGATCCGAACAGCTCTGTATGTAGGGCCCGGCTGCAGCATCGAATGGTGATTACAGAAGTTATCTGGCCCCGGAAGCATGAAGGTTCAGCCGAGGACCGATCCACAAATATGGGTGTTGATGAAGCGTGGAAGATGCTTAAAGAAGCAGAAGAGACTGTTCCTAAATTGCGGGTAGAAACCGTCCCGCAAGGTGATGTATATCTGGATGGTGCTTTTATCCGGGTCGTTAGCGGCAATGCTGCCGGTCTCAAAATTCCGTTTGGACGCATCGAAGGCGACATTATCACCATTGAATCTTCTTTAGGATTTTACACGACGGTCCAAGCTTTAGAGCAGCTTCAGCCGGGGGACGAAATTATTTTAGATAATTCCGACTATCTTGCAATACAGACCTATCACCGTCATCAAATGCCAACCCCGGATTTCTATGTATGGGACCAGTTCAGAAACGCTGATGGCGATCCGATATATCCGCAGCGATCATTTCAGGTAGGGCCAGCAATTGCTTTTGGTGGAGCCGGATCCCTTCAAAGTGGGAAATTCGAAGGGAAAATGATCGTCGTCGAGGCACTCATGGACGAGAGTGCGTTTCCTTGGCAGGCGGACTGGTACCGTACCAAGGTCAAAGAACATTTGGGTGAGGAATTTGATAACCGTTTCCGGCTATATTTCATCGATCGTGCGCTGCATGCTGATTCAAGCTCGCAAAGCACACTTCAAGCCTTACATTATGTCAGCTATATTCCTGCGCTGAATCAGGCTCTTCGCGATTTATGTGCATGGGTAGAACGGGGGGGAACACCGCCGTCCAATACTCGCTATAAAGTCATCGATGGACAGGTAATCGTGCCAGACAACGCTACAGAACGTGAGGGTATTCAACCGGTGATTACTCTGAGTGCGAACGGAAAAGAGAGGGCAGAAGTTTCGTTACAGGAAGCAGTAACATTCCGTGCTGAAATTGAGGTTCCGCCGGGTACCGGTAAAGTTACCTTCGCTAAATGGGATTTCTATGGGGAAGCCACCTTCGAAATCGAAGGGAAAGTCATTCATTTAAATAATGAAGGAACCCGCGCGGTTGTGGAGACGACTCATTCGTTTTCAAAACCGGGCACTTATTTCCCTGTTCTGCGTGCTGCATCGCAAAGAGAAGGAAATGTCCAGGATATTTACACACAAATCTTGAATCTTAGCCGTGTAAGAGTAGTGGTAAAATAAGTAAGAAAATCGTCGTGAAAAATACGTCCTGGTGGCGTTAACAACGAAATTAAGTATATAAATAGTACACACAATTTGATCATTCGTGCCTTGTCTGTGAGTATTTTTTTATAGGAGAGATTAAATATGAAGTACAATTCGATTAAACCGGGATAAGTATGGCTGGACACTGAGGGAAAGCGGATTCAAGCTCATGGCGGGTCTATTATCACGGTGGGGGACGAATAAGGAAAAAACTAAGCCTGGCTCCGGCATATGGCATTGGGGGGTAAGGTGTTATGCACCGAAAGATTTATACAACTGGGAAGACAAGGAGCTAATAATTTCTCCTAATGAAGAGGATACAGATTCACCTTTGCATCCCTCACAATATATGGATAGACCGCATATCCTCTTGAACAATCAAACTGGTAAATTCGTATGCTGGGTTAAAATCATGAAGAAAGACGGGACGCAAGCTTCTACAATTTTAACGGCGGATGATATTTTAGGCCCATACACAATAGTGACTAGCGACCTCCGTCCGCTAAATAGGGAGATTCCTGACAGAACTTCTACGAGAAGAGATGGGCTTCACCGGATTGACGGTATCAGACTATGCCTCTATAACAGAAATGCATACTAGATTTAAACTGTACGAAAACAAGACTGATGCCGGAGAACAAGCCTTGCGTGCCGGTATGTATGTAGAATTGCCTTCTAAAGATTGTTACAATGATGAACTTATGGAACGGTTCAGAGAAGGCCGTATCGAAATGGAAATTCTTAATAATGCTGTCAGAAGTCTGCTGGTTTCTAAATTTGAACTGGGTTTATTTGAGAATCCGCTGCCAAAACCTAAAGAGGAAATTCTTAAAGTATTTAACGACAAAAAGAATATGGAAATTGGTCTGGAAATGGCCAGAGCCTCTCTTGTTTTGATAAAGAATAATAACAAAGTTCTTCCTTTGGAACGAAAACCGCAAAAAATTGCTGTAATTGGACATCATGCCGCTTCGGTAAGATCCTTATTCGGAGGTTACTCCTTTGCAACCTTGGCAGAAAATATGCTGGGTATGGGCAATACAATGGCTGGCGTTGATTTTGAACAAATTTCCAACCTGAGCTTGGATGAATTCGGCCGTTACAGGGATAACTACACATATCCCGGAAGCGTAGTCCGAGTTGAGCCCCCGAAGGTGGAAGAGTTGGTTAGTAAGCTCTACCCACAATCGCGTTCTCTGCTTGATGAAATTAAGCTAGCATGTCCGCAGGCTGAAGTAAACTATGCTTACGGGTATGCCTATGCCGGAAACGATGCATCGATGCATGAGGAGGCCTTGGCAATCGCGGCTAAGGCTGATATGGTTATCCTGACGCTCGGTGGCAAATTCGGTTGAGGAACCTCTTGCTCTACTGGAGAAGGAATTGATTCAACAAGTATTAATTTGCCAGAGTGCCAAGAGAGCTTTATTCAGAAATTAGCTGAAATCGGAAAACCATCCATTGCTGTTCATTTTGACGGGAGACCTATTTCGAGCGATCTGGCAGATCGACATCTTGATGCTATCCTTGAAGCTTGGAACCCAGGGCAGTACGGCGCTCAAGCCATTGCCGATGTTCTGTTCGGGACGGTTAATCCATCGGGGAAATTGCCTGTTACAGTGGCTTATCATTCCGGACAAATCCCGGTGTTCTATAATCATGATCAAGGCTCCAGTTATAGTGTTGGAACAGACACAGCGTTTAAGGATTATATTGATTGTCCCCATGCCCCCCGCTATTATTTTGGGCATGGACTATCCTATACATCCTTTGATTATTCCAATTTGCGTATTAGCCAACAAGAATACGATCCGAATGAAACTCTTAAGGTGTGCATTGATATTACTAATACCGGTGAGGTATATGGTGAGGAAGTAGTCCAGCTTTATATTAGCGATACTTATGCAAGTATGATCCACCCCGTTCAAGAACTGGCTGGATTCGTCAAAGTTTCGCTGGGATCCGGCGAGAAGAAGACGGTTGAATTTACAATGGAACTGAGCCAATTTGCATTTCTTGATTCAGAAATGAAGTGGAAGGTTGAGAGCGGAGAGATGGAATTGAAGGTGGGAGCATCCTCTCATGATATCCGGGCGAATGGCAGCTTCCGAATTAGTTCTGACCTTTATATTGACGGCAAGACAAGAGGGTTTTATGCGAATGTTGAAGTAAAGCCCTAAAATAAAGGTTTTGAAAAGAAGAAGGGCAACCACCGGCTGGAATATGCCGGCGGTTGTTTTATTTCTACGTTTTAGTGGCATTTCACGGCTTTCCTGAAATAAGGAGAGCCTTTTTTATTCAATAAACGGTTAGTAAAAAAAGGCATTGCAATAAATACTTGACTCTCCCCTATAGGGGAGACATTAAACTCAATGTGTAAGCTGATCAATTAAAAGGGAGGAAATCAAAATGAACTTGGATATCAGAGACGTTAGAAGCGGGGATATCGAACCTATTAAATCGATCATTTCCAATACGTGGAACGCGAAGAAGTTTATCGAGGATGAAGACGTAATAAATGCAGCCGTTACAATGATGTTCGTTGGCCCCGTATTGAACAAAAGTACTTTTGGAAGAGTAGCTGCATTAGATGGAAAAGTTATTGGTGTCATTTTTGGTTCAAGAGTTGGTGAAACAACATCTTATAGATTGCTGCAAGAGGATTATACAAGTGAATTACTACAACTCTTAAATCTAAATGACATGGAACGAAATCTATTTGTTGAACTCACTTCCGTTACTAATGAAGCATACAGCAAGTTAATTAGAGGCAAAGAAAATGAGTTTCAGGGTTGCTTAGAATTCTTTGCTGTTTCTGAAGAAGCTAGAGGAAAAAAGATAGGGAAAAAATTATTTAATGAGCTCATCTCTTACTTAAGAGATACAAAAGCAAATAAAATTTATGTGTATACAGACACAATGAGCAACTATGGATTCTATGAGCATAATGGATTTGTCCGTCTTGATGAAGAAGTAACCGTATTCAATCTACCTACCGGCAAACTCGAAAATACAAATTTTATTTATGAATACCAACTTTAAGCTAAAAGTCAGTCCACCTCATTTATGGGGTGGGCTTTAGACTTATTTGAAATTGGGAAAAGTGATTATATTGATTAAAAACATCTGCTACTAAATAAAACATATAAACCTTATTACATTTCAAACTGTTTTTCTCCAAATATTCTTTTACTGATTGAAATGTTTCCATTTCAGCATCTCTCGTACAATTAATTGTTAAATATTCTCCTTTTGGCATTTCGGATACGTTAGAGGTATCTTTAAGTAATCTATAGTCATCTGATGTTATTAGACGAAATACATCACTGATTTCCCAATGATCATAGTGACATGAATAAATTAATCCATACTGAAACGTATTGATTGAAAATTCGCCTAATTTTTCATCTAATTTATCGAATGACTTTATCTCATTAAGTTCTCCGCCTTGTGTAGGTAAACTTAAAAAGTATCTTTTTTCAAAGGTCTGAATTTTAAATCCATTGTTCATAAGTTCATTTTCAGATGAATGGATAGCTGCCTTTAAGATTTCTATTCGTTTATTAAGTTCCTCTAATTTCTTTATTTTTTTATGAATTTCTTCATTTTTCTGTTCTAAGTAAAGTTTAAGGTAATCAGTATCGGCTTTAGCAAATAAGGCTTTAATTTCTTTAACACCTACATTACTTTGCTTGCAAATTTTTATAATATCCAGATCGATGAATTGATTCATTGTATAATAGCGATAACCGTTATCGGGATTCGTGTATGCAGGAATTAACAAGCCAATATCATGATAATAACGTAAGGCTTTTATCGTAACATTTTTTAATCTGGAAACTTCCCCAATTGAAAAATACCTTTTATTATCCATAAATTCCTCCAGCAAGTCTTATATGTGAAAGCCGTTCTGCCGATACATCAATTCCTACCCTCTAATAAATCACAAGTTGTGTTCCTATTCAACTGACGGAGGCGATCCTTTTTTATCGTCTTCGGCCGGAACGTCAGCTTCAGGGCCAAGATCCAGGTTCCTCCAAGGGCCGGCGCCGCCGAGTGGGATTTCGACGGCACGGGAAATTTCACGGTTCACCCCTTTGGAAAGCCCGAACAGACCGTGGAATTGTCGGCGTCTTTCACCTACACTACGTCCGGCACCTACTTCCCGGCGCTGCGAGTAACCGCCAACCGTAAAGGGGATGCGGCCGCGCCTTTCGCAAAAGTCCAGAATCTGGGGAGAATTCGTGTCGTAGTCCACTAGACGCATCAGTCAGTAAAGAACTAGCAAAATAGGCCGCCGATATTTCGGCGGCCTATAAATTACTATTTTTGGCTAAAGGCGATTTTTAAACCTAAAGCGTGAACAGAGACCCTTGGATGATGTTAATCCTTTGGCTGTCTCTATCACAGAATTTCATCAAAATGTGTATCTACTTTTATGATCATTTCGGTAAGTTTATCTTTGGGATAGGTATAGCCGTTTTCACCCCATCGACCAATAATCGCAAGGCAACCCTGTATGTGGTATCTTGTTAAGAATCGCCATTCTTCCGTGACCTCGTTTTGACCCGTTTCATATTGCCATATAGCAAAATATTTTTCCTCAAGAAAACCGCTTATCCTTTCGTGAAAGGTGCGGTTTCTTAGAAACATACGGCAGGTTTTTGAATTGTCGAGCACATAATCGATAACTGCCGTAAACAGTTCTTCATATGTGTGGGACGGGTCGCCAACAATGATTGCGCCAATTTCCTCAACCATGGCATCTTCGAGTTGTTCGTATAAATCATAAATATCTTTATAGTGTGCATAAAAAGTGGCCCTGTGTACATCTGCCGTATCGCTCAGCTCCCGGATTGTGATGCTGCGCAACTCTTTTTTCATCATGAGTTCAGCAAGCGCTTCCCTAAGAGCTTTTTTTGTTTTCCTTATTCGTCTATCGTCTGTATTCATAAAAAACCTGCCTTTCAAAACGACAATATAGCTGCTCAATGTCGCTTACCAGATATTACGGCACTAAATTGAATATGGTAAAACGAATTGGTGTCTATTATATATATATTTATAAAGATAAATCAACTAAAGTCGTTTGAAAATTATAGAGGTGATGAAATAAATAAAGATCATTTTAAAAAATTATATTAGGAGTGGCAAAATGCAAAAAAAGCACAAGATTTTGATCCTTGTTTTGTTGACAGTATTCGTGTTTATCGGCAGTGTATGCGGAGTATTTCTTGTAAAACCGGCAATGGAACTGAAAAAACTCAAGGAGCTAAAGCTTAAAGATTCATCTACAGCGGAATATCTCGGGAAAATGCCTGAAACCGACGAAATATACAGTTGGATCAAAGACCTGACGGATATGGGAGCACGAAAACCCGGAACGGAAGCCGGTAAAAAAGCGCAGGAGTATATGGTTGAGAAATTCACATCTTTCGGTCTCGACAATATTGATGTTGTGAAATCCGATGCAACCCTTTGGACCTGTGATGAATGGGGACTTACTGTTTCAGGTGCTGAGATACCGTCATATTATATGACGCATACTTTAAACGACGGAGCTTTTGGAAAATTCAGCACTCCTGACGGCGGTCTAAAAACTGAAATCGTATATGTCGGTGAGGGCTCAGAATCGGACTTTAAAAATGTTGATGTTCAGGGCAAAATCGTGGTGTCTGACGTTGTCTTTTCCGATATTCCCGTCGGTCTTGCAAAATTTGTTTCATATTTGTATTACGACCCGGAAAATACACTTCCTCTTACATCATCAAGGGCTAACCCTTACAGCCCCAATACGTATCCATATAACTATTACCGTGCTATGGAAAACGGCGCGGCAGGTTTTGTGGGGATTCTTTCAAACTATATCGATAGCAACGAGTTTAATAACGAGGACTATTCTTATCTCGGCGGTAAAATGAAAATTCCCGCTTTGTGGGTCAGCAGAACCGAGGGGGCAAATATTATTGAAGTAATCAAGACTGCAGGCGATGCAGCCGAAGCCAGCCTTAAAATGAGTGTGCAAATCGAGGAGGTTAAGGCAGGTGCAGTTGTCGGTTATCTTCCCGGAAAGTCCGAAGATATCATAATGATTCAGTCGCATTACGATTCATCAACCACCGGTGCGGTTGAAGATGCTTCCGGCTCATCCGTTGTGCTTGCATTGGCGAAATTTTATGCTCAAATACCGAAAGAAGAAAGGGACAGGTCTCTGCTTTTTGTTGCCATGGATACGCATTTTGCTGATTATGTATCGCATGATGCATTTATTGAAAAATACCTTACTAAAGGTCACAAAATTCTTGCCGATGTGTGCATAGAGCATATTGCAAATGAAGTGAAAGAGGTTGATGGTGAAGTTGTATTTACAGGTGAGATTGAGCCGAGAATTATTTTTGCAAGTGAAATAGATGCACTTCTCGATATCACAAAAGAAGAGATTGTAAGGCATGGTCTCCAGCGTACAATCATTCTTCCCACGGATATGTTAGGTGATGAATTGCCCACCGATGCAGATCCTTACTTCCAAATAGGGGTGCCGATAATCAGCCTTGTCAGCGCTCCTATATACTTATATGACAATATTGATACGATAGATAAGGTTTCCAAGGAAGAGCTTCGCCCAACAACAGAGGCCTTTGCCGATATAGTGTGGAGACTAACACAGCTTCCCAAAGAGGACTTTTCAAAAAATTAAAAGGATATGAGGTATTAAATGAAAAATAAGTTAAAACGCATAATTTCCGTTTTTGTTTGCTTCGTTTTAATTTTAAGTATTACTGCTTGCTCCAGTAGTAACACCACTAAAGAAAAAGTCAGTAAACCGTTTGTTTACTCAGGCTACACGAAAGCCGAATTTAAAGACTACAAAAAATCTTCTCAATATGTGGAAATGTCCGATGGGACAAAGCTTGCGGTTGATATTTATTTGCCCACTAATGGTCCGGAACAAGCAGCGTTTCCTGTGGTTTTCCAGTATACTCCCTATGGACGGGCGTTTATCATGCCGGATGTAAAATGGTATGAAAAACCGTTTATAAAAAATTCCGTAGGCACCTGGGGGCCGGTATTGGACAGGGCAAACAGCTTCGGCACCGTATATGGCTCAACTGATAAGATGGTAAACCTGTTTTTATCGCACGGATATGCTTATGTTTGTGCGGATATGCGCGGAACAGGCGCAAGCTATGGAACCAAAATAGATTTCTCGCCGAAGCTGGCCGAGGACGGTTTTGAGCTTGTAAACTGGATTGAGGATCAAGTATGGAGTGACGGTAGTGTCGGTATGTTCGGCGGCTCATATCTTGGCTATTCCCAGATTATTACCGCAGGTCAGACCCCAAAAGCACTAAAAGCTATTTTCCCCGAAGTTTTTCCGATGGACGGTTTCACTGGGGAAATAAGACCCGGCGGCATTTTCCTGTGGGCATATTCACAGCTGGATATGCAGAGTTATCTTGAGCATAACTATTACCTGCCGGACGAAGGGTATTATCCGACCGCGCCTGTGGTAGACGAGGACGGCGACGGCAAGCTGGATGATGAAATACCGCTGGACTTAAACGGCAACGGCACATTTCTAGATGATTACAGTTACCCCGGCAACCCCAACGACCCTCCGCAGTACGCCGATGGTGAAAAAAGGGAGCACCTCTATTATCTTGGGGTGTACGAGCATCTTGAAAACACACCTTACAGCGATCTGGGCCCAAAAACAGCTTTTATAGACGATGAATGGGAATATACAGACGGCGGTAAAACCAAAACGGTAAGTGCCTATAGTGTGGGCCCGTCCAGCGCGTTAGCCGCGATAATGGAAAGCGGTGTCCCGGTATATAATCACGGCGGTTGGATGGACCCTTTTGTACGTGGTACTACCGAGCTGTATTCCACCCTCAAAGACACCAATCCTTCCAAGCTGGTTATTGATGCAGGATATCACGAAGGCACTTCGCCCTATTGGGAGTATTTTGGCGAGGACGAGGAGGAAGTGCTTGCAAAATACGGCGTTGAAATGCTGCGCTTCTTTGACCGTTACCTCAAAGGGATTGAAAACGGCATAGACACAGAACCGCCTGTTTATATTTATAACATGAATGGCGATGGCTGGCGCGCAGAAAATGAATGGCCGCTTGCAAGGCAGGAAATGAAATCATACTATTTTGCCGAAAATGGAACGCTGGATACTATAATCGCAGCAGCCGGCACCGACCTCTATACTGTTAATTATAAGCATGATGCCCGTTGGGGAAAAAGCTATCGAACCAGCCGCTGGCAAATGGCAAGCCCTGATGAGCTACCGGTGCGCACAGAGCTGGATAAGATGAGTCTGACCTACACAACCGCACCGATGACTCAGGATACAGAAGTTACCGGGCATCCCGTCGTAGATTTCTGGGTATCCTCTACCGCCGACAACGGAGATTTTTTCATCTATCTGGAAGATGTAGATGAAAACGGAAAAGCGGTTTTAGTTACGGAAGGGCTTTTGCGCGCTGGATTCAATGGCTTGTATGACAACGACACCATGATACAAGGTCGTGAAAAGGGCATAGATGTCAAACCCGAATTGCCCTGGCATGGCTATGAAAAATCGCAGTACAATGATGCTGTGTTTGCCAACGGAAGTATCGTGCAACTGACTGTTGATTTATTACCTACCTCCTGGGTATTTAAGGAAGGTCACAGCATAAGGGTTTCGATTGCCTGTGCGGATTGGCCGACTTTTGAAATCCTGCCGGAGCTCAGCCCGACAAACAACCCCGACGACCCCGATAACATTGTGCCGGTCATTACGGTGCATAGGGATGGGGAACACCCCTCGCACCTTATGCTGCCGGTTATTCCAAGGTGAGAGAGGATAAAATGAGCCTGAATGTACGTCCTGTTTACAAACGGTTAAAAGAGTATGAACAAATAAAAGAATTGATAATCAGCGAGCGATTTCCTATGTGGTTTTTGCTTTGGAAGGCAAGAAGCAATTTTGCAGACTTTCTGGCGCTGTATGATGATGATCGGTTTGTCGGTGTGACATATTTGGTTACAAGCCGGGATTTGACATTCGTTATGTATTTGGCGATTGACGGTGAAATCAGGTCAAAGGGCTATGGCAAAAAGGCGCTGGAAACAATTCAGTCACAGCACCCCGGCAACCGCATCATCTTGAATATAGAAGCAATAGAAGAAAGCGCAGATAATTATGAACAAAGAGTAAAGCGCAAATTTTTCTATACAAAAAATGGATTTATTAATACAGCCTTGCAATATTTAGAGGGTGAGGACAAATTATTTTGGATCCATTCAGTCTGCTCGAATCCGGTTCCTGTACTGCTTAGGGGTTACTCCCGTGTGTTTCTTGAAGACCTTAATAAAATGCGACTGATCATAAAAGGTGAGCCGTGCTCCGATGGTTGAAATCGGCTCACCCGAATGGGTGAGCAGCTTTTTTGCCTGTTCGATTCGTTCCCATTGAATATAGTTCATTAATGTCAGCCCGGTTTCCTTCTTGAATAACTGTGACAAATATTCGGGGTTAAGCCCGGACAGCTCCGCAAGCTTCTGTAAACGAATTTCTTCGAACAGATGGCGGTAGATGTATTCCTTGCAAACATAGACCGGTTTCGAAACACTGTTTTTACGGCATTGGGCAACACGGTCGGCGAAATCCAACATCGCTTGGATGGCGGCGGCCTCTACCGTTTTAACCTCGTTCAGTTCTTCGATATGTTGAATTTGCATATTGCAGAGCGTAAAGGCTAATTCCTCATACAAGCCTCCTTCGATAGCCGCAAGCATGCTGATGGAGACTCCGTTTATCGCGAGGTTTTTCACGCTGCGAAGATGGCTGCGATTAGAGAGTACTTCGGTTTCATCGTAAGTAGCTTCGGCCAGCTTCTGCATCAGTTCGGTTTTATTCCCGCTGCGAATTAAAGCAAACATTTGGTTCGCCCTTTCGATCCCCTCATGGAAGATGGAAAACTCGCGGCGCTCCGCCAGGGCAAGCTCCACTTTCTCCTTCTGCCGATTCGGAAGTCCATATTGCAAGCTGGATTGAAGCACGTCCGTAATATCCAATGATTCCCGGTTGATCATCCAGTTGGTCAATACGCCGATATGCAGCATTCGCAGGCGGTTCATGACCGGGAGGCTGTTCCAATACTCTATCCATCTTGTTCGCTCCGGATAAAGTAACCCGTAATCGTTTAAGAGATTGGCGCAAATCTCGTCATTCAGCTTTTGCCGGATGGCCGGGCCGATGACGATGACAGCTTGACCATGGCTGTTTTGTTTAACTGGCAGAACGATAAATTGCTCCATGAAATTGGTTTCGCGGAGAATCGGGCTATGCAAATCCGTTCCTTGACTTACCACAGAACGGAAAAGCTCAGCCGGATCCGCAAAGAAGGGATGAGGTGAAAGGCTGGCGTTTAAGATCATATCCGCTTCAAAGTCGGCATTCAGTTGGCAATAAACCGGAAGCTGCAAACTTTCATGAAGCTGTTTGCACAGATAGGCCAGGCCGGGAGGATCAATTATAGTGAGCATCGCATAAACCTCGATTTCTTACCATTTTTCTTTGTAATATACCATATTTCCAGGCGAGTGTATGCCATACTTATAGTGCGTGTTCTAAAAGTCGGGTTTTCAGGACCGAGAAGGTTGGATGAAGCTAGGGACTGAGTAGCGGAGCGTAGGAATTACCTACGTGAGCAACGGAAGGCCCGGCTAAATTCAAGATTCGACGCCCGATCCACTTCATGAATTGCTTCGTCATGGAAAGATGGCTTTTTGAACTACCTCTTATAGGTGTAAGGGCTTTCTAAGCTCCATTAGAACAATAAGGGAAAGTGAGGTAACGATGATGACCAAAAGATTAGAAGGTAAGGTAGCTGTTGTGACAGGATCCGGACAGGGCGTAGGGAGAGGGATTGCGCTTGTCCTGGCTCGTGAAGGAGCCAAAGTCGTTACCAACAACCGCAAACCGGGATCGACCGGCGTGGCTTCCTTCAAGAAGGAACTTGATGAACAGTTCAACGATGAAGAGCGGACGAAACTTCTCACATTAAAAGGCGATGCTGAAAGTACTGCGAACGAAATCATCAAGGCGGGCGGGGAGGCTGTACCTTTTTATGGCGATGTGTCTGACTATGCCACGGCAGGCAAGTTGATTCAAACGGCCGTCGATGCATTTGGGAGAGTCGATATCCTGGTCAATAACGCAGCGGGTCTTGGATTCGGGATGTTGGCAACGACCTCGGAAGCAGATTGGGATTATCAAACGGTACCGAAACTCAAAGGTGCTTTCAACTGCTTGAGCCATGCGCTTCCTTTCATGATGGAGCAGAAGTCCGGACGTATCCTTAATGTCGCCTCCGACGCGTGGGTGGGAATCGCCGGGCTCGGCGCGTACAGTGCCGCGAACTCCGGGATTGTCGGCCTGACGAAGGCAGCAGCGAAGGAATTGTGGCCATTTGGCATAACCTGCAACGCTTTTTGTCCCCAAGCCGCTTCACGCGGCCACGTCAATTTTCGCGCAACACTAAGAGAGTTGATGAAGGCCCAAGGGATCACCATGGAGGTTAACGAAGCGAAAATGAAGGAAGTCGAAGAGGCGCATGGACCGGCGGAAAATATGGCGCCGTTCGTCGCTTATTTGGCTACCGAAGAAGCAGGCTTCATCAGCGGCGCGGTGTTTTCGATCACGGCCAACGGACGAGTTGCCTTTTACTCGGATCCTGAACCGGCTGGCGAGATCAAGAAAAACGATGGTCCTTGGACGGTGGAGGAATTAATTAAAACCGTTCCTGAAAATTTATTGAAAGATTATGCGTCCATCGCCACGCGTAATGAATGGGCCTAGTTTAGCAGCGCAGCGCTTTCCGAAGCGAGCTTTGTACGAAGCGATACTTACAAAGCCCGGCACTTATTTTCCCGTATTGCACGCAGCATTGAATCGGAAAGGCAACGGCAACGACGTGTATACTCAAGTTCTGAATCTTGGCTGCGCAAGGGTAGTTGTGAAATAGTATGAATAGATTGGCATTTAAAAATAAACGCCTTGCCTTAATACAAAAAGGCAGGGCGTTTATTTTGCGAATTATTGAACGGACTTTAAAGATTCGACCTCATCTTTCGTTAATCCGCTCGCTTTCACGATGACGGAAACCTCAACGCCCAAGGCTAGCAAGTTCTTGGCAATTTCCATGGCTTTCTTTTGTTCTCCCTTTGCCATGCCTCTATCCGTCGCCCATTCAATCATGGACGCCTCATCATGCAGGTATTTCTGGCGCTCTTCGTACTTGCGGCGGGCTTCCCGATCCAGACTCAAAAACTCCAGCGTATCCATCGCTTTCTTCAAGTTTGGTTCATTCATCTTCAGCACCTCCCAGTTGGATTTGTCGGCACTTTTCAGGAAAAGCAGCCAGTTCACCAAACCGCCCTCCATCGAAATCGACTGATCATCCAGTTTGGATAGTTCCATAACATGCACTTCAATGTCTTCGCATAGTTCAAGACCCGTGTGATCTTCCCGTAAATGATAGACATTATGATACCGGTCGTTGGCAATGGCCGTGAAATTCAAAATATTGATCGTAACGCATTTTTTCAGTAGCTTGTAGGATTGCCCTTCCTGCAACTGGCTGGAATAGCGCCTGCTCCAATAGTAGAGCGTCCGTTTCTCAATGTCGTATTTATTGAAAAGCTGCATCTCCACGTTAATAAGTTGGCCTTCCGTAGTTTTAGCCCAAATGTCGAAGATCGATTGTTTGTCAAGCGGAGCGTCCTTATCCGTATAAGGATTCAAGAGGACGATTTCCGTCAGCGGCGGTTCGCCCGATTCTGCAAAGGTTCGATTTAAGAAGGCCAGGAGTATATCTTTATTGTCTTCACTGCCAAAAATCCGCTTAAAAACGAAATCATTCCGTGGATCAAGAAGTTCAGTCGTCAATTTGACATTCAACTCCATTTCTTTTATTGTATCACAATTTAGGCAAACAAAAAGCCGCTCCAATACGCAGCCAAACAAAGGCTCGTATTAAAGCGGCATGTGCTTCACGCCAGTTAAATTATGGTTAGAGTATACCTGATTATTATGAATGCTGCAACTAATTGCTTACTATAAAGCCCCTTATTTACGATAAGTTATCTGAATTAAACATCACCAACACATACCCAGTAATTTGAAATATAAAACAATAAAGGCATGAATAGTGTTAATTATTTTTAATATATAGCAATTTTTTTGTATTTACCATTGACTGAAAACGGTTTAAATAATAATATATGACCATAAGTTGATCAACTGTTATCAAAAAATTGCTTGAAGGTTGGAATTTTTGAAACAAGGAGGATACTATGATGACGCAGGTGTCGGAAGTGGAGATTTTAAAAAATTACATTAATGGTGAATGGGTGGAGAGTACCACCGACCGTTATGAAGATGTGTACAACCCGGCGACAAACGAGGTTATCGCCCGTGTTCCCTTATCGACGAAAGAAGAAATTGATCATGCGGTTGAAGCCGCGGCCGAGGCTTTTAAAAGTTGGCAGAAAGTGGCCGTACCCCGCCGGGCCCGGATTTTGTTCAACTATCAGCAACTGTTGACCCGGCACAAAGAGGAATTGGCCAAGCTGATCACGCTTGAAAACGGCAAAAACCTGACCGAGGCTTTGGGCGAAGTGGGGCGTGGCATCGAAAACGTAGAATTTGCCGCCGGAGCCCCGACGTTAATGATGGGCGATTCGCTGGCCAGCATCGCCACGGATGTAGAAGCTGTTAATTATCGCTATCCGCTTGGCGTAGTGGGAGGAATTGCACCCTTCAACTTTCCGATGATGGTGCCCTGCTGGATGTTTCCGATGGCGATCGCGCTCGGCAACACGTTTATATTGAAGCCGTCGGAGCGTACACCACTGCTGACCAGACGGCTGGCGGAGCTGTTCGAGGAGGCCGGATTGCCTAAAGGCGTGTTCAATGTTGTATACGGGGCTCACGATGTCGTAAACGGTATTCTTGATCATCCGGAAGTCAAGGCGGTCTCCTTTGTCGGTTCGAAGCCGGTCGGCGAATATGTGTTCAAGCGCGGCAGCCAAAACCTGAAACGGGTGCAGGCGTTGACCGGAGCCAAAAATCATACCATTGTGCTGAATGACGCTAATCTGGAGGACACGGTGACCAATGTGATCAGCGCCGCTTTCGGATCGGCCGGAGAACGATGCATGGCCTGCGCAGTGGTTACCGTGGAAGAGGGGATCGCGGATGAATTCATCGCCCTTCTCAAGGAAAAGGCGCAGAGCGCTAAAATCGGCAACGGTTTGGACGACGGGGTGTTTCTTGGCCCGGTAATCCGGGAAGAGAATAAACAGCGGACTCTTCGATATATCGAAAAAGGCCTGGAAGAGGGAGCGGCTCTAATCTGCGACGGACGGGATAACGTGCCGGATCAAGGTTATTTTGTCGGGCCAACGATTTTTGAAAATGTAACGACGGATATGACGATTTGGAAGGAGGAAATTTTTGCGCCGGTACTGTCCGTGATCCGCGTGAAAAACCTCAAGGAGGCGGTGGAGATCGCCAACCGGTCGGAATTCGCCAATGGAGCCTGCATTTTTACCTCCAATGCATCCGCCATCCGGTATTTCCGGGAAAACATCGATGCCGGGATGCTGGGCGTAAACCTGGGCGTGCCCGCGCCGATGGCCTTCTTCCCGTTCTCGGGCTGGAAGTCCTCCTTCTTCGGCACGTTGCACGCCAACGGCAAAGACAGTGTGGACTTCTATACGCATAAGAAGGTCGTGACTGCCCGATATGCAACGCCGGCTTTTGAATAATCATCATGTTCATGGTAGTTGGGAGGTAAGAGACTATTGACGCTGGTATCATTCAAAGAAATGCTGCAAAAAGCCAAGGCGGAACAATATGCGGTCGGACAGTTCAATTTGAACGGCTTGCAGTGGGCGCAGGCCATATTGCAGGCCGCTGAAGAAGAGCGTTCTCCCGTCATTCTGGCGGCTTCAGACCGGCTGGTGCCCTTTTTGGGCGGCTATAAAGTGATCGCGGTGATGGTGGAGGAGCTTGTTAAAGAGATGAAGGTCACCGTTCCGGTGGCGCTTCATCTGGATCACGGGAAAACACCGGAGAATTGTAAAAAGGCCGTAGACGCCGGCTTTAGCTCCGTGATGATCGACGGTTCCCATGATCCGATCGGGCAGAATATAGCGATGACCGCCGAGGTCGTGAACTACGCGCACCCCCGCGGGGTGTCGGTTGAAGCGGAGGTCGGCACGGTCGGCGGGATGGAAGACGGTTTGATCGGCGGCATTCAGTATGCGGACCCTGGAGAATGCGCCGCGCTTGTCAAGGAAACGGGGATCGATGCGCTCGCCGCGGCGCTTGGTTCCGTCCATGGTCCTTACCGGGGAGAACCGGTGCTGGGCTTTGCGGAAATGGAGCAAATCTCCGGGCTTGTCGGGATTCCGCTGGTGCTGCACGGCGCTTCGGGCATTCCCGAACATCAGATTCGGCGGGCGATCTCTTTGGGCCATGCCAAAATCAATGTCAACACGGAATGTATCCAGGCCTGGGCGTCGGCCTTGCGCCGGACGCTTGACGCCGACACCGGTGTGTACGATCCACGCGCGATTTTGTCCCCGGGAACTGAGGCGATCCAGGAAATTGTCAAAGGCAAAATCCGGGAGTTTGGTTCCGCAGGAAAAGCGTAGCGGTGAGCACCGGCAAAAGATCAATAAATTTTTATAACTCCTGTGTGCCTGGCCTACGGCCTTTGCGCCGTGAGGCCAGGCGTGCAGGCAAACTGATTCAAGTAGGGAGAGATTGCAATGCTGCAAAACGAAAAGCAACGAAAATTTGACCTTATCACGTTGGGGAGAGCTTGCATTGATTTAAACGCGGTGGAGTACAACCGGCCCATGGAAGAAACGTTGACATTCTCCAAATATGTGGGCGGTTCGCCCGCCAATATTGCAATCGGCGCGGCCAAACTCGGCTTGCAAGTCGGATTTATCGGCAAAGTTCCCGCCGACCAGCACGGCCGCTTTATCCGGCATTCCATGAAGAAGAGCGGTGTCGATGTCTCTAATATGATTGACGATACGGAAGGACGCAAGGCGGGCCTGGCTTTTACGGAGATTAAAAGTCCGGAGGAATGCAGCATTCTGATGTACCGTGAAAATGTCGCCGATCTGTATTTACGGCCGGAAGAGGTCGAGGAAAAATATATTGCCGCCGCTTCGGCCCTGCTGGTCTCCGGTACGGCGCTTGCCGCCAGCCCTTCGCGAGAAGCCGTTTTTAAAGCGATTTCATATGCCCGGGACAACGATACCAAAGTCATTTTTGAATTGGATTATCGGGGTTACACCTGGAAGTCCCCGCAGGAAACGTCGATTTATTACTCGGCCATTGCCGAACAGGCGGATGTTGTGATCGGAACCCGGGACGAGTTTGATGTGCTTGAAGGAAAAGAAGGCGGAAACAACGAGGCGACCGTTTCACAATTGTTCCGTTATCGCCCGGAGCTGGTGGTTATCAAGCATGGCGTGCAAGGTTCTTACGCTTATACCCGGGATGGCAAGGTGCATAGAGGGCTGGCTTATAAATCCAAAGTACTCAAAACGTTCGGAGCTGGCGATTCCTATGCGGCCGCTTTCCTGTACGCCTTAATGAGAGGAAAAGAGATTGCTGAAGCCCTGAAATACGCAAGCGCTTCGGCTGCTATCGTCGTCAGCAAGCACAGTTCATCGGAAGCGATGCCGACGGTGGCTGAAATCGAGCAGCTCATTGCCGAGCAAAGCCAATAAATTTGATTGCTATTAACATCTGGTGATTACTTTATAATTGAAGCGGGGGAAGTTAGTTTATGCCGATATTGATTGTTTGCTTTGGGGTTGCGCTGCTGCTTGTTTTGATTATGAAAGCAAAGCTGAATACGTTTGTATCGCTTACGATTACCGCTTTTGTCGTAGCTCTGCTGCTCGGAATGGATCCGACGACCATTGTTACTACCATTGAAAGCGGAATCGGCGGCCAGTTGGGGCATTTGGCGCTGGTGTTCGGTTTCGGCGCCATGCTCGGCCGGCTTGTATCCGACGCAGGAGGCGGATACCGAATCGCCATCACGCTGATCGACAAGTTTGGCCGTAAACGGATTCAGTGGGCGGTCGTGGTGGCTTCTTTTATCGTCGGAATTGCCCTATTCTTTGAAGTTGGTCTGGTGCTCTTGATTCCGATTGTTTTCGTTATCGCGAAAGAATTGAAGATGCCTTTCCTGTATCTCGGCATTCCGATGGCCGCCGCGCTGAACGTAACCCACGGCTTTCTGCCGCCGCATCCGGCGCCGACCGCCATCTCGGCCGCTTATGGAGCGGATTTGGGACAGGTTCTGTTGTACGGTATGATCATCGCCATTCCGACGACGATTGTGGCCGGACCCTTGTTTAACAAAGTGCTGATGAAAGTGTATCCCCGTGTGTACGAGCGGGAAACGGACGCTTCCGTTGTCATCGGCGATCAAAAAAGCTTTGTGCTTAGCGAAACCCCTGGTTTCGGCATCAGCGTGCTGACTTCCATGCTTCCTGTTATTTTTATGGGCGTTGCCGCGGCCGCCAAAATGGTGATGCCCGAAAATTCGCCCGTGCTCAAAGTGCTGAATTTTATCGGAACGCCCGGCACCGCGATGCTTATCTCTTTGCTGGTGGCCATGTATACTATGGGTATAGCCAGAGGCATCGCGATGAAGCAAATCAGCAACACTTTGGTAAGCGCTATCTCGCAAATTTCCATGATGCTGCTCGTGATCGGCGGCGGCGGAGCTTTTAAGCAGGTGCTGGTCGACGGCGGGATCGGCGATTACGTTTCCCAATTGTTCTCGGCAACCAACTTGTCTCCGCTGCTTGTCGCCTGGATGATCGCGGCCATTTTGAGACTGTGTCTTGGTTCCGCAACAGTGGCCGCGCTGACTACAGCGGGTCTGGTGACGCCGATGATCGCAGTTGGTGATGTGAATCCGGCGCTGATGGTGCTGGCTACGGGAGCGGGCAGCGTAATCGCCTGCCATGTGAACGATGCCGGCTTCTGGATGATCAAGGAGTATTTTGGACTGACGCTGAAGGAGACATTTGGTACGTGGACCACGCTGACAACGGTGCTTTCGGTGACAGGGCTACTCTGTGTGTTGGCATTGGGTGCGGTTTTGTAAAGGTAAGGAGGAGTAAAAGATGAACGGCCTGGATGTTGAACGGGTGTTGGGCTGGCTTGAGGAGGCGGCGCAAATGCTGCGCGACTCGCTTCAAGAAGAAAGAGAAATATCCCAGAAGACCGGGGCCCTTGATTTGGTGACCGATATGGACCGGCGGATTGAACAGTTTCTGGTTCACAATATCAGGAAGTTCTACCCGGGCGACCGCATCCTAGGCGAGGAAGGCACCGGGGATCGGGTGGAGGATATGGCCGGCCGGGTATGGATACTAGACCCCATCGACGGAACGATGAATTTCATCAAACAAAAAGAGAATTTTGCCGTCATGATCGCTGTTGTGGAAAATGGAGTGGGCAAATGCGGTTTCATTTATGATGTCATGCGTAGCCGGCTCATTTGGGGCGGGCCGGAAATCGGCGTATATTATAACGGTCATCCGCTGCCGCCATGGCAGGATAACGAATTAAAGGACAGCTTGGTGGCCATCAACTGGCAAATGTTTGCCGACAATGTTTCCAACGTTAAGGACCTGGCCTGGGGAAGCTGCGGGGTCCGGATACAGAGCTGTGCGGGTACGGAATTTATTCACCTGCTATTGGGAAAACAGTCGGTTTACGTTTCCAAGCTGGCGCCCTGGGATTACGCAGCCGGGAGGATTTTATGCGAAACCGCGGGAATTCGTTGTTCTACTATAGAAGGCGACCCGCTGAGTTGGCTGGCATCGATTAAGGGAGTATTTGCAACACCGCGTGCATATGAAAGCGCTATACAAATTTTGAATAAACAATAAATTGCACCTGTGGAGACCTGTTGGCCAATTCGGCCGGAGGTCTTTTTATTTAAAAAAAGAAAATATAGTACGTTCTATATATTGATTTTGCTTGAAATATTGTGTATTATTCAAACATAAATACGGATTATATATCCAATTCACTCTTAAAAGAGTGTGCAAGTTCACCTATAAAGTGGAGGTAAACCGTGATCGAACTGACAGCCCGTCAACTGCAAATTATCGATATCGTCCAGAAAAACGCACCGATCAGCGGAGAACAGATTGCTGAAAGCTTGCGTTTGAGCAAACCGACGATCCGCTCGGACTTGTCGCTGCTTGTTATGCTCGATTATATCAACGCCAAGCCAAAGGTCGGTTATTTCCCGGGAGGCAAGGCTTCTTCCGATCTGCGCAACGGTTACCTGCTGCAAAATAGCAAAGTCAAAGATATTCAGGGCATGCCGATCATTATCAGGGAAATCACTACCATTCAAGATGCTGTCGTTACGCTTTTTCTGCAGGACGTGGGCACGCTTTTCGTTTGCGATGATGACGGCAAGCTCGCCGGGGTTGCTTCGCGCAAAGATTTTCTTAAGGTTACGCTCGGCAACCCTGGCGCCGCGTCCATGCCGGTCAGTATGGTCATGACCCGCCAACCCAAGGTGGTTACGGTATTCCCCGAAGATACGGTGCTCGACGCGGCGCAAAAAATGATTTTGCACGAGGTAGACAGCCTGCCGGTTGTCGTTCCGGCTAACGAAGAAGAGAGCGGAGCAAGGCTTGAGGTGGTTGGCCGTTTGACGAAAACTTCGATCTTAAAGCTGCTTCTTGACAAAGAGATCCATTGATAGGGAAACAGGAGGAATCGAAAGAGCATGGAAACATCACATTTGATCACGATTTGCTCGGATTCATTGGGAGATACGGCCGAGGCGGTTGTGCAGGCTGTCATTCACCAATTTGAGAATCAACGAGTCCAGATTAAGCGTTACGGCAACATTCGGCATGAAGATGAATTGCGGAAGCTGCTGGAAGAAGCCGCGCGCCACAAAGGTTTTGTAGCCTACACGCTTGTGCAGCCGGAGCTCCGCGAAGCGATTCGCGAAGAAGCCGTCAGGCTCGACTTGCGCATCGTCGATATTATGGGCCCAATGATGCAGGCGTTCATCGACACTTTCGACGATGCGCCGAGGGCGCGCCCCGGCCTGCTGCATCAGCTTAATGAAAATTATTTCCGGCGTGTAGAAGCCATCGATTTTACGGTGGCCAGCGACGGCGGCCGGAATCTCGAAGCCATGTTCGAAGCGGACATTGTGGTGATGGGCATATCGCGCACCTCCAAGACGCCATTAAGCATCTTCCTTGCCCATCGCGGCAAAAAAGTCGTAAACTATCCGCTCGTTCCCGAGGTAGGGCCGCCGCCGCATCTGCTGAGCCTGCCTGCGAGCCGCCTCGTCGGCCTGACGATGGAGCCGGAGCATATGCTCAAAATCCGCTCGGAGCGGCTGAAAATGCTGGGCTTGCCGCTAGACACGCAATATACAAGCCTGGCCCGAATCCGGGAAGAAACAGATTATGCCCTGGCGCTGTATTCCCGGCTGAAATGTCCGGTTATCGACATTACCGATAAAGCGATTGAAGAGACGGCCGGCATCATCATGGGTTATATTTAAAAATTTCCGAATTATAACGCTAATGGGGGGATTTTATATGGAACGAGAACTAACGCTGGAAATTGTAAGGGTGACGGAACTGGGCGCCCTGGCCGCCGCCCGCTGGGTCGGCAGAGGCGATAAAAACGCCGCCGACGAGGCAGCTACCGCTGCGATCCGTTCCATGTTCGATTCCGTTTCGATCGACGGAACCGTGGTGATTGGCGAAGGGGAAATGGATGAAGCGCCGATGCTCTATATTGGGGAAAAAGTAGGCAATGGCCTGGGACCGTCCGCAGACGTTGCCGTTGATCCGCTCGAAGGTACGGAAGTGGTGGCCGCGGGTCTAAGCAACGCGCAAGCCGTCATCGCCGTCGCCGACAAAGGCAGCTTGCTGCACGCCCCTGACATTTATATGGAGAAGCTGGCCTGTGGCCCGGAACTGGCCGGTAAATTGAGCATTACGGATCCGGTCGGCGTCACCTTAAACAAAGCATCCCAAATTACGGGCAAATCGCTTTCCGAACTGACCGTCATGGTTCTTGACCGGGAACGCCATGCGGGCCTGATTTCCGAGTTGCGAAAAGCCGGCGTCCGGATCAAACTGCTTCTTCATGGGGATGTCGCCGGCGCGATTGCGGCCGCGCTTCCGGACAATGATGTAGACCTTTATCTTGGCTCCGGCGGTGCGCCGGAAGGCGTGCTGGCCGCGGCCGCCTTGAAATGCCTCGGCGGCGAGATGCAGGGCATTTTGCTTCCGAGCAGTCCGCAGGAGGTCCAGCGCTGCCTGCAAATGGGCATTGCCGATCCCACCCAGGTGCTTTACATGAAGGATATGGTCGGCTCCGGAGATGTCTTGTTCGCCGCCACCGGCGTGACTACCGGAGAATTTCTGAACGGTGTCCGCTTTATCGGCCCTGATCATGCGGAGACGCATTCCGTCATCATGCGCGCGCAGAGCCGCACGATCCGTTATATTCGCAGTGTGCACTTCCTTCCCAAAAAGCAGTTTCCGGCGGAAATTCCCGTCTGGGAACAGGTTTCTTCCTTGTGACTTAAGCATTCAATAGAATATTAGCAAACTTAAAACGGCAAGCGCCGTCTTCGGACAACGCTTGCCGTTTTTATTTGCGTATACTTCCATGGAACTACAACTTTTTAACCAAAACATGATCAAGATCGGAAGTTATAGATAGGAATCCAAAGATATTATGATAATTTCGTGCCCAAAAGGTGGAATAAAAAGAAATATTGGAAAATATAAGTTGACTGTAAGCGCTTTTAATATTATCATGTAATCACATTATTATCAAAAGTTAATCATAACATCATCGGAAATACGATAAGGAGGTGACTTAACAGGCAAAACATGAGGAAGAATCAAAAAGAGGAGGAAGCGCATGAATACGTTGGCAAGCAGAGAACCGTCCAAACAGAAGAAAACGATTGTTGCCGCATTGGCTAATTACATCGATGCCGGCTCCATAGTGGCCGGTTCGGCCGGATTGTCCCTATGGGTAGATTATCTGGGGTTGAACGACAGTCAAATCGGATTGCTGGGTGCGATGAGTGCCAACGCGATTTCGGCCGCCATCGGCGCGCTGGTCGGAGGGTATCTGGCCGATAAGGTGGGGAGGAAGAAAATTTATACGACCAGCATGATGGCTTATGCGCTTGGAACCATGCTCATCATTTTCGGGGTTAATTTCCCGATGCTGCTGACCGGGTACATTATCGCCGGCATCGCGGTCGGAGCCGATATTACCGCCTCCTGGACCATTATCGCCGAAAATGCTCCCAAGGAGAAGCGGGCAAGGCATGCCGGGATGGCGCAGGTAGCCTGGGCGCTGGGAGCGGTTATCGTTATGCTTCTATCGGTGCTGCTCGGGGGGATGGGCTTGCTCGGCAACCGGATCGTTTTTGCCCATTTGTTGGTCATTTCTTTGATTACCTTAATCCTGCGCCTGCGCTTGCCGGAATCGGAAGCCTGGAAAAGCCGGCAAGTCCACCAGAAGCGGGGGATGATTGAAAGAAAAACGTATAGGCACTTATTTCAGCGTAAATTTATGCGCAGCATTCTTTTTTTGATGGGGGTCTATCTAGTCTGGAATTTGGCCGCCGGCGTCATGGGTTTCTTTATGCCGTATATCTATCAGAAAGTAGGCGGGGTCTCGGCAACGACCGCCAATCTGTTGCAAATGGGGTATTTCACCTTCACGGGTCTGGCGGTAGCCTTGATTTTTATGGTGTTCGCGGATAAACATCGCCGGAAGGTATATGCGTTTTCAGCATTTCTTGCCGTTGTCGGCTGGTCGCTGCTTTTGCTCCCGGTGGATGGAATTCCTATTCTTATTCTGTTTATCATTTTGATGGGCATCAACAACGGCTCTGGTCAGCAAGCCAATTACCAGCTGTGGTCCAGCGAATTGTTCCCCACTTCGCTGCGGGCGTCCGCGCAAGGCTTTATGTTTTTCGCGGTGAGAATTACGCTGGGCATCTGGAGCGTGTTCGTGCCGATGCTGCTCACGGATTTTGGAATCCGTGCGGTCGCCGCGATCCTGGTGGTTTTTGTGTTTATCAGCTTCCTGATCGGCAGCTTGTTCGCTCCTAACACTTCCGGCAAATCTCTGGAAGAAATTCAGTTGGAGCTTTACGGAGAACGGCAGCAACCGGAATCTTCGAATGTAAACTTTTAATAAATCATTGGAGGAGTATACTTATGACCATGAAATTTGGAGTTATCGGTACAGGAGCGCTTGGCATGGATCACATGAGAAGAATTCAGCAAACGCTAAACGGCGGCGAGGTTGTGGCGGTTACGGATATAAACCCGGAGGCGGCCAAACAGGCGGTGGCGGATTTGGGGCTGAATGCGAAGGTATTTCCCGATGATCGCACTTTGCTGGCCGAAGGTAATGTGGATGCCATTGTGATCACGAGCTGGGGACCGGCTCACAAGGCGAGCGTGCTGGCTGGTATCGAAGCGGGAAAATACGTCTTTTGCGAAAAGCCGCTCGCTACAACCGCGGAGGATTGTCTGCGCATTGTCGAAGCCGAGATGAAGCACGGCAAGCGTTTGGTGCAAGTCGGGTTCATGCGCCGTTATGACAGCGGATACATCAAATTGAAAGAGGCGATCGAAAATAAATTTATCGGCGAACCGCTGATGATTCGCGCCGCGCACCGCAATCCGGAAGTGGGGGACAGCTATTTGACCAATATGGCGATTACGGATACGCTGATTCACGAAATCGACGTGTTGCATTGGCTTGTCAATGACGATTATAAAGCCGTGCAGGTGGTTTATCCGAAGAAAACCAAATATGCTTCAGACCATTTGCATGACCCGCAAATCATCACACTCAAGACCGAAAGCGGAATCATTATTACCGCCGAAGTGTTTGTCAACTGCAAATACGGTTACGATATTCAGTGCGAGGTGATCGGGGAAGAAGGGATTGTAACGCTGCCTGAAGTTCAAAGCGTTACGTTCCGCAAGGATGCCAAATACGGAGTGAATCTGCTCATGGATTGGAAGCAGCGTTTCATCGAGGCTTATGATGTTGAGCTGCAGGATTTTATCGATTCCATTCAAAAAACGGGTGAACCGGGCGGGCCTACGTCCTGGGACGGCTACATCGCCGCGGTGACGGCTGACGCCTGCGTAAAAGCGCAGGAGTCAGGGGGCTGGGAACCTGTAACCTTAAAGGAGAAGCCGGATTTTTACCGTACAAACCAATAAACCTGCTTGATAAGGAGGCCCCCTTGATCGATCTGTATATTCCTCAATCGGAACCGGGAATTGTATGGAAAAACGGCGTATATTTTCATGAAGCTTCAGACGTGGCGAAATCGATGTTCTTTTATGTTTTTTGGGGCGGCGAGTATTATTGCAGGTTTCCTTACAAAGTGGACAGAGATTATATGAACTCCTTTATTCTATTTTCAATCCGGGAGGGGAGTCTCGCCTTTAATTATCGGGATCAACAGTTTACCGCTTCCGCGGGCGATATCGTTTTGCTGGATTGCAGATACCGGAATTATTATTATGCGGTAGACGATGTAAGATTTCACTTCTTTCACTTTTCGGGCCCGCAGTCCGAGATGATGTGTGAAGAATTGTACAAAAAGGCCGGGTGCCTGTTCTCCGGGCTGGGCCATGACAATACGGCAATCCCTGCGATCATTGATAAAATCGCTGCCGGCAATCCCGATGATTTTGATTTGTCCGTGCAAATCTATCAATTATTGGTTTCGTTGTTTAAAACCAATTATCCGGCAGGCCCCAAACAGGTTTCGGGAAAAAGGCTTAATCCGGATCTTAGACCGGCTCTGGATTACATTCATGCTCACTATGCCGAGAAACTTTATGTTGAGCAATTAAGCAAGCTTTCGAACCTGAGCCTGTACCACTTCGTGAGGTTGTTTAAAAAAGAGATGGGAGTAACCCCACACCACTACGTCCTGAACTTGCGGCTGAAAAAAACAAAACAGCTGTTGGTGGAGACCAACCTCACGGTGGAAGAAATCAGCGCCCGCAGCGGGTTTAATAATGTTGCCCATTTCATCCGAACGTTCTCAAAATCCACGGGCGGATTGACCCCCGGCAAATTCAGAAAGATGAGATTTTAAGCTGACCCGGTGTGCGGTGTTGGCTTCTTTTTTGGACGCTATTTTATGAGCAAAAAAAGTCAATTTCTAAGCAAGTATGGATAGTGTTTTTGAATCTTTTTCCCATTAGAATGAACCTCGAAAGACGGTGAAATCTCGTATCTTACTTTTTTGGCGGGGGGATGGACATGGCAACCCAAAGTGCAATCAAATGGGGAATAGCGCCCATTGGTTGGAGAAATGATGATATTCCCGAAATCGGCAAGAACAACAATTTACAGCAAATTTTAAGCGACATCGTTGTGGCGAAATTTGAAGGAACGGAAGTGGGCGGTTTTTTCCCGGAGCCCGAGGTGTTAAACAAGGAGCTGAAGCTGCGGAATTTGCGCATTGCGGGAAAATGGTTCAGCAGCTACATCATCCGCGACGGTATTGAGCAGGCCTTGCGGGATTTCACTGAGCACTGCGCCTATTTGAAAGCGGTTAACGCGGATGTCGCCGTTGTGTCGGAACAAACCTACAGTGTGCAGGGGACGGACAAAAATGTGTTTAAAGAGAAACCGGAATTTACGGGCGCAGAATGGAAGCGGCTTTGCGAGGGCTTGAATACCCTGGGGGAAGCAGCCAATAAATACGGACTAAAGCTGGTGTATCACCATCACATGGGGACAGGGGTTCAAACCAAAGAAGAGGTGGACCGGCTGATGGCCGGCACCAACCCCAAACTTGTGCATTTGCTCTACGATACGGGACATATTTTTGTGTCGGATGGCGATTATCTGTCACTGCTGGAGGCCCATATCGAGCGGATTGCCCATGTTCATTTCAAAGATGTGCGGCCGGAAGTATTAGATGATTGCAGAGCGGAGGGAAAATCGTTTTTGCAATCCTTTCTGGCGGGGATGTTTACCGTTCCGGGAGACGGTTTGATCGATTTTGTGGAAGTGTACTCGTTTCTGATTCAGAACGATTATCAAGGCTGGATCGTGATTGAAGCGGAGCAGGATCCGGAGGTTGCCAATCCGCTGGAATATGCCCTGATTGCCCGGGGCTATCTCGATTCCTGCGTATTGAAGGCTTTTACGAAATAAGCAGATGAACATTGGGAGGTAAATGCCATGAAAATAGGGTTCAATGAAGGATGCAACCGGTTTTGCCAGGATCATTCGGTGCTGAAGGATCTGGAATATTGCGAAAAACACGGGTTTGACTATATCGATATTCAGTCCGAATGCTTGAATCGTGATTTGGCGGCCGGAAAATACACGCTTGAGGAGTTGAGCGCCTGGTTCAGAGACCCCGCCCATAAGCTCCAAATGCTGTCCTACAACGCACTTATTTTCTTTAATATGAAGCAAACGCAGGCCGAAAAGGAGGCGGTTATGGAGGAGTTGGACGAAATCATCCGCCGCTGCAACATGTTGGATTGCAAAATGATCGTCGTGGTTCCGTCCATGGATTTGCCGGTTCACGCCACATTGGATGAAATCAAAGCGGATGCGGTTGCCGTCCTCAAGGAAATGGTGAAAAAGGTTGAACCGCACGGCATCAAGCTGTCGATCGAATTCTGCGGCGCTCCTTCCATGTCGATCAACCGTTTTGAGGACGCTTACGCGATCGCAGAGGCGGTTGATTCTCCGCTGGTGGGCATCACGCTGGATCAATACCATTTCCATGCCATGGCCTCCAGCTTTGAGGCGCTGGAAAAGGCGGATGGCAAGAAAATTTTTGTCTGGCATTTGAACGGTTCGGAAAATATGCCTTGCGGGGCCCCGTACAATACCGATGAGAAGCGGCTATGGCCAGGTGAGCCCGGGGATTGTCTGGATCACCGGCGTTATGCCGATACGTTGCAGAAAATCGGATTTGAAGGAGAGGTTTGCACGGTGGAAGTCTTCCGCCCCGATTACTACAAGCTTTCCCAGGAGGAGAACGTGAAGAAGGCTGCCGAAGTAACCCGCAGCCATGTAGCCAAGTACTGGAACTGATACCGATGATGGAGGAGATCGTGACATGATTATCGCTTATGACCCGACGCATTACAGAGACAACACAACGATTGAGGAAATGGTCGATCAGGTGGCCAGACTGGGCTACGAATACATTGAGCTGTCGCCGCGTGAAGATTTTTGTCCATTTTATAAATATCCCAAGGTCGACAAAGCCAAAATCGCTTCCCTGAAAAAAAGATTGCGCGACACGGGGCTGAAAATCTCCTCGTTATTGCCGCTGTATTATTGGGCCGGTCCGGATGAGGAACAGAGGCAGGCGGCGGTGCGGAACTGGAAACGCGCCATCGAAATCGCCGTGGAACTTGATGTTGATTTGATGAACAGTGAATTCAGCGGCAGTAAATATCACGCACGGGTGAGCGAAGAGAAATTTATTAAATCCATGGATGAACTGCTGCCGATCTTTGAGCGGGAAGGCATCAAACTGAATTTGCAAGCCCATCCCCTGGATTTTATCGAAACGAACAGGGAAGCGATTAATATGATCCGCGCTTTGGACAAAGATTGGATCAAGCTGGTCTACTCCACCGCTCACACTTTTTACTATGACGACGGAATCGGCGACATCGAGAAAATGTTTGACGAAGCCGGAGACTTGCTGGCTCATGTGTTGTTTGCCGATACGTTTAATCATAAAGCGGCCTTCGGATTGCGTTATATTGTCAATCCGCCGGACGCCGAAATTACCATCCACCAGCATTTGAATATTGGCGAAGGAGAGGTAAACTTCCCGGCGATCTTCAAGAAGCTGAAGGAAATGAAGTTTGACGGCATTGCCACCAATGCAGTGTTTGCTTATCCGGACAAACCCGAATGGTCGAGTGAACTTACATTAAAGGCCATGAAGGAAGGATTGGGATTGCGTTAAAAAAAGGGGCATGCATGTGCTTGCATGAAGATGATAGGATTTGACCGACTCTCATGCATGCCCTTTGCTATTTCTAAAAAGCCGGCTTTGTACGTTTTGGGAGACGCCTGCTTACAGTTTTCCCGTGAGAAACTGGGCTTCCCCCATACCGAAGCTCCAATCCGCCGGTCCATTCTGTACCAGCGAGATGATCACGTCGGTTGGCTCAATACCGCATTCCTGCTTGAGACGTTCAACCAGCAGCTTGTACAATTGTTTTTTCTGTTCCGGCGTCCGCTCTTTGCTTACGATGCTGATGACGACAACCTGATCGGTACGTTTAAAGCCTAAGCCTGTATCTTCAATCATCATTTCACGAGCAGGGTGCTGATGCACAATCTGATACCGGTCGGAATCAGGGACCTGGAAGGCATCGACCATCGCAGCATGAGCCGCATCCAACAGTTTTTTCAATTCCTCCGGGCTGCGGCCTTCAATAACGTCAAATCGTAGTAATGGCATGTTGTTTTCCTCCTGTGAATTTGAATACATTTAATATAAAACATAACCAAAATATTATCAACAGTTAACATATAGAAGCAATTAAATTTTAATAAAAATGGAGGGGGATTTATCCGTGGCCAGTCCGTTGCTGCGTAAACCGAGTCTAGTTCATGAAGGTGATGCCACTATCGTCCATCAACTATTGGCCCAAGACACTGGGCTGGAGTATGTCGGCTTCAAAATGATCGATCTCAAGGTGAAAGCGCGTTATGAAGAAACGCTGACGGATCAGGAATGCTGTATTGTCGCACTAACAGGCCGGATTACGGTTTCTGAAGGCGAACATCATTTTACGGGAATCGGGACAAGGGAGAGTGTATTCGAGAAAAAGCCGACCGACAGCGTGTTTGTATCCGGCGGCAAGCAGTTCCTCCTTGAAGCGGTGACGAATGCAACCGTCGCCTTGTGTTATGCTCCTTCCTTGCAGCAACTTCCGACCCGATGGATTAAAGCCGGAGATGTAGGCGTGGAGCGCCGCGGCAAATATCAGAACCAACGCATGGTGCACAACATTTTGCCGGACAGTGATCCTTCGGCCAGCAGCCTGCTTGTGGTGGAGGTGTATACCGAAGGCGGACATTTTTCGAGTTATCCCCCGCATAAGCACGACCAGGATCGTCTCCCGGAGGAATCGTTTCTCGAAGAAACGTATTATCATGAAGTGGAACCGCATACCGGATTTGTTTTTCAAAGAGTGTACACGGATAACCGCAGCTTGGACGAAACGATGTCCGTAGAGCATCGGGATGTGGTGCTTGTACCGGCAGGGTATCATCCGGTGGGCGTACCGGACGGATATACCTCCTACTACTTGAACGTTATGGCAGGGCCCAAGCGGATCTGGAAATTCCACAATGACCCGGATCATGAGTGGATTTTGGCGCGGCAATAACCGGGAACTTCAATTAAAGGGGAGTTGTAGCATGGGGAAAAAGCTTAGATTGACCACGGCGCAGGCGCTGGTCAAATTTCTAAATCAGCAATATATTCATGTTGACGGCCGTGAAACACCGTTTGTTGAAGGCATATTCACCGTTTTCGGCCACGGCAATGTGCTAGGCATCGGACAGGCGTTGGAGCAGGATGCCGGCCATCTGAAAGTTTTTCAGGGCAAAAACGAGCAAGGTATGGCTCATGCGGCCATAGCGTATGCCAAAGAGAAGCTGCGGCAGAAAATTTTTGCGGTGTCCACCTCGTCCGGACCGGGGTCTGCCAATCTGGTGACCGCGGCCGCAACGGCGCTGGCCAATAACCTCCCTGTCCTGTTTCTGGCCGCGGATACCTTCGCCACCAGACAACCCGATCCGGTGTTGCAGCAGCTTGAGCAGGAATACAGCATAGCGGTTACGACCAATGATGCGTTGCTGCCGGTTTCCCGCTACTGGGATCGGGTGACGCGGCCGGAGCAATTGATGAGCAGCCTGCTGCGCGGCTTTGAAGTGCTGACCGATCCGGTCAAGAGCGGGCCGGTCACCATCTGCATTTCCCAGGATGTTGAAGGGGAAGCTTTTGATTTTGCGGAGTCTTTTTTTCAAAAACGCGTTCATTATGTGGATCGCCTGCAGCCAAGCGAACGGGAACTGGAAGCGGCGGAGCGGTTGATCCGCAGCAGCAGGAAGCCGCTGATTCTTGTGGGCGGGGGCGTGAAGTATTCGGAGGCCCGTGAAGAGCTTAGCGCTTTCTCCAAGGAATTCGGGATTCCGTTAGTAGAGACGCAAGCAGGCAAGTCGGCCGTGGAAAGCACATTTGCCAACAACCTGGGGGGCATGGGCATTACGGGGACGCTGGCCGCGAACAAGGCGGCCAAAATGGCGGATTTGGTGATCGGTATCGGAACCCGGTACACCGACTTTGCCACTTCATCCAAGACGGCGTTTGACTTCGAAAATACGAAGTTTCTGAATATTAACGTCAGCCGCATGCAAGCTTACAAGTTGGATGGCCTGCAAGTAGTGGCCGATGCCAAAGTTGCTTTAAGCAAGTTGCATGACCGCTTGCGCGGATATATCAGTGAGTTTGGTCCGATCATTCCCGAACTGAAAACGGAGTGGAACACCGAGCGGGAACGTTTGGGCCGGATCGAATTTAAACGTTCAGGTTTCGCTCCGGAAATCAAGGGGCATTTCACGCAAGAGACGATGAACGAATATGCGGATGCGCTCGGAACGGAGATGGCTCAGACAACGGCGTTGATCGCCATCAATGACAGCATTGACAAGGACAGCATCATCGTTTCTTCTGCCGGTTCCTTACCAGGAGATCTGCAGCGCCTTTGGACAGCTGAAGTGGCAAATACGTATCACCTGGAGTATGGCTACTCGTGTATGGGATACGAAATCTGCGGCGCTTTGGGCATCAAGCTTGCCCATCCCGACCGGGAGGTCTATTCGATCGTAGGCGACGGCAGTTTCCTGATGCTGCACTCGGAGCTAATCACAGCGATTCAATATGATCACAAAATTAATATTCTGCTGTTTGACAATTCGGGATTCGGGTGCATTAACAATTTGCAGATGGATCATGGCTCCGGCAGCTATCACTGCGAGTTCAGGACGAAAGACAACCGGATCATGAACATCGATTACGCCAAAATAGCCGAAGCGTATGGGGCCAAGGTTTATCGAGCCAATACCGCTCAAGAGCTCAAGACGGCGCTGGAGGATGCTAAGAAGCAAACGACATCCACGCTAATCGATATGAAGGTGTTGCCAAAGACCATGACGGACGGCTATGACAGCTGGTGGCATGTAGGGGTAGCCGAGGTATCGGACAAAGAGAGCATTCAGCGGGCATATCAGCGCAAGGTGGAGATGTTAAAGAAATCCAAACCGTACTAATCATCGTTCTGCAACAAGACGGCACGATCCGGCCTATTTTTATGAAGAAGGCCGGGGCGTGCCGTTTGCGTTTGGAGCGAGGATTTCACGGCGTGACAATCGTAATGCCGTGTTCGAGAGCGTATTGCTGATAGCTCTCATTGGGTAGGCTGTTGGTGATCAGTAAATCAATGTCGCTTAAAGAGCAATAGGTGGTGATCCCATAATTATCAAATTTGCTGTCGTCAATCATTAAGTAAACCTTTGAACTTTTTTCCACGATCGTACTTTTCACCTCGGTTTCTAGCGGCGACGAATTTGTCACTCCATTGGTGAGGGTGATGCCGGTTGAAGCGAGGAAAGCCTTGTTAATATTATATTTTTTAAGAAATTCAATGCTCTGAAAGCCGACAAAAGAGTTCGTCTTGCGTTCAAGCATGCCGCCTGTAGAGAAAATGGTCAAGGAAGGAAATGCTTTGGCTTGGTGAATGAAGTCAAAATTGTTGGAAATTATCGTAAGCTGCTTGTGTTGAATGTAAGGAAGCAGCTCGAGTGTTGTAGTCCCTGAGTCGACAAAGATCACCTCTCCATCCTCCACAAATTGCGAGGCCAGCTTTCCAATCTCCTGCTTTTTGGTTAAGTTTTGATCCCTACGCTCGTTAAAGACAACGAGTGTGGAGTGGTTGACGGATACTCCACCGTAAACCTTCTTCAGAATCCCCGATTCGACAAGCATTTGGATATCCCTGCGGATCGTGTTCTTGGAAACGCCAAAATGCTCAACCAGCTCCTCCAAAGATACCGATTCATGCTCAAAGACATATTCTTTGATCTGATTAATTCGCTGCGATTTGATCATATGTTGATTCTCCTAAGACAAATTTGGTTAAACTTCTGATCATATGTGGCTAAATTTATTGTAATCTAGGTGAGATTAAAAATCTACCGTATTGGCGAAGGTACATTGTACGAAAGTACGATTAAAAGGGAGTGGATAGGTCTTATAATAGAGGGAAAGGAGGGGGCTGGATGTTCTTCGGCAGAAAAAAATCAGAAGATTGGGAGACGCCCCTGACGGATTCGATTAATGAATTGTTCGTATCCAGGTTCCCGGTTTTGCTTTGGGTGTTGATGGTATTTATCGCCACCTTGATATTGCAAAATCTAAACGAGATACGTATCATTAACAGTCTGTTATTTACCGGGGTCATGGCGGCGCATATCTGCCTGCACTGGAATTCGTACCGCATTACCAAAAGACAGCCTTGGCTGTATTTTTTAGTACAGGGCCTGCTGATATCATGGTGCGTCATATTGATGCCGTACGGTTCCCCGCCTGCTCTGGTCGGATTGTTCCCCGTTCTGATCGGGCAAAGCGTGGGTTTGTACTATCAAAAGCGAAAAATACTCCTCATGGTCCTGTTCAGCCTGCTGTTGTTTTTTTATTGCGTTCTGTTAACGGGCAGCTTAGACAAATTGAAAGTTCTGTTTCCGCTGTTCATCCTGATGTCGATTATCGTTATGGCGTACGCGCTGCTCTTTTTTCGGCAGGTTCACGCGCGTATTAGGATGCAAAATTTTCTGCGCGACCTGGAGAACGCGCATCGGAAGGTTGAAGAATTGACCCTTGCCAATGAACGGCAGCGCATGGCTCGCGATCTCCACGATACGCTGGCCCAGGGTTTAGCCGGCTTGATCATGCAGTTGGAGGCCGTCGATGCCTTTATGTCGCAGGGCAATCTGGACCGGTCGCGGGATATCGTCAAAAAATCGATGGAGCAGGCGCGCCGTACGTTGGCTGATGCCCGCCGGGCGATCGACGACCTGCGGGTCAAATCGGCCCCCGACGTCGATTTCAAAGAGGCGGTGGCCGATGAGGTACGGCGTTTTATTCAGGCGACAGGGATGCAGACGGCCCTGAGTATGAAGGTGAGCCGGCGTCTGTCCGGAGCGTTGATGGAGCATAGTCTGCGGATCATTAGCGAGTGTTTGACCAATGTGGCCAAGCACGCAAAGGCCGATAAAGTGTGGGTTGCGGTGTCCGATGCGAACAATCGGCTGCTTATTGAAATCAGGGATAACGGGACAGGGTTTAACACGGATATGCTCGGCAAACAGCCGGGGCGTTATGGTATATTGGGGATGCAGGAGCGCGCCAGGCTGGTTGGGGGAGAACTTCATATTTTTAGCGGCGCGGAAGGCACAAAAATTCAAATGGAGGCTTCAAGGCTTGAAGGAGAAACATTATGAACCGGTATAAAGTACTGATTGTCGATGATCATTTCGTCGTGAGGGAAGGACTCAAGCTGATTCTGGAGACCGATGAAAGGTTTGAGGTGATCGGTGAAGCGGAAAACGGGGAAGAGGCCGTCAGGCAGGTGAATGAGCTTAACCCGGATGTCATTCTCATGGACCTCAATATGCCCGTCATGAGCGGGCTGGAGGCCATGAAAGTGTTAAAAAACAGCGGTTGCCGGATTCCGGTCATTATTTTGACGACCTATAACGAAGACGATCTTATCGCCACCGGCCTCGCTTTGGGGGCCAAAGGCTATTTGCTCAAGGATACGGGCCGGGATCATCTATTCCGCACAATCGAATCGGCGATGCGCGGGGAGACGCTGCTGCAGGCCGATATTTTGGCTAAAGCGCTGGCCGCAAAAGAGAACCGGGAGGATTCCGCGAAGAAAGAGCAAGCTTCTCCGCTTACCGAGAAAGAAGTTCAAGTTTTGCAGTTTGTCGCCCGGGGATACAAAAGCAAGGAAATCGCCTTTGATATGGGCATTTCCGAGCGAACGGTCAAGGCGCATTTAACGAATATCTACAATAAATTGGGAGTCGATTCACGGCCGCAAGCCGTAGCCACGGCTCTGGAACGGGGAATTCTTCATCCGTAAAACAAAAGGAGGCTGGAAAAGCTGTTAGACAAGTCCATTCGTTATGGCACCTTGCTGCTGATCATCATTGCCATCGTTTATTTGGGCTCCAAGCTGGATTTTATTTATATGCCCATACAAGTCATGATAAGCGCGGTCCTCGTTCCACTGCTCCTGGCCGCTTTTTTCTACTATTTGCTGCGCCCGGCGGTGGATTTTCTGGAACGGCGCAAGCTCAACCGGACGTTGGCAATTCTGCTGCTGTATCTCGTTATGCTGATCGTCGCCATCGCCTTTTTCGCAGGGGTATGGCCGCCTTTGCAAGCCCAAATGGTCAATCTGCTGCAAAATATTCCGAACTTGCTTGACATGCTGAATGTCAAGCTCAGCGAGCTGGCGAAAAATCAGCAACTCGCCTTTTTGTCGCTGGAAAAGATTGATTATAACAAAGTGACCGAATACGTGAACACTGGCGTCACCATGCTGGCTAATTCCATTTCCGGTCTTATTTCGCTGCTCTCCAATTTTGCGATCGCCTTGTTCACGTTTCCGATCATCCTGTATTACATGCTCAAAGATGGTCAACGCTTCGGAATCACTTTGGCGAAATTGTTTCCGCGGCGCTATCGCGGTGAAGCGCTGAGAACGGTCCGCGAGATCGATAATGTACTAAACAATTATATCGTCGGCCGGGTTATCGTTAACGTGGCACTGGGAATTTTGATGCTTATCGGATTCTGGATCTTGGGGCTTCCGTACGCCCTGTTGCTGACGGTCATCGCGGTCATTATGAACTTTATCCCGATTTTCGGGGCTATCATCTCTGCTATTCCCATCGTGCTGATCGGTTTGATCGAAGCGCCGTACATCGGAATCTGGTCGCTGGTGATCATCCTGGCGGCGCAGCAAATTCAGGACAACCTGATCTCGCCTTACGTGTTCGGCAAAACGCTGGATATTCATCCGGTCACAACGATTTTGCTCATCCTTGGCAGCGGCAAAATATTCGGCATCATCGGCATGCTGCTGATCGTCCCGGTGTATATGATCCTTAAAATATTAGGGAAAAAGCTGTTCCAGTTGTTGATCAAGCCGAATTGGGAGCGCCCCGGGAGGGAGGAGAAGACATAAGAGGGGTTCTACTGTTGCTGTAAAAAATAATCGCCTTGCCGTTAATCGGATCGGCAAGGCGATTATTTTTAAAAAACTAGTGAGTGGACTTCAAGGATTTGACTTCGTCCTCCGATAATCCACTCGCTTTCACGATGACGGAAACCTCAATCCCCATGGCCAGCATGTTCTTGGCGATTTCAATGGCTTTCTTTTGTTCTCCCTTTGCTATACCTTCCTGCATACCTTTAGCCATGCCTCTATCCGTTGCCCACTCAATCATGGATGCTTCGTCATGCAGGTATTTCTGGCGCTCTTCGTACTTGCGGCGGGCTTCCCGATCCAGACTTAAAAACTCCAGCGTATCCATCGCTTTCTTCAAGTTTGGTTCATTCATCTTCAGCACCTCCCAGTTGGATTTGTCGGCACTTTTCAGGAAAAGCAGCCAGTTCACCAAACCGCCCTCCATCGAAATCGGCTGATCATCCAGTTTGGATAGTTCCATAACATGTACTTCGATGTCATCGCATAACTCAAGACCCGTGTGATCTTCCCGCAAATGATAGACATTATGATACCGGTCGTAGGCAATGGCCGTGAAATTCAAAATATTGATCGTAACGCATTTTTTCAGTAGCTTGTAGGATTGCCCTTCCTGCAACTGGCTGGAGTAGCGCCTGCTCCAATAGTAGAGCGTTCGTTTCTCAATGTCGTATTTATTAAATAGCTGCATCTCCACATTAATAAGTAGGTTCGATTTAAGAAGGCCAGGAGTATATCTTTATTATCTTCACTGCCAAAAATCCGCTTAAAAACAAAATCATTCCGTGGATCAAGAAGTTCAGTCGTCAATTTGACATTCAACTCCATTTCTTTTATGTATCACAATTTAAGTGTAGACAAACAAAAAGCCGCTCCAATACGCAGCCAAACGAAGGCTCGTATTAAAGCGGCATGTGCTTCATGCCAGTTAAATTATGGTTAGAGTATACCCGATTATTATGAATGCTGCAACTAATTGCTGATTATAATCATACCGTCATCGCTGTTGTTGGCCGTTTCTTCTGCGTCTTCGGAGCCGTCATCTCCCTGTTCTCCGTTTTTCTTGGCGGCCTCATCTTTTACCGTCTTATCCAATACGGTCTGGCCTTCCTGCTCCATCGTCTGCAGTGCCTCCTCAATGGATTTCTTGTTCTCCTCGACCAATTTCAGCTCGCGATCGACGATCGATTGGTATTGGGAGTGGAATTTCCGGGGGATTTTATCATTGTCCAGCGAACTTGCCCCGTCCAAATTCGGTTTTAATTTGTAAAACACGTCCAGGTTCACGCCGTCATATTCCTTCGAATTTCCCATACGGGATAAAAGCCCGTTATTTAATGATCGTGATTTAATTTTGGCGAATGGTTCCCCGTTCACAAACTTCAGAAATTCCCATGCGGCATCCGCATTAGGTGAGTTGGCCCGGATGGCAAACAGTTCATTAAAATAGATATCGCGGGATTTATCGGGTTCGGCCGGATCGACCGGTCCCGCGACGATACCGACTTGAAAAGGTTTGTAATCCTTGAGTGTATTTTTGGCGTCTTTAATGTTACGCAATAAATAAGAGTTGCTGGTCGTCATGGCCATACGTCCCATCAAAAACGCCTGGCTTTGATAATACTCTTCTAACGTTCCGCTACGGAAACCGCCATCCTTTGGATTGTAGATCGTTCCCGAATCAACCGCGTCCTTGGCCAGCTTATAGGCCTGCTTCCAGGAGTCCGTATTCAGCGTGATTTTCATCGTATCAGTATTGATATACTTTAAACCCTGGGTACCCGCGATGGCAGAAGCGAGATTCCCCATGGACATACCGTAGTCGTTGCCAAATCCGTAGACGCGAGTCTTCTCGTCGCCATCGGTCGGAAACCGCCGGGCCGTATCGATGATTTCCTGCCATGTCATCCCGTCATGCGGCACTTCGACTCCGTATTTGGCGAACAGATCCGCATTATAGTAAAGGGCACTTCCATAAAAAGAAGGAGCCAGGCCGTACAGCTTACCGCCGCCCTTCTCCTTAAGAATCTCGAGCAATGCCGGGTAAATGCTCCCGGTGTCGTACTTATCCCGCTCGATCAAGGTGTCGAGCTCCTGCAATTTACCTGCCGTTGCGTATTTCTCGTAATTGTCCGTGCCCAACATAAGTACATCCGGCTGTTCTTTCTCCACGAAGTCCGCAAACGCTTTGTCGTAATCCTGATTATCCCCGCTGTAAATACTGTTCATGCTAACCACTTCAATATCGATATTGGGGTATTGCATCGCAAACAAATCGCCGTATTGCTGGAAGAAATACGATTCGTCCGCATACATGATTTTGAAGCTGGAGCGCTGCCCCGTTTCTTTGGCTGGAGCGCTGGAGCACCCCGCAAACACGACACCGCATAACAGAACCAGTAACGCCTTATGTACCAATTTGCTTTTCATCATGACCTCCAAATGAGCACAATAATTTTGGTTTCCAAAATAAATAACGGCGGGAGGGATGGAATAGTTACCTGTATTTAGGAGAAAACATTTGATCCATGAAGGTTCCGTCAAGGTTCTGTTAAAAATTTTATCGCGTCTATACACGATGCCGATGATTTTAGCCCTTTGCCGACGATTTCCCAAATCGGAAACGATCCGGGACTGTTACAAAAACCGAGCCTCTCTGTAGTTAATGGGATAAATATCTAAATATGTAAACTGAACTTTGGGATGTATTATTTTTTTTACGCCAAATTATTATTGATTTGATTCCAGAGGAAGGTTGTAAGGTACAGAATATGAATTAAAAGAAACCGGATGATTGCCGCGAAGGGGATTTTGGATATCGTGAACTGCCTTAGCTGCATAGAGAAAGGAGAAAATCAATGAATAGGTTTGAAGTAACGATTCATGCGTCCAGCTTGGACATGCTGCATAAATTGGAGGAAGCAAATCTGGACATAAACCGTCCTACGGCCGAGCAGCACAGCGAAACCGACTATACAGTAAGGGCTTTGGTTACGGAAGAGCAGCTTAACGAGTTGAAGCAACGCGGTTATACCGTAACCGACCAATCTGATGTCAGCCGCATTCCGTTTGAACGAATTCAGGAGCTTACTGGAATGGGGGATCGTATCGATGGCATAAAAGCAAATGAGGTTGAATGGACGGCCGATACTGTTCGCGATGGCTACTTGACGGTAGCGGAAATCGAACAGGAACTAAGGCAAACTGCACGGCTTTTTCCAAATTGGGTAAAGCTCATAGAACTGCCTTTCGGGACCCGGGAAGGCCGGAGTTGTTTAGCCGCCAAGTTAAGCGTAAATTCACGGAACAGCAGCGGGGAGCGGATTGGCATTTTACTCACCGGCAACGTTCATGCCCGTGAATGGGGAGGCTCTGATATCACGCTCAATGTTCTTAAGCAGCTCGTTCAGGCTTATGATTCTAGACAAGCTATAGCTTATGGCGGTAAAAACTTCGCTTTTGAGCAGATCCGCCGGATTCTTGAAAACATTGATCTGTATGTTTTTCCGGAGGTTAATCCCGACGGCAAAATATACAGCCAGAGCTTCGCTGAGGAAAATGAACGGGGCTTCGATTCTAATTCGGGCGAAAAATTTTGGTGGCGTAAAAATCGTTACCGCAACCAGCAAGGAACCGTGGTTGGTGTCGATGTGAATCGCAACTTTGATTTTTTATGGGAAAGCGGAATCGGCGCATCGACCGATGAGAAGTCTCTTGTATATAGAGGACCGTCGCCGGCTTCCGAGCCGGAAACGCAAAACATCATTCACTTGCTGGATACGGACACGAATATCCGCTTCTACCTCGATATTCATAGCTATGGGGAACTGATTCTGTACAATTGGGGCGATGATGAAAATCAGAGCCTTGATAAGGACAAAAATTTTCAAAATAAGCGTTTTAACGGGATGCGCGGGTTGTTTGGAAGCATACCTGAGAGAAATTTGTATGAAGAATATATTTCTCCGGACGACGAACGCCTGGAAATCAGCCTGGCCAACCGGATGAACCAGGCTTTGCAGGCGGTTCGCGGAAAATCTTATAAAGTAAAGCCCGGGTCAGGATTGTACTACACGAGTGGAACAACTACCGACTATGCTTACAGCCGCCATCTCGTCGATCCGAGCAAACCGAAGATCTATGGCTTTACTTTTGAATTCGGCCGGCAATTCGTTCCGCCATACGAGGAAATGAAGTTGATTATCGCCGATGTCAGCGCGGCGATTACGGAATTTTGCTATGCCGTGACGGAATTGAAAGTTCGCGAGCCTGTCCGATCGTAGTGTTTTTATAAAATTAAATTTCACGTAAAGGAGTTGTTCAGATGGATACTGAACTACGTACTCAATCTCATGAGGAAGAGAACGTCTTTGCTGCGGATCGATTGTCGAGACTCGAAGCCAACCTGGAAAAATTTCGGGCCGATGAACGGGAGTATTACGATTCTGCCGCTGACCGAGCCGATGCGCAGCGGTATTACGCCTCCGTTCAACTTGACGGATTAGACGGCAGAGAGCTCTACCATGCGCTGACGGATTTGCTTGAGCGTACGCATACTAATCGAATTCGGTACAAGAGAAGCGATGATTATTTAAAGACGCTGGTGGATCTGCACGACGACGGTTTTCTGAGAAGTATCTACTCCGGTAAAGAAGCCGAGCCTCATAAAGTCATTGAGGAGGATGAGGAGGATGAGGAGGAATTTACCGCAGCGGAAGATCAAATAACGGAGAGCGGGCATCTCGCCAATGTCGAACATGTGGTGCCCCAATCATGGTTTAACGAAAAAGAACCCATGCGCGGAGATCTCCACCATCTGTTTTACTGCGAAAAGGATTGCAACTCTTTTCGAGGCAATAAAGTGTATTGGGATTTCGCGGACTATAACCCGGATCTGTTCGGTGCCGATTCGGTACGGAATGAATGCGGGAAAGGTGAGGGAGGCGAAGGTCATATTGACGGACGTTTCGAGCCGGAGCACGGTAAAGGGATGGTTGCCAGAGCGATGCTTTATTTTATCCTGCGCTATCCGCGGGCGATTGAGCTTCGACACAAAGTGAAAATGGATATCGATGTGCTGCTGAAGTGGCACAAGGATTTTCCGCCCAACCTCAAGTATGAGAAACACAGAAACCAGGAGATTTACCAAATTCAGGGCAACCGCAATCCCTTGATCGATCTTCCGCAGTTGGCGGATCGGATTGATTTCAGCGTTTTCCGCCCATTGCACTAGAACTAAAAAATAAAAAGGAGACGTAAGATATGTCCGTAACGGCAAGTGTAAACGATACGGTAGAGCTTTTACCTTTTGAAGCAGAGGACGTTACCCGCCATGTTAAAGAAATTCCGAAAGGGATTCAGATGATCCAGGCTCCGGCTTTTTGGGAAAAAGGAAGCTACGGGAGGGGAGTAAAGATTGCCGTCTTGGATACCGGCTGCGACGTCTCCCATCCCGATTTAAAGGAGCGAATCATCGGCGGGCGGAATTTTACGGATGACGACGGCGGTAATTCCGAGATATATACTGATTACAATGGACATGGTACGCATGTGGCCGGGACGATAGCAGCCTCCAAAAATGATAACGGCGTTGTGGGCGTAGCCCCGGAGGCGGGGGTGTTAATTTTAAAAGTTCTTAACCGCCGTGGAGAAGGCCGGCCCGAATGGATTGCCAAGGCGATTGAATACGCAATCGCTCAAAGGGTGAACATTATCAATATGTCCCTTTCCGCCGGGGGCGAACACGATGGGATACACAAGGCGATTCAGCGCGCCGTCGAAAATAACATCATCGTCGTCTGCGCGGCCGGAAACTCATCGAGGGAGGAAAAACGTTATCCGGCAGCGTACAATGAGTGCGTTTCGGTAGGAGCCGTCGATTTTAACGGTGAGGACGCCGTTTTTTTAACCAAAAATAATGAGGTTGACCTAACTGCCCCGGGGGTTAATATAAAGTCTTGTTATCCGCTCAATCTGGTTCCTGACCGCAATGAACCTTACAAAGTGATTTCCGGAACTTCCATGTCCTCTCCGCACGTAGCGGGGGCGTTGGCGCTGGTGCTCAATTATTGCCAGGGACCAGAGCAATTCGGCCGTTCCTTGACCGAAGCCGAATTGTATGCTCAAATCGTAAAATGCACCATCCCGCTCGGCAGAAAAAAATCCGCGGAGGGAAACGGTTTGCTCTACTTGACCGCTCCCGGACTGCTAGCCGAGTACTGGAAGCGGAACAAACCTGATTTAAGCCAATATACCTAATAACAACAAAAAAGGAGAAGATCAGCTATGCCTATCCATCCGTATGGTGTTTTGAAAGGAAAAGTAGTGGAAGGAACTAAGGCACCCATAGATGGCGACAAAACCCCTCATTATCATGCCGTAGTGCGCGCAAATCGTCGGAATTACCAACTGGCGATTAATGTAAAGTCTCTGAAGAAACCTTCCGAGCTGCTTTATCTGGTTAGTGAACATTTTAATTCCGAGCAAATCACCCATTTACCGGATTTAAATGAAGGTTTTACGGAGATTTCCCGGTCCAATCGGGAGCTTGCTCTGGATTATATCCGCGGCGGACTTTTTGACCCTTCTCAAATGATGGAGCTTCCATTTAATGAAGACGGCCCGGATAATGATTTGAATGAGAAAGTGGACCATTACATTCAGGAAGCAAAAACGAAAAATGCCGACATCTACGTCTATGGCGAAAAATTCTCCAGCGGTAATGGTATGCACGATATCCATATGAACCAAGGGAACGATCCGAGGTTTCGCGAGGACGACGGGATCTGGCAGGACGGAGGGATTTTGATTCATTTTGCGCAAGAAAACCGGTGGGCAGGGATGTTTCTTGCGTTCCAGTCGCAATCATGGTGTACCGACGATGATGGCCATGCCGAACGCCCGGTAAGCGAGTGCAGCCATAAGACCGTAAAACCTGCAGCCGGAGCCGGAGCGGGACCTGCCGGAGCATGACGGATCTTTAACCAGAAAAGCGGTTGTATAGGCGGGGATGCTTGCGCAAATTTCTTTGTAGGCATGCGGGGGTTCGCCGTTGATGACAAAAACGTTCCCCTTCTTGATGAATGACGCATCGTTATTGACGAGGTGCGTTGCATTTCCGTTCAGCACAATGACCAGCTCGGAAAAGTCAACATGCCGATGAAGGGACGTATCATTTTCATGCCCTCCGTATTGAATAAAAAAAGGAAACTGTTCATCCGCTGTAAACCATTTTAAATATACGTTGCTCAAATCATTCCCCGAGAAGGAAACTTTGGCCGCTTACCAAGCAACAACCTGGAAAGACCTGTTCCCCAGTGAAAAAGATTTTCCCGTCAAAGAATGGGGGGCTTTGTACAACATGCAGGTGCCGACAGACGGGGACTACCAAAAATGGTCTGTGAGCAGAAAAAAAGAAACCTCAAAAACCGCGGGAATTGCGGGGGTTGGGGTTTCTTCCGTTTATGACGGAGGAGCGGCGCTTCTAGGTATCATAGCCGTCGGACGTGGCGTTTTCCTTGAAGTCCACGATCGGCTTGATCACCTGCATAATCAAATTAATCTTGTCGGGAGAGCAATCCTCCAGCAGTTCGAGAATCTCGTGCCGGAGATAATCCTTTCCCTGAATGTTGGTGCCGCTCAAAATATATTCGGGCGATTCTTCGAGAACAACGCAAAGCTGGGACAATCTGTCCAGATTGATCGCCGTTTTTCCGCGTTCAATTTTGCTTATATAGGCGTTGGAGACATCCAATTTCTCGGCCAACACTTCTTGCGTCAACCCTCGATTCTCTCTGACCCGTTTGATTCTTTTGCCAATTTGCGAATAATCGTAACCCATGTCATCACCTGCCTAAATTGTAACAATCCTTTCATGGGCGATACATGCATACAAGGTTAATTTGAACCTATAAGTTAAAATTTATAAACTAATAATTTTAAATTAACGTAGGGGTTCATCGAGCAGCAATTTGAAATCGAAGATTTCGATTTCATCGCAGGGGATTTTGGGCAAGTGTGGAATAACAAAAACCCACCCAAAAATTGTGCGCCAAAGGTGGGTTTTTATTATTCCTATCCATTACGTCATTCTTTTTCGCTTAAAGAAGCCCCATTGGTTTCAATCACTTTTTGATACCAATGAAATGAATCTTTTTTAATTCTGTTTAATGTTCCCTCGCCATGGTTATCCAAATCAACGTAAATAAATCCGTATCTTTTGGACATTTCCGACGTCCCGGACGAAACAATATCGAAGGAAGACCAAGCGGTATAACCGATAACTTCAACTCCATCGATAATCGATTCTCTGATTTGTTCGATATGCTTGGATAAGTATGAAATTCGATAATCATCATGGATTTCTCCGTGTTCATCAAGCGTATCGTTGGCGCCGATTCCATTTTCAACGATAAATAATGGCGCTTGGTAACGATCATACAGCGTGTTTAATGTATATCTTAAGCCGATAGGGTCAATTTGCCATCCCCATTCGGATGTTTCCAGATACGGATTTTTTAATTGCTCGCGAAGATTGCCGTCCGTTTTTTCCAAATCTTCTTTTTTGCTGCTGGATATGGAGGACATATAATAGCTAAAGGCCAGAAAATCCGCGGTATGTTCTTTTAGCAGCTCGAAATCCTCATCCTGGGCTTGGATCGAAATATCGTGTTCATTAAAATAGCGATGGATATATCTAGGATACGTCCCTCTTAATAATACATCCGTAAAGAAGTAATTATCGATCTGCTCATCGATCACGGATAACATGGCGTCTTCCGGGTTGCAGGTGGCCGGATACGTAGTGAATTTTGCGATCATGCAGCCGATTTTTGCCTCCGGATATTTTTTATGCAAAATTTTGGCCGCCAGAGCTGACGCAACGAATTGATGGTGCACCGCCTGATAACAATCTTGGACAAAGTGCTCGCTTCCTTCCGCATAGATTCCGAGTGAATTGAACGGGGTAAAACGGGCGCCATTGATCTCGTTAAACGCGATCCAATACTTCACCTTATCTCCATATCGATCAAATAGAAGCGTCGCATACCGGACATAGAAATCAATCAGCTCACGGTTTTTCCAGCCGCCATGTTCAGCAACTAAATGCAGCGGTAAATCAAAGTGGCTTATGGTGATGAGCGGTTCCATCCCGTAATCGACAATCTTCCCAATCACTTGATCATAAAAATCGAGCCCGGCTTGATTAGGGTGTTGTTCATTTCCTTTTGGGAAAATCCGGCTCCACGAAATGGACATTCTAAAAACTTTAAATCCCATCTCGGCGCATAATTTTATATCCTCTTTGTATCTATGATAAAAATCAACACCGCTTCTCTTGGGATATTTGTCGGTCCCCTCGTAGTTAATCGCGTCTTCGATTCTTTGTCTGTCAACGTATTTGCGTTCTTTCCTTGAAACGCTCTTATCGTATCGCAAAGCCATATCGGCTACCGTTAATCCTTTTCCGCCTTCTTGGTAAGCCCCTTCAGCCTGGGGAGCCGAAATGGCGCCCCCCCATAAAAACCGATCGGGAAATCCTGCGAATCGCTCAAACATCTTCATGACTCCTCCTATTTATTTAAGTGTCAAAATAACATCTTTTTGGCCTACATATGGTTTATTAGAAACGATTTGTACGGAAGCATAGTTATTCGGATTGGTAACGATGATCACGACGGCTGAATTATATCCTTCAGCTTCAATCGCTTCTTTATCAAATTCCAACAGAATATCGCCCTTCTTTACAACATCTCCGGTTTTACGGAAAGATTTAAAATGCTTTCCTTTTAATTTCACGGTGTCAATCCCGACATGGATCAGGAGTTCAACGCCGGCGTCCGTTTCAATGCCCACGGCATGGTTCGTGCGATAAACCGTCAATTTACCGTCTGCTGGAGCGACAATGTGATGTTGATCAGCGACGATCGCCAGGCCTTCGCCCAGTAATTTTTCGGAAAAAGTACGATCATTTAACTCTTTCAGATCCAGGAAATTGCCCGATACCGGGCTGAAAATTTCCAGCGTACCCGCTTGTTCGGCAGCCGAAGTTTTTTCAGCCGGAGCCGCCGGAGCTTTTGTTTCTGTTTCCGAAGCTTGCTCGGGTTCCGCCGGATTGATCCGGAAAATCCCTTTGCCAAGCACTATGGTGATCACAAAAGTGGCGACCAACGTGAAGAGAAGACCGACCAAAATGCTGGCAAAACCGCCGCCGGCATAAACGGGAATACTAAAAATACTCGGCATGGAAGAGGCGTACGCCTTCGCTCCCATAATCGTGGCGACCATTCCGCCGATCCCGCCGCCTAAAACAGTACCGATCAGCGCCGCTTTATATTTGATGATAATGCCGTAAAGGGCCGGTTCCGTAACACCCAAAAACCCGGAAAAGGTCGATGATAAAGCGAGCTGTTTCTTGCTTTTTTCCTTAATCAGCATGTAGACCGCCAATGTGGATGTCGCTTGCGCCATGGTGCTTAAGAAATTGGCCGGGCTGATATTGGTATAACCAAACGTGGCGATTTGCTGCAGCAAAATCGGCCGGATGGCGTGGTGCATGCCGGTTAATACCAGGAACGGGCGAATCGCGCCAATAACAAATCCGGCCAGCCACGGGACGGTTTTGACGATCCAGTCGATCCCGTAAGCGAGATAGTTCCCCCCGTAATAACCCAACGGCGCAAGCAGCGACAGGGAAACAGGGACCATAATGATAATCGTTAAAAGCGGCGTAAATATAGAATTGACGATAGACGGCATGATCTTTTGAATGTAGCCGTAAACGTATTTCAATAATAGAACGGATAAAATAATCGGAATTACCGAAGAACTGTAATCCAGCATTGGAATAGGCAGCCCAAACAGCCGGATAGGATCCGCACCTTCCGAGGCCGCCTTAATAATGCTTGGATACATTAATGCACCTGCGAGTGATAGAGCCATATATTCATTGGTTTTAAATTTTTGCGCCGCACTTACAGCCAACAAGAACGGGAAGAAATAAAACATACAGCTCGAAGCGATATCCAAAATCATCCCTAATGAACTGGCGGGATCGAGCCAACCATTGGATGTGAAAAAATACAAAATACCTTTGAGCATCCCGCCGCCCACCAATGGCGGCAAGGCTTTGACCAGAATACTGGAAAGCGTGCTGATCAGCCGGTTAAAAATAGACTCTTTTTTCGTATCTGCCGGTGCTTGCGCTTGATTGGAACTATCTTCGAATCCGGGAATTTGCTCAATAATCTCGTTATATAACTTCCCTACATTATCGCCGACAATAATTTGATATTGGCCGCCTTGCTTTTGCACACCCAAAACATTTAATTTTTCGATTTCTTCCGTCTGTGCCTTTGCCTCATCTTTCAGCACAAATCTAAGCCTCGTAACACAGTGGGTTAACTCCGAAATATTGTCTTTTCCCCCGATGAACTCGATGATTTTCTTGGACATTTCCTTATTGTCCATAAAACTTCCTCCTTTTAATGGATGCAGATCAATCTATATAAAAAGACCTTAATAAACTTCACCAACACAATGATGAAATCTACTAAGGTCTTGCCAGCCGAACTGTAACGAATCCTTGATGGGTATTATGAGGTTTTTTATGAAAAAAAGACCCTAACCGCTCTCATCACAAATAGGATGAAAGTGATTAAGGTCTTGCCAGCCGAACTGTAACGAATCCTTGATTAACGTTATTATGTTTTTCTCACTAAATTTCCGATGTGCATCGTGAGATACATTTTTTCGATATCCGATGTTTGCAGGCCCATTTGATCTTGAATATATAGAGCGATCTTATCTGCACACTGTTTTTCTTCAGGAAATTTTTCGCTGATGAGTTGGGTTAGCGACGATTGTTCAAAATCCAAAACCTCTCCGCTTTTTTGTCTCATCAAATAATATCTCAGATGGGTGACAAAGCGATTAAAAGCAATGGACTCATCATCAAAATCAACTTGAAAGTGATACTTGATCAGCTTAACGATACTGTTAATGATCTCGGTCAACTCAATGACTTTTTGAACCGTTTTCGATTCGATTTGCCCATTCACGAAATGCAATGCAATAGATGCAGCTTCGCTAGGAGGGAGCTCGACATTTAATCGCTTATTAATTAAGCTGACGATTTCTTTGCCGATTTTATATTCCGCAGGATAAAACTTTTTGATTTCCCACTCCAAAGGGTTAGCGATATCCATTTGTTTTTTTACCCTGGAAATAGCGAAGAGCACGTGATCCAACAAGGTGAAAAAAATATTCGGATTTAATTTGGCATTTAAAATCTCTTCACCCATGGAGACTGCCTGATCAATGACTTCAATCTCTTCCTGGGAAGCGTCGGTGACTAATGCGGACATTTGCTCAATGGACAAGGAACCGGCCGAGAAAAATTTCTTCTCGATCAATTCCGCATTCACTATATTTCCCGGGTACGCCTGAAATCCAATGCCTTTTCCCATTAAGATGAATTGTTGAGTGTTATCCTTAGCAAGAACAACGTTGTTATTGATTCTCTTCTCGATGATCATTTTGCACCTATCTTTTTGACAACGTTATCAGTACTGTAAAAGCTACATTAGATTTATTTTTTTGTCAATATAAATTATCTGGAGTAATAGCTGAATATCTATTTTCATGTTGATTTTTCTATGAAAATCAACTATTCTAATTATATCATATATTGTAATATTATAGTAAAATATCAAAATTCAAGGATGGTGATGCGGCGAAATTATCATTAATCATTAATCATTTTGAGGAGGTATGAATGATGAAAAAATTGTTTGCTTTACTGATGGCGTTGGTGATGATCTTCGGTTTTCTTCCGCAAACTCCGGCAAACGCGGCGAGCGCTCCGCCTTCGACCTGGCAGGAGCATTGGTTCGAGCATAAGGAATTGCTCAAGCTCGCCTATTATGACGATGAGGTGGCCGTGTATTTTGACGATGATATTAACCCGAATCAAGCCAACTGGATTTATTCTACGGCCGCCGACGTATGGAGGTATACGAAGCAAACCTACGGCCCCATGGGCGGCGACGGCCGACTTTACGTTGTGGTCCACAACAAAAAATACAGCGGCGGTCATCCCGGCTACTATTATAATGCCGACCATGACTACCGCAACGTGATCGATATCGGCGGCTCGGATTTCAGCAGCCGGGGCGGATGGAATTTGGATATCCTTGTCCATGAAATCGCTCATATCGTTGAATTTGCTGCAAACGGGGCCAAGGGCTCCCCGGCTTTCAGGCTCTGGGGCGACAGCAAATGGGCGGAAATTTACCAATATGACGTTTACAAAGCTTTAGGATACGATAGCGAAGCAAAGCGAATTTATAACAGCTTTATTAGCACGTCGGAAAACTTCCCGCGGGCGGGGACCTACTGGTTTAAGAACTGGTTCTATCCGGTTTACGACAACTATGGAAAAAATCAAGCGCTTACGCGCTTCTTCCAGCTGCTTGCCCAATATTTTCCGAGAAATTCTGCCGGTTACTTCACGAGAGATCTGAACATGGGCGAGTATGTGCATTTTATGAGCGGCGCGGCAAAAGCCGATTTGAAATCGCTGGCGTCCGGTGCTTTCGGCTGGACGAACGAATACGAAAGCCAATATCAGGCGGCACGCAAGGAATTTCCGCAAATCTCTTATGGTGGAGACGTGACGATTTCAGAGGGGGCTGTCTTCTATGGAGACGCCAACTATGGCGGTTTTGCCGTGGCGCTGGGAGTTGGCACATACAACTACAATGAAATGATCAAGGCCGGCATTCCCAACGATAAGCTCTCCTCGGTGAAGGTGACTCCCGGCATTAAAGTGACACTCTATGAAGATGCGAATTTCGGCGGCGGGAAAGTAGTCATCACCTCGGACACCGCTTATCTCGGCGACTTTAACGATAAGACATCTTCCCTCAAAGTCGAAAGAATACCGGCCTTTTATGTCGATGCTAATTACAAAGGAAACTCAGTCAGCCTCGAAGCAGGCAGTTATAATGTTGCTGATTTAATCGCCAAAGGGATTCCTAACGATTCGATTTCTTCGGTGAAAGTACCAAGCGGCTACAAGGTTACACTCTACGAGCATAAGGATTTCCAGGGAGCAAGCAAAGTATTGCTTGCGGACACTTCCTATGTCGGCGACGATTTTAATGACAAGACCTCTTCCATAAAAATAGAGCGGGTAAACTAGGCAGGCCACTCAGAGGACGTTCAGGAATGAACGTCCTCTTTTTGCTCAATACTATACGTATGTATGGTATAATTAGGCAGAATGAGGAAGCGTTCAACCTATTAAGTGAAGAAAATAACCTGTGAAACAGAAGGGGTGCAAGGAATGAAACGGAGAAATATCTTGCTGGCAGCCGGAGTTATTGTGGTTGCGGCGTTAGGAACCTACTATATTTTTACGGGAAGCGCTGAAAAAGAAGTTGCAACCACCAAGCTGGATGCGCAAAGCGTGAAGCAACTGGTGCACGATTACAGCACGGACAAACTGCAAGCCCAATCAGCTTCGATCACGGCGCGTCAGCTCGTAGTGACCGACGAAGGGAAAGACTCTACGGCCTATGATCTGCCGGAAGACGAGTTTTTTGTGTCCATCGCGCCGTATCTCGAGCAAACGCATCCATGCGATATCCACAGTTTGACAGGCTGCCAAGGGGAACTGGCGGATAAAGAGTTTGATGTATCCATCGCCGATCTGGAGGGCAACACCATAATGGATCAAAAAATGAAGTCTCAGGCCAACGGATTTATCGACCTGTGGCTGCCGCGGGACAAGACGTACCGAATAACGGTCGGTCACGACGGGAAAACGGCCGAGTCGGAGATTTCCACGTTTGACAGCGACAACACTTGCATCACAACTCTCCAATTAAGTTAGTTCGCTCTGGAGCGTCTAAACGAGCCCGGTGCCGGAAACGGCGCCGGGCTTGTTGTATGTTGGGGAGGATTCCATTGAATCTATGATCCTTCTTGAAAGTTCCCTTTTTTGTCATAATTTCCCGAAACCCTTTAACCATCGGGCATTTTCGACAGAAATTAGAGGGAAATCGAGCGTATCCCTATCAAATCAAAGTAAATATTGAAAATAATAGGAGGAATAATGGCGGAATATGTAAAAATATCTATTTTGGTAGTCTCTTTTTTATTTTAGTTTAGGAGATTAACCATATTTAGGGAGGGGGCATATGATAGGTAAATTCATGCAATTCGGCTGATGGTTGACTTGAAGTTCAACATCTTATTTTTACTGTGTGAGGAGGAGAAGCATTGTTGATGCATGCAAAAGGATTCAAGAAACCGGGGATATGGCTGCTCGTTGCCGCGCTTATCGTTCCTTTATTTTCGCTTTCCCCGTTGGGTGAGAATCGTGTGGCAGCCGCCGGCACGACAGATTACAAGATCGTAGGCTATTATCCTTCCTGGGGGGCTTATGCGAGAAATTATCTAGTTTCGGATATCGATGCTTCCAAAGTTACGCATATCAATTACGCATTTGCCGATATCGCCTGGAACGGCATCCACGGCAATCCGGACCCGACCGGTCCCAACCCGCAAACCTGGAGTACGCAGGATGAGGTCGGGGTTATCAACGTACCGAACGGTACAATTGTGATGGGCGATCCGTGGATCGACGGGCAAAAAAGTTATTCCGGTGATACCTGGGACCAACCGCTGCGCGGCAATTTCAATCAGCTGATCAAGCTGAAGCAGCAGTACCCGCATCTGAAGACGCTCATTTCCGTCGGCGGCTGGTCGTGGTCCAACCGGTTTTCGGACGTGGCCGCCGACCCGGCGTTACGCGAAAATTTCGCCAATTCCGCCGTCGATTTTCTCCGCAAATATCAATTTGATGGCGTCGACTTGGATTGGGAGTATCCGGTCAGCGGAGGACTTCAGGGCAACAGCAGACGGGTGGAGGATAAGCAAAACTTCACGCTGCTGCTGCAGAAAACCCGGGAGAAGCTGGACGCCGCGGGAGCCAAGGACGGTAAGCATTATCTGCTGACGATCGCCTCGGGCGCATCCCCCGCGTTTGCTCAGAACACCGAGCTGGACAAAATCTCCGAAATTGTCGACTGGATCAACATCATGACTTATGATTTCAATGGCGGCTGGCAGAACATCACCGCCCACAACGCTCCCTTGTACCTGGATCCGGCGGCGGTGGCGGCCGGTGTTCCGGACTCGGAAAGCTTTTATGCGGAAGCGGGCGTACGCGGGCATCTGAACGCGGGCGTACCGGCGGGTAAGCTCGTGCTTGGAGTTCCGTTCTACGGACGGGGCTGGACCGGAGCGGCGGCTGCCGGCAACGGCCAATATCAAAAAAACGCCGGCCCTTCGGCAGGAACCTGGGAAAAGGGCGTTTTCGACTATAGTGATTTGGAGAAAAACTATATCAGCAAAAACGGTTATACCCGTTATTGGAACGATACCGCCAAGGTGCCTTATCTGTTCAATCCGAATAACGGAACCTTCATCAGCTATGACGATCAAGAATCGATCGGCTACAAGAGCGATTTCATTAAAGCGAACCATTTGGGCGGCGCCATGTTCTGGGAGTTTAGCGGCGACCGGAACAAAACGCTGCTGAACAAGCTGGCCGGCGATTTGGCCGTTGACGGCGGCGGTGGCGGCGATGGCGGGAACGACGATCAAACACCGCCTACCGTCCCCGGCAATCTCCGTACGACGGCCCAATCGGCCACCAGCGTAACGCTCGCCTGGGACGCTTCCACGGACAATGTGGGCGTGACCGGATACACCGTCGCTTATGGCGCGGGCAGCCTGAATGTAACAGGCACCACGGCTACGGTTGGCGGCCTTTCGCCGAATACGGAATATACTTTTACGGTCAAGGCGAAAGATGCGGCCGGCAACCTGTCCGCAGCCGCTTCGATCAAGGTGAAGACTGCCGAGGGAAGCGACTGCCCGTACGCGGCCTGGGATAGCAACGCGGTATATACCGGCGGCCAGCGTGCAGTTTACAACGGCAAAATATATGAAGCCAAATGGTGGACCCAAGGGGATCGCCCTGATCAAAGCGGCGCGGATGGCGCATGGAAATATATTGAGGATTGCCCGAACGGATCAATCGATCCGCAGCCCGAGCCTGAACCGGGACAGGATACCACGCCGCCGGCCGCTCCCGGCCAGCTGCGCGTGACGGGAGCCGCGCCAACAAGCATCAGCCTGGCTTGGGACGCTTCCACGGATGACGTGGGCGTTGCCGGATACACCGTTGCTTATGGTACCGGCAGCATAAATGTAACCGAAACTTCGGCAACCATTACCGGTCTGTCGCCGGACACGGCTTACACCTTCACGGTAACCGCAAGAGACGCCGCCGGCAATGTATCCGCGGCCGCTTCCGTTCAAGGGAAGACGACGGCGGAGGAAAATCCGGGCGATGGCGAGGTTCGGCCGTGGGAAGCGGGAGTGGCCTACAGTGTAAATGACCTCGTGTCCTACAACGGCAGCATCTACTTGTGCCTTCAGGCGCACACTTCGCTTTCCGGCTGGGAGCCGGCGAATGTGCCAGCTTTGTGGCAATTGCAATAACCCGGACAAACAGATAGGAAATCGAAAGGAAGCGGGGCAGCCCCGCTTCCTTTTCTGCGCTGCCCTCCTGTCCACATGACGACGATTATTTCGCAGAAATCACATTGTTTTGGCGGAGAAGTTGCGGAAATTTCATAGAAATGGGTGGATATAACCCTTTTTTTGGTTTGACAAAACATTTCTGACGGGGGTAACATTTAAATTGTGAAATATTTTCCAAAATAAGGCATTCATTTGTCGAGGTTCTCAGTATGTCTATTGCCACGGTATTTGAAGTTCAGGAGAAGATAAGAAGGCTGGCGATCAAAATCGTCAAACACTACCGGGGAAAAGGGCCGGAGAACGTAAAAGTGAACTTGGACGGCGCAGGCAAGGTGACCGTCGAAATCAAGGGGATTTTATCTAACTTATCGGAAATTTTAGTGAAAGAAGGTGCCACCGACCTCGTCAAACAATACTGGAACGTGTTGCAGCCTTATTTGGAACGCGAATTTATGCAGGAAGCGGCGGATACGGTGGGCGGCCCCTTTACCTATTCATGGACCATTAGCCATGACCGGCAAGGGGAACGGGCCATCATCATTGAACTGAATAAGCGGTTTGATTAAAGAGAAGGAGGCGCCTGCCTTTTCGCTGTTTAATAAGCCAATACATGGTGTGACAAGCGCGCCTTTGTATTGGCTTTTTTGTTTAATCACACTTGTGCAAAAATTCACAAAAGAGGTGGCGTTAGAGCAATGGGAAACAAAGTGCTTACGGTTTGCCCGTATTGCGGGAGCGGTTGTCAGCTGTATTTAAAGGTGGAGGACGGGCAGGTGGTTGGCGCCGAACCTGCGAACGGGCGAACCAACGAAGGCAAGTTATGCCTGAAGGGGCATTATGGCTGGGATTTTTTGAACGATCCGCAGCTTTTGACGGCACGGCTGCGCAAGCCGATGATCCGCAAGGAGGGGCAGCTAAGGGAGGTTCCCTGGGAGGAGGCGATCCGGTTTACGGCTGAGCGTCTTGCGGCCATTAAAGAGAAGTACGGACCCGACGCGATAATGGGGACCGGGTCAGCCCGGGGGCCGGGCAATGAAGCGAATTATGTAATGCAAAAATTTATGCGCGCCTGCATCGGCACCAACAACATCGACCATTGCGCCAGGGTATGCCACGGCCCGTCGGTAGCGGGGCTGAGCTATTCGCTGGGCGACGGGGCGATGTCCAATTCGATTCCGGAGATCGAGGAAGCGAGCCTTGTGCTGGTTTTTGGCTACAACGCGGCGGATACTCATCCGATCGTTGCCAGAAGAATCGTTAACGCCAAGCAAAAAGGAGCGACCGTGATCGTCGTGGACCCGCGCAAAACGGAATCGGCGCGCATCGCCGATTTATGGCTGCCGCTCAAAGGCGGAACCAACATGGCCCTGGTCAACGCGTTTGGGCATGTGCTGGTGCACGAGGGTTTATACGACCGGGACTATGTCTCCCGTTACGTGGAAGGCTTCGACGAGTATGCGGAGGGGATCAAAAAATATTCCCCGGAATACGCCGCGGCGATTGCCGGTGTCGATCCCGCCGACATTCGCCGGGCGATGCGGGAGTATGCGCGGGCGGATAAGGCGGTCATTTTGTACGGGATGGGAGTCTGCCAGTTCTCACAGGCAGTGGACGTCGTGAAAGGACTGGCTTCCCTGGCCCTGCTGACCGGAAATTTCGGGCGGCGCGGCGTAGGGATCGGGCCGGTGCGCGGACAGAACAATGTCCAAGGGTCGTGCGATATGGGCGCTTTGCCGAATGTTTACCCGGGATATCAGCCGGTGACCGACAAGAAGATCAGACAAAAATTCGAGAAAGCATGGGGCGTGAGTCTGCCGGATAAAGTCGGCCTCCATTTGACGGAGGTGCCCCGGCTGGTGCTTAAGGAAAAGAAGCTGAAAGCTTATTATATTTTCGGCGAAGATCCGGTGCAAAGCGACCCGAACGCGGCCGAGCTGCGCGAAGCGCTGGATGAGATGGAGCTGGTGATCGTGCAGGACATCTTCATGAACAAGACAGCGCTGCACGCGGATGTTGTCCTGCCGGCCACCTCCTGGGGCGAGCATGACGGAGTGTATTCCTCGGCGGACCGCGGTTTTCAGCGGATTCGCAAGGCGGTGGAGCCGCAGGGCGAAGCCAAGCCGGATTGGCAAATTATTTGTGAAGTGGCCACGGCGATGGGTTATCCGATGTCTTACCGCAATACGGAGGAAATTTGGGATGAAATGCGCAGTTTGTGCCCGAAATTTGCCGGCGCCAGTTACCGGAAGATGGAGGAGCAGGGAAGCGTGCAGTGGCCTTGTCCGTCCGACGATCATCCTGGGACTCCATTCCTGTACGAAGGCAACCGCTTCAGCACGCCCAACGGCAAAGGACGGTTGTTCGCCTGCGAATGGCGGGCTCCCCAGGAACTGCCGGATGCGGACTACCCGCTCACTTTGTCCACGGTGCGCGAAGTAGGACATTATTCGGTGCGCACGATGACCGGAAACTGCCGCGCGCTCAGCCGGCTGTCCGATGAACCGGGTTTTATCCAAATCAGCCTGGAGGACGGGGCGGCGCTTCAGGTGCGCGACGGGGAACTGGTGTGGGTGATGTCCCGGCGCGGGCGGGTCGTGTCCAGGGCGCAGATCAGCGACCGGGTCAAGCCCGGAGCCACGTACATGACCTACCATTACTGGATCGGGGCATGCAATGAGCTGACCGGCGATTTCCTGGACCCGGTATCCAAAACGCCGGAGTATAAATTCTGCGCCATTCGGCTTGAGCGGATCGCCGATCAGGAACGGGCCGAGCAGGAGGTCCGGCAGCAATATGAGGAGCTCCGCAAGCAGATGCACGTCACGGTATAAGCGTGCAAGTTAAGCGTGCAAGCGCGGGCTATGCGATGAAACGCGGCCGGCGCGTGCATTTTTGGAAAGGAGAGAAGCATATGGGCACCGGGAAAATGGAGACGAACCCATTCGTCATAGCGGACGCCGGCAAATGCATCGGCTGCAAAGCCTGCGAGCTGGCCTGCTTTGCGGTGCATAACCGGAAAAACGGAGTGAGCGCCGCCATCGGGACGATTACCGTTCCGGTAATCCCGCGGTTATACGTAACGAAGACGGGGCGCTCCGCGGCGCCGGTGCAATGCCGGCATTGCGAAAACGCGCCTTGCGCGGCGGCTTGCCCGGTAGGGGCGATCCGCCAGGAAAACGGCGTCATCCTGATCGAAGAGGAGCGCTGCATCGGCTGCAAGGCCTGTGCGCTGGCTTGTCCGTTTGGAGCGATCGCGCTGGTCAAATCGTACTCGCATAGCCGGGAAGTATTGCAGAGCGGACTTTCGGAGCATACCGAACACGGCGCGGAACGCAAACCAAGGCTGGTCGCCAGCAAATGCGACCTGTGCCAAAGCTGCGCGCCGCTGCATACATGGGCCGAGGTGGCGGACCAAACGCAGGACGGCGCCATGGAGGCGGGAGCGGCGGAATCGCGGCCTGCAGGCCGGTCGTTGGGGTCCGAGCCTGCGGACGCCGCAGCGTCTCCCGCTTGCGTCGACGCCTGTCCGGTCGGCGCATTGTCCCTGGTAACGGGGAAGCCGGAGCGGACAGTGCGCCCATTTCCGGATTTAAAGGCAGTTCCGCTTTAATAAGCAAACCAAATGAATGGCAAAGAAGGTAGAGTTATGCCAAGTTCCAGCTATGATGATCCAATTATTCATATCGATGAACAATTATGCACCGGCTGCAGGCGGTGCGCCTCCGTTTGTCCGGTCGGTGCGATTCTTGGAGACGCGGGCAGCCCCCAGACGATCGACGCCGACCGCTGCGTGATTTGCGGGCAATGTGTGCAGGTGTGCACTGCGTTTGCCGCAGACTATACCGAAGATTACGCCGCCGAATCGAGCGGGGATCCGGCGGGTAGCGGCCTTGCCGGCGGGTTCGAGAAGCGGGAGCGGCTGGCGGAGAAGCGTACGCTCCGGGGAATGCCCGCCAGTGTGCGGGAGCCGCTGTTTGCCGCTTATTCCACCGGGCACGCGCTTGAGGTCCGGCAAATGCTGGGCCGTCCGGGGCTGCACAAGGTCGTGCAATGCGCACCGGCTATCCGCGTGTCGCTGGCAGAGGAGTTCGGCTTTCCGCTGGGGACGCTGACGCCGGGCAAAATGGCGGCCGCGCTGCGGCGGCTTGGGTTCGACAAAATTTACGATACGAACTTTGGCGCTGATTTAACGGTGATGGAGGAAGGGACGGAGCTGATCCGGCGGGTGCTGGACGGGGAACGGCTGCCGATGTTCACCTCCTGCTGCCCGGCCTGGGTGAAGCACGCCGAGACGGCGGCTCCGGAGCTGCTTGACCATTTATCCAGCTGCAAATCGCCGATGCAGATGGCCGGAGCTTTGATTAAAACCTACGGCGCGGAGCTGGCCGGAGTGAACCCGGCGGACATTTACAGCGTGGCGGTTATGCCCTGCACCTGCAAAAAATTTGAATGCGCCCGCCCGGAGCTGCAGGCCAGCGGATATCGCGACGTGGACGCGGTCATTACGACCCGTGAACTGGCCTATCTAATTAAGGACCAGGGGATCGATTTTGCCGGTTTGCCCGACGAACCGTTCGACACTCCGCTCGGGGAATATTCGGGCGCAGGCACGATTTTCGGCGTCACCGGCGGCGTCATGGAAGCCGCGATCCGCACCGGCTACGAGCTGCTGACGCAGCAGGAAATTCCCCGGCTGCAGCTCGACTTTGTGCGCGGCGAGGAAGGGATCCGCACCGCGGACGTGCAGGTCGGCGAGCTGGAGCTCAAAGTGGCGGTGGTCGCCGGACTGCAGCATGTCGGTCCCGTGCTGCAGGCGGTGGCGGACGGGACTTGCCCGTATCATTTCATCGAAGTGATGGCTTGCCCGGCGGGCTGCATCAGCGGCGGGGGACAGCCGAAGCTGTTGACGCAGCAAATGCGCGAGCTTGCTCACCGCGCCCGGAAAAGTGCGGTTTACCGGCATGACGCTGGGCTGTCTGTACGCAAAGCGCATGAAAACCCGGCGATTAAAAAAGTGTACGAAGATGTCTTGGGCGAGCCGCTGGGCAGCGTTTCGCACCATTTGCTGCATACCCATTTCCAGTCCCGGCGGAAGTCCGAGGAAGTAAGCCTTAAAGTTAATGCTTCCGCAGCGAGTTCTTGTTCGAAGTATAGCTAAGATGTAACACTCACAACAACTTTGAGGAGGTCAAACTATGAACAGCTTTGTGCTTGCCGAGCCCGATAAATGCATCGGCTGCCATACTTGCGAAGCGGCCTGCGCGGTGGCTCATTCGGACCAGGATTTTTTTCGGCAAACGCCCGAAGAAACGGAGTTCTACCCCAGGCTTACCGTTGTGAAGACGGGAAATATAACGGCCCCGGTGCAATGCCGGCATTGCGAGGATGCGCCATGCGCCAATGTGTGCCCAAACGGTTCGATCACCAGCAGCGGCGACGGTATTTGCATCAATCAGGACACCTGTATCGGCTGCAAAACCTGCATGTTGGCTTGCCCGTACGGAGCGATCGAGATGGTGCCGTTGTTTCGCGATGGAGAGAAACAGCTGCAAGCGGGATTGCGCTTTAACGTATACGGAACATGGATTCCCAAGGAAAAAATCGTGGCCAGCAAATGCGACCTGTGCGAGGGTACCTCCGGCGGGCCGGCATGCGTCAACGTCTGTCCGACCAATGCGCTGCAGCTCATCGTCCCCGCGCGCGTTCAGGAATCCGTCGCCGATAAACGCACGGCCACGGCTCAGGCTTTGCTGCTGTTTGGCGGGATCTCCCGTTAGTCATTCATGAAACAGTTGAAGCGGTGGTATTGGGATAGCGGTAAAAAAGGGCCCTATTCTTCGGAGTTACGGGCGTATCGGGAATTAGCGGAATATAATGGCCTTATTTTCGTCCGAAAGGTGATGAAGGCCGCTTCATGGGAAGTTTCCCAGGGGATAAAACCCAAAATTACCGCTATTTATGAAATTCATGACAGAAAGTTCGGAATAACGCCCTAAAATACCGCTATTTTTCCTGCACCTTTGCACCCTCCTATTCTTTCCTACTTTTACCTGGATCACCAAAAAAACGCCTGCGGAAGCGACACTTCCGCAGGCGTTTTTGCTGTGGTCTAAAATCTCAAATCCCTTTCGCCGTTACGAACGCGATCCAGGCGTTTCATCGTCAGCTTGCGCGTCGATTCGCGGGGGATGCGTTGGAGATTTTCCGCAATTGTCCGTTCTCCAAGCTCGCGCATTTCATCGTCCGCATAGTCCAGCAAATATTCCTGAAAGGTAAGCAGGGAGTTGGGCTGGCAGATGTTATGGATTTGTCCGGACTTGGCGAGCTGCATAAACCGGTCGCCCGTCCGGCCCTCGCGATAGCAGGCGGTGCAGTAGCTGGGGACGTAACCGTCCTGGCATAAGCACTTGATGATTTCCTGCGGTGAACGATGGTCACCAACCTGAAATTGCGGGTTGTCGTCCTTTCCCTTGTTGACCGCGTATCCGCCGACACCGGTGGCGGAACCCGCGCTGATTTGGGAGATGCCGAGTTTAATGATCTCATCCCGCAGCTCAGGGTCCTCGCGCGTGGACAGGATCATGCCGGTATAAGGGACCGCCAAGCGCAATACGGCCACCACTTTCATGAAATCCCGGTCGTTGACGAGGTAAGGGTAGTTGTCGAGATGCACATTTTCCGCCGCGCGCAGACGCGGAACGGAAATGGTGTGCGGACCGCAGCCGAAGGTTTCTTCCAAATGCTCGGCATGCTTCAGCATGGCGACCGTTTCGTAATGATAGTCGTAAAGACCGTAAAGCACGCCGATGCCAACATCGTCGATTCCGGCGCGCATGGCTCTGTCCATGGCGGTGGTGTGCCAGTCATAGTCTCTTTTGGGTCCGCGGGGATGGTAATGGAGGTAGCTGGGACGATGGTAGGTTTCCTGAAACAAAATATAAGTGCCGATGCCGGCTCCCGCGAGCAGGCGGTATTCCTCTTCCGTCGTGGCCGCGATGTTGATGTTGATCCGGCGGATGCTGCCGTTGCCCGTTTTGGTTGCGTAGGCGGTATTGATGCAATCGAGGATATAGTCGATGTCGCAGTAGCGGGAATCTTCGCCCGCCTCAATCACGATACGCTTGTGGCCTAGCGACTCCAGCACGCTCACTTCCTTGGCGATCTCCTCCATAGTCAGGCGATGGCGCTCAAATTCGGTATTGGAATGTTTGTATCCGCAGTAAACGCAGTGATTAACGCAGTAGTCGCTAACATAGAGCGGGGCGAACAACACGATCCGGTTGCCGTAAATCCGCTCTTTGATCTGTCTGGAAGCCGCGAACAACCGCTGCAGAATGTCATCGTCATCAACGTATAACAGAACGGCCGCTTCGAGGGCGGTCAGCCCCTTGCAGTCCATCGCTTTTTCCAAAATCGCCTCGACCGCGCCGTGGTCTTTTGCCGCCTCTTTTCCATAACCCAATGCCGCGGCAATCTCCTCATCCTGAATAAAACGGGCAGGTTCGCTTTCGGTAACTCGACTCAAAATGATCCACTCCTTTTGGAATATTTGTATAGAGGTAGTTCAAAAAGTCCGCTTTTGATCACGAAGTGAAGTTTTAGTAAAAATTTCAAATCGCGCCGGACAGCGATTTTAGGCTGTCGCCGCGGCCCATGTCGACCTCCAGGCCAACGGAAGTTATCCGCCGTTCCAGGCAAAAACGGCACTGCGCGGATTCGTCGCCCATGCAAATTTTGTTGTCGTAAAGCGCGTATTTAGGGCGTACGGTCAATGGCGACAAATTCGGCATGACCACGTTGGCTCCGGCTTTGAGCGCCATCTCCCGGCCGTAAGGATGGGCCGTTCCCATCGCGGTTGTGGCCGGAATCAGAGCGGCCGGGAGCAAAAGCCGGGTCAGAGCAATCATGTCGAGCGTCGCCTCCAGCGTTCCGGCAGGATAATCCTTAAGCGGCGTCGCATGGTGGGGCAGGAACGGGCCGATTCCGACCATATCGGGGTCAAGCCGTTTGAGATACAGCAGATCCCTGGCCAAATCCTCGGCGGTTTGACCCGGCAAACCGACCATGAACCCGGCTCCCACCTGATAGCCGATCCGCTGCAAAGCGTGAAGCCGGTCCCGCCGGTTCTCAAACGACATGGTCGGGTGCAGCTCCCGATAAAGGCGGGGAGAGGCGGTTTCGTGGCGCAGCAAAAACCGGTCGGCTCCGGCGGCATACAGGCGGGCGTAGGTCTCGTCGTCCCGTTCCCCGATCGACAGGGTGACCGCCGTGTCCGGGAACCGCCGTTTGATCCCGCTGACGAGGCGCACCAGCTTATCCGCCGTGTACCAGTCGTCTTCCCCGCTCTGCAGCACAAATGTACGATAGCCCAGTTCGTAGCCTTCCCGGCAGCAATCCGTAATTTCTTCCGGGGTCAGCCGATAGCGCTCCAGCGACCGGTTTGCGGAACGCAGTCCGCAATACAGGCAGTTTTGTTTACAGATGTTCGAAAATTCAATCAGGCCGCGTAAATACACTTTGGTTCCGTACATGCGGAGCCGTTTTTGGTGCGCAAGCGCGCGCAGCTGTGCCCGGGTCTCCGGATTCAGGTGGCGCAGAACGTCAAGCAGCTCCTGACGGTTTAAGGCGGCCTCGGCATACAGACGGTCCAATAACGTTCCGACTTGGGGTGAATGGATTCGACTCGTCGCGTTTTCCTCCAATCTTAAAGATGAATTCTAAATCAATGTAACAGCGATTCCGGGTCGCAGCCGCTGATCCGCTCCGGATGGGTGTATACGTTGCAGGAATGACCGCGGATGAAGCCGACCGTCGTAATCCCGAGATGTTCGGCGAGTTCCAGGGCCAGCGCCGTGGGGGCGGATTTGGACAACACGACCGCGCAGCCGATCTTCGCCGCCTTGAGCAGGATTTCCGAAGAGATCCGGCCGCTGAAGGCGATGATTTGCCCGTCCGGGCTCATGCCGTGCCTCAGGCGGTGGCCGTAAATTTTATCGAGCGCGTTATGGCGCCCGATGTCGCTGCGGGCGAGCAGGATCCCGCCGGCATCGCAAAGGGCCGCGCTGTGTACGCCTCCGGTGTGGCGAAACAATTCGGCCCCTCGCTGCAGCTCCTCCATAAGCCGAAAACAGTCGGCAAAACTGAGCTGCACCTGCCGGTCCAGCAAAACCTTGGCCGTCCGCGCGTCGTTGACGTACACAAACCCGTGCCGGCTCGCTCCGCAGCACGAGGTGACGTAACGTTTGGCGAACAGCTTGCGGTACAGGGGGTTCCACTCTTTTAACGTCACGTGAACGAAGCCGCCCGCCTCCTCCACCCACATTTCCCGGACATCGTCCATGCGTTCGATGATGCCTTCCGAAGCCAGGTAGCCGATCACCATGTCTTCGATGTATTCCGGTGTGCAGACGAGGGTCACGAATTCTTCGCGATTGATTTTGATCGTAACCGGCTGTTCGGATACGACGGCATCTTCCGCCGCAGTGACGGTCCCGTCGCGGTAACGTATAATGACTTCCGTGTGCTGGGGATTCCAGTTCATTTCACATCACCCTTGTTTTGATAGACATCTTGTTTATGGATGCAATAGAAAAATATTGAAAAATCTTACTTCTTACATGCTCCCACTTTGAAAGCAAAATTGTCAATCTAGTTTGTTACATTTTGCACAAATTAGCTCCGGGGACCGATATTATGAAGCAGCAGGGGGGCAGAGGACAGCCTCTTTGAAGAGTCCGGTTTTTATGGTAATTTCAAAGAGTCGAGACTGGTTAAGAGAGGGGGAAGCACGCAGATGAAGGACAAGCTTGGAAATCTGCCGTCATCGCCGGGAGTCTACTTGATGAAAGACGGGAACGGGGGAATTTTGTACGTCGGCAAGTCGAAAAATTTGCAGCAGCGGGTTCGGTCTTATTTTTATCCTTCCGCGCCCCATTCCAATAAAATCAAAAGGCTGGTCAATAACGTACGCGATTTGGAGATCAGGGTGACCGATACCGAATTCGAAGCGTTTATGCTGGAATGCCGGTTAATTCGCGAATGGAAGCCGGTATACAACAAAAAAATGAAAAACCCGCTCGCATATGTTTATATCACCATCCGGCCGGGGAACGGCTTCCGCCGCATTGAGGTCACCCATCATTCGGGCATTGGGGAGGCCGGGGCGGCGTGTTTCGGACCTTATACGGCCAGCAAAAATACCGTCCTGGAGGCGGTCCGGGGGATTCAGGAGTGCTTGCAAATCGCCTGTGCCCGATCTTCCATCAGTCAAACCCCTTGTTTGAATTATTCGCTTGGGTTATGCCGCGGCATGTGTCTCGGAGGCGAGGCGGTCCGGGAATACGAGCGGATTGTCGACCGCTTTATCGAGCTTCTGGCGGGGAGAGACCGGAGTTTATACGAGGCCATGGAACAAGAGATGGCGGCGGCTGCCGAACGGTATGATTTTGCGGCCGCGGCCAGGTACAGGGACTCGCTTCAAGCGGTGAACCTGCTGGTAAATAAGGAAGCCATGATTCATTTCACCGAGCAGAACCTTAGCCTCGCCATCGTTGAAGCCCTGGACGAACAGACAATCAAGCTGTTTCTGGTGAAGCGGAATCGCGTGCTTTTCAGTGAAAAATATCATGTTGCCGGCAGACCGCCTGAGCAGTTGCGGGCCGAGATCACGGAGGCGATCCTCGGCGGTTTCGGAGCGGAGAAGACGCTGCCGGCCAGCCCGCTGGCCCGCGACGAAATTGACGAAGCGCAGATCATCTACACCTATCTGCAGAGCAGCGCCTGCCGGCATCTGATCATTCCGGAGGAATGGATCGAAGCGCGGGACCGTTTGCGAATTGCCGATGGTTTGGACAACATTCTCCCACGTCCTTTGCCCCAAAAGTCTGCCGGCAGTTAACGGCTAACGAATTGCCCTAATTTTCTTATCCTGCACAGCGCCTTCTTTGGAGCCGATAAATCCAGAGGAGGCGTTATTCTTTTTTCTCCGAAAAATGAACCAGTGCCAAGCTGGCTGCGCCTATATATCGAGATCAACTTTAGGAAGTGATATTAATGCAAGAGGAACAAGCGTTGATGGAACGATGCAGGAACGGTGATCGGGAGGCGTTTTACAAGCTGGTCGAACCGCTGCTGGACCGGGTATACAGCGCATCCGCCGCGATACTGCGCTCGACGCATTTGGCGGAGGATGCCGTGCAGAACGCCATGATCGAGGCTTATAGGGCCATTATGAACGGAAAGGAAATCCGCAGTTTTGCCGGTTGGTTCAAGCACCTGTGCGCCATGAGAGCGATCGATCTGGCGAGGAAGCGTTCGCGGCTGAACAGAATGACCGAGGATCTGGAGCATTTGGAGCCTGTGGATCAGGGGGCGCAGCCAATCGAAGCCCTATTGAAAAAAGAGGAACAGCACAGACTGCTCTCCCAGGTGATGTCGCTGGACATTCAACATCGTTCGGTGATCCTGCTCTTTTACTATCAGGAAATGTCCATCGAGGAGATTTCGGCCGCGCTCGGTGTGAAGGAAGGAACGGTAAAATCCCGGCTGCACCGGGCACGGCACAAACTGCTCAAGCTTTATCAATCTACCGATAACAGGAAGGTGATGATGAATGTTGGATACAAAGATTGAAATGAACATGAAAAAGGAATTGCAGTGGTCGCTGAACCAGTTAACGGCCCCAGAGGCACTGAGGGATTTTGCCCGGAATATCGCGTTACATAGTGAGAGCAGCAAGGTGCATCCCCTTCCGAAAAAGAGAAAAGCATGGCTTACCGGGGTAGCCGCGGGAGCCGCCGCCGTTTCGATCTTGTTCATTTCGGCCGAGATCTCTCCGGCATTTGCCAGCATGCTTAAGCAAATCCCCGGCATTTCGGTCGCCGCCGACTGGCTGGACTCGATCCGCAGCCAGGACGGGGTCAAGAACGCCGCTGCTAATAAGTATACTCCCTTTGAACCAGTGGTTCAGCAGTTCGGAGATATGAAGGTAAGCCTGGCGGACGTCTATCTGACCAGCGATAAACTGATGTACAAAGCTTTTATTCAAACGGATGGAATCAAAGACCATCTTGCCAAAAATCCCGATGGCAGCTTGACACTCGACAGAACTGCCGACTTCTACGCTGTGCAGAATTCGGACTTCGAAGATATAAGCGGGGCGGGCAGCAGCGAAGACATTATTACTGACCAGGAAACGGGAGAGCCGATTTTGGTCATTTCCGAAATCATGGAACTGAACCCGGAGGAAGTCCAAGCGTTTCTGAAAGGAAATCCCGACACCTTGCATTTTACGATTTTTGTAGACCCAGAACCAAAACTCGGACAACGGGAAGGGGAACGGAATTATGCCATGAATGTGCCGTTTTCGTCTTCTCAATGGTTGGAAGACCGGATCATTCAGGGACAGCAGCGGATTGAAGTTGCGGGCGATCCGGATATTAGGGGCCTTGTACTGGAAAATATCAGGATCACACCGCTGAATACCTACGCTGAATTGCGGCTCGATAACAGTAGAGATTATTTGCTGGATATCGATTCGGCCGAAGATGCCATCAAACTGACGGATAACAACGGCAAGGTGTATCCGCTGGACTCCTACCGGCCGATTTCGGAATACCTGCCTTTGGATGAGAGATATCAGCCAGGCATGATCGAGCTGACGTTTAACTCCTCCCCGTTTTTTGACGAGACGGTGAAAAGCTTAACGCTTCATGTCAACGCTGTGGAGATATCGGACTGGACGGGAAGCGATACGTTTACGCTTGGCCTGAACGATGAACTGCCGAAGCCGATCCGTTTTAAAGGTAAGGAAATGACGATTACGGAAACGCGGTATGAAGACGGGTTGTTAAAGCTTAAGGTGCTGCAGAAAGCGGAAGACCGCATGAGCGTCCGTTTCGATATCCCTTCGTTGCGTCCCGATAAAGAGGAGTCTCCGGAGCTTTGGGAGGAGTACTACGGGGAGAAAGCGGACTTAAGGAAGGAACTGATCATTCCGTCCAAGGGGAAAGAGGAATACGAATTGTCCTTTTTGGTTCCCAAACAGGATACCTACGAAATTCGCATGATGCGGGAGACGGATCCCGTTCAGGTGGATAAGACGCTTGAGATTGAATTAGAGCCATGACGTAAACGGCCGGCCGAGACAATAGCGGTAAAAAAGGGCGTTATTTTTGCCAAGACAGGGAGGTTAGCTCAAGTAAAGGAATTTCTTACCGCTAATTTTGAGGGACGGGGAGAAAGAGGCACTTTTTTCCGAGCTTGGTCCCCAAATAAGACCGAAAAATTCTGCTATTTTGCGCGCTGAAAGCAACATTTCAACAATAGCGCCATAATTTACCGCTATATTTATAGATCACGTGTTCAGCAGGGGAGGCTGCGATTAAACCCGCGTATCGAAGCACCGCCGGAGCAAATTCTCCGGCGGTTTTCACTTGCCGAAAGGGCAGCGTGCAAAGCGTTTACCTCGTTTCCGCCAACGAATCATAAACCGCCCCGGTATACTTCGTGATCGCTTCATCATAATCCGGGTATGTAATCCTAAGGTTTTGCGCCACCGCTTTGGAGTATTTTCTAAACAGCTCATAACAAGTAAATAAAGAGCGCCACATTTCCGGATAGCCGGTTCCATCATAGGTTGACAGCAATGTTTCCCAATCTTCACGCGGAAGATAGCGGTTAATAAATTTATAGTTCTTCCCCACGCTAAACGTATACCCATGCACCGAGCCGATGTGCCAGGCCATCATCCGCAGCAAATTGGGCCGTGCGATTTCGTTCAAATGATCGATGGCAAACAGAATTTCTTGTCGCGCCAGCCCTTTAACGACATAGGTCGAAACCATCCAGAACTCGTTGCAGCAATCATCGAATTCCCTGGCGGCCGGCTTCTTAATCCAATACTGGCGGTCGCTTGCGGTCACTTCATTGTTGACGAGACGGTCTTTATCAAGCAATACCTGCACCAAACCGTCGCTTTCGGCGAAATAAAGCTCCAACTCTTTTACGGGAATCAGGGTCAAATCCAATTTATTGCCATCCTCAAAAAGAATGATGTAGGAGAACCAATTGCCCAGTTCCGGAGGAAAAAGCTCCATATCCTCGGGTTTCTGCATCATGATGCGCTTTCCAAAAACGCCGAGCCATTCATCGTTTTCCTTGAAAAAATCCATATCCGTAACAAAATAAGAAATGTCGTAATCCTGGAATGAATCGGGGGGAATGTTTACGTTGGTGCGCGATCCTTCCATAGTCACTAAGCGGATTCTATCCTCTTTCGCGGCGAAATCCAAAAACAAATTTCTCATTTCCTGCTCGCTTTTCAATGCACAGCCCCCCGTTCAGGCTTAGATCTTTTATTCTAAAAAATCTGAAGCCTATCTGTTTATTCGATATTGCTATATTTCATGTTGTTCTGTCAACATATGGGGATTGTGGGGGGTAGCGCTAAAAAAAATTTCGTTATACAGGAAACACTTTCTGAATTTTTCTAACACTTTACAATCATACCGCCCGTTTTTAAATAACTGGAGGTAATCATTTTCATTGCGAATGTAGTTTCCGTCGTCATAGCGGTTCATAAACCAGTTATTGAATTTGTTTTTTTGGCATAAATAAGGTTCAATAACGACCATGTTGCCGCCCGGCTTCAAAACTCTGCGGAACTCATACAAATAGTCGTTAATGAGCTCGTTTGGGATATGGTGAAGAACCGCGATAATCAATATGAGATCCACCGTTTGATCAGGCAGCGGGATTTGTTTTCCGTCAAATACGACAAAAGTGTGGTTTGGAAACAACCGTTTGGCAAAGCCGATTCTCCGGCTATCGAGATCGATACCGCAGTAATGCTCAGCCTGACTCATGGAACAGTTCGCCCCGGTTCCGCAGCCAAAATCAAGCACCATTTTATTCTCCAAGGAGAAGTGGTCTCGAATATGGTTGTGAATATATTTTTCGGTAAACCATCTGGGGCGTACGATGGAGTGATACAATCGCGGGGTCAAATACATGAAGCTGTACACACCTATCTTTTTTAATTTGCTGAACTAAGAAAAAGTGTTTCCGAGCCTAAGCTGAAATATGAATGTCAAAAATTTCTTAGGCCCCGATGCAAAAACAACGAAACTATGTAAAAAAGGACAGGCTGCAGCACTGCTGCATATCCTGTCCCAGTTTTACCGGATTAATCGGTGAATATATGATTGCCTATGGTAACGTTTTGCGGACGCGTCCAAATCCAGGCGCTTGTTGCAGTTTTCGGATTAAAATAAAACAGCGAGTTGTATGTCGGATCCCATCCGCGGACAGCATCCTGGGCGGCCAGATAAGACGTTTTGTCCGGCGTAAGCCAGAACTGGCCGTCATCTACGGCCGTAAACGCACCGCGCTGAAACACAACATCGCGTATATTGTCGGGAAACTTAGCGGATTGGATCCGATTCATGACGACGGCGCCGACAGCTACCTGACCCACGTAAGGTTCTCCCCTGGCTTCACTGTAGATCACTTTTGCCATAATGTCCATTTCGCTTTGATTCAGCGAGTATTTTTTGAGCGCTTGCCAGGTTTGCGAGCCTGCCTTCCCATCAACCTGGAGCCCGTAATTTCGCTGGAAGCTTTGCACCGCGTTTTTCGTGTAGGTTCCGTAATAGCCGGTTAGCTGCTGGTTAAACAAGCCAAGCGCCTTCAGCCGGTATTGCAGATCCCATACATCACCGCCCTTACTGCCCACTTGCAGTGTGCTGGCTGCGGCTTGCGTGGTTTCGCCGTAGAATCCTAATCCGAAGGTTATGACCATAACCAATATCAATCCCCGGAATATCTTCACTGCGGATCACCTCCTCCCATGTTATCCATTGTATGGTGGGGGGAGAAGGGGGACAACCCTCAACATTTGGCATGGAACACTTTACCGGGGCGATTCGAATTTTCGTGGCTTGGCCGAACCAAATGCAAAAGTACATCTGATTTTCTACGAATGTTCGTTTTAGATCGCTTGAAATGCAAAAGTGCATCTCATTTGGGGCTATTTGATAAAAAAGGGACTTTTGATCGGGAATGAACTGTACTTTTGCATTTGATGGGCCATATTCGAGTAATTTCGTCTGAACTTTCTAAAAATAGTGCTAAAATAGATGTTATCAGTTCCCGCCGAAATTCGGGAGCTAGGAAGTTCATCGTAAAGGAGCAACCCAACATGTCAAAGATCTTCAAAACATTAACGATTGCCGGCAGTGATTCCAGCGGGGGAGCCGGGATTCAGGCCGATTTGAAAACATTCGAAGAGTACGGTACTTACGGCTTCAGCGCCTTGACGACGATCGTCACGATGGATCCGGACCGGGGGTGGCACCATAACGTTTACCCGATGGAAGCCGCATTGGTAGCCGAGCAGCTCAAAACCGTCTATGCCGGAGGCCCCGTTGACGCGATGAAAACCGGAATGCTGGGCAGCGTACCGATTATCGAAGCCGTGGAGTCCTGCATCCGTAAATATGATCAGCCAAATGTCGTCATCGACCCAGTGATGGTCTGCAAAGGCGAGGATGAAGTGTTGAACCCGGAAAGCGCGGACGCGATCCGCGATTTGCTGCTGCCGCTGGCCACGGTGACGACGCCGAATTTGTTCGAAGCCGGGGTATTGTCGGGGCTTGGGCGTCTTACCACGCTGGATGAGATGAAGGCGGCGGCTCAAGCGATCTACAAGCGCGGCGCCAAAAACGTCGTCATTAAAGGCGGCAAAGCGCTGGACGGGGAAATGGCGATCGACCTGTTCTACGACGGCGCAGAGTATGTCGTTTTGGAGTCGCCGAAAATTGAACCGGCCTATAATCACGGCGCTGGCTGTACGTTTGCGGCAGCCATTACCGGCGGTTTGGCGAACGGCTTAACGGTCAAGGAAGCGGTGGCTAAGGCAAAGAAATTCGTTACCGCCGCCATCCGTTCCGGATATCGCTTTAATGAATATGTCGGACCGGTGTTCCATGCGGGGTACCGGTTGAACGGAGAGTAAGCCATGAAATTGATGTTTATTTCGGACATCCACGGGTCCGGCCATTGGCTGGACCGGGCGCTGGAGAAGATGGAGGAGGAGCGGCCGGACCAACTCGTCATGCTGGGGGATTTCCTCTACCATGGGCCGCGTAATCCGCTCCCGGAAGGCTACGATCCTAAGCGGGTTGCGGAGACGCTGAACCGGCACAAGCACAAAATCGCCGCCGTTCGCGGCAACTGCGACGCGGAAGTCGACCAGATGCTGCTGGAGTTTCCGATGATGGCGGACTACGCCATGATTTTGCATGAGGGCCGCCGCATCTATGCAACCCACGGCCACGGCTTTAATATCGACCAGTTGCCGCCGCTGGCCGAAAACGACGTGTTTATTCAGGGGCATACCCATATCCCTGTCGCCGACCGCAAGGGCGGGGTGTTTGTGCTGAATCCGGGATCGATCGCCCTGCCGAAGGACAACTATCCCCATTCCTACGGAATTCTTGCGGGCGATGAATTCCTTGTGAAGGATTTTGACGGCGGCACGGTGAAGGGAATCCGCCTGAAGTAGCACTTAAGAAATACCAAATTGTTACCAAAATGAAATTGGCCTGTGGCTGAAAAATATGGTAACCTTAAGCTACCTGCTAATTAAATTTAATAGAGAGCTTGTCAGCTAATCCAATCTTTAAACGGCAGGGCAATAATTGGGAAAAGGAGAATGTCGGTAATAATGAAGTTTAACAAGAAAGCGGTCGGCCTCATAGCCTTGTCTTCCGTGCTGATTTCCGGGACTTTGCTGACCAACGACGCATTTGCGGCGAATGCCACGAAAACATTGAAGGCGGTTTTTAGCAATATTAAACTCGTATATAACGGACAAACGATTTCGTCTACCTCTGGCCAGGAGCCTTTTATGGTTGACGGAACCACCTATGTGCCGATCCGGATGGCGGGCGAAGCGCTCGGCAAATCGTTATCCTGGGACGGGACGAACAAGATCGTCACGATTACGGATGTTACGTCGTCTACGGATAAAGCCGAGCTCGACAAACTGAATGCGGAAGTTACGGAATTGAACAAACAGCTTGCGAATTTAAAATCAGAATTAAGCACGGCGAATTCGACGATTACGTCGAAGGATTCAACGATTTCCTCGCTGGAATCGCAAATCAAATCACTGCAAAGTGCCTTGGACAACAAAAACGACAACCTGAGCAGTTTGGAAAAAAACCTTAATCGCGACTACGAAGACTCTTTCGATCTGGACGCCTCGATTTCCCTGTCCGGGGATAAAAACGACATTACAGTGACCATTAAAGTGGACGAAGACGAATGGAACTATTTGTCGTCCTCGAGACAGGAATCGTATCTGCAGGACATCGTCGACGATATTTTGCATGAGTACAGCAAAGCGGATATCGAGGGAAGCGTGAAAAACAAAAAATCTTCCAAACTGACAAACTTCTCCGTCAACAGCTCGGGAACAGTTCGTTTAGGCAGCAACAGCAGCAGCGGCCTAAGCGAATCCAGAATGCTGGAGAAATTGGAGGATGAATACTCCCCTTATCGGGGTTATCCGGTAAGCATCGTCCTGTCCGTGGATGATAAACGTGAAGAGGTCTCTTTAAAAGTCTACATCAAAAAGAGCAACTGGGAGAATCTCTCCAGCTCTAATCAAAGAAATCTGTTGGGCGACATGATTGACGACTTGGAAGACAACTATCCGGACTACAGAATTCGCGGATATGTCTATGATGCCGACAACCGCAGCTCGTCTTTGGATAAACGATCCTCATAAAAATAACGGATGTTTCAAGCCGCCCTTTCCTCACGGAAGGGGCGGTTTTTGCTTTTTAAGGGCAAGGTTTACAAATGACGCCGTTTTGACATATTATGGGGCTATACAATAGAGGGAAGGACTGTGGGGATGGAGAACGCAAAACCTATGCTGACGAAACCCGAAGCGATGATTTTTGACATGGACGGAACGTTGTTCAAGACGGAAACGCTGCTTGTTCCCGTGTTTCACCAAGTGTTTGACCGGCTGCGGGAGGAGCGGCTGTATGAAGGCGAAACACCACCTGAGGAATTGATTTTAAGCTGTCTGGGCATGCTGCTGCCGGAAATCTGGAAAAGAGTGCTGCCGGATCAAAGTGAAAAGGTGCGTCAACGGGCCGACGAGCTGTTGCTCGAGCTAGAGCTGGCCGGACTGAAGGAACTCCCCTCCGAGCTGTACCCGCAGGTGCGCGAAACTTTGACGCGGCTAAAAGAGCAGGGCGTCAGACTTTTTGTGGCCAGCAACGGGCTGGAGCATTACGTAAAGGGTGTGGCCGGCACGCACGGCATTCTTCCGTTGTTTGAAGGACTATACAGCGCCGGCGAATATCAGACGGCGTCCAAAGTGGATTTGGTCAAGCTGCTGCTGGACAACCACGGCATCCGCACCGCCTGGATGGTTGGTGATCGCTCCTCCGATGTGGAAGCGGGCAGTAAAAACGGTCAGACCGTCATCGGCTGCGCTTACGCGGGTTTTGGGAATGACCGGGAATTGGCGGGGGCCGACGTGTTGATCGGCGCCTTCGCTGAGCTGCTCGAATTATATGACGAAGCGGCAAATAGCAAATAATGAAGGTTAAGCAGATCTTTCTCCCCAAGGGAGAGGTCTGCTTTTTCTTTAAATCAACCATAATATCTTTAATTTGTCCCATTGTTGGAAGGGTTTTCATCGGATAGAGTGATAACGTAAATGACCAATCCGGATTGGGGCAAGCATGATGACATGAAAATGGAGGGGAAATAATGATCGTAAAAACCGGAAAAAAAGCAATCGCCAAAATCACTTCGATCGCAGTGGTGTTAGCCGTGGTTGTCACGGGTTTTCCGCTTGAGGCGCAGGCGGGGGACACCTGGCCTTTTGAGGGAGCGAGCGCTCACGGGCAAAACCAGCCCAGCGTACACGGATATACCAGCGGACATATTCAGAATTGGAGCCCGGAAACCGACCCTGACGCCGAACTGCTCAGATCCCATGTGCCGCTGCAAAAACGAATCGCCCCGTTCCCGGCCACCCAAGCCAATCCCAAGCTAAGCACGGACGTGCAAATGATGAACGTGGCGGGCGATTATGGAAACGCTTTTATCGAAAATGCGCCTTACACGAACAAATTTGCCCAATATCATTTTAATTTTTGGCAGTACATCGATTATTACTCCTATTGGCACGGAACGGCGACGGCCTATACCCCGCCGGAATATTACGACGAATTGGCGCAGAAGGACTGGCAGCAAAAATGGTTTGAATTCGGCATCCTGAACATTCCGAATCCGACGTATACCGACGCGGCCCACAAAAACGGGGTGCTGTCTTTGGCGGGGATTTTCTTCTCCAACAACGACCGCGGGCAACAGACGTATAAACAGATGATCGTCAAGGATGAGCGCGGCCATTTTCCGGTGGCCGACAAGCTGATTGAAATGGCCGGCTATTTCGGGTATGACGGGTACTTTATCAACCAGGAGGAAATCGGCCCCAATGTCGACACCAAGGACATTCCCGACTATATCGCCTTTATGAAAGCGCTGCAAAATGGCGGGTTGTACGTTCAGTGGTATGATTCGCTGGATACCCGCACCGGTGCGAACACCTTTGCCAGAACGTTCAACGATAACAATATTTCGTTCTTGTACGACAAAAACGATAGTAAGCAGGTTGCCCAATCCTTCTTTTTTGATTACGGTATGGGCGCGAGCCAAATCGCGGCAGCCAAAAGCTATTTGAACAAGCTAAACGATTCCCAGGGAACGAGCTTCGATATTTACGATGTCGGATTTGCCGGGCTTGAGGCCGGACGCGACCGGTTTAAGAGCGTTCAGGGAACGGCGCTGAAAAATAAACTCAATAACGGCCTGCCGCTGCTTAGCATCGCCACGCTTGGCGCCGATTTCGTCCATGCCGGGCTCGACGAGGATATGAATCAAGCGTGGCCGGTCCGGCATCGCCAGGAAAACGAATACCAATGGATGACGAAGGTCCGCGAACAATTGTGGTGGTCGGGACCCAACATTGATCCGCAAAACACACAGGTGCCCGGGACGAACACGGCCGGCGACGTCTATGCGGACAACCGGTATTGGCCGGGCATGGCGTCCGTGATCGCCGAGCGTTCCGTTATCGGCAGTTCGGACTTCTATACGAATTTCAACACGGGACACGGATTGTCCTATTACGTGGACGGCAAGGTGTCGGGCGGGGACGAGTGGTCCAATATGAGCTTGCAGGACGTTCCGGTGACCTGGCAATGGTGGCAGGATACGGCCGGCAACAAGCTTACCGTCGATTTCGACTATGGCCCGGAATATAACTTCACGGATACGGATCGATACGACTATGAGCAAATCGGCGCTTACCAAGGCGGCAGCTCGCTGGTCGTGAACGGCGATTTGAATGCGGAGAATTTCTTGCGCTTGTATAAGACGGATCTTGACGTAAATAAAAGCTCGAAGCTTTCGCTAACCTACAACAAAAGCTCGGCCAATGACGGTTCGACGATGTATGCCGGCCTGATCCTGGCGGACGATCCGGAGCACGTGGTGAAAATTGCCGTTCCGGACAGCGGGAAACGCACGAAAGATTGGGTCACGGCGGAGCTTGACCTTAGCGGCTACAGCGGAAAATCCATTGCCGCTTTCGGCCTCGTGTTCGATCCGGGGAAACAACCGGTGGATAACTATCAGATCAATATCGGGCAAATCCGTATCGATGACGGTTCGGCGGTCAAGCCATCCGCGCCTGTGGGGCTAACGATTTCCGCAGCCTATCCGAATACCGGCGAGATGACGGTCAAATGGGATATGGACCCGGATTACTCCGTGGTTAAACAATACAATGTATACGTAAACGATGTATTCATTGGCGGTAAATACGACGGCATCTATTACATTAAAAATTTGCCGGCGAAATCGGGCACGATCAAAGTCGCCGCCGTAGGGGCGGACGGCCGGGAAGGACAGGCCGCGAAAATCAACTTCAATCTGACCCATTCGGTCTCGGATATCGCCGCGGATTCGCAGGAAAACGGCGACCTCCGGGTAACCTGGACCAATCCGCATAAACCGGCGGGCGATATTACGGTCAGCGTGCAATCACTAAACTGGATCACCACTAAGGAACCCGTCTCCGCCAAAGTAACGGTTCCGAAAGGGTCCACCTCCGCGCTGTTTAGCGGCATGCCAATAAACGGGGACGATTATCTGGTGACGATTGCTTCGGAAGACGCTACGCCGGTTTCGATAAGCGGCCGGTTTATCGATAAAATTTCCGAGCCGTACGCCGAGGATTGGTCATGGGACGGCGATAAACTGAATTTGCCGATGCCAAGCACCAGAGATTGGCGGTACATGTATGTATACGAGGACGGGGTCCGAAAAAAATTCCCGATAACCTATGGTGTGGGAGACAAGGACCGGATCATTCGGGGCAGGACGACCAAGGCGAGCCTCAGTTTCACCTCGGCGGCGAAAGAAGTGTATGTCATCATGGAGGATTATGCCGGCAACCAATCGGATCCGGTATACCTCAAAGGCGAGTAACCATAGAGCCGCTGCAGGCCAAATAAAGCGAAGCCGCTCCTTCCGTCAGGAAGGGGCGGCTTTCTGTTTGTGTACCCACATGGCGTATTCGAGCGGCCGTACGATCGCTTTCCGGTAGGCGTCGGGATCGCCGGATTTCATGAAGACCTCCCGCGCCGGCTTGGGGTTCACCTCGAGGACGTAGATATGCCCTTGCTTATTGATGGCTAAATCGAGGGCCAACTCGCACAGGGAACCGAAGGTTTTTTCCAAATATTCCGCGATGTCCAGGCTTAGCCGCTCAGCGGTTCTGCGCACTTCGGCGCGCCGTTCCTCCCCGGGAATCCACTGCTTAAGGAGCGTGTTCATCGCCACCGCATGCCCGCCGCCGTGCAAATTGGAGGTTACGCTGCGGGGCGGGCCGACGCGCCCGGCACAACCGGTCGCTTCCCAGCGGCCCTGCCCGTTTTTTTGCACCAGCATCCGGTAATCGTGAACCCGGCCGTTCGGCAGCTTGATTTGAATCCCCTGCTGGGCGAGAAATTCGGCGCTGCCCTTCCAGGCAAGCAGGTAAGCGCTCAGCCGGGATTTATGGATTTTCCGGGGGGAAACGATGCTGCGGTTTTGTTCCCGACCTTGAATCAAGAACTGATCCGCTCCAAAGCGCTCGATCCGCAGGATTCCCCGGCCTCCGGTACCGCTGATTGGCTTGACGTAAACGGTCGGATATTTTTTCAGCAACCCGAGCACATCCCCGCTATGCTGAAACAACATGGTTTCGGGGAGATGCTCCCTGAACCTCTCGATGCGGGATAACGTTTGGTAGATGGTCCATTTGTTGCGCAGCGGGCGGTTGAGGAAGGTCAGGCTGCCGTGGCGCGCCCGGAAGCGCCTCAGCTGTTCGAACCTTTTGCTGCGTTGGATCCGGCAGCGGTCGAAAATGAGATTCGGAAACCGGCGCCATTTACGGGACCATTTTTTGTGTTTCGGATCGTAAACGAGCGCATAAATCAGCTTTTTTTTCTCATAGACATCCGCAGGGGTAAATACAAAAACGTCCAGCCCAAGCCGCTGTCCTTCGGAGATCATTTTTTGGTAAATATGCGGTTCCTCCAACCGTTTCTTGTCATTTAGGTACAAAGTCAAGATCCCTAAAACGGGTTGAGACAAAGAGAATCACCTTCTTCGTTGAAATGGGCAGTGCCGCCTCCGCTTGCTGTCCGCGATAGGCTGTTTTCGAGGAGCAGCTGCGGTTTTCCGCCGCGGACCTTGACCAGCCGGCGGGCATAAAGGCCTGCGCGGAAACACATCTGCAGGCTGGAGATCTGGTCGCAGGCCACCAGGCACGACAATTGCCGCAAAATGGAAAGCTGCTCCGCAAGCAGCCTGGAGCCGAGCCCACGTCCCCGATACAGCGGATGGACCACGACGAGGCAAAGCCCGCGGCCGTAATCCGTAACGCAGGAGACGCCGGCAATGCGGGGCCCGTCGTCAGCTTGAATCCGGGCTACAAGCAGCGAGCTCCCCGGGAAGCCGAGCTCTCTCGGCGACAGCTTCATCAGTGCCCGGAAGGCGAAGGGCGGGATGCGTCCCGCCCCATACTTGCGCGCAAAGACCAGCACATCGCCGTGCTGCTGTTCCCAACCCGGCCCGTCTTCGGGTTTTAGTTTTCGAATTTCCATCGCTCCTCACCCCCTCGCTACTTGTGCTTCGGCTGCCGGGATAAAAATTGGCTGTATTGAAATATCCGCTCCAGCGACTTTTTACGAATATGCGGCTCATCGAATTTCATCGGCTTGGCATTGGCTTCAAAAAACCAGATTTGTCCTTCCGTATCAATCCCTAAGTCCATGGACATTTCCCCCAGTGTATGACCGCATTCCTTTTCGATTTGCTTGGCGATGAGCAGGGCGTTTGATTTCACGCGGCTGATCAGAAAGTCCGTCATGTCCGAGCCGAAAGCCGGGGACAGCAGCTTTTCCGGATCCTCAATGCTCCCCCCTTGCGGTACATGAGTTGTAATTCGCTTCGGCCCGGCGAGGCGGGCGCCGACCCCGGTGACCGTCCAGACGCCCTTGCCCGTCTTCTGCACAAGCACGCGCATATCGAAGTGGCGTCCGCGGTAAGAGGCGAGGGGGATGCTTTCCTGCATAATGTACGGGGTCCTGCCCGCTTCGGACTTGACCCGCTTCCAAAGGGCCGGAAGACTGGCCGTTTTGAACACGACGTTCCTGCTTCTTTTGCCCTGAAGCGTCAGCCGGTAGCGCTTCTCCTCGTTCTCGTTAAGCTTCACCAGCATAATCCCCTTCCCCGCCTTGCCGCTCACCGGTTTTAAATAAAGGCTGCCGTATTTTTGCAGCATCGCATCCAGCGTATTGGGGCCGATCATTTTTTTCGTATCCGGCACGAGCGCTCGGGTCGTTCGGCCCTTTTTCAGCCAATCGAACAGGCGCCATTTATTGAAGAAAAAAGGATTGTACAATTGGATCGACTCATGCCGGAGGCACTCGTCGATTTTCCGCCGCACCTCCGCTTTCCGTTCATCCTCGCGCAGCGGGACCCGGTTGTAGACGACGTCGGGCAGGGGGACCCAGTGCTTTTTCCACGTTTTATCCTCCGGATGGAACACGTACCCCTGCACTTTTTTGGCGCTGAGCTTGAGGTCCCGGGCGGTGACGACGTAAACCGGGATATCAAGCTCCAGACCCGTTTTTACGATATCCCGGAAATTGGCGCGGTTACCCCGGAATAGTTTGAAATCGTCATCGACCGTCAGCACGGCGACTACCGGTTTTTTTTCGCTCAAAAGCGGACTGCTCATCAGCCGTCCCTCCTACGGAATTTGCTTAAATACAGGCAATGTTCGAGGATATGATCGATCGAGGCCTTCCCTTCGGCGCGGAGCGAGGGATGCTTGAAAATGGAGCGCCCGGGTTTGGCGTTGGCTTCAAACATCCAGACTCGTTCGTCCCGGTCGATCCCGATGTCGAAGCCGATTTCGCCGATCAGATGCTGATGATGCGACTCGATCGCCTCCGCCAGCGTAATGGCTGCGTTTTTCGCGTGCCTCAGCACCTCGTCGGCGCGTGAGCCAAAGGCACGATTGAGCGCCTGGTCCGGCGTCAACAGGGAGCCGCCGTTTTTCAAATGGGTCGTTACACTGCCTTTTCCGGCTTTTTTGGCGCCGATGCCGACGACAACCCACTGGTTTCTGCCGTTTTTGTGCATATGAAAACGGAAATCGATCGGACAGCCGTCGATCTCGATCAGGCGGATGCCCTGCTGGGCGACATAGCCCCGCAGCGAGCGGCCGTGTCTGGCCTGCAGCGTTCGCATCAGGCTGGCGAAGGAGTTGAACCTGAGCAGGGCGTTATGGCCGTTTTTGCGGTAACGGGCGTAATAGCCGCTTTTCGGTATATAGGAAAGGCGATATATCCCGTTGCCCAGGCTTCCGCTGTTTGGTTTGTAATAAACGAGCGAATGGCGGTCGAGCATATCCTTGATTTGCTCCGGGGTTGGGCTCATGATCGATTCGGGCACATAACGGCTGACCGTGGGGTCCCTTTCCAGGAGACGGTAAATGTCAGATTTGTTGAAGAAGCTCCAGTTGAAAAAAGGGATCCTCCGGCGGACAAACCGGTCCCTGAGCTGATTGATCAAGGGCGATGTCTCCGCCCGGCGGCTGGGCAGCCGGTTGTACACGACATCGGGCAGCGGCACACGTTTTCTTACGAAACGTCCGGCTTCGTTCAGGAAATACCCGTTGATGGTTTCGTTATCCCAGTTAATGTCGCGCGGGGTAAAAGCAAAAATGTAGGACATTTTGCTGCCTTGGCGCATTAGCTGCCTGATAAAGCCGGTACGCGAACCAAACGGGTTCGCGCGGGAGGATGCCGGCCCGTCGGACAGCACGCCGATCAGCGGTCCGATTTGCACCTCGCCTTCCTGAAGACTGCGGAGATAAACGCCGCCCTGCTTCGGAATTTTGATGCCTTTGCGTACCCCGTTAGCCAAGTACAAGTGTTTGCCCGTTTTATTGATCCGCTTGACGGCGGCGGGCACCCGTTCCCCGCCGAGTCTCAGATGAACCGACTTTTTGCCTGACAGCTTCAGGTTCTTCATTAATGCCCCGGACAAGTAGACGACCCGCTCGGGTTCCTGCGTGAAATGGACGTTGCAATAAGTCAAACTCATGAATTTTATCCTCCTAAACGTTTTCAGGGTTTGCTCAGAAGCAAATAGCGGGCGTAGGAAATCGGATTTTCAATCGATTTTCGGGCGCTTATCGGGTCACCGATCCGGAAAAACGAAGTCCGTCCCGGTTTGGAATTCACCTCCAGGATCCAAACTTGGCCTTCGCGGTCCACGCCGAAATCGAGGCCAAGCTCCGCCAGGCGGCCAAAACAGGTCTCCAAATATTCCGGTATCCGCAAGGACAGATGGCGGATGGTTTGGACGGCGGATTTCCCGGCGGTTTCCCCTAGCTCCCGAATCAGATAAGGCAGCGCTTTATGCGCGGTGCCGCCGCCGTGAAGATTGGAGGTCAGCGAATGCTTTGGACCGACCCGCACCGCCATTCCCGTTAAGCTCCATTCCCCTTTTTCGTTTTTTTGCATGAGAACTCGAATATCGAACGGCTCGCCTTGCGCGTTGTTTAACTGCAGATAAGGCTGGATTAGAAAGGGGCGGGCTCCGATAAACTTATCGATCCATTCCAGCCCGGCTTTACGGGAACAGAAACGCCGTTTGAACAACGTATTGCTGCCGCTCCGGCCGATAATTCCGATTTGTTCGCCGGAGTCCGCCAGCTTGACGTAAAGCGTCCTTCTGCCGTGCGTACCGTTTCGGGGTTTCAGAAAAACCTCCTTGTCGTGGGCTTCAAGCCATTCGGCAAGCCTCAGCGGACCTTCGTACAATGCGGTTTCCGGCAAATAGGGAGCGAGATCCCGGCATTTGCGCAGCGCCTGGTACACCGCCCATTTTCCCGCAAGCCCCCGCGTCAGATAGATATACGGATGCTTGTCGGCCAACTGGGACAGCAGGCGATGTTTGCGCAGCTGCCCTTTGCGGTCATGGGTCAGGCAGCGGTCATAAATGATGTCAGGCCTGGGGAGCCATTTGCGGACCCAGATTCCCCGCTCAAACATGTAACCCGGAATCCCGTTTGCGTTGCCCTCCGAAATCGAAGGCAAACAAAATACATACACGCACATGCCCTTCCTTTCGCCGATCCGGCAAAGCTTGCGGCAAAAGGAAGCTTCAGCGAAAGGAAGCGGGCCTTCGCTTTCGGCGACAAGAACGCCGACGCTGCCTTTGAGAGCATGATTCATCGGATGATTCCTCCTTAGAAGCCGGACAAATAGCGGGTGTATTCTATAATTCGCTTGACCGACGGGCGGATCTTTCCAGTGCCCATCGGGGTATTGTCGTTTTTGGAAGGTTTGGAGTTGACCTCCAGCAGCCAAACCCTGCCGTTTGTGTCGACCGCCAGATCGATGCCGAATTCCCCGAAATGAGCCGGCAAGTTGGCGTCAACGCCCTGGGCGATGTCCAGCGCCGCCTTTTTCAATCTGGCGCCGACCTTGCTCTTCATTCCCGGCAGCAATGAACTGCGGGTACTCGCGTCCTTGACCGTGCTGAGCGTCCCTCCGCGGGCCAGATTGGACACGAAATGCTGGTTTCCGGCAATCCGGGCGACGATCGAGGTCGTGCTCCATTTGCCGGACAAATTTTTCTGGACAAGCGCGCGAAAATCGACCGGCCGATGATCGATCTCGATCAGGTGCAGCCCTTGCTGGATCTGGTATCTTGTCGTCTTCATTCTGCCGCTTAAGGCGGAGAAAAGCTTGGCGAGGCTGGGATAGGTATGGCGCCGCGTGCCGCCGACCTGAGCAGTAAGCGCCTGATAGGCGCCGCTTTCGAGCTTTGAAATGCGAATGATCCCTTTTCCCAAGCTGCCTTTGACCGGCTTCAAAAAAATGATCGGGTATTTGGCGCACATGGTCTTGAGCATGGCATAGCCCCGAAACAGATGGGATTCCGGCAAATAACGGAGCAGCGGGCCGTCTTTGGCCAGCGCGTCAAACACCTCGGTCTTATCGAGATATTTCTCGTTGAAAAAATGGCTCCCGTAGCGGGATTTTACTTCTTTCATAAAATGCTGTACGCTAGGTTTGTTCTCCAGTTTGCGGGATGTCAGCCGATTGTAAAATACGTCTGCGGCCGGCAAGGGGGTCTTTTTCCATTCGTCTTTGTGGAAGACCCAGCCGGACACTTGTTCGGAGTCTTTGCCGATATGCTCCGGCGTAAAAAAGTAGACAAACACCCCTTGCCTGGAGCATGCGTTAGCGAGTTCCCTGCAAAATGAAGTCATTTTACCGAAAGGTCTTTCCGGATTTTCCGCATCATCCTGGCTAAGCAACACGCCGAGCAAGGGGCCGAATTGAATGGTAGATGAATGAGGGCGATATATGAGCCGCAGCGGCGATCGCGGCTGAATTCCCATTTTCCTTGCAAGTCCAGCACTCATTCGAACTCCGTCGGATCTGATTAAAGGGATGACTTTTACACTATGCCGGAATGATCCGAAGGCCAGGAAGAGTGGAAGATCGGTCGGTATTTTCCACTGTTTGATCAGCATGTCTCCGAGCGCGAGGGTATCGTCTTCAAGCAGGCCCGGACCCATGATCTGTATCTTAATTTTTTTGGAGGGCATGTAGCGGATCTCCTTCCAAGCTAAGCTTGAGTCTTGGATGCAAGCAAAGACCGTCTGCGTCAAATGCATGTAATGCATCATATGAGGACATAGAATCCTTGGTGATTAACCCATGCCCGTTTTCGCGGGCTTTAAGGGCTGGCGATGAAGCGGCGTTTCCCGGTCCGGGCGCGGGCGGAAAGCGTAAGTCTGCGAGAGAAGAGTTAGGTAATAGCCTAAGATATTAGGTAGTAGCCTAAGATAAGGAGGAAATCGGGGTGGCCGATTGGCTTTATGTAGTCATTAACGTGGTAGTGGCTGCCTTCGTGGGCGGAATAACCAATCATTTTGCGATTAAAATGCTGTTTCATCCCAGAAAACCGGTACATATCGGCAAGTTCAAGATTCCGTTTACGCCGGGGCTCATTCCGAAGCGCCGGGACGATATCGCCGGGTCGCTGGGCCGAGTGGTGGCGGAATACCTGGTTACGGCCGAAGGACTGCAGGAGACCGTGCTGCGGCCGGCCTTCCGCCAAAAAGCGGAGGGGTATTTGCGCGGTCTGATCGAGCGCTGGGAGGCAAGCCCGCTGACGCTTGGCGAAGCGGCCGTGAGGACCTGGGGCGAAGCGGAATGGGAAGCAATGAAATCGCGGCTGGCCGGCGAAGTGCGGCGTGCGTCGGCGGCAGGACTTGAACACCTGTGGCGGCGTTACGAGTGGGACGGCATTCCTTTGAAACAGCTCGTTCCCGGCTGGTCGGAGGAAAACCGCAAGAAATGGAGCACCGCGGCGGCGCAAGCGATCCTGCAGGCGGTGGAGGAGGAGTTGTTGTCCGCCGGAGGGCAGCGCATGTTGTCCAAGATGGCTTCCGGCCTGATGGACAACGCCGGCGGATTTCTCGGCACGATGGCCGCGATATTTGTGGATGAGGATAAGCTGGTGCAAAAGCTGACGCCAGCCCTCGTCCGGGCGCTGCGGGGGGAAGAGACGGTAAGCAAAACGGCGGGAGCGATCGAAGCGCGGCTTGAGCTGTACGGAGAAAAGCCGGCCGCCGAGCTGCTTGCCGCCCTGACCGGGGAAGAGGCTTTGGACTGGCTGGCCGGGAAGCTCGGGCTTCTTCCGGTGGAAGCATGGATCGAACATGCGGAAGAAACGCCGCTGCGGTCCTTGCTGGCCCCGTGGAAAGAGCGGGCGATCGCGGCGGTTCCCGCGGTGACCCTGCGGGCGCTAAACCTCACGGCCAATGGAATCCCCGCCGCCATGCAGGCCGTGCAGCTGCCGCAATTGGTTGAGGAGCAGGTGCGGAAGTTTCCGGTGGAGCGCCTCGAGGAAATCATTCTCAGCGTGTCCGGCAAGGAATTTCGCGCGATCACCTGGCTGGGCGTTCTGCTTGGCGGGATCATCGGACTGTTCCAGTCGCTGTTGATGCTGGTGTCAAGGTAGCATAAATTTCGGAATAAGAATAAAGTCAATTTTAGGAGGAATACACATGAGTATTTACGACAAAGCGCATGATTTGGCGGCCGCCTTGAAAGGCAGCCCGGAAGTGACGGAAATTACGGCAGCGATGAAGCTGATCGAAGCCGACCCGGAGAGCAAACGGATGCTGGATGATTTCCGCGTCCGCCAAAACGCGGTGCAGCAGCGGATGATGGCGGGGGAAATGCCGGCTCCCGAAGAAATGGAACAGATGGAGAAGCAGTTCGAGGTGCTGAGCCTGAACCTGAACATTCGCCGCCTGTTTGATGCGGAGCGCCGGCTTAGCGTAATTATCCAAGACATCAACAAGATCATTACGGACAGCCTGCAGCATTTGTACGGGGCGGGAATGTAAACGAAAAAAGGTTCTCATATTCTTTCGTTTCCCTTCATAGATTAGAAGAGAACAAGCGGACAGGCGAAGGTGCGAATCTCTTAATCTCTTAATCTATGAAATAAAGGAGCTGCGAAAGATGAAGACGGTAAAGAAACCAAACAAATGGAAGCATGTCGTTTATTTAATTCTGGCGCTGGCGATGCTCGTGTACGCGCTGCCGCTTATTTCCTTTGATCCCTGGGCCGGCTGGGTATCGCTGTTCGGCGCGGTATGGGCGGGTTTTGCTTTTCTTGTGATCGGAGCGCATCTGCATTTTTTGCTGGGCGTAAACGAAGAGAAACAGCGCGAACTCGACAAAATCCGCCGGGCGAAACTGCGGGAATGGGAGCTGAAGTGGCAGGAGGAAGGCGGGCGCGGCCAGAGTGTATAACGCCGGTTGCTTGGCAAGACGGCGGTTTCGATTGAACCATTCAGGGCTTGGGCTAAGAGAAAAAGGGCTTTCCCGACGAAGATGATGCTTCTCGGGGAGCCCTTTTTTACATTATTCACAAAATTTCCGGCGAGGTAGCGGACGATGCGAAGGTAGAAGGGGAGGGGGAGAGCACGATGCGAAGGTAGAGAGGGGAAGGAGAGGACGATGCGCAGATAGCGAGGGGAGGAGGAGAGGAATCTGGAGGCTAAGGGACACCAGAGCCGTTATTTACGGAAAAACGGAGGTTTGCAAAATGTAACGGACACAGATGACCTTATTTAGCTCAAATCGGCGAGGGTGAACTCGTTTAAAGCGAAATAGAGTCATGTGTGTCCGTTAGGCTGGGAAATACCCGGGAAATGGGCGGATAAGGTCGCTGGTGTCCGTTAGAGCAGCGTCCGCAGTTTAGCAAGAGCCCCGGCTTAGGAAAAACCTCGCCGCCGGCGAGGCCCTTGCCCGCGCAAACCCATACGCTCAGCGCAAGGGGAGGGATGGGTATGGGGTTCCACCCCATACCCATCCCCTCTTCTGTTCTACTACGAGAATCCTTCCCCTTCTTTCATGATCAGCAGTACCGAGTACTTCGGTTTTGCCTGCCGAGGCCATGCTTCGACCGGGAGCTACAGGTCGTCCTCGCCGGTCAGCATCTTGTCGTTGCTTTCTCCGGGCGGCACCATCGGGTAAACGTTTTGCTCTTCCTTGACGTTGAACTCCATCAGCACAGGACCCGGGATTTCCAGAGCCCGGCGAATCGCGAATTCGGCTTCCTCCACCGTCTGCGCGCGAAAACCGGGAACCCCGTATGCGCCCGCGAAAGCGACAAAATCCGGCGAGGAAATTTGCACGGAGGAATAACGCCGATCATAGAACAGCTGCTGCCACTGCCGGACCATCCCCAAATAACCGTTGTTCAGGATAGCGATCTTAATCGGCAGCTTGTAGTCGACGGCCGTCATCAACTCCTGGAGGTTCATTTGAAAGCTCCCGTCTCCGGTCACGCACAGGATCGGCCGCGTTTCGCTGCCTTGGGCGACCGCCGCCCCGATGGCGGCGGGGAAGCCAAAGCCCATCGTGCCGAGTCCCCCCGACGTCAGGAACGAACGGGGACGGGAAAATCTGTAGTGGTGGGCGGTCCATATTTGATGCTGGCCGACATCCGTGGCTACGACCGCCCCGCCTTCCGTCAGTGTATCGAGCAGCTTAATGACTTCCTGCGGATTCAGCGCGTCCTTGCCGGCATCGGCGGGGGCGGTAAAGTGCGGGACTTTTCTTTGCCAGCCGGCGGTGCCATCCGCCCATTCGCTTCCTGGGCCACCGCAAGGCGAAGCGTTCAGCTTGGCCAGCAGTTCCCGGATATCGCCCTGGACGTTCAGATCCATGGGGATATTTTTATCCAACTCGGCGTTGTCGATATCGACCTGGATTTTCCAGGACTGCGGGGAAAACGATTTGGCTTTGCCGGACAAGCGGTCGTTTAGCCTCGTGCCGAGGCAGAGCAGCAGGTCGGCCTGATGGACGGCCCGGTTGGCGGCATAGGTTCCGTGCATGCCGAGCATGCCGAGGTACAGCGGATGCCGGGAAGGGAAAGCTCCGATCCCCATCAGCGTGGTAGCGACGGGAATCCGCGCGCTCTCCGCGAACCGGACGAGCTCCTCGGCGGCGCCGGATGAGACCACGCCGCCCCCGGCCACCAGGACCGGCCGCCGGGATGCAGCAAGTTTGTCCCGGATGATACGCACGGATTCATCAGGAATGGGAGGAGCGGGCTGATAACCGCGGATCGAGGTTTGCAGGGCCGGAACGAGTCCGGTTTTGCCCGCCATCACATTTTTGGGCAAATCGATCAGCACCGGTCCGGGTCTTCCCGTCGTGGCGATATAAAAGGCTTCCTTCACGATCCGCGGCAATTGGCCGATGTCCGAAACGGCATAATTATGCTTCGTCACATCCATCGTCATGCCGAAAATGTTCACTTCCTGGAAGCTGTCGCGCCCGATCAGATCGGTGGATACCTGGCCCGTCAACACCACCAGCGGCACCGAGTCCATAAAGGCGTTGGCGATGCCCGTCACCGCGTTTGTGGCTCCCGGTCCCGAGGTGACCAGGGCTACGCCGGCCCGGCCCGTAACCCGCGCATATCCGTCCGCCGCGTGCACGGCGGCCTGTTCGTGGCGGGTCAAAATATGCCGCATCCCGGAGCAGTCATAAAGCGCGTCATAAATCGGAATTACCGCGCCGCCGGGATACCCGAAAATCGTATCGACCTTTTCCTCCCGCAAGCATTCGATCAACAGCTCCGCTCCCGTTTTAAGCCGCAATGTCTGGTTTGTACTCATCGTTAGCTTCCTTTCCGCTTGATTTTTGACAATTTTAACCGAGAAATGTTGAACCCGGAGTGACTCAAGTCATAAAAAACGCGCTGGTCCAGAGGTTACGATAGCTTAAGAGCAAAAAATACGTAGGCCCTAAAAGCCTTAAGGCGTTCGGCTTGCGGTATTAAGGAGGTCGAAAGTTAGACGTGAGCAAAAAAATCGCCGTCATCGGCGGGGGAATCACCGGGTTAAGCGCGGCTTATTACGTGCGCAAATCGCTGCGCGAACGGGGAGTGGACGCCGGGGTTACCCTCATCGAGCAGTCCGATCGGCTGGGCGGTAAAATCCGTTCCCTGCGCCGTGACGGCTTTACGATAGAACAAGGCCCGGATTCCATGATCGCGCGCAAGCCCGCCGCGCTGGAATTGATCCGGGAACTCGGGCTGGAACATTTGCTGGCGGGGACGAACCCGCAGGCGAAGCGGAGTTATATCTTGCATCGGAGCAAATTTCACCCGATGCCGCCGGGGCTGATGCTCGGCATACCGACGCAAATGTGGCCGATGGTCAAGACGGGGCTGCTTTCTCCGGCCGGCAAGCTGCGAGCCGCCATGGACCTGCTGCTCCCCGCGCGGCGCGGCGGCGGCGACGAATCGCTGGGCGGATTCATCCGCCGCCGGCTCGGCAGAGAGGTGCTGGAGCAGATGACGGAGCCGCTCTTGGCCGGCATTTATGCCGGGGATACCGGGCAGCTTAGTTTGAAAGCGACGTTTCCGCAGTTTATGGAGATGGAGCGCAAGCACCGCAGTCTGATCCTCGGGCTGCTGGCCAGCAAAAAGCAGCCGCCGCAGGGGCGAAGCCAGGATCCGCTGCCGAAGGCCGCGCAAACCAGCATGTTTCTGACGTTAACCGGCGGTTTGGAAGTGCTGACGGACGCGCTGGCGGAATCGCTGAAGGAAGAAGACGTAATTACGGGGCAGTCGGTAACCGGGCTGTCGAAGCAAGAAGCAGGAGCAGGAGCAGGTTATGAGCTTAGCTTAAGCGGGGGCGAGCGTTTGATCGCCGACGGGGTCATTTTGGCGGCGCCGGCTTTTGCCGCGGCCCGGCTGCTGGAAGACGTTCCCGAAGCGGCTTATCTGGAGCGAATCCGCTATGTGTCTGTGGCCAATTTGGCCTTCGCCTACCGGCGGGAAGACGTTCCGCACGATTTGAACGGCTCCGGCGTGCTTATCCCGCGCGGGGAAGGCCGGATGATTACGGCGATTACTTGGGTTTCTTCGAAATGGCTGCACTCGGCTCCCGGCGATAAAGCGCTGCTGCGAACCTATATCGGCCGCTTGGGCGACGAGGCATGGACCGCGATGACCAGGGCCGACATCGAGCGCCGGGTGGCCGCCGAGCTGCACGATTTGCTGGGCATCACCGCCAGCCCGCTGTTTTGCGAGTTCGCTTCTTTGCCGGAATCGATGCCCCAGTATCCGGTCGGCCATGTTGAGCGGCTTGCGGCGCTGCGCGAAACATTGGCCCGCGCGAAGCCGGGGCTGCAGCTGTGCGGCGCGGGATATGCCGGCGTAGGCATCCCCGACTGCATCCGGCAAGGCAAGGAAGCCGCTGAAAACATGGCAGCTTATTTGGGGGATGGACGGTGATGCAAATGATTCAGGACAGGGACTACAACGTAAATCCGTTTATCGTCATCTGGGAAGTGACGCGGGCTTGCGCGTTAAAATGCCTGCACTGCCGGGCGGAAGCCCAGTATCATCCCGACCCGAGGCAGCTTAGCCTTGAGGAGGGGAAGAAGCTGATCGACGACATCGCGGAAATGGATAAACCGCTGTTTGTGTTTACCGGCGGCGATCCGCTGATGCGCCCCGATTTGTTCGAGCTGGCCCGGTACGCGATTCAGGACAAAGGGCTGCCCGTCTCGATGACGCCAAGCGCCACGCCGCGGGTCACGTTTTCCGCTGTGAGCAAGGCGAAGGAGGTTGGCTTGTCCCGCTGGGCGTTTAGCCTCGATGGTTCGACGGCCGAAATCCACGACCATTTTCGCGGAACACCGGGTTCCTATCAAATGACGATGAAGGGGATCGGTTTTTTGCAACAGCTCAATATTCCGATCCAGATCAATACGACGGTCTCACGTTACAATCTGGACGACCTGCCGCGGATCGCCGAAGCGGTGAAGGAGATGGGGGCCGTGCTTTGGAGCGTGTTTTTCCTCGTGCCGACAGGGCGGGGCATGGTGAAGGACATGATTACGCCCGAGGAGCATGAACGGGTGATGGAATGGCTGGCCAAGATGCAGCGGGCGATGCCTTACGGCATCAAAGCGACGGAGGCGCCGCACTACCGCCGCGTGTTTCTGCAGCAGCAAAAACGCGGCGCAGCTGCCGGCGAAGAGGCCGGGGCGGTGAAGCGGAAGGATGTGCTCGGCCGTTCGCCCAAGGGCGTTAACGACGGGGACGGGTTCGTGTTTATCAGCCATACCGGCGAGGTGTATCCGAGCGGATTTTTGCCGGTAAGCTGCGGCAATATGAGGGATTCGCGGCTTCCCGACATTTACCGGAATTCGCCGGTCATGCGGCAGCTCCGCGACAAGTCGCTGCTGAAGGGCAAATGCGGCGCCTGCGAGTTCAAGCAGCTTTGCGGCGGTTCCCGGGCCAGAGCGTACGCCGTGACCGGCGATTATCTGGAGAGCGACCCGTACTGCGTGTATATCCCGCAGGGATATGGAGCCAAGACTTAAGGCCGGAGGGCGCGGCGGCAATTTCGTGGGCAAGCAAAACCAAAAAGCGCGAGCAGCAGGAGGTATGGAACTCCTGCGCCCGCGCTTTTTTAACGCGTTCATATGGCAAACCGCTAACTTTAATTGCTTGGCTTAAAAGTCACCTTCCAGTGATCCGCAGCCAACTGCTCGCATTCGTTTGTGTAGCCTTTCGTCTCCAGCAGCTTAAGCAGCGGAACGGGTTTGATCGTAGCGTGCAGCACGAAAATTTCGTCCGCCTCCAACCGTTCAAAGGCGTCCATGATGATCCCAAACGGCTCCTCACCTTGGCGCAGCTGCGGGCGTACGTCGAGTTCAACGACCCGGTTTTCCATTAAATGTTCACCTCCACGTCGGTACGTTCCGCGGCCAGCGATCGGCACAGCCTTGCCATGCCGCTAAGCCCTTTCATGCCGCCATACAACGTATAGAAAAATGCATCCGGGGCATCCAGCGAAAAAGAAAGATATTGCTTCGGATCGATTCCCAGCATTTTTTCAAACAAGGCGGCGGTGTCATAGGCGTAGAAACAGAAATACGTATATTGAAATTCGGGCATTTTTTCGGCGATCGTTAAAATCTCGTTGGCGTAAAGCTCCGGATCGCTCTCCGCTTCCTCAATCATGCGCAAAGCGTCCTCCAGCTCGACGGCGATTTTTATCGTCTTTTCATCGATAACCGTAATCGTAGCCATAGGGCATTCCCCCGCTTAGTTTTTGCCGATCTTCACCTGGAACTTTTCCGGCCCCTGCTCAAGATACTCCCAGGTGAATTCTCCCGGATGCATCGCTTCAAATTGGAAACGCAGCGGTACCGGATCGTGGTCATTGATCAGCAGCATCGCTTCCCCCGGCGCCAAGTCGTTGTATGCGGCAAAAATCGTTTTATGCTTGAGTTGCGGCGGATATTCGGTGGCGTTAACGGTTGCTTTAAATTGACTCATGTGTAGTCCTCCCATAATTTAAAAATTTAACGATTCGCCCTCATTATATCAACGGTTTCGGAAACGATTGTGATATCAGTCACAAGATTGAGGAGCCGCATAAAATCGGCTTTTTATCTGTTGGGAAGCTGTCATGAATGCAGTGACTCGCGTCACTGGGGAGTTTTCTTCCGGCGGATATAATGATCGGGAATTTACCCCATCCACTTGGAAAATAAGGAGAGAATGCCGTCATGCGCTTGAAGCATTATATCCCCAATCAGCATGGAGCTTGGGCGATGTTGATCATTCCGTTTCTGTTCGGCATGGCCGCCTCGACCCCCGGGTGGATTCATGCCCTGCTGTTTGTTTGCTGGCTGCTGATTTACTTGCTGATGTTTCCTTTGCTGCAGTGGGTCCGCACAGGCAAAGGCGACCGCTACCGCAAACCGGCTCTCCTGTATGGAGCGCTTCTCGTCCCTGCCGGAACGGCGCTCGTCCTGCTTCGCCCCGACGTCATCATCATGGCGCTGTGGTTCCTGCCCCTGTTTGCCGTCAACGTCTACTACGCCAGGCAAAAACGCGAGCGCGCGCTAGTCAATGACATCGTCGCCATCGTGCAGTTCAGCATCATGGTATTCCTTTCGTTCGAACTGGGCGGCGGCACGGATTACAGGTTAGCTGTGAAGCTGTTTTTGATCAGCACAGGTTATTTCGTCGGCACGGCTTTTTATGTAAAAACGATTATCCGCGAGCGGAACAACCCCCGTTATTATTGGTATTCCGTGGGCTATCACCTGATTTTGATACTGCTCACCGCATGGCTGCTCCCCCTCCCGCTATTGCTGCCGGCTTTGCTGTTGCTGGCCAGAGCCGCGTGGTGTCCGCGCACTGGGATGACGGCGAAGCAAACCGGAATCATGGAAATTGTCTATTCCGTGATCGTGCTTGCGGCCGTATGGATGACTTATGCCTGAACGTGTATAATAGAAACAGAATAGTACAGATTCGGGCAAGGGGGTATAACAGTTGGAGGGGCGGGACGAGAGCGTAACAAAACATGAACAGCTGCTTCAACATATCGAACACCTTAAGATCGGGACGAAAATTTCGGTGCGCAAGCTGGCCAAGGCTATGGGGGTGAGCGAGGGAACGGCTTACCGTGCGGTTAAAGAGGCGGAAAACCTCGGCATCGTCATCACCAAGGAGCGGATCGGCACCGTTCGGGTCGAGAAGAAGCCGCGAAACATCTCCGACCAGCTGACGTTCGGCGATGTGGTCGATATCGTGGAAGGACATGTGCTGGGCGGCGGTGAAGGGCTGGACAAAACGCTGCACAAATACGTCATCGGCGCGATGAAAATCGATGCCATGGCGCGGTATATCGACGCCGGGAGCCTGCTGATCATCGGGAACCGCGACAACGCCCACTCGCTCGCCTTGGAACAAGGAGCGGGGGTGCTGGTGACCGGGGGCTTCGGCACCAGCCGCGAGGTCAAAGCGCTGGCGGACAAGCTGGCGCTGCCGATCATTTCCTCGCGCCACGATACGTTTACCGTTGCTTCCATGATCAACAGGGCCATTTTCGACAGGTTGATCAAGAAAAAAATCATGCTGGTCGAGGATATCGTCGCCCGGAAGCCGCGGGTGAACATGCTGAAAGCTGCGAGCAATATCTCCGATTTTGACGAATTGTCGCTGGAAACGGGGAATCAGCATTTTCCGGTCGTCGACGAATGGAACCGGGTCATCGGGATCGTCAGCCGCAAAAATGTGGAGGAGCTCAGCGGGGATCAGCCCATTGAAAAGTGCATGACCCGCCATCCGATTACGGTGGGGCTGCAGACGTCGCTGGCATCGGCCGCGCAAATCATGGTCTGGGAAGGGATCGATTTCTTGCCGGTGGTGGACCGCAACCGGAAGCTGGTTTCTTCCGTTACGCGCCGGGAGGTGCTGCAGGCGATGCGCGACGTGCGCAACCAGCCGCAGCTCGGGGAAACGTTCGAGCACCTGATGTGGAACGGTTTTGCCGAAGAGCGCGATGCGGAGGGAAAACTGTTTTTTCGCGGGATGATTACGCCTCAGATGGCCACCGACCTCGGCACGATTTCGCACGGCGTGCTCACCTCGCTGATGAGCCAGGCCGGCCTGCGGGCCGCCAAGGACGCAAGCGGCATGGACTTCGTCGTCGACAACATTACGACCTATTTCGTGCGGCCGGTGCAGATCGAAAACCCGGTCGTCATCCTTCCGGTAGTTTTGGAAATGAGCCGCCGGGCCTGCAAGCTGGAGATTATGTTAACCTACCAGGACCTCCTCATCTCCAAGGCGGTCATGGCGCTGCAATCGATCGACCACGCATAGCGGGGATATACGGAAATTTCCCGGAAACGAGCTTAACTACTCTGCTTTTTGGCGGCGGGAAAAGACACCGTGATTGCGGATGCCGGCAAAAATGTTAAACGCGCCAAGCACCATAAACAACGCGCCGATGACGACGCGGAGCGAAGAGCCGCTGAACATGAACATTTGGATCAGAGCCAGTATGATGAGCATGACCCCCATGCTGATGTTGGTTTTGGCGGCGGACAGCCCGCGAACCTTAGGATCGAGCGAACGGCGCGACTTAAAGCTGAAGAAAACGGAACAGAGGCAAGCGATAATGAGCACCGCGTACAGGACGTATTGAATCGTTTGGATCATGGCTAGATCTACAGCTCCTTTATATGAATGGCTTGATTGCTATGAAAAATGCGAGTGAGCATCGGCTCAACTTAGAAATCAGCGCTTAACCGCCGGTTACTGGAACGACGAACCGCCGGTTACTGGAGCGGCCGACCGCCGGTCTTCAAAATAGCGGCACTTTATGTACTTATTTATCTGGAGCCAGGCCTGTTCATCCCCATTAGCGACATTTTTTGCTCTTATTTTGGTTCAACCTAATCATCAGTGCTTGACAGTCAAGCCGGAAACAGACCGTGGCCTGGAGCGAGACTCGCTATCCGGAGGCTTTGCACGATTATCCCGTTTGATCATGTGACTTGGCTTTCTGAACCAAAGGGATAATCGTGCAAAGTGGTTTGGAGAGACAACCCCCCCTCATCTCCGTCATCATTTATTTTGTCAAGCACTGCGTCTTGAGCCCTTATTTTTCCTCATTTTTAAGCACACGGCTTACGTGAGCAACTGAAAAGTTTCCGCAGGAAACATACTTCGGAAGCGTCCGCTTAGGCCCGGCTGAATTCAAGATTGGACGCCGAATCCGCCCCCAAGAACAGCTTCGCGATCAAAATCCGTTTTTTAACAACCCTATTGTAGCATGAAAAGTTAGAGCCGGATATACGGCCGCATGTCCACCCACACCTGCAGCACGCCTTCGCTCACGAGCATCGTTTTGATCTGGATGCTGTATTCCTTGTCGCGCACGACATAGATTTTCCGGTTCAGCAGCGTCCTGGCCATTTTGGCGTCGGAATCGATGTCGAAAATGTTCCTGCCGCGAAGCACCTCAAGTTCGTCATGCAGCTGTTTGGTGACCTCTTTGACCGCAAGCGAATCGAGCGGGGGGTCACGTTCCTCCACGCGCACCTTGATTTCTTTGATCACGGTCGAGCGGTTATTGTATTTTTTCAGCGTCCGGAGGTCTTCCTCGGCTTGATGCAGTTGGATCTGCAGATCCTTGTTCTGAATCCACAGCATGTTGTAGCTTGTCTGATAGATTACGTTATATACGATGCTTCCCGCCACCATCCCCAAAACAAACACGGCGGCAAGCTGCAAAAACCGACGGAATCCCTTGATTTCCGGCCGCTTTGCTTCACTCATCCCCGGCTTCCCCCGCACATCCATCTCACCAGCTCGGAACCCATATGGGCGCCAAAGAAAGCAAACAGCAAATACAAAATCTGCTTGATGGCCGGGGACAAGTTTCCGTCAAAAAAATTGCTTTCGATGACCCGCATCGGATCGATCGTGCCCCCGATCGCGGCGGCAAGCGCCCAAATTTTAATGCGGTCGGCGATGTCCAGCATCGTTTGGGTCGGCGGCTGCAGGGAAACGACGGCACCGATTCCGCCAACCATTGCCCCGCCCACGACGATTCCGAATGCGATAAAAAAGTCCATAACCGCTTTGCTCAAAAACGAACTCACGATAAAAGCTCCCCTTTCCGAGGTCTGTCCTGTCCTCTACCATTCTATGGGCGCGCTTGGGCCATGTATGATAAAATATTTATAGATATAAGCAAAAGGAAAGGAAGGGATCGCATGGACAATTTCGTTCATCTGCACGTACATAGCGAATACAGCTTGCTTGACGGCGCGGCCAGGCTGGAAGAGCTCGTCGCCAAGGCGGCGGCTTCCGGTATGAAGGCGCTCGCGCTGACGGATCATGGAGTCATGTACGGCGCGGTTCCTTTTTATAAATTGTGCAAGGCTCACGGGATCAAGCCGATTATCGGCTGCGAGGTTTATTTTACGGCAGGCTCGCGCAAGGAGCGGGGGAGCCGTCAGGATCAGCCGATCCATCATCTGATTTTGCTGGCTAAAAACGAGACCGGGTACCGGAATTTGATGAAGCTGGTCTCGATCGGTCATCTGGAAGGCTTCCACTACAAGCCCCGGATCGATTGGGAGGCGCTGGAGCGGCATCGGGAAGGGCTGATCTGCTTAAGCGCCTGCCTGGGCGGAGAGGTGCCGCATCATTTGCTGCGCGGGTCTTACGAAGAAGCGAAAAAAGCGGCGCTGCGCTATAAGTCGGCGTTTGGGGGAGATTTTTATCTGGAGCTGCAGGATCACGGCCTTCCGGAGCAAAAAAAGGTAAACCCCCAGCTCGTTCAGCTGGCGCAAGAGACAGGGATCGAACTGGTGGCCACCAACGATGTGCATTACTTGAACAGGGAGGACGCCGAGGTTCAGGATGTGCTCATTTGCATCGGCACCGGCAAAACGGTCGACGACGAAAACCGGCTCAAGATGAACACGGACCAGCTCTACTTAAAAACCGGAGATGAGATGGCCGCATTGTTCCCGCATGTGCCGGAGGCGCTGGCCAATACGGTGAAGATAGCTGACCGCTGCGAGCTTGAGCTGGAATTCGGCCGCCATATTTTGCCGGCTTACCGCCCGATTCCGGAAGGGATGACCGCGGAGAGTTATTTGGCTGAGCTGTGCGAAAAAGGACTGGAGGAGCGCTACGGCCATCTGGACGTGTGGCGGGATAAGGCGGATCGGGAACGGCTTGAGCAGCGGCTGCGGTATGAGCTGGAAGTGATCGGCAAGATGGGATTTTCCGATTATTTTCTTATCGTTTGGGATTTCATCGCCTTCGCTCACCAAAGCGGGATCGTCACCGGCCCGGGCCGGGGATCGTCGGCGGGCAGCCTGGTCGCTTACGTGCTGCATATTACCGACGTTGACCCGATTAAATATAACCTGCTGTTTGAACGGTTTTTGAATCCGGAGCGGGTGACGATGCCGGATATCGATATCGATTTCAGCGACGAGCGCCGCGACGAGGTGATTGCCTATGTGGCCGACAAGTACGGTGCGGAGCACGTGGCCCAGATCATTACGTTCGGAACGATGGCGGCCCGCGCCGCCGTTCGCGATGTAGGCCGGGCGCTGAACGTGCCGTTTGGCGAAGTCGACAAGGCGGCGAAGCTGATTCCGGCGCATCTGGGCATCACGATTGAGCGGGCCCTGAAAGAGAGCCCGGATTTAAAAGCGATGTACGAATCGGCGCCGCGAATTAAAAATTTGCTGGACATGGCGATGAAGGTGGAAGGCATGCCGCGGCACGCCTCCACGCACGCCGCCGGGGTCGTCATCTCGCGCGATCCGCTGACGGACGCGGTGCCGCTGCAATCCGGGAGCGAGGATACCGCTTTAACTCAATTTTCAATGGAAAACCTCGAATCGATCGGCCTGCTCAAAATGGACTTTTTGGGCCTGCGCACATTGTCCATCATCGAGCGGTGCCTGCGCTGGATCGAAGAGCAGACGGGAAGCGTTCCCGATTTCCGGCATGTTCCCGATAATGATCCGGCTACTTATAACATGCTCGGACGGGGCGAGACGACCGGGGTGTTCCAGATGGAATCCGCGGGGATGCGCCGGGTTTTGCGCGAATTGAAGCCGACGTTGTTCGAAGATATCGTTTCGGTGAACGCGCTTTACCGTCCCGGTCCGATGGAGTTCATTCCGAAATACATCGCCAGCAAGCACGGGCAGATCACGGTTGAGTTTCCGCATCCGGATCTTGAGCCGATTCTGAAGGACACGTATGGGATCATCGTCTATCAGGAGCAAATCATGCAAATCGCCTCCAAAATGGCTGGATTTTCCTTGGGAGAAGCCGATTTGCTGCGGCGCGCCGTCTCGAAGAAAAAGCGGGAAGTGCTCGACGAGCAGCGTGAGCATTTCGTCAGCGGCAGCTTGGCCCAGGGTTATACCGCCGAGGAGGCAAACGCCGTGTACGATATGATCGTTCGCTTTGCCGATTACGGCTTTGCGCGGGCGCATGCGGCCGCCTATGGCGTGCTGGCGTTCCAGACGGCGTATCTTAAGGCGCATTACCCCGTCCAGTTCATGGCCTCGATGCTGACCGCCGTTATGGGCAGCCACCGCAAGGTGGCGGAGTATATCGTCGAATGCCGGCGGATGGGCATCACCGTGCTGCCGCCGGACGTGAACGAAAGCGGCGTGCTGTTTACGCCGCAGGCTCGGGTTGGCGCCGGGGCTGCGGACGAGGGCTCCGCTGGAGGAACGGCGGGAGGCCCGGAAGCAGGGGAAGGCGCGTTTGCGGCCGAAACCGGCTTGACGGAACAGGCTAAGGCCGGTGAGTCCGGCGGGGAAGACGGCGAGGCGACGGGCGATTCTGATGTTGCCTTGGGCGTGATCCGTTTCGGGCTCGCGGCGATCAAAAACGTTGGCACCCAGGCGATCGAAAGCATTATGCGCGAGCGGAAGGAGCGGCCGTTCGACAGCCTGCTCGATTTTTGCCGCCGCGTCGATTTGCGGACGTGCAACAAACGCGTCATTGAATCGTTGATCCAGGGCGGCGCGTTCGACTCCCTCCCGGGACACCGCGCTCAACTGTTGGCAATGCTGGACGAGACGGTGGAAGCCGCGCTCAAATGGCGCAAGGAGCGGGAGGATTTGCAGATCCAGCTGTTCGATTTTGTGGAATCGCCAAACTGGGACATCGAGTATCCCGAAGTTCCGCCGTTTACGGCCGCGCAACAGCTGGAATTGGAGCGGGAGCTGCTCGGTTTGTACCTGTCCGGCCACCCGCTGGACGATTACGATGAGTTGCTTGAGCAGGGGGGCGTTGACCGGCTGATGGATTTGGCGGAAGCGGCGGATGAAAGCCGGACGGTTGTGGCCGGGATGGTCGTGTCGGTCAAAGCGATCACGACCAAGCAGGGCAAGGCGATGGCTTTCATGGAATTGGAGGACCAGATCGAACGCTGTGAGGTCGTGCTGTTCCCCGAGGTGTGGCGGCGCTGCTCGGCGCATGTCAGCAAGGGGGCTTTGCTTGCGCTGCGCGCCACTGTCCAGCTGCAGGACGAAGGCTTCAAGCTGCTGGCCGACGAAGTGGCCCCGCTTGGCGCGCCGGCGCTGGCGCAGCTGCGCCGCGGGCTTACGCGCGGGCGCGGCGCCGGCCGAAGCGCCGCAGCGGGCAGCGGCGGCAGGGGCGCGAGCGCCGGCCGGAGCGGCGGCGCTGAGCAGCCGCCCGCGCTTGCAGCGGCGGCGCAGGACGCGCCTGCGGCTGCGGGCCAGCCCCGGCGCGAGCCCGCGCCGGCAGGGGCGCCGCAAGGCGCCGCTGCTGGGTGCCCCGGCGCGGGCGATGCCGCGGGCAGCGCCGCACCGCCCGCGCAGGGCGGCCGCCACGGGCGGGAGACGCGCGGACAGCAGCGCGTCTTCATCAAAATCACGGCCGCGTCGGAGAACGCGCGCCTGCTCGAGCAGTTGAAGACGCTGCTCGAGCAGCACCCCGGACCGGTTGGGACGGTGCTGTTCTACGAGAGCACCGGCAAGCTGTTGGCCTTGTCCGAACGTTACAGCATCAAACCGTCCCCTGCGCTTTTCCGTGAAATGGAACAGATGCTCGGACCGGACACCGTAAAGGTGAGGTAATCGGACTATGCTCGTCCTTGTCCATTGGTCGGCTTCGCATTCATGTCCATTGGCCGGACTATCGCTTGCCTCCCTAGCAAAGCTTTCACGCGGGAAAGGTGTGCTTTTCGCGAAAAACTAGTAGACCGATCCGGAAATAACATGGTTTATCTCTAGGTGAGTACTATAAATCGCTGTTCCCCATCCGATCCTGGCAATAGTATCGCAAACGCTCAGCGAGCATGAACGGAATAGATGGCAAGAGTCAGACTGGCGGAACACCCAAAAAATAGCGGAACTTTAAGGTCTTATTTTCCGGAAATGAGCATGTTCAACACCATTAGCGGAATTTTTTGGCCTTATTTCCCAACGGATGGTGCACAAAGTGGCTATTCCCCTGCGATACGTAGAAATAACGCCATAAATTTCCGCTATTTCACTCAAAGTGGGGCTATCGCCGAAATAGCGCCATTTTTTTCTCTTATGTTTTCGCCTGAGCTTTTCAACTAGCTAACTTGAAAAGGATGTAAAAGCAGCCCTCCTTGCAAAATGGAAGCGACAAGCACCCATTGAAGGAGGGCTGCATTTTTGGTAAGCCCGCCCAGTGTACGTTAAAGAGTGCGGTTCAGACTTAAAAAGGCGTGGGACGCAGCAGCACAAGGTTTAATGGACACCAGTAACGCGGGCGGTCAGCAAGGTCTTCTAATTTTGCAGGCAACCCCAGTCTGGCCCAAAAAATACAAAGCAGCCCACTCGTCCCACATTTCCAGTTCTAACGGATATTTCCAATCAGAATGAGGCGTCAGATCACGAAAGTCTGTCGCCCGGCTGTACTGGCTACCCTAGCTCCTATAAGCCCCCCTATACCAGTGGATTTTCAGGCTTGGCTCCGTTTTTAACGAACATTTTTTACGCTTCAAGCATACACTTAGGAACACAATACGCCATGAGCAAGGCCCCCCGGGTCTGAGTGGTATTTCGGAAAAGCGTGCTGCTCCCGGCGCGTCTCCTAGAGCGGGACGGTGTTGCCCTGCATGCCGGCGGACGGACGACCCAAGCAGAGCGCTTATTCCGGAATGTAAGGAGGTAATCAGATGTCCTATGAAATGGCTGAAGCCCAGTTGCTGCGAAGAGGTGTTAGGTTGGAGGAAATCGCGCAAATCGTCCATTCTTTGCAAATTGCCTATCACGACGATTTGACGCTGGAGCAGTGCTTGGATAGCGTAAAGGCGGTGCTGCAAAAAAGAGAGGTGCAGTACACTTTGTTTACGGGTATTGCCTTGGATGAGCTGGCGGAACAAGGGCTTCTTCCCGAGCCGCTGCAATCGATCATGGAAGCGGATGAGCCGCTGTACGGCGTTGACGAAACGATGGCGTTAGGCATTACGAGCGTTTTCGGCATGATCGGGCTGACAAGCTTTGGTTATTTGGACAAGGTTAAGCCCGAAATCATCGGCAAGTTGAACAACAAGGGCGCGAACATTCATGTGTTTATGGATGATCTCGTAGCCGGCTTGGCCGCGGCCGCTTCGGCCAGAATCGCCCATAACCACAAAAATGCCGCCACTTATTCCCAAAAATAACAGTGCCTTGCCCCGAATTGAAGGAGCTGCTATTGCAGAAAAGGAATTGATACTGAAATGTAAGGAAGCTGCTATTTTAGCATATAGAAATTGCAATTTTTTAAGACGGACAGCTTATGACATGCTTCGCGGCATAGGGGGGCCCGCGATTCCCTCTCCGGCGGGAACGGGCGTTTCGCAGCTTAGGAGGACAGCCCGAATTCCGACGGATTTCGCGCCTGCCGCTTCCATTTTGCGACCCTTCCCTTTGTTGCGGGGGATTTGAAAATTATGTTATCATAACTCTATTATACGGGCTCAAAGATTAAAGTAGGGGGCTTTGAAAAGGACATGTGGACTGTAATGTATATTGCGCCAACCGCCAAGGTTGCGGATATGATCAAAACGAAACTCACCGAAGAAGGCTTCCTCGTCCAAACACGTCCTGTCAATTTATCCAAGCAGCAGTTCGAAATCCTGGTTCCTTCCGGGGAGCTGGAGGAAGTGCAAGAGGTTTTGAATACGATTTTGCATCCTTAGGCGGGATTGTCCTAAAAAATGCGCAAGGCTATGGTGCGATAGATCCATGACTGTATTACTGGCCATGAATATAAACGGCTGAAGAGGTGTAGTTGTGTTTAAAGACTTGTTTCAGAAAAAAAGAAAATACGCGACCATTCCTTCAGAACGTCGAGGGAGCGAAGACGGATCGCAGTCGATGGACCGGCCTAAACGGGAAATTCCCGAAGGTCTGATGAATAAATGCGCCCGTTGCGGCAGTATTCAGTACAGCAAGGAATTGGAGAAGAATTTTAAAGTTTGCTCTTCCTGCGGCTATCATATGCGGCTTAACGCGCTGGAGCGCATCCGCTATACGATGGACGAAGGAAGTTTTACGGAATTTGACGCAGACCTGATCTCCGTTGATCCGCTCGAATTTCCGGGGTATGCCGGCAAGCTGGAGCAGCAGGCGCTAAAATCGGGGCTGCGCGAGGCCGTTGTGACCGGACAAGGCACCATCGGCGGTTTTCCGGCCGTTGTGGCGGTCATGAGCTTTGATTTTTTCACCGGCAGCATGGGTTCCGTGGTCGGCGAAAAAATTACGCGCGCCATTGAAGCAGCGGCGGAGAAACGGCTGCCGATGATTATTTTCTCGACGTCAGGCGGAGCCCGCATGCAGGAGAGCATCCTCAGTCTGATGCAGATGGCGAAAACGAGCGCCGCTTTGGCCCGCTTGAGCGAGCAGGGCGGTCTCTACATATCGGTCATTACGGATCCGACGACCGGAGGCGTATCGGCCAGCTTTGCCATGCTCGGAGATATCATTCTGGCCGAGCCGGGAGCGGTGTTTGGTTTTGCCGGGAGAATCGTAATCGAGCAGACGATCCGGCAAAAGCTGCCGGACGATTTTCAGACGGCCGAATTCAACCTGCAGCACGGGCAGCTCGATCTGGTGGTTCACCGCAAGGAAATGAAAGCCACGCTGTCCAAATTGCTGGATTTGCACGGTGTGAAGGGAGGAGCATAAATGGCGGGCGAATTGCCTTTCGAGACGCCGCTTGTGAAGCTGCGCGAGAAAATTCAGGAATTGGAGCAGTTTGGTAAAGAAAAAGGCATCGATTTTGCCGAGGAGATTGCTCGTTTGGAAGAACGGTACCGGCAATTGGAAGAGGAGATATACAGCCAAATTTCGCCCTCGCAAAAAATGCATCTGGCCCGGCATCACCAGCGTCCGACTTCCCTGGATATGATCGGCCTGATCTTTGAGGACTTCATTGAGCTTCACGGGGACCGGGTATTTGGGGACGACCTTGCCGTCGTTGGCGGATTGGCCAAGCTGAACGGCATCCCCGTGACGGTGCTCGGACAGCAGCGCGGCAAAGATACGAAGGACAACATCGCCCGCTTCTTCGGGAGCGCGCATCCGGAGGGCTTCCGCAAAGCGCTTCGGCTGATGCAGCAGGCGGACAAGTTCCGGCGGCCGATCGTTACGTTTATCGATACGAAAGGGGCTTATCCGGGCATTACGGCGGAGGAACGGGGACAATCCGAGGCGATCGCCCGCAACCTGCGGGAAATGGCGATGCTTCGGGTGCCCGTTATTTGTGTGGTCCTCGGCGAAGGCGGAAGCGGTGGCGCGCTGGCGCTTGGCGTCGGCAACCGCGTGCTGATGCTGGAGAACGCCATATATTCCGTGATCTCGCCGAACGGTGCGGCTTCGATTCTGTGGAAGGACGCATCCAAGGCAGACCAGGCGGCGGAAGCGATGAAGATTACGGCCCAGGACCTGCTGGAAATGGAAGTGATCGAAGAGGTCATTCCGGAGCCGCGGGGCGGGGCGCACCGCGATTACGAAGTTACCGCAGGCGCCATTAAGGAAGCGATTGTCCGCCATTTGGAGGAATTGTCGATCATGCACGCGGACGAGCTGCTTGAGGACCGGTATCGGAAATTCCGGAAAATCGGCAAGTTTACGGTGGCTGAGAATACGGATGCGCGTGTATACGCGGGATCTCCCGCGGGTTCCGCCGTGCCGGTGGAGGACTTGGGCCAGGAACAAACGTCTCTGGATGTTTCGGGATATTCCGGCCGGGACGGCGAAGATGCCGGCGATGGGGAAGCCGATGCCGAGCAAGAAACTAGCGACAAGCCCGATGCCCCAAAGGCCGCCTCCTCGGAATTGGTGCATAAGCAGGAATAAACTATCAAATAGCCGAAAAATCGGGGCTTTGGCCTCGGATTTTTCGGCTATTATAGATTGTTTTCGCAGTGTAAAAGAATAGAATGTTCGTGACAATATGATAAACTTCCTATACAAATCGACAAAATTGTAGTAAATTTAGTTGTTGGAAAAGACTATATAGAGAGAACTATTAAAACGGAGGAAACCCAAATGCGCAAAACAAAAATCGTATGTACTATCGGTCCTTCCAGTGAATCGTTAGAGAACATCAAGAAGTTGATCATGGCCGGAATGAACGTCGCTCGCCTGAACTTCTCCCATGGAGATTTTGAAGAGCATGGCGGCCGGATCAAAACGATCCGCCAAGCGAGCGCGGAGCTGGGGAAATCAATCGCCATACTGTTGGACACCAAAGGTCCAGAAATCCGTACCGGCAAATTAAAGGAAGAACCGATCGAGCTCGTGCAAGACGAATTCATCACCCTTACTACGGAAGAAATTCTCGGGGACAAGAATCGCCTCTCGATTACGTACAAAGAGCTTCCGGGTGATGTGGAAGCAGGTTCGACCATTTTGATCGATGACGGTTTGATCGGACTGACGGTAGTTGACATCCAAGGTACGGAAATCAAGTGCCGGATCGTCAACGGCGGCACCATTAAGAGCAAGAAAGGTGTAAATGTTCCCGGCGTTAACATTTCCCTGCCAGGCATCACCGAGAAAGATGCTAACGATATCAAGTTTGGGATCGAGCAAGGCATCGATTTTATTGCCGCTTCCTTCGTTCGTAAAGCGAGCGACGTGCTTGAAATCCGTCAATTGCTTGAGAAACATAACGCTGCGCACATCCAAATTATCTCCAAAATCGAAAACCAGCAAGGCGTCGACAACCTGGACGAAATCCTGGAAGTGTCCGACGGTTTGATGGTAGCCCGCGGCGACCTTGGCGTGGAAATCCCTGCCGAAGACGTGCCGCTGGTACAAAAACGGATGATCGAAAAATGCAACCGCGTCGGCAAACCGGTTATTACCGCCACGCAAATGCTGGACTCGATGCAGCGTAATCCAAGACCGACACGCGCCGAAGCGAGCGACGTGGCGAACGCGATTTTCGACGGTACGGACGCAATCATGTTGTCCGGCGAAACGGCTGCCGGGAAATATCCGGTGGAATCGGTGCTGACGATGGCCCGTATTGCGGAAAAAGCCGAATCCGGTCTCGAATACCGTGAAATTTTCATTAAGCAAAGCAATGCCCAGCAAACAACCGTGACGGAAGCGATCAGCCAGGCGGTAGCCAACTCCGCGCTGGAACTGAACGCCAAAGCGATCATCACTTCCACGGAAACGGGTTATACGGCGCGGATGGTGTCCAAATATCGTCCGAAAGCGCCGATCATCGCGGTGACGACCGAAGACCAAACGCTGCGCCGCTTGGCTTTGAACTGGGGCGTTACGCCGGTGAAGGGCGCGGTTGCTTCGTCCACGGACGAAATGTTCGACAAGGCGATGAAGGGCGGCCTGGATTCCGGAGTGGTGAAAGAAGGCGACCTTGTCGTCATTACCGCTGGGGTTCCGCTGGGGCGTTCCGGGTCCACCAATTTGATCAAGATTGGCCAAATCCGTAAGTAGCTCTGGTTTAAGATATAGCAACGATCGTGCGAACGATTTAAAAAAAGGCAATGGGGAACCCTGTAAACCGGGAACCATTGCTTTTTTTGCAGCAAAAGAAAGGAGCGAGGGATCACGTGTATGTCAGCGAACTGGCTATAGAGCCGAAATATTTTGAATTCGATATGATGGGGATCATTTATCACGCTCACTACCTCGGCTGGTTTGAGGCGGGACGTTCGAAGCTGTGCGAGGACCTCGGCTTCAAATATATTGATATGGAGCAGGCGGGATACATATCTCCCGTTCATGAAATGAAGGTGGAGTACAAAAAAGGCATCCGTTACGGCGACGAAGTGCTGCTGAGGACATGGATCATCGAAAACGGCGGCGTGAAGACCGTTTACGGGTACCATGTGTTTAACGGGGAGGGTACGCTTTGCGTGGAAGGCTCGTCCTCTCACTATGTCGTACGGCGCGAGGATTTTAAGCCGGTTCAGTTCAAAAAGGTATTTCCCGAATGGTTTGCGGCCTTTGAGAAAGCGAGCAAATCATGATTTTTGATTCTCCTCCTTTGTAGCGGTAAAATATATATATACGATCAATATTTTATTATGCTGCAAGCTTAAAGGAGTTTCTATAAATATGCGTAAATGGATTGCCGCTTTAATTATCGTAGTCCCGCTCGTGGAGTTTTGGGGGTATTTGTTTGTCGGCGAAAGATTGGGGGTCGGGAAGACGATCTTTTTGACCTTGGCCACTTCGGTGATCGGCGGGCTGATGATGCAGTTTGAAGGGCGCAAGGTGCTGGCGGATGCTAGGGCCCAAATGACCGGAGGGCAGATTCCCGGGCGGATGGTGCTCGACGGTATTTGCGTTTTTGCCGGCGGCATCCTGCTGCTGATCCCCGGATTTGTTACGGATATCATCGGGTTTACGATGGTGTTTCCGTTAACCCGGCCGCTGTACCGTTTCCCGCTGATGAAATGGATCCATAAAAAAATGAAGGACGGCACGATCACCTATTTCCGGCGTTGACTCCGGTACGAAAGGCGTGAATGAAGCGGACCCGGGAAATGGTTTGCCGAACCGGCAGCACGGCGTAGGCAAATCCGGCAACAGGCCGTTAAACGTAAAGAGTGGCTAATTATGGTTAGCACTTAGAGTGGCACCGCGGGAACCAGAGGTTTCTCGTCTCTTTTTGAGACGGGGGGCTTTTTTTGTTTTCCCGAATTTTTGGATAAGGGAGCGGGTGAGGCCGCATCGGGATATTTGAACTTTTATTGGGACAAAGGGATTTTTGCGCAGGAAGTGGTCAGTGAAATACATGCCGCCGGTGAAAAATACGGGGTGCAAAATATCGGCCAAGGCCGCGTGATTGTGATCGATTTTTCCTCGCCCAACATCGCCAAGCCTTTTCATATCGGGCATTTGCGTTCGACGGTGATCGGAAGCGCGATTTACCGGATCTTCTCATGTCTCGGATACCGCGTGATCGGGGTTAATCATTTGGGAGACTGGGGGACTCAGTATGGGAAGCTGATCGTCGCCTACCGCTTATGGGGGGATGAGGAGCGGCTGGCGTCGGGGCGGTCATTTTTCACGATTTAAGCGGCAGCCGGATCAAGGATATCCATTTCTCCTGGGAGGAAGCGCTAAGCTTTGAAGGGGAAACAGGCCCTTACCTGCAATATACTCATGCCAGAGCGTGCAGCATTCTGCGCAAATTGGACGAACAGGACAAACTCGGCGCTGAGCGTGACGGCGGCATAAAAAGCGGGTTGTTGACGCATTCGGCAGAGTACGGCGCAGCGAAGCGGTTGTCGCAGTTTCCGGAACGGATCAAGTTGGCCGCCGGCAAAATGGAGCCGTCGATCGTCAGCCGTTATTTGATCGATTTGGCCCAGGCGTTTAACCGTTTTTATCATGAGTGTCCTGTGCTTATCGATGATCGCGAGCTTCGGGAAGCCCGGGGCGCTTTGGTGAAATGCGTACAAATCACGCTGCACAACGGGCTGCGTCTTCTGGGCCTGCAGGCGCCCGAGCGAATGTAGGGGGATTATTCACCTCAATCTTCCGTGCAGGATATAATTGCGCAAGTCCCGCACCACTCCGGCGCGGAAGGCCGCGCCAAAGATGACCAGAGTCACGGGGCCGACGATCAGGCCCAACACGCCAAACAGCTTTAGACCGGCAAACATGGCGATCAAGGTGGGTAAGGGATCAAGGCCGACGCTGCTGGCCAGCACTTTCGGTTCAATGAGCTGTCTGGACACCAGGATGATGCCGTACAGGACCGACAGACCTATGCCGAGCGTCATGTCGCCGGTCGCAAAGGCATAGATGAGCCAGGGGATCATGATCGTTCCCACACCCAAATAAGGCAGCAGATCGACCAGCCCGATCAGCAGCGCATAAGTGAACGCGGATTCCACGCCCAAAATCAGCAGGCCGATCAGCACGATGAAGGCGGTTATCGAGATCATGATAAACTGGGCGCGCAGGTAGCCGGACAGCGCCTTTTGCAGATCTTTCCAAATGTCGCCGGCGGTTCTCCGGAACGGAGCGGGAATGCTGCGCGCCAGAAAGCGCATGTCCCGCTCCCAATGGCTGCTGATAAAAAAAGTCGCGAGCAGAATGACGGCGAGAATGACGCCGAGGTTCGGCAGTGAAGATATCAAACCTACCACAATGTTTAAAAAATTGTTGACGAGGTGCGAGACGGCGGAACCTATCTTTTCCGCGGTGTTGTCGATGTTTTTGTGGATCGTATTTTCATAGCCGGGATTATCGGCGATAAATCGGTTGATTTCAGTGAGGATCGACTGAATGCTTTCGCTTTGCGTCCAGGAGATAAACAGACGCCTCCACTCCTCAATGCGAACGTCGAAGGATTCGGCCAGATGGATGAGCTCCTTGACGAGCCGGGTTAACGCCGCGGACAGGATGATGGCGGCACTGCCGACATAGACGAGCAGCGAGACCGTAACCGCCAGCCACCTTGGGAGTTTTATATTTTGCTGAAGCCAGAGGACAAACGGATTCATCGCATAGGAGATCAGCCAGGCGATCAGAAACGGGTAAAGGAGCGGGATCAGCCAGTAAACCGCGGCGAGGGAACCGACAACGACGACGCAAATCCAGCTTCCGCGCAATACGCGTTTGACGACTACGCTATCCAAACGGCATTCCCCCTTTTTCATGAATACATGTCCTAGTTCTAGGATATTATGGGTCCGCGGGGAGTATGACGAGCCTACTTTTTTTCAATTAATGTGACATTTTTTATTGCAAAACTGAAATCGTTTACAAAAATTCTTTATGATTGTGAAAGAAATTTTTGATCTGGCGGGCTGCGCCGTAGCGGGTTCCCATGCTCCGAGAAATCCAGTATGATGAATTAGTAAGCATTTATAGCGTGATTCCTTTTTTCAGGGTCGTTTTCGCGTCACTTCGTAAAAATTTAAAACTTTTAATTTGAAAATGTTTTCACAGCTTGTTGCTCACAAAATGTTAACAAAGGAGAGATGTATCATGACAGCTACGAAAGGCCTTGAAGGCATTGTTGCGGCAACTTCTTCGATCAGCTCCATTCATGACGGCGTACTCTGCTATCGCGGCATTAATATCGATGATTTGGCTGAACGCGCCAGTTTTGAAGAAACGGCTTACTTGCTGTGGAACGGTAAACTGCCCAACCAATCCGAGCTGGAGCAGCTCCAGCGGCAGTTCAGCGATTATGCGGCTGTCCCGCAGGCGGTTCTCGCGCAGATGAAGTTGTATCCGCAGGGTGCAAACACGATGGCAGTGCTTCGTACTGCCGTATCGGCTCTTGCTTTGTACGATGAGAACGCCAATGACAACACGCGCGAAAGCAATTTGAAAAAAGCGATCAAGCTGCAAGCACAAATTCCGACGTTGATTGCCGCGTTTGCCCGTATCCGTCAAGGCAAGGAACCGGTGGCTCCGCTAAAAGGCGTATCCATCGCCCACAATTTCTTATACATGCTAACCGGTGAAGAACCCGATCCGATCGCCGTCCGAGCGCTGGACCAGGCGCTTGTGCTGCATGCGGACCATGAGCTCAACGCATCCACGTTCTCCGCGCGCGTAACGATCGCGACGCTGTCGGACATCTACTCCGGGGTGACGTCGGCGATCGGGACGTTGAAAGGGCCGCTCCACGGCGGCGCCAACGAAGCGGTGATGAAGATGCTGAGCGAAATCGGGACGCTTGATCAGGCGGAACCCTATATTCAGCGGAAGCTGGCCAACCGGGAGAAAATCATGGGCTTTGGACACCGTGTATACAAAAACGGCGACCCGCGGGCCAAACACCTGCAAAAAATGTCCCGTCAGCTCAGCGCGCTCAAAGGCGACTCGACGCTGTACGACATTTCCGTCAAAGTGGATCAGCTCGTGACAGGACAAAAAGGGTTGAAGCCTAACGTAGACTTCTATTCCGCTTCCGTATATACGATGCTGGGCATTCCGGGCGATTTGTTTACGCCGATTTTTGCGATAAGCCGTCTCTCCGGCTGGACTGCGCATATTTTGGAGCAGCTTGAGGACAACCGGCTTATCCGTCCGCGCGCGGAATATGTAGGGGCCACGAACCAGTCTTATGTACCGATTGAACTAAGATAAGCAGCAGTACGGGAGCTCCATGGAAATTTATGATAAAATGGAGACCGTGAAAAGTTGAAAAGAATGCGAGGAGGAAACCGAAAACATGTTGAAGCTAGAAAAGTTTGATCTCCCTACCGAAGGTGAAAAAATTACGATTCAAGACGGAAAGCTGCAGGTGCCGAACCATCCGATCGTTCCGTTTATCGAGGGCGACGGTACCGGCCGCGATATCTGGAAAGCATCCAAACGCGTATTGGACGCCGCCGTGGAGAAAGCCTACGGCGGGGACAAGAAAATCGCCTGGTACGAAGTTTTTGCGGGGGAAAAGGCCTTTAATGCCTACGGGGAGTGGCTGCCGGCTGACACGCTGACCGCGATCCGCGAGTATATCGTGGCCATCAAGGGACCGCTCACAACGCCGATCGGCGGCGGCATCCGCTCGCTGAACGTAGCGCTGCGCCAGGAGCTGGACCTGTACGTCTGCCTGCGCCCTGTCCGTTATTTTGATGGGGTGCCTTCCCCGGTGAAACATCCGGAACTGGTGGATATGGTGATTTTCCGGGAGAACACGGAAGATATTTATGCGGGAATCGAATACAAGGAAGGCTCCGAGGAAGTCAAGAAAGTGCTTGCGTTCCTGCAAAATGAAATGGGCGTGAAAAAAATCCGCTTCCCGGAAACGTCCGGCATCGGCATCAAGCCGGTTTCCGAGGAGGGCTCGAAGCGCCTTGTCCGAGCCGCCGTGGAATATGCGATCAAGCATGGCCGTAAGAGCGTTACGCTGGTGCATAAAGGCAATATCATGAAATTCACCGAAGGCGCGTTCAAAAACTGGGGTTACGAAGTGGCCGAAGCGGAATTCGGCGATAAAGTGTTCACCTGGGCCGAATATGACCGGATCAAGGAGCAGTCGGGCACGGATGCGGCGAACCAGGCGCAAAAAGCCGCGCAGGAAGCCGGCAAAATCATCGTGAAGGATGCCATTGCCGACATCGCGCTGCAGCAGGTGCTGACACGCCCGACCGACTTTGAAGTCATCGCCACGCTGAACCTGAACGGCGATTACTTGTCCGACGCTTTGGCTGCGCAAGTGGGCGGCATCGGGATCGCGCCGGGGGCGAACATCAACTACGTTACCGGGCATGCGATCTTTGAAGCAACGCATGGCACGGCGCCAAAATACGCCGATCTGGACGTCGTGAACCCGGGTTCCGTCATTTTGTCCGGCGTTATGATGCTTGAGCATCTCGGATGGCAGGAAGCGGCGGACCTCATTTACAAGGGACTGGAAACTTCGATTAACAATAAGACGGTAACTTACGACTTCGCCCGTCTGATGGATGGCGCTAAAGAGGTAAAATGCTCCGAATTTGCCGGTGAAGTGATCAAAAACATGTAGGAGGCTTGCCCCGCATGGCTATCCAACGCAAAAAGATAACCGTTGTCGGCGCCGGTTTTACCGGCGCAACCACGGCGTTTATGCTTGCGCAAAAAGAACTTGGAGACGTCGTGTTGGTTGACATTCCGCAACTGGAAAGCCCGACGAAAGGCAAGGCGCTCGATATGCTCGAGGCCGGCCCGGTTCTAGGGTTCGACAGCCGTATCGCCGGCACTTCCTCCTACGAGGATGCGGCAGGCTCCGACCTCGTCATCATTACGGCGGGGATCGCCCGCAAACCCGGGATGAGCCGGGACGACCTCGTCAACACAAACGCAGGCATCGTCCGCTCCGTATGCGAAAACGTGAAAAATTACTGTCCGGATGCCACGGTTATCATCCTCAGCAACCCGGTGGACGCGATGACATACGTGGCTTATCAAACGCTTGGTTTCCCAAAAAAACGCGTCATCGGTCAGTCCGGCGTCCTGGATACGGCCCGGTATTGCACGTTTATCGCCGAAGAGCTGAACGTTTCCGTGGAAGATGTGCGCGGTTTTGTGCTTGGCGGCCATGGCGATGATATGGTTCCGCTCGTACGCTATTCCAGCGTCGGCGGGATTCCGATCGATACGCTGCTTTCGGCTGACCGCATCGAAGCGATCGTGCAGCGGACGCGCGCCGGCGGCGGCGAAATCGTCAGCCTGCTTGGCAACGGCAGCGCTTATTACGCGCCTGCGGCGTCGCTGGTGCAGATGACCGAAGCGATCCTCAAGGACAAAAAGCGGATTTTGCCGGTCATCGCCTTGCTTGAAGGCGAATACGGCTACGACAATTTGTTCATGGGCGTACCGGTTATTCTCGGCGGGGGCGGCATCGAAAAGGTGTTCGAGCTTGCATTAACGGCCGAGGAAAAAGCCGCGCTCGACCAATCCGCCGCCTCGGTCCGAAGCGTGATTGCGGTCGTGAAAGGCTGATCGTTGGATAATCCTCTGTTTTAGTTGCTGAAAAACCCCGTCCTTTTAAAACTGGACGGGGTTTTTTAAGATTAAGAATTGATAACTCAACTTTCGGTGCGGCCAAGCATGGATTGGCAAGCAAGCCTTGATGTAATTGGGGAACCACCCTCTACCCGTAGAATTGACGCTAAATTAGAGTGGAAAGCTCTTTTTCCTGTCTTTGACAGCGACTTCATGGATCAGTTCCAGCAGTTGCTCGTTTTTCATGGGAAGAAGGACGGCTCGATGGGATCAAATGCAAAAGTACATTTGAATTTCCGCAAATTTCTGCTTTTGAGCGGTTGAAGTGCAAAAATACATCTCATTTGCGGCTATCGGATAAAAAAGTAGCTTATAATCGGAAATGAACTGCATATTTGCAGTTGAACTGCCCGGTTCGAGGGATTTCGACGGAAATCGCATGCACTTTTGCATTTCGTGGGATTTCCCCCTCTTATAAGTTCTCAACGGAGCTGAGGAATTCTATAATCGTAGGGAAAACTACCTTTAAGCCCCACGAAGCCAAATAGAGGCTGTGGTGTCCGTTAACTTCAAGCACCGTTTTGGTTTAAAGCCGCCAGAAGAAAGTATTATAAAGTACATTATCGCTATTTAACTTGTGCAAACTCGCCTTCCCAAGGAGCCGTTCCATTTATTGTTACAATAGTTTATAATAAATGTAATTGACGTTGAAAGGCGGTTGTGTTAATGTATCAGGTCATGTTATTCCTACATATTATTGGGGCTTTGGCGCTCGGCTTTTATTTGATATTGCCGTTTGTGCTGGGGACGCTGGGCAAATTGTCGCTTGCCGGGCAGGAAGGCACCGTGTCGGCCGTGAAGACGTTGAACCGATTTGCGCAGTTTGGCCTGATTCTCCAGCTTTTGACCGGCGGATATCTGATCGGTCAGGGCAACTACTCGGTGCCTTGGATGATCGTGATCGTCTTATTGTTCCTGGCCATCGGCGCGCTCAGCGGGATTATGGGCAAGCCGCTGCGATTGGCGCTGGAGGGCATTCGCCAGAACAAACCGATTGCGGCCGAGGAGGGCAAGCTGCGTACATTAAGCGCGCTGTTGTCCGTGTCCGTGCTCGTCATTTCGTTTTTCATGGTGTTCAGCACCATTATCTAAATCCGCAAACAAAGACCTGCCGGAACTGCCGGCAGGTCTTTGTTTTCTAACGAAATCAGCGGACTTATGAAGGCTCCTTCGTTTCCTTTTGCAATTCATCGAGATGGGTGAACATCAGTTTCATGATATCGAGCGCGAGTTGTTTCTCTTTTGAGGTGCGCCCTGCCATGATTTGCTGAATTTGATCGATAAAATGATCGTCGCTGATTTCCAGCGAATCATGGAGCAAATAATCGACGGTAACTCCCAATTGATTAGCGAGCTTCACGAGCGTATCCAAAGATAAACTGCGTTCGCCCCGTTCAATTTGTCCTATGTATGCGTCCGAAACCTCGATTTTTTCGGCAAGTTTCTCCTGAGTCAAATGCATTTTATGCCGTTCTTGGCGCAGCCTTTTCCCCAATGCCTCGTAGTCCATAAAACCCCCTCCTGTATTTACCATAGTGAGAACTAAAGGGAAATATAATAAACTAGGTGTTTTGTTTGTGTTTACTGAAAGTATGAATTGGGTTATTATGGAATTATCGTCTATACTGATTTACAATAATTTATATATTATACCCATTTTAAGGAGCTTATATGATGTCTAGCGAATCAAAGACCGTATCGATCATCATTACCGTAAAAAACAATGGAATCGATCTCTACACGACGATGGAATCGCTCAAGGTGTCGCGCACCACTCTTCCTTATGAAGTGATTATCGTCGATGAAGGCTCGGTGGATGGATGCTGTGACTTTTTGCTTGGTTACCGTTTTGAGAAACCGCTTAAACGTCTGAAAGGAACGCCGGGGGTGCCGGCTCGAAATATCGGCGCCGAGCATGCTACCGGAGACTACCTGATCTTCTGCGGGGCGCATCTGTATTACGATGACGGTTGGATGGAGGCGTTGCTTGAGCCGCTCATCCAGGGAGAAGCCGATTGCTGTTCGCCTTCCTTCATCATGCATGAGCGTTCCGTGGTGCCAAAGACGGAAGCCGTTTCGGGCTGGCTAAAATCCATACGGTGTTACCCGGCCGTATCGGAAGAGCGTAATGAATTGCCGTGGTTGTCGTGGGAATGTTTTGCGATCCGGAGGGACCGGTTTCAGGAAATCGGCGGGATGGAGGACGGGTTTGCCGGAAAAGAACTGGAAACCGCGGAATTTTCGCTAAGAATGTGGCTGCTCGGAGGAACCTGCCGTTATGTTCCGGAGGTGTCTCTGGTGCAGGTTTTTCGGCAAAATTTCCCTTACGATCACAGCGGGGAACGATGGGGAAGGGATCTGATGGTACTGGCCTATTTGCATTTCTCGGAACCTCAAATCTCGTTTTGCCGGCAGTTGGCGGAAGACGTTTTTGGCCCCGAAGGCGGGGACGAGCTGGTGGTCGGGGAGTTGACGTATGAAAGAAGGCAGAAGTACGCGCTTTGCCGGCAACACGACGATACGTGGTTTCTAAACCGCTTTGGCATCGTATTTTGCATGGGGTAAGGAGCATAAGCACGCCTGTCCGGGCTATCCTATAAGTGCGTGAACAACCACTATAAGGCAACAGTCGACAACACGGCAAAGGAGAGTGCCAGGATGGCAAATGGACAGAGCAAGCAGACGATGCCTCCCCAGCATCAAAATCAGCAGCCCGGCGTCGAAGCGGACATGTTTCCCCGTCCGGTGTATGAAGGAACGTACAAAGCGGCCGGGAAGCTGAAAGGCAAGGTGGCGTTGATCACCGGCGGCGACAGCGGCATCGGGCGGGCGGTTGCGGTGGCTTACGCCAAAGAGGGAGCCGACGTGACGGTCGTCTATTTGAACGAGCACGGCGATGCGGAGACGACGAAAAAAGAGGTCGAGCAAGAGGGAAGCAAATGCCTGCTTGTTTCCGGGGATATCGGCGACGAATCTTTTGTAAAAGAAGCGGTCAAGCGCACGGTGGACGAGCTTGGCGGCCTCGATATACTGATCAACAACGCGGCGGAGCAGCATCCGCAGCAGGATATTTCGGGTATTACGGCCGAACAGCTGGAGAAGACGTTCCGGACGAATATTTTCGCGATGTTTTATTTGACCAAAGCCGCCCTGCCCCATCTGAAAAAAGGCAGCGCCATCATCAATACGGCATCGGTGACCGCGTATAAAGGAAACCCGCAGCTGCTGGATTATTCGGCGACCAAAGGCGCGATCGTCAGCTTTACGCGCTCGTTGTCGATGAACCTGGCCGGCAGCAAGGGGGTACGGGTCAACGCCGTCGCGCCCGGGCCGATCTGGACGCCGCTTATTCCGTCCACCTTTGATGCGAAGCAGGTGGCGGAATTCGGCGGCACGACGCCGATGCAGCGCCCCGGCCAGCCGGAGGAGGTCGCTCCGGCCTACGTCTTCCTCGGCTCGGAGGACTCCTCTTATATGAGCGGCCAGGTCCTGCACGTCAATGGTGGCGAAATTGTAGGCGGCTGATCTTCGGAGCATATCCCCTTGCCCTTTGATTCACTGGAGGCAGGGGATTTTTTTGTGCAGTGATAAACCTCTCTTTTTCGGACTTTCTTTTGGACAGAAATCGTCATCTCAAGGTAGTTATTATGTTATTATAAACTTGTTGAAGAAGATATGAATTGCGATGGAATTTTGAAGCTGCCTTTCGGGCTTATATGTTTATCAAGATGACGAGAGAGGGGATTCTTGAACCATGCAACAGTTTGAAGAAAGCGTATACCAATTAATCGTGGAAACCTCCACCAATTTGCCGGGAGATGTGCGCCGGGCGATCAACCTTGGCCGCTCCATGGAAAACCGGGCCACGCGGGCCGGGCTGGCGATGTCGACTATCGCCCGCAACATTAAAATGGCGGAGGAGCAGGTGTCGCCGATCTGCCAGGATACCGGAATGCCAACTTTCATCATCCATACCCCGGTCGGAGCGAATCAGATTGAAATGAAGCGGGCCATCAAAAGCGCGGTACAGCGGGCCACCAAGGAAGGCAAGCTGCGCTCGAACTCCGTGGATTCGCTGACCGGGGCGAACAGCGGCGACAATTTGGGGCCGGGCACGCCGGTCATTCATTTTGAACAGTGGGAAAATGACTATATCGATATGCGCCTGATTCTGAAAGGCGGCGGCTGCGAGAACAAAAACATTCAATACAGCCTCCCCGCCGATTTGGAAGGCCTGGGCCGCGCGGGCCGCGACCTGGACGGGATCCGCAAATGCATTTTGCACGCGGTATACCAGGCTCAAGGTCAGGGATGCAGCGCGGGATTTATCGGCGTCGGCATCGGCGGCGACCGGACGACGGGCTATGAACTGGCCAAACGGCAGTTGTTCCGCACCGTCGACGATGTCAATCCAAAGCCGGACCTGGACCGTTTGGAACAATATATTGTGGAAACGGCCAATCAATTGGGCATCGGCACGATGGGTTTCGGCGGCGAAGTTACCTTACTGGGCTGCAAAGTAGGCGTCGAGAACCGGCTGCCTGCCAGCTTCTTTGTGTCGGTAGCCTACAACTGCTGGGCTTTCCGCCGCCAAGGGGTGGAGATCGATGGCGCCACCGGCGCGATCAGCAATTGGTTGTACGAGCGCGGCAGCGATGTTTCCGTAGAGGAATCGGCGGGGCAAGGAGCCGAAGATCTCGCCGCAGCAGGGGGAGCGGCCGATGCCGAGGCGTCCGCAGCCGCGGGGGAAAGCCGGGAAATCGTGCTGCAGACGCCGGTTACGGAGGAGCAAATCCGGCAGCTTCGCGTGGGCGACGTTGTGGTGTTCAAAGGCGAAATGCACACCGGCCGCGACGCTTTGCACAAATATTTGATGGATCACGATGCCCCGGTGGATTTGAACGGAGCGGTGATTTACCACTGCGGACCGGTCATGCTGAAGGACGAGGAAGGCTGGCATGTCAAAGCGGCTGGTCCGACGACCAGCATCCGGGAGGAGCCGTATCAAGGCGATGTCATGAAGAAATTCGGCATCCGCGCCGTCATCGGCAAAGGCGGAATGGGCCCCAAGACGCTAGCCGCTTTGCAGGAGCATGGCGGGGTATACCTAAACGCCATCGGCGGAGCCGCCCAATATTATGCGGAATGTATCAAGAATGTGAACGGCGTCGACTTTATGGAATTCGGCGTCCCGGAAGCGATGTGGCATCTTGAGGTTGACGGGTTTGCCGCGATCGTCACGATGGACTCCCATGGAGACAGCCTGCATGAAGGAGTGGAAAAGGACTCGCTCGCGAAGTTGTCCGCATTCAAAGAGCCGGTTTTTAAATAAGATGAAGACGTTCAGAACCAAGCTTTCCCTCATTTTGATGGGTCTCGTCGGCATCTCGATGTTGGCTGCCGGCCTGACGATGGCCCAGCTGTTTAAAAATTCCCATATCCATGCTCTGGAGGAGAATATGGAGCGGGAAATCAGCCTGCTGGAGGATACGTTCCGGTTTGTCCCGGTTCAAGGTAACGCCGGCGCGGAAGCCTATTACGAGGAGCAGGCCAAAGCCTTGGAAGAAATGACCGATTCCCGCGTCACCTTCATTACCTTGGACGGAAAGGTAGTCGGCGATTCGGAAATGGATGCCGAGGCGATGGACAATCACGCCCATCGGAAGGAAATCGAATCGGCGGCGGGCGGGGGCGCAGGCAGCGCGATCCGCTACAGCCATACGGTCGGCGAAAATATGCTTTACGTCGCCCGCCGCGTCACCTCCGCGAACGGATTCGACGGTTACATCCGCCTGTCGATGAGCCTGGCCACCGTGGAAAAGGGATTGACCCAAGGGTGGATACTGATGGCCGGCGGGCTGCTGATTTTATTCCTCGTAGCCGGCTTCGTCAGCTACCGGATCGCCGCGGGAATGACCCGGCCTCTGGAGCAGATCACGCGCGTCGCGCACCGCATCTCCAAGCTGGACTACAACGCCCGGGTAAGGCTGACCCGCCGGGACGAAATCGGCCAGTTGGGTGAGGCGATCAACGGGATGGCGGACAGCCTGCAGCAGCAGCTCAAGCGGATTCATGACAATGAAGATCTGCTGCAAAGCGTGCTGGCCAACATGACCGGCGGGATCGTAATGGTTGACGCTTCGGGCAACATCGCCCTGATCAACCGGGAGGCGGAGCGCATCCTGCATGTCAAGGGTGATCAGCTGTTGGGAAGATCGTACCGCGACATCAAACGCAACTACGAATTTACGAAGTTCGCCGAGGAGGGGATTTCCCGCCAGGAATATGTCCAGGAGGAGCGCAACGTCTACGATCCGGAGGAAAAAATACTGCTGTTCGACAGCGTGCCGATGTTCGAGGACAACGGGAATTACCGGGGGATGCTGTTTCTGCTCCGGGACGTGACCGACATTCGCAGGCTGGAACGAATGCGCAGCGAATTCGTGGCCAACGTGTCCCATGAGTTGAAAACGCCGATTGCCGCGGTCAAAGGCTTTGCCGAAACGCTGCTCGCCGGAGGCGTGAAAGATGAGGAAACGGCCCGTTCGTTCCTGCAGATCATTTACGATGAAGGGGACCGGCTGAACCGCCTGATCGGCGACATTCTCGATCTGTCCAAAATCGAATCCAAGCTCGTGCCGCTGGAATACGCTCCCGTGAACCTAAAGGAATTGTTCGACAGCATCTATGAAGTGCTGCTGCCCGCGGCCAGGAAGAAGTCGATTGCGATGGACCACGACATTCCCGAACACCTGTTTATGGAAGGGGACGAAGACCGGCTCCGGCAAATATTCATGAACCTGCTGTCCAACGCGATCAGTTATACGCAGGAAGGCGGCAGAGTCCGCGTCGATGTCGCCATTTTGGGCGAGGGCGGGGAAGACGAGAAGGTTCGCATCATCGTCAGCGATACGGGGATCGGCATCCCGAAAAAAGATTTGCCGCGCATTTTCGAACGTTTTTACCGGGTGGACAAAGCGAGATCCCGCAGCTCCGGAGGAACCGGCTTGGGGCTGTCCATCGTGAAGCATCTCGTCGATCTGCACCATGGCACGATCAGCGTGGAAAGCAAAGTCGGCGAAGGCTCTTCATTCATAGTGGAGCTCCCGTTTATGCATACTTTGGATGAGGGTTAGTACAAGTTGAACTAAAGAAAAACGTGAGTTAGGCAAGAGTGTGAAATGATTCCGAAGAAACGGCAGTGGTCGCCTTTGTGAGCGGATTTCAACCGCATTCGAATTTAGTTGATCATAGAAATCCGCGAACAACAGCGATCGTAGGAACATTTCTCACGGCTGCCCCTATCACGTACATCATTAGTTCAACTTATACAGAGCCGATTTTACCCATTTTTATATTTTTTACACCGCGTTAACATTCCCGTGATATGCTGGGCTTGTCATCAAACACGTAGAGATGAGGGGTTCTATGACGCAACGTCTATTGGTTATCGAAGATGAACCGACGTTATCCAGGCTGCTGTCTTACAATCTTACCAGCGAAGGCTATGAGGTTGTCGTGGAAGATCATGGGCAGACCGGATATGAGACGGCGCTCAAACAAAAATTTGACCTGATATTGCTGGATTTGATGCTTCCGGGCATGAACGGGTTTGAAATCATGTCCAAGCTGAGGGGCGAAGGCGTGACGACCCCGGTAATTATTCTGACCGCCAAAAATGCGGAGGAAGAAGTGGTGCAGGGCCTCAAATCGGGCGCTGACGATTACATTACCAAGCCTTTTGGGGTCGCCGAATTGTTGGCGCGGGTGGCGGCGGTCCTCCGCAGAGCAAACGGCCAGGAGGAACGGGAAGCCATGGTACAGGACAACTCCCAGATTTCGCTGGGGGCTTTGACCATCTTCCCCGAGAAATACGAGGTTACTTTAAACGGGGAAGCCATTACGCTAAGACCGAAGGAATTTGAAGTGCTGCTGTACCTGGCGCGAAAGCCGGGAGTCGTGATGACCCGCGACGATCTGATGAACGCGGTCTGGGGCTTCGATTACATCGGCGGTCAGCGTACAGTGGACGTCCATGTCAGCTCGCTGCGCAAAAAGCTGGAGCTTGATCCCCAGTCGGTGCATATCGATTCCATTCGCGGCGTAGGATATAAGCTGGTCGTAAACAAGAAAAAAACGCCCATCACCTAAGCAAGATGATGGACGTTTTTTTACATACGATCAAAATGCCGTAAACATTAAGCAAACAGTTTCCGGGTATGCTTTGTTAATGAATATGCGCCAATCTGAGGGGAGTTGTTCGTGTTGGGAGCACAGATGGTAGCGGAATTGGAGCGGCTGGAGCCGATACAAACCGCCGGCGGGGAACCGGAGGCAAAGCAGGCGGCGGTCCCGTCCAACCTGGAGGAAACTGCGGTGGATGTGCGTAAGTACTGCAGAAGCGTGCCGGTGATCGGGCGGAAGGAATCCTGCCGCGGTGTGCTGCAGCGGTTTCAGCGCGATTCCGAACTTTCGTGCATCGTCCTTTGTGATGAAAGTAACAAACCGCTGGGAATTTTGATGCGGGACCGGTTTTACCGCTTTTTGGCCGGGCGTTTTGCGGCCGATTTGTTTTACGATCGCCCGGCGTCCGGATTTGCCGATGAGCATCCGCTTGTATGCGATTTGCAGACTCCGGCCAGAGATGTGGTGGATGCGGCGTTAAACCGGGAGGGCGCCCATTTTTACGAGGGTTTGATTATGACCGAAAATGGGCGGTTTTACGGCATCCTGACGGTGCAGGACCTCATGCGGATGTCGCGTGATCTGCAGCGGGAAGCGGATCAAATCCGGGGGGAAGTCGTTCGCGAAAGCTATTCGCTGATCAAGGACATCGAACATTCGGTTAGGCAAGTGTCCGATTCCGCCGGACGAAGCTTGCGGGAGTCGGAATCGATGAGCGGACAGGCCGAAACGGGCAGGGCCGAACTCGAAGTAGTGAAGGCCGCCTTCGACCGGGTGCTGGAGGCGTCCCGCAGCCAGGCGGCGCAAATGTCGGAGCTGCTGGAGCGCACGCAGCAAATTTCGTCGATCACCGCCAGCATTCAGGCATTGGCCAATCTGAGCGGGATCCTGGCGCTGAACGCTTCGATCGAAGCGGCGCACGCCGGAGAACATGGACGCGGCTTCGCCGTCGTCGCGAGCGAAATCCGCAAGCTTGCTCTGCAGACGCAGAAACTGTCGGGGGAAATCGGCGAAACGCTGGATATCGTCAACCGTCATGTGCAGCAAGCGGCGGCGACGTCCGGCCAGACGGCCGCGGAGATGGAAGCCGGCCATATGCGGGTGGGCAAAGCGGATGAAACGTTCGAGGCCTTGGTGCGGTCGGTCCGGTCCGTGGAGACGAGGGAACGGGAGATGCGCGATGCCGCGGATATCGCTGCACGAAGAACGGAAACCGTGCTGCGTGAGCTGGAGCAATTTACGAAAGCTTAAAGAGGTTGTTCAAAAAGCCATCTTTTGATCACGAAGCAGGTCAGGAAGTGGTTTCGACGTCGAATCTTGAATTCAGCCGGGCCAAGCATATGCTTCCGAAGCATGTTTCCTACGGAAACATTTCAGGTGCTCACGTACCCTCACAAGATCCTATGCTTCCGAAGCCGTTTTCTCCGAAAACGTTCAGCTCCGCTCCTCAGTCCCTGGCTTCATCCGACCTAAAGCGTTTTGGAAAAACGCACATCGAAAGCATACGCTTCGGTGCTGAAAAGCCGACGTTTTGAACACGCACTTAAACATATTTTACATTACGTTTACATTTTGATTCATTTTCTTTTACATAAGCAAGCTAAAATGGATAAGGATTTAATCGTGCTTTAATAATAAACGGTAGTTGGACGAAGGAGAACTGACATGGAAACCGTGATCCGGATTCAACATTTGAACTTATATTATGAACAATTTCATGCGTTAAAGGACGTTTCTTTGGATATCCCCGAGCGAACGATTACCGCCTTCATCGGACCGTCCGGCTGCGGCAAATCGACGCTGCTGCGCACGTTGAACCGGATGAACGACATGATTCCCGGAACGCGGATCGAAGGCAGTGTGGAAATCGCAGGGGGCGACATCTACGGCGATGAGGTGGAAGTCGAGGAGCTGCGCAAACGGGTGGGGATGGTATTTCAACAGCCAAACCCTTTCCCGAAATCGATTTACGATAACGTGGCCTATGGCCCCCGCTTGCACGGGATCAAAAACAAGGCCGCCCTCGATGAAATTGTGGAGCAAAGCCTGCGCCAGGCCGTCCTTTGGGACGAGGTGAAGGATTTCCTCAAGCGCTCGGCGCTCAGCCTGTCGGGCGGGCAGCAGCAGCGGCTTTGCATAGCGCGGGCGATTGCGGTGCAGCCTGACATTCTGCTGATGGATGAAGCGACATCGGCGCTGGACCCGATTTCCACCTTGAAAATCGAAGAACTGGTCCAGCAGCTCAAAGACAGGTATACGATCGTGATGGTCACGCATAACATGCACCAGGCGGCGCGGATTTCCGGCCGGACCGTCTTTTTCCTGAACGGGGAAATCGTTGAGGCGGACGATACGCAGAAGCTGTTTTCCACCCCGCAGGATTCGCGCACAGAAGATTATATTTCCGGTCGTTTCGGATAACAAGGAGGCTGCTGCTGAATGATTCAAAGAAAAGAATTCGATCAGAATCTGGAAGAACTACGGCAATTGCTCAGACAAATGGGGGAGCATGTTGAACAAGGGCTTACGGAAGCTATCGGGGCCCTGCGGGCCATGGATTCGCAGAAAGCCAAAGAGATCGTTGAGCGCGATATCGAGCTGAACCAGATGGAAGAGCAGGTGATGGAAATCGGGTCGCGGCTCATTGTAACGCAGCAGCCGGTGGCCAAGGACCTGCGGCGGATTATCGTCGCCTTTAGAATTTCCAGCGATCTTGAACGGATGGGCGATTTGGCCGTCGATATTGCGAAAGTAACGATGCGTTTGGAAGGCCAGAAGCTGATCAAGCCGCTGGTCGATATCCCGAAAATGTCGGACCTGGTTATCCTGATGCTGCGGGAGTCGTTGCAGTCTTACTTGGACGAAAATACGGACCTGGCCTACAAAATGGCCAAGGACGACGACGAGGTCGATCATCTGTACAGCCAGACGATCCAGGAGCTGTATACGTTTATGATTGAAAATCCGGATTCCCTGCAGCAGGCGATGCTGCTGACCCTGGTTGGACGCTATATCGAGCGGATCGCCGACCATGCCACGAATATCGGGGAAAGCGCGGTGTATCTCGTCACCGGCCAACGTCCGGACTTGAATCAGTAAAAATGTTCTTTAACACGCTGTGTACCGGTTGATCAACCGGCAGCTGCCTTGCGCAAAATGCAGGCGGCTGCCGGTTTTATTGTTTTGCGCTCTTTACGGGGCATCGCGGTGTTAACCGGAGGCCTGCTGTGTTATCATAGGTAACAGGAACAAAACACTCGGGACGAGGTGTAGTATGGATAAATTGATCCTTATAGATGGCAACAGCATTATTTACCGGGCGTTTTTTGCGATGCCGCCGCTGACGAACTCCGGCGGGCTGCACACGAATGCCGTTTACGGTTTTACCAATATGCTGCTCCGGCTCATTCAGGAGGAGCAGCCCACTCACATTCTGGTCGCGTTTGACGCGGGCAAAACGACGTTTCGCCATGAAGGCTACCAGGAGTATAAGGGCGGCCGGGAAAAAACGCCGCCGGAGCTGTCGGAACAGTTCCCGCTGATGCGGGAGCTGCTGGAAAGCTTCGGCATCGCCTGGTTTGAACTGCCCGGCTACGAGGCCGACGACATCATTGGCACGCTGAGCAAACAGGCCGAGGATTCGGACCGCGAAGTGCTTGTCGTCACCGGGGACAAGGATATGCTGCAGGTGGTCACAGGCCGGGTCAAGGTGGCGCTAACCCGCAAGGGCGTTAGCGAAGTGGAGCCTTACGGGCCGAAGGAAATTGAAGAGCGGTACGGCCTTAAGCCGCTGCAAATCATCGACCTGAAGGGACTGATGGGCGATACGTCCGACAATATCCCGGGCGTGCCGGGCATCGGGGAGAAGACGGCGCTGAAGCTGCTGCATCAATTCGGCTCCGTGGAGGAAGTATTGGCCCATACCGATGAGCTCAAGGGCAAAATGAAGGAGAATCTCGTGAACCATGCCGAGGATGCGCGGCTCAGCAAGCAGTTGGCGACGATTTTCCGCGAAGTGCCGGTGGAGCGGTCCTGGGAGGATATGCAATTCTCCGGCATTGAAGAGGACAAAGCGGTTCCGATGCTGCGCAAGCTGGAATTCAAATCGCTGCTGGAGCGCTTGTCCTTTACCGCGGGAGCTGGCGGGAACGCCGCGGCGGATGCGGATGCGGCCCAGGCGGCGGACATCAACGTGACGATGGTGGACGCGGACACCTTGCCGGAAGTATCCGGGCAGCTTGCGGAAGTAGAAGGGATGATCATCGAGTCTTACGGGGATAATCCGCATCATGCCACGCTGATGGGGCTGCTGCTGTCGACGCCGAAGCGGCATTTTTTCCTGCCCTTTGAATTGCTGAAGCGGGAGGAAGCGGCGGATGTGCTGTCCTGGCTGGCGGACGAAAACATCCCCAAACGCGGATACGATCTGCATCGCGCCGATCTTGCGTTGTTTTGGCAGGGCATCACTTTTGCCGGCGCGGAGCATGACGTCCAGCTTGCCGCTTATTTGCTCGATCCGACGGAAAACGACCAGACGATCAGCGGACTGGCCGTAAAATACGGTCTTCCGCACGTGCCTGCGGATGAAGACGTGTACGGCAAAGGCGCGAAATTCAAGGTGCCCGATCCCGAGACGCTCGGCCGGCATTTGGCCCGCAAAGGGGACGCCCTGCTGCGCATCGTTCCGCTTCAGCGCGCCGATTTGGAGAAATACGAAATGCACGGGCTGTTTTATGATCTGGAGATGCCGCTGTCGCGGATCCTGGCCGACATGGAGAAGCAGGGCGTAGCCGTCAACCGGGAAGACCTGAAAGAGCTCGGAGTCGAATTCGAAGCGCAGATCAACAAGCTGGTGGCGCAAATTTATGAAATCGCCGGGCAGGAATTCAACCTGAACTCGACTAAACAATTAGGGGAAATTCTGTTCGATAAACTGGGGCTGCCGGTCATTAAAAAGACCAAGACGGGTTATTCCACCGATGCGGAGGTTCTTGAAAAGTTGGCGCCGTACCACGAGATCGTCCAGTTTATCCTCGAATACCGTCAGCTCGCTAAGCTGCAGTCCACCTATGTGGAAGGTTTGCTGAAGGAAATTATGCCGCAGACGGGCAAAGTGCACACCTATTTCCGGCAAACGGTCGCCGCTACCGGACGGCTGAGCAGCCAATATCCGAACTTGCAAAATATCCCGATCCGCCTGGAGGAAGGCCGCAAAATCCGCAAAGTGTTCGTTCCGTCGGAGGAAGGCTGGTTTATTCTCGCCGCCGACTACTCCCAGATCGAGCTTCGCGTCCTGGCCCATATTTCCGGCGACGAGGGGCTGCAGGAGGCTTTCCTGCACGATATGGACATCCATACAAAGACGGCGATGGACGTCTTTGGCGTCGGGCCGGACGAAGTGGACGCGAATATGCGCCGTTCGGCAAAAGCGGTCAACTTCGGCATCGTATACGGAATCAGCGATTACGGCTTATCCCAGAACCTGAACATTACGCGGAAGGAAGCGGCCCGCTTTATCGAGCAGTATTTTGAAGCGTTCCAGGGCGTTCGCCGGTATATGGACGAGATCGTCAAGGACGCCAAACGTGACGGTTACGTTAAAACACTCTTGGAGCGGCGGCGCTATTTGCCGGAAATCAACGCTTCGAACTTCAATTTGCGTTCGTTTGCCGAACGCACCGCGATGAACACGCCGATCCAAGGAACCGCGGCGGATATTATCAAGCTGGCGATGGTGAAGATGGACAAGGCGCTTTATGAGCACGGCTTGAAGAGCCGGATGCTGCTGCAGGTGCATGACGAATTGGTATTCGAAGTCCCTCCGGAGGAGCTGGACATGATGAAGAAGCTCGTGCCCGAAACGATGGAGAACGCGATTAAGCTGTCCGTGCCGCTGAAGGCGGAGGTCAGCAGCGGCGACAACTGGTACGAAGCGAAGTAGAACGAGCGAAGAGGTGACTAACATGCCGGAATTGCCGGAGGTGGAAACGGTCAGAAGAACGCTGACCGAATTGATCGTGGGGAAAACGATCCGCTCCGTCAAAGTGTACCTGCCGCGAATTATCCAGCGGCCGGACGATATACAGCGGTTTGAGACGGAGCTTGCGGGCCACCGGATCGTGGAAATCGGCCGCAGAGGCAAGTTTTTGCGGATCGTGATGGACGGGCTTGTGCTCGTTTCCCATTTGCGTATGGAGGGCAGATACGGACTGTATTCCGAGGGCGAGCCCGTCGAAAAGCATACGCATGTCATTTTCAAATTTACGGACGGTACGGAGCTGAGATATAAGGATGTCAGACAGTTCGGCACGATGCATCTGTTTTCGCCGGGGGAGGAATTTACGAACCAGCCTTTGGCCAAACTGGGACTGGAGCCGCTGGAGGATTCCTTTACGCCGGAGATCTTCCGGCAGCTGATATCGCGGCGGAAGACGAAAATCAAACCCGCGCTGCTGAACCAGGAATATGTCGTCGGCTTGGGGAATATTTATGTGGATGAAGCCTTGTTCCGTGCCGGCATCCATCCGGAGCATCCGGCGGACAAGCTTAGCGGTCTTAAGCTCGACCGGCTGCACGAGGCGATCGTGGCCACGCTGAACGAAGCGGTGAACGCCGGCGGCTCCTCAATCAAATCGTATGTGAACGGTCAAGGGGAGATGGGCATGTTCCAGCATGCCTTGCGCATCTACGGGCGGACCGGCCAGGCTTGTCTCGTATGCGGGCATCCGGTGGAAAAGACGGTCGTCGGCGGCCGGGGAACCCATTTTTGCCCCATATGCCAGAAGCCTTACCGGCCCAGCCGCGGACAAAGCAAGGCAGGGCCCGGACGGCCCGGTTCCCGCTCCCGCGAAAACAGTGAGGTGTTGAAGGGATGAACATCGGCCTGACCGGAGGCATCGCCACAGGCAAAAGCACGGTATCCCGCATGCTGGTGCGAAAGGGAGCCGTTTTGATCGACGCGGACGTCATCGCCAGGGAAATCATGGAGCCCGGGCATCCGGTTTTGGCCGCCGTTGCGGAGCGTTTCGGACAAGCCGTGCTGCACCCTGACGGGACAGTCAACCGCAAAAAGCTGGGCGAAATCGTGTTCGCAAGCCCTGAGGAGCGAAAAGCGCTGGAAAGCTTGACACATCCGGCGATACGCGCCGAGATGAGAAAACGCATGGCCGAGCTCGAAGCCGAAAGTCCCCGCCGGCTTGTCGTCGCGGATATTCCGCTCTTGTACGAGTCGGGGCTCGAACGGCTCTATGAACGGATCATGGTGGTTTACGTACCGAGGGACGTGCAGCTGTCCAGATTGATGCAGCGGGACGGTTTAAGCCGGGAAGAGGCAGAGCGCAGGCTGAATGCGCAAATGGATATCGAACTGAAAAAAGAAAGGGCGGATATCTTGATCGACAACAGCCGTGGACTGGATGAGACGGAGCGTCAGATTGACGAGTTTTGGCGGGATCAGGGACTGCTATGAGGTGGCTTCGCAAAAAAAGAGTGCTGCTTTTGTTATTCCTGGGGTTTATCGTTTTGATCTTTTTTAATTCCGCTTGGCTCTCGTTGTTTTATCCGATTTATTATAAGGAAGAAATTCGCTCTCACGCGAAAAACAACGGCATCGACCCGTTTATCGTGGCGGCCATCATCAAAGTGGAGACCAATTACAAGACCGGAGCCCAGTCGAAAAAAGGGGCTTTGGGGATCATGCAAATCATGCCGGATACGGCGAATTGGGTCATTACGAAAGCGGGTTTGCCCGATACGTCGCTGGATCAGGTGCAAAACGAGATCGGGACCAACATCGAAATCGGGACCTGGTATTTAAAGTCGCTCTCGGACCAGTTTGACGGCAATGCGATTGCCATGATCGCCGCTTACAACGCGGGGCCGACCAATGTCAAGAACTGGATCAAAAGCGGGAAATGGGACGGCCGTTTGGAAACGTCCAAAAATATACCCTTTGGCGAAACCCGTCATTACGTTCAGCGGGTAACGCATTACTATAAACAGTATTCCGACATTTACGACGAGTTTTGATTTATCATGAAAAAAGAGAAGCACTGACCGGCGTTATCCGCCTGTCAATGCTTCGGGGTGATCGGCGTTATTAGAATTGGCCTGCTTGGCCAGCTTGGCCCGCCAGCTGTTGTTCAGCGAGAGTAACCAAGCGTTTCGTAATGAAACCACCGATCGAACCGTTTTCGTAAGAAGTCAGGTTACCAGCATATCCGTCTTGTGGGAAAGAGATGCCAAGTTCCTGAGCGATTTCATATTTCATTTGATCCAATGCTCCGGAAGCTTGTCTAACCACCAGGTCGTTCGAAGAGTTATTATTTTGTGCCATGATGTTCACCTCCTTGTGGTTGGTAACAGTATTATGTGCCGGGACTATCAACTTCATTACTTTTTTTCGAAGTTATTTATTGGAATTAATGTAAATTGCAATCTGTGGAAGGGAGGAGACTTACGTTGAAATGTCCGTATTGCGATTATTTGGGGACAAAGGTGCTGGATTCAAGGCCGGCCAACGAAAACAGGTCGATCCGCCGCCGGCGGGAATGCGAGCAATGCAGCCGGCGGTTTACGACCTTTGAAATGGTGGAAGAAATGCCGCTGATCGTCATTAAAAAGGATGGAAGCCGCGAGGAGTTCAGCCGCGAGAAAATGCTGCGCGGCTTGATCCGCGCCTGCGAGAAACGCCCCGTTTCCGTGGAGCGGCTGGAAAGCATCGTGTCCGAGGTGGAGCGGTCCGTGCGCCATTCGGCCAATGCCGAAGTGGAAAGCCGCGAGATCGGCGAACTGGTGATGGAGCAATTGTATCCCGTGGACGAAGTGGCTTATGTTCGTTTTGCTTCGGTGTACCGCCAGTTTAAAGATATCAATATGTTTATGAAGGAACTGACCGGGCTGCTGTCCAAAAATACGAGAGAAATCGAATAACCGGTTTGATTGAACAAACACTCCCTGTATCCATTTGAGGGGAGTGTTTATTTTTGTTTGCCTTTGTCGAAATTAAAGGGGGCCCAACATTGTTATTTTACACAAAGTTTACATTACGAAAACACGGGATTGATCTTCGCCGCCTATAATCAGTTTGTAAAACAAATAAGGGGGAAACCTAAGACAATGAAAAAGAGTATGCTTATGGTTTTGACTTTGGTATTAAGCTTGACCTTGGCGGCTTGTGGTCAGGGTGGCAACGCGAAAACTAACACCTCGGGTGCTGAAGGCGGTAACGGTGGGGCGACGAACGAGGCACCGGCGAACAACGGCGGGAACGCGGCAACTTCGGATTTGTCCGGTTCGATCCTGGCTGTAGGTTCCTCGGCTCTCCAACCGCTGGTAGATCAAGTTTCGAAAAAATTCATGGAGCAAAATCCAAACGTGTCCATTCAGGTTCAAGGCGGAGGCAGCGGCACGGGGCTGACGCAAGTTTCCGGAGGACAGGCTGACATCGGCAACTCCGACGTGTTTGCCGAAGAGAAACTGGAAGCCGCTCAAGCTTCCGAGCTGGTTGACCATCAAGTAGCGGTTGTCGCTATGGCCGCTGTAGTGAATCCGGAGGTAACGATCGATAACCTTACGAAAGACCAACTGGTGCAAATCTTTACGGGTAAAGTAACGAACTGGAAAGACCTGGGCGGCCCGGATCAAAAGATTCAAATCGTAAACCGTCCTTCGAGTTCCGGTACGCGCGCTACTTTTGAGAAATACGCGCTTGGCACGAAAACGGAAGACCTGCAAGGCTCGATTCAAGAGGATTCCTCCGGTACGGTTAAGAAGCTTGTCGGCGAAACGCCGGGAGCCATCGGTTATCTGGCGCTTTCCTACCTCGATGACAGCGTAAAAGTCGTGAAATACGAAGGTGTGGATGCGACTGTAGACAATGTGGCAAACGGCACTTATCCGGTATGGGCTTACGAGCATATGTACACGAAGGGCGAGCCTAACGAAGTTACTAAGGCATTCCTCGACTACATGGTTTCCGAAGATGTGCAAAAAGAAGACGGCGATGTTGTAGAGCTTGGCTACATTCCGATTAGCAAAATGCAAGTTAAACGCGATGTAGACGGCAACATTACCAAATAAATAACAGTATACGATAACATCATATCGGCAGAGTGAAGAGGCGGACATTTCTGCCTCTTTCTGTGCTGTGTAAAGGGAGAGGTTTCATGGCTCAGTCCGGCGAAAATAAAAAAGTACAGCCGCACATTATAGAGGAATGGACCGGTAAAATATTTACTTCATTTTGCATCGTGCTGCTGGTTGTGACGATTTTCTCGATGGTGTATTTTGTCTCAACCAAGGGCTTAAGCACCTTTTTTCAGGACGGGATTTCGATCGGCCAAATTTTTGGAAGCACCGAGTGGAGGCCGGAGGGCGTACCTCCGATGTTCGGAGCGCTCCCTTTCATTTTGGGATCGTTCAGCACTTCGATCCTGGCGGCTCTCATCGCTGCGCCGCTCAGCATCTGCGCGGCTCTGTTTATGGTCGAAATTATGCCAAAATTCGGCAAAAAGTTTTTGCTGCCGGTGATCGAGCTGCTGGCCGGGATCCCTTCGGTCGTTTATGGTTTTGTAGGCCTGAGCGTGATCGTCCCGTTTTACCGGGACATTTTTCCCGGACAAGGGCTGGGCATTTTTGCGGGGGCGACGGTATTGTCGATCATGATATTGCCTACGATTACGTCCATCGCCACGGATGCGATCACCGCTCTACCTCCCGGCTTGAAAGAAGGTTCTTATGCTTTGGGGGCCACGCGGTGGCAAACCTTGTGGCGGACCGTCCTGCCAACCACGTTGCCTTCGCTGCTCACCGGGGTCGTGCTGGGGATGGCCCGGGCCTTCGGGGAAGCGCTCGCCGTACAGATGGTGATCGGGAACGCGCCGCATATTCCGCGCTCGCTGTTTGAATCCACCTCCACGCTGACCAGCGTCATTACGCTCAGCATGGGCAATACGGTTATGGGGACGATGCAAAACAACGTGCTTTGGACGCTTGCCTTAATTTTGATGCTGATGACCTTCGTCTTCGTCTTTATCGTACGGTGGCTTGAAAGGAGAGCAAAACGATGAGTGCAAAAACAGCAGACAAAATCGCCACTGCCGTCATTATTGCGCTGGCAGGCGTTATTGTGCTGATCATGGTCGGGCTGCTCGGGTTTATTTTAGTCCGCGGGCTAGGCCATATCAGCTTTGATTTTCTGACTTCTCCGCCGGAAACGATCAAGGCGGGCGGCGGGATTGGTCCGCAATTATTCAATTCCTTGTTCCTGCTTGTTCTGACGCTGATCATCACGATTCCGCTTGGACTCGGCGCCGGCATCTATATGAGTGAATATGCGAAACCGGGCAAACTGACGAATTTTATCCGGCTGATCGTCGAAGTATTGTCTTCTTTTCCGTCGATTGTCGTCGGTTTGTTCGGCTTGCTTGTGATCGTTAACGTTTTTGGTTTCGGCTTCTCCTTGTTCTCCGGGGCGCTGGCGTTAACTGTATTTAACCTGCCGCTGATGGTGCGGATTACGGAGCAGGGCATGGCCAGCGTGCCGCAGGCGCAGAAGGAAGCGAGCCTGGCGCTGGGCCTGTCCAAATGGAAAACGATCAAATCGATCATGCTGCCGATCGCGCTGCCGGTCATTTTGACCGGGACGATTCTGGCTGCGGGCCGCGTGTTTGGCGAAGCGGCGGCACTGTTGTTTACGGCGGGCATGAGCAGCCCGAGACTGGATTTCGGGAACTGGAACCCGCTTAGCCCGACGTCGCCGCTGAACCCGTTTCGCCCGGCGGAGACGCTTGCCGTCCATATCTGGAAGATCAATTCCGAAGGACTGGCTCCGGATGCTCCCGAAATCGCCGCGGGCGCATCGGCCGTGCTCATCATCACGGTGCTTCTGTTCAACCTGCTCGCACGTTGGGTCGGCCGCCTGATGTACAAGAAATTTACGGCTACGAAATAGGAGGGCTCCGAGGTGCAAAATACCGCATTATCCACGAAAAACTTGAGCGTGTTTTACGGAGAAAAACAAGCCGTAAAAGACATTTCGCTCGACTTCGCCTCGCGGCAGGTGACGGCGTTAATCGGGCCGTCCGGCTGCGGGAAATCGACGTTCCTGCGCAGTCTGAACCGGATGAACGATTTGATATCCGGCGCCCGGATCACCGGGGACATCTGGATCGGGGACGACAATATCAATGATTCGAAAACCGATGTCGTGCTGCTGCGGCAAAAGATCGGCATGGTGTGGCAGAAACCGAATCCTTTTCATAAATCGATCTATGAAAATATCGCGTTTGGACCGCGTTATCACGGCATTCGCGACAAGAAGAAGCTGGATCAGATCGTGGAGGAGTCGCTCACCAAAGCCGCGCTCTGGAACGAGACGAAAGACCGGCTGCACAGCTCGGCGCTGGCTTTATCCGGAGGACAGCAGCAGCGTCTCTGCATCGCCCGCTCGATCGCGGTGAATCCGAGCATCATCTTGATGGATGAGCCGGCTTCTGCGCTGGACCCGATTTCGAGCGCCAAAATCGAGGAACTGATCGCCGAATTAAAACGCGAATACTGCATTATCATCGTTACCCACAACATGCATCAGGCCGCGCGGGTATCGGAGAAAACCGCGTTTTTCCTTATGGGTGAGCTGGTCGAGTTTGACGACACCAGCAAAATCTTTACGAACCCTTCGGAAAAACGGACGGACGATTACATTTCCGGGCGGTTTGGATGAACCGGTTTTTTAAAAAGACCGAGTCAGGGGAGTCAGCTTCCTCGGGCTCGGTTTTTGCCTTAAGATTAGAAATTATAAAATTTTGGGTCTGGTAGAGGGTGATGCGCAGGTAGAGAGGGGGGAGAAGAGGGAGCTGGGGGCTAAGGGACACCAGAGCCGTTAATTTCGGAAAAACGGAGGTTTACAAAATGTAACGGACACAGATGCACTTATTTACCTCAAATCGGCCTGGATGAACTAGTTTAGAGCGAAATAGGGACATGTGAGTCCGTTAGGCTGGGAAATACCCGGGAAATGGGTGAATAAGGTCGCTGGAGTCCGTTAGAGCAGCGTCCACACTGAAAGGCCGCCCCGCCCGCAGTCCAGGATGGAACCCGCCCCCGGGCCATTTTGGATTGGAAATTCTCCGCGTATACTGTTAACATAAAAAAAGAATGAGGCGAATTGATGGCGGCGCCTTGAACTCGTAAAAGGAGAACGATCATGAATGTGCTGGCTTGGATTGAGCGGATGTTCGAGCATTACGGTTATTTCGTATTGTTGCTCGGACTGCCGGTGGATTTTATCGCGCTGCCGTTGCCGCCGGGACAAACGACGCTAACATATACCGGTTATTTGGCCTATAAAGGGGTACTCCAGTTCGTTCCGGCTTTACTGGCCGGCTACGCCGGATCGGTGATCGGCGTAACGATTACGTATTGGATCGGCCGCCGGATCGGGGCGCCGCTGATTGAGCGCTACGGCAAATGGATTTTTTTGAAACCTTCCCATTTAGAGAAAACAAGGCGGATTTATGAAAAGTACGGGAATAAGATGCTGTTGATCAACTTTTTCGTACCTGGGGTCAGACAGTTTTTCGGATATTTTGTAGGCATCATTCGCGTCCCTTTTCGTACGTTTGCCCTTTATGCCTATGTCGGTGCGGCTATATGGGTTACCGCTTTTGTAAGCATTGGATTCGTGTTTGGCGAGCAGTGGCAGTACGTGATCGGGCTGGTGGAGAAGTATCTGAAGTATTTCTTTATGGGCCTTGGGGCTCTGTTGCTGGTGATTGTATATGTGAAGTGGAGAAAGTGGCGGCTAAAAGTAGCCAAGCTGTCGCGAAACTCTTAAAAGGTAGTTCATACGCACTTAAAGGAGCCCGGGGTCGATGATCCCGCGCCTTTTTTGACTATTCTGAACCCCTTATGACCTTTTAGGCTTGGGGGTCTTCGCCGCTTCCCCGTCGGCTGTCTCCTCCTCCCGAAGCTTTAGCAGGGACAGCAATTCAAAAAAGTTCCCCAGAGCGGCGAATCCGGCCCCGATGATCGCCAGATCGTTGGCGGTAACTATCGCATCGTCCGTTTTTTTCGTCTTTCGTCTTCTTTTTGCCAAGCACACCACCTGCTTTGAAGTCAACTTGCATTATCATATGCTGCAAATGAAAACGATGGTCATGTTTAAACGAAACTGGGCGCCCCACTCATATACAACCGTTAGCAAAAGACTGGAGCCCGGGATGCCGCAGTTACTCCAACTAAAGTTTAAGAGATGGCGCCGCTCGCCTGATCCATTTACAATAGAGGCATTACTTCACGCACAAGAATTTCCCATGAGAAAGGTAGAGAGCCGTGTCCAAAGCCGATAATATGTTGTCCATTCTTTGGCTGCTGCGGTCGGGAAAAAAGATGACGGCCCAGCAGCTGGCGGACGAGCTGGAGATCCATATCCGAACCGTATACCGCTGCATCGATTCTTTGTGCGCCAGCGGCGTGCCGATCATCGCCGATTCAGGACCTAACGGGGGTTATCGGATTCTCGGCGACTTCGCGGAATCGCCGCTGCTGTTTGATGCGGACGAGCAGAAGGCGCTGGTGCACGCTTCGATATTCGCCAAGGAGGCGGGGTACCCGTTTTCCGCCGAGTTGGAGCGGGCGTTAGAGAAACTTAAGCGTTATACGAACGAGAAGCAACTGGATCAAATGGAACGCCACGGCCGCGGCGTGTCCGTGATTTATCCGCCCGTGGGCGAGAAGCAGTCGGTTTTTCTGCAGCAGCTGGAGGAAGCGGCGGCGGAAGGCCGATCGCTTGTTATGGAGTATGCGCGGGGCAAGGATTCGGCCGTGGAGAGCCGCGTGTTTGATTGTTACGGCATCATTCACTGGAAGGGGAGCTGGTATACGGCCGGTTTTTGCCGCCTGCGGCAGGGTCTGCGCAGCTTCCGGGTGGACCGCATCGTCCGCTTGGAGCCTTCGGATCACCGGTTTGAGCGGCCGGCGGATTTTTCCGCGAAAGATTTTTTGCTGGGCGGATTGCTGCCGTCTTCGCTGCGGGAGGAGTCCCTGGTCACCGTTCGCATAACCGGACATGACCGGGTCTTAAATGAACTGCAAAACCATTGGATGTTCGGCCACACGCTGGTTCGGCGGAGTGAAGGGGAAGCGGAATTCAAAATGGATTCATCCGCTCTGTATACTTATGTGCCGTACTATTTGCTGCCTTACGGCAAAGCGCTGACGATTCGCGAGCCTGACCGTCTCGTACGGCGGATGGCGGGGATTTGCGCGGATATGGCCGGCCACTATGAGGGGATGAACAAGGAAGCTGAATAAATAAGGGAGACCGCGTCCGCAGGCGCGGCCCTGCTTCTTTGTAAGATTATTTATATCGGCAAGTAGGCCTTGATGTAATTGGGGAAAGCCATCATCTACCTGTAGAGTTGACGCTGAAACAGAGCGGCGGAAAGATTGTTTTTCATGGGAAGAAAGGGAACCCGGTGAGATCAACTGCAAAAGTACATCTCATTTAGGGCTGTACGCTAAAAAAGTAACTTTTGACCGGAAATGAACTGCACTTATACATTTGAGCCACCGGTTTAGGGGAGTTTCGACAAAAACCGCCTGCACTTTTGCATTTCGTGGGCTTTCCCCTCTTCTTTAGCAATTCTATAATCGCAAGAAAAGCTACCTTTAAGCGCGGTTTGGCTTCCTCGAAAGTACGTTGATGGACGTTCTTCTTATCCTTTCGTGCCGCCCTGAAGGCCAAAGCCTTTGGACATAAACCGCTGCGAAAGGATATACAAAACGACGGAAGGGACCGCATACAGGATGGAGAAAGCGGCCAGGTTCCCGTACTCCACCATCCCGTATTGTCCGAAAAACTGGTACAGCTTTAAGGAAGCCGGGAAGTTTTCGGGGGTTTGCAGCAAAATATACGGAACGAAGAAATTGCCCCAGCTTCCCGAAAACGTGAAGATGGCCACCGTGCAGATGCCCGGTATCATCAGGGGAGCAATCACTTTGCGGATGCCCGTAAACACCGACGCTCCGTCGACCCATGCCGCTTCCTCCAGGTCCTGCGGCACGGAGTCCATAAAGTTTTTCAGCATCCAGATCCCGTAAGGCATTGAGGAGGCGACATAAAACAGGATTACCCCGTAAATCTGATCATACAAATTCAGGGTGAGGAACAATTGGTACACCGGGACCATCACGGCCGTAATCGGCAGGGAGGTCATAAATAAAACGGTCAGCATGAACGGCTTTTTATATTTCATTTGGTACCGTGATAAGGGATAGGCCGCAAGCAGGGCCAGGACCACGACGAGCACCGCCTGGCCAAGCGACATAAGAAGTCCGATCAGGAAGGCGCGCTGATTTTCCCGGCTGGTGATCACTTCGATATAGTTATCCGCCGTCACCCGATGCGGAAGTTTCAGCGTCTGCATCGCGTTCGAGTCAATCGAGGCGACGATGACCCAAAGCAGCGGCAGCACGAAACAGATGCCGATAAAGGTAAGAATGGCGTACGGCAACACCCTGTAGACGATTTTGCGTTGTTTGGCGTTCATACGAAGTCTCCTTGTCAAAAGGTTATTTCAACGAACGGATATAGAACAGGCTGAGCACCACTCCGATCAGCAGGAGCAGCAGGGAGATCGCCGTTCCGTATCCCAGCTGATAATTGACAAAGGCCTGATTGTACATAAAGATTGGCAGCGTCGTCGTCGAAGTGCCCGGTCCTCCGCCGGTCATGGCGTAGATCAGCCCAAATACCCCAAGCGTCTGCAAGGTAACGAGCATCATATTGGTGACAAAACTTTCCTTAATATAGGGCAAGATGATCCGGGTGAGCACCTGCCATCTCGAGGCCCCGTCGACGACGGCCGCCTCTTCGACCTCGCTTGGCACATCGTCCAGCGCCGCTTGAAACACGAGCATGGAGAAGGCGGTCCCGTGCCAGATGTTGGCCAGAATGATCGTCAGCATCGGCACGGTGAACAGCCAGGTGACCACCGGGATGCCAAAAAAGGCGAGACCTGAGTTTAACGTGCCTTCGTCTCCGAAAAAACTGTACAGGCACAAGGCGCAGACGATTTCCGGAGTTACCCAGCCGGCCAGCACGATCGTGCCGATGACGCGGCGGAACAGCTTGTTTTTATGCTTCATCAATAAAGCGATGACAAAACCGAGCACCTGCTGGCCGATCACCGCCGAGCCAAACAGGAAAATCAGCGTATTCCAGATGCTGATGCGAACCGTGGGGTCCTTGAACATATGGATATAGTTATCGATCCCGACAAATTTCAGTTCCTTCGCGGATTCTCCGGTTAAGGCCAAATTCGTGAACGAATAGAAAAAGGTCAGGAATACCGGATAAATGAAGAAAATCAGCATGATGAGGACGGACGGAAGCAAAAAGTAGAGCCACGTTAATGAATTTCTTTTTTGCCGATACGGTTCGGCCGTTATGCTGCTCATGTCGTTCACCTCCCGAAGGCAAGTCGCTCACCGCTATTTTTGCGTCACATGATCTACGCCGACGATGCGGGTGATATCCTGAGCGTATTTTTTGGCGGCGTCGGCTGGAGATGTTCCCGTGGCTACGGATTCGACCATCGTTTGGATTTGCGTGGACACTTCCGGGTACTTTTCCTGGGCCGGTCTGAACTCGGCGTTTTGCAAATATTCCGTGGCGATTTCGTTAAACGGCATTTTCGTATATTCCGGATCTTTGGCCACATCGGCCCGAACCGTAATGTTACCGGAGGACATGACGAGTTTTTGGCTGTTTTCTTTGTTTAGCGCGTATTTGATAAACTCCCAAGCTTCGTCTTTATGTTTGGCATTGCTTGGGATGGACAACGCCCAACCGCCGGCCAGCGTGATCGTGCCGGGATCCTGGCCTTGACTCGTCGGCATCGGGGCAAAGCCGAGCACGTCTTTGTATTCCGGCCAAGGGGCGGCTCCGGTGTCCAGATAGTTGCCGGTAATCCAGGAGCCGTCGAGCGAAATCGCCAGCTTGCCCTTCGGCAAATATTCACGCGAAGCGGTGTTGCCGGCCTGACCGTTCAGCACTTTGGAGAGCGGCGGCCCGAGCTGCTCCTTGTTCACGGTTTCTATAAACCCGAGCGCGTCGAGGATGCCTTGGCTTTGCACGATCCATTTTCCGCCGGCCTCATCGTAAAGCCGTTCGCCCGTCCCGTACAGCAGCATTTCATAAGTTTGCATCGAGGTGGCTTCGCCCGTTGCCTTGCCCATGTTCATCCAGATCGGCACGACGTCCGGTTCCTTTTCTTTGATCGTCCGGGCTGCGCCCAGCACTTCGTCCCAGGTTTTGGGCTGCCAATCCTCGGGAAGTCCGGCCCGCTTGAAAATTTCCTTGTTATACCAAAGTCCGCGTGAATCGGTATTGTAGGGTACCCCGTACACCTTGCCGTCGCTGGCGGTCACGCCTTTTTTCATCGCTTCGATAAACGAGCCGTTGGTCCAATCCTCCCATGCTTTCAGCCGTTCATCAAGCGGCTCAAGGTAACCCGCGCTGGCGTCGGAGTTCAAGATAAACGTATCCTCCGTGACGATGTCCGGCGCCGTATCTTTCGATTTCAGAGCCAAAGCGACTTTAGCAAAATAGTCCCCTTCGGACGCCTGAATCGGCGTCGGCTTGATTACCACGTTTTTATTCGGATAGCCGGCGGCAACTTCATTGATCCATTTGTAAAACGTACCTTTTTCCCCGGCGCCGTCGTCCCGGTACGTGATCGTAATCGCCGTTTTTCCGGACCCGCCAGCCCCTTCGCCGCTTTTGCCGGAACAGCCGAATAGCAAAGCTCCGCACAATGCGATGCACAACACGACGGACGCAATCTGCCAACCGTTTTGTTTCATGAAGGCCATGTTTTTTCCCTCCCTGAAGTAAGAATGCCGATAGTGTAGCGGAAAAAGCTTGCCGGATTGTATCCGCTTACAAGCCCTTTTGATAAAAACATACTTTGTTGCCGAAAAAATTATTCTAAATTTGAATGGTTCTTTATAGGTATGCAGGGTTAGGAATAGAGGTGATTGGCGGAGAAAAGGGGAGGAAGTGCAGGCGCCGTGCGGAAAAACGGGTAGCCGACCCGGACGGATCGGCGTGTACATGAGTGAATTCGAATGCAACATCAGACCAGACGTGACAGCACATGGGCAAAATGTTCCAAGGCGGTCCGGGAATGGCGGTAAAATGTCGTCCGGCTCATATGGAAACGGGCGGCGAGCTCGTTTTTGTTCCATTCTTTCCGCACAAAGCTTTCCCTGAGGATTTGCTGTTCCAGCTTTGTTAAAGGATAGGCTGGAGGTTCGGCCATCAATAGATCCAGCACGTTTTTTTGCAAGGCGGCAGCGGGCAGATGCAGGGCACGAACGGACGGTATCCGTTCCAGCTGTTCGGTATCGTACAGCCGCTCCAAGATTCGTTTTACGGTCTTGCCATCGATCGGCACGGACAGGTCTTGGCCAGCTCCGGGCATTGGCATGTTTGGCGCATCGTCTGCCGGGCCGGTCTGCCGGATCACCTTTTGCACCCATTCCTCAAACGCAGCTTGCCGAAAATCGAGTTCCCATTGCGTCAGTCCTCCCGTATCTTCAGGGCCTTCGGGTTTGATCCGGCCGCTTTCCTTGAAACCCATCAGGGAAAATAAGCTGTTTAAATTCGGATCTGCGGTGATATTGATGCCCTTAAATCCGCGGGTCATAAAAATCAGCCATTGCCGCATCAGCAAAGCGCCCAATTCCTCAGGACGGTAAAGGGGGTGCCGGATATTCACCGCGGCGAGCAGCACGCAGATCGTGTCGGCCGCTTCCGCGGGGAGAAGGCGCAGCCCGGAAGAATCCTCACCCAATATGGAACTAAGCCGGGGAGCGTAACGATCCAATAGCGGCATCGTCCCGGCATGCAGCCAGAAGCCGGCGCAAAACGCCACTGGGGTTCCGCCCGGGTCACGCACGACAAAAATCCCCTCGGGATGATCGGTGGCGATCGTTTCCAGAAGTTCGTGATATTCTCGCGGATCGACCAGTTCGGATTGCCAATCGGAGTTGGAAATCGACCAGCCCAGAAACCGCTGCAGGTCGGGCAAATCCTCCGCACGATAAGGGCTGTGTTCCTGCGGCTTCAGGGTGGACGAAAAATCGGCGTAGGCATGGGCAGCCGGCAGAAACTCCCGGTAAAGCTCCAGCACATGGGCGGCAATCTGCATTTGCCGGCGTTTATCCGCCAGCCGGAATTGTTCGGCGAGCAGCTTGAACACATGAAGACGCTGCCGCCGAAACTGGCTTGGGTTTCGCCGGGCGTGCTCTTCCCGCAAAAGGCGGGCAACGACATGGTGCAGGGACAGGCCGTATGGAGTGCTGCGGATAAAGGACAGCTTCCCGAGCTCAAAATAGCCGGAAGCGGTTATCGGATCGTCCAGCAAATTGTCGATGGCAGGCTGGTCGGCTGCCGGCAGCAGCGACAGGACGGTTAACGCTTGGAACAGGGAAGGGGAAGCGACTTCTTTTAAAAATTCGGCGCTAAGCATGCTGGGGATTTCCCGGACATCCCCTTCCCGGGAACGCTGCAAGTCCACGATCATCGCCAGCAGCAGGGGAAGCCCCTCCGTTTTTTGCGCGATTTCCTTTTGCACGGCCTCTTCCAAACCGCTATCGCGCAAATACTCGTGTATTTCTTCACGCGAAAAAAGCTTCAGGGGAAACGTTTGAATGCGCCCGTCCAGAAGCGGATTCGTCCGCCATTTGACGGGAAGGCCGTTTCGCGAGGCGATGACAAGCAGCACCTCCGCATCTTTCAGCCTCGGCAAAAAGCTGGAAAGCAGCCAGCTTTCAATCAGGTCCAAACGTTCGCAGTTATCCATCACCAAAACGGACCGCTGCTTGGACAGCTCCGCCACCAGATAAGGCAGGAGGGGGACATCCGGGTCCCTGAATCTGCCGTATTCGTTTTGCAGGCTCATTTCCAGACTGGATAAAAAAGCTCCGGAAGTCGTTAGCTCGGATTGGCCATCCAGCCACAACACAAGCAGCGAAGCTTGTTTGGCCCTACGGAACATTTCCGTCAGCAGCGTCGTTTTACCGATGCCGCCGATACCGGAAACCGAGAATAGCCGTAAATCCCCACTGGGGTCCGCCACCCACTGCTCCAGACTGTTCATTTCCCGGGAAAAGCCGATTACTTGACGGCGGGCAATTTCATTTTTTTCTGTCGATATCGATTCCATTCCCCATCTTCCTTCTATATTTAAAATCTGAAACAAAAATGAAACATCATGATCATGCCATTATATTACACTATGAAATGCGACTATTAAAAATAAAAATTCGTATTTTTTAAGGTTATAGAATCTATAAATTTTCAGCGGAGCGGTAGCGATTCTATAATCGTGGGGAAAAACTACCGCTAAACGCGGTGTGGCTGCTCAGAGAGTACGTCGATAGACGTTTTTCTTAACCTTATCGAATTTATAAAATTTCGGGCATGGTAGAGGGTGATCCGCAGGTAGAGAGGGGGAGGAGAAGAGGAACCTGGGGCGGAGGCTAAGGGACACCAGAGCCGTTATTTGCGAAAAAACGGGAGTTTGCAAAATGTAACGGACACAGATGACGTTATTTACCTCAAATCGTCCTGGATGAACGGGTTTAGGGCGAAATAGGGTCGCCTGTGTCCGTTAGGCTGGGAAATACCCGGGAAATAGGCGGATAAGGTCGCTGGTGTCCGTTAGAGCAGCGTCCAAAGTTTAGGAAGAGCCTCCAATCGCTCCAAAGTAGAAGTCAGAGCCACTGAAAGACGACGTCAGGCGTTTTTCTTACGCATCTATTACTTGTAAAGGGGATCCAATATGACAAAACGCTTATCTGCTTTCTTAGCCTTGCTAATGATGTTTGCGATACTTGAACCGTGGGGAAGCCGTGCCGTCCATGCCGAAGCCGCTATTTCAGCGCCGCCCGAAGCGGATGGCTGGGTTCAAATATTCACGGTGGAGCAACTCGTTTATATCGATCAAAACCAGGAGGAATATCTAAACCGGAAGATTCGCCTTGAGAACGATATTGATTTAACCGGTTTTAACTGGATTCCTTTCGGCGGCAACGAGCATGCCGCATTTAGCGGTATTTTTGATGGAAGGGGCCATTTGGTCTCCGGTATTGAGGTGATCGACAGCCAACGGGAAAATGTCGGATTTTTCGGCAGCTCAACGGGGGTGATCAAAAACCTGGGGGTAGATGTTCATATCGAGGGAGGCGCCTATACCGGCGGACTGGTCGGTCTGATGAACGACGGCAGCATCGACCGTGCTTATGTAACGGGCAGTGTCAAAGGGGGGGAGAACGCCGCTCCGGGTGCGGTTACTGGCGGATTGGCAGGAGGGACCAGAGGCGAAATCACCCGCTCCTTTTCTATGGCATCCGTCGTTAGCGGTACGGCCCCCAACATCTATGTCGGCGGGTTGGCCGGCAGTCAAAGCAGAGGCGGGATCAGCGATTCGTATGCGATAGGAAACGTATCGAACCAGACCAGCACGAACTATTATCTCTTCTCCAGCGGCCTTGTGCCCCATATCGTTTACGGCAGCGCTCAGCGTACTTATGCGGCCGGGTATGTCGACAAGTCCAATTTAGCGGGGGCGTCTTACTCGTTGATCGCCGGATTGGTGGGGATAGACAATTTCGCAGGTTCTTTCGTTGCGGATTCTTTTTTCGACTCCGTTACCACCGGGGTAACGGCCGGCAGCGATCCGAGCGGAGCGAACGCCCGGGAGACGAGCGAGATGCGGCAGCAATCCACATATACGGATGCGGGCTGGGATTTCACGAATACGTGGGCGATCAATCCGGCGGTAAATGACGGGTATCCTTACCTAAGACCGGCGATTCTAACTGAAGATTTACCGGATGCGGTCAAAGCTGTCCCTTATTCGGTTTCGCTTGCGGTATTTGACGGTGCAAGAGGCGGAATTACCTGGAGCGCGACCGGCCTTCCCGACGGTCTGAGCCTAATCGGTACGGGGATGCATACGGCGGTGCTTCAAGGTACGGCGGAGCAGCCCGGCACGTACAGCATCAATATTACGGTAACGGATGCCGGAGGCGCCACCGACCGTACGACGCTCCAGCTGACGGTTAAAGAGCAAGCGCCCGAGATAGCTACCTTCAGTGTCGGCCCCGGCGCCGCGTACCAATCCGCCAAGGTGACGGCGGAGCCGCAAGGCGCGAATCATACGTTTGCTTATACGCTTAGCGATTCGGCGGATGTTCGGCCGCTGCTTGGCGCCGGGCTTCCTGAGGGCGCTGTGGCGTACCGGTTAGGAGAGGACATTCCGGACGTTACTTCGGGGCAGTATTTAAACGTATTCGAGGCGGATTCGAATGGCTTGATCCGGGCCTGGACCAGCGTCCGGCTTACGGCGGCCGATATTCAGGCAGCGGTTCGCGTCACCGGAGTTAGGCTGGAGCCGGATCGGCTGACGTTTGTCCTGGGCCAGGCGCCGCAAAAGCTTGCCGCCGTCGTCCTGCCCGAAGGGGCGACCGAACCTGCGGTGATTTGGAGTTCCAGCGCACCGGAGGTGGCCGAGGTCAACCAAAGCGGCGAAGTCACTCCGGTGGCGATGGGTGAAGCCGAGATCACGGTCACGACCGTGGACGGCTCCTTTACGGCAACCGCCAAGGTGACCGTAATGCCGCCTCCGGCAACCGCCGGAACGGTGACAGGAACTGTTTACGGAAGGGGGGAAGCCCCGCTTTCCGGAGTTACGGCCGCCGTGTACGGCAACAGTGCCACGACCGACAGCCAAGGGAATTTTATTTTGTATAACATTCCTGAAGGAAAGCAAACCGTTACGTTTACGGCTTCAGGGTATAAAACCTATTCCCTTACTGTAAACGTAACCGCGGGGGAGAGCACGGATGTGGGCCGCATCGCGATGACGATCGAAGATACGCCGGAAAATCCGGGGGATCCCGATGATCCGGATGGCCCGGCCGGTCCAACTGATCCAACCGACCCAACCGACCCAACCGGCCCAACCGGCCCGACTGATCCGGGTACACCGGGGAGTTCCGGTTCTTCGGGATCGCACCGCTCCCGTTCCTCAGCCGGTGCGGATAAGCCGGGAGATACTCCGGCGTCGGGTTCAACCATGACAATTGAAGTCAACGGGAAGGAAGCCAAGGTTAATGTCGTAAAAGAAACGGCAAACGATGGGAGAACTATAACGCGGCTCATTCTGGATGGAGAGCTCCTAAGCGCCGCATTTGCCTCGGAACGCGAAGTCATCATCGCCGTTAACGGCTTGGATCCGATCACCATAGCCGACTTGCCCGTGGAAGCATTGCGGGAGTCGCTCTTGACGCAGCCGGAGGGGGTTTTGCAGATACGTTCAGGCGGGCTTAGCTACGGCCTGCCGCTGCAAGTCATGGACAACATTTCCGGCGGACCGGTCCTAAGCGTCACCATCGCCAAACAGACGGACGCCGCAGCCGGTGAACTGGAAGAAACGCTGGCCGGACAAGGCTACCAATTGCTTGCGGCACCGGTTGACTTTTCACTTTCCTTAGATGGTGAGGAGCTGACGGATACAGGAGCGGTTTATACGAAGCGATCGATCAGGCTTACTAGCGGGGTTAATCCCGCCAAGTCCACCGCGGTGCGGGTGGATGCAAACGGGCGGGCACATTTTGTCCCTTCGGTATTTAAAGCGGAAGGGGACGGAACCGAAGCCTTCATCTATGCGCCGCATAACGGCATGTATACCGTGGTTCAATCGGAACGCAATTTTTCGGATGTCCGGGGGCATTGGGCGCAAACCGATGTTGAAATGCTCGCGAACAAGCTTGTCCTGACCGGCAGCTTTGACGGGCGTTTTACGCCTGACGGTCAAGTCACCCGCGCCGAATTTTCAGCAATGCTCGTACGGTCCCTGGGGCTTCGCGAAAAAACGGGCCAATCCGCTTTTAACGACGTTCCGGCGGGCGGCGCCTGGTACGCAGGGACGGTAGAAGCTGCCGTTGCCGCCGGGCTCATTAACGGGTATCCGGACGGTTCGTTTAAGCCAAACGCGCCGATCACCCGCGAGCAGATGGCGGTCATGATTGCCCGCGCCGCGGATTTTGCCGGGAAATTGCCGGAGGCGCATACTCTTTCGCTTGAGCGCTTTTCCGACCATTCCGGCATTGCGGGCTGGGCTCAGGACCCCGTCAAGCAACTGCTTGCGGCAGGGATAATCGAAGGCGCGAACAACAACGCGTTTGCTCCCGACGAGCTTGCCACCCGCGCCCAAAGCGCTGTTCTGCTGAAACGCATGCTGGAATACCTCGAATTTATCAATTAATACACGAAACACGAAAAAAAGAAGCTCCCTTAGACGGCGGAAGCGGCAAGCAACCGTTGTAAGGGGCTTCTTTTTAATGCCTAGTCGGGAATTTTCGGCCGCCCACGCCGAAGATAGCGGTAATTTTGGGCGTTATTTTTGATACTCCGGCCCTTGTCGGTGTAATAGCGGAATTTTTTGTTCTTATCTCGCCGATAACCCTTGGAAAAAGCTCTAATCCACCTCATCTAACGACAATAGCGGTAAAAAATTCCTTTATTTTAGCAAAACTTCATCATTGGCTAAAATAGAGACCTTTTTTACCGCTATTTTCGCAGTCAAACCGTGACCATCGCAAACATAAACAAAAAAACGGCATATCTGCCGTTTTCGTCTATGGATCGTCAGGGACTCGAACCCTGGACCAGATGATTAAGAGTCAACTGCTCTACCAACTGAGCTAACGATCCTCAAGGTGTAATATGGTGGAGCCAAGGGGGATCGAACCCCTGACCTCATCGCTGCCAGCGATGCGCTCTCCCAGCTGAGCTATGGCCCCGTGAGCGACTATTTTATTATATAAAAGTGAGTATTAGGTGTCAAGCTATTTTTAATAAAATATCCTATCAAAAATAACCATGTTGTCACACAGCTCTTTTCATAGGGGATTTCAACATGATTTGTTTACTCGCTTGCCAGCATTTCGCCGGTTTTCAGCAAAGTTTTTAATCCCGAAATGACGATCGGCAATCCGTTGGCGGAAGAGATCATCGGTCAAGGGGAAAAGGTACTCGTAAGAATGACGGTAAAAGGCACGCACCAAGGCGTGTTTTTTGGAACTGCGCCTACGGGGAACCAAATTGATGTTTCGTTGTATCGTCAATACCCGCGTAGTGGACGGAAAGATCGCCGAGCATCGCGGCTGGATCGATATGATAACGATGTGGCACCAAAGATGTGGCACCATATTCGAGGCGAAGCGCAATGACCTGAATTGCCATGTGATCTCGCAAAAAAAATCCGGCAATGATTAGCCGGAAGCAAAAGATGAAAAAGATTACTTCTCTTTCAAGCGAATCGCCGTAATTCTGGCGGCGGGCACGATTACGCGCTGCCCAAGCTCGTCGCTCAGGTCCAGGGAATCGCTTTGCACGGAGATCAAAATTCCGCGCAGGGCCGAGTTTGACGTTTCGATCGAAATGTTCTGTCCTACCGATTGCGACAGTTTTTGCTGCGTGTCCGGATCGGGAAAAGAGGCGGCGGCGATGCTTTCCTCCAACCGCTCGACGCGGCCGGTCAGCAGTTCCAGCTGCGCCTGAAGCCTGCGAATCCGTCTGCGCAGCGGGCCGTTAAGAAGGAAGCGAAGAACGCTCATTAGGTGTCACCTCCTCTATCAAATATGGTCTCTATCAAAAGAGACACTATATAGTATGTTGATAGATTCATAGCGTGCGGGTGCTCGTCTTTCCTGCGGATATCGGTTATGTTATATTTTTTACAGATATCGAAATTGAGCACAAGGGGAGACGTTAAAGATGATTAAGCATATCGTTTTGTTTAAATTAAAAGACGCATCGCCGGAAAGCGTGGAGCGCACGGCCGCGGTGCTGCGCGGTTTGGAAGGCAAGGTGGAGCAACTGCGCGCGCTGGAGGTCGGCATTGATGTGGTCCGCTCCCAGCGTTCTTATGACATCGCGCTGATCGCCACCTTTGATTCGCTGGAGGATCTTGAAGGATATCAGGTTCATCCGGAGCATAAAAAAGTGATCGAACATATGACCCAGGTCCGGGAAAGCCAGGTGGCCGTCGATTTTGAATTTTAACGTCGTTCCCGAAGGGGGACCGTTCTCTAATTAGACAGCCGCTACGGGCTGAAGGAGGAAACGCCGTGTATTACGTAAACCGGGAACAAATCGAACGCAGGCTGGAGCTTTTGCCGGAGCTGGCCCAGGTTTTGCGGGGAGCGGACAAGGCGCCGCAGCCGTCTTTGACGGAGCGTTACGCGGAGGAACGCGCCCTGCACTTGGCGGTGGAAATCGTCACCGACGTCGGCAGCTACTTGATCGACGGCTTTATTATGCGCGACGCCAGCAGCTATGAGGACATCGTGGACATCATTTTCGACGAGAAGGTGATCGATTCCGGGCAGCATGCGGTGTTAACGGAATTGGTACGCCTCCGAAAACCGCTGGTGCAGGATTATTATGCCTGGGACCGCTCGCAGGTTCGCGGGCTGGCGGACCGGCTTCCCGGCGTTCTCGCCGCTTTTGCGGATAGCGTACGGGACTATTTGACCCGTGAGGGCATTACTTCCTGAAGCAAACGGGCTAATCTTGACAAGCCGGTAAAAATTCGGACTCGTCCGGTGTGACCAATTTGGGCACCGCTGCTTATATATAAATTAACTATATAGGCATTCGCCCTGATCCATGGTTAACCGGCAGTCCGCAAGCGACTCCCGCTCCGCTTTCGTATGGGCAGGGAAATGCCGGCAAGGGAGAGATGAGTCGTGAGCAAAGGAAACAAAGGTTGGTTGTGGGGTGCCGCTGTCGGCACGATCGTCGGTTCGGTGGCTGCGCTGTTGTTTGCTCCGAAACCCGGACGCGAGCTGCGTAAGGATATCGCGGACGGGGCCCGGCAGGCCGGCGAGAAAACGCAGGAGATCGCCGGCAAGGTGACGGAGCAAGGTGCTGTCCTGGTCGGCAAAATTAAAGATACGGCCGAAGGAATCATCAGCGAATTCCAAGCGCGCCGTGCCGGCCATGTTCCGGAAGAGGAAGAAGCGCAGGCGGCACAAGCGTCGGGATTTGCGGAGGATATCGCAGGCGAAGCGGAAAAGGCCACGTCATTGGCCGGCGCCGCGTCTAAAGAAGAATCCTAATCATACGAAGAAGACCCTGTTTAAAGGGTCTTTTTCTATGTTCAGGGAATGGCTGAATCCTTGTTCCGCCCTATAAATTGAGGTAATATTTAGGTACGCTTTACGCTCTAATTTCATAAAGTAACGGGAGAGCATTAAACTACACATGAAGGATGCGGTATGTTCGTGCAGCAAGCCATCGCTATACTAGACTCGGGAGTAGGAGGCCTCACTGTCTGCAAGGAAGTCATGAGACAGCTTCCCAGAGAGAAAATTATTTACTTCGGAGATACGGCCAGAGCTCCCTACGGTCCCCGTTCTCCCGAAGAAGTCCGCTTGTTTACCGAGCAAATCGTCGATTATCTCATTCAGTTCGATCCGAAAATGATCGTCATCGCCTGCAATACGGCAACGGCGGCTGCGCTGGATTATATTAAGGCGAAGGTCAAAATTCCTGTTATCGGCGTGATTCATCCCGGTTCCAGGGCAGCCATCAGCGCCACCAAAACGGGGAAAGTCGGGGTTATCGGCACGATCGGCACCATTTGCAGCGGCGCTTACGACAAGGCCCTCCGCGAACTCAACCCGCAAATCGAGATCGTCAGCGAAGCCTGTCCCGATTTTGTCCCCCTGGTCGAGCGAGGGCTCTATGAAAATCCGGAGGCCTTGTACGTCGTCCAGGACTCGCTGCGGGATATGAAGGAACATCCGATCGATTGCCTGATTCTGGGCTGCACTCATTATCCTTTTTTAAAACAGCCGATTCAGCAAGTCATGGGTCCTAAAGTCAAACTGATCAGCTCGGCGGATGAAACGGCCAGGGAAATCAGCACGGTTTTGCATCAAAGAGGCTGCTTGGCACACAGGGACGAAATTCCGGTGCATCAGTTTTTCTGCAGTGGCGATCCGGGGATCTTCCGCAAAATCGCCCGGCAATGGCTGGGCGAGCAGATCGAGTTGACGCCCATCGTGTGGCAGGTGTTCAGTGCAATCTGACCCGCGCCTTAAACCTTTGGCGGGACGTTCTCCCGGCCAAAGGTTTTTTCAAAATTGTCAAGAAAAGGGGGGCGGACCATGCAATTCATAGCGATGATCACGATGTTGATCGACCATGTCGGGCTGCTGTTTTTTCCCGGAGAAATGCTGTGGCGGATCATCGGACGAATCGCCTTTCCCATTTATGCCTACGCGTTGGTACAGGGGCATGTCTACACTTCCAATTACCGGAAATATATTTCCCGCTTGTTTATCATCGCCGTATTGTCGCAAATCCCCTATCAGCTCGCTTTCGACACCAACGGCCTGAACGTCGTCGCCACGCTTTTCGTCTCTTCCCTGGTTCTGAGGCTGCTGGATTCGGTTAAACCGGGGATTGTATCCGCTCTCACGATCGCGGCCGCCTGCATCATTATGGAGGTTCTGCCGTTCGACTACGGCGCCTACGGTCTGCTTCTCGTGCTGATTTTCAAATATGCGGACAAGGGCGGAATGGTTGTGATGCATTTGCTCCTGAATTTGGCCTATCTCCTGGCTTACGGCTGGGTGATTCAACTGGCCAGCATCGTTCCGACGCTGGTGATTGCTTACGGACCCGGGCTGTGGAGAAGATTGGAGTCCTGGACGCTGCCGCGCTGGGTGTGGCGGGCTTTTTATCCGGCGCATCTGGCCGTTTTGGCGGTGGTGGTTTATATTCTGGGGATATAATTTTGCGCCGAAAGGGTTCCGGATGCTGAAATCAACGATTTGGGATAAACTATATAGTAGGGTTTAGGGATTCAAAGAGGAGGGTGAAGTCATTTGAGATGGACGAAAATTTTATCGCTTCGGCATTGGTCCCATATTTTTCGCCGCACTCTGCCGCTCCTGACCTCCGGGAACGTGCCGTTCACCGACAAGCTGCTGCTGGTCGCACCGGCGCTATTGTATTGGGTTCTGCCGGATGTGCTGCCGTTTATTCCGATCGATGACATGGCCGTGACGCTGCTGTTGATGAATTGGTTCGTCACTCGGACGGAGCGGAAATATCCGGGAGTTTAGCTTTGGCCTCACCTGGTGTAAGCCGGGCGGGCTTTTTTTGATTGATTTCGATTGATTACGAATTGATCCTATCTATTGGCCGCCTTGAAATCTAACGGTTGTAACAGCTGCTATTTTACGAAAAAAGACCTTTTCTAAATTTTAACGGTTGTGAGCGCCGTTATTTGCCTTGATCCAGGTGAAATTAGCCAGTTTTAAGTGAAATAAGCGCGGGTGGCAACCGTTAGAGTTTGAAATTGGCGTTTTTGGAGCAAATAGCGGCTGTGGCAACCGTTAAAATAGTTACGTGGTTAGAAATGTATCTTGTCAGATCTGATTTGATGGAACGTTGGTGGTGCAATACGGATTTTTAGCAGACAATTTTTAGCAGGCGGCCTTGCTTGTTTTGCCGGGTTTCTTTACAATAGGAATGTTAGGCAAGCCATTTAAGGATAGGAGAGATCGTATGAACGTGAAAATTACCCGCAACGCGGCGAAAGTGATAAAAAAAGAATTGGAAAAGGAAGAAAACCAGGGCCTGGTGCTTAAAGTGTTCATCACCCACTCGCATGGCGACCATGCCCACTATGGCCTGGATCTGGTGAAACAGGACGAGAAGGGGCAGATTGTAAAGACGGATAAAGAGATCGACGTGCTTGTTGAAGGTACGGACCCGCTGCTCGACGGCGTGAAGATCGATTACTTGTATTTTCCGGAGGAAGGTTTCGTCATCACCAATCCGTCCAAAGGCAACCACGGAGATCACTAAGGCAAAGCATCAGTAAAGAAGGGATCAAGCATGGCTAACGATATTCGGATTTGCGATAAATGCAATCATATCCGCATGAAGACGTTTGTACCAAAATTGCAGAAGCTCGCGCCGGACGCCGAAATCAAAGTCGGCTGCAAATCTTATTGCGGCCCTTGCGGCAAAAGAGCGTTCGTATATATCAACGGCCGGTACATCAGCGCGTCGACGGAAGACGAAGTGCTGGCTAAAGCAGCCCCGTTTGTGAAAAAACCGAAACTATAGAAGGCAGCCAGTTAGGGCTGCCTGGAAATTAGGCCGGGAGACGCGGCCAATAGATTACCGCCGGGGGATTATGCTCCGGCGGTTTTTTTTAGAGCTGGGTCAACTGCGTTAAGTGCGTTAAGTGCGCTAAGTGCACCAACTAGCGCTAACTGCGCTAACTGCAAAAGTGCATGCGGTTTTCGTCGAAATACCTCGAAACGGGTGGTTCAACTGCAAAAATGCAGTTCATTTCCGGCCAAATTGTCTAACAGTCCCTAAAGAGATGTACTTTTGCATTTGGCAGGTCATTATCAAGGGGGATTGGCTTCAATCGCCTGCACTTTTGCATTTCATGAAATGTCGCATCATTCTCCAATTGTCACATCGTCCTCAAATTGCCGCATCAAATCGATACATTATCCTCAAATCGTTACATCAACCTCAAATTGTAGCATCGCGCGCAACATCGCGCGCTGGGAGCTGCACGCCGGACCTCAAGCGCGAGCGTTCCCTGTCACCTTACGCGAATCATATCCTTCCGCCGGTATACGCTGTAGATGAGTCCGATGGCAGCGAGCTGCGCCAGCAGTCCGCTTCCTCCGTAGCTGATGAAAGGAAAGGATACGGCGGAGATCGGCAAAATCCCCAGCGACATACCGATGCTCCAGGCGAATTGAACGGCGAATAAAGCTCCGAGACCGGTGATGAGCATTTTTCCGTAGGATTCTTTGATGGCCAAACCTGCCTTGATCAAATGGAAAATGAAAAACAGGACGCTGAGCAAAACGAAGGCACCGAACAACCAACCTAAACTGTAAACAAGATATGTAAATATTTGATCCGAATGGATGGAGGGCAACCAGTCCATTTGCAAACCGAAGCCATGTCCCCGCCATCCGGCCGAACGAATCGCCTCATCGATTTTCGTATAAGTGTATCCTGAACCGTCGGCGTCCCGATAGCGCCATAAAAAGGCGATCAGCCGATCCTGGCCGCTAAGCAACGCCGGAAGAAGAAAGACCACCGTGACCAGGGAAAGGTACGCCATAACCCAGCGCCGGCCATACCCGGAAAAGCATAACATCAAGACGAAGGTAGCAGCGTAGAGTACCAGGTTTACGAAGGATGGAATCAACGCAAACATAAGCAGCGGGATAATGCCGAAAACAACGAGCTGCCGAAAAGCGGTTCTGCCGTTCTCATATCCCCGGGAAAGCACACCTGCCGCCGCGACGGTAAAGAGATAGGGGGAGAACACGGTGGAATTCAAATTCAGCCCCAATCCCAAGCTGAACCAATCACGCGTACCGTTAACCTGCTGGCCCCAAAGCTGTGCCCCCAGCAAAAACACGATCGCTGTTCCGTAAATCGCCCACAAATAATTGCGCAGACCTCGATAATGAATCCGGCTTAACGCGAACAGAACCGCCAATCCCCCCGCCATATAGACTGCTTGTTTGGGGAATAAGGAGACACCTGACATATAACTGCTTCCGGCACCATAGCTGAGCTGCACGGCATACATGGATAGCAGCGCAATGCCCAGCAGCAGCGTCAAGACGGACAACATGGCCCATGGAACACGCGGTTTGTGCACCCGGTTCAACCCTAGCGCGACCGCATCCGTATCTCCCATCTGGGCAATGGCCTGCCGCGCGGCCGCTTCATCATCCAAGCCTTGGGCGCGCAGGGATTCCCAAAGCTCGTCCAAATGGCCGGAAATCTCCTCGCTTATTTCTTGACGCAGCTCTCGCGCCTTTACTTGCCTGCACACCTGTTTCGCATACTCCTGCAAAAGCGGATGCAAATTTCTCATGCTGGTCCCTCCCCGAGCACCCGATCGACGGCCCCACGGAACAACTGCCATTCCCGCTTCTTTTCCTGAAGCTGCTGTCTGCCGCTATCCGTGATCCGGTAATACTTGCGTTTTCGCCCTTCGGCTTCCTCCCAATAGGCTTCCAGCCAGCGTTCGGTCTCCATGCCGTGAAGAATCGGGTAAAGCGTGCCTTCCTTCAGGGCAAACGTGCCTTCCGACATACGCTCCAGCTCTTTGATCAACTGGTAACCGTACAGGTCCTGCTTGTCCAGCAGCGTCAGGATCAGCATGCCGGTGCTTCCTTTAAGCAGTTCCTTATTTACTTTCAATTTGGGCGCCCCCTTCCATTTTCATACCAATCATTATACATAGAATTAATATGCATCGCAAATCTATGTATTAACAAGTGCCGATTTTGAGGTTGAGCCCAATTTAACGGTAAAAAAGTCCACTATTCAAGGCGATCCAACAAATTTGCCCCGATAGCGGACTTTTTTGTCCTTATTTTCCCAGCGAAGGGCCGGAAATGGCGGTTACACCACTTGCGCTGAGAAATAACGCCACAAAATGCCGTTATATTATAATAGAGTAGTCTCATCACCGAAATAACGCCTAAAATTACCGCTATTTCTCCTAGCTCCCGACTTGCTGCTGGGTGACCCGGCTAACTTATCCTGGAATAAGCGGTTTGATGTAATCCGGGCGGAAAGATAGAATGGATCTAAGCATATTTTTAGCTATAAACGAAAAACAAGGAGACAATTATGGGAGCGATTCAGGAGCGCATTGCGGAAGTGGAGCGGTACCGGGCCGAACGTACGGCGAGAGGGGATTTTGACGAGTTCTGGAGCCGGACGCTGGACCGGTTGGCGTCCAAACCTTTGAACGGCCGCCGGGAGCGTGCGGAAACGATGATGCAGGGGATTACGGCCGAGCATGTGATGTTTGAAGGCTTCGACGACACCCCGCTGCACGGCTGGTTTTTGGTACCGGACGGGGGCGGGGGCGGGAAAAAGCATCCTTGCCTAGTGATCTATCAAGGCTACCAGTGCCATCGGGGGCTTCCGGAAAATTACGCCGCTTGGCTGCTGATGGGTTACGCCGTTTTTGCCGTCGATACGCGGGGGCAGACCGGGGAGACGGGGAACCGGCTGACCTCCGGCCAAGGCATCGTGAAAGGGTGGATGACCCAGGGCATTTTGGAGCCGGAGCAATTTTACGCCAAAGCGATGACGATTGACGCCTGGAAGGCGTTAGAGTGGGTCAAGGAGCAGCCGGAGATCGATCCGGAGCGAATTGGGGTGTACGGAACGAGCCAGGGCGGCGGCCTGGCCTTGCAGATGGCGGCGTTAAGCGACGTCCCGCGCGTGGCCGTGGCCAATGTCCCCAATCTGTGCCATCTGGAGTTCGCCTTGATGAATTCGACCGGTTCAGTAGCGGAAATCGCCGAGTTTCTGGCCAGAAATCCGGGAGAACTGGAGCGGGTGCTGGCGACGCTGAGTTATTTCGATAATCTCAATCTGGCCGAAAAAATCAATATCCCCGTGCTGTATTCGGCGGGCTTCAAGGACATGATCTGCTGGCCGGAGACGATCGCCGCGGCATACAACCGCAATCCCGCGCCGGGAAAGGAACTCCTCCTCTATCCATTTATGGGCCATGAGGAAGGTCCCGACGAACACCGCTTGAAGGCGTACGCTTTTTTGCGGGAGCAGTTACAGCGCTAAGCCGGGCAACTGCCCGGCCCGTTTCATTTTTTTCACAGGTTCAAAAATCGCCGGCGCGATCCCCCTCTATTCTCATCAGGACGGCCTCGCGAGCCGCCTTCGTCAACCCCTTGAGCACCAGGTCATAGGAATGATCGATCATCGCTTGCAGATCGTCTATCGGCAGGCTGCCATCGGCGGTCACCGTGTTCCAGTGCTGCTTGTTCAAATGGTAACCGGGCTGAACGCACGCATGCTGTTCCCTTAGATTGGCGGCGATAACCGGATCGCATTTTAAGGAAATTTGTACTGCGGATTCATTTCCCGTGCCGGAGATCAGGGCGAATATTTTCCCTCCCACCTTCATGACCAACGGGTCCGGACCAAAGGGATATTCCTGAACGGCCCCTTTTTTCGATAAGCAATAGGCTGTTAGCTTGTTGTACATAGATACTGGCATCCCCCTCAACGATCGGCAATATGATTCCGTTGTTACTAACTATACCATGTCCGCAGGCAACGTGCGAAGGGCCGGGGGGAGTCATTGCTTGACACGTTTATGATTTCACATTAAAATCTAAACAGTTAGTTTATTTTGGTGGAGAAGATGATGATGACCGACAAAAAGAAGAGGACTTACGATGCCGCCCGCACTAAAGCGATCATTCTTGACGCGGCGGAAGGATTGTTTGCGGAACATGGCTACTCCGCTACGCGAATCGATGCGATCGCTGACGAGGCAGGCTATAACAAAAGTCTGATTTATCAGTATTTTAAAGATAAACTGGGACTTTATACGGAGGTGGTCAAGCGGGCGGACCTGTACGGAAACAAAATGTCGGAAGAGCGGGTGGGGGACCTGCTTAAGGATGAGACAACCGCCTCGGACCCCGACAAGTTCAGGCAGCTGCTTGAACAGGTGATCGACTTTTCCTATCAGCTGTTGACGGACAATCCCCGTTATTTGAAAATATTCGCCTGGGAAGCTGCTGAGAACTGGAAGACATGGAAGAAAATCGCCTACAATCCGGATGATGATTTTCCCCGTTTGTATGAATTGACTTTGGCGGCGAAGAAGAATGGAATTATCAGGCGGGATATGGAACCGATGATGGTCCCGATGATTCTGATGAATACGGTGATCCCGTTCCTTCAATCTTTCCGGAGATTTAGCGAGATTTTTCCGGATGACCGTATGCCGCCGATGACGCAGGAACAGTTTAGAGAACAGATCGCAAAATTCGTTATTTACGGTGTAATGGAGCCAAGTATCCTGTAGCCTAGGGAGCTTGGCAATATTTTCGCCTTAAATATAAATAACTAGTTAGATTAAATTGGAGGATGAATGTTATGAGATTTCAGCAAAAGGTCGTTATTGTCACCGGTGGAGCCGGCGGGATCGGCGCTGCGACAGCCCGATTGTTCGCGGAGGAAGGAGCCAAGGTGGCTATTGCCGATTTATCCGAGGAAGGGCAGATGCTGGCGGATGAATTAACAAAAAGCGGGCTCACGGCAAGTTTTATAAAAACGGACGTGACCCAAGAAGGTGAAGTCGAGCGGATGGTGGAGAAAACCGTCGAGCGCTACGGCAAGCTGGATATTCTGTTCGCCAACGCCGGTGTCGGAGCCGATGGCCCGACGGATCAGTTAAGCCTTGAGGATTGGAAGCTTGCCGTTGATATAAACCTGACCGGTGTGTTTCTTTGCAACAAATACGCGATCAAGCAAATGCTGAGCCAGGGAAACGGCGGCGCGATCGTCAATTGCGGCTCGGTCCACAGCCATGTCGGGAAAGCGAGAGTCAGTGCGTATGCGGCGGCCAAAGGCGGGGTCAAAATGCTGACCCAATCTACGGCGGTAGCTTACGCGGCCAGAAATATCCGCGTAAACGCCGTATGCCCGGGATATGTCGATACGCCGATGATCAACCGTTTGGGCGAGGAGGTCAAAAACTACCTCATAGGTTTACACCCTGCAGGCCGATTGGGTACGGCTGAGGAGATCGCTAAAGCGGTTCTGTTTCTGGCCAGTGACGACGCTTCATTCATCACAGGAACCAGCCTGATGGTGGATGGGGGATATACGGCGGTATGACGAGCATGCAGATTTTTTATTTTTCGGGAACGGGCAACTCGCTGTTTATCGCCCAGGAGCTGCATAAATCGTTTCCCGAGGCTGCCGTCGTACCGATCATCCAATTAACGGACTATTCCGTTAAAGCTGATGTCGTGGGTTTCGTTTTCCCGGTTCATGCGTTTACGATGCCGGCACCGGTTAAGCATTTTTTGGAGAAAATAAACCTGGAGGAGGCCTCCTATCTTTTTGCCATCGCAACGCGGGGAGGCTCTCCCTGCAATGTATTTCGGGATATGGACCGTCTGCTTCGGAAAAAAGGAAAGGTGCTGAACGCGCACTGGTTTATTGATATGCCCAACAATTTTTGCCATATTGCGGACACGCCTGATCAGACACTCATAGAAAGGTTGTGCGCGGAAGCGCGGGTCAAGCTGGAACCGATTAAAACAGCCATCAGGAACAAGGATGAAGTGCACGCACCGGACTCGGAAAAGTCGTTTTGGAGAAAAATGCTGCTTTTTCCGGCTTTGTCGTTCGTCTTGCGCAAAACAAACTATTTGCACACGGACAAAAATTTTTATGCCGATGACCGTTGTATCGGATGCGGCCTGTGTTCGAAAGTATGCTTGTCCAGGAAAATTGAGCAGCAGGACGGCAGGCCGGTTTGGAAAGAAGAGACGGAATGTTATTTTTGCTTTGCCTGCATCAATCACTGTCCGCGCCAAGCCATCCAAATCCGCAAAACCAAATCGATGGCCAAAGGCAGGTACCGTCATCCGCTATATACCGCACATGATATTGCACAGCAAAAAGGGAGGGCGGGCAACCCGTAAAATTGATTTTTACTAATTTTCCTTTCTAAAATCAGCGATCAGGTCCCCGGTGATGATCGTGTCGGAGATGCGCAGCCGTGTCTGAGCTTCCTCGTAAGGGGCCCGGCAGCGCTCGATACCGATGGGTAAGCGGCTCTCCAAATCGTAGCATTGCCCGTTTTCGAAGCGGTTGTCGGCCGACGGGATGTAATACAGCCCGCCGTCGGTGAAAGCTCCCGAGCGCAGCACGACCAGTCGTTCCGTTTCGGCGCCGGCGAACAAATTGTTGCCCATCATGTAATAAGGCGCCGAAGAAATGCCCAACAGATGAAGCAGCGACGGGGCCATATCCAACTGCCCGGCGGGCCGATCATCGGTGCCGGTTAAATTGCCGTCCGGCAGATGGATCAGCAGCGGCACCTGATTCATGATTTGATGCATGTCCAGATCGGACAGAGATTTGCCGAGAAACCGCTCGTAATCCGCTTTGTCCGTAAGTGAATTGTCATGATCTCCGTAGAAATACAGAATCGTGTTGTCCCATAACCCTGCTTGTTTAAGCCCCTCGACCAGTTCGCCAAGCGCGGCGTCCACGTAATGGACGGACTGCAGATAATCGCCGAACACCGTGCCCTCAAACTCTCCGGTATCCAGTTCTTTCTTGTCGGCCGGCAGTGTATACGGATGATGGCTGGACAAGGTGATCAGAAAGTTATAAAATGGCTGCTTCTCCTGCGTCATCCGGGCCAGCGACTGGCGGAAAAACGATTTGTCGCCCAAGGACCAGCCGAGCGGTTCGTCCATCGTGAAGTCTTTTTTGCTGAAAAACCGGTCGTAACCCATTGCCTGGTACATGTTATTGCGGTTCCAAAAGCTGCCTTCGTAAGCGTGAAAAGCTTCCGCCGTATATCCTCCTTGCTCCTTCAATATCCGCGGCAGCACGTCAAACGTATGGCTTGGATAACGCATGGCCACCGAGCCGGCCGGCAGCGGATGCAGTGAGCTGTGTGAGGAAAAGTCCGCATCGGAGGTGCGCCCCTGCCCGGTCTGGTGATAATAGTTCGGATAATAAAGACTGTCCTCCATCAACCGGTTGAAATGGGGCGTAATCTCTTGTCCGCCGATTTGTTTGCCGATCATGAAATTCATAAACGCTTCGGCTTGAATCACAATGACGTTGCTGCCCGCATAAGCGCCGAACGTTTCATTCTGTACCGCGCGGCGGCTCCGGGCTTCATCAAACCAGCGCTTAATCTCCGTCTGTTCCTGCGCGGACACCGTGTCCGTTCCGCTGAGCTGCTCCATAACGTATTTCGATGCGTCGTAAAAATGAAATCCCAACAGGCCGGTCACGTTGTATAGTGAAACGTTCCACCAGTTATTCTCAAACAGGTCGCCCGCCCATGTTTTGGCGTAATGACGGATCGGTCCCACAGCGAGGACAAAGCCGACCGCAAAGGCGATGACGCCGGCGGAGAAACGTCCCAGCAAGCGGCGCCGCCGTTCTTGGCGGCGGGCGGCCTCGGACAAGGTGCCTGCACCGCCATCCGCCAATCGGTTTGCCTGTTGGAACACCGGTTGATCTTGTCCTTGTCCGCCGCGTCCGAATCCTTTCTTCAACGCCATCATTCCCAGCTTAAGCGCCAGCCATGCTCCCCAATCCGCGATCAGCCACAGGTCGTAAGGATAAATCAGCGAGCGGATGCTGCCGCCAAGCTCCCCGACCTGACCAGCCTGCAGCAGCACGGGCACCGTAATAAAATCCCTGAAATAGCGGTAATATACGAGATCGGAAAAAATCAGAGCGGTAAGCAGCACGTTCAGAGCGGCTAGGGCGATCGACCTGCCGCGCGGCGGCAGCCACAGCGTCCAGAACGAGACAAGCATCACCGAACCGATGGCAATCAGGTTGTCGAGCAGGTTCATGTCGATATAGAGGGCGTGCAGCTGGCTGTGCAGCATCCTGAGCTTCAAAAAAATCGCGAGCACAAACAAAATATATCCAAACGGGATGATGCGCAGTAGCCAATTTATCCGCTCGGCCAACCCGCGATCCCCGGTAAGACGCAGCATGTTCTAAAAAACTCCTTTCCTTAACTTACTATATAAGTTGAACTAATGATTGTACGTGATAGGGCAGCCGTGTGAAATGTTCTTACGATCGCTGTTGCTCCCAGATTTCTATGATTAAGTTGATTCATAAATGGTAGAAATCCGGTCACAAAGGCGACCACTGCCGTTTCTTCAGAATCATTTCACACTCTTGCCTAACTCGCTCATTTTTTTAGTTCAACATATATAGTTCAAAAAGTCAGCTTTTAAGCACCACTACCTATTAAAAGGGAGAACCCTTCTTCCACGTTTAGTGGCGTGGAGGAAGGGGCCCGAGAAACTGCAAATATTGGCATTCGATGCGGCCGTTGTACAGCTTGCGGCGTTTGTCCGCCTTGCGCTGAAAATCGTGCTCGAATTGCTTAGTAGGCGTCAGCGCGAAAAAGGACCAGGTAGGCAGTCCCGCCATGATCCGGCCGAACTGGGAGATCAGCTTCCGCACTTCCTTTTCTTCCCCGATCCGCTCGCCGTAAGGCGGATTAGTAATCATGCAGCCGTAATCGCCCTGCGGTTGGATTTTGACGGCGGGGAGGCATTCGAACTTGATTTCCTTCGCCAATCCGGCGCTTTTGGCGGCGGCCTTGGCGATTTCGATCGCCTCCGGGTCGATGTCGCTGCCGGCGATGTTCAGCGGGATATCGTCCCGCACCGCGTCAAACGCCTCTTCCCGGGCCTCTTGCCATAAGCGCTCCGGCACAGCCGGCCAGCTTTCGGCATTAAACGTGCGGCGCAGTCCCGGCGCCAGGTTCCAGCCGATCATCGCCGCTTCGATGGGCAGCGTGCCCGAGCCGCAGCAAGGATCGTAGAACGGCCGCGCCGGATTTTGGTTCCAGCGGCTGAGCAAAATGAGCGCGGCGGCCATCGTTTCCTTCAGCGGCGCCTCTGTCGCATGCTTGCGGTAGCCCCGTTTGTGCAGCGCCGGCCCGGTCGTATCGAGCGTGAGCAGCGCCTTGTCATTCAATAGATTAACTTCGATGACATAACGCGGGCCGGTTTCCTTAAACCATTCGGTAGAGTGCGATTGCTTGAGCTTTTCGACGACCGCTTTTTTGACGATTCCCTGGCAGGCAGGGACGCTGCTGAGCTGCGACTTGTGCGACCGGCCTTCCACCGGGAATTCCCCGTTTGCGGGAATCCACTCCTGCCAAGGCAGCGCTTTGGTGCCTTCAAACAGCTCGTCGAAGGTCAGGGCGGTAAATTCGCCCATCTTGATCAAAATCCGGTCGGACGTCCGCAGCCACAAATTACAGCGGCAAATATCGATCAGATTGCCGGTAAAATGGACGCGGCCGTTTTCGACCGCCGTATCTTCGTATCCCAATTCTTTCAATTCGCGCGCCACCACGGCTTCCAGCCCCATCGGGGCGGTCGCGATCAGTTGCAAAGGTCCAGACATTCTTGTAGATCACTCCAGCTTCGGCATTATACTTGTGAGAACTGCGTAAAAACCATACAATTCAGTATAGGCCAATGCTTGTCAAGTTACAAACGGTTCTTTGGATCGCAATGCAAAAATGTTGCGAGACGATCTGCGCCGTATACATAAGGAAACGAACGAAAGGATGTAGATTGCGATGCTGATGCCGGAACAATACGGGGACGAATTATATGCCAAAGATGAAGTACTGGAGCGGGTGACCCGGTCCATTTTGGACAGCGGGTTGAAGGACGTGTCGATCGCGCCGGGATATGGCCGGCTTTTGACCTTGCTGGCCAAGCTGGCGGGAGCCAAAGCGGTGCTGGAGATCGGTGCCCTTGGCGGCTACAGCGGGATTTGCCTGGCCCGGGGACTGCCGGCGGACGGGCGGCTCGTGTCGCTGGAACTGAAAGAGGAGAACGCCGGATTGGCGCGGCGGAATTTGGAAGCCGCCGGATTCGGCAGCCTGGCCGAGTATATGATCGGCCCTGCGCTGGATAGTCTAGCGACGCTGGAGGCCCGGGGGGAGCGGTTCGATTTCTTTTTCATCGATGCGGACAAAGAAAACTATCCGGCGTACCTCGAATACGCGATAAAACTGGCCAAGCCGGGCGCGCTCATTGCCGGGGACAATATTTTGCTGCGGGGGCGTACCCTCAATGAGGAGAAGAGTGGACCGTCGGTGCAGGCGATGCGCAGGTTCAACGAGATGATCGCCCGGGACGAGCGGCTGATCAGCACGCTGCTGCCGGCTTATGACGGCCTTGCGCTGGCGATGGTGAAATAGAAAGGGCCGTGATTCATGCGCCACAAACGTAGGGATCACGGTTTTTTTGTCAATTTCTCCACCTGGCCGCCCATTTTTCCATTTCCTTAAGCGAGCTTTGAAAATCCAGGCCTTTTGGCGTCAGCGAATATTCGACCGTTACCGGGACGGTGGGAAAAACCTCACGGCGCACGATGCCGCTTTTCTCCAAATGCCGCAGCGCATCGGTTAAGGATTGCGTACGGACGATCTTCAAATCGCGGTGGAGCTGCTGAAAGCGCCGCGGGCCTTTGGACAGCTCGGCGATGATCAGAAAGGACCATTTGGCTCCGAGGATTTGCAGTACGGAGCAGATGTCGGAAAGGTCCTCGGTTTCTTTTTGTTGCTGTTCCATTTTTCTTCCTCCTCATACTTACTTAAATATAGTTAGTCAAAATAATTGGATAATATCCAAAAGATTTGCCTTCTTACATATCGTATGTAACCTCATTATAATGCAATCAAGAAGATGTGAGGAGGAGAATTTAACATGAATAGACTAAAGCTTGCAATTTACGTGTTGACCATCGGCGTATTTCTTACGGCGACCTCGGAGCTGATCGTTTCCGGGATCATCGGTACGATATCCGAAGATTTGGGCGTTTCGCTGGCGTTAGCCGGACAGCTGGTTACGGTTTACTCTCTGTCTTTCGCCATCGGTACCCCGGTGATCATATCGCTAACCTCGTGGCAGGACCGCAAACGAATGCTGCTGGCCTCGCTGGCCGTGTTTATCGCCGGCTGCCTGGCGGCATGGATGAGCCCGAATATGGCCGTTTTGATGATATCCCGAGTTATTTTGGGCGTGAGTTCAGGTGTCTTTCTGGTCGTTGTGTTCGGCGCAGCCGCCAAAATCGTCCCCCCGGACAAAATCGGCAGCGCGATCGGCACCGTTGTCCTCGGTTTCAGCAGCGCGATGATTTTGGGAATTCCGATCGGTATGGCCATTGCCGAATGGCTGAACTGGCGGGCGATTTTCCTGATCCTGGCCCTGCTTAGCATAGGGGTGGCGTACTTAATTTACAAGCTGGCTCCGGCCATGGAAGGAGATGCGGCGGTTCCTTTTTTCCGGCAGTTTAAAGTTCTCGGCAGCGCGGTTATCGTCAGCGGGCTTATGATTACGTTGTTCAGAGAGTCGGGCAATAACCTGCTGTTTACGTACGTCATTCCTTTTATGCAAAACATCTTTGCTTTACCTTCTTCCTACAGCAGCTTCGTCATGCTCCTGTTAGGCATTGTCGGGGCCGTCGGATCACGCCTGGGCGGTTACTGCATCGACCGCTGGGGAGCCTCCCGCGTCTTACTCGCCGGTCTGGTGATCCATGCCGTGACCATTTCGATTTTGCCATTGTGGGCGGGCAGGACGATACCGGGGATCGTATTCCTTTCCCTTATGGTGTTGTCCATGTTTGCCGCAGGAACGGCCATTCAAAGCTATTTTATCGCGCGGGCGCCGCAGTCCTCCAATCTGGTGCTTAGCATCAACACCTCCATCACCCACTTGGGGCTGGCGCTTGGCGCCGGTGGGGGAGGCCTCGTGCTCGAATCGACGGGGACGCTTTACTTTCATCCCTGGCTGGGAGGACTTTTGATCGGGTCAGGCCTTGTGGCCGCCGCCGTAAGCATCGCTTGGGGGAGAAAGAAAAGCCGGGTCGAATTGTTGCTTAATTAACTTTGCCGGACATGCGGTTCTAATTGTGCTGCAAAAGTGCATCTTATTTTCTTTAAATGCCGCCCTTAGAACGATTGAAATGCAAAAGTACATCTCATTTGAGGTTGTTCGATAAAAAAGGGTCTTTGGGCCGGAAATGAACTGCACTTATGCATTTGAGCCACCCGTTTCGGGGAGTTTCGACGAAAATCGCATGCACTTTTGTATTTGGGGAAAAATCTCGCACTCGCATTCAACGGAAAAGTATCGGTAATTCATTAAATTTAATGAATAAGGGGCGTCCCCAAGCCGTCAGACGACTTACGGTACGTCCCTTGTGTTAACAGCGGAGTCCTGGCCGATTCTTTAAGGCCCGTCATGGTACAGATGTGCCCAGCCGTTTCCGATGACCTGCGGCCGCCGGGGATTGCCGTCGCTTTGCTGGTATGGGCGAAGGCCGTAGCCCTGGTTGTAGGGCGGGTGGCTGGTATGGGCTGCGGCATCGGGCTGCGGATTTTGCGTTTGGTAATCGACGTCCTGATTTTCTTTCGGGCAGTCTGCTGGCGGCCCAATGATTACGGTTTGGTTCAGCGGCGCAAGCGCCACGCTGACTTTGGCCGGATCGAGGCAGTACATGTGCGCGAGCGCCTCGGGCGGCGTGAGCCGGAGCATATCGGAGACGGGGATGATTTCTGGGACCGGCGCGTCGAAAATAGCCAAAAAGTGTGTCCCGTCCACGGTAGCGGTGTCATAATGCCACCACCCCTGGGGGATGCTGGTCACCTGGCCGGGCCGGTTCGGATAATGCCGGAGCTCTTTCGTAAACGGATTGATGACCGAGACGACGACCTCGCCCGCAACGCAATATACGAGCTCCGAAGCGTTTGGGTGGTGGTGGGGTTCGATGGCGTTGCCTTTGTCCAAATAGGTGTCCAGCATCGACAAATTGCCGAGCGTATTCAGTTGTTTGATGGACAGCTCGTTGATAAAGTTGCGATTATCCTTTTTAACGGATGTGTTGTGGTTGACGTCATACGTAAATTGCGCGGATGGCGAAGTGAAATCCTTATAAGAGACCGCCATAATTGTTCCCTGCCTTTCTTATTTCGCTTAGGCGTTGTACTTCTACTGGATATTTATGCACAGGGCCGGTAGACTATGATTCGGGAAGAGATTAAGTGAAAATAGGATTTTAGCGAATAGGAGGGCGATATTGCGTTATGAGCAACTTTCCGAAAATCCTCATCGTTTCCGGCATCGTCCTGATTGTCATCGGGCTCGCCTGGATGTTCCTCGGCCGGTTTATCCAATTGGGCCGGCTTCCCGGCGACATCGTGATCGATCGGGGCAACTTCAAGTTTTATTTTCCGCTCGTCACCTGCATTTTGATCAGCGTTGTGTTCTCTTTGATCATGTACTTGATCCGCTGGTTTATGAAATAAGCCGCCTGAGCCGGACCATCAACGATAGATCCGCCGACGGATTTTTCTTCTTTTTCGGATTCCTGCCGCCCTGTTGCGCTTGGCTGATTTGACAGATGTCAAATTGGTTAAAGCAATCCGGACAAACCTGTTTCTTCTGGTGCGGAATCTTCTTCCGGTTGTTTTCCGCTTTCTCGATTTTATGCGGTTCCCATTGATCGGCGTGGCGGAAAAGTCCGCATTTACGGGTTCTTCGACCGTTTGTTCTCTCCATGGCGTCAGGTTGAGGTAATACCGGTATAGTTCCCAGCCTGAAGAATGGCGGTCCCAGCATTTTTCATCTCCGGCGAAATGGACGATTTTATTCGAAAAGTCGCGATCGGGCGCAGCCATGTTGAATAAGTTGAAACGTACATCCAAAGGGAGGTAAGCTCTACCATAAACCGCATTGAGCGCATCCTGATCCGGCATCGCAGTATCGGGGAAATTCCGTAAAAAGTTAAGCGTTTCTCCGTACCAATTAAGATTCGCGCGGATCGTGTTCAAGGCGAATAAAATAACCCCGGAGTTAAAATAAAGTTCCGGATTCAGCCCCTTGGAGCTGATCGTATTTGTTACGTTCATGATGTTCTGGTCCCAAACCGCGCCCAAATAAAAATGATTTAATTCGACCTGCCACAGTTCTTCAAGATCCATGTTCACCAAAACATCGCAGTCCAGGTAAATAATTCTGTCCGCCGGTATGATTGCCGGCAAAAGCAATCGATACATGCAGGCCGGCGTCCACACGTTAATCGAGCCCACACTCGCCATCACCTGGAGTAAATCTTCAGGCAGCGCAAGGGGATAAAAAATAATCGTCTGATTATAGCTGGCGGTTAATTCGATGAGTTTTTGCCGGTTATCCTCGCTCAAGGTCTCATCATGCAAAATATGAACATTTACAGAGGATCTCGTATTTTGGAAAACCGACGCCAAAACGACACCGGCATGCTCGGCATACTGCCCATCCTTATCTTGGAAAGCCAAAGCTAATTCGATCATCTGATTTGTCCTTTCTTCACGTTAGTTGTCTGCACATTATACGTTAGCCGCGAAGAAGTGGATAAGGCATTAAGCCTGAGCAATTCACCCAAATTTGTTTGGATGAAATCTAAGGACATGATTTTATTCGCCGAAAATACATGGGTTATATAGAAAGCGGGCTGAAAGGAAGATAGCTGTATGGCGTATTCCATGGATCCGGGAGACGGATTTATCGGCGATTTTTTAGATCGGCCGGGGCAGTTGCCGGATATTAACGGTTTAGCATCAAGCGCAGTAGGGTGATGCACAGCTCCGGGCGGCTCGCGGCATCATCGTAAGCAAAGGAAACAACCTGAAATCCCATCGCTGCCAAAAACGTTTCCCGATTGAGTTCGTTGCACCGGAAACTATTGACAAAAAGAGGGGGCTCGAATATATTATGAATGAACGAAAAAATATTCATTCATCGGCAAGCTCCGCCGGGAAAAGTGAAAAATATCACAAAAATGAACATTCCTGGCCAATCCAACATCGGAGGTCAAGACAGTGGAGGACAAGAAAATCCGAATTTACGAATGCGGGAAGGAGTTGTTCGGCGCCAAAGGATTCAAGGACACGAATGTGGCCGATATCACCCGAAAAGCCGGGGTAAGCGTAGGAACGTTTTATAACTGTTATTCTTCAAAAGAGAAGCTGTTCATGGAGATTTTTTTGGAGGAAAACGCACGGCTCAAGAAAAACCTGATGGAATCGGCAGACCTGAACGAAGAACCTTTACGGGTGATTCAAGGTATCCTGGTACGGAATCAGGAAGGCATGAAGTCGCACCCGATCCTGAAGGAATGGTACAACCGCGACGTGTTCGGCAAGATCGAAAAGCTGTATCGGGAAGAAAACGGCCGGAGTGCCGTCGATTGCTTTTATGGTGATTCGCTCGAACTGGTGAAACGGTGGCAGGCGGAAGGGAAGATGCGAGGGGATATCGACAGCGAGATGATTATGGCGATGTTTGCGGCCATCATCAGCATCGATACGCACAAGGAAGAAATCGGGCTGGCCAATTTTCCACAGTTGCTGGATTATATGACGGAGTTTATCATGGACGGCCTGACTCGTCGTTCTCAATAACGTGATTGTGGGGGAGGAGGCCATCCGAGCATGGGCCTGTCAAAATCAACAGAGTCGGTCGAATCCGCAGGTTTGGGGATGGGAACCGGCTTGTGCCACAAAGCCTACGGCAAAAACGCGGAAAAGGCGCTTCAGGCGGTCGGGGCGGAGGTCAAACGTTTGGAGCGCCTGCTGAGCCGCTTTGCTCCCGAGAGCGATATCGCAAAGATCAACAGGTTGGCGGGCAGAGGAGAGGTTGAACTTAGCCCGGAGGCCTTTGAAGTCCTGGCGCTGGCCGGTCATTTTTCGGGCCTCTGCCGAGATGCGTTTGATGTTACCGTCGGCCCGCTGGTAGAGCTGTGGGATTATAAGAATGCCGCCGCGGCTCCGGACCGCGAAAGGATCAGGGAGGCGCTTTCCCTGGTGAATCATGCGGATCTGCGCCTGAATCCCGCGTCGCAAACGGCCGGGCTTCGCCGTAAAGGCCAATCCGTAGATCTGGGTGCGATCGGCAAAGGATATGCCAGCGACAAGCTGCTCGGGGTGTTCCGCCGTTTCGGCGTCACCTCTGCGTTCAGCAACCTCGGCGGGAACGTGGCCGTCCTTGGTACCAAACCGGACGGCTCGCCGTGGCGTGTCGGCATCCGCCATCCGAGGCGGGAAAACCGCTTGATCGGCGCGGTGGACGTTATCGATAAAGCGGTCGTCACGTCGGGGGACGATCAGCGTTATTTTATCGATGCCTTGGGAATACGGCGGCATCATCTCCTCGATCCGTCGACCGGATATCCCGCGGATGCCGGCCTGATCAGCGTCACGATCGTCGCGGACAGCACGGCGGCAGCCGACGCGTTGTCGACGGCCGTGTTTGTGGCCGGCATGGAGCGGGGGAGGGCGATCCTCCGCAGCTTCCCCGGAGCCGAGGCCGTCATCGTTGATCACCGCCTGCAGGTCTACGTGACGCGGGGATTAAACGATTGTTTCCTGGCGGCGGAGGGAACCGCCGTGGTCATGGTTTAAAGTGCCAGTTCAACCTCAAAATCCAAGGGAGGAGAAAGCGGTATGAACGGAAAAGCGATCCCAAAGAAACGGAAAGGAAGGATGAAGATGTGGATTATCGCGGTTGTGGTTCTGCTTGCGGCAAGCGCCGGAGGCGGGATACTTTTAACGGCCGGAGAGCGGCGGGAAGGGAAAAACCTCCCGATCCGCGCCGTGGATTTCCATAGCCTGAAGGACGGCACGTATGTCGGAGAATACGAAGGCGGAAAGTACAAATTGAGAGCCAACCGAGTTCAAGTTACCGTGTCTTCGGGCAAAGTGACGGACATCAGGCTGCTGATGCATAAAGAGAATAAAACGCCGGAATTTACCGGCAAACTGTACGGCAGGGTGATCGCATCGCAGTCGTTGCAGGTCGACACGATCAGCGGCGCGACCATCACTTCCAAAGCTTATCTCAAGTCGGTGGAGAACGCGCTCGGCCAAGCGCAAAAGTAGCAAGCTATTGCGGCTTCCGAAACGTCGTTTAATCCATTGCGGACGAAGAGGGGGCGGACCACCCGCCGTTAAGGCGAACCGTCCCCATATTTGTTCGCGTAATGCGCCAGCGCCAGCAGCGGCCAGATGTAGCGGTAGCTGTGATAATGGACGTAAAAATACCCCGGCAGTCCGGCTCCGGTCGGATACGACGCGGGCCAGCCGTCTTCGCGCAGCAGCTCGGTCAAACGGGCGGCTCCACGCTCCATCGCCGGCGTTGGCCGGTCGTGCACCGCGACCAACGCGTCCAGCGCCCAGGCCGTTTGCGAGGGCGTGCTGGCGTGTAGCGGCACATAACGCTCGGATTGATCGCTTCGGCACGATTCCCCCCAGCCGCCGTCCGCGTTTTGAATGCTTAGCAGCCAATCGGCGCCCTTGGCTATCGCCGGGTGACCGGAGGGCATGCCCACCGCTTTCAATCCCGTCAATGCCGCCCAGGTTCCGTAAATGTAACAGATTCCCCAGCGGCCATACCACGAACCGTCCGCCTTTTGATGGCTGATCAGCCAGTCGGCTCCGCGCGCGATCCAGTCGTGCCGAACGCCAAGTTTGGCGAAGTTGCCCAAATACTCCAGCGTCCGGCCGGTCAGGTCCGCTTCCGAAGGATCGGTGGCCGCGGATTTCGCCCCTTCGATTGCGAGCCAGGTGAGCATTTCCTTATCGGTGTTTTTTTCGAAGGCCGGCCAACCGCCGTCGCCGTTTTGCATCGACCATACCCAGTTCAGCCCGCGGTTCCAGGCTTCGAGGAAGGCGGGATCGCTGTCGTAAAGGCCGCCGAGGGCACGCAATGCGGCGGTGGTATCGTCGACGTCGGGAACGAACGTGTTCGTTTCGGAGAATCCCCAGCCGCCGGGTACGGTGCCGGGATTATGGATTTGCCAGTCGCCGTGCTTACGGTGCTGTTTGCCGTGCAAATAAGCGGCGGCCCGGCGAATGGCCGGGTGCGATGGCGGCAGCCCCGCTTCCTGCAGGGCATAGGACAACAACGCGGTATCCCACACCGTGGAAGGGGAGTTTTGGATCGTGGTGTAACTCCCGTCCTCGCCGCCGCGAACCGTAAACTGCAGATTGGACAAGCCCTCCACCGCGCGTTGGATGACCGGATGCTGCGGCTCGTAACCCAATGCCAGCAAAGCGAACACCATCATCACGGTGCAGCTGGCATACGTGTACAACGTGCCGTCGCTTTCGATCCGCTCGAGCAGGTATTGCTCCGCCTTTTTGACGGCTGCCTGCCGGATGCGCTGGGGCGTGCCGACCAGATGGCCAAGCGCCGATTGAATGTGATCCAACGGTTCCCGGGCCTCCCTTGTAAGCGGCGCTTGCTCCGGGCCGCGATCGATGTAAAGCTCGCCAAGATCGGGCGTTTGCGCGGTTTTTACGGAGTAGCTCCGCTCGGCCATGATCAGCAGCGGAACGAGGTGGACGCGGGAATAACCGGAGAAATCGTAAAAGCTCAGCGGAAAAGAGGACGGCAGCAGCAGCATCTCGATCGGAATGAGCGACAGCGACGCCGGCCATTCCCTTTGCCCGGTCGCGGCCAACAGCGCTTTGGTCAGCAGGCTTGTTGCTTTTCCGATGCCGCCGCGCTCAAGAATATAGCGTTTCGCCCGTTGCAGCGATTCGTCTTCGCGCCGGCTGTACCCGGAATACAGCAGCGCGTAATACGCCTCGATCGTGGCGGACAGATGGCCTTCGGCGTCGTCGCGGTACCAGCGCCAGCAGCCTTCGGGCTGCTGCGCGGCGAGGATGCGGTCGTGCAGCGAACGGATCAGCGCTTCGCTGCCCGCGTTCAGCGAGCGAAACAGCACGATCACGCCCGCGTCGAGCGTCGTCCCGTTTTCGAAGCAAAACCGCCAGGTCCCGTCCGGCTCCTGCCGCTGGACCAACTCCTCGGACCATCGGCGAATCTCCTCGCGGATGCCGGTTATGTTTTGACCCATACTTACTCCCTCCTCGTTACGATCATCTCATTTATATGAATGTGGAGGAGGGGGCATGATGAAGCGGGCTATTTTGCCGAACTAAGGCCTGTGGTGTCCGTTAGGATCGGCTTTTCGCCGGATCGTTCTGCTAGTAGAGCGATCCTGAAATAACGTAATCCATCTGAGGGCAAGGCTGAAGATCCTCCATGAAAATAGCGGAACTTTATGGTCTTATTTTCCGGATTTGTGCAGGTTCACCATCAATAGCGGAATTTTTAGGCCTTATTCTGGGGGGATGGTACGAAAAGCGGCCGTTTCCCTGCGATTCGTGAAAATAGCGCCATAAAATTCCGCTATTGCCGCCAGAATGAGGGATATCGCCGAAATAGCGCCATTTTTTTCCCTTATGGCGGCTCGATACTCTTGGCTGTTTTCTTACCCAAGCCTTCGCTTCATCAGAAGAGCGGAGCCGCCGCGCAGGCTCACGTTAATTCGGGAGCCGTATGCTAGTCTTGATCTTTCCTTTACCGCAGGCGGGAAAAATTGTATGGTAATGGTACTTGGAACGGGAAGGAAAATGAAATATGACAAAAAGACTTTATTTCGAATCTGCGTATCTTACCGAGTGGCAGACGCGCGTCACCCGCACGCTGAAGCGCGAGGACGGGGATTACGTCGTCCTGGAGGAAAGCGCCTTTTACCCCCATGGGGGAGGGCAGCCGGACGATGAAGGAACGATCCAGGGCATTCCTGTACTTGACGTGATCAGCGAAAATGACGAGGTGCTGCACAAAGTGGAGCGCTTGCCTGACGAAGCGGCGGTGGACTGCACTGTGAACTGGGAGCGCAGGTTTGACCATATGCAGCAGCACAGCGGCCAGCATCTGCTGTCCGCCGTCTGCCGCGAGCTTTACGGGGCGATGACGGTCAGCTTCCACCTGGGGGCCGACTACTGCACGATCGATGTGGAGCGTCCGGAGCTCGCACCGGAACAACTAGCCGCCATCGAACTGGCCGCGAACCGGCATATTTACCGGAACCACGAGATCATCAGCTATTTCGTGACCGGGGAGGAAGCGGCCAAGCTGCCTTTGGTGAAACGGCCGAAGGTGACGGAGAACATCCGCATCGTCGAGATGAAGGACGTGGAATATAACGGCTGCGGGGGGACGCATGTCTCGTCCACGGGTGAAATCGGGATGATCAAGCTGTTAAAGGCGGAAAAGCAGAAGGGCAACATCCGGATCTACTTCAAATGCGGTCTGCGCGCCCTGGCCGAATTCAACGAAAACCAGCGGATTTTGGGGCTGCTGACGGGTAAACTCAAAACGGGCCGGGAAGGGCTTGCCGAGCGGATCGAAAAGTTTGAGCAGGAGCAAAAGCAACTGCAGCAGGAGTTGGCCAACGTGAAGGCGCTCAATGATGAATACTTGGCGCGGGAGCTGTTATCGCGGCGGGAGGGCGGCATCATCGCTTTTGTTTTTGCGGACAAGTCTTTAAAAGATCTGCAAAACCTGGCGGCGAAGCTGACCGCGGCCGCGGACGCAGATGCAGACGCAGACGCGCTTGTGCTGCTTGCCACCGCGGCGGACAATAAAGCGGTGATGGCCCATAACGGAGGAGCGGCGGTTTCCTGCGGCGCGTTTTTTAAAGAGCATCTGCCGGCTTTTAACGGCAAGGGCGGCGGCAGCGACAAGCAGGCGCAGGCCGGGTTCGATACCTGGGAGGATGCGCAAGCTTTCGTCGAATACGCCAAACGCACATTAGGTTCCTAAGTCCAGCCTCCGTCCATACGGATTTTCCCGAACGAGCCGGAACGATATTTCACTTATTTGACGGATAATATGGGTAAATATCCGCAGTTCCAGACGGCCTTGGAGACGGCCCCGATCGCGACCGCGTGCGGCTAACGGACTCAGATGACCTTTTTTGACGCAAAAAGGGGTGTTTTATTTTCTAACGGACCTGAGAGCTCTTATTTGCCTAAACAAGACCGAAAACCAGCGTTTACATGCCAAATAAGGTCTCTGGTGTCCGTTACATTCCGAAAACCTTTGATTTCACCGAAATAGCGGCGCTGTGGTCCGTTAGGATCGGCGATATTGCTGGCAACTTGGCTCACTTACATTAAAACGGCCGGAGTGTGGTTAGCAACCGCATTGCATGAGCCGCCACTGGCATTTACCCAGCTGTTTATAGGCCGATGTGCTCTGCAGCCGCGACGTATGAGCCGCCGCTCACATCTCGCTACCACTGCAAGGGCCGATGCTTGGCTCTGCAACTCTGCAACCGCAACGTATAGCCAGCCGCACGAGACATCTCGCCAGCCGCGTATGAGCCGCCCCGCCTACCCCCGCCCGTGCCGCAGCATTGCAACTTTCGGCTTTTCGTACAGCTTGATTCGTACCCATACCGTGTTGATCAGAAGCAGGATACCGGAGATGATAAACAGGCCTTCGATGCCGATAAATCCGGAGAGAAAGCCGCCGATCAGCGAGCCCAGCATGTTGCCGAGCGCGAGCGTGCTGCTGTTGAAGCCAAACGCCCGGCTTTCCATCCCGTCGGGGGTGTAGAAGCGGATCAGCGCGTTGACGCTCGGCAGCAGCCCGCCCATAAAGACGCCCATCAGAAACCGGATCATGATGAGTTGCCAGACGGTATGGACAAACGCCTGCGGGATCAGCGTGGCCGCCGCCCCGATCAGGCAGTACGTCAGGATGCGGTGGGCTCCGACCTTGTCGCTGACCCGGCCGAGCACCGGCGAGGTGACCATGTTGGAAATGCCGGTGACCGCGCTGACGAACCCGGCCCAAAACGAAACGTTGGCCGCCGCGCCATGCAGCTTCTCCACATAAAGCGGCAGCAGCGACATCGGGCTGAGCATGGCGAATTGCAGCAGGAAGGTGACGGCGAACAGCGCTGTCAGCTGCGGCGTTTTATTCAGTTCCAAAAAGCCTTGCAGCACCGAGGGCTGTGGGGTATGCGCCGCTTCCTCGCGGTTGAAGTTTTCCCGTACGAATACGAGCGCCAGCAGTGTGCCGATAAACATCAAAGCGCCGGTTATGTAAAAGATCGGGCGGAAGCCGATCCATTCGGCCATCAAGCCGCCGATGAGCGGTCCCAGAATCGTGCCGGCGACGTTGCCGGATTGGATCGTGCCCATGGCAAAGCCCATCCGTTCTTTTGGCGCCGTGCCGGAGATGAGCGAAACCGAGGCGGGATTGAAGCCGGAGATCGTCCCGTTGAGCAGCCGCAGCGCCAGCAAGTGCCACGGCTGGGTCGCGAAGCCCATCAAAGTGATGACGATCGCCATGCCAAACCCCGAGCGAAGCAGCATGATTTTGCGCCCGTACTTATCGGAAAGCTTGCCCCAAATCGGCTGAAAAATAAATGACGTCGCAAAGTTGGCGGCGAAAATCGTCCCCGCCCACAGGCCGATGGCGTGTTCGCCCTGCACATGCAAATCCCTGGCCAGATACAGCGAGAGAAACGGTGTAATCATCGTCATTCCCGCATTGACCAAAAACGCTCCAAACCAAAGCACAATGAGATTGACTTTCCACGTCTTCAAAGTGCTTTCACTTCCTTTCCGCGCATCTGGTTGCAAACAACACCCTTTAGGGGGAGTTCAAAAAGTCCGCTTTTGATCACGTCCTATAAGTATATCACAAGTAGGCTGGCGCAGTTTGCGGGCGACTTCATAGCATTTTCATGCGAATGTCATGCGATCGTCATCCGATTTGCCGTTGTGACAGTTGTTACTTACTTTTAAAAAGGGCATAATGTAAATTAGAATGTTTATAGTGTAAGTTCGCAGACATCTGCATTTAGAATTGCTTTTATAGCGTATTGGAGGCGTGTTGGTTGGTTTATAACGATCGTTTGATCCGGGCCCTGAGAAGGCAGGAGGTAGATCGTCTTCCTGTTTGGTACATGCGCCAGGCGGGCAGATATGATCCCGATTACCGAAAAATCAAAGAAAAATACAGCTTGCTGGAAATTTGCCGGCAGCCGGAGCTCGCGGCGGAAGTTACCCTGATGCCGGTCCGTAAGCTCGGGGTGGACGCGGCCATTTTGTATTCCGACATTATGAATCCGGTTGCTTCGCTAGGCGTCGAATTCGACATCGTCAAAAATATCGGCCCGGTCATCGATCAGCCGCTCCGCACGGCGGCGGATATCGATCGTTTGAAGCCGATTGAGGTGGAGCAGGATCTGTCCCATATTTTGGAGACGATCTCCATCCTCGACCGGGAGCTGGACGTGCCGCTGATTACGTTTGCCGGCGCGCCGTTTACGATCGCCAGCTATTTGATCGAAGGCAGCCCGTCCAAAAGCTATATCCGCACCAAAGAGATGATGTACGGCGAACCGGAGCTTTGGTTCCGGCTCATGGACAAACTTGGCGATATGGTTATCGCCTATTTGCGGGCTCATGTACGAAGCGGCGGCAAAGCGTTCCAACTGTTCGACAGCTGGGTCGGGGCGCTGGCGCCAAAAGATTTTCAGAAGTATGTGCTGCCGACGATCACTCGTATTTTTGCCGAACTTCAGGATTTGGATGTACCGAAAATTTATTTCCCTGGGGTAAGCTCGGGCGAGCTGCTGCCGGCGTTGACCGGCCTCGCGGCGGATTGCATCGGTTTGGACTGGCGCGTGTCGATTTCGGAAGGCCGGCGCCGCACGGGCGGAAAGTTTGCGGTGCAGGGGAATCTGGATCCGTACGTGCTGACCGCGCCGATGAACGTCATCAAGCAGCAGGCCAAGGAAATTATCGATGATGGCGTCAAAGCCCCCGGCTTTGTGTTTAATCTCGGCCACGGCCTGTTCCCGGAAGCTTCGCTCGACAAGCTGCGGGAGCTGACCGAATTTGTGCATGCCTACTCGGCCGAAGCGATCGCGAGCCAGGCGGTGCCGCGGACGTAGGCAGGCGGGGCAATCGCAATTTATTTTATTCGAAATAATAGATCAGAGGTGACCCCATAATCGTGAAAACAAAAATCGGTGTTTTGGTGATGTCTTACGGTACGCCGGAAAGTATGGATCAGGTAGAGGCTTATTATACGCACATTCGGCGCGGGCATCCGCCAACCGCGGAACAGCTCGCCGAACTCGTCGGCCGCTACGAGGCGATCGTCGGCGGCGTTTTTCCGCTGCGCGCCAACACGGACAAACAGGTCGCCGCGCTGCAGGAAACGTTAAACCGCCTGAACGCGAGCGCGGACCGGGAATTCGTTTGCTATCAGGGACTGAAACATGCGCGGCCATTTATCGAGGACGGCGTGGCCGAGATGGCCAAAGACGGGATCAAGGACGCGGTAGGCATCGTGCTGGCCCCCCATTATTCCGTGATGAGCATCGGCGGCTACATCAAACGGGCCGAAGCAAAAGCGCAGGAAACCGGCATCCGCATGAGCTTTGTACATAGCTATCATCTGCATCCGAAACTGATCGAGGCTTTTGCCGGCCGGGTGTCCCGCAAGCTCGACCAGTTCGAGGAAGCCGGAGCCAAGCGGGACGAAGTGAAAGTACTGTTTAGCGCCCACAGCCTGCCGGAGAAAATTTTGGACATGGGCGACCCGTACCGCGACCAACTGCTGGAAACGTCGAAGGCCGTTGCGGACAAAGCCGGGTTATCCAATTGGCAGTTCACCTGGCAAAGCGCGGGGCGGACGGCCGATCCATGGCTTGGTCCGGACATTCTGGACACTTTGAAGGACTTGAGCCAGGAGCAGGTGGAAGACGTGCTTGTGGCTCCCGTCGGATTCGTGTCCGACCATTTGGAAGTGCTGTACGACCTCGACATTGAGGCCAAAACGATCGCCAAAGAGCTGGATATGCGGCTGGAACGGATCGAATCGCTGAACACCGAACCGCTGTATATGGAGGCGCTGAGCGACGTCATTATGAATACATGGGAAAAGAGATGAGAACGATGAGCGAATCTTCCCGCAAGGTTGTCATCATTGGCGGAGGATTAACCGGACTCAGCGCGGCTTTTTACATCCGCAAATTTTATTTGGAAAAAGGCGTGGAACCGCAAATCACACTGCTTGAAAAAGGAAACACGCTGGGCGGCAAAATCGACACGCTGGAGCAAGGCGAGTTCGTGATCGAAAAAGGTCCGGACTCCTTCCTCGCCCGCAAAACGGCGATGATCGATCTGGCGCGGGAGTTGGGGCTGGAGCAGGAACTGGTGCAAATGAACCCGAACGCGAAAAAAACGTACATCGTCAGCGGCGGCCGCCTGCATCCGATGCCGTCCGGCCTGGTGCTCGGCATCCCTACCGAGCTGGAGCCTTTCCTCACAACCGATCTGGTGTCCTGGAACGGAAAAATGCGGGCGATGCTCGACCTGGTCACGCCGCCGCGCATGAGCGAGGAGGACGAATCGCTGGGGGCCTTTATCGAACGGCGGCTCGGCGCCGAGGTGCTGCAAAATATCACTGAGCCGCTGCTGGCCGGCATTTACGCGGGCGACACCTACAAGCTCAGCCTGCAGTCGACCTTCCCGCAGTTTGGCGAGGTGGAGCGGGCCTACGGCAGCTTGATCAAAGGCATGATGAACGGGAAAAAGCCGGTCGAGACCCATACCGGTACGAAGCGCAGCGCCTTCCTGACGTTCCGCAAAGGCTTGAAAACGCTCGTGGAAGGCCTGGTGGCAGGGCTTTCCGACGTGGATCAGCGCCTGGAAAGCGAAGTGGCGGAAATCCGCCGTACAGGGGAAAACCGGTATGAGGTGGTTTTGGCTTCCGGCGAAAAGCTGGCGGCGGACGACGTCATCGTGACCGTGCCGGCGTTTGCCGCGGCCGGCCTGCTTCGGCCGCATGTTGACGTAGCCGCGCTTGATGCGGTCAATTACGTCTCCGTGGCGAACGTTGTGCTCGCTTTTGAAAGGGAAGACGTGACCGGCAGCTTCGACGGCTCGGGATTCCTCGTGCCGCGCAAGGAAGGTCTGAACATCACGGCCTGCACGTGGACCGGGATCAAATGGCTGCATACGAGCCCGGAGGATAAAATGCTGCTCCGCTGCTACGTCGGCCGTTCAGGAGATGAAGACAAAGTGTTCCTGTCCGACGAGGAGATCACCGAACTGGTGCTGGGGGATTTGCACAAGCTGATGGGCGTGACGGCCCGGCCGCTGTTCGCGGAAATTACCCGCCTGCCGAAATCGATGCCGCAGTATCCGGTAGGCCATTTGCAGAACATCGCCGCTTTCCGCAAGCGGCTGGAGACTTCGCTGCCGAACGTTTACGCGACCGGGGCTGCGTTTGAAGGCGTAGGTCTGCCCGATTGTATTAAACAGGCCAAAGAACTGGCCGAGCGGATGGCCGCCAAATTGACAGTCGCACAGACCTAGAGACAATCCCCTTGGAGAGGGACTTTGCGACCCCTTGCCTATAAAATAGGCGAGGGGTTCTATTTATTTTCCGATCCCTGATATAATAAAATTATACGGTCAAATACAGCGTTAAAAGGAGTCCGTAATGTACCCGCCAAGATCGGAAAAACACAAGCAACGGAAACTTGAAAAACAGCGGCGGCAAACCCGCGTGTGGGTGTTGATCAATCTGACCCTTATCTCGTTGATCATCGTGCTGGGAACTTATTTCTATTTGGAAGAACGTACGCGGCAGGACAGCGCCAGGAACGGCGCGGAACAAGCGGGCGACGATCTGAACATAGCTCTGGGAAATCAGGGGAATAACGAAACGCCGGAGGTCTCGTCTGACGATTCCTCTTCCGGAAACGAGAACCCCGGTGAAGGAGACGCTGCTGCGGATGACGGAGCAGTCCTGGACCCGGACGAAGCCAAGCCGGAAGAAACGCCGGATACGGACGGTGCCGAGACGGGGAGCGGGAAGGAACTGCTGATTCATTTTGCGGGCGACACGATTTTTTCAGGCAAGGTGGAGGAAAAACTCGAAAAAACCGGCTATGATTATCCGTATAAGTACGTTCAAGATTTGTTTCAAAACGACGATTTCAGCGTGCTGAACCTGGAAACGCCGGTGACGGCGGGCGGTGAAGCGGCCGAAAACAAAACGTTTGTGTTCAAATCGCCGCCCAAGGCGCTGGGCCCGATGGCCGCTGCCGGCGTCGACGCGGTCAACCTGGCCAACAACCATGTATTGGACCAAGGCGTGTCCGGTCTCAAAGATACGCTAAAGAATTTGCGGAAGAACGGAATTTTGTATATGGGTGCGGGCGAAAACAGCAAGGAAGCGTACGCGCCGGTTTACGTCGAACGCAAAGGCGTGAAAATCGCTTTGTTCGGCTTCAGCCGCGTCATCCCGGAGTATGAGTGGACCGCCTTGAAAAAGCACCCGGGCGTGGCGGCCGTATATGACCCCGAACCGGCGCTTAAAGCAATCCGCGAGGCGCGCAAGCAGGCCGACCTGGTGCTGGTGATGGCTCATTGGGGCAAGGAGCGTGTGACCGAACTTGAAGACCATCAGCAGGAATTGGCCCATGCGTTTATCGACGCCGGAGCCGATCTGGTGATCGGCGGTCATCCGCATGTGATGCAAGGCCTGGAGAAGTATAAAGGGAAGTGGATTGCCTACAGTACGGGCAATTTTATTTTTACGAAATCGCTGGACCAGAAAACTTGGGAAACCGCCGTATTTGCGGCCAAATGCACGCGCGAGGGGGACTGCCGCCTGCAGCTCATCCCGTACCGCACGGAGCTGGGGCAGCCGGTGCCGATGGCGGCGGAGGAAGGGAAAAAACTGCTGCAGGAAGTGGAGAGCTTATCGCCGGGCGTAGCCATCGATGAGAGGGGCGAGGTGTCCGCCTCGGGTTGATTAATGAGCAAATCGGAACATGAGAGCGAACGGTATGGCCGCGGAGGGAGGATATAAGCTTGCGTAATCAATGTGTAGCCCATCGCGGGTTTTCCGGCATCGCGCCGGAGAATACGATGGCCGCGGTCAAACTGGCGATGGAGCAGCAAGGTGTCCACTGGATCGAGGTGGACGTTCAGCTCTCCAAGGACGGCGTTCCGCTGCTGATTCATGATTTTACGCTCAACCGGACGACGAGCGGGCGCGGTCCGGTCAAGGACAAAACATGGGCCGAGCTGCAGGAGCTTGATGCCGGGAGTTGGAAATCGAAAGCTTACGCAGGCGAGCGGTTGCTCAGCCTAAGCGACTTCCTGGATGCGATCGCCGGCCGTCTGCGGGCCAATATCGAAATCAAGACGGAAGGCGATCTTTACACCGGCCTGGAGGAAAAAGTGATTTCCGCCGTCAAGCGGCGGCATTTGGAGCAGGAGGTTGTGCTTACCTCCTTTGAGCCTCGCGTGCTGGCGAAAATCAGAGAGCTCGGCCGCGGCATCCGCACCGGCCTGATCATCGACCATTATCCGAAAGACCTGCTGCTTCGGATGCAGCTTTTGCGCTGCAATTTTCTGTCCATCCATTACCGCGCCTTAACGGCGGAGCTTGCGGACAAAGCGTTTAAGCGGGGGATCGAGGTGATGGCCTGGACGATGGACGAGGTGCGGACGCTGCGGAAGGTGGCGGCGCTTCACCCGGCTATCCTGCTGTGCACGAACCGGCCGGATATTTGGCGGGAGGCTATTTTAAATTGGAGGAAATGCCATGATGAACAAATTGATCGCTAATGTGTATTGCGTCGGCCGGAATTACCGGGCCCACGCCGAGGAACTGGGCAACGACGTCCCGGCCGAGCCGATGATCTTTCTGAAACCGTCCCACGCCGTAACCGTGATGGACGGGAGCGGGATCGCGCTGCCGGCGGATCGGGGCGAAGTGCATTACGAAGCCGAACTCGTGCTGCGGATCGGCCGCCGTTATGAGCCGGGCATGACGGTCGACGAGTTGGTGGATGTGATGGCGTTCGGCATCGATTTTACGCTGCGGGACGTGCAAAGCGAGCTCAAAAAGAAAGGCCATCCCTGGACGGCGGCAAAAGGCTTTCTCCATTCCGCACCAGTGACCCCTTACATCGCTTTCCCCGGGGCGGCCGCAACCGCTCAGGAGGATTTCCTGCTGCGCAAAAACGGGGAAATCGTGCAGCGCGGCAACATCAGCCGGATGATTTTTTCGTTGCAGCAGATCGTGGATCACATCGCCGGACAATATGGGCTTGGTGAAGGGGATCTTATCTTTACGGGAACGCCCGAAGGAGTAGGGCCTGCTTATCGAGGGGACAAGCTGGAGCTTGCGTACGGCTCGCGGACGCTCGGCAGCTGCGTGATTGAGGCCGGCCCGTCCGCAACATGATGATGGATTGGATCGTAGGGGCGCTTTGCGCCCTGCTTGTGTCTGGAGCGGCTTACCTGAAACGTTCGTTATCCCTGTCGGGGATGGTTGCGGCTGCGGTGATGGGGACGGTGTATTATGGCGCGGGCAACTTGTTTTGGTTTGGCCTGCTTTTGCTGTTTTTCATCAGCTCGTCCGTGCTGTCTCGTTATCGCGGCGACCGCAAGGAGGAATTGGAGCGCTCCTATGCCAAAAGCGGGCGCAGGGACGCCGGGCAGGTGCTGGCGAACGGCGGGCTCGGCATGCTGGCGTGCCTGGGCAACTGGATCTGGCCGGATCCGGGATGGGGCTGGTTTTTTGTCGGCACGATGGCCGCGGTCACCGCGGACACCTGGGCGACCGAGCTGGGCGGGCTCAGCCGGACGGAGCCGCGCTCGATTTTGACCGGACGGCGGATTCCTCCGGGAACATCGGGCGGGGTGACCTTGCTTGGCAGCGCTGCGGCGCTGGCCGGGGCCGTCTTCATCGGCGGTGGGGCCTGGCTGCTGCTTATCTGGACAGGGAATGCGGCGGGCAGCGAGCCTACTGGTACTGGCGCATCTGAACTCTTGCGGTGGGTGCTGATCGGCGGTCTGTCCGGCCTGCTCGGCGCGTTCGCCGACTCTTGGCTCGGGGCGACGCTGCAGTGGATGCACCGCTGCACCGTCTGCGGCAAAGAGGTGGAGGTCGCTTCCCACTGCGGCCGGGATACCGTGCCGGTGCGCGGCTTCCGCTGGATGAACAACGACGCGGTGAATTTACTCAGTTCCCTGGCCGCCGGCGGGCTGGCCCTAGGAATCGGGATGATGCTATAAAGTGTAAGTTCAAAAAGCCGGAAGCTGACTTTTTGAACAACCTCTAAATAAAGTAGGGATCAGGCATGAATATACTAACCGTAGAACATATCACGAAAACCTATGGAGAAAAGGTACTGTTTCAGGACGCCTCCTTTGGCATGGAGGAGAACGACAAAATCGGCGTTATCGGCGTCAACGGCACGGGCAAATCGACGTTTTTGCGGGTGATTGCCGGGCTGGAGCCGGCCGATGACGGGCGTATTGCCATAAACCGGGATGTGCGGGTGAACTTCCTTGCCCAAAACCCCGAATACGAGCCGGAAATTTCCGTTCTGCGCGGGGTGTTTCAAGGCGGCGGCCCCGAGCTGCAGGTGGTATCCGCTTATATGGAGGCCGAGGAAGCGCTGGAGCAAAGTCCGGAGGATGCCGCCCGGCAGGCGGAGCTGACGCGGCTGGCCCAGGAGATGGACCGGCTGCAGGCCTGGACGCTGGTCAGCGACGCCAAAAGCGTGTTGTCCAAGCTGGGGATTGGCGATTTTGGCCAGAAGATGGGCACCTTGTCCGGCGGGCAGCGAAAACGGGTGGCGCTTGCTTCCGCCCTGATCGTCCCGTCCGAGCTGCTGATTATGGACGAACCGACGAACCATATCGACAACGATTCCGTGGCCTGGCTGGAAACTTATTTGCAGAAACGGCGCGGGGCGCTGCTGCTGATTACCCATGACCGCTATTTTCTCGACCGGGTCTGCAACGTCATGCTGGAGCTCGATCATGGGCGGCTGTTCCGCTACGAGGCGAATTACAGCCGTTTCCTGGAGCTTAAAAGCGAACGCGAGGAGCGGGAGGCCGCATCCGAGCAGAAGCGGCAAAATTTGATGCGCACCGAGCTGGCCTGGATCCGGCGGGGAGCGAAAGCGCGCTCGACGAAGCAAAAGGCGCGGATTGAACGGTTTGAGCAGCTGCAGGCGGCAAAAACCGAATACAAAAGCGATACGCTTGATATTTCGGTGGCCTCTACGCGGCTCGGGCGCAAAATCGTGGAGATTCAAGGCATCCGCAAATCGGCGGGAGAACGGCTATTGATCGGTGAGCTGACCTATACGGCGGTGCCCGGAGACCGCGTCGGCATCGTAGGCCCAAACGGCAGCGGCAAATCGACGCTGCTGAACATGATCGCCGGGCGGCTTGAGCCGGATCAGGGAGAAATCGTGATCGGCCAAACGGTTAATTTGGGGTATTTCACCCAGGAGCACCAGGAGATGGACGGCAAACAGCGGGTGATCGAATATATCAAAGAAGCCGCGGAGGTTGTCACCACGGCCGACGGGACGCGGATCACCGCCGCGCAAATGCTGGAGCGCTTCCTGTTTTCGCCGGATATGCAGTGGACGCAGGTAGCCAAACTGTCGGGCGGCGAGAAGCGGCGTTTATATTTGCTGCGTGTGCTGATGGGCGCGCCAAACGTGCTGCTGCTGGACGAACCGACGAACGATCTCGACATCCAGACGCTGACCGTGCTGGAGGCCTATTTGGATGAGTTCCCCGGCGCCGTATTCGTCGTCTCCCATGACCGCTATTTCCTTGACCGGACCGTCGATAAAATCATGGCGTTCGAAGGCAGCGGCGTGGTGGCCGTGCATGTCGGGGACTACAGCGACTATGAGGAGCGGCTGCGGGCGGGCGGCGGCGGATTAAGCAAGACCGCAGTTGGCGGCGGAGCGGGCAAGCCGGTGGCCGGCGGGCCGAAAGCTTCGGCCGGGAGCGATTCGTCCGGCCCATCGGGATCGGGAGCCGGTAATTCGGGCTCGTCAGCGGCGGCAGATACCGCCTCGAACAACCGTGGCGCTTCCCGCGGCGACAAGCTGAAATTCAGCTATAACGAACAGCGGGAATTTGAAACGATCGAAGCGACGATCGAAGCGGCAGAACAGCGCCTGGCGGATATTGCCGGGGAAATGGCAGTGGCGTCGAGCGACGCAGGACGGCTGCAGGAGCTAATGAAGCAGCAGGAGGAAGCTGAAGCGGAGCTTGAGCGGCTTATGGAGCGCTGGACGTATTTGAACGAGCTGGCCGAAAAAATCGAGGCCCAGCGGAATTCGTAATGCAGCTGACAAGTTTGCTTAGACGACGCATAACCCTAATGATGGACCCGAATGATGGTCACTCCGCAAATGGTGGCCTCATCCGGGTTTTTATTTTTATTGATCCTCGGCAAAATTGAAGGGCATGTCACAAAACGGTATTTTCGGGTTGTTATATAGGTGTAGACAGCAAAGGAGGTGAGCTTTTTGCAACCAGTCATCCCCGGGGAAACGACGGATAGGCAAAAAATCGAAGCGCAGATTGAGCGCGTGAAAGCTGGAGACAAAGAGGCTTACGCTCCCATTATCCTCCAGTTTGAACGGCAGATGTATACGTATTGTTATTACATTTTGCGGAATCACGCGGAAACGGAGGACGCGGTTCAGGAGATTTTTATCAGGGCCTATATGAATCTTCATCAGTACAGCAATCAAGTTTCGTTTTCCGCCTGGCTGTACAAGGTAGCCTACCATCATTTGATCAATATGAAGAAGAAGCAGGGCCGGTTGTTGAAATTGATCGACCGCTGCCAGGAACAGCACCCGGTGCCGGAGATTTCCCCGCATCAGTCGGCGGTAGAGGAACTATTAACGTATCTGACGGCGGAGGAACGCCATATTCTGCTGCTCAAGTCGGTAGAACAATACCGTTTTGAGGAGATTGGCGAAGTGATGGGAATCAAGCCGGCGACCTTGCGCAAGAAGTACGAGCGTATACGCAAAAAGCTGATGGAAAAAGCAACTGAAAAAGGAGTGTTGGCCCATGGGACGTTTGCCGGATCGAGCGGAGCCCGCTGAAATGGAGGCGATCGAGCGAATGATTCGTCATTCGGCGATGCCGAAAACAAGCATGAGCGATGAAATTATGAACAAAATTGGAGAGATGAATATGAGCAGAACGAGAAAATACGCTGCAAACAAAGGAAAAGTGTGGAAACGGACCGTAGTCGCCGCTTCGGCCGCCGTTATTCTCGGAGGCGGGATCATCGGCTCGGGATTCGTGTCCCCGGCGATGGCGGAGGCTTTAAAGCAAGTTCCGGTGTTCGGTACGATTTTTAAGGGCACCACCGAAGAGGCTGTGAAGGCCGCGATGGATCAGGGAATCGTCAAAGCCCCGAACCTGAGCGTGACGCATGACGGGGTGACGCTGAAACTGAACGATCTACTGTATGACGGGACAAGACTGTCCTTTATGCTGGACCGGGAAGGCGTGGATCTTGAGGGGACAGCCTCCCCATACCGGAGAACAGAGGGGGTTATTGTGTATGGTGATGCGCCTAAGGTTGTTCCCGAGGAAAAGCAGGAGAAGGGCTACGTAAGTAATGTAGATGTCCTTATTAATGGTGAACCGGCACGATTTGGCGGGTTTGGGGATACTGGGAAACGTGAAAATGCGTACGAAGTCGAGATGTCGGTGGGCGAGAACCCGGAAGTGAACTGGGGCGACGAATTTGAATTGACGATTCGAGCCGAAGTAACGCGGATCGACGAGCCGTTTGAATTTAAAGTTCCGGTCAAAATCACGGACAATGCCATCTTACTGCAGCCAAATGCCACCAAAACCTACGAGGATTTCAGTTATACGGTAAAGCAGCTTAAGCTCACGCCTGTAACAGCCCAGTTGGTCATCGACAGCACCGGGAAGGTGCCGAGATCCGCGGAGCAAACCGGCGATTATATCGCCAGCATGATGTATTACGATATTGTCGACGATCAGGGCAACCTGCTGGACCAGAATAAGTTCGGATATTTCCATAGCGAGCCCAAAACCGAATATCATGTTGACGAGTTGTACAGCCCGTTTAACGGGACGCCGAAGTCAATTACCATCAAACCGTTTACCCTTACGGTAAATAAAAACGACTGGAGCGTTGTCGGACAGGGCAAAGACAGCAACGGAACTTACAGCCATGGCGACAAAACTTATATCAAAGAACTCGAAGTAACGATTCCGGTTGAGAAATAAGTGACGAATGGGGCGGTTCTCGGAGCGAAAGCTCGGAGAATCGCCACAACGGCTTCTAAGTGAGGGGGCGCGGGGAATTTTTCGTGAAGCGGCGAATTTGCTGATCACCGTGGGTATTCTCGCGTTGATTTTTGCCCTGTTCATCGCCTTTAGATGAGGAACTTTAAAAACGGAAGCTCCGGAGAGGTAAATGGGGATTAGTCCCTATTAATCTCTCTTTTTTTCAGATAAACGTGGAATTGGACGATTTCAGCGGGGAGCCTTTATTTATGATTGCTGATATAATATGGTGCGGACCATGTAAGACGATCCATAAAGCTGTGACTGATAGAACTCTTCGCGCTGAAGAGTCTTTTATTTTTTCTAAATATTTTTATGAAAAAGAAGTGATTACGTGGTTAACGCAGCCATCCGCGCCAAAACGCACCGTTTCTTGAACAAACATTTCTCCGCCGAATCGATGGCTTACCGGCAGATTATCGCCTTGATCATTCCGATCCTGATCGACCAGGCGTTTATCGTCGGACTCAATCTGGTCAACACGGCGATGATCAGCTCCTCCGGCGTCGCCGCGGTCAGCGCCGTCAATATGGTCGATTCGCTGAACATTTTTCTGATCAACGTTTTTGTCGGCGTCGCGACCGGGGGCACCGTCGTGGTGGCGCAGTACAAAGGAAACCGGAACGATCAAATGGTATCCAAATCGGCTGCCGGCTCGGTTTCTTCGGTATTTTTGCTGGCGCTGGCGATCAGCTTGCTGATTATTTTGCTTCATAATCCGACCTTGAACTTGCTGTTTGGTTCCGCGGAGGCCGATGTATTCAGTAACGCCAAAACATATCTGATCGGCAGCAGCGTTTCCTTTTGCGGGATTGCGATCGTCGAGGCGGTGTGCGGGGTGCTGCGGGGGATCGGGAGGTCGCGGGCATCGCTTTTTCTGTCGCTAATCATGAACTTATCTTACGTCCTGCTGAATTTCGTGTTCATTAATCTGGCCGATATGGGAGTGTTCGGGATGACCGTAGCCGTCAATGTTTCGCGGTATTTGGCCGCCGCCTGCGCGATTTATTATTTAGTCAGGGTGGACGCTTCCCTGCATATTCGGATCCGGGACATGTTGATGGCAAATTGGGGGATGCTGAAAAAAATCATGTCCATCGGCATGCCGTTTGCCGCGGAGCAGATGTTTTTTAACGGCGGGAAGATTCTGACGCAAATTTTTATCGTCAGCCTGGGAACTTACGCGATCGCCGCCAATGCGATCAGCTCGTCGCTGGCGGGCGTGGTGCAAATTCCGGCCAACGCCTTGTCGATCGCCATCGTCACCGTGGTGGGGCAATGCATCGGGCGGGGAGACGTCGGGGACGCCAAAAAATTGACGCGATCCTTCATCTGGCTATCGTCGGCCACGTTCATCGTCATGGGACTGATTATCCTGCCGCTGTTCCACCCGCTGGTGTCGCTGTTTCATCCGCCCGCCGAAATCGTAGGCGAAATCTTTACGATTATCCTGATCAACACGATCATGCAAATTCCGCTGTGGTCGATCAGTTTTATTACTCCGTCGGCCTTGCGGGCGGCGGGCGACGCCAAATATACTTCGGTCGTGTCGATGTTGTCCATGTGGCTGTTCCGCGTCGTGCTTGGCTACATTTTGGGCGTTGTTCTGCCGTTTGGCGTCATCGGCGTATGGCTGGCCATGAATATTGAATGGGGGATCCGGGGAGCCATCTTCCTGCGCCGGTTCTACGGGACTAAATGGCACCGGCACCGGCTGGTAGAGGCTGAGCCGGCGAAAATTTGATATTTGCTGGCTTCTATGCTATTCTTTCTCATATCTTAGTTGAACGGAGGGTTACGTGTGATAGATTTTTCCCGATAAGAAAAACGTGTGCTTATACGGTTTTCTTGACATTCTGCCTGTAGCGGAGTAATCGGGATTGGTCTGCCCATGCGGTAACCTGTCATTTGATATGCATCTGGAAAAGAAGCTTTCCCCAGCGAATCGCGGGGAGGTTTATTTTCCGCACCCGATTACGGCTTGCACAGGCAGAGAACTGCCTGTGTTTTTTTGTTGTCCAAAATGTGGATTTTTACGGAAAGGAGCATCACGTGTGATAAACGACAGACTGAACCGCCGCGAATTGAACAATTAAATGACGTTCAAGCGCTCTGCCTGCGAGGCGGAGCAACGGGTTCAGTCTGCCTTTTTTCTGCATACAATCTGTAACGGTTAGAAGAGAAGGTGGGGCATCTGCCTTCTTTTTTTTGCGTGCTTAAATGATCTTTTCCCGGCTGGGGAGGGATTGTTTTCGTTGCACATTCGGGCTTTTTTACGCGCTGACTCCCTTTGCTCCGGCCGCAGGCTGGGAAGCTGTGACGTTTTGCGAAGGGATGAGCGCAAGTGAGCCGAAAAAATAAAAAACCTAACCAAACCCGATTAAAACGAGGAGAACCTCCCAATGACTTGGGACAGCATTTGTTGCATAACCGGAAGCTCATTCGGGAGATCGTCGCCATGGCCGGTATTTCGGAAGGGGATACGGTGCTGGAGCTGGGGGCCGGCCAAGGAGCTTTAACGGCCGAGTTATGCCAAAAAGCCCAAAAGGTAGTGGCTGTCGAATACGACCCGGCCTTCGTCGAGATTTTACAACGGAAAATCGGGCATCACGCGAACATAAAGGTAATTCACCAGGATATCCTGAATATCCGTTTTCCGAAGGAAGCTTTTCTCGTCGTGTCCAATATCCCGTACTCCATCACGACCCCGATTCTAAAAAAATTATTGAGTCAGCCGGCAACGCCTCTGCAAAGGGCTGTCCTGGTCATGGAGAAGGGGGCGGCCAGGAGGTTTACGGGAAGACAGGTGAAAGACCCGTACGTATTGGCGTGGAAAATGTGGTTCGATTTCAAATTTATTCAGATCATCTCCAGGGACAATTTCGCTCCCCCGCCAAGCGTCGATTCGGCGCTGGTGCGGATAGACCGAAAACGCGAGCCGCTTGTGCCTTATCATGAACGCAGCGTTTTTCTGGGGCTTGCGGAAGCTGCGCTAAAATCTCCGTATGCTTCATTTGATGCCGTTTTAAGTGCCTTTTTCACCAAACCGCAATTAACGGTTTTGAGGCGAACATTAGGCATCGATGGCACGCGGACAGCGGTCGGAACCTTAACCGAAGCGCAATGGGCGACGGTCCACCACGCCTTGATCCGCTACGTCCCCCGCCACCGCTGGCCGAAACCGCGAAAATGATGGCCTAAGCGGAAGAAGCCTTAGTTGACTTTATGCCAACTGAGGCTTCTTTGTCTGGGAATGTAACTAATCGATGGATCCTAGCTTCCATTGGCCGCTTTTGTCCTTGACTAACCAATAATCTTCAGTGCGTTCAAAGACTTCACTTTCCATTCTGGCTTTTGTTTTGACTCTAACAATTAATCTATCATGGTCCTTTGTAATACCTTCTAAGGACTTAAAACAATAGTCTCTATCAAAAAAATACTCACGAATACCTTCGGAGTCCTCTCGGTAATATATTCTCCGAAGTGCCTGTTCATCCTTATTGGCCAAGGCTTCCAAAGTGGTTTTCATAAGGGACTTAATTTCTTCCGTGTACAACGGATCGTCCAAGGCGTCGAAGTCTACAAAAACACCGGTTTGAAAAGAGTCGTCATTTTCTACTTGCTGATTTTGAGAAGCGTTAGCCCCAATGAATTGAGTTTCGTTTTGCTCCTGAAGATGATCCTTATTGCTCTCATTTGAACACGATGTTAGTATCCCTAGTGTAACAATTACTGTTACAGAATATATAATCAATTTGTTCATGGATTTTTCCCCCATATTTTGCTTTTTATCTATATTGACGTTTGTAAGATGGAAAATGTCTCCTTGTTTTTTGCGAAATAGAAAGTAAAAAGTGTGTTTGTCAGGAATATGAGTAAATTAATCCGCTTTCATAAATAAATCTATCATTTCCACAACGATACTTTGAACCGCGTCTTCTTGTGGCATTTTCATATACATGCTAAGTTTGTAGATGTCATTCTTATAATATTCAATTAGTTTATACATCGCGGTCTGATCATGATTTCTTGCCAATTGCAACAGGTTCAGGAACTCATCTTCTGACATAGGTACTTCAAGGTTTTTCTTTTCCATTGATTTACCCCCTGTTGGCTTATATTCAATTCTTTAGCAACTTGAACTTCGGTTTTTTCGTTTATATAAATCTCGAAAATAATTTTCCTTCCGATGTCTGTAGGGATTGAGTTGATTAGATACTCTACATATAACTTACGATCCACTTCGTTTTGAAAGTTGGCTGCTCGGCTAACGTTTTCCGACTTTAAAGGTAATTCATGTTTAGAGGTTACTCTTGCCTTGTATTGAATCTTCCAAGCAATTCGTTTTAGTTCTCCTCTATAGTAATCCATAATCGTTTCTTTCTTCATACTAATCACCCCATATTTTAGAATTTTCTATAATATATGGCGATTCATAACTACATTTAACAAGTGAAAAGAATGGGCGTTTGAGACAGTTCAATAAAATATAACAAAATGTTCTTAAATTAGATATTGTATTTTCATCTCTCAAATTACCATATTTAAAAAAAAGTATGAAGGAGAGAGTTTTATGGATTATGAGGAATTTGCTTCATTCGTCACAAATGTTGGTTTTCCGGTCGCCATGTGTTTTATTTTGTTGAGGTATGTGCTTCAAACGATTGGAAAAAAGCTGGACAAGCTAGATTCATCACTTAATGAATTGTCTGATGCTATTAAATGTATTAAGCAGAAAGAATGAATCTCTATTAATAGTACAAAAAGCAACAAAGCCTTAGTTGGCTCTTATGCCAACAAGGCTTTGTTGTTAGAAATATCGATATGTTCATGTTGTTGACATGCCGAATATTATGGTTATTTTAATAAGGGAAGCAAGCTAAATTAAACCCACAACTTCCAAGACCGTTCTTGCCCTTGACTAAGCAATAATCTTCATTACGTTCAATGACTTCATTTTCAATTCTGGCTTTTGTTTTGACTTGAACAATTTAATCTATTATGGTCTTTCGTAATACCTTCCATAGACTCGAAATAATAATCTCTTTCTAAATAATCTTCAAGAATTGTTTCGGATGGCTTGGTGTAATATATACTTCGAAACGCCTGCTCGTCCTTATTGACCAAGGCTTCCAAGGTGGTTTTCATAAGGGACCTAATTCCCCAGTATACAATGGATCGCCCAAGGCATCAAAGTCTACAAAAATGCCAGTTTTAAACGAGTCGTTATTTTCTGCTTACTGATTTTGAGAAGTGTTTGTATCAGTGGTTTGAGTTTCGCTTGCTTCTGAACATGATCCTTATTGCGACATGATGTTAGTATTCCTAGAATAACAATTCCAGTTACAGTATAGATAACAAACCTCCTCATAAGTTAACCCCCATCCCGCAATCCTAATCAATCGCTCCAAGTACCCAGTGCCCTTCTTTATTTTTAATAAAGTAAAAAAATCCGTTAGGTGTCTCCCTGATTCCATGATCATCTTTGACTTTGCCTCTGACTTCAACAACAATTCTACCCGAACGATCTTGTTCGATAGTTCCCAAATAATCATAATAATAATCTTTACCAAATAAGTACATATAAGTATCAGCGGATTGCGTATCTCTAAAAACACTCCGATACGATTCTTCATCTTTATTGGCCATTGCTTCCAGGGTAGTTTTCAGCAATGTCTTAATTTCTGCATTGAATAATGAATTGTCAATGGCATCAAAGTCTATAACAACGCCGGTTTGAAACGAGTCGTTATTTTCTGTTTGCTGATTTTGAGAAGTATTTGTATCAATGGTTTGAGTTTCGTTTTGCTCCTGAACATGATCCTTGTTTTTCCCATTTGCACATGATGTAAGTATCCCTAGAGTAACAATTCCAGTAACCGTATAGAAAATCACCTTATTCATAAATTATCCTCCATATTTTCTTTATATAAATATAGACGTCTAAAATATGGAAAAGTTACCTTGTTTATATTGCAAATTTGAAAATGAGACCGCCGGCTACCAATAAGGTAAACCGGGGTCTCAATCTAGGGTATATTTATTGTATTTATTCGTTTCTTAATGCAACCATTTGATAAACTTCTCGCTCATCACCATACACTTTTTTCTCTTTGCACTTCATTTGTGAAGAACCACTGCCATCCAAGAATATCCCATTGACGAGCGTTCCTGAGCCGACCTTTTCCTTAATTGCGGTTCTAAATTCTGCGGCAGTACATTTTACATCAGTAACAATAAGCCAAATGTTATTAGTATTGTTGTATACAAGGCCAGTTCGAAATGCATTTCCGGTTCTATTCTGCATATTTTCTTTATCAGCCTGAGAAGCCCAGGTACTGTCACTGTTTAGAGACATGCTAATACCGCCTTGCGCCCAATATCTCGTTCGTTTAATGACGTGGAGATCAGCAGCGGACTTAACGATTTGTACGGAAAATTGACTTTCCGTAGCGTCCCAAACCAATGTACCGCGAGCAACCTTAACATTTTCATATCCACTTCCGTAATCATTTTTAGTCCCATTTACCGGTTTATCATTGTTTAAAGCAATTTGAAGTAAGTTTCCAGTATCAGGATCAAAATAACCACCATTAACACCATAGTAACTTTGACTGGGTACATTAGACGCACCAATATAATTAATCCAGATATTATTTGGGGAAGTTTTGATCGTGTGCAACTTAACTCCATTCGAAGCCGTGTAAGCAGCATATGTGTAATTTGCCATTTCAATCGCTCCTCAAATATTATTAGTGAGGAGATATTAGGGGGAATCAGCGGCTGTAGGTCATTCCCAAACCTGCAAACTCGCTGCCGTTTTCTCTCTCACCCATAAAGGTAAATTTAGGAGCGAAAATACAAGCAGTTGATATAAATTTCTAACTGAAAAATAAAAAAACAATTCTCCGGCAAAAATCCGTCGAATTGTCTTTTTGTTAATTCTATTTGTTTTATGCCATTACTGAATCGCAATAATCTGCCGCAGATCGCGCGAGTCGCCGTGGAGTTTGATCTCGGCGGCGTTCAGTTGCGAGGAGCCGTCGCCGTCGAGGAAGATGCCGTCCACGGCCGAGCTGGGGGCAATCGTCTCCTTGACGGCGGTACGGAAGGCCTCCGCCGTGCAACGGGTCGACGTGACGATCAGCCACAGCCGGCCCGCATCGTCGTAGACGAGGCCGGAGCGGAGGCGCTCCTCATCCGGGTAGGGCAGATGCTCGGCGTCCACGGCGGCCGCCCGCCATCCGGCATCGTCCCGCAGCTTCATGCTGACGCCGCCCTGGGCAAAATAGCGGCCGCGGTCGGTGACGCTAAGCTCGGCGGCGGCGGAGACGACCTGCACCGAAAAGCGGCCGGCCGCCGCGTCCCAAACGAGCGTGCCGCGCGCGTATTTGGCGTTGAACCAGCCGGAGCCGTAATCGCCGGCAGCGACTTGGACCGGCCGGTCATCGTTGACCGCGATGGACAAAACGGCGTCATTGTAAAAAAATCCGCCGTTAATTCCATATACGCGGTAATCTTCCAACGGCCGGTCCGCAGCCCGCAGCTCGATATGCTCCGGCGAAGCGGCCAGCGCGTGCAGCTTCACGCCGTTATCCGCAGCGGTTTCATAATAAGTGTAAGCATGGGGAAGGAGAAATCGGCTTCCCCACAAGAGCATCGCCAGGACGCCGAGGAAGATGACCGCCGCTGCAGCGGAGGCAGCGGCCCAGCGCCCGAGTCCACTGGGCGATCCCGGCCCTTTGGTTCTAGCCGCCCCGTTACTCGGCCACATAAGCGGCGAGCAGGCGGGTCGTGTTGATGACGGCCTGCTTGTGCGTCCGCTCCATGGCGTGCGATGCGTGCACGCCCGGACCGATCAACGCGGCGCGGATGTTGTTCCCGCCGCGCAGCGCCGCCGAGGCGTCCGAGCCGTAATGCGGGTAAATATCGACCGCGTGCGGTATTTCCAAGTCTCGGGCGAGCTCGATCAGCTTGCCGGTCATGTCGTAATCGTACGGCCCGCTGGAGTCTTTGGCGCAAATCGACACATCGGTCTCTTTGCAGCTTAAATCGTCGCCCATCGCGCCCATGTCCACGGCGATCATTTCGTTCACGCCGTCCGGAATCCACGCTGCGCCGTGCCCGACTTCCTCATAGTTGGAAATGAGGAAAACCAGATCATGGCGCGGCGTCCAGCCCTCGCGCCGGCTCGATTCCAGCAGGCCGAACAGGGCGGCCACGCTCGCCTTGTCGTCGAGGTGGCGGGACTTGATGTACCCGCTGGTTGTGATGACCGCGCGGGAATCGAAGGAAATAAAATCGCCGGCGGAGACGCCGAGCTTCAGTACGTCGTCTTTATTTTCCACTAGCTCGTCAATTCGCACCTCCATATTTTTCTCCTCGCGCTTGAAGTCGCGGGCGTCGGTGTAAACGTGGACGGAAGGCTGCGTCGACAAGATCGTCCCCGTGTAAACCTTGCCGCTGCGGGTGTGGATTTGGCAGTATTCGTTTTCGATGCTGTGCATCATAAATCCGCCGACCGAGGTGATCTTCAGCGTGCCGCGCTCGGTGATCGAACGGACCATGGCGCCCAAAGTATCGACGTGAGCGCTCAGCGCGATCCGCCGGGACGAGTCGCGGCCGGGCAGCGTCAGGAAGGCGCCGCCTTTTTCGTTTTGCGCGAAAGGGATGCCCAAAGCCTCCGCTTCACGCTGGATCAGACTCATAATGCCGCGCGTAAAACCGCTGGGGCTTGGCGTATCGAGCAGCGTTTTCAGAATGTTTAAAATATAGGTTTCATTGGGTTGAATCTTCATGGGAACCTCCTCAAAAATTAGGAACTCGCTGCCGCCGGATCATTGCTCGGACGAAGCTAAATCTTCCGCGGAAGGTTCCGGCTTGCCGGCGGAATTTTCGCTTTTGCCGGCCGCTTTCTTCCTTTTTTCGGGCTTTTCCGGTTCGGGGAAGGTGTAGCCGGTCGCTTCTTGGATATGTACAAGCTTGGCGTGCAAGCCTTTCACTTCCCGCTGCAGCCGGTATCCGCGGTAGATGCCAAACGAGCCGACGATGATGCCGCCAAGCAGCGTGCAACCGAGGATCAGTAAAATCAGCGGAAGGCTGACGGCGCCGAACAATAAATTAACCTGTACCGGGTTGACGTTGATAACGGCAAACACGGCGGTGATCAAGGCGAAAATAAGCGCTAAGATCAAGGACCATTGAATTCGCATGAGGTAACACCTCCTTTAAGTCAGTATAAAATCCCTTGCCCCAAGCGGGCAAGGGATTTTATGGAACCGGGCGGCCGCGCAGGGCGGGACGCTATTTCGTCAGTTGCTCCATTTGCTCGATGACGTCTTCGAACACGCTCATTGCTTCGCGAATCGGCTCCGGCGAGGACATGTCGACGCCGGCTTTTTTCAAAATATTAATCGAATAGTCGCTGCCGCCGCTCTTCAGGAACCCGAGGTAGCGGTCGACCGCCGGCTGGCCTTCCTCCAAAATCTGTTTGGAAAAGCTGGTCGCTGCAGAGAAGCCGGTCGCGTATTTATACACATAGAAGCTGGTGTAGAAATGGGGGATGCGCGCCCATTCCATTTCGATATCCTGGTCGACGGCCATGTCTTTGCCATGGTATTTTGCGTTCAAATCGTAATAAATGGAAGACAGCTCCTGCGGGGTCAGCGATTCGCCGGCTTCCGCCTTCTCGTGAACGATTTTCTCGAACTCGGCGAACATCGTCTGCCGGAACACGGTCGTCCGGAACTGGTCGGCATAATACGTCAGCAGGTACAGCTTTTGATTCGGATCGGTCGATTTTTTCAGCAAATAATCCATCAGCAGCGCCTCGTTGGTCGTCGAAGCGACCTCGGCCAGAAAAATCGTGTATTGGGCATCGCGGTACTTTAAAGCTTCGTCCGAAAAATGGGAATGCAGGGCATGGCCCATCTCGTGCGCGAGCGTAAACATGCTGTTCAGGTTGTCCTTGTGGTTCAGCAGCACGTAAGGGTGGGTGCCGTAAGCTCCCCAGCTGTAAGCCCCCGTCCGCTTGCCTTCGTTCTCGTACACGTCGATCCAGCGGTTTTCGAAGCCGGAACGAAGCGCTTTGAGGTAATCTTCGCCAAGCGGCTTCAGGCCATCCTCGACCATTTTTTTCGCTTCCTCATAGCTGATGTCCCATTTGTATTCCTCTACGAGCGGCGCAAACAGGTCGTACATATGCAGCTCATCGACGCCAAGCAGCTTCTTTCGCAGCTTCATGTAGCGGTGCAGCAGCGGGAGGCTTTCATGAATCGTGTCGATCAGGTTTGTGTACACTTCCTTCGGAATGTTGTCGCCATATAGGGACATTTCCAGCACGGAGGGGTATTTGCGCACCCGGGAATAAAACATGTTTTTGTTGATGTTGGCGGTTAAGGTGGCCGCGATCGTATTTTTTTGCTTGCGGTACGTTTCGTAAACGGCTTTAAACGCCCGCTCCCGCACTTCGCGATTCGGGTTTTCCAGGAACTGAATGTAGCTGCCGTGCGTCAACTCGACTTCGTTCCCGTTTTCGTCCTTGATTTTCGGGAACTTCATATCCGCATTGTTGATCATGCCAAAAATTTGCTGCGGCGCCTGCGACAGATTGCCGACCTGGGCGAGCAGCGCTTCTTCCGTTTTGCTCAGCACATGCGCTTTCTCGCGTTTGATTTCCTGCAGTGTGAATTTGTAATCCGCAAGCTCAGGATCGCTGATCAGACGGTCAAGCTCCTGTTCCGGCAGGGACAATATCTCCGGGGTGATGAACGACAGCGCTTCGTTGACTTCGACGCTCAGCTTTTTCGCTTTCTGCACAAGCGCCTGATATGTAGGGTTGGTCGTATCCTCATCGTGATGCAAGTGGGCGTAAACGTACAACCGTTCGATTTTTAAGGAAAGATCGTCTTCCAGCTCGAAAACGGCTTTGATATTTTGGGCATTGTTCAGTTTGCCTTCGAATTCGGCGGCTTTGCCTTTCAATGCCTTCAGTTCGTCATACGATTTGTCCCAAGAAGCCTGGCCGGAAAACAGATCCTCAAGCTTCCATGTATTCTCCTGTGATACTTCCGAGCGTTTCATTAAGGTGCTCATCGGAATCCTCCTTTGTTTTGGGTAAGGTGAAGCCGCGGGCTGGCCCGCAGCGGAGCCGCCCTGCAGCGTGGAAATCAGCAGGCAGCAGGATAACAGCAAAGGGATGGTGCGCGGCCATTTCATAACTAGGAAACCTCCCTGTTTTGATCAGGGCCCGGAGCATTAAGAAGTTGACTTCGCTGCTACGGGCATTATCCTAGTATGGGCCGCCTGCCGAAGAAATATTTGCCACCCTCTTCCTAAGCCAGAAAGCTGTAGATGATTAAACCAAACGCCGCCACCACCATAATCAAGGCAGTGAGGGCAAGCCCGCGTTTGAGACGAGGATGGATGTTGTCCTTGTTCATGATCAGTATGACGGCCAGCGCAAACGCACAAATAATGAAGATTAAAATGCTGGAACTATACATTTACCTTTGCTCCGTTTCATTAAAATGATTGCCAAGCAGGCTTGGCCGGCAGGCTAAACCTGCTTGAAGGCGTTCATGATGTCGTTCCATTCCTCTTCGTTGCCGGCAAAATCCTCCTTAGGAAAACGGCGGTTCACCCAATCCATCATCGCCGGGCGGCTGAGGAAGGTATGCGATTCTTCACCCCACTGATCGGAAATTTCGCGGAGAATGATGTATTTGCCCTGAACTTCTACAGTCATCATATTCCATTTGTCTTTTTTGTATATTTCGTGTTTTTTGATCATCGTAATTTCTCCAATCTCTGGCTTTGCTCACGGGTTTAAACGCCGCGTAAAATTGGTAATATTTTTATGTAAAATGATAACTCACGCTCTGGAGGAAAGCAAATAAAACCGTTGGTTCCTCTGTGGCAGACACCCGAAAAAAACCTTTCGGAAATTGTCACGTTGCATTGTCTGTGGGCATAGAGTATAATATGGATATTCGCCAACGATGGCGGTTATTTTTAGGAGGTTGTTCATTTGAAAGGTACAGTTAAATGGTTTAACGCAGAAAAAGGCTATGGCTTCATCCAAGTTGAAGGTGGCGAAGACGTATTCGTACACTTCTCCGCAATCCAAGGTGACGGCTTCAAAACTCTGGAAGAAGGTCAAGCCGTAGAATTCGAGATCACTGAAGGCAACCGTGGTCCTCAAGCTGCTAACGTAATCAAATTATAAGATCACTTCCGGTAACGGATCACTTATAAAGTTTGGTTCCAAGCGCGATAATGAAAAGCACAGCTCTTTATGGGGCTGTGTTTTTTTGTACATATGTATAAAAAGACAGGCAAGAATGGTGACAATCTGTTGTCACCATTAGCCTGATATAGTGGACATAAGCGGGAGGCAAAGAGCAGGATGAAGCGAATGGACAGGATGATGGCGATCGTCATGGCGCTGCAGCAGCGTCCGGAAACGGCCTTGTCCCTGGCGGACAAGCTTGAGGTTTCCAAACGGACGGTGCTGCGCGATATACAAGCTTTGTCGGAGATCGGTGTTCCGATCAGCGCTCTGCCCGGGCCGGGCGGCGGCTACCGGCTGATGGACGGCTACCGCCTGCCGCCGTTGCAGTTTGATGCCGGTGAGGCTTTAACCGTTTTGCTTGCTTTGGACGCGATGGCCAAATACAGCGACAGCCCTTTTGGGCAGGCGAAATGGACGGCGGCCGACAAAATCCGGTCCGCGCTGCCGGGGCCCATGCTTGGCCAAATCGCTCCGCTGCTCCGTCACGTGGAGATGGAGGTGCCGGACCGCCGTTATAAGACGCCGCATTTGAAGGCGCTGATGTCCCACGCCGCCGAGGGACGCTGGCTGCGCGTGTTGTACCGGTCGCAAAACTACCGCCGGCACCTTACGATTCGGCCGAAGCGCGTGTACGCCGCAAACGGCTTTTGGTACTGCGAGGCCGAGTCGCTGGAGCATGGGGAAGTGCGCACCTTCCGCGTCGACCGGTTTGAGGACATCGCCGAAACCTCTCCCCCGCTGGAGATAGGGACCGAAAGGGGAGGCAAGGAGGGGACGGGGGTTAAGGGTGACAAGGACGGAGATGCCAAGAGTGCCAAAGATAGCGAGGACGGTACCCCTGCGGACGGGAAGGACACCGTACATCTCCGCGTAAAGCTTACCTATCGCGGTTCACTGCTTGCCGAGCAGGACCCGCATTTCGGCCATGAGGTTCAGCAGACAAGCGATGAGCAGTGGCTGCTGGATTGCCGCTTGCCCGCTTCGGAGCTGAATTGGGCGGTGTCGTTCTTTTTCTCGATGGGGCCGGATGCGGAAGTGATTGAGCCAAAGGAATTGCGCCTGGCGATTCATGAGCGGGCGTTGGCTTTAGCGAAAAAATACCAATGAATGCGAACAACAGTCATACTACGCGATCAGGCGGTATAACGGGCATGAACTTGAACCTATGTGAAGGAGGAAACGGCATGGTAAAAAAGGAACAGGAAACTTTGCGGCGGGCGAGGGAATTTATTTACACGAACGCCAGACTGCTGGATCGGAAAAGGTTTGCGTTCTATTTTGAAGACGGTTCGGCAGAGGAGGTTCTGGAGGCGCTTAAACCTTACCAAAACGCGGACGGAGGCTTCGGAAACGCGCTTGAGCCCGATATGCGCTGCCCGCAAAGCCAACCGGTCACGACGGAAACAGCGCTGATGGTGATCCGGGAAGCCGGCGGGTTTGGCTCGGACATGATGGACGGGGTGCTGAGGTATTTGCGGAGCATCACTTTGGACGGCGGTGGATTGCCGAGGGCGACCACGGACGTGAACGCCTACCCCCACGCGCCTTGGTGGACCACCGAGCGGGACGGGATTCCTTCGCTGAATCCGACCGGCAGCATCATCGGGTTGCTGCTTGCCCAGCGCGAGCGCACGGATTTTGCGGAGGAATCGTGGTTCCGAAGCAATATCGCTTTTTTGTGGCGCTCGCTGGAGAACGGGGGCGTTCCGGGGGATTACCATGACGCTGTGCAATGGATCGCCTTTTTGGAGCATGTGCCGGAGCCGGATCTGGGGAGGGCGGACCGGTTGAAGGCGGTGCTCGATGACTGGCTGGCCGGGCCGGACGGCATCGAGCTGAATCCGCTGGCAGGAGGTTATGTCCACAAGGTGCTGGATTATGCGCCTTCGCCGGACAGCTACGCCGCCCGCCTCGTGACCGAGGAGGAGGTCAACCGCCATCTCGATGTACTGATCGATTCGCAGCAGGAAGACGGCGGTTGGCCCTTGTCGTTTCCGGCGGTAAGTCCGGCGGGGGAACAGGAATGGCGGGGCTGGCTCACTGTGGAAAGGCTGAAGACGCTCAAGGCTTACGGGCGGTTGTAAGGTAAAAGAGGTTCCAAGAGCAGCTTTTGCAGCTGTCCGGGGACCTCTTTTTTTTGATGCATGTCTTTCCATCTTACATTGGAAAAAATCCAATAGATTGACGGAAATCGGACGTATATTGGAGCGCTCATTGGAAAAAATCCAATAGAATTCGCTCAACCCACCTATTTTCCGCCCTGCCAACCCTAATCTATTGGAAATATCCATTCACGCTGCCGTATTTACCATTCAATTCCCAGTTCTATTGGATATTTCCAACCTGGCTTCAAAAATAGAGCCGATTTGCGGCATCTATTGGATATTTCCAACGTATCCAACGTATCTTGGCACTTAACCGCGCTACTCCACAATTCTAAGAATTTCCGCGACCTCTTTGCGGGGCACGGGCTTTGGCGCGATGGCCGGGTGGCCAAGCGCGATCACCATGTTCACGCCGCGGTCGGCGGGGATGTCGAGAAATTCGCGCAGCTTGTCCTCGGCCAGCAGCACCGGGCCGGTCATCGGGCAGGTGGCAAGGCCTTTGGCATGGGCAGCCAGCATCAGGTTTTGGGAGGCGAGGCAGCTGCTTTTCAGCCCTTCCTCTTGCCAAATTTCCGGCGAAACGAAATCGATCGGATCGAAGATTTTTTCGCGAAATTTGGAAGCGTACGGGGTCGAAAGGCAGACGATCAGGGCCGGTGCCCCGGAAAAAGCGGTGGCATAAGGCCCAAATGATTTCACGAGCAGCTTCGCTTCCCGCTCCAGCCCCTTCTCCACCGCACGGGCCGCCGTTTCATGCAGTTTCTCCCAGGTAAACTCTTCGATCCGTTTTATTTTCTCCGAATTGATAACCGCGATAAATTCCCAGGTTTGCGAGTTAGTATCGCTGGGCGCATAACGGGCGCAGTCGATAATGTCTTCGATATCGGAAAGGCTGACGCGCTCCCCGGTAAATTCCCGGATGCTGCGGCGGGTTTTGAGCACGTCTTGGAACATTGCGAACTCCATGTTTTCACCTGCTTTATATTTTTTAATACCAGGTACTATCATCTGATAATAACCATTATATAGTAACAACCCTATTGCAACAACTGATCTTTCAGCAGGTTAATCGGGAGCGCGTATTGCGACAAAGTGGTCTCTCGGGTGCGGTCCGGCTACAGGTGAAGCGGCTCAGGCTTCTTCGTCCAGACCGGCAGGTTTGCTCAGGTTTGCCCGGCGGACTAAATAGCGGCTGGCAAAGCCGATAAACGCGACGACCGAGGAACCCATGGCCACCCAGTAAAAAATAGGTCTTCCCAACTGCTCGAACACGATGCCGCCGAACGTGCCGCTGAGCAGGCCGGACAGGCTCGACCACATGATGGTGTAAAGCGCCATGCCCGTTGCCCGGAACTGCTCCGGAATCAGCCGGGTCAGCATGCGGATCGCCGTCACGTAAAACACGCCAAACGTCAATCCGTGCATCATTTGGATCAGCAGGATGCCGTAGGCCGATTGGGTTAATCCCATCAGGAAAAAGCGGACCGCAAACAGCAGGCTGGCGAACAGCAGCAGCGGCAGCTCCTTGTATTTGTCCCCATGGAAACTGAGATAGATAAACACGGGAATTTCCGACAGAGACGAGGCCAGCATCGCCCAGCCGATCAAGTTTTCACCGGCGCCAAGCTCCTTAAGGGAAATCGCCAGGAAGGCGTCGTTCATTCGCATGCCGATCGCCAGGCAAAAGACGCAGCCGAAAAACCACAGCAGCTCCTTCTGCTTTAAAATCGCCCAAATCCCCGACAAATTCATTTTTGCCAGCGCTGCCGGCTGATCCTTTACCCAAAGCACGAGCAGCAGCGCAAGTCCGGCGACGGCCATTTCCACCCACATCGTTTTTGCGGAGCCGACGCGGTCAAGCACATAACCGATGACGATCGCAAATACGGCGAATCCGACGGACCCGAACAAGCGGATCGAGATAAAATTGATGCGATGCCGATTGGCGGTGGAGATGACGATTGTATCCGACAAAGGGAAGACGGGATAATAGAAAAAATAGAACGCAGTAATCACGGCGATAATGGCGGAAAACGCGGTGGACTCCGACAGAAGGAACGCCAGCGCGGCTTGGCCGGCCAACAAAATCATCAAAATCCGTTTGATCGTTTTATAGCGGTCGCTCGCCAGGCTCCACAGCAAATTGGAGAGCAGGGATATCATCGGCCCAAGGGCGTACAGCAGGCCGATTTGACTGCCCGTAAAACCAAGCTGCGCATAAAAAAGCGGAAAATAAGAGGAAACAAGGACGCTTGTTCCGTATACTGTAAAAGTAAAGGATCGAAGCCACTGGATGTCGGGCTCGGCCATCGGTTTTATTTTCATGCCGGTCTCAAAACTCCGTTTCTGATGAATGAAGTTACCGCTAGTATATCAGAAAAAAACAAATCGGGCGGTACTAAAATTTCCACCAGAGGCTCTATATTTTATACGATAAAAGGAGGCTTTTCGCCATGAATCATTCCTGTTTTGTTTACGACGAGCGGCTGGACATCCACGTTCCGCTGCTGGAGCGCCCTTTTGAGGAATACGCTTTGGAGGAACGGTTGTCGATGATCGAGGTTTGGGAGGATATCCGCGGCCGCATACCAAGCAAGGTGATGATGCTGGAGCATGCGATCGAACGGATGCTGCGGGAGATGAACGAGGAAAGCGATTTTGAGAAAAGCTGCCGGCTTAACGGGGAAATTGCCGAGCTCGCCAGCCAGATTAACGATCTGCATATTTGGTACCGGACGACCCAGGACGAACCGACGGTCAAAAGGCATATGTGATATTGATTATTTGTGCTAAAAGTTGGATCATATTATAATAAAGAATGATTTTCTTTTCAGTTTGATTTTCAAACTGCGCATTACACAACGTAATGGGGGCAGGGCAGTGATTGAACTTAAGCAAAGCCGAAATCAGTTTCCGAGAGAGCCGATCCGGTTGATGAGCCGGGTATACAAGTTTATTTTGCCGGACGTCCGTCAGGAACTGGATGGCTGGAGAGAAGACGCGGAAGCCATCCCCGACCCCGAACTCAGAAGGCAGGCGCTTGCCAGCATCGCTACGAAAGAGTTCCACTGCCAGGGCGGCGCCGTCTACGCTGCCGCTAACCTGCCGATGCGCCATATTTTGATCCCCTTAATCGTAGCATTTCAGACGATCAGCGATTATTTGGACAACCTGTGCGACCGCAGCACCTCCAAGGACGAGCAGGATTTCCGCTTATTGCACCAAAGCATGCTGGATGCCGTTAATCCTGAGGGCATACTGCAAAACTACTATGCCCTGCGTGCCGAGCAGGACGATGGGGGCTATTTGCACCGGCTGGTGCGCACTTGCCGGGCCAACATCGCCGAGCTTCGCGGATATGCCGCAGCCATGCCGTTTATTATCGATTTGGTCGGGCTCTACTGCGATCTTCAGGTATACAAGCATATCGATCCGCAGCTGCGCGAAGCCAAACTGTTAAGCTGGTGGGAAACGCATGAATACCGGGCGCCGCAATTGCACTGGAACGAGTTTGCCGCAGCCACCGGTTCGACCCTGGGTGTGTTCATGTTGTTTTTGGCGGCCAGCAACCCGGGTTTGGACGGGAAGAGCGCCAAGGTGATTCATGATGCTTATTTCCCCCATGTTTGCGGGCTGCACATTATGCTGGATTACCTAATTGACCAGGCGGAGGACGAGCTTGGCGGGGATTTGAATTTTTGCAGCTATTATGATAATAAGGAAACGATGCTTGACCGGATTGCGTTTATCGTCGAGGGAGCGCGGCGGGACATCAAAAAGTTGCCTGCTTCCTCGTTTCATAAAATGATTATAGAAGGGCTGCTGGCGCTTTATTTATCCGATCCGAAAGTCAGCCAGCAGGAAGACATCCGTGAGGTATCCCGGCGACTGATGCGAAGAAGTCCGCTGATGAGGTTGTTTTTCTTTGTCAATAGCCGTTGGATTCGCAAATATCTGTAATTTTTTAGGAGGAATTATCATGTCAGCAGTGAAAAAGATCGCAGTTCTTACTAGCGGAGGAGACTCCCAGGGCATGAACGCTGCAGTGCGGGCCGTTGTGCGCAGCGGATTGTTTTACGGGCTTGAGGTTTACGGCATTCAGCGCGGCTATCAAGGTCTGTTGAACAACGACATCTTCGCGATGGATATCCGCAGTGTGGGCGACATTATCCAACGCGGCGGAACGATTCTGCAGTCGGCGCGGTGCCTGGAGTTCAAGACGCCGGAAGGACAGCAGAAAGGGGCGCAGATTTTGCGCGACCGCGGCATCGACGGACTGGTAGTCGTCGGCGGGGACGGCTCCTATCAAGGGGCCGAAAAGCTGAGCAAGCTGGGCATCAAAACGATGGGCCTGCCGGGAACAATCGACAACGACATTTCCTTTACGGACTACACAATCGGCTTTGATACGGCCGTCAGCATCGTCGTCGACGCCGTCAACAAGCTGCGCGACACGATGTCCTCCCATGAGCGGGCGTCCGTCGTTGAAGTCATGGGCCGTCACTGCGGGGATATCGCGCTGCATGCCGGTCTGGCCGCAGGCGCCGAAACGATCCTTGTGCCGGAAGTTCCGTTTGATCTGAACGAAGTGGCCGATCGCATGAGACAAAACTTCGACAAAGGCAAACGGCACAGCATCGTCATCGTGGCCGAAGGCGTGGGCAAAGGCGATGACGTCGTGGAAGCGATCAAGAAGCGCCAGCCTTCCCTGGAGCCGCGCGCAACGGTGCTGGGCCATATCCAACGCGGCGGTTCGCCGACTCCGTTCGACCGCAACCTGGCCAGCCGGCTCGGCGATTTCGCCGTTCGCAGCCTGATCGCGGGCGAATCGAACAAAGCTTGCGGCATGATCGGCGGCGAAATGGTGCTTACCGACATCGAGAAAGTTGTCGCCACGAAGAAGGAATTTAATATGGAGCTGTACGAGCTGGCTTCGCGGTTGTCGCAATAAGGGTAGGAAGCTTCTCATAGCTTCTCATTGAGTAAAGTTATACGGGCAAGTTAAAAGCCGAGCCGGGTTTTCCCCGGCTCTTTTTGTATAGCTGCGTGACGGTGGAACGAGAATAACGATCTTCGGGCCGCTTTTGTCCGCCGCTTGTCTTTTTGAATGGATAGAAGGATGACAAGCGGCTCCCAAATGCGGACGTAAACTCTCTACGATTCGTTATTCTCTTCTCCTTTACCAAGCAGCGCAGAGCAAAAAATCGAGCAAGGGTTTCCTTGGCTCGATTTTTTGCTCTGCGCCGTATACTGCTATAATAAGTGAACTAAGCGCACCGTCTAATTCTAACGGACCGTAGCGCCGTTATTTCGGCGAAATCGGGAGCTTTCAGGTTCTAACGGACACCAGAGTCCTTATTTGGCATGGAAGGGCGGTTTTTTAGCCTTTTTTGCACAAATAAGAGCTCTACGGTCCGTTAGAATTTGAAACTCGGTTTTTCGGGGCGAATAAGGGCTCTCAGGTCCCTTAGCCCAAATGTGGCCCACTAGTCTAGCCGGTTTTCCGGTGAAAATCAAACTCAAATAACAAAGGAGGACATCAAATGTATCTATATCACCTGGAGGCGGAGACTTCCGCCGGGCTGCTGGCGCTGGTCATTGCCGCGGAGGGGGAGGAGCAGGCGTTTGCCGCCGCGGAAGAGCATGTGCAGCGGCATATGTTGCCGGCCAAGGCGATCGGGGAGATCAGCATCGTGGAGAAGAAGCGGATCGTACCCGGCGCGGGATATGTGATTCAAAGCGGCTCGCCGGCCTGAAGCTTTTGGCCGATCCGCCGCTGGATGACGACGAGGCGGCGCAGCAGCAGGACGGCGGCGACGGCGAGCCCAGTGATGAGGCCGATCCAGTAGCCGTAAGGGCCTTGCGGCGTGTAGTTGGCGAGCACAAACCCGAGCGGCAGCCCGATGATCCAGTAGGCCAACAGCGAGATCCAGAAGCCGGGGTTAACGTCCTTGTATCCGCGCAGCACGCCCTGGGTAGGCGTGGCAATCGCATCCGACATTTGAAAGAAAATGGCGTAGATCAAAAAATGCTTGATCAGCGCGACGACTTCGGAATCGCTGGAGTAGATTTCGGCCACGCCTTGGCGGAACAGCATCAGGAGGACGGCGGTAAACAGCGCCATCCCCGCGGCCGTACCGACACCTATAACGGCATATTGGCGGGCATCCTTCAGGCGTGCGGCCCCGGTCTCGAAGCCGACCAAAATGGTTAGCGCAAGACAGATGCTTAACGGAATCATGTACAGCGTGGAAGCGAAGTTGTTGGCCGCTTGATGGGCGGCGATCGTGAGCGTGTCGAACCGGCTCATCAGCAAGGTGACGGCGGCAAACACCGCCGTTTCGAAGAAGATCGCGAAGCCGATTGGCACGCCGAGCTTGGCGAGCTCCCACCACTTTTCGAGCGATACTTTATGCAGCTTGCGAAATACGCCGTAGGAAGCAAACGGCTCGCTGCGATGAACGATCCAGACGGCGATGAGAAAGATGCACCAATACGTAAAGGCGCTGGCGATGCCTGACCCGATGCCGCCAAGCCTTGGGAAACCGCCGTGGCCGAAAATGAGCAGGTATCCGGCGCCGACATTCAGCGGCAAAGAGATCAAGGAGATGATCATCGATGTCCGGGTTTGCCCCAAGGCGTCGATGAAGGAGCGCAGCACGATGTATCCGAACAGCGGAACAATCCCGGCCGAGATGGCCACGAGAAAATAAAAGGCCACATGATGCACCTTCGGCTCTAAGTTCATCCCGTTCAGCAGGGGGGAGATCGCGACGCCGCCGGCGACAAGAACGATCAGTCCGACAGTGAACGCGAGCCACAACGCTTGAATAACGTGGTATCCGACCTTATCGCGCTTGCCGCCGCCCACCAATTGTGAAACGATGGGGGTGATGCCCATCAAAATCCCGCTAAGCCCCGTCTGCACCGGGACCCAAAGGCTGGATCCGATCGCGGTTCCGGCCAGGTCCGCGGGGCTCGCGTGCCCCGACATCATCGTATCGAAAAAAGTCATTAAGGACATCGTCACCTGGGTAACTAAAATCGGGATAAGAATGCGAATAAATTGCCCGTATTTTTGTTTTAAGCTGTTTGTTTCTTTCATTGGTCCATACTCCATTTCCTGTGCGGGAAACCATCCCCCAAAACGCAAAAACGCCAAACCAAACCCGGGCGCTTGTGGCCCGGGTTTGGTTTGCTGGATGCTCCGTCCGGGCGCTTATGACCCGAGTTTGGTTGGATGGTTACCGTTAAATTCCCTATTACTTAGTCTGTCCGCAAATGGTATAACATCACGTTTTATTTATAGGATACGCCCTGTGTATAGCGGTTGGACGCGTTCCATAACAGGTATTCGTCGACGTTCATGTCGCGCAGCGCGCGGATTTGCTCTTCGACTTCATGTTTTCCGTATTTGGTGTAATGGCCTTTCCCCAGCCAGCTTGCGGTAAAATCCTGGATCCACGGGCGCACGATCGGCTGCTCCTCGCCAAGCGGAGCCAGTTTGTCCTGGGTGTCCTTGATGGCCCCTTTGATCGTCTGATACGGCGCTTTGTCAGGATCTTTGGCGTTGAACCAGCCCGTCGTATAATGGCTTGGATAGATCATCGGGCAGATGATGTTGACGTTGTCGGATATTTTGACAAAATCCTGGCCGATGCCCTCTGCGGCCGGCACCGATGCCGCATAGCCGAAAATGTCGACCGAGACGCGGATGCCGAGCGGCTCCAGCTGCTCTTTGGCGTATTTCACGAACGAGGATACGGCGTCAACGCGGCTCATCTCGTTTTTTTCATATTTTAACGAATCGGCCCTTTTCTCAAAACCTTCGGGGAAGCGCACGTAATCGAACTGGATTTCCTTAAATCCGAGGTTGGCCGCTTCCTTGGCGATTTCGATGTTGTAATCCCACACATCCTTGCTGTACGGGTTGACGAAGCTGTCGCCGCCTCTGTTGCTCCAAACGGAGCCGTCTTTTTGCACAAACGAATATTCCGGATGTTTTTTGGCCAAAATCGTATCCTTGAACACAACGATCCGGGCGATGGGGTAAATGTCGTGTTTTTCCAGCCGGTCCATCAAGGCGTCGATGTCGCCAATGAACGGCTGGGCTTTCCCCAGCTTGTTTAACTCGGGGTTTTCCGTTTTGTAAGTAATGTAGCCGGTATCGTCTTTAATGTCGATGACCATAGCGTTCAGCTCCGTCTTATCGACGAGGTCGACCAGCTCGTTCATGCGCGAGCCTCCCGCGCTGTATGCGGTGACGTAAATTCCCTTCACTTTGGGAGCATCCCCCAGGGAAGCGGCCTTCAGATCGGCAGGCGTTAACGGGTCGTCGATCCGGCCCGCGGCCAGATTGGCGGCCATCGTTTGCATGACGGATGGAAGGATGGATTCCGATTTGCCGTTCCCCGCGGCTTGATCCGTCGCCGGCTGCGCGCCTCCATTCCCCATACTCAAGGCCAGAAGCAGCAGCGTCCAGATGATGTTCATTTTTAATTTCCTCTCCCTTGTATGCACTCGCTATTGATTATATCGGAAGGAAAGTCCCGAGAAAGAACAGGATTGTCACTTTTGGAAATATTTTTAAAAGTTTCATAGATTATCGCGCAAAAAAGGCCGTTTCTCTTGCCGGAGCAAAAGAAACGACCGGGTGTTGCATATATCGCTTTTAATGAAGAAAAGCCGGGTTTTGGTGCTCGCAGATGCTGAATTGGATGATCTCCAGCGCGTCCTGCGGTTCCAAGATGGTCAAGCCATCCCGGAGGACAATCATCGAATTGAGTTCCTTCTGTTTCAAAAAAGGCAGCATGTCAGGAAACCACTTCATGACGATCTGTTCCAGTTTTACCGTTTCCATTTCCACATTCATCACCCTTTCCACTTAAGAAATATTCACCTCGGAATGTTCCTAAATCGGAAAAGCACAGAGCCTGTGAAAGCAGGTAAAGCTGATATTTATGGAATTGACAAGGAACCGCTTAGTTCATTATAACAAATAAACCGGCGCTTGAAAATGGCGGATCGTTTAATCCGCATCCGTTATCTTCGGCGGAACGATCCCATCACGCCGACGGTCTCCACGATATTGACGAACGCCTGCGGATCGGTTTGTTTGATGATCTCCCGCAGCTCGGTCAGTTCGTATCTCGTCGTCACCGTCATCAGCATATCTTTTTCCTTATGGGAAAAAGCGCCTTCGGTTCTGATCTTCGTCACCCCGCGGGGCAGGGTCAGGAGCCGCTGCACCATCGCGTCGGTTTTGTCGGTCACGATAAACAAGGTGATTTTAATGTGGCTGACATGAATGAGATCGACGACCTTGCCGGAGATGTAAATTGAAATCATGGAGGCCAGCGCGAGATCCCAGTTTCCCTCCAAATATCCCATCGCCAGAATGACGCTGGCGTTCAGGCCGACCAGCACGTTGCCTACCGGAAAATCGCGATACCGGGTGATGATCGAGCCGATGATATCGAACCCTCCGGACGATCCGCCTACGCGAAAAGAAATCCCGCTGCCGATCCCCACGAGCACGCCGCCGAATACGGCGGAAATCAGCGTGTCGGAAGCGAGCAGCTTGTCCGGCGTCGGGATGAGTTCGATAAACCAGGTGGCTCCGGCTACCGACAGAATGCTTAGGCCGACGAAACGTCTGCCAAGCAAGAACAAGCCGGCGATCAGAATCGGCACGTTGTAGGCCAAATACATCGTGCTGATGCCAAGCGGCGAGAAATAAGCGGTAAGCATAGCCAAGCCGGATACCCCGCCGCTCAGCAGGTGAAGCGGAACGAGAAACAAATTAAAGCCCGCGGCGATCAGGAGCGCCCCAAGCAGAATGACTGTGACATTTCGAGCCTCTTTAACCATGGATCTTCACCTCAAATATATAGAAGTATCCCAACCTGCTTGCTGGTGTTCCATTTATGTTTTGTGCTATAATGTTTGAGATATTCTTGAGTAGGGACCATTTTCCGTTTTCGACGATAGAGCGATGAGTAAAATTTCAGGCTGATTGGACAGTCTATAAACGTTTAAACGCTACTTAAGAATACAGTTAAGCCGGTGGTATGTCCACTATATAGAAGGAGTAGAACAATTTGAGCACATTTGCAGAATTCGGCCTAGAGCCTAAAGTATTACAAGCCATAACTGAACTCGGTTTCGAGGAAGCGACGCCGATTCAGGCGAAGTCGATTCCGATCGCCTTGACCGGACGTGATTTAATCGGACAAGCCCAAACGGGCACAGGGAAAACGGCGGCGTTTGGCCTTCCGTTGATCCAAAAAATTACCAAGGAAGAAGACCGCATCGTAGCCCTGGTCATGGCGCCGACCCGTGAGCTCGCCATTCAGGTCGCCGAGGAAATCGGCAAGCTTTCCCGCTTCAAAGGCATACGCTCCCTTCCGATCTACGGCGGACAAGATATCGTACGCCAAATTCGCGCTTTGAAGAAGAAACCCCAAATTATTATCGGTACGCCGGGCCGTTTGCTTGACCACATTAACCGGAAAACGATCAAACTCGACGATGTACAGACCGTCGTTCTGGATGAAGCGGATGAAATGCTCGATATGGGCTTTATGGACGATATTCAGTCGATCCTGAAGCTTGTGCCGGAAGAACGGCAGACGATGTTATTCTCGGCCACGATGCCGGCGAATATCCAAAAGCTGGCGCAGCAGTTCCTGAAAAATCCGGAGCATGTCTCCGTGATTCCGAAGCAGGTCAGCGCCCCGCTGATTGATCAGGCCTATATCGAAGTGCATGAACGCCAGAAATTCGACGCTTTAACCCGCTTGCTGGATATGGAATCGCCGGAGCTGGCGATCGTGTTCGGCCGGACCAAACGCCGGGTTGACGAACTGTCGGAAGCTTTGCAAAAACGCGGTTATTCCGCCGACGGGCTGCACGGCGACCTGTCGCAAAATCAGCGCGACAATGTGATGCGCAAATTCCGCGACGGCAGCATCGATGTGCTGGTGGCTACGGACGTAGCGGCGCGGGGGCTTGACGTATCCGGCGTAACCCATGTCGTCAACTTCGACCTGCCGCAGGATCCGGAAAGTTATGTTCACCGGATCGGCCGGACCGGGCGCGCGGGCAAGGAAGGGGCGGCCTATTCGTTCGTGACGCCGCGGGAAATCGACCATCTCCACTTTATCGAGCGGATCACGCGTCACAAAATTACCCGCAAGCCTCTGCCCAGCATCGCCGAAGCGATCGAGGGCAAGCAGCGGATCACCGCGGAGCGTCTGCTGGAGCTCGTTGAAGCCGGCGAACTGAACGAATACAAAGGCATCGCCATTCAACTGCTGGAGCAGTACGATTCGGTGAACCTGTTAGCGGCCGCATTCAAGTTGATTACCGGGGATAAAACGGAAAATTCGGCGATCGAATTAACGCCGGAAGAACCGATCCGGGTAAAACGCCGCAATCCGGACATCCGGTCCAGCGGCCGCAAGCCTTCGGGATACGGCAGCCGCGGCGGAGGGTACCGCCGGGACAACCGCGAGGGCGGAAGCCGTGGCGGTTATGGTTCTAAAGGAGGCTACAGCCGGGACGGCGGGCGCGACTCCTACCGTTCCTCCGACCGTAAGCCTCGCTCCGGCGGCGACCGCAGACCGTCTAAGTACAACGAGAACAAATCTTTTGACAATTGATTCATTCGGAGCGTCCGGAAACGGACAAAACAAAGAAGACGGAGACAAACTCCGTCTTCTTTGTTTTAACTGTGCTTTGATTTAGATGAAAAGCGAACGGCTCACAATAACGAGCAGAATGAACAACACCAGAATTACACCTGTGGAAGTAAAGAAACCTCCTCCTAAACCTGCGGACATAAGAAAACCTCCCACTATAAAGTAATAACTTCTCCTGTTTTCTCGTTCATTCTCAATATTTCAACTTTGACAGTGTAAGAGATACTGGTGGAGAATATAGTCTACACCACGATTTTCTGTAAGAGCGTAGGCGGGAACAGAGCTTAGGATCTTCTCGTTTCCAAAACTGTAGATAATTGGTTATGATCGCACAATGGATCTCCACATTCCGCCCTTGGGGTTCACCCTCCCATGTCACACTGGGTCTATGCCCTTACATTCCTTCGTTCTACCTCTCAAGGGGTGGATGCCGTTTCTCGCTCCTTTACAGGGTCGTTGCCCTTACGGTGTGTCGTGCGTCGGCTTCTCCGGTGCTTCCGTTGTCTAGTTGTACACATGTGAATAAGCGATATTGCAGGGTGATTGCTTCCTTGACTTTATGCAGCCAATTGTTGCAGCTGGGCTTGCCTAACGGGGCCCATGACATCGTTGGCGTTATACATTCTTTGCTTTGTTCCCAGGGTATAAAGCACCCGTATGAGTTTTCCACATAGGGCAATGAGAGATTGCTTCTTCTTCAGCGGGTTCTGGCTCCGCGTCGTGTAATACCGGTGAAGCGCTTGGAACTCCGGATTCTTTGCAACCAGCGGCATCACCGCTCGGAACAACAGCGCCCGTAGGCGTGATCGCCCTCGCTTGGTTATGCCTGTCTGTCCTTTCCGTATGCCTGAACTGTTTTCCATCAGATTAAGGCCCGCCAGACGAATGATCTGCTGACCGTGATCGTAGTGATTCAGATCTCCAACCTCGGCTAGAAATCCGGCTACGGTCAGAACGCCGATTCCGGGTACAGACAGCATTTCTGTCGTTCCTGGAATGCCCTCCAAAATTCCGGCCACTTGATGCATAATCGTTTCAAGCTGCTCGTTAAACAGGTCAAACTGCGACAGTAGCGTACTTAGTTCCAGCCTGGCGGCAACGATGCCTTCTGTCAGACCGATGGAGACGCTTGCTGCAGCGTAAAGCGCTTCTGCCCGCTTGATTCCAACGCCACGCCTGACTTCCGTCTTCCAATGCGCTAGGACGTCTCTAGCGCCCTTGGCGACGATATCAGCAGGCAACGGGAAGGCTCGCATGGTCATGAACGATGCCTTGCCACTCCAGTTTTTAAACACTTTTGCGTACTCCGGAAAGAATCGATCAAACCAATTGCCGATGCGGCTTTTGACTTGAGTTAGACTGTCCGATACCTTCTCGCGGAGGTTCATCAGGATCCGCAGTTCTGCGAATTCCTTCGTCGGCAACTTCGGTTCGGAGTAATTCCCATCCCGAATGAGTTTTGCGATGACTTTTGCATCCTTGTAGTCACTCTTCGTCGGTGAGTTATCTTCAAGCTCTTTCGACTTATTGACATGATGCGGGTTTACCACTACGACTTGAATCCCTTGATCCTGTAAGAAGGCTGCTAACGGAAACCAGTAGTGTCCAGTAGGCTCGATGCCAAATATGATGTCCGTCTTGCCGTGTGTCTGCCCGAGCTCCTTCATCCACGTCGCCAGCTTCGTCAGCCCTTCCTGGCTATTATGAAACACGCAGTCTTTTCCAAGCTCAATGCCACGGAAATCTACTGCACGAGCCACATGAATCTTCTTGGCGATATCCGCTCCGACGACCAGTGTCGATTCGGTAATTCGTGTAATTCGTTGATTCTTTTTCTGTTTCAGCTTATACTTCATGTAGAGCGTCCTCCTTCAATTAGGGCAGTGAATGGCCACCATTCCGAGACCCAGCATACAGGAGGCGCTTTTTCTTTTCAAGGGGCAAATTACTTCATTACAGGAATGGCTCCTTTAAAGATTTGGGATGTTTTGTGGTTACGGTTTATATTATGGCAGCCCTCTCGGTTAAGATTGGATGCTAACCCATAATCGTCAAATTAGGCGCTGGAATGGGATGGGCGAATCATGTATAGTTAAGATAGACGGAAACAAACTATGCTCGAGAGGAGATTTTTGCTTGGAATACAAAGGTTTTATGGGCGGTTTTTATAAAATCACCGAATGGATTATGAGAATCTCAGGCAGCAACCTGCTGTGGCTGCTCTGTTCATCCCCGTTTTTGTTTTTCTTGCTGACGAAGCTATTGCTGCTGCAAAGCCCCAACGCCCCCCAGGAAAACCTGACGTTATGGGCGATGGGGATATTGGCACCGTTTACATTGTTCCCCGCTACGGCCGCGCTGTTTTCGGTGACGCGGAAATGGGTGATGGGTGAAGCCGATTTGAGCATTATCAAGGTGTACTTCAAAGGATACAAGGAAAATTACAAGCAAAGCATGCTGGGCGGTATTTTTTATACGCTTTTGATCGTGATCATGTACGTGGATTACACGGTATACATGACCCAAATCAGCAATATGCAGATTATCGGCATGATCATGCTGTTTTTGTTGTTTCTGCTGCTGCTGTCGCTGTTCAACTTTTTCTCCTTGGTGGCCCATTACCATTTGGGCGCATTCCAACTGATCAAAAATGCGATTTTGTTCACGATCATCCGTCCGTTTCGCACATTGTCCACGCTGATCTGCGTGGTAGTGCTCGGAGTTTTGACGATGCGCTTTACGTGGCTGATCTTGTTTGGTTTCGGCAGCTTGGCCGCGCTGGTCGCTTTCTACAATTTCTACATTGCCTATAATAAGATCCAGGAGAAAGTGGAAAAAATGCGCGAGGCGGAAGAGGAATCAAACGGTATAAATTTGTCCAAAACCGATGACGATTTGGAACTGAATCTGTCGGCGGGAGAAGACAAGGAGAAGGACTGAGCGGACCGCTTGCGCGACCAAGTTTTGTTTTACCAATTAAAGCGTCTTCAATTTTCCTTGTTTTTCCTTGCGGCGTTGGTTTACATTTCGTTTACGAAGCACTATAATAGGTTTACGTCCTGCGATGTGCGTTGCGGTTCCATGTTGTTTTGAACCAATGACAATGTCTCGGGAGACCTATATTGCGGCGCGGCTGAAAGGCCCTATCCATAGGATGCGGGGACTTCAAAAACGACGTTGCGGTCACCCACCTGCGGGTGCAGGTTCGAGACAGTGAAACCGGACGGCATAGGCGGGTCCTACATACGAAATGAGAACGGCACCTTGTCCTCTTTTTGAACAAAAAGGGACGAGGTGCTTTTTTGCTCGCGGGTAATGCCGCAGGTTCGCTTTTGTTTGTCTTCCAACAATGTTAAACTATAATAAAGAAAACGCATACCCTACAGGTTTTTAAGGATCGTGAAGGAGGAAGGACAGTTGTCATTGAAGCGAACGTTGACGGGAATATTCCGGAGCCAGGAAGGAACAAGCGATCGCGCGAAGGTGCCCGAACTGAAAACGAGATATTACCAGCTTTCGAAAGAGAAGCTCTGGGAGGAGGTGTCCTCCACACTCAAAAAAATCCCGGGGTACAAGGTGCTGCACGAGGTGCAGAATGTCGGCGAAATTACGCTGGAGAAACGCACCGCCTTTGGAAGAACGATGGACATTACGGTGTCGATCGTCGGCACGGGGCCGGTCCGGAGCGCGGTGGACATTTATTCCGCGACGCGCGGGTCGCTGGGCGATTTGGGGGCAAACTACCGCACGATTTTGCATTTGTTTTCCGTTTTGGACAAGAAGCTGTCCGCATATAAAACGTCCTCATCTACATAACCCGCGCATATCGTTCCAAGTTTGCCGAAACGGAACGCAGAAGCTCCGATGATGCGCCGCCATTCATTTAAAAAAGCGAGCAGGGAGTTCTCTCTCCTACTCGCTTTTCGTTTTGGCACTGGTTTAGGACAGCAATGCTTTTACGGCCGCGACCGGCTTGTCGTAATCGGGATGCTCGGTCATTTCGCCCAGCACTTGAACGTACTGGATTTTGTTCTCCTTATCCACTACGAACACGGCGCGCATATCCAGGGCAAACTCTTTGATGAGAACGCCGTATGCTTTACCGAAGGAGTTGTCTTTGTAATCGGACAGCGTTACGACGCGGTCGACGCCGGCGGCGCCGCACCAGCGGGCTTGGGCGAAAGGCAGGTCCGCGCTGACGGTCAGCACAACGACATCGTCGCCCAGGCTGGAGGCTTCCTCGTTGAAGCGGCGGGTTTGCGCGTCGCATACGCCCGTATCCAAAGAAGGAACGACGCTGATCAGCTTGATTTTACCGGCATAGTCCTGAAGGGTTGCTTCCTCCAGCAGATTTTTATTCAAGCGGAAGTCTGGGGCCGTGTCGCCAACCTTGAGTTCCGGTCCGACCAGGGTAAGCGGGTTGCCTTTGAATGTAGCTACGTTTGCACGTTCTTGCGCCATATACATTTCCTCCTAAACAGATGGATTTATTCATTCAAAATTAATTATAATCTTTTTAAAAAGAAAATGTCCAACATCAGGAAAAAAAGAATGCAAAGGATGGATCTGATGATTTTTATCCGATATGAAAACTGGAGAAGTTATATCCGTTATTATCCCGTGACCTGCTTGTTATTGGCGGCGAACATCATCATGTTTCTCGTTCTGACCTTTAACGGGGGTTCGCTTAACTTCGAAACGCTGCTGAAATATGGCGCGATAACCAATTACGGACCGTTTGAACACCAGTGGTGGCGGTTGTTCACGGCGATGTTCCTGCACATGGGCTTCAGCCATTTATTTTCCAACAGCTTTGCGATTCTCGTGTTTGCCCCGCCGCTGGAGCGGCTGCTCGGCCACTGGCGGTATGTGCTGCTGTATCTCGGCAGCGGTGTCATCGGCAATCTGCTCAGCTTTGGGATGTATCAGCAATCGGGGGAACTTCACCTTTCCGCCGGCGCTTCGGGCGCCGTCTACGGGGTGTATGGGGCGTTTCTGTACATCGCCCTGCTCCAGCGTCATCTAATGGACGAAAGCTCGCGCAAGACGCTTTACAGTTTGCTGATCATCGGTGTCGTTTTTTCGCTGATTGCCCCTAAAATCAACTGGATGGCGCATTTCGGCGGGCTTATCGGAGGCTTCTTCATCTACGGATTGATTATCCGAATGTTAAAACGGCGTTGAACCGGGGGCGGGTAAATGGTACATTTATGTTAAAAATACTTATTTTTTAAAAGCCCTAATTCGGATTATCAGCGGATGCGAAATGGAGCGATCAGACTCGTGGAATTAAGACAATTGCAGTATTTTGTGAAAGTGGCTAAAAAAGAGCATGTCACACAGGCGGCCGAGGAGCTGCATGTGGCGCAATCTGCCGTAAGCCGGCAAATCCATCAGCTTGAGCAGGAACTGGGCATCAATCTGTTTATGCAAAAGGGAAGAAACCTGCATTTGACGGCCGTCGGGCAGCTGTTCTGCAGCCGGGTGGAAACGATTCTGAAGGATTTGGATCGGGCGGTGAACGAGGTTCACGAGTTTATCGATCCGGAGCAAGGGGAAATTCGGCTCGGGTTTCCGAACAGTTTGGGGATTCACATTATTCCCAGCGTTGTGGCGGAATTCCGCAAGTTGTACCCCAACGTGAAGTTTCGTTTCCGCCAGGGAACCTATCCCACGTTAATCCGTGACGTCGTATCGGGAGAAGTGGATCTGGCTTTTATTTCTCCGTTTCCGGAAAATCATGACCAAGTAACGGGCAACGTGGTGCTGACCGAGGATTTGGTGGCGATTTTGCCGCCGGGCCATCCTTTGTCCGAGGAGCAAAGCATCAAGCTAAGCCAGCTGAAAGACGAGAAATTTATTTTGTTCAGCAAAGGGTATTCCTTGCGGCCGATCGTTTGGCATGCCTGCCTGGAAGCGGGATTTACGCCGAAGATCGCCTTTGAAGGGGAGGAGACCGATACGATCCGCGGGCTGGTGGCCGCCGGCATGGGCGTCAGTCTGCTGCCGGAGACGGCGCTGTTTCAGAGCTTTACCCTTCAGCCCAGCCGGGTGCGGATTTCCGAGCCGAAGGTGACGCGAACGATCGGACTTATCCATAGGATGGATGAAAAGCTGCCGCTGGTGGCCCAATCGTTCCGGGTGTTTTTGCTGGAATATTTCGGATTGCAGGTCGATACGCCGCCGGCTCAATAGCGGTGCTGAAATCTTTGCCGAAACGAAACAAGCGCAAGCGGCCGGGGAAGGTCCCTCGGCCGCTTGCGCTTGATTTTTGTATAAGGAACGATTAGTTGTCCTCGCGGCTGCTGCTGCCGCTGAAGAAGATCAAAGCATAGCGGAACAGTTCCAGTAAGGAAACCAGCGCTGCGGCGACATAGGTCAGAGCGGCGGCGTTCAATACTTTGGCCACCCCGCGTGTTTCATCGTGCGTAATGAACCCTTGCTGCACCATGATTTTACGGGCCCGGTTGCTGGCGTTGAACTCGACCGGGAGTGTAACGAGCTGGAACAAAACCGCGGCCGAGAAGAAAATAATCCCGAGGCCGATCAGGTTCAATGCCCCAAATATGAAGCCGGCGAGCAGCAGAAAAGGCGCAATACCCGAAGCGAAGTTAACGACAGGGAACATCCGGTGGCGCAGCACCAGCATCGGATATTTCTGCTTGTGCTGAATCGCGTGGCCCACTTCGTGGCAAGCCACGGCCACGGCGGAGATCGATCTTTCATAATACACGGGTTCCGACAAGCGGACGACGCGGTGAATCGGATCGTAGTGGTCCGACAGGGCGCCGGGGACCGGTTCGATCGGTACATCGTACAGTCCGTTGGCGTCCAGCATCCGTCTGGCGGCGTCATGTCCGGTCAAACCGTACATGTTCGCAACCTGCGCGTATTTGTTGAAGGTGCCCTTGACTCGAAACTGAGCCCATAGAGACAGGCCGAACGCGAGCAGAATCGGAATCAGCATAACGTCTGAATACATACATCATTCCTCCATATACGATTAAAGTTGCTCGTTGATGAGTAAGAGGCTTCCTGCTGTAGGCAATTATACGTTATGAAAAGGGGCCGTGATTGATCAGGAACCGGAGCGCTTCCATGCAGGCGAGGCTTTGCGGCATCAGGTGCGCAAAAGCGCGTTTCACCTGATTTGGCTGCAGATTGGAGATCAAGGGCTCCAATTCTTTAACCTCTCGTTCCAGCTGCTGCAGGTGGAGTTCCAGCGAACTCAGCTTCTCGGACACCTGTTCCTCGTGCGTGACGCGATCCCACTGCTCCAGCTTTTCACGGATTTCTTCCAACGTATATTTCTCCTGCTTCATTTGGTTAATACGTTCCAGTCTGGTTAAGGTTTCAGCGCTGTATAAACGGTAATTTTTCTGCGTCCGTTTCTCCGGGGATATCAGACCAAGCTTGGTATAATAATCGATCGTACGCTCGCTGACATTTGCCGCCTTGGCCAGTTCCCCGATCCGGTACAATTTTTTTACTCCAATATAATCACCTCTCCCGCCTATCCAATGCTTTATATTTATATCTTATTTATATTTATGATACCGATCATTAAGCGTACAGTCAAACGTCATACTTTATTTTTTATAGTAGCAGTTTGGGGTCAACCTAGAAATCCGTCCTTGACAGCCGGCTAGATCTAGGCTATTGGTATGGCGAATCTTCAGCATTCAAATAGCGGTATTTTTTGTACTTATTAACCGGTACTAGGCATGTCCAGCCCCATTAGCGGCACTTTTAGTCCTTATTTTCCTGTGAATAGTCCAGAACACGGGCGTTTCCTTGCGATTCGAGAAAATAGCGGCATAAATTTCCACTATTGCTCTCAAATGGACGTACATCACCGGAATAGCGACATTTTTGGCCCTTATGTTATTCGCTGGAGTTCGTGGGGATGAAAATTTCGCTCTGCCGGAACAAACTTCATACAAAAAATGCTTTAAAATATAACATATAGTGTTAGTTTACATACAATTAATCTGTTTTTTTCAAAAAAACTATTGTCATATCTCCTTCTTTAGTCTTATAATCACTTTAACAATTCATTTTGTGTTAGGAAACATAACATTAGGGGAGTGTGTAAGATGAAAAAGAAATGGCTCTACGGTTTATTGGCATCATCGGCAGTATTTGCATTTCCGGTTTCGGCTTATGCAGCGGAAGGGGAGGTTACCGCTCCGGTGCTTGAGCTGGGCCTGAACTCATTATTTGTTTTCGTCGCGGCGATGCTGGTATTCTTTATGCAAGCCGGGTTCGCCTTGCTGGAGGCAGGTACGGTCCGGATGAAGAACGCCGGCCACGTAGCCGGTAAAACGGTGCTGACGCTGGGCATTGCGGTGCTTGCCTGGTGGCTGCTCGGTTTCGGTTTCGCATTTGGGGACGGCAACAGCTTCCTGGGAACAACCGGGTTCCTGTTTGGGGGCGAGGGGGATATCGGATCGTTTAGCGTATTTTCCGAAATCGGCGTACCCCTTAACCTGATGTTTCTGTTCCAAATGGCTTTTGCGGCGGTATCGCTGGCCATCGCCTGCGGCGGCATGGCGGAACGCGCCAAGCTTAGCGTATATATCGTATTCGGAACGATCTTTATCGTCATTATTTATCCGATCGTGGCTCACTGGGTGTGGGGCGGCGGTTGGCTCGGCAATTTGGGTATGCAGGATTACGCGGGTTCGACCGTCGTCCACCTGACCGGCGCAACGGCGGCGCTTGCGGCAACGTTTTTGCTTAAACCGCGTCTTGGCAAATACAACAAAGACGGTAAACCGAACAATATTCCGGGTCACAACCAAGTATTGACGGTTCTCGGCGTTATCATTTTGTGGATCGGCTGGTTCGGCTTTAACCCAGGCAGCGCTTTGACGCCGCTGAACGAAGGATTTTTCGGCTATGTCCTGATGACGACAAACCTGGCCGCAGCGGCCGGCGCGGTTGCCGCGTTGCTCATCTCCTGGGCGGTTATGGGCAAATCCGACATCCCGAGCATGCTGAACGGGGTGCTGGCCGCACTCGTTGCCATCACCGGTTCTTGCGCATTTGTAGACGCATGGGCTTCGGTCGTGATCGGCGCTGTCGCCGGAATCCTGACGTTCTTCACTGGAAGATGGCTTGAGCGCGCCGGGCTGGACGATCCGATCTTCGCTGCTTCCGTACACGGGATCGCCGGCGTATGGGGCGCGATTTCCACGGGGCTGTTCGCAACGCCTGAGCTTGTGGAGAAGACTGGAGTTGGAGCTCCCGGCCTGTTTTACGGCGGTGGCTTCGGGCAATTGGGAGTACAGATCCTTGGAGTTATCGGCACGTTCGCATTCGTTCTGGTCCTTTCCTTCCTGATTCTTGGCGCGATGAAGTGGCTCATGGGGCTGCGCGTTACCGAAGAAGAGGAAACGATGGGCCTCGATATCAGCGAACATGGCACTTACGGTTATCCTGAACAAATGAATTTGCTGAACAAAAATACTTCTTCCGGTGTTCCGGCTGAATAAAATGATGTAAGGGAACGAGGTTTGTTCCGGGAAAAGGAAGGGAGATGGGGGCCATGAGCCACGAAACGGCCATGAACAACGGCGGTTTGCAAGCGATCCGGTCGGCTTCTTCTCCCGGATTGCTCAGGTCGGCCAGGATCGAGGAGCAGAATGTGCTGCACGGCCGGTTCGCCTCGATGCCGATCCTGGAATGGAACCGCGCGGTTGGGCAAATGCATGACGCCGTCATGGGGCAGGCTTGCCATTTATGCGAAGAGATGTTGCGGCAGGAGGGCTTCGGCCCTCCTCCTTCACATTACGCCTTCATCGCATTTGGAAGCGCCGGACGGGCAGAGCAAACGCTGTGGAGCGATCAGGACAACGGCCTGATTTACGGGGACGGCGATGAAGCGGAGAGCACCGCTTATTTTGAAGCGTTCGGGAACAAGCTCTCGCTAATTTTGGAGCAGGCCGGTTATCCTCCTTGCCCAGGCAACGTGATGCTGTCGAACCCGTTGTGGCGGGGCGACTTGAGCCGCTGGGAGAGGCAGTTCATGGAGTGGCGCGACGCGCTCGGGTGGGAGCAGGTCCGCTATCTGATGATCGCTTCGGATATGCGCCATATTTATGGAGACCAGGTGTTGTCCGTTGCTTTGCGCAAAACGATGAAGCGGGTGATGGAGCTTGATCAAGGGACCGAGCGGGACGTGATCGCCGCGGTTTTGCGCAATACGGTGCGCCATAAAGCCGCGCTCAACATCCTGGGACAAGTGATTACCGAACCAACCGGCGAGCATGCCGGAGATTTTGACGTGAAATACGGCCTCTATATCCCTATCGTGAACGCGGTGCGTTATTTTGCCCTGCAGTATGGGATCGAGTCTTCCTCGACTTGGGAAAGGATTTCACAGCTGTACCAGCTCGAAGCGGTTCCGACCCGGTGGCTGGAATCGTGCCGGAAAGCTTTTGCCACGGCCGTCAAATTCCGGTCCATCGTTCCGCCGAAGCCCGAAGACGGGATGCTGACCGGCACCCATTATTTGCCGCAAGCGATGATCAAGCAAAAAGAGCTTCGGCGCGAGCTGCGGGAATCTCTCAGCACAGTCAGGCTGATGTATCGGACGCTGCAGAGACAGCATCGGTACGCAGAAAGGAAATGGCTATGAAAGAACCTATGAAAGGAAACGGCGGTTTTTGGGATGCGTTAAAAGGCGGCGGGATGCCGCGGATCGCTTCAATGCTTGGGGCCCCCAGCGCGCAGCAAATCGCGTTTGTCCGTTCGCTGACCAAAGGGCAGCGGCGGCCGGAGACGCTCCACGTTCCGCTCACGGAATTAAAAACAGCGGTATTTGATCTGGAAACTACGGGATTTCATTACCATTACGGCGATGAAATCCTGTCCTTCGGGGCCGTTAAAGTGGAAGGGGAGGACATTAGCGAAGAAGTCTACTATTCCCTGGCCAAACCGGCCTGCACGATCCCGGAGCGGATCACCGAGCTGACCGGGATTACGCCGGAGATGGTTCAGGATGCGCCGGCTCTGCTCGAAGCGCTGCGCGAGTTTATGGCGTTTGTGGACGACCGGGTGCTGGTTGCGCACGGAAGCGCCCATGATAAAGCTTTTCTCGACGTGGCGTTGTGGAAAACGTCCAAAGCTCATCTGGGTCACCGGGTGCTCGATACGATGATGATTGCGCGCAAGCTGGAGCCGGACTGCCGCATTTCCGGGTTGGACGACTGGCTGAATGTATGTGGGATTCCCATTACGCAGCGCCATCACGCCCTGGAAGACGCCAAGATGACGGCGCAGCTGTGGACGGTGTTGATCGGCCGCTTAAAGGATCGGGGGGTAATCACGTTAGGTGATCTGTACACGTTCCTGAGCAAAACCTGATGATAAGAAAGAGTCGGCTACTAAGCTTTTTTCGCAAAAGAACCGCCGGAGAAATTTTCGCTGTATTCGTTCCGGCGGTCCTTTGATGTGCAGACCGGTTGCCTCTGCCGAAAAAATAGAGGTAATTTATGGCGTTATTTTGAGATTCCTCCCCTCCTATGCAAAATAGCGGAAATTCTTACCGTTATTTAGCGATTGTGCTTAGAAAAAGCGGTAGTTTGCCCCTTACTTTATAAAATAGCGGTAAAAAATTCCTTTATTTTCACTTGATCCCCTTTTTTGATGAAAATAAGGCCCTTTTTTACCGTTATTTCTACCGCTATGGGTTTAGACTAAACACGTTCCTGTCTTCCTACGGATACGCGTTGCAGGGCAAAGCGGCCGTCCGTTTCGCGCACAATAGAATATGCGTTTAAACTCCAGCCGTCCGGTTCGCCGGGCGGCTTATCGTTTTCCGCAGGCGAGCCGATGAAGTAGAGCCGGAGTTGGCCGGCGAAATGCTGCAGCTGTTTTAAATCCTCCGGCGACGGTACAGGCTTTGAAGTGGGGTGGGTGTGAAAAATACCGACCAATGCCGGATCAAAGCAACTGCGTACCCATTCGGCGGGGGCCAATTCGAACCTGTGCAGCGGGGCAGGCGACGTATTGGATACCGGGAGGAAGCTGGTGATGACCTTGACCGCGAATTCCGCCTTTGTCCCGAACAGAAGCCCGCAGCCTTCCTCGGGGTAGCAGTCCCGTCCATGTTCAAGCATTTGTCTGCGTATGTCTGCCGGTAAAATCCATTTACTTTCCATTCACTCTCCCCGCTTTCCATGTCCTGCCGCTTCAGGCTGTTTCGAATATTGTAACAAATCGCGAAAAAAGGGTACAATAGCGTAAAAAGAAGGCTATAAGGTGAACTGCTCAACTTAATATAGCCGGAAAAGGAAGAACAGGATGAAACGAAACCGATGGATATTGTCCGGGGTTCTGCTTGTGCTGCTGGTGCTGGTGCTGTTGGACCAGGGCACCCGGGAGGGCTGGCGGTCGGTCTTGGGATGGGCCGGTTCCGAGGCGGCCGCCGGGAAGGACGGGCAATCGCTCGCGGCCATGGCTGCGGAGGGAGCGCCGAAGCCGGGCACACCGTCTCCGTCTTTCTCGCTGACGGGGCTGGACGGAAAGCGGTATGACGTCGGCGGCAAACGGGATAAACCGCTGCTTCTCAACTTTTGGGCTTCCTGGTGCGATCCTTGCAAGGAAGAGGCGCCGGAGCTGGTCAAGCTTGCGGATAAATACAAGGATTCGCTTGACGTATACGGGGTAAACGTGACGTTTTACGACAAGCTGGACGATGCGAAAGCGTTTGTCCAAAACTACGGCTATACCTTCCCTGTTTTGCTGGATGAGAAAGAGAAAGTGTACAGCCAATTTAACGGCGTCGCTTTTCCCACCAATGTGCTGATCGACGAAAACGGCATCATTCAGGACGTCATCCTTGGCGTCATTTCTCCGGAAGAGCTGGAGGCGAAAATTAAAAAGCTGCTGTAAAGCAGGAAATGGCCGGCAAAAAAAGCGCGGGCAGCAGGAAAAGTCTCCTGCTCCCCGCGCTTTACTTTTGGTCAAACGGCGGATTATTGATTCACCAAACCCGTGCCGGCATACGGGATTTCTTCGTAGTCCTCGCGTTTTGTCAGCCCTAGCAGAGCATACCGGATACCGTCGACCAGCGCTTCCCAGCTCGCTTCGATCACGTTGCTAGATACGCCGACGGTGTTCCAGGAGTTGGTGAAATCCTTGGATTCGATCAGTACGCGCACCTTGGAGGCGGTGGCGTCTTTGTCGTCGAGTACGCGGACTTTGTAGTCCGACAAATGCATATCCTTCAAACCCGGATAATACGAAATCAGCGCTTTGCGCAGCGCGTTGTCGAGCGCGTTGACCGGACCGTTGCCTTCGGCGGCCGTATATACGCTCGCGCCGTCGATGTTCAGCTTGACGAAAGCTTCGGACACAACCGGTCTGTCGGCCGTTTTTTCCACCAGCATCTTAAAAGATTCGAACACGAACAGTTCCTTGAGTTCGCCATTCGCCTGACGGAGCAGCAGTTCGAGGGAGGCGTCGGCCCCTTCGAATTGATAGCCCTGGTGCTCCAGGTCCTTGATTTTGCTGATTACCGCCCGCGTGTTCTCGTTTTCCGGATCAAAATCGATGCCCAGTTCCTGCGCCTTGGACACGATGTTGCTTTGGCCGGCAAGCTCGGAGACGAGCACGCGCTGGCGGTTGCCGACCATCTCCGGGGCGATGTGCTCGTATGTCCGGGAATCGCGAAGGATCGCCGATACGTGGATGCCGCCCTTATGCGCAAATGCGGCCGTGCCGACGTAAGGCTGATTCACCGGCATATGCACATTGGCGATTTCGCTGATGTAGCGCGCCGTATTGGTCAGCTGCTTAAGCTGCTCCGGTTCGAGAACCTGGTAGCCCAGCTTGAGCTGCAGATTCGGGATGATCGAACATAAATTGGCGTTGCCGCAGCGTTCGCCATATCCGTTCATCGTCCCCTGAATTTGCGTCGCCCCCGCCCGCACCGCGCTAAGGGAATTGGCCACCGCCAGCTCGCAGTCGTTATGGGTATGAATGCCGAGTTGGGAGCCGGTGATCGTACCGGCCAGCACGCTGACGATATCGTGTACTTCATGCGGCATCGTTCCGCCGTTCGTATCGCACATGACCAGCCAGTCGGCCCCGGCTTCCTCCGCTTTGCGCATGACGGACAAGGCGTATTCCGGGTTCTTTTTGTAGCCGTCAAAAAAATGCTCGGCGTCGAAAATAACCTCCAGCCCTTGCCGTTTCAAATACGCGATGGAATCGTAGATCATCGCTAAGTTTTCCTCCAGCGAAGTTTGCAGCGCCGTATGAACGTGAAAATCCCAAGATTTGCCCACCAGCGTTGCCGCCTGCACGCCTGACTCGATCATGCGCTTCAAATTGGCATCATGTTCGGCCAAGCTGTCCTTCCGGCGCGTGCTGCCAAAAGCCGTGATTTTCGCCTGAAGCCCCAGTTCCTTGACCCGCTTGAAAAATTCGATGTCTTTGCCGTTGCTGCCCGGAATGCCACCTTCAATATAATGGACACCCAGCTGATCCAGCTTCTTGGCAATCTTCAACTTGTCGTCCGCCGACAGGCTGATGCCCTCGCTTTGAGTGCCGTCGCGCAAGGTGGTGTCGAAGATGGATAAAGCCTTTGACATGATGGAAGTGTCCCCCTTTGGTTGTCCTGAAAATACAAGCACCGAGTGTATTAATTTCTAATTATAGCATCTGTTTTTTTAAATGTAACACGCTTTTTGCGAAATTGCATGGTCCAATATTGACCGTTATTCCTTGGAAAGGTATGCTGAGGGGTAGAATAACAAATGATAAATGAGGGGAAGCAACGTGAAAAATGCCGCTGATTATTATCCCGCCAAGGGCAGGGTCATTCTTCATGTCGATATGAACGCCTTCTACTGTTCGGTGCATGAGGCGGAGGAACCGGAGAAATACCGGAACCGTCCCACGGCCGTGGCCGGCAGCGTCGAGCTGCGCAAAGGCGTCATCGTCACCTGCTCCTACACGGCGCGGAAAAGGGGGATATCCACCGGAATGACGGTCAGCCAGGGGCTAAAAAAATGTCCCGAGCTGCTCGTTATCCAGCCGGATTTTCATTTGTACCGCAAATATTCCCGGGCGTTCATGGACATCGCTTACGAATACACGCCTTTGCTGCAGGCGATGTCGATTGACGAATGTTACCTGGATATTACCGGTTCCAAACAGTTCGGCACGCCGCTGGAAATCGCGGCCCAAATCCAGCAGCGGATTAAAGATGAACTGGGCCTTCCGTGCAGCATCGGCGTTGCTCCCAACAAGCTGCTGGCGAAAATGGGCTCCGACATGAAGAAGCCAAACGGCATCACGGTGCTTAGAATCCGCGACGTTCCCCGCCTATTGTGGGACAAACCTTGCAACGAGCTGTTCGGCATCGGCCGTAAAACGGCGGAAAAGCTGAAGAAGATGCGGATCTACACGATCGGCCAGCTGGCTGCGGCCGATGAAAACAAGCTGATCGACCGCTTCGGCGTGGCCGGAGCCTGGATGAAGCGGGCGGCGAACGGCATCGACGATTCCCCGGTGACCGACGAACGCGAGAAAAACAAATCGATCGGCCATACGACGACGCTGCCGGCGGACATCAGCCGGATGGAGGATGTGCAGCGGGTTATGCTGAATTTGGCCGACCAGGTCGCCCGCAGATTGCGGCGGCAGCAGTTGATGGCGCAAACGGTGCAAATCACGATCCGCACGCCGGATATGAAGACGATTACCCGTTCGCAAAGCCTTGAGACGGTGACGGAGCAGGCGGAGGAAATTTACCGCGAAGCCTGCGAGCTGTACCGGCGCCACTGGAGTGAAGATAAGCCGGTGCGTCTGCTTGGCATCACGCTGCAGAATCTGGTGCCCAAAGAGGAGGCTGCGCTGCAGCTTGATCTGTTCGACTACGAGGAGCAGCCGAAAAAGGAGTCGCTCACACGGGTGATGGACATGCTGCGCGACAAATTCGGGGAAAACGCCGTTTTGACGGCGGGCATGCTGACCGACGACCCTTCGGCGCTGATTCGCGACCACAAAATTCGCGGCACCTCGCTGCAGACCGATTTTCTCCGGGAACAAAAGGGAAATTATCCTGATTCTCGATTGGAATAATACGGAAAATGAATTGAAATTGCTTTCTATTTATATTATAGTGGACATGGTGATATAAACCACCGGACTTGTACCGTTTATTCAGGAGGCAGATTAAAGATGGCAAAATATACTTGGGTTGAAAAGGACACTTGCATTGCATGCGGCGCATGCGGCGCCACTGCACCGGATATTTATGACTACGACGATGAAGGTTTGGCGGAAGTTATCTATGGTGAGGACAAGAACCGCGGCGTGACGGAAATTCCGGAAGATTTATTCGATGATCTTCAAGATGCTTGCGACGGCTGCCCGACCGACTCCATCAAAGTAGCGGATGAGCCGTTCAATAAAGAAGGCTAATTTCCGAAAGCGAGTTAAATGCAGGGGACCTCACCGCAGCGGTGGGGTTTGTTTTTTTTGAAGAGAAAGTTTGATGAGACAATTTATACGGGTCAACTGCAAAAGTGCATTCCATATTCTAGGGATCACCAATTATGGAGCGTCTGAAAAGCAAAAGTACATTTGATTATGAGCGTTTTGATAAAAAAGAGTCTTTTGACCGGAAATGAACTGTAGTTTTGCATTTGAACCACCCTTTTCGAGGAATTTCGACGAAAATCGCATGCACTTTTGCATTTCGTGGATTTCGTGCATTTCGTGGGAACTTCGCGGGAAATAGGCAGGCTGGATCGCGCCAAATGGAAACGGCAATATGTTCTAGTATAGTTGGAATATTTTATGATATCATAGTAACAAATTGATAAATGAGGTGTTGTTTTTTGATCGGACGCAGTGGTAACCCAACTTTAAGAAGCGATACGTTTGACAGGCCGGATTCTTTCTCCGGAATGAACGCGATGACCGTCGAGGGGACGGTAAACAAATCGTTTATCACTTTGGTCATCCTCCTCGGTAGCGCGTTCAGCGCATGGATGCTGTATTTCGACGGGATGAATGTCATTCCGATGGCGATCGGGGGAGCGATTGTCGGATTGATCCTGGCGCTGATCGTCAGCTTTGTGCCAAGAACGGCGCCGTATCTGGTTCCGGTTTACGCCATTGCCGAAGGGATATTCCTGGGGGCCCTTTCAGCCACTTATGAAAGCCTATACCATGGAATCACGCTGCAGGCGACTCTTCTGACCATGGGCGTGTTTGTAGCTTTGCTTATCGCCTACAAGACCCGGCTAATCAGAGCGACGGAGAAGTTCAAACTTGGGGTCATCGCCGCGACCGGGGGCGTGGCTCTCGTCTATTTGCTCAGCTTTATTCTCGGACTGTTCGGAATTCAGGTGCCGTATCTCCATAGCAACGACTGGATTGGCATCGGCGTCTCGATCGTGATCGTCATCATCGCCGCCCTGAACCTGGTGTTGGATTTCGATTTTATCGAAGAGGGAGCGCACCGGGGAGCTCCGAAATTCATGGAATGGTATGGGGCGTTCGGCTTGATGGTTACGCTGGTATGGCTGTACCTGGAGATCCTTCGCCTGCTGGCGAAATTGGCGAGCCGGGATTAAGAATTTTAATCAAGCGGCTATACATGCTGGCAACTTATATAGTTCTAAAGCGCGGAAAAGCAGGGCTTCTTGCTAACCGCGCTTTTTGCTTTTTCCGAAATGTCCCGGGAAATGATGAATCGATGTAGGTACTAAGTCGCAAAATGCGCTTTTATCACAGGTTCGGGTTAGAAACGCCATCCGTTTTGCCGATATAGTAATAGTTAAGTCATATCTTTTCCGTTTAATGGAGGAAACGTATGGGGGATTCAGCCTACCTCAAAAAATTTGTGGAAGACCACCCGAAAAATAAAATGGCCTGGTATTTGCTGGGCAAGGAATATGAAGCGAGCGGCCAGACGGGAAAGGCACGGTACTGTTATATTCAGGCGGACGGCGTCTATGAAGCTTTCGAAGCGAGCAAAATTCCGGAGGATTTATGGATGGGCTACAAAGCCGATTTGCTGCAGGAGACGAAGCGGCGGGAAAAGCGCGGCCGCTTTCTGCGCAAGTTGGGCATCGCTTTGCTGATCGCCCTGCTGATTGGGCTTCCCTCGGCATATGCGCCCGGGGGGGAGATGGCAGAACCGGCTACGGCCGGTACTCAGGACGAACCGGGAGCGGAAACGCCCCCTGCTGTGCCCGATGCCAAGCCGGCCAAGCCGCCGGGTGAGAATCCGGCGAAGGGGGATGCCGCGAACGCCGTCAAAGGCCCGGTATTTACGGCGCAAGGTTACGCCTTCGGTAAGCCGCAGGCCGGGGCCGAAGCGCTCGGCGGGCTGATCGATTTGCAGCGCCGCACCGGCGCGCCGATTCTAAATGCCGCGGTGCTGGGCATGGAGCGGAAAGGCGATTATTTGCTCTGGACGGACGACATGCCGGTCGTTTATGAACTGGAGCAAAGTCCGAATCAAGGAATGACGAAGATCCAATCCTATGACGCGGAAGCATGCCGCTGCACCCCGCCGGACGCTTCCGGCTTGCAGGCGGCGGCTGAGCGATGGATTCCGTACCAGGAGTCGCTGGGCGTGCTTGCTTCGGCGATGCAGAGATATCAAGAGGGTACGGGGGGATGGCCATCCAGTCTGGACGATTTGACTGGCCCTTTTCCGGACAATTGGCTTGCCGGCAGCGATCCTGTCATGGTCAAGGCTTTTGGGCCGCTGCTGAAGAAGCTGCAAAACGCCGGTTCCGGTGCGGCGGGTCAGCAGAGCGCGGAATCGGACGCGTCAAGGGAAGGTCTTGCCCCGGAAGAACAGCCGTACTTCACCGAGCCGTTTGAGATTATCGTGGATACGAAAGCGCATGTGCTGGCCGTCGTCAGCGGAGACAAGCTGATCCGCAGCTACCCCGTCGGATTGGGCGGCGACAGGACGCCGGAAGGCTCCTTCGTCATTTCGGACAAAGTGATCAACCCGAACGGAAAAGACAACGGTGAGTTCGGCAGCCGCGGCATGCAGCTGTCGGATACGAACTACGCGATTCACGGGACGAACGATCCGGACAGCATCGGCAAAGACGAATCGCTGGGCTGCATCCGCATGGGGAAAAAAGACGTGGAAGAGCTGTTCGATCTCGCTCCGAAAGGAACGAAGGTGACGATAGGAAAGGGGATTTTGCCCGCTTTGGAAAGCGTCCCGAAAGAAAGATTCAAGCTTGGACACCGCCAGAATCAGACCAATCCCCATCGGGTATATCACTGGCTTAACTAAAAAGACTTTAAGTTTGCGTCAAAATCAAGAGGACGGTAGTTGCCACAATAAGCGCCGCGGCGATGGAAATCGACCAGATGAGCGCTTTCTTGTTGACTTCGTCCTTTTTTTGCTGGAGTGTGGGTGGTACACGTTTGGTAGACACAGCTACATCCCTCCCTTTTAGAGGTTGTTCAAAAAGTCAACTTTTGATCACGAAGCAAGAACATGGAGCGTATTCGGCATCGAATCTTGAATTCAGCCGGGCCAAGCATATGCTTACGAAGCATGTTTCCTGCGGAAACATTTCAGTTACTCACGTACCCAAAACGTACGCTCCGCTCCTTTCGTCCCTAGCTTCATCCGACCTAGAGCGTTTTGAAAAAACGCACTTCGGAAGCATACGCTTCGGTGCTGAAAACCTGACTTTTTGAACTCACACTTTTACAACTGCTATATTCCTATTGTAATGGCTTTCATTTTAAAATTCCATCACTTTGTAGCGGTTTTCACATGGCGCGAGGTTAAACTTTTCTTTTCGGCCGGAAACGGCTAAACTGTTTATAGAAAAAATGCACAGGAAACAGCGATCGGAGTGGACAAATAACGTGTTGTATCGGCTTTTGGGGAAACCCGTTTTTTTCCGGATGGATCCGGAAAATGCCCATCATCTAGTCATTAACAGTTTGCATAATGCGGCAAAAATACCGGGGGCCCTCACCCTCATGCGCGGTATGTACGGCGTTCCGGAAGTACCGGAACTGGCAACGGATTTATTCGGAATTCATTTTCCTTCCCCGGTGGGACTCGCCGCCGGACTCGACAAAAACGCGGATGCGGTGGAGGGTTTTTCGGCCATCGGCTTCGGCTTTATGGAAGTGGGAACGGTGACGCCGGTCGGGCAACCGGGCAACGACAGGCCGCGGCTGTTCAGACTTCCTCCGGAGGAAGCGCTCATCAACCGGATGGGCTTTAACAATCACGGCACGGAGGAGATGACGGCAAGGCTGCGGGCGTTGAAGCAGCGGCCGATTCCCGTTGCCGTGAACATCGGGAAGAACAAAACGACGCCCAATGAAGAGGCGTTTCGCGATTATGAAAAATGCATTTCGGCGCTGTACCCGTATGCGGACTTTTTTGTCGTGAACATCAGCTCGCCAAACACGCCGGACTTGCGTAATCTGCAGCATGGCGACGAGCTGTCCGCGCTGCTGCAGGCGGTGACGAACCAGATGGCGGCGGAGGCAAGGAAGCATGGCGCGAGCAAAGCCGTGCTGGTTAAAATTGCGCCTGACGTAAGCGACCTGGAGCTGGAGTTTATGATCGATACGATCGAGAAGAGTGGTGTTTCCGGCTTGATCGCCACGAATACGACCGTTTCCAGAGAAGGGATTCACCATAAGAACGCCAAGGAGACCGGCGGGCTTAGCGGCAAGCCGCTGGCCGCCAGATCGACGGAAATCGTCTCCCGCGTTTATCGCCAGACGGGCGGCAAACTGCCGATTATCGGTTCGGGCGGGATTTTTTCCGTTGCCGACGCCTATGACAAAATACGTGCGGGCGCCAGCCTGGTGGAAATTTATACCGCGCTGATTTATGAGGGGCCGGAGATCAACCGGAAGCTGCATCGCGGCTTGAGGGAGCTGCTTGCGCGCGACGGGTTTAACCATATTTCCGAGGCGGTGGGGGCCGACCACCGATAGAAAACCGGGTTACAGAAGACAGGAGGCATAGGGATGGACAGTAGAGATTGGGGAACATTTTTGCTTCCATATGATCAAGCTGTTGAGGAGTTAAAAGTGAAATTCAAAACGATGCGGTCCGAACTAAAAAAACGCGAGGAATATGCGCCGATTGAATTCGTGACCGGACGGGTCAAAAAAATTTCCAGCATTTTAGAAAAAGCCAAACGGCTTAATGTGTCCATGGACGATCTGGAGACGGGCATTGAGGATATCGCCGGCATCCGCATCATGTGCCAGTTCGTGGAGGATATCCGGCGGGTGGCCGAATATATCCGCATGCGCAAAGACCTGAAGGTGCTGTACGAGAAGGACTACATCACGAACTACAAGGAAAGCGGGTACCGCAGCTTCCATATGATCGTCGAATACCCGGTGCAAACCGCGCTTGGGCAAAAAAACGTGCTCGCCGAAATCCAGATTCGCACGCTGGCGATGAACTTTTGGGCGACGATTGAGCACTCGCTGAACTACAAATACCGCGAAAGCCTGCCGGAGGAAATGCGCGCCCGGCTGAAGAAAGCGGCCGAAGCCGCCTTTGTGCTGGACAACGAAATGTCGAGCATCCGCCAGGAAATCCTGTTGGCGCAAAAAAGCTTTGAGGACGACTCCAATATCGTGTCGTCGCTGCTTGCGGCCATTCATCAGCTATATTTCTATCATCTTGTCTCCGAAGCGATCGACGCGCAGCACCGGTTTAACGAGCTTTGGGAAGCGAAGGACTTCGAGGGCATCAAGGATCTGCTGACCGAGGTCAAAGATTTGATCAAGCAGCACAAAAAAGTGGAGGAGCCCGGCGATGAGCTATGAGCCGCTGTACGTGGCGTATCTGGTTTATTTTAACCGGGACCGCGATTACTTTGAGTGCCATGAGGTGCTCGAGGAGCTTTGGCTGGAGCGGAATTACGATCCGCTGTACAAAGGGCTGCTGCAGGTAGCCGTCGGGCTGTTCCATGCGCGGAGCGGCAACGTTTCGGGCAGCCGGAAAATGCTGCTGTCGGCGCTGGAGCGGCTCACGCCGTATCCGGAAGAGGCGCTGGGGATCGGCCTCGGCAAGCTGCGCCGGGAGGCGGCGGCTTATGCGGAAGCTTTGGAGCCACGTCAAGTCCATTCTTTTGTGTATTATGATTTAACGATTGACATTGTCGATCCAGTGCTGCGTGACGCCGTGGAGCAAGCGGCGGGGGCGATCGCGCCGAACATCCCGCAGCGGCGCAAGCCGCAGCGAGGCGATAAACATGAGGAACGCCGGCTGAAGCTGGAGCAAAGACAACGGGAATTAAACGGCTGATTTATAGGCCCGCCTCCTTTGTTTAATCGGGGCGGGCTTAAACATAGAGGAGCCTCGGCATCCTAATATCGTATCGGGGACAAAAGCTAACCTAGCGCAACGTTCTGATGGGAAAAATCCAAATGGCGGTCATGATCCGTCAATCGATTGGATTTTTCCAATGTGAGGTTATGGTAGGGGAACCTGTGGTACAATAGCGTTGTTTTTCAACATGAGTTTTTGAAGAATGGATGGTACGAGATGACGGTGCAACTACCGAGCGTTTTTCTGGATAGAATGCAGGAGCTGCTTGGGGATGAGTTTGAGGTATTCCTGTCCTCCTATGACGATCCTAAGCATGCGGGAATCCGCGTCAATACGCTAAAAATCAATCTGGACTCGTTCCTGAAGCTGTCGCCGTTTGCGCTGCGTCCGATTCCGTGGTGCAAGGCGGGTTTTTATGTGGATGAACGGGTCAAGCCCGGCAAACACCCCTATTACCATGCCGGCTTGTATTACATACAGGAGCCGAGCGCGATGGCGCCGGCGGAGCTGCTGAACGTATCCGAAGGGGACCGGGTGCTCGATTTGTGCGCGGCTCCGGGCGGAAAGTCGACGCAAATCGCGGCCCTTCTGAACGGCACAGGCACGCTCGTCACCAACGATATTCATGCGGAGCGGACGAAAGCCTTGGCCAAAAACATCGAGCTCTACGGCGTGCGGAACGCGGTGGTGCTGAACGAATCGCCGGAGCGGATCGCCCGGGCTTTTCCGCATTATTTTGACAAAATCCTGATCGACGCTCCTTGTTCGGGCGAAGGCATGTTCCGTAAGGACGAGGACATGGCCCGGCAGTGGGAACGGCATTCGATCGAGAAATGTACGGTCATGCAGCGGGATATTTTGAACACGGCGGCGGCGATGCTGGCGCCCGGCGGCAGGATCGTTTACTCCACCTGCACGTTTGCGCCGGAAGAGAACGAGGCGATGATCGCGGAATTTTTGCTGGGGAACCCGGACTTCGAGGTTGTGCCCGTGCCGCGGGACACCGGTATTTCCCCGGGCCGGCCGGAATGGCTGGATTGGCTAAGCGGCAAAAACGGGGGCATTAAGGCTTCGGTCCCTGAGGAAATCAAAGCGCAAATCGCCGGCTGCGGCAGACTATGGCCCCATCAAGTGGAAGGCGAAGGGCATTTTGTCGCGGTATTGGAGCAAAAAAGCGAACAAGCTGGCTTGCCGGCCCATTCGGCGGGACCTGAACTCATAGCTTCGGAGCGTGATGGAAGGTTGCGCGACAGAGCGGCAGCTCGCCCTTCGCAGCGTTCCCGGCAGGCGGCCGGCGCGGACAAAAAAGGTCCTGGCGAACGGGAGACGCTGGACAGCTGGCGCGCTTTTGCCGTTGAGCATTTGCGGGCCGAGCTGTCTGGGACGCCGCTGACGTTTGGCGGGAACGTATACCTTTCCCCGGTCGCCAAAGAACAGCTGGACGGGCTAAAGGTTGTACGCCCGGGCTGGTATGTCGGCACGGTCAAAAACGGCAGGTTTACGCCAGGGCATCCGCTGGCTACGGCGCTGGCACCTTCCGAGGCGGCCAGAACGCTCGATTTGTCCGTCGACGACGGGGAGGCCGTCCGTTATTTGAAAGGGGAAACGCTGGAAATCGAACCCTCGCGAGTTCATACCCGTGATGGGGTTAACCCGAAAGGTTATGTGCTCGTCACGGTGGACGGTTATTCCCTCGGTTGGGGCAAATGGCAAAACGGCCTGCTCAAAAACGAGTATCCGGCCGGCTGGAGGTGGACATAACGATGAGCCCAGGCAAAAAAACACAAAGACTTGACAAAATCCTGGGTCATCTCGGATACGGCTCGCGAGCCGAAATTAAAAAGCTCGTGAAGCAAGGCCGGGTGACCCGAAACGGTACTGTCGTCAAAGATAGCGGAGCGCAATGCGACCCCTACGGGGACGTCATCGAGCTGGATGGAGAACGAATCGTATACCGTGAGTTCGTTTATCTGATGCTGCATAAGCCGCCCGGCGTCATTTCCGCCACCGAGGACCTCCGGCAAAAGACCGTGCTCGACTTGCTGCCGGACGAATTTCGCGCCTTCGACCCGTTTCCCGTCGGCCGTTTGGACAAAGATACCGAAGGCCTGCTGCTGCTCACCAACGACGGCCAGCTGGCCCATGACCTGCTGTCCCCGCGCAAGCACGTCCCCAAAACGTACGAGGCCATCGTCGACGGCCACGTTGGGGACAATGAAGCCCAGCGCTTTAAACAAGGCGTCGAGCTCGACGACGGCTACGTCACCCTGCCCGCCGAGCTTGACATCCTTGAGCGAAACACACTCGCCGACGGCACCCTGACTTCGCGCATACGGCTCACCATTTCCGAAGGCAAGTTCCACCAGGTGAAGCGAATGTTCGAAGCCGTCGGCTCCAAAGTAAACTATTTAAAGCGCATTTCCATGGGCCCGCTCGCCCTCGACGAATCGCTCCCCATGGGCGCCTTCCGCGAGTTGACCGTAGCCGAACTGGCCGCTTTAAAAGCATATAAAAAGTAGCTAACGCTTTGCACCGAAGTAGAGCGAATCCCGAAGGGAGAGCGGCTGTAAGCACGAAAGAACTGGGTAACACACCACAAGTAGCATAAACAAGCCAGAGCTTTGCGCCGAAGTAGAGCGAATCCCGAAGGGAGAGCGGGTGCAAGCACGAAGGAACCGGGGAGCACGCCCCAAGTAGCACAAACAAGCTAGAGCTTTGCGCCGAAATAGAGCGAATCCCGAAGGGAGAGCGGCTCCAAGCACGAAGGAACTGGGCAGCGCGCCCTAAGTAGCACAAACAAGCCAGAGCTTTGCGCCGAAGTAGAGCGAATCCCGAAGGGAGAGCGGATGCAAGCACAAATGTTGCAGTAAAAACAGCCTACTTAGCAGTCCCCCACCCCTCGCAGGAGCGCCAAAAGCAGAGCGTGCCCGAAGGGCGACAAGCGGCTGCTTCCCCATAGTCACCCGGGTGCGTGCGAAAGCAGCAGTGCCTGCAGCGTGTTTCCAGGTAACCCGGGAGCACCCCAAGTAAGACGTACCCGAAGGGGGAAAAGCGTTCCACGCACGAAGCTGGGCGCATTCCCGCAGGGAACAGCCGCAGGAGCGCCTCTGTAGCTCCCACGTTCCTCCCCTTTGCGGGTATCCAAAGGGCAGCAGGCCCTTGGGGCCCTCCCTTACGGTAAGGGAGGGTTTGGGAGGGATGAGAAATATAAAGGAGAGACAATTATGAAATACAAGCTAATCGCTTTGGATGTAGACGGAACTTTGCTGAACGATGACCACGAATTGACGCCTGGCACGATGGAAACGATTCGGGCCATTGCGGATCAAGGCGCGGAATTCGTGCTGTGCACCGGACGGGCTCCGATCAGTTCGCTCCCTTTTATGCACCGGATCGGTCTGGAGGGGTATGTCATTACACATAACGGCGCAGTCACGGTTGACGTGCGGACGGAGGAAGCCGTCCATGAGTTTGCGCTTGACCGGCAAGTGCTGGAGCCATATATGGAGTATTGCCGCAAGCATAAAGTGCATTTCGACATTAATACAACGTTTACCGTATACGTGGAGGGAGCATCCCGCTTGAGCCAGGAAGTGCTGGATATCTACAGCAAATTTTTTGTAGTGCCGCAGGACCTTCCGGCTTGGGCCGATCTGCGCGAGCCAATCGTCAAATTAACCGTTTCGGGGGAAATAGAGCAGCTCGACCGCGTGTTTGCCGAATGGAGCGAATGGCGGCAGGAGTTGAACATGCTGCGCAGCGGCGATTTTTTCATCGATTTGATGCATAAGGATGCTTCTAAAGGCGCTGCGCTGCAAAAGTTGGCGGAAAAGCGGGGTATTCCGGCGGAAAACGTCATGGCCATCGGCAATTATTATAACGATTTAACGATGCTTACTTTCGCTGGGCTTGGCGTGGCCATGGACAATTCCCCGCAGGAAGTCAAAGCCGCGGCCGATGCCGTAACGGAGTCCAACAACGAAGAAGGCGTTAAACTGGCGCTGGAAAAATATTGTTTGGGAATTACCCGGGAAATGGGCGAATAGCGACTAGTAGACGATTCTGGAAATAACGCTAGCATGATGGCAAGTGAAGACTTGAGAAAACGGCAAAATTAGTCTATTAAAGGATCTCGGGTGACAACATAAAGGAAAAAAAGGGCGCTATTTCAGCGATACCCCCCATGTTGCGTGCAATAGAGGAATTTTATGGCGCTATTTTCACGATTTAGTGGCAAAAGGCCGCCTTTCGGTAGCGTCAAGAGTTTTGTGTAATTATCTTTTAGGGTTCGAAGTAGGGTATCCATTGGGACAATGGATATCATTGGTTTTCAAGCTTCAGGGGGGATCCCCCCTGAAAAATTTCCTTTTCATTTCCAGTTGTCAAAGTGTCCTTGTTATCTATGCTTTGTGTGCCACACCTGGCTAACGCGACTGCATCGGCTCAGGCCTGGGGATATTTTTCGTCAAACATTTTTTTGAGCGCTTGCTGGGTTTTTGCATCCGCGAATCCACGCAACACCCGGCTGCTCCAGCGTTCGTTATAGGAGAGGGCCTCTAGATAAATAATTTTCTCCGCTGCATCCATGTTCGTCAAACTGTTCATGGGCCGCAGCCGCTTGCGGATTTCCTTGTTTGTTCGCTCGATGGGGTTCGAGGTGTAAATGGCATAGTGGATCATCGTTGGGAAATCGTAAAAGCGAAGGAGGACCGGTAACTCGTTCTCCCACGACGCGAGCTCCTTCGGATAGATCTTGCCCCACTTGGCTTGCACGAGGTCGAAATTGGCCATGGCGACATCGCGATCCATGGCACTGTAAATCGTCTTCATGTCCGTCACGAAATCCGCTTTGTCCTTATCGCGGATTTTCGGTAGCGTATTGCGCATTTTATGAGTGACGCAACGCTGGACGCCGGCCTGCGGATACGTTTCCCGGAAGGCCTCCTCCAGTCCCGCTAAGCCATCGAATACGCCCAGCAGCACCTCGTGCACGCCACGTTTGTAGAGGTCTCGCAGGACATCCCTCCACCCGTTGGCGCTTTCTTTGCCGCCAAGGCTGAAGCTAAGGATCTCACGGTGTCCGGCCTCATCGACACCCATGGCAATATAAATGACTTCGCTGGCGACGGACTGACGCTTGAGCTTCACGTACATCCCGTCCAGATAGATGACCGCATAACGCTTGGCCAGCGGTCGAGCCTGCCAGGCCGCAACGTCTTCCAGCACCGTGCTCGTGATGTTGCTCACGGTCGTTGGCGAGTACTGGGCGCCAAACATTTTTTCAATGAAGGCGGCGATGTCTCTTGTGCTCATCCCGCCCTTGTACATGTGAATGACCGTGTCCTCTAGCCAAGCTTCCCGCCGCTGGTAGGGCGCGAACAGTTCCGTCTGAAAGTCGCCTTGGCGATCCCGCGGCACTTGCAGATCCGGAATCACCCCGTGTCGGGTTTCCCAGTTCCTGCTGTAATATCCGTTGCGGCTGTTTGCCACTTCCGGGTGCTCTACTTGTAAGTAATTTTTAATTTCCTCCTTTAAAAGAGTTTCAATTTTTTCTTTTAGAAAACTTTGCATTGTATTTTCGAGTTGTTCTGTGAACGAGTTTTGTTGTATAGTTGTCATTGAGTAGGGTTCCTCCTTGGTGACTTCGCAATCCCAAGCATACCCTACTTTTTTGTCGTTTGATAGACTAACCTGTCCTTACACAACTTATTTTACGCCATCCGCCTTTCGACGTGTTCATCGAAAAATAAGACCCAAAAGTTCCCCTATGGTGATGAATAGGCTCAAATTCGGAAAATAAGACCCTAAAGTTCCGCTATTTTATGGGGACGATACTGAGCACATGACTAAAATATAGAACAAAGCGATCCATGGCCCCTGTATGGCCCCTGTCCGCAGATAAGCCATATTATTTCCGGATCAATCTACTAGCTGCGACATAGCTTCAAAATTGCAGGCCAAGCTCTCACTGTAGCTCGCACACCATCTTGTAAGTTCCCGGCTCCGCCCGGAAACCGATCAGGTCGCGATTTATGTGCAGCATCGGACCGTTCATGGAGTCGTTGTGCGTTTTTAAATAGGGAACTCCGCAGGCGCATGCCGTTTGGATGCCAAGCATCTTGAGGGCAAGTGCAATCCGGCGTCCGCGGTATTCCCGAAGCACGCCGGTATACTCATGATACATCGCCTGCGTCTGTTCGTTCTGCTGCAGCGTAACGACACCCACGTAACGGTCGCCGTCCTTGGCGATAAGAATCCACTCCGGGCGTACGCCGGGCTGCTCGATGCTCCATTTTTTCCATTCCTCAAACCAGGGAAAGTCGCCGGAGAATCCGGGAATGTCAGGATGCGTGTCCTTATACAGCTCATATAGTTTTCTCTCGCTTGCTTCTCCCGGCTCCTCCGCCAGTGTAACAAAACGGAGCCCGGTTTGCTCCGCTGCCTTGATCGATTCGAACAGCTTATCGTCGTTAAACGCCGACAGGTCCAGGACGGATTCAAAGGTATGCCGTTCCCTGATGTAGCCGCGCCGTTCCGCAAAAGCAATTCCTTCCTGATCGTTTTCCCGAATAAAGCTGATCAGGCGGGAGGCCTTGACTTCAACGGACCACCGCAGAAGCGTATCGTACAAAGCTTGGCCAACTCCGTTTCCACGTAATTCCGGGTGCACAACAACGGTATGGAGCAAAGTCCCCGGGTCCGACCAAGGAGCCCGCCACGCATGTGCATAACCGATGATGAGTCCGTCTTCGTTTTCAGCCACCCATTTTGGGCGATCCCAGCCCATCAGCTCGCCTTCTTCGTTGTAATGCAGCTTCCCCGGGGGGATTTTGTCTTCTTCTTCCTTCAGCAGTTCTGCCGTCGTTGGCTCGGACCAAATGAAATTCAGCAGCGGCGCTACCTGCGAAAAATCGTAAGGCCGCTCCATTTTGCGAATCGTAAACTTCGGCAAATGATCTGCCTCCTCATAGTTTTCATGAGTGCTTCTACCACATTATCCCATATGCAGCTGTCCGGTACACGGTAAAGTTCCGCTATATTCAAAGTGACTCTGACTCTATATTCGTACGAGCCTGCCGGGATGGGGACACGGCCCAGACGATTCCTGCTCCGGCTCCCAACAACGTAAATAAAATCCCGGCAGCAAGCCCAAGGGACCTGGGAGCCGCGAAGTCCAGAAGAAACCCGGCCAACAACATGGATACCCCCATGATCGCATTTTGCAGGGCGGCCAGCGTGCCGAAGAAGCGCCCTTGCCAGCCGGCGGGAACCGTCTTCATCAAAACCGTTTCATTGCAGGCGTTGCCGATGCTGGACACCATGGCCGAGCCGACCATCAGGATCAGGGCGAGCATAAAAAAAGCGCTTTGGCTGATCAGCATATGGATCGCACCTTCCAGCAGCAGGGCGAATATCGCCACCGTTTCCATACGCCGGCCGATTTTGCCGGTGATTTTGGAGCCCGCCACAAGACCGATCCCCAAAGCGCCGTACAGCAGGCCGATGCCGATTTCTCCCATATGAAACACTTCCGACGCGTAAACGCTGATCAAAATGTTAATCATCCCATCGCCGATTGGCCAAATGGCAAACACGATGATCATCAGCCGCAAATACAACGAACGGGACAGCAGCAGGCGAAGCGCTCCCGGAGGTTTGCTTTGGGGCTCGGGAATGGACCGCGAGGGCTCTTCGCTTGCCTCTGTGAATGCCCTGTCCGGAACCCCGGACGACGCATCCGAGCCGCGTGCTTCCGTAGACCGTCTGGGCTCCCGGGAGAGATCCAATCCGGACAAAAGCAAAGCCGAAGCGAGAAAAGTCAGAGCGTTCAGTACAAACGACGCCTGGCCGCCGATCAAGGCCGAAACGAATCCACCGGTCACGGAGCCGCCGATCAGCACGTAACCGACCATCGCCTGCTCCAAGCTGTTGACGGCCAGGAGGTTCTCCCGGCGGACTAAACGGGGAATCACGGACATCCGGGCGGGAGCATACAGCGCCTCGCCGGCCGATAGAGCAAACGAGCTGACGTAAATGATCCAGACATCGTCCGCATGACGGACAAGCAGCGGGGTCAAGGCAAAGAAAAAACGGGCGATATCCGTAAAGATCATGATCGATTTTTTGGAAAAGCGGTCGGCGAGCAACCCTCCCAGCGGCCCAAACAACAGATAGGGAATCAGGCGAACGGCAAAAGTAATGCCGACGGCCAAACCCGATCCCGTCAGCGACAGCAATAGTCCGAGAACGGCAACCTGGCTGAAGCGGTCTCCGATGCCGTTTACGATCCCGGCGGCGAACAGCCGCGCGTACTGTTTTTCTTCACGCAGCATTTGGTGGTGTTTCATTTTTACATCAGACTCCTTAGCAAGCAGAAATAAGATAATAATCTAATTTGATATTCATCTAATTAGTTGGGCAAAAAAAAGGCCATGCGGCCAGGCGTCCTAAGTACGTCCGCTACCGCATTACCGGCCAAAATCGTGATTGTGAGATAGACTAGGCCGCTCGGCGGTTTTAGCTTTTGCCCCACATTTCCGGAGGGTTCAGCTCGTAGATGCCGTTTTCCCGGTACATATAGTGATTCATGATAAACTCGCGGCGGATGGTCGCAAAATCGTCGTGAAACTTCCGGATGTACTCGTTGATCTCCTTCTCCGTATATTTCCGGCGAGGCTCCAAACCTTTGATGAGGCGTTCGAGCACAACCAGCTTTTTCTTGCGCTGCGCAGGCAGATGCTTTAACGTGCCGTCCTTGTTGAAGAAGCTGCTTTCGACGGACGCTTTCCGCTGCGCTTCCTCGTGTTTGCCGTCGGCCGCCGCGGGCAGCGATTTGCCGACATTCAGGATGGCCTGGGCCTGCTGGGTTAAGCTTTTTTCGTTCAGATAAAAATAAATCGTATTTTTGTCCCGGCGCTCATATATCAAATCGGCTTCCCTGAGCTTGGTGATGTGATGGGTAATCGTCGGCGGCGTAACGCCTAATTTTCCGGCGAGCGCCTGGCCGTGAAGCGGCCCGCTTTGAAGCAGCGCGATGATCCGGATGCGGGTGACGTCCCCGACGGCTTTATGGAAATGAACGAGGCGGTCAAGCTGCATGTTTATCCCTCTCCTGATTTTATAATCATCTAATTAGATAAGTGTATTATTCCATGGAAAAAGCGTATTGTCAACAAGCGCGGGGTCTGAATCCGGGGAGATTGTTTCGGAAGCGCTGATTGGAGATATCCAATTGATTGAAATTTGAGTGATAAATAGGGTAGTCTGATTGGATATTTCCAATAGATTGGGCTGTAAAGGGAGGGGACGGGTTGCGGGGAGTTTTGGCATTTGCGTATGGCAGGCGGAATTTTAGTGGGCGGTGAGTTGTCAGGATAGTATAGTCGAGTGACTCGCTTCTGTGGCACAGCACTTTGTGTTGATTGGAGAATATCCAATAGAATTGGAATATTAGTGGTAAATACAGTAGCTTGATTGGATATTTCCAATAGATCGGGTTCGGTAGGGCGTAAAATGGGTAATGTGAGCGAAATCTATTGGATTTTTTCCAATGAGGGCTGCAAATGGCGTTCGATACCCGGTAATCTATTGGAATTTTTCCAATTAGGGGTGAAGGGGGCGGTTGGTGAGCATGAGAGAGAGGTTAAAAAACACGGCAAATTTCTTCTTTCGGAAATTTTGCCGTGTGTCCGACTTCGGAGCTTGGCCCCCTCTCTTTAACAGTGCTGCCGCAAGCCTTTAGGCAGGTGGTTTTTGAGCTGGCCGCCGCTGGCTTTGCCCCAGCCGAGCGGGAAGCTGGCGCCCCCGCAGGCGAGGGTGACGAGGTGCCAGCCGCGCAGATCGGCGGGCACCTCCAGCGTTTCGCCGCGCAGGTAAGCGGCCGCGGCGGGCGAGTCTTCGCCGAGCGGCCAAATTCGCGCGGCGTCTTCTGCGCCGAGCGCCATCGCGAGCGCGTGGGCGGGCTGGAACCGGCCTTTGCGGACGTCGCCGAGGTGCAGCCCGGCGCGCGGCACCTTCAGGCCGGTCAGGTGGTCCGGCGACAGCGGCAGGCTGCTGCTGGCAGGCAGCAGGTACAGCGCTTCGCCGAACAGGAGCGGCGCGCCGCTCCCGGGCGCGAAGGCGGGCAGCTCGTCCGCCGCCCAGGCGCGGAAGGCGTCCCAGGCCGCGGCGGTCTCCCGGCCGGCGTGGCCGGCACGGGACTCGCGGCGGCTGCGGCCGGGGCGCTCCCCGCGCCCGCCTTTGGCGACGTCGCCGCCCTCCGCCGCGCCGTCCCGCTCGAGCAGGGCCACATAGTGGCCCTCGCCTTGCTCGCGGTGCGGCCAAATCCGCTTCTCGGCGATCAGCCGCAGGAACGGATAAACCTCCAGCAGGCGGGCGATCGTGTCCTCGTTTTCGCGGCGGTTAAACGTGCAAGTGGAATAGGCGAGCCGTCCGCCGGGTTTTAGCATCGCCACCGCGTCCTGCAAAATATCCCACTGCCGCGCCGCGCAAAGCTCCACCGCCTCCGGGGACCATTCGGCCACGGCCTCCGGGTCTTTGCGGAACATGCCTTCGCCCGAGCAGGGAGCGTCCAGCATGATCCGGTCGAAGGCGAACGGAAAGCGCGCGGACAACTCCGCGGGCGCGGCCTGCGTCACGACGGCGTTCCGGATGCCGAGCCTTTCCACGTTTTCCGCCAAAATGCGAGCGCGCTGCGGATGGATTTCATTGCTGACGAGCAAGCCTTGTCCCCTCATTTTGGCGGCGATTTGCGTCGTTTTGCCGCCGGGAGCCGCGGCCAGGTCCAACACTGTTTCGCCCGGCTGGGGATCGAGCAGCTCCACGGCCGACATCGCCGAGGGCTCCTGAATATAGTATAGTCCGGCGGCGTGATAGGGATGTTTTCCCGGCCGAGTGTGCTCCTCGTAATAAAAGCCCGCACCGCACCACGGAACGGGGCGCAGAGCGAACAGCTCCGCGAGCCGGGCCGCCGCCGCGCCGTGCAGCTCGACTTTCAGCGTATTCAGCCGCAGCCCGTACGCGCGGGGGCGGGTATAACTGGCGAGAAAGCGTTCCCCCTCATCCTGGCCGAGCATCGCCAGCACCGATTCCCGAAATGCGGCTGGCAGGGTAGGTATGGTCATATTTCCGCCGCTCCTTTCCTCCAAAAAATCCCGGTACACATTACTTCAGCAGTGTATCATATTGCTTTTCAATCTCAAAAGGGGAATGGATGTTCCTTCCTGCCTATGGCATAATGGAAAAAGAAGCGGTCATCCGCAAAACAAGAACGACGCGCAAAGGAGAACCCTATGAGACTGTTGCAGGCTTTATTTTTTCCTCCGGAACAGCCGGGGGGCGTATCGTCGATGATTCCGTACCTGCAAGACCGGTTTAATCTTCCCCATTGGGAAATGGAGTTATTTTCGCTGCCGAAACGCATCCGCTCCAAAGGGAGCGATCCCGTACAATTTGCCACCTTTGATTGGGAGGAGTTCGGGGACAGCCCGATCGTGCAAAAATATGTGCAAACGTACCGCGCTTACTTATGGTGGACCAAGCTGCGGATTAAACAGCCGTACGACTTGATCCATGCCCACCACCCGATTGCCGGGCTGGCCATGAAGGAGGTTTTCCCGGATACCCCCGTCATCCAGAGCATTCACTCGAGTTACGAGCGGGAGCTGATTTTAAACGGGCGGATTCGCGCGGACAGTCCGGAGCACCGCTTCCTCACCTCACTGTATAGGGAGCTTGAGCACCGGACGGATCGGCTGTTAACCGTGTCGCGTTCTTTTGCCGAATATTTGGGTTCCTATGTGGAGAAGCCCGGGGCGATCGGCGTCATCCCTAACGGTTTTGATGAAAAAAGATTTAAGCCGGTGCCGCACGAAAACGAAGTGGCCCAACTGGTGACGGTCTGCCGCCTCGTTCCGGCCAAAGGGCTCGACGTCCTTCTGCACGCGTGCGCCGAGCTCAAGAAGCGCGGGCACAATTACGTGCTGCATATTATCGGCGACGGCCCGATCCGCCAGGAGCTGGAGCAGCTTGCCCAGCGGCTGGGCATTTACAATGAAACGATTTTTTACGGGTACACGCTGCATCCGGAGGAGTTTATGCCGTTTTTCGACATTTTCGTCCTGCCCTCGCGGGCCGAGGCGTTTGGCTCCGTGTTTGCCGAAGCCGCCCTCTGCAGCCTGGCGCTCGTCGGCACGGCGGTCGGCGGAGTCGCCGAGCAGATCGAGGACGGAACAAACGGCCTGCTCGTGCCGCCGGAGGACGCTCTAGCGTTGGCCGATGCGCTGGAAAAAGTGATCGTGGATCCGGACTACCGCTACCAGTTGGCGCGAAGCGGCTCGGACAAGGCCAAAGCGCATTATTCGCTGAACCGGGTTGTGCATGAACTAAAAAAACTGTATCTGCAATTCAAATGATGGAGCTGGTATCATGAAATCATTTCGTTTTCTCCACGCCGCCGATCTGCATCTGGACACCCCGTTTTCCGGGATGTCCGGCGTGCCGGATCGGCTGCGTGCATATTTGCGGGGCTCGACCTTTGCCGCCTTTGACCGGCTGATCCGGCTGGCGATTGCGGAAGCGGTCGATTTCATCGTTCTCGCCGGCGACATTTACGATGCCGCCGATTCGTCGCTGCGCGCCCAGCTGCGGCTGCGGGAAGGCTGGGACAAGCTGGGGCGGCACGGCATCCCGGTGTATCTTATCCGCGGCAACCACGATCCGCTCGGCAGCCGCCGCTTGCGCCTCGAACTGCCGCCGCATGTGACGGAGTTCGGCGCGCAGGCGGAAAGCCGGGTCGCCGTCCGGCGGAGCGACGGGGAGCAGGTTGCGGTCGTCAGCGGAATCTCCTACATAACGCCGGCGGTCACGGAAAACCTGGCGCCGCGGTTTCGCCGCGATGAGGCTGAGGCGAACTCGCCGCTCTACCACATTGCCCTGCTGCACGCGAATGTGGACGGCCAAGAGGGGCATGACGCTTACGCCCCGTGTTCGCTTCGCGAGTTGAAGGAATCCGGCTACGATTATTGGGCGCTCGGCCATATTCACAAACGGCAGATCCTTAGCGAAAACCCTTGGGTTGTTTATCCCGGCAACATCCAGGGGCGCAGCTTGAAGGAAACCGGCCCTAAAGGATGCTACATCGTCGATGTGCATGAGAATGGACGGGCAAGCCTGGCGTTTCACCGGCTGGATCAGGTGTTGTGGCGGGAAATTACGGTGCCGATCGACGGTTTGGCAAGCGAGGAGGCGTGGAAAGACCGGGTGGAGGAAGCGCTGGAGGAGGTGCGGGAAGCCGAACCGGGCCGGATCAGCATCGTGCGGCTGACCTTTGCCGGGCGCGGCCCGCTCCATGCGATGCTGCAATCCGGGCAGGAGGCCGCGGAGCTGCTGCAGGAGCTGCGGCGCCGTGAAAGCCGGCTGCTGGAGGAAGAAGGCTTGGGCATCGCGCCGGAGAATACGCCGTTTGCTGCAGCGGGCGATTCAGCGAAGGATGCATCCGGCAGGACGGCAGGCGATGAAACGGGGAGCGCTCCGGTCGGCGGTGGGGCAAGGAACCATGGCATTACGGCAACGGTTGCGGCGGACGGTGCGGCGTGGGCGCCCTTGGGCGGCGTCGTTTGGCCGGCCGGCTTTAAAGTGGAGACATCGCTGGAGATGGACCGCCTTGGGCTGCTGGAAGAGGACAGCTTCCTCGGCGAACTGCTCCGGCTTGGCGAGCGGGCCGGGCGGGAGCCGGGGGTGCTTGAGGACATCACAGGCGCCGCGCTGGCGCCGCTGACGGAAAACCGCACGCTGCGGCGGTTATTGAAGGAACTGGGACCCGAGGAGCGCCTGGCCTTGCTGCAACGGGCGGAGGAACTCGCCTGGGCGCTGCTTGCGGAAGAAGGAACGGCTGGCGGGAGGGGAGCATCATGAGGCTGGAGAAATTACAGGTGAGCGGGTTCGGACATTTGCACGGCCTGGATGTGGAACTGCCGGGCCCGGTCACGGTTTTATACGGCCCGAACGAAGCGGGAAAAAGCACGCTGCTCGGCTTCGTGCGCGCGATGCTGTTCGGCATCCCGTCGCGGACGTTTGCCGCCGAGCGGTTTGAGCCGGTGCGCGGCGGCGTGCACGGCGGCGTGTTGACGATCGCCGCGGGCGATGGCTCACGTTGGGTCATCGAGCGTTATGCGCAGCCGCCGGAAGGCAGAAACCTGCCGGGCCCGCGCGGCGACCGGCTGCGGATTACGCGCAGCGATGCGGACGGCCGGCTGCAGGAGATGACGCAGGAGCAGATGCAGCGCGAGCTGCTGGGCGGCTTGTCCAAGGCGATGTTCAAGCAGCTGTTTGCCGTCTCGCTCACGGAGCTGCAGGAGGTCGGCGCTTTGCAGTCCGAGGAGCTGAGCCGCTTTTTGTTCCACGCCGGCATCGGCGGGGGCGCGGCGGTGCTGCGCGGGGAGAAAAAGCTGGCCCAGGACATGGACAAGCTGTACCGCCGGCGCGGCCGCAACCAGGAGATCGCCCAGCTTCTGCAGGCGGTCGAACGTCTGGAGCGCGAAGCGGAGGCGGCCAAAGCGTTGCTCCCGCGCTACAACGAGGTGCTCGAGGAACTGGAGGAGCTGGCCGGGGAACTGACGGCCAGCGAAGCGGAGCGCGCTGAGCTCGCGCGGGAAACCGCCCGCCTGCAAAAGGCGGCGGCGCGCCGCGGCGACTGGTTGCAGCGCGAAGCGATCCGCGCCGAGCTGGCCGCGCTGCCGGCGGCGGCGCGCTTCCCGGAGCAGGGGCTGGCGCGCTGGCAGGGGCTCCAGGCGGAGCAGGACCGCCTGGAGCTGGAGCGCAGCGACTGGGCCCGGCGGCGGGAAGCGTTGCGGGCGGAGCTGGCCGCGCTGGAGCCGCGCGCGGCGGTGCTGGCCCGAGAGCCGCTGCTGCGGCAGCTGGCCGCCCGCTTGCCGGCCTATGAGGCGCGGCGGCGCGAGCTGGCCGAACTGGCGGGCGAAGCCGCCCTGGTCCGGGCCCGGCTGGCGGAATGCCTGCGCAGCATCCACCCGGCTTGGCGCGCTGAACACCTGCGCGCCTTTGCCGGAACGGTCGGCGAACGGGAGCAGGTTCGCCGGTTCAGCGCGCGCTTCGCCGCCTACGACAAGGAGATGGAGCTGCTGCAAAGCGAACGCTCCAAGCTGGAGCGGGCGGCGGCGAGCGCGGAGACGGCCCGCGCGGCCGCGGCGGCGCGGCTCGAGGACAGCGCGGCGGCGGCGCGCCGGCAGTTCGCGATGCTCCTCCCGCAGGAGCGCGGCGAAATCCGCGCCTTGTGGGGCGAGCTCCGCGGCGAGCTGGACCGCTGGCGGGACAACGCAGCCTCCCGGCTCACCGCAATCCGGGCCGCCGACGCGGAAGCGCTGACCGAGGCGCGGCTGCGCTCGCTTTACCGCAAGCTGCTTGCCGGCGCCGGCGTGCTGACGCTTGCCCTTCCCGCCGTGCTGTGGCTGGCCGCGGGGTCGCTTTGGAGCGCCGCTGTCACGGGCGCCCTGCTGCTGGGCCTTGACGTTTACCTCGCCATCGGCGCTTTCCGCGGCAAGCCGGCGGGGTCGCCGGGGCGGCGCTCCGCTTCGGCGTCACGCCGGTCTGCCGGAGCAGCCGGAGCCGGGGAAGCCGGCGAAATGGAGACGCGCCTCGCGGCGCTGTTGTCCCGGCTCGTCCGGCATCCACTGACGGCGGCTGCCGTCACGGGAAGCAGCTTTGCGGCTTCGCTTCGCACGGAGGACTGGGACGAGGAGGAGCGGCAGCTGCGGCGGTTAATGGAAGAGTGGCAGCTGTGGGATCAGCGCCATGACGGGCTCGAAGCGGAAGCCGCGGCTTCGCGCAGCCACGCTGCGGCCGCGAAAGATGAACTGCAAAGCGTGGAGCGGGAGTTGTCCCGGCGCGAGGCGGATTTTGCCAAGCTCGCTGCCGAATGGGAGCGCTGGCTCGAGGAGCGGCGGCTTTCCGCCGACCTGTCGCCGGAGGCGGCGATGGATGTGTTTCATTTGGCCGGTCAAGGACGGGAATGGCTAAGCCGGATCGATGGGCTGACGGACAAAATCGCCGGGCTGCAGGCGGAAAATGAGCGGTTTGAGCGGGAATGCCTGGCTTTGCAGAGCGACGACGGGACAAGTGGGCAAGCGGCGAACGGTCCGGGTGAGAAACAGGCGGTGGACGGCGGCATAAACGCAGGAATTCCGGTTTCCTCCGCAGTGGTGCCTGGTCCGGATGCCGGCACGGGCGGCGCTAATGACACAACGGTATCAGAAACGCCAGAGTCCGGGGCGGGTGCCGCAGTCAGGTTTTTGGAGGAGGCTCTAGCGGAGCTTGAAAGCGAGCTTGAGCTAAAAGCCGGGTACGATCGGCTGTCCGCCAAGCTGGGGCCGCTGGACGAGGAAGGGCTGCGCTTGGAAGATCGCCTGCAGCAGGCAGTTCAAACGGAGCAGCATTTGCTCATGGAAGGACAAGCCGCCAGCGGAGAGGAGTTTCTCCGCATCGGGACCGCAGCCGAGCGGCGGGAAGCGCTCGAAAGGGAACTGCGGCAGCGCGAGTTGGTGTTGTTTGCCGGTTTGGACGAAGACAAACGAAACGATTTGGAACGGCTGCTTGCGAGCGTGGACGAAGCGGAACTGAAGCAGCGGCATGAAGGAGCGCGTGCGGCAGGCGAGGCCGCGGAAGCCCGCTGGCGCAAGCTGCAGGAACGGCGGGGCCGTCTGCTGCAGGAGCAGGAAAGTCTGGATGCACGCTGCCGGCAGGAGGATCTGACGCAGCAGCTGGCGGAACAGCAGGCGGCGCTGGAGGAATACACCGATCAATATGCGGTGATGGCCGTATGCCGTGAGCTGATTTCCCGCGTGCGGCGCATTTATGAGGAAGAACGTCAGCCTGCCGTACTGCAGGCGGCATCGCGGTATTTTGCCCAGATGACCGGCGGAACGTACCGGCGGATTGTGATGAAAATGGGCAGCCAGGAACTGATGGCCGAGCATGCTGACCATGGTCCGATCGACAGCGCTCATTTAAGCCGGGGTACGGCGGAACAGCTGTATCTGTCGATGCGGCTGGCTTTGTCCGAAGCGGTGGCGGGAGGCCAAGGGAGGCTGCCGCTGCTGCTCGACGATTTGTTCGTCAATTTCGATGTTTCCCGTCTGGAAGGGGCGCTGTCGGTGCTGCGGACGGTCGCCGAACACCAGCAAATCATCATGATGACCTGCCACGAACACGTTGTGGGCCGGGTTAAGGCGGTGCTCCCGGCAGCGCATATCGTTGAAATGTAATCGTGAGGGGCGGATTGTCTCTAAATAACGCAATCGTTGGTGACGGCTGATCCGGCGCATGCAGGCTAACGGACACCACAGACCTTATTTGCTTGAATAAACGCCGTTTTTATTTTTAACGGACAGGAGAGCCTCTATTTGCCTGGAAATGGCTGCAGACGCGCTCCAAACCGCCAAATAAGGTCTGTGGTGTCCGTTACATTTGGAAAACGGCTGATTTCGCCGAAATAACGGCGCTGTAGTCCATTAGGATTGATTTATGCGGTCTGTCTTCTTTGAATGTACATCGATTGACGTTTTTCTTACGGCTCCCGAGCAGCCTACTAATTTCCGGTTTTTCCTTTACTCTTATAGGCTCCCAGCATAAACGCCCAAAACAGGCTGAACAGACCGAAAATCGGGTAAAGCACCGAAAGCAGGGAGCTGAAGCCGAACTGGCTGGTTACGTAGCAGATCACCAATACCGTGACCGAGATCAGCATCGGCGGCACATGAATGTACTGCTTTAGCTGCAGAGTGACGCCATATACGTCGGCTACGAACGTGCTGAAGATCTCCATAAAAATCAGCAGCACATAAATGAGCTGGACGGTTGTCCCAAGCTGCTGGGCTATACTGCCCATCGGAATTTCATATTGGACGATCCCCGGCATATTGGCGGAGAGGGCAAAATGGCCGGCCATCAGCATAAAGCCGACGCCTGCGCCGCCGATAACCCCGCCCATAACGATCGCCTTTCGGCTTTCGGTGTGGCTGCCGATCGGCACGAGCACCGCCTGGGCCATCGATAGGTTGAAGGCGGAGTACATCAGCGGTGACACCCAGGCGGCCAGAAGAGGGGTATCGGTTTCCAGGGTCAGAAAACGCGCCGCCCCCGGCGAGACCGCCGTATTGAAAATGATCACCAGCGACAGGATCAGCATCAACGGTACGACGATGGAATTAAGCTGCATAACGCCTTTGATCCCCCGCCCGAGCAGCAAAAAGGTAAAAATCAGGGTGATCCAAAGTCCTGTCTGATAATGCAGGCCCAGGTGCTCCATGAACACCGAGCCGGCTCCCGCCAGCATGACGCTGTTGACGCCGATCAGGACAATCAGGGTAAACAAGCTGAGCGCACGGCCGGCGCGCTCCCCGAACAGCTTGCGGTTCAAATCCTCGTACGAGGCGGCCTTGATCTCGCGGGCGAGCAACATCATTTTGGTGCCGAGCCAAACGAACAGCAGCGTGGACAGCAGAATCGTGAGAATACCCCATTTTCCGTACCGGGTGAAAAACTGGAGAATTTCCTGTCCCGTCGCAAAACCGGCGCCAACGACGGTACCGATATATGTGAAAGCGATTTGCAAAACTTTCACGCTATTTTTCATGGTTTTCCCCCCGGTTCATGTGCTATATATAGTACAAGGTATGTTGTCCAAGAACGGGACATGACTCAAACCTATAGAGAGGTAGTTCAAAAAGTCATCTTTTGATCACGAAGCAGGTCAAGAAGCGGAATCGACGTCGAATCTTGAATTCAGCCGGGCCTTCCGGTGCTCACGTACCCAAAACGTACGCTCCGCTCCTAACGTCCCTAGCTTCATCCGACCTAAAGCGTTTTGAAAAAACGCACTTCGGAAGCATACGCTTCGGTGCTGAAAACCTGACTTTTTGAACACTCACTTTAGATAATGATTATTGGAGGAAAAAAATGGAGCTGTTAAAGCAAAAGATTGCGGAGCAAGGCGTGATCGTATCGGAGCAGGTGCTGAAGCTGGACGGTCTGCTGAATCATCAAGTGGACCCGAAATTAACGATGGAAATGGGCAAAGAGTTTGCGAAACGGTTTGGGGATGCCGGGGTTACGCGGGTCGTGACGGTAGAATCGTCGGGCATCGCCGTGGCGTTCGCGACGGCGTACGAGCTGGGGGTGCCGCTGCTGTTTGCGCGCCGCAAAAAAACGCTGCTGGCTGAGCCGGACATGCTGTGCGAGCGGGTGCCTTCGTTTACGAAAGGCATCGTCACGGACATCCTCGTGTCGCGCGAGTTTATTGGCGAAAACGACCGGGTTTTGTTCATCGACGACATCATCGCCAACGGCGACGCGGCCCGGGGGCTGATCAAAATCATCAGCCGCGCGGGAGCGGAGCTGGTCGGAGCGGGCATCGTCGTTGAAAAATGTTTCCAGCCGGGAGCCCAGGCGATTCGCGATCAAGGGATCCGTTTGGAGTCGCTGGTCCGCATCGCATCGCTGGATGGCGGGCGAATCACGTTTGCGGACTAAGTGCGAAAAAGGACAAAGCGTGCTTGGAAAAAGAAACAATTTTGCAAGCAATCCTTTGCAGGCCCCCTTTTTTTCGCTATAATGAGGATTACTAGGGAGAGGAGGCTTAAAAAATGGGGAAAGAATTGGCAGTAGACGCGGAGTTTTTCCTTTCGAAATTGTCCGAAGCGAAGGTTACCTTTGAACGTGCCTTGGATTGCAAACATACAGAGTTTGACGACCTTTATCCCTATATGCTAGAACATCCTCAGTTTTTCTGGTACAAACGCTATGTAGCATGGTCGCAATTGTTGACGATAACCGGGCTGTGCCAAGAGCTCGATGTGCCTTGGAAGGAACAGTTCAGTCCGCAGCAGGTAGGGTATTTGGAACAAAGGGTCATGTCGGCCAAGGTGCTTGATTTTTGGTTCGAGACAAATGACACCAAGGAGCATGCTTCGCGGTAAGCGGTAAGCTTAAGTCATGACGATTTTCCATAAGGTTTTGGAGTACCGAAGACTCCGACTGGCCTTTCGGCCGGCGGGGTCTTTTTCTGCATGGCTGGATATATTGTATAATGAGAGCTGGAGGTGGGTGTTACCGATGATCACGGATGAAGAATTAAACGCATACCGTCTATCCGGCGAAAAAGTTCGGGTGATTCGCGATGCGATCGAAGCCAACGACGTCCGGGGGATTGTGGTGGCTTGGGATGATACGCATGTGCTCATTCGCAGGCCCAACCGCAATGTGGTCAAGCTGGACCGGAATTATATTTACCAGCCTTCGCGGGAACCGCGGGTTACGCCGGAGGTATAGCATATTTTTTGCCGGGCGGGACATCGTATAAATGATACGATTGACTATCCTCTACAGGAAAGGATGCTTAAGCCCATGTCGCTCGTGAGCGAGAAAATCAAAGCGTACAAAGACGAGATCGGCCGTTACGGCGATTCGCTGCCGGGCATCACGGAAGCTTACCACGCGTTTACCGGAGCAAGCCTTGCGGACGGTAAGCTGGACGCCAAAACGAAGCAGCTGATCGCGCTTGGCATCGCTTTGTCCACGAATAATGAAATCTGTACGTTTTACCATGCCGAGGAGGCGAAGTCTAAGGGAGCGACCGATGCGGAAATTTTGGAAACGGTCGCTGTAGCTTCCGCGGCTTTGGCCGGAAACGCGCTGTCGCAGGGCGTAACCCGCGTGCAGCAGGCTTTGTCCTCCCCGCCTGTACAGTAACGGGAGAAAGGGGCCTTCAGGTGATGGATCACACCTTGGAGGGTCCCTTTTTTGCTGCGCTTGCCGGGAAGGCGCCATCGCCGGCGTTTTGGAGTTTCTTTGTTCATCATCAACAACTTTGCAGCGAGAATTGTAGCTTTTGAAACTAGTTTCATCCTGAATAAGCGTTTACAATGAATTGAAACAGTGCTGTTGACTGTCATACTATTCATGGAAGGGAAACGATTAAACATGGGTTATAAAAATAATAACGTCGGCTATCTTGACGGTGTATTGACATCGCGTGCAGTCATTAAAAAAAACAATTATGCCATTTTGCCGCATGATGGTTTAGTGAATAACGTTGTCCCGGGATTTGAGAATACGAAGATCAGCATTTTGGGTTCTCCCAGAATCGGAGCCAGCTTCTCCGATTTTATCGCCGAATTTTTGGAAGGCGGAAAAAATGATTTGGGTTTTGGCGGCGCAGGGATTGAAACGTTTGTTTATGTAATATCCGGAAAGTTAAATGTAAGCGATAGTAATGAAACGCATGAATTAACAGAGGGAGGTTATGCTTTCTTCCCCGTAAACGAAAAGATGTATTTCGAAAATGGACAGACTGAAACAACGGAAGCTTTCTTGTATCAACGCAAATACGAGCCATTAGAAGGGCATAAAGCTTATAAAGTGGTAGGCAACCGCGCCGATCATACGCCTATTCATTATGAAGATATGGAAGATGTATTGCTTTGGAACTTATTGCCTACCGATGATTTAGGATTCGATATGAATATGCATATTTTATCTTTTGCTCCTGCCGCCAGTCACGGTTATATAGAAACCCATTATCAAGAGCACGGCGCTTATTTATTGTCCGGTAAAGGGATGTATAATCTGGACAACAATTGGTATCCGGTTGAGAAAGGCGACTATATCTTTATGGCTGCTTATACCCCGCAAGCCGCTTATTCAACGGACCGCAAGGAACCTTTAGCTTACGTATACTCCAAAGACGCGAATCGCAACCCGGGTGTATAAGTGTCGAGAAAGGAGCTATAAAGAGTGTCGAATGCTGAAGAAAAAGTAGTAAAAGTTAGCGGGGAACATTTGCACAAATTAATCAAAAACAAGCTTATCAAAGCGGGTTTGAAAGAAGAGCAAGCCGAGGAAACGGCTAATCATTTAGTATATGCCGACTTATGCGGCATCCATTCTCACGGAGCTGTACGCGTTGAATATTACGCAGAGCGTATTCACAAAGGCGGCATCAATATTCATCCCGAGCTTTTGTTTAAACAAACGGGTCCAAGCTCCGCGATCTTCCACGGTGAAAATGCTCAAGGTCATTATGCGGCCAACGAAGCATTGGCACCAGCCATTAAGATGGCAAAAGAAAGCGGCGTAGCGGTTGTCGGCGTGTCGAGAGTGGGTCATACGGGAACGCTGTCCTACTATGTGCGTAAAATTGCCGAAGCCAATTTAATCGGGATCTCGATGTGTCAATCCGATCCAATGGTTGTACCGTATGGCGGTGCGGAAACCTATTACGGAACCAATCCAATCGCATTTGGCGTGCCGAGTAACGGAGCGGACCCGTTAATTTTTGATATGGCCACAACGGTACAAGCATGGGGCAAAATTCTGGATGCGCGTTCCAAAGGCAAATCGATTCCGGATACCTGGGCAGTGGATAAAAACGGCGCTCCGACAACAGATCCGAATAAAGTGAACGGATTGCTGCCTATTGCCGGACCGAAAGGCTACGGCCTAATGATGATGGTAGACATTTTATCCGGGGTATTGCTTGGATTGCCGTTTGGCAAAGAGGTTAGCTCGATGTATCGGAATTTGCATGAAGGGCGTAATCTTGGACAGCTTTATATCATTATTGATCCCGAGCGTTTTGTCGGTCTTGACATGTTCAAACAATCTATTTCGCGTACGATGAAAGAATTGAATGAGATTAGACCCGCAACCGGCTTTGACTACGTTCAGTACCCGGGACAAGGCAGTCATGAACGTTACGCGAAAAACTTGCAAGAAGGGGTAGAGATTCCCGAATCGATTATTAGCTACCTTGAGTCAGACGACATTCATTACAATCGTTATGAAGGACTCGGGGCTTTTGCAAATTAATAAAATAGATAAAAGCATTGAAGCTTGAATCGTGAAGGCTTGTTGATGATTCAAGCTTCAATGCTTTTTGTTTAAAGATTTTCTTCACTGAGTGCAAGCGCGAGGCGTAAATTCAGTGAATGACTGGGCGAATTGACAGCGTGACCGAGTATTTCTTCGCAGCGAAGAATACGGTATTTGACCGTATTGCGATGCACGAATAAAGTGGAGGCTGCACTGGCAATTTCGCATTGTGCGCCTAAGTATACCGATAACGTTTTGCGTAGTTCGATTAGGGTAGGGTCTTTCGGATAAGCAAAATCCTTCAATATATTCTCGCAGAAAAATCGAACATCATTTTTTTCAAGGTGATGGAACAACTGAACCATCCCTTTATCTTTATAATGGATAATCGGCTGAGTTTGCAGCTTGCTTTTACGTTCGTCGAACACCAGCTTTGCTTCAATATAGGATTGGTTAATGCGTTTCCAATCTGTATACGGGTTTCCGATACTAAAAATCAACTCTATATTCAGACTGTCATTGAGCTGGGTACGGATAGCCAATAATTTTTCGTCCAGATCCGGGGCTTCGCGTTGGATTAAAATGATAGTCTCTTTTGTAACACTAAAGAACAGCACCAAGCCGTTGGTGAAGTAATCCGGAATATGTTTTTGTAACCATTGCGAGGCTAATATTAATCGTTCTTCCTGATTGAGACTAGGCGCTGTATCTTCTAAAGCCGCTTGGCTAAAAACGTGAACAACTTGATAATAATCGGACAATAAGTAACCGTATTTCATGTTTAATTCAAAGGAACGTACGGACGGATCCGAACTGGAGTGGTAATCAATCAATTCTTTGAAATATTCGGTTGCAATCGACTGTTGAGATTCCGATACTTTTTCGTTTTTGAATAAAACAAACGATAATACCATAGCCGCCTGGTCAATCGCAAAACTGGAGATCGGATAAGGAATTTGTTCGGGATTAACCACAACCAAATAATGCGGAAAGTGAGAATGGACTTGAATCGGAACAAGCGAGATCTGAATTTCATGCCCTTTTGGACTATTGATAATAAATGAATCGTCCTCTTTATTTGTTTCGTGAATTTTCTGTACGATCTGATTCACATAATGCTGTACAGGATTGCTGGAATGATTGAAATGTTTGGAATAATCCATAATTTCTTTGAATGGATTCAATAAAATAATCGGCGTTTTAACGATCTGGCTTAATTTGTTGATAATAATTTGATTAGTCGCATTTTGTAGCAGTAAGTTAAAAAATTTTTTTTGAATATCCAGGGCAAAAGAGATTTCTTCATAACGCGTTCCCCATATTTGATTTAACAATTGATGCAATAGCGAGCCTAACGAATAGTTATTGGGAATATCAATCAATGGGAAATTAACTTTCTCTGCATATTCAATAATTTGAGGCTCGATCTCACCCAAGAACCGTCCAGTCTTAATCCCTAAGCCCACTGCTTTGGCGCGAATCAAAGAATCGATTAAAGAAATTAATCCTTGTTGGTCGTCCGCGTAGCTCATCGCCGTTGTTAGAAGCAAGACACCATTCGGAATATAGTATTCAATATCGGGTGTTTCAGAAATTTCTACACTTTGAACGGTTTGGTCGGTGTCGGTCTGATGCGCATTCGTTAATAACTTTAGGTCTGAATAGCGGGGTAAATTTAAAATATCAGCAATCGTAGTCATGTTCGTATCCTTTCTTTAACTATGAAATAAAGATCGAACTAAAAGAATCGTCAGTCATCTGGAAATACAATTTAGTATACAGATATTTTAACATTAATCATAGCTGTGCAGAGTCAACAAAAATAAATAACCTTTTGTGTAAATGAACAGTGATATTGAAAGCGGGTGTAATTATACTATTTTTAGAAATCGGTTCAAATTATGTTTAGAAAAGGTCAAATAGGAGGGAATCTTGGTGATAAAGTTAGAACCACAAACTGTAGATGATTTGATGGATTGGATATCCGGGATATCAGATAAAACAGGTCCTGGAACAACACGTTTGCTTTATAGCAAATCGTGGCTTGAAGCACAAAATGCATTGAAAGAAAAATTCGAAGAACTTGGTATGACCGTTGAATTTGATGAAGTGGGTAACTTATTTGCGACATTAAAAGGAACTGACAGCCCAGAAGAGATCATTGCGACAGGATCTCATATTGATACAGTAGATAAGGGTGGACGTTTAGACGGACAACTTGGGATAATAGCAGGTTATATAGCCATTAAGGAATTATTGGAAAAAAAAGGAAAGCCTAAAAAAACGCTGCAGATCATCTCGATGGCTGAAGAAGAAGGATCACGTTTCCCGTATGCGTTTTGGGGTTCTAAAAATATCTTTGGCATTGCGGACCGTAATGATGTAGAGCACATCAAGGATGCTCAAGGCGTAAGCTTCGTCGATGCAATGCATGAGGCCGGGTTTGGTTTCTTGGAAGGAAAACCAAGATTCAATAAGATTTCTGCATTTATTGAATTACATATCGAGCAAGGTAATTTCCTCGAGAATACGCATAATCAAGTTGGTGTCGTGAATGCCATCGTGGGTCAGAAACGCTATGATATCACGCTTAAGGGACAAGCCAACCATGCTGGTACAACATTGATGGAGTACCGAAAAGATACGGTTGAATGTATGGCACGAATCATTACGCAAAGTATCGATAAAGCGAAAAAAGAAGGCAATCCACTCGTTCTTACGTTCGGTAAAGTTGAGCCTAAGCCTAATACAGTGAATGTCGTTCCTGGTGAGACGCTCTTCTCAATGGATTGTCGTCATACAGAAGAAGCAGTATTAGATCGATTTACGCAGGAAATTGAAAGTGACATGAAGGACATTGCGCAGCAAATGGGTATCGACATTCATATCGATAATTGGATGAATGAGCAACCAGTTCCTATGGACCCTGAGATTATCCGAATTATTGAATCTGTATGTAAAGAAAACAAATTGAATTATAAAGTGATGCATTCAGGGGCTGGACATGATTCTCAGATTTTTGCAGCTTATGTCCCAACAGCTATGATCTTTGTACCTTCTATTGATGGGATTAGCCATAATCCTAGAGAACATACTGAAGCGGTAGATATCGTACCTGGTATTCAGGTTTTGGCGAGTGCCATTGAGCAATTGGCCTATTGATTTATCATAGAAAAATCGATGAAGACGAAAGTTAAGTCTAATCAAAGTAACCAATTTCTTTGATAGATTTAGTTATTGTAGACAATGTTTTAATAAATATAAGCGCTTACAATTAATTTGTAATCATCGTTGGAAGTTATCGGTGCCATAGGAAATAGGTTATTGAATTGGCGAATGTTGAAGGGGGGAAACTGTTGGAGAATCTAGATTATCAGGTTACAAATGATGAGGTTGAAGTATACCGGCAGAGGGGCTATCAAAGTGAGGATACTTTGCCCAAGACTCAAAATAAGCGGAATATGAGTGCTTTGAATTATTTTACATTGTGGATGGGTTCGATTCACAACATTCCTAACTATGCTGCGGTTGCAGGTTATTTATTATTAGGACTGTCACCATTAAATGTAATCATTGCAATAACTCTCAGTGGATTGGCTGTTGCATTATTCATGGTTATTAATGGACGGGCAGGTGCAAAATACGGTATTCCTTTTGCCATGCATTTGCGTTCCACTTATGGCAGCGTAGGGGCAAAATTACCAGGATTTCTAAGAGGGTGTGTAGCTGCGATCGCATGGTTTGGTGTTCAAACATATACCGGGGCGGCAGCTTTAACAATTCTACTTGGAAAAGTGTGGCCAACCTATTTAGAGATTGGCGGCGGAGCGGATATCTTGGGTATATCTGTGCCGGAATTAATTAGTTTCGTCATTTTTTGGATTGCGAATATGGCTATTGGTCTTGGAGGAGGTGGAATCCTTAATAAGTTTACAGCAGTACTTAGTCCAATTATTTATATTGTATTCGGCGGGATGACGATCTGGGCAATCCATGTTGGAGGAGGAATTGGCAATATTCTTTCATACGAGGGAGTTCAAACAACTGCCGTAAATCCCGTCTTTGGATACCTTGTCATCATTGCTTCAGTATTAGCAGTATGGGCGGCACCAGGAGTGAGTGTAGCTGATTTTACCCAAAATGCTAAGTCACAAAAAGACCAAACCGTTGGCCAGATAGGTAGTTTATTTATAGGATATTTAGTTTTTGCAGTCATGTCAGTAATTATCATTATTGGCGGCACGATTCATTATGGTGCACCAACTTCAGGCAATGGAGTATTGGATTTTATTAATCAATGGGATAGTGTGCCTGCAATATTATTGACCACATTAGTGTTTTTGATGACAACGATTTCAACCAATGCAACAGGCAATATTATTCCTGCTGGTTATCAACTAACAGCACTGTTTCCTAAATCGATCGACTATCGTAAGGGCGTTATCATCGCTGGAATCATTAGTTTCTTAATTATGCCATGGCGTTTTATGGCTGATGGCGGTGCGATTATTGCTTTTCTCAATGCGGTTGGTGCATTACTAGGACCTGTTGCCGGTGTATTGATTGCTCATTATTATTTTGTGAAAAACCAGGTCATTGATTTAGATCAACTATATTATGATGCTAAAGACGGTTCAGCGAAAAGGATATATAACGGAGTCAATCGTAAGGCGTATATAGCAACCCTAGTAGGTTTGATTTTATCACTTATTGGGCAGTTTATTCCGGTATTATCAGTGCTTTCTGATATTGCTTGGATAGCAGGGTTTGCGTCTGCATTTACTATTTATTTTGTTTTAACAAAGTTGTCATCTAGCGAATTAAGGTATTGGAAATAATAAAAAATAGGAGGAAGCCAAATGAGTTATGATCTAGTTATTAAGAATGGTTTAGTGATACTAGACAGTGGAGAAATCCAAACAGATATTGGTGTAAATAATGGAGTGATCGTTACGATTGGATCTAACCTTGAAGGAACAAAGATAATAGATGCAGAAGGGTTAATTGTTAGTCCTGGTATGATCGATGCTCATGTTCACATCACTGAACCGGGTGGCGGGTATCGCGGTGAATGGGAAGGTTATTCTACCGGGACTGCTTCTGCAGCAAAGGGTGGTGTAACGTCATTCTTAGAGATGCCGCTCAATCAAATTCCTGCTACAACAAATGGCGAGACATTGAATATTAAATATGCGGCAGGTGAAGGGAAACTGAAATCCGATGTATATTCTTATGGCGGACTAGTTCCTTACACAGTCAATGAAGGTGGTATCCAAGAATTAGATGAAGGCGGCGTTATAGCTTATAAGTGTTTTATGGCGACATGCGGAGATCGTTCTATTGATGGTGACTTCATGAATGTTGATGACTACTCTCTATATGAAGGTATGAAACAAGTTGCTAAGACAGGAAAAATATTGTCTATTCATGCTGAAAATGCCCGGATTACTGATCGACTTGGAGAAATTGCTTACAAAAACAATGAAACAACACTAAAAGCCTATGTAGCAACACGGCCCGTATTTACAGAAGTTGAACCTATTCAACGTGCAATCTTATTCGCAAAAGAAACAGGTTGCCGCATTCATATCTGCCACGTTGCTTGTCCAGAGGGTGTTGAAGCTGTTGCGAAGGCGCGCCAAGAAGGTGTTGATGTAACTTGTGAGACATGTACGCATTACCTATATTTTGAAACAGAAGAATTGGATGCGATTGGTCCAGTTGTAAAATGTTCACCACCCATCAGAGATAAGAAAAATCAGGACGGTTTGTGGAAACAATTATTAGCTGGCAATATTGCCTTTGTTACATCAGACCATTCACCATGTACACCAGACTTGAAAGACAAAGAAAACGCCTTTGAAGCATGGGGCGGTATATCCGGATTGCAAAATAATGTGGATGTTCTATTCGATGAAGGCGTCCAAAAACGCGGCATGTCATTAAAACAATTTGCTGAAGTCATTGCAACAAACGTTGCTGATCGATTCGGGATCGATAACAAAGGACGTATTAGTGTAGGTAAAGATGCAGATTTTGTATTGATCAAACCAGATGCACCTTACACATTACAAGCAGAAGACTTGGAATACCGCAACAAGATCAGCCCATACATCGGTCGTGAGATTGGTGCACAAGTTGCGACAACGATTTTACGGGGTGAGGTCATTTATTCTCAAGCAGAAGGTGTGACAAAGGATTTTCCCGGAGAATTTGTAAAAATACAGTCAAAAAATGTATGAAACCTAATATCGTTTAGTAATGGTTCGTGACCCCGGAAAGATAGATGAAAATCTAGCTTTCCGGGGTCAACTTGTATTGAACCTAAATTTCGAATCTACCACACCGATCAGCTTATGGAAGAGGAGTATGAGTTAGAATAATAATGTAATTATAGGAATAGAGATCATTGACATCAATGATGATAAGAATACGATCTGACTCGCAAATTTAGCATCATTACCGTAATTATTACTGAACATAGCCACATAGGAGGCAGTAGGCATTGAAATCATCATAACCGGAATAACTAGAGCTATACCCGTTAGACCAAAGAGTTTAAGCACCATTGTTATAATAAATGGAACAATGAGTAGTTTGAATGCAACAGCTATATATAAGTATTTATTCTTGAATGCCTCATTGATATTACTGCGTGACAACATCAGTCCGATCACTATCATTGCAAGGGGGGATGTCGCAGGACTCATTATATCGATCACACTGTTAAGTGGTTCGGGTACTGACCACTGGAAAATAAAGAAGATCAAACCAATGATAATTGAGAGGATTCCTGGACTGAAGAGAACTTTCTTCCAATTGAATCCCGTAGTCTCTGATCCATTGCGGGAGATTAAATAAACGCCCAATGACCATGATACGATCTCAAATATAAAGCCAGCTCCAACAACGGCATAGAATAGAGCATCAGGTCCTAGTAGACTTAGGATGATGGGATATCCCATGAATGATGTATTGGATAGTAATAATGCTGTTTGGAAGATATCTTTCTGCCCTTTAGATAAGGAGAGTCGTCGTGAGACTAAAAAGCCAGTAATAAACATAACAACATAGCAGAATATCACAACTCCCAATATGACAAACGATGTGTTCAGTCGCTCTTGATTCATCTCAAGTTGCATGGCAGAAAAAATTGTAGCCGGCATCGTTATATAAAGAACTAACTGCGTTATATCTTTTTGCCCTTTTTCGGAGATTAAATTTGCGCGACCTGCAATAAATCCAATAACAATTAGTAGAAATAAAACGGATACTTTCTGTAAAGTTAGAAAAAAATCTATCTGCATCAAATAATTCCTTTCAGTTTATATTTTTGTTGGGGATTATTAAGCCATTCAACTAATACCGTATATGTGTTTATACCTAAAGTATCGATATGAGTTCGGTCAAAGTCATGTTCATTTGATTCAACGATATGAAGTGTGCTTTCCGGTATATATTTATGCAGCCATTTTGCTTGTCTTACAGGTACATCCGGATCTTGGTGAGCTGCAGTAATGAATGTTGGCGGTAAGCCCATCAATTGTTCCTTTGTTAAAGAATATGTTCTTTGATGATCTGTATCATCAAGGATCACACTGAGCCAATCTCCACGTTGACGAGCTGCTAAATAGAGAGGATAGCGTTGATCAGTCGGCGCTGAGCTAATAGGTTGATTTCCCACCAACTGCTGGATCATCTTATCCGATACTTTCGGATAGTTAAGGAAGTGTCGACTAGGTACAGTGAAGCTTGCATCGCTCAATGTGTAATATCCATAAAACACAATCACTCCGCGAGGCCGAACGCTAGCATGGACAGCATGATACAAAGCCAAATACCCCCCGGCAGAACGTCCCATTACATAGTAATTAGAAGGATCGATCTTTAATGTATGCAGCCCTTCTTTCATAAACCATTCGATTGAACGATGTATAGCTTGCATAATAGCCGGCAGCTTACTTTCAGGGGCAAGCAAATAATCCAGTGCGAGCAGGCCATAGCCGTTTTCCGTTAACAGCGATATATATTTTTTGGGCATATCTTCTCTGTGACCGAAAATCAATCCTCCCCCATGAAAGTAAAGAATCGTTCCTTTATAGGTTTGATTTTTACTTCCGCGATAAAAACTTCCATATAATTGGAGCTCGTTAATCGTATGAATCGGAATCGTAACGCGTTCATAGGCAAACAATTTACTCAGCACCTTTTGTACAAACTTTTATTTGGTTTAACGATTGTATTTATTAACATATCACAAAGCATCCTCGACTCTATTATTTAAAGTGCACAAAAATATAAGCGTTTTTATAGAGAGTGCTCATATTTTGCTCTATTGAAAGCGGTTATACTGTGAAGTGAAAAGGAGGAGTGTTATGTTGTATTCCGTGATTCAAAAAAATAATTATCAAGATTCTATCAATTTAATGTTGTTAACCAACTCCATTAATGAATTAGATGGTGTTAAACAAGGTCAGGTTATGATGGCAACAGACGCTAATAAAGATATTTTAAAAGCGGCTGGACTATTCACCGACGAAGTCGAAGCCGCAGGCGCTAACGACATGGCGATTGTTGTCGAATCCGACGATCAGCACGTGCTCGATTCGGTTGTTGAAGAAGTAAAGCGCTTTTTAAGCAATCTTTCCGGTAAGAAAAAAGACAGTGGGGTATCAAGCGTTGACAATTGGAAAGATGCTTTAGAAACGATGCCGGATGCAAACCTGGCCCTGCTGTCCATCCCGGGAATCTACGCTGCCGGCGAGATTGAGAAGGCTTTGGATTTGGGGTTACACGTATTTTCGTTCAGCGATAATGTGAGCCTGGAAGACGAAGTACGCCTTAAACAAAAAGCACATGAAAAAGGCTTGCTCTTGATGGGTCCAGACTGTGGCACCGGCGTATTATCAAGTGTTCCATTGGCTTTCACTAACGTAACCAATCCTGGGAATATCGGAATTGTCGCCGCATCGGGTACGGGCATCCAGGAAGCCACAACCATCATCGATCGCCTGGGCGGCGGCGTAGTTCATGCGATCGGGACAGGCGGACGAGACTTAAAGGAGGACGTTCAAGCGCGGACGATGATTGATGCGGTCGTCGCACTTGAGCAGCACGCTCCGACCGATGTGATCCTTATTATTTCCAAACCGCCGGCAAAAAAAGTCCGCGACCACGTCATGAAGCTGCTGCAATCGTTATCCAAACCGGTCGTTGCCCTGTTTTTGGGCGAGAAACCCGAAGCGCACGTCGGCAATGTGTCGTTGGCCTATACATTGGAAGAAGCCGCCAAAATTGCGGTCGATATCGCCAATGGAGATGAAGTAAAAGCGAACTACAACGATCCGATGGAGTTCCAGGTCGATCAACCGCTGCCGGCAGGTAAAACCGTAAAAGGGCTGTATTCCGGGGGCACACTGGCGAGCGAAGCCGCTACGCTGATCTCCGACGCGCTGGGACTTGATAACGTCAAAGGCGAAGAAGGCTATATTTTAAACACGCAAGGATTTCAAGTGATGGATTTGGGCGACGATGTCTATACGCAAGGCAAGCCTCATCCGATGATCGACCCGGAAGTCAGAGTAAATAAGTTAAAGGAAGTATTGAAAGACCAAACAACCGGCATCATCTTGGTCGATGTGGTATTGGGATACGGAGCGCATCCGGATATGGCGGGCGCATTGGCGCCGAGTATCCAAAAGGCTTTGGAAGAAGCTAAAGAAACAGGGCGCCAGCTGTATGTCATCGGCAGCGTTGTCGGAACGGACAATGATCCGCAAAATTATGCGCAAGCCGTTCAAACGTTAAAAGAGGCCGGCGTCATCGTTGAAAGCAGCAATGCGCGTGCCATTCGACTTGCCTTGAAATTAATGGGACATGAACTGCAGGTAGCCGATAAAGGCCGCGTCGAATATACGGAAGCGAAAATGGATGTACCGGAACCAAGCGAGAAAGTACTGGATTTGTTGAATAGCGTACCGAGAGTTATTAATGTCGGGCTTCAAAGCTTCACCGAATCCATTATCAAATTTAATGGGCAAGCTTTACATTTCTCATGGCGGCCAAGAGCCGGCGGCAACCAGAAGTTAATTCGCATCTTGAATGAACTGGAAAAACGCGAAGCGGAAATCAATGCGGCAAATGATAAAGTCGTTAGCCGATTGTTGGAATCTCAACCCTTCTTGGTAGATGCGCGTCCAGCCAAAGAAGTTATTCCGGAACTGAATACCGGCGAAAAAGTCATTCTTCACGCCGGGCCGCCGATCAAATATGAAAATATGACCGGGCCTATGAAAGGTTCCGTAATCGGCGCTCTGTTATTCGAAGGATGGGCAGCGGATCATGAGGACGCCCGTCGTCAATTGGAAAACAATGAAGTGAAATTCATTCCTTGCCACCACGTCGGTGCAGTAGGACCGATGGGCGGAATCACATCTGCCAATTTCCCTGTATTCATCGTAGAAAATAAAACGGACGGTACAACCGGCTACTGCATTATGAACGAAGGTATCGGTGAAGTGCTTCGTTTCGGCGCCAATAATGAAAATGTCATCAAACGTTTGAAATGGATGCGCGATGTTCTGGGGCCGGTATTGGGACAGGCTTTAAGAACGTTCGGCGAAGGATTGAATTTGAACGTCATGATTGCCCGGGCAATCGGTATGGGAGATGAATTCCACCAGCGTAACATCGCGGCGTCACTCGTATTTCTAAAAGAAATTACGCCTGCGATTGTCACACTTGACGTGGAAGAACAAGATAAAGCGGACGTGATTCAGTTTTTGGCGAATACCGACCAATTTTTCCTGAATATTATGATGGCCACAGGTAAAGCGATGGTCGATTACGCGCGTAAAGTAAAAGAAGGCTGTGTCGTGACGACCATGTCGCGTAACGGGGAGAACTTTGGGGTTCGGATCAGCGCTTTGGGCGATGAATGGTTTACAGGTCCCGTGAATACGCCGGACGGATTATACTTTGCGGGCTATTCGGCAGAACTGGCCAATCCGGATATCGGAGACAGTGCCATAACGGAAACAGTCGGTGTTGGCGGCATGGCCATGATCGCTGCGCCTGGTGTGACACGTTTTGTCGGATTAAGCGGACTGAACGATGCACAAGTCATTTCGGAAGAGATGCAGCGCATTTCCATTACGAACAATCCGGCCTGGGCTATTCCGAACTGGAACTTCAAAGGCGCGACATTGGGTATTGATATCCGCAAGGTTGTAGAAACCGGTATTACGCCTATTATCAATACAGGTATTGCTCATAAGGAAGCCGGTGTCGGTCAAATTGGTGCGGGTACGGTCAGAGCGCCTCTCGTGTGCTTTGAAAAAGCATTGGTTGCCTACGCCAAATCGTTAGGCATCAAAGTGGAAGATGAATGAACGCAGCATAAAATGCGAAAAAGTTTATATCAGCCCGTACGTACAGCATATGATCCAGCAAAAAGGAAGTATCTTTGCGCGAATCCATTCGATTTTTTCGAATGGATTCAACCTAACATACAAAGATCGCTTATTGTTCGTCGGAAAAGACGTGGAGAGCTTATCGGCAATCGGACTCGCGATCGACGCTGCAGATTTCAAGCTTATCCAAGCAGGGCTATCTGTCGGCGACCCGGTAAAGATAAGCAGCAGTTTTTCCCAATCTGAAGAAAAATTTAGCCTGATATTTATTTGTTACACCCGGCCTCAGGTGACAACGATGACGATCCCGTCGGTCCGCAGCGTGGATTTATCGATACCGTACGTGCCGCATGAGCAGCTGAGCAAAAGCGATTTATTGCATCTGCTTGAAGAAGCGGATATCTGGGAGCATTCCGGATTCGCTTCATCGCCGCTGAAACCATTGTACGAGAACTTCGTTAACGAACCGAATTGTTTTTCTGAAGAAGCTGTCCGATCTTTGATCGGCGCGGGAGTCGGCTTAACGCCTGCCGGCGATGATTTTTTACAAGGGCTGATCCTGTTTGAGCGTATAACCGGCAGCGGAACCTTCTTAACCGGTATGACGCAGCGGCAATTACAGCATCGATCAACGACAGCTGTGAGTCGAGCGTACTATCAGGCTCTGTTTGATGGATATGTAAATGCCCAATGGATAAAGCTTTGTCAAGCGATTCAATCCGAAAATAAACAGCAACTTACAGAGGCGATAAAAAAGATACAAGCATACGGCGCAACCTCTGGAAACGATACTTTAATAGGTGTTCTTACTTTTTTAAAACAAGCAAATTGGAGGAAGTTATGGGCAAAAGAATCGTAATCGCATTGGGCGGTAACGCTATATTGAACGACGATCCTTCCCCTCAGGGACAAATTGAAGCTTTGCGTTATACGAGCAAGCAATTAATCGAATTAATCAAGCAAGGACACCAACTCATTATTAGCCACGGTAATGGGCCTCAAGTCGGGAATTTATTGTTGCAGCAAGCACTGGCTAAATCCGATAAAAATCCGGCTTTACCGCTCGATACATGTGTGGCGATGACTCAAGGGAGTATAGGCTACTGGCTGCAAAACACAATGAATGAAGCTATGGTTGAAGCCGGACTTCACCATCAAGTGGCATCGATTGTGACTCAAGTCGTCGTTGACGAAAACGATAAGGCATTCAGCAACCCCACTAAGCCGATAGGACCGTTTTTCACTCAGGAAGAAGCGGAAAAAGCAGCCGCTGAAACGGGCGAAATCTATGTGGAAGATGCGGGCCGCGGGTATCGAAAAGTTGTGCCTTCCCCTAAACCTCTAACGATCGTCGAGTACCCAATCATCAAAACCCTGATCGAAAACGGATATGTCACGATCTCGGCCGGCGGAGGGGGGATTCCCGTAAAAGAAGTACCACATGGTTATAAGGGAGTCGAAGCCGTCATCGATAAAGACTTTGCCTCTGCGAAGCTGGCGAATCTTGTCGAGGCCGATTATTTGTTCATTTTAACAGGCGTCGATCATGTTTATGTCAATTACAATCAACCCAACCAGGAGAAATTAGAAGCGGTCACCGTCGATCAATTAAAAAAATGGATTGATGAAAATCAATTTGCGCCGGGCAGTATGTTGCCCAAAGTTGAAGCCGCCATTTCTTTTGTAGAAAGTCGCCCGGAAAGTAAAGCGATTATTACTTCACTGGACAATATTAATGCTCTTTTTGCCGGAGGTTCGGCCACAGTTGTGTTAGCGGGGTAAATTACCCAATTATGTGAAAATCCTTTATTTCATGAGTCAAGTCAAAAGGAGCGACCGATGCGGAAATTTTGGAAACGGTCGCCGTGGCTTCCGCGGCTTTGGCCGGAAACGCGCTGTCGCAGGGGGGAACCCGCGTGCAGCAGGCTTTGTCCTCGCCGCCTGTGCAGTAACGGAGGAAAGGGACCTTTCAGGCTATGGATCACACCTTGGAGGGTCCCTTTTTTGCTATGCTTGCCGGGAAGGCGCCATCGTCCGCGTTCTGGAAGAGGGCTTCGGAGGATGACCGCCCTTTGCCCGCCGCGCCGCCGCTGCCGCCCAGATACGCGCGCATCCGCGAGGACACCTCGCGCTGCAAGCCGGCCCACAGAATACGCATCTTGCCATGGAATCCGCGGCAGCGGTACTCCGCCTGGATGCCGTTCTCGTCCTGGCTGATCCGGTATATTTCGATGTTGCGCTCGCGGAATTTGCCTTGAATCTCGGCCAACACGAGCGCCACCCGCCGTTCTCCGCCACGGATGAAATCAGCGTAAACCTCGGGGTTTTTCAGCACCCCGCTTTGCTCGAGGATCCGGGCGTCCCGCTGAAATACTTTCTGTAAAAATCCTAGCAGCAGCGCGCTTTTGATTAACGCGAGCTCATCCTCTTTGAGGCCGGGAACAGCCATGGGAAAACACCGCCTTTATATGTGAGTATATGCGAACTTATGTTCTTATCATACCCTAATCGAGCGGTTTTAATCAAGGGGAGGTTTTGCACCGGTCCAAGCAAAAAAAAGGTTGTTGATTTACTTCAAAATACATGTTAATATATAAATCGTTGCTGCAAAACAATGCATCGACGAAATACGCGGTCGTGGCGGAATTGGCAGACGCGCACGGTTCAGGTCCGTGTGGGCTAACCCCCCGTGGAGGTTCGAGTCCTCTCGACCGCATCAACGAATAATGAACGAGCTCTTGAGTTTCCTTTTACGGAGATTCAGGAGCTTTTTGCATATTTGGAATGTATTACGAATTAGATATAGGTTTTCCAGCAAATTGTGCAACCTTGAAACCATGCTAGCCATTATTCTTTGAGCGCACCGATCATAACGCCGTGCACAAAATATTTTTGCAGAAACGGATACAGGACCAAGATCGGCAAGGTAGACACAATGATCGTCGCGTACTTTATCGTTATCCCGATATCCAGACGATCGCCGGCCGCTGCTCCTGTCATCATACTATCTGTGCTGTTGGAAATCAGAATCTCCCTGAGTACCAGCTGTAGAGGGAATAATTCCCGGTCACGCAAGTAAATCAATGCATTAAAATACGAATTCCAATGTCCGACGGCATACCATAAGATCATGACGGCAATCACGGGCATAGAAAGGGGGATGATAATTCTGGTCATAACAACCCAGTCATTCGCTCCGTCGATGCGTGCGGATTCCTCCAAACTTGCCGGAATGCCTTGAAATGCAGTTCGCATTATAATTAAGTTGAACGAGTTGATTGCTCCTGGCAAGAGAAGTGCCCAAGGTGTGTTTAACATCCCAAGATGATTAATCAGCAGGTAAGACGGAATAAGCCCCCCACTGAACACCATTGTGATCACGATCATGAGCATGATGTGGTTTTTGAAATAAACGTTACGACGGGAAAGAGCATAGGCACCGAGCGTTGTCATCATCAAGTTGATGACTGTACCTGTTGTCACATAGAAAAGCGTATTCCGGTAGCCAGTTGTAACCATGGGATTTTCCAATACCGCTTTATAGGCATCGAAACTAAACCCCAGCGGATAGAACAGCATGCCGCGAAACCGGGCCATTTCCGCAGGATCGCTTAGAGATGCGAAGAGGATATAAATAAACGGATAGAGTGTAAGGAAGCAAAGCAAAACCATAAAGCAGATATTGAACCATGAAAATACAGTTTCACCCAGAGAACGTTTAGTAGTCATTTTTCTCGCTTCTCCTTTACCACAGCCTGTGTTCGCTTACCCGCTTGCTAATTGTATTGGCGAGTGTAAGCAAAATGAAGCTGATGACTGAATTGAACAAGCCTACGGCAGCGGAATACCCGAAATCATAGGACCGTAATGAAAAATGGCGTAGTAAATCAAAACAGGAACAAGCATCAAATAAATATAGCGATTACGAACCAAATCCCGCTTGATGATACTCTTTTTGCTTTCCTCAGGTATTCTGGCTGCTGCTTGCATAGAGTTTCTGTCTAAATCAGGCACGAATTCTCCCTCCCGGATGTCCGGAAAATGGCAAGCTGTTCCCTGCCATTTTCCCGAATTGTTAGTAATGCTTATCGGTTGTTGTATCTTTCTAAAGCTGCTTGTTGAATTTGGATCGCTTCTTCGATTCCTAAACCTTTTAACATTTCTACATAGTTATCGAAATGATCGAGCGGCTCTGTGCCCATAATAAATTTCAGAACCATTTCGTCTTTAAATGTATTGACATCGGTCATGATTGAGGAGTATCGGCTGCTATCTTCCACAGAGATACTAACGGGAGGCATTCTTTTTTCCTGTGTAGTGTTTGACCACAATGTCATGGCCTCTTTTTGTTCAGGCTTGGTCGTATACTGCTGCGTGTGACGTACATCCTGCACAAAAGGACCTGATGTAGCGCCCATAATATGCTTTCTGAAGGCTTGGGAAATCGGCAGTCCGTCAGGATTATTCAAGATAGCATCCTTATACCGGGGCTGGCCGTCAACTAATGTGTAGGTTTCGCCTTCTTTTCCAAAGTTCATGATGAGTTTCCCTTCTTCACTGTATAAGTTATCCAGGAATTTCACGGTTTCGACCACGTTTTTGTTGCTTACGGTTATGGCTGCGAAGATGCCGGTCACGGGATTATCCGTATGTCCGAATACCGGCTTTTCGCCAGGATTTAAAGTCGGATAGGGGGTTCCGACAATTGTGAAATCCGGTTGGCTTTACGCCATCAAGTCCATGTATTTTCCAATTCCGCCATTGAGAAACAACACCGCCGAACCGACCTGATTGCCTGTTATTTTGGCATCTGTCATTTTGGCATCCGTTGTCGCGAAGTCCTTGTCGAGCAGCCCTTCGTTATACCATTGGTTCATGGTGGCCAAGTATTCCTTGAAACCGGGTTCAATTGGCCCGTATTTGACGGTATCATTCTCCCGGTAGAAATCATTAGGTGTTCCGAAGGCGCCGGCAAAAGCTAATTCTCCTGCCGGAATTAGAATCGGAATTTCGTCCGCTTCACCATTTTCGTTGGGGTCTTGCTCTTTAAACGCTTTCAAAACGGTGTACCATTCATCGATTGTCGTTGGTACAGACAAATTTAATTTATCCAGCCAGTCTTTGCGTATTGCTGGTCCCAAAAACACTTGCTGGGTGACATCCTCACGAATGAACGGAAAGCCAATGAGATCTCCATTGTCTGTAGAAGCCATTTTTCTCCATTCCGGATGATCGTCCAGCAGTTTTTTTAAGTTGGGAGCATGATCCAAATAATCATTCAATGGGATGAGTTTCTTATCTCTGATTGCTTTCTGTGCCCCGCCGGGGTATGCGTTCCATCCGGGAGGGGGGCATCGACAGCATTACGGATGAAGCCGCTGTCGTAACGGAAGCGATTCGCCTAGCCCTCGCGGACGGGCTTTTGACAGAAAACGATCTCGACGTTGCGCTGCGCAACACGTTCCGCGTCCGTTTCCGGCTCGGGGAGTTCGACCCGGACGAGCGGAATCCGTATGCTGCGTTGGACGAGAAGGCGATCTTGCGGCCGGCGCACGCGGAACTGGCACGGGAGGCGGCGCGGAAGGCCGTTGTGCTGCTCAAGAACGATGACGGCGTGCTGCCGCTTCAGGCGGACAAGCTGCGCAAGGTTGCGGTGATCGGTCCGCTCGCCGATGTCGTATATAGCGACTGGTACAGCGGCACGCTGCCCTATGCCGTCACCCCGCTGCAGGGGATTCGGGAGCGCCTTGCGGGCGCTGGAACCGGAGCGGAAACGGTATATGCCGCCGGTTCCGACCGCGTTCGGCTGAAGGCGGTTCGCAGCGGGCGTTACGTCCGGATCGGCGAAGATAACCAAGCGATGCTGGCCGTATCCGCTGCATCGGCGGAAGATGGGGACGTGTTCAAAGTGACGGACTGGGGCTGGGGGAGCCATACGCTGTTCGCCGAGCGGAATGGCCGTTACCTGACGACGGACGACAAGACCGTGCAGGCGTCGGCCGGGCGGATCTGGGAATGGTTTACGAAGGAAGTGTTTAAGATTCGAAAGGCGGATTCCGATCCGACGCTTTCGACCGTCTCGACCTGGAACGAGATGCCCGTGACCGTCGATGAACAAACGGGCGCGCTGCTCGCCGGAGACGGCCTTGCGGACGAGACGGCCAACGCGATTAATGTAGGCGGTACAGCGGAGATTGGCCGATCCGCCATTGAAACGCCTGCCGAAACGTTTGCGCTCGAATGCGCGGCAAGCGGCGCGGATGCGGCGGTCGAAGCGGCTGGCGGCGCGGATGCGGCGATCGTGTTCGTCGGCAACCATCCGCTGATCAACGGCAAAGAGACGATGGACCGGCCCGACATTACGTTGGCGGCTGTACAGGAAAGGCTGGCTCTGGAGGTGCTCAAAGCCAACCTGAACACCGTCGTGGTTGTGGTCGGCAGTTACCCGTTCGCCTTGAACGCTTTGCAGGATAAGGCGCCGGCGATTCTATATACGTCCCATGCGGGCCAGGAGTTGGGCCATGCCGTAGCGGACGTGCTGTTCGGGGATGTCAATCCGGCGGGCCGTGTGAACATGACCTGGTACAAGTCCGTCGATCAGCTGCCGCCTTTCATGGACTACGACATCATTCAGGGCGGCCGCACGTACCAGTATTTTGAAGGCGAACCACTTTATCCGTTCGGCCACGGACTTTCTTACAGCGACTTTCAGTATGAAGATCTACGCTTGTCCGCAACCCGGGTCGAGACGGGAAAAGACGTTGCCGTCGAACTGGCCTGCCGCGTGACCAACACAAGCGGCCGCGCGGGCGAGGAAGTCGTGCAGCTTTACGTGCGGGCAGAGAACTCCCGCGTTAAACGTCCGCGCCTGCAACTGGCCGACTTTCAAAGAATCGAACTGCTGCCGGGCGAAACGGCGGACCTAACGTTCCGTCTGCCGCTCGAATCGCTGCGTATTTGGGATGTGACGCGCGAGCGATTCTGTATCGAAAGCGGTGAGTACACGCTCCTGATCGGCTCTTCTTCCGCTGACTTGCGCCTGGAAGGCCGCCTAACAGTTGCCGGCGAGACGATTCCGCCGCGAGACCTAAAACGGGTGACACGGGCCGCCAACTATGACGCTTATACAGGCATCTATCTCGGCGAATGCTCCGAAGGCGGCAGCGCGGCCATCGTAAGCGGCGGGACAGGCTGGCTTGCTTTCAAAGATGCGGAGCTGGGGAAGGGAGTTTCCGTAATCGAGCTGCGGGCTGCCGGCACAGAGGAGGCTGTCGTCGAGGTTCGGCTGGACGGACCGGATGGGCCGCTGGCCGGCCGATGCGCCATTCCACCCTGCGGTGAGCAGGCCTGGCGCAGCTTCTCGTTTGGACTGACGGATGCGGCCAGACGCCGCGATGTATATCTTCTCGTCCTGCAGGGGACGATATCGTTTGCCTGGTTCCGGATGATAGCCTAAAGATGAAAACCCCGCCGATCCCAGCGGGGTTTTTAAACGTCTTCGGTCCTATTTTACACGGACGATCACATCGACGTTGACTTCCTGATCCCTTGGCCAAAATTTAAAGGAGAAAACAGCATCATCATTCATTAGATTTAGAACATTCTTTGAAATATACACATTCGTCGCGTCTGACCGGAAGTCATCGTTGAAATTTAATCCCCCGCGCAGGCCATCAAACGCATTGTTTGGCATAAAATTGGTCCATTCGTCTTTTACCGGCATAGGAAGAGGGGTGCCTGTCTGATAGTCAATCGTATTCAATTCCAAGGCGGTAACAGTGGCCAGGCTTGTTCCGTTAAATAGTGTCGGTATCTTCAAATCATCCGCTACGGACCCTTTTTCAATGGTGACTTCGGTTACAGCCATTTCCGGAGCTTTAAATTTAATGATGTCCAATGATTGCTCCGCACCCTCGTTGAATTTAAATTTCAGTGTTGCCTGCACGCCTAAATCTTGGACAAGGGTCGAGAGATACTTTCCGTTTAGAGTTAATACGCTCCCCTCTAAAGAATAATCTTCTCCTTTTTTCAGTTGTGTACTTCCATGGTAGACGTTTTCCAACTTATTTCCGTTTAATTCAAGTTGAAGGACTTGATCCGTGATTGGAACACCGTCTCTCAGGTATATAGAAGCCTTATCAACAAAGGAGTTTCGGATCCCTTTGCTTGCATTAAGGATAATATCTCTGCAGATCGGATCGACCCAAACTTTATTTTCCCGGTCAAAATGGTCTATACCAATATCCCATACCATAGTAGCCATACCGTATTTATGCGCGGCCCTGACAAAACGGTCGGTATATACCCACTTGGAATGGTGTTCAACCGTCCCTGATGCCAACGTACCATACTCTCCAATAATTACAGGAAGACCGATTTGATCGGAGAAGGCGTCAAGTTTGCCAAACAGTACATCGAAATATTCCCGGTTATCCCAGTAGGTCGTTCCCCAATACCTCGAAACGAAATTCCAAGGGTCATAATTGTGCACGGTCAACATGAGGTTGCGATCCGCGGGATCCGGATTTTTGAACCAGTCTATCGTTTTTTCTATATTTGTATTTAAACCCGGTAGAAGAATCAACCGTTCTTGGTTGTATCCACCCGAATTTCGAATGACTTCCACAATATTCTTGTTCATTAAATTGTATTGATTTGCATCCTCGATCGTACTTCCTTGAGGTTCATTTAATGTTTCAAAGATGAGTTTCTCGCTACGGTTTTTAAAACGTTCGGCGATCTGTTTCCACAAAATTTTCAGTTTGCGGTGCTTCTCCTCCAAGTTATCCTGATTCGAGAGATTTGCCCATTCCCAGGAATCATGATGGACGTTTAGCACGACATAGAATCCTCTTTCAAGAGCCATGTCGACGACTTCCGACACCCGGTCCATCCAGACAGGGTCTACTGTATAATCAGGCGCTTCTCCCATGTGATGGGTCCAGGTTACAGGCAGCCTTACACTTTGAAAACCTGCTGCTTTAATGTGATCGAAAGTGTCCTCGGTAACAGGAGGACTCCAAGATCCTTCCGTAGGTATAGCATCCAAGGTATTTCCCAGATTCCAGCCTGCGCCCATCTGTTTTACAGCCGTGTACGGGTCGACGCGGTGAAACGAGTGGATATCCTCTCCCTTTTTCGCCTCTGAGCCTTCAGCCAGGGCTGAACTTTGTACCAATACGGACAAAAGACATACTAGCAGCATTCTCAAAAAAATTTTTTTAAAATGGCAGGCTTCATAAAGTAAGCCACCTCCTCAACTTTTTTGTATCCGCTTACAAATAAGATTATACCGTTGAGTATAATGATTAAACCTTGAAAATATAGACATAAAATAGCAGAAAAGGGCTGTAATTCCATATTGGATCTTCTGTGCGGTGCAATTGTCCTTTTCGTGCTATTTTTAGACCCTCAAATCAAGGCTTGAAGCTTAGGCCTGTGGCTTTTGTATTTAGTTATTTGCCGCTGTGGGGCTGGACAATGGCGTTTCAAAAATTTCAAATAGGAAAATCATTTTTTGACCAGAAATGGGTCGGATTTGACAACTTCCGCATGCTATTTCAGGATGATCAATTCTTAAATGCTCTGAAAAATACGCTAGCTATGAGTTTATTGGGTCTGATCGCGGGATTTACAGTTCCAATCGTATTCGCCATCCTATTGAACGAAGTAAAGAACTCGTTTGTCAAACGATTTGTTCAGACCGTTTCATACTTGCCTCACTTTGTCTCATGGGTTGTGGTGGCCGGGATTGTGACAAAAATGCTGTCCACCGAAAATGGACTCATTAATCAGATGCTAATGAATCTTCATCTCATTAGTGAGCCTATTCCATTTATGGCTAAGGATAATTTGTTCTGGTACATCGTGACAAGTGCGGATATTTGGAAAGAAACCGGATGGAACGCCATCATCTATTTGGCTGCGATCGCGGGCATAGGTCCCGAACTGTATGAAGCGGCCCGTGTTGACGGGGCTGGCCGATTAAAGCAGATTTGGCATATTACGCTCCCGGGAATTCGCTCAACGATTATTATTTTGCTAATTATGTCCATTGGCCACTTAATTAGTATTGGTTTCGAAAAACAGTTCCTGCTTGGAAATAGTCTTGTGAGAGAGAAATCTGAAGTGCTGGATTTATATGCCTTGAATTACGGCTTGGGCATGGGGAGATATTCTTTTGGTACCGCAATCAACGTATTCAACTCCGTCGTCAGTTTGGTTTTACTTTTTGTGGCGAATGGCATTTTTAAAAAAGTCACAAAAGAGAGCATCATGTAGGAGGTATTCGAGTTGGCACAACGTTATCGATTAAAAAGTTCACTTGCGGATCGCAGCTTCGATATCTTTGTTTATGTAGTCATGACTTTCGTTACGATTTGTACACTCTATCCGTTCTTGAACGTACTCGCGATTTCGCTCAATGATTCGATCGATACGGTCAGGGGAGGCATCACGATTTATCCCCATAAATTTACGCTGGAAAATTATTCGCTAATTTTGTCATTTGGCGGACTGCTGACAGGTTTAAAAATATCGGTTCTTCGCACATTGATCGGTACATTATTAGGGCTTATAGCTTCGTCTATGCTGGCCTTTGTGTTAAGCCGCCAGGATTTTGAAGGACGAAAATGGATATCCACTTTCCTTGCTCTGACCATGTATGTTTCAGGCGGGCTCATTCCTACTTTTCTTTTGATTCGGGATTTGAATCTGATGGGTACATTTGCTGTTTATGTTTTGCCGCTCGGGCGGTATTTATGCCCCAACGATTCGGTATCATAAAGGAACGTTTTATATGACAACCACCAATGTATCGGGAGGCGGCAATTTTTATGTATATACGGATGATCCGCACGCGGCTTGGTCCGATCCAATATATGTAGACCAGCCGGGCATTGATCCCGATCTGTTCTTTGATGAAGACGGTACGGTTTATTATACAACCTCCCATGATGCTTTGGGCCAAGGAGCTTACCAGAGCAGAATTGATATAAAGACGGGGAAAAGGCTTTCGGAAATTTCCCTGGTTTGGAAAGGGACCGGCGGCCAATACCCGGAGGCTCCGCATCTTTATCGAATCGGAGACTGGTATTATCTCATGATATCCGAAGGGGGCACGGAGTATGGCCATATGGTTACGATCTCGCGAAGTCGAAGACCCGAAGGTCCGTTTGAGAGCTGCCCGTATAATCCGATCCTGTCGCATCGAAGCTTGCTGAAGTCCATTCAAGCGACAGGGCACGCCGATTTGGTTCAGACTCCGGATGGTCATTGGTGGGCCGTGTATCTCGGGATCCGACCTTTCGGATACCCGCCGCGTCACCACCTTGGCCGGGAAACGTTTCTGGCCCCGGTCATGTGGACGGACGACGGATGGCCGATCATTGGCGAGAAGGGAACCATCAGTGAAACCATGCCGGCGGGTGATCTTACCCTCCAAGCAAAACCCGTGCCACAAGTGAGAGATGATTTCGATGGTGAGTCGCTTGCGGCATGCTGGACATTTCTGCGCTCGCCCATTCCCGAGCATTGGTCGCTGTCAGAGAAGAACAGCAGTTTAACGCTTTATGGCTCCCCAGTGACGCTGAATGATACGGACTCTCCAACATTCATTGGCAGAAGGCAGGAGCATTTTGAGTGCCGTGCTTCAACACACTTAACTTTTACGCCTCGACAGGATGGGGAAGAAGCCGGTATCACGGTATATATGAACGAACGTTTTCATTATGAAATGGCGGTGACACAGACCTCCGGCCAACGCAAGTTGATTTTTCGCAGGAGATTGGGGAGTTTGTGGAAAATGGAGAAGGAGATTCAATGGACGTTGGATTCCGTTGTTTTAACGATCAAAGCGGACCAAACAAACTATTGGTTTGGATACTCTGAAAACGGAAATGAACCGCTCTGGTTAGGACAGGGGGAATGCGGTCTGCTGGCGACAGAAGTGGCGGGCGGGTTTACAGGTGTATTTCTCGCAATGTATGCCACTGGTAATGGCCGGCAATCGGCATCTCCCGCTCATTTTGATTGGTTTGATTATCAAGTTTAGATACAAATGAAGCTGCAGGCAGCAAGCAGGGAGCTTTACTTCTCTAAAGTTCCTATAAAAGATATTGCAATGAGCTACGGGTTTGAAGATCCACTGTATTTCTCGCGTTTATTCAGAAAGACATTTGGCTTATCGCCGAACCAGTTCCGCAATCAGCAGCGTGGATAACCTGTGTTAATATAAAAAAAGCAGAACGAAACCGTGTAATCGGGTCCGGTTCTGCTTTTTTTTGATTGCAGTGACTACGCTATTTCTTCAAGGCTATCAGTGACGTGCGGTATTGCGGAACAGCCTCAATCCGGTGGAACACTGCAATCTCAACGCCTTCAAATACTTCAATTTGCGCCTGATTGATATACGTATGGACGGTACCTTTACGCAGCGGGGTGATGGACAGATGCAATTTGTCTTTCTCCAGCTGATTATAGGAAGATTTAAGTCCGATATGCCAGGTTTGGCCGAAATGGATATTGTCCGTCAGCAGCGTGCCGCCAAGAAAAGCTTCTGCCACGTCACCGTCGTAATCGATCTCGAGCCAGACATCATCCACATGGGCCGGCCACTCAGGGGATATTTCCAGGACAGCCGTTTTTTCTGCTGGTTTGGCGATCGTCATTTCCGGCTTGTATTCCGGGAGCTGCAGAGCATACTTGCTGAAGATTCCTTCCATTTGAGCAGTCCCCAACTGTCCTGCGGTAGCGTGCACTTCATATAATGGAGCCGGGAAGAAAGAGACGTCCAGAGAATGTTTGCCTTTCGATGTGCACACCAGTTGATCGTTATGAACAGTCAGCGGGCAGTTACTGACAACAATGGTTTGTTGGCCCCATAATTCGAGCCGATAAGTCTGAAGTGCCTGTTCCCGGGTCAGGGTAACGAAACGTACTTGTTTGCCTTCGATGGTTTGGAAAATAACGCCGCCATTTTTACCGGCATCAGGAGTAACCACATACACTTGTCCGTGATCCTTGATCGTGCCATCGTCTGTCGCCAGATTGGTGATGGAGGATTTGTCGACTACATACTCAGGAGATAGTCCCGTGTGAGCATAAAAGAATACAACCTGTTCTTCGTCTGTAGTTACTTCTGTTAACAACTGTGCCGTAGCACTGATCAGAGACACGCCGTGCAAATCGAGATGAAACGGGAGAACTGCGCCTGTACCGCTTGCTAATACGGCTTCACCTTCATAAGGTAAAGCTACCGGTCCACGGGAGGTCTCAAGTTCGATTCGGAAGGTACGGTCAGGCATCGTTACACAGTCCTGGAAATTGTTCAAGAACACAAATCCGCGTCCCTCCGCCTGTCTAACACACCAACGTAATGTCTCAGTGTCGAGGACATCCAGGTCGGGTTGACCTTCAGGCAGTACGGTAACCATTGGAGCCAAACAATCGCCGAACGTTTCCATGAACAGAGACAGGGAGCGGATACGGTCATAGGAATCGCGGATTCGGCCGAATTCACCGAGCGGACTTTGGTAGTCATAGGTGATTTTTGGCAGGAATTGTTCGTTCATATAGGTCTTCTTCCCAATCGGATTGGAGCCGCCATGGTACATATAGTATCCTAGCATATTGCTGCCGCTGGCAAGCTTGACCAAGGTCATCGCTTCTATGCTTTCTGCCGGAACAAACGGCCGGGCTTTATAGCTGACCTGCATGCCGCCTGCCATTTCACAATAGGCTACAGGATATTGGCGGGTATCGAAATCCACGGGTTCCATAGGCACAGCATGCAAATCGCGGTATAAAAATTCGCGGCTTGCCGGCTGGTCCGGAAGCCAGGAAGTATAGGCATAACCGGCCAGCATCGGGAGAAAGTCTTCTTTCGGAACGGCAGCTCCGCCCCAAGCCGTAACCGTAAAGAACAGCGGATGGATACCAGCTTCTTCGGCGATCCGGCGAAGTTCGGCAAGGTGCGCCGTGCCTTCCGTTCCGGAGGTCATGAATTTGCCGTGTGTATATCCCCAGGCTTCATTTGGAGCGTTGCTATGCATATATTCATTTTCCAACTGAACAGCGATCACCGGTCCGCCCTCTTGATACATCGTTCCTTTGATCTGCTTGGAAATTTCACGATACAGCTTTCTGGCAAGCTGCAAATACGCGGGATCGTTTGAACGCAGCTCAAGCGGTTTGGCGAAGACCCAGTCCGGAATTCCGCCGTTTCGAACCTCGCCATGACAGAAAGGTCCGATCCGAAGAATCAGCGGGTAGTCGAGCTTGGCACAAAGATCAACGAAATGACGCAAATTACGGCTGCCGCTCCAATCAAATACTCCCTCTTCTTCCTCGTGATAATTCCAGAAGACATAGGTCGCGACAATATGGACACCGCCTGCCTTCATTTTGAGAAGTTCTTCCTCCCACTGGAGATAACTGAAGCGGGAGAAATGAAACTCGCCCACTACCGGAATAAACGGCTTTCCGTTGCGGGTCATATAAAAGTTAGTAAAGCCGAAGGATTCGCCTTTCGGATTTGATCCGCCTTTGTGTCCCAGTTTCCCCGGTGTAATTTCTGCTTGCGGTGCGTCAATCAGACTAAGTTTGGATGTGTTCGTCATGAGAAATGGCCTCCTTGCAAGATTGGTTTTCATGTGATATGTTGCATGCGATGAATTATACTGTCAGATTTTCTAATCACAATTGATTTCTCTTTTATTCTAGAAGATATAAATGTGGTGAGGTAGATTGAATATGGCTAAAAAAGCGATGGATTATGCTATTCATGGAGAACGTTCATATGGCATTTTGATTGCAGGCCACTATCGTGAAGGTGCAGGTTATGCGATACACCGGCCTTCCGGAAGCAGAGACTGGCTATTCATATACACGGTATCTGGATCGGGGGAAATTCAACTTCCCGACCGAACCGCTGAATGTGTTGCTGGGGATATCGCCATTCTGCTTCCGGGCAACCCTCATCAATACCGAACAAAAGGTACGGAATGGGAAATGATCTGGGTGCATTTTATTCCTAATCCGCAGTGGAGCACCTGGCTGAAATTGCCGGAAATGGAGCGTAATTTTGTGTTTCATCATCTGTCGACTGCGGAGTCCCGCTCTTCCGTCCAGAAAGCATTACAACGAATGGTAGACCACGAATTGCCCGGTGTAACCTCAGAACTCCATCGGCGTTTGGCGGAACTGGCGCTTGAGGAAGCACTGATTCATCTTCAGATGGACAGCCAACAAGAACAGATCGCTGCCATGGATCCTCGAATTTCCGAGATATTGCAGGATTTGCAACTAAATCCTGCACAAAAGATCAGCTTGCCCGAATTAGCTCAGAGAAGCTGCCTGTCCGTCTCAAGATTATCCCACCTGTTTAAAGAACAAGTAGGTGATACCGTACTGAATACACTTACCAAGTTCAGGCTGGAACGCGCTGCCCAATTACTTAGCGGCACACAGCGGCAGGTCGCGGAAATCGCTTCGGATGTCGGGTTTGATTGCGCAATTCACTTTACGCGTAAGTTTAACGATGTCTTTGGGGAGACCCCCTCCAAATACCGCAAACGAAAGCGTTCAGAGCTGCAGACATCGGAGACATAGGAATATAGTCCATGAAGAACAGAGAATCATCAATTGGATTAACAACCAGCCCGCGTTACATTAGGAATACCTATTATGGAATTTGTGATGAGGGCAGTCCCCTTTTTTTAACGCCAGAAAGTATAAACTTCGATGGAAGGTTTCTGATATCGCAACAGAAACTAGCTCGAAAGGAGGTCTGAATTCTTTCGTGGATCAACACGCGCTGCTGGACGCTTAGCACGATTATCCCCTTTGATCAGCCCATGCTTCCGAAGTAAGTTTTGTTCGAACCGGATTCAAGACGCAGGCGCTCACAAAACTAATCCGATGCTTCCGAAGCGAGTTTTGTACGACGCGGATTCAAGACGCAGGCGCTCACAAAACTTTAAGATCACCGAGAAATGGACAAGAGCTTGTCTCACTCTGGTCCCCTGAAAGAAAGGGATAATCGTGCAAAGGGAGCACGAGCGATATCAGGGCACGGATCCTGAGTTGCACGGCTAGTACAGGAATTTTCCGGGATGCTATTTTTCAGCTTGTTATCGAAATCTATAATCCAATTATGAAACTTGAACCGCTTATACTTAAAGGCGAAAATGTTGTTCTTCCGCAGCACGGGTGGATTTACGCTTAGATTCACTGGATTGATATCGCAGGACATTCGGGAAAAGTCTGCTTTGTAGAATACCGGCTGTTCCTAACCAATTCTTTGCTTGAAGATCGGCACAACCCATTTCGCCTTCGTTATGCATCGCTTCGATGATGAACGGCATACTTTCGGACAGCGTTGTTGTTCCATCTGTGTATCACCTGGAATAATCGTTAAGTTCCTATCATGGGTCCGGATTTTCTCCGGATCACGAACCAGTGCAGTCACATAATTAAAATATTCATAAGAACAACCTCAATCATTTTTATTAGAAACAAACTGCCTCCATTGCTCTTGATCACATCTCTATACCAGACTATTGCGGAATTCGTATTCGGTTGGGGCCATTATCCTTTTTGCTTGTTCCGATAATCGGTAGGTGATTGTCCGATGATTTTGCGAAACAGCCTGGAGAAGTAATACAGCTGGAGCAAGCACGTCTAATTTTCAGGCGGAGATAGTAGTCAATGGGTTTGTAATTGCGGGCATTGCGGATGCGGAAAAGCATTTGTTCGATGACGTAAAGATTGATTATTTCGCGGTGGCCAAGCAGCATCTGCAGTCTGGGAAGAGTCCCGCTCGATCGACGATAGTTACTCCGTTGTTTTTATTTTGCCATTTAGCATGGTATTGTAACTTTATCCATTATAAAAAAGAGGTGCATTATGAATGAACTATTTTCAATAGGAGAAGTTTCCAAACTGTTTAATATAGATGTCCGCCTGCTTCGGCACTACGACAAAATATCCTTGCTGAAGCCGGAGTTTATCAATGAAGAAAATGGTTACCGGTATTATTCTACACGTCAATTTGAGTGCCTGAATACGATCCGTTATCTTCGCTCTTTAAATGTGCCACTTCCCAAAATCCGCGAGTTTTTTGAAAATCGCGACAATAAAAAAATGCTTAAAATTCTCATGGAACAAAAAAAACAGGTAGATGAAGAACGGAAACGACTGGATCGGATAGAAAAAAAGATTCACAGTAGGATTCTGCAAATTGAAGATGCCTCACAAACTGAATATGGCAGAATAGAAGAGCGAAAACTGGACGACAGAACACTTGTCATGCTGAAGAAAGAAATCTCCGTTGCAGAGGATTTGGAACATCCTATCCGTGAATTGGAGCAAAAGAATTCTCTCAACTCCGTTATGTTTCTCGGAAAGGTTGGTGTCTCGATTTCATGCGAAAATCTATTGAAACGGAATTTTGATAAATTTTCTGCCATTTTTGTTGTTCTTGAGCCAGGGGATGATGATGTGGAAGACACATGTTGTCTGCCGGGCGGAAGTTATCTCACCCTGCGCTTTCACGGCACACACAAGGATGCTGAGCCTGCCTACATTAAAGTATTTCAGTATATGGAACAAAAGGGGTATGTTCTCGCAGGAGATTCACTTGAATTTGCTTTGATAGATTACGGACTCACCAACGATCCTTCAAAATTTACTACCGAAATACAAATTCCATATAAAACAACTTGACCCTCCAACTATTGGAGGGTTTATTGTGTTTCAAAAAAGGAGGGAAATGAATGTTAGGTGCTATCTTACTTGTAGGTGGTTTCCTAATCTTTAGCTCAGGTCTTTCCATCTTGAAAATTAAGGATTGTAAGGCTCTGAACATGTTGCCATCCTTATTTGTGCCAATTCTGTGGTTCTTGATAAAAACTGTAATTAACACATAAGGAGGAAATTTCCGTGAAATTTATTGTTCAACCGGAGGTTTTTCAAGTTCTGAATGATGTCTGCTTTGCAGTAGTTTCAGCATCTGGCATTGATAATACACAGAAGTTACCTGAAATCGAAGAACTGCTGCAAATAAGGATTATGTGCTGTGAAAGTGATTTCGAAAACAAAGAAGTAAAGAAAAGCGAGGAAATCAGTTGTTATCGGGATGCATTTCGCGCAATGGAGGTAAATCCCAACAAATATATGTGCTCAATAGAGGCATTGCTGACCCGAATCTCCAAAAGGAAGGGGCTTCCATCTATAAATCCTCTTGTTGATTTGGGAAATGCCATTTCATTAAAATATAAAGTTCCCATTGGTGCGCATGATCTTAACAGTTCTAACGAGGATTTTTACGTGCGTCACTCTCAAGTGGGAGATATCTTTATTCCATTTGGCGAAACCGCAGGCGAGCGGATGGATATTGGTGAAATCGTATATGCTACCGGGCATTCTGTTCGTACTCGAAGATGGATTTGGCGACAAAGTGAACTGGGTAAGATCACTAGTGGAACCAATAGCGTAATATTCCCTATTGATGGCTTTGAGCATGCAAATAAAGACCAGCTTTTGTCCGCACAAGATGAACTTGCAACTTTGCTGAAACGATATTTTAATTGCAAGGTGCAGACAGGTTGGGTTGATTCTGACAATAGAATATTTAATGTCAGTTCATAGACTTTGTGATTATTTTTTTACGATTTCTTTACATGTTGAACAAAGAACGAGCTCTTGAGTTTCCCCTTGTAGAGATTCAGGAGCTTTTTGAATTATGGAATTTGCCATGAAGGATATTACTAACTTTAATATATCTTAAACATTTCGTCATCAACTTAAAAACAACTGCACAATACAATACAGACATCAAAACGAAAGGATGATTCATTTGGAAAACAAATTCGAAGAAAAAATCAAAAATCGTCTGCATCGCGCCTGGGAGGAATGGAAGCCCGGTTACGAAGACTGGATTAAGTGGTCGGACGGGCTTTATGCACCCGACGCCACGATAATCGCCATCGGCGACGAACCGCAGCGTTTCAAGGACTACCAGAAGAGCATGAAGGATCAGCGCGATATGTTCGCCATGGATATGGGGGCCATTGAAAACTGTGTGGCGGAGGACAAAACCGTAGCCATCTCCTACAAGATGTATTTAACGCCCAATCAGACCATGGGAAAGCTGGAGGCCGGCAAGACCATCACTATCAAGGTGACGGAATTCAATACATTTGCGGAAATTCCGGGCTATGACGAGCCGATGGTTACAAGACTTGAGCTGATTTCCAACAGCCTGTAATGAAGCAATGCCGGTTATCATCGCATGGCGAAAGCTCAAAACTCTAAAATGGAGGTTTTTATGGAGGATACAAAAAAGAGACGGATGATGCCGCTCCTTCTGTTGTTAACGGTGGTCTTTTCGTTCAACGCCTGGAGCAGTGCTTCCATTTCCGCTGCCAAAACTACGGATACTAAAGCTGAAATTAAGGAGTCCGAAAAAAAGTCGGATGAGCGGCGGAGCGCGCCTGCGTTGGATGTGGTTGACACGCAAATCCATATTGGGCCAGGCGGGATCGAGGAAACGCTGGCTGCGATGGATGCGATGGGGATTCAATCTGTGCTGATTGATGAATTTTGGCTGCCAGGTACGGATTATAAACCCCATCATGATCTATCGGAGGGGGGGATCCGGCCTATCAACCCAACGGCCGAGCTGGCTGCCCAACTCTATCCCGAACGCTTCTCGTGGGTTCTCAGAGTGGATAGAACGGACCCGGAATACGCAGCTATCATTCGGATGGTCCGTGATGCGCCATCCGGACGCGGGATAAGAATTATTCCCGGCATGACGCTCAAAGATACGCAAGCCTTTGCCGACGGCGAGTATGATCATATCCTGGCGGCGACCGAAAAGGCCGGTCTTCCGCTGTTTCTCTACCTGCCCGATCATCCCGAGCTCATCGCTGATGCTGCAAAGAAATTCCCAAACCTGCGCATCATTGTTGATCATATCGGGCTTTACAGCAATGCTATGCGTACGATGTTCGGCGGTGCCGTCCCGGCGCGTTCCCCGGAGGAACAGCTGGCCTTGTTTGATAAAGTGCTGGCGCTTTCTAAATTTCCCAATATTGCTCTGAAATGGTCCCACACTTCCGAAATGTTCGACACCCCGGTCTACCCCGGTGAGGACCTGCAACCCCTTCTGCGCAAGGCAATTTCAAGCTTTGGCGCGGATCGGATCATGTGGGCCAGCGACTTTTCGGTCAATCAGAGGGGAGAAAACTGGTCAGAGATCCTGTACGGAGTTAAGGGGAATTTTAAACTGTCCGACCAGGAGCGTGCGGCTATACTTGGCGGAACTGCACGCAAGTGGCTGAATTGGCCCGTTCAATAACCTTCTAAGGAGAAAAAAATGACTAAAACATTCAAAAAAATCGGTTTATTATTAGCGACAACAACTGTTGTTTTTGGCTTAGTAGCATGTAGTTCAAATGCATCAAGCCAGAGTGCAAATGAGTCAACAAGAACTGAAGTTCTTTCACAGTCCCACGAGGTAATTTACGAAATGAATGAAGTACTCAAGGACAATAGCAAGGAGTTGCGCCTGACTTCCCAAAAAGAAGCAGAAAAATTATACGGAGATTCAAAGGAACTTTCTGATCAAATCAAATTAACTTTATTTAATTGGTGGGGAAATTGGCAACCAGACTATGAGTCTTGGTTAAAGATTGCGGATGGCTTATATGCTGAGAACGCTGATATTACAGCTATTGGTGGCGAAAAGCAAAAGTACAGCGATTACAGAGTTGCGATGAAATCTCAACGTGACCAATTCGATATGGAAATGGGACCAATTATGAATATTACTGTGGATGGAAATACAGCGACACTGGTTTATTATATGTACCTAACACCAAAGGCTTCACCTGATACAACATTTAGTATGCTTGTAACAGAATATAATACCTTTGGAGAGGTAGATGGTAAATTAATGGTAACCGACCTGCATCTTTATACCGATGGTGGTGGTACTCATTGAAAATAGATAAGATAATAAAACAGACTAGCCGATGATGGCAAAACTTAAGCTGATTTCCAACAGCCAGTAGCGGAAGTAAGCCGGTGCGTATATTGATCACGCGTACCGGCTTTATTTTATTGAAGTTGCTTAATGCATGAGGGAAACCGCAAACATAACTTTAATATCTCTCTGTTATAATAGGAGAAAATTCATGGGGGGCGTGGCCTATGTTTAAAATATTAGTTGTGGAAGATGACAGGGAGTTAAATCACGCTGTCTGCTCTTTTTTGAATCAGAATGGGTATCAGGCCCTGGGGTGCCTGAACGCCAATGAAGCATATAACGCCATGTACGGAAATCTGTTCGATCTGATCGTCTCCGACATCATGATGCCAGAGAGGGACGGCTTTGAATTTGCCGAAAGCATCAGGAGCCTGAATCAAGAGATCCCGATCCTCTTCATGACGGCGCGGGATGATTTTGCTTCCAAACAACGGGGATTTCGTGCGGGGATCGACGATTACATGGTAAAACCCATCGACCTGGACGAACTGGTCTTACGTCTTGACGCCCTGCTGCGCAGAGCGAAGATCGCGTCCAGCAAACGGCTGGAAATCGGGAGCCTAACCCTGGATACCGAGGAACATACGGCCTATTTGAAGGACGAGGAAATCCCATTAACCGTCCGCGAGTTCAACCTGCTGTATAAGTTGCTGTCCTATCCGAAGAAAACATTTACCCGTTCGCAGCTGATGGACGAGTTCTGGGATTCCGACACCTCCTCCGGCCCCAGAACCGTGGATGTGTATATGACAAAACTGCGGGACAAATTTTCTGAATGCAGGGACTTTGAAATCGTTACCGTGCATGGGCTGGGATACAAGGCGGTGTTGAAATGAAAGGGTACGATTCAGACATACGGGTGACCCGCAGCCTGTTTTCTCTTTGGCATTATCTGTTTTTTTTCCTGGTGATCTCCTTTGTGGTCAGCTGCTGTTTCCTGCTGTTTTTTGCGGGATTGGATCTTCCGGAGGCGGTAATCTCGCGTAGCGCACCAAAGACCTTTGCGAATGTGGTTTTCCTGAGTGCACTCTTTTGCCTGATTGACGGTATCCGCCGGAAATTTACCGTAGAGCGTCCCGTAAAACGGATTCTGAAAGCCACGCGCCGCATAACTAAGGGCGATTTCAAGACACGCATCCATCCCATTCATGGACCGAATAGCAGAAATGAATTCGATATCATTATCGAAAATTTGAATCAAATGGCTAAAGAACTCTCCGGTATCGAAACATTGCGTACGGACTTTATCGCCAATGTCTCCCACGAACTGAAGACACCGCTGGCTGTGATCCAAAATTATTCGACTATGCTGCAAACCCCTGCTCTGCCGGAAGAGAAGCGGATGGAATATGCCAAAACGCTCACATTAGCTTCCCGGCGGCTGTCGGACTTGATCACCAACATTTTGAAACTGAACAAGCTAGAAAGTCAACAGATTTTTCCAGAAACCCAAAAATACAACCTGGGCGAGCAGCTTCGCGAATGCCTGTTGGAGTTTGAAAACACATGGGAAAAGAAAGCGTTGGAGATCGGCATAGACATTGAGGAAGACATCGCGGTTGAAGCGGATGCGGAACTTTTGACGCTGGTGTGGAACAACCTTTTTTCCAATGCCATGAAGTTTACCGAGCCGCACGGTAAAGTGAGCGTCAGTCTGAAGGCGGAAGAAAATTGGGCCGTGGTCAAGGTATCGGATACAGGCTGCGGGATAAGCCCGGAGGTGGGAAAGCACATTTTCGAGAAGTTCTATCAGGGCGACAAATCCCATGCAATGCAGGGAAACGGCCTTGGACTTGCCCTTGTGAAACGTGTCATTGATATTGTCGGCGGCGAAATTTTGGTGGAAAGCGAACCGGGAAAGGGAAGCACCTTCCTTGTTAAGCTGAGGAGAACCGAGGATGCGATTTAACAAACCTAAAGGGAGGCCTTGGACATGGAAAACGAAAACAAAACTTTTACCTATATGTATTCCGCAAAGCAACAGGAGGAAGTGAACAGCATCCGTCAGAAGTATATCCCAAAAGAAGAAAACAAGATGGAACAGTTACGCAAGCTGGATAAAAGCTCTGAAACACCCGGAACCATCATTTCGATCATAGTCGGCACGATCGGCGTGTTGCTCATTGGCGTTGGACTGTGCTGCACGTTGCTTTGGATAAACGCCATGCTGATTCCGGGGATCGTGATCGGTGTCATCGGTATCGCGGGCGTAGCTCTAGCCTATCCGCTGTTCAACTTCATCACGAAAAAGCAGCGCGAGAAGTTGGCTCCGCAGATTATGAGACTTAGCCAAGAGCTGATGGATGAGAAGTGAGCGGTAAATAGCTCCTGCGTAACGGCAGGCACTGAAAGGAGGAGTTGAATGGTTATTTTAAACGCGCACTCATTTTCTCCTTAAGATATTGCTCAAACTCAAATGTAATAAAATCAATAATATTGTGTATAAAACTGGAGGTGAAATGAGTCTCATCAGAGTCTTCAATATAAGTTGAAATATTAAAGAAAGAGTGATTACTAAGCCAGTTTTGACTGGTATTTGTGATGGATATAATCGGAATTTTTTTAAGTAAAGGTATGGCCAAGACTTCTTTTACAGCATGATTCTCTCCGGAAAATGAAAATATAATCAACAGATCCTCGGGTTCCAATTTTTCGATGACCGCGCTTGTTAAATGAGTTCCGATGTCTAACGGGATCAGGCTCATGCTGATGCCCATTTTTAAGAAATTGCGTTGCAGCACCTGCGCCTGAAGCTGCTGGCTCAATCCTGTAGACAGCAAATAAATACGCTGACTATTATAGATTTTGTCATACAGCTTTGGTAAATCGGTTTGCTTTGTTTTATTCAAGATATTAACCAGTTGATGCCCAACATGCTCAATCGAAATGACCGAAGAAGTCTGATTATTGTGATTGTCCCATTGAATCAAATATTTAAATTCCGAGTAGCCTGAAAAGCCCAGCTTTTGTACAAATCTGAAGATGGAGGACTTGGAGGTAAAGCTTTTTTCAGCCAGTTCCACAATACTGAGGTTAGAAATCTCCGCTTTGTGGCTCAGAATAAAAGCAGCGATTTGGTGATCCAATTCATTTAGTTTGGCATAATGTTTCTCTAAGATTTTTTCAAACTTCATCGTAAATCCTTTCTTTCCCAATCATTTTCTGAATGTTGGACAATTTCCCAAGGTTCTTTGAAAGTGTTTTTTTTCGTTTGCAGCGACTTTATACTAAGTTTATCGTAAGCGCTTGCTTAAATGCAATGGTTCGACTAATCCGGATTAGAACTACTTGCAGCTACGGAAGGAGCAAACAGGATGAGCTATGAAGCACTGGCTAAGGAAATCATTAAAAACGTAGGCGGGTCCGGCAACATTTCAAGTTTGGAACACTGTGCGACACGCTTGAGGTTTAAATTACACGACGATGGGCAAGCACAGACAGAAGATTTAAAGCAATTAGATGGAGTAGTAACGGTTGTAAAAAGCGGAGGGCAATATCAAGTTGTCATTGGGCCGCATGTAGCCGATGTGTATAAGGAAGTTGTGAAGGCAAGACAACAAGGCGGTGATGCTCCAGTTGAAGGTGAAGGTGAAGGTGAAGGTGCGTCAGCCGCTCAAAAACCCGCCAAGAAGGCAAAGGTACTTGATCGCTTTATCAATGTGATCTCGGGCGTATTCACACCGGCATTAGGTCTTTTAGCAGCTTCAGGTATCGCCAAAGGCCTGGCGGCGGTCTTATTGGCTACGAACGTATTGTCCGCGCAATCCGGGGCTTATATTTTATTATGGGCGATTGGGGATACCTTCTTTTATTTCTTTCCGATCATCTTGGCTTATACTTCCGCAAACAAGTTTGGATTGTCACCCATTTTGGGCATTATCATCGGAGCTTCCCTGGTCTATCCAAGTCTGACCGCTTTACTTAGTGAAGGAAAACCGATCTATACCCTCTTTGAGGGAACGATTTTTCAGGCCCCTGTATACTTTGAGGTATTCGGAGTACCGATCTTGTTAATGAAGTATGCGCAATCGGTTATTCCTTCAATTATAGCCGTTTTCTTTGCCGCCAAAATCGAGACATGGTTAAAAAGGGTGCTTCCCAAGGTGATTCAAATGTTTATGGTGCCTTTTGCCACCCTGATTATTATTGTTCCGCTCACTTTTTTAATTATTGGTCCTGCGGCGACCTGGTTAGGAGCTATATTGGGCTTTTTGGCCAAGGGAGCATATGATTTGAACCCAACGCTTGCGGGTTTGTTTATTGGCGGATTATGGCAGGTGTTTGTTATGTTCGGCCTGCATTGGGGATTGATACCTATTAGCTTAATAACGATAGCCCAATTTGGCTTCGATCCGCTTCTGGCTTTAATGCTGGGAACGCCATTCGCAACATTGGGTGCGGTGCTGGGCGTCTTTTTGAAAACCAAAAACTCCAAACTGAAGACGCTGTGCGTTCCATGTTTTGCGACGGGGATTTTTGGCATATCGGAACCTGCCATTTATGGAATAACGTTACCCAATAAGTATCCTTTTATCTTTACCCTTGCAGGGGCTTCCATCGGTGGAGGGGTAATGGGATTCCTGGGCTCCAAAGCTTATGTGGTCGGCGGTATGGGGATTTTGGCGTTGCCTAATTACATTAACCACGGGAACTTCGACATGGGCTTTTTCGGGGCTGTCATCGGAATTACGATTGCCTTCATCGTCACTTGCTTGCTTACCCTTTTCTTTTGGAATGACAGTAAAAGCGTAAATGCCGTTAAATAACCGCCGTGAAAATAAAGAAGCAACTCAAAAGGATGGAGAAACCATGAGAGCTCTTATGATTATGTTTGATACATTAACCCGCAGTTTTTTGCCTAACTATGGAAACGATTGGGTACAAGCGCCTAACTTTGAACGTTTAAGAGAGAAAACCGTGACTTTTGCCAACTTTTATGGCGGAAGCATGCCATGCATGCCGGCAAGAAGAGAGCTGCATACAGGGAGATATAACTTCCTTCATCGTGGCTGGGGGCCGCTGGAAAGCTTTGATAACTCGGTTTTTGAGAGGCTGCAAGAAAAGGGGGTTTACTGTCATCTGGTCACGGATCATTCTCATTATTTCGAGGATGGCGGAGCTACGTACCATAACCGTTATTCGACTTGGGAGGGGTTTAGAGGGCAGGAAGGCGACCGTTGGGTTCCGCGCAGTCAAGCAATGTCCATGGATAATCAAAACCCTTTCAATAAAACGGGAATTTCGGCAGTACAGCATTACGCCAACAGAACCAGACAAGTAAACGAAGAGGACATGTCCAGCGTTCAAACGATTCAGGCCGGCTTGGATTTTCTTGCCCACCATCATGATAAGGATAACTGGTTTTTGCAAATTGAATGCTTCGATCCCCATGAGCCTTTTTATGTTCCGGAGAAGTATCGGCAGCTATATGATTGCAAGGAAGATAAAGACATCCCCTTTTGGCCAAAGTATCAAAAAATCGATTCGGACAGTAATCATGAACAAATCGACGGGATGAGAAAAGAATATGCTGCATTGCTGAGCATGTGTGATTATCATTTGGGCCGGGTGCTGGACTTTTTGGATGATCACAACATGTGGGAAGATACCTTGGTTATCGTCAATACGGATCACGGCTTCCTGCTGGGAGAACATGACTGGCTAGGCAAAAATATTGCACCTATGTATGAAGAAATCATACATCTTCCGTTCTTTATGCATATACCCGGAGAAGATCATATTGACGGGAAAGTTTACGATGGATTGTGTCAAACCGTAGACATACCGGCAACGCTATTAGATTACTTTAATGCTTCTGATGATTCCAATCGTGACGGCAGGTCTTTGATCTCCATGATCAAAGAGGAAATGGGTCATCATGCTGAAATTCTTTTTGGGGTCAACGGCGGACATGTTGGCGTATATGACGGCAGATACGTGTACATGCGCAGCTCGGCTAAACCGGATAATGGCCCTTTGGTTAATCAGACGCTGGCGATGACAAGGATGAGGGGTTTCTTTACCGATGATTCGTTGTCACAAGTGAAACTAGTCCCGGGAAATCGCTTTACCAACGGCATGCCCGTATTGCAGCTGCCTGTTGAAAACTATATTAATTCTTACGGAATCGGAAATTTACTGTTTGATATGGAAAAAGATCCAAAGCAAGAAAACCCGTTAACTGATCCAGAAATTGAAAAAGTCATGCTCCAAAAACTAGTTGGAAAGATGAAGGAAATCGAGGCACCGCCGGAAGAATTCGAACGGCTAGGCCTAATCAAGAATAGGAAGGGATAAAGCTTATGTTTGGACGTAAAAAGAAAAACACCCCCCAAGAGGTGTTGGTTGCTGCTCCATTAATCGGAAAAGTGGTTTCAATTGAAGAAGTGGAAGACGAGGCATTTTCAAGCAAGGCAATGGGGGAAGGAATAGCCATTAACCCCTATGAAGGGAAGGTCATCGCCCCTTTTGATGGAACTGTGGCCCATATTATGGAGAAGAGCAAGCACGCTCTGGTTTTAGAACATGAATCCGGAATACAAATTCTCATCCATGTTGGCATGAACACAGTTTCGCTTAAAGGGGAAGGATTTACAGCTCATGTTGGTACCGGCGAAAAAATAAAAAAAGGCCAGTTGCTGCTTGAGTTTGATATCGAGCTTATTCAACAGGCCGGTTATCCTGTCGTTACACCGGTCATTGTACCGGTTGGCCAAGAGTTGGTTAAGCGAGTTGACATCTTACAGAATAGTAACGATGATACACGGCCGGACATTGATTTGTTGCGCATTGTTTTATAACACTGCCCGATGAAGAGGAATGAGTCTTTTTTGTATGCTCTAACATTATTCCTAACTTTTCAATTTGTTTTCTATTCGCATTGGTGATAAGTACTGGACTTTTGCTTCGATTAATTTACAGATCAGCCAAAAACCACCGGATTCCAAGGTTCCAACTGGATTCCGGTGGTTTTTTCTGCCTTAGAATATTGTTCTCCCAAATCGCTACCCTTTGGCTCGTCGGCTGGATGCCGGACTTAGTTTATTGCTTATGACATGGGGCTGACGAAATCTTATAGTGGTCAATAAATTTCCTTTATAAATAAAAGAAGGGAAATTAAGGGTTTGTATAGAATATATTAAACTTGACATATAAAGGAATTGAAAAATCAGCAAGGCTATGCAAAAGAAAAGGGGAATTTTTTTGATCAAGCGGTCTTTTTATTATCTGTGGGGGTCTCAGACGATCTCCAATGTTGCAGATATTATCTACATGTTGAGTATTACGGTATTGGTGTTCAGCTCAAGCAATTCTCTAATGCAGACCACATTGATTCCGTTGTTCCGTTTGTCTGCCCAAGTGGTTAGCGGGCTGGTTGCACCTATAATTCTCAGTCGATTCAGGCTCACACGGATTTTGCTGTTCTCCCAACTTGGGCAGTTTGTCATTTTTACACTGCTGCTTCTTTACTTGTGGACTGTGCCCGGGCAAGGGTCGTTTCTGTTCATTTTTGTGATGGTGTTTGGCATGTCATTTCTGGACGGCTGGACCAACCCGGCACGAAATGCGCTTGTCCCGCGCTTGGCTATCGGTGAGGGACTCATGCGCGCAAACAGCTTGGTAGCCGTCAGTGATCAAGTAGTTAAATGTGCAGGATGGGCGCTCAGCGGGATTGTTGTAGCCTGGCTCGGTTCACTGAATACGCTATTGATCGCATCCTGTTGTTATTTGTTGGCTGCAACGGTCACTTCGTTCATTCGTGATCCGCTGGATTCTCAGGGATCAAGCTCCGAATCTCCAATACCCGCTACTCAGCCGGCAGCAGCCGAATCCAAGGGCTCTCATTGGAAAGAACTTGGGGAAGGGTGGCGGATTATTTGGCATAACCGCCGCATTCGTTCTCTGATGATCGTGGACAGTATAGACACCATTGGGGGAACCTCCTGGCTTGGTGTATTTATTTTAGCGTATGTAACTCAGGTGCTGCATAAGGATGCAAGCTGGTGGGGGTTTATGAATGCCTCCTTTTTCTCCGGTATGATTCTGGGCGGGCTGGTTGTTGTTGGTTTGGTCAAACGGTTGCAAAAGAACAGTTATTTGTACATGCTGGGAGCATTGTTCGTGTATGTGCTGATTACGGTAGTGTTTGCTCTCAATACGATCCCGGTCGCTGCGCTTGTTCTTTTTGCCGTCTCAGGATTACCGGTGCAAATGGCCGGAATTATTCGCCGTACCTTGCTGCAAACAAGTGCTCCAGTGGCACAACTCCCAAAAGTGATGGCAGGGATTGACGTGCTTACGAATCTTGGCTTTGGCTTATCTTTGTTGTTCCTGGGTTGGTATGCAGACCGCTTTGGAATGGTACAGGTATATCTGCTGGCTGCGGCTATGACGACAATTGCTGTCTTGATCGGGTTGTTCTATCGGAGGGATTTTCAGGAAAGTGCGCAAGTGGATCATCCAACTGTCAAAGATTCAGGGATTTGAAGCTGAGGCTTAAAGCCATTAATTTTCTGTTCGTATTGGTGATAAGTGCAGGGGAGGCCGGTGGGTTGGTCGGCAGATCAACATCTGCTGTCCGGGCGCTTTGCACGATTATCCCGTTTGATCAGGGAAGCAGAGAAGAAAATAAATTCAGAGAAGAAGATATGTTTGTAAGAAGTAGCCATGTTCGAGATCATTAGACAGGTTTGTGGGAAGGAGGTTTGGGAGAAGTGAAGCAGACCTGACGGGAGGGATGGGGCTAGACACCGGGAAAAATGAAAAGACCGTGATCTTGATACAACCTGAATCCGTTTGCATCAATGCCAGCACCAATCAAGCACTTCTATCAGGCCGCAGCCGCAAGGGGCTGATTCGGTTGGCGCGCGATCAGCTGGCGGTAAGGGATCGCCGGAATCGCCACATCGCCGAGATTCCGCCCTCAAGCAGGAATCAGCGCCTCCATGCAGTCCTGCTCGCTGTTATAACGGCTGCTGAATGGTTGAAGTTCCGTTCCCGCATTGACTTCCATATCCGCTCGCCCCCGAATCAAGAATTCACGAACGTTCGTTCTATTTATTTTATTATACCAAACATACGTTCCTTTTTCAAACCGGAAATCTCACCTGAACCGCCTCATTTTTTCCTTATTAATCCCTTACCCTAGCTCCACCCTTGCCCCCTTAACGAAAGGGATAATCGTGCAAAGCAGCATGCAGGGACACCAAGACACGACGATTTGCATATTTCCTTCTCCCAACGGGTAAATAACTAACAGCACAGCAATCGCGTGACGCCAAGATTCGATATGAGGCGGGAAAGGGGTTAGGAATGAATGAAACGCAAACTGCTATTAACGGGAGCGGCGGGCACTATAGGGAATGTAATCTACAAGGGGCTGCAAAAAGATAATCGGTACGACATTGTCGGAGCGGATATACGGGCGGACGATGAGCAAGGCATTGTACAAATGGATATCGCGGATGAAGCGCGGCTGGCAGAGCTGACGCAAGGAGTTGACACGGTGCTCCATTTTGCCTGGATCAAGGACAACGGGGATTTTCTCGGCAAGGTGCTGGCGGGAAATGTGAGCGGGGCATACAAGTTATTTGAGGCGGCGGTACAAAATGGCGTGCGCCGGATTGTATTCGCCAGTTCCAATCATGCGACCGGTTTTTATAAGACGGACGAGAAGGTAAATCCCGATGATCCGTACCGTCCGGATAGCTTTTACGGGCTAAGCAAATGTTATATCGAACTTCTGGGCCGGCTTTATTCGGACCAAGGCAAGATCTCTTCGTTCAATATTCGTATTGGCAACTTTCCGGGGGACGACCGTCCTCATTCCGAACGTGCGGGGCATATCTGGATATCCGAGCGTGACATGCTTCGACTGATCGTTTGCTGCATTGAAGCTGATGACAAGCTGAAGTATTTGAATCTGTACGGCACTTCCGCCAATAGCGATAACTATTACGACATAGATTACCTGGAGGAACTGATCGGATACAAACCCCAGGATGACGCAACAAAACTGCTTGAGCTAGCCAAGGCAGCGGGACGCAAGGTGCGTCAGGATGAAACGGCCTATCAGGGGGGGCAGCAACAGTAGCCCGCCGCTCCGCCGCCTCGCTCCGTTATTTCTTCAAACTTCCTATATATTCCAAATGCTTGAAGCCCCAGCCGCACATATCGCCAAGCACTGCCGCCAGCGTTTGCCCGTGCTCGGAGATTGAATATTCGACCTTAGGCGGAATTTCTTGATAAATGCGGCGGTCGATAAGCCCATCGCGTTCCAGCTCTCTAAGCTGATTCGTGAGCATTCCTTGTGTAACGCCGGGCAGCAGACGTCTCAATTCTCCGAACCGCTGGGTTCCTTCATTCAGAAGAATGAACAGAATCAGGGGCTTCCACTTGCCGCCGATCACATCGAGCGTAGCCAGAATGCCTTGGGTCGTATTTGCGTCTCGTATTTTGGTTTGCATTTGTACGCCCCTCTCCGGTGAAGATTTCCGTTACTACAGGATACTTTAACAGAATCGATGGAAATGTTAAAGTACTATCCTTTTCCGTACTCAGTATGGTTTACCGTACTGAGTACGATAAAACTGCGTACTTTTCAAATATGATTTTCTCGACAATAATGGGGGAGCATTCCACCAAACCTTACACGAAAGGATGATGGTCATGAACATCATGGTTATCGTTGCTCACCCCGATTTAAATCCCCGCTTTTGATATGAAAAAGGTTTAAGCCTTAATATACTCCGAAAAATTCTCCTGCAAGTACCGTGAATTGATATCCTCCCTCAGATGATGATCGATCAGTTCGTCAAGCTTATCCAGTTCCTTATGCATCATAAATTCGAGAATGGTTTGATGCTCTGTATGGATTTCCACCAGCTTTTCCTTCCTCAACATATGCAGTCTGCGGTATCTGGCGTAATGGACATTGGACTGCTGAATCAAATTCCACAGGAACTCCCGCCCGGCCAGCCGAAACAGGGCTTGGTGAAAGGCATCATCCAGGCCCAGAAACCGTTCGCTATCTTCGTCTCCATCGATGACGGCCTGCTGCTTGTCCAGGATCTCCCTGAGCTCATGAACCCCTTTGAGCGGGAGGTGGGAAGACAAATCTTTGATGATTTCTTTTTCGAGCACGCTTCGCAAATAAATAATCTGTTCGACCGACTCCAAATCAATAAAGGAAACAAGGTTGCCTTTTTTAGGATAGATATCGATATAGGATTCCAGACTGAGCTGTTTCAGCACATCGCGAAGCGGGGTCCTGGAGATTCGGAAACGTTCGGACAGGGCGGTCTCGCTTAGAATGGCGCCGGGTTTTAGCTCTAGGGTAAGGATTTCGGTTTTTAGTGACTTCATGATCTCATCTTTAATGGACATGTTGACTCCTGCTCCAGCTTTGGTTTTTGTGTTATCTAGTATACATCATGTTAACACAAATGAAATTCGGGCCGGGTGATAAATCTTACAGACGCTTCTCAATCTTGTATTTTATGATCAATTCAATCTTGTATACAAGAAGGAGGAGATCGTTGGAATGAATATGACATGGCGCTGGTATGGGGAAGGGAACGACAATATTACGCTTGACCATATTCGGCAAATTCCCGGGGTGATGGGCATCGTCTGGTCTTTGCATGACAAGGTGGCCGGGGAAGTATGGGAAATGGAGCGGATTCAGGAAGTGGCGGATCAGATCACAAGCAAAGGCTTCAGCACCGCAGTTGTGGAGAGCGTCAACGTTCATGATGATATCAAAATCGGCTTGCCGACACGCGACAAATATATTGACATCTATATCGACACCATCCGCAAGTTGGCCAAGGTTGGCGTTAAGGTGATCTGCTATAATTTCATGCCGGTTTTTGACTGGACGCGTACGGAACTGTATAAGGAGCTCCCGGATGGCTCGAACGCGCTCTTTTATGAAAAGGCTGCCATTACGGATAATCCGCGAGAGATGGTGGACCGGATTCTGAAAGGGGCCGGAGAATTCACGATGCCGGGCTGGGAGCCGGAAAGGCTGGCGAAGCTGGATGAGTTGTTCGCCGCCTATGCGGATGTGACGGAAGAAAAGCTGTTTGAGAACCTGAAGTACTTTTTGGAGCGCATTATTCCGGTATGTGAAGAAGTGGATATCAAAATGGCGATTCATCCCGATGATCCGGCTTGGCCGATCTTTGGCCTGCCGCGCATTATCCGCAGCCGGGACACGATCCGCCGCATGCTGGACGCCGTGGACAGCCCGTATAACGGCCTCACCTTCTGCACGGGTTCGCTGGGAACGAATCCGGAAAACGATCTGCCGGCGATGATCCGCGAGTTCCATGACCGGATTCATTTTGCCCATATCCGTAATGTGAAAGTGTTTGATAACGGAGATTTTATCGAGGTGTCCCATCGCGGGCGTGATGGCAGCGTAGATGTCGCGGAAGTTGTGAAAGCCTATCACGAAAACGGATACACCGGTTATGTACGTCCCGATCACGGGCGGCATTTGTGGGGAGAAGAGAAGAACTGCCGTCCGGGCTATGGCCTGTATGACCGGGCGCTGGGCGTGATGTATTTGCTGGGCGTTTGGGACAGCCTGGAAAAGGCTAGGGAGGCAAAATAATGCTGCGTCTTAGCCGGGAAAGTCTGAAGGCTGGTCAATCCGCCTGGGAAGCGGCGGGCGTTGGGCTGCCGAAGTTCGAGCTGGAGACGGTAGCGAAGAATACGCAAGTCAATCCGCAGTGGGTCCATTTTGGCGCAGGCAACATCTTCCGGGGATTTGTGGCGAATGCCCATCAAAAGCTGCTGGACAGCGGCCAAGCGGATACCGGAATTATCGCCGCGGAATCGTTTGATTTTGAGATGATCGACAAGGTCTACAAGCCTTACGACAATCTGACGCTGCTGGTGCTGATGAACGCGCGCGGCGAGTTTCAGAAGAAAGTGGTCGGCAGCATTGTCGAAGCCCTTGCCGCGGACAAAAATCGGGCAGCGGATTACAGCCGCCTGATCGAAATCTTTGAGCAGCCGAGTCTGCAAATGGCCAGTTTCACCATTACGGAAAAGGGCTATTCCCTGACAGGACCGGACGGCCGGTACCTCGGCATCGTGGAGAAGGATATTGAAAACGGTCCAGGTCCAGGGCGGCAAGTTCATGCCATGAGCCTCGTCGCCTCGCTGGTTTACCGCCGTTATTTGAAAGGCCGGTATCCGATGACATTTGTCAGCATGGACAATTGCTCCCATAACGGAGACAAGTTAAAGCAAGCCGTCTTGACGATGGCCAAAGAGTGGGCGAAGAGAGGCTTGGTTGAAGGCGGATTCATCGGCTATCTTGAAGATGAGCACAAAATTACGTTCCCGCTGTCGATGATCGATAAAATCACGCCACGTCCCTCGGAAACGGTGCAGGCGGCGCTTTTGGAGCAGGGGATCGGCGATATGGATGTGATCGTCACCTCCAAGAACACGTATACCGCGCCTTTCGTCAATGCGGAGATCAGTGAATATCTGGTGATCGAGGACAAGTTTGCAAACGGCCGCCCACCGCTTGAGGAAGCCGGGATTATTTTCACGGACAGGGATACCGTCAACAAAGTGGAAACGATGAAGGTCACAACCTGCTTGAATCCCCTCCATACCGCACTCGCCGTATCCGGCTGTCTTCTAGGGTTTACGTTAATTGCGGATGAGATGAAGGACAGTACGCTACGCAGGTTCGTGGAAACCATAGGTTACACCGAAGGGCTGCCGGTCGTGGTCGACCCCGGCATCCTGAGTCCCAAACAGTTTCTGGACGAAGTGCTGCAGGAACGTTTCTCGAATCCGTTTATTCCCGACACCCCGCAGCGGATCGCGACCGATACCTCGCAGAAAGTGGGCATCCGTTTCGGTGAAACGATCAAATCCTACATTTGCCGTGAGGACCTTGATCCGGCTAAACTTACGGCCATCCCGTTAGCGATCGCCGTCTGGTGCCGTTACTTGTTGGGTGTGGACGATGAAGGCAAGCCGTTCGCTTTAAGTCCGGACCCGCTTTTGGAAACGCTGCAGGGGCATTTGGGAGGGGTGAAACTAGGCGATAAAACCTCGGGAGTCCACGCCATTCTTGAGGATGAGAAGATTTTTGGCGTTCCTTTGTACTCGACCGGACTTGGGGAGAAAATTGAAAACATGTTCTATGAAATGTTGGAAGCTCCTGGGGCCGTACGTAAAACGCTGGATAAATATTTGAAATAAGTTCGTATATTTGGAAGCCTTTCCGGAAACAGACTGAGGTAGGGACAAACAAGGCATGTCCTGCATCGTGCTGTGAAAGAAGGGCTTTTTTTACTTTAGGGCTATCCGGACCGCAATCTGTGTTATTATGGAGGATATGGACTGTTTTTGCACAAAACTTATTTGGAAAGAGCGGAGCTTTGATGATGAAAAAGCTGACTATCGACGATGTCGCCCGTAGGGCCGGCGTTTCCAAAAGTACAATATCCCAGTACTTGAACCAGCGGTATAAGTATATGAGCGAAGCGACGCGGCAGCGGATCGCCGAAGTCATTGAGGAATTGGATTATCGGCCGAACGGCCTTGCTCGCAGCTTGAAGCAGAATCGCACTCATCTCGTCGGGGTCATTGTGGCAGATCTTGACTATACTTTGTCTATCCAGTGCGTTAGAGCCATCGAAAGTGAGCTGCAGAACCAGGGGATTCAGGTTTTGATCTGCAATGCTGACGAAAATCCGGAGAAGGAGCAGCTCTATATTGAAACACTGATTGCCAGACAGGTTGACGGTTTGATTGTGTTCCCCACGGGGCATCAGTCCTCTGCCTACAGCCGTCTTGACGAACTGGAGATGCCGTTCGTTTTCATTGACCGGCTAGTTGACGGCGTCAGTACCCAAAGCCTGCTGCTTGATAACGAAATCGCCGCCAAGATGGGAGTAGAAGAGCTGGTTCATAACGGGCATACCCGGATTGGCATGATGACGCTGCCGCTTGGGGAGCAGGGGATTACTCCGCGCAAAGAGCGGCTTGGCGGATTCCGCAAGGCAATGGAGGAGGCGGGCTTGCCGCTGCGAGAAGAATATCTTGTGAGTGCCCCGGCGCAGGAGATCGGAGCCCGGCTCTCGGAACTAATGGCGCTTCCGGAGCCGCCGACGTCGCTGATCGCCGGCAATGATATTGTGCTGGCCGAGCTATTGAAGGCCTCCAACCGGCTGGGGGTTTCCATTCCCGAGCGGCTGTCGGTCATTGGCATAGACGATGCCGGCTTTGCCCGCATCTACAATCCAGCTATCACAACGATTTGTCAGCCCACCCATGAGATGGGGGTTCAAGCCGCTAAAGTCATTCTTTCCGGCATCGAGGATCGGGACAGACCGATACCTATTACGTACCGTTTTCCACCCGCGCTTCGACGTGGGGAGTCGGTGAAAAAAATGGAGATTCGGTAAAGCCGGCAAGAACTTAAAAGGACTTTGACTTCCTCAGCATTGGAGGTCAAAGTCCTTTTAATATAGTGATTTAGCTGACAGTTACAGCGGATGCCATAAATGCCTCCAATTCAGCACGGCTTGGCAGGCCGTCCGAGTCGCCCGGTGACATAACCGCCAGCGCGCCGATCGCATTCCCCCTGGAGACAGCCGACTGGACTTCCAGCTTCTCCAATAGTCCGCTAATCACGCCGGCGGCGAATCCGTCGCCCGCGCCGACTGTATCGACAACCCGCTCCACTTTAAAGCCCGGCACAAAGCCGTGGCCTTGTGAACTCTTGTAGAAAGCCCCGCCTGGCCCCATTTTGATGACGACCAGCGAGACGCCCTGTTTGAGATAGAAATCGGCAATATCCTCAGGCTCCTCCAACCCGGTTAACAGGCGCCCTTCGCCGATGCCGGGAAAAAACCAGTCGGAACGGCAGGCCAGCTCGTTGATCGTCCGAATCATCGTCTCCTGGTCGTTCCATAATACCGGCCGCAGATTGGGATCAAAGGATATTGTCCGGTTTTGATTTTTCATGTAGTCCATGGCATGGCGCGAGAATTCCAGCATGGATGGTGAGAGCGCGGCCGAAATACCCGTAACGTGCAGATGACCGGCTGAGGCAAAGTAAGCCGGGTCAAAGTCGGCGATACCAAGCGTGGAAGCTGCGGACCCTTTACGGTAATATTCCACCTTCGGATCACCGTTTAGTACTCTGGATTTTAGAAGCAGGCCGGTCGGTTTCTCATGAGTTAGCTTTACCCTGGAGGTGTCGATGCCCTCTCGGTTCTGGGTATCCAGAATAAATCGCCCGAGGCTATCCTCTCCAAGCTTCGTGACATAGCCGGTTGGGTGACCGAGACGGCAGAGACCGGTCGCCACATTGCTTTCGGCTCCAGCCAGTGCTTTGGAGAAAGAAGCAGCTTCGTGAAGTTCGCCGACCTCATCGGCGCGGAACATGACCATCGGTTCGCCGAAAGTGACGGCGGCCAAAGCTTTTGACATGTAAGATTCCCCCTAAAGACTAATTACCCTCAAAATATCATATAAACCGGTTTTGTACAATGCCGGTCTTTACATTTACCATGGGGATGCAAATGTGATTGATCATTAATCAGCCGTTTTTACTGATTTTTACGGGAACTATAAAAAAGCATTGACGGAGCCAATAATTGTGTTTAGTATCAAGTTGAAGCAGAAATTAGTAAATTATAATTTCATTTTGATAAAATAATTTAGTAAATTTTATTATGTGCAAAGGAGAAGAGTTCTATGAAAAAGTTAAAGGTGTTGGGAAATTTACAGAAATGCGGTGTAGTAGCGGTAATCCGGGCAGAAAATGCGGAAGATGCCTGTAAAATGTCTGCAGCCTGTATTGAAGGCGGCTTAACCAATATAGAAGTGACGTTCACGACGCCGGGCGCGGAAGAAGCCATCCGCCGGTTGGTATCCGAGTATGGAAAGCAGGCGGTCATCGGCGCCGGTACCGTGCTTGATCCGGTTACGGCGCGGATTGCCATTCTAGCGGGTGCGGAATTTGTGGTCAGTCCGTCGTTTGACAAGGAAACGGCGCAGCTTTGCAACCTCTACGGAATTCCTTATATGCCGGGCTTTCTGACGCTGGGCGAAATCAAGGAGGCGTTGAAGCTGGGGGTTGACGTCCTGAAATTGTTCCCGGGCAGCGCTTTCGGTCCCGACTTCGTCAAGGCCGTTAAAGGCCCGATGCCGCATGTCAGCATTATGCCAACAGGCGGCGTTGATCTGGAAAATATGGAACAGTGGCTTAAGGCTGGCTGTATCGCCGTCGGGATCGGCAGCAACCTTACGGCTCCGGCGAAGCAAGGCCGCTACGACCAAATCATGGAATTGGCGGAAGCCTATGTATCCAAGTACCGGGCACTAAGTAAATAGAACGAGGCGGGAACACCGCTAGACTGTAAAGAGATGGCTCCCGTATGGATCAGGGGCCATCTTTTTCCTTAAAGATGATAGCTTATAAACTTAAATAAAAAATCATGGCCGGCAACCTATGTAAGGATGCCGGCCATGCGATTCAGCGTTATTTTGAACCAGCATGACATATACAAAAAAACAGTTAGCTGTTTTTTTGTACCATAAGCAGATAACACAGCAATGCACCAAGATTGGCGCAAAAAATGACTATTCCCATGGGAACGGCATTTTGCTCACCGGCTAATCCAACTAACGGAGCAACTAACGCCCCCAATATATAAGGCAGCAATCCCAATAATGCGGAAGCACTCCCAGCCGCCTTACTTTGACTCTGCATCGCTAGTGTAAATCCGGAGGTACCGACGATTCCCACACAGGCCACAACAAAAAAGAGTGGCATTAAGAACAAAATTAAATTGGCCCCCAATAAGATAGTTATCAATAATACTAACGAGGAGACTGCAGCAAGGTATATACCGAATTTGAATAGCGTTGTCTCCTTTATTTTCCCGGCTGCTTTTCCTGTAAGTTGACTGGCAATAATAATCCCTAAACCGTTCATAGCGAATATTAAGCTGTAAATTTGTTCGGATACATGAAATAAATTTTGCAGTACAAAGGATGAAGCGGAAATATAAGCAAACATCCCGGCGGCTACTAAACCTTGGGCAAGGCAATAACCAAGAAAGTGGCGATCTTTAATTAGCCGGCTAAATGTTGAGAGTACTTGTTTAAGCTCACCACTCTGACGTTTCAAGCGCGGCAATGTTTCAGGAAGGCTTAACAGCACTGACAGCAATAAAATCACACCGATAATGCTAAGTGAGACAAAAACACCTCTCCAGGAAAAGAAATTTAACAATTGCCCGCCAAAAATCGGAGCCAAAATAGGTGCAGCTCCATTAACCAACATTAATAGCGAGAAAAATTTGGTTAATTCCGAACCGGAATACATATCACGTACTATAGCCCTTGATATCACAATTCCAGCCGCGCCAGCTAACCCTTGAATAAGCCGAAAAAGAATAAGGACTGAAATTGTAGGCGCTAATACGCATAATACTGAACTAATACTATATAAAATCATTGAGAATATCAAAGGTTTGCGTCTTCCGTAAGCATCACTAACGGGTCCAGCAATCAACTGGCCAATGGCCAAGCCTAACAAACAGGCAGTAAGACTCATCTGTGCCATGGAGGCATTGGTATGGAGGTCGTTTGCAAGGCTGGGCAAGGCTGGAAGATACATGTCCAATGATAAAGGGCCAAATGCTGACAAACTTCCTAAAATAATTGCCGTTTGCAATCTGCGCAAGTGCGGAATAGATGTAGCGGTCTGATGATATGGTTTAGAAGAATTCATGCTTAACTCCCTGGAAATCATGTTTTTTGTATAGTCATTTATAAAATAATTTTGATGAATAAATCGTACCATAGCTTAATGGAAACTCCAATATATTCCGCATCATATATCCCAAAAATGACCGGGCACGAACTTAAAACTGTCCTCTTTATTTAATTTTAACAAGGGATATAATCAAATTTTGAAAGCGGATACAATTCATATGGTAAAATGGTGGAGAGTGGGTTTTCGGCAATATGAGACACTAATTCAAGGAAGGACTCGGATATGGAGCATAACCATTGGATCCGCAAGGCGGTTTTGAGGATAAAAAACATGAGGTTCCAAAACAAATTAATGTTAGGATACCTGCTCATTTGCGTTATTCCGCTTATCGTTGTAAGCGTAATCCGACGCCGCCAGCGGCCGGCTGTCCTGGCAGCAGGTATTGGAATTCAGCGGCGGGGCTTATACCAAGGATAAAGGCGGAAAGAACAGGATTATTTTGACGGGAAATACCGAACTCGGTAATTTGTTGGTCAGGACGGAGATCCCCCGCGAAAAGCTTCTGGCCAAGATCAATCAGATCCAAGGGGTGACCGTGATCGTGATCCTGGCAAGCTGTTTGATCATCACGCTCATGTCGTTTGGATTAAGCTATACGATCACGAGGCCGATCAAGGCGCTCCGTAAGAGCATGAAGCAAGCGGAACTAGGCCAATACCTGCCCATCGAGAAAAAGCAGGCCAATGACGAGATCGGCAGCCTGGTTAATAGCTATAACAAGATGATCGTAACGATCCGCACCTTGATTGAGGATGTGTATATCGGGGAGATCAAGCATCGCAAAGCCAAATTCATCGCCCTCCAGAACCAGATCAACCCTCATATGCTGTACAACTTATGGTGACCGGTATTACCACTATGGCCTCGCTAAGCTTGGCGTGTCGCTCGGACATATCGATCCGAAAAAACAAGGCCGGACGATGTGCGAGCTGTATGGGGCGTATGGCTGGACGGAAGGGTTAAAGCTGATGAAATGGCTCACCGACCATATGCTGGTTCGCGGCGTCAACCATTTTGTCCCGCATGCTTTTACCCAAAAAGCTTTTCCGGATCCGGACTGCCCGCCGCATATGTACGCGAGCGGGAAAAATCCGCAGTACCGTTACTACAAGCATTTAAACCGGTATATTAATCGGATCAGTCATTTGATTTCAGAAGGAAGGCATGTGGCGACCGCGGCCGTCGTGTATCACGCCGAAGCCGAATGGTCCGGGAAAGCGATGTATTTTCAAAAGCCGGTGAAAAAATTGATGCAGCATCAGATCGACTGCGACGTTTTGCCCATCGATGTTCTTTTGGAAGCGGCCAGCGTGAAGTCGGCAAGCTGCATGTCCATCGCGAGGATTATGAGTGCTTGATCGTACCTTATGCAGAAGCGCTTCCGGCGGCGACGGTTCGGCGTTTGGCCGAGTTTGCGGAACAGGGGCTGGCCGTTCGCTTTGTTGACGGGTTGCCGCTAAGATCGAGCGAGGGGGAGGATGTATCCGCCGAACTGTCCGAGCTTGCCGGTCAGCGGAATGTGCAGATCGTTTTATTGGATAAACTGGCGCAAGACCTTATTACAGATGGACATTTTGATATTAGAGTTAGCCAATATGAGCCGTTTTTGCGGAATTATCACTACAGCCATGACGATTTGGATGTGTTTATGTTCTTTAACGAACACCCGCAGCAAACGATTCGCACGAAGCTGGTTTTGCCTGTCCAAGGCGCTGTATATGCCTATGACGCTTTTCTGAATCGGCTCACCCGTTTGGATTCTGATGGGGGGACCGGTGCGAAAGTGGTACAGCTAGTTCTTTCTCCATATGAATCGATCGTGCTGCTCCATGGGGCTGACCTTGATGGATATACCGCCGCCTTGCCGCAGGATGCAACGGGTTCGGGTATTGAGCTTGCAGGAGAATGGACGATATCCCTTGCTAAAGCTGAAGCATATCCTCGTTTCCAGGAATGGGGAAAGGTAACGGCTCTACCGAATATGAGCGGGCCTGATGGTTTGCCGCGATTTACGGGCACCTTCTGTTATGAAACGGAATTTGAGTGGGACGAATCCGCGAACGGGGCTTTGCTGGATTTAGGCGAGGTTTATGAGACGGCAGAAGTATGGTTAAACGGCGAGTACGCAGGTGTCCGCATCTGTCTGCCTTACCGCCTGGAGATCAACGGTCTGCTTAAGAAGGGCAATAACAAGCTGATCATTGAAGTTACGAATACGTTGGTGAAAGAACAGCGCGACTTCTTGTCGTCCTTTGCGCAGCAGGAACCAAGCGGACTGATCGGGCCCGTTCGGGTTTGGCGTGCTAAAGAATGATACGCAAAAGTGCAGATGGGCGTTGAGGACAGGGAAGGCTGGTGGGTTGGTCGGCAGATCAACATCCGCTGTCCGGACGCTTTGCACGATTATCCCATTTGATCAGGAAGCAGAGAAGAAGATAAATTCAGGAGAAGGAGCTATATTCGGGAGAAGAAGATCACCTGAACCGCCTCATTTTTTCTTTATCCTGTACACAAGCCCCCCTTGCCTCTGAACGAAAGGGATAATCGTGCAAGGCAACATGCAGGGACACCAAGACACGAACGCTATAGACAGCCACCTCAGTCCGGCATCTTGGAATCAATAGAGCCAAAGTCATAATTTTCGTCAAGCGCTGCTCTCGGTTTTGAGCCCTTTTTTCAGGACAAAAGATCCGGTCCAAATCCTGAAAGCATGAAACCGATAGGCAAGCCGGTCGAACTTATTTATGACAAGCCGTCAGCAAGCCTTTTGCTGCGAGGCTGAAACGGAGATCGAGTTCAACCCGGAACACTTTCAGCAAATGGCTGGCTTAATTTTATATTATGATACGGATGATTACGTTTACCTAAGAATAACGCATTTGGAAGGGATGGGAAGGGTACTTGGGATATGGAAGCCGGCAGGCCCGGATTAGAGTCAGAGCCGCAAATAGACGCCGCAAGGCGTCTATTTTTCGGCAACGATGGCGAACATAGGCCGGTGGCGGTTTAGGATTTTTTCTCCAGCGCTATAGAACCCAGCATCGAACCCTTCATGGATTTGGATTTTGGTAAAGCCAATAAACTTAAGCATTTCGCTGTCCCATCCCGGTCTTCTTACATAAGTCAACGGCAAGGTAAGCGCCAGTTGATCTCCTTCCTCGATGTCTTTCTCTTCGCGGTACGGCAAGTAACCCAACTCGATCGCCTCCTCCTTGGCTTTGCTGAAAAGCTCTGCTTCTTGAGGATTACTCAAAAACAAATTCCAATTTGCATCGAAAATAATAACTTGGCCCCCGTCGTTAAGCATCCCATGCCAATTTTGATAAGCCGCAACAGGGTTGTATAGGAACCAAGTGACATTCCTGGAAATGATGATATCAAAGGTTTCTTCAGTCTTGTAATCTATGATATCCGTCTCAATAATTTGGATATTGCAGTTGTATTTTTGCTCATTTTGCCTAGCTCTAGCCACCATTTCAGGCGAGGAATCAATGGCGGTAACCAAGTGCCCCATACGGCTAAGCAAAACCGCAAAAAATCCGGGCCCCGTTCCAACATCCAGGATCTTTAAATTCCGTTTTCCGGATAAAAGATTACTCAGGATCGCTTTCCATTGATCATATGTATCCGATGCAAATTCGGTATCTACGATTTCATCATACACCGCTGCTCCTTTGTCCCAATAATCACGATATTGCTCTGTAAGTTTATGCTCACTCATCAACCTGGTCTCCTTTATTTAAAAAATATGTTGCAAATCGTAACTATTACGATTAATAATATACAAAGATTACTCCGTATGCAAGTGGTCATGATCATTGCAGCAGTTTAATCACCAACATCGAAGAAGAAGAAGTAGGAGGAATAGGGATGTTTAGCAGATATGGTTTCAGTGTTGCCGCCGTTTTGACGTTGTTGTTGCTTGTTGGGTGCTCACAAGCCAAAAGCCCGGTTTCCGATGCCGGCCATGAAGCAAACAAACAAATTGTTGTAGCGGTAACCCAGGATACGGAAGGAGATAAACTGGATGCCGCGACCTACAATGGAGCACGGCATGTGCATGCCGCTATATATGATGCGCTGGTGGGATATGAAGGAGGAGGCAAAATTGTTCCCGGCTTGGCCGAATCATGGGAAATCTCCGCTGACGGAAAGACCTATACTTTTCAGCTAAGGCAACAAGTGAAATTCTCGGACGGCAGTCCATTGAATTCTGCGGCTGTTAAGTTTTCTTTGGAGCGGGCGGTCGGCAGAGAAGAGAACGCTACGAATGAAATCTCCCGTTTGCTGACAAAAATAGAAACCCCTAATGACAACACCGTCGTACTTACGTTTAAAGAAACCGCGACTCAAGTCTTGTATGAGCTTAGCCAGGCCAGGCCTTTTCGGATCATGAGTCCAAACGCGGTAACTCCTGCGGGAGATGTGAATGGAGAATTTCACCAAGCGATCGGCACGGGTCCCTGGAAAATAGGCAGCTATCGGCAAGGAGTCGAGACGGTTCTGGTTGCAAACGAACATTATTGGTTGGAGCAACCGTCGGCGTATTCGCTTGTTTTTCGAGTCATTACGGATCCGCAGGCCAGGGTGCTCGCGCTGCAATCCGGAGAGGTAGATCTTGCGGGCGGGGAAGTGGGCAATATTCCGGCGGAAAGTCTCCGTATTTTTCAAAATAACGACAAATATGCGGTAGAGACGGGCACCAGTACCATGTCCTATTTTTTGGTGATCAATCAAAACAATGCGGCTCTGTCGGATAAAAATATACGCCAGGCGATCAATTACGGAAATGATGCGAGTAAATTTGCAGATGGAAGCGGTGGTCCGGTCAAAGGGTTGTTTCAAGAGAAAGTCGCCTTTGTCACGGACGATAACCAGCCGTTCTACCCTTATAACCCGGAGAAGGCAAAACAACTGATCGCGGCCTCGGGCTATGAATGGAATGAGAAAAAGCAGGCTTATGAGAAAGATGGACAAGTCCTGCAGCTGCGATTGGTGATTCAAACGGAAGAATATCCGGAGTGGAAAGAGATGGCGGAAATTTTTCAAGACAACATGAAGCAGATAGGCATCCAAGTGAGCATCGTGAATCAGGAACGGGCCGCTTACTACGATACGTTATGGAGCAGCAAGGATTATGACCTGCTTATGTATCGGACTTATACGGATGCGCAATTGCCGTATCGATTCCTGTCTTCTTTATTCTACAGTTCGCCATCTACGCCGGGCGTTGCTTATCAAGACCATCAACTGTCGAACCTGCTGGATCAGATTGCTTCCACCGTCTCGGCGGAGAAGCAGCAGGCGCTTTTTGACCAAGTGTTTCTTCGTATGCACGAGGAAGCGATGTCGGTGCCGATTTACTACGCCAAGCAGACCTTTGTTCATACGCGCGAACTTGCCGGCTTTACTTTTAATGCTATAGAAGACGATCCTTTGAAGTGGCATCACTTAAGGAAAGAAGCACAATAATGCTGCGGTCCATTACCCATCGTCTGTTGATGTTAGTGCTCACGTTTGCCCTGTTTTCATTGTTCGTCTTCACACTAATGCGTCTGGCGCCGGGGGATCCGGCGTCGATGATGCTGCTAAACATTGGAGCGGTGCCGGAGCAATCGTTGGTGGCTCATTTGCAGGCGCAATGGGGGCTTGATCAATCGTTTATTCAGCAATACATGGCTTGGGTTGTTCAGATATTCCAAGGAGAATTGGGAAATTCTTTTATGTCCGGCGAACCGGTATTACACGAAATCATGAACCGTTTAGAACCGACGTTCAGACTGATTGCCGGCTCCTTTTTGCTTACGGTGTCTGTTTCAATACCGGCAGGCATTTGGTTAGGGTTAAATGCAGGCTCGATTCCGGATCGCGTGGTTTATTCGGTAACGATTTTAGGGCTGTCGATCCCCTTATACTGGCTTGCTATTCTGCTGATGTATGCTTTCGGTGTGATCTGGCCGATTCTTCCGGTTGTCGGAAGCTCTTCCGCACAGCATTATGTGCTTCCGGTAACGACGATTTCCCTGGTCCAAAGCGTTTACTTCATTCGGATGGTACGCTCATACACCGTTCAATACAGCAAATTCTCTTATATTGAAGCGGCAAAAGCCAGAGGTTTGCGGCCCGCTATTTTTTATCCGGCTTATTTATTCCGCGCCATGTTCATCCCGATAATGACGTTAATCACGACTAGCTTGCCAAGCTTTTTTGGAGCCTCGATCATCACGGAAACGATTTTTAGTTTTCCGGGGTTTAGCAAATATATGCTCGAGGCCATTTACCGCCGTGATTTTCCCGTCATTCAGGGGAGCGCGCTGCTGGTGGCCGCTTTTATATTTGTGTTTCATTTTGTGACCGATGTCCTTTATTTTTTGGCCGATCCGCGTGTTCATCTTGATAAACAGAGGTGGGAACTATGATGAACCTCGTTCGGGCGAATAAACTTCCAGCAGCAGCTTTGTTGTTTATTGTGGTTCTTATGATTGCCGGGCTGAGCGCATCGTGGATTTCACCGTATGACCCGTTCCAAACCAATCATCAAGAAAAGCTCCTTCCCCCAAGCCTCTCGCATCCGTTTGGGACGGATTATCTGGGAAGAGATTTGTTAAGCCGCGTGATTCACGGGATCAGCGACTCCGTGTTCCCCGTTTTCATAGTTCTCAGCGTCGTTATGTTGATTGGACTGTTCGTTGGCGCGCTGAGCGCTTTTTGGGGGAATAAACTTGATCTGTTGATGATGAGCGTGACGGATATTTTTACGGCCTTGCCGAATGTCCTGCTTACTATTGTAGTGGTTGGCTTTCTCGGTTTTGGCATGGAGAATGTGTATTTGGCGGTGATTCTTTCCTGGTGGGCCAAATACGTAAGATTAATTCGCGGTCTGATCCATGATGTGAAAAAGGAGCCATATATTATGGCCAGCAGGGTAAGCGGATCGTTTGGCATGAGAACGATAATCCGGCACATGATCCCGAATATCGCCCCGCAGCTTGGAACCATGCTGATTCTGGATGTAAGCAAGGTGATTTTGACTTTATCCGGTTTATCCTTCTTGGGAATTGGCGCGCAGCCGCCTTCACCCGAATGGGGGGTAATGTTGTTGGATGGGAAAAATTATTTGCAAGTTGCGCCATGGATGGGGTTTTTCCCGGGCATGATGATTTTTCTGACCGCCTGTTCATTCCAGATTGTTGGCGAAAGGCTCAGGAGGGGGAGATAATGGATGCCGCAGTAGAAATAAAACATCTGAATATTAGAAACGCAAATGGTCAATCGCTGGTTCATAACAGCAGTTTTTGTTTGAAGCCTGGGGAAACTTACTGTTTATTGGGGGAAAGCGGAAGCGGCAAGACGTTAACCAGCAAAGCCATTTTAGGAATGCTGCCTGCCGGTCTGCAAATGTCAGGCGATATCCTGTTGCGCGGCCAAAACCTGAAATCTTTATCCCAAAAGGACTGGCGCAAAATCAGGGGGAGACAGGTGGGCGTCATTTTTCAGCACCCTGAACAAGCGTTGCATCCAGCGCTCCCGATTGGCAGACAATTAGGTGATCTTATGCTTAGCCATTTACCGGTATCGAGGCATGAGGCTGAGCAACAAGCGGAAAAGATGTTGTCTCAAGTGCTTTTGAAAGATACGGCCCATGTGATGAAAAGTTATCCTCATGAGCTGAGCGGCGGAATGAATCAGCGTGTCATGATTGCGATGGCGCTACTGTTAAAGCCTGAAGTCATCGCCGATGAGCCGACGAGCGCGCTTGATGTCACCACCCAGGCTGAAGTCATCTCCTTATTGCATCATCTGATATTGGAGCTGAACATGAGTATGTTGTTTATTACGCATGATGTACTTCTGGCAAGTTATCTTGCGGATACGATCGGTGTGATGCGTGACGGAGAAATCATCGAGCAGGGAAGCGCCAAACGAATATTAGGACAACCCGAGCATGAATATACAAAACAATTATGCAGGTACCGATCGCAAAGACTCCTTAGCAAAGGAGGTGCCGGCCCGAATGCTTGAAGTGGGGCAGTTATTCAAAGAAATGAATGGAAGGCAAATTCTGAATGACATTAATTTTGCGATTGAAGATGGGGGGTCCCTAGCCATCGTAGGCGAGAGCGGCAGCGGCAAATCCACGCTGGCCCAGTTGATTATGGCCTTAAAGCAGCCGACTTCGGGACAAATTATTTTTAACGGGCAACACTTGCCCCGCAAAGGAATCAAAGCGTATAAAGCATGGTATCGCGATATTCAGATTGTTTTTCAAAATACAGCCTCAACCTTAAACCCAGCGCTGAGCTTGTTTCAGTGTCTGGAAGAACCGTTAAAGAACTTTACAACCTTGAATAGAGCGGAACGTAAAAACAGAATCCTGGAGTACTTGGGCAAGGTGGGGCTTCGGGAGGAACTGCTTAGATACCGCCCGGGCAAATTAAGCGGGGGACAGTACCAAAGAGCCTGCCTGGCCAAAGCGCTGATCATTCATCCCAAACTATTGATCTGTGATGAAATCGTCTCGAACCTTGATATCGTATTGCAGCAGCGGATCATCGAACTGCTTAAGTCCATTCAGCGGGAACAAGGGTTGTCTCTTCTGTTCATTACCCATGACCTCTCGCTTGTGCCCGGACTGTGCAATGATATTTTAGTGATGAAAGACGGGAAAAAGATCGAGCAATTTCACACTTCCGACCTCCATAATGAAAGCGCGCGGGACGCCTATACCATTGCGTTACTTAAATCAACAGAAATGCTTGAAACCAAATGGATGATATGGAAGGAGTCCGGGCCCTCTTCTTAAACCTATGTAGATCTTCGCTCAACCACGTTAAACTCCAGAGAATGCAGTTTAAGGACGGATTGCTCCAGCATCCCCTTAATAATATTAAATGCATTCTCTGCTTGTTTATCTACGGGATAATGGATGGTTGTCAGATCCAGCAGGTGGGCGATGTCTGTATTATCGAATCCCATAATGCCCACATCATCTGGTACCGAAAATCCGGCGCGCCGCAGCTCCGTTAAAATCCCTGCCGCTACCTCATCGGTCGAGCAGGAAATCGCCTCCGGCTTGTCCATTTGCTTTATCCACCACCGCGCTACTTCTTCTCCATCGTGAATGGTCATTTTATTGTGAAATTGCGGGAAGCCGCTATCATTCAGTCCATGTTTTTGAATAAAATCCCTATACGCTCTGATGCGCTCCAGGGTATTCAGCCCTTTTGACGAGTATACGTTTAAAATTTTACGGTAGCCTTTTGCGTACAGATATTCGAGGCCAAGCATGTAGCCTTGATATTGATCCATAAAAACGGACGGTATAGTGTCACTGGTGAGACGTTGCCAAGTTACAATCGGTCCGTATTTCGTGTAGGATTCGATGATATCCCACTCATTCGTGCGGAGCAGGCAAAGCAGGGCGTCCAACTGCTTGCTGCGCAACATTTCAAGAGCTTCAAGTTCCTTATCGCAGTCTCCGTTAGTCATGAAAAGCATGATGTTAAATCCGTATTTTTGGGCAATCGTATGAAATGAGCGTATGAGCGACATTAACAGTGTACTGTATGAAACGGCGATAACCCCAATGATCCGGGTCATGCCTTTTTTTAAAGATTTCGCATTGGAATTGGGTACATAATCTAACTGTTCAATGATTTTTAAGACTCTTTCTCTCGTTAAATCGTTTACATAGGGGTGCCGATTAATTACGCGTGAAACCGTTGCCGTAGAAACGCCTGCAAGCCGTGCGATCTCTTGGATATTTGCCACCTGTGGCCCACCTCCACATTAAGCATAGCATTGTTTTGATTACTTACAAAGTAGAACCGGATGCCTTTTAAAAATCCCTAAAAATAGGGTTTGACCTGTAATGCATTACATAATCTACAATCGAATTGTCAAAAGAAACGAAGAACGAAGGAGGGTATTTCAATGAAAAAAGAATTAAAAATCGTTACGATCGGCGGCGGGTCAAGCTACACCCCCGAATTGATCGAAGGGTTTATTAAACGGCACCATGAACTTCCGCTCAGGGAACTGTGGCTTGTCGATATTGAAGCGGGAAAAGAGAAGCTTGAAATTGTCGGGGCTATGGCAAAAAGGATGGTAAAGGCGGCGGGAATCGACTGTGAAATTCACTTGACGCTCAATCGGAGAGAAGCGCTGGCGGATGCCGATTTTGTCACAACCCAATTCCGGGTAGGCCTTTTGGATGCTCGCATTAAAGACGAAACGATTCCGCTTCGTCATGGCATGATCGGTCAGGAAACCAACGGAGCAGGCGGCATGTTTAAAGCGTTCCGCACCATTCCGGTCATCTTGGAGATCGTCAAGGATATGAAAGAACTGTGCCCGGATGCCTGGTTGATCAACTTCACGAACCCGGCGGGAATGGTAACAGAAGCCGTGCTGCGATACGGCCGGTGGGAGAAGGTGATTGGTTTGTGCAACGTTCCCATTATGGCGACTAAGAACGAAGCCGCTGTACTGGAAAAAAGCGAAGAAGAATTGTTCTTCAAATTTGCCGGCATTAATCACCTGCACTGGCACAAAGTCTATGACCGAAACGGCAAAGAGCTTACCGCTGAGGTGATCGATAAACTTTACGGTCCCGATGCCAAACCGGAAAAAATCGTGGAAAATATAAAAAATATGCGCTTCTTGTATGAACAAATTGTTCAATTGGAAATGCTGCCTTGTCCTTATCATCGTTATTATTACATGACGGATAGCATGTTGAAAGAAGAACAGGAAGAGGCCAATAAAGAAGGGACCCGCGGGCAGATAGTGAAACGTCTGGAAGAAAGTTTGTTTGAACTTTATAAAGATCCCAACCTGAATTACAAGCCCAAAGAACTGGAGCAACGAGGGGGAGCATACTACAGCGACGCGGCTTGTGAAGTGATTAATGCCATCTATAACAACAAAGGCACGCGCATGGTAGTCAACACGCGCAACTGCGGGGCGATTAACGATCTGCCTTATGACAGTGCCATTGAAATTACGAGCATTATTACGGCACACGGTGCGGAGCCTGTACATTTTGGCGCATTCCCGTCCGCTCAAAGAGGGCTATTGCAGTTAATGAAGGCGATGGAAGAGCTGACGATTGAAGCAGCCGTCACAGGAGATTACGCAACAGCCTTGCAGGCCTTTACATTAAATCCTCTGGTGACAAGCGGCGACATGGCTAAAGTGGTTTTGGATGAATTGTTGGAAGCGCATAAAGAGCATCTGCCGCAGTTTAAAAAATGATGATTTGGTAACGTTCATAGCAGTGCATTAGGAAGAACAAATGGATGGGCCTGTACGGACCATCCATTTGTTTAAAGGTAATTAAAAGGATTCTTATTAGGATGTGGTGTTTTTATGCATCCTCCGATATTGGGCTGGCGTCATTCCATACACCTTTTTGAAGATGGAATAAAACGTGTTAAGCGACGAAAATCCGTATTTTTGGATGATCGGCTCAATCGGCGAGTCGGAGGCAAGCAACTCCTGACAAATGTAATTTAGGCGCTTCTCCGATATCTTCTCCGTTATCGACTGGTTTGTCTCCGCTTTATACAAACTGCGGAAATAGTTCACGGACAGACCCAAATGGTCGGCCAGCATTTTTGCGGACAAGTTCGAATCGGTTAATTGTTCTTCAATGAACTGGTCCGCCTGCTTGATCAGGGCCGCGTTTTTGGACAGACTGCGGGCAGCCTCAATGTCTTCAAGCGTCTTGGTTATAAGCGCTTCCATCCATGGCACTACGTTTTCCATCGTCTCCTGCTGTATGATCTGATTCTCGATGGAAGTCAGCCCCCATGAATGGGGCAGCGGCTGACTGGAGTGCTCCTGCATGAGCCGGCGTATGTCCATAAACAAGGTAATCAACGACATTTTACATTCAAAATAGGGCAGTTCCCGCAGCTTGACCACGGCTGAGCGTATGATTTCCAGAACCGTATCCGCGTTACCCTTGGGAAGAGCCTGAGCAATCTGCCGCTCTTTGTCCACAGGCAAATGATACAGTTCTCCTGGTGCGTCGGCCAGCCACGCCTTAATGATGAGCGCTCCGTGCCCGAATCGGAACCGTTCGTGCGTTAGTTCATACGTCTCCATATATACCTCATGCATGTCGGTCAGGCTGGGCAACGTCCTACCCCAAGCAACGGTCGTACCGATGGACAAATACTGCTCCATTAACTGCTTAGATACTTGCAGCTTCTTCGCATATTCTTCGGACAATGGAGCCGATAAGACAACCGCCACGTGATCGTTCCCCATGTCCACCGTTTGCAGCTTGTGCTTGGAAAATTGCAGCGACTCTTGGATAATATTGGACATTGCAAATCGGAGTAGACGCCGGTCCTTTTCCGGGTAGGCCTCCGTAAATTCCGAGAAGTGGTCGATTCGGAAGATGGCCACCGACAGCTGATCTTCCGGCAGAGCAATTCCCCATTCTTGAAATTGAGAACATATTTCCTCTGCCGTATGGTAGATCCCCCCCAGAAAATCCCGTAAAAACCGCTCCCTACCCAGAATTTTAGTATGCCGCCAGTGTTCGGTCAGTTCATAAATCCGATTGCGTTGGGCTGTAAACACATTGGATAAGTAGTCAAGTTCATTTGCGCTATATCCTTCGCCGGGCTTTTCCGCTTGATGCTGGCGCATCACTCTGCTAATCAGTTCTTGAATAGGCGAGTACACCCGTTTGGAAATCAGAACGATCACGGTCAATGATGCTACGAACAGAATGAGGAACAAGATCAGGCTTGTGTTGCGAAGAACAGTGATTTTTCCCAAAATGACAGACTTCGGTATAGTTTCGATAAAGGTCCAATCCTGAATGCCTTTGATGGAGGAGCCTGCGTAAACCATCAGTTGCTCTTCCTGATTGCGGGGCTGAAACAGCTTCCATCCGCTTTCGCCCTTATTCCCTTGGCTCCTGAGCTCCGCAATTTGTTCCTGATTCAAAGGAATGCTGCTAAAAACCGTCTCATCCCGATCATTCAGAACAGTGACCGACCTGTTCGCATAATTCGAATTGTTCTGAAGCAAGGTCATTAAATTAACAGTATCTATATTCAGAACGAAAGCCGAGATGGAACTGCCTTTTTCGTAAAATCTTACGATGCTAATCACCTCTTTGGCCTTAATCCCGACAAGCGGAATGGACAAGGTTCTCGGAATGAGAACGCTGTGATCCGTTGTAGCCGGATCCTGCAAACGCTTAATAATGTCCTGGTCGTAAAAAGCTTCCGCATCACTCAATCCAAGTCTGGAATCTACTACAGTATTTGTGTAATCGTTGATTAGGTATACCGAATCGATAGACGGATTGGCGTTCTTGATTTCGATAAGCCGTCTCCATACCTCATAAGTTTCAAAATCGCTGTATTGATCCGAAAGGGCATTCACCTTGAGGGTACTGTCATCGCTGGAGGAGAAGCTGAATTCCAAAGACCATTCCATCAGACGCGCAGTGTTCCGGGCACCGTTCAATAGCAAGGATTCGGAATGATCGCCGATCTCTTCCAGAAGCGTCTGGGAAGACTGCCAATAGAGCAGCGCAAAAGATACAGCCAGAACCAGAACGTTTGCACTGACAAAATAAAAAATAAGTTTCATATAAGTAGGATGCCGCTTCAGCGATGTGAAAAGTGGAAGTCTGAACTTCATTGCTCTGAATCCCCCGTTATTATAACTTCCGATTCTTATCATTTTTAGATTATTAATTATAGCATAACGAGCATTCCTGTCTGCAGAATCGGTTATTTTCGAGGGTAGTGTTGTTTTTGGGAAGTTCGTAAATCTGCGCTTGCAGGAAAAATTGGAGCTTGCCGGAATTGCCGTTGCAGTGAGGGCTCGGTAAGGTAAGGGTATAAGAGGTTGTTCAAAAAGTCATCTTTCCATGACGAAGCAGATCAGGAAGTGGATCGGGCGTCGAATCTTGAATTCAGCCGGGCCTTCCGTTGCTCACGTAGATCTGTCTACGCTCCGCTACTCAGTCCCTAGCTTCATTCAACCTTCTCGGTCCTGAAAACCCGACTTTTTGAACTCGCACTTTAAACAACGGGACGCAGATGCGATTGCCTGTTTCGATGAAAGGGGGAAGTAAAACCTATGCAATATCAACTTAATGCAAGGAAACGGCCCGTGCTGAAGCATATTGTTCGTAATCCTTTTCTCTATGCTATGGCCGTGCCGGGGCTGCTGTTCTTTCTCGTGTTCAGTTATTTTCCCATATACGGGATTATGATTGCCTTCAAAGACTATAATTTTGCCAAAGGAATTACGGGAAGCGAATGGGTCGGTTTTAAAAACTTCAACTATTTTTTTACTTCGGATGACTTCTGGGTCATACTGCGCAACACGCTGGTGCTGAACATGCTGTTCATTTTGTTTACTACGGCGGCAGCTGTATTAATCGCGCTAATGTTCAATGAAATTCGCAATAAGTATTTCAAACGAATTTCGCAGTCTTTCATTTTTCTTCCTTATTTTATGTCCTGGATTGTGGTAGGAATGATTGTCCAATCCTTGTTCGGCGGGGAAGAGCCGATGATCAATACTTGGCTGCAAAATTTCGGCTTGGAACCGGTCAACTGGATGTTTGAGTCGAAGCTGTGGCCGTTCATTCTGACGGTTATCCGCGTGTGGCAAGGAGCCGGTTATCTTTCGATTATTTTTCTGGCCGCGATTACCGGCATATCGGAGGATTTGTACGAGGCTGCCCGGATTGACGGGGCATCTAAGCTGCAGATTGTGTTGCGCATTACGCTGCCGCTGCTTGTTCCTACTGTTATGATCATGACTTTGCTGGCCGTAGGCAAGATTTTCAACGGGGACTTTGCCATGATCTATGCCATCATTGGAGACAATTCCTTGCTGTATCCGACTACCGACGTCATCGACACCTTCGTATTCCGCTCCATGAGACAGCTGCATGACTTCGGAATGTCTTCGGCGGTTGGCCTGTTCCAGTCGGTTATGGGACTGATCTTCGTCATTGCCGCCAACTGGGTAACCCGAAGGGTGTCTAAAGAATCCGCTTTATTCTAGGAGGTAACGATGAGACAGAAACAGAGTGCTGCGGATCGGACTTTTACGGTATTTGCCTATACGTTCATTTTATTGTTCACCTTATTTTGTCTGTTTCCTTTTCTGCTGATGATTATCGGATCGTTTACGGACGAGGGGGAACTGATTGCGCACGGGTATACTTTATTTCCGCAAAAATTATCGCTGGACGCTTATAAAGCGGTTTTGCAATCGGATGTGCTGCTGAGCGGCTATGCGGTCACGATTTTTATCACCGCCGTAGGCGCATTAAGCGCGCTGTGCATTTCCGCAATGCTCGGTTATTCTCTGGCCAACAAGCGGAATGTCCTGCAAACGCCTTTTCTGATTTTTTGCTATTTGCCTATGCTTTTTTCCGGAGGCATCATTCCGTTTTATATTGTGGTCAGTCAGTGGCTGCATTTGCAGAATACCGTTTGGGTGCTAATCTTAACATTATTATGCCAGCCGTTCCTCGTCTTTTTGCTGGTCAGTTTCTTCCGTACAATTCCCGAGGAATTGGAGGAAGCCGCAAGAATTGACGGAGCGAATGAGATGAGAATTTTCTTTCAAATTATGATACCGATCTCGAAGCCGATTCTGGCTTCCGTCGGTCTCTTTTATGCCCTGAACTACTGGAATGACTGGTTTATGGGATTGATGTTCGTGGATAATGAGAAGCTGTTCCCACTGCAATTGATTCTGCGCCGGATGGTATCCAATATGGAGGCTGCCAGAAATCTCATTCCCGCCGCCGCAGCCATTGCCGTGACGCCACCAACCTATGGCGTGCGGATGGCGACAACCGTGCTGACGATCGGGCCGATTGTCTTGCTGTATCCCATGCTTCAGAAGTATTTTGTCAAAGGTCTAACGGTAGGAGCTGTCAAAGGGTAATCGAGGATTTCCGGCATTAACCGGATCAGCCCGGTTAATCATAGATACTTTTTTCTTCATTAAATAAAGGGAGGTTAACGAAATGAGATTGAAAAAATGGTTTGGCGCGGCGACGGCCACAGTATTGGCTTTGTCATTGATGCTGGCGGGCTGCGGAGGCAAAGCGGGGACTGGCGGCAATGAAGGGAATGCTCCAACGAATACGGAAAGCACTACATCCGCACCGAAGGAAACGGTGACCCTGAAAGCTTATTTCCCGGGGGATAAGCCGGCGGGCTTTGACGATGTGCTGCAGGCGGTCAACGACAAATTGAAAGCGGATAACGTCGGAGCGGCCTTGAATATCAATTTCTTACCGTGGTCCGATTACGGGAATGCGGTATCTGTGAAGATGTCTGCCGGGGAAGACTTCGATATGTATTTGGATGCCCCATGGTTGTCCATGAATCAGATGATCGCCAGCAATTCTTTGCTGGAACTGGATGCCATGGTGGCCGAGCGTCCGGAGCTTAAAGCGTCCATTCCCGATGAAATGTGGAATTATAACAAATTCGACGGCAAAATTATGGGCATTCCGCTCGGCACCACCCAAGGCCCGGTATACGGCCTGCTTATCCGCAAAGATTTGCGCGAGAAATACGGACTTCCCGAGTTGAAAACGCTCGAAGATCTGGAGAAATTTTTGTATATGGTCAAGGAAAACGAGAAGGATGTCAGACCCTTCGTCATTAACGGCATCAAAGCCGATAAACTTCCGTTTATCCTGAGCAAATCCGCTAATCTCGCACTCGATGAAGTGCTGGAAATCGGCGTCAGCATGTTCGCCTATTCAACCAAGGACAAGAAAGTTGTCGGTCAATGGGCAAGCCCGATGATTGCCGATGGTTATGAACGCGTCACCAAATACTACAAGGACGGCATAATTTCCAAAAATATTGCGCAGGAGCAAAATGCGGAAACACTGTTCAAACAAGGCAAATATGCGGCCACCTATTATGCGGCTGACGGTGTGGAGGGATTGAAATATTCGGATATGCTGAAGGACGGCAGCGACAAGCTTGAGGTTTTCGTTCCGAATGGGGATAAGGCCAAGCCGTTTACTGCTTTCCAGCAATGGAATTTCCTTTGCATTCCGGCTTCATCCAAGCACAGCGACTTGGCTCTGGACGTAGTTAATTGGTTGTCCATTAAGGAAAACCACGATTTGATGGAATACGGCATTCAAGGGAAGGACTGGGAGCCTGTCGGCGATACGAGCTATAAGGTGCTGTCCAACTATTCGTTCCCGGGCTTTGTGCTGACCTGGCGGCCAACGCTGAACCGCACGCCGGATACGATGATGCCGGATGACAAAAAGTGGTTCGACTTCTCCGCCGACCCGGCTAATTTCACGCTTAGTCCGACGGCAGGCTTCAGCTTTAACGCTGAAAAGGTGAAGACGGAATATGCCAAAATTACGCCGCTTCACGATTCGTTTTTCCTGCCGCTTAGTCAAGGTGTGCTGTCTGCGGAGGAAGGCAAGGCGACGCTGGAGGAAAAAATGGCGAGCCTCGGCGGACAAAAAGTCATCGATGAAATTCAAGCGCAAATCGATGCCGTTACATCCGGTAAATAACAATCATTGAAAGACGGAAAGAGGTATCTCACATGAACGTAAAACGCTGCGCGCAAAATCCTGTTATACGGACCCGGGACGTTGCACCCTCCCGCCCCAACTTTCAAGTGCTTGGAGCGTTTAATGCAGGCGTTGCACAAGTACGGGATGAAATTATTCTGTTGCTGCGCGTTTCGGAAGCGCCGATATCGGACCGGGAGGACGAAGTGCTCGTCCCCCGGCTTAACGAAGCGGGCACCGATGTACTTATAGAGCGCTACGACAAGGCCGATCCGAGCTATGATTTCTCCGACTCGCGCTTCGTAGCAAGGGACGGACGAACGGTCATGCTCACCTCCTTATCCCATCTGCGGGTGGCGCGAAGTAAGGATGGCGTTCATTTCGACATCGAGCCACAGCCGGCCTTGTTTCCGGAACACGCTCTGGAAGCGTGGGGGATTGAAGATCCGCGTGTGACCCAAATCGGGGACATGTATTATATCACTTACAGCTCCGCCTCCGCTCGCGGCGTTGGCGTTGGCCTTGCGGAGACCCGGGATTTTCGAACATTCAAGCGTCACGGGCTTATGCTCGCTCCCGAAAATAAGGACGTCATGATATTCCCGGACAAAATTAACGGCAAATACTACGCTTTGCATCGTCCGGTGCCGAAATCGTTTGGCTTTCCCGAGATATGGATCGCAGAATCGCCCGATCTCGAGCATTGGGGGAACCATCGCTTCTTGATGGGGCTTAGCGAACAAGGCTGGGATTCAGCTCGTATGGGCGGCGGCGCGGTTCCGATTCGAACCGATCGCGGCTGGCTTGCGTTGTACCACGGCGCGGACAGCAAGCATCGCTATTGTATGGGCGCAGTGCTGCTCGACTTGAATGATCCGGCCAAGGTGATAGCAAGATCTCGTGTACCCGTTTTGGAGCCGGAAGCTGCATATGAGGTGAATGGATTTTTCGGCGGGGTCGTGTTTTCGTGCGGAGCCATTTTACTAGATCAAACGATCCGCATGTATTACGGTGCCGCGGACGAAGTGATGGCTGTAGTGGACATCCCCTTGGAGGATATATATAGTACGTTTTTTTGAAGGGTTGAAGGCAGTGTTTGCTGCCTTCTTCAATCCATTGATGTGAAAGCGTTATCAATAACATTTTGAGCTTAACAAAGGAGGAGCATGAGAATGGCTAACCAAAGGCAAAGGTTTGTAAAGAAGTGGATATGTCTTACTACTGTTTGTTTAATGATATCATCGATATTTTTATACTCGCCCGTTTCGGCGAGCACTCCCGAGGAAACGAATGCTTCTCAAGAGATCGCTGATATGAAAATGATGAAAAAGCGTATGGTTGATTTTTACATCTCCAAAGATATTATAAATGATGGAACGAACGGTCGGGTCGAATGGACCTTCAAGTCACAGGCAGGTACTTATTTATCCAATCAAAACCCTGATGGAAGCTGGGGCGATGTCGATTACACGAGTACAACTTCCGCCGCCAATGGGAGAGGTTGGTCGCCCTACCTTGCCTTAGACCGGATGCAGTCGATGGCGCAGGCGTTTGCTGACCCGAATGATCCAAACTATCATAGTGAAACGCTATTAGGCGGTATTCAAAAGGCGCTGGATTATTGGTTCACGGTAAAGCCGACTTCAACCAACTGGTGGGAAACCGGAATCGGCAAACAATTAAGGCTGGAAAAAATTGCGCTTCTATGTGAAGGCTATTTAACGGCAACGCAAGTCTCCAATATTATTGACACGTTAGACAGCAGCCCACACACTGTCGATGGAGCTAATTCGTCCTGGTACAATCAAAATTATATGTACCGCGGCTTACTGCTGGAGGATGCCCAGATCGTCCGGAACGCCGTGAATGCGTTTAACGTACTGTCGAATGTGACGACGACGGTGACGGGAATCCAGTCGGACATGTCTTTTTTCATGCATGGCAAAACGAATTATACGACGGGCTATGGAAGAAGCTTTGCCAGAGATATGTCATTCTGGGCCTACATTACTTCGGGCACCGTGTTCTCGTACAGCGAGGCGGCGATTGATTCGTTATCGTCATACTTGTTGGACGGCACCAGGTATCTCGTGAAAGGCGATGTTGCCGATCTGGGCATGGGGATGAATGGACCTGATTGGCCGGATTACGTGAGCGCGGCTTTGACCTTCTATGAAGATCCGATGCAATGGATGCAGACGGCCAATCCGAAGCGGGCTACGGAGTTTGCAAGTTTCCTTGACAATATTCGCATGATCGGCACGAACACGAGCAACGGACTGGAATTGAGCAATATGACGCAATGGCAGACGCTTGTCTCCTCCCATATGCGAACTGACTACGGAATTACGGTCAAGATGGCCTCCAGCACGGTTAAAGGCGGCGAATGGAGAACGATTAATCCCAGTGGATATAACCTGTTGTACTGGACGCCGCAAGGAGCCACTGCCATTCAGAGAACCGGCGACGAATACAGACCCGTTTACCCGTTGATGGACTGGGCCCATGTTCCCGGTACGACGGCCCCGTACGCACTCACGAAAGACGGGAATTTCAACAATCCCAAAACGTTTGTAGGCGGAGTGACAAACGAGCGTTATGGGGCCACCGCATTTGATTTTAACAAGCTGAATACAAGCGGAAAGAAAGGCTACTTCTTTTTCGATGATGAAATGGTGGCGCTTGGTGCAGGAATCGCTTCGACGAATACCGCGCCGATCCACACGACATTGAACCAAAGTCAGGCGATAGGCGAAGTTCTCGTAGATGGCAATCCGATAGCAGACGGAACGATGCAAACGGGCGGAAGCTGGGCCTATAACGATCATATCGGCTATATTTTCCCAAATCCGACGGATTTTCAAGTAAAACGGGAGACGAAAACCGGAAAATGGAGCGACGTCATTTCGGGAAGTTCAACGGAGACGATGACCAAGCCGATTTTTTCGATTTGGCTCGATCATGGCGTGAAACCCACAAACGCTTCCTACCAATACATTGTATTGCCGAACACAACCTCCGAAGAGGTCAGCAGTTACGCGAGCGACAACCCGATAAGTATTCTTTCGAATACACCGTCCGTCCAGGCTGTCCGGCATAACTCTTTGGGAATTGCGGAGTTGCTGTTTTATCAACCCGGAACGGTGACGGTGAGAGACGGTTTGACGGTCACCGTAGATCAACCCGCCATGGTTATCGTTGACGAATCCGCAGCACCTGTCCGTATTTCAGTCGCTAATCCCGAAACACCGGGGATTACCGTGAACGTGACGCTGGATCGAAACGGGGAAACATCCACGACAAGCTATACGCTCGGCAAGGATACGTTCACAGGCCGAAGCATGACTTTGGATGAGGGAGCCTCCATCGACGACAGCGAATTCGATCTCGCTTACAGTAAAGGCGCGACCGCTTCATCCAGCAAAGACAATCGATATGCCTCGAATGCCACGGATCTTTACAGAACTTCGTATTGGAGTTCAAACGATTCGGATAATGAATGGATTTATGTTGATTTACAAAATCAATTTTTGATTCATAAAGTTAGGCTAAATTGGGAGAAAGCGTACGGAAAAAGTTATAAAATTCAAGTATCGAACGATGCTGTCACCTGGACGGATGTTTACTCAACGACGACGGGTGAAGGCGGAATCGAAGACATTTCTTTCAGTCCGGTCAGTGCCAGGTACGTTCGTATGCAAGGAGTTCAGCAGGGTACCGGAAATGGCTACTCACTTCATGAATTTAACGTGTATGAAGCAGTACCGCCCAATCTTGCAGAAGGCAAGCCGGTAGTGGCAAGCTCGTCCAAAGCCGCGAATGTGGGGCCCGGTTATGCAGTCGATGGCTCACTTAGTACCCGTTGGGGATCTAACTATTCCGATCCGCAGTGGATCTATGTCGATCTTGGCTCTAGCAGGTCCATCCAGGAGGTCGCTTTACATTGGGAAGACGCGTATGGAAAGGCGTACCAAATTCAGGTTTCCGACGACAATACGAATTGGACTACCGTTTACAGCACCACAACCGGAGACGGCGGAATCGATAGAATCTCCTTCGAACCCGTGAATGCAAGATACGTCCAGATGTACGGCACGAAAAGAGGGACCACATACGGCTACTCACTCTGGGAGTTTAAAGTATATTCGGCTCTTGCTACCGCCCCGGACGCACCTTCCGATGTGCATGCCGTCGGTCATGACGGGTCCGCTGAGGTAAGCTTTGCCGCGCCGATCCATTCCGGCGGAAGCGAAATTACAGGCTATAAGGTAACCGCGTGGGCAAACGGAGAAGCTGTTGCGACGGCGGAAGGTTCGGACAGCCCAATCACCGTCACCGGTCTGACGAACGGTACGGCGTATACCTTTACGGTGATAGCAAGGAACGCCAAATGGGAATCGGCCTCGTCCGCGCCGTCGAACGAAGTGATCCCATCGTCGGATGAAGCATCTGTTCCGGCTCCGCCTGGGAATTTGACGGCGGCGCCCGGCGACCGATCCGTAACCTTAAAATGGGATGCTTCGGCGGAAAGCGTCACCTATTCCGTGTACCAATATGAAGGCATGGCGGCGCCACCCGATCCGGGCAACTGGCAGCTGGCTCAAGCCAGCGTAACGGAAGCCACGTATACGGTAACCGGATTGACGAACGGAACGAGTTATGCGTTCACGGTAAAAGCCGTAGATCCGAGAGGCGAGAGTGATTTCTCCATGGCCGTGACGGCGGTGCCGAATTCGACATTGTCGCAGGTTCCGGCAGCGCCGGTTCATCTTGCCGCCTTGGCGGACGACAGGAAAGTTTCGCTGAGTTGGGATGCCGTGGCTGGAGCGGATAGCTATGTAGTTTACAAGTATGCAGGGTCTGCGGCTCCGGTTGATCCGGCCGATTGGGTGCAAGTGCAGGCGAACGTCACGGACACCGCATACACCGTAACCGGTCTGACGAACGGCACGCGATACGCGTTCTCAGTGAAAGCCGTGGGAGCGGGGGGCGAGAGCAAGTTCTCCAATGCCGTAACGGCGACACCGAAGGCTCCGCAACCGGAAACGCCGAAGGATCCGCAACCGGAGACGCCGGGGAGCGGCAGCGGCACAGGCAATGGCAATGATACTTCCGTTATCAAATCGACCAACGGCACCATCCTTATTCCGAGCGGCAGGACCGGCGAGGTCAGTCTCGATAACGAAGTTATCCTTACGATAGGCGCAGGAGCGGCGGAGCAGGAGCTGCGCATCGAGATCGAGAAGCTGCTCAGTACGGCAAACCTCGTATTCGATAAGGAAACGCTGGTCAGCAACGTCTTTGAATTGACGAAAAATATGGCAGGAAACTTCAAGAAGCCGATCGTCATCTCGATGAAGTTCGATCCGTCTCTCATAGGAGACAATCAAAGAGTCGCTATCTTCTACTATGACGAAGCAAAGAAAGTATGGATTGAAATAGGCGGCGTCGTGAAAGGCGATCGAATTACGGCCGAGGTGGATCACTTCACCAAGTTTGCGGTCATGGCTGTAGGCGAGAAGAAGGACGAAAGCGGCGAACCGAACGAGCCGGCGCCATCGTTCACAGACATCGCGGGACATTGGGCGCAGAACGCCATCCTGAGCGCGGCGGGCATGAAGCTTGTCAGCGGCTATCCGGATGGAACGTTCAAGCCGAATGCCGCCATTACCCGCGCCGAATTTACGGTCATGCTGGCCAATGCGCTTAAGCTGGAAGGAGCAGGTTCAGCGGCTGCGTTTACGGACGAGGCCAAAATCGGCGGATGGGCGAAGCAAGCGATCGCGAATGCGGTTGAAGCAGGTATTGTGAGCGGGTACGCGGACGGCAGCATCCGGCCGAATGCGCGTATTACCCGCGCGGAAATGGCGTCGATGATCGCCAGGGCGCTTAAACAGTCTGATGAAGCAGGCGCAACGACCGGCTTCGCGGACGATAAGGACATCCCGAAGTGGGCCAAAGGCGCGATTGAGGCGGTTCGTAAGCTGGGCATCGTGAATGGCCGCGGCGACAAAAAGTTCGTTCCGAACGGTACTGCGACCCGGGCGGAAGCGGTGACCCTATTGGTGCGGATATTGGAGCTTGGTACAGAACAATAAAACATAGATAACAGCAGGCACAGCGTAGGAACAGATATGTTCCTCATGCTGTGCCTGTACGTACCGATTAATAGCTTTTCCGGCAGCCTTGCAGTTCCTCGGATTTGAGATATGATAGAGGTACATGGTAAGAGGAGTTGAAAATATGGCGGATGCTTGGAACAAAAAATATGTGCTGAAACACAAAAACGTCCCGGTTGCGGAAATCGAGCTTGACGAAGCGACGAGTGCCATTTCGGCGATCGGCGAGGTTTATGACGCACAGCATGTTCCCATCGGAATACCGGTCAAAAAGGGACGCATCGACCGCGCTGCGCTCAATGAATGGTGGCGGGGGCGCGCTATTCCAGCCAGCCGGGACGGGATCCAGGAAGCGTTGGCCCAATTGAAGCTGACCACCACCCAAAAATTGTTGGACAAAGGTTTGGGCCTCAGTTTGTCCGACCAGTATTGGATTTGCCCACTGGGTTCAGATGCCGACTGGTCACGGGTTAATTTTTTCGACATTGCTTTTTCCGAAGATGTAGGCAATGTGTTGCTTGGCAAAGGCGTATCGGGAGAAAGCTTAAGTTTGATATCTCCGGACAACACGTCGGACGGCTGGCTCAAAAAGAAATGGACCTTATCGGACGGGAAGCGTTGCCTTATCAAAGGCGGCAGCGGTGCGATTCAGCAGGAACCCTACAATGAAGTGCTGGCAAGCCGATTGATGGAGCGCCTGGGCATCCCTCACGTTTCCTACACACTGCTGGAGCAGGAGAGTTATCCATACAGCGTATGCGAGGATTTCATCACTCCGCAGACTGAGCTTGTGACGGCATGGTATGTGATGCAGACCCGGCAAAAGCCCAATCATGTTTCGGTGTACCGGCATTACGTGGATTGTTGCGAAGCGCTAGGTGTTCCCGGCATCGCAGATGCGCTGGATCAAATGATTGTCGTGGACTATCTTATTGCCAATGAGGACAGGCATCAAAACAATTTCGGCGTGATTCGGAATGCGGAAACGCTGGAGTGGATCGGGGCCGCTCCGATTTACGACAGTGGATCCTCCCTTTGGTTTTCCAAGCCGCTTTCGCTCATTTCGCCAACCACAAAACTAACGTGCAAGCCCTTTAAAAATGACCATAACGAGCAAATCAAGCTGGTCACGTCCTTTGACTGGCTCGACTTGTCCGCGTTGCATGGGTTGGCGGAAGAATTTCGGGATATCTTGAAGGATTCGCTGTTTATCGACGCAGCAAGGCGAGACGCTCTTTGCAGCGCCTTGCAAAAACGGATCGACATGCTGGCCAAAATTGTCCATTCCCGCGCGCCGCAGCTTTGGGTGGATGATCGAAGCGCGGATGTCCTGGAGAATATTGCATACAGCGGCACGCCATCCGCTGACGATGGGGAGCCGGAACAGTGAGAGGTTGAAAATGCGAGTCCTCTCGACCGCGCCATATTAAGATGAATAAGCTCGTGAATTTCCTTCTGAAGGGATTCACGAGCTTTTTGCAATAGTAGAGATAACGGGGGTTACAAATCGTAATTTTTTGCGATAGTATAAGTTGTATTAATGCGTAATAATTACGATTAATAAGTAATCTATATATCACAATAAGGAGGAACTAATTCTAGCCACAAATTCTAACGGTTGCCACAAGCGCTATTTGTTCCAAGAACGTTGATTTTAAATTGTAACGGTTGTCATGGTGCTTATTTCACTTAAATCCGGCTATTTTTGCTTAGATTCAGGCAAATAAAGGCGCTCACAACCGTTAGAATTTAGAAAAGGTCTTTTTTCGGAGAATAGCCGCTGTTACAACCGTTAGATTTCCGCCGGGTAGCTTTTACGGGAAAACTTGAGCAAAAGTTAATGCAACGCTAGTGGCGTTTAGAAGTGTTAACGGACTCTATCGACCTGTCATTGGCGGGGAAGTAGATGGTGTCCTCTCTTGGATCCTCGGGAATCATCATGCTTTTGGCGGCCAGGTAATATCAAAATATCGGATTTTTTCCATAAGCATGCGCTCTTCGTCGGGGAGGCATGTTTTTTGCGTACTTGGGATATACCAGCCAAGCATATGGGGCAATGCCCCATGTGCAAAAAACGCAAATAAAACGGCGAAAAAATCGTTGACAAACGAAAAAAACGTGCAATAATTCATGTTAATAATATCCAATTTGCCGCAAATATTTGCGTAATGCTTCGTGAAATTTGCGTAATGCGAGATAAGTTTTTTTCTTGCATTACAGGATGGATAGTGCGTAGGACAACGGGAGCTAAGCAGTGTTCCTTCTTAGGACAATATTTTATTCAGGATGACGTTCGCTAACTTAACAAGGAAGATCTGGATGCCGTCGTCATCAGCGTGCCGAACTATATGCACCGCCCGATCGCGATGGCTTTCCTGGAAGCGGGCAAGCATGTTTTTCTGGAAAAGCCGGTCGCACACACGCTGGAAGATTGCGATGCAATCATCGCGGCGGCGGAGAAGCATCAGCGCATCCTGCAGATCGGTTTGGTCTACCGCTATTCGAATGTCTACCGCAGATTGGCGCATGAAGTGGGGAAGGGACGGCTCGGCGAGGTGAAAATGATGTGGTGCAAGGAATTCCGTGATTCTTTTCCGCCGGCGGACTGGTTTTATGATAAGACGAAATCGGGCGGATCGATCGTGGAGAAGGATTGCCACCACTTTGATATTTTCAACTGGATGATTGGGGCCAACCCGGTGCGGGTGTTTGCCTCCGGCGGACAGCACATGATCAAGCAGGGGCAGCCGAACCTGATCACCAATTCATACAGCCACTATCCGGCCAAAAATATCGACAATCCCACGGTCGTGGACCACGCCTTTATTACGATCGACTACGATAACGGAAGCAAAGCCAATCTCGGCTTATGCCTCTACTTGAAGCCGATGAATTTGCTGGGAGACAGGCTGGAAATCGGTCTGATCGGCAGCAATGGCGCGCAGATGGTGGTGAAAAACGACAAAACGATCGATATCGCCGGCGGGGAAAATTCCACCCGAGACCATCTCGATATCGATGTCATTTCGGACTCCATTATGGGCGGACACACCGGCGGGCAAGCTCAGCGCATCGATTTTCTGGAATGCATTCGCAGCAACAGGCAGCCTTTTGCCAGCGCCGAGGTGAGAAGGAATGCTCTGCTGATCGCTTTGGCCGCGGAGAAATCGATTACCGAGGAGCGGTACGTTTATCTGAAGGAATTAACCAATCACGGGGTGTCGTGATGAGCCCAGAAGTTCGGCATTATTTCGCCATTTACGGAGAAGAAAACCGATCTCGTTTGGACCTACGGCGAGCAGGCGCTAAAGCTTCCGCTGGCGGGCGAGGGCGATCTGCAGGCCGCGCTTCAGGATTTGGCGGCGCAGATCAAGTGAGGTAGCTATAAGCCCGTTCCATGAGCGGGCTTTTTTCGTAATATCAGAAAGTATAAAATTCCGAGGGAGGAGAAGAGGAATCAGGGGGCTAAGGGACACCAGAGCCGTTATTTGAGGAAAAACGGAGGTTTGCAAAATGTAACGGACACAGAAGACCTTATATACCTCAAATCGGCCTGGATGAACGGGTTTAGAGCGAAATAGGGTCGTCTGTGTCCGTTAGGCTGGGAAATATCCGGGAAATGGGCGGATAAGGTCGCTGGTGTCCGTTAGAGTAGCGTCCAAAGTTTAGGAAGAGCCTCCGATCGCAATCGCTCCAAAGTAGGAGTCAGAGCCATTAAAGGACGCCGTCAGGCGTTTTTCTTAAATTCCAGGGAGCTCACTCCTCATACCAGCCCATTGTCCCATTTTTGCTATTGTCTTGTGCATTCATTCACAAGTTAATGTTATAATAGGGGGCGGATGTTTCCTTAACAGGGGAGACGCATGATTTTTGACAAAGGAGTGCAGCTAGGGAATGAGTAAAGCCAAGGTGCTCATCGCCGACGATGAAGATTATATTCGAAAGCTTGTCAAAAATGTACTTGAAAGCGATAACATGCAGGTGATTCAAGCGGAAAACGGAAGCGAAGCGCTCAGTATAATCCGGAATCAGACTGTTGATCTGATCATATTGGATATCGTGATGGATGATTACAACGGATATGACGTGTTTGGGAAAACCCGGGCCATGGGCATCTATACGCCCATCATCTTTCTTAGCGGCAAAAAGGAAGACACAGATCAGATTATCGGTTTTGGTCTGGGAGCCGACGCTTATATTACGAAACCCTTCAGTCCGTCGGTGTTTTGCGCACAGGTCAAAAACCATATTAAGCGTTACCGCGAGCTGATCGAATTAAAGGACGCGTATACGAAGCTGACTCAAGGTCCGTTCCTGTTTAATCTGAAATCCTATACATTTTATAAAAACGGTGCAGAAGTGCCGCTTTCTTCCAAGGAAGCTCTGCTGATGAAATTTTTCATGGAGAATCCCAATCAAGTATTCAGCAAGGAGCAGCTGTACCAAAACGTTTGGAAGGAAACGGTGATCGACGATAATACGATCATGGTCTACATCCGGCATTTGCGAATGAAAATCGAGGATAACCCCGAGAAGCCCAAGCATATACAGACCGTATGGGGTATTGGATACCGTTTCACCGTGGATTAAGCAGGCTCGAAATACAAGCGGTTGGATTGGGATATTTCCCGATCCGGCCGTTTTTTTTGCATGGTGGGATTCTTAAAATATTTTAAGATTCAGTCAGAATACTTTAAGTTTTGCTCTTTATGATGAGGATGTGTCTCGAGACAACATCAAATTTGGATCACAACTGGAGATGAAAGCGTTTGTTTATGATTGTGAAAAAATCCCCTATCTAAGAGGAGGAAGAATATGATCAATAATCCGTTAGAACTGCCTCTGCAGCAGCAACCGGTTTGGAAAAAGATGTTAAGCTATCGGATTGGCGGAGTTATACCGGTAGGTGTGTATATTCCGTTTATGCTGGTGGTTTATTTTCTGATTCACGGCGGCCATTTTCCGCAAGATATGCTCGGGGCTGCATCCATTATGATGCTTTATGGTTTTATTCTAGGCGAAATCGGCAAGCGAATTCCGATCCTTAAGGATCTCGGAGGCGCTCCCATTTTGGCGACATTCGTACCGTCCTATATGGTGTATGCCGGACTGATGCCGCAAGCTGCAATTGATACCGTTACCGTTTTCATGGAACAAACCAACTTCCTGTACCTGTACATTGCCATCGTCATCTGCGGCAGCATTCTTGGGATGAATCGGGATTTAATGGTGAATGCGATCGTAAAGCTGTTCGTGCCGGTCATTGCCGGTACTCTTCTTGCTATGGGGGCAGGCATGATTGCAGGCATTGGCCTTGGGCTCGGCGCCTACAAGACATTCTTCTATGTCCTTGTTCCGATTATGGCCGGCGGTGTTGGGGAAGGTGCGATTCCGCTGTCCATTGGCTATAGCCAAATTCTAGGCACGACACAGGAAGAAAATTTCGCAGCCGTTCTACCGGCAGTGATGTTGGGCAGCTTATGCGCGATTATTTTATCGGGGTTGCTGAACAAATTGGGCCAGAAGAAACCGGAGCTGTCAGGGAACGGCACATTGCTTAAGTCAGGAGACAGCGATGTATTAAAGTATGCGGAAGACAAGGACAAAAAACCGATCAACCTGAACCAAATGGCAACAGGCGCCGTAATGGCCATCGGTTTTTTCATGCTTGGGACCTTGGCGGCTGAAGCGGTTGGACTGCCTGGCGTAATCGTTATGCTATTCGCGGCTGTTATTGTGAAGTACTTCAATCTTCTGCCTAAGCAGCTTCAAGACGGGGCCCAAATGATGCAGCGTTTTTTCGTCGTCGCTGTAACTTACCCGCTGCTGCTTGGTATGGGCGTAGCTAAAACACCATGGGAAAGCCTAATTTCCGTATTGAGTCCCGCTTATTTGATTACAATTGCCGTAACCGTCATCACCATGGTTGCAACCGGCTATTTTGTAGGAAAGTGGATGAATATGTACCCGGTTGAAGCGGCGATTATTACCGGAACCCGCTGCAGCCAGGGAGGAACGGGCGATGTGGCGATTCTGACCGCTTGCGACCGGCTGCAGCTGATGCCCTTCGCACAAGTGTGCACCCGTCTGGGCGGTGCGGCTACCGTAACAGCAGCTATCTTCCTGCTTCGCTGGCTGACGCTCTGAGCAATTTTACCGTTTATGGAACAGCCCGGAGGGAATGAGCCTGCATGCATTTCAACATGAGAAAGCTGCTGAAACGAAAAAGTGTGCTGTATAACTTAGTATTATTTGCGCTTCCGTTCATCGTTCTTATCCTCGTCCGGATGGCTTATTCGGTTTATATGGACAGCGAACGGACGGTGATCCGCCAGCAAGAGGAACAACTGTTGACCATAGCCAAATTGACAAGCAAAAATCTGGAGGCTTCCTTTGAGGAACAAATCCGCAATCTCGGAATTGTGGCGGGAAACCGCAGCGTCGCTTCCGGTTTGGCGGACGGTGACTCCGGGCCTGTAGAGCAAGCGATAGAAGCCTATTACAAGGCTAAGAAAGAAAGGGTTAACAGCATTAGTGTGATCAACAAAACGGGAAGCATAGTGAACACCTATCCCCAAATGAATGATGCCGAAGCCCAAAAAATTTATGACCTGGTCAAAGAGGATATACAGCGGGTCATGAAGGAAAAGAGACCTTTGATTGGGGATGCGAAGCTTGAACAGCCGGGATCGTACGTCTTGCCTATTATTCACCCGGTATTTCTGGACAATGAATATGAAGGCATGCTGATCAGCAGCGTGGATCTGAACGCATTATATGAACAGCTCGTCAAACCCGTCAAGGTTGGGATGAAAGGTTATATTCATGTAAAGAACGCTCAGGGGATTTATCTTATGAACCCGAAACAGGACAATATCGGGAAGTCCGTTGAGACCTTGAAGAGGATCTATCCAAACCTGGATTACAAGGATCTCGACAGGCTGATAGATATGCAGTTGAGCCGGGAGGAAGGGTCCGCGGAATACAATTCATACTGGTGGATGGACAAAGATTTCAAAAAAACAAAGAAATTCGAATCTTTTTCCAGGGTCCGTTTTAATGAGTTCTTTTGGGTCGTTACCGCCGTTATGGATTATGAAGAGGTTAAAGGCCCGATCGCTCAAAGCAGGATTAGGCTCCTCGAGATTTTTGCCATGATTCTGCTGATCCTTTCCTGTGCTTTCTTCATTATTATGAAGACTCAGCGAAAAAAAGCCGCACTGGAAGTGGAAACCAAATATTTGCGGAAGCTGAATTCCACCAACGAGGAATTAAGGAAGAAAGATATGCAGCTGCTGCATTCCCAGAAGCTTCAGGAACTCGGCATGCTCACCGGGGGGATTGCCCATAATTTCAACAACCTGTTGACTCCGATTCAGGGGTATTCGGAAATCATTTTGCACAAGCTTGACCCCAAGGATGAGATTCATGAGTATGTGAACGAGATCTACGAAGCTTCCGAGAAGGGGAGGAGCATCATTGAGCAGATTCTCGTCTTCAGCCGTTCCGACAGCGGCAAAGGCAAGCATGCAGCCGTAAATTTAGAAGAGCTTATTGCTGAAACCCTAAACCTGGTGAAGCCGATTATTTCCCCGAATATCAAGGTGATTTTCGAAAAGAAGGGCGGCTCATCGGCGATTCTGGCCAATAAAGTACAGGTTCAGCAGGTAATTATGAATCTGTGCAACAATGCCTGTCATGCCATGAAATATAACGGCGGAGTATTGAATGTCACGCTGGAGAATGTGCCCGTACAGGAACTTGGGAAAATTCAGAACGAAGCAATTGATACGTCTGCCGACTATGTGAAATTTTCGGTTTCCGATACGGGGCACGGGATGAGCAAGGACACCATGTCTCGAATCTTCGGCCCGTTCTTTACGACAAAGGTTGCAGGCGAAGGCACGGGGCTGGGACTGTTCATCGTTTACGGTATCATCAAGAATCACAACGGCTTTATTACCGTGGATAGTGAAGTAGGAAAAGGAAGCTCCTTTACGGTGTACCTCCCTGAGTCACGGTCGCAGATTTCCGGCCGGCAATCGGATCTGCCGCCCGTTACTGTGGAGCCTAAAAGCATTCTGTTGATCGATGACGACAGGAAAGTATTGAAGGCCATGAGAAGAAGCCTGGAGTCGATGGGCTATAAGGTGATCCCGGAGCAAGACAGTATAGAAGGGCTGAAAATTTTCGAGCAGAACCCATCCCGGTTTGACATTGTCATTACCGACCAGGCCATGCCTTGCATGAAAGGTCTGGAGCTTGCGGAACGGATGAAGGCGCTGCATCCCCGCATCAAGATCATCCTGGTGACGGGATTAGTCGAAGACAAGGTTACCCGGTACAAAGAACGTCTGATCATAGACGATTATATGTGCAAACCGGTTACGGGCTCGGGATTGGCAAGGGTGATCAGTGACATCTTCCAGTCCTGGTAAACCGGCATTACAACCGGCACATCATCAAAAGAGGTGTTTCATGTGAAGATCAAACAGGCGGCCATTGCAGGCACGCTGGAATCAAGCGACATATCCATTGCCGTTGAAGATAATGAAGGCAGAGGGATCGAGATCGAGCTTGTCAGCACGGTTGAAAACCAGTTTGGCGGTCAAATTCGTAAAGTAATCCGGGAAACGCTGGAAGGATTGGGAGTCAAGGACGTGTTGGTGCGGGCCAATGACAAAGGCGCTCTGGATTGCACCATTCAAGCAAGAGTCAAGACGGCGGTAGGCCGTGCGGTTGATGAGGACCTCCGTCCATGGGGGGAGAAATAAATGGGCAGACTTAGAAGAACGATGCTTTATGTACCCGGCAATAACCCTGGAATGATCAGGGATGCTCATATTTACGGCGCTGATTCCATTATGATCGACCTGGAGGATTCGGTTTCGCTGAATGAGAAGGACGCCGCACGTCTTATCGTCTATCATGCCTTGAAGACATTGGATTTCGGCGGCACCGAGATCCTGGTAAGAGTCAACCCGCTTAATACCCCCTACGGGAGAGATGATTTCGAAGCCATCGTAAGAGCCAAGCCGGATGCAATCCGGCTGCCCAAAACCGAAACGCCCGCAGATGTGGTCGAAGCGGATGAACTGATATCCGAAATTGAGACAAAGATCGGTTTGCCCCGCGGCACCATCAAACTGTTTGCGGCCATCGAAAGCGCCAAGGGCGCCTTGAACGCCGAGCGGATTGCAACGGCGAGCAGCCGTTTGATCGGGATAGCGATCGGCGCGGAAGATTTCGTGACGGATTTGAAGACAACCCGTTCCCTGGAGGGAATCGAACTGCTTACGGCCCGCAGTTTCGTCTTATTCGCCGCCAGGGCAGCTGGGATAGCCGCGGTCGATACCGTATTTTCCAATGTGAAGGATGATGAAGGATTCGCGGGCGAAGTGAAGCTGATCAAGCAGCTTGGTTTTGACGGGAAATCGATCATCAATCCGCGCCAGATCGAAATTGTCCATCGGATCTATGCGCCAACGGAAGATGAAATAGAGAAAGCGCAGCATGTTATTGAAGCTATAGAAGAAGCGGAAGCCAACGGTTCCGGTGTCATCAGCCTGAACGGGAAGATGATTGACAAACCGGTCGTGGAACGGGCCCGCAGGGTGCTGGATCTTGCGGCTGCCGTTAAAATATAAGCGAAAAAAGGTGAATGGTATGTTTAACGAGGCGGGAAGAGAAATTCCATCGTTTATTGACGGGATCGGACCGCTTGTCCCCTATCATAAGAAAGCGGCCAACGGCCAGTATAAGAATACGGAAAGATTGAAGGACCGCCAGCATAACCCGTCCAGGGACAAAGTCATGGGCTCGATCGAACAGGTCATTGAAGCGACCGGCTTAAAGGATGGGATGACAATATCCTTCCACCATCATTTTCGGAACGGGGATTATATCGTCAATATGGTTATGGATGTTATCGCCAAAATGAGAATTCGCGATCTTACGATTGCGGCCAGTTCCCTCACCGACATCCATGCCCCTCTGGTAAAGCATATCCAAAGCGGTGTTGTCCGCAGAATTGAAACAAGCGGACTGAGAGGCGAGCTTGCCCATGCTTATTCCCGCGGGATGTTTGACATTCCCGTTATGATCAACTCCCATGGAGGGCGGGCGCGTGCTATCGCATCGGGAGAATGTCCGATTGACGTCGCCTTCCTGGGTGTGCCTTCCTGCGATCCTTACGGAAACGCCAACGGCTATTCCCGAGGAAACGATGCGGCCTCCGCTTGCGGTTCGCTCGGTTATGCCAAAGTAGACGCCCAGCATGCGAATAATGTCGTTCTCATTACTGACAATCTTGTTAGTTACCCGAATGTGCCCTTTGGTATACCCGAGTCTCAGGTGGATTATGTGGTTGTGGTGGATTGTATCGGCGATCCCAAGGGAATTGTATCGGGCGCAACCCGGTACACCAGCAATCCGAAGGAACTGCTGATCGCAAGGCATGCCGCCGACGTGATCGGCGCTTCCGGCTATTTTTACGACGGCTTCTCGATGCAAACCGGATCCGGAGGAGCATCTTTGGCTACTACGCGGTTCTTGCGGGAAAAGATGCTCGCCGCTAACGTCAAGGCCAGCTTCGCTCTCGGCGGAATTACCCAGCAAATCGTCGATCTCCATGAAGAAGGGTTGATCCACAGGCTGCTGGATGTCCAGAGCTTTGACCTGAGGGCGGTGGAATCTTTAAAGAACAACAGGTTCCACCACCAAATCGACGCCGAATATTATGCGAGCCCTGATAACGCGGGATGTGCGGCCCACCAGTTGGATGTGGTTGTATTAAGCGCCCTTGAGATTGATTTGGAGTTTAATGTGAATGTTATCACAGGCTCCGACGGAATGATTCGGGGAGCATCCGGGGGCCACTGCGATACAGCGGCGGGAGCAGCCGTATCCATTATTGTCGCGCCGCTCCTCCGTGGCCGCATGCCATCGATTCTGGACAAGGTCAATACGATCATAACGCCGGGGCATACGGTGGATGTTCTGGTAACAGACCAAGGCATTGCGGTCAATCCGCTGCGGCAAGATTTGCTGAATAATCTGCAGTCGGCCAAACTCCCGGTTGTGTCTATCGAAGAGCTAAAGGAAAAGGCAACCCGGGTCGTTGGCTATCCTGAGCCGATCAAATGGGAGGATAAGGTCGTAGGCGTAGTCAAATACAGAGACGGGTCGGTCATTGATGTTATCCGTCAGGTCAAGTAGGGAACGATAAGAGCCGAACGGATTTGGATCTATCAATTACATGTTCATGCTGGAGGTTGGGACAAATGGGCATAAGGGAAGAGGCATTGCAGGCCCACAGGGCGAGAAACGGCAAGCTGCAAATTGCAACGAAAATGCCGCTTAATAACAAGCACGATTTGGCGTTGGCGTATACGCCGGGGGTAGCGGAACCCTGCAAAGAAATAGCCAAAGACAAAGAAAAGGCCTATGAATACACGATTAAAGGCAGCACCGTCGCCATTCTAACGAACGGGACGGCCGTTTTGGGGCTTGGCAATATCGGCCCCGAAGGGGGATTGCCCGTTATAGAAGGCAAAGCGCTGCTGCTTAAGGAGTTTGCCAACGTGGACGCGTTCCCGATCTGTATCGACAGCCTTGATCCCGATGAAATTGTAAGAACCGTTCAAGTCATCGCACCCGGTTTCGGAGGTATTCATCTGGAGGATATTAAAGCGCCAGAATGCTTCTACATCGAGGATAGGCTGAAGGAAACGCTGAATATTCCCGTATACCATGACGACCAGCACGGGACGGCCGTTGCGGTGCTCGCGGGTCTGTACAACGCCATGAAGATTGTTGATAAAGCTTTGGACAGCATACGCATCGTGATCAACGGGGCGGGCGCGTCGGGTATTGCTATCGCGAAATTGCTGCTTTCGGCGGGGGCGAAGCATATTGTGTTGTGCGATATCAACGGCGCAATTTCGGAAAACGCCGGCTCCATGAACAAGGCCCAGGAAAGCATCGCGAAAGTCACGAACAGAGATTTCGAGGCCGGAAATCTTGAAGAAATTATTAAAGGCAAGGATGTATTCATCGGGGTGTCGGTTGAAGGGGTGCTGACGAAGGAAATGGTGCAAACGATGAATCCGGACAGCATCGTCTTCGCCCTTGCCAATCCGGTGCCGGAAATTATGCCGGAGGATGCTTATCAAGGCGGAGCAAGAATCGTGGCGACAGGCAGATCCGATTTTCCCAATCAAATCAATAATCTCCTGGTATTCCCGGGTATTTTTAGAGGCGTTTTGGACGCAAGAGCCCGAGATATCACGGACGAGATGAAGCTTGCCGCGGCTCAAAGCATTGCGGAACTGGTGAAGGATGAGGAACGGAATGAACATTACATCGTTCCGGACGCCTTCGACAAGAGCGTGAGCCGTGCCGTCAGCGAAGCGGTGATCCGAATCGCCCGGGCGGCGGGAGCCGCAAGGAAATAATTCAAGAAGCAAGCTCAAAAATGAATCCGGGCGCGTATCCGTTCCGATCTGAAGGAGGCGGGACGCGCCTATCATGTTTGGGGAGAGGCAGCATGTGGATGTTGGAAATGGAGGAGCAGGTTCTTAAGCTGGAATCCGACAGGGATAAGGACAGACTGATTGCTTTTTTGAAGTCCCGGGGTCTTACACTGGATAAAGACATCCAGCACTCCGTGGCGATTGAAGAGGAGGGACGTATTGTCGCAACGGGGGCCTTTTCGGGAAGAGTGCTGAAATGCATCGCTGTAGACGAAGCGTATGCAGGCAGGGGATTGTCCGCCCGTGTTATGAACCACTTGATCCGTGAGCAGTACAGAAGAGGCAGAACCCGTCTCTTTATCTTTTCGAAACCCAAAAACAAGATGATCTTTTCTGAACTCGGCTTTCACATCGTTGTGGAGACGCCTTCCGCTGTTCTATTGGAGAACCGGAAGGATGGCTTAAGCCGGTATCTGGATGAAATCGGGAGGAAGTCCGGGGACGGGGAGGAGGTTGTTGGGGAAGGGGGCGATACTGTAGGCGCGGTGATTGTCAACGGCAATCCTTTTACGCTGGGGCACCGGTATTTGATCGAATACGCCGCCGCGAGGGTACAAAAGCTTCACGTATTCGTGGTATGGGAAGACCGGTCTGTGTTTCCGCAAGAGATCAGATACAGGCTGATCGGGGAGGGTGTCAAGCATTTATCCAACGTGGTGCTTCACCAAGGTCGGGACTATATCATATCCGACGCGACCTTCCCGTCTTACTTCCTCAAGAAAGATGAGGATGCGGCCGAGGTCCATGCCGAGCTGGATCTGACCCTGTTCTCCCGGCATATCGCGCCCCATCTGCATATCACCAAGCGGTTTGTCGGAAAGGAACCCTCCTGTAAGGTAACCCGAACCTATAACAGGACCATGAAAAAGCTGCTTCCTGCATGGGGGATCGATGTGGAGGAAATACCCCGGATTTGCAGCGGCCAAGAAGCGATAAGCGCGTCACGGGTGCGGGAGCTGATCCGAAAGGATGATATGAACGCGGTGAAAGAGCTTGTTCCGGAAACCACTTACCGGTTCCTGCAGTCACCCGAGGCCGGTGAGGTCATCCGTTGCATACGGGGAGGATTGCGATGACAGATGCAGATGATGAGTTTGAAGTAACGCTGGAAGAGATGATGAAAGCGCGGGACCGCAGAGCGGCTAAACAGAGACAACTCCTCCTGACCCATTCGCTGCCGCTGATTTCCATGACGGTCAATATTCCCGGTTCCAGGAAATCGACTTTAATGAGCCGGCGGATTTTTCGGGAAGGTTACGATGCGTTGCTTGAGCGGCTTGCCGGGACCGATATGAAGCCGGTCTTTAAACAGATAGACGACCTGATCACAGGTCCCGAAGGATATATTATTGTCAATGCGGATGAACGGATCCTGAAGCAGTTTGCCGTTCAAATAGAGACGATTCACCCTCTCGGCAGATTGCTTGATATTGACGTTCTGGGAAGAGCTGGTCAACCCCTTTCGAGAAGCGATTTGGGTTATCCACGCCGAAAATGTCTATTGTGCATGCAGGATGCGCACATTTGCGGAAGAAGCAAGGCCCATTCCGTAAATAAACTTTTATACGCCATTCGTTCTATCGCTGATGCCTATTTTCAGGCAGAATGCGGTTCGCGGGTCGATATTCGCTGCGGGAAAACCATTAAGGAAGTGGGGAAACGGAAGGGGAGTATGTCTATCGATGAAAATGCAGAAGACGGAAATTAGCGGGAAGCTGGGAAAGACGGCGGTGCTGTCGCTGTTGCTTGAAGTTTCCTCCAGCCCGAAACCAGGCCTGGTTGACCGGTTTAATTGCGGCGCTCACCGGGATATGGACTTTTTCACCTTTATGGAGAGTTCGGCCGCATTATCCGGCTATTTCGTCAAATGTGCGCTATTGGGCGCGGAATTTCAGGGAGATCATCCTAAGGAACTGTTCCGCAGCTTGCGCCCCGTCGGAATTGCAGCCGAAAAGGCGATGTTTCAGGCCACGGGAGGCGTGAATACCCATAAAGGTCTTGTATTTTCGCTCGGGATCTTATGCGCGGCTGCGGCACACCTCATGGCGGTGCTTGAAACCGAACTGCTGGATGCGGATGAACTCTGCGGATTGATCGCCAGTATGACAGAAGGGTTAAGCTGCAGAGAACTGGCGTTCATGAACAAATCCGCAGGACTCACCAACGGCGAGAAGCTGTACCGTAAATACGGCTTAAAGGGGATACGCGGAGAAGTGGAAAGGGGATTTCCCACGGTCAGAAACGGATCATTCCCGGTTTTCCGGCAGTTAAAGGCAGCGAACGCGTACCATATGAACGAGATCTGCGTGCAGACCCTGCTTCACTTAATGGCCGTTAATGAGGATACGAATGTTGCGGCCAGACATGATTTGGATACGCTGGATTATGTCCGGCAGTATGCCCGCCGGGTTTTGGAAGCCGGAGGGGTGCTGACGGAAGCGGGCAAATCAATGGTTCTTCTTATGGATAAGGAGTTCATCGAAAGAAATATCAGCCCTGGCGGGTCGGCAGATTTGTTGGCCGTTACCGTCATGCTGGATCGGATTTGCATTTAATTGGATGATTCCAATCAGTACCGTCCGTCCCCGCCGTCTCCGCCTAATCTCAAGTAATCAGGAAGAACTTGACATATTATGACATGAACTATAAAATGAGTTTGCCGCAAATTTGCGCAATTTTCTTTGCGAGTTGCATAAATAAAATGTCCTTATTACTTGAAGCGGGATTGTAGAGAGGAACAGCAAAAATGGCGAGATTAAAAGATATAGCCGAACAGGTGGGAGTGTCGATCTCAACGGTTTCAAGGGTAATGAAAAATGATGCCAACCACTCGGTGAGTGAGGAAACGCGGCGAAAAATCCGGGAAACGGCAGAGCAAATGGGCTATCATTCGCAGCGCGCCGCCAAGGCAAAAAAGAACCAACCCAAACACGGTTTCCGGGTCGGTTGCGTTGTAGCGATGCCGCAGAACAAATATAACAATCCTTATTTTTCGATTATTTTGGAAGGGATCGAGAAAGAACTGGCCGCTTCCGGAATGCGTCTGGAGTTTGTGCACAGTCTGGAAAAGCAAGGCGATCTCCAGCAGCTGCAAACTTTAGTGAAGGAACGCTGCCTTGACGGCCTGCTGATTGTGGAAAGGATCGAGCAGGAGGCGTATCAGTGGCTTAAAGCGAACGTCGGCATCATCGTGGGGATTGATTTGGCGGACAAGGATATCCCTGTGGTCAGCTACGACCGGTCGGCCGCGGCGAAGGAAGCCGTACAGTACCTTATTGCCCAAGGCCACCGGCGGATCGCGTATATCGGCGGCGCGGAGCTTGATGATGATTTCCGGAGCGAGAAACGCTTTCTCGGTTACCAAAGCGCGATGCAGGAAGCCGGATTGCCCATCCAGGAAGATTGGGTGATCGATGTAAAATGGGATGTTTCTTTGAGCTATGAGCTGACGAAGCAAGCCTTCGAGAAAAATAACGATCGGCCGACGGCTATTTTTGCCGCCAGCGATATGATGGCGATTGCCGCAATGCGGGCCGCGACCGAGCAGGGGCTGAAAATTCCCGAGGATATCGCTTTTTTTGGTGTGGACAATATCGAAATATCCGAGTTTACCTCGCCTCCCTTATCCACCATCCACGTACCCAAACTGGAAATGGGCATGTTTGCCGTTAAAATGCTGCTGGATTACCTGAACAACCGGTATACCGTTCCGGTGAAACTGATCGTACCTTACACCATGATGCTTCGCCGGTCCTCGGGCGGCAACAGCGAATGAAGCTGGCCGTAGGGGGAACATCGTATTCGACGGCAGCTCCGTAACCGTAAATCCCAATGACCAGCCGGGCTTTAAGGCAAAGCTGTCCGCCGATGACGGCTATTATCGGGAAATGAAGCATTTCATCGAAGCGATTATCCACGATCAACCGCTCGTCATTTGCACGCCAGAAAGCGCCGCCGACTCGGTGGCGCTGGTCGAAGCGGAAGAGAAGTCGGCGAATGCCGGCGGGGCTTGGGTAAGCGTTGATGTAATGGGGTAAAGCCGCGATCTACTGCTCCGGGTCTATCGTTGAATGGAATAGTTGCAAAACATACAATTACTTTCCGGAAATGCTGCCACAGCGCTCGGTTAATTGTAAAACATACAATTACTCCGCTATCTTTTGAAGAAAAGGGGGAGAACCGGGGATATAATTGCATAAAATACACTTAAAACGAATGATTGGGCAGATAGATATAAAGTTAGTTGTATGATTTGCAATTATTCGTCAGAGTATAGCCAATTTTGTCTGCTGCATTGTCTGAACTAGCTAAATCGACTTCCGGAACTCGTTTGGGGACATGCCGGCGAAATTCCGGAAAAGTTTGATAAAATAGCTCGTATGCTCATATCCAAGCTGCTCGGAAATTTCCGCAACGTTTAAATCGGACTGGTTCAACAACTCCTGCGCTCTTTCCATTTTTGTGCGGGTGACGAATTCGACGAAGGTTTCCCCGGTTTCCTGCTTGAAAATCCGGCTGAAATGAGACGGGTTTAGATTTAAGCGATGAGCCATTTCCTCCATTGCAATCTTCTCGCCTGTGTGGATTTGGACGTATCGCTGAGCTTCCGCAATTTCCCGGCGTACGGTTTGTTCCCGCAGCGCCTCTATTTCGACGGATTTTTTTTCAAGAAAAGCCTGTAGCCATTCTAGCAGATGGTCCAGCGTTTCGATCGAAGCGATCTTCCGCTGCAGCATTTCGGTGTCGAAGCTCGTGACGAAATTTTGCATGACGGTGTACTTGAGTTGGAGCTCCATGGTCATTTTCAGCACCCAGCTTTTAACGGCTTCGACCGGGTATACCCCGTTTTCGATAACCTGTTTCCACTCTTTGACGGCAAGCGAAATCCGGGCCTTGTCCCCGGAAAAAATGCAATCTTTCAGCTCTTGCAGGGCTTTGGAATAATGCAGGAAGAGATCCTCTTTCGTTGTCTCCACAGGCAGCACTTTCGCATAGATACGCTCGCCCGCATAGAAACGGAACGTTTTGGCGTCAAACAACTGCTGAATTTCTTTTTTCATTTGGAGCAAATCGCGGCTGACTTCACCGCGAATAAACGAAATTCCGACGCGCAAATGTTGATGCATTTGTTGTTGAACGCGAAGCAGTTCTTCCCGAACGTCCTCATAAAGATTTCGTTTTAACGTATGCGGAAAGGGGAACAAAAACAAGTATTGCTGTTCGTTCAGAGCAAATATAAAGCTTTCGCCCAAACGTACTAACTCCTGCAAGGCGTTATCGATGACGAACTGCATGTTGACGGCTCCGCCAAAGCGGATTTCCAATTCAGCGGCCCGTTCCACTGAGGCGGCAACCGGAAGATAAGGAACGCCGTCACGGATCCGGATTCCGAAATTTTGAAATTCGTTTGCCCATTCCGCTTCGTTCCAGACCGGTTGTTCAAGAAACTTGCGGATGAACCGGGAACGTATCGCGGATAAATTCTGCTGAACTACGTTTTGGAGTTGGTTCCGGTCGTTTTCCAACCGTTTTTCCTCGGTCAATTGGTTCGTCAACCGGCTCAGTACGGAAGCGACCTGATCGATCTGAAGGCTTTCCTTCAAAATATAATCGCTTACGTTAAGCTTCACGGCCGCCTGCGCGTAGTGAAAATCTTCGTGGCAAGACAAGATGACCGCCTTCAGCCGGGGGTTGAGCGCGCGCGCTTTTTCGATTAATTCCAGTCCGTCCATCACGGGCATTCCGATATCCGTTACGAGAATGTCCGGACGATGGAGTTGGCAAGCCTCCCAGGCTTCGCCGCCGTCGGAACAAACGGCGGCCAATTCCAGATCCAGCTTCGGCCAAGGAATGCCGGCGCTTAAATAATCCAATACCGTGTAATGATCGTCGGCGACGAGAACTTTAAACATGATGGTCATCCTCCCCCGTATTTTCGATCGGCAACAGCAGTTCCACGCTCGTGCGCCGCCCGTATTCGCTTTGAATGTCCATTTCAAACCGCTCCCCGTATAACAGTCTCAAACGGCTGTAAACATTAAACAGTCCGATTCCGGCGGACGAAATCCGTTCGCCCACGGCCATTTGCTCGATCAGATCCCGCTTTTGGTAGTTCAGCCGCTTCTTTAATTCTTCGAGCGTCTCTGGAGTCATGCCCAGGCCGTTATCTTCAACCGTTATTTTTAAGGAGGAACCGGCGGTTTGCGTCGCCTCGATCGAAATCAACCCGCCGCTCCGGGAAAAGCCGTGTTTGTAAGCGTTCTCGATAATCGGCTGCAAGATAAAGCGTGGAACGGTAACGGTAAACGGGTCCGCCTCTATTTGCCAACGGGTCTCGATCGGAAAGCGCGTGGTAAACTTCATCAAGTCTGTATATTGCTTGGCTGTTTCGATTTCGGCGTAGAGAAGGGCAAATTCATCCTGCTTGGAAAGGCTTGCACGCAGCAACGAGGACAGCGAACCGACGACGAGGGCGGTTTCTTCATCGCCTTTCATCAACAATTTCAAGCGGATCGAGTTCAGGACGTTAAATAGAAAATGCGGATGAACTTGCGCCTGCAGCATCGCCATTTCCGCTTGCCGCTTCAATTCCTGCTCCATCTCCACCTGGGTCAGGATTTGCTGGATGCGATCGAGCATAAAGTCGAACGAACGGCCGAGCCGGCCGATTTCATCAGGTCCGCGAATGTTGGAACGTACGCTTAAATCCCCGGACTCTACTTTCTTCGCCGTTTCCCCGAGCGCCAGCACCGGCTTGGTGAAGCGCCGCAACAAATAGGTTAAGGCGAGCAAAAAGCCGATGGCGAACATGGCTTGCAGAATTAACATCGTTTGATACATCCCGTTCAATTTTCCCGTAAGCTGCTCGTAAGGAGCTACGCTCACGAGCTTCCAGCCCGAAAAACGCAGCGGGAGCGAAAGAAACAGTTGATTTTCCCCATCGATTTGAATAATCTCCGGGGAAGCAGGCACCTCTCGCGGCAGTACGTTCTCGAACCGGTCTCCGATCAAATCGGGATTACGATTCGATATGATGCGGTTGTTTTCGTCCAGCAGAAACACGTCCTCCTCCATACCGGCAAAAAGCTCCCGGACGGTGTTTTCCGTACGGCTGACCATGAGATAGGCAAACGGCGGTTTATTTACGGTCTCGGTCAAGGCCCGAGCGGTCATATACACATACTTCTGTTCAGGGTACAGCGGAGGCAGATAGTTATCGAGTCCGCCTAAAAATAATGTCTCGAAAGCCGTCAGGTGCTCCGCCCGCGAAAACCAGTCCTCCCGGAAAAAAAGCTGCGGCTCAAAGTCGTAGAACGAGTAATCGGAATACGCCCGGCCGTCCCTCGTCAGCAAGGTCAGGCGCAGGTCCCGCTTCTCGCCGGCGATTTGCTCCAACCGGGTCGTCAGCTGCCTCGCGGCAACCGGGCTTTCTTTCGCCTCTTCCAATAATGTTTTAATTTCCGGATCGAATTGGACGAAGTTCGATATGGAAACCATTTCTTCCAGTATCGCTTCCACTTGAGACTGCGCAATCATGAGCGATTGCCTCGCTTTTCCCAGCGTATGCTCGCGGATGATGACTTTGGAATACACGCTGGTCGTGTAAAGCATGCCAATCGCCGGCAGCACAAGGCAAGCGATTGAAGTAAGAATCAGTTTTTTCCGCAGGGACACATGCTTGAAGCTCAGTCGGATCCCCATTGTTTGTCCATCACCTCGGCGTTTGCGTTATAAGGAAATATTAAAGCATTCCTCGGACGGTTTCATTCAACATTTTTTTCTAAGCGGGAAAAAATATCGCAAAATCTTTTTCGTTTAGAAAAAATCGTTTCATGTGCGCCGGGTACGCCGCCCCTATAATGAGGGAGAAACAGAGAACGACAATGAGGTGATGAGGGTGATTCGAAAGCGAGCGTTTTATGAAACCGTTACCGGATATTTGTTTATTTTACCGATGCTGGCTCTGACGATGACGCTGGTCGTTATCCCGATTCTGCTTTCGGGCGTGATCAGTTTTTCGGACTGGAATTTCATCGCGGGCATGGACGGGCTGAAGTTCGTCGGATGGGACAACTACATCGATCTGTTTCGGGACGAAGCGTTTCACCGCTCCCTGCGCAACAACATCGTGCTGATTGCGGTCGTTCCGGTGTCCATGTTCATCGCGATGGTGCTGGCGGCGCTGATCAACAAAGGAACGTACTTTAAAAGCTTTTTCAAAGTCATCTATTTTATGCCGTTTATTTCCAGTATTGTGGCGATCGCTTTGCTTTGGAGAGTGCTGTTCCATCCGAACAGCGGTCCGATTAACGGTTTTTTACGGTCGATCGGCATCGATCACCCGCCGATGTGGCTGGCGGATCCGAATTACGCGCTGCTGGCCGTCATGATCATCATGATTTGGACTTCGCTAGGGTTTAACATGATCATTTATCTGGCCGGACTGCAAGGGATCCCGAAGGATCTCTATGAGGCGGCCGACGTGGACGGCGCTTCGCCGATCCGCCAATTTTTAAGCATTACGCTGCCTATGCTGTCGCCGACGACCTTTTTCCTGTTGATTACGGGGGTGGTGGGATCGTTTAAGGTGTTTGACCTGATTATGGTGTTGACGAACGGCGGGCCGGCCGGCTCGACCTCTGTCATCGTGTTCTACCTGTATGAAGCGGCATTCGTCAATCTGGAATCCGGATATGCGTCCGCCATGGGTATCGTTCTTTTAATTCTGATTCTGTTCATCACCTTGATCCAATGGGTCGGACAGAAGAAGTGGGTAAATTATTAGGGGGCCGTTAAACATGAAATCCATACGTCTAAACCGGGTCATCATCACGGCGCTTATGGGCATCGCGGGGATCTTCTTCATTCTGCCGTTCCTGTGGATGTTATCGGCATCGTTCAAGCCGGAGCTTGAGGTGATGACATACCCGATACAATGGATCCCAAGCACGTGGAAAATCATTGAAAACTACAGCCAGGTATGGCTGGGAACCATCCCGTTCGGGCTTTATTATCTGAACAGCATCAAAGTGGCCTTGCTGACGACCGCATTGTCTTTGATCATCTCCGCCATGGCGGCCTACGGATTCTCCAAGGTTAATTTCAAAGGACGGGACGTGGTGTTTATGCTGGTGCTGGCCACGTACATGATTCCGCATCAAGCCATTCTCGTACCGCAATTTATCATGTTTCGCTGGCTCGGGTTGTTCGACAATCACCTTGGCCTCGTGCTGTTGGGCGCCTCGGGGGTGCTGGGCACGTTTTTGTTGCGGCAGTTTTTCATGGGGGTCCACAACGAAATTATCGAATCCGCAAGAATCGACGGAGCGAATCACTGGAGAATCTTTTTCCGGATCGGGCTGCCGCTGGTCAAACCCGCGCTTGCGACCTACATGATTCTCCGTTTCATTTGGACATGGAACGACTATCAGAATCCGCTTATCTTCCTGCGCACCGATTCGTTGTTCACGCTGCAGCTTGGCATCCGCAAATTTGCCGATTTTAACGGCGAATTTTATTCGCTTATGATGGCGGGCGCCGTATCCGCAATCTTGCCATTGTTGATCATCTTCATCGCAGGCCAGAAACAAGTCATTGAAGGGGTGGCCTCGGGAAGTGTCAAAGGATAAACATTTAAGAGGTTGACTTTTTGAACTTTCATTTTAACTAACCAAGGGGGAATTCGCATGTTGAAAAGAAAATGGACTCGTTTTATCGCTGCGTCGGCAATCCTTGCGCTTATCGTTTCGGGATGTGCTTCCGGTTCGGGAGCTGACCCGGATCAGGGGGCCGGTTCGAACGGTGGCACGCCGGACAATGGTACGGTAACCATCAAACTGCATACCTGGTATCCGAAGAAGACCGACAATTGGGATGTGGCCATCGCGGAATTTGAAAAGAAATATCCGAATATCAAAGTGGAGTTCGTTTCCGCGGAAGACAACAATTCCAACGAATATTACAAGAAACTCGATCTGGCGGCCGCCTCCGGGGAAGATCTGGACGTGATGATGTTCAGCAACATGAACTACCTCAGCCAGCGCATGGAGCTCGGCATGCTGGAACCGATCGACGGCTATTTGGAGAAGGAAGGCGCCGTTCTTGCCGACGAGTATACGGTAGATACCAGAATCGCGGGAAAAACGTACGGCTTGCCGGGCAAGTCCGTTCTGCCGATGGTTTTCATCAATGAAAACCACCTCAAAGAGGCGGGGCTTGAGCTGCCGAAAGATTGGACGTGGGATGAGTATATGCAGTATGCCAAGGCGATGACAAAAACCGATGGCGGCAAAACAAGATACGGCACCTATTTCCATAGTTGGGCCACGCAGGCGTACTTTATTCAAAATATGAATCAAGCTGCCGGAGCGAACTTGACCACGGACGACGGAACAAAAGCGAACGTGGATACGCCGAACGTTCGCAAGTCGTTGGAGCTCCGGCTGCAAGGGGAGAAGGAGGGCGTCGTGACGCCGTATGCCGAAGTCGTCAGCCAGAAATTGAACTATCGTCCGCAATATTTTAATCAAGAAACCAGTATGATTACGATGGGCTCGTTCCTGGTTCCCGAAGCCGGGGGGACGGAGCAAGTGCCGGCCACGTTCAAAACGGTGTTCGCTCCCCTTCCAAAGGTGAACAAGGAAGATCCGATTTCGGGCAATGTCAGCGGCGATGTGCTGGGGATCTACAGCAAATCGAAGCACAAGGAGGAAGCGTACACGTTCATCCGCTGGTTCACGACGGAAGGAATAACGCTGCAAGGGAAGTATTTTCCTTCCTGGAAAAAAGCGAATATGAACGAAGTCGTCGATCATATTATTGCCGGTACAAAAACCCCGGAAATGATCGACAAGGATTCCCTGCTCTACGTTCTTGAAAATACCAAGCAAACGACGGCGGCGGTCGCGGTGCCGTTCCATGCGGAGCTGGAAAAAGTGTTCGTGGAAGAATTCGACGCGATGATGTTATCGGCCCAGGACCTTGATACAACCGTTAAAAACGCTCAGGAACGCATTCAGAAAATCATCGATTCCAAATAAGGAGGGATTCCGATGCTTTACCCTATTGTGACCGCTTCACGGACGGTCATCGATTTAAACGGAATATGGAATTTTAAACTCGATCCCGGCCGTGGATTAGCCGAGAAATGGCATGAACAGCCGCTCTCCGATACGATTCCGATGGCGGTTCCTTCTTCATACAACGATGCGGGCGTTAGCGCCGAGATTCGCCATCATGTCGGCTGGGTTTGGTACGAGCGGGAATTCGCCGTTCCGAGCACGCTTTCCTCCGAGCGGATCGTTCTCCGTTTCGGTTCGGCCACGCATGAAGCGAAGGTGTACGTCAACGGCCGCTTGGCAGCCCGGCACGCCGGCGGGTTTACGCCGTTCGAGGCGGAAATCAACGAACTTTTAATCGCGGGGAAAAACCGGCTTACCGTTGCGGTCCATAATGTGCTGGATGAATCGACGCTGCCCGTCGGCAACTATACGGAGCAAGAGGTGGAAGGTCTCAACAAAATCGTCCGCAATCGTCCGAATTTCGATTTCTTTAATTACGCGGGGCTTCACCGGCCGGTCAAAATCTATACGACGCCTTGGGTTTACGTTCGGGATGTTGAAATCGTATCCGACTTGCGGCCTGACGGTTCCGCCGCGGTGCATTATAAGGCGGACATCGGTGGCGGGACGGCCGAAACAAAGGTCAGTATCCTGGATGAGGACGGAGCCGTTGTCGCGACGGGGGAAGGGGCGCACGGCAGCCTAATTGTCGCGGAAGCGAAGCTCTGGGAGCCGCTCCACGCTTACTTGTACACGCTGAAAATCGAGCTGCGGCAAAACGGCGAGACGATCGACGAATACGAGCAGCCCTTCGGAATCCGGACCGTGGAGGTGAAAGAAGGCAAATTCCTCATCAACGGAAAACCGTTTTATTTTAAAGGATTCGGCAAGCACGAGGACTCCCCGATTCACGGCAGAGGGTTCAACGAAGCGGCCAATGTGATGGATTTTCGCTTGATGAAATGGATCGGCGCCAATTCGTTCCGTACGTCCCACTATCCGTATTCGGAGGAGCTTATGCGCTTGGCCGACCGGGAAGGGCTCGTCGTCATCGATGAGGTGGCGGCTGTCGGCTTGCATTTGAACTTTATGGCGATTCAATCGGGCGGACCGAAACGGGATACATGGAAAGAAATCAAAACCCACGAGGCGCACCGGCAGGCGATTCGCGAATTGATCGCGCGGGATAAAAACCACGCATGCGTCGTTATGTGGTCGATCGCCAACGAACCGGCGACGGCGGAGGGCGGGGCGTACGAATATTTTGAACCGCTGTTCCGGCTGGCGAAGGAATGCGACCCCCAGCAGCGGCCCGTCACCGTCGTGACTTTGCAGGAAGGAAGCCCCGAGCACTGCAAAGTATCGGATTTGGCGGATGTCCTGTGCTTAAACCGCTATTACGGCTGGTATGTGGAAGGCGGGGAGTGGGAGCTGGCCAAAGCCAAGCTCCGCCAGGAATTCGCTGGTTGGCACAGGCGCTGCCCGGATAAACCGATCATCATGACGGAGTACGGCGCGGATACGATCGCCGGGTTCCACGATGTCGATCCCGTCATGTTCACCGAAGAATTCCAGGTCGAGTTTTTGCGGGCAAATCATGAGGTTTTCGACGAGTGCGGCAATTTCGCGGGAGAACATGTCTGGAATTTCGCCGACTTCCATACCAGTCAGAATATTATTCGGGTTCAGGGCAACAAGAAAGGGGTCTTTACCCGCGACCGCAAACCGAAATCCGCTGCACACGAATTGAGAAAGAGATGGCATTCCATTCCCGATTTTGATTATAAACCTTAATTTTATAAGGGCGTTTATCAATATCTTTATATCGACATTATTTCAGTTCATAACGATTTGAATTCCCAAGAATAATTTCTTCCTCTTTTTTCGCATTTAATAACCGTTCGACTCGCCCATCGTGAGCATAGGAGATCCCTTGTAAAACGTGCCGGTGGCATGACCTCTAAATTGGGCAAGCAACTTCCGCCGAGGTCAGCGCATCTGCCTTTTGCACCGTAGCCGTTTCGAGCAGTGTCACAAGTCGACGCCAGGTGAGGGGTTGTCTAAAGGAGGCGTGTCTTGGTGTCTGGTGTCTTGGTGTCCCTACCTGCAGCCTTTGCACGATTATCCCTCTCGTTCAGTGAGCAGGGAGTGGGGGCTAGAGTAAAGGTTCCAAAAAAAGAGAGAAGAAAAAGAGATGGAGGAAAAAAGGAAAAAATGAGACGGTTCAGGTGAGATGTTAGGGTTGAAAAGGGAACATATGTTTGGTATAATGGGATAAAACGAGCGCGTGTTCGTAAATTCTTGATTCGGGGGCGAGCGAACATGGAGGTCAGTACGGGAACGGAACTTCAACCATTCACCAGCCGTTATAACAGCGAGCAGACCTGCATGGAGGCGCTGATCGCGATGAAGTGGCCAAGCGGTTTCGTCTGCCCGCGCTGCGCTCACACTCGGTGCAGCCGTCTGACTTCCCGGCATATCCCCTTGTTCGAGTGCGGAAAGTGCAAGCATCAAACCTCGCCTTTGGTCGGTACGATTTTTGAAGGAACGCATCTGCCCCTGCTCAAGTGGTTCAAGGCGCTGGAGTTGTTCCTGCTTGAGGGCGGCATTTCGGCGCTGCGGCTGAGCAAGGTGATCCGGGTCACCTACAAAACCGCCTGGTTGATGCTGCACAAAATACGCCATGCCGTGGGAGAGTTCGATGCCCGAGAGTTGCTCTGCGGAGATGTGAAGGTGAACAGCGATGTATATGGGCGTAATCCGTCCCGGTGTCAGTTTTCGCATCCGTATGCCTCGGCGGTCGTAGCTGGCTGCACGGTCACGGAGTCGGGCGAGCCGGAGCAGGTCAAAATCCGCCTAGTACCGCATAAACGGGGAAACGAAAAAAGGGCAAACCGTCACGATCTAACCGCGTTCATCAACGGGCATGTGGATGTCCGTACATCGGCGTTACAGTTGACTTAATGGGTCCTTGATCTCCTGTCCAGTCTGTTTCACCTCCTCTAAACCTGATTTCTTCTCCTAAGCTCGTCTAAATTATCTCGAACCGATCTGCTTCTCCACCAAATATTTTCTTCTCCCGAGCTTGTCTTTCTCTCTGCTACCTGATTAAACGGGATAACCGTGCAAAGGCTTCCGACAGCGAGTGTTGATCTGCCGTCCACCCCACTTCCTTTTGCTCTGTGAAAGGTTGAGTTATAAATACTGATGGTGAGGATCAATGCTGGGTAGGGTCAATTGGCGGTCCGCAAATCCGTAGAACAGGGATAATAGACAATCCAAGAATATATCGACAAATTCTCGAAGATCTTGTTAATTTTACAGAAAGTATCGAAGGGACGATGGAATTTTTTCTATGGCCCGGTCAGGGCGGGTCTTTTGCAGGTAGAGATATCCATAAAGACATCGATGCTGCTGTTAGCGAGGCTGCTAAACTAAAGGCATATAGTAAATAAGAGTATGATTTCGCCCGCGGACGAGCATATGAAAACCGGCCCGCAAATGGCTTATACAGCATTTGCGGGCCGGCTCCGTATTTATATCTTCTTTCCGAGAACAAGTGCGAAATACTCTATATTCCTTGTTAAAAAGTTTTTATTTTCAAAGGATGTATTCTGGAACTTGCTGTTCATATCTTCCAAGAACGCGGCCATATTTGAGGTGTCGGCGCCTGCAAACCGGTTGTCGATTTTCGTGTTGTTCAAAACCGAATTCAGATCGTTGATTTCAGTGCGGTAATTCCTCGACCATTGCGGATTCTTAGCGAGCTTCTGCTTAAACTCCAGCATAATTTCCATAAAGCCTTCGCCGCTGCCGCCATTCGACATATCTGTGACAATCTCGACTAATTTATCAGCGGATTCCGGATCATATTTTTTCATCAAAGAGTCGATATCGACATAATCATCGGGCGCGCCTTCAGGTTTGTGAGGGATATCGATATAGCTTGCGTCACCTGTCTCAGGATCGACCGTTCTGGTTTTGGCATACGCCGCGATCTTATTCATGGTGGCAAGAAACTCAGCCGCTTCGCCCTTTGTCATGTAATTGTCCGCAATAAATTTCGCCTGAGACAGCCCGCTCTCAAGCAGCGCGGCCCGTTCGCTTTCATCCGAGACGGAGCTACCCGGAACAAAGTTGGAGCTAATTAAGTAATTTACGGCTTCTTCCACTTCAGGCGATTTTCCCTTAAGCAATTGATCTAAGGAAGCATCTATTTCGGCAGTAAAAAACTTCCTTACCGAAAGGTGCTTAATCGCGCCTACTGGCAATTCCCGGCCGCCAGTCCCGGCGGCCAAGTCCCTGGCCGCTTCGCTGATTTCCACGCTGTCGTGCCCCGGAAGGGCGGGTCCTGTCACCATTTTCACTTGGTTGTTATCCCGATTTTGAATGTCGATTCTTGGAAGCGATGAGATAACATTACTTTCGATTTTCATGTTATTCCTCCTCGTACAACCCCATAAAAAAATATATGCCGATATACATATATATCGGCATATTCTCCCATATTTTTAACTTAATCTCATTTATCCTCCGTAGATGCTGTACGCAAAATGATACACTTCTTGCTGAGCATTAACGTCGACATTGTCGGCTACCGCTGCTATTACTCCGCATATATCGTAATAATGGGTGAAGCTGATCGGACCGGGCAAATAATTGCTGATACTTCCCGTTGAGGGCGGTAAACTCAGGGTTACGGAAAAATCTCCGGCACTATTGGTATTCGCGTAGCCGATTCTTGTCCGGTTGCCGCTGGATTCGGACCAATACGGATTCTCCCAAAGGACTATGACGCTCGTGTTGGCCACCGGAACATTATCCGCAGTAGTAACCTTGCCGTTTACGACAAATGTTCGTCCGGTAATCCGATATTTTTTTCCGTAATAGTAAGATGGATAATCATTTGGTCCGCCATCCGAGCTGAATCCGGTAATTTGGATTTTTTCGGCTCGCAATACGGGCGTCAGGGCCAAAGTATAATTGGTAGTTTCAGAGTATGTCCCCGTGGTATAAACGCGGAGATAATATGAGCCTGTACCAAGCGGCACGTTATTGTTGGTTGGCGTGATTAATTGCAGCCGGTTGTCGCTCTGCACCGCATAGACCTCCGCTTTATAACCTTTCGCGGCAGAAGCGCTGTCTAAAGCAATATTCATGGCATCATAATTTCGGCTGCTTGGCACGGTCAGCACATACCAGTCATTATCGATGATGGAGTTAAGCGAACGGCTGGAAAGATAAGAGCCGCCTGTACTTACCGTGATACCATAAGCATGAAAAGCATTTTCGTCCGTTTCGAAGCTGTCATACGCCCTACTTATAGCAACGGTTAGATAAAACGGATCATTGATGCTGCCGCCCTTTTTGGCGTGGACTTCAAGCAAATAAGCTTTTTCCGAAGAGGAACTGTTGTTTACTCCGACATTTTCCGAAATGGTGGATCTCCCGTAACTATAATTGTTAAAGTAGGTGCCGTAAATGGAGTAGTCGATTAGAGCTACCGGGGTATTCGTAGACATATCGAGTTCATATAAATACAGATCATAGTCCAGCTGCTCCGAGCGGGGAAGGTCGAGCTGGGCCTGCAATATCTCGCCGGCTTGTACATAAATGGGGTATAAGTATGCAGACTCTCCTTCCCGGGCCAATACCCCCGAGTAAGTGGCATAAGTGGCCGTTGTGGCGGAAACGGCGTTTGTTTTAGCAAGTGTACGGGCGGGATGTGATTCTATGCGTTGGGAACTTTCAATGCTATTCAAATCACCCGTTATTTTATGCTGATTGGCTTCGCTGACGTCAACCCCTGGTTCGGCCTTAACGAGATGGTCAATAACATCAGGCGGATTCACGGTCTCGGTTTCGGGTTCGGCGGCAAATGCAGTGAGATTGAATGCAAGCAACAACACGAGGCTGAAAATCATGACCATAGACATCTTAGCCTTCATCATTATAACTCCTTTCGTAATAAGGAAATGTGGAGGAGTTCAAAATCTAAAGCAACTGACGGCTTTCTGCATCAGGGCCTCCTAACCTGTCCGTTTGTGCTTCATCCATTGAACTGCCTGCCCGTAGCCGATGAAGTTCGCGGTTGTTTAATCTACTGTTTTCACAGGTGCTACTATCTATTAAAGCGCTTTTTTTACTAGAAAATCAAGGAAATTAATAGCAAAATTTAGGATAATGTGAGAATCAGGTTTTACCGCCCAGGCAATACATCGAGAATTGTATTCACGACCAGCTCCGGCTGGTCATGAATGACCATATGGCCGCTTTTTTCCGCGACGATTAAACGGCTGTCCGTCGAGATATCCAGCATTTTTCGCTGTCCGGCCTGCCAGATCGCCTCAAGCTTCCGGCCGGCGGTTTCCGAAATGCCCACTTGGGCATAATCCTGCGGGAGACCGCGGGCAATCACCCGCACCGGCAAAGCGCCTAAACGTTGTCCCCGAATGGCATCTTCGGTGGTGTAGGCGAGTTCCGCTTCTTCTTCCTTTGCTTCAAAATAGCTTGGGGTCGCAATCACATTGATAAATTGCCCCCGGTCTTCCTCCGCCACCAAGCCTTCCAGCAAAGCGTCTTGAAACAGACGCAGGATGCCCGACTGCTTGAGCAGCTTAAGGGTGGCCGCCGGCGGGTTTCCGGCAAAATTCTCCGCTTCCAGAATCGCTTGGGTATCCCGGGCATCATCTTCGGGTCTGGCGTCGATAAGGACCAAGCCCATGACCTCGTCCGGATAGGTTTGGGCAAACAGGCGGGCATACATCCCGCCCAAAGAGTGTCCAACCATGAGGTAAGGCCCTGGGATATTTTCCTGCTTCAATGCGCTGTAAAGCTCGCGGACGATCTGGTCCCCGGTGCGTTCATGCGCGGCCTTCTCGCTCCATGCGTACCCCGCCCGGTCGTAGGTGACGACCGTCGCATATGGAGCGAGCTTGTCCGGGATATCCCGCCAGGACAAGCTTGTTTCTCCGCTTCCCGCCTCGAGCACAATCGTAGGGGACCCGCTGCCCGATTTCACCAAATGAAGATCATATCCGCCCACATCGACCATTTGGCCGGGAGGAGGATAGGCTTTCGCGGCTTGTTTCGAAGCGATGGCTTCATAAATAAAAGCAACGCTGATCAGAGTGATCCCAACGGCTAATGTAGCCCCAAAACCGTATATCAATTTTCTCCATGCCGATGTTTTCTTTTTTTCACTTTTGCCCATGTAAAGGTTCCTCTCTCATTCTGTTTATTTAGTACAATGTACTAAAAAGGATTTTAGCACGTTGTACTAAAAAGGGGAAGAGGGTATAATATGACTATGCCAAAAATCGTGAACCATGAAACGCAAAGACGTTTAGTCGCAGAAGCCGCGTTAAGAGTGATCCGGCAATCCGGCCTGGAACAGGCTACCGTGCGCAAAATCGCCGAAGAGGCGGGGCTGTCGGTCGGGTCAATGCGCCATTATTTTTCATCGCAGGTTGAACTGTTTGCCTTTTGCATGAATATTTTCGTCGAACGGGTTGAGAAAAGATTGGAGGCTTTTGAGCTAAAAGGGCCTCTGCTGACGGACTTAAAAAGATTGCTGATGCAGTTTTTGCCTGTCGATGAGGAGAGAACGCTGGAAATGGAGGTATGGTTTGCTTTTCATGCGAAGTCCTTGGTTTATCCCGAATTGAGGAGGTTAAGCGCGAATATTCAGGATGGGTTGTATAAAGCCTCCCGTTTCGTGCTGGAAGAGATCATACGAAACCGGTTGGCCCGGCCCAACTTGGATATCGAACTGGAGACAGAGAAATTGTATGCGCTCATCGACGGATTAGCCGTGCATAAAATCATGCAGCCGGACCGGCTGCCGGCGGAAAGGCTGGAAAGCCTCCTGGAATCATATCTGGCGGCTTTATGTTCCGGATGAACCGCAGGTTCACATTGTGCTGGTGACGCCAATATGAATCTGCGGTTGTTATTTTTTACGAGTAATGGATCGAGAGCATGTTCCAATAGAACAAAAAGATCGTGTAAAACAGGCATATCAAACACGTTGCTGCAGAGAAGAAGGTTTGAAGCCGCCGCTTTTGTCCCGTGCTGGATTTTTGAGCACTGAAGGTGCGGACGCCCAGGACGATTGCCCCGGCCAGTGCAAGCAAAGGAAGAGAAGAGAATCCCCAGGCATACCATACCGGGTAACCTTGGGTGAAAACCTCCGAATTGCCATATAGCAATTGCCCGATCAGATACACGGTGAACAGGGTTGCTATCCACGCCACGGGTCCGGGAAGGGCTTGTTTCTTTCGCAGGATGAATCGCAGCAAGCAACGAAAACTGCCGGTGATGAACAGGAAAATCCAGAACAGGCCTACAGCGGCATAGACGGCAAAGGCGGTAGATGGATGCCGCCACCATGCAGGTTTCTCAGCAATGGTCACCCCTTGTGTAAAGGCTAATTTCCAGCTGCCGTTTTCCTGATGGAACGAAAGGGTATCCCCGCTGCTTTGATCCTGGAACAAGCCACGGCTTAGAGGAATGTAGGTTCTGCTCTCGATTTCCCCGGAGCCTTCGGGAAATACCCCCTTAATGACCAGCGCCTTGCCGGAGCTTTGGACTTGATAATCTTTGGCCCCAAGCCATCTGAACCATTTTCCCGAACCGTGCTGCGGGCCAAGATTCATCGTATACGTTCGCTCGTATTGCCGCAAATGGTCTGCGGAAGTAACACCGGGCTGCGCCGCTGGGTTGCCCGTTTCAGGCAACAGGCCGGTAACGGCGCTCGTTACCTTATCGCGCAGGGGGATGCCTGGCGAGCTTGCATTGCTGATCACAAGAATGCCGATTTTATGGGCCGGAATCAATTCCATTTTTGCGGAAAATCCGTCAACATCGCCTGTATGCGACAGGGTCAACAGCCCGTTTTTCAGCCGGGTGCGAAAAAATCCATAGCCCACTCCCTCCAGATCCGGATGCTCCGTGAAGTGGCGTGCGTGCATTTCTGCGACGGAGCCGGGGCTGAGCATGCGTTTGTTTTGGTATTTGCCTTCGTTCAAATGGGCGATCATGTAGTGCGCCCATTCCGTGGGTACGACACTCAGGCCGCCCGCCCCGGGCAGATTTACGCAGGAATAGGGAAGCTGCTTGTATTCGCCGTTCCGATACAAATATGAACGAGCCATATCGGGTGATTCCGCCGCATTCAGGGCGGCGCTTGGCATATCCAAGGGTTCGAACAAGTTGCGGGACAGATAATCATTTAACGTACTGCCGGTGACCTCCTCCAAGACATAGGCGGCAAGTCCGAGTCCGGCGTTACTGTATGCATATTCCTTACCGGGCGGGCGAACAGGCGGCTGTTGACCGAAGTACCGTTCCAGGAACTCACCCAAAGGAATCGTCTTGGCCGGGGAAACGGCGGTGGTCCCGTACAAGGCTTCATCCAGCCCGGCGGTGTGGGTCAGCAAATGCTGCAATGTAATGGGCTGCTGCCGGTATAAAGGGATCTTGACTGAAGTGAGGTACGAGTTTACATCCTCTTCCAATGACAGTTTATTCTGTTCCTTCAATTGCATGATCGCCGTGGCTGTTAAGGACTTGGTCAGTGAGCCAACCGGCATCACGGTTTGGTCCGGATCAACCGGAATTTTCCGCTTGATGTCCGCATAGCCGTATCCTTTCTTGTAAATAATCCGCTCCTCCATCGTAACCACGATGGCGACCCCGGGGATATGATCTTTGGCCATGGCCTCGTTTATAACGGCGTCCAGGGTTTGCTCCAACCGGGCCGCAGAGAGCCGTTCATCCGCAGCCGCCACTCCGGGGAATGAAGCTCCCCATGCATCCATGACAAGAACCAGCAGGGCAATTAATGCACAATGGCGTTTCATCCCCGCTACACCTCCTAATTTGATATTGATAGAATTCAATATGCAATAGGATAACGGATCTAGCTTTCATCAACTTGTCGCCAATCTTAAATTCATCTTAAATGGACGTGAAACGGGGAAAAGGCGTGGTAAACTGGGGTATACGCTAAAAAGCTGGGACAGGAGGCCGGTTTGTGCAAAGAACGGTGTTGCTTGTGGATGATAACCGGGAGATCGTGGAATTGCTGCGGTTGTTTCTTGTGAAGGAAGGCATCCGCATTGTGGAAGCCTATAATGGGGTGGAGGCGTGGGAATGTATACAGCGGGAAAAAATCGATCTTGCCGTGCTGGATATCATGATGCCGGAAATGGATGGGGTGCGGTTATTGCAGCTGCTGCGTACGGAATATAAGCTGCCCGTCATTTTGTTGTCCGCCAAAAATCAGGATGACGATAAAATCATGGGCTTGCAAATGGGCGCGGATGACTTTATTTCTAAGCCGTTTAATCCGCTGGAGGTGGTGGCCCGAATTCAGGCCATGCTGCGCAGGAGCTACGATTTTAATGCATCTGCTCCGCCGGAGTTAGTCCAACCGGAGGACACGGTCAATGGGGAATTGAGGCTCAGCCATCGGGATTGCACCTTGCACAAAAACGGACGGGAGATTCCTTTGACGGCGATTGAATACAAGCTTCTCTCCACATTGATGCAATCTCCAGGACGTGTTTTTACCAAAAAACAGCTGTTTGAACAAGTATGGTCGGATCATTATTATGAGGATGCCAATACGGTCATGGTCCATATCTCCAGGCTGAGAGACAAGATCGAGGACTCGCCAAAGCAGCCGTTCTATATTCAAACCATCCGCGGACTGGGGTACAAATTCGCCAAAAAGGGGGATTTGCGGTGAACCAGGGCAAGCTTTTTTATGCTATGTTCAAGACCTATGTTCTGTTTGCTGTTTCGTTGGGAGCCGTCATTCTGACCTTCCTTGCTTTTGTTCTGGATATGGATAACCGGACTATCGAAGTGAATTTGCTGCAGCTGCTTCTGTTCCTGGGAGTGTTCACCGCAAGCAGTCTCTTATACAGCTTGTGGACGGCCAAGCGGATCACCGGACCGCTGGAACAGATTGCCTCTGCCATTCGAAGGATGGAGGAGGGGAAGTACAGCGAACGGTTGAACATTGCCGCAGGATATGAGTTTTCCGTCATTCAGCAGCGCTTTAATGATATGGCGGAATCGCTGGAGCGGTCGGAAGCGGAGAATCGGCGGCTTCAGGAGAGCAAGCGGCGGATGCTGGCCGATCTGTCCCATGATCTGAAGACCCCCATTACGACGATTCAGGGCTATGCCAAGGCTCTGGAGCTGGGAATACTCGAGAATGAGGGGGAAAAGAAACGCTTTCTGCAGCTGATCTCCAACAAAGCGACTCATGTCACGGCGCTGATCGATCAGATTTTTAATCTGGCTAAGCTGGATCGGCCTGGTTATCCTATGGCCATGGAACTGGTGGATGTCGCCGAATTGCTGCGCGAGATCGCCGCTGATTTTTATGAGCCGTTAGAAGCTAAAAGCTTTCAGTTGGAGGTGGAAATTCCGGCGGAGGAAGTGATGGCGAAATGTGACCCGAATCTGATACGAAGGGCTGTATCCAATCTGCTGTCCAACGCCTTGCAGCATAATCCTCCAGGCACACAGGTCACCGTTCAACTCACGGAATCGGAGCGGTGCCTCTCCCTTGCTGTTGCGGATAATGGTGTCGGTATCTCTGATGAGTTGAAAAAAACCATCTTTGATCCCTTTGTCCGCGGGGACGCCGCTCGGCGGGAAGAAGGCAGTTCCGGACTGGGACTCGCCATCGCCAGACAAATCGCCGAGCTGCACGGCGGCGAACTCCATCTGTACAACACCCCAGGCTTAACCACTTTCGAACTGATGCTGCGAATTTAATTTTTTGATTGACTCTTATAGAGAAGCGTGATATTATAAATTTCGTTGCTGCAAAACAATGCATCGACGAAATACGCGGTCGTGGCGGAATTGGCAGACGCGCACGGTTCAGGTCCGTGTGGGCTAACCCCCCGTGGAGGTTCGAGTCCTCTCGACCGCATCGCTTTATTAATGAATAAGCTCCTGGATTGTCCTTATGACGGTTCAGGAGCTTTTTGTATATTATGAAGGGGGGATATGGGGGATTATTGCCCGAAAGTACGGAATGAGCCTACCCTTTTGGACGATTTATCATTATCCGTCCGAGAGTATAATGAGCATACATGGGTCGAGGGTGGTATGGACCGAGTATCGAAAGGGGAGAACGTAATGAGCGCAAAGCATGCTATAAAATTAATAGCCGACAGTACTTCGGATCTTCCGAATCATTGGATCAATCAATACGATATCGGGATCGTTCCGCTTTATGTGACGCTGGGAGGCCAAACCTATAAAGATACTCTGGAGATAACAACGGCTGAATTATACCGTTGCGTTGAGGAAGAAGGAACCATTCCCAAAACTTCTGCTCCGTCTCCGGCGGATTTTTACCGGACCTTCGAGCCGGAGATCAGTGCCGGAAAAAATATTTTATATATTAGCATGTCTTCCAAGGTATCTTCCACCAATCAAAACGCACATATGGCTGCTGGAGAATTCCCGGCCGGACGGGTACACATCGTGGATTCCATGCACTTATCGGCCAGTTATGCCCTGTTGGTTATTCGTGCCGCACGTGCGCTTGAAGCCGGGCAGCCCCTCGATGAAGTAATCGCGGATATAGAGAATGTGAGAGAGAAGGTCAAGATCGAAATCCTGGTGGATAGGCTGGATTATCTGCATAAGGGAGGCCGCGTTACCAGTTTACAACATCTTATCGGCAATGTGCTGAAAGTGCGTCCAGTCTTAAACATCGTTAAGGGCGAGATTCGTTCCGTTCAAAAATACCGTGGTAAAATGGAGAAGGCGCTGGAGCCGATTTTGCAAAAAATCGTCAGCCAAAAAAACCGGATCTGTCCGAACCTGGTGATCGTCGGTCAGACGCTGGCGGAGAAAATGGCAGAAAGGGTTCGCTCCCATTTGCTCGACCATATTCATTTCAAGGAAGTGGCCGTCATTGAGGGGGGATGTGCGATAGGTTCGCATACCGGTCCGAATACGATCGCGGTCAGCTATTTGCTGAATGGTTCCGTTTAGCGTGGTTTGGAATTAATAATAGGTCTGTACATCAAAAAAACCGCCAGAGGATCTCTCCGGCGGTTTTTCTCATGCCAATGCGGGTTATTTCATCCCTGATATCGAATAGTTTTCGATGATGTGTTTCTGGAAAATGATGAAAATGATAATGATCGGCACGACCATAAACGCCGAACCCGCCATTTGCAGCGCGTAATCTCCGCCGTATTGGCCTTTTAGCAGCTGCAAACCGACCGACAGCGTGTACAGCTTCTCGTCATTGGCGATGATGAGCGGCCAGAGGAAGCTATTCCAGCCGCCGATAAAGGTCAAGATACCCTGCACCGCCAGGATCGATTTGGAGATCGGCAGGGCGATTTGCAGGAAGATTCGGAACTCTCCGGCGCCGTCCAATCGCGTCGCTTCCAGCAGTTCGTCGGGAATCGTCGACATAAACTGGCGGAACAGGAAAATGCCGAAGGCGCCGACCAGGCCCGGAAGCACGATCCCGACCATTGTATTGGTCAGGTTCATCATGTTCAGGATCAAATAAACGGGAATCATCGTGACCTGACCGGGAATCATCATGGTGGCCAGCACGAGATAGAAGAGCCCATCCCTGCCCTTGAACTTGTATTTGGCAAAAGCGAAGCCGGCCAACGCGTTCAGGAACAGACCGACAAAGGAGAAAACGACGATGATCAACGTATTGCGCAAATAAACGCCGAATTGCATATTTTCAAACAGTTCGCGGAAATTGTCCAGTGTAAACTGCCGAGGCCACAGCGTCGGCGGAATTTGCGCAACTTCGCTTTCCGGTTTGAACGAGGACAAGATCATCCAAACGAACGGCAGCAGCATCAGCAGGCCGAGCGCGCCCAAAAGGATTCCAACCAGCCATTGCAGCGTTCTATCGCCCGAGGTTCTGGTTTGCATACGTATACACCTCCCGGGATGGCATTAGACATCCGCTTCCTTGTTTTGAAGTTTGAATTGGACCAACGTAACCAAGATAATCGCGAAAAACAAAATAAAGGAGCCTGCCGCGGCATATCCGAATTTGCTGAACTGGAAACCGTTATTGTAAATGAACAAAGCCACGGACAACGTCCCGTCGAGCGGGCCGCCATTGGTCATGACGAACGGCTCTTCGAAGAACTGCAGCCAGCCGATCATCGTCGTCATCGACACGAAGAAGATGGCAAAGCGCAGCAGAGGGATCGTGATCGACCAGGTTTGCCGCCAGGCGCTGGCTCCGTCGATTTGCGCCGCTTCGTAATACGTCTTCGAGATGCCCTTGATCGCGGCAATGAAAATGATCATATTGAGGCCGATCGCCCGCCAGACGGCCAGGATGATCAACGAGATTTTCGCCATGACCGGATCCTGCAGCCAAGGCACGGGCCCCAGACCGAGCGAGGTCAAAATATAGTTGAGCAGCCCCAGCGACGGGTTGTACAGATAGCTCCAGACGACGGCGACCGCCACGACGTTGGTGACCGACGGCATATAGAAAATCACCCGGAATGCTTTAAAAATGCGGGCTTTGCCAAAGTTGATCAACAGGGCGACCGTAAGGGAAATGACGATGACGAGCGGAACGCCGATAATGACGTAGAATAAGGTATTAAAAATCGCTTTTTGAAAAGAAGGGTCCAGCAGGACCTCTTTGTAATTATCGAAGCCGATGAAGCTGATGCTCGAATAATCGGCAAGTCCGGCCATATCCATATCGGTAAAGCTGATGACCAGCGCTATGGCGATCGGAAGCAGCGAGAAGAGCGCCAGCAGGATCAGAGTCGGCGCGACGAACAGATAAGGCGCGTTTTTTTGCGACAGGCCTTTCATTTAGGATCACTTCCTTTGTATATGCGCTTCGGATCTGCTGTTATTTGCTGAGGATTTTCTCCGCTTCGGCGTTGAAAGCGTCCATTTCGCTTTGCACGCCGGCGCCGCCGCGAACGATCCGTTCAAAGCTCTTCAAATACGTTTGGGCAATTTGTTCCCAGCTTGTGAGCAGCGGCATCGGTTCGGAATGCTCCAACTGCGCTTGAAGGGCCTGGTAGTTCGGATCGTCTTTCAACGATGGGTCTTCCCACGCTTTCACATTGGTCGGGAGCGATTTGGTCAACTGCATCCACTTGATTTGCGTCTCCGGTTTGCTCATGTACTGAATGAACTTCAGTGCCTCGTCCTGATGTTTGGTATATTGGAATACCGACAAGTCGGAGCCGCCCAACGCCGAGATGTTGTTTTCCTTGGCCGGCAACGGAGCGACCGCCCATTTTCCTTCCAGGTCCGGGGCCCCCGTCTTGATCAAGTTGATCATCCAAGGGCCGCTGATGAACATCGGGACGATGCCTTCGCCGCTAAGTCCTTGCACCGCGTCCAAACCCAGGTCGACCGGGGCCGAACCGTCTTTGAAAAATCCATTTAAATACTCGACGGCCTCCACGAACTCCGGCTGGTTGAACAGCGGTTTGTTTTGGTCGTCCAGCAGCCTGGAGCCGTTTTGACGGGCGAACATAAACGCCAGCGATTGCTCTTTCATGTCGATGCTGATGCCGTATTTGCCTTGGCCGCGTTCAGCCAGCTTTTTGGCGGCGGCGCGCAGTTCTTCCCAGGTTCTCGGGGCTTGATCGTAACCCGCTTCTTTAAGCAGGTCGGTGCGGTAGAACAACACGCGGGTTTCGGTATACCACGGAACCCCTACGACCTTGCCGTCGTATTTCGTTGTGTTCACGGCACCCGCAAAAAATTGGTCTTCTTTGAACTCGGGATATTGATCCACCAGGGAAGTCAGGTCAAGCAGCGCTCCGGCGCCCGCAAACTCCGGAATCCAGGTCGTCCCCATCTGAATGACGTCCGGTCCTTTCTTCGAAGCGACGGCAGTCAGCAGTTTGTCGTGCGCATTGGCCCATGGCAGCGCCTGAACGTTAACCTTGATGTCCGGGTTTTCCTTCATGAAATCGCCGGCGATTTGCGGCAGCGATTTGGCTTCATCGCCCATCGCCCACACGTTGATTTCCACCTGCTTGTTGCCGCCGGAAGCCGCGTTATTGTTTGAACCGCATCCGGTAAGAATGCCGGCGAGAACCAGCGAGCTTGCCAAAAGAGTCGTTGCTGTTTTTTTCCACATAAGAATCGTCCTTTCTTAAATGATTGCTGTAAGTAATATAGGGCTTTTTGAAGTGAATCTATACAATAAAACCTTGCAGACCTCTTGACGGAGAAAGCACCTCCTTGCCTTTCGAGTGAAAATCGTCCCCTTGGAATAAACAAATAGTGCCTGACGTAAGCAGCACAAGCTTTTCATTGAAACGTTTCGATTTCGGTAAAAAGAGGTTTCTTCCCGCTTGAAAGAAAACCTGTTGAAACGTTTCGATTCATTATAAAACAGAATGTAATCGTATTCAATAGATTTTTTTTTGGCAACGAAATTTTTCGAAAGTGTTCAATCGACCTTATTAGAACGTTTTTATATTTCTTGAAATCGTATTCAAATAAAATTGACGTATTTAAGGATTCGATATATAATCCATTTATTCCGATTGTTGAAACGTTTCGATTCGAAATAATAACGATATAGCAATACCAATTAATGATTGACAAGGGTGGGGGATAAAATGAAGCCGCAACCACTGGAGGCTTATGTGGAGCAAATGACGCTTGCGGAAAAAATCGGCCAACTGCTGCAATTGGCGGTGTCGTTTTTTGAAGGGGCGGAAACGGAAGGTGAAATCACCGGCCCGATGGAGGTCCTGGGCGTCTCCGAGGAGAACGTGCGAAATACGGGATCGGTGCTCGGATTGTCGGGGGCGCAGGAAGCCATCAATATCCAACAGGCTCATTTGCGTAAAAACCGTTTAGGCATTCCGCTGCTGATCATGGCCGATATCATCCATGGCTACAAAACGATTTTTCCCGTTCCGCTGGCCATCGGTTGTTCTTGGGACTTGAAGCTGGCGGAGCGGAGCGCCGAGATCGCCGCCTTGGAAGCGGCGGTTTCGGGCGTTCACGTCACGTTCGCTCCGATGGCCGATCTGGTCCGCGATCCGCGCTGGGGGAGGGTCATGGAATCGGCGGGGGAGGATCCGTTTTTGAACGGCGAATTTGCGCGGGCTTTTGTCCGGGGTTTCCAAGGCAAGGACTTGCAAAACGACACGAGCCGCGTTGCCGCTTGCGTTAAGCATTTCGCCGCATACGGCGCGGCGGAGGGAGGCAGGGACTACAATACGGTCGACCTGTCGGAACGGCAGCTCCGCGAATACTATTTGCCGGCTTACAAAGCCGCGTTGGATGAAGGCTGCGAAATGGTCATGGCCTCGTTCAACACGGTGGATGGCATCCCTTCGACCGGCAACAAACGCCTGCTGCGCCGGCTGCTTCGCGAGGAGTGGGGGTTCGGCGGCGTAATTATCTCGGATTGGGGCGCCGTCAAGGAATTGATTCCGCACGGCGCCGCCGCCGACGAGAAGGAAGCCGCCTTGCGCTCCATCGAAGCGGGCATCGACATCGAAATGATGACGACCTGCTATATGAAGCATCTGGCGGAGCTGGCGGAAAGCGGCGTCATCGATGAAAAGCTGATCGACGAAGCCGTGTTGCGGATTTTGCGGCTGAAGCAAAAGCTGGGGTTGTTCGACAATCCGTATCGCGGGGCCGACCCGGCACGGGAAGCGGAAATCGTGTTCTGCGGCGAGCATCGGGCCGTTTCCCGCGAGCTGGCGGCGAAATCCTGCGTTTTGCTGAAAAACGAAGGGGTGCTGCCGCTGCGGCGCGATCAGTCCATCGCGCTGATCGGGCCGTTCGCCCAAAGCGGGGACATCCTCGGCCCGTGGTCCTGGCAAGGGTCAACCGAAGCCGCGGTGCGTTTGGTTGACGGCATCGCCGCGAAAACCGGCATGGGCCGAATCGCCGTCGCCGAAGGCTGCGGCTTCGAGGAGGCGAGCGACCGGCAGCTCGAGGCTGCGCTCCGGGCGGCGGAAGGCGCCGACGTGATCGTGCTGGCGCTGGGCGAAAGCTCCGAAATGAGCGGCGAAGCGGGCTGCCGGGGGGATATCCGGCTGCCGCAGGCGCAGCTGGCGTTGATCGAACGTCTCGCCGAGCTGGGCAAGCCGATGGCGGCCGTGCTGTTCAACGGCCGGCCGCTCGACCTGCACGGCGTGGCGGACCGCGCCGGCGCCGTGCTCGAGGCCTGGTTCCCCGGCAGCGAAGGCGGCCACGCGATCGCCGATCTGCTGTTCGGCGACGCGCAGCCTTCGGGCCGGCTGACGATGTCTTTTCCCTATGCGGCGGGACAAATCCCGGTTTACTATAACCACTTCAACACGGGCCGCCCGAAGGATGCGCCCGACGCCCAGGTGCGTTACGTGTCGCAGTATTTGGACATGCCCAACGAACCATTGTATCCGTTCGGATACGGCCTGAGCTATACCTCGTTCGCTTACGGCGAACCCGGGCTGTCGTCGCCTGAAATGACGCCGGACCGGCCGCTGACGGTTAAGGTGAAGGTGGCCAATACCGGCGTTGCGGCCGCAGAAGAAACGGTACAGCTGTACGTTCGCGATTTGGCGGGAGATGTGGTGCGTCCGGTCAAAGAGCTGAAGGATTTCCGCAAAATCCTGCTGCAGCCGGGGGAAACCCGGGAAGTGGCATTTGAGCTGACGGAGCCGCAGCTGCGTTACCATCATGCCGATTTGACTTTTGCCAGCGATGCGGGCGACTTTCTCGTTTACATCGGTCCCAACAGCAGAGACGCTGCGGGTATGCGGTTCAGCCTGCGACTATAGCTTATAGAAATAAATGAGGGAGTGGATACTTATGGCAGCAACTGAGGCGAAAAAGGTCCTTCAAGCGGGGGATTTGGCCTTTACGTTATGGAATAGCGGCGATATGTACGAAATGAAATACCGGGAAACGATGATCAATCAGCTGTTGTCCGGGCCGGTGGAAGGCTCGCTGAACAATCTTTATTTGCGGCTGCACCGTCCGGAAGGCATTCAAGCGATTCCCCTGCTTGGCGTTCGCTCGAACGGCCGGGTGAAAACCGGCGCGGCGGCGGCTGTTTGGGACGGCGAGGCCGAGGGTATCCGCTATGAGGTCGTTTTGTCCCTGGACCCGCGGGGTCTTTGGTTTTGGGATGTCCGGCTGGAGGGGCAGACCTCGTGCGAGATCGACGTCGTGTACGGCCAGGATGTCAGTATCGCCGAACAAGGGGCCGTCCGCAGCAATGAAGCGTACTTATCGCAATACATCGACCACGCCGTCTTCCGGCACGCGCGCCGGGGAACGGTTGTCTGTTCCCGGCAAAACCAGCCGCAACGCGGAAAATTCCCGTATTTGCAGCAAGGTTCGCTGACGGGGGCGAGCGGGTATTCGACCGACGGATTTCAGTTTTTCGGGCTGACTTACAAAGAAACCGACCGGCCAGAAGCGCTGGAGCGGGCGGACCTGGCTGGCGGCATCTATCAATACGAATTTGCGTATACGGCCTTGCAGTCGGAGCGGGAAATCTTGTCCGGTGAGGCGCGGTTCGTGTTTTACGGATTGATTCAGGATGACCACCCCGCGGCGATAGAGGCGCTGGAGTACGAGGAACTGGTAGAAGATGCTTGGAGTAAGATTGAAGCTGGCGCGGTTTCGGTTCCGGCGGCGGATACCGCGGCTGCGGCGGTGACGGTATCACGGGCTGCGACGATCGGCGAGCCGCTGCGTACCGAATCTATGAATGAAGCCGAACTCGAAACAGCGTTCCCGCACCGTCATCACGAGGAGCGCGAGGATGGGAAGCTGCTGTCTTTTTTCACGGATACGCATGAGCATGTCGTACTGAAGGAAAAAGAACTCCGGGTGGAGCGCCCGCACGGCATTATCCTGATGTCCGGCGGCAATGACCGGGTGAACGCGGAAGTCATCACGACGACTTCTTATATGTACGGGGTTTTTAATTCGCAAATCGTAGTCGGCAATACATCGTTTCACAAGCTCGTTTCAAACGTCCGGAACGCGCTGAACGTGTCCAAGGCGTCGGGGCAGCGGATTTACGTGGAAATGGACGGGGTTTACCGGCTGCTGACGATGCCTTCGATGTTCGAGATGGGCTTCAACTATGCGCGCTGGACGTATAAAACGCCGGACGACACGATCGTCGTGACGAACTGCACGGCGGCGGACGCGCCGGAATTGACGCTGCATGTCGCTTCCGCCAAGGGGCGGGCGTACCGGTACCTGGTGACGAACCAGATCGTCATGAACGATCATGAATTCTTGCTGCCGTACCGGATGGAGCAAGGGGAAGGAACGCTGACGTTCCGGGCCGACGGCGCAGCGCTCTCTTCCTCGGTTTATCCGGATTTGACCTACCGGATGCACATTGCGGGCACCGACTTCCAAGTATTTGATGAAAGCAAGCTGGCTCCCGGCGCGGCGCCGGGCAGCTCCTCGCTGGTGGTGCTGGAAACGGGGCCGAGCGCGGAATGGACGCTGACCGTGCAAGGATTGCTGAGCGGCGGCGAACCGCCGTTGTCCAGCCGCACCGGGCGGGAGGAGAGCGCGCGTTACCGCGATTTTTTGGGACGGGTCATGAACGGGTTCCGTTTGACGGCGGAAGGCGAAGCCGCGGATGAACTGAATAAGCTGAACGCCCTCGCCTGGTGGTACACGCACAACATGCTGGTGCACTTCTCCGTGCCCCACGGGCTGGAGCAATACGGCGGGGCGGCCTGGGGAACGCGCGACGTTTGTCAGGGACCGGCGGAATATTTTTTGGCCACGCAAAAATACGGGGTGGTCAAGGACATTATCAAAACGGTGTATGCGCACCAATACGAAGAGGACGGCAATTGGCCGCAGTGGTTCATGTTCGATCGTTATTCCCGGATCCAGCAGGAGGAAAGCCACGGCGACATCATCGTATGGCCGCTGAAGGTGCTGGGCGATTATTTGGCGGCTACCGGGGATTACGGGCTTCTCGATGAAGAGGTGCCGTACACGGTAAAAGGAAGTTTTGAACCGTCTGCGGAAACAGCGGCGATCCGCGAACATGCGAAAAAGGAAATCGGCTACATCCGCAGCCGCTTCCTGCACGACACGTTTTTGTCGTCCTACGGGGACGGCGACTGGGACGATACGCTTCAGCCAGCCAACGCCCAGCTCAAGCGGTACATGATCAGCAGTTGGACGGTGGCGCTGACATACCAAACGTTCCGCCAGCTGGCGGATGCGCTCCCGGATGAGGAGCAGGCTTGGGCCGGCGAGCTCGCGGACCTGGCGGCGGGCATCAAACGCGATTTTAACAAATACATGCTGGACCACGAAGTAATTCCGGGGTTCGTGTATATGGAAGAGCCGGGGCAAGCCGAACTGATGCTGCATCCGGCGGATACGAAAACGGGCATCCGTTACCGATTGCTGCCGATGACGCGCAGTATGATCGCCGAGCTGCTGACCGCCGAGCAGGCGGAAGCCCATTACGCCCTGATCAAAGAAAAACTGTATTATCAGGACGGGGTGCGCCTGATGGACCGTCCGGCGAAATACCGGGGCGGGGTCAGCAAGCATTTCAAACGGGCGGAACAGGCGTCCAACTTCGGCCGGGAGATTGGGCTGCAGTACGTACATGCCCACATCCGCTTCATCGAAGCGATGGCCAAGCTGGGGAAAGCCGAGGAGGCCTGGAAAGGGCTGCACATGATCAACCCGGTCGGCCTGAAGGACGTCGTGCCGAACGCCGAACTGCGGCAAAGCAACGCCTACTTCAGCAGCTCGGACGGCAAATTCGCCACCCGTTACGAAGCGGACGAGCGGTTTGACGAGCTGCGGCGCGGCACCGTGCCGGTGAAAGGCGGCTGGCGGATTTACTCCAGCGGCCCGGGGATCTACATGAATCAGCTGATTTCCAACTGTTTAGGCATTCGCCGCCATGAAGAGGATCTTGTGATCGATCCCGTGCTGCCGCCGCATCTGGACGGACTGCGGTTCGACTTCGTCTGGATGGATGTCCCGACCCGCTTCGTTTACCGCATGGACGGCCAGGGGCGCCGGGTGCGGATCAACGGCCGGGACGTGCCGGTCCGGGAGAATCCCGGATATTACCGCAGCGGCGGCGTTCGCCTTAGCCGACAGGATTTTGCGGCGGCGGGGTCGAATGAACATAACGTCGTTGAAATCTTTATGTAATTGAGGAGAGAAAATTTTGTGGTTAGCATTAAGGACATTGCCAAACAAGCCGGAGTCTCCATCTCCACGGTATCCCTCGCGTTAAACGGCAGCCCGAAAGTTACGGACGAGACGAGCGCGAAAATCCTCGCCATCGCCGACCAACTGAATTATGTACCCAATGCTGCCGCACGCTCCTTAAAAACCCGGGAGTCCAAAATTATCGGCGTATATTTGACCGACTTTAACGGCGCGTTTTACGGCGACTTGCTGCAGGGCGTCAAAGAGGTGCTGAACCGGAAGGAATACGACATGGTCGTGTGCAGCGGCAAGCAATCCCATCGTCTGCTTCCGGAGCGGATGGTCGACGGGGCGATCATTTTGGATGAGACGTTTTCCAGCGAGGAGTTGCTCAAATACGCCGATCTCGGGCATAAAATCGTGGTGCTCGACCGCGAGCTGAATCACCCGAACATCAATCAAGTATTGCTCGACAACAAGGCGGGCGCCGCTTTGGCCGTCGAACACCTGATCGAGCAGGGGCACCGCAAGCTCTACGTCGTGACGGGCCCGAAGGGCTCGTACGACTCGAAGCAGCGGTTGAAGGCGGCTAGGCAGACGGCGGCCCGTTTCGACGGGGTGGAGTTGATGGAAATCGAAGGGAATTTCAACAAATCCGACGGGGAACAAGCCGCAGAGCGGATCCTGCGGGAATATACATCTCCTGTAGCCGTCTTTTGCTTGAACGATGAGATGGCGATCGGACTCTATAATGCGGTGAAGCATACCGACTATGTGATCGGCAGGGATATTCACGTGATCGGCTTCGATAACATCGAATTGTCCGAATACACGGTGCCCCGGCTGGCCACGATCGATTACTCCAAACGCAAGTGGGGTGCGCTGGCCTCCGAGCAGTTGCTGAAGGTGCTGGCCGGGGAACCGGTCGAGCATGAGCGGGTATACGTAACGCTGGTCAAAGGGGATTCGGCGGGAAAAGCATAAGCCGGCACGTCAACGCATATAAGCGCCAAGCGGTTTCAAAGGAGAGCCTGCTCTAGACGGACCGCTTGGCGTTTTTTAGTTTAATCTGATGCTGTGCGGAAAAATATCAAAACTTTAAAAAAATTCAAAATGTACGGCAAATACGGGTTCGGAGGAATTATTGAAAAAAGAAGTATTCTCCATTCAATAAAAGATCCGCGGCAAGCTGGAAGCCCGGAAAGCCAAAGAGGGCCTTGAGGAATTCGGATGGCATAATAAACCTTGGTCCACAAATAAAAAAAGCGCAACCCGCCTTTACAAGAAGGCGGGTTGTTCTTTTTAAATGAGCGGGCGATTCTATTCGCAACGTTCATATTTTAAAATGTGCCATCCGATCCGTGAGCTCTTGAACGAGACGGCTTAAATGCACGGCCGCCGACGAGATCTCCTGCATCGTGGCCAGCTGCTGTTCGGACGCCGCCGCTACCTGTGCGGTTTCGTCCGTCGACTTCATTGTAATGTCCGCTACGAGGCGGACCGCTTCCGCGACGCGCGCGGTTCCTGCCGACATTTCCTGAACCTCGGCCGAAACTTCCTGCGCCCGGACCCCAACCTGTTTCATTTCCTCCATAATCGATGCGAATAGCTGTCCGCTTTCGGTGACGCTTAACAAGCCCTTTTCAACCTCAAGCGCGGTGTTGCCGATCAGCGCTGCGGCATGGTCGGTATCCGCGGTAATTTCGGCGATGCCGGCTTGCACCTGGCCCACGGCAAGCTTCGTTTGCTCCGCCAGTTTGCGGATTTCCGCAGCAACGACGGCAAATCCTTTGCCATGTTCACCGGCGCGGGCCGCCTCGACTGAGGCGTTCAATGACAGAATGTTGGTCTGGCTCGAAATGCCCGAGATCAGCCCGATCAGCTTTCCGATCTCTTCGGAACGCTGGCTAAGCCGCTTCATCGCCTCGTTCGACTCAGCCATGGAAATGGAAATCGCGTTCATTTCCATGGCCGCGCGTTGGACGACCCGGTCCCCTTGCTCGGTTTGGCCGGTGACATCTTCGGCCGATTCCGACACCGCTTCGGCCGAAGCCTGGACTCTCCGGACGCTTTCGGTCATCTCCCGCATCATCCCGGCCGCCTTGGCCGCCTCCTCGTTCTGCTCGTTCATGCCATCCGCCACGCTTTCCGTGGATGCGGAGATCGATTGCGCCGCCAGCGAAGTTTGCTCTGCGCCCCCGGTGAGCTCTTCGGAAGTGGCGCTGACGGTAAGGGCGATTTCAGATGTTTGGTTCAGCATTTTCCGCAGATGGGCTGTAGCTTCATTCAGATGCCCCGCCATTTCTCCAAATTCGTCCCTGGATTGAACGGGCACCGTTTGGGTTAAATCGCCGTCCGCCATAAACCGCAGTGCCTTCACCATCCGGTTGATATTGTTGGTCACCATCAGACGCGCCAAGAACCAAATGCCGAGGCCGAGAAGCAGCAGGGACAGACATCCGATGACGATCGATTCGTTGCGGTTATTCGTATACGTTGTTAAAATTTCGGCTTTTGGAATCGCCGTTTGCACGTACCAAACCTGATCGTCGATAATCGGGATAGGTTTAAACGCGCGGATGACGGCGGCTCCATCCGAGCCTGCGCTTTCATGCGTGAGCTTGCCCTTCCGCACTTCTTCGAACAGCCGTTTGTTGTCATCCGCAGAAATAAAGGATTTGCCGATTTCTTCGGGATTTTCGCCGTTCGCTATGTATAAACCGCCGCCCGAAAGCAAGGAGACGTGTCCGCCAAGCGGATGTTCTTTTTCCGCGGCTTGCTGGAAGGTATCGAGCAGGAAGGCGCCGCCGACGATCCCGAGAAAGCGTTCGTTTTGATCCAGAACAGGCAGTGCGATCAAGGTCACCAGCTCCGATTCCCCATTCTCGGTCGGGGCGTTATAAGGTTCCATGACGACGGCTTGCTTGGTTGATTTCGCCTGATCGTACGCGGTAAAAGTATCCAGATCGCCAAACGGAACCGGCATAATTTGACCATCATTGAAGCGGATCACCATGGTTGCCATCCGCCCTCCATTGACGGCGAAAAGCGAATCTCCGGTAAAATCGGCGTCCCGCCCGTAGGTGTCGGGTTCCCAGACCGTAAATATGGAGCTGACGGAATCGTTTTCTTTGAGCAGATTTCCGAGACGGCGGATCATCCGCTGACGGTCTGTATCTCCTTGGGACACCTCATCCATAAAGATAGAGCGCATGGAAGCAAGCGAAGCCACCGTGTTCTGAACGATTTTCGCGTTCTCGTCGGCATAATTTTGTCCTGTGTTTTGGGCTTCCAGCATGCCCCGGTCCATGCTCACTTTCTTCAACACATCCAAATTCCAGCGGATCAGCACGAAAAAAGCGGCGATTAGAATAATGGAAGATAGGGCGATGAATTTAACGATGACTTTTTGATTCATAAACCATTTAATCACGATAGTCCCTCCAGTGTTTATGGATTTAGCAGCTCAGGCTTACGTTTCCAACGTACTCACAAGTCTTTCCGACACTTCGATCAACCGGATTTCAAAGGGTTCCAAAACCGCATGAATGGTCAACACTTCGGATGAGGCGCTGAGTTCCTTTTCGATCTTCGGAATCGAAATCCGCTTTAGGTATTCGATATCGCCCAGGGAAAGCTCTGCGGTTTGGCCCAGATTGAGCGCGTTGTCATAGGCGCTGCCGTAGTCGCGGTTCACGATGGAATGCCTGATTTCAAAGCTGCCGGCAAGAGGAGCCAGCTCTAGCCGGAATTCGCGTTTGGCTTTGCCGGGAAAATGCGAATAGCGTTCCTTGTGCGAAATGCTGATCGAAATGCCGTTTGCGTAAATGTCATCGTAGTGATGGTAGTTGTACAGCAAAATCTGGTAACGGTTTTCTTGTTTGGTAATGAAGTAGCCGTCCCCCCGGTCGATCAGGAAATCTCCCAGCTTGTTCAAAAAGCAAAAGGCGTGATAGGCGGGTTTCTTGATATTGTTATAAGTAAACAATCCCAGGCCGCCATGAAAAACTTGGCTTGGAAGCCGGTTTTCTTCATGCAAATCGGTCAGGAGCCAGTACCCGAACGAATCGAGGCGGTCGTAATTTTCCGCAATGTTCTTGATGACGTACGATGATTTGAAGCAGGTGTCGCTCATCAGGTCTTTATGGGAAACCGTCGAATTCCATTCGGTCAAGTATACCGGCAAAGCCGCCAATTCCGCTTCCCGGAGACGGAGCTGCAGCCGGTCGATGAATTGCTTGAAAGAATCCGTGACCGGACTAAGATTAAGCTGCTTGTCCATGCTGAGCTGATCGTTCTGGGCAACGAGATCGATATCGTAATAGTGAATCGTGATAAATTCGGGCAGGCAGTTATTGTCTTTGCTGAACGCCAGAAACGAAAACAGCCAATCCTCGCTTTTGTTGTACGTCGAGAAAGCGGCAGGTCCCCCGAATGAAAGGGAAGGATCGATGTTCTTTACGGTTTCGTACGTGTTTTTGTACAGCGAAAAAAACGTTTCGTCCTGCTTGAAGCCGAACAGCAGGTTGGACGAGCTTGGCTCGTTCCATACGCAAAACAGCCAGCTGCGGACTTCTTCAATGCCGTATCGTCCGATCAGATGCAGCGTCAACGCCTCGACCAGCCGGTTCCATTTATCCATGTCCTTGGGAGGGCTGGTGTTCATATTGGCGTAGAATACGGTTTTGGACAAGTCGCTGGCCAGCTTCGCCGGCATAAACGAAAACTGCACGAGCGGCTTCAGACCGACCGATAGCAGAAAATCAAAAGCCTTATCGATCAGCCCGAAATTGTACATGGGCCTTCCTTCGCCATCCTCGCCGTATACCATCAGGTCATCGTCCAGCAGGCCGTGCATTTTGATGTATTTAAAGCCGATCTCCCGCTGCGCGATGCGCAGGGCTTCCTGAACATCGGCATACAAAACTTCTTTAACGCGGCCGACCCCGATGAAATTTTTGAAATGATGGTTCAGCTTCCCGATTTGTCTGGTCACGTCGATCCGATGCGCCGTTGAGAAGCGCTGAAGTATCTTTTCCGGCGGAGCCAAGGAAGGTTGCCCCAGATTGTTTTCGATAAAACGGGAAATTTCCTCATGATAGGAGTGCGGCTCGTCCTGGTAGTAGTTCACCGATTTTTCCTTGGTCGCCTCGATGCTCCCGGAAACCTCCTCCGCGTGCTTCTTGCGCCAAATGCTGGGGAGCTCCCCGTATTTCTCGCCGAAAGCCGTCACGAAGGAACGCACGTTGGGAAACCCGTTTTTGGCGGCGATTTTATCGATCGTCAAAGACTCGTTCAGCAGATCGTTAACGGCATAATGCAGCCGCAGATCTTTTAAATATTCGCTAAAGGACAGGCGTAATTTTTTCTTGAAATATTTCGACAGGTACGGTACGGACAAAAACTCCTGCTTCGCGACTTCCTGCAGGGAAATCGGGTCGCTGTAATGGCTGTTGACATAATCCAGTATCCGCCGCAGCCGGTCCAATCCTTCCTTCGGCTGCCGGGCGGCTGTTTCCGGTTCTTCACTGCTGAAATGGGTGCAAAGTTCATAGATTAGCTCGTACACAAGGGATGCGTTCTTCAAATCAACGAATTCGGAGGCGTTGATGTTATGCTGCAGGATTTGGGCGACGATTCGCTTGATGTTTCTGAACGTCCCGGGATCGTTCGTTTTGACGGTGTTGCAGTCAAAGTACATTTTTTTGATGTCGACGACTACTTCCTTCAGCAGTTCGAGTTTGATTTGCAGGGCGACCATCGTAGCGTTTTCGGAGTGCAGTTCATGCACTTCGTTGGAATTGATGAGAATGAGGTCTCCCGCGCCAAGCCGGTAGGAAACGTTGCTCACGTTAATGTCCGCTTCGCCTTTCATGACCACGATAAGCTCTAACGACTGATGCCAGTGACGGCTGACGCTGCCGATCCGGTGCAGGAAAAATTTGATGGGAAGCTTCTTGGGAAAGTTGATGATTTCATGACGAAACTCCAAGATTAAGCACTCCTTGATCCTTGATGGGTGGTTTTTTAATTCGATTCTAATTTCAGAGTGTACTAAATATTAATGTAGTCCACAATACTAAAGAGTGAAATGTTGGAAAATGACGATTTGGGTTAAAAATTTGCTCTAATCAGGATAATTATCATAGTTATTTTTTAACCTTCGTTATGTTAAAATGATTTATTTCCGAACCTGCGGACGGACGTAGGATAATGGCTAAAGAACGTTCTTGGTGAAGAGCGTTTTTTTGTTTTATCAGGCTGCTGCAAGGTGGATTTTTTAATTTCTCGCCCCTTTTTCAAGCCGTTGGCGATAATTATTGGTTAAATATTTGCCCTAATGAAGATAAAAGAAACAGTTATAGCCGATTCTTAATCATGTTACACTGGGTCAGCGGGAAGAAAGCGATATCAAGGATTGAAGGAAGGTTGACATGGACAAACCCGTATTTTTGGAAACCAGAAGCATCGTGAAGAGATTCAATGAAGTGACGGCCGTGAACAATATCAGCATGAAGATTTACCGCGGCGAAATCCGGGGGCTGATCGGAGAAAACGGCTCCGGGAAGTCGACGATATCCGCCATGATCAGCGGTTTGCTTCCGAAAACGGAAGGGGACATGCTTGTCGAAGGTGATCCGTATGCTCCCAAAGATCCGCTTGACGCCCGAGCCAAGAAAATCGCCATGATCGTGCAAGAGACCGGAACCATCGGTCAGTTATCCATTGCTGAAAATATTTTTCTGGGGGACGAAGGCCGGTTTGCCCGGAACGGTATCATCGATCGCAAGCAAATGCATCAGGAAGCGAAAAAAGCGCTCGCTCTTGTCGATTTCGGCGAGGTGGACGTATCGCTGCCCGCCCTGACGCTGAATTTTGAGCAGCGCAAGCTGATCGAAATCGCCAGAGCTTTGTATTACGAGCCGGAATTGTTCATTGTGGACGAGACGACCACCGCATTGTCGCATGACGGGAGGCTGCTGATTCACCGGCTGATGCGCAAGCTGCGCGACCAAAACAAAGCGGTCCTGTTCATCTCCCATGATCTTCCTGAGCTTATGGACGTTTGCGACGCGCTGACCGTGATGCGGGACGGCGATTTGATTACGACGATCGACCGCTCCGAGTTCGAAGAAAATCATATCAAGCAATCGATGGTCGGCAGGGTCATTGAAGGGGACTATTATAGAAGCGATATCCGCGCTTCGCGCGGGGAGCAGGTGATGATCCGCGTAAACGGCGTTCATGCCTCTTTGCTGCGTGATATTCGTTTCGAGCTTTACCAGGGTGAGATTTTAGGCATCGGCGGCTTGTCGGGCAGCGGGATGCACGAAGTGGGCAAGATCATTTACGGCGAATTAAAGCCGGATCGCGGAGAAGTGATTGTCTACGGTGAAAAAACGCCGGGACGCGCCTCGGGCGGTAAAAATCGGGTAAACGCGGAGAATGGCGGCCCGTTATTTCCGCACAAGGTGAAAAACGTGCAAACCGCGATCGCTAACTGTGTTGGTTACGTATCCAAGGACCGCGACCGGGAAACCTTGATCATGGAAGCTTCGATTAAGGAGAACCTTGTGCTTTCCGCGCTGGGGAAGCTGGCCAAGTTCGGCCTCATTCTGCCCGGAGCGGAAAAGAAATTCGCCCGGCGGCAAATGGAGGAGCTGAACATCAAGGCAAGCGGGATGAATCAACGTGTAGGGGAATTGTCGGGGGGCAACAAGCAAAAGGTCTCCTTTGGCAAATGGATCGGAAACGACTCCAAAATTCTTATACTCGACAGCCCGACACGCGGCGTCGACGTCGGCGTGAAGACGACGATGTACCAGTTGCTCTATTCGCTGAAACAGCAAGGATACGCCATTCTGATCATCTCGGAGGAGCTTCCGGAATTGATCGGAATGAGCGACCGGATTTTGGTCATGAAGAACGGGAAAATCAACAAAGAATTCCGGCGTGACGAAAATCTAAACGAATCCATGCTGATCGATTACATGATATAGGCAAGGCGGTGAGAACGAATCATGAAATTATTTATTAAAAGGCATCAAAATGCGCTGATCCAATATGCCGGCCTAGTGCTCGTACTGCTGTTGTTTACGTTCATGACGGACGGAGCGCTATTGTCCGACTTCAATATCCGGACAATTCTCAAACAACTCGTCGTGCTGTTCACGATTTCGGTCGGCATGGCGTTTGTTTTTTCGCATGGCGGGATGGATATTTCGGTGGGGGCGGTACTCGCATTAAGCTCGATGGCCGCCATTTACACGATGAACGCGGGAGCGCCTTTGGCGGTTGGAATTCTTGTGGCGATCGCGGTATCCGTGGCCTGTTATTTGGTCAATGTACTGATAGCCAATCAATTTAACCTTATGGCCGTGATTTCCTCGCTTGCGGTGATGTTTGTGGCCAGGGGCATCGTGACCTACCGGGTATCGACCTCGGCTTCCAAAATCGCCCTGGACGATGCCGGAGCGCTTAGAGAATTGGGGCGGAATATGCCGCTGATCGTCGCGATCATCGTTCTGGTGGGAACGGCCGGCTTCGTGCTGTTTCATTTGACCAAGATCGGCAAACAAAACAAGGCCATCGGCGACAATCCGCTGGCGGCTTCACAGAGCGGCGTACGGGTGAAAAGGATGAAAGTGGCGGCCTATCTTCTGGCCGGCATTTTGGTCGGATGCGCATCGATCCTTTCCTTGTCCCGATCGGCCGCCATCAGCGAGAACACGGGGATGGGCCTGGAAATGGACGTAATCGTTGCGCTTATCCTCGGGGGGATGGCGCTTAATGGAGGCAGCCGCTCCAGAATGAGCTCCGCGTTTGTCGGCAGCATTACGTTCGTGGTGCTGAACAACGGCTTGGTTATGGTGGGCGTTGCGCCCGAAGTGGTGTCCTTGATTAAAGGGATGATTTTCCTGATCGTCGTGTTTCTGCTGCTTCGCAGGCCCGGCGGCGAGGTCATGCCAAGGTAAAACAAATAAAGCAGAGAAAAGGGGTAAAACGAATGAAAAGCAAAAAGTGGCTATTTTCTTTGACCGCGTTCATTTTGCTTGTCGGAGTTCTGGCGGGTTGCGGCGGGAATGGCGGCGGAGCGGGCAATGCGGGCGGCAATGCAAAAGGCGGTTTCACCATCGGGGTCATGCTTTACAACTACACGGATATTCAAGGCCAGCAAATCAAAGCCTACTGTTCTTATCTGGAAAAGAATTTTAACGTCAAATTTAATTTCGCCACGGTTGGTTCCAGTGAAGAGGATCATATCACCGGGTTGGAAAACCTGCTGGCGTCCGGCGTCGACGCCGTGATCAGCGGTTATGACACCGCCCTGGAGCAAAGCGTCAGCCTGGCTGAAGAAGCCGGCGTATATTATGCGGTTGCCCTTGGCGAGACCGACGAAAATGTCTCAAGCGATTATTTTGTGGGCGGCATCAAGCAATTCGGCGAAAACCCGGAGGAACTGGGCGCCAAGTATGCCGAACAGGCCTATGCTTCCGGGGTAAGACATATCGGGGTTACGTCGTTCCCGGAATTCGCTTTTGAGGATGCTCCGGCCATTATCAAGGGTTTTACGGACAAAATGAAGGAGCTTGACACTAAGGGCGAGGTCACGGTTTATAAGGCTGAATTCCACTCGTTTGCTCCGGAAAACGCGGCGGATGCCGTAACCAAGATTATTTCCGATCACCCTGAGGTGGACGCTATTTTTGGACTTGGCTCCGGCATGGATTTTGTCTATCCGGCGATTCTCAACAGCACGAAACCCGATCTCCGCCTGCTGGCGCTCGGTTATAACGACTCGACGGAAGCAGGGCTTGAAAACGGCAAAATCGTGATGGCCGGAACGAATAATTACGGCGAAATTCTCGCCAACTCGTTTGCGCAAATTTACGACCGCTTGAACGGGAAAACGTACCCCGACCGGAAACCGAACGGCTACGTCAATTACGTTACCTTCACCACGCCGGCGGAAGTTCAGGATTTCAAAAACTTTGTCATTCCGGAGGATAAATCGAAAGGTGCGGTTACGGCCGAGGAACTGAAAGAAGTTATGCTGTCCTACAATGATGGCGCGACTTGGGAATCGCTGCAAAAACTGACGAACCGGACGCTTGCCGAAATCAAGGCGGCCAGAAATTAAACCATGCTTGCCTTGAGAAAAACTGAAGGGCGAGCCGTAATGGAGTGAAAATATGCAAGTCTTGATGTTGAAACAGGCAGTAAACCTGCTGAAAACGTTCCTGTTTCCGATCGCGGTTTATCTCATCATCCTTATTGTGACGCTTTTGATGAGCAAGACCGGGTATGTCTCTTCCGGCGCTTTTGACCGGATCATCCGGGGCAGCGTACTGACGACGATTACGGCTTATGCCATCGCGTTGCCTCTATCCGGGGGAAGATGGGATTTCGCCCCCGGAATCATCATCATCCTTGCCGGCATTATCGGCAGCAATTTGACGATTGATCTGGGGTTGGGGCCGGTCATACTGCTGGCGGTTACCGTCGCCGTTGCGATTCTCCTCAGTCTGATTGAAGGCCTTTTGTATTTATGGATTCGGGTACCGACCATTATCGTTTCGCTTGGCGTGGTTATGATGTACGAGGCTTTATCCGGCGTCGTGTACGGCGGTTCGGGAACGCAGCTATATATGCATGCTGGCCTGACCGTATTCACAAGATCCCCCTGGATCTATATCGTGCTCGCGCTGATTATGGTGCTGTTTTACTATTTGCTGAGCCACACTAAATTCGGCTACGATACAAGGTCGCTGGCGGCTAACCCGCGGCTGGCGGTCAATATGGGCGTCAAGGAGAAAAAGAACATCTTGCTGACCTATCTGGTAGTTGGCGCGCTGCTGGGAGTTGCCGCCGTCATCAACGCTTCCAACGTGTTGGTATCTCCGGCGGGCAATTTAAGTTCCACCGCTTTGATGTTCTCCTCCATGGGTCCTGTTCTGTTCGGACTGTATCTGGCGCAGTTTACGAACCTGCCTTTGGGTATTTTTGCGGGAGCGCTCGGCATGAACGCTTTATCCTACGGTATGGTCGTGCTGGGGATCGACAGTTCCCTGCAAACCGTGATCGTCGGGGTGTTTATCGTCGGATTCATGGGCTATACCTCCAATCAGGAGCGGATCCGGAGCTTTCTAAACCGGGCGAGAGCGGGAAACAAGGCGCAGGCCTAGAAACAAGCATGCGGAGAGGAGAGAAAGAAACCAATGGATATCAATCTGTTGCGGGAAAAACCGTTTTATTTGCAGGATGAGGATTTGGAGTGGGTAAGATCTACCTTTGACAATCTAACGACGGACGAAAAAATAGGCCAATTGTTTTTTATGGTCGGCTATAAGCAGGACGAGCCGTTCTTAACAAGGCTGGCCCGGGAACTCGGCGTGGGGGGACTGATGTGCCGTTCGATGGATAAAGAGAGTGTGATGGCCACGGTTTCCGCCTTGCAGTCGTCCGCCCGAATCCCGCTGCTCATCGCCGCCAATCTGGAAGCCGGCGGCCAAGGAATTACGAAAGACGGGACGAAAATCGGTTCGAATATGGCGATCGCCGCTACGGACGATCCGGAGCTCGCTTATCAATTGGGGCGGGTATGCGCGCTTGAAGGGAAAAGCGTTGGGGCCAACTATGCGTTTGCGCCCGTCGTCGACATCGATTACAACTTTCGCAATCCGATCACCAATACGCGAACCTTCGGCAGCGATCCGGAGCGGGTGAAGCGCATGGGCGCGGCTTATGTGCGAGGGGCGCAGGAACAGGGCATGGCCGCCTCCGTCAAGCATTTTCCCGGGGACGGCGTGGACGAAAGGGATCAGCATCTGGTTACCTCCGTCAACACGTTTTCGCCGGACGAGTGGGACCGTACCTTTGGGGACGTGCACCGCCATCTGATCGACGAAGGAGCCAAAACGGTGATGGTCGGGCATATCGCGCTGCCTGAATATTCGAAGAAGCTGGACCCGTCCCTCAAGGATGAAGAGATTCTGCCGGCTTCGCTGGCCACAGAGCTTTTAAACGGTTTGCTTCGAGAGCGGCTTGGCTTCAACGGTTTGATTCTGACCGATGCGACTACGATGGCGGGCATGAATATACCGATGCCGAGAAATGAATTGGTTCCCAAATCGATCGAAAACGGCTGCGACATGTTCCTGTTTACGAAAAACCTGGATGAGGACGTCGCATTCATGAAGCTAGGCCTTGAACAGGGGCTGCTTTCGGAAAAAAGACTGGACGAGGCCGTTTTGCGCATCCTTGGGCTTAAGGCATCTTTATCCCTGCACAAGACGAATAACATTCCTTCCCCGGATGTGGCGGAAACGGTGTTGAAAAACGAACGGCACTTGAACATCGCCGAACAGGTAGCCGACCGGTCCATTACGCTCGTAAAGGAAGAACAAGGCGTGCTTCCCATTAGCAGCGACCGTTACAAACGGGTGCTAATTTACGATATCGAAAGCGAGGCGAACGCGCTAGGTTACCAGAAAACGAGCGGGCTGGCGGCTTCGTTTATTCCGCTCCTGGAAGCCGAAGGTTTTGAGGTGACCCGTTTTGAGCCGAGCGGCATTTACGAAGGGCTGCAGGGTTCGTTTACGGAGATGAAGGATCGATACGACCTGATCATCTATCTTTGCAACCTGGCGACCAAATCGAATCAGACCACCGTACGGATCGAATGGATCAATCCGATGGGGGTGAACGTGCCCATTTACATGCAGTCCATTCCGACCATTTTTATTTCGACGGAAAATCCGTATCATTTGCTGGATGTACCGCGGGTCAAAACCTACATCAACACGTACGGGGTCAACGATTTCACCTTGCCTATGCTGGTGAGGAAGCTGACGGGGCAATCGGAATTCAAAGGCATAAGCCCCGCGGACCCATTCTGCGGCAAATGGGATACACGATTATAGAAAGGCGGAACTCATGTGATTCATGAAACGATAAAGCTATTCGAACACTCTTCGGCAACCTTGACGACCTACGTACAGGAAGACGGGGAATACGACCGGAAAAATTTGATCCGTCCCGCTATTTTGATCTGTCCGGGGGGCGGTTACGCCATGATTTCGCAAAATGAAGGCGAGCCCGTGGCGCTGGCGTTTGCCAGAATGGGCTACCATGCGTTCGTGCTGAATTATTCCGTCAAGATCGATAATCCGTTTCCGACGGCGCTGCGCGAACTGGCCCAAGCGATGGCGATCATTCGGGAGCGGGCCGATGAGTGGCTGGTGGATGCGGGCGACATCACTGTCGCCGGTTTTTCCGCCGGAGGCAATTTGGCCTTAAGCCTTGGGGTATATTACAAGGAAACGTTGATTACCGGAGAGATCGGGCTTACCTCGGAACAGATCAAACCGAACCAATTGGTCCTCGGTTATCCGGCCGTAACTCTGGAGCCTCGTTCGACGGAAACTCCGGCCTTTGTCATAGAACTGATGGAAAAGGGGCTGATGCCGGATTTTCGCGGTCCGAGCATAAGGGAAATCTTGCTGGGCAAAGAAAATTTGACGGAAGAGGAAGAACGATCGCTTAATCTTCTGCAGTACGTAAACGAGGATACACCCCGCACGTTTATTTGGGGGACTTACGAAGACAGCGTCATTCTCCCGACCGACCTCCTGGGGCTGGCCGGCAAGCTGTTTGAGCATCAGGTGCCCTGCGAGCTCCACATGTTCGAAAAAGGGCCGCACGGCATGTCGCTGGGCGATGCTTCCGTGAAACCGGAGGAGCAGGTAAAAGCATTAAGCCTCGGGGCGTGGGTGGAACTCAGCGCCAAATGGCTCGAGCAAGGAAGGGGACGTTAAGGACACCATGCAGCCGAAAGCGTTCATTTTTGATCTGGACGGCGTCATCACGGATACGGCGGAATATCATTACCTGGCCTGGAAGCAAATCGGCGAGGAGCTTGGCATCGAGGTGGACCGCGAACTGAACGAGCGGTTAAAAGGCGTAAGCCGCATGGAATCGCTGGAGCGGATTCTCGCGGCCGCCCCGCGGCCTTTAAGCCTGACTGCCGGCGAAAAGGAACAGTGGGCGGCCCAAAAAAATGCAGTTTACGGGCATCTGATCGAAACGATTCGTCCCAGCGATGTGTTGCCGGGAATTGAAGGGCTGCTGAAGGATATCCGAAACGCGAATATGCTGCTGGCCCTGGGGTCGGCAAGCCGGAACGCGAAGGTTGTTCTGGAGAGGCTTGGGCTTACCGCGGCGTTCGACTATATCGTCGACGCCGGCCAAATCCGCTTCGGCAAACCGCACCCCGAAACCTTTGTCAACGCCGCCGAGCACTTCGGTATTCCTTGCGAAGCCTGTGTTGGCGTGGAGGACTCCGAAGCCGGCATCGAAGCGATCAATGGCGCCGGCATGTTTTCGGTCGGCATCGGATCGCCGGAATCCTTGCGCCAAGCGAAGTATTTGGTATCCGATACCTCGCGGCTTACGCTTGACGGGATCATGGAAGCTTACCGCAGGGATGCGGTATGAACGATGGCCTGCTTTGTTTCCGGTTGAAAGAGTAGGAAGGTGAAGAGGAGCGGGCGGCTGCATTAAAGGAAATCGCCCGGTGATCCCTGAAGATCGCACGAGTTCGCCGGAGATCGGAGAAATAGCGGTAAAAAAGGTCCTTATTTCTGTCGGGAAGCCAAGATTACAGAAATAGAGGAACTTTTTACCGCTATTTTTGAAGAATGAGGACAAGCAGGTCCTTTTTCACGGCTTGGCGAGAAAATAACGCCCAAAAGTTCCTCTATTTTGCGGGTGAGTGGGAAAATCGCGAAAATAGCGCCCCCAATGACCGCTATTTAGAAGAAACCTTAAGCAACGATGAAGTACCGAGAGGGAATGGACTTATATAAACGTTACGCGTACAAAATTGTCTTAGAAATATTTAATATCTCCTGATGAAGGTCCTTACCGGCCGAAAGAATACTACTGCCTGATAGCCATAATTTTGTGATGAGGAAAGTCTTCCATGATTCGTTGTACTGCCAGTTGCTCATTTTGGCGGTCCACAAATGTAACTAATTCATTATGCGATGCTTTGAATCAGCATCAATATGTCCTTCTAAATGCCGCAAACTATTTTTTCCTGTCTCGATGACACATTCTTTGAGAACGCGAAGGTATTGTTTAGACATTTCTTGAAGCCTTCCTCCCAACTTTTAACTTGCTTTAACATGTGCTGGTACCCATTAATGTTACCATATATAGTGGGGTTACGTTTGGCTTCGCTTGCTCCGCCGCAGTTGACGGGCGCTACGCGCTGCGGGTAAGCGAAAAGACTGCGCAGCCGAGTGCGGCCAGAGCCAGAAGACCGCCGACCCAGTAATTGTTGGCCACCGAACTCGTTTCGATGACGGCGCCGCCAATCAACGATCCGCACGCGATACCAAGGTGCATGATGGACGAGCTTATACTAAGCTGAATATCAGCCTCCTCTGGCGCGTTCTGGATCAGGTACATTTGCTGAGCCGGAGAGATGGCCCAACTGAGCGCACTCCAGACCATAACGGCAGCCAGAAACTGATAAAATGAGATTTTTGCCGCCAAGGGAAGCATGAACATGGAGCAGGCGAAGCATGCTGTAATGACGATAAGCGACCGCTTTGTGCCCCAACGGTCGGAAATCCAGCCGCCCAAACCGCCGCCAGCTACGGCCGCGATACCGAACAGGAAGTAGACGAGACTCAGGATTCCGGGACTAACCGGAAAGAGCGATTGCACGTAAGGTGCCAAGTAAGCGTACAAGGTCAAATGTCCCATCAACAACAGAAACGAGATGAGTTGGCCGCTGACAATTTTGACGTTCTTGAGCGAGGAAAGTGTTCAACATAATTCAACCGTTCTCCACTGAGGGCTCCCATGTGCCTGAGGTTATTCCAGTGTTCTGCTCATTATTAAATCAATTTGTTCTTCATCCCCCATATAAAAGGAGTGGGCTCCGGTTTGAATAAAACCCATTTTTTTATAGAAGTCAATGGCGTTCTCATTCTTTTCCCAAACTCCCAGCCAGATCATCTTTTTGTTGTGGCTTATGGCGATTCCCATCGCTTGGTTGATTAGATATTTTCCCAGCCCTTTTCTTTGAAATTTATTTCTTATATAAATCCGCTCAATTTCGAGGGACTCATCGCTCATTTTTTCGGATTGGGCATCATTCATATTTACCTTTAAATATCCGGCAGGTTCTTCATGAAAACAGATGAAAAAGAATTCCGAAGAGCTATTGGCCAATTCCTTTTCCAACTGTTCAGCGTTAAATGCTCTTTCCATATAGGCTTGCATATTCTCAGGCGAATTCTGCTCTTTAAATGTATCGTTGAAGGTCTCTATGCTTATTTCTTGGAGTACTTGTAAATCTTCACGGCTGCACTTTTTTATTTTTACGGTCATTTTAATGGTTAGCTCCTTATATAAAAATTAATAGTTTCTCTTGTTTCCCTTTTTTACATATTCCCAGTCGCTTTCGATATTGCTGATAGAATTCAATGCCCTGGCGATGATTCCAATTTCACGTAGGATGTCCTTCATCATTAACTCCTTAAGCTGAGCCCAAATTTTAACTGACCAGTTTCAGTCCCACAGCAGAGCCAAGGACCAACCCTATGCACAAAATGCGCATTAAGCTGCGTGGCTCATTATAGAAGATCATTCCGAGGATCGCTCCGCCAGAAGCGCCGATTCCAGTCCATACGGCGTAAGCTGTTCCCATCGGGAGTGTTTTCATGGCCAATGACAAAAATAAAAAACTAAGCCCGAAACCAATAATCAAAAGACTCAATGATTGCCAATTGCGGGATTGATTAAACTTGTTTATAAGCAGTACCCCGGTCATTTCAAAAAGGCCCGCCAGAATCAAATACACCCAATTCATATTCCGCTTGCCTCCTCTTTCTTGTCCTTACTAAGCACTTTCAGTCCAATCACGCCAATGAGCAGCAGTCCGATCAAAACTATTTTCGCAACACTTAAGTCTGCATTAAACAATAGGATTTCGGCTACCACAGTTCCTGTCGTCCCCAGCCCAACAAATACAGCGTATACCGTTCCAACCGGTAATGAACGCGCCGCCTTAATCATCAAATAAAAGCTGATGTAAATAGCGATCAGTGTGCCACCCCATTCCCAAAAGTTATCTGCGTGCTTCATCCCAATAACCCAAGCAACCTCGAATATAGCCGCAACAATGACGGAAATCCACGTTTTGTTCATAACCCGTTCCTCCTTAAACTCTTTTTTTAATTTGGGCTCAAGACCAAAATAAGTGCTTAACAAAATAAATGATGACGGAGATGGGAGGTGTTGTCTCTCCAAACCACTTTGCACGATTATCCCTTTGGTTCAGAAAGCCAAGTCACATGATCAAACGGGATAATCGTGCAAAGCCTCCGGATAGCGAGTCTCGCTCCAGGCCACGGTCTGTTTCCGGCTTGACTGTCAAGCACTGATGATTAGGTTGAACCTAAATTTAGCCACAAAAAAATAGCCTGGGAAATAAACCGCATCATGCGTTTATCTCCCAGGCTTTTATCCCTCCGTGTCACAGCCGCTTGGCTGTGCGTTTTCTCTCGGACCAGACCAGTCTTGCGGCTGCGGAACCCTAGAAAACTTTTGTATTCGGTTATTGGCTAGAACCATGCTAACACACGATGTAACGTAAGTCAATTTGCGATTTCCCCCGCTAACGTATAAGAAAAGGGCAAGAAGCATCAAAAATTATATTTAGATCTCATGCTATGATAATTGCCGGGAGGTGAAATAAATGACACGCAGCAAAGAAATTCAGACGGTTTTGGGCTATATTGAAATGAATTTATGCGAGGAACTGACTTTAGATAAAGTTTCCGAAGTTGCAGGATTTTCGAAATTCTATTTTCATAGAGCTTTTCAAAAAGAAGTCGGGATACCTTTATATGATTATATTAGAAAACGAAGGCTTGCCAGCGCCGCGTCCGCCCTATTAAATACGGATGTTTCCATACTAGATATAGCCCTAACATATCACTTCGAATCTCAGGAATCTTTTACAAGAGCTTTCAAAAGTATCTATCAATTACCCCCAGGAAGATATAGGTCAGCCATCAAAGATTTAATTATAGGAGGAATAAGTATGAATAAACAAAATGAAATAAAAGACTGGATTATCACAGGAACCGCCCCCGAGAAATACCTGGTCAGCCTTGACCCTAATATATACCATATGGGCTCAAAATCGGCAACAATTCGCTCCCTTGCAGACGAATTTTCCAACGGTGAATTTGGTACCATCATGCAGCAAATTAGTGCTAAAAATTTCATCGGTAAGCGGATGCGTTTTTCCGGCTTTGTAAAAACTCAAGATGTGGAGGGCTGGTGCGGATTATGGTTTAGGATAGACGACGCCTTGGGAGATACTTTAAAGTTGGATAATATGCAAAGCAGGTCAATTAAAGGAACAACCGAATGGAATCATTATTCTTGTGTATTGGATATACCTAAAAATGGAGCCATAATTAATATTGGTATGTTGTTGTCCGGAAAAGGGCAAGTATGGCTTGATAACGTAAGCCTTCAAGAAGTTGGGGCGAATACGCCAACAACGGAATTCGTTCCTGAAGAAGTTTTTTCAGACCATCTTTTAAATCCATTATTTGAAGAAGTGTAATTTCTGATTGCTGGTATTTGATGGACACTTATGCTGTCAAATAGAGACTCTTGTTCATGGAACTTTTTTGGATCGTTGGTTGTTAATTTTTATACTTTTTTTGAACTTCATTTAGAATCCTTTTAGAGACAGTTGCTATCCTTAGTATATAAAACGGATTTTAGATGGATCAGCTTAACAAAACGGCTCGTAGTTGCTTAGGCATTATGAGTCGTTTTATGTTATATAAGAAAAATTTTGGAATTAACCTTATGTCGTGAGATGCACAGTGAATTGTCGGCAAAACGGTAGTGTGGAAATGAGAAATTTGTTAGATCGACGCCCAACTGCAGGATGTGGATCGAAATCTAATTCGTTTGTTGACTTACGACTATGGTATCCAGTCCATGGGTGCCCCTTTTCCTTAATGTGTATAATAAGACTATAACCCTTCACTCAAAGAAATCGAGGAGTAATACCAACTTTTTACCATATGCGAGCGTCTAAAAGAGTAAAATAGTCGTTTGGAGTGATCTTTAGTGAAAGATAAAATCTTGGTAATCGGCGTCATCTTCTTGTTGTTGAGCGCAGCATTCGGGAACGTTGCGGATCCCGGGCAAGCTTCCGGGGCACAGGACAGCCCGGCATCACCGCAAATATCTAATATGGCCAGCGCTTCGGCAACCTTCGAAGACGCCGCTGAAGGCGGTTTGCTGCCGCTATCGTGGAAAAAATATGATGGTTCCGAGAAAGTCCGGGTGTTGGAAGACGGGTTGAAGCAGACGGAGCGTATCGTGAAAGAAAAGGCTTTGCGCAGGGGGGACGGCTCCCGGGAAAACAAGATCGTAATCTATACCCGCAAGAATGATACCGATTTTCTCTACACAGCCTTAGTCCAAGATCATCTCGTGTACGATTTGGGGAAAGCAGCCGGATATCATTACGATCAGGACGACGCTGTGACCGTCGGCAACATCATGTTATTCGGTAAAAAAGTCGTCAAAATCCAGGGCGCCGTCGGCGCGGCCGCTTCCATGACCCATTACATTAAGTTGCAAGACGGGGAACCGGTGCAGCTTATGGTGATCGATGAAGGTTATGCCTCGGAAATGGATGTGGACCACGACGGCTTGCCTGAGGTGATCGTGAGCTCGGGGACGATTCCGCATACCTCGGTTTACCGGTGGCAAGACGGGCATATCGAGCGGAGCAACCTTAACGAAGCGTTGCGGGCGGAAGCTGTTTCCATCACCGAGGAGGGGGCGGTTTTGGCCGCGTTCGGGAAGGATCAATCCCTCGTCAAGCTGTATTGGCTGAAAAAGGACGGACTGCAAGAATTCAGTCAGTACGCAAGCGACGAATACTACTCCGACCGTTTCGTTACCATTCCATATACGAGCGAAGAAGTACAACACATCCGGGAGCAAGCCGACGGCGCCGGCGTTTTTGATCCTTACGTACCGCGCAAAGGCGTTGCTACGGACTACGGAATGACAGCGGAGCAAGAGAAAGCTGGGGTATTGAAGCTGACATACCCTCATTTTGCCGTCTGGCAGTCGAGCACGGATTTACGGCAGAGGGAAGAAGGAAACGGTGCGTCCGGAGAGAAATGGTATTTTCCCGATTTTACGGCGGAATGGATCGGGCTTCCGGACAGCGAAGCAGGCGGGACTTGGTACATCACGCGCGGATCGACGCATATTTCCATCAGTACGGCCAAGTCGGTCAGCAAGGAGCAATTGCTGTTCGCCGCTGCATCGCTTGTTCCATTGGATGAGTTGAAGCTATCCGACGGACAATATGAATAGAAGAACGATAGAAAGGTGATGGCTATGGCACGTGTTTTATTTATCAACGGAGGCTCCGAGGGACATATCAATCCAACCCTCGGTGTGGTGCAGGAACTTGTCCGCCGCGGCGAAGAGGTGGTGTACTTTGTTGCCGAGCAATTTCGCGATCGCGTCGAGCGGACGGGCGCAAAAGCGATCACCTTCGACGTCGGGAAATTTCTGGAGGCGTTCCTTGCGGGCGGAAGAACTCCTTGGGCGCGGGTAGGCGGACTATTACGCACTGCCGATATCGTCATTCCCAGCGTCCTGGAGCAAACCAAGGGAGAGCGTTTTGATTACATCATCCATGACTCGATGTTCGGCTGCGGGCGTTTGCTTGCGCAAATCCTCGGCTTGCCGGCCGTCAACTCATGCTCGAGTTTTGCCATGGGGCAAGGCGGCTTTGACAATATGCAGGATCACCTGTCGCGCCATTTTCCGGCTGATGTGAATGAACAGGCCAAGCAGGAGTTTCAGCAGCTGGTCAGCGGTGTGCAAGCGAAATACCATGTGCAAGCAGGCTCCGCCTACGAAGTTTTTTGCAATCCGGCGCCATTGACCATCGTCTACACGTCGAAACGCTTCCAACCCGATGGAGAAAGCTTCGACGAGACGTACAAGTTTGTTGGGCCGTCTGTCGTACCGCGCTCCAATGATCCATTTGATTTCTCCCATGTGGACACGGAACACCTGATTTACATATCGCTCGGCACGGTGTTCAACCAAGCGGCGGATTTTTACAAGCTATGTTTTGCGGCGTTCGCCGAAACAAAGTACACCGTCATTTTATCCATTGGCAGCCGAACCCGGATGGAGGAATTGGGGGACATTCCTGCGAATTTTATCGTGGCGGGCTACGTACCGCAGCTCGAAGTGCTTCAGCGCGCCAAATTGTTTATCACCCACGGCGGGATGAACAGCACCAGCGAGGGCCTGTATTATGGCGTGCCGCTGATCGTGCTGCCCCAAAGCGCCGACCAGCCTGTAATAGCCCGGCGTATTGCTGAACTGGGCGCGGGCGCCCAGTTAAATCAAGCAGGCTTAACCGCGGGAGAACTTAGAGAGGCGGCGGAACGGGTGCTGGGCGATCCGTCATTTCGCAAGGCATGCGTTGAACTCGGCGATTCGTTCCGGGCCGCGGGCGGATATCAGCAAGCCGTTGATGAGATTTTTGCGTATAAACGAAGCTTGGGCATAAACTAATCATCGAGTTGCAAAACGGGAGGAATGCCGGCCGCGGGCCATGGCATCCTCCCGTTTTTGCGGGTGAGATCTTTTTCAAAGTCATTCCCCTTGAAATGCTTTTTGCAGTTCCGCAAGGTTAAACTTTTTCATTTTCAAGAACGCCTGCGTGACGCGATCAATTTGCTCCGGCGTACCCTTGGTCATCATTTCGTCCATCGCGGCGGGGGAAATTTGCCATGAGACGCCATATTTGTCTTTGAGCCAGCCGCATTGCTCGGCTTCGGGGACGGCGGAAAGTTTTTCCCAGTAGTAGTCGATATCCTCCTGCGTTTCACAATTAACCAACAGGGAAACCGCCTCATTGAAGTTGAAATGGTGTTCATACGCGCTGTCCATGGCCGCAAACCAGGTGTTCTCCAGCATAAAATCGGTAAACATCACCGCTTCCTCCCGGTCCGGCTCATGGCCGGGGCCATACCGAAACAGGCTGCCAGGCTTGGCATTGCGGAAGACCGAAAGATAGAACTCGCGCGCATCTTCCGCCTTGTTGTAATTTTCACCCACGAACATCATGGAGGGAATGATCGCCGGCCGCGGCTCCCCGTCCGGATTCGTCAGCATGAGCTGCCACGAGACGCCGTACTTGTCCTGAATCCAGCCGTACCGTTCGCTGAACGGGTACTTATCCAGCGGCATAAGCGCGGTGCCGTCTTTGGACAGCTTGCTCCACGCCTCGTCGAGCAGCTCTCTTGCGTTCCCCTCCCGAGATGGGTCGAAATTTACGATAAACGAGATGGATGGATTGATCTTAAAGTACGGCCCCGCAGAGATAGCCATAAACGGGTGTCCCCAGACGGTAAACGAAACGAGATCGGAATCGCCCGAGGGCGTATCGCGCAAAGTCGCCGCGCTCGTGATTTTAGAATCCGGGAAGACGGTGCAATAGAACTCCGCGGCTTCCTTGGCCTCTTTGTCGAACCACAGGTGCGGGATGATGGGATTGGTCGGCGAGCTGTTCTTGGCATCACTCATCACATTTTCCTCCTAAATTATAGGGTGGACAATCGTTTTTATTTTACCCGAAAAATTGAGTTTACGTTTCTTATCGATTGCTGTCCTGTTGGTGATTCTCGAGTCCGTTAAAGCTTCTCAACATATGAACAAACGATTCAAGCTTGTCATTATCCCAGTTCTCAATCCGTTTATAAAACTCCACCTCTTTTTCTTTTAAAGCCAGGATGGCTTTTTCACGCCCCGCCTCTGTCAGAGACAGCAGCACTCCACGGCGGTCGTTAGAGTCCTCTTCACTTTTCACATACCCTGATTTTTTCAATTGAGCGACAAGGCGGCTCACGGAGCTTCGATCCATAGCTGTGGATTCCGCTAACTGGGTTGCGCTTGCCGGTCCATACGACAGCAGCCAGCGCACCAGCACAAAGGCAGCAGGCTGTAAGGCAGGATCGAAAATCTCCGCTGTTTTCACATTGATGGCGTGCGACGCACTGAGTAGGGCATTGAGCTGTTCACCAAGATTGAATTCCAGCTGCATTCTGTCAGCGTTCAAATTTCTATTCTTCATCGGTGGTTTCTCCCATTCAATTTAATTACTTGATATATGTCAAATAAATCTATATGATTGATATATGTCAATTATATTGGAGGCCCTGGCATACATCAAGCTGAAAGAAAAGGTTGAATCACAAATAAGCATAGGAATCAGGAGGATTATATATGCAGACATCCCCGATAATTGTAATGACGGGAGCGACGAGCGGTATTGGACAGCTGGCGGCAATGGAATTGGCTAAACAGGGGGCGCATCTTGTATTAACCGCCAGAAGTGAGGAGCGGGCTGAGATAACGAGAAATAAATTGGAGCATGCTGCGCCTAATGTTAAAGTAGACTTTTTCTTCGGTGATCTTTCCCTCATGAAAAATGTCTGGCGTATTGGAAACGAGATTAAAGCTGTTTATCCGAAGCTGGATGTATTGGTAAACAATGCAGGCTTGCATGGCTTCGAACAGCGAATAACAGCAGAGGGACTTCCGGAAATGATCGCGGTGAACTATCTTGCGCCCTGGCTGTTGACGGATATCTTACTTCCATCATTGTTGGATTCGCAGCAGGCCAGAATTGTAAATGTTGCTTCAGAAGCCTCTCGCAACCATGGCGAACTTAAACTGCCTGAGGATTTAACGGATACAGCGAAATTTTCAAGGGCGGGCTCCTCCCGCATTTATGGAAAAACAAAGCTTCTCAATATTATGTTTACGGGTGAACTGGCACGGCGGCTGGAGGGAACCGGGGTTACCGTGAATGCTCTTAATCCCGGGTTTAATGTGACAGGCCTTGGGCGTGAGTTAGGGTTCTCTTCGGTACTTGCATCCGTATTACGATTTTTAAGGATTGGAAATCCGCAAAGAGGAGCGGGCATTATCCTCCAATTAGTTACAGCACCGCAATATCAGGGAGTAACTGGGGGATATTTTAACGTGGGCAGTGGACAGTCTATTGTTCCGGTATATCCCGGCGGGGATCCGAAAATGCAAAGCAGGTTGTGGAGTGCCACCGAGGAATTGTTAGGACGATGGATAGAAAAAGATGAAAACCGGGGGATATCCGTGTAAAATTGTCTATATGTGCGAACAGGTTGTGGATTGGAAACGTGATAATTAAAGAGGGATGCTGATGAAAAAAGCAAACACTAATTTAATAAAAGAAATCAATTTAAACAATGTGCGCCAGGTGATGAAACGTGTGGAAACGGCAACCAAACCGCAGTTGGCCTCACTTACCAAGCTGAGCGTAGTTACGGTGAATTCCCTTGTGAAGGAACTGCATGACCTTGGAGAAATATTTGAAGACGAAACCGTTCCATCCAACGGAGGAAGACCGGCGCTAACCTATCGTTACAATTATGATTTTAGTCTCGCGCTCGTCATTTACATGAAGGAGAAACAAGGACAGGAGCTTATTTCCGTGGCGGTTGTGAATCTGGAAGATCATATTTTGCAAAAAGAAGAGTATTTAATGCCTGTTTTTGACCGGCAACAGCTCTATGACATGATTGAACACTTCCTTACGTTATATCCTTCCATCAAAGTGATTGGCATAGGCATTCCCGGACAGGCCGTCAATGGCGAGATTACGGTAAGCGCTCATCAGGCACTGATGGGTGTTCGCATGATTGAAGAAATTGAAACGCAATTTGGACTGCCCGTTATGGTGGAGAATGATGTTAACGCCGCGATCAGCGGGTATTGTGCGAAGCGCGATATGGATGATACGCAATGTGTGCTGGGAATTTATTTCCCCGCGAGGTACCCTCCAGGCATGGGTATTTATCTCGATGGAAAAGTGTTCAAAGGAAAAAAAGGCATGGCCGGAGAGATCAAGTTTCTTCCTATGGATTTGGATTGGTACCATGAGAAGATGGACAAGGAAACGTTTGTTGGCTCGGTATGTCAAATCATTCAAAGCGTCAACGCCGTCCTTGCTCCGGACAAAATTGTGCTATATCAGGACAGGGTGGGAGCAGATCTCTGGAACCCCGCATGGGAAGCTTATCGGAATAGGAAACCCATGCCGTCATATCCGGAAGTGATTCTGCAGGAGACATTTCAACAGGATTTTGAGGCAGGCATGCGCTGGCTGACACTCAAAGAATTGGAGCCGGTCCTTAGCCATTTTAATTAACTTGGAACCCCTTGATTCGAATCATGGGGTTCTCTTTTTTTTGCTCAATTCCACGCCTTGACAAAAGAGAACTGCTGATGCATATTAATGAATGAACTTTATAAAGTAATTTAATTAAGGGTTGTTTAATTAGAAAATACTGCGATAATAATCACTCAAAAGCAAACAAGAGAAAGCGAGGAATTAGGATGCTATCATACATTATATTATGCGCTGTCATATGGGCTGGAACCTATGTCTGTCTAGCGATGTCAAAACAGCCCATTGAAGTGAAGCCGATTCGTTCCATTGAGGATCTATTTGAATAGAATTAAACCTTGACATGTAACGCGTTACAACGTTTATGCTTTTATTGTATTAGACAAGTTATCACGTGATTGGTGCGAATACTTTATAAAATAACATTATAAAGGGAGTGTATTAACTTTTCAGAGGGGTAGAGCGCACGATGTCAATCATCGTTCAAGCCGTTTTAGGTGTGTGCATACTGATTGGCGTGTATTTTGCGGTTAGAGGTGTGGCTGAATCTCCCCGGACACCAATTTACGCCCGACGTTTACATGAGAAGTTTAGTCGCAATATTAATGGTAATGGGTATGAGGATGAAGATAAGTACGTGAACTAAAAGGAGGACTGACATGATTAAACTTGTCGTGACCGATCTGGATGGAACCTTTTTAAATAATAAGGGGTTATTTGATATTGACTTATTTAAACGGGTATATGCTGAAATGCAAAAAAAAGGTATTGCTTTCGCAGCCTGCACCGGGAAGCAATGCGAGAGAGTGGAAAAATTGTTTGGAGAGCATGGCAAAGGCATCTGGATCCTGGGAGATAGCGCAACAAGAATCAAAAAGGATGGGGAGGTTGTCAAGGAGTTTACGATTGATTATGATCTAGCCCTCAAATCCATTGAAGAGATTCAAAGTTTTGATCCGAAAATGACGATTATTGCCTGTACCGGCGAAGCGGCTTATGTGCAATCCACGATAAAAGACGAATTGTTCAGCGTGGTTAAAGGCTCTTATGAAAAAGTGGTTAAACTTGACTCGTTTAAGCAAATTGACGGTCATTTTATTAAAATTACGGTTTACGATCCCGAAGGCCGGAGCTCTGCGTTAAGAAAACATGTGGAAAATACGCTGTTGGGGCAAATCTACATCGTCGATTCTGAACCCAAATGGCTGGACATTACCGCACTCCACACCCATAAGGGGGAAACGGTCAAAAAACTTCAGGAAATGCTTGGAGTGACGTTCGAGGAAACAATGTCCTTTGGAGACGGTGAAAATGATGTGGAATTGATGAGCATTGCGAAGTACAGCTTTGCGGTCGGCAATGCTTGCGAGAATACCAAAAAAGCGGCCAGCTTTATTACAAAATCCAATGAAGAAAATGGCGTGTTATTGACGATACAGAAGCTAATGGATATAACGAAAGGATTGAATAAGTGATGAACCAAAAAGAAAGAATGCTTGCCGGACTGCCTTATAAAGCTTGGTTGGATGGATTGCCTGAAGAAAGGATAAAGAACAAGGTAAAGGTTCATGCCTATAATTTATTGCGCCCGGACGAAGAGGCAAAAATGGATGAAATGATCCGGAGTATTCTTGGAAAAGCAGGCGCAAACGTGCATATTGAACCGCCTTTTCATTGTGATTATGGAAAAAATACCGAGGTGGGCAACAATTTTTTTGCCAATTTCAATTGTATTATTCTCGATGTGGGCAAGGTGGTCATTGGCGATAATGTGATGTTTGCTCCCAATGTATCGCTGTACACTGCCGGACATCCGGTTCATCCGGACTCCAGAAATTCAGGCTATGAATATGGAATCTCCATCACCATCGGGGACAATGTATGGATCGGCGGCAATGTTGTCGTCAACCCCGGCGTTACCATTGGAAACAATGTCGTGATCGGTGCAGGCAGTGTGGTGACGAAAGATATTCCGGATAATGTGATTGCGGTAGGAAGTCCATGCAAAGTGGTCCGGGAAATCACGGAAGAGGATCGGAAATATTATTTTAAAGATAGAGAATTTGATGTTGAGGACTATCTTCCAAATGGATAGACCGCAAAATTCGGAATAATCCACTTCATGAAAAACGATAGTCTGAGACTGTAACGATTACACCGTCTTGGCTGTCGTTTTTTTTAATAGGGGGTGAAAGGTAAGATGATGACAATGAATATTCTAATTATTGATGTTGAGGCCGTTATGAGGAAAGGCATCAAGCGCATAGTTGCAAATACCTTTTCAGAGCATAATGTGTTTGAGGCCGCTTCAACCGAGGAGGCTCTTATTATGATGGAATGGGATCATATGGATATAGTATTTATAGATATCACTTTGCCAAGAATGGATGGACTTACATTCATTGAGAATTATGCTTACAGGTTTCCGGACACTAAATGGGTTGCGATGACAGCTAAAGATAATTACCGCCTTAGTCATTTGAGAAAAGCAATGAGGCTCAGAGTTACGGACTGTTTATTAAAACCATTCGGTAAATCAGAACTACGAGAAATACTAGATACCCTAATTAGACCAGACTAATTCAATGCCGATCCCGAGCAAGACAAGCGGTTGCTGGAAGAGTTGAAAGAACAATACCCGGAGGTAGGTGAGTCTATTATGAAACTGATGCCCGCGTGGAGTCGTTTGGGGTACGAGGAAGGTTTGAAGGAAGGTATGGAGGAAGGTATGGAGGAAGGTATGGAGAAAGGGATTGAGCAAGGCATAGAGCAAGGCATCGAGAAAGGGATTGAGAAAACTGCCCTCAATATGCTTCGTGAGGGAATGGAGATATCACTGGTTGCCAAAGTGACGGGGTTGTCTGAAGAGCAGGTGGTAAAACTGAAAGAAGAAAGTTGATAACTGAGGAAAAACCAAAACCGGAAAATCAGCATAACTAATGTACTATTACAACAGCAGTAATTGAGAGGTGATTCTCAGTTACTGCTGTTTATTTTTGCGATTTTCTCAATAGCGATTGAAATTTGGCAAATTATAACGTAATATATGATAATGATTCTCATTATCATATATTACTAGCGCAATGGCTGAGGAGGTGAATTTTTGAACAGCGTAGACGTTCAGAAACAAAAGTTAGGCAGCATCTACTATGTTTTTATATTTTTCTTAATATGCTTGATCCTCATATCCGCCGTTTTTTCCGTATCCATCGGTCAGGTTCATATTCCGTTCCGGCAAGCTATGGAGATCATGGTACATACATTGACAAACGGCCAATGGAGGTCATTGGATCAAGTCGAAAGCGAATCTTACTTGAATATCATTTTGCAGGTTCGAATGCCCCGCGTCATTTTTGCCTTGCTCATTGGCATGGGGCTTTCTTTGTGCGGAGCCGTGATGCAGGCTGTCGTGCAAAATCCGCTCGCCGATCCTTATATTCTCGGCATTTCGTCGGGGGCGTCGCTAGGGGCGACATTCGCTATTCTGGTCGGGTTTGGCAGCGGTGCCCTGTTGTCCCAGTTCGGCGTTGCTTTTGGAGCCTTCGTCGGCGCTATGATCACTTCGGTCGCGGTGCTTGTTTTGTCCAGCATTGGCGGCAAAGCGACCTCGGTGAAGCTCGTTTTGTCGGGGGTCGTCATCGGCGCGTTGTGCAGCTCCTTTTCAAGTTTGATCATCTATTTTGCCAACAATGCCGAAGGCATTAAGACGGTCACTTTTTGGTCCATGGGGAGCTTGGCCTCGTCCAGTTGGGAAAAAGCACCGATCATGGCGGTTGTCGTTTTGTTGGGATGCGCCTTGTTTCTGTTTCAACACCGGGTGCTCAATACGATGCTGGTTGGCGACGAATCCGCCATTACCCTCGGCATCAATTTAAGCGCCTACCGTAAATTTTATATGATCACCGCCGCTCTTATCACGGGAACCATGGTTGCTTATGCCGGAATGATCGGTTTCGTGGGGCTGATTGTCCCGCATATTTCCAGGGGCCTGTTCGGCGCGGACCACAAGCGGTTGATGCCGGGAACGCTTTTGCTCGGGGGGCTGTTTTTGATATGGTCGGACATCTTATCCAGAACGCTCATACACAATGTCGAATTACCCATCGGGATCATTACTTCGGTGATCGGTTCGCCGTTATTCATCTACATGATCGTAAAAAAAGGCTACAATTTCGGAGGGTGACAAAATGGAATTGACCGCGAAAGGAATGGAAGTCCGAATCGGCAAAAAGGAAATCGTCAAAAATGTTTCGCTTCTGGTGAAGAACCAGCAATTCGTCGGCCTGATCGGGCCTAATGGCTGCGGAAAATCGACGCTGTTAAAAAGCATATACAAAAGTTTAGTGCCCCAAAAAGGCACCGTTTTTTTGGATGACATGGACGTGCTGAAAACCTCCGAAAAAAAAGTTTCCCAGCGCCTCGGCGTGGTCGGCCAATTTAATGAAATGAATTTTGATTTAACCGTGGGGCAAATGGTGATGTTGGGCCGGACGCCGCATAAAAAATTGCTGGAGTCGGATAAACGGGAAGATTATGCGATCGTGGAGGAAGCGCTGGCGCGAACGAATTTGCTGGATTATAAAGACCGCAGTTTTTTATCGCTGTCCGGCGGGGAAAAACAGCGGGTGATTTTGGCGCGAACCATCGCGCAGCAGCCCAAGTTCATGATTTTGGATGAACCGACGAACCACCTGGATATCCGCTATCAGCTGGAAATTTTATCATGCGTGAAAGGTTTGAACATCGGCGTGCTGGCGGCTCTTCACGATTTGGAGATGGCCGCGTATTATTGCGATTATCTGTATGCGATCAAAAATGGCGAGGTGTATGCGCACGGTACACCGGAGCAGGTGCTGACGCCGGAAACCATCGAGTCGTTATATCAAGTTAAATGCCAGACTTATATTAATCCCGTTACGAACGGGTTGGGGTTCGCTTTTGGAATATAAAGGGGGAGAATGACCAGTGAAAAAGCATGTGTTAACAGGCATCGCTTTAGCCGTGATGCTGACATTAAGCGCTTGCGGAGGGAAGGCGGCGACAAGCGGCCCGGACGAAGCGCAAACCGAAGCGCAAACCGAGGCGCAAAGCCATTATCCTGTAACGATTCAAAACTTTACGAAGGCGGAAGGCGGAACGACTTGGGAAAAGAAAGAACAAGTGTTCGATAAAGCGCCTGAACGTGTTATGGCTAATACCAGGCCGGCGGCAGAATTGCTGCTGCATTTGGGATTGGCCGATAGAATCGCCGGGGTAGGGGCAAATTTCGGAGCACCGGATAAAGCGGTGGAAGCGGAATACGCCAAATTGAATATTTTAAGCGACGATTACGTCGGCAAAGAGGTGACGTTGGGAACGAATCCCGACCTGGTAATCGGCCGCGGCGGTTTGTTCGATAATGCCGACTGGGGAGTGGGAACCGTAGACGTGCTTAACGACATGGGCATTAAAACGTACGTCCTGGAATCTTCGGTCGCCGGGGGAACGTATGACTCGATCTATAAAGATCTAGAGAATTTAGGCGAGATCTTTAGCGTGCAGGATCAAGCCAAGAGCTTTATTCAGGAGTTAAAGGACAGACAAGCAGCCATCGCCTCGAAACTATCAAGCATTACGGAGGAAAAAACGTTCGCTTACTTGCATATAAGCGATCCCAAAGAGGTGAACGTTTACGCGGCTCATGATGAGACCTTCTTTAACGATGCCTTCCAGATGATTAAACTGGACAATATTTTCAAGGAAGAAACCGGAGAGGTTAGTGTAGAAACGCTGATTGAGGCTAACCCGGACGTGTTAATCATTCCGGATTGGGCCACAACCGGCGGCGTTAGTGCGGACAAGCTCAAAGAAGCACTTTACGCCAATCCCAAATTATCCAGCATGAAAGCGATCAAAAACAAGCAAATTTACGCGGTGGATTATAACTATATGTTCGGATACAGCTACAATACGATCGATGGGATGGAAATATTGGCCAAAGAGATGTACCCGGACTTGTTTAAATAGAAAAGATTGAAGGGGAGTAAGAACCAGGAAGGAGTTGCCGATTCCATTGATCCGACGATTTTTCGCCTATTATCGGCCTTACCGGCGATTGTTTCTGCTCGACTTCGGCTGCGCCATTATTGCCGGCTTGCTGGAGCTCGCTTTTCCGATCGCCGTTAACGTGTTTGTCGACGACTTGCTGCCCGGCGGCAAGTGGAATCTGGTCGTTTGGGCTTCGCTCGGCCTCGTCGTTTTATACGTGCTGAGCGCGGTGCTGACGTACATCGTCAACTATTGGGGTCACATGCTTGGCATCAACATTGAGACAGACATGCGCCACAAGCTGTTTGCGCATATTCAAAAGCTGTCGTTTCGCTTTTTCGACAATACGAAAACCGGCCACCTGATCGGCCGGCTGACGAACGATATGAACATGATCGGCGAAATGGCGCACCATGGGCCGGAGGATTTATTCATTGCCGTGATGACGCTAGCCGGCTCCTTCGGGCTGATGCTGGCGATCAATTGGCAACTGGCGCTGCTGACCTTCGTTATCGTCCCGGCCATTTTGTGGGTGGTCGTCTATTTCAATCAAAAGATGACGAAGGCCATTCACCAGCTGTTCCAGGATATCGGCGATTTTAACGCCCGTATCGAGGACAGCGTGGGAGGTATTCGGGTCGTAAAGGCTTTCTCCAACGAAGCGCACGAGGAAGCGCAGTTTGCTGTCAGCAACGGGCGCTTCCGCCTGACGAAGCTCGCCTCCTACAAACTGATCGCCAGAAACGGTTCGATCAGCTACGTGATGATGCGCCTCGTCACGGTGTTTGTTATGGTATGCGGCACCTGGTTTGTTATTCGCGGCCGGATTTCATACGGTGAGTTCATCGGCTTCCTGCTGCTGACCAACGTCTTCTTCCGGCCGATCGAAAAGATCAACGCGATCGTGGAAAGTTATCCGCAAGGCTTCGCCGGTTTCAAACGTTATACGGAACTGTTGGATACGGAACCGGATGTGGAAGATGCGCCGGATGCGGTGATGATGAAACCGTTCGAGCGGGAAATTCGCTATCAAAACGTCACTTTTGGATACGATGGGGAGAAAAAGGTGCTTAATCAGGTGGATTTGGTCATCCGCAAAGGCGAAACGATCGCTTTCGTCGGTCCGTCCGGCGCGGGCAAAACGACGCTGTGCAGCCTTCTGCCGCGTTTCTATGAAGTGGAGAGCGGTTCGATTCGCATCGACGGTGTGGATATCCGCAAGGTGACGCAGGATTCGCTGCGCAGTCAGATCGGTATCGTGCAGCAGGATGTATTCCTGTTTGCCGGGACGATTCGGGAAAATATCCTGTACGGCAAGCTTGGTGCGAGCGAAGAAGAGGTATGGGAAGCGGCGCGGCGGGCGAAGTTGGATGAATTTATCCGCGCCCAGGAACTGGGCATGGATACCGTTATCGGCGAGCGGGGCGTGAAGCTGTCCGGCGGCCAGAAGCAGCGTCTTGCGATCGCCCGTATGTTTCTGAAAAATCCGCCGATCCTGATCCTCGACGAGGCGACTTCGGCGCTCGACACGGAGACGGAGCTGGCGATTCAGCAGTCGCTGGCGGAGCTGTCGCATGGACGGACGACACTGGTCATCGCCCATCGGCTGGCGACGATCAAAGAAGCGGACCGCATCGTGGTCGTGACCGATCAAGGGATCGCCGAGCAAGGCCGTCACCAGGAGCTGGTGGCTGCGGGCGGGGTTTACAGCCGCTTGCACAGGGCGCAATTTGGCGCTTAAAAGGCAGGAGGGAAATAGATGACTGAGGATATGGAACTATATGACGTGACGATTATCGGAGGCGGACCGGCCGGATTGTACGCGGCTTTCTACAGCGGAATGCGCGATATGAAAACGAAACTGATCGAGGCGAAAGAGGAACTCGGCGGACGTACGCTGATCTATCCGGAGAAGATGATTTGGGATGTCGGCGGCGTAACGCCGGTTCGCTGCGAGCGGTTGACGCAGCAAATGATCGGGCAGGCGATGACGTTTGATCCTACGATCGTATTGGGACAGCAAATCAGCGGGCTGGAGCGGCGGGCCGACGGCACGATACTGCTCACGTCGGTAACGGGCGAGCGCCACTGGACTAAAACGGTGATCCTCGCTTTGGGGCGGGGGGTTCTGAAACTCGCCAAGCTGGACATCGAAGGGGCCGAGCGCTACGAGGTCGGCAATCTTCATTACACAGTGCAGGAACTGGAGATATTCCGTAACAAACGGGTGCTCATTTCCGGCGGCGGCGATTCCGCGGTGGATTGGGCGAACGAATTGGAACCGTTAGCCGCAAGCGTCACCGTCGTACATCGGCGTGAACGTTTTGGAGGACATGAACGTAACGTGAAGCGCATGCTGGAATCTTCGGTTCGCGTCCTCACTCCATATGCCCTGAAACAGCTTCGCGGAAGCGCCGACGGCAAAGCGATTGAGGCGGTATCGATCGTTAGCGTCGATTCGGATGGCTGTTTGTCGGAAGAGGCGGAATGGCTTGAAGTGGATGCCGTGATCGTAAATCACGGATTGCGCGGCGATTTCGGCAACATCGTCAACTGGGGGCTGGAGATGGGGCAATGGGACATCCGCGCGGACGAAAAACTCGCGACCAACCTCCCGGGGGTATTTGTAGCCGGCGATGTGGCGCATTACGCCAGTAAGCTGCATTTGATCGCCGGCGCTTTCACCGACGCGGCGTTGGCGGTGAACGGCGCCAAGCTGTACTTGGAGCCGGATGCGCCAGCGGCGGCATACGTTTCTTCCCATAATGCCATTTTCAAAGAGAAAAATATGGCGCTTGGCGTCGCCGAGGAAGACGCATGAGCGGGCGAAATTGTTGAAGAAGATTAAACGGATCACCTTATTTCAAACGTACCCTCTTTCAAGGGCTGCCGGTTGGCAGCCTTTTTTTAATGTGCTATTGAACAAGATTTTTTAAGAAAGGGGACAAAATTTACTTGCGTCTAATCGTCATTTTACATAACCATTGTATATTTCATCGTTATGGTATTTATTTGTTCGCGTCAGTTACAGCGCGGGGTTCCGGTTTCAAGCGACGTTTCAGATTGGACAGAACCCCGGGCCAGCCAGTACCGAAGCTGAAACTCGTTAAGCTCCATGTAAAGCGCGATATTCGTCTTCAAGCATCGACATCAGGATTAAATCATGGAATTTGCCGTTCATATACAGTTCGTCGCGCAGCACTCCTTCCCGGCGGAAGCCGATTTTCTCATACACATGAATCGCACGCGGATTAAACGAGTAGACCCCCAAATGAATCCGGTGCAGCCGAAAAACCTCGAAGCCGTAACGCAGCATATGCATCATCGCTTCCGTTCCGTACCCCTTGCCGCGATGCTCGGTTCCTTTGATCCCGATCCGAATGTTTGCGCTCCGGTTAACGGGATCGATCTCGTTTAAGACGACTTCGCCGATCAATTCGCCCGAATCCTTCGTCACGATAATCAAGTCGAGCCGGTCCTCATTCGCCTGGCTGATCTTTTGCAGCCACATTTCCGTGCTTTCCCGGGTATAATCTCCCCGGCTTCCCGTCAGCCGCAGCATCTCGGCATCTTGCAAAAAGTCGAAATAGGCGTCCAGATCCGTGACGCGTACGTAACGCAGTTCAATGGCCTTTCCTTCGATCCGGATTAAATGATCCTGCACCATTCCCATACCTCCCTGGTTTTAAGCCTTATTTTCGAATTACCTTATTTTAACTTGGACATCACATTTTGGCGATATAATTTACAAAAAAAGGCGGCTCCGGTTAAGGCCTATGAGTGGCTTTTAAAGCTTGGATTCTAATGATGAGTTTTCCAATTCTCGAATACTCTCGTCACACCAGCGAATCAGGCTGCTGAACTGGTTTTTTCCATAATTATTTGTAATCAGCCAGTATTTGATATTGGGGTCGTCCGACTCTTGTTTTTTAAGCCACTCTTCAAGCCCCAGAAACATCTGCAGCGCTTCTTCCAACTTTTTTTTGTGGTCCTTTATATGTTGAATGATTGTTTCAGGCCGGGCATTGCTGCCAAAGAACACCCTTAGCAGCAGCTCGTTTTTTTTGAGCATCACCATATGTTCCATAGGTTCGGACAGCCAATCGGCTAACGTCTGTTTCCCTTGCTCCGTAATACTGTACACTTTTTTATCCGGCTTACCTCTTTGGCGTTTCACATGCACGGTGACATCCTGGCGTTCCAGGAGTTCGGCAAGCACAGGATAAATCTGCCCATAATTTTCATTCCAAAAGTAACGGGTGCTCTTCTCCATATGCTGCTTAATATCGTAACCCGTATGCGGACCGAGCGTAAGTATACCTAGAACGGCGAACATGGTGTTCATTTTTCCGGACGATGGCGCCATTTCATTACCTCCTAGCTTATTACCCCAGCGCTTTTGAAAAATCAGATTGTTTTCATTATAAAGCATTTCGGTTCTGGACACATCCTATATATTTTTATAATATATATTATTTTAATAATTTGTATTGACAGGGATTTGTTGTGGGTTTAGTGTTTATTTACGAGCTGGTTGCTCAACCTCATATTAGAAAAAGGAGTGTAGAAAACGATGACAATGATTGCAGTCCATTATCCGGAAGGCCGTATTACATTGGAGCAACGCCGTCTTTTGGCGGAAAGCTTAACCGATGCTGTGCTTATTCCGGAGGTAGGTCAATTTTGTCCCCCGGCACGCGACGGGTTTCAAGTCCGCTTTGCGGAGTACTCTGCGGAACATATGGCGATTGGAGGTAAATTGTTGGCGGATGGGCCCGAGCGGGATATTATTACAGTCAATATATTGGTGATGGATGGCGATTGGCCTAATGAAGTTCGAAAAGAGGTCCTTGAGAATATACTTGACTGTTTAGGCAAAGTACTTGAAGTGCCGGAACCTCCCCCAACATGGTGGGTATCCTTTCAGGTCATTGAAGAAGGAAGCTGGGGCTCGCGCGGAGGGGTCCTGTCGATTTTGGATTTGTTGGACTCGGGAGTTTTTACAGAGGAAAAAATAAAGGCAATTCGGCAGAAGCTTGGATAAACGCTTAATGGAGAACGGCGATTTAGTCGGATTCTGCGGGGGGCGGGCCACCAGTTTGGGTGGCCTCTCTACTCGGAGGCGGGGGCGGCACTTACATGTTGGATCAGCATTTCCGCAAACCGCTTGGGAATAAGGCCCCATTGACTCATGGGAGCCAGACTCAGTTTTTGCAGGAGTCCCATCATGGAGGTGAAGATGAACTGAGCGGTTGCCAAAGCCTCAAGATTGGGGTTTAGCGATCCGTCTTTTTTTCCGGCTTCAAGAGCCTCACTGAGAAAGTGCTGTTCCTTCCTCTCATGAATAAAGCGTTCGTAACGTTCCTTAAGCTCCTGGTTTGATTCATAAGCTTCATAGTGCAGGTCGAACAGCAGGATAAACTTGATATATTCGGGATGCTGCCCGGCAAAATCAATCCAGGCGTCCAGCATGAAGCGAAGCTGTTCTTTGCCATTTGTTGCGTGCGCTGCTGTTCTTTCCACAAATGCGGTCATGCTCTCCAGCAGTTTCATCTGCACTTCAAAGATCAGTTCGTCCATGGATTGAAAATGTTTATAGAAGGTGACTCGGCTGACCCCGGCCCTGCCGCACACGTCTTTAATGTTAACATTGAGGAAGCTTTGCTTCATAAAAAGCTCCTTGCCGGCCGCGATCAGCTCTTCCCGGTTTTTGTTTTTCAGGTTTTGGTGCCAGTTCTCAGTCATGGACAGCGATCCGCTCTTTCTCCGATTTTTGGCTGTCCCCCGTTAAGAACAGGGTAGCCAGCAGAACGATTGCACCCAAAATATAGGGCAAATCGATATGTTTGTCAAACAGCCCTCCGGCGATCATCGGGCCGAGGATATTTCCTATGCTCGTATAAGTGGTGCTCAGTCCGGAAGCGTAGCCCTGCCGATCCCCGGCCGCATTGGCGATCAGCGAACTGACCGTCGGTCTTAAGAAAGCATTAAAGGCAAAGAACAGGGCGGACACGGCCAAAAGATATCCTAAATTGATCTTGATCAGCATCAGCAGGAGGGCTATGCCTGTCATGATCAAAGATAACCGAATAAGCTTCATCTCCCCCAGCCGCTTGATGATCCAATCCAGCAGCCAGACCTGCACAATAATGCCTATAACGGCGCCTACCGTAATGATGATGGAGATTTTGCCGGCGTTTAAGCCATACTTCTGTTCCACAAAAAGGGCGTAGACCGTTTCATAGTTCACCAAGCCAAACGTCATGACCAGGATAAGCAGAAGATAGCGGAAATAGGGCGTTCGAAACGAATTCAAAATTTGCCGGACGATCGGATCACGAGTGGCCTGTTTGCTGTGCGATTGCCTTTGTTCACGCGTCAAAGTCTCCGGCAAGAAGATCGTCAGCAGCGTCGCTATAAGACCCAGCCCGGCCGCAAAATAATAGGGGACCCGTATGCCGAATTCAGCAATGATGCCGCCTAGTCCGGGGCCCAGCACCATGCCCAGATTCATGGCGGCGCCCAAGTAACCCATCCCTTTCGCCCGCGTTTCGGGTGTTGTGATATCCGCGACATAAGCCATGTTGGAAGGAACCATCAAACCGAGACCTATGCCTCCGATAAACCGGGCGACATACAGCAGCTGCAGAGAAGTTGAAGCGGCGAACATCAGATGGGACAGAACGGTTAGGAAAAGGCCGGACATGATCAATTTTTTGCGGCCCCATTTATCGGACAGTTGCCCGCCGATCGGCGAGAAAAGAAACTGCGCCGCTCCAAAAGCGGCCACAAGGTAACCGGCCGCCGTCCCTGCCGCATGAAATTGTTTGAGATAGTCAGGCAGGATGGGGATGACCATGCCTTGACCCAACAGGGCGATAAACAAATTCAGCATCAGAATGTAGAGCGGAAACTTACCCGATTTGGATAATTGGCGGCTCATTATAGTCTCTCCTTGGTTTACACGTTGTAATCAATTGCATTATGTAAACCATGGCGTACCTCGAGATGGTCCTTGACATCCGGCTGCAGGAACGACCAATCGTTAGCCTTCAAATAGCGGCACTTTATGTACTTATTATCCGGAGCCAGGCTAGTTGATCCCCATTAGAGGATTTTTTTGTACTTATTTCCTATTGAATGGCCCATAACGCGGTCATCCCCCTACGATCCGAGAAAATAGCGACATAAAATTCCCCTATTGCTCCCAAACGGACGGATATCGCCGGAATAGCGCCATTTTATGCCCTTATGTTTTTCGGAGGAGATTCTCAGGGCTGCTTAAGCCAAGGAATTTGACGGCAGCCGTGAGGATACCGGGCAGAACCCCGGGCTTGCCGCGGACAACTGCTCGGCGTAATCCGCATCCAGCTTGGCCAGTTCGGCAAAATAACTATCGATGACGTGATTGGCGGGTACGGAACCGTTTTGGAAATTCAGCGGACAGGTAGTAGGGACGTGGCGGTAATAGTATGTTTTTTCCCGTTTCGGCAGTTTGTAGATATAAGGCGGCGCATGGGTTACGACATCGAACAGGTTGGCGATCCGGTAGCTGTTGGGGACGTATTTGGCGAAAGCTTTGGCAAAATCGGGATCGCCGACGCGGGGCGAACCGAACGTAAACAGAACCGGAGTACACGCGGCGTTTGCCGCAATATCGACGGCGCATAAGGTGGCAAGGGCCCCGCCTAGACTATGGCCGGCAACGTAAAGGGGTTTTTCTTGCGGCAAGCGGCGCAGGGCGGACAAGATCTGCTTCCGGGCCGAAGCGTAAATGCCGGTGAAGCCGCGGTGAGTGAGGGCGGCTTCTTTGATATATCCGCAGCTTTTTTGCGAGGCGATGGCGTCGGCGATCCAGTTGGTCGTCGAACTGGTGCCGCGAAAAGCGATCACGATTTCCTCCGGGGAATGGAGAATAAATCCGAATCGTTCCCAAACGCCGATGAAGGATTTGGCTTCGATCGTATCAAACAGCGAATAACCGGGCGGGAGGGCAAACGATCCGTCTTCGTTCGAAAATTGCGCATAGGTCTGACTGCAGACCGCGGCCAGAAATATCGCCCGCTGAACTTGAGCCGCATCCAATTCCATCTTTAATCCCCCCTTTTTCCTCAATATATTTGAAAATCCAGGGAAAAGTGCCTATTCCGCCACAACTAATGAAGAAGCAGATCCGCAAAGGGGGTTTACAAATCGTAATGATTACGATATTACGTTTGACGTTAATGCGTAATGATTACGATTAAGGGGAGAGGTTGGCATGATTTTATCGTCCATGCGCGAGGTTGTTTTTGGGTATGGGAACGAGCCTGTCATCGAAAACTTGTCTCTCGACATCCATACCGGACAATTTATCGGGATCGCCGGGGCCAACGGAACAGCCAAGTCGACTTTGCTGAAGCTGATGCTGGGACTGCTCAAGCCTTGGAGCGGTTCAGTGAGGTTCAACCGGTTTCAGGAAGACGGCTCAAAGGTGGTTGTCGGCTATGTGCCGTAGCAAGTGTCTTCTTTTAATGCAGGATTCCCCAGCAAAGTTATTGAGCTGGTCCGTTCAGGTTGTTATTCCCGCTTGGGGTTGTTCGGCCGGTTCAAAGAGGAGCAGCGGCAGGTTGTGGAGCGAAGCTTGAAGCAGGTAGGCATGTGGGAGTTCCGCGATCGTAAAATCGGCGTTGTCGGGAGGTCAAAAACAACGTGTCTGCATTGCCCGGGCGCTGGCCCAGGAGCCTCAGGTGCTCATATTGGATGAGCCCGCTACGGGCATGGATGCGGCGAGCCGGACCGCGCTTTACGAGCTGTTAAGGGAGGACGTAACGAACCAAGGCCGGACGGTGATTATGGTCACCCACGGGCTTGAGGAAACGGCGCCGTATCTCGACACATTGATTAGGTTGGTGCGGGAGGAGGATGAGGGATGGCGATGTTCGGTTACGAATTCATGCAGCGCGCCTTTTGGGCAGGAGGCTTGATCGGCATCATCGCTCCGCTGCTCGGGGTTTACCTTATGCTTCGCCGCCAGGCGTTGATGGCGGATACGCTGTCCCATGTATCCCTGGCCGGGGTGGCTTTAGGCTCGGTGCTGCATCTGAATCCCGCGCTCAGCGGTTTTGCGGTGGCCATTGCCGGAGGAGTCGTCATCGAGCAGCTTCGCCGTTCCTACCGTACATACAGCGAACTGCCGGTAGCGATCATTATGAATTCGGGGCTGGCGCTTGCCGTAGTGCTTATGAGCGTAAAGCAGAACTTGAGCCAAAGCTTCAGCTCTTATCTGTTTGGTTCCATCGTTGCGGTCAGCGATACTCAATTAATCCTGATCGCCGTCGTCGCTTTGGCCGGTTTGTTTTATTTTATCGTATTGCGCCGCCCGCTTTATCATCTGACGTTTGATGAGGAGACCGCCGCGATTTCCGGCGTCCGGGTCAAGCTGCTGTCCTTCTCCTTTGCGGTGTTGACCGGGATGACCGTGGCCGCTGCTATGCCTGTCGTGGGCGTGCTGCTGGTGTCGGCGTTAATCGTGCTGCCGGCCTCGCTGGCTTTGCGCGTTGCGTCCGGTTTTGCGGCGGCGATCGCCATCTCCGTCGGTACCGGGTTGATCGGCGTTTTTTCCGGCTTAAGCGTTTCGTATTACATCAATACCCCGCCCGGGGGAACAATCGCCTTGATTCTGCTCGTTTTCCTGCTTGTTACGATCCTGATGCAAAAGCTGGTGCGGGTTCGCGGCCGGCGGGTTGCCAAACAACAAATTAAAAAGAAGGAGTTTATAAAAAATGAAATTTTGGAATTGTAGTTTTGTTGCTTTATCGTTATCCATGATGCTGGTTGCGGCCGGTTGCGGATCAAACGCCAATACACCGGCCACGGGAAAATTGGAAATTAAAACGAGTTTTTATCCGATGTACGAATTTACGCGCCAAGTAGCGGGGGATCTGGCCAACGTGGAAAACCTCGTTCCCGCGGGCATGGAGCCGCATGATTGGGAGCCGACGCCCCAGGACATGGCCGCGATTACCGAGGCTGACGTACTCGTGTACAATGGGGCCGGTATGGAAGGCTGGGTGGACCAGGTGCTGGACAGCGCCACGGGGAAAGGGCTAAAGGCGATTGAAGCCAGTCAAGGGCTTGAAATCGTGGAAGGCGCGGAAGGGCATGAGCATGAACATGGCGATGAAGCCCATGAAGATGGCGAACATGCGCATGAGGAAGGTGACCAAGTGCATGAAGACGGCGAACATGCGCATGAGGAAGGTGACCATGTGCATGAAGACGGCGAGCATGTGCATGAGGAGGGGGAACATGCTCATGAAACAGACGTACATAGTCACGATGAAAGCGGGCACCACCATGATCATGGCGGCCTGGACCCGCACGTATGGCTGTCGCCGGCGCTGGGATTCAAGAGGTACGCAACATTGAAAAAGGATTGTCCGAAGCGGCTCCGCAATACGCGAACCAGTTTAAAGCCAATGCCGATGCTTATGTAGCCGAGCTGGAGGCGCTCGACAAGGAATTTGCCGAAACGCTCAGGGACAGCAAGCGCAAGGACTTTATTACCCAGCATGCCGCCTTCGGTTATCTGGCCAAACAATACGGGCTGACTCAGGTGCCGATCGCCGGCCTGTCGCCGGAACAGGAGCCGTCGGCTTCCCAGATGGCCGAAATCGTCCAGTTTGCGAAAGAGCACAACGTGAAGACGATCTTTTTTGAAACCCTGGTGTCCTCCAAGGTGGCCGATACGATCGCTTCCGAAATCGGGGCAAAATCGGCGGTGTTGAATCCGATCGAAGGTTTGACCGAAGAGGACTCGGCTAAGGGGCTAGATTACATTGGCGTGATGCGTCAAAATCTGCAAGCCCTGAGGAATGCGCTGAACGAATAGAAATAGTATATACGGCCCGACATAACGTTCTGATTGGATATACTCCAATAGAATTGGAAATTTAATGGTAATTACAGCAGTATCATTGGAAATATCCAATAGATTAGGCTCGGCAGGGAGTAAAACGCCCGACCTGAGCTTAATCTATTGGATTTTTTCCAATTGGAGCTACAAATCACGTTCGATTCCGCCAATCTATTGGATTTTATCCAATGAGAGGCGGGAATTTGCTCGGTAAATAAATTCCCCGGGTGCTTGCCCAAAAACGGGTTCGGTGTTACGTTAGGAGAAACCTGCAAGAATCCATGAAGCCGAAGGGTGAATAGATCAATGAAAATAACTTTACAGCAGCTTCGATACGTTGTCGAGGTGGCCAACCGCGGTTCGATGAACGAGGCGGCGAGAAGATTGTTTATTTCCCAGCCCAGCCTTTCCAACGCCATCCGGGAGCTCGAGGAGAACATCCAAATGACGATTTTCGAGCGGACGAACAAAGGCATTACGCTCTCCAAAGAAGGCGCCGAGTTCCTCGCGTACGCGAGACAGGTGATGGAGCAGGCGGAACTTTTGGAAAACCGCTACCTGAACGCCAAGCCGTCGCCCCAGCATTTCTCGGTTTCCACCCAGCATTACGCGTTCGCGGTTAACGCGTTTGTGAAGCTGGTTCAGGAGTACGGGCAGGACGAATACGAATTGGCCTTGCGGGAGACCAAAACCCACGAAATCATCCAGGACGTCAAAAGCCAGCGCAGCGAAATCGGCATTTTATATATCAATGAATTCAATTCGAAGGTGATCAACCGGCTGCTGAAGGACGGGAATTTGATTTTTAACAGCCTGTTTAAGGCGAAGGCGCATATCTTTGTCAGCATCCGCAATCCTTTGGCCCAGCATGCCGTGGTCACGCTGGATCAGCTTCAGGACTACCCGTATTTATATTTCGAGCAGGGGGAGTTCAATTCGTTTCATTTTGCCGAGGAAATTTTGAGCACGCTCTCCCATCGGAAAAGCATCAAGGTGAACGACCGGGCCACGCTGTTTAATTTGCTGATCGGCTTAAACGGGTATACGATCTCCACCGGCGTGCTTAGCTCGGACCTGAACGGAAATGAGATTATTCCGGTTCCGCTCGCCAGCGACGAAACGATCAATGTGGGGTGGATTTGCCATCGCAACGCCAAGCTGACCAAGCTGGGCACGGCCTATATCGAGGCGCTGGAGCAAACGGTGGCAAACGAAGGCCGTTGATATAGCTTTTGGCTATAACGGGCAATAGGTAATTAGATTTACTCTATAAACTTTAAAGTATGCTATCTTATTCCTAATCATTTTGAGAAGGATGAAACGAGGAGTGAGATGCATATGAAAAGCGCTAATTTGGGTTATCCCCGCATCGGACGGAACCGGGAGTGGAAAAAGGCTTTGGAAGCCTACTGGTCCGGCAAGCTGGAGGAAAAAGAACTTCACGAAGAACTCAAAAACATACGGCTTAGCAATTTGAAGCTGCAGCAGGAAAAAGGAATCGAAGTGATTCCGGTCGGCGACTTCACTTACTATGACCATGTGCTGGACACGGCCGTTATGTTCGGGCTGATTCCGCAAAGATTTGGTTACGAAGGAGGAGCGCCGGACTTGTCCGTTTATTACGCCATGGCCCGAGGCAGCCGGGAAGCCGCGGCCTGTGAAATGACGAAGTGGTTCAATACGAACTACCACTATATCGTGCCGGAGCTGGAGGAAAACCTCGAGCCCAAGCTGACCCGCAACCGCCCGCTTGAAGCCTACCGTGAGGCCAAAGCGGAGCTGGGGATCGAAGGCAGACCGGTTATCGTCGGGCCGTATACGTTCTTGAAGCTGTCCAAGGGATACGCCGCGGATCAGCTTGACAGCTGGATTGACAAGCTGCTTCCGCTGTATGGGCAGATCTTGAAGGAACTGGCGGCGGAAGGCGCCGAATGGGTGCAGATCGACGAGCCGATTCTTGCCACCTCGCTGGCCGAAGAAGAAATTCAGCACATCACACGTATTTATGACAAGCTGGCGCAAGAAGCCCCGGGCATCAAGCTGTTCCTGCAAACATACTTCGAAGCGGTTGATCACTACCAAGCCGTCACGGCGCTTCCCGTTCAAGGTATCGGTTTGGATTTCGTACATGACAAAGGGCGTAATTTGCAGGCGATCCGCGAGTTTGGTTTTCCCGCAGGCAAGCTGCTGGGCGCGGGCCTGATCGACGGCCGCGCCATCTGGCGGGCGGACCTGGACAACAAGCTGGAGACGCTGCAGACGCTGGCCGAAGCGGTGCCGGCGGACCAACTTGTGATCCAGCCTTCCTGCAGCTTGCTGCACGTCCCGATCAGCGCCGAAAACGAGCGGACGCTGGAGCCTGTTTTGCGCGGGGCGCTCGCTTTTGCCGACGAGAAGCTGGAGGAGATCGCGCTGCTGGCCAAGGCCGGCCGGCTCGGCTACGAAGCCGTCCGCTCCGCAGCGGAAGGCGTAAACCATGCGCGCCGCGCGCTGCAGCAGTCGCCGTCCCGCAACAGCCGGCCGGTCCAGCAGCGGATGGCCGACTTGGCCGCGCAGCCGACTTCCCGCCCGGACAGCTATGAAGTGCGGAGCAAGCTCCAGCGGAAACGCTGGAACCTGCCGCTGCTGCCGACGACGACGATCGGCAGCTTCCCGCAGACGCCGGAAGTCCGCAGCGCCCGGCAAAAATGGCGCAAGGGCGAATGGACGGGCGAGCGTTACGAGGCGTTTATCAAAGAGCAGATCGGAATTTGGATCGAGCTGCAGGCCGAGCTTGGACTGGACGTGTTCGTGCACGGCGAGTTTGAACGGAACGATATGGTGGAATTTTTCGGGGAGAAATTGGCCGGCTTCGCCTTTACGGCGAACGGATGGGTGCAATCCTACGGCTCGCGCTGCGTAAAACCTCCGGTCATCTATGGCGATGTGGAATGGACAGGGCCGATGACCGTGGCCGAAACGGTGTACGCCCAGTCCCTAACGGATAAGCCGGTGAAGGGAATGTTGACCGGTCCGGTGACGATTTTGAACTGGTCGTTTGTGCGCGACGATAAATCCCGCGAAGACGTGGCTTATCAGATCGCGCTTGCGCTGCGGGAAGAAGTGGAGGCGCTGGAAGCCGCGGGCATCGGGATGATCCAGGTCGACGAACCGGCGCTGCGCGAAGGCTTGCCGCTGAAACAGGCACAATGGCCGGCTTATTTGAACTGGGCGGTGCGGGCGTTCCGGCTGTCGACCTCCACGGTCAAAAACGAGACGCTGATCCATACGCATATGTGCTACAGCGAGTTTCATGATATCATCGATTCGATCAACGCGCTGGACGCCGATGTCATCTCGATCGAAACCTCCCGCAGCCACGGGGAGCTCATCGAAAGCTTTGAGAAGAACACTTACGACAAAGAGATCGGCCTCGGAGTATACGATATTCACAGCCCGCGCGTGCCTTCGGCCGCCGAAATGGGCTTGATGATCGAGCGGGCCCTGCGCGTTCTCGATCCGGCCCAATTCTGGATCAATCCGGATTGCGGTCTGAAAACCCGTAAATACGAGGAAACCGTCGCCTCTCTGCGCAATATGGTCGAAGCCACCAAGCAGGCGCGCGAAAAATACGCCATCAAGGCGTAGGTTCCGGCCGGCGGCGGATTTGCCCAAAAATCCAAAAGCATGCGCTCCCCGAGGGGGGACCGCATGCTTTTTTGGATTTCGATGATTCCCGAGCAGGCAGATTCACATTTTGCTTACAGCTCCGTAAATGAAGTTAACGGGTTATGAAACTGCTTTTAGTCCAACAACACCAACGACAATGATCATGAGACTTATAATGCGCCCAATGCTTTTGGATTCACCAAAAAAGATCATGTTTACGAGAACTGCCGCCGAAGTTCCTATTCCAATCCAGACCGCATAGGCGATGCTGACTTGAAGATAGTTAAAGGAAGCGTAAAGAAAGGCAAAAGAACCTCCAAATCCCCCAAAGAACATCAGCAAATTCAAAATGGATTTCCTTAAGCTGAATTTTTTTAAACCAATGACCCCAACCAGCTCCAATAGAGCAGCAATCAACACGAATAGCCAACCCATATTAACGAACTCCTTTTGCCGATCCGGATGCCGGCTTATTGTCGAATAGTTTCAATGCGATAACCCCGATAACCAGAATCCCCATAAACAGGCCTTTTGCAATGCTGAATTCCGCATCAAAAATAAGGATGTCCATTAGGGCTGTGCCCACTGTACCTGCCGCTGCAAAAACGGCGTAAACGGTGCCGGTCGGCAACGACTCGCAGGCTTTTGCAAGAAACTGCATATCAATGAGAATAACGGCAAGGATGATAACCCAGTGCCACCAAGTATCGGCAACATTAAATCCAAAGACCCAAAATAATTCGAATAGAGAAGTTAATATGACGAAAATCCAACCCTTGTTCATAGAACATTTTCCTTTCCGAAAATTCAAATAAGTCACCACACGATTAATGAATGAACGTCAGTCATATTACTGTAAAAAAATAAATTCAGATTTTCCGGTGCTCTTCTTTATGTTCTCCGCAACGATCTTTCGATGAAATGAAATACCCGCTTCTTATATACGTCCAGGGATTCTTCTTGCTCATGGCCGATATAATATCGTTCAGCCGCGTTTTCAATTAGATTGATGATAAGTCTGGCTGTCCATTTGGCATGAAGATCACCGATAATCTCCTTATTGTTCATAGCTTTCAATAATTTATCCTCAAGCCAATCATAATAAGGAGAATAGATGGCTTCCCATTTCTCCATGGAATGATCGATCGCTAGACCGGAGTAACACAGGATAAGAATTTCTTTGTACGAATCGGTGATGCTGAAGGTTTCGTTGATGATAACCTGCAAAACGTCCCGGAAGCTTTCTTGATCCTGCGCTTTTTCTTTGATGTTACCAAAAGTAATGGTTAGAAGATGATCGGCGATCGCGGGAATTAGCGCCTTTTTGGATGGGAAATATAAATAAAACGTTCCCTGGGCGACGCCCGCTTTTTTTACGATATCGGAAATCACCGTTTTGTCATATCCTTTTTCCGTGATGACTTCCATGGCCGCGTTTAAAATAAGATTGTATTTCCCGTCAGTGAGGTTTGCCAAATATTCATCTCCCTCCTCTTGATTATGAATGACTTTCATTCATTATACGGAGGTACGGAAACATTGTCAAAACCTTACTCCCAGCAGGCGATCAGTTGATTGATAAAATCATCGAAGTGATCCAGGGATGACAACAGATTCACATTTTTGTCGTCCGTCAATATGGTGGCGAGCGCATCGAATACGTCGCGGAATATTTTTCGATCCTCCCCGCTGACGGTGATTAATAAAACGATTTTCACGGTGGAGTGATCCCACTTGATCCCATTCGGGTTCAAATAAATGAACATCCCCGTTTTGCGGGATTCCATTTTGATCGCATGCGGAAGGGCCACTTGTCCGAATGCGGTAGAGGACATCGCTTCCCGTTCCATGATTTTGGCGAAAAAATCCTCGTCCGTATAGCCGTCTCGGTTCATCGTTTGACAGATAAACCGTAAAACTTCCTCTTTCCCGGACCTAGCCGTGGAGCTGCAGAAATGCCTTTCGTCCAAAAAAGATTTTAGATGGTACTTAAATTGATTTTTCTTTTTTTGCTCTTTTAACTCAAAGATTTTGTCCGACACTTTTTCCCGGTCGCTTTCGATAAAAAACGGAGTAATCACGACATACGGGACTTCCGGAATTTTGTGCAATTGGGCGGAAGAAATAATAAAATCGCTGGATGCATAGTTCAAATCGCTTTCATCCGTGACAATCGAATGAATCGATATATCGTCGCCAAAATACTGCTGTAATTTATTAATCATTTGTACGTTCATGTTGTAGTAGAGCGGAAACAGCACCGTGCACGAAATTTTTACGTTCGTCTGCCGCTGCAATTCAATGGCATACCCCAGATGAAAAGCCAAATAGGCGATTTCATCGTCGCTGATCCGATAGCCCGTTTTTTCTTTAATCACATGGGAAGCGTGCACGGCGCAATCGTAAATAAGCGGGCATTCCCTCTTGATCGTGTTGGTTAGCGGATTTTTCGTTGAATGGTTGTTTTTTAAGCGCATCAACAGGTTTTTAACATGCAGCGTAAAACGAGTAATAAAATCGGCATCGGCAATACTGATATAGTAATACTTATCCAAGTCGGAGGCGATTTCGCTGACCAACTCAATACAGTCTTTCCCGGCAATCCGTTCCAGGTCGCTGACTTCAATTTGCGTAAAGTTGACGTTTGTTCCGTTGCACGAAATCAAGAGCGCCAAATCGGCGATTTCCTCTTCTGAATATTGGACGTGAAAATAAGATTCCAATTTAAGGGCGATTTCCTTGGCAATGATGTACGCGGTTTTGTCGGCAATATATTTCACGGTATTGTTTAAGAACTGGAAATCACGTTTCATTCGGTCCAAGGCGATGGTGATATGGATGACCACATTGGTCAAATAGAAATCATTGGTGAAAAAGTGATGGGAAGAAAAGGTTTCGACAACGACTTCCCGGATGTAATCCACATTTAATTCATGGTAAAACCTTTTGATTTTATCGATGTCGATAAAGCTTCCGTCGGCCTCTTCGTACAAAATGCTGCTCATGAGTTTGCGCTTGTCCTTTTCTTTGCCGCGCAAGCTTAGATGATCTTTAACCAAATTCAATTCCAGGTTGTTTTTGGCCAGCTTCTCCTTAATTAGCTTTAAATCCAGCCTTAGCGTGGACTCGCTGATAAACAGGGCGTCGCTTAAATCATAAATGGAAATAGGCTGACCTGTGTGCACCAGTTTTTTAAGAATATAAGCGATTCGTTCGGATTGCGTTTGCGGGATCGCTTTTTGTTCGTTGTCTAGAAAAGAGTTTACCTGATCCGTTTCGACTTTATAACCTTTATTCGACGATAGGATTAACCCGTGGTGAATAGCATTGATTTCGCTGATATAAGATTTGATGGTGCGTTTGGACACGCCGTACTTATCCGCTAAACTTTGCGACGAAACCCACTGGTTGCAGGAGCTTAAATATTGAATTAAATCGACATACTGTGTTTTCATGGCGTTTCCTCACTTTAAAAAGTTGCACCGTAGAAGTGCAGTTTTTTATTTGAGACCGGTTTTGGATTTGTACTATAGTTTGGTTGTAGCAATGACAGCGCTGTCACATCACGATTATATAGAAAAGCGAGGAGGATTACCATGGCAAAAGCAGGCGAAGCGCTAAACGTGTTATTAATCTGCGGGTCGGGAGCTAGCTCCGGTTTTATGGCCGCCAATCTACGCAAGGCCGCAAAAAAAAGAAACTTGAATATGGACATCAAAGCCAGAGGGGAAGCGGAAATTGAAAATTATATTCAGGAAATCGACGCATTATTGGTCGGCCCCCACTTGGCTTATATCATGGATGACATCAACGAGCTTACCCAAGATACCGATGTCAAAGTGCTCTTAATGAAGCCTTCTTATTATTCCACACTGGACGGGGAAGCGGCTTTGGATGATTTATTGAATGAGCTAAACGGCTAATAAGGGGATAAGAACAATGAATAAATTAATGGAATGGCTGAAAAACGACTTTGCTCCGAAGATGAATAAAGTCAATAACAATGTGTGGATCGTCACGCTCAAGGATTCCGTCATGCAGCTGTTGCCATTCATTCTTCTGGGATCGGTCTTTTGCCTGCTCACCATCCCCGGAGATGTCTATCAAATCAAAAACTACCCGAATTTTTGGGTTCCGTTCGGATGGACGATGGGCATGCTTTCGCTGCTGGTTTCTTTCCTGATTCCGTTTAATTTGATGGAGAAGAAGAAGTTAAGAAAGCAGCGCTTTATCGCCGGATGCACCAGTCTGATTGTTTTCTTGATCATCATCACTCCTCAGGTCGTCAAAGACGGTACGGTTGGTTTTTCCCATAGCTCTTTGGGAACCGGCGGCATGTTCGTTGCCATCATCGCCGCCCTTTTTACCGGATATATCATGAGCCTGTTCGGAAAGTTCTCTTTTTTCAAAGAAGAGTCCGTCATCCCGGACTTTGTCAAAGCCTGGTTCGACTCCATGCTCCCCATCGGGATCACTTTGGTTGCGGCTTGGGTATTGGTCGATATCGTTCATGTTGATATCTACAATATCATTTTAAATATTTTTATGCCGTTGGCGGGTGTGGTTGAGACGCCTTGGGGATTCATACTGATTATTTTCATTTACTGCTTCCTTTATTCCATGGGGATCTCCAGTTGGGTGTTAACCCCGGTCACCAAACCGATTTTTCTGGCGGCCATTACCGCAAACGCGACCCTGGGAGCGCATAATCTCGTCACGTCCGAAACGATTTTTTCGGCCTACTTGTTTGTAGGCGGCGTGGGCTGTACGTTACCCCTGGTTATTATGCACGCGTTCTCGAAAAGCACCAAGCTCAAAGCGCTGGGCCGGGCAAGCTTTATCCCCGCCGTCTTTAATATCAACGAGCCTTTGGTATTCGGTTCGATCGTATGGAATCCCTTGTTGATGCTGCCGATGTGGATCATAGGGATCATCTTGCCGGCGCTCGTTTGGATCGGAACCAAAGTTATTCCTTTCGGCACCATCCCGAAAGTGATTTTCGATCTGTGGTACGTTCCTTTTCCGATCGCCACGTGGATTACGACAGGGACGATCACAGGCATGATTTTGATGCTCATCTGCGTCGGGGTAGCTACGCTGATTTGGTACCCGTTTTTCAAAACCTACGAAAAACAAGAACTTGAAAAAGAAATGCCGCAAACCAATTAAACTATTAATGTGAGTTCAAAAGATGACTCTTTGAACAACCTCTGCAAAGGAGATTTTTATTATGACTTCGGAACAAGTAGCTCAAGAGGCGATGCAAATCATTTTGCACGCCGGGGAAGCAAGAAAGCATTGTACGGAAGCGTTAAAAGATATTGAAAAAAACGACTTCGCCGGAGCTAAGGAGAAGATGAAATTAGCCAACGACGAAATTGTGATTGCCCATCGCGTGCAAACGAACTGCATCCAAAAAGAAACGGAAGGCGAACAAGGCGAGTATTCGGTTTTATTTGCCCATGCGCAAGACACGCTCATGACGATTTATAGTGAAATTAATATGTCCAAGCGTCTAATCGACATTTTCGAGAGCTTTAATCAGAGGCTGGCCCAATTAGAAATGACCAATAAATAAAGAGGGGAAGTAAGCAAAATGAAGAACATTCCATCAGGATTTCCGGCCGATTTTTTATGGGGCGGAGCCATCGCCGCCAATCAAGCGGAAGGTGCTTACGATATTAATGGAAAAGGATTAAGTGTAGCGGATATTAATGAATTTACGGATAAGGTTCCTTTAGAGAAAAAATACAATTTGGAACTGACTACGGACTATGTTAAGGAAGCGATGCAAAGCGAGGATCGCGTTTTTCCGAAACGTTGGGGAATCGATTTCTATCACACTTATAAAGAAGACTTGAAATTGCTCAGTGAACTCGGACTTAAAACCTTCCGCACCTCAATCAACTGGACCAGAATTTTCCCGAACGGAGACGAGGCGGAGCCAAATGAAGAAGGGTTGAAATTTTACGATAATCTGATCGATGAAATTATCGCGAACGGCATGGAGCCGATGATCACCTTGTCCCATTACGAAATGCCGCTGCATTTGACCCTGAACTATAAAGGGTGGTACTCCAGGGAGATGATCGATTTCTTCGTCCGCTTTAGCCAAGTCATTTTGGATCGTTACCACAAAAAGGTAAAATACTGGATTATTGTTAATCAAATCAATTTAATCGTTCACGAATCCTTTAACCATCTGGGCATTGCGGAAGATGTAGTGGATGATTTAACCTCCGCCAAATATCAAGGCGTACATCATGAATTTGTGGCTTGCGGTCTGGTCACGAAATATGCCAAAAGCCTCGATCCGAATCTGCAAATCGGAATGATGCTCTGCGGGGGACCGGCCTATCCGGCGACTTGCAAACCGGAAGACGTCTTCGCCACCGTTCGCAATAATCAAATGGAGTACTTCTTCTCCGACGTGCTGCTGCGCGGATATTATCCCGGTTACGCGTTCCGCTATTTCCATGACAACGGGATTACCGTCGAATTTGCGGAGGGCGACGAAGAAGCATTGAAGCATACGGCCGACTTTATGTCCTTCTCCTATTACTACACTCGTATTGTCGATGAAGAGAGCATGAAGAACAAAACAGGCCCTTACCGCAATACCGAACTTCCGGCCAACCCTTGGGGATGGACGATTGATCCGATCGGTCTGCGCACTTTTCTCAACCTGTTCTATGACCGCTATCAGTGCCCTATTTATATCACGGAGAACGGGATCGGCTACCATGACCAATTGGAAGAAGACGATACCATCCATGATCCTTATCGGGTGGACTATTACCGGGCTCATATCGAGCAAATGAAAGAAGCCATTAAGGATGGAGTGGATCTAAGAGGCTACTACGCATGGGGACCGATTGATATCGTGAGTTGTTCCTCTTCGGAAATGAGCAAACGCTACGGATTCATTTACGTGGATCAGGATGATTACGGCAAGGGCAGCAAAAAGCGCCTCCGGAAAGACAGCTTTTACTGGATGCAAAAAGTGATCGCTTCAAATGGAGAAGACTTGGACTAAAGGTTGCGTAAATATGGCTCTTGTGAAATTTGGCGGGCGATTGGTGATTGTGGTCGTTGCCACGGCGTTAAGCGCTCTAGCCGTAAATTTATTTATCGAGTGTAATATCGGGTCCGACACTTTAACGGTTTTGTTGGATGGATTGCATATAAGTCTCGGAATTAGTGTCGGTCTCGCAAGCTCTTGCTTAAGTATTGTTTTTCTTGCCGTGGGTTTATTGCTAAATCGAAAATCAATCGGTTTTTCTTCCGTCTTGTACTCCTTTTTGGTCGGGCCCTTGATTAATTGGATTCATCCGTTTATTGCCGATCTGGAGCTGGCGGATTTATCGCTATTCATTAAAATCGTCATCGTTATCCTGGCTAACTTTTGTTTCTCCATGACTTATGTGCTGTTGATGAATTTCGGTAACGGCATGTACGCCTTAGACGCGATTTTGCGATATACCGAATCCAAATTCGGAATCAGGTATGACCTCGGCAGAATCGGTGTGGACGCGATCTTTTTAAGCACCGGCTTCTTGTTCGGCGGGATCGTGGGGATCGGAACGGTTATAGCGTTTGCTATAACCGGGCCGGGAACCGTATTGCTCGAAAAGATGCTATATAAATTTGGAGGGCTATATAAGTTGAACTGATGAAGTCAACCTATATAGATGGAGGAGAGGAGATAGAAACTATGGTAACAAAAATATTTACAGTCATTGACGAGCTAGGAATACACACACGTCCGGCTTCAACCTTGGTTCAAGCCGCAAGCCAGTATAATGCGGAGGTTAACATCGAATATAACGGCCGATCCGTGAACCTGAAATCGATTGTGGGCGTGATGTCTTTGGGTATTCCGCACGGAGCGCAAATTCAAATTGCTGCGGCTGGTTCCGATGCGGATCAGGCGATCCAAGGGATTGAAGAAGCTTTGAAAAACGAAGGGCTTGGCGAATCATGCGAAGTCATCTGAAAGGAATCGGCGCTTCAGCCGGTATAGCGATCGCCAAAGCCTACCGCCTGGAGGAGCCGGAGCTTAAAATCGTAAAAAAGAACATCGGAGACAGGGACGCCGAAAAACGCCGATTGGAGCAGGCCATCAGCCAGTCTAAGGCGGAGCTTGAAAAAATTAAAGAATACGTAAACCGTGAGTTGGGTGCTGATAAAGCGGAAATTCTCGCCGCTCATTTATTAGTATTAAACGACCCGGAACTAATAAATCCGGTTTTCGATCGGATAAGCACGGAAGGCGTGAACGCGGAATTTGCCTTAAAAGAATCAGCCGACAGATTTGTTTCCATGCTGGAATCGATGGATAACGAATATATGCGGGAACGCGCCAAAGACATCCGCGATGTAACGAATCGGGTGACCGCGCATTTATTAGGCGTGCAAATTCCCGATCCCAGCTTGATTTCCGAAGAAGTCGTCATCATCGCCGAGGATTTGACACCTTCCGATACCGCGCAGTTAAATCGCCGTTATGTAAAAGGGTTTGCAACGGATATCGGCGGCCGCACTTCCCATTCGGCAATCATGGCCCGCACGCTGGAAATCCCGGCCGTCGTTGGCACAAAACAAGCCACATCCAGCATTGAATACGGCGCCGTAGTAATTGTCGACGGGTTGGAGGGCGAGGTCATCATCGACCCGTCACCGGAAACGATTGCCCAATATGAAGCGAAAAAGGTACAATACGAAACGCAAAAAGCAGAGTGGGCCAAACTGGTTCATGAGCCGACGGTAACGAAAGACGGCGTGCACGTCGAGCTGGCCGCGAACATCGGTACGCCGGCTGACGTGAAAAGCGTGCTGGAAAACGGAGGGGAATCGGTCGGGCTTTACCGCACGGAGTTCCTTTATATGGGAAAAGACCGGCTTCCAACAGAGGAAGAGCAGTTTACCGCTTATAAAACCGTTCTGGAAAAAATGAACGGGAAGCCGGTGGTGGTCCGTACTTTGGACATCGGCGGCGATAAAGAGCTGCCTTACTTAAATCTGCCCAAAGAAATGAACCCGTTTTTAGGCTTTAGAGCGATTCGTTTATGCTTGGAAGAACAGGCTATTTTCCGTACCCAATTACGTGCCTTATTACGTGCAAGCAGCTATGGAAATTTGAAAATCATGTTTCCTATGATTGCAACCGTTTCTGAGTTCAGGGAAGCCAAATCCATTCTTTTGGAAGAAAAAGAAAAGCTTCTTGCAAGCGGTGTAAGAGTATCGGATCAAATTGAAATCGGCATGATGGTGGAAATACCGTCCACCGCTGTAATGGCGGATCAATTTGCCAAAGAAGTCGACTTCTTCAGCATCGGCACCAATGATTTGATCCAATATACTCTGGCCGCCGATCGCATGAATGAACGCGTAGCTTACCTGTATCAACCCTACAATCCCGCGATTTTACGTCTGATTTCAATGGTCATTGATGCGGCGCACAAAGAAGGAAAATGGGCGGGGATGTGCGGAGAAATGGCCGGCGATCCGATTGCCATTCCTTTATTGCTTAGTCTGGGACTTGATGAGTTCTCCATGAGCGCAACATCCATTCTTCCGGCACGCGCGCAAATCAAAGAGCTGTCAAGTGAACATGCAATAAGCGTGAAAGGGGCCGTTCTATCCATGAAAACGTCAGAAGAAGTGATTGAGTTTGTAAAAAGGACCTTTAATTGATAACGATTGCAGCTTTGGGTTAAAACTTGAAAGGCGATCTTGCCGGATATTTCGGCAGGACCGCCCTTTTTTATGTTACAGCGGAGCTGAACGATTTCGGCCAGCGCAATGGCGGCGATAACGACAAGCCCCGAATAAATCAGAATCGCCGGGAGGAAACCGATTCGTTCGGCCCCATAAATCCGAGCAATTTGGCCGATCGTATCGACTCACTTAGTTTCTCTCCTAAATTGATTGACTAATATGGGCACTTATGGTAATTTATTTTATGATAATGATAATCATTATCAATTAAGAGATGCAACTTTCGCTCGTTGCTTCATGCTCATCATACGTTAGCAAAAGGAGGTTCCCCGTGGTTTCAAAAAAAGAGCTGCCGAGATGCAGAAACTTGCGGACGCCGGACCGGAGCCGGAAAACCAACTTGAATGAGATCAAAGAATTTATGGATCAGCATTATGACGAATCTCTATCGATTGGGCAACTGGCACGGATGGCCAATATCAGCCCCAAATATTTTGTCGACCTCTTCAAGAAAACCTATGGCCTAAGCGCTATGGATTACTTAACGGCTGTGCGTATAAACCACGCGAAGCGATACTTGGCGGAATCCGGAGAGCGTCTGCGGGATATTGCCTTGAAAGTTGGGTATAAGGATGAATTCTATTTTAGCCGCAAATTCAAGAAAGAAGTTGGCGTTTCTCCGTCCGACTTCGCCAAGAACGCGAAGCAGCACATCGCCGCCTGTTCCTCTTCGGTGATCGGGCAACTGATTGCGCTGGATGTCATGCCGGTGGCGGCGCCGCTCGACTCGAAGTGGACGCCTCATTATTACCACACCTTGCGAACGAAGATTCCCTTCCAATTAAATCTTACCGCTCCATATTCTCCTCGTTCGTTCGAAGTGAATCTGAACAAACTGGTGCAGGCTCGTCCCGATGCGATCATTGGCACTGAACATCTTACTTCCATGGAGAAGACGAAAGTAAAGGAAATCGCTCCCTCTCTCATTGTATCGGCGCAAGACGGTTGGCGGGATCAACTGCAGAAGATTGGCCGTTTTTTGAATAGAGAAGACAAGGCGGCGCAATGGATACGCCGATACGAACAGCGGGTTCAGTCCGCCCGGACGAAAATTGGCGAAGTGTTGGGACAGGACCAGTTATTAGTCCTGCGTATTTATGGGCACAGCATCCATATATATGGGAACCGCGGACTGGAAGAGCTGCTTTATCACGACCTCAAGCTGGAATCCGTGGCCCTGCGCTGTGCGTCCAGCAGTCCGCCGTTGACATTGGAGCAATTGGCTAAGCTAGCCCCCGACCGAATTCTCGTCCTGGTATGCCCTGAAGCGTCGTCCCGTGCTTTCTGGCTGGCGCTGCAGCATTCACCCGAATGGCGGAAGCTGACAGCGGTAAAGAACCGGTATGTCTATCCCATTGCCTCCGATCCGTGGTGCGAATACTCGGCAGTCGCCATCACGCGAATGCTAGATGAAATCTTGCTGCTGTTTACCGGAAATTGTCCAAATGCTTTTCTGGATAACGGCTATGGAGAATCCTTCGGCCCCTGATCTATACTTAGGTGAATGAGAATCATTATCACTTAGGGGGGATACCATGTCAAAATTTCTAGTTCACGCCAAGTCCGGCTTTATGGCTCGCATGTCGGCGTTGCTGTGCTGCGTGCTTTTGGGAAGTGTGCTGACGGCCTGTTCTATGAAAGAGGGCGAAGCCGAGCCGATCGGCCAACCAAGCTCCGCAAACGTCGCGGAAGGGTCTGCCGCAGCGGATGAAAACAGTGCGAAGTCTTCCGGCGAGCGGACGATCACGGACGAGCTTGGCCATGAAATCACCATTCCTGCGGAGCCCAAGAACATTTTCGCTCCCAACTTGGAAGACTCCTTGCTCAGGCTGGGCGTCAAGCCGGTAGCGCAGTGGTCCAACGGGAAACGGGGACATGATTACCTGCAAGAGGAATTGAAAGGCGTGCCGAAGCTTGATTTCTCGGAAGGGCAGCCATCGCCGGAGGCGTTACTGTCTTACAATCCCGATCTGATTATCTTACATACGCAGACCTATGCCCAGAATGGGAACTATGAAATCTACTCCAAAATTGCGCCAACCTATGTATTCACAAATGCTTCCGGAAATATCGAGAACTCCCTCACTACCATTGGAGAGCTGCTCGGCAAAACCGACGAGGCCAATAAAGCGCTGCAGGCTTACCGCCAAAAAGTGAAGGAAGCCCAGGAAAAGCTGAAAGAAGCGGTCGGAGAGAAGAAGGTGGCGATTATTCGCTTTGCCCACAAAGGCGTCAGCCTGATGGGCGGGCAATACTTGTGCGGTTATGTCGTCCACCGCGATCTGGGGCTTGGCATATCCGATCTCGTAGGGAATGAGAATAGCGCCAGCATATCCATGGAGATTCTTCCCGAATTGGACGCGGACTATATTTTTGTCATTAATGCCTATGGCCAAGGGACGGAGCGCATGAAAGAAATGATGGAAAGTCCAATCTGGAAGAGCATGACTGCCGTCAAGCAGGGTCATGTGTACGAAGTAAGCAATGAATATTGGCTTGGCAGCGGGCTTATCGCTTACGAAAAAATTGTAGACGACACGGTTCGGCTGCTGACGCAATGAGCGAAAGGAGGATGACATGAAACGGAACATCATTACGCTTGATCATTTTTCGCGCAGCCAAGTCGGCATTCCTCGCTCGGAGCAATGGTCACTGCGTTCGCGGGCCGAGAATCGCACCTACCGGATTATCGTGGCGCAGCCGGAGGGGGAGCCCCCTCCTTCGGGATATCCGGTCATCTATTTACTGGATGGCAACGCGGTATTCGGAACGATGGTCGAGGCGGTGCGCCTGCAGGGCCACTGTCCCGACAAGACGGGAGTGGCTCCGGCGATCATTGTAGGAATTGGCTATGAGACGGAGGCTCCCTATCCGCCGGACCGCTATTACGATTACACGCCAGTTCGCAGTACGGTGTACACGCACGGATCCGACGGAGCAGAGCTGCCCGAACAAGGCGGGGCAGCGGCGTTCCTGCAATTCATCGAGGAGGAACTGAAGCCGCAGATCGCCAGCGAGTTCCGGATTGACCTGAACCGGCAGACTATTTTCGGACACTCTCTCGGTGGTTTGTTCGTGCTGTACGCGTTGTTTACGAAGCCGGACGCGTTCCGGCACTATATTGCAGGCAGTCCGTCCATCCATTGGAGCAAGGAATTTTTGCTTGAACAGGAGCGGACATTCACGGCCCGTATACGGGAGGAGCCGGTCAACGCCCGGCTGTTGCTCGGAGTCGGGGAATTGGAGAAAAGCCATGTCTCCCGCAATTGCGAGAGCGCCAGGGAGCTTGCAGAACGTCTATCTTCTCTCTCCGATTTGGGAGTGAGCGCCGTATACAAAGAATTTGAAGATGAAGGGCATGTCTCGGTGCTGCCGATTCTGATCAGCCGGGCCTTGCGGTTTGCCCTGAATCCGGAGCAGCAATGAGGAGTTGATTAAAGGTGGAATATGAAGGAATTAAGGGGAAAGTCGCATTGGTTACAGGCGCTGCCCAAGGCATCGGGGAAGCGGTGGCTCGCGCGCTTGCCGGACTCGGGGCGATCGTCGCGGCCATAGATCGGAATGCCGCGGGCGTCGAGAAGCTTGCCGCCGAGTTGAACGGCACCGGGAATCTCCGTGCCGCGCCATACCCGGCGGACGTGGGTGACCGGGCGGCCGTGGAAGAAGCGGTGGAGCGAATCGAACAGGAACTGGGGCCGATTGAGATCGTCGTCAATGTGGCCGGTGTGCTGCGGGCAGGGCGCATCGAATCGCTTAGCGATGAGGATTGGCAGGAAACCTTCAGGGTCAATGTCAACGGTGTATTTTATGTGTCTCGGGCCGCCGTCGGACGGATGGCGCTCCGCGGTTCCGGCTCCATCGTTACCGTGGGGTCGAACGCGGCCGGGGTGCCGCGGATGCATATGTCGGCCTATGCGGCTTCGAAGGCAGCCGCAGCCATGTTTACCAAATGTCTTGGGCTGGAGTATGCCAGGAATAATATTCGCTGCAACATCGTAGCACCCGGATCCACGGATACGGCCATGCAGCGGGTGCTTTGGAGCGGCGAGGACGGTGCGGAGGCAGTTATTGCCGGCTCGCCGGAGTCGTTCCGCTTGGGTATTCCGCTGCACAAGCTGGCCATGCCCTCCGACATTGCCGATGCGGTGAGTTTTCTCGTATCCGACCGGGCGCGGCATATTACGATGCATGAATTGTACGTCGACGGCGGTGCGACTTTGGGGTGCTGAGATAGATAGGAGGGAGACGGTTGAAATGCCGAAATATGATGATGCGGCTCTTGCGGCGTCTGCCGTAAAGCTGTTGGAGCAATACCGGACGGGAACGTCCTTCTATTTTTCTTCGCTGGAACGAACCTTGTTGACGCGGGGAGAATGGGGACGGGTGTCCGATCAGGAGGGGCTGGACGACTGCCGTCGCCTGCCCGAGCGCGCGGCGGAGCTTCTGGCCGTTGCCAGACAGAAGGGGCATGCGATGCCGCTTGTCGTCGGCGCGATTCCCTACGCTCCTGCAAGACCCGCGCAGCTTATCGTGCCGGACGATGTGCAATGGGCAGGCCCTTTGCGTTTCGATGCCGGCATGCTGAAGGAACGGCCCGTGGCATCCGTATGGGAGGTACAGCCGATTCCGGAGCCGGAAGCATATATGGATGGTGTGAACGAAGCGCTGGCCCGCCTGAGTGAAGGCGAACTTCAGAAGGTGGTGCTGTCCAGAACTTTGCTGATGACGGCGCCGGAAGCTGTCGATGTCCAGCAAATCCTGCACAATTTGGCTTGTCACAATGCCCATGGCTATACTTTTGCGGCCGATTTGGCGGCGGAAGATGGCAAAGCGGCGGAAGCGCGCAGGGGTCCCCGCACGCTGATAGGGGCCAGTCCGGAGCTGCTCATCACGAAGAAGGGTTTACAAGTTACGGCCAATCCGTTGGCAGGCTCCGCGGCCCGCAGCGATGATCCGAACGAGGACAAGCGCAGGGCGACCGCGCTGCTGGCCTCCGACAAGGACAGGCATGAGCATAAAGTTGTGATTGATGCGGTGGTCGCTGCGCTGCGTCCCTATTGCCGGGAATTGCATGTTCCCGCCGGGCCGTCGCTCGCGCGGACGAAAACGATGTGGCATCTCTCGACCAACATCACCGGGGAGCTTGCCAATCCTGCGGTCTCCTCGCTGGAGTTGGCCATGGCGCTTCATCCAACGCCTGCCATTTGCGGAACGCCCACGGAGCTGGCCCGCGCCGTGATTGCGGACATCGAGCCCTTCGATCGTGCGTACTACACGGGGGCGGTCGGTTGGTGCGACGCGAATGGAGACGGGGAGTGGGCGGTCACGATCCGCTGCGCGGAGGCGGAAGGACGTACACTGCGCCTGTTTGCCGGAGCGGGAATCGTCGCCGGCTCGAACGCGGCTTCGGAGCTTGCGGAGACTTCGGCCAAGTTCCGTACGCTGCTGCTTGCCATGGGGTTGGATCAAGAACAATGTTCAAGGGTGAAGGAGGGATGAGCATGCTGATGGAGGGATGTCACGCATGGCCGGAAGAATGGGCCGAACGCTACCGCCAGCTGGGATGCTGGCGCGGAGAGACGTTCGGCGAAATGCTGCGGCAGCACGCCGCGGCTCACGGGGATCGCGTTGCCATCGTCAGCGGCGATCGGCGGATAAGCTATGCGGAGCTTGACGCCAGCGCAGACCGCCTTGCCGCCGGATTCCGCAACTTGGGTTTGCGGCCGCGGGATCGGGTTATCGTTCAACTCCCCAATATTCCGCAATTTTTTGAAGTTATTTTTGCCCTGTTCCGGTTGGGCGCGCTGCCCGTCTTTTCCTTGCCGGCCCACCGCAAGAGCGAGATCGTTTATTTATGCGAATTCGCCGAAGCGGCGGCATATATTATCCCTGATATCGACATGGGCTTTGATTACCGGGAGCTTGCCGACCAGGTGCGGGAAGCGGCTCCAGGCTTGCGCCAGGTGATTGTGGCCGGGGATGCGGGAAAGTACGTGGCACTGGACGATCTGTATGCCGAGCTTGTGGACGACATCGATGGACCACGGCCCGAGGACATTGCTTTTTTCCAGCTTTCCGGCGGGACGACCGGGCTTCCTAAACTGATTCCCCGTACGCATGATGATTATATCTACAGTCTCCGGATGAGCGCCGAGATCTGCGCCCTGAATGAGCACAGCGTCTATTTGGCGGTGCTGCCCGTCGCTCACAACTATCCGCTCAGCTCGCCGGGCACGCTGGGAACGCTCTATGCCGGCGGCAAGGTCGTGCTGGCGCGCGGAGCGAGTCCAGACATCGCCTTCCCCCTTATCGCGCAGGAAGGCGTCACGATCACGGCCGTCGTACCGCCGCTGGTCTTGATCTGGCTTGATGCGGCGGCATCCCGCCGCTGCGACCTATCACCTCTTCGAGTGCTGCAGGCAGGCGGAGCCAAGCTCAGCGCGGAGGCGGCCAAGCGGGTACGGAACGTTATGGGCTGCACACTGCAGCAGGTCTATGGAATGGCGGAAGGGCTGGTGAATTATACGAGGCTGGATGATCCGGAAGACATCGTCGTGAACACGCAAGGCCGGCCGATGTCGCCATATGATGAAATCCGGCTGGTCGATGACGATGACCGCGAAGTCGAGCCGGGCGGGACGGGTCATCTGCTGACGCGCGGACCTTATACCATCCGCGGCTATTACAAAGCCGAGAAGCATAACGCCAAAGCGTTCACAGCCGACGGATTTTACCGTACGGGCGACCTGGCCCGATTGACCCCGTCCGGTTATCTGGTCATTGAAGGCCGCGCCAAGGACCAAATTAATCGCGGCGGAGACAAGGTGGCGGCAGAAGAGGTAGAGAATCATCTTCTGGCCCATCCCGGCGTGCACGATGCGGCGGTGGTGGCGATGCCGGACGAGTTCCTTGGGGAGCGCACATGCGCATTCGTTATTCCTTATCCATCCTCACCGCTGACGGCTGCTGAACTGAAAGCCTTCCTCAGGGAGCGGGGGCTGGCGGCTTACAAAATCCCCGATCGGGTGGAGTTTACGGATTCTTTTCCCAAAACAGGGGTTGGCAAGGTAAGCAAAAAGACGCTGCGCGAGCTCATTGTCAATAAGCGGAACGAACTCGCCGATCCGTCCAAATAACGATGAAAAGAGAGAGGGGATGTTATTATGGCTCTTCCTTCCATATTGCCTTATCCGATGCCTGCGGAGTCGGACCTGCCGGCGAACAAGGTGGCCTGGACGCGCGATCCGAAGCGGGCCGTTCTTCTGATTCATGATATGCAACAATACTTCGTTGACGCCTTCAATGCGGACGAATCGCCTGTCCCGGAATTATTGGCGAACATCCGGAAGCTTCGCACGCAATGCTCCGCTCTAGGCATCCCTGTCGTGTACTCGGCGCAGCCCGGCGGACAGAGCCCTGAACGGCGCGGATTGCTGTGTGATTTCTGGGGGCCGGGCATGAATGACGGGCCTTATCAGAAAAAAATCGTGGAAGCGCTGGCTCCCGGCGAGCATGATATCGTGATAACGAAATGGCGATACAGCGCGTTTCAAAAAACAGAGCTGCTCGATTTATTGCGCCAGCGCGGCCGGGATCAACTAATCGTGTGCGGCATTTATGCGCATATCGGCTGCCTCATGACCGCATGCGAAGCATTCATGCAAGATGTGCAGCCTTTCTTCGTCGCCGACGCTGTCGCGGATTTCTCGGCAGAGAAGCATCGGTCGGCTCTCGCTTACGCGGCTGAACGCTGCGCAGTCACGATAACGACCCGGCGTCTCATTGAGGAACTGGCCCGGCAGGGGGATTCGGCGTCTGAATCTGAATCCGTATCGGTGTCTGATTCGAGCCTGCAAGCGCTGCCTGAAGGATGGCCCCTGCCATTGACGCGGCAAGCGCTGCGCGCTGAAGTGGCAGGACTGCTGCAGGAGCATCCGTCCAAAATTGCGGATCATGACAACCTGATTACCACCTGGGGACTCGATTCGATCCGGATTATGAGCTTGATGGAGCGGTGGCACCGCGGCGGAGCCGAAGTAAGCTTCGCGGAGTTGGCCGAACGCCCTACATTGGCCGACTGGTGGCAGCTTATATCTTCCCGGATGAGCTGCTCTTTGCCGAACGGCGATTATTTTTTCGTATAGGAGGTGGAGATGCTCATGCATGATCTTGATCAGGGCCGCTGGCCTTTGTCGGGTGCGCAGTCGGGCATTTGGTTCGCGCAGCAGCTTGATCCGGACAATCCGATATTCAATGCCGGAGAGTACATCGATATCCTCGGACCTGTCGACCCGGATCGCTTCGAGACCGCGGTACGCCAGGCCGTAATGGAGGCGGAAGCGCTGCACGCACGCTTTGGCGAGGATCGGGACGGTCCTTGGCAGACGATCGCCCCGTCATCCGCTTGGACGATGCATAGGGTCGATGTGTGCGGCGAGGAGGATCCGCATGCAGCGGCGAAAGCATGGATGAAGCAGGATCTGGCCCGGCCGGTCGATCTGCGCCGTGGTCCGCTGTTTACCGAAGCGTTATTGAAGCTGGCGCCCGATCGATTCTATTGGTACCAACGTATTCATCATATTGTGATCGATGGTTACGGCTTTTCGCTGTTGACGCGAAGGGTAGCGCAAATTTATACGGCGCTCGCTCGTGATCTGCCGCTAGGCGAGGGGGCGTTCGGTTCATGGCGCTCCGTCCTGGAGGAAGATGCGGCTTACCGCGCATCGGAACGGCTGGAGCGGGATCGGCAATTTTGGCAGGCCCGCTTCGCCGATCATCCGGAAGCGGTTAGCCTTGGCGATCGGGCTCAGTTCACGTCGAGAAGCTTTTTGCGCGAGTCCGCGGAGCTGCCGTCAAGCATCATGGACGCTTGGCGGACGGCCGCGGGCGGAATGGGGGCAAGCTGGCCCGATGTTGTGATGGCCGCCGCCGCGATCTATGTGCATCGGCTAACCGGCACGGACGACGTCATTCTCGGCGTGCCGATGATGTGCCGTCTCGGCTCCGCGGCGATGCGCGTTCCCGGCATGGTGATGAACCTGTTGCCGCTGCGCGTCGCCGTCCGGCCGGACATGAGCGTGAGCGAGCTGGTGCGGCAGATCTTCGGGAATATGCGCGAGATAGGAAAGCATCAGGACTACAGGCACCAGGATCTGCGGCGCGACCTGAAATTAGTGGGAGACAACCGGAGGCTGTTCGGACCTCTCATGAATATTATGCCGTTTATCGAGGAGCTGAATTTTGCCGGATGTCGCGGCAAGATACGCAATCTGGCGGCCGGGCCTGTCGATGATCTGACGATTCATGTTTACTGCGGCTCCGGCGGCAGCGGACCGCGTATTGACTTCGATGCCAACCCTGCCGTTTACGATGCCGGCGAACTGAGCGCGCATCGGCGCCGCTTCCTGCATGTGCTGGACAAGCTGGCTGCGTCCGATCCCCGCCAACCGCTTGGCCGTTTGGAGCTGCTGCTGCCTGAAGAACGCCTTCAGGTGTTGGACGAATGGAATGACACCGCCCACGCGCTGATGCAATGGAGCGTCCCGGCGTTGTTCGAGGAGCAGGCGGCGAGCACGCCCGATGCAGTGGCTGTGGTCTTCGAGGACACGGTACTCCGTTATGCGGAATTGAACGCGCGCGCCAACCAGCTGGCGCATCTGCTCATTGCGCATGGTGCCGGCCCGGAGCGGATCGTGGCTCTGGCGCTCCCGCGATCGATTGAGATAGTCATCGCCATCCTGGCGGTACATAAGGCGGGAGCGGCTTATTTGCCGATCGATCCGGATTATCCGTCCGCCCGGATTGCCTATATGCTGAATGATGCCGCTCCGATGTGCCTGATCACGGTTCGGGAGGTGGACTCCAGGCTGCCCGGTTCCGGCGCGATTCCGAAAATCTTGCTTGATGAGCCTGCGGCCATGAAGCGCCTCGAGCGGCAAGTGGAGCGCAACCCGAGCGACGCCGACCGGTTATGCCGTTTGTCGCCGCTTCACCCGTCTTATGTCATTTACACCTCCGGATCGACGGGCAGACCGAAGGGCGTCTTGCTTACATTTGAAGGGCTGGCCAACCTGCTGCTGTGCATGCGTGAGCGGTTTGCGCCGGATGGCCGGGATAAGCTGCTGTCCGTGACGACGATCTCCTTCGATATCGCCGTCATGGAGGTGCTGTTGCCGCTCACGACGGGAGCCGCCGTCGATATCGCCTCGAAGGAGACGCTTCTGGACCCGCATGCGCTGGCCCGGAAAATCAAAGGCAGCGGGGCGACCATGATGCAGGCGACCCCGACGTTATGGCAGGCGCTTGCCGCCAGCCAGCCCGGCAGCTTCGACGGGCTGACGGTGATAACCGGGGGCGAGGCCTTGCCGGTCGGGCTCAAGCTCGCCCTGCAGGATTTGGATTGTCAGGTGAACAATCAATACGGCCCGACGGAGACGACTATTTATTCGACCGCTGCCTTGTTGGGACCGGAGCGTACGGGGAAGCCGTCCATTGGGGGGCCGATTTGGAATACCCGGCTCTACGTGCTCGATGCGGCGCTGCAGCCAGTTCCTCCGGGGGTGGCGGGGGAGCTGTACATTGCGGGCGCAGGGCTGGCGCGCGGCTATCTGGGGCGGCCGGATCTGACGGCGGAGCGGTTCGTGGCCGATCCGTTCGGGCCTCCGGGCACCCGGATGTATCGCACGGGCGATCTCGTGCGATGGCTGGCTGACGGCTCCATCGATTATTTGGGGCGGGCCGATCATCAGATTAAGCTGCGCGGTTTCCGCATCGAGACGGGCGAGATTGAGGCTCTGCTCACCCGGCATGCCGATGTCGCGCAAGCCGCGGTGATTGTCCGGGAGGATCGGCCGGGGGAGCGGCGCTTGGTTGCTTATGTCGTTCCGGCTTCGCCTTCCGGAGTCGATCCGGACGCACTGCGCCGCTATGCTGCCGGCCAACTGCCTGACTATATGGTACCTGCCGCGATCGCCACGCTGGATGCCATGCCTTTAACACCGAACAAGAAGATTGACCGCAAGGCTCTGCCTGTGCCCGATTCCGGACAAGCGGCTGTAGGGCGAGAACCCCGGACCCCGCAGGAGGAGATGCTCTGCGCCCTGTTCGCCGAAGTGCTCGGACAGCCCCGCGTCGGTATCGATGATGACTTTTTCGCGCTGGGCGGCCATTCCTTGCTTGCCGGACGAGTCATCCTCCGCATACGCGAGTCGTTGGGCGCCGAATTGAGTATTGGCAGCCTCTTTGAAGAGCCTACGGTGGCGGGGCTTGTCCAGCGGCTGGATGATTCGCGGGAAGCCCGGCCGGCTATCCGGCCGGGTGGGCGGCCCGACGATATTCCGTTGTCCTTCGCCCAACGGCGGTTATGGTTCCTGTATTGTCTGGAAGGACCGTCCCCGACTTATAATATCCCTCTTGTCGCCCGCCTGTCCGGTGAACTGGACATCCGGGCGCTGGAGGACGCCCTTGCCGATGTGGCGGGCCGGCATGAGACGCTGCGCACCGTGTTCCCCGATGCGTCGTCCGGCGCCTCTCGCCAGTTGATTCTGGATGCCGGCGAGGCGCGCCCTAGACTGATTTTGACCAAGACCAGCGAAGCGGAGCTGCCTGAACGGCTTAAGGAAGCCGTTCGCTACCGCTTCCGGCTAGCGGAAGAGCCTTCCCTTCGGGCAGAATTGTTCGAGCTTGGGCCGAATGAATACGTCCTGCTGCTGCTCCTGCATCATATCGCCGGGGACGGATGGTCGCTGTCACCGCTGACGCGCGATCTGTCCGCCGCCTATGCGGCGCGCTGCCGGGGCGAGCATCCCGCCTGGCCGCCGCTGCCGGTTCAATATGCGGACTACGCGATCTGGCAGGAGCGCTTGCTGGGAAGCGGCGGCGATCCCGGCAGCCTGATGGCCCGCCAGCTTGAGTTCTGGACACGGACGCTTGCAGGGTTGCCGGAGCAGTTGGAGCTGCCGGCCGATTATCCGCGTCCGGCAGCGGCCAGCTATCAAGGCGGCTCCGTCCGGTTCCGTATCAATGAGGAGCTTCACGGCCGGCTCTTGGAGCTCGCCCGCGACGGCAAGGCGAGCCTGTTCATGGTATTGCAGGCCGCGCTGGCCGTGCTTCTGACGCGGCTTGGCGCGGGCAATGATATACCGATCGGCAGCCCGATAACCGGGCGGAACGACGATGCGCTTGACGGTCTTGTCGGTTTGTTCATCAACACGCTGGTGCTTCGGACCAACACGTCAGGGGCCCCCAGCTTCCGCGAATTGCTTGCCAGGGTCCGCCAAGTGAATCTGGACGCGTACGCGAATCAGGATTTGCCGTTCGAGCGTCTCGTCGAAGCGGTGAACCCGGTTCGCTCCCGTTCCCGGCATCCGCTCTTTCAGATCATGCTGGTGCTGCAAAATACACCGGCTCCCGCGCTCGATTTGCCGGGTGTAGAAGCCGGCGTTCAATTGGAAAGCGCAGGCACGGCGAAGTTCGACCTGACCGTGGAGCTTCAGGAATGCCGCGATGCGAAGGGCGAACCGGCCGGGTTGGTCGGAATGGTCGAATACAGCGCGGATTTGTTTAAGCGCGGCACAGCCGATACGTTGGCGGCCCGCTATGTGCGTGTGCTGGAGTCGGCTGCTGCTGCACCGGACAAGCCGATGGGGCGGCTTGATATTTTGATGCCGGAAGAGCGGCGCCGCATCCTGACGGAATGGAGCGCTTCGGAAGCCGCAGTGCCGCCGCCGGCTACCATTCCGGAGCTGTTCGAGGCGCAGGCCCTCCGTTCGCCGGAGGCGGCAGCCGTCGTTCATGAAGGTAACGCCTTGAGCTATGAGGAATTGAACCTGCGGGCAAACCAGCTCGCGCATTTACTTATGGCAGAGGGGGTAGGCCCCGAGCAAATCGTGGCGTTGGCCTTGCCGCGGTCTATCGAGATGGTTGTCGGCGTATTGGCCGTGCTGAAGGCGGGCGCCGCCTACCTTCCGCTCGATCCGGATTATCCTGCCGATCGGATCGCTTATATGCTGGAGGACGGGGCGCCTGTCTATATGGTGACGATCGCCCAAGTGTCCTCCAGGCTGCCAGAGACCGGAGGTGTTCCGCGGATCGCCTTGGATGAGGCCACTGTTCAGGAGCGGCTGCGGCAGCAATCCTCTGCCAATCCAAGCGCTCAGGAACGCAGTGCGCGACTGTCTCCGCACAGTCCGGCCTATATCATCTATACGTCAGGGTCTACGGGCAAGCCCAAAGGGGTGGTTATCCCGCATCAAAATGTCGTGCGCTTGTTCGCGTCTACCCGGCACTGGTTCCGCTTTGGAGCAGAGGATGTATGGACCCTGTTTCATTCGTACGCGTTTGATTTTTCCGTGTGGGAGATCTGGGGTGCGCTGCTGCACGGTGGGCGTCTCGTCGTAGTGCCTCATGCGGTAAGCCGATCGCCGGGCGAGTTCCTGCGCTTGCTCGCGCAAGAGGGCGTGACCGTCCTGAATCAGACGCCGTCTGCCTTCTATCAATTGATGCAGGCCGATCGGGAACAACCCGAGCTGGGGCAGACGCTTTCGCTGCGTTATGTCATTTTCGGGGGCGAAGCGTTGGAGACGGGCCGTCTGGAGGACTGGTACCGCCGCCATCCGGATCACGCTCCGAGACTGATTAACATGTACGGCATTACGGAGACGACCGTGCATGTCAGCTACAATGAGCTGGATCGGTATAGTGGCGCCTCGGGAGCCAACAGCGTAATCGGCGGGCCGATACCGGATCTGCGAGTGTATGTGCTGGACGAGGCGCTGCAGCCGGCTCCGCCCGGAACGGCCGGGGAAATGTATGTGGCCGGAGCTGGCCTGGCCCGCGGTTACTGGGGCCGTCCGGGATTGACGGCAGAGCGGTTCGTCGCCGATCCGTTCGGCCCGCCGGGCAGCAGAATGTACCGCACCGGGGACGTGGCGAAATGGCTAGTTGATGGAACGCTGGATTATTTGGGCCGCGCTGATCATCAGGTGAAGATTCGGGGCTTCCGCATCGAACCGGGCGAGATTGAAGCCGTGCTGGCCCGTCATCCCGAGGTCGCCCAAGCGGCGGTTGTGGTGCGCGAGGATCGGCCGGGAGACAAGCGGCTGGTCTCTTATGTGGTGTTCGCTGCGGGCGCAAACACGGAGCCGTCCGAATTGCGCCGCTATGCAGCTTCCATACTGCCCGACTACATGGTTCCATCCGCGATTATCGGCCTAGGCGCACTGCCGCTCACCCCGAACGGCAAGCTGGATCGGAAGGCGCTGCCGGCGCCTGAGCTCTCCCTGGAGCTGGACGGCCGCAATCCGAGAACACCGCAGGAGGAGGTGCTGTGCGATCTGTTCGCCGAAGTGCTCGGGGTGCGGCGCGTAGGGATCGACGACAGCTTCTTCGAGCTTGGCGGCCATTCGCTGCTGGTGGTTCGCCTCATCAGCCGCATCCGTGAGGCGCTGGGCCGGGAGATTGGCATTGGCAGCCTCTTCGAAACGCCAACAGTGGCCGGGCTTGCGGAGCGGCTCGATATGGACGGGGGGGACAGCGCCCTCCAGGTTCTGCTGCCGCTCCGAACCTATGGCGCGCAACTGCCGCTATTCTGCGTGCATCCTGCGGGCGGGCTGAGTTGGTGTTATGCGGGCCTGATGAAGCATCTCGGCATGGACTATCCGATCTACGGGCTGCAAGCCCGCGGCATCGCGCAAGCGGAAGAGTTGCCGAAGACGCTTGAGGAGATGACCTCGGATTATATAGAAGCCATTCGCACGATTCAGCCACACGGTCCTTATCGCCTTTTGGGCTGGTCACTTGGCGGAAATGTGGCGCATGCGATGGCTGTGAAGCTCCAAGAAGAAGGGGAAAAAGTCTCGTTTTTGGCTATGCTTGACGCTTATCCGAGCCACTACCTCCCGATTCGGGGAGAACCGGATGAAGAGGAGGCGTTGACTGCGCTGCTTGCTTTGGGCGGCTATGACAAGGACAGCATTGGCGATGTTCCGCTTACTGTCGCTAACGCGATCGAGATTCTTCGCAGCGACAGCAGCGCTTTGGCTACGCTTGACGAGGCAACCATTCTGAATTTGAAAAAAACTTATGAAAACTCGGTCCGCCTTCTGGGAGCCTATACTCCGCGGCGATTCGAGGGGGATCTTCTGTTCTTCCGCTCGACGATCATACCGGATTGGTTCGATCCGATTGAACCGGAGATGTGGATTCCCTTTATAGGCGGACGGATCGATCGGCATGATATCGCCTGCCGGCATAAGGATCTGTGTCAGCCGGGACCGCTTGCCGAGATCGGCGCGACTCTTTTGACCAAGCTGAATGCGGCGAACGGCGCGGCTGCCGGACAAGATGGGAGGGAGCTAATCCATGAGTAATCCTTTTGAGCAAGCGGACAGCGCTTATCTGGTGCTGATGAATGAGGAGGAGCAGTATTCGCTGTGGCCTGCCTTTGCCGCGGTGCCGGATGGATGGAGTACTGTCCTGGGCCCGGAGACGCGCCAGGGGTGCCTTGACTATATTAACCTGCATTGGGCAGATTTGCGGCCCCGCAGCTTATCCGAGTCTTCTTCGGATCTTGTTCATGGAGCATAGTGATGAAGGAAGGGTTGAACCCGAAAACGGCCGTAATTGTCGTATATGTCGCGGCCATGTTCACGGTGGCCATGGACGCTACCGTTCTAAACGTTGCGCTGCAGACGATCAGCCTGGAACTGCAAGTGCCTCCGGCCGCATCGGGAGTACTTAATGTCGGCTACCTGGTAAGCCTCGCTGTCGTCCTGCCGGCGGCGGGCTGGTTAGGCGACAAATGGGGGACCAAACGCGCCTTTTTGCTCGCGCTCGCTTTGTTCACGGGAGCCTCGGCACTATGCGGCTTCGCTGACAGTTTGGCGGCTTTGACCGTTTTTCGGGTCGTGCAAGGCATCGGCGGCGGCCTGCTTACTCCGATAGGAATGGCGATGCTGTTTCGCATGTTCCCCCCGCAGGAGCGGGCCAAGGTCTCCCGGGCCCTCGTTCTTCCGATCGCGGTTGCTCCTGCCGTAGGGCCGATTATTAGCGGGCTGCTGATCGAGCATCTTTCGTGGCGCTGGATATTTTATGTGCATTTGCCGATAGGGATTCCCGCTTTGCTGTTCGGAATCGTCTTTTTGAAGGAGCATCAGGAGCAAAAGGCGGGTCGCCTCGATGTTTGGGGCCTCCTCTTGTCGGCGCCGGGTCTGGCTCTACTGATGTATGCGCTTAGCCAAGGTCCTGTGCGGGGCTGGGATTCTCCCGCAAGCTGGGTAACGGGAGGGATGGGTCTCATCCTGATAACCGCTCTTGTCGCCGTCGAACTGCGGGTGAAGCAGCCGCTCCTGGATCTGCGGCTGTTGGGCGACCGCCTGTTCCGCACGGCAGGCCTCGTCGCTATGTTCTCCGCATCAGGCTTACTGGGGATGCTGTACGTGTTCCCGTTAATGTACCAGAATGCGCTGCATGCTTCGGCGCTCGATACCGGGTTGACGACCTTCCCGGAGGCGCTTGGCCTTATGCTTGCCTCTCAACTTGTGCCCTGGACCTATCCGAGGCTTGGCCCGAAGCGCGTCATGGTTATGGGGTTATTGGGCACGGCGATTCTCTTCGTCATGCTGAGCACGGTCGGCCCTCATACCCATCCATGGCTGATTCGGAGTCTGCTGTTCGGTGTCGGCGTCTTTTTGGGCCATACGGTCGGAGCCGTTCAGATTGCGGCATTTGCCAACATTCCGCCTGCATTGATGGGCCGGGCCTCGACCTGGTTCACCGTGCAGAACAGACTGGGGCCGGCTATAGGCTTGGCGGTTCTGTCCGGTATTCTTGCCGTGGCGGGAACCCGCACGATCAATGCCGCCGGAGATATAGAGCCTAACATCATGGCGTACCGTGCCGCTCTGCTCGGGGCCGCAGGCTTCTTGCTCATGGGCCTTTGCTTTGCGCTGCGGCTTTGCGACAGCGATGCCTCTGCCACCGTTGCGAAGCAAGCCCCGGCGAAGCCGGACGGGGAAAAATCCGTTCAAGCGTGAAGGGCGGTAAATAAAAGTAATAACATCTGTTATACTTTTAAAGGAATACCGCATCGAATCCATAGAATTCGCTGCGGTATTTTTTTATATATAGACGGCACTGAAGATTAATAGGAATTATCTTTTGTTGTCTCCTCGGGAACCAGGTTTATGGTGAAAAAAACGGCTAGCTGTAAGCCCGTTTTTCTATCCGTTTCAGCACATCCGCGATCGTGTATCCGCCAAGGTGAGCCAAGACCTGATGTTCGGTCGATTCGAAAATATCGTACAATTTGTCCAATGTGATGGGAATAATTTTAAATCCAATTGGTGAATTTATCTAAATAAACCATATCCTACGAAAGGAATTCGTCTCATGAGAGGACGCCGCATGCTCAAAGGCTTGATCAAACGGACGAAAATAAACCGGGACCGGAGTCGTCCCGACCCCCAAGAAAGCAGCCGGAATCCACAGCCGCAGCGGCTTTATCCGGGTCTCCGGCAAAACGAAGACCGGATTCGCTTGCTTTATGACAATTGTGCGGACGTCATTTACCGTTCCTTTCTGATCGGCGGCAAGACCCAGGCTCTGGTTATATACATAGATGGGTTAGCCGATTCCGAAGGGATCGAGCAGTTTGTCATTGCCCCGCTCATGCAGGAGGAAGCCGATGAAAACAAGGATTTAAGGCAGCTTATCGAGCGGAAAATATCGGCTTCGCAAGCGAAAGAATTTACGACGTTCGAGAAAGCCGTTGAACTTCTTGCGAGCGGAAACGCGATCCTGCTAAGTGACAACCAGGATGCCGGCATTGGCATAGGGTTGGCGAAATGGGATAAGCGTTCGATTGAAGAGCCTTCGGCGGAAGTGGGGATTCGCGGGCCGCGCCAAGGTTTTACGGAAACCTTGCGCACCAATACCTCCCAATTGCGGCGCATTATCAAGACCCCTCTGTTGAAAATGGAAGAGACGAAAATCGGCGAATACACCCAAACCAATATCATCCTGGCTTATATTGAAGGACTTGCCGATGAAACGTTGATCAAAGAAGCGCGAACCCGGCTGCAGCGCATAGAAATCGACGGGATTCTGGAAAGCGGCTATATAGAGGAGATGATTGAAGATCAGCCGTACTCTCCATTTCCTCAGTTGCTCAGCACGGAGCGTCCCGATGTGGTTTGCAGCGGCTTGCTGGAAGGGAAGGTGGCGATCTTAACAGATGGAACGCCGTTTGCCCTGGTCGCCCCGGCCACGTTTTTCTCGTTGATTCAATCGCAGGAAGACTATTATCAGCGCTATTTGATCTCTACAGTCATCCGTTGGCTGCGTTATATTTTTATCGTCATCTCGCTCGTACTTCCATCAGTATATGTGGCGGTGCTTACCTTTCACCAAGAGATGGTCCCCGGTTCCCTTCTGATCAGTATGGCCAGTTCCCGGGAACAGGTGCCTTTTCCGGCGTTGATCGAAGCTTTGCTGATGGAGGTCACCTTTGAAGCGCTGCGCGAAGCGGGGGTACGGCTTCCCAAGCAGGTTGGCGCCGCCGTCAGCATCGTCGGAGCACTGGTCATCGGCCAGGCGGCGGTCCAAGCAGGGCTCGTGTCCGCGCCGATGGTAATCGTGGTTGCGATTACGGGGATTTCTTCATTTATGGTACCGCGTTATATCGCCGGAATTTCCGTACGGATGCTGCGGTTTCCCTTGATTTTTCTGGCCGGAAGTTTGGGGCTTGTCGGCGTTGTGATGGGAGTTATCGCGATTATGCTGCACATGCTCAGCTTGCGTTCCTTCGGCGTCCCCTATCTGTCCGAAATATCCGCTCCCCAGATGAATGAATGGAAGGATGTTCTGGTTAGGGCGCCCCATTGGAAGATGAATACCCGCCCGCGCTTTACGGGAAATTATGACAAACACCGGCAGTCCTCCGGTCAAAAGCCCGGCCCCGTTCGCGGTGATGAATGAGAGTAGCGGAAACATGCGTCTGACAAAGGAGATTCGGATGGATGAGAACATGGAGCACAACATGGATAAAGACAGCGGCTTTTCTTCCGCTGCTGCTTTGTTTGGGAGGCTGCTGGGACCGTACGGAGCTAAACGATCTGGCGCTGATTACCGCGCTCGCTTTCGACCAGGCGGAGAATAATCAGGTTCGGGCGACCGTACAGTTTATCCTGCCGCAGAATCAGGCGGGAGGGGGGACGATGGGAGGCGGCGCCGCGGGGGCCGGCGCGGCAAAACGGACGTCCGTCCGCTCGGAAATGGGCCGGGATATCAGCGATGCTTTATCCAAGCTGCAGCGGGAAATCCCCAGAAGGATGTTCTGGGGCAGTGCAAAGTGTTTATTTTCGGTGAATCCGTGGCCAAAGCGGGAATCCGGGAACATCTCGATTTTTTGATCCGTTTTCCTTCGTCGCGGGAGCGGGCCTATATGTTCGTCAGCAAAGGAGAGGCGAGAAATACGCTCGAGTTGTTTCCGCCGATCGAAAGTTCTTCGGCCGAGGTGCTGCGGCGGCTGACCGATCTGGGGATCGGAATGCGCGTCACGATGCATCAATTGAGCCTAATGATATCCGGGGATTCGCGGGCGGCCGTGCTGCCGATGATTCATATCTTGCCGAAAACCAAATCCGCCGAGCCGTTTCAAACGATTCCTTACTTGCTTGGAGGCGCCGTGTTCAAGGATGACAAAATGGTGGGGGTAATTTCCGAAAAAGTCACCCGGGGCGTCATGTGGCTTAGAAATGAAATTGGAGAATATACGTTGGTGTTTGAGGCGAAGGGAGCGGAAGGACTGGTGTCGTTAAAACCGGTGAAGGCAACCATCAAGCTGATTCCCAAAATTGAAGGCGACAAATGGAAGATGATCGTCCGGGTGAACACGCATGGAGACATCATCCAAAACGGCACTTCGATGGACCCTATGAACCCGAAATTGCTTAAAGAGATGAGCAAGGGATTCGAGGAGGATGTACAAGAACGAATCATGTCGGCATTCAACGAGGTTCAGCTCCGGTATAAAGCGGACATTTTTGAGTTCGGGAAAGCATTCCACCGCAAATATCCCAAACAATGGGAAAAAGTTCAGGACCACTGGGATATGCAATTTTTCAAAGTTCAAGTAATACCGAAGGTTAAAGCAAACATTACAAAGCCGGGGCTCATTAGCTCTCCGGAAGGGCTGCCGAGGGAAGAGGTGAAAAAGAAATGAGATGGCTTTTTTTCTGCGCCGTCACGATCTCCGCGCTGCTGATTGCCCGTCTAGAATGGCGGAAACTAAAAGAAAAACCGGTAAGGGATAAGGTCGTATTCGTGTCGCTGCTGCTCCTGGTGTGGGTCCTGTCCATGCTTGATCTGCCCAATACGCCTGGGCCCACTACGGCGCTTATGTTTATTTTCAAGCCGTTCCGCGGACTGGTGGAGCCGTGAACGATCTTTATTACAGTTAGCGCAGGATTGACCCGAGGAGAGGTGAACGATCATGTTGGAAAAGGGAAAAATATCGGCTTTTCAAATGGGGCTCCTGATGTATCCGGCCGTGCTGGCTTCCGGGTTTTTGGTTTTGCCGACCATAACGGGCCAGTACGCCCAAAACGATCTTTGGCTTACCTGTGTACCGGCCGCCCTGGTAGGTCTGATCGCCGTATATACCGCAACCCGCTTGCATGAGCTTTTTCCGGGGCAAACGATCGTCCAGTACAGCGGGCAGATTCTCGGCAAAATCCCCGGAAAAATCATCGGCCTCGTCTATATCACCTACAATTTGCATGCGTCCGGGGGAGTTACCCGGCAATACGCGGAATTTGTCACGGGCAATTTTTTGTTTAAAACTCCGCTCCTGATCGTGATGGGGTCCCTGATTTTGCTGAGCGCGATCGCCGTGCGCGGCGGGGTGGAGATGCTGGCCCGGAGCACCGTCATTTTTTTGCCGCTGTTTATTCTCCCTGTTCTTTTTTTATTGCTGCTGATCCCCGATCTGGATGCCAAAACGATATTTCCGATTTTAAGCCATGGGGTGGCCCCGGTCCTAAAAGGGTCCTTTTCGATGATGGGCTGGCTCAATGAAATGTTCTTGATGACTTTTTTTCTGCCCAGTCTGACCGATCCGGAGAAGGGGAGAAGATGGGGATACATTTCGGCGGCCGTGATCATTTTGTTTTTGACTTATTCCAACCTGATCACCTTATTTCTGCTGGGACCGGGTCTGCAAAATAAAGTCTACCCGCTGCTCGTCGCCTTCCGCTATATCGAGGTTGGCTCTTTCCTGGAAAATTTGGAATCCTTGCTGCTGGCGATGTGGGTCATCGGAAATTTCCTGCAAGTCGGCGTCTTTCTCTACGCGGCCTCGCTTTCCCTGGCACAATGTTTTGAGCTTTCGGACTACCGGCCGATCGTGTTTCCGCTCGCCCTGCTCAGTTTGGCCATCGGCATTTGGGACGTGCCCAATTTCCCGGTGTTCGGATTGATGGTAAGGACGGCGGTTCCCTTCCATATCTTAACGACATACCTGGTGATCCCCCTGATTTTGCTGGCCGTCGCCGTCTTGCGCAAGCGGAAAACGACAGAGGAATGAAGTTGATAAAGAATATTAAGCTTTATTTTTTTGGTTTAAAACAGAAATCGGGGCTTACTAGAGGTTGGACAAAATAATTTACAGCACTCAAAATGGAAAATAAGGAATAATATACATTGAAATTTACATGAATTATGTATTAAATCATAATACGTGTTTCTTTACCATAGGATCATTCAGGGGGGATACAACTGCGCTTCGTATAGATAGCGCTTTCAAGGAATGCGGGTTCAGTTCAAATTGCAGGGAGGAGATGGTATGCTGAGAAGATTGACGAGTATAGGCATTGCATGGTTGATTATGCTTCTAATCGCACCGCAGGTTTTTGCAGAAGGCGGACCGGCGGCCGTTCAGAGTGAAATTACGGTAAACAACGCCCCCGTCTTCACGGATGCAGGGACGGATGCAAGAGGGATTCGCCCCGGCACCTTCGGTTCGGAATACGGGCGAATGCTTAAACTGTCAAATGGTCAATGGCTTGCCGTTTATACGATCTATGACAATAATGGGTACACCCGTGATACGAACGGCGGAACTAGGCTTCAAGTGGCGAGGAGTACCGATAATGCCCGGAACTGGAGCGTTTTGAGTACGATTAGCGATCCGGGCAGTGACCTCGATAACGGTCAAATGATTCAATTGCCTGGCGGGGACATTCTCCTGGCAGCCCGGTCCGTGCGGTGGGGGGAATCCTTTTATCTCCCCGTATACAAAAGTACGGATGGCGGTGTGACGTGGACTTATTTAAGCAATATCGACAGCAATGCCGGAGCGCCCGGAACGCTTGGGGGAAGAGGAGTCTACGAGCCGCATTTCGGGTTTCTGGCGGATGGGCGTTTGGCCGTCTATTATTCCAGCGAGAAATATGCGGGCAGCTCACCGGCGTATAGTCAAGTCATCTCGCTGAAAGTATCGACGGATAACGGGGGTTCCTGGGGCAATGAAATATTCGCCGCCTGGGATCCGGGGAATTCCGCATCCAGGCCGGGCATGCCGGTCTGGACAAAAATGAACAACGGAAAGTATATCTTAACCTTCGAGGTTTGCGGAACGGCAAGCTGCAATATTTATTATAAAATATCCGATGACGGGGTCACTTGGTCCAGCGGCTTGGGGAATCCGATTCCGGATCAGAACGGCGCTCCATATGTTCTCTCGCTGAGAGATGGGCGATTGGCCGTTACCAGCAATAACAGCAAGCTGTCGTTCAGCAACGATTATGGGGCGACTTGGTATACCAATGACCAGGCGTTATGGCCGGGCGGTTTTCCGGATTACATCTGGGCAAGTCTGTATCAAACCGGAACGAATGAGATTGCCGCCATGACCTCCGCGCTCCGTACGGAGGGCGGACACAACGTCAAAATTAAATTCCTCACGCTCCCGACAAGTTTTTCGGATCAGTTCTCCGACGGGAACGATACGGGCTGGACGAAATTCGAAGGTACCTGGACCGTCTCTAACGGGGCGTATAACGTGAGCTCGGTAAATGCGGCGAAATCGGTGATTAATCCTTATGTTTCTTTGGTTAATTACTCGGCCGAGGCAGAGATTACCCTGAACAACGCCGGTCAAGCCAGTTTAATCTTTGATGTCACGAGTCCTGCCAATGGCACGGACAGTTTTAGGGGATACAGCGCGGGGATCGACACGAATGGAACGTTATGGCTAGGTAAATTCAACAACAATTATACCGAGCTGGCCAGTGCGCCTGTTTCCATATCCACGGGAGTTGCCTATAAATTGAAGGTCGTCAAAAATTTCGGCAGAATTCAAGTGTTCCTGGATAATGTGCTGAAACTGGACTACACCGATACAACGTACAGCAGAGGTACGGTAGGCGTACGCGGAGGCTTCGGAAACAGCGCGAAATTCGATAACGTGACGGTAACACCGCACACGTATTCGAATAACTTCGACAGCCATTCGGATACCGGGTGGACACGTTATGGAGGTACGTGGTCGTTCAAGGATGGGGTGTATACAGTAGCTTCTCCGGCCGAATTTGCCAAATCCGTGCTCAACCAGCGTACGACCGGTGCGAATTATACGATCGAAGGCGATATACGAATCAATAATAGCGGAGAAGGCAGCCTGATTTGGAATACAAGCAATTCGGCAGTCGGGACGGATAGCTTTAAAGGGTATGGTGCGGGAATCAAAACGGATGGTTCCGTATGGCTGGGGAAATTCAACAACAATTACACAAACCTTGGCAGTGCTTCTTTCCAAATTAACCCTGGTACATGGTATACGTTGAAAGTAGTCGTAACCGGTCCGCGTATGCAAGTGTACGTGAACAATACGCCGCTGATCGACAAAACGGATCATACTTACAATAACGGCTCATTGGGAGTGCGAGCCGGATATAACAACAATGTCAGCTTTGATAATATAAGAATGTATTAATGAAAAAGCAAAGCGCCGCGGCCTAATTACAAAGGTATGCGGCGCTGTTTTGTTGGATCAAAGGTCTCTTGTTATGGTTCAATCATAATAAATTGATACAAAAATAAATATTCCATCAACCAAGGGATTGCTACGACATATACCGGCGCGGTTAGCAGCTTTGGCGGCCTCAAGTATATCCATTATCCCGAATTCCAAAGTTATTTTCAGTAACGGACATACTTTACTCTAAACCTTGTTTCACCAGCACTAAGTAAACTCTGCACAAATAAGATTAGTTTGTTCATTAAAATGGCTCCGGTCATCCCCTTTACGGTTGTGGTCGGAGTATTTCTGTTATGATTGAATTGACAGATGTAGTAAATCGGTTCTTGACACCCGGCTGCCGGAACGATCAACCTTTGGCCTTCAAAATAGCGGAACTTGATGTACTTATTATCCGGGGTCAGGCCTGTTCATCCCCATTAGCGGCATTTTTTGTACTTATTTTCCCACGAATGCCCCGGAATGTTAGCATTTCCTTACTACTCAAGAAAATAGCGACATAAATTTCCCCTATTTCTTTCACATGGATGAATATCGCCGGAATAACGCCCTTTTTTGTCCTTATGTTTTTCGCCGGAGTTTCTAAGAGTAGCCTAATGTAAAGCCAGATATGTTCAGCGCCGCCCCACTACGAAAAAGAGAATGGAAAAATATTGAATATTTAAATCCTTACTTATCCCATGAGATTAATTGACAAGATTCAAAAACGGCTATATAATCACTTTAAATCGTTGAAGATTCCATAACTGTAGATAAAATCCAGATCGGAATCCGAGCCGATTATTTATTTAAATTTTTTGTTAATCATCACTGATTATTAACGTCTTCTAGCAGGAGGAACGTATGATTGCCAAAGAATACGACCAGATGAAACTGGAGTATGAGCTGCTCTCTTATTTGGACAAGCAGGAAACCCCGGTTGGCGCCACGACGCTGGTGCTTGTACTGGACAAGAAGTTCGGACTCAGCCAGGCGTCGATCGGCCGGAAGCTGATGGAATTCGATACGCTGGGGTACACCGAAAGCGTCGGCCGGAAGGGCCGTTTGCTTACGGCCGCAGGCAAGGAGCGGCTAGCGGAGCTGAGCCGGCAGCTTACTCAACTGCGCGACAGCTCCAGGCTGCTTGACGCTTTGAAAATATCCGACGAGCAATCGCTGCTCAATATATTGGTGGCAAGACGCGCTTTGGAGCGGGAGACCGCATGGCTCGCGGCCACTAACGCCAGCGAACAGGACATCGTTCTTTTATGGGAATCGATCGCGCTGCAGGAGACCGCTCTGTCCGAGGGCCGAATTCCGATCGCGGAGGACCGGGAATTTCATGAGCGCATCGCCAGGATCGCCGGCAACCCGATCCTGCTTCATGCTTTGCAGCTCGTTTGGGGCGAAGGAGCCAATCTGCCGGCAACGGCTATCATCCGTAAAGAGGTCGGCAGTGAACTGGTTGTCGATCATCGCAGAATTATCGGCTGTATCGTAAGTCATTCCCCCTATGAGGCGGCATCCGCCATGGTGAACCACATCAATCAGATGATCGAGGATGTCCGCACTTACTTTGGCGGGACCCGCTCCTAAAACGGAGTAAAGCCAAGGCAACAAAAAAACGATAAAAGAGGTAGTTACCTTATTTTTTGAACTCTCACCAAAAATTACAAAGGGGCGGTCAACATGACTCAAAAATACCGTCTTGGCATCGACATTGGCGGAACCTTCACCGATGTGATGCTGACCGGCCATGCGGGCGAAGTAGCGGCGGTGCTCAAGACGCCATCCGTACCCTCCGCTCCGGAGCAGGCGATCTTTCATACGCTGCGGCAGTTAAAGGAAACCGGCATCGATATCGGGGCGATTGAGCTGTTTGTCCACGGTACAACGCTGGGAGTCAACACCTTGATCGAACGCAATGGGGCGAAGACGGGTCTCCTTGTAACCAGCGGCTTTCGCGATGTGCTTGAAATTCGCCGGCTGCGTTTGGAGAACACGACGGATTTATACGGGGACAAGGCCTTGCCGCTGATTCCCCGTCATCTCGTCAAGGAGATCGATGAACGTTGCCTGGCGGATGGACGGATCTATCGTCCGCTGCGTCCGGATGAGCTGCGCAGCGCAGTGGCGGAATTGCTGGACGAAGGGGTTACCGCAATCGCCGTCTCGTTCCTGCATGCGTATCATAATCCGGAGCATGAGCGCCAGGCGGCCGAGCTGATCCGCCGTGAATTTCCCGGCGTGTTCGTCTCGGCGAGCAGCGAGGTTTGGCCGCAGCAGCGGGAATACGAGCGAACGCTGGCGACCGTTATGAACGCTTATGTGGGTTCGCGTATGAGCGAATATTTCCAGCGGCTGGAGGCCGGGGCCGCGGAGCAGGGGCTGCGGGCGCAGGTGTTGTCCACGATGTCCAACGGCGGGATTATGACCGCCCGGCGCGCGGCGCAGGAGCCGGTCAAAACACTGCTCTCCGGTCCGGCGTCCGGCGTCATCGGCGCCACGCATGTCGCCCGTCTGGCCGGCATCGACAAGGTGATCACTTTCGACATGGGGGGCACAAGTGTCGACGTGGCGCTAATCGATGGAGAGCCGGCCTACTCCAGCGAGAACCAGGTCGGAGATTTTCCGGTCATCATTCCGGCGGTTGATGTGACGGCGATTGGCGCCGGCGGCGGCTCGGTCGCCTGGGTGGATTCGGCGGGCGTGCTGAAGGCGGGGCCGCGCAGCGCGGGCGCCGATCCCGGCCCGGCCTGCTACGGACGGGGCGGACAGGAGGCGACGACAACCGACGCTTACGTGCATCTCGGCATCATCCACCCCGAGCGGTTTCTCGGCGGCGGCATGGCGCTGGATGAACGGCTCGCCGCCGCGGTTCTGACCCGGCTCGGAGAGCGGATCGGCCTCGATTCCCGCGCGGCCGCCCAAGCGATCATCGATGTGGCCACCGCCAATATGTACGCCCAGTTTACGCCGCTAATGGCCCGCAAAGGGGTTGATCCCCGGGATTTTACGCTCCTGGCCTACGGGGGAGCCGGTCCGACCCACGCGTTTTTGCTGGCCCGCGAGGTGGGCATCCGGCGGGTGCTCGTTCCGCCTTCCCCCGGAACACTGTGCGCGACCGGTTGCGTGGTCGCCGACCTGCGCAACGATTTTGTCCGCACGGTCTATAAGACGGAGCAGCAGCTGCAGCCCGGCGAGATCGGCGAGACGTTTCAAGCTTTGAAGGAGCAAGGGCAATGCTGGCTGAACGAGGAGAGCAGCCGGGGGATCGCGCTGGACACGAGCTATGTGCAATGCAGCGCCGATATGCGCTATGAAGGGCAAGCCTTCGATATTGAAGTATCGCTTCCCGTGGAAGGAGCGGAGGCGGAGGCCGAAGCGATCCGGCGATTTCATCAGCGGTACCATGACATTTTTGGCATCAGCCAGCCCGGCGCGCCCGTCACGTTCGTCAATCTCCGGGCGTCGGTGGTCGGGGTTACCCGCAAGGCGGGAGCGATCCGCCCGCCGGAACGGGCGGCGGAGCGTTCCGCATCCGGCGCTCCGGAGCGGCGCCAGTTGTTCTTTGACGGCCAGTCATGGACGGCCAGCGTGCTGAAGCGGTCCGAGCTGCCGTCGGAGTCGGCGCTATCCGGTCCGGTCATCATCGAAGAGTACGATACGACGGTGTTTGTTCCGCCGGGCTATCGGGTCAGCCGGGACAAGCTGGGCAATATTATCGGGGAGGCGGAAGCATGAGTACCGACCGTGTGTTTCTGGAAATTTTCAAAAACCGGGTGCAGGCGATCGTGGAGGAAATGGCCAATGTCGTTCTCCGCACCGGGTTTACGGCGTTTGTCAAAGAGACGGGCGATTTCGGCACCTATCTGCTTTCGCCAAAGGGCGAAACCTTCGGCTCCCCGCTGGAGACCGGATACAGCCTGTCGCTGGGAATTCCGGCCGCGGAGGTGCTCGCCGCGGGCGAGCCGTGGCGGGAAGGGGACATCGTGATCTGCAACGATCCCTACACCACCGGCGCCATGGCGACGCATTTGCCGGATGTCTATCTGTTGAAGCCTTTTTTTCATGACGGACGGATTATCGCCTTTGGGCTTTGCTTTATCCATTCCTCGGATGTCGGCGGCAAGGTGCCGGGCAGCGTCTCGCCAAGCTCTTACGATATTCATCAGGAGGGCATCCGGATCGCTCCGGTCAAGCTGTATGAAGCCGGCGTGCTGAATGAGCAGGTGCTGAACCTGTTCCTCCGCAATTGCCGCATCCCCGATCAGAACTGGGGGGACCTGCGGGCGCTGATGGCCGCGCTGAACCGCGGGGAGCGGAGACTCACGGAATTGATCGCGCGGTACGGACCGGAGCAGATCGAGCGGGGGATCGAGGATCTGCTGGCCTACGCGGAGACGCGGGTGCGGCAGATCATCGCGGACATCCCGGACGGGACGTACGAGTTCTGGGACTACATCGAGGGCGGGCCCGGGGAATACCCGGTGCGGCTGCGGTGCGGTCTGATCGTCAGGGGGGACGAGATTTTCCTTGATTTTCGGGGGACCGATACCCAGGTGAGAGCTTCGTTTAATATCCCGACTCTGAACAAGCAGGGGCATTATTACCTGGTTCCCGCGTTAACCCGCTACTTCCGCACACTGGACCCGTCGATTCCCTGGAACTCGGGGATGGTGCGGATGATCGGCAACGAGGCGCCGCCGGCCAGCATTCTGAATCCGGAGTTTCCGGCCGCGGTCGGCGCGAGGGCATCCACCTTCATCAGGCTGATGGATGTGCTGACCGGAGCGCTCAGCCGGGCCCAGGAAAACAAGCTGCCGGCAGCCGGCGCGGGACAAGCCGCGATCGTGATGCTGGCGATGACCGATCCTGTCTCCGGCGGGAGAAAGGTGGGCGTCATTCAGCCGATCTGCGGCGGCTCCGGAGCGAGACCGATGAAGGACGGGATCGATGGCATGGATTTTGCCGTCGGCCATCTGCGCAATATTCCGGTCGAGACGGTGGAGGCGGACATGCCCGTGCTGATCGAGCGTTACGGTCTGCGGGCCGACTCCGCCGGAGCCGGCAAATACCGGGGCGGCAGCGGAATCGATCTCCGGCTCAAGGTGCTGAGTCCCGATACGGTGCTGACGGCGCGGAACATGGAGCGAATCCGCTTTCAACCCTGGGGGAGACTCGGCGGCCGGGCCGGCGCGCACGGGGTGGCGCTGAAAAACGCGGGGCAAGCTGCGGAAGAGGATCTCGGACGCATCGATGAGCTGCTCTTGCAACCGGGCGACACGGTGACGTTTCTGTCGCAGGGCGGCGGCGGATACGGCAGTCCGTACGAGCGGGACCCCGCAGCCGTGCAAAACGATGTGCGCAGCGGTTTGATATCCGAGGCGGCCGCGCGGGAGCAATACGGCGTTGTCCTGTACGGCGGCAAAGTGGATGCCGAGGCGACCCGGCTCACGCGAGCGGAGGCGCCTCAGCTAACGGCTTCCTTCCACTACGGGGAAGCGCGGGAAAGCTTCGAGGCGGTCTGGAGCGATGAGCTGCAGCTTGCCGTCGGCACGGCCCTGGCGGCTTATCCGCTTGCCCTGCGCGATTATCTCAAGCGCCGGACGATGACGGAAGTGGACCGGAGAATCGCGGCCGGGGAGCAGGTGCGGCCAAGCGATGCCGGGGACATCATGAGCGAAATTCACCGTAATTTGCTGTTGGGATAATGTAAGGCCAATTCATACTTAAATCAGGAGGTTTGATTGCTATGAAGCATAAAGCGAAATCGATCGTATCTTTATCCATCCTGCTGGTCTTTTCCCTGGTGTTCCTTGCGGCTTGCGGCAATGGCGGGGGAAATGGCGGCGCCGCCGAAGGCAGTAACAGCAACGGCAATGGCAACGCGGCAAATTCGCCGGCCGCTCCATCCGGCAACGGCGGTTCCGGGGAAAAAATCAAGCTGAGCATGTTCATTTGGGCCGGCGCCAATCAGGATGTCGTTCCGAAGGAGATTGTCGCCAACTACATCAAGGAGCATCCCAACGTGGAGGTTGAATTTGTGGAATCCTCCAACTCCGTGATGTATCCGAAAATGCTGGCGGCCAAAAACGCCGACCCCAACAATCCGGTAGTGAATTTCGGTTATTTCAACGCCGACGCTTCCGCCAAGGGCATCAGCGATGATATGTGGGAGCCGCTGGACCCGGCGATTGTGACGCATATGCAGGATATTCCCGAACAGTACCACACTGCGGACAACCGGGGGATCGTATGGGGCGTGAGCAATTTTGCGCTTGTGTATAACAAGGACCTGGTGAAAACAGCGCCGGCCAGTTGGAGCGATCTGTGGGAAAACAGTGAATTCAAGGACAAGGTAGCGCTTTGGGATTATATGTTTTACGCCTACATTGCGCCTGTCATCGAGCTGAAAGGCCAGGAGCTTGGCGCCTCCTATGAAAATCCGGAAGCGGCGTTTAAGTTCTGGGCGGAGCATACGGATCAGGTCCGCTCTCTGGTAACCTCCAACGACCAGTTGAAAAATATGCTGGTGTCCGGCGAAGCGCTGATCGCTCCGTTCAGTTCGCAAACCGCGCAAACCTGGATTGATGATGAAGGGCTGCCGCTGGGCGTCGCCATTCCGAAGGAAGGCTTTATTTCATTCCCTTATTCCCTGCAGGTGGTCAAGGGCTCGACTCCGGAGCAGACCCGGGTGGCCAATGAGATTATCAACGAATTGCTGGCTCCGGAAAACCTGACCCGCTACGCGGAAGTCACGGGAACGCCGGTGACGAGCACCGCCGCAGCCATCCCCGACAAATACAAGGATGATCCTTCCTTCTCCGTCGAGGAGCAAAACAAAGGTCTGAACCCGGACTGGGCGACGATGGCGAAAGACGCCTCGGTGTGGAAGGATTTTTGGGACCGTCTGGTCAAAACGAAGCTGAATTAACCAAAACGGCAAGGGAGGGGGCGGCTTGGGATGCCCGAGACAGAGAAACAAACGGCGATTGAAGCGCAAAACGTCGTCAGAAAATTCGGCGGGCAGTATGCGGTGAAATCCGTCTCTTTTGAAGTGAAGCAGGGAGAGTTTGTCTCCCTGCTTGGCCCCAGCGGCTGCGGAAAAACAACGCTGCTGCGCATGCTCGGGGGGCTCGATCGGCCCGACGAAGGCGCGATCCTGCTCGCCGGCCGGGATGTGACGAAAATTCCCGCGTACGGCAGAGACACCAACATGATTTTTCAACAGCTCGCATTGTTCCCGCATATGGATGTGTACAAAAATATCGCCTACGGCTTGCGTATGAAGGGGCGCGCCAAGGCCGATATTCGCGCCAAAGTCGAACGGGCGCTGGAGCTGGTTCAGCTGCCTGGCTACGGCGGCCGCTCCGTCGCCCAGCTTTCCGGCGGCCAGGCGCAGCGGGTGGCGATCGCCCGGGCGCTCGTCAACGAGCCGAAGGTGCTGCTGCTGGACGAGCCGTTGTCCGCGCTCGACGCCCAGCTCAGACTGGACATGCAGCGCGAGCTGAAGCGGATTCAGCGGGAATCCGGGACAACGTTTATTTTTGTGACCCATGATCAAAAAGAAGCGCTGAACGTCTCGGACCGGATCGGCGTGATGCGCGGCGGCAGGCTGCTGCAGTACGGCACGCCCGACGATATTTACGAGCGCCCGGCGGACAGCTTTGTCGCCAAATTCATCGGCGACACGAATCTGCTGCCGGCCACGCTTGTTTCGCTAGGCGGTGACGCGGCTTCCGTCCGGGCGGCCGGCGCGCTCTCCCGCGTCCATGTCGGCCCCGGCGGCACCGCGATAGCCGCAGGCGGGCAGGGTTATATCTCCATCCGCTACGAATACGTCCGGGTTGGGGAGGACGCGGCGCAGCTCGGCAACACGCTGAACGCGATCGTGGAGGACGTGCGTTACGGCGGCACGTTTCTGCAATACGAGCTGCGGCTTGACGGCGAGCACCGGCTGACCGCGAGCGTGCCGCATTATCCGGGGAACCGGCGCTATGAGCCCGGCGAATCCGTCCTGATCGGGTGGGAGCCGAAGGACGCGATCCTGCTGCCCGGGGACGGGGAGGGAGAAGCGTGAAGGCCGCGGCAAATCGCCGGCATCGGCGCTGGTCGCCGCCGGACAGGTCCTGGGGCACGGCGCTGCTGCTCCTGCTGCCGTCCCTATTGCTCATGGGCATCATTTATATCGGCTCCCTGCTTATTTTCGGCCGCTACAGCTTCGATTCGTTTGCGGGAGGACGTCTGGTTTCGGCCTTCCAATGGGACGCCTACACCGCGTTTCTCGGCGATCCGTATTATTGGAAACTGATCGGGGACACCTTTTCGCTGGCGCTGAAGGTGACCGGAATTACGCTGCTGCTCGCGTATCCGCTGGCTTATTATCTGGCCGGCATCCGCAAGCCGGCATGGCGGCAAACCCTGCTGCTGATTACGTTTATGCCGCTGCTCGTCAGCGCGGTCGTCAAATCCTACGCCTGGATGGTGCTGCTGTCCAGACAAGGCCTGCTGAACTGGCTGTTTATCAAGCTCGGGCTCACGGAGAACGGCTTTGAAATGACGTTCAACGAGACCGGGGTGATCATCGCGCTCGTGCATATTTTTTTGCCCTTTATGGTGATTCCGATTTTGAGCGTGCTGGTGCAGCAGGACAGCCAATTGAAGGCGGCGGCCCACGACCTCGGGGCCGGAAGCGTACGGGCGTTCCTGACGATTACTTTGCCGCTGTCGGTACGGGGCATCGTATCCGGCATTCAGATCGTGTTCACTTTATGTTTGACCGCGTTTACAACGCCCGCCTTGATCGGCGGGGGCAGAGTGATGACGCTGCCGACGTTTATTTATCAGCGGACCCTGGACACCAACTGGCCGATGGCCGCCGTGGCCAGCCTGTTTCTGATTCTGGCCTCCACCCTGGCGGTCTGGGTGCTGAACCGGCTTGCGGATCTGCTTGCTTTTCAGCGGTCCAAAGGAGGGAAACGGCATGCGGCTTAGACCCAAATGGATCGGGGTAACGCTGACGGTCATCGCGCTGGCGGTTTGCCTCTTTTTGATTGCACCGCTCATCATCGTCGTGATCACCTCCCTGAACCCGGCCTCTTACAGCGTGTTTCCGCCGCAGGGGCTGTCGCTCAGATGGTATGAAAACCTGGCTTCGCAGCCGCAGTTTCTGCGGGCTTTCCGCAACAGTGTGATCGCCTCCGGCTGCGCTACGCTGCTGGCGCTTACGGCGGGCACGCTGGCCGCGCTGGCGATTCAGCGGTACCGTTTTCCCGGACGTAATCTGCTGCGCGCGATTTTTATGTCCCCGATGGTCGTGCCCAAGATCGCGCTGGGCGTCGCCTATCTGATTTTGTTCTCCCGGCTGAAGATCGCCGGCGGCCTGTTTGCCCTGATCCTTGGGGAGGCGGTCACGATTTTGCCGTTTGTGCTGTCCATTATCGGAAGCACGCTGGCCAATTTGAAAAAAGAGTACGAAGAGGCGGCGGCCGATTTGGGCGCGGGTCCGGTCCGGACCTTCTTCACGGTCACGTTGCCCCAGATGCGCATGGGTTTGCTGCTGAGTGGAGCGCTGTCCTTTATCTTTACGTTTGATCAGGTGGAGACGGCTTTGTTGATCCTGCGCCCACAGAACAATACGCTGCCGATCGAGCTGTTCCTGTACATGGAAAAATGGCAGGACCCGACGATCGCGGTTGTATCGACGCTGATGCTGCTATTGGCGCTGGTGCTGTTCCTGGGCTTTGGATTTTTGCTGCGCTCGGCGCCGCAGGTACAGCAGGTGCTGGGAAAAAAGGATGAATAGCTGCAAATGCAAACTATGGAAAGCGAAGGAGGAACCATCAATGAGTGCAGAGGAAGTGCGAGTACGGCCGGAGGCCGCCCGGGGCGGGATCGCCAACCGGGAGCGCGCCGCAAGCGTGATGGAGCGGGAAGGGCTGCAGGCGCTGATCGCCACCACGCCGGAGAACATCGCTTACGTGATCGGGGCGGCGCTGCGGACGACCAACTGGTCGATGCAGATTTACGCCGTATTGCCGAGGGATCCGGGGGCGCGTCCGCGCCTTGTTTTACCGACAAACCGGCTGGGCGTGATCGCGCAGATGGGCGTACCGGACGCGGAGCTGTATTTGTTCAGCGACTTTTTTGTCGAAGGGTCGCCCGTAGGACAGCCCTCGACGCCTGACATCGATTTGTTTTATGACCTATTGGGGCGGACGGCGGTTTACCCGGGTCCGCTTGAAGCGCTCGCCGCGGCGCTGAAAGATCTGGATATCCCGCAAGGGCCGCTTGGGGTGGATGAAATGCGCATCAATCCGGCGCTCTACGCCAAACTCGGCGAATCGCTGCCGGCGGGCCATGTCCGCCCGGCTTACGGCTTGTTCCGGGAGGTCCGCCAAGTGAAAACGCCGGCAGAGGTCGCCCGTTTGCGGCGGTCCGCCGAGCTCAATGAACGGATCGAGGAGGAACTGATCCATCTGATCGCGGACGGGGTTCACGAGGAAGAGCTGGCAGCCCATTACCGGGACCGGATCATCCGCGCCGGCGGAACGCCGGCGATGATCGCGGTCGGGGCGGGACCGCGCAGCGCCTTGCCGCTGATCGAGCACTATTTCCACCGGGTTGGGCCGGGTGAACAGGTGCGGTTCGACCTGTGCTGTCAACTCGACAGCTACTGGGCGGATACCGGACGCACCGTGGTGCTGGGACAGCCGTTCGAGTGGCAGCAGCGGCATTTCGCGGCTGTCCGCGGCGGCTGGGAGCGGGCGCTGGAGCTGGTGCGCCCGGGAGTCAAGGCTTCGGCGGTGTTTGCGGCCGCCGTCGAAACGGTGCGGCGCGGCGGGATTCCGCATTATCGCCGCCAGCATGTGGGCCACGCCATCGGCCTGGAGCTTTATGACGACATCGTGCTTGCCCCGGGAGACCACCGGGAGCTGCAGGAAGGGATGGTGTTCTGCGTGGAGGTGCCGTATTACGAGCTTGGCGCCGGAGGCTTCCAAATCGAGGATACCGTCGTAGTTACGAAGGATGGATATGAATTTTTGACGCATCTGGACCGCAAACTTTTTGTGCAGTAGTTGCACAGTAGTTGTAAGTAGCGGTGAGAGTGTAACTTTGAAAAGAGGTCTTGATCACTCCATGGAATATATCCTGAAAGGCACGCGGTCATTTCGGAACACCGCCCTGGCGATGTTCGCCGGGGGGTTCTGCACCTTTGCGATTTTGTATTGCCTGCAGCCGCTGATGCCCGAATTTTCCCGGGAGTTTGGCGTTTCGCCGGCGGTTGCCAGCTTGTCGCTGTCGATTTCAACGCTGACGATGGCGGTCACGATGCTGTTTGTCGGGGCGGTTTCGGACAGTCTGGGCCGCAAGGTGGTCATGGGCTGCTCGCTGTTTGGGGCGGCGCTCGTCGCCCTGCTCATTGCCTTCAGTCCGGGATTTGGTGCCCTGCTCGCGCTTCGCGTCGTGCAGGGCATCGTACTTGCCGGCCTGCCGGCGATCGCCATGACCTACCTGAGCGAGGAGATCGATCCGGCCAGCCTTGGCTATGCCATGGGGCTGTACATCAGCGGCAATTCGGTGGGCGGTATGGGCGGCCGCGTGATCACCGGCATGCTGACGGATGCTTTTGACTGGCGGGTGGCGGTAGGGGCAATCGCTTTGTTTAGTCTGGCGGCGGTGCTGCTCTTTTGGCGTTGGCTGCCCGCTTCCCGCCATTTTAAACGCCAGACGTTTGCCTTTGGGGACATTTTGTCCACACTGCTTGGCCAATGCAAGGATGTGCGCCTGCTTTGTTTGTACGGGCTCGGTTTTGTCCTGATGGGCAGCTTTGTCACCTTGTTCAATTATATCGGCTACCGGCTGACGGCTCCGCCGTACGAATTGAGCCAGACGCTGGTGGGGTGGATTTTCATCGTTTATGTGATGGGAACGATCAGCTCCACATGGATGGGCAAGCTGGCCGACCAATACGGCCGGTATGCCGTGATGGGTCTGGCGCTGGGCATGATGCTGGCCGGCGCCCTGCTGACGCTCGCGGGAAGTTTGGGCATGATCATCGCCGGCATCTCAGTGTTTACCTTTGGTTTCTTTGGAGGACATTCCATTGCCAGCAGCTGGATCGGCATTATCGCCACCGAGCACAAATCCCAGGCTTCATCGCTGTATTTGTTCTTTTATTATGTAGGTTCCGGCGTAAGCGGCACCATCGGAGGGCTTTTCTATTCCAGTTACGGCTGGAATGGCCTCATCGCCATGCTGGCCTGTTTTCTGCTCGCCGGTCTTTTGTTGAGCTTCGTACTGCGTCAACGGGGTGCGGAGCAAACCGATCATATGATTTGAGAAAGCGGATTCAAAAAGTGAAAGCAATGGTTCGTGACTCCAATCACAAGCTGGACAGCCTGTTTATGCTATTTTTAAGTAAAAATTTAATGTCCTAAGAGCTTGACGTTGGAAAAAAAGGGGAAAGTACGATGGAAAGCTGCCACCATTGCAGCGAGGCGCTGTGCACCCGCAAAGTTCCTATATTTGCTTCGTTGTCCGAAGAGGATCTGGCCAAGATCAGCACGATGATCAAACATCGGAAATATCGAAAGGGACAAGCGTTGATTTTGGAAGAACAACCTTCGGAAACATTGTTTATTGTCCGCGAGGGTTATGTGAAGCTGTTGAAAATTACGGCGCAAGGCAAAGAGCAAATTTTGCGAGTTCTTTCAACGGGTGAGTTTTTCGGCGAATTGAGTATCTTCAATAGCGGCGAGACCAGCAACTTTAGCGCTTATGCGCTGGAGGACACCGATGTTTGCCTGTTGACCAAAAGGGATATGGAACTTATCATTCAGGAAAATCCGGATATTTCGTTAAAGCTGCTGCAGAGCATTACCAAGCGCTTGGCGGCTACAGAGAACCTGGCGCAAAGCTTGGCGACAAACGATCCCGAAATCCGCATCGCCTATATGATTTTGGAGCTTGGCCGCAAATACGGCAAAGCGGATCAGGATCAAGAGCGCATTAAGATCAGACTTCCGCTATCGCGTGAAGAGATGGCCAACTATGTGGGCGTTACAAGAGAAACCATCAGCCGCAAGTTCAGCAAATTCGAGCAGGCGGGAATTATTGAACTCAACGGAACACGGGAGCTTACGATTTGCGATATCCAAAAACTGAATGACTATGTTGATTAAGGACAACGCCCCGTTCTCCCCCCGTCGTTTTGCGGAGAAGCGGGGCATTGTTAGGGTTAACGGCTAATCTTCAATAGGCAGAAACTGGCTTTTGTCTTCGCCGCATACCGGGCATACCCAATCTTCGGGAAGGTCCTCAAAAGCAGTCCCCGGCGAAATACCTTCATCGGGATCTCCAACGGCCGGATCGTAAATATAACCGCAAGGCTGGCATATATATTTTTTCATTTTTCGACATCTCCTCTGGTTTGAATTTTTAATGGATTAAACGATGGACAAGCTCTGTTTCCGTGATCTCAAGGGATTGCTCAATGGCCGCTTTGTAAGGCAGAGCAGCGCTGACATTGTCAAAGACAACCGCTCCGCAAATCACCCCGTTTTTGATAAAAATCCGTTTGTAAGGCCCTGAAGCCGGACCGCTTAGGCTGTTGTCGCATTGCTGTTCATCCGTCAGGCCGATGGAGAACAAGGGAGTATCAAAGGCGGCGGATACGGTCATCGGCACCGGCCGGCGGTAAACGGCAACATCGCTTGCCATGTTGGCTCCGGCGATTTTTCCTTGTTCCATGGCGCTGTTCCACAGGCCTTCCGCCTTGCCGTGAAATTCGGCAACATCGCCGGCGGCATAAATGTGTTCGGCGCTGGTTTGCATGTGCTCGTTAACGACAATCCCCGCTCCGACTTCAAGTCCGCTTTGGCGGGCTAACTCAGCATTGGGAATCACCCCGATCGAATATACGACATGCTCGCAGGGCAAAAATGAACCGTCTTCAAGCTCCACGCCTTCGACGCCGCTAATGCCGGCAATTCTGCGGACGCCTTGTCCCAACCTTATCTCAGTTCCCTGTTCGGCGATTTTTTCTGTTAGAATGGCCGCAGCCCGTTCATCCAGTTGGCGGGCCATCAGCCGCGGCGACGCTTCGACTATCGTGACGGAATATCCGGCCCGGTTCAGGGACCAGGCGGTTTCCACCCCTTGAATGCCGCCGCCGATGACGCAGATTCGGTCTCCGCCCTGCAAAGCTTGTTTCAGCTTGTCCGCGTCGTTTCTGCTGCGGATATTGTGCACATGAGGCAAAGACGCGCCTTCAAGATTCAGCTTGCGGTTCACGGCTCCCGTGCAGAGCAGCAGCTTGTCGTACTGCACTGCTTGGCCGTCTCCGGTCATGACCGTCCTGGAGTCCGGATCAATGGAAACAACTGGTGTCCCGGCATGATAAGCAATTTTATGCTCGTGGTACCATTTTTCCTTCTTAATCAACACATTGTCGCTGTGCAAATCGGTGAATAATCCTTTGGACAATTTCACTCGATTATAAGGAAGGCCGGATTCGTCGCCGAAAATGGAAATTTCCGCCGCTTCCTGCCGTTCGCGGATCGCTTTGGCCGCGCTGATGGCGGCCACGCCGCCGCCAACAATAACGTAATGACGATGTTCAGACATGGTTTTCTCTCCTTTTGCCGGACCCTAGATCACGCTAAGCAGCAGATCCGCGACGAACTCGGCGGCGTTTTTGATTTTTCTGACTTTGTCTTCGTCATTAGGGGTGAACCGGATGCGCACCGGGAATTCAACGTGGGTCATGCCGGTCGTTTTGATCACGTTGGAGGTGCTTTGCACCTGCATATTTGTGGCATTCAAGTAATCCTGCACGACTTCGATCGCTTCGCCGCTCCATCCGTACGAACCGAAAGCCGCGCCAAGCTTGCCTTCCAGATTCATGTCCGGAAGTTTCTTGAGCAGGCTTTCCAGCTTGCCGGTCATATCCGCATATTTGGTGGAGCTGCCGATAAAAACGGCATCGGCAGCGGCGATGCTGTTCAGCACATCGGCTTCATCCGCTTTATCCACGTCCCATAGCTCAACGCCGATACGGTTTTCCTCGAAGCTGTCTTTTAGGATTTGGGCCATTTTTTTGGTGTTGTTTTTAAGCGTTGCATAAACGATGGCCACCTTTTTGTCTTGCTTGGTTTCCGTGCTGAGTTCGGCATACAAACGGATATATTTGCCGATATCGCTGCGGAGAATAAATCCATGCGACGGGGCGATCATTTGGATGTCCAAGTCTTTGACGGCTTCGATTAAGGTTCGCACATATCTTCTGTGCGGATGGATGATGGCCCGGTAATACCCGGTGAAATCCTCGGTGACATCAAACCCGGCTTCATCCGCAAACAGGCTGTTCACGGCCACATGGGTACTGAAAATGTCGCAAGGAAACAAGATTTTATCTTCCACACAGTAAGTGATCATCGTTTCCTCGGTGTGCAAATAAGGAGTTTCTTTAAATAGAAGCGTTTTGCCGCCGATATCCAGCGTATCGCCGTCCTTGACCGCCAGATATTGCCGGTGCTGCAGCTTGTACATTTGCTGGATTTCCGGAACGGCTACTTCCGTACACACAATCGTGGCATTGGTTGCCCTGGCGGCCAGCGCCGCAAGTCCGCCCGAATGATCGGGTTCGGTATGGTTGATGACAATGTATTGGATATCCAGCGGGTTGATCAATTCGGTGACATGGTCGGCGAACTCTCTGCCGAATTCCATATCGACGGTGTCAATCACCGTGGGTTTGCCGGTTTTCAGCAAATAGGAATTGTAGGTGGTGCCTTTGGTCAGAAGCAGCCGATGGAAGGGAACCTCGCGGTTGTCTATTTTTCCGATCCAATATACGTCCTTGCTTATTTCGAATCCGGGTTTCATGTTTGAAAACCTCCTGTGGAATAAATTTTAAGAACAACTCGATTGTATGCCTAGCGGCTTCATGAACAGAGGATTGAAATCAAACCAAAAAAATACTTGAACCACCTTGAAAATTTGATTTGAATCCTTCTTTTTGCGGGTGATCGGATTTAGAATGAGGTAAATTACGATGGGAAAGGAGACAGTTATGAACCTTGAGCCGGAAAAAACGTTTGCCGTAAAGGAACTGGTGCAATACCGCAGCCAGCAAATTAACAGCCGTTTTTTTTCATATCTTGGCGTGGACGCGGTGCTTTTTGCCTTTGACAATGGTGAAAGCATAAGCTCCGAATCTTCCGAAGTGCCCAAATTGTTATATATTTTTGAGGGTCAGCTTGAAGTTGCGGTTGACGGGAAGAAGCTGGTATTAAACGAAGGGGATTCCGTCGTGATTTCGGCGCAAAAAAAACACGCCCTCCAAGCGATGGGCAGATGTAAATTTGTGCAAATTGGTTAAAAGGAACAACATTATTTTATTTATTTGGAGGAATGAACATGAACATTAATAAATTACCGCAGTCAAAAGTATTAAAATTGGCGGATGAAATAACGGTTGAACAACACCAGAGTTCCAGCAAAACGCTAGTGCAGCGCCCGGACCTTGGAATGACCTTATTTGCGCTTGATCAAGGAGAAGAGATCAAAAAGCACTCTTCTTCCGGGGATGCGATGGTGAATGTTATCGAAGGCATAGCCGAGATTACGATCGGCGATGAAGTGCACACCGTTAAAGCGGGTGAAACTATTATAATGCCGGCAAACATTCCCCATGGCTTGAAGGCGGTGGAGGCAGCCTTTAAAATGCTGCTGATTGTTGTAAAGTGACAAGGGACGGATCGACTCGGGCGAGCCGACCGCAGATGCGGTTCTTCGCTGGTGTGCTGATGGGGAGCGGAATCGGCCAGATCGTGAAGGTTGGGGAAAAACGGCGGGAACCATTATTTTAATGATGTAACAAAATCTATAAGCCAGCGAGGAATCTTGAAGGTTATCGCTGGCTTCTTTACTTCTTAATATGATTAGGATGCGACCCTATTCCAAATACGACGATAACACCTTGTGCAAAACAAATAATGAGCAGCAAGCTCCATACATCAACTAAAGAATTGGGGGATTAAAGTTCGATATTAGCGTGCGTAATTCTTATGGCTTGGATAGAACTGCTTCTCACGTCAGGGAATATGTATGCTGGCCCAATATAGATATTCTCAAGCGATTGGTTTGGAGAATCCAACCACAGAGCTTTATCGACAATCTGCTCCAACTCATTTATTACATGTTCACCAAATGATTGATGATACCTTTCCACGGTACCCTGCATGGTGTTGATCAGTGAAAAACTGAGGCGCATTACGATAAAACTTTTTTGAGTTTATTATTGCTTTCCGCATTTATCTAAAAATATCTGGAGCAACTTTTTACGAGCTCTTGCCATTCGCTTAGCCAGAGCTCCCTCAGTAATGTGCAATTCTTGGCATATCTCCTTATAGGATTTATATTCCAAATAATACAAATAAATTAAAATTTGGTAGCTGATTTTCAGTTCAGTTATAGCTTCATGAAGCATTTCATTTCGCCACTTGCTTTCAACCTCACTAGTAACGCTAATTTCTGAAAACTCATCATTTCTTATTTTTATTAATGATTTCCTTATAAGAATGCGTTCTTTTTTGATTTTTTTTAAATAATCCAAGGCAGTATTGCGAGTAACCAACTTGATCCAAGCAGGAAGGTTGTTATCTGAACAGAGTGTCGGACCTTTTGATATTAATTTAATAAATGCGTTCTGAATTACATCCTCAACCAAAGCGTGGTCGTGAAGTATCAAGTTTATGTCTCGATAAACAAACTGGTAATATGAATCGTACACTAACTTTTGAACTGTAGTATCCAGATCGTGAAAAGGTCTTCGTATTAAAAAATACCATTCTTCCATATGATTTCCCTCCCAAGGCTATTTTGATTTGTCCTATGCTTTTCAAAACATGGAAGAGGAACAATATAACAAATTTTGTATTATAGTTATATTTTATACAATATGATAATAAAAGTTTTGTTTTATAATAAATTTTCAAAAAAACGTCAGATATTTCTGGTTTTGGGCGTTATATAAGTAAGACAGCAAGGCTAAACAACTAGACTTCGAACGTTACATCAGGAAGAGTCAGGTTAGAAGAGTTTATATGACAATTAAGCGAGGGGAGGGGAAGATATAGTAGAATTCAACAGATGGTGTTGAACAGTTACCAGTATAGGAGTCGTATTGTATATCTACCAGGAATTTTTAGTTATGTGTTCGTATGACGTCTCTTTGGTTGAGCATTAATAATTATTTTTTAATGTTCGAAGAATGGAGTTGATCTTATGAAGATCGTAAAATTTTTTAGTATAAATCTCTTGGCAATACTTTTAATTGCTCTACCTGTAACAGCTAGTGCACAAGAGGACATTTGGGCTTCTGTTGATAATGGTAATAGTGTGGTTAAGCCAATGGCTAATTCAAAAATTAAAATAATTGATCGTCAAGTTGAAGATAATAATTCTATACAGCATCTATCCATAGATTTAAGTAGCGTTGGTCAGGAGAAGTTGAGTGGAGCTTCTAAAGTCCTAGAAGCTCTTCAACAAAAAATTAACCAACATAAGTTAAGCAGTGCGCAAGATAAAATTGAAGTAAGCATCATGCTGAAGTACGACGCAAGTATTACGAAAGACGAATTTATAAAAAATCATGAAGAATTATTCGAGGGCGCGATTACTAACCCCGATGGTTTTGGAGTCTTCAGTTTTTTTGCAGCATTAACTCCTGAACAAATTGAAACAGTAATCCAACTTGATGAGGTTTCATCGGTCTCTACACCTGATGATGTTGTTTCAGTTTACGGAGAACCAGTTGAAGATCAAGAGGGAGTATATCTAAATGGATCTACTGAAATGACGGGGATTAAAAAAGCAAGATCCGATTATGGAGTAACGGGAAATCGTGACGGAAAAGCCTCGTATTCAAAAAATGATTCGGTTATTGCAATCATTGATACTGGAATTGATGGTGATCATGTCGATTTAAATGGTGGGAAGATTCTCGGATGGATGGATTTTGTAAACGGGAGAACGACCCCGTATGATGATTTAGGACACGGAACACATGTTGCAAGTATTGCAGCTGGAATTGGTGCAGGAGATCCGGGAATTCAAACAGGGGTAGCCCCAGGGGCTGCTTTAGTAGGTGTTAAGGTTTGTGTAACCGATACAAATTGTTCAACGCAAAATGTATTAAATGCTCTTGATTGGATAATAGCAAATAAATCAAATTATGGGATTGATGTTATCAACATCAGTTTAGGTAGTGCAGGTAATGTAAATACAAATATTTGCAATAGAGTAAACAGTGCGATCGCTAAAGGTATTTTAACTGTTGTTGCAGCAGGCAATACACCGAGTGGGGCAGATTATGGTTCATTAAATCATATAGCGAAATGCTCGAATGTCGTTTCAGTTGGGAATATGGCCGATCCATATGAAGGAGGTTGGTATCTTAATTTTACTTCTAATCGTGGCACCGGATCACAGGGCCCGTCATTGACTGCACCGGGAACCTTAATCAGGGCGGCAAAGGCCAATTCTACTAATGAATATATTGCTTATAGCGGCACATCAATGGCATCCCCTATGATTGCTGGACTTGCTGCTTTAATGCTTCATGCTAGTAATGGAGATCTTTCCTATGATTTTTCTACCGAAGGTTTTGGTATGTCGGGATATGATAAAGTATATGGAAATGGATTAATACTTGGTCATGATACTATCAAAGCTGCAAAAGGTTCCTCATCAGGTTCTTATGATGATTATCGTGATCATATTAGAGCACAATCTGGCATTGATGCTTCGACTATGGATATGTATAGCATAAAAGTCAATAGTACCGATGCATATTTTGCCAGTACACTTATTATTGATGATGAAAACGGTGCAGACCTTGACTTATATATTTGGGAACCCGGTATTGAGCCTGTTCAAAATGGGCAGTTAAGATTAGACTTAGCAATGAAAAGTAGTACGGGTAGCCTTCCCCAAGAAACAATCAGTTTTAAACCAACGGAAAAGGGGACCTACAAAGTAGGGATACTAGCTTACGATAAGGCAACTTATGCAATTGACTGGTCAGGTCAAATTTCTTCCTAGTTTTTTTAACCATAGGATTGTTACAAATGAATTATAAAAGAGGCCATCTCAGTAGTTTTAATTAAATACACTGAGACGGCCTCTTACTTTTTAAAAAACTGAAACTACATCATTAGTTGTAGAAATTGAGGATATTTCATCGAGCTTAGCGAGCTCATTGATCTGTTCAATAGTTAATTCGGCAAAAAAACTGTAAACTCCAAATCCGTTCATATCAGTAATTGAATCATTAGGAAAAACATCCGTTTGCTTTATAAAAGTCTCTTTTGAAATTTTGGAATCGTATTTCAGCATGATGCTAACTTCAAATTTCTTCTGGGTCTGACTATTTAATTTTAACTGATCAATCTCTGCTTGCAAAGGGGAGAGTATTTTGGATTCTTTAGAGGAGCAGGGCATCAAATTCTGATTCTTGGATTGAGAAAAATTCAGAATTACTTCTGCATTTTTCAACGAGTCATCTCCTTTCACTGCTTCTGCATGAACGTTCAAAGGAAATGTAAAAAAAACCATCAATAAGCAAAAATTGATGTAATTCAACTTTCTCATCTTTTTAACTATACCTCCTTAAGTTATTTGAGCTTACCTAAATCAATAAGAAATGCTTTTATATCCAGACGTTCTCTAACAGGTAAATGTTGCAATTTATGGAATAACCAAAAAGAAAAGGCCAACGAACATCTTTTCGCCGGCCGGGATGATATACGTCAGCAAGGCGGCGACCAGCACCAGAAAATTCAAAATGACATACGTATGAGGCAGTTTAAACCAGTTGCGGACGTTTGTTTAATCGTGCTGTCCATGAGCCTTGTCCTCCGTTTCTTTGCGCTTTCCATGTTTCGAATTCGTTTCTTACTTGTCGTATCGCTTCTTGGTCATAACATAAATCATAAGCCGTCAGGGCCAGTGATTTTGCGGCCCGACTCAGCTCGATCATTCCTTCCTCGAAACCGGCAAGCGCGGCGAACTCCGGGGTATGCGTAGTCGCGTCGCCAAGCCGGATATAAGGATGGATCGCGGCGGTGATTTGGCTGACGTTGCCGATGTCCGACGATCCGACGCCGCCTTTTTGCGGCGGATCATTGACCTCGATGCCAAGGGCCTCCAGGTTTTGGGCGAACAATTTCGCCAAAGCCTTGTTGTTGCGCTCGGCATAGATCAGCCCCTCGGCGATATCGACGGTGGCGCCAACCCCTTCGGCGGCGGCCCGGACGGCCAGATACATCTTGGTCCTTACCTCTTCGAGCTCCTTAACCGTTGACGCTCTCAGGATAAACACCATTTCCGCAAGCTCCGGTACGACGTTTGGCGCGTCCCGGCCTTTGGTAATAATGCCGTGAATCCGCACATCTTCTTTCATAAATTGCCGCAGCGAATTGATCGCCACATACGCGTTGACGAGCGCATCAAGCGCGCTGATGCCTTTTTCGGGCGCGGAGGAGGCGAGCGCCTGCTTCCCGTGGAAAGTAAAAGTCGCATCCACGCAGGCGAGAGCGCCGCGCAGCACCATCGTTTTGTTCTACGAATGGACCATCATGGCCGCGTCCACCTCGTCGAACACGCCGTTTTGGCACATGATGATTTTGCCGCCGCATTCCTCTTCGGCCGGGGTGCCGAGCACGACGATTTTGCCGGGCAGCTGTGGGTAGGCGTCCTTCAGGGCCAGCGCGGCGCCGATCGTCGCCGTGCCGATCAGGTTATGGCCGCAGGCGTGGCCGATGCCCGGCAGCGCATCGTATTCGGCCAACAGCGCGATCATCGGCTCGCCCGTCGCGCCTTCCCAGGTTGCCCGGAAGGAGGTCGGCAGCCCGGAGATGCCTTTTTCCACCTGAAACCCGGCTTCGATCAACGGCTCGGTAAGCCAGCTTGGGCTTTGTGCTCATGAAAGCTAAGCTCCGGATTGGTGTGAATCCGCAGCGAAATTTCCCGCAGTAGTGCATCGCGCTCGTCAACCGCCTGGATAATTTGTTGTTTATGTTCTTTCCCAAGTTGCATGTTCATGCTTATCCCACCTGTTCTTTATTCTAAGTGCCCTGCGGCTGACCGCAAACATAAAATCGTATATTTATGCTCCAGCAGGTAGATGTACAATTAAGATATTTTTGTGCTAAGCCCAAAAAATATTTATGGATGTGTAAGGGCAAATAAAGCCTCGCGCCGCCGGCGGGACTCCCAGGTAAATAAATAACGTTGGAGAACTCGGGAGAAAATATGAGGAGAAATAATGGGCTTAACGTAGAAATTGGCGCTTGACAGCCGGCTGCCGGAACAACCAACCGACGGCCTTCAAAATAGCGGAATTTTATGTTCTTATTATCCGGAGTCAGGCATGTTCGTATCCATTAGCGGTATTTTTTGTCCTTATTTTCCTATGAATGATCCAGAACGAGGGGATTTCCTTGCGACCGGGGAAAATAGCGACATCAATTGCCTCTATTTCTCTCAAATGGACGGATAGCGCCGGAATAACGCCCTTTTTTGCCCTTATGTTTTTCGCTGGAGTTCCTTGGGCCGTAGCCTGACCACGTTATAAACGGATCGTTTTACTCGGCATCTCCGGAAGGATGTTCCCTCTTCATAAAATCGATAAACCGTTCAGCGATCGCCAGCTCAGCGGCACGCCAAATTCGCGTTCCATCTGCTGAATCCGGTAAGTCAATGCCGGCTGCGTCATATACAGCCGTTCCGCGGCTTTGGTCAGGCTTTGCTCCAGGGCAACGTATTGAAGTATCGCGGCGTCTTTGTCATCCACGTAACCGGGTCCTTTTTATCCACGTCATTACAAGTACTATCATATTATATAGGATCGGCGGAACCGTGGAAAAAATGATTCCAAATAATGTGTTGGTTTTCGTTGACACCGGGTCATCAACAAGAATATACTATATATGAACATTTACTCATATATCGTTTTTTATTGAGGAGTGAGCAATCGGATGGAGACGACTGCCGGTATAGTTAAACGTAAATTTGTTTTGGAAGGCTTGGATTGCGCAAACTGCGCTATGAAAATCGAAAGCGGCGTTCAGAACATTGACGGGGTTTCGGCTTGTTCGGTGAATTTTGTCAACAAAACGTTAACCATGGAAATGGCGGTGGACCGCAGCGAAGAGATCTTGGAGCAGGCAAAGAAAAAAATCCGCACGCTGGAGCCCGACGTCAAAGTATTGGAGCATGGAGCGGCGGGAGTTAAACGAGCCCATAACCATGATCACGCCCATGATCATGCTCACGATCACGGCGCCGAAGCGGCGGAGGATGGGCACGGACATTCCCATGACCACGGGGCGCAAAGCCTCAAAATCATGGTCGCCCGCCTGATTGCAGGTCTTGCCGCCGGAGTGGTGGCGCTAACGGTACCCTTGGGCCGGGAGCTTGAGCTGATTCTATATCTTGCCTCCTATTTAATTGTGGGCGGGGATGTCGTCTACAAGGCGCTGAAAAATATCGTAAGAGGCCGGGTGTTCGATGAAAACTTCCTCATGTCGATCGCGACCGTCGGCGCTTTTGTGATCGGGGAGTACCCCGAAGGCGTGGCCGTTATGCTCTTCTACCAGGTTGGCGAACTGTTCCAGAGCATTGCCGTCAACCGGTCGCGGAAATCGATCAGCGCGCTGATGGATATCAGACCGGATTTTGCCCATTTGAAAGCGGGCGACGAAATCAAACGCGTGAGTCCGGAGGAAGTCCGGATCGGAGATCTGATCGTCGTTCGTCCCGGCGAAAAGGTGCCTCTTGACGGCAAAGTCGCGGAAGGGAACTCGGCTATGGATACCTCGGCGCTGACCGGCGAGTCCGTACCGCGCGAGGTGGCTGCCGGCGATGATGTGCTGAGCGGGTTCATCAACAAAAACGGGGTTCTGACGATCGAGGTCACGAAGGTGTTCGGCGAGTCGACCGTGGCCAAGATTTTGGATCTGGTAGAGAACGCAAGCAGCAAAAAGGCGCCAACGGAAAACTTCATTACGAAGTTTGCCCGTTACTATACGCCGTTTGTCGTTATTGTTGCCGCTTTGCTGGCCGTCCTGCCTCCGCTGATCATTAGCGGCGCGACCTTCTCGGATTGGGTATACCGGGCGCTTATCTTTTTGGTTATTTCCTGTCCTTGCGCTCTAGTGGTTTCGATTCCGCTCGGCTTTTTCGGCGGTATCGGCGCTTCTTCCAAAAACGGCGTGCTGGTCAAGGGCAGCAATTACCTGGAAGCGCTGAATGACGTCAAATATGTGGTGTTCGATAAAACGGGAACGCTGACCAAAGGCGCGTTTAAAGTGAACGGCATTTATCCGCAAAACGGATGGACCGAACAGGAGCTGCTGCGTCAGGCCGCTTTTGCCGAGATGCACTCCACCCATCCGATCGCCCAGTCGATCAGGGAAGCTTACGGACGGGAACTAAATGAAGAGCTGCTTTCGGGTTACAACGAAATATCGGGCTACGGCATCCAGGTCGTGTTCGAAGGCAGGGAGGTGCTGGCCGGGAACGCGAAGCTGATGAAGCGGGAAAATATCGATTTCGCCGCGCCTGCCGAGCTGGGCACCATCGTGTTTGTCGCGATCAACAAACAATATGCCGGTTACTTGGTCATTGCCGACGAGGTTAAGGAGGATTCGGCGCAGGCGATTCGTTCCCTGAAAAATCTCGGCGTGAAGAAGATTGTGATGCTGACGGGCGACATCAAGGCGGTGGGCGAAGCGATCGGCAAAAAGCTGGGCGTCGACGAGGTGCGGGCCGAACTGCTGCCGCAGCATAAGGTGGAAGAGCTGGAAAAAATAGACCGCGAGAAATCGAGCAAAGAAAAAATCGTGTTCGTCGGCGACGGCATCAACGACACGCCGGTGTTGGCCAGAGCGGATGTCGGCGTGGCCATGGGCGGTCTCGGGTCCGACGCGGCCATCGAAGCGGCTGATATCGTCATCATGACCGACGAGCCTTCCAAGCTGGCTTCGGCGATTCATATTGCGAAAAGAACCCGGCGCATCGTATGGCAGAACATCCTTTTTGCGCTGCTCGTCAAAGCGGTTTTCCTGCTCCTGGGCGCGTTCGGGATTGCGACGATGTGGGAAGCGGTGTTCTCGGATGTGGGCGTCACCCTGCTTGCCGTTTTGAACGCGATGCGCGTCATGAAGATCAAGCCCAATTTGAGTTAAGGGATGATCCCGTACCGGGCCGGAGCGTGCTGCTCGCCCGGGGCTGGTACGGGCTGATCTCGTTTTTTCGCATTATGCGTGGTTGGTGTGCTGGAGGGTTTGGAGAAAAATCTGCTCAATGTGAGCGTCGTCAAGCGAATAATAGACCGTCTTGCCGACCTTGCGCCGTTTGACGATTCTCAGGTTGCGCAGGTACCGCAGCTGGTGGGAAACGGCCGATTGCCCCATTTCGAGCAGAACCGTCAAATCATGCACGCACAGTTCTCTTTTTAGCAGGGCGCTGATGATTTTGACGCGTGTCGGATCGCTGAAAGCTTTAAACCAGTCGGCAAACTGAACCGCCGCTTGGTCATCGATGAGCTCCGCTTTGGCCGCAGCCAAATCCATCGTGGATCCCGAGCAGCTCGTATCGCATTCTTCTGCCGTATTTGCCGTATTTATTGAACGTGTCATTAACTATCACCCTTCGTCTAGGCGTTTACATATATTATACTTAAACGAAATCATTACTATTAAAAGATTGCTGTCATCACAGTAACATAGAAGTCCGTCTTCGAGCAAGATGCCGAGTATTGCAAAAAAAAAGCGCGCGGGAGATTTTTTTCTCCCGCGCGCTTTGGCGTTTAGCGGTAAGCCGGCAGCCAGTCGCCGTGCGCTTCGATCAAGTCGTCGCACAGCGCGATGATATCGTCCATGGACAACTCCGCCGAAGTATGGGGATCCAGCATCGCCGCGTGGTAAATATGCTCTTTTTTGCCGGTGATGGCCGCTTCGATCGTTAACAGTTGGGTGTTGATGTTCGTCCGGTTCAAAGCCGCACACTGCGGCGGAAGATCGCCGACATAAGTCGGAGTGACGCCGCTGGCGTCCACCAGGCAAGGCACTTCGACGCAAGCTTCCTTCGGAAGGTTGGGAATCAGCCCGGTATTCATCACGTTGCCGCCAATTTTGAACGGCACATCGGTTTCAATCGCTTCCATGATATAGGAGGCGTATTCATGTGAACGATCATGTTTCAATTCCTTGTTGTTGACGAGCTCTTCCCGCATCTTTTCCCAATTTGCGATCTGGCTCACACAGCGCCGCGGGTATTCGTCAAGGGGGATTTGGAAGCGGTCGATCAGCTCGGGATAATTGCGTTTGATGAAATATGGATGATATTCGGCGTTATACTCCGACGATTCCGTGATGTAAAACCCGAATTTCAACATCATCTCAAAGCGCACCATGTCCTTGTGAGGCTGTTTTTGTTTCTCCGCCGCCCGCCGTTTGATTTCCGGATACAAATCCACGCCGCCTTGGGTAACCTCCAGCAGCCAGGCCATATGGTTGATCCCGGCGATCTTCGCTTGCACTCCGGTTGTGTCCATTTCCAGGCTCTTGAACAAGTCGGGGATGCAGGCCTGCACGCTGTGGCAAAGCCCGACGGTACGCACTTGGCCGTACGTGTTCATCACGTTCGTCAGCACGGCCATCGGATTCGTGTAATTCAAAAACAGGGCGTCAGGGCAGACTTCACGGATATCGGCGGCAAATTCCAGCATGACCGGGATCGTCCTGAGGTTGCGGAAGATGCCGCCGATCCCGACCGTGTCGGCGATCGTCTGGCGCAGCCCGTATTTTTTGGGAATTTCGAAATCCGTAATGGTGCAAGGATCATAGCCGCCGACCTGGATGGCGTTAATCACGTATTTTGCGCCCCGCAAGGCTTCCTTGCGGTCACTGTAGGCCTTGACGGTGCAGGTGCTGCCGCTGCTGCGCTTCAGATTGTTCAGCATGTTCTCCGAATCCCGCAGCCGCTCAAGGTCGATATCGTACAACGCCAGTTCAAATCCCTGCAGAGCGGGCGTTTGCATGCAGTCGCCCAGCACATTTTTGGCAAAAACCGTGCTTCCGGCCCCGATAAATGTAATTTTCGACATAAAAAAATCCTCCTTTTGAGTGTACAGCCGAGCGGAAGATGACCGTTGGTATCGCTTGATACCCCTTGAATTTCCACGTTGTTCCGGCTTATATTCATGTCTTCAATATAGCTTAGGCGGAAGGGGAAAAGTATGGAGGAATCGAAGATAGATATGGATGAATGTTGTATTTAGGATTTTGAATGCGGTAGACTGGTAAGGAATCCGAAAATGTTGACGAACCGGAGGTTTGTGATGATTCCCGACCATTACATGTTTGAAGACAACATCAATCCCGATTTCCGGGAAAAAGACGTCACCTTGCTGTTCAGCGGGGAAGGCCGCCCTATTCCCGCTCATAAAATCGGGCCGTCCGTGCATGACTATTATCTCATCCACAGCGTTCTGGAGGGGGAAGGGGAGTTCTGTTGGAAAGATCAATGCCGCCGCTGCTGTCCCGGCGATACTTTTGTCATCTTTCCGGGCGTATTGTTTTCATATGAGGCGGATACGCAAAACCCTTGGCATTATGCATGGGTCGCTCTAAAAGGAGCAGGCGTCTCCAGGCAACTGGCCGACGTCGGCATTACGCCAGGTTACCCTGTTTGCCATTCCGGGGACATCGCGGCATTACATCGTCTCTATACCCGGATTCGGTCAGCGTTCCGGCACGCGGATGACCCGAGGCTGGAGAGCCTGGAGGCATCGGGATGGCTGGCGCTGTTGTTCCATCAGTTCGGACTCGCGAACCGGGAGACGCTGCATGCTCCCGAAACGATGGAGCCCGCGATGATCGACCGGCAGGTGGAGCAGGCGGTCCGCTGGATTTCGCTGCAATACCATCAGCAGATCAGCATTGGCGAGCTGTCCCGCAAGCTCGGCTACCACCGGGCCCATCTGTTTCATGCTTTTAAGGCGCGAACAGGGCTTTCGCCTAAACAGTATTTAATGAAAGTACGGATCGAGAAGGCGAAGGAACTATTGACGGGCCCGCTCACCGTGGACCAGATTGCCGCCTCGGTCGGCTTTAACGACGCCCTTTATTTTTCACGCCAGTTCAAAAAAGCGACCGGCCTGCCGCCAAGCGAATACCGGAAGATGTAACACACTGAATTGTCCGAATTGACCCCCGTAACCGGCATATGATAATATTTCATAAGTAACTTTTTTGAGCAACCTCTATAAGGTGGGGGTCTGGAATGTATATCAAGTTAGTCAAACTCGTCAGAACAAGCCGCTCCGTACAAATGAACACGATGAAGCGTTGTACGGAGCTTAATCAGGGAGCGTAAAGCTTCCTATATTCATCGGCTGAATGGTCTTTTTTTAAAAGCGTAGATTTACTATGCTTTTTTAAGTGTGACCATTGGCCGAGAGTAAGGGCCGTCGACAACGCTTGTCGATGGCCTTTTGCATTTGGCAGCGAGTTCGCCGTACGTTAATACCGTTCGACTGACTTGCGCCTTAAACATCAAGCAGAGGGCCGGCGTCCACAAACGCCGCTCTCTGCTTTTTTTATTTTTGCTAAAAGAAAAGAGGAACCGAAATGAGCTTACTTCAAGTTGAAAAACTATCGCATAGCTTTGGAGATAAAAAGTTGTACGACAATGCTTCTTTTGAATTATATAAAGGTGAACACATGGGAATCGTCGGCCAAAACGGGGCCGGAAAAAGCACGCTGATCCGCGTCTTGTTAGGCGAAATCATTCCGGATCATGGCAGCGTCAAGTGGCAATCCCAGATTGGGATCGGACATTTGGATCAGTATGCCGAAATCGATGGAAACGATACGATTGCCGAATATCTGAAGACGGCGTATGCCGATTTGTTCGAAATGGAGCGCCGCATGAACCGGTTATACGAGGAAAGCGCGGCGACCGGCGATCCCGCCATGCTGCTCCAGGCTGCGGAATATCAGGAGAAGCTGGAAGCCCGGGATTTTTACTTGATCGACAGCCAGATTCTAAAGGTCGCTTCGGGACTAGGCATCGATGCCATCGGCATGCAGCGCCAAATCGGGGAGTTAAGCGGAGGGCAGCGGGCGAAGGTGATATTGGCCAAACTTTTGATTGAAGAGCCGGACGTCTTGCTGCTGGATGAACCGACCAATTTTCTGGATAAGGAGCATGTTGCGTGGCTGGCAGGTTATCTGGCGGATTTTGCCGAAGCCTTTATCGTCGTGTCCCATGACTACGAGTTTTTGGAGAAGGTGACCACTTGCATCGGCGACATCGAGTTCGGGACGATCAAAAAATATTACGGCAAATACTCCGACTTCCTGCGGCAAAAGGAGCATCTGCGGCAGGATTACGTGCGCCGGTATCACGCCCAGCAGAAAAAGATCGAAAGGACGGAAGAGTATATCCGCCGGAATATCGCCGGCGTCAATTCCAAAATCGCCCAAGGGCGCAGGAAGCAGCTCGAACGGATGGAAAAGCTGGCTCCGCCCGCGTTTACCCATAAGCCGTCGATCCGTTTCCGCGAGCTGCCGCTGTCCGCGCAAACCTCGCTTAAAGTCAGCGATCTTGAAGTCGGGTATGGCGCTCCGCTTTTGCCGAAAATCCATTTTTCCGTAATGGGGGGACAAAAGCTCGTGATTACCGGCTTCAACGGGATCGGAAAATCGACGCTGCTGAATACGTTGGTCGGGCGGATTGCCGCGGTCTCCGGGCGATTCCGCTTTTCGGAACAGGCCAAAGTCGGATATTTCGAACAAGATTTGAAATGGGACAACGCCGGGCTTACCCCGCTGCAAATCATTTCGGAACGGTTCCCGGGCCTTGGGACGAAAGAAATCCGCCGTTATCTGGCGTTGTGCGGTGTGAAGGACGATCTGGTTACCCAGGAAATCCGCGCTTTGAGCGGAGGCGAGCAATCCAAAGTCAAATTGTGCGGTCTGATGCTTTCGCCTTGCAATTTTCTAATCCTGGACGAACCGACGAACCATCTGGATGCGGAAACGAAAGCGGCTTTGCAGGATGCTTTGCGGCAATTTCAAGGTAGCGTCATCCTCGTGTCTCATGAGGAGCGGTTTTATCGGGGGTGGGCGGACAAGGTCATTAGTTTGGGATGAAACGCATTAAAGCGATGGAACCGTAAAACAGTCAGGGTAAGGACGAGGTATGTGCGGATGCCGCCATCAGAAAGTTCAGCCCAAAAACGCGAGCAGCGGGGGGCATAAGCTCCAGGGCTCGCGTTTTTTCTGGATTATGCGTCCTGACCCGACGGCCACGTGGGATCAACTGCAAAAGTACATTTGATTTTTCTGCATATGCCGTTTTGGAGCGGCTGAAATGCAAAAGTACATCTGATTTGGGGCTATTCGATAAAAAAGTATCTTTTGACCGGAAATGAACTGCACTTATGCATTTGAGCCACCTGTTTCGAGGGATTTCGACGAAAATCGCCTGCACTTTTGCATTTCGCGGGAGTTGGCACCCCAAGTTGTATAAACAAAAGACCTGACCGCCGGTCAGGTCTTTCTCGTAATACCTTACGCCCCAAGGAACATCTTCATGTCTTCTTCCACGGTCGTGATGCCGCCGATGCCGAACTTTTCGATCAATACTTTGGCGACGTTTGGCGACAGGAACGCGGGCAGCGTTGGCCCCAGGTGAATGTTTTTGACCCCAAGGTACAGCAGGGCCAGCAGCACGATGACCGCCTTCTGTTCATACCAGGCGATATTGTAGGAAATCGGCAGGTCGTTGATATCTTCCAAGCCGAAAATTTCCTTTAATTTCAGCGCGATGACGGCCAGTGAATAGGAGTCGTTGCATTGCCCGGCGTCCAGTACGCGCGGAATGCCGCCGATATCGCCCAAATCGAGCTTGTTGTATTTATATTTGGCGCAGCCTGCGGTCAGGATGACCGTATCGCGGGGAAGTTCCCGGGCAAAGTCCGTGTAATAAGTACGCGATTTCATCCGTCCGTCGCAGCCGGCCATCACGAAAAATCTTTTGATCGCGCCGGTTTTGACGGCTTCCACCACTTGGTCGGCGATGCTGGTCACGGTATGGTGGGCAAAACCACCGACAATTTCGCCGCTTTCCAGTTCGGTCGGAGCTTCACAGCGTTTGGCGTGCGCGATGATTTCCGAAAAATCCTTCGGCTGGCCGTCCGGACCTTCCGGGATATGCCGCACGCCGGAGAAGCCGGTATTGCCGGTCGTATACATGCGGTCCTTGTAGCTTGCCTTCGGCGGTACAATACAGTTGGTGGTCATCAGAATCGGCCCATTGAACGCGGCGAATTCCGTCGTTTGCAGCCACCAAGCATTGCCGTAGTTGCCGACAAAATGATCGTATTTCTTAAAGGCCGGATAGTAATGGGCCGGCAGCATTTCGCTGTGGGTGTACACGTCCACGCCGGTGCCTTCGGTTTGCTGCAGCAGTTCCTCCAGGTCTTTCAAATCGTGGCCGCTGATCAGAATACCCGGCCGGTTCCGCACGCCGATATTGACTTTGGTCACTTCGGGGTGGCCGTAGGTGCCGGTATTGGCCTCATCAAGCAGGGACATCGCCTCCACGCCATATTTGCCCGCCTCCATCACCAAACCTACGAGGTCATCCGCCGTTAAGGAATCGTCCAAAGTAGCGGCCAGCGCCCGGCGCATAAACAAGTCGATTTGCGGGTTGGAATGGTCCAACTGAAGGGCGTGATACGTATAGGCGGCCATCCCTTTGAGACCGTAGGTGAGTAGCTCGCGCAAGGAGCGGATGTCCGGATCAGCGGTAGCGAGCACGCCGACAAACGTAGCTTTGGCGTCAAACGACGCTTCGTCGTCCGCCTGCCAAACCGCCGCGTCGGGAAGCTCCGCCGCAGCGCCTATACGCTGTTCCTCCCAGTGGCGTCTTACTTCGTCGCGCAGAGCAAGCGCTTCGCGGATTTTGGCGACGAACACGTTGCGGTCAAAGTTGGCGTTCGTAATCGTGGCGAACAGTGAATCCATAATAAAGACCGATGCACGCCGGTCTAAAGCTTCGGGGAGCTCGGTCCCCACGGAGAAAAAGGAAATGCCTTTCAGCACATAGATGAGCAAATCCTGCAGGTTGGCCACGTCATGCGGTTTGCCGCAGACGCCCTTGATCGTGCAGCCGGTCCCGCCGGCCGACTCCTGGCATTGAAAACAAAACATGGACGGCTGCGAAATGTCCGGATTCGAAGCTGTTTGGTTCATTTCAAAATAACCTCCTTTGGGAGAATTTAACGGATATACAGAAGAATACCGCCGGATCGGCCGCGGCCGGGTGATTGTAATCACTCTAATTGGGGCTAGGGTCTAAACGAACGTTGAACTTTTTTTGAAGTAGATATAACATTTTCAGAGGCTGACCCATCTAATCTTGCAGAGGGCCCTCAAAAGGAGTTGAAATTCGTGCAACAAGATATGGTACTGGAAGTCAAGCGCGCGCAGCGGGGGGATCGTGAGGCGTTTATCCGGCTCTTCCGGAGGCTGGAACCCGAACTGTACGGCTTGGCGAAGTCCATTGTGAGACGTGACGAAGATTGTGCGGACGCATTTCAGGAAACAACGCTTAAAGCGTATAAATCATTGTCGACATTGCGGCAGCCGAAATATTTTAAAACCTGGGTAATTCGGATTTTAATCAATGAATGCAATCAATTGCTGCGCATGCGCAGTAGAACCGTCGTGATGGCGGAGCTGCCGGAACCGGCGGGAGCGGCGCGGTTTACCGGGGAGTATGAAGAGAACCGCAAGCAGGATCTCCGCGAGGCGGTGGAAAACCTGGACGAAACTTTAAGAATCGTTATCCATCTTTTTTATTATCAGGATTTGCCGATCAAAGAGGTCGCGAGCGTGCTGGAAATTTCGGAGGGAGCTGTCCGGGGGCGCCTGCATAGGGCCAGAGGAATATTGGCCGACAAGGTTAAGCGAATGGGAAGGGAGGAGTTGGCTTATGAAAAAGCGTGATCTTGAAAAAACGCTTCGCGACATCGGCAAGGAACGGTTGACTGAGGTCAGGGAGGTTCCCGATATCATTCGCCGCCGCCAGGATGAGGTTTACGCTTCCTTGGCCGATCTTCCGATGCAGACCCGAAGCGGCCGGAAATCCCGATTCTCTAGGACCTTTAAAGTGGGAGTGGCCGCCGCCGCAGCAATCGCCGTTTTGACGATCGGGCTGGGCAGTGCCATGGTGTCGCCGGCGCTGGCCGAATCGCTCAAAAATGTCCCTATCCTTGGCGGCATCTTCAAATTGGCCGGCGATCTGGGGCTGCAGACGGCAGAGGAGCACGGACTGGCCGAGGAAACGGACGCAAGCGTCACCCATGATGGAATTACCCTTCGTATCCCCCAGGTTGTTTATGATGGCATTCGCCTAACTTTGGCGGTCAAGCGCGAAGGGGAAGGGTTTACCGGGGGAATTCTGGACCATAAGTTCGTAGGTGAAGGCCGGGAGAGGGATGCGATTTACCCAAGAGGGGCTGTACGCGATTGGGAGATGCTGATCGATGGCCAACCAACTTATAATTCTAAAAGTTATAAATTTTCTTCGAAAGGGTCTCCGACAGCCGATCCCAATGCGGCGCTGTACGAGTTGTCGGCCATTTCGGAAACGGGCGATTCGTCACAGATTCTTCCCGATCGTTTTGTGCTGACGGCCAAATTTTGGCTGGAAGGCGTTGAGGAGCCGTTCGTTTTCGAACTGCCCGTTCGCAAAAACACGGATCGTCTCGTTGAAACCTTTGGAGAAACGAGAGAGTGGAACGGGATTACGCTTACGCTTCAGCAAATCCAATATACGCCGATTACGACGAAGGTGGTTTTCGACATCAATGTAGACGATAAAGCAAGTAGACCGCTTAGGAATAATTTACTGTTCGACCTGTGTGACGATCAAGGCAGGAATTTGGAATTGCTAGGTGGCGTAGGAATCTTCTACGATAATGGACAGATGCACATGCGGAATGAAATGCTGTTTGACCGGCTGGAGGAGGTTCCGGATACGATTACGCTTAAACCGTTTCAGCCTGAATATGCCGACCCGTCGACCAAGCCGGGGGAATCGGGACAATATAAAGTCGACAGCAACGGAGAAGTGGTTAGGAACTACGTGAAGGAACTGGAGATTACCGTTCCGGTAAACCGGGCGGGTTTGGAAAAACTGTATGGAAATCAGAATTAACCCGGGGAAAAGGCAAGGGCAAAATGATTAAGAACTATATCAAAGAGTTCGAACTGACCGTTGCGGTCAAGTAAAAGCAAAATCGGTAATGGCGGGCCTGCAGCAAATCGTTGCAGGCTTTTACATTTTTTACGCTCAAAATATAACGTTTTGTTTTACTAATCCATCTAATCTACAGAGCGCTCAAGAAAAGAAATTTGTCCAGGACATAAAAAGGGAATTCTCGAAAATCAATTTTTATGGAGGGCTTTCAATGAAAAAAACATATAAAGTGATGACTACCGCAGCTTTAATGGGAATGCTGCTCGGCGGAACGGCTTGGGGAACTGCGGCAGTAGCCGGTTCGGCGGAGGCCAAAGCTCCGACAGTGAGCAGCGCGGCGCAAGCTTCTACGGCCAAAGCCGACAGCGTAACCCAGAACGGCATTACGCTGACCGTCAGCAAAGCGCTGTATGACGGCAACTACGTCAGCCTTACGCTGCAGCGGAGCGGCAAAGGGTATACCGGCGGCATCACCGATGGGAAGTTTAATGAAGCGACCAAGGAATACGAACGGCCCAAGGGCGCGATTAAAAACATTGAAATGTTTATCGACGGCAAATCCATCTATGAGTTCGGCGGGGGAGGCCTTGGCAAAAGACCAGCTCTCGGCTGGGGACCGGCTTCCGCACCGGACACAGCGGAAATTCAACTGGTCGATCCGTCATGGCTTGGCAGCGATGGCATGGCTTCCCCGGCTTTCCCGGACAAGTTCAAGTTAACCGCGAAGGTTACCCTGGAAGGCGTGGATAAGCCGTATACATTTGATTTTTCACTGCAAAAAAACGCGGACAATCTGCAAGCCCTGAAGCCGAATCTGACAAAAAAACGCGGCGATTATAGCGCCACTCTAAGCAAACTTAATGTGACATCGACCTCCACTCGATTTCAGTTGATCGAGAAAGGGTTGAAAAAAGGCGAGCATTCGCACATCTTGTATGAAGTTGTAGATGATCAAGGTAACCTGCTGGACCTAAAGTCCGGTTTCGGAACCGACGAGAATAACAAAAATGGCGATATGTATACTGACTATGTGTTCAGTCCTCCGGCGAAAGAAGCTAAGTCGATTACGATCAGAGCTTTCGAGCCCGATTTCGTACCCGATAATCCAGGCGATCCATCATCTCCCGGCATCTATAAAACGGACAGCAACGGCGAAACGATTAAGAACTATATCAAAGAGCTGGAAATGACAGTTAATATTAAGTAAAAGTCATATTCGGCAGTGGGTGGGCCCGCAGCGAATTGCTGCGGGCTTTAAAATTTTCACGCTCAAAATATAACGTTTTGATGTACTTATTCATCTAATCCAATAGAGTGCTCAATGAAGAGAAGATTCTCGAAAATCAAATTTCATGGAGGGGTTTTTCGAATGAAAAAAGCATATAAGGTGATGTCTTCCGCGGCGCTGGTCGGCGCGCTGTTGCTCGGTACGGCCTGGGGGGCTGCGGAAGCGGCCGGGCCGACGGCGGCAGCGGCTTTAGCAGCGAAAAGCAGCGGGACGCTGAGTGCGGCCAAGGCCAAAACTCCAAGCGTGACCCAGCAAGGCATTACGCTGGAGGTTTCCCAAGCGATCTATGACGGCAACTATGTTGGCATTACCCTGAAGCGGAGTGGTGAAGGGCTTACCGGCGAAATAAATGGAAAATACGATGAAAAGATCCAGGATATTATTTATGAGAAGGGCGCAATTAAAGACCTCAAGCTCTTTATAGACGGTAAATCCGCCTACGAGTATGGAGGTGGAAAGTCTATGTCCCAAAGACCAAGCATCGTACGGGGACCGGGCGCTACACCGGACACGATGAAAATTTCAATGGTCGATCCATCCTGGCTTGGCGGCAATCTCAAAGCGTTTCCAAATAAGTTCAAGCTTACCGCCAAAGTGACTTTGGAGGGTGTGGACAAACCGTATACGCTTACTATGACGTTGCAAAAAACCAAGGGAAAGGCCTTGAAACCGAATCTAACGAAAAAACGTGGGGATTATAGCGTTACCTTAAGTAAACTTAATGTGACATCGACCTCTACCCGAGTTCAGTTGATTGAGAAAGGGTTGGACAAAAACAAGTCTTCGCATATCATGTATGAAGCTGTGGATGATCAAGGGAACGAGATGGCGATGATTTCAGGTCATGGAAGTGACGAGAATAACAAAAATGGCGATACGTATAATGACTTTGTGTTCAGTGCTTCGGGGAAAGACGCCAAGTCGATTACAATCAAAGCTTTCGAGCCCGGTTTCGTACCCGATGATCCGAACGATCCGTCATCTCCCGGCATATTTAAAACGGACAGCAACGGCGAACTGATTAAGAACTATATCAAAGAGCTGGAAATGACCGTAAAAGTAAAATAATCGTCTTTATTGGTTTGCTCTGTGCGCCGAGTATTATGGCCCGAGCAAACCTTTTTTAGTTATACTTAAAAATAGTAATATTTTTAAAGTAATATATTACATTGAATTATATGTCATAATAAGGTAATCTATAACTGGAAGATTTAAACAATACTAGACTCTATCAGATCGGGTATGACAAAACCCGACGGTAATCGCCAAAGGAGGGATGCCGAAAAAACAAAGATTGCGTGCTTGCTGCCTACCGAATATTAACGAGACTACGGGAGATAGCAAAATAACTCACTTGGGAGGGATATTTTATGGGAAAGAGCAAAAAACGGTTTAAAAAACTGTCCGTGCTGGCGGTTGCGTTTATGATCGCCGGAACCTCTTATTCGGGATTTACGTCCCCGGCGCAGGCGGCAGCTGATGAGCCTGCAGCCAGCGAAGCATACGTGTGGAAAAACGTTGTGACCGGAGGCGGAGGCGGCTTTATACCAGGCATCATATTCAATGCCAGCGAACCCAACCTTATCTATGCCCGTACGGACATCGGGGGCGCCTATCGCTGGGATGAAGGCACCGGGACTTGGAAGCAGCTCCTAGGCTGGGTTGGCATGGATGATTGGAGCAAGAGCGGCGTCGACGCGCTCGCTACAGACCCGGTCGATCCGGACCGGCTCTATTTGGCGGTCGGCTCGTATACGAACAGTTGGGATCCCGATAACGGACGGATCCTGCGCTCCACCGACCGCGGCGAAACGTGGGAAGAGACGGAGCTGCCGTTTAAGGTCGGCGGCAATATGCCGGGCCGGACGTTGGGAGAGCGGCTAGTCATTGATCCGAACCAGAACAACGTTCTGTATTTTGGCGCCCGCAGCGGAAACGGTTTATGGAAGAGCACCGACTACGGGGAGACCTGGAGCAAAGTAAGCCAGTTCCCGAATCCCGGCACTTATGTGGAAAATCCCGACTACGAATATCAAAGCGATATCACCGGGTTGGCCTGGATCACCTTTGATCCTGCAACAGGTTCGCGCGAACAAGCGACGCAGACGATTTACGTCGGGGTGGCGGATAAGAATGAAAGCGTGTACCGCTCCACGGACGGAGGCGAGACCTGGGAGGCGGTTCCGGGGCAGCCGAGCGGGTATTTGCCGCATCACGGCGTCCTGTCGTCTGAAGGCTTCTTGTATATTACCTATAGCAACGGCGCCGGACCATACGACGGCACCAAGGGCGAGGTATGGAAGCTGAATACGTCCACCGGCGAATGGACCAATATCAGCCCGGTGCCGAGCAGCAGCGACGATAACTATTATGGATACGGCGGTCTCGCCGTCGATGCGCAGAACCCTGGTACCGTCATGGTAGCTACGCTCAATTCCTGGTGGCCGGACGCGATTATTTTCCGCAGCACCGACGGCGGGGCAAACTGGACCCGCATTTGGGACTGGAACGGTTATCCGAGCCGTACCTTCCGTTATACCCACGATATTTCCGCCGCTCCGTGGCTTGATTTTGAGAACATTCCGGCTCCGGAGGAAGTTTCACCGAAACTCGGCTGGATGATCGGCGATCTGGAGATCGATCCGTTTAATTCCGACCGCATGATGTACGGAACCGGGGCGACCATTTACGGGACCGACAATTTAACGGAATGGGATAAAGGCGGCAAAATCGACCTGGAAGTGAAGGCCGTGGGGATTGAAGAAACCTCGGTGACCGATCTGATCAGTCCGCCATCGGGCGCTCATCTGCTCAGCGGAATGCTTGACGTGACCGGGTTCCGGCATGACGACCTTACCCAAGCTCCGGCGAAAATGTTTACGAATCCGAACGGGACCGTAGATATGGATTACGCCGAACTTGACCCGGGCTTCATCGTCCGCGTTGCTACGGTGAACCGGGCGGAAAAACCGAACGATAAAGCGATCGGCTTCTCCCGCGATGGCGGCGGGAACTGGTACACCGGCGGTGAGCCGTCCGGTACTTCCGGCGGAGGCACGATAGCCCTGGCCGCTCGCGGCGAGAGCCTCGTCTGGAGCACCTCCGATGTCGGCGTACACTATTCGAAGGGCGGCAATTCCTGGACCGCCAGCAGCGGCGTGCCTGCCGGAGCGCTCGTCGCCTCCGACCGCGCCAATTCCAGTCTGTTTTACGCTTTGTCCGGCGGAAGCTTATACGTCAGCCGTGACGGCGGAGCCACCTTTGCGAAAACAAGTGCCACAGGACTTCCTGCATCCGGCGATCTCGATCTGAAAGCGATGCCTGGCCGGGAAGGGGATGTTTGGGTGGCCGGCGGCAGAGCGTTCGACGGCAACTCGGGTCTCTGGCATTCCAGCGATGCCGGCGCTACCTTCACAAAGCTGACGAGCGTGGAGGAGGCGAGCGTTATCGGGTTTGGCAAGGCTGCCCCGGGACGGAATGTAATGGCGTTGTACACAAGCGGGAAAATCGGCGGTGAACGCGGCTTTTTCCGGTCCGATGACGGCGGCGATAGCTGGGTGCGCATCAACGACGACCAGCACCAGTACGGCACCACCAATTCGGCCATTACCGGCGATCCGCGCATTTTCGGGCGCGTTTATGTCGGAACCAATGGCTACGGTATCGTCTATGGCGATTCGACGGTGACGCCGCAGGAACCGGAGGAACCAGAAGAACCGCAGGAGCCGGAAGAACCGGAAGAACCGGAAGAACCGGGGCAAAATGCTACGATTTCGCCAACCTCGGCCACTTTCGATCTTAAGCAAGGCAACCAGGCCGATATCTCTGTGGCCCTGACGCTCAACGAGAAGACGTTTTCCGGCATTTATAACGGGACGACTCAGTTGAAGGAAGGCGAAGACTACACCGTCACCGATTCGAAGGTGACGATTCTTCAAGAATTTTTGGCTGCGCAGCCGACAGGCGCATTGAAGCTGACCTTCCGCTTCAGCGCCGGGGCCGATGCCCTGCTGAACATTGCGATCGTGGATTCGACCAAGGCACCTAACGGCAGCCTGCGGATTGAAGCGGTCAACGGAACGCTGCAGTCTACGGCCAACACGCTGAATCCGCGCATCAGGCTAACCAACACTGGGACGGAGGAGCTCGCGCTGAAAGACGTTACTTTGCGTTATTATTACACGGTTGACGGAGAAAAGGGGCAAAACTTGTTCTGCGACTGGACTCAAGTTGGCAGCAGTAATGTGACCGGAAACTTCGTCAAATTGCCGGAACCCGCCATCGGGGCTGACAATTATGCGGAGATCGGTTTTGCCGAGGCATCCGGCACGCTGGCTCCAGGCCAGACCATCGACCTGCATATTCGCATCTCCAAGGAAGATTGGAGCAATTACAACCAAAGCGACGACTATTCCTTCAACCCTGATTCCACGTCTTATGCGGAAACGCTCAAAATTACCGGATACGTTGGCGGGGCCCTGCAATGGGGGCTTGAGCCTTAAGCGGCAAGAGGTAAAATGCAAGGGATAATCAGTATGAAGCATATTGAGTGAAACGTGAAAAGTGGAGTATGAGGCAAGAAGTTGATGCCTGAAAAATGGAGTATGGGCAGCAGCCGATCCGCTTTTTACTCCACAACCAATGGTTGCAGTCATATAGAGGCAGGCCGGCATGGGAAAAAAACGCCCACTTGCCGGCCTGTTTTTTGAGAAGAGGAGTTGACCCGGTTAAGTTGTGGAGCCCACAGATGGTCAAGGCTTCCCAAAGCCGTGGAATAACGGAAAAAAGGGCGTTATTTTCTCCAAAAATAAGGGGTACCGCCAAAATAAAGGAATTTTTTACCGCTATTGTTGGCATATGAGGGGAAAGAGACGCTTTTTCCAAGTATGGTTCCCAAATAGGTACTAAAAGTTCCGCTATTTTTTGGGCGAGGGGTAAAACTACAATAATAGCGCCATAAATTACCGTTATTTTTGCGAACCGGTTGTTCATCGGCGTGAGAAGCTGCGGTTTTGTCGTTACTCGGGACTATTATGATCGGCTTCTTTCATAAAGTTACGACATGATCCAAGGTTGACTTTCCGGGGACAGGACGGCTACAATTTCCATGAGTCTTGCAAGCATTTCGACAAGGAGGGGCGAAGCCATGATCACGATATATGATATTGCCCGGAAAACCGGGTTGTCGCCTACGACCGTATCGAAGGTGTTTAATGGGTATTCCGATGTTAGCGAGAAGACACGCCGCAAAATTCTGGATACGGCCGAGCAGCTTGGTTATGTGCCGAATGCGCATGCGCGCTCCCTCACGACCAAACGCTCATGGACGATCGGCATGCTGTTTATCGAGCCTTCCGGTGCGGGGATTCTGCATCCGTATTTTGGCGGGGTGATCGAGAGCTTTAAGCAAGTGGCGACTTCAAGGGGCTACGATTTGATGTTTATTTCCAAGGACATCGGCGGCAAAAAAAACGGGTACCTGGAGCATTGCAAGATTCGCGGCATCGACGGGGTTGTCGTGATTTTGCCGGACGCGGCTGATCCCTATTACCAGGAGCTGCTGGATTCGAGCCTTCCGTGCCTTCTGCTGGATCAGGAAACCGCCCAAAAAAGCACGATCTGCTCCGATAACGCGGAGGGAACCCGGCTGGCGGTGGAATACTTGCATTCACTGGGACACCGGAAGATCGCGCATATCGGCGGCGGGCCGACGTTTGCCGGGGAGCAGCGGCTGGCGGGCTATCTGCAGGCGATGGAACGGCTGGGGCTGCCGGTTCATCCCGGGTATGTCGTGCAAGGAAGCTACGATTTTACGGTCGAAAGCGGCAAAAAAGCGATGGAGGAACTGCTTCAGGCCGAGGAACTGCCGACCGCGGTGTTTGCTGCCGGCGACAATTTGGCCGTAGGCGCCATGATCGCGATCAAGGCGCATGGGCTTAGCGTACCGGAGCATATTTCCATCGTTGGCTTCGACGATATCCAAATGGCGAAATACTTAACGCCCGCTTTGACCACGGTAAGGCAAAATACATATTTGCTTGGCAGCAGGGCCGCCGACATGTTAATCTATACGATAGAAGGCGGGGCCGGTATCCAAAGCGATTGTGTTCCGGTGGGGCTGGTCGTTCGCGATTCCTGCCGTGCGCTTTAAAGCCAGCTCCATTTTTTTTCGAAAAAATCGAAACCGGTTTCGTTCCTTTTCGCAATCCGGATGACGGTATGGCCGTAGTTGTGCAGAACGAAAGCGAAGCGGCGCAGTCCTTCGTCCTGGAGCTGGGCGGGGAAAACGTTACGGAAACTTTGCCGGCGCACTCGATCGCCACTTACATTATTAAAGGTTAAATCGGTCAACACGGAGGGATATCTGCATGTCTAATTATTCTTTTGAGCAAAATGCGTTTGTGATTGAACAGTTTGATCAGGCCAAGCCGTTTTCCAGCTTTCTGCCCGGCCTGGCCGGTCTGAAGGGGATTCCGATGTGGACGTTTTACGTTAACCGCGGTCAGGGGGTGTGCAGCTTCGGCATCCGGGACAAAAACAGCCCGATCATGGAGTTTTCCCCGGCGAGCATTACGTATCAGTCAGTAGCGATGAAGGGGTTCCGGACCTTTGTGAAAATCGCGGGAAAAAAGGGAGTTTACGAGCCGTTTCAAAGCGCGTTCCCCGATACGGCGGCCAAACGGAGCATGCGGATCCTGCCCAACGAGCTTGTAATCGAAGAAGCGCATGAAGCGCAGGGGCTCAAGGTAAAAGCAACTTATTTTCACATTCCGAATGACGATTACGCCGCACTGGCGCGCAAGGTGGAAATTACGAATATATCCGGCTCGCCGCTGAAGCTGGAGCTGCTGGACGGGATGCCGGAGGTGCTGCCGTACGGCGTGGAGAACGCGGGCTACAAGGAGGTCGGCAATCTGCTGCGCAGCTGGATGGAGGTCGGCAACCTGGACCGGGGCATCCCTTATTACCGCGTCCGCTCCAGCACGCATGATGAGGCGGAGGTCAGTGAGGTGCAAAGCGGCCATTTCTATTTGTCCTTTGGCGATGACGGCGGGATGCTGCCGACGATTGCCGACTTCGAGCTCATCTTCGGCGGCAACACGTCGCTCGCCCACCCCGCCCGCTTTGCGGCGGAGCCGCTCGCGGAGCTGACCGCGCAGCCGCAGTACTGCACGAACAAGGTGCCGTGCGGGTTTTCGGCCCTGTCCGCCGAGCTCGCCCCGGGGCAGAGCCGCTGCCTTTATACGCTGATCGGGCATATCGACAGCGTCGAACGGCTGAACGCGAAGGCTCCCGCGATCACCAGCCCGGTCTACTTCGCGCAAAAATATGCCGAAGCCAGTGAGCTGACGGAGAGCCTGACCGCGGATATCGCCACCAAAACGGCCTTGCCATTATTCGACGCTTACTGCCGGCAAAGCTATCTGGACAATTTCCTGCGCGGCGGGTATCCGTTTATTTTTGAAAACGGGCGGGAAGGCTTCGTGATTCATCTGTATTCCCGAAAACACGGAGATCTGGAGCGGGATTACAACTTTTTCTCGATCGCCCCGGAATATTATTCGCAAGGAAACGGCAACTTCCGCGACGCCAACCAGAACCGCCGCAGCGACATCTATTTCAATCCGCGCGTCGGGACGTTTAATATCCGCATGTTTTTCAGCCTGATTCAAGCGGACGGTTACAACCCGCTCGGCGTGGAAGGCACCAGCTTCCGGGTTCCGGCCGCTAACAAGGACGCGCTCACCGCTTATCTGGACACGGCAGCAGCCGGTGGCCGGGAAGAGCTGGCCGAGTTGTGTCTGGGCAAATTTACGCCGGGCAAGCTGATCTCGTTCGTGAATGGGCGCGGCATCGCCTTGAGCGTGGATGAAAACGAGTTCCTTACCGGGATTTTATCGCTGGCCGATCAACACATCGAAGCTTCCTTCGGGGAAGGATACTGGTCGGATCACTGGACGTACAATATGGATTTGATCGACAGTTACCTGGATATTTTTCCGGACCGCAAGGAATGGCTGTTGTTTGAGGAAAAAGAGTACGCCTTTTTCGACAGCCCGGCCCGCGTGCTGCCGCGAAGCGAGAAATACGTCATCGCCGCGGGCGGCGTCCGCCAATACGGCGCGCTGGTGCATGACGAGGAGAAGCTGGAGAAATTCGGGCTGACGTTAAAAGACACGAATTGGCTGAAAACCGGCCACGGGACCGGCGAAATTTACCGCACCAACTTGTTCGTGAAACTGCTGTCGCTGGCGCTGAACAAGTTCGCCACGCTTGATCCGTTCGGGATGGGCGTGGAGATGGAGGCCAACAAGCCGGGCTGGAACGATGCGATGAACGGCCTGCCGGGTCTGTTCGGCTCGGGGATGAGCGAAACGTTCGAGCTGAAACGGCTGTTGCGGTTTATCGAAGCGGCGTGCGCGGAGGAGGGCGCGGCGGATCGCGAAATCGCCGTGCCGGAGGAGATCGCGGACCTGCTCGCTGAAGTGGCGCGGCTGCTTGCGGAGCACCTGAACGGATCGCTGGCGCAGTTCGATTACTGGGACCGGGTCGCCGCGGCCCGCGAGCGGTACCGGGAGGCGATCCGCTTTGGCATCGCGGGGAGCGAGCGCACGGTGCGGCTTGGCAACCTCGGCGGGACGCTGCGGTCGATGCTCGAGAAAATCGAGCGGGGCATCCGCGAGGCCATTCGGCTCGGCGGCGGGCTGACGCCGACGTATTTTGCTTTTGAAGCCGCGGAGTACGAGCCGGTGCTGAACGGACAGGGCGAGCCGGTTATCAGCGGCTACGGCCTGCCGAAGGCGCGCGTGAACAAGTTCGCGGCTCGGGCCTTGCCGCATTTTCTGGAGGGCCCGGCCCGCTGGCTGAAAACGGTGGAGGACGTGAACGAAGCCAAGCAGGCCTACGAAAAAATCCGCGGCAGCGATTTGTTCGACGAACGGCTGGGCATGTACAAAACCTCGGTTAGCCTGGGTGGGGAATCCCATGAGATCGGGCGGATTCGCGCCTTTACGCCGGGCTGGCTGGAGCGGGAGTCGGTATTTTTGCACATGAGCTACAAATACTTGCTTGCGCTGCTCAAAAGCGGCCTGACGGAGCAATTTTTCGCCGAGCTGCGCACATCGCTGATCCCGTTCCTCGATCCGGTCGTTTACGGCCGCAGTACGCTGGAAAATTCATCGTTTATCGCGACGAGCGTTAATCCGGACCCGGCGACCCACGGCCGCGGCTATGTCGCCCGGCTCAGCGGCTCCACCGCCGAATTCCTCAGCATGTGGACGGCGATGATGGCCGGAAAACGCGTCTTCCGCATGAGCGGAAACGAGCTGGTCCTGGCATTTAACCCGCTGCTGCCCGGCTGGCTGTTTGACGAACAGGGCGAGATCTCGTTCCGGTTCCTGGGCACGACGGACGTAACGTACGTCAATCCGCAGAAGAAAAACACGTACGGGGCCGATCGTGTGGAAATCCGGCGGTTGACCGTGTTGAAACGGGACGGAGCCCAGACTGTGGTCGACGGCCCGGTCACTGCCGGTCCGCTGGCTGAAGCGGTCCGCAATGGCCAGGTTCAGCGCATCGAAATCGAGCTGGGTTAGCGGTTGGATGTGAAAGGGCTGGGGAGTCCCGGCCCTTTCTACATTTCCGGCAAGGGGGATGGTAAGCCAAACGGCAAGCAGAGCGGCCAAGGTAAAGTAAAGACCATGCGATGATGCTTGAATTACAGCTCTGCTTTTGCTAAGATATAGAACGAACGTTCAGTATAGAAGGGGGTGTTCCTGATGAACAAAAAGCTGCAGCAGACCCTTGAAACCAAAAGGCGGATTACCGACGCGGCCAAAACGCTGATTTTTAACAAGGGGTACAAGGCGACTTCCATTGAGGATATCGTGGAGGCCTCCGGCAGCAGCAAAGGGAATATCTACTACCATTTTAAGAGCAAGGAAGGCTTGTTCCTGCATATTATCGAGGAATGGGATGAGGAATGGGAGCAGCGCTGGAAAGAGAAGGAGCACTTGTACCCTACGGCAACGGATAAACTGTACGGGATGTTCGACCAACTGGCGCTTGACGAGTTGAATCATCCGATTTCGAAAGCAATCGATGAATTTGTCAACAGTGAAGATCTGGCTGAAGACGTAAAAAGCAAAATGGCGGAGATCTTTGCAAGCCATTTCGCTTTCAATAAAGAACTGCTTCAGCAGGGTATCGCTGCAGGGGAGTTTGCGCCCGGCGACGCGGAAACCCTATCCGTTGTTCTAGAAAGCCTTCTGGCAGGGTTAAGCCAGACGACCCGGGTCGTTAATATCGAGGACGTACAGCGCTTATATCATGATGCGGTTACCGTGTTTCTTCGCGGCATAACCCCGAGATAAACTATTTTTTTGCCGGAATACAGACCGAACGTTCAGTATATAAAAACAATAAACTGCATTTTTATTTATTTGGAGGAAACCTATATGTCATTGTTGATTAGAAATAACGGGGCGATTCTGCTGCTCATGATCAACATTTTCCTGGTTTTTACGGGAATCGGGCTCGTTGTTCCGATCATGCCAACTTACATGAACGAACTTCATATCAGCGGCAGCATCGTCGGCATGCTGGTCGCCGCGTTTTCACTGACCCAGCTGGTGTTCTCGCCGTTTGCCGGCCGGTTGTCCGACTCGCTTGGCCGCAAAAAAATCATCATCGCCGGAATGCTTGTTTTCGCCGTGTCGGAATGGCTTTTCGGGGCCGTTAGCTCCCCGGTGCTGCTGTTTGCGGCGCGAATGCTGGGAGGCATCGGGGCGGCGCTCATTATGCCGGCCGTTATGGCCTACGCGGCGGATGTCACTACGGGCGAAGAAAGAGCCAAAGGGTTGGGACTGATCAACGCGGCCATTACGACCGGCTTTATTATCGGCCCGGGGATCGGCGGCTTTATCGCCGAATTCGGCATCCGCATGCCTTTTTATGCCGCTGCCGTTGCCGGACTTATCGCCGCTGTGGTAACGACCGTTTTGCTGCCCGAATCGCTTAACATTGCCAAGCAGCGGCAGGAAACGGCGGAAAACTTGCCGCAGCCGAAGCAAGAGAGCCTGCTCGTGCAACTGCTTCGTTCGTACCGGCAGCCTTATTTTATCAGCCTGATTATCGTTTTTGTGCTGTCGTTCGGCGTATCTAATTACGAAACGGTGTTCGGCCTGTTCGTCGATCATAAATTCGGCTTCACGCCGCGGGATATCGCCATGATCATTACGTTTGGCTCCATCTCCGGCGCCGTCGTGCAAGCGACGGTGTTCAGTGCGATTCTGAACCGGTTTGGGGAGAAACGGGTGATCACCATCAGTTTGATTACGTGCGGGCTGTGCATCCTGCTGACCTTGTTCGTGCACCAATATTGGCTGATTTTCCTGGTGACGTTCCTGGTGTTTTTGTCCATCGATATTGTGCGGCCGGCGGTCGGCACGCAATTATCCAAAATGGCCGGGGATCAGCAGGGATACGTCGCCGGTCTCAATTCGGCTTATACCAGCCTTGGCAATATCGCGGGCCCGTTGGTCGCCGGTTACTTGTTTGATATCAATATCAATTATCCGTACGTCTCCGCCGCGATCGTCCTGATTCTCTGCTTTTTCTTGGCGCTTAGGCCCGTTTCGGGCCGGACCAGCGGCACCGCAGCGCGGCAGACGGCGGATTATGAACATTAATATAAAGCTCGCGATTGCATAGCATTTGTGGCAAAAAAAGCCGGTGTGGACAAGGAAACGGTCCGCCGGCTTTTTTATTTCATGAATGTGTATTTACATTTTTCAAAAAGAGGACTATACTCATATCAGAAAGTTGCACTGAGGAAACTTTACTGTATAGAGGCAAATCCCATGTGCATTTAAGGAGGGATTGACATGATAGAGCAAGGTGTTGTACAGCAACAACCGGCTAAAATGGATCATAAAGCGAAAAAAACAACGGCATCCGCGCATGCCGCACTCGACGGGAAGGTTAAGGGGCTGAAGCGTCTGCTGCCCTTTCTGGGCCCGGCGTTTATCGCCGCGGTAGCCTATCTTGATCCCGGGAATTTTGCGACCAATATTACCGCCGGTTCCAAATATGGATATCTCCTGTTATGGGTGATCGCCGCCTCCAACCTGATGGCGGTGCTGATCCAGACGTTATCCGCCAAGCTGGGCATCGCCACCGGCAAAAATTTGCCTGAGGTTGCGCATGACCGGTTTCCCAAAGGCGTTTCGATCTTTTTGTGGATTCAGAGCGAACTGGTCATCATCGCCACCGATTTGGCCGAATTTATCGGAGCGGCGTTGGGGCTTTACCTGTTGTTCGGCATCCCGATGCTGCCGGCCGCCATTATCACCGCGATCGGCTCGTTCGCGATACTGGAGCTGCAGCGCCGGGGCTACCGTACGCTTGAAGCCGGCATCGCCGGCATGGTGTTGATCGTCGTATTGGCGTTCGCCTTCCAGGTAGTCGCCGCCAAACCAGATCTCGGCGCGGTAGCCGCGGGCATCGTCACTCCGCGTTTTGAGGGCGTGGACAGCGTGCTTCTGGCCGCGGGCATTCTGGGCGCTACCGTGATGCCCCATGCGATTTATTTGCATTCTTCGCTGACGCAAAACCGGATCGTCGGCCGCAACGAAGCGGAGAAGAAGAAGATTTTCAAGCTGGAATTCATCGATATCGTGCTGGCCATGATTATCGCCGGAGCGGTCAATATGGCGATGGTTATCGTCTCCGCGGGGCTGTTTTTCAAAAACGGGCTGGTGGTCGAGGACCTTGACGTTGCCTTTCACCAGTTCGCGCAGCTGTCCGGACCGGTTACCGCCATATCCTTTGGGCTTGGCCTGCTGATCGCCGGCCTGTCCAGCTCTTCGGTAGGCACGATGGCCGGGGACGTGGTGATGCAGGGATTCATCAACAAGCGGATCAATTTGTATCTCCGCCGGGCCATCACCATCGTACCGCCGCTGGCGATCATTATTTCGGGTATTAATCCTACCAGCGCGCTTGTGTTGAGCCAGGTCGTCCTCTCGTTTGGCATCGCTTTTGCCCTGATTCCGCTCATTATGTTTACTTCAAACCGGGACATTATGGGCGGTCTGGTTAACCGGCGTTTCACCACCGTCCTGGGATGGCTGATCTCCGCCTTGGTCGTCGGCCTGAATCTGTTCCTGTTGACGCAAATGCTGTTGTGAGTTCAGCTACGGATTATTGTTTGTTTCCTGCGAAAAAAGCCCGCTTAATACATGCAGGATTCCCTGCGCATACGGATATGGAGCAACCCGGGAATAAAGCGACTTCGCTTCCCGGGTTGCGTTTTGCAGCAGGTACCCGTGTTTTACCGCTTTTAACATTTCAAGATCGTTCCCGCTGTCGCCGAAAGCGATCGTTCTTTCGAAAGGAACTTTTGTGGAGGATATTAGAAAGTCCGCTACCGTCTTTTTCCCCGTTCCTCTTGGTATAAAATCAACGTCATAAGCCCCCTCGGGATCGCCCGCTTTCGGATTGCAAGCATTGAGGTTGAGCCCAATCCCCTGGTTAAAGGCCAATTGCCTGATGATAGTCAAGTCGTATGCCGTTTTCGTTGGCGACTCGGCATAGTAATAATAGTTCATTTTGTAGCGGGCTTGGCCAAACTGGGTTTGTTCATGCAGCCGGATGCCGTATACCGACTTAAGTTCGCTGACCATATCTTCCACGGCATGGCGGGAAAAGCCCGACAGCCGGATGATCTTCTCCCACGCTGAGCTATGCCGGAGTTGCCCATCAGGCTCCACCTGCCAAAGCTCTGTGCCCAGGTTGCTGCCGATGAAATGGGGAAGGTATGACAGACCGGCCAAAGTCATTTTGTGCTCAATATGCGAGAGGCCGCTTCCGGTTGCAAAGCCGATTTTGACCTGGTGACGCCAGGCAAGCAATTGCAGATATTCCTCCAGTTCTTGCAGCATCCGAAGCTGCTCCGGTGTTCGTTCATGGGGATAATAGGTTTCGTCGAAGTCAAACAAAATGAGATGATGTGTTTCCTGTGCGGTTTGAAATGTGCGCATGGTTCTATATACTTCCTCCCGGTAAATGGATTAGACTTAGGATACATGCCGGGAACGTTCCCAGGTCAATAGCTTAAAAAAGGAGTGGTTTTTATTCCGACCATTCACGATATTTCCCGCCATAGCGGGGTCTCCAAATCGACGGTATCCCGAGTCCTAAACGATCATCCTCACGTTTCGAAAGAAAGCCGGGATAAAGTGATGCGGGCCGTGCGGGAGCTTGAATACGTCAGAAATGCGCGAGGTGTCCAGCTTCGTCTGCAGTCGAATCATATGGTCGGCGTGATTGTCCCCGATTTGAACCGCCCTTATTTCAGCGAACTGGTGAGTGTGCTGGGCAAATCTTTCAGTGAACATGGCTTGAAGGTGGTCGTCCATCAGACGTATTTTTCGCGCGAACAGGAACGGGAAGTGTACGGCAAATTGGCTCGCCGGGAAATGGACGCGGTCGTTATTACGCATTCTCTTTTTTCGGAGCGGGAGGTCAAAGAACAGGTGGGAACCCGGGTTGCCCTGGTTTGCAACGAAACATTTCCTGGGGAATGGCTGGATGTGTTTGCCTTGGATGAAGCAGACGCCATTTATCAAGCCGCAACCCATTTGCTGGCCAAAGGGCGGCGTCACCTGATTTTCTGCATGGATCACCGGACGCCGTTGCAGGACAAAAGGTGGGAAGGGTTTAAGGCCGCCCATCGTCATTTTGGACTTCCGTGTACGGAGGCGCAAAGCTTCAGCGGCGTCCATCAGGTTCAGGACGGCTATGCGCTTGGGCTTGAGTTGTTTGCTTCTGCGAAAAAGCCGGACGGGATCGTGGCCGGAAGCGACGAGGCGGCGGCCGGTTTTCTGCGCGCGGCGAAAACTTGCGGTGTCATCGTTCCGGAGGAAACGGCCATCATCGGCTTTGACGACCATCCGATCTGTCTGGTGACCACGCCAGAGCTGACGACGGTTCAAAACCGGATTGCCGAAATGGTCCGGGATGTTACGGAATGCTTGAACCGGAGGCTGCGGGGAGAAGCGTCCGCGCCGATGTTGCGATCTTATAAAGCCGTGCTGGTTGGGCGCGGTTCGTCGTGAAACACTTGAGCTGCGGCTTTGCGCTTTGTCTCTCTTGGCTGGCTATTATCGGCATCGTCATTGGATTTATCCAATAGAATTGGAAATTTGGTGGAAAATATAGTGGTTAGATTGGATATTTTCCAATAGAGCGAGCTCCGCAGGGTTCAAAACGGGCGAATTGAGCGAATTCTATTGGACTTTTCCAATGGGAGCTTCAAATCGCATTCGATTTCCCCTAATCTATTGGATTATATCCAATGAGAGCATGAACGCGACTTAATTGTGCCCGCAACGCAGTCGTGATGCGCAGGTATCGACAAGAGGAGTAGAGGATCAGGAAGCTAAGGGACACCAGAGCCGTTATTTGCGGAAAAACGAAGGTTTGCAAAATGTAACGGACACAGATGACCTTATTTAGCTCAAATCGGCCCGGGTGAACCGGTTTAGAGCGAAATAGCGTCAACTGGGTCCGTTAGGCTGGGAAATACCCGGGAAATAAGCGAATAAGGTCGCTGGAGTCCGTAAGAGTAGCGTCCAAAGTTTTGAAAGAGCCGAAGTCCTCGGTGCTTCTGCTCATGAGGATTAAGGGCTCCGCCTACATCATATAATTAAGCGTTTACAGCACAAAGCCGCTCTGCAATGTCGGGTATTCAATTGCAAATATGAGGAGGTTATCATGTGGTGAGAACGTATCGATGGCTGTTCACGCTGATCGTCATCCTGTCTGTCGCGGCGGTTCCGTTCACGGCTTCAGCCTATCAAAATCCGCGAACCTTGCCGGATGAATGGGAGCAGTATGGGCTCGGGGATCCCTATGTCCTGAAATTTAACGGTTATTACTACTTGTATGTGAGTACGAGAGATACGGACGACGGGGTCAAAGTTTGGAGCTCCCGGGACCTGGTGAACTGGAACTATCGCGGACTGGCCGCGACGGACCCGATTACGCACGGGGCCTACGCGCCTGAGGTCATTTACTGGAACGGAACGTTTTATATGTATACCTCACCCGCTGGGAACGGCCATTATGTTCTTAGCAGCACAAGTCCAACCGGTCCGTTTCAAGTTGTCACCGGCAATCTCGGGAAATCGATCGACGGCCATGTCTTTATTGATGATGACGGCTCGTTCAGTTTTTACCATGCCGCTCCAGGCCGCATCGACGCCGCGCCGATGAGCAGCCCGACCGCTATTGGGGCAAGCGCATCAACGGGAGTTGGGATGGGGGGCTGGACGGAGGGGGCGACGGTCTTTAAGCGCAATGGAAAATACTATATGACTTATACCGGAAACCATGTGTTCAGCAAAGGGTACCGGGTGGACTACGCGGTGAGCACGTCGGGGCCGAGATCAGGGTATGCCCCGGACGGCCTTAATCCCGCTTTAATCAGTACGGAGGGGCCAACGGTGGGACTTGGACATAATACGGTGGTCGTTGGTCCGGATCTGGATACGCATTATATGCTTTATCATAATTTGGAGGGGCCGGGCATTGTCGGGCCGCTGCGCCATTTGAACATGGACCGGATCGTTTGGAACAATGACAGGATGATGGTGCTTGGCCCCACGGCGACACCGCAGCGCGATCCGGAAATGCCGGATTTCTACGACTATTTTGACCGTTCCGCGATCGGGAGCAGCTGGGCCAATGTGGGCGGCGGCAATTGGGGCATTTATAATCAGCAGTTAATGTGGCAAAATGCGCTCGGCAATACAACCTGGTACAAACAGGTGACGGCGGCTGCCAGCACGGCGGATTATACGGCCGAATTCAACATGAAGGAAATGAACCGGGGGACCTCCGCCAATCCGAAATTCGGCGCTGTATTTTCCTATACGGATGAAAACAATTACGGCGTAGCGCTGCTCAGTTCGAAAAATAACCGGCTGGAGACGTTTTTCCGTATAGGCGGTGTGGATCAAGCTTGGCAGACGTTCCCTTTACCGGCCGGCTTCGATTATTCAAAATGGCACAGCATTCGTGTCGAAAAGTCCGGATCCACGTTTAAGTATTTTGTGGACGGCATGCATAAAGGGACGCGAACCGCTAATTTGGGAGCAGGCAAAATCGGCGTGATGACGGAAGATACGCATGCGGATTTCGGCTTTGTCGCCTTAAGCAACGACGTCAACGGTAGCAGCGCCTGGGATGCTTATAAACCGGTTCCGGGCACGATCGAGGCGGTTCACTACATGAAAGGTGGGGAAGGAACCGCCTATCACGACACGACGGGAAATAATATAGGCGGCGCCTACCGGTCCGATGCCGGCGACATCCGGCAGAATAGCGAAGGAATATTTAATTTAGGCTGGAATCAAACCGGAGAATGGTACAAATATAAAGTGAATGTGGCGGCCAGCGGTTACTACGATATCGACTTCCGCATGGCCACGACGATGAACGGCGTGCAAATCCGCGTGTGGGACGGTGCCACGGATTTAACGGGCCTGATCGATGTGCCGAATACGGGCGATTGGGAAAACTGGCGGACCGTCTCGAAGCAAAGGGTGTATCTTAACGGCGGAGAGCGGGAGCTGAAAGTGGAATTTGTCACCGGCGAAGCGGATTTTTCACGAATGACGTTCCATAAACACGCCGCCGTCCCGGCGGCAAGCGATCATTTCGATGACGGCAATGACAACGGCTGGACCCGCTTCGAAGGCACGTGGGCGGTGGAGAACGGGGAGTACAGTTCGGGCGGATCGGGGCCGGCCAAAGCCGTGTTTGGAGATGCGGGATGGGCGGATTATACGGTGGAGGCCGATCTCAAGATGATCGATTCCGGGGGCGACGCGGGGCTGCTCGTTCGAGTGTCCAATCCTTCGCATGGCACCGAAAGAGGCCAGAACAACTTGGATGCCCTTCAAGGGTACTACGTCTATTTAACGACAAGCGGAGTAAACCTGGGCAAAATGAATTATAATTGGAAGTTTCTCGCCGGCTCCGCGCAGTCGTATTCCACGAATACCTGGCATCATATAAAAGTTGTCGTTAACGGCACGAACATCAAAGTGTTTGTGGGAGATATGGCGAGTCCGAAAATCGACTACACCGACACCAGCTTGAATCCGTTCACGCACGGCAAAATCGGGGTAAGAACCTTAAACAAGCATGCGCATTTCGATAACATTTCGGTGTCACAATGATGACAAAAAGCCTGCAAATAAATTGCAGGCTTTTTGTACGATATGGTGCCAATCACCCATGATGCAAAGACGTGGACGTGCAACCTTTCGCCTTGTTTAACGGGTGTAAACGCCCCGGGTATACTGTTCGGGAACATCCACCTTGTGGGCAACCGCCTTGATCGCGTGGAGCGCCCAGTACGGATCGAGGAGCATACTGCGGCCGACCGCGACCAGATCGGCATCGCCATTGGCCAATGTTGCTTCGGCAAGATGCGGATCGTCAAGTTTGCCGACCGCGATAACCGGGAGCTTCAAGGCTTCGCGGTAAGCGCGTGCGAACGGCACCTGATAGCCGGGGTGGTTGGCCGGTTTAGATTTTCCTGGAGGCGCTTCACCGCCGCTGGACACGTGGAAGATATCCGCACCGGCGTCTTTGTATCGCTTGGCGATAGCCAGTGAATGCTCCAATCCGTAGCCGCCGTCCATATATTCAACGGCCGATATCCGCATGATCAGCGGCATGTCCTTCGGCATCACGGAACGCGCCGCTTCAATTACCTCAACACCAAAGCGGGCCAAATCCTGTCCATATTCATCAGTACGGTTGTTGATACCGGGGGAGTGGAACTGATGAATCAGATAGCCATGCGCGCCATGTAGTTCAATGACATCAGAGCCTGCCGTAACGGCTCGGCGTACCGCTTCTTTGAACTTGACGACCATGTCCTTGACCTCGGCCGTTGTCAACGCTCTTGGCGGATTCAAGCCTTCTTCTCCGGGAACAGGCAGGTCTGAAGCGCTCACAGGCTGAGCGGCATCTTCGGCTTTCCGGCCAGCGTGTGCAATCTGCACGCCGATTTTGGAACCATGCTTGTGCACCTCATCAATGATTCTGGCAAATGCAGGGATTTGTTCGTCCGACCATAACCCCAGATCGCGGTTCGTAATCCGGCCATCCGGCTCCACATCGGTCATTTCCATAATGATGAGCCCGGTGCCGCCGACAGCGCGCGACACGTAATGAACGAAATGCCAGTCGTTCGGAATACCGTCCTCCGCGTCAACCGAATACTGACACATCGGGGGCATCACGATTTTATTTTTAAGCTCAAGTCCTTTGAAGGCTACAGGGGTATCCAAATTTGCCATCTCTTTGCTCTCCTTATCCTTAAATGTGTTGTAATTTGTAAATTAATCATAAAAGCTATTCATGAGTCACACAATGCAACATCTTGGTTTTATGAGAAGCAAATGTGATAGATCTTGCTTTTTTGGGGATGGCGGGATTATAGTAGATAAACAAAACCATAATCCTTAAAGAAGGTGGAGTGTTGCTGACACTTGAAGCAAACCGGACGGAAGCAGCTCCGGCACTGGCATACATTGGGAGAGTTAGTGGCAAACCGGAATGGAAGTTTCCTGCCCATCAACATGAAGATGTTAGTGAAATTGTGTTTGTCTCCCATGGCGAAGGCGTCATGAAAATCAACGGAGTGCCTTATGCCGTGAAAGCGGGAGATTTGCTCATATATAACCAGGGTATTATTCATGAGGAATGTTCTTCGCCGATCTGTCCGCTGGACATGTATTATTGTGGGGTGATCCGGTTGAACAACGAGGGTTCTGCGCCGGTTACGCTGATTCCCGAGAACGCCAGCCCCTATGTCCACACCGGGGAGAACGCCGGGCATATCGGATCTTTGTTTGCCATGCTGTATACCGAATCAGAGGAGCAGGCAGAAGATTATGAGCTGATTTGTTCCAGCTTGCTTGTGGCTCTGATCACTTTGATTCGGAGAATGGCCGCAACCGAAAACAAACCGTGCAAGAACGATCCTGATGCTCTCGCCGTCTCTCTCAAGAAGTACCTGGATGAACATTATTTATACCATCTCAGCCTGAACGATATCTCGCAGTTTTTTCATATGAACGCCTACTATCTTTCGCATGTATTCAAGAAAAAATACAATGATTCCCCGATTAATTACATGTTGCGCCGCAGAATGGGGGAGGCCAAACGGCTGCTGGTCAACACCGATATGAAGATCAAGGAAATTGCCGATTTTCTTGGGTATGAGAATCCCAATTATTTCTCAATTTTGTTCACGAAGACGATGGGGGAATCGCCCACACAGTATAAGCGCAGCGAGCGGAGAGAACGGATTGATTTGCCGCGGGCCTGAGACAAAGATATTTCGGCGATCTTATTGAGCCGTGAATAAGATGATGATATAGTTTTCTCAACAACAAGGAGGCTGTTTGCAAATCAGCAGGTATATGATACCTACAATAATCATCCGGTACACCTTAAGTATGTCGAGGAGCGTTGGAATAAAAAGGTCAGTCGTTTTCAGGAGATTGATCTGGTATCGGTATGATCACTTGAAGCAATAAATAAGCTCTTGAATTGTCTTTAGGACGATTCAGGAGCTTTTTTATGTGGTATGATGAATAAAGTAAAGACACAGATTTGTCACATTATCCATCGACAACGGGGGGGCACGGGATCATGAAAAGCTTGAGGGAGGTTCTTTTTAACGATAAATACCGGTCTTTGTTCTATCGTTTGTCCGCCGCGCTGGGCCTGTTGGTTGTGCTGGCCGCTTTAGGTTTTGTTATTTTTAACAGCGCTTACAATCATCTTCAGCAAAAGGCCAAGCTGGAGGATTTAAGCACAAAATCGGAAACACTGTTCAAAAATTACTATAACAATTTATTTCAAGATATGGACAAGAAGTCCGTCGATCTATCCAATAACAAAAAATTGATGAATATATTAAAGGGCACGGAACAAGGCGGGAACATCAGCCTCACCGACATTATCAATAGCGGCGCCGACTTTTGCTGCATGGTATCCATCGATATCTACACGCGCGATCAGGCGTTTCGTTACAACCATGGCCAAATCGTAAATATCCCGCTGATGAGCGATGACGAATGGGCGGCGAGCAGAGCGGACATCATAAAGGGCACTTATTGGAGAATAGATGACACTGCCGCCGGTGCCTCCTCGTCTCCTCCGGCGGTGCATATCCTGCGCAGCATTCCCAATATCGCGGCGGATCCGATCGGTTTTATCAAAATCAATATAAACAGCCAGTCGCTTTTCCAAAACCCGTTTCAGAGCAGCCAGCGGGAAAAGATGTGGTTGGAATCGCCCTCGCATCGATTATTTTCGTTAAGTACGGGGCAACTCGATCAGCAGGCCATGGCCAGTGTTCTCCGGTTCGAGCCCAGTTCTTCCGACTCCATTCAATTGGACGGCAAAAATTACTTTTACGATGTTTTGCCTGCCCGGTTATCGGGATGGAATTTTGTTTATGCGGTACCCGAGGGGAGCGTAACGAATGGTAATGGGATCTATTTCGGTTCCGCCCTTTGGCTTGCGTTTTTCCTTCTGTTTATCATGTTAATTTTCTATACGTTCACCCTGATGCGCAGTGTCTTCGGAAAAATACGCACGATTCAAGAAGTCGTGGGGAGCTCGAACGTTACGGGCGTCAAGAACGGCAGAAGTTTTTCCCTTAACGTGTTAATTAACAGCGTAGCCGCTTTGAAAGAGCACCGGGAAAATATCGAATGGATGTATCGGAAAAATATCCCGATCTTGAAAAAAGCCCTTTGTTATCGGCTGCTTCATCACGATCGGGGGGAATGGCCGGATATTCAAGAACAGATGGGGCAACTCGGATTCACGTTTTCCACTTCCCTGTTCTCGGTCATTTTGTTTCGCATCGATAAATATTATGACTTTTTGCAGACTTACAACAAGGCGGATCAAAGCTTGCTGCGCTTTTTTGCTTATAAAATGGCTGAAGAGATGGGCGGTCAGTCCTTCAAAGTTTTGATGTGGAATACCGAAAGCCGGGATATCGTCATGATCGCCAACGCCCTCGTTCCTATGGAGGAAGAAGTTTTCAAAGCCCAACTTGAAAGCGCAATCAATTCGATCGTCGTCCAAATCAACAGTTATTTGAAAATTACCATTACCGCCGTGATCGGCCATCCGGTCCAAGATGTTCGGCATATTCCGGATAGCTGGAATCGGGTCGGCAATTTCATGGAAAGCAAAAGATATGGCGGCGGCTGTCACGTGCTGATGTGCTGGGATCAAGACGCTGAAACGCCGTTTTTTGCAGATATGCTCGAAATCTCGCGGGGGCGGAAAGACGCCTTGCTTCAAGCCGTCAAAAGCAACGATATTCGGCAAATCGATGAAGAACTGGAGCGGACGAAGTTGTTTTTGGAGTCTTTGGACGGTTATCCGATGATGTTTGTTCAACAGTTGTTGATCGATTTTGTGATGTCGGCCGCCTATGCGTTGATGGAGATGGGCTCGAAGCTGCAGGTTGAAAAAGTATTCGCGGAGATGCATTTGGCCATGCAGCGCATCGAAAGCATTGAGGAAGCCGTGGCCTGGTTCAAGAACAAGCTGTCCTATTGGCTGGAAACCATGGAGGAGGAGCGTTCCGATCACACTGGATTAATGTCGCATGTGCTTGAATACGTGAACGCCAATTACGACCGGGAGATTTCGCTTGGCGGCATCGCTGCCGAATTGCAGCTGAGCATCGCATATTTAAGCCGTTTGTTCAAAAAAAGCACCGGCAAAAATTTCATGGACTACTTGATTGATTTACGAATCGAACGGGCCAAGCAAATGCTGACGGATTCGCCGGAGACGGTGCAGCGGATCGGAGAGAAAGTCGGGTATATAAACACCCAAAGTTTCATTCGTATCTTCAAAAAAAACGTCGGCGTAACGCCGGGCCAATACCGGGAAAGCAAAACCCGCGAGACCGTAAAGCGCTTGGATACGGGAAAAGTCTACTAGCAAAAATCATTCATCTTTCAAAAAAGGTTCATCCGCCGAAAGAAAGACCATTTGGGCTGGCGTGCAAATGATGATCATCGGATCAAAAATGCACGCTATTTTTTTTGATTCGGGCAGATTATATTCAAAGCCAAGATCAGCCGCTTCGATCGGCGGATCAAATTTAAAATCGGGGGGAAGATCCGATGTTGCAAAAAAGGGGAAAAGCTTTTCTATCGTTATTCATGGCCACACTCGTCCTGTTGGTCTCCGCGTGTTCGTCTGGCGGCGGAAACGCGGAAACAAGCGGAAGCAAAGGGGGAAACGCCGCGGGGGAGCAGGTGACGTTGAAGGTATGGGTACCGATCAATACGCCGGAACTCGACGCGGTGTATAAGCAAATCGGCGCCGACTTCGAGAAAACGCATGAGAACATTAAGGTGGAAATCACGACCATCCCTTTCTCCGATTACTTCCAAAAATTATCGGTGGCCTACGCCGGCGGCATTCAGCCGGACGTCCACGGGCTCGGATTCGGGCAATTGATCTCGACGGTCGACCAGGGCAATTATATGGATTTGAACACCTTGATCCAAAATGACAGTTGGTCCGGCAAAGACGATTTCTTTCCGGACATCCTGAAAGCCGGGGAATGGAACGGCGGACTGTACGGCCTGCTGATTCCCGAGATCCGTCCGTTTGTTTGGAGAAAGGACTATTTCCGGGAAGCAGGACTTGATCCCGAACAACCGCCAAAGACTTATGCCGAATTGTTTGAATTCGCCAAGAAGCTGGCCAAAAAAGAGAACGGAAAAGCCGTGCGCTCCGGTCTCGATATCACGACGAGCACCGTCAACAATGCAAATTCGGAGCAATCGTTCTTAAGCTTGCTGCTGCTTAACGGCTTGAACTTGTATGACGAGACAGGCAATCCGACATTTGATTCGCCGGAGTCGATTAAGGTTCTGGAGCAGGTCATGGAACTCGTGAAAGATAAAGATATCGTGTTCCAAACGGATGTGAACGTAACGGGAACCTTGTTCCAAAACAATTTGGCGGCCATGTCTTTTGCCAGCTCCTATTCGTTGACGCAATTAAGCAAGTCGATCGGCGCGGAGAATCTCGGGTATTCCCTGCCGCCTAAAGGGCCAAACGGCGAGCAAACCTCGCTGATGCTGGGAACGTTCATGACCATGGCCAAGAAAACCGAACACCCGCAAGAAGCTTGGGAATTCCTGAAATTTATGTTCTCGCCGGAAGAAATGCTGCCGTTCTCCAAAGCATCCGGCTACATCCCGCCGCTGAAATCGCTCAAAGATGAATTCGTGAAACTGGATCCGGCCAATGAAGTCATTTTTGAATCGATGAACGACGCCAGCAGCTATTTGCCTTCGGCCAACTGGAATACGATCGTCAAGTACCTGCGGATCGGCTTGGAAGAAGCCTTCTTCGGGAAAAAATCGCCGGAGCAAGCGATGAAGGATGCCGCGGAAGCGGCCCGGCAAGAAAGCGCCAAAAAGTAAAAAGCGAATTCCGGGGCCCCTATGTGCTGCTGTTATGCTCAGGGGGCCTTTAATGGAAAGGGGAAAACGCATGAACGCGACCTGGAGAAGAAAACTAACGCCCTATCTATTGATATTGCCCAACGTGCTCATCTACTTCATTTTTATTTTTGTTCCCCTTTTATGCGTCATCTATTTAAGTTTCACCAACTACAGCATCTTGTCCCCCGGCCATTGGGTGGGGTTGTCCAATTACGAACGGATGCTGGAAGATCAATTGTTTATGGGCGCCGTCAAAAATACGTTTGTGTTTTGGATCGTGTCGGTCCTGCCGCAGATGGCGCTCGGTTTGGTTCTGGCCGTTTTGTTGAATTCGAAAATTAAAGGGCTTTCTTTTTTCCGTGCGGGGTTGTATTTGCCGAGCGTCATCTCCGGGGTCGCGGTATCCATGACATGGCTCTACTTGTATGACTTTCAGAGCGGTCCGTTTAATGCCGTGTTGAAAGGGCTGCATCTGAATCCGGTCAATTGGCTGGGGGATGCGCAGTACGCCTTGATGTCGATCAGTATTCTCGGCATCTGGGTCGGGACCGGATACGCGTTGATCGTATACTTGGCGGGTCTGCAATCGATCTCGCAGGAATTGTACGAGGCGGCCAGCATCGACGGGGCTTCGAAACTGCGCATTTTTTTCCGGATCACCGTGCCGCTCTTGAATCCGATGACGTTTTTCATTTTCGTGACCGCGACGATCCGCTCGTTCCAAGTCTTCGATTACGTTTACGTGATGACCAAAGGCGGGCCGCTGAACGCGACGAATACGATCGTCAACAGCATTGTGGATACCTCTTTCGCGCAGTATGAAATGGGATATGCTTCGGCGCTCTCCATTTTCTTGCTCGTCATTACGCTGGTCATTACTTTGATCAACTACAGAGTCGGAACGAAAACGCTGGATAGCTGAACGGAAGAAGGGAGAGAGACCGTTGAAGAAGCTCGGCATGGCAAAGATTCTAGTCTACGTATTTTTGATCGTGATTACACTGCTCAATTTATTTCCCGTCGTGGTCATGATTTTTACTTCGCTGAAGGGGAACGATGAACTCATTTCGGGAGCGTTCTCCCTGCTGCCCCACGATTGGCATTTCGAAAATTATCTGAAAGCGATGGAGAGCGGGAAATGGGGGCTTTATTTCAAAAATTCCTTGATCGTCACCCTGGTCGTGACGGCCGGCAGTCTCTTATTCAACACGCTAGCGGGGTATACGTTTGCCAGAATCCGCTTTCGGGGCAGCACGATCATCTTCGTGTGCTTGCTGGCCGGGATGATGGTGCCCGCGCAGTCGATTGTGGTTCCGCAGTTCATCATTATGAAAAGCATTCCGCTGTTCGGCAATAACGACATTTGGGGCCAGGGCGGAACGGGCTGGCTGAACACGTATTACGCTTTGATCATTCCCGCTTTGTCCGGGTCGATCGGCATCTTTATGGCCAGACAATTTTTCTCGGGGTTTCCAAAAGACTTGGATGAGGCGGGTTATATGGACGGGTTGGGTTATTTCGGAACTTATCTGAGAATTTTCTTGCCGTTAAGCGGTCCATTGATGGCGACACTCGGCATTTTGAAAATCGTTTCCGTCTGGAATGAATTCTTCCAGCCGCTGATCTTTACGAATACGGAATCGATGCGGACCATCCAATTGGCGTTATCGCTGTTCAAAGGAGAGTTTACGATTCAATACAACTTGCTGATGGCCGCCACCGTGCTGGTGTCGTTGCCGATGCTCGCCGCCTTCCTGTTGTTCCAGAAACAATTCGTCGGCAGCATCGTCTCGTCCGGCGTTAAAGGTTAAATTACGAAAGAAAGCGAGGTAAATGTGATGAAAGCAATCATGCTGATGTTCGATACGTTAAATCGGCACATGCTGCCCCCTTATGGATGCGATTGGGTCCACGCGCCAAACTTCAAAAGGTTGGCCGAGAAAACCGTCGTTTTCGATCATGCCTACGTGGGGAGCATGCCTTGCATGCCCGCGCGGCGGGAACTCCATACGGGACGTCATAATTTCCTGCATCGCAGCTGGGGGCCGATCGAGCCTTTCGACGACTCGATGCCCGAACTATTGAGCGAAAACGGCGTATACACCCATCTCGTCACCGATCACCAGCATTACTGGGAGGATGGCGGTGCGACCTATCATACCCGATATAGTTCGTGCGAGCTGATTCGCGGCCAGGAAGGCGATCCTTGGAAAGGGGAGGTCGCCGACCCGGAACACCCCGAATCGATCGGGATGAAGGCGATGGGCCGGCTCGTCCGCCATGATTGGATCAACCGTAAATATATTCGCGAAGAGCAGGATTTTCCGCAAGCCCGCACGATGGAGAACGGATTGGAATTCATGCGGACGAACCGGAACGAGGATCGCTGGTTTCTGCAGATCGAAACGTTCGATCCGCACGAGCCGTTCTACGCTCCGCAAAAATATCGCGATCTCTATCCCCACGACTACACGGGCAAGCATTTCGATTGGCCGCCATACGGGCCGGTCACCGAAACGGAGGAGGAAGTGGAGCATCTGCGGTACGAATATGCGGCGTTGCTCAGCATGTGCGATCACTACTTGGGGAAAGTGCTGGACGTCATGGATGAATTCGACATGTGGAAGGACACCTTGCTGATCGTGAATACAGATCACGGGTTTCTGCTCGGCGAACACGATTGGTGGGCCAAATCGGTGATGCCCTATTACGATGAGATCGCGCATATGCCGATGTTCATCTGGGATCCCCGCAGCGGGAAGCAGGGCGAGCGCAGGCAAAGTCTTGTGCAGACGATCGATTTGGCTCCTACGCTGCTCAACTACTTCGGGGCCCGCGTGCCGAAGGACATGCAAGGGAAAAACCTCGAAGCCACGATTGCGAGCGATCGGCCTGTCCGCGATTCCGCGATCTTCGGCATGCACGGCGGACACGTGAATGTGACGGACGGGCGCTACGTCTATATGCGCGCCCCGGTGACCGAGACGAACATGCCGCTATACAACTATACATTGATGCCCACACATATGCGCAGCCGCTTTTCCGTGGAGGAACTGCGGGCCTCGGAACTCCATCCGCCGTTTACGTTCACGAAGGGCGTCCCAACGCTGAAAGTTCAAGGTGTCGGCCTCTACAATCGGGCCCATGCGTTCGGCACCCTGTTGTTCGATTTGCAGCAGGACCCCCGGCAGGAGCACCCCATTCAGGACAAGGATTTGGAACAAGCGATGATTGAATTGTTGAAGAAAAACATGGAGGCGAACGAAGCCCCGCCCGAGCAGTATGAAAGGCTAGGTTTATAGATCAAGCGCCGCCATCATTTATTATCTAAATAAGTTGAACTAAAAAAAGTCGGGGGTTAGGCAAAAGTGTGAAATGATTCTGAAGAAACGGCAGTGGTCGCCTTTGTGAGCGGATTTCTACAGTATCTGAATCTACTTAATAAAAGAAATCCGCGAACAACAGCGATCGTAAGAACATTTCACACGGCTGCCCCATTCCGTACAATGATTAGTTCAACATATATAAATCCATTGATGAAGGAGCGAGTCATAAGATGCGTATCTTGTTTTTGGATCTCGATTCGACGTCGCCCGACCATTTGGGATGCTACGGGTACCCCAGAAATACGTCCCCGAATATCGACCGTATCGCGAAACAAGGCGTCCGGTTCACCAATTATTACACATCCGACGCTCCGTGCGCGCCTTCACGCGCCGCGTTCATGTCCGGCCGTTTCGGCATCCATTCGGGACTCGTGGGCCATGGGGGAACGGCGGCGGACTTCCGGAGGGAAGGGGAGCCCCGTCAATTTCGCGATTTGCTGACGACCGAAAGTCTCCCGGGATTCCTTAGATCAGCGGGCATGAAGACCGTGCTGTTCAGCCCTTTCGGAGAAAGACATTCGCAATGGACCTTCTATGCGGGTTTCTCGGAAATCCACAATTCGGGCCAAAGCGGCATGGAGTCGGCGGAGGAAGTGACGCCAAGCGTGCTGGACTGGATTGACCGCAATTCGCAAGACGACAATTGGTTTCTGTATGTCAATTATTGGGACCCCCATACGCCTTACCGGGCGCCGGAGGAATTCGGGAACCCGTTCGCCGGCGAACCGCTGCCGGATTGGATGACGGAGGAGATGCTGGAACGGCACCTGAAGAAAGTAGGGCCGCATAGCCCGCGGGAAATCAATATGTTCGACAATCAGACGAACCCCAAATGGCCGCGCCAACCTGGCGAATTTCTCGACATGGAGGGCTTGCGGCAAATGATCGACGGCTACGACTGCGGAATCCGCTACGTCGATTCACACATCGGGCAGCTAATGGACGCGCTTGGCCGCAAGGGCGTGATGGAGGAACTGGTCATCATTATCTCCGCGGATCACGGCGAGAACCAGGGCCAACTCGGCATTTACGGTGAACATGCCACGGCGGATCAAGGCACATGCCGCATCCCGATGATCATTCGTTGGCCGGGAGTAACCCAGCCGAACGTCGATGAAGGTTTGCACTATCATCTGGACTTCTTGCCGACCATCGCCGAACTACTTGACAAGGAACCTTCCCCGACCTGGGACGGCCGAAGTTATGCGCCCGCTTTAACCGCGGGAACGGACTGCGGAAGAGATTATCTGGTCTTGTCCCAATGCGTTCATGTCTGCCAACGCAGCGTTCGTTTCGGGGATTGGCTGTACATGAGGACGTATCACGACGGTTATCATTTGTTCCCGAAAGAAATGCTGTATAACCTGAAGTCGGATCCGTTCGAGCAGCAGGACGTGGCACCTGAGCATCCGGAGGTCTGCATGCAGGCCGTCTATCGGCTAAACGATTAGCATGACGATATGATGGCATCGATGACCTATGATGTCGACCCGTTATGGACCGTCATTCAAGAAGGCGGCCCTTATCATGCGAAAGGCCACCTTCCCTATTACGTCAATCATTTGGAACGCACGGGCCGCGCCGACGCCATCCCCGAACTAAAGAAACGGCATCCGCGGGAATTTCAGCAGGATTAGGATGGGGAATCCGTTATCATAGAGTTAATGTCTTCACGGAATTCCGTTCGATGATCGTAGAAGTGACAATAATCTCGCGGTTGGTCTCCTGCTTGCCTTGGATATATTCGAACAGCAGTGTGGCCGCTTCGACAGCCATTTGATACGCGGGCACATAAACGCTGGTTACGGCGGGAACGTATTGGTTCCCGTCGTTTTTGTTGTGTTCGATGGTGATGAGGGAAACATCGTTCGGCACATCAAGACCCAGATTATTGAGAAAATTTATCGTCTGCTGAGTTTTGGATACATCGTCGAGAAGCAAGGCGGTCGGCTTGTCGCCTTGTTGCGAAAAGATCGTTTTTATCAATTCCAGATAGGATATTAAATCATTGGTATAGGTAAAGTGCTTAATCATCAAATCATCGCCGTTCTTCTCTGCTTCAAAATCGCGGATTACCGGTTTTATCGGAGCCGTTTCCATCGTAAGCACGGCAATTCGCCTATGGTTGCGTTCGTAAAAATAGTCCAATACCTCGCGGTGATACTGCTTATAACGCGCATAAACGTTCATTCCGGCCTGCTCAAAGAGCTTCTCTCCGATATAGACAACGGGCAGCTTTAAGGTAAGCAGCTCAAGCAAGGATGAACATACAACGGGGGTGCTTCCCAAAATGAGCCCGTCAATCCGCTTCTGCTTGATAAAAGCGTAATATTGCGGGGGAGTTTGATTCGATAAAATCCGGTCGGTCTCGTTCGTTTCATTGATAAAGAGAAGGTGAAAACCGTGCTGAACCAAAACGGAGTTAACTCCATTGATGAACTCCAGAACATAGGTGCTGAACAAGGAGCGGCTAGAATCAGGAGGCAATGAAAAATACAGGCCGATTAATTTAGTTTCGCTATTGGCCAAATTTTGGGCGACGCCATTGGGAACGAAGTTCAGTTTGTTCATCGCGTCGCTGACTTTTTTTTCGGTTTTGCTGCTCACATAACCGCTTCGGTTCAGCACCCGGGAGACCGTGGAGATGGAAACTCCGGCTAAATGGGCTACATCATATATTGACACTTTCATACAGAATATCCCCGCAATGCAAGCCTGCATGTATTTTAAGAAATAGAACCATACTAAATATGTGGTAGCGCTTCTCGAAATTAACTTAACATATTGGACGAAACCAAGTCAATTCGATACCTTTTCGAAAAAAACTTATTTTGGCAACGATTTTTGGATTGAAAAGAAGGCGGTTCCAATGTATAATCTGGGAAAGCGCTTTACGAAACATGTTGGTTAATCGGGTAAACAGATTAATTCTAAAGAGGTTTAGCAAGTGTGGAAGCGCTTCTACATTGTGTGCAGGCTGAAATGAGGTATGGCCCGAAAACGGAAGCTCGGGAAATAGCGAAACGTTTATTTGACAGTGTTTTGTTATTTTTGATGTGGAAGCGCTTCTATATTGACGTCAGGTCGCGAAACGCCTGCTTTAAGGAGGTGTTGGGGAAAATTAGCGGTATAGCAGGTGTGAAAGAAAGGAGGTGTTCAGCCCAATGTGGAAGCGCTTCTATAAACCGGATGCGGCATAAAGCGCATTGCGAAGCGGATAATCGGCAACACTGAAACGAATGTATTCCTATCCAAAATTTGGGGGTTAAAACGATGAATACAGCAAAACCGCAAACAGCCAGCAAAGGGAATATTTTTCAATATTCATTGGGCGGGTTCGGTTCCAATATCCTGTTTTATCTTCAGTTGTCTTTCTTGATGTATTTTTACACCGATGTTTTCGGTGTTTCACCGGCCGCCGTCGGATCGCTGTTTTTAGGTGTCAGGCTGCTTGATGCCATTTTCGATCCGATGATAGGAATACTCTCCGATCGTACGAGAACGAAATGGGGGAAATATCGCCCTTATCTGATTTTTGGAGCTCCCTTGCTAGCCGCCGTCACGATTCTGTTATTTACGGCTCCTGATCTTAGCCTGTCGGGCAAAATCGTTTATGCCGCATTCACTTATTTATCCTACTCGCTGATATCATCCCTTGTGAACGTCCCGTTCCATTCCTTGACGGCGGTGATGAGCAAGGATCCGAACCAAACGACCGCCATTGCCACCGCCAAGCAGTTTATGGCGCTGCCGGCCCAAATCCTGGTTAACGCGGCGGTACTGCCGATGGTCGCTTTTTTCGGAAAAGGTCAACAGGGTTGGCTGATTACGGCCATCCTCCTTGGAATCATCTCTCTATTCTCTTACTGGATTTGTGCAAGCGGTACTAAACGTTATGATACCTTAAGCGATGGAAATAACGGACATTTGCATCCGCCGCTGAAAACCCAGTTGCACTTGGTATCCCAAAACAAACCGTTGCTGGTTTTGATGTTCTCCATGTTTTTGAATTTGGTTGCCACGACGACGAATGCTTCGGTTGCCGTCTATTTCTGGCAGTATAACGTAAACGACGTCAGCTTATATTCGCAAATTTCCTTGTGGGGGCTTATTTTGTCCGTGCCCATGTATGCCTTAATGCCGTATATCGCGAGAAAGATCGGTAAGAAAAACGTGTTTCTGTACGGCAGCCTCGTTTCCGTTGTCCCGACCGTAGTTATCCTATTGACTCCGTATGAGAACGTTACGCTGTTATTTATCGCCACGGTCGTAAAGACGGTATTGGGACCTTTCGCCGGAGCGATCGTATGGGCGATGATTCCGGATTGCGTGCAGTACGGAAATTGGAAAACGGGCATTCAGGGAGCTGGAACCGTAACCTCATCCTGCGTATTCGTTAATAAATTAGGCTCGGCGATCGGCGGCGTGCTGGCGGGGTTTATCCTCGGTGCCGTCGGGTATGTGGCCGGGCAGGCGCAAAATCCCGAGGTGCTGCGGACGATTCTTTATCTGTTTGCAGGCGTGCCGCTGATCGCTTACATCGGCACGATGATCGCGCTGAAGTTTTATCATATTCCACCGGAGGTTTTTAAGACGTCCCCATCGGATCATCCTGAGGCTCCTGCTTCCGGGGTAACCGTCTAAGATCCGTTGGTCCAACAAACTTAAATATATAGATATCACGCATTTATTTTGGAAGGAGAGGATTTTGTAGTGAAAGCCATTATGCTTATGTTTGACACGTTAAATCGGAGAATGCTTCCCCCTTACGGATGCGATTGGGTGCATGCCCCCAATTTCCAAAGATTGGCCGAGAAAACCGTGATTTTCGACCACGCTTATGTCGGCAGTATGCCTTGTATGCCGGCGCGGCGGGAGCTGCACACGGGAAGGCACAATTTTCTTCACCGCAGCTGGGGGCCGATGGAGCCGTTCGACGATTCGATGCCGGAGCTCTTGAAAAATAACGGCGTATATTCCCACATGGTGACTGACCATCAGCACTATTGGGAAGACGGAGGAGGCACATACCACCCCCGTTACAGTTCGTACGAACTGATTCGCGGGCAGGAAGGCGATCCCTGGAAAGGCGAGGTGGCCGATCCGGAAATGCCGGATATGATCGGGATGCAGCACGATTTAGTCCGGCAGGACTGGGTTAACCGGAAGTACATTCGCGAAGAAAAGGATTTTCCGCAGGCGCAGACGATGGAAAAAGGCCTGGAGTTTATCCGGCAAAACTCCGGCCAGGATCGCTGGTTCCTGCAAATTGAAACCTTTGACCCGCATGAGCCGTTTTTTGCTCCGCAAAAGTACCGTGATTTGTATCCGCACGAGTACAACGGCAAACATTTCGATTGGCCGCCTTACGGCCCGGTGCGGGAGACGAAAGAAGAAATCGATCACGTACGGTACGAGTATGCAGCGTTGCTTAGCATGTGCGATCATTATTTGGGCAAAGTGCTGGATACCATGGATGAACTTGATCTGTGGAAGGACACGATGCTGATCGTCAACACCGATCACGGCTATTTGCTGGGAGAACATGACTGGTGGGCCAAATCGATCATGCCTTTTTACCATGAGATCGCGCATATGCCGTTGTTTATTTGGGACCCGCGCAGTCAGAAGCGAGGGGAGCGGAGGAACAGCTTGGTGCAGATGATCGACATGGCTCCGACGCTGCTGAAGTACTTTGGTCTGGATGTTCCGCCGGATATGCAGGGGCAGGATCTGAAGGATACGATCGATCAGGACCGGCCGATCCGGGAGGCGGCATTGTACGGGATCCACGGTGGGCACGTGAATGTGACCGATGGACGTTACGTTTATATGCGGGCGCCGGTGTCCAAGGACAATACGCCGCTATACAACTATACGCTTATGCCTACGCATATGCGCAGCCGGTTTTCGGTTGAGGAGTTGAAAGAGATAAGCCTTCAGGAGCCTTTTTCGTTTACCAAAGGGGTGCAGACGCTGAAAATCAAAGCATCCGGTTCCAGGCATTGGCATTCCTTCGGCACACTTCTGTTCGATACGGAGGCAGATCCTTTGCAGCAGCAGCCGATTCAGGATCCGGAACTGGAGCAAAAAATGATCGGCCTGCTCAAGGAGCGAATGGAGGCGAACGAAGCGCCGTCCGAACAGTATGTACGGTTAGGAATATAGCCCGGCGGGCAGGTGCATGAAAATTTTATTTTCTGAGGAGCTGAGAAACATGGTCGATTTAAAAGCCAAACCGTTTAATTTATCCGCTGAAGACATTGCTTGGGTAGAGCGGACGATCGCCGGCATGACGCTGGACGAGAAGGTCGGGCAGCTGTTTTGCCTGGTCGGTTATTCCGATGAAGAAGAATACTTAAAGCGGCTGGCGGCGGATTACAAGGCCGGGGGGCTGATGTGCCGCCCCATGGCTGCGCGCGATATCGTAAATACAGTCCAGACGCTGCAGCAGAACGCCAAAATTCCGATGCTGATCGCGGCCAATTTGGAGAAGGGCGGTTCCGGCATCGCCGAAGAAGGCACCACCATCGGATCGGTCATGCAGGTGGCCGCCACCGATGACGACAAAATGGCCTACAAGCTCGGCGTCGTCTGCGGCCGCGAAGGCGCGGCGGTGGGCTGCAACTGGGCGTTTGCGCCGATCATCGACATCGATTACAACTTCCGCAACCCGATTACCAATACGCGGACGTTTGGCTCCGATCCGGAGCGGGTCCGCCGCATGGGCATCCAGTATGTCAAAGGCGTGCAGCAAAGCGGTGTCGCGGCTTCGATCAAGCACTTTCCGGGCGACGGGGTCGATGAGCGGGACCAGCATTTAGTGGAAAGCATCAATTCCTTGTCCTGTGAGGATTGGGACGCCACCTACGGCGCTGTCTACAAAGCCTGCATCGAGGAAGGCGCGATGACGGTGATGGTCGGTCATATCCTGCAGCCGGCCTACAGCCGCAAGCTGAATCCGGCGCTCAAGGATCACGAGATTTTGCCGGCTTCCTTGTCCTATGAATTGGTGACGAAGCTGCTTAAAGAGCAACTCGGCTTTAACGGCCTGGTGGTGACGGATGCTTCGACGATGGCGGGGATGATGATTTCGATGCCGCGGTCGCAAGCCGTTCCGCGGGCGATCGCCGCAGGCTGCGATATGTTCCTATTCTGCCGCAGCTTGGAGGAAGATTTCGGCTATATGAAGCAGGGCATCGAAGACGGCATCATCACCGAGGAGCGCCTGAATGAAGCGTTGACCCGGATTCTGGGGCTGAAAGCGGCGTTGAAACTGCACCGCAAACAAGCGGAGGGCACGCTCGCGCCCAAGCTGGAGGAGGCGCTCAAGGTGTTGGGCGCGGAGGAACACCGGCAATGGTCGGTCGAGTGCGCGGACAAGGCGGTAACCCTCGTCAAAGAAGAGAACGGAGTGCTGCCGATTCATCCGGACAAATACAAGCGCGTCCTGTTTTATGATATCGAATCCCAACAGGGAGTGGCGTACAGCGCGCGCGTCGGGGCCGCCGAGCTGTTCAAGGAGAAGCTGAAGAACGAAGGGTTTGAGGTGACCACGTTCGAGGTGAATCCCGGGTTTGAAGGCATGATGTCGTCGCAAAGCGAAGTGCTCGGTAAGTATGATCTGATTATCTATCTCGCCAATATGGTGACCAAAAGCAACCAAACGGTCGTACGCATCGAATGGAAGCAGCCGATGGGGGCCAACGTCCCGGCCTTTATGACTTCCATTCCGACTTTGTTCATTTCGATCGAAAACCCGTACCATCTGTTGGACGTACCGCGGGTGAAGACCTTTATCAATGCCTACAATTCAAACGACAACGTGCTGCAGGCGCTGATCGACAAGCTGATGGGCCGGTCGGAGTTCAAAGGGACGAGCCCGGTTGATGCCTTCTGCGGCCTGTGGGACGCCAAGCTGTAATTGCGGCAGGTAAGCCTGCGGGGATCAAGAGAGAAAGCGGATCGGAAGGGAGAGAGTGGCATGGATCGGCGGTATCAGGCGGTTATTTTTGATCTGGACGGGGTGATCGTCTCGACGGATCGTTATCACTTTTTGGCATGGTCCCAGTTGGCCTGGCAGGAGGGGATCGAATTTAACGAGCAAATCAACCACCGGCTGCGCGGCGTCAGCCGCATGGAAAGTTTGGAGATTATCCTGGAAAAAGCAAGCAGGCGTTATACGCCGGTGGAGAAGCTGAAGCTGGCCGAAAGGAAAAACGAAGTTTACCGCACTCTGCTGGGTGATCTGACCGATGGCGATATGCTGCCGGGAGTGGCGGAGACCTTGTCCGCCCTTCGCGAGCGGGGCTACAAAGTCGCCATCGGCTCGTCCAGCAAAAATACACCAGTCATTTTGGAGCGGATCGGCTTGTCCGGTTATTTCGACGCGGTGGCGGACGGAAACGGGATCAAGAACAGCAAACCGGACCCGGAGGTGTTTCTGCTAGCGGCCGGCAAGCTCGGCGTTCCGCCCGAAGACTGCCTTGTCGTTGAAGACGCGGAGGCCGGAGTCTACGCGGCCAAACGCGGCGGCATGGCAGCTGCGGCCATCGGCGAGGCGCGAAACTGCCAAGAAGCGAATTATTCATTGACGAAGATCGAAGAGTTGTTGCTTATTTTGTAAATGGAGATCATTTAGTTTAAATTGCATGGGCCACCAGCTTTCCTTAGCTCTTAATTCGCTCTCGCGGCGATTTAGGAGCTTTTTGCTTTTTCGGGATTACAAGATTCGAGTAAGGTAATATCTTACACATCATGAAAGCGATTTATATTTTTCTTGACGAAAATTATTTTCATAATTATTATGATAATGAAAATAAATTTAGAAAGGTGGTTCCTCATGAAACGATACTTTGAGAAGGCGCAAAAATTCGGCAAGTCCTTCATGCTTCCCATTGCGGTACTGCCAGCTGCCGGTCTTTTGTTAGGCATCGGCGGCGCATTATCGAATCCAAATACGATTAGCTCGTATCCGCTTCTGCAAATCACCTGGCTGCAGCAGATTTTTACCGTGATGAGCAGTGCCGGAAGCATTGTGTTCGATAATCTCGCCTTGATCTTCGCCATCGGCGTTGCCGTGGGGATGGCAAGAGCGGATAAAGGAACAGCGGGTTTGGCAGCGGGTCTGTCCTACCTGGTTATGAATGCCTCGATCCATGCGATGTTGATCAATACCGGGAAGCTTGCCGCGGACAACCTGGCAGGTGCGGGACAGGGCATGGTGCTGGGAATTCAAACCTTACAGACAGGGGTTCTGGGAGGAATTGTTGTCGGATTGGTCACGGCGTGGCTGCATAACCGGTACAACAAAATAGAGCTTCCCCAGTTTCTTGGCTTTTTCGGAGGTTCCCGGTTTATTCCGATCGTTTCGTCCTTTGCGGCCATCTTCATCGGCATTGCCTTATTTTTGGTCTGGCCGACAATCCAAATCGGTATAGCTAGCCTAGGCAGTCTGGTCGACAAAACCGGTTATATCGGAACGCTGTTTTACGGATTTTTCTTGCGCATGCTTGGGCCTCTGGGGCTGCATCATATTTTCTACCTTCCATTCTGGCAAACCGGTTTGGGAGGAACCATGGAAGTAGCGGGCAAAGTATACGAAGGAACGCAGAATATCTTTTTTGCGCAATTGGGCGATCCCGCTACCGGGAAATACTTTATCGGGACATCCAGATTCATGTCAGGACGTTTTATCACGATGATGTTCGGTTTATTGGGTGCAGCACTGGCCATTTATCATACGGCTAAGCCTGAACGTAAAAAAGTGGTTGGCGGATTGATGTTGTCTGCCGCGCTCACTTCATTTTTAACAGGGATTACAGAGCCTTTGGAATTCTCTTTCTTGTTTGTAGCTCCCATCCTGTACGTGATTCATGCCGCATTTGACGGGTTTGCTTTTATGCTGGCGCATATTTTCGAAATTACCATCGGCCAGACGTTCTCCGGCGGATTGATTGACTTTATCCTGTTCGGAATGCTGCAGGGCAATGAGAAAACCAACTGGATACTGGTGCCGATCATCGGTGTAATATGGTTCCTTCTGTATTATTTCACGTTCCGGATTTTGATCGTTAAACTGAATTTGAAAACGTTAGGGCGTGAAGATGAAGCAGTGGCTGATTCGGAGGCAGCAGCTCCAGGTAACAGCGGTACTTCATCGCCGCCCGGAGAATCCAGATCGGCCGCCATATTGAACGCGCTTGGCGGTACGGAAAATATTACGGACCTGGATTGCTGCGCTACGCGGCTGCGGGTTTCGGTCATCGATAAGGATAAGGTGCAAAAGGACGCATTTAAAGCTACAGGAGCTAAAGGTGTTGTATTTGTCGGGAACGGAGTGCAGGTGATTTACGGACCTCAGGTCACGGTAATCAAGAATGAAATTGAAGAATATTTGGAAACGGAGTAATGGCAATGAATGACTTGGAAAGACTGGGATTAAAAGGCGGTCTCGTTGTATCGTGTCAGGCATTGGAGCATGAACCCCTTCACAGTCCGTATATCATGGGCAGAATGGCGGCAGCGGCCAAAGAAGGCGGGGCCATTGGGATTCGGGCCAACACGGCAACGGATATCAAAGAAATTAAAGAGCAGGTTGATCTGCCCGTCATTGGAATTGTAAAAAGAAACTATGGAACCAATCCGGTGTTCATCACCCCGACGATGCGTGAAATAGACGAATTAGCCGAAGTTCAGGCGGAGGTCGTGGCCTTGGATGCAACGCTCCGTCCAAGACCGGACGGCAAGACATTAAAGGAGTTTGTCGGCGAGATCCGCAGTAAATATCCGGGGCTTCTGTTGATGGCAGACATCTCGACAACAGCTGAAGCGGTGTATGCGGAACAACTTGGTTTTGATTTGATATCTTCGACTTTAGTCGGGTATACAGAGGAGACAGCCGGAAGTAAACTGTACGATCATGATTTTGCCATATTAAAAGATATCGTGTCCCATGTGAAGACTCCGGTTGTGGCGGAAGGAAACATCATGACGCCGGAGATGGCGGCAAGCTGCCTGAAAGCAGGAGTATATTGTGTTGTCGTTGGCGGAGCCATCACCCGTCCGCAGCAGATTACGGAACGTTTTGTATCGGAGATTGCAAAATTAAAGCATCCGGAATCCTCCACAAAATAATATTTTTGCAAAAGAGCGAGTATCGGCGGCCGGATGTCTGCCAATACTCGCTCGTTTTTATTCCGCTGAATACAACGCCTGCAGCGTCTGCCGCCGTGCTTTCAGTAAATTTTCGTCTTCAAGCAAGAGAAGAGACATAACGTCCAAAATATAAATGATGGCAAGTTGGCTGTTGATGAAATTCACATCTCCCGATCGTCCAATATCCGGAGTAAATAGACAAATATCCGAAACTTCGGAGAGGGGGGTATGGTCAAAGTTGGTGATTCCGATGACTTTGGCGCCTCTTTTTCTGGCCTGATTCAAAGCATGACTTACCTCTGTCGTACGTCCCGAGTTGGACAATCCAATCACAACATCATCTTTCCCGAGAAGGGAGGCGCTCATCGTCATCATATGTGAATCCGTTACAGCATCGACCACGAGATTCATCCGGGTTAGTCTGTATTTAAATTCCAGGGCGGAGAGGCCGGAGCTGCCCAGTCCGTAAACATAGATTCTGCGGGATTCCTTAATCAGCTCAACAACCTCTTCAATTCTTTCGGTATCCAGCATTTCGGCTGTCGCATTTACGATATCATTGTACAGATTTTGCGTTTTGATAAAAATATCCGTATCATTACGAGGCTTTTGGGCTTCCCGGTTCAGCAGAATTTTGAAGTCGACAAACGTGTCGCAGCCTACTTTCTTGCAAAAACGGGTAATTGTTGACGTTGAAGTATTTGTATACGAGGCCAAATCCTTAATATTGATATTGTTAATGGATTGCCGATTGCGTATGACGTAATCGGCAATCTCTTTTTCCTTGGCTGAAAATCGTTGATATTCAAGCTGCAGTATGTCAATGACACTGGTCGACATCACAAAAAGCCTCATTTCCATTAGGATGGTATATTATCCATTTTAACAGTATGTTTCCGTGAAAACAAAAGAGAATAAAAAGGATTGAAGCATCCGAAAAGATCATATATAATTAAATTCATCATACCAATATATAAATTTATCATACAAATTCAAAGGGGGTGATTGTTCACGGTTGATGTTATATTTATTGGCTTGAAATTTTGCGGTTAGATTTTGGAGGAGGACATAAAGTGAGAGAAAACAACAGTAATAGAAAGAAAAATGTTTTATTGATCACGGTGGATCAGTGGCCGGGAAGTTTAATGGGAAGTCAAGGCAGAGACGACTTTTTTTCGCCTACACTTGATGAGTTGGCCAAAGTCGGGGTGATTTTTGGTAACGCATACAGTCCAACGCCGGTTTGTATTCCGGCCCGGCGGGAGATCATGACAGGAACAAGTTCAAGAACACATGGGGATAGGACGTTTAACGAATTTCTAAAAATGCCGGAGGTTCCTACGCTTCCCGAAGCTTTTAAAAACAACGGCTATCAAACGTATGCCGTCGGAAAATTGCATGTGTATCCGCAAAGAGCGCGGATCGGATTCGATGATGTCATTTTAAATGAAGAAGGGAGAAAGGTTAACTTTCCCCATGAGATGAGGGAGGATGATTACACAAGGTTTATCAACAGGAAGGGATACGCAGGATTGGATTTTGCCCATGGCATGTCAAACAATAATTATATAACGAGACCATGGCACTTGCCGGAGGAGTTGCACCAGACGAGCTGGACATCCAGGCAAATGTGCGAGCAAATTATCCGCAGAGATCCGACGAAGCCTGCTTTTTGGTACTGTGGGTTCACGGCACCGCATCCGCCGGTTGTTCCTCCCCAAGTTTTTATGGATATGTACAATGATGTGGATGTTGAGAGCCCCTATATCGGCGATTGGGCGAAGGATTCGGAAGCCGTCCCGTATCCTGTGAAGTATTACAGCAGTCTATACGACATTAAAACGGAAAATTTACTTCGGCAAGCCAGAAAGGGGTTTTATGCATCCTGTACCCATATTGATTATTCCATTAGGTCGATCATAGGGACACTTCGAGATGAGAAAGTTCTCGACAACACGATCATTGTCATTACATCCGATCATGGAGAGATGCTGGGCAATCACAACTTATGGGGAAAAAATCTCTTTTATGAAGATGCCGCTAAAGTTCCTTTAATTATCGTGCCTACCATAGATCATGGAGACTGGGGATTTAATACAACCGATGACCGTTTGGTGGAATTGAAAGATATTATGCCAACATTGCTTGATATGTGCAATCTCCCAATACCGGAAACGGTGGAAGGAATATCCTTGCTAAATAAAAATAACAAGAGAGAGTACGTCTACGGAGAGCTTTGGGAAGATGACCGGGCTACGAGGATGATCCGCACAGAACAATTTAAACTCATTTACTACGCTGTCGGGAATCAGTTTCAGTTGTTTGATATGGTCCATGATCCCCAAGAAATGGTGGATCTATCCGGAAACGCCCAGTATAAGAACGTAAAAGAAGAACTGACGGATATTTTAATATCGCATTTATATGGCAATGATGTTGAGTGGTTGGAAGACGGAAAACTGATAGGAAAACCGTCCAAATCATTCGAATATAAACCCGTTCAAGACAACTGCGGTATTTTAAGCAACCGCGATTTACTGTTGCAGCGTGGAATTCGATAATAAGCGGGAGGTTTAAAATGAAGAATCTTCAAGTCAAAAGAAGCCATGTTCGCTGGACGATCATACTCATGTTATTTATAGTTTCATCTCTAAATTACGCTGACCGGGCAGCCATCTCCATCGGCGCTCCATCCATGCAAAATGAACTTGGAATCAGTGCAGTCGCTTTAGGTTATATATTTTCAGCTTTTTCATGGGCTTATGTCGGTGCCCAAATTCCGGGCGGATGGCTGCTTGATCGTTTTGGATCCAAAAAAATCTATTTCCTTAGTATTTTCTTCTGGTCGCTTTTTACTCTTTTTCAAGGATTCGTTGGATTTCTTGTAGGCGCTGCGTTGATTGTGACCCTTTTTATTTTAAGGTTTTTAACCGGGCTAGCGGAGGCGCCGGCCTATCCTGCCAATAGCCGGATCACGGCTTCCTGGTTTCCCACGAAAGAAAGGGGAACGGCAGCTTCGATTTTTTCTTCAGCCCAGTATGGAGCAACCGTTATCTTTTCCCCTCTTATGGCGTATGTTACGCAAACCTATGGTTGGAAAAGCAATTTCATCCTTATGGGAACGCTTGGAATCGTGTTAAGTATGGTTTGGCTGAAGTCGATCTATAGTCCAAAAGATCATCCGCGCATCAACAAGGCCGAGCTGGAATATATCGAGCAAGGGGGAGCCATGGTTGATTTGGATACCAAAGCGACCTTGGAGAACAAAGAATCAAAATGGCCTTATATTCGAAAACTGCTAAAAAACCGGATGATGATGGGGATTTTTTTCGGGCAATATTGCATTAATGTGATGACTTATTTTTTCCTGACCTGGTTTCCGATTTACTTGGTAAAAGATCGCGGCATGTCCATTCTGAAAGCGGGTTTTGTCGCTTCCTTACCGGCACTTTGCGGTTTTGCGGCGAGTATATTAAGCGGAATCTTTTCGGATTACTTGCTTAAGAAAGGATGTTCTTTAACCGTAGCCAGAAAGGTTCCTATCATAGCGGGTATGTTGATGTCCATGACGATCATCGGCTGTAATTATGTGAACTCGGAAGGCCTTGTTATTTTTCTGATGTCTTTAGCGTTTTTTGGAAAAGGATTCGGCGCGCTTGGCTGGTGTGTGGTTTCCGATGTTGCCCCCAAAGAGGCGCTTGGCATCAGCGGAGGTTTGTTAAATACGTTTGGAAATATTGCAGGAATTATCACGCCAATTGTAATCGGATACATTATTCAAGGAACGGGGTCCTTTAATTTAGCGCTTGTCTATGTAGGCATCCATGCTCTGGCGGCAATTTTATGTTATTTGCTGATCGTAGGCAGAATAGAGAGATTTAAATTATAGGGGCCCTTGTTGTAAGCGCTTAATAGCCACTCCTATTCCCTCATTAATGGTAAGATGTTATACTTGCATTATTATGAAAATATTATTAATGGGAGAACAACATGGCTGAACATGTTTCCGGTTCAGAAAAGGTTCCGTTTTCGAAGATCTTATACAATTTTATCTTACAAAAAGATTATAAGAGCGGAGATAAACTTCCCACCGAACGGGAATTGTCGGAACATTTTGGCGTGGGGAGAGGTACGGTTCGCGAAGCGTTAAGCGGGTTGAAGGCCTTAGGGATCATCGAGGTTCGGCAAGGATCGGGATGTTACGTGAAGGAAATTAATTTGGCATCGCTTCTGCTTCCGATCCAGGGACAACTTTATAGTAAACGGATCCTTGTTGAAGAAATCATGGAAACAAGAGTGGCTATCGAGCTGGAAATTATTCGGCTGGCCATCAAAAGGGCAACGCCCATCATGCTGGACAAAATTGAATCTTACTTAACCTCGGTTGAGCAAGATTCCGCAGATGAAAAAAATTCAACAAAGTACAGCAGGCACTTTGCCTTTGAACAATTGTTAGCCGAAATGGCGGGAAACCGTATATTAATCATGATGCAAAGTTTAGTCCATGAGCTTTGGGGCGATATCACAAGCAAGGGCTGGCGCCGCAGAAGCATGGAAATTAGCCATCAAGAGCATATGGATATTTTCCGCAGCATCAAAAAAAGGGATTTGCCGTCTGCGCTCACAAAAATGGAAAACCATCTGTTGTGGGGCGTAAAATACTTTGATGAAATGAATGATCCGACGCAAAGCTAATATTGTAAAACGATGGAGAGCCGGATCCGCCGAAAGGCGGACGTCTGGTTCGGGGAAGGGCCTGGGTGTCAAACTATCCTCACGGATGGGGCGACCCAGGCCTATTCGGTTTTCGAGGTGACTTCATGGATTAGATCCAGTAGTTGTAGTAAAGCGATCGCCCACCCGAGCGCCCTTGCTTCCTATTCCAGCTTTCTTGGTCTATTGTTGAATGGAATAGTTGCAAAATGTACAGTTACTTATCCGCAAATGCTGCCACAGCGCTTGTTTAAGTGTAAAACCTGCAATAACTCCGCCATCTTTTGAAGAAAAGGCAAAAATACGAGGAAATAGATGTATGAAATACAATTAAACGAATGATTAGGTAAATGGATATAAAGTTAGTTGTATGATTTGCAATTAATGGTCAGAGTAGGGCCGGTGAGTTATAAGTTAAGCGACCGGCTCGGCCGAAAAAAGGTTTGAAAAAAGTTCAAACTTATTTTATCCGCGGCGGGTCTTTATAATTCTTATTGAAAGCGCATTCAATAAAAATTGAAGAAAGCGCTGCTCTCAAAAACGAACGGGGGGAACACGGGTGAGAATTATTTATTTTGATATCGATTCGCTCCGGCCCGACCATATGGGGTGCTACGGATACGAAAGAAATACGACGCCGCATATCGATCGGATCGCGGCGGAGGGAGCCCGTTTTAACGGCTGCTACACCGCGTCGTCGCCTTGCGTGCCTTCGCGGGCCAGCTTTATGTCGGGACGCTTCGGCATCAACCACGGAGCGCTGACCCACTGGGGGCCGGGCTGCGATTTTGATTATCCCGACGGGGACGGCCACAGCCGGACGGTTCCGTTTTTTACGCGTTATTTGCGCGAGGCCGGGTATAAGACGGTGACGTTTTCCTCCTTCGGCGACCGTCATCATGCCTGGTGGTATTTCGCCGGCTGGAACGAGGTGCACACCCATTCGCTGAAAGAAGGCAACGAAGACGCGCACGAGGTGAATGCGGCCGTTATCCCCTGGATCAAGGCGCATGCGCACGAGGAGAACTTTTTCCTCCACATCCAGTATTGGGACCCGCATACGATGTACACGTATCCGAAGGAATATGCGGATCAGTGGAAGGAGGTCCCGGCCAAAGCGTTTCCCGATGCCGCAACGATCGAAAAGCACCAGGCGGACCGGTTTCCGCGTTCGGCAGCTCTTCTTCATACGGCAAGCCGCATACCGGAGACGATGCCCGAGCGAATCCGGGACCGGGAGGATTTCATCCGGCTGATCGACGGCTACGACGGCGGCATCAGCTACATGGACCGCTGCATCGGGGAGATCATGGAGACGCTGCGCGAGATGGGGATCGAGGATGAGGTATGCTTCGTCATCAGCGCGGATCACGCCGAATCGTTTGGCGAGCATGGCATCTACATGGAGCACGCGAACGCCTCGGAATCGGTTCACCATATCCCGCTGATCATCAAGGCGCCCGGCGTGACGAAACCCGGCACAATCGCGGACGGGCTCGCCTACAATGTGGACGTGATCGCCACGATCACCGACATGGCCGGTTTGCCGGTGCCGGAAGGCTGGGACGGCAAGTCGTTCCTCTCCGCTTTGAAGGGCGAAGCCTGGCAGGGGCGGGACCATCTGGTGATGGACCACGCCTTGTACGCTTGCCAGAGAGCGGTCCGGGACAAAAAGTGGTACTATATGCGCACCTATCACGAAGGGCTTTACCGCTACGATCCTGTGGCGCTTTACGATATGGAAAACGACCCGTATCAGACGACGAATGTCGCCGGCGAGCATCCGGAGGTCGTCCGGGAGATGGATCATCGCCTGATGAACTGGCTGCATGAGCATACGGGGAAACCGGGGGCAAAGACCGATCCGCTGCAAAAGGTGATCCGGACCGGACCGTTCAAATATGTCACCGTGAACCAGTGGATCAAGCGGCTGCATGACGAAGGGTACTACGAAGATGCCAAGGAGCTCGCGGCAAAATATTCGCATGAAACGCTGGAGTCGGCTTACGGCTCGGCATAGAGGCATAAACTTCGGCCATACGAGAACAGTATAGAAAGGTTTGTTCGATATGACGACAAAAACAACCAAAATCGAAAGCCAGGCCGTCCGCCAAGCGGGGCCCCCCCAGAAGACCTGGAGCCAAATTCCGGGCAGTGTGATCATCCTGTTGTCCTTCGCCGTCGGGATCGCCTTCTGGGCGCTCATCTCCAGAGTTCCGTCGGTCGGGGCGATCGTATCCGACCCGGTTACGATCGTGAAGACCTTCATACAGGAGTCATCCAGCGGCAGGCTGTGGACCAATATTTATGCCAGTCTGTTTCGGGTTCTGGGCGGGTTTGTGCTGGGACTGGCGGCGGCCATCCCTGTCGCTTTCCTGATGGGTTGGTACAAGCCGGTCCGCATGATCGTCGAGCCGTGGATTCAGTTTTTCCGCACGATTCCCCCGATCGCGCTGATTCCGCTGGTCATTGTCGTTCAGGGCGTGGGCGAGGGGGCGAAGCTGTCGATCATTTTCGTCGCGACCTTCCTCGTCATGGTGATTTCGATCTTTCAGGGCGTCGTGAGTGTGGATCCGACGCTGATCAAGGCGGCGAAAGTGCTGGGCGCGGGTGACAAAGACATTTTCTTCGAAGTGGTGGTCCCCGCCTCGTTCCCCTATATTCTGGTCGGCGTGCGCTTAGGGTTGGCCAGCGCCTGGACGACGCTGGTTGCGGCGGAACTAACCGGAGCGAACAAGGGAATCGGCAACATGATCATGGAAGCGGGCTTATACTTCCGCATGGACATTATCATCCTGGGCATTATCATCATCGGGATCATCGGGCTGGCCATGGACAAAGGCGTTTTGTTCCTGGAGAAAAAACTAACGGGTTGGCAGGAGTTGAGAAAATCATGAGCGCGATCGCGGAAAAGACACCGAAAATCGAAATCGAAAATCTGTCCAAAGTTTATCAGGGGCGATCCGGCCCTGTCACCGCCCTGCAAAACACGCAGCTTGCGATCGGCCAAAACGAGTTCGTCTGCGTCGTCGGGCCCAGCGGCTGCGGCAAAACGACGCTGCTTAACATTATCGCCGGGCTTGAAAACGCAACGACCGGCACCGTAAAGGTAGAGAACCGGATCGTTACCGGTCCGGGCAAGGAACGGGGAGTCGTCTTCCAGCAATACGCCTTGTTTCCCTGGAAAACCGTGCTGAAAAATGTGGAATTCGGCTTGAAGCTTAGAGGCTTGGGGGCCAAGGAGCGCAGAGAGCGAGCCGAAAAGTATCTGGAGCTGGTGGGACTGAAAGACTTTGCCAACGCCTATCCGAAGGAACTGTCGGGGGGCATGAAGCAACGGGTGGCGATTGCCAGAGCTTATGCCGTGGAACCTGAAGTGCTGCTGATGGACGAACCGTTCGGTGCCCTGGATGCGCAGACGCGGGCGCAGCTGCAGGAGGAACTTCTGAAAACGTGGGAGAAGGAAAAGCGCACTATCTTTTTTATCACGCACGACGTGGAAGAGGCGGTTATTCTGGCGCAGCGCGTCATTATTATGAGCGCAAGGCCGGGCCGGATCAAGGAAATGATCGATGTCGACATTCCGTACCCGCGGACGCAGGAAACCAAATTGTCGGACCGCTTCGTCGAGATCAAAAACGAGATTTGGTCAAAGGTTTACAAAGAATATATGGATGTCAAAAAATAAGGGGGATTCACCTATGAAAAAAGTAAGCGTTTTAATGATGGCATCGATGCTCGGTCTGACGCTGATCTCCTCCGCCTGTTCTTCCGGTCAGGCGGTGACAGGAAAGGACACGGAAAGCCAAGCGCCGGCAAAATCGGGCGAGACGCCCACGATCAATGTAGCCTATATGCCGGACATGCACGGCGCAACGCCGATCGTGCTGGGCGAAGAGAAAGGCTTCTTCGAAGAAGCGGGAATTAAAGTCAACGCGGTGAAGTTCTTGAGCGGTCCGCCGGAGTTTCAGGCGATGGCATCGGGCGAAATCGACATCGCGTATATCGGCCCCGGAGCGACGTTCCTCGCCGCCCAGGGACAAGGCAAGATCATCGCCGTGGACAGCTTGAATACGGGAGACGCCGTGCTGACCAGAGCCGATTCCGGCATCGAAAGCTGGGCGGATCTGAAAGGAAAAACGGTCGGCGTGCCGAAAGGAACGTCCGGCGAAATGATCTTGAACCTCGGACTTAAGAAGGCCTCGCTTAAGCCCGAAGACGTTAATATCATGAATATGGATGTGGCCGGAGCCGTATCCGCCTTCGTGTCCAAAAAGGTCGACGCTGTCGCGATTTGGTCTCCCTATACGGCGGAAATCGAAAAACAGGTAGGGAAAGAAAACATCAAAGTGCTGGGCAATAACGAGGCGTTTTTCCCGGATTATGTATTCCCGCAAAGCTGGGTGGTAAGGCCGGCGTTTTTGGAGGAGCATCCCGATTTGGTGGAGAAGTTTTTGAGCGCGTTTTCCAAGGCGAACGATTATCGCATCGCCAACATGGAAGAAACGGTCAAGCTCACCGGCGAATTTACGCAAGTGCCGGAAGATTCGTTAAGCATGCAGATCGACACAACAGAGTGGTTGACGACGGAGGAGATGGCCAAAAATTTCGAGGACAACACGGTGTATACCTGGTTTGAAAACCTTGAGAAATTGTTCGTCGACAACGGCAAAATGACGGAAGTGGTTCCCGCCGACCAATTCGTAAGCAAAGATACTTTCCTGAATGCCGTGAAAAAATAAGCTCCGCAGCAAACGGGGACAGGGCGCCTTAGCGGGCGGCCCTGTCCCCTTTGTTTACTTGGCGGAAGAACGGAACGGCTCCCATCTCGTTGATCAGGTTGACGATTTCCTTCGTCCGGGACTTGTTGAATTTTTTGAGCAAAATATTGATCTGCGATTTGATCGTCGACATTTCGACTTGACGTTCGGCGGCGATTTCGGAGATCTTTTTGTGTTTCAGCAGCAAATCGATGATTTCCATTTCCGTCGGGGTCAACTGGGATAAAATATTGATGGAATCCAGCAGCGATTCCTGGTTATGGCGGATGCGCCTGAATTCGTTTCTGATTTTATAAGCGATTTCCGGCCGGATCGGAGACGAGCCGTTGTAGGCCATGCGGATGCTGTCCAGGATCTCGTGTTCCACCGCGGTTTTCAGCACATAATCCACTGCCCCGGAATCGAAGGCGCTGAACACCGTTTCATCGTCCTCGTGCACGGTCAAAAAAATGATCCGCACGCCCGGATGCGCCTGAATCGTTTTTTTGGCGGCGAGGATGCCGTCGTGCTTGAAATCCATCTCGATGTCCATGAGCACGACATCCGGCTTAAGCTGCTCTACCATATCGCAGGCGGTTTTGCCGCTGAAGGCGTGGCCGACGAGCTTCATGTCTTCCGCGGTGTCCACCATCGAACGGAAATGCTCGTTCAAAATGTCGAAATCCTCGACGACGAGAACGCGAATGGGTATTGGAATAGGTTGCTTTTGCATACGCAGCTCCCTTTCTTTTCGGCGGGTTTAGTCGGTGATATAGACCGGTAAAAAAATCTGAAACGTCGTTCCGGCTCCGGGAGCGCTGGTTACGTCGATTTGGCCGAAGTGGCCGCTGACGACCTGTTTGGTGTAGGAGAGGCCCAGCCCCCAATTCCGATTTGTGTTTTTGCTGGTGTAAAAGGGGTCGAAGATATCCCCAAGAAACTCCGGCTCGATTCCGTTGCCGTTGTCGTTTATCCGAATGACCAGCCACTTTTCCTCGGAATACGCTTCGATTCGTACCCGTCCTCCCTGTGGGCTGCCGATGGCTTCGACGGCATTGACGATGACGTTGTGCAGGGCGTCCGATAGGTGGACGGCATCCGCCAATATTTTCGGATCGCCGCCCGGCGCCTCGTATTCGACGCGAACCGAATCGGGTATCCCTTGAAGACTGCCGATCAGCTCCTCCATAAATGCACCTGCGGAAACGGGCCGAAGCTGGAGATAATTCGTTTTAAACGACTTGTAAAGCCGGTCCAAACGGTCCAGGGTATGTTGGATGATCGCTTCCGACTGTTCGATCTGCCCCAGCAGCCGAAGGTCTGCGGCGTCGGACCGCTCTTCCCGGTGCTTGAGCGTTTTTTCCATCTTTTTATTCAGCACCTGCAGCGTAAGGAGTTGGTTTTTCAGGGCGTGGGTAAAGATTTTCGTGCCCATGTCCGCGGTTTTGATTTTCCGCTCCAGGCGCAAATCGAGCTTTCCCATGTTTTTCTCGACCCTCGTATAACGCCAGATGGCCAGCAGGCTGACGAGCGAAACCCCGCCCGTAAACAGGATGCTGAAATACCATTCGAACAAAGTGAGCGGCGGATTAAAATTGGAAAAATCGGAGTAAAGCACATAATAGGTCCGGATGTCCGTCACCTGCAAGGGGCCCATAAAGCCGAGGTAAAAATAAAATCCGTTCAGCGCAAGCAGCCCGAGTAGGATAAAGCTGATCTGTTTTTTGATCCAGGGAATCGTAATGTTTTGATATCTCCACCAAATCAAATAGAAGGCGGCCAGCGCGGACAACACGATCCACCCCCTGGTGCCCCATCCGATGACGAACGTATACTTTCGCTCGACCGTGTTCAATATCCATTTGTAAACGACGGGGTCGTAGAACACGATGTTGAGGATCGGGAGGAAACTATTCAGGGCAATGTACTTCCATAATTTCTTGAACGGCTTGTTTAAATAGAGCGTTATGCTAAGTCCCAGCAAACCGAAAATAAACACGGACCGTCCGATCGTAATCATGCGGCTGATGTCCCCGATTTGCAGAGGGGAGTGCAGCAGCACGTTGCGGATCGCTTCATTAAAGAACAATACTCTATTAACCTTGAAATAAAATCCGCCGTATTTGGCCAGAAACAGGACCAACCCGGACATGCTTAGAAACCAGCCGAACAGCACGCATGCCATCCAATAGGCGGAAGGGCTGCGGGCCTTAGTGACAAACAAGATGAGGGCTGACCCCATTAAAAACAACAGCAGAAGAGTCATAGGGACGTCTCCTTTGGTGGATTACCGGAAGTGCTCAACGTCCGGTAAACGCTTTCTATAATAACGGTTTCATTATAAAGGATCGCTCCCTTGCTTGTCATGAGGAAGGATGTGTAAACAGAAACAGGAGCCGTGGGTTCAGCTCCTGTTCAAAGGTTAGATAGCACCGCAGCACGCCTTATGCTTCTTGCCGCTGCCGCAAGGGCAAGGCTCGTTGCGGCCTGGAGCTTTACCCTCAAAATAGCGTTGCAAATTGTGGCTGTAAAGCTCCTTGCGCAGCTTATCGCCCATTTCCTGCATTTGCTCATGGGCATGGGCATAAATCTGCTTATAACTTTGGCAGAAGAAATCCGGAGCGGACTCGGTTCCCTCAGCATTCCATTTACGATTCCGCGGGCAGCCGCCATAACATAAACGCTGCCATTCGCAAGACCGGCATTTGTCCGGCAAAGCCGGCTTCATCCGGTGGAAGCGCTCGTAGTTCGGATGGGCCAGCATGTCGGCGATGGAGGCGCTGGCCACATTGCCGACGGTCCACTGTTCGTTGATGAAGAAATCGCACGGAAAAGCATCGCCGTTTTGCTCAAGCACAAGGCTTGTCGGACACGCCGCCCGATGCACGCACAGCTCCGCTTCCCGGTTAATGTAAACGCTTAGCATGTTATCGAAAAAGCGTACGGAAACCTGCGGGTCGCCGTCATTGTACCACTCGTCGAACACTTCGCAGAGGAAGTCGCCGTATTCCCCCGGCGTGATTTCGTAGACTCCGGGCTGGTCCACTTGCTGGGACCGGAAATCCATGCAGGGGATGAACTGGACGTAGTCGAAGCCGTGCTCCCGGTAAAACGCCATCAATTCCTTGGCTTTACCAACGTTTCCTTTATGGATGACCGTCAAAATATTAAAATCGACCTGATGCTTCCGCAAATGCTCGATGCCGGCCATAACCCGGTCAAAGCTGCCTTTGCCGTTGGAAGTCACCCGGCGGGCGTCATGAATCTCTTTGGGACCGTCAAGGCTCACGCCGATCAGAAAATTATAGGTTTTAAAAAATGAAGCCCAGCGGTCATTGATCAGCGTGGCGTTCGTCTGCAGCGAGTTGCTGATGATCGTATGCGGTGGGGCATGCAAGGCTTGCCGATAAACGACTTCCTCGAAAAACTCCAGCCCGGCCAGCAGCGGTTCCCCGCCCTGCCAGGCAAAGTTGGCGGCGCCTTGGCTGTGCTCCATGTAACCCTTGATGAATTTATCCAAAATAGCGGAATCGATCCGGATGATTTTTGGCCCCGGCTTGCCGCCGCAGGTGCTGTAATAACAGTAATCGCAAGCCAGATTGCAATCTTCCGACACGGTTTTCCACATTACACCGATGTTGGAATGGCGGGCTGTCATGCAGTTTCCCGACAAAGCAATCCCCCCTGTCTATGTTTAATTCTATGACTATTTCAAAGATATCATCCAGTCTAAATAATGTCAAAATAATAAAAAGTATTCAAGTAAAGCGCTTTTACTAGATTTATACAGCGGGGAAACTCCTGTTCTTTATTCCAATATGAAATTATCTTTGCTATAGTCAGTTAATGAAGAGATTATAAACTACTCCGGGGGATGCGTATGTTCCATGTATTGGTTGCAGAGGATGAAGTTTGGATTCGCAATGGGATCGTGGAGATGATCGAGCGGTTTGGGCTTGAGTTCAAAGTCGTGGCCCAGGCCAGCGACGGAATGGAGGCCTGGAATCTGATCAACGAAGTGTGGCCGAACGTGATCATCACCGATATCGTCATGCCGGAGCTTGACGGGTTGTCTCTGCTCGGCAAATGCGATGAATATAAGCTGGGCATCGTTCCGATCGTGATCAGCGGCTACGAGAATTTCGCCTACGCCCGGCAGGCGATCCGGTACGGGGCGACGGAATATTTGCTGAAGCCGGTCGTGGCCGAGGATTTGAAGCAAGCCTTGCTGCGCTCCTTGGAACGGCTGCAGAGCTCCGTCCACCTTTACGAGCCTCTCCATCAGATTCAGGAATTTCTGGGGGTAATGGAAGTGTGGGATCATCAACGCCTGGTTTCTGAAGCCGGCCGGATCCTGGGATCGATATATAAGGTAAAAACGCCGAATCCAGGAATCCGAAACGGACTGTTCCGCATTTTCTCGGACAAGCTGAATGAGCAGCTAAGAAGCATCGATCCGCATCATCAAAACCGGGAGCTTGGCGAAGCGGCCGACAAACCTGCCGTACAAGCCCATTTTGCCCATTTGCTGGAGCAGTGGTCGCGCCGCTTGAACGGCGCCTCTTCCGGCCGAAAAAACTTTCTGGGCAAGCGGGTGAGCGAATACGTTCAGCAAAATTACGCCAGGGAGATCACGCTGGCACAAATCGCGGAGTATACCGATCTTAGTGTTTCCCGGTTTTGCGTGCTGTTCAAGCAGCATTACGGGGACTCCTTTATCAATTATTTGAACAAATACAGAATCGAAAAATCCAAGCAGCTGCTGCTGGAACCGGACCTGAAAGTTTACGAGGTGGCCGATATGGTCGGGTTCTCCTCCTTGCCGTACTTTAACCGGCTATTCAAGAGTCTGACGGACGAGTCGCCGGGCGAATACCGCAGGAGCCTGGGCTTATGAACATCAAATTTTCACCCGTACGTTCCATCAAGCAAAGAATGATCGCGCTGTTTTTCGGGCTGAGCATTTTATCGGTGTGCCTGACGGCCGGATTTTCCCACTATTTCTACAGCAAAGCGGTCAAAGAGGAATTCGTGATGATCGCGGAAGAAGCCACGGGCCGGCTGAACCATCATCTGGAGTTTTATTTCCAGCAAATGAAAAAATCGACGAATACGCTGCTGAATACCGATTTGGTGCAAAAGTGGCTGAGCGAGGGCTATACTCCCAATGTGGAGGATATCGCCGGAATCGAAAAGGAAATGAACACTTATGTATCATTCAATTTTCGGGAGATCAACAATATGTTTCTCGTTTCGAATGACGGGCGGGTTCTCCCGCTGAACAACAGTTATATCCCGGAAGAACGGCGCATGATGGACGCCTGGTTTAAAGATGTTCGGGAAGTTACAGTATTGCCTACGCATCGCCTGAACGAAAACGGTCCCCTGGTCATGGTTATGATCATCCCGATTTACAGCACGCAAACGACGGCGATGATCGGCAAGCTGGTGCTGCAGTTTTCGTTGACCGAAATCGATGCCGCCTTCGATAAATCCCGGCTGGGGAAAAGCGGCTATTTTTTCCTGTTGTCGAAGGAGGACATCGTGGTCAATCATCCCGAGAAGGAGTGGGTGGGGAAGGCACGGAAAGACACGCCGCTCGGCGGACTGAATTTGGATATGGAAAACGGAACCGGCGCCCAAACGTGGAACGGCGAAGCCTATCTGGTTTCAGTCTATGAATCGCAATATACGGGATGGAATATCGTTTCCGTTGCCCCTTATGCCGAGATGGCCAAAGGGTTGAACTCCGCGGTTTTATCGACAATGATCGCTCTGGCGATCCTTGGGGCTTGCATCCTTTTGATCATTCCTTTCCTGGTGTCTCAGTTTGTAGGCCCGATCAAGCATATTAAAACGAGGATGGAACGGGTCGCCAAAGGCAATCTGGAAGCCAGGGCGTCGCAAATCTCCGGCATCCATGAATACCAGGTGCTGACCAACAGCTTCAACTACATGGTGGAGCAGTTAAACGATTTAATGCAGGAAATCTCCGAATACAAGGTAAAAGAGGTCGAACTGCAATTAAGGCAAAGCGTGGCCACGGTCAGAGCGCTGCAGAACCAGATCAATCCGCATTTGCTGTATAACACGCTGGATATTATCAAGAGCATCGCCTACCTGGAAGAAGTTCCGCTGATCGAGAAAATCGCCCACAACTTGGCGGACGTATACCGTTACGCTTCCAAAGGATCGGATCAGGAAGTGACGCTCCGCGAGGAGCTAAGCGTGTTGATCAAGTATCTGGACATCGTGCACATTCGTTATCCGAAAAAATTCGAAAGCAGTGTCCGGGTGAACGAGAAATTTATGGATTGTCCGATTATCAAGCTTACGATTCAACCGATCGTGGAAAATGCCGTCAAATACGCCGTGGAAGCAAAAGGCGGGAATGCGGCGATTATTGTGAACGCTTACGACGAGGGCCGCGATCTGGTCATCGAAATCGCGGACAACGGCCCGGGAATACCGGAAGCGCGGCTTGCGGAGCTGGAGGATCAATTCCGCGGAAGTTCGTCAGCCGAAGATACGTTCAGAGGCGAGTCCATCGGACTGGCGAATGTCCATGCGCGGCTCCGGTTGAAATACGGCGAGCCTTACGGCATTTCCGTACATTCTTTCCCGGGACGCGGCAGCGTGGTCAGCATACGAATTCCTTTACGGAACGGAGAAAGCGATGCGGTCCGAACAGGCTAAAAGAGCGAGTGAGGGGGATGAGTATGAAAAAATGGTGGGTTATGCTGTTGTCCGCGTTTTGGCTGGCCGGGCTGCTTGGATGTTCCAGCGCTGCCGGAAACGGACCGGCGGGGGAAGCGGCGCCCGGCAGCGGGGAGACAGGAGCACCCGTAGAACTGAATATGATGACGTTCAGCTTCGCGGGGGGAGGCTGGCCGGAGGATCATGCGGTCGTCAGAGAGCTAAATAAACGGCTGAACATCAAGCTGAACATCGAATGGATCCCCATGGACGTTTATGGGCAGAAATTGAACGTATTGGCGGCCTCCAATGATTTTCCCGATGTGTTTTTGGTCGAAGGCCCGGAGTTCAACAAGTGGAAAGACAAAGGTGTCTTTATGGATATCGAACCTGAGCTTGCCAAATATCCTAATTTCACGAAATATTTGAGCCGCGAATACTTGGAGCTCATGAATCCCAAAGGAAAAATATACGGATTGCCGTTTTATATTACGGATACGCGGGATTCTTTGATCATCCGGAAGGATTGGCTGGACAAGCTGGGGCTTAAGGCGCCAACCACCGTCGATGAATTTCTCGAAGTCGCCAAAGCGTTTGCGCGGGAGGACCCCGACGGGAACGGCAAGGACGATACTTACGGGTTTTCGTTCAGCATCGTCAATGGCAAATTGACCAATCTGGATGCGATTATAGGCGCTTTCGGACTGGGTAACGAGTGGACCGAGCAGGATGGGCAGCTTATCCCGCTGCAGGTGCAAACGGAGGAGCTGAAGCCGTTTCTCGCCTACCTTAGAGAGGCTTATTTGTCGGGGGCGCTGGACCCGGAATTCGCCACGAACAAGGTCAAGGATCCGCTGTCCAAATTGGAGGCCGGAAAAGTCGGCATCGCCACCGTCGTTCCCAACGAATTTTATACGTCAACGCTGCCGGCTTTGAAAAAGAACGCTCCCGGGGCCGAACTCGTCCAATTAATTCCCCCGAAAGGACGGGGCGGACTCCAGGCGACGCATACGATCGGGAACACAAGCAAAATCGTCATCAACGCTCATATCGACCCCGCCAAGCAGCAAAAAGCGCTGGAGCTTTTGAATTACCTGCTGTCCGACGATGGCTACGATTTGATCAAAAACGGCGTTGAAGGCGTTCACTATCAAAGAACCGCTGAAGGAACGTTCGAAAAGCTGGAGGCGTTTGACAAAGACCGTCCGCAGTTGCTCTCCGTCTGGTTTTTCCGCCGCTATGACCCGGAAGTCCAGATCCGCAAATGGGATGATCCTCAGTACGCCAAAAACGTCTTGAAGTTTTATGAAACCAATGCCAAGCACCGATGGAAAAATCCGGCGGAGGGCCTGTCCAGCGAGACCTTTGATCAAAAGGGCCTCCGGCTTCTGGGGAGATGGGTGGACACGATGACCAAGGTGGCCATGGGCCAGCTTCCTTTAAGCGCCGTGGACGAGGCGGCCGCGGCCTGGAAGCGGGACGGCGGAGATCAGATCATCCGGGAGATCAATGAAGAATACCGGAAGACTAAGGAATAACATACCCGAGTGCGGGATTTCACGGCTATGCGCTTGTCGCATGGCTTTTTTTTGCTCAACCTAGAAATTGGCGTATGACACCCGGAGCTGGGCATGTTCAACTCCATTAGCGGCATTTTACGTCCTTATTTTTTTCGCTGGAGTTTCTCAGGCCCCGCAAAAATCCGGCAACAAACAAAAAGATCGGTTAAGGACTTCGCTTGGGAATGGATGTAGAGTAAGGAAGGGCCAAGGCATGAAGGGGTGATTCGGCAGAAAAGAGAACAGGCGGCCGCATGGTAACGAAAGCGCTTTTACGAATATGAATAAACCGCAACGGGAGGCAGTGACGAATGAAGGAGAAAAATCAGGTTTCATTAAAAGAAAGGATCAGCTACGGGTTGGGGGATACCGCGTCCAATCTTGTGTTTACCATCGTAACCACGTACCTTATGTTTTTCTATACCGATGTTTACGGCCTGAATGTGGCCGCTGTGGGCACCTTGTTCCTGGTCGCCAGAATGATCGACGCTTTGGACGGTCCTATTTTTGGGGTATTGATCGACCGTACGAGCACCAAATGGGGGAAATCCAGACCTTATTTCCTCTGGTTGTCCATCCCGTTTGGGATCGTAGCGATATTGACGTTCATGACCCCCGATTTAAGCGCGACGGGTAAAATCATCTACGCGTATGCCACGTACATCGCGTTGGGCATTTTGTATGCGGGCGTCAATATTCCGTTATCGTCGCTGCTGCCGAGCCTTACCAGCAATTCGCAGGAAAGAACCGTGGTCAATACGTACCGGATGGTCGGCGGGCAAACGGGCGCGTTTATCGTCAATGCCGCGGTATTGCCTTTGGTCGCTTTTTTGGGCGGAGGCAACCAGCAGCAAGGCTTTCTCTACACGATGATTTTGTTTGCGACGGTCGGCGTTTTTCTCTTCTTCATTACGTTTGCAAATACGAAAGAGAGAGTCCAGTCCAACAACAACAAGCCGATTCCTTTTAAAGAAGGCGTGAAAGCGCTAAAAGGAAATTGGCCCTGGTGGATTTTGCTCATCGTGAATGTTCTGCTGTTTATTTCTACGATCATGATGAACCAATCGACGATCTATTTCCTAAGATACAACTTGGGCCGCGCGGATTTGGTACCGGTGTTGAACGGATTGTCGAGCTTGATGCTCGTTGGGATCATCGCGGTGCCGTTTTTGGCCAAAAAACTCGGCAAACGCAACACGGTGCTCCTGGGGTTCATTCTGGCTGTGGCGGGACAACTGATTATTTTTGCCGGCTCGGAGTTTCTTTCGGTTCCGCTCATGGTGGTTGGAAGATCGCTGGCGAAGGTTGGACTTGGCGTGGTGGCCGGGATCAAATTCGCGATGATCGCCGATACGGTCGATTACGGCGAATGGAAGACCGGCGTGCGTGCGCAAGGGCTGCTGATGGCGGCTTCCACCTTTGGCGTCAAATTCGGCATGGGGCTTGGGGGAGCGATTGCCGCCTGGATTATGTCGATGGGGGGATACGTTCCCAACCAGGCGCAGACGTCTTCCGCATTGCTCGCCCTTCAATTCAATTTCGTGTGGGTGCCGCTGATTTGCTTCGTGCTTTCTATCGTCCTCATGATGTTCTACCGGCTTGATCAACAAGAGGAGACCATGAAGGAAGAGCTTCAGAACAATCGGATCGTCACGGCTTAATTAGCGCTGATCGGCAGGTACGTAAAAAGGAAGCAAGACATCTCTTCGGGGTGTCTTCTTCTCTTTTATGATTTAGGTGAGGTCTTCGCGGAATATAAAGATCAACACTCACTGTGTGGACGCTTTGCATGATTATCCCGTTCGATCAGGTAGGTAGCAGAGAAATAACAAGCTCGGGAGAAGGAAGAAAATATGAAAATACTTTTGTGGAGAAGTTGATAGGTTCAAGATAAATTAGATGGGCTTAGGAGAGGAAGCAGGTTTAGGAGAAGTAAAAGAGATCGGACGGGAGATGAAGGACCGGACGTGGTGGAAACGAAAAGACCGTGATTTTGCTATGGCCTGAACCCTTCCATTTGCAGCAACGCCCGGACTGTTCATGCTACCCCCTACCCATTAGGTTGATCTGCGTCAAACTCCCCCCTGCCGTTCCAGCGTCTCGATCAGGCCGCAGCCGCAAGGGGCTGGTTCGGTTGGCGCGCGATCAGCTGGCGGTAAGGGATCGCCGGAATCACCACACACATGCGCAGCAACTTCTGCCGCATCGTTTCTTCCGCTCCGAGCCGGCGCAGCGAGCGGCGTACGGTGTACTCGTTTAGGTACGCCTGCAGATGCTTCAGTCCCAAGGCTATATATGTACTCTTCAGTGATTCCCACGTCTCTCTCACCACTTTCCGCAAGGGCGCATACAGCCGAAAGGCTAGAGGAAACGACTCTACCGCCGATGTACGGACATCCACATGCCCGTTGATGAACGCTGCGAGTTCGTGACGGTTTGCCCTTTGTCCGTCTCCTCTCTTATGCGGCACCAGACGGATTTTGACCTGCTCTGGCTCGCCCGACTCCGTGACTGTGCAGCCCGCTACGACCGCCGAGGCATACGGATGCGAAAACTGAAACCGGGACGGATTACGCCCATATACATCGCTGTTCACCTTCACTTCTCCGCGGAGAAGCTCCCGGGCATCGAACTCTAGGGCGGCATGGCGTATTTTGTGCAGCATCAACCAGGCGGTTTTGTAGGTGACCCGGATTACCTGGCTCAGCCGCATCGCCGAGATGCCGTCGGGGAGTAAGAACAACTCCAGCGCCTCGAACCACTTCAACAGAGGCAACCGGGTTCCTTCAAAAATCGTGCCGACTAAAGCCGACGTTTGATGCGCACACCTTCCGCACTCGAACAAGGGGATATGCCGGGAAGTCAGACGACTACACCGGGTGTGAGCGCAGCGCGGGCAGACGAAGCCGCTTCGCCACTTCATCGCGATCAGCGCCTCCATGCAGGCCTGCTCGCTGTTATAACGGCTGCTGAATGGTTGAAGATCCGTTCCCGCATTGACCTCCATATTCGCTCACCTCCGAATCAAGAATTTACGAACGTGCGTTCCACTTATTTCATTATACCAAACGTACGTTCTCTTTTCAAGCCGAACATTTCACCTGAACCGCCTCGTTTTTTCTTCTCTCTTTTTTCTTTATCCCTTGTCCTAGCCCAAACCCTCAAACCCTGTCCCCTGAACGAAGGGGATAATCGTGCAAAGGCAGCATGCAGGGACACCAAGACACGAACCCGATAAACAGCCATCTCGGTTCAAACACTGATTTTGGTTTTAAAGCTGGATTCTATCGTACCTCACGGTTCCGCAAAGGTATTTTGCCGTCCGGCAGAAAAATAGAGCAACAAACAAAAAAATCGGTTAAGGCGCTGTGGCCGGATTGCTTGTAGAGTAGAACATGTACGTATGTCGGGAATTTGGCCATGGAGGCCGTTTACAGTGAGTGTTTGCAGAGTGTTTGCAATTCGTAAATTTCAACTTGGAGGAGAATGCCTTATGAGAGTTTTGTTTTTGGACCTGGATTCGACCAACCCGGAACATTTGGGCTGCTACGGTTATCATCGCAATACGTCGCCCAATATCGATAAAATCGCCGCCGAAGGTGTCCGTTTCACCAATTACTACACTTCGGACGCGCCTTGTGCGCCTTCCCGCACCGCGCTGATGAGCGGGCAGTTCGGAATTCGCAATGGCCTGGTCGGCCACGGCGGTACGGCGGGGGACATGAAGCTGGAAGCCGAGAAGCGGGAGCTGATGGGCCGACTTACCCGGGGCGGCGCCTTCCCGTCCTACTTGCAGCTGATCGGCGGACTCAGCACCACCTTGATCAGCCCTTTCCCGCAGCGTCATTCGACGTTCGCTTTTTATGCCGGCTTTAATGAAATCATGAATACGGGGCATCTCGGCAACGAGTCCGCGGACGATGTCACTCCTGTCGCGCTGGACTGGATCGAGCGGAATGCCAAGAAAGACGATTGGTTCCTCTACGTGAATTATTGGGATCCGCACACCCCTTACCGTACACCGCTGGAATACGGAAACCCGTTCGAAAACGATCCGCTGCCGGAGTGGATGACGGAGGAGGTGCTGGAACGGCACAAGGAAATGGTCGGCTCGCACAGTGCGCGGGAGCTTAACATTAACTTTAATACGAAAAGCTACGACAATGCTACATCCCCCGATTTCCCGCGTCACCCCGGGGAAATTCTCAATATGGACGATTTGAGAAAAGCGATCGACGGTTACGACTGCGGCATTCGTTATATGGACGACCATTTGGGCAAGCTGTTTGCAGCGCTGGAACAACAGGGGGTAATGGAAGATCTGATCATCATCATTACCGCCGACCATGGCGAAAATATCGGCCAGCTCGGCATCTATGGCGAGCATGCCACCGCGGATCAGGGAACCTGCCGGATTCCGATGATCATCCGCTGGCCGGGTATGAAGCAAGGCCTTGTCGACGAGCGGCTGCATTACCATCTGGACCTGCTGCCGACGGTGGCCGAACTGCTCGGACACGACCCGATGCCGGATTGGGACGGCACCAGTTATGCGCCGGTCCTGCGGGACGGAGCCGATTGCGGGCGGGATTACCTCGTGGTGTCGCAGTGCGCCCACGTGGTGCAGCGCAGCGTCCGTTTCGGCGATTGGATGTACATTCGCAGCTATCATGACGGTTACCACCTGTTTGACAAGGAGATGCTGTACAACCTGCGGGAGGACCCGAACGAGCAGCGCAATGTCGCCGCCGAAAACCGCGCCGTCTGTATGGAAGCCGTTTATCTGCTGAACCAGTGGCATGACGAAATGATGGTCCGTTCGGGCGACGACCGCGATCCGTTATGGACGGTTATGAAAGAAGGCGGGCCTTTCCATGCCAAAGGTTATTTGCCGGGATACCTGAAGCGGCTGGAGGAAACCGGAAGATCCCCGCAGGCAGCGGAACTTGCGCGAAAGCATCCTCGGGAATTCCCGCCGAAGCCGGCCAGTGAGATCGAGAAGCTGGTTAGAAAGCGGCTCACGGAACAGATGGGCCCGCATTGAATCGTATCATCATCATTTATCGCTAGGAGCTGAGAAAACTTGGTTGATTTGAAAGCCAAACCGTTTAATTTATCCGCTGAAGACATTGCTTGGGTAGAGCGGACGATCGCCGGCATGACGCTGGACGAGAAGGTCGGGCAGCTGTTTTGTCTGGTCGGTTATTCCGATGAAGAAGAATACTTGAAGCGGCTGGCGGCGGATTACAAGGCCGGGGGGCTGATGTGCCGCCCCATGGCTGCGAGCAGTATCGTAAATACGGTGCAAACGCTGCAGCAGAACGCCAAAATTCCGATGCTGATCGCGGCCAATTTGGAGAAAGGCGGTTCCGGCATCGCCGAAGAAGGCACCACCATCGGATCGGTCATGCAGGTGGCCGCCACCGATGACGACGAGATGGCCTACAAGCTCGGCGTCGTCTGTGGACGCGAAGGCGCGGCGGTCGGCTGCAACTGGGCGTTTGCGCCGATCATCGACATCGATTACAACTTCCGCAATCCGATTACCAATACGCGGACGTTTGGCTCCGATCCGGAGCGGGTCCGCCGCATGGGCATCCAGTATGTCAAAGGCGTGCAGCAAAACGGTGTCGCGGCTTCGATCAAGCACTTTCCGGGCGACGGGGTCGATGAGCGGGACCAGCATCTGGTGGAAAGCGTCAATTCCTTGTCCTGTGAGGATTGGGACGCCACCTACGGCGCCGTGTACAAGGCCTGCATCGAGGAAGGCGCGATGACGGTGATGGTCGGTCATATCCTGCAGCCGGCCTACAGCCGCAAGCTGAATCCGGCGCTCAAGGATCACGAGATTTTGCCGGCTTCCTTGTCCTATGAATTGGTGACGAAGCTGCTTAAAGAACAACTCGGCTTTAACGGCCTGGTGGTGACGGATGCTTCGACGATGGCGGGGATGATGATTTCGATGCCGCGGTCGCAGGCGGTTCCGCTGGCGATCGCCGCCGGCTGCGATATGTTCCTGTTCTGCCGCAGCTTGGAGGAAGATTTCGGCTATATGAAGCAGGGCATCGAAGACGGCGTCATCACCGAGGATCGCCTGAATGAAGCGTTGACCCGGATTTTGGGGCTGAAAGCGGCGTTGAAGCTGCACCGCAAACAAGCGGAGGGCACGCTCGCGCCCAAGCTGGAGGAGACGCTCAAGGTGCTGGGCGCGGAGGAACACCGGCAATGGTCGGTCGAGTGCGCGGATAAGGCGGTAACTCTCGTCAAAGAAGAGAACGGGGTACTGCCGATTCATCCGGACAAATACAAGCGCGTCCTGTTTTATGATATTGAGTCCCAACAGGGAGTAGCGTACAGCGCGCGCGTCGGGGCCGCAGAGCTGTTCAAGGAGAAGCTGAAGAACGAAGGGTTTGAGGTGACCACGTTCGAGGTGAATCCCGGGTTTGAAGGCATGATGTCGTCGCAAAGCGAAGTGCTCGGTAAGTATGATCTGATTATCTATCTCGCCAATATGGTGACCAAAAGCAACCAAACGGTGGTGCGCATCGAATGGAAACAGCCGATGGGGGCCAACGTCCCGGCCTTTATGACCACCATTCCAACGCTGTTCATTTCGGTCGAGAATCCGTACCACCTGTTGGACGTGCCGCGGGTGAAAACCTTTATTAACGCCTACAATTCGAACGACAATGTGCTGCAGGCGCTGATCGATAAGCTGATGGGCCGGTCGGAGTTCAAAGGGACGAGCCCGGTTGATGCCTTCTGCGGCCTGTGGGACGCCAGATTGTGAGTAAGTTGAAGCTGCTGCGGCAGTAAGTTGCCGGAATAGCTGCGAGATAAAGAAGTTGCAGGAATCAAGAAAGAAAGCGGATCAGGAGGAGAGAGCAGCATGAATCGGCGGTACCAAGCGGTGATTTTCGATTTGGACGGGGTGATCGTCTCGACGGACCATTATCACTTTCTGGCGTGGTCCGAGTTGGCCCGGCAAGAGGGGATCGAATTTAACGAGCAAATCAATCACAGGCTGCGCGGCGTCAGCCGCATGGAAAGTTTGGAGATTATCCTGGAAAAGGCAAGCAAGCGTTATACGCCGGTGGAGAAGCTGGAGTTGGCTGAGCGGAAAAACGAGGTTTACCGCGGTTTGCTGGGCAACCTGACCGCTGGCGATATGCTGCCGGGAGTGGCGGATACTTTGTCCGCCCTCCGCGAGCGGGGCTACAAAATCGCCATCGGTTCGTCCAGCAAAAATACGCCGGTGATCCTGGAGCGGATCGGCTTGTCCGGTTATTTCGACGCGGTGGCGGACGGGAACGGGATCAAGCACAGCAAACCGGACCCGGAGGTGTTCCTGCTGGCGGCCGGCAAGCTCGGCGTTCCGCCCGCAGGCTGCCTTGTCGTTGAAGACGCGGAGGCGGGAGTGGCCGCGGCCAAGCGCGGCGGCATGGCGGCAGCGGCCATCGGCGAGGCGCGAAGCTGTAAAGAAGCGGATTATTCGCTGAAGACGATAGCGGACTTGTTGCTTTATGTTTAGGAGCGGGGGATATCCCCCGCCACTCACGTTTTTTGCTGCTGTAATCGGGTCCTGGATTTTCTGACATAATAAACAATCATCAGCAGCAAAGGGATCACAAAGCCGATGGTAAAGTCCCAGTCCACCCAGGTGGCTGGGATTTTTTTCATGTAGAAAACAATATCTTTTGATACCAGCTGCGAAAGTCCAAACAAGAGGAAACCAACCGGGAAAATTAAAGAACGGAAATTTTTCAGGTTAAACAGTTGGGCGGTTCCGAGCGTAAAGGCGTAGAAATACAGTGCCGTTTTGAAATAAGTGGTGATGATCCACACGATGGCCATAAGCACTTCGATTCTTTGCAGGAAGTTGCCGATGTTGATTTTTTGGGCCAAAATATAGGCGGCGTAAAATTGATGCTCGGATAGATAAGCTCCCAGAACAGTAATAGACAGAAATAAAATCAGATTCAGAGCGGCCGCTCCGATAATCATGGAGAGAAAGATATCTCTGTTGGTAGTCCTATTCTGCTTGACGTACGGATGCACCATCTGAAATACTATCATCTCGCCAAACGGATAACTGATGCCAAACAACACGGAGTGCAGTAATTTGGGCAGAGGCGTATTCATGATCGGAAGCAGATTCTCCAGTTGGACCTGCGGGAGCAGCAGAATCATCAATGAAGCCATAAACAGCACGAACAGCGGCAAAAATATTTCGGCGGCTCTGCCAAGCGTCTCAAGACCAAGGCGGAGGCCGTATACCACCAGAATGAGGGTCATGAGACGAAAAACGGCGCCAGGAGTAGCTTCAAAAATTTGCGTGCACATGAAATCCTCGATTTCACGAAGGTAGATGGATGCTGCCATCAGAAAGAAAAACAAATAAAACAGGCTGACTGCGGTTCCGGCCCATTTTCCCAATATTTTGTTGATTTTTTCGATAAGGTTCAGCTGTGGGTAAAAATAATGTACTTTGATCGGAATCGCTATGCCGGCGAGTCCCAGCGGTAAGCTAATAAGACCGGCTATCCAGGCGCTCTGGTGCGAATCGGTCACCAAGGTTAGGGGATAAATCAGCGCCATGTCGCCCACAAACACAAAAAGGCAAAGCACAGCCAGTTGTCTTGAAGATAAGCGCCCTTTTTCCAAGCTCATGTCCCATTACTTCCTTTCGCCTGTGCATTTTTTCCGGCCCGGTACCTAATTTAAAGCGCCAGTCAGTGCTAGTATGCCGGGAATGGATATACAGTATGCTCCTGACCTGGATTTATTAGGAATATTAATGGCCGATTAGACCAAAATAAGCAAAAAAACGTCTGTTGGCGGAAAATCAGGTGAACGAGAGTGGATAAATCAACAAGCCTTAAAGGTCAATTGCTGTCCAGCCTGCAGGAGAACGATATCCTGCTGCATCAAGCGCTTGGCGGGAGCACGGATCTGGTGAAAAAGAAGCTGATTCTGGGCACAAACACGGAGCTGGCCTTGTTTTATATCGATGGTCTGGTGGATACCGGCATCCTGCACAATTCCATCCTTTACTCGCTGACTGAGCGGGGATTCTCCGAAAATGATGATCCGGAAAAGCTGGATGCCGAGCAAAAGCTGCAGCTTCTCAAAGATAACACTCTGATGGCTGGAGATGTAAAGGAAATCACCGATTACGACAAGCTGCTTCATGATCTTTTGTCGGGATGCATCATACTGCTGCTGGACGGAGCAAACATCGCGCTGCGGATTGCGCTTCCCGGCTGGGAGGACCGCAATGTCGGCGAACCCAGCTCACAGTCGGTTGTACGCGGGCCGATGGAGGGGTTTACCGAGAGATTGCGCACCAACACGGCGCTGATCCGGCGGAAAATCAAGGATAGACACTTATGGCTTGAGACGTTTCAAATCGGCAAGGTAACCCAAACCGATGTGGCCATTATGTATCTGGACAACGTTGTCAACGCGGAAATCGTTAATGAAGTTAAACGGCGTCTGAATAAAATCGACACGGACAGTATTTTGGAAAGCGGCTATATCGAAGAATTCATTCAGGACACGGCCATTACCCCGTTTCCCACGATCTATAATTCCGATCGTCCCGATACGATCGCGGCGGGAATTTTGGAAGGAAAAGTGGCCATCCTGGTGGACGGGACACCGTTTGTTCTGCTTGTTCCCTCTTTCTTTTTGAATTTCTTCCAGTCCGCCGAAGATTATTACCAGCGGGCGGATATCTCCACTTTGCTGAGAGTCATCCGGTATTTGGCATTTATTATCGCGATGCTGGCTCCAGCGCTTTATGTTGCCATTACAACGTATCACCAGGAGATGATTCCGACTACCCTTGTGATCAGTTTGGCCGCGCAAAGGGAGACGGTGCCTTTTCCGGCGTTTGTCGAAGCGATGCTCATGGAGGTCGTTTATGAAGTTTTGCGCGAGGCCGGCGTCAGAATACCGAAGAACATCGGCCAGGCCATTTCCATTGTCGGGACCCTGGTTATCGGACAAGCGGCCGTAGAGGCGGGTTTTATCTCATCCGCCATGGTTATCATCGTGTCCGTTACAGCGATTTCCAGTTTTGTGCTTCCGGAGATGGGGATGTCCATCGCCGTCCGGATCATCCGTTTTGCCCTGATGGGACTGGGGGCGTTTATGGGATTGTACGGCATTTTGTTCGGCCTGTTTATCATCGTGCTGCATTTGGCTGGGCTGCGGTCTTTCGGAATGCCATATATGAGCCCGATCGGACCCTTTATTCAAAGCGATTTGAAGGATTCCGTTTTCCGCTTTACGTGGCCGAAGTTAACAACGAGACCCCAGCAAACTAGGCCAAGCGACATGAACCGGCAAGGACAAACCGGGCAGGAGGAATCGTAAGCCATGCTGAGAACGCTGAAATCAACCCTATGCGGGTTCATGCTGATTATTTTGCTGCCTGCTTTGCTGAGCGGGTGCTGGGAAAGGAAAGAACTCAATGAGCTGGCTTTTGTCCTGGGGTACGGATTGGATAAGGAGGGAGACCATTTTAAAGTAACGATGCAGGTGGTCATTCCTTCGGAGATCGCCACATCCACCACCGCAAAGGGCGGCGGAACGCCGGTCACCGTCTACGATTTTAAAGTTAAAACCATTTACGAAGCGTTGCATGAATTCACCTTAGCGAGCTCCAGATCAAGTTACTTGGGGCATATCCGCGTATTGGTGCTTGGCGAGGAGTTGGCCCGGGACGGCATCGGCAAGGTGCTGGATGTCATTCTAAGAAGCCGCGAGCCACGGTCGGATTTCTATATCATGGTAGCGCGGGATGCCCAGGCTTCCGAAGTGCTGCAGTTTTTGACGCCGCTGGACAAATTGCCGGCCAACCGGCTGTTTTATTCCTTACAGAAATCGTCCAAGGCAACCGCCAGAACCACGCCCGTCACCATTGACAAACTGGTTGACCGTCTGGTGGCCGATGGGAGAAACGTCGCGCTGTCGGGCATAGAGATTGTTGGCGACCGTTCCGTGGACGGGGATGCGAATAACCTGGAAAGCACGAGGCCCAAGGCAAGCTTGCTGCTTCGCGGCCTTGGCGTGTTTAGAAGGGACAAGCTGCTCGGATGGCTTAATGATATGGAAACGATAGGTTATAACTATATCATGGGTGAAGTCAGCGGAAGTGCCGGCCCGGTAATCGGGGAGGACGGAAAACCCATCGTGATGGAGGTACTCCGATCTTCAACCAAGCGTAAGGTCAAAATCATCGACGGGGAGCCGCATATTTATATTACCGTTCGCGCTACAGTCAATGTTGAGAGCACACAGAGCACGGATCGGCTGGATGACGACCTGATGATCAGAGAATTGGAGAAAAAGTCGGAAGAACGGATCATTTACCTCATGGAAAATGCGGCCGATCATATTATTGAGAAATACAACTCCGATATTTTGGGGTTTGGCCAACTGATTTACCAATCCCATCCGAAGGTGTGGGAGAAGCTGAAGGAACAGCGGGAAAATTACCTGAAAACGCTGCCCGTTCATTATCAAGCTTCCGTACATATCAACCGGATTGGCACCATCGATAAATCATTTCAGGATGACATAAAGGGGTGAGGCCAAAATGAACTTTCTGGCGGTTCTGCTGGTTGCTTCATGCTGTATAGCGATTGACCTGCCTTCCTTGGTCCGCTCCCGCCGATTCGGCCAGCTTGCCGTCTTCATCCTGCTCTGGATAGCCGGCATTTCGGCAACACTATGCACTGTATTCAAGGTGCAGGTTCCCAGCCCGCTTTATTTCATTATTTGGTTGTATACCCCCGTCAATGATTTGTTTCAGCGTATGTTAGGATGAAAGCTTTTGCGGGCTAGTTTCCTTCCCACTCCTGCAGCATCATCACGGCCGCCCCGGTGGCCACGGCCTCCTCAAGCAGCAGACCCTGGGTGAACACCGGGCTGTACTCGGGATAATGGTAGGTGTTTTTCTTGGCGATCTCCAGCGCGGTATCGAATACGAGCGGGCTGGCGCTGACGAGCGGGCCGCCCAAAATGACGTATTCGGGATGCAGCGCATTGATCAGGTTGGCGAGTCCAATCCCCAGATAAGCGGCCGTTTCCATAAACTGCTCTTTAACCAGCGGATCGTCTTGCGCCAGGGCGTCAACCAAAGTGGCAAAGTTGACCTGGTCCGGCGAAATGCCGGAGAGCAGGCTGCCGCGCCCGATTTTTAGCTGGGTGCGCACGCGCTCCTCCAGCGCCGGCACCGACACGAAAGCCTCCAATGCCCCGTAATTGCCTTTCTCCCGCAGCCTTGGCCCATTGGCCTGGATGATCATCTGGCCGATCGCCCCTTCGGTATCCACGGCCCCGCGGAGTATCTGACCGTCGGACATTGCGGCCGACCGGATGTTAACGCCGGAGTGTACGTAAAGGGCATGCTGGATGTTTTCGGTCCGCAGCGCCCAATGCTCGCCGATTAACGCGGTGTTTGCGCCGTTGTCGAGTTTCGCCGGGAATTCCAGCCGCTCCGCAAGCATTTCGCAAATCGGCACATTGCTCCAGGAGGGAGCGGGGAAAAATTCCGGTTCAAGGATGATTCCTTTTCGCTGATCCAGCGGGCCGACCGCTCCGATCCCCATGCCCAAGACATCGCCGGACGAGATGCCGTGCTTGGCCAGGAACTCCCGGGCGCTGTTCACAACGTGATCGACAAACAGCTCGGGCGTCATCTGTTCGTCCATTTTCCAACGGGTCAGGGACAAGGTGTTGATATGCATATCGTATAGTCCCAGCGTGGAATAAATACGGGAAATTTCCAAGCCGAACAGGTAGCGGTATGTCGGATTGGTTTGAAACAAAATCGGCTTTCTTCCGCCAGTGGAGTTGCCGAGTCCGGAGACGATGATCAGCCCCTGGGAGGTCATCTCCTCAAGCAAGCGTGTCATGCTGCTGCTGGTGAGCGAAAAATGGTTCAACAAATCGGCCTTGGAGACGGTTCCGAGATAGGAAATTCGATCGTAAACCTGTTTTTTTATAGAAGGATTGGAATGAGTGATCATAACGTACGTTTCTCCATTTCCAAGTTAATTAGTCGGGATATTACAAGTATAACGGCAACTTCGTGTTATTTCCAGTTAATTTCATCAGAATAATCAACATAATTTCTTTTTGAAATTATGTTAGGTGATAAATACCGCCCGGAAGTCTTTGGGATTAGCGGTTTTTAATCTTTTCTATAAAATTATCATAACTTTATTCCAAAATGAAATTAATGTGTTATAATGCTTATAGCTTCTAGTAAAACATGACGAGACAGAAAAGGGTGAGTTCGGATGAACCGCACGCAAACCCAGCGCATGAGCATCCTATGGCAAATCTTTTGTGTGTTTTTAAAAATAGGGCCTTCCACGTTTGGGGGCGGCTATGCGATGATCGCGACGATCGAAGAGGAGATCGTTCATAGAAAAGGGTGGATGAACCGCGAAGAAATGGGGGACATGGTGTCCATTTCAGGGTCAGCCCCCGGCGGCGTGGCCGTCAATTCCGCGGCTTTCATCGGCTACCGTCTGGGGGGAATCCCCGGCGCCGTGACGGCCGTGACCGCGATTACGCTGCCAACGTTTATCATCGTTTTTCTCTTGAGCATATTAAATTACATTTTCAAAGATAACGTAAAAGTGGCAGCCGCATTAAAAGGCATTCACGCCGCGGTTGTTTCCCTGATCATCGTAGCTGCCTTTAAGATGTGGAAATCCTCCGTTCTGGATACGTCCACGCTGGTGATCGCGGCAGTTGCGGTCGCGCTCCTCCTATTTACCGGCATTCATTCGTTTTATCTTATTCTGGGGGGACCGATCGCCGGGATCATCGTCGTGTTGATTAAGCGGAAATGCGGGAGGACCGTACGGACGGAAAAGGCGCGGACCGAGGAGAAACAGGAGCTTCATTTCCCGGAATATTACATCTAAAGGGTGATCATCTATGCTTTGGCAGCTGTTTTTGGTCTTTATCAAGGTAGGGCTCATTTCCTTTGGCGGCGGCTACGCGGTTATGACGCTGATCCAGCGGGAGGTGGCCGCCATGGGATGGGTGGATACCGGGGAGTTTCAGGAGATCGTCGCTTTGGCGGGAATGGCCCCGGGCTCCATCGCTACGAATGCTGCCACGCTGATCGGATATTCGCAGGCAGGCATTTTGGGCGCGATTGTGGCCACGGTTGGCATCATTTTGCCGTCGCTTATTATCGTTATCCTGCTTACGGCCTTCTTTCTCAGACTGCAGAGCAACGATTGGGTCAAATCGTCGTTTTACGGCTTGCGTCCGATCGTGACGGGCCTGATTATTTACGCTGCCATCAACTTCGGACTCGGCGGGCGGAGCGAACCTTTGTTGAGCTGGTCCATGGCCGGAACGCTGCTGATCATTGCCGGAAGCCTGGCCTTGGTAACCAAATACAAAGTCCATCCTTTTGCGGTCATTTTGCTGTCCGCCGTCGCGGGAATCGTGCTGTTTTAAAACAGGGGCCTCCTAATTCGCTGATTAGGAAGCCCCTGTTGTGTTTTTTGAGAAACTTCCGCCCAAAAAACATAAGGGTAAAAAATGTCGTTATTCCGGCAGTATATGTAAATTTGAGGGAAATAAGGGCAATTTATGTCGCTATTTTCTCGAACCATTGGGGTTTCCCCGTGTTCTGGGCCATTTATAGGAAAATAAGAACAAAAAATGGCGCTAATGGAAATGAATATGCCAGTACTCCGGATAATAAGTACATAAAATGCCGCTATTTTGAAGGCAGACGGCCGGTCGTTCCGGGTAGCCAGCTGTCAAGCACCGGTTTCTAGGTTGAGCCTTAATTGGCTGCCGGTTTTGATGTTAAGTACTGCGGCGGGTTCACACCATCGATCAGCAAAAGGCCGTCATATTGATCGCGGGGGACCAGGCTTTCCGGGATGATGCCCCAGCTGTAAGCAAACCGGGGCTCGAACATCCAGGAGTTCCCGCGTTCCCTGCTTTGGTAACGCAAATCGATGAACGTAAACGGCGTTTTGGCCGCGGACAGGATCGACTCGACCGAACCGGGCGCGAGCGGAAGAACGTCGTGCACGGTTTTGGTGTTGTCCGCCGTTTTGCCGCTGGACGGATACAGACCGATGGCATAGCTGTATTTTTTCATCTCGTCCGGGAGCAGTTCGCCCATCAGTTTCACTGGGTACGGTGTACCCATGACTTCGCTGTGCGCTTTGCGGATATGGTCGTTATGCCCCCAAACGATAAATTTCTCTGTTGGATACACTTCGGTGGCCAGCCACATCAGATTATCAAGCATCGTCTTATCCCGCCATTCCATCGATTCGAAAAACGGGGCGTAGTCTCCCGTCTGCATCCCGAGGTTGGCGCGAATCGAAATTTCGGCGTATTCTTTGGCGAAACGGATGCGTTCGTTCAGGCTTCGCTCCAGCAGCACCGGGAGTTTGACGTTGTCCGGATAGCGTTCTTTCAGGGTAGCCTGCGTTTTCGCGGATTTCAAATCTTTTAAAATATCGTTATAAACCCGGATAATTACGTTTTTGTCTTTCTTATATCCTTTCAGATCGGTGCCGTTCGAGTAATCGGACAGCTTCTGCTCCGCGTCCGCCAGACGCTCTGCCATTGCCTTGTCCTGTATCCAGCCGCCGTCCAGCAGGGGATACTGCAGCTGCATGTCGAACCCTGTTAAGGCGAGAGGCTGGTCGCTTTGTTGCGTAGCTTTGATGTAATCGAACAACGGCAGCGTCTCTTTGGACCACCAGACGCCAAAAATCGCATCCTTCATCGTCTGCTCCGCGCTTTGGGAAGCCGACTTGCCGTAGGCCAGCGAGGTGTTCGCCAGCCCGCTTTCAAAAGCGAGGACATTATATCCCATTTCTTCGTGAAGGAATTGAATTAGTCTCGTTTTGGCCAGACTAAATTCCGCCACACCGTGGGAGCTTTCCCCGAGGAAAACAATCCGTTTATCCAGCAGCAGCGGCTTTAACATGCTCAGATCTTGAAAAGCCTTGCTCCGGCCGGCGCTTGCGTCCACGGGCTGAATCGTCTCCAGCTTATAGGCATGATCGTTTGCCCACGCTTCCCAGTCCTTGATTTTAACTTCGGCCGTGCGGGCGGGACCGGAGGCGATGACAGTACCTTGAATACTCTGGCTACTCTCGCCGGACGCGGCCTTTGTTTCCGGAATGAGCGCAGACCCCAGAAAAATCGCCGTGATTAAACCTAGGGTAAAGGCGTGTTTGAATTTGATTGCCTGTTGTTTCATAAACATAATTTCCTCCATCCTAAGAATCCTCTTCCCAAAACAGCTCGTCAAGCGTGCGGGACAATGCCTTGCAGATGGCGATGCACAAGCTGAGGGTAGGGTTGTATTTGCCTAGCTCGATCAAGCCGATCGTTTGCCGCGACACGCCTACGATCTTGGCCAGCTCTTCCTGGGACAGGTCTTTTTCGACCCGGGCCATTTTCAACCTGATATTTTTCATGCAAAATCACCTGTCTTTCTTTCTTCCCTTCCCGCCGGTTACTCCTGGTCATTTTGCGATGCTCTGCGGCTCAGCTTGTTGGCCATAAAATGCATCAGCGTCAAGCCTCCGGCAAAAAGCGGAATATACAGGCCGAGCGAAACCAAAAATACCAGCGCAAAGTATTTCAGATAAGTGCTCTCATCACCGTATAGGACGGCGCTCCGGATGCCAAACAGCAGCGCCAGCGTGAGCCCGATGGCGAGCCCCGTATATAAGGTGCGTTTGCCGTAGGAACGTTTGCTGCTTTGTTCGTAAACTTCGACCTCATCCGAATAAATGCCGAGCGCGATGCTGCGGATACCGTAATACAAGCCGCCCGCCAGCAGGATGATGACTTCGAGCAGCATGGATGGTTGTCCGTCTAACACAAAGGTCTTCAGAAATACAGAGACGCTGCAAATGATCGCGATCAGCACGTAAATTTCCTTATAGATCCGGTTTTTCAACTGCTCAATGCGTTCGTCGCGCACCGCGCCTTTTTTGTCGAACCATTTCATTGTGATGTCTCCTTTCAGATTTGCTTATCCATAGTATAAAATATATATCGGACATTTTGCAATATATATATGTCATTTTGCTAATGAAACTATCGTCCGGCAGATTCGGCATTCATCGTGTTTTTTCCGTTTGATTCGGAAAAAACACAAATTGAATGCGCTACCAAAGCTAATATAATTGAACTATAGCAACATAAGCTTATGCTTCCGAAGCGAGTTTTGCTCGAAGCTCATTCAGGAAGTAACGCTCACAAAATTAAGCCTATGCTTCCGAAGCGAGTTTTGTACGGAGTCGATTCAGGAAGTAACGCTCACAAAACTTTAAGGAGGGTCTGCAATGTTCGACAGAATGTTGGAACGAATTGAGGGAATCATGGCACCGGTTGCGGACTGGGCGTCAAACAACCGCTATTTGCGCTCGCTCATGACGGCCATTTTATCCACGCTTACACTTACGATCGTCGGAGCGATCGCCGTTCTTATCGGCAAGCCCCCCATCCCGCAAGTCGTCATGGACGCATCCGGGTTCATTCCGTCTCTGCTTCAGGGCTGGGCGGCGTGGGGGGAACAAAATGCCTGGATTCGCGGCATCAACGATATTTCCACCGGCATCATTGGCATCGCTTTCACGTTGGCCTTTACCTTCAATCTTGCCCGGTACTACAAATTAAATGAAACGGGAGCCACCATCATCAGTGCGATGATTTATTTCATGCTCGTAGGTCAACCGCATACGGTGATGGTGAATGATGCCCCAACGCTCCAGGTGGCGATGTCGGCGTTCGGCGCGCACGGTATTTTTTCGGGAATTGTGATCACAATCATTACCGTCGAGCTGATTCGCTTCTTTCAAACGAAAAATATCGGGTTCCGTTTTCCCGCTTCTGTCCCGAATTACGTACAAACGTCATTCAACGCCATTCTTCCCGGGATTGCGGCGGTCGCCACGTTCGCGGGTCTGGACAAGCTTTTGCTCGCCTTGACGGGCTCTCATTTGTCTGAGCTGGTGACCAGCTTGTTCGGACCGCTCGTGCATAACTTTGACAACGTATATATGGTCGGGTTCTTCATGGTGCTGATCAATTTGTTCTGGTTTCTGGGCATTCACGGCGGAAGCATTGTCATGCCGATCATATTGCCGATCGAAATCCAAAATATCGTTTCCAACCTGAACAATTATTCGGCGGGTCTGCCGTACGACAAGGTGTTTACGACGCCCGTTCATTTCGGCTTCATCGCGATCGGCGGCGCCGGGGTGTTTGCTTTGGCCCTGCTGAACACCCGCAGCAAATCCAAAGGGCTTCGCCAGGTCGGAAAGCTCGGCATTTTGCCAGCCATATTCAATATCAGCGAGCCGACGATGTTCGGTACGCCGATCCCGCTGAATACGAAACTGTTTATCCCGTTCCTGCTCGTGCCTGCGGTCAATACGGTGATTACCTATGCGGCTTTTCACTGGTTCGATATGCTTAACGCACCGATCCTGAACGTGCCGGCGCAAACGCCGGTGATCCTGATCGCCATGGCCGGGTCGGCTTCGGTGAAGGCGGGTTTGGTGGCGCTCTTTATCATTCTGGTGGATGTGGTCATCTATTATCCGTTTTACAAACGCCTCGAGAGCAAAATGGTGGCCGAGGAACAGGAAGAAGAACGCCTACATCTTAAATCTGAATAAAGGATGAATGGGAATGGAGACTAATCAGGAATTCAATCTGGAACAAATTTGCATGGAAATGATCTCATCGAGCGGGACGGCCCGGGGACTTCTCCTGGAAGCGATGGACTATGTCAAGCCAAAAAATGAAGAGAAAATAAGGGAACTGTTCGAGGAGGCCAACTCCTTGCTGCGCCGGGCGCACCGCAGTCAAACCTCGCTGATGACCGGCGAGTCCAATGGGCAAAAGGTCGAGATGTCCGTATTGGTGGTTCATGCCCAAGACCATTTGATGACGACTCTGACGATTCGCGATTTGGTTGAAAAATTAACGGAGGTGCTTTAAATGAATATTTTGTTGGTTTGCGCAGGAGGAATTTCCACCAGTATTTTGGAGAAAAGCATACGCGACGCATTTGGCCCGGAGCGGGCGGACTGGAAAGTAGAAGCGCATCCGGTGGATCAGCTGGAAGCTTTAATCGATGATTTTGACGTTGTGCTGCTTGGCCCGCAGATCCGCCATAAGCTGCGCTCGGTGGAAAAAACGTGCGCGGCCAAAGGCAAGCCGTGCGAGGTGATCGACAGCCGCGACTACGCTCTGTCCAAAGGGGATAAGGTGCTTAAGCGGGCGATGGAACTGATGCGAGTGTAACTTTTAGAGGTTTTGAACACGCAATTTTATAGAGCAAAGGAGGGGAAAAGTCCAAGTGGTGAAACAAGCCGGAGGTGCAGCTTCACCGCTTGGATTGCCTATGCCGAAGAAACCGAATATTGTCATGGTCGTCGCCGACCAATGGAGAGCCGATTCCATCGGCTACACCGGCTGCGCAGCGGCCGTCACGCCCAACCTGAACGAGCTGGCCAAGGAAGGGGTCAGCTTCTCCAATGCGTATTGCCAGCTTCCGGTCTGCGTTCCGAGCCGCTGCTCGTTTCTGTCCGGGTGGTATCCGCATACGCGGGGATTCCGCACGATGCATCATTTAATGGGGCCGGAAGAGGCCAATATTTTGCGGACGCTGAAACAAGGCGGTTATCATGTGTACTGGGGCGGAAGGAATGATTTCCTGCGTGCCGATGCGGACGCCTTCGACTATTGTTCGACCAGGGACGACCGGTACAGAGCTTTTTTTCAAGAAATGAGGGAACGGAAAGCGAAACAGCAAGCATCGGCGGCCGAGCCGGAGCCCAGCTCCAAGGAATACGATTATTCCCACTTCCGCGGGGTGATTAAGGACGACAAGCGGATCGACCGGGAGCAAATTGAACATGCGATTGAATTTGTGGAGGGTTATGAACAGGAGGAGCCGTTTTGCCTCTATCTGGCGCTGGCGCTGCCGCATCCCCCGTACGCTGTAACCCGGGAGTGGTACGACCGGATCGACGGGGAGAAGGTACCGGCCCCCGTTCGTCTCACCGAAGCGGAATGGGCCAAGAAACCGGCGATTTTGCGGGGCATCCGCCGCAACCAGAAGCTGTACGAATGGTCCGACGAGCGTTTGCAGGAAATGAAGCGGGTATACTACGCGATGGGAACGGAGCTGGACGCTTATATCGGACGGCTGTTGGATACGCTTAAAGCGAAAGGTGTTTATGACGACACGATCGTCATTTTCTTCAGCGATCACGGCGATTATACGGGCGATTACGAAATTGCCGAGAAAAACCAAAATACGTTTGAGGATATGCTGACCCGGGTCCCCTTGATCATCAAGCCGCCGGCAAGCATGGAGGTTAAACCGCGCACTACCTCCGCGCTGACCGAACTGATCGACATCCAGGCCACCTTGCTGGATTTACTGGAAATTACACCGGACTATACCCATTTCGGCAAGTCGCTGCGCCGTGTGCTGGAAGGGGAGGATGAGCTGCGGGACGTCGTGTTTGCCGAAGGCGGGCGCCTTGAGGGGGAAAACCATTGCATGGACGCCGGGCACGCGCCGAGCAATGAATATTGGGCCAGAACGGTAGAGCAGGAGCAGCTGCCCCAGCACACCAAAGCGATGATGATTCGCGACCGGAAATATAAATACGTCTACCGGCATTACGAGCAGGACGAGTTCTACGATATGGAGCAGGACCCTTACGAACGGAACAACTTGATCGATGACCCGGCATACGCGCCGCTGGTCGCCAAGTTTAAAGAACGGATGCTTAAGTTTTTTTTCGAAACGGGGGATGTCGTTCCTCACCGGTATGACCAGAGGACTTGATAAATGATCGACACGTAAGGATGATCCAGGTGAACTTAACCGAAAAAGAAACGAACCTCTTAAAGCTGTTTCTGGATAACGAGCAGCCGCTGGCGCTCAAACAACTGATGCTCAGTTTAGACGTCAGCGACAAAACGCTGCGCAGCATGGTCAGGAAAATCAACGTATCCCTGCGGCAGTTTGCGGCGGAAATCGAATTAATACGCGGCAGAGGATACGTGCTCGAAGGCGGAGACAAACCGGCGATCAAGCGGGCTGCCGAGGAGGCCGGAGCCTCGGAGCAAGCGCTGGCGGTTCAGGTGTTCCGCTTGATGATCGATCTGCCGGGTTATGTGACGATGGAGAACATCAGCGAGCGTTTCTACATCAGCAAAAGCAAGCTGAACGGCGTGCTCGGCAAAATGAAGGAGCAGATGAAGCCGTTTGGTCTCACACTTAAGGCTAAGCCGCACCACGGTATGAGAATCGCCGGGGAGGAGTTGGGCAAAAGGCTGGCGATCGCTTCGCTGCTGCATGAGGATCAGTATCTGCGGCCGTGTGAATTTCAAGCCGTCGAACGCATCGTAGTTGGCGAATTTCAAGCCCGCAGCATCCGGTGTTCGGATATCGTGCTGGAAAATTTGATTTTTCATATCAAAATCATGCTTAGACGCTGCGCCATTGGCCATGTCATCCTGCTGGAGAGGAGCGGCGGGTATGAGGACAACCCCGACTTTCACCTGACGGACGCCATTCTCGGCGGGTTGGAGCGGGAGCTGAAGCTAACGCTTCCGGTCTCCGAGAAAACGTACCTGTACTCGTATCTGATCGGCCAGATCAGTTCGATCAAACAGGACACGTTAAAGGACACGCGGGTGAAAATCGAGATGATCATCGACGCGTTTCTGCAAAAGATCGAGCAGGTTTACGATGTGTCGTTATGGGATGACAGCCGGCTGCGCAGCGGGCTGGTGTTCCATTTGGAGCCTTTGATCGGCCGCCTGCACAACGACGTGCATTTGAAAAATCCGATTCTGCGGGAGATCAAGCAGCAGTTTCCGTTTGCCTTTAACCTGGCCGTGCTGCTGGCCGAAGAAATTCAGCGGATTTACCAGAAGAAGCTGATCGACGACGATATCGCTTACCTGACGATGCATATTGGTCTGGCGCTCGAGCGGGACGTCCAGCGGGGCAATATCCACTTTGACCGGATCGCCATCGTCTGCACGACGGGCCAGGGAACGGCGGAGCTGCTCAAGTTCAAAATCGAGCATACGTTTCCGAACGCCCATTATGTCAAGACGTTTTCGCTGTTTAACAAAGAGGAGGTGGTGAAATTTGTCCCCGATATCGTCTTTTCCACCGTACCGGTGGAGATCGGCGGCATTCCGGTGGAGATTATCAGCCCCTTTTTTACCGATGAAGATAAAGCGAAGCTTACGGTTTACCAGAAGCGGAGGGAAAAAGAGCGGCTGATCGGGCGGTATTTTTCCGAGGATTTGTTTTATGGGGCGCTATCCGCCGGGACGAAGCATGAGGCGATCCATAAAATGTGCGCCCGCATCGCCGAAACCGGCATTACCCCGCCCGATTTCGAGGAACTGTGCCTGATCCGCGAAAATTTGGGCAGCACCGCTTTTGGCAATTTGATCGCGCTCGTTCATCCGATCGAGCTGTGCTCGGCGGTCACCAAAGTCGGCGTGGGCATCCTGAAGAAACAGATCGACTGGGAAGGCGTCCCGGTGAAGGTCGTCTTCGTGATCGCCCAGGCCAAAAGCAGCGAGGCGAGGGATTTGCTGCTGCTGATCCAGGAAATCGTCCACGACTCGTCCCTGATGATCCGGCTTTGCGAGGCGGAGTCGTTTGGGGAGTTCAAGCGGATTTTGCTTAAGGACGCGGGGAGGTAAGCTAAAGGACATTTGGGGCGTCGGCGTATTAATTTAAGGCAACATCACGGGGCGAAATTCCGCTGTACATGACGCCGGGGCAAATTTATATTTGGGTGGGCAAAGATGGCGATAAGCCTTGAGGGTGAGGCCGGACGGGGGTTCCCGTTCCCGGCCTTTAAGTTTATCTTGGAAATCTAACGGTTGTACCAGCCGCTATTTTGCCAAAAAAGGCTGTTCTAGGCCATTCATAGGAATATAAGTACATAAAATGCCGCTAATGGGGATGAACATGCCTGGCTTCGGATAATAAGTATATAAAGTTCCGCTATTTGCGAGGACGCAAGCGTTTCGAAGACATGTCAGGCCGTCTACGCTTTGGTTTTGTAGGGTCACCCGCCCGGAGCAGCGGTTCCGAGCCTGCGATGCCGGTATTGTTTAGGCGTTACGCCGGCGTATTTTTTGAACACCTTGGTAAAATAGCTCTGGTCGTGAAACAGTAGCCGGGCGGAGATGTCGGAAAGGGAGTATGCGGACAAGGCTAACAGTTGTTTTGCCTCCTCCACCCGCTGCCGTTGAATATATTCGGTCAAGCTGATGCCCGTTTCCCGCCGGAACAGCCGGGAGAGATGAACGGTACTCACGCCGGAAGCCTTTGCCAACACCGGCAGGGAAAGCTCCTCGTACAGATGATCGAAAATGTAGCGCTGGCAAATTGCAATCGGGCGGGATACGCGCTGATCCAGGCTGCGCTTTACCCCGTCGGCGAAGTCGCCCAAGGCCGTCTGCAAGGCGTTTTCCACCTTGGTTACCTCCCCAAGCTCCTCAATATGTTGAATGTGCACGTCGCTCAAAGTGTAAGCTTCCTCCGGAAACATGCCGCCTTCCATGGCCGCCCGTGTCGCCAGGGTGATGACGGTGATGGCGATGTTTTTTTGGTGCCGCAGGGGACTGCGCCGGGACAAAATGCCCACCCCCTGGTCCGTGAGGACGGCGAAGGCCCGCAACAGCTCTTTTTTGTCCCCGTGCTGGATGTGCTTCAGAAACAGCTTTTCGGTGTCCGGTGAATGGTGGTAGACGCCCGCTTCCCGGGTGCCGGAAAGGCGAAGGGAAGTCAGGGCGGCTGGCTTCAAGGCGGAACCCTCGTCAGCGGGTTCGGACGCATCGATTAAATCAACCAGATCAAGGAATTGGCCGGTAAGCCATTCGTGGACGAGCAGCCCCGCGTACAACAGCCGGCTCTTGTCGATCACGGGCAGGTTCCGGTAATAAGCGATCCAGGCTGGGCGCTGCCCCTGCGGGACCTTCAGGTCCTGTAGCAGACCGTTCAGCAGTTCCTCCGGCCAGACCGCCGAAACCGCCGGACCGATTATGATCCGCCCGCCGGCAAACTCCCCTTCTTCTCCAGTGGAGACGAAGAGGAAGTTTTCCAGGAAAGGGGTGGAATGCAGCTTGGGAACGGCGGCGGGGGAGCGTTCGCCGATCCAGCCGGTGACCTGCTCTTGCAAGCCGCCGTATTTTGGATTTACCGGGAACGTGTCCGGGCGGCAGCTTTGGATCAGGCCCGCTTTATCCGTGCGGATGATGGGCAGCAAAGTTGCTTCATAAAGCAAGTGGCAGAAGTGGTCCAATCGATCTTCGTGATGCGGCCGTCCAGTCATATTCATCCTCCATGCGGGTTAAATAAATACTATAATTGCAAAAATTATACCATAATGGACAAAAGAATGTCCTTTAAAATAAAAGCAAATCGATTTTGAAAGCGATACCATCACGAGGGAGAGTGCGTGCAACCTATGAAACCGAATATCAAGGAAATCATCGCCAAGCTGACTTTGGAAGAAAAAGCGGGCCTGTGCTCAGGCCTGGATTTTTGGCATACGAAAGGCGTGGAACGGCTGGGGATCCCTTCCGTCATGATGACGGACGGCCCGCACGGCTTGCGCAAGCAAAGCGCCTCCGCGGATCACCTCGGCCTAAATGACAGCGTGCCGGCCACTTGCTTCCCGTCCGCAGCCGGACTGGCCGCGTCGTGGAACCGCGACTTGATCCGCAGCGTCGGTGAAGCGCTGGGCAAGGAATGCCAAACGGAAGGCGTGGCCATGCTGCTGGGGCCGGGGGCGAATATTAAGCGCTCGCCGCTGTGCGGGCGGAACTTTGAGTATTTTTCCGAGGACCCTTATCTGTCTTCCGAAATGGCCGCCCACCATATTCAGGGGGTGCAAAGCCAGGGCGTGGGCACCTCGCTGAAGCATTTTGCCGTCAACAACCAGGAGCATCGCAGAATGTCTACGGACGCGGTGGTGGACGAGCGGACTATGCATGAAATTTATTTGCGGAGCTTCGAGGGGGCGGTCGTGCAGTCCCAGCCGTGGAGCGTTATGTGTTCCTACAACCGGGTGAACGGGGAATACGCTTCGGAAAATCATGATTTGTTAACGAAAATTTTACGCGGAAAATGGGGCTTTGAAGGCTTCGTTGTGTCCGATTGGGGAGCAGTCAACGAACGGGTCCGCGGGCTGGCCGCCGGACTTGAGTTGGAGATGCCGTCCAGCGGAGGCGCGGGAGACGCCAAAATCGTCACGGCCGTTAAAGACGGCAGCTTGTCCGAAGCGGTGTTGGACCAGGCGGTGGAACGGATTCTTTCCTTTATATTCAAGGCGGCCGAAAACCGCAAAGAGCAGGCGGCCTTCGATGCGGAGGCGCATCACCGGCTGGCCCGGACCGCGGCCCAGGAGAGCATGGTGCTGCTGAAAAACGAGGGGGGCATTTTGCCGCTGCGCAAAGCGGGAACGATCGCCGTGATCGGCGAATTCGCCGAAAAGCCCCGTTACCAAGGCGGCGGAAGCTCGCACGTCAACCCGACGCGCCTGGATCTGGCTTTGGACGAACTGACCAAAGCGACGGGCGGCGGCGCTAAAGTTGTGTACGCCCAAGGCTTCGAGCTGGACCGGGACGAGTGTGACGCCGAACTGCTGCGCGATGCGGCCCTTAAGGCGGCGGACGCCGACGCGGCGGTGCTGTTTATCGGCCTGCCGGACCGCTACGAATCGGAAGGCTACGACCGGACGCATCTGCGGCTGCCGGCTAATCAGCTCGCGGTGCTGGAGGCGGTGGCCGAAGCGCAGCCTCATCTGGTCGTGGTGCTGAGCAACGGCTCGCCGGTGGAAATGCCGTGGATCGGCAAGGCCAAGGCCGTTCTGGAAGGCTATTTGGGCGGCCAGGCGGCGGGCGGCGCCGTTGCCGACATCCTGTTCGGCGATGCGAACCCGAGCGGCAAACTGGCGGAAACTTTCCCCGTACGGCTGGAGGACAATCCCTCCTACCTGTTTTTCCCCGGCGAAGGCGACCGCGTGGAATACCGGGAGGGCATTTTCGTCGGCTACCGGTACTATGACACCAAGCGCGTGGAGCCGCTGTTTCCGTTCGGTCACGGCCTGAGCTATACCACGTTCGAATATGGCGATCTGAAGCTGGATAAAAGCCGGATGCGGGACGATGAAAAGGTCGCGGTCAGCCTGCAGGTCACCAATACGGGCAACCGGGCGGGCAAAGAAATCGTTCAGCTCTACGTCCGAGACGCCCGAAGCAGCGTCATTCGGCCGGACAAAGAGCTGAAGGGCTTTTGCAAGGTTGAGCTGCAGCCGGGAGAAACGAAGACGATCGTTTTCGAGCTCGATAAAAACGCATTTGCCTACTACAATGCCACGCTGAAGGATTGGCATGCCGAGTCCGGAGAATACCGGATTCTCATCGGCAAGTCTTCTCGTGACATCGTCCTTGAAGGCTCTGTTGAGGTCGTTTCCACGGCCGCGCTGCCCGTCGTATATACGGCCAATTCGCTGATCGGCGACTTGATGGAGCAGGCTGCCACCCGGGATATCGGCAAGGAATTGATGGCGGCCACCGGGCTGCTTGCAGCGAGCGGAGACGAGCCGGATGATATGATGCTGGCGATGATGAAATACATGCCGCTGCGCGGCGCCGTCGCTTTCAGCCAGGGCAAGTTTACGGACGCGATGCTGTCCGGGGTGTTGGAACGGCTGAACGGAGGAAAAGCAAAAGTTGAGAATTAACGAAGAAAAGTAGAAAAAACACGGGCAGCAATAGCCAACTGCAAAAGTACATTTGATTTCTCTTGAAATTCCGCTTTTGGGCGTTTGAAATGCAAAAGTGCATCTGTTTTGGGGCTGTGGGATAAAAAAGTATCTTTTAGCCGGAAATAAACTGCAGTTTTGCATTTGGCCAGCATTTTCAGGGCATTCTGGTGAAACCCGCCTGCACTTTCCCCGCGGTATTTCGTGGGATTTCGCATCACCCTTATCCGTTTCCTACTTTGCACTATGTAGAAATTCCGACAAGGACCTAGCCGCCGGCGGGTCTTTTTCTTATCCCCATTGGCACCCCCATACCCCAACATCCCCTTTTCGCCACCCAGGTAACGTAACAAATGTCCACCTATCCCAACTTTACGCTACCGTTTTGAAATAGGGAATCTGCTATATTTTTAAGTGAAAACGGTAACATACTACTGACGAAAGAAGGAACTACGATGAGCGACGAGTTGCGGCAGGGGCCTGATTCCAACAAAACGAGGCTGGAGGAAGTGCTTGACGACAGAAAGTTTTTTGGGCATCCAAGAGGAGTGGGGGCTCTGGCGGCGGGTAATTTTTTTAATTCTTTCGCCTGGGGAGCGCTGTATGCGATATTAATTTACTATCTCTATTCTCCGTATTCGCAGGGTCTAGGATTTACGCAAGGCCAGGCCGCGTCTATGGTTACAGCGATGGGCGCGTGTAATTCCATCTTCGTTATTTTGGGAAGCTGGCTGGCGGACCGGGTGCTGGGCATGCGCAAAGCTTTGATCATCGGGAACATCGTCAAAGGGACGGCTTTCGGGCTGCTGGCTATCCCGGCATTTTCCCTTGCCCAAGGAAGGATCTTTGCCATCATCGCTTTGTTTTTGATGTCGCTTCCCATTATGGGGGCGAGCAATGCGTCGCTGACCGGCCAATTGTACCGTAAGAACGATAATGGCAGACGCGACGCCGCATTTACGATTCATACCATAGGCAACAATATTGCCGGTCTGATCGCTCCGGTATTGGTCGCTCAAATCGGCATGAAAAACTACCACGTTGGCTTTCTTATCGCCGCTGTGGCCGCGTTTCTTTATGGTGCCGTGATCTTTTTCACCCAACACAAGTTTTTCGGCCCCCTGGGAGAAAAGCCGATCAAGCCGCTGGAGCCGGGGAAGTTCGGAAAACTGTTTGTCCGGTTTGTGCTGGTTCTGATTGCGGTTATCGGCATTATTGTCGCCTTGGTGCTGGCCAAAGTCATCTCCTTCCAGGGCGTGCTGAATATTATTACTTCGGCGACCTTTATTATACCGATCGTCTTCCTGACCAATTTGCTGCGTAAAAAAGACTTAACGGCTGTAGATCGCAGAAGAATGAAACCTTTCCTCAAATTGTTCGCGGCGCAAATTGTGATGGCGCTCTGCGGGGTTATGTTGACCTCGATGGTGGCTATTTTCATCGACCAGAAAATCGACCGCCACATTTTCGGCATTGAGGTCGCTCCCGGATCGGTAGGGACCATTTACACCGTTTTAGGATTGGTGCTGGCGCCGGTTTTCGTATGGCTTTGGACCAAAACGCGCGCAACTCATATTCGGACGACGTATAAATACGGCTTGGGCATCCTTTTCACAGCGCTTGGCTACGGCTTATTAACCATCCCGATTGTTTTGTTTAAGGACCAGGCGCCGTACAGCTTGCTGTGGATGGTATTTTACTACCTGTTCCTGACCTTTTCGGACAATTTGGTCGGGCCGATCGGTTTATCTTTTGTGGTCAAATTGTCGCCGGACGCCTACCATACCCAGATGCAGACCGCTTGGGGACAAGCGGGCACGATTGGGAACGGCATCGCCTTAATTTTGTTCAACTTTTATCAGACGGCGGATCAGCAGGTGAATTTGTTCCCGATCATGACCGCGCTGCTGGTGGTGACGGCTTTGTTCATCTTTGTGTTCTCTAAAAATATCGAGAAGGATATGGTCTAATGCCCATCGTCTATCATGAAAAGTCACGACAATTTCATTTATATAATGGTGAACTCAGTTATATTTTTGGTATCATGCCCAATCACCAGCCGGGACATTTGTATTACGGCAAAAAAATCCGCGACCGGGAGGACTTTTCACATCTGTTGGAACTGGGCTTCCGCGATATGTCCCCCTGTGTGTTCGAGGGGAATTACATGTTTTCGCTGGAACAGGTCAAACAGGAACTGTCCGTATACGGATCAGGGGACCTAAGACACTGTGGTCTTAATATGGTTCAGGAAGACGGCAGCCGTACCACCTGTTTTGAGTACGTGAAGCATGAGATTGTTCCCGGTAAACCTGCGCTTGAAGGATTACCGGCGACTTATGTGGAGTCGGATGGAGAGGCGGAAACCCTTTGCCGGTCTTGACCCGAAGCATCAAAATAAGCAACTTGGGAACGCAAAAAATCCGGCTGGATTCCGCAATGAGTTTGAATCTCGATCTCCCGGACAAAGACTATGAAATGATCGAATTGACCGGAGCTTGGGGCAGGGAGCGGCATATTCAAACGCACGTCCTGCATCAGGGCGTCCAGAGCATCTACAGTTTGCGTGGACACAGCAGTCATCATTATAACCCTTTCATCGGCTTGAAAAGGAAAGGAACGACGGAATTTTCCGGGGAAGCGCTCGGATTTAGTCTGATCTACAGCGGCAATTTTTTGGCGCAGGTAGAGGTGTTTCGGCGGTTCCCAACCATCAAACCCACCGCAGCGCTCCGCTGGCCACCAGAGGGGACGTGGCTTATTTTGGAACCTTCGGCTATGAACTGGATCTGAACCTGCTATCTGACGAGGAAAAGGCAATGGTCCGGGAGCAAGTCGAATTTATGAAAAAAAACCGGGAGCTTATCCATCAGGGCATCTTTTATCGGCTGGCTAGTCCGTTTGCAGGAAACGTAACCGCCTGGATGGTTATCTCCAAGGATCGGAATCGGGCCATTGTGGGGTATTATCGTACGCTGACCGAAGTTAATGTCGGGTATAAGCGGTTGAAGCTGGCTGGGCTGGATGGGGATAAAAAGTACCGCATCACCAATGCCGGCAAACGTGACTACTATGGAGACGAATTGATGGCAATCGGAATCCTGTTAAACGACAGCACTTCCGGAGACTATCTGTCCAAAGTCAGCCTTGTTTTATTTTTAACACCAAAAAATCTACCTAATTGGATAGATGCAAATCATTTCTTGTTATAGTGCTTGCAATAAAAAGTTTTGCGGTACTCTGTGGGGGTGACGTTCACATATTTTTTAAACAGGCGCATGAAATATTTCGCGTCCTCATACCCGACTTCAGAGGCGATTTCAATAATGCTTAGGTCGGTTTCGGTCAACAGTTCTTTCGCGTGCTTCAGTCTGAATTTGATAATCTGTTCCGAAATTCCGATTCCCGTGTTTTCCTTGTAAATTCTGGACAAATAGTTCTTGTTGTATTTGAAATGATCGGCGATTTGTTCGAGCGTGATGTCTTCAAAGGCATGGATGCGGATCCAGTCCTGAATCGGCTGCAGCCGATTGCCGTTGGACGCTTTTTGGATCAGATAACTCCTGATTTCCGCGGTCAATTCATATAAAAGGCAGGTTAAATAGGCGTCTAAGTAGCTCCTCGGTTTCTTTTCCTGATATAAATCGAGCAGTTGGTTGAACATGACATGAAAGCGCCGGGAGTCTATTTTGTTGGTGTATATGGGCAAAATGATCATCTCGTCCGGGTCTTTTTCGTTGATTTTCCGGATGACTTCCTCTTCGCTTTTAGGGCCTAAATGAGCCCCCGAGAAATGCAGCCAGTGAAATTTCAGGCGACCTTCGCAAACTTTAAGCCCACGGTGAAACGTGTGCGGGGGAATGAGCAGGATCTCTCCCGCTTCAATGGCGTAGGGAATATGGTTGCTTTCGATATACAGGGTCGAATCGACGGGACAGATAATTTCATAACTATCGATGACCCTTTCTTTGTGGATCCAGGGTTGATTGGTAAGAAAGGTGCCCGCGGACAAAAAGGCCGCCTGTTCCGAATATTCTTCATCAACAAAGTACATGCTGCCAACTCCTCCAATTTCGAACTCGGATATATAGTAAATATAATCCACCTATTCTTTTTTTGAACTACTTACTTCAAAAATGTTTTCTTGTAACATGAATGGTGTGAAAGCGATTAAAAGTTTAGTTTAGGGGGAAAGCCGATGTCAAGTAAACGGAGTGATCTGGAAATCGTTCAAGAGGATATGGAGGCCCTGCATCTAGGCAATTTGAAGACGGTGGAGTTCGATATTCATTTGCCGCACGAAGGTAAAAACGGCTCCCAAATTACTTGGGCGTCGAAAGATGACCGTTGGATCGACGGTTCCGGGAAAGTGCGTCAGCCTGAGTACGGGAAGGGGGATCGGGTCGTTCCGGTTACCGCCACCTTTCAGTATGGCGAGGCCAGCCTCCAGAAGGTTTTTGAAGTGACGATCTTGGAGGAGAAAAATAAAATCCAGGTCAATAAGATCTTTCCCATCGTGATCAAGCAGGAGCCAAACCAGGAATTTTATTTGCCTTCCGCCGTCTCGATTCAAACCGTAAGCGGGGATGTGCTTGCTCATTCCGTGACCTGGCATGGGGGAGAAAAACGTGTGTTTTCGGAAAACGGGGAGTACAATGCTGCCGGTCACCTGACGGATACGCTGTATGAGGTGGAAGCGGTTATTCTCATCGAGAACGGAAACAAAATTGCAAAATTGAGCCATACCAAACTTCAACTGGACCCCATCCCGGTCCGGAACGTGCGTCTTCAAGGCCCTTCCTTGCCCAAAACCGCGCAGGATCGGAGACTGCAGTTTCTGCTCACGGTCAATGATGACCAGATGCTTTACAATTTTCGCAAAGCCGCCGGCTTGGATACGTTAAACGCTCCGGCCATGATTGGATGGGATGCGGATGACAGCTTGCTGAAAGGGCACACCACCGGGCATTATCTATCTGCGCTAGCGTTATGCTATGCAGCAACCGGCAATGAACGGATTCATCAGAAGCTGGCTTACATGATTGCAGAGTTAAACAAAGTGCAGTTGGCCTTTGAGGCGGATGAACACTACCATTACGGATTTCTTAGCGCTTATTCCGAAGAACAGTTTGATTTGCTGGAAAAATATACGCGATATCCGGCAATCTGGGCTCCCTATTATACCTTGCACAAAATTTTGGCCGGTTTGCTGGACAGTTATCATCTCGCGGGCATTGAACCGGCGCTAACCATTGCCGACAAAGTGGGAGACTGGATCTACAACCGGTTAAGCGCACTGCCGCATGAGCAACTGAAAAAAATGTGGGGCATGTATATCGCCGGCGAATTTGGCGGGATCAATGAATCGCTGGCCGAATTGTACACATACACGCATAAGGAACACCATATTGCCGCTGCAAAGCTGTTTGATAATGACCGCTTGTTTTTTCCGATGGAACAACAAGTGGACGCTTTGGGCGCGCTGCATGCCAACCAGCATATCCCGCAAGTCGTCGGGGCCTTCAAAATTTTCGAAGCCACAGGAGAGCAAAAATATTACGATATCGCCAAGTTTTTCTGGGAGTCGGTGGTGAATGCGCATATTTACTCCATCGGCGGAACCGGGGAAGGGGAAATGTTTAAGCAGCCGCACAAAATCGGCGCCCATCTGACGGAACATACGGCGGAAACCTGCGCTTCCTACAATATGCTGAAACTAACCAAGCAGCTATACGGGGTTGAGAAGGACGTAAAGTACATGGATTATTACGAGCGAACGATGCTGGGCCATATCCTTTCCTCGACGGATCATGAAGCCCTCGGCGCCAGCACGTACTTTATGCCGACCAGTCCCGGCGGACAAAAAGGGTTTGACGAGGAGAACTCCTGCTGTCACGGGACGGGATTGGAAAACCACTTCAAATATGCCGAGGCGATTTATTTTGAGGATGCCGAGTCCTTATATATCAATTTGTTCGTTTCGTCGGAATTGAAGGATGAGGAGAAGGGGATACAGGTTGTACAATCCGTGCCCGAGGTGTTTGACGGCGATATCGAGCTTTGCATTGAAAGTTTGGCGAGAGCGAATTTAAAAATCCGCAAACCTTATTGGCATGATGGTGAGGTTAAAGTCTTTGTGAACCGGGCGGAAGTGAAGGCGTCGGAAGAGAGCGGTTATATGGTGTTATCGCAAAAATGGAGCAAGGGTGACAAAGTAACCGTTAAGTTTGAGCCACGGCTGCGTTTGGAATATACGCCGGATCAATCCGACATTGCCTCTTTGGCCTTCGGTCCCTATATCCTGGCCGCCGTCTCGGACCAAAAGGATTATTTTGCACTGCCGGTAAGCGAGGGGAATCTTGCTATAAAGTTTGAGCGGGTGGCCGGCTCCAACCGTTTTATCTATAAGGATCAGCAGCTTGAATTTGCACCGTTGGCCGAACTGAACCATGAGCATTACCATTTATATATCAAGACCATCTAATCGGAGGCGGGGAGGAATCCGTAAATTCCCCCCCTTTTTTCCATTTTACGAAGGGGATGACGAGAGACCATGAAGCGAATCGAACGTTTGCTGAACAAAATGGCTGCAGAAAACCTGCCGGCCATATACGTAAGTAATCCGAAAAATGTCCGTTATCTGTGCGGGTTTACAGGGGAGGATTCCACGTTGCTCCTTATTGAAAACGCCGTTTTTTTCATTACCGACAGACGTTATGTGGAACAGGCCCGGGCAGAATTAAGCAACCCGATTCAGATCGTTTGCTGGACTCAATCCTTGCTGGCCGAAGCGGCTGAAATCATCCGCAAGCATCATATCGAAGAGGTTGGATTTGAAGGGGCGCATTTAAGCTACAGCGATGGAGAGCTATTCAAGACGTTGGTCCAAGTAAAGACCAGAATAGCGGATGGCTGGGTAGAGGAGTTCCGGGCGGTAAAAGATGAAGATGAAATCCGAAAGACGATAGAGGCCGTAAAAATAGCTGATCGGACGTTTATGCACATTTTAAATTTTATTCGCCCTGGCCTATCCGAGAAGCAGGTGGCCACCGAAATGGAGCACTTCATGAAGCAGAACGGATCGGAGAAAACCTCTTTCGAAACCATTGTTTCCTCGGGGATCCGGTCCGCCTATCCCCATGGCGAAGCCAGTGAGAAAGTGATCGAATTGGGAGATATGGTGATCTTGGATTTTGGCGCCACTTTTCAAGGATATGCTTCGGATATGACCAGAACGGTTGCGGTAGGTGAACCTAATCCAAGCCTTGCGGAAATGTACGATTTGGTTTTGGAAGCGGAGCTGGCGGGGGTGAACGCCATTCGTCACGGGATCAAAAGCAATGAATTAGATTCGATGATCCGCAGTCCCTTTGTAAGAGAAAATATGAATGAGCGGTTCAATCATGGCGCCGGCCACAGCATCGGACTGGATATTCATGAAGCGCCGTATATCAGCTACCGGTCCGAACACGAGTTTGTGGAGAATACGATTATGACGATCGAACCGGGCTTATATTTGCCGGGGATTGGCGGAGTCCGGATTGAGGATGATGTACTGGTGGGCAAAAAGCAAAGCCGGGTGTTAACAAAATCTCCTAAGCGGGATTTGATCATATTGCCATTTTTTGCCTAATTTTAGTCTAAAAAACTCAACTTTCGGTGCGACCAGAGCAAAAATTAGCTTGAGTTCTTGAACTGAAGGTTTTCAAAGAAACGCGGAAGGGCGTTGAAAGCTTAGGACAGGGAAGTGGGGGGCGGCAGATCAACACTCACTGTCCGGACGCTTTGCACGATTATCCCGTTTGATCAGGGGAGCAGAGAAACAGACAAGCTCGGGAGAAGAAAATATTTGGTGGAGAAGCAGATCGGTTCGAGATAATTTAGACGGGCTTAGGAGAAGGAATCAGGTTTAGGGGAGGTGAAACAGACCGGACAAGAGATCAAGACAGGAGATCAAGGACAAGACGTGAAGGAAACGAAAAGACCGTGATTTTGCTGTAGCCTGAACCCTTCCATTTGCAGCAACGCCCGGACTGTTCATGCTAACCCCTACCCATTAAGTTGATCTGCGTCAAACTTCCCTGCCGTTCCAGCGTCTCGATCAGGCCGCAACCGCAAGGGGCTGGTTCGGTTGGCGCGCGATCAGCTGGCGGTAAGGGATCGCCGGAATCACCACACACATGCGCAGCAACTTCTGCCGCATCGTTTCTTCCGCTCCGGGCCGGCGCAGCGAGCGGCGTACGGTGTACTCGTTCAGGTACGCCTGCAGATGCTTCAGTCCCAAGGCTACATACGTACTCTTCAGCGATTCCCACGCCTCTCTCACCACTTTCCGCAAGGGCGTATACAGCCGATAGGCTAGGGGGAATGACTCTACCGCCGATGTACGGATATCCACATGCCCGTTGATGAACGCAGCGAGTTCGAGACGGTTTGCCCTTTTCCCGTCTCCTCTCTTATGCGGCACCAGACGGATTTTGACCTGCTCCGGCTCGCCCGACTCCGTTACCGTGCAGCCCGCTACGACCGCCGAGGCATACGGATGTGAAAGCTGACACCGGGACGGGTTACGCCCATACTGATCGCTGTTTACCTTCACGTCTCCGCAGAGTAGCTCTCGGGCATCGAATTCCCCAACGGCATGGCGTATTTTGTGCAGCATCAACCAAGCGGTTTTGTAGGTGACCCGGATCACCTGGCTCAGCCGCAACGCCGAGATGCCGTCCTCAAGCAGGAACAGCTCCAACGCCTTGAACCACTTGAGCAGGGGCAGATGCGTTCGTTCAAAAATCGTGCCGACCAAAGCCGACGTTTGATGCGCGCACCTTCCACACTCGAACAAGGGGATATGCCGGGAAGTCAGACGGCTGCACCGGGTGTGAGCGCAGCGCGGGCAGACGAAGCCGTTCGGCCATTTCATCGCGATCACCGCCTCCATGCAGGCCTGCTCGCTGTTATAACGGCTGCTGAATAATTGAAGATCCGTTCCCGCATTGACTTCCATGTTCACTCGCCCCCGAATCAAGACTTTAAGAACGTGTGTTCGACTTATTTTTATTATACCAAACGTACGTTCCCTTATCAAGGCGAAAATCTCACCTGAACCGCCTCATTTTTTCCTCATCTCTTTTTCTTCTCTCTTTTTTGGAACCCTAGCCTAGCCCCCACCCCCTGCCCTTTCTGAACGAAAGGGATAATCGTGCAAAGGCTGCAGGCAGGGACACCAAGACACCAAGACACCAAGACACCAAGACACGAACCCTTTAGACAGCCCCCTCACCTGGCGTCGATTTGAGACACTGCTCGAAACGGCTACGGTGCAAAAGGTAAATGCGCTGACCTCGGCGGCCGAAAACCTTAGTTTTGCCAGGTTATCGGCCGGGTACTCGCAGGCCTGGTTACCGCTGTTTACGCATGATGGATTCTCGGCATCGGCAGGGGTTCTTTGCCCAGCTCAGCCCATACATATTTGAGCAGAAGCTGCGATTTCAGCCCTTCATAACCAGGTTCGTCCCACAGGTTGTGAAGTTCTCCCGGGTCCTCCTGTAGATCGAAGATCTCCCCATAGGACTGATTGTAGTACACGGTGATTTTGTAACGGGCGTCGACATACGTTTTTTGATGAATCGTCGTCGGTTCATGCCGGAACTCGCAGATCGCGTGATCCCGCACTTGTTCCTTTACGCCGAGCCACACGTCCCTCTGGTCGACGCCGGTCATGGACGGCGGAATCGGCAGCCCGCAAAAGGACAGAAAGGTCGGCGCCAGATCGACCAACGATTGAATCGCGTCCGAGCGTCTGCCGGCGGGAACGCGGCCCGGGTATCTGACGATAAAAGGCAGTTTGATCAAATCCTCGTAATGGAATCCTCCCTTGGCTTGCAGGCCGTGTTGGCCGAAGAAGTGGCCGTGATCCGTCGTAAACACGACGAGGGTGTTGTCGGCGAGCCCCAGTTCATCCAGTTTATCGAGAATTTTTCCGATATATTTGTCCATTAGGCTGATCATGCCGTAGTATACGGCGACGAGCTTCTTTTTGTCGTCGTCCGTCAGACGTTTCTTGTCCCCGTATTCGTAATAATGATGGGACCGGTAGCCGTGGATGCCAAATCCTGTCTCCATTAAGTGTGAAAAGTCCGGATTTTCCTCCTGCGTCAGGCGGAAATGCGGCGGATTCCGGTCATGCTCTCCCGGCGTAAGCGACGGTATCGTCAACTGCTCCGGGTCATACATCGTATCCCACGGCTCCGGCGCCAAATATTCCGGATGCGGGTCAAAGAAGCTGGCCCACAGGAAAAAAGGCTCCCCTGATGTTTTGTGCTCTTCCAGGCGGGCGTTCGTCCGCTCGGCAATCCACGTGTTGTAATGGTATTTTTCCGGGATCGGCCACTTGTATGTCTGCGCGGGATCCATCGTCCCGGTCGGCGGCAGGAAATAATCCCGCCAATTGGCGCAGCCTTGTTCTTCCAGCCATAAAGCATAATGTTGACCGACATGGGCTTCATTCGTATGGTTCCGCGCCAACTCGACGTGATCGAAGCCATAAAACGGGCCGTGGAAATTTCGCCAGTAATCCAGGTCCTGGAGCAGCGGATAAGCTTCCTGCGATTCGTATTCCGGCGTCGATTTCAAAGGCTGAAAATGCGCTTTGCCGATCAGCGAGGTTTTATAGCCGGCCCGGTTGAAATCCTCCCCGACAGTATGGCGGTCCTCAAGCAGCTTCGTCCCCAAGGTCCAGGCGCCATGCTGGCTCGGATACATGCCCGTAATGATCGAAGAGCGGCTTGGCGTGCAAGTCGGATTCGGGCAATAAGCCCGGCTGAACATTGTTCCCTGCCGCGCCAGGCGATCCAAATTCGGTGTAGAGATTTCGGACTGAAACGCACCGATCGTGTCCCAATGCTGTTGGTCACTCGTGATTAGTAAAATGTTAGGTTTACTGGACAAAATAAATCCCCTCCTATTATGATATTATTGAAAATAAAGCGTTTTATAAATGGCTTTCTGTTATCTTGGAGTTGTCATTTTGTTGTCTACAGAAAATAATTTCTAATTCGGAGGGGCGTGCGGGATGATGCAGGAATACGACCACGAGTTTGCCGAGTTTATTTACTATACGCCGGGGTTTCTGGATAAAGAAGCGCAGCTTTGGCCGGTACGGGCCGGCCGCAGCGTCGGCAAACCCCATTACCGGGTGGGGCCGAAGCGAATCGAATGCTACAGTCTTCATTTTGTGCTGGAGGGGAAGCTGTGCCTCGAATACGCCGACAAACGGGTGGAGCTGCAAAAGGACGATTTGTTTTGCCTGTTTCCCGGGCGGACCTACCATTATTACGCACTGCCGGCGGAACCGCCGCCTCGGATGAACTGGCTGGCGCTGGACGGCAGCCGGGTGGGGCCGCTGCTGGAACTCATAGGGGTCACGCCGGAAAGACCTTACGGCCAGCGGCTGATTTCTCCCCGCGCCCGCGAAACGCTGGGCCGTACGATCGAGGCGCTGGCGGGCGTAGAGCGGTGGAACCCGGCCATATCGCTGGAACTGCAGGGACGGATTTGCCGGTTGCTCGCCGAACTTATCCCCGATACGGCACCCGTGGGCGCCGCCGAACCCTCCGCTTGGATACGCGAATGCATGGATTTTATGGATCTGCACGCCACGGAAGGGATCACCGTGCAGCAAGTCGCCGCGTTTGCGGGCGTGCACCGCTCGTATTTTTCCAATGTGTTTACAAGCCAGATCGGGCTGCCGCCGCAGAAATACCTGCAAAATATCCGCATGGAGAAGGCCAAGCGCCTGCTCACCGAAACGGACGCGAGCGTGACGGAGATCGCCTTGTCGCTGGGGTATCCGAATCTGTACACCTTCACCCGAGCTTTCAAAATCTATTACAAGGTTCCCCCGCTCGCCATGCGGACGGCAAAAAACGGGTAGCTGCGGCGGCTCAATTTATCAAGCGCTTACAAACCTGATCCAAGCCCGAATGAAAAGGAGTGCCCAATATGACGCTGACATCGCTGCGCAAGTGGATATCCTCGCCGAAGCTAAGCATTCAGGGGAAAATATTTATCGCCTTCGGGCTGCTTTCGCTGCTGTCCATCGTCTCCGTGACCGGCATCGTTTACGTGAACATGCGCGAGACGATTAAGGCTAACGCCATCACCTCGGTGTCGGACAGCATCCGCCAGGCCGATGAATCCCTCAACGTGATGTTAAAGGAGGTCGACCGATTGAACACGGTGGCCGTGACCAACAAAAACACGGTGATCGACACTGTGTTAAGTCCGAGCGAGGAAATCAGCTACGAATGGTTTCAGGAGCAGAAGCGGATCACCGAGTTTTTGTCCGGGCTGATCGATTATAAGCCTTATATTTCGCGGATCGCCGTGATCGGCCTGAACGGGAAGGTGTTCTTCGCGGGCGGCCCCTGGATCGACCGGACGTTTCTGGATACGAAGACGATGGAGTATATGCTGCAAAACGGGGAACGCCATGCCTATTTTAAGCAAGGGGGCCCTGCGGATGCCATCTCTGTCGGTCGCGTTCTGCGTTATAACCGGGAAACGATCGGCGTGGTGATGGTGGATTTGAATTATGATTTTATCCGCAAGACATACGGCGTGAAACCGACCGCGGACAGCATTCTGTATGTGCTTGATGAGCAAAATGAGCTCGTCTACCGCTCCGACTCGGCGCCGTCCTCCCTTTCCCCCCAAATGGAAAAAACGATCTATGCCCATCCGGCTTCGGCGGGCCTGACTGAGCTGGCGGCGGAACAAATCATCGACGGCAAATCCTATATCGTTGTCAGCCGGCGCTCTGACTATACGGGCTGGACCACGCGGGCGCTGATCCCGCTTGATTCGCTGCTGAAAGAATCCGTCCGCATCCGCAATCTGATGGTCGAGGTGGCGGCCGTCGTGTTTATCGCCGTTTTAATCGGGACGCTGCAGATGTCATCCAGGACGACCCTCCACCTCCGCCGCTTGAAAACGATGATGACACGGGTCAAAGACGGAAATCTGGATTTTCCGAAAACGGAGATCGGCACCAAAGACGAAATCGGCGAATTGTACCGGGTTTTTATCAGCATGGTCGACGAGTTGAAACGGCTGATGGAAGGGATTCGCGTCAGCGAGCAGGCCAAGCGGGAGGCGGAGCTGACCGCTCTACAAGCGCAGATCCGCCCGCATTTTTTGTACAATTCGCTGAACACGATCAAATATTTGGCCAAGCTGAACGGGGCCCCCAATATTGAAGAGGTGTCCGGATCGTTGATCGAACTGATGCGCGGCGTGCTCGGCAACTCGAATGAATTTCTCACCGTGCGGGAGGAACTGGACTATGTTTCCTGCTACGTTTCGATCGTGAAATACAGGTTTATGGAGCCGATTCCGGTTCATATGCAGATTGAAGATGACGCCCTGCTGGAGTGCCGGGTTCTCAAGCTGATGCTGCAGCCGATCGTGGAGAACGCGTTGATGCACGGCCTTGGCGCGTCGGCTTCCGGGGGATTCGTGGTGATCCGCGTCTACGAGGAGGAAGGCGATCTGAAAATCGAGGTCATGGACAACGGCAAGGGTATGTCCTGGGAACAAATCGACGCCTTGCTCGGGACGAAGGGGGAAATCCCGTCGCGTTTTAGCGGCATGGGCGTACGCAACGTGCATGAGCGGATCGTTCGTATGTACGGGGAGCCGTATGGCGTCAAGGTGTTCAGCGAAGAGGGGCTGTATACGAAGGTGGAGATCCGCTTCCCCCGGCTGTGGAATCCGGAAACTCAAGCGAAAGAGGTGGGCTGAATCATGTTTCAAGTGCTGTTGGTTGATGACGAGCCTTTGGTCCATCAACATGTATGGACCTTGTCGGATTGGCGAAGCCACGGTTTCGAGCTGTGCGGCGAAGCCTATAACGGCGAAACGGCGCTGCGGATGATCGAACGAACCCGGCCTCATGTCGCCATCATCGACGTGAATATGCCGGGCATGAATGGGGTAGAGCTCCAGCGGGCGATCGGGGAGCGGTTTCCTTCCGTCAAAACGATCATGCTCAGCAGCTACGACGATTACGACTATGTACGCGAATGCCTGAAAAACGGAGCGGCCGATTATTTGCTGAAGCACCGGCTGGACGGCGAAACGCTGATGGCCGTGTTGCGTAAGGCAGTCCGGGAAGTGGAGCAGCGGGAGCGGCTGATAGAGAGCCGGGGCGGGGACCGGGAAATGGCGGCAAGCGCCGGTCCGCAGCTGATTCGCGAGCATATCGCAGGTTTGCTGCGGGGAAAACCCGGCCCGGCCAGGGAGCTGGAAGCCTATGCCCGGCAGAGCGGCCTGTTTGCGGGCGCGGTCTGCTATACAGCGGCGGCGGTGCAAATCGTCTCCTTTCGGCTGCTGACGGAATCGCACAGCGACGTGGAGACGAACCGGCTGATGCAGCAGGCCGTTGACGTCATGCAGCAAAGTTTGAGCGATCTCCCGGGAGCCACGGCGGCTTACGTTGGAAATGGACGCTTGGCTGTTGTCCTGGCGTTCCAGGACCGCAGCGAACAAGCCGCCGCAAGCGAGGCCGCCAGGCGGATGAGCAAGCTGCGCCACTCGCTTGAGCTGTTCCTGAATCTGAAGTGCATCTATGCCGTCGGCCACTTCTGCGGCAGCATGCCGCAGCTCGCAGCCAGCTACCGCTCGGCCGAGCGGGCCTTGGACGCCCCCCCGGCGGGGGAGAAAACGGGGAACAACACCGAGCGCGTCGCTTTGACCATCGAGGAGCAGAAGCAGCTGCTGCTTTCCCTAGAAAATCTGGACAAAGAAGGCGCGCTGCGGTTGATCGCCTCCGTGTTTGCCAGCGTACGCCGGCAGCCGCTCCATGCCCAGCCGGTGCAAATGATCGTTAGCGAGCTGCTCTCGATCGCGGACAAGGCGCGGAAAAAATGGCTGCCGGGGGAGGAAACCGCCGCGGGCGGATGGCCGCCGCGCACGGCATTGGGGAAGATCGGCACTGTGGAGGAACTGGAGAGGTGGATCTCGTCTTATTATGAAGCTCTGCTGGAACGTCTGAAAGGGGAGCGTGCGGCCGGCCCGTATTCGCGGCATGTGTCGCAGGCGATCATGCTGATTCTGGAACGGTACCAGAGCTATATTACCCTGGAGCTGGCGGCCGGGGCGATCGGGCTGAATCCTTCGTATTTGAGCCGGATATTTAAAGAAGAAACGGGGGCGACGTTCTCCGAGTACGTCAACCGGGTGCGCATCGACGCGAGCCGCAAACTGCTGGAAAGCGGGCGTAATTCGGTCAAGCAAATCAGCAGCCAGGTGGGCTTTACGACATACAATTATTTTTTCAAAGTGTTCAAGGAACTGACCGGGATGACGCCGCACGACTATATGAACCGGCCCGTAAAAAAAGTGGAGTAAATAGTCATATTTTTATAATTTGCGGTCTCCGGCGGCTGAACTATAATGAACGCACACCGCAGGAAACGCTTACATCATTCGTTCGGTGACAAGAAAAGGAGGTCGTAAGCAATGCGTAAACCATGGAGAAGATCGGCATTAAGCATAATGGTCATCGCCGGTTTGGTGCTGGGCGGGTGCAGCTCCGGCGCCGGAAAAAACAACGAGGCCGCTCCGCAGGCGGCGACGGCTAATGAGGTCAGCAAGGACGGTTTTCCGATCGTACAGGAACCGATTCAGTTGACGATGTTCACCCGGATTGCCCCGGTAAACGGGCCGTTTAAAGATATGCCGGTGTTTCAGGACTACGAGAAAATGAGCCATATGCAGGTAAAATTCATCGAAGCGCCAACGGACGGTTTTCAGGAGAAGAAAAACCTGCTGTTCGCGTCCAACGAGCTTCCCGACGCTTTGTACCGCTCCGGGCTGACGCCTTTGGAAGCGGTTCGCTACGGAGCGGGCGGCCAATTGATCCCGCTGGAAGACTTGATTGCCGAATACGCTCCCAATTTAACGAAGCTGATGGAGCAGTACCCGGAAATCCGCGCCGCGATCACCACGCCGGAAGGGCATATTTATGCGGTTCCGGGCATCGTGACGTTGGCCGCGGCGCGTACGGACAAGAAGTGGATCAACAAAGCGTGGCTGGAAAAGCTGAACCTGAAGGAACCGGAGACGACGGATGAGCTTTATGATGTGCTGGTGGCCTTCCGGGATCAGGATCCGAACGGAAACGGCCAAAAGGACGAAATTCCGCTGACCGCCCGCGTCGGGCTGCATATCGTCACGATGATGAGCGGGTCGTTTGGCCTGGACCAGCAGCTCGGCTACAACATTAACATCGTCGACGGCCAGGTGAAAATTTGGATGGGCAGCGACCGCAACAAAGAGATGCTGATGTACCTGAACAAGCTTTATAAAGAGAAGCTGCTCGATCCGGAAGTGTTCTCGCATACGGAAGCGCAATATTTGGCCAAACAGGGCTCGGGTAAAACGGGCGTGTTCTTTGATCAGACGAACAACAACTTCCTGCCGATTGCGGATCAATATGAAGGGATCGCACCTCCCGCAGGGCCGCACGGGGACCGGCTGCAAGCCCAGGCATTGCCGGTGCCGCGGGATTTCGGAGCTTTTGCGATCACTTCGGTCAATAAATACCCGGAAGCGACCATGCGCTGGATCGATTATTTCTTTAGCGACGAAGGAGCTACGCTGCTGCGGTTCGGCCGGGAGGGCGAGCATTATGAACTGAAAGACGGCATTCCCTATTACAAGGAGGAGTACTCGACATCGGAGACGCAGCCGAAAATCACCCCGTACGCCGGAGGAGGAGCGCCGCACCTGATCAGCGAAAAGGTCGCTTCCTACATCAATCCTCCGCAGGTACAGGAGGCGCAGCAAAAGCTCGATCCTTATATGCCGCAGGTTCGCTACGCCGCCCCGATGTTTGATGAAAAGACGGCGCAGGAGGTCAATATCCTGCGTACCGACATCGATAAGTATTACGAAGAGCAAAGCACGAAGTTTATCGCCGGGGCGCTCAGCTTCGACAAATGGGATGAATTCCAGTCCACACTGAAGAAGATGAAAATTGACGAGCTGGAGAAGCTGTATCAGGAAGCTTACGGCAAGATGCAGAAGTGATGCGGATCTTTTTCGGATAAGGAGTGGATTCCCATGAAAAACACAGAGGCCCCGTTAGCGGCCGCGGTGCCCCGTAATCGTCCGAAACGGGGCGCCCGGCTGGCCCGGGAGATCGCCAAAAGGTATGACCTGTACCTTATGCTGCTTTTGCCGATAGCCTGGTACTTGCTATTCCACTACGGTCCGCTCTACGGGCTGCAGATCGCCTTCAAAAATTTCAATCCGGCGAAAGGGATCGCCGGCAGCGAATGGGTCGGCTTCGATCACTTTACGCGCTTTTTCGATTCGTATTATTTCTGGCGGCTGCTGTGGAATACGCTGTCCATTAATCTGTTTTCTTTGGCTGTAGCCTTTCCGATTCCGATTTTGCTGGCGCTGCTGATCGGCGAGATCAGGAGCAAAGCATACAGCAAACTGCTGCAAAACATCACTTATATCCCGCACTTCATTTCGGTGGTCGTTATCGTGGGCATCCTGACGGTGCTGCTGTCGCCCGCCGGCCCGGTCAACCAGCTGATTCAGGCGTTTGGCGGCGAACCGGTCCGGTTTATGGAATCTGCCGGCTGGTTCAAAACCGTTTTTATCGGTTCGAACATCTGGCAGAACATGGGCTGGCAATCGATTATTTATATTGCGGCGCTTAGCGGGATCAATCCGCAGCTGTACGAAGCGGCCAAGATGGACGGGGCTTCCCGGCTGCGGCGTATCTGGCACGTTTCTTTGCCGGGGATCGTGCCGGTCATCGTTATTTTGCTGATCCTCGACGTGGGGCAGTTTATGAACATCGGGTTCGAAAAAATATTGCTGATGCAAAACAATTTAAATCTCGAATCGAGCGACGTGATTTCCACGTTCGTGTACAAGACCGGGATTTTACAAGGGGAATACAGCTACACGGCGGCGATCGGGCTGTTCAACTCGGTGATCAACCTGACGCTGTTGCTTCTGGTGAACCGCTTTGCCCGCAAAACGTCGGAGACGAGTTTATGGTAAAGGAGGCGGGGCAAATGTCCAAACGAGCTGCGGCGCCCGAAGCGCAGGCTGGCCCGGCCGATGAACGGTGGTTTGATTGGCTTGTGTACCTGATCGCGGCGGTCATTATCGTCATCGTGTTGTATCCGCTGCTGTTTGTGGTCAGCGCTTCATTCAGCGATCCGGCGAAGGTGCTGGGCGGGGAAGTGTGGCTGCTGCCGAAGGGCGTTACGCTTGACGCTTACGCCAACATTTTGGATAACGATAAAATTTGGAGAGGGTATGCCAATTCGATTGTATATACGGCGGTCGGCACGGCCGTCAACATCGTTATGACGCTGCTGGCGGCGTACCCGCTGTCGCGCCCGGATCTGCCCCTCCGCAAAGGGCTGATGCTGATCGTGACGCTGACGATGTTTTTCAGCGGCGGGCTGATTCCGGCCTATCTGCTGGTCAAAGACCTGGGGATGGTCGATACGATGTGGGCCTTGATCGTGCCGGGAGCGATTTCGACGTACAATCTGATCGTCATGCGGACGTATTTCCAGTCCAGCATTCCCTGGGAGCTCCAGGAAGCCGCCCATATGGACGGCTGCTCCAACTGGCGGCTGCTCGTCAGCATCATTTTGCCGTTGTCGAAGCCGATCCTGGCGGTGATGGTGTTGTTTTACGCGGTTGGCCATTGGAATTCGTTTTTTAACGCGCTCATATATATCCGCAGTGAAGAACTGTATCCGCTGCAGCTGGTGCTGCGCGAAATTTTGCTGATCAGCCAGTCGGACGCGGTGGACGGACTCGTGGGGATGGAGGACAAGGTTTTGCTGGCGGAGAGCATCAAATACGCGGTCATAATTGTCTCCAGCCTGCCGGTGCTCATCATGTATCCGTTTGTGCAGCGGCATTTTGTCAAAGGTGTGATGATCGGCTCGATTAAAGGTTAAATGGCGAGGGAAAAAAGCTGGGAGGGATCAGGTTGAAGGCAAACGCGAGGATTACGATCGATGGCGGCCGGGCCAGCGGGCATACGGTGAACCCGTACCTGTTCGGGCACTTCGTGGAGGATATCCGCGACCATATGGAGGCGATGCTGGCCTATCCGCTGAAGGACATGGATTTTGAAAGCGATGCCGAGGGGAGAGGCGCGGTTTCCGGGGGCTGGAGCGCCTATACGAACGGGCGGAACACCCGGTACGCTTTGGAGGCGCCGGCGCCGAAGCATTCGGGCCGCGCCGTGCGCATCCGCATCTTGAGCGATGACGAGGCGTATGCCGGGATCGCGCAGGCGGCCGCTTTGAAAGGGCCGGTCGAATATGCGGTGCGCTTGGTGGCGCGGGCGTCGGTCGAGCTGAAGTACGTGATCGTCGAGGCGGCGGACCGGCGCACGGGAGAGCTGCTTGGGCTTGTTAGGATCGATCTGGGCAGCCATAACTGGCGGGAATACGAGGCGAAGCTGTCCGTCCCCCGCGCCTGCGCCGACGCCGAAATCAGGGTGTACGTGCCGGCCGATCATCCGAGGTGGAATGACCACGTATCCACCGGCATGCTGTGGCTCGATCACGTGTCCCTGCTGCCCGCGGATCACATCGGCGGGGTGAAGCGCGAGGTGCTGGAGATGACGCGGTCGCTGAACGCCGGGATGATGAGGCTGGCCGGCAATTACATCAGCGCCTACCACTTCGAGCATGGCGTCGGCCCTGTGTTGGAGCGGCCCGTGATGTACAACGAAGCATGGGGCGGGTGGACGTGCAAGTATTTTGGCACAGACGAATTTATCCGCTTTTGCCGGGAGCTTCAGGTGGAGCCGCTGATCTGCGTCAACGACGGATCGGGGACGCCCGAGGAAGCCGCGCGCTGGGTGGAATACTGCAACGGCGGCAGCGATACCCCGATGGGGGCGAAGCGGGCGGCGAACGGTCATCCCGAGCCGTACGACGTCCGGTATTGGGAGATCGGCAACGAGGTGTGGGGGGATTTTCAGGTCGGAACTTGTCCTGCGGACCGGTTTGCAGAGCGGTGCGTAACGTTTGCCGAGGCGATGAAAGCGGTGGAGCCGTCGCTTGTGATCTTGGCCTGTGGGCATACCGATCAGGAATGGAACCGGGCGGTGCTTGATATCGCGGGTGAACATATCGATTATTTGACCCTGCACTTGTACCACGGCTACGGACGTTTCGGGATGAACCGGGATACGCCCGCCGAGGAGCGCTATAAAGCGATCGCCTCCTTCTCCGAGTGGACCCGGGAGGACCTCCGGCGGACGGTAGAGCAGATCCGCGCGAACGAGAAGCATCGCCATGTGAAGCTGGCGGTCACCGAATACAACACGATGTATTTTCCGAACACGGTGCGGAAAGGGCTGCCGGATGAGCATACGCTGGGTGCCGCGGTGGCGAATGCCGCCAATCTCAACGAGATGCTGCGCGCCAGCGATCTGGTGCACATCGGCAGTTTTTCCGATCTCGTAAACGGCTGGCTTGGCGGCTGCATTCGCGTGGGCGATTATTACGCCGACCAATATTGCGGCAAAACGCCGGGCTGGAGCGGCCATCCTTTGACCGTATACGGAACGCCTACCTATGAAGTGATGAAGCTGTACGCGAACCGGGACATCCGGCGCCTGCTTCCCGCCGACGTGGCCTGCGGCACCTTCTCCGTGCGCGCGAATAAGCCGGCTCCGTTTGATCTCGGTGCGCTGCCGGATCTGGACGTGGCGGCGTGCGTGAATGAAGACGGGAGCGTAGTTACCGTCTTTATCGTGAACCGCAGCCTCGAGGAAGTCCATGCCGAACTGAATCTGCTCGGCATGGAGCCGTCCGGAGAGACGCTGCTGCTGCACGAAATTACGGGCGCTTCCTTCGAAGCGATCAATTCCGTCTTCGATCCGCAACGAATCGTCTGCCAATCGCGGATGGTGCCGCTTGATGCCTGGCGGCAAGGTTATCCGCTGCGTCCGGCGTCGGTTTATGCGCTGGAGATTAGAACAGGAGGAGAACAGTGACAACCAGAGCTTATACGAAGGATTACCCCAGGCCGCAATTCGTCAGGGAGCATTGGCTCAATTTGAACGGCGAATGGGACTTCCGTTTCGACGACAACAATGTCGGCGAGCAGGAGAAGTGGCCGGAACAGTTTGCGGGAACGCATACGATTACCGTTCCTTTTACGTACGAAACGCAGGCGAGCGGGATCGGCATCGAGGAGTTCCACCCGCAGGTATGGTACGGCAAAACGGTTCATATTCCGAAGGAGGCTGGAGGCAAGCGGGCGATCCTGCACTTTCAGGCGGTGGATTATATCGCCAAGGTATGGATCAACGGCAGGATGGCTGGCAGCCATCAAGGAGGGTACGCGGCTTTTTGCTTCGATATCACCCCTTATCTGGTTTTCGGGGCAGACAATCAAATTACGGTAAAAGCGCAGGATAGCGACGATTGCACACAGCCGCGGGGCAAGCAGCGTTGGACCAAGGACAGCTTCGAATGCTTTTATGTCCAAACAACCGGCATTTGGCAGACAGTTTGGCTGGAGTTTGTAGAGGAGCAGCGGCTGGACGCAGTCAAAATCACGCCGGACATCGACCGCTCCATGGTCCGTTTCGATTACCGGATCAGCGGCGCCCGAAAGGCCGGCGATTTGCGGGTGGAGGCGATGGTGACGCTGAAGGGCAAACCGGTGAAGCGCGTCGCCTTGCTGGCGGATCGCCCGAACCTGTCGGTGGAAGTCGATTTGGTGCATGAGGCGAACGGGCCGTGGAAGAAATGCCTCTGGTCGCCGCAGCATCCGAATTTGTATGACGTGGAATTTGTGCTGTACGAGGCGGATCGGGTGGTTGACCGGGTTTTTTCCTATTTCGGGATGAGAAAGATTTCGATTGAGAACAGCCAGGTGCTGCTAAACAATGCGCCGATCTATCAAAGATTGATTTTGGATCAGGGGTATTGGACGGAGAGCCATTTAACGCCGCCCAGCGAGGAAGCGATCATTGCCGACATCGACCGGATGCTGGAAATGGGCTACAACGGTGTGCGCAAGCATATGAAAATCGAGGATGCCCGATTTCTCTATTGGTGCGACGTTAAAGGGCTGCTGGTCTGGTCGGAAATGGCGGCGACCTTCGAATTTCACGACCGCGCGGTCGCGGCGTTTACGAAGGAATGGCTGGAAATCGTCGATCAGCAGTATAATCATCCCAGCATCATCACCTGGGTGCCGTTCAACGAATCGTGGGGCATCCCGTCCATCCTCCGCGATGCGAGGCAGCAGAAATTTACTGAGGGCATCTACCATCTCACCAAAGCGCTCGATCCCTACCGTCCGGTCATTACCAACGACGGCTGGGAGCATACCGTTTCCGATATTTTGACGCTGCATGATTACGTCGAAACGGGCGACGGTTTTTTGCGGCGGTACAAAGACAACAAGGATGCTATCGTAAATAGGGAAACCACCTGCAACCACTGGAAATACGCTTTGGCCGAAGGCTACGGGTACCGCGGGCAGCCGATCATCATCAGCGAATTCGGCGGAATCGCTTTTAGGTCGGACAAAGGCTGGGGTTATGGCCGCCAGGTCGCAACAGAAGCGGAATTCCTCGAACGGTTCGAAGGCCTGACCCGGGCGATCAAAAGCGTGGATTATATTTGCGGCTACTGCTACACCCAGCTTGCCGATGTACAGCAGGAAATCAACGGACTCCTGACGGAGGACCGCAAGCCGAAAATCCCGCTTGCCAAAATTAAAGAGATCAATTTGGCCTGAAACAAGAATTTATAAAATTTCCGGCGGGGTAGAGGAGGATGCGCAGGTAGAGAGGAGCGGAGAAGAGGAATCTGGAGGCTAAGGGACTCCAGAGCCGTTATTTGAGGAAAAACGAAGGTTTGCAAAATGTAACGGACACAGAAGACCTTATTCACCTCAAATCGGCCTGGATGAACGGGTTTAGAGCGAAATAGGGTCGTGTGTGTCCGTTAGGCTGGGAAATACCCGGGAAATGGGCGGATAAGGTCGCTGGTGTCCGTTAGACCCTCCCGCGCATCCAAGGTATGGGATTAAACGATTAAACGGCAAAGGACCTCGCCAGCGGCGAGGTTTTTCTTAATTGTTGCGCGTTTAGCTGTAAGTTATTGAAACAGTACGTTCATCTTGTTTATAGTGTAACTAGGAAATGTTTATCTCTGAAACAGAGGATGATGGACGTGAAGGTGCTGGCGATTGCGCCGTATGAAGGATTGAAGGAAATGATTCTCGGCTTGGCGGAAGGCCAGGATATGGAGCTGAGGGTGGAAACCGGGGATTTGCAGCAGGGGTTGAAATATGCCGAGGAAGCGGCGAGTAGCGGGACGGATATCATTATCAGCCGCGGCGGCACGGCCAAGCTGATCCAGTCCAGGGTCGCCATTCCTGTCGTTGAGATTGAAGTGTCCGGCTACGATATGCTGAGGGTGCTGACGCTTGCCAAAGGATATCCCGGCAAGGTGGCGATCGTGGGCTTCGCCCAGGTGGTCGCCGGCGCGGCGGCGGTGTGCGAGGTGCTGGATATGAAAATTTCCTCCTACACGGTTCAGGATGAATCCGGGGTTGGCCAGGTGCTGCAGGAGCTGCGGGAGCAGGGGTATCAGATTATCGTCGGGGACGTCATTACCGTCAAGGAAGCGGAAAAGCTGGGTTTGATCGGTTTTCTGCTGACCTCAGGCAAAGAGAGCGTGCTGCGTTCCTTCCAGCAGGCGCGGAAGTGGCATGCGCTGTTTGAAGCGTGCAAACGGGAATACGGCATGGCCTACCAGGTGCTTCAGGCAGAGCAGGCGGGGGTGGCTGTTTATGACCGCGAGCAGCGGCAGGTGTTCGGCAATCCGTATTTCAACCGGCAGATTGCCCCTTTTATGGATTCTGAAAAAATAGGGCGTATCGTCCGCGAGATCCTAACGGAGGGTACGTTCCATACCATGCTGGAGCAGGCGGAGCGAATCTGGCGGGTCAGCGGTTACCCGCTGCCGGGCCCGGACGGGCCATTGGCCGTATTGCGGATCGCGAGCGGCAAAAGCCGGGATGAGCTCAGGCTGCGGGGGGCTTCCCTTGTACCGGCTGAGGCCGGCTTTCGCGCGGCGCAGGTGGCCGGCAACATCGTCAGCCATAACAGCAATATGAGGCATGCGCTGGACAAAGCCCAGAGCTATCGCGATCAGCAGCTTTCCGTCTGGATTTCCGGGGAAAAAGGGACAGGCAAAGAGCTGCTGGCTCAGTTTATTCATTTTGGCGGCGAAAGAGGGCTGCGGCCGTTTCTGAAAATCGAATGCGGACTGGCTTCACAGGATCTGTGGGACATGCTGCTGAATGAGGAGCGGAATGAGGAACTGTTCGGCAGTCTTGGGCGTGGCACTGTATTTTTGCGCGACATTGACGGCCTTGGTGAAGCTGAGCAGAAGGGATTGGCGGACTATCTGGACAAGCATACGCCTGCTTTTCAATGGATTGTGTCCTCCAGGGAGGACATTCTGGAGCGGACCGAGAGCGGCGGATTCAGCGCGGAGCTGTATTACAGGCTGGCGGAAGTCACGCTGCCGCTGCCTTCGCTGAGGGAGCGCAAGGAGGATATTGAAGGCCTCTCTCTGCTGTACATCAACGAATATAACGCCAAGTACGGCAAGCAGGTGGCCGGGCTCAGAGATGAAGCGAGAGAGGCGCTCGAACGGTTTGAATGGCGCGGCAATATTCATCAGCTGCGGCAGGTGATCGAAGAAGCCGTGCTGCTTGCCAAAGGATTGTATATTGAGCAGGGGGAAATCAGCGAGGTGTTGTCCACCAGACGGATGCGGACCGAATACGGGAAACCGGATTTTGATCTCAGCGGAACGCTGGAGGAAATTGAGCAGCGGATTATCCAGCAGGTGTTGATGGAGGAAGGAATGAATCAGGTGAAAACCGCCGAACGCCTGGGCATCAGCCGGACCACGCTGTGGAGGAAAATAAAGTAACTAGCTAAACAGGACAACATGTTTCATAATGAAACATGTTGTTTTTAATTTGAACATTTTATCAAAAGGTGTTGTTAAATTGAACAACAAGGACTATAATCACATTTGAAAGCGCTTGTATATGAACACAGTTCAATTCTGAAACAGGAACACTTGAATATAGGAGGCTAAATCATGGAATTCAAAGGCATTATTCCCGCCATGCTGACTCCTTTGACGGAAGAGCAGCAAGTGAATGAACAGGTTGCTCGCCAGCTCACGCGGCGGATGATCGATGCAGGTGTTAACGGTGTGTTTGCACTCGGAACGAACGGGGAGTTTCATCTGTTGGATGAACAGGAGAAACTGAAGCTGGCTCAAATCGTTGTGGATGAGGTGAACGGCACGGTTCCCGTCATCATGGGCAGTGGAGGGAACGCAACCGCGGACGTCATTGGACTATCGAAGAAAATGGAAGAGCTTGGCGCAGATGCCTTGTCGGTCATTACCCCGTTTTTTATTGCTCCTTCACAGGAGGAGTTGTACGTCCATTTTGCCAAAATCGCCGAATCTACTGCGCTGCCGGTACTCCTGTACAACATTCCTTCACGCACAGGCGTTCATTTGGAAGCGGATACGGTGGCGCGGCTGGCCAAAATCCCCAACGTTGTCGCCATTAAAGACAGCAGCGGCAAGTTTGAGAACATTCAGCAGTATATTCAGGCCACGCAAGGCGAAGATTTTTCCGTGCTGGCAGGCACCGATTCCCTGATTCTGCAGACGTTAAACGCCGGAGGAAGCGGAGCGGTGGCGGCTACGGCCAACATGCTGCCTGAGGTCGTCGTGTCCATTTACCAGAACTGGCTCAAGGGGGATCTCGAAGCAGCGCAGAAGGCCCAGGACCTGCTGAATCCGCTGCGCGATACGTTCAAATACGGCACCTTGCCGTCCGTGCTGAAGAAAGCGGTGGAATTGTCCGGCATTCCTGTCGGTCCGCCGAAACTGCCGGTCAGCGAGCTGTCCGGCGAGGCCCTGGCGATTGTACAGGAGATGGTCAGCAGCTACAAGCTGAGATAAACATTAGAGACAGATCATGGGAAGGAGAGTTAACGATGCAGGTATTGTATCAGTTTCAGACAGCAGCCAAAATCATCGCCGGCAGAGATAGCCTTTACACTTTGGGCGAGCATTTGGACTCAGTGGCTGCCGGAATCCGCAGCGCTTTGGTTGTGACGCAGCCGTTTATCCAAAGCTCCGGTATTCTGGACGGCTTGCTAAATCAGCTCATGGAGAAGGGAATTCAGGCGCAGGTGACGCTGGATGTTTTGCCGGAGCCAACGCTGGAAAACATTGAAGAGGTATATAGAGACACGCTGGGAGCGGCGGGCGCAAGCGTGGATGTCATTATCGGCATCGGCGGCGGCAGCGTGCTGGACGCGGCCAAAATATTGTCCGTGCTGCCGGCCAACGGCGGATTTATCCGCAGCTTCCTGGGCACGAACCTGATCAAACAGGCGGGCATTCCAACAGTGCTCATCCCTACGACATCGGGAACCGGCGCCGAGGTGACTCCAAATGCGATTGTGACGATTCCGGAGGAAGAGTTGAAGATTGGTGTGGTCAGCCCCTATCTGCTGCCGCAGCTTGTCATCCTTGATCCGATGGTGACGCTTGGTCTGCCGCAGGCGGTAACCGCCGCCACCGGTATGGACGCCTTTACGCATTCGCTTGAATCCTTTATTTCCAACAAGGCGAATCCGATCAGCGATATGTTTGCACTGGAGTCGATCCGCCTTATCGCCTCCAGCATTCTTGAGGCATACCATCACGGTTCATCCATTGAGGCAAGAGAGAACATGCTGCTTGGCTCGATGTACGGCGGCATGGCGCTGACCAGCGCCGGAACGGCTGCGGTGCATGCTCTGGCCTATCCGCTTGGCGGCAAATTCAAGATTGCCCACGGGGTGGCGAATTCCATGCTGCTGCCGCATGTGATGGAATTCAACATGGACGCGGCGGCTCCCCGCCTGAGAATCGCCGGGGCGGCGATGGGCCTGGATGTGAACGGGCTGTCCGAACAGCAAGCCGCGGAGGCCGTCATCCGGCGCATTGCCGAGTGGACGCAGGAGCTGAACATCCCGCAAAATCTGCAGCAGTACGGCGTATCCGAGGAAGATGTCGAGGAGCTGTCATTCTCCGCAGCGAAGGTTACCCGGCTGCTGAACAACAATCCGAAGCCGGTCAGCGTGGAAGACATGAAAGTGATCTACCGCAAGCTGCTCCCGCAAAGCTCCTGAAGGTGATGGCATGAGGATAGCAGTCATTGCCGACGACCTGACTGGCGCCAGTGATTGCGGGGGACAGCTCGTCCATTACGGCCTGCAGGTGTCGGTCGTCCTGGGGCGGCGGGAGCCAAATCCGCTTCCGAACGAAGCGGTGATCCTGAATACGGACAGCAGGTCCCTGTCCGGGGAAGAAGCCTACCGGACGGTTCAGGAAGCATGCCGGCAAATCCGCAATGAGCCCTTTGACGTGCTGTACAAAAAAATGGATTCCACCATGCGCGGGAACGTGGGGCAGGAGATCAACGCGGTATATGACGTGTTTGAGCCGGATTTTGTCATCATTGCTCCGGCTTATATCGGGAATGGACGGCAGGTGATCGACGGGATTCATTATGTGAACGGCATAAAGCTGCATGAAACGGAAGCTGCTCATGATCCCAAGACGCCGGTGCAGGAATCGCGCCTGGTCAAGCTGATCGGCGATCAGGCGCAGCGGAAGGTGGGACATCTGTCCAGAGCCGATCTGGAGCAGGGAACGGAGCATATCGCGGCCCGGATGGCTGCGTTCAAGGAACAGCAGATTGCCTATATCGTCGCGGATTCCACAACGGAAGCCCACATGGAGGCGATCGTGAAGCATATCACGCCGCTATCCTATTCGGTCATTTGGGCCGGCTCATCCGGGCTGATCCGGTATCTGCCCCAGGCCTACGGCTTGTCCCGCGTGCATACCGGGGAGGTCCTGCCGAGATCGGAAAAGCCTGTCCTGCTGGTGGTCGGCAGCGTAAGCCCGGCCGGCCGCAGACAGCTGGAGCGGGTGCTGCAGGTGACCGGGGTGACGGGCATCGAAATGGACGCAGTTCGGGTGATCAGCGGCGAAGCAGACATGGAGGCCGAAATGGAGAGGCTGCGGCGGCTGGCGGATGATGCCTTGGGAAAAAACAGGCATGTGGTGTTATTTTCGTCGGATAAAGTGGAGGAAACAAGAAGGGCCGGGCAGCGCTTCGGCTTTGGCCCAGTGGAGATCAGCAACCGGATCTCGATGGCGCTGGGGAAATGCGCCGCAGAGCTGGTGACTAGACACGGCCTGCAGCATCTGTTCCTGACCGGAGGAGACACGGCGCATCAGGTATTCCAAAGGCTGAACCTGCATGAATTCCGGCTGCTGTCGGAGGTGGAGAACGGCATACCGCTTGGTAAACTTTCCGGAGAACAAGATATTTTCGCAGTCACCAAGGCGGGCAACTTCGGCTCGGAAGCTGTAATGGAGAAAGCGGTGCTGAAACTGCAAGGAGGGGCATTATGAAACCAATTATCGGGATTACGATGGGCGACGCGGCGGGCGTCGGACCGGAGATTATCGTAAAGGCGTTAGGACATCGGGAAGTGTATGAGCAGTGCCGGCCGGTTGTGCTCGGGGACGCCAAGATCATGAAAAGGGCCTTGGATGTGACGGGCTCTGATCTGGTGCTGGGCCCCGTGCATTCCATTCAGGAATGCCGGTTTGAGCCGGGAACGATCGATTGTCTGGATCAGAACCTGCTGCCGGAGGATTTGCCCTTCGGCCAGCTTTCGGCGGCTGCGGGAGATGCGGCGTTCCAGTTCCTGAAGCGGTCGGTCGAGTTGGCCAAAGAAGGGGAGATCCAAGCGATCTGTACAGCTCCGCTGAACAAAGAAGCCCTGCATATGGGCGGCCACCGCTATCCTGGGCATACGGAGATTTTGGCGGATTTGACCGGGACGGAAGACTATTCCATGATGCTGTCCTCGCCCAAGCTGAAGGTGATTCATCTGACGACACATCAGGGGCTGATTGAAGCCATTCAGTCCATCACACCGGAACGGACTTATAAGGTGATCGCACTGGCTGATGAAACGCTCAAGCGCGCCGGATACGCGAACCCGCACATCGCCGTCTGCGGCATTAACCCTCATGCGGGCGAGAAGGGGCTGTTCGGCAACGGCGAAGAGGAAGCCCAGCTTGTACCGGGCATCGAAAAAGCGCGGGCGGAAGGCATTCATGTGGAAGGCCCGCTGCCGGGAGATACGGTGTTTTTCCGGGCCGTACGCGGAGATTTCGATATCGTGGTGGCCTGCTACCATGACCAGGGTCATATTCCGATCAAGGTGCTGGGCCTGGAGGAAGGCGTGAACATTACGGTGGGCCTGAAAGGCGGCGTTATCCGCACCTCGGTGGACCATGGGACAGCGTTCGATATTGCCGGGCAGAACAAGGCGGATGAAGCAAGCCTGCTGGCCGCCATCCGTTCCGCTGCCGAGCTGGCGCCAAAGCGTTTATAAGCTGAGATAAAGGAGGCAAATCAGGATGAAAGTAGTTTCCACATCGCCGTCGTTCGGCAAATATTCGGATGAACCGTTCCGATACCTGGAGCAGCATGGCCTTGAATTGGTCCATCTGCCTGCTGATATCGGGGAAGAGGATTTTATCAGGGAGGCTCAGGGTGCAGCCGCGGCTATCGTTGCTTTTAATGCGATTAACGGACATGTGCTTGACCGGATTCCGAGCCTGAAAATTGTATGCAAGCACGGCGTAGGCGTCGATAACATCGATCTGGAAGCGGCCAAGGAACGCCAGGTTTGGGTGACCAACGTTCCAAACGCGAATAAACATGCAGTCGCGGATTTTGCTTTCGGGCTGATGCTGGCGCTTGCCAGGCAGATTCCGGCGGCTGACAAGGGCACCAAGGCAGGTGAGTGGCCGAAAATTTTCGGTACGGACGTTTACGGCAAGACGCTTGGCATCATCGGACTGGGCAGCATCGGGAAAGAGGTGGCGCGCAGGGCGGGCGGATTCGATATGAGCCTGCTTGCGTATGATCCGTACCCTGACCATAAGTTTGCGGAGCAGTGGAAGGTGCGTCTGGTCGGGCTGGAAGAGCTGCTAAGAGAAAGCGACTTCATTACGCTGCATATGCCGCTGATCGAACAGACACGAAATTTAATTGGAGCCGATCAATTCTCTATGATGAAAGAAAGCGCCTTCCTGGTAAACGCATCCAGAGGCGGCATCGTCAATGAGGAGGGGCTGTATCAGGCTTTGAAAGAGAAAAGGATCGCAGGCGCCGCGCTGGACGTATTCGAGCAGGAACCGCTGACCGGGCACCCGCTGTTCGCGCTGCCGAACTTTATCGCTGCACCGCATATCGCAGGGTATACGGATGGCGCGGTGAACACGCTTGGCATGACCTGTGTCCGCAATATTGTAGACGTAATCGTCCATGAGAAGGCACCGCAGCACGTGGTGAACGGGCTGTAATTATTTTTAACATTGTATCCCGACTTGGGAACAGGGAGGCTAGACAAAATGCAAGCTAATGAACTGACAACCGCCACTGAATCAAAACCTGTCCGCAAAAAGTCAAAAGTCCGCTGGGTTATTGCCTTACTGATGTGGGCGGCGATTGCCATTAACTATATTGACCGAACGGTGCTTTCGGCTGCCGCTCCATTTTTGACGGATGAATTCTCGTTAAGCGAAGCGCAAATGGGCATTATCCTGTCCGGCTTCTTCTGGTCCTATGCGCTGCTGCAGATTCCGGCCGGCTGGTTTGCCGACCGTTTCGGACAAAAGAAGACGCTTGGCTTCGCCGTCATCTGGTGGTCGCTGGCTACGGCGGTGACCGGACTTGCGACAGGCTTCAAGTCACTGCTCGGCTTCCGGGTCGCCTTGGGCGTCGGGGAAGCGGCGGCTTATCCGAGCAATGCGGGAATAGCGTCCAAATGGTTCCCGGACAAGGAAAGAGCGACCGTATCCGGTATTTTTGACAGCGGTTCCAAGTTTGGCGGGGCCATTGCCATGCCGCTGATCGTCTGGCTCATCGCCATGTACGGCTGGAAAATGACCTTTGTCATTATCGGTGTGCTCGGCGTCATATGGGGCATCATCTGGCTCCTCTATTTCAAGGAAACCCCGGAGGAGCATAAGGGAGTCAATGAAGCGGAGCTGCAGCACATCCGCGAGGGCCAGACCAAGAAAGAGGGCACTGACAGCAAGCAGCCGATGAAATGGTATCATTTGCTGAAGCACAGAAATATTTGGGCCATGTGTATCGGGTTCTTTATGATTAACTACAACTCCTATTTCTTCATTACATGGCTTCCTACGTATCTGGTCAAGGAACGGGGCATGAATCTGATCGAAATGGGGTTCGTAGCCTCACTGCCGCTGCTGTGTGCGATGGTTGTCGAGGTGGCCGCAGGCTGGTTATCCGACCGGATTTACTCGAGCGGAAAGCTATCCTTGACCGCAACACGCAAGCTCTTTCTGGTTATTGGCCTCCTAATGGCGGCCTGCATCGGTTTTGCTGCTTTTGCCGAGTCTGCCGTTCTCGCCGTGGTGCTGCTGTGTATCGCCAAGTCCGGCACAACGGTGGCTGCATCCCAGGTATGGGCGCTTCCGGGCGATGTGGCTCCGAAGAACATGACATCCGTTGTAGCGGGGATGCAAAACTCCGTCTCCAACATGGGCGGTGTCGTTGGTCCGATCATTACCGGTTTCATCGTAGCCAGCACAGGCTCCTTCGTACCGGCGCTGATTTTCTCCGCGGTACTGATCGTAATTGCGATTGTGAACTATCTGTTCCTGATGAAAAAGGTAGAGCCGATTCAAGTGAAAAATGCCTAATTTGGAATACTGATCCAAGCCAAAAGCGCAGAAGGGGCAGCCCGCTGCGCTTTTCTTGTTTCGCCCTAAATCGATTCCCGCACCTTTCCGGACCCATGCGCAGCGGTGGTGTCGCGGTATTGTCCCGGCGTCATGCCCTCCACTTTGCGGAATGAACGGATGAAGTTCTGCGAGTTGTTGTACCGGAGCTTCGCCGCGATATCTTTGACCGGCATATCCGTTTCCCTCAGCCACTTTTTGGCCATTTTGAACCGGTACATCGTAAGATATTCACTAAAAGAGTACTGCGTCTCCTTGCGGAAAATACTGCTGATGTAGTTCGCGTTGTAATGCAGGCGCGAGGCGCATTCCTCCAAGGTCAAGTCGGTGTCGTAATGATGCTGGATCATATCGATGATTTTTTCCGAAATATTGTGATACTGCGCGTTTTGCCTGCTGTTGAAAATTTTGATCAGCGGATGGATGACCGTGGTCCAGAACCAGTCCTCGATTTCCGCTTTGGTGTGAAGGTCAAGCATTTCCTCAAACAACGAGCTGTTTGCATAATGAATCTGCTGCAGGGAAATCCCCGATTCCTGCATCATAATCAGCAAATTGTTCAGCAAGCGAGTCAGCGGAATTTGATACTCATGTGGCGATAACTCCTGAGCGAACAAGGACTTAAAAAGCAAGCCGGTAAGTTCCTTCGCTCTGCCCGGTTCGGCCAGCTTGATCGCGTCCATCAGGTCGTTTTCTTTGTGAGTCGGGTAGTTCAAATTCAGCACATGTTTGCCGGAGTTGATGTTCTCGTATTGGATAATCACTCCGGTGCCCAGTTTTATCCGGTATTTCAGCGCTTCGATCCCTTCCCGGTAGGCGAGTGAAATTTTGTGAATGGATTGGAAAGGCAAGCTTAGACCGATGCTGACCTGCAATTTCAGGCACTGGCCGATTTCATGCTGCAGTTGTTCAGTCAAGGCATAAACGATCCGGTGAAAGGTTCCGGCATTTCCGTCCGCGCTTCCGATCAAAGTGACGATGGTTTGGTCCATCATGACGGGAGCGAACCTGCTATGGGGTTCCACCAGTTCCTCAATCATATTTTGCGCGGCGAACAGCAGCAGATTGAGATCCTTCTTCTCGTAGGCCGAATCGTCCGAATAATCGATCGCCAGCGTGACGACTGCCATCGTTTGCCATTCCTCGATATGATCTTTGTAACCGTACTGTTCGAGTTTTTCCAGAAGCTCGCGTTTTTTGTATTTCCCCTGGAAAGCTTGAATCAAGGAAAAGGTGCGAACCTGTCTGATGTGCTGGCGAATCTCCGTTTCGAGCCGGGATTTCGACTGAAATAATTGGTGGAACTCTTCGCCGATCATTTCGAACTCGCTGGTATGCCTCTGGCGGACCTCGGTCTTTCGCCGGCCCATCTGGTTAAGGAGCCGTTCGATCGGCGAATACATCCGGCGCGAACCAAACCAGGCCAGTAAGATGGACAGGATGAGCATGAGCAGGCACACATAAAAGGTAAACTGCCCGATTTTGCCCGCTTCCTTGGTCAAACTCCCGATTGAGGTCACCGACAGGTATACCCAGCCGTTTAATTGGGAGCGCAAATAAGTGACGGAAAAATCCTTTTTGCCGATCAAAGTTTGAAATTGCCCGGAAGGCTTGGCCTCGTCCGCAATCAGGGACACATCGGCAAAACCGGTCTCTCCGAGCGGCCTGCCGATGAACGACGGATCGGGATGCATTAAAATCCGCTGATGCTCGTCGATGACGATAATACTGTCCAACGGCTGCACCTCCGTCGTGATGCTGTCCTGCAGGCTGCAAGCGGGAATATTCGCCAGAGCCAGCCCGTATTTGTGCAGCTTGGAGACCGGAAGCTTCTTGATCAGACTGACGCTGTAGCTGCACGGTGCGGAATTGATGTTTTCCTCGCTGTAAAACCACGCCGACGGGGTTAAAATCCACGAGGTACTGTCGGGCGTATCCATCAGCCCTTCGAGCCGCTCGTGATCCTTATACTCGTCCAGCCGGTAGAGCCCCGAATTTTTTACCATCCAATTCTGCTGCATATTGATCAAAACGACGTCTTCCAGCTTCGTATCGAAGGACTGCATGTTGCGGATTTCGTTGCGCAAATCGTTGTATAATTTGAAATCGCTTTCACCCAACGGGTTGTTAAGAGCCCTTCTAAGCACGGTCGAGTTGACCACTTGATTTAAAGTTTGATTGACAGTCGTCAATTTACGTTCTACATTTGAGTTAATTTGTGAAATCAGCTCAATTTTGCTCTGGCTTACATTTTTTTGGATTTCCCGGGTCGAGGTCAAATAGGAAAAGGTACCGATGAACAGCACGGGAAGTGTACTGACAACGATCGTAAAAATCATTAGTTTGCTTAAGAAGCTTAATGGTTTCACCAATATCAGCACCTGACCTTATGTGATGAATTACGGCTATAATCAAGTGTATGATGTTTTACAGATAATTACAATAATCATCTTGTGGGGCAATAATCATTTTGTTTCATTTTCGGATTTTTAAGGGGGAACTACCGAATGTTCAGAAAAATCGGCGGGATAAAAAGCATGTTCTGCACGTTTGCCATTTGCTTGATCGCCGTTTCCGCGCTTGGCGGCTGCATAAACCGGGATGCGAAACGCCCGGCGGCCGGCGAAGACCGTACCTTTATTTCGATTTTGGCGCCGCTGCATTTTCCTCAGCCGCCTTCCAAGGATGTCGTTGCGGAAATCGAGCGGCTAACCGGCGTACAGCTTGACCTTCGCTGGGTACCGGAGGGCGTTTATACCGACAAGATGATGACCGGGCTCACGACCAATTCACTGGCAAAAGTCAGCTTTGTGAAATTTTCCGATTACAATCTGGTCAATAATGCGATTCGTTCGGACGTTTTCTGGGAAATCGGCCCGTTTTTGGAGGAGTTCCCGAACCTCCGCCAGCTTGACCGGAATATTTTTGACCAGACCGCAGTGGACGGAAAAATATACGGATTATATACCGAACGTCCCTCTTCAAGACAAGGGGTCATTCTGCGCAAAGACTGGCTCGACAACCTTCATTTAAAAGAACCGCAGACGCTGGAAGATCTGTATGAGGTGATGAAGCAATTTACATATAACGATCCGGACGGAAACGGGAAGCAGGACACGCTGGGCGTTGTGGACCGCAATGATCTCGTGTACGGCATCTTCAAGACATTAAGTTCTTATTTCGGAACGCCAAACAATTGGAAAATTGAGGACGGTCATGTCATCCCGGAATTTATGACGGACGAATACATGGATACGATGAATTTTATGAAAAAGCTGTACGACGAGAAGCTGATCAATCAGGATTTTCCGCTCACAAGCAAAGAAATTCAGCGCGACAAGTTCATTCGCGGCGAGGCGGGCGTATTTATCGGAAGCATGACCGATGTTCAGCGGCTGTCCATTGAAGCCAGGGCGATCCATCCGGACGCCGAATTTACGCTGGTCAACCGGATCAAAGGTCCGTACGGATACAAGGTATGGTCGATTCCGAATTATAACGGCCTATATTTGTTTTCCAAAAAGGCGATCCCTACGGAGCAAGAGCTGCGGGAAGTGCTTGGCTTTTTTGACCGGACTATGGACAAGGATGTCGCCAATCTGATGATGTACGGATTTGAGGGAAGACACTATTATACGGAAAACGGGAAAGTGGTCCTTCCGGAAGAGACTTCGCAGCTTCGGGTGTACGAGGTGAACCCGCTGTATTCGCTGCTGATTGCCGACATCAGCAACAAAAACATTATGGAGGTCGCCAAAAAAGAACATCTAACCTATATTGCGGATCAGCTCAGTAAGGACAATGAATCGTTTCTGGTCGAGGACCCGACGGTTCAGCTCAGTTCGCCGACCTTTGATGAGAAAAATGCCGAGCTTTCGGTGATCATCACGGATGCCACGTACAACTACATCCTCGGCAACATCGATGCCGAAGGCTTTAAGCAGGAAATCGAACGCTGGAAACTTAGCGGCGGGGAAACGATTATCAAGGAATTCGAGGCTTCCCTTGCAGGTAGGGGAGTAAAATGATTCTGATTTGGTTTAAAAGCTTGTGACGAATGTATGGTTTTTTCTGATTGAAGCCAGATTGTTAGTAGAGCACCAACATTGCAAATATCAAAGGAGGCAAACATGATGAAAATTATTGTTACCAGTATATTCGTTCAAGATCAAGACAAGGCATTGGCGTTTTATACAAACACGCTGGGTTTTGTAAAAAAGCAAGACGTTCCCGCCGGAGAATTTAGGTGGATAACACTTGTTTCTCCGGATGATCAAGACGGTACCGAGCTTTTACTCGAACCCAATGACCATCCTGCCGCCAAAGAGTATCAAACGAAGTTAGTTGCCGATGGCATCCCAGTAACCATGTTTGGCGTTGATGATATTCATAATGAGTACAAAAGATTATTGGATAACGGCGTGAAGTTTACAATGGAGCCGACAAAAATGGGCGATGTAACAATAGCTATCTTCGACGATACATGCGGCAACCTTATTCAGATCATTCAGAAGTAAAATAGCCAATAGATTTAGCAAAGACCTTAGCTTCCGCTTGACGGCGGAACTTAAGGTCTTTTACATTATTTCACGTCCTTCGATGACGGCGATTCTGCACCCCTACAGAAAAGGGCATATACCCTTTGCAGCGGCCGTTATAAAGGGGGGGGCGGCAGATCAATACTCGCTGTCCGGACGCATTGCATGATTATCCCGTTTGAACAGGGTAGCAGAGAAACAGACAAGCTCGGGAGAAGAAAATATTTGGTGGAGAAGCAGATCGGTTCGAGATAGTTTAGATGGGCTTAGGAGAAGGAATCAGGTTTAGGGGAGGTGAAACAGACCGGACAAGAGATCAAGACAGGATATCAAGGACAAGACGCGAGGGAAACGAAAAGACCGTAATTTTGCCGTAGGCTGAACGCTTCCATCTGCAGCAACGCCCGCACCGTTCATGCTAACTCACACCAAGCAAGTTGATCCCCATCAAAGCAAGTTGATCCGCATCCAACTAACCCCTACCGTTCAAACGCCATGATCAGGCCGCAGCCGCAAGAGGCTGGTTCGGTTGGCGCGCGATCAGCCGGCGGTAAGGGATCGCCGGAATCGCCACACACATGTGCAGCAACTTCTGCCGCATCGTTTCTTTCGCTCCGGGCAGGTGCAGCCGGCGGCGTCCGGTGTACTCGTTCAGGTACGCCTGAAGATGCTTCAGTCCCAAGGCTATATATGTACTCTTCAGCGATTCCCACACCTCTCTCACTACTTTCCGTAAGGGCACATACAGCCGAAAGGCTAGAGGGAACGACTGCACCGCCGATGTACGGACGTCCACATGCCCGTTGATGAACGCGGCGAGTTCGTGACGGTTTGCCCTTTGTCCGTCTCCTCTCTTGTGCGGTACCAGCCGGATTTTGACCTACTCCGGCTCGCCCGACTCCGTGACTGTGCACCCCGCTACGACCGCTGAGGCATACGGATGCGAAAACTGACACCGGGACGGGTTACGCCCATACTGATTGCTGTTCACCTTCACGTCTCCGCAGAGTAGCTCCCGGGCATCGAATTCCCCGACAGCATAGCGTATTTTGTGCAGCATCAACCAGGCGGTTTTGTAGGTGACCCGGATCACCTGGCTCAGTCGTCTCGCCGAGATGCCGTCCTCAAGCAGGAATAAATCCAGGGCCTCGAACCACTTGAGCAGGGGCAGATGCATTCCTTTAAAAATCGTACCAACCAAAGCCGACGTTTGATGCTTGCACTTTGCGCACTCAAACAAGGAGATATGCCGGGAGGTCAGACGGCTGCACCGGGTGTGAGCACAGCGCGGGCAGACGAAGCCGCTTGGCCACTCTTCATCGCGATCAGCGCCTCCATGCAGGCCTGCTCGCTGTTATAACGGCTGGTGAATGGTTGATGTTCCGTTCCCGCATTGACCTCCATGTTTGCTCGCCCCCGAATCAAGAACTTAGGAACGTGCGTTCGATTTATCCCATTATACCAAACGTACGTTCCTATTACGAACTGAAAATCTCACCTTAACCGCCTCATTTGTTCCTCATCTCTTATTCTTCTCTTTTTTGGAACCCTTGCCTAGCCCCCACCCCCTGCTCCCTGAGCGAATGGGATAATCGTGCAAAGGCTGCAGGCAGGGGCACCAAGGCAAGGGCGGCACCAAGACACGAACCTGACACGAACTGCCCGGTTTAGAGATCATGTCACCGGCACGCCAAAAAAAGCTGGGAAGACACTGTCCGCCTCTGATTCAGCGTCAACTCCGGCAATGGATTGCTGCTTTACCCAGCTAAATCAAGGGCACTAAGACCTTTACGCTGGTTTTTGGCACCAGCCCGAGAAAACCATCATTGTAATGCTCGAATCAGTGTCAAACCGGCGGGGACAGCAATCAATCCTTAAAAAGCATTTCTCTCGATTATTCTGTAAAAAATGAGGGCGCTTATGCTGAGGGAACTTCCTTGGTATGCGCCCTTTTCATTTTATTTCGTTCATCACCACGATAATCATTATTTCAGATATGCCCTGTGCGGCGGCCATTATGAGGAAATGATTGTTTCCGGAATGCTCCGGCGGAATGTACTGTGAAGTTGTAACCAATACATTCCATTGGACATTGGAGGTCAAAACGGTATGAAGAAAAAGTCTTTCACCCTATTGTTAACCGCACTCTTATCGCTTAGCGTCATGCTGGCCGGTTGTGGAAGCGGTAACAATGGAGGCGGCGCAGCCGCGACAGAGCCCGGTTCATCCACTGCGGCGAACGGACAGAACAAATCGGCAGGGTCGGACAAACCGACGGAAATCACGATCATGCTTCCATTAAATACATCCGAGACCCCTCCGGACACGATCAAAACCGAACTCGAGAAACTGACGAACACGAAGCTGACGTATCAGTTTTTCCCGGCGGACACTTATGAGGAAAAGCTGAATACCGCGTTTGCGACAGGCTCTTTGCCGCAAGTGACTTATCTCAAAAACCAGACTACGTTTATTCAAATGAAAGAGGCGATCAAGGACGGGCAGTTCTGGGAAATCGGCCCTTATTTGAGCGAATTCCCGAATCTGAACAAATTGAAGCCGGAAATTCTTGACAACACGAAAGTGGACGGCAAGCTGTATTCGCTTTACATCGGCAGACCGCTTGCCCGCCAAGGCATCATTTACCGCAAGGACTGGGCGGACAAATTGGGGCTTACCGCACCGGCCAATGTGGATGAATTGTTCGAAATGGCGAAGGCGTTCAGCGAACAAGACCCGGACGGAAACGGCCAAAAGGACACGACAGGGATTGTCGACCGGAACGAACTGGTTTACGGGGCCTTCAAAACGGTATCCTCCTGGTTCGGCACGCCGAACAACTGGGGCGAGAAGGACGGCCAGCTCCAGCCGGAGTTTATGTTCCCGCAGTATATCGATACGATGGACTTTTTCAAAAAGCTTCGTGACAACGGTTACATCAACCAGGATTTTGCAGCCACGAGCAAAACCGATGCCGTCAATATGTTCACCAGCGGCAAGGCCGGACTTTATATCGGCGGGTCCATGCAGGATATCGATTCGATCCACAAGGATTTGATCAAAAACGTTCCGGATGCCGTGCTGGACACGCATAGCATGGTTGCCGGACCGGACGGGAAATTCGCCCAATGGATGATTCCGGGTTATAACAATATCGTCCTGTTCCCGAAATCCTCGGTGCAAGATGAAGCGGAGCTCAAGAAGATTTTGGCGTTCTTTGACAAGATGATGACGCCTGAAGTGGCCAATTTGATGTACTGGGGCATCGAAGGCACGCATTATACGGTAGTGGAAGGAAAAGCGCAAGCCGCGGAAAACAAGGAATTGATCGAACGCGAAGTGAAGCCGTTCAAGGACAGCGTTATCGGCGAGTTCGAAACGAACGGCATGTACGAAAGCTACAATACGCTGCCGGGGCGGATTCATGCCGAGGAATTGATCAAGGAAAATGTAAAGGTGGGCGTGCCTGATCCGACGGCGGCTCTCGACTCGCAGACCTATACGAATAAGGGAGTAGAGCTTCAGCAAATCATTACGGACGCCACGTACCAATATATCTATGGTCAAATCGACAAGGCCGGCTTTGAAAAAGCGGTGGAACAATGGAAGAGCCGCGGCGGATCGAAAATCATCGAGGAGTATAACGCTGCCAGATAAAACGTAAGCCGAACAGGTTATGAGGCTGATGTTTCAATAGTTCATCTTATATAGCCTGTTCGGATGAATTAAGAAGCAGAGAGGAAGAGACACATGCAGGAAGCGACCGCTCCGTCCACTGCCGCTCCCAAGATCCAGCCTGACAGCCGAAAAAAAACCGGTGAGCTCAGGAAGCGGCTGTGGAGAAACAAATGGCTGTATATTATGCTGCTGCCGGGAGTGTTATATTTTATCATTTTCAAGTATTTGCCGATGTACGGGCTGATTATTTCTTTTCAGAATTACAAGCCTTATAACGGAATTATGGGCAGCGAATGGGTCGGTATGGAGCATTTCAAGCGGCTGTTTACCGAACCGGACTTCACGAACATTTTGATCAACACGATTGTTTTGTTCGCGCTCAACCTGTTCATTTATTTTCCGGTGCCGATCATCTTAGCGTTGATGTTGAACGAGCTGCGGGGCAACTTCTTCAAAAGGCTGTTTCAGACGCTAGTCTATTTGCCGCACTTCATGTCCTGGGTCATCATCGTTTCGATTACCTATGTCATGGTGACGATGGACGGTGGTATTATCAACGAACTGCTGGTTTATTTCGGATTTGAAAAAATCAACTTTTTGCTGAATCCCAGCTGGTTCAGACCGATGTATATCCTCCAGGTCATTTGGAGGGAAGCGGGTTGGGGAACGATTATTTATCTGGCGGCCATTGCGGCCATCGATCCGGGGCTGTATGAAGCGGCGCGGATCGATGGAGCAGGCAGAATGCGCCAAGTATGGCATATTACGCTTCCGGCGATCCGGGGCGTCATTATCACGCTGTTTATTTTGAAAATCGGTCATGTGCTTGACCTCGGGTTTGAGCACGTCTACTTGCTGCTGAATTCAATGAACCGGCAGGTTGCGGAAATTATCGATACGTACGTATACACCGCCGGCTTGCGGCAGGGGCAGTACAGCTACAGTACGGCGATCGGGTTCTTTAAATCCGTGATCGGCCTGATCATGGTCGTGCTGGTCAACAAAGTAGCCAAGAAAATCGGGGAAGAAGGCGTCTATTAGAGCGAGCGAGCTAACTTTTATAGATGCCGTGGGAGGAGTCTATATGGTAGAAGACAGATCTATAAGCGGCAGAATATACGCCGCCATTAATTTTACGTTGTTGGCCATCGTCGCCCTCATAACAGTGCTTCCCTTCATCCATGTCGTGGCCGGTTCGTTCACGACCAACGCGGAGCTGGCGGCCAATAAATTTGTGCTGATCCCGAAGGTATGGAGCCTGGAAGCTTACAAATTCATTTTTTCGACGAATACGATCTTCAAAGCGATGGGCGTTTCGGTCGGCGTTACTTTGATCGGTACGCTGTTCAGTATGCTGCTGACGGCGCTGATGGCTTATGCGCTGGCCCGCAAAGATCTCGACGGCCGCAAAACGATCAATTTTCTCGTTGTATTTACAATGTTGTTTAACGGCGGTTTGATCCCTACGTTTCTGGTCGTGAAGGAGCTTGGGATGATCGATACGTATGCTTCGCTCATCGTTCCGTCGGCCATCAGTGCCTTTAATATGATTATTTTGAAAAACTTTTTTCAGAACATTCCGGAAGGTCTGGAGGAATCCGCGCGAATCGACGGCTGCAGCGACTTTGGTATCCTGTTCAAAATCGTATTGCCGCTGTCGATGCCCGCGATTGCGACGATTTCCCTGTTTTATGCGGTGACGTACTGGAATACGTACATGTCGGCAATTTTGTACCTGAATGACAGCGTGAAATGGCCGATCCAGGTGCTTCTCCGGCAAATCGTCGTGCTGGCGAGCGGGCTCGATCACAGTTCCACCTTGGACGGTACGGTGCCGCCTCCGGATCAAACGATCAAGATGGCGGTCATCGTGGTCGCCACGGTGCCGATTCTGCTCGTTTACCCGTTTTTGCAGAAGCATTTCGCCAAAGGGGCCATGCTCGGCTCGATCAAAGGTTAGTTTGAAATCCATTTGGAAGGAGCTTGGAGATGACAGTTCATCGTCCGAACACACCGATAGAATGGGCGAGGAAGGCCTGCGATTCGCTGATGGACACCTACGCCGCCGGCAGTTTGCCTCCCGCGCACCGCTGGCATTACCATCAAGGTGTTTTCCTGTGCGGCATGGAACTGCTTTGGGAAGCCGTTCAGGAAGAGCGATACATTCAGTATATCCAGGAGTATGTGGATGATCTGGTGGATGAGCAAGGTAATTTTTATTTTGCCAGGGATGAGCTGGATGCTGTGCAGGCGGGGCTGCTGCTGTTCAAGTTGTATGAACGGACCGGAGCGGCGAAATACCGGATCGCGGCGGATAAGCTGAGAAACCTGCTGCTGACTTTGAACAGAACGTCCGAAGGCGGTTATTGGCATAAGGATAAATATCCTTATCAAATGTGGCTTGACGGGCTTTATATGGCGGGGGTATTCTCGCTAAAATATGCGAATGCGTTCGGGGAAACGGGGCTCAGGGCAGAGGTGCTGCGCCAGGAGAAACTGATGCGCAAACATATGAAGGACGGCCGGACAGGATTGTTGTATCATGCCTGGGATGAGAGCCGCCGGATGCCCTGGGCAGATCCGCAAACCGGATGTTCTCCGGAATTTTGGGGCAGGTCGCTTGGATGGTATGGCCTGGCCCTGGCGAAATTCCTTGATTTGCTGCCTGACGATGAGCCCGGGAGGAATGAACTCGCTAACGCTTTGCAAGGATTCGTAGATGCCCTGATCCGGTATCAAGACCGGGAGAGCGGACTGTGGTACCAGGTCGTCGACAAGGGCGACCGCCCGGACAACTGGCTGGAAACGTCGGGCTCCTGCCTTTTTGTATACACCATCGTCAAAGCGGTGCAGCGGGGAATCGCCGATGAAGAGGCCGTGAGCGCCGCAAAAAAAGGGTATGAAGGGCTGACCCGTGTCGTAGAGTGGGATGAAGAGGGCCGCCTGGTGCTGCCGGACATCTGTATCGGCACTTCAGCCGGCGATTACGACAATTACGCCACGCGCCCTAAAGTGAAAAATGATTTGCACGGCGTCGGGGCGTTTGTGATGGCGTGCGTTGAAATGGAGTCATTATTGAACAGATCGGAGAACAAACCAAATGTGCATGTATAACATCACCGATTATGGAGCGGTCAGGGACAGCGGGGTTTTGGCAACCGGGGCGATCGCAGCCGCCATCGCGGCCGCAAGCGAAGCCGGGGGAGGCACGGTTATGGTTCCGGCCGGCACGTTTCTGACCGGGGCCATCCTCATGAAAAGCAATATCGAGCTGCGGCTTAGTCCCGGCGCGGTGTTGTCCTTCAGTACGGCCCCGGACGATTATCCGGTCGTCGAGTCCAGATGGGAAGGGGTAACAAGGAAGGTTCACGCCTCCTGCATCTACGGGGAAGATCTCCAAAACGTGTCCGTGTCCGGAAGCGGCTGTCTCGACGGAAATGGGGAACCGTGGTGGGATAAGCACAGAAACCGCCCGGAAGAGCTGGCGTTTCCGCGTCCGAAGCTGATCAGCTTTGACCGCTGCCGGGGTGTAAGCATCAAAGATGTGACACTGGTTAACTCACCTAGTTGGACGGTTAACCCGATTTGCTGCTATGATGTGACGATCGACAATGTGTCGATACTGAACCCAGCAGATTCGCCGAATACGGACGGCATCAACCCGGAGTCGTGCACGAATGTGCGGATCAGCAACTGCAATATCGATGTAGGGGACGACTGTATCGCCATTAAGGCGGGAACTGAGGATACCAAAGAGCGGATCCCTTGCGAAAATATTACGATCGTGAACTGCACGATGGTGCACGGGCATGGCGGGGTCGTGCTGGGCAGTGAAATGAGCGGGAATATCCGCAATGTAACGATATCGAATTGCATCTTCAAGCAAACGGACCGCGGCATCCGGCTGAAATCCCGCCGCGGCCGCGGAGGCGTTGTCGAAGATATCCGGATCAGCAATATCGTGATGGAGGACGTGATCTGTCCATTTATCATGAATCTTTATTATTTCTGCGGACCACGCGGCAAGGATAAATACGTTTGGGATAAAAATCCGTATCCCGTGACGGAAGAAACGCCGAACTTCCGGCGCATTCATTTCTCCGGCATCACGGCGCGCAGCGTTCACGCTTCCGCCGGGTTTCTGTATGGTCTGGCGGAGCGGTATATCTCCGAAATCACCTTCGATAACATCGATATTTCGATGGCAAAGAACGCGATTCCCGGACGCCCGGCGATGATGGCCGGCATCAGCGACATGGCGCGGCGCGGTTTCTATTTGGGGAATGTGCGGGACGTGCGGTTCAGCCGGGTAACGGTTGAAAACCATGAAGGCCCGGCTTTTTACATCGAAAACGGGGATGACGTGGAAATTACGGATTGCCGCTCGAAAAATACCGCCAAGCCGGAAAAATTGGTGGAACAGGTGACGTCGGCATCCTTTGAATATAAGTTGGACTAAAGAAATATGGAAGTTAGGCAAGAGTGGGAAATGATTCTGAAGAAACGGCAGTGGTCGCCTTTGTGAGCGGATTTCTACAGCATCTGAATTTAGTTCAATTAGAGAAATCCGCGAACAACAGCGATCGTAAGAACATTTCACACGGCTGCCCTGATCCGTAAAATCAATAGTTCAACTTATATAGCTTCGTTGGGAGGGGACGGAATAATTTTGACCGGAGGGATTGGCAAACCATGCTCGTAGGAAAAGAAGCATTTTGCGATTACCGGACAATCCGGGAAGCGGTGGAAGCGCTGGAGCGGGATGCTTCCATGAAGCCTGCGACCCTGTACATTTTAGCGGGACGATATGAAGAACAGGTTGTGATTTACCGCCCCCATCTTCGCATTGTTGGCATCGGAGATGTAGAAATCGCGATGAACCGGTACGCCAAGGAGCGGGATGAACACGGCGAGGAAGTCGGGACGTTCGCCACGCCGACGTTGTTTTTGGGCGGCAGCCATCTCGTTGTGGAAAATCTGACGATCTCGAACACGGCCGGGCAGGGCGAAACGATAGGCCAGGCGGTGGCGGTGTATGCGCATTGCGACCAGACGGTGTTCCGAAACTGTACGTTAAAAGGGCATCAGGATACGCTGTTCACGGGCCCGCTGCCCCCGGCGCCGAGGGAACGAGCCGCGTTCGGCGGGATTTCGCTGAGGGAACACCATGCCCATTACCGCCAGTTCTACCGGAACTGCTATATCGAAGGAACGGTTGATTTCATCTTCGGCGGGGCGACGGCGGTGTTCGAGGCTTGCGAAATCCGCAGCCTCGTTCATGAAGGCGGCGGCGTTGGCTACATCACGGCGGCATCGACGCCGCTGGGGCAGAAGTACGGTTATGTATTCCGCGATTGCTTCCTGACGGCGGAACCGGGCGTGCCTGAAGCATCGGTATATTTGGGGCGCCCTTGGCGGGAGTACGCGCAAACCGTATTTATTCACTGCCTGATGGGCGAACATATTCACCCCGGGGGCTGGGACAACTGGAATAATCCCGCCAACGAAGCGACGGTCCGGTATTTGGAATTGGGGACGGGGACAAGGGATGCCGGCCGGCTGCGCTCGTCCCGTGTTCCGTGGGCGGGTTGGATCGAAGACGCGGAAGCGGATCACGAGTATCGCCCGGAACATGTATTTTCGGGGACGGGTTTTTGGCGGCAAGGGAGGGGCTTTTTTGAAATAAGCGATCCGGATTTATAGGTGAGAGGACGGGGGGAGGGGGACCGCCCCCTCCTACGCGATTTGTCTTTACCCCAGCAGCCCCAGCCATTGCCAAAACGGGACGCTGATCAGCAGCCCGACGATATTTACCGCCATATAGATGACCGAACCAAGCATGGTTTGTTTAGCGGTCGCCATTTTTCCGTCTATGGCATAATACGTCGTCAGGAAAGGCGGGTTTTGGTATTGCAAAATCCAGATATTGACGGAAGTGATCGTTGCAAATGTAATAATGAACGGATTGATCCCCGTGTTTGCCAGCAGCGGAAGCACGATCAGGATGAAAATGGTTACCGCCGCAGACAGAGAAACCAGCAGGAAACGAATGGCGTAAACCAGCAATGCCAGTACAACTACCAGAATATAGGGATTTTGCAGGACCGGTTCGATAACGGGCGTAAGTGTGCTGCCGATCCATTGATCGATGCCGACTTTCGGAAGAACGGTCCCGAGATTCAACGCGCAACCGATAAAAATGACGGCATTCCAAGGTATTTTATTTTTGAAATCGGCGACGGTAATCACCTTAAGGCCAACAAGGATGGAAACCGCGAGTATGGCAATGACGGCCGACGAAATACCGGTTCTTTTTTCCAGCATCCACAAAATAAGTGTGACGATCAAAATGACAGCCGTAATTTTCTCGTTTTTGCTCATCGCGCCCAGTTCTTTTAACTGGTTTTTAAGGAAATCGCCGGGCAGCTTTATATCGTTCTTGGGCCCAAAGAAATGCTTGATGGCAAAATAGCTGCCGGCAATAAAGACAACCGACCACGGCAAAGCATACAGGAACCAGTTCCCCCAAGTCAGTTGTTTTTGAACGGATTCGTCCAACAATCCTCTGCCGACATAGTTCATGAACGTGGCGCTCAGAAAGATCGGAGAAGCGCAGACGAAGCCGAAAAACATGGAGAGAAACAAGCCGGCGCTCGCTTTGCTCTTTCTTTCATATCCCATCGTATCGCTGATCGACAAGCTGAGCGGTGCGGCAATCGAGCCTTTGGCATTGGTGCTGGGAATGGTGGGGGAAACGATCAACCCCGCCAATAACACGGCCAGACTTTGCCCTTTGAACGTCGTCGGGAAAAATTTCATGACATGCAGGGCAATTCGCTTCATCAACCCGGTTCCGCTAACCGCGATGCCGATGCCCAAACCGCCAATGACCATCCACCAGCTGGTTCCGGAAAATTGCGAAAAGGCATCGTTAAACGGAACCACGCCCAGAACGACCCAGGAGGCGCACATGATCAGACTCACCGCAAAATCCGGCATGACGTCCGCAATCCAGAAAATGATGGCGCAAACCAGCGTTCCCAGCACGATCATGGACTTTTGGTCCAGTCCTTCAAAAGGAGGAAGGAAGGCAATCGCGACGGCAAACACAAGTCCGATAATCGCGCCGATAATTTTTTTGGTACTTGGGTTTTTCAACGAGTTCACCTACTTTTCCAGAACTGCCTGATTGACTACGTAAGCAGGCGTTTTGCCAAGATGGTAATCGACAATCGCTTGTGCGGAGCCGACGGAAAGATTCTCAATAGCTTCGGCCGTCGTTCCCGCAATGTGTGGAGTAAGGATAACGTTTTTAGCCGAAAATAAAGGGTTGTCCAGCTCTGGCGGTTCGACCGAATAGACATCGACGGCAGCTCCGGCGATGTAATCCTGGTTCAGCGCATACGCTAAGTCGGCTTCGTTGACGATCCCGCCGCGGCTGGCATTAATCAAATAAGCCGTAGGCTTCATTTGTTTCAGCGTCTCAAGGGTTACCAGATTTTTGGTCGTTTCCGTAAGCGGCACATTAATGGTGACGAAATCGGAAACCTCGTATATTTCTTTTGCCGTATTTACTTGAATCACGTTCGGATTGTCCGTTTTTACGTATTCATCATATACGTATACCGAAACGTTCAGCGATTTCACCAATTCGGCAATGATGCTGCCGATGCTCCCAAACCCGATGATCCCCAGTTTTTTGCCTTTGATTTCGCTGCCGCCCGCTTTATAGCGATTGACCAATCCGGGCAAAGAAGCCCCTGCTTCCGACAGCTTGCCCGTTCTTATTAACCGGTCCGCAGGGAACAAATTTCTTCCGAGCGTCATCATGGAAGCTATAATGTACTCCGCCACAGAGTAAGCGTTGGCATTCAAAACTCTGCTGACAAGGATACCGCGTTCAGTGGCGGCATCCACATCGATATTGTCCACACCGATTCCGTGACGAGAGATGATGGACAGATTCGAGGCGGATTCGATCACTTCTCTTGGCAAAGGGCTTGTACGAACAATGATGCCGTAGACGTCCCGGCTTAGCTGTTTCAAGGTTTCCGCATCGGTAGAAGGAGAAACGACGACCTCGAATCCGTGACGCTCCAACAGGTCCACCCCTTTTTGGTTTATGGCTTCGCATAACAAAATTTTTGTTAACATATGAACCCTCCGTTACAGTAGTATGGTGACGGCTTTTTCCGCAAAAGTATGTGAAAAAAGTATCAAGCAACTGCATTCTAAAGGCTACAGCTACTGTACAGTCAATACTTGCTTTATAAGATAAAAAGGAAAAAGGAACGAAATTGAATCCCGGCGGATCCAGTTCATTCCTTTTTATGCCTGATTATAGTAATTTCCGTTATCGTTTTTACGTTTTCCGGCCTTCCTGTACAGTTACTGTACTTTATTTTTAAAGGGAACCCATGCTTCGAAATAGCGGTACCGTTCTCTTTCGTCGTTCGCTCCTTCGAACGTATTGGCGATGGTAACCAATTGCACGTCACCGTTCAGCTCCAGGCGGTTGGTGGTCATAAACTGCTCTACGTACTCCAAATAACTCCATTTTACCGAGTCGTACGAATCCACTTTGAAGATTGTATAGATGCAGGGCTGCGGCTCTACAAAAAAAGAGGTGGAGATTTGGTCGAATCCGTAAAATTCGGCATACCTTTTTTCCAAGGTCAAGTCGCAATAAGTGGAGACCGGATGTTCTTTCGTTTCAATATCCGATTGTTTGATTCCTAAAGTATGGCGGCATAAAGGCATGGCTTCCATTCCGATTTTTCTGGCTAACGTACCATTGCCTGTATTTTCGAGAATATCCTCCCGCAAGTGCAAATGATGCCATCTGGGAGGACGTACTCGATAAAAACAACGTTTGTAGAAGACCGGTATGGATTCTACCAGTTCTTTTAATTGCTTCATCCCTTCCAAACAATATTGCTTCTTCAAAAGATCCTTTTCATTTTCGGCAATCTTGTTTCCCAGGCTTTCCGCCAAGTCTTTAATATCATTTTCATTGAAGATTTTTTCCGTTTCTTCAATGGAAAATCCCATATTCTGATATTGTTTTCGGATCATAATCATATATACGTCATAGGATGCGTATAATCTTTCGTTTTTGTGATTTTTTTCACCAGGGAGCACGATACCTACCTTGTCATAGTAGCGAATCGTTTGGGGATGCATACCGAGCATATTTGCGACTTCACCGATCCGATAAGCTGCCATGAATTTCCGGTCTTTTTGTTCCATACGTCGCAACCAACCTTTAAGTATTTTTATAAGCCATTTTATCATTTCTGTGGTTGGCGGAACAAGCGGAATGGCAGGGTAAAAGTGAAGATCTATATTGACGTTATACAACAGCCGTGGTACTATTTGACAAGAAAACTGACATGTTAGTTATAGTAATTAACATGTTAGTATGCTAGTTATTGCTGTTTTATTCCTAATTAAGTAGTGCTTCCGAAGCGAGTTTTGTACGATGCTATATTGAGGAAGCAATGCTCACAAAACTTTAAGGAGGGCATTTTGTGGATGTTGTTAATTTTGTAATCGGTTTCATCATGGTACTGTCGTTTTTTGGGCTCGTGTGGTACTGCGTGAAGGGGTATAACCTCATGGTGGGCTTTTTTATCATGTCGGTTGTATGGACTGCAGTCGCCTTGATCGGAAACGCCATTTCACCCACTGGAGCGATGGAGGGGCAAACATGGGTTTCCGTACTGACGAATGTCTTTCAGACGGGACCCGAAAACTACGGTAAAGCCATACTTGTAAACGTTTTCTTCGGGGCCTTTTTCGGCCGGATTTTGATTGACACCGGGATCGCCGCAACGTTAATTCGCAAAGTGGTGGAGCTGGGGGGAGACAAACCCAGAGTGACGATGTCGCTCCTATGTATCGTTACGGCCGTAATATTCACCTCCATGACCGGAATCGGGCCGGTTATTTCCATTGCTGTCATCGTATTGCCGATCATGCTTTCGCTCGGTATTCCTTCCCCGATTGCCTTATTCTCCTTTATGGGCTCCATTATGGCCGGGATTTTCGGGAATATCGTGAACTTCAAACAGTATCAGGCGATCTTCGCTACCGCCAACGAAAGTTATGCCAGCTATGATTATAACGCCTACTTCGCCTTTGGCATGATTGCGATGGCCGTTTCGCTGATCGTTGTGCTTATTGTGGCTAACCTTTCCATGAACAAGAAGAAAATATCCCGCGCCTGGGCGGCAACGACGCCTGAGGAAGAAAATAAAGGAGATGCGCCCGCCATTTCCTGGATTGCGATCATTCTTCCGGTCATTGGCGTGGTCGCGTTCAAAATCCCGATTATTTTCGGATTTATTGTTGCCGGCCTGTTCGCCTTGTGGACTTGCGGTAAATTAAAGGGCGGTTTTGCGAACATTTGCCGCATGCTTTCGAAGCAGTTTGCGGACGGAGCGATCGATGTGGCGCCCATGATCGGCTTTTTGCTGACGCTCGCCATGTTTAATAACGCCGCTACATATGCATCGCCTTACTTTAAAATCCTGTTTGGCGGATTTATGCCCCAGACGGCGTTAATGTTATGCATCGTGTTTGCGGTATTAACGCCGCTTGGCTTCTTCCGCGGGCCGATGAATCTGGTTGGATCCGGGGCGGCCATTCTGGCTGTGGTTGTATCGACGGCCGCTTGGCCCGTGCAATTTTTGTATCCTTTATTCGCCGTCACCACGGTTGCGCCGCAGCACTTGGACGTTACCCAGTCATGGGTCGCTTGGGGGTTTGGCTATACGAAGGTACCGGCCAGGGATTACATGAAGATGTCCATCCCTACAGGCTGGATCATCGGGGTTATTCTTTGCGCCGTCGTTTTTGTCATGTACGGTAATCTCGTTTAAGTTGGAGGATAAACATGAGCAAAGTAATTCGCATGGGGATAGATGTAGGAGGAACGCATACTAAAGCCGTGGCCATTGACAACGAAACCCACGAAATTATCGGCAAATCGTCCGTCAAAACGACGCATGACGATGCCAGAGGCGTAGCCGCCGGGGTGGTAAGATGTTTCCAAAACTGCTTGAAGGAAAATAACATCCAGCCGGAGGATGTCGTTTTTGTGGCGCACAGTACGACGCAAGCAACCAATGCGCTGATTGAAGGCGATATCGCCCAAGTCGGCATTATTGGGATGGGCAAAGGCGGAATCGAAGGTTTTTTGGCCAAAAGACAGACGAAACTAGCGAACATCGATTTGGGAAACAACAAAGCGATTCAAATCTTCAACAGCTTTATCCATGTCAAAAAAATGACGAAAGAAACCGTGCTGCAGGTCATCGAAGAGCTGGAAGGAATGGGAGCGCAGGTGATTGTTCCGTCCATGGCCTTTGGCGTCGATAACGGCAGACCCGAGCAGCTTGTGTATGAAGAGGCGGAGAAAAAAGGCCTTCCCACCACGATGGCGTCCGACATTACGAAACTGTACGGGTTGACCCGCAGAACGAGAACGGCGGCGATTAACGCCAGCATTCTTCCCAAAATGCTGGATACGGCGGGTTCAACGGAGCGGTCCGTAAGGGAAGCCGGCGTCCACGTGCCTTTAATGATTATGCGCGGCGACGGCGGTGTAATGGAAATCAGTGAAATGAAGAAACGCCCGATTCTTACGATGCTTTCCGGTCCGGCCGCTTCGGTGATGGGCTCTTTGATGTATTTGCGGGCCTCCAACGGCGTGTATTTTGAGGTCGGGGGCACGACAACCAATATCGGCGTCATCAAAAACGGCCGCCCGGCGATCGATTACTCGATCGTCGGCGGTCACCCCACCTATGTCAATTCGCTGGATGTACGGGTGCTTGGCGTGGCCGGGGGATCGATGGTCCGCGCCGCCAAAACCGGGGTTATCGATGTCGGACCGAGGTCCGCGCACATCGCCGGGCTTGATTATGCGGTATTTACCGACCCGGCCAAAATCAAGGGGGCCAAGGTGGAATTTTTTTCGCCAAAACCCGGCGACCCAGCGGACTATGTGGCGATCCGGCTGGAAAACGGCGAACGGGTGACGATCACGAATTCCTGCGCGGCCAACGTGCTTGGACTGGTGAAGGAAGAGCATTTTTCCTATGGAAATGTGGAAGCGGCCAGAAAGGCAATGCAGGCGTTAGCTGATTATTGCGGGACGACGGTGGAAGATATCGCCGGGCAAATTATGGAGAAGGCATACGCCAAAATCGAACCGGTCATTTTGTCGCTGGCGGACAAATACAAGCTGGAGAAAGATCAGATCTCTTTGGTTGGGGTCGGGGGCGGAGCGGCTTCGCTAATCGTGTATTTTGCAGAAAAGATGGGACTTAAGTACAGCATCCCCGAAAATGCCGAGGTTATTTCTTCGATCGGCGTAGCTCTTGCCATGGTCAGGGACGTGGTGGAACGGATCATCCCGTCGCCTTCCAAGGAGGACATCAGCGCGATTAAAATGGAAGCGATGAATAAAGCCATCCAAAGCGGGGCAACGCCGGAGAGTGTGGAAATTCATATCGACATCGATCCGCAAACCTCCAAGGTCACCGCGATCGCCACCGGTTCCACGGAAGTCAAAACCAATGAGCTGTTAAAGGAATGCAGTGAAGCGGAGCTCCAGGAAATCGCCGCAGGCGATATGCGGATTTCCATCGATCGGACGCAGTTGCTGGAGAAAACCCGGTATTTTTATATTTTTGGCGAAAAAGTCGAAAAAGCGGGAGACGCCGGGGCCGTCCGTATCCTGGACAGTAAAGGATTCATTAAAATTCAGAGAGGCCGGGCCATGGCCATCAAGACAACCGCCGGAGCGTATTTGCGGGCCGTGGAAAAACTGTGGGAAGCGATGGCCGTTTATAAGACGGAACTCATTGCCAGACCGGATTTTTACCTGTGCGTAGGCGCGCGTGTCATGGATTTTACCGCATCCGATTTCGAGCAGTTGGAGCTGTTGATGGATATTGAAGTGTCCACCTTTGAACCGGATACCGAGATTATCGTCGTCGCCGCCAATATGAAGCAGAGTTGATACCGCTGGGAAACGGGGGAAGCATGCGGGAGCCAAACAAGCTGGAAGATATGCTCGGGTCGCTGCTCAGGGTGGATGATGAAACTTGGGGAGGGTATGCTTTTTCAAGGGATATTTTAAGCCAGCGGATACGGCCGGAACAAAAAGCGGAGATGATTGCGGGGGCGGTTGCTTGCGGAAGGCAGTATGCCAGGCGAATCAGCGGGGAATATGGATGTACGGATGTGCGTTTGCTTGCCGAAAGGTTGAAGCTCCGGCTTGAGTTCCAGGATGTTTCCATGACGGGAAAAAGGATTCTGTTTGCCTGCTACACGCCGCCGGACAAAATAATCATGATGGCAGAACCCGTGCGCAAGGCGGCTCGGCTGGTGTCCGGGGAAGCTGCGGGCTTGGTTGAACTATTCCGGCAAGATGATATAATGAATACTATCTTGGGGCATGAAATTTTTCATGTTGTGGAAGACCGGTTTGAGCCGGACATTTATACGCGGAATGAAAAGATTGTATTATGGAATTTTCTCGGGCTTAAGCACCGCTCTACGATACGCGCTTTGAGTGAAATCGGAGCCATGGCGTTTACCCGGGAGCTGAATAAACTAAACTATTCCCCGTTTATTCTGGATTTTCTTTTGTACTTCAGTTACGATTCTTCCGGCGCGGAAGAAATATATCGTGACGTTTTAGGAGTGGGTTCGGGAAGGTGTAGGGAAACCGTTGAAAATTATAAATAACAGCAATTCATTAAACGATGTAACTTACAATAAAATCAAAGAAGACATAATGAACATGACGTTGGAGCCGGGCATGGACGTCAGCGTCCAGAAGCTGTCCGAACGTTATGGCGTCAGCAGGACGCCGGTACGGGAAGCCGTCGTGCGCCTGCAGCAGTCGGGACTCGTGGAAATCTATCCCCAGCGCAAAACGGTGGTTTCCAAAATCGATTTGCAGCGAGTGCGCGAGGAATGGTTCATTCGGACGTCGCTGGAATCCGCCGTGGTGGATGAATTTATCCGCAAGTGCAGCGAGCTGGTGGCGGATACGATGCAGGAATTGATCAACAAGCAGAAGAAATATACGGACAAAAAATATTTTATCGAGTTTTACCACAAGGACAACCGTTTCCATCAGCTTATTTTTGAGACGGCGGGAGAATCGCTTGCATGGTATACGATTGAAGAGGTGGCCTCCCATTATAATCGCATTTGTTTGCTGCACGGCAAGATGGAAGGCGTCCTAGAGTCCCATATCCATCAGCATGAAAACATGGTTGCGGCCATTCGGGGCCGCGACGCGGAAGCTCTGCGCCAAGCCGTGAAGGAGCATTCCGACAGCCTGTTGGAGCAGGTGAACAGCATGGCCAAACAGTACCCGCAGTTTTTCTGAATCCTGGTTATGAAGAAACCGCCATTGTATGCGAATGGCGGTTTTTTTAATATTAAAAAATTTCCGGTCGGGTAGAGGCCGATGAGACAGGTGGAGAGGGTGGAGAAGAGGGAGTTGGAGAGGAAGGAGAAGAGGGAAATGGAGATAGAGATGGAGGCTAAGGGACTCCAGAGGCTCTATTTGCGGAAAAACGGAGGTTTGCAAAATATAACGGACACAGATGACGCTATTTACCTCGAATCGGCCCTGGTGAACTCGTTTAGAGCAAAATAAGGTCATGTGGATCCGTTAGGCCGGGAAATACCCGGGAAATAGGCAAATAAGGTCGCTGGAGTCCGTTAGAGCAGTGTCCCTAGATTAGAAAGTTTGAAGTACTCGGTGGGGCCAACTGGCGAAGCAACCGCCAAATCAACTGCAAAAGTACATTTGATTCTACACCAAATTTCCTTTACGAGCGGATGAAGTGCAAAAGTGCATTTGAAAATCGTCGATTTGATCAAAAAGTATCTTTTGACCGGAAATGAACTGCACATTTGCATTTGAACTGCCCATATCGAGTGGTTTTGACAAAAATCGCATGCACTTTTGCATTTCGTGGAATATTCGGTGCTGGGGCTAAGGCTGGCTTCCGGGAACCTCTGGCCCATAAACACGGCCGAGCCCAGAAGGACCCGGTGGCTCCTGGCGGTTCATGAACCCGGTCGTCGAGCCCCGAAGGGCTCCGCGGTCCTGGTCCATGAACGCGGGATCCGTTCCGCTGCGCCTGCCGGCCATCCGGTCCGCGTACGCCGCCGCCCCTATCGCGCCTCGCTTGCTTTGCGGGCGAGCGCAGCTTTTCTCCCCGCCAACTGCTTCAGGTTGTCCAGGTTGACGAGCGCGATTCCGCCGATAATCGTAATCCCGCCGATCACGGACACGAAGGAAAGCGGCTCATGGTAGAGCAGCACGCCCAGGGTTAGGGCGATCAACGGCGAAATGTAAAGCCAGGTCGCCGGGAACACAGGGTTCGTCTTGGCGACGAGCCAGTAGAAGATGGTGTGACCGAGCATGGAACCGGCGACGATCAGATACAGCAGCGGCATAACCGCATTGGGCGCCAGCATGGACCCGATGTTTATGTTCTCCGTAAACAGCGACAAAATCATCAGCAGCGTCCCGCCATACATCATTTGCGCCGCGTTCAAGGCGATCGGCGAAGTGTCCGCAAACCGCCGGATGACGCGGCGGGAATAGACGGTGCCGCAAGCGTAGAAAATCTGTCCGAACAAAACGGCGGCGCAGGCGAGCAGCCAAAGTTTGCTGAACGATACCGTTAAGCCGGGGAGAAGGAGCAGAATCAGTCCCGCGAACCCGACAAGGCAGCCGGCCCACGATCCAAAGGGAAGCTTGCGCCCGGAAATGCGGGTCTCCAGCAGCAAAATCATCAGCGGCGCCGTGGCCGATAAAACCGCGGCAATGCCGGAGCTCAAATACTGCTCCGCCCAATACAACGGGGCAAACACGCCGAAGGTGAGCGCGGCTCCGGTCAGAAACATCTCTTTGCGAAGCAGCAATGACAGCTTCGCTTTCTTTTTCCACGCCATCCACACAAACAGGACACAGCCCGCCGCAAAAAAACGAATTCCCGCGGAGAAAAAAGGCGGAGCCCCGGCATCAACCCCCACTTTAATGGCCAAAAAGGTCGTTCCGAAGATGAGACACATGACGATGTAATTCAGCAAAACCATGTTCATTCCTCCTGTCGTTGTCTCCATCATACAGGAGACTTCATAGAACAGATCGAATATAATAGAACAGATTGGATTTTAAAGTTGGAGGAAGGAGGCGGGGCAGAAGTGGAAGACTATAATTTTTCAACATTTCAAGCGGATAAGCTGTACGAACAGGTTTATGATTATGTGCTGGAAAGGATTCGGCGCGGGGAGTGGCGGGCCGACGAGAAGCTTCCTTCCGTGCGGAAGCTGGCGGCGGAGCTTCAGGTCCACCGGCTTACGGTGTTTAAAGCTTATCAGTTGCTGAAGGCAAACGGAAGTGTGTACGTGAAAGATAAATCCGGCTACTACGTGTCGCCCGGCGGCAGTTTGCCCGCCGAAACGCGGGATGACCCGATCGTTTTGGCCAACGTTCAGGGCAGCAGCCTCTCGGAAATCCATCAGGTCCAGGCTGTCTATCAATATTCCAAAGCGCTGCTTGATCCCAACCTGCTGCCGAACCACTATTTTTCGGAATATGTGAAAAAGGTGTTCGATCTGTACCCTAAAGTTCTGGGCACCTACGGAAGCGTGCAGGGGGATATGGAGTTAAGGGAAGCTTTATGCGGTTATTTAGCCGATCACTATCATTTCCATCTGTCGGCCGATGAACTGCTGATTACCTCGGGGTCGCAGGAAGCCATCGATTTGATAGCCAGAGTTTTGGTCAAACCGCGTGACGCCGTTTTAATGGAAAGGCCCACTTACAGCCCGGCGATTGATGTCTTTAGAGGGCAGGGGGCCCGTATCATTCCCATCGATATTTCGGAGTCAGGTTATCGGCTGGATGAGGTGGAAAGGCTGATGCAAACCTATAAACCGCGCCTCTTTTACCTCAACCCTACCTTTCATAATCCTACGGGCTACACGGTTCCGGCCGAGCAGCGCAAAAGGCTGGTCGAGCTTGCCCAGCAATATCAATGTTTGCTGATCGAGGACGATCCCTACCGGGATATCTATTTTGGCAAAAAACCCCCGCTCCCGCTATTTGCCTATGATACGGAGGGGGGTGGACGATCTATATCCGCAGCTTCAGCAAATACGTGGCTCCGGGGCTCAGCATCGCCGCTACGGCCTGCCGGCTGCCGGTGATGAAACATTTTTTAAAAGCCAGGTCTTTGTCGAACAGCGGAACGCCGCTCTTGAATCAGAAAATTTTTCTGCATTATTTCTTTTCGCAGCGGATGCAGCAGCATTTGGAAAAACTGCGGATCGCACTGGCGATTCGGCGGGACATCATGGAGGAGGAGCTTGCGGCGGCCGGCTGGGGGTGGTCCAGTCCGGAGGGGGGCTTTAATTTATGGGTCAAGCTGCCCGAGACGGTCTCGATCGACAAGCTGCTCGTCGAAAGCGTCAAGCGTTCCATCACTTTTGTGCCCGGCTCGATCTGCGATCCGCTGAGGTCGTATGAATCCTGGATCAGGCTCAGCTATTCTTATCTGAACGAGCAGCAATCGCGGGAAGGGCTGAAACGGTTTATTGGTTTGTACCATATGCTTGAGCGCGGGGAGTAGCGCTCAAGGCGCAAAAGAATGAAAACGCTGTCAAAAGAAATCTAACTTTCACTAAACAGGGGGGCTGGGGATGCGTGAGTTGTGCAAAATATTGATCGTTGATGATGAAATATTGGTGCGGCAGGGGATCAAACACCATTTGAACTGGGAGCAATACGGCTTTCAAATCGTCGGCGAAGCCTCGAACGGCAAGGAAGCGCTGGCGTTGATGAAGCGGTTGTCGCCGCATATCGTCATTACGGACATCGTGATGCCGGTGATGGACGGCGAGGAATTTACCCGTGTCCTGAAGGCGCATGATCCACAGGTCGAAGTGATCGTGCTCAGCAGCTATGGGGAATTCAATTATGTACGTTCCACGTTTCAGAGCGGGGTCGCCGATTATATCCTGAAGCCCAAGCTGGAGACGGAGGAACTGCTGCAGGTGCTGCAAAACACGGCGCGAAAAATTCCGGGCCTGCATTATACGGAGCGGACGGCAGATGGCGGCTTGTCGCTGGATCAGCGGCTGGAGCGGCTGCTGGCTGGATTCCCGCCGGAGGAAGGCGAGCGTTTCCAGGAGTATTTCCCGTACGACACGTTTGTGCTGCTCGGAGCGGATCTTAGCCGGGTCGCCGGGGAGCCGCACAGCTATATCGCCGGGCTTGCCGCCAGCCTGGAGGCGCGTTTGAAGGAGGCGCCTTTTCCGGCCCGGCCGAGGACGATGCTCGCGGACGGCAAGCGGCTGCTCATGCTGGTGAACCTGCCGCGGGAGCACGTCCGCCAGGCCGTTCACGCCGTCAAGGAGCTTGCGGCCGGCAAAGCGGAGGCCATGCCCGAAATGGTCTGGGCGATAAGCTCCGGCTTTGCCGACCTGAACCAGCTTGAGGAGGTCTACCGCGAGGAATGGCTGCAATTGCTCTACTACCGGTTTTATTTTCCGGACCGGATCCTGATGTTGCAGGATGAACTGCCGGCCGCCCGGGAGCCGGAGGTTTTTGATATGAAGCGGCTGCTGGCCGACTTAAAAAAGGAACGTTATGCCGAGGCGTTTGGCCGCTTGCGCGATTATGCCGCCCGGGTAGCGGGCAATTACCGGATTCCGCCTTTTGAGTTCAAAGCGTTTCTCGGCAACGCCATTTTCAACATGACCGTCGTTATTACGGAAACGAATGAGCGTCTGAAGGAACTGGACGGCATGAAATACGCATATTTTAAAGCGATCGATGAGGCGGAGGACGCCGGGGAGGCGATAGCGCGGTTGAACGGCTTTTTGGAGGAGGCGGAAAAGCTGGCGGCTGCCAAATCCCAGCCGGCCGGCGATGGAAATATGAGGAAGCTGCTGGAATATATCGACGAGCATTATGGCGAGCCGCTCACCCTAAGCTCGCTCAGCCGGCATTTTCATTTTAATCCGTCGTATCTTTCCAGCTATTTTTCGGCCCACAATGCCGAAGGGTTCAGCGAATATTTGAACAAAATCCGCATTAACAAGGCGGCCGAACTGCTGCGCAAAGGCGAATTGACCATCGCGGAGATCAGCGGGCGGGTGGGCTATTCGGATCACAGTTATTTTACGAAGGTGTTCAGGAAGCAGACGGGGATGTCGCCCAGCCAATACCGCAGACATGATTACGGCAAGAAGGACTGATTTTATGCAAAAAGCGCTTGAAAAACTAAGCCGTGTGCGGCTGTTTACCAAACTGTTCCTGGTGATGACGATGAGTATCGCCGCCGTCTGTTTGCTGACTTCGCTTATTACGATCCGCATGTCGGAGCGGCTGTTTGCGGAAACGTTCAGCATCACCAATGGCAAGGTGCTGAAGCAAATCAACACCAGCCTCGATTCGTTTAACGATTCGATCGTGAACGCCGCTACCTACGCCGCCCAGAGCGGTACGGTAAAAGCCTATTTGACGGGCGGGGAGCTGGATTCGGTTTCGATGTCCAAGGTGTTCTACCGCATGTCGGAGCAGATGGACCAGCTTGCCTCCAATCTGGGCGCCTTTGATGTGGCCGTGACGATTACGGGCATCAACGGCCGCAGCTATTCGACCGACCGCTCCTATTGGCCGGTGACGGGGGAGGAGCTGGCGGCAGATCCGCTGACCGCAAGGACGGCGGCCAATCCCGGGCGCATTCTGTACCAATACGATACCCGGCAAGGCGCGGACGGGGCGGAGGAGGATTTCATCATTGCCAGCAAAGCGCTGGTGGACCGGACCCGCGGACTCCATTACGGCACGCTGTACATCGCGATCCGCGAGCGGGAGTTCAAGCAATTTTTCGAAAGTTTCACCAGCGCCGGCAACGATGTGCTGGTGCTCGATTCGCACGGCATGATCGTGTCCGCCAATCGGCCGGAACTGATCGGGACCACTGTTCCGGAACTGCTGGACGATGCTGAAGCGATCGCCCGCGGCCAGCTCGATTACCACAGCGGTACCGTGCTGGGCAAGGAACGGATTATTTTGTCCCATGATTTGCCCTCATACCATTTTTACCTCGTAAACCTGATTGACCGCCAGTATACCGCAAGGCAGATCATCAACGTGAAGTCCGTGGCGCTAACCTGCATGGTCATCATCGTGTTTGCGATGCTGGCCGTTTTCGTCATGTCGCGCAGGCTGACCGGTTCGCTGACCCGCCTTGTCCGCCAAATGTCCACGATCGCGAAAAAAGATTTCAGCAATTACATAACGGTAAGCGGGGGGTTTGAGGTTAGAGAGCTGGGCAAGGCGTTTAATTACATGCTGGATGAGCTGAACGATTACATCCGCCGGCTGCTGGAGACGCAAAAGGAGCAGCGGAACGCGGAGCTGGCAGCCTTGCAGCGGCAGATTAATCCGCATTTCCTGTACAACACGCTGGCGTCGATCAAAATGCTGGTGCAAAAAGGGAGCAAAAGCGCGGCCGCGGAAACGATCAACGCGCTGATTTCGCTGCTGCAAAACACGATCAGCAACGTCAGCGAGACGATCACGATCGGACAGGAGCTGGAGAACATGAGAAATTACGTGTTTATCAACCATGTGCGGTATGGCGACCGGATCAAAGTGAACTATTTTGTCTCGCCGGACTGTCTGCATTACGAGGTGCCAAAGCTGATTATCCAGCCGTTTATCGAAAACGCCTTTTTCCATGCCTTCAACGAAAAAAACGAAGGGACCATTTACATCCTTGTCTCGAAAAATGACGGTTTGCTGGTTTGCGAGGTGGCCGACAACGGCGACGGCATGGAGCTGACCGAAGGTACGGATGCACTGCCTAACGCGAAAAGCAGCCGCCAGCTGTTCACCGGGATCGGCATCCAAAACGTCGACAACCGGATCAAGCTGCTGTACGGAGAGCCTTACGGAGTCCATATTTCCAGCGCCAAAGGGGAGGGGACGAAAATCCGCATCATTTTGCCGCTGGTGGCTGGAGCGGACGAAACTGAAGCGGCATCCAAATAATTTACCAAAATCCAAAAATATGACCAAAACGATGTATACGCTTTCCCACAATGGACAATAAAATCACCAATCCGCACAAAGATATTTCTAACCGCCCCAATTGCCGCGATGCTATCATAAAAACGGAGATAGAAAGCGCTTTCCAAACAAACAAGCAGGGGGATGAACAAAGGATGAAAAAAAGCTTGATTCTGATGCTTGCCGTTATGCTGTTGATGTTGGCCTTATCCGCTTGCTCGGCGGGTTCGGGCGGATCGGGAAGTTCCGGCGGTTCGGAGGGAACGGCGAACCCGGGAGCGGGGAATGGCGGCGGCGATTCCGGCGGCAGCCAGGAAATCACCGTCTGGGCCTGGGATCCTAACTTCAACATCGCCGCGCTTAGAATCGCCAAACAGAGATATGAAGCGAAGCACCCGGACGTCAAAGTGAACATCGTGGAATATGCGCAGGCCGATATCGTGCAGAAGCTGAACACCGGACTGAATTCGGGCACGACAAAAGGGCTCCCGAACATCGTGCTAATAGAGGACTATCGGGCGCAAAACTTCCTGCAGGCCTACCCCGACGCCTTCCGCGACATGTCGGACGCGATCAAGGCGGAGGATTTTGCCGAATACAAAATCGGGCCAACCAGCTATAACGGCAAGCAATACGGCGTTCCGTTCGACTCCGGCGCAACCGGGCTGTACGTCCGGACGGACTATCTGGAGCAGGCCGGTTATACGGTGGACGACTTGACGAATATCGACTGGAACCAGTACATCGAAATCGGCAAAAAGGTGAAGGAGGCAACTGGGAAAGACATGCTGACCCAGGATCCGAACGACCTCGGCATCATCAGGGTCATGGCGCAGTCGGCCGGTACCTGGTATTTGCAGGAGGACGGCAAAACGCCGAACCTCGCGGACAATCCGGCCATTAAGGAAGCGCTGGAAACGTACAAAGCGATGTTCGATGCGAATATCGTTAAAATGAACGCGGACTGGAGCCAGTTTTTGGCCGCTTTTAACAACGGCGATGTGGCTTCGGTGCCGACGGGCAACTGGATCACGCCTTCCGTCAAGGCGGAGGCGACGCAGTCGGGCAAATGGGCGGTCGTGCCTACGCCGCGGCTGGCCGGCAGCACGGGTTCAGTCAATGCGTCAAGCCTTGGCGGCAGCTCCTGGTACGTCATGAACACGGACGGTCAGGATACCGCGGCGAATTTCCTGGCCGAGACGTTTGGCTCCGACGCGGAGATGTATTCGGAAATGCTGGGAAAAGCCGGGGTCATCGGTTCGCTCAAGGCCGCCTCCAGCGGAGACGCCTACGATAAAGCCGACGAGTATTTCGGCGGGCAGAAGATTTACGCCGATTTCGCCAAATGGACCGAAGAGGTGCCGAAGGTCAATTACGGCCTGCACACCTATGCGATCGAAGATATTTTGGTCATTGAAATCCAAAATTACCTGAACGGCAAAGACGTCGACAGCGTCATTCGCGACGCCCAGGCCCAGGCTGAAGCGCAATTGCAGTAAGTCCGCGGTCATAACGGTAAAACCTTGGGCTGTTCCCGGTTCAAGGTTTTACTGTGATCCGGCCGGCTTATGGGTTGTATCCGAGAAAAAGGAGATGAAACCGATGATGAGAGCATCCGGATCCGCCATGCGCCTCAAAGCTTCCGCCGTCGGCTGGCTGTTTGTGATCCTGGCCGTTTTGATGATCGCGGTCTTTTATTTTTACCCGATAATTCAGGCCCTGATCCTGTCGTTTCAGACCGGCACCGGTTCAAACTTAAGCTTCAACGGGCTTGGCAACTACAAACGCCTGTTCACCGATACGATGTTTATCACCGCGGTCAAAAATACGTTCATTTATCTGCTCGTACAGGTGCCGCTGATGGTGCTGCTGGCTTTATTTATTTCCGTACTGCTGAACGACCGCCATTTGAAGTGGAAAGGTTTTTTCCGGACGGCGATTTTCCTGCCCTGCATCACCTCGCTGGTGGCGTATTCGGTTATTTTCAAATATTTGTTTGCGGATGGCGGGCTGGTTAATTCGCTGTTAATGAGCCTGCATGTCGTGGGCGAACCGATTCATTGGATCACCGATCCGTTTTGGGCGAAGGTGACGATCATCGTCGCCATTACGTGGCGCTGGACCGGGTATAATATGATTTTTTACTTGTCCGGCATGCAAAATATCGATCCGTCGATCTATGAGGCGGCGAGAATCGACGGGGCTTCGGCGGTGAAGCAGTTTTTCCGCATTACGATGCCGATGCTGAAGCCGATCATTTTGTTCACCTCGATCACCTCGACGATCGGCACGCTGCAGCTGTTCGATGAGGTGATGAACATTACGAAGGGCGGACCGGGCAACGCCACGACCTCGATCTCGCAGTACATTTACAATTTGTCGTTCAAGTACTCGGCGGATTTCGGGTACGCGGCTACCGTTTCGTATTCGATCGTGATCATGATCATCGTGCTGTCGATCCTTCAATTTAAAGTGGCAGGTGACCGCAATGCTTAAAGTCAAAAGAATCTCGATGTACCTGTTTCTTGCCGTGGCGGCGTTCGTGTCCATCTTTCCGTTTTTGTGGATCATCGTCAGCGCGACGAATCCGTCCGTCGATGTGACCCGGGGGCGGCTGCTGCCGGGAGCTTATTTCATGGCGAATCTGGGCAATTTGCTGGAATCCGTCGATATCTTGAACGCTTTGAAAAATTCCCTGATTGTTTCCGTGTCGACAACGCTGCTGGCGCTGCTGATCGCCTCACTGGCCGGTTACGGCTTCGAGATCTATCGCAGCAAAGTGAAGGACATCGTGTTTAATATTTTGCTGCTGTCGATGATGATCCCGTTTGCGGCGATGATGGTGCCGTTGTACCGGATGTTCGGGCAAATCACCAACCTGGTCCCGCTCATCGGCATCGATACGCTGGCCGCGGTGGTGCTGCCGACGATGACGACGGCGTTTCTGATTTTTTTCTTCCGGCAGAGTACCAAAATGTTCCCGAAAGAGCTGCTGGAGGCCGGCCGGATCGACGGTTTGTCCGAGCTGGGGCTGTTCTTTCGGGTGTATGTGCCGACGATGAAAACGACGTACGCGGCGGCGGCGATCATCACGTTCATGAGCAGCTGGAACAACTACATGTGGCCGCTGATCGTGCTGCAAACGCCGGAGAAGCAGACGGTGCCGCTGCTGATTTCGACGCTCGGTTCCAGTTACGCGCCGGATTACGGACTGATCATGCTGGCGATCGTCATATCGACAGTGCCGACGGCGCTCGTATTTTTCGTGATGCAGAAGCATTTCGTCGCCGGGATGATCGGTTCGGTGAAGTGATGGAGAGGTTATATTTGCTGTGATGGCTGGACTGGGGCTGGGGCGCTGGCGAAATGGGGGGAAGCCAGGAAATCCGCTGAGTCATTCTAACGGTTGCCATCAACGCTATTTGCTCCAAAAACGCCGATTTCAAATCCTAACGGTTGTCCTGGCGCTTATTTCACGTACACATGACCATTTTGATGGAAATAGAGGGAAATAACGTCGCTCACAACCGTTAGGATTTCAAACAAACGATTTTTCCTAAAATAGCGTGTATTACAACCGTTAGGCTTTCGGAGGAGGACTTGTACGATTTGATCACTCAATTTTACTATTGATTTCCAGAGGCAATCATGGTATTTTTGTTTCATAGTTAACAATATTTAATTAAAATATGTATTTCATTCCAATATCATGAAAAAGGTGGAGAGGATATGGGGGTTAAACACGAGGCTCTATTGCCGAAGCATAAAGAGTTCATTCAGCGTCAGCATCTTTTTTTTGTCGGATCGGCGCCATTGTCGGAGGAAGGACATGTGAATCTATCGCCCAAGGGTTATAGCTCCTTTCGTATTCTGTCGGACAATCAGGTGGCTTATCTGGATATGTCGGGCTCGGGCAATGAGACATGCGCGCATATTTTGGAGAATGGCAGAGTGACACTAATGTTCTGTGCGTTTGAGGGACCGCCCGTCATTGTACGGCTTTACGGTACCGGGACGGTCGCGCTGCCCGGCTCAAGCCGATGGGAGGAGCTGTATCCTATGTTTGACCCGCTTCCGGGCGCGAGACAAATGATTATCGTTGACGTTCACAGAGTGCAGGATTCGTGCGGCTTTGGGGTCCCGTTTATGAAGTATGAGGGCGACCGGGATAAGCTCAAGGAAGTATCGCTGAAGTTTAACAAAGAACAGCTTGAAAAGTACTGGCACAAGGCAAATGCAGCAAGTATCGACGGCTTGCCGACGGCTTTTGGTTTGCCTGATTTGCAAGTAAACGAACGCCTGCTAAAATAGAATAATGCAGATATAGGAAGAAAGGGGGGCGAAAGTGAACTCGTCCGAGAAGCTAAAGCTACTGGTTTACGGGCAGTTTCTCCATTTTTCGCATATGATGGAGCAGTCGTTCGACATGGAGTTGGACGAATTCGCCGATCAGGCGCGGGAAATGGGGCTTGACTCGTTGCCGAACAATCTGACGAGCGTTCATGTGCTCGACTGCATCGGCAACCACGAGCCGATCAACAATACTTCCATTGCCGACAAGCTGAATTTATCGAAAGCGAGTATTACTAAAATCAGCGCCAAGCTGCTGACGGAAGGATATGTTAAGCGGGGGCAGCTGAACGACAATAAGAAAGAAGTGTACTTCAGCCTGACGCCTAAAGGCAGGCGGATTTTCGAAGCGCATGAAGCGATGCACCAAGTGATGGAACGTAAGTTTTTGGACGCCTTTGACTCGTTTGCCGAAGCCGAGCTGCTGGCGGTGCTGAAGTTCTTCCAAACGATGGCCGACTATCTGAACGAAAGGCAAGCGGCGGGGATCAAGTAACGGCAAAAAAAGATATTTTCTTTGCTTGACTCCCCAAAACATTCGTGATATTATATATTTCGTTGCTGCAAAACAATGCACCGACGAAATATGCGGTCGTGGCGGAATTGGCAGACGCGCACGGTTCAGGTCCGTGTGGGCTAACCCCCCGTGGAGGTTCGAGTCCTCTCGACCGCATCAATTAACAATGAACGAGCTCTTGAATTTCCTTTGATGGGGATTCAGGAGCTTTTTGCATACTCGGAATTTGCAAAGTATTGTTCATCACTTGAGCTGAAGAAAGCTTTGAGCTGTATTCAAGATGAACATAAATATTGGCGGTAGTGGAATAATGGCTATGCCCTAACCATGCCTGAATTTCCTTTAAGCTGACACCGTTAGCAAGCAGTAAGCTGGCGCCAACTGTGCCGAAGGTCGTGAAACCGAATCCGCCGTAAATTATGCTTTTTCAGGACGAGCGGAAAATGTTGAGTAATGTAACCCGGCTTAATTCGCTCTCCCAGCTTATTGACGTAAATATAGTCCTGATATTGGTTGCTGTAAGAGTCCTTGTACATAGCCCGATTCGCTTGTTGCTCTTCCAGCAGCCGCAGTAGCAACTCTAGGAAGACAGGGACGAGCGGCAAAGTGCGGTAACTCGATTTGTTCTTGGCCCGGTCTTTTGCCACGATGATTTGTTTGCCCTCATAAGATACAGGGATAACGGTGTGCTTGATGGTAATGGTCTGATGCTGAAAGTTGATGGCGTCCCATTTGAGCCCGACAATTTCACTTCGCCGCAATCCGTAAAAAGCTGCCAGAATGACACCTAACTCAACCGGATCGCCTTTCACGACTTCGAACAAATCGTTTAGCTCATCACTCGTATAGTGGCTTCCGATAAATTGGTTCTTCTTGAGCCGCTTGACTTTGTCTGCGGGGTTCGAAGGGATCATGTCCATTTCAAATGCATGTTGCAGCGCCTGACGGATATTGGCATGATAATGCAGTACGGTGTTCGTGGTCAGGCCAAATTTTTTCAAGACATACTGATAAAAATCGTGCAGGTGTTTTGGTTGCAGTTCCTTTAAATAAATTCCTTTTTCCCTGAAGTACGGGACGATTCTGGTGTTAACAGCAAAACTATAAGCCGAGTGGGTGGTGATCTCAACCTGATATTTTATCATTTCAAGCCATTCCACCATGAAGTCAGCGAATAAAATGTCGTCCTTTTCGGCTTCTTCACTTTCTGTAGGCTCATCTGTCTGCTCGCTTTTTTCTTCAGCAACCATCTCTTCTTCATTTTTTAGATTGGCTTCTGAGGGAGGTACATAATTTTTGCGTGCCTCGAGCAACATGGCCTCCGCTTTTTTCTTGTTGCCTTTTACCGGAAGTTTGGTAGGAATCCATTTGCTTTTTCGTTTTCCGCCATCTTTGTAATTCAGAACGATATAAAAAAGACCTTTCTTTTCTTGTAGGTGGCCTGCTACCATTTTGAAAATATCCCTCCTTGGTTAAGCAGCCCGATCTCCTACCATTGACACTGTTAATATACCACAGTACAGCATACGATTCAATGCACTAAAGCATCACAGTGTGAGGTGGGAGAGTCGGTCATGATGCTGCGGAGGTAGGAGATGATATTGGCTTTGGGGATTTTGTAAGCTCTGCCGATTCTGAAATGTTTGATTTTGTTTCCTTGCAGGAGCTTATAAGCCGATTTTGTGCTTATGCCGCCGAGCATCTCGCACAGTTGCGGAACATTAACGACATCGGGGTAATTTTGAAACATCAGTTTGAAAAGTTCAGGCGGGCACATTATCCAAGGTCTCCTCTCTTGAAATATTTTATGTAGGAAGAAGGAGGAATGAGGGTAACAGAGAAATCATGTGGAAAATGGAAAAAGTAATGAGAGCCTGTTTCAAGCTGCAGGTGGTAAATCTGCATCATAACTTCGGTCTTCCGAAGCTCCCCCTCATCCGAGCGGGCTACCCCCAATGCGGTGAAGCTGGCCGGGTAGAAGTATCATTATCCCTCACACCGAGTAATCGCGATTCAACCCACCATGGATTGATTTCAGCCGGTAGTTTGTCGCTCGTGTGAGAAACAGTCATGGCGCTACCGCTTCGTCGCTTCCGCTGGTTACGGAGGCCGAGGAATGTACTTGAAATAGGCAGTATGAACTTATCAAGGAACGTAAATAAAGGACGGAAGATCATCAATCTGATCTTCTATATACTTAAATGGGCAACGGGACAAAAAAAGAAACCATTGGTTGATCATGTTTTGAGATAAAATATTAAATTATAGAGAGGAGTTACAGATATGATACATTCTAATTTCAGAAAAAAATTAATAGAACGGCTATATCAACAATTGGCTCGCACATGGAAAGGTTTGTAGAGTGATAGAAGGCTTGAGGGGATGGAATGAGCCCAAAAAAGGTTGAGGGGCCGACTTAACATGCCAATATGAACGTCGGCCGCTTTGAGAGCTTTTCCCAGCCCAACGGTTGTTAAAATCGCAAACCCAACTACCGCCATATCACGGACAAGCAGGTAAACTCCCTGGTGAAGAACAGTATCAATGTTTAATTTCAGACCAAATAATATAATCGCAAACCGCAATAAACGCTTGGCGGAAAATTGAATTCCCGGCCACAATGCCTCCGGGTAACCAAAAAATTGCCGGTAAATCACTGCGATCACAATTGCACAGGCCAGTGGACCGACATGATCGAACATGGGGAATTTCGATAAAGCAAACCCGATTGCGGCAATAACAACGGTGAATGCAATGCCTGATAACCATAAACCCACGGAAGTTTTGTTCTTTGGCTTAGGAAGTTTTTTCTCCATTGCATTCGGAATCTTTGCTTGTTGGCTTTCCATATCATCACCCCAAATTGATTTCACAAGTCCAGTGTCCCCCTTGTTTTATATATAAGGAAAATAATGATATATAATATGAATGATAAGAATGCAATATTTAGTGGATGATTTGGCGTGCCACGCTGGCGGCCCGATTGCCATTAGAGCAAGCTATACATTCGGTGAATATATTTTGCCGGATGTTATTGCCAAGCTGAAAAAAGAGTATCTGCTTATCAGACCATCCATCATCATTCACAACACGAAAGAAATCATTGATTTAGTCATTTCCTATCAATTGGATATTGGGATTATTGAGGGTTGTTTCAACGATTATCAAATACATTCAGAAGTCATTTCGGAAGATAACATGGTAATAGATACTTCACCGCGACATCCATTATTAAAAAAGAATAGGAATTGCGCCTTTCAGACTTAGCGGATGAAACGTGGATTCTTCGGGAAGAAGGTTCCGGTACAAAGCAGGCAGCGGACAATTTCTTTGAAATGTATGAGTTTACTCCGAAAGCTATTATGGAATTCGGTAGTACACAGGTGATCAAGGAGTCGGTTGAGGCAGGCTTGGGGATCAGTCTGCTGTCAAGATGGACAATTGCTAAAGAGTTGGCAGGCGGATACATCGGAATGATCCATGTAGAGGGGCTTCCGTTTAAGCGGAGCTTTTCCATCGTCACTAGGTCGGCATACCTGACAAAAGCCCTAGAGAAGTTTATTGAAACGCTTAAGGAATATTTGAAGTAGTTGAAAGTAGAATTCGTAGTTTCTTATGTTTAGAATGGTCATTCAAGGCCTTGCCCAACTCAGAGATAGAGGATAACGTACAAAAAATCGAGCAGGAGATCGATGAATCCACCGCTCAAGATAAGATCAATACATGTGAAAATATGTTTAATTAGTGGTAACGATTAAGATCAAAACGACGAACTGCCAAAATAAACGAAATTGTCAGCTGCTGCTTACAATCTTCATCAATGATACCGCTTAGCTTAGCATACTTATTTATTACAGGCTCGTAACGCTCTATCAAGACTGCTTCGGCTTCTTTATCTCCTTGTTGTGCAAGAAAAAGTAACTGGGCAGTACTATTCATGTTGTCCCCCCTCTTTTTAGCATGTGCGTAGTGTTCATGAAAGAGGGGGGGGGCACGAGAATCAAATGATTTATTACATTTCAAAATCTCTTTTGAGCTTAGCCCGGATATTAGATTTTATTTTGGAAATGGCTTGTCTACTGACTCCCATATACTGAGCAATCTCTTTGTCTGTTTTATCTTCATAATATTTCAAATATAAAATTTCTTTTTCTTTTTTTGGTAAGTTGCAACTGTCCTAGGATTTGTGTAAGAGATGGGTCATATTGTACTAACATCGTATTGTAAGGGTTTGCCAAAGTGTTAATAGTAACTTCAAAAGTAACAGCATCCATTGTAAGGAGATGCGCAGAATCGCGTTGAAGTTTTTTGACATAATCCCTTTTTGCATGTTGAAGACAGGTTTTGATATAACTGCTAAATGCTTTTTCTATTGAATTTGAAGCTGTATTGCTGGTTCTCATGTTTCACCATCCCCCTCTATATTTAAATGGGGTTAGAAAGAAAAAAGGCAACCATAGGTTCGAAATAGATAATTTCATGACTTTTACAATCTTCAGACTTTGCGATTATTTTCACTATAACATATAGATACTTACTTAGCTAACTATTGATTTTCAAAATAGAACATGTTATTATTTTCACAAATTCAATATGGAGGTTATGTTCATGCTAACTACTTTCAAAGCAACTGCCAAAAAATTACCTAATGGATTGCAGGTTGAGACAAATTCAAGAGGGTTTAAAATCCTTATGGACGAGCCAGAGGATTTTGGAGGAACTAATACTGGTATGAGTCCGGTTGAAGCTCTTTTATGTGCGCTTGGTGCCTGTCAATCCATTGTTGCAGGCGCTTTTGCGGAAGCTAATGAATTTACCTATGAAGAATTTTATGTTGAACTTGAAGGAGACCTAGACCCGGATGGCTTTATGGGATTTGCGGATGTGAGGAATGGATTTCAAGAAATTCGTTTCGTCATGCATTTCAAAACCAACGAAAGCCAAGAAAAGGCAGAGGCTTTTGCAGAATTCATCGAAAAGACATGCCCTGTTGGAGATTGCCTCGCTAACGGTGTGAAGATGGTTAAAGCAGGTGTAGTGAGACATTAAAACGTTCACTTGAAGGGGCTTTTATAAACTGCCCTCAAGTATATAAGGAGCATATTTATGCAAATCAAAATGTCAATGATACCCGGTGGTAAAAAGGGAAAAGCAGGCAGGATAGAGGTAAAGGTTGGCGACAAGGTATCTGCAGGAGATAGCTTGGTACAGATTGAAACCGGAAAAGGGAATCGCTCGATTGAGGCTTTGGAAGATGGAACTATAAGCAAAATATTAATTGAAGAAGGCGACGAGATTTCCTCTAATCAAGTCTTGTTTGAATTGAATGCAATACAGGTCGATACTCCTCCCCAATCCAGGCAACAGCCATCGACTGATATTCAAACTCGTGATACGAACACGGACTTGCTCATTATTGGGGCGGGGCCAGGAGGTTATGTAGCTGCCATTTATGCCGCAAAAAAAGGTTTTCAGGTAATGTTGATTGAAAAAGAGGAATTGGGCGGTACCTGCTTGAATGTTGGCTGTATCCCTACAAAAGCACTGGTCAAATCTTCTGAAGTTTGTCACAGCGTTAAAAATTCCTCATTGTTTGGTATAAAAACAGGAACTGAACTTCAAGTTGATATGAAGCAAATTATTCGGCGTAAAGATGAAGTCAAAGAGAAATTGGTTTCCGGCGTTGGTTTTTTAATGGAAAAAAACAAGGTTCAGGTTGTCCGTGGCCATGCTTCTTTTCTTTCACCGAATGCTGTGAATGTAACAGGCGATGTTAACTACCAGATTTCGGCGAAAAATATTATAGTGGCAACAGGGTCCAAGATTTCCAAAGTGAATATACCAGGAATTGATCTGCCGTTTGTCATGAACAGTACGGAGGCGCTTTCTTGCGAAGAACTGCCAAAAAGCATTACAATTATCGGCGGCGGGGTTATTGGGATGGAATTCGCCTTCATTTACCGCAACTTGGGGGCTGAAGTGCATGTTGTGGAATTTATGGATCGTCTGCTCACTATGCTGGACAGCGACATCTCAGAAGAAATCAAGCATATGGCCCAGCAGGCAGGGATTCATATTCACACCAACTCCAAGGTGTCCAAAATTCAACGTGCTGATGATGGTGAAGCCATTGTAACCTACGTGGATTCAAAGGGCGAGCATTTACTTGTCAGTGAAAAGGTATTGGTTGCTATTGGACGAGAGCCCAACCTTGACGGGCTGGATATTGAAAAAGCGGGCATTCAATTAAATGATAATGGTAAAGGCATTGCCGTTGATAAACAAATGCGTACGAACCTAAAACATGTGTATGCCATTGGAGATGTCACAAACATTATACAACTTGCCCATGTTGCTTCCCACCAAGGCATTACGGCTGTAGATGCCTTGCTCGGTGAGACCAATAGCATGCACTATTCCGCTGTACCCAATGTTATCTTTACTTCTCCCGAGATTGCCAGCGTTGGTTTATTGGAAGATGAATGCAAGCAGCGGGGAATGGAATACAGTATGAGTAAGGTGTCATTTGAAAGTAATGGCAAGGCTTTAACGATGAATGAACCGGAAGGATTTATAAAGCTGATCAAAGATAATAACTCTGGTAAGATCGTCGGAGGGTCCATTATTGGTCCCGATGCATCTTCCCTGATTAGCAGTCTTACTCTTGCGATTGCCAATGGGCTTACCGAGCAGCAGATTACTCAGACGATCTTTGCCCACCCGACTACCGGAGAGGTGATTCATGAGGCGGCGTTTGGGTTAGGAATTGGAGCGTTGCATCAAGCTTGAACTGTAACAAACCATTTGATCGTTGTGAAAAGTTTATTAAGCGGGCACAACAATATTTTGTTATAATAATTTAGAAAAGAGGAGATTAATTTTAGATAGAACAGTTGATTGGTTGGTGTAAGCCGTGTTTAATTTAGATGACTGTATTGCCTTTATTACAAACCGTAGTGCAAAAATATTCGCGGAAGAACTGGAGAAGGATTTTCGGCCGTATAACATGACGAGGAGCCAATGGATTGCGATGTATTATATCTATACTAGCGAATCCATTACCCAGCGCGAACTGGCAAATAAAATGTGTATAAAAGAGCCCAGCGTTGTCAGATTGCTTCAAAAACTAGAATCTGAGGGGTTCTTGAATCGGTCAGGTATCCATACAGATAAGCGGGTCAAACGGTTGGAGTTGTCAGAAAAGGGAGTACAGGTTTATCTAGATTTATTGCCGGTTGCCGAAAAGTTTAAAGACGATACGATAGCTAGTATTTCTGAAGATGATCTTCAAACGTTTAAAAATGTACTGAATATTATGGTTTCAAATGCTTTAAAAGAGCGAGCATAAAGTGATTTACCTAAAAAAGAACTTCCATAAAGATAGGAAGTTCTTTTTTAGGTAATCTGAAACGTTATGTGACAGAAAGCATATTATAATGTTTTAAAAGACGTATATCTTCTTTTGAAATTTTCAATTTATTTACCAATTGATCATCTTCTTTTAAAATATGCCTTGAGAATAACATTTTTACGGCTATAGGCATCATAGGTCTGGAAGAGAGGCCAAAGAAAAGTCCCCACTTGGTGCTGGAATCCAAAAAAGAAGCTAAAATACTAGCAGTTACTTGTTCCAAATAAGTATCTTGGTTTCTCATCACAATATTGGTTAAGACATCAAAATGTTCGATAATTCCATGATAAGTATTCTCGCAATTTTGATAATTATCGTAATCTTTAAAATTCATATACATATAAATGTTATTCCCGCATATTGAAGTAGCCGATTTAGAAGGAACATACTTGCTTTTTTAGACAAAAATTAAGCCTGAAGGTATAGAGGATTTTGTACAAAAAAATGTAAACTTGCTGTTGATTATGGAGAATGGTTTGGAGAAAATTTTGTTGGTTATATTCGCTTAAATTTAGCAACGCACCTTGAATATGTTCAAAAAGCTATTGCAGATATTGCAAGAGAAATTCAAGCACTATAAAAAAACTTATACAGGTAATACCAGACGCGATCGTCTGGTATTATTCATAATCAATTATAGAATGTTTTTATGAAAGTAGATAAAAAATTAATCATTTATTTATGAGACGTAAAAACATTAAAATATATAAAAAGCAGAATCAACCAGAAGACTCCCCCTTTTTCCGAAGGAGTATTAACCGCATGTTATGCGGTGCTTCCGCTTTTAGAGCAAGCGAATGGACAAGTGCCTTTATCAGGATCATGACTGGAGGGAAAGAGTGAAAAAACAGAATGAAGTTGAGGAGATCCGTCGCCCTGTCCCGCATTCTTCGGGCACCAATGCAACTTCGATAACACTTCCGAGAAATACATGTGATTGCTACCATCATATATATGATCCATTACGGTTTCCATATCGTCCTGAGGACCGTCGCGGGCAGCCTTCGGCCACGGTACAAGATTACCGAAAGCTCCAAACTCGGCTGGGCACGACTCGAAATGTAATTGTAACTCCGTCCGCCTATGGAACCGATAACCGCTGCACTTTAGACGCCCTGCTGCAGATGGGTTCCCGTGCACGGGCGGTGGTTGTGGTTGATCAAGATGTAACGAAAGCGGAGCTTTCCTATATGCACGACATCGGTGTAAGAGGAGTCCGGTTCAATATCAGCATGGGAGACCCCAGGATGTTGCGCTAATACAGTCTCTAGCTGAAAGGATAACCGATTTAGGCTGGCACATTCAATTTTGGATGAAAGATGATGATACCGTTAAGATGAGCGAATTACTGAATAGGCTTGCATGTCCAATCGTTTTTGATCATTTGGGCGGGATTCCTCTATCTATCGGAATAAGGCATCCAGCTTTCAAGATCATGCGTAGCTTATTGCAGCGGGGCAAAGCATGGGTAAAACTTTCCGGAGTGTATCATCTTTCCTTGAAAGGCCCGCCTTATTACTCAGATAGCCTTTCTTTAGCCAAAGCTTTTATTGAAACGGCTCCGGAAAATGTTATTTGGGGAAGTGATTGGCCGCATCCCAGCTTGTATTCTGCAGGAAAACCGATGCCTAATGACGCCGAATTGATTGAGTTGTTGGCTAAGCAGGCTTCTAATCAAGACTTATTTCATAAAATTTTGGTTGATAATCCAGCTCGATTATATGATTTTAAATGACTTTGCCGGCGTCGACACAAAACAAAAAGGCTTTCCCCAATGTCTGTGGAAAGCCTTTTTGGTATATTCTAAGCTTTTAGCTGGAAAGCATACTGTCCAAATAATCCAAAGTGGCTTGGCGGTCTCCGCTAATTCTCTTCTCCCGTTCTTCATCCTTCTTTAACTTTTCTTTGGCAGACTGCACGACCTTTGTCTCTATGCTTTGCGGGATGACCAATACACCGTCCGCATCTCCCACAATCATATCTCCGGGATTTACGGATACACCGCCGCAAGAGATCGGAACATTAACCTCTCCCATACCCAACTTCCCGCCTGCCGCAACGGTAGTTCCTCGGCTAAACACCGGATAATCCAGCTGCCGGATTCCAGCGATATCCCGGATAACATCGTCTACCACAATGGCTTGTATTCCCAGCGTTTTAGCCATCCCTACCACAAAATCTCCTGCGATTGCCCTATAGGTATCCCCTTTAGCATCGATCACAAGAACGTCTTCTGGCTTGGCCTCACGTATTCCCTTCAAAACCATGAGATTGTCCCCGAGTGCCTGGGCCGTCTGATCATTGACAATGTGCGGACCTTTCTCGGCCTTGAAACCCGTATGGGATTAGGACGAATACAACGCGGCTGGGAAGGGATTAAAGTGTCGGCCGACGAGGCGATGCAGAAGCTGTTGGAGACGGCGCAGCTAGGGGCGGGCGGCAGGATGGGCCCGGATCATGATGGCCCCGGCATCGCCAAAGCGCAGCTTCCGCCGATTCAGGAGAAACACCGGAAAGCGGTACAATTCATGATCGATTACATTCACAAGCATTATGCCGAGGACCTCACTTTGGAGCAGCTCGCTTCGCAGCTGTATATTTCCAAAAATTATTTGAACCAGCTGTTCAAAAAGGTAACCGGAGAGACTTTTACCAACTATGTCATCCGCGTGCGGATCGAGCGGGCGAAGGCTTTATTACTTGAAGGGAATCACTTGATTTACGAGGTGTCGGAAATGGTCGGTTACCAGAACGTACCTTACTTCAGCACGCTATTTAAAAAGTATTGCAGCGTTAGTCCCAGCGAGATGATGAAGTTTAGATCCTAGAATGCCAGGTCCGCTGATAAATAATGAAAGATTTGAGTTCATTACTCTTCTATACGCTGCCGAAAGTGAATGCTACGATTTAGCTATCACATATTAATATTGTTGGCTGAGTCCGACAAAAGGGGGAAATAAGACATGCGTTGGTTCGTTAAAAAAAGCAGTTTTGTAATCGCTTTAATTGTGCTGGCCGTCGGGATTGCCGCTTGCGGGAATGGCGGGAGCAACCCGGCATCGCCTAATAACGGGGGGAATGCATCCCCACCGGAGTCTTCCGCAACCGATGGAAATGCCGGCGCGGATGCGCCGGTGACGCTGACGATCGCCTGGTGGGGTTCACAGGCCCGGCACGATGCTACGCTGAAGGCGCTCGACCAATACAAGGCGCTGCATCCGAATGTGACTTTCCAGACCCAGTTCTCCGGCTGGGATGGATACTATGATAAGCTTGCGGTACAGTATTCGGCCAAGAAAGCGCCGGATATTATCCAGATGGACGCCGCTTACGTCAATGACTATGCAGGCAGGGGCCTGTTGGGCGATTTAAAGGAGCTCAACGTATCCGATATCGACCCGAAAACCGTGGACAGCAGCAAGGTGAACGACGTATTGTATGCCATTCCGACCGGGGTTGCCGCGCTTGGCATGGTTTACGATAAAACCGTGGTGGAGAAGCTTGGACTTGAAGCGCCGGACTTCGGCTGGACTTGGGATGACTTCTTCGCCTTCGGCGAGGCGGCTAAAGCAAAGCTTGGAGACGATAAGTATGTGTTCGTTGATCAAAGCGCCGACCTGGTCGACTATACCGCCTACCAATACAGCATGGGCAAAGGGTATATCTATGATGCGGACGGCAATCTCAGCATCGACAAGGACACCTGGATCAACTACATGACGAAAATGGGCGAGCTGCGGGATAAGGGCATCCTGACGCCTGCGGATATTACGACGACGGACAAAGAGCTTGATCCGCAGCAGGACAGCGTCATTAACGGCAATGCCGTCGCGCGCCATCTGTTCTCCAACCAGGTCGGCTCGATCGATGCGCTGAAGCCAGGCGCTTTTGGGTTCGCCTCCATGCCGTACGGCTCGGAAGCCGGCGGTTGGCTGAAGCCAAGCATGTTTTGGAGCGTAAACGCCCAATCGCCGCATCAGGCGGAAGCGATCAAGTTCATCGACTGGTTCATCAACGATCAGGAGGCCGGCAAGACGCTTGGTTTGACGCGCGGTACGCCGGTCAGCAAGAAAGTGCTTGAGGCGTTGACTCCAACCTTTAGCGAAGCGGATCAAATTTCGACCGATTTCCTGAACAAAGTGACGCCGGACGCACAGAAATTTATCAACGATCCGCAAGGCTGGGGCAATTTTAAAAATGACTACAAAACCATCGTCGAGGAGTTGCAGTATAAGCAATCCACGCCTGACAAAGCTTATGAGAAATTAATGAAGGTGGCGGAGGAGTACGCGGCTGAAGCGAAATAAGCTCGAAAGTGAAACCGGTCGGCGTTCGCCGGCCGGTTCATTGAAATTTATGGCGGCTATACATCGAAGGGCGCCGGGAGAGGAAACAGATATGAATCCAGTTGCGAAATTGCAAATGAAAGGCGAGACGCCATATGATCTGCGGTTGCCGCTAACACCGCCGATTGTACATGCCTGGCGTATGATTGCCAGAGATCATGAAGCGGTTTTTGGCCGGCCTCCGGCCTTGACGGCAGACGCAGCTGTCGTCATACGATATGCTGGCGACGAGGACGGATGTCCGGAATGGCCCGAAGCTTTTTGCTTCCGGTTCGACACAGGCGGCGACGATCCAGTGTTGCATATTGTCGGCCGGGACGAATTGGGCGTTGTCTACGGCATGCTGCACTTCAGCCGTTGGATCCTGGGCGTTGATCCTTTCTGGTTTTGGGCGGAACTGCCTCCGGTCAGACGCCAGGTTGTGAGCGTTCCCTGCGTAAACTATGACAGTTCGAAGCCCAGAGTACGTTACCGGGGATGGTTCGTCAACGATGAGGTATGCTTGATCGGGTGGAAGGAAGCCTATCCGCCCGGGGAAGAGGTGTGGCTTCCGGTCTTTGAGGCGCTTCTCCGCTGTGGAGGCAACATGGTGATCCCGGGAACGGATTTGCCACGAACCGGCATTCATCACAAGCTGGCAGCCGAAATGGGACTGTGGATCACCCATCACCACGCGGAACCGCTTGGCGCCGAGATGTTCCTGCGGGCCTATCCGGGAAAACAGGCCAGTTATCAGGAGCACCCCGAGTTGTTTGAGCGTCTCTGGGAGGAAGCGATCCAGCGCCAGAAGGACGAGAAGATCGTCTGGGTGCTGTCTTTCCGCGGGCAAGGCGACAAGCCTTTCTGGGAGAACGATCCCCGATTTGATACGCCGGCGAAACGCGGGGAGTTGATCTCGCGCGTCGTCCGTAAACAATATGACATGATTGCCCGGCATGTGGAGAAGCCGATCTGCTGCATGGCGATGTACGGCGAAATTGCGGAGTTGTATAAGGAAGGCCACATTTGTGTTCCCGAGGGGGTCATCAAAGTTTGGGCCGACAACGGTTACGGCAAAATGGTCTCCCGGCGCCATGGCAATCTGAACTTGCGGATCCCGGCGCTGCCCGCTCCGGAAGACGGTGGAGCAAACGGCGTGTATTATCATGTCACGTTCCATGATCTTCAAGCCTCCAATCATCTGACCATGTTCCCTTCCTCGGCGGAATTGATCGCGGAAGAGTTGGAGCGGGCCTTTTCCGCCGGTGCGGGCGAGTATTTGCTGGTCAATTCGGGAAATCTGTTGCAGCATCTCCGGCCGCTTGATCTGGTTTCGGAACTTTGGATGTACGGCAAGGCTGATGCCGGGGAGCAACTGTGCCGTTTTACGGAGCGAATGTATACCTCCTATCAGGCGGACATTGCGCGCTTATACCTGGAATATGCCGAACGCACGATTCCTTACGGACCTAACCCGGACGACCGGGCCGGCGAGGAGTTTTACCATCACCCGACCAGACAAATCATGGGGCACTGGCTGCGCGGGAAGAAGGTTTGTAATGAAAGTCTGATCTGGGCAGCCGGCGGCGGTTCTTTTTCGGAGCAGGTCCGCTGGTTCCGGGACAAGGCGGAGCAAGCCGCTTCGGGCTGGGAGGAACTTAAGCAGCGGTGTTTACGGCTTCTTCAAGTCCTGCCGGCCGCAGAGGCCAAGCGGCTCCGCCATCAATTGCTGGTGCAGATCGAACTGCATCGGAGCGGCTGTCTGGGACTTGCCGCCATATGCAAAGCTTATGCGACATTTGACGCGGGAAACTATCCGCTGAGCTTCGTGCAAGCTTCCGAAGCGGTATGGCATTACCGTGAAAGCGAACGTGCCCTAAGGGAAGCGGAGGAGAGGCAGTGGGAACATTTTTACCGCGCGGATTGGCTGACCAATGTCGCCAATACGCTCGATCAAGCCGAAACTGTACGTAAATTTGTGCGTATCCAGGGGGACAGTCCGGATATGTTCCTATGGTATAAGGAGTTTTTGATGCCCGAAACCGAAAAGCATATTTATCTTGAAAATACGCACCGTAACCCTTTGCCTGATGATGAATTGGCCAAACGAATGAAAGATTTGCTGGCAGAGTAAATATCTGATCGTAATATAATTTATGAATTATAATGCCATATGCAAGGCCGTAAGCTTGGGGACGGATTAAGGACGAATTTCGTCCCCAACTATCCTATACCATCCGATCAGGTCCAAATATGTATGGTAAAAACGGAGGCTGCTCATCTGCACGATGGCGGTTTACGGTATCTCAGAAATCAAAGTAGACGTTATAAACATTCAAGGAAAATTGCAACAATTTTTAAGCAATAAAAAACGTAACAACCGATAACACAATAGAGGTGATTAACATCGCTATGAACGGTCTAAAAGCTTTTGCTCGGAGGTCGCGCAGACTTACATTCAATCCAAGCCCGACCATGGCGGATGTGAGAATAAAGGTCGTCAGATCGGAAACTCCGTTCATAATACCCTGGGAAATAGGAATCGAATGGCCTAAACAGTAACTGCCAAACAGGCTCATTAAAATAAAACCGATAAGAAACCACGGAAATTCAATTTTCGTATCGCTGGTGTTTCCGGATTTTTTACGCTTCATCCAAAATATCAAAATAAAGCACAAAGGAACTAACAACAGTACTCGGCCTAATTTTGCCAGCAGGGCAATCGCCAGTGCATCCTGCCCAGCTGGGGCCCCCGCCAGCGCGACATGCGCAATTTCATGAAGGCTGATCCCACTCCAAATTCCATAATGGATATCTGAAATAGGCAATATAGGTCGAATAAGGGTATAAACAACTGAAAAAACGGTTCCTACTAATGCGATAATGCCAACTCCAATGGCAGTGTCTTCGTCATCAGCTTTCAATATCGGCGATACCGAGGCAATAGCTGCAGCACCGCAGACACCAGTTCCTACTCCAAGAAGCAATGATAATGATGGCTCTGCTTTCAGAATTTTCCCCAGCCAAACGGTTGCCAGTATCGCAAATCCGATGACTGCCATATCACGGATAAGCAGATCCAGCCCTTGGTGAAGAACCGTATCTATGTTTAATTTGAGACCATATAATATAATCGCAAAACGTAAAAAACGCTTGGATGAAAATTGAATCCCTGATCGTAATGCCTCCGGATAACCGAAAAATTGACGGTAAATCACCGCGATCACAATCGCACAGGCCAGTGGGCCAACATGATCGAACCCGGGAACCTTTGATAAAGCAAATCCAATTGCGGCAATAACTACGGTAAAGGCAATACCTGAAAATAACAACCCTACGGAAGCTTTCCTTTTTGGCTTAGGAAGCTTCTCCTCCTTTAAGATCTTTGCACGATGGTTTCCCATATCATCACCCCAAATTAATTTCGCACATCCAGTGTACCTCTGTGTTATCTATAAGGAAAATAATGATATATAATATTGATGATAAGTGAAATTGTATGGATTAAGAAACTAAAATGAGTGGAAGTGTCCAATGTGGATCAATATTTGGAAGTATTTATGAAGGTCGTGGAAAAAGAGAATTTCACGAAAGCCGCAGAGGAACTGCATATGACACAACCAGCCGTCAGCCAACATATTAGAACATTGGAGCGGTTGTTAGGGACTCGATTATTGGAGCGGAACAATAAACACGTGCGAATGAATAAAGCCGGGGAGATTGTCTACCATCATGCAAAAGAAATCCTTGCACTCTATACAAGAATGCAGTATTTAGTGGATGATTTGGCGGGCAATGCCAGCGGCCCGATTGCCATTGGCGCGAGCTATACATTCGGTGAATATATTTTGCCGCATATTATCGCCAAGCTGAAAAAAGACTACCCGCTTATCAGGCCATCCATCATCATTCACAATACGAAAGAAATCATCGACATGGTGAATTCATATCAATTGGATATTGGGATTATTGAGGGTTCTTTCAACGATCATCAATTACACTCAGAAATCGTTTCGGAGGATCATATGGTTATAGTTGCTTCGCCGTCGCATCCTTTATTAAAAAAGGACGGTGAATTGTACCTTTCAGCTTTAACGGATGAAACATGGATTCTTCGGGAGGAGGGCTCCGGTACCAGACAGGCGGCAGATCATTTCTTTGAAATGCATAACTTTATTCCAAAAACGATCATGGAATTCGGAAGTACACAGGTGATCAAGGAGTCCGTTGAGGCCGGATTGGGGATCAGCCTGCTGTCGGGGTGGACAATTGTTAAGGAGCTGAAGAACGGTTACATCGGAATGATCAAAGTAGAGGGGCTTCCTTTTAAACGGGAGTTTACCATCGTCACGAGGTCGGTATACTTGACCAAAGCTTTGAGTACTTTTATTGAAACGCTTAAAGAATATCTGAAGTAGTTTTATTTATGAAGGTTGAGCTATACTGGACTTATCAAGGAGCTTAGATAAGGAGAGAGTCCAAATATGATCGAAATTGATTGTATGGGGGAAGTTTGTCCGGTGCCGGTATTGATGCTTAAGAAGCATCATCAAGCGATTTGCCGCGGCGAAAAGGTGCTGCTGCTTACAGACCATAGCTGTGCGAGAAAATCGATCACGGAATACTGCAAGCAAACCCGTCTGCGTTGCTCGGCTCAAGAAGTGATGAATGGCGTTTGGGAGATTAGCATTGAGTCTTGAGCTATGGGATCTCAGCATAACGTATCAATCAAGGTCTGTTCAATATACTGAACAAGCTGCTTGGTATCGCGCTTACATTTTTGATGATGCTTCTTCACGATATAAACGTCATTGCAAACATGGAGATTACGAATATGGATTGGTTTGAGCTGTTTGTGGTACAGCTCTTTTTTGATGGACATATAGGGCAAAAATGCGGCGCCATGCCCTTTGATCGCAGCCAGCTTCACGGCCTCAATGGAGTCAAGGCTATAAACAATGTTAAGTTTCACATTTTCTGTCAAAGTGTTTGCTAATGATCTTTGAACACAGATAAGCTGGGGTGACCCAATCAGGGAGTACCGGGACAGCTCTTCCAATTGAATTTCATGGGGCGCAGGTTTGGAACTGCTGGAGACGAGCATGACTTGGTCGGAAAACACCTTATACGAGATGATCTCTGACTTGGAAGATGGACCGGAGATAAAGCCAATGTCGCCTTCTTCAAGTAAAATGTGCTCCTCGATGTCCGGGCTGAGCGCTTCGTTTAATGAAATATTGCAATAGGGAAAGTGCTTCTTCACTTCAAATAAAGTGCAGGGCAGCGCATAGCTGCAAACTTCAGGAATCGCGTAAATCGATAGATGTTGAACTTGAGCAGGATTGATTTGTTCGATTTCAGTGAGCATATCCTCATAGAGTTTGCAAATTTGCGCTGCGTATTTCTGGGCAATTTCTCCAGTCTCCGTGAGCCTCGCTCCTTTGTTGCTTCTTTGTAGCAGCTCGGTGCCCAGTGACGTTTCCCAGGATTTTAGTTGTTGGCTAAGCGCGGACTGCGTGATATGCGCTTTCTGCGCTGCTTTGGAAATGCTATTGAGCTTGGCAATATCAAGAAATAATTTAAGCGTTTCCAGATTCATTGAGATGCTCCTTCTTTGTCAAGCTTTGACCACTGTTTATCATAACCTGCCTATAAACAAATCGTTATTAGAAAAACTTATGCAGCATCGAAAATACAGATAACTACAGGCTTTATAATCATGTTACTATTTTCACATAGTTAGTCAACTTCAAAGTTGGAGGTGTTGATGTATGGAACAACAAGCCAGTCCTGCGGTAAAATCCACCCGCACCCGGGCGCCGAGAAAACCCAAGAAGAGTCAGCTGCCGATTGCTCTACTGGCTACGGCTCTCGTCATTGGATTTGGTTTCTATTTGAGTCAGTACAATGACAAGATGGTAGTCTATTTGCTGTTCGGGCTTGCATTTGGCGTAGTGTTGCAAAGAGCGCGGTTTTGCTTCACGGCTTCGATGCGGGATCCGTGGATCACGGGGAGCACATCTGTGACGAGAGCGGTATTAATTGCTTGCTCTCTTGCAACCATCGGCTTCACGGCGATTAAATATTCCGCCTTTGCAGCAGGAAACCCGATTCCAGGCATGGATAACGTCGGGCAGATCAGTTTGGCTTTGATTATCGGCGCCGTTATTTTCGGAATCGGGATGGTCATTGCCGGCGGCTGCGCTTCAGGTACGCTGATGAGGGTCGGGGAAGGTTTTACGATGCAGATGCTCTCTCTGGTATTCTTTGTCATCGGCTCGCTGTGGGGAGCGCATGATATGGGCTGGTGGCGGACAGCGGTGATCAAGGATGCGCCGGCGGTGTTTTTGCCTGATGTGTTTGGTTGGTTGGGAGCCTTGCTGGTTCAGTTTTTAATCATTGTGCTGCTTTATATAGCTTCTGTCAAATGGCAGCAGAAAAAAATGGGCAGCGGGGAATAAGAGTGTCCGTTTGCTTTGAAAGAAAAGTGAAATTATTCACAAAATACTAAGTTAAGGTGGTTGTGAAAATGGCAGAATTTACGTTGGATTGTATGGGTGAGGCTTGTCCGGTGCCGTTGATGAGAACGGAAAAGAAGATGGAGGAGCTTAAGGTAGGCGACGTGCTGGTCGTATCGATTGACCATAGCTGTGCGATGAAGAATGTTCCGGAATGGGCGAGAAAGCAAGGACACAACGTGGAAATTGAAGAGATCGATGACGGCGAGTGGGAGATTGTGATCGAGAAGACGAAATAGCGTTGTCGGTACGATGAAAATGGGGGGAATTAAACGGTGAACGCATTCTGGTTGAAAATATCCTCTAACCGTTTTTACAAGCAATTGTTAAAAGAACCGCTAACCTACGTGACCGGAGCCGTGCTGCTTGCCGTATTGGCGATCGCTCATCTGGCTGTGTTCTCGAAGGGCTGGGGAGTAACGAGCACCTTTGCGGACTGGGGCGCCTGGGTGTATCAACTCGTCGGGGGCAATGTGGACAATTGGGCGTATTTCAGCTCGGAGAAGTCGCAAAAGACACTGGCGGCCGGCTTTTTGAACGATGGCGGATCGATTCGCAATCTGGGCATTATTCTGGGGGCATTGCTGGCTACGCTGTTTGCTTCGGAATTCAAGCTGAAGAAGATTCGTTCGGGGAAGCAAGTGATTGCGGCCATGCTTGGCGGCTTGCTGATGGGTTACGGAGCAAGACTTGCTAACGGCTGTAATATCGGGGCATTATTTACCTCGATTTCTTCGCTGTCGCTCTCCGGCTGGATCTTCTGGTTGTTCTTGATGGTAGGAGCTTTTATCGGCAGTAAATTGTTGGCTAAGTTTTTCATGTAGAGGGTGGGGATCGAGCAAATGGAGAAGAGAACCGAGCAGTATGATGTCGTTATTATTGGCGGCGGCGCGGCGGGGTTAACGGCGGGAATTTACTGCGGTCGTGCTAAACTCAAGACACTGATTCTGGAAAAAACGCTGGTTGGCGGTCTTGCCACGTATACGAATGAGATCGAAAATTACCCCGGGTTTCCTGAGGGGGCGACAGGAACGGAATTGATGGGCTTGTTCCATAAACAGGCGAAAAAGTTTGGCGTGGATTTCAAAATGACCGATGTCAAAGCGGTTTCTTTGACGGACGAGATAAAGGTGGTTGAAACGTTCCGGATTCGTTATGAAGCCAAGGCCGTGATCATTGCCAGCGGGGGGAAACCCAGGCTGACCGGCGCAAAGAATGAGGAAAAGTACTTATATGATAAAGGAATTTCCTTCTGTGCGACCTGTGATGCAGCTGCAAATACGGGCAAAACGGTGATGGTGATCGGCAGCGGAGATGCGGCCATTGAAGAAGGAATGTTCCTGACGAAATTTGCCGATAAAGTGATCGTATCGGTGATGCACGACCATGGAAAAATGGATTGCAATGAGATTGCCAAAAATCAGGCTCTCGACAATCCCAAGATGGAATTTCTGTGGAACACAACGGTCGACTCTTTTGAAGGGGAAGAACGGCTGGAGGCCGTAGTGCTCAAAAATCTGAAAACCGGCGAGCTGCAGTCGGTCAGAGTGGACACTTGCTTTCTGTTCATTGGATATCTCCCGAATACGGAAATATTTACCGATACGGTCACGCTGAATCGAAGCGGTTATGTGCGCGTCAATGAGAAGATGGAGACGAATTTGCCCGGAGTATTCGCCGCGGGCGATGTATGCGACAAATTTCTGAAACAGGTCGCTACGGCGGTGGGGGACGGTGCAATAGCGGGTTATGGTGCAGAGAAGTATATTTCGGAATGCGAAATTTATGAAAATCAAATATTAAATCACGGCAAGCCCTCGGTCGTTTATGTATGGAATGCTACCGAGCCGAAGTGCCGCGAGCTGCTGCCGCTGATCGAGAAGTTTGAGCAGATTCATGCCGCGCGCCTAAGGGTAACCAAGGTGGATGTCTATAAATCGCCCGGATTGGCTGGCAAGCTGGGTATAGACATTGTACCGGCTATCGCTTACTTCAACGGCGGGAAAATACAGGGAATCATGACTGAGAATATTGACGAAGAGCATTTGAACCGTTTGCTGCCTTAGCATTTCTGAGCATGATCTTCAAACGTTTAAAAAATATACTGAATATCATGGTTTCAAATGCTTTAAAAGAGCGAACATAAAGTGATTGACCTAAAAAAGAACTTCCATAGAATAGGGAGTTCTTTTTTTAGGTCATTTGAAATGTTATGTGACGGAAAGCATATTATAATGTTTTAAAAGACGTATATCTTCTTTTGAAACTTTCAATTTATCTACTAATTCATCATCTTCTTTCAAAATATGTCTTGAGAATAACATTTTTACGGCTATAGGCATCATAGGTCTGGAAGAGAGGCCAAAGAAAAGTCCCCATTTGGTGCTGGAGTCCAAAAAAGAAGCTAAAATACTGGCGGTTACTTGTTCCATATACGTATCTTGGTTTCTCATCACAATATTGGTTAAGGCATCATAATGTTCGATAATGCCATGATAAGTATTCTCGCAATTTTGATAATTATCGTAATCTTTAAAATTCATATACATATAAATGTTATTTCCGGTCTCTGACTCAGTTGGAATAATATCAAATACGCACTTCATTATTTTATTTGCCCGTCCATCATATAAATAAGAATAAAATTGGTTTATTCCGGAGAAGAAAGCGGGATTAAATATTTTTCGTTTTGTCGGATCGTTTTCTCTTTCAAAATACAGCAGTTGATTAACGTGGACATGAAGTACATCGGCTATTTCGTATAAAGTGACTATATCAATAGCAATTTCTCCTCTTTCATATTTCGATACAGTAGCTTTACTTTTACAAAGAGCCTTTGATATATCGGCTAATGTCATCCCCTTTTTTTTACGGAAGGTTCTTATTTTATCTCCAATTTCGCGATCTATATCAGCCATACAAATCATTCTCCCCATAAAGTTTCATATAAATTGAAAAAATCATTAATTTTAGCGCTTTCATTTATAAAAAAAATTATAACATGTAACAACACCAAAAATCTATTCTGAATAGATTTTTGGTGTTGTTTTTTTTACTTTAAAGAAACATTATGCTGTTTGTTTTGAATTCTGTTTTGAACTAACTTAATAGCATCAAGAAGATGAAAGGATACCGCAATGTATAACTTTGATGAAATAATCGACAGAAGAAATACCAATGCTATGAATACGGATGGATTTAGAGATTACATTTTTAAAGCAGATGATTCAATCGTTTTTCCGTATAGAGATGAGGAGTTCATCCGCATGTGGGTTGCCGATATGGAATTTGCAACTCCCGATGTAGTCATCGATGGAATTAAGGAAAGACTGGAAAAAAGAATTTTTGGTTACACCAGAGTATTTTCCGATGACTATTATCAAGCTTTCTCGAAATGGTGTGAAAAAAGATACGGTTGGCATTTTGAGAAAAAACATTTAGTGATGTCCAATGGTGTAATTCCTGCACTTTATGAACTTGTGGAATATATCTGTAGGGAAGATGAAAAAGTCCTGTTCTTAACTCCATCTTATGCCTATTTCAAATATGCCGCTGATCATAATAATAGAGAATCCGTGGTAAGTGATTTAATTAATAAAGCCGGCAGATACGAAATTGATTTTGATGATTTAGAAAAGAAAGCAGCAGACGACAAAGTAGCATTATTGATTCTATGTAATCCACATAATCCTACAGGTAGAGTTTGGACAGAAGATGAACTGCAAAAAATCGGAGAAATATCGCTTAGACATCATCTATGGGTGATCTCGGATGAAATTCATTGCGATTTGTTGAGAAAAGGAAAACAGCATATCCCATTTGCTAAGGTATTTCCAAATTACGACAAAATTATTACTTGTATGGCCCCAAGTAAGACATTCAATTTGGCGGGCTTAATGATTTCAAATATTATTATTCCAAATGAAGAATTAAGAAAAACTTGGTTGTCCAGACATTATAACTTTGACAATCCTTTAAGCATCGCAGCTGCACAAGCTGCTTATGAAAAAGGCGAACCTTGGCTGGAAGAACTAAGAGACTATTTAGACGAGAATTTTAGAATTACAAAAGAATATATAAATACTCATTTACCGCAAGCTCATATTGAAATTTCTGAATCGACTTATTTGGCCTGGGTGGATGTAAGTGAATATTTTTCGAATGATGAAAACTTACCCTTATTCTTTGCATATAAAGCAGGAGTTCTCTTGGAAGGAGGGAGTATGTTTGTACGGAACTCAGACGGATTCATTCGATTAAATCTTGCTTGTCCAAAGTCAGTGCTTAAAGAAGGGTTAAGACGAATCTGTGAAGCGGTTCGCAATAAAAATGAAGAACAAAATAAATATGGCTGAGGAGAAAATATGGAAAAACCTAGAAGTGAGAAAAATTATAAAGGACTAGCCTTTGTTCCCATGATTGTTTTTCTGGTCTTGTATGTTGGTTGCGGGGTGTTTTTTACTCTTACCGGAACAGAAGACCCTTTCGGACAAATGCCCAGATATGTTGCGGTTATAGCGGCTATATGCATGGCATTTGTATTTTTTGATAGAAAGACGCCTTTAAGTGCAAAGACAGAAATTTATACTAAAGGTGCAGGAAGATATGGAGTTATGCTTTTGAGTCTCGTTGTACTTTTAGCTGGTGGTTTTCAAAGTGCAGCTTCCGCTATGGGAGCAGAAAACTCAATTGTCAATATGGGAATCGATTTAATCCCCTTAAATTTCTTAGTACCGGGCATATTTTTAATTTCTTGTATTATTTCTACTTCTACGGGCACGTCCATGGGCACACAAGTTGCCATTATTCCTGTTGCGATTGCTTTGGCAAACGGAGCAGGAATAAATGTGGCCATGGCAGGAGTAGAAGGAACGTACTTGCTTTTTTTAGACTTAAGAAAATATGTTAAGCCTGAAGGTATAGGGGATTTTGTACAAAAAAAATGTAAACTTGCTGTTGATTATGGAGAATGGTTCGGAAAAAACTTTGTTGGTTTTAATCGCTTGAATTTAGCAACACATCCTGAATATGTTCAAAAAGCTGTTGCAAATATTGCAAGAGAAATTCAAGCACTATAAAAAAATATTTACAGATAAGACCAGATGCAAAAGTCTGGTTTTATTCATGGTAGTTCAACTTTTATAGATACAAATACTTTAGCGAAAATGCTAAAAGAGAGAAGGGATTAGGAGTGGCACGCCCACTTTACTTTGCACTAATTATGTTAAGCCTGATTTGGGGAGGTTCCTTTTTCTTCATCAAAATTTTGCTGCCGGATTACGGTCCATGGGTGATCGCCTTCCTGCGGTCGATCTTCGGGCTGGCTACGATATCAGCGATGATGCTGATCCTGCGCAAGCCGTTTGCGATCCGCAACATTCACTGGCTGCAGATGGCTGTCATGGCGTTGGTAAATACTGCGATTCCCTGGGCGTTCATCGGTTTCAGTGAAATGAGGCTGACGAGCGCCGTGGCCTCGGTGTTAAATTCTACTACGCCGCTGTGGACGCTGGCTGTTGGGGTTTTGTTTTTTCATGTCGTTGCGGGCCGAAGACAGTGGCTGGGGATGGGCGTTGCCTTTATCGGAATTATCGTCCTGCTCGGCGTAAGCAAGGCGTCAATTGTTTCGGTCGATGGGTTCGGCTTAGCTTGCATGCTGGCGGCAACCCTATGTTATGCGTTCGGGTCGCACTTGTCCAAAAAACTCTCGGAAGGGCTGTCGATGTATCAGGTGGCGTTCGGTACACTGCTCTGCGCTACGCTCGGCAGTGGCGTCATGGCCGCGGCGACTGAAGACGTCTCTCTGGTGCCGCTGGCTTCGCCCACCACCCTCGGCGCGGTCATCGGATTGGGCGTATTCGGCTCGGGCTTCGCTTATATTCTTTTCTATTTCATGGTGCAAAAAGGAAGCCCGCAATTCGCTATATCCGTCACCTATCTGGTGCCGGTTAGCGCGATTATCTGGGGATTCACGCTGCTCCATGAGCCGATTAGCTGGCGTCTGGTGGCCGGGCTTGTGTTTATCCTTGGCGGTGTCTACCTCACCAACAAAAGCGGGGCGCGGGCAGCTCGTTTGTCAAAGACAGGAGGAAAAAGCTATGAAATATGATCTAAAACTCGGAAAAGAAATCATGTGTCCTATTGAGTACGGTCTTGATATTTTCGGCGGAAAATGGAAGTCAAGAATTATATGTGTGTTATCCTCTAACAAAGTAATACGATATAACGAAATCAAAAAGGAACTTGGAAATATTACAGATGCGGTGCTTGCAGCAATGCTAAAAGAAATGATTGCGGACGAAATGATCATTCGCACGCAATATAATGAGATTCCACCTAGAGTTGAATATGCGCTTACCGAAAAAGGAAAATCCGTACTTCCAATACTTCAATGTATCTGTCAATGGTCGCGGGAACATTCAGCGGAAGCTTTGGATACGAAATTGCCTGCTTGCATAAGTTGTGACCAGCTATAGTTTCTTAACTATGAAATTTATTAGTTACTTATAAATTTCCTAATATATTTACCCTGCCAAGCTCCTTGATTATAGTTTAATCATGGTCATACGAACCATAGAACAAATCAATGGAGGGATAAATCATGAGTGCAAAAGCATATCTGCAAATCACAATGGTTATTGATAATAATAACCGTCCGGCTGCGGCTAAAGTTTATATGGACTACCGCGAGCCTTTCTTGAAGGAAATCAAGGGTGCGGTTTCCAAGGATTTGCTTATCCGTGATAAGGATGTTCAGGTGCTTCATGGATTCGATAGTGTGGAAAACGCAAAAGCCTACCTTAACAGTGAAATGTTCAAAAACGATGTGTTTGTTGGCCTAAAGCCATTATGGAGCGCCGACCCGGATGTTAAAATCTATAGTGTTTCTTAAGTGGGTTATTCCAACCAACGTAGTAATGTGCTCGAAATGCTTTTGCATTTCGGGCCTTTTATTTTCTGGGAAATAGTAAAACTACTCCTTCTTAGGTATGAGCAAACAATCGATCACAAGGGAGAATGTCAAATGATATAGTCAAATCGAATTAACAGCTTGACTCTAAAAATTAATTTTAATATTATGAAATTAGTCGATTGAATAATTGAATAATTAAATATTTGATTGACTTATTTTATACAAAATTGGAGGCTGAACTTTATGCAAAAAGCTTATCTGCAAATTACATTAAAAATCAACGTTTCAGATCGTGAGGCAGCTACAAAAGTTTACACAACCTATAAAGAGCCTTTCCTGAAAGGAACTGCTGGAGCATTGTCGAAAGAATTACTGGTTCGGGATGAAGATGTTCAGGTGCTTCACGGTTTTAGTAGTGAAGCAGACGCAAAAGCTTATCTGGAAAGTGAGCTTTTTAATAATGATGTTGTTGTTGGACTTAAGCCTCTGCTTCAGGCAAATCCGGAAATTCGCATTTACAATGCCTATTAATGGCGGAATTAACCCATAGCATAGATAAAACCGGTACTGCGAATTATCGCACTGCCGGTTTTTTTCATGATACAGGAAATTGATCGGGATTCGGGATTACTTGAAATTTAAAGATTGACGTTTTATAATTCAAATATTCAGTTGAATAAGAAATGGCGGTGAAATTCATGGAAGATGCACAATTAGCTGAATTATATAAAGAACAATTGTTTTTACAATATGCCCGAATTGGGAAATGCCTATCCAGTGAGAGAAGACTGGAAATTTTGAGTTTACTATCCAACGGTCCTAAAGCTGTCGAAACTCTAGCTCATCAATCTGGAATGAGTTTTGCCAATGTATCGCGTCATCTTCAAGTGTTATTAGATGCAAATTTAGTGAGGTTTACAAAAAAAGGCACGTATGTCATCTACTCCTTGGCGAACCCGCTAGTCGCGGAATTTTTGATATCTTTATGGAAAATCTCTGAGCATCAGCTTTCTGATGTACCGCGTCTCAAGCAAAATCTGTATCAACACTATGAGAATGTTCGTACCATATCCAAGAAGGAAGTATTGGAGAGGATGAAAACGGGCAATATTCATGTACTGGACATTCGTCCTAAAGATGAGTACGAGACGCAACATATTGAAGGAGCCGTATCTGTTCCAATGGAAGAACTTGATGACTATCTGCAAAAATTGCCTAAAAATACCGAAATCGCAGCCTATTGCCGCGGACCGTATTGTGTATTCACCACGCAAGCTGTTGAGAAAATGCTGAAAAAGGGATTCAAGGCCTATCGCATTGAAGAGGGCGTGCATGAATGGCGGACGAGTTAGTTAAGATGATTGCTCTATAAAAAACGCAGCATTAAGGCTGCGTTTTTTATGTGCCCAGAAAAACTCCTATGGTTAAAGTTGTTTAATAATCAATTATACAATTGTTTATTTTAATAATATTTGATTCATCATATACTATAAGTGTTCGGCAGCCAAACTATAGGGAGGATAGATGCAATGAAAATGATGAAAGCAATGCAAATTCCGTCCAAGGGCGAAAAAATGCAATTGGTGGAGATCCCGGTGCCTCAACCTGGAGAAGGGCAAGTGCTTCTTCGTGTAGAGGCATGCGGGGTATGTAATGGAGACTCGGTTGCTATTAAAGGAGCCATTCCTGTAATGAAGTAATTTGCCCCTTGAAAAGAAAAAGCGCCTCCTGTATGCTGGGTCTCGGAATGGTGGCCATTCACTGCCCTAATTGAAGGAGGACGCTCTACATGAAGTATAAGCTGAAACAGAAAAAGAATCAACGAATTACACGAATTACCGAATCGACACTGGTCGTCGGAGCGGATATCGCCAAGAAGATTCATGTGGCTCGTGCAGTAGATTTCCGTGGCATTGAGCTTGGAAAAGACTGCGTGTTTCATAATAGCCAGGAAGGGCTGACGAAGCTGGCGACGTGGATGAAGGAGCTCGGGCAGACACACGGCAAGACGGACATCATATTTGGCATCGAGCCTACTGGACACTACTGGTTTCCGTTAGCAGCCTTCTTACAGGATCAAGGGATTCAAGTCGTAGTGGTAAACCCGCATCATGTCAATAAGTCGAAAGAGCTTGAAGATAACTCACCGACGAAGAGTGACTACAAGGATGCAAAAGTCATCGCAAAACTCATTCGGGATGGGAATTACTCCGAACCGAAGTTGCCGACGAAGGAATTCGCAGAACTGCGGATCCTGATGAACCTCCGCGAGAAGGTATCGGACAGTCTAACTCAAGTCAAAAGCCGCATCGGCAATTGGTTTGATCGATTCTTTCCGGAGTACGCAAAAGTGTTTAAAAACTGGAGTGGCAAGGCATCGTTCATGACCATGCGAGCCTTCCCGTTGCCTGCTGATATCGTCGCCAAGGGCGCTAGAGACGTCCTAGCGCATTGGAAGACGGAAGTCAGGCGTGGCGTTGGAATCAAGCGGGCAGAAGCGCTTTACGCTGCAGCAAGCGTCTCCATCGGTCTGACAGAAGGCATCGTTGCCGCCAGGCTGGAACTAAGTACGCTACTGTCGCAGTTTGACCTGTTTAACGAGCAGCTTGAAACGATTATGCATCAAGTGGCCGGAATTTTGGAGGGCATTCCAGGAACGACAGAAATGCTGTCTGTACCCGGAATCGGCGTTCTGACCGTAGCCGGATTTCTAGCCGAGGTTGGAGATCTGAATCACTACGATCACGGTCAGCAGATCATTCGTCTGGCGGGCCTTAATCTGATGGAAAACAGTTCAGGCATACGGAAAGGACAGACAGGCATAACCAAGCGAGGGCGATCACGCCTACGGGCGCTGTTGTTCCGAGCGGTGATGCCGCTGGTTGCAAAGAATCCGGAGTTCCAAGCGCTTCACCGGTATTACACGACGCGGAGCCAGAACCCGCTGAAGAAGAAGCAATCTCTCATTGCCCTATGTGGAAAACTCATACGGGTGCTTTATACCCTGGGAACAAAGCAAAGAATGTATAACGCCAACGATGTCATGGGCCCCGTTAGGCAAGCCCAGCTGCAACAATTGGCTGCATAAAGTCAAGGAAGCAATCACCCTGCAATATCGCTTATTCACATGTGTACAACTAGACAACGGAAGCACCGGAGAAGCCGACGCACGACACACCGTAAGGGCAACGACCCTGTAAAGGAGCGAGAAACGGCATCCACCCCTTGAGAGGTAGAACGAAGGAATGTAAGGGCATAGACCCAGTGTGACATGGGAGGGTGAACCCCAAGGGCGGAATGTGGAGATCCATTGTGCGATCATAACCAATTATCTACAGTTTTGGAAACGAGAAGATCCTAAGCTCTGTTCCCGCCTACGCTCTTACAGAAAATCGTGGTGTAGACTATATTCTCCACCAGTATCTCTTACACTGTCAAAGTTGAAATATTGAGAATGAACGAGAAAACAGGAGAAGTTATTACTTTATAGTGGGAGGTTCCCGAGAATATCCGAGGATTCCGGGTCATGAAGTGGTCGGTATCGTGGAGGGGCTTGGGGCAGGTTCGGCAAAATGGAAAATTGGGCAACGTGTGGGCATTGGTTGGCATGGGAGTCACAACCATGTAACGGGTCTAACCATAGATGGCGGCTACGCGGAATACATGATTGCATTTGAAGATGGCCTGATCAGCATTCCCGATGAAATACTATCCAAAGAAGCGGCCCCTTTGATGTGCGCAGGCGAAACTACGTTTAGTGCACTGCGTAACAGTAAGGCTCGGCCCGGTGATCTTGTAGCTATTTCCGGTATTGGTGGTCTCGGGCATCTTGCTGTACAGTTTGCTAAAAAGGCCGGCTTTCAAACTGTGGCTATATCTCGTGGTGGGGACAAAGAAAAGTTGGCACGAAAGCTTGGAGCGCATAATTATATCGATTCCGAAAAAGAAGATCCGGCCCAGGCGCTAAAATCATTAGGCGGAGCCAAAGTCATTCTTGCTACTGCGCCAAATGCTAAAGTAATTTCTTCTTTGATTCATGGGCTAAATCCAGATGGCGAGCTCATTATTGTAGCTGGTTCCGGAGAACCTTTAGAATTGTCTGCGATGGATTTTTTGAAAGGCCCTCATACTGTGCGGGGATCGTTTACTGGTCAGGCTAAAGAGGTTGAAGCGGCAATTCATTTCAGTGTGCTGACTGATGTTCGTCCTTTGATTGAAGTCTTTCCCTTGGAACGCGCTAGCGAAGCGTATGATAAAATGATGTCGGCAAAGACGAGATTTCGTGCCGTGCTGAGTATGTCTGAATAAAATCGGAAAAATAAACAGCTTGACACAATCAGAAAGTCAGCATTATAATTCAATCGATCAATTGAATACAGTAACAATTGATTTAAAAATACAAATAAAAAGAGGAGGAACTCTATATGGGTGCAATAGCACTGACGAAAACGACATTTCAAAGCCATATTCAATCCGGCGTAACACTGATTGACTTCTGGGCGTCTTGGTGCGGTCCGTGCAAAATTCAGCTTCCGATTGTAGAAGAATTAGCAGATGAGCTAAAGGGGCAAGCAACACTTGCCACAGTCAATGTCGACAACGAAACGGAGCTGGCTTCGCAATTCGGTATCAGAAGTATTCCGACTTTGCTGCTGTTTAAAGATGGCAGGCTGATGGAAACAATAGTTGGATTAAATCCAAAGCATGTGCTCAAAGATAAAATCCTAAAGCTCACAGACAAATAAAACAATAGGAAAAGGATTGCAGGTATCGTCATGCTGCTCGATGGCGGAGTTATAGCTCGTTTGAGATAAATTGTATGATGCGGGGGCCAATCAGTATCGATGAAGAGATGGGAATGGCTTCATAATCTTTGGAAAGGAAAGTTATTTTATGGATCACTCACATTCAGAACCATCCATTAAAGAAAGACTGTATCTGCAATATGCCCGGATTGGAAAATGTTTGTCCAGTGATAAGCGGCTTGAAATCATGGATTTGCTCTCCAATGGTCCGAAAACGGTTGAACATTTAGCGCAGCAGTCCGGTATGAGTGTAGCCAACGTATCGCGGCATTTGCAAATTTTGTTGGATTCGCGGCTGGTGAAGTTCAAAAAAGAAGGAACCTATGCGATTTATAGTGTGGATCCTGTGGTGACCGAGTTTTTAATTGCCTTATGGAACCTATGTGAGAACCGGCTTTCCGATATACCTCGTATTAAAGAAGACCTGTTGCATGAATATGAAGGCATCCGCACGATTTCCAAAGAAGAGTTGCTGAAGAGAATGGCTGCCAACACGATTATAGTATTGGATCTTCGTCCTAAAGACGAATATGAGGCAGGGCATATTGAAGGTGCGATATCAGTACCCATGGAAGAACTCGAGGCGTACCTTCAAACACTGCCACAGCATGTAGAACTTGCGGCTTATTGTAGAGGCCCCTTTTGTGTGAATCCGGCGGAGGCCGTTGAAATTATGCAGAAAAAGGGATTTACTGCCTATCGCATCGATGAAGGGGTGAAGGAGTGGAATTTGACATGAGTAAAAATGAATTGGTGGTCATTATTGGTGCAGGTTTAAGCGGCCTGCGCATTGCATCATTGCTCACAGCGCAAGGCATCTCGTGCAGCGTACTCGAAGCCCGGGATCGTATCGGCGGGAGAGTCTTAAGCATGGAAGTTGCAGAGAAGCGTGAACTCGGGAGATTCGATTTGGGACCGACATGGTTTTGGCCGCGTTATGAGCGGGCGATCACCAATCTCGTTAAGGAACTCGGTATAAAGACTTTTGAGCAATATAATGAAGGGCTCATGCTTTCCGAACGATCGCGAAATGAGCCTGCACAGCAATATAGATTGCCGGAAGGAGCTGTTGAAAGATCGTTTCGGTTTATTGGAGGTGCAAAGTCTCTTATCGATGCCATAGCAGCCACGCTTCCTCCTGGAACAGTACGGCTTAACACAAAAGTGACTTCGATCCGTCAGGATGAACACAGAACCCTTGCGCTTGAAGTTGAAGGTCAGAGGAGCAGTATCCGTGCAAGTGCGGTCATTAGCACCTTACCTCCTCGAATCGTAGCGCGCAACATCTCCTTTTGGCCTGAACTCTCTACAGATCTCATTGCTAGCATGGTCAACAAACCTACGTGGATGGCAGCACAGGCTAAAGCCGTTGTGGTTTACGAACGACCCTTTTGGCGAGAAAAAGGGTTGTTCGGTCTCGTGTCCAGTTGGGCGGGACCTTTGCAGGAAATCCATGATGCATCGCCCGAAACGGGGGCAGGGGCGCTTTTTGGTTTCTTTGGGCTGCCGGCAAAGTCGCGGCAAGAACTAGGAGAGGAAAGAGTCCTCAAGCTCGTCGTGGAACAGTTGACGCGGCTTTTCGGGCCTTCTGCGGAAAACGTTAGCGCCCTTCTTTATAAGGATTGGTCAAGTGATCCGGAAACCGCGGTGCTTGAAGATACCGAACCACTTCGAAACTATCCGGAGTATGGTCCCCTTGCAGGCACGGAGAGTTGGGGAAAGAGGCTTATTTTTGCAGGCACGGAAACGGATAATGAACACGGCGGACATCTTGAAGGCGCGCTTCGATCGGCCGAGCGAGCAGTATCGGAACTCATTGGGCTATTTAAAACAAATATTCGTGGGTCAATATGATCACGTTCCGTAAAAAGGATAGTTCGAACGGAAAAGTTCAGTCTTGACGAAAGGAATACTAAATACTATAATTCAATTATTCAATTGAATATTATAAAACTTTCGCGTGACAAAAAAGGAGGATGGAGGATGTATAAATCAGTAATCATAGGAACAGGCCCGGCAGGTTTGACTGCAGCTATCTATCTGGCCCGCGCCAATATGAACCCGCTTGTTATTGAAGGTCCAGAACCTGGCGGGCAATTAACCACAACGACGGAAATTGAAAATTTTCCTGGATTTCCGGAGGGAATTATGGGGCCTCAGTTAATGGAGAATATGCGACAGCAAGCCAAACGTTTTGGGGCCGAATTTTATACGGGTTGGGTAAATAAAGTGGATCTGTCCAAACGCCCGTTTAAATTGCATGTCGAAGGGAAAGGTGAAATCATCACCGAAACGCTCATTATTTCTACAGGTGCGAGTGCCAAATATTTGGGGATTCCGAACGAAAAAGCGAATATCGGGCGCGGCGTTAGCACATGTGCTACATGTGACGGATTCTTTTTTCGGAATAAAGAATTGATTGTTGTTGGAGGCGGCGACACCGCGCTGGAAGAGGCCAATTACTTGACTCGATTCACATCTAAAGTCATCTTGGTACACCGACGCGACGAACTGAGAGCTTCCAAAATCATGCAAGATCGTGCTCGTGCCAACGGAAAAATCGAATGGGCACTTAACAGGACGCCAGTTGAAGTTATCGCTCGTGACCATGGGGTGACTGGGTTGAAAGTACAAAATAATGCAACGGGGGAAGACGAAGTTATTCCTGCCAATGGAGTGTTTGTGGCTATCGGGCATCACCCAAATACCGACTTTCTGGAAGGACAGATCAAAACGGATGCAAATGGCTATATTATCACCACTCCAGGCACGACGGAGACCCATATTCCCGGCGTATTCGCTTGTGGGGACGTCCAGGATAGCCGCTATCGTCAAGCCATTACTGCGGCAGGCAGCGGTGCTATGGCAGCCATCGATAGTGAAAAATTCATTGAATCCAACGAAGATTAAGCGAAGTTTACATGGCTACCCTATATATCCTGTTCACAATGGCTCTCATGTGGACTATTTATCAAGTCTGGCCGGTTCGTTATCTGTCGTGTTTAAAAATGAACCTCAGGGATAGCATAAATAAGCTGCCCCCCTCGATTAAGTTTCTTGATGTGAGAGATGTAACGGAATTTGATAGGACACATATTCCGGATTCGATCAATATTTCGTTAGGGAGATTACCCTTTTTATGGCATAAAGAATTATCCCCTGGGGATGAGGTTATGATCCTGGCTGACAGTTGTTTCAAGAGCAGAAAGGCCGCTCGTATTCTTCAACGAAAAGGGTTCCGTAAACTATACACGGTGCATGGGCCGGTTTTGGATCATCTATGATGAGCAGATCAAACAGATTTACAACCGGCGAATGTCATAAGGGCTTGACATAAGGGAAAGCAATAATTAAAATTCAAATAAAGAATTGAATACGGAAATATAATTAAGAGGTGATTGAAATGGTAGAACCAAAAATTAAAATGAACACGATCTGGTATAAAAATGCAAAAGGGGACGGACGGATTCAAAGTGACAATCTGAAAACCAAGATTGCGATCCCGGTTCCGAAGGGCGGAAGCGGAGAGGGGGCAGAACCGCAGCAATTACTCATATCTTCGGCAGTTGCTTGTTTTACAATGACACTCGCGTACATGCTTGATCGTAAAAAAATGCCGGTAACCGGGTTCTTCATGGATACAGAAGGTACAGTGTCCCAAGGAGGGCATCCGGCTATTGCGCATCATCCGCATGTCGTATTGACCTCGGATGCTACAAAAGAAGATGTTGCTATGGTAGAAGAGTTGATTGTACAGGCCGACAAGGATTGTCATATTGGTCAACTGCTAAAAAAAGCAGGGGTGCCAGTAGATACACAAGGCAAGGTATCGATTGAATCCGGGGAAGATGTGACAAGTAATTATATTGAAGAGCACGGATTGGACTGGTAATCTCTATTCGTTTGTATGAGGCAAATCGATAAATAGCCCCCTTCATATTAAGGGGGCTATTTATATGAATGAACAGCTTGTTGCTTAATTGATCCGTTAAATAGAAGGAGAATACACATGTCAGAAACTACCTTATCACTTGAAAAAAAGACGAACAATCTTCCCGGTTCGTTAGAGGAATATGCGGCGTCTCCCGAGAAGCAACGACAGTTGTACAGAAGAACAATGAAGATCGTCATCGCTTCCCAAATTTTTGGCGGGGCGGGCTTGGCTGCGGGAATCACGGTGGGTGCGCTGCTTGCCCAAGACATGCTTGGCACGGACAGCTATGCCGGAGTTCCTTCCGCCTTGTTTACGTTAGGGTCCGCTGCCGCAGCGCTTTTAGTCGGCCGCCTTTCCCAACGTTTGGGCCGCCGGGCCGGGCTTGCTGCCGGCTTTTTGGCGGGGGGAATCGGTGCTGCAGGAGTCGTCTTGGCAGCCATTCTCAATCATGTGCCACTGCTCTTTATGTCTTTGTTAGTTTACGGTGCCGGTACGGCGACAAACTTGCAGGCGCGTTATGCCGGTACGGATCTAGCGTTGCCGACACAACGTGCCAAAGCGATTAGTGCCGCCATGGTCTTCACGACCTTTGGCGCGGTTGCTGGCCCGAATCTGGTCAATATCACAGGTGGGATAGCGACTTCCATCGGCGCTCCTGCGCTGTCAGGTCCGTTTATGCTGGCCGCCATGGCCTATATTTTAGCGGGTCTGGTTCTTCTTCTGTTTCTCCGTCCCGATCCGCTCGTCGTCGCCAAGGCCGTTGCAGATATTGAGCGGACAAAGGAAGGACAAAGCAGCGGGGCGGGAACGCGGGAGACTGAACTGCGAGTCCATAAACCGGGCATCATCGTAGGCGCGACGGTGATGGTATTAACCCAAATCGTTATGATCGCCATTATGACTATGACGCCGGTTCACATGAAGCATCATGGGCATGGACTAAGCGAGGTGGGCATCGTGATCGGCATCCATGTTGCCGCGATGTATTTGCCTTCACTGATTACCGGTGTTCTCGTCGATAAATACGGGCGCACGATAATGTCCTACGCCTCCGGAATTACCCTACTGTTGGCAGGGATAGTGGCTGCATTTGCGCCTAGCGATTCGATGTTTCTGCTCATTCTGGCATTGGCCCTACTAGGTTTGGGCTGGAACTTCGGTTTAATTAGCGGGACAGCTGCCATCATCGACGCAACACCGCCGCAAATCCGGGCGAAGACACAAGGCACGGTGGATGTACTGATCGCATTAGCAGGTGCCTCAGGTGGGGCTTTGTCGGGCATGGTAGTCGCTTCATCAAGCTTTTCCACACTCTCTTTGGCTGGAGGATTCTTGTCGCTGCTGTTGATTCCGGTTGTCGTCTGGTCCCGGGGGCAGAAGAAGGGATGACTCCGATGACATTAAGCGATCATGGGATGGGGGGACATTTTAGGAATGAAGGGCAAAACGATCCTGATTGTTGAGGATGATCCGAAAATACGACAGCTGCTAAAAATATATTTCGAAAAGGAAGGATACGAAATCATGCTTGCGGCGGACGGAACAGAGGGCGTGGCTCTCTTTGAAAAATTCGACCCCTGCTTTGTCATTATGGATCTTATGCTTCCGCATAAAAGCGGGGAAGAGCTTTGTAAGTGGATTCGTTCTGATATGAAGAGCGATACGCCGATTGTGGTGCTGACGGCCAAGGTATCGGAGGAGGAGCGTATTCGGGGATTGCGACTGGGAGCGGACGATTACGTTACTAAACCGTTTAGCCCGCGCGAAGTTGTGGTCAGAGTCGAAACCGTCTTGCGAAGAACAGCCAATCGTTGCAGCAAAATCAGTTATAAAGGATTAACGGTTAAGCCGCATCGAGGAGAAGTCAAGTATAACGGCGAACTCATTCCGCTAACGATGCATGAATTTAAGCTACTATATTTTCTGATGCGGCACCCGAATCAAATCCTGTCAAGAGAACAGATATTGCAGGAACTGTACCCGCAAGAAGAACGTGTTGTCATTGACCGAACCGTTGATGTTCATATCAGCAAGCTTCGAGAAAAGATTGAAGCCCTGCGGGGAGCTCCCCGCTTTATCGAAACGATCAGAGGAATGGGGTATCGATTTGATGCATATTAAGCGATGGATGTTTTGGCGGGAACGTTTGGCAATGAAGCTTATTTTGATAAACGGACTGGTTATTGCAGTTGTCATCTGGCTCGTAGGCGTATCCGTCAAAGATTTCGCTTGCTCGGTTGTAGGACAATATGAATTGGTAGGGAAGGGGGGGAGCGGCTTCTTCAACGAGACAATGGATGTTTTTTTATGGAGAGCAAGTATTTTGGCTATACTATTTGCCGCCATTATTCATTATGTCTTTATCCGAAATGTGCTATCCCCTTTAAAACAGCTCACGAAGTCCACGCAGCTGATGATGGAAGGGTATCATCCTGAACTCGTTCCGCCACAATCTAATGATGAAATTGGCAGGCTTACCCGACATTTCAATGAATTTGCCAAAACATTGCAACGAACGGAAGAAAACCGGAAACGTTTACTTAGCAATATATCTCATGAATTGCGAACTCCCCTGAGTAACTTAAACGGTTATTTGGAGGCGCTATCCAGTGGAGTTTTGGAAGGCAATCGGGAACTGTACCAATCCTTGCTTGAAGAGTCTCAATATCTAACCCGGCTGGTGGAACAGCTTCATGAATTGACGGTTTGGGAGGCGAGAAAGAATAGCAGTATGGTTCTGGAAGAAGTCAACATTCATGAATTGCTGCAACAATCGATCCTGTCCTTTCAACTGGAAAGCGAAAAAAGAGGTATCTTATTGAACGTCTCTATACAGGAGGGGATCATTATTTGTGAGGAGGACGGAATCAAGCAGGTCATGAACAATTTGCTGCAGAATGCGTTCATGTATAGCACGGGAAGGGGGATCAGGGTGACGGGAAAGCGCGAACGGTCTGTGTATCGGATAACGGTTTCCAATCAGGGAGAACCTATTCCGGAGGAAGTGCGCGATTTGGTATTTGAACGTTTTTATCGCGTCGATCCGTCAAGACGCCGGGAACAACACCGATATGGAACAGGACTGGGGCTCTCAATTGTGAAGGAAATCATGGGACGATTCGACGGACAAGTCGGGCTTGATTCGGATGGGACTTTCCATCATTTTTGGGTTCGGTTTCCTCTAAATGAAAAAAAATAAAAAGGGCTTCAGGAAATCCGGTACCCCCAATGGAAGATCCATCTTCGTTTGAGTGTACCGGCTTTTTATGACGTTCTGATACAGAACTACAGCGGTTGGAAGACGTCATATATTTCTTGTTCCGCGTCAGTATATTCAATCACTTCCGTAAGTTCACCTGTAACAATAAGTCGATCCGATCCATCCCAGCTATAGCAACTAACAAGTGTTAATAGCGTTTTATTTTCTACATCTTCAATCACATCCACTCTCTCCGGCATAACAACCTCTTGATGAACCATCGTGTATTTATACACTTTATTTTTATCGGTGATATACATCTCATCCCCTAATTCAACGTACCTTAAAGAGCCGAACATCTTATCGGGATTTCGTGAATTGTGTGCAGCGATGGCATAGTTTCCCTCACCCATGACCTGATCTGGCTTCAGTGTGGCGCTAGCCACTTTCAAATTTTCATTCGTAGCCCCATGTAGAATTGGTAAATTGATACCTGTGCTAGGAATGTAGATGCCGCCGATGACGTTTTCTGTTTGGATCGAGGCCGTTATATCGAAGGCGTCCAAGTTCTCGACTTCCGAAAAATCAAAGTTTCGGGTGATCGTTTCTTCTCTCTGTGTGTTGATTGCGATTACATTTTGCCTGATTCCTTCCGCACCTAAATTTGTTTCATACATTTTCGCCAGATGTCTGGGGATGATCCAATTATTCACGATGGGTTCATATAAAATGAACGCCGCTCCTGTAATGATAAGTACCATAGAGCTTATGGAATACCATCGATTGGCGGTTTTATTTTTGAACACCGAAATCCCTCCCATGTAACTTTTATCTCTAGTTTAAGTTTCGCTTTCGTTTCTTTATGATGGTACATTGAGAATGTTAAGAATCGTTAAAGGTGCAGAAAAAGAATAAATGATTTTGCCTATAGATGACAATGAGCGATGTGTGGTTATTCTCTTTATTAGAACTTAACAAAAGGCCGGTACGATCAAATGAAGATCATTTGGAAGGGGAGACGGAAATGTCATCTCAGTACCGGAGTTTAATCTACGCCATTTTAAACCGAACGTATTTCGACTTAAAAATAAAGGCCAGGAAAGGAGGACGGAATTTCCATAACCGACTCCAAGCACAGACTTTCTTGAATAGCGATTGGTTCGAGACGTTATGTACTGCCATCGATCTTGACCCTTCTTTCGTAAGGAAGGCAATGCTTCTGGCTTCCGCAAACACCTAAAACAACAAAATAATAAAAGAAGGGACATTGCTGTCCCTTCTGCTCGGTATGATATGGTTAGAGGACACTTCCGCCAAATACAAACCGATACTCCCAGTGTTTATCTTCGATGTTGTCGATTCTTACCCCGCCGGATTTTTCGGAATAGGTGTGCAAGATCTTTCCATTCCCCAAGTAGATGCCATTATGGCTAATACGTGCAGCGGATTTATCGATTCCGGAATAATTCGCACGCTTGCTTCCTTTATACGACATAAAGAACATAATGTCTCCCGGCTTCAAATCTCGCCAATCCGTTGAAGTTTTCCCGTTTTTTTTGACATACGTTGCCTGTGTTCTGGAATTGCCGGGAAGGATCAGCTCAGCTCCGTCTTTAAAAGCCTGTCGAACAAAGTCTGAGCAGTCGAAAGTTTGGTGTTGGAACGACTGGAGCCAAATTTGTAAGGCGTGCCCAAATACTTCATTCCGGCTTCAATGACATTTTCGGCCTTGCCGGCGGCCGATTGTTCGGTTTCGTTGGAAGAGGTGTCACTTGCGGATATGTACCGACTTTGGGTTGTGACATAACCGATCTTCCCTTGCCGATCTTGGACTCTGTACCAGTAAGCGTTCTTCTGTTCTAAAATATCTACATGTTCACCTGCCTCCAAGTAACGAATCCGTTCACCGCTCAGAGAAGGCTTGTCCCGAAAATTGACGCTTTTGACGATGATAGCTTGGTTGCTTGCTATCGCATTAGCGTATTGTCCAGTGAATATCGTTCCGGCAATTAGCGTCGGCGCCAACAGAGCGGCAACTAGTTTCTTCTTCATTATTTTTTACTCCTCCTTGATGTGTTTCCGCGATGTACGGGATCGCGGTCATAGTCAAGGCTATCACAGGGGAGGTAGTGGGCCTGGATGCACATTTTTCCAGTTGCTTAATCATTTCTTTAAAATACCGCATTATTGTCTTTTGTGAAGGGGCGGTGGGTTCCATTGCACAATATTCATATCGGTTCATGGGTCTTGAACGGACAACTGATTCTGTATTTAAGTTTTGGAGCAGCCGGCTGGTTGATGTTGCGTTATCGCCTTCGAAATATGACGGAATGCCGGACAATGTTGTCCGTTGTAACCAACGCATTCTGGTTGTGGATCATCATTTGGAAGGCGAGCTTTCTGATTTTTAATCCCGTCGAGGTCATCCAACGGCCTGCTGCACTCCTTTATTTTGATGGAGGAGAGCGTGGGGGATGGATAGCAAGCCTGGTTGCTGCAGTCTATATCTGGATTAGAACTGTAAAGTTGAATATCCCCTTACCATCATGGACTGGTATTTTGACTGTATTTCTATTGTCGGGATGGTCGGCTTACCGGATGATGTTGGTCGTCGTCGGAGCGGAGCCTGCTTGGTTTCACGGGACAAGCGCCCTGTTATCCGCAGCCCTTCTTATCCTTCTCTTGTTTTCTTCGAGAGGCTTGGATTCGCTGAAAGGGGCAGATTATGCTGTTTGGTTCTCCGTTGGGCATGTCATACTTTGGTTTTTGGTTCCTGATCGCCCCATTTGGGTTTTATCTTTCAGCAAGCAGCAGTTGTTTTTTCTTCTTATTGCCACGGGTTTGACCGGATGGGGCTGGTTGAAAGAAATGAAGCTAAGAGGAGGTTTCCATGGATAATATTTCGATTATTGCAGCCTTGGCAGCGGGGGTACTGTCTTTTTTATCCCCGTGTGTATTTCCGCTCATTCCCGCTTACATTTCCCATCTTACCGGCTCATCCGTCCAAGATGGCAAGCTGGCCGTACATAGGGGGAAGATGATGGTGCTATCGCTGTTTTTTATTACCGGCTTTAGCTTCGTATTCATCGCGATGGGGGCATCGGCAAGCTTTATTGGCCGTTTTTTTGCTGAACAACGTGATTTAATCCAAAAAGTAAGCGGTCTTTTGATTATTGTGTTTGGCTTGCAAATGGCCGGAATTTTGAATCTCAGGTTGTTGGCGTCCGGTAAAATATGGGATATTCAATCGAAGAAGAGCCACGGAGCTATTCGTTCGCTGCTTACCGGCGTAGCCTTTGGCGCAGGCTGGAGTCCTTGCATCGGTTTGGCTCTATCATCGATTCTGCTCCTGGCCGGGTCTGCTGAAACGTTGTGGAACGGGGTTGGTCTGCTCACCGTGTATTCGCTGGGTATGGGGTTGCCGTTTCTGTTGATTTCATGGTTGTTGACGTACTCGCTCAAACTGATGAAAAAAATGAATCGATGGATTCCCCTTCTTTCCAAACTGAATGGTTGGCTGCTGATCGGGCTCGGATTTTTGTTGTTTACCGGACAATTGCAGAAAATGAGTGCTTGGCTGGCCCAATATACGTTTTGGGAGATTAATTTTTAACGAGAGGAGACAATTCGGATGAAAAAAAGCATCATTGCTGTACTTGTCTTGATCGGACTCATTGTTTACGGCGCGTATGATTATTTGAAAAAGTCGCCTTCGGAAACTGCACAAACTGTGGAGCCGGTTACTGAGGAATTGGAGACGGGGATTCAGAAGGGGCAATTGGCGCCAGACTTTACGCTTATGGATCTAGAGGGGAACCCGGTCAAACTGTCTGATTTTAAGGGGAAGAGAGTCCTGCTTAATTTTTGGGCGACCTGGTGTCCGCCATGCCGGGTGGAAATGCCCCACATGCAAAAATTTTATGAAGACTATGAGTCGGAGGACGTGGTGATCCTGGGGGTTAACATGACCCTTACCGAGGAAAATCCGGATGGCGTTCAAAACTTTGTGAAGGATGAACAGCTTACGTTTCCCATCGTGTTGGACAAGGAGGGAGACGCTCTGCAAACCTATCAAGTTATTGCTTATCCCACGACTTACCTGCTGGATTCGACAGGAGTGATTCGGGAAAAGTTTATGGGAGCGATTAATTATGAAATCATGGAGAAATATGTTGCTGAAATTGAATAAAAGAGGATAGGTGACTCATCTAGTATTTGGTTGATTTCATGAGGCAAGCAATGCAGAGCTCCGGTGCTCAGTATTCATAATCACTATCCTATGATGGTCTTCAGGATGAATTGATCTGATTTAGTTAGCTCAAAATGGCGATATTCTCAGCCGGTATTTCATTAAAGATACCAAAAGTAGCGCTGTTTATGTAATCAGCGCTTTTGGGTATGACGATTCACCTGAAGGCTAAGTAATTATTAAGTAACTTCAAGTAAACAGGTGTATTGATATTACTATCAAATAAATCATGTGAGCTTTCCCCAAATAATAAATTGTTATCTAGACTTTTCACGTAGGGACGAATGTTCTTCGGAACACACAAAGCAAGCGATTGAACTTAAATATCTTTACATCGTTGAATTGCCCGATAAAATACGGGCAATTCATAAGGCATGGCTGAGCCGCAGAGTATTCGTATATCTGCGTTCACGAATGCTTCAGGTAACCTTTTTTCGTCGAGAACACCACAATCGGTCACGATAACATTATAGTCCTGGTTCAACTCGTTCGTAAAATAGAGATCATGTCCTTCAATTGCATAAGCTTGCCCTTTTTGCTCTGGTTGAAAAAGCTGCACGATGTGCGCTAGATGCTTACTTATATTTGCCTCTACATAACAAGCAGACCCTCCATGTTGGTTTATCCAACACATCAAATTCATCGCGGTCGTTGTCACTCCTACGCGTCTGTCGCTTCCAGCAATGGCAACCTTAATATTTTTACATTCAAAACGGTACTGTTGTTCTTCGTAAGTGGGAGAGTCTTACCTTATGATATCTGCTACGGTTGAGACTGGAGAGATGAATCGCTGCATTCCTTGTTCAGAAAAACACTCTCTAATTTCATCACGCAACGGATCGATTTCATCAGCTGTTACAATATTCGTAATGCTTACATTCGTCAATTGAAGCAGAAGAGGGCTGCTTTCCGGCAGCCCGATCGCAATCACAATAAGACGGATTTCATACATGGTTTGAAACGATAATAGAGCTTGAACTATCTCATCATCAGGTTCAAGAATCGCCTTTCGATCAATGGCTACGGACCGTACATGACTGAAATGCCGCATGTCTTTGACCACAAAAGACAGGAGTGAAAACTGCCCCGTCAGTTTCTTTACCGGCAGATTCTGTTCTTGCTCTATCATATCCAATAAATTGACGTGATCGTTACTGGTCAGATACAAAATCATAGTCAGCCTTCCTTCATAAACAATAAAATCGTCCCCACAATTACAAGAGCGACATAAAGGAAAAGCTCAAGAATCTGTTTCTTTTTGTCCACGCCTTATCGTCCTCCCGCCGTTCCCATATAAGCGAACTTATACTCGGGAATCTCAAAATGAACATGCATTCGTTTGGAAGGGATCGGAGAATTTGTCGGTGTCTATGATTATCGCCGGTTCCAATCTGGGCGTGTTTTCTTCCCCTTATATCATAAATAAAATACCTGAGTTCTTCGGAAAAGACTTGACGATGTTCCCCTTCCTGTTTGCCGGTATCTGCTTTACCGTATTGGCTGCGGGAGCACTGATCTTCTATATGTTCCATAAGAAAAAGGAGGCCGTTGCCCTTTGAATCATTTAAGCACTTTCAGCCTGGTTGATATGACAGTAAATTCCCAAGTAAACCCCCGGCTCATTAATGAACAAGAAAAGATTTATTTCAGTTGGAAAATGCAATCGGATCATGTTGGCATTAAGCAGGCCTCCTACCAAATTGAATTATATAAAAAAACTGAAAATGGCATAACGGCTGTGTGGAATAGTAATCTTGCATACACCAATAACTCCATCAACATTCTCTATGAGGGTGAGCCGCTGGAATGTGAGCAGAAATATTACTGGAAGACAACCGTTCGCGATCAAAATGACAACCCGTGCATATCTGAGGAGCAGTTTTTTATAACCGGCTGCGATTGGTCAGACGCTTTCTGGATCACAACCCGGGAGAAGATGAGCTTGCCCGTATTTACATCAAATATAAAAACAGATACGGCAAAAGAGCTTGAGAACGTAATCCTGTATGCATCATCCCTAGGGGTGTATGACATACAGATTAACGGTACGCCGATTGCCGAGCAAGCCACAGGACAATGGGAGGTCCTCTCGCCTGGATGGAGTGACTACCATCAGTTAATCCATTATCAAGCCTATGATATAACAAGCCTCGCGGCGAGCGGTGAGCTGCTTGTGGAATCGTATCTGGGAAATGGCTGGTTTCTGGGGCAGATCAGTAAAAATTCTTTTTATGAAAACATTTTTAGCGATCAACAAAAGAAACATTGCTTTATTGGGAAAATCGTCTTTCTTTATAAGGATGGCACAAAAGAAGAGCATTGTACCAGCAAGGAAACCTGGAAATATTTTAATGATGATACCGTTATAGAGAATGACTTTTACAACGGAGAAGTGGTTGACTTCACCAAGCAAAATCGCCCCGGCGAATATTTTGATGCGGAATATCCCCTGTTCAGCGAGGATCAAGCAGCTATGAAAAAGCGCCTGCAGCCCAGTAATCGGGCGCTAGTCTTGCTGGAGGCAGAGAAAACGATACAACCGCAGAGCGGATATGTATATTTTGCGGAAGAAGTGACCACGCATAAGAATGCAGATTTGGGAGCGGTTGCTATAACCAAGGTAGATATGACGGAGCCGGTTCGCCTTATTAAGGATCAAATCCTTGTCATCGACTTTGGCCAAAACTGTTCGGCAGTGTTTACGGCATACATGAGTACGGAAAGCGGCAAAACAACGACAGTCCAATTTCATACAGGGGAAATGATCAACGACGGGAAGCGAAATAAAGAAAGCGAGAATGGCGGAAGTGACGGCCCCAGGTATACGGTTTACCGGGAAAATTTAAGCACCCCTATGGGAGGGGAATGTTTATCCAGGGATATTGTTGTATTTAATGATACTTCAGAAATCATGTATAGGCCCAAGTATACGTATCACGGCTTCCGATATCTTGAAATCAAGGCTGATGCTACGCTCATCATTAATCGGATCGTGATGAATCCGATGAGTTCGATCACCAGGCGGCTGGGTTATATCAAAACATCCAATGAACATGTTAATCAGTTGTTTCAAAATACGCTGTGGAGCCAAAAATCCAATTATTTCTCTATTCCTACGGATTGCCCGCAACGGTCGGAAAGAGTGGGGTGGCTGGGCGATGCTCAGATTTTTCTTCCCACTGCCCTATATAACTATGACAGCTTTTCGTTCATTCAGCATTATATCGATGTGATGAACAACAGCAGTACAGACAAGATATACAGCTCCATCATTCCGCAGGCGTTTGTCCCCAGGTTCTCCAATTTATATGCTTCTGGTTGGACAGATGCGGGAATTACCATCCCTTGGAACTTGTACAAATTTACCGGTAATCCATATGATCTGGAGAAATATTATCATCGAATGCACAGCTATATGGAGGATATCGGGGATTTAGACACTGTAGAGACCAACTATGATGAGAATATTTTTGGAGACTGGTTGTCCTTTCAGGGAACTTCGACCATCTTTATGAATTTGATGTACCGGGCCTATTGTGCTGATATAATGAGGGAAATATCCAGGCGACTAGGGAAAGCAGAGAATGAAAGAAGATATTTGCAGTTATTTGAAAAAGTCAAAGCGCATGTGTTATCCGAGTATGTGAGGGATGAAGACGGGAAATTCACGTTATTGACCGCTTCCAGAGACAAGATGACGAAGAGCTACCACGATTATCCGATTGTTGATAATGCGCAAACGGGTCTAACCTGGTTTTTAAAATTAAAGCTATACAAGAATGAAGCTCAGCGAATCAAAGCATTGAACCTGCTTCAGCACAACATTGAAAATATTAATCAATCGTACAGGCCGGGGTATCCCGAAAAGTCATTGGCTGTAGGTTTCCTGGGAGTAGACGTATTGCTGCCTGTCCTTACGGAACATGGAGGCTCTGAAACGGCTTACGATTTATTATTGAGCGAGGAGATGCCTTCGTGGTTGTACTCTGTTAAGCATGGGGCGACTACGATTTGGGAGCGGTGGAATTCGTACTCTACGGAAAACAGCTTCTTCAATGCGCGGATGAATTCCTTTAACCATTATTCTTATGGTTCTGTAATAGAATGGATGTATAAATATATGGCGGGTATTCGTATTAACGCGGCAAATGAAGATTCCCGGTTCATCGAGTTGCGCCCCATGATCGACCGGGGCTGCCAGTATAATACGCAATCCCGAATCAAGGAAGTTGACAGCAGCTATGATTCGATCTACGGACCTATTATTTCCAATTGGCGTTCAGACGGCCAAAAATTGACTCATTATTTTGCAAGTATCCCGGCAAATGCCGAAGCAGTGTTGTATCTGGATATGGGGGCGATCCCGCATAACTCCTGTCAATCCTGTTATGGGGCGGATTTTGCAGGCGTTGAATTGAAAGATAACATTTATTATGCAAAATATATCCTGAAATCAGGCAGTTATGAATTTTTGATGCAGGACCACTCGATTGCGGTAAGCTCCCCAAGATAAAATGATACGGAGGGGATGGAGCATCCCCTCCGTAATCCTTTATAAAGTTCTGAACTGTTTTTTTATAAGGAGGCTTTTCAGTGGATATAGACCAGGTTATTGATGCAAAAAGCTCCGAGTTTGGTTTTGACAAGCTAACTACTTTATCCATTGCAGAGCTTGTATCTCACATTGACAATATAAAAAAACGAAAAAAAAACGCCGCTGAGCAATTTATTGACTGAGGACCGGTTTTTCTCCGGTTACCAAAGCGCGGCATTAAATGTGCACCCTAAGGGTGTGAGCCTGGAAAGCCACTATCACAACTTTGTAGAAATTAATTATGTGTACAAGGGCTGCTGTTATCAGACGATTAACGATAAGGTTGAGATTGTACTGAATGAAGGGGATATACTTTTACTGGATAGTGGTACAGTGCATTCGATAAAGGCAACATCAACCGATGACATTATTCTGAATTGTATGATATCCGAAAGGTATTTTGCCCATTATTTAATAGATAAGGTATCGTCAAACACATTTTTGAATGAGCTGGCCACCAGAATCATGTTTAATTCAAAGAGTACCTATCATATTTTCAGAACGAATAATAATCCATCCCTCAGAGATTATTTTCAGCATTGTGTAAAGGAATATTTCTATCCTTCCATATGCTCCGAGAATGTGATAGATGCCTACATTATGTTAATTTTCTCCGTTTTATGCCGGATTAATTATGAGCAGAACGAGTTGGATAAAAATCATGCCGCAATTCTGGAAATTTTAAACTATATAGAGAAGCATCCAGTTATGTTTCACTACAGGATGTAGCCAAACATTTTCATTTCAGCTCTAATTATTTGAGCGCTTATTTAAAAAAGCATCTTAATAAGACTTATATCGAAATCATTCAAGAGATCCGCTTGAAAAAATCCTATGCCTTGTTAGTGAATACCAGCAAACCGATTGAGAAAATATCATCTGAAGTAGGGTATAGCAACACGTATTATTTTTCTAATTTATTCAAAAAAAAGTATGGGCAAACCCCCAGTTATATTCGAAGGGAAGTAAGACAAAACCCTTAAGTTTAAGGCTATACTAAATAGTGTATAGCAGAAAGCATTCCCTGGAGGTTCGAGTTCGCTTGATGAGGAAGATTTTAAGACAGTGAATTTACGTTTCTTCTCGATTGCTTGTTTTCTTTTGACAAAAAAATGGCACCGAATCATTACGATTCGGTGCCAGACAACAGCCATTGCTGTAGTGTTTTGGATTTACCTTAGCGGCGCTCGACGGCTACGCCTCCAAAGACTCCCCACAGATTTGCGGGATCATTTAAGTATTTATGAGGAAACCCGGGCTCAATCGCGCTTACCGCGTCGAGCCTTTGCAGTTGCTGCTCCGTAAGCTGCAGATCAAGCATATCCAAATTGCTTTCAAGCTGTCCGGCTTTGCTTGCCCCCAGCAAAATGGATGTAACGGACGATTGTGCTCTCAGCCATGCCAATGCAACATGCGCTGCCGGAGCATTCACTTCATCTGCTACTTTTTTGACTTCATCTACAATATTAAATACCCGCTCATTCAGCATACCATGGTTAGCCATCATGGTTACCCGCGAGCTCCAGCCTTCGGATTCCTTGCTGCGCTGCTGCAAATCCTCTCTTGAATATTTTCCGGTCAAAAGGCCATTGGCCAGAGGCGACCAGGCAACAACCCCAAGCCCCATCTCCTGAGCCATTGGAGTGAGCTCTCTTTCCGACGTTCTCTCGATCAGACTGTGTTCATTTTGCAGGGCAACCAGAGGAGACCACCCTCTCAGGTCGGCGATCGTCTGCATCCGCGAAATCTGCCAGGCCGGCGTATCGGATATTCCTACATAAAGCACCTTGCCCGCTCGTACAAGATCATCCATAGCCCGCAGCACTTCCTCAACCGGCGTCGTGTTGTCCCATGAGTGCAGATACAGTAGGTCGATATAATCTGTTTTCATTCGCGACAAACTCGTTTCAACCGAGCGGATCATGCTTTTTCTGTGATTTCCGCCTGCATTCGGGTCGCCTTGATGCGTATTCATCGTATATTTCGTGGCAAGCACGATGCGATTACGTCGCTCGCCCAGAATTTCACCCAACATTTTTTCCGAGCTTCCGTTCGTGTAACCACTGGCCGTATCGACAAAATTTCCGCCCCGGTCGAGATAAATGTCCAGCATGTTCCGGGCTTCATCCGTGCCTGCGCCCCATCCCCAATCCGTACCGAAAGTCATGGTGCCAAGAGCAAGCTCTGAGATGCGTAATCCGCTTTTTCCTAAGAAATAGTATTTCATATATGCCTCCTAAAATTGTGTTTTATTTTCAAAACTCATCGTTCGATACTCCGTTTTATATGAATCACCCCCTTCAAGGAATATCTCTCTGTTTGGCATTAATAAAAATTGAATGTTCATTCATTTTATAGTTAAAAAAAGAAGGACCCTTATGCTCTGATAGCGTCCCAGCTTGCTTGAATCAAGTCCTTCACATTTTTATCATTAAATTCAAATTCTTCTCTAAAATATTGCTTTGCCAGCTCTGTAACAGGAGCATAAATCAAGACTAACAACAGCATGGTGTCGTAATCTTTGAGCAGCTTTTGTTCCTTGCCTTCTTCAATTAATTTATATAATGGTTCGAACATCGAATTGGAATCTACCGGATAGACATTGTCGATAAGCGGAGAATTGCAAAATTGCTCAAAGAAAAGGAATTCATCTTTATGGTTAATAGTGAATTCAATAAAGTTGCTCATCACCAGTTCAAATCTTGCTTTGACCGGCAATGGATGATGGAGCCCCTGGAACATACTCGAACTGATCTTTTGCTCGACATTCAAAAACAGCTTCCTCAGCATATCCTCCTTGTTCTCAAAATAAACATAGATCGTTCCTGGCGATACCTGAGCACGCTTAGCGATTTTTGACATGGAAATTTCGGAAAAACCGATCTCGTTCAAAAGCTGAATGGTTGCCTGAAAAATAGCTTCGTTTTTATTTTTGTCTTTATATCTCATGCCTGAATAATAAATGATCATTCAATTAAAGTCAAATCCGGAATTAACGCTGCCTTCCCTTGTGCGCAATACAATATAGTTCATTCTATATAGGCTAGAAAGTGATACGCGATTGGCCCCCGCCAATAGTTTTTGACTTTGCGTTCAAGAATTGATATGATGCTTTCATGAGCAGACCAAGAGAATTTGATGTCGATCGTGCGCTGTGCCAGTCCATGGAAGTGTTCTGGGCGAAAGGCTTCAAATCGACTTCCTATGAGGATTTGACGCGTACGACGCAAGTGAAGAAGCAAAGTTTATACTGCGTATTCAAGGACAAACGCGATTTGTTTTTAAAAGCGCTGGCGCTGTATCGCGAACGGAGCGTAACCATGCTGGAAGAACTGGCCGCTCAGGAGGCGCCTCCCTTGCAAAAACTGGAGGCCATATGCGAAGCTGCGCTTTATCCGCATGAAGAGGCGATGCGCCGGGGATGTTTTATGGTCAATACCGTGCTGGAATTTGGAGCCGATGACCAGGAGGTCAACCGTGAGGCTGAGTTGATGTCCGATCAGGTCGAGCACATCCTTGAAGAGATCATCCTGAGCGGCCAGGAGCGGCAACTGATTACGACACGCCAGACCAGTAAAGAACTTGCCGCTTTATTGAACAACGTGCTTAATGGCGCGAAGGTTATGGAGAAGTCGGGCGCATCCCGGGAGCGGGTCGATGCGGTGTTAAGTACGGCTTTTACGCTGCTGGCGCCAGAGAATGCTTAATAGAATCAGGAGAGCCTGGGCAAGAATGCCCTCGGCTGCTGTTCGTGGAGTGAATGGCTGGGTTTGCCGGCCTTTCACTCTAATGAAAGAGGCCGTCAACATATGCGTATACATATTTTTTTGCGTTTTTCTTGACTGTGTAGTCAATAATTGACGGCTCTAAAAGCGAGGTGGGGAGGTGGTGCTTAGCGCTTGTGCAGTAAGCAAAATTTTTTGCAAAATTCTTGACTATTGAGTCAGGAAAAGCCAATGATGAAAAACAAAAATAAATTTATTTGGAGGTTTTTATGACTTACTCTCAATCCACCCAAGCTTTGTTTCAACCAGTCACCATCGGGAATTTGGCGCTGCCTAACCGTATCGTAATGGCGCCGATGACCCGGCAATTTGCTTCGAACGGCGTGCCGGGTCAAGATATGGCTGACTACTACCGCCGCCGGGCGGAAAACGGCGTTGGACTGATCGTGACCGGAGGCGCGCTGATCGATCATCCGGATACGTCCCATATGGAGAACGTAACGCAGTTCTTCGGCGAAGCCGCGCTAACCGGTTGGGCTAACGTTGTGGCCGCGGTGCACGAGGCGGGCGGGCGGATCATCCCGCAGATTGCCCATATAGGAGAGCGGGGCCATGTCGGCGATTATTCGGAAACGGAAATCGCAGATATCGTCCAGGCATTCGCGCAGGCGGCATCCGAAGCCAAGCGGATCGGCTTCGACGGCATTGAGATCCATGGCGGGCACGGATTTTTGATCGATCAATTTTTCTGGGAAAAGACCAACCCGCGCACCGATCGCTACGGAGGCGACACCGCCGGACGGACCCGCTTTGCTGTGGAAGTTATCGAGGCCAGCCGCCGCGCTGTCGGCCCGGATTTTCCGATCGGGCTGCGTTTTTCGCAATGGAAGATGAGCGACTACACGGCGAGATTGGCTGAGACGCCGGAAATGCTGGAACAGATCTTGGCGCCCATGTCTGAGGCGGGGGTTGATATGTTTCATCTTTCTACACGCCGTTTCTGGGAACCCGAGTTCGAGGGCTCCGAGCTGAATTTGGCCGGATGGGTCAAAAAGCTGACAGGGAAACCGACGATTACGGTCGGATCGGTTGGCCTGGACGGCGGCTTTGCAAAGCCGGATGGAAAGGAAGCGGGGGCTGAAGCCATCGGCGCGTTGATCGCAAGGCTGGAACGTGGAGAATTCGATCTGGTGGCCGTAGGCCGGGCTTTGTTGGCCGATCCCGCTTGGGCAAGCAAGATTCGCGACGGCCGGTTTGACGAATTGGTCCTCTTTACCCCCGAGGCCGAGCAAACACTGTATTAAGCTCCGCCGGATACTTCATCTCCATATTAAAAGTTGACCCTAACGAGTGCGTTAGGGTTTCTTATAACTCAACTTTCGGAGAGCAAATCAGCTTGAGTCCCTGGGTTGAAGGTGTTCAAAGAATTAAAGGGCGTTGAAAGCTTGAGGATAGGGAAGTGGGGGGGGGGCGGTAGATCAACACTCTCTGTCCGTAGACTTTGCACGATTATCCCGTTTGATCAGGTAGCAGAGAGAAAGACAAGCTCGGGAGAAAAAAATATTTGCGGAGAAGCAGATAGTTTCGAGATAATTTAGACGGGCTTAGGAGAAGAAATCAGGTTTAGAGAAGGTGAAACAGACCGGACAAGAGATCAAGTTTGGAGATCAGGACAGGAGCTCAAGACAGGAGATCAAGGACCATTAAGTTGATCTGCATCAAACTCCCCCTACCGTTACAGCGTGTCGATCAGGCCGCAGCCGCAAGGGGCTGGTTCGGTTGGCGTGCGATCAGCTTGCGGTAAGGGATCGCCGGAATCGCCACACACATGCGCAGCAACTTCTGCCGCATCGTTTCTTCCGCTCCGGACAGGCGCAGCCGGCGGCGTACGGTGTACTCGTTCAGGTAAGCCTGCAGATGCTTCAGTCCCAAAGCTCCATACGTACTCTTCAGCGATTCCCACGCTTCCCTCACCACTCTCCGCAAGGGCGCATACAGCCGAAAGGCCAGAGGGAACAACTGCACCGCCGATGTACGGACATCCACATGCTTGTTGATGAACGCGGTTAGATCGTGACGGTCTGCCCTTTTTTCACTTCCCCGCTTATACGGCACCAGGCGGATTTTGACCTGCTCCGGCTCGCCCGACTCCGTGACCGTGCAGCCGGCTACGACCGCCGAGGCGTACGGATGCGTAAGCTGACACCGGGACGGATTACGCCCATACTGATCGCTGTTCACCTTCACGTCTCCAGAGAGCAGTTCCCGGGCATCGAACTCCCCCACGGCGTGGCGTATTTTGTGCAGCAGTAACCAGGCGGTTTTGTAGGCGACTCGGATTACCTTGCTCAGCCGCAGCGCCGAGATGCCGCCCGGGAGCAGGAACAAATCCAGGGCCTCAAACCACTTGAGTAGGGGCAAATGCGTTCCTTCAAAAATCGTGCCGACCAAAGGCGATGCTTGATGCTTACACTTTCCGCACTCGAATAAGGGGATATGCCGGGAGGTCAGGCGACTGCACCGGGGGTGAGCACAGCGCGGGCAGACAAAGCCGTTTGGCCACTTCATCGCGATCAGCGCCTCCATGCAGTCCTGCTCGCTGTTAAAACGGCTGCTGAATGGCTGAAGTTCCGTTCCCGCATTGATCTCCATGATTGCTCGCCCCCGAATCAAGAATATACGAACATAAGTTCCATATATTTCATTATACCAAACATACGTTCTCTTATCAAGGCGAAAATTCACCTGAACCGCCTCGTTTTTTCCCATCTCTTTTTCTTCTTTCTTTTTTTGGAACCCTTGCCCTAGCACCCCTGTTCCCTGAGCGAAAGGAATAATCGTGCAAAGGTAGGCGGCAGGCAGGGACACCAAGACACGAACGCTTTAGACAGTCCCTTTAGGCAACCCCCTCACCTGGCGTCGATTTGTGACACTGCTCGAAACGGCCACGGTGCAAAAGATAGATACGCTGACCCCGCCAGATCGTGACGCTTCTACATCGTTGACGCTTTCCTCAATGAAGCAGCCCAAAAAGCCGGGAAGACACTGTCCGCCTCTGATTCAGCGTCAACTCCGGCAATGGATTGCTGGTTTATCCAGCTACATCAAGGCTTGTCTGCCGATTTTTTGCTGCGAAAGTTGAGTTATTACATCTGAAAAATGGCTCGATCTGCAAATCGGCGCTTGACAGCCGGCTACTTGACAACCGTTCCCCCGGATTTCAGAGAATAGCGGCACTTTTTATTTTTGTACTTATTATCCGAGCCATAACATGTTTAATTCCATTAGCGGCGTCCGCTGAAGTTTCCCAGTAGGCAACCTTATCACAAAATAGCTTGGTTTGACCCTGTTATGAATTTCCTGTATTTTCATAGGGATGATCTTTTATAAATCCAGCGAATGCAGGGGGACGACACATGGGGAGAGCGGGAGGCAATGCGATGTGGATGGCCTCCATTCCGCTGATTGCCTGGAAGAAGCTGGACAGCGGCGGACCTGCCGTTCAAGAAGAACTGGTCGGGTTGGCGAACGAGTGGCTGCAGGACAACGATGAAGCGGAGGTCGACGAGATCGCCAAAGACATGTTTGTTAAGCTCATGGAACTCAGCAGCATCAGCGTGTATCCGGAAGGGGCATTCGAAATATTCTTTAATGACGGCGATATGTTTTGGGAACATTCGATCATAGTGCGGGGCCATTGCGACGGCACGTTCGAGTCGGCTGAAATAGCCGGGTAATGCCACATCCCAACCGGTCATCACCATGAAAATACAGCCCAGCCAGCTTTAATAAATCTAAAGACCGTTGACAATGATTCAGGTATCCATGTCAACGGTCTTGTTTGCGTAATACGAAAACGGAAGGTCTTGGGCGTTACTGACTTATCACGGAGCTAACCGCATTTTTCCAGCCGGAATAATTGCTTTCCCGGAGTTGCTCGTTCATGACGGGCTGGAAGGTCTCGTAAAACTCCTTATCTGCGGCGATCTGCTGCAAATCGGGCCACAAACCGATCGCCATGCCGCCGAGATATACGGAACCCATGGCCGATAATTCGGGACATGTGGAACGCGTCACCGCATGGCCGAGAATATCGGCTTGAAATTGCATCAGCCAAGGGTTGGACGATGCGCCGCCGTCCGTACGCAGTCCGCGTAGCGGCATGACGGATCTCTCCTCCATAAACTCCACGGCGTCGCGCACCTGATAAGCGATGCTTTCCAGCGCGGCGCGAAGGATATGGGCCTTGCCCGTTCCCCGGTTCATGCCGACAATGGCCGCCCGTGCGGAAGGGTCCCAGTAGGGGACGCCCAAGCCGACAAATGCGGGGATGAGGTAAACGCCTTCATTGGACGAAAGCCCATTGATCAACTGCTGCATTTCCTCAAAGGTCGAAAATAATCCCAGATTGTCCCGTGCCCACTTGATGCTGTCTCCTGACGAACGGATGACCGCTTCCAGGGCATACGTAACCTTTCCTCCGGCTCCCCAGGCTATGGCTGTGACCAGCCCCGGGCCGCCGTCAACAGGCTCATCCCCTACGTTCATCAGGACCGAGGTTCCCGTGCCATACGTCGCTTTCGCCGTTCCGGGCTCGAAGCACAAATGGCCAAACAACGCGCCTTGCGAGTCGCCGATAATGCCGGCGATCGGAACGGGAAGGGCAAAGAGGCTGTCGTCGCCGGTATAACCGACGATCGCATCCGATGCTTTTACCTCGGGGAGCAGAGAAGCAGGCACCCCGAACAAAGCGGTCATTTCCTCATCCCATTGCAAAGTGTGAATGTTGAACAGGGACGTGCGGCTGGCGTTGGTGTAATCGGTAGCGTGCACTTTGCCGCCGGTCAGCTTCCATACCAGCCAACTGTCCATGGTACCCGCAAGCAGCCTGCCTTCATGCAATAGGAGGGGGACTTCCTCCACATGGTCAAGTATCCATTTAAATTTGGCCGCGGAGAAATAGGGGTCCAGCAGGAGCCCGGTTTTGGAGCGAACCCGTTCTTCGTGGCCTTGGTCCTTCAGCCGCTCGCAAGTCTCGGCCGTTCTTTGGCACTGCCAGACGATCGCGTTGTAGACCGGACGCCCGGTGACGCTGTCCCACATCACGGCGGTTTCGCGCTGATTTGTAACGGTCAGGACCGCGAGTTCCGCGGCGGTAACATTAGTTTGCCGCAGAACCTCGCGAATGCAGGCTTTTACGTTCTCGTAAATTTCCAGCGGATCGTGTTCCACCCAACCGGGACGGGGATAGATTTGTTTGTGCTCCAAAGAGGAACGGGCGGTCACTACCCCCTGCCGGTCGACCAATAAAGCTTTTGTACCCGAGGTGCTTTGGTCCACCGCCAAAATATATTTTTGCTTCGCTTCCATCGGCCTCACCTTATCTTTTGCTAATCAATTCAAGCGCAACTTGTTTAATGTTGTCCCCGGTGATGCCATAGTGCCGGAACACTTCGGCCGTCTTGCCGGCAATCGCCGGTTCGTCGGGAATGCCGAGCACCTTCATCGGAACGGGGTGGTTCTGCACGACGACTTCGGCGACGGCTGCGCCAAGCCCACCGTAGACGCTGTGCTCTTCAACCGTGATGATCGCTCCTGTTTCTTTAGCTGCCGCAATAATCGCTGCTTCATCCAGCGGTTTGATGGTGTGCATATTGAGCACGCGGCAGGAGACGCCTTCCGCGGCCAGCGCTGCGGCGGCGTCCAAGGCGACGCGCACCGTTTCCCCGGCGGCGATGATCGTGACGTCCTTGCCGTCTTTCATGGTTACGGCCTTACCGATTTCAAATGGATAGTCGTCGGACTCATATACATCCTCGACCGGGTTGCGGCCGATGCGGACGTAAACGCCGCCGTCGTAGTTCACCAACGCTTCGGTCAGTTTTTTCGTTTCGTGGCGGTCGGAGGGAAGCACGATGGCCAGCCCCGGAATGGCCCGGGCAACGGCGATGTCCTGCACCGAATGATGGGACATGCCCAGCGCGCCGTAGCTGATGCCGCCGCTGATCCCGATCAGCTTGACGTTGGTGCGGGAGTAGGCGACGTCGACCTTGACTTGTTCAATGCTGCGCATGCTGAGGAAGCAGGCCGGTGAAGTGACGAACGGCTTTTTGCCACTGTGGGCCAGACCGGCCGCCATGCCAACGATATTTTGCTCGGCAATGCCGACTTCAACAAACTGTTCGGGATAGGTGTTTGCAAAAGGGGCCATGTTCGCCGAGCCGCGGGAATCGCTCGCGAGCACCATAATATCGCGGTCTTCTTTGGCCAGTTCCAGCAGTGTCTCGCAAATCACCTGACGATTCGGAATTGTGTTCATCATTCATGCACCGTTCCTTTCTGCGTTAATTCTTCGATGTGCGCCTTAAGCTCGGCATGAGCCAAGCGAAGCTGTTCGTCATTTGGCACGTGGTGATGCCATGCCGGTACGTTTTCCGCAAAGGAAACGCCTTTACCCTTGACCGTATTGGCCATGACGAGGGTCGGCTTGCCCGTGACTTCGGGAGCGGAACGCAGCGTGCGAACGAGCTCATCCATATCGTTGCCGTCGATGGAAACAACGTGCCAGCCGAAGGCGGCCCATTTTTCTTCCAAAGGCTCAAGCCCCATGACGTCCTCGGTGGAACCGCTGATCTGCAGCCGGTTGCGGTCGATGATCCCGATGAGGTTATCCAGCTTGTAATGGGCCCCGGCCATGGCCGCTTCCCAGTTCGAACCCTCGGCCTGTTCACCGTCGCCCATCAGGCAGAATACGCGGTAGGAGCGTCCGTCCCGTTTGGCGGCAAGCGCCATGCCGACCGAAATCGGCAAGCCATGGCCCAAAGCCCCGGTATTCATTTCGATGCCCGGCACTTTATTGTTGGGGTGGCCGATCAGGCGCGTGCCGAATTGGCTGTAGGTTAGCAGTTCTTCTTTCGGGAAAAAGCCGAGATCGGCCAAAATGCACCAGAGTGATTCCACGGAATGGCCTTTGCTGGCGATAAAACGGTCGCGTTCTTCCCATTTCGGATTTGCCGGGTCGATTTTCATAATTTCATAATAAAGGGCGGTCAAAATGTCGGTGTTGCTGAGCGATCCGCCGGTATGGCCGGTTTTGGCCCGGTGAATGATGGTCAGAAGGTCCATCCGGATTTGTGCGGCTTTGATTTTCAGTTCTTGAATGTTCATGGTTTCCTCATGTCCTCCTTGAAATGGATTGTCCGGCGCTTTCGTACATCATCTCAATTGGGAATGCCGGCAGACTTCTTTTGCGCCAGGTCGGACCCGCGGAGCCAACGCTGGATTTCTTGCTCCGTAGGGTCTACGGGATCGGCGGTCAGGCCGGGAATATAATTGCAGGCCTCATAAATGGCCGGGATAACGTTGGCGTGGATGCCAACGGAATGATGCACATACGGCCCTTTGACCAGCTTTTCTTCCCACAGCGGCCAGTCGTTGACTTCAACCCATACATAGGAGCCGCGGGTGTACGGACCGGAAATTCCGCGAGCCTTGCCGAGGAAAATGGAGTAGTCGCCGTGATCCCCGTCGAAGCGCGCGATCGTCATCCCGCCGCCGCGAATTTCGCCTTCATGTGTTCCGGGCGAATGATCGTCGAATAAAAAGTGCTTTCTAAGTTTCGGTTTGTCCTCCACGGACAGCGATACCGGGAAGTTGCCGCAGTGGAACAGCAGCTCGCCGTTTTCGTTTTCGGGATGGCGTACGGTAATATCCGCAAAGAAGGTGGGGGCCGTGTTCATCGCCGCCGCCTGCACCATAACCGAAGTGATCGCTCCGTGAATATCCGTTTCGCAAGTGACCGGAATCTGCTCGTCGGTCAAAATGGCGTTGGCCAGGCAAGGCATAATCCCCATCGCGTCCTGCAGCGAGGACCAGCATTGGATGGCGATCGCGCTGCTGCCGGTTTCCCGGGCGAACGATTTCATGGCGACTTTAAGGGCGGCAATCCGCCGGATATCGTCTTCCGTCACTTCGCTGTAGTCCAGGGTTGCTTTGATGTAATCGATCGTTTCCAGCAGTTCCGCGCTGTTTCCGGCGGCGATTTTTTTGCTGCGCAGCTGTATATCGACCAGGGTGATCGGATGGATTTCAATGCCGAATTTTTCGAGCAACTCTCCCTCGTTGCAGATCATCGTCCAGAATGAAGAGGGGCGGGGGCCAATCTGCAGAATGCGCAAGCTCTTGAACTGGCGTACCACATTGGCGGCGGCGATAAAGTTGGTGAAGCCGCGTTCGAACACGGGATCGGTCAGCCAACTGTTGGTGACGTACGTAAACGGGACGTTGAAGCGGCGAAGCACTTTACCCGTGGCAAAAATGCCGCATTGCGTGTCGCGCAGGCGCATGCCGTCAGCCAGCGGCGCCTCGTCGCGGGGGCCCCACAGCAGGACGGGTTTGCCCAATGCCTTGCCTACGCGGGCGACGGTATCCTCGGTGCCGAAGTTGCAGTGCGGGAAAAAGACCGCGTCCACCTCTTCGTCCTTGAACCGTTTAATGATCTGCTCCGCGTTGATATGGTCGTCATAGAGCAGCCCTTCCTCATTAAGTCCCTCAAGATCGACGATATCGATGTCCATGCCAAAGCTTTCGATCTGTTTGCGGATTTCCACCTTATACTTAAAGGCATCTTCGGCGCTGAAAACGAAGCGCCGGGTAGGGGCGTAGCCCAACTTTAGTTTTTTCATAACCAACATCTCCTCTCGGCATTAATAAACTAAGGGGTAGTAATGCTAAAATAAACTAAACTAATTGTAGTAATTAAGAGATAATTTATCTCTATATCGTCATGTTAACACCGAAAGAAAGCGGAGTCAATGAATGTTTTAGTTAAAAACGGCTTAAATTTATGGTTGTTAATAATTAGTTAAGTTTAGTTTAGGTTGTGGGGGCTCAATCGTGCGGGGGGAGCGTCATTTGGTGCTTGAAATGTAAGGAGGGAAGGGGAGGGGAATCACTTTTTGCCCCCATACAATGAGATAGCGGAAAAAAATTCCTCTATTCCAGCCAAACACCATCCTTTGCTGAAAATAACGCCTTTTTTACCGCTATCACCGCGACCTCCGCAAACGTAAAAAAAGGGAAGCAACCGGTTTGCTCCCCCTAAACTTGTTATTTAATGAAAATGAGCGGATCACCCGGGCTTACGTGCCCGTATTCCTTGACGCTAATTTCCGCATAATCGGCAGTGTTGGAGATGAGAACGGATGTCGTTACATCGTATCCGGCGTTCTGGATCGCTTCGAGATCGAATTCGACCAGTTTGTCGCCTTTTTTGACGGTGTCTCCTTCTTTAACGAAAGTAGTGAAATGCTCACCCTTTAATTTGACGGTGTTAATGCCGATGTGAATCAGGATTTCGACGCCTTCTTGCGAAATCATGCCGATGGCGTGTTTCGTTTTGAACACCGTGTGCACGGTTCCGGAGAAAGGGACGTAAGCAGCGCCGCCTGTAGGGATGATCGCCGCGCCTTTACCCATCGCTCCGCTGGAGAAAGCTTCATCCTGCACTTCGGTTAACGGAATCCACTCGCCATCCAATGGACTGAAAACAGTCATTTCACCCGTTCCTTGCTCCTTTTGGGCAGGGATATCCGCCGCATGGCGCCCGCTATCGGCTTGAGCTGGAGCGGCGTTTTTATATCCGAACAGATAAGTTAAGACAAAACCGCCGGCAAAGGCCACAACTATGGAAATCAGAAGACCGATAAACCCTTTAGCGTGAATGTTCTCCGGTTTTTAGCTATGGATACGTTCACCTTAAATCACCTGCCCTTTTTTCACACTAAAAGAAAATAATAGTTTATTAATTTTATATAAACTATCATCCGATAAACTGCTATTTAACTAAAATAATCCGCTTTCATTTTGAATATTAGCACCGAGGAGAGATTTAGTCAAATTATTTTTTGTAAACAGAAAAATTAAGTTTAGTTAAGTTTAAGCCGTAAACTTTCGTGTATAATAGTGTTATAATTTACACAGTCTTTGAATCAGGAGTGGTATTGATGAAAATAGATGACATTGCCAGACTTGCAGGGGTTTCCAAGGCCGCCGTTTCCTTGGCTCTCAACAATAAGGCCGGCGTCAGTGAAGCAACGCGCCAGCATATCCTTGAAATTTCAAGGGCTAACGGGTATACCCCGCGGACGTTTAAAACCAACAAAGTCTCGGCCAAAAACAGCTCTGTGATGCGATTTATCGCCTGCAAAAATGTGGACATCGTCACCGAGCATTACGAATCCCAGCCGTTTTTCAGCGAACTTATTCATCATTTAACGTCCTATGCCGGAGAACAGGGCCACACGCTGATTATTTCTTCTATTCCGATCCAAAGCTTGAAAGAAGAGATCCAACAGCTCGAAAATGAGCAGCCCTCCGCGGGAATTTTACTGCTCGGCACGAACTTATCGGCGCAGATGATCGAAAGCGTTTTATCCATTCATTCGAATCTGGTCATCCTGGACACATGCTTCGAACATATCGACGCGAGTTTCGTAGCGATTAACAACTATCTTGGAGGTTATCAGGCGGGGCAGCATCTCATCGCTTTGGGGTACCAAAGTATAGGCTATATCGGGTCCGAGGTGCGGATCTTGAACTTCGTCAAACGCAAGGAAGGATTTATGGCCGCGTTAAAAGAGGGGAATCTGGACATCGATGAGCAACTGACCTTTGCGATGAACCCGATGTCGCTGTTGTCGCAGGACGCTTTTAGAACTGCCGTGGAGAACATGAAGCATTTGCCTTCGGTTATATTTTGCGAAAATGATTACATGGCCATAAGCGCCATCAAAACTTTCCAGGAACTGAACATTAAGGTGCCCGAGCAGGTGGCGGTCATGGGATTTGACAATATCCGCGAGGCCAAGGTGATCAGTCCCGAGTTAACGACGATCCATGTCAAGAAAGACATCATGGCCAAAACGGCGATGGACATGTTGCTGCGCAAGGTAGGCGGCCGGAAAGATCAAAATGTGCAAATTCTGGTCAACACGGAAGTGGTTGAACGGGGGTCCTGCCGGGCCTAAAACGGGGAGCGGGGAGAGCGCGGTTAAATGTTTCCGGCCGGCAGTCTCTCCCGGCTTAACGGCGATTTAAGTCGTTTGGCGTTCAACCAGTTGAAAGTTTAAGGGTGACGGCTCCAAGGATTCGTCGCCAATGATGTTCCATATCCAATAAAAGGCGTTCTGCGCCTGCTCCTTAATCGGATTATGAATGGTGGTTATGCCTAAGGAAGCGGACAATTCCGTATCGTCAAAGCCGACAATGGCCAGCTGCTGCGGAATCGCCAGATTTTGGCGGCGGGCTTCGTTTAATATGCCTGCGGCCGCGTAATCATTGGCGCAGAGGACGGCTTCGGGAGCTTCATTCATGGCGGCGAGCGAGCGCCAGGCTTGTTCGCCGTCAAGCATGCCATAAACCTCGTAACGGTACCAATCGTGTCTTACCGGCAGGCCGCGTTGCTCCATGACGGCTTCAAACGCCAGCCTGCGGCTTTTGGTATTCAAGCTGTTGGGTCTTCCGAAAACGTTGGCGATGCGCGTAAACCCTTTGGCCAGCAGGTGCTCCAGCCCAAGCCGGTAACCTTCGCCCTGATCCATCGCCACGGAAGGGATTTGCCCCGCCCGCATGCGCTGCCAGGAAATGATTGGCCCATAACGGCAGTAGGCGGACAGTTTTCCGGGGTCATTCACGCAGGTCATGATCAGCAAGCCATCCACCCGTTTGCTCCGCAAATCCTCAAACGCCTGCAGTTCTTTCTCTTTATCCCCTTGCGAAGTATAAATAATCGTTTGAAATCCGCATCCCAAAGCAGCTTGTATAAAATGATTCAAAAAGGAAATGGTAGTTTCGTGCAGGACTGCGATGACGATCCCGATTTGCTGGGTTCGGCCTTTTGACAGCGCCACGGCGTTCCGGTTGGGAGCGTAGTCGAGCTGCTTCATGATCTGCAAAATTTTCTCGCGCGTCTCCTCGTTCACATTCGGCGAATTATTGATGACCCGAGACACCGTTGCCCGGGAATAACCGGATAACCTCATGATCTGTTCAAACTTTGACATGCAAATGTCCCTTTCCGAAAAGTTAAAGTTGACATGTAACCCGTTCCAACATTTAGGCTAAAAATAAAGGATGCATATGTGTTGCATCCAGTGTAGCACAAATTGATGGAAAGATAGGAGTGTGGCAAATGAGTAACAGCAGCGGCAAGGCCGGGAGCGAAATCCGTTTTCCGGAAGGTTTCTTATGGGGAGGCGCCGTCGCGGCCAACCAACTGGAAGGCGCCTATAACGAAGACGGCAAAGGTTTGTCCGTGCAGGACGTGACTCCCAAAGGGCTGTTCGGGCCGGTAACGGAAGCTCCGACGCCGGACAATATGAAGCTGGTGGGCATTGATTTTTACCATCGTTACAAGGAAGACATCAAGCTGTTTGCGGAGATGGGGTTTAAAGTGTTTCGCACCTCGATCGCCTGGTCGCGGATTTTCCCTAAAGGCGATGAGACGGAACCGAATGAAAAAGGGCTGCAATTTTACGATGATTTGTTCGATGAATGCCTGAAGTACGGGATTGAGCCGCTGGTCACTTTGTCCCATTATGAAACGCCTTTGCATTTGTCGAAGGAATACGACGGCTGGGTCAACCGGAAGCTGGTCGATTTCTATAAGCGTTATGCCGCCACGGTATTTAAGCGCTACAAAGGAAAGGTGAAATACTGGCTGACCTTTAATGAAATCAACTCCATTCTGGAAGCGCCGTTTATGAGCGGGGGCATCTACACGCCAAAAGACAAGCTCAGCAAGCAGGATCTTTACCAAGCTGTGCATCATGAGCTTGTGGCCAGCGCTTCCGCGGTTAAACTATGCCACGAGATCGATCCGGAGGCCAAAATCGGCTGCATGATCCTGAGCATGCCCACTTATCCGCTTACGCCTAATCCGGACGACGTGGTTAAAGTGATGGAGTTTGAACACCGGAACTATTTCTTCGGGGATGTGCACGCCAGAGGCGCCTACCCGGGATATATGAAACGTTTCTTTAGAGAGTACGGGATTGAAATCAAATTCGAGCCCGGTGACGAAGAAATCCTGCGGCATACCGTTGATTTTATTTCCTTCAGCTACTATATGAGCGTGTGCCAGACGGCCGATCCGGAGAAACTCGCCGCCGGCGAAGGGAATATCCTCGGCGGGATTCCCAATCCGTATCTGAAATCCAGCGAATGGGGCTGGCAGATCGATCCTCAAGGGCTGCGCATCGTCCTGAACGCCTTCTACGACCGCTATCAAAAACCGCTGTTTATCGTGGAAAACGGGCTGGGCGCGGTCGATGAGCTGATCGTAAACGAAGCAGGGGAGAAAACGGTTGAAGACGGCTACCGCATTCAGTATTTGAACGATCACCTCGTACAGGTGGCGGAAGCCATTGCGGATGGCGTGGAAGTGATGGGGTATACGACCTGGGGCTGCATCGATCTGGTCAGCGCCTCGACGGCCCAGCTCAAGAAGCGTTACGGCTTTATTTACGTCGACCGCCATGACGACGGCTCCGGCACACTGGAACGCTACCGCAAAAAATCTTTCCATTGGTACAAGGAAGTCATTGCGACCAACGGAAAAAGGCTGAAGCGCTGAGGCGTCCGGCCAGCTAATATGTAAAGAAGCGTGCTTCCCGTAAAAAGGGGGCACGCTTTATTTTTGCGGTTGACAAGCACTGAACAAATATAAACATAGCATGAAAGTATAAAAATACAGAAATACAGCATGGATAAATCAAGAAAATTGAACTTAATTGTACTATAATTGGTTGTGCTTACAATATGTTTTGGATGAAGGAGGCTTCCTGTTTTGAGAACATTTTGCAATCCGATACTGCCGGGATTTTATCCCGACCCTTCGGCGATCCGAGTTGGCGAGGATTATTACCTGGTGACCTCAAGCTTTGAATTTTTCCCCGGCGTGCCGATTTTTCACAGCAAGGATCTGGTCAACTGGCGTCAACTGGGTCATGTGCTGGATCGTCCGTCCCAGCTCAATCTGGATCAAATTCGCCCGTCCATGGGGATCTGGGCGCCGACTTTGCGATATCACCAGGGTGTCTTTTATATGATCACGACTTACGTCGATACCGAGAAGAAACAGCATAATTTCTATGTGACGGCAACCGACCCGGCCGGGGATTGGTCCGATCCCGTATGGCTGGAGGATGCTCCGGGGATCGACCCCTCCCTGTTCTTCGATGACGACGGAAAGGTGTACTACACCGGCAACCGCGTTCCGCCCGAGGGTCAGGACTACCCGAAGCACATGGATATCTGGCTGCAGGAAATCGATCTGAAAGCGGGAAAGCTGGTTGGGCCAAAGCACAGTATCTGGCAAGGGGCTCTTAAGGTCGGCCATGCGCAAGAGGGGCCCCATGTTTATAAAATCGGCGGCTGGTATTATGTGCTGATTGCCGAAGGCGGCACCGGACACACCCATGCGGTTACGATTGCCCGAAGCCGGAGCGTTACCGGCCCCTATGAGGGAAATAAAGCCAACCCGATTCTGACGCATCGCCATCTGGGGAGAGCCTTTCCGATTGTTAACGTCGGTCACGCGGAACTTGTGGAGACCCAGCACGGAGACTGGTGGATGTTCTGTCTGGCCTCCAGAACCTGCGGGGGATATTTCCGCAACCTGGGAAGGGAAACGTTCCTGGCGCCGGTAAGTTGGGAGAATGAATGGCCGGTGGTGAACCCGGGCAAAGGGGTGCTTGAATTCGAAGCGGCGGCGCCGGATTTGCCGGAGACGAAATGGCCTCAGCCGCCGGCGCGCGACGATTTTGAAGCCGGCGCGCTTGCGCCGATGTGGAACTTCTTGCGGACGCCGCGCGGCGAGTTCTGGAGCCTTGCCGACCATCCCGGCTATCTGCGGCTCCGCCTTAAGCCGGAGCGGCTTTCGGATCTGGCCAACCCGGCGTATTTGGGGCGGCGCCAGCAGCACCTGAGCTTTAGAGCGGCGGCGGACATGGCGTTTTGTCCCGGGGCTGAAGGCGAAGTCGCCGGCCTGGTGCTGCTGCAAAATGCGGACTATCATTTCCGGTACGAGCTCGGTTTGGAATCGGGGGAACGGGCGCTTCGCCTGATCGAACGCCGCGGCGGCGAGGAGAAGCTGCTCGCTTCCGCGCCTTATACGCCGGGAAAGGTGCAGCTAAAGGTTGAAGCAAGAGGACAGGAGTACAGTTTTTATTACCGGGGCGATGAAACGGAAAAATGGACGATCCTGCTCGAAGGAGCCGATGGAAGAGTGCTCAGCACGGATTTGGCCGGCGGTTTTACCGGGGCTTATATTGGCATGTACGCCAGCTCTCAAGGCGCGGAAAGCTCCCGGTATGCCGACTTTGACTGGTTCAGCTATGAAGAGCTGGACTAAGCGGAGGAGGAATGCTGATATGACAAACGATATTAATGGTCATGAGTATCCGCTGCCCGAGCTGCCGTCTATCCCTGAACGCATTTTTACCGTAACGGATTACGGGGCGGAAGGGGACGGGCTGGCGGTGTGCACCTCCGCCTTTCAGGCGGCATTGGACGACTGCGCCGCCGCGGGAGGCGGCAAGGTGGTCATCCCGCCCGGTATTTGGCGGACAGGGCCGCTGACGCTGCGCAGCCGGATCAATCTTTGCGCCGAACGGGGAGCGCTGGTGCTGTTTGACCCCGATTTCACGCTGTATCCTCTGGTTTCTTCCCATTACGAGGGCAACTCCGGCTGGCGCTGCCAGGCTCCGCTGGACGGCGAAGGACTAAGCGATGTGGCCATCACGGGCGAAGGAATCTTCGACGGCAGCGGCGAGGGATGGAGGCCGGTGAAGCGCTTCAAGATGACCGAGCAGCAATGGAATCGCCTGATTGCTTCCGGCGGAGCGGTGGATCCGCAGAGTGAAATGTGGTGGCCTTCCCGCGAGGCGCTGGATGGGGAGAACCTCCTCCGGAGACTGCGGGAGGAGGGGGAGACGAGCCGGGAAGCCTATATGGCCGCCCGCGCCTACCTTCGTCCGGTACTGCTAAGCTTGCGGGGCTGCCGGAGAGTGCTGCTGGACGGGCCGACCTTCCAGAATTCGCCGGCATGGTGCCTGCATCCCCGAGGCTGCGAGCAAATTACCGTGCGGAATGTCCAGGTGCGAAATCCATGGTATTCACAGAACGGGGACGGCCTGGACCTGGAGTCCTGTTCGCACGCTCTCGTCGAGCGCTGCAGCTTTGATGTGGGGGATGACGCCATTTGCCTGAAGTCGGGCAAGGATGAAGAGGGACGCAGGCTGGGCCTGCCCAGCCAGTATATCACCATCCGTCAATGCACGGTGTATCACGGTCATGGCGGTGTGGTGATTGGCAGTGAGATGTCCGGAGGTGTCCATGCGGTCAGGGTCCATGACTGTACGTTTATCGGCACGGATATCGGGCTGCGCTTTAAAAGCGCCCGGGGAAGAGGCGGGGTGGTTGAGGATATTGTGATGGAAAATATCCGAATGAGCGGCATTGTGCATGAGGCCGTGTCTTTTCATATGTTCTACGCGGGAGTTGAAGGTTCGGAAGGCTACGAAGAGCAGCCGCTTCCGGTGAGCGAGGAGACCCCCGTATTCCGGAATATCCGGCTAAGCAATCTGGTTTGCCGGAGAGCGGCCACCGCACTGCTCGTCAATGGGCTGCCGGAAATGCCGCTGGCCGGTTTGACCGTCAGAAATTTCCGCGCGGTGAGCCGGCGGGGCATTATTTTGCGCAACGCCGACGGCTTGATGCTGGATGAGGTTGTACTGCAAACCCTGGAGCAGGAGCAGCCAAAGGTGCTGGCTCATCGATGCGGCGATATCCGGATTATCCGTTCGGGCGATCTCGCTGTCGCGACGGAATAAGGAGCCGCCCGCGCTAACTCGCGTTATTCCTTCGGGCCCGAGCCGGACGAAGCACGGGACTGGGCCTCTTTCCGGTATTGAAGCGGTGTAAGTCCGGTTGACTTCTTAAAGGTTTTATTAAAGTGGGACAGATGTTCGAATCCGACCGCTGCGGCGATTTCCTGTATTTTGACGGAGGACCCGGCGAGCATCCGTTCCGCTTCCCTGACGCGAAGATGGACGATATATTCACGGAAGTGGAAGCCCGTGAACCGATAGAAGATCCGGCTTAAGTAGGACGGACTAATAAAAAAATGCTTGGCCGTTTCCTCTATGGTGAGAGCCTCGCGGTAACGGGCGCGAATATAGGTGGCTACATCGGTCACCAGTTCATGCAGCGGATGATTCCGCTCGCCGGCCTGGGGGGAGCCCCCGGAACGCTGAAGCAAAATCATCAGCTCGGTAAGCAAAGCGATGACGCAGCTTTCGTAGTAGGGCTTGCCCAGCCGGCATTCTTCCAGCATCCGGTCCAGAAGATTCTCCGCATCATCCTGTTCGCGTAAGGTCAGTCTGAACAAGCGGTATCCCCGGCCATGAAACCATATGGATTCATCGCGCAGGGCTTGCGGCAACAGCGTGGGATCGTAATGGATCAGAATCCGCTCGAATTCGGCGATTTCGGAGCTTGCGGTGGAGTGAAGCTCCCCGCCGGGAATTAGAATGAGCTCTCCCTTGTGGACGGTGATCACCCGATTGTCCACAAAATAGACCCGTTCCCCTTCCGACAGATAATATAACTCCACCCATTTGTGGCTGTGGGGACGCGGCATGGCGGTAGCGCCCTTGCGCATCATATGCTGAATACTGAAGCGTCCCTGTTCGAGATGATATTTGGGATTCGGGCCCGTTACGTTGACCATGATCTGCCTCTTTTCTTTGAACAATCAAACCAATTATAGAATAAATACCGGGATTTATGAAAGGAGTCAAACATGCTGATTACAGTTTCCAAGCATGGCGGTGAAGGATACGGCAGCCTGCAGGAGGTTCTTGCCGTGCTGGACGGCTGGCATCCCGAAGGATATTAAAGGTAGTTCAAAAAGTCGTCGAGGGGAGAAGCTGATCATGTTCACATTGGAGCAACACATGAAAAGATGGGCCGATACCGCACCGCGCAAACTGGTCTTTCGTCAGGATATTCCCTTTGAAGAGTGGCGGGCCGGGCTTGCCGCAAGCTTTGCGGCCCGGCTAGGCGGGTTCCCCGCCTTGCCGGAAGAACTTCAGCCGGCAAGGCTTGAACGCGTATCCTGCCCCGGCTACGTACGGGAACGTGTGGAGATTACGACCTTTGAGGGAATGCGCATGGCGGTGTATCTGCTGCTCCCGGAGCGTCCGCTGGCTTCGCCCGCACCGGCGGTCATCGCCGTTCACGGACATGGCTACGGCAGCAGGGAGATCGTCGGTCTGATGCCGGACGGAGCCGAACGAACAGGGCCGTCCGGCTTGCATAAAGATTTTGCCGTATCGCTGGTGAAGCAGGGCTTTGTCGTCGCGGCTCCGGAACTGCTTGGCTTCGGAGACAGACGGCTCGCGGAGGATCTGGCCGGCGGGGAGGCGACCCGGAATTCCTGCTATCGCCTGTCCTCGGCGCTGCTGCTGGCCGGACAAACGATGGCCGGCTTTCGCATCTATGAAACCATGAGGGCGCTGGATTACCTGCGGACCCGCAGCGAAGTGGCGCCAGAGCGCATCGGAATTATGGGCATCTCGGGAGGCGGGCTGGTGGCGGGCTTCACGGCCGCGCTGGATGAACGGATCGCTTGTGCGGTTGTGAGCGGTTATGCGGGCACTTTTGCAACCAGCATCTTGACCCGGAACCATTGCCTCGATAATTATATCCCGGGAATCTTGCAGGACGCGGAAATGCCCGATCTGCTTGGTTTGATTGCCCCGCGCGGCCTGTTTCTGGAATCGGGAGACACCGATCACCTATTCGGCCAGGACGGGGCAAGGCAAGCTTTGGATCGGTTGAAGCTGATCTATGAGGCGGCGGGCGGCGCCGGGAGGGTGGAGGCGGACTTTTTCACCGGAGGGCACGAAATCAACGGAGAACCGGCGTTCGCCTGGCTGCGGGAGCAGTTGGCGGATGAACGCCGCCATGTTTAGCATGGCTGACGATCAACAGGAGGAAATGAGATGACCGGATTTGAAGAAGCTGGACGCCTTTATCGGGCAGGACGGCACCATCCGCTCGTATAAGCTAGAGGAATACAATTGGGATCAGATTAACCAGGGGAAAATCTGTTTCCGCTGTATCGGGAGACCGGAGAGGAGCGTTATGCCAAAGCCGCCCATTTGCTGGCGGCCCAATGATTGGGGGTTCACCCGGTTGAAAGCGAAAACCATATTGCCGACCTGACGGCCGGCTAACTTTAAAGCAGCCCAATCCCGATCGTGCAAGAAGGATTGGGCTGTTTATTTGGCGGTAAATTCAACTGGAGGCAAATCACATGATACAAGGGGGTGAATGAGAGAGTCTTACAAAGCGATGCTGAAAAAGGACCTCATCAAAAATAAATATCTATATGATCCAATACATTAATGAAAATTTCCAATATTGAGGACGGTGCTTGAACTAAAAGAAAAACCGTTAAAAAACCTCGATCCCACAAGGCTTTAACGGTCTCTAATTCTTTTTCCGTTTTCTGCGGTTTGTAATCCCCGTTCCCTAAAAGCCGCCGCCCCGTCCGGCAGCGTTGCGCAAGTACCGGCATCTGCGCGTTATGCACGCTTGGAGCGGCGTCTGCGGTTTTTGACGTTGCGGTTGTTCATGAAAACGGTGTAAACGTCATGGCGGCTTGAAATGTAAGCAAAGGCGATTTCAATCCGGCAACTGATTGGTTAGATGAACAGAGATCTAGAAACGATAACCAACAGGATGAAAAGCACGAGAATAACGCCAGTGCTCGTGAAACCTGCACAGCTGAATGCGCTCATTGTTCGCCACCTCCTTTGTTCTGCTACAACAACAATATATGAGCGTTTGCCAATTTGGATTGGACGGATGTAACGATTTTTATCATCGCCTAAATTTTCTTCGTAACGATACATACGCCCGGCACATAAATTAGGGGTAAAAAGGCGAACCAAGTGGGAGGACTTACAATGACAAGCTTGGAAGATGGCAACCCGCAAGACGCTGCCGAAGGTTCCGGGCCGAATCATCGGACGGTCGCGGTGATCGGGGAGGGGGTGCTGGCTGAGATGGTGTATAACCAGCTATCCACGCTGCATGAGACCGTATGGAAAAACGTACGAAGCGATCGTGATGAATGGTTTACCGGTTTGCCGGAGAGGACGGAGCTTATCGTATGGATTCGCGGTGATGAAAATCCGGCGGCGGATATCAAGGGGGAAGAAGCGCTGCAGCAGAAAGGCATCCCTTGGCTGCGCATCCATACCTCCGGGAATGAGGCTGTGGTCGGACCTTTGGCAGGCCCGGAGTCAGGAGGGTGTTACCGGTGTGCGGACCAGCGGCGTCTGATTGCCGGACGTGGCGGGGACGATGCCATGGCTTCGCTGTTTTCGCTGGTCGCGCCGGGGGAAATTCAAGGCAAAGAGCCTCCTTCATACTCGGGGCTTGCGCATGCGGCGCATATCGCCGTTAATGAGAGCGGTCTTTTTCTCAGCGGGAAAAAAGCGCGTTCGGAAGATTATCTGTATATCGTTAATCTGGAGACGCTGGAGTGCTCGCTGCATTTTGTTCTGCCGGATCCGTTGTGCGAAGTATGCGGACAACTTCCCGCCGATTCCGCTTTGTCGGCGCGGATCGAACTTGCGCCAAGGCCAAAAGCGACCGCAGACAGTTACCGGTCCCGCCGAATCGATGATTTGAAAGACGTACTTATTCATGATTATTTGGATTCCCGCACGGGCGTGTTTAACCAAGCGGCGATTGACCTGGTTTCCCCGTTTGCCGGGGCATATGTGATTATGCCTTCATTGCTGACGGGAGACGAGGTCTCGGGAGGGCGCAGCCATTGTTTTGCGGATAGCGGGCTGACCGCCATTTTGGAGGGATTGGAGCGGCGCTGCGGTTTCGTTTCCCGGGGCAAACGCGCGGTGGTGCGCGAGAGCTATAGCCGAATTGCGGGCGAAGCTCTCGACCCCGCCACAGTGGGGTTATATATGCCTGAACGGTACGCGCTGCCGGATTTTCCGTTCGAGCCGTTTGACCCGGATCGCGTTATGGATTGGGTTTGGGGTTATTCCTTTTTGCGGCGGCAATCCATATTGGTTCCGGCTTGTCTGGCCTATTACAGCTGGAGCTACGGCGAGAGCTTTGTACAGGAAGGATCAAACGGATGCGCTTTGGGCGGAAGTTTGGAGGAGGCCGTTTTGTACGGGATTTTGGAGGTGGTTGAGCGCGATGCGTTTCTCATCGCCTGGTATGGACAATTGCCCGTCCCGCGGCTGGACCTAGGCTCTGCGGAGGACCTTGAACTCAGGTTGATGATCGAAAGGTTTAAAGCGGTGGCCGGGTACGAAGTTTACTTGTTTGACATTACGATGGAAAACCGGATCCCGGTCATTTTGGCCTTGGCGAAAAGCATTAAGCCTGGAAAAATGAATCTGATCTGTGCCGCGGGCTCCCATCTTGACCCGGTAAAGGCGGCGAAAAGCGCTGTGCACGAACTGGGCGGGCTGGTTGTTGCGCTTAACGAGAAATTTGCGGAGCGGCAAGACGAGTTGCAGGACATGTTCCATGACCCCGATCTGGTCCTGGAGATGGAGGATCATGCTTTGCTGAACGGTTTGCCTCAAGCGGAGGAAAGGTTTGATTTTTTGCTGGATGGCCGGCGGCCGCTGCGGACGTTCGAGGAACAATTTAGTCGGAAGGCAAGCCATCCCGATCTGACGGAAGATCTGAAGGATATCCTGCAAATATTCGAGCGGCTGAATCTCGAAGTGATTGTGATCGACCAGACATCTCCGGAAATTTCGCGCCATCATTTACACTGCGTCAAAGTGTTGATCCCGGGCATGCTGCCGATAACGTTCGGACATCAGCTCGCCCGGCTGAACGGGCTGGAGAGGGTGTTAAGGATACCGGCGGAGCTTGGATACGCGGCGGAACTGTTGACGCTGGAACGGCTGAACCCGCATCCTCATCCTTTTGTTTAATCCAAGGAGGAATAACCATTGAGTCCATATCGGTTTCTAACCGAACGTCCGAGTGGCATTTTAGCCGTTGGTTCCGGACCGGTTTTCTTTTCGTTGGCGTCGGCCTTGATCGGGTCAGGAGTCGCCGAGTTCCATCTATGCCTGACCGGTTCGGCGCAGGCCGACCGGCAGCGGCTGGCTGAATGGCTGCGCGGGGCCCGCAAAGCGGCTCCCGAGGCGAAGGTGAGGGAAGCCGCCATAGGGCGGGAAGACGCTGACGGTTGGCGGAATACCGTGCGGCCGCATCAAACGATCCTTTATGCGTCACAGAAGGGAGATCCCGGGGAATTGCTGCTATTGGAGCAGATTTGCCGGGAAGAGAATAAAACGCTGCTGCCCGCCGTCTGCCTGCATCAAACAGGGGTGGCGGGCCCGCTCGTACAACCTGGCCTGGAAGAAGTCTGGTTGGAAGGTGGCTGGGAGTCGGCCTGGCGCCGGCTGCACATGGCTGCGCTTGGCAAGGGCCGGGAGCGGCTGCCGGTTTCTTCGGCAGCCGGCGCGTTGCTCGCCAATGTGCTTGTATCCCGGCTGTTGAAATATGTTGCGGGAGAAAGCGAGGCGGGAGCTGGGAGCTCGATCTATCTGCTTGATTTGCAGACGCTGGAAGGGAGCTGGCATGCTTTCCTCCCCCATCCGTTCGCGGCTGGCCGGAAGGATACCGCCATCGAAAATCTGCAAATTCCCGGCCGGCAGCTCGAACAAAACGCTGATTGTAGGCTTGAGCAAATTTCTAGTCAGCAGTTCAAGCAAATCTCTGAGCGGCAGCATGAACAAAACTCTGTTCAGCGGCTTAAGCAAATCTCTGGCTGCAGGCTCGAACATACCTCTGACGGTAGGCACGAACAACCCTCTGACCGCTGGCCGCCGGATGGCTGGTTTTCTTACTTCAGCGGGTTAACTTCGCGGCAAACCGGAATTTTCCACGCTTGGGAGGAGGGCGCCTTAAGTCAGCTGCCGCTTGCTCAATGCCGCGTCCAGACGGCCGATCCGTTGTCGGGAGGCCCGGCAAGCTTGCTTCCGGACATCGTTTGCGCCGGCCTGACGCATGAGGAAGCGCGCCGGGAAGCGGGGCTGGCCGGGATCGAAGCTTATGTATCGCGGCTGGCCGGGGCGCTCTTGGACGAAACCGACGGATTCATCGGCATCGGTGCGGGGGTAACGATGGAGGAGGGACTCCAACGGGGCTTGGAGGCCTATTTGAGCGAATCGTTGCGTAGACGGACATGCGGGCAGATATGTGAGCAGCCGGAAGAGCGGGGGCAAGAGCGAAAGCAGGTGCAAGAGCAGGTACAAGAGCAGGTACAAGAACAGGTTCAAGAGCAGGTGCAAGAACAGGTGCAGGTGAAGGTGCAGGCGGATGAACGGGATCAAGAGCAGACGGAGGAGCCGATGCACGAGCAGAGGCATGCGCGGACACGCGAACAGCCGGGAGAGCGAACGAACGAGCAGGCACACAAGCAGCCGCCGGGGTGCATGCCGTCCGCGGTTTGCATTCGGTTGGGGAAAGTGGATGATAAGCGCTGTCGATACTACTTACGAGCCTTAAGTATCATGCAGGGCGAGCCGCTGATCGGCTTGGGAGAAGCTGTGTCAGGGTTTCCGGTGTTTTGGGTAGGTACGGGCGGGGCTTGGTACGGCGGTGTCGGCCTAAATAACACTTTTGCGCTGCGGCATGCCCTTCGTGCCGCCTTAATGAAAGCGCAACACGCGCAATATCCATCGGCCTCGGGGGGCTGGACGGCCAACGTGCTGGAGATCCCCTCCCTGCAATTGAAACAGGATGCTCCCGTTCGCGTTGACATCGGCGAATTTGATGAAACGTTCGAGCCGGAAGTCTTGTCCGACGCGCTGAAGGTTGTGAAAAGGAACGGGCAGCATTTTAACGCGTTAGATCTTGCCGTGGAGCCGTTCCTGAAAGAGCTGGCTGTATTTGGCGTGATGTTTCGGGAGGGGGAAACATCTCTATAACCGAACCAACTGCAAAAGTGCATTTCATTTTCCTCGGATTTCCTCTCTAGAACGTTTGAAATGCAAAAGTGCATCTGATTTGGGGCCATCCGATAAAAAAGTCAATTTTGACCGGGAATGGACTGCACTTTTGCATTTGGACCACCTGTTTCGAGGGATTTCGACGAAAATCGCATGCACTTTTGCATTTCGCATGGCATTGGATGGCCAACGAGTCCGGATGGGCCGCGGGCATATTCGCTGCGGCGGTGTTTGCTACAGCCGTATTTGCCGCAGTCGTATTCGCTGCGGCCGTATTCCCGCGGCCGTATTCGCTACTCCACTTTAAACTGTGCCGCCGCCTTGGTCAGTTCTTTCGCGAGTCCGTCGATGGTTTGCACCATATCGGCGAGCTGTTGAACAGTGGCCGACTGCTCCGCCATCGTGGCCGAGACCTCCTCGACGGAAGCGGAGACCTCTTCGCCCGATGCCGAGAGGCTTTGGACGGAGCCAAGCACTTCGTCCTTATCGCTTTCCAAGCGGCCGACTTCTTCCGCCATCTGTTTGATCTGGCCGGTAATGTCGGTGATTTTTTCAAAGATTACGTTAAAAGCTTGCCGCGTCTGGCCGACAAACTGGTCCTGCATGGCCGCGATATCTTTAATCTGGGCCACGCTTTGGTAATTATCCTCCACAAACGCGAGGTTCTGCTGGGTGATGCCTTGAATATGAGCGGATTGCTGCGAACTCTGCTCGGCCAGCTTGCGGATTTCCGCCGCCACGACGGCGAAGCCGCGGCCGTGCTCGCCGGCTCTCGCCGCTTCGATGGACGCGTTCAGCGCGAGCAGGTTGGTTTGTTTGGCAATTCCGGTAATGGCGTCCGTGATGCTGTTGATTTGCTCCGAGCTTTGTTGAAGCTTGAACGTCATATCGGAAATCTTGCTTACCTGTTCTTCGTTTTGCTCGTTAATGCGGATCAATTCGTCCACTACGGCGTTGCTCGTATGGAACACGCCGATGATTTCCTCCGAACGGTCCTTAGCGGATTGAGCTTTGGAGCTCATCGACTCAAAACTTTCCCCGAAGCCAAAAAACTTGTTCACGATATGTTCGGTTTCCCGGGCCTGGGAATCCATCGCCTTGGCGATTTCCTGCGAAGTGGCGGACGTTTCGCTGACGGATACGGCCGTTTGCTTCGAGGAAGCTTCAAGCTCCTTCGTGCTGGTCCCAAGCACCTCGATCGTTTTGTTCATATTTTGGATCAAGTCTTTGTTGCGGCCGACCATTTGGTTGAAGCTGCCCGCCAACGTTTTAAACTCACCTTCATACCGCTCCTCGTCCGCGCTAACGGTGAGATCGCCGGAAGCCATTTGCCGGAACAGATGGGTTAATTGCGCGAGCGGTTTCGCGATATAACGGGACAGCAACAAGCCAAAGCCGACAGCCACGAGAATGATCACAAGGGTTAAAATAGCGGTGTTGCGGAGCATCTCCTTGATCGGCTGCTGAATGTCGTCCAAAGAATCGATAACCGTAACGGTTAAGTCCGGGCCCGGAATCCGGTTGATCCGCAAATAATCGTTGTTCATCTCGAGACTGGATTTTTCGATTTCTTGACTGCCCGTGTTTTTTACAGAACCGGCGAGTTCCTCAATGACCGTACCGATTCTTGAAGGGTCAAGGGAGTTATATAATACCGTTCCGCCGCGGCTGACGATTTCGATGCTGCCTTCGCGATTGATGGAAACTTCCCCCAACGTGTTGAAAAAGAACTGGCTGTCGATCGTCGTTACGAAAACGCCCAGCACTTTGCCGCCCGCATCCTTGATCGGTTGAGCAAAGGCGAGCAGCAGCTTGCCGGTGCTCTTCGACACGATGGCGTCGCTGATGTAAGGCTCCCCTTTGAGCGTTTCGCTGAAATATTCGCGGTCCGACCGTGATTGTCCGATATTTTCCGCGTTCGTGCCGGCTACGATCGTTCCTTCGGCATCCGTTAACAAGTAGGACTCGATGTCGCCGGTTCCTTCCAGGCTGCTTTTCAGAATTCCGTTCGCGGGATCCAAATAAGGGTTGGCCGGCGAGAAAAATTGTTTGTCCGAGAGTGTACCGGATTCTCTAAGTTTCAGCAGGTTGCGGAACGTATTGTGCTGCGAGATGAGGAAGGTGGATTGCTGCTGCAAATGGACGGCCGTCGACAATCCGCCTCCCAGCCGGTCGGCCATGACGTTGATCTCGTCCTTGCTTTTGCGCAGTGCCAAACTGGACGCCTCCCGGTAAGTCAGGACGGAAGTCGCCAGCAAAGAGACGATCACCAATAAACTGACGAAAAAGGGTATTTTCACGCGTAATGAAACAGATTTCATTTTTCTGGTTATTCCCGATGGCTTTCCCTTCACAACTTTTCAACTCCCCTATGCTACTCTTTTCTATAGTTGCTAACGAAAAGATATATCGGTTGCGCGGCAGGAGTTGTTAAGTGGAATTTTCATCCAGCAGACTGCTTACATGATCGTAAAATATTCGGCGATGCCGGCGTAAAGCGCTTCCGCGATCTTTTGCTGGCCGTTCCGGCTGATCAACAGGGCGCGGTCTCCCGCATTGCTCAAAAAGCCCATTTCGACGATGACGGCCGGCGGTTCAACATGCTTCAGCAGAAAAAACGGCTTGCCCAGCTCGGGGGTCGAAGCCCTTTCCAGGTTGTAAAACCGCTCCAAGGCATTTTGAATGGAGGCGGCCAGCAGCGCGCTGCGCCCTTCGTTCTGGTGCAGGACAAGCGGTCCATGTTTCGATTTGTTGCGGCCCCAGTTCACGTGCAGGCTGACGACGATGGAAGCGGGGAGCTGCGCGCTGAGTTCCTTGCGTTGGGCGAGATCCCTCATATGACGGGAACTGCTGCGTGACCAGCGGTTATCGTCGCTTAGCGCGTAGTCGCCTGTGCGGTTCAGAACCGCCCGGTATCCGTGGCTTCGCAGTACGATGTAAAGCCGGCGGCCGATCTCGAGGTTGATGTCTTTTTCCATAATATCTTCGAAAGAGGTTCCGCCGTCAATACCGCCGTGTCCGGCATCGATCAGAATGACCGGCTCCGGGAAAACGTGCCGTAAGTCTTTGTCTTCCGCAAAAGCGGGATTTCCGCATAAACCGAGGGTAAGGGAGACGACAAGCATAGCCGCCAGCGGATACCGCATCAGTATTTTCATGGTTCTCACCTTTCCAGGCTTTATTTTTTATAGATTGAGCTTCCCGCGTCCAAATCATGCATGAACGGCCCGGCAGCGGCGGGTTTAGAGAACGGTTCGCCGGAGCAAACTAATGATAAGGCGAGCAATTGACGGAAAGGAGATAATTAGCATGGCAAAAGGCGATGAACTGGTGAAATACATTACCGAAAAAGTCGTCGATTTCGTGGAGACCCCCCGGGAAGTCCGGCGGGAGCGTTCCAAGCCGAAGGAACCGTGGACACACCGCTGGTTCGGGATGATTCCGTTTTCGGTCTCTTTATGGGCGGAGCAGCTTCCGGTCAAACGGAAAAAGGAAAGGGAGCATTCCCGTTCCAGCGAGGGGTAAATTGAAAAACTTGAAGGAATTCGATAAACGTAAAAAAGGGTGTCCGTTCGGCCGTTTGAGGTAACCGGCTTCATAAAGTTCCGCTATTTTACCGCAGGAGGGGAGAATTTCGCAGGCTTATTACTCTCGTATGGACATTAAAGAACCGCCGAAAGGAATTTTTTCGGCGGTTCTGTTCATTTAACCGGGATAAGCGATAAATTTGCCCGGCTTTGACTCGAGCAGAGCATCCAGGGCGATAAGCCGGATCGAAGGGCCTTTGCCGGTTAGGACATATACGGAACCGTTCAGGGACGTTTCGCCGGCCGCGGCATCGATGCCGGAGGAGGCGCTGTCCTGCCACGTCTGGTACCCATATATCGGCATAGGAAGCGAATAAGTGCGTTCCGGGCCCGATGCGGCGAAGATCAGCTGCTTGCTGGATTGAAGCTTGCGGATGAACGTTTCCTGCTTGACCGAGAGCGGACTGTCCGCCATCCACAGCAAATTGTCGTAAGGGTTAAAGGCATTGGCGGTAAAAACGATCCGGCCGGGCGCCAGTTTCGTCTCGCCGCTGCCTGCCGCATGCTGGGGCGCTTTGTAAAGGGCGGCTTGCCTTTCCCAGGTTTCAGCCGTTTCGGGCAGCCATTCCCCGTCCGCGGCATGAATGAAACGCGGTGATTCGCCGTCCGGCAAGCGGACCATCCATTCGGCCAGGGCGGGACCGGCATACAACGGGGTAACGCGGATTTGGCTTAGCTGCTCTGCAGGCAACTCTGCAGCCAGCTCGCTATTTTTTAGGGCAGCCTTCAGCAAGGAAGGGGCAAAAACGGTATTTGCACCGAGTCCGTATTCGACCAGCTTGTATTCGCCATCGGACGTGGCGGAAATGATCAGATAGCCGTTCGAGCGCGAATCACCGCCGGATTCGCCGGGGATAACGGTGACCAGCCAGCTGTGCGTTCCCGGGCCAAGCGGCTCGATCACGGTATTTGCGCCGCGCCAGGCGCTGAAAGGTTCGGTTTGCGCCAGCTTCCGTACGGCTTCCGCGGCAAAAAGGCGGAGCTGCTCGGGAGCATTGTCGGCCGTTTGAAGGCCAGCGGTCCATTCGGAAGCTGCGCCCGGGCCGGAAGCGGCATAACTAACGGCTTCTCCCGGCAGCGTGAGTCCGCCGGCGCAAGCCAGTCCGATGCTGCATAACATTTTCATCGTAATCGATAGGTTTCGGGGGATCTTTCCAAACATCGTTCGCCCTCCTAATTAATGGGATGGGGGAGTCAGCTTTGCGATTGCTTGTCCATTGTACCGGAGCCGGGGCAAAAAGGTTGTTGCAACCTGTCGCGCTTTGGGCATTTGTTCAGCTTCTATTTTTGCGGTCTTTTAGCGAGATCGGTCTATTTCTGGTCACCGCGGCGAACGCAGGTGAAAGATGCCGCAGCCCAAGGCGGATACGACAATTCTCGGCTCGTATTGCCAGCGGATTTCTTCCCGCCTCGCCTCGTATTGATTTCGCGCAGCCTGCTGCCGTTCCTCATCCGGTTCTTTGAGCAGATCCTTATAGTATGCTTCGATAATCTCCAGCTCGTCCCGCAGGCGTTCTTTGGCCTGGATCGACCAGTCGTTGTCGTAAGCGCCGAGGAGTTCGGACAGCCTTGCTTCCAGCGCGGCCCGGCCCGCATCCAAAGTGAGTTTCGTCGGCTCGATATGGACGTTTTCGGGAAGGCGCGGAGCGAGCGTGACGCCGGATAACTTCTTCTCAAAAGCTTCGTCAATTTTTCCGCTCAGCAGCGAGACTCCAAAGAAATGGAGCTCCTCCCGCTTCATGTCACAGCAGAACTCGACTTTATAGCAGACGCCAAGCCAGGGCTCGTAGGCGGCCGGCAGCAGGGCCGTACGCTGGCGGGGGCCTGGCTCCTCGAACAGATAGACGAAGCGGCCGCCGCGTTTGGCCGCTTCGAAGATTTGCTTAAGCCGCGAACTGCCGAAGGTCAGCTCCTCGCGCTGTATGCGGCCCGGCCCCAGGACCGGCAGCGGGCGCAGGGGGCCGAAATAGCGGCCGAGGAGGGTATCCTCCGGCGGCTGGCCGGGCTGGCCCGTTTGGCCCGGTTGCTGCGGTCCGGCGCCGGCAGCGCCGCCGGGTCCTGGGGCGTTTGCCGGAGCTGCGCCGGCGCCGCCAAGCCCGGGCGCAGGCCCTGCGGGTGCCGGACCGCTGCCGCTAAATCCGCCCGTAGCGCCCTTGCCGGCATTCGGCGCGGCCGCTTTCCCGGCTTCAGCCTCCCGGTGCCGCTCGGGGTCGAAGATGAACGAAAACGACATCGTCTCCGGCTCGGCTCCGGTGCGTTCGATGAACCCCCAATAATACGGGCGGTTCGTCAAATCGCGGTCGGCCCGGGGCGACAGCTTTACGGTGGCATGATAGGGTGATTTTTCTAAAAATTGGCATTCAGTCGCTTCAAGATATGTCATTACAAGCTTGCGGATTTGCTCGTTCGTCATCGTCATGCGGGTCAACCTCCCAACAGCTGCTGCAGATCGCCGCCTTCGTTTTCGCCGGCTTCTACGTCCAGCTCCGATTTAATCGAATGAAACGTGCGGCCCAGCGAATCGACGCGGCTGGCGATTTCCTCGTCGCTTTTGGATTCGAGCACGATTTTATAGATGCTTTTTTCCAAGGAATGCTCCTTCTCAAACTGCTCCAAAATCACGTCAAGATCTCCGATGACCATCTCAAACATGTTGATTTTTTCATGCAGCAGGTTCACGATATGCTCTTCAATCGTTCCTTTGGTGGACAGGTTGTAAATTTTGACGTCATTTTGCTGCCCCAGCCGGTGTACCCGGCCGATCCGTTGCTCCACCCGCATCGGATTCCACGGCAAGTCGAAGTTGATCATGTGATGGCAGAACTGCAGGTTGATGCCTTCGCCGCCGGCTTCGGTGGCGATCATCACCTGGGCGCGGTCGCGGAACAGGTCCATCATCCAGTCCTTTTTGCCGCGGTTCATGCCGCCGCGATAGGGGACGGCCGTCATGTTGCGGTCGCGGAAATAGTTCAGCAGATATTCCTGGGTCGCGCGGTATTCGGTAAAAACGATCACCTTGTCGTTCATTTCCCGAATCAGCTCCATCGTTTTCTCGGCTTTGCTGTTCGCTTTGATCTGCCGGATCAGGTCGACGATTTCCCAGATTTTATCGCGCAAAGGGGAATCGGGAGCGAGCTTCTTCGATAGGTTGACCAGCGTGACGAAGACGGCATCGCGGCTGCTGCATACTTCGCGCTGGAGCGTCACGAGCGAGAGCATGCTGTTCAGGTCGCCGCCCGCCGCCTGATACTGGTCTTTGACGAAGGAAGTGACCCCGTTGTACAGGTTTTTCTCTTCCGGAGAAAGCTCGACGTCGATGTTCCGGACGATCCGCTTGGTGAATTCCAGTTCACCGTCGGCGCGGCGGTTGCGGATCATCACTTTGGAGAGCTCGCCTCTCAGCTGATCCTCGTTTTTCGGCAGGCGTTTGTCCACGACGAAATTGGCCGCGAATTCGCTTTGCCCGCCGAGCTGACCGGGTTTGAGCAGCGTGATCAGGTTGAACAGCTCGTCAAGGTCGTTTTGCACCGGCGTCGCCGTCAGCAGGAGGCAATATTTTTTGCGCAGCTGCAGCATAAATTGATAGTTTGTCGTCTTTTTGTTTTTCAGCTTGTGCGCTTCGTCGACGATCAGCATGTCGTACTCATTGCTCAGCAGGATCGATTTATGCGGATCGCGTTTCGCCGTATCCATCGAAGCCACAACGACGGCGTTGTCCCAGGAGTGCTCTTTTTTCTGGGCAACGGCGGGGATGCCGAATTTCTGGTTAAGCTCGCGCACCCACTGCAGCACGAGGGAGGCGGGCACCAGGATCAGCACTTTGCGGACGAGTCCGCGGATGATGTACTCTTTTAAAATCAAACCGGCTTCAATCGTCTTGCCTAGGCCGACCTCATCGGCCAGGATGGCGCGCCCGCGCATTTCGAACAGCACCTTGCGGGCGGTTTCGGTTTGGTGGGGCAGCGGCGTTACCTGCTGCAGATGCTTCAGGCACTGCATTTCCTCAAAACTCGTAACCAAAGAAGCGGTTTCCGCCTCAAGGGCGAGGTTGAACAGCTTCCAATCGTCCCAGGGGCCGCCTTTTTCCTGCCGGGCCGCAAGCTCGCCAAACCAGCTCCGGTCGAATTCGACCGGGACCTCGGCGTGCGGGGCCGGATCCTTGGTGAAGCTTGGGGATTCGCCGGGGGGATGAGCAAACATGATGATAAAACCTCCCTTTTCGTGCTTGTGCATCTGACTTGGTTTTTCGCCTCGGGAAGAGGGTGAAGCGGCGAACTGCTTTTTTGTTAAAAAGACAGCAAAAGAAGACTCAGCCCGGTAATTGGCACTTGACCGCAAAGTAAGTTGGCCAATCCGATCGTATGGAGGTAACGGTTCAACGACCCGTTCTCCAGTCATTCGCTAACGGTTGTAATCGCGCCTATTTAGCCGCAAAGACGGGGATTCAATTTCTAACGGTTATAAACGCGCTTATTTGGGTGAAAAAGGCTTGAATCCGTAAGAATATGGCAAAATAAGCTCAGCTGCAACCGTTAAATTGGGTTTCCCCTGCATTTTATCGAATTAGCGGCGCTCACAACCGTTAGATTGACGGCCTCGCTTAAAGGAGCTGCGTCTTCCTGATGTCAAGCGCCGTATCTGGCTTTTAGCCCAAAGTAATCGGATTTTTTCCCGGCAGATGTATGTGTAGTATGGACGAAAAAGAGGCGGTTCATAACTTTGACGGAAGTTTGCGGTACGGCGGGGGCTCCATTTCATATACACCGCCGAAAAATAGAGAGATTCAAAGCAATTTCCTGATCGGGCGAGCGGAGTGGATTTTTACGGCCGAATTTTCACAGCTGCCTGCCGTGACTTCGATATATTGTATAGTATAATGGAGTAAGCACACAATATGTTGTGATTCGTACATATAGTAGAATGATCCGGTTTCCAGAATCGTCTACTAGTTTTGTTTTCGAAAACCATTCATGGAAGCAACCAAAACTAAGCGAATGCTTTCGTAGCTAGTTTTGTTTTCGAAAACCATTCACGAAGCAATTGCTCAAACAAAACTTTTAGGAGGGTGTTTTCTTTGAAAACCGTGCGGAAACAGCGCCTTGAGGGGCTAAGCGAAAAGATCTTTTTGGACCGGTACGCGTGGAAAAATCCTGATCCTAGCCATGCCAAAGTTGGAGATGTCGTCCTCGTATTGACCAAAGACGATCCGAAGTTTCCGACAAAGGAAGTCGGGGAAATCGTGGCCCGCGAAGGAAGCACGGTTACGGTCAAAACCCGCCGTGGCGAGCTGATGGAAACCGGCGTGGAGAAGTTGACCTTGAACATCGAGAAAACTCCTGAAGAAATGTGGGACCGTCTCGCGGAGGCGATGGCTTCCGTGGAGAAGACGCCGGAGCTGCAAAAGGACTGGGAGGAGAAGTTCCGCTACATTCTGGACGACTGGAAACTGGTGCCGGGCGGGCGGATTGCCGCAGGTGCCGGGGCCAGCGACGAATTGACCTTGTTCAACTGCTACGTCATCCCTTCGCCCAAAGACAGCCGCGGCGGTATTATGGAGACTTTGACGGAAATGACCGAAATTATGGCGCGCGGAGGCGGCGTCGGTATCAACCTCAGCTCGCTGCGCCCGCGCCGCGCGGTGGTCAAAGGCGTTAACGGCTCCTCAAGCGGCGCCGTCTCCTGGGGCGGGCTGTTCAGCTACACAACCGGCTTGATCGAGCAAGGCGGATGCTTTGGTCCCCATGAACGGATTGCAACGAATTATGGTCTGATCCCCGCAAGCGAACTGGCCGATCGGCTGGATCGCGGCGAGACGCTGTACGCCTTAACCCACCGGGGGCCGCGCCGCATCACGTACTCTTTTCGCAACGGGGTAAAGCCTTTATTTCGGGTTGCGACCGAGCGCGGGTTTACGGTAGAGGTGACTAAGGAACATAAGATGGGGGTCATTCGGGACGGTTCCATCGTTACGATTCCATTGCGGGATCTGGATGTAAATGACGAAACTTTAATCCTGCTTGCGGAAGGTATGGGGGAGATTCCTTATGTGGAACTGCCGGCCAAGCCATACAAACGCTCCGAAATGAGTACGACGCTGAACGAAGCGGTGGAACTGCCCAAGCTACTCGACGAGCGGCTCGCTTATTTGCTCGGTTACTTTTATGGAGACGGATATGTACACTGGGGACGCAAAAACAACTGGGAAGCTCCGAAGGCGATCAAAATGGCGACGGCGGACGACCATCCGGAAATTCGCGAACGTTTAGTCGAAATATTGCGGGACCTGTTCGGCATCGAGCCGGTTGTGGAGGATGGCGACGGTGCATGCAAAAATGTTGCCTTTTACTCCCGTCTGGCGGTCGATTGGCTGGAACAAAACCGGATGCTGAAAGCCCGAAGCGAAGAGATGAGGGTGCCTGAGCCGATTTTTCGTTCCCGTGCGAGCGTTATGGGCGCATTTGTCGCCGGTTATTTTGACGCGGACGGCTGCGATCGCGGTGCCAAGGGGGACTATGGAATCGATAGCGTCAGCCTCGGAATGCTTCGCGATGTGCAGCAATTGCTTGCTGCCAACGGCATTATGTCCCATATCGGGTCCACCGATCGAAGCCGGCAAGGATGGCGGACCATCCACCGGCTCGTCGTGACCGGCGCCGAATTCAAAGACAAGATGAGCCGCTTCATCGGGCATTATCAGGGAATCTGGGATTCGACGAAGCCGCGTATTTCCTTCCGGGCTTTGACCCGGGGGAAAGATCGTCTGCAAGCAGACGGTCAGGTAGCGTTGGCGGAACGGGTCGAGCAATTGCTTACAGCGGTGCCTGATCGAATTGTGTCGATTGAGCCGATCGGGCTGAGCGAAGTGTTTGATTTTGAGGTGGAGGACGTCCACATGCTCTGCGGCAACGGATTTTATACGTCCAATAGCCGCCGCGGAGCTCTCATGCTCATGATCAACGACTGGCATCCGGACCTGCTCGACTTCATCACGGTTAAGCAGACGATGGGGCAGGTGACGAATGCGAACTTGTCGGTTTGCGTCAGCAACGGTTTTATGAAGGCCGTAAAGGAAGATCTGGACTGGGAGCTGGTGTTCCCGGATACGACTTACGAAGACTATACCGAAGTGTGGGACGGCGATCTGGAAAAATGGAAAGCGGCTGGCCGGGGCGTGGTTCATTACCGCACGGTGAAAGCCCGCGAGATATGGCATACGATCATCGAATCGGCCTGGAAATCCGCCGAGCCGGGCGTCGTGTTTATGGAATATTACAATCAAATGTCTAATAGCTGGTATTTTAACCGAATTATATGTACTAATCCGTGCGGAGAACAGGGCTTGCCGGGCTGGGGCGTGTGCAACCTGTCGGCGATTAACCTGTCCAAGTTCTACGATGAAGAGAAACACGATGTGGCTTGGGAGGAACTGGCGGTCACGACGCGTTATTCGGTGCGTTTTTTGGACAACGTCATCGACAAAACGCCTTATCATTTCGAGGAAAACGAGCAAAACCAGAAAAAAGAACGCCGCGTCGGCCTCGGCTCGATGGGGCTGGCGGAACTTATGATCAAGCTGAACATCCGCTACGGCAGCCCGGAATCGTTGGAATTTCTCGATAAGCTGTATGGATTTATCGCCAGGGAAGCTTATCTGGCTTCCGCCGATATCGCCGCGGAAAAAGGTTCGTTCCCGGCGTTCGAAGCGGATAAATATTTGCAAAGCGGGTTTATGAAAGGGATGACGGAGGTTTACCCGGAAGTGGGCGGGGCGGTTCGCGAAAAAGGCATCCGTAACGTCACGCTCATCACCCAGGCGCCGACCGGCAGCACGGGGACGATGGTGGGCACTTCCACCGGCATCGAGCCTTATTTCGCCTTCAAATATTACCGGCAAAGCCGGCTTGGCTTCGACGAGCAGTTTGTGCCGATCGCTCAGGAGTGGATGGACGCGCATCCGGGCGAAGAGTTGCCGGATTATTTCGTGACGGCGATGAACTTGTCGGCCGAGGATCATATCCGCGTGCAGGCCGCGATTCAGCGTTGGGTCGACAGCTCGATCTCCAAAACGGCGAACTGCCCGGCCGATTTTACGGTCGAAGAGACGAAACGGCTGTATGAGCTGGCGTTCGATCTCGGCTGCAAAGGCGTGACGATTTATCGGGATGGAAGCCGGGACGTACAGGTGCTGCAAACCGAGAAAAAGGAAGACAAAGCCGGCGCCAAAGCTTCGGAAGCCGAAACGGCAATCCAGGAAGGAGCGGCTTCCGCCGCCGCGCAAATGACGGTGGCCGGACCGAGCGAGAGTCTTGCCGCGGTACAAACCGCAGCTGGACCGACGACCGCATCCGAAGGCAAGTACAAAAGACGCCCGCAGGTGCTGCACGGGGCGACTTACAAAATGAACACCCCGTTCGGAATGGCCTATATCACGATCAATGACCTGAACGGCACTCCGGGGGAAATTTTCCTCAATGTAGGCAAAGCCGGATCCGACGTGTTCGCGATGGCGGAAGCTTTGGGCCGCGTGTGCTCCTTGTTCCTGCGGTACGGCGATCACGGCGAGAAGGTGGAACTGCTGATCAAGCATCTGAAGGGCATCGGCGGCACCGGAGCCATCGGCTTCGGCCCGAACCGGGTTGAGTCGATCGCCGATGCGGTGGCGAAGGCTTTGGAAATCCACGTGCAAAACGGCCCGTACGGCGATCACGACCCGGCGCCGGTCGCGGCAACGGTTGTGCCTCGTGAGGAACACAACCACGGGACAACGGCTGAAGCGCAGGACGGCGAAACACACGCTCACGGCAGCACAGCGTTCGCTTCACGCGACCTGTGCCCGTCCTGTGGCTCGGCTTCACTAATCAACAGCGAGGGCTGCAAAACCTGCGCCAACTGCGGGTATAGCAAGTGCTCGTAAGAGAGCGGAATTGAACAATCTTGTCAGTTATTATAAAAGCCTGGAGCGGCGTTATGCCGGCTACAGGCTTTACTAATTTTGAGGACGTTGTCAATGATCTTCCGCCAATTCTTTAAGTGCAGGGTAGTCGTGGATCGCGATTCCGCCAAACCCGTTATGGTCCGCATAAAATTCCGTTACGGTATTTAATTGCTGATTCATATAATCCAGGCCTTTGTTGTAGTACGTAATTTCGCTGGGAATGGTGCCGCCGTTCGGTGAATTGGTCTCTGCGCCGATGTAAATCTTCTTGCCTAATTTTGCCGCATAATCGGTTTCCAGCAGTGTCGCGCGAATTTGTTTGTCGGCCGTGTCGCGATACGCCATGATGGATACGGTGTCCACAATGTCTAATACAAAATAACTTAGCGGTTTTTTCTGCCCGCCGGTTTCTACGATGACCGGGTTTTGCCCGGATGCATACCACCACGGAATCGCTGCATTGAACTCCAACTGATCATCACTTGAGGCAATTTCATTTGCGATTTTCTTCAGGACCTGGATATATTGATAGCAGACGGAGCCTCTTTTGGTTAAATATTCGGGCAGGGTGTGTGGTTCAATGTCAAATTGGATTCCGTCAAAATTATTGTCCGGGTGGGACGTATTAAAGGAGAGCACTTGGCGGAGTTCCTGAAGCGCTTCGCGATGATGGGTTTCCAGCGCCCAGTTGGCTCTGCCGACAAGAGCAAACACGCGTATTCCGTCCTCATGCGCTCTGCGGATCAGTTCCTCATAAGTTGCGGGCTGATCCTCCAATGTCTTTCTTGTCCCAATGAACAATAAGTTGATGTCATGCTCTTTTAAAAACTGCAGCAACTGTGTAATCTTGTTTGAATCGGAAGCCGCTTCATAAAAATCCCAAACCCATAGTGCTTTCGTTTCTCCGTTATTTGCATGAGCCGGGGAAGGGGCAATGTTCACCAACGCCAAACAAACCGCCAAAACTAAAATTGCCATTTTTCTCACTCGGTTCTCTACTCCATTCTCTTTAAGATTAAGTAGGGTTTATTTACCAATAATCAGATTAACATAAAAACGGAAATTGTCGAATGATCTGTTTGGCCTATTGTATCCTGAATTTTTTCCCCAATCTTGTGGAAACGCTTCTACATTAGTCCCGGCGGCAATGGCTTTTACCACCACCTGATGCGCAAATTTTGCTATACTGGAACAAAAAAGATTAGGGTGGTTGGAAAGTGAACGTTTCTATATATGATGTTGCTAAATTAGCCGGAGTGTCCATATCTACCGTATCCAGGGTAATCAATAAAAGCGGTTATGTCAGCAGTAAAACGGAAGCCAAAGTTAATAAAGCGATGGAAACGCTTCAATTTGTGCCGAGCATCACCGCTCAAAATTTGGCCAAACATCAGACCATGCTGATCGGTTTGTATTTCAACCAATTATTAAATTCGTTGAACGGATATATGAGCACTTATGTAACGGAGTTTATTCGAGGGGTTAACAAAGTGATTATGGAGAAAGGGTACCACTTGCTCCTGATCAATGAGCTCAACGAAGATAAGGCCCTCTTATCCGGCGCTTCTCTGCCGCAATACACCACCTTTTTGAAGCAAAAAAGGATAGACGGGTTGTTGTTCGGAAACGCCCCTTTGAAAAATTCGTCGTTTTTCGAACTGGTCAAAAACGAAGCTCCGATGGTTTATATTGGGGAAAAATTGGTATCTGACCGCGGGTTGAATGTCTACGCACAGTTCAAACGGAACGTTTTGGATTCGCTCGATTATTTATTTGAACGAAACCATCGAGATATCGCCATATTAAGCTTGGCTGAGACGGAAGTTTCCTCCATCGTCACGGAGTATAAAGAAATGCGGCGGGACGAACGTTTAAAGATAGACATTCGCATAACCGACCGTGACCTGGACCCTTACATGGAGGTACTTTCCGATCTATTTTCTAAGGAGACGAGCCCAACCGCTTTAGTGATTATGGATTTCGGCAAAGTGCAGCCCACCATCAATTATTTGAACAACAAAGGTATGCGTGTTCCCGAGGACGTTTCCATCATGACGCAAGAGCATCATTTTGAGGACGGGGAGCAGTGTTTTCCGGCGGTGACCAGTGTTTATGTGCCGATTTACCAAATGGCCGTGGAAGCGGCGCAGCTATTGCTGGAATACTTGGAGGGCAAAGAAGAGTATAATAAGCAAATTTTAGTGTCCCCGCAGCTTATTGAACGCCAGTCGGTTGCGTTTCGAAGCGTTGGGAAGTGAAAAACGAAGGGAATGGTCTACAATAAGATAGATTTAGCGGAAGGAAAGGGCCGATTCAGATGAAGGAGAAACTTCAGCATATCTATTCGAAAATCCGGTTTAAAAAGATTCGTAACCGCTTTCTTGCTGCAATGATCGTATTGTCGATTCCGCCGCTATTTCTGTTAGGCTATCTTTCCTTCAACATTGCGAAGGATACGCTGCTGGAAACGAATAAAAAAACGGACCAGGTCCATCTCCAGTCATCCAGCGAGGCGGCAGACCTCATCTTCCGCAACATCGTCAATTTGAACCGCTCCGTTATTTTGAACGATGAAGTCCGCGACCAATTGCGGGCTAGTCAAAATCCCGATGAGGCGAGTGCCGGTGCTAGACATGAGAAGATTTTAAGCCAGCTCCAAAAGATGGTGAACAATCTGTTTATCAATTCCCGGTACGTCGATTCGATTTGTCTGGTTGATCTGCAATTTAAGGCGCATTGTTTAGGACGTTCCGATAATTTAGGGGTTTATGAGGGAGAGGGTCAGGAAGAGAAGATCAAGTTGTCGCCATGGTATCGCAAGGCCGTTGAATCCCAAGGTCAAGTCGAGTTTTTTCCCGATAACGTATTGGGGGACACGTCTTATACTTTCTCCACGGTCAAACTGTTCCGGGATTCCGAAAATATCAGCGGCGAACCGATCGGCATTCTCATCATCAATATTTCCAAATCGATTTTTGATTCTATTTTTACGGAGACGGACAAAACGGACGGGGAATACATCGTATTAACTTCAGCCTTAAAAACCATGGAGGTTATTTACCCGCGAAATTCCTACATCGAACTAAACGGCCTTGCCGGGGAAAAAAACGAGCTTTATCCGCGGCTTGAAAAACAAGGTTACATGGTCGTGGATTTCAAGAACGAAACGACGGGCTGGACTTTTGTCCATATCATTAAATTGAGCGAGTTGTTGAAGCAGTCCCGGCAAATCGGAACGGTCACGACGATTATTTCTTCAATGATCGCGCTTGTTGCTTTGATGCTGTCCTATTTTATCTCCGGCAGCATAACGCGCCCGCTGCTCCAGTTAAAGAAAATGATGTTGGACTGGACCAAAGGGAAACGGGATTTTGGTGAAACTTTTGAGCATGATGAAATAGGGGCCATAGGGCAAACGTTTAAAAAGATGGCTTCCGAAAATGAAGAGCTTAGCGAACGGCTCGTTCACACCGAGCTTAAGGAACGGGAAGCCGAATTGCGAGCATTGCAGGCGCAGATTAAGCCGCATTTTTTGTACAATACGCTGGATTCGATATATTGGATGGCCACGATTCAGAACAATAAAGAAGTCGCCCAGATGGCGTTTTCCTTATCCGAAAGCTTTAAGCTGAGCTTGAATAAAGGCAAAGAAACGATTCCGGTCTATAAAGAACTTCAGCACATCGATCATTATATGACCATCCAAAATTTAAGATATAATCATCGTTTTAAATACATTGAAAACATTTCCGGTCAGATCAAGAGCATGGAAATTTTGAAACTGCTGCTGCAACCGTTGGTTGAAAATGCCATTTACCATGGACTGGAACCGAAAGTAGGCGAGGGGACCGTGTCGCTCAAAGGGGCCGTGGAAGGCGGGTTTCTCATCTTTGTGATCGAAGATGACGGAGTCGGGATCGAGGATATGGAGCAAACGGAACAAGGCTACGGACTGCGCAATGTTAGGGAACGAATGAAGATGTTCTATGGTGAAGCGAGCGAATTGATCATCGATAGCGAGCCGGGTTTGGGCACGCGGATTGAACTGAGAATTCAACTGGACGGCAATGAGGTGAGGCTCGATGTATAAGGTTGTGATTTTTGATGACGAATATATTGTGCTTCAGGGGCTGCGGCACCTGATCGATTGGAACGGCTTCGGGCTTGAGTTGGCCGGAACGGCCTCGGACGGTTTGTCCGCGCTGGAGATGGTGAGGAAACAAACTCCGGACATTGTGTTTACCGATATCCGTATGCCCGGCATGGACGGACTAAAGCTGATCGAAGAGATTATGGCGAAAGCGCCCGATACTTACTGTATCGTGTTTAGCGGTTTTAATGAATTTGAATATGTAAAGCGGGCGCTCAAGCTTGGGGTTATCGACTATTTGGAAAAACCGATCACCCTCGAAAGCATCCAGAGTTCCATCCAAAGAGTCTTGTCCCGGATCGAAGCGGATCTGGAAATGGAGATGTTGAGAAGACAGGTTGAGGAGAGCAAAATTGTCCCTGGAACCGGAGAGGGAGCCGAAACTGGGGACAACGTAAAGCTGGGGGCGATTGAAAGGGCGAGAGTCTATATAGAACAAAATGTATCCAGAGATCTATCCTTAAACGAAGTGGCGGAATATGTCGGTATGAACGCCGCTTATTTAAGCGCGGTATTTAAGGAAGCGATGGGGGAGAGCTATATCAAGTTTCTGACAAGGCTGCGCATGGAGTTGGCTAAAGAACTGCTGCTGAGAGGATATAAAGTTCATGAAGTAAGCGAGCGCGTCGGTTATCACACGTACCGGCATTTCTCGGAAATTTTCAAGAAGCACACAGGCCTGACTCCCGGTCAATTCAAAGAGGAACAAGAGGCGAGAAGCAATCTTTAATAGGCTCCATCCAAAAAAAACGGACAGAAATCTATAAAAAGAAGCAGTACCTGGTGCGATAAGCCGAATTTATAATAAAGCCAACAGAGAACCCGGGCTCTGTACACAAAACTAAAATGGTTCAGGGGGATAAGCCCAATGGGGAAGTCGAGAAAAATCGTTGCCACAGTGCTCTGTGCCGTAATTATGGCTATATTGATGGCCGCATGCGGAAATAAACAGAATGAAACAAACCATTCTGCTTCCGGGAATAGCGGTTCCAACGCCTCACAAGAAAATGTAACGATCTCGCTGCTGACGGATAATACGCAAGAACAAGTAAGCGCTGCCAAATCGGTGATCGCAGCGTTCCAGGCAAAATATCCTTACATCACGGTCGAACACGAGACACGTCCCGGCGGTTCCGAAGGCGACAACTTGGTGAAAACGCGCATCGCCACCGGAGACTTAAATGATGTCTTTTTCTACAATTCCGGTTCCTTGCTGCAATCTCTCGCTCCTGAAAAGAACTTTGTGGATTTGACGAACGAACCTTTCATGGCCAAAGTGATGGAGTCCTACAAGCCAACGGTAACGGTCAATGGAAAGATTTACGGCGTGCCGGCGGGCTCCACCATGGCGGGCGGTTGGTTCTATAACAAAAAGATATATGCCGATCTCGGTCTGTCCGTTCCGAAAACTTGGTCAGAACTTATGGCGAACAATGAGAAAATCAAGGAAGCGGGCATTACTCCGGTGATCGGATCGTATAAAGACAGCTGGACGGCCCAACTGATCGTGCTCGCCGATTATTACAACGTCCAAAAGCAAGATCCGGCGTTTGCCGAGAATTATACAGCCAATAAGGCTAAATTCGCGGATACTCCCGCCGCTTTGCGAAGCTTTGAGAAATTGTATGAAGTGAACGAAAAAGGCTTTATGAACAAAGATTTTCAGGCAACCACTTATGACGCGGGGCTGAAAATGCTGGCCGAAGGAAAAGGAGCGCATTATCCAATGCTGTCCTTCGCGGTTCCGGCTTTGGAGCAAAACTTCCCGGACAAAATGGGCGACATCGGATTTTTTGCCCAGCCGGGAGATTCCGCGGATTCGAACGGTTTGACGATCTGGCTGCCGGCCGGGGCCTATGCCTACAAAAACAGCAAACACGTCAATGAGGCTAAGCTGTTCCTGGAATTCCTTACGACACCGGAAGGGATTTCCGCTTGGATGAACGCCTCAAAACCTACCGGTCCATGGCCGGTTAATGGAATTGAAGTACCGGACAATGTTGCGCAAGTCGTCAAGGATATGCTGCCTTATTTTGAATCAGAGGAAACGACAGCACCCGCGCTGGAATTTGTCAGCCCGCTCAAAGGCCCGAATCTGCCGCAAATTACGGCTGAAGTCGGCTCCGGCATCACGAGTGCCGCACAGGGCGCGGAAAACTATGACAAGGATGTCAAAAAACAAGCGCAGCAGCTTGGATTAGAAGGCTGGTAAAGCAAAATGAAGTTATGGAAACGCACCTATTCCTATACCTTTTTGCTGCCTGCGGCCATCGTATACACCATTATTTTTCTTATACCGACCGCGCTTTCGTTTTTCTTTAGTCTGACACGCTGGACGTTATCGGATTGGGAGTTTATCGGACTCGAAAATTTCGTTACTTTTTTTCAAGAATCGTCTTTAAGCATCGGCTTCAAAAATACGTTGATTTACGCGCTCGTCACTTGTGTTGCCAAAGTGGTTTTGGGCCTGCTTCTTGGAACGTTTCTGACGTCGAAAATAAAGACCAAAAGCTATTTGCAATCTGTGTTGTTTTTTCCGACACTGGTCAGTACGATTGCTGTCGGCGTGGCTTTCAGCACGATGATGCACCCGACCCAGGGCGTGATTAATCAAGCCTTGCAAGCGATCGGCATCACCGGACCGGACTGGCTCGGAAATACGAAGATCGCGCTCTTGTCGGTCGCGTTCGTCGACATTTGGAAAGGAGTAGGTTTTGCCACGGTCATTTTTGTCGCCGGCATTTTGTCGATCCCGGAGGAGTATTATGAGGCGCTGCAGATCGATGGCGGTAACGCCTGGAACAAATTCTGGAACATTATTGTTCCGCTCAGCCGGCCGGCCATGAACTCGGTGATCATTCTTTCGTTCATCGGCGGATTGCGTTCCTTTGATCTCATCTGGGCGATGACCAAGGGTGGGCCCGGTTTTACGACGGACGTGATCGCCTCCATCATCTACAAACAATATCAGGGTGGATTCTACGGCCTGGCCACCGCAGGAAATGTTATATTGTTCTTGTTCGTGTCTCTGCTCGCCTTCCCGCTCAGCATGTATCTTAACAAGAAGGAGGTAAACCTTTGAGTATGAGACGCAAAGCTGGACAATTCACGCTTGAGCTGCTGGCGGTTCTGGGCACGATCGTGTTGTTTTGGGTTCCGCTCTATTTTGTCATCGTCAACGCCATGAAGAACTCGCAGGAAGCCTCGCTGCTAAACTTGCAATGGCCTTCGCGGATTCATTTATGGGAGAACATCAAGGAAGTTGTTCAGGCCAGAGATTACATGCTGCTTCGGGCATTTTACAACAGTACGGTGATGACGGTGCTTTCCATCGCCATTTTAGTCATAATTTGTGCCATGGTAGGTTTTATTCTGCAGCGCCGTAATGACAAAGCGAGTCCTTACATCAATTTCCTTGTGCTTTCGGGGCTGATTATTCCTCCGGCAATCGTTCCGACGATTTGGGTATTGGACCTGGTCGGGTTGTTTAAAACGATGGCCGGTATCGTAGCGGTTGAGGTTGCGCTTGGTTTACCGTTCTGCGTCATCTTGTACAGAGGATTTATCGCCGGCATCCCCCGGGAAATCGACGAGGCGGCCGTCATTGACGGCTGCGGCAAATACCGGCTATTTTTCCAAATGATCCTGCCGCTGCTCAAACCGGTATCCGCCACGATCATCATTACACAGTCTGTGTTTATTTTTAACGATTTTACAAATCCCTTGTACTTCTTTCCCGGATCGGACAACGCTACCGTTCAGTTGACATTGTACAACTTTACGAGCCAGTTTGTGTCCCAATGGAATCTGTTGTTTGCAGACATTTTAATCATCACGGTTCCGCTGCTGCTGCTGTTCGTTATATTCAACAAACAGATTGTCTCAGGCATGGTCGCTGGTTCAGTGAAAGGCTGATCTATAAGTTAGTAAGGAGTTGAAAGAAAGTGGCGATACGTCAAGCGTGGGTTGAGAAGGCGCAAACTCTTGTTCCAGGGCTGTTTGAAACAAGAGTTTATCCGCAAGAACTTATTGAAGTGTACCCGGATGAAGCGGCGTTCCAAGGCTGGGGCAAGAAATCTTTAGATCCATATGAGCGCGTTTTGCATAAACCGTTTGATAGAGGCGAGAGCTTTATCCTCGATTTCGGAGATCATCAGGTAGGCTATGTGACTTTCAAAATAAAAGCGACAGGCAGCCCGCAAGACGCGCCGCTCCGGCTGAAATTGATCTTCGGTGAAATGCCGTGCGAGGTTGCGGAAAACTTCGATGATTACAACGGCTGGATCAGCCGGTCCTGGCTGCAGGACGAGGTGATCAATATTGACGTGCTGCCTTGTGAACTGAAGCTTCCGAGACGTTATGCGTTCCGGTATTTGAAAGTCATCGTTCAGGAGACTTCGCCAAAGTTTAAGGCCGCGTTTGCGGAGATTTATTGTACAAGTGTAAGCTCGGCTGATTCTTCTAAAATTAGCTCCCTGCCTGAGCATTTGCCGGAAGACCTGGTCACCATGGATCGCATCGCTATCAAAACGCTGCAGGATTGCATGCAGACCGTATTCGAGGACGGCCCGAAGCGGGACCGGCGGCTGTGGATCGGCGATCTGAGGCTGCAGGCGCTGGCCAACTATGTTTCTTTCGGCAATTTTGATCTGGTTAAAAGATGCCTGTATCTGTTTGCCGGTATGACGCTGGACAAAGGGGAAGTGGGCGCCTGCCTGTTTGAAAACCCGGAGCCGCATGTCGACGATACGTTGTTGTTTGATTATTCGTTGTTTTTTGTCGCAACTCTGCATGACTATTATATGGCATCGGGGGACAAGGAGCTGTTGCAGGAGCTATGGCCGGTTGCCCGGGAACAGCTTGATCTGGCGTGGCTTAGGGTCGGAGACGATGATCTTGTCACGGATGACCCGTCCTGGTGGTGTTTTGTGGATTGGCATCCGGAGCTGAACAAACAGGCCTCAGCGCAAGCCATATTTATTTATTGCCTCAAACGGGCGATGGTGCTGGCACGGGAGCTTGGCCGCAATAACGAATCGGAGCTCATGGAAGCGAGAATTCATTTGCTGAGCAAGGCGGCCATAACGAAATTATACGATCCGGATCAAGGATTCTTCACCAGCGGTGCGGACCGTCAAATCTCATGGGCCTCGCAAATTTGGATGGTGCTGGCTGAGATCCTGGAGCTAAAAGACAATGAGGCGCTCATAAACCGGCTGTTTGAGCGACCGCCGGCGATCGGCCCCAATACGCCTTACATGTACCATCATTTAATTGAAGCATTGCTTATTACAGGAAACAAGGATAAAGCGCTGGAGCAAATGCAGGCTTATTGGGGTGAAATGGTGAAGGATGGTGCCGATACATTCTGGGAGGTTTACAACCCGCAGGAGAAAAGACTATCCCCATACGGAAGCAATCTCATCAACAGTTATTGCCATGCATGGAGCTGTACACCCACTTATTTTATCCGCAAATATTTTGCTTGAGTGCATGGAAGAAGCTCAGACAACAAACGCCCCGGCCAAAGATAGGAGCTATCTAAGGCTGGGGCTTTTCGTGATCACCGGAACCGTTTGTATGTTGGAGATCGTCAGGTAAGGATTCGCGAATTTTGTTGAAGTATTGAGTAGATACATCTAGTCAAGAGAACATAAATTTATTTTTGACAATACAAATAACTTTTAATATGATCAAAGAAAAATTCAACTTGTTGAGGTAGTGGCTAATGATCAGTTACAAACCATTTCAAAAATTATTAATAGATAGGGATATCAAGAAACAGGAATTACTAAAATTAACAGGAATATCATCAGCAACCATGGCAAAATTGAAGACAAACGAATATGTTTCGCTAGAAGTAATATATTGATGCACCGGGTGACAACATAAAGGAAAAAAAGGGCGCTATTTCAGCGATATCCCCCATGTTGCATGCAATAGAGGAATTTTATGGCGCTATTTTCACGATTTAGTGGCGAAAGACCGCCTTTCGACGTGTTTATCGACAAATAAGACCCAAAAGTTCCCCTATGGTGATGAATAAGCTCACATTCGGAAAATAAGACCCTAAAGTTCCTTTATTTTATGGGGACGATACTGAGCACAAGACTAATATAGAATAATGTGATCCATTCCCCTGTCTGCAGATAAGGCATATTATTTCCGGCAACCAATACGAGACAGGAGGAGGGCAATCGTTGAGAAGAATGGCGGCTTTTTTTCTCTCAGTATTAGTGGTGATTATTGGAATCTTATTTTTGCTGGAGAAAACGAAATACACTTCAATGCAAACGGAAATTTTAGATGAAGTAAGCAAAGATGACACAGTGAAAATTTCTATGGAGAGATATTCAGACCATGCAAGAATATCCATTAAAGATAAAGAGGTGGTTGAAAAGATTTTTGCCGATTTATCAAGTATTGAATTAAAAAAGGTGAAAGACTCTTCTTCAGTCTTACAACTTCCGGAAAAGTGAAAATGCGGGGACGTTATACGTACGTATTTAGTGAGGATGATTATTCGATGATGATGAAGAAAACAACAGGTGTCATACTATTTCCTCTATTCAGTGAGTATGAGTTAACCGTTGCATTATCCATTTTGAAACAAGGCAACAAACCAATAACAACAATTGGGGTAAGCAGCGAGTCAATCGGCGGGGAGTCCGATTTGAAGTGTCTGCCCGATTGTACTATTTATGATATAGACATAGAGACATTGGATAGCATTTTGATCCCTGGATGTATGGATATTTCAACGTTATTTGATAATGATGATTTAATAGAATTTATTAGAAGATGTGATCAGTATAACAGCGAAATGATTATTGGCTCAATTTCAAGTTCCCCCTACTTATTAGCTAAAGCAGGGATATTAGAAAACCGGAAGTATACAGTCGGGATAGATCATGAAGATCGAAGACAAACAGGAGTTTTTAATGAAGATAATTACTGTGATGATTTAGTTGTACAAGATGGAAGAATCTTAACAGCAAGAGGAAGGGCATTTATAGAATTCGGAAAAAGATTCGGACAGCTATTAAATTTGGAATTCGATCCGCATTGGTATGGTTAGAAGCGGGCGGTGAGTATTTACACTTCGGGTCATTGGCCCTTAGTTTGTCAGATGTATAATCAAATTGCACATCATATTTCCTGCTTTACAGTTTTGTCTAGTACTTGTTGCAATAATTATTGATCAAAGTATAAATGATGGACATGGGGAAGGGAAAAACCAAATAATAGCCCATCTATTAACTAACGTTGAATTTATAATAAAACAATTTCTTAACTATGATGACATCGTGAATTATAATTTTAGACTTCATACTGCTGTCTTAGGTATACTGACATGGTTTTTTATAGGAGCACTGCTGAACATTCTGATAAAATTCTCGACTCACAGAAATCAAAGTGAATAGTAAACATTCAAGGAAAAAAATAAAGCAAAGATGAAATCAATATATAACAAACAACCCAGCCCAAGATAAGATCTGTAAAGGGCTGGGTTGTTTCATGAATAGTTTAATTTGGCTTAGGTAAGTCTTTTTTATCAAAATATTGTCCGCTTTGCAGACGGTTTACAAACTGCTGCAGCCATTCGTAATAGCTTACGGCATGCTTAAGCTTGTGCAAATCTTGCAGGCAAAGCTTGCGCTCCTCCTCGGTGGTGGAAATATCGAGAATCGTCTCGGACAGGAGCGGGATTACCGCTTCCAGCGCCCCAACCATGACGTCGATTTCCCGCTGCAGCTTGGTGGCGAAAAACGCCTGGAACGCTTTGAAAAAATCCGTTTCCGCAGCATAAAGATCCTTGCGTGCCTCTTTTTCGTCCAGCTTCGCCACCATTTTGGATTCGATCAAGGAACGGACCGCATAACTCATATTGCTTTTGCTCATATTCATGCTCTGCTGCATTTCCTCCAGCGTCATCGGCCGGTCTTCAAAAAACATGATCCCGTAAAGCTGTCCGTAAGAGTAATTAACCCCGTACAAGTCCATCGTTTGGGCAATCGCATCGATTACTTTGGCCCGCAGTTCTTCCCGAAAGTTTAGCGGGTCTCTCATTTTCCCCGAAGTTGGCTTTTTCACCATGACACCTGCCTCGAAATTTTACATAAAATTAATCATCGCTTCACGCAGAGATAACCCTTTATTCAAGCTTTAAACGTACAATATTTATTGAACAAAACATGAATAACACTATTTTACAGCCAATTATAGCAAAAATTCAAAAAAAATTGAACAGTGAAAAAAGGAGGATTCATGAAACGTTTTCAATTAGCGGAAGACTTCCGGGCGCTGCTGTTCACGCTTCCCGCCATGGTTCCGCTGGCGTTGTTTTGGTTTTATCCGCTTGGGTTTATCATCTATCTCAGTTTTATGGAATGGGATTTCATGAGCCCGGACAAGCTCTTCGTCGGACTGCAAAACTACCGCGATTTGTTCGCCAATCCCGCATTTTATCAGTCGCTGCGCGTTACCGTGCTGTTTTGTGCGGGCAGCGTACTTCCCGTGGTTGTACTTGGTCTTGGCCTGGCGCTGCTGTTGAACCGGAACATGAAAGGCGGCTCTGTTTACCGGATGCTGATGTTCTCGCCGTGGGTGACCCCGACAGTGGCCGTGTCGATCGTCTGGTCCTGGATCTATGAGCCCGAGGTCGGCCTGGCAAACAGCCTGTTGAAGGCGGTTGGCCTGGAAGGAATCCGTTGGCTGGAGGACCCGAACTGGGCGCTCGTTGGCATTCTCCTCGTCACCATTTGGAAATCGGCCGGCTGGGGGATGATATTTTACCTCGTCGCGCTCAGGAATGTGCCTTCCGATTTGCTGGAAGCCGCCGAGCTGGATGGGGCCAACCGCTGGAACAAATTTGTGCGCGTAACGCTGCCGCTGATCTCGCCCACGACTTTTTTTCTGGTCGTCGTTCAGGTCATCCAGGCGCTGCAGGCTTATGACCAAATTAATGTGCTTACCCAGGGTGGACCGGCAGGATCCACCAGAACACTGCTTTACCTCTATTATCAATCCGCTTTTGAGGCGTTTCAAATCGGCGAGGCTTCGTCGGTGGCCATTACGCTGGTCATCTCATGCGTGACCCTGTCGCTGCTCTCGTTCTGGGTTGGACGGCGCACGGTTCATTACACTTAATTGTCCTTGGGAAGGAGAACGAGCATACTGATGCAAAGTTTAAAAAAGCTGGGGAAAGCGCTTCGGTACTTACTGGTTGCGGCGGCATCGCTGCTGATGGCGTTTCCATTTTACTGGATGGTGACCAGCGCGCTCAAAAGTAATGACGAGATATGGCAGTTTCCGCCGACATTATGGCCGCAAAGTCCTAAATGGGGACAGTTTGCCGAGGCCTGGGTTGCGGCTCCGTTTGAACGTTATATGGTCAACAGCATTTTCGTGGCGATTTCCATCGTCGTGCTGCAGATCATTAATTCCGGGATGATGGCTTACGCCTTGACGCATATGAAATTCCGCCTGAAAGGATTTTTTACCGCAGTGGTGCTGGTCGGGTATATGGTGCCGAGTACGGCGGTTTACCTGCCCGGCTATATCTTGCTTGGCAAGCTGGGGATGCTGGATTCCTACGCCGGGCTGATTTTCACCAACTGTGTGAGCGTGTTTTCGATTTTTCTGATCAGACAAGCCTTTCTTCAAGTCTCGCATGAACTGGTGGAGGCCGGGCAAATCGACGGAGCTTCTCATTTCCGGATTTTGTGGACGATCCTGCTGCCGCTGGCCCGCTCTTCCTTTGCGGTACTGGGGCTCATTACTTTTATCGATCAGTATAACAATTATTTCTGGCCGATGCTGATCACCAAAAGCGATGATTTGCGGCTGGTTTCGGCCGGACTGCGCAGCTTTTTCGTGGAGGGGGGTGCTTACGGGCTGAAATGGCCGCTGATTATGGCCGCCAGCGCCTTCACGATCGCTCCTTTGCTCGCGTTGTTTGCGCTGACCCAGAAAACGATCATGCAAAGCGTCAATTTGTCCGCAGGTGCAAGTAAGGGTTAATGAAATGAAAACCAAAAGTGGAGGGTATGAAATGCCAAATTTAAAGAAATCATTTTTCGGAATTTTGATGACATGCACATTCCTGCTGATCAGCGCATGCGGGGGAGGCTCCGGTGCGCCAGGCAACTCGGCTGACCCGGCGCAGGCCGCTTCCGGCGGAAAAGCGGAGAAGACAGAAACGCAGGCCCCCGCGGAGCCGGTGACGATCGAGTTCTGGTATGGACTCGGCGGGAAGCTGGGCGAAAACATGCAGGTTTTAATCGATAAATTCAACAGCTCGCAGCAGGAGGTTATCGTCAAGCCGGTCGTGCAGGCGGATTACAGCGAAACGGAAAAAAAGCTGCAGGCGGCCATCGCATCGAAGACCGTACCCGCTGCGGTGTTGTCCTCCAATGTGGACTGGGCTCGTAAAGGCTACTACGCTCCACTTGATGAGCTGATCGCCGGAATGCCGGATTTTAATCCGGACGATGTGGTGCAGACGTTCCTCGAGCAGGGGAAGGTGGACGGACAGCAGTTTTTCCTGCCGATGTACGGGACGACGCAGGTGATGTATTACCGGAAGGATGCGCTGGAGAAGCAGGGAATCAAAGCGGAAGATTTGACGACTTGGGAAGCACTGGCCGATGCGGCCGCAAAAATGACCGTCAAAGAGGGCGGCAAAACCGTGTTTTACGGCTGGGAACCGATGTGGGGCGCAGGCAACATGATCGACGCGGTGTATAGCAAAGGCGGCAAAATTTTGAGTGATGACGGCAAAACGGTGCTGATCGATTCCCCGGAATGGGTGGAAACGTGGGAGCTGTTCCGCAAATGGATTCACGAGGACAAAATCATGCGCATCCACTCCGGCGGCCAAGGCTGGGAGTACTGGTACAAAACGATCGACGATGTCATGAAGGGACAAGCGGCCGGATACACCGGCTCCAGCGGCGACCAGGGCGACCTGGACTTTAACATCGTGGCGGCGATGGAGCAGCCGGGCTGGGAAGGCGCAGGCGAAGGCAAGCCGGTCGCCGAGGCGATTATGGCCGGGATTCCGGCAGCGGCCAGCCCGGAGCAACAGCAGGCGGCGATGAAATGGTACAGCTTCTTTATGAGCGCGGAAAATACCGCTTTCTGGTCGATGAACACCGGGTATATCGCGGTTCGCCAATCGGCCTTGGATAACCCGGAATTCGTCGCTTTCAGCGAGAAAAATCCGCAGGCCACCGTGCCGCTCAAGCAGGCAACGCACGCCTCAAAGCCGTTCCAGGATCCTACGGGCGGCAAAATTACCGATGCGCTTAAAATTGCCGCAGATAAGGTGCAGATCAGCAACATTCCTGCCGCCGAGGCGCTTAAGGAAGCGAAGGAGACGGCACAGCGTGAACTCGACCGGATGGGCAAATAAGGAGGTTCCCTTGGCTCAATTGACTGTACACGGCCGGGAGTTTGACATCCAAGCGATTTTGTTTGACAAAGATGGCACATTGCTTGATTTTGTTTATACCTGGGGAAAATGGGGCGAGCTGCTGCTCGCCCGTTTCTCCGCAGAGCTTGCGGGGCGCCGGCTGCCGGTCCTTCCCGCCAATCTCCTGGAGATGTGGGGCATACATTATAACGAAGCAGGCGAATTTACCGGTTATGACCGGAATAGTCCTTTATCGATGGGAACGGTCGATGATCTGCTGACGCTGTTGGCCTGGGAGGGCTACAGGCTTGGTTTATCCTGGGCGGAGGCCAGGGTGCTGGCGGAGACATGCCGCTTTGCGGCGGATGCCGGTTTGGAGCAATCCCGGACGGCCAAGCTAATTCCCGGCGCGCTTCCCTTTCTCGAGCAATGTGAGCGCTGCGGAATCAAGCTAGGGATCGTCACGTCCGATGATACGACCGCGGCAGAGGAGCATTTGGAGTGGCTGGGGATTCGCCGTTATTTTTCGATATGTTTGGGAGCCGATCGGGTCAACCGGGGGAAACCGTTTCCCGATATGGTGGAGTCCGCATGCCAGCAAATAGCGGTGGATGTTGCGCGCACGGCCGTCATCGGCGATACGAACGGGGATATGCAGATGGCCCGCTCAGCCGGCGCGGCTGCGGCTATCGGTTTGGATACGGAGGGCACGGTAGGCAAGAACGGATTTCCGCAGGCAGATGTCGTGATTGCCTCTTATCGCCATCTTTCCATTCGAAAAGGCCAGTAAATGGAAGGTGGAAAAGAAATGGGCTGGTTATTCCTGGCTCTGGCCATTGTGCTGGAGTTGTCCGGCACGGTGTCGATGAAGCTGTCGGATAGCTTTTCCCGCTGGGTTCCCTCGGTGCTGATGTTTGTTTTTTACGGGGCCAGCTTTACATGTCTGAATTTCGCGCTGGGGTACATGAAGGTCAGTACCGTTTACGCGATATGGTCGGGGATTGGTATCGTGCTGATCTCCTTGGTGGGAGGATTTGTGTTTCAGGAAAAGTTATCGCTGCCCTCGATACTGTGGATCGGCATGATCGTGATCGGGGTCATCGGTTTAAATATGAGCGGCAAGGGAGGATGATGGGCATGTTAAATACAGCTATGGCGAACGGGAGCGGCGAGCGGCGGGACGAGAATGTTCTGCTCGCTTTTCAGGTGATTACCGACACGCATGTCCGGGCGGATGCGCGGCATACCTATAACGTGAACCTGGAGAAGGCGCTGCAGGACATTGCAACTCACGGCACCGGGAGTGCCGGGGTGATGCACGTTGGTGATGTGACCGACCATGGATTTCCGGAAGAATTCGAAGAGTGGAAACGAATTTGGAGCCAGCATGGGGACTCTTTACCGCCGCTGTACATGACCATGGGCAATCACGATGTTGGCTTGGGAAATTGGGAAGAGCGTTCGAGCCGTTTCCTGTACGAAACAGGGACGGAATCGATCTACCATGATCATTGGATTGATGGTTATCACTTTATATTTCTGGGGACCGAGGAAGGCTTGGAGATCTTCTGCTCGCTGTCCGAGCAGCAGTTGGCCTGGCTGGACGCCAAGCTGGGGGAAAATGCCGCGGCGGACCGGCCTGTGTTCTTGTTTCTGCATCAGCCGCTGAAGAACACGGTCGCCGGCTCTTACGAGGAGCAGAAGTGGTACGGCGTCGTCCAGGACGCCGAGCTGCGGGCTGTCTTGGCGCGGCATCCGCAGACGATTCTGTTCACGGGGCATACCCATTGGGAGCTGCAAGCGCCCAACAATTATTTTACCAGGCAAGGTGAGCTGCCGGCTATGTTTAACGCGGCTTCCGTCGCTTACCTGTGGACCGATGAGGATAAACACAAGGACGGCAGCCAAGGGTACTATGTGGAAGTTTACAAGGACCATGTAAGTGTGAGGGGCCGGGATTTTACGAGGGGCGAGTGGATCGAAGCGGCAAAGTTTCGGGTGGACTTTCCGCGGAAGTAAAAGCTTGAGCCAACTGCGTGGAGCAGTAATCGAGATGAATAGATGGCGATAAGGAGACGGCGATGGCCGTCTTCTTGCATTTTGCAGCAGATGTGAATGACAACCACCGGATTTGGTAAAAAGATGAAAGGGAGAAGAGGTAAAAAAATCCGATGCACCGCTACCGGATCGTTTACTTGATTCTTTTCAGTTCAGCTTCCTTCTGGATGGAGCGAGCGGAGTCGATCATTCGTTTCCAGCACTGCACGTTTGATCATTTCCTGATCTTGTTTCATGACTTGCTTTCAAATATCGAGGCCTATTTCTATTAACTCAACTTTCGCAGAGCAAAAATCAGCTTGAGTCCTTGAGCTGAAGGTTTTCAAAGAATTAAGAAAGGCGGCTTGCAAAATAGAAAAACACCGCTTCGTTTGGTAAAGCGAGAGTGACAAGCTTCTACGATCAGATAAAAGAGGTGTCTTTCATTGTTATAGATCATCAGCCCGACCTAAATCAACTGCCAAGAGCGTTGAAAGCTTGAGGATAGGGAAGTGGGGTGGGCGGCAGATCAACACTCGCTGTCCGCAGACTTTGCACGATTATCCCGTTTGATCAGGTAGCAGAGAAACAGACAAGCTCGGGAGAAGAAATATTTGGTGGAGAAGCAGATAGGTTCGAGATAATTTAGACGGGCTTAGGAAAAGGAATCAGGTTTAGGTGAGGTGAAACAGACCGGACAAGAGATCAAGGACAAGACGTGAGGGAAACGAAAAGACCGTGATTTTGCTGTAGCCTGAACCCTTCCATTTGCAGCAACGCCCGCACTGTTCATGCTCCCCCTACCCATTAAGTTGATTTGCGTTAAACTCCCCAGCCGTTCCAGCGTCTCGATCAGGCCGCAGCCACAAGGGGCTGGTTCGGTTGGCGCGCGATTAGCCGGCGGTAAGGGATCGCCGGAATCGCCACACACATGCGCAGCAACTTCTGCCGCATCGTTTCTTCCGCTCCGGGCCGGCGCAGCGAGCGGCGTACGGTGTACTCGTTTAGGTACGCCTGCAGATGCTTCAGTCCCAAGGCTATATACGTACTCTTCAGCGATTCCCACGCCTCTCTCACCACTTTCCGCAAGGGCGCATACAGCCGAAAGGCTAGGGGGAACGACTCTACCGCCGATGTACGGACATCTACATGCCCGTTGATGAACGCGGCGAGTTCGTGACGGTTTGCCCTTTTCCCGTCTCCTCTCTTATGCGGCACCAGGCGGATTTTGACCTGCTCCGGCTCGCCCGATTCCGTGACCGTGCATCCCGCTACGACCGCCGAGGCATACGGATGCGGAAACTGACACCGGGACGGATTACGCCCATACAGATCGCTGTTCACCTTCACGTCTCCGCAGAGCAGTTCCCGGGCATCGAACTCCCCGGCGGCATGGCGTATTTTGTGCAGCATCAACCAGGCGGTTTTGTAGGTGACCTCGATCACCTGGCTCAGTCGCCTCGCCGAGATGCCGTCCGGGAGCAGGAACAACTCTAAGGCCTCGAACCACTTGAGCAGGGGCAGATGCGTTCGTTCAAAAATCGTGTCGACCAAAGCCGACGTTTGATGCTTGCACCTTCCGCACTCGAACAAGGGGATATCCCGGGAAGTCAGACGACTGCACCGGGTGTGAGCGCAGCGCGGGCAGACAAAGCCGTTCGGCCACTTCATCGCGATCACCGCCTCCATGCAGGCCTGCTCGCTGTTATAACGGCTGCTGAATGATTGAAGTTCCGTTCCCGCATTGCCCTCCATGTTCACTCGCCCCCGAATCAAGAATTCACGAACGTGAGTTCTGTTTATTTTATAATACCAAACATACGTTCCTTTATCAAGCCGAAAATCTCACCTGAACCGCCTCATTTTTCCCCCTCTCTTTTTCTTCTCTCTTTTTTTGGAACCCTTGCCTAGCCCCCACCCCCTCCTCCCTGAACGAAAGGTATAATCGTGCAAAGGCAGGCTGCAGGCAGGGACAACCAAGGCACGAACCCTTTAGACAGCCCCCTCACCTGACGTCGATTTGTGCCACTGCTCGAAACGGCTACGGTGCAAAAGGTAGGTGCGCTGACTTCGGCGGATCGTGACGCCCTCTTCATCGTTGACGCTTCTATGCTTCCATGTTTAAGCAGAATCGTAACAAAGCGGTCGAGTTGCTTGCCCGATCTAGGAAAGACACTGTTCGCCTCTGATTCAGCATCAACTCCGCAATGGATTGCTGCTTTGCACAGCTAAATCAAGGCTTGTCTGCCGATTTTTTGCTGCGAAAGTTGAGTATTAAGCATTTTGCGTCTTTGATTATAGTATGTAATGTAGGATATATTGTCGAAATGTACACTGAGAATCATGGCATTTCGTTAATACTAATACATGAAAGAAAGGAACAATTCTGTGAAAATTTCTCCGAAGCATACAGTAACCGCTGCTGCGGTTGTGCTAAATGACAATCATGAAATTTTATTAATTTATGGTCCAAAGCGAGGATGGGAAATTCCTGGTGGTCGAGTTGAAGAGGGAGAGTCACTATCCTCTGCAGTCGTACGGGAAACTAAAGAAGAGACTGGAATAGATATAGAAATTGTTAAATTTTGCGGGTTGTTTCAGAATGTTAAGGAATCCGTTTATAACACCTTATTTTTGGGAAGACCCATTGGGGGAAAGTTTAGAACATCGAATGAAAGCCTAGAAATAGGATATTTTACAATTGAAGAGGCCCTGAATAAGATAACTTGGAAGAGCTTTAGAGAAGAAATTGAATACTGTATAAATTATAAAGATCAATTTTTAGTAGAATATAATAATCGAAATTTAAAGCGAAAGACATTTCGTGGGAATATTGAGGAAAGTTCAGACTTCATTTAACACTGGATTCACGCGGCGGGCCGTCGACCCTTGGACTGCAGAGGCGCTTCATGGAAGTGGTCTCAGCGACTACTTTAAAAGAGGTTATAAATGAATATCTATTTTGGTATTAAGTGATAACAGCAATTAATACATTTTGTGTAGTACGTGTTTTGGATGAGTGGGGAAAAGAAATTCCATGAAAGGCAGGAACCTACAATAAATATTCTCAACATTAATTGGGTTGAACTGGAACAAGATACTTTAAACCTAAAAACACAAGCACACAAAGTGATTCCTTTATCACCAGGGCTCGAAGCGGATGTTGTAAAAGTGGAATCAGGTAATGGATCTTATGTTCTCAAGATATGGAATAAAAGTTCTAAACCTCATATTGAGAACCAACACAAACTCCTATCGGAACTATACAATAGAGGCATAAGTGTCTCGAAGCCTTATGGTTGGGGCGTTGACGCAGATAACAATCAAGTTTTGCTGACCAGCTATGATGGCATGCCAGTCTCCAAAATAAACAAAAACAAACTAAAGAATCTAGCACGAATGTTAGCCGAGGTGCATAAATTTCGTTTGAATGACAACGACTCGTTATTAATTCCAAGGTATGATTTTATTCATTACTTTTTTCCTTCGATAGAAACGCATGAAGATTTAAACCGTACATTAATGAATGTTATTAATATGACAGAGCTTGGCCAAAACAGTTTAATACATGGCGACTATAACTTAGGGAATATCGTAGAGGAACAGGAGCGCTATACAATAATCGATTGGACCAATGGACAACTTGGTGATCCTAGATACGATATCGCATGGTCAGTATTCTTAATGAAGATTTATGCGGGCGAGAGGAATGGAGAAATATATCATTCGGAATTTTTAGGGTTAACAGATTACCGAGCGGATGACTTGCGGATTTTTGAGGCAATTGCTTGTTTGCGTTGGATTTTATTAAATCGGATTTCCAGTCTACCTAAGGGTCCAAGTACAATGAAACGAGTCAAAAAAATCGTCCAAAACAATAGTTATCTAAAAGAACATCTGTGAGCGAAGCTTGAAGAAGGTGTGGACGTACAATAAAAAACAAGGAGTGTTTCCAATGAACCTAAAGTTTGCATTTTCACGTATTGGCTACGTATATGTTCCAACAACCCAAATTGATGAGTCAATCGCATGGTACACCGAGAACCTAGAATTTAAACTCATGAATAAGTTTCAAGATCGAGGTTCTTTTGTTGCAGTATTACATCACCCTTATAAAAACTCAATTGCATTATTACTTATAGAAACCAATGACAAGAAATCGTTGGAAATCATGAGGAATGGGAAACCATTTCCTATTATGGCGATTAATTGCCCGGATATTGAATATACACATAAGTTATTAAAAGATAAAGGATTACTTATTGAAGATTTACATACGCTAGGGGCTGGGGAAGCAAAATATTTTTATTTTAGAGATAATGAAGGGAATTTATTAGAAGCAGCTTGGTCAATATGGGACCCGGAAGATGGAATTAAAGAAGAATTTATAGAGCAAAAGAAAAAATGGTGAAGCAAAAAGTAACATCAATTCCAATTTATGATATGATAATATTGTTTTATCAGTAATTCTGATCGGGGGAGTTTTTTTGTCCAAACAAAAAAACCATGTAGTTATTGGTTGTTTGTGGATGTCTGTATGTTTTATTGTGCTGATATTGGGCTGCAATCACTTATATGGGTATTCATTGTTGGACAGTTTCTTGAACTTAATTGGAATTGGAAGTTGGACTATGGAAGGACAATTGGGTTGGCATATAACATCATTCATAACGCTTCCTCTTCTATTGCTCAGCATGATTCAAACGGCCCGCTACTTGAAGGGAAGATATCCGAATATATTTATAACTTTATTTATTTCTTCGATGATTTGGAGTGCGGTGTATCCCAAGCTGACAGAGCGGATCGTAAGTTTTAGTGAAATAATTTTAAAATAGTTGAAGTTGAAGTACTTAGTTGTTTCGACCCAGCCTAAGATAGGGGCAATCTAGGCCTGGGTTGTTTTTGCGATACTATTTGGAGGGTTCCGATGATTAGACTGCAAAGAATTAACAAAGACAATTGGGAAGAATGTGCAGCATTAAGACCGGAAAAAGAACAACAACAATTTATAGCACCAAATGTGTATTCAATTGCTGAAGCACAGTTTTTGCACGGGTTTTCGAGTATGGCTATATATAAACACGAGACAATGATTGGGTATACACTATATGGAATTGATCCGGATGATAACAATTATTGGATGTACCGTTTTATGATCGATCGACACTTTCAAGGTAAGGGATATGGATTCATGGCCGTTTCTAAGATAATTGAAGAGATAAGAAACCGGCAAGATAGAACGGATGTACTGATTTTGGGATATAAACCTGAGAATGAGAGAGCAAGAAGATTATATTCAAAGACAGGATTCACAGAAGATGGATTGGCTCCGTGGGGAGAAGTGATCGCAAAATATAAATATGTGTAAGTTCGGGGATGGCATGAACATCGTCTAATACTGAAATCGCGCGGGGGGACGACGGACGTCGTCCCTTGGAGGATTTAATCGAAATTCTTGAAGCAAGAGTTGAAGAATACGTTGATATATAAAACAGTGAGGCAAATATTGACCCCTGGGAATGCAATGATGTCCTCTAAGAAGGAGAAGTACCATGGTACATAATTTAATTGCTGTTTTTATACTAACTATGATCATACATATGGTTGAAACTTCATCTTACGCGTTACGTTTAGCTGGGATTAAGATAAATAAGCTTGCTGTGGCACTTTCATTATTAGGGATTACTGTCCTTATCTCCCGGACAGCTAATCTAATACAAGCACCAATGACGGCAAAGTTTATAGACTATGGCAAGATTGCCTTGAATTTTAATGTTTTAGAATATTTTAGGATTATCATAGTTGCCTCATCTTTTGGCACAATTTTAGGTATTCTCCTTTTCCCTACGCTTGTTAACTTATGGGGGCGAGTTATATCTAGGTTTGAAGTTGCAGGGTCTTTACCAAAGTTGATTTCAAGTGTAACAATAGGTCAATTAATGAACACAAGGCATTATGTTCAAAAACCTTCTTTTCAGCTTTCAGGGTTCCGGTATCTAGGAATTCCAAAGAGATTTATACTTTTGAATGTTTTGGTAACGGCTATCTATACGGTTGGTGTTTTATCTTCGCTTTACGCAGCGTATTTGGTCCCAGAATTGAGCACATCCGCCTCACAATCATCTGGACTAATTAACGGCATTGCAACGATATTGTTGACGATTTTTATAGATCCACAGATAGGATTAATTACGGATAAGGCTTGCAATAATGCGATCTACAAAGAAAAATTAGGAAAGATCTATTTGTTGCTAATGCTTTCGAGGTTTTTCGGAACCATACTTGCACAATTTTTATTAATACCTGCTGCCTATTTTATCAGTTTCGCGATTAAGATTTTTTGAGAGAATGAATGGAAATATTGGAATTTAAACAAGTACTTTATATTTGGCCGCGTAGTATTTAATAGATTTGATGGGGAATTATTTAGTCACTTAGCTGCTCCAATAGGATACTCAATAATATTTATTTTATTGTTGATCAGTATTGGAATAACGCTTGGATACATAATAGAAGACACATCTGTTTATAGTACAATCATATTAATGTGGCCTTTGGTAGATATTCTTCTTCTAGTCTTCTGTTCGATTATAGGAATGTTTCTGAATGTACTCTTAAGCATAGTCCTATACTCTATAGTAGTTTTGCCGATAAATTTGATTGGTGAAAGTATCTCCTTAGGATATCAGATCAATCACCTATTTTCCCGAAGAGATCGGAATGAACTATCAAAAACTTTGTTAGCGGCGCTAATCAACCTGATTATCATCATTTATGTTATTAGTGAAATATCCAAAGATTATTTAGCGGATCTGTTAATGTGATTCAAAGAGGAAGTGAAAACTTGATCGAGGATGGATAGATGGCTGAACAAACAATAATTTGGACTGTAACGACCCTTATAAAGATCTACAGAATATTGTGGATTACATTTCTCAAGACTCAATGTATTATGAAGGGCATTTCGATGATGTAATGGATGCTGCACAAACACTTAATGAATTCCCGCACCGAGGACGTGTGGTTCCAGAAATTATATACCCAACAAACGCCCTAACCGAAGATAAGAGCTATCTAAGGTTAGGGCATTTTAAATTATCCGCGAAAACACCCTATAACTATCCTTTATTATCCGGATAAATAATATTTTTTATCCATTTTTGCAGGGATGCACTATGATATAATTAACTGCAAAAAAATTATGTGTTTATATTACTTCCTGGCTTGTTGCAGCGACTAAGCAGGAGCGCCTGCTTCCTTCTGCAAATCTTAGGTTATAAGGACTGATAAAATGAGCAACGGACAAACGAAAACAGACGTTATCTTGATCGGTGCCGGAATCATGAGTGCGACCTTGGGGTCACTGCTGAAAGAATTAGCGCCAAACTGGGAAATTACGGTTTTCGAGCGGCGCGCCATAGCGGGGGAGGAAAGCTCCAACGAATGGAACAATGCGGGAACGGGGCATTCTTCCTTGTGCGAGCTGAACTATACCGTCGAGAAACCGGACGGGTCTATGGATATTAGCAAAGCGATCAAAGTGAATGAAGAGTTTCAGGTTTCCAAACAGTTTTGGTCTTATCTCGTAAACAGTAAGCTGATTCGCAATCCGAAAGATTTTATCGTGCCGGTGCCTCATATGAGTTTTGTGCAAGGGGAAAAAGACGTAACCTTTTTGAGAAAACGTTATGAAGCGCTTTCAAATCATCCGCTGTTCCAAGGGATGGAGTTTTCCGACGATCCGGGCCAACTGCGGGAATGGATTCCGCTGATGATGAAAAACCGGACGTCCAATCAACCTATTGCGGCTACAAGAAGCGAAGCCGGAACGGATGTCAATTTCGGTGCCTTAACACGCGTATTGTTTGAACATTTAAAGCATAAAAACGTCGGTATCCAGTTCAACCGCCATGTGGAAGATATTAAACGTGCCGCTGACGGCTCGTGGGAATTGAAAGTACGGAACGTCGAAAGCGGTGCCGTGGAACGCCATACGGCGAAATTCGTCTTCATCGGCGGCGGGGGAGGAAGCCTTCATCTGCTGCAAAAGTCAGGTATTCCCGAAGGAAAAGGAATTGGAGGATTTCCGGTCAGCGGTCTGTTTATGGTATGTCAGAACCCGGAAATTGTCGCGCAGCATCATGCCAAAGTATACGGCCAAGCTCCGGTTGGCGCTCCGCCGATGTCCGTGCCGCATCTTGACACCCGATTTATCGATAACAAAGAGTCGCTGCTGTTCGGACCGTTTGCCGGCTTCACGCCTAAGTTTTTGAAATTCGGTTCCATGTTGGATTTGATCACTTCCGTCAAACCGCATAATCTCGTAACGATGCTGGCGGCGGGCGCAAAAAACGCTTCTTTGACCACATACCTGATCAAGCAGGTGATGTTATCAAAAGAAAAGCGTATGGAAGCTTTGCGGGAATTTGTTCCGAACGCGAAAAGCGAGGATTGGGATTTGCTGGTGGCCGGTCAGCGCGTGCAAATTATTAAAGATACGGCTGCTGGAGGCAGGGGCACGCTGCAATTCGGTACGGAAGTGATCAGTGCCGCCGACGGCTCCATTGCCGCATTGCTCGGCGCATCTCCGGGTGCTTCTACCGCCGTTTCCGTCATGCTCGAGGTCATCCAAAAATGCTTCCCGGAACATATCCATGCATGGGAGCCGAAGATTAAAGCCATGATTCCTTCTTATGGTGCGTCTCTATCGAATAATCCGGAGCTTATTCGCGAGCTTCATGTTTCGGCGGCCCGGACGCTGGGGCTAACAGAAACTTTACCGTTGGAGGCAGTGCGCTAGACAACCATTGCCGCTAACGAATAGCGAATGAATAACCGTTTCTTTTGTAACCCTTTACACGCATGGCAAAAAGGTGTTGGATGAAAATCCGGCACCTTTTGTTGTATAATTTATCCATCTATGTATTCAAGAAATTTTGTAAGCGCTTTTATTATACGACGTAAGTTGAACTGATTGCTTCAACGGCTAATCCATGATGGGAAGAGGGGAAAAATGAAACGAATTCCGATGATGCTTCAACTGGGACTGATCCTGTTTTGCGTCATGACAGTTCCCGCGACAATCCTGACCTGGTATAGCGGCACGCAGATTATGGGCAATTCGGAAGACGCCATCGCGGAATCTTCATTGGCGGGATTAAACGCCAACCGCAAGCTGAACGAAAACGCGCTGAACAACCTTGCTCAAGATACGGTGCGCCTGGCTGCCACCAACATCTTCGACCGCATTCGCGGCTTTGAAACCTTTGCCGAGCTCAACGAAAATTACAACAATGTGAGCGGCGCATTATCGGTGCTCAAGGAACTGGTGAATTTGAATCACCGGGTAAACGGTGTCTATTCCTCCTATTTTTATCTAGACGGTGCGGATTATGTGGTTTCAACCGACAAAGGCATTACGGCGCTGGACCGATATGAGCCGATCGGGTGGATGGAGGAAGCCCTTGCCGGACGCCGGGGAATCAGCGGCGTATGGTATCCGCGCCGGATGGCCACCGGGGAAACTGTGGTATCGTATGTACTGCCGCTAAACCGTCTTTCGACCACGACGCGCGGCACCATCGTCGTTAATTTGCGGGAAAAGCAAATCGGGGAGTATTTGCGTTCATCGGAGCCGGGCGAACATGGCTACCTGCTCATGAAATCGGACGGCACCATTATCTCGCACAACGACAAAACCTTGCTGCTCAGCGACGGCACGAAGCAGCCGTTTATGCAAGAGGTTTTGGAAAGCGAGGCGAAGGAGGGGTACGCGTACCATGAGCTCGAAAACGAGCGGCTATTGTACACGTGGTCGCGCTCAAATCTGCTGGGCTGGTGGAATGTCAATATTTTTTCGCTGGACGAATTGATGGCCAAAACCCGCATTTTGCAGCGCAGCATCCTTTTGCTGACCGCGGTCCTTATTTTTATCGGGTCGATACTGACCGTTTTTCTTGCGACATGGCTGTCCAAGCCGCTGCGCGAGCTGGTGCGGACCGTGCGGGCACGCGGCAATCTGGGAGTGGCGGACAAAAATGAGCTTGCCTTCCTTGGCGCGGCATTCCGGCGGATGCAGGAGGAGGAGGAAGAGCTCTACAAGCTGCTGCAGGAACGCGAACAGGATACCCGCAGCCTGGCGATCCATCAATTATTGCGAGGCGAGGTTGCGAAACCGGTCGCGGAAATGTTCCCGGAGCCATATTTTCGGGTTGCCGTCGTCTCCATAGACCGTTACAGGCGGTATGTCAACAAAACGAATCCAGAGACGCGCAGCTATCACCGGTATCTGCTCATCTCGCAATGTGACAGCTTATTTCCGGCGGGGGTTCATGCGCGCTGCGTCTATCAAGGGGAAGGCTGTTTCGCCATCGTGATCAATTACGGGCAGGAGGAACTTGAACGCGGCTTAAGGGGAATCAAGGAAGCGTTCTCAGCGATTCGAAGCAAAGCGGCGGAACTGTTCGGCCATTCCGTAACGATCGGCGTCAGCAGCCGGGCGGAGACGAGCGCCATGATCCAGGACCGCGTGGTGGAAGCGATGGAAGTGATTAAACACCGCATGCTCGAAGGCAGCGGCGGAATCACTTTCTGGAAGCAGGAGGCCGAACAAGGCAAAAGCTATATTTACCCCACGAACAGCGAAAGACGTATTCTCAACTTTTTGGATGGCGGCAATCTCGACAGCATTATGAAGGAGCTCGAGCTCATCCGGGGCGAGATTCAATCCGCTCAATATATCTCCTACGACAACATCATGTTCATCTACAATCAATTGATCGGCGTCACCCTAAAACATCTCAGGGAAAATAATATCAGCACCGCGCGTATTTTTGCGGGCCGGGGGAACATTTATTCCGCGATCGCTTCCATCGACACCCTTGACGAGCTTGAAGAATACCTGCGCGAGTTCTTCGGCGAAATTATTCAATACCTTGCGCGGAACCCGGGCGAAACGGGGCATGGGGAGCGGATCATCCACTACCTGGAAGCCCATTTTTGCGAGGAAATCGTGTTTGAGGAGATGGCGAAGGAGATCGGTATCAGTTATTCCTATATGCGGAAGATCGTGTACGAGCTAACGGGGAAAAGTCTGATCGACTACATCAATCTGCTGCGGATCGAAAAAGCGAAGGGGCTGCTGCTGGAAACGAAGCTGAACATGAAGCAGATTGCAGAAGAGGTCGGGTACTACAATGTGCAAAGCTTCAACCGGTTTTTTCGCAAATACGAGGGCATGACTCCAAGCAGCTACAAGGCTTCCAAGTGCCGTACAATCAAAAATGATAAGGAAAATCAAAATTCATGATTTACCGATCCGAAGCCGGGAGCGTATGATGAGACACAAACTCGCCATTGCCAATCGGCTGCTTTGGACACTTGCTTGTTTGGACAGCAATGGACCTGAGGAAGGGCATACTTCGGGGAGGTGAAACAGTGAAACTTGAAAGCGCTTCAAATCATGAAACCGCTTTAGCGAACCGAAAAGCGGTCAACCGGGGATTCGCTTATTATCTCCGGCGGGACATCCAGCTCTATTTGCTGCTGCTGATCCCCATGGCGTTTGTGCTGGTGTTTAAATACGCGCCGATGTCCGGGCTCGTGCTTGCCTTTAAGGATTACAAAATCGCCAGGGGGTTCTGGGGCAGCGAGTGGGTTGGTTTCGAGGTGTTTGCCGACATTTTCGCAAAACATGATTTTGGCCGCGCCGTCCGCAATACGCTGCTGCTCAACACGCTTGACCTGCTGTTTAGCTTCACGATGCCCATCGCGCTTGCGCTGCTGCTGAATGAGATCAAAAGCATCAAGTTCAAGCGGGTTAACCAGACGCTCCTGTATCTGCCGCATTTCCTGTCCTGGATTATTATCGGCGCGATCGCGTACCAATTGCTCAGCGAAAGCAACGGGGTGGTCAACCATGTCATCGAAATGATGGGCGGCACGCGCATCCCGTTCCTCCAAGAGGACACCCACTGGCTGATCAGTTATTTGGCCATCGGCGTCTGGCAAAGCATGGGATGGGGGACGATCATCTACCTGGCTGCCATGAGCGGCATCAACCCGGAGCTGTACGAGGCGGCGACCGTGGACGGCGCTGGGCGGTGGCGGAAGGTATGGAATATTACGCTGCCTTCAATCCGCCCGACCATTGTTACACTCTTGATCATGAACCTGGGCAGGGTCATGGAGGGCTCGTTCGAGCGCATTTTTGCCTTGCAGAACAAGGCCACTACGGAATTTACAACAACCATCCCTGTATTGGTTTACAGATGGGGGATCGAAAGCGGCAACTTCAGCCGCGCGACCGCGCTTGGGTTGTTCCAGTCCGTGATCGGGCTTACGCTTGTGCTGCTGGCCGATCGAATAGCCAAAAAACTCGGCGAAGACGGCCTGCTGTAGGCGCTTAGGCAGAAAGGAGGCGAAATATGAAAGCAGCCACAAACACACTGGCGGCGCACCGCAAACGGCGGTTTGACATTTGGGATGTGCTGATCCATCTCGCGCTGGTCATGGCCTCGCTGGCCTGCCTGCTGCCGTTTGTTCACGTCGTGGCCAAATCTTTAAGCGATGATGCCTTTGTGATTGCGAACAAAGTGTTTCTCTGGCCGCAAGGGTTTACCCTGGAAGCGTATGGGAAAATTTTTGCCGATGCCAGCATCCTGCGATCTTTGTACGTATCGGTGGTGGTAACGGTCGTGTTCACCATCCTGGGCATGCTGATCACGATCTGCGCGGCCTACCCGCTCTCCCGGAAGCAGCTGAAGGGCCGCACGGCGTTGACATTTATCTTTATGTTTACCCTGTACTTTGGCGGCGGCATCATTCCCGAATACATGCTGGTCAGCAATCTCGGCATGCTTGATACGTGGTGGGCGCTGATCCTGCCGCAGGCTTTCAGCGCGTTCAATTTTCTGATTATGAAGACGGCGATTACCAGCAGCATTCCGGTCAGCCTGGAGGAATCGGCGAGAATCGATGGCGCCGGGCACTTCCGAATTTTGTGGAGCATCGTTCTTCCGCTTTCCAAGCCGATCATCGCGACGTTGTCGCTCTTTTACGCCGTCGGACGTTGGAATGCTTATCAAGACGCGCTGTTTTACATCAAGCAACAGGTTGATTTACGGCCGCTCCAGCTTAAATTGTATTACCTGGTCATCCAGGCGAGCGAAAGCTTTCAGCTGGAGGCCACGCAAGTATCGCTGAGCAACCCCGAGGTGCTTAAAGCATCATGCGTCGTATTCGCGACCTTGCCGATCCTTTGCATATATCCTTTTATCCAGAAATATTTTGTGCAAGGGGTGATGCTTGGAGCCGTCAAGGAATAACCGCGTCTTGCTATGGAAGGTTCAAACTATATTTCACGGGGGGAAATAAGCTATGGGCAAAAAGAAAATCATTTCTTTGAGTTTGGCTTTATTGGTCATCGTGGGGTTGTTGTCGGGCTGCATGAGCGGCAGCGATAAAAAGGCAAACGGCAACTCATCCGAGCAGGCTCCATCCGCGAATAATACGGCCGAGGGCGAATATGCGGATTACTCCGCCGGTTTTCCCGAAAACGTAACCCTGGAAATTCCGGTCTATGAACGGGCGTTCGAGGGCTGGAACGTAACCGACAATTACTACACGCGCTGGATGCAAAAAGAGTTCGGCGACAAATATAACGTCACCCTGAAGTACGTGCCGATCACCCGCAGCAACGAGGTCACGGATTATGAGCAGCTGCTGGCCTCGCATAAAGCTCCGGACATCATTTTCCATTACGACATGCCTCAGGCGCTGGCTTACTATGGCGAGGGCGTTATGCAGGAACTGGACCTGAACGAAATTGCCCATTATGCCCCTACCTATTGGGGAAATATGGGCGAAACCATTAAACAGTATGGTACTGTGGACGACAAAAATGTGTTCTTCTTCGGCGAGCGTCCGAGCTTGGACAGCTTTACAACTTTGATCCGCAAGGACTGGGTTGAGAAGGTCGGGATGAAAATGGAGGACTTGACCTCGCTTGAGAAATATAACGAGATGCTTGCCAAGTGGAAGGAAGCGGGACTAGGCGCCGGCGGCGAATTCTTGAAAAAGAACAACTTCACCTACAATTATGTCTTCCGCGACTGGCCGGCCGACGAGAAATACCGCGCGCTTTATTCGGATCTCGGCGTCGCGGATCTGACCACCGCCGACACCGAACGTTACCTGCGCAATCTGAACTATCAATACAACAACGGCTTGATCGACAAGGAATTTTATTTGCGCGACGACGACAACAAGATCAAGGCCGAGTTTGTTGCGGGCAAGACCGGCACGTATGCCTTCTACCTCTCGAACAATACCGACGTCATCACCGCGACTCTGAAGAACAATCCGCAAGCGGAATTCGCCGTTCTGGATACCCAGGCCGGCACGCCGGAGGGACGTAAGCCCCAGGGGCGCGCCTACTGGCCGTTCGGCATGATTATGGGCATTAACTATGAATCCACCGAAATAGAACGGGCCGCGATCTGGATGTACCTGGAATGGATGAGCCAGCCGGAAAATCTGTTCTTCTTGCAGAACGGCGTCGAAGGCCAAAACTATACGCTTGATGCCGATGGCATTGCCGTGAAAAGCGCGGATTTTAAAGGTGAATCGGTTCTTTCCCAAAATAACAACAAAGACTACTGGTGCCTTGTCATCGAAACCGTCAAATACGATAATCCGGAAAAGATGCGCGTGGCTTACCTCCGCAGCATGGCGCCTCCGGGCTACGAATCTTTGGCCGAAAATTCCTTGGCCTACTACGACAAGTATGCGGAATACCGTACACCGGATGCCTTGTTCAGCGTCGTGCTCGAAAAAGTGAACGAATACAAGGCCGATCTCAATTCGCTTTTCCAAGAGCTGTACGTGAAGATTGCCATCGCGCCCGAAGCTGAGTTCGATGCCACGTACGAGGCGGCCAAGAAAACCTATCTTGATGCCGGGTATCAAGAAATTCTCGACGAAAAGCAGGCGGCGATCGAGGCCGGCAATTACAAATAAGGGCTGTACTTAAAACATTTAGCGGGAGATGGACACGATGAAATTGAATGCGGACCCGTCCGAGCTGAAGCAAATCATCGGACGCGTAGTGGACTACACCTTCGGTATGGATTTGACTTGGGATTGGCCGTGCGGCGTCGCCTATTACGGGATCAGCCGGGCGTTTGAAGCGACCGGGGAGCAGGCCTATCTTGAGCGGATGGCCGAGTGGTGCGATGAGTACATCGAGGCCGGGCTTCCGGGATGGACGGTAAATACATGCGCGATGGGCCACATGCTGCTCACATTGTATGAACAAACGGAGGACCGGAAATATCTCGACCTTATTTTAAGCAAGGTGGATTATCTGCAGAACAAAGCGCTGCGCTTTGGGGACCGGGTGCTTCAGCATACGGTGTCGGCGAATAACGATTTTCCCGAACAGTGCTGGGCGGACACCTTGTTTATGGCGGCGTATTTCATGCTGCGTGCCGGCGTGAAGCTGGGAGAGAAGTCCCTGATCGATGATGCGCTGCACCAATTTTATTGGCATATTAATTATTTGCAGGACGCGGACACCGGCCTGTGGTACCACGGCTACAACCACATCAGCCAGGATCATATGTCCGGCATCTTCTGGGGGCGCGCCAACGCTTGGGCGGCTTATACGATGTCCCGGGTGGGAAAAGTGCTGCCGGAAGCTTATTTGTATCCTCCTTTTATGCATATCGGAAGTTCTTTACGTGACCAGCTTGCGGCCATCAAAACACTGCAGCGGGAGGACGGTCTTTGGGGCACCGTGCTTGACTATCCGGCATCGTACGGCGAGGTATCGGCGACAGCGGGCATCGCGGCGGCGATGGTGATGCAAGGCAATCCGCTGCATGCCAAATATGTGCAGCGGGCACTGGACGGTGTGCTAATCAGTATTGCCGGTAATGGGCGGGTACTGAACGTTTCGGGCGGCACCGCGGTCATGAAGGACATTGAAGGTTATCTTGGCGTGGATAAGAAATGGGCCCAAGGCTGGGGCCAGGGGCTGGCGTTGGCCTTGCTTGCGGCAGTGATTGAAAATAACAAGAGCGATAAGTAAGATGTAACCGTTTACCGTCAGAAAAAGAATAAGGCCCTTCCGGCTTCCTATCGGAAGCGGAAGGGCTGAAATTTAGCTTTCCCGTCCTGTTCGATTACTTTTTCAAATTTACCGTAATCACGTTATCCTGAACCGCCGTTACGTTGCCTTCCCCGGAAGGAAGGACTTGTTCGACGGAATCCAATCCGGAAGGGATGAGCACGGGGGTAACCACTGGAAGTTCCGCCTGCCGGATCACATTCAGGTCAAACTCGATGAGAAGCTGCCCTTTGGCAACTTTGTCCCCCGTGTTCACGTGGGTCGTAAACCCGGTTCCTTTCAATCCTACTGTATTGATGCCGATATGGATCAACAGTTGTACGCCGCTCTCATGTTCAAGAATAACCGCATGCTTGCTCTTATCCATCACATGGGCAACGGTTCCGTCAAAAGGAGCGAAGGCTTTACCCTCCGACGGTTCGATGGCGATGCCTTCTCCCATGTGCTTCTCCGCAAATGCCGGGTCTGGGACCTGCGTGATGGATACGGCCTTGCCCGTGATGGGGGAGGGGATCTCCAGCTTCTCAAGAGCAAGGGCTGGCTTGGCGGCCGGCACTTCCGCTGCGGCCTGAGACGCTGCGGACCCGCTTTCTTCTTTGACCGCTTCATTTTTGTAACCAAAAATCCATGTTAATGCGAAGGCGACGGCCATCGCCGCAACATTAGACAAAATATACAATGGAAGCTGACTGTTCAGGTACAGAAGTGTGCCCGGGATGACCGTAATCGACATGCCCGTTCCGGCCAAATGGAAAAACGAAGCCAGGAAACCGCCGACCGCTCCGCCGATCAGCCCCATAACAAACGGCTTCATGTATCTTAAATTGACGCCAAAAATGGCCGGCTCGGTAATGCCCAGGAAAGCCGACAGCGAGGACGGCAGGGCAAGCGCTTTGAGCTTCATGTTTTTCGTCTTCAAGCCTACAGCCAGACAGGCTGCTCCTTGGGCGGCCATGGCCGTGGTGATAATGGCGTTAAAAGGATTGCTGCCGCTCTGTTCGAGAAGCTGGATTTCCAGGAAGTTGAAAATATGATGAACGCCCGAAACCACAATAATTTGGTGCAGGAAACCTATAACAAGACCGGCGATGCCATACGGCAGGTCGAGCACGGTTACCGTTCCATGAAGCACCCACTCCTCCAAGGAATGGAAGACCGGACCGATCACGAACAGCCCCAGCGAAATCATAATCAATAAGGTAATAAACGGGGTTAAAATCAAATCCAACGCTTCCGGAATACGTTTGCGCAAAAACTTCTCCAGTTTGGCTCCAATCAAGCCCACAAAAAACGCCGGCAATACGGATCCCTGATAACCTACAATCGGAATAAAGCCAAACATAACCAGCGGGTGAGCGGAACCGTCCGCAACGCTGTAGGCGTTGGGGAGCGCCGGATTAACCAGCATGAGACCCAGCACAATCCCGAGCACCGGGCTTCCGCCGAAAACTTTGAACGCGGACCAGGCCACCAAGGCAGGAAGGAAGGCAAAGGCCGTGTCCGTCAGAACTTGGGTAAATAACAGGAAGTTAGGCGATATATCTTCGGGAGTCGCCCCAAACCAGGCAAGAATCAGCTCCTGGGTCAGCAAACCGCGCAGGCCCATGAAAAGCCCGGTTGCCACCAGCACGGGAATAATGGGCACAAATACGTCGCCGAAGGTGCGGATAGCGCGCTGGAATAGATTGCCCTGTTTTGTTCCTTGGCTTTTCAGACTCTCTTTCGAGGTGCTTTCAATGCCAAGCTTTTCGACTTCCTCAAATATTCGATTGACCGTTCCTGTCCCGAAAATAATTTGATATTGCCCCGAGTTGAAAAATGCGCCTTTGACTTTATTGATATTTTCGACTTGCTGTTGATTGATTTTATCCTTATCCAGCACCATGATCCGCAAACGTGTCGCGCAGTGGGCGATAGAGGCGATGTTTTCTTTGCCTCCGACAGCCTGGATCACTTCTTTAGCAATTTGCTGATTTTCCGACATGGCTTTCGTCCCCTTTTTCCATTGATGTTATATCCCATTTGAGGACACGGAACTCCGCGCTCCCGCCGTAAGAAAACAATCGTATTTCCGTACTCCCGGGATCCGGGAAGATCCGGCTGGTAAACACTTCCTCACCATCATTAACAAAAACTTCAACCGAGGACACGTCCACAAAGAGATGGAATTTGAGCTTGCCAGCGGCCATACGGCAGCGGCGAATATTTCCGTTGATCTCGCCCAGGACCTGACCGGATAGGGAGCGGTCGAGGATGAGTTTGTTTGAGGCTCCGTCGTATTTTAGAACCGTTTTCTCCTCGCCGCCGGCGCGAAACTCAAGTCCAACCTCTGCGGCATCCCCATTTGCAATTTCACAGATCAGCTCGTAGGAGATGCCTTCGAAACCGTTCAGCCGTTTTGTCTCGTTGTTTAGAGTAATTTCGGCGCTGTGCATCGCTTTTCTAAGCTTGGCGAGCTCCGGTACCGGCTGCTGGATCAGCTTTCCGTCCCGCAGCGTTAATTGACGGGGAAGCGTCAAGCAGCCCGACCAGCCGCTTTCATCCGTCGGGTAATCCACGTCCGGCAGCCCCATCCAGCCAACCAGGAGACGCCGCCCATCCGGAGCTAGCATCGTTTGTGCCGCGTAAAAATCAAACCCCCGATCCAATTCCTCAAATGGGCCATGATTGAATTCCAGGGTTAACGGATTAAGCGGCTTTCCGATCACATAACCCGTCTGGTAGATGTTGTTGAATCTGTCCTCATCGGCTTCCAGGCCTTGGGGGCAAAACAGCAAAACTCCCGAATCATCCAATTCAAAATAGTCCGGGCATTCCCACATGTAACCGAAACGAGGCAGCCGGGTTTTGATCTCTCCTGTAAACTCCCATTGGAGAAGATCCTTGGAACGGTATAAGACGGCGCTGCCTGTACGGTCCGTTCTTTGGGCACCGATCACGCAGCAGTAATCGTCTCCCGATTTCCAAACCTTCGGATCCCTGAAATGATCCGTATACCCGGGAGGAACCGAGGAAATCACCGGCTGTCCGAGCTTATTGATAAAACCGCTTTCATTCATATAGGCCAAGCATTGAAAGGGGTGTCTGTTCCACGCTTCATCCCGCGTATTTCCCGTATACAGCAAATACAACCGGCCGTCCTTTTCAATGGCGCTGCCCGAATAGGCGCCGTGCGAATCGTAAGGGCCTCCGGGCTCAAGACCGATTCCCATGCTGTCCCAAGTGGCCAGATCGGCGGACTTGGTATGGTACCAATACTTCATGCCATGATCGGTCCCTAGAGGGAACCATTGATAGAACAAATGATATTCGCCTTGATAGTATGAAAAGCCGTTCGGATCGTTGAGCAACCCTGTCGGGGGTTGAATGTGGTAATTTTGCCGCCAGACGCTGCGGTTGACTTTATCCTGGAGTTCCGCCAATTCACCGGGTTTCGCCTGTGTAATCAGCCGGTATTTTTCTTCTTTCGTCATTTTCATTGCTGTACTCCATTCTGAGTTGTGATCGATCACATCGGAACCGGTTCCACTTCGGCGAAAAAAATATACCGGAACCGGTTCCGGTTAAAACTAAAATTTATCCGGTCCACCCTTATTAAGATGGAACCGGTTCCTGTGAGACTATAATAACGGATGGGATGATAAGTTGTCAACGCTTTCCCGTTGGATTAGTTCAACGTCCATCATGGTCAGCTTGTCGACCGGTTTCTCAAGCACCAGTTGGATGATGTTGTCGGCCGCTCTTTTTCCCGCCTCATAATAATGGTATTTGACCGTCGTCAGGGCAGGATGGATGATTTCCGTGATATCGTACCCTCCAAAGCCGGTAACCGACAATTCCTCGGGGATGCGAATCCCCTTTAAATGGGCCGCTTTAATCACGCCAAGCGCGATATTGTCGGTGGCGCACACGATGATGGAAGGCCGCGTGTCCTCGAGCAGCCGGGAAGCCGCGACCACGGCATCGGACATTTTAAAGCTTGTCTCCAGGTAGCTTGCCTCACAGTGTGGACAGGCGGCCAATGCTTCCCTGAAGCCTTCTTTTCTGCGTATACCGACAGCCTCATCTTTTTCGGTAACCCCCAGATAGACAATCTTCCGGTGTCCTTTGCTTAATACATGCCGCCCCATCAGCCGTCCGGCCTGTTGGTCGTCGTGAATCAGACTGTGAATTTGCTCATTTTTTTGTCCCACCAGAATCACGGGGATGTCGATTTTCTTGATCGCCGTTAAGTGGGCTTCCGTGACTTGGGCGGCCAACAGGATAATGCCCGAAATTTTTTGCCGGGCAAAATCATAGATCGCTTCAATTTCCCGTTCCATATTCTGACTCGTATTCGAAATCAGCATTTGATAGTGATTGCTCCGAAGTTCTTCATCGATTCCGATCAAGGTTTGCGAGGTGGCGAAGGAATCGAGGCGGGGAACCACGGTGCCGATAAAGTTGGTTTTCTTTGCTTTCAGACTTTGGGCAAAAGTGTTGGGGACATAATTTTGCTCTTTAATGATATGCTCAATTTTCCGCCGCGTCTTCTCGCTGACCGGTCCGCCGTTTAAATAACGGGAAACCGTACTTTTGGCCACGCCTGCCATACGGGCGATATCAGAAATCGTTTTTATCATAAATAACTCCTCTGCGAACAGTTCACCATGTAATCATGATATATAATAGGCTCCTTCACCATTATACTCATTTCTGTTCCATGAGGCTAAGTATTCGCGCAAAGGAGATGGTCCGCATGAGCCACCGGCCTATCCCGGTTCGCGAGCTTCAATTCACCTATGCCGCTCCGGCCGATCTCAGCGCATATGTCTCATTGTTTGGGACCAGCCCCCGGTTTGGCGGGAAAGAGTCGTATTTGCGAATGAGCAGGGAAGTGTTGCTGTTCCCGATTCTGTACTCGGACCCGAGATTGCTCAAGGCCTTTGAACCGATTGCGGAGGAATTAAAAAACAATACTCGATCAGCGAGATCGCCTATTTGCTTCATTATTCGGAACCAAGCGCATTTCATAATGCTTTTAAAAAACGGACAGGGCTCACGCCAGGGCAATACCGTGCGGAAGCGATGAAAGGAATACTTTAAAAAAAATGCTTAACGAAATAAATTATGAATCTGGCTCTGAGGTGGCTGTCTATAGCATTCGTGTCATGGATTCCCTGCGTGCATGCTGCTTTGCATGATTATCCCTTTCGTTCAGGGGGGCATGGGGTGGGGGCTTCACGGTCTTTTCATTTTTCGTGGTGTCTTGCCCCATTCCTCCCGTCAGGTCTGCTTCACTTCTCACAAACCTGTCTAATGATCTCGAACAGATCTGCTTCTCCCAAAAATATCTGCTTCTCCCAAACAGATCTGCTTCTCCTGAATTTATCTTCTTCTCTGCTTCGTGATCAAACGGGATAATCGTGCAAAGCGACCAGACAGCGGATGTTGATCTGCCGACCAACCCACCGGCCTTACCTGTCAAGCACTGATTATTAGGTTGAGTCAAAAATTTTTGGAATTTTTTGTTGTATGGTGCTAGCCGTTGTGCTAAACTTTCAAAACAGGAGATGATCAGATGAATGAGAAACTTTCATTTAAGACGATCAATCATCGCAGGCTTGTGGATGACGTCGTCAATCAACTGCAACACAAAATTTCAACCGGCGATATTCGGCCAGGGGATAAAATACCGACGGAACCGGAGCTGATGCAGCTGTTCGGGGTGGGTCGGTCCACGATCCGGGAAGCGATCCGGGTTCTGGTGCACGCCGGGCTTCTCGAGAAAAAACAAGGGTTCGGCACGTATCTCAAAGTTACTCCGGTCATCCAGGAGCCTTTGGTGCAGCGCCTGCATCGGGCGGAGCTCATGGAGGTATACGAGGCGAGGAAAATGCTGGAGCTGGAAATTTCCCGTCTAGCCGCCCTTCGCCGCGATGAAGAGGATCTGAAAACCATGCGCCAGCATTTGGACGAGCGCAGCTTTTCGTTGCGGCAAAACGACCGGGAGCTCTACGCCAAATCCGATATTGAGTTCCATCTGGCGATCGCGATTGCCAGCAAAAACGGCGTGATCATCGATTTGTTCCGCACTTTTTCCCAGGTGCTGTCCGCTGCCTTGCACAAATTAAACAAAGAATACAGTTCGCATGACCCGCATTCCTACTATCACGAGCAGTTATACGAGGCGATCAAGCAGCAGGACCCGGAGCTGGCCGTAAAGTGGACGCTGCTTAATCTGGAAGGAACCATAGCCGAGCTGTAACATGCGATAAATTTATAAAATAAAACATCTGATGATAAGACGTTATTAATCGGAGGGGAAAGCATCGATTCCCCCAAATGCATAGGAGGAACTGATTATGACTAATCGGATTGAAATCAAAGACGTTTTTTGGAGACGCGAACAAAAAATCATTTTGAAAGACATCAACTGGACGGTCCGCCAAGGGGAGCATTGGGCGATTCTGGGGCTGAACGGTTCGGGAAAAACGACGCTGCTCAATATGATCACCGGGTATCTTTGGCCGACGCAGGGGGAGATTTCCGTACTAGGCCAGCAGTATGGAACGGTCGATTTGCGGGAAATGCGCAAGCGGATCGGCTGGGTAAGCTCGTCTTTCCAGGAACGGATTCACCCGAATGAGAAAGCGCAGCATCTCGTAATTAGCGGGCTGCATGCTTCGATCGGCTTATTCGATAACCCGTCGGAAGAGCATATACAGAAAGCCGTCCAACTGATGGAAACGCTCGGCTGCGGACATCTCATCGACCGCGGGTATCAGACCTGCTCGCAAGGCGAAAAACAAAAGCTCCTGATCGCCAGAGCGCTGATGGCTTCGCCGGAGCTGCTGATTTTGGACGAAGCCTGCAACGGATTGGACATTTTGTCCAGAGAATCCCTGCTGCAAGCCATCGCCAAACTGGCGAAGCAGGAGGATGCGCCCACACTTTTGTATGTGACGCATCATGTGGAGGAAATTTTGCCCGAATTTACCCATACCTTACTGCTTCGCAGGGGCAGCGTATTTGCCGAAGGGAGAACCAACGAAGTCATTACCGGCGAACGGTTGTCCGCGCTATTCGAAACCCCCGTTCAAGTCGACTGGAGAAATCAGCGGGCCTGGCTGTCGCTATTATAGAAGTTTACATTTCGCTCACATTGGCCGATATAGATCATTTTACTAGGAAAGGAGGTGATAACGATGAGTACCGTACACATGCTGGCAGGCATTCTGTACCCGGACTTTATCCACGCCAGATCGCTGGACAGCAAAGACCATTCCTCCCGGCATGATGTCAAAACGCTGCATGGGGGAATACGTTATCTGATCCCGGGGGGCGTTCCGTCGCCAAATTCGTGCGGAAAAACCATGTACAAACCGATGAGCACTGGCTGAGATTGAGTTGGGGGGAGTTTATCATGTAATCCTAAAACTGTTTTTCACAAAATTGCGTCATTGGAACTATTCGCCTCGAATTTTGAATAGGGATCACGGACTTATATGTGATAGGTCCAAGGAATCCTTTCTCCTTCCCAGCGACCTCGTTAATTGATTATACATAAAGCATAGCCTTATACTGATACATCAGCAGGCTATGGAAATCCCTTCCTTCATATGATCCGCCTAAGGAATATAGGGGGTCCAATCTCCTGATTTTTATACATATTAATAGTGGGAATCAACTTTATTTTTGGAGGAAACAAAAATGAGCGAAGAAGAAGTGGTTACGAGCGGCTGGGACGTCATTGAGGCGCAAATGCAGCGGATTTACGGAGATCAGGAGCCGAAGCATTACGGCACGCTGATTAAATATGTGCTGGGAGGTCCGGACCCGCTGGACGGGATCAGCGCTTATATGGCGGATAAGCCCGTTCCACATTGGCATTTTGTCACTTTCGGGTTCTCCGAGCTGTACGGAAAGGAATCCGAGGATGCCGAGTACAGCGGGTATGGCTTTGAGCTGACCTTCCGGCTGACGCGCGCGGAGGATGAGGAAGAGCCGCCCGCCTGGGCGCTGAATTTGCTGCAAAATATGGGGAGATATGTGTTCAGAAGCGGGAATGTGTTCAGTGCTGGCGATTATTTGGATGCCAACGGCCCGATCTGCGTCGGCGACGATACAAAGCTCACCGCCTTGGCATTCACCTGGGACCCGGAGCTGCCGGAGCTCGATACACCAAACGGGAAGGTTGAGTTTCTGCAAATGATCGGCATTACGGGCGATGAGCTGGAGGCGATGCAGACGTGGAATACGCGGGGGATGCTGAAGGCGTGCGAAGGACAGCTGCCTGGCCTTGTCACGGATTTATCGCGCGATTCCGTGCTGGAGGTTCCGGCGATTGCCGAAGCGGTGCAAAACGGGATGGAGCGGGACGGCTCGAGCACTGGCTTTTTATTTGTGGATCAGCTCGCCTGGGAGCCGGGAAAAAACCGCTTGTTCGGCAAAACGCCGGCCACGCTTACGCTTGGAGCCAAACAGGCAGGGGTTGTCGGGAAGCTGATCCGGGGCCGGATCCTCAAGGGCAGGAATCTTACTTTGGTAGGCCAGGGGATCCGGGTCGTGATGAAGCAGGGTGAGCAGGCCGGATTCGAAACCGGGGAGGACGAGATTGTGCTGCAGCTTGACGAGGCGTCCGTCGCTGAGCTCGCCGGGCAAATGCAGCCGAAGGAAGCGACGGTTAAGCTTTCTTCCTTAAAAGGCATGGTGATTCAAATTGCAAAAACGCATATCAAGGATCAGGAAGGTAATGTGGTAACAACGATTGGATAGGAGAGAGAAAACAGGATGAAAAAAAGCGGATTATCTCTCATGAATCTGGTATTTTTTATACCCGCGATTATTCTAAGCGTTCTCGTGTGGAACGACTCGGTCGTGCAGCCGCCCGGATTTGAATATCGTGTCGGAGAGCGGGCGAACCTGGCCCTGGTTCAAGGGATGGCGAGAATCCACAGCTACGGGAACGATGTGCGCCTCGAAGCATCCGGGCAGATTTCCGCGCAGGGCGAGGTCGTCCGTATCGGGGACTTCCCGTGAAAGCCGGGGCGGTTATTCCGGTCGTCCGCTGTAGAGGTGGAACGAACATGACGGAACGAATTCCGTGCAAAACGGAAGGCTGCGGGGCGACTTAACCTATCTTGGCTCCGTAAGAAAGCGAAAACAAAACGGATTGCTCCCTGTCTATTTTTAACCCGGTAACATCAAAGGTTTTAAAATCCACGCCTTCCATTTTGGCTCCCCGGACATCGGCACCCTGCAGTTTTGCTTTGGCAAGCACGGCCATAGTCAGGTCGGAGTCTCTTAAATCGGCTTTTTCCAAGTTGGCTCCGGACAAGTCCGCTTCGTAAAATTTAACCTCACGCAAGTCCTGTTTCACCAGACGGGCATGCCGTAAATTTGTATAGGACCAATCGCCCTGTAAAATCGTAATCCCATCCATATGGCAGCCGGAAAAATCCGAACCTGTCATTTTGCATGTGTCGAATTTGGCAACAAACAGATCGGCGCCATGAAAGTTGCAGTTCACAAAAGCGGATTCTTTATGAATGGAGCCGTTTAAAGACGCCCCGCGAAAATCGCACTCTACAAAACGGCAGTTGCCCGACACAATCTCGTCCAGTGATCCGTTAGAAAATGAGCAGCGGTTAAATGTACAGCCGATCAGTTCGCCGTATTTTAAATCTTGCGTGCCGAAGTTTACTCCTTCATAAGTTTGATTGCTGTACTGAAACATTGAACGCCTCCTGTATTTCGTTAGAGAGTTAACTGGTAGTTTTATTTGTAGGTTCGGCAATGATTGTAGATAATGCGTGTTTGTAAATCATGCTCTGTTTACCGGAGAGCGAGCGAAACAATATGACATATTTATCGAATAATTCAACCGTTCCCTTGATGGGCACTCCATTTTTGGTGATGGCCGTGCATTCCAACTGCTCTTTCCACAGGGAGTACAATTGTTGGTCTTGATCCAATCCCTTGTCTCCGTGATTTTCAAGCATCTATAATCCCTCTCCTTTCTAAAAATAGACACATTTTATGAAAGCGAGCCATTACAATCGTGGAATCACACCTTAAATATAGCATACGGCTGTCAAGTACCTGTATGGTCAGCGCCAAAAGTCAAGGGTTATATTTTCTCAAGCCTATAAACCTCATCTATATCCATATTAAAATATATCAATTTCTTAAATGGTTTAATTCGTATTATAGTGGAACTACAAAAAATTAATTAATCCCTGAATGGATAAAGAAAGGTGGAGAATTAGTTTGAACCGTGAATTAGAGTTGGCGGTCGTTCGCGTTACGGAAATGGCCGCGCTGCAATCGGCGCCATGGATTGGCAGAGGAAATAAGATCAGCGCCGACGATGCGGCAACCACGGCGATGAGAAGCACGCTCGACTCCTTATCCATTAAGGGAACCGTCGTCATTGGTGAAGGCGAAATGGATGAGGCTCCGATGCTGTACATCGGAGAGAAGGTGGGGAACTGGCATGGCGTGGAGGTTGACGTAGCGGTGGATCCGCTGGAAGGCACTTCGCTGGTGGCAAACGGCCTCAGCAACGCTTTGTCGGTTATCGCGATCGCACCGAAAGGCAATCTGCTGCACGCACCCGACATGTATATGGAAAAATTGGCTGTAGGGCCTGCACTGGCAGGGAAGCTTAGTTTGCTTGATCCTGTGGAGGTTACGTTAGCCAAAGCAGCGGAAACGCTGGGGAAGAAAATATCCGATTTAAGTGTGATGGTGCTTGACCGCGAGAGACATCAAACGTTGATTGACACGTTGCGCGAGTGCGGCGTGCGGATTAATTTGTTGCCCGATGGCGATGTCGCCGGCGCGATGGCTCCCGCTTTTCCGGAAACGGGAATTGACCTTTATCTCGGCTCGGGCGGCGCGCCGGAAGGCGTTTTGGCCGCTGCTGCGCTGAAGGCTTTGGGCGGCGAATTCCAAGGCCGGTTAATGCCGGACGGCCAGGTTCAATACGAGCGCTGCATCTCGATGGGACTGGCCGATCCCTATCAAGTTTTGATGATGAAAGATCTGGTGGGAGACGATGATGTCATTTTTGCCGCCACCGGTGTAACGAATGGAGATTTTTTGGGCGGGGTAAGGAGTCTGACGAACCATCGCGCCGAAACGCATTCCATGGTGCTGCGGGCCAAGACCGGAACGATACGGTTTATCCGGACCGTTCACCACCCTGCGAAACATGCCGGGCACGCTGGGGAAGTTTTCGATAGAGCTATGGTGATCTGACGAATTTCCCCTTTATGCATAAACGAGTATGGAAAGTGCATCCTAAAGTACGAGGAGATCGTAACCTAGGAGGTGTTTTTGCGAATGGAACATAAGCCAAACCAACCAGCCAATGCGGAGGAGCAAACAGCGAAAATCAACAAAACCCGGGAAACCGGGGAAAACGATACGGAATTTGCCGAAGATTTCAGCGCCCACGATTACCGCTCCGCTTTTAAAAATCCGAAAACGGGCGAGGAACGTCTGTACTAGCGGATTGAGGGATGAATGATAGGATTGGGTCAGGAGGATTTTAGTCTCCTGGCTTTTTTGTTTATTTTTTTATCGGTTTCGTGATGTATAATCATGGAAGAAGCTTTTGATCGAGAAAGGACGTTTTTGATGAACACTCTCGCGTTAATTGAACCGGCCAAAGCATACCAAAGCCAATACATCGAAATGATCGAGGAATGGCAGAAAACCGGAGAGAAGCTGGTTCCTTTTGTGCTAAGATTTGATTATGAAGATTTCGATTCATTTTTGGAGCGATTAATGATTTTAAGGGACGGCCCGGTAGAAGATGAAAAAACGGTAAACAGTTCAACGTTTTGGCTTGTTGAGGACCATGAGAGAGTGGTTGGCGCGGCGAATATCAGACATAAACTGAACGATTCCCTGCTGAATATCGGCGGGCACATCGGATATGGAATAAGACCTTCGGCCAGAAAAAAGGGCTACGCCACGGAGATTCTCAAACAGGCATTAATCCATGCCAAATCAATGGGAATATCGCGCGCTTTGGTGACTTGCGACAAGGAGAATGTCGGATCGGCAAAAACGATTCAAAAAAACAACGGCATTTTGGTTTCCGAGGCTGTCGTCGGCGGAGTTGAGATACAGCGTTATTGGATCTCTTTAACTTGAGGTGTTTTATGTTAATAAAATGGGTTACCTGCACGGTAGCAAGTGCAAATAAAAAAGCATTCTCACAAGCCCAGTCCCGCTGGAGTTTGCTTTCGCAAGTGCCGGGGGTGATCGGTCAGATCGGCGGATGGGAACGCAAGGGTGATTTACTGGAAGCTCACATTTTCGGATTTTGGGAGTCTGCGGAGTTATACCGGGAGTTCATGGATATTTTCCATGATGAGATATTCCAAAAAACCAGGCAACATGGGACGTATGAAAGCATCAGAGTTCGTAATGAAGAGTTTGCAGGAAATATAAGCAAAGTCGATTTTCATCGTCTTGACCGGGTCGTTATTTCCCAAAATGCATATCAATCATATTTAGTGCAAATGATTTGGCAGGGAAGCGAAGTCGCCGCAGGAGTCTTTAACATGGGCGGGACAGAGGGGCCTGTATTGGCTGTTGCTGTTGAATTAGAACCTCGTTGGAGCGTGGGTAAGATGATGGATAGGGAGGGCATTTGATGAGAAACCTTGAGCTTTTTCCGGTCATTGAAAGGTTGGAAAAGTGCAACATTACATATTCTTTGGGCGGCAGCGCACTTTTGTATTATTTGAAATTGGTTGATGCCATAAATGATTGGGATATCACCGTAGATTGCGCAAAAGAAACCCTTATCGAGGCCATCCAGGACTATGACTGGGTGGAACAAAAAAGCGGAGATTATCCATTTGCCAGCCAGTATCGGATCAAAATAGATTCGCTCAACATTGAATTCATAGGTTACTTTGCTTTACATACGGATCATGGAGTGCTGCAACTGCCGGTAACTCATTTGGGGACGTGGGATGGCATTCCCATCTCGAGCCCTGAAATCTGGTACGTGGCGTATTATTTGATGAATCGAACAACCAAAGCAAATTTGCTGCTAAATTACTTGAAAGAAAACAGGAGCACAGTGAATGCTGCCTTAATACGTGAGTTGATTAATACAAAGATGTTAAATGATGAATTGGAACAAGAATTGGGCTCTCTATGTAATTAACTCAATTTTCGCAGAACCAAAATCGGCTTAACCGCTGGTGCTGTACATGCGGAGTGCGAATAAAATCTTAGCCTTGACAAAACAGCATCGCTGTCTGGTCGGATGGTGGACAAAAGTGTGGCTTGATCGGCTCGGCTCTGACCATTAATTGCAAATCATACAACTAACTTTATATCCATTTGCCCAATCATTCGTTTAATTGCATTTCATACAAGTATTACCTCATCTTTTTGTTTCTTTTTCCAAAAATAGCGGAGTAATTGCAGGTTTTACACTTAATCAAGCGCTGTGGCAGCATTTCCGGATAAGTAACTGTACATTTTGCAACTATTCCTTTCAACAGGTTTTCTATTGACCTATAGCAGGAATATTAAAATCTTTAATTTGAATGAAACACAGCCTTTCATAGGTTTATCGGAGACACGAAAAAAATCTAACGGTTGTAGTAGCAGCTATTTTACGAAAAAAGACCTTTTCTAAATTCTAACGGTTGTGAGCGTCGTTATTTGCCTTAATCTAAGCAAAAATAGCCGGATTTCAGTGAAATAAGCGCCATGGCAACCGTTAGAATTTGAAATCCACGTTTTTGGTACAAATAGTGCTTGTAGCATCCGTTAGAAAATTTGTGTGGCTAGAAATGTATTTTGCCGGACGAAGCGACTAAAAAACTCAACAAAAAGCCACCCCTAACAAATGAGGGCTCATGCCGTGCATCGACTCCTGCTGCTCGACCATGCGGACGATTTCCAGCAATCTGGCTTTAGCTTCGGGATCGTCCCATTTTTCTTCAAAAGCGGGCACGATCCAGGCGGGCCCTTCCACACTATAGATTTGAATATTCATGAAGCCGGCGTCCGTTAATTCCTGTCTCAGCTCACCAGGGGTATGGAAAAAGGACCTGGAAATAAAATAAGGATATGTTTCTTGCGTCGGCCACTTCGGCTTTATATATCCCCGGATGGTTTTTTTGAGCATATTCGATCTCTAGCGGAGCAAAATCAAATAGATGCACCTCATGGCCTAAATGGGATAACCAGGACGAATAAACGCCGATCCCTCCTCCGATATCATAAATCACGTTTTTTTGCGGAGGCAAATATCTGGAGATCAGTTCCTGGGTCCGCTCCCATTCAAGCTTGCCGATCCCCCTTTGCAATCTGCCAATCTCGGCGCCTTGGTTATAGAAGTTCAAAACCTCGTCCAGATCCTCCTTTTCCATGATACCGCCACCTCGCTTCTTTTAATCGAGTATTTTACACGTGATTTCTTGCGGTTTAAAGGAAAAATTGCACAAAGATGTTTTCGTTATATTTGACCTTGCCATATGGACTTAGGTGCGTTTCTGAAGTACTATGATAACAGTTTGTCAGTAGGTTAATTTATCGCGAGGAGTAGGAATCCGGCTTCATGCACATCTCTAAACAACCCATAAAAATCAGTCTTTCCGTAGTATTGTCCGCCATGGTTAGTTTCTCCATTCTGATAACCATGTCTATCATGACATACATCCAATATAATAATGAAAAACAATCCCTCTTCCAAAATACAATGTCGCACAATCTATCCTCGGCGCAGAAGATGGCCGTTACTACCGAGGCGCTTTTTTCATCGATGCGGAAAACCCTCCATGCCGTCGCCAACATTTCGCAACTCCGCACCATGGATATAAACAATAAGGAGGAATTGCAACACATTTTCGATCTTGTACTGCAAAGCAGTCCGTATTTCAATTCCGTATTTTGGACGGATGAAACCGGACAAATTCGGACTGTTTCTCCTTATGGCAGCAATATGAACAATACTCGGGTAACGACGAAATGGGCCCTGGAAGCTTTAAACGGCAGAAAATCCTACATCTCCGATCCTTATGTGAGCCCTACGGGACGATTGATCGTTTTTGTAAGTGAGCCGGTTTTTGATGAACTTGGCGGTTACCGCGGGATGATCGGGGGGACGATCTACCTGGAGAAGGATAACATCCTGCATAGTATTTTTGGCTCCAATGCGGGCAATGAAACGGAATCCTACTCCTATATCGTTGATTCCGCGGGCAAGCTGCTTTACCATCCGGATAAGAACCGATTGAGGGAAACTGTGCCTGAAGAGATTGTCCGGCAGTTTCGGGCAGGCAATAGCGGTGAATTGCATTTGAAAAATATGCAGGGCGATGATTATTTGGCGGGTTACGCGAGAGTTGCTACCAACGGTTGGGTCATTGTCATGCAGACATCGAAACCATCGATTATGGCCGATGTTAACGACAACCTGCTGCACTTGATCCGGGGCATGCTCGTTCCGATTGCGGTCATGCTGCTCATTGCCGGATTTATTGCGGCTAGAATCGCCGCGCCTTTTGCCCGGTTATATAAAATAACGAAAGTCTTTGCCGCCGGACAAAATGTTTCTTTGCAGGAATTCAAACCGCATTGGAACCGGGAAGCCGATCAATTGAACCGGATGATGAAAGCGGCTGCCGAAACGCAGGCGAAGCAAACTTCTTTTCTGCAACAGGAAGCGATCACGGATCCTTTAACCGGGTTGTTCAATCGCAGAGAAATGGAACGCTGCCTGGATTTGTGGGATAAAAGAGGGGATAGATATGCTGTTCTGCTGCTGGATATCGACCACTTCAAGACGGTAAACGATACGTATGGCCATCAAACCGGGGATGAAGTTTTAAAAACGGTCGCCAGCGTGATCACGGAGTCCAGTCCTGCAGAGGCGGTATGTTCCCGTTATGGCGGGGAGGAATTTGTCATCCTCCTTCGTGAGCACAACATGGATCAGGTATACGTAATCGCTGAACAAATACGTCAAACGATAAGCGCAGCCCCAACCCCCTTTGCCGGGAAGATTACCGTCTCCATCGGTATCTCGTTATCTCCGGAGCATGGCGTAAGCCGAGCCGAGGTGCTTCAGGCGGCGGATATGGCTTTGTACCGTGCCAAACGCGAAGGGCGTAACCGGACGATCACAGCGGGATGATGGTGCCTTATCCCGGGATAGCCGGATTCACATAACCTTCACTGACTTTTGGAGAAATAACGGGGTATAATCAAAAAAAAACTTCGAAGGATGGCGAAATATGAAATTCTTCGGCCGAACGCTGCGTTTGCAAACGACGATCACCCTAATGGTCTGCTCCGTGCTGGCCTTGGTCCTGCTGGCTGTATATTTGCTGTTTAATATGAAAATTTCCGGGCTGACCCGGGAAGATTTGGAGCATCAAGCGATTACGATCGCCCGCACGGTGTCCAAGGATCCAACCGTTCTGAGTGCGCTGAACGGCCAGGCGGACGCCGGGCTTGTGCAGGAGTTTACCGAAGAAATCCGCACGCTGAACGGGGTGCAGTTCATCGTCGTTATGGACAAGCAAGGCCTCCGGCTGTCCCATCCCGATCCGGCTAAGATCGGGCAGCATTTTATCGGCGGCGATGAAGCCGCAGCGCTAAACGGGAGGGAATCCGTATCTATTGCCAAGGGCACCTTGGGGAAATCCGTGAGAGCGTTTTCTCCGGTGATCGTTGACGGCAAGCCGGTTGGCGCGGTTGCGGTTGGCCTGTCGCTGAACGATGTTAATTCGGCCGTGCGGCAGAACCGCTGGATTATTTATTTGGGGATGGCCGCCGGCGGCGTGCTCGGCGTGTCCGGGGCGGTGCTGCTGGCCCGCAGGCTCAAGCGGATGATGTTCGGCATGGAACCGGACGAAATCGCCAAGCTGCTGGAGGAACGCAGCGCGATGCTGCAATCCGCCAAAGAAGCCATCATCGCTGTGGATGCGCGGGGGTATATCACCTTGATCAACGCCGAAGCGAGAAGACTTATCGGCATAACGGAAGCCGGAGGCAACGCGCAGGAGCTTTGCCCGCTGCTGCGCATGAACAAGGTGCTGGAGAGCGGGGAGCCGCTGAACGACATGGAGATGGAGCAGGACGGGATGACGCTGCTGGCCAATGTCGTGCCCGTCAAAGTGAACGGACGAACCCAGGGCGCCATCGCCACGTTTCGGGATAAGACCGAAATCGACGTCCTGATGGAGCGGTTGTCGGGCGTTTCGCTGTATGTCGAAGCCCTGCGGGCTCAGACCCATGAATTTATGAACAAGCTGCATGTTATGGCCGGATTAAACCATATGCGGCGTTATGATCGGCTGGAGGAATACCTGAGCGGAACCATCCGGCATTTCCAGTCGGAGGCCGGTATGCTCGTAAAGCAGGTGAAGGAGCCCGTGATGGCCGGCTTTCTGCTGGGCAAGCTGAGCCGGGCGCGCGAAGCCGGCGTGAAAATGCATATTCTCGAAGAGGACGTGCTGCCGGAATGCGCGGATGCGGAAACGGCCCATGAGCTGGTCACCATTGTGGGCAACCTGCTGGAAAATGCCCTGGAGGCCCAACCGGGAGAAGAAGGCAAAGATATTTCCGTCGGTTTTTCCCATGAAAACTCGCAGTTGACCGTGACCGTCAGCGACAACGGCGCGGGCATCCCGGGGGAGATGATCAAACGGATATATGAGCAGGGTTTTTCGACCAAAGGCAAGGGCAGAGGCATCGGCTTGTACCTGGTCATGCGCGGCGTCAACAAACTGGGCGGGCATTTATGGTGCCAAAGCGCACAAGGCTCGGGAACGAAATTTATCGTACGCATACCGTACGAAGCAAAAGCATGGGGGACTTATGACTCATGATTAATGTACTCATCGTCGAAGACGACCCGATGGTCGCCGAAATGAACAAATTTTATTTGGAGCAGATTCAGGACTTCCGGGCCGAGGGTTGGGCTGAATCCGCCGAGCAGGCGCTTAGTCTGCTGGATTCCACGCATTACGACCTGCTGCTGCTCGATATTTACATGAAGGGAAGCAGCGGGCTGGAGCTGCTGAGCGAGATCCGCCGCAAAGCGCTGCCTACGGATGTGATTGTCATCTCGGCCGCCAGAGACAAGAGCAGCATCCGGCAGGCGCTGAACAACGGGGCGGTTGATTATTTGATCAAGCCGTTTGAGTTCAACCGCTTTCGCCTGGCCATGGACGCTTATCGCAAACGGGCTGCGCTTTTCAAGAGAACGGGGAGCATGGTTCAGTCGGAGCTTGACGCCATCACGCACGCCGACGCGAACGTAGGGCCAAGCCAACCGCTGCCCAAAGGCTTCACCCGTCAGACGCTCCAAGCCGTATGGAACGCGATCGAGGCGGCTTCCGCCGAAGGCTTCACAAGCGTGGACATCTCCGCGGCGACCGGGATTTCCCGGGTTTCCGCGGGCAAATATTTGACCGAGCTGGAGGCCAGGGGCATCCTCGAAATGGAGCTGATTTACGGGACTGTAGGCAGGCCGGTGCAGAAGTACAAAATAACACCGCACGGAAAGATCCAAATCACGAAATATTTGCAATAAAGTACGCCCTCCTTGCGCGAGCAAGGGGGGTTGTCTATTTTGTGACAGCGCTTACTTTAAAAACTTTAAAAATTCGATCAATATCTACATAAAAACAAAAGCGCTTACAAAAAAGCTATGATGAGGCTGAATTTAAACAAAGGAGGCCTATTTCCCCTATGGAAAAAACTGTACAGACGCAGGCCATTTCGCGCGAACCGAAGTCACAGCCCGCCGACAAGGCGGACGGTTTGCTGTCCAAAGCGCTCAGCGTAAAGATCGGTGTCATTCCTTTGCCGATTTACATCGTGCTGGCTCTGGTCATTTTCGCCGCCGCCGCCGTCGGCGAGCTGCCAAACGACATGATCGGCGGCTTGGCCGTCATCATGATTATGGGCGTGCTGCTAAGCCATCTCGGTTTCAAGCTGCCGCTGCTGAAGAACATCGGCGGTCCGGCGATTTTATCCCTGATGATTCCGTCATTCCTCGTGTTTTGGAATGTGCTGAATCCTCCGGTCGTTGACGCCGTGAACACGCTGATGAAAACGTCCAACTTTCTTTACCTGTATATCGCCTGCCTGGTGGCGGGAAGCATTACCGGGATGAACCGCCAGACGCTGATCAGCGGGTTTATCCGGATTTTCATTCCGATGATCGCGGGAACGGCGGCCGCCGTCGCGGTCGGATTGGCCGTGGGCATGCTGTTTGGCTACACCGCCCACCATACGCTGTTCTACATTGTCGTTCCGATCATTGGCGGCGGCGTAGGCGAAGGCATCCTGCCTTTATCGATCGCCTTCTCGCAAATTCTTGGCGGTGAATCGGGCCAATATGTGGCGCAGATGATTCCGGCCGCGGTCATCGGCAACGTCTTCGCGATTATCGGGGCGGGTATTTTGAAGAAAATGGCCGACAAAAACCCGTCGATTACCGGCAACGGCGTTCTTGTGCGGGAGAAGGGCGGCAAGCAGCTTGGCGGAAGCCATTACGACTCGGAAAAAATCGATTTCCCGCTGATGGGCGGCGGCCTGCTGTTTGCCTGCAGCCTGTTTATCGCAGGTAGCTTGCTGTCACCCTATGTCGGCATTCCCGGCCCGATCCTGATGATCTTCGGCGCGGCGCTGCTGAAAATTTTCAAGCTGCTTCCGTACAAAATTGAACAAGGCGCGTACCACCTTTACAAATTCGTGTCCGGCACCCTGACCTGGCCGCTGATGGTCGGTCTCGGCATTTTGTATATCCCGCTGGAGGATGTTGCTGCGCTTATTTCCATTCCCTACGTACTCGTCTGCGCATCGGTAATTGCCGCGATGATTGTGACAGGCTATATAGTCGGAAAATGGATCCGGATGTACCCTATAGAAGCCGCCATCGTGACAGGCTGCCGCGGAGGGCTCGGGGGAACGGGCGATGTGGCGATTCTTTCCGCATCGGGCCGGATGGAACTGATGCCTTTTGCGCAAATCTCCACCCGGATCGGCGGGGCGCTGACCGTTGTCGCGGCCACGCTGCTGATCTCCGTCTGGGGAGGCTGAACTTAAAGAGTTTTTTGGATAGGAACATTGTCATAAAAAATACAACATTCGATATGGGAGGCGAACCGCGATGAATCAAACGCTGGATCATTCTTATTTGTTTTCGCTGCGTGTACAGTACAAAAGCGGCAGCGACTATATGGCAAACCTGGTGAACATTGTGGAGACGTATCAAGGAACCGTGCTTCAAGTCGAGCTCCAGGATCCGAACGAGCAAGGGATGGCGGAGGCCGAAGTGAAGATATCGGTGCAATATCAGGAGGACAGAGAATTTATCGAAACTGCGGCGCAAAAGCTCGGCGGCGGCGATATCGTGGAGCGGTTAATGGAAATTATGCAATTGCATGAGGGCGGAAAGCTGGAAACGACGCTTAAGCATCCGATTCTCAGCAAGGAGGATCTCTCCAAGGTGTACACTCCAGGGGTCGCCAAGGTTTGTCAGGCTATTGCCGAGGACCAGGAGAAGGCCTACCAGCTGACGACAAAAAAGAACACCGTTGCCGTTATTTCGGACGGAACGGCCGTGCTTGGTCTGGGAGATATCGGGCCGAAGGCAGCTATGCCGGTCATGGAGGGCAAAGCGGCGTTGTTCAAGCAGTTTGCCGGGGTGGACGCCGTTCCGATCTGCCTGGATACGAAGAATACGGAGGAGATTATAGCGATCGTCAAAGCTCTGGCTCCAACCTTCGGCGGCATTAACCTGGAGGATATCGCTTCGCCCCGCTGCTTTGTCATCGAGGAGCGGCTGAGAGCCGAGCTGGACATCCCCGTATTCCATGACGATCAGCACGGAACGGCCATCGTGGTGCTTGCGGGATTGCTGAACGCGCTGAAGGTATGCGGTAAAAATATCCGCGAGGTCAAAATCGTCATCAACGGCGTTGGAGCAGCGGGCATCTCCATCTCCAAAATGCTGCTGCAGGCGGGGGCGGTCAATTTGATCGGCGTCGACCGCGAAGGCGCCATCAACCGCAGCGTGGCGTACGCGAACCAGCACTGGAGCGAATTTGCTGAATATACGAATCCGCATAATGTACAGGGACCATTGTCGGAAGCGATCAAGGGAGCGGATGTGTTTATTGGGGTCTCGGCTCCAAACGTGCTGAAAGTGGACGATCTGCGGAACATGGCCAAAGATCCGATCGTGTTCGCCATGGCCAACCCGACGCCGGAAATCGATCCTTTGCTTGCCGCGCCCTATGTCAAGGTGATGGCGACCGGCCGCTCCGACTTTCCGAACCAGATCAACAACGTGCTCTGTTTCCCGGGGATTTTCCGTGGAGCGCTCGATTGCGAGGCGACGGACATCAACGACGAGATGAAGCTGGCGGCGGCGGAAGCGATCTCCTCCGTGATCGATCCGTCTGAGCTAAGCGAAACCTATATCATCCCGGATGCGTTTGATTCCCGTGTGGTCGAACGAATCCGGCTGGCGGTGGCCAAAGCTGCCGTAAAAAGCGGCGTAGCACGCAAAAATTTGCTTGTCGATGTAAAGTAATGCCGGGCTGAAACCCGAACTATATTCGGAAATGGCAAGTGATGGAAAGTGATGTCGGCTAAAACTAAAAAAATAAGCGAGGCTTCGCCCCATGGTTGTTCAAGGTATAATCATGGCAGAAGCCTTAAGGCCGCAACCGGCCCACCCTGGGATATGATTTATCTAAGGATGGGTCGTTTTCGTTTATCGTATTATACTGATGAAACTTTGAAATCATCTCTTGCAGCTCTAGAAAATATTTGGTAATGTTAATTTGTTACTTTTTACCTATAAATCCTTGAAAGTCCGAGAGTCTTAAGTTATTGAGATAGGACTGCCAGGCTTATAGTGACGCCTCGCGCTAGTTACATCATTATAAGGAGAATGGAACATGAAGAAAGCACCAATCATTGCTATTGCACTTGCTTTAATAGTAGTGTGTGTGGCTGGTTTTATGGTTTGGAAAATTAACGATGATAAAGTGAAAAAAGAGATGGCTATCCTAGCAGATATTTCTAGTATTCAAGAACAGGTAAACACCCTTTATCAAGACGAACAAAAAAAGAATCTGGCTGATCCGATTGACAATGATATGATCCAAAGAGTACATAACTTATTTGCAGCCTATGATAATAAAGAGCTCTCTCCCGAAGCTTCCGCACTATTAGCCCAAGCCTCTTCGGACATAAGTGATGTAGATAAGATGTATGCTTTAAAGCAAAGCGTAGATAATCTGTTCGACGAGAATGGGGCCATCGTGGAGTCACCTGACATAGAGTCCGGCAAAAGCCAGCTGGAGGCATTGAAGTCGGAAAAGCCAGCCTTTGTGGATGAATTAACGTTTAAAATAAATGAGGCAGAAAGTCAAATCAAACAAATCTCGGCAGCAACCAAGAAGGTGGATTCATTATTTACATCATCAGAAAAAACGGCTGTCAAAAAATCCATTAAACAAACCGAAATTAACGAGGCAAAAGCAAGTGTAAAAAAGATTAAACAACATCAAGCAAAAACAGATTTATTGTCGTATGTACAAGTTGCTGGCGTATATCTGGATGCCAAGATAAAAGCAGAAGCAAAGGCAAAGGCGGAAGCGGAAGCTAAAGAAAGAGCTACAGCCCAAAAAAATTCTTCTTCTAAAAAATCTAATGATCTTAAAGGATGGGTACCCTATAGTACAGGGGATGCAGCCACCTTGCTGAAATATCTAGCATCGGGTGATGTTGTTGAATATAACGGCCAATATTGGGCTTCTCCAGAACTGGTAAATATGATGGTGAACGAAGAGGTTGTATATTTTCATGATTTGGCAAATGATTAGAACAAGCCTATCACCAAACATGCTGTAGGAATAATGCAACGAAAAGGCGGCAAACCTTGCATTCAAGACATTTCTTGAGCTGGGGTTTGCCGCTTTCTTTCGGTATGCAGACCAACTTGCTCTCTTACGCTTTCATAGCCTTAATAAAACCTGGAATTATTCTGAGCAATAGAAGCCTGGTCGCATCTGATGTCAAGTTTGGGGTGAAATCGTTGGCGAAATATGCTGGAACCGGATGTGAGGGGACTTCCGCCCCTCTAGCAATATAGGTTTGAGTGGAATTCGGAATTGTATATGAGAAGGGCGGCACAAGGTAGATCAACGGAGTTGTAAAAAAAGGAGCTGTTGAACATGGAGGACCAGTGGAAAATAGCCAAGTATGATCCGGCATGGAAAGATTTATTTTGGCAGCTTGGCGCCAGGTTGAGAAATACGCTTCAAGAAACGGCGTTACGCATCGATCATATCGGTTCAACGTCGATAGCAGGAATGGACGCCAAGCCGATTATCGATATCCAAATATCTGTTGCCGTTTTGGAAGATGAACTTAGTTACCGCGATAAAATCGAATCATTGGGATTTCAATGGAGAATCGATAATCCTGACAAGTCCAAACGCTATTTTCGCGAAGTGCCCGGCAGCAGAAGAACGCATATTCATGTAAGGCGCGCCGGGAGTTTTGCGGAACAAATGACGTTGCTTTTTAGAGATTATTTAAGGGAGCATCCGGAGGAAGGCCGGAAATACGCTGATGAGAAGCATCGGCTAATGAAATTGTTTGCGCATGACCGCCCCAAGTATGTGGAAGGCAAGGGCCCCATCGTGTGGGAGATATTGCACCGGGCCCATCTCTGGTCGCAAGAAACCGGCTGGCAGCCGGGAGAACCTGATGCGTAAACCGGAATGTTCGGAGGAGAAAACGTGAAAAAAGTAAAAGTTCTGCATTATGATGCCTTTTCATCCGTTGTCAATGCTAAAGTATTTTACGCCCGGACACGAAATGAACTTATGCGGTCATGCTACCATCGGCGCATTATATGCCCTAAGAACCCGGGGGCTGCTGGAGGACAAAACATCTTCCATATCGAAACCAATGTCGGCGTGCTGCCCGTTTCTTTTGAAAATAAGGGTGAACAGATTTTGATTACAATGCAGCAAGACGCCCCCCGCTTTATTCCGTTTGAAGGGGATGTACAGAAATTGGCCGAATCCATCGGCTTGGCTAAGGAAGATCTCGATCTTTCCAAACCGATCGTTTACGGCAGCACGGGGACATGGACGTTGTTGATTCCTATCAAGGAGTTAAGCAAGTTTAAAACCATGCAGCCCCGTAACGAGGATTTCCCTCAGATTTTGGCCGAAAATCCGCGGTCATCCGTACATCCGATTTGTTTTGAGGCACATGACGAGAAAGCCTTGATGCATGCTCGGCATTTTTCTTCCCCTTTTTCCGGTACGGTGGAGGACCCGGTCACCGGTACGGCTTCCGGCGTAATGGGGGCGTATTACCTGAAGTATATCGACGATCAGCTGCCAATGCTGGAATTTGCGGTTGAACAAGGCCAGGAAATAGGCAGGGACGGCAGAGTTTGGGTGAGAGCGGTGCGCAATGGCGCAGTATGGATGTTTTTATATCGGGAACGGGAGTGTTTGTAAAAGAAATGGAAGTTGCGCTGGAATAAAGGAGGCGGGAGTTTATGATCATCAGACAGCTAAAATTGAAAACCAATAAATTTAGCGAAATGAAATCATTTTATCGCGACGTGCTTCAATTTCCTATTCTGGAAGAAACGAATTCCTCATTTTCCGTGGCTGCGGGGGAAACCGTGGTTATTTACGAAAGCATCGATTTGCACACGTTTTACCATTATGCTCGGATCAGTTTTGTTTCTATGGCGATGAGAGCGGGACCTTTAAATTAAAGGCTCACCGCGAAAGCACGCCATGATATTCACCATGTGGAAAACTGATGGAAAAACATGTGTGGCAATAAAAATAGATAACTAGACGCCTTGATCAGAAGAGACGCAAATCTCTTGGCCGGGCGTTTTTTATTGGGCGGGAGAAACGAAACATTGGTTTGAGATTCGGAGCCTAACGGACGTGAGAGACGTTATTTGTTCCAAAACAGGGGTTCGAAAGTTTTAACGGACTCAGATGACCTTATTCCCTATGAATTCTCCAAAATAGACTTATCCGAAGCCATATAAGGTCTTCCGGGTCCGTTACAGCGGGAAATACCCGGGAAATGAGCAAATAAGGTCTTTCCTGTCCGTTAGGGTTTCTTCCTTGGGGAGGTCCGCTCCGAATGAGGTGGACGTTATAGGACGTTAGGCAAACAACACGCTTCACAGGCAATTTAGGACGATATATGGTCGTTGTCTCGTATTCCCGCCGCTTCTAACATAAAGGTAACGCAGCAGGACATTTGAAAAAAATAGTTGCGCGGAAGAGGTGGGAGCTGTGAAAACGGTAAATGAGCTGGAGCAGTGTTTAAGCGAGCCGTCCGACCGGCTTGTTCGGGACCTGGCCAAGCTGGACGGCGATTTCCTGATTCTTGGCGTCGGCGGCAAAATGGGGCCCAGCCTGGCGAAGCTGCTCCGGCGGGGGCTGGCGGCAGCCGGTAAACCGGCCAAAATCACGGGGGTGTCCCGGTTTTCGTCGGGGGACCTGAGGCGCGAGCTGGAGGCGGCCGGGATCGCTACGCTGGCAGCCGATCTGCTTGATGAGCAGGCGCTGGCAGGCCTGCCGGAAGCGCAAAACGTCATTTACATGGCCGGCAATAAATTCGGGACGACCGGCCGCGAATATTTCACCTGGGCGATGAATGCGTATTTGCCGGGGCGGGTGGCGGAAAAATACAAAACCTCGCGGATCGTGGCCTTTTCGTCCGGGAACATTTATCCGCTGACCGACATCAAACATGGCGGGGCATCGGAAGAAACCGCACCGTCGCCAGTGGGCGAATACGCGCAGTCCTGCCTGGGGCGGGAACGGGTATTCGAATATTTTTCCCGAAAAAACGGGACTCCGCTGGTAAACTTCCGCTTAAATTATGCGATCGATATGCGGTACGGCGTGCTGCTCGAGGTTGCCAAGGCGGTCAAGGAAGGCAGGCCGATCGACCTGAACATGGGGATGGTCAACGTGATCTGGCAGGGGGATGCCAATGAAATGGCCATCCGTTCGCTGCTGCTCTGCGAATCACCTCCGGTCACGCTAAACGTAACCGGCCCGGAGACGGTATCGGTACGCTGGCTGGCCGAGCGGTTTGGCAATGCCTTTGGTGTAAAGCCGGTTTTCGCCGGTGAAGAGCAGCCGACCGCGCTCCTTAGTAACGCTTCGGCCGCCCATGCTAAATTGGGTTATCCGCGGGTACCGCTTCGGCAGATGATCGAATGGACGGCGGGATGGGTGGAAGCCGGGGGAGCAACGCTCAGCAAGCCAACGCATTTTCAGGAACGGGCGGGTGTTTTCTGATGGGAGAAAATTTAAAACCCGAAATTCACCAGCTGATGCATCGCGGGACCGTGATTCCGGCCCACCCGCTGGCGCTCGATGCCGGCCGCCGGCTCGATGAACGGAGACAACGGGCGTTAACGCGGTATTATATCGCGTCCGGGAGCGGTGGCATCGCCGTAGGCGTGCATACAACGCAGTTCGAAATCCGGGAACCCGGGATCGATCTGTATGAGCCGGTGTTGCGGCTTGCCGCCGAGGAAGTGGAGCGGGCGCGGCTAGACCGCCCTTTCATTAAAGTGGCGGGGATCTGCGGGCCCACCGTTCAGGCGGTGCGCGAAGCGGAGACGGCCGCCGCCTTGGGGTACGATCTAGGGCTGGTCAATAGCGGCGGCCTCATGGACTCGAGCGAAGCGGAACTGATCCGGCGCTCCGAAGCGATATCGTCGGTGATTCCGGTGTTCGGCTTTTATTTGCAGCCTGCGGTTGGCGGCAAGCGGTTCAGCTACGCGTTTTGGCGGGAGCTGGCGGAGCTTCCCGGGGTGAAGGCGATCAAGATCGCGCCGTTCAACCGGTACCAGACGCTGGATGTCGTCCGCGCGGTGTGCGAGTCCAGCCGCAGGGATGAGATCGCATTGTACACAGGGAACGACGATAACATTGTGGCCGATCTGCTGACGGTGTACCGGTTCCGGGCCGCGGACGGACAATGGGCGGAGAAAAAAATCGCCGGCGGCCTGTTGGGCCACTGGGCGGTGTGGACGTCAAAGGCGGTGGAACTATTGGAGGAAATCATCGCCCTGCGCGAGCGGGGGGAAGTCCCTTCCGCCGAATGGCTGAGCCGGGGAGCCAGGATCACCGATGCGAATGCGGCTTTTTTTGACGCGGCGAACGGATTTAAAGGCTGCATTCCCGGCATTCATGAAGTGCTGCGGCGGCAAGGGCTGTTGGCGGGCAACTGGTGCCTCAATCCGGACGAACAATTGTCGCCGGGACAAATTGCAGAGATTGAACGCGTCTATCGCGCATATCCTGATCTTAACGACGATGAGTTTGTCCAGAAGTATCTGGGCGAGTGGCTGAATGAAGCGTAGGCTGCCGTATTCGGGCAAAAAGCCAAACCACGAAAAAGGAGGCGGACGAAGCCGGTGTTGCCAAACGATACCGCGGCGGGAAAGGGCTCTCTGGAAGCAAGGCGTTTTTACTGGAAGGAGGAAGATCGCGGGTTTATTGCGGACGCTTGCCGCAAGCATTGGCCGGAGGAGGTGCGGGAAGTGATTCGCCGGGCCGGATTGGCCTGCCGCAACACGTTTATTTTTACCCATCGCTGGGATATGGAGCGCTGCGGGGAAGAGGTGGTTTTTCCGGGGCGGATTGACTGGAATTACCGTCACCGTGGCGACCTGGAATGGCTCGTGATGCTGAACCGGGCGCGATATATGGGCGAGCTGGGGCAAGCCTATTGGCTCACCGGAGAAGAGCGGTTTGCGGAAGGCTATATTCGCTTGCTGAAAGATTGGATGACGCAAAACCCGCTGACCGAGGAAGAAGTACGGGGCAGTACCAACCGGGCCTATAACGTAAAAGACACCTGGCGCAAGCTCGACAGCGGCATCCGGATCACGCACTGGTTGAAGGGGTACTACTGTGTCCGCGTCTCCGGGCTTTGGGGAGAAAAAGAGGAGGCGTTGTTCAAGGAGGCGGTCCGCCGGCACGGCATGTACCTGAGTCTTGCCTATACGCCGCATGATAGACAGAGCAACTGGGGGTTTTTGGAGACGAACGGTTTGTTTCAGCTGGCTCTGCTGTTCCCTGAGGTTGAAGATGCCAACGAGTGGCTTAAGGCGGCGATCCGGCGGCTCGAAGAGATGTGTCCTCTGCAGGTGTTCGATGACGGACTGCAAAACGAGCAGTGCAGCATGTACCACCATGAAGTGCTGCATTGCCTGTTCGAATCGGTGTGGCTCGGGGAATTAAATGGCCTGACGATGCCGGCAATCCTGAAGGACACCTTGAACCGGATGTACACCGCTTCACTCGCGCTCGTGCAGCCAAACGGGCATCAGCCGGCCTTGAGCGACAGCGACGTCACGGACATCCGCGATGTGCTGGCGCGAGGGGCGGTTTTGTTTGGGCGCGGCGACTTGAAATCGCAAGGTTACGAGGTTCTTGATTACGAGGGAATCTGGTTTTTCGGCCCCAAAGGCTTCGCCGACTATGAGCGGCTTCCGGCCCGGGAGCCGGAATTTGCCTCGATCGGGCTGGCGCAAAGCGGGTACGTCTTTATGCGCAGCGATTGGAGCCGCTTCGCCCGCTACTTGACGTTTGATGCCGGGCATATGGATGTGATTCGGGCGCACGGGCACGACGACCTGCTGCATATCAATTTGTTCGCCTACGGCCAGGAGTTCCTGACCGATCCCGGGCGCAACACCTACATGGAAAATGCTTACCGCCAGTATTTCAAGGAGTCGCTCCAGCACAATACGTTATCCGTTGACGGCAGGACCATTTCAACGTACGTGGACTCCTGGAAATGGCGTGACCCGGCCCACCCGCTTGATGCCTGGTGGCGCCTCACCCCGGAATACGATTACGCGCAGGCCGGCCATGACGGGTACTGGCGTTTGCCGCATCCGGTGCAGGTGCTGAGGCAAATTTTGTTCGTCAAACCGGATTACTGGATCGTGGTCGATACTTGCCGGGCGCATGGCGAGGAGGTGCATGATTACAGGCTCCCGTTTCATTTTGCCGAGGGGCTGGAACTAAGCTTTGAGGAGGACGGCCTCGCCAAAGCCTGCTCCCCGAACGGAAGCGGACCTTTGCTGCGCTTGATCCCGCTGGGGCAGGTGAAGACAGAGGTGGAGCCGTGCTGGATTTCCCGGAATTACAACGAGAAAACCTTCTCAAGCAGACTTGTTTTCCGGCAAAAGGGGAGCGGCTTCACCAAATTCGTGACGGTGCTGTATCCGGCCGGGTCCGCTGAACAAGCTGCGCCTACGGTGCGGGAACTGGAAGTGCTGGACAGCTACGGCAACAAGGTTGCGCCGCACCTGGCTACGGCTTTGTCGGTGGTGCGCGAAGGCGAAGGCGTCGCGGAAGATGCGGTTTTGTTCTCCCATCAGGGGCCGCGCGGCTACCGGTTTGCCGATGTCCATCTGAGCGGCGACGTACTGCTGGTGCGAAGAAGCGCCACGCCCGGAGTTTCCGTCCGGACATACACCGTGAAGGTTTGACGAAGCGGTACGCTGGCGTATTTCAGTGGTTCTGACAGGGGCGCTCATCCTGCCCCCTTTTTTATGAAGAAAATTTTTTAGGTCGTTTTAAGGACGTTCACCTTTAGTAAGAGCAGAAGTACTTTGAAAATAAGGAAACCACACTCGCCATGGATATATAGAAAAAAATAACAAGGGGTGGAAATTCGAGCTGGGGGGATGCACATGGAACGGCTGATCATCAAGCGGCAGATGGGTAAACGGGCGGGCCTTTTATTAACTTTTTCATTGATATTCGCACTGTTCATATCGGCCTGTTCGGGCGGTGGAGGAAGCGGGGCGGCCACGGGAATTAACGATGGAGCGGGCGAACAGTCCGGGCAGCAAAACCAGGGGCAGAAGGGGCAAGGCGGGGCTGCGGAAACGGTGGAGCTTCGGCTTGGCTATTACTCTTCCGCACAGACAGATACCAAAATGCAGGAGCTGATCGGCAAATTCCAGGAAAAGCATCCGAATATAAAGATCAAAACGGAATCCTCGCCGTATAATCAATTTTTTCAGAAGCTTGATACCCAAATCGCCGCCGAAAGCGCCCCCGATGTCTGGCTGTCGGACGGCGTGTTCGTGCCGAAATACGCGGAGCGCGGCGTGCTCAAGGATCTGACCGAACTGATCGAACGGGACCTGGGCAAGGACGAATATTACGGGCTCGACTTCAACAAAGACGCAAACAGCAAATACTGGGGCGTCCCGCAAGGTATCCAGATCGCGGTGCTGTACTACAACAAAGACATGTTCGATGAAGCCGGCGTCGCCTACCCGACCGAGGATTGGTCCTGGGATGACCTCAAGGCGGCCGCCGAAAAGCTGACCAAGGATTCCGCCGGAGCTTATGCGGCCGATGCCGCTTTTGACAAAAACAAAATCAGCCAGTACGGCCTGACATTTTTCAGCATTACGGAGGGCTGGATGACCGTGCTGAAATCGTACGGGGGCGGCGTGCTCGACGAAACGTTAACGAAGTCGATCATAGGTACGCCGGAAAACAAGCAGGCGATGGAATGGATTGTCGACGGCATGCAGCGCGAATTGTTCACGGCGCCTTCGGACTTGAAAAGCTTCCAGAGCAACATGGCCCCGTTCCCAAGCCAAGCGGCGGCGATGCGGATCGGCATTTACGCCCGCACGATCGACGCCAACAACGCGGGACTAAACTACGACGTAACGCTGCTCCCGAAGGGGCCGGACGGTAAACGTTTTTCCCCGGTCATCGCCAACTCGTGGGTGATCAACAAAAAGGCGGAAGGCGCCAAAGGGGACGCGGCCTGGGAATGGGTGAAGTACTGGGCGACGGAAGACGAGGTGCAAAATGAATGGGCGTCGCTTGGCGAAGCGGTTCCGGTGAAAAAATCGGTGGCCAACTCCGAGCGGTTTTTAAGCGGCAAACCCGACAATAAGCAGGCGTTCCTGGACAGCTTCGAATTTGCCGGAACGCTGGACGTCAACGCGGTGTGGAGCGAATGGGTCGGGAAGTTCGGCGACAGCGTCAACCGGGCGTTTGAAGGCGAGATCGGCGTCGACGAGGCGCTGAGCCAGGCGGATAAGGACGTGCAGCAGGTGCTCGACGAATTTTATAAGAACTAGACGGAAAGCGCGTGATAAGCATGTTGAAAAAAACGGAAACCGTGCGGATCGAAGGCGGACAGAAGTCCGCCCGCATCCGCAAAAAACGGCTTAATAACGATGGCAAATGGGGACTCCTGATGGTGACCCCTTATCTCGTGCATTTTATCGTGTTTGTGCTGGGCTCGCTGCTCGCATCTCTCTATTTCAGCTTTTCCAAGTACGATATTCTGAACCCGCCGCAGTGGACGGGGCTGGACAATTACCGGAAGCTGCTGAATGAGCCGGTGTTTTGGAAGGCGCTGGGGAACACCGTTTATTTCACGGTTTTGTTCGTGCCGCTGCAGACAGTGCTGGCGTTGATTTTGGCCGTGGCGCTGAACCAGAAGCTTAAAGGGCTGAAGATTTTTCGGCTGGCGCATTTTTTGCCGGTGATCTCCTCCTGGACCGTCATCATGTACGTGTCCGACGCCGTGTTCAATCCGCGGTTCGGCTTTGCCAACGCATTGCTGCAAACCATCGGCCTGACGCCGCAAAAATGGCTGCAGGATGAGCATCTCGTCATCCCGCTGCTCGTGCTGATCGCGGTGTGGAAGGGCATCGGATACATTATGGTCATTTACCTGGCGGGCCTGCAGAACGTCCCTTCCGATGTTTACGAAGCCGCGGAGATCGACGGCGCGGGGACGCTGCAAAAGTTTCGCCGGATTACAGTGCCGCTGATCTCGGGCACGACGTTTCTGGTGCTGATCATGAGCACGATTTCGACGTTTCAGGCGTTCGAGCAAATTTACGTCATGACCGGCGGGGCGCTGGACGCTTCGTCCGCAGGCGGACCGAACAAGGCCAGCCTGGTGCTGATGATCTATCTCTATCAGGAAGGCTTTTCATTCCTGCGCATGGGCTACGCCTCGGCGATCGCCTGGGTGTTGTTTGTCATCCTGTTTTTGCTGACGGTCGTGCAAATGTCGCTGCAGAAAAAGTGGGTGCATTACGAATGAGAAAAGACGCCGAAGCGGGAAAGAGGGGGGCTGGCGCATGAAATGGAACCGCTGGCGGGACGTCACGGGATACGCGGTTATGATTTTAAGCTCGCTGGTGATGCTCACGCCTTTTTTGACGACGCTGTTTAATTCCTTGAAAAGTTATGCCCAATATACGAAGGTGCCCCCGGAATGGATTCCTTCGCCCGTGCAGTGGAGCAATTATGCCGAAGTGTGGAAAATGGGACCGTTCGGACAGTACACGCTGAACAGCGTCATCATCACGGTGTTGTCGGTGGTTGGCGCGCTGATCTCCTGCTCCATGGTGGCGTTCGCTTTTGCCAGGCTGAAATTTCCTTTGAAAAATACGCTGTTCCTCGTCGTGCTCGGGACGATGATGATCCCGCCGGTCGTGCTCATCATTCCGCAGTTTGTCATCTTCAAATCGCTGCATATGCTGGATACGCTGACCCCGCTGTGGATTATCGAGTGGCTGGCCCAGCCGTTTGGGATTTTCTTGATGCGCCAGGCTTTCCTCGGCATCCCGCGCGATTACGAGGAGTCCGCCCGGCTCGACGGCTGCAACCCGTTCCAGATTTACGTGCGTATTTTTATGCCGATGTGCAAACCGACCTTCGCGACGCTGGCGGTGTTCACGTTTATGACGAAGTGGAACGAAATCTTGTCCCCGGCGATCTTCCTCACCTCCAAAGAAAACTTCACCCTGCCGATCGGGATTTTATCCATGTCGGGCCAATGGTCGGGAAACGAGCAATATATGGTCGCCGCCGCGCTGATGAGCCTGATCCCGATCCTGCTCGTGTTTTTGTTCGCGGAGAAATATTTTGTGCAAGGCAGTAATTCTGCTGGGATTAAATAGGCCGGCAGAATTCTGCCAGGGCAGCAACTCCGCCGGTATCAAGTAACGTGAGTACGACTCAAGTAAAAATATAACGAAAAAAAATGTCCCTATTTTGGCGGCGTCCCCCTAGTTTAAGTTTAATAGAGGAAATTTTTACCGCTATTTTCTTGAATCGCAGAGAAATGGCCGTTTTCGCACCGTTCGTTGGAATATAAGGACATAAAATGTCGCTAAGGGTGGTGAACATGCAGAGATTCGGAAAATAGGACCATAAAATTCCGCTATTTTTATGGGGGCTCATTCGTCGGACCGTAGTGCGGCTGGCTAACGGACTCAAACGACCTTATTGGCCCGAAAAAACGGGGTTTCAACTTCTAACGGACAGGAGGGCTCTTATTTGCCCAAAAATGGCGGAAATCGCGCGTTTTAGAGGTAAATAAGGTCTCTGGTGTCCGTTACATCCTGAAAACTCGTGATTTCAGCTAAATAGCGGCGCTGGAGTCCGTTAGGATTCCGCTGGCCTCACCGGCCGGTCAAGTTGAGAAATGAGCCGCACCGTGAGCAGTAATGTGAACTGTAGCATGAACTATACCATGAGCCGCACCATGAGCAGTAATGTGAACTGTACCATGAACCGCGCCGTGAACAGCAACGCAACCATTTTAAATTTTGACCGGGGAGGGAACAGGATGGCCTACCGGGTGGCCCTGATCGGGGCGGGGATCATATCGGGACATCATTTGGAGGCGATCGGGCAGGTGGGGCCCGAGCGGTTAACCGCCGTGGCCGTGGCGGACACGGATGAGGCGAAAGGCCGGGCAGCCGCAGAAAAATACGGCCTCGCCTTCTACACTCGATACCGGGATATGGTCCGCGAGCAGCGGCCGGATATCGTCATCATTGCGCTGCCGCATGATCTGCATGAGGAATGCGCTAGTTTCTGCGCAGAGCATGGCTGCCATCTGTTGCTGGAAAAGCCGATGGCCTTAAACATAGCCCAGTGCGATGCGATCCTGGCAGCCGCAAGTCAAACAGGGGTCAAGCTGATGGTCGGCCACACTCAGCATTACTTGCCGGCTAACTTATGGGCCAAAGCGCTGATTCGCAGTAGGCAGCTCGGAAAACTTGTGGCGATCCACGATACGCGCCATCTGCCTTACTACAGCGACAACCGGCCCCGCTGGTTTTTCGAGAAGGCCAAGGCCGGCGGGGGAATCATGATGAACCTTGGCGCTCATTCGATCGACAAAATCCAGTGGCTCACCGACAGCCGCATCCGCAAAGTTAAAGCGAGCCTTAGTTATGAAGGCGGGATCGGCGATGTGGAAGGAAGCGGTGTGGTTTTTGCGGAGACGGCGAGCGGTCTGGGGGCGGTCATCGTCCAGTCCGGGTACGAAGGCGTGGCAAAGGACGAAACTGAGTTGATCTTCACCGGCGGGATGGCGAAGTTAAATTCCGCCAGAGGGCTGTGGATCAGCCGGAACGGACGATATGAGCCGGTTACGGGCGGCGAGTGGGGCGATTGCGCAGATCCGTTTTGCCTGCAGCTCCAGGATCTGCTGCAGGCCATCGAGCGCGATGCGGAGCCGGACAGCTCCGGCGCTTACGCTAGATCCGTCATTGCCGCGCTCGAAGCGGTGTACCGTTCGCATGAAACGGGGGTGGAGCAAATTGTGCGAAGCTCGTAAGCCGCAAGCAGACTGCCAACGCCGTTTAATCGATGCGCCGCCGGATACACTGGGGGCATCGGACACGCCGACTGCACCGGATACGTTGGATGCGCCAGGTTCACCGAATACGCAGGATGTAGCGCGCGCACCAGACACACAGGATGCGCTGTGTGCACCTGACATGCAGGATACGCCGAGTACACCGGACACGCTAGATACGCCGGGCGTACCGGGCACGTTGGATATGCTGGATGTCACGATCCCCCAAACTTCCCTTGCCCCCGGCAGCAATGGCATGAAGTTCAGCCTCTGCTCGACGGGGCTGAAATCGCTGACGCTGGAGGAGGTGCTTGCCGCGTGTGAGCGGCTGGGGCTGCACGGCGTCGAGCTGTGGATCGGCCATCTCGAAGAATACGCCCAACGAGGCGGCACCCCCGCCGATCTCTGCCGGCTCCTCGCCAGGCACCGGTTGGCCGTTCCGGCGATCAGCGGGTACACGTACTTTTCCCGGAGCGACAGCGAATCCGGGCGGGATGTAACCCGCATCAGCCAAGCGGCGCGGTGGGCCGCGGCGGTCGGCTGCCCGCGCATCCGCACGTTCGCGGGGCATCTGGCCTCGCGGGAGGCGAGCGGCGAGCAGTGGAGCCGGGCCGCCACCGGCTTGGGGAAAGCGCTAAACGCTTGCCACGAGCAGGGAGTCAAGCTGGCGGTGGAAATCCACAACGGCACGTTCGCCGATACGGCGGACTCCCTCGCGGCGCTGCTCGGGCAAGTGGGTCAAACAAGGCAACCCGGGGAGCTGGAGCTTATTTACGACGGCTTTAACCTATTTGTCGACCGGCTCGAACCGCTGCCGGTGCTGAAACGGTTTTACGGCTCCATCACGCATGTTCATTTTAAGGATTACCGCTGGAACCATGAAGACTGGGCGTTAAGCAGGCCGGTTCCCGTGCTGCAGGGTGATGCGGACCACCGCTCCATTTTGAAGGAGCTGCGGGCTCGGGGTTACGACGGCTTTATTTCTTTTGAATATTTCGGGGAGGATGTTCTGGAGCTTACGCGGCAGTCGTACGCCGAAGTGAGGGATTACTTGTCCCGCACAACAACCTGAACCGAAAAGGTCCATACAAGCGGTAAACGGAGGTGACGGTCGTCATGAACATGAAGGTGGCGGTGATTGGCCCGTACGATCTGGTGGAAACGGTGCTTCAGGCGGGCGAAGTTTTTCATGAGTTGTCCATGTTTCCCGCGCCTTATCAGCATGAGCAGGATACGCTGAACGTCGTCACCGGGGTGCGGGAACAGGCGGATATTTTGCTGTTTACCGGTCCGATTCCTTACCAGCTGGCGCTGGATAGCGATCCCGGGCTGCCGATGGTGCATGTGCATTATTCCGGAACCGCGCTGTATAAGGTGCTGTTTGATTTTTTCCGGCGTCGGCCGACAGCCTTTGACGAAGAGGTCCGCATCAGCGTCGATGTGCTTCAGTCTCAAGAGCTGGCCGAACAGCTTGACGAATTGGGCTTAACGCACCGGCAAATCTACGTGAAATCCTACGCTTCCGGAATCCGTCATGACGACCTGGTCGCTTTTCATTACGATTTATGGAAAAAAGGCCGCGTAACCGCCACCGTCACCTGCGTGACCTCGGTTTACCAGCAGCTGTCCGAGCTGGGCGTTCCGGCTTTCCGCGTCATTCCCACCCGCTCGTCGATCCGCGACTGCCTCAGCCGGGCGCTGCTCGAAGGAAAAAGCCTGCGGCTCAGCCGCACGCAAATCGCCATCGGCATATTAAGCATCGACCATTATGAGCGGGTGCTTAAAGAAGCGGTCTCCGAATACGATATCCAGCGCAAAAAAATCGTGCTCCAACAAATTTTTGTCGATTTCGGCGAGGCGACGCAGTCGCTGATCAAATGGAACGATTCGGGAGAAGTGTCTTTTATTACGACGCAAGGCATCATCGAGCAGGTGACCCGGAAATTTCAGGAGGCCCCGCTGCTGTTGGAGGTGATGGAACGGCTGCAGTGGAACGCGAGCATCGGCATCGGGCTTGGCCGGACGGCCAACGAAGCGGAAGGAAAGGCGCGGGAAGCGCTGCTGAAAGCAAAGGCGGGGGGCGGGGGCAACTGCTTTTTGATTATGCAGGACGGTCTCGTTTACGGGCCGCTGGGATCGGAGCTGACTTTAAAATATTCGGCGCGCAGCGAAGACCCGGAGCTGATCTCTTTGGCGAAAAAAGCGGGGCTTAGCGTCGGCACGATCAACAAGCTGATTTCGCTCTGCCGCCGGCTCGGCACTTCGACCCTGACCGCCGCGCAGCTGGCGGAGGGCTTCGGCATTACGCTGCGCAGCGCGCGCCGCATTATGGCCGCGCTCGAAAAGTACGGAATCGCTGCGATCGTAGGCGAGGAACAGCCGGTGGGGCGCGGCCGTCCAAGGCAGATTTATACGCTCAACCTGGACAATATCCGTTCAGAGTAAATCGCCAAATTGCCGGTACAAATGTTAAAAATTTGCCGGAACAAGGATACGGTCCGCCATTTCTGAATACACATCTTCATGAACTAATGATCAAAGGGGATGAAGATGATTAACCACCTTATTTTGCCGGCAGGTCCGCCGCGGATTTCACAGAAGGACGCGGTCCGGATCCGCCACGACTATGAGCGGTTCAGCGAAACGGGGCTGCCGGAGCAGGTCGAACTCTATTTGCTCGAACAGTACGGACTGGATGTATCTTCGTTTTACGGGCCGCGCCCGATTAAAAATCCTTTCGGCAAAGCCTCGGGCCAACTCTCGCTCAGCGCGCACCAGGTCCAGTCCGATGCGGAAGCAGGCCTCGGCTTTGTCGTGCTCAAAACGGTCATCGCGGAGGACGAGCAGGGCGACCGCTCGATGAAGGAATGGGCCGTCAAAGAGACGCGGATGGAAGTGGGCCGGATCGTGGGCAAAGAAACGGGAGAACCGGGGTGGAACGTGACCTGGCACGGCCGGGGCTGGCACGGCAGTTTTAATGAATATTTGAGCTTCGTTCGGGAGGCGATCCAACTCGGGCGGGAGCGGGGAACCGTGGTCGTGCCGTCCTGCAAATACCATCTGCCTGCCGCGGCCGAGGATTTTCGGCTGGACGAATACCGCTATACAACGCGGTGCTTGGCGCAAGTCTGGAAGGAGGCCGGCGAACCCGGTCCGCTCCAGCTGGAGAAAGATTTCAGCCCGACCCTGGCTGGCTCGGACCTGGCCGCGGAGCGTCCGGCGATTATACGCTGGCTCAGAGAGGTGCCTAAGGCGATCCGGTCGGCGCTGCCGGACAGGGAAATCCGGCTGGGCATCAAGCTGATGAACACGCTGTTTGATGACGAGTTCCAATTGCAGACGATAAAGACGCTGGTGGAAGAAGGGGACGAGGGGGCGGATTATATCGTCTATGCGAACCGGCTGTATGACTCCGAACGGCAGGCTGCCGGCGGCGGCAAAGCCGGGGCGGCCTACGGCGGACCTGACCTTAGCGCGCGCAATCTGCGGATATTGTCCGGGCTGCGCAGGCTGGAGCTGGAAGGCGAGCTGCGATCCCCCGTGCCTGCTCTGTCGGGAACGGGCGACGTGCACTCCGGCAAAATGGCGCTGGAATACGCGCTGCGCGGCGTTTCGAGCCTGCAGATGCATACGTTGTTTCAGTTGCCGGGCGACGTCTACAGCATGAAGCGGGGCTCCAAAACGCAGCGTGCGCTGCATGAATTGTATTTCCATCCCGATGTAGGGTTGGTTGCTTGGCTGCTTCATCTGCGCGAAACGGGCGAAATCGCCGGCCGCGGCGGGACAGCTTCATTCTGCGAGGTGACGAACTGGTATCGGGATCGGGGACGATCTTTTTTTCTGGAGTCAAAAAATGTTAAAGGAAGGTTGTACGAATGAATAACACGGATGCCGTGAAAAACGCATGTGCTTGGGGGTTGATCCCCGCCGTGCCCGTACCCCGCTATTATACGGGACAAATCCATGCGAAAGCGCAGGAAGCCTACGCGCAGTATCTTTCGGAACAGCCGATTGCCGGCGCCGCCGTTTGGGCGCATACGGGCAGAGGGCTGCATTTGGATCGGCATGAGCGCAAGCAGGTGCTGGAGGTTTGGAAAGCCGCGCTGGGGGGACAAAAACTGCTGATCGCCGGGGTGGGAGCAATTCCCGACAACCGGCTGCTGGGGAACATGAAAATCCGCCAGTGGGAACGGGACAGCCTGGGCATGGCGGCCGATGCGATTCATTGGGGGGCCGACGCCCTGCTCGTGTTCCCGCCGGCGATTTTCAAGGAGTTGCCGCCCGGGGAGCGGGATGAGGCGATCGTGAGTTATCACTGCAAGCTGTCCCGATTCGGCTGCCCTTTGGTGCTTTTTTATTTGTACGACGAGGCCGGAGGCGTGTCGTATTCCGCAGAAGTGCTGCGGGAATTGCTAGCGCTGCCCCGGACGCTCGGCATCAAAGTGGCCACGCTCGACAGCGTCATGACACTGCAGGATGTGTCCACGCTGATTTCGGCCGAGTTTCCGGAGAAGCTGCTCATCACCGGCGAGGACCGGATGTTCGGATACTCGCTGATGCGCGGGGCCCGCAGCGCCCTGGTCGGATTGGGCGCCGCGTTCCCGGGCATTCAGCACGATTTGATGCAGGCGTTCGCAGAGGGGAATTTCGCAGCCTTCCTGGCGCTCTCCTCGCGCGTTGACGCTTATGCCGAACGTACGTTTATCCAGCCGCTGGACAAATACATCTTACGGATGCTGTGGTGCCTGGTACTATCCGGCGTCATTCCGGAGGAAGCCGCGCATGATATCGCCGGTTATGAAATGACCCGCGAGGAAATCGAAGCGCTCCGGCAGGTTATTGCGGATCAGGCGTTGTACTGAAGGACGCCCCGGACCACGCGGCGGTCGCGTTTCGCCGCTCATCGTAGGCGGACGCCCAATAGTAGCCGGGGGCCACGATCCGCTGCGGCCAGAAGCCGGCCTCGCCGGACGAAAAGGTCAACGCTTCGGAGCTTCCGGTGGCGAAGCCGTCGGCATCGGTCCGCATTTCGATGTATCTGCCGCCGCTTTGCGTAAACCGGCCGTATACGGCGGCGGTCACGCCATCGCCGGTATCCAGGTCGACGATGTGCAGCGATACCTCGGCGCGCGTCCCGTTAAAGACCACATCCATATCGCCGATGATCATCGGCCGCAGATACGTGGATGCCGTCGCACTTAAAGTTTCGGAGCTGGCGGGGCCGACATTTCCGCTGATATCCATGGCCGCAATTTTGTAGTAATAGGTCGTATCCGGCAGCAGGCCCGAATCCATGTAGGTTAAGTTCCGCGAGCTTCCGGCGAGACTGCTTTCATCCGGGGTAAAATCCGGCTCTGTGCTGCGGTAAATCAAATAATGTTCAATGTCGGAGTCGTCCGTGGCCCGGCCATAACTTAGGTTGATGCTTTGATAGTCGAACGCCGCCGCCGCCGGATGTCCGCTCAAAGCGGACGGGGGCGAGGTATCCTCCGGCGTGACGCGCCACAATTGGCCGTCCGGCCCCCAGACGGAAGGCAGCCAGCGGATGGAATCGTAGTGGTGCATGGCGATGCCCGCAAACGCGGGATTGCCATTGAACGCCGCGTACACTTTGTCGAGCTCCGCTTCCATGTAAGTCCTTCCCTCTTCGCGGAAGGTGATCGTTTCGGGATCGCCGCTGCTAGCGATGTCGAGCGTCTCCACGCCGATCACAACGGAGTTTGGCTTACCGATCGCATTGGCGTAGGCCAGTTCGCCTTGCGCCTGGGTGATGATGCCGGCGCTGCCGTCCGCGGTGTCGCGGTAATCCATGATCGAAATATAGTCGCTGATGTCCTGAACATGCTCGGACAGCCATTTCGTTTCGCCGTTCCACGTAATATCGCTGGAGCTGGCGCTGCTGTCGAACCAACGCGGGATGGCCGGCCCGAAGGGCAAGTCGATGCCGGCGGTGTCCCGGCGGCCGATCATTTTTTGCAGGACATCCAGGTATTGCAGCTGAACGGAGGGCTTTTCGGCTCCGAATTCGGGCAGGATATAAGGTTCAATGTCCACGTTGACGCCGTCAAAACGTTCGTCCGACGCGGAGGAGATGTTGTAGTTGATCACCTTTTCCATCTCGCGGATCGCATGCTCGTGATAAGGTGTAAGCGCTCCCAAATATGGAGGAGTCGTACCGCCGGCGATGCAGGCATGAACCTGGTAGCCGTTGTCGTGCGCCCACCGCACGAAATCGCGGACTTTTTCCGGATATTCCTCAAGGATGTCGACCCCGCCATAGGGGAACACGCCGATATAAAAAGTGGTGATCGGATCCGAATCGAAGGTGGAGGTGTCGTCGGCAAACGCTTTTAGCGCGGTCCGCGAACCCGGATTAAGGAACAGGTTGTAGGCCGCTTTTTCCCAAATCCACATGGCCCGATCCTGTTTTGCAAGCGTAATATCCTCGTGCGTTCCGCTGCCGGTGGAAGCATAGACGGTTAAGCTGCGGCCGATGTTCCCCCGCGAATCGACGGCCCTGGCCTCAATGCTGGAGGTTTTGTTGCCGAGGCCTTTTGTGTTCCAGTTGTACTTGTATACTTTTCCGGATTTTCCCGCCCGTTTCCACGCACCTCCGTTAATTCTCACCTCCACTTTCGTCAACGGGTTTGGGGAGGCAACGGAGACTTGAACCGTCGTGCCGGAACCTTTGACCTTCTCCCCGTCGCGCGGGCTGATAATGGTCACGACCGGCTTCACCGCGTTCGGGTTGTTTACGGTGATGACGGCAGGGGCGCTGGTCACGCCATAACGGGTAGTGCTGTTCGTTCCTTTGGCGACCAGAGTGATCTCCCCGTCATACCGGCTTGTGTCCAGTTCGGCAGACCATGTGCCCGATTCCGCGCCGCTTTCCCCTTCCATCCGGGTATCGAGCTGCTCGGTGCCGTTGACGATCAGTTTGATGGCGTAAGCTTCGCTATAACGGCCGGATACGGTGATCGTCCCGACTTCCACATCCTCGCCGTCCGCAGGCGTGTCGATGGTCAAGGAGGACTCGGCCGATGCGGCGGGAAGCGAAGCCAGGGGCCATAGGGGAAGCAATGCCGCGGCCAGTAGCGCGATGCAGAGCCTAAACAACCAACAGGAAACGCCGCCATTCCGCTTCAAACGATGAGCTAACATCTTCATCTCCCTCACTTTCACGCGGATGAGCACCCGCCGATTTTTTCTCATTGTAGCGGCAATACTTGGAAAGGGAAATATCCGTATATCGTCCTTTAAAGGGAGCTTGTTTTGGGGGTGGTGGGGGAAGTGGGGTTGCGGTTTGGCTGATTGGAAAAATCTAATCAACGATGCTATTTGGTGATAGCCTTCCAATTCTATTGGATAATTCCAATGTAGGTTGGGCACCGGTACGTTTTTTGGCAGAGAATGCCTATTAAAGATGCTATACTAGGATTATCCGGCGAATAAAGGAGTTATATATGACACTTAAAGAGACACTTCAACACTTTCTACAACAACATTATCCAGGTGCCTATCAAGTAAATACGGAACAAGTTGATTTTTCGGCGTCCGAGCGGGAGTTGGGGTTTACGCTTCATCCGGAACTGAAAGAATATTACGGGGGTTTTTATTTTGAGGAGCTGGAAGGGGTTATCGATGCGTCCCAGGTGCCGCCCACGGATCAATGGGGGAACTGGTTTGAATTCAATAAAGAATTTAAGCTCCATATCGCGCTTCAGGGCTTGGACCAAAGCCAGGCAATTAGTGAACAGCTCATGTATAACTACACCGCATGGACCGGCGGAAATGACTTTGGACAGCGGATCTGGATCGGTTCCATCTATGCGAATATCGGCGAAATTTTGCTGGTTTTCAACAATCAAATGGGGGCGGTTGAATGGATTGACACGGAATACGGAAATTTTGGCGATTTGGAGCAAGATCCCAATGGCGTGCTGACCCATTCCATCACCGCATTAATACAGGCGTTAGAAGCCATAAAGCTCTAGGATCTGGATACCTGCAAAAGCGGATGCGAAGAACCGCTGAATGCGTTTCGGAATTTCATTCCCATCAAAGTGTATCCGTGTTAAGATATATGAAAATTCTGGAAAGTAAAAAGGAGGAACATCCCTTGGACGTAAATCAAGTCTATTTGGAAAGTGTGGAGAAGCTATTTCTGTACTATAAAACGCTGGGAGAAAAAGCGATGGATCAATTGGAACCTGACCAATGGTTCGTCGCTTTTAACGAGGATTCCAACAGCATTGCCACGATCGTAAAGCACTTGTGGGGAAACATGCTTTCGCGCTGGACCGATTTTCTTACGTCTGACGGGGAGAAACCTTGGCGCAACCGCGATGTCGAGTTTGAAAATGACATCCTAAGCCAAGAGGAACTGCTGCAAAAATGGAATGAAGGCTGGGATTGCTTGCTGAGCGCGATTCGTTCCCTCCGTCCGGATCAATTGACGCAAGTTATTTATATCCGCAATGAAGGGCACACCGTTATGGATGCGATCAACAGGCAGCTGGCGCATTACCCTTACCATGTCGGGCAGATCATTTATGCTGCCAAGATCCTGAAGAAAACGGACTGGGACAGCTTGTCCATCCCAAAAAAACGCTCCAATCAATATAATGAGACAAAATTTTCCCAAGACAAGGCCGTCAAAAACTTTACCGACGATGAACTGAAGCGCTTGAAGTAAGGGGGGAAAGCCACACTCATGGTCACTGATTTCAATCAACTTCGCCAAATCGCGCAAACCATCGTCACAATCCCTCCTCACTACCGGCTGGAGATGGAGGACAGCGTTCCCCAGGAGGAAGAGCGGGAACGTTGTTTTATTTGGGAGGATCCCGGCGATGAGGAGCAGCAAATTGAAGTCTCTCTGGATATCGCCACAGGGATTCTTACCCGGCTAAGTATAAACGGGCCGGAAGAGGACCACGGGACGGAAGCCGAAAGCCTTATGGCGGATGAAGATAAGCTTAAGCTGGCGAAAAAGGCCGCGGATGCCTTTGTAGCCGAATATCATCCCGAGCCTGACAAACTGACCATTTGCGAAACGATGAAAAGACGAATTCCGCATACGTTCGCCTATCGCCAGGAGGCCGGGGGCTTGCCGCTTCCGGACACGGGGTGTGAGCTGACGGTGGATCACCGCTTCAACGTCACGCGTTATCGGCTGGAAAGCCGGTTGGACAAGGCGATTCCTATACCGGATTGGCCCAATGCCATTACGCCTGAAGCGCAAATTTTAGAGGAACTCAAACAATGTCTGCGGATGAAGCCCATTATTTTGAACCTGCATCCTTCCATCTATGAAATGAAAGGCACCGAACCGGAAGACCGGCTTGTTTATGAGCCGGAGCCGGACCATGCCCTGATCGACGCGACCACCGGCCGCGACCTGTTCGGGCCTGATCATTATGTTTTGCCGCCGAGCCGCCCGCTATCTTCGAATGAGAACATAACGCAAGCGCCGCCTCTTTCGGAAGAGTCCTGGGAGCAGCGGCTGGGTATCGACATGAACCGTTATGTCCTGGAGAAATCTTCGGACGATGGGGAAAGAGTGAAGCGGATTTATCAGCTTAAGACGCAAGAGGAAGAGGAGAATGAACGGGAACGGGATCCACTGTCGGCGGAAGGTTATATGGAGCGGAAATGGGGAGACAAGCTGCGCTTTTTCCGCAAAACTTCGATTATGGTGCAGGTGGAGAAATCGACGGGACGGCTGGCAGGTTACCACCATACGGGCTGTGGCGAAGAAGGAAGTCCCGCGTTCAGCCGAGCCGAATGCTGGGAAGTGGCGGAACGGTTTTTACGGATGGTTTTCCCGGATTATACGAAGTATCTCCAACTGCAAATCGATGCCGAGGACGAGGGGGAAGAGGAGCGCTCCAGGGAATTTTTTTACCTGCCGGTTTATATCCATGGTGTCCCCGTCCATCTCGAACGGGTAACGATCAGCGTGTGCACTGCTACCGGAACCGTTTGCATGTATATGGGGACTTCTTATGAAATGATCGAGGCTCTCGCTTCACGGCAATTCCATCCGGCGATTACGCCTGAACAGGCCTTCGAGTTATATGCCGGGCAACTGAAACTTCGCCTGAAGTGGTTTTTGGATCGTGATCAAGCGCTGCCGGAGTACCGGCTTGTGTATCAATCCGATACTGCGGTGACGAATAGCCTTGGGAAAAAGCGACGCCTCGCTTTTATCGACGCGGTGACCGGGGAGTTTATTTTGCGGAAGGAATAGGCAGGAAGTTCGGCTCAACCTAGAAATCGGCGCTTGACAGCCGGCTGCTGGAACGACGACCCGTCGGCTGGACTAACCGTGGCAGGACCAACCGTCGGCAGGACCTTCAAAATAGCGGTACTTTATGTACTTATTATCCGGAATTAATCATATTGGTTCCCGTTAGCGGCATTTTTTGTACTTATTTTCCTACGAATGGTCCGGAACGCGGGCATTTCCTTGTGATTCGAGAAAATAACGACATTATTTTCCTCTATTTCACTCAAATGGATGGATATCGGTGAAATAAAGCCATTTTTTGTTCTTATATTCTTCGTTTCAGGCATACGATCAACTTAAATAAGGAGCGATAATGGATGAAATATTTTAAAAAAATGGAAGCGGACAGGCTGTATTTGTCCCCGGTAAATCCGGAGGATATAGAAATATACACAAAGTGGATCAATAACTTATCTTTGTCTTTGAAAATAGGTTCTCCCGCCGAAGTGTTCAGTTTGCCGCGGGAAAAAAGCGTACTCGAAAATATAGCCCGGGAAGGGCAAAATTTTGCGATTGTGTTGAAAAATAATGACGAACTGATCGGGAATTGTTCTTTGTTTGCCATCGATCAGATTCGAAGAGTCGCGGAACTCGGTATTTTTGTCGGCGAAGATCGGTATAGAGGTATGGGCTACGGGGCGGAAGCCATCAAGCTGCTGTGCGAATACGGCTTTAAAATACTAAACTTAAACAACATCATGCTTCGGGTTTTCGAGTTTAACGAGCCGGCCATCAAGTGTTACGAAAAATCCGGGTTCCGCCTTTTTGGAAGAAGAAGCCGGAGCTATCTCGTTAACGGCAAAGCTTACGACGAATTGTATATGGAAATTTTGCAAGATGGGATAACCTCTCATTATCTGGACGCCGTACTGCCTTAAAAGGGGAGAAATAATTTATAAAAGAGGTGGACCATGCCCTGCTCATTGCCGTCGGAAACATTAATCCAACAAATCGTTTCATCCGAAAACGATTATATGTATGATCGGATGTTGGCCATTCAAAGCAAGCCGGGCAATCCCGAGGGAGTTGAACTCCGCCGGTTCGGCAACGCCTTGTGCATCTACAGCCGGACCATGCCCTGGCCTTCTTTTAATACCGTAAAAGGATTAACTGCTGCGGACGGGGAATTCATCGACCCGATCATTGAGTTTTACAAAACAAAAGGGCGGAAACCTCAATTCGAACTCGTCCCGTCGTTTGCGGATCAGCATGTACTTGCCCGTTTGGCCGAACGCGGATTTTTTCAGTCGGGATTTCACACCTCATTACACCTTTCCGAGCCCCAAACTCCCCATATCGACGAAATGGATGGAATCACCGTTAAAGAACTTCAGGAAGACGAGTTTATGACCTATGCCATGATTCATTGCCGGGGAACCGGGCTATCGGACGATGGCATACCTTACGTCGCCGAAAATAACAAAGTGCTTTATGGAAGGCCCGGCTGGAAATTTTATTTGGCCTATGTGAAGGAGGAGCCTGCCGCCGCCGGCGTGATGTATATCAAGGACAGCATAGCTTCGTTCACTTTTGCGGCCACTTTGCCGCAATTCCGGAATCGTGGCTTGCAGCAAAGGCTGTTGCATCGGCGGATCGCGGAGGCATCCCGCCAGGGGTGCAAGCTGGCCGTCGGCCAGTGCGCTTTTTTATCGCAAAGTCACAGAAACATGGAACGGGCCGGCATGAAAACCGCCTACGTCAGAACAAGCTGGACCGTACGATAAAACGGAAGGCGGGAGGAAGGAAGCGTTCATCGATTTAACGCACCTAAAAACGGGAAACCCGCCGCTTAACGCTCCCGGGCTTCCCGTTTTTCGTTCGGTTCAAGTACCGCCTAGCTCACTTTCGTAAACAACCATTTCTGCGCATCCGTTCCGTTGTCGGTGTACTGCTGAACCACCGCTCCGTCCGCCGTTGAGGAGCTGGACACGTCCATGACCAGGCCGCTGACTTTGGAAACCAGCTTATAGTAACCTCCGCCTACATCGACGATCTTCCACCGCTGGGCATCGGTTCCGTTATCGTTCCACTGCTGCAGCTGCACGCCGCTGGCCTTGCTTGAGCTCGGCACATCCAGTACTTTGCCGCTATGCACCGCCGTCAGTTTATAATAACCGTTGCCCATATGCTCTACCTTGAAGCGCTGGTTGGTTGCGGTGTAATTGGTCCACTGCTGCATTTTGGCCCCGTCCGCCATGGAGACGTCCGTCACGTCCAGCACTTTGCCGCTGGCTTTAGAGGTTAAAGTATAAACGGCGCCGCTTTCAATGTTGGATGAATTGCCAGAGGCTTGATATACCCGCACATAGTCAACCAGCATTTGCGACGGGAAGGGCGTCGAACCGTTCGGACTTCCGGGCCAATTGCCGCCGACCGCAAGATTCAGCAAGATGAAAAACGGCTTTTGGAATTCCTCGGTGTTCCCGGTTCCGTTTTCGATATAAAATTCATTGAATTGATTGCCGTCCACGAACCAGCGAATGTATTTGGAGTCCCATTCGATGCTGTACGTATGATATTGGGAAAAGTCCAGGTTCCCGGATGTCCGTCCATAATCCGCATGCCCGCCCGCATCCCAATGTACGGTGCCGTTTACGAACGGATTGTGGTTGACCCGTTCCATAATATCGATTTCCCCGCAATAAGGCCAGCCGACCGTGGAAATGTTGGAACCCAGCATCCAAAATGCCGGCCACAGCCCTTGTCCGGAGGGAAGTTTGATTTTGGCTTCCACTTTGCCGTAAGTAAAGTTTTTCAGCCCCTGGGTTTTGATGCGGGCCGAAGTGTAATTCATGCCGCCATAGGATTCCTTCTGCGCTGTGATGACCAGATTGCCGCCCGTCACCTGCAGGTTCTGCGGCCGGTTGGTGTAATACTGCAGCTCGTTGTTCCCCCAGCCTCCGCTGCCGGTGCCGATTTCGGCGGTCCAGTTGGCCGTATTCAGCGAGGAGCCGTTAAATTCGTCGCTCCAAACGAGTTTCCAATCGGTTGCGGCGGAAGCGCTGGGATTTGCAGCAGGAAAAAAAGACAGGATGAGAGTAAACAGCAGAAACAGGTAGAGCGGTTTGCCAAGCTTCAACATCATTTTCACTCCTTTTTAAAGTTTGTTCAAAAAACATCACTAAATGACAGCGTTATCATAAAATTACATTTCCATTATAAGGTGAGAAATGATATTTTTACAACTAAAATTTTCATATTTTCCAAAATAGGTTTATAGGATTCAGAAAATGGATGTATAATCATGGGAATAAGGTAGGAGGGGAAGCTATGAAATTCATCGTTTTGTTCGGGCCGCAGGCGGTGGGCAAGATGACCGTTGGACAGGAGCTGGCGAAAATCACGGGACTAAAACTGTTCCATAACCACATGACCATAGAATTGGTTTCCCAGTTCTTTGACTACGGCACGCCGGCCGGAAAAAGATTGGTCAGCTTATTCCGGCGGGAAATATTTGAAGAAGTGTCGAAAAGCGATCTTCCCGGGTTGATTTTTACATATGTGTGGGCGTTTAATCTACAGGAGGATTGGGATTACGTCCGGCAAATCAGCGATTTGTTCGAATCCAGGGGCGCGGAGGTGTATTGGGTTGAGCTTGAGGCGGATTTGGCCGCAAGGCTGGAACGAAACAAGGACCCGCACCGGCTGCAGCATAAACCTACGAAAAGAAACATTAAACGTTCCGAGCAAGATTTGTTGAAAACCATGGAAAAATACAGGCTGAACTCTAACGAAGGCGAGATCCGGAAAGAAAACTATATAAAAATCAACAATACTTTCCTAAGTCCAGAAGAAACCGCAAAGGCCATCCGGGAAAGGTTTAGGTTATAATGGAACAATAGGAGAAACCACGTGTACGAAACCGAATATTATGATGTTTTTACGCCGGACCGGATCAAGCTTGGCACGAAGATGAAGGAGCTTGTACAGGAAGCCTGAAGGGGGATTAGAGAAGTATTGTTGAGATCCGCGCGCGGCAAGGCCTTCATTTTGCTCATCGGTTATTCGCTGCTATTAATCTACTGGATGCTTTTTGGATTCGGCAGAGTGTCCCATAGTACGTATATGTATAATCTCAAGCCTTTTTCCACGATTGGCCTTTATCTTCGCTCGTATGATTTTATGTCCGGAATCTGGCTGGTCAATTTGATTGGAAATATCGGCGTCTTCGTTCCGTTCGGCATCCTGCTGCCTGTCGTTTTTCGAGGCAACCTGAGAAGGTCATGGGCCGTTTTTATAACCGGCGTTTTTGTGTTGGAGTCGCTCCAGCTTCTATTAAAAAAAGGCAGCTTTGACGTAGACGATTTTATTTTAAATGCGTTAGGTTTTGGACTGGGCTTGGGAATTTATAAAATCTGTGAATGGATAATTAAAAAAGGAGATTATCTTATGAACCCCTCTATTTCAATCAAACAAGCCGGTTCGGAGGATTTGGAGGAACTGGCTGTATTGTTTAACGAGTATCGTATCTTTTATGAGCAAGCTTCCGATGTGGAGGGGGCCACGCGGTTTTTGTCGGAACGGCTGTCCCGGAATGAATCTGTCGTATTTCTCGCCGTTGATGGGGCCGATCAAAAGCCGATTGGGTTCACGCAACTGTATCCGTCCTTCTCTTCGGTATCGATGAAGCGTTTGTGGGTTCTCAACGATCTTTACGTTCGGGAGGAGTACCGCAAACAGGGGGCGGGGAAGCTGCTGCTGGAAGCGGCTAGAACTCATGCGCTGCAGACAAACGCCAAAGGACTGGAGCTGTCCACGGCCATCACCAATGAGCGGGCCCAACGGCTTTACGAAAAAAAAGGATATATCAAGGATACGGAGTTTTATCACTACTTCTTAACTTTGCAGCCGGAGGTATAAAATGAAGATCGATTTCCCCGTCTCGGACAAGCTTCATTTGCGGCTAACGACACCCGAGGATATTGAATTCGTTCTTGCAGCCGAGCAGGATGCGCAGAACCGGCAATTCATCACCCTTTGGACGAAAGAGCGGCATCTCCAGGCCTTGGATCAAAAGGATTGCCTGCACCTCGTCATCGAGGATAAAAGCCGCCGTCCGGTTGGATTTGCGATGCTGTTTGGTATCGAAATCAGCAATCATAACATTGAACTGAGGAGAATCGTCATCGTCGATAAGGGCAAAGGATACGGAAAAGAAGCGCTGGAATTGGTTAAAACATTGGTTTTTACCGGCCTTGGGGCCCATCGGCTGTGGCTTGACGTGAAAGATTTCAATTTGCGGGCGCAGCATGTTTACGAATCGGCTGGTTTTCAAATCGAAGGGAAGCTGAGGGAATGCGTAAAGGTTAATGATCGATACGACTCTTTATTTGTCATGGGCATGCTGGATCGGGAATATTTCGGGCGGTCCTAAAAAATTCTGCGGGAGATGAGCGGCGTGGAGCATGGAGAGTTTGAGGAACTTTTTTTGAAAATTACGTATCACCGGATGTGTGATATGTATTGGCCGAAGTTTAAAATCGCCCTGGAAGGGGTGGAACGGGAAATTTTATGGCATGAACCTTACCCGGCGGGAAATACGCTGGGAGGGATCGTTTTGCATGTGTGCGAGCACATCGCCAGAAGCTGCTTAAGGCTGCAAAATTTAGAGCGGCAATTGAAACCTGGGTTTGAGAATTACTTTCCGGCCAACGGGCAGACGGCGGAAGAACTGCTTGCTTTGTTCGAAGCCCAACTGGATGATTGGAAGCTGCTGCTGATGAAATACTTAAGCCGCGAACTGCCCGTCAATCGGGAGCAAATTCACCAGCTGTATCATTTGGCCGAACATACCGGCTATCATCTCGGGCAGGTGCTGGATCGGGTTCAAGCCGCGACCGGCAGAAAGTTTTCTTTTACCCGAAACGGTCTGAACGAGGCTAACTTGCGGGAAAAAATCGACGCTAAAGTGTGAAACAGTAAGGCCCGGAAAGTTGAACAAAGAGGAGAACGTTCATGTTATCGACGCGGAAAGTTATCGTTACCGGCGCTGCCTCTGGCATCGGAAAAGAAATCACCCTGCAATGTTTACGGGAAGGAGCCTCCGTCATCGCATGCGATTTAAATGAGGAGCGGCTGCGCGAGTTGGCGCGGACTGCCGATTCCCCGAACTTGTTTACGTATAGGGTGAATGTAAGCCATTATGAAGAAGTAGCCTCGTTGTTTGCGGCTTTGGACGAAGAGCATAGCAGTATCGACGGGTTAGTGAATAACGCGGGAATTTATCTTGGAAAAAGCATCCTGGACTATAAGCAAGAGGAGATCGATAGCGTACTTGATGTGAATGTCAAAGGAGCTGTGTATTTTTCACAATTTTTTGGAAAAAGAAGGCTTGAACAGCGTAAGCAGGGGGTTATCGTCAACATGTCTTCCGTCTCTGGCCAGGAAGGAAGCTCTGACGCCGTTTATGGACTTTCGAAGGCGGCTATTTTGGGACTTACCAAAAGCTGTGCCATGAATTTTGCCCCTTATGTCCGCGTCAATGCGGTCGCGCCCACCATGGTGGACACGGCGATGATGGAGCGTATTCCGGAATGGCGGAAACGGGAGTATGTCAGTCATCAATTGGTAAACCAACCGCTGACGGCGGAAGACGTGGCCCATACCGTGATCTTTTTGTTGTCCGATAAAGCACGGCATTATACCGGAGCGACGTTTGATATTAATAGCGGCTGCTATTTAAGATAAACGTGAAGATAGTGAGGGGAGATTGGAATAATGTCTGGAGAGCATCTTCATAAGGAACGGCCGCAAGGCAGAAGCAGGGCTGATCTGCAAGCCGACTGCGAGCATTGCTTTGGCCTGTGTTGCGTGGCGCTGCCTTATGCGGCTTCGGTGGATTTTGCGGCCGATAAAGCGGCGGGGGTGCCCTGCTCCAATCTGCGGGACGATTTCCGCTGCGGCGTCCATGACAGCCTGCGGCAGCGGGGTTATCGGGGCTGCACGGTTTACGACTGCTTCGGGGCGGGGCAGAAAATATCGCAGGTAACCTTCGGCGGAATCAGCTGGCGGGAAGCCCCGGAGTCCGCGGCGCTGATGTATGAGCTGTTTCCGGTAATGTGGCAGCTTCACGAGCTGCTTTGGTATTTGGACGAAGCGTTGGCGCTGGAGCCGGCCGGTCCGCTTCATGAGCGGCTCCGTTTGGCTTTTGACGAAACGGAACGGCTCACCCGTTTGGGCCCGGCAGAACTCCAAAAAGCGGATGCGGCGGCACAGCGCGCGAAGGTGAATGCGCTGCTGCTGGAGACCAGTGAGCAGGTACGGAGCGCCGCGCTTCGCGAGCTTAAGAATACGGCGAGCCGCCGCCGCAAAACCTACGGGCGCGGCGCGGACCTGATCGGCGCCAAGCTCAAAGGCGCGGATCTGCGAGGGGCAAACCTCAGAGGGGCCTATCTGATCGCCGCCGATCTTAGGGATGCCGACCTTAGCATGGCCGATCTAATCGGGGCCGATTTGCGCGATGCCGATCTGCGCGGCGCGGACTTGTCGAGTTGCCTTTTTTTGACCCAAATGCAACTGAATGCGGCAAAGGGCGACGGGCGCACCAAGCTGCCGCCGAAATTCGTCCGTCCGGCCCATTGGAACGGGATCGGCGCATGAGCGATTACCTGGACCGGATCGAAAGCGTAAAGGCGTTTATGATGCAAAATTTAAGCGAAAAGCTGAACCTGGAGCAACTGGCCGAGGTATCCCATTTCTCCAAATATCACTTTTCGCGGGTGTTCGCCGCGGTGACGGGGGTGACGCCCATCGCTTATATGAACCGTCTGCGATTAAACCAAGCGCTGGCTTATTTGCTGGAAACCGATAATACGGTGCTGGAAATTTCCGCGTTGTGCGGGTTTGAATCGGCCTCGAATTTCAACGCCGCGTTCAAGAAGCATTTTGCCAAAACGCCAAGCGAGGTTCGCCGGGAGCGGCAAAAGGAGCGCAATTTTTCATCATCTTTGAGCAATAACCAGGAAGCTGAACCCGCTGCCTCCCTGTATGATTCAAATAGGAATCGTAATTTTTTGAGGAGGGTTTGGCAAATGAACGTAATAATGAAGGAATTGCCCGATTTTGAAGTGGCTTATGTGAGGCATGTAGGCAGTTATCTGGAGACGTATAAAGCTTGGGCGAAGCTGGGCGAGTGGGCGGGCCCAAACGGGCTGTTTCCGCCGGAGCAATCTTTTATCGGAATTTCACTGGACGATCCGGCTGCCACGGAAGAATTCGCCTGCCGTTACGATGCTTGCGTAACCGTGCCGGATACGCTGAACCGGGAGGACGCTCCGCCCGAAGTGCAGTTCAGGACGCTGCCTGGGGGACTCTATGCGATGTTTTATTTTTACGATACGCTGGATAAATTCGCGATTTTGTATCAAAGTATTTTTGGCGGGTGGCTGCCAAGCAGTGAATACGACCCGGACGACAGGGATTGTCTGGAATTCAGCATGAACAATCCCGCGGACGATCCCGAGGGCAAGGCGAAAATCGAATTGTACGTTCCGGTAAAGAGGAGGACTAGTTTTTGAAGTATACGCACATCTTGTTTGACGCGGATGAAACGCTGCTCGATTTCTCCAAGGCGGAAGCATTTGCGTTAAGCGAAGCGTTAAAGCATGAAGGGATAACTTGCACCGACGAAGTGGCTCAGGCGTATAAGACGATTAATAAACAGCTTTGGACCGAATACGAACAGGGGAAAATCAGCCAGGACAAGCTTAGAACGGAGCGGTTTGAACGTCTGTTCCGCGAACTGGACCTTGCCGTTGGCTGCGGAGTTAGCCCGTTTAGCAGCCTGTACACGCAGTTTCTGGGGAAAGCTTCATTTTTGGTGGAAGGCGCCGCTCCGGTCTGCCGGGATTTGATCGATTCGGGCCTCCGTTTGGCGATCATCACGAACGGCATCAAAGAAGTGCAAATGAGCCGGATCCAAGGCTCGGAGCTGGCCGGCTGCTTTGAAGCGATTATCGTCTCCGAGGAAACGGGCTACCATAAGCCGCAGCGGGGCATTTTTGATTATGCGTTCGACAAACTGCGGCTTACGGACAAAACCCGGGTGTTGATGGTCGGCGATTCGTTAAGCTCGGATATCAAGGGCGGTTCCGATTACGGGATCGATACCTGCTGGTTTAATCCGCAGCAGCAGCCAAATGCTTCCGGCGTCCGGCCAACCTATGAGATACACCGCCTGGAGCAAATTCACGAGCTTGTTGCGGGGGAGTAAGACAGTTGGGGCAACGCAAATAATGAATTCCAAATGACCGGTCTGTCCGCTTTCCTGCGGGCAGGCCGGTTGTTTTTTTAGAGAGTTGCTCCTCTTGGCGGGTTCAGATGCAAAAGTACATCTTATTTTCAAAATATTCGCTTATTTGAACCCATGAGATGTAAAAGTGCAGCTGTTTGAAGGTGATATGGTAAAAACTAGTAGATTATTCGAAAATGAACTGCACTTTTACACTTCATCAACCTGGGCGGGGGATTTTGGTCAAATCCAACTGCACTTTTGCATTTCGTGCGATTTCGGAGGGAGCACGCCTGAAAGGTATTTAGAAAGATACCGAGAATATAGTTATTCAGTAAACCTTTAGATGGAGGGTGATCCAAGGATGAATGTTGTTGGGCCAAGCTTTGGTGTGTTCGGGATTTTACCTGTATTGATGCTGCTGGTGTATATTGTAGTTGTTTGTTTAGGGATCTATGCCCTTGTCTTGTTCATCAAACTCGCTCGCCGGGGAATCGAGGCGTTGGATATTTACCTGTACGAAAAGCGGGGAAAGTAATCGCCGTTAAAATCGAGGATAGAGGAGGGACCGCCCTATGGATGTCAGCATATCGGAAATTTTGCCCGAACATAAAGAACTTTTTTTGAACCTTTATAACTTGTACTTGTATGATTTATCCGAATATACGGGCGAGGACCCGGCGGAGGACGGGAGATTCGATACGTCGAACAATGATTTGTATTTGGAGCGAAAAGAATTGTTCCCCTACTTTATACACTATTCCGGCAAGATGGTTGGTTTTGTCCTCGTCTGTGCGCCGCCGTTTGTCCCTGACGGGATCGATTACACGGTGCAGGAGTTGTTTTTGCTGAAAAAATACCGGGGCCGGCAGGTGGCGCAAACGGCGGTGGCGGAAGTTATGGGGCGGTTGTCGGGACGGGTGAGGGTGGAGCAGCTTAAGAACAATGCCGCAGCCGTAGCGTTTTGGCGGAGTTTTTACAAGCGGCATTCAATCATTTATACGGAAACCGCCGAAAGCGTGGAAATCGAAGGCCTGCCCGGAGTTCACGAACTGCTGGCCCAGACGTTTGCGTTGAGTTCAAACTCCTTTAAATAGCGTATAATTATTGGGAACGTGCTACATCCGTTCAAATCAAAGTGGAGCCAAACGGAGTTGAATATGAACCTATCAAAACAACAGATCAGTCTTAGCTTTTACGATGAAAAATACCTTGAGGCGCTAGAACGCTTCGAGCTTCCCGAAAATCAGGCCGAATTTACCGCCCTGCCCTCTGAGGCGCTGGACATGTCCGTAAACGACCCTGACCGCTATCCGGTAGTTATTTTGGCGGGCGGGACAACGCTGGCCGGATTTTTCGTGCTGCATCGGAATTCCGATTTCGTCCCTCTGGTCGGAAATCCCCGGGCGCTGGTGCTGCGCGCATTATCAGTCGATTTCAAGCACCAGGGAAAAGGATACGCCAAAGCGGCAATGCTGCAGTTGCCTTTGTTCGTGCGGGAGCATTTTCCCGAAGCGGATGAGATTGTATTGGCCGTCAACCATCGAAACTACGCCGCGCAAAAGCTTTACTCTAAAGTAGGCTTTGAAGATCGCGGTTTAACCAAAATGGGACCCAAAGGACTGCAGCATATTTATCATTACCGGGTTACATTAATGGAGGATTAAACAAATGATTACATATCGAGAAATCAGGGAAGAGGACGCCGAGCGGCATTTGAACTTATGTTTGAAGTTGGATCAGGAAACGAAATTTATGCTGTTGGAACCGGGAGAACGCAAAACGTCCGCCGAGGCGCACCAAGAACGGATTCGTTCGATTATCGAATCGCCCAATTCCACGATGATCTTGGCTGAAGAGAACGGTGAGTTGGTCGGGTATCTTGCGGTGAATGGAGGAGGCGCCAACAAGATAAAACACCTAGGTCATATCGTGATCGGCATTTTGAAGGACTACAAGGGAAAAGGCGTTGGAACTGCTCTTTTTCAAGCCGCCGAGGCTTGGCGGACTCATTCCGCCTCCGGCATCACCAAGTTCGAACTTACGGTCATGGTACCGAATGAGACTGCCATTGCGCTGTATAAAAAAATGGGGTTTGAAATTGAAGGGACGAAAAAGAATTCCATTTGGATGGACGGCAAATACGTCGACGAGTATTATATGGGCAAGACGTTTTAGCTGATTCCCCGGAAGGAGGCTCCCATGATTCAATGTCCGTGGTGTGGAGAGCGGGTGGTACTGATTGACGATGTTTGCCCGGAATGTAAGCATGAAGTGCTGCCTGAGAAACACCAACGAGAAACATAAGGACAAATAAGGGCGTTATTCCGGTGATACTCCCTATTCCAAGCGAAATAGAGGAAATTTATGTCGCTATTTTCCCCGATCGCAAGAAAATGCCCGCATTCTGGACTATTCCTAGGAAAATAAGGACAAAAAATGCCGCTAATTGGGATGAACAGGCCTGGCTCCGGAAAATAAGTCCATAAAGTGCCGCTAATTTGAAGGCAGATGGTTGGTCGTTCAGGTAGCCAACGGTTTTCGTTCCAGTAGCCTATGATTCATCGTTCCAGGAGCCTATGATTGATCCTTCCAGTAGCCGGCGGTCAAATACCGATTTCTAGGTTGCTCATAAATCCGAGGAAAGTTGGCCTGTTTAATGAAACGAACGGATGTTGTGTACCTGCTGATCACAAACGAGGCGAAGACGCAGGTTCTGATGGTGAAAAATGAAAATGAAACCTGGACCCTGCCGGGAGGTACGGTGGAAGCGGGTGAAACGCTCCAGGTGGCGGCGGTCCGGGAAGCGAAGGAAGAAACCGGGCTGGATGTTGACGTGTTTGGCGTTGTCGCGGTCAATGAATTCGTGCATACGGAAAAAATGGAGCATGTCGTGCTGCTGACCTTCCGCGCTGAAATTAAGGGCGGCACTCAGGAAATTACCCGGCCGGAGGAAATATTGGACATCGCCTGGGTCGACGTGAAGCAGGCGGATGAGCTGATGCCTTATTATCCGGAAGGAATCAGCTCCATTGTCGCCAAAGGCGTGGAGGTTGTTTATTTTGATGAGGGCAAAATTTAAGCAGCCCCGATATGAGAAAAAAGGCCTGCCGGGATGGTCATCACGCCATCGCCGGGAGGCCTTTTTCAGTCCTAGTGCTCCAATGAAGTTTCTTTACGCCGGCCGATCCGCAGCCCGATGACCAGGAACAGCAGCGCGATGAATAGCGGATACAGCATCGCCCAGCCGGTGAACGGAAAGACGACGGCCGTAGCGATAAAGGAAATCCAGCTGATGATAACGCCGCTGCGGCTTCCCTTGAGAAGTTTGATGCCGGCCGCACACCCGCCCATATACGTCAAAATAAACGTGGCGTTCGGGAACTGGATCAGCGTGGCCAAAGAAAGCGCGCCGCTGCCGTAAAGCAGGATCACCACCGCAAAGCAGAAGGTGAGGAAGATCAGCGCTCCAACCGGCGTATGAAACCGGGGCGAAAGGCCGCGCCACCATTTGGGCGCGTTCCCTTCCCGCGCCATCGCGTAAGCGACACGGGCGGCCGCGCCGGTGTATGCGATCATGCCGGCCATGCAAATGAACAACCCGGTCACCCCGGCGACAATTCCGCCCCAAGCGCCAAGCGGCTGGCTGATGATCCACACCATCGAGGAATCCGAACCGCCCTTTAAATAGCTTTGTGTGCCGACCGTGGCCAGCGCGGACAGGAAGTACAAAATCCCCACGATGATCGCGGCGGCGGTCACGCCTTTGATCGCCGCTTTTTGCGGATCCTTAAACTCCTCGGACATATGCGACACCGCTTCCCAGCCGATAAAACACCAGAACAGCATGGAAGCCGCTTGACCGACGCTAAGCCAGCCATGCGGCAAAAACGGGGTAAAGTGGGCGCTTTCTATCTGCGGCATCGCCGCCGCAAAAGAAAATACCAGCACGGCCGCGATCGCGATCACGACGGCGATTTGGATTTTGCCGGCAAGCTGCATGCCGATCCAGTTGGTGAGCAGCGCTGCGGCCAGCATGGCCGCGGCTACGGCGATTTTGGCCCCTTCGCCCCAGCCCAGCGCGGCGGTCAGATAGCCGGCTCCGGTCAGGGCGGCCACGGGCGCTCCGATCGGCACCGACATCAGAAAAAACCAGCCGACCAGCGTCCCGGCCCGCTTGCCGTAAGCGAGCGTAACGAAGTGGGAGACGCCTCCGGCGTTCGGATATTTGGCGGACAGCAAGCCCATGGACAAAGCCATCGGCAGAATCAGCAAGACCATGAAGCCCCAGGCCAGCAGCGAGGCCGGTCCGGCCAGCTCGGCCGCCAGTCCGGGAACGATCAGCACGCCCGAGCCCAGCACGGAGCCGATATAAAGGGCGATGGCCTGCGGCAGGCCGATGCCCTGCTTGAGTTTTGGTGAGTTTGCGTTTTCGTGCATTGAAGTCATCCTGCTTTCCTTGCGTTTTTATCTAGCGTATCAGATAATCGATTCATAGGAAAAACAGAATTATTGAATTTTATCTATTCGATTTTTCGATGGAAGGAGATTTGAGCGATGGAATCCCGCCATTTATTTACGTTTTTGACCGTGGTGGAAGCCGGCAGTTTTACCCGCGCCGCGCAAAAGCTGGACTATGCGCAATCCAGCATTACGGCGCAAATCCAGGCGCTGGAGTCCGAACTGGGCCTGCCTTTGTTCGACCGGATCGGCAAAAAAATCATCCTGACCGATGCCGGGCGCCGGCTGCTGCCGTATGCGCAGGAGATCGCCAAAATCCACTCCATGGCCAAGGACGCTCTGCATGCGGAGGCGGAGGTGTCCGGTTCCCTGAAAATCGGTGCACCCGAATCGCTGGCCGCTTTTCGCTTGCCGGAGATTATTCGCGATTTCCGCCTCCGGTACCCGGAGGTGCAGATCGTTTTGCAGCCGGGACAATGCATGGAATTAAGGGAGCGGGTGCGCTCGGGTGAACTCGATGTCGCTTTTCTGCTGCAGCCGGAGGTGGAGGACCGGGACCTGCATATCGAGACGCTTGTCCAGGAGCCGATGGCCCTGGTGGCGCCGGCCGATCATCCTTTGCAAACGAAGAAGGAGGTCCAGCCTGCGGACCTGAAAGATCAAACGATTTTGCATACCGAAAGCGGCTGCTCCTATCGGACGTTGTTTGAGCATTATTTGAACAGCCATGGCGTTTTTCCCGACCCGAACCTCGAGTTTTGGAGCATTGAAGCGATCAAGCAGTGCGTCATTTCCGGCCTGGGTTTGTCGTTCCTGCCGCTGATTGCCGTCCGCGGCGAGCTGCGTGAGGGAAAACTGGTCAAGCTGAACTGGGACGACGAATCGCAGCGCGTGGCCACACAGCTAGCCTATCATCAAAAAAAGTGGAGGTCCCCGGCGCTTGCGGAGTTTTTGGATTTAATCCAGTCGTACGCAAAGCGGTGGCGGAGCGAGGGAGAAAAGGACGTCAAGACGGCAAAAAGAGGCGCGTAACATTTCGGGTCCGGCCACTAACATACTTTTACCGCAATACGCAAATACTTCCAGTGATCCTTAAGTCAGATGCTGGAGGGAGTTATCATGGCAAAAACGGGTGAAGTTAAGGCCGGCATATCGACCTTTCATTTAACGATGATGGCGCTTGGCACGGTGGTCGGAGGTTCTTTTTTCCTCGGTTCGGGGGTGGGAATCAAAGCGGCGGGGCCTTCAATTCTCATTGCTTATATCATCGGCGGTGCATTGGTTTATATTATTTTGTATGCTTTATCGGAAATGACGGTAGCCGATCCGGTCTCCGGTTCTTTCCGGACCTATGCCGAAAGAAGTTTCGGGGCGGGGGCCGGGTTTGTCACCGGCTGGGTGTACTGGATCGGGTTGATTTTTGCGATGTCCAGCGAATCGATCGCGGCTTCAACGTTCCTGCGGGTGTGGTTTCCCAATCTTTCCCCGGGATTTACCGGGACGGTGATCATTGTTGCCGTTACGCTGCTCAATTTGTTGGGCGCCAAATATTTAAGCAAGCTGGAAAGCGGGCTGGCGGCGATCAAGCTGATCGCCATTGCCGGCTTTATCGCAATCGGCCTCGCGATCATAGCGGGCCTGATGCCCGGCACTCCCGCCGTCGGGGCCGGCGAGTTGCGCTCCGAACCGTGGCTTCCCGGAGGGATCGCGGGAATCGCCGGCAGTATGCTCACGGTCATTCTGACCTATGCCGGTTTTGAAGTGATTGGGCTGGCCGCCTCAGAGGTGCGCAATCCGCGAGAAACGATCCCGCGCGCCATTAACCTGACATTGATCAGCCTGATCGGGCTTTACGTCGCGGCGATCGCGGTGATTTTGCCGCTGTTTCCGACCGGGGGGATCCTCGCCGACGAAAGCCCGCTCGTGCTTGCCTTGACCCGCTGGGGAATGGGCTGGGCCAGCACGCTGATGAATATCGTCATGATCACCGCGATTTTGTCCACCATGCTGGCCGCGATGTTCGGGCTTGGCCGGATGATTCGGTCCCTGGCGGCGGAGGGACACGCTCCAAATTGGTTAAAAGACAAAACGGATGTTCCTTACCGGGGGATTCTGTTTTCGGGTGCGGCCATGCTGGCCGGTTTAGGTCTCGGCTACCTGCTGCCGCAGCAGGTTTATTTGTTCCTGCTCAGCCTGGGGGGATTTTCGCTCCTGTTTTCCTATTTCGTGATCCTTGCTTCCCACTATAAGTGGCGCCGGCACACCCCTTGTTCCCCGGAGGCCGCCTGCCAGCTTCCCGGATATCCCTATACTTCCTGGGCGGGGCTGATCGCCATGATCGCGATTATCGTCAGCATGCCGTTTATTCCCGGACAAGGCACGGGCCTCGTCATAGGCCTCGTCCTGGTTGCTTTGCTCTCGGGAACGTATTACCTGAAAAGGAGACTTGCGGGACGGCGTGCACTGGGCTTGAGGAAATACACGGGCAACGCCCCGGATCGAGCAGGCCGAATTCGTATGCCGCTGGCGCAAATGGAAGCCGCCGAAGAAGTCGTAAACCCGGCTCAGCCTTTCGGCAAACATCCGGATGAACCGAAGTAACCGCCCGCCTAAACCGTCAGTTTCCAATGTATAGCAACAATCTCATAGAACAATGCAGCTGCAAATGATATAGTAGGTGTCGTACTATGGCTTTGCAGCTTTTTTTTGACCAAGGAAGGGGTCCTACATATGGAGGCGATGAGTCTTCAGACATTGGTATGGTTGTTTATCGTCGCTTTTGTCATTCATGATTTGGAAGAAATTATTTGGGTGGAGCCGTGGATGAAAAGAAATGCACGCCAGGTTGCCCCTTTGATTCCAGCCGGCATTAGGCCGACGTTCGAAAAAATGTCGCGGTTGACCAGCAGCCAATTTGCCGTGGCGGTCCTTATGGAATTCATCATCTTTATTCCCTTTACGTACATGGCTGCGGAGAAGGGCCGCTTTTTTATGTTTTTGGCGTTTAACACCCTATTCTTATTACATGTGTTTACGCATCTCGGACAGTCCCTTTATTTGAAAAGATACACGCCAGGCGTCGTAACCGCGGTGCTGGTCGTGCTTCCCTATACCATTTATCTCTTTTCTCGGCTGCTCGCCGAAAAATGGGTAACCTGGGGGGAGATTTTGTTAAGCGTCCCCGTCGGGTTCATCCTGGCCCCATGCGTTCTGCTTGGGCATGAGTTAGGAAGAAGGATAGTGAAATAGAAGAAGTCCATGAGGAGGCCTTTTAAAAAATGCAGGATATTATCAAACAAATTCCCTTATACCGATTTTTAATGTACTGTCAGGAAACGGAAATGCCAAGACGAATACTGGATTGCGGGGCAGGCGGCGATATGCCGCCCTTAAGTTTGTTCCGCTCCTATGGCTACGAGACTTACGGCATAGATGCTGACCCGAAGCAATGCGAAATTGCCGGCGAATACGCCAAACAAAGAGGGCTGGAGTTGAACATCCGCCAGGGGGATATGAGACGGTTGGATTTTGCGGATGCTTCGATGGGGTTCGTTTATTCCTATAACACGATTTTTCATATGCGAAAAAAGGATGTCGAACAAGCTTTGAAGGAAATGAAGCGGGTGTTGATGCCCGGGGGCCTTATGTTCGTTAACTTTCTCACAACGAATGATTTCCGCTGCGGTCAAGGTCCTCATCTGGGAAATCATCAATATGAGCAATTTGACGATGACTTGCCAGTGATTCATTCCTATTACGATCCGCAGGAACCCGACAGTTTGTTTCATGATATGGAAATTTTATACAAAGAAGACAGAGTGCTTGAACGCATTTATGAAGGTGAAAAAATCAGGCAAGGTTTCGTTGATTACATTGTGAGAATGTTTAATTGATTTCATCGGTTTGGGGTAGCGTTTACCTTAGGCGGCAGTGTATCATAGTTTTGTAAACATATGTTGAGGCGTAAGGAGCAACGACCCGGCTGGAGATAGGCTTATCTATTGGCTGGGTCAAGTTATTTACAGAGAAAGGATTGAAGCAGATGGAGGCATTGCAGATCCGTCCGGCACGGCTTAACGACATCGACGGGATTCGCGAGGTTGCGGTCGAAACGTGGAACAGCACTTATGAAACGATTTATCCGGAGCATTTTATCGCCACTTTTCTGAATCACGCCTATTCGAAAAGCAGCCTGGAGCACAGCATCACCCGGGATGAAGCGGACCCGGCCCGAAAGTTTTTGGTTGCTGAGCTGGATGGAGAAATTGTCGGATTCGGGCAATTGGGCGATCCCGTGAACGGGGAAAGCGAGCTGACCCGATTGTATATTTTGAAAGAACATCAAAGGAAAGGAATCGGCAAGGCGTTGCTTGGTGAATTGATCCGTCTCAATGCTTCCCTCAAAGACATATTTGCTTGGTGCGAACGGGAAAATGGAATCGGCACTTTATTTTATAAATCAAACGGGTTTGAATTTACCGAAGAAAGCGAAAAAGTGGAATTCGGTTACCGCATGACGTTGGCCAAATACGTTAAGAAAATTTGATGATGACCAAGCGGAAAACGATGCTTTTTCTCATTTTGTCGCAGATCGTATACGTGTTGTTTTTGGCCGTTTGGCTCGTCGTGCTGGGCATTTCCGCGTTTCTGTTCGATTCGCCCGGCTCGGCTGGCGACAGGGGAATGAGGCTCTTTTTATATTACCTTGAAGCCTATCCTGGCGGACTGCTGCTTGCCCTTATATTCAGCTGGTATTTTTTCGCCAAAGGCAAAGGGAAGCGCTCGGTTTGGTGGAATATGCTTCCCCTGCTGTGGGTGATCCCTTATATTGGAATTATGATCTACGCCAAATTTTCTCAATGATCGGGAAGGAAGAAGGTTTGGAGGATGCCGCATATTCACGGAAACCGGATCACGTTAAGGGAGTACCGGATAGAGGACCTGCCTTATATTCGGCAATGGGTGAACGATGAGGAAATTACCGGCACGCTGAGCGGTATTTTTACGTTTCCGCACACGCTTCATGAGAGCGAGTCTTTCCTCAAAATGACGATGGAAGGGAAGACCGGGAGCAAAGGCTTTATCATTGCGGAAAAAAATACGCTGGAGTACATCGGTCAAATCGATCTGCATAAAATCGACTGGCAAAACCGTTCGGCCGTGCTTGGCATCGTCATCGGACGCAAGGAACTGCTTGGACAAGGGTATGGCCGGGAAGCAATCGAACTGATGAAACGGTTCGTGTTCGAACGGCTGAACCTGAACCGGCTGGAGCTGGAGGTTCTTGATTTTAACGAACGGGCTTACCGTTGTTATCTTAGCTGCGGCTTTAAGGAAGAAGGGCGGCTAAGGCAAAAAGAGTTCAAAAATGGGGGATACCGCGATTTGATCATCATGAGCGTGCTGGCGGAAGAACAATAGGAAACTAGAGAATGACGACACGGAGAGAGTTCCGGTCGTCATTTTTTTTTAAGAGGCTAAGGGACACCAGAGGCGTTATTTTCGAAAAAACGGGGGTTTGCAAAATGTAACGGACACAGAAGCCCTTATTTACCTCAAATCGTGCTGGATAAACTGGTTTAGAGCGAAATAGGGTCGCCTCTGTCCGTTAGACTGGGAAATACCCGGGAAATGGGCGGATAAGGTCGCTGGTGTCCGTTAGAACCTCCCGCGCATCCAAGGTATGGGATTGCACGGCGAAGGACCTCGCCAGCGGCGATGTTTTCTTAACCGAAAAATAAGCCCCTGATACGAAATCTGAAACCTTACCCTTGCCCCGGCCCCTGTTTACAATAGAAACAGGGAGTTGGAAGTGCTTACATAATTAGCTTATGGACAGCTTGGAGGTCAGAGGAATGGATATAGGGCAGATGACGGAAACGGCGGCCGCTCCGGAAAGAAAGACGCCGCCACCGGTATGGAGCAAACGTTTCAAGCGCCTGTACGCGCAAAGGCATATTCAAATCATGGCCCTGCTTGGCGTCGCCTGGATGATCGTCTTTAACTACGTGCCGATGTACGGCATCATCATTGCCTTTAAGGAGTACAACATCGTCAAATCGATCGCCGAGGCGCCGTGGGTGGGCTTTGACCATTTTAAGGAGTTTTTTCAGGACGACAATTTTGTCAATGTGATGAAAAATACGCTGGGCATCAGCTTGATCAAGCTGGTCGTCGGTTTTCCGCTGCCGATCATTTTTGCGCTGTTTCTGAACGAGATGCGTTCGGTCCGGTTCAAAAAGGCGGTGCAAACAATCTCGTATCTGCCGCACTTTTTGTCCTGGGTCGTCCTCGGCGGGATTTTGACCACCTGGCTGTCGGACGTCGGGATCATCAACGATGTTTTGCTGGCTTTGCACCTGATACAAGAGCCGATCTCGTATCTGGCCGAGCCGAATTATTTCTGGGGCATCGTCATCGCTTCGGATGTCTGGAAGGAGCTGGGCTGGTCCGCGATCATTTATTTGGCCGCCATCACGAGCATATCGCCCGAAATGTACGAGGCGGCCACAATCGACGGAGCCGGGAGATTTCAGAAAATGTGGTATATCACCCTGCCTTCCATCAAGGCGACGATTTCGATTTTGTTCATTCTTGCGGTGGGCGGCGTGCTGAACTCCAACTTCGATCAAATCCTGGTGCTGCGCAACGCGCTGAACGAAAGCGCCAGCAACGTCATCGACATCTACGTTTACCAAACCGGGATGTTGTCCGGGCGTTATTCCTATTCGACGGCGGTGGGCCTGTTCAAGTCGGTGATCGCGCTGATTCTGCTGCTGCTGGCTAACCGGGTGACGAAGAAGCTGAACGATACGTCCCTGTTTTAGCCGGTGAGACCAAGTCCAATTCATGAAGGAGCCCAGAGAACATGCTTACCTTAAAAAGAAGAACCCGAGGAGAAGCGATCTTCGACCTGCTCAACAATCTCGGAATGCTGCTGATCTGCTTTGTGACGCTTTATCCGGTCTGGTACGTGCTCGTCAATTCCCTCAACGAGGGGATGGACGGGATGCGCGGCGGGATCTATTGGTGGCCGCGGGTGTTCAGCTTCGAGAACTACGGCGCCGTGTTCCAAAGCTCCGGCATCATGCTGGCGATGGGCATCACCGTGGCCAAAACGCTCATCGGGACGCTGCTGCACGTGCTGTTCACGGCCATGGTGGCGTACGCTTTCTCCAGGAAGGATTTGATCGGCGGAAAATTTTATATCCTGCTCGGAACGGTCACGATGTTTTTCGGCGGCGGATTGATCCCGACTTACCTGCTGATGAGGGATTTGCACCTGTTGGATAATTTCCTGATCTACATCATCCCCGCGATGTTCAGCTTTTTCGATCTGATCATCTTCATGACCTTTTTCCGCGAAATCCCGGACGGGCTTGAAGAAGCGGCGAAAATCGACGGCGCCAACGACTGGGCGATCTTCCTCCGCGTGGTGCTTCCGGTATCGATGCCGGTGGTGGCGACGATCGCGTTATTCCATGGCGTATATCAATGGAACGACTATTTTACCGGGGTCATTTACCTCAACAATATGGACCTGCAGCCAATCCAAACCTACTTGTACCGGGTCGTGGCCCAGTCCAGCTCCAACCAGATGGCGGCCCAAGTTCCGGGAGGCATTTCCAAGACGGTCACCTCGCAGTCGATCAAGCTGGCAACGATGGTGGTCACGACGCTGCCGATCGTGTTCGTCTACCCGTTCCTGCAGCGTTATTTCGTCAAAGGCATGATGATCGGCTCGATCAAGGGATAACACGATTTGCCTAATAAGCAAGATAGCTGCTCTTGCCTATCCCGGCGAGGGTTCTATATAATCATATTTCTATACAAGAAAAGGGGAAAAACACATGAGCAAGATGCTTAAGCCAAAGAGCCTTCTGCTGTTAATGTTCGCGCTGATTGTGGCTTTTACGACGGCATGCTCGTCCGGCGGCGCTAACAACGCACCCGCGAAGGGAGGGGAAGAGCAGCCCGCGGCGGAGGAAGTGAAGCTGACCCGGGACGATCCGGGCTGGAAGGTGGATACATCGCCGATTACGTTCGACTGGTACATCAACTTTGCCTGGTTCCCGAACAAATGGGGTGAGGATATTACCTCCCAATACGTAACGGAGAAAACCGGCGTGAACCTCAACTTAATCGTGCCTGCCGGCAACGAGACCGAAAAAATGAACGCGATGATCGCCTCGGGTTCGCTGCCGGATTTCATTACGATCGCCTGGAGCGAGGACGCGGTCAAAAAAATGATCGAAGGCGGCCTGGTGCTGCCGCTGAACGAACTGGCGGACCAATACGATCCGTATTTCTATAAAGCGACCGACCCGGCCAAGGTGTCGTGGTATACCCAGGAGGACGGCAACGTCTACGGCTATCCGAATGCGTCCTCTTCTCCGAAGGATTACGAGAAATTCGGCGACAATTTCACGTCCACCCAGACGTTCCTCGTGCGCAAGGATATGTACGAAGCGCTTGGCAAGCCGGATATGCGTACGCCTGAAGGTTTCTTGAAAGCGCTTGAAGACGCAAAAAAAATGTTCCCTGACGTGAATGGGCAGCCGCTGATTCCGTTCGGCATGCACGATTTCCACGAGAAAGGCAACTACTCGCTCGAGGCCTACATCCAGAACTTCCTGGCGATTCCGTGGGAGAAGGACGGCAAGCTGTACGACCGCACCACCGATCCGGAATACGTCAAGTGGCTGAAGACGCTGCGTCAGGCCAATGAGAAAGGGCTGCTGTCCAAAGACATCTTCGTGGATAAACGTCCGCAGATGGAAGAGAAGATTGCGCAGGGCCGCTACTTCGCGATGTTGTATCAGCGCAATGACATGGCCAACCAGCAAAACGTGCTGTACGCGAACGATCCGAACTCCATCTACATTGCGGTTGACGGACCGGCGAACGCAGCTCTGGATCAACCGACGCTGTCCGGACCGTCCATTTCCGGCTGGACGGTGACGCTGATCTCCAAGAACGTCAAAGACAAAGCGCGGGCAATCCGCTTCCTGAGCTATATGATTTCCGAGGAAGGACAACGCGACACGTACCTGGGCAAGCAAGGCGTCACCTGGGACACGATTGACGGCAAAGACCAGTTCCTTCCTGAAGTTGCGGAGCTGTTGAACAGCGACCGCGGCGCGTTCGACAAAAAGTACGGCGCGTCCCATACCTTCTGGATGCTGATGGATACGAACACGACCATGGCTTGGGCGCCTCCGGCCGTCGAACCGTTCAAGCAGACGGAAGATTGGACCCGCGGCAAGTCGCATAGCTTCTCGCAATTCGACCAAATCGATCCGCAGGGCAACTCCGAGGAAGGCGTGATGAATACGAAAATTTTGCAGGAGTGGGGCAAAGTGGCGCCTAAGCTGCTGTTGGCCAAATCCGATGCCGAGTTCGATCAAGTCTGGGACGGTTACTTGAAGAAACGCGATGAGCTCGGATATGCCAAGGTGTGGGAATACAAGCAGAAGAAATACGAGGAGAACATGGCGAAGCTCGCCGAGTTCATTAAATAAACCATAATTCATGAGGACAAAACTGGGGTTCCTTGCGGCGGCTTGCCTGCCCGCGAGGTTCCCCTTTGTCCGCATTCCCGGGAGAAATCGCAGCGATGAAACGATGGATTCAGTCAACCGCGGATCATTGTCTATATTGGCTTGGACGCAGATCGATGCAAAGCCGTCTTGTGACGGCGTATATCGTTATTTTTTTTATTCCGAGTATTATTGTATCGAACTATCTGTTTAACCAGATTCATCAAAACTACACCGCCGATGCGCTTAAGAAAAGCCAATTCACGATCGAACTGGAAAGCATCCAAATCCAAAAGCAGATCGAGGCGATGGAGCTGGCGGCCCAAATCTCCATATCCCATCAGGATTTGATGAATTATTTGACCCTGGACCGGGAGCCGGAGACCAGCGAGCTGATCGACTGGAATATGGGGAAGTTCGCCGATTTCAGTCTGATTCAACTGAGCACGCCGCAAATTGTTCACTGGCGGATGTTCACGAACAACCCGCTGATCCATGAAATTTGGCCAACCGTGTTCCGGGAGAGCCGGATCGCCGCTGAGCCGTGGTACCCTGAGGTCAATGAACTGGATGGCGGTCAACTGTGGGTGCTGCAGCAGACCGACCGCGACATCATGAAAAGGTACACGGCCGAACCTGCGGAGAACCAGCCCAAAATTTCGCTGTTTCAAGAGATCAACTCGGGCGGAGCGCATGTCGGAATCATCGGGGTGGAAATGCTGCTGAAGGATTTTTCGCCCAGGGTGTATACGGGTATTGCGGACCATGAATCCCAGATGGCGTTGCTTGATGCTCATGGCGCGATGTATATGGATCGCGGGCAACCTGTGCTCGGCGGCAGCGGAATCATGCAGCAAAAGGTGCGGCAACTGCTCCGGGAACAGCGCGCGGACGGCGCCTTTCAAACCCAATTTGAACTGGAGGGGGCGAGGTTTTTGCTCATTTCCGCCCCCATCGAACGGATTGGCGCCCGCCTGCTGTACGTGGTGTCCCTTGAAGGCGTACTCGACGACATCCTGCGCTCCAAGCAGCAAATCATGGCCGCCAATATCCTGTTGATCGTGCTTTTGTCGATCATTACCTTTTTTCTGAACTCGATCATTCTGAAAAATCTGCGGCGTTTGACCGAAGCGACGAAAAAAATGCGCAAAGGCGATTTTCATATCGATATCCCGCGCATCAAGGGGGGAGGGGAAATCGGGGAGCTGGCGCATCATTTCAATAAGCTGATCCAAAAAATCAACGAGCTGATTGCCCAGGGAATCCGCAAACAGGCGACGACCAAAGAAGCCGAGCTGAGGACGCTGCACAGCCAGATCGATTCGCACTTCTTATATAACACGCTGGAGAACATCAAAATGATGGCTGAAATCGAGGGACAACGCGCCATTTCCGACGCGCTGACCTCCCTGGGCGGCATGATGCGCTATAACTTTAAGTGGTCGGGGGAGTACGTCAAGCTGGGCGATGAAATCCGCCATATCGAAAACTATTTGGAGGTCATGAACATCCGGTTTGACGAGCCGATTGCGCTGATCTTGGATATTAGCGACGGTGATCTGGAGCTGGAGGTGCTGAAAATGTCGCTGCAGCCGCTCGTGGAAAACGCGGTGAAGCATGCCTGGCCGGGGGAGGCCGAGGGAAGGCGGGAGATTCGGATCAGCGCCGCCGCTTTGGAAGAAGACCGGATTCAGATTGCCGTAATGGATAACGGCTGCGGGATCGAAACCGGACCGCTCGCCACATTAAATGCGGAATTGGCTGCGGTTGGGGTTAAAGAGAAGCTTCCGGGGGCTTTCGAGCCGGGATTCAAACCCCGCGGCATTGGACTGCGGAACGTCCAGGAGCGGGTGAAACTGTTTTTCGGCGCGGCTCAGGGGCTGGAGGTATTCAGTGAACCCGGGCGTTATACCCGGATCGTGATGACGATTCCGCGGATGTTATTGACAGGAGGGATGGGTGAACGTGCGAACACTCTTGATCGTAGATGATGAGAAAAATATCCGGTTGGGGTTAAAAACGATGATTGAGCGCGAGTTTCCAGGCCGGTACCGGCTGATCACTGCGGGCCAGGGCGGGGAAGCGCTGGAGCTTTACCGCTCCGAAGGGGCCGATATTGTCATCACGGACATCCGGATGCCGCGGATGGACGGGATTGCCTTGATCGGCAAATTGGCCACGGAACCCCTGGCCGCGGGGCAACCTGAACCTATGGTCATCATTCTAAGCGGTTATGAGGATTTCGAATATGCCAAAGCGGCGATCCAATATCAGGTGAAGGACTACTTGCTTAAACCGATCCGCCGGGATGAGCTGTTTGCGGCTTTGCGGAAATGCGAAGCGCATTTGGACCAGTTTTCCCGAATGGAGGAGCAGATGGCGATCTCGGAGATGTACCGTGCCGAACTGCAGTCGAGAAAATTGCAGGAACTGCTGCAGGTTGGGGAAATAAGCGGGGAGGACGCCCGGAAGCTGGGGCAGGAAATCGGGATTGACCGTTACGCCGTGCCGTTTTCGGTGGCGGTACTAATGTACAAGTACGATGACGGACGGTGCATGAACAAGGAGGAGTTGAAATCGTTGGCGGAGCACATGCTGCTAAGCGTGAACGGCCGCCTGAACGCCGCGGTGTTCGACCGCGAAGGCCGGGTCGTACTGATCGGGGGGCCGCAAGCCAAGTTTGCCGAGCTGTCGCGGCTTGCCGCGGAGAAAGACCTGGAAGGCCTGCTGATGGGCGTCAGCCGGGAAGGCCGCCTTCCGGAGGATATCCCCCGCTGTTATGCGGAGGCCAAAAGGTCGCTGAAGCACACGTTTATCTATCCGGGAACGAGCTTGATTTGGTACAGTGAGCTGCATGACCGCAAACGTGTTTTTCCCGTACCGGAGGAGGAACTCCGCAAGCTGGGCAACATCCTCGGCACTAAGCGGGAAAAGGAAATCGGGGCGCTGCTTCGCGGGATCTTCCATGTCGGTGAACTGCCGGATGTCGATATTTCCTACCTGGAAACGGTTGGCCGGCGCATGAACGAACAGGTGCTGGACGAGGTGTTCCGGTTGTACGGCGAAGCTTCGGTGGAGGTGCTGAAGCTGTACCGTCAGGTGGGGACGATGAACAATTTCCGCCATTTTCATGACTATTTTCGCGCCCTTGAGCAGCTGCTGCTGAATTTGGACGACTACATCGGGGGCATCCGCTCCGCCCACAGCGAGCACGGGGACATGAAGGATGCCGTCGCCTACATCGAAGAGAACTATCACCGGCCGCTCAACATGGCGATGGTCAGCAACCATGTCTCGCTGAACTACTCATATTTTAGCGAGGCCTTTAAGGCTTACACCGGAGAAAGCTTTGTGCTGTACTTAAAAAAGGTGCGCATCCGCAAAGCGAAGCAGTTGATCGGCGCCGGGAGCCTGAAATTGTTCGAGGTCGGAGCGGCGGTCGGCTTCGAAAATACGAAGCAATTTTCCCGCGTCTTTAAGGAGCTGGAAGGGATTTCGCCGGTGGAATACCGCGACAAGGTGTTTGCCAGCCAAAGATAAAATGACCTTGGTCAATGTTACTGTGCCGTTCCCTCGAGCAGCTTCTTCAATTTGGTTTCCGTGGCCGTGCCTTCAATCGGTGTATAAATGCTGCAGCGCAAATCGCTCTCTCCCTGCACCTGCAGTGAGGTAAGGTTAAACAGCATTTTTCCGGCTTTGGCGTGGCGGAATTCGATCAGGACTTCGGGAGCGGCCTTGACTTCGCTTTGCTCCCATAAATCATGAAAATCGGGGTAGCTTCGCGTCATTTCCTCGATAAACCCGGCATACCACGGATCGGCCACGTATTGGCCGTAATACGCGCGAAAAATCGCCAAAAATCCTTTCACGAAATGCGGCCAGTTGACCGCCAGGCTGCGCAGTTCTTTTTTGGCGAACACGAGGTAGATCAGATTCCGTTCTTCGCCTTTAAGATGCTCGAAGTCGACAAACACATGGGACGCGGCGGCGTTCCAGCCGACGATATGGCAATGGCGATCGGAAATGATCGTGGGGCAAAACTTCAGCTCCTGCAGGATTTTATGCAGCGAAGGGCTGATCGCGGTTTTTGGCTCCTGAGTGAAGTAAGGGTGCAAGCCGCTGTCCATCGCCAGATCAAACAAGTATTTGCGTTCATCGGCATTCAGCTTGAGCGCGCCGGCAATGGCGTCCAGGACCGAAGCGGACACCTTGATATCCCGGCCCTGTTCCAGCCAGGTATACCAGGTCGTGCTGACTCCGGCCAATTGGGCAACCTCTTCCCGCCGCAGTCCCGGCGTCCGGCGGCGTCCGCCCGATGGCAGTCCGACCGCCTGCGGATTCAGCTTGGCCCGCCGGGTTTTTAAAAATTCGGAGAGCGCTTTAAGCCTTGGTTCCGTACTCATGGGGACACTCCTTTGATGGTCACTTATTGTATTACCTATTATACTAGGATAACTAAAAACTTGTAATAGGATAATGAACGGATAAAATAGGGGACAACAGGTGTTTTTGCGAAGGAGGATTTTGGTATGGAACGGGTTGTTATTACCGGTATGGGTATTTTGTCTCCGCTCGGCAACGATGTGGATACGTTTTGGAACGGACTAAAGGAAGGGAAATCGGGAATTTCCCGGATCGATCGTTTTGATGCGTCGGGATTCGGCGCCCAAATCGCCGGCCAGGTGCGGGATTTCGATGCGGAGGGGCTGTTTGGCCGGAAGGAAGCGCGCAAGATGGACCGCTTTTGCCAATATGCGATGTTTGCCGCCGAACAGGCGATGCAGGATGCAGGGCTGCAGCCGGAACGGCTTGACCGGGAACGGTTTGGCGTTTACGTCGGCTCGGGGATCGGCGGGATTGAGACGCTGGCCGAAAACTTGAGGGTCCTGGATGGCCGGGGCCCGGGCCGGGTGAGTCCGAGCCTTGTCCCGATGATGATTACGAATATGGCCGCGGCGCAAATCAGCATCCGCTACGGCGCGCTTGGGCCTACGCTGTCGCCGGTGACGGCCTGTTCGATCGGTAATACGGCGATCGGCGAAGCGTTCCGGCTGATTAAGAGCGGCGAGGCGGATGTGATGATCGCCGGCGGAACGGAGGCGGCGATTCATCCTTTGGCTCTGGCCAGTTTCGGCAATGCCACAGCGCTGTCGAAGCGGGGTGGCGAGCCGGAGCAGGCCAGCCGCCCGTTTGACGCGGGCCGCGACGGCTTTGTGATGAGCGAAGGCGCCGGCATCGTCATCCTGGAATCGCTGGGACACGCGCTGCGCAGAGGTGCCCGGATTCATGGCGAGGTGATCGGGTACGGGGCCAGCTCGGACGCCTTTCACGTGGTCGCCTCCCATCCGGAAGGGGAAGGCGCGGCCCAGGCGATGAAGCGGGCGCTCCAGTCCGCCGGAGTGTCTCCGGAGCAGGTGGACGTGATCAGCGCCCATGCCACAAGCACGGAGGTGGGCGACCGCGGGGAAACCCTGGGGATCAAAAAAGCGTTTGGCGAGCGCGCCTATCAAATTCCGATCACAGCGAACAAATCGATGATCGGCCATATGTTTGGCGCGGCGGGCGGCGCGGAAGCGATCGCTTTGATGCAGACGCTGAACGAAGGGGTGATTCCGCCGACGATCAACCTGACGCATCCCGATCCCGAATGCGATCTGGATTACGTGCCGAACGCAGCGCGCAAGGCCGACCTGGACATCGGCTTGTCCAACTCGTTTGGGTTCGGCGGACATAACGCCGTCATTGTGCTGCGGAAATATCACGATTGATTTCATTAAACTTTAAACTGATTTTCATCTTGCTTTAAGTTAAGCCTTGTAATATAAAGACACCCCCTTAAAACATAGATAGATGCAGAGACCCTGGCTGTATAGCAGGGTCTCTGTTGGTTTTACATACATATGTGATTGATCGTATGTTCTCTGGGGTCAACCTAGACATCTGTGCTCGACAGCCGGCTGCCGGAACGATGAAACGTAGGCTACGTGAACGACCAACCGTCGGTCATCAGAATAGCGGCACTTTATGACTTTGGCTCTGAGGTGGCTGTCTATAGCGCTCGTGTCTTGGTGTATTGGTGTCCCTGCATGCTGCCTTGCACGATTATCCCATTCGTTCAGGGGGGCAGGGGGCTAGTGTACGGCATAAAGAAAAAAAGAGATAAGAAAAAAATGAGGCGGTTCAGGTAAGATTTTCGGCTTGATAGAAGAACGTTTGTTTGGTAAAATAAATTTAAGCGAACGTATGTGCTTATATTCTTGATTCGGGAGGCGAGCGGATATGGAAGTCAATAAGGGAACGGAACTTCAACCATTCAGCAGCCGTTATAACAGCGAGCAGGCCTGCATGGAGGCGCTGATCGCGATGAAGTGGCGAAGCGGCTTCGTCTGCCCGCGCTGCGCTCACACCCGGTGCAGTCGTCTGACTTCCCGGCATATCCTCTTGTTCGAGTGCGGAAAGTGCAAGCATCAAACGTCGCCTTTGGTCGGCACGATTTTCGAAGGAACACATCTGCCCCTGCTCAAGTGGTTCGAGGCCTTAGAGTTGTTCCTGCTCCCGGACGGCATCTCGGCGAGGCGACTGAGCCAGGTGATCGAGGTCACCTACAAAACCGCCTGGTTGATGCTGCACAAAATACGCCATGCCGCCGGGGAGTTCGATGCCCGGGAACTGCTCTGCGGAGACGTGAAGGTGAACAGCGATCAGTATGGGCGTAACCCTTCCCGGTGTCAGTTTTCGCATCCGTATGCCTCAGCGGTCGTAGCGGGGTGCACAGTTACAGAGTCGGGCGAGCCAGAGCAGGTCAAAATCCGGCTGGTACCGCACAAGAGAGGAGACGGACAAAGGGCAAACCGTCACGAACTCGTCGCGTTCATCAACGCGCATGTGGATGTCCGTACATCGGCGGTACAGTCGTTCCCCCTAGCCTATCGGCTGTATGTACCATTGCGGAAAGTGGTAAGAGAGGCGTGGGAATCGCTGAAGAGTACGTATATAGCCTTGGGGCTGAAGCATCTGCAGGCGTACCTAAGCGAGTACACCGTACGCCGCTCGCTGCGCCGGCTCGGAGCGGAAGAAACGATGCGGCGGAAGTTACTGCAGATGTGTGTGGCAATTCCGGCGATCTCTTACCGCCGGCTGATCGCACGCCAACCGAACCAGCCCCTTGCGGCTGCGGCCTGATAGAAATGCTTGAACGGTACAGACGTTGCTGCAAACGGATTCAGTTGCAGCAAGATCACGATCTTTTCATTTTTCCCGGTATCTTGCCCCCATCCCTCCGGTTAGGTCTGCTTCCCTTCTCCTAAACAGATCTGCTTCTCTACTTCCTGATCAAACGGGATAATCGTGCAAAGCGTCCGGCCAGCGGATGTTGATCCTGCCGACCAACCCACAGGCCTTCCCTGTCCTGTCAAGCACTGATTATTAGGTTGAGTCCTTAATGTTTTGCACTGTTTTATTTTTCGAAGGCGGCAACCTTCCAGACTTTGGATGCGTCAAGACAGGTAAGAGACGTTCCGCAGGTGAACAGACAAAGCAGATAAGAAGATGCGGATCGCTCTCAGGCCTGTTTATGACAAGGGGGGCATACCATTGGGAAAATGGGATAAAAAGTTTGCGGTATTAGGAGCGGCTGTTTTAGGGTTATGGCTGCTTGGCGGGTGCGGGAGCGCAAGTGATTCGGGCGGCTCATCCCTGTCCATGGAAAGCGCTTCGCCAGCGGCTGACATGGCCGTTAGCGATCAAGCTTCCAATGAGGCCGCCGACAGCGGAATGGGTTTGGAGAAAGCGGCAAGTGCGGACAAAGCAGATGCGGAGAAGTCCGGGGTGGCCGGAGCGGCTGGAGAAGCCGAGACCTCCGGCGGAGGCTCCGGATCTTCGGCGGGAGCAGCGGGGGAAGGCGGAAGCGCCGCCGCTGCCGCCGCGGGGCAAACCTCCCCCCGGGTTTCAGGGGATGTCAGCGGACACCGGCTTCAACAAAAAGCTGATATACCGGGCCAACGTTGTGATGGAAGTGGGGGATTATGCCAAAGCGCAATCTGAAATCCGCAACCTCGTGGCGTTAACGGGCGGGTACATCGTCGAATTTTCCGAAAATCAGTCCCAGCATGAGCTTGGCGGAAACTTTATCCTGAAGGTGCCGGCCGCCGGGTTTTCTTCACTCCTGGATAAATTGGAGCAGCTCAAGCCCAAATCCATGCAGCGCACCATTCAGGGACAGGACGTTTCCGAGGAGTACGTGGATTTGGAATCACGGCTGAAAGTCAAGGAAGCGATGGAAGCCCGGTATCTCAAATTCGTGGAGGAAGCAACCCAAACGAGCCAACTGGTTAAGTTCGTGAACGAATTGGAGCGGATCCAGACGGAAATCGAGCAAATCAAAGGCCGGATGCGGTACATCGACAGCAACGTTGCCTATTCCACGATCGAAATTCGTGTGTATCAACCGGATCAGGCGGGCTCCACCTTAGCAGCAGGCGATGAGCCTCCGCTCTTGGAACGCGCCAAGCAGGCGCTGACGGGAAGCATCGAAGTGCTGTCGCTGATTTTGCAGTGGCTGATCGTCTTTTTGGCAGGGGCGCTTCCGGTGATCGCCGTCGCGGCGGTTATCGTGGTGCCGCTTTGGCTCCTGCGCCGCCGCCAAGTGCAGAATAGAGCCGCACAGCGGGAAGCCTGGAAGCAAGCGAACGCGGTGGCCGCGCATGCCCGTCCGGAAGGGGAGAAGATTCCGCAGGAGCCGGCTGACATAGACGTTTCGCCAAAAACGCCGGACAAAACGGAGTAAGTCAGCATTCAGTGCAATACACCAAAAACGTGCAAAAAGCTTTCCCGACTCCGCCTGTGGGGCGACGGGAAAGCTTTTTTGCATAAATTCCGGACTTTTTGGCTAACTAAAAAACGGCTTCATACGTCCTATGGTAAGATAATAAGATTTCATTACGCAAAAGGAGTTTAAACTTTGAAATTTGAAACGTATTTGTTCCCCATTTCCTATGCCTTTATGGCATTTCCTTTCGCGGCGCTGCTGTTCACGATGCCGTTTCTCGTCGTCCAGTACCGCCGGTATGGGTATATCAACAAAGTTCGGGCATTCGTCCTATACCTGTTCCTGTTGTACCTGATGAACGCCTTATTTTTGATTATGCTGCCTTTTCCTGCCACCCGGCACAACCCGCCGCTCGGCGAATCGGCCGTGCAGCTCGTTCCGTTTCATTTCATTCAGGATATCCTGAAGGAGACCAGCGTTGCCAAAGGGGAACCTTCGACGTATTGGCGGCTGCTGAGGGAGCGGGCTTTTTTACAGGTGGTCTTCAACGTGTTGTTAACAGTGCCGTTTGGGATGATCATGCGTTACTATTTCCGTTTTGGGCCGATTCGTTGCCTGCTGCTGTCCTTTTTGCTGTCCCTGTTTTTTGAAGTAACGCAGCTGACGGGCATATTCGGCTTTTTTGACAACGCCTACCGGGTGTTCGACATCGACGACCTGATGACAAACACGCTTGGCGGAATGATCGGCTTTCTCGCGGCCGAATGGCTGTCGCGTTTTTTGCCCAGGATCGAGCATCTGGACCGGGGCGTGGATTTGTCCGCAAAAAGGGTGAGCTACACCCGCCGCGGCTTGGCCTGGATGTTCGATATTGTCATTTGCGCCGTGCTGTTGGCCGTCTGCCACGTGCTGCGGATTCCGGGAGCTTATTTTGTCGCTACAGGCCTATACTTCATGCTGCTTCCCTACCTGACCGGCGGATGCACCTTCGGCAAATGGCTCGTTCGCATCAGGCTTGAGGAAATGGACCGAGCGCGGCCGAGAGCCGTATCGATCATCATCCGCAATGGCCTTCTATATTGGGGAATATTCGGCGTCAACCGCTTGGTTGTTTTTCCTCCCGGATCATTGCCAGAGGGAGCTAGGGCGTTATTGGCCATGTTGGTCCTGCTGATGGATTTAGCGTTTTTCATTCATGTCGTCATCCAGGTGTTTCGCAAAAACTCCGTGCTGTTCTACGAGAAACTAAGCCGGACACAGCATAAAATATTGTGGAGACGAGCCGCTTTAGGTTCAGAGGAACACTAAAGTGTGTTTTTCCATAACGAGGAAAAATAATTGCTTCCGGCAAAGGAAATATTTTAAAAGCAGAGGGACAGCTTCACCATTCCATAAAAAGAAGGGGATTCGATGGAAATATTAGACGGAGCCCGGACCTTTGCGCCGGGGGAACTCGCCGTGTTTTTGTATGAGACCTACTACCCGTTGACGAGCGAAATGGCCGTATATGCATCGGCGGACGAAGCGGAACAGGCTTACAGCTACTATTTCGGGGACGCCGCCGAGGGAAGCCTGGAATGAAGCCGTTTGTTCCAAAGCTGGTATACTTCGAGCCGGACGCGCTGGATTATCCGCTGGGTCAAACGCTTTATGACAAATTTAAGGGCATGGATGTGGACATCCGCTATACAACCTCCCACAACCAGGTCAGAAACCTGCCGGGCGAAAGCGATCTGCAAAAATACCGGGTGGCCAAATCCACGCTGGTGGTCGGCATCCGCAAAACGTTGAAATTCGACACGTCCAAGCCTTCGGCGGAATACGCCATTCCTTTTGCCACCGGTTGTATGGGGCACTGCCATTACTGCTATTTACAAACGACGATGGGGAGCAAGCCATATATCCGCACTTATGTCAACGTGGAGGAGATTTTGGACGCCGCTGACCGGTATATGGCCGAACGCGCCCCGGAATACACCCGTTTCGAAGCCTCCTGCACCTCGGATATCGTCGGCATCGACCATCTGACCCATACGCTCAAGCGGGCGATCGAGCACTTTGGGCAGTCCGAGTACGGCAAACTGCGGTTCGTCACGAAGTTTCATCATGTCGATCATTTGCTGGATGCGAGGCATAACGGAAAAACACGGTTCCGGTTCAGCGTCAACGCCGATTACATCATTAAAAACTTCGAGCCGGGCACCTCGCCTTTGGAGCAAAGAATCGAGGCGGCGGGGAAGGTGGCCCGGGCCGGGTATCCGCTGGGCTTTATCGTCGCGCCTATTTACATTCACGAAGGGTGGGAGGACGGATACCGCCATATGTTCGAACGGCTTGATGCCGAGCTGCCGGCCGAGGCGAAAGAGGACCTTACGTTCGAATTCATTCAGCACCGCTTCACGAAACCGGCCAAACGGGTGATTGAGAAAAATTACCCGATGACCAAGCTGGAACTGGACGAAGAAAAACGCAGGTACAAATGGGGCAAATACGGCATCGGCAAATATATTTATCCGAAAGAGGAAGAGGAGGATTTGAAAACCCATCTGTTCGGCTATATGAAACAATTTTTTCCGAAGGCGAAGCTGGAGTATTTTACTTGATTGCGGAATGCTTGCGGATGGCCACGCAGCTTATGGCGCCTGAAGCTCCTCATAATATTCGCTCAAAAACCGGGCGAAGCTGCGGGCCGCCTGCGGGAGATACCGCCGCTCCAGCCAGGCGATCCGGAAGATGCGCCGGCATACCGGGCTTTCGATGCGCAGCATTTTATATGGCGGCGCCTCGTCTTTGCGGCATGCGGGCACGAACGCCACGCCAAGTCCGGCCTGCACCAGGCTGCCCAAGGCGGACGGCTCGTCCACCTCGCAGACAATGTCCGGCGAAATGCCTGCTTCGCGGCAAAACGATGCGTTTATTTTCCGGAACGGATGGCCGGCTTTATATTCGATAAAAGGTTCGCCCGCAACCTCCTCGAGGCGGATGCTGCTGCGCCGCTCTAAGGGGTGGCCGGGCGGCACGGCCAAAAACACCTCGGCGTCCAGCACCGGCTGTTCGCGGATGTCCGGATGATCGATGGAGGCGGCGGTAAAACACAAGTCCACCTCGCCATTTTCCAGCAAATCCACCAACTCCTCAATGGAAGCGGGCGACGTTTGCAAAATGCGGAAATTCACTTCCGGATGCTCCGCCCGATAAGCGCTCAGAGCGGGAGTAATCCGGCCCAAGTTGTTTGTCGCCAGACGAATGCTCCCCCGCTCCGTCCCCGCCAGATCGGCGACTTCCTTGCGCCCTTCATCAAGCACGTTCAGCGCGATCTCCACTTTTTTCAAAAACGCCCTGCCGAAGTGGTTGAGCCGGATTTGCCGGTTCTGCCGGTCAAACAGCGGCACGCCCAAATCCTGTTCCAGCCGGGCGATCGTCTTGCTCAGCGCGGGCTGGGCGATGTGAAGCTCCTGCGCGGCTTTTGTCATATGCTCCAAGCGGGCGACCGTCTGAAAATATTGCAGCTGCAGTAGTTCCACACTAGTCATTCCTTTTCATTAATATACTGTAGTATATGATTTTATAATTAAATATATATTTTTAATTATCAATATGCAAATATAAAATAACTCATATCAAAGGTTTTTGGGGAGGCTTGATTTGTTATGAGAAAGCAGACGGAGGGGGAGTCAGCCGAAAAGCTGATCCGTATTTTGGCATTTACGATGGTGCTTTCGTCGATGAGCGCCACGATGTTTAATATCGTGCTGCCGGAAATTAAAAGCGAGTTCCATTTATCCGTGGCCCAGGTCAGCTGGGTGGCCACCATTTATATGCTGATCTATGCGATTGGATCGGTCATCTACGGGAAACTGGCCGATTTATTCAGGTTCAAAAATTTAATCACATTTGGTTTGGCCGTGTTTTGTCTGGGCTCGCTCGCCGGGCTTGCCGCCCAGGCGTTTTGGATGGTGCTGGCCGGACGGATTTTGCAGGCGGCGGGAGCGGCGGTTATTCCGGCGGCGGCGATGATCATTCCCGTCCGCCACTTTCCGCCCGAACGGCGCGGGTATGCGCTCGGAATTACGGCAACCGGACTGGCTGTCGGGGGGGCGATCGGACCGGTCGTCTCGGCGTTGATCGTCAGTCTGGTCGATTGGCGCTGGTTGTTTTGCATTCCGATGCTGATGCTCGTCACCTTGCCGTTTTACCGCCGATATTTAAGCGAGCAGGCGCCCAAATATGCCAAAGTCGATTGGCTGGGGGCCGGTCTGCTTGGCGGCGCGGTAGCTTTGCTGCTGCTGGGCGTTACTTATGGGCGAATGACGTTTTATCTCGGCAGCTTGCTCCTGTTCTTGCTGTTTGTTATCCGCAATCGGACGGCGGCTCATCCATTCGCGGATCCGCAGCTTTTCCGCAACAGAAGCTATTCCCTGGGGCTGCTCATGTCCATACTGGCGATGGGGCTCGGTTATGCGCTCCCGTTTTTGACCCCGCAGCTGCTGGCGGATGTCAACGGGCTTGCCTCAGGCTGGATTGGCTTCGCTATGGTTCCGGGGGCGGCGGTATCGGCGCTGCTGGGCAGAACGGGCGGCAAGCTGGCGGATGCCAAGGGCAACCCGTTTGTATTTTGCACCGCGTCCTTGCTGCTGCTGGTTTGCTTTACCCTGATCTCGATCTTCGCGGGAGCGGCGGTCCCCATCATTGCCGTATTATTAATCTTTGGCAACGTTGGTCAGATGTTTATGCAAATCGCCTTGACAGGCACGATTTCGCGGACGCTGACCAAGGAACAGACCGGAGTTGGCATGGGGCTGCTGTCGATGTCGAATTTTCTTTCCGGCGCGGTGGCGGCCAGCGTTTACAGCAAGGCTGTGGATCAAGGCGGCAGCGTGCATTGGAACCCGCTAAATCCGTTTGTGAACTCCGGCGTGTACAGTAATATTTATCTCATTCTCGCCGCTTTGGTGGTGATGATGGTGCTTTTTTATTATTTTTACTTTTTACGAAATGAACGGTCACGAAAAAAAATAAAAAATTTAAATTTTTCATCTTTTAGGGCTAACAAATGACGCCTCTGCTTCCGATAGAGATAAAGAAAGATATAAAACTTTACACGAAAATGGCAAACCTGTCGAAAGGCAGGGACGCAAAGCTACAGGGCCTGTATTTTTTGCTGGCAGCCAGTTACCGAAGGAGGTTTTATTTTTTATGCGTAAATTGATGTTTGTAACGATGGCCCTTGTGCTCTTGTTTGCCGGATTTGGCGGAACGGAGGCGCGGGGGGCCGAACTTGAGGGCTGGCTCAATAAGGACAACCTGTTCATGGGAGCGATCAGCATTCATTACGATGTGAAGCCGAAAATCAAGACCAAGCTGTTGATCGAGAAAGGAAAAAACAAGTATACCTATAATCTGACGTACGGTGCCAAGGAGGAGACGTTTCCGCTGCAAATGGGCAATGGGGATTACACGATAAGCCTGTTGGAACAGATTAAAGGGACCACGTATCGCCTAGTGTATAAGGATACGGTGAAGCTCAGCTTGCAGGATGAGACGCCGGTTTATCTGAATTCGACACAAAATGTCAATTGGGATATAGACGGCTTGGCGGTGAAGAAGGCGGCGGAGCTGACGAAAGACGCGGCTAGCGATGAAGACAAGGTGAAGGCTATTTATAATTACATGATTAGCAATATCAAGTATGACGACAGCCTGGCGTTCACTGCTTCCTCGGATTATTTGCCGGATATCGAACGCACTCTGACCGTCAAGAAAGACATCTGCTATGGCTTCTCCTCCCTGTTTGCGGGGATGCTGCGCAGCGTTGGGGTTCCGGCCAAGCTGGCGATGGGATCTTCCGATTATGTGGAGACGTATCATGCCTGGAATGAAGTTTTTGTGAACGGACGCTGGGTGATCATCGACACGACGGCCGATGCCGGCTGGAAGGGAACAACGACCGCGTTTACTATGATCAAGGACGCCTCTAAATATAAGGCGGACAAGTATTACTAAGCCAAATCATGAACAGCCAAATAGAAAAAAGAGCCTTGAACGATGGTTCAAGGCTTCTTTGTTTGGGCGGGATATGCTAATCTTCTTAATGAAGGGAAGAGTATCCAAGCGGGGGAGTCTGGCTCTAATGAGAGTAATACTTGTGGATGATGAACGGTTGGCCTTGAATTATATGGAGCGGCTATTGATGAAGCTGGCCGATGTAGAGATTGTCGGGAAATTTACCGACCCGGTCAGGGGGATAAGCGAAATTCTCCGGGAGCGCGTGGATGTGCTGTTTTTGGACATCAGCCTGCCGGAAATCAACGGCATTGAATTGGCGGAACGGATTTTGCAATCAAAACCGGAGATACATATCGTTTTTGTCACGGCGTACAATGAATATGCTATAAAAGCTTTTGAGCTAAACGCTCTGGATTATCTGCTCAAGCCGATCAGAGCCGAGCGCCTGGCCAAAACCGTAGACCGGATTCAAGAGCGGCTGAAAACGGGACAGGAGGACGTCGCCGTTTCCGAGCAGGTTGTAAAAATATGCTTGTTCAAACAGGTAACGTTGGAAGCCCGGCATGGGCAGCCGGCCCTTCTGCAGTGGCGTACGACAAAGGCACAGGAGTTGTTTCTTTATCTCCTGCAGCACCGGGGAAGGTTAGTCCGGAAGTCGACTCTGATCGATGTCTTGTGGCCGGAATACGAGACGGATAAGGTTAACTCGCAATTATATACGGCCGTGTACCATATTCGGAAAACACTCAAGCCTTACGGAGATCATTTTCAAATTGTGAACGCGATGGAGGGTTACATCCTAAATACCCATCAGGTCAGCTTGGACATCGAGGAATGGGAGGCTAAGCTGGCTGCGCTGCCGCCCGTATCCGGCGCTTCGCTGGACGCTTACCTGGAGGCGATGAAAATCTACACCGGAGATTATCTGCAAGAATACGATTATTGGTGGACAGAGAGCGAGCGCCAGCGGCTCAAAGCCATATGGCTTCACAATGCGCTGGCGATCGCCGATTGGTATCTCGGGCAAGAGCTGTGGGAGAAGGCGGGGGTCTTCTATCAAAACATCTGCACCCTTCATCCCCAGGAGGAGGCGCCTTATTTTGCCCTGATGAAAATATTCGCGCTTCAGCAGAACTTTGCCATGGTGCACCGTCAGTACCGCGAGCTGGCAACCGTGCTGAAGGAGGAGCTGAATGTGGAGCCCAGCCATTACATCACGGAATGGTACAGACAGTTTACAGAGGAAGCGGGACAGGTACGCTGATGCCGCCTGCTTGAATATACAATATTATTGCCCGGCCGCTGGCCGGGTTTTTTTTGACACCTTTCGCGACAGGAATGCGAGGGCTATTAAAAAAATCATAGTTTCATCGAGTGATTTTTATAATTTGTTGAGAATTTGTTCAGAGCGGCAGATTAAGATGGGAGCGTCGCCCAATTACTTGACATGGACGAGGAGGGAATTGGAAAAAAATCAAGGTATTTTCAAAGAATAATTTTAGGTATAAGGAGGGAGTGCTCTCAAAGTATGAAGAAAAAATGGATGGCTTTACTCATGACCGGCGCGCTGATCTTCCAAGGCGTCTTTGGTATGGGGGCGGCGCAGGTCAGCGCAAATCCGGATGAAGCTTCCGGCGGAGAGACTGCGTACAGTGCGACCGATGCTACGTATGGACTGGCTGCCCCTGCAGCTGCGGCTGCGGCTGAAAATGTAGACAGCATCATTACGAGAGTCCTCGTTAAGGATGCGAAGGGGACGGTAATCGACGCGGTTTACAATCCCGACAATCAGCAGCGTTCCAAATTGGGAGACGCCGTCAGCATCGAATACGAATGGGAGCTGCCGGATGGGCATGGCTACACGGACGGCAGCAAATTCGAATTCAAAGTTCCGCAGGAATTTAAAATTTTTAACCCGGTTAATGGGGAGTTGACGATCGACGATGGCAGTTCAATCGCCGATTTCACGGTTGACTTGGCCGGCAATGTGACGATCGTGTTCAACGAGAACGTCGACAATTCGAGAGTTTGGGGCACTTTTACAGTCCGTACGGTGCTCAGCGAAGACATCAAGGGCAGTGTAAATGTGCCGATTTCTTTCCCGATCCAGGGCGGGGAACAGGAAGCCCTAATCAAGCTTGAGCCGAAGGACGGCACGCTCCTGAAAAAGAGCGGGACAGCTGATAAGGACAAGTCCATCGAGTGGTCAATCGACGTGAACACCTCGCTCGACAAGATCGACAATGCGGCTGTGTCCGACCTGATTCCGCTGGGACTGAAGCTGGAAGAAAGCTCGATCAAGGTTTACGAGCTGCTTCCGAATGTCGACAGGGGACCGGATCTGGGGAACCTGGTCGATCCGGGCTCAGCAACCTACGAAACGGCCGTTGAACCGGACGGTTCGGGTTTCCGGGTCAAATTTAATCAGCCAAGCATCAACTCGGCTTACCGCATCCAATACACGACTTTGGTAACGGGTGAGGAAGAGACCGTATTTACGAACAGCGCCAATTTGACCGGGGACAACGGCATTTCGGCGGCGGATGATGAGACGATTACGATTACCCGTACGCCGCTTTTCACCAAAAAGGACACCTACTACGATAAAGAGACTCAGACGGTGACCTGGAGAGTACAATATAATTATGGTGAAAAGACGATAACCCAAGCCGGCGAAAGGCTGATTCATGACCGTTTCAACAACAGCATGGAACTGGTGGACGGTTCGGTCAAAGTGCTTAAGCCAGGAACGAACGTACCGGCTGACGACATTACGTACAAAGTAGACCCGGTGACCGATGCGAGTCCCGGCGGTAAAAACGGGTTTGATTTGCAGTTCGAATCCGAGGTGACTTCCGCCTATGACATTGAATATCAAACCAAGGCGATAGACCGCATTTATAAGGATACTCAGGTTACTAACGACATCTTTGCAACGGTCGGCGGCAAGGAGAGAAAGGGTTCCGATTCGTTCACCTTCAAGAGCGGAATAGGGGTTAAATCGCTTGGCGGTATCAACTACAGCACCAAGGAACTCACCTGGAATATCGTCGTCAACGAGGATAAACAGGAAATGACGGATCTGGTGATCGAGGATACATTTACGGGGGGCGGTCTGGAATTTATTCCGGGCAGCGTTCAAGTAACTTCCTCGGGAACGGGTCCAGCTATTACTCCTACGGTAAAGGCCGATAATCCGGATCAAGGGTTCACCCTGACGTTTGCCGGAACGTTTACGGACAAGTATACCATTACCTACAAGACGAAGTTTATTCCCGAGAAATCCCAGTACCTGAACAAGGCTACTCTGGATTGGACGGAAAAAACTCCGGGGGCTGAGTACCCGGTCCAGGCGCCATTTACGCCGAATACCGAAACACAGAAAAACGGCCGTAAAGTAGGAAAAAGCTATGATCCGAAGACCAAGGAACTCACCTGGGAGATCGTGGCGAACTATAACGGCAACTCCATCAACAACGCGGTGTTGACCGACAAATTAGAAGCGGATCAAAAACTGCTGAAAGATGAAGTGAAAGTTTATGAAGCGACCGTAGGGGCTAATGGTTCGGTAGCTCGGGGAGCCGAGGTAACGGATCCCGCCAAGATTACCGAGGCGGCGGATAATACGCTCCGCATCGAATTGGGAGATATCAACTCGCCTTACGTAATCGTGTTCAAAACCAAGCTGGAAAACGTGCTGGTCGTCGATAAAGTGCCGAATACGGCGGTTTTGACCGGGGACGGCGATAAATCTTGGAGTTGGTACGCCGACTTGCCGATCCCGCGCGGCGGCGAGTATGTCAACAAAAGCGGTACGCAAAACGGTGGAAAAATCGATTGGAAAATCGTGATCAACGGAAGCCAATCGTACGTCGAGAACGCAACCATCATCGATACGCCAAGCCCTAACCAGATTTTGCTTCCCGACTCCTTCGAACTTTACGAAGCGGTCGTGAACACGGACAAGAGCGTGACTCCGGTTGGGGAGAAGCTGACGAAGGACCAGGATTACTTCCTGGCGATCAAGACGGACCCGGAAAACGACAGCCAATCGTTTGAGCTTAAGTTTGCCGCAGAGTTCATAGAAAATGCCTATGTACTGCAGTATTCGTCGGAAATCGCGGTCTCTGCCGACCGGGAAGAAGTAACGAATAAGGCAAGCTTCGCGGGCGAAGGCATCAAAAATGTTTCCCAGGAGTCTTCGAACAAGATTCAGGTGCGCTTTACCGACGGTTCGGGCACCGGTTCCGGCATCCGCGGGACTTTGGAACTGACGAAGGTCGATAAGGCTGATCCAACCCAAAAACTGGTTGGCGCTACCTTTGAACTGCTGGACAATGGCGGCAAGCTGCTCGGAGAGAAGACCACCGATGAGGAAGGCAAACTGACCTTTACCAAGCTGCGGTACGACCAAGTTTACAGCCTGGTGGAAACGGAAGCGCCTGCCGGGTATCTCCTCAACGGTACGCCGTTGACCGTTAAGCTTGACGAAAAAGCCAAATCGACCGGCGGTATCACGAAGCTCACGGTAGAGAACGAGAAGCGAACCGCTCCACCGGTCGATCCGGTAGAGCCGAAGGGTAAGCTGATCATCGTTAAGGTTGATGAAGGAGACTCCACGAAAGTGCTGGCCGGGGCCACCTTCAAGCTGGTGAACAGCAAAGACGAGTTCGTCGGTGAACAAACGACCGGCGACGACGGCAAGCTTACGTTCACCGATCTGCCGTACGACACGTACAGCCTGGTGGAAACGAAAGCGCCAGCCGGTTATATCCTGGACGGGACGCCTCATAGCGTGACGATTGACGAAGCGGTGGAAAATACCGGCGGCGTCAAAGAAGTTACCGTAACAAACGAGCAGCGGACGGTTCCGCCGGTCGATCCGGTTGAACCGAAAGGCAAGCTGGTCATTACCAAGGTCGATAAAGACGACCACACAAAAGTGCTGGCCGGCGCAACCTTCGAGCTTCAGGACGCAGCCCGGGCCAAAGCTCCGATTGCGGTGACGACGGATGTATACGGAAAAGCGGTATTCGCCGATCTTCCATACGGTAATTACATCCTGAAAGAAACCGCAGCGCCTGCAGGTTATTTGGCTGAAGGCGAGGCTGAGCGGCTGATCACGATCGACGCGAGCCTTGAGCTGACGGATAACACGCTTGCTATTACGGTAGAGAACCGTAAGCAAACGACGAATCCGGGCAACCCGGGAAGTCCGAGCAAACCAAGCAAGCCAAGTAAACCGAGCAATCCGAGTACTCCGGGCACTCCAAACGATCCATCCGACTCGGTTGTACCAACCATCCCGGGTACGGTGATCAACCCGCCGGTTGACGATACGAACCAGGGCGGCGATGTCGATATTCCGGACGGCTCGATTCCGGCTGACGGAACGGATGGCGACAAGCCGAAGGGAGATAAACCGAAACCGGATCCAGAGAAACCGACGGACCTGGAGCTTGACGACGAGGGGAATCCGCTGGGCGGAACCCGCGGCGATCGTCCATCCGGTGAGGAATTCCCGGGAGTCAGCGTCCTGCCGAAAACCGGGGAAGGAAGCACGTTGCCTTTCCAAGTGGCAGGGGCAGCCCTGATCTTACTGGGATTGCTGCTGAGAAAGAAACATCTTGAGCGCAAATAGGATAAACGCCGAGGGGGCATCTCCAAGGATCTGAGACGATCTTTTGGGGATGGCCCCTTTTGCCGTTCAAATGTTAAGAAATTGTTGAGATACCCTAGCTATAATGTAATAGTTTGCATCAACTTGGAAGTAAATGTCTATCACGACAAGGAGCCGATCCTATGCGAAAGCTGTCTTATTTATTGATTTTGCTGGGCATAGCCGTGATCGCGGCGCCGATGTTAATGGAGTGGCAAGCGGACCGCGAGCAGCAAAGGCTGCTGGCGGAGGTGGAGCAGGCACGGGCACAGCGGGATGCTGCGGAGATGAACCGTGAGCTGGCCGCCGGCTTAGAGCGGGTCTCACATTTGCTGGAGGAAGAGTCCTCCGCCGCCGATTCCGCACCGGCCGCCTCCTCGCAGCTTATGACGGTTGACGGGAAAACGCCGGTCGCTACGATTGAAATCGCGGCAATCGATGTAAAGCTCCCTGTCTTGGCAGGCGCCACGAAGGCGAATATGAAGCATGCGGCCGCGCATATGACCGAGACGGTGCCGCTCGGCGCGGAGGGGAACGCGGCGATCGCCGCCCACCGGGCGCGGACGAAGGGGCGTTTGTTTAACCGCTTGAACGAAGTGGAGATAGGGGATAAGATTGTCGTTAGTACCGAATCCGAACGTTACACCTATGAGGTTTATAAAATTTCGGTAGTCGAACCGACGGAGGTCTCCGTCCTTAAGCCGAACGGGAAGGATAAAATTCTGACTTTGATCACATGCGATCCGCTGATAAATCCGACCCATCGTCTCATCGTTCAAGCCAAAATGGAATAGAGCAAATAGAGGCTGCAAATAGTGCGATATGGTTGGTGATAAGGTATGAGTATTACGGTTTCTTATATTATATACGGGGTGGGCTGCGTAGTGCTGGTCGGCGCCGCGCTCTATCTGCGGTCTTTATATTCGGAGATCGCGGCGCTCCGGGTACTGGCTTACCGCGACGCGGTGACGGGTTTGTCGAACCGGAACGGGCTGGATCATTTTTGGGCTAAATATAAAGGCAAGGAAAACCTCGCCGTTCTGAGTCTCGATCTGGATTGCTTCAAAGAAATCAACGATACGTACGGCCATCAGGCGGGCGACCAGCTGCTGTGGGAAGTAAGCCGGTATCTGGAGCAGTTGACGAATAAGAACCAGCTGGCGTTTCGGATTGGGGGAGACGAGTTCCTGTTTATCGTGAAAAATTGCGATCCGAACCAGGTGAAGATTATGGCCGGGTTGCTGCTGAGCAAAATCTCCAGGCCCTATTATATTGCAGGAAGGGATCTATCCGTCACGGGAAGCATCGGGATCAGCATTTGCCAGGGGCACCGGGCCGAACGCACGCGCATGCTGCAGGAAGCCGATGCCGCGATGTATCATGCCAAACGGCTTGGCAAAAACCGGTATTGCGTATTCGGGGAGCGGGTGCTCCCGGAAGACCTCGTTCAATCGAACCCCAGCGCTAAAAAAACGTGGCCCCAAACACAGCTTAACCTCCAATAAATCTCACAAAAATCCATATAGAAGATCACTTTATTATCGTTACTCCTCCTGGATAAAATAGTAGAATGGAAAAAGAGCCATATAAGAAAAGTCAGATTAGCACATTCCCAGGAGGATCGCGAAATGCCTATTTTTTTCGATGAAGCCCAAGGCCTTTTCCATCTGCAATCCCGCAATACAAGCTACATTATTCAACTGGTTCGGGGATATGCCGCCCATGCGTATTTCGGCGCTAAGCTGCGGCGGGACGGTAATCTCGACGAGCTGTTGACGTTTATGGAACGCGCTTCCTTCAGCCCGAATCCGCTACCGGACGATAAATCGATCTCGCTCGATACGCTGCCGCAGGAATATCCGCAATACGGCACCGGCGATTTCCGCAGCCCGGCGTACGAGGTTCGGCTGGCTAACGGCGCCCGGGCGACCGAGCTCACTTACAAGTCGCACCGGATCATTCCGGGCAAACCGGCGCTGGAAGGGCTCCCGGCCGTCTATGTCGAGCGGGAGAGCGAAGCCGAAACGCTGGAGCTCGAGCTGTTCGACACGGTGTCCGGGCTGACCGTGTATTTAAGCTATACCGTATTTGCGGATTTTGACGCGATCGCCAGATCGACCAGATTCCGCAACGACAGCGGCGAAGCGATGCACATCGAACGCGCGCTGAGCGCTTCGGTCGATTTTGCGGACGCGTCTTATGATGCTTTGTATTTGTCCGGCGCCTGGGCGAGAGAACGTCACGTGCAGCGCAGACGGCTTGCGCCGGGGGTCACCGGCATCGGCAGCCGCCGGGGGGCCAGCTCGCACCAGCAAAATCCGTTTCTCGCGCTGCTGCGGCCGGATGCCAACGAACGCCAGGGGGAAGTATACGGCTTTAGTTTGATCTACAGCGGCAATTTTACCGCCGAGGCCGAGGTGGAGCAGTTCGGGACGACCCGCGTGTCGATCGGGATCAATCCGTTTGATTTCACCTGGAAACTGGCGCCGGGCGAAACGTTTCAGACGCCGGAGGCCGTGCTGCTGTACTCCGACAAAGGGCTGGGCGGCATGTCGCGCACGTTCCACCAGTTGTACCGGACAAGACTGTGCCGCGGGAAGTTTCGCGACCAGGAGCGGCCGATTCTCGTCAACAACTGGGAAGCGACTTATTTCGATTTCAACGCGGACAAAATCGAAGCGATCGCCAAGGCGGCCAGTGAGCTCGGCATTGAGTTGTTCGTACTTGACGACGGCTGGTTTGGCCGCCGGGACAGTGACAACAGCTCGCTCGGTGACTGGTTCGAGGATCGCCGCAAGCTGCCGGACGGGCTTGACGATTTGGCCCGCCGCGTGAAGGAAACCGGACTGCAGTTCGGATTATGGGTCGAGCCGGAGATGGTGTCGCCGGACAGCGATTTGTACCGTGCCCATCCGGACTGGTGCCTGCACGTGCCGGGACGGCGGCGGACCGAAGCCCGCGACCAGCTTGTGCTCGATATGTCGCGGGAAGATGTGCGGCAGTATTTGTACGAGCGGCTGAGCGGTATTTTCTCCTGCATGCCGATTTCCTACGTCAAATGGGATATGAACCGGAACATGACGGAGGTCGGTTCGGCAGCCAGCCCGGCTGAGCGGCAAGGGGAAATCGCCCACCGCTACATGCTGGGGCTGTATGAGCTGTTGGAGCGGCTGACGGGCGAGTTCCCGCACATTTTGTTCGAAAGCTGCTCCGGCGGCGGCGGCCGTTTCGATCCGGGCATGCTCTTCTATATGCCGCAAACCTGGACGAGCGACGATACGGATGCCGTGGAGCGTCTGAAAATCCAATACGGCACCAGCATCGTTTACCCGATATCGACGATGGGAGCGCATGTTTCCGCGGTGCCGAACCACCAGGTGGAACGTACGACTTCGCTTTCGTTCCGAGGCGACGTAGCGATGTCCGGCAACTTCGGCTATGAGCTGGATCTGACCAAGTTTACGGACGAAGAGAAGAACACGGCCAAGGCGCAAATCGCCATGTATAAGGAAATTCGCGGGCTGGTGCAGCAGGGCGATCTGTACCGACTGCAAAGCCCGTTCGAAGGCAACGAGACGTCGTGGATGTTCGTCAGCCCGGACAAAAACGAAGCGCTGCTGTTCTACTTCCGCGTGCTCGCTGAGCCGAACGGCCCGCTGCGCAACGTCAAGCTGGAAGGGCTTGACCCCGCCAAGGACTACGCCGTGGTTGGCAACGGTAAAGTGTACGGCGGCGACCGCCTGATGTCGGCGGGGTTGTCCGTCGCGTCGGTACGCGGCGATTTCAGTAGCATGATGGTGCGGTTGAAAGCCGTGCACTAATTAAAACCTGAAGGAGGCGTAAGGGCTTCCTTCAGGTTTTTTGAAAGTTTACATATTGCTATGATGTAGATGAGGTGGCGAAAATGAAAAACGTTCGGATGATGATCAGCACTCGTTGTCCGAACGCTTTTCATGATTATCCCGTTTGATCAGGTAGCAGAGAAATAGACAAGCTCGGGAGAAGAAAAATATTTTATGGAGAAGCAGATGGGTTCAAGATAAATTACGCCCATACAGGTCGCTGTTCACCTTCACGTCTCCGCAGAGCAGCTCCCGGGCATCGAATTCTAGGGCGGCATGGCGTATTTTGTGCAGCATCAACCAGGCGGTTTTGTAGGTGACCCGGATACCTGGCTCAGCCGCAGCGCCGAGATGCCGCCCTCAAGCAGGAACAACTCCAGCGCTTTGAACCACTTGGGCAGGGGCAGATGCGTTCCTTCAAAAATCGTACCGACCAAAGCCGAGGTTTGATGCTTGCACTTTCCGCACTCGAACAAGAGGATATGCCGGGAAGTCAAACGACTGCACCGGGTGTGAACGCAGCGCGGGCAGACGAAGCCGCTTCGCCACTTCATCGCGATCAGCGCCTCCATGCAGGCCTGCTCGCTGTTATAACGGCTGGTGAATAGTTGAAGTTCCGTTCCCGCATTGACTTCCATGTCCGCTCGCCCCCGAATCAAAAATTCACGCACATACGTTCGTTTTATTCCATTATACCAAACATACGTTCTCTTTTCAAACCGAACATCTCACTGAACCGCCCCGTTTTTTTTCTCTCTCTTTTTTTCTTTATCCCTTGCCCTAGTCCACAACCTACAACCCTCAAAACCCTGTCCCCTGAACGAAAGGGATAATCGTGCAAAGGCTGCAGGCAGGGACACCAAGACACGAACCTTATAAACAGCCATCTCAGTTCAAACACTGATAGGTATTCTGCGGCTGATTGACAAGGATTTTTTAATTAATCGCGGCAGCCCGGGAACATCCCGGTCGAAATGGCGATGCGGTTCCAGCAATTGATGACGTTGATCGCGAAGATCAGATCCATCGTTTCTTTTTCGCTGTAGTGGGTGCGAACCCGATCATAAACGTCCTGCGGCACGCCGCGCTCGGCGATGAGCGTGACCACTTCCGTCAATTCCAGCGCCGCTTGTTCCTTATCCGTATAGCAGGGTGATTCCCGCCACACGCTGATTAAATTAATGCGCTGTTCGCTTTCTCCAAGCTTGCGCAGCTCCTTCGTATGCATATCGAGGCAAAAAGCGCAGCCGTTGATTTGCGATGCCCGGATTTTTACCAGCTCGTAAATGATGCGGTCCAGCCCGCTTGCGGTCACCTGTTTCTCCAATTCGCTCATCGCCCGGTAAATGTCCGGGTTGGCCGCGTAATGGTCCAATCTTACTTTCATGTACATCAACCTCCAAATGTTAGTGGATAACTAGTTATCATAAGTAAGACAATGGAGGGGATGTTTTTGTGACCAAACGGAGAAAAAAGTTATTAGTTTTATGAAACCGGCGCGTTTTTAATTTTATCCGGGTTCACAAGCAGATAAAAACGGGCGATGCGGCCCTGGGAATCCCCTTCGAACAGAAGGATTTTGACGGGCGTGCCGCCATCGTACAAAATCAACCCGATTTCGCCGTTCATCCGGACCGGCACCAGCTCGCCCCGCAGAGACCCTTTGCGGGTAATGCCCTCCCAAAATGCGGCGATGCGCGCTTTGGACACGATCGGACGCAAAGCGGCCCTTGCTTTGCCGCCGCCATCGGACACCAGGACGGCATCTTCTCGGATCAGCTCGAGCAGCGGCCCGAATTCACCGGTCTGAGCCGCTTTGGTGAATACGCTAACCCATCTGGACACCACAGTGTTGTTTAGAGGTAAAGCGGGAAGGTCCGCTTTAACTTTTTGCCTTGCGCGGCTAAGCAGCTTTCGGCACGCCGCTTCGCTTTTGCCGAGAATATCGGCGATTTCCGGGTATTCCAGGGTAAAAGATTCCCGCAGCACAAACACGGCCCGTTCGTCGGCGGTCAGACGTTCGAGCATGACCATAAACGCATACGATAAATGCTCTTCCTTCAGCAGTAAATCCAGAAGCTCCTCTCCCGCCGTGTCAAAAACCGGCTCGGGCAGCCAAGGTCCGATGTACTGCTCGCGGGCATAACGCGGGGATTTAAGCACGTTTAGGCTGCGGTTGACGACCGCCTTCATAAAATACGACTTCAGCTGGCGGATTCCGTCCGCATTTCCGTTCCGGTGGAAATCAAGAAACAGCTCCTGAACGATATCCTCGGCTTCGGACCAGGAGCCCGTTAACCTGTAAGATAATGCGGTGAGCGAAAGCCGGTGCTCCTGATAAAATTGCTCCAGTTTGGTTTGCGCCATACGGACCCCCTTTCCTTATATATCTTAACGAAAAGACCTTGTTTCGCAAGAGGAAACAAGGTCTTTCGAGACTTCGGGCTTTAAAATTTAAAAATATGTATCGTTTTCTGCAGCTGAAACACGGCGTTTTTCATCGCTTCAATCTCATCGGCCATCGCCCGGATGGAGGTGATCTGCTCGTTCATCGATGCGGAAACCTGTTCGGTTCCGGCAGCCGACTGCTGTGTGATGGCGGAGATGTTCTGAATGGCGGAAGAAATGTTATGGGCGCTTTCCAGCATTACTTCGCTTTCCCGGGCAAAGGCGGAAATTTCTTCGGAAATGTACTGGACGCTTTGGACGATGTCCTGAAAAATTCGTTCAGCTTCCAGGAGGATTGCGCTTTGCTCGCGCACGACTTCTTCGTTGATTTTGATGTTTTGCCCGGCTTGCTTTACATCCTGTTCAATGCTGCGGACGAGGTTGAACACCTCTTTGGTGGATGAGCTTGATTCTTCGGCCAGCTTGCGTACTTCAAGGGCGACGACCGCAAACCCGGCCCCGTGCTCGCCGGCCCGCGCCGCTTCGATGGAGGCGTTAAGCGAAAGCAGGTTGGTTTGCTCGGCGATTTCCGAAATCGCCCGGGTAATTTTCGTAATACCTTGCGCATTTTGCGCCAGCGCTTCGATCGATTCGGCCACTTTTTCCGTCGCCTCGATATTTTTGCGCATGCCTTCGGCCTGCCTGGATACCGATTCCCGGCCCCGTTCCACAAGCTGCAGCGTTTCCAAGGAACGCTGATTCATTTGCCGGGTCGAATCGGTGTAATTGCCGACCTTATCTTCGATTTCGCCGATCGCTTCCGTCATGCCGCCGACATCCTCGCTGATCGCGCTTGCGCCAAGCGCCAATTCATTGGATGATTGCGTTACCTGGGTCATCACCTCAATAAGCCCCTGGTTCCGCTCGGAGATGCAGCGGCTGGAATCCATCACTTTGCGGGTGATGTCCGAGGTTTCCTGCAAAATTTTGCGCAGCTTGTCCACCATGCCGTTAAACGACCGGCTGAGCTCGTTCATGCCGCCGCTTTCGTTCACTCGGGCGGTGAAATCTCCTTTGGCGATCTGCGCGGACGCGCTGGAGATGTCGGAAAACGAATCCGTGAGCTCTCGCTCGAGGTAGCGGGAGAGTGGGTAAGTAAGCGCTGCCAAAATGATGATCAGGACTAATCCGATGAAGATGTGGCCGAGCATAACAAATACGATCAGGGCGGGAACAGCGAACAGGGCGGCCACGAGATAGCAGGCGGCGTTAATTTTTCCGCTTAGGGGAAGTCTATTGAACCATGACATTGGATTCATTTCCTCCTTCAGAGTAGGTTATTTTTACCATGATTATAACATCGAAACAATGCAGGGTATAGGACGGAATATTCCGAGAAATGCTTCCTTCAAGTTGAAAATTTTCCGGCGGATAAATTAGCTTGATAGCTTCATTAGAGAAAGTGAGAGAATAAACCAATGAATAACACAGCTGCTGTACAGGGCGCCGATTTTAAAAGAGAACCAAACTCTGATGAACGTGGCGCTTCCGCAAATGAGAGAGACCTGAATGTAGGGACTACGACGATTCAATGGCTGACCACCGGATTCATGCTGGTGAACGGGGTGCTGATTCCGCTCAGCGCTTATTTTATGGAACGTTTTACGACGAGAATGCTGTTTATTTCCGCCATGGTGATCTTCGCTATCGGAACGGTGATTTGCGGGATCGGGACCAGCTTCGCGATGGTTTTGGTCGGACGTTTGTTCCAAGCGGCCGGCGCCGGGGTATTGATGCCGCTGATGACCGTGGTGTTCCTGACGATATTCCCGATTGAGAAACGCGGCCAGGCGATGGGGATGATGGGGATTGCGATGGTTTTCGCTCCGGCGGTCGGACCCACGCTTTCCGGTTGGGTTATCCAGCATCAGTCCTGGTATGTCTTATTCTGGATCATTTTGCCGTTCGCCATCCTTTCCATACTTCCCGGGATTATTTTCCTGCGGAACGTAACCGAGGTGGCCCGTCCAAAGCTGGACATGTTATCCGTCATTTTGTCGACTTTGGGCTTTGGCGGGGTGCTGTACGGCTTCAGCGAAGCGGGAAGCACAAGCTGGGGCGAACCCGAGGTAATCACCGGTTTGGTCGTCGGCGTTATTGCATTGGCGTTGTTCCTATGATTATGTCCGCGGGCATCAACCCGCAGGACCCGGCGAACGCTCAGCAGGTCGCGCTCATTACCAAAGAAGCGACGATCGACGGGATCGACTTCGCTTTCGTGGTCGCTACGGGGATCACACTGGTAGCCTTTGTGCTGTCTTTCTTCATCCGGAAAGTGCAGGTTGGTCCAGATGGCCCCAGAACCAAAACAAAAAAGAGCCTGGCATGAAGTCCGGTAAGGCTTGAGATACGGGACATTAAGAGCCGGCGCCAATCGTGGCGTTTTTTTCTATCTAGAATTCTAGTAATTTTTCCATATATTGCTTTCCTTTGACTCCATAATATAGTATATTATGGTTACATCTAGAATATATTAGGAAAATTTATTAAAGAAAGGATGATTGTATGGATTTTTAATTCTATTATTATTATTTCATAGAAAGGGAGGGCTTCAAATGTTAAAAAAATTCATCATCGCTTCGTTAGTTGTAACAACACTTGTACCTGTTACTGGAGCTTTTGCTGCTGAAGGCACGACTAATGCGACTAAATCCGATTTGATCAGAATTATGACTTCCGATTATGAAGTCAATGCAGATGGTGTCAGATTAAGAGCTAGCGCTTCTTCTTCCGGAACCGTTTTGGGACTTTTGTATAAAGGGGATTTACTTAACGGAGGCCGTGAACAAAAAGTAGCTGACGGTATTACATGGGTGAGTGTCTATAGTTACAAGCACGGTATTTGGGGATGGGTAGCTTCACAATATCTGACTGAAGTCGGTTGATAAATGAAATCGTTATCATAATTCCAATATAGAAAAGGAGTGTTTCAAATGTTAAAAAAATTTATCATTGCTTCGTTGGTTGCAACAACACTTGTACCGGTTACCGGAGCTTTAGCTGCTGAAGGCACAGCTAATGCGGCCGTTCCTGCTGACAGTGTTGCGGCTAAATCTGATTCTATCAGAATTATGACTTCCACATATGAAATCAACGCGGATGGTGTCAGATTGAGAGCCAGCGCTTCTTCTTCCGGAACCGTCCTGGGGCTTTTGTATAAAGGAGATATGGTTAACGGTGGTAGTGAGACAAAAAGAGTTGATGGCATTACATGGGTGAGTGTATATAGTTACAATCATGGTGTTTGGGGATGGGTAGCTTCACAGTATCTGACTGAAATTGGCTGATATAGCGTTTCCCTATCATAATGAAAAAATCCAATCGCAGGATTGCTTGCGGTTGGATTTTTTCTTTTTCTACAATTGTTGATTCAAATTAAAACAAAATATGAAAAATAATGTAGTTTTAGAAGGGAAAATATATATAAATGTAGAAATATTTTCATGATGATAATTTGTTTATTAAATTACTAAGCAGGGGGGGAGAGCGACCTTTGTGGCAAAGGGATAAAAGCCATAACTAAATCATAGATTGTGACGATTAATAGAGGTGTAAAATGAAAAAAGCAATTTTATTATTTTTTTTGAGTTTGATTTTCTTGATCGTTCTGCCGCCGCATGAAATCGATGCGAAAGCCGCGCAATCAAAAATTGTGCTGGATGGCCAGGAAATCGCTCTTCCGGAGAATGTGGAAGTTGCCAATATAGATAATAACGTAATGATCCCTATAAGAGTTGTGGCTGAAAATTTAAAATTTAATGTCAATTGGGACCAAAAGGCGCAGAACGTTAAAATCCAAAATAATTCGAATACGATATCTTTAAAAGTGGGCCAACAAGAAGCAGAAGTATCCAATGAACAAGTATTATTAAACACCGCACCTTTAATGCAGAAAAATACGGTTCTAGTTCCTATACGTTTCGTTAGTGAACAAATGGGGCTTAAGGTAAGTTGGAATAATACCGATAAGATTGTTTATCTTACGAGTAACGGAGAAAATGTTGTTCCAACCGAAGAAAATACCGCCGACTCTTTGATACGTATAAACGAAATCCATTTTAACGATAATCAGCTCGTTGTATCTATGAATGGGCAAGTTACTCCAACCATATTTACATTGCAGGACCCTGAAAGAATTGTAGTTGATTTGCCGAACACTGCATTTGCGGATACTTTCCAGTCTTTAAATGCCGGCCTAAACGGGAATTTGGATGTAAGCGGTTCTTCCCAGATAGCTGACATTAGATATTCGCTGTTTAATCAGGATCCGGAACAAGTCCGGATCGTCGTTGAGTTAATGGAAGGTCAAGAAACGCCGTTTAATTATGAATTTAATGAAGGCAATCTGATTGTTAATTTAGGCCTTTCGGAGAATAACTCTGATCTTTCCGGTCCTTACGGTCCTTCCGATCCTTCCGAACCATTTAATCCTGTTGATCCTGTTATTAAACCAGGACTTAGAACAGTAGTGATTGACCCGGGACATGGCGGCAGCGATCCGGGGACAACCAGCTTCAGCAACAGGGCTGAAAAGGAATTTACTTTGGCGTTATCTTTGAAAGTTCAGGAACTCCTTTTAAATGAACCGGATATTAATCTCGTTATGACTCGCGAAAGCGACGTTTATCCCACCCGTACAGAGCGTGTGGAGTTGGCGAATGAATTAAATGCCGACGTGTTTGTGTCAATTCATGGCAATAGTGTCCTTTCCTCACCGCAAACGACCGGGACGGAAACCTATTATTATGAGCGAAGCAGCAGCAAACAATTAGCGGATGTTATTCATAAGCGGTTAGTGGAAGCCATGGGCTTAAAAGACCGTGGAGTGAAAAACGGTAATTTTCAAGTCATTAGAGAGACCCATATGGCGGCGGCTCTTTTAGAGATCGGTTTTCTTAGCAACCCATCCGATGAGGAAGCGATGTTTTCCGAGGAGATGCAATATAAGGCGGCTCAAGCTATTGTCGACGGCATAAAAGAATATTTGGATATAACAGGGACGTAAGATTTATTGGGGGATGTGTTTATTTGAATAAAAAATGGTGTTTTATCGTCTTATTGTTCATTTTAATGACTATGGGAGCAGGATGCGCCAATAAGCCCATGAGTTCTTCTGATCAGGTTCAGTCCCCGAATAGGAGTGTAGATGCTTCCAGTGGGAACGTTGCAGAAGAAAAGCAACTCATAAAAGTGTTTTTCCCGGACCAACAACTTGAAAAACTTGAGGAAAAAAGTGTAGAAATTACAGCTGGTCCAAATAAATTCAAACAAACATTTCAAGCATTACAAAATGATTCCTATCCGGATATAGTATCATTGTGGGCTAAAACGGAATTACAATCGTTATCCTTCACCGATGGAACGATAACATTGGATGTTCATATACCGGATGAAGCAAGATTAGGTTCGACAGGTGAACTACTCGCGTTGGAAGTAGTGAAGAAAGCATTTTTTCAATTTGAAGAGGTAGATCGTATTGAGTTGCTTGTTGACGGAAAAGCCGCTGATAGTTTAATGGGACATGCGGATCTTGAGCACCCTATGCTTCGAGATAAAACCAACAGTAATTAGAATAACGCAGGTAGTAAATAAGCGGTGAAGGAGAGTTTTTCCCCTTCACCGCTTTTTTATTAGCCCAGTACCACTTCAACTTGGTGCACGCCGCCGTCGCCGGCCGGGGCGATGACGTTGCCCTGAATCGGCTGGCCGTCCACGGTGATGTTGGCCACGCCTTTTTCCACGTGATTCGGGTTGCTGATGCGGATCACGTAGGTGTCCCCGCGGAAGACGCGGGTGATTTCATACCCGTCCCAAGCGGACGGTATGCAAGGTTCAACCTTCAGGCCGTTAAAATCGGCCTGAATGCCAAGGATCGCCTGCGTGATCGCAACGTAGTTCCAGGCGGCCGTGCCGGTCAGCCAGGAGTTTTTCGCTTCACCGTGGCGGATCGCGTCTTTACCGGCGATCATTTGCGAGTACACGTAAGGCTCCATGCGGTGGATTTCGCTGATATCCTCCAGGTAAGCCGGAGCGATCTTCGCGTATACCTCAAACGCCCGGTTGCCGTGTCCGAGCACGGTTTCGGCGATCATGATCCACGGGTTGTTGTGGCAGAAAATCCCGGCGTTTTCTTTATATCCCGGCGGATAGGTCGAAATTTCTCCGAGGTTCAGATAGTATTTGGAATACGGCGGCTGTTGCAGCACGATACCGTATTTGGTATCGAGACGCTCGGCTACGGAGACGAGCGCTTTCTCGGCCAGCCCTTCTCGGGCGCCGATCCCGGCCATGACACACATGCCTTGCGGTTCGATGAAAATTTGCCCTTCCGCGTTTTCTTTGCTGCCGATCTTTTGGCCGTAGTGGTCGTAGGCGCGCAGGAACCAATCGCCGTCGAAGCCGTGTTCGAGCGTGGTCTTCCGCATTTTTTCCACATGTGTTTCCGCCTCGGCCGCTTCGGATTTAAGTCCGCGAATCCGGCACAGCTCGGCGAAATCGGGGCCGACGAACACGAACAATCCGGCGATGAACACGGATTCGGCCACCCGGCCTTCGATATTGGCCGTCGTTTGGAACGATTCACCCGGCTCTTTGGAGAAGCAGTTCAGGTTCAGGCAGTCGTTCCAGTCCGCGCGTCCGATCAGCGGCAGACCGTGCGGCCCGAGATTTTCGACGACATGGTAGAAGGAGCGCTTCAAATGCTCGAACAGCGTGGCGGCGTTGTCCGGGTTGCTGTCGAACGGAACCTGCTCGTCAAGGATGCTCAAATCGCCGGTTTCTTTAATGTAAGCGACCGTGCCGAGTATGAGCCAGAGCGGATCGTCGTTAAAGCCGCTGCCAACCTCGTTGTTGCCCTTTTTGGTGAGCGGTTGATACTGGTGATAGGCGCTGCCGTCCTCGAATTGGGTGGCGGCGATGTCGAGAATCCGCTCGCGGGCCCGTTCCGGAATCTGGTGCACGAACCCGAGCAAATCCTGGTTCGAATCGCGGAAGCCCATCCCGCGGCCGATCCCCGACTCAAAATAGGACGCGGAACGCGACATGTTAAACGTAACCATACACTGGTACGGGTTCCAAATGTTGACCATCCGGTTCAGCTTGTCGTCGCCGCTCTGGATTTGGTACTTGGAGAGCAGGCCGTCCCAATACGCCGCCAGCTCGGCCATCCCCTTATCCACATCGGCATCGGTGGCGAACCGCTCAATCATTTCAAGCGCCGGTTTCTTGTTGATAACGCCGGGCGCTTCCCATTTCTCCTCCTCGGGAACTTCCACATAGCCGAGGATGAACACAAGGCTTTGCTCCTCGCCCGGCGCGAGCTTTAGCACCACTTCGTGGGAGCCGATCGGCGACCAGCCGCTGGCCACGGAGTTGGAAGCTTTGCCCGCTACGACAACCTGCGGTTCATGCAGGCCGTTGTACAGGCCGACGAACGCTTCGCGGTCGGTATCGAATCCGTCGATGTCCCGGTTGACGGAGTAGAAGGCATAGTGGTTGCGGCGTTCGCGGTATTCCGTCTTGTGGTAAATGACCGAATCCAAAATTTCCACTTCGCCGGTGCTCAGGTTGCGCTGGAAGTTCGTCATGTCGTCCTGGGCGTTCCACAAGCAAAACTCGGCAAAAGAGAACAAGGATACCTTTTTCGCCTGGGAGCCGGTGTTTTTCACTGTCAGACGATGCACTTCACCATTGTAGCCGAGCGGCACGAACGCCAGTTGGGTAACGGAAACGCCGCCGCGCTCGCCGGTGATCGAGGTGTAGCCAAGGCCGTGCCGGCACTCGTAAAAGTCCAGTTCGCGCTTCACAGGCATCCAGCCCGGCGTCCAAAAGTCGCCGTTGTCATGATCGCGGACATAATAATAGCGGCCGCCGGTATCCAGCGGAATGTTGTTGTAGCGGTAACGCGTCAAGCGGCGCAGGCGTGCGTCCCGGTAAAACGAATAGCCGCCGGCCGTATTGGAAATAAGTCCGAAAAATTGCTCGTTGCCGAGATAGTTAATCCAGGGATAAGGGGTTTGCGGCGTATTAATCACATATTCTTTGCGCTTGTCGTCAAAAGCTCCGAATTTCATGGAAACAACACTCTCCTATCATTTGTGAACGCGCGTTTATTTTATTCGGCAAGCCGCCTGGCGGACAGGCTGCTTCCCGGACATGCAAGGGGAAGCAGCCCGCCGCAGGCGGGTCAGCGGGCCGGCGGCTTGCAGGTGTCCCGGACCACGAGCCGGGTCGGGAAGCTGGTCGTGCTGAATGTCGCCTCATCGGTATCGCACAGCTCAATCACTTTCAATACTGCGGCTTTGGCCATTTCGTCGACCGGGAGCCGGACGGAGGTCAGCTTGGGCGTAATCCGCGAAGCCAACTGAGCATCGTCGAATCCGATGATCGACAGCTGGTCGGGCACGGCGATTCCATGCTCGGCAAACGCTTCCATCGCGGCGATCGCCATGTCGTCGTTGGAGCAGAACAGGGCGGTCGGCAGTTCCTCTTGCTGCGCAAGTCTTTTCGCTTCGCGATAGGCGCTTTCCTTCAGAAATTCTCCCTCCAGGACAAAGTCATTCCGAAGCGGCAGCCCATGCTTTTGCAAAGTGTTCTCATAGGCCAAGTAGCGCTCGCGCCCGGAGTAGGTGTTCATGCTCCCTTTGATGATGCCGATGTCGCGGTGCCCCAGGCCGATCAGGTATTCGAGCGCTTCGGCCGTGCCTTCGTAGTCCATGGAGTTGATGACGGCGAGATGGTTTTTGTTCAGCCGCTCCGCCATAATTTCCGAAATGTCGTAGTCGACCAGCACGAGCGGCGCTTCCTGATCGACCATTTCCCGCACCAGCTCGATGTCTTTTTGCGTGCCGACCAAAATGCCGCCGTCGATCCGCTTTTGCTGAAAAGCCTGCTTGACCTTTTGAAACTCGCCGCGTGAGTATACGGTATGTATCAGAACGTAAAACCCGCGGGCGTTCGCCGTATCGACGACCATGTCGACGATGGGGGCGAAGTAGCTGTTTTGATAAATCCGGCTGGCATTCTCCTGTTCGGTCATGCTGATCGCAAACAAGCCGATCGTATCCGTACGTTTGCCGGCCAGCGCCCTGGCAAAGCTGTTCGGCTCGTACTGGTGCTGTTCAATGACCCGGAGCACCTTGGCCCGCGTTGTTTCGGGAACGTTCGGATAATTGTTGATCACCCGTGATACGGTACTGCGGGACACCCCGGCCAGTTTGGCTATGTCTTCGCTGCGCATATTAGGTCCCCACTTTCGTAAACGCGCGTTTATGAGGTAATTGTAATGGATTGCCGCGAGATAATCAATGGTGAAAAAACGGCGGCTATTTCGCCGCCGCAGGGAGGTGTTCCAGATATTCGCGGATCATCGTGAGCGCTTTGTCGGCGTTTGGCGTGTCCGCCCGCAGCGAGAAGATCATTTGTTGTTTCGCTAACGGCAGTTCGTCAGCCAAGGCGCTGCCCGTGACGTCGATGCCGTATACATGCTCCTGACCGTCATCCTCGGATTTGGCTTTAAGGATCCGGTCGTCGGATAGCAGGGGGTTTAGTTCGGCCGCTTCATTGTCAAGGTTGAGGAAAGCGCCGCCTCCGGACAGCCAATCGAACGAGGCCTTGTCCGTAATATAAATATCCGGCGACGAGGTGGCGATGACGGCCAGCGCCTTTTGCTGATAAGCCATGTCCGCGCCGCTCATGCCCGACTCGTTTTGCCCCGGCAAGTACAACATCTCCAGCTCCAAGCGTTTGAAATCCGGAATTTGGGCGGTCATCGCCTGCGCCAGCGCGTCCGTACCGCCGTTCGCCTCATCGGTCAGGAAATTGCCGACCATAATGATGGACAAGTCAACTGGGGGTAGGGCGGCCAGTCTTTTTTGCTCCTCGCGGTGATCCAGGTATGCGTTAAGACCAAATACGATAGCAATAATGGCTACGAGAGCGATGATGCAATGCGTTTTGTAAACCCGGAAAAAATCGTCGATTTTCTCGGCGGTGCCGGCAAATTTCCCCCATTTCGCGTATCTTTGGCGGCTCATTTCCTCCACTTTGCTCCGCTCTTCCGCTTCGATAATCGTTTTGTAGGCTTTGACCTTGGCCTCATATTCCTGCTCGAACCGGTCGTCCTGCTGGCGGGAGCGGGATTTCCGCAGCAGAATGTCGAATTCCTTCTCGACGTCTTCGCGCGAAGCGTTTTTGGGCAGGCCCAATTGCTCATATGCCTGTTTTAAAATGTCTTTCTCCATCGCCTATCTCCTCTGATTTTGCTCTGAAATCCTGTCATTTTATTATATGGAAAGTAACGCTTACATTTATTATACTTTGTATTTGTAATGAAGGGAAATGAAGCTATGAATCGTCCGGGGCGCAAGGTTTTCTGTACCTGTATGTCATCGTATGGATCTGCATCACGGCGAATATCGTCATTTTTCTGTTTTATCCGGATGTGGCGTTCGTACGCTTTGCGGAAATGTACTGAAGTGTTCTGTGAGCAGGTTAGATGACTTTTGTACGCGCTTTAGGTATATTACTATAAGGTAATCAGAAAAGGCTAATCATGGAAGGGAGAGTTGAAACGATGGCAGAAAAAACGGCTTATGAAGGAACTTATCAGGGAGAAAAAGCGGTGTGGCTAAAATTCGGACGGTATGAGGCAGTCATGCTGCCGGAAATCGGCGGCAATTTGATTGCGTTTCGCGATATCGAAAGCGGTTACCGTTTTCTGCGCGAACCGGCGGAGGACGAAATGGAAAGCTTCAAGAGCAATCCCGGCGTACACGGAATCCCCGTGCTGTTTCCGCCGAACCGGTACGAGGACGGCCTGTTCCCCTGGAAAGGCGAAGTGTATCGTTTTCCGGTAAACGAAGCTTCAACCGGCAATCATCTGCACGGCTTTTTACATACGACGCCTTGGCAGGTGGAGGACTTCGGGCACACGCCTTTGGAAAGCTACGTTACGGTCAAAGTGACCGTTGACGAGCAGCACGATGTGTACCGGTATTTGCCGTTCAAGTTTACGGTAAGGCTGAAATATTCGCTGACTGACGACGGCTTGTCGCAGCAGTTGTTTGTACGCAACGACGGGGAAAAGGAGATGCCTTGTCTGCTCGCTTTCCACACGGCGGTGAACGCTCCGTTTGCGCCGGGAAGCGCCGCTAAGGACTACCGCGTAAAGCTTACGATCGGCGACCGTTGGCAGCTTAGCGAACGGATGCTTCCGACCGGTTCGTTCCAGCCTCTGACCGGCGAGGAGAAGCAGATGCAAGGGGAGGGCATTTATCCGTTTTTCGCGTCAATGGACAATCATTACACCGCCCTGCCGCAAAACGGCCGAAACCGGATGGAGCTGACCGACACGAAACTTGGCGTCACTTTGGTGTATGATGTCGGAACGTCCTACAAGCAGTGGATGATTTGGAACAATGGGGCGAAGGAAGGCTTTTTCTGTCCTGAACCGCAAATTAACCTGGTTAACGCCCCGAATGTCAAGCTGCCGAGCGAGGAAATCGGCTTGTTTAGTTTGAACGCCGGGGAAATTTGGGAAGAAACCGCCCGTTTTTACGTGAAATAGAAGGCAATCCTAAACCAGGAAAAAGCAGCCCGCCGGCATCTGCAAAAGACGCCCAAACGAGGCTGCTTTTTCTTTGACTATTTGGCTCCGAAGGTATGCCGGCTTTAGTTTAGTTGACCCCAGCGGTTACGTTACGTCGGGTGGATGGAATCAGCCGCTTCATTTGCCCCAGATTGCGTTTCGGCACATGGATCGTTTTGATGCCGTGCCGCTCATCCCGAAAATAGACGACATTGTCCTGGATGTCCGAGACTTGAGATAAATTGACGTAACAGTTGGTGCTAATGCGGTAAAAGTTAGGGTCCGAGATCAGTTTCGAGGTCTGTTCGGCGGATAGTCTCTGTTTGATGCTGTAATTCCTGCCATGAAAGCAAACCAGTCCGTGAACTCCAATCTTGAAGAAATACGTGTCTTTGGGATCGAGGTCCTCATAGACGTTTCTTTCTTCCAGTCCGACATTCATCATACCAAATCCCCCTTTAGATGATGCTACGGAAGCGCTTACAGTATATCACGTTTTTTAAATTTTGGGTAGGGAAAAGGGCGAAATGATAAAAATTTTGGGCTTTTGCTGCCCTCATGCAATTAAGCTGCCGATGTTGGGGGATGAGGGGGACTGGACTTTTATGGCAAAGTGAGGAACAATAAAGAGAACGACAACTTTAGATTTTAATTAACCAGGAGGTATGCGAATTGCCACAGACACAACGTTTGCTGTTATTTGTAGGATCCTACGCCGAGGCGGCGGATCCGGGAGTTTATGTATATGAACTGGACGCTGCCAGCGGTCAGATGAACCGGTTAAGCGCGGTTTCCGGACTCAAAAATCCAACGTTTGTTAGCGTCGATCAAGCCGATGGCCGCTTGTATGCCATTTCGGAAACCGTCTCGGAAGGGGAACGCATCGGCGAAGCGGCCGCTTTTGCCATCGATCCCGCAAAAGGGGAGCTAAGCGAACTGAACCGCACCATGACAATTCGTCCTTCTTCTTCGCATATTCAGCTGGATCGGACGAACCGTTTTGCCGCAGTGTCGGGGTATCACGGAGGAAACGTCGGCCTCGTCAATGTTCAGCCGGACGGCCTTATCGGCAAGCTGACCGATGAGCGGCAGCACGAAGGGAAAGGAGCCGATCCGTCAAGACAGGACCGGCCGCATCCGCATTCGGTCATCTTCAGCCCGGACAACCGGTTTGCGCTGGTTGCGGATTTGGGACTGGATCTCATTGTGGTATACGAGCTGGACGGCCAGGCCGAACGGCTGGTGCGCAAAGGTGAAGCGCACACGCCGCCGGGAGCGGGGCCGCGCCATATGGCCTTCCATCCTAACGGGCGTTTCCTGTATTCCATCAATGAGGTGAATTCCTCGATCTCCGCTTTTTCGTATGATCCGGCATCCGGGCGGCTGGAGCTGCTGGATACGGTACCGACCCTGCCTGTCGGATTTACCGCGGAGAACACGACGGCAGAGGTCGCCATCTCCCAGGACGGCCGTTATCTGTACGGCTCGAATCGCGGCCATGACAGCATCGTCCAGTTCGCCATCGATCCGTCCAGCGGCAAATTGAATTATGTGGAGCATGTATCCAGCGAAGGCGGACATCCTCGTCATTTTGCGCTGACACCCGACGGTAAACATCTGATCGCGGCCAACCGCGACTCCAACAACCTGGCTTTGTTTACGGTGGATGGGGAAACCGGCCAACTGAAATTTACCGGCCACACCGCCGAGGTGTCCAAGCCGGTTTGCGTGAAGCCGGTATTCTTTAACCGGTAGGCAGCCAGCGTATAGAAACCCCGAACGCGGGCCCAGCCCTGCTCGTCACTAGCGAGCAGGGCTGGTTTTGTTATACTAGGACTCGACCCAATAATCAGTACTTGACAGTAGTCAAGCCGGCAACCGATTGTGTAATGCCTGAAGGGCGTTGAAAGCTTGAGAACTGGGAAGGCCAGTGGGTTGGTCGGCAGATCAACATCCGCTGTCCGAATGCTTTGCACGATAATCCCGTTTGATCAGGAAGCAGAGAAGAAGATAAATTTTGGAGAAGCAGATACGTTTGGGAGAAGAAGATATGTATAGGAGAAGCAGACATGTTCGAGATCATTAGACAGGTTTGTGAGAAGGAGGTTTAGGAGAAGAGAAGCAGATCTGACGGAAGGGATGGGGCGAGACACAGGAAAAAGAAAAAACCGTGATTTTGCTGCATCCTGAATCCGTTTGCAGTAACGTCCGTACCATTCAAGCATTTCTATCAGGCTGCAGCCGCAAGGGGCTGATTCGGTTGGAGGTGGTCTTGTAGGTGACCCCGATCATCTGGCTCAGCCGTATCGCCGAGATGCCGCCATGGAGCAGGAACAAATCCAGGGCCTCGAACCACTTCAACAGAGGCAGCCGGTTTCCTTCGAAAATCGTGCCAAATAGAAGCCCATGTTTGATGCTTGCACCTTTCGCACTCGAATAAGGGGATACTGCCCCTCCCCCTGAACGAAAGGGATAATCGTGCAAAGCAGTATGCAGGGACACTAAGACACGAACGCTATGTCAAAATCATAATTTATTTCGTCAAGAACTGATTTCGGTTTTGAGCCGATACTAGAATTTATAAAATTTCCGGCGGGAAATAGGCGGATAAGGCCGCTGGAGTCCGTTAGAGCAGCGTCCACAGATTAGAAATAGCAGAAGTCCTCGGTGCTTCGGCTCATGAAAGAAGGGGAATGGTACTTGTAGTAGAACAGAAGAGGGAATGGGTATGGGGTGAAACCACATACCCATCCCTCCAATCGCTCTAACGTAGAAGTCAGAGTCATAAAAGGACGCCGTCAGGCGTTTTTCTTATCTGCCAGTTCATTCCTTCAGCAGACCGGATTCGCGGATTCCGGACCAAAGCTGCTGGAACTGCGGAATATCGAGCTGCTGTGCGGCATCGGACAAAGCGGTTTGCGGGTCGGGGTGCACCTCGACCATGACGCCGTCCGCTCCGGCGGCCAGCGCCGCTTTGGCGCAAGGCAGCAGGATGTCCTTCCGCCCGGTGGAATGGCTGACGTCGACCAGCACCGGGAGATGCGTTTCCTGCTTAAGCAGCGGAACCGCGGAAATATCAAGCGTGTTGCGCGTCCACTTCTCGTACGTGCGGATGCCGCGTTCGATCAGCATGACGCGGGTGTTGCCGTTTACCGCGATATATTCCGCGGCATGCACGAACTCCTCCAGGGTCGCGGAAATCCCGCGCTTGAGCAGCACCGGGATGCGCGCTTCGCCGGCGGCTTTGAGCAGCTCGAAATTCTGCATGTTTCTCGCGCCGATCTGGATCACGTCGATATACCGCTCGGCCAGCTCGATATGGGCCGGGTGGACGATTTCGCTGATCGTGGCCAGCCCGAATTCATCGGCGACTTCCTTCAGCATTTTCAGCCCGTCGACGCCGAGCCCTTGGAAGTCGTACGGGGAGGTTCGCGGCTTAAAAGCGCCGCCGCGCATGATTTTGACGCCGGCGGCTTTCAAGGCGGCCGCGACGGTGCGGAGCTGCTCGTAAGATTCAACCGAGCACGGCCCGGCGATCATCACCTGGGCGCTTGCGCCGATGATATTGCCCTTTACGTTGATGACCGTATCCTCCGGCTGTTTTTTCCGGCTGACGATCAGTTGTCTGGTATGGTCCTCCTCCTGCAGGTTCAGCGAGGCTTTGAAAATTTCCTTGAAAATATGCTTGACCGCCGAATCCTTGAACGGGCCGGGGTTGCGGCGCGTCAGTTCCTCCAGCATCGCTCTTTCGCGGACGGGGTCAAATTTGGGAACTCCCTGTTTTTCCTTGATTTCGCCGATTTCGCGGGCGACGGCGGCGCGTTCGTTCAGCAGGCGCAGCAGCTCATCGTTGATGATGTCCAGTTTTTGGCGCAGTTTGTTTAATGCCTCAGTCACTTTGATCTCTCCTTTTTGAGATAGTTCAAAAATAAGTGCCAAATAAACAAAAAAAGCCGTCCATCGAGGGACGGAATACAGTCGATTCCGCGGTACCACCCTCGTTAGACAACTTTTGTTGTTGCTCAGCTTCGGGCACGGATAACGGTGTGCGGCCGGATCCTCCTACTGACCGGCAGCGCCGGACGTTCAGAGGTCGACTCGGGAGCGAACTTCGGCGGGGCGTCTCCTGCGGGGTGCTTTCAGTCTATGGCACCGCCGTCCCTGACAGGGCGTCTTTCGCTTACTTTTCTCCTTCATCGTCGCTTTCGGTTTACGAAATTATATGCCGAACTATAAAGAGATGCAATGAGATGGGGCAACGCATCAAAACTTTGAATCTGCGGCACGATAAAGCATAAAATCCGGACGTCCGAAAATTTTACAATGAATTAACCAATCTTTTAGGCATTTACATTTGCAAAGTAGCATAGCCTCGCTTAAGATTAACGTCAGAGGTTTTTTTTAGTTTTCTATTCGACCGACGAAGGAGCAGGTAGCCGATAATGACGTTTTTTAAGGAGCTTTTTCAAATGGCGGGATTCCGCAGAGCGCTGGCTCTGCTGTTTGTCGTCCTTGTGCTGTATTTTGCCCGCAGCATGCTTAATATGCTTTTGATCACTTTTATCCTTACTTATCTGATCAATCGGCTGCACAATTTTATCAGCCGCAACGTGGCAAAGGTCATCCGCGTCAATCGGGCCGTGACCCTGGTGTTTATTTATGTTGTCATGATCTCGCTTTTGGGCATCGCGCTTTACTACTATTTACCGGTATTTACCGTGGAACTGACCGATCTGGTCAACCAGGTCATGTCCTTTTATGCGAATCCGCCCGTTTTCCCGGATAACTCTATCCTGAATTACGTTGTGGAGTACCTGAAGGATTTCGATTTGTCCGCTTACATTCATAACGGATTGGATTTTCTGGTCAACACGTTGACGGATATCGGCAAATGGAGCCTGAATTTATTCATCGCGATCATACTCAGCCTATTTTTCCTGCTGGAGAAAGAAAAAGTGACGAGATTTACGGTAAAATTCAGGGGAAGCAAAATCGGAGGGCTTTTCAAAGAACTGGAGTATTTCGGCAAAAAATTCGTGCAGTCCTTCGGGAAAGTGATCGAAGTGCAATTTTTGATCGCTCTCGTCAACTGCATCCTGTCGACGATATTTTTGTGGATTTTCGGGTTCCCGAATTTGTTTGCCCTGGCGATTATGATTTTCCTGCTCGGTTTGGTCCCGGTCATGGGCGTGATCGTATCGCTGGTTCCGCTGTGCGCGATCGCCTTTAAAATCGGCGGGGTGGTCAAAATCATCTACGTGCTCGTGATGGTGGCCGTGGTGCATGCGGTGGAAACTTATTTCCTCAATCCGAAATTCATGTCCAACAAAACGCATTTGCCGATTTTTTACACGTTTATGATTTTGCTCGTTTCCGAGCACTTTTTGGGCGTATGGGGGTTGATTGTCGGGGTGCCGATTTTCATGTTCCTGCTCGATATTATGGAGGTGCCGGTCGGAAAAACGCCGCCTAAGCCAAGACTGCGGAAACCGGTCAAGGAAAAGTAATCCGCGCGAGGCGTGATGAAACCGCTGGATGATGTGTCCAGCGGTTTTCTATCGCATTCCTTTAGGCTTAATTTTTCCATTTCACCTGGTTGTTCTGATAGTCTGCCGCGGGATGCCCCCCGGGCATCCGGTCTTTCCAGGAACGGTTGATCGCCTTTTTCAGCTTTTCGGGAAGCTGCGCTTTGATGCTGTCCGCTTTCTCCCGGTCAAGCTTGCCTTCGGCGACCGCCTGGTCAATGTTCCGGTTTGCGGTCTCCATCAGCTTTTTCAGATATTCATCCTCGCTCCAGCCCTTTTGCGTTTGAACGACCTCAAGGAGCGTTTTGCCTTGTTTCAGTTGCTCCACCAGCGCTTTCGGTTCCATGCCCAGCATCTCGGCTGTTTCCTTGACGATATGGCCGCCGCGGAAATGGCTGTGGTGGCGGTGGAACTTCGATTCGTTTTGCGCGGGGCTTGGGGTCTCCTGCGTTTGACCCGCAGGGGCTGCGCTCCCTTCCGCATACGCGGGGATGGCCGCCGCCATGAGGCTGAAGCCCAACAGGACCGCAAGGGCGCCTTTCATCGCAAAAGGTTTTCGTTTCTGCTTAACCATAGACTTTCTTCACCTCTTCGTTTAGAATAATTTGGTCCTTGCCTTCATCAGTCTTGACCAAAAACGCGCCAAGTATCTTAATAGAAGCTTAATATTTCTTAAAATTCCGCTTAAAGTGCGAGTTCAAAAAGTCAGGTTTATAGGATCGAGAAGGGTTATAATATACGAAATTGTTGTTGATCATGGGAGGAGTTATCCGTGACATTTGGTCCAAGAATGCTCAAAACGGGCATCGCCGTAACGCTGGCTTTATATATCGGCGTGCTGCTTGATCTGTCATCGCCCGTTATCGCGGCGATCGCGGCGATTTTTGCGATGCAGCCGACGATTTACCGTTCCTGGAGCTATTTGATCGACCAGCTGCAAACCAATACGCTGGGCGCCGCTTTGGCGATGCTGGGCGGGATGCTGTTTTCCAATGAACCGATTGCCGTCGGATTAATCTGTATTCTGGTCATCATGATTTGTTTGAAGCTCAAAATGGGGGATACGATAGGTTTAACGCTGGTGACGGTAGTATCGGTCATGGAAGCTTCAGGGCAGTGGGAGTTTGCGCTGAACCGTTTTTCGCTGAGTATGATCGGCATCCTGTCCGCGTTTATTATCAACATTCTCGTTCTTCCGCCCAAACCGAAAGTGCAGTTCGAGCAGCAGGTCCGGGAGACGTTCGACCAGCTGTCGCTGCTGCTGCGGACGGCGATTTCCGACGAGATGAAGGAGACGGTGTTCCGCAGCGAAAAAAGGGCGCTGGAGGATACGATCGGCTCGCTTGCGGACAAGTATAAGCTGATGGAAGAGGAGAAAAACAAGCTGCGCAAGCCGAAGTTCAGCGACAATCGTGGATTGGTCGTCTACAAACAGATGCTCAGCGCCTTGCGCAAAGGCTTTGAGGTGCTGAACGCGGTGGACCAGCATTATTTTCAGGCGGTCCGTTCCCCGGAGCTGAACCGGGAATTCGACGAGCATTTGGAGAAACTGACCAAGTTTCACGAGCACATCATGCTGAAATTCGATGATAAACTAAAGCCCAATTACGGAGAGGCGTTGCAGTTCGAACAGGAAAACGATGCGTTTTTGCGGCGGATGCTGGATCGGTATGCGGCGGAGCGGACCGGGGTATTGCGGTTGTCGATCGTTTCGGCGGAAATGTACGAATACGGGCATCAGCTGGAAAGGCTGAACAGGCTGGCGGATCACACCAGTGCAGCCGCAGCCGCGGGGGAATGAGTGCCTTGAAGAGGTAGTTCAAAAAGTCAAAAACTTCAACTCAGCATCGTCCCCATAAAATAGCGGAACTTTAGGCCCTTATTTTCCAAATTTGAGCCTATTCATCACCATAGGGGAACTTTTGGGTCTTATTTTTCGATGAACACGTTGAAAGGCGATGGCGTAAAATAAGTTGTGTAAGGACAGGTTAGTCTATCAAACGACAAAAAAGTAGGGTATGCTTGGGATTGCGAAGTCACCAAGGAGGAACCCTACTCAATGACAACTATACAACAAAACTCGTTCACAGAACAACTCGAAAATACAATGCAAAGTTTTCTAAAAGAAAAAATTGAAACTCTTTTAAAGGAGCCATTCCTGTAATGAAGTAATTTGCCCCTTGAAAAGAAAAAGCGCCTCCTGTATGCTGGGTCTCGGAATGGTGGCCATTCACTGCCCTAATTGAAGGAGGACGCTCTACATGAAGTATAAGCTGAAACAGAAAAAGAATCAACGAATTACACGAATTACCGAATCGACACTGGTCGTCGGAGCGGATATCGCCAAGAAGATTCATGTGGCTCGTGCAGTAGATTTCCGTGGCATTGAGCTTGGAAAAGACTGCGTGTTTCATAATAGCCAGGAAGGGCTGACGAAGCTGGCGACGTGGATGAAGGAGCTCGGGCAGACACACGGCAAGACGGACATCATATTTGGCATCGAGCCTACTGGACACTACTGGTTTCCGTTAGCAGCCTTCTTACAGGATCAAGGGATTCAAGTCGTAGTGGTAAACCCGCATCATGTCAATAAGTCGAAAGAGCTTGAAGATAACTCACCGACGAAGAGTGACTACAAGGATGCAAAAGTCATCGCAAAACTCATTCGGGATGGGAATTACTCCGAACCGAAGTTGCCGACGAAGGAATTCGCAGAACTGCGGATCCTGATGAACCTCCGCGAGAAGGTATCGGACAGTCTAACTCAAGTCAAAAGCCGCATCGGCAATTGGTTTGATCGATTCTTTCCGGAGTACGCAAAAGTGTTTAAAAACTGGAGTGGCAAGGCATCGTTCATGACCATGCGAGCCTTCCCGTTGCCTGCTGATATCGTCGCCAAGGGCGCTAGAGACGTCCTAGCGCATTGGAAGACGGAAGTCAGGCGTGGCGTTGGAATCAAGCGGGCAGAAGCGCTTTACGCTGCAGCAAGCGTCTCCATCGGTCTGACAGAAGGCATCGTTGCCGCCAGGCTGGAACTAAGTACGCTACTGTCGCAGTTTGACCTGTTTAACGAGCAGCTTGAAACGATTATGCATCAAGTGGCCGGAATTTTGGAGGGCATTCCAGGAACGACAGAAATGCTGTCTGTACCCGGAATCGGCGTTCTGACCGTAGCCGGATTTCTAGCCGAGGTTGGAGATCTGAATCACTACGATCACGGTCAGCAGATCATTCGTCTGGCGGGCCTTAATCTGATGGAAAACAGTTCAGGCATACGGAAAGGACAGACAGGCATAACCAAGCGAGGGCGATCACGCCTACGGGCGCTGTTGTTCCGAGCGGTGATGCCGCTGGTTGCAAAGAATCCGGAGTTCCAAGCGCTTCACCGGTATTACACGACGCGGAGCCAGAACCCGCTGAAGAAGAAGCAATCTCTCATTGCCCTATGTGGAAAACTCATACGGGTGCTTTATACCCTGGGAACAAAGCAAAGAATGTATAACGCCAACGATGTCATGGGCCCCGTTAGGCAAGCCCAGCTGCAACAATTGGCTGCATAAAGTCAAGGAAGCAATCACCCTGCAATATCGCTTATTCACATGTGTACAACTAGACAACGGAAGCACCGGAGAAGCCGACGCACGACACACCGTAAGGGCAACGACCCTGTAAAGGAGCGAGAAACGGCATCCACCCCTTGAGAGGTAGAACGAAGGAATGTAAGGGCATAGACCCAGTGTGACATGGGAGGGTGAACCCCAAGGGCGGAATGTGGAGATCCATTGTGCGATCATAACCAATTATCTACAGTTTTGGAAACGAGAAGATCCTAAGCTCTGTTCCCGCCTACGCTCTTACAGAAAATCGTGGTGTAGACTATATTCTCCACCAGTATCTCTTACACTGTCAAAGTTGAAATATTGAGAATGAACGAGAAAACAGGAGAAGTTATTACTTTATAGTGGGAGGAAATTAAAAATTACTTACAAGTAGAACACCCGGAAGTGGCAAACAGCCGCAACGGATATTACAGCAGGAACTGGGAAACCCGACACGGGGTGATTCCGGATCTGCAAGTGCCGCGGGATCGCCAAGGCGACTTTCAGACGGAACTGTTCGCGCCCTACCAGCGGCGGGAAGCTTGGCTAGAGGACACGGTCATTCACATGTACAAGGGCGGGATGAGCACAAGAGACATCGCCGCCTTCATTGAAAAAATGTTTGGCGCCCAGTACTCGCCAACGACCGTGAGCAACATCACGAGCACGGTGCTGGAAGACGTTGCGGCCTGGCAGGCTCGACCGCTGGCCAAGCGTTATGCGGTCATCTATCTGGACGGGATGTACGTGAAGCTCAAGCGTCAGTCCGTCGCCAGCGAAGTCATTTATATTGCCATGGGTGTCGATGAGGCCGGACACCGTGAGATCCTTAGCTTCAGCCTTGGCGGCAAAGAAAGCGCCAACGGGTGGAGGGATGTCCTGCGAGACCTCTACAAACGTGGCGTGCACGAGGTGCTGCTGGGCGTATTCGATGGCTTAGCGGGACTGGAGGAGGCCTTCCGGGAAACGTATCCGCAGGCCGGCGTCCAGCGTTGCGTCACTCATAAAATGCGCAATACGCTACCGAAAATCCGCGATAAGGACAAAGCGGATTTCGTGACGGACATGAAGACGATTTACAGTGCCATGGATCGCGATGTCGCCATGGCCAATTTCGACCTCGTGCAAGCCAAGTGGGGCAAGATCTATCCGAAGGAGCTCGCGTCGTGGGAGAACGAGTTACCGGTCCTCCTTCGCTTTTACGATTTCCCAACGATGATCCACTATGCCATTTACACCTCGAACCCCATCGAGCGAACAAACAAGGAAATCCGCAAGCGGCTGCGGCCCATGAACAGTTTGACGAACATGGATGCAGCGGAGAAAATTATTTATCTAGAGGCCCTCTCCTATAACGAACGCTGGAGCAGCCGGGTGTTGCGTGGATTCGCGGATGCAAAAACCCAGCAAGCGCTCAAAAAAATGTTTGACGAAAAATATCCCCAGGCCTGAGCCGATGCAGTCGCGTTAGCCAGGTGTGGCACACAAAGCATAGATAACAAGGACACTTTGACAACTGGAAATGAAAAGGAAATTTTTCAGGGGGGATCCCCCCTGAAGCTTGAAAACCAATGATATCCATTGTCCCAATGGATACCCTACTTCGAACCCTAAAAGATAATTACACAAAACTCTTGACGCTACCTGAAAGGCGGCCTTTCGCCACTAAATCGTGAAAATAGCGCCATAAAATTCCTCTATTTTACGCAACATAGGGGGTGTCGCTGAAATAGCGCCCTTTTTTTCCTTTATGTTGTACCCGAGATCTTCAATAGACTAATTTTTGCCGTTTTCTCAAGTCTTCACTTGCCATCATGCTAACGTTATTTCCAGAATCGTCTACTAGCTTCATCCGACCTAAAGCGTTTTGAAAAAACGCACTACGGAAGCATACGCTTCGGTGCTGAAAACCTGCCTTTTTGAACACGCATTTAAAGCCACGCGCTTAGAGCAGAAAAAGTCCTGCCAAAGCGGCAGGACTTTCATGACGGAAAAAATAATACATAGATTGAAAATTAAGGGCAAAGTTGCTACAATAAAAAATGGACTGCAAATAGATGTAAATAAAAATAACCATCCTTTTAGATTATATCATGTATTTATTTGATTGTCAATAGTCTGAACGTAACCAAGGGAGCGATTTAATTGGACAATAAAGACCAGGCTTGGCTTGAAGAGCAGCGCCGCGTAGAGTATGTCGCCGACCAGATCGACGCCAGAATCCGCAAACTTGAGCGGGAGGTCGGCGCGGTTCGCGGGGATGTCGTTACCATGCGCAAAGATTTTTGGGATGAAGTGACCGTCAATTTCAGCGAGGCCGATGACGTGGGCGAAACGTCCACCAGCCTCCGGCAGCAATCCCAGGTGCTTGCGGAGCGGGAAAAAAGCCACCTGCACGCTTCCGCCATGCTCGGAAAAATGAAACGGCTGAAAGAGTCCCCTTATTTCGGACGGATCGATTTCGCCGAAGCAGGAGAAGCCGCGGCCGAGGCGATCTATTTGGGCATCGCCTCCCTGCTGGAAGACGGAGACGAGCAGTTTCTCGTTTACGATTGGCGGGCGCCGATCTCCAACCTGTATTATGACAGCGTGCCCGGGCCGGCTTCTTATGAAACTCCCTCCGGCACCATATCAGGTGAGATGACGCTTAAACGGCAGTACGTCATTCGGGGACGCGAACTGAAGCTGATGTTCGACACCGGCGTGACGATCGGGGACGAACTGCTGCAGCAGGTGCTTGGACGCAGCTCCGACGCGCAGATGAAAAGCATCGTTGCCACGATCCAGCGGGAGCAAAACCGCATCATCCGCAACGACCGCAGCCGGATGCTGATCGTGCAGGGAGCCGCGGGCAGCGGCAAGACGTCGGCGGCCTTGCAGCGCGTCGCCTATTTGCTGTATAAGCATCGCGACGTGCTGCAGGCGGATCAGATGATATTGTTTTCCCCGAATCCGATGTTTAACAGCTATGTATCGACCGTGCTTCCCGAGCTTGGGGAAGAGAACATGCAGCAAACGACGTTCCAGGAGTATCTCGAGCATCGGTTGGGCCGGGATTTCCAGCTTGAGGATCCATTCGTGCAGATCGAATACGTCCTGTCCGCCAGGGAAGACGAGGCTTATCAAGCGCGGATCGACGGAATCCGCTTCAAATCGTCCGTTCATTACTTGGAGGCGATCGTCCGCTACAAGGAGCTGCTGGAGAAGAAAGCGATGAAGTTCAAGCCGCTGCGGTTTCAAGGCCGCGAGGTGATCGGCGCGGAGGCGATCGCCGCGCAATTTTACGGCTACGATCCGGCGATCCGGCTCGCCAACCGCTGCGAGCTGCTGAAGGAGTGGCTGCTTAAAGAGCTGGCCGCATTCGGCAAAGAAGAGCTGAATCAGCCTTGGGTCGAGGAGCAGATTCAGTTGCTGGACACCGAGGATTACCAGCGTGCTTACCAGCGGATGCGCCGCAAGAATCAAAGGAAGGGAGATTCCTTCAGCGACTACGAGGACGAAAAAACGATTTTGGCCAAAATGGTCGTGAGCAACCGGCTAAAGCCGCTGCGGAAATGGGTGAAATCGTTACGCTTCGTCGATGTGACCCGGCTGTATACACAGCTGTTCAGCGATGTTTCATTGTTCCGTGAAGTGCACCCGGGAGCTTTGCCGGAGTACTGGGATGAAATATGTGCCCAGACGCTGCGGAAAATCGCCGAAGGAGAGTTGTTTTACGAGGACATCACGCCGCTTCTGTACCTGAAGGAGCTGCTCTTGGGCTTTAGATCCAATACGTCCATTCGCCATGTCATCATTGACGAGGCCCAGGACTATTCGGCTTTTCAGCTGTTTTTCCTGAAACGGCTGTTCCCGCGGGCAAAAATCACGGCTTTGGGCGATTTCAACCAGGCGATCTACGCGCATGGCTCCGTGCTGCAGGAATCCGGCCTTTTGGTAAACCTGTACGGTCCGGAGGAGACCGAGGTTATTTCGCTGACGCGGAGCTACCGCTCCACCAAGGAGATCGTCGAGTTTACGCGGGGCATGGTTCCGGGCGGGGAACACATCGTTCCGTTTAACCGGAGCGGGGAGCGTCCGCGCGTGACGGTTCTGGACACCCGGGAAGGGCTAATTCGGGTCTTATCGGACGATCTGAAGCGCCTGGCGGAAGAAGGATACGAGTCGGTGGCGGTCATCTGCAAAACGGCCGAGCAAAGCGCGGAGGTCCAGCGGGCGCTGGAGCCGCTTTTGCCCGTACCGCCGAAGCTGGTTAAGAAAACGACGCTTGGTTTTGAAAAAGGGGTGCAGGTGATTCCCGCCTATTTGGCCAAAGGGGTCGAATTCGACGCCGTACTGATCTATGACGCGTCGGCGGACCAGTATTCCCGGGAAAGCGAACGGAAGCTGTTCTACACGGCCTGTACGCGGGCGATGCACCTGCTTTATATCTACTCGCTCGGCAAGCCCAGCCCGTTTGTCACCGGCCAGGACGCCGCCCTCTACGTGAGCGAACGGCAGCTTGTCTGAAGCCGGATAAAGCGGTTTACGAAAGCGAGATAGCGAAAATGCGAATCAAACGGACAACCAATCTATTTAAGTTGAAAATACGGATTTCTACAACTTCCGAATTTAGTGGATTAAAGAAATCCGTGAACAACAGCGATCGGAAGAACATTTCACCCGGCTGTCTCTTCTGTTCGATCATTAGTTCAACTTTTTTAGCTTTCGGTTGTCCGTTTTTTTCGTTAGCGAATTCATAGTTCTGTAACAATAGATTGCAAATAAAATCTTGCGTAAGGAAATAAAACGGATACAATATAATGGTAACGTGAACATTCAAGGATTGAGATGATCATATTGCCGACAATTATGTGATTTTTTTCTCACTATCTCTGCGCGCAGATATTTTTTTTGAGACAAATTGTTCACGTTAACAATATCTTGCGGGAGGATACGGATGTGGTAAAGAAATTTATGGATGAGAACTTTCTTCTCTCCACCGAAACAGCCGTACGGTTATACCACGATTGGGCCAAGGGCATGCCGATTATCGATTATCATTGCCACTTGAGCCCTCAGGAAATTTATGAGAACAAGCAGTTTGCCAACATTACCGAGGCCTGGCTTTACGGCGACCATTACAAATGGAGAGTGATGCGCGCGAATGGCGTGGACGAAGAGTGCATCACCGGCGCGGCCAGCGACTACGACAAGTTTTTGGCCTGGGCCCGCACCGTGCCCACCTTGATTGGCAACCCCTTGTATCATTGGACGCATTTGGAGCTGCAGCGCTTTTTCGGGGTATATGAACTGCTTAGTGAAGAGACGGCTCCGCTGATTTGGGAAAAGGTGAACCGTCAGCTGCAAGGCGAAGGGTTCGGCGCTCGGGACTTCATTACGAAATCGAAGGTGGCCGTCGTTTGCACCACGGACGATCCGGCGGATACGCTGGAATATCATTTCAAGATCCGCGAGCTTTCCGGTTTTGAAACCGCTGTACTGCCAAGTTTCCGTCCGGATAAAGCGTTAGAGATCAAACGCGCGACGTTCCTGCCCTGGATCGAAAAGCTGTCCGGCGTAAGCGGGGAAACCATCGCCGATTACGACGGGTTGCTTAAGGCCTTGGAAGCGCGTATCCGCTTCTTCCATTCGGCCGGGGGTCGGGTATCCGACCACGCGATCGATGTGCTTGCGTATAAGGAAGCGACCCGTGCGGAAGCTGCCGCTGTATTTGCCAAGGCGCTCCGTGGGGAAGAGATTACGGCCGAAGAGGAAGCCATGTACAAATCGTACACTTTGCGCTATATGAGCAAGCTTTATGCGGAACTCGGCTGGGCGATGCAGCTTCACATTCACGCGCTGCGCAACAACAACACCAAAATGTTTAACCGCCTTGGACCGGATACGGGATACGATTCCATCAACGACGGGGCGATTGCCGCACCGCTCGCGGCTTTGCTGGACGGACTCGAGCGTGAAGGCGCGCTTCCCAAAACGATTCTGTATTCTTTGAATCCGAACGATTACCCGGTTCTAGCCAGTGTGATGGGGAGCTTCCAGGGGGCTGGTATACCCGGAAAAATGCAGCTAGGGACAGCCTGGTGGTTCAACGATCATATCGACGGGATGACCGAGCAGATGAAAACATTAGCGAATTTGGGTGTGTTGTCCGCTTTTGTCGGAATGCTTACAGACTCCCGCAGTTTTCTGTCGTATACTCGTCATGAGTATTTCCGCAGATTGCTGTGCGCGGTGCTCGGAAACTGGGTGGAGCAAGGAGAAGCGCCGGATGATATGAAACTGCTTGGCCAAATGGTGCAAAATATTTGTTACGAAAACGCCAAGCGTTACTTTGCTTTTCCGGCCATGGCGGTGTTCCCGGGTTAAGGCCGGCGGCTCGAAGCCTTTTGCTGCTATCTTTTGCCCCAAAATGAATGCCGCAAAAGAAGGGCAAAAGGCTGCCAATAAGCCGATTAAAACGGAAAATACAGAACATTGTAAATTTACAAGTGAATATTTTCACAAAATTTTTCACACAAATAGAAAGAAGGATAGCATATGGGAGTGGCTGTTGCTGAACAAGCAAAAACCCTGAACAACACAGGAAGCCCAAATCAGGGCATTGGATTAAAGGAGAAAATCTCCTATGGTTTGGGCGACTTTGGAAACGGATTCATGTTTGACCTCGGACAATTGTACTTATTGAAATATTTTACCGACGTCGCGGGCATTTCCTCGCAAGCGGCGGCGGGCATCTTCCTGGTGAGCAAATTGTTCGCGGCTTTTGTCGATCCGATCGTCGGTTCTTCGATCGACTACCGCAAAAAAATCGGCCCCCGGGGCAAATTCAGACCGTTTTTGCTGTATGGGAGCTTCGTGCTTGCCGTACTGACGGTTCTAACGTTTATTAGCCCGGGTTTATCTTCCGGCGGCAATTTATTTTACGCTTACGCCTCTTATATGATTTGGGGAATCGGTTATTCTTTCGTGAACATTCCTTACGGCTCTTTGGGGGCGGCCATTACGCAGGACACCAAAGAACGGGCGTCGCTGTCCTCGTTCCGGCAGGCCGGTTCGCTGGGCGCCCTGTTTGTGACTAGCGTTATCGTTATGCCGCTGATCGTTCGCTTCCCGAACGAAAAAATCGGGTACCCGGTTGTGATGGGACTGATGTCCGCCATCGGAGTCATTGCCTTCTTCTTTTGCTACCGCGGGACGAAGGAGCGGATTGTGAAGCAGGAGGCTCCGAAGGAAAAGTTGACTTTCATGACGATTGTCCGTACCTTCATATCCAATAAACCGCTGCTGGTTTTGGTACTTATGACGATTTTTACAATTTCCGCCTACAACCTGAAATCGGCAATGCTGGTGTATTTCGCGGAATATAACTTGGGCAATGTGGAACTCATGGCTTATATGAACTTCATCATCATCGGTTCTTCTTTTATCGGCGTGCTTTTCCTGCCTAAGCTGGTCGCCAAATTCGGCAAAAAGAAAACAGCTTTGATCGGGATGGTCATCAGCGTTGCCGCCGATCTGCTGAACTTCTTTATGCCGTCCAATGTAGTGCTTTTTACGGTGCTCGCAAGCATCGCTTTTATCGGCATCAGCATTCCGAACGGCGTAACCTGGGCCTTCGTCTCCGATATTATCGATTACGGGGAATGGGTGTCCGGCGAACGCAAAGAGGGAACCACCTACTCGCTGTTTAATTTCTCGCGGAAGCTGGCGCAGTCGCTCTCCGGATTCCTTTCCGGGATCGGTCTCTGGCTGGTGGGGTATGTCCCCAATGTAGCCCAGAAAGCAGGGACTTTAACCGGAATCAAAGGGCTGCTGCTGCTCTATCCTGCTGTGGCTTTGACGCTGGCGGCGCTTGTCATCGGTTACATGTATAAGCTGACGGACAAAAAGCACGAGCAGATTGTTCAGGAACTGCAAGCGGCCGGCAAATAAGAAAAATGTGTGAATGTGTTCCCAAAGTCTTATGAAGCGTTTATCTGCTTGCCCGGGTTATGCTATTGTTAAAAGAAAATACGGTAAGTACAGGATGCTTGATAAGAGAGGGCTCATTCGGATGACAGTAACGATTAAAGATCTCGCCAAGCTGGCGAACGTATCGCATACAACGGTATCCCGGGCTTTGAACAACAGCCCGTTCATCAAGGAAGAAACCAAACGCAAAATTATGGAACTCGCGGCGCAAATGAACTATACGCCAAACGTCAACGCCAAAAGCCTGGTGATGCAGCGGTCTTACACGATCGGTCTGTTTTTTACCAGTCTGAAAAGAGGGACCTCCTCGAGCTTTTTTGCCGACGCCATGAGCGGAGTCAACCGGGTCATCGATGTCGAATACAATTTGTTCACGCGCGGTATTGAAGACTACGAGGATTATTCCTCGATCCACCGCAAACGGTTTGACGGCATAATCGTGATGAGTCAGAGCGAATCGGACAACGCGTTTATTTACCATGTGCTGCAGCAGGAGATTCCGCTCGTTGTTCTGAACCGTCAAGTGGCAGATTCGCGGATAATCAATATTTTGTCGGATGACAAGGAAGGGGCGTGCGCGGCGGGAAAACATTTGATCGCCGAAGGCCACACGCGCATTGCCATGATTGAAGGGGTCGAGAGCTTTAAGTCGACGCAGCAAAGAAGGGAAGGGCTGCTGAACGCGTTGATCGACAGCGGGATGCCGATTGTCGGCGGTTATTTCGTGCATGGGCGCTATGATATGGAAAGCGGGTTTCAGGCCATGCAGGAATTGCTCAAGCTGGAGCAGCCTCCCACCGCCGTCTTCTGTGCCAACGACGATATGGCCATCGGCGCGATGAAAGCCGTGTTTGAGCAAGGTAAAAAGGTGCCGGAGGACATCTCGGTAATCGGCTTTGACGATATTGAGTTTGCCCAGTTTACCACACCGTCGCTGACCACCATTAAACGGCCGATCGAAGAGATCAGCGCCGAGGGCGCGAGGAGGCTGTTGCAGTTGATTGACGATCCGTCGGCCGCGGGAGAGACGCTGTTTCTAAAGACGGAGCTGATGCGGCGGAATTCCACGGGAAAGCCGGCAGGGCTGTAGGGCGCAGTAACTTTAATAAGGCCGGTTGCTTAAGGGTAGCCGGTCGCTTAATCGCTTATTTATTTTAACGTGTGCATTATTTGTGAACATATTGATAATATAATTGATTTGTTTTAATAGTTTGCTAATATGTTAACGTGTGCATGAATGAATCAAGGTATTCAAATGATCTTATAGTCTGATGCGATGGAGGAATTTTAAGATGAATCGATTAACGCAAACCATGGCGCCAAATCGCGCCGCTCGTCCGGAGAAAGTGCTGCAGTTTGGGGAAGGCAATTTTTTGCGGGCTTTTGTCGATTGGCAGATCGACATCATGAACAAGAAGACCGATTTTAACGGAAACGTAGTGATCGTCCAACCGCTTCCCGCAGGGCTGGCCGAGGCACTGAACGAGCAGGGCGGACTTTATACCGTTTATCTGGAAGGGATGAAGGAGGGGCGGCCTGTCCGGGAGCATTCGCTGATCGAAGCGGTAGCCCGGGGCATCAATCCCTATAATCAGTACGAGGCGTATGCCAAGCTGGCGGAAAATCCCGACCTGCGCTTTATCATCTCCAATACGACGGAGGCGGGGATTGCTTTTGTACCGTCGGACCGGCTGGAGGATCAGCCGCAATCCAGCTATCCCGGCAAGCTGACCGCCTTGCTGTACCGCCGTTTTCAACACTTTGGCGGCGACCGTTCCAAAGGCTTTATCATTATTCCTTGCGAGCTTATCGACCGCAACGGCGATGAATTGAAAGCGATCGTGCTGAAGTATGCCGAACTCTGGAACCTGGGCGCCGATTTTGTAAGCTGGCTGCATGAAGCCAACACGTTTTGCTGCAGCCTGGTCGACCGGATTGTGCCGGGTTATCCGAAGGAGCGGATCGGGGAAATCACGGAAGACCTGGGGTATGAAGACCGGTTTGTCGTTGTAGGCGAGCAGTTTCATCTGTGGGTCATCGAGGGGCCGCAGCGGATCAAGGAAGAATTCCCGGCGGAGCTTGCGGGGCTGCAGGTGCTGGTCGTGGACGATATGACCCCGTACCGGACCCGCAAGGTACGAATTCTGAACGGGGCGCATACCGCCTTAACCCCGGTGTCTTACCTTTACGGGCTGGAAACGGTGGGCGAAAGCGTCGATCACCCGCTCGTGGGAAAATTCATAGAGTCGCTGATATATGACGAGATCATTCCTACCCTGGAGCTGCCGAAGGAGGAGCTGAGATCTTTTGCGGCGGCCGTGCTTGAACGGTTCCGCAATCCGTTTGTCCGCCACTATTTAATGAGCATTGCGCTGAATTCCGTGTCCAAATTCAAAACCCGGGACCTGCCGACGTTGCTTACCTATTCCAAAGAGCAAGGGAAATTGCCGAGGAAGCTCACCTTCTCGTTCGCCGCGCTGCTGGCGTTCTACAAAGGAAAACGCGGCGAGGAGCCGATCGAGCTCGCCGACGATCAGGATGTGCTGGATCAATTTGCCGCATTGTGGCAGGCTTGCGACGGTTCCCGTGAAGCCATCCGCCGTCTCGTATCCGAAGCCCTTGCTTCAAAGGAACGCTGGGGCGCGGATTTGAACGGGGTGAACGGGCTGACCGATCAACTGGCAGAAGATTTGTACCGCATCGAATCGGCAGGTATGGTGCGAGCGCTGGGCGATTTGCTCGGAACATCCGCCGCTGCCGATCGATGATGGGGAGGGCGCGCGAATGAAAGAGTTTATCCGGATTCAAGAGAGCGACAATGTGGCCGTTGCGCTGCGGGATTATACCGCCGGGGAAAAGATCAGCGTGGGCGGGCGCGATATCGAATTGACGGAAGCGATCGGACGGGGGCACAAGGTTGCATTGACCCCGATCTTAAGCGGCGAACATGTGATCAAATACGGCTATCCGATCGGCCATGCCATCCGTGACATCGCCCCTGGCAGCCACGTGCATACGCATAATACGAAAACGAATTTGACAGGAGTGGAAGAATACAGGTACACCCCCAAAATCGCGGCCAACCCGTACTCTTTCGAGAACCGGACTTTTGAAGGGTACAAACGGAAGGACGGCAGCGTAGGCATCCGCAATGAGCTGTGGATCGTGCCGACCGTGGGATGCGTAAACGGGGTGGCCGACCTGATTTTGTCCGCTTTTATCCAGGAAATCGGCTCGACCCTGCCATTTGAGAACGCGCTGGTCCTGAAGCATAATTACGGCTGCTCTCAGCTTGGCGATGACCATGTCCATACCCGGACAATGCTGGCCGATGCCGTAAAACATCCAAATGCCGGGGGCGTGCTGGTTCTGGGACTGGGCTGTGAAAACAACACGATGAACGAATTTAAAGAAGCTTTGGGCGATTACGATGCTTCCCGCGTAAAATTCCTCGTGTCCCAGGAAGTGTCCGATGAGGTTGGCGAAGGAGTCCGGCTGCTTAAGGAGATTTATGAGGCCGCGCGCCAAGACCGCCGGGAGACGGTTCCGCTGTCCGCGCTCAACATCGGACTGAAATGCGGAGGTTCCGACGGGCTGTCGGGGATTACGGCCAATCGGCTGCTGGGCCGCCTTTCGGATTATATGGCGGCACAGGGCGGGACGACGGTGCTCACGGAGGTGCCGGAGATGTTTGGGGCCGAAACGATTTTGATGGAGCGCGCCGCCGATGAAGAAGTGTTCGGCAAAATCGTTCATCTGATCAATGACTTCAAACAATATTTCCTCGATTACAAGCAGCCGGTGTACGAGAATCCTTCGCCGGGCAACAAGGCGGGAGGCATTACGACGCTGGAGGATAAATCGCTGGGGATTTCTAGGGTCAATGACGTATTGCGGTACGGCGAACGCCTTAAAACGAAAGGTTTGAATTTGCTGAGCGCCCCCGGCAACGACCTGGTTGCGTCTTCGGCGCTGGCGGCTTCCGGATGCCAGATGGTGCTGTTTACGACCGGGCGCGGCACTCCGTTCGGCACATTTGTGCCGACGGTGAAGGTATCGACCAATTCGGCGCTGCACCGGGAAAAGCCGCATTGGATCGATTACAACGCCGGCGTTCTGGTTGAAGATGGAGATCCGGACCGGGTGCTGGACGATTTCCTGAACTTCATTACGGATATCGCCAGCGGCAAGCGGGTCAATAACGAGCAAAACGGATTTCGGGAGATTGCGATTTTCAAAAACGGAGTAACCCTTTAGCAGGTATAATTTCGCCGAAAATTAAGACACTAACCAGGTCGGTTATATACGTTATACGGAAGGATGGCGGACGACCTTATGGTTAGCAAAAAAGGCGATTTGATTGCGTTGGCTTCGATACCGCTCATCATGACGCTCGGGAATTCCATGCTGATCCCGATCTTGCCGGAAATTGCCCGTGCGCTCCGCGTTACCTCGTTTCAGGTCAGCATGCTGATTACGGTGTATGCGGTTGTCGCGATTTTGCTGATCCCCGTGGCCGGTTACCTGTCGGATAAATTCGGACGCAAAGCGATCATCATCCCCAGCCTGACCCTTGCCGGGGTCGGCGGCGCCGTTTCGGGCGTTGCCGATTGGTTTGCTGATGGCATCGCCGTGTATTGGCTGATTTTGGCCGGGCGTTTTTTGCAAGGTATCGGAGCCGCCGGAGCCTTTCCGATCGTGCTGCCGCTCGTTGGCGATTTGTTCGACGACGAGGAGGAGGTCAGCCATAACCTTGGGCTCATCGAAACTTCCAATACGTTCGGCAAGGTGCTCAGTCCGATTCTTGGCGCGCTGCTGGGCGCCTGGATATGGTACGTACCGCTGCTGGCGATACCCGTGCTCTGTCTGATCTCATTGCTGCTCGTCCTGTTTTGGGTCAAGGAACCGAAGGAAAGGGAGAAGGCGAAACCACTGCCCGAGTTTTTGCGGGCGGTCAAGGAAGTATTCAAACTGAAGGGGCGCTGGCTGTTTGCCATTTTCGCCATCGGCGGCATCTGCATGTTTCTGCTGTTTGGCGTCCTTTTTTACCTGTCGGAACAGTTGGAAGTTAAGCACGGACTGAAAGGCGTAATCAAAGGTTTGGTGCTGGCCATTCCGCTGGCCGCCTTATGCCTCGCTTCGTATCTGACCGGGAAAAAGATCGGCAAAAACAAAATCCTCATGAAATGGCTGGGGGTGGCGGGGCTGGTGCTTGCGACAGCTGCCCTCTTCGGCATCGGATTTTTCAGTAACATTTATTTCGTCATCACCTGTCTGATCGTTTGCGGCGCGGGGATTGGCATGGTGCTCCCCAGCCAGGACGCGCTGATTACCGAAGGCATCGACAAAGAAATGCGCGGCACCATTACTTCCCTGTACAGCAGCATGCGTTTTATCGGGGTGTCGGCCGGGCCGCCGGTCATATCGCTGCTGATGAAGCGGGGGCATATGACGATGTTTTTTGCCATTGCGGGGGTGTCTTTGGCGGGGATGCTGCTGCTTCTGCTGATGGTCAAACCCCATTCGGGGCGCGGCGGTGTCTCCCGGCCCAAGAAAGCGCCGCGGCCGCTGCATCAGGGTTAAACTCCATAGGATTCGCCTGCCTGGACAGTGGAGCGGGATAGCGGCTCCGCTGTTCTATTGTGCGGGCTTTTTTGGTATGATTAAGAGCGAGTCGGATGAATAGACAGGTTTTACATAAAGGTTTAGGCCATTATTTTTTTGGAGGGGAATCACATGAATGCAAAACAGGCGGCGGGGTACCGCGCGGCGGAGTGGGTTAAGGACGGGATGAAGGTAGGGCTTGGAACCGGCTCTACAGCCTACTATGCAATTGAGAAAATCGGCCAAATGGTCGCCGAAGGGCTGCGCATCCGCGCTATTGCCACTTCCAACGCTTCGGAGGAGCTTGCCGTAAAATATAATATTCCGCTGCTTAAGGCCGGCGAAGTCGATCGCTTGGACATCGCCATCGATGGGGCGGACGAGGTTGATCCCGGGCTCTCGCTGATCAAAGGCGGCGGCGGCGCGTTGCTGCGGGAGAAGCTGGTCGCCATGAACAGCGACCGGTTTATCGTAATTGCCGACAGCGGGAAAATCGTGCCGCATCTGGGGCAATTTAAGCTGCCGATCGAAATCGTGCCGTTTTGCTATGAATGGACGCTGAAACAATTGGAAAGACGCTACAGCGTTTCGTTTGAGCTGCGGATGCGGGGGGAAGAGCGGTATGTCACCGACAACGGAAACTATATTGTCGACGCCGCATTCGGCAAAATCGAAAACCCGGCCGCGCTGGCCGAGGAGTTTAAAGCGATGACCGGCGTCGTTGATCACGGTTTATTCGTCGGAATTGCCGATACGGTTGTTGTCGGCTACGATGACGGGCATACGGAAATCAAGGAGGCCGCATGTTCAAGCAAGTAAATTCGCGGGTGGACGAGCCGCAAATCCGCGAGCTGCTGGAATACGCCGCCGTATTGGAACCCGAAGCCCTGGAGGAAGCGCTTGGGCTGTACCGCTCCGGCGCTGGCCAACTGTACGGTTATGAGGACGAAGGCGGAATCGTCGGGCTGATCGGTTTTCGGGTCAATGAAGCCCGCGAGCTGGAAATCATTCATCTTGTCGTGCGGCCCGAGAACCGGCTGCAGGGATATGGACGGGGAATGGTGCTGCTGGCGTTGTCCCATGCCAACCCGGACAGCATCGCCGCGGACACGGACGAGGAGGGAGCCCAGTTTTTCCGCAGCATCGGCTTTCAAATCACCGGTCTTGGCGGCGGCCCTTACGGGGAAGAGCGCTTCCGCTGCGTGTACAACGTGGATGAGGACAACGAGGAGTAATTCACGGAGAGTAATGATCGGGGAGCAGTTGCCGAGGCATTATTGTTGCCTCCCTTTGAGGGAGCGGCGGCAGTTTTTTTACGGTCTGTGTGGATCAACTGCAAAAGTGCATTCCATTTGAAGGAATTCACCTGCTTTGAGGCGGTTGAAATGCAAAAATGCATCTGTTTTGGGGCAGTTTGATAAAAAAGACTGTTTTGATTGAAAATGAACTGCAGTTTTGCATTTGACAAACCATTTCCGGGGCATTTGAGTGAAATTGAACTGCACTTTTGCATCTCGCCGAAATGGATCAAGCCCTGGATTCAGTTAATTCGTGTAGAGGAGTATAGACGGACAAGGTTTTTACGGGGACAGTTGAAAATAAAGGTAAAAAAAGGCCCTAAAGTGCCGCTATTTTGCGCAGGAGGGGAAAAATCTCAAAAATAGCGCCACAAATGACCGCTATTTCGAATACCAAAAGACCGCCGGAGCAGGTTTCTCCGGCGGTCTTTCTAATCCGGCCGTTTAATTTAAAGTGCTTCGTTTGATCAGGCTGCGCAGCGCCCATTTGCGTTCCTGCCGTTTTTTGTATTTCGGCAAACTGCGGTAAACGGCGATGGATTCGTTGAGCGCCCGTCTGGCTTCCTCCTTGCGTCCGAGCGACTGATAAAGGCCGGCGAGCAAATAATAGGCCTCGCTGGAGGAGGACTGGATTTCCCCGAATTTGGCGGCGTAATCCAGCGCTTTTTGCGGATCTTTGTCGCGAAAGGCGGAGGCGAGCAGGAGATAGGGCTGGCCGTATTTGACGCGATCATTTAGGGAAAGCGCGCGCAGCATTTGTTCTTCGCCTTCCTCGAGGCGCCCCAGTCCAAGTAGAGCGGTCCCCAGATCGCTCCAAAACTCGGCGGAGGTTTCCGAGGACGACTTAACATCCTCGAGCAGGTCCCAAGCTTCGCGATATCGTTTCCGTTCCAGCAGCAGACGGGCAAGCTCGCGTTTGGAAGAAACGTCAAAAGGGCTTAGCGCAAGCTGCTGCCGCAAGCGGGAGATGCTGCGGGAACGTTTGAAAGGTTTCGTTACACTGGGGAAAATCCCGATAAACCGCCGATCCAGGAAGTAGACGATAAGGAGCAAAATCACGATGGCGATAATCGGATTTCCGGTCAACCAGGTTAAGGCAAAAAACAGAATAAACTTACTCATGAGTGTCCTCCAACCAATGAATTAATTCCCATTATAACACAGGGCAGGGGAACGCGAAAAAAGAACAAGCCGTCCGCCCGGACGGCTTGTTCTTTTGAAAATTACTGAAATCCGCGCATATGGCCGCCGGAAGCGGTAGAAGCGGAGCCAGAACCGGAGCCGGAGCCGGACGCACTCGGTGCACTGCCAATGCCGGACGCACCGGACATCGCGCTGCCCATGCCGCTGCCGGACGCTCCTGACATTCCGCCGCCCATCCCGGAAGCAGAGGACATCCCGCTTCCAATTCCGGATGCGGAAATCGAGTGGCTGATGCCGGAGGAGCTGTAGCTTCCTACACTGCCCGGATTGTAGCCGGATGCTCCGATATGTTGAACGCCGTACGAGCTTTGGCCGATGCCGGATTGGCCGAAGCTTGCGCCGGCGCTCATCGAGTGGATGCTGTTTTCGAGCTGGCTGGCGATTTGGGCCACGCGTTGATAGGACTGCATCGCCGTGTGATGTCCTTGCAGCGCGCTTTGAATCGATTGCGCCGCTCTGCGTTCGCGTTGAGCCAGCTCTTCAAGCTGGATCGCATTATGCTGCTCCTGCTGCAGCATTTGCTGATACATCATTGTCGCCTGGCGTGTTTGCTGCTCCAATTGGCGCATCGTTTGCTCGATTTCACGGAGTTGCTGACTAACATTGCTGTACATGAAATGAGAATCCTCCTCTAAAGATATAGGTTGGTGATTGAACCAAAGTTAGGTTGCCCTGCCTGCGAAGTGATATGCATTAGGATGACCGGCGGGGCTTTGCTAACAGAAATTTGAACCGCTGCGGTAAACGTAGTATGTTTAAGAAGAGAAAGGAAAAGAAAGGTAAGGAAAAGATAGAGGAGGGGAAAAAACATGTATCAATTAGTGCTTGTCAGACACGGTGAAAGCGAATGGAATAAATCCAACTTGTTTACCGGCTGGACCGACGTCGATTTATCCGAAAAAGGCGTCATGGAAGCGAAGGAAGCCGGGCAACTGCTGAAACGTGAGAACTTCGAATTTGATGCCGGGTTTACCTCCTATTTGAAGCGTGCCATTAAAACGTTGGACTATATTCTTGATGAGATGAACTTGCTTTGGATTCCGGTCCGCAAATCTTGGGAGCTCAACGAGCGGCATTACGGAGCGCTTCAAGGGTTAAGCAAAGAGACGACCGCTCGTCAATATGGCGAGGAGCAGGTAATGAGGTGGCGGCGAAGTTATGATGTTCTCCCGCCCGCCCTTACCGCCGGAGATGAACGAAATCCGCGCAATGACATCAAATACCGCGATGTTCCGGAGCAATTTCTCCCGTTGACCGAAAGTCTGAAGGAGACGGGCATTCGGGTCGAGGATTACTGGGAAAAGGAAATCGTCCCCCAAATCAAAGCCGGGAAAAAGGTCATCATTGCGGCCCATGGCAACAGTTTGCGGGCGCTCATCAAATATTTGGAGAATATAAGCAACGAAGCGATCGTCGATGTCAATATTCCGACCGGAACACCGCTTGTTTATACGCTTGACGAGCATTTAAAACCCGTCGAAAAACATTATCTCGGAAGCGAAGGCCGTACTTCGAGCAAAATTGAAAAAGCGGCCAATCCCGACCGAATTCTCGAATAATAGTCTTGCCCTATCGTACATAAAGGGTTTTGCCCTTAAGTACGATTTTTTTATGGGATGTCCAGCCTATAATTCAAGATAGATGGGGTAATGGAGGGACAGACATGGATAAAAAGCAAGAGGATACGGCGCCAATTCTGATATTTTCGGAAAAAAGGATGGGGTTCATTAATGATGAACTGCTTGGCCGCATCCTGCAACAAATTCTGAACACCGTGTTTGAAATAACGTCTTATGTTCAGAAGCTGGATCATTTATCGAACAAGGAAAAAGTCGAGAAGTACTGTAATCTCAGTCTGGATTATATCATCGAACAACCGCAGCTTTACGGTATCTTATTGACTGATTATGATCAAGGTGCCGACAATTTTATCCAATTCAACCCGTATATCGCTGAATTCGAAAACGGAATTTCGGACAGAATGAGGGAATTTTTCCTGAATGTTTATGGAGCTGAAATTAATCCCTTCGTGGGGGACATTGTTTTCATATTCAACTCGTTGTTCGGAGAGTACAGCATGCAAATGTTCGACGCCGATAGCGCAATGTTCAAAAAGGCCTCTCAGCTCATTGCCAATGTCCTTGACATGGTTGTTCAACAGTTTCGCGAAAAACACATTGAAGCGTTCTTATCGGATAAATTAATCGGGATGGAAGCGGAGCAAGATCCAAGCACCGATGAGAAGGAAAAACAAGTAACGGAGTTGATTAAAACGCTTGAGCGAAAAGTCGATTCCGGGGACAAAGAGCAAAAACTGAGCCCTGATTGGGAAGAAGGTCTGAAATACCTAAAGTATGAACTTACGGGGCCTAAACCGCGCTTCGTGATCGTTAAATCCCTGCTGAGATACCTGGGTCAAAGTGAAGAGCTGGCAGAACCATGTACAAGGATAGAGAGGCTGCTTTTCTCCTCTTGATTCTTCTTTTAATATGCACATTTTCATTGATTCATTAGTCCAATTCATTTTCAGCGCCCTTACATATAATGAATTAACTCTTTTTCGAAGGGAGGGAATTCATCATGAAACATCGTCATAAAAAGCCTATTGTTATTATCCTCAGACCCGGACAAAAAGTATTGGTAAAGTGTAAGCACAGAAAGCATCACTGGTAGAAGTACATTTTTGTGGTGGACCTTATTTTAGATAAGGTTCACCACTTCCAAAGGATTATTTGGATGAAGACCATACATAATTGAAAGTCGCTCGTACCTGGAGCGGCTTATTTATTTTGCCGGAAAATAGCGATTGGATTATAATTGAGAGAATATGAAATGGAGATGACTATATGATTTTAAGAAAAAGAGTGCTTATAATCTTGATGTCCGTTACCATGACGCTAAGTTTCATCGTATCTACGGCTGTTGCCGCCAAGGTCAATGTAACCGTACAGGTTGATGGAAAGACGGTCTCTTTTCCGGATGCGCAACCATACTATGAAGACAATCGGGTGATGATCCCTTTGCGATTTGTTAGCGAGGCGCTTGGAGCGGATGTAGGGTTTAAGAAAACCGCGTCCGGATCTATAGTGAATCAGACGGTGACTACATCTTTAGGCGATAAAAAAATGAGCATGAATATTAATAGCAAGCAAGTTGTAGTCGGAGAATCCGTCGTAACTTTGGATGTTCCCGCCCGGCTCCAGCAAGAGCGCACTTACGTGCCGCTTCGGTTTGTAAGCGAAGCACTCGGGGCAAAAGTCGATTGGAATCAAAGCAAGCAGCTTGTGAGCATTAGTACGGGGAAAGAAGTAACCGATCCGGATCCTGTACCGGATGGAAGCAACGTATATAATGATGATTTTACGTGGAATGAAGGTTATACTAAATTGGCAAAAACGCTGTTTGCAGATAATATGAAAGTAGCGAACGGCAAGCTGACGTTTACTCTGCCGAAGGAAGCGGCTGCTGCTTATTCAACACCCAAAGGAGCCAAGACCAATTTGACCCCCGGAAAAACCTACACCTATCCGATCGGTGACGGTCAGGGCTCCATATCCATATCTCAAGATTACCCAAGCAGCGACAAGCAGGAAGCATATGTAGTATTCCTCAACAGTAAAGAGAATGGGGATTTGGAAGAACTCTTCGGACAGTACGATGATGCCATCGTGATTGTCGGCGGAAATCGTTCCGGCGCCCCGCTTACTGAAGTTCAAAAGTTGGCGCAGGGACTGAAATAAATAATTGCCCGTTCCACTCGAGCTTAGCCGCAGACGATATTTGCGGATTTAGTCATCAATTCAATTGAAAACAAGTAGAGTTTAAAGAACGCTTCTGGTACAATATATATCCTCATAAAGTCGAAGGAGCGGAACTTATGGAAAATGATTTAACCGAACTGTTGCGGTCCGTTATCAAAGAAGAATTGGCTCCCATGAATGAGCGCCTCGATAAGATTGAAGCTGAACAGAAAGAAATGAAACAGGACGTTCAAGGAATCAAGCAGGACAATCAAGGAATTAAACAGGAAGTTCAAGGAGTCAAACAGGACGTACAAGGAATTAAACAGGACATTCGAGAAATCAAAGAGGATCAGCATTTAATTAAACGTGCAGTGTTGGACACCAACGAACGAGTTATGAAAATGGAGTCCGTCCTGGAGAACCAGCATAAAATCATAGAACTGCTCTCTACTCGCTCTATCCAGCAGGAAGCAGAACTGAAAAGAATCAAGTAAATCGATCCGATGCGCCGGCATCGGATTTTCTTTTTTACTGGTGATTTATTCCGGCATGGAACTGCAAAAGTGCATCCTATTTTTCACCAATAACCATTTTAAAGCGGTTGAAATGTAAAAGTACATCTCATTTGTGGTTATACGATAAAAAAGCAGCTTTTGACCGGAAATGAACTGTACTTTTACCTTTGAACCACCGGTTTAGAGGAGTTTCGACAAAAACCGCCTGCACTTTTGCATTTCGTGGGATATCCCCTCCTCCTAGTGGGTCGCACGTGAAAACTAACTCAACACAAACTAGAATTAGTCCTAAAATCTGGGAATCTAATTGTCGATAATTAACATAAATCCGTATTGAGGGAGTGGTGTTCTTTGATGATTTGGAGAAAGTGTATTTCTGGATTGATGGTTGTCTTTTATCTGTTGTTTTCAATTGTGACACCCGTATCAGCAGAGGAATCTAAAAGTTCTTCCTTAGCATTTTCGATTCCAGCAAATACTTTTTGCGATCAGTCACATACTTTAGAGTTATCACTGAACATAACAAATTTAAGCAGTTCAAGCTCTAGCGTAAAATTAGTGCTAAACCGTTATGACGGTAGTTCATTTGCAGAGGCAGGAACCTCATATAATGGAGTTTCTTCTAGCCTTATTCCAGGTGTGGATGTAACTTTATCCCCACTTGAAACAGCGACCTATCACGTCTCTTTTGGGGGTAAATTATCGAATTGCGAGAACAGACCTTTTTCCGGTGCATTTGTTGCCGGGAGTGACGATGCAACATTCGTTGCATCAGGGTTTGTATCTGGTTCGCTTGGGAGTGTACCGATTATAATCAATAATGGATCTCCTTGGCAGAACGATGGAGGCGATGGTGGAAATGACGGTACTCCTATAAATACTCCTATTGATGTCTGCAGTGTAGAAAATAATGATTCATTAATCCATGCAATGACTTCGAATAGCGATCAGTATGGGGTTGCTGCTGCAAGCAGCTATGACACATATTATGATACTCAGCCTTTCCGTGCTTTCGACAACAGTTGTTCTCCTTGGGAAAGCGCAAATGGTGAAAAGTCAGGTTGGATTCAATACGAGTTTTTCGATGCAAAAGTAGTTAATAAATACTCGATTCGTATGAAACAAAATGATCCAACTCACGGCTTTTTACAATCACCGAACTCTTGGTTTTTTGAAGCATATGACGGTCAAGAATGGGTGGTGTTAGATACTCAGAGCAATGTTACGGATTGGAACCCGGATATCACCAAAGAGTTTTCGTTTCAGAACACAACCCCTTACAATAAATATAGACTTAGAATAACCGCTAACAATGGGGGGAACTTGGTCAATATAAGCGAAATTGGCATGATGGGTTATTAGTATACATCTAAAAGCACCTTCGGGTGCTTTTTCTTCTGTGATAATAAAAAAATCGGGACCCTCTTGCGAGGGTCCCATCATGGGAGAGGAGAAACCGGACGAAGAGCTTATGGGGAAACGTAAGTCTTCTCCGCGGTTGTCTACGACATTTGGTGATGTCGATACTACAATTGTGTCCGGGAGGTTCGGGTTATATACCTCTGCGGAGAAAAAAAGTTATGATATTTTGATTTTTCAATCCGCAGCGGATTGTGGTACGATATCGACAGGAATTTTTAGGCATACATAAGGGTGTGAATATTCATGAGAGTCATTTCGGGCAGCGCCCGGGGCCGGGCGCTGAAGGCGGTCCCCGGCATGGGGACGCGGCCCACAACGGATAAAGTAAAGGAAGCGGTGTTCAGCATCATCGGTCCTTACTTTGAAGGAGGAACGGTGCTCGATTTGTTTGCCGGCACGGGAAGTCTCGGCATCGAAGCGTTAAGCCGCGGGATGGACAAGGCCGTATTCATCGACAAAGAGTACAAAAGCATGGAAACCGTCCGCGCCAATCTGAAAGCAACCGGCCTCACGGAACGGGCTGAAGTGTACAAAAACGATGCGGAAAGAGCGCTGAAAGCTTTGGCCAAACGCAAAGCGGCCTTTGATCTGGTATTTCTGGACCCGCCTTACCGGCTAAAACACGGGGATCAGCTGATGACGCAAATGGACGAGCTTAAGCTGCTTAAAGAGGGGGCTACGATCGTCCTGGAGTATGAATCCTCCTTTGCGTATCCGGAGCGGTTCGGGAACTTTACGCAGCGGCGCAAGGCGGAATACGGAGACACGGCCGTATCCGTTTATGATTACGAACGAGAAACCAGCGCGGTATAAACCGCTAAGAATAGGAGAGGAACACAGGCATGAACGAACAACGGATTAATCATCCGCGAATCGCTGTTTATCCGGGCAGCTTCGATCCGGTGACCAAAGGACATATGGATATCATTCAACGGGCTTCGCGCCAATTCGACAAACTGGTTGTGGCGGTGCTGAACAATTTAAGCAAAAACCCGTTATTTACGGTAGAAGAGCGGAAGCAGCTGCTGACCGAGGTTACCGGGCATTTGCCGAACGTGGAGGTTGACAGTTTTCGAGATCTGCTCGTCAACTATATGAGCTACAAGCAGGCTCACGTTATCGTGCGGGGCATCCGCTCCGTCACCGATTTCGAATACGAGCTTCAGCTCGCATCGACCAATCACAAGCTGAACAGCGACGTGGAGACGATTTTTATGATGACGAACCCGAAATACTCCTATTTAAGCTCCAGCATTGTCAAGGAGATCGCCAGCTTCCACGGAGACGTCAGCGATCTTGTGCCGCCGGAAGTAGAACTGGCGCTGCAACATAAATACGCGGGCCGAACGGGCAAAAATTAAGGTTCGCCGCGGCGGTTCCATACGAGCGCAGTGGTTGCGAATCCGAGCGTTAACAGCGCCAGCATCCAAAGCTGCCATCCCATCACCCCGAACGCTTGCTGCCAGGTGGGCAGCCCGGCTGCCGGGGTGTCGTGTCCTATGCCGGTTTGTCCCTCCTGGGCAAAAGCGGGAAAAGCGCCGGGCAGCCATCCGATAAGCGGTTTCCACAACAGCAGCGTGATGGCGTAGGCATAAACTCCATGCAGCAGGCGGTTCAGCAGGAAAAACCGTTCGCGAATTCCGGCCGGTCCGAGAATCGCCCGAACCTGGAGGTAGGCGCACAGACCGCTCCAGCCGAGGGCGGTACCCAGCAAAGCGGTGAATACCGCCGGCGACAGCGCCGGGGAAGACAGCCGTGACATGGCGTACGAGCCGAGGTGAACCTCCAGCAGGCTTTTGACGGTGACGGAAAAAAACGTTCCCGGCAAAGCCAGGAGTATGACATGAATGAGGATCGAAAAAATAAGCATATAGCCGCCGGTGATCATCAGCGTTTGCACACCGGAGGTCACGGTATCGCCCAGCAGCCGGCCGAGGCTGCGGCCGTCCTCCTGGCGCGCACGCTCCATGCTGCGGAGCGCCTGGCGAAGCCGGGATTGTCTGCGCCGGTTGCCGTGGTTTGGAGTGACCGGCCCCGAAGCGTTCCGGGCGGAGGAGCGATCCGGAAAAACAAAATGCAGCGTGACCCCGGCGGCCAGACCGGCGGCCCAGTGCACGGCCAGCAGAAGCAAGCCGAATTCGGGACGGCCGAAAAAACCGGCGCCGATGACGATCACAAGCAGCATCGGGCTGCAAAAATGAGCCGCTCCGGCGATCCGTTCCGCTTCGCTTGCGGAGATTTTTCCTTGCTTGTATAAAGTCGCCGCCGTGTCGGCGGCGGCCGGAAAGCCGGCGGTCATGCCGAGCGGCAGCACCCAGCCGAAGGAGCCGGGAAGACCGAGCAGCCTTCGCGTTAAAGGATCAAGCAGCGTGCCTAGGCCATGGGCGAATCCGCCGGCGAGGAGCATTTGCGATAACATCACGAAAGGAAGCAAAGCGGGAAAAACGATATGCCACCAGATAGCCAGCCCCTGTCCGGAGGCTTTAAACGCTTCGCTTGGAGCATATACGACGCACACGACAAGCAGAACGGCCAGCAGCCCCGTGAAGGCGGTGGAAGCGGGGCTGCCGGCAAAGTTTTTTAAGTTCATTCGGAATCACCTTCTTCATAAGTAGATCATATAGTACATGCTATGCAGCAGCCGTGAATCGCAGACTAGCCGTTTGCGGCCGGGCGCTTCGGCCCGTACGTCCATCAACCGTCTGCCGCCGCATCATGAAGGGAGAGAGAAACAATGCGTCAATCAAGATCCATAGCTATAAAAGCGGGGTTGTACGTCCTAACGATGGCGGTGATCGTATATGTGGTCGTTTTTATGAACACGCCGTACATGATCAATCAGCCGGGAACCGCCGAAGAGGTTAAGCCGATTGTCAGCGTCAAGTCGGGGGATACGGAGGAGAAAGGCGCATTTATGCTTACGACGGTATCGGTCAGCTACGCCAATTTGTGGATGCTGGCCACGTCCCCGTTCAACAAGGATGCCGAAGTGGTCCGCAAGGAACCGGATCGCAACGATAAGGAGTACGAGACGCAGCAGCGGTATTATATGAGCAGCTCGCAGTCCAGCGCGGTGATGGCGGCCTACCGGAAAGCCGGAGTGAAATACGACGTGGTGTCCCAGTATGTTTTTATTGTCGGGTTGTCCAAAGAAAGCGAGCCAAAAGGCAGTTTCCAGTCCGGGGACATCATCCGCCAGGTGAACGGCCAGCCGGTGAAACGCTTTGAGGATCTGGCGCCTTTGCTTCAAGGCAAAAAGCCCGGAGACGTTGTTCCCGTGCAACTTTCGCGGAGCGGAAAAACGGTCGAAGAGCAGGTGGAGCTCGTCCAGATCGTCGATGCGGAAGGCGCACGCAAAGCGGGGCTGGGCGTCAGCGTCGGGGAGGTGCTGAAGGTGGAGGCTGCGGACAAAACGAAAGAAGTCACCTTTGCCGATACGGAGATCGGCGGTCCTTCGGCGGGGTTGATGTTTACGCTGGAAATTTACAACCAACTGACGCCCGGGGACTTGACCAAAGGGCACCGCATCGCCGGAACCGGCACGATCTCGGAGGACGGCACCGTCGGGCCGATCGGCGGCGTCCAGTTCAAGATCGTCGCTGCGGAGCGGAAGAAGGCCGAAATATTTTTCGTGCCCGAAGCGAATTATAAAGAGGCCAGGGCAAAGGCAGAGGAAATCGGTTCGAAGATGGAGCTTGTGCCGGTCCAAAAGCTCGACGATGCGCTGAACTATTTGCAGGCGCTTAAGCTGAGCGACTAAACCCGGAGCGGCGGCTGACGGTATTCCCGGAACAGCTGATCGGCCCGCCGCGCAGGCATGGCGTTGGCATAAGCGGCGGCTGCCCGGATATCGAGCGTCAACTGCGGATGGTCGAGTTCGGCGGCCCGTGTCACGATCGGCAGTTTGGCGAGTTGTTTCATCTGCTTCAGCAGCTCTTGCCCCCGCTTGCTGAACGCCAGCACGCGCAGGTAGCCCGGACCTTCCGCCAGCGCTTCAGGGGCAAGCAGGCCTTGCGGGTGAAGCAGCAGCGCGTGCAGCAGGGTGCGCTGCAGCTTGGTGTGGGTGTAGCGTTTTGTTTTGAGCTTGGCCAGCAGCTCGGATACGGTTGGCTTTTCGAGCCGGGGCAGCGCTTTTTTGATGCGGTATTCCAGGCCTTCGGTCATTTCGTGACAAGCGCGAAGCTGCTCGGGCGAAGCGAGCAGCAGCTGGTGAAACAGCGGCGCGGCCAGGTTCTCCCACGTCACGGGGCCACGTCCGGCCGCGAATTCGCGGGCGAGGATGCCCGCCGTGTACGGCGGGAGATACGGCGCAGCCGCGTCCAGGCCGCCGCCGGCGATCAGCCGGCGCACGGCGGTGGCGCTGGCGATGCGCGCGTCCGTCGGCGCGGCATCGTTATAGCCTGCGGCCCGGCGCCGGACCGTGACCGGCGCGATGCCGCTGTGAAGCCGCCGCAGCGCGATCAGGTAGTGCAGCCCCAAGCTGTTGTTGGGCTGCTCCAGCAGCGCCCGCGCTGCGGCGGCAGCGCCGCTGCCGGCGAGCAGGCGCGCGGCCGCTGCGGCGTAGGCGGCGGGGAAGCTCGCCCCGGTGGCGAGCTCCTCCGCGACCGCCGCCTTCAGCGCGCCGCCGTCGTCGGCGAGCCGCTCGGCGAAGGGCTGCAGCGCCTCGAGCGCGCCGGCTTCGCTGCCGAAGCACAGATGCGTCGCGACGCCCGTCGCCTCGAGCAGCGCCACCGCGCCGTAGGCGAACCACTCCGCCGGCTGGGCCGCGTAAGCGATCGGCAGCTCGAGCACAAGATCGGCGCCGAGGTGCAGCGCCATCTCCGCCCGCGCCCATTTGTCCACGATCGCCGGTTCGCCGCGCTGCAAGAAATCGCCGCTCATGACGGCGATGACCGCGTCCGCCTTCGTCAAGCGCTTCGCTTCGGCGAAGTGATAAACATGCCCGTTGTGGAGCGGATTATATTCAACAATCATGCCGACGACATTCACGTGCGGATCGACTCCTTTTTGAAAAGGCTTTTTTGGCTCAACCTAGAAATTAGCCTTGGCTAAACTCGAAGTGATCAAGCTATCCGGAAAATTTTCAACTCTAACGGTTGTCACCCGCGCTTATTTGAGCGAAAAAGCAGTAGTTCCATTTTTAACGGTTGTCACCACGCTTATTTAGATGAAACCGTCCCAATTACCGCTGAAATACGGGAATTAAGCTCAGTGGCAAGCGTTACATTTTGTATTCGCTCATTTTTACCCAAATAGCGCCGCTCACAACCGTTAGATTTTTTTCGTTCTTTTACGCTTGTGCACTTGTCCAGCAGCCAAGCGTCGATTTATGTTTTAAGCTGCTATTCCTACAAAATATACCACGAATTAAGCTATATTGTTGACAAAACTTGCTTGAAATCGGTATAATAAATTTTGTTTGTTTGGAGTGATGCTGATGTTTATACATTTTCGCCAGGTGGCATCGTCGGAAGCTCCGGTGGAGATCCATCAGAACTTGGATGTCAGCCGGGTGATTAAAGGCCGCAGGGACATCACCGGGATCAGTCCGCTACGGGTTGATCTGCGGGCGGAAGCCTCCGGCGGCGGAGTTGTCGATGTCAGGGGCAAGCTGACGGCTGAGCTCGACATGACGTGCTCCAGATGTCTGAAGCCTTTGAAACGCACGGTCGAAGCGGAATTTGCAGAGAGCTTCAAACAAAGTGACGATCCCGAGATGGACATGCAAGCGCAGGATGAAGACGACGATCTGCAATATGTCGCCGAGGACAAAGTGGACTTGACGCCATATGCGGAGGAGACGTTGCTGCTGAATCTGCCGTTTGCCGCTGTCTGCAAGGAATCCTGCAAAGGGCTTTGCCCCAATTGCGGAGCAGATCTGAACGAACGGGAATGCGGCTGCAACACCGAAGTGATCGATCCGCGCCTCGCAGCGCTCGGTGATTTTTTCAAAAACAAGCAGTAAACACGAATAAAGCATACCGTTAAATGGGTTGACTTGAATAAGGAGGTGGGAACCATGGCAGTACCTCAACGGAGAACGTCCAAAACGCGCCGCGACAAACGCCGCACGCACTTCAAATTGGCTGTGCCGGGCATGGTGAAATGTGAACAATGCGGCGAATTGAAGCTTGCTCACCACGTATGCAAAGTTTGCGGAACATACAAATCGAGAGAAATTATTGGTCAATAAGCTGTATCTGAATTTCAAGTAGTACTTCATTTCGGTGAGGTGCTATTTTTTTTGCTGCGGTACCCGTTAGAATGGCGGAGGAATATTCGGGCAGCCGCTTCCCGGCCGCTTTCGGAGGTTGCCCGAATCCCTGCCCCGTATGGTTTATGGCAATGCCACTTTCTTTTTGCAGCGGGATGTTTTATACTGAAATTTAGTACCAGGTTCTAATGATAATGATAGAGGTAGAACTCGTGCGCATAGATTCCTGCGAAAGTGCAGTTTTTTTCAGCGTGAATTTGCGTTTGATGCGCTTGGATAGCCGAAAAGAACTGCAGTTTTGCAGACTTTGGACGAAATGATTTTGAAATTTGGAAGTATAAAGGTTTAGCCGGTTCAGTTCAGTGTTGAACTGTCTCTATGATCATCAGGGAGGGGAACACCCATCGAACGTTTGCCCAAAAAGGCGAGACAGCAGCAGCTCGTCCAAATTATCGAAGAAAATCCGTTCATCACGGACCAGGAGCTCACCCGGCGGCTGAAAGTCAGCATCCAGACGATTCGGCTCGATCGCATGGAGCTCGGGATCCCGGAGCTGCGGGAGCGGATGAAGCTGATGGCGGAGCGCTCTTACGACCAGGTCAGGTCGCTGCCGCTCCATGAAGTGATCGGGGAAATCGTTGACCTGCAGTTGGACAAAAGCGGGATCTCGATCTTTGAAATCCGCGAGGAGCATGTGTTCTCCCGGACCGGCATCGCCCGCGGCCACCATGTTTTCGCCCAGGCCAACTCCTTGGCCGTCGCCGTCATCAATGACGAGATTGCGCTGACGTTTTCCGCGGACATCCGCTTTATCCGCTCGGTCCATTTGGGGGAGAAGTGCATCGCCAAAGCGTATGTACGGCCTTCCTCGGGGCAAAAAGGAAAAGCCAGGGTAGAGGTTTTTACATATGTCGGAGAAGAGATGGTGTTTCAAGGAAACTTCGTCATTTACCGTTCTACGGGAGAGGACAGACATGAAGGAGGGAATCATCATGAGAATCGCCATTGATGCCATGGGCGGGGATCATGCGCCGCAAAGCACCGTCGAGGGCGCGCTGGCTGCGGCCAGGGAATGGAGCGACACGGAGATCGTTCTGGTCGGAAAAGAGCAGGTGCTAAGGCCGATGCTGGAGGGCGCTCCGGCAAACCTGCGCATCCACCCTGCGGAGGAAACCATCGAAGCGGAGGATGAGCCGGTTAAAGCCGTCCGGCGCAAAAAAGACGCCTCGATGGTCGTCGCCGGCCGGCTCGTCCGCGAGGGCGAAGCCGACGCGATGATTTCGGCCGGCAACACCGGCGCGCTCATGACGACCGGGCTGCTCGTCGTCGGCCGCATGGAGGGGATCGAGCGGCCGGCGCTGGCGCCGATGATCCCGACCGTTGACGAGCGCGGCGTGCTGGCGCTGGACCTTGGCGCCAACATGGACGCAAAGCCGGAGCATTTGGCGCAGTACGCGCTGATGGGCAGCGTTTACCGCGAAAAGGTGCACGGGATCGCGAAACCGCGCGTTGGGCTTCTGAACGTCGGCACGGAAGCGATGAAAGGCAATGAGCTGACCAAGGCGGCCTATCCGCTGCTGGAGGAGCTGCCGGTCAACTTTGTCGGCAACGTGGAAGCCCGCGATATTTTGACCGGCGCTTGCGATGTGCTGGTGTGCGACGGGTTTGCCGGCAACATTTTGCTCAAATCACTGGAAGGAACGGCGGGTACGCTGTTTTCGATTCTAAAGCGGGAATTTACGAAATCCTGGAAAAACAAGCTGGCCGCAGCGGTGCTGATGCCGTCTTTGCGCGGACTGAAGCAAACGCTTGACTACAAGGAACACGGGGGAGCACCGCTTTTGGGGCTTAGCGGACTTGTCGTCAAAGGGCATGGCTCTTCGGATGGAGGAGCGATCAAAAACGCCGTGCGCCAGGCGCGTTTAGCGCTGCAAAACAAACTGACGGAGAGCATAGCACGGGAAATCAGCGGGAAGTGAGTGATTGAAGCTAATGAAATTACGTTCGGTAGGGATTATCGGGACCGGGAAATACGTTCCCGAAAAAGTGTTGACGAATGCCGATTTGGAAAAAATGGTGGATACCAATGACGAGTGGATCGTATCGCGGACGGGAATCCGGGAACGCCATATCGCCGCTCCGGAGCAAGCGACGTCCGATCTGGCGTATGAAGCCGCGGTGCGGGCGCTAAAGTCCGCGGGCTTGGCGGCGGAGGATTTGGATCTGATTATTGTGGCCACGATTACGCCGGATATGGCGTTTCCGTCCACGGCCTGCATTTTGCAGGATAAGCTTGGGGCCAAAAAGGCGGCCGCGTTCGACTTGTCCGCCGCCTGCTCGGGTTTCGTCTACAGCATGGCTGCGGCCAACGGTTTTATTCAGACGGGAATGTACAGAAACGCTTTGGTGATCGGCGCCGACACCTTGTCCCGCATCACCGACTATACGGACCGCAATACATGCGTGCTGTTCGGCGACGGCGCGGGGGCGGTCGTGCTTGGCGAGGTGCCGGAAGGACGCGGATTCCTCTCCTTCGATTTGGGCGCGGAAGGCGCCGGCGGCGTGCAGCTTAACCTGCCTGCGGGAGGCTCCCGGCTTCCGGCCTCGGAGGCGACGGTTGCGGAGCGTAAGCATTACCTTTATATGAACGGCCGCGAAGTGTTCAAATTCGCGGTGCGCGTGATGGAGAACGCGACCGAGGAAGTCTTGCGCAAAGCGGGCAAGAGCAAAGAGGACATCGATCTGTTCGTGCCGCACCAGGCCAATATCCGCATTATTCAATCGGCGATGCAGCGGCTGAATTTGTCAGAGGAAAAATGCGTCATCAACGTGGATAGATACGCCAACACGTCGGCGGCTTCCATTCCGCTTGCGCTCGTTGAAGCGGCGGAGGAAGGCCGGATGAAGGAAGGCGACACGCTGCTGCTCGTCGGCTTCGGCGGCGGACTGACCTGGGGAGCTTCCGTGCTGGTGTGGTAGGGCGCTGGACTGACTAGTATTTTTGACATAGGGAGTGCACAAGATGGGCAAATTGGCATTTGTTTTTCCCGGGCAGGGTTCCCAAAGCGTCGGAATGGGTAAGGATATATATGACGCGCTGCCTTCGTCCCGGAACTTATTTGATACCGCGGATAAAAAATTGGGCTTTCCGCTTTCCCAGCTTGTTTTTGAAGGGCCGGAAAGCGAATTGAAGCAGACGGCCAACACGCAGCCGGCGCTGCTTACGGCCAGTGTGGCGCTGCATCAAGCGTTTGCGGCCAAAGGCTTCGCGCCGGATTATGTCGCCGGACACAGCCTGGGCGAGTACAGCGCGTTAACGGCGGCCGGGGCGCTTGCTTTTGAAGACGCCGTCTCGATTGTGCGCGCCCGCGGCGAGTATATGGAGCAGGCTGTACCCGGCGGGCAGGGGGCGATGGCTGCGGTGCTTGGCGGCGAACGCGAGGCGCTGGCGCAGCTCTGCGCGGATATTACTGCCGGCGGAGCGCTAGTCGAGCTCGCCAACGTCAACTGCCCGGGGCAGATCGTCGTCTCCGGCAGCAAGGAAGGCGTTGCGCAGGTCGCCGAACGCGTCAAGGAGATCGGGGCCAAACGGGCGATTCCGCTTGAAGTCAGCGGGCCGTTTCATTCCTCGCTGATGAGAGCGGCGGCGGAGCGTCTGGCGGACAAGCTTGCGGGCGTAACGTTCAAGGATGCTTCCGTTCCGGTTGTCGCGAATGTCACCGCGCGCCCGGTTCAAAGCGGGAGCGACATTTCCAAGCTGCTGGTGGAGCAGGTGTATTCGCCCGTGCTTTGGGAGGACAGCGTCGCCTGGCTGATTGCGCAAGGTGTGGACACCTTCGTGGAGATCGGGCCGGGAAGCGTGCTTACCGGACTAATCAAAAAAATCGACAAATCGCTGCGTTTGTTCAACGTCAGCGGCCTGGAGAGCCTGGAGCAAACCGCGGCCGCGCTGGGATAAACGTTCAGACCCGCCTCTGATATTTAGGTGCGGATCGCCGCAAAGGAGCGATACGGCTTGCTTGAACATCCCCGTTTCGGCCGCTAGTCGGCCGGATGGAGAGCGCACGGCCGTGCTTCAAGAATGGCGACAAAGATAATATGGAAATCACTTGAACTGCCTCTTAAACTAAATTGAAAGGAGATGAACATGGTGAGTAGACCGCTTCAGGGCAAAACCGCTCTCGTTACCGGAGCGTCGCGCGGCATCGGGCGCAGCATTGCGCTGGCGCTCGCTGCAGCCGGGGCCGATGTGGCCGTCAATTATGCCGGAAACGAACAGGCCGCGGCGGGCGTTGTCGCCGAAATCGAGGCACTTGGCGTCAAAGCGTATGCCGTCAAAGCCCATGTTGGAAACAGCCAGCAGTTTGAGGATATGGTCAAAGGCATGCTGGACGCCTGGGGCCGGATCGACATTCTGGTGAATAACGCGGGCATTACTAGAGATAATTTAATTATGCGCATGAAGGAAGAAGAGTTCGATCAGGTCATCGAGACGAATCTCAAAGGCGTATTCAACGGCATCAAAGCCGTTACCCGGCCGATGATGAAACAACGCTCTGGGCGCATCATCAACATTTCCTCGGTCGTCGGCGTGCTGGGCAATGCGGGGCAGGCCAATTACGTGGCGGCCAAAGCCGGCGTCATCGGTTTGACGAAATCGTCGGCCCGCGAGCTGGCCTCGCGGGGCATTACGGTGAACTGTATCGCGCCTGGGTTTATCGAGACCGACATGACCGATCAGTTGCCTGAGGATCTACGCCAAAACATGCTGGCCGGCATCCCGCTGGCGCGTTTGGGCCAGCCGGAGGAAATCGCGAAAGTTGCCGTATTCCTCGCTTCGGATGGCGCGTCCTACATGACCGGACAAACGCTGCATGTCGACGGCGGGATGTATATGTAATTGCATCTCTCGCTTCTATGGCATTTTAGCGGCAATTCTCGTATAATACCAAAGAGGAGGTGAACCGGATGTCCGATGTATTTGATCGCGTAAAGCGCATTGTAGTGGATCGCCTCGGCGCTGACGAAGCCGAAGTGACGCTGAAAGCGTCTTTCAAAGATGACCTTGGTGCTGATTCGCTCGACGTAGTTGAATTGGTCATGGAGTTGGAAGATGAATTCGATCTGGAAATTTCAGACGAAGATGCTGAGAAGATTACGACCGTAGGTGAAGTTGTAAACTACATACAATCTCATACCTAATGTCATTCCAAAGTCCCGTACCTCCTTACAAGAAGGCGGGACTTCTCCTCATTTTGACATGAGCGTCGTTTTTTCTTGGAAATACATTTTGCATGGTACACATGTAGTCCATACGAGGTGAGTGTGTTTGAAGCATAGAGTAGTGATAACGGGTATGGGCGTCGTAACCGCGCTCGGACAAGATCTGGATACGTTATGGAACAATCTGGTGCAGGGGAAATCCGGCGTTTCCGCTATCGACTCGTTTGATGTTAGCGAATATCCGACGCGCATTGCCGCATCGGTCAAGGACTTTAATCCCGAAGATTACATGGACCGCAAGGAAGCGCGGAAAATGGACCGCTTTGTTCAGTTTGCGGCGGCGGCAGCCAAAAGCGCATTGGAAGACAGCAGTCTGAATATCGCCGAACAGGCCGACCCGGAGCGGGTGGGCGTGATGATCGGTTCAGGGATTGGCGGTCTCGGTACTTGGGAGGATCAGCACAACATTTTGCTGGAAAAAGGCCCGAAACGCGTGAGTCCCTTTTTTATTCCGATGATGATTGCGAACATGGCTTCCGGCTACGTCTCGATTTTGTTTGGCGCCAAAGGGCCCAACACGACGGCGGTGACGGCGTGCGCTACCGGAACTCATTCCATCGGCGATTCGTACAAGCTCATCCAGCGGGGTGACGCCGATGTGATGATTTGCGGCGGCGCGGAGGCGACGATCCGCCCGACTGGTCTGGCGGGATTTTGCTCCATGCGGGCGATGTCGACGCGCAATGACGAGCCGGAGAAGGCGAGCCGGCCGTTCGACCTCGAACGCGACGGATTCGTTATGGGCGAGGGCGCAGGCATTTTCATTCTGGAAGAACTGGAGCACGCGAAGAAACGCGGCGCGAAAATTTATGGCGAGGTCATCGGCTACGGGCTTAGCGCGGACGCTCACCATATGACTGAACCGGACCCGAACGGGCCGGAGCGTTGCATGAAGATGGCGATCCGCGATGCCGGCATCGAGCCCGAGCAAATTGATTATATCAATGCCCACGGTACTTCGACGCCGGTCGGCGACCGCTCGGAAACGATCGCGATCAAAAACGCGCTTGGCGACCACGCCTACAAAGTGGCCGTCAGCTCGACGAAGTCGATGACCGGGCATTTGCTGGGCGCAGCGGGCGGCGTCGAAGGCGTGATTTGCGGACTGACGCTGAAGCACGGCGTGATCCCGCCGACGATCAATTTGGAGCATCCGGACCCGGAATGCGATCTGGATTACGTTCCCAACGTAGCGAGAAAGGCCGATGTGCGGGTGGCTATGTCCAATTCCTTCGGTTTCGGCGGACACAACGCCACGATCATTATCAAGAAACTCGAAGCATAAGGGGTTAAGTTCGGTGAATGGAGATCTGAAGCAGTTACAGCAAAAACTTGGGCTGTCGTTCCAAAACAGGCAGCTTTTGAAACAGGCCTTCACCCATGCATCTTACGTTAACGAGCACCGCTTCAGTCAATATGAGGATAACGAGCGCCTGGAGTTTCTTGGCGATGCCGTGCTTGAATTGACCGTTTCGGAGCATTTATACCGGTTATTTCCGGACCGTCCCGAAGGCGAATTGACGAAGCTGCGCGCCGCGATCGTTTGCGAGCCGTCGCTGGTGAAGTTTGCCGAAAGTCTGGAATTTGGCCATTACGTATTGTTAGGGAAAGGGGAGGAACTGACGGGGGGGCGGACGCGTCCGGCGCTGCTGGCCGACGTGTTTGAGTCTTTTATCGGCGCGTTATACCTGGATCAGGGCCTGGAAGCCGCTACTGCGTTCCTTCATCGCCATGTTTTTTCCCAATTGACGTTTGACGGGAAACTGCAGACGAGCGATTACAAGACAGAGCTGCAGGAGTTGACTCAGCATCATAATATGGGCACGCTGGAATACCGGATCATCGAAGAGCGGGGACCTGCCCATGAGCGCGAGTTCGTCTCCGAGGTTTGGATGGAGGGCCGCGCGCTGGGCCGGGGAACCGGCCGGTCCAAGAAGGAAGCCGAGCAGCAGGCCGCGGCTGTAGCGCTGAATGTGTTGAAGGAGTCCGATTCCCGAGATTAATGCAGAAATGAAAAAGGCTGTTCCGCAGGTTCGTTAGGACCTGGGGGCAGCCTTTTTTTGTGGCGGTTATAGGAATAGCGGTAAAAAAGGGCCTTATTTTCGGTGAAAAAGGGAGTACAACAAAAATAGAGGGATTTTATTCCACTATTTTAGAAATATGTGAGCAAACAGGCGGTTTTTTCAAGCCAGCTTCCGAAATAACGGAAAAAATTTCCGCTATTTTGCACGGGAGAAGGGGAATTACAGCAATAACGACATAAATTGTCTCTATTTTCGGCATGGGTTTGATTTGCATCAGAGGACCGCCGATTCTGCGGGGGCTTTACAGGACTGTGAAGAATGGGCAGGTTCGATTAACATCAACCAACTTAGGTTAAAGAACATTCTTTTTTCGGGGATTGCTCATCAGCGAAAGAGTAGCCAAGTCGGCATAAAAGTTCCAATAATCCTGCACATCGACATCTAATTAGACATGTTTTGTTGTTTATGATAACGGATTTTTCCAAACTGATTTGTAAAGCATCGAATACCTCTTTATAGCTTGATTTATTTAATTGATATTTAGCTAGTTCATATAATAAAAAAGCTAACGAATTCGACATAAACTGGTCTGTGTATACGTCAGTGGCCTGTTGTTCCTTTATTGATGCCGTAATATATGAATCAAATCGGAGGAGAATGTCATCAACGTTGATATTATATTGATTTGCAGCTCTCAATATAATGACCAGCGCCGGAAGAATCTCTTCTTCTTTCGTTTCAATATATGCTATGTAATCCGGAAGAACGCTAACATCGCCGGATGATAATTTAATAACATAAAGATTGGCCTCCGCCCATTTCTGGAACAGTTCCTTCCAATGCAAAGTGTCCTTATCCGTTTCTTTAACCCAACTTAGATCAGCATAGGCATATGTATATCTTAACGCCTGCTCATAGTCTCCTTTGGCATTGTATACGTCAGCAAGAAACAAATTAGATAGAGCTAGATATGAAAACAGCGGCCTGCTGGGCTTTTTTGGGGAATGCGCATTCCTTCCGGATTGAAGATTTAAGGTGTATTGCATCTTCGCTTTTAATTCCATTTCATGCGCAATTTTCTCTACTTGATCCCAACGGTATAAGCAGCGGTACGTATTTCCTAAATCCTTTAAGGCGTCTAGTTGATCGAATTCATCCAAGCGGTCGACAAATGGCTCGAATTGGATGGCCGCTTGATAGTTTTTCTCCTGGTCTTCACCTTGTCTTAACAAAAACAAGCGATATTGGCACATGGCAAGCCGTTCCGAATGCTGCATCCTTTCGCTCATTGCCACGTTTTCGTACAGGATGGCGGAGGCCTCCTTCAGACCGCGTTGAAAAAAATCCTCGGCGGCTTCGAACAACAGTGGCAAATACATCAGGTTGTCAAGCAAAATGCCTGTGACCTGCCGAATGCAGTCCAGCTTGTCCAATTCCGCGCAGCGGTCTAAAAAAGGACCAGCTCTGCGCCAATCGGGCGCGGTTTGAGCGAGGAATTCCTCGATATATTGTTCGTAAAAATAACCCTCAGGCAAAGCCAAAGCAGCAGTGATCGAATCCAGATGCGTCGCGTTCAACAACCGCTTGCCGTTTAAAATCGAGCTGAACGAGCCCGTGTTTATTCCGGCTTTTTGACTTAACTGGAGCAAGGTTAAACCGTTTTGCTCCATAAACTTTCTGATTTCCGCAAGAATCGTGGTTGTATGTTTCAAATTAACCACCCCTTAAATACGCGAAGCTGATCACCGAATTCGTTTCCGATTATATACAAATATACTCACATTATGAATTTTGGTCAATTGGTTAATTTGAACTTATAAGTTAAATTTCTGTGGCGGCTGCTGCAACCGTTAGGTTTTCGCCGGACCGGCCACCAATACCGTCGCGAACAACGCTGGGGGTTCGTTAAATAGAGGGAATTTTTCATATTAGCGAAACATTTTCCCTTAACCGGCGTCAGTATATCGCAGATATATATGCAGTTTATGGAAGAAGGGAGATATTACAGTTGGAAACTGGAAAACGCTGGGTGAGCGGATTTTTGGCGGCTGTCCTTGCGGTGACGGTTGGTGCTTCTGCATGGGTTCACGATGCGGGGGCGGCGTCATCTGTACAGCCGGTAAGTGCCGCGGGCGGGTTCGGACATGGAGTTGCTGCTTGGAGTGACGGTTCGGTGACGGGCTGGGGATACAACAAATTCGGACAAGTTGGTGACGGAACCTCCATAGATCAGTTTGTGCCCAAAACGATAGCCGGGTTGCCGGAAATTGTCCAGGTTCAGGCAGGTGAACGCACTTCATTTGCAGTAAGCAAGGACGGAGAAGTTTGGGCATGGGGGGATTTCTATTCTCGTTATGTCAGCGGGGATCCCATTCTTCCCTATCAGAAGCGGGGGGAGCCGGTTAAGGTAGAACAGCTGCAGGACGTGAGGCGCCTTGCCTATTCGGACCCGTATGCTTCTATCGCCATTCATAAGGACGGCACAGCAACGTTATGGTACCCGTCTTTCCAGGAAGACTACAAATCTTATGATATCAAGCTTACTCCGCTTAAAGGCTTCACTAATGTTCAGGATGCCGTGATAGCAGGATACGAAGCCGTCGTTCTGACGGAGGGCGGAAACGTAGGCACTTTGAATCTGTACAACAGCTATTACGACAGATACCGCACAGAGAGCGAGCTGAAAGAAGTAAAACCTCTGGTATCCTCAATTGAGCAGATGGCGGTATCGGCGAGGGATGTATTTTTCCTGCACCAAAACGGCAGCATCCTTCGTTGGAATGCCGACACTAAAGAGCCGCCGGCTGTAGTCAAGAATCTCAGCGGTGTCAAGGACATCAAAGAGATCAAAACAGGTTATAATCGCTTGTATATGTTGAAGGACAACGGGACCGTCTGGCAGTGGGATTACAACACGGGCCAGTCAGCCAAACCGTTTCAGGTGCAGGGACTCACCGGGATCAAGACAATCGAGGGAACTTACGGTCAAACCGGGTATGCGATCAGCAAAAATGGAAAATTGCTGGCATGGGGCGACGGCTACTACTCCGGTATGGGAACGGACAGCAGCTCGCAGCAGATAAAAGAAGGCGGAATTGCTCAAGTGCTGCCTCCTTTCTCCTTTAAGGTTAACGGGCAGAATGTGCAATTTTACGCGACAGCGGCTATTGTTGACGGCAAACTGTACGTACCCTACAGTAGTGTATTTGAAGCGCTGGGCGTCAAAACCAAAACCGTGCAGTCCAATCCCGATCCGAAAAACTACAATCGGACATATTCGGTGATATCCTTTTCCTATAACGGGCAGACCGTGGCATTTAAACGGAGCGACCGGACGGTGCTGCTGGTAAACGGGAAGGCGTCCAAGGAGGAGGTAGATCTGCCGTTCCTGGCCAACTCCACCTTGTATCCGCTAGAGCTGATCTGTGAGAAGCTGGGAATCCCGCTGGATTGGAACCGGGAGACCGGGGAAGTTCGTCTCGGCGAAAGCTCGCAATAAATCGATATAAGAAAAGATCGAAGACAGGCTCTATTTTCAGAGGTCTGATCTTCGATCTTTTTTTGGTTCCTATTCAACCAGTCCGCGCAAGCTTTCCATCAGCTCGAGCATATCGATCCCGGCGTGGTTGCCGAGCAGGATAATCGTAACGCCTCCGCCGGCTTCCCGGGACAATCCTGTGGCATAACCCGTACCGCTGCCATTATGAAAGACGATCGTATGGTCTCCCTGTTGTTTGATCATCCAGCCGTATCCGTAGTTTTTGGCCGAATAGGGGGTGAACATTTTTTCCAACGAAGCCGTTTGCAGCACTTCATCCGTATTTAAAGCCGCGTCCCATTTCAGCAGGTCGTCCACGGTCGAGTACAGGCTGCCCGTGCCCGATTGCGAGATATAATCCTCAGCCAGCGTCCAGCCGTTATCTTGACGGACATATCCCTTAATGACCGGTGTGGACAAATCCGCTTCCCCCGTCTCTTTCATGCTTAGCGGTTGGAAGAAGTTTTGCTGCAAATACGCCCCGTATTCCATCCCGGATGCCTGTTCGATGATGGAGGCAAGCAGTACATACCCGATATTGCTGTATTTGAAATCGGTCCCCGGTTCAAATTCCAGCGGCTTGGCTTTGACCGCATCGATCGTTTGCTGCAAGGTCATGCCCGGCTCGCGCGGGATATTTGCAGATAATCCGGAGGTATGAGAGAGCAGCATATGCAGGGTGATCCGGTCGCCGGACGGAAATCCGGGAATGTAGGATTCCAGCGTATCGTCCAGCTTGAGTCTGTCCTCTTCCTCCAGCTTCATGACCGCCGCGGCGGTAAACGACTTCGTCAAGGAGGCGATGCGCGATTTTTGGCCGGCGTGGACAAGCCGGTTTTCATCGCTGTAGCCGTAGCCTTTGCGGAGCAGGATTTGCCCGTCTTTGGCGATCAGGGCGATGCCCGAATATTGCTGATCGATCAAATATTGGTCCGCTTGTCCGGTTTCCCCCGAGACAACCGTTTCTGCGTCCAGGGTTAGATTGATCGCGGTATGGCCGGAGAGCGAAATCGTTGAAAGGTCGGCCTTCAAAACTTCGGCGAGCGTTCGCAGCGGCACCATCGTCGTCCCGTCTTTTTGAAACGAAGGCAAGGAGGCCTGAACGGGATAGGCGTTGACCAAGAATTCCGCCGTACCTGGGCGGTGCAGAATCGTATCGCCGTGGAGCTTCAACTCGGTAACGCGTTCGGCCGTGTTCCAGCGTACGGCTGCGCCAAGCAGTTCCGCGGTTTCCCGCAGCGGGACAAAGGTCGTGCCCTTGCGCATCTGCGGTTCGACGCTCCATGTAACAGCATTCCCATCAACCGCGATTGTCGTCGCCATCGCCGCGGCGGTTGCCGTGGCCTGCGGATAGAGCCCAACGCCGGCCGAAAGCGCGATGGCTGCGGTAAGGGACAGCATCGCGGCGGTACGGCCTACGCGACTTTTAAAGCTGCTTTTATGGTGCATATGGCGGTCTTCTCGGTCCGTTTGCCCGCTGACTCGCTCCAAGCTGTCATGGACTTTGGAATAATTGCGGATTAAATGCGTGATATTGCTCATCGTTAGAACTCCTTTTGCCGATATAAGATTGTCTATCAGACTAGCAAAACAAGATGGAGATTTCAAGACTCTCAGGAGAATTATAGCATCTGGGTCAGCGCGCTGGGCAGCGAAAGGCGCTCGTGGCGCCGATCCGCTTGACGGCCTGTGCTGCGGGGCTTGCTGTGTGTTACAATAGTCGTTAGAGGTGATCGTGAACGTATGTTTTTGAAACGGATCGAGCTAGCGGGTTTCAAATCATTCGCGGACAAGACGGAAATGGAATTCGTCCGCGGCATTACCGCTGTAGTAGGACCTAACGGCAGCGGCAAAAGCAATATTTCCGACGGCATCCGCTGGGTGCTCGGGGAGCAAAGCGCCAAATCGCTTCGCGGCGGCAAGATGGAGGACATTATTTTTGCCGGCAGCGATGCGCGCAAGGCGGTGAATTACGGGGAGGTTTCGCTGACGCTGGACAACGGCGATCAGGCGCTGCCGCTCGACTTTAGCGAAGTGACGGTAACCCGGCGGGTCCACCGCAGCGGGGAAAGCGAATATTACATCAACAAGCAGGCCTGCCGCCTGAAAGATATTACCGAGCTGTTCATGGATACCGGGATCGGCAAAGAGGCGTATTCGATCATCGGACAAGGCCGGATCGAGGAGATTTTGAGCACGCGTTCGGAGGATCGCCGCGGTATCTTTGAAGAAGCTTCGGGAATCGTGAAGTACAAAAGCCGCAAGCGCGAAGCCCGCCGCAAGCTGGATGATACGGAGCAAAACCTGCTGCGGATTCACGATCTGATCAGCGAGCTGGAGGATCAAGTCGGACCGCTGAAGGAGCAATCGGAAAAAGCGCTGAAATACAAGGAACTGCGCGAGCAGCTGAAAAATAAAGAAATTTCGCTGTACGTCCATCAGATTGAGCAAATTCATGAGTCCTGGAGCGAGGCCAACGCCAAGCTCACCAAGCTGCAGGAAGAACAGCTCGCTTTGTCCACGGTCGTATCCGCCCATGACGCCAAGCTGGAAAGCGACCGTTTGGCGCTGCGGCAGGTCGAAGACCGGATCGAAACGCTGCAGGCGCAACTGCTGGAATACAGCGAAAGCTACGAAAAAAGCGAAGGCTACGGCGAGGTGCTCAAGGAACGGGCTAAAAACCTGGCTCAGAACCGGGAGCAGCTGCGGCAGTCTTTGGCGGTCAGCGAGGAACGTTATGCTCAGCGTTCGCAGGAGATGGAGCAGCTTACGGCCAAATTCACCGCCGCCGAGCAGCAGCTGGAAGAGCTGCGCCGCGAGCTGGCGGATGAAGAAGCCAAGCTGATCGGGGTGACCGGGGGCATCAGCCAGGCGCAGGAGGAAGGCCTGAAGGGCCAGCTCCTGGAGATCATGAACCAGATGGCGCAGGCGCGCAACGAAATCCATTATGCCGAGCAGCAGAAGGAAAGCGTAAGGCGCCGGATGGACCGGGCCGAAGAGGAAGGCGTCAAGTGGACCGAGGGGCAGCAGCGCCTGAAAGCGCGCAAAAGCGAACTGGAAGCGATGCTGGAGAAGCTGGGGAAAGAGATTTCCGATTTGCGCAGCAAATATATCCAGCAAAGCGAACATCACCAATCGCTGCAAAAGCTCGTCGAGGAAAGCCAAAGCGGTATCCGCAAATGGGAGCAGAAGCGCGAAGGTTTGGTGTCGCGCCGCGATACAATGAAGGAAATGGAAGAGGATTACGACGGCTTTATGCTCGGCGTCAAGGAAGTGCTTAAAGCCGCCAAGAAATCGGTTCTGCCCGGTGTACACGGGGCTGTAGCCGAGCTGATCCGCGTACCCGAAAAGCTGGAAATCGCCGTGGAGACCGCGCTCGGCGGGGCGATGCAGCATATCGTCATGGAGAACGAAGCCGTTTCCCGGCAGGCGATCGCCTTCCTGAAGCAGCGGCAGCTTGGGCGGGCTACGTTCCTGCCGCTCGACGTCATCCGCCCGCGGCAAATTTCCGCGGGTGACAAGCGGCAAATGGAGGACGCCGAAGGCTTCGTCGGCATCGGCGCCGAACTGGTCGGTTATGAGCCGCGTTATGCCGATATCGTCGGCAGCTTGCTGGGCAACGTCGTGTTTGCCACCGATTTGGAAAAGGCGAACAAAATGGCGGCCCGCTGCCAGTACCGGTTCCGGATCGTCACGCTCGAAGGCGATGTCGTCAACGCCGGCGGATCGATGACCGGGGGCAGCCAGCACCGCAAGAACAGCAACCTGCTCGGCCGTAAACGCCAGTTGGACCAATTGGCCGCCGACATCCGCGAAAGCGAAGAAATGCTGGACAAGCTGCGCAAAGGCCTGACCGATGTCCGCAGCCAGGTTGCCAAGTCGGAGAGCGATCTGAACCGGCTGCGCGAGGCGGGCGACGCCAAACGGGCGGAGGAGCAGTCCGCCGCCGGCGACCTGAAGCAGGTCGAGCACGAATGGCGGCATGTTTCGGAGCAGTTTGAACTCTATGGCCAGGAAAAAGGCCAATACGAGAAAGAGCTGGAAGGGCTGGAGGCGACGAAAAAAGCGGCGCAAGAACGCCTGGTGGAGCTGGAGAAAGAAGAGCAGTCCGTGCAGCAGTCGATCCGGGCGGCTGAATTTGCGCGCAAAGCGAGCGAGTCGGCCAAGGAAGAGCTGCAGGATTTGCTAACCGGGCTTAAGGTGCGTGAAGGCAAGCTGGACCAGGAGTGCTCCTCGCTCCGCGAACAGCTCCGCCGCGCCGAAGAAGAATATCAAATCCAGCAGCGTGAATTGGAGCAGAACCGCACGATTCTGCAGTCGATCGAAGCGGATTTGCAGCAAAACGAAGAGCAGAGCGTCCGCCAGCGCGAAGAGCTTAACGATTTCAAGCTGAAGAAGGAACACGCCGGCGAGCAGCTCGAAATGGAGCGCGCGTCGCGCACCGTGCTTGTGAAGAAGCTGGAGGAAGGCGAAAGCGAAACGAAAGAGCAGCGGATCGGTCTGAAGGCCGTGGAAGAGCAGCTGCGGCAAACGGAAATCCAGGCCAACCGGCTCGACGTGGAACTGGACAATATTTTGCGCAAGCTGTCGGAAGACTATGAGCTGAGCTACGAATTGGCCAAGCAGCGCTACGCGGTGCCGGAGGATGTGCCGCAGACCCAGGCCGAGGTGAAGGAGCTGAAACGGCAGATCACCCTGCTTGGCGAGGTGAACCTCGGCGCAATCGAGGAATACAACCGTGTCAACGAGCGGTATCAGTTCCTGACCGAGCAGAAGGACGACCTGGTGGAAGCGAAAACGACGCTGTATCAGGTTATCCGCGAGATGGACGAGGAGATGTCCAAGCGGTTTAAGGTGACGTTTGACGCCATCCGGCGCGAGTTCGTCATCGTTTTCTCCAAGCTGTTTGGCGGCGGTCGGGCGGATTTGGTGCTGCTCGATCCGGACAACCTGCTGGAGACGGGCATCGATGTGGTCGCCCAGCCGCCGGGCAAAAAGCTGCAAAACCTGCAGCTGCTCTCCGGCGGGGAGCGCGCTTTGACGGCGATGGCGCTGCTGTTTGCCATCCTGCAGGTGAAGCCGGTGCCGTTTTGCGTGCTCGACGAAGTCGAGGCGGCGCTGGACGAAGCGAACGTGTCGCGGTTTGCCCAGTATTTGCGGGAGTTTTCCGAGCAAACGCAGTTTATCGTCGTAACGCACCGCAAAGGAACGATGGAGGAGGCCGACGTGCTGTACGGCGTGACGATGGAGGAAGGCGGCGTTTCCAAGCTCGTTTCGGTGAAGCTGGACGACGAGGAGACGATGGAAATCGCCTGATCCCGCTAATCGGGGCTCAAAGCAGCTGGTGCAAAATTGCTTGGCAGCAAGCATTGTGCGATAATGAAGAGGGCTGCCCGAAGCGAATTAACGGCATTTTAAGGCGTTATTTCAGGGCAACCGAGCGTCTTTTCATAATTAACGGTAATCCATGGCGCTATTTTTGGAGACAAGCGTGAATAAAGCGGATTTTGCGTAGGTTTTCCTGAGATAGCGCCATATTTTTCCGCTATGTTGCGGGCAACGTCCGAATGAATTTTAATAACGCCCTTTTTTTCCTTTAAGTTATGATAGGATCGCTACATATACATACCCGGATGAATCAAAGGAGGATAAAGCTTGTATGAGTTTCTTTAAGAAACTGCGAGAAAGCATCGCCGCAAAAACGGAATCGGTAACGAAACAGTTCAGGGACGGCCTGGAAAAAAGCCGCAAAGGCTTTGTCGAGAAAGTCGCGGAACTGGTTACCCGCCGCAAAAAAATAGATGAAGAATTTTTCGAGGAACTGGAGGAAATTTTGATCGGCGCCGACGTGGGCGTGAATACGGTGCTTACGCTGATCGACGATCTGCGCAATGAAGTCAAGCAGCGCCGGATCGAAGACCCGGCGGAGCTGCAGCCGCTGCTGTCGGAGAAGCTGACCGAGCTATTGCGCGGCGATGAGGACAACGAAATACATCTGAGCCAAGACGGGATCAGCGTTATTTTGTTCGTCGGCGTCAACGGCGTCGGCAAAACGACGACGATCGGCAAGCTGGCGCATTACTACAAGCAGCAGGGCAAAAAAGTAATTCTGGCGGCGGGCGATACGTTCCGGGCCGGGGCGATCGAACAGCTTGAGGTTTGGGGCCAGCGGGTTGGCGTCGATGTGATCAAGCAGCAGGCCGGGTCCGATCCGGCGGCGGTCATGTTTGACGCGGTGCAGGCGGCCAAGCAGCGGGGAGCGGACATTTTGCTCTGCGATACGGCGGGCCGGCTGCAAAACAAGTCCAACCTGATGGAAGAGCTGAACAAAATTTACCGCGTTATCCAGCGGGAAATTCCCGGCGCCCCGCATGAGGTGCTGATGGTGCTGGATGCGACGACCGGCCAAAACGCCCTGAACCAGGCCAAGCTGTTTGGTGAAAAAAGCGGCGTCACCGGGCTTGTGCTCACCAAGCTGGACGGAACGGCCAAGGGCGGGATCGTCATCGCGATTCGCCAGGAGCTGAGCCTGCCGGTAAAATTCGTCGGCCTCGGCGAGAAAATCGGCGACCTGCAGAAGTTCGACTCCGAGCAGTTCGTACACGGCCTATTCGCCGGGCTGATCAACGACGAAGAGGCTTCGGCGGAAGCCTGATTCCAAAGTGGATGAAGGTCATGCACCACATAAAGTTCGATGGCGTAAAATGGGTAGACGCCCAAATTTTTTAGCAAGGCAAAAATAAGGAGGCGACAGGGATGGCGAGTACGCATACTTTTGACCGCAGGGAGGAAATTGCCAACGCCGTAACGCACGGGATCGGGGCGCTCTTGAGCGTGGCTGCCCTGGTGCTGCTGATCGTGTTTTCCAGCATAAAAGGGACGGCCTGGCATGTCGTGAGCTTTACGATCTATGGGGCCAGCATGCTGCTGCTTTACCTGTGCTCGACGCTGGTGCACAGCTTTAAAGCAGGCAAAGCGAAGGATGTGTTCGAGTTCTTGGACCATTCCTCCATTTACATCTTCATTGCCGGGACGTATACTCCGTTTTTGCTGGTGGCACTCCGCGGTCCGCTCGGGTGGAGCCTGTTCGGGACGGTATGGGGGATCGCGCTGCTCGGCGTCGTGTTTAAAGCTTTTTTCGTGAAAAGGTTCCTGTTTTTGTCGACGGTATTTTACGTTATCATGGGCTGGCTGATCGTGATTGCGTGGGGGCCGTTAACGGCGGCTGTCGCGTCTCAGGGCATCGTTTTGCTCGTTACGGGCGGCGTTTTGTACACGCTTGGCACTGTGTTTTACGTCTGGCGGGGGTTTCCGTACCATCACGCGATTTGGCACCTGTTTGTGCTGGGCGGCAGCGTTACTCATTTTTTTGCGATCCTGCTGTATTTGCTTCCCCATCACTGAATTTCACATCTTTAACAGCCGCCGCTTTGCGCCCTGTTCGCGAGGCGGCTTTTTTGGCGGTTGTGGGGTGTTTTTGCTGTACAAGCGGCAGCATATTGGGCTTTTCAACATGTTAAGGGAAAATACTTGACATCTTATTCGGCACTGAGGTATCATAGGAAAAGTTGATGCGCTGTAAAGTGTTTTTCCTTGACGGAGGGAGTGCCCAAATGAGTCAGGAGAATAGACTTGAGAAAACGAATCGGATCAACCTTTTGTTTGATTTTTACGAAGCGCTGCTGACGGAAAAGCAGCAGACTTTTTTACGATATTATTTTCTGGACGATTTTTCGCTTGGCGAAATCGCCGCAGAGTTTGAAATCAGCCGCCAAGCGGTGTTCGAGCACATCAAACGGGCCGAAGGCATGCTGGAAACGTATGAAGAGAAGCTTGGGCTGCTTAAGAAGCATGAGGCGCGCAGCGGCGTATTGTCCCGCCTGGAGAAGCTGGTGGAAGGCAGCGCGATGTCGGCGCCCGATAAAGAAGAAGCGAGAAATTTGCTTCGCCAGGCGGAGCAATTGTAATATGGCGTTAAGAAACAAATTTTAGCGAATGGAGGTGACGGCAATATGGCATTCGAAGGATTGACGAGCCGGCTGCAGAGCGTGTTCAGCAAGCTGCGGGGCAAGGGCAAGGTTTCGGAAGACGACGTCAACGAAGCGATGCGCGAGGTCCGGCTGGCCCTGCTGGAGGCGGACGTCAACTTTAAAGTCGTCAAGGAATTCATCGCCAAAGTGAAGGAGAAGGCCGTCGGCAAGGAAGTGATGGACAGCTTCACGCCGGGGATGGTCATCATCGACATCGTCAACAAGGAATTAACCGAGCTGATGGGCGGCAGTCAGGCTAGGCTAGCCAAAAGCAACCGTCCTCCGACCGTCGTTATGATGGCGGGCTTGCAGGGTGCCGGGAAGACGACGACATCGGCCAAGCTGGCGAAGCTGCTGCTGAAGGAAAACCACCGGCCGCTCCTGGTGGCCGGAGACATATATCGTCCGGCCGCGATCAAGCAGCTGCAGGTGCTGGGCGAGCAGATCAAGGTGCCGGTGTTTACGCTGCCGGAAGGCAACAGTCCGGTGGAGATCGCCCGTCAGGCGCTGCAGCACGCGAAAGACAACGGCAACGATTATTTGCTGATCGATACCGCGGGCCGGCTGCACATCGATGAGGAACTGATGGAAGAGCTGCGGCAAATCCATGAGGTGACGAAGCCGGACGAAGTGCTGCTGGTCGTCGATGCGATGACCGGTCAGGATGCCGTCAACGTCGCGGAAAGCTTTAACCAGCAGCTCACTTTGACAGGGGTCGTGCTGACGAAGCTGGACGGCGATACCCGGGGCGGCGCGGCGCTGTCGGTTAAAGCGGTAACCGGCTGCCCGATCAAATTCGCCGCGCTTGGCGAGAAGATCGATGCCCTTGAGCCGTTTCATCCCGAGCGAATGGCGTCCCGGATTTTGGGCATGGGCGACATGTTGTCGCTGATCGAGAAAGCCCAGGCGAACATCGATGCCGAAAAAGCGAAGGAAATGGAACGGAAAATGCGCAACGCGGAATTTACGTTCGACGATTTCCTGGAGCAGATGGATCAGGTGAAGAAGCTGGGTCCGTTGGATCAGCTTATGGACATGATTCCGGGCATGGGTAAAATGAAACAGATGAAGGACATCAAGGTCGACGAGAAGCAAATGGGCCGGGTGGAAGCCATCGTTCATTCGATGACCAAAGCGGAGAAGCAAAATCCGGAAATGATCAATCACAGCCGTCGCAAGCGGATCGCCGCCGGAAGCGGGACGACGCTGGCCGACGTCAACCGCTTGATCAAGCAGTTTGACGAGATGCGCCGGATGATGAAGCAGTTCTCCGATATGATGGGGCCGAAAGGCAAAGGCAACAAAATGATGAAGCAACTGAGCAAAGCCGGAAAAGGCATGCGTTTTCCGTTCCGTTAATCGGCGGATCATTGATTTTTTGAAGGAGGTGAATTTCGTGGCAGTTCGTATTCGTTTGAAACGTATTGGTGCTCATAAAGCTCCATTTTACCGCATCGTGGTATCGAATTCCCGTTCCCCGCGTGACGGCCGTTTTATCGAGGAGATCGGTTACTACAACCCGGTTGCAGAGCCGGCAGTAGTGAACATCGACGAAGAGAAGGCGCTCAAATGGCTCCAAGACGGCGCGCAAGCGTCCGATACCGTTCGCAATCTGCTGAGCAAAGCAGGCGTAATGAAGAAGTTTCATGAGCTCAGACAGCAGAAATAATTGCTGATTCGGAGGGTCGTAAGTGGAACAATTAGTCAGCGTTATCGCGAAGGCTCTTGTTGACCATCCGGACGATGTTCGTGTGGAGGTTGTGGAGAAGGATCACCTGATTGTGTATGAACTGTCCGTGCATCCCGACGATGTGGGGAAAGTGATTGGCAAGCAGGGAAGAATCGCCAAAGCGCTCCGCACGGTCGTGACATCGGCAGCGGTCAAGATGGATAAGCGGGTTACCGTGGACATTATGTCTTAAACAACCTCTTAAAGATGTACGAAAGCGGGTTAGGATGTTTGTCCTAACCCGCTTTCGTACATGCTGAAGAATAAAGGACATGAATTTTTGCTCAAATGCTACCGATTGAATTTGAAGCGTGACTTTGTTAAAACGGCTGATCGTTTCCCCTGGTTACGAGCGGCAGCCGGTTCAGGATATTGGGAGGTTGTTATGTCGAATTCTTTGTTGACGGTCGGCAAAATCGTAAATACGCACGGGATCCGCGGGGAGCTGAAGGTGCTGCTGAAAACGGATTTCCCGGACGTGCGGTTTGCGCCGAATAGCCGTCTGCTGATCGTTCACCCGGAAAGCGGGGAACAACTGGCGGTCACCGTGCAAGCGTCGAGACCGTACAAACAGACGTACATCGTGAAATTCAGCGAATTTTCAGATATTAATGAGGTTGAAAAATTTAAGGGCCGGGATCTAAAGGTGACGAAAGCGGAAACGGTGGAATTGCCGGAAAACGAGTACTATTTCCACGAAATCATCGGCTGCCGTGTCATCAGCGACGAAGGCGAGGACCTCGGCGTGATCGAGGAGATTTTGCGCCCGGGAGCAAACGATGTGTGGGTCGCCAAGCTGCCGTCCGGCAAACAGCTGCTGCTGCCTGTCATCGACGACGTCGTGCTGGACGTCAATGTGCAGGACAAGCTGATTAAAGTTCACCTGATGGAAGGGCTGTTATAGGATGCGTGTGGATGTGCTGACGCTTTTTCCGGAAATGTTCGCAGGCGTGTTCGCCAGCAGCATCCTCGGCAAAGCGCAGGAAAAAGGGATCGTTACGCTAAATGCGATCAACTTCCGGGAGTATTCGGGGAATAAGCATGGGACCGTAGACGATACGCCGTACGGCGGCGGAGGCGGGATGGTGCTGAAGCCGGAACCGATCTTCGCTGCGGTGGAAGCTGTACGGGAAGGAAAACATGGTGATGCCGAGGGGAAGACCCGCTCACCGCGGGTTATTTTGATGTGTCCCCAAGGCGAAACTTTTACGCAGAAGAAGGCTGAGGAGCTTGCCGCCGAGGAACATTTGATCTTTATTTGCGGCCACTACGAAGGATATGATGAACGGATTCGCGAACAGCTCGTAACCGATGAAATATCCATCGGCGATTATGTACTGACCGGCGGGGAACTGCCGTCGATGGTCGTGATCGACAGCGTGACGCGCTTGCTTCCCGGCGTCTTGGGCAACGAGACGAGCGCGGTGACGGATTCGTTCAGCACCGGACTGCTGGAATATCCGCATTACACGCGCCCGGCCGATTTTCGCGGGTGGAAGGTGCCCGACATTCTGCTTAGCGGACATCATGCCAATATTGAGGACTGGCGGCGAAAAGAAGCGCTTCGGCGCACCCTTTTGCGCCGCCCGGACCTGCTTGAGAAGCTGGAACTGTCGCCTCAGGATTTGAAATGGCTGGAGCAAATGAAAACTCATCCTCCGGAAATTAAGGATTGAGCAATTTCTCCATGTCTGTGTCCGATGTGACCGTTAATCTATTCAGGGTCATCAACCGATCCCCGGGTTTTACGAAGCCCTGGTGGACGGTGAAGGCCATTCGGTAACCGTTTTCCTGGAGATAGTAAATCATTTGCCGGGTCTTCTCTCCAAATGGGTAGGCGAAGTAAGGAGAGTCGACCACTTTTTCTTTCATCATGGCAATATCCTTTTCCACTAACGAGGGGTCTTGTCCCGCAGCTTTCATTACCCCGCATTTCTCAAAGCCTTTGCGATGCAGATCGTAAGTATGGCTGTGAAACTCGAACACATCGCCCGCAGACTCCATTTCTTCCTTCGATAAATACGTTTTTTTTGCGGGATCAAAGGCTTGAGTCTGCTCTTCCAATTTACTGCCAATCACAAAAATGGCTGCCTTATATCCGTATTTTTTGAGGATCGGGTAGGCGTATATATAGTTGTTTTGATATCCATCATCAAACGTAATGACGACGCTTTTGGCCGGGAGGGAGATCTGCCCCCTGACGTATTGTTCCAGTTCGCTTAGCGAAGCCGTATAGTACCCCTGGTCATGTAGATAATCGATATCTTGCTCGAAGGCCTCCAAATTGATGACGGATTCGTTGCCCGGATACTTATTGTATTTCTTCGGCGTGATGTAATGATACATAAGTACGGGAACTTGCTCGGCAGTACCGGGTGCGACGGTAAAGCCTTCGGGCAGCTTAGGGTTTACTTCATGCTTTTTATGGGTCCAAGCGAACATCGTATTTTTGACCATGCCCCATGAGGTGCAAGCCTTACGTGATAATACGGTGTTCGGATGGGTCACCGCCACCGCATAGATCAGCACCAGAATGGCCAGCGAGAATAATGCATACTGCGAGATTCTTTTTCTCATTCCTTGATAAAACTCCTATCCTCTCTAATTGTCTAACATATCTATTTTATATAGTCTTGAAAAAAATGGGTTACGATTTGTTCGTAATTTGGATTGAAATGGAGTTGATCGGTGGTTAACGCACGTTTATGCGTTATTTTATTGGGAAAATTTTGCGCAGTTATGCGCGTCTAACTCTTGCAAGGGTACTCGTCTATAGCGTATAATAACATATGTCGCTATTGACAAGTGTTGAACCAACGTAAGGAAACGTTGATACAATGCTTAGTATCATCGGGGTATGGCGCAGTCAGGTAGCGCGCACCCTTGGGGTGGGTGAGGCCGTGGGTTCGAATCCCGCTACTCCGATTTAAACTAATAATATCAGGGGTTTTCACTGCTTTCTGATGAACAAAATAGAATGCGGTCAATAGCAGAAACGGTTTTGCAAAAATGGACTACACCCAACAGATTGACATCTGTTAAAGGGGGGTTCTTTTTTGTTTGATTTCGAGAACTGCCAACGGGGGTGGTAATTGGCCCGCCAACTAACCGATTAGATAAAGGCAAAAAGGAAAAATCGAATGTTCTAATTCGTTTCAACTAATAGTTCCTCTTGAGCACTAACTGCATTTTTTACTAATTCTGTATAAATCTGATGATAGTTCAACTTCCAGTTCAATAGGTTCAGCATTACATTATGTTGGAATTGCTTTTATAGGATTAGGTTTACTAGTGGGAGTATTTGTAATCACCTTATTGAAAGACCCGGATTCAAGTTCTTATTTTTCTGATCCTCATCCATTAAGATGGTTATATGGCATTGGAATAATTATTTCCACATCGATAAGCGGGCTTTTATTTATGGGGTTTTCTGAAGTGATCAAATTATTAATCAGTATTAGGGACAATACTAAAAGTTAATCTCTCGAAAAGTGATTTGGCGGATCATAGCAGGTATTGGCCGGAATCACCTGCTTACATTAATTACATGACAGCAAGTTTTGATTTAGATAAGATTGATTGCAGTAAAAATGCAGAATTTGTTTATATGTATGCTGGCAAAGAATTATCAGTAACATATGAAGTTGATTTTTCAAAAATTAAATAATTCTATTTGATTGACCCTTCAGAGGGTCTTTTTTTATAAAGATTTCTATATAAAAGAGTTGATTAAATGATAAGCCTAGAACGCTTAAAACTTGAAATAGCGGATTTGGATAAAAAGTTTACTGAAAATGAATAAATCCTTCATCGGCTGTTTATATTTACATTGAACATTATCCTTAAAAATTCATGAACACTTTACACTTCATACTAACCCCTTATAACTTTAATTAGTGAAATGAAAAGTTAGCGGTCGCGTCCGGGCATGCGCCGAAAATTAGATTTTCCTTGCTATGCCTATGGAATTATGATAAAATTCTCCTTGTTGTGAATTCGGTGGTCCGCTGCGGATGATGATGGAGAACATGGGGTTCTCCGGAAGAGGCATGAACACCTGAGTGGAAGGAGGGAGTCATAGATGAATATCGTACAAGCGATTACGCAAGAACAACTTCGCAAAGATATTCCGAGCTTTCGTCCTGGTGACACTTTGAAAGTGTTCGTTAAGGTTATCGAGGGATCTCGTGAACGTGTCCAATTGTTCGAAGGTGTTGTTATCAAGCGTCGCGGCGGCGGAATCAGCGAAACTTTTACGGTTCGTAAAATTTCCAACGGTGTAGGCGTGGAAAGAACTTTCCCGCTTCATTCCCCGAAAATCGATAAAATCGAAGTGGCTCGCCGTGGTAAAGTGCGTCGTGCGAAGTTGTACTATCTTCGTGCATTGCGCGGTAAAGCAGCGAGAATTAAAGAAGTGCGTCGTTAATTTTTTAACGAACAGGGGGCTTGTATCCATTCAAGCCCTTTTGCTGTTTTTAACGGAGGAATTTCCGTTTACATATTCCAATACAAAGTGAGGTCGCGATCCTTGGAGAAGCATGAGCAACCAAACCATCCGGACGATCGGGAAGTGCCAGGGCAACTGAATGATCACGATTCAAGCCCGCAGGAAACGGCTTCTGCCCCTACTTCGGGCAAAAAACAATCGAGCGAGGCCATGGAGTGGCTTAAGGCGATCGTGATCGCCGTCGTGCTCGTTCTTGTGATTCGTTGGCTTTTCTTTGCACCGTTTATTGTGGATGGCCCGTCGATGCAACCTAATTTTCATACGGGCGAAAGAATTATTGTAAACAAAATCATTTACGATATCCGTCAGCCGAAGCACGGGGAAGTCATCGTGTTCCATGTCCCGACCGAAGGGCGCGACTTCATCAAACGGGTGATCGGCGTTCCCGGGGACACGGTGAAGGTCGAAGGTGATACCATCACGGTCAACGGTCAGGTTGTGGATGAGACGTACATCAAAGAAGCCGTGAATGCGAAACATAAAAACAATGAGCTTTATAATACGGAAGCGGACTTTCCGAATGAGCGGGTTTCCGATGGAACCGTGCCTGAAGGATATGTTTTTGTGCTTGGCGATAACCGTTCCAACAGCACGGACAGCCGGAGCATCGGTTATGTGCCATTTGGCGACATCGTAGGGAGGGCAGATCTGGTGTTCTGGCCGCTTCAGGAGCTCCATTTCATTAAACATTAAAATCCGCGGCTAGAGGGCCATACTCGGAAGCTTGAGGTGAAGAAACATGACAATACAATGGTTTCCCGGGCATATGACCAGGGCCCGCCGGCAAATTCAGGAGAAGCTGAAGCTGATCGACGTGGTGATCGAACTGCTCGACGCCCGTCTTCCCTTATCGAGCCGGAACCCGATGATCGACGAGATTCTGCAGGGAAAACCGCGGCTGATCGTTTTAAATAAAGCGGATTTGGCCGATCCCGCGGTGACTAAGCAGTGGATCGCGTTTTTTAAGCAGGAGGGGCATACCGCCGTTGAGGCGGATGCTTCCAGCGGCCGAGGAATCAAGGAGATTCCGCAGCTGGCCAAAGAGCTGCTCAAGGACAAAATTGAAAAACAGCTGGCCAAAGGCATCAATCCGCGTGCAGTGCGGGCCCTGATTGTCGGCATTCCCAACGTCGGCAAGTCGACGCTTATCAACCGGCTAGCCGGGAAGAGCATCGCGGCGACCGGAGACCGTCCGGGCGTCACCAAAGGGCAGCAGTGGATCAAAGTCGGCACCGAAATGGAGCTGCTGGACACGCCGGGGATTTTATGGCCCAAATTCGAGGATCAAAACGTCGGTTACCGCCTTGCCGTAACGGGGGCGATCCGGGAAGAGATTTTGAATGCCGAGGATATCGCTTTTTTCGCGGTAAAATATTTGGTCAGATATTACTGGGAGCCGTTCAAAGCCAGATTCGAGCTTGAGCAGCCTCCCGGCGATTATGAAGACCCGGATGAAATCGTCGCCATTATGGAAGCGGTTGGCCGGAAACGTGGCTGTTTGCAAAGCGGCGGCCGGGTCGACCTTGAAAAAGCTTCAAAAATCCTGCTTCGCGAGCTGCGGGCTGGAAAAATGGGCCGATATTCGCTGGAGGATCCGAACGTATAAACCCGAGCGGTAAGGACATATTGCGGCGGAAGAAACGTAATAAGCGCAAGTCCCGGACATTTGGTTCGGGGCTTGCGCTTTTTAGTTTACTTATAACTCAACTTTCGCAGAGCGAAAATCAGCTTGAGTCCTTGAACTGAAGGTATTCAAAGAATTAAGATAGGCGGCTGGCAAAATAGAAAAACACCGCTTCGAATGGTAAAGCGAGAGTGACGAGCTTCTACTTTCAGACAGAAGAGGTGTCTTTCATTGTTATAGACCATTTAACGTATTGTTTTCTGGCTCAACCTTATAATCCTTGCTTGCCAGTCAAGCCGAAAACCGATCATGGCAAGAGACGCAGAAGGGCGTTGGAAGCTTGAGGACAGGGAAGACCGGTGGGTTGTTGGGCGGCAGATCAACACTCACTGTCCGGACGCTTTGCACGATTATCCCGTTTGATCAGGTAGCAGAGAAACAGACAAGCTCGGGAGAAGAAAATATTTGGTGGAGAAGCAGATAGGTTCGAAATAATTTAGACGGGCTAAGGAGAAGGAATCAGGTTTAGGGGAGGTGAAACAGACCGGACTAGAGATCAAGACAAGAGAGCAAGACAGGAGATCAAGACAGGAGATCAAGGACAAGACGTGAGGGAAACGAAAAGACCGTGATTTTGCTGTAGCCTGAACCCTTCCATTTGCAGCAACGCCCACACCGTTCATGCTAACTCACACCAATCAAGTTGATCCGCATTAAGCTAACCCCTACCCATTAAGTTGATCTGCGTCAAACTCCCACCGTTCCAACGTCTCGATCAGGCCGCAGCCGCAAGGGGCTGGTTCGGTTGGCGTGCAATCAGCCGGCGGTAAGGGATCGCCGGAATCGCCACACACATGCGCAGTAACTTCTGCCGCATGGTTTCTTCCGCTCCGGGCCGGCGCAGCGAGCGGCGTACGGTGTACTCGTTTAGGTACGCCTGCAGATGCTTCAATCCCAAGGCTATATACGTACTCTTCAGCGATTCCCACGCCTCTCTCACCACTTTCCGCAAGGGCGCATACAGCCGATAGGCTAGAGGGAACGACTGTACCGCCGATGTACGGACATCCACATGCTTGTTGATGAACGCGGCGAGTTCGTGACGGTTTGCCCTTTGTCCATCTCCTCTCTTATGCGGTACCAGCCGGATTTTGACCTGCTCCGGCTCGTCCGACTCCGTGACCGTGCATCCCGCTACGACCGCCGAGGCATACGGATGCGAAAACTGAAGCCGGGACGGATTACGCCCGTACAGATCGCTGTTCACCTTCACGTCTCCGCGGAGCAACTCTCGGGCATCGAACTCTCCCACGGCATGGCGTATTTTGTGCAGCATCAACCAGGCGGTTTTGTAGGTGACCCGGATCACCTTGCTCAGCCGCATCGCCGAGATGCCGTCCTCAAGCAAGAACAACTCCAGCGCCTTGAACCACTTGAGCAGGGGCAAATGCGTTCCTTCAAAAATCGTGCCGACCAAAGCCGACGTTTGATGCTTGCACTTTCCGCACTCGAACAAGGGGATATGCCGGGAAGTCAGACGGCTGCACTGAGTGTGAGCGCAGCGCGGGCAGACGAAGCCGCTTGGCCACTTCATCGCGATCAGCGCCTCCATGCAGGCCTGCTCGCTGTTAAAACGGCTGGTGAATGGTTGAAGTTCCGTTCCCGCATTGATGTCCATGTTCGCTCGCCCCCGAATCAAAAATTTACGAACTCATGTTCCATTTATTTCATTATACCAAACGTACGTTCTCTTTTCAAGCCGAACATTTCACCTGAATCGTCTCATTTTTTTCTTCTCACTTTTTTTGAACCCTTGCTCAAGCCCCAACCCCTGCTCCCTTAACGAAAGGGATAATCGTGCAAAGGCTGCAGGCAGGGACACTAAGACATCAAGACACCAAGTCACCAAGACATGAACCCTTTAGACAGCACCTCACCTGCCGTCGATTTGTGACACTGCTCGAAACGGCTACGGTGCAAAAGGGAGATGCGCTGACCTCGGCGGATCGTGACGCCCTCTTCATCGTTGATGCTTCCATGCTTCCATGTTTAAGCGGAATCGCAGCAAAGCGGTCGAGTTGCTTGCCCGATTTAGAGATCATGCCACCGGTACGTTTTACAAGGGATCTCATATGCTCTTAAACGACGAAGCAGCCCAAAAAGCCGGGAAGACACGGTCCGCCTCTGATTCAGCGTCAACTCCGGCAACGGATTGCTGCTTTACCCAGCTAAATCAAGACTTGTCTGCCGATTTTTTGCTGCGAAAGTTGAGTTATAATTATAAATTATCTATAATTGACATAAGGGGTGGTATATTTTACCAAAAACATCAGCTTGTACATCCAATTAAAGCCAAAGGAGATGGGAAGATTGAGTACGCGTCGCTTAATCAAGAACGGTTGCGTGTTGACGATGGACAGTTCTTTAGGTACCCTCCGGAAAGCCGACATTTTGATCGAGGATTCATTGATCGTAACGATTCAAGCCGACCTTGACGTATCGGATAGTGAGGTCATTGATGCCACGGACATGATTGTTATGCCGGGATTCGTGGACACCCATCGTCATGTCTGGGAGTCTTTATTGCGGACTGTCGGCGCGGACTGGTCGCTGCCGGTTTATCTGCAAAACATTTATTATGGCGGAATTGGCAGCAGACTGCGGCCCGCGGACAGTTATGCCGCCAACTTGCTGGGAGCATTGGAAGCGCTTAACGCAGGGGTGACGACCGTTTTGGACTGGACGATGATTTATTCGCCCGATCATGCTGACGAACTGATACGCGGCTTACGGGATTCCGGTATTCGCGCCGTATTCGCCTATGGTGTCTCCGGTGAAACCGAATATTGGAGCCGTGACAGCCAAAAGACCTTCCCGGACGATGTGTACCGCGTCAAAAGGGAATACTTTGCTTCCGATGATCAATTGTTGACGATGGGGCTGGCGATTAGAGGTCCTGAGTTTAGCAGTTGGGAGGCAACGGTTCGAGAAATCGGGCTTGCTCGGGAACTGAATGCGCTATGCTCCATGCATATTGGGTTCGGCAACTGGGGAGCGGACGACCGCTCTGTTGAGAAGCTTTATAAAGCCGGCTTGCTCGGTCCGGATTTGAATATGGTGCACGCCAACACGATGGGCTTTGACGAATACAAGCTGCTGGCGGATGCGGGGGCCTCGCTATCCGTTACGCCGGAAGTGGAAATGATGATGGGGCACGGCTATCCCGCCACCGGGCACTTCCTTGAGAATGGCGGTACCCCCGCGCTTGGCGTGGATGTCGTGACCTCAACCGGAGGGGACATGTTCACGCAAATGAAATTCGCGCTGCAGGCGGAGCGGGCAAGAGTGAACCAAGATATTCTGGACTCGAAAAATATGCCAGGAGAATTGAATTTGCAGGCCGGGCAAGTGCTGCATTTTGCTACCTCGGCAGGAGCCAGGGCCATAAGATTGGACCATAAAATCGGTATCTTGGCTCCGGGGAAAGAAGCCGACCTTATTTTGATTCGGACGACAGATTTGAACATGTTTCCCGTATCCGATCCGGTAGGCGCCGTCGTACAATTTGCCAACCCGGGCAACGTGGACTCCGTTTTTGTGGCCGGTCGTCCGCTGAAACGGCACGGGAGGCTTCTCAACGTCGACTTGAACCACGTGCGCAAACTTGCCGATGAAAGCAGAGAACATCTCTTGGCCTCATCTGCCGGCGCAAAGGAGGAATTCTAAAAGCGATTGAACAAGCTCTAAAAATGAAAAGGACTCTATACTTTTTAACCGTTTTAACCGATAAAAGATTTATCATCCGCAGGCGAGGACCAAACGCTTGATAAAACTTCCGTGACCCCTTAAGCTTAGAACAGGGTTAAATCGTGAAGGAGGCACTATGGACGATCTGTTAGTCTATGAAAAAGAGTATTGGTCCTCGCACCGTTACATAGCCGGAATCGACGAGGTCGGCCGGGGGTGTCTGTTTGGTGACGTAGTGGCTGCGGCGGTTATTCTGCCCCAGGATTTACTGCTTGAGGACGTGGATGATTCGAAAAAATTAAGCCCAAAAAAGCGGGAGAAGCTGTACGATCTCATTATGGAAAAGGCGATTGCGGTCGGAATCGGGTATGCCGATACGGCGACGATCGACCGGATCAATATCAAGCAGGCCAGCCGGTTGGCGATGAAGCGTGCGGTGGAACAACTTGACGTAGCTCCGGATTTTTTACTGGTGGATGCCGAAAAAGTGGATGTCGGCATTCCGCAGCTGGCGGTCATTAAAGGGGACGCGACAAGCCAGTCGATCGCGGCGGCCTCCATTATCGCCAAAGTGACGCGGGACCGCCTGTGCCAGGGCGAGTGGGATGCGCGTTATCCCGAATACGGCATCGCGGTACATAAAGGGTATGCAACCAAGCTGCATCGTGAGCAGCTTCAGGCTCTCGGGCCAACGCCGATGCATCGGAAAAGCTTCTTGGGCAAATTATTTGCCGAGGAGCAAACGTTGTTTTAAGAGGTTGTTCAAAAAGCTGAAAACCTGACTTTTTGAACTCGCATTTTAAGCAACCCGCCGAAGCGATGGCGGGTTTTTCAATATAACTTTTGAAGCAAGGGGGGAGTTTCATGAATATCGGACCGCTGCTGCGCAGTATGATGGGAAATGCCCAGGCGGGGGAACCCAAAACTCTGGAATTGAAAACAGGGCAGGTGGTCCGCGGAACGGTGTTGTCCGTATCCGAAAACGGTCAGGAAGCCGTCATTCAGGTACAGGGCGTCAAGCTGCACGCTGCGCTGGAAACGCCCATGCGCCCGGGGGAAACGACTTTGCTGCAGGTTCAGCCGGAATCCAAAAACGGATTGGCGGTGCTGAGACCGATGAGTTCCCTCCCGGGCGCCGAGCTGTCGGCGGCTTCCCTGGCCAAAGCGCTGCAATCTTTGGGACTGGAGGATACGGCGACGAACCGCGAGCTGCTGCAGTTGATGCAGAAAAGCGGTTTGCCGTTGACGAAGGAGAACGTATCGCAGATTTTGCAGGTGTCCGGGCAAAAGCCGGGCGGTGTGCCGCTGTCGGAGTGGATTCAGGCTGCCGGCATCGCTTTTAGCCGGGGGCTGCCGCTGACCGGGGAGACGGTGGCGGGACTGCATCAGGCGGTGTTTGGACCGCCGCTGCACGCGTTATTGTCTTCGCTGGACGAGCAGCTTGCAAACTTCCTTAGTCAATCGGCAGGAAAACCGGACGGGACGGCCGGATCAGGCGCAAGCGGCAGAAGCGCCGGAGGAGCGGTAGTGCAAGGGCAGCAGGCTCAAGCCGGGACAAGCGCCGCCGCAATGCCGGATGCGGCACCATCCGGCTCGGGAGCGGCCTCTGCGGGCGCTGCGGCAGTTGGTACTGGAGCGGCGGGAGCTTCCGCCCAGCCGAATCAAGCGGCCGGGCTCGTTCAGATGGCGATGCGGGGAGCACTTGCCGATGCTGCGATGGGGCAGACCCCGCAGCCGGGCAATCCGGGTGGCAGCGGCTCGGCCAGCCTGTCCGGCGGCGCTTTGGTGGCGAAGCTGCAGGCGGTGCTGGCGGAGCTGGATGTGGCCATGCTGCAGGAGGGCATGGCCGAAACGGCGCCCGGGCGAGGGACGGGCGCCGGCGGGGCTGCTCCCAGCGCGGGAACGCTGGGAGGGAGCGGTGCCGCCGCCGGAGGCGCGGCGGCAGCGCCGCAGGCGCAGGGCGAAGGGGCCGCTGGCCCTTCGCCGGCAGGCACGCGTCCCACCCCCGCGGCGGAGCCGTGGGTGGGGCGCGTGCTGAAGCTGCTCGGTGCGGAGCACGAGCAGCAGGTGCGCGCGGCCGCGCCTAGCGCAGCGGCGGCGCAGCCGGCGCAAGCGCAAGAAGCGCCGCCTGCGGCGGGCGCTTCGGCTAAGCCCGCCGGGGGCGCGGAGCACCCCGGCGGCCAGGCGCCCGGCAGCGGGCCTGCGGCGGCCGCGCCGGGCGGAGCCACAGGCAGCGCCGCGTCGCCTGTGGAAAGCCGCGCCGCGCAGGCGGACGCCCGCGCGGCAGGCGGAACGGCGCCGGCACCGGCAAACGCCGAGGAGGCGGCTGCCATGCGCAGCTCCGCCTTGGGCGGCGTCAACGCATCCGTCAACGTTTCAACCGCCCCCAATGCCACCAGCGGAGCCGCGCAAGACACGCTCAAAGGCTTGCTGCTGCAGATGGCGGTCGCCGACGATTTGCCCGCGCCACTCCAGGAAGCGGCCCGGCAACTGGTGCAGCAGCTGACCGGCCAGCAGCTGCTGCTCAATACCGACCGCACGGCGCCGTTTGCGCAGGTAACTATGTTCCTGCCCTTTTTCGGACCGGACGGCAAGCAAACCGCCTCGGTCCATATCGAATCGCGCCGCGGGCGCAAAGGCGAGCTGGACCCGGCCAACTGCCGGCTGTGGTTTGACCTGCAGATGAAGACGCTGGGCCAAATTATGGTCGACGTGCAGGTCGCCGACAAAAAGGTGCTGCTGAAAATATTCAGCGAGCAGGAAGCGACCGGCACATTTCTAGAATCCCGGCAGGAGGAAATCAGCGAAGCCTTGTCAAATGTCGGTTACCGGTTGCTGTCCATGAAGTCGGAGCCGCTGATTCCGGCGGAGAGCGAAGAAGGCGGCGCAACCGACTTTAGCCTGCCGCTGTCTTACGCCCCAAGCCCGTATAAGGGGGTGGATTACCGCGTATGAGCGAACAGCCGAAGAACCGTGCGTTTAAAAAAGCGGTAGCCCTAAAGTACGATCCCGGGCAGGGCGAGGCTCCGGTCGTCGCCGCCAAAGGAAGCGGACTGCTGGCGGAGCGCATTTTGGAGACGGCGAAGGAGCACGGCATTCCCGTGCAGGAGGATGCGGCGCTCGTCGAGGTGCTTTCCAAGCTCGATTTGGACCAGCAGATCCCTGCGGAATTATACGATCTGGTGGCGGAAATTCTTACCTTTATATACCGGTCCGACAAAATGGCGGAAAGAAGGATGTTCCTTGAATAACCGGGAGTTGAGCCCCATGGGCGGGGATGATCGAAAAGCGCGGGGCCGCGAGGCGGAACAAGCCGCAAGCGATTATTTGACCGCTCTTGGCTATGCCATCTTGAAGCGAAACTGGCGTTGCCGTTCCGGCGAGCTGGATCTGGTCGCCAAAGACGGGAACACGATCGTGATTGTGGAGGTGCGCAGCCGCAGCCATCGGGCTGCGGCTTTCGGCACGCCGGCCGAGTCGATCACGCCCCGCAAAATCAAGCAGGTCCGCGACACGGCCGCCGTGTACCTCCACCAAACCGGCCAAACCCTGGCCAATGTCCGCTTCGACGTCATCGCCGTCACGTATGGCCTTGGAGAAAAGCCAGCAGTGGAACATATCAAAAACGCTTTTTAAGAGGTTGTTCAAAAAGTGAGCCCAGATACTTTCCAAATTTCACGCAAAAGCTCAGGACTCCCAATTGCGCGCGATTTCCGCCAATCTATTGGATTTTTTTCCAATGAGAGGTGAGGGGATGAGAGGCAGGGGCAGCCAGCCGTCACCCTCTCACATCCAGCGGCCTCCGGTCCAACTGGCGGTATTGGATCGCTTCCGCGATATGCTCCGCCTGAATGGCTTGTTGGCCCTCGAGGTCGGCAATCGTCCGCGCCAGCTTGATAATGCGGTCGTAAGCCCGCATGCTGAGGCCGAGTGCCTCAAAGGAGGACTGCAGCAGCTTTCCGGCTTCGGGAGCCAGCGGGGCGAACCGCCGCAGCAGACTGCCGGATAATTCGCTATTGCGGGAAATTTCGCAATTTTTATAACGATCCATTTGGAGCTGCTTGGCCTTAAGGACCTGCTTGCGCATCGCTTCCGAACTGAGCGGCTGCTGGTCTTCCAGCCAGCCGTTTGGCTGCGGCACTTCGATGTGCATGTCGATACGGTCCAGCAGCGGGCCGGATATCCGCTCACGGTATTGGGCGACGCGCCAGGGGGTGCAGGTACAGCGGGGAAGCGGAGACTCCGCCCCTAAGTAGCCGCAGGGACACGGATTTAACGAACCCGCCAGCAAAAAATGGGCGGGAAACGTAAACGAGGCGCGGGAGCGGCTGATGGTCACCTGCCGTTCCTCCAGCGGTTGGCGCAGCACTTCCAGCACATTCCGGGAGAACTCCGGCAATTCGTCGAGAAATAAAACCCCGTGGTGAGCCAGGCTCACTTCGCCAGGTTTCGGAATGGAGCCGCCGCCGATGAGGCCGCCCGCCGAGATCGTATGATGCGGGGAGCGAAACGGGCGCCGTGTGATCAACCCCTGCTCCGTATCGCTTAGTTTGCCGGCGGCGCTGTAAACTTTGGTGACTTCGAGCGCTTCCTCCGGGGAAAGCGGCGGCAAAATGGAAGGCAGCCTGCGGATGAGCATCGTTTTGCCGGTTCCGGGCGGGCCGATCAGGACGATGTTGTGAAAGCCGGCGGCGGCGATCGTAAGCGCCCGTTTGATGTGGCGTTGGCCGAGCACGTCGCTGTAATTTTCCGGCGCTTCATATAACGCGTCAGCGGTTGATGGCAGCGGGCCTACTTCCAGGTGTCCCAGGGACGTTGACCGCAGCGGCGCCTTTTTTGCATCCTCTGGCCCTGCTTCTCCTTCTTTCCCTTCGGGAAAAAGTTCGTTTAAATGACGGAGCCCATATACCCGGATTCCCTTCAGAAAGAGCGCCTCGGCGGCATTTTCCCGAGGCAGCAGCACGGAGTTGAATCCTTCCCGGCGCGCGCGGTCAACCATCGACAGCACGCCGGGAACGGGGCGCAGCGTACCGTCGAGCGAGAGCTCGCCGATAATCAGCAGCTTTTCCTCCGGCGGCAGGGCGATTTGCCCGCTGGCCGTAAGTAGCGCAAGCGCGATCGCCAGATCGAAGGCGGCACCCTCCTTGCGCAGGTCGGCAGGCGCCAAGTTAATCGTCACCCGCTGCAGCGGAAACGTAAAGCCGCAATTTTTGACCGCCGCCCGAACCCGTTCCACCGCCTCGCGGACCGCGGAATCCGGCAGACCAACGATGTTGGTTTGAGGGATGCCGCTGGACAAATCCACCTCCACTTCGATCATCATACCGTCGATTCCGTATAAACAAGCACTGTACAATTTTCCGTACATAACAAAAAACACCCCTGACCCTGTATTTTCCGGCTTACAACAAAAACCGTCTTCAGGATAAAAGGTGCTTCCTTATTATCGCATCATAAAATAATTCAATTTCGAATTGCCAAGCTTGACTTTACCGATTATACCATACTTTAGAAATCCAAGGAAAGCTCCGCTTGACATCCCCAATAATATGGGTTAGTTTTGGAACAAATTCAAGCGATCATTTCGGTAAATATCATAGAGTAAGCTTTTCTAACACACAAGGAAAGAAAACGCTTGATTTTGCCCGTTTTTTATTCTCCCGGGACAATAAACCGTCGGGCCTTTTGGTAGAGGAGAACATTGTGGCCGTTCTTTCGCCTGGGTTACCATTAATGAAACTGATCGACATCAGGAGCATTGGGAGGTAACGAATTATGGCATTGAAACAGACATTGACGGTCATCGACGCGCTGGACAGCGCTCATGTAAATGGTGAAGCGGTAAAACAGTTGTTCTCCTCATTTCCCGGCGTTTCCGTAACGGTTCAAACCGTAACAGGGGAAAAAGGAAGCACGGATTTCATTAAAGTTGTGATCCCGGGCGCAAACGGCAAAAGCAGCGGCGGCAGCGCGCCGACGTTGGGGATTGTAGGGCGGCTTGGGGGAATTGGCGCAAGACCGAGCCGGATCGGGATTGTTTCCGACGCGGACGGCGCGGTGGCGGCAATCGCTTCGGCTTTGAAGCTGGCCGACATGCAATTGAAGGGCGATACCCTGCCGGGAGATGTGATCGTAACGACGCACATTTGTCCCGATGCGCCAACTTTGCCGCATGAACCGGTTGACTTCATGGATTCGCCGATCGATATTCTCACCATGAACCGCCATGAAATCGTACCGGAGATGGACGCGATTTTATCGATCGACACCACGAAAGGCAACCGCGTGATCAATCACAAAGGGATCGCCATCTCCCCGACGGTGAAGGAAGGGTACATTCTCCGCATCAGCGAGGATCTGCTGCGAATCATGGAAATGACGACAGGGCAGTTGCCGGTCACCTTCCCGGTGACGATGCAGGACATTACGCCTTACGGGAACGATCTGTATCATATTAACTCGATTTTGCAGCCTGCCGTGGCCACGGACGCCCCGGTGGTCGGCGTCGCGATTACGGCGCAATCGGCCGTACCCGGTTGCGGGACGGGGGCCAGCCATGAAGTGGATATCGCCCAAGCGGTGCGTTTTGCGGTGGAAACGGCCAAGGAAGTGGGGAGCGGGACCTGCCGCTTCTATAGTGCCGAAGAGTTTGCACACATCACCAAACTTTACGGTTCGATGAAAGTGCTGCAAACGATGGGGAAAGAGACGGCGGTCCAGAAATGATCCGGACGGGCCTGGAACTCGTTCCTAAATTAGGCATGATCACGATCGGCCAGGCCCCGCGCACCGATGTGGCCCCGTTTTTGCTGAGGCAGCTCGAAGGACGGGCTGAACTGGTGCAGGCGGGGGTGCTGGATGGCTGGAGCCTTGAGGCAATCGAAACTGAGCTGTCTCCTGCTGGCAGCAGTTACATGCTGACCTCGCGGCTGGCCGACGGTCAGGCGGTGGTCGTGGCCCGCGACAAAATCATGCCCCTGCTGCAGCGAAAAATCGCCGAATTGGAGGCCCAGAGAATCCGCCATATCCTGCTGCTTTGCACGGGCGTTTTTCCTGGGCTGCAGGCGGCATCGGCTCATTTGATCGAGCCGGACCGCGTCCTGACCCCCGCCGTGGCGGCGCTGGCGGGGAATCGCCGGCTTGGCGTGATCTGTCCGCTTCATGGGCAAGCCGATGCCCTTCAGGCGAAATTCGCGGAATACGGCGTCGAACCCGTTTTCGCTTCGGCATCGCCTTATACCGGAAATTGGCAGGATTTTGCCGCTGCGGTCAAAGAGCTGAAAGGGCGGGCGGACGTTTTGCTGCTGGATTGCATGGGGTATACCGAAGGACACCGAAACTGGGTAACCGCGTTGTCCGGGCTGCCGACGATTCTGTCCAGCTCGCTGATGAGCAAACTGGTATCCGAAGTGATCGCCTGAACGAAGAACGGCGGCTTTGCCCGGCAAAGCGCGCCGATGAAAGGTGACAACCATGAACGAGATTATTGTGATGTCCAGCAAGAAACTGCTGGCTGAATGCCTGGCGCTTAAGGCCGGGGAAAACTTTTTGGTGGTGGCGGATGGACCCAAAAAAACGTTGGGCGAGTTGCTGCAAAAAGCCGGCCATGAACTCGGCGCGGAATCCGTGCTGCTGGTGATGGAGGAGCGCTCCCGGTCGGGGGAGGAGCCTCCGGCGGCGGTGGCCGCGGCCATGGAGGCCGCCCAGGCCGTCGTATGCGTTACGGAGCACTCGCTAACGCATACGAATGCCCGGAAAAGAGCGGCGGCCGCGGGGGCAAGGGTGGCCACGATGCCGGGGATTACGGAAGATATGTTTCTAAACGGGGCGGTGACAGCCGATTATTTGCAGGTTAAGGAATTGACCGAACAATTAACCGCCAGGCTGACCCAGGCCCGTCTTGTGCGGATTGAGAAAGCGGGCCGCGCGTTGGAATTTTCCATTGAGAACCGGGACGGCGTTCCGAGCACGGGCATGTTTGTGGAACCGGGGCAGTCGGGCAATCTCCCTTCCGGAGAAGCTTATATCGCTCCGGTAGAGGGCAGCGCGTCGGGGCAACTGCTGGCGGACGGTTCCGTGGCCGGTTACGGCGTGCTTGCCGCCCCGCTTTTGTTAACGGTGGAGCAGGGAAGACTTGTCCAAGCGGAAGGCGACGGAGCCAAGGAACTGCTGGAAATGCTGGGCGATGGCGACGGACGCTGGCTTGGCGAGTTTGGCATCGGCACCAACGACAAAGCGCGTATTACCGGCGTTGTGCTGGAGGACGAAAAAGTATTCGGCACGATCCATGTCGCTTTCGGCAGCAACAACACGTTTGGCGGCCAGATCGCGGCCGGGGTGCATATCGATATCGTTGTAAAGGAACCGGACGTGTATTTGGACGGTGAGTTGATCATGTCGCAAGGAAAACTTATTTAAAATGATGTCAAGCGGTGCGAAGGGAGGCCGGTTCATATGCTGGGAATCATACGAGTTATCACTTTGCAGGACCGCCGGGATGCGGAATTGCATGGGGAACTGATCCGTCAAAAATACGGGCTTGACGTCAGGAGCGCCTGCATTCCGGACCAGCCGAACGGGGTTTATGACGAGCGGACCGAGCGGTTGGCCGTGCCTAAAATCATCGCTTTGGCGAAACGGCTGGCGGACGAAGGATGCACGGTCATCGGCATCAGCTGCGCGGCCGATCCGGCGCTGGAAGAATGTCGGCAAGCGCTCCCGGTTCCGGTGCTGGGGGCGGGCTCTTGTGCGGCTCATCTAAGCCTTACCCAAAGCACCCGCGTCGGCGTGCTGACCATTTTGCAGGAGACTCCGCCGTTAATCCGTTCCATTCTCGGGGACGCTTACGTTGGTATGGACCGTCCCGAGGGGGTCACGACCACCTTGGATTTGCGGACAGACCAGGGGCGGGAAGCGGCTTTCGAAGCGGCGCAAAGATTGGCGCGGCGGGGAGCGAGGAGCATTGTGCTGGCTTGCACCGGATTTGCGACGATCGGCTTTGCCGCGGAATTGAAGCAGCGGCTTGGGGTGACTGCGTTTGATCCGATTGCTTCGTTGGGAGCCGCGGCCGTTATGGCCGAGCAGCCCAACAACGGTTTTAGTAGTTTTCAACACTAGTGAACAGGGAAGGCTGGTGGGTTGGCCGGAAGATCAACATCCCCTATCCGGGCGCTTTTGCACGATTATCCCATTTGATCAGGAAGCAGAAAGAAGATCAATTCAGGAGAAGAAGATATGTTTGGGAGAAGCAGACTGGTTCGAGATCATCAGACAGATTTATGAGAAAGAACCTGCAACCCTCTCCCCTGAACGAAAGGTATAATCGTGCAAAGCAGCATGCAGGGGACACCAAGGCACGAATGCTATAGAGCCGCTTTAGCCACTTACCTCAACCACCTCAGTCTGGCATCTTCCATATTATCGGTCCTATAACCCTTCGGACCTTCTGAAAGTAAATAACGTGTCTTATAATTCATAACAAGCGTTCGATTGTGCTGATGGTACAAGTTGGACGCTTATTTTTTCGACATTTTTTGCCATTTTGATTTTTTTAAAAGCCGTCTTCTGGTACACTAGCATGAAATATTATTTTCTGCGACGTTGGCACAAGAAGGGGGCGAAGATATGGAAAAAAATACAGGAACCACCGTCAGGGAAGTGCTTAACCTTCCGATCTTGCGGCAGGCCAAAGTGCTTAGCGGGCATAAAGGCTTGGATCGCGTCGTTCAGTTCATCGATATTATGGAAGTGCCCGAGCTTAAGGGATGGGTCAAGGAAGGCGTGCTTATTTTGACTACGGCGTACGCAATCCGCAACGAACCGCTGCAGTTGACCGAGCTTGTCCGGATCTTGCATGCTTCCGGCGGAGCGGCGCTGGCGATCAAGCCGACGCGTTTTTTGCAGGGGATTCCGCAGCAGACTTTGGATGTCAGCAACGAAATCGAACTGCCGATTATTGAAATTCCGGCGGAAATTCCTTATACGGACATCACCAGGCCGATCATGGAGCTGATTTTGGACCGTCAGGCCGCCTTGCTTCGCCGTTCGGAAGAGGTATACCGCACGCTCACCGCCATGGTGCTGGAGAACAGCGGGATTCAGGCCGTCAGCGACAGCGTGTCCGGCTTGCTTCGCGCTCCCGTCAAGGTCGTGGATACGGAAGGAAATACGATTGTGTCTTCGCCGGCGGAGCTGCACTGGGAAGAGGCGGATTCGCCGTTGCAATGGGGGATCACGGTGGACCGCCGCCAGGTGGCCAAGCTGCTCGTAGCGAAAGACAGGCTCGATGAAATGGAGAAGGTATGTATTGAACAAGCCCGGATTGTGCTGGCGCTGGAAATTATGCGCGGGAAAATCGTGGCGGATACGGAGCACCGGCTGCGCGGAAATTTCATCGATGAATTGCTTACCCCGCCCGTTCCTTCCCGGCATGAAGTGGAGCAGCGGGGCCGCAAGCTCGGCATGCATGTGGAACATCTGTGGGAAGTCGCCGTTATCGAAGGAGATCAGGCTCCGGATGAGGAAGAGTTGCTGAAACGGCTGGGGGAGGAAGCCAGACTGCGGCGGGTCAGCCCGCATGTTGAGTTTCGTTCGAACCGCGCCGTCCTGTTCCTGCCCAGCTTGGACGTAAAAAGAGCCGAGGATTTGCGCAACGTGCCGAAGCCATGGGCGGACACCTTGCTCGAATGGGTTGGCGATAAAGCGTTGGGGGCGACGGGCAGCCTCGTAGGGGTTGGAGGCAAAAAATATTTGTGGGAGATTTACGACAGCTATACTGAGGCGCGCAAAGCGATGGCCGTCGCCCGCCGCATGCCCCGGGAAACGAAGGTCATCCGCTACGAAGAGGTGGAGATCTATCATTTGCTGGGAGAGGCGATGCAAAAGACCGATTTCAGCAAGCTGTTTGAGCGGAAACTCGGCGCTTTGCGCCGCTATGATGAAGAGCATAACGGGGATTTAATGCGCACCTTTCTTTGCTATTTGGAGACCCGCGGGAGCTTGATCGAAACCGCAAGCCGGCTGTATATCCACCGCAATTCCGTGAAATACCGGATGGAAAGAATCAAGGACATTACCGGATTTGATTTAAGCGACGCGCGCGAGGGGCTCGTATGCCATTTGTGTTTAATCTATTTTTATTTGCATGATAATACAGCCGCTGATCTATAACTTCCATTTCAAGTGTAATATATTCTAACTTTTAAAGACATATTCGTCCTAAGGATACAAACAGGGCGCTCTTTTTTTAGTTGGAGGGGACGTAGTGAGCCGTTCGGAAACTATGTAGAATGAGCACAATTCAGTAAAACCTTTTTCGCAAGGTACCTAACCTGACATGAACTGAACTGAAGGTGAGAGAGGGGGTGAGAGGTTGTTCACTTATACGATCCGGAGACTTGGACAGATGATTCCGGCGCTGATCGGCATCGTGCTGATTACGTTTATCCTGTCCCGCGTACTGCCGGGCGACCCGGCGGTGATGGTGGCCGGTGAACAGGCGCCTCCGGAGGTCATCGAGAAAATCAGGCACGACATGGGGTTGAACAAGCCTCTATTTGCCCAATTTTTCGACTACTTGGGGCAATTGCTGCGCGGGGATTTAGGTTTTGCGTACCACACCGGACATACGGTGGCGAGCGACTTTGCTTCGCGTTTTCCGGCCACGGTGGAGCTTACGCTGGCGAGCATCTTGATCGCCGTGATCGTGGCGATCCCGGTAGGTATCGTTGCCGCAACCCGCAAAGAATCGATCATCGACCACATTTCGCGCGTATTTTCGCTGGTGGGCGCGTGCATGCCGATTTTTTGGCTCGGACTGATTTTGATTTACTTGTTCTATTCCAAGCTCGGCTGGGCGCCGGCGCCGATGGGGAGAATCAGCGGCGATCTGAATCCGCCGACGGACATCACCGGGTTATACGTTTTGGACAGTTTGCTGTCCGCGGACTTTGTTGCTTTAAAGAGCAGCATTGTCCATCTGATTTTGCCGGCTATCTGCCTCAGCACCGGCACGATGGCGATCGTGGCCCGGATGACGCGCTCCAGCATGCTTGAGACCATCGGCCAGGACTTCGTCCGCACGGCGCGGGCCAAAGGCCTCAGCGAAGCGGTCGTGATCGGAAAGCATGCGCTAATCAACGCGCTGATTCCGACGCTTACGGTGCTTGGACTGCAGTTCGGTTATCTGCTGGGCGGCGCGGTCATTACGGAAACGATCTTTTCCTGGCCCGGGGTGGGCGGTTATATCACCGATTCCATTCTGGCGGCGGATTACGCGCCGATTCAAGCTTTTACGCTGGTCAGCGCCGTGTTGTATTGCTTGATTAATTTGCTGGTGGATTTGCTGTACGGCCTTCTGGATCCGCGCATTCGCTACGAATAGGAACACGAGGCTAACTAGATTAGAGAAGGGGGGGAATGCCATGTCTGCCGGGTCGACGATGACGGCGGGATCTCCGGCTCAGCCGGCCAAGGCCCGCAAAGCGACGTTCCTGCGGCTGCTGCTGCGCAACCGGCTGGCGACCATCGGTTTGACGTTTATCCTCTTGTGGACGATCGCCGCAATCATTGCGCCGTGGGTCGCTCCGTACGATCCTTACGTCCCGGATACCGCCGCCAAATTGCAGCCGCCGAACGCTGTTCACTGGCTGGGCACGGACAACTTCGGGAGAGATATTTTCAGCCGCGTTCTTTACGGGGCGCGAATCAGCATTTGGACGGGCCTGATCGCGGTGGGAATCTCTTTTGTGATCGGAGTTCCGCTGGGCGGGTTTGCCGCTTATTACAGAGGAAAAACCGAAACGGTGATTATGCGCGTGATGGATGTGCTGCTTTCTTTTCCATCGCTCGTTCTGTCGATGGCGATCGCCGCTTCCATGGGGGCCGGTTTATCCGGGGCCATGATCGCGGTCGGTATCGTGGGGATTCCCGAATTCGCCAGGCTGATGTATGGACAAACCGTTTCGCTGCGCGAAAAGGAGTTCGTGGAAGCCAGCCGGTCGATCGGGGTCAAGGATCGCGTCATTTTGTTTAAGCATATTCTCCCGAACGCCCTTGCTCCGCTTTTGGTACAGGCAACTTTGGGCATGGGGTTTGCGATATTGACCGCGGCCAGCTTAAGCTTTCTCGGCCTTGGGGTGAAACCGCCGATCGCCGAATGGGGCGCCATGATTTCGGAGGGCCGGGAATATATCATTTCGGGCGAATGGTGGCTTGTCACTTTCCCCGGCTTGGCCATCGCCACGGCGATTCTCGGCTTTAACCTGCTGGGGGACGGATTCCGCGATATTTTGGACCCGCGCTTGCGGTCCGGTAAATAGGGGTTATTTTCTATACCATATAAAACAAAAACAAAAGGGGAGATCGAGTGATGAAGACAGGAATGAAGTATTTTCTGGCGCTGGTATCGTTATGTGTAGTATTGGCCGGCTGTGCTCCCAAAGCCAATCCGCCGGCAGCCGAAGGAAACTCCAAGGGTCAAAATGAAACGTCCGGACAAGCGGCAGGCGGCTCCAGCACGCTGACCGTCGCTTTTTCCGAAGGGGGAACGACCCTCGATCCGGCGGAAGCGAGCGACCTTACATCCGACACGTTCGTCATCGCCGCTTACGACCAGCTTGTCACCTACGGGGTGAAAAACGTCGATGGCGCGGATGTAGCCGACACCGACAAAATCCAGCCGATGCTGGCCAAGGAATGGGAAGTGTCCGACGATCAATTGACCTATACGTTTAAACTGCAGGAAGGCGTGAAATTCCACAGCGGCAATCCGCTCACCGCAAAATCGGTCGTTTATACGTTTGATCGCGTGAAAAATTCCAACTCCGGCAGCTTCCTGTACGGAATGGCGGATATCAAATCGGTAACCGCGCTTGACGATTCCACCGTGCAAATGGTGCTGAACAAACCGAATCATATGTTTTTGCAAATCATCGCTTTGTACAACTTCTCCATCGTTGACGACGTGGCCATGGAAGGCAAACCTGCCGACTATTTGAACACGAACACGGCCGGTTCCGGTCCGTTCCTGCTGGATAAATGGGATCCGGCCAGCGAAGCGGTGCTGACGGCCAACAAAGACTACTGGCAAGGCGCTCCGAAACTGGACAAGGTCACGCTCAAATTCACCAAAGAAGCTTCGAACCGCGTGATGCTGCTGAACAAAGGGGACATCGACATGGCCATCGAAATTCCGGCCAAAGATGTGGCCAGCCTGGAAGCCAACAGCGCATTGACGGTTAAGTCGAATGCCAGCAACCGGATTTTGTACCTGGCTCTGAACAACAAGGTCAAACCTTTCGATAATGCGAAGGTGCGCCAGGCGATGGCCTATGCGGTGCCTTACGATCAGCTGATCAACGATGTTATGCACGGCCAGGCGAAAATCATGAAGAGCTCCGTGGCCAGCAATACGCCGGGATACACCGACAAAGGTTATGTTTACGAGCACAATCTGGAGAAAGCGAAGCAGCTGTTGGCGGAGGCCGGTTATCCGGACGGGTTCACATTTGACCTGACGCTGGGCTCGGGCTTCCAGGACTGGGAAGACGACGCGGTGCTCATTCAAGCGGAACTGGCCAAAATCGGCGTAACGATGAACATTAACAAAGTAGCGCGCGCTCAATTCCTGGAAATGCAAAAACAGAAAAACCTGGCCGCCTATATCTCGAAATGGACGTCTTTCGTCAACGATCCTTCCTATCACCTCGGCTTTTTGATGTACGGCAAAGGATCGTCCAACTACCATAACTACAGCAATGCCGAAGTGGACAAATTGTGGGAGCAGGCCAACCTGGAGCCGGATCTGGAAAAACGCAACGAACTGTACGCTAAAGCGCAGGAAATCATTACGACCGAATCGCCGTGGCTCTACTTGTACGAATACAACCGCATCGTGGGCATGAACAGCAAAGTTAGCGGCTATGTGTACTACCCGGATGAAGTCATTCGCTTCTATCCGTTGTCCAAGAACTGATTTAAACGGAGAAAAGGAGTGGCGGCTGTGACAGACTGGAAAACGAAAGTTTTGGAAGAAATCGACGCGCGGCAGGATGAACTGCTTGAGCTTTGCTCGAAGCTGATCCAGTTTCCGACGGAAAATCCTCCCGGCGACTCGCGTGAAATCAGCGCCTTTATCATTGACTATTTGCACCGGGCAGGAATTTCGACGGATATTCACGCGGCGACGGAACAGATGCTGAACCTGGTGTCGGAGTACAAACCGGCTTCGAGCAACGGCCGGAAAAAATTGATCTTTTGCGGGCACACCGATGTGGTGCCCGCAGGGGATTTGGAGCGTTGGGATTTCGATCCGTTCAGCGGGGAAATTCGTGATGGCTACATGCTGGGTCGCGGCGCTTCGGACATGAAAGGCGGGCTGGCCGGTCTTGTTTTTGCCACCGCGTTGCTGGCCAAGCTGGGCGTTCCGCTGCAAGGCGATCTGTCGCTGCTCATTGTCCCGGACGAAGAGACGGGCGGCCACCTCGGCGTGCCGTGGGTTTTGGAACGCGGCTTGATCGCAGGCACCGCGGCGGTTATCGCCGAGCCTTCGGGGCCGCTGAATCCGACGATCGGCCAGAAGGGGAGCTGCTGGTTCGAGTTCACCGTGGAAGGGACGCCGGGCCACGGCAGCCTGTCGCCGATCATTGGCGAGAGCGCGATCGTCAAAGCGGCCAAAGGCATCGAGGCGCTGCAGCGGCTGTGGGACATCGAGCCGAAAATACCGGACGAAGTGAAGGAAATCATCGAGATTTCCAAGGAATACGCCAAAGAGCGGGAAGGCCAGGGCCTGGCTTATCAAGTTTTTGATCATGTCACGGTCAATATCGGAACGATTCAAGGCGGGACCAAGGTCAATGTTGTAGCCGACCGCTGCACCGTGCAGGTTGACTCCCGCGTGCCGTTTGGCGTGGATTACCGCGAGGTGATGGAACGGGCTCATTCGCTGCTCCTTGGCGCGGGGATCGAAACGGAAATTAAACCGTTTGGTTTTCAAGGCAACGCCAACTGGACGCCGCCGGAGGAGCCGGTCGTCCGCCATCTGGTGGACAGCATTTCCGAGGTCAGCGGCGAGGAGGCTTACGGCGTATTGCAATGGGCTTCCAGCGACGCCCGCCATTTCCGTACCCACCATATTCCGGTGCTGCAGTACGGCCCGGCGGAGCTGTCCACGATTCACAATTTCAATGAGAAGGCGCCGGTTTGGCAGATCATCCAATGCGCGAAAGTGTACGCGCTCACGGCGTTGAAATATTTGGGAGTCGATGAGAAATAGCAGGAGTATCTGGAAATAGCAGAACGGCGAACTTGACGAGTTATTATTGAAGTTTTTTTGTAAAGGAGGGGACTAGGATGGCTAATTTGCTGGAGATCTCCGGCCTCCGCACGGAGTTCACGACGCCGGGAGGCGTCATCAAAGCGGTGGACGGCGTCAGCTTTACGGTGCGTAAAGGGGAGACGCTCGGGATCGTCGGCGAATCGGGGTGCGGGAAAAGCATCACCTCGCTGTCGATCATGCAGCTGCTTCCTAAGCGGGTCGGCCGCGTTGCGGCGGGGGAAATCCGCTTCGAAGGCAAAAACCTGCTGACCGCTTCGCGCAGGGAAATGCGCCAAATTCGCGGCAATCGCATTGCGATGATTTTCCAGGAGCCGATGACGTCCCTGAATCCGGTATTCAAAGTCGGCAAGCAAGTATCCGAAGCCGCGCGTTATCATTTGAAAATCGGCAAACAGGAAGCGCGTAAGCGCGTGGTGGATATGCTGGCCAAAGTCGGGATTCCCCGTCCCGAAAAAATATTCGACCAATATCCGCATCAACTGTCCGGCGGTATGCGGCAGCGGGTGATGATCGCCATGGCGATGGTGTGCAACCCGAGCCTGCTGATCGCGGACGAGCCGACCACGGCCCTCGATGTGACGATTCAGGCGCAGATCCTCGACCTGATGCGCGATTTGCAGAGCAAAGAAGGGACATCGATCATGATGATCACACACGACCTAGGGGTCGTGGCGGAAATGTGCGATCGCGTCGTAATTATGTATGCCGGGCAGGTCGTGGAAGAGACGGACGTCAAGACGCTGTTCCGGATGCCGAGGCATCCTTATACCCGCGGGCTGTTGGCTTCGCTGCCGCAGCTGGCGGGGGACACCGACCGGCTTAAGTCGATTCCGGGACAGGTTCCGAATCCGCTCGAAATGCCTTCGGGCTGCCGCTTCGCTCCCCGCTGTCCGATGCGGGTCGAACGCTGCGAACAGTCGGACCCGGAACTTAAGGAAGTCGCTCCCGGACATCTGTGCCGGTGTCTGCTTGAACAGGAGGCCAGCCTATGAGTACGCTGCTTGAAGTGCGCAACCTGAAAAAGCATTACCCGATCCGCAAAGGGCTGCTGTCCAAGCAAGTCGGCTCGGTGAAGGCGGTCGACGGAGTCACGATGTCGGTGCAGCGGGGGGAAACGCTGGCCGTGGTCGGCGAGTCCGGCTGCGGCAAATCGACGACAGGGCGGGCGATTCTTCGCCTGATTGAGCCGACGGACGGCGAAATCTGGTTTGACGGCACCGATGTGCGGGCGCTGAACCCGGAAGGGTTGCGGCAGCTGCGCACACAGATGCAGATGGTGTTCCAGGACCCTTACGCTTCGCTTGATCCGCGCTGGACCGTACGGCAGACGCTGGAGGAGCCGCTGCGCACGCACAATCCCGGCAGCGCCGCCGCGCTGAAGGACCGGGTAGCCGAATTGATGGAGGTCGTCGGGTTATCGCCATATCACGCCGACCGCTATCCGCACGAGTTTTCAGGCGGTCAGCGGCAGCGGATCGGGATTGCCCGGGCGCTGGCGCTGAACCCGAAGTTTATCGTCTGCGACGAGCCGGTCTCCGCGCTGGATGTATCGATTCAGGCGCAGGTGCTGAATCTGATGCAGGACTTGCAGGACCGGTTTGGCTTGACCTATCTGTTTATATCACATGACCTGTCCGTGGTGAAGTTTATCAGCGACCGCGTCGCGGTGATGTATTTGGGCAAAGTGGTGGAGCTGGCGCCGACGGCGGAGCTGTTCGCGGCCCCGCTGCACCCGTATACCAAGGCGCTGATGTCCGCCGTGCCCGTGCCGAACCCGGAGCAGCGGCCGGAAAGAATCGTGCTGTCCGGCGATGTTCCGAATCCGGAACAGCCCCCGAGCGGCTGCGCGTTCCATACGCGCTGTCCGCTGGCGACGGACATCTGCCGTAAGGAGACCCCCGTGTTAAGGGAAGTGTCTTCCGGCCGGCAGGCCGCTTGCCATCTTGTATAATTGATTTGGAAATGAACATATACAATAGTAGAGAAGTTACTTTAAATGTTTGAAACCGCCGGTCATTGGTGCCGGCGGTTTTTTCGATATGTTATAATTTTCAGGCGCGGATCAGGACGCCGTCGAGATAGCTGGAATGGGATCAACTGCAAAAGTGCATCTCATTTGGGACTAGCGGATAAAAAAGCAGCTTATGGCCGGAAATGAACTGCACATTTGCAGTTGAACCGCCTGTTTCGAGAAATTTCGACGAAAATCGCCTGCACTTTTGCATTTCGTAGGATGATCTTGAGTGGGATGATCTTGAGTAGGATGACCTTGAGCGGGAGGGCTTTGCGTGGGGCGGCCCAATAGCGGGGTGGCCTAGAACGGATGTGGTTTTTTAAAGTAGCTTCTATACGACCCTTCGACTAATGCTGAACATAGGAGTATGGACCTAAATTCGGCCCCGGACGCCGGCTTTTTCTGATGTGCAAACACATTTCTCACATTGAAACTATAGAGACAAACGTGCGGATTGCTGCGGAAAAAGTCGAAATTCATCTCAATGCGAGATGTGTGTTCCGACAAAAACCGGCTTTTTTTCAGCGGATAGACGCTTAAAAATGATAAAATGGGCCTAGCAATAATTCATCTCAACTTGAGATGAAAACGATATAAAAAAGTTGTGTATAAATGATGAACTTTTTAAGGAAAGCGTTTTAAAAAAGTGGTACAATAATCTGGGTTTCAGCTGATGTTTCCATGATGGGGGCCTGCTTTGTACCCTCTAATACCGCCTGTTGATAGGAGGATTTTTACGCATGAATATCCATGAATATCAAGGAAAAGAAGTCCTGAAGCAGTACGGCGTTGCCGTTCCTGAAGGACGGGTGGCATTTACGGTCGACGAAGCCGTGAAAGCGGCGGAAACGCTGGGTACGCCTGTTGTCGTCGTCAAGGCGCAAATCCACGCCGGGGGCCGGGGAAAAGCCGGCGGCGTCAAAGTTGCGAAAAATTTGGACGAAGTCAAAAGCTATGCGCAGGAGCTTCTCGGCAAAGTGCTGGTCACGCATCAGACGGGGCCGGAAGGCAAGGAGGTTAAGCGCCTGCTGATCGAGCAGGGCTGCGACATCAAGAAGGAATATTACGTCGGCGTCGTCGTGGACCGGGGAACCGGACGCGTAACGATGATGGCTTCCGAGGAAGGCGGCACCGAAATCGAAGAAGTGGCTGCAGCGACACCGGAGAAAATTTTCAAAGAAGTGATCGATCCGGCGGTCGGACTTACGCCGTTCCAGGCGCGTCGTTTGGCTTTTGCGATCAACATTCCAAACGAGCTCGTCGGGAAGGCTGCACAGTTTATGCTTGCTTTGTACAATGCGTTTATCGACAAAGATTGTTCCATCGCGGAAATCAACCCGCTGGTCGTCACCGGAGACGGCCATGTGCTGGCGCTCGACGCCAAGCTGAATTTTGATTCAAATGCTTTGTTCCGTCACAAGGACATTTTGGAGCTGCGCGATTTGGAAGAAGAGAACGAAAAGGAGATCGAAGCCTCGAAATTCGACCTCAGTTACATTGCCCTCGATGGGAACATCGGCTGCATGGTAAACGGGGCCGGACTTGCGATGGCGACGATGGACATCATTAAATATTATGGCGGCGACCCTGCAAACTTCCTGGACGTAGGGGGCGGCGCGACGGCCGAAAAAGTTACGGAGGCGTTCAAAATCATTTTGTCCGACGCCAAGGTGAAGGGCATTTTCGTCAATATTTTCGGCGGCATCATGAAATGCGACGTCATTGCTTCCGGCATCGTGGAAGCGGCGAAGCAGGTCGGTCTGGACCGTCCGCTAGTCGTGCGCCTGGAAGGGACGAACGTCGAGCTCGGGAAGCGGATATTGGCCGATTCGGGGCTGGCGATCGTATCCGCGGACTCCATGGCCGACGGCGCGCAAAAGATCGTTTCGCTCGTATCCTAAGTTTTACCTATCCATGAAGGGGAGGCTCGAAATATGAGTATTTTGGTCGATAAAAATACAAAGGTCATCACCCAGGGGATTACAGGCAAAACCGCCCTGTTCCACGCCAAAGGCGCCCTGGATTACGGCACCCAAATGGTGGGGGGAACTTCGCCCGGCAAAGGGGGAAGCCAGGTCGACATCGCGCTGGAGAACGGAAGCACGGTCAGCCTGCCCGTTTTCAACACGGTGAAAGAAGCGAAAGCCGCTACCGGCGCGACGGCCAGCGTTATTTACGTGCCGCCTGCTGCCGCGGCTGATTCCATTCTCGAAGCCGTAGAGGCGGAAATGGAGCTTGTCATCTGCATTACGGAAGGGATTCCGGTGCTCGATATGGTTAAGGTCAAACGTTATATGGAAGGGAAAAAGACCGTGCTGATCGGTCCAAACTGTCCTGGTGTGATCACGCCGGGCGAATGCAAAATCGGCATTATGCCGGGATACATTCATCTTCCGGGCCATGTCGGCGTCGTATCCCGCAGCGGCACGCTGACGTATGAAGCCGTACATCAGCTTACGACCCGAGGGATCGGGCAATCCTCGGCCGTTGGCATCGGCGGCGACCCGGTCAAGGGATCGGAGTTTATCGATATTTTGCGCCGGTTTAATGAAGACGAGAACACGCATGCCGTCATCATGATCGGAGAAATCGGCGGCACGGCGGAAGAGGAAGCGGCCGAATGGATTAAGGAAAACATGACGAAACCTGTCGTCGGTTTTATCGGCGGGGTTACGGCGCCTCCGGGGAAACGGATGGGCCATGCCGGCGCGATCATTTCCGGCGGGAAAGGGACGGCGAAGGAGAAAATAGCCATGCTTGAGGCTTGCGGCATCAAAGTGGCGCCGACGCCTTCGGAAATGGGCGCTACGCTCGTCAGCGTGCTTGAGGAACGCGGTCTGCTCGAACGCTGCACGACACATTGATTTTTATTTGGTATAATAAGGGAAAGGTAAGCAACCTTCACAGCCAATGGCGGGAAGGTTGCTTTTTTTGTTGTCCTGGCATACATCTGAATGGAGGAATGGACATGGAGAAAAAATGGATTCTGGTGGGGTTGCACGAAAGCCCCGGACTTGGCTGGAAGAGGATTCAAGGCATTTTGTCCCGGCCCGGTTGGGAGGGGGCGCCGGACTTTAGCTCCGCGGATTGGATGGAGCGGGGGCTCGATTCCGAGCTGGCCTTGCAAATGTCCAAGCTTTTCACCTTGGAGTGGATCGAATCCCGACTGGAGCTGATGAGGCGTAAAAAAGTTCGAGCGATCACCCCTTTTGATGCGGAGTATCCTGTATTAATGAAGGAAATCACCCGCCCGCCTTGGGTGCTGTATACGCTGGGCGAGCCCGGGCTGCTCTCCACCCTGTCGGTGGCCATCGTAGGAACGCGTCTGCCTACCGCCTATGGGCGCAAGGTTGCCGTTCAACTGGCGGAGGAGCTGTGCGCCCACGGCATTACGGTCGTCAGCGGTTTGGCCCGCGGGATTGACGGGATCAGCCATGAGGCGGCGCTCCGGGCGGGCGGCTGGACAATCGCCGTGCTGGGTACGGCCATTGATGTCGCTTATCCGCCGGAAAACGCCTCCCTGTACCACAGCATTGCGGAGCAGGGGCTGATCGTTTCCGAATACCCGATCGGCACGCCGGGGCATCCCGGCATGTTTCCGCAGCGCAACCGGATCATCGCCGGGATCAGCCGCGGTACGGTGGTCGTGGAGGCGGACGCCCGCAGCGGTTCGCTCATCACGGTGGATTGGGCGCTGGAAGCGAACCGGGACGTGTTTGCCGTGCCCGGCCCGATCACCTCGCCCAAAAGCCGCGGTACGCTGGCGCTGCTGAAGCAGGGAGCGAAAATCGTAACCGGTGCCCAAGATATTTGGGAGGAATATGGTTCCATCTTTTCCGCGCCCAAAATGCCTGTCCAAACCGGGAAAAACGCAAACAAGTTGACAGATGAGGAGCGGCGCATATACCATATGTTGGAGCAGGGAATCGCCAGTTTTGACGAATTGCTTGTAAAAACGGAATGGGATTTTGGACTTTTACATTCAGTTCTGTTATCTTTAATCATGAAAAAAACGGTGGTCCAGCTCCCTGGCTCCGTTTATCAACTAATATAGTCCATTCCTAACCGAGAGTGGCTGAATATATGACTATATCAGATGGAAGTTTGTATGTTTGAGAGGAGGACGAACCTGTGGCGGATTCACTCGTCATCGTGGAATCGCCTGCCAAGGCGAAAACGATTGGCAAATACCTAGGCAGCAAATACATCGTGAAAGCCTCAATGGGCCATGTTCGCGATTTGCCCAAAAGCCAAATTGGGGTTGAAGTGGAGAACGACTTCAGTCCGAAGTATATTACGATCCGTGGGAAGGGTTCCGTATTAAAAGAATTGAAGGATGCCAGTAAAAAGGTCAAAAAAATCTATCTGGCAGCCGACCCCGATCGCGAAGGAGAAGCGATAGCCTGGCATCTGGCCCATGTCTTGGACGTGGATGAAAAGGAAACGTGCCGCGTCGTGTTTAATGAGATTACGAAGCAGGCGGTGAAGGATGCGTTTAAAAGCCCGCGCAAAATCAATATGGATCTGGTGAACGCGCAGCAGGCCAGACGCATTTTGGATCGGCTCGTCGGTTACAAAATCAGCCCGCTGCTGTGGAAAAAGGTCAAAAAGGGCTTGTCGGCCGGCCGTGTTCAATCGGTTGCCGTCAAGATCATTTTGGACCGGGAAAACGAAATTTCCGCGTTTGTACCCGAGGAATACTGGAGCATTACGGCGAGGCTAAAAACCGGAGAGTCCTCGTTCGAAGCGAAGTTTCATCAATTCCGCGGCCAGAAGCTTGAGCTGAAGAGCGAGCAGCAGGTTAAGGAGATTTTACAATCGATCGAAAAAGCCAAATTCAGCGTTGCCGAGGTCAAGGAGAAGGAACGTCTGCGCCATCCGGCCGCTCCGTTTACGACCAGCTCTCTGCAGCAGGAAGCGGCCCGCAAGCTGAATTTCCGCGCCGCCAAAACGATGTCGGTCGCCCAGCAGCTGTATGAGGGCGTTGACCTTGGGAAGGAAGGCACCGTCGGCCTCATTACCTACATGCGTACCGACTCGACCCGGATTGCCGCGTCGGCGCAGGAGGAAGCGCAGGAATACATCCTGGGCAAGTACGGCAAAGACTATGTTCCCGAATCGCCGCGCCAATACTCGAAGAAGGCGGCCGGCGCGCAGGATGCCCACGAAGCGATTCGCCCGACGTCGGCGATGCGCGACCCCGAATCGGTCAAGGAATTCACCAGCCGGGACCAGTATCGGCTGTATAAGCTGATTTGGGACCGCTTTATGGCCAGCCAGATGTCCTCGGCCGTGCTGGATACGCTGTCCGTCGATATCGCTGCCGGCGAGGCGACATTCCGCGCCGTCGGGTCGAAAATCCGCTTTCCGGGATTTATGAAGCTGTATGTGGAAGGCAACGACGACGGAAGCGCCAACGACGATGACAAGTTTTTGCCGCCGCTGGCGCAAGGGGATAAGCTGATCACGGAAGAGATCGAGCCGAAGCAGCACTTCACCCAGCCGCCGCCGCGGTATACGGAAGCCCGCCTCGTCAAAACGCTGGAGGAACTGGGTATCGGACGCCCAAGCACGTATGCGCCAACCCTGGAGACGATCCAAAAACGCGGTTACGTCGCGATTGAGGAGAAGAAGTTTGTGCCTACCGAGCTGGGCGAGCTGGTCATCGAGCAAATGGAGCAATTTTTCCCGGAAATCCTCGATGTGGAGTTTACGGCCCATATGGAGGAGGACCTTGACCACGTGGAGGAAGGCGCCGAAGATTGGGTCCGGGTGCTCGGCGAATTCTACGAATCGTTTGAGAAACGCCTTAGCGTGGCCGAGGAAGAAATGAAGGAAATCGAGATCGAAGACGAGGTTTCCGACGAAATTTGCGAAAAATGCGGCAAACCGATGGTGTATAAACTGGGACGGTTCGGCAAGTTCCTGGCTTGTTCGGGGTTCCCGGATTGCCGGAACACGAAGCCGATCGTCAAGGATATCGGCGTAACTTGCCCGAAATGCAAGGAAGGCCATGTGGTGGAGCGGCGCAGCAAGAAGGGGCGGATTTTTTACGGCTGCGATCGTTACCCGGAATGCGATTTCGTATCTTGGGATAAGCCGTCGCCGAAGCCTTGCCCGAAATGCGGTTCACTGCTCGTAGAGAAGCGGAACAAGCAGGGCGGAAAGCTGCAATGCACTTCCTGCGACTACGTGGAGGCCATCGAGGAAAATGACGACGGTGCCGACGATTAAACCGGCGCCTCCCGCTTGGACCAATACCGTACGAATTAATATTTGAAGCGGGAAATCATCTAAGATACTCAGCAGGAGATTTGGGGGGATTTTACTCTTATGAACAACAATAAAGTAACGGTTATCGGCGCGGGGCTGGCGGGCAGCGAAGCGGCTTGGCAAATCGCGAGCCACGGCGTCCCCGTCGTGCTTTACGAAATGCGCCCGGTCGTTAAAACCCCGGCCCACCACACGGATAAATTCGCCGAGCTCGTCTGCAGCAACTCGCTGCGGGCCAATGGCCTAACCAACGCCGTCGGCGTGCTGAAGGAAGAGATGCGGATGTTGAATTCGCTCGTTCTTGGCGCCGCCGACCGCAATGCGGTCCCGGCGGGCGGGGCGCTGGCGGTGGACCGGGACGGGTTCTCCGGAGAAATTACGCGCACGCTGCGTGAGCATCCGCTGATCGAAGTGGTGAACGAGGAGATCCAGGAGATCCCGCAAGAGGGGATCGTCGTGATCGCGACCGGCCCGCTCACGTCTCCCGCGCTTTCGGAGCAAATCAGGCGGCTGACCGGCGAGGATTACTTTTATTTTTATGACGCCGCCGCCCCGATCGTGGAGAAGGACTCGATCGATATGAGCAAAGTGTATCTCGCTTCCCGCTACGATAAGGGCGAAGCCGCTTATCTCAATTGTCCGATGACGGAAGAGGAATTTGACGCATTCTACGAAGCGTTGATTTCCGCCGAAGTGGCCCAGCTCAAGGAATTCGAGAAAGAAGTGTATTTCGAAGGCTGCATGCCGATCGAAATCATGATGCGGCGCGGCAAGCAGACCGCGTTATTCGGGCCGATGAAGCCCGTAGGCCTCGTTAACCCGCATACCGGCACGCTCCCTCATGCCGTTGTGCAGCTTCGCCAGGATAACGCAGCGGGGACGCTGTACAACTTGGTGGGTTTCCAGACCCATTTGAAGTGGGGCGAACAGAAGCGCGTCTTCTCGATGATCCCGGGCCTGGAGAACGCCGAATTTGTGCGTTACGGCGTCATGCACCGCAACACATTCATCAATTCACCGAAGCTGCTCGAGCCGACGTATCAGCTGAAGGCGCGGCCTACGCTCTTTTTTGCCGGCCAGATGACCGGCGTCGAGGGTTACGTCGAGTCCGCCGCCTCCGGCCTGATCGCCGGCATCAACGCCGCGCGCGCCGCCTCCGGCGCCGAAGGCATCGTCTTCCCCGCGGACACTACGCTCGGCAGCATGGCGCGGTACATTACGACCGCCGACTTCGAGCATTTCCAGCCGATGAACGCCAATTTTGGCCTGTTCCCGAAGCTGGACACCCGCTACCGCAAAAAAGCCGAAAAAAACGAAGCGCTCGCCCAGCGTGCGCTGCAAAGCTTGAGAACCTTTATGACAGAAGAACGGTTGGGCTAACCACCGTTTTTTTGCACTCTACGTACCAAAAGGGAATCCAGCAAGCTCATTAAGTCATAACATAGAACTAGCGTTAAAAAAGCGCCTGTTGCCAGCTCGTAGTCAAGCGATTCCCGAAGGGAGAGCGAGTAGGAGCGCCCAAAGTAAGACGTACCCCGAAGGGGGGAAAAGCGTTCCTAGCACGAAGCCAAGCGAATCCCAAAGGGAGAGCGCAAAGGAGCGCCACAGTGCCTCCCACGTTAGTTCAAAATCAGGAAACCCAGGAACACCCAAAGTAAGACGTACCCCGAAGGGGAGAAAAGCGTTCCTAGCACGAAGCCAAGCGAATCCCAAAGGGAGAGCGCTAGGAGCGCCTCACTCCCTCCTACGTTAGTCCCCTTTGCGGGTATCCAAAGGGCTGCAAGCCCTTGGAGCCCTCCCTTACGGTAAGGGAGGGCTTGGGAGGGTTGAGAAAAAGAGAAAGGAAGGCGATACACATGATTCCAACTTTTCACGCTACAACGATCTGCGCCGTTCGTCATAACGGCAAAGGGGCGATTGCGGGCGACGGCCAAGTCACTTTTGGCGAAAACGTTGTGATGAAGCAGACCGCTAAAAAAGTCCGCCGTTTATACCGGGGGCAGGTGCTGGCCGGGTTTGCGGGTTCGGTAGCCGACGCGATTACGCTGTTTGAGAAATTTGAAGGCAAGCTGGAAGAGCATCATGGCAATTTGCAACGGGCTGCCGTCGAGCTCGCCAAAGATTGGCGTCAGGATCGGGTGCTGCGCAAGCTGGAGGCGCTGATGATCGTGATGGACCATTCGGGGATGCTGCTCATTTCCGGCGGCGGAGAAATCATCGAGCCGGATGATGACGTGCTGGCCATCGGTTCGGGCGGCAACTTTGCGCTTTCGGCGGCCCGGGCCCTCAAACGGCATGCCGGTGGAATGGAAGCCAAAGACATCGTCCGGGAGTCCTTGCAGATCGCCTCGGAAATTTGCGTGTATACGAACAGCAACATTATCGTGGAAGAGCTTTAAAGCGGCCTAGGCCACACTATTTTCTCAGGAGGGACGTATCGTGAGCGAGAAAAATTTAACGCCAAGACAAATCGTCGCAGAGCTGGATAAATACATCGTAGGCCAAAAACAAGCGAAAAAATCCGTGGCTGTTGCCTTGCGGAACCGCTACCGGCGAAGCCTGCTCCACGAAGAGGTACAGGATGAAATCGTGCCGAAGAACATGTTGATGATCGGTCCGACGGGGGTCGGCAAAACGGAAATCGCCCGCCGTCTCGCCAAGCTGGTAGGAGCGCCTTTTGTGAAAGTGGAGGCTACCAAATTTACCGAGGTCGGTTACGTCGGCCGGGATGTCGAATCGATGGTCCGGGATCTCGTTGAAACGGCCATCCGCACCGTAAAGCTGGAGCGTACCGAGAAGGTCAAAGACAAGGCGGAGGAGCTTGCCAACGAGCGGCTCGTTCACATTCTGGTTCCTTCCGAAAACAAGGCCAAAAGCGGGCGTAATCCGTTCGAAATGCTGTTCGGAGGCGGAAACCAGGGCAGTGTCCCGACCCAAGAGCAAACCGAGGAGGACAGCAGCCTCGGCGAGCGCCGCCGCCAGATACGCTTCAAGCTGCTTGCCGGCCAGCTCGAGAACGATATCGTCGAGGTCGAAGTGGAGGACAATACGCCTACGATGATGGACATGTTTGCGGGGCAAGGCAATGACCAGCTCGGGATCAACATGCAGGAAATGTTCGGGAACCTTTTGCCCAAGCGCACCAAAAAAAGAAAGCTGACCGTGAAGGAAGCGCGTAAAGTGCTGACCCAAGAAGAAGCCGCCAAGCTGATCGATCATGATGATCTGATCCAAGAGGCGATCGCGAGAGCGGAGCAGAGCGGGATCATTTTTATCGACGAAATCGATAAAGTAGCCAGCCGGGGGCAAGGCTCCGGACCGGATGTTTCCCGCGAAGGCGTGCAGCGCGATATTTTGCCGATCGTCGAAGGCTCGACGGTAATGACGAAATACGGTCCGATCAAAACCGACTATATTTTGTTTATCGCCGCGGGGGCGTTCCATATCGCCAAACCGTCGGATTTGATTCCCGAATTGCAGGGGCGTTTCCCGATTCGCGTTGAACTTAGCAGCTTGTCGCTGGACGATTTTGTTTCGATTTTGACGGAGCCGCAAAACGCGCTCACCAAACAGTACATTGAACTGCTGCGCACGGAGAACCTGGAGATTGAATTTTCCGACGAAGCCATTCGGGAAATCGCCAGAATCGCCGCTGCCGTAAATGCCAACACCGAAAACATCGGGGCAAGAAGACTGCACACCATTCTGGAAAAGTTGCTGGAGGACTTGTCCTTTGAAGCGCCGGAGTTGACGTTGGAAAAAATGTTGATCACTCCGGAATACGTAAGGGAAAAATTAGGAGAAATTGCCCAGGATCGTGATTTGAGCCAGTTCATTTTGTAAGTTTTTCGCCTTTTTTTTGATGTCCTCGGCTTTTTTACCCAGGACCTGACACTTTTTTCACAAATTCTTCAAGAAAGACCGCCTACCTATGAAAATAGGGGTGGTCTTTTTGTTATTCCGACAAAGTTGATAAATTTTAGTTTGATTGAAAATTGTCGAATGTTGGCTGTTTTATAGAAAAGACTTCAAATAATGAAAAAAATAACTAATTACGTCCCAAAGATAGGGCTTTTTTCTTATTGTAATAATGTCGAATCTCCATGAAACTTAGGATATATGACATCATGAAAATTTTTCAATAACTAGGACATAAGAAAGACAGCAAGAAAGACAAAAAATAGCAAAAATATGTCGAAAAAAAGAGGATTTATTATCTGTTTGTTGAATTATGATGATTAACTGCTCATATGAGACTTAAAAGGGGGGAAATAAGGTGCAATTGTTGAATGGGTTGGGATTTAACAGACTAGAGACTGCATTACAGGCCGCCAATCTTCGGCAAGGGGTTATTTCCAATAATATAGCAAATGAGGACACCCCCTACTATAAGCGTTCAAGCGTTTCTTTTGAAAGTTTGTTGCAAGGCGAACTGAATGGCGGCATGCCTGCCTTGCAGGGCAAAAGAACTGATTCCAGACATTTCGTAATAGGGCCGTCGACGGGTATTCCGGAGCCGAAAGTCCTGACAGATGAGAGCACGATCATGAACAACAACCAGAACAACGTGGACATCGACAGCGAGATGGCCCAACTCGCCGAAAACCAACTTCGGTACAATTCTTACATCGAACAGCTTAATTACATGGTCAAAATGAAACGCACGTCTATAGAAGGGAGATAAGCAAAATGACAATCAGCAATAGTTTCAGCATTAGTTCTTCCGCACTAACTGCGCAGCGTCTCCGTATGGACGTCATTTCCTCAAATATCGCCAACGCCGAGACGACGAGAGCCAGAATCGAAGACGGCCAAGCGGTTCCTTACCGCAGAAAAACCGTTGTCATGGCTCCCAAGGAAGCGGATTTCGGCAGTATGCTGAGCTCTGCTCTTGAGGGCGGCTTTAACGGCCAAGGGGTCAAAATTACGAAGATTCAAGAAGACCCGGCTCCTTTTAAACCGGTGTACAATCCGACGCATCCCGACGCGGACAGCGAAGGATACGTGCACATGCCGAACGTGGATATTTTGAAAGAAATGGTGGACATGATTTCGGCTACCCGGTCCTACGAAGCTAACGTAACGGCGCTGAACGCCAGCAAAGCGATGATTACCAAAGCGCTGCAAATAGGCAAATAGTATTAAAGCAAGCTAGACATCAAGCAGTTAGGAGTGTTGATCTTTGATTGAGAGAATGAGCTTTGACGCCATCAAACCGCTGGTGGGGCCGCAGCTGCCAAGCAAACCGCAGACGCCGACTCCTGCCGAATCGATTAAAAACTTCAGTTCTTATTTGAGCGATGCGTTGGACGGAGTGGCTGCGCAGGAAGCGAACGCCCAGAAAGTAAATGATCAATTTATACTCGGAAATGCAAGCGCCGACCAGATGATGATCGCCTCAGAGCAAGCTTTGTTAAGTTTGCAATTGACGACGCAAGTACGCAATAAAGTGATAGAAGCTTATCAAGAAATCATGCGTACGCAAATTTAACGATTTTAGATGCTTCGGATGAGGTGACATTGTGAATGAGAGAATCGCTCAGTACCGGGACCGACTAACCGGGTACTGGAACCAATTCAGCAAAAAACAGAAAACATTATTGATAGCTACAATCGCATTCGTGCTGCTTGCCGTGATCCTGATGACAATCCAATTCTCCAAAACGGAGTATGAAGTAGCTTTTACGGACCTGGACTCAACCGATGCTGCCGGAATTATCAATTATTTGGAATCCGGGGGCATCCCTTACAAATTGAGTTCGAACGGTACGGCGATATCGGTTCCGAGCAAAAACGCGTCCCGCGTAAAGGTGGACGTTGGGTCCCAAGGGATCGTTAAAAGCGGTTCTATCGGACTGGAATCTTTTAACCAAAGCTCTTCGCTGATCGGCATGACGGATAATGAATTCAACGTTAAGTACAAAAACGCTTTGAACGGCGAAGTTGAACAGCTGCTTAAACAGATGCAGGGTGTCAAGGACGCCAAGGTATTGATCAATCTTCCGGCAGAAAACGTGTTTGCCAGTCCGGAAGAGCAGGAAAAAGCGACGGCTTCCATCGTCCTCACCTTCAATCCGGGATATCGTGCAAACCAGGAGGCTATCGACGGATACTTCAATCTGGTCAAGACATCGGTACCGAATTTGCCGATTGAAAACATCTCTATGTCATCCAGTGATGATACCGTACTATTGCCCAGCGGACAAGGCGGGACAAACGGCACTCTGTCGGCGGCGGTTCAGGAAAACATGGCCTTGCAGAAAAAATTCGAGAGTGATGTTCGCCAGAGTGTGAAACAGTTCCTTTCCAGACTGACGGGACCGGACAAAATTGAGGTGTTGGTCGCATCCAAACTTAATTTTGACCAAGTGACGCAAAAAGACAATCTGGTGACGCCGGTCGATACCGAAAACATGAAAGGGATTGAAATCAGCGCGCAAAAGGTGCAAAAGAGCTACACAGGAACGGCAAGCCCCGATAGCGGAGTTCCGGGAACCGGCCAGCAGGATGTTGTTAATTACCCTTCGGCCCAGTCCAGCGGCGGCTCTTCTTCGGAGGAATCGTCTTCGACGATCAATTACGAAGTTAACCGGATTACGAAGGATATCGTAGCCAGCCCTTATGTCATCAAAGATTTAACCATCAACGTTGCCGTTGCACCGCCAAACGGACAGCAAGCATTGGATGATACTACCCGCACGGCCATCGAAAATATTTTGACCAACATCGTGGGTTCCTATCTTGCCGATTCCGGTACTACATATACAGACGCAGAACTGCAGCGAAAAGTTTCAGTTGTTTCGCAACCATTTCTTAGCGATGCTGAGCCAAGTACGGGTCTGAGCCTTTCGAGCCCGATAGTATGGGGAGTTGGCGCGGCGGCTCTGCTGGCACTGGCAGGGATTGGATTCGTCTTGTTCCGCCGTCGCCGCAACCAACAACTGGCAGAAGAGGAAGAAGAAATTTCGATGCCTCTCACTCCAGAATTCCCGTCCATTAATTTGGATTCGGTCACGAATGAGAACCAAGTGCGCAAACAACTGGAGACGCTGGCCAAGAAGAAGCCGGAGGAATTCGTTAACTTGCTTCGCACATGGCTAGCGGACGATTAGAGGTGAACGGATTGTCAAAAACAACTAGCACAGTGTTAACCGGGAGACAGAAAGCGGCCATATTGTTGATCACGCTCGGGCCTGAGGTGTCGGCGGAAATTTTCAAACATCTGCGCGATGAGGAAATCGAGCAATTGACGCTTGAAATCGCCAATGTCCGCAAAGTGGACAGCGTGGAAAAAGAGATGATCATGGCCGAGTTTCACCAAATCTGTCTGGCCCAAGAGTATATTACGCAGGGCGGCATCAATTACGCCAAGGAGATTTTGGAGAAGGCGCTTGGACAGTCCAAGGCGCTGGACATTATCAATCGGCTGACGGCGACCTTGCAGGTGAGACCTTTCGATTTTGCCCGCAAGGCGGATCCGAACCAAATTTTAAACTTTATTCAGAACGAGAACGCCCAGACGATTGCCCTTGTTTTGTCCTATCTGCAATTTGAGCAGGCGGCGGCTATTCTCTCTTCTTTGCCGCAGGAGAAGCAGGCGGAGGTTGCCAGAAGAATCGCCGTGATGGACAGCACGTCTCCGGAAGTGATTTCTCAGGTTGAACGTGTCTTGGAACAAAAGCTGTCCGCTACCGTAACTCAAGACTACACCAGCGCGGGCGGCATCGAGTCGATCGTGCAAATTTTGAACGGGGTCGACCGGGGCACGGAAAGAACGATTCTCGATTCGTTGGAAATTCAAGATCCGGAGTTGGCCGAAGAGATCAAAAAGCGGATGTTTGTTTTCGAAGATATCGTCAACATCGACAACCGCTCGATCCAGCGGATTATTCGCGACATCGAAAACGCCGATCTGCAGCTTGCCCTCAAAGTGGCCAGCGAAGAAGTCCGGGAAGCCGTTTTCCGCAACATGTCGAAGCGGATGTCCGAGACATTCAAGGAAGAAATGGAATACATGGGACCTGTGCGGCTGCGTGATGTCGAAGAAGCGCAGACCCGCATCGTAGCTACGATCCGCAGATTGGAAGAAGCTGGTGAGATCATCATCGCCCGCGGCGGAGGAGATGACATCATTGTCTAATTTGATTAAGGTGTCGCAGTACGTTCCGGTGGAAGTGTTGAAGCAGCTCAACTTGGCGAAATCGTTTGAGATTCCCGAGGACCAGCATGATAAAGCGGAGACTCCTGCCGTAGAGGAGGATGTTCCATCTCCGGAAGATATCGCCGCGGAACAAATCCGCAAGCAAATGCTTGACGATGCCAAGGAGTTTGCCGAGCGTCAGGTAAGGGAGGCCGCGGAACAAGCCGAGCAGCTGCTTGCCGAAGCCCGGGAGCAAATCGAAACTTGGTGGCAGGAGCGCCGTGAGCAGGATGAGCATTTAATAGAAGCGGTCAAATCGGAAGGCTTCAGCCAAGGGTTTGAGGAAGGAAAAATTCAAGCGGAGCTGACGACGAAGGCCAAGATCGACGAAATGATGCGGGAAGCGGGAGCCGTACTGCAGCAGGCTTACATTGAGAAAGAACGGATCATTCAGGAGGCCGAGCCGTTTCTCGTGGAGCTTAGCTGCGCGATCGCCGAGAAAGTTATCGATAAGCAGCTGAGCGTCGATCCGGATTATACGCTGGAACTGGTCAAGAAAAGCTTGGCGCGCAAACGGGAGCAAGGCGTTCTTACGTTATGCGTTTCGCCTGCTCACTTTGCTTTCGTGCAGGCGGCCAGAGAGGAACTTAGCCTGGCGATCGATTCGCAAGCGGAGCTGCAAATTTTGCCGGATCCGACCGTAAAAGACCGGGGCTGTGTGATTCGTTCCGCATTCGGCAGCGTGGATGCCCGCATCGATACTCAGTTGACTGAAATCAAAAAAGAGCTGGTGCGCATCGCGATGCAGGCGGAAGAGCGGGGGCAGACGAACGATGAGCATGAACGCTGAACGCTATATCGATCATCTCAAGCAGCTTGATCCGGTCCGGATTAACGGCAAGGTTACTCAAGTCATAGGTCTTATGGTGGAATCCGAAGGTCCTGATGCCAGCATCGGCGACGTGTGCCATATCTATCCGACAAAAGCGTCGCAGCCGCTGCAGGCCGAAGTCGTCGGGTTTCGGGACAACAAAGTGCTGCTGATGCCGCTGGGAGAACTCCAGTCCATCGGTCCCGGATGCGATGTGGTCGGAACCGGAAAGCCGCTTACCGTGCAAGTGGGATCCGAGCTTTTGGGCAAAGTGCTGGACGGTTTGGGCCAGCCGCTCGACGGTTCGCTTCTGCCTTCGCGGATGGGCCACTACTCGACCTTCAACAAACCGATGAACCCGTTGAATCGCCCGCGCGTTGCCGAACCGATCAGTATCGGGGTCCGGGCGCTCGACGGATTGCTGACGATCGGCAGAGGACAGCGGGTAGGTATTTTCGCCGGCTCCGGGGTAGGTAAAAGTACCTTGATGGGGATGATTGCCCGGAATACGGCGGCGGACGTCAATGTTATCGCTTTGGTAGGAGAACGCGGCCGCGAGGTGCTGGACTTCATTGAACGGGATCTTGGGCCTGAAGGCCTGGAACGATCCGTTGTCATCGTGGCCACTTCGGACCAGCCCGCTTTGATCCGGATGAAAGGAGCGCTCATCGCTACGACGATCGCTGAATATTTTCGCGATCGCGGCTTGAACGTCATGCTGATGATGGATTCGGTGACGCGTTATGCGATGGCGCTGCGCGAAGTGGGACTCGCCATTGGAGAGCCGCCGGCGATGAGAGGCTACACGCCTTCGGTATTCGCCGCGCTGCCCAAGCTGATGGAAAGGGCGGGGACCGGGCCGACCGGATCGATTACCGCTTTTTATACCGTGCTGGTTGACGGTGACGATATGAATGAGCCGATCGCCGACGCGGTGAGGGGGATTTTGGACGGACATATCGTGCTGAACCGGGGCATAGCGAACAAAGGGCATTTCCCGGCCATCGACATTTTGGCGAGCATTAGCCGGGTTATGAAAGACATTGTGCCGGAGGAGCAAAACGAGGCGTCCGAAAATTACAAAAGGCTGCTGGCGGTGTACAAAGATTCCGAGGATTTGATCAACATCGGCGCTTACCAGCGGGGGTCCAATGCCGATATCGATGAAGCGATCGAATACATACAGAGCATTTGGGCTTTTTCGAAACAGAAAGTGAACGAAAAGGTAACGCTCGCCGAGGCGCAAGAACGCTTAATTTCCGAATTTGCAAGGAGATGACCTTTAAAGGATGAAATTCCGTTACGTCTATCAGAAAGTTTTGGATTTGAAATCAAACGAGAAGACGCAAGCTGAATGGATGTTGTCCGCCGCCGTCGGGGAGTTGCAGTCGGAACAGCGTTCCTTGGAGCAATTGTTCGAGGAACAGGCCAGAACCGCTTCGGCCATTCAATATGAAATGGAAAATAGCGCTTCGATGCAGAGGCTCCAGGAACTTCAACGGTACATGGAATATATCGAGCAATCCATTACCCGTAAACTGGGGGATGTCAAACGCGCCGAATTGAACGTGGAGCAAAAGAAGACGATTTTAAACGGCAAGATGCGGGACGAAAAAGTTTGGCTGAAAGCCAAAGAAAAAGCGAAAGAAAAATTTCAGCACGAAATGCTTCTTCGGGAACAAAACGAGCTGGATGAGATGGCCACCGTCCGGTTTGCCATGAGGGCCCGTTAAATTTTGTGCGGGCGATAATTATGGGTTTTTCGAAGGAGGAAAGAAAATGGCTAAGACGGAGCTGAAACTGGAGGAAGAGCTGGAGGAATCGGGTGGCGGATTCTCGCGTTTTCTGTTTTTCATGACGCCGATCCTGTTTACGGTTGTTCTTTTTGCGGTGCTATTGTATCTGTTTAATACGAACTTTCGGAATACGCTGCTGGATTTGGGGAACAAGGTCCCGTTTATTAGCAACTTCGTGCCCGATCCCGAGTTGACCGAAGAAGAGAAGGCCGCTGCGGCAACGGATGAGAAAAAACAGCAAGAAAGCACGGATGCTACGGTTAAGGAATTGAAGGAGCAGGTCGCCCGTCAAGAGGCGCAGCTGCAGGCGGCGAACCAGCAAACCGCGGAGCAGCAGGACAGGGTGAAGCAGCTTGAGCAAGAACTGGCCGCGGCGGAGCAGCAATCGGCCGAGGAACAACAGGCTGCCGAAACCGAAGCTTATCAAAAGGAAGTAAAAAAGCTGGCTCAGCTGTATTCGGAAATGAGCCCCAGTAAAGCGGCCGCCATTTTTGGCAACTTAACGACGGACGAAACGCTGCAGATGCTTAACGCGATGAGCAATGAAAGTAAAGTGGCGATTCTCGAAAAAATGGATCCGCAAAAAGCGGCGGATATTTCGATCAAGCTCAAGGATGTGAAGTCGGCGGATGATTTGGCGATCGCCGCGCTGCAGTCGCGGTTGAAGAAGGACGCGGCGTCAGAAGCCACGGCTGCGGGTACGGCCAAAGGACTGGACGATACCCAACTCAGCCAGACGTTCGCAACCATGTCGGCCGACGCCGCTTCCCAGTTGATTTTGCAAACATACAAAGTCAGTCCGGACAAAGGCTTGAAAATTTTGAAGGCCATCGATGACAACACCCGGTCGAAAATTTTGGAAAACATGACGAAAACCGACGAAAAAACTTCGGTGAAAATTTTGAATCAGCTGTTAGCCAAATGATATGGAGACAGCGGGCAACCGTTCATGAAAGGAGGTGAAAAAGAAATGGGTCAATCGGTATCGATAAATTCGGGAACGGCGGCTAACGCCTTGGTTTACACGGTTGGCGGAAATGGCGTCAGCGCGGCGAGCGGCCAAGGAAACGGGCAATCGTTTGATCAAAAGCTGGTTTCGATGCTGCTAGGAAATGCGAACCCGGGGACAGGACAAGCGAATGCCCAACTGCTCACTTTGGCAGGTCTGCAGAGCGACGGAAGCGCTCAAGAAGAAAATGCGAACAATAGTCTGCTGTCGATGATCGAAGGATTGCTGCAGCAGCTTCCGAAGCTGGACGATGCGCTTCAGGACAACCCGTCGCTGCTCGAGTCGCTTCAGGGCTGGCTGCAAAACTTCCAGAGCTTGATCATGCCGCAGGCGGATGAGACCGGGGCGGATGGGGCCGTTGAAATTCTGGCCTTGGCGCAGCAGCCGGAAACGGTGCGCTTTGCAGTGCAGGATGCGCTGGTTCAACTGCTGACCGTCCAAGCTGATGCGCAGTCGGTTGCAGGCGCGACGAACGCGGCTTCCCTTTCCCAGACTCAAGCATTGCTGGATTCGCTGCAACACGTGCTGGACAGTATTCCGGAATCCTCCGAACGGGCGCAAACCGGCGGCAAAGCTGCCGAGCTTCCAAGTGTACATAACTTGGTTTCGGGGAACAAACCTGCGGAAACGAACAGCCAAGGGAATATGGGTCAAAACGGAAATGGCGACTCCCTGAAAGGCGAAAATCCGCAAATCGTTGTGGCAAATCAACCTAAAACAGAGTCTGCGAAATCCCAATTTTCCGTTGCCGCTAAAGCCGCGGGCGAGGTCAGCGCTGTTGAGGCTGAACCTACGGATAATGCGGATGTGGATAGTCCGCTTCAACCGGGCAGTGTCGTTACAGCGGGACAGCTTGCGCTTCGGGATGCCGGTGTTGCTTCCGTAAAGCATACGCCACGCCCGGTGCCTGTGGAGAATTTCGCTAAAGAGATGAGCGGTTTTCTGGTAAACAAGCTGGAAATCGTTAAGCTGCAAGGCGTGTCCGAAGCTAGAATTTCGCTCTACCCTGAACATTTAGGCCAGGTTGATGTGAAGATTACGATGCAAGGCGGCCAATTAACGGCGCAATTTATGACCGAGCACGTATTTGCCAAGGAATCGCTGGAACAGCAGATGTCTCAGCTTCGTTCGGCGCTGCAATCCCAGGGGCTGCAGGTGAACAAGCTGGAAGTGACGCAAAATACCGCGTTATCTTCGCATATGTACCATGACGGACAGCAATCCGGCAGCGGGGCAGGACAGCAGCAGCAAAGCGAAAGACGCCGTGCGCTGGTCGAGGAAGATGTTTTGGCAACCCGTGATTTGAATGAGGAGTGGAACGCGTGGATTGCCGAGGTCCGGGAGAAGGAACAAGGTTTTGGCAGCTCCTTTAGCGCAAGAGCATAGAAGAAAGGAGGCAGCTTTGTGGCTGATGAATATACGGGCAATATCTCGTGGCCGGGTTATGCGCAAACGAATACGAATACGAAAAAGTCCAGTACGAAGAGCAATGAGCTAGGCAAGGACGATTTTCTGAAATTAATGATCACCCAGTTGCGATACCAGGATCCGCTATCTCCAATGGACAACGCCCAATTTGTCGCACAAACGGCGCAGTTTACTTCGTTGGAGCAGCTTGTAAACATTTCGGACCAACTTGCTGCCATGCAAGAATCTTTAGGGAATGAGTCCGGCTTGATCGGCAAGGAAGTCACTTGGGTCAAGGAGACGAAAACCGGAAATTACGATACGAAAACAGGAAAAGGAGAGGTTATCGTCGAGACCGAAAGCGGGATCGTCGACTCCATTATCGTTCGGGACGGGATTCACTACGTGAAAGTTGGGGACAAAGAAATCAAAATTTCCGAGGTCCAACAAGTTGGGAATCCGGCTGCAGATCCGGATGTGCCGAATGAGCCTGAGCAAGGAACTGATGAGTCATGAGTGATCCGGTAAAAATCGGGCATCTTTATCCGGGAAGAATCCCGCCAAGCTCATTATCGTCAGGGAAAGGCCCGCATACGAGCGCTTTGGGAGAGTCCTCCTTCAAGGACATGCTCGCGGACCAGCTGATTCATTTCAGCAATCACGCCGTAAAACGTTTGGAGCAGCGGGGGATTGAGATTAAACCGGAGCAGCTTCATCAAATTAAATCGGCGATCGACAGTGCGGCCGCAAAAGGGGCTAAGGATTCGCTGATCTTGATGAAGGATATGGCGCTGATCGTAAACATCAGCAATCGTACGGTTGTGACGGCCATGGACGGCAACAGCATGAAGGACAACGTTTTTACACAGATCGATAGCGCCGTCATTATTTCTTGATTGGCTGGACCGGATACGGAAAGCCAACAGCCGCGGATCGACTGAAGCGGCTATAGCCAACTATTAGCTGGGAGGATGAGAATCGAATGTTAAGATCTATGTATTCAGGCGTATCCGGGATGCGCGGATTTCAGACTAAGCTGGACGTTATCGGCAACAACATCGCCAATGTAAACACCGTAGGTTTTAAGTCCGGCCGCGTAATGTTCAAAGACATTATGAGCCAGACGATATCTGGGGTTACCGCTCCGGTTGAGGATACAAGCGGCGGTATCAATGCCAAGCAAGTCGGCCTTGGCGTGCAGATCGGCTCGATCGACACGCTGCATACCGGCGGCAGTGCGATGACGACCAACAATCCGCTCGATTTGCGGATTGACGGTGATGGATTTTTCTTGGTGAAGCTGAATGCGGATCAGGAAGAACCATTCCTGACTCGGGCCGGGGATTTTCATATTGACGCTGTGGGCCAATTGGTCACTTCCGATGGATTGCTTGTCTGCGATAGCGCCGGGGAGGCGCTGGAACCGATAGATCTGGCCACAGTAACGGCTTTCTCCATCTCCGCCGACGGCACGATCATCCAGAAGACCGCAGACGGCGAGACTACCGCCGGGCCAATCGGTGTCGCCAAAGTTGCGAATCCCGAAGGCCTGGAGAAAATCGGGGGAAATCTCTACCGGTCTACATTGAACGCGGTAGCTGACGGGGAACTGACGTACACAAACCCCAATAATGCCGAGGCAGGCACCGGAAAATTAGTCCCAGGGCAACTGGAAATGTCCAACGTGGATCTCACCGGTGAATTTACGGAAATGATCGTCGCACAGCGCGGTTTCCAAGCGAATTCGCGCATCATCACGACTTCCGACGAAGTGTTGCAGGAAGTCGTTAACCTGAAACGTTAGTAAACGTTAGCGGGGGAGCGTAAGCTATGTGCCTCCCCCGCATCCCTAACTTTCCCGTTACCGCGTAGGAGGAGGTACCATGATTTCTGTAACACGCCTAAACGGTTCGCAGATGTGGCTTAACGCCATCATGATCGAGACCGTCGAAGAAACGCCGGATACATATGTCACTCTCGTAACGGGCAAGCGTATTATCGTGCTGGAGAAGGCGGCCGATGTGATCGCAAAGATCGAGGAGTATTACCGGGAAATCGGCATCCACGCAGCGACTATTAAAGTGCAACAAACGGAGGAATGGTCATGAAAAAAATGTTGCCCTGGCTAATTACGATTTTGCTTGCGATTACGTTGATTGTGATTGCCGCCGGCTATCTGATGAGCTTAATGAACAAATCGGATTCAGGCAACGCAGCGAAGGCAAATGTCGAAACAGTGGCTGAACCCCAGATGATGTCGGCCGATGAAATCGTAAAAGTTACTTCGACGATCGATGACGTCAAGACGAATTTGTCCGATCCGAACTACGTCGTCGTCATGAATTTTGCCTTCCAATTGGATAATGAAACGTCCAAGGAAGCGTTCGACATGATCAAGGATTACAAAATCAAGCCGATTATCATCAAAACGCTTGCGGATACGAAACCGGAGGATCTGACAGGGGCGCAGGGCAAAGACAATTTGAGCTCCAAGCTGCTGAACCTGATCAATAAATCGCTGCCGGAAGGAAAATTGATTCAAATCGATATTACCAATTTCATTATGCAGGCGATCTAGACAATATCGAACGAAACTGATTTTTCTAAGGGGGTGAGATGTTTGGTAGATGTATTATCGCAGAACGAGATCGATGCGTTGCTCGCTGCATTGTCATCCGGTGAAATGGATGCCGAAGAACTGAAAAAGGAAGAAACGCAGAAGAAAATCCGCTCTTACGACTTTAAAAGAGCAGTGAGATTTTCCAAAGACCATATTCGCAGTTTAACCCGGATTCACGAGAATTTTGCCCGTTATCTCACCACCTACTTTTCGGCGCAGCTGCGTACTTTCGTGCAAATCAACGTGGTTCAGGTAGAACAGCTTCCTTATGATGAGTTTATTCGGTCTATTCCGAAAATGACGATTCTGAACATTTTCGAAGCGGAGCCGCTGGAAGGAAGAATGGTGCTTGAGGTCCATCCAAACGTTGCTTTTGCCATGCTGGACAGACTCCTTGGGGGGATCGGGACCGCGCCTTCGAAAATCAGCTCCTTGACCGAAATCGAAACGATCATCATGGAGCGGATTTTCAGCCGGGCCTTCGAAAGTTTGCAGGAAGCCTGGAAAACCGTGGTGGATATCAATCCGCGGATGGAGGGGCTGGAAACGAACCCGCAGTTCATGCAAATCGTTTCGCCTAACGAAACGATTGCGCTCATTTCGCTGAGTACCAAAATCGGAGACACCTCCGGGATGATCAACCTTTGTATCCCGCATGTGGTCATTGAACCGATCATGCCGAAGCTTTCGGTTCACCACTGGTTCGTCTCCCAGAAAAAGTCGCGTGTTCCCGAAGAGGTCGATGCGCTCCGCCACCGGGTCAATAAGGCGATGCTGCCGATTGTAGCGGAACTGGGGGAATCGCAAATCACCGTTCGCGAATTTTTGGGCTTATCGGCCGGCGATGTGATTTCCTTGAACAAACCGGTCCAGGAAGGTTTGCAGATCCGGATCGGAGACAGATTGAAGTATATCGGCAGCCCGGGAACCATCAAAGACCGAGTTGCGGTGCAAATTAACGATATTGTCAGCGAAGGAGTTGAGGAACTTGACGAGTAAAGATTATTTATCCCAAGAGGAGATCGACGCCCTGCTCAAACAGGCCAACCAGGATACGGCGTCCGAGCCTACGGTGGACGACGTATTGACCCCGCTCGAGCAGGACGCGCTTGGCGAAATCGGCAACATTACGTTCGGCAGTGCGGCAACTGCGCTCTCGACGCTACTCAATAAAAAGGTGGACATTACCACGCCGAAAGTTTCCGTCATTACGCGGGCCCAATTCGAAGCCGAGTTTCCGAAGCCGCATGTTGCGGTTCACGTTGAATACGTAGACGGGTTTGAAGGGATGAACTCTCTGGTCATCAAGACGAGAGACGCTCAAGTCATCGCCGATCTGATGCTTGGGGGAGAGGGAAATCCGGCCGAAGCGGAATTGAATGAAATTCATATCAGCGCCGTACAGGAAGCGATGAACCAAATGATGGGTTCTTCCGCGACATCGATGTCGACCATATTCAACCGGTTTGTCAACATCTCGCCGCCGGGGATCGATATTTTGAACATGACCGACGGGCATGGGGTGGGAAGCCTGCCGCCTGCGGATCCGCTGATTAAAATATCGTTCAGGCTAACGATTGGCAATTTGATCGATTCCACGATCATGCAGCTGCTGACCGTAAAATTCGCCAAGGAGATGGTGGACAGCCTGATCAGCGGTTCGACAACGGATTCGGCCAGTGAAAGCGCCGCGGCGGCAGCCCCGGCTCCGAAAGCGGCTCCGGCTTATCACGAGCCTCCGGCAGCGTCTCAGCAAACGTACCAAGCGCCGCCGATGCAACAGCCGGATCCATATCAGCAGCCTGCCGCATACGGGCAGCCAGGGGCGCATCCTTATCCGCCGCAAGGCCAGCCTTACAGTGAGCCGCATCATTACGGCGGTGTTCCGGGCCGGAATGTGAATGTGCAGCCCGTACAGTTTGCGAACTTGGGAAATCCGTCTTTCGGGCAAGTTGATGAAAATAATTTAAACTTACTGATGGACATTCCCCTTAAAGTCACCGTAGAATTAGGAAGGACCCAAAAGCAGATTAGGGATATCCTGGAATTATCGCAAGGCTCCATCATCGAACTGGACAAGCTTGCCGGCGAGCCGGTTGATATTCTGGTGAACAACAAATTGATCGCCAAAGGCGAAGTCGTCGTCATCGATGAGAATTTTGGCGTTCGCGTAACGGATATCGTCAGCCAGTGGGACCGCATCCAAAAATTACAATAGTAGAAGTTTAGGGAGGATTTTAAATCAATGGCAAACCGAATTCTAATCGTAGACGATGCAGCATTTATGAGAATGATGATCCGCGACATCTTAACGAAAAACGGTTTTGAAGTAGTTGGGGAAGCGCAAGATGGCGCGCAAGCGATCGAAAAGTACAAGGAGCTGCACCCCGACCTCATCACGATGGATATTACGATGCCGGAAATGGACGGTATCGCCGCGCTGAAGGAAATTAAAAAGCTGGATTCCAACGCCAAAGTAATCATGTGCTCCGCTATGGGACAACAAGCGATGGTTATCGATGCGATTCAGGCCGGGGCCAAGGACTTCATCGTGAAGCCGTTCCAATCCGACCGGGTTATCGAAGCGATCAACAAAACGCTGGGACTGTAGGCCTATAAAATGAATCCGAATCAGCCGGCTCCTCAGTTCGGTTCTGGGGATGTCAATTTATGGGGGAACCTGATAACGGTCATCGTTGTCCTTGGCCTCATCCTTGTTTTAATCGTTGCTTTGCTCCGTTTTATCGGGAAAAGAAATCGCATCATGTCCCAGAGCCGGTCGATCCGCACTTTGGGAGCCGTGGGTCTGGGACCAAACAAATCGCTGCAGGTGATTGAAATCGGAGGCTCCATTTACGTCGTCGGAGTGGGAGAGGACATTTCCCTGGTCGATAAGATCTCCGGCCCGGCCGAAGTAGAGGCGCTGCGGCAGGCCTTGGCGGAGGAAGAGACGGAGTTTGCCGGATTTTCTTCCATTCTGTCCGGCGTAATCTCCCGCTTCAAAAAGGAACCGCCTCAGGAAGAAGAGCTGGAAGGGACGGCTTTTCACGAGGTGTTCCAATCACAGCTGCGGAAAATGCCAAACCGGAAACGGCAAATGGAGGATTTGTTGCAGGATCCGGAAGAACAATCTACAGATCGGTCGAGGGATTCATGAAGAAAAAAGTCATACTCGTCAGCTTGCTGCTGGCTTTGTGTAGCGTGCTTGCCGTCTCCGTAGCTTCCGCAGAACCGGCGGATCCAATTCCGAACATCGGCATTCAGATCGGTGGCACGGGAGGAGAATCGGGCACCAGTTCGTTGTCCATTATTCTGCTCATTACCGTGCTCAGCCTTGCGCCGGCCATTCTGGTGCTGATGACGAGTTTTACGCGAATCGTCGTTGTGCTAGGCTTTGTCCGCAGTTCCCTGGGGACGCAGACGATGCCTCCCAACCAGGTGCTGATCGGGCTTGCGTTGTTCCTGACCTTGTTTGTGATGAGCCCGACGCTCTCCACGGTTAATGAGGTGGCGCTGCAACCTTATATCAAAGGCGAGATTACCCAATCGGAGGCGCTGGAAAAAGCGGCGGTGCCGATGAAAAAGTTTATGTATACCCATACCCGCACCAAAGACCTTCAGCTGTTTATGGGATACACGAAAATGGAAAAACCGAAAAGCTATGAGGATATCCCGCTTTCGGTCATGGTTCCGGCGTTCGCCATCAGCGAACTCAAAACGGCTTTCCAAATGGGCTTTATGATTTTTATCCCTTTTCTGATCATCGATATCGTCGTTTCCAGCGTGTTGATGGCGATGGGGATGATGATGCTGCCGCCTTCCATGATTTCGCTGCCGTTTAAAATATTGCTCTTTGTGCTTGTGGATGGTTGGTACTTAGTCGTCAAGTCGCTGCTGATGAGTTTCAACCCTTAGAGGTTTGAACTCGAATTTAAAGGTCGGGAATCGATTTTAATTATCTGGAGAGGAAGACGGTTTATGAGTTCGGAATTTATCATCGGTTTGGCCGGACAAGCCGTTTACACCGTTTTGAAAGTTAGCGCGCCGATGCTGATATTAGGGCTGGCCGTAGGTCTTTTGGTCAGTATCTTTCAGGCTACGACGCAAATTCAGGAACAGACGCTGGCCTTTGTTCCGAAAATCGTCGCCGTTTTGGTCGCGTTATTATTGTTTGGCCCCTGGATCTTAACGACGCTGGTCGACTTTACCTATGGGATCTTAAACAATCTATCTAGTTATATCGGTTAGGCTGCATAGATTATGGATACCTTATTGCACGGATTTTCTGTATTTTTGCTTATTTTTTGTCGAATGACAGCTTTTTTTGTAGTTTCACCGGTATTTTCATCGCGAGCGGTTCCGACATCGTTCAAAATCGGATTAGCGGGCATTCTCGCATTTCTGGTTTTATTCATCATCGGTCCGGGTCAAGCCGTTCCCGGCGATCTGGGTTACGTGCTGTATATCCTTCGCGAAGTGCTGGTAGGACTTTTGATGGGGTATGTCGCGTTTCTCATTTTTTCCGTCATTCAAATGGCCGGGTCTTTTATCGATTTGCAAGTCGGTTTCGGCATTGCGAATGTGCTTGACCCGATGACGGGGGCGACGGCACCGGTATTGGGGAACCTCAAGTACGTTGTGGCGACCCTGGTGTTCCTCAGCATGAACGGGCATCACTACTTGCTGGATGCAATCATTCGCAGCTATGGCTGGGTTCCGTTGTCCAACGATGTGTTTCAGCGGATCTACAACGGAAATTTGACGGAATTTTTGGCTCAAACGTTCGGACAGGCTCTTCTGTTGGCGTTCCAAATGTCGGCACCGTTAGTCGTCGCCATATTTATCACCGACGTAGCCCTCGGCTTATTGGCGCGCACGGCTCCGCAATTCAACATTTTTGCCGTCGGGATTCCGGTGAAGATTATCGTCGGGCTGTTCGTGATGCTGTTGCTTGTACCTAGCTTCATTTATGCTTTCCAAGCTTTGTTCGAGGTGCTGTTTGATGCGCTGCATGACCTGCTCAGCTCGATCGGGCAAAGGCCGACGTAGGATGGGGGATTGAAGGTGGCGTATCGCTATTCGCTTGATTTGCAGCTTTTCGCCGGCGAGAAGACGGAAAAAGCCACGCCCAAGAAGCGGCAAGATGCCCGCAAAAAAGGTCAAGTGGCCAAAAGCCAGGATCTGTCGGGTGCGCTCGTCCTATTATCGGGATTTTTATGCCTGTTGTTTTTTGGCGGATTTATCAAGGAACGGCTGGTCGGATTGTTCGTGGACGTGTTTTATAATCGGCTCACGACCGAGGTGACGAAAGAGAACGTCATGACGATGCTGGGCGATTATGCGGTACAGATCTTACTGCTGCTTGCTCCGATATTGCTTGTCGTTATGGTCGTCGCGGCCGCCACCAACTTGGCGGAAGTTGGTTTTATGATCACGGGAGAGCCGCTGAAGATGAAGCTCAGCAAGCTCGACCCCATCAAAGGATTCAAGCAAATTTTCTCGATGCGCTCGCTTTTTGAATTTGTTAAAACGTTATTTAAGCTTACGGTGATCGGATATATCGTATATTCGACGATTTGGGACTTTAGGGGAAGCATTTCCGCCTTGGTGCATCTTCCCGTAGAGGATATTTTTCATTTTGCCGCCGAAATGACGACGAACCTTGGAATCAAGATTGCCGCCGCCCTGCTTGTACTGGCGGTGCTCGATTACATGTACCAAAAATACGAGCACGAAAAAAGTCTAAAAATGTCCAAACAGGACATCAAGGACGAGTACAAAAACCAGGAAGGCGATCCCCTGATCAAAGGAAAAATCCGCGAGCGGCAGCGGCGGATGGCGCTGCAGCGGATGATGCAGGAAGTGCCGAAAGCCGACGTCATTATTACGAACCCGACGCACTTCGCCGTAGCCTTAAAATACGACAACTCGAAAATGGATGCTCCCCAGGTCATCGCCAAAGGCCAGGACTACGTGGCCCTGCGGATTAAAGAAATCGCCAAGGAGCACGGCGTCATCACAATGGAAAACAAACCCCTCGCGCGGGCGCTGTTTCATAGAACGGAAATCGGCGACACGATTCCCGCCGATCTGTTTCAGGCCGTCGCCGAGGTGCTGGCTTATGTATATAGAATAAAAGGCAAAGTGAAATAAGGAAGGGACGGAGGGAACTCCCCTTGAAAAAGTATAGAGATTTATTCATTCTTGTTGGCATTATCGGCATCGTTCTGCTCATGATCGTCCCGATCCCGACGTTGCTGCTGGATATTCTTCTGATCGTAAATATTTCTTTGGCTTTAATCATTTTGCTGGTCGCGATGAACACGCAAGAAGCATTGCAATTTTCCATCTTTCCGGCAATGCTGCTGATTACGACGTTATTCCGGCTGGCGCTGAACATATCTACCACCAAGCTGATTCTGGGACAGGCCAAAGCCGGCGACGTTGTCGCCACGTTTGGCTCATGGATATCGCAGGGACAACCCGTGGTCGGTTTTGTCGTCTTCCTGATTCTGGTGGTTGTGCAGTTTATCGTCATTACCAAAGGTTCGGAGCGCGTGGCTGAAGTTGCGGCCCGCTTCACCTTGGACGCGATGCCGGGGAAACAGATGAGCATCGACGCCGATTTGAACGCCGGGCTGATCAATGAGCAGCAGGCGAAGGAGCGGCGCTCCAAAATCGAACGGGAAGCCGACTTCTACGGGGCGATGGACGGTGCGAGTAAATTCGTGAAAGGCGACGCGATCGCCAGCATCGTCATCCTCCTGATCAACTTGATCGGCGGTTTTATCATCGGGATGACGATCCATGGCATGCCCTTTAACGAAGCGCTTTCGACCTATTCCATCTTGACGATCGGGGACGGCTTGGTCAGCCAGATTCCGGCGCTGCTGATCTCCACGGCGGCCGGTCTGATCGTGACCCGGGCTTCTTCCGAAGGCAACCTGGCCGAAGATATTACCGGGCAGTTATTTCATTATCCGAAGCTGCTTTATATCGTTGCCGGGACGATCGCCATGCTTGGCTTGTTTACGCCGATCGGCATTTGGACTACGCTCCCGTTTGCGGGGTTGATGATTTTTGCGGCTATGCGGATGCAAAAAAATATGAACCGCAGGCAAATTGAGCAAGAGCAGCAAGAGGAAGAACAGCAGATCGAGGAAGTTCGCAGCCCCGAGAGCGTCATCAACCTGCTGCAGGTCGATCCGATCGAATTCGAGTTCGGTTACGGACTTATTCCATTGGCCGATACAAGTCAAGGCGGGGATTTGCTGGACCGGATTATCATGATCCGGCGCCAGTGCGCGCTTGAAATGGGACTTGTCGTTCCGGTCATTCGCATTCGCGACAATATTCAACTAAAACCTAACGAATATGTCATAAAAATAAAAGGAAATGTCGTAGGTGATGGTGAATTATTACTTAATCACTATTTGGCAATGAGTCCGGGGATGGATGACGAATCGATAACAGGTATTGAGACCCGGGAGCCCGCCTTCGGACTTCCGGCCCTGTGGATCGATGAAGCGGCCAAGGACCGGGCCGAATTGTCCGGGTACACGGTCGTGGATCCTCCTTCCGTCGTAGCCACGCATTTGACGGAGCTGATTAAAAAGCATGCGCACGAACTGCTCGGACGGCAGGAAACAAAGGCGCTGGTCGACAACCTCAAGGAACATTACGCGGTTCTTGTCGACGAGCTGATCCCGTCGATCCTAACGATCGGGGATGTGCAGAAAGTGCTGGCCAAGCTGCTCCGCGAAAAAATTTCCATTCGCGACATGGTCACGATTTTCGAGACGCTGGCGGATTACGGTACTTACACCAAGGATCCCGATGTTTTGACCGAATATGTCAGACAGGCGCTGTCGCGCCAGATTACGCAGCAGTTCACCCGGCCGGGTGAGACGATGCGGGTCATTACGGTAGGGCCGTCGCTGGAGAAAAAAATCGCGGAAAGCGTCCAGCAAACGGAACAGGGCAGCTACTTGACGATGGATCCTCAATCGACGCAAACCGTGTTCCAGAAGCTTACGGAACAGATCAACCGGCTTGTGCAGATGGGGCAGCAGCCGATCTTGTTGACCTCCCCGACCATTCGTATGTATTTGCGGCAAATCATTGAGCGCAGCATGCAAGATATCCCGGTATTGTCCTACAGCGAACTTGAACCTAATGTTGAAATCCAAAGTGTCGGGGTGGTGAATTTATGAGAGTGAAGCGCTATATCGTCGACGCGATGCCTGACGCGATGCTGAAGATCAGGAGCGAGCTAGGGGTGGATGCCGTTATTTTGAGCACCAAAGAGATGAAGGTCGGAGGCATCTTTGGATTGTTCGGAAAGAAAAAGATCGAGGTCATCGCCGCGACGGAGGGGAATGAAACCTCCTCCACCAAGGCCAAAACGGCTAGGCCAACCCCAGTGGCGCCTGCTCCGGTGGCAAGGCGGGCCGTCCCCGAGGCGTATCGTAAAAATTCGCAGCTCGGTTCGCCGGCGGCGAGCCCGTCTTCGTCAACCGCGGCAAACGCGGCGCTCGCGGCGATCGCGCTGCAAGAGCGGGAGGAACCGCCGGCCGGCGGGAACGCGCTTCCTTTGACCCCCGAGCGGGCGCCATTCTCCCCTCCGGCGCCTGCCGTCGATGCTGCATCTGCTGCGGACAAGCCGATTCACCGCGAAGAGCCTGCGCGGCTAAGCCCCGGTTTGGAACGCTCAAGCCCGGTTGCCGCTCCAGCTGCGGATTCCAGGGAGGAACAGCTGCTTGAAGACATCCGGCAGATGAAGATGTGGCTAAGCCAGCTCGCCAAAAACCAGGAAGGCGGACGCGAGCTGCCGCAGGTCTTGCAGTCGATTCAGAATCAGCTGTTCGGCCAGGAGGTGTCGGCCGATCTTTGCGATTCCTGGATCGAGGAAGTGTATCAGGAGTGGGTGGAATCCGAAAAATCGCTCAGCGATGAACAGCTTGCCGCCCAGTTCCGCAGTAAAGCCGGCGCGTTTTTGGAGGGGCGGATCGGCTCAGGGATCGAAGAGGGGACGCGCATCGTCTATATTGCGGGTCCGACGGGCGTCGGCAAAACGACGACGATCGCCAAGCTGGCGGCCGATCAGATTTTCCGGGCCCGCAAAAAGGTCGGATTCATCACGGCGGATACGTATCGGATATCGGCGGTCGAGCAGCTTCGCACTTACGCCGCGATCTTAAACGTACCGCTTGAAGTCGTCCAATCGCCGGGAGATGTGCAGCGGGCGATGCAGCGGCTTGGAGATTGCGATTTGATTTTGATGGATACGGCCGGACGGAACTATTTGAACGAGATTTTTGTGGCGGAGCTGCACAGTTTGCTTGCCCCTTCGGATGTCAGCGAAATGTATCTGGTGCTCAGCTTGACGTCCAAAACGCAAGACATGAAAAAAATAACCGAGCATTTCAGCAAATACGGCCTGGATAAAGTGATTTTCACCAAGCTGGACGAAACGGAAAGCGTTGGGCCGATTTATAATTTGCTGAATGATTATCCGCTAAAGGTTTCTTACATTACAAACGGCCAGAACGTTCCGGATGATCTGCTGCAAGCGGATCGGGAGCTGCTGGTCGACATCCTTTTGGGGGAACGTAAGCTATGAATGATCAGGCCCAGTCACTCAGACAACTGGTTTCGTCGCGGGATGATTCTGCGGAATCGGTCCCCAGAAAAGGTTCAGCCCGGATCATCACCGTCAGCAGCGGCAAGGGCGGGGTCGGCAAATCGAATTTTACGCTCAATTTTGCCTTGGCCCTAAAGTCTTTTGGACGCAAAGTGCTGCTGTTTGACGCCGATATCGGCATGGCCAATATCGACGTGTTGATGGGCGTGAGACCAAGGTACAGCTTGTACCATCTGCTAAAAGGCGAAAAAAACATCTCGGAAATTATTGAACTGGGAACTCATTCATTGCCGTTTATTGCCGGCGGATCCGGTTTGGCGGATCTGTTTGCGTTATCCGAGGAGGATTTGAACTATTTCACCTCGCAAATCGAATCCGTCTCGGAGGAGATGGACTACATCATTTTTGATACCGGTGCGGGATTGTCCAAAGAAACGTTGAAATTTATCACCGCCGCCGACGAATGCCTGGTGGTGACGACGCCCGAACCGACGTCGATCACGGATGCCTACGCCTTGATCAAAGTCGTGCACGGTTTGGACGAGCATGTGCCGTTCCGGTTGGTGATCAACCGGGTTACCGGCGAGCGGGAGGCCCGCCAGGTTGCCGATAAAATATCGCTGGTAGCCCACCGTTTTTTGGGGATGGACATCCCTACTCTTGGTTATTTGAGCGATGATGCGCGCGTTGTACAGGCGGTCAAGAAGCAGGTGCCTTTTACCGTCGCTTTTCCCGGCTCAGAGGCGGCGCGCGATATCGAGCGTTTGGCTATCGCTTATATGAATGTTCCACAAATCAAGCCAAGGGATACTATGTCAGGAATCAAGGGATTCATGCAAAAGTGGTTGAAGCTAGCAAAATGATTCTGGAACAGGGGTGGAACAATCGATGTCTTATCGAGTATTGGTGGTAGACGATTCGGCGTTTATGCGAAAAATCGTGTCCGACCTTATCGAGCAGGATCCGGATTTCAAAGTGGAGGCTACGGCGAAAAACGGCCGGGAAGCGATCGAGCAAATCGCGGGGCTGAAGCCCGACCTTGTAACGATGGATGTCGAGATGCCGGAGATGAACGGGCTGGACGCGCTTAAAGTCATTATGAAGGAGCATCCGCTCCCGGTCATTATGCTGTCGGGAATCAATGAGCAGGGCATGCGGGAGACCATCATGGCGCTGGAGCTCGGGGCTTTCGACTTTATCCGCAAGCCGTCGGCCTCCACCAGCTCGCATGACATCGCTCAGGTCGGACGCGAGCTGCGTGAGCAGATACGGGGCGCCATGCTGGCTGCGGAGCGGAAGGCGGCCCGCGAGGCGGCGCTGCGCTCCGCAATGGCGCCGCCTGCGGACGGCAGCGCGGGTGCGGGCGGCAAGGCGGCTGCGCCGAGCCGGAAAAAGCTGGCGCGGCCAGCGGCGCCCCCTTCGGCCAGCGGCGCCGCGTCTCCGCCCGCGCCCGGGGCTGTGGGCAGCGGCGGCGAGGACGCGCGCCTGCCCCGGCAGCAGCCCGGGCAGGCCGCGGCGCAGCCCCCGGCCGCGCCGGCTGCCGGCCGGGGCGAAGCGGACCGGCGCCCGCCGCAGGCGCAAGGCAGCGCGCGCCCTGCGGGCGGGCCGCCGCGCCGGGAGCCGCTGGCTCCGCCTGCAGCGGCAGCGCGCGCGGCCTCCGCGCGGCAGGGCGCGCCTGCGGCGACGCCAAAGCCGCCGCTGGAGCCGGCTCAGGCGGAGGCCGCCGCGGCCCGGGAAGCGGCCGGCGGCGCAGCCGCGCGTTCCCGCCCGCGGAGCGCCGCCCCAAGGGGCTTTACCGATTTGGTCGCGATCGGCACGTCGACGGGCGGCCCCAAAGCGCTGAAGGCCGTGCTGGAGAAAATTCCGGCGGATTTTCCGGCCCCGATCGTCATCGTGCAGCATATGCCGCCGAATTTCACCAAATCGCTGGCCCAACGCCTCAATAGCTTGAGCGGACTGAATGTGGTCGAAGCGGAAGAAGGAATGGAGCTGCTCAGCGGTACGGCCTATATTGCTCCGGGAGGTTTCCATTTAAACGTGGTGCCTGGTCCGGCGGAAGGCTACAGATTGCATCTGTCGCAGGAAGAGCCCTGCAACGGACACAGGCCGTCGGTGGATGTCTTGTATAAGTCGCTGCTCCCGCTGGAATCGCTAAAGCGGCATATCGTGCTCCTGACGGGGATGGGCAGCGACGGGGCGAAAGCCATGAAGCGGCTGTATGACGCTGGCGTGACCTCCACCATTGCCGAGAGCGAAGAGACCTGCGTCGTGTTCGGCATGCCGCGCTCGGCAATCGAACTGAAATGCGTCAGCCATGTTTTGCCGCTGCAAGAAATCGGCCCCAAGCTTGTACAAGTTGTGAAATAAACGGAATCTCTTGGAGGAGGTGCCTCACCATGGACATGAATCAATATTTATCCATGTTTATCGATGAGTCGAACGATCATTTGCAATCACTGAACGAAAAGATGCTGGAACTGGAAAGCAGTCCGGACGATATCAGCATCGTCCAGGTCATTTTCCGGTCGGCGCATACCTTAAAAGGGATGGCGGCAACGATGGGCTTCGAGGATCTGTCATCCCTCACCCACCAAATGGAAAACGTGCTCGATTTGGTTCGCAACGAGAAGCTGAAAATGCAGGAATTCATTTTCGATACGCTGTTCCGCGGCCTCGATGCTTTGCAGTCGATGGTTGAGGACATTACCCAGGGGGGAGAAGGGAAGGCCGACGTCAGTTCCATCGTGGCCGATCTGCAGTCGATCGTGCGCGGCGATTTTGGGCAGGGCGGCGGCGCGGACGGCAAACCGGCGGCGGAAGCTCAAGGAGCATCCGGAGCCGGTGCGATCCAATTGGACCAGTATCAATATTCCGTTCTGGAGCAGTCCATCGCCGAAGGGCATCGGGTGCTTTATGTCGAAGTCGCGATTTCCGAGGATAGCCAGTTGAAGGCGGCGCGAGCATACATGGTGTTCGACCTGCTGGAACGCTTCGGGGAAATCGTGAAGGCTTACCCTTCGGTGCAGGATATTGAACAAGAGAAATTTGACCGCAGTTTCTCGCTTTATTACATAACGCAGAAAGAGGCTGCTGAAATTCAAAGCATGATTATGAATCTCTCGGAGATCGGTTCGGCTCAGGTGGCGGCATTGGATCACGAGACGCTCGCCCAGCTTGCGGCCGGCGCCAAAGAAACGGCGGCATCCGCCGCGGCCGCCCCCGCACCGGCTCCGGAGACAAATGCAGCCAATCCCGCGCCTGCGGCCAAACCTTCGGCGCAGCAAGGGGAACATAAAAGCGGCGCTCGCGCCGGCGGCGGCACTCCGGCTCCGTCGCGGACGATTCGCGTCGATATCGACCGGCTGGATGTGCTCATGAACCTGCTCAGCGAGCTGCTCATCGACCGCTCCCGTCTGGAGCAGTTGGCGAATGAAGTAAAACGCGCCGATTTGACGGAAACGGTGGAGCACATGAGCCGGGTCGGCAGCGATTTGCAAAATATCGTGCTGAAGCTGCGGATGGTGCCGATCGATACCGTATTTAACCGGTTTCCGCGGATGGTCCGCGACCTGGCCAAATCGCTCGACAAAAAAATCGACCTCGTCATCGTGGGAGCCGAAACGGAGCTTGACCGGACCGTGATTGACGAAATCGGCGATCCGCTCGTCCACCTGCTGCGGAACGCCGTCGACCATGGGGTCGAGCCAGTGGCCGAACGGGTGGCTGCCGGCAAACCGGAGACGGGAACGGTCAACCTGCGCGCTTTCCACAGCGGCAACCACGTGTTTATCGAAATCGAAGATGACGGGCACGGCATCGACCGCGACAAGGTGCTGAAAAAAGCGCTCAAGAACGGGGTCGTCAAGGAGAGTGAAGCGGCATCCATGACCGATGAACAGGTGTACATGCTGCTGTTCGCTCCGGGCTTCAGCACGGCGGAAGTGATTTCCGACATTTCCGGACGCGGCGTCGGCCTCGATGTCGTCAAATCCAAGATTGAATCGCTCAGCGGGGTTGTTTCGATACAATCCAAACTTGGCGCCGGAACCAAATTTTCGGTTCAGATGCCGCTGACCCTATCGATCATATCCGCGATGCTGATCAAAGTCGGAGCGGAGAAATACGCGATTCCGCTCTCCTCCATCGTCGAAACCGGACTGATCAAGCGGGAGCAGGTTCGCGAGGTGCACGGCTACACGATGATTCCGTATCGGGACACGCATATTCCGCTGATGTCGCTCGCCCAATTGTTCGACATTCCGGGCTTTTCGGAAAGCGAAGAGGAAGAGACGGAGATTGTGGTTATCCGTAAAGGCGACCGAATGGCCGCGTTTGCGGTGGAGGATTTTATCGGACAAAACGAAATCGTCATCAAGAACCTGGGCAAATACCTCCCTTCGATCCAGGGCGTGGCTGGGGCCACCATTTTGGGAGACGGGCAAGTGGCGCTCATCATTGATCCAAACGCATTCATTAAATAAGGTTCGAATCATTAAGGAGGGATTTCCACATGGGACAGGAGTTAAAAGTCATCGTTTTTAAGTTGGGTCATGAGGAATACGGCATCGAAGTGGACAAAGTGCAAACGATCGAGCGGATGATGCCGATCACGCGCGTGCCTAAGACGTTTTCCTTCGTTAAAGGGGTTATTAACCTGCGCGGCGTCGTCATTCCCGTCATCGATCTTCGCGGCCGTTTCGGTTTGCCGGAAACGGAGTACACCGATCAGACCCGGATCATTATCGTTGCGGCCAATGAGTTGGAGGTCGGCTTTATCGTCGATTCCGCCAACGATGTCGTCGATTTGGATTCCGATTTGATCGATTCGCCGCCCGATGTCGTCGGCGGAGTCAAAGCCAAATACCTGGACGGAGTGGCCAAAATATCCGAGGAGCGCCTGCTCGTGATGCTAAACCTTTCCGAAGTGCTTAGCCGGAAGGAAATCATCCAGCTGGAAAGTTTAGAGGATTAAGACCGTGGAGCTCTTTAAAGACTTTGAAGATTTGAAGCTTGACATTTTAAAAGAAGTCGGCAACATCGGGGCGGGCAACGCGGCGACCGCGCTGTCGAAGCTGCTGGACAAGCCGATCGATATGGCGGTGCCGAAGGTGCAGATGCTGCCTTTCGAAGCGGTTGCCGAACGCGTCGGCGGCGCCGAAAATATCGTGCTAGCGGTATTTTTCCGCGTGGAAGGCGAAGCTCCGGGAAATCTGTTCTTCATTTTAAGCCCGGAAGCGGCCAAAAAACTACTGCATCGCCTTGCGGGGATTGACGTGGAAAGCGAAGAGAGCTTTTCGGAAATGGAATGGTCCGCGCTTTCGGAAATCGGCAACATTTTGGCGGGCTCCTATTTGTCCTCGCTGGCCGATTTTACGTCCCTGTCGATGGCGCCGACGGTACCTGCGCTGGCGCTGGATATGGCAGGAGCGATCCTGAGTTATGGACTCCTGCAGTTTGGTGAAATGGGAGACTCCGCCCTGCTGATCGATACTACGTTTATCGAAGGACATCATGAGGTAGAGGGACAGTTTTTTCTGATTCCCGATCCGGATTCATTCGCCAAAATTTTCACTGCGTTGGGGGTACCGGCCCAGCATGATTGATGAACAACGCGTTGTAAAAGTGGGCATGGCCGAGTTGAACGTCATAACACAGCAGGGATTGATTCGTACGACTGGGCTAGGCTCCTGCGTTGGGCTTACGCTGTATGATCCGCAATTGAAAGTGGCCGGCTTGGCGCATGTCATGCTGCCCTCTTCGGAGATCGCGCGGGAAGGATCCTTGAACATCGCAAAATATGCGGATACGGCCATTCCGGAGCTGTACCGCAAACTAATCGATCTCGGGGCCTCTCCATCCCGGCTGGTGGCCAAAATGGCCGGAGGATCGCAGATGTTTTCTTTTGGGGGGAGCGGAGATTCGATGCGAATCGGACCGAGAAACGCGGAATCTTGCAAAATGAAGCTGAAGGAATTGAAAATTCCCTTGTTGGCGGAGGATACCGGCGGAAATTACGGCCGGACCATCGAACTGGATAACGAAACGGGGATTCTTTATGTGCGCAGTGTACAAATGGGGATAAAGGAATTGTAGCCATGGCTGGAAAAACGCGATATTACTGGTTGTTGGGCTTTATCGGTTTTCTAATTACATTTGCGGTATCGGCGGGGAACAATTTGTTTCTGACCAGCTTTATTCGGGGACTTATCGCCTTTGCCGTCTGGTTTGGGCTTGCCTTTGCGGCAAGCTGGATGTTCGGGTTTCTGAAGGAAATTCCGGAAAACGAAACGGCCGAACCGCAGGAGGCCATGCTTTCGGAGGAGGGTAAAGGGGGCAATCTCGACCTGACCACACCGGACGAAAGCGAGCAGCTTAATGAACTGCTGAAGCCGCCCGCGGATGCGCCGGGCGAGTCCGCGGATTTTACGCCGCTGAGTCCGCCGAAACTCGTAAAAACACCTGACGACAAAGATCCTGAAGAGCTGGCTAAGGTCGTTCGTCACCTGACAGAAAAATAAGGAGGGTGAAGGCAATTGAACGAGCGGAAGACTTCTACTCTGAATTATGCCGAGGTTTGGGAAAGATGGAAAGAACACGGCGATTTGGAGGCCAAGAAACAACTTATCGAAAAGTATCTGCATATTGTCGACTACGTTTCGGGACGTCTCGCCGTTGGCCTTCCCAAGAACGTTTCCAAAGATGATTTAGCCAGCAACGGGGTGATGGGGCTGATCGATGCGGTCGAAAAATTCGACTATAAACGCGGTCTTCAATTCGAAACCTATGCATCCTGGCGGGTACGAGGAGCGATTCTGGACGGCCTTCGGCAGGGGGATTGGGTTCCCCGTTCCGTGAGAGAGAAAGCCAAAAAAATCGAAGAAGGCTATCAGCATTTGGAACAGCAATATCTCCGCTCCGTGACGGACGAGGAGATGAGCGCTTACTTGAATATCAGCGAGAAAGAGTTTCAGAGCATGCTCCAAGAAGTCGCCGTCATGACGCTTTGTTCCCTCGAGGACCCGATTCGCGAAGAAGAATCGGAAACTCGTCTCACATTACTCGTTGACGAAAAAGCAAAAAACCCGGATTATAAAGTCAGGGAGTTTTATTTAAGGGATTCATTGGCAAAAGGAATCGAAAAACTGACCGAAAAGGAAAGAACGGTCGTCTCCCTGCTCTATTATGAAGATTTATCATTAAGCGAAATCGCGGAAGTGATGTCGCTTTCGCCGTCGCGAATTTCCCAGCTTCATTCCAAAGCGATTTTACGGCTTCGCGGCAGTTTGGAGAAGCAGCGGGATTTGCTGATGTGCGAAGACTGACGGGTAAATCATGAACGAGCGAAACGGAAGAGAGGAGGAACGACTTCTTGGAGCTTATGGACGATTTGAGGCAGATCTTAAGTGTCACGTTAAATGATGACAAGACGGTAGCCTACCTGCAGTTTTTAAAGAAGGAAGATGATTTTTCTTGTACGGAGGACGCGCTGCACCAATTTCTACATAGCGAAGGCCTGAAATTCGGGATACAGGAAGACATTGTCAGACGTTTTGCGTCCAATCCGCAGGAGTACTATTTCAGTAGAACGCCGATAGCCATCGGACAGGAACCGGTGCACGGGAAAGACGGTTCAATCCGCTATGCGATTTCCCTCGATGACGACAATCGCCATCAACCGGCGGAAACCGAAGACGGCAAAGTGGACTTGAAGGATATTACGAGACTGAACAATATCCGTAAAGGCCAAATTATCGCCGAACTTGTCCCTCCTGTGCCCGGACGCCCGGGAACGGCCGTGACCGGGGAAACGATTCCCTGCAAAGAGGGGAAAGCCGCCCGCTTCAAAGTCGGGAAAAACGTCGTGCTCAACCCGGAGCAGACCGCTTTGTATGCGGCGATTGACGGTTTGGTGACGCTCACCGAGAAGGGGAAGCTGAACGTCTTCCCGATATATGAGATCAACGGGGACGTCGATTACAGCATCGGCAATATCGATTTCGTGGGAACCGTCGTTGTCCGCGGTAATGTGCTGACCGGTTTTAGGATCAGTGCGGCCGGGGACATTCGCGTTGTTGGCGGGGTTGAAGGGGCGGAGTTGTACGCCGACGGGTCTATCGAAATCACCGGCGGGATCATCGGGTATAACAAAGGTTTGGTTAAAGCCGGCCAAAACGTGAAAAGCTCGTTTATTCAGGACGGAAACGTTCAAGCGGGGGAGGATGTCAGCGTTTCCCAGAGCATTATGCACTCCAATATCCGTGCCGGGCGCGACGTTTTGTGCAGCGGGGCGAAAGGGCTTATCGTCGGCGGCAGCATTCAGGCCGGAGAAAAAGTGATTGCCCGGATCATCGGCAACCCGATGTCGACGACAACCTCGATCGAGGTGGGCGCGCTGCCGGAATTGCGTAACGAGCTTCAGGATTTGCGCCAGCAGGTTAAGGAACAGCTGGCGAATCTCGACAAAACTGAGAAAGCGCTGACACTTTTGGATCAGCTCGCCTCGTTGGGAAAGCTGACGCCGGACAAGGTGGCGATGCGTTCCAAATTGAATTTGACTAAAAAATCGAATAAGCAGGAATTGGATTTGATGAAAGAACGCATGCTTGCGATCGAAAAGGCGTTGGAGGATACCGGCAAGGCCCGCGTCGACGTATTAAAAATGATTTACGGCGGTTCCAAAATCGTGATTGGCCGTTATACGAAATATATCAAAGAGCCCATTTCGCGCATGTCTTTTTACTACAGCGAAGGGGATATTTCCATGTCGGCTTACATCTAGTAACGGCTCTTGAGGAGGACTACCTGGATCTTATCGAAGTTTTTTACTTCATTTCGGATGAGGTGATCCCATGAATATGAAACCTGTGGAATTGCAAATCGCGGTCCCGCGTACCAGCGAAGCGGGTCGCGTTCAGCATGATCAGCAGCATCGACCTCTTCTCGATCAAAATCTGCTCTCGCTGCAAGCTGTCAAAACCAGCGAGGCAGAACGCCAGCGGAGCGCTGGGGTGGATGAGAGCAACCGTAATAAGAACGTAAGGCGGGAAGGAAATGGTTCCTTCAGCGAGGAACAGGAACCGGAACAAGGCTCCGGCGGCAAACCGGACGAGCAGGAGCCGAAGCCGGAGCAATTGGCCGAGCATCCATATAAAGGACGGCACATCGATTTCTCTCTGTAATTCGGGGATTTCACCTCATGAATCAGGGGAGGATGCAGGCGGGCCTTAAGTTTTGGCACTTCAATTCAACAGCAAAAAAGGTGAGGATTACATTGTCATTTGGAGACCCCTGGTTTTATGTTGTACTTCTGGGGGCGGCGGCGCTTGTTTACGCCCTGCTTTTGCCGGGACGCCAAGCCTCAAGCCCGAAGAACGATGCGGCGAAAGAGATGGAAGCCACGCTGGAACAATACATGTCGGAAATCGAAAAAGAAAATCAGGAGCTTATCGATTTGGTGTCCCAGATGAAGCAGGAGTTTGCCTCCAAGCAGCTGGCCCAGCAGGAGCAGATCGCCGAGCTGCGCAAACGGCTTAGCGACGTGGAGTTTTCGGCCCGGCAGAGCGAATCGCGCTTGGAGAGCTTGGCGGCTTCCGCGTTGGAGAACGCCGCTTCCGCTTCGCTCCCGGCTGCGGCCACAGCGGAAGCAAGCCTGACGTCAGCGAATGCAGCCGTTTCCGGACAAGCGTCCGGCTTGGCCGTTCTTTCGGGCACCGAATCGGCCGCCGAACCAGCCGCCGAACCGGTGCCCGAAACGGAGGATAACGCCGATCATGTGCGCGGCCGGTATCCGGAACTGTTTGACTTATATGAAAAAGGAAAATCGATCGACATGATCGCGAAATCGACGGGACTTCAGCGGGGCGAGGTGCAGCTTATCCTGCAATTGGCCAAAAAGGAGGAGTCCCGATGATCAAAAACCGTTATTTTATGCTAGGCCTTGGCTGCGGCCTGATTGCCGGAGCGCTCCTCCTGCAGTTGATGATCCTTGGGCAAGGGGGCGGCAAGCTTTATACGGCGGATCAGGTGCAGCAAGCGGCCGAACAACTCGGCCTGAAGGTCGTCGATGCTCATGAAGAGCTGCTGACTGAAGAGCAGTGGCAGGAGAAGGCCGGCAACGGCCAGGAGGATGCAGGAGCAGGAGCGGAGCCGGACGTTCCGGCGTCACCCCGGAATCCCAAAGCTCCGGAAGCTCCCGCCGCACCAGCCAAGAGGGACCCGGCAGAAAACAAGCCAGCGGCAAACCCGGAAGCGGCGAAGCCGCAAACGCCCGCTAAGCCGGCAAAGCCAGCCGCGGTTTCCGTCGAATACAAAATCGCTTACGGCAGCACGCTTGCCGGCGTGGCGGAAGGCTTGTATAAGGCAGGCGTGATTACGGATAAGGAAGCGTTTTTGAAGGCGGCCAAAGCGAAAAAAATCAACAACAAGATCCGTACCGGAACGTACGCGTTTACCGAGGGTGAAGATTACGACTCGATTATTGCCAAAATTTCGCCAAAGGCTTCGGGGAAATAAACCGAGCCGATCCGAAAAAGGCGCCGAAAGGCGCCTTTTTCGCATGCATCCGTCCACAAGGGCGAAATTACGGGAAACTTCGGTTGCATCCGTTTTTCACTTATGGTATATTAATTGACGGTGTTATAACGCACGCAGGAGGATTTCGCCAAGGGTGCTCTCGCTTGAGAGTCTTGTCGGGAAATGACACCTGCGGAGGAAGCATCACAAAAAAACCAAACTTAGGAGGTGCGTGAAGATGGCAGTAATCTCCATGAAACAACTGCTTGAAGCAGGCGTTCACTTCGGTCACCAGACTCGTCGCTGGAACCCGAAAATGGATCGTTATATCTTCACCGAAAGAAACGGCATTTACATTATCGACCTGCAAAAAACGGTCAAGAAAGTCGAAGAAGCTTACAACTTCGTAAAAAGCATTGCGGAAGAGAATGGAACCATTCTGTTCGTAGGCACGAAGAAACAAGCTCAAGATTCCGTGAAGGAAGAAGCGGAACGCGCTGGCCAATTCTACATTAACCAACGTTGGCTGGGCGGTACGTTGACCAACTTCCAAACGATTCAAAAACGGATCGACCGTCTGAAACAATTGGAAACTTGGGAAGAAGACGGTACGTTTAGCGTATTGCCGAAGAAAGAGGTTATCATTCTTCGCAAGGAGAAAGAACGCCTTGAGAAATTCCTCGGCGGGATCAAGAACATGAGAGGTCTGCCAAGCGCTTTGTTCGTCATCGACCCTCGCAAAGAGCGCATTGCGGTAGCGGAAGCCCGCAAACTTGGTATCCCGATCGTAGGTATCGTAGATACCAACTGCGATCCGGACGAAATCGACTACGTCATTCCGGGCAACGACGACGCGATTCGCGCGGTTAAACTGTTGACCAGCAAAATGGCGGATGCCGTGATCGAAGCTAACCAAGGTGAGCAAACAACGGCGTAAGCGGCTAATTGCCGACAACAAACGATAAACTAAATGAAAAGGGTGGTTGGTAGGTGTCAAACCTCTCACTACCCTTTTTTTAAAGAGGAAGTTTAAAAATCGGTTTTTGATCACGAAGTTGAATCAAGAAGTGAGTTCGACATCGAATCTTGAATTCAGCCGGGCCTTCCGCTGCTCACGTAGGCTCACCTACGCTGCGCTGCTCAGTCCCTAGCTTCATTCAACCTTCTCGGTGCTGAAAACCCGATTTTTAAACCTTGATTTAATAAGGAAGTTTAAAAATCGGTTTTTGATTTTCATAACAATAACGGAGGGAATTAAACAATGGCTGTTGACGCTAAAACGGTTAAAGAACTACGTGAAAAAACGGGCGCAGGGATGCTCGATTGCAAAAAAGCGCTGGAAGAAGCTGGCGGCGATCTGACGAAAGCGATTGAATTGCTTCGCGAAAAAGGTCTTGCCGCTGCCGCCAATAAAGCTGGCCGCATCGCTACGGAAGGCGTGGTTGAGTCTTACATACACGCCGGCGGACGGATCGGGGTTCTGGTGGAAATCAACTGCGAAACCGACTTCGTTGCGAAGACGGATCAATTTAAAGATTTCGCCCGCGACATCGCCATGCATATCGCCGCGATGAGCCCGCGTTACGTTCGCCGCGAAGAAGTGCCGCAGGAAGAAATCGATAAGGAAAAGGAAATTTTAACGGCACAAGCCCTTAACGAAGGCAAACCGGAAAAAATCGTGGAAAAAATGGTGGAAGGCCGCATCGGCAAATATTTTGAAGAGTTCTGTTTGCTGGAGCAAGCTTTCGTTAAAGACCCGGACAAAACGATCTCCCAACTGGTTAGCGAAAAAATCAGCACGATCGGCGAAAACATTTCCATCCGCCGCTTCGTTCGTTATGAGCTTGGTGAAGGTATGGAGAAGAAAGTGGACAACTTCGTAGAAGAAGTAATGTCCCAAGTAAATAAATAATCTAAAGGCCAATCATAAACGTAAGGAAAGTTGGAACACGCCGTGTTCCTTCTTTTTTAAGAAAAACTGCCGCTAATCGTGGTTTGTCTCCTTAGAGTTTACGTCGGTAGACGTTATTCTTTACTGTTTGTCGCGAATGAGTTCGATGTGGAGGTATACATTTGGAACAGCCAGTGTTTAAACGTGTTGTCTTAAAGGTCAGTGGAGAGTCGCTCGCCGGTCAAAACGGGTACGGTATCGACGCGGACACCATTACATCCATCGCCGAACAGGTCAAGGAAGTGGTGGAACTGGGCGTTCAGGTGGCGATCGTTTGCGGCGGGGGCAATATTTGGCGCGGGATTGCCGGAAGCGCTAAGGGCATTGACCGGGCTACGGCCGATTACATGGGCATGCTCGCGACCGTGATGAATTCCCTGGCCCTGCAGGATGCGCTGGAGCAGATCGGGGTTCCGACCCGGGTGCAAACGTCCATTGCGATGCAGCAAATCGCCGAACCTTATATCCGGCGCCGGGCTATCCGTCACTTGGAGAAAGGCCGGGTCGTCATCTTTGCCGCCGGTACGGGTAATCCGTTTTTCTCCACGGACACGACCGCTGCGCTGCGCGCCGCCGAAATCGAAGCCGAAGTTATCCTTATGGCGAAAAATAAAGTGGACGGCGTTTATTCCGCCGATCCGTTTGTTGATCCGAATGCAGTGAAGTACGAAACCCTCACTTATTTGGATGTGCTGAATAAAAACCTAGGTGTTATGGACTCCACGGCTTCATCGCTGTGTATGGACAATGACATTCCGCTGATCGTGTTTGCCATTACGGAACAAGGAAACATTAAGCGCGTCGTGCTCGGTGAAAAAATCGGGACGATTGTTAAAGGGAGTGTTGAATAGTGCCACAGTCGGTTAAAAAGCATGCCGAAGAACGTATGGACAAAGCAATCCAGGCGCTGAAAAGAGATCTTGCGACGCTGCGTGCGGGAAGAGCGGCCCCATCGCTTTTGGATCGCATTCAGGTGGAGTATTACGGAGCGCCGACTCCGGTCAATCAGTTGGCCAACATCAATACGCCGGATTCCCGGACATTACTGATTCAGCCTTGGGACAAATCATCGCTGTCCGATATCGAACGTGCGATCCAGAAATCCGATCTCGGGCTGACCCCGGCGAATGACGGATCGTCCATCCGGCTGTCGATTCCGCCGCTAACGGAGGAGCGCCGCGTTGAACTCGTGAAGATGACGAAGAAGCATGGAGAAGAGGCGAAAGTCGCCATCCGCAACATTCGCCGCGATGCCAATGACGAGATCAAGAAGATGGAAAAAACGGACATTTCGGAAGACGAGTCGCGCCGGCATCAAGAGGATATTCAGAAAACGACGGATAAATACATCGCGGAAGTAGATAAGGTTCTTGCTGCGAAAGAGAAAGAGATTATGGAAGTTTAAGAGACGATAAGCGGCCCCTCCTTTTACGGTGGGGTTTGTCTCTTTTTCATCATCGGCTGGAGGAAAAGGAATGATCAAGTTATTTCAACCCTGGTGGAAAAAAAAGCAACGTCCAGCACCTGCTGTTTTATCTCCTGACAACATTCCAAAGCATGTGGCCATCATTATGGACGGCAACGGACGTTGGGCGCGCAGGCTTGGTTTGCCGCGAATCGTCGGACATCGTACAGGTATGAAAGCCGTCAAGCGAGCGACGATTGCGGCTGACGAACTTGGCATTTCCGTTTTAACGCTGTATGCTTTCTCGACGGAAAATTGGAAACGGCCGAAGGATGAAGTCGATTTTCTGATGTCACTTCCGCAGGAATTTTTGGCGATTGAGCTTGGCGAGCTGATTGAAAAAAATGTCCAGGTGCGAATGATGGGATATACGGACATGTTGCCTCCTCATACGATAGCCGCCATGGAAGAAGCGACTGAGCGCACGAAAAACAATACCGGACTCATTTTGAATTTTGCCCTGAATTACGGCAGCCGCCGCGAAATTGCCGAGAGCGTCAAGGCCGTTGCCAGGAAGGTGCAAAGCGGGGAACTGTCCGCAGAAGACATTACCCCCGATTCGCTTGAAGAACATATGCTTTCGGCCGGGCTGCCGGACCCGGATCTGCTCATCCGGACCGGCGGAGAACTGCGGCTCAGCAATTTCATGTTATGGCAAACGGCATATAGTGAACTATGGTTTACGGATATTTATTGGCCGGAATTCCACAAGGAGCATTTGATCGAAGCGGTGGCCGAATATCAGCGGCGAACGCGGCGTTACGGCGGATTAAGCTAGCGATGGAAGGTGTAAACTCTTGAAACAGCGGTTGATTACAGGAATCGTTGCCGGCGGCTTTTTTCTGGGCATGTGCTGGCTGGGTGGACTAACCTATCATGTACTCATCTTAATAATGGCTCTGATCGGCTACTACGAATTCGTCCGCATGACCGGACTGCCGTCGTTTGGCGGAACCGCCGTTTTGGGATATTTGGGCGTTTTGTACTTGGGTTTTCCATGGACTCTCTTACAAATCCCCATGCCGCTTCCGACCTTGGCGATCCTCTGGCTGCTTATGCTGCTGTTTTTGGCGGTGACGGTGATTTCCAAAAACGAGGTTCCGATCGGTCAAGCCGCGCTGCTGTTTCTGGGCGCCGTTTACATTGGAATCGGTTTTTCATCGATCGCTGAGACGCGCAGCACGCCGGACGGCCACGGTCTGTTTTGGACCTTGCTGCTGCTGGCTGCGATCTGGAGCAGCGATGCCGGGGCTTATTTCACCGGCCGCCGGTTTGGAAAGAGCAAGCTGTGGCCCGCCATCAGTCCGAACAAGACGGTCGAGGGGGCGCTTGGCGGTGTTCTGCTTGCGGTGATCGTAGCGGTCATTTTTGCCGTAGCTTCCGGCGGCTTGTTAAGCATCGGACGAGCCGCGGTGGTGGGGATATCCGCCGCTGTCGTCGGCCAATTCGGCGATTTGATTCAATCGGCCTACAAACGCGTTTACGGGATTAAGGATACGGGAAAGCTGCTGCCCGGCCATGGCGGGATTTTGGACCGCTGCGACAGTTGGATTGTGGTGTTCCCGTTTATACATATCCTCATTCTCCTCCCGTAGAGGCAGTTTAAAAACCAAGCTTTGATCACGAGGCAAGAACTTGTGGACGATTCTGAGAAATAACGTCAGTATGATGGCAAGTGAAGAATTGAAAAAACGGCAAAATAGTCTATTGAAAATCCCGGGTGACAACATAAAGGAAAAATAGGTCGCTATTTCAGCCGATGTCCCCCATGTTGCGTGAAATAGAGGAATTTTATGGCGCTATTTTCACGATCTAGTGGCGAAAGGCAGCATTTTCGACCTGTTCATCAAAAATAAGACCCAAAAGTTCCCTTATGGTGATGAATAGGCTCAAATTCGGGAAATAAGACCCTAAAGTTCCTCTATTTGATGGGGACGATGCTGCGCTGCTCAGTTCCTAGCTTCGTCCGACCTAAAGCGTTTTGAAAAAACGCACATCGGAAGCATATGCTTCGGTGCTGAAAAGCCGATTTTTAAACATTGATTGAAATGAGTTTGAAAATCACGAAACTCCATTTTTTAGAGGTGCGATATGAAAAAAATAGCGTTGATCGGATCGACGGGATCGATCGGTACCCAAACGCTGGATGTCGTTCGGCAGCATCCTGGGCAATTTGAAGTCGAAGGGCTTGCGGCCGGAGGCAATATCGAGCTGTTTGCCGAACAGGTAAACCGGTTCCGCCCGAAAAAAGCTTCCGTGGCCACGAAAGAGCTGGCCGAGCGGGTGCGCCCCCAGCTTCCACAAGGCGTGGAACTGTATTATGGGGAGCAGGGGCTAATCGAGGTGGCCGCGGGGACGGAAGCCGATACGGTGGTTACCGCCATCGTAGGCAGCGCCGGATTGCCGGCAACGATCGCCGCGATAGAGGCGGGAAAGCATATTGCGCTGGCGAACAAGGAGACGCTGGTGACGGCGGGCCATCTGGTCACCAAAGCGGCCAAGCGCAAGGGCGTCGCTCTGCTGCCGGTAGACAGTGAACATTCCGCCATTTTTCAGTGCCTGAACGGAGAGCGAATCGAAGAGGTGCGGCAAATTACGTTGACGGCTTCCGGCGGATCGTTCCGCGATTTAACCCGCGAGCAACTGCAAAACGTCACGGTTGAGGATGCGCTGAAGCACCCCAATTGGTCGATGGGCGCCAAGGTTACGATCGATTCGGCCACGATGGTCAACAAAGGACTGGAGGTCATCGAAGCGCATTGGCTGTTTGGCCTTCCTTACGAACAGATCGGGGTGCTCTTGCATCCCGAGAGCATTATCCACTCCTTCGTTGAATATCGTGACGGCAGCGTGATCGCCCAATTAGGGACGCCGGATATGCGGGTTCCGATTCAATACGCGCTTTCGTATCCGCGCCGCTGGCCGTCTGAAGCAAAAAGCCTGTCCCTTGCGGAAGTAGGCAAGCTGCATTTCCGGGAGATGGACTACACCCGGTTCCCTTGTTTAAGACTGGCCTTCGAGTGTGGTAAAATAGGTGGTACAGCTACTTGTGTTTACAATGCTGCCAATGAAGTGGCCGTCGCCCGCTTTCTGAAAGGAAACATTTCGTTTCTGCAGATTGAGACGATTATTGAAACGGTGTTGTCCAAACATGACGTTCAGGAGAAGCCGGATCTGGAAGGGATTCGCTTCGCCGACCGCTGGGCCCGGAACATGGCCGAATCTTTATAGAGCCCGCCCGTTTGACCGGAACCTCTATAAAATTCCTCTTTTGCGCCGGAAAAGTCCGGCGGCGGTATTCTCTTGTGCCTGTTCGGAGAATAATGTTAATCTAAGAAGACGCCCTAGGACGATCCGTGGCCAAAAGGAGGATGCTTACGCTTGGAATTGCTTAAAATTATATTTTTGACGGTGCTCATGTTCTTTATCATCGTTACGGTGCACGAATGGGGGCACTATTACTTCGCGAAACGCGCGGGTATTTTGGTGCGGGAATTCGCGATCGGATTCGGGCCGAAGCTGCTTTCCTTTAAAAGAGAAGAGACGCAGTTTACTTTGCGCCTGCTTCCTTTCGGCGGGTACGCCCGTATGGCGGGGGAAGAACCCGAACTGATCCAGATTGCCGAAGGACAAACCGTCGCGCTGCGCCTGGATGGCGATACCGTTCGTAAAATTTATTTGGACCGGTTGGACAGCCGCAAAAATGTCATCCGCGGCGAGGTGCAGCACGCCGATCTGCAGGATGATCTTGCGGTTCGCCTGGATGTGGATGGCGACGTGATGTCTTACCGCGTTCATCCGCAGGCGATGCTGGTGACCAAAGGCAAAGAAACGCAAATCGCGCCAAGGGATCGGCAGTACGGCAGCAAGACGGTGGGGCAGCGGGCGTTGTCGATCTTCGCCGGGCCTTTAATGAATTTTATTTTGGCCTTTGTCTTGTTTGCCCTGCATACCCAAATGGCGGGGATTCCGCTGGAAACGCCGAGTCATTTGCAAATTGGCGAAGTTGTGAAAGGGATGCCGGCGGCGGAAGTTGGACTTCAGCCTGGGGATATTATCGAGACGATCAACGGTCAGCCGGTCGGCACCGATGCGAACGCAATGATCGGGAAGATTCAAGCTTCCAAGGGTCAACCGATGGAATGGACGGTCAAACGCGGCGAAGAAACGCTTAGCTTTACGATTACGCCGCGCGGAGCCGAAAAAGAAGAAGGAAAAGTGGGCAGCACGATCGTGACGATTTTCCCGACCCGCAGCGCTTCTTTCGGTGAGACGTTTCAGGTAGCCGGGCAGAAAATGGTGTCCACGACCGAGGCGATTTTTCTTGGCTTTAAGCAGTTGATCAACAAGTTTTCCATGGACGATCTGGGCGGGCCGGTGCGCACGTTTGAAGTGACGGGGCAAATTGCCAAACAAGGGATAGCCCAGCTCACGTATTGGGCGGCAATCCTAAGCCTTTACCTTGGCATATTCAACCTGCTGCCGATTCCGGCGCTGGATGGCAGCCGTCTCGTGTTCCTCGGGGTCGAGGCGCTGCGCGGCAAGCCAATCGATCCGAACCGCGAAGGCATGGTTCATTTCATCGGCTTTGCGATGCTGTTCCTGCTGATGATCGCGGTCACTTATAATGATATATTGCGCTTGTTCCACGGCTGACCGGTTGCCCGGACCGTGCGAATCACGCGGTGAAATAAAAATTGTTGTTTTTTAACGGGAGGACAAGGGTTCTTATGGCAAACGAGGAGAAACAATTCGTTACGGAGATTACCCCGCAGGGAGAAGATTTCTCCAGATGGTATATCGACGTCATTAAAAAAGCGGATTTAATGGATTACTCGCCGGTGCGCGGCTGTATCGTTTTTAAGCCGGACGGTTTCGAAATCTGGGAGCACATCCAGGAGGAGCTGGATCGCCGTTTTAAGGAAACGGGGCATCGCAACGCTTATTTTCCGTTGTTCATCCCGGAGAGCTTCTTCCAGAAGGAAAAGGAGCATGTCGAAGGCTTTAACCCCGAGCTGCCTTGGGTAACCGAAGCTGCCGGCGAGAAATTGGAAGAGCGGCTCGCCATCCGTCCGACTTCGGAAACGATGATCGGGCACATGTATGAGAAATGGATTCAATCCTACCGCGATTTGCCGGTGCTGATCAACCAGTGGGCCAACGTGGTCCGTTGGGAGAAACGGACGCTGCCGTTCCTGCGCACCAGCGAATTCCTTTGGCAGGAAGGCCATACCGCCCATGAAAACGAACAGGACGCGCGGGAAGAAACAATGCGCATGCTGGAGATTTACCGCGATTTTGTCGAGAATTACTTGGCGATTCCGGTCATTGTCGGGCAAAAAACGCCGTCCGAGAAATTCGCCGGCGCGGTGGACACGTATTCCATCGAAGCGATGATGAAGGACGGCCGCGCCGTGCAAGCCGGAACCTCCCATTATTTGGGGACGAACTTTGCGTCGGCCTTTAATATTCAATACTTGAACCGTGAGAACGTCCGGGAATATGTGCATACAACCTCGTGGGGAGTAAGCACCCGGCTTATCGGATCGCTTATTATGGTTCACGGCGATGACCGCGGCCTCGTGCTGCCGCCGAAGGTTGCGCCGAAGCAAGTCATGATCATTCCGATCGGCCCGCCGAAAACGTGGGACGCGGTTGTGGGAAGAGCGGACGAATTGTTCGCCGAGTTGAAGAAGGCCGGGATTCGCGTTGGTATCGACGACCGTTCCGATCTTCGTCCGGGCTGGAAGTTCAACGAATACGAAATGCGCGGCGTGCCGGTACGCCTGGAGATCGGACCGCGGGATATGGAGAACGGCGTGTGCGTCCTTGTCTCCCGGATCAGCGGCGAGAAAAAAGTGGTTCAGCAGGACAATCTGGTGGAAGAAGTCCGGGCGATGCTCGATCAGGTGCATCATGAAATGTACGAACGCGCTCATGCGTATCGTGAGGAGCATTTCTATTCCGTGGAAACGCTGGATGAAATGAAGGCAAGCATTGAAGAAAAACGCGGCTTTACGCTGGCCGGATGGTGCGGTTCGGAGGCTTGCGAGCGCCAGGTGAAAGAGGAAACCGGCGCGACCAGCCGCAACATTCCGTTTGCACCGAAAGAGACGAAGCACACTTGTCTGGTTTGCGGGGAACAAGCCAAGCATACCGTCGTATTTGCCAGAGCCTATTAAAAATCAAACAACGCAGCCAAAAGAGGGCTTTCGGCAGTGAATCGCCGGGCAGGTTCATTGCCTGCCGGTTTTCCGCCGGGAGCTTTTTGCATTTGAAGCGGACACGGATTCATCTGCACGGCTTTTAAACAGAGCGTTCCAAAAGTCAAGTTTTCAGCACTAGAATGGGGGAGGAAGACATGACGGAGACTGGGGGAAAGAGAAACCGGCTTGAGCTGTTGATGAAGCAGGCGGAGCTTCCCGCCTCGTTAATCGATCCCTATTTTCTCGACGGCCATATCGAGCGGGTTGAGGTTAGCCGCAGCAACAAGGATTGGAAAATCACGATCAAGAAGGACACGTTGGTGCCGGCTCAAGCCTACCGCACTTTTTGCCTTCGCATCAAGGAAAAAATGGAGCACATCGCGTTAGTTTCCTTCGAATTCATATACGGCGGTGAAGTGTCCTCCAGAGAAATTGTAGGCGAGTACTGGAAGCTGTTCCTGGAGTGGGTGCAGCGTCAGGTTCCTTCCGTCAACGGATGGATGATGCGCGCCGGGTTTGAGGTGGAGAACGATCTCGTCACCGTGACGTTGGGCGATTCTACCGCATTGGAGCTGGCCCGCAAGAAAAGTATCGACCGGGCGATCGTGACGTTTTATGAAACTTATTTTGCCCTGCAACTGCGGGTAAAGCTGCAAACCGGCGAAACGGGCGCCGAAGCGTTCGAGGAGTTCCAGCAGCGGATCGTGGAGGAAGAGCGCGAAGTTATCCAGAAAATGATGGAAAGCATGACGGTGGAAGCGCCGCCTGAAGAGGTGGACGGCGAGGTCGTCAAACTGCAAATCGGATACGACATTAAGGAGCAGCCGGTGCCGCTTCAGGACCTCCAGGACGAAGAGAAGAAAATCACCATTCAGGGAACAATTTTCGGGCTGGACCGCAAGGAGCTGCGCAACGGAAATACGTTGTTTACGTTCAATTTGACGGATTTTACCGATTCGCTGGCGATGAAGCTGTTTGCAAAAAACAAGGAAGATTTGAAAGTGATGGGCCAGTTGGCCAACGGCAAGTGGGTGAAAGCCCGCGGCAAAGTGGAGTTCGACCGCTTTATGCAGATTCCCGAATTGGTGATGATTCCTTCCGACCTGATGGAAATTACGGGGCCTTCGGGACGCAAGGACAATGCCCCCGAGAAGCGGGTTGAATTCCATCTGCATTCGACAATGAGCACCATGGACGCCGTCACCCCGATCGGCGATTACGTGAAGATGGCCGCCAAATGGGGGCATAAAGCGATCGCCGTCACCGATCACGGCGGGGTGCAATGTTACCCGGACGCGGCGAAAGCGGCGAAAAAGAACGGCATTAAAATGATTTACGGTGTCGAGGCCAATGTGGTGAACGATGATGTCGCCGTGGTGCTGAATCCGCGCGGGGACGATTTGAAGAACGCTACATATATCGTATTCGACATCGAGACCACCGGTCTTTCAGTGACCCAAAACAAAATCATTGAAATTGCGGCCGTCAAAATGCAGGAAGGCAAAGAAATCGACCGGTACGCCACCTTTGTGAACCCGCATGAACGGATTCCTTACAACATCCAGCAGCTCACCAACATCAACGACGATATGGTTAGGGACGCCCCTGATGTGGAACCGGTGTTGCGGCGGTTCGTGGAGTTTGCCGGAGATGCGGTGCTGGTGGCCCATAACGCCCGGTTTGACGTCGATTTCGTCAACGCGAAGCTGAAGGAGCTGGGCCTGCCGCAGATGAACAATCCGGTGCTCGATACGCTCGAACTAGCCCGGATGCTGTTTCCGACCCTTAAAAATCACCGGTTGAATACGCTCGCCGCCAAATACAAGGTGTCGCTGGAAAACCATCACCGGGCGATCGACGATACGCTGGCGCTCGGGGAAATATTAAACGGCCTGCTCGAAGATGCGCTCAAGATCGAAGGGTATACGACGCTGGACCGGCTGAACGATAAGGTCGGCAAAGATCTGTCGAATACCCGGCCGTTTCATTGCGGTATCTACGCGCTCAACGCTACAGGCAAGAAAAACCTGTTTAAGCTCGTCTCCATGTCGCACACCGACTATTTCAAACGGGTGCCCTGCATTCCGAAATCGAAGCTGGTGGAAATGCGCGAAGGGCTGCTCATCATGTCCGGCTGCGAAAAAGGCGAGTTTTTCGAAACGGTGCTCAACAAATCGGTGGAGGAAGCGGAGGCAGTGGCCGAGTTTTACGATGTGCTGGAGATCCAGCCGCTAACGATGTATATGCATCTGGTGGACAAAGGATTGGTCGGCAGCGTAGCCGAGCTGGAGACGGCGATCCGCAAAATCGTCGAGATCGGGATGAAGCTGGATAAGCCGGTGGTGGCTACCGGCAACGTGCACTATCTCGATCCAAAGGACAAGCTGTTCCGCGACATAACGATTCACGGTATCACCGGGTTTAGCCCGCTGAAGGATATACGCAAGCCGGATGCGCATTTTCGGACGACGGAGGAAATGCTGGAGGAATTCGCTTTTCTCGGCGGAGAGAAGGCTTTCGAGGTAGTCGTTGCCAACACCTCCAAGCTGGCCGACGAATTTGAGGAATACGAGCTGTTTCCGGATAAGCTGTTTACGCCGATCATTGATGGCGCGGAAGAGGAAATCCGCCAGACCTGCTATGACACGGCCAAAAAGATTTACGGCGAGGAACTGCCGGACGTCGTTGTCAAGCGGCTGGAGAAAGAGCTGGAGCCGATCATCAAATACGGGTTCTCGGCGAACTATCTGATCTCCGAACGTTTGGTCAAAAAATCAAACCAGGACGGGTATCTGGTTGGTTCCCGGGGGTCCGTCGGCTCGTCGGTCGTCGCCATGTTCCTCGGCATCTCCGAGGTTAACCCGCTGCCGGCGCATTATATATGCCAAAACCCGGAATGCAAGCACAGCGAATGGTTCCTGGACGGCAGCGTGCCGAGCGGTTTTGACCTTCCGGACAAGACATGTCCGAATTGCGGGAAGGCGCTGAAGGGCGAAGGCCACGACATCCCGTTCGAAACGTTCCTCGGGTTCAAGGGCGACAAAGTTCCCGATATCGACCTTAACTTCTCCGGGGAATATCAGCCGCACGCCCATAACTACACGAAAGTGCTGTTCGGCGAAAAAAACGTGTTCCGCGCCGGCACGATCGGTACTGTAGCGGAGAAGACGGCGTACGGCTTCACCAAAAAATACGAGGAAGAGCATCACAAGCATTGGCGCGGGGCCGAGCTGAGCCGCCTCGCGGCGGGATGTACCGGCGTTAAGCGCAGCACGGGCCAGCATCCCGGCGGGATCGTGGTCGTACCGGACTATATCGAGGTGGAGGATATCACTCCGGTGCAGTATCCGGCCGACGATACCGAGGCGGAATGGAAAACGACGCACTTCGATTATCACGCCTTTGACGCGAACCTGCTCAAGCTCGATATTCTCGGACACGATGATCCGACGATGATGCGGATGCTCCAGGATCTCACGGGCATTGATCCGACGACGATCCCGATGAACGATCCGAAGGTGATGAGCATCTTCAACTCGACGGAATCGCTTGGGGTGACGCCGGAACAGATCCGTACGCCGGTCGCTACGTACGGCATTCCGGAGATGGGAACGAAGTTTGTCCGGCAGATGCTGGTGGAATCGCAGCCGTCGTCGTTTGCCGACCTGCTGCAAATTTCCGGGTTGTCGCACGGAACGGGCGTTTGGCTCGGCAATGCGCAGGATTTGATCAAAAACGGGACCTGCAACATCAAAACGGTGATCGGTTGCCGCGATGACATCATGTTGTTTTTGATTTACAAAGCGGGCATGGACGCCGGTCTTGCCTTCAAAATCACGGAAAGCGTGCGGAAAGGGAAAGGGCTGACGCCGGAGTGGATCGAGGAGATGAAGAAATGCAAAGTGCCGCAGTGGTACATCGATTCCTGTCTGAAGATCCAGTACATGTTCCCGAAAGCCCACGCCGCCGCGTACGTCATTTCCGCGGTGCGCACCGCTTATTTCAAGCTCTATCATCCGATCGAATTCTATGCGACTTATTTTTCGGTGCGCGGTGAGGATTTCGACATCGAGCTCTGCTGTCAGGGATACGAGGCAATCTACCGCAAAATCGAGGAGATCGAGCAAAAGGGCTTCCAGGCGCTGCCCAAAGAGAAAGCGATGCTCTCGATTCTGGAAATGGCGCTTGAGATGACCGCGCGCGGCTTCCATTTCAAACCGATCGATTTGTACCGCTCCGACGCGACCAAGTTCACTGTGGATGGCGATTCGCTGATTCCGCCGTTTTCGGCGCTTGCCGGCATTGGGGAGAACGCCGCCAAAAATATCGCGGCGGCCAAGGAGCAAGGCGAATTTCTGTCGATTGAGGACTTCCAGCAGAAATCGAAGGCGAGCAAAACGATCGTCGAGCTGCTCGGCACCATGGGCTGCTTCCGCGGACTCCCCGAAAGCAACCAGCTGTCGCTATTTTAAGTGTGAGTTTAAATATAAGTTCAAAAATATCAGGTTTTCAGCACCGAGAAGGTTGGATGAAGCTAGGGACGTCAGGAGCGGAGCGTACGTTTTGGGTACGTGAGCACCGGAAGGCCCGGCTGAATTCAAGATTCGATGTCGAATTCACTTCATGAATTGCTTCGTGATCAAAAGCTGATTTTTTGAACTACCTATAGTAGTAAAGGTGTTTTACTTGTCACTATTGGCGGACTATGTTATAATTTTTTTGGCAATCATGAAGATAGAACCGTTGTTTAAAGAGTGGGGAAACCCACTCTTTACTCTTTGGTATACAGGAATGAACGTGATGGAGGGAATGTACGCTTGAGCACACCGAAGATCAAAGCGACCGTAGAGCAAATGGTCACGCCTTATTTGGAGGAACACGGCTTTGAATTGGTTGACGTGGAATACGTCAAGGAGGGAAGCAATTGGTTCCTTCGCGTATTCGTCGATAAGGACGGCGGCATTGACATCGATGACTGCGGCCGGATCAGCGAATATCTTAGCGAGAAGCTTGATGAGAATGATCCGATTCCATCGGCTTATTTTCTGGAAGTGTCCTCGCCGGGGGCGGAACGCCCGCTTAAAAAAGCCGAGGACGTATTAAAAGCCGTCGGCAAAGACGTATTTGTCACTACATATGAACCGGTAGGCGGCCTGAAGGAGTTTGAAGGCCGGCTTCTTTCCTTCGAGAACGACGAATTGGTCGTTGAAGTCGGAAAGAAGAGTCACACGATTCCATACAGCAAAGTAGCCAGCGCAAGGTTGGCGATCATTTTCTAGAAGAGCAGACATTTGGTTAAGCGTGACATGCTGGGAACTATGAAAGGGGGAACTCGAGGCAAATGAGTATGGATTTTATCGAAGCCTTGAATGAATTGGAAAGGGAAAAAGGAATCAGCAAAGATATTTTGTTCGAAGCGATTGAAGCCGCGCTTATCTCCAGCTACAAGCGGAACTTCAATACGGCGCAGAACGTTCGCGTGGATATGAACCGCCATACCGGCGCGATTAAAGTATACGCCCGCAAGCTCGTCGTGGAAGAAGTGCTTGATCCGCGCACGGAAATTTCGCTTGCGGCCGCGCGCGAGATCAATGCGAACTATCATCTTGACGATATTACCGAGATTGAAGTTACGCCTCGCGATTTCGGCCGGATTGCGGCGCAAACCGCGAAGCAGGTCGTGACCCAGCGGATTCGCGAAGCCGAGCGCGGACTCATATATAACGCCTTCGTAGAGAAGGAGGAGGATATCGTCACCGGCATCGTGCAGCGCCAGGATCTGCGCAACATTTACGTCGACCTCGGCAAAATCGAAGCGCATCTGCCCTTGAACGAGCTGATGCCGAATGAGAAGTTCAAGCATGGGGATCGCATCAAGGCTTACATCACGAAGGTGGAAAATACGACCAAGGGACCGCAAATTTTGCTGTCCCGCACGCATCCGGGTCTTTTGAAACGCTTGTTTGAGCTGGAAGTGCCGGAAATTTTCGACGGTGTCGTGGAAATCCGTTCCGTAGCGCGCGAAGCGGGATTCCGTTCCAAAATCGCGGTATATTCCCGCAACAGCGAGGTCGATCCGGTCGGCTCCTGCGTAGGACCGAAAGGCACCCGGGTGCAAACGATCGTAAACGAGCTGCGCGGAGAGAAGATCGATATCGTCCGTTATTCGGAAAATGTCGAGGAATATGTGGCGAATGCGCTCAGCCCGTCCAAAGTGCTGGAGGTGCAGGTGTTTGAGGCCGAGAAGATGTCGCGCGTCATCGTGCCGGATTATCAGCTTTCGCTGGCGATCGGCATCAAAGGCCAGAACGCTCGTCTGGCGGCCAAATTAACCGGTTGGAAAATCGATATTAAGAGCGAAACCCAAGCGGAAGAGGAATTCGGAAGAGAAAAAACCGATCAGGACGAAATGCCTCAGGATTCCATCTCCGTAGATTGATCGGGGGCGGTTGTAAAATGAAACAGAGAAAGGTACCGCTGCGCAAATGCGTGGCCTGCCAGCAAATGATGCCCAAGAAATCGCTGATCCGCATCGTCCGTTCGCCGGAAGGCGAAGTGTCGATCGACTTGACCGGCAAAAAATCGGGGCGTGGCGCATACTTGTGCGGAAAGGAAGCTTGCTTCAAGCTTGCCCATAAGACCCGTGCGCTCGACCGTGCGCTGAAAGCGCCGGTCGGTCCAGAGGTTTATGAGCAATTGGCCCGCGATTTTTTGGCGGTGGAAGAGGAGTTTCTCGCTGGCCAGGGACGCGAAGAGGATGACGATGAATAAGGCGTTGTCCGGGCTCGGGCTTGCCATGCGGGCGGGCAAGCTGGTGACGGGAGATGAAGTCGTGCTGAAGGCGATCCGCTCTGCGGAGGCCAAACTCGTAATCGTAGCCGGCGATGCGTCGGCCAATACGCAAAAGAAGTATCGCGACAAATGCGGTACGTACAAAGTTCCTTTGATGGTCGGATTTGACAGGGAGATGCTCGGATCGAGCGTAGGGAAGCCGGAACGGGTTGTTCTGGCCCTTACAGATCAAGGGTTTGCCGATATGGTTCGTAAAGCGATCGCGAAAACGTCGGAGGTGGAGTATATTGAGTAAACAAGAAAAACAAGATAAGCTCAGGGTATATGAATATGCGAAATCGCTCAACATGAGCAGCAAAGAAATCATTACGATTCTTAAGCGACTTAATATCCCGGTGAACAACCATATGAGCGTGATGGAGAATGATACCGTAACGCGCGTGGAGCAATTTTTCAAGGATATTAAGACGAACGCCGCTGCCAAGCGGGAAAATTCGGGCCGCGCCGAATCCCCGTCCAAATCGCCGGCACCGGCTTCCGCAGGAGGAAGCCAGGCTGCGAAAAATCCGGCCCCGGAAGGGGCGGGGAATCGCGGAGAACAAGGCCGGGAGGCAAAGGTTCACGGCAACCCCGGCGGTCAAGCCAAAAATAAAAATCAACATGAAAAGCAGGTAAGCATGAATAATAAACCAAATCACAACCAAAACGCAAAAGGCGGAACTACCGCTGTACAGGAAAGAAATCAACGTCCAAACGGAGGACATCAGCAAGGCCCGCGCGCTTCCGCGCAAAACGCGGGCAATGCCGGAGGCCGCAACCCTCAAGGAAATCGGGGACAAGGCCAAAGCGGGGGCGATTCGCAGCGCCGTGACGGCGGGGGCAACCGCCAAGGAGGCGGCCAAGGTAACGGCGGAGCAAACCGCGGCGGGCAAGCGCCAAACCGTAATTTTGCTTCGGCTGGCAACAATAATAACAATGGCGGAGGCAAAGGCCAAGGTCAAGGTCAAGGCAGAAAGGGCAACCATGGCGGCAAAAACCAAAAAGGTTTTGACGACAACCGTAGTGGCAACTTTAGAAACAACAACCGCGGCGGCAAAGGCGGCCGGGGGGGCCGTGGCGGATATCAGCAGCCGCCGCGCGAGAAAATCGACAACACGCCGAAGAAAATTATTGTCCGCGGCACGATGACCGTTGGTGAAACCGCGAAGCTGCTGCATAAAGACGCTTCCGAGGTAATCAAAAAGCTGATGCTGCTCGGCGTCATGGCGGCGATCAACCAGGAGCTCGACATCGATACGATCTTGCTGCTTGCCGGCGATTTCGGTGTTGAAGTTGAAGTGAAAATTCCGGTCGAGGAAGACCGTTTCGAAACGATCGAAGAGGTTGACGATGAGGCGGATTTGAAGGAACGTCCGCCGGTCGTGACGATTATGGGTCACGTTGACCACGGGAAAACGACGCTGCTGGACGCCATCCGTTCGACGAACGTGACCGGCGGCGAAGCCGGCGGCATTACCCAGCATATCGGCGCTTATCAGGTCGAAATCAACAGCAAGAAGATCACGTTCCTCGACACGCCGGGCCACGAGGCGTTTACGGCGATGCGGGCGCGCGGAGCGCAGCTGACCGACATTACGATCATCGTCGTTGCGGCTGACGACGGCGTGATGCCGCAGACGGTCGAAGCGATCAACCACGCCAAAGCGGCGGGGCTGCCGATCATTGTGGCGGTCAACAAAATCGACAAACCGGATGCCAACCCGGATAAAGTCAAGCAGGAATTGACAGAATATGAACTTGTACCGGAAGAATGGGGCGGCGACACGATTTTCGTCAACGTGTCGGCCAAGCAAAAGATGGGACTGGAAGACCTGCTCGAAATGATCCTGCTTGTGGCGGAAGTCAACGAGTACAAAGCGAACCCGGACAAACGCGCTCGCGGTGCGGTTATTGAAGCCGAGCTGGACAGAAACCGCGGACCGGTGGCCCGCGTGCTGGTGCAGCACGGGACGCTGAAAGTCGGCGACGCCTTTGTGGCCGGCAACTGCTTCGGGCGCGTCCGCGCGATGGTGAACGACCGGGGACGCCGTCTCAAGGAAGCAGGGCCTTCGACACCGGTGGAAATTACCGGCCTTACCGAAGTGCCGCAAGCGGGCGATCCGCTTATGGTGTTCGAGGACGAACGCAAAGCCCGTTCCATCGCCGACAAACGTGCGATCACGCAACGCCAGTCCGATCTGGGCGCGAATACGCGCGTGACGCTCGACGATTTGTTCCGCCACATTAAAGAGGGCGAAATCAAAGAGCTGAACGTGATCATCAAAGCGGACGTTCAAGGTTCGGTAGAGGCGCTGAAGGGCGCGCTCGAGAAAATCGACATCGAGGGCGTGCGCGTGAAGATCATCCACAGCGGTGCCGGGGCAATTACCGAGTCCGACGTTATTTTGGCCGCAGCTTCCAATGCGATCATTATCGGCTTTAACGTCCGTCCGGACAACCAGACGAAAGCGACGGCCGAGCAGGAGAAGGTCGACATTCGCCTGCACCGCGTCATCTATAATGCGATCGAGGAGATCGAACAAGCGATGAAGGGGATGCTGGATCCGGTATACAAAGAGTCCGTCATCGGGCATGCCGAAGTCCGCAATACGTTCAAGATCAGCAAGGTCGGAACGATCGCGGGCTGCATGGTCACTTCCGGCAAAATTACCCGTTCGGCGGAAACGCGTCTCATCCGCGACGGCATCGTAATCTACGAAGGCAAAATCGATTCTTTGAAGCGATTCAAGGACGACGCCAAAGAAGTTGCGCAAGGTTACGAATGCGGGATTACCCTCGATAACTACAATGATCTTAAAGAAGGCGACGTGATTGAGGCCTTCATCATGGAAACTGTTGAACCGAAGTAAGGTGGTGTCATAAATGGCCAAAAATCGGACCGGCCGCGTAGGCGAACAGATTAAAAAAGAACTTAGCGTGCTTATCCAGAAGGAACTGAAAGATCCGCGCATCGGTTTTGTCACCGTGACCGGGGTAGATGTGACGAGCGATTTGTCGCAGGCCAAAATCTATTTGAGCGTTTTCGGGGATGAAGAGAAGAAAAACGAATCCCTGAAAGGGCTGGAGAAGGCCAACGGATTTTTGCGCACCGAACTCGGCAAGCGGATCCGGCTGCGGCATACGCCGGAGCTGATCTTTAAAATCGACGAATCGATCGCTTACGGAAGCCGGATCGAGCAGCTTCTGGGCGAAATTACGCACGAGCACGACAAATGAATTAAAATAGAGATCAAAAAGTCTGACTTTTTGATCTCTTTAAAAAGGAGACCGGCAATGCAATATGAACGGGAGCTGCGTCAGACCCAGGCTTTTCTGACGGAGCATGATGATTTTCTCGTGGTGGCGCATGTTCAGCCGGACGGAGACGCAGTCAGTTCCACCCTCGCGGTGGGCTGGCTTCTGTCATGTCTGGGTAAAAAATATGTAATGGTCAACGAAGGGCCGATCCCTAAGCGGATGGCTTATTTACGGCAGGCGGAACGGATTGTCGACCTGTCGGCAGAGCCCCTAAACCGGAAATTCGACTACGTGATCTGCGTCGATTGCGCGGATTTCAAACGGGTCGGGACGACCAAGGAGCTGTTTGCGGAAGGCGCCAAGCTGCTGAACATCGATCACCATCCGACCAATGACGGGTATGGCGATATTAATTTGATTGTCCCTCATGCCGCAGCCACGGCGGAGATTTTATTCGATCTCATCCATTTTATGGGCCTGGAGTTGAACGAGACGATCGCCACGGCGCTTTACACCGGACTACTGACCGACACGGGCGGGTTCCGCTATTCGAACACGTCTCCCAAAGTAATGGCGGCGGCGTCCAAGCTGTTGGAGTACGGTGTTGACGGACCGGGCTTGTCCGAACTTCTGCTGGAGCAAATGACCCTGTCGCAGCTGCGCCTGCTGACGAGATCCTTAAACGGGCTTCAGCTTACCGAAGACGGCAAAATCAGCTGGGTGGTCGTGACGGACGAAGACCTGAAATCCGCGGGTGCGGTTCATGAGGACATGGAAGGCATCGTCAACTATCCCCGCAATATTCAAGGGGTGGAGGTCGGCCTCCTGTTTAAGGTGATCGATGAGCAAGCCGTAAAAGTGAGCATGCGTTCCGCCGGGAAAGTGGACGTGGCCAAGGTGGCCCAAAGCTTTGGCGGGGGCGGGCACGTCCGGGCCGCGGGAGCGCGCGTCGAAGGAACGCTGGACACGATTGTGCCGCGCGTGGTGGAGCAGGTGAGGCTGCAGTTATGACCGCGTATGAAGGCATCCTGCCGGTGCTAAAACCCGCCGGTTTTACCTCTCACGACGTTGTGGCCAAATGCCGCGGCATCCTCAAAATGAAGCGGATCGGCCATACGGGCACGTTGGACCCCGCCGTCACCGGAGTGCTTCCGCTCTGCTTGGGACGGGCCACCCGGATGGTCGAATATTTGCAGGAGCTGCCCAAGGAGTATGAGGCGACCCTGATTCTGGGGGTGGCTACGGACACCGAAGACATGTCGGGTACGGTCGTGGAGCAGCTTGATCAAGTATCGGTAACAGAAGAAGCCGTCAGGCAGGTGCTGCAGCGGTTCGCCGGCACGATTTCCCAGGTTCCGCCGATGTATTCCGCACTGAAGCACGACGGAAAGCGGCTCTATGAACTGGCGAGGGAAGGGAAAACGGTCGAACGTAAAGCCCGCGAAGTGACGATTTATGAGCTTGAGCTGTTATCCTTTCATCCGGAGGGGCCGCATCCAACCATCCAGTTCCGGGCGCTTTGCTCCAAAGGAACTTACATCCGCACGCTTTGCGTCGATATCGGCCGGGCGCTTGGCGTGCCGGCGGCGATGGCGCAGCTTAAGCGGACGGTGTCGGCCGGGATTACGGAGCAGAGCTGTTTAACGCTGGAAGAAATCGCCCGGCACGCTGCGCTAGGGGACCTGGCTTCCTATTTACTGCCGGTCGACCAGGGAGTCCGGCATCTGCCGGCTCATACGATCGCCGGGGACAAAGTAAAGGCGGCTCTGCAAGGACAGCGTTTGCCCGCCGCCGCGGTGAATCCGCAGGCAAACCGGGGGGAGCTGATCCGGCTTTATGATCCACAGCAGCGGTTTTTAGGTATTTTCAAGGCGGATGAAGAAACGCTTGCCGTCAAAGCGGTAAAGGTGTTCCTTCCCGATTGAATCATATGAACGATTGTGCTAATCCGAGGGAATTGCAGGTGAGACTTTTGATGGAAACGATAAGCTTATCATACCCTTTAACCGAACAATTTATTGCAACGGGTGCGAGGCCGCAGGTACTCGCCATCGGCCAGTTTGACGGTCTCCATTTGGGGCACGCCAGCGTGATCGAGACGGCCGTCAAGCTGGCGGACGAGCTTGGACTGCCCGCATCCGTCATGACTTTTCACCCTCACCCGAAGGAAGTCATGAAAAAAGGCGATTACGACGGGTATTTGACCCCGCCGCAGGAGAAAGAACGCCTCCTCCGCAGCATGGGCGTGGATTATATGTATATCGTGGAGTTTAATGACGCGTTCTCGCGGGTGAGCCCGCAAAATTTCGTCACCGGCATCCTGGTGCCCCTCAAGGTGCATACCGCTGTCGTCGGGTTTGACTTCCGGTACGGTTACCGGGGAGAAGGGCAAGCCGGAATGCTGCGCGAACTTAGCGAAAACGCCCTGGATGTAAACACGGTTCCGCCGTTCCTTATCGACGGCGAGAAGGTGAGCAGCTCGGGCATCCGCAAAGCGCTTCAGGAAGGAGACATCCGGCTGGCCAACCGCTGGCTCGGGCGAAGCTATTCGCTGACGGGCACCGTCATGCATGGCGAGAAACGGGGCAGGCAACTCGGTTTTCCGACAGCCAACCTGAAGCTTGCCGAACATTACGTAATTCCTGCCAGCGGCGTTTATGCCGTGCGGGCGCATCACGGCGGCCGGTCCTTTGAGGGGGTTATGAACGTCGGGGTCAAGCCGACCTTCCACGACGATGCGGCCGTCTCCTGGTTTGAGGTTCATTTGTTTGACTTTTCCGGAGATATCTATGATGAAAGCTTGTCCGTCGAACTCGTTCATTTCCTCCGCGAGGAACGCAAATTCGGATCGATTGATGAGCTGATTGCGCAAATAACCAAGGATGCCGAAACCGCCAAAAGCCTGCTGAAAGCGGAAAAAGCGTAAACGAGCCAGTAGCATTTACTTTTATCCGGGTTGTATGGTATACTGAACTACGTTGTTATGCCCATGGATTTTCTTACCGGGCCGCAACTATAACCTTGGCTTGGTTGTTCGGTTTCACCGCCGGCGACGAGGCTAACGGCGATTGAGGAAAAGGAGGTGAACAGGATGGCATTGACTCAAGAACGTAAGCAACAATTGATCGACGAGCACAAAACTCATGAGTCCGATACCGGATCCCCAGAGGTGCAAATTGCTATCCTTACGGAGAACATTACGAACTTGACGGAACATTTGCGCACGCACAAGAAAGACCATCATTCCCGTCGGGGTCTTTTGAAAATGGTCGGCCAACGCCGTAAGCTGCTGGCTTACTTGAAGAACAAAGACGTGAGACGTTACTCCGCATTGATCGAAAAACTCGGATTGCGTCGTTAATTTGACATCTTTACGAAAAGCAGCCTGGTTGCCGTCGGACGCTTTCAAGCGAACGATAAGCCGCCGGGTTGCTTTTTACAAATGAACGGGTATTTCGGGCGGTTATTGAATAGCGTTTACGAAAAGGCTCCGTCAGGAGCTTTTGTTGTGAAGGGACAAGTTCATCGCTCCTTAATGATTTAAGATAAAGCAGGAAATAATGAACTTTGTACCGAACTTTTATTGTGATAAGGAGGGATTACATGGAGAATCATGTGAAAATGGATCTGGGGGGAAGACCTCTTATCCTCGAAACGGGCCGATTGGCCAAGCAAGCCAACGCGGCGGTCATGGTGCGTTATGGAGATACGGCTGTACTTTGCACGGTAACGGCCTCCTCGGAACCAAAGGACCTGGATTTTTTTCCGCTGACGGTCAATTATGAAGAAAAGCTGTATGCGGTCGGTAAAATTCCCGGCGGCTTCATTAAACGCGAGGGCCGTCCCAGCGAAAAGGCCATTTTGGCCAGCCGTTTGACGGACCGTCCGATTCGTCCGCTGTTCCCGGAAGGGTTCCGCAATGATGTGCAAATCGTCAATCTGGTCATGAGCGTGGATCAGGACTGCGAGCCTGAAATCGCCGCGATGATCGGAACATCGGCCGCGCTGAGCATATCGGATGTTCCGTTTAACGGCCCGATCGGCGGTGTGGCGGTGGGACGGGTGAACGGCGAATTCGTGCTTAACCCGAATATATCCCAGCAGGAAGCCAGCGATATTTACGTCGTGGTGGCGGGGACGAAAGACGCGATTATGATGGTTGAGGCGGAAGCGAACGAAGTTCCGGAAGAAATCATGCTGGAAGCCATCATGTTCGGCCATGAGGAAATCAAAAAAATCGTTGCCGTAATCGAAGAGCTTGTCCAAGTGGCCGGCAAAGAGAAAATGCAGGTGAAACTGCACGCGGTCGACGAAAACGTGAACCAGGAAGTTCGAGCCTATGCCAAGGATCGTCTCGTGGAAGCCGTGAAAATCGCCGAGAAGCATGCGCGGCAGGATGCAATTGACGCCATCAATGAGGAGACGGTCGCCTATTTCGAAGAGAAATACATAGAGTCTCCGGAACTGCTTGCCGACGTCAAGGAAGTGCTGCACGACATCGTTAAAGAAGAAGTCCGCCGCTTAATCACGCATGATAAAATCCGGCCGGACGGCCGCAAGCTCAGCGAAATCCGTCCGATCGAATGCGACATCAGCCTGTTGCCGCGTACGCACGGCTCCGGTCTGTTTACGCGCGGCCAAACGCAAGCACTAAGCGTTTGTACGCTTGGCGCGCTGGGCGATGTGCAAATTCTCGACGGCATCGACCTGGAAGAGTCAAAACGGTTTATGCATCATTACAACTTCCCTCCGTTCAGCGTAGGTGAAGCGCGTCCGCTGCGCGCACCGGGCCGCCGCGAAATCGGTCACGGCGCACTTGGCGAACGGGCGCTTTCGAAAGTGATTCCGCCGGAATCGGAATTCCCTTACACGATCCGTCTTGTATCGGAAGTATTGGAATCGAACGGTTCGACATCGCAAGCCAGCATTTGCGCCAGCACCCTGGCGATGATGGACGCGGGCGTGCCGATCAAAGCTCCGGTAGCCGGGGTAGCGATGGGCCTGATCAAAGACGGAGAGCATGTGTCCATTTTGACGGACATTCAAGGGATGGAGGACCATCTCGGAGATATGGACTTTAAAGTGGCCGGAACCGCGGAAGGCGTGACCGCCATTCAAATGGACATCAAGATCGACGGCATCGACCGGCAGATTTTGACGGACGCATTGAAGCAGGCGAAGGAAGGCCGGATGTTCATTTTGGCGAAGATGATGGAGCGTATCCAAAAGCCGAAGGAGCAGTTGTCTCCGTATGCGCCTAAGATCCTGATCATGAACATCAATCCGGACAAAATCCGCGACGTTATCGGGGCCGGGGGCAAAATCATCAACAAGATCATCGAGGAAACCGGCGTGAAAATCGATATCGAGCAGGACGGACGCGTCTTTATCGCTTCGGCCAACGAAGAGATGAACAACAAAGCGCGCTCGATTATCGAAGGCATCGTGAAGGAAGTCGTCGTCGGCGAAATTTATGTCGGCACCGTAAAACGGATCGAAAAATTCGGCGCTTTTGTGGAAATTTTGCCGGGCAAGGACGGGCTGGTGCACATCTCCCAGCTTTCGACGGAACGCGTAGGCAAAGTGGAAGACGTCGTCGCTATCGGCGATACGGTAACCGTCAAGGTGACGGAAATCGACAGCCAAGGACGGATCAATCTTTCCCGCAAAGCGGTTTTGACTGCCCAAACGGAAAAAGCTCCTTCATAAACGATGAACGGCTGCATGTGAACTAAAAAGGTGCGGGAAAAGAGACAGAATGAATCAATTCTGGCTCTTTTTTAATGCGCATGAACCGCAGCCTGTATAAAGGTGCATAATTCGGGACTTGTCTACATATGATGGGGACAAAAACCGGTTGAAGGGATGAACCTGGTATGGGGCGGAACAAGTTTGTGATTATTGCGGCCTGCATCGCATTTGTCATGATTCTCGGGCAGTTGGCGGGAATTCGGTCATTTGTGGAGAAGAGCGGCGGGCAAGACGGAAGTTTTGCCTTCCGGCTGTTTAGCGATTTTTATGAAAGCAATGAACTGGGGCAAGACAAGGGCAAACAAGACGATCTGCTGCTTAAAATCCGCGAGGAAGCCGCCAAAAGGCGGATCGAGCCGGTCAATGCCACCGTCGATCGCATTTGGAAGGCGATTCCGGGTTATAACGGCCGGGAAGTGGACATTGAGCGAACTTATGAGCAGGCGAAGCTGCTGCCGGCCGGAGCGGAGATCGAATACATATACCGGGAAATCAAGCCGCAGGTGAGCCTGGATGATCTGGGGGCGCAGCCCATTTATCGGGGAAATCCGAACAAGCCGATGGTGGCGCTGATGATCAATGTGGCCTGGGGAAACGAGTACATCCTTCCGATGCTGGACACGCTTGACGAAGCGAAGGTGAAAGCGACCTTTTTTCTGGACGGAAGCTGGCTTAAGGAAAATGCGGAGCTCGCCGGGGAAATTCAAAAACGGGGGCATCCGTTGGAAAATCACGCCTATTCCCATCCCAACATGAGCCAGCTCGAGGCGTCCCGGGCCCGTTTGGAAATCTCCAAAACAAAGGGGTTGCTGAAGGAGAAGCTGGGCGTGGACAATCGCTGGTTCGCCCCGCCGTCGGGAGACTATAACAGTCAAACCGTCAAGCTGGCCGCGGAGCAGGGACTCAAAACGGTGCTTTGGACGGTGGACACGGTGGATTGGAGGAAGCCCCCGGCTGCAACCGTCGTTAAGCGGATAGAGAGCCAGGTAGGCCCGGGCTCATTGATTCTGATGCACCCGACGGCATCGAGCCGGGACGCGCTGAGGGATATGATCCGGGTCATCCGCAGCAAAGGGCTGGTTCTCGGCACGGTGGAGGAGACGCTGTCGCCTGATCGGGTCGAAGTACCGGAGAGTTGAGCGGAACGCCTTTTTTTGGTAGGATAGGAACTGCGTTTATTGAAATATTAGGAGGGCCTTTCGTGAAGAAAACGCAATTAAAAAACGGCCTTCGGGTGGTTATGGAACAGATTCCGACCTGCCGCTCGGTCTCGTTTGGCATTTGGGTCAAGACAGGCTCGCGCAATGAACAACCCGAAGTCGGGGGGATTTCGCATTTTATCGAACATATGCTGTTTAAGGGGACGGAGCGCTTTAGCGCCAAGGATATCGCCGAGCAATTCGACGCCATCGGAGGCAACGTAAACGCCTTTACGTCCAAAGAATACACGTGTTATTATGCGAAGGTGCTCGACGAGCACTTGCCGATCGCGGTGGATGTTCTGTCGGATATGTTTTTCCGGTCACTGTTTGACGCCGAGGAGCTGCGTAAAGAGAAAAATGTCATCGTCGAGGAAATTTCCATGTATGAGGATACCCCGGATGACATGGTGCACGATCTGGTGTCGCAGGCCGCTTATGGGGAACATCCGCTGGCCCTGCCGATTTTAGGGACGGAGGAACAGCTCCGGGCCATGGAATCCGGCCATTTACGCGCGTATATGCGCGAGCATTATACGTTGGAAAATACGGTGATCAGCGTAGCCGGAAATATCGACGATCAGGTGATTGAGCTGCTGGAAAAATATTTCGGCGATTTCGCGGTGCGTGGGGACCAGGTTTCGCTGGCCGCGCCGGATTTTCTCGGCGACCTCAAATTTCACCGCAAAAAAACGGAACAAAACCATATCTGCCTGTCCTTCCCGGGGCTGCCGATCGGCGACGAGAAGCAGTATGCCATGACTTTGCTGAACAATGCGCTTGGCGGCGGTATGAGCTCACGGCTGTTTCAGGAGATCCGCGAAAAACGCGGTTTGGCCTATTCCGTCTACTCCTATCACAGCTCCCATGCCGATAGCGGGTTGTTTACGGTATATGCCGGTACGGCGCCGCGGCAAACGAAAGAGGTCCTGGAGCTGACGAAGGAGCTTTTGCACGATGTGTCCGTGAACGGGATTACCGAAAGCGAGCTCAGCAAAGGCAAGGAGCAGTTGAAGGGCAGCCTGATTTTAAGTCTTGAAAGCACGGGCAGCCGCATGAACCGGCTGGGGAAAAACGAGTTGATGCTCGGGCGGCATTATACGCTGGATGAAATGATCGCCCGGATCGAGGCGGTGACGATGGACGATGTGAACAACGTGCTGGGGCGCATGTTCAGCCGGCCGTTCGCCTTGGCGATGGTTGGCGGGTCCGATCGGGCCATTATGGGATTAAGGAGAGATGAACTTGTCATTTGAAGTACAAATCAAACGTTTTGCCGGAAATGAAGATATCGAGCTGCCGCGCAAAATGTCGGAGCTGGCTTCCGGCTTTGACCTTTACGCCGCGGTTACGGAGGATCTGGTCTTGCAGCCTGGGGCGAGAGCGCTCGTCCCGACCGGGATCGCCATCGCGATGCCGGGCGGCCTGGAGGCCCAGATCCGCCCGCGCAGCGGCCTGGCTTTGAAGCATGGCATCACCTGTCTCAACACGCCGGGCACGATCGATGCCGATTATCGCGGCGAGATCAAGGTGCTGCTGATCAACCTTGGCCAGGAGCCGTTTGCGATTAAACGCAATGAACGCATCGCGCAAATGGTGTTTCAAACCGTGCCGGAAGTCGCCTTAACCGAAGTGGACGAGCTGTCCGATACTGAGCGGGGAACCGGCGGTTTCGGCCATACCGGAACGAAATAATACGGCAAAGCCCGGATACTTTTGAGATTTCGCCCAGGTGTTCTAATCGAAACTATCGTCCGCCGGGAATCTAACGGTTGTAGTAGCTGTTATTTTACGAAAAAAGACCTTTTCAAAATTCTAACGGTTGTGAGCGCCGTTATTTACCTTAATCTAAGCAAAATGGGCTGGGTTTAAGTGAAATAAGCGCCATGGCAACCGTTAGAATTTGAAATCAACGTTTTTGGAACAAATAGCGGCTGTGGCAACCCTTAGAATAGTTTCGTGGTTAGAAATTGGTGCTTGACAACGGGCTTTTGGAACAAGAAACCGTCAGCCTGCAAAATAGCGGAACTTTATGTTCTTATTATCCGAAGCCTTGCATGTTTATCCCCAATAGTGGAATATTTTGTCCTTATTTACCTGCGAACGGTCCAGAATACGGGCATTTCCTTGCATCGGGGGAAAATAGCGCCATGAATTTCCTCTATTCTCTCAAATGAACCGATAATGCCGGAATAACGACCTTTTTTGCCCTTATAATTTTCGCTGGAGTCAAAGACCACCCGACATATTTGATCGGGTGGTCTTTCCTGCTTGATAGGGGAAATTAATTCTTTTTACATACTTCAAGGAGATGACGTTTCGTCTATTTTCACCACTTTTTAGGCGGCCGCATAAGATGGTCTATACTGCGTTGCTTGGAAGGAGTGCCATTTAAGTATGCTAACCGGAATCACGATTGTGTTCCTCGGTGGAGACGCCCGCCAGGTGGAGGTCATCAACAAATGTTTGGAGTTGGATGCCACAGTGCGCATCGTCGGCTTCGACCGGTTGGATACGCCGTTTCCCGGAGTCTCAATAGAAGCGCTAACCCCAGGCTTGCTGTCCAGCGCTGATGTTATCATCCTTCCGGTAATCGGTTGCGATGATCACGGTGTCGTGCCGGCGCCGTTCTCTGCGGAACAGCTTGTCATCAGGCCGGAAGCGTTTGAAGCTGTGCGGAAAGATACTTTGGTATATACGGGAATTGCCAAAAGTTATTTGAAGCAACTGGGAGACAAAGGCGGGCTTAGGATCATTGAAGTGCTGGAGCGCGACGACGTAGCGATCTACAACTCGATCCCGACGGCGGAAGGGGCCCTGATGGTGGCGATCCAGAATACGGACATCACGATTCACGGATCGACCTGCATCGTGCTCGGGATGGGCCGTACGGGATTTACGATGGCGAAAACGCTGCAGGGTTTGGGAGCGGCCGTGAAGGTGGGGGTACGCCGGGAAGACGATATGGCAAGGGCGGTGCAAATGGGCTGGAAGCCTTTTGCAACAAGGGATTTGGCCGCCAATGTCGGCGATGTTGACTTGATTTTTAATACGATACCGACTATGATAGTCACAGCGCAAATCATCTCGAAACTGCCGCGCAGGGCGGTGATTATCGACCTTGCGTCCGCGCCCGGCGGGACGGATTTCCGTTTTGCCGAGAAGCGCGGCATCAAGGCGATCCTTGCCCCCAGTCTCCCCGGTATGGTCGCTCCCAAAACGGCTGGTATCATCATGGCCAATACGATCTGTCAGTCGATTTTGGAGGAGTTTCAACTACGGGGGGATGAAGAGTGAATTGGCAAGGTAAAACGGTAGGTTACGCCATAACGGGTTCACATTGCACGTTCGCTGAGGTGATGCCTCAGATTGGGCGTTTTGTCGATGGAGGAGCGAAAGTCGTCCCGATCATTTCCAACTCGGTGTTGACGACGGATACCCGTTTCGGCAAATCGGAAGATTGGCGAAAACAGTTGAAAGATATAACCGGGAATGATATTATTTCTTCAATTGTCGAAGCGGAGCCGCTGGGCCCCAGCAAATTGCTCGACGTGCTGGTCATCGCTCCTTGCACGGGCACGACGACAAGCAAGCTGGCGAATGCCGTCACGGACAGTCCGGTGCTGATGGCCGCCAAAGCCCAGCTGCGGAACGGGCGCCCGCTCGTGATTGCCGTGTCGACCAATGACGGTTTAGGCTTCAATCTGGCGAATATCGCCAAGCTGATCGTGGCCAAAAACGTATACTTCGTTCCGTTCGGTCAGGACAATCCGGCGGGGAAGCCGAATTCGCTGGTGGCCAACATGGAGCTGGTGCCGGAAACCTGTTATGCGGCGCTGGAAGGCAAGCAGCTGCAACCGCTGATTATCGAGCGTTTTCATGGATGAGCCTGCCTGCGGGTGGAAACATACTTGAAATTAACAATATAATCGTTCGATTTAAGAGAATGGGAGACTTGCTGGATGAGCAAGAGGAAACGGAACACCCGAAGCTGTCGGAAATCGTTTTGGATCATTTGCTCAAGGCGCGTCATGGAACGCTTTGCAATTCGCGGAGAGGACTACAGTGGTTTAGCTTCCGGCTTTTCATCCGCTCGGGTGCTAGGGGCGCTGGATAGGAGTTAAGCAACACTCCGCATTTACTTAACTGGAGGAATACCCATGCGCATTTTGGTGCAAAAATTTGGCGGCACGTCTCTATCGACTTCGGAAGCGAGAGATCATGTCGTCTCACACATTCGCCGGGAACTGGAAAATGGTTTCCGGCTCGTCGTGGTGGTTTCGGCCATGGGCCGGAAGGGCGATCCGTACGCCACGGATACTTTGTTGGAACTGGCGGCCGAAGGCCAAGGGTTTTTGCCGCCGCGCGAGCAGGATTTATTGATGGCATGCGGCGAAATGATTTCCGCGGCGAAGCTGTGCAGCCTGCTTGCGGAATGCGGCGTTGCTTCGACCGTGTTAACCGGCGCTCAAGCCGGATTTCGGACGGACAGCCACTTTGGAAATGCCAGAATCCTGGAAATCGTGCCGACGCGGGTGCTTGAAGAGCTCGAGCAGGATAAAGTCGTCATCGTCACCGGTTTCCAGGGCCAAAATCTAACGGGTGATTTCACCACATTGGGACGCGGCGGCAGCGATACTTCGGCAACAGCGCTGGGTGCGGCCCTGCATGCCGAAATCGTGGACATTTATACCGACGTGAACGGAATTTTAACCGCCGATCCCAGAATCGTAGAGGATGCGAGACCTTTGGAATATGTCAGTTATGCGGAAATCTGCAACATGGCCCATCAGGGGGCCAAGGTGATTCATCCCCGGGCGGTGGAAATCGCGATGCAATCGGGAATTCCGGTGCGCGTACGCTCCACCTTCTCGGAAGGAGAAGGGACGCTGGTGGCCAATCCTGAAGGCTTTAAAGACGTTCAGCTGGGCATTGTGGATCGCTACGTGACTGGGATTGCTTATGTGGCGAACGTGACGCAGATTCGTGTCGAAGCGGCCGGCAAAGGCGCCGACAACCTTCAGCTTCAAGTCTTTAAAGCGATGGCGGAAAACGCGATCAGCGTTGATTTTATTAATGTGACCCCGACGGGCGTCGTTTATACGGTATTCGACAAAGATGCGCTGAAAGCGGAATCGGTTCTAAACGCCTTGGAGTTATCGCCGCAATTTTTATCCGGCTGCGCCAAAGTCTCGGTCATCGGCGGGGGCATCAACGGGGTGCCGGGCATTATGGCGAAAATCGTCGAAGCTTTGACGGAACAAAATATTCAGATTCTGCAGTCTGCGGATTCGAATACAACGATCTGGGTTCTGGTCCATAAGGATGACATGGTTCAAGCGCTCCGCGCTTTGCACGACAAATTTGAACTCGGCAGATAAATAGGACGCGGAAAACGGGAGGAGGATAAAGTGTGGCAGAGTTTGGAAGATTAATTACAGCCATGGTAACGCCTTTTGATGAACAAGGGAAGATCGATTTGGATGGGACTGCTCGCTTAATGGATTATTTGATTGAGGAGCAAAAATCCGATGCCTTGGTCGTTAGCGGAACGACGGGGGAATCCCCTACTATAAGCGATGCAGAAAAGCGGGATTTGTTCGATTTTGCGGTGAAGCATGCCGCAGGCCGCTGTAAAATCATCGCCGGTACGGGCAGCAACGACACCGCCCATTCCATCCATTTGACGCAGGAAGCCGAGCGGTGCGGCGCGGACGGGATTTTGCTGGTCGCTCCTTACTATAACAAGCCGAACCAGGAAGGGCTGTACCGCCATTTTGAAGCGATCGCGACCTCGGCCTCCCTGCCTGTCATGTTATACAATGTACCGTCCCGGACCATCGTCAGTATCAGCGTGGAAACGACGCTCAGGCTGGCGCAAATTCCAAATGTCGTGGCGACCAAGGAATGCGCGTCCCTGGATCAGGTGGCCGCCATCGTGAGCGGTGCTCCGGATGGCTTTCGCGTGTATTCGGGAGAAGACGCGGCAGCGCTTCCGGCTTTGGCCGTGGGCGCTTACGGAGTCGTCAGCGTCGCCAGCCATTTGGCCGGCAGCTCGATGAAGGAAATGATCGATCTGTTCCTAAGCGGTCAGGTTGGTGAAGCCGGAAAGATTCATCGCCAGCTGCTGCCGCTGTTTAAAGGCTTATTCGAATGTCCGAATCCGGTTGCGGTGAAATATGCGCTGAACGAAATCGGCTGCCGGGTCGGATCGGTGCGGCTTCCGCTCGTTCCGCCGAATGCGGAGGAAGCGGCCCGGATACGCGAGCTGTTGAAGTAAGCGCCCAGCCAAATATGCGCTCGATTTCCAAAAACCGATGTCTCGTAATGAGGCATCGGTTTTTTTGCTGTGGTGCAAGGTAACGTTAAAAGCACGTAAAACGCCTGACTTGTTTTTTGCCAATTTAATCATGTATAATGATCTCAAGTGACTGGGTGCGGTGATTTTTTTTAAAATTAGCAATTTTGAGAAACGGCTGGACCGTCCGGCGAGGCGGTCGTTTATTCCTGCGAAAAATGTGTTGATCTGCAGTGATCGGAGCCATTTCCATATGAAAAATACGACGTCCAAACTTATAGGAGGGTTAGATTCACTTGTCCAAAAAAATGAATAATGAAAAATTGACGATCTTTGCATTGGGCGGCGTCGCAGAAATCGGAAAAAACATGTATGTCGTTCAATATGCCAATGACATCGTTGTCATCGATTCCGGGCTTAAGTTTCCGGAAGAGGATATGCTCGGCATCGACATCGTCATTCCCGATATCACTTACTTGACGGAGAACCGTGACAAGGTAAGAGGTATCCTGCTTACGCACGGCCATGAGGATCACATCGGCGGATTGCCTTATGTGCTTAAGAATTTGAACGTTCCGGTTTACGGGACGAAACTGACGCTCGGACTTGTGGAGAACAAGCTGAAGGAAGCGGGCTTGCTCGGCGAAACGAAGCGGGTGCTGATCAACGCCGATTCGGAAATCGAGCTGGGCTCGACGCTGAAAGCGACGTTCTTCAGAACGAATCACAGTATTCCGGATTCGGTGGGCGTGTGCATTGAAACGCCGGAAGGAAATGTCGTTCATACCGGGGACTTCAAATTTGATCATACCCCAGTCAATGATCAATATGCGGATTTGCATCGGATGGGCGAAATCGGTAAAAAAGGCGTGTTGGCTCTTTTATCCGACAGCACCAATGCGGAAAAACCAGGCTTTACGCCATCGGAAAGAAATGTAGGACTTGTGCTTAGCGATATTTTCCATAAAGCGCAGCAGCGCGTCGTGGTGGCCACGTTTGCTTCGAATGTGCACCGGATTCAGCAAGTGATCGATGCGGCTTACGAGACCGGACGCAAGTTGACGATTATCGGCCGCAGCATGGTGAACGTGGTGACGATTGCCGATGAATTAGGTTATCTGAACGTGCCGGACGGCATTTTGATCGAGCCTGAAGAAGTGAACAAAATGGCTGCGGATCGCGTGGTCATTTTATGCACCGGCAGCCAGGGCGAACCGATGTCGGCGCTGACGCGGATGGCCCGTTCGACGCACCGCAAGGTCGATATTTTGCCGGGCGACACGGTTATTATCGCGGCGACGCCGGTTCCGGGCAACGAGAAATACGTGGGACGAACGATCGACGAGCTGTTCCGCCTCGGTGCGGAAGTTATTTACAGCGGCTCCAATTCGGGCGTTCACGTATCCGGGCACGGCAGCCAGGAAGAGCTGAAGCTGATGCTGAACCTGATGCGGCCGAAATATTTCATTCCGATCCACGGCGAATACCGGATGCTGCGCAAGCATGCGCTGCTTGGCGAATCGGTGGGCGTGGAACCGGACAATATTTTCCTGGTTGATATCGGGGAAACGATCGAGATTCAGAACGGCATTGCCCGCAAAGCCGGCAAAGTGCCGGCAGGCAACGTGCTGATCGATGGTCTCGGCGTCGGCGACGTCGGCAATATCGTGCTGCGCGACCGCAAGCTGCTCTCTCAAGACGGGATCCTGGTTGTCGTTGTCACGCTGAGCAAGCAGGACGGAACGATCGTCTCCGGTCCGGACATCATTTCCCGGGGGTTCGTGTATGTCCGCGAGTCGGAAGGTTTGCTGGATGAAGCGAACCGGATCGTCTCCAGCACGTTGGAGAAATTGATGAACGAAAACGTAAACGAATGGGCGTCGCTCAAAACGAACGTCAAGGACGCGCTCGGCCGGTTCCTGTACGAGCAAACCCGCCGCAGACCGATGATCCTGCCGATTATTATGGAAGTATAAAAAACGAATTGCACACAGTCGCCTCTTTTCCCGCCGGCAATAATTGGACGGTTTCCGCCGGGAGAAGGGGCTTTTTTTGTTTTTGCATAGACCGGTCAAGGTTGTCGGCATACTAGTTGTATGCTCAAAACCGAAAGGAAGGCGAAAGTGATGAACAAGGATTCCAGCAAAACACCCGCTCTCCGCGAAAACGCGGAACTACCTCCAAATCAACAACCCGATTCCGAAAAAAAAGAACCCACCGTGCCCGATGTTATTCAGCAATTGGGGCAAACGGCCGTGCCTACTCCGGGCGAGTCGAATGTGTATTGCCTGACGATTATAGGGCAAATCGAAGGCCATCTGGTACTGCCGCCGCAAAATAAAACGACGAAATACGAGCACTTGATCCCGCAGCTGGTAGCCGCCGAGCAAAACCCGCGGATCGAAGGCTTGCTCGTCATCTTAAATACGGTGGGCGGCGACGTGGAGGCGGGTCTGGCGATCGCCGAGATGATCGCATCGCTGTCGAAGCCGACCGTCACCGTAGTCATCGGGGGAGGGCACAGCATCGGGGTCCCGATCGCCGTGGCTTCCGATTACTCGTTGATTGCCGAAAGCGCCACGATGACGATTCATCCGATCCGCATGACCGGCCTTGTCATCGGCGTCCCGCAAACCTTCGAATATATCGAAAAAATGCAGGAAAGAGTGGTGCGGTTTGTCACCGCGCATTCGCGAATTTCGGAGGAGCAGTTTAAAGAGCTGATGTTTAAGACCGGGGAGCTCAACCGGGATATCGGTACGGCGGTAGGCGGCACCGATGCGGTGAAATACGGTCTCATCGATGCGATCGGCGGGATCGGCGAAGGGTTAAACAAGCTGAATTCGCTGATCGAATCGCGCCGCAATGAGAAAACGGCGGGAGGGATCACGCAATGACCCATTACACCATATTGCCTGATGGGATCTACTGGGAACAAGAGGAGCAGGAGGAGACTTACGGCGAGATCGAGCTGGGCGGCGTGCTGATGCAGGTCCGGCTTGAGCCGGGAAACCGGGCTACAATCGTGAGGCTGCTCCGCTGCAACCTGGAAGATTACTTGAATCCGGATTTCGCTCCGGGCAAGCAAATCACTTTTTATCCCGCACTGCTGAAATAACCATTGCAAAAGTTGCAGGTTCGTAAAGCTAGGTCCCCCTTTAGTGAATATGGTATAATATTCATCTAGGGGGTGTTTTCGTTTGGCACGCAAACGGAAGAAAAAAAAGGCTGCCTTCGGCAGCATGCTCAAATATGAAATCTACGGAATCATCCTGATCACTCTATCGATTATTGCCTTGTCCGGGGAAGCCGCGGTAGGAAGAACATTATCGAAAATGGCCGCGCTGATCCTCGGCAAGTTTTATTTTGTGATCCCTTTGATCGGCATCTACATCGGACTGGCCGTGATGATCAACCGGAAATGGCCGTCCCGGTGGAATGCGCGAAAAAGCGGACTTTTGCTCGCGGTGCTGGCCTTATCGCTGATGAGCACGATTTCGGCGATGCAGCACAAGCTTGTTCCGGCGGTCTCTTTATCCGCGGGCAATATTTTGGGACAAATCCACCGCGATTTGCAGGGAGCGCTGTTTCAGCCGGCGTCGGGCGATGCGGGATTCAGCCTCCTTGGGATGGACATCAGCGGCGGTTATATCGGCGGACTGGAGTTCGTCCTACTGTATTCTTTGTTCGGCATGGCCGGGGCGAAGCTGATTGTGATCGTGCTGCTGGCGATCAGCTTCATGCTGGTAACGGGACTGTCGTACGTCGACCTGTTTCGCCTGCTCCGCTCGAAAATGGGAGGCTTTAGCGAGCGCTTCGGCAGAAAAATGCGGCTGCTCCGCCCGGTACCGGTGCGCGGTAAAGGGAAACGGACCGAGCCGAAAGCTCCCGCCGTTACGGAATATGACGCGGCGTATGATGACGGCGAGATCGAGGAGGAACTGCCCGAGCCTGCTGCAAAGCCGCGAAAAAAGCCGGTGTTCTTTCAACTGCTTGGGTTTAAGGAACGCTCCGGGGAGCCGGCCGCAGAGGTGCCGGAACAATCCGGCCCGGACGAGGAAGCGGACGGTTCCAGCGAATCCACGGTAGCGGGCATTAACTGGAACGAACTGGATTACACCGGCCGTGGAGCAAACGGCGGCCCAGGAGTCGGCCCCGATGGCAGCGGCGAGCCCGCGGCGGATACCGGACCGATCATCCGCGATTTCTTCGATCATATCCAGCGGGAAGGGCTGGATGATCGTGAGGAGGAGGACGAGCCCGCGGATCCATTATATTCGGCCTCGGATGAGACGAATACTGACAACGGGGCGCAGGGCGAATCCGGGTTTGCGGATGACCCGCATGACGCGGCGGACGAAGATGCGGAAATGCTGCCGGGCAGCGGATCGCCGGACGGGGAAAGCAGCGACGGCGCCGCGGCGGGAGAGCCGAATAACGGCTCCGAAACGGCGGCTGAAGTTCCGGCGGCCCCGCCGAAACCGGCTCCGAAACCGTACAAGCTTCCGCCATTCCGGCTGCTCGCCAAGCCTGCGGGCTCCGGCAAATCCGGCGATCAGGCCGACTATATGCAGACGGCCCGGAAGCTGGAGGCCACGCTGGAGAGCTTTGGCGTAAGGGCAAGGGTGCTTGAAGTCGTTCGCGGCCCGGCGGTAACCCGTTACGAAATTCAGCCGGATATCGGGGTCAAAGTCAGCCGGATCGTCAATTTGACGGATGATATCGCTCTGGCTTTGGCCGCCAAAGACATCCGCATGGAGGCGCCGATTCCGGGCAAATCCGCGATCGGCATCGAGGTGCCGAACAACGAGGTTTCGCTTGTGACGATGCGCGAAGTGATGGAGACGCCGACGTTTATGGAAGCCGAATCCAAGCTGTCGATCGCTTTTGGCCGCGACATTTCCGGGCAGACGATCGTTGGCAACCTGGCGAAAATGCCCCATTTGCTCGTGGCGGGGGCGACGGGTTCGGGGAAATCCGTATGCATCAACGGCATCATCACAAGCATTTTGTTCAAAGCGAAACCGGATGAAGTTAAGTTTATGATGGTCGACCCGAAAATGGTCGAGCTCAACGTATACAACGGGATTCCGCATCTGCTCACGCCCGTTGTGACCGATCCGCGAAGAGCCTCCCTGGCGCTGAAAAAGATCGTCGTCGAAATGGAGAAACGGTACGAGCTGTTCTCCAAATCGGGCGCTCGCAACGTGGAAGGTTATAACCAGATGATGAAGGACAACCCGGAGGCGATCCTCCCGTATATCGTCGTCATCGTGGACGAGCTTGCCGACCTGATGATGGTCGCCGCCAGCGATGTCGAGGACGCGATTGCCCGCCTTGCGCAAATGGCCCGGGCCGCCGGCATCCATCTGATCATCGCCACGCAGCGGCCGTCGGTCGACGTCATCACCGGGGTAATCAAAGCGAACATTCCGTCGCGCATCGCCTTTGGCGTTTCGTCCCAGGTCGACTCGCGGACGATTCTCGACATGGCCGGCGCGGAGAAGCTGCTCGGCCGCGGGGACATGCTTTTTATGCCGATGGGGGCCTCGAAGCCGACCCGGGTGCAGGGGGCGTTTATGAGCGATCAGGAAGTGGAGACGATCGTCAATTACGCTCGGGCCCAGGGGCAGGCGGAATATGACGAGAGCCTTGTTCCGGAAGTGGATGATGAAGTCCAAGAACCGGAGGAAGAATTGGACGAGCTTTACGATCAGGCTGTGCAGATCGTACTTGAGGCGAAGCAGGCCTCGGTATCGCTGCTCCAGCGCCGCATGCGCGTCGGATATACCCGGGCGGCGCGGTTGATCGACTCCATGGAGGCCCGGGGGATCGTCGGTCCGTACGAAGGGAGCAAGCCGCGTGAGGTGCTCATGTCCATAGAACAATACAAAATGGGAAGAATGTCTTCATGACCTTCGCGGTCAGGGATGTTCTTCCCTTTTTTTTCGGCTATTGCCCGGCGGGCATGCCTTGAAACTTTGGGGTGCATAGGAAGGGAGCTTGCTTGTCATACTAAAGTTACCCATCCTTGTTAATCCAATAAAGAAAGGTAGAGCTAAACGTATGAATAAAACTAAGATATGGTTTGCCGCCGGTTTAGTGCTGCTTTTGTTCGGAATCGGTTACGGTGCAAACGTGCTTTGGCATTCGATTGACGTCGAACAGAAGGAGGCTCCGAACAAAGCCAAGGCTGTGTTCAGCGAACAGGTCATCGATTACGGGGCTTTCGGCAAAGACGTATACGAATTGCAGGGCCGGCTTGCTTTTCTCGGTTTTTACCACGGGAAGCTGGACAGCAATTTCGGTCCTAAAACCCGTGATGCGCTGAAATGGTTCCAATCGGAGTTTGGGATGAAGGTGGACGGTTTGGCCGGGCCAAAAACCAAGCTTAAGTTATACAATGCCACCACAAATTGGAAGCCGGGTATGGAATACGTCAACGCGGGCAAGGGGAATCAGCAGACGAATACCGGAAATACCGGAGCTGCCGGAAATAAGGGAAATAAGGGAAATAAGCAAAATACCGAAAAAGCGAAAACCGAGTCGGGGAATCTGGCCCCTTCGAATGGCATGGGCTTAAGCGAAAACGATCTGCGCATTATGGCCAACGCCGTTTACGGCGAGTCACGGGGTGAGCCGTTCGAAGGCCAGGTGGCGGTTGCCGCGGTCATTTTGAACCGGGTCAAATCGCCGAGCTTCCCGAATACCGTTTCCGGCGTCATTTTTCAGCCGGGCGCTTTTACCGCCGTGGCCGACGGGCAAATCTGGCTGGAGCCGAACGAGACGGCCCGCAAAGCCGTGCAGCAAGCGTTAAACGGCTGGGATCCGACCGGCGGTTGCATTTACTATTTCAACCCGAATACGGCAACCTCCAAATGGATTTGGTCCCGCCCGCAAGTAAAGACGATCGGGGAACATATCTTTTGCATGTAAATATTTTTGAAGTGAAGGAGCAGCCACAGGTGTCAGGTTGCTTCTTTCCTTTGGATTGGTATAGAATGGAACGCAGGAAATGAACGCGCTATTCAAAAAGTCTACTCGCAAAGGAGTTTTGGTTTTGAACAAAACGGTATTTGAGCGCGGCAGCGTGGGTCAAATCCGGATTCACGTGCTGCCTACAACCCGATTCAAAACGTTTGCCGTTTCTCTTTACGCGGGTTTGCCGCTGAATGAGCAAACGGTCACGACAACGGCGTTGACCCCTTTTGTTCTGCGGCGGGGCACTGCGTCTTATCCCGAAACGACGTTGTTCCGGGAACAGCTTGAGCATCTGTACGGCGCCGGCTTCGGTTTTGATGTCTATAAACGGGGCAATTACCAAATTGTCCAGTTCCGGATGGATACGATCAACGATTCTTTCGTGCAAAGCAGCGACTCGCTGCTCGGTCAAACGTTCGCTTTTCTCGGCGAAGTCATTACGAAACCGGCCACGGAGAACGGAGTCTTCCGTTCGTCTTACGTGGCCTCGGAACGCGAATCCGTGCGCAAAAAGCTGGAGGGGATCATCAACGATAAAATCCGTTATGCGGCCGAGCGCTGCATGGAGGAGATGTTTAAGGACGATCCGTACCGGCTGCACCCGCTGGGGGAACGCAGCGAACTCGACGGCATTACCCCGCAGTCGCTGTTCGACGCTTATCAAAGCTGGCTGCAGCAGGCGAATCTGGACCTGTACGTGGTGGGTGATACGTCGCTTGCCGAAGTTAAGGAACTGGTCGCTAAGCAGTTCAGCTTAAACCGGTCGGCTTCCCCGGAATACAAGCCGGAGCAGGTCGAAATGAAGTCGGCGGAGGTCCGCAACGTCAAAGAGGCGCTTGACGTCAACCAGGGCAAGTTGAATCTCGGCTTGCGAACACCGATTACGTACGGGGACGACCGCTATGCGGCCGCTTTAGTGTATAACGGCATATTGGGCAGTTACCCGCATTCAAAGCTGTTTATGAATGTGCGGGAAAAAGCCAGTCTGGCTTATTACGCCGCTTCCCGGTTCGACGGCCACAAAGGGATCGTGGCGATTCAATCGGGAATCGAGATCGAAAATTACGGCAAGGCGCTGGAGATTATCGAGGCCCAGTTGGCCGGCTTGCGGTCGGGGGACATTAGTGAGCTGGAGCTGTCGCAGACCAAAGCGATGATCCGCAACAGCCTGCTGGAGATGCAGGACTCGGCCTTCGAAATGATCGCCTATGATTTCAACCGGGTGCTGTCCGGCAAGGACCGCCCGGCCGCAGAGCTGCTCAGCCAGGTGGAGCGGGTAACCCCTGGGGACGTCGTGCAGGCGGCGGAAACGGTGCAGCTCGATACGATTTACTTTTTGACAGGTAAAAAGGAGGTTTAGCCGCTTGGAAACGCTTCGTTACGATGCTTTGCAGGAAACGTTATACCGCGAAACGATGGATAACGGACTACAGGTGTATGTCCTGCCGAAACCGGGTTTTCAAAAGACGTATGCCACGTTTGCTACGAAATACGGTTCGATCGACAACCATTTCCGGGTCGAAGGGCAGGAGGAGATTTCCGTTCCAGACGGAATCGCCCATTTTTTGGAGCATAAAATGTTCGAGGAGCCGGAGGGCGACATCTTTGCCACGTTTGCTACCCATGGGGCATCGGCCAACGCTTTTACCAGCTTTGATCAGACCGTGTACCTGTTCTCGGCAACGGAAAACATCGCGCTTAATCTGGAAACATTGATCAATTTCGTGCAGCATCCGTATTTCACCGACCAGAACGTCGAGAAAGAAAAAGGCATCATCGGCCAGGAAATCGGCATGTACCGCGACAATCCGGATTGGCGGGTTTATTTCGGCTTGATCGAAGCGATGTACAAAGTGCACCCCGTTCACATCGACATCGCCGGTACGGTCGAATCGATCGGCACGATTACGAAGGAGACATTGTACACGTGTTACAACGCCTTTTACCACCCCAGCAATATGCTGCTGTTCGTCGTGGGCGGTGTGGATGCGGAAGAGGTGTTTACGCTTGTTCGCAGCAATCAGGCGAAGAAGCAGTACGACAAGCAGGGCTCGATCGAACGGTTGTTTGACCCCGAGCCCCGCGAGGTTCACGAGAAGCGCCGGGAATCGCGGCTGGCGGTATCGTTGCCGAAATGCCTGTTCGGATTCAAGGAGACGGAGCTTGGCTTGACCGGTGAAGCGCTACTGCGCCGGGACTTGACGACAAAGCTGGCGCTCGATCTGCTGCTCGGGCCCAGCACGAAGCTGTATCAGAAGCTGTACGACATGGATTTGATTTCCGACAGTTTCGGGCATGAGTACAATAGCAATCCGAATTACGCGTTTTCGGCGATCGGCGGGGATACGCGCGATCCGGACCGCATGCTGGCGGTGATCAAGGAGGAAGCAGAAAGCTTGCTGGCCTCGGGTTTCCGCGAGGAGGATTTTGAACGGGCGCGGAAGAAAAAAATCGGTGGATACCTGCGCATGCTTAACTCCCCGGAAAATATCGCCCACGAGTTTACGCGCTACCGTTTCCGGGGCAGCGACCTGTTTGCGGTGCTGCCGATGTACGAATCGCTGACGCTTGATGAAGTGAACGCCCGGCTGCGCGAGCACTTGAACTGGGATCAGATGGCCGTGTCGGTCGTGGTGAGCCCGTAACATGAACGAAGAGCATGGGATTGGAAAAAACATCGCGGACATGACCGTACTCATTACCGGGGCAAGCCGGGGGATCGGCGCGGATACGGCGCTGCGGTTTGCGGCGGTGGGCATGAACGTGGTTATTCACTATATGAACTCGCTTGAAGCGGCGAACGAGGTGGCCCGCAGATGCCTGGAGGTTGGCGGCAAAGCTTATACGGTGGCTGCCGATCTGCGCAGCAAAGAGCAGATTTTGCGCATGAAGGAACGGCTGGATCATTACGGGCTTCATCCGGACATTCTCGTGAACAATGCGGGGATATCCCATTACGGACTGCTTTCGGACGTGAGCGAAACGGAATGGGATGATGTCATGGACGTCAATTTGAAAAGCGTCTTTTTGTGCAGCCAGTTGTTTATGCCGTATATGATCCAGCAGCGCTTCGGGCGGATTATCAACGTCTCCTCCGTATGGGGGATTTCCGGGGGCTCCTGCGAGACGGTTTATTCCGCCGCCAAAGGCGGGGTCAACGCTTTTACGAAGGCGCTGGCCAAGGAGCTTGCCCCTTCCGGGGTGACGGTAAACGCGGTGGCCCCGGGAGCCGTCCGAACCGATATGATGGAACGCTTCGACGAGGGGGAACTGAAGCAGCTGGAGGAAGAAATTCCCGCCGGGCGGCTCGCCTCGCCGCAGGAAATTTCTTCGCTCATTTATTTTCTCGCATTGCCGGAATCGGGCTACATCACCGGTCAAATCATCAGCCCCAACGGGGGCTGGATTACCTGAATATTTCCGGTCATGCCCCGAGCGGCTTACGTTTTGCCGGCCATGAGCGCATAAAACCCGGGCAAACTTCACATATTACGACTGTTGATTTTAAATCGCCAAGCGAAGGAGGATTTAAGGATGTCAACAGTACTCAAAAATTTTGATACATGGAAGAAGTTTTTGGGTGACCGTGTGGAGCATGCGGAAAAAGCGGGGTTCAGCGAAGAGGCGATCACCAACCTGGCTTATGAAATCGGCGGGTTTCTCGATGACAAGGTCGATCCGCAGAACGAATCCAACCGGGTACTCAAAGAAATTTGGGATGTAGGCAGCGAAGATGAGCGTAAAACGATCGCTCGTCTGATGGTGAAGCTGGCGAAGAAAAACTCATAGTTTTTGCTGAAAAGCTCCCGTGTTATGGGAGCTTTTCAGCCATTTTCCGCCAGTGGCTTGCCTTTCATTTTCATTTTATATATCATAAAACACATATGATTGTTGTCGGGCTAAGGAAAGGGTCCCAAACTTTTTGTAGCCGCAAGCAGGATTCAAGATTGATTTTGTCGAATGATGGGTGAGTAGGATAGAGAAGGTGTCTTCGGATGGAACGAAAACAATGGTATTTGGAGTACAAAATACATAAAAACCGCCCGGGACTTTTGGGGGATATCGCCTCGATGCTGGGGATGCTGGAAATCAACATTTTGACGATCAACGGCGTTGAAGGCAAAACCAGGGGGTTGCTGCTGGAAAGCGATGATGATGGAAAAATCGACCAGGTCAGCAAAATGCTCAGCAAGGTGGACAGCATCACCGTTACGGCGCTGCGTTGTCCGCGGCTGGTCGATCTGCTGGCCGTAAGGCATGGAAGATACATCGACCGCGATTCCGACGATAAGAAGACATTTCGCTTTACGCGCGACGAACTCGGGATTTTGGTGGACTTTCTCGGGGAAATTTTCAAGCGGGAAGGCCATCAGGTGATCGGACTTCGGGGGATGCCGCGCGTCGGTAAGACGGAATCGATTATCGCCGGCAGCGTATGCTCGATGAAGCGGTGGACGTTTGTGTCCTCCACGCTGCTGCGCCAAACGGTACGCAGCCAACTGTCGGAGGATGAAATGAACCCGCACAATGTTTTTATCATCGACGGTATTATTAGTACGCTGCGTTCGAACGAGAAACATCATCAACTGCTCCAGGAACTGATGTCCATGCCTTCCACGAAGGTGATCGAGCATCCGGATGTTTTCGTCAAAGAATCCGAATACAGTTATGACAATTTTGATATTATTATCGAATTGCGTAACAATCCGGAGGAACAAATCGTATATGATACGTTTACGACGATTTACACGGACGATGTGTAATTCGCTAAGCATAATCAATAAAAACAGGAGGTGATGGTCATGTCGGAATTGGGTCAGAAGTTAAAGGAAGCCCGCCTTGCCAAAGGTTTGTCGCTGGATGACGTACAGGAAATGACAAAAATTCGCAAACGATATCTGGAAGCCATCGAGTCGGGGGATTATAAAGTGCTTCCAGGAAGTTTTTACGTTCGGGCTTTTATCAAGACGTATGCCGAAACGGTTGGCGTGGATGCGGATGAACTGCTCGCCGAGCATCGGCAGAACGTACCGGAAGCTGCGCCGGAGCAGACGATGGAGCCCGTAATTCAGAAGCGCCGCAGCCGCCAGCATGCCGAGCGCAATTCGAAGTGGCTCTCCACCACGTTAATGTGGTCTTTTGCCGTGCTGATTCTGATCGTCATTTACTTGTATTTTACGGTTTGGGGGAATACGAACCAGTCGGCTGGGGAGAAGCCGGACCCGACGCCGGTTACGCCGGCCACGCAGCAAGGTGGCGGGGCGCAAAATGGATCCGGTAAAGGAAGCAAGGACGGACAAACCGGCACCGGAAACAATCAAACCGGTACGGGCAACGCCGTGAACGGCGGGGGCAATACTGGCAATGCCGGAGCAGGGACCAATGCCGGAGCGGGGACCAATACCGGTACTGACACGGGCACTAACGCTGGAACGGATACCGATAACACCGGCGGGACGGATAGTCCGCAAGACATCGTAGTCGTTCCCGACGGTAAAGAGGGCAGCACCACGAAGTTCAAGGTGCAAAATGCCGGCGGTCAGCCGGTGAAGGTTGTGATTACGGCCTCCGGCGAAAGCTGGGTGGAGGTTCGCAAAGGCAGCAGAAACGGCGATAAGCTTTACTTCGGCAAAACGTCCGATGGCGATGTGCTGGAGTATGATATCGTGCCGGAGGGGTTGTTTATTTTGTCGGGGGCTTCCAACAAGACGGCGATTACGGTAGCCGGGCAAACGGTGGAAGACGGCAAAACGACCTCGCGGATTTTGCTTAACCTGGATGACGGCACCGGTGCGGATGGCGGTTCCACGAGCGACACCGGGTTAGACGGCAACGTATCCGGGAACAATGCGGAAAGCGGAAACGGAACAAGCGGACAGTAGGGATCTGCCCTGTTCGCTTGGGCCTTTTGTAAAAGGCGGGATTTGGACCTGGCAAGGTTTGAATCGCGTCTTTTTTGCATATTTTGCCTGTCGGTAATGGCTTGGAAACAGCCTGGAAATGGCGGGGTGGCTCGACTTCGGGAAAACTTTTACATATAATGAGTGATAGAAGAAAAGATTGGGAACCAGAAAGGAACGTGAAGTATGGCTTCGGAAAGTTCATTTGATATCGTCTCGAAAATGGACATGCAGGAATTAAACAATGCGATCGATCAGACGGAACGGGAGATCGCCAGCCGCTTTGATTTTAAAGGAAGCAAAAGCGAACTTAAGCTGGAAAAGGACGTGCTGGTGATCGTGGCGGACGATGAATACAAGCTCGGCGCCGTGATCGACATTCTGCAATCCAAAATGATCAAGCGCGGACTGCCGATCAAAAATTTGGATTACGGCAAAGTGGAACCGGCTTCGATGGGCACAGTGCGGCAGCGCATCAGCTTGAAGCAGGGGATCGACCAGGAAAACGCGAAGAAAATCAACGTGTTGATCCGCGACTCCAAGCTGAAGGTCAAAAGCCAAATCCAGGGCGATCAAATCCGCGTCACCGGAAAAAGCAAAGACGATTTGCAGCAAATCATCCAGCTGCTGCGAAAAGCCGATTTGTCGCTCGATTTGCAGTTTACGAACTTGAAATGACTCCGGAACGGTCTCCTGCAGCGCCTCCCGCGCCTGTATGAGGCCCTTTTCATATTTTTGACAGCCGCCTTTTCCGAATATTATACTTGTAGAGGTTGTTCAATCGATGAACATGGTTTGATCACGGCTTGAAACTGATGGGGGAAATCGTCATGACTGAAAAGGTGAAAATCGTTACGCTCGGCTGCGAGAAAAACTTGGTCGACTCCGAAATCATGTCGGGGCTGATCGACCGGCGCGGCTATTCCTTGGTGGACGACCGCGAAGATGCCACGGTCATCATCGTCAATACGTGCGGATTTATCGATGCCGCCAAAGAAGAGTCGGTGAACACGATTCTGGAGCTGGCCGAGCTTAAAGAAAGCGGAAGATTGAAGGCGCTGATCGTGTCGGGATGCCTGACGCAGCGGTATAAGCAAGCGCTCATGGAGGAGATGCCGGAAATCGACGGAATCGTCGGAACGGGCGATTTCCATAATATCACGCAGATCGTCGATGAGGCGGTAAAGGGGAAAAAACCGGTATATGTCGGCAATCCGGTGTTCAACTACGAGCAGGCGCTGCCGCGGAAGCTGGCCACGGCCCGTTATTCGTCGTATGTGAAAATCGCCGAGGGCTGCGACAACAACTGCACCTTCTGCAGCATCCCGCTGATGCGGGGGAAATTCCGCAGCCGCTCCATCGAATCGATCGTGGAGGAAGTAAAAGGTTTGGCCGCGCAAGGGGTCAAGGAATTCAGCCTGATCGCCCAGGATTCGACCAATTACGGTACCGATTTGTACGGAACCTACAAACTGCCGGAGCTGCTCGATCGCGTAAGCCGGGTGGACGGCGTGGAGTGGGTGCGGCTGCATTACGCGTATCCGGGCTTTTTTACGGATGAATTGATCGACATGATCGCGTCCAATCCGAAAATTTGCAAATACGTGGATATGCCGCTGCAGCATAGCGAGGACGCGATCCTGAAAAGAATGCGGCGCCCCGGACGTATCCGGGACATCCGCGAGCTGATCGCCAAGATCCGCTCCCGCATCCCGGATGTTTCTTTGCGCACGTCGTTGATCGTGGGATTCCCTGGGGAAACTGAGGAAGACTTCGCGCGGTTATGTGATTTCGTCCGGGAGATCAAATTCGACCGGCTGGGCGTGTTTACATACTCGCAGGAGGAGGATACGCCGGCTTCACGGCTGCCGGATCAGATCGCCGAGGACGTCAAGGAATGGCGGGCCAACACGCTGATGGAAATCCAGCGCACCGTGGCGAACGAAAACAGCGGCAAATACATCGGCAAGGTGCTGGATGTACTCGTGGAGCGCTACGATGGGCGGAGCGACGTTTATGTGGGGCGCTCGCAATTCGATGCCCCGGAAATCGACGGGGAAGTGTTTGTGACGAACTGCTCCGCGAGTATAGGCGATATCGCTAAAGTGCGGATTACGCACTCTTTTGAATATGATTTGACCGGGGAGGCTATCCTGTGAATTTGCCCAACCGCATTACACTGACACGTATTTTTATGATTCCGGTGATGTTGCTTTTTTTGCTGCTGGATGCGGGCTGGTTGTCCTATGAGTTCGTATTGGGCACGTACACGCTGCCGGTCCATCAGTTGATCGCCGCGGTGTTGTTCATTATCGCTGCCAGCACGGACGGTATCGACGGATACATCGCCCGGAAATACAATCTGGTGACGAATCTGGGCAAACTGCTCGACCCGCTTGCCGATAAGCTGCTGGTGGGCACCGTGTTGATCGGGCTCGTGTCGCTCGGATTATGCAACGCCTGGATCGCCGTCATCATCATTGCGCGCGAATTTGCGGTAACCGGCCTGCGGGAGGTCGCGCTGCTTGAAGGCTCCGTGATCGCGGCCAGCAAGTGGGGCAAAGCGAAAACGATCACGCAGATCATCGCGATTACCGCGCTGCTGCTGAACAATTTTCCGTTTGCCTGGCTGAACATTCCGTTTGACGACATCGCGATCTGGCTGGCGGCGATCATTACGATTTATTCCGGCATCGACTATTTCGTCAAAAATAAAAATGTGCTTTCTTTTTCGAAAATGTAGTGCCTTGAGTGCGATGCTTTTGGGTGCGATGGTTTGAAGCGAAGTAATTTAAGGCTCAGGCAGAGGCTTGTTTTGGATTGCCGGAAGGAGACGTGAAAGCAAATGAAAGCGGAAATTATCGCAGTGGGGACAGAGCTGCTGCTCGGGCAAATTGTAAACACCAATGCGCAATATCTATCCCAGGAGCTGGCCGCGCTTGGGATTGACGTTTATTTTCAGACCGTGGTCGGCGACAATCGGAAGCGGTTTGCCCAGGCGGTGGAGACGGCGGGCGCCCGCGCCGATTTGCTCATTTTTACCGGTGGTCTCGGGCCAACGCAGGATGATTTGACCAAAGAGGCGCTGGCCGAGGTGCTTGGCCGGCCGCTGCATATCGATCCGGAAGCGATGGCGAATATCGACCGTTTTTTCAAGGACAGAGGTGTGCCGATGACGGAAAACAACCGCCGCCAGGCGCTGGCGATTGACGGCGGGACGCCGCTTCCGAACGAAACCGGGCTGGCGGTTGGGGATGCGATTGAAGACGGCGGCAAGTTTTATATCGTTTTGCCCGGCCCGCCGAAGGAAATGAAGCCGATGTTCGAGCGCCAGGCGAAGCCGTGGATCTTGAATCACGCGCTGTCCGAGGAAATGCCGATTTATTCGAAAATGCTCAAGTTTGCCGGAATCGGCGAATCGGCGCTGGAGACGAAGCTGCTCGATTTGATCCAGGAGCAGTCGGACCCGACTGTGGCCCCTTACGCCAAGGAAGGCGAGGTCACGATCCGTGTTTCCACCAAAGCGGCGAGCGAACGTGAAGCGATGGAGAAACTGGATGCCATGGAGCGGGAAATCGCCTCCCGGTTGCCGGAGCATCTTTATGCGAATGCGGATATGCCGATTGAGCAGAAAATTTTGGAGCTGATGGCTCAGCGCGGGCTGACGCTCAGCGCGGCCGAGAGTTGCACCGGCGGGCTATTGATGGAAATGATCACCGCGATTCCGGGAAGCTCGGCCGTGTTTATGGGCGGAATCGTCTGCTATTCCAACGCGATGAAGGAGAAGCTGCTGCACGTTCCGCATGAACTGCTCGAAGGCGATGGCGCCCCTGGCGCCGTCAGCGCGGAAACGGCGCGGGTGCTGGCCGAGCAGGTGCGGCTGACCGCGGATACCGACTTCGGCTTGTCGATCACCGGCGTCGCCGGCCCCGGCGCTTCCGAGCGCAAGCCCGCCGGGCTCGTCTATATCGCGATCTCCCGCCGCGGCGGGGACACGGCCGTATACGAGCTGAACCTCAAAGGCAACCGCGAAGCCGTCCGCATGCGCTCGGCCAAAACGATTTTGTACCGGTTATGGAGAGCGCTGATGGAGTCGTAAGCTTAGTGCTTATGCACATGTGCTTGTGTGAGAGCGATGAGTTCCCGCAGCTTAATTGACACCACGTTCTGATTGGAATTATCCAATAGAATTGGAAATTTATTGGCAAATGCGGCGGTGTGATTGGATATTTCCAATAGATTGGGTTCGGTAAGGCGCAAAACGGGCGATTTGAGCGAGATCTATTGGATTTTTTCCAATGAGAGCTCAAAATGGCGAGCGAATTCCGACAATCTGTTGGATTTTTTCCAACGAGAGGTGAAGGGACGACCGGATTGTAGGAGCACTGCCGTACGGCGTGCGTCGCCACTGTCTACTGAGCATGCTTCTTGCACTTTTCGGCCGCTTGGCATATAATCAAGACACGGAAGAACCGTAGCAAACGAACAGTTGTGCTGCGGTTCTTTTTTTGTTTGGAAATTTGTTTGGGAGGAGGAGTGAATTTGTGCATTTTGACGAACGATGGATCGATGTGTCTAATCAGTTGACTAGCTAAAGCCCTGCACCGATGTAAAGCGAATCCCGCAGGGAGAGCGCCTGCAAGCAGAAAAGTCACTAAAGCAGCACAAGTTAGGTATGAACAAGCTAAAGCCTTGCGCTGAAGTAAAGCGAATCCCGAAGAAAGAGCGCCTGCAAGCAGACAAGTCACTAAAGCAGTACCAAGTAATGGATAAACAAGCTAAAGCCATGCGCTGAAGTAGAGCGAATCCCGCAGGGAGAGCGGCAGCAAGCAGAAAAGTAACAAAAGCAGCACCAAGTAATGGATAAACAAGCTAAAGCCATGCGCCGAAGTAGAGCGAATCCCGGAGGGAGAGCGGCAGCAAGCAGAAAAGTAACAAAAGCAGCACCAAGTAATGGATAAACAAGCTAAAGCCATGCGCTGAAGTAGAGCGAATCCCGAAGGGAGAGCGCTTGCAAGCAGAAAAGTAACAAAAGCAGCACCAAGTAATGGATAAACAAGCTAAAGCCATGCGCTGAAGTAGAGCGAATCCCAAAGGGAGAGCGGCTGTAAGCAGAAAAGTAACAAAAGCAGCGCCAAACAAGAGATAAACAAGCTAAAGCCCTGCACCGAAGTAAAGCAAATCCCGAAGGGAGAGCGGCTGGAAGCAGAAAAGAAACAAAAGCAGCACCAAACAAGAGATAAACAAGCTAAAGCCATGCGCCGAAGTAAAGCGAATCCCGAAGGGAGAGCGGGCCTAAGCACGAACGTTACAGCATAAACAACCTACGTAGCAGTCCCCCCTGCAGGAGCGCCAAAAGCAGAGCGTGCCCGAAGGGCGACAAGCGGCTACTTCCCCATAGTTACCCGGGTGCGTGCGAAAGCAGCAGTGCCTGCAGCGTGTTTCCAGGTAGCCCAGGAGCACCAAAAGTAAGACGTACCCCGCAGGGGGAAAAGCGTTCCAAGCACAAAGTAAAGCGAATCCCGCAGGGAGAGCGCCAAGGGAGCGCCTCAGTCCCTCCCACGTTAGTCCAATTTGCGGGAATCCAAAGGGCAGCAGGCCCTTGGGGCCCTCCCTTACAGTAAGGGAGGGTTTGGGAGGGTTGAGAAAATAGCGAATATATGTTCGAAAAAGTGCTTGGCAAACATTCCAAAACAAGGTACAATTATAGACGTTGAAAGTATCGTGTTATTATCTCATTTAAGGATGTGAGCTGATTGTCAGATCGTAAAGCTGCGCTGGAAATGGCGCTTCGGCAAATAGAAAAACAATTCGGTAAAGGTTCGATCATGAAGCTGGGCGAATCGACGCATATGCAAGTGGAGATCGTCCCGAGCGGATCGATCGCTTTGGATATTGCTTTGGGTACCGGGGGATTGCCTCGCGGCCGTATTATTGAGGTTTACGGACCGGAGTCTTCGGGTAAGACGACGGTAGCGCTGCACGCGATTGCGGAAGTTCAGAAAATCGGCGGACAAGCCGCATTTATCGACGCGGAGCATGCGCTGGACCCATCCTATGCGAACAAGCTTGGCGTAAACATCGACGAGTTGCTTTTGTCCCAGCCGGATACGGGGGAACAAGCGTTGGAAATCGCCGAAGCGCTCGTGCGCAGCGGCGCGGTTGACATTATCGTCATCGACTCCGTAGCCGCGCTTGTGCCTAAGGCGGAAATCGAAGGTGAGATGGGGGATTCCCACGTCGGCTTGCAAGCCCGCCTGATGTCTCAGGCGCTTCGGAAGCTGTCGGGAGCGATCAGCAAATCGAAAACGATCGCGATCTTCATTAACCAGCTTCGTGAGAAAGTCGGCGTGATGTTCGGGAATCCGGAGACAACGCCGGGTGGACGGGCTTTGAAATTCTATTCGACGATCCGTCTGGACGTTCGCCGCGTGGAAACGATCAAGATGGGCAACGACATGGTCGGGAACCGGACACGGGTTAAGGTCGTGAAGAATAAAGTCGCTCCACCGTTCAAACAAGCCGAAATCGACATTATGTACGGCGAAGGTATTTCCAAAGAGGGCAGCATCATCGACATCGGCGTGGAATTGGATATCGTGGATAAGAGCGGCGCCTGGTATTCGTTTGCCGGCGAACGCCTCGGTCAAGGCCGGGAGAACGCGAAGCAATTCTTGAAAGAGCATCCGGAAATCGCCAATACGATTGAACTAAAAATCCGGGAATCGAGCAATTTGACCACTTCAGTCGCTCCTGCATCACCAAGCGAAGTGGAGATGGAACTCCAAGAGGAGCAAGCGCTTTTCGGAGAGGAATAAGGCAGCAGCCATGAAGCGCTCTGACCCCGCGGTAATTAACCGGGGCAGGGCGCTTTTGCAGTTTAGGGGCGGTCGGCCGATTAGGGTAAGAATAGAGCTAGAATAAAGGTCGCTATCCTGAACTTTTGCAGCGCTTGAAAGCGGGGCTATAGAAACAACGAACCGTCGACTGGGCTTTCGAAATAGCGGCACTTTATGTACTTATTATCCGAATCCTGGTATGTTTATCTCCATTAGCGACATTTTCTGTACTTATTTTCCTAAGAATGGATCAGAACGCGGACATCTCTTTGCGATTCGAGAAAATAACGACATAAATTACCTCTATTTCTCTCAAATGGATGAATATCGCTGGAATAACGCCGTTTTTTGCCCTTATGTTTTCGCTAGAGTTTCTCGGACAGCCTGGTTTTGCTATTGCAGCACAACCAGATAGCTAGTTAAAAGTGACATTATGTTATACAGGAAAAACTGAATCTGCACTTGACATCGGTAGCCGGGTGTGAGACAGGAGGGACGCAGTTGAATCAGTGGGGGAAAAGCCGCGGAAAAGATCGAAGCGGCGAACACGATATCGTAGACATATCCGATGAGGCGTTCTGGGAGGATAGAATGCGGGCGCCTGAGCGGGAGAAATCCCACCAAGTGGAGGATGCCGGCCAAGAGGAGAAATCCGGGTTATCCGCTTTTCCGGAAGACGCGGAACTGGCCATTACTTCGGTGCTGATGCTGAAGCGGCCGAAACATCGGTACCGCATTTTTTTCGGAGCGTATGCGTTTGAGGTTCATGAGGATGTCATGATCAAATACCGGATGATCAAAGGGGCGGTCTTTAACAAAGCGGAGCTGGAGGAGATCATTTCGGCGGATGAGCGGCAGCGGGGCTACGCCGACGCCCTGGCGTATTTGAGCCGGAAGCCGCGGACCGCGTACGAAATCTCCATGCGCCTAAAGGAAAAAGGGTGGGGAGAAGAAACGGTAAACGATGTTATCCATCGGCTGCACACCGAAGGTTATCTCAATGACGCCGTATATGCGCAGGAATGGGCTTCTCAGCGAGTGAAACTCCGGGGGAAGGGGAAGTTATGGGTGCGTCACGAACTGCGCCAGAAAGGGGTCTCCAAGCCTCTGATCGAGGAGGCGCTGGGCGAAGTGAGCGAAGACGACGAATTCGAAAGCGCCATGCTGCTGGGAGCCAAGAAATGGCGCGGCACTTCGGGCGAACCGTTGGATAAAAAACGCAAGACGGGAGCTTTTTTGCAGCGCAGAGGTTTTTCCGGAAAAGTCGTTTCAAAAGTGCTTCGGGAACTTAGCCGCGAAGACGGGGTGAACGCTGAAGACGAGTGGTACGAAGAATAGCGGGACGAAGCCGGGACGGGAAGGGAACTGTTGTCATTTGCTTGACAATTTCTTTCATCAAATAATAAAATGAACATGAATCCATATCGCTGAAGTCCTATTTTACCTTCCAAAATTATGGGCTCCGAATGTGATTCTGTTCTCCAATCATGAGGCCGATACTTCCGTATTTACCGCGGAACCGTCATGCATAAGCATGAACAGCTGAACTGAATGGGCATGTCATGTATTCTTAGTACGAATGATGAATGTGAAAAGTAACTAACAACTGCAAACATCCCAAGGAATGCCTTGGAGGAAACAACGGGGAGGTGAACAGATGAATCCTGTAATCTGGATCGTTCTCGTTGCAGCCGCTTTATTCTTTGGGTTCGTGATCGGATATTTTATTCGCAAATCTCTTGCAGAAGCTAAAATTTCCAGTGCGGAACACGCTGCAAGCCAAATCTTGGAAAATGCGAGAAAGGAAGCAGAAGCACTGAAAAAGGAAACGGTTCTGGAGGCGAAGGACGAAGTCCATAAGCTAAGAACCGAAGCTGATAAAGACATTCGTGAACGTCGGAATGAAATTCAACGACAAGAAAGACGATTGTTGCAAAAAGAAGAGTCGCTGGATAAAAAATTAGAATCGCTTGAACGTAAAGAAGAGCAAGTGGCCAGCAAGGAGAAACGGATTGAAGAAACGCAGCAGCAAATCGAGCTGATTTACAAAAATCAGGTTCAAGAATTGGAACGCATCTCCAATTTGACGATGGAAGATGCTCGTACGATTATTTTGAACAATGTTGAGCAGGAAGTCCGTCATGAAACGGCGCAGATGATCAAAGACATCGAGCAGCAGGCGAAAGAGGAAGCGGACAAGAAATCCCGTGAAATCATTACGCTGGCCATTCAACGCTGCGCTGCCGATCATGTAGCGGAAACAACGGTGTCCGTCGTGACCCTGCCGAACGAAGAGATGAAGGGACGGATTATTGGGCGCGAAGGCCGTAATATTCGTGCGCTCGAAACGTTAACGGGGATTGATCTCATTATCGATGATACGCCGGAAGCGGTTATTCTGTCGGGCTTTGACCCGATACGCCGCGAGATTGCCCGCACCGCGCTGGAGAAACTGGTGGCGGACGGACGTATTCATCCGGCGCGCATCGAAGAGATGGTCGAGAAATCGCGCCGGGAAGTGGACGAACGCATTCGCGAATATGGCGAACAGGCTACCTTCGAGGTGGGGGTGCATGCTCTCCATCCCGATTTGATCAAAATTCTGGGACGTCTTAAGTTCCGGACAAGCTACGGTCAAAACGTGCTGAAGCATTCGATGGAGGTTGCGTACCTGGCCGGATTGATGGCCGGAGAACTCGGCGAAGATATCGCACTGGCCAAACGTGCAGGCTTGTTGCATGATATAGGTAAAGCGCTTGATCATGAAGTGGAAGGATCTCATGTCGAAATCGGCGTGGAACTGGCTAAGAAATATAAGGAACATCCGGTGGTCATCAACAGTATTGCCTCTCACCACGGCGATTGCGAAGCGACTTCCGTCATCGCCATGCTGGTTGGCGCCGCGGACGCATTGTCGGCGGCAAGACCGGGGGCACGGCGCGAGACGCTGGAAACGTACATTCGCCGTTTGGAGAAACTCGAAGAAATTTCCGAGTCGTTCGAAGGCGTCGAGAAATCGTTTGCCATTCAGGCGGGCCGCGAGGTGCGCGTGATGGTGCAGCCGGATAAAATCGACGATGCGGAAGCATTCCGCCTGGCGAGAGACATTACCAAGAAGATTGAAAGTGAACTGGATTATCCGGGTCATATCAAAGTTACCGTCATCCGCGAAACGCGGGCGGTTGAATACGCCAAGTAAAGGATATGCTGAAAAGTGGCCCCCAGGGGGCCGCTTTTTCATTGATTGACGGCGTTGCTTGCGTTGCGGCAGTTATGCCTAAGGAGGGAGCATCATTAAAGTTCTGTTTATCGGAGACATCGTAGGGAACACCGGGCGTAAAGCGTTGAAGTCCACGCTGCCTCATCTTAAGTCGAAGTACAATCCGCACATTATCATCGCCAACGGCGAAAACGCGGCGGCCGGGCGGGGGATTAACGCCAACATCGCCAAGGAATTTTTTGAGCAGGGCATTCACGGATTAACGATGGGCAACCATACGTGGGACAATAAAGAGATTTTCGATTTTATAGACGATGAGCCACGGATGGTTCGTCCGGCCAATTATCCCCCGGGCACGCCGGGCCGGGGCTCGATGGTCGTCAAGGGGGGCGGCAAGGAGCTGGCGGTCGTAAACCTGATGGGCCGCACGTTTTTGCCGCCGCTGGACGATCCGTTCCGCAAGGCGGACGAAATCATCGGCCAGCTGTCCAAGAAACATAAATGCATTCTGGTTGATTTCCATGCCGAAGCTACCTCGGAAAAAATCGCCATGGGCTGGTATTTGGACGGCCGCGCTTCTTTGGTGGTCGGCACGCACACGCATGTGCAAAGCAATGACGACACGATTTTGCCGCAAGGCACCGCTTATTTGACGGACGCCGGCATGGTTGGCTCTCGGGAAGGGATTCTCGGTATGGAGCGGACGGCTGTGCTCCGCAAATTCACGACCCAACTGCCGGTCCGGTTCCAAGTATGCGAAGGCAAATGGCATTTTCATGCCGTGTTCGTGGAACTGGATGAAGCGACCGGCCGGGCGCGCAAAATCGAAAAAATCCGTCTGCTCGAAGATGAGTGGCATATGGACTGAAACCGGCGGGTCAAGGCCTCCCAAAGTGCAGTAAGGGAAAAAGAAGGAATTATTTGAGCGCTCACGAATATCTTCTAAGTAGTGGACTCAACCGATTATTCCCAGGGAGGTACTTGACCATGGAAGTATTAAAAGTTTCAGCAAAATCCAACCCCAACTCCGTTGCCGGGGCGTTAGCTGGAGTTCTTAGAGAACGCGGCGCTGCTGAACTTCAAGCCATTGGGGCTGGTGCACTTAACCAAGCCATTAAAGCAGTAGCGATCGCCCGGGGATTTGTCGCGCCAAGCGGTGTAGACCTCATTTGTATTCCGGCATTTACCGACATCGTTATCGATGGTGAGGACCGTACCGCCATTAAACTTATCGTAGAACCCAGATAAATGTTATTTCTGACATGATGCCTGTTTACGACGTAATCGACGTAGACAGGTTTTTTTGTTATCTTCAGAAGACCGAATAGGAGGGGCTATTTTGAAGTATCCTGTAATTGATTTTCATTGCGATGCTTTAAGCAAAATGTTGCTTGACCCGGCGCTTGATTTTGCCAGCGATGAACGGCTGGACGTCAATTTGCAGCGCATGAAAGCAGGGGGCGTTGCCCTGCAATGTTTTGCGATTTTTCTTTCCGAACGTTTGGGAACTCCGAAAATGGAGTATATTCTGGGACAGCTGGACCTGTTTCGGCAACAAGTAAAAAGCCTCGGCGTGGCCGAGATCCGTACGGTAGAAGACCTTGAGGAACTGGAGCGGAAGGGGGGCCCCGGCGGCCTGCTGTCGCTGGAAGGAGCCGACGGACTGGAAGGCAACCTGCATTATTTGCAAATATGCTATGAGCGAGGGGTTCGTTTTCTCGGCATTACGTGGAATCATGCCAATTGGGCGGCCGACGGCATTATGGAGCCAAGAGGCCATGGATTTACGCCGCAAGGGCTGGAATTGGTCAAGGCCTGTCATGAGCTTGGCATCATCCTCGATGTATCGCATTTATCGGTCAAAGGGTTTTGGGAGCTGGCGGAGCTGGCCGAGCGGGCGGGAAGACCGTTTATCGCTTCGCATTCAAATGCTTATAGCGTCTGCGGGCATGCCCGGAATTTGCGCGACGACCAGATCAAGGAGATCGTTCGCCTTAGCGGACGGATCGGAATCACTTTCGTTCCCTGGTTCGTCAAAGAAGGGCGGAACGTTTCGAGCCGGGATATTTTGCCGCATCTGGACCGGATTTGTTCGCTTGGGGGTGCGGGGACGATCATGTTCGGCTCCGATTTCGACGGCATCGAATCGCATTTGAGCGATTTGCGGCATGCGGGACATTACGCCAAGTGGCAGGAAACTTTGTTGAAATATTACCCGGAGGAGCTTGTCCGCGGGTGGTTGTACGGCCATGCGGCCGCATTCCTGCGGGCCTGGCTGCCTCATTACAAGAAAGCGCTTTAATTCATCCAATTACGAGAACGAATTGATCGAAAACTACTATACGAAAAAGGTGAGAAAACGCTTGCTTTTTGTCCGCCTGAGACATAAAATTGACATGACTCTGAAACAGAATGTTCACAAAGTGTGAGGCTGATAGTGAGTTCTCACACGTCTACATTCTAGAGGAATTATTTATAATCTTAGTTTGCATTGCGATACGATTAAAGGGGTGGGCGATCTTGATTAGTCAATTGTCTTGGAAGATCGGTGGACAGCAAGGCGAAGGGGTTGAAAGTACGGACCGGATTTTTTCGACGGCCTTAAACCGGCTGGGTTATTACTTGTATGGGTACCGGCACTTTTCATCCCGTATCAAAGGCGGACATACAAACAACAAAATCCGGATCAGTACCAAGCCGATTCGTGCGATTTCCGACGACTTGGACATCTTAGTCGCTTTTGACCAGGAAAGTATCGATCTGAATGCCAAAGAACTGCGCGGCGGCGGGGTTATCGTAGCCGATGCCAAATTTAATCCTACCGTTCCCGAAGGTGTGAATGCCAGATTGTTTCCGGTTCCGATTTCGAGCATTGCCGAAGAACTGGGAACTTCGCTGATGAAAAATATGGTGGCCTCCGGCGCATCCTGGGCGCTGCTCGGACTTCCGCTTGAGGTGTTCAATAAAGCCGTAGAGGAAGAGTTCGGGCGCAAAGGTCCAGCCATTGTCGAAAAAAATATCGAAGCGGTCAAGCGGGGCGCGGACTATTGTTTGGAGCTGGCCGGCGGTCCTTTGGAGGAATTTAAGCTGGAGCCGGCCGACGGCAAACAGAAGCTGTTCATGATCGGCAACGATGCGATCGGCCTCGGCGCCGTAGCTGCAGGATGCCGGATCATGAGCGCGTACCCGATTACGCCAGCTTCCGAAATCATGGAATATTTAATCAAAAAATTGCCGAAATTCGGCGGCACCGTCATTCAGACGGAGGACGAAATCGCGGCCATTACGATGGCGATCGGCGCCAGCTATGGAGGCGTTCGTACGATGACGGCTTCGGCCGGACCGGGCTTGTCTCTCATGATGGAAGCGATCGGCCTCGCCGGCATGACGGAAACGCCGGTCGTCATCGTTGATACGCAGCGCGGCGGTCCAAGCACGGGCCTGCCGACGAAGCAGGAGCAAAGCGATATCAACGCGCTGATTTACGGCACGCACGGCGAAATTCCGAAAATCGTGCTTGCGCCAAGCTCCATAGAGGAGTGCTTCTACGATACGGTTCAGGCATTTAACCTGGCCGACAAATATCAAGTGCCCGTCATTTTGGCTACGGACCTGCAGCTGTCGCTCGGCAAACAGTCCTGCGAAATGCTGGATTTCGACAAAATTACGATCGACCGCGGCTATCTTGTCAAGGATATTCCGGACCGCGAAGATTCGAGCATGTTTAACCGGTACGCCTTTACCGAAAACGGTATTTCGCCGCGGGTTCTGCCCGGCGAGAAAAACGGCATCCACCATGTGACCGGGGTAGAGCACGACGAGGCGGGACGTCCGTCGGAAAGTACGGTCAACCGGAAAAAGATGATGGAGAAGCGGCTGCGCAAGCTGGCGAAGTTGGAAGTGAACGACCCGATTCACCTAGAGGCCCCGCACGCCGAACCGGATCTTCTTATCGTCGGCATGGGTTCGACCGGCGGTACGATCGAACAGGCGCGTAAACAGCTTGAAGCTGACGGCATCAAAACGAATCACATGACGGTTCGCCTGATGCATCCTTTCCCGACGGAGCTGGTGCTGCCGCAAGTAGCCACAGCGAAAAAAGTCGTCGTTTTGGAAAACAATGCAACAGGGCAGCTGGCCAATCTGATCAAACTGCATGCCGGCCATCACGGCAAAATCGCGAATGTGCTGAAATATGACGGAAATCCGTTCCTTCCTTCGGATGTTTATGAAGAATGCAAGAAGGCGGCCGGAAACAAAGCGCAGGAGGAGTTGGTGAAAAATGGCAACCTTTAAGGAATTCCGCAACAACATTAAACCAAACTGGTGTCCGGGATGCGGGGATTTCTCCATTCAAGCCGCGATCCAGCGCGCCGCTGCGAATGTAGGCCTGGAGCCCGAGAACTTGGCCGTCATTTCCGGGATCGGCTGCTCCGGACGGATCTCCGGTTATATCAACGCCTACGGCCTGCATGGGATTCATGGCCGCGCCCTTCCGATTGCGCAGGGCGTTAAATTGGCCAACCGCGACCTCACCGTGATCGCTTCCGGCGGCGACGGCGACGGCTTCGCCATCGGGATGGGACACACGGTGCATGCGATCCGCCGCAACATCAACATCACGTATGTCGTTATGGATAACCAGATTTACGGATTGACGAAAGGGCAAACCTCCCCGCGCAGCGGCGAAGGCTTCAAGACCAAGAGCACGCCCGAAGGGTCGGTGGAATCGACCTTGTCCCCGCTGGAAATCGCTCTGGCGTCGGGCGCAACGTTTGTCGCTCAGTCCTTCTCCAGCGATTTGAAGCAGCTGACATCGCTGATCGAGCAGGGCATCCAACATGAAGGCTTTTCACTGATTAACGTGTTCAGCCCGTGCGTCACCTTTAATAAGGTGAACACGTACGACTGGTTTAAGGAAAACATCATCAACCTCGATACGATTCCGGATTACGATCCGGCGAACCGGGCAATGGCGATGGCGAAGCTGATGGAAACGGGCAGCATGATTACCGGCCTGATTTATCAGAACAAAGAGAAGAAGAGCTACGAAAATCTGGTTCACGGTTTCAAACAAGAGCCGCTTGCTTATCAACAGCTTGCTTTATCGGAATCAGAGTTTGACAATCTTGTAGCAGAATTTAGATAATATTTCGAAAGGCGTCCTTTTTTGATGGACGTCTTTTCCTTTTTGTACGCAATAGGTGTATAATGGGTAACGATGTGAATCGTTATCGATATAGAGAATATACGAGGAGTGTTTGCAAAGATGAGTAAAGCAGTACCAGTCGGCGTTTCTGCACGTCATATCCACTTAACCCAGGAGCACATCGAAATTCTGTTTGGCCAAGGTTATCAATTGACCGAATTCAAACCGTTATCCCAACCGGGACAATTTGCCGCCAATGAACAGGTGGCCGTGATCGGACCAAAAGGGCAATTCGACAAAGTCCGTATTTTGGGACCTGCCCGTCCGGCATCCCAACTGGAAATTTCCCGCACGGATTCCTTCGCGATCGGCGTGAAAGCTCCGGTTCGCGAATCGGGCAACATCGAAGGCACGCCCGGCATCAAAGTCAAAGGGCCGGCCGGTGAAATCGAATTGGACAAGGGTGTCATTGTCGCCGCTCGCCATATTCACTTCCATACCTCGGATGCGGAGAAATGGGGCATTAAAGATAAGCAACTGCTGAAAGTCCGCTTGGGCGGGGAACGCGGTTTGGTGTTCGAAAATGTGATCGCCCGCGTTTCGGACAACTTTGCGCTCGACATGCATATCGATACCGATGAAGCGAACGCGGCCGGCGCCAAAACGGGAGATACGGCGGAGATCATCGACTAATCGGTTTGCGATACTTATGATAAGATCATAGATAAACACGTATGGGAAGGGCTTGCTCCCGGCAGAAGATGCGCCGGAAGCAAGCCCTTGACGTTTTACTATAGGTTTAGCTTTCGGAACGTTCAATCGCAACGGCGTGAGCGATGCAGGGAACGCTTTCTCCTTGCTGGTAGGAGAGCGGGGAGAGCAGCGCGCCGGTGGCGACGACAAGAATCCGGCTCAGTTCTCCGCGTTTCACTTTGTTCAGCAGGTGCCCATAGGTCACGACGGCCGAGCATGCGCATCCGCTGGCCCCCGCTTGCACCTGCTGCTTTTCGTAATCGTATATCATCATCCCGCAGTCTTTATACGTAGTGTCCTGAATGGGTACGTTATGGCGGTTAAACAGATCGTTGGCGATCGCATAACCGACCTTGGACAGGTCGCCCGTGACAATCAGGTCGTAGTAGGAGGGGGTGATCTCCAAATCCCGCAGATGCGCCTGAATCGTATCGACAGCCGCCGGCGCCATCGCCGCCCCCATATTTAACGGATCGGTAATGCCCATGTCGATCACTTTGCCAATGGTGGCGGCCGTCACCGACGGTCCTGTTCCCTCCAGCGACAGCACGGCCGAACCGGACCCGGTGACGGTAAATTGCGCCGTTGGCGGCTTTTGCGAACCGTACTCCGTAGGATAACGGAATTGCTTCTCGACGCTGGCGTTATGGCTGCACGTACCGGCCAGCGCATATTTGGCGCCCCCCGCGTTTACGACAAAGGAAGCGAGCGCCAGGCTTTCCATCGAGGTGGAGCATGCCCCAAACATGCCGACATACGGGATGCTTAACGTCCGGGCGGCAAAGCTGGTGCTGATGATCTGGTTCATCAAATCGCCGCCGAAATGGAACGAAATCTGCTCTTTCGTTAAGCCGGCATTTTCGATCGCCAGCTTGGCCGATTCCTCCATCAGCGTTTTTTCGGCTTTTTCCCAGCTGTCCTGACCCAAATACAAATCGGCGTGGATGATGTCGAAATCCTCCGCGAGCGGCCCTTGGCCTTCGAACGGGCCGACGACGGTGGCGGTGCTGATGATTTTCGGTTTGTTCTCAAATACCCAGCTTTGATGTCCTTTCAGCATGTTAATGACCTCCTCCGGCGTAGCCCGGAACGAAGATGGCGTAAATGATCCCGATAATAAACGCCGCTACCGTGCCGAACACGACGACCGAACCGGCCAGCTGGAACATCCCGGCGCCGACACCAAGCACCAGTCCCTCGGGGCGGTGTTCAATGGCGCTCGAAGCCATTGAGTTAGCAAAACCGGTCACAGGTACGGCCGTGCCGGCCCCCGCCCATTGGGCGATCTTGTCGTAGACGCCAAGGCTCGTCAGCAGGACGGACAAAATAACGAGAACGGCCGTCGTGGGGCTCGCCGCCTCTTTTTCGCTCATTCCGGCAAAATGAATAAAAGCCTGGCGGATGCATTCGCCAAGCAGGCAAATCAGCCCGCCGACCAGAAACGCCCGCACGCAGTTGAGGGCTACCGGGCGTTTCGGTTCATGCGAATTGGCCAGCCGCTGGTATTGCTGCTGCGTTGGCGTCAGCTTTTTGTTTTGTTTCTTGGCCATGTTCCATACCTCCTTCGTTTACGATGATAAGAGCGGCTTGACGCCTTCGATAACCTTTTGCAGGCGGTTCGAGCAGTCGCCGTACAGTTTTTTGGCTTCGTCCTCCTCCGACGAAAGGGCAAACATCTCCAGATCGGCTTCGCATTTTTTGAGTTCCGCCAGCAAAACCGCCTTTTCCTGCGGCTGTGGAACGATAAGCTGGTCGTCGTACAAATCGGCGTAAAATTGGCCGTATCCATCGACCTGCCCCAGATTGACATTGTCCAGCGACACGCCGAGCTTTTCCAGTTCGGTGTTCAGCCAGTGCCGGTTCAGCCCCATCGTGGCGAGCGGCTCATCCATAATTTTCCCGTCGATGATGACCGTTTGCGGTTCGGGTTCGGGGGAAACTTTGATGCCCAGATCGGATGGGGTCAGCGGCAGGTATTCCTTTTTAGGCAGCGCGTTGATTTCACCGTCGGGTTCAATAACCGCGAATTCGACCTCCGCGACTTTGAAAATGTTCTTTTTGCGCAGCTGCGCCATCAATTCTTCGTTGCTGATCCTTTCTCTTTTTAAATTATCCTCCATCACCTTGCCGTCTTTGATCAAAACGGTGCCTTTGCTGTCGATCAAATCCCTGGCCTTTTTGCTCTTGATCTGCAGAAACTCGATGCCAAGGGAGACGAGAAACCAAACGGTTACGGCAACAAGCCCCAAATACCAGTTCGTGTCGATATCCAGGGAGATGTAGGCTGTGATACTGCCGATGGTGATTCCGGTGATATATTCGAAAAAGGAAAGCTGGGAAACCTGCCTTTTTCCAAGCAACCGAGTAAGCAAATATAAAACGACGACAGCCACCAGTGTTCTAACTATGACTTCCAGCCATACCGGCATGCGGATACTCCTTTCGGCTTAACGCTTTTGACAAAAATCGGGTTGAACTAACCCCATTATGCGCGAGCTAAACCACTTTTACTAAATACAAAATATGGAAAAGGAAAAGCCGCATGAAGAGGGTTTGAGCAGGCAAAATTATGCTGTGTCTCAATGATATTGTATTTCAAAAGGTGGTGAATAACATGACGGTGGCAGCACAAGTCAAAACGACGCTGGCTTCTTTGAAAAGCGCTCAGGCCAACCTAGAGCAATTTGCACTGAACACGCAAAACCAACAAGCCAAAAACCTGTTCACGGATGCCGCTAAACAAACGCAGCAAATCGTGACTCAAGTGGAAAGCCGCGTAACGCAGCTGGAAAGCGAAGAGCCTCAATATAAAGGGTTCTAAATTGAATTGTCTGAAGGGAAGGCCCGTTCTACTATGGAACGGGTCTTCTTCTGGATATCGGAGAGGAACCATGCTATAATTTAGTGTAATGCATTTTTCTAGATATGAAGAATCGTCCATTGGGACCGCAAATAGATAGATTGAAGGAGTGAGCGGGTAACATGGCTAAAGAAACGAAGGATTACTCGAAGTATTTTGACTTTTCGGACGCCCGGGTCATTTCGGAGGATGAACGGGGAAAGAAAATCAGAATCCGCGGTAGAGATATTCAGATTTTATCCGAACCGAATCACCGGATGGAGAAGCAGCGCGGGAAAGAAAACGTTCAAGTGCTGTACGAAAATGCCGTTCCGGAGGAGCTGAAGGGCCTCGGCACAGGCAAGCGATACATTGTTTACACGTTTGGCTGCCAAATGAATGAACACGACACCGAAACGATCAAGGGATTGCTGGAGCAAATGGGATACACGTCTACCGAGGAGCGCAAGGAAGCTGACATTATCCTCCTGAATACCTGCGCGATCCGCGAGAACGCCGAGGATAAAGTGTTCGGCGAGCTGGGCCATCTTAAGGGATTAAAGACGGAGAAGCCCGATCTGCTGCTGGGCGTCTGCGGCTGCATGTCGCAGGAGGAAGGCGTCGTCAACCGCATCCTGCATAAGCACGGTTTCGTCGATATGATTTTCGGTACCCATAATATACACCGTTTGCCGCATCTCATTCAGGAAGCGTTGTTCAGCAAGGAAATGGTCGTCGAGGTTTGGTCCAAAGAAGGCGACATCATCGAAAATCTGCCGAAAAAACGCGAGGGCATGCGCGCATGGGTCAACATCATGTACGGCTGCGACAAGTTCTGCACCTATTGCATCGTGCCGTTTACGCGCGGCAAGGAGCGCAGCCGCCGTCCGGAGGATGTGATCGCCGAGGTGCGCGAGCTGGCGCGGCAAGGATATAGTGAGGTGACCTTGCTCGGTCAGAACGTCAACGCTTACGGCAAGGACTTTACCGACATCAAGTATACGTTTGCCGATTTAATGGACGATATCCGCAAAATCGATATTCCGCGCGTTCGCTTCACGACGTCGCATCCGCGCGATTTCGATGACGCGCTGATCGATGTGCTGGCCAAAGGCGGCAACCTGGCCGAGCATATTCATTTGCCGGTTCAATCGGGGAGCAGCGAAGTCCTGAAGAAAATGAGCCGGAAATATTCGCGGGAGCATTATCTTGAGCTCGTTCGCAAAATTAAGGCGAAGATTCCGAACGCCGTGCTGACGACGGATATTATCGTCGGCTTCCCGGGCGAAACGGAGGAGCAATTCCAGGAGACGTTGTCGCTTGTGCGCGAGGTCGGCTACGACTCCGCGTATACGTTTGTATATTCGCCGCGGGAAGGAACGCCGGCGGCCGTCATGGAAGACAACGTGCCGCTCGAAGTGAAGAAACAGCGGCTGGCGCGGCTGAACGACACCGTAAACGAATACAGCCGGCGCAGCAACGACGGACTGCGCGGCCAAATCGTGGAAGTGCTTGTGGAAGGCGAAAGCAAAAACAACCCGAACATGCTGTCCGGCCGCACCCGCGGCAACAAGCTCGTCCATTTCGAAGGCGGCCCGGAACTGATCGGCAATTTCGTCGATGTGGAAATTACGGACCCGATGACATGGTTTACCAAAGGGGTCCTCGTATCGCAAACCGCCAAGATGGCATAAGTCCCCGAGAACGGTTAGGAGGTAATCAAAGGTGGAGCAGCATACCGAGCATACCGATTGCGGAATTCCGAAATATGACTCCCGGGATCTGGTGATCCGCGGAGACATTATGGCCAAAGCGAAAGAACTGGCCGAGTTGATCGGAACAAGCGAGGAGGTAGAGCAGTTCAAAAAGGCCGAAAAGCTCATTCAGGCGCACGAGCGGGTGCAGACGCTGATCAGCGCGATCAAGAAGAAGCAAAAAGAAATCGTCGCTTTCGAGACGTTCCAAAACAAGGTGATGGTCGAGAAGATCGAACAAGAGATCGCGGCGCTTCAGGACGAACTCGACGAAATTCCGCTGGTGACGGAGTTTCAGCAAAGCCAAAGCGATATAAACTACCTGCTCCAGCTGGTCGTTTCGGTGATCCGCGATACGGTGGCGGGCAAGGTAAACGTAGAGTCGGGCAGCGAACCTGCCGCGGCTTCGGGATACGGGGAATAGGCTGAGTAATGGCGGTGCGGAGGCATGTTCCTCCGCACTTTTTTGAATAGAAAGCGCGTTTGGCCTGATTGAACGGAAGTATCTTCGGAATATTATATATAGAGAGAGTGATAGGAAATCCATGAGCTGGAGTGAGGAAATTATGCATCTGGATGAGCAGTCGTTCTGGGGGCTTTTGGGGCTGCGGCTTATTTCGGCGGACACAAGCCGCGTGGAGCTGGGCTTAACGGCGGGAACCTCGCATTTGAATGCGATGGGGATTGTGCACGGGGGCGTGTTATCTTCGATGATGGACCAGGCGATGGGCATGTTGGCGGCCACCGTCAAAGGACGTTTGGGAGTCACGACCCATCTGAACGTCAACTTCCTGAGCCCGATGCGGATCGGCGAGCTTGTCGTTTCGGCGTTTCCGCTGCATGAGACCTATCGGACGATGACGCTCCGTTCCGAGGTTCGGGATGGAGAAGGAACGCTTGGCTGCATTTCGACAGCGACGTTCCGGCTGCCCAAATAAGGGGATGGTGATACGGGATGAATGAAAAAGAAGGGCAGGAAAGACCAATTAATGAGGTTAAGAAATATCGCACTCCGGACGGTATTCCCGCCGATATCGTGATGTTTACGCTGACGAGACAGGAGCGGAAAGCATCGACGAAATCGCTGCCCCGTTTCGATCTCAAGGTGATGCTGATCAAGCGCCGCAGTTGGCCTTTTGCCGGAGCCTGGGCGCTGCCCGGGGGCTTTTCGCAGGAGGACGAATCCTTGTATGAAACGGCGCGAAGAGAGCTGAAGGAAGAGACAGGGGTCGACGGGTCGCATTTGGAGTATTTGGGCGTATACAGCACGCCGGGGCGGGATCCGCGGGGCTGGATCATCTCCCATGCTTTTTTTGCGCTGGTGGAGGAATGGGTTTTGGAAAAACGCCAATCCGCCGACGATGCCCAGGAGGTGGGCCTGTTCACCGTACGCGAAGCGCTGGAGGAGCTGCAGCTGGCGTTTGACCACCGTGAAATTTTGCAGGACGCCTACAAAAGAATCCAGCAGCAAATGCTGCAGACGACGATCGCCAAACAGTTTCTCCCTCCCCATTTTACGCTGGGCGAATTGTATCAAGTCATTCAAACGGTCGTTCCGGATTTTGCGGAGCTGAATTTCATCCGTAAAATCACTTCGACGCGCAGCCGGCAGGGGATTCTGGAGGAAGTGCGCGATGAAAGCGGTAAGCCGATGTTGTCCAACCAGTACTCGCAGCGGCCCGCGCAATTGTACCGGTTTACCGATTATACGCCGCAGCTGTCGATTTACACGTAACTTAAGCTTTAATTTTACATAAATCCTTCACCCGGTGTGAAATCAAATAGGAGAGGGGAAGCGACGATGAAAGCTTTGATCGTGATCGATTATACCAACGATTTTGTGGATGGAAGTCTGCCGGTCGGAGATCCGGCGGTGGCGATCGAGCCGGCGGTTTGCCGGCTCACGGAGGAGTTTGCGGGCAGGGGGGATTTTGTCGTGATGGCCGTTGACCTGCATGAACAAGGAGACCCGTGGCATCCGGAAACGAAGCTGTTCCCGCCCCATAATCTCCGGGATACGGAAGGACGCAAGCTGTACGGCCGATTGGCGGAAGTGCATCAGCGGAATGCGGAGCGGATTTATTGGATGGACAAAACGAGATACAGCGCTTTTTGCGGGACCGATCTGGAGCTGAAGCTGCGGGAGCGCGGCATTCGGGAAGTTCACTTGATCGGGGTCTGCACCGATATCTGCGTGCTTCACACAGCGGTGGACGCTTATAATAAAGGATTTAACATTACCGTATATGAAGATGCGGTAGCCAGCTTTAATCCGGAGGGCCACACCTGGGCACTCGGCCACTTCCGCAGCAGTTTGGGAGCGAACGTAATTCACAGCTAGAGAGGATGAGAGATATGCCAACCGCAGGGTTAGCGCTGCATACCGATAAATACCAGATCAACATGATTTACGCCCATTGGATGAACGGAACGCATCAGAGAAAAACGGTGTTCGAAGCCTATTTCCGCAAGCTGCCTTTCGGCAACGGGTACGCGGTGTTTGCGGGCCTCGAACGGATCGTGGAGTATATCCGCAATTTGCGTTTTACCGAGCAGGACCTGAACTATTTGGCGAAGCAGGAGGAAAACTATAAGCCTGAATTTCTGGAGCTTTTGCGTAATTTCCAATTTCGCGGCACGCTGCTGTCGATGAAGGAGGGCGCGCTTTGCTTTCCGAACGAACCTTTGATCCGCGTGGAAGGGACGATTATGGAGACGCAGCTCGTGGAAACGGCGATGCTTAACTTCATGAACTTTCAGACGCTGATCGCCACGAAAGCTTCGCGGGTGAAGCGGGTGGCGGAAAATGACGTGCTGCTGGAGTTCGGGACCCGCCGGGCGCAGGAAGCGGATGCCGCTATTTGGGGCGCGCGGGCCGCTTACATTTCCGGTTTCGACGCCACCTCGAATTTGCTGGCCGGGGAAATTTTCGGCATTCCGACCAAAGGAACGCATGCGCATTCATGGGTGCAAATTTTCGATTCCGAGCAAGAGGCGTTTGAACGGTACGCCAAAGCGCTGCCCGATCAGGTGTCACTGCTGGTTGATACGTTCGATACGTTAAAAAGCGGGGTTCCGCATGCCATCGAAACCGCCAAAATGCTCGAAGCGCAGGGGAAACGGCTGAGCAGCATCCGGCTGGACAGCGGCGATTTGGCGTATTTATCGATCCAGGCGCGCAAAATGCTTGACGAAGCCGGCTTGCCTTACGTGAAAATCGTCGCTTCCAACGATCTGGACGAAAATACGATCTTCAACCTGAAAGCCCAAGGGGCGAAAATCGATATTTGGGGCGTTGGCACGCAGCTGATTACCGCGGCTGATCAACCGGCGCTCGGCGGTGTGTACAAGCTGGTGGAGCGGGAAACCGGAGTCCGGATGGAGCCGACGATCAAAATTTCCGGCAATCCGGAAAAAGTGACCACCCCCGGCAAAAAAGATGTGCTGCGCATCATCAGCAAAGAAAGCGGCAAGGCGATTGCCGATTACGTTTGTTTTCCGCATGAGCAGCAGGCTCGAAGCGGCGGCAACCTGAGGTTGTTCGACCCCGTGCATCCGTATATCAAGAAAACGGTGAAAAACTTCGAGGCCGTTTCGATGCTGCAGCCGATTTTCGAAGAAGGCGATCAGGTTTACGAGTTGCCGGCGCTGGACGAGATCCGGGAATATCATAAAGCGCAGCTAAGCCTGTTTTGGCCGGAATATTTGCGCAAGCTGAACCCGGAAATCTACCGCATCAGCTTAAGCCAGGAAGCCTGGGAATTGAAGCAGAAAATGATCGAGGATTATTTAGGGCATCAGGAAGAGTAGGGATAAGAGAAAAAGATTGCTTTGCGGCAGTTGCCGGCAAAGCAATCTTTTTTGCTTGAACCATGCGGGAAATTATTTCTCGGGAAAGCGCAAAAACCGCTATAAATCGGCGTTCTCCCGGTCTTGATTCGACACGCCCTCTGCGCAATATCTGGCAAAATAATGCTTGAAAAGTATATCAACCTGCCGCTCGACCGCATTGCGGTCGGGATCGCCGGCGATATGTTTGATATGCCGCATCATGATGATCGGAAACAACACGGCGGCGTTGATTTGCAGCATCATGATATCAAGAATTTCCGGATTCGTCTCCCCGGTAATTTCCTCCATCGTATATCTGATTTTGCTGAATCCGGTCGTCTTTAAGAAACTGCGGAACTCCTGGCTGGTTTCAAACGTAATGTTTCCTTTGCCGAGGACCTCCTGAAGCAGCCCGGGATACTGGGAAATGTAGTCGACATATTGAAGCATAAACGCTTTCAATCGGTCCTTGGGATCCAGGCTGGTATCGTCAAGCACGGTAAAGTTGTCTTGAAACGAGGTGAGCAGCATTTTCAGCGCCTCGTTAATCAACTTGTCCTTTGAACCAAAATAATAGTTGACCAGCGCCAGGTTGACGTTGGCGGCCGCGGTAATTTTGCGCAGCGTAACTTGATCGGCACCTTCCGTTTTAATGAGCTCCAGCGTTGCGTTCAAAATATTCTTTTTGGTGGTCAGCCCATGATCGGCACAGTAGCCCATATTTCCGCTCCTTTATGGGATAAATCATCACAGCCTAAGTATACCAAATGTCAACGCGGGATTAAATCCGCGAATCCAAGTTTAGATTAAAAGATGTTCGCTTGACAAAACCGGGGGAGGGATATTAAATTTTTAATTAAACAATGTTTAAAACGTTGTTTAAATCATAGAGAGAAAGTTGAGTGAAAGTATGCCGAATACTGCGGAAAACCCGGCAAACGTCCAAGCGTTTTCCATCCGATCCATCATTGCGCCGCTGTTAGCCGTTATTGTCGGCATGATTATGGTTATTTTGGATAGTACGGTGGTCAATGTTGCCGTTCCCAGGCTGGTGGATTATTTTGCCACGGATTTGAAGACGGTGCAGTGGACGATCACCGGTTATACATTGGCGTTATCCGCCGTGATCCCGCTGGCCGGCTGGATGACCGATAAATTTGGCGAGAAGCGGATCTTCCTGATTACGATCGCCTTGTTTACCTTTGGTTCGGTCTTATGCGCTTTGGCGGAGACGCCGAACCAGTTAATCGTGTTCCGCGTCATTCAAGGCTTGGGAGGCGGGATGGTCTCGCCGATCGGCTTTGCGATGGTGTTCAAGCTTGCCCCTCCGGAGAAGCGGGGCGCGGTCATGGGCGCGCTCGGCGTGCCGATGCTGCTGGCGCCGGCCCTGGGTCCGGTTTTGTCCGGCTGGATGGTCGAAAATTTAAGCTGGCACTGGATTTTTCTGATCAATTTGCCGATCGGCATCATCGCCTTGTTGGTAGGCCTACGTTTTTTGCCGAAATCCGAACGGCGGGAAGCGCCGCGGTTGGATATGTTAGGGATGATTTTGGCCCCTATCGCCTTTGCGATGCTGACCTTCGGGGTCGGTGAAGGAGGCACAGGTTGGACTTCCGCGGCTACGATTACGGGGCTTAGCGTTGGTATTGCGGCTTTGCTTCTCTTCATCATCGTTGAAATCAGACATAAACAGCCATTGCTGGAGCTGCGCGTATTCCGCTCCTCCCATTTTACAAGAGGGATCGTTCTGGTCTGGATTGCCCAGGCGGCGTTGTTCGGCTCGATGATTCTAACGCCGCTATACCTGCAGCAGGTCAGAGGCTACAGCGCGTTCGAAACCGGGATTTACCTGCTTCCTCAAGCGCTGGCCTCGGCCTTCTTCATGCCGATCAGCGGACGGCTGTTTGACCGGGTGGGCGCCCGCCCGCTCGCTTTTATCGGCCTTGGCATCGTATCTACCGCCTTATTCCTGCTGTCGCGGATCACGGCGGACACCAGCCTTGCCATGGTTTTGCTCCCGCTGGGGCTGCTCGGCAGCGGCATGGGGCTCACGATGATGCCGCTGAACACCCATATCCTGAACTCCGCGCCGCGCCATCTGGTCGCCCGGGTCACGCCGCTGATGACCGCCGCGCAGCAGGTGATCGTCTCCTTTGCGGTCGCCGGGTTAACCGGGTACTTAACCTCGCGGATCAACAGCCATCTGGCGGAGGCGGCGGTGAAGGAAGGAAGCCATTCGCTGCAGGCCGCAGCGGCCGGGTTCGGCGACACTTATTTTGTGGCTTCATGTCTGGCCGCTGCCGGTTTTGTGCTTACCCTGATGCTGTCCAAACCGAAAAAGCAGGCCGAACCTGCCGAAGGGCAACCCGGCGAAGGGGCGCAAGCGGACCCCGGGGTCATGGCCGGTCACTAATAAGGATACAAAAAAATGAATTTAGAATGAAGCGAGAGCGCTCCGGGCGGATTGGGGCGCTCTCGCTTTTTCTTTATTTGGCGGCGTGAATCAAGAATGTATTTATGACATTTGTTACATAAGTCACACGTCTTCTGTGATATTTTAAAAATTAACAAAGTTATGCTGTTTTGTCACTCATCAATAGTTTGTTTTACGCCGTTAATAAACTCGCATAAGCGAGAAGGAGGGGGCCAAACGCGTGGTACAGTTACCGAAAGTAAATGAACTTGGTTTTTTTGAAATTCGTTTGGAGTCCATCGGAGGTTTGGGAGCCAATCTGGCCGGCAAAATGCTGGCGGAAGCCGGGGTGGAAGGAGCTGGCTTCAATGGAGTCAGCTTTTCGTCTTACGGCTCGGAGAAAAAAGGCTCTCCGGTAAAGGCGCACATCCGGTTTTGCGACTTGAATACGCCGATCCGCGATACGTCGCCGGTGGAACGGCCGCATATCGTCGGCATTTTTCAGGAGGCGCTCTCCAAAACGGTGAACGTCATCAGCGGAATTTACGAGGACAGCACCGTGCTTGTCAATTCGCGCAAAACTCCGCGAGAGCTCAAGGAAAAGATGAAGCTTGTCGGAGGGACGATCGCCGTCATCGATGCGACCGGCATCGCGCTCGAGGAGAAGAACCGGGTCAATATGGCGATGCTCGGGGCTTTGTTCCGGTTATGCCCGTTCCTTGATGCGGAAACGATGAAAGATGTTATCCGCAAATCGCTGGAGAAAAAATATCCGCAGACGGTGGCGCCCGCTTTGGCCACGTTTGACCGCGGATATAACGAGGTCGTTTTTGAAACGTTTGCGCTGCCGGAAGGCGTCAGCATGCCCGCTTTTGTACGCGCCGATACGCCGATGCTCGGGTATGAAACCCAGCCGATCGGCGGTATTATCGTCAATCCGGGCAACAGCTTTTTGAAAGATCTCAGCATCTCCCGTTCCGGGATGATGCCGCATTTTAAAGCGGAAACTTGCATCAATTGCGCGGCTTGCGACAACGTTTGTCCGGATAATTGCTTTGTATGGGAAGAACAGCCGGATAAGAAAGGGCGGCCGCAGATGTTCCTGAAAGGCATCGATTACCAGTACTGTAAAGGCTGCCTGAAATGCATTCACGCCTGCCCGACAGACGCTTTGTCCGGGGAGCGGGAAGAAGACGGTTACGCGGAGGAGCATCGGGTTCCGCATCTGTTCGATTTGGCGGTTCATTAATTAAGGGGAAAGGTGGTACAAACAATATGGCGATCGATATTGAAACAGAACGCCGCGCCGGGACGGTCGAACAGCGCGTCGTGTATGAGTCGGGCAACGAAATGGCCGCTTATGCCGCGAGCCAGATCAATTATCATATCATGGGGTATTTTCCGATTTCTCCGTCCACGGAGGTCGCGCAGTTTCTCGATTTGATGAAAGCGAACGGCCAACATGACATCAAACTTATTCCTTCGGACGGCGAGCACAGCTCCGCCGGGATTTGCTACGGCGCTTCCACTGCCGGCGGGCGGGTGTTTAACGCGACCAGCGCGCAAGGCTATTTGTATATGCTGGAGCAAATGCCGGTGCAGTCGGGAACCCGCTTCCCGATGGTCATGAACCTGGTCTGCCGGGCGATCTCCGGGCCGCTGGACATCCACGGCGACCATTCGGACCTGTACTTTGCGCTGAACACCGGCTGGCCGATTCTGATGTGCCGCGATCCGCAGGCCGTTTATGACATGAACATCATGGCGATCAAGCTGGCCGAGGATCCGGAGGTAAGATTGCCGGTGCTCATCGCTTCGGACGGCTATTTTACATCGCATCAAAAACGCCGGGTGCATACCTTTGCGAAACAGGAAGATGTGCTGAAATTCATCGGGGAACGTCCGCCGGCCGGATTTGCGCACACGCTTGACCGCAACAATCCGATCACGGTCGGCCCGTATATGAACGAGCCTGATTATATCAACAACTGCTATCAGCAGTCCGTGGCGATGTACAATGCGGAACGCGTCTTCGAGCGCATTGCCGGCGAATACGAGGCGTTGACCGGCCGGGAATACAAGGTGCTTGATCTGTACCGCATGGAGGATGCGGAAGTCGCTGTCTTCTTGATGAACTCGGCGTCCGAAATCATCAAGGACGTGGTTGACGACCTGCGCCGCCAAGGCATCAAAGCGGGTTCGATCGCGCCAAACATGATCCGGCCGTTCCCGCAGAAGCAAATCGCCGAAGCGCTGAAAAATGTCAAGGCGATCACTGTCGGCGACCGCGGTGATTCTTATGGGGCGCACGGCGGAAACATGGTGAATGAAATCAAAGCCGCGCTGTTTACGCACGGCAATCATACGACACAGGTGATCAGCCGGATCTATGGCCTCGGGGGCAAAGAATTTTACGCCGAAGATGGCCACCACTTGTTCCAGCTTGCGATCGATGCCGTGGAGAAGAACCGCGTCGAGGTTCCGTTTGATTATTACGGCCATACGCCGGGCGATCCGGACAAAACGCCGAAGCGGGTGCTGAATCCGCTCAAATTCGAAGATTTGAAGACCGGGCTGATCACCGTTACCCGGAACGAAGAAACCGGCAAACTGGGCGTGCGGATTCCGCCGCTGCGCTCGCTTACGAAGAAGCCGAAGCGGATCGCTCCGGGCCACGGCGCTTGTCCGGGCTGCGGCATTTTCTCCGGACTGGAGCTGTTTTTTAAAGGGATCGAAGGCGACATCGTGGCGTTGTTCCATACGGGCTGCGCGATGGTCGTAACGACCGGGTATCCTTATTCCTCCCATAAGGCTACTTTTATTCACAACCTGTTCCAGAACGGGGCGGCCACCTTGTCCGGGGTCGTTGAGATGTTTTGGGAAAGAAAACGCCGGGGCGAGCTGGACGATCTTGGTCTGAAGGACGACTTTACGTTCGTAATGGTCACTGGCGACGGCGGGATGGACATCGGCATGGGACCGGCGATCGGGGCCGCGCTGCGCAATCATAAAATGATTATCATCGAGTACGATAACGAAGGATACATGAACACCGGGGCGCAATTGTCCTATTCGACACCGCTGGGCCACCGGACTTCCACATCCAACATCGGCAAGGTGCAAAAAGGGAAGGCGTTCCAGCATAAAGACACGGCGCAAATTATGGCGGCGACCAATATCCCATACGTCTTTACGGGCAGCGAGGCTTATCCGCAGGATTTGGTGAAAAAGGCGGCCAAAGCGCAGTGGTATGCGCAGAACGAAGGGCTCGTTTATGGTAAAATATTGATAGCCTGCCCGCTCAACTGGATCAGCCCCGACGACCAGGGCACGAATATCGTCGATGCGGCGGTGAATTCCTGCTTTTTCCCGTTGTACGAAGTCGAGCATGGACAAACGACGATTACGTACAACCCGGAGGAGAAGGAAAAACGCGTGCCGTTGACGGACTGGCTGAAAACGATGGGCAAAACCCGCCATTTAACGAAGCCGGAAAATGCCGAAGCGCTGGCCGAATTTGAACGTGAAGTTGAACGCCGCTGGCAGATGCTGCTGGCCAAGCATGAGCATCCTTATCTTTGATTTTGACGAAAGGAGGGAAGAGAATGGAACAACAGTTTCGCGCCTTCCGCGTGCATCAGGATGAGCAAGGATTTCGCGCCGCCCTCGAAAAGGTCAGTCTGTCGGATCTGCCCGATGCCGAGGTCACGATTCGCGTCCATTATTCGGGCGTCAATTATAAAGACGGTCTGGCGAGCATTCCGGACGGCAAAATCGTGAGGAAGTATCCATTTATCCCCGGAATCGATTTGGCCGGGGAAGTCGCCGAATCGCGCGATGTGCGGTTTCAGCCGGGGGATATGGTGCTGTGCACCGGCTACGGGCTGGGTGTAACGCACGAAGGCGGCTTTGCCGAAGTCGCCCGGGTACCCGGGGACTGGCTTGTGCCGCTGCCGCAGGGGCTGACGGCCCAGGAGGCGATGGCGATTGGCACCGCCGGCTTTACGGCGGCATTGTCCGTACAACGCCTGCTCGATAACGGGCTGACGCGGGAGGACGGCCCCGTGCTTGTCGCGGGGGCGACCGGCGGCGTCGGCAGCATGGCCGTGGCCATTCTCGGCAAGCTGGGGTTTGAAGTCGTGGCCGTCACCGGCAAAACCGGTGTGCGGGAAAAACTCCTTTCGTTTGGCGCGTCCGATGTGATCTCGCGGGAAGAGGCGTCGTCCGGGGCCAAAGGAGCGCTCGGCAAGGAACGCTGGGCAGCTATCGTCGACCCGGTGGGCGGGCCGATGACGGCCGATTTGCTTAAAGCGGTCAAATACGGCGGCTCCGTCGCCTTGTCCGGACTGACTGCGGGCGGAAACGTGGAAACCACCGTTTATCCGTTTATTTTACGGGGCGTGAATCTGCTTGGCATCGATTCCGTCTCTTGCCCGACGCCGCTGCGCCTTCAGTTATGGCAGCGGCTGGCCGGGGAATGGAAGCCGGAGCGCGCGCTGAACGAAGGGATTAACGTATATTCCCCCGAGCAGCTTCCGCAAACGTTGGAGACGATCCTTGCCGGCCGGGCCGTTGGCCGGCAGGTGATCGTTTTTAAAGATTAGACCCAGAGGATGGTATAAACTGGGCGGATATGAGACACCCTAACCCCATCGGAGCGGCAAGCGAAAGCTATGTGCAAAGGTGGGGTATTGACATGAATTGGTGTAAACTCGGTCTTGGCTTGGTATTGGCGGTATCGCTCTGCACGGGCTGCGGCAATGGGATGCAAAAAGTGGCGAAGCAGGAAATGGAAAAATACAACATGAACAGCTATCGGAAGGGCAACCAAAGGCAGCTGACGAGCGGAACGACGCTCAACACCTCCTTGCTGCGTTCGTTAAAAGCGGAATGCGCCGAGCGGGGGATTCGCCTGACGCATGAAACGTATGCCGAAGGGCTTGACGGGAATATCAGCTACAGTTATTTCATTAACGGAGACGCGCGGCATTTCATCATCGTCCATGTATTCCCCAGCGAACAGGACCGGATTCGCGAAATGACGGAAATTTACGGCTCCGGCGATGGACAGAAAGGGCTTCACGCGGCTGCTGCTGCCAGCCAGGCTTCCCTCATACGAACGCGGGACAACGCCGCGTTGGTTTACGCCTCCACGGCGCAAAAAAACAGTCAATATCGCGAGCAAATGAAAACGATATTTGACCGTCTTTTGATGCGGATGCAGGACCGTGCCGCCCAATAACATGAAGCGATAACCAACCTCTTTTTCAGGGCCGCACCCGGTTAGAGGTTGGTTGTTTTTTTGGAGTTTACTTTTTGTAAATTTCCCGCATCACGTGGCGCAGTTCGGGGATGATGATCCGCTCCATGGCGAGTTTGACGGCCCCTTGCGACCCGGGGATGGAAAACACGGCTTTGTTGCTGATCGTGCCGGCAATCGCCCGGCTAAGTATCGCGGCGGCTCCGATATCCTCGGTATAGCTGAGATAGCGGAAAATTTCGCCGAATCCGGGCATTTCCTTATTCAGCAAGCTGCGGACCGCTTCATACGTTGTGTCCCGGGGCGCGATGCCGGTTCCGCCAGTGAGCAGCACCGCTTCGACGCTGCGGTCGGAGGCCGCTTCGCGCAGCAGCTGGCGAATCCCGTCATAATCGTCTTTGACGATGACGTACCTGGCAACCCGGTAACCGTTCTGCTGAAGCAGCTCTTTGATCAGCCGGCCGCTGCTGTCCGTTTCTTCCGTCCGCGTATCCGATACCGTGACCACCAGGCAAGATACCTGATCCGGCGCTTCACTGCGGTGTTCATCTACAGATCTCATTTTTATATCGTTTCCTTTCAGTGTAAGATAGAATTACTATCATTTTACCACTTCTCGGGCAAAACATCTTGGCGTGAAATAGGGTTGCATGTCCCGGCCGCTTGGTGTAAACTCGCATTCGTACAGATGGATCGGGACCGACCAGCCTCAGCATGCCGGTTAGCCCAGGAGGAGAAGAGGGAAATTCATGGAAAAAATTACGCCAGTTTATATATTGTCCGGATTTTTGGGGAGCGGGAAAACGACGCTGCTGCAGCGATTGCTTAAGTTTTGGCAGGATAAGGGCTTACGGCCGGCCGTCATCATGAACGAAATCGGGGACGTCAACCTGGACGGCCTGCTCGTCCCGGGTGAAGTGCCGATGGCGGAAATGCTGGGGGGCTGCATTTGCTGCACGATCCGCGGAGATTTAAGCGTGCAGATGGCCGAGCTGATCTCGGCGGAAAAGCCGGATCTGGTCGTCATCGAGGCGACCGGGGCGGGGAATCCGCTGGAAATATTCGATGCGGTCACCGAGGTGTCGCTGTATTTGAAGCTGGAGATCAAGCCGATGATCACCGTCGTGGATGCAGCGCATTTGGCCGGGCTGCACGATTCGCAAAAGGGGAAGACCTACCGTTTGATGCTGGAGCAAATCCGCTGCGGGTCCGTCCTTATTCTGAACAAGATCGACATGATCGGCGAAGAGCGGCAGCGGGAGATGACCGATTTGCTGCACAAGCTAAACCCGTACGCGCAAATCGTACCGGCCGTAAATTGCGAGGTCGACATCCCCGGCTTAATAAGCGGGCATCGGCCCGGTCCCGAGCTGCACGATCCGCGGTTTGAGCAAGAGGAGGGCCAAGCGAATCATCAAGCAGGTGGCGAAGCGCATGAGAACGAGCACGAGTATGAATATGAACAATCTATGGACGAACATCAACGCGAGCATCAACATGAACATAAGCACGAACATGCACACGAACACCAACATCAACATGATCACGAACATGAGCATCAACACAAGCATCAACACGAACACGATCACACCCATGCTTCGCATGAGCATGTTACCGTATATACGCATTATTTTGACGGTCCGGTGGACAGCGAGGAATTCGAACGGTTTATTGCGGAGCTGCCGCGTGAAGTTTACCGGGGCAAGGGCGTTTTGACCTTTACCGACACGGCCAGCCGGTTTCTGTTCCAATACGCCTACCGGGAAGCGGATTACTTGAAAATTACGCCGCAAGGAGAGGTACCGGATGTGGCCGTGTTCATCGGCGAGCATTTCGACCGCGATCTCATCGCGCGCCGCTTACAAGAGCTTGAACGCAAGCATGCGTAGACTCGGGCAGGGATCGACCCAGAGTCCTTGCTGAGAACGACCAACCGTCGGCGTTCAAAATAGCGGTACTTTATGTACTTATTTTCCGAAGCCTGGCATGTTCATCCCCATTAGCGGAATTTTATGTACTTATATTCCTAAGAATGGCCCAGAATGAGGACATTTCCTTGTGACAGGGGAAAATAGCGGCATAAAATTCCTTTATTTCTCTCAAATGAACGGATACCGCCGAAATAACGACATTTTTTGTCTTTATTTTATTGAGGGTACCTGATAAGCGGTAGCGGATTACCACCGTTAACGAAAGACTGGAGATCCAGGACGCAGGGCAGGGCCGTTAACTCCAAACGAATGGATTGGCCCAATTACCGTTAAGCCGCACCGTGTGCTGCCTGCTGCCCATCGAAAGCGAGCACGCATCATTCAATGAAAGGGAAAATTCTGCAACCTTTTGGGCGGGCCTTCCGTCTAGGGGGACAGAGGTGATGAGAACATGAAAAAAACGCCAAAATTAAAATTTACAGCCGCTTTGCTGCTGACCGGTTCGCTGCTTATGACGACTTCCGTTTCCGCTTTCAGCGATGTGCAGGGAGACGATGCGGGTATTACCGAGTCACTGCAGCAAAAAGGAATCATCCAAGGAATCACGAAGGACAAGTTCGTTCCCATGGGTAAACTGACCGGAGCGCAGGCGGTGACGATGATTGTCAATGGGCTTGGTCTTAAAGTGAAGGACGCCGCCAAATCACAGGTTCCCGCCAAGGACGAATGGTATTCCTCCGCGCTGCGGATCGCCGCAGACAACGGCATCAAGCTGCCCAAAGACTTTGACCCGAACGCCGAGCTGACAAGGGAAGCTTTTGCCGATATTTTGGCGCAGGGCATCAACGCGACGGGCGACTATCCGATGATCAAAATGTTCATCGAAATCGCCGATGCCGATCAGATCACCGTGGAGTATTCGGGCCACATTCAACAGCTGCTGCTGCTGAAAATCGCCAGCCTGGACGAGCAGGGCAAGTTCCATCCGAAGGACACGATAACCCGCATCGAAGCGGCCCGGCTGGTGTATAACGCGGCCGAATACATCGAAAAATACAAGGAAGCTGAACAGGGTATGCAGGATAACGTAAGCTTTCAAATCGAAAAAGTAAATGACCAAATCAACAAGGTGGTGCTTACCCGCGCCGAGCAGCCGAACCCGGGATACGGCATTCGTGTGGCCAAAGTGGAGTTCTCCGGCGACAAGGCCACGGTTTATTACGAGTTGCTGTCCCCCGAACCGGGCATGAATTATATTCAGGTCATTTCCGATACGAAGGCGGAGACGTACATCTCCAGCCAATATACGGTGGAGGTTAAGAAGCTGTCTTAACCAAAACGCATATGAAAAAAACCTTCAGAACCGCCCGATAAGCGGATCTGAAGGTTTTTTTGTCACCGCGAAGGCGGCGGTCAGCTCGGATTAGCCACGGGCGTCGAGGACTGGCCTGCCGCCGGCGTGCCGGACGCTTCCGCGCCTCCGTGCTGCAGGCGGTACATTTGATAATACCGTCCACCTAAAGCAAGCAGTTCCTCGTGCGTGCCGCGCTCCACGATTTCGCCGCGATGCAGCACAAGAATCATGTCGGCGCTGCGGATCGTGGACAAGCGGTGCGCGATGATGAACGTCGTCCGGCCCCGCTTCAATACCTCCAGCGCGTTTTGGATCAGCGCTTCGGTTTCCGTATCGATGTTGGCGGTCGCCTCATCGAGAATCAGGATGGCCGGATCGAAGGCAAGCGCCCGCGCAAACGAGATCAGCTGGCGTTCGCCGGCGGACAAGGTGCTGCCTTTTTCCACGACCGGTTCCTCCAGCCCTTTGGGCAGGTGCGCGAGAATCCGCGCTGCGCCAACGTCGCGCAAGGCCTGCTCCGCCGCTTCCCGGGGGATCCGCTCGTCGCCCAAAGTGACGTTGGACAGAATCGTCCCGGTGAACAAGTAAGGGTCTTGCAGCACGATGCCCATATGCCGGCGAATCCACTGCTTGGGCAGGTCCTTCACCGGCTGGCCGTCGATCGTGATCGTGCCTTTTTGCGGATCGTAAAAACGGAACAGCAGGTTGATGATCGAGCTTTTGCCGGACCCGGTATGCCCGACCAGCGCCACCGTTTGGCCCTGCTTCGCTTCAAACGAAATATTTTTCAGCACATAATCCTTTTTGTAGGCAAACGATACGTCTTTGAACTCCACGTTCCCTTTGTAACGCGGCATCGAGCCGTCCACGACGTCTTCGCCCGGTTCGTCCATCAGGGCAAACACCCGCCCGGCGGACACCATCGAGGTGTCGAGCGCGGCCAGTTGGTTGACCATCCCGGTGATCGGCTGGAACAGACGCCCCAGCACGTCGACGAAGGCGTACAGCACGCCCAGCGAAATGACGCTGTCCCCGCCAAGCTGCGCCGAACCGAAATACCAGAGCACCGCGGCAAAAGCCAGGTTGCGGATTACGTTCACCAGGTTATGCGAGGTAAAAGCGTTCAGGTTCAGCATCTTGTTCTGATATTTCATATAATCGTCGTTCAGGTTTTCGAACTCTTCCTTCGTTTTCGCCTCGCGGCGGAAAATGCGGATGATCGACATCCCCTGAATCGACTCGTTGATGATCGCGTTGATCTCGCTAAGCCGCGAGCGGATGATCGTGTTGTATTTGGTGGCGAACTTCCGGTACAGCACCACCCACAGGTAAATGACCGGCACGATGAACAGGCAGATCAGGCCGAGCCGCACGTCGAGAATAAACAGCGCCACATAGACGCCCAGCATATTGATAATCCCGGAAAAAAAGTTCGCCAGCACCGCGATGAACAGATCTTTGACCGCTTCCGTGTCGTTCGTCACCCGGGATACGACTTTTCCGGCCGGCAGATTGTCGAAGAAATACACCGGCAGCCGCTGGATGTGGGCGTAGACGTCCATACGCAGCTTGCGGATGACTTTGTTGGCGGAGGACTGCAGCCAGTACGTTTTACCGAATTCCATCACGATGGAGACGGCCAGAAAAACAAAGTACCAAATAATCAGCAAAATAATGCCGGGAACCTCGGGTTTGTAAAAAGCGAACAGCCCGGAGGCGCTGAGCTTTTGCGCCGGATATTCGCTTACGGTGCCGTCCTTCCGCGTGATGGTCAGTAAGCCGTCCTGGAAGCTGCGGTCGCCGGAGACGTCCGCGACCGGCTCATCGATGAACAGGAAGCTGGTTCCGACCTGCAGCACGCGCGCTTCGCCGCCTTTGGCTTCGCCTTCCGCGAAGCGGTCGCCGCGCTTAAAGTACCGGCCGTCGTAAAGGGCGGTGCCCTCGTCTTGGCTCGCCGTTTCGTAAAACGGCTGTTCGATCGCCAGCATATGATCGTCGATCATCGCGCGGGCGATAAACGGGCCGGCGAGTTCGGCGGCGACGCCGATCGCCAGCATGACGAGCGCGAGAATAAATGTATTTTTTGCCGTTAAGGCGTATTTGAATAACGATTTCCCCGTATGGGTGTGCATAACTTAGGACACCTCCTTAGTCAGTCAGGTTCGATTCGACCTGCTGGCGTTCGTATTGTTCGCGGTACCAGCCGCCGCGCGCAAGCAGCGATTCGTGGGTACCTTCTTCGATGATGCGGCCTTTCTCCAGCACGACGATCCAGTCGGCATGCTCCACCGCGGACAGCCGGTGCGTGGAGATGAGCGTTGTTTTGCCGGCTCGGCGGCTGCGGATGTTTTCGATGATCCGGGCTTCGGTCCGCGCATCGACGGCCGACAGCGCGTCGTCGAGAATCAGGATGTCCGGATCGGCGATAAACGCCCGGGCCAGCGACACGCGCTGCTTTTGGCCGCCGGAAAGGGCCACGCCTCTCTCGCCGACCAAGGTGTCCAGCCCGTCGGACAATGTGCCGAGGTCCTGGTCGAAGGCGGCAGTGCGGATCGCTTCCATGATGACTTCATCCGGCGCGTCTTTGCAGCCGAACTGGATGTTCTCGCGGACCGTTTTGGAGAACAGGATTTGCTCCTGCGGCACATACCCGACCCACCCGTGCAGCTGTTTCACCGCGATGTCCTGGATCGGCACGCCGGAGACGGATAGTTCGCCGCTGCCAAGCGGATATTCGTGCAGCAACTGCTTGAGCAGCGTCGACTTGCCGCTGCCGGTCCGGCCGACGATTCCGAGCGTCTCTCCGCGCTGAATCTTGAGGTTGACATGTTCCAGATTATTGACGGTCGATGTCGGATAACGGAACGTAACGTCTTTGAATTCGAGCGTTTCCGGCGTTTCCACCTGCACCGGATTCGGCACGTCTTCAACGTCCGGCTTGACGTTCAGCGTTTCGTTGACGCGGTCGAGCGAAGCGCCGCCGCGCTGCATAATGTTGATCAACTCGCCGATCGCAAACATCGGCCAGATCATCATCCCCAGGTACATGTTGAAGGACACGAGATCGCCCAGGGTTAATTCGTTATGAAAGACGAGATAAATGCCGTACGTCAGCCCGATTGCGTAGCTGAGACCAACGCAGAGCCGGATGGTCGGTTCAAAGTAGGCGTCTACTTTGGCGACCGCGAGGTTTTTCTGGTAAACGTCATTGGTAATGTCGGCAAAACGCTGTTCATCATTCCGTTCCTGTACATAGGCGCGAATAACACGGATGCCGGCGACAGATTCCAGCACCTGGTCGTTCATGTCTCCGAACGCATCCTGCGCCAGCGTGTAGCGCTCATGGATGATTTTCCCGTAAATCTTCATCGCCAGGGCGATAAAGGGGAGGGGGATGATGGCCGCAAGCGTCAGCTTCCAACTGATCAACGTGCCCATGGCGACAAAAATGACCGCCAGATACGCCGTCGAGTCGGTGAGCGTCAGCATCCCGAAGCCGGCGGTTTGGGCGACCGAGCGCAAGTCGTTCGTAGCCCGGGCCATTAGATCCCCGGTGCGGCTGCGCTCGAAAAACGGCGGCGTCATCCGCAGCAGATGGCTCATAAAACGCGAGCGCAGCAGCCGCTCCACCAGGTTCGATCCGCCGAACAGCGAATGCATCCATATGTAGGTGATCCAATAAATGAACAGTAAAAAGCCGATGATGAGCAGAATATATTTCGTAAGCGAGCCCCAAGTTACGGTGCCGCCTACAATTTCGTCGATGGCGCTGCCAAGCAGCCGCGGCGGGGCGAGTTCAACGATCCCCGCCAGGATGAGCAGGAACAGGCCGATGATGTAGCGCCTCTTTTCACGCTTAAAAAACCAGCCCAAATTTTTCAGAACCGAAAACATATTGCGATTTCCTCCTTTTTTCCATACCAGGTTGTTCTGTGGCTTAAAAAACCGCAAAAAAGGCATATCGTCCGTAAACGATATGCCTTCAAAAACCTTAACATATGCCGCGTACGCCGCTCTAGAACAGAAGCAGCCCCGCGTATAATTCCTTTGCCGAATCCATCCCTTCAAAAATGGCGGGGCGGTCAGCGTTTAGTTGGGTCCAAGCGAGTTAGGGCTGCTCCGGTATTCGGTTGTGGATGGTCCATATGCGGACGTACGTCGGAATCTTTGAACTTGAACACCGTGCTCACCCTTTCTTGGTATATTGGTAATTACTTGAAAATGCGGTCTTGTATGTTCCCGATTGTATCACCGGATTCAAGAAGATGTCAAACTTTATTTTTCCCGCTTCCGAACATGGGTTTGGCAATCGGCCCGGTTTGGTCTACAATAAAAGAAAAAGGAGAGGGGAGAATCTGATGATCCACGTTACACAAGAAGCGGCCGAATGGTTTAAGCGGGAGTTGGACCTGAAAAACGGGCAAGCCGTGCGTTTTTTCGCCCGCTATAGCTCGGGGGGGAAACTGTATCCGGGGTTCTCGCTTGGCATCGGAGTCGATCGTCCGGTATCACCGGCCTTGACTTCGGAGGTAGAGGGCATCACGTTTTATATGGAGGACCAGGATAAATGGTATTTGGACGGCTATCATTTGAACGTGACGTATGACGAGGGGCTTGGCGACATCGAATACAAATACGAGGCGGCGCAACCGAACTGACCGGCCGCATGGCCGGCAGCCTTATGCCATAACGAAACAGGGCCCGTTCTTCGCGGGCCTTTTCTGTCGTATTGTATCCCAATCAAATCATGCTGTCTTCCATGGCAAATTCAAAATCGCCGATATCAAACACTTGAACCGGCATTTCCGCTTCGATGATCCGCCGGATCAGCTCCAATTGATCGGTTAAAATCGGGGCGTTCTCCCGGTGGGCGGTGAGCACGATTTCCGTTTCGATCGGGTCGAGAAACTCGCCGTATTGTTCATTGTCGACCGCGTTGACGACGGTCCAGGATATTTTATCGCCGAACAAAATGGACGGGCTTTTGGACCAGGGCACGTTTAACGCGCGTTCAAGCTTCTTGCGGTTCAGCGGCTCCTCCAAATAAGTGATCAGCTCGCCTATTTTTTGTTTGACGTGAAAATCGTCGGCCGGATCGTTCATTAACGGTTCCGGGCTATTTTGAAATTCATAGAGCTCCATGACGGTGGTGTAGGGTACAATATATTCAACAGGTGCCTGGGGCACCAGCAATTCTCCATAAATCGCCACCATCACGGCTTCAATGACAAATCGGCGTGACATGGTCATCCTCCTAAACCGGCCTGTGCCTCGTTGCTGCGTTATTTTCATAGTGAGTTATCAAATATAAATGGAGTATACCACAACCGGTTTATAAATTCAGCCTTGCTTTGCGAAAATCGGCGTATATCCCCAAAACCGGGATATGTTGCCATTGCGAAAAAATGATATTTTTTACCAAGAGAGGGATGTGCGCTCAAGTTGAAATATTGGAAAGCCTATCTTACGTTTGTCCGGCCTTATACGAAATGGATTATCTTGACTTTGTTCATCGGCATACTGAAGTTCGGCATTCCATCGCTGCTCCCGCTCGTGCAAAAGTACGTGGTGGACGATATTTTAATGAACGGGGGCATGGCGGCCGGGCAAAAGGTGTCGCAGCTGTTGATCGTGCTCGGAATCACGTTGTTTTTGTTCGTCATCGTCCGCGGGCCGGTGGAATATGCGCGGCAGTATTTTGCCCAGTTTATTACGGCGCGGATTTTGTTTGACCTGCGGAACCGGCTGTACGGGCATCTGCAAAGGCTCTCGCTGCGGTATTATCAGAATACGAAGGTGGGGGAAATCATTTCCCGCTTCATCAACGACGCGGAGCAGACGAAAAATATCGTTGAAGTCGGGATGATGAACGTCTGGCTGGACACGTTTACGCTCGTGTTCGTGCTCGGGTTTATGTTTTATTTGAACCCGCTGCTGGCGCTGGTGTCGATCGCGATTTTTCCTTTGTATGCGATCGCGGTCAAGGTGCTGTACAAGCGGCTGAAAAAGCTGACCAAAGACCGGTCCGCGGCCCTGGCGGGCATTCAGGCTTATTTGCATGAGCGCATTCAGGGGATCTCGGTCATCCGCAGCTTTGCGCTGGAGCGGCACGACCGCAAGAAGTTCGAAGGGATCAACGGCAAGTATTTGCAAAAAGCGATGGCCCACAGCCGCTGGAACGCCTGGACGTTCGCCATCATCAACACGATGACCGACATCGCGCCGCTGCTTGTGATCGGGTACGGCGGTTATCAGGTGATTCAGGGGCATTTGACGCTGGGCACGTTTGTGGCCTTTTTCGGCTATCTGGACCGTTTGTATGCGCCGCTGAAGCGGCTGATCAATTCGTCGACGACGCTGACGCAGGCCTCAGCTTCATGGGAACGGGTGCTGGAGCTGCTGGAGGAGCCTTACGACATGACCGATGAGCCGGACGCGGCGGTTCTGCCCCGGGGCAGCCACGGCTTGGCGTTCCGAAACGTTTGGTTTAGGTACCAGGAGCAGGGGCAGTGGGTGCTGAAGGATATTTCGTTTGCCGCGGCGCCCGGGCAAACGGTGGCGTTCGTCGGCATGAGCGGCGGCGGGAAATCGTCGCTGGTTGGTTTGATTCCCCGTTTCTACGATATTCAGAAAGGGGAGGTGATCGTCGGGGGCCGGGATGTCCGGCAGTGGACGATGGAAAGCTTGCGCAGCGGGATCGGGATGGTGCTGCAGGACAATTTCCTGTTTAGCGGCAGCGTGCGCGACAACATCCTGTTCGGCCGCCCGGACGCTGATGAGGAGGCGGTAACCGCCGCGGCGAAAGCGGCCAATGCGCATGATTTTATCATGCAGCTGTCAAGCGGCTATGACACCGAGGTCGGCGAGCGCGGCGTGAAGCTGTCCGGCGGCCAAAAGCAGCGGATCGCCATCGCCCGCGTGTTCTTGAAGGACCCGCCGATCCTCATCCTCGACGAGGCGACGTCCGCGCTCGATCTGGAGTCGGAGCACCTGATCCAGCAGTCGCTGCTGCAGCTTGCGCACAGCCGCACGACGCTGATCGTCGCGCACCGCCTGTCCACGATCACCCATGCCGACCAAATCATCGTCATGAAGGACGGCGAAATCGCCGAACGCGGCACGCACGATGAGCTGATGGCCAAACCGGACGGCGTGTACGCGCAGCTGTACAATATCCAGAATTTAACCCCAGTGGAGGTGAGGTTGGGTAATGACGGGCTCGGCAACGATCTCAGGCCGCCTGCTCCGATTGTCGGCCGGCGAGGGAGTTATTAAATAACGGAAAAACAGTACGTTATTTCAGTTCATTTACCGAAAATGCGGGCAATAGAGGGAAAAAATGGCGTTATTTTTCGAAGAAGAGAGCAATCAGGACAGTTCTTGGCGGCTGGATAGAAAATAAGACCATAATATTCCCCTATTCTGCCAAGCAACCTTCACAACGAGGAAATAGATACAAAAAATTCCGCTATTCTCTTTCGTAACGGACCTGAACGAAATTATCCGGACCCAAACAAGCTGATTTTGCCCCTAACGGACTGGTTGGGCGTTATTTGGCCGAATGGCACAAGAGTATGCTCATTGAGAGCAAATAACGCCCGCTGGCCCGCTGAGTCCGTAAGCTTGGGAAATACCGGGAAATGGTGCGAATAGCGGCATCTGGGTCCGTTAGCACCGGAAGCCGTTACCGGCCGATTATCAGCTTGGACTTACGTAAACTTAAGGTGACTGCCCCTCGTTTAGGTCCTATCGGCAGGGCGGAGGGGGCGGCAGCCTACAGCTTCCCGATCATCAGCGACAAAATCCCGGCGGCGATCAGCGGGCCGACAGGGACGCCGCGGAAAAACGCGACGCCGAGCACCGTGCCGATGAGCAGCCCCGCCACGACGGTCGGCTGACTGCCCATGAGCGCCGCGCCGCGGCCGCCGAGCCAGGCGACAAGCATGCCGACGCCGATGGCGAGCAGCGATTTCCAGTTGAGAAAAGATCCCCACAGCGTCTGAATCGAGATTTTCCCGCTGGCGACGGGGCTCATGACCCCGATAGTTAAAATAATGATGCCGATCGTCAGCCCGTATTTGTCCAGCCAGGGGAACGTGCTGTTCAAATGCAGCACACGCAGCAGCAGCAGGACGATCATCGCCACTGTAATCGGCATATTGCTGCTGAAGATCCCCAGAGCGGCCAGAAGCAAAAGCAGCAGCGAAGTGACATCGATTTGATTCATGGTGCTTCGCACCTCCTCATATGGACAAATCCGAACTTGGCTTTGCGCTATTTTGGCGCGTTATTTTTCGGCGGAACGGGAGGCTAAAATATGCTCCGCGATCAGCTTGCCGTGGCCGCGTCCGGTTTCGATAAACACCTCGTTGGCGTTGCGGCCGGAGGCGATGACCCCCGCGACGTACAACCCCGGCACGTTCGACTCCATCGTTTCCGGATCAAACACCGGCTTCTCCATGTCGCCGGCCATTTCCACCCCGGCGCCAAACAGCAGCTTGCGGTCCGGGCGGAATCCGGTCAACGCCAGCACGAAATCGTTGGGCAGCGCCGTTTTTTCGCCGCTATCGTTCGCTTCGACGACTACATGATCCGGATGGATTTCAATCACCCGGGAGTTTAGCCGCAGGTCAACCTTGCCTTTGTTTACCAGGCTCTCGAAGATCGGGCGCACCCATGGCTTAATATTGCCGGACAGATCGTCTCCCCGATAAACGACGGTGACCTCGGCATTCACGCGAACGAGCTCCAGCGCCGCGTCCACGGCCGAGTTGCTGCCGCCGATAATCGTCACTTTTGTGCCGGTATAAGGATGGGCCTCCTGGAAATAATGGGATACCTTATCGGTATTTTCTCCCGGAATGCCCAAAATATTGGGGTGATCGAAATACCCCGTCGAAATGATCACATTCCGTGCCGCGTACTCCGCGTGTTCCCCGCCGCGCTTGAGGGAGCGCACGATAAACGTGCCGTCCTGCTGCCGCTGTACTTCCGTGGCTTCCTCATAGGCCGATACCGGAACGTTGTAGAAGCCGCTCACTTTTCTGTAATAGGCCAGCGCTTCATGGCGGAAAGGCTTGTCATTGGGGGAAGCAAACGGCACATCCCCGATTTCCAGCAGTTCGGCGGTACTGAAAAATTGCATATGCGTCGGATAAGAGTAAATGGAATGGACTAAGCAATGTTTTTCGAGAACAAGCACATGCAGTCCGCGCCGCTGGCATTCGATCGCTGCCGACAGTCCGCATGGCCCCGCTCCGATGATGATGACATCCTGCATGGGTTCCTCCTGTGTTTGTTGGTTTCTTTAGTTTTCAAAAAGAATTTTCAAAACAATACCATCCTACAGCAAATGCCAAAGAATAGCCAGACATTCGCGGTTTATTGGTGAAATCAAGCCATGTTGTGTCCATTGGGTGACAATTGAAGCGCGGCTGTCTCAAAACACAAAATTTGGAGTAAACTAATATTGTAAGCGCTTGCCATAAATTTGATAGATTTAGGGAGGTGCCGTACATGCTGTCGTGGTTCAAAAGAAAACCAAAACCAACTCGTGTCGGAGCCCCGGATACCGTTTCGGTTTCGCTTGATGAGGTGAGGGAGGCCGTATTGCGTTTTGAGGCCGACATGCCCGAAGGCGTAAACCGGTTATCGCTGCTAATGCCTGACGGAAGTCTGGAAATGAAGCGATTGTCGCGTTATTTGGGCGGCATTACGAATCAACGATTTTTTCTGTCCAGGGAAACCTATGAGATTTTTGATGAAGCCGACCGCCTGATTCCCTATTACTTGGACATGGTTCAGCCGGCGGTGGACAATTACATGGATGAGCAGGGAAAACTTCCGGTGTTGGAACAGTCCCGCGAGTTCCAAGTGGATTACCGGCTGTTAATGCGGGAGCATTACCTTAAGGAAATGCCGCCGTTTCCGCTGTATGTTACGGAGCAGGAAATGCTGCTTACCCATCGTCCCAGACGCATCATGTGAGCCTGGAGCGCAGGGCCCGATCAGGGCCTTGCGCTCTTTTCATTTGACAGCCTGTTTTACAATAGAGAGAGAATATGTAGGGGAGAGAGGGAACTTGAATTGCAGCTAGAAGCGGTGTTGTTTGACTTGGATAATACGCTGATGGACCGGGACCATACGTTTCGCCGGTTTGCGGAACAGTTGGCGCGGGAGTGCCTGTTGCCTGCTTTGGAAGAGGAACGGAATAAGCTGATCGATTATATGATTGAAAGGGATGCCGATGGATACCGGCCAAAGGAGGGCTTCTTCCGGGAGATGATCGAAAATCTGCCGTGGAAAAAGCGGCCCGACCTCGAGGAGCTGAAGGCTTATTATGACCGCAACTATATGACCCATGCCAAAGCGATGGATCACGCGGCCAAGACATTGGAAGCCTGCCGCTCGCGGGGCCTCCGGTTAGGCATCATCACCAACGGCATAAGCCATTTGCAGCACGGAAAAATCGATTTGCTCCGCTTGCGGCCGTATTTTGATACGATCGTCGTATCCGGGGACGTGGACATCCGCAAGCCGGATCCGCAAATTTACCGGCTGGCGTTGGAACGGCTTGGCGTAACCCCGGAGAAGACGGTGATCGTCGGCGACCATCCCCGCAACGATATTTGGGGAGCGGCGCAGGTCGGAATTCGCGGGATTTGGCTGCAGCGCAAACATGCCTGGGACACGGAACTGGCCGGCGGGGAACCTTGGCGTTCCATCCATGAGTTGGACGAAATTCTTCCTCTGCTGGATTGACAAAGCGTGCCCGATCCAATATGATGGATACAAAATCTTGAAGGAGGCTGGTAATTATGAAAAAAGTCCATGTGTCTACGCTTGATGTTCATGAAACTTTTGACGTAAGTACGGCCTTCTTGGCGGAACAGCATTTGCGCTAGCCTTTTGTTAATGCACGAGAGCTAGCGATAAGGTGCAAAGATTACCCAGCCGCGGGACCGTATTGTCGTCCCGCGGCTTTTTGCTGCGCCGCCAGCGAATTTCGTTAGGCGGCCGGGAATAACGCTGCAGGAACATTGCCCCTAATTCCAATTGCACGAGCTTATATGCGCGGAATTGAGGGCGGTTTTCCTGCGGCTTCCAAAGCAGGCGCGGGGCGATAAGCCTCGCGTCTGTTTGCGCTGTTTTAGCAGGGGCTGCACCGCCATACATTTAAGGAGGAATACCCATTTGAATTTGAGCAACTTAGGATGGAATCATGAGCGGGAAACCGCTTTAAGCGAGCTGGGCCTTAAGGAAGTCTGGGCGGGCAGGGTCGTGGCCGACCACGGACGCAAATACCGCATCGTTTCGGAGCGGGGCGAAGGCTGGGCGGAAATGTCCGGCCGCCTGCAGTATGAGCTTGGCGAGCGCAGCGAATTTCCGGCGGTAGGCGACTTTGTGGCGCTCCGTTTTCTGGCGGATGACAGCCAGGATGCGGTGATACACGGCCTGCTTCCGCGGACCAGCCGGATCTCCCGGCGCGCCGCCGGTTCGGTGCCTACTGAGCAAATCGTCGCGGCCAATGTCGATCTGTTGTTTGTGGTCGCCGCGCTCAATCTGGATTTCAACCTGCGGCGCTTGGAGCGCTACTTGATTATGGCCTGGAACAGCGGGGCGTCTCCGGTGATCGTTCTGAGCAAAGCGGATTTATGCCCCGATCCGGAGCGGTATGTTGACGAAACGGAAGCGATCGCGCCCGGGGTGCCGGTCATCGTTGTCAGCGCGATGGAAAACCAGGGGCGGGAGCAGGTGGATGCGCTGCTGAAACCGGGCGTGACGGTCGCCTTGACCGGGTCGTCCGGCGCCGGGAAATCGACCATCCTCAACTGGATGGCCGGGGAGGAGATGCAGCGGACCCAAGGCATTCGCGAGGATGACAGCCGCGGCCGGCATACGACGACGCACCGGGAGTTGTTTGTGCTGCCCCAGGGCGCGGTCATGATCGACACGCCGGGGATGCGCGAGCTGCAGTTGTGGGAGGATGACGGCGGCTGGTCGGAAGCGTTCAGCGACATCGAGGAATTGGCCAAGGCGTGCCGCTTCAGCGATTGCCGGCATCAGAAGGAGGCCGGGTGCGCGGTTCGGGAAGCGCTGCGCAGCGGGCAGCTCGAACGCAAACGGCTGGACAACTATTTGAAAACGCAGCGGGAGCTTAAGTTTCAGGCGGCCAAGGAGCAAAGCCGGCAGCGCGCCGCCAAGGCCGGGGCCGGCAAAGGCGGCGCTCCCCGCGGCAAGGGGGAGCAGCGCCGGCGGTTTGCGCAGGAGTGGGAGTAGTCGGGATTTGACTTATGGGTGTGATTGATTTCCGAGAAATCTCCCCGTAAGATACAGGCAAGATAAGCGGATTTCAGCGATTGGTTCGAATGTTGGCCGACCAACTGCAAAAGTGCATTTGAAAAGGGGCGAATCCGGGCTATTTGAGCGATGAGATGCAAAAGTGCATATGAAAATGGAGCTTGGGAGAAATTTTGCTCAAAACGGTGAAAATGAAATGCACTTTTACCTTTGAACCACCGATTTAGAGGAGTTTCGACAAAAACCGCCTGCACTTTTGCATTTCGACGATATCCAGGAAGGGTGTCGTAAACGCTGACAAAGTCAGTTAGCCATCCATTACAATTTGAAATCAACGTTCATGGAACAAATAGCGCTTGTGGCAACCGTTAGAATAGTTGTGTGGCTAGAAAATGTATCTTGTCAGATCAGATTTAATGCAACGCTTGTGGTAACCCAATATTAAAATGACGGGGCTTGCAGCGGCAGCCATTTCAGCACGTCTAGGATCTTGGCGTCCCAGTAGCCCCACTCATGTTCGCCGGGGCCTTCCTCGTAGGTCAGGGGGATCCCCAGCCGGACACAGGCTTCGCGGAAGGTCCGGTTATCCGCGTACAGAAAATCTTCCGTCCCGCAGCACTGGTACAGCCGGGGGACCGGCTTACCGCGAAGTTTGCGTTATTCAAACGAAATCTTGCATTGATGTCCAAAGCCCCGGATAAGCTGGCCGCCGCTGCAAACATCTCGGGTTTTCGCAAGGCCAGCTTAAAAGCTCCGTATCCGCCCATCCCATCCCACGCCAGGCCAACCCTTGTTTGCCTTTTATGGCTTAGTCCAAATATAACGCCCGCCCCGGGATAATTTCTCTATCCTTCAAAACGCTTTGCGTTAAATCGTGCTACAATAAGAAGGACGGGTTAGTTCCAGGGTATCGAGGTGACAACGCTGGGGGTGGGAAGATGAAGTTCCCCTGGAAAAGAAATCTGTACGTGCTGTGGATCGGGGTGTTTTTTTGCAGCACGGCTTATTCCATGGTCATTCCGTTCATGTCATTGTTTATCGCGCATGATCTCGGAGTGACGAAGAATTTGACCCTTTGGTCGGGCTTTGCGTTCGGCATTACGTTTTTGGCCGGAGCGTTGATATCCCCTTATTGGGGTTCGCTGTCGGACAAATACGGACGTAAGCCGATGCTGCTGCGCTCGGGGTTTTCCTTATGCGCCGTATATATACTTAACTCATTGGTTCAGGATCCGTATCAGCTCATTGCGGTGCGTATTTTATCCGGACTATTGGCCGGTTACGTGCCGTCGGCGATCGCGCTGGTGGCCACGAATACGCCGGAGAAGCAGGTGGGTTACTCGCTGGGAATCATGTCGACGGCGGGGGCGGCGGGAGGTATTATCGGACCGCTCGTCGGAGGCTCGCTCACCAAGTTTATCGGTTACCGCGAATGCTTTCTGGTTGCGGGAGGGGTGGTGTTGTTTTCCGCATTGATCGCTTTGATTTTTGTGAAGGAAGAAAACTTTGACCGCAACCGCGAACGTTCCCATGTGCTAGACGACTTAAAGGAAGCTTCGGCGAACCGTCCGTTTATGGGCCATCTGCTCGTCGTGATGCTCGTCACGGCTTCAGTCATGGTGCTGGAGCCGCTGCTTTCGCTTTATGTGCTCGATCTTGGCGCCTCGGCGTCCGACGCCTCCTTCAGTTCGGGCATTATCTTCTCGGCGGTGGGCATCGCGACCGTGATCGCCGCGCCGATTTGGGGCAAAATCGGCGGCCGCATCGGCTACAAGAATACGTTGATGATCGGTCTGATCGGCGGCGGCCTGGGCAATATTCTGCAGGTTCTTTTCCACAATCAGGTTGGGTTCGGTGCGCTACGTTTCGTGTACGGCTTGTTTTTTGCCGCCGTGTTCCCGGCTTTGAACGCGCTGATCGTCGAGGTCACGAAGCCGGAGTTCCGCGGCCGGGCCTTCAGCCTGAACCAATCGGCCAGCCAGCTTGGCAATATGGTCGGCCCGATCGCAGGGGGCGCCCTTGGCGGCTGGATTTCCATTCCGCTCGTCTTTGTGATGAATGGCGCGCTGCTGGCGATAACCGCAGTGGTGCTACGCCTGAAGCCGCTGCTCCAAAGCAGGCATGCCGACAAAAGACACGATTCAGCAGCCGGCAGGTCCGGTTAATATAGTAAAGAGGCTCCTCCCGTTAGCGTAATGAGCTAACAAGGAGGAGCCTCTTCCGTATCGGCTTCTGCTAGATTAGTAGAGGGAAAGCGCAAGCGTGTCAAATTCGCTTTTGCTGTGAAGGATCGCTTCGGAACCTTCGATTTCGATGCTGATCAGCGAGCTCAAGCATTTTTTCAAGGCCTGTTTGCCGTTATAAAATTTGTACTCGAGCGCGCTGGTCAGCAGCTTTAATGTACGCTGTACAGGCTGCTTGCTGTCGACGTTAAAGTAAACGGGAACGAGATTGTTTTGGAAGTTAATGAGAATTCTCATCGTAATCACCTCAATACAGTGGTTTCATAGTACAATATTAAAGTAAGAAACTTAAAAAAACATTAAGAAAACATTATAATTCGATTAATGTTTGATGACAAAAATCACGGGAGAGGGACTGAAGTCTCTCTTTTTTGCATTTATCTTAAATACGCTTTCAGGATTAAAAAAGTTTCATATCTCTTAAAAAATATGCTTCATGCCCTATTTTTATGGGTATATTGTAATAGAATGGGAAAAATTTCCGAGCACTGCAAAAATAATAAGTGTTATGATTACACCAAAGGAACGAAAATGAAGCTTTGATCCCAAATGAGGAGGTGGACAGATGTTGGTCTCAAGTGCCGTGCGGAAAGGCACGGTGAAGCTGGATGCATACTCCTGGTTTCACTTGACGAAGACTTTAGGACCAGGAGATCTGTTTGAAGCGGACCATCCTTTTTTTAAATATTTGCATAGAGGGCTGCGTAAAAACGATAACTCCACGCCGCCAAGCGACAATTTGCCAAGCTTGCCCCTGCACGTATCGACCTGTCTGACTGCTGCGTTTCTGGCGGGCAAAGCCTGCTGGCTAAATTTTCGGGCCGGGACGAAGTCATATGAACAATATTTATATATGGCCGGAAAACAAATGGTTAAAGTAGAGAAGCTTCACGAGGAATCGCCGCGTTTGCTGTTGGAAAGCGCCGGCGGCATGCAGCAATGGTGCGAGGACCTGACTTTGAAGATGAAATGGAATTCGCACACGCCGCTTGTTGAGCTCCCCGCTTTAATGATGTCCAGAAGCCGGTTTGGAGAGATCATCGGCCAATTGGAGAGGCTGGACCTGGAGAAGTTGACCCAGACGATTACCGCGCTGACGAATGACGAGGAAGGAAGCATTGCGCTCGCCCGCTGCCTGAAAGCTCCCGCGGCGCAGGGAGAAATGCGTTTTTACGCCAAATCGGGGGACTGTTGGGACCTGCAAACCGTACATTTTCTGAACAATGATCATATTAACTGGCTGATCCGGTTCAGCGCCAAACCTGAAGAAGACTGGTTGATCGCCACGCCGACCCCGCGCGACCAATTTCAGGACATGCTGCACATGTGGTTTCGGCAGCCGCCGGAAGCCCGTGCGGAAACCCGAGTGGAGTCCCTGGCGGAATCACGGTGATTCGAATACTGTAAATAGCGGACCGTCTTGGCAAGGCGGCTTCATAAAATGAGGTCAAACGGGAAAACCCGGATGGCCTCTTTTTGTTGTTTTGGAACGTGCAGGGTTGATTTTTTATGTATAAGTGTATATATTGTATATATACATTGTTGACAAAGTATACAACAAAGGAAAGATGAATGATGGATATTTTGCTATCCCACTCCTCGGGTGAGCCGATATACTTGCAAATCGTCCGGCAAATCCGGGAAAGCATCCTGCAAGGGAAGCTTCCCCCAGGCACGGCGCTGCCTTCCATTCGCCAGTTGGCTAAAGATTTGCAAATCAGCGTCATTACGACGAAAAGGGCTTATAACGAGCTGGAGCAGGAGGGCCTTATCGATTCCGTGGTGGGGAAAGGTTCCTTCGTTTCCGGCGGCAATCAGGAATTTATCCGCGAACAGCGGCTGAGAGCGCTTGAGGACAAGCTGCGGGAGGTTCTGGAGGAATGCCGCAGCATTCCGGTGGGCATGGAGGAACTGATCGAATGGATCAAGCTTTTGGACAGTGAAGGAGGACCAAAGAAATGAACGCGATTCAGGTTGAAGGATTTTCGAAGCGGTACGGAAGCTTTGCGTTATCGGACGTGAGCTTTGGGGTGCCGAAAGGATACATTACCGGACTGATCGGCCCCAACGGAGCCGGAAAAAGCACAGTAATCAAAGCGATTATGGGCATGGTGCTGACGGAGCGGGGCGAAATTTCGGTGCTCGGAGAAAAGGCGGGTTCGGAACATGCTGGCTATAAGCAGCATATCGGTTTTATTTCGGACGAAAATATCTTTTATGATTATTTGACGATGGAGCAAATGAAGCGGATCGTTGCCCCGTTTTACCCCCGCTGGGACGAGGCGGTTTTCGACCAGTATATGGACCGGTTCGAACTGCCCAAACGCAAGAAGATCAAGGATTGCTCCAAGGGGATGAAAATGAAATACGCAATCGCGCTCGCTTTGTCGCATCATCCGTCCCTGCTCATTATGGACGAACCGACGGCAGGGCTCGACCCCGTTTTCCGGCGTGAACTGCTGGACCTGCTTGCGGAGTATATCACCGACGAGGAGAACACGGTTTTGTTCTCTACGCATTTAACGGCCGATCTCGACCGGGTGGCGGACTATGTGACCTTTTTGAATCGCGGGAGCCTCGTATTTTCCGACACGAAGGATGATGTGCTCGATCGGTATGTGCTCGTCAAAGGCGGCCGCGATTTGCTGGATGCCGATGTGCGCCGCGTCCTGATCGGCGTGCGGGAGACGGGGGTTGGCTTCGAAGGCCTGGCGCCGGACCGTAAGCAAGCCCGCGAGCTGTTCGGCGGCGAGGTGCTGTACGATCGGCCGACGCTGGAAGAAATCATGTATTTTACGGTGAAGGGAGAGAAAGCGAGTGTCTAACATCGTTCATTTGTTGCACAAAGATCTATTGTTGATGAAGCGTTATATCGGGGTATTGGCGGTGTATGCCATCGTGTTCTCCGGATTCGTTCAGACGAACAACTCGTTTTTGTACGGGATGCTGCCGGGGATGGTGTTGATCTTGACGCTTAGCGCTGACATGCAGTTACCGGTTCAGCAGTTTCTCGTCAACTTGCCGGTGCGCCGCAGCCTGCTCGTTTTATCGAAATATGCCTCCGCGTTTTTTTTCATGTTGGCGGCATTCCTCTTGTGTCTTTTGCTGGATGGAGGAGCCGCGGCGCTGCAGGGAGTTCCCGTTAACTGGGAGCCCGCATATTTACTCGGCGTGTTTTCGGTGCAGATTCTGGTCATGTCCGTTTATATTCCGCTTTATTTTTGGCTTGGTCCGAAAGGGGCCCAGTTTTTGAACATCGCCATGATGATCTTCTTTTTTGGAGGCAGCTTCGCCGTATACAACATATTGGGGAGCGAGCGTGCTATGGCGCTGATCGCGCGGTTCGGGGAGCACCCGTATGCTTCCGTCTTGATGGGTGTCTGCGCGGCGGCGCTTGCCGTTTTCGTTTCCTTCAAGATATCGTGCCTGATTTTTGCAAAACGGGACTTGTAAAAAAACGTCTTTCGACGTACTTTCAAAGAAGACAGACCGCGTTTAGCGGAAGTTTTCCCCACGATTATAGAATTGCTCAGCTCCGCTGAGAACTTATAAACTTAACTTTCGCAGCAAAAAATCGGCAGGCAAGCCTTGATGTAGCCAAGCAACTGATGTAAGGCAACCAGCGCATTTACCTTTTGCACCGTCCTGTTTCGAGAAGTGTCACAAATCGACGCCAGGTGAGGGGCTGTCTAAAGGGTTCGTGTCTTGGTGACCTTGACTGCTGCTTGCCCTTGCACGATTATCCCTTTCGTTAAGGGAGCAGGTGGGGGGCTAGAGCAAGGGTTCCAAAAAAAAGAGATAAGGAAAAAATGAGGCGGTTCAGGTGAGATTTTCGGCTTGTTAAGAGAACGTATGTTTGGTATAATGGAACAAAACGAACGTATGTGCGCAAATTCTTGATTCGGGGGCGAGCGAACATGGGGGTCATTGTGGGAACGGAACTTCAACCATTCAGCAGCCGTTATAACAGCGAGCAGGCCTGCATGGAGGCGCTGATCGCGATGAAGTGGCGAAGCGGCTTCGTCTGCCCGCGCTGCGCTCACACCCGGTGCAGTCGTCTGACTTCCCGGCATATCCTCTTGTTCGAGTGCGGAAAGTGCAAGCATCAAACGTCGCCTTTGGTCGGCACGATTTTCGAAGGAACACATCTGCCCCTGCTCAAGTGGTTCGAGGCCTTAGAGTTGTTCCTGCTCCCGGACGGCATCTCGGCGAGGCGACTGAGCCAGGTGATCGAGGTCACCTACAAAACCGCCTGGTTGATGCTGCACAAAATACGCCATGCCGCCGGGGAGTTCGATGCCCGGGAACTGCTCTGCGGAGACGTGAAGGTGAACAGCGATCTGTATGGGCGTAATCCGTCCCGGTGTCAGTTTCCGCATCCGTATGCCTCGGCGGTCGTAGCGGGATGCACGGTCACGGAATCGGGCGAGCCGGAGCAGGTCAAAATCCGCCTGGTGCCGCATAAGAGAGGAGACGGGAAAAGGGCAAACCGTCACGAACTCGCCGCGTTCATCAACGGGCATGTAGATGTCCGTACATCGGCGGTAGAGTCGTTCCCCCTAGCCTTTCGGCTGTATGCGCCCTTGCGGAAAGTGGTGAGAGAGGCGTGGGAATCGCTGAAGAGTACGTATATAGCCTTGGGACTGAAGCATCTGCAGGCGTACCTAAACGAGTACACCGTACGCCGCTCGCTGCGCCGGCCCGGAGCGGAAGAAACGATGCGGCAGAAGTTGCTGCGCATGTGTGTGGCGATTCCGGCGATCCCTTACCGCCGGCTAATCGCGCGCCAACCGAACCAGCCCCTTGTGGCTGCGGCCTGATCGAGACGCTGGAACGGCTGGGGAGTTTAACGCAAATCAACTTAATGGGTAGGGGTTAGCATGAACAGTCCGGGCGTTGCTGCAAATGGAAGGGTTCAGGCTACAGCAAAATCACGGTCTTTTCGTTTCCTCGCGTCTTGTCCTTGATCTCTTGTCCGGTCTGTTTCACCTCCCTAAACTGATTCCTTCTCCTAAGCCCGTCTAAATTATCTCGAACCTATCTGCTTCTCCACCAAATATTTTCTTCTCCCGAGCTTGTCTGTTTCTCTGCTACTCTGATCAAACGGGATAATCGTGCAAAGTCTGCGAACAGCGATTGTTTATCTGCCGGCCACCGCACTTCCCTATCCTCAAGCTGATTCTTAAAAAATATCGTGACTAAATGACACCCCTAGATGGGCAATCTGGAAAGAGGCAGAAAAATGACTTTTCGAACTACCTCTAATAGGAGTGTGTGACAGATGATGACAGGACACCAAACAACCCCGCGCGGGCGTTTCGAGGGAAAAACGGCGATCGTAACTGGAGCCGGGTCCGGGATCGGTAAAGCGGCGGCCGTCAAACTGGCCGGTGAAGGCGCAAAGGTGGCGCTGTTCGATCTGCTGGATGAACGGACTCAGAAGGCGGAGCAGGAAATCAACGGCCTCTACGCCGGGGCGGCCCAGGCCTTCGATGTGGATGTCGCCGATCCGGCGCGTATGGAGAAGGCGGTCCGTGAGGCGGCCGGGCATTTTGGGGGGATCGATATCGTCTTCGCAAACGCCGGCATCAACGGGAGGCTGGCCCCGGTGGAGGATTTTAGCTTGGAGGAATGGGAAAAGACGCTGAGCGTCAACTTGACCGGCACGTTTTTGACGGTAAAAAATGCGGTCCCGTATTTGAAGCAGCGCGGCGGCGGCAGCATTATTATCACGAGTTCGATTAACGGCAACTATACTTTCTCCGGCTTCGGGATGTCGGCATACAGCACCACCAAGGCAGGACAGGTCGCTTTTGCCAAAATGCTCGCCCTGGAGCTTGCCAAGTTCAAAATCCGCGTGAATGCGATTTGTCCGGGAGCAATTGCCACGAATATCGACGCCTCCACGAAAAAAAGCAAGGACCTGCAGGAGATCGTCATCCCGGTCAAATATCCGGAAGGCTCGCAGCCGTTATCCGATGGGCCGGGGCAGCCGGAGAACGTTGCCGACCTGGTCGCTTTTTTGGCCTCCGACGAAGCGCTCCACATCACCGGCGCCCAAATCGTCATCGACGGTGCGGAATCGCTGCTGTAGCCGGAATTTAATTTGGACGCTTCAGGCGCTCGCTTCCGGAAATATCCAATGAACCCCAGCAGCCAGGAAAGGAGGGGCTCATTACTCTGAATGAAGGTGGTGGGGATGGTGGGTGACGGGGCGTGTTTTCAGCGGGGCCGAACCATTGTATAATCGCAAGTAAAACCGGCATTTAGGGTAATCAACTTTTAAGTACTGGCAACTATTTGGGTATTGCAGAATTTTGCGGCGATAGAGTGGCTGAAGCAATTATGCGTGAAGGGGGAGATGAAATGCTGTCTTGGCTCGCTGAGCAAAAAATAACCGAAGCGATGAAGCGCGGGGAATTCGATGATTTGCCCGGGAATGGGCGGCCGCTCCAAATTGAGGATTTATCGTCCGTCCCGGAAGAGCTGCGGATGGCGTACAAATTGTTGAAAAACGCCGGTTGCGTTCCGGAGGAATTGAACCTGCACGGCGAATATCTGCGGTTGACCGATTTGATCGCGGCCTGTCAGGACGAGGAGGAGAAGCGGGAGCTGAAGAAGAAGCTGTCGGAGCAGCAGTTGCGGCTTAATATGCTGGCGGAACAGCGTGGGCTAACTCATAGTCCGGCGTTCCGCCAGTATGAAGACGCGATCCGCCGGAAGCTGGAGTAGGCAAGCGCTTTGGCTGGAGGCTAGAGACCAGCCGGGGGCGCCCGGGTCCCGCTTCGCTTCAAGGCAGCGGTTACGGCAGCAGCTGGCGCACCATCGCTTCCGTTAGAATAAACGGCTCGCGGGCGATTTTGTCCAAATGGAACTCGCTGATCAAATCGCCCGCGGCGGCCGGCTCCGGCCGATCGGCCAGGCCGCTGATGAACGCCAGCCAGCCGATGACGGTCTCCGGCCGCGTACCCGCTTGGCGCAGCGCGCCGATGCCGAGGTCGCCGTGCCGCTTGGCCAGCCGCCGCCCGTCCTCGCCAAGGATAAGCGGGGCGTGGGCAAAGGCGGGCGGCGTCCATCCGAGCGCGGCGTACAAATGGAGCTGGCGGGGCGTGGAGTCCAGCAAGTCGTCGCCGCGCAGCACGTCGGTGATGCCCATCAGGGCATCGTCGACGGTGACGGCGAGCTGGTACGAGAACAGCCCGTCCGCCCGCCGCACCACGAAGTCGCCGCCGCTGCCCGGCGGGAACGGCTGCGGCCCGGCGATGCCGTCCATGAAGGCGGCGCATTCGCCGCCCAGCGCGAAACGAAGCGAAGGCGATTTCGCCTGCGCTTTGGTCCGGCGTTCCGCCGCGGTTAAATGGCGGCACGTTCCGGGGTACGGTGCGCCTTCCGAGCTTAACCCGTGCGGCGCTCCGGCCACGGCCAGCAGCTCCGCGCGGCTGCAATAACACGGGTACAGGCGGCCGTCTTGTTCCAGCTTGGCCAAAGCCTCTTCATATATCGCCGTCCTGCGGCTTTGCCAATACGGGCCGCACGGGCCGTCCGCGCCAGGCCCCTCATCCCAATCCAAGCCAAGCCATTGGAGATCGGCGATAATCCGCTCGGTGATTTCCGGTTTTGAGCGCTGGATGTCGATATCTTCGATCCGCAGCACAAAAGCGCCGCCCGCCGCCCGCATCTGCAGCCAGGACAAAAGCGCAATTTTGGCGTTGCCCAGATGCATGTCGCCGGAAGGCGTCGGCGCAAAACGCCCGCGTCTCATGGTGATCACTTCCCTTAAGATGTTGTACAAGCAGTAAAAGCGCTGGTTTTCGAACGGGGATTGCGTTCAGCGGAAGTTTAACGGTTGTAGCAGCCGCTAATTTGCGAAAAAAGATCTTTTCTAATTTCATAGAATATTTTCATGGGTAGAAACATTTATTGAACAGTTCGGCCTTTACAGCGGTTCCTGTAGTTCTGCTTCCGGAAGCTCGGGCATATCGATTTTTTCGATTTCGATTTTCCGGATGCGGCTTTCTTCCCGCTCCAGCACCGTAAAGCGGAAATCGCCGTACATAAGCTGCGTGCCTTCCTCGATGTCCATGTTTTGCCCGTAAACCCATCCGCCGATCGTATCGGTTTCCTCTTCCTCCAGATCGGTCAGCAGCAGGTCGTTAATCAGCGAGATGGACACTTTGCCGTCCACAATGAGATGATTCGCCGCAACTTCGGTAATTTCCTGCTCCTCCTCGGCATCGAATTCGTCGCGGATGTCGCCGACGATTTCCTCCAAAATGTCCTCGATCGTCACCATCCCGGACGTACCGCCGTATTCGTCGATCAAAATCGCGATGTGGGAGCGCTCCTTCTGCATTTTTTTCAGCAGCTTGGGCAGAGAGATGTTTTCAGATACGGTCATAACAGGCCGAACGAGCGAGTCCAGCGACACTCGAAACGTTTCCTCATCGGACAAAAACAGCGTCTTCGTGTTGATCATTCCGACAATGTCGTCCTTATTTTCCCGGATCACGGGGTAGCGGGTATACTGCTCTTCCTTGATGATCTGCAGGTTTTCCTCCAGCGATCTGCCTGCGTGCAGGCAAACCATGTCGGTCCGCGGCACCATGATGTCCTTGGCGAGCTTATCGTCGAACGCGAAGATCCGGCTCACGAAGCTGTATTCGTTTGTGTTGATTTGCCCGCTTTCCAGACTTTGGCTGAGCAGGGCCCGCAATTCTTCCACACTGTGCGCTTCGTTCCATTCCGCGGGCGGTTTGAGGCCAAGCAGTGAAACGATCCAGCGGGAAGACCGGTTAAGCAGCCAAATAAAAGGATAAAGCAGCGTAGCGAACCATAGAAGCGGCCGGGATGCGGCCAGTGCGAACGATTCCCCTCTTTGGGCGGCAAGCACCTGCGGCACCAATCCGCCAAGCACAACATGCAAATACGTGATGAAAATAAAAGCGATCAGAAAGGAAAAAAACGATTCCACCGGTTCGGACAAGCCGAGATAAAAAAACAGCGGCCGCAGCAGCCGGCGAACGGCCGGTTGTCCCAGCCAGCCGAGCGTTAAGGAGATCGCCGTGATGGCGAGCTGGCAGGACGACAGCGCCTGATCCGCGCGATCGGCCAGTTTTTTTAAAGTGTCAGCGTTTTTACGGCCCTCTCGCAGCAGCGCATCTACCCGCCCCGGGCGAAGCGCGCGCAGCGAAGATTCGGCAACCACGAACAAAGCGGTGACCGCAATCAGTCCAAAGATGACGGCAAGTTTGATCAGATCGGTTCCGTACACACTCATCCTTTTCGAAAACTCCTTTGAACCCTCAAAAGGCAGAATATCGGCATCAAAGATGTCGCTCTGATATTGCTCTATTAAGGTTGTTCAAAAAAGGCGGTTTTGATCACACCTAAGGGGAATGTGGTAAAATCGATACGAATAGTGACTTAAGGAGAGAACGATGACGAAGCTGCCTGAACCTAGACCGATGCCTATAGATGAAGCGATTCCCGCATTAAAAGACAGCCTGCGCACCGCAGGTGCCGCCGTCCTGCTGGCCGAGCCCGGAGCGGGGAAAACGACGCGCGCGCCGCTGGCTTTGTTAAGCGAGCCGTGGATGGAAGGCCAAAACATTATTTTGCTGGAACCGCGCCGTCTTGCGGCCCGTTCCGCCGCCGTATATATGGCCGCGCAGCTCGGCGAACGGGCCGGCGAAACGGTGGGCTACCGGATGCGCGGGGAGAGCCGCGTGTCGCGAAAAACGCGGATTACCGTTGTGACGGAAGGGATATTGACCCGGCTGCTGCAGCAGGACCCGGCGCTGCTGGGGACGGGGCTCATCGTTTTTGACGAATTTCACGAGCGCAGCCTGCACGCCGATCTGGGGCTGGCGCTGGCGCTGCAGAGCCGCGAACTGCTGCGTGACGATTTGCGGCTGTTGATCATGTCGGCGACGCTGGACGCGGAACCGGTCGCCCGGCTGTTGGGGGATGCGCTGGTTGTTCAAAGCCGCGGCCGCATGTATCCGGTGGAGACGGTTTACCTGCCGCAGGCGCCGGCAGCGAAAGAGCCGCTTGAAACCGTGGTGGAGCGGGCGGTGCGCCGCGCTTTGGCGGCGCATGAGGGCAGCCTGCTCGTGTTTTTGCCCGGCGCCCGGGAGATCCGCCGTGTTGAGTCGCTGCTTGCGGGATCGCTGCTGCCCGCGGGCGTGCTGCTCACGCCGCTATACGGGGCGCTGCCGCAGGAGGCGCAGCGGCGGGCGATCGAGCCGGCGCCGGCGGGACAGCGCAAGGTGGTGCTGGCCACGTCGATCGCCGAGTCGAGCTTAACCGTGGACGGCGTGACGGTCGTCATCGACAGCGGCCTCCGGCGCACCAGCTTGTTCTCCCCGCGGACCGGGATGAACCGCCTGGTGACGGTCCGGGCCGCCCGCGATTCCGCCGACCAGCGGCGGGGCCGCGCCGGGCGAACCGCGCCCGGCATATGCTACCGCCTCTGGAGCGAGGCGGAAGACCGCGCGCTGCCCGCGCGCACGCCGCCGGAGATGCTCGAGGCGGACCTGGCGCCGCTCGCGCTGGAGCTGGCGGCGTGGGGCGCCGGCTCGCCGGACGAGCTGGCCTGGCTCGACGCGCCGCCGGCCGCGCCTTACGCCAGCGCCGGCCTGCTCCTGCAGCAGCTCGGCGCGCTGGATGCGGCCGGCCGCATCACCGGGCACGGCCGGCAAATGGCCGCGCTCGGGCTGCACCCGCGGCTGGCGCATATGCTGCTGCGGGCGCGCGAGCTTGGCCTGGCCGAGCCGGCCTGCGCCTTGGCCGCGCTGCTCGAAGAGCGCGACCTGCTGAAAGGCGCGGCCGGCCGGGACGGCGACCTGCGCCACCGCCTCACGCTAGTGCTGAACGCGGCCAAGGGAGCGCGCGGCACCGGCTCGGCGCAGGAGGCGGACCCGGCCGCCCTGCAGCGCATCCTGCAGCTCGGCCGCCAATGGAAGGCGCGGCTGCTGGAGCTGGATCAGCCGGCCAACGACGCTGCCGCTGCAGGCTTGGCCGCGCCGCCGGCAGCCCAGACGCCGGCTCCCGGGCCACTGCCGCCCCAAACGCGGCCTGCTCAAGCTCCTCCGGCCCAACCTCGCGCCGAGCTTGGCCCGCAGCAGCCGGACCGGTATTGCGGCCTGCTGGTCTCTTTCGCTTATCCGGACCGGATCGCCATACGACGCCCGGACGGACGGTATTTGCTGCGAAGCGGGCGCGGGGCGGTTTTGCCGGTAAAAGAGTCCCTCGGGGCGGCGGCTTTTCTGGCCATCGCCGATGTGGACGACGAGGGGGCGGAAGGGCGAATTCTGTTGGCTGCCCCCTTGGAGGAGGAGGATCTGCGCCAATATTACCGGGAAGAGATTCAGGAGGAGCAAACCGCAACCTGGGATGACGCTTCCGGTACGGTCCGCGCTAGAATCCGCCAAAAGTTCGGAGCGATCGTACTTGCGCAGCGGCCCGATCCCGAGCCAAAGCCCGAGCAGTTGGCCGGGGCGCTGCTCACGGCAGTGGCGGAGAAGGGCGTAAGCATTTTGCCCTGGAATGACAAAGCGCGGAAACTGCAGGAGCGGCTCGCCTTTTTGCACTGCATAGACGACCGCTGGCCGGACGTATCGGATGACGAACTGGCCGCTACGGCGGAGGAATGGCTTGCTCCCTATGTATCCAGCGTTCGTAAACGTGCGGATTTGCAGGCCATCTCGCTCTACAACATCCTGGAAAACCGGCTTACATGGGAACAACGGCAGGAATTAAACGCCGAAGCTCCTACGCATTTACCGGTGCCCAGCGGTTCGAAAATCCAGATTCATTACGAAAATCCGCAGGCGCCATTTGCTGCGGTCCGCTTGCAGGAAGTGTTTGGCTTCATGGAGACGCCGCGCATCGGATACGGGCGGGTTCCGCTGACGTTGCATCTGTTGTCCCCGGCGGGCAGACCGGTGCAAATCACTTCCGACCTCCGCAGTTTTTGGGAGACTACCTACTTTGAAGTTAAAAAGGATTTGAAAGGCCGGTATCCCAAACACTATTGGCCCGATGATCCTCTGCAGGCCATCCCGACACGCAAGGTTCGGCCCGACGGCCACCGATAAGCCCAAAGCTCACATGCTGTGAAACGCTTTCATTTTTCTCTTTGTCGAGTTCCAGATTATGGATTAAGATATGCACATAACCGCAAACCGATCCTAAATGACGTGTTACCGTTGGACAGCAATGGGCATGAGTCAAGGGAAGAAGTCCTATTCCTATATTGATAGGCTTCTTTTCTTGGCTCTTTTTTTGTTGGATTTTTATTTGTGCCTTGTTTTGATTCAGACAACGGTAAATATTCAAACGGTGCAAATATGATTAAGAAAAAAAATGACTGGTGGCAAGTAGGTAGTAATATTAGCTCCGATTACAGGCAATGTTTCGGATAAGCTCGTAAGGGGATCGTGATTCTGGTCAATGTCCGGAGGGTTTGCAGTCGTTAGACAGTGGACAGGGTTAGCGGAAAATGTTGAGATATAGTCGCATTTTTTTAATTACTGAAAAATAATGATAAATGCTCAATACATCGTTAATGCTCATGAGAGCCATTGTCCACCGTGACGTCGAGCTGATAGGAGTATATTCATCTGCCAGTTGCACGTTAAAGTCTCCACAGCTATCGCCAAGGTGCACATCCCCTGAAGGTACGATCAAGGCGAAAAACGTTTGAAGACGTATATGGTAAAACCGTACGGTTTGGTGGGGAGAGGGCTGGTAATCCAGGCCCCTTACTCTACGCTACCGACTTCGATTGGCTTATGAATATAAACAGAAATCACCGCTCATCTTTCGTCAACGGAAGTGAGCGGCGATACTCTGCGAGTAGAATTTTTTACGGTTAATTAAACTTATTTACGGCTTACAGGGATTACCTTGAACACTGCTGAAGAATCCAGCCACATGTCCCACTATCATATCCTGAGGAACAAAGTGCAATATAATATAAACATTCGGCTGTAGTGAATCCCTTGCCCTCTACTGAATACTCTTGAATTTCTTTTTCAGATAGAATTGTTTTTAATTGTGACATTTTTACCCTCTCCTTTTAAATTGATTGATTCAAAAAAATATAATTCTACCCACAAAGATTCATTTCAAGTATAGCAATTTAAAGAAACTATTATTCTATTTAGGACATATTGTCCTAAATAGAATAATATAACAAAAACTTAATTATATTGTTTATAACTAATTAATAAAAGTCTTTCAGAACTTCAGAACAGTTTGAGAGGGGGAACTGAAGACAAACGTTTTTAAGCTCATTTGGTGTGCTCATTGATGGGATTAGTTATAAGGAACAAGGAACGAATAAAAAATGGGGAGCTGAGAAGCGAGGCAGTGGACTTTGATTAGAGTAGGGATCGCGAGCATAGTAGTAGTAGTATGAAAGAATTAAGTACGAGCGGATCCTGTGTGTGTAATGAGTCGAGTTGTTCTTAGCAAAATATTTTTTTAGTCTAACTAAAAATTGATCGAAGGAAAATAAATCCCTTATCTCGTGATTGCTGGGATATTTAATGAAAAAAATCGGGGATTTTTAGATTGATAAACGGTATTCTGACATATGAATTTCAAAATGTGGTGCTGGTACATATGAAAAATTCCCCTACAAAAAAATCCTTGCCTTGTCTGGCTCGGCGATGCCAAGAGAATACTTTAAGGGGCGAAAAAAATGAGTATAGCAAAAGCAAGACTACAAGACTTGAGAGAAGAGAAAAAGTTGACTCAAAAGGAAATAGCTGCTTTTTTATATTGCGATCAATCCTTATATTCTAAATACGAAAGACTAGAGCGAGATATTCCAGTTTATTTATTGATGAGATTAGCAGATTATTATGAAACCAACCTAGATTATATGCTAAAGAGAACAGATATAAGGAAAATGTATCCTAGAAATAAAAGATAAGGAGTATCGTTATGACAAATAAAATATCAGAACATATTAAACTATGTTCTGAAGGTCTAAGGGAAAAAGTCGAAAAAATAAAAGAATTTATAACTGAGGATATAGGTATTTCTATTATTGTTTTAAGCAAGAATGAAGAAAGATGTATAAAAAGGTGTGTAGACGCAATAATGGCAGATATATGCTCTGACGATGAAGTAATTGTTATTGATACTGGTTCAAATGATAAAACATTAGAGATAATTAGAAACCGAGAGTATTTTAGAAAAATTAGAATTTTAGAGAAAAAATGGGGCGGAAGTTTTTCTGAAATAAGAAACTTTGGAATATCAATCTCCAAAAAAGAGTGGATATTTTTTGTTGATGCAGACGAGACTATAGAGAAAGGATCAATATCTAATTTAAAAAGAAATCTAAAGGAAATAAATATGTTATATATCGATGTCGTTTGTTGTCCTGCCATTGTAAATATCGAGGGAAAGCATGTAATTCAAACAGCCAGAAGGATTATTCCCAATAATGGTAAAATTGAGTATTTTGGAAAAATTCATGAAGAACCTAAATATATCGAAAATAAAAGACCATGCGAATTTATAGCATTTGACAATGTTATTTTACATCATGATGGTTATATGAAATCTGTTATCTTAGAAAAAAATAAACAACAAAGAAACATAACCTTACTTAAGTCAATTATAGAAGAGGAGCCTGATAATCCTAGATGGTTCTATTTATACAGTAGAGATGGAAAAGGATTTATTGATAATGAATCTTACAAAGAAAATTTGCTTAAAACAATAGAATTTAGTAAGGATTTAGAGGAATTCAAAGAGTATAAAGTCAGAGCTTTAAGTGATTTAATTGAGTATTACCTTAGTCAAGGAATGCTAGAAAAGGCAAACCAAACTTTAAAAAATTTAAAATCTCTTGAAATAAATGTATCAGATGTTTTATTTTGGGAAATTACTATAAATTTAATTGTCATGCAATGTAATTATAAGAAATTTATTGAAAAAATTATAGAATATAAAAAAGAACATACAGCTGTAGAATATGGAAGCTTAAATTCGAATGGATTTCATTTAGATTATTTATTATCGAGACTATTTTTTAATATAAGAGAATATGAAAAATCATTTAGTATTTTTAATAAACTTGAAAAGGTAGGATTTGGTGATTACAAGAAGGATTATTATAGCCTACAAGAAAGTTTAAAAAAATATTTAGGATAATATTAGGATAGGTGTATACCATGAATAAGATGCGCTTTACTAGACAATTAGAAGAATATGATTGTGGACCAGCTGCGGTATCGATGATATTAAAAACTATTTATGAGGTTAATATCACATTATCACAATTGAAATTAATATGTTCGACAACTAAAAATGGTACTAGTTTTTTAGGGATAAAACAGGGATTAGAATCTTTAGGTATTGAATCAACAGTAGCAAAATGTATCTATTCAAAAGAAGTCTTTCAAGAGATTACCTATCCCTGTATAACACAGATTAAAGGAAAAGAAAATCATTTTGTTACTATTTTCAAAGTTACAAAAAGAAAACTCTATATCGGTGATCCATCTAAGTCAAAAGTCATTGCTCTTTCAATTGGCAAATTTATGAAACAATGGGTTCCTATAGTATTAGAAATAAAGGAATTAATTGATCCAAGGAAATTAGAACATATCTCAGAGAAGCCACAGAAAATTGTTATTAACTCTTTATTAAAAGTCAAAAGATATATTGTTATTTCATGGATACTTTCAGTACTTGCGTATGTTATTTCTATTTATTTAGCAAGAATGTTTTCAATTTATTTTGATTTAATTATACCAAATAAGTTTGTCGGTATAATAGGAAATGTGAGTATTGTATACTTAAGTGTAACAATTCTACAATTCATTATAAAAGCAATTAATGCAAAAATAACGATTAAAACAAATAATTTTATGGATAAATATCTAATAGAAAATCTAGCAAAAAAATATTTTAAACAAGATTTTAATTTTCTAGAACAATTAAATAGCGGTGAGCTTATAAGTCGCTTTAATAATATAAGTGATATAAGAAACAGATATGTGTTCTTGATTCAAACTTTACCGTTGGAATTATTTACTATATTAGTTACTATATTCCTTTTAATGAAAACCAATGTTTTTTTAACTTTATTGGCAGTAATTCCTATTGTTGTTTTTTTTCTTTTCTATTATTACTCTAAAGAGCACTATGCAAGTTTGAGTTTTAATTTATACGAAAAAGAAGAAGAATTAAACACTAAATTGATTGAGATAGTTAATAATATAGAAAGTATAAAAAATTATAATATTACAAAGGACATAAAAAAACAACTTATAAGTAAAGTTGAACAATTTCTCTTTACTAAAGAAAAGTTTATTTCTTTTGATAATTACCAAAAGCTGGGCAAAAACATGGTTGTAAATCTATTTAATATATGTTTATTTTCACTTGGATCATATCTTGTTATTAATGATAATTTAGCTTCTGGATTATTACTGATGTTTAATACATTAGCTTTTAATATGTTTAACCCATTTATTAATTTAGCTAATTTACAAGCATCTTTGGAACAAGGTAAAGTAGCTACTTTGCGTTATTCAGATATTACGTGCTCTAGGACTTGTTTAGACGAAAATAAAGATAATTTATTAGAAACAATTCAATCAATAGAACTTAAAAATGTCTCATTTTCATACAGTACCAACTCGCCGATTATAGATAAAATTAATTTAAAAATAAATGTTGGTGAAAAAATTGCTATTGTAGGAAATAGTGGTTCTGGTAAATCAACATTAGCAAAAATTATAGCAAATTACTACGATCCTAAACAAGGTGAAATTTTTATTAATAGCAAAAATACAAAAGATATGACAAAAGAATCAGTGAGAAAAAAAATAGTATATGCCCCTGCAAATCCTCAGATATTTAATGATACTCTACTAAATAATATTACTTTAAAAAATAAAAGTGTACATTTGAATAAAATTGAAGAAATTTCCAAAATGATTGGATTTGATACTGTTGTAAATTCTCTGCCTAATAAGTATGATACAGTCATTGGCTCTAAGGGAGTGCAGCTATCTACTGGTCAGCAACAATTATTAAATGTTGTTCGGTATACTTTATTTGCTCCAGAAATTCTAATTCTTGATGAAATAACAAATGGATTAGATTTAGAGAGGAAAGATAAAGTTATTGATTATCTTTTAGATAAGAAGACTACCATTATATTTATCACTCATGATATTAGTTTGTCTTCTAGGTGCACAAAAAAATATGTATTAGATAATGGAAGTTTAAAAGAAATTTACGAAAATTATAGCATCCAATATTAAGAAAAGGTGAAAAAATGAAAAAAATTATTATTTTTTGTACATCAACAATAATAATATTATTAATAGCTTTTTATTCCACAAGTCATTTATTAAATAGTGAATCAGCTCTATACAAGGATGTATCTTCTACTAAAGTAGAAAAGATGATTCAAGAAAATGACACGTTCATTGCGTATTTTTATCAAAAAAGCTGCCCCTCTTGTAAACAAATTAAACCTATCTTAAATGACTATATTAGACAGTCTGGAAAAGATATATTCGCTGTGGATATAAACAATGATGACAATAAAAATTTATTAATACAAGATTTCGGGATCCAAGGCACACCTACGGTTATTTTATATGAATCGGGGGAAGAAAAATTTAGATTCATCTCAGCTTTCAGCAAAGAAGAGTTTGAAGAAAAAATGAACTTTATTTTTGAGGAGTAAATATCATGAAAATAAATAATAAAAATATTGTTTTAGGAATTCTTTTAGGTTTATGTATAGTACTAGTTTTTGTTTCTACCAAGCAGTATAGTCAAAATAAAGATTTAGAAAAAAAACTACAAGATAGTAAAGTAGAAACACCAGAAATTTACCACTATTTGAACTCACTAACCATTCCTAATTTTGAAAAGAAGGTATCAGACAAAGAAGACTTTATAGCATATGTTGGAAGGCCGAATTGTGGTGATTGTCAATTGTTTGAACCGCAATTTATCACGCTAATAAATGATTATGATACAGATAATATGTGGTATATAAATGTCAAGAAACTCCGAGAAGATAATCTGGAAAAATGGGCTGTTTTTAAGGAACAATATGGTTTCACTCAAACACCAGCTATTATTCATTTTTCTAACGGCTCTATACAAGATATGATAGAATGGCAGGATAATAAAGGATTACCTCTATCTAACTTAAAGAAATGGTTAATTAAAAATCTTTAATAAGATAATCAAAGAATATCCGTACAATTACTGTTGGTGTAAGATAAGACTTCCTTAAGCAAATTTTTTCTAATTTAGCTATTGACGTTTTCGGAACCTTGATTTAATATAGTCACATAACTACATACTTGGATAATAATGGTGTGTTACCATTACTCTGATGGGCATGAGCCAAGAAAAGTCGACCTATTCAATTTAGGTTCTTTTCTTGGCTCTTTTTGTTTACTTTAGGAGTAGAGCGGAGCAGTAGGTGCTCTAATATGAAATCGCTCATCGGCCATTATGTAAACGATATCAAGAAAATGATGACGTTGGGAGGGAGCCGGGCAAGAATAGTTCTTGTGCTAGGCCGGTCAAGTGCTGATTGAATTCGATACCGCCAAGATGCAAGCAGCGGCTATCCGACGATCACACCGATTATTGTAACAAACGCTGAGTGATCGAGAGCTTGGAGGGACTCAGCGGAGCAATTACAGCAGGCCAAGAAGTCATTTTAAAAGTGGTTATGAAGGCTTAATATCACTATTTTGAAAGGATGGTTGTTCAATGCTAGCTTTTCTTCAGAAAATCGGGAAGTCGTTGATGCTTCCGGTAGCAACGTTACCAGCAGCAGCAATCTTGAATCGCTTCGGCAACATTGACTACATCAAGGAATTTCATTTTGGGGAGAATGTAGGGGGGGTCTTTAATACTTATATTGCCCCGTTTTTGAATGCGGGCGGTGGTACAATATTTGATAACCTCCCGCTGATTTTTGCAGTCGGTGTTGCAATCGGATTAGCTGAAGATGCTGTAGCCGCTTTGTCAGCAGTCATTGGGCAATTAATCTTACTTAAGTTGCTCGCCATTGTACCAGGAATATTCCCAGGCTTGATGCAAACAGGAGCAGATACTAAATTGGACATGGGTGTTCTCGGCGGTATCATTGTAGGTTGCATTTCAGCATACTTGTATAAAAAATACCATAAGATCAAGCTTCCAGATTGGCTCGGCTTCTTTGGTGGCAAACGTTTCGTACCTATGGTTACAGCTTTTACAATGATTTTCGTTGGTTTAATTTGTGCTTTGATTTGGGGGCCGGTTCAAAGTGTTCTGGATACATTTGGCAACTGGGTTACGAGTCTCGGCGGAGTAGGGTCCGCAATTCATATTGTTGCTAACCGTCTCCTCGTACCGTTTGGACTGCATCATATTATCAACACCATTGTATGGTTCCAAATCGGTGATTTTACCAACGCTGCAGGCAATGTCATTCATGGCGACTTGTACCGCTTCTTCGCTGGAGACAAATCAGCAGGTATGTTTATGACGGGGTTCTTCCCGGTTATGATGTTCGGTCTTCCAGCAGCAGCATTTGCTATTATTCACACAGCTAAACCAGAAAAACGTAAAATGGTTGCGTCTATCTTTTTGGGTGCAGCTCTTTCCTCTTTCTTGACAGGTATTACAGAACCATTAGAATTCGCTTTTATGTTCGTTGCGCCTGTGCTTTATGGTGTCCATGTCGTCTTGTCTGGTATCTCAGCATTTGTAACTTATACGCTAGGTATGAAACTCGGTTTCGGATTCTCAGCTGGTTTTATCGACTATGCGATCAATTATGGACTCTCTACGAAACCGCTGTTGCTGATTCCTGTAGGGCTTGTTTTCTTCGTTGTTTACTATTTGCTGTTCCGCGTGATCATTCAAGTGTTCAACCTTAAAACACCCGGACGTTCGGATGATCCTAACGAATTCGAAATGGAAACGGGAGCAGGAGGAAGCGCGGATAGCACCGGTAAAACCCCGGCGGGAACGGACAGCAGAGCCGCGAAAATACTCGCGCAAATCGGCGGGCCGGACAATATCGTGTCCGTGGATGCGTGCATTACCCGCCTTCGACTCGTCGTCAAGGACGAAAAAATAGTCAACGATGCCGGATTGAAACAGCTTGGGGCATCGGGGGTCATAAGACTTGGCAAAGGCGCGGTCCAGGCCGTATTCGGGCCGCAATCCGAAACGATCAAGGACGAGATCAAGAAAATGCTGTAGGGCAACGTACGTTTCAAGCAGCAGGGCGGAGGTGAGAGTCCGTCCTGCTGTTTTTAGATATAGGAAACTATAAGTTTCCGATCCTCCGCTGATAGGAAGGGGAAGAGGAATCTGGAGGCTAAGGGACACCAGAGCCGTTATCTGCGGAAAAACGGAGGTTAGCAAAATGTAACGGACACAGATGACCTTATCTACCTCAAATCGGCCCGGATGAACTGATTTTTAGCCAAATAGAGTCATGTGTGTCCGTTAGGCTGGGAAATACCCGGGAAATGGGCGGATAAGGTCGCTGGTGTCCGTTAGAGCAGCGTCCACAGATTGGAAAGAGCCGATGTTCTCGGTGCTTCGTTTTTTTCGCCAAAGCTTGCCAGCAAACGGCAGGTAAAGTATGCTCGGTGGAGAAAGAGATCGATAGTGGAGGCTCGGTATGTCATATAAAATCACGAAATGGATGATTTTGATCGTTCCGACGCTTGTCGTCGGTTTATGGGAGTATGTGCGCCACCAATTTTTGATGCCGTATCTTTCTATGGAACTGGGGAATATCCTTACGCCCTTCATCTTGTTTGGGGTCTGCGTGCCGCTGTTGCACCGCTGGTTCTCCTACCTGGAACAGATGCAGGAGGAACTGCAGCGGGAGCGGGCGCTCAAAGCGCGCCTGGAGCAGCGGGAACAGCTGGCCCGGGAGCTGCACGACGGGATTGCCCAGTCTTTGTTCCTGTTGTCGGTGAAGGTCGACCGGGCCGAACGGCAGCAGGCGGAGGCCGGACAGGCTTATGATTGGCATGAGCTGCGCAAGACGATCCACGAGGTGAACCGCTATGTGAGGGAGGCGATTTCCGATTTGCGCATTCCCCCGGATTCCCGGGTGTCCGCAAGCGGGATCGCCGATTTTCCGGGGTTGATCCGGCAGATGGCGGAGGAGCGGAAGCTGGCGCTGCGTCTGGACTGGGAGTTAAATGAAGAAATGTGGCCTCCCAAAGCGCGGATGGAGCTGCTAGCATGCATCCGGGAGGCGATCGTTAACGCGGGCAAACATGGAGGGGTTCAGGAAGTTTATGTAACCGGGACGGGGGATGCCCAGCGGTTTCGAGTGTCCGTCATGGATGAAGGAACGGGTTTTCAAGCGGATAAACTGCAAAGCAAAGGAAGGTACGGCCTGCAAATTATCCGCGAACGGGCGGAAGCCATGGGATGGATGCTGCTGGTGACGTCCCGGCCGGGTAAAACGACGGTAAAAATAGCGGGAGGAGAAGGTTCGAATGAAGGTACGCGTACTGGTCGTCGATGATCATCCGCATGCGCGGGAGGCGATCGGCGAAATTTTGGCGGAGGATGACGGGTTTGAAGTGATCGGCTATGCCGAAAACGGGGATCAGGCGATTGAGCTGACCGAGCTGTGGATGCCGGACCTGATCCTGATGGATATTCACATGCCCGGCAAGGACGGGCTCGAAACGACGCGGGAAAACAAGCTTCGCTACCCGTATGTCAAGATCGTCCTGATTACCGTTTCGGATGATGCCGCGCATCTGTTTGAGGCGCTTAAGCAGGGGGCGCAAGGCTATTTGCTCAAAAACTTGGAGCCCGGGACCTGGCTGGAATATTTACGGGCGATCGCCAGCGACGAAGCCCCGCTTTCCAGAGAACTGGCGCTTCGGATATTGCAGGAGTTTCCGCTCGCGAAAAAAAACGCAGCCGGAGAACCCCCGCTCACCGCGCGGGAGCGCGAGATTCTCGACTGGGTCGCCAAAGGTATGACCAATCGGGAAATTGCCGCGGTTTTGCACATTTCCGATCAGACGGTGAAAAATCATCTGAAAAATATTTTGCATAAGCTTCATTTGGAAAACCGCGTCCAGTTAACACGATACGCAATGGAGCAAGGCTGGATCGATGCCGGGGAATAAGGACTCCCTCCGCTCAAAAGTATCCGAGCTGTTCTTTGGCCGCTTCCGACATCTGCGCAGGCGACCATCTGGGCTCCCAGACGAGATCCACTTGCGGTGAATCGACGCCTAACTGCTCTTTCAGGACCCAAAGGACCCCGCCGACGATGGTGTCGTGCATCGGGCACCCCGGCGTTGTCAGCGTCATTTGGATATATACCCGTTCGTCGTCAGCCTGAATGTCGTAAACAAGACCCAGATCGACGATATTGACCCCCAGTTCGGGATCGTACACTTCCCGCAGCGATTCGCGGATTTGCTCAACTCTGTTCATGACAACATCCTCCTCAGTTTTAAAAATGGTTATCATTTCGGCAAAAATGGAATTAACGGGCGAACACCATGGCGATCAGCGCAATATAGGCGATGGAGAGAAGCGAATAGGCGCCGCCTCCGATCGCAATAACGGCGGGTGAATTCAGCGCCAAGCCGGCCAGGACGGACAAGCTCGCGCATAAAATAGCGGTCAAACTTAAATTCACCTGCGGTTCGTTCAACAGGTCGGCCAACACCGGTGTTCCCGGTTTGCCTGCCTGTTTGCCGTATTTATACGTCCACCACAGGAAAGGAACGATTTTGGAAACATAACATAACACCGTAAACGAAACCCAGCCGCTCAGGTAAATCCAGCCGGCCGTGAGCACGGTGCGGGTATCAAGCAAATGCCCGGGCGACCATAACGCCCTCAGCGCAAACGCGACCGCAAACGCGGCGAAAATCTGATTGCCCAAAACGGACCATTCGATGCCGGGGCCCGGGCTGCGTTTATGCCGTTTCCGGCGGATTTGCAGCACGTGCGCATTATACACGACGACGGCGAGTGCAATGAGGAGCAGGGCCGCCACTTTCAGCCCCATGCCGGAGCCGAACAGGAAGGAGCTGGCGCCGACGAGCACGCCGGCGTTCCACAAGCTCAGCACGGTCTTCTGCAGCTTGACCGGATAATCGTGGGCCAAATAAAACATCGGCAGCAGCTTGTAGCTGAATCCGGTAATCAGCAGTCCAAACCACCCCAGCGTTCCCAACCAGATGTGGGCGCCGAACAACCGGGCATGCAGTTCATTCCAAAGGCCGGTGGCAAAGTTGAGTCCCATCGCCATCCCCGATAAACCCGTAAGCAGCAAATAAAATATCGCACAGCCCGTGCTGATCGTAATCGGGTCCCACTTTCCCGCGCGGAATAGCGTAGCCGCCATATTCCAAACGAACAGAACAATTCCCGTAAAAGCCAACGTAGCGAACCCGGCAATCCAATAGATGTTGCCTTGGATAAAACCGAACAGCAGGCCAAACAGACCTACGGTAAAAGTACAGTAATGGATATATCCCAGCCGTTCGCTGTACAGATCGGATTGCAATATGACATGGATCAACTGGTAGACGGCACCCATCGCCAGCATCGTCGCCCACCCGAGCACAAACAGATGTACTTGAAACCAGCCGGCCGGGCTGCGGATGCCTTCGCCCAGCCAGCCGGACAAAGACATGAGCGAAGTGGCGTGGAACAGGATGAAGCCGAAGAACCCCGTTACGATGAACAGGAAGGGCAGGCGGGACATGGCCGGCATTGCAGCTCACCTCCTTAAGGTTTGCGGATTTTCACTTTGGCCGAGCCGTCGGGTTGTTCCTCGATGGTATAGGAGCAGCCCATGCCGTTCAGTTCCTCGATCAGAAACACCGGCACTCGGTCGTTATGGATGTGCACCTCGTCCCCGGAACTGCAGCGCCCGAGCGCGGCCAGCGTTCTGACCATCGGCTGCGGCGGCTCGAGGCCGCGATTGTCCAGTTCAATCGTTTTCGGCGTTTGCCCGGCGGCTGGCGGTTCTTCAGCTCGTGCCGTCTTCCCCTCGGATAACGGACCGGAAGTTGCGGGCTCGCCTCCGCGTTCGTTTGAGTTCTTCTCTTCGGTGACGGGAACAGGCTCCTCCAGCCAGGATTTGTTTGACTTGTGGACGAAAGTGGTGACCCAATGTTCCGGTCCCTGCTCCACGGCTTTGCCGACAAGTCCTTTCATTTTTAGGAATCCGAGCAGCGGCGTCGGTTTGAAGGTAGCGTGCAGCACGAATATATCGTTATTCCCCAGCGTTCTCACGGTATCCATAATGATCTGGAACGGCTCGGTTTTTTTTCGCAAGTACGGGCGGACATCCAGTTCCACCACTTTGGCTTCATTTCGGTTCATTGCGCTTTCACCTCGTTATCATTGCATCGCCGGCTCGAAGCCGGAAAACGGATGCTTGTTTTTGTATCATTGCAATGGAGAAAGGGCCGCTTAATGGCTCATCGCCGGCTCCCCGTTATCCAGGCCGTCGCTGGTGACGCGGAGAACGGCAACCGCTCCTTTGGCGGCATCGTTTAATTGATGGGTCAAAATCGGATAATCACCCTCTTCGGTGACGGTGAATTCGACGACGGCTCCGCCGCTGGCCGGAAGCAGGACCGACTGCAGCCCGTACAGCACGTTTTGCGGGTTGCCGTCAAGGTAAACCCGGTCCAGCGTCGTTCCTACGACGTGGAAGGAGGAGACGTGATTCGGACCCGCATTGCTCACGTACAGGCGCACCTTGTCGCCGGCTTTGGCGAGCAGCGGGTGTTCCTTGAGGGAGTAATCGTCGCCGTTAAACACGACATACTCGGCGTCCCCGTCCCGAATGGCGTCCAAGTCGTTCTGCTTGTACCATTCGCTCTGAACGATCGTGTACTCCCGGTCGATGTCCGGGTCGCTCGGATACCCGGCCTTCGGCTCGACGATGATCATCCCGTACATACCGTTGGCGACATGCAGCAAAAGCGGGCTGGTACCGCAATGGTACATGAAAACGCCGGGGGTGTTCGCCGGGTAGGTGAAGGTGCCTTGTTCATTGGGCATGACGTCGACAAACTTTTGGCTGGGCGCGGCATGCACGGCATGAAAATCCATCGAGTGCGGCATGTTCGGGTCCATATTTTTTAAGGTAAATTCAAGCATATCGCCTTCCTTAACGCGCAGCACGGGGCCGGGTGCCGTCCCGTTAAACGTCCAGGCGTTGTAAACCACGCCCTTGGAAATTTCCACATCCGTCACCTGGGCGGTCATTTCGATGCGCACGGTCCGGCCTTCCCGCTGGATCACCGGGTTCACGGGGGGCTGGCTGAGCTTTGTATCCTGCACGGACACGGCTTCCGAGTCGCGAGGCTGTTCCGCGGGGAAGGCATACCAGGCCGCCAGAACCATAATGAGGCAGGAGGGGATTAAAAAGCACCATTTGGGTATGTTCATGTCGGTTCACCTTTCCATGCGGCCACTCATCATCAAGATAGCACGGGATCCGCTAACTCAAGCGTACGACCTTCGGTAAAGGTGGATTGTGATATAAATCACTTTATATTTGGCGATGTGATTGCATTGCATAATACAGTTGACGTAAAGCATACTAATCCAGGCCAATGAAGGCCCGGCTTTATATAGTCTTGATTTAGCTGGGTAAAGCAGCAATCCATTGCCGGAGTTGACGTTGAATCAGAGGCGGACAGTATCCTCCCCAAATCGCGCAAGCAGCTCGACCGCTTTGCTGCGATTCCGCTCAAACATGGAAGCATGGAAGCGTCAACGATGAAGGGGCGTCACGTTCCGCCAGGTCAGCGCATCTACCTTTTGCACCATAGCCGTTTCGAGCAGTGTCTCAAATCGACACCAGGTGAGGGGCTGTCTAAAGTGTTCGTGTCTCGGTGTCTCGGTGTCTTTGTGTCCCTGCCTGCAGCCTTTGCACGATTATCCCTTTCGTTAAGGAAGCAGGGGGTGGGGGCTAGAGCGAGGGTTCAAAAAAAGTGAGAAGAAAAAGAGATGGGGAAAAAATGAGGCGGTTCAGTTGAGATTTTCGGCTTGATAAGGGAACGTATGTTTGGTATAATGAAATAAATAGAACGTGTGTTCGTAAATTCTTGATTCGGGGGCGAGTGAACATGGAGGTCAATACGGGAACGGAACTTCAATCATTCAGCAGCCGTTATAACAGCGAGCAGGCCTGCATGGAGGCGGTGATCGCGATGAAATGGCCGAACGGCTTTGTCTGCCCGCGCTGCGCTCACACCCGGTGCAGTCGTCTGACTTCCCGGCATATCCTCTTGTTCGAGTGCGGAAAGTGCAAGCATCAAACCTCGGCTTTGGTCGGCACGATTTTTGAAGGAACGCATCTGCCCCTGCTCAAGTGGTTCAATGCGCTGGAGTTGTTCTTGCTTGAGGACGGCATCTCGGCGATGCGGCTGAGCAAGGTGATCCGGGTTACCTACAAAACCGCCTGGTTGATGCTGCATAAAATACGCCATGCCGCCCTAGAGTTCGATGCCCAGGAGCTGCTCTGCGGAGACGTGAAGGTGAACAGCGATTTGTATGGGCGTAATCCGTCCCGGCTTCAGTTTTCGCATCCGTATGCCTCGGCGGTCGTAGCGGGATGCACAGTCACGGAGTCGGGCGAGCCGGAGCAGGTCAAAATCCGCCTGGTGCCGCATAAGAGAGGAGACGGGAAAAGGGCAAACCGTCTCGAACTCGCCGCGTTCATCAACGGGCATGTGGATGTCCGTACATCGGCGGTAGAGTCGTTTCCTCTAGCCTATCGGCTGTATGCGCCCTTGCGAAAAGTGGTGAGAGAGGCGTGGGAATCGCTGAAGAGTACGTATGTAGCTTTAGGACTGAAGCATCTGCAGGCGTACCTGAACGAGTACACCGTACGCCGCTCGTTGCGCCGGCCCGGAGCGGAAGAAACGATGCGGCAGAAATTGCTGCGCATGTGTGTGGCGATTCCGGCGATCCCTTACCGCCGGCTGATCGCGCGCCAACCGAACCAGCCCCTTGCGGCTGCGGCCTGATCGACACGCTGTAACGGCGGGGTGGGGGTTTGACGCAGATCAACTTAATGGGTAGGGGGTAGCATGAACGGTCCGGGCGTTGCTGCAGATGGAGGGGTTCAAGCTACAGCAAAATCACGGTCTTTTCGTTTCCCTCGCGTCTTGTCCTTGATATCCTGTCTTGATCTCTTGTCCGGTCTGTTTCACCTCCCCTAAACCTGATTCCTTCTCCTAAGCCCGTCTAAATTATCTCGAACCTATCTGCTTCTCCACCAAATATTTTCTTCTCCCGAGCTTGTCTGTTTCTCTGCTGTCCTGATCAAACGGGATAATCGTGCAAAGCGTCCGACAGTGAGTGTTGATCTGCAGCCCAACAACCCACCGGTCTTCCCTGTCCTCAAGCATTCAACGCCCTTTCGCGTTTCTTGCCACGATCGGTTTTCGGCTTGACTGGTGAGCAAGGATTATAAGGTTGAGCCAGAGTTGACAAAGTTTTAGTTAGCCGTTATTATAATCAATAGTTACGACTTAATATTAAGTTGCTATTAAATAGTAAGTGATAAACAAAAATAGTGGAGGGAAAACTGATGTCCAAAGTTTTATTTGTTAAAGCGAATAACCGTCCGGCGGATCAATCCGCTACGGTTAAGCTGTATGAGAGTTTCTTGAAAACGTACAAGGAAACGCATCCGGAAGATGCGGTTACCGAACTCAACCTGTTTGATGCCGATCTTCCTTACTATGATTTGGACATGCTGAACGGGCTGTTCAAGGTGAGCAAAGGTATCGAGGCGACGCAGGATGAGCAAAAAGCGGCCGACCTGGCCAACACTTATCTCGATCAATTTTTGGGCGCTGACAAAGTCGTCTTTGCTTTCCCGCTCTGGAACTTCACGATTCCGGCCCAACTGCTGACTTACTTGTTCTATCTGAACCAAGCCGGCAAAACGTTCAAATATACCGAACAAGGACCTGTCGGCCTGTTGGACGACAAGAAAATCGCATTGCTGCAGGCCCGCGGCGGCGTTTACTCGGAAGGTCCGATGGCAGGCCTTGAAATGTCGTTGAATTATGTGAAAAATACGCTGGCTTTCTGGGGCATCAACAACCCGGAAGTTGTTGTTGTGGAAGGCCACAACCAATTCCCGGACCGTGCCGAAGCAATCATTCAGGACGGCGTAAAACGCGCGGCCGATCTTGCCGCCAAATTCTAATTTTTTTAAAATTTCAGTTAAAAAAAAGCTGCCTTCCCGGATCTATGATCTGTGGGGCGGCTTTTTTGTTTTAAGAACAATTGCAAGGAGCTACCGAATCCAATTATACTCACTTTATATGACTAAAGGAGATGCAGTGCAACATGATGATGGAATGGGAAATGGCCTTTAAACTATGCATGGCTTTATTGTTCGGGCTGTTTATCGGCATCGACCGGCAATTGAAGCAAAAACCGCTCGGCATCAAGACCAGCATGGTGATTTGCATCGCCAGTTGCCTGGTCACGATCGTATCGATCGAATCGTTTGCGAAATTCGCCACGCCGGAGCATCCGAACATGGACCCGATGCGGCTGGCCGCGCAGATCGTAAGCGGCATCGGTTTCCTGGGCGCGGGCGCGATTTTGCGCCGGAGCAACGAGGGGATATCGGGTTTAACCTCGGCGGCGATGATTTGGGCCGCTTCCGGCATTGGGATTGCGATCGGAATCGGTTTTTATCTTGAAGCGGCGCTTACGACCGTGCTCCTGATTATTTCGGTAAACTTTATTCCCTACCTGATCAAATGGGTCGGGCCATACAAGCTAAGCCAGCGCGACGTTTCGATCAAAGTCGTCATGGACGATCCGGGCAACGTCACGGAACTGATCCGCATTATCGAGCGGAAGGACGAAAAGAACCGGAGGGCCAGGGTAAATAGCCATCGCATTCGCCGTCTGAAAATCAAAGACCTGGAGGATGGGAGACAGCGGATCGACATGGTCATAACCGCGTCGGAGAAAGAATATACGACGGAGATTTACCATTTCCTGCGGACGATCGAGCATGTGCACAGCGTGGAAGTGGAAAATTTATAGTTCGGCCGATTCGTTTATATTGAGTTTAAAAAACAATTATATTCTTTTCCTGAGCTTAAATAAAAGCTTATCCGGTACGGGACTTAAGGAAAGGAAGAGAACAATATGCGCGAGAGAGAAACTTTATACAATGAACCTAATAGGCAGGTTACCAAAAAAAGGGGCGGCCTGCGGGCGTTCTTACGGCTGATCCGCGAAACGAAACCGAACAAGGCGCTGCTGGCCGGAGCGCTTTTGCTGAGCATCGCCTCAACGGTCGTGAGCCTGGTTATACCGATGTTTACGAAAAATCTGGTCGACGGCTTTTCGCTGTCGTCAATCAGTACGCAGCAGATCGTGATGATCGCCGCGGCGTTTATCGGCATGTCGATCGCCGCGGGGCTGTCGATCTATCTGCTCAATTACGCCGGGCAAAAAATGGTGGCCAGCCTGCGCGACCGGTTGTGGAAAAAATTGCTCCGGCTGCCGGTGTCCTATTACGATAACAACCGCACCGGAGAATCGGTGAGCCGCCTGACGAACGACACGGGCATTATCAAATCGCTGATTTCCGAGCATGTGACCGGCTTTTTCAGCGGCATCATTTCGATCATCGGGGCGGTCGCGGTGTTATTTTACCTCAACTGGAAAATGACGCTGCTCATGTTTGTCGTCATTCCGATTGCGGCGCTTATTATGGTGCCGCTCGGACGAATGATGTATAAAATTTCGCTGGGCATGCAGGACGAGACCGCTTCTTTCACAGCGGTTCTGAGCCAGGTGCTGTCGGAAATCCGGCTGGTCAAAGCGTCCAATGCCGAACGCAAGGAATATGAGAACGGCTTCGCCGCCATCGGCAAACTGATGTCCTTCGGCATCCGGGAAGGCAAGGTGATGGCTTGGATCAGCCCGTTCACTTCCTTTGTAATGATGATGCTGCTGGTCGTGGTGATCGGTTACGGGGGCATGCAAGTGTCGAGCGGCGGGATGACGGCCGGCGAGCTGGTTGCGTTTATCCTTTATCTGATTCAGACGGTTATGCCGATGACGCAGTTGACGACGTTTTTCACGCAATTACAGAAGGCGATGGGGGCCACCGAAAGAATGCTGGAAACGCTGGACGCGGAGGAGGAACCGTTTGCTTCGGGCAAGGAAGTGGCGGACGCGAACCAGCCGCTGGCGGTCGAAGGTTTGACTTTCGGGTACAAGCCGGACGAGCCGGTGCTTGAGGGCGTTAGCTTTACGATGAAGCCCGGCACGGTGACGGCGGTCGTCGGGCCGAGCGGAGGCGGTAAAACGACGCTGTTTGCTCTGCTGGAGCGGTTTTACATCCCGCAGGAAGGAACGATCAGGCTGGGTGATGACCCGATTGACGTATTTACGCTCCGTTCCTGGCGGGGGCTGATTGGGTACGTATCCCAGGAAAGTCCGATTATTGCCGGAACGATTCGGGAAAATTTATGTTATGGCATCGAACGCGAGGTTGGTGAAGACGAACTGAAGCGGGCGGCGGAAATGGCTTATGCCGACGGCTTTATCGCCGAATTGCCGGACGGCTTCGACACCGATGTCGGCGAACGCGGCGTGAAGCTGTCCGGCGGACAGCGGCAGCGGATTGCGATTGCCCGGGCGCTTCTGCGGGACCCGAAAATTCTTATGCTGGACGAAGCGACTTCCAGTTTGGACAGCCGCTCGGAAATCGTGGTGCAAAAGGCGCTGAACAATTTGATGCAGGGCCGCACCACCATCGTTATCGCGCACCGGCTGTCCACCGTCGTCGGCGCCGATCAACTGATTTTTATCGAGAAAGGGAAAGTAACGGGGCGGGGGACGCACGAAGAACTGCTGCGGCATCACGCCATGTACCGGGAGTTCGCCACCCAGCAGCTGCAGCTGCCGGAAGCCGGGGAACGCGAAGATGAAGCCGGCGAACGCGCAGAGGCGATATCGTAAAGGGGTAAAAAGGCTATGGCAAAAATACTTGTGGTGGACGATGATCAGCACATCCGTGAGCTGGTAAAGGTTTTTCTGGAGGAAGCGGGAATCGAGCAGGTGCTTGAAGCGGAGGACGGACGCGAGGCGCTCACCCTGGTGGAAGCGGAAAAAGTCGATATGGTCATTTTGGATATTATGATGCCGAATATGGATGGCTGGGAACTGTGCCGCGAGCTGCGGCGGGATTATGACATGCCGCTCTTGATGCTGACGGCCAAAGGCGAAACCAAACAGGTGGTGAAAGGCTTCGAACTGGGCACGGACGATTATTTAGTCAAACCGTTTGAGCCGGCGGAGCTGGCCGCCCGGGTCAAAGCACTGCTCAAGCGTTATCATGTGACGATGTCCCAGGTCGTTGCGATCGGCGAACTGAAAATCAACCGCAAGACGTTTGAAGTTTTCGCTCAGAACGAAAATTTTACGCTTCCGCTGAAGGAATTCGAGCTCCTGTTTAAGCTCGGCAGCCACGTGGGGCGAACGTTGACGCGGGAGCAGCTGATCGAAGATATATGGGGATACGATTTCGAGGGGAACGAACGGACGATCGACGTGCACATCAACCGTCTGCGCGAACGTTTCCCCGAGGAGCAGTTTGGCTTCAAAATCCGCACGATCCGCGGCCTGGGCTACCGTCTGGAGGCGGGGGAACGTTGACCTGGTTGAAGAAAGTATGGAGAATACTGGTAGAAATTTTTAAATCGCTGCTGGTGCTTGCCGGGATCGGCTTAACATGGATGGCCGCTTCTTTGGCCACCTCCGCTATCTACCGCTACTGGAAGCCTCCTTTTTCGGATTATGTGATCGATTTGCTGAACGCGATCCTGGGAGTTATTTTGTTTATCCTCATTGTCTTGCTGATCAGTTTTTTGTTCCGTCCTCACCAAATGAGGATGCTGAATTCGATCATCGCGGCGATCCGGCGTATCGCCAAAGGGGATTTCTCCGTTAGGCTGGAAGGATTTGATAAATTAAGAGAATTCGAATCGATCGTACACAGCATCAATGAGATGGCCAGCGAGCTGGGACGGATGGAAACGATGCGCCAGGATTTTATCTCCAACGTTTCGCATGAAATCCAGTCGCCGCTTACTTCGATCCAGGGATTCGCCAGGGCTTTGCGGAAACCGGGGCTGCCGCCGGAAAAACGGGACCATTACCTGGAGATTATCGAGGCGGAGAGCCGCAGGCTGTCGCAGATGAGCGACAATCTGCTGAAATTGTCTTCGCTTGAGGCGGAGCGTGCCACTTTTCAGGCCAACCGGTTTCGGCTCGACCGCCAGCTTAAGACCGTCGTTTTGGCTTGCGAACCGCAATGGCTGGACAAAGACATTCAGATCAATCTGGATCTGGAGCCTGTCGAGGTGGAGGCGGTCGAGGATTTGCTCGCTCAAGTGTGGTTGAACCTGCTGCACAACAGCATCAAATTTACGCCGCACGGCGGGGAGATTACCTTGACGCTTTCGCGTGGGGAAAAGCATGCCGAAGTCGGGATCGCCGACAGCGGGATCGGCATCGACAAACAGGATCTGGTCCACATCTTCGAGCGGTTTTATAAAGCCGATAAATCGCGGACGCGCAGTGCAGGCGGCAGCGGACTGGGCTTGTCGATCGTGAAGAAAATCGTCGAAATTCACCAAGGGAACGTATCCGTGGCGTCCGAACCGGGTCAAGGGACGAAGTTTAATATCGCCGTCCCGTATGATTGGAAACTAAATTCCTGATTGATGACAATCTTTTATTTGTAAACGGGTGGTATGAACATGGTATTATGGTACTGATGTGTCATTTCAGTTTTCAAATAAAGGATGAAAAAATCTATGAATAAACAAATTTTAATCGTCGACGACGATGATAAAATTGCCAAGCTGATTGAAATTTATCTTGTAAACGAAGGTTATGATGTCGTGAAAGCGGGGGACGGGCTGCAGGCGCTGGAGATGATGGAGCGCGAGGCGATCGATCTGGTCATTCTCGATGTCATGATGCCGGGCCTCGACGGGATTTCCGTCTGCCTGAAGATCCGCGAGACGCGCACGACGCCGATTCTGATGCTGAGCGCCAAAGACGGCGATATGGACAAAATCACGGGCCTGATGACCGGAGCGGACGATTATATGGTCAAACCGTTTAATCCGCTCGAGCTGATTGCCCGGGTGAAATCGCTGCTGCGCAGATCCTCGTACGCCGCTCAGGCGCAATCGTCCGTGCAGGCGCAGGCGCCGCAGGATCATATCATCAGGATCGCTTCGCTGCAGATCGACAAGGAGACGCATACGGCTGCGGTGGACGGGAATCCGCTGAAGCTGACGCCGATCGAATTCGGAATCTTATATTTACTTGCCAGCCATCCCGGCCGGGTGTTCGGTTCGGATGAAATTTTCGAACTCATTTGGAAAGATAAATTTTTGGAGAGCAGCAATTCCGTAACGGTGCATATCAGCCGCCTGCGCGACAAGCTGGAGAAAGAGATGGACGGAGAGAAGCTGATCCGTACCGTGTGGGGGGTCGGCTACAAAATTGAAGGCTAGCCTGCGCTTTTTGACCTGGCTGTTTTGGACGACGGTCGCTTCGCTTATTTCGCTGCTGCTGCTTATTTTGCTGGCCAGATTGTTTTACGTATTGTATCCGGAGATGTCGGTTAATACCTTTATCGTTTGGATCAATCGGAACATCGGCTTTCCGCTGGCTTATTATTTGGCGGGAGTGCCGATTTTGCTCTTGTTCGCGCTTTATTTCTATCGCCGCAGTGTCCGGCGCCACGAGAAAAAATACCTGGAGCTGCTAATAGAGGAAGTGCACAAGATCGAGGAAGGCTCCGTCCGGAAAATACCGGTGGAAAACGTGGGCCAGTTGGGCCAGCTTGCCACCGACATCAACCGCATGGTCGACCGGCTCCGCACGTCAATGGAGGAGGAACGCCGGGCGGAACAAACGAAAAACGAGTTGATCACCAACGTATCGCATGATTTGCGAACCCCGTTAACTTCCATTACCGGATACCTCGGCTTGATCGATCAGGACCGTTACCGCGATGAAGTTGAGCTGCGCTATTATGTCAACATGGCGTATGAGGAGTCGCTGCGGCTAAAGCAGCTGCTCCAGGACTTGTTTGAGTTTACGCGGCTGCAGAACAAGGAGATGAAGCTGCAGAAAACACGGATTAATTTGGCGGAAATGCTGGATCAAATTATCGCCCATTTCGGCTGGCAGCTGCAGGAGAGCGGCATGGAATGCCGGTTGTATTTGCAGGGGCGGCATCTTTACGTCCATGCGGACGGGGACAAGCTGAGAAGGGTGTATGAGAACCTGATCACAAATGCGATCCGCTACGGACAAGACGGAAAATATATCGATATCCGCAGCTGGGTGGAAGGGGAGGAGGCCGTAACCGAAGTGGCCAACTACGGGGACCCGATTCCCGAATCCGATTTGCCGCATCTGTTCGACCGTTTCTATCGGGTGGAAAAATCCCGGGCGTCGCACACCGGCGGGTCGGGGATCGGCCTGGCCATCGCCAAGCACATCGTCGATCTCCACCAGGGGACCATAGCGGCGGACAGCAACGAATACCGCACGGTATTTACCGTACGGTTGCCGCAGAATTCCGAAACGTTTAAGAAAAATGAAGAAATTTCTTAAGGAAAACTTAACAATTTCTTAGACGGGACGCAAACTCTAACCTTCATAATGAACCATGGAACCAAGCAAGCGCCGACACGAAACGGGGCGCTGCCGAAATTTCAATGGATAGAAATGAGGGGAAAAGATATGAAAACCCGATCTATGGATCTTCTTTACCGCGAATATAAAAACGACGTTTACCGCTATTTATACAGTATGTGCCGGAATCATCACACGGCGGAGGATTTGATGCAGGAGACGTTCTGCCGGGCGCTCAAGCATTTGGACGGAGCGGAAGGGCGCAAGGCCAAAGCGTGGCTGCTGCGGGTGGCCCATAACGCTTACATCGACAAGCTGCGCAAAGAAAGCCGGTCCTCGTCTTATGAAAATGAATTTTTCTACGCCTACGCAAGCGATGACACGCCGGAACAACGCGTGCTCGGAAAGGAGAGCCGAAAGGAATTGTACGCCCTGCTTTCCGTGCTGGCGCCCAACCAGCAGCATGCGGTGCTGCTGTACGACATACACGGCTTCTCTTATCAGGAATCCGCCGATCTGATGGGGATTTCGCTGTCCCACTTCAAAATTTTACTGTACCGGGCCAGACAAAAGCTGCGCGGCGCCGGCAAAACGGCGTAACTGTATAACCGCGTAAATATGTGCTGTAACTGTGGGGCCGCCGGGTCTTCTGCCGGGCGGCATTTTCGCGTTTGATGCGGCGCATCGGTATTTTTCAATGAAGAAAAGGGATGGTTGTCATCGTGCTTATTTAGGCGAAATTGCCCGATTACTGCCGATAAAATGGGAAATAGGCCGGCGGTCAAGCGCCGGTTTTTGATTTGTGAAGAAAACGATTGGAATTCCCGGGAGGGTCCGCCATAATAAGAGTTACGGAAAATAAGACCATCTCAAGAATTAAAGGAGGAATGATCGATGCCCAATCATTTGCAGGATACCGTTAAATTGAACAATGATCATGAGATTTTAAAGGAGATCGCGGCAAAATACGGCAAAACGACGGCGCAGGTCATTTTGCGCTGGGATCTCCAGGTCGGCGTCGTGACGATTCCGAAATCCGTACGCGCGGAGCGGATCGCCGAAAACGCTGATATATTTGATTTTACGTTAAGCGAAGAGGACATTCGGGCGATCGACAGGTTAAATCAAAACAAGCGGTTCGGGGCGGACCCGGACAATTTCGATTTCTAGGGGATTAGCGGACGATGAATCGGACAGCTGCCATGAAACCCGCCTCCCCCGCTTTAACGGTCTACCCGATTTTGTTCGCCATCAGTATCGTCCATATGCTGAACGATACGATGCAATCGGCCATTCCGGCCTTGTTTCCGGTTCTGCGCGATTCGCTTATGTTGTCTTACGGCCAAATTGGCTGGATTTCCTTCGCGATGAATATGACGGCCTCGGTGCTTCAGCCGGTGGTTGGATTGTATTCGGATGTCCGGCCGCGCCCGTATATTTTGCCGCTTGGCGTATGCTTTACCCTGGCGGGGATCGTCATGCTGGCTTTTGCCCCCAGCTACGGCCTGATTTTGCTGGCCGTCACGTCCATCGGCATCGGCTCGTCGGTGTTTCACCCGGAATCGTCGCGCGTAGCCTATTTGGCGGCCGGACCCCGAAGAGGTTTGGCCCAGTCGATTTTCCAGGTCGGCGGGAATATCGGCGCATCCCTGGGGCCGATTATGTCCGCGCTTATTTTTATCCCGCTTGGTCAGGCGAGCGTCGCGTGGTTCGCGCTGGCTGCCGTGGCGGCGATCGTCATTCAGTTTTTCGTCGCGAGATGGTACGGTGCCCAGGATCTGCAGCCGCGCCGTAACCGGCAGACAGCCGCTAAGACCGAGGCTGTGCGCAATGCCAATCTTAGCCGGGGGAAAGTGGTACTGGCCGTTGCCATACTGGTGCTGCTGCTGTTTTCCAAAAACGTTTATTCTATCAGCATTTCCACGTTTTATTCGTTTTTTCTGATGGACCATTACGGCGTAACCAAAGAAGCGGCGCAGTGGTATATTTTCGCCTTTTTGGCGGCGTCCGCGGTCGGTACGTTTTTTGGCGGGCCGCTCGCGGATCGTTACGGGCGACGTAATGTCATTTGGGTGTCAATCCTTGGTGCTGCTCCGTTCGCCCTGTTGCTGCCCTATGCCAACCTGTTCTGGTCCGGCGTGCTTGTCGTGATTGCGGGACTGATCATGTCCTCCGCCTTTTCGATCATCGTCGTGTACGCCCAGGAACTGCTGCCGGGAAAAGTAGGGCTCGTGTCCGGTCTATTTTTCGGCTTGTCCTTTGGCCTTGGCGGGCTTGGCTCGGCGGTACTCGGCAATTTCGCCGATCAGACCGGCATCCTGTTTATTATGCAGCTGTGCTCGCTGCTGCCGCTGATCGGCCTGCTGACGGTGCTGCTGCCCAAGGATAAAACGCTGCAAGGGGCGTGAAACCATGATCATACATTATCCAAAATATGAATCGGGTTCTCCCGCGATGAATGATGCTACAGGTTTACGGGAAGCGATCCTGCAGCAGCCGGAAATGCTGGAGGATTTGCGGGCGGTGGCCGAACTCGGGCTGCCGCAAGGCTGCATCGCCGCCGGTTACGTGCGCAATTTCGCGTGGGATGTGCTGCATGGTTACACCCGCCGAACCCCGCTGCACGACGTTGACGTGTTGTATTATGACCCCAAATGCTTGGACGAGGCTGCGGAAAAACAATATGAAGCTGCACTAAGAGCGCGCAGCCCGCTGCGGAATTGGTCGGTCAAAAACCAGGCCCGTATGCATTTGCGAAACGGGGAAAAGGCGCCATACCGTTCGGTTGAAGACGCGATGCGGTATTGGCCAGAAACGGCCACTGCGGTAGGAGTGCGTCTACATCCCGGGGACGATATTGAGCTTCTCGCGCCTTGGGGGCTGGACGACTTGCTTTCACTGAAGGTACGGCAAAGCCCGTGCTTCCGGGACACCGTCGTGTTTAGGCAGCGAGTGACAGCCAAAGAGTGGCTGCGTCTGTGGCCCCGGCTTCAACTGATCGAAGAGTAACGTACCAAATGCTTTACGCCTAGGAGGACATTGGCCGGTTTCTGCCGCTAACTTGCGGTAACCGGCCTACTTCTTTTTCTGTAATTATTTTGGCTCAACCTAATAATCAGCGCTTGACAGGTCAAGCCGGTACCCGATCGTGGCAAGAAATATCGGCAGATCAACATCCGCTGTCCGGACGCTTTGCACGATTATCCCGTTTGATCCGGAAGCAGAGAGGAGGATAAATTCAGGAGAAGAAAATAGGTTTGGGAGAAGCAGACATGTTCGAGATCGTTAGAAAGGTTTGTGAGAAGGAGGTTTAGGAGAAGTGAAGCAGACCTGATGGGAGGAATGTGGCAAGACACTGGGAAAAATGAAAGGACAGTGATTAGCCCCCACCCTCTACCCACTGAACAAAAGGGATAATCGTGCAAAGCAGCATCCAGGGATACCAACCAAGACACGAACGCTATAGACAGCCACCTCAGAGCCAAAGTCATAATTTATTTGGTCAAGCACTGATCTCGGTTTTGAGCCATTATTTTATGGATGATTTCGAAAAAACAGGAGTATAGTCCTAGTAATAATGGAAGATGTAATAAAATGCCTATTCTTCTATTGAACTGTCATCCAATCCCCGTGTTAATTGTATAAATTTTCACATTATGAGCTTTTTGGCTATTTTACATTAACCGTTATATATCGGATTGACTGCTTTGAATTTATAGACATTTCCATAAAATAGGTCTTGAATTGGATAAATATCCCTCACATTCATTTTTATATAGGACTAAACGCCTTATTTCACTCAAATATGCTATATATTGACAATCGAGAAGGACGATGTTTATGATTACCCCTAAAGACCTGATAAAAGAGTATCATTTTCTGGGGGTAAGTTAAATGGAACATTGGGATTTAAAGATCATATCTGCCATCAATGAACGTGATCGAACCGAGGAACCAGATGAGTCCGTTATGTCCGATGATGATAGCTCACCACAAATTCGCAACGGTCCGGACTTGAATCAGCCCATTATTGTCATTAACGGTGAGCGGGTTCCTTTCGGCGAAAGGGCCATATTGCAAAATCAACTGATCGTCACGATGCCTAAAACTTTTCACGAGATGACGCCCGAGATGGCTGCACTCAAATATCCGTCCGAGCACCGTCCCAAGCTTATTTTTACTAATGAGCATAATACGATAGATTTGTCTTTCAATCATACCTTAGACCCGATTGACCCCTCTGAATTTGAGGCGTTTACGGAGCAGATGGTTCAGCTCATCAAACGAACCCAGAAGATTATCGAATGGATCGAACAAGGAATACGGGAGCTGGCAGGCAAGAAGATAAGCTACTGTGAGTTTGTTACCCCCGTAGCCGATGCCAATATGTACAACATGCTTTACTTTACTGAGTTAAAAGGCACGCTTTTGATAGCTACGTTCAATTGTTTGAATCAAGAGAAAGAGGGTTGGAGAGCCGTTGCCAAAAGCATGCTGGATTCATTGAAATTTGCAGAGGAGGTATGAAATCGTGAGCGAAAATATTGCACTCACCTACCACCATCTTAACGTCAGCCCGTTTGAATTGGTCAATTTGCAGGAGTTGACGATAACGAAAAAATTTAATGAACATGCTTATTTCGCTTTTACCGGAATCGTCTCGGAGGAAATCAAGGACAGCTATGTACGATTGAGCGGATCCGATACGCCTGTGGTTATTAGTCAAACGGATGATGAAGGGAAAAGCACTCCTTTATTTTGCGGTTTAATTCAGAACATTTCCGTAAACACCATCCGCGACGTTTTTTATCTGAAGGTCGAAGGGGTATCTTATACTTATTTGCTCGACATAGAGAAGAAGCGCAGGTCTTTTCAAAATAAGAATATGACCTATGCTCAACTATTAAAAGCGATAGCTGCCGATTATCCCGATGTCGATATTTTGGATGCGGCTACAGATGGGGCGATTATTGGAAAGTTTACGATGCAATATCAGGAAACGGACTGGCAGTTTTTAAGAAGACTTGCTTCTAGGTCCCGAACGGGACTAATGCCAGCCGCAGGATTTGACACTCCCAAAATTTATTTTGGATTGTTGGACAGCAGTTCCAAAGGAGAGCTTTCCAGTTTTAATTATAGAGTTCGCAAAAAGATGGATACTTTCCGTTATACGATTCACAATACGAACGCAAATGTGAATGAGGAAGATTTTATCTATTACGAGGTCGAAACCCATCAAGCGCTTGAATTGGGCAATACGGTTGAATTCAAAGGAAAGCAGCTTTATGTCTTCGAAGCCGAAATCAGGATGAAGGATGGCCTGCTTACCCATCGTTATATATTAAGCACTCGGGCCGGGTTAAGGCAACCGGTGTATCATAATGACCAAATTATCGGCGCCTCTATCCAGGGAAAGGTAATCGATGTTGAAAAAGACCGGGTAAAACTCCATTTGAACATCGACCGGGAGCAGAAACCGGAAGCAGCGCATTGGTTTCCGTATTCTACCATGTATTCGGCGGAAGGCAACACCGGGTGGTATTGCATGCCGGAAAAGGGCGACACGGTTCGCGTCTATTTTCCTGGAAACAAAGAGGAAGAAGGGGTTGCAACCAGTTCCGTCAGATCCGGCGATAACGGGAACGGGAGTAGCAAGTTGGGGAACCCGGATATCAAGTATTTCCGTACGCCCTCGGGCAAGGAACTTATGTTCAGTCCGGAAGAGATCGTAATAACCGGGAAGGATGGGGAAATATTCATCCGTTTAAGTGAAAAAGAGGGCATAGAAATTTCAAGCAGCCTTCCGATTCAACTGAATACCAAAAAGGACTTGGTGATGAATGCCGATCATTCCATTGTTTTTTCGGCCAAAGAGGAGATTGAAATGACGTGTAAGGAAAGCCGCCTTGTTTTAAACGGGGATGCGACCATTGTCGGTACTGAACTGAAGACAAATTAGCGCCGGAGGGAATCATGGGCGAGGCTATTTTGCAATTCAAGGAAGAGGTAGTTAAACCAACCCGCGTACAAGCTATGAAGTTAATCGATGAGCACTGCAAGAAATACAAGGACGAACTGGTGAATGATTTTATCAGCCACTTCCGCCAGTTTTGTGTTCAAATCACGAATGTGCAGAAGACGGGGGCGAAAGGGAAGGTCGCTCATTTTACATACTCCTTGTTGAGGACGCAAATTCAACAGGGGAAGGGGTTATTTTTGGCAGAAGCCACGGACTCCTCATGGTTGCTTGATAGAACTCCAATCAGATCGACCTACGATGCGAATTGGGCGATAAAGCCTTTGTTCCAAATGGAGGAAATTTGGGCCCAGGAATTAAAACAGCAAAGTCTCACTTACGCGGGAAAAGTCACCTTGGCGGATTTTGAGAAACTGCGTTTGCAGGAAGCGGGAGTCATCCATAGTTTTGTGGCTGCTTTGATTCGCGGAGCTTTATTTGCAGCGGTAGAAACACAGGAGTATGCGGAGATTGACAAAGAGGATATCGTCGAAGTTCGTGTAGGGGAATACATGGACTGGAGTGAAGCGGTATTTAAGGAAGATCGGAGTATGAAGGGGTCAATCGATCAATGAACTTGGACTTTTATATGTTGACTCAGGATCACCGAATCCAAGGTGCTTTAAAACCTCTTGGGGTTCGAGAGCACTTACGTTCTAAAGAAGCGGATGCCAGTAAAAATTATCTGCATTTTCTGATTGAAAAAGCGGAGAGAGTGGTGGAGGTAGATTTTATTGAAAAGCCGCTTCCGCTGATGTCCGACCGTCTTAAACAGCTCATAGAGAAATTTAGTCCGAAGCTGAAGTTTCAACCTGCCGGTCTGATGAATCTCGAAAAAGGGGAGCAGTACTGGTACTGGCTTGCTTCTTTTCCCAAAGTGGCATGCTTGTCCGCAGCAAGCGAGTTTCACCTGAATGGGACCATGAAACGGATTGTCATTGATCCTGCGAAAGCGGGGAATCACCCGATTTTTCAGTTGGAGAGTCCTCTTGAACACTATGTTGTCGTAAACCTGATGTTGGCTGAGAGTATGCTACGAAGAGATTTTACAGGATTGAAACTGACTTCAGTAGAGCAGGACCAGTAGAGGGAGAGGTGTAAATGCATACTATAGGAGTGATACGACCTCAAGGCGATCATGTTCCCTATGCTGTTGCAGGCGCAATCGTAAGCTGCAGCTTCGGAACGCAGCCCAGCCGGCTGAAGCTTCCCTTAAGCCACGGAGTGTACACCAAAGATAAGGCGCTGATGAACGTAAACGATTATCAGCCGTTAAAGAATGTGATGCCTTTCGGAAATTGCACCAGTCCTTTAAATCCTGCGGTGATCACCGGGAAACTCGATATCTTAGGCGTGCGGAAGGCGCCGTGCATCCCCGTATTAACGAAAGCGTGGCTGAACGGCAAGGCGGATAAGAGCGTTGAGGGGCATCCGGCACTCACCAAAGAATCGACGAATATGTGCTTATACTGCGGGATGATCAAGATTGAAGATGAAGGACAGAATTTGGCCCCTTCCGTCCAGGAAGAGGAACCGCCGCAATCAAACGCTTTTCTGGAATTTGTTTTTGGCGCGGGGGACGCGGCTTTAGAGGATGCCAGTATGGGGCTGCTATTCAATGAACAATCCCAGACGGATCATCCGATCGCCCGGAAATCAGGGGAAGTATTTGGCCACTTAGCGACTACAGTCGTTGGGGCGGTGGAAACGACCATGGCTGTTGTCGGATTTGGCGGGTCAGTCGTGGTATCCGCAACAGGCGCGGGAGCGCTTGTGGGGGTGCCGGCTGCAGCAGCAACCGCCGCGGGAGTCTCTTATGGCTCCAATGTCACCGTCCAAGGTGCGATGAATACCGGGAGCAGCGCGGGCGAGTTGTATAGTATGATTAAGGGTGGGGGAGGTAGTCAACGAAAATTCGGACAGAATGGGGCACAATTTGAGAGTAAAACAGTTTGGCAAAATGGTAAGACAGAAAGAATAGATGCTGAAAATCCAAATCCAGGACAACGAGATGGTCAAATTCATTATCATGAACCAGATAATACTAAGTGGTACTTCGATGCTGAATCAAAGACTTTTTACGATCAGAAGACCGGAGAATTAGCTCCAAAATATATACAAAAAAAGATTCAAGACAAAGAAGTACAAAAGGCTATAAATAAAGGATTGAAACTATTGGGAGAAAATCCCATATTTTGAAGAGGAGAATGGTTGTATGGATATTTTGAGTAATAAGATGAAAGAAATTATAGAAAAGGTTGACTTGGAAAGTAATGATGTTAACTTTCTTGGCCTGGAAAATATAGTAGATCCAAATATTGTTGAAGCAAACGGATGTTTAATTTTGGATATAGACCACAAATTAAACGTAGACAAAATCGATTGGCACCGAGTATTGAAGTTTCATGGAGATTTCACTGGGTATGAAGCATCATGTAATGAACTGCGAATTAATGATTACTTACCAGATACAACGGATAAGGAAAGTATCTTTAGAATAGCTTATACGGTGATGAATAAATGGGCAGAGAAATTAAAAAAATCTTATCCGGATTTTCAGTTTGTTATTATCTTAAGCTATGACTTCGAGTATGCGACGCTTCGTTTTCATACATTACGTCAAGATGAGGCGAGTTGGATTAGCGATGATATAGAACATTCCGAGCAAGCGATATTTATTAAGAAAGTTTTATAACTGAACGAAAGGACACTTTCCATGCACTTTTTACCAAACGGCACTATTGTGCAACTAAAAGGCGGAAACAAGAAAATTATGATCTTTGGGAGGATGCAAACTCAAGCAGATACCGGACAGGTATGGGATTATATCGCCTGTTTGTATCCGGAGGGATTGCTGAATCCCAATCAGGTATATTTGTTTAACCAAGAGCAAGTTGAACAAGTCATATTTACGGGTTTTCAGGACATGGAAGAACTGGCCTACAATCAATTTCTTCAGGAGTTAAAGCAGCAGGGGGATTCGGAGCTTAAGAAAGAAGAATGACCTTGAGGGGTGTTGCCGAGGAGGGAGCTTATGGGGACAGAACAAGCGGTGGCCGGATACGGACAGGTCCGGCTCATATCACCTTATGAGATACATACCTTAACGGAGCTGCGAATCGAACAAAACTTGAATGAGCACGGGCGGTTAACAGCACGAGGAATCATACCGGATGACAAACAAGATACGTACATACATATTCCCGTCAGCTATCAATCGATTGCGGTACAGGAAGTAAATGATAAAGGAGAACCAGGGCGAATCCTGTTTCAGGGATTGGTGCAGGAGATCAACATTAATGCGGTACAAGGGATTTATTATTTGGAATTGAGTGCTATAACCCACTCGATTCTATTGGATTTGGAGCCGAGGAGCCGGTCCTTTGCAGGAGATAACGGGACTTACCTGGACATCATTGACACGGTTCTGGCCGCTTACGATGGGGCGGACAAGCTAGATAACGCCTTGGATAAAGAGCGGCCCGAAGGGATGGTACTCCAGTATAAAGAGACGGATTGGGCGTTTATACGCCGGATCGCTTCGCGGTTTGGAGCGGCGATATTCCCCGAAATAACCGCGGCATCTCCCAAGTTGTTCATTGGGATTCCCGAAGGTCGTTATTGGGAGTTGCTCAGTCAACCATACAGTATACAGCGGGATATGGCGGGGGAAAAAGAACTAAGAACCAGCGCTATTCACGATGCACATAGTATAGACGGCACAATATATACCGTGGAGACCGGGCAGCTATATAAATTAGGCGATAAAGTAGAGTTCCAAGGGAAAGAGTTTACGGTAATCGCATCTACGGGACATTTTCAAGCAGGACATCTGGTATATGAATACCGATTGATGCCAACCGGGAAGGCTTGGCAAAAACCGTTATATAATATCCCTTTAATCGGCAGTTCCTTGGAAGGAACGGTGCTAGAGGTTAAGGGGAGCGAAATTCAGGTCCACCTGAGCATTGATGGTGAGCAGAGGAAGGAAGTCAAACATTGGCTGGCCTATGAATCTCCTTATACCGCGGAAGGGCATGGCGGATGGTATTGTATGCCGGAGGCCGGGGATACGGTACAGGTTTATTTTCCGGCGGCCACGGAAGAATCGGCGGTAGCAACCAGTTTACGGAGAACATCTCCATTGCCTGCTCAAGCATCTTCGCCGGATACTAAAATCTGGTCTACTCCGGCAGGCAAGGAGATGAAGTTGGGGACGTCCGACTTCACTGTAAGCGCAAGCCGGGGGCGAGTGTATCTTAAACTGGAGGATCAAAGCGGGGTAACTGTCCAGAGTGAGGAAGACTTGCTTTTTACCAGCCGAACAAACTTGCGGGGAACTATGAATAGGCTTACAGCACAGGCTGGCGAAGCTATCTATATGCGGTGCGGATCAAGTTCGATTATACTGGATGGAGAAGCGGATATACGAGGCGAACGTCTACGCGTAGAGGGCCTAAAAAAATCGCCGGTCTTTGTAGAGGATCTGCCCCCCGTCCCGGAGGCGCCATTTGTCGGGGAAGCGGCCGATACGCAGCAGACAGCGGAGACAAAGAACGGTGCCAAAATAGGCGTAATGGATACGGTTCAGCTAGCCTTAAATGTGGCGGGAGTTCTTCCGGGAGTAGGTTTTGCGGCGGTAGCGGCCAAGGCAGGAATCGCAGCCGCCAAGCGGGATTTCACTGGAGCCGCTTTAGCGGTTGCTTCCGCGCTTCCGTTTGTAGGCTGGGTGGCGAACGCGGCGAATATAGCAAGATCTTCTTTGGCAAGTGCAGGAAATTTGAGACAAGCATCGTTTCAGTCCATGATTGATGCGATGCAGCGTGCCGGCATGGAGCTGGCAGGTATGGGGTTCATTGGGAAGATGTTTACGGCTGCCCGTGGGATGCAAAGCGATATGACGGCGGAGGAGTGGGCTGAGCGGCTGAAGGGGGCAATGCAGCCAGTATCCTATCTGCCAGATCATTATGTCGATACTAACATGATGATACGGGAAGTAAAGAAAAGCTTGAACTGGTCTGATGACTTGACGCAAGATGTTGTTAATGCTGTAGTAGAACGAAGAGATACGGATGATACCGTGAAAGCCATGAAGAAGAAGTACGATGTCAATGTTCTACAAGGACTGGCGTATATAACAACCAGCTATCATGCGGAAGATGCCGGGATGTCGTTCAATGAATTATTTGTGGATAATACGTATCGTTCAAGCGAAGTTCCTTACATTGGAAATAATAGTGCTCAAGGTATGAGTTTGGGGTCTACTGGGTTAAAGAAGTTTAATGGAGTTAATATTCCGAACAAAACGGGACAATACACGAACTTCAAGAATATAATGAAAGATGCTAATATTAATCTGAATCCGCAGAACTATAAGTTTGCACGGGAAGAAGTACCAGAACTTTCTACCGGATACGGTTCAGTGGGTAGAGGTTTTTTTAATGGAAGGTATAGACTTGACCGTATTGCGGACGAGCCGTTCATTCAGTTTAATAGGAGTGGCGGTGGGGGAGCGGGTGCATCTAATGTAAAGTATTCGAGATGGGTACCCGAAGGTTGGCAGAAGGTTTTTGAGACAAAATCCCTTTATCAACTCGCTAAGGAAAATGGATGGACACTCGGAAAACAAACAATTAATAGTTCAAATGAAAGAAAGGCTTTCATTTTTAATTCCGACGGTGATAAAATTGGGGAGGCTCATTTAGGGCATAAGTTGAAGGGAAAAGTTGTTCAGGATCATTTTCACTTAAATTCAGAAGTAGAAAATATTCATCATGTTCTTCCAGATAAATAATTAAACAAAATATAACTCTTGAAATTCTTAGAAGAGTGTCAGAAGTTAAAGGAGGTAGGAAATGGAAAGTAGTTGGTTTATTATTTCTGATTTTCCGTTTAACCCTAAATTTCATTATGAGATATTCCAACTGTTGTTAAATAATCATTCTAAAATTCTGCTTAGAAAAGATAGTGTAGAGTTTGAAGAAATGGATGAGGATGTTCAAGCAGAAATAGTGGAGGAGAATTTTAGCCAATATGTTGATGATGTTCTTCATTTTAATTCAAAAAAAGTAAAAGATGATTTAGATAACGAGATAAAAAAGTTGCTTATCAAGTCAGATGATACATTATCAGAAAGTCGTAGCTATCCCGAATTGTTCAACTCTACAGTTGACGATGAAACACTAAATAAAGTTAAGTTACTAATAACAGAAAAAATAAATCAGTCATACGAGATAGGTACAATCTTTAGAAAAGAAGCATTGAGATTTCGAGACATAGAAGATAGGTCATTTCTAATTGTGGAAGACAAAAAGAAAAAATTTGATTGGTATGAAATAAGTCATGATGAATTGCACCATGCTTTAGTTAGTGAGGGGCTGTACAATATTATTATAACAAATGATATTAAAAATTTTAACAACTATAAATATTATCTAAATTTTGTTGAAGATGAAGAGTTTATTTTAGCGATTAAGGATAATACAGGAAATTTCGAACAAGAAATTGTTCCCAAAATTAAACAAGTATTTTCTAATAGATTTGAAATTAAAACGAGTATTTGATGGATTTCCTTAAAAATTGAATTTAACAATTGTAAAGTGTTATTTCATTTTGACGATCTAACTTTTAGGAGAATCCTTGTAAAAAATGCGTTACGCTGAATAGGTCGATTATGGTCAAATACAACCGTAGTCGACCTGATTTATTTTTATCAAGGAATTGAAAAGCAAATAAAGGCGGAAGAAAAATGGTTAATACGATTAGACTTGACATTTCAAAGTCGCAGGCCATTCTTTTATATTTACCTTGTGAAAAGAAGGACATTGTTCCTACTACCGATGTATTTATGAAATATTGGCGTGGTGGAAGCATTGAATATGATTTGTTTGTAAGTGATTTTATTAATGAGGCAGTAAAGCAACTTTATAATTTGCTTGCACGAACAATGAATAATGAGCTCCAACTTAACAAGGATTTTGTTGATCAAGGAGTAGGCTATTTCCATAACATTTATGCTCATGAATTATGGACGAACGATAATTTAGATATTGATGATCCGGCTGAGGAATTTTTAGTCTGGTCAACACCTACTGAAGTTGGTATTGAATCATACATTTATAATATTGACGATGAAATATACCTTGAAATCAGTCCGATTTACAAATGAAACAGTGATTATCCAGATGACGAAAACGAATTCCAAACTTTTGAGGAGTATATAAACCAACATCAGATGATTGAGTTAATCCATATTAAGCGGGATGTTGCATTACAATGGCAAAAAATACTTAATGAGTTAATAGAGATAGCCCACTCCAACGAAAGGTACTGGATTGAAAATAAATAAACCCAATTGTTAATGCTTTAATCGATAATTTTATACTAATAAAATAATAATAAAGAAGGTCAATAGATGCTCAATCTATCTGAATTCATTACGTACTCTATAGGCAATTCAGTTCAATATAATGATGATTTTCATGATATATTAGAGAAAATTTCAGAAAATGATGACTTGCTTGAACAGTACTGTTCTCTACTTCATGACCGGTTATTGAGTTTTGATCCAATTCAGTTTGCAAAGTTATTGATTGTTATTCAGGATTTAGTACTAACTTGGGAGGTTAATACTAAACAATTATACCTGTTGATCCTTGAAATCATGTTCCATGAAAATAATGAAAGTTGTTCTCATGCAAATAAATTTACTAGGCTTTTACTGAAGTTAAATAAAAATAAAACCGTTGTTTTTGAAGATATTCTTGAAAACACTACTCCTGAGAATATCAGCAGCGTGAGAAAATCGATACATTCTTTGTATGGTAACTTTGTTTTTGAAGAATTGGATCGTGTTTTAATTGACAGGTTCTTGCACACTATTTTGACTTCGTTAAAGATAAGTAATGAAAACAGCGAGTTTCTTAAAAAAGATATTGTAAATTATTTAATCAAAAAACTAGAAAATCCACAGTTCGAGAATTATCGGAAAGAACTATTAGCTCATTGTAAGTAAATTTACCTTAGCACTATAAAGAGCAGGTCAATTATGGTCAGATACCACCATGATTAACCTGTTTTTTCTTAATGCGATTTATCTGGAAACACTTTGTCTTCAACCGAAACAATAAGTTGGTCCACCGTGATGTCCAAGGTCTCACAGATCTGCTCCAAAGTACGAATATAAACTCTGTCGACAGAATCAGAACACAGATGGTTAATGGTAGGGTGGCGAATCCCCATTTTTCGGGCAAGTTCTCTCTGGGAGATGCTTTTCTCGGCAAGAATTTCTTTTAATCTTAACCTGATTTTCATAAACGCTCCTCCGAAGCCGGTATTTATAAGCGAAACTATTGAATAGGGCATGGCATAGGCCAGAAGAGTGAAAGATTTTAAGTGAAAGACGAAACCTTGTGTTCCCTTATTCCACGGTCTATATGCGAATTATACTACGCCAACTATAATTAGCCGATTAAAATGTGTGACATAAATTTTACGATCCGATTAATATAAAAGTAAACAGAAAAGGAGAGTTTCCATTCTTGAAACTAATTGATGCAAGAAAACGAAAGGGATTGCCACTGGAATTTTTGTCAGCCGATAATTTTAATTTGGGGGTGAAAGTAAGGCTCAATCTAGAAATGGGGACTTGACGAATCTGCGCTAACGGTTGTCATCGCGGTTATTAGTCCAAAAGACGAGGTTGTAAGGCGGGCATTGAAGCGGCAGACTGCACATTTGCTCTATGATGCGTCAGCCTTTCTTTCAAAGTGTTGCAGTCGATACGAAGGGAAGATGAAAAATGAAAAGTATGCTGGAAGCATTATATTATGGCGAAATTCATCCAGAAGGAAATATCGTTCCTAGAGATCCCGAATACCGTAAAATTAACAGAAGTATATCCGAGGCCATGGAAATATGGAAAGAGAAACTATCTGCCGATGATTTTAACCAGCTTGAAGCTATGCTCGATTTGTGCCGCCAGTCCGAGTCGATGTATGCTACATCTACTTTCACAGACGGGTTTCAGCTTGGGGCGTTAATGATGATAGAAATATACGCGGCTATGGAAGAACTTCTGTATGATTTAGGGTAATTTTCGGTAACACATATTTAAAATTATATGATTTACGAAAAGCCTGTTTCTATATTTGTCTAAGTAGGAACAGGCTTTTTTCGCCAGGAGGTAAAGCAATATAAGCTTCCTGAAAAAAAGCAGCTTCGGAAGCATATGCTTCAGTAGGCCTTTTTGACCGGAGGAACATTTCACCCGGCTGCCTCTACCCGTACGATCATTTAGTTCAACGCCCCCGCCATGATTTGTGATAAAATTTGAGTGACCCGCGTACGACGCTTCTTAGAATACTTACTGATAGGGGAATAAAAAGCGATGAACAACTCAAAGGGATATTTTTATTATTTGCTTTGGATCGTTGGGGCGATCGTGCTTGTGTATTACGGACAGCAGTTTACCCACATGATGGATCACAAGACCGGCACGTTGTACAGAATGGACTACAGCTTGCTGGGGGATATCGTATATTCTTTTGTGTTCGGACTTTACTTGAGCTTTTTGAGCGGATGGCCGCGCCGGAAAAGCTTGCACCGCCCGCTGTTCTTTTTCGTATTTTTGCCCAGCCTCATCCTGCTGTTGTACCCGCTGATAACGATTTATATCAACCAAATTCGCATCACCGGGTATCACCAATGGGTGGGGCAGGTACAGCTGTTCTTTATTGGGCTGCTCAGCGGCTACTCCTTAATGAAAAGCTTGTTTTCCAGTAAATGAACTCGATTGGTTTCCGAAATTAGATTTACGAGCCGTAGGCCCAGCCGAGCATAACGCCGCCCGCGGCGCCGGCGAGGACGGCGATCCAGGGGGGCAGCTTCCAATAAACGAGCAGCGCAAACAAGGCAAGCACCAGCACAACGTCACCGCTATGCCGGACGGAGGAGGTCCAGATCGGATCGTACAAGGCGGCGAGCAAAATTCCGACCACCGCGGCGTTGACGCCTTGCAGCGCGCGGTGGATGTTCGGCAGGCCGCGTAGGCGGCTCCAGAACGGAAGCACCCCGATGACAAGCAGAAAGGCCGGTAAAAAAATCGCGACCGTGGCCAGCACGGCGCCGAATACTCCGCCGATCGCCGCTCCCAAATATGAGGCGAACGTGAACAGCGGCCCCGGAACCGCCTGGGCCGCGCCGTATCCGGCAAGGAAATCCGCTTGGCCGATCCATCCCCGGGGCACAACTTCGCTTTCCAGCAGCGGGAGCACGACATGGCCGCCGCCGAATACGAGCGAACCGGCCCGGTAGAAACCGTCGAACAGCTGCAGGCCGGGGACAGGCCATAACCAACCGCTGAGCGTGAGGATCACCAGGAGTCCAAAGAAAGCCGCCAGAGCGGCAAAGGCCCACTTTCTGCCGAGATTTATCGCTGTGGATGGCTCCTCGTCTGCCCGGGAAGGCGGAGCGCCGGGCAAGTCGCGGTACAGCCATATGCCGATAAGTGCCGAAATTAGAATAATCAGCACCTGCGTAAGCCCGTTTGACCATAACAAGGCGCAGGCGGCTGCAAGCACGGTAATCGTAGCCCGGCTGCGTCCGGCGGCGAGCTTTTGGCCCATGCTCCATACGGCTTGCGCCACGATCGCCACAGCGGTGAGCTTGAGACCATGCAGCCAACCGCTATCCGCCAGTTCCGTCCCTTTTAGCAGCAGCGCGAACAGCACAAGCAATAAGACGGATGGCAGGGTAAATCCGGCCCAGGCCGCTAACGCTCCGAGTACGCCGCCGCGATACAGGCCGATCCCCATCCCCACTTGGCTGCTTGCCGGGCCTGGGAGGAGTTGGCACAACGCGACCAATTCCGCATATTTTTGCTCGCTAAGCCATTTACGCTTTTTTACGTATTCCTCATGAAAGTAACCGAGATGGGCGATCGGCCCTCCGAACGAAGTAAACCCCAGCTTGGCGGAAACCGCAAAAATCTCCCCTGCGCGGCGAAGAACGCTTTGAGGAGAAGGGGGGGACGCAGCGGGTTCAAGCGTATCCATTTCCATAATTACCGCTCCTTTTTTTGCTGCCTCCCCAATTTGGTTGAGGCGTTTCCCACCACTTTATCACATCATTGTTAACGCAGAGCAAATTGCTAGATGACGAGGAGGATTTTTGATGCGTATAGGAATTATCGGGTTGGGCGATATCGCACAAAAGGCGTATTTGCCGGTAATGACGGGCAGGGAGGACATCGAGCTTGTTTTTTGTACCCGGAACCGGGAAACATTAGGCCGGCTGGCCGCTAAATACCGTGTTGCGAAAACGGTGGACAGTGTGGAGCAGTTGATCGAAGCCGGAGTGGAAGCGGCCTTTATTCACAGTGCAACGGAAGTGCATCCCGCGATTGCCGAACAACTGATTAGCCATGGCATTCATGTCTATATCGATAAGCCGATCGCCTACAACTATGAACAAGCCATAAGCGTCAGCCGGTTAGCGGAGCAAAAAGGCGTCAAGCTGATGACAGGTTTCAACCGCCGCTATGCCCCGATGGTTGCCGCGATGAAAGCGAAGGAACACCGCCGGCTTGTGCTGATGCAGAAGAACCGGACCCACTCGCCGGATTACGCTCGCCGCTTCGTTTTTGACGATTTTATACACGTCGTGGATACGATCCGTTTTTTGGCTCCCGGCGAAATCAACGATGTCCGCGTGTCGGCGCATGTACAGGGCGGGAAGCTTTATCATGTTGCGCTCCAGCTTGAGGGGAACGGTTTTAGCTGCATGGGGATTATGAACCGCGACTCGGGAGCGAACGACGAAACGGTGGAAGTGATGAGCCCGGGCAACAAATGGAGAATCGACGGCCTGAATACGACGGAGCATTTTGCCGGCGGCGAAACGCGGCTGCTTAAATTTAACGATTGGGATACGGTGCTGTACCGCCGGGGGTTCGTGAGTATCATCGATCATTTTATCGCGTGCGTGAGGGAGGACAAACCGCTGGCCATTTCGCAGCAGGATGCCCTCGAGACTCATAGGTTGTGCGAGGAGATCGTGAAGCAAGCCGAAGCCAGCGGCGCCGAGCCTTGGGAACCGATGGGGTGAAACAAAACCGCCGTTCAGCACGTATTTAACAGCATAGGTGCATCCAAGGGAACATCGCGCAGCGGGAGATGCTGGCGCTTTATATGCTTTTTTTGGAGGGATTCTTTTGTTTGAGGAATTATCCGGGCAACTGACGGAGCTGAAGGAAAAAGGGCGCAACGAGGAAAAATGGAGGAAACGGCTGGAGCAATTCAAAAAGGAGCTGGCTGAAGCGGAAGGCGCCAGGGATCGGTGGCGGCGCAAGCTTGCCGACGAGGAAGAGGATGTCCGTAAGCTGTCGGGAATGTCCTTGTCCAATCTGCTGGCAACGATTCTCGGCAACAAGGCGGAACAGCTGGACCGCGAGCAGCAGCAGGTGCTGGAAGCGAAAGTGAAATACGATGAGTCCGATCGCACGGTTCGGAGTTTGGAGCAGCAAATAGCTCAGCTGGAGCGGCAGTGGCAGGAGGTCCGCAACTGGAAATCGGCCTATGACCGTGTGTTTCAGACCAAGGAGGAGCAGGTCTTGGAGCAAAACGGCGAGATTGCGGAGCTGGCTGACCGGCGGGCCGAGCTAAGCGTACAATTGAAAGAGCTGGAAGAGGCGATCCTTGCCGGCCAATCGGTGCAACACGATTTAAGCGCCGCCGAGGAAGATCTTCACTCCGCCAAAAATTGGGGCACGTACGATATGCTTGGCGGCGGCATGTTATCCACACATATCAAGCACAACCGGATCGACGAGGCGATGGATCATATCTATCTGGCCCAACGCAGCCTGGCCCGATTTGAGCGCGAGCTTCGCGACGTGGGGGGCGGTCTTCCCGTCGAAATGGAAATCGGCGAGATGCTGACGTTTGCCGACTATTTTTTTGACGGTTTGATCGCCGATTGGCTGGTGCAAGGCCGGATTCACGAGACGTTGGCGCAGGTCGAGCAGAAGCAATCCGAGGTGGGCCGTCTGATGCAGAAGCTGGACGCGGCCCAACGAAAAACCGAAAGCGAGCTTGCCGAGTTAACCCGAAAATATGTGCAGATCGTGGAGAATTACGGATAACGGTTTATTCACTTCAACCCGGGGATTGCACAGGTCTCCGGGTTGCTTGTTCAAAACAGGGCTTGCCGCGCCCATTTCACGGTTATACATTTCGCGCCTGAGGTAAATAGTTATATTACAGGCCGGATGCGGGTCCGAAAGATATGGAAAGGGCGGCAAACATGAAGCGAACTTGGTGGAAGGAAAGCGTAGTTTATCAAATTTACCCGATCAGCTTCAATGATTCGAATGGCGATGGTATCGGCGATTTGCGCGGCATCATTTCCAAGCTGGATTATTTGCAGGACCTAGGTGTGGACGTGGTTTGGATATGTCCGATTTACAAATCGCCCGGGCACGACAACGGGTATGACATCAGCAACTATTGCGAGATAAAACCGCAGTTCGGCACGATGGAGGATTTCGACGAACTACTGCACGGGCTGCATACGCGCGGGATGAAGCTGATGATGGATTTGGTGCTGAACCACACGTCGGACGAGCATCCCTGGTTTCTGGAGTCGCGGCAGTCCGCAGACAATCCGAAACGGGATTATTACATCTGGCGAAAAGGGAAAAACGGCGGCTCCCCGAACAACTGGGAGTCGTATTTCAGCGGTTCGGTATGGGAATACGACGCGAAGACGGACGAATATTATTTGCATTTATACTCCAAACATCAGCCGGATTTGAACTGGGAGAACCCGGCCGTGATCGACGAGATGCACAACATGATCCAGTGGTGGCTAAAAAAAGGGGTGGACGGTTTCCGCTTCGATGCCATCGCGCATATCGTAAAAGCGAAAGGGCTTCCGGACGCCGATAATCCAGGCAATTCACCTACCGTACGGGCGTACGGAATGTTTTCGAATCTGGACCACGTCCATACCCTGCTGCAAAATTTGCACGATCAGGTACTGTATATCTATGATATCATGACCGTGGGGGAAACCTCGGGGCTGGGGCCCGAGCAAGCGCTCGATTACGTCGGGGACGGCCGGCGGGAGCTGAATATGACGTTTCAGTTTGAACATATGTTTTTGGATGCGGCTTCTCCCGGCATCGGCAAATGGGAAGTCGTGCCATGGAAGCTGGCCGATCTCAAGCGGGTCATGTCCGGCTGGCAAACAATCCTGCACGAAAAAGGCTGGAACGCCAACTATCTGTGCAATCACGACCAGCCCCGCTGCGTGTCGCGGTTCGGAAACGACGGACCGTACCGGATTCCTTCGGCAAAAATGCTGGCCACGTTCATCCACACGTTAGAAGGGACGCCTTATATTTATCAGGGCGAGGAACTCGGGATGACCAACATCGCTTTCGATTCGATCGACGATTACCGGGACGTGGAAACGCTGAATTATTATAAGGAACGGCTTGAGGCCGGGGTGCCGGAGCATAAGATCATACGGGCCATTCATCTGAAAAGCCGGGACAACGCCCGTACGCCGATGCAGTGGGAAGCGGGCGAACAGGCGGGCTTTACGACGGGGACGCCGTGGATTGGAGTGAATCCCAACTGTGCGGAGATTAACGCGGCTCAGGCGCTGCAAGATCCCGGTTCCGTGTACCACTACTACAAGGAGTTAATCCGTTTGCGTAAGCGGCACGAGGTGTTTGTGTATGGCGAGTACCGGCTGCTGCTGGAGGATCATCCGGAGATCTATGCATATACCCGGACGCTTGAGGATACCCAACTGCTCGTGATCTTGAACTTCTTTGAGGGCGAGCCGGTATTTGAATGGCCCGATTCCGTAAAGATCGATGGGATCGAGCTTCTGATCTCCAACTATAAGCCGGACAAATGGGAAGATCTTCGCCAATTACGGCTCCGCCCTTATGAAGCAAGGGTATATTTACAGGAAGCGGGTCGCGGATAAAACATTGAATTGGGGTGAGGACATGGAAAAAAACGATAACAATGGCCAGGCCTCGGTGCTTGGCCCATGAGAATCGGCGTCGTTTCGGATACGCATCTGCCGCGCCGGGGTAAGGAGCTTCCGTCCGCTTTGATCCGGCAGTTTGCTAGCTGTGATCTGATCCTGCACTTGGGGGACTGGACGACGTTCGAGGTTTACGAGCAACTGTCCGCGCTTGCGCCGGTCGACGGCGTGGCGGGGAACAACGATCCCGCGGACATCGTCCGGCGGTTTGGCTACCATAAAGTGCTGGAGCTTGGGACGAAAAAAATCGGCCTGACCCACGGCCATTTGCCGGGAGGCGGGCATAACGCCCTGGATAACGCCAAACGCGTTTTCACCGGCAAGCGCCTTGACGCCGTGCTGTTCGGCCATTCGCACAAACCGCTGCTCACCCATAGCGGCGGCGTATTGCTGTTTAATCCCGGTTCCCCGACCGACAAACGGCGGGAGGAGAAATACAGCTTCGGGATATTGGAGCTTGGGGCAAAAGGGCTTAAAGCAAAGCATATTTTTGTGAAATAAGAAGCGGCGGCTTCCAGGATTGACCGGGAGCCGGTTATTGACGGGAAATTGACCACCATTTAATATAGAAGTCATACTCATGTCCTAATCGGGGCGGTCTTCACGTTCCCGCTCGCTTTATCACTTTCATCTATGAAAGCGTCAACGGGATCGTGCATTACAGTCTCCATTTTTCAAGGGCCTGATCATGGTTGAAAGGGGAAAATGAAGATGAGGAAGAAAATCGGACTATTTTTTGCGGTATCTCTCATGCTGCTTAGCGTGATTGGCTGCGGCAGCAACAGTGCAAGCTCGGGGAACGGTGCAAACGCTCAAAATAACGGAGCGGCCGAAGCCGGCAATGCGCAAAATGCAGGTTCGGGTGGCGGAACGGACAATAAGTCATACAAGATCGCCATCTCGCAAATCGTCGAGCATCCGTCGCTGGACGCGACTCGCGAAGGTTTCATGGCGGCGCTGAAGGATGCAGGGCTCGTGGAAGGCGAAAACCTGCAGGTGGATTACAATAACGCGCAAGGCGATCAACCGAACAATATAGCCATCGCGCAAAAAATCGCCGGCGGAAATTACGACCTGGTCTTGGCGATTGCAACGGCTCCGGCCCAGGCTGTCGCCCAGCAGGTGAAAAACTCGCCGATTTTGTTCGCGGCCGTAACCGATCCGTTGGATGCCAAGCTGGTCGACAATCTTGATCATCCCGGCGGCAACATTTCCGGCGCTTCCGATACGAATCCCGAAGCGATCACGAAGCTGATGGATTTTATTGCCGCGAATTTCAAGGATGTCAAAAAAGTCGGCGTGGTGTTGAATCAGGGCGAACCCAACGCGGTTGTCATGACGGATCAGGCCGAAAAGGCGCTGAAGGCCCATGGCATCGAGCTCGTGAAAGCTACGGTCACGAATACCTCGGAAGTGAAGCAAGCGGCGGAATCGCTGGTTGGCCGCGTTGACGCGATGTACATTACGCTCGACAATACCGTCGTCGAAGCCGTCAGCACGGTCATCCAGGTCGCCAACGATAACGACATTCCTTTCTTTTCCAGCGACCGCGACACGGTTGAGCACGGCGCTTTTGCCACCGTGGGCTTCAAATATTTCGACCACGGTTACCAAGTGGGGCAGATGGCCGTGGATGTGCTGAAAAACGGCAAAAAGGTCGGCGATATGAAAGTGACGGTTCCGGATAAGCTTGACCTCATCCTGAACCTGAAGGCCGCCCAAGAGCAGGGCATCGAAGTGACCGACGCGATGAAGGATCAAGTGGTCGACAAAGAAAACAACATTATTGAATAACGGCTCCGTAATTTTGAGGAGGTACTAACATGTTAAATTCACTGCTGGGAGCGCTGGAATCCGGACTGCTCTATGCGGTGATGGCGCTGGGCGTTTACATTACGTTTCGGATTCTGGATTTTCCGGACTTGACCGTGGACGGCAGTTTTACGACCGGCGGCGCCATTGCCGCCGTGATGATCACAGGGGGCAGCTCCCCCTGGATCGCCACCGCGGCCGCATTCTTCGGCGGGATGGCCGCCGGCGCCCTGACCGGGCTCATTCATACCAAAGGCCGCATTAACGGCCTGTTGTCCGGGATATTGATGATGATCGCGCTATATTCCATCAATATGCGGATTATGGGCAAACCGAACGTCGCATTGCTTGGGGAAGATACGATTTTTACATCGATTTCGCCGCTTGTGCTGATGCCGTTTGTGGTGATTGCGATCAAACTGCTGCTGGACCTGTTCCTGCGCACCGAGCTTGGCCTCGCCCTGCGGGCGACCGGGGACAATCAGCGGATGATCCGCAGCTTCGGCACCCACACCGACAATACGATTATTTTGGGCCTCAGCTTGTCCAACGGGCTCGTGGCGGTATCGGGGGCGCTGATCGCCCAGCAATCGGGATTTTCCGATATTTCTTCGGGGATCGGGATGATCGTCATCGGCCTCGCTTCCGTCATTATCGGGGAAGCGATTTTCGGAGCCCGCTCGGTATTTTGGGCGACCCTGGCCGCTGTGCTCGGTTCGATCGTTTACCGGGTTGTCGTGGCGCTCGCGCTGCGCGTTGAATGGCTGGAGCAAACCGACTTGAAGCTGATCACGGCGATCATCGTCATTATCGCCCTCGTGCTGCCGACGGTGCGCAGATCGCTTAAGCAAAAAAGCCTGGCCCGCGAACGGGCCGCCGAAATCACCGGTTCGTCCGGGCAAAAAAGCCTGGGGGGTGGGCTCTGATGCTGCAGCTTTCCCGTGTGTCCAAGCTGTTTCACCCCGGAACGCCGGACGAAAAAATCGCCCTGATCGACGTTAATCTGCATCTCGCTCCGGGGGATTTCGTAACGGTTATCGGCAGCAACGGCGCAGGCAAATCGACGCTGATGAACATGATCTCCGGCGTCATTAAGCCGGACGCCGGGGAGATCCGCATCGGCGGCGCAGATGTCGGACATCTGCCGGAGTACAAGCGGAGCCGCTGGATCGGCCGCGTGTTTCAGGACCCGATGGCCGGTACGGCGCCGCATATGACGATTGAGGAGAATTTGGCGATGGCTTATGCCCGCGGCAAGCGGCGCGGCTTGGCCTTTGGCGTCAACGCCAAGCGGCGGGCAATGTTTCAGGAGCAGCTCAGCCGGCTCGGCATCGGGCTGGAAGGGCGGCTGCGGGCCAAGGTCGGCACGTTGTCCGGCGGCGAGCGCCAGGCGCTCAGCCTGCTGATGGCGACGTTCACCGAGCCGCAGATTTTGCTGCTCGACGAGCACACGGCCGCGCTCGACCCGGCCCGCGCCGAGCTGGTCACGCAGCTGACCCGCAACATCGTCAGCGAACTGAAGCTGACGACGCTGATGGTCACGCATAATATGGAGCAGGCGATTCGCCTCGGCAACCGCCTGATCATGATGGATGGCGGGCGGATCATCCTCGATGTGGACGAGTCGCGTAAACGCGATTTGACCATGGAGCGTCTGCTCGGCGAATTCGAGCGCATCAGCGGCCATAAGCTGTCCGACGACCGCGTAGTTTTAGGCGGCTAGTCATTGCCTTAAAGAATAAGAAGCCTGCCCGGCGGAGCATTCGCGGGGCAGGCTTCTTTTGTTAACGGACCGGTGGGATCAACTGCAAAAGTGCATTTGATTTCTCTTCAAACTCCGTTTTTGGGCGATTGAAATGCAAAAGTGCATCTGAACATCAGCGGTTTGATAAAAAAGTGACTTTTAACTGAAAATGAACTGCACATTTGCATTTGAACCGTCCGTTTCGAGAAGTTTCGACGAAATTCGCCTGCACTTTTGCATTTCGTGGCATCGTCCCCCTCTTCCTTCGGCCGCAAGAAGTCTGTCTTCTTTGAGAGTACGTCGCTCGACGCTTATTGCACTTAGCTTTTTACCCCCGTACCCGCACGCTGCTGTCGTTCCGAATGCCGTCTTTGAGCAACCAACGGTGAAAAAAATATTCAAATACGCCAACGACGACGGTGATCGCCAAAATCTCTCCGAGCGTGAGCGTCCACCCCGCGTTAGCGGCAATCGCCCACAGCATAAGATAGACGAGCGCGGCGTCGGCCAGCGTGGCGATGGCGTTGTTGGTGCGCGGGAGGATGAACAAATCCCCGAATAAATAGGCCAAAATGGACAACGCTATAGCTGTCATCAGCGCCCCCATCAGCGATGCATTGCTCAACCACAGCATCATGGCCACGACGATAATGCCGTTTCCAAGCAGTTTGACGACAAATTTGCTCACATCTGCACCTCCTTCCGATTGCTGTTAATTTCCCCGGCTTAAAGGCGGAGTATGCACGAAAGGAACGATAGGGGGCTGAATACATTGATAGGGGGACGGAGCGGCCTGCGGCAATTTGGATTCATAAAGCGCTTAGTCCGTGCTATAATCAGCCTTACGGAGGAGATGAAGAGAATGATTCTTGAAGTAGCCGAACTGCAAGTAAAACCCGGGATGATCAACGAATTCGAAAGCAATTTCCGCAAAGCGTCGAAGATCATTGCCCAGACGGAAGGTTATATTGAACATGAGCTTCAAAAATGCGTAGAAACGGAAAATAAATATATTCTGCTCGTCAGATGGCAGTCGATCACGGCGCATGAGGTCGGCTTCCGCAAGTCGCCCCGTTACCAGGAGTGGAAAGCGCTGCTGCATCATTTTTACGATCCTTTTCCGACGGTAGAGCACTACGTTCAAATCAAGCTGGAGACGGATTAATGGAAAAATAACGGGAGAATGGGAGACGGGTGCGAATACATATGCCTACAGACTTGGAGTATACGATTGAAGACGCAACCTTGGCAGATTTGCCGGCGATTGTCGGCATTTACAACGAAACGATTGCCGGACGGATGGTCACGGCAGATCTCGAGCCGGTTACGGTGGACAGCAGGCAGAAATGGTTTGCGGAGCATTCCCCGGATTTTCGCCCCCTCTGGGTGATGAGAAGCGGCGGGCGCATCATCGCCTGGCTCAGCTTCCAATCCTTCTACGGACGCCCGGCTTACAACGCCACCGCCGAAATCAGCATTTACATTACCGGCGAGTACCGCTCGCGGGGGATCGGCGGTATTTTTCTGAACAAGGCGATTGCCGCTTGCCCGGGCCTTCAGGTGAATACGCTGCTTGGTTTTGTGTTTGCCCATAACGAGCCAAGTTTAGCGCTGCTGCGGAAGTTCGGTTTTGAGCAGTGGGCGCTTTTGCCGCGCGTGGCCAATTTGGATGGTGTGGAGAGGGACCTCGTCATATTGGGAAAAAGAATTGAAGCGTAGCGAAATTTTTGCGATTGGGGAAAAATAAGTTGAACGAATGGATCAAACAAATCACCGATTGGTTTCTGGACACGACGGGCCTGACCGGTTATTCCATCCTGCTGCTGACGATCCCTTTAGCTGTCCTACAGGGGTTGTTCGGTGTTTTCCCGTTCGCCACGATCGTGATGCTGCATATCTCGCTGCTTGGGATCGTTAACGGCCTATTGGCCAGTTGGATTGCCGGTAGCGCGGCGGGAATGATCGTTTACTTGCTGTGCCGGTATTTGTTCACCGATTGGTTTAACCGTAAATGGATGAGCCGTTTGAAGAAATACGAGAAGTGGCAAAAAGGGTTGGACCGTTACGGAGTGTGGGCCGTTATTTTTCTTCGCACGGTGCCGATCATGCCGAACAATCTGATTTCCTTTATGGCGGCGATTTCCAACTTAAAGCTGGCATCCTACACCTGGTCGAACGTGGTCGGGAACTTGTCCAGCATCTGGCTGTTCGGGATCTTAAGCGCGCCGATCGTGTTTCCGGGCGTCGATTTGCGGCAGCTGATCTTGTCGTATGCCGCGTTTTTGCTGGTGCTTTGCGCCGCTTTCTACATGAGAAGCCGGAATATGGCCAAAAAAGACCGCGGCATGATGACATAGCGGCTTACGAAAGGGGCAATGGATGATGAATGCAACAACAGGCAACGCTTTGGAGACGAAGGCTCCGCCCAAACAAAGAAAACTGCTGCTGAGCGCCGGACTCAGCTGGATGTTCGACGCCATGGACGTCGGCATTATCTCGTTTATCGCCGCCGCTTTGGCGGTGGAGTGGAGTTTGACTCCGGAGCAAACCGGTTTTTTTACGAGCATCAATTCGGTCGGAATGGCCTTTGGAGCGGCGATCGCCGGGTTTATGGCGGACAAGTTCGGGCGAAAATCCGTGCTGTTGTGGACGCTGGTCATTTTTTCAGTGGCGAGCGGCTTGTCCGCAGCGGCGACCGGTTTCGCCGTTTTATGCGTGCTGCGCTTCATCGCGGGGTTTGGACTGGGCGGAGAGCTGCCCGTGGCCTCCACACTCGTTTCCGAATCCGTTCCCGCCAAAGAGCGGGGGCGGGCGGTGGTGCTGCTCGAAAGCTTTTGGGCCGCCGGCTGGATCGCGTCGGCGTTGATCTCCTATTTCGTTATTCCCAAATGGGGCTGGCAAGCGGCGTTCCTGATCGGAGCGCTTCCGGCGCTTTACGCGTTATATTTGCGTAAATCGATCCAGGAGCCGGCACGCTACCGGGAACAGGCCGCCGGAAGAAAAGGGCAGGCCCCCTCTTTCGGCAAACGGTTCACCTCCGTATGGGCAAGTCCGCATCGGCGTTCCACCGTCATGCTGTGGGTCCTGTGGTTTACCGTCGTTTTTTCGTATTACGGCATGTTTTTGTGGCTGCCTTCGGTAATGGTGCTCAAGGGCTTCAGCCTGGTCAAAAGCTTTGAATATGTCCTGATCATGACGCTGGCCCAGCTTCCCGGCTATTTCACCGCCGCTTACTTCATTGAGAAGTTCGGCCGCAAATTCGTGCTGGTGCTCTACTTGCTGCTTACCGCCGCAAGCGCGGCCTGGTTCGGCAGCGCCACCAGCGAAGGCATGCTGATGGCCGCCGGCATTTGTTTGTCCTTCTTCAATCTGGGAGCTTGGGGCGGCATGTATGCCTACACGCCCGAACTGTATCCCACCTCGGTTCGTTCGACGGGAGTGGGCCTGGCCGCCTCGTTTGGACGAGTTGGGGGAATCATCGCGCCTTACCTCGTCGGCATGCTCATTGCCCGGCATGTGGCGGTCGGATCGATTTTTTGGCTGTTTTTCGTGACGATCGTCATCGGGGCTCTGGCCGTATGGTGGCTAGGGACGGAAACGAAGGGGAAGGAATTGGCGGACTGATTTTGGAAAAAAGCAGGCCCTCGGAAGATACTTCGGAAAGTATCGGCCGGGGGCCTGCCGCTTAACGGGCGTTTAACTCCATGTTTCGGTATTCAGGGTTTCAGCCGGCTGTAAGAAGTGGCCTTGAATGCCGATTTTCTGCAATTCGGAGACAAAACGTTCTCCATCCTGGCGGATCAGCTCGAAAGTGTTGTAGTGAACCGGGACGACATGTTTGGCATTGACCCACTCGGCCGCGACCAGCGCGTCCTCCGGCCCCATCGTGTAATGGTCGCCGATCGGCAGAAACGCCAGGTCGATCGGACGGCGGCTTCCGATCAGCTTCATATCGCTGAACAGGGCCGTATCGCCCGCATGATACAAGGTCAGTCCGTCCAGCTCCAACACGATGCCCGCGGCAACGCCAAAATAAAGGCTGACGCCGTCCTGCCGGGTCACCGACGTGCTGTGCAGCGCCGGAACCCATTTCAGTTTGCCGAACGGCAATGAGATGGAACCTCCGAGGTTCATCCCGATCGTCTGCAGCCCGGCATGCGCGAAATAGTTCGCCAGCTCGACGATAGCGACGATGGGGGCCTGGTTGCGTCTAGAAATACTGTCCGCGTCGCTGATATGATCGGAATGCCCGTGCGTCAGCAGGACATAATCCGCCTTGATCTCATCGGCCGGTTTTCCCGCCAGCGGGTTGCCGGTCAGAAAAGGGTCGATGATGATTTGATGCTTGCCCGTATCCAAATGGATGCAGGAGTGACCCAAGTATGTTATTTTCATTCCTATCACCTCATTGGAAAAGATATCCTTCCTGATTATTATACCTTCCGCCCGTTAGCCTGTCACATGCCATAGAAGTTTCCTACCAAAATCCTAGTCACAAAGCAGGATATGCCCATGGATATCCCGAATATAACCATAGCGGATTTTGTCATTATTTTGAATAAGGGGAATTCGAAATGGCTTTGATCGATGTAGTTCAGCAGCGGGCAGCCGAGCGCGCCAAAAGAAAGCCCTCCCGCTCCGAAAAAACCGGTTTCCCTGGATTGCCCGGCCTGCGGAGCCAAAGCGGTGGTGTATCCCGATAAACCGGCGACTTGTGAGTACTGCGGCACGGTTATTCCATATAAGGCTTGATAAGAGGACAAGGACAAACCAAGAGGTTTGCCCTTTTTTACATTGTAGAATTTTGAAAATTCAGGACGGGTGGAGGGCGATGAGACAGGTTGAGAAGTGAGAAAAAAGGTTGGCTGTAGAGTCTAAAGGACTCCAGAAGCCTTATCTGCGGAAAAACGGAGGTTTGCAAATTGTAACGGACAGAGATGCACTTATTTACCCCGAATCGGCCCGGGTGAGCTCGTTTAGAGCGAAATAGCGTCATGTGAGTCCGTTAGGCTGGGAAATACTCGGGAAATGGGCGGATAAGGTCGCTGGAGTCCGTTAGAGCAGCGTCCACAGCTAAGAAAGGGCCGAAGTTTTTTTATTTGATCCAATGTGATTAAAATCATAGCAATTTCGAAAGTAATGCTAGACTAACCTGCCGCGGGCAGATAAACTAGAAATGAAATTTTAACTGGATAGGTCCTTGAAGCCCCGAAGGAAGGTGGTCCGGATGACAGAACGGTATCCTGAAATCGACGAAGTCATCGCCTACATTCAGCAAAACATTCACGAGCCGCTCCCGTTGTCCCGGTTGGCCAAATACGCGGCTTACAGTCCGTTTCATTTTTCGCGTATTTTTAAAGAACGGATGGGACTGCCCCCGTTGTATTACGTCTCCGCCATGCGTTTGCAGAAGGCGAAGGATCTGCTGCTTAAGACGGACATGACGATCCGCGACATCGGCTTGGAAATCGGCCAACAGAGCCTCGGCACCTTCACGACCCGCTTCACCGAACGGGTTGGCATGACCCCGTCGGACTTTCGCAATTCCACCCGGTATGCCGGCGATCTGCTGCACTCGTTGCAGCATTTTAATGACGGCAGGCTGGGACGTTGGAAGATGAACCGGCCGGGGACCATCGGGGGAATGGTGCAAGCGGCGGCCCCTTTTTCCGGTGTGATCTTTATGGGACTGTTTGCCAAGCCGATTCCGGAAGGGCTGCCTCTTTACGGAACTTTGTTGTTTTCCTTGGGCGAGTTTTGCTTCACCGGCATCAAGCCGGGAACTTATTATCTGATGGCGACTTCCCTCGATTGGGGCGCGAACGCCAAGGATATTTTGCTGCCGCAAAGTACGCTGCGGACGCGCTTTCATCATCCGATCGCCGTCAAACCGGGGATTCATGTGCCTTATCAAGAGGTGATGCTGTACCCTCCGCGTACGGACGATCCGCCGATTTTGATATCGCTTTCCGTGCTGATGAATCGTTTTTTAAGTGAATCCTTGCAAAAAAGCAATCGGTAAGAAATCTTTGGCTCGGAAAAAAGGTACGATGTTATGGGACATACTGATGATGAGGTCAGAATCCAACACCAAAGGAGCAGGTACAATATGTCGATGCGATTAACCCCTTATCTCGTGATGGACGGGAACGCCAAGGAAGCAATCTCATTTTATGAAAAAGCTCTGGGAGCTACGGTCATTTTCGTGCAATCGTTTGGGGAAATGCCGGAAAATCCCGAATTTCCGCTGCCGGAGGAAGCGAAGGATCGCGTATCTCATGCTGTGCTCAAGGTCGGGGAAACCGATTTGATGTTTTCGGACACGTTTCCGGGCCAGCCCCACCAAAGCGGGAATCTAGTCACGATCTGCCTGACGACGAATGACACTGAACAGGCGAAACGCATGTTTGAAGCGCTGGCTGAAGGCGGCCGGATCGATATGCCGTTGCAGGAGACCTTTTTCAGCCCGGCTTACGGCTCGCTTATCGACAAGTTCGGCGTAACGTTTCAAATTTTCACGGAAAGAAAAAATTAACAATCCTTCCAGGAGGGGCGCCGGGATCTAAAATTCCGGCGTTCTTTTTTTCATAAATGCTTAAAATTACCATATGATTTTGGAGTGATGTTTCATTTTGCGGCGGGTTGAAGATTCCGAAACGGGGCACGCTTAAAAAGAACTACGCGTAAGGAGGCGGTGGGAGAAATGAAAATTATCATTACGCAAAGCGAAGCCGTCGAGAAGGGGATCTGGGCCAAAGTCAGAAAACAGTTCGGATTGTCCGAAGAGGATGAGGTATGGGAGCGGGAGCAGTTCATTTTGACGGAGGAAGAGGCGCGGGATTACGGATTAATCCATTAATCGGGCCGAAAATCCCCAAGGAATGGATTGCTTCTGCGGGAGCGGGCGGTTAATATGGGGTATAGACTATGGCGCCGCATGCTTCCTGAGGGTGCGGACGGCTTCTTGGTGGGAGGAATGAATAATGCAAATCGAAGTTTGGTCGGATTTTGGCTGCCCGTTTTGTTATATCGGGAAAAGACGGCTGGAGAAGGCGTTGGAAGCTTTTGAGCACAAGGATGAGGTACAGGTGGTGTACCGCAGTTTTGAACTGGACCCGGAAGCTCCAAAGGATACGGAATCGAGCATTCATGAGCTACTTGCCGTCAAATATGGCTTAAGTCTGCTTCAGGCCAAGGAATCAAATCAGAACGTGGCGGCTCAAGCTAAGGCCGAGGGGCTGGATTACCATTTTGATACGGTCATTCCGACAAATACGTTTGATGCGCACCGGCTTTCGCATTTTGCTGGGGAAAAAGGGAAGGCTAAGGAGATGACGGAAAGATTATACCGGGCTTATTTTACGGACTCATTACATATCGGTGACCGGGAGACGTTAATCCGGCTGGCGGAAGAGGCAGGACTGGACGGCCGGGAAGCCGGGGAAGTATTGGACCAGAACCGGTATGCCGATCAGGTGCGCGAGGATGAGCGGGAAGCCAGACAGCTTGGCATCCGCGGCGTTCCGTTTGTCGTGCTGCGCGGCAAGTACGCGGTGTCCGGAGCTCAGCCGCTGGAAATTTTTCAGGGAGCGCTGCAGCGCGCTTGGGAGGATCAGGCATAGCCGGAAATGAATACGTTGAAATAACCAAAAAACGCTGATCCGTTGAGGATCAGCGTGTGTTTACTTTATGTAATTATGACATAAAAATAAAACTTGTATTACTTTACGTTCTATGGTACAATGACGGATAGCCAAATCACAAATGCTTCATACAATAATCTACTCAATAATAGCATAATATCAATGATTTGTCAAATGGATTTGCGCGACTCAGATAGAAAGACTTGGCAATTTTATTTATTTAGGGTGGGGGTCTGAAAATGACGGAGGATTTGAAGCATAATGAAACGGAATTTACCGACGACCTGACGCTGCCGCCAGGAATAAAAATCGATGACCCGGTACGTATGTATTTGAAGGAAATCGGTCGCGTTCCACTGTTATCCGCTGAAGAGGAAATCGAACTCGCGCAGCGGATCGAAAACGGCGATGAGGATGCCAAACGCCGTTTGGCCGAAGCGAATTTACGGCTCGTCGTCAGCATAGCCCGGCGTTATGTCGGGCGGGGCATGGTTTTTCTGGATTTGATCCAAGAAGGCAATATGGGCCTTATTAAAGCGGTTGAAAAATTCGATTACTCCAAAGGCTTCAAGTTCAGCACCTATGCAACCTGGTGGATTCGCCAAGCGATTACGAGAGCGATCGCCGATCAGGCCAGAACGATCCGGATTCCGGTGCATATGGTCGAAACGATCAACAAATTGATCCGGGTGTCCCGGCAGCTGCTTCAAGAGATCGGACGGGAGCCAACGCCGGAGGAAATCGCCAAGGAAATGGATATTTCGCCGGATAAGGTGCGCGAGATTATGAAAATCGCGCAGGAGCCGGTTTCCCTGGAAACGCCGATCGGCGAGGAGAACGACTCCAACCTGGGCGATTTCATTGAAGATCACGATGCTCCGGCGCCTGCGGAAGCGGCGGCCTATGAACTGCTCAAGGAGCAGTTGGAGGAAGTGCTCGATACGCTGACCGAACGGGAAGAAAACGTGCTTCGGCTGCGGTTTGGCATGGACGACGGCCGGACGAGAACGCTCGAGGAAGTCGGCAAGGAATTCGGCGTTACCCGGGAACGGATCCGGCAGATTGAAGCCAAAGCGCTCCGTAAATTGAGACATCCAAGCCGCAGCAAACGGCTGAAAGATTTTATGGAATAAACTAAAGAAGCGGTCCATCAGGGTTTGATACTGATGGACCGCTTCTTTAATTTGCCTGAAATTATTTTCGCGTTGAACGAGCGCGCCCTTTCATCAGGCTAATTCGCCCCAGGACTTTCGAGGTGAGCGGACGAACACTGCGATAGTTCACCTTCTGGCCTCGCTGCGCGCGAATAAGCGCGGATTTGCCGGGACGGGCTACTCGCGATCCGAACACCTGCATAAACCAATGCACCGGATAGGAAATCGACAGGCGGCCGTTTTCGGAACCGGCAAAATTGACGGCCGCCGCCTTATTGCCGCGTTCGGTCAGCCAGACGGAGCCGGAGTCGCCTGCCAGCGATACCGGGCGTTTGCCGCGAATAACGCTTTGGTCCTTAAAGGTGATCGTCCCGAGGTTGCCGTAATTGCCGTAATCGACCTGGATGTCCGTATGGATCGACTCGACGGTGCCGGTGACAACCCCGGTGGTGCGTCCGACTTTTTTGAATCGGTCCCCGACTCTATAGGTGACGACATGCCCCGGGACGGCCCCGAAAACGGCATAGGCCGGTTTGAGCAAACCGCGGCGCAGCGGTTTTGAGGTCGCCGCATCCAGATAATTGGCGCTTTTTTTGCGGAGCTTAACAAAGCGGTCCATCCTTCCAATCCGGTCCTTCGGGCTGCGCCCGCCATCCGCTCCTCCCGGCTGAAGCGTGGCGGAGTAACGCGGCGTGTTGTTATTTACAAGCACATGATTGTTGCTTAGGATACGGTTGCTTCCTGCACGATCGTTGACGATCAGGCCGGCGGTACCCGATGCGGCGGAAGTGCCGACGCTATACCCGGCAATGACCGGGCGGATACGGCCGGTGAAGGTTCGCTTGGAGCGGGCGCCTTGTTTACCGTGCTTGCAAAAGCGCCGGCAACGAACGACGCGAAACGGCACGCCGGATGCGGATTTTAGCTGGAGCGGCACAGCGGGCGGCCGTTTTTTGACTTTTCTTTTTTTATGGGCGGTGGAAGAAAGGGCTTCGGCATATACGATGATGGCGGCCCCTTTTTTCGGGTGTTTGGGATCATGCAGGCCGACGCCGACGCCGTGGATGCCTTTCCGTTTGAGCAAACGTCTGGCAATGCGCCGCTTCAGCAAATAAGCTTTACGAAAACTGGCCAATAGGTATCACCTTTTCTCGCTTTTTCGCGGATTTGCTTTATCATATGCAGCGGCGGGAAAGGTTGACTGTCCGTAAGTTTGCCGGCTTATTGTCTTAACGGATACAGCTGTATCCCAGCCAGGCAAACCAAATGCCCAGCAAAACGGAGGATATGACGTAAACGATCGCTGTTCGCTTCCGCCCTTGCCCGATGAGGCCGATCGTTTCGTACCCGAACGTGGAGAAGGTCGTATAGGCTCCGCAAAAGCCGATCCCGAACATGAGCCAGCTCCATTCGGGCATCCCGCGATGATTATGTAAGGCCGATAAAAGACCGAGGAGGAAGGAGCCGCTAATGTTAATCAGCCAAGTCCCGTACGGGAATCCGCCGCCCATTTTGCCGGATATCCATTTGCCCAGATAGAATCGCAGCAGCGTCCCCAAGATGCCGCCCGCGCCAACGCCTAAGATGCCGATCATGCGTGCCCCTCCCTTTGACGGCTTTGGTTCTTCCCGGCGATCCACATGCCGAACCCGGCCATGAGCAGGCCGCCGATCACGTTCGCCAGCACGTAAGCGGCCGCCGTTCCCGGGCGGTTGGAGCTTAGTGCTTCCAAGGTTTGCACGGAAAAGGTGGAGAAGGTCGTAAATGCTCCGGTAAAGCCTGTCCCCAGGCCAAGCCGCAGCTGGGAAGGGATCTTCCGCAGCGGCGCAACGGTAAAAAACCATCCGAGGAACAAACAGCCGGTCAAGTTGATGACGACGGTTGACAGGGGGAAGGAGCCGACAGAGGGAATCCCAACCCCTAGTCCATAACGCAGCAGCGAACCGAAAAATCCGCCAACGATCAGTGCGATTACATTCAAAACGATCATCCTCCTAAAAATAGACAGACTCCTACCAGCAGAACTGGTAGGAGTCATTAGCTCGGGGAGCGGTTCAGGCGAACTCCATCGCCTATAATACTGGGTCCATTTTAGTCGATGGAATGCGAGGAGTCAATACGCTTTACGTGGTTGCTTTAAGATGTGATGGTGATCGTAGGAGCGGAGATCGTAGGCTGCGTCGAAATCGTTGATGTGACATCGCCGAAGCTGTTGATTTCCAATTGAACGGGAACGCCAACGCTGATATCCACCGTGGCCAAAACCAGGCTTGCCGTTGTCAACGTGGACAGTGACTGCTGCTGGATCACACCGTTGACATACACGTTAAAGAAGTCGCTGCCGGTCAAGGCGGGCAAAGCGGTGACGGTTCCGTCTGCATCATCGACGAAGCTCGCGGCCGGGATAGTCGTATCCGTGGCTCCGATCATGGCTGCCGTAATCGTGGCGAAAAAGCGGGTAACGGTCGGAGTAACCGTCGTGGTGACGGCCCCTCCCGTGGATACCGGAGCGGAAGCCGTGGCGGTAAAAACAGGTTTTATGACTGGCATGGGTATTACCTCCTAATCTAGAATGTTATCGAAAGATTCGATACATCACATATAATGATCGGATAATCGTAATAGAAACGGCGTTGTTCCATAGGGAAATATTTATTCTTTGGCGTAGTGGCAAGGATATTTGTCTATTTCGCCTCTACACGGAACCACATATGATAATGCGGGCGAATAACGAGGCAAAGTACAGCATTTCCGTGTAGGAGGAATGGCAGATGGGGAAAGGAAAGTGTGCTGCCGGGCAAAAAAGGAAGAAAGCTGCGCGAGGCGGCAAAAAAAGGAAGTCCGCATATTATGCTCTGCGTGCGCAAAACCGGAGATTGCGCGGCCGTCTTGTCATTTGCTGGAAGCGGATGCGGCGAATAGAGCAACTGCTTAATCAATACTGCGGGCAAATGGAACATCCGGGAGCGGGGGACGGCATCGGCGCCCCCGGCTCGCCGGGGGCGAGCGGCCCGGCAGGCGCTCCGGCAGGACCGGGTCCCGCGGGGGATGCGGGGCCGGCTGGACCGCAAGGGGCCGCCGGGCCTTGGGGAGCGATGGGTCCGGCAGGGCCGCGAGGACCGGGGGGCGAAGCGGGTGTGCCGGGGCTGATGGGTCCGCAAGGGCCGGTAGGAGACGCAGGGCCGCCAGGGCTGATCGGCCCGCAAGGACCGATGAGAGAAGCGGGCCCTCCGGGGCCGAGGGGAGGAGCAGGTCCGCCGGGACCGGTGGGAGACGCAGGGCCGCCAGGGCCAGCGGGAGATCCCGGCCCGCCGGGCCCGGCAGGAGAAGCGGGTCCCCTGGGTCCGATGGGGGCGCAGGGGCCGGTGGGAGAGGCAGGGCCGCCAGGGCCAGCGGGAGACCCCGGTCCGCCGGGCCCGGCAGGAGAAGCGGGTCCCCCAGGGCCGGTGGGAGCGCCGGGACCGGTGGGAGAGGCAGGGCCGCCAGGGCCAGCGGGAGATCCGGGTCCGCAGGGCCCGGCAGGAGAAGCGGGTCCCCCAGGGCCGGTGGGAGCGCCGGGACCGGTGGGAGACACAGGGCCGCCAGGGCCAGCGGGAGACCCGGGTCCGCAGGGACCAGCCGGAGCAGCAGGGCCGCAAGGGCCCGAGGGGCCTCCCGGACCGCCCGGACCTCCCGGCGGCGCGATTCAGGTCACGCCCAGCGTGTTCCGCTACTTTTATTTTCCTCCTGCCAATTTGCAGAGGGATGTCACCATTCCCGCCAGCGAGTTTACGAATGACCAGGGAAATACGCCGGCCGAATTTTCCGGAGTCGGCAGTGAATCATACGCAAATTTGTATATAAACGGCGTTATGCAGGAAGGCAGCCTGTATACACTGTCCCCCGCAGCTTTGACGCTGTTTCTCGGTCAGGATATGATATTGGCGGGGACGCCGATCATTCTTGAAATCGTGCAAATTACGGCCGAAGCCATAATCTGAACATCGTTTCTTGCATATTGCGTGCCGTGTAAGGGCGAGGCGTTAATGCTTTGCCCCTAATTTTTTGCAAGGAGGAGACATATGGAAATCAAAGGGATTAATCACTTCTGCTTTTCGGTATCCGATCTGGACCGGTCGATTGCTTTTTATGAAATGGTATTTGGCGCAAAAATGGTTGTGAAGGGCAGAAAACTCGCTTATTTCGATTTGCACGGGTTATGGATCGCCTTGAATCAGGAGGATATCGCCCGGGACAAAGAGAACCGTACATACACGCATATTGCGTTTACGATTGAGGAAGCTGATTTTGACGCTTTCCTGGACAAGCTGCGCAAATTGAAGGTTGAAGTGCTGCCGGGGCGCGAGAGGGATGTCCGGGACAAAAAGTCGATTTATTTTCTCGATCCCGACGGGCATCCGTTTGAATTCCATACGGGAACGCTGGCGGATCGTCTCGAATACTACCGGGCGGACAAAAGTCACATGACCTTTTACTGATAAGCTTCAGCGGTTCGGTGGCATTTTTTTGTTGGGCTTTTGCCCCGTTTGAGCTAGAATAAGGACAAGCAAAGATCATATATCTCTTGAATCGGCAGACAAATCATTAGCGTTAAACTACCCGGATATTTAACGGTTGTAACAGCTGCTATTTTCCGAAAAAAGCCCTTTTCTAAATTCTAACGGTTGTGAGCGCCGTTATTTGCCTGAATCTAAGTAAAAATAGCCGGATTTAAGTGAAATAAGCACTATGGCAACCGTTACAATTTGCAATCAACGTTTTTGGAACAAATAGCGCTTGTGGCAAACGTTAGAATATTTGTGTGGCAGACAATTCCCGAATACTAAATCAAAGCGAAGTAGGCTCAAGCACATGAAAAAGTTCAAAAAGTTTTATATCGAAACGACCAGCATTTGCAATTTGGCGTGCAGCTTTTGTCCGCCGACACACCGCAATGCGCAGTTTATCAAAACGGAAGACTTCAGCAAAATTTTGGATGACATTAAACCTCATACGGATTATATTTATTTCCACGTAAAAGGGGAGCCGCTTCTTCATCCCAAAATCGGCCAGCTTCTGGACATCAGCCACGAAAAAGGATTCCAGGTGAACATCACGACCAACGGCACGTTGATTCCAAAGATTAAGCATAAGCTGCTCGGCAAGCCGGCGCTGCGCCAGATGAATTTTTCGCTGCACAGCTTTGACGGGCATGAAGGTTCCACGGACCGGGAGGGTTACTTGTCCTCCATTTTGTCTTTCGTCCGGGAGGCCGTCGCTTCCTCCGATCTGATCGTTTCGTTCCGGCTCTGGAACTTGACGAAGGACAACGAGACGAATTTGCAGCGCAAACGCAATCGGGAGACTTTGGAAATGATTGAACAAGAGTTTGGTCTGGATTACCGCATCGAGGAAAAAGTCGTACCCGGCAGCGGGGTCAAATTGGCCGAGCGGATTTACCTGAATCAGGACCATGAGTTCGCCTGGCCGGATTTGAAAGCGCAGGAGGACGACGGCAAAGGCTTTTGCCACGCGCTTCGCAATCAGGCGGGGATTTTGGTCGACGGTACGGTGATCCCTTGCTGCCTTGACGGCGAAGGGGTGATCAACCTCGGCAACGTGTACCAAACGCCGTTCTCGGAAATTATCGAAGGGGAACGGGCCAACCGGTTGTACGAAGGTTTTTCGCGCCGGGTAGCGGTCGAGGAACTTTGCCGGAAATGCGGCTACCGCCAGCGTTTTGGCGGCGAAGCTTAAAACGAGGTGTTGTAAAAGGAGCCGATACGGCTCCTTTTTTATAGGAAGCGCTGCAGCCATTTGTACCCGCGGAAATAACGGTAAAAAAGGCCGCTATTTTGGCCAAAGGAGGAGTTCAGCGAAAATAGTGGAACTTTTTTCCTCTATTTTCGTCGAGTGGGGCAAAAAAGGCGTTTTATTCAAGGTTAGCAGGAAAATAGGCACCAAAAGTACCGCTATTTTGTAAGAGAGAGGAAAAATCGAAAAAATAGCGACATAAATTACCGCTATGCTGGGACGGCCATTTCCTCCCCGCGCTTAAAGCGAGGGGAACAGTCCACACGCTACAGTGAGTAGGACCAACCTGTAAACCGCACGCATCGGAGCAGCTAAATGAGCATACCCGCCACAAATGAGCAGGCCCAAGGCAAATGAGCATTTCCACCGCCGGCGACGGCCGCGCCTTATCTCAGCTTCGCGGGATCCACCTTCGGGACCAGCCCTTCGGCCGCGGCGCGGTCGAGCAGGGCGGCTACGGCGGCATAGCCGTCTTCACCCAGTTCCGCCGTGTACCGGTTGACGTACAAGTTGATGTGCGCCTGCGTCACTTCCGGCGACATTTCCTGCGCGTGGCTCATCACGTAATCGGCGGACGCCTCGGGATGAGCCCAGGCGTATTCGACCGATTCCCGCGTCCAGCGGGCGAGGGCCGGCAGGTCCAGCGAGCGGCGGGCGATGATGGCGCCAAGCGGAATCGGCAGTCCCGTATCGGATTCCCACCAGCTGCCCAGATCCTGAAGCATCGCAAGCCCGTAGTTCTGATAGGTGAACCGGGCCTCGTGAATGACCAGCCCGGCGTCGATGTCGCCGCGCTGCACGGCCGGCATGATCTCGTCAAACGGCATGACGATGATTTCGCCGACGCCGCCCGGAACATGCTGCGCGGCCCACAGCCGGAACAGCAGGTAGGCGGTCGAGCGTTCGCTGGGGACCGCTACCCGGCGTCCGGACAGGGCGACCGCGCCCTCCGCGCCGCCCTCCGTTCCGGCGGTCAGCACGAGCGGCCCGCAGCCGCGGCCCAGCGCGCCGCCGCAGGGCAGCAGCGCGTATTCGTCCAGCAGCCAAGGCAGGGCGGCATAAGAGACCTTAAGCACATCAGGTCCTTGACCGGATGTCGCGAGGCCGTTCGTAATGTCGATATCCGCATAAGTCACGTCCAACTCGGGCGCCCCAGGGATTAGACCGTGCACCCAGGCGTGAAAAACGAAAGTATCGTTGGGACAAGGGGAAAAAGCGATTTTCATGATAGCAGCACCTCCGGTAGTATTGTGCAGGCTTGTTCCAGCGCCCGCAGGGCATCGCCGATTTTCCACAGCTCGCGCTGGCGCGGGCCGACGGCGTTGGAAATGGCGCGCAGCTCCAGCGCCGGAAGGCCAAACTGGCGCGCCGCTTCGGCGACGCCGAAGCCTTCCATCGCTTCGGCTCCCGCGCCGGGGAAGCGCGCCCGCAGCGCTGCGGCCGTTTCCGCCGTGCCGGTGGCGGTCGACAGCGTCAGCACCGGCCCGCAATAAGCCGGGAGTCCGGCAGCGGCAAGGGCCTCCGCCCAGCGGGCGGCGAGCCCGCGTTCCACCGCGATCCGCGCGGAGCCGAAGCCAAGCTCGTCCACGCTTGCGAAGCCATCCGGCGCTTCCGCCCCCAGGTCGGCGGCGATGATTTCGCTGGCGACGACCAGCGAACCGACCTCGGCGACCCCGGGGAAACCGCCGCCGATGCCCGCGCTGATGACGAGCTTGTATTCGCCGCCAGTGCGAGCGAGCGCCGCTGCCGTCGCGGCGGCCGCCGATGCCGGGCCAACGCCGGCAAGGCGCACCTCTGCGCCGGTATGTGCATGTCCGCCCAGGCCACGCAGCACGGCATCCCGTTCCGCCTCCACCGCCGTCATGATCAGGACGCGTTTCGGCGCACGAAATGAAGCGCCACCGGCCGCGGAGGCCCCTGGACGATGTATGAAATCAGAAAGGTCCATAACAGCTTGACAACTCCTTAACCAAACTCACTCTTCAAATTATATAGCTCTGTTCCGGGAATTCCAAGCAGGGCTTGGCCGGGGCCGCTGAGATTCAGGGCCAATCCGCAGAGCAACTGCGCCGTTTGACAGCGGCCAACCGGCCCGGGCAGCGGCAGCAAAAACAGCAAAAACCAGCAAAAAACAGCAAAAACCGGACCTTGAGCCTACGCAAACCTGCGTACGAAAGCTCAAGGTCAGGCTTATAAAATAGCTTTCACCAATCCTAAGCGGGGGTCAGGCTCTCTGATATTGAACGGGACGTTCCAGCGTTGTGCGCAGCTCCTTGGCCGCTTCGTACGGCCAATAAGGATTGCGCAGCAATTCGCGGCCGAGGAACACGAGATCGGCGCGGCCGTTCCCGACAACTTCCTCCGCTTGGGCCGGGCTGTTGATCAAGCCGACCGCCCCGGTAGCGATGCCAGCCTGTGCGCGAATCTGATCCGCCAGATTCACTTGGTAACCGGGGAATACGTCGATTGAGGCCGGAACGAGCCCACCGGAGCTGCAGTCGATCAAATTGACGCCCTGTTCCTTCATACGGCGGGCATAATCAACGTATTGGTCCAGCGAGTTTCCTTCCGGCGTATATTCATTGGCCGAAACCCGCACGAACAGCGGGCCGTCCCATACGGTTTGCACCGCGTCGATCACTTCGCTGAGCAGACGGTAACGGCCGTCCGCGTCGCCGCCGTATTGATCGTCCCGCCCGTTCGAAACCGGGGAGAGGAATTCGTGGATCAGGTAACCGTGGGCGCCATGGATTTCGATCACATCGAACCCGGCTTCCTTCGCCCGGCGCGCCCCTTCCCGAAAACCTTCGACGATCCGCCGGATATCGTCCGCGTCGGCGGCTTTTGGCATTTTCATGTCCGGGAACGGGATGGCCGATGGAGCAACGATCGTTTCGTCCAGCACCGCTTTTCTGCCGGCGTGCGCAAGCTGAATCCCGATCTTGGCGCCGTTTTGGTGAACAAGGTCTGTGATTTCCTTCAGCCCGGCGATATGCTCATCGCTCCAGATGCCGAGGTCCTTATAGCTGATCCGTCCTTTGGGAACGACGGCGGTCGCTTCCACGATGATCAGGCCGACGCCGCCTACGGCCCGGCTGGCATAGTGAATCCGGTGCCAGTCGCCGATTTTTCCGTCCTGGTTCGGGGAAGAGTACATGCACATAGGAGACATGACGATTCTATTTTTTAAGGTAACCTGCTTTACCGTCCATGGGGAAAACAGTTTGGCGCTCATTACAACCACTCCTTCTAAATTTATCGTTTTTGACCAAAAAACAACCCATCCTATATCATCGTAATTCACACCACACGAAGATACAAGTACGCACGAATTTGTAGTATAGTATACTTTTTTATACTATAAACGGGAGGCTTGACCTTAATGATTTTGGGCGCTGCCGTCGGACTGAAGCTGATTTCGTAAAAGGGGAGCTCTGCCAGCCGCCGCCTTAAATGCTAAAAACCGCTTCGCCCGGCAATTTAATGTCGGAGCAAAGCGGTTTATGATTTGGAAAGCTTAAACCTTTTTGCTGGCCTGGGCAAAACGGTCCTTAATCTGTTTGTTGTTGCGTTTCATCGCCGAGCGCTGGTCGCGTAAAATTTGGGAGGAATTTTTGTCCGAAGGCGCAAACAGCAGCGCTTCCTTCGGCTGAAAACCGACGGCTTTGGAGACGACTCCGTTTTTGGATACGAATACACCGCGACTCAAGACGGCATCCCTCCTAAACATAATTTCACAAATTGAATGATGACCGGATTTTTACTCATTATAGCATGATTGGCGCTCTCTTTGTAGCGGATGAATTTCCTGTAATCCCATGCCGGGTCGGCCGGGAAATGCAGCGTCAAGACATATTCGCCCGAGCGGATGCAGTAATAGAACATGCTTTTTGATTCCGTGAAAAAAACCTGCTCCTGCTGGTTCCCCAAATGGTAGGTTAATACGGCGTAGGAGCCGTTGTTGTCAAGGGTGTATTCCGTCGGTCCGTTCGCCTCGCCGGCTTGAGCCACGGCCTTCAGCCTGTCACCCGACCGGACGTACAGCGTGGCCGCGCTGCAATCCTTGTAATGGCCGACCTGTTCGCTAATATACTGTCCGTATCGGTGCTCGATCATTCCGCCGTCAAACGGGGAGATGAGCCTCCGAAGAAACGCCTCCGGTTCCCGCAGACCGCCGATATCCAGCTGCGGAAGCAGGCCGCTGATAAGCTCGTACGCTTGATCGAATTGCTCCAGACGTTCGCTGTTTTGTTCGATCGACAGCTCCAGCGGAAGCAGTAGAGAGCCGCGCCTGAGCAGATCGCTGAAATACCCGCGCCAATCGATCGGAACGCCCAGCGAAAGATCGTCGATGTATATTTTGCGTATGGCGATGTCGTAAAGCAGAAACCATATGTAAGGATCGATATGGGAAGGCAGGCTGCGCTCGGCAGCCAGGAGATCCATCATATGCCGGGAGCTCGGAAACCGTTCTTCCTTGGCGATAAACCGGTCGATGAACGGTTCAAGCAGCGGCTTGACGCTGCCGAAAAACAGCGCTTTGATCTGGACGTCGCTAAAGACGAGAATCGTTTTACCGGCTTCAAACGCTTTGATGAATTCGAGATGAGTGACCGTTCGATCGGCACCCGGATCATAGGTGCCGGCTTTGCCGCCGATAAACAGCAAATAAATGTCGCATTCCTCCACCGCCTCGAGGCAGCGGATCACGGGATCGGTCCCGGCCGGCCACGGACCGAGATTCTCCTCCCACATGACCGGCTCATGCCCCATAGCGGCCAGTTCCCGGAACGCGGTTTTGCGGAGAGGCTTCAACCCGTCTTCGTTCACGGAGCTAATGAACACCTTTGTTTTCGCCACGGCTAAATACACTCCCGGATCGGTATTTCCAGCATTTTCTTCCATTATACCCCAGCCTGGCGGATTTGGACATCACCGTATTATCCCGCCGGCAGCGCAGAGGTCAACCAGATGTCCTTAAAATCCATCCAGCCGAGATTGTTGATCGCGAGCCCCCGAATCGACGGATGAACGTAAGTGTGCAGCTTCTGGTGAACCAAAAACATCACCTGGGCCTCTTCCTGGAGCCGGAATTCGATTTGCCGGAGTAAAGCCCCGCGCCGTTCCGCGGAGGAGGAAGCCAGCACCTCGGCCACCATGCCAAACACCCAGCGCGTCAGCTCCGGGGGCATCGTCCGGCGCAGGAAGCTGTTATCCATCAAATAACATTCCAACTCGCAAACTTCGTCTTCGGCGAAGACGAGGCAGGACAAAACGCAGTCCGCCTCCTGGGAAAGATCGGCCGTGTTGATCATATTCGATTTGTCCGCATAGCGGATTTCCACAGGAATTCCGATCGTGGCGCATTGCCACCGGATCCATTCCGCTTCATCGCGGTCCAGATAATTGGCGACAAGGCGAATCGGGGCACCGTCGTATCCGGATTCCTCCAATAGCTGCCGGGCCGCCGCGGGATCGTGGCGGTGGATGCCGAGTGCGGCATCTTCGGTAGGCCGGAAACTGCGGGCCGGGTATCCCGGTTTTCCGGTATGCGCGAGCATGCCGGGACGGTCGATGATCAGATTGACCGCCTGACGGAAAGCCAGCGATTGCTGGGGACCCTTTTTGTTGCGGTTCCAGTTGATCAGGCTGCATCCTTTGCAGAGCTTTTCGATCCGCTCCCAATCCGTGCCGGCACGATCGGGAATACGGGTATCGCCCCCGATAATCTGCTCCCATTTGATTCGGGAGGAATTCGGGATGTTATCGGGCAGGAAGACGAGGGTTACGCCGTCCAAATAAGCTCTGCCGAGAAAATACGCCGGGTTCACCTCCAGCTCCATCCGGCTGTCGCTCCAGTGCGTCAGACGAAAAGGGCCCGTACCGCTCGGCTGCGTCCAAAAAGCTTGCTCATCCCGGCCGAGCAGGTCGGAGGGAAGAATGGAAGCGCAGGATGAACAGAGGAGGCGAGGGAACAGCCAGTTCGGCTGGGTCAGGAAAAATTTGACCGTTCTCGGGTCAGGCGCCTCCATGCGTTCCACGGTAGCCAACAGCCAGAGGTTGGCCGAACCGTCTTTCAGACGGCCGAAGGTAAAGATGACGTCTTCCGCGGTCAGCTCTTTGCCGTGGTGAAAACGGACGCCTTTACGAAGGTGGAACGTCCATTCACCGCCGTTTTCACTATGCTCCCAATGGTGCGCAATCATCGGGACGACTTCGCCAAGCGTTCCGTCGAATTGGACCAGCCGGTCGAACAATTGCCGGACCAAATGCGAGTCGAACCCGTAAAACAGGTTGGCCGGATCAAGCGTCATCGGCTTCCTGTAAACGGGCAGGCGGAAAATGTCCCTGCAGCATTGGCCGGCGGCGAGCTGTTCTACCCCGAATTGCTCGTTCAGCCATAAAATAAACTGCTCCACCACCGGCTTATCCTCTTCGTACTGATTGAGGAACTCAAACGCCTCTCGATATTCCCCCTTTTGCGCCAGCGTTTGTGCCAGCTGCAGAAGAAAAGCGGACCGGCCGGCGCGCAGAACGAGCCGGGAACGATGGCCGCGGCCCCGGCCGGGATGCCACTCGATCAGCCCTTCCTCCTGCAGCTTGCGGATAATCAGCTTGACGTTTCGTTCGGTGCAGTGAAACAGCTCCGTTAAATCCTCCAGCGCCACCTCCACTTCCCGCGTTTCCAACGATTCCGGCCCGGAAAAATGATTGAGCAATGTTACATAACGTTCTGCCGTTAACATGTGAGTATCGCCTCCACAGCGGATATTATCTTGATGTTTGCAAGTACAAAGAACCGCATATTCCGGACATGTCCCCGCATATTTGCTTAAAAGGGGAAGTGCTTTTGGAATAGTGTACACTTTTTCTACCTGCTTTTAAAGCGGATAATGAGAGCAGTCAAGGCAGCTTGGATAAAACGGGAAGCCGTAGGGAGGTCATACGCATGAGTTTCGATGAATTTTACCGCAGGGAGCGGGAGCTGAAGCAGTTTCATGACACAAAAAGCAAGCTTTACGAAGCTTGGCATATAGACGACAAGATCATTCGGGAACGGTGCGGCAAGGGCAAAAGGGCGGAAACCGCGTGGGTGAAGACGCTTCGGGCGTTTTTTCAAATGGTCAAATGACAGAACTCTAAATCCGGCCTTTGCCCCGGAAGCAACCAAAGGTCCAAACGCATATGGTGAATAAGCCGTCTGATCCTATGCGTTAAGGAGGAGAACATGAATATTTTAATGGTTGCGCCCGAACAGATTCCGGTTCCGGGGAACGGGTCGGTGGAAATTTGCATGCTGGCCATCGCCAAAGAGCTGGCCGACCGCCATACCGTTACGCTCGTCAGCAGAAAGTCAAAAGGTTTGCCGCCGGTGAGCCGCACCGGCAAATTAACGATTGTCCGCTTGCCTTCGGGCAGTTCGAACCGATATATCGCTTACGTGCTGAATTATTTAAAAGGCAGAAACTATGACCTGATTCAGGTCGACAACCGCCCCTATTATGCGGCCAAAATCAAAGCCGCGTTTCCGTACACACCGGTCTCGCTGTTCCTCCATTCGTTAACCTTCGTTAAAAATACCGCCGCGGTAGCTCCCAGCATAGCCAAAGCCGATCTCATCGTCGCCAACAGCGATTCGCTAAAGGCAAAATTGTCGGAGCGATTCGCCAGGTTGGCGGGCAAAATATATACGGTGCATCTGGGAGTCGATACCGAGCGTTTTAAACCGCCGGCCCGGCGCACAGCCCCTTCAGATCAATTGCGGGTGCTTTTTGCCGGAAGGGTCATTCCCCGCAAAGGAGTTCCCGTTCTGATCAAAGCCATGGAACTGGTGCGGCGGGAAAAAGCCGGAGCGAGCCTGACGGTCATCGGAGGAGGAAAAGCCGGGTATTTGCGGGATTTGCGCCGGTTAGCCGGCAAACACCGGGTTCCCGTCCGCTTTGCCGGGAAGGTTCCGCATCGGCTGATCGACCGTTACTTCCGTCAGGCCGACTGCTTTGCTTGTCCTTCTCAAGAGCACGAAGCGTTCGGGCTGGTCAATGTGGAGGCGATGGCATCCGGGCTGCCTGTCGTGGCGTCCGATATCGGGGGGATCGGGGAGATCGTAAACCATGGCTACAACGGTTATTTGGTGAGGGCCTATACGGATCCCCGAGAGCACGCCAAGTGGATTTTGCAATTGGCGAAACATCCGGAATCGGCCGCCAAAATGTCCAGACAGGCCAGACGGGATGCGGTAGCCAAGTTCGGCTGGAAGCAAACCGCCGCAAAGCTATTGAAGATTTATAACCGGTACGTGTCCTAAAAATGGAGCGGAGGATAGCCGTAATGCAGGCATTATGCGGCGATCCTCCGCTCTTTGGGTCAGGCGGCTATTTGTCCTGAAACCTCCCGTTCGCACGGGAATAGCGGATGACCGTGCGAAATACGTTTTTGTCCTTTAACTTCCTGAATATAAACGGGTCCGGCGACGTATTAACTTCGAGAATCCAGGGACGCAGCTTTTGGTCGATGGCAATATCCGTCCCGATCTCGCGGATCCCGGGAAAAACCTTATGAAGATGGTTGGCGACGTCTGCGCCAAGGTCTTGCAAATTTACGCAGTATGACTTGATCTTCGGACCTTTCATATGGGGCGAAAGCAGTTTTTCCGCGGGCACCAGCGTCCCGTCGCTATGATAATTTGTGACGATTTTTTTGGGGTGGGCCAGCCTGCCGATATAACCGGTTGTTTTCCAGACTTTTTGCGGCGTTTTTTGGACCATGATCCGCAAATCAAATGTGCGGTTTTGATAGGTGAGCAAGTGAATGCCTTGCTGAATGAGGTAGTCCCCTTTAACTTTATGCTGTTGGATGGACGCGTAAAGCTCGTCGAAAGTATTGAAGGAACGGACCTTTGTTTCGAGCTGGTAGCGGTACGGGGCGTTGCTTGCCGACGGCTTCAGGTCCACTCTCATGACTCCTTTTCCCATAGAGCCGTTAACCGGCTTGACGTACACCATTTTGTGCTTCTTTAGCATATTGAGCAGGTTGGCCCGATCGAATTTTCGCATCTCCGGCAGGTAAGGCTTTAGATCTTTGTTTTCCAGAAGCGCTTTATTTTTTTTCCATTTGCTGATCACATGGCGTGGTTGCCGGCCTGATTTCATGGTTTAAAATCCCCTTTGTGACGGTTTTTTCTTACAGGCAGTGTATTCCGGCTATATTGAAAAGGGATAAGGTAATCACCTATGCGGCGGCAAAAATCTGCGGGCGGCTTTACAAGAAAAGTTAGTTATAATACTATTGTTATAACAACTAATTTGCGGAAAGGGAAATTTGCGGATGGAGGTAAATCAACGTGGGGCTGACTTGGCTGTCGGCTTCATTATGGGCGTGACCCACCGGAAAATTGCGTCATTACTGCAACATCGTTTGAAGGAGTATGACATTACGCCGGAGCAGTGGTCCGTGCTCAATCAGATCGACCAATCCGAAGGTTTGATTCAGAAGGAGATTGCCGGCCGGTGCGGCAAGGACAAGCCTACGACCACGCGCATCCTCGATTTATTGGAAAGCAAAGGCTTAATCTACAAGCAGACCGGAAAACAGGACCGCCGATCCTTTGCGGTGTTCAGTACGGAACGCGGCCGGACGTTGATCCGGGAAACGATCGCGCTTGAGCAAGGGGTCACGGAGGAAGTGAAGCGCTGCATGTCCGAGGAGGAGTACCGCGTGCTGCTGAATTTGCTGGAGCGGATCAACGTGCATCTCACCGGCCAACTGGAGAACAATTAGATAGAGAGTGGGAGAAATCAGAGATGAAGGAATCAATTCAATCCGAACCGTTGTGGACGAGGTCGTTTATTTCGTTAACGATCTCTACTTTTTTGCTGTTTTTAAATTTGCATATGCTGTTGTCTTCGTTTTCCGCTTACGTCAAAAACGAACTGGCCGCCACGGATTTGCAGGTTAGCCTGGTGACCAGCGTATTTGCGGCTTCCGCCATCGTTACGCGCTTTTTGGCGGCGGCATTGTTAAAAAGAATGTCTTCAAACAGCTTGCTGTTCATCGGCCTGATCATCGCGGCGGCAATGACCGCGCTGAACAGCCTGGCCGGATCCGTCGGAGGGCTATTATTGATGCGAGCGGGATACGGGGTCGGATTCGGGATCGCCAGCACGATTTTGCCGACGCTGGTGTCGCAAATCATTCCGCTCCGGCGCATGGGGGAAGGCATCGGTTATTTCGGCTTGTCCACCAGCTTGGCGATGTCGGTTGGACCGATGCTCGGACTTAACATGATGGGTCGGTTTGGATTTGGCGCATTGTCGCTGGCCGGCGCGGCAGCTGTGGTGATCATGTTTCCGCTTTTGCTGCTGACCCGGGCGCTGCCGCCCGCTTCCCGGGGCCGGGACTTAGGCAAGGCTAATCAAGAAGAGGCAACAGCCGGCCGGAAGGAAAGTGCAGGCAGGAATACCCGCGGTTTTAACCGCAAGCTTTTGTTCCCGGCCTTTTTAAATATCGTATTGGCGATTACTTACAGCGGGCTGCTCAGTTTTATCGCACTTTATGGAGAGTTTGTCCATCTTTCGCAGGTGGGGCTGTTTTTCCTGTTTAATGCCATTACAATCGTCATTATCCGGCCGATTTCCGGACGTATCTTCGACAGTAAGGGTCACGCCGCCGTTCTTTTGCCCGCGGCAGCTTCGGTGATCGCCAGCATGGTGATCTTATCGTTTACAACCTCGCTGGGCATGCTGATTTTGTCGGCATTGCTGTACGGTCTTGGCTTTGGCGCGATTCAGCCGACGATACAGGCCTGGATGATTCGCAGCAGCTCGCCTGAGCAATATGGCGCAGCCAACAGCATGTTCTATAATTCCACCGATTTCGGCGTTGCGATCGGATCGGTGATTTTGGGAGCGATCGCTTCCGCCACGGATTACGCCGTCATGTATCGCTATTCCGCCGGGTTTATGGGAATGTTTATCGTCATTTATTTGCTGGTCATGGCGGCAACCAGGGCTGGTCAAGCTAAGGCTAAACCTAACGCCAACGAACGATAATTTCGAATATGAGAGTGAAAAGTTCAAGAAGAGCGGGCCGAGGGCATTTCCTCGCATCCCGCTCTTTTTTATTGAATCCAGCATAGGCTGCAGAATACAAATTATGGATATGGGCCATATTACTGTTAGTTCACGGGTTGGAGGCGCGTCATGAGGAAACTAGGCCGAAATCTACGAAAAGGCAGCCGGGGAAGAGTCACTGCCCCTGCGGATCGGGAAATGGGTCAAACGTCAAGCGACGGGCTCTACGGCTCATTATCCGGGACGATTTCTTATCTGCGCTCAAAAATGGGCGGCAGCTCCGATGTCGTCATTCGCCGGCTGCAAAACCGCGGTCCGGCAGGGGAAGACGTGGCCGTCTGTTATATTGGCGGGCTTATCGATCAAATGCTTTTAAGCAAATTGATCGACGATTTGGACAAGCGCTTCTTTATTGTGGATCAGGACTATCCGAGCGAGCCGCTCGCCGACCAAATCGGGGCCGGAAACGTAAAGCGGATCTCAGGCGGGACCGATCTGATCTCCGCCATATTAAGCGGTTCCGCCGCGATCGTTATCGACGGGGCGCAAGGCGCCATCGTTGCTTCCATTCCGGGCGGGCCGCGCAGATCGGTCGAAGAGCCTTCGACCCAAACCGTCATTCGCGGGCCAAAGGAAGGGTTTACCGAAGAAATGTCCACGAATATGGCTTTGCTGAGACGAAAGATCAGGTCTCCCGATCTGCGTTTCGAAAACCGGACGGTGGGGACTTACACGCAAACGAAGGTCGTCGTCGCTTATATCGAGGGACTTGCCAATCCCGCCGTGCTTCAAGAGGTGTTTAACCGCCTTGATGCCATTCATACGGACAGCATTTTGGAAGGCGGTTATATCGAGGAATTTATCCAGGATAAAGCGTTCACCCCGTTTCCGACGATCATGAACACGGAACGTCCCGACGCCGCGGCAGGAAGTTTATTGGAGGGACAGGTTGTCATTCTGGTGGACGGAAGTCCGTTTGTGCTGATTTGCCCGGTCACGTTTTTCAAATTTTTCTTGTCCAGCGAAGATTATTATCAGCGTTACGATATATCGACCTTTTTGCGCGGCATCCGCCTGCTTTCCTTCCTTGTCGCCATGTTGCTTCCTGCCTTGTATATCGCCGTGACCACCTTTCATCCGGAAATGCTGCCGACCACGATGCTGATCAGTTTGGCAGCGCAGCGTGAAGGGACTCCTTTGCCGGCACTGCTGGAGGCGTTGCTGATGGAAATCACGTTTGAAGTCATCCGCGAGGCCGGGGTTCGCATGCCGCGGGTGGTCGGGTCGGCGATTTCGATCGTCGGCGCGCTCGTCTTGGGGCAGGCTGCGGTGCAAGCCGGTTTGGTATCCGCTGCGATGGTCATCATCGTATCGTTTACGGCCATCTCCAATTTTGTCATCCCTACGTTCGGCATGTCGTCCGCGGTCAGACTGATCCGGTTCGGATTAATGATCCTGGCCGGAACGTTTGGGCTCTACGGCATATTGGCCGGCCTGATTCCGATCCTGATGCACCTTGTTTCCTTAAGCTCGTTTGGGGTTCCTTATTTATTGCCGGTCGCCCCGCTGAGTTTTGCGAATATGAAGGATGTCTTTATTCGGGCGCCCTGGCCAAAGATGAAGAAGCGGCCGACGTACATCAACGAAGACAACAAAACAAGACAAGGCTCCGTACCGAACGACGGGCTGATTAAAAAGTAGGGGAATGAGCGCCATTATGCGGGTGTTTTTGTTGTGTTGCGCTGCAGCGGTCCTATGTCTTACTGCAACCGGATGCTGGAATCGTACGGAACTGAATGAGCTAGGCATCACCGTAGCCACGGGGTTCGACCGGTCCGGAAACGATTGGGAAATATCCTATCAGATTGTCGTTCCTTCCGCCACGGGGACAAGCCAGGGAGGAGGAGGGGGCGGAGGCGGAGGCTCCCAGCCCAGCGTAACCGTGTTTACGACGAAAGGCAAGACGATTCGGGAAGCGGCCGCTTTAGGGTATGTGGAGAACCCGCGCCGTCTTTACTTCGGCCATACCGAAATTACGGTGATCGGTAAAGAGGCGGCGGAAGCGGGGATCAACCAAATTTTAGATTTATACTTCCGCAATGTTGAAGCGCGTGAAACCGTACTGGTTGCCGTAACGGACCGCAAGGCTTCGGATATTTTAAGAAATATGGTGCCTCCGGAGAAAATGCCGGGCAGCGCGCTGGCAGATATTATGCACAAACAGCAATCCAATACCTCCTATTTTCCAGTTATTAACCTGTTTCAACTGGCGCAAAAAATTTCATCCGACTCACGGGCGGCCGGCGTTCCGGCCATAAGCGTCCCCGAAGGCAGCGAAAAGCCCTTAGAATCCCTGGATATCAACAAAACCACCTCTCCTCCCGTTAAAATGAAAGTCGTGCGTCTGGGAGTATTCAAAGGCGATCGGCTGGCGGGGTGGCTGAACCCGGAGCAGAGCTACGGCATTGCCTGGCTTTCCGATCAGGTAAAGGGCAGCACTCTGTCGTTTGCTTGTCCGCGTAGCGATCCACAGAGTAATCTTGGGGGCTCCCTTCGCATAAATAAGGCGAAAACGAAAGTAACTCCCGTCAAGGCGGGGGATCATTACAATATGAAGGTTCACATTCAAGCCAGTGGAGACTTGATGGAATACATGTGCGGCGGCGATCCGTTCAGTCCCAAGACGATACAGGCGATCGAGCGGGAAGTTGGCGCTACGATCATCGACACGGTTAATACGGGTTGGGAAGCCGCGCAAAAAATGCGCGTCGATTTGCCGGGATTTGCCGGAAAAATCCACCGCAATGATCCTAAAGCCTGGAGAGAGCTGAAGGACAATTGGGACGAGGAACTCTCCAAGATCAAGTTGGAAGTGTATGTGACGGTAAAAATCGAGCGTCCCGGCCTGTTGAAGAAATCGTTTAAACAGCTATCTAACCAAAACGGCCATAGTGGATGAACCAGGAAGAAGGTGAACTCATGAAGCAGGAGAAATCCGGACTTGCCGAATTGATTAGCGGATTTGTATTGTTTGAAGTCGGGAGCACCACGTTGTTTCAAATCGGTGGTGATGCCGGGCAAGATGCGTGGGCCGCCATGGCCATCGCCGCCGTTGCCGGCTTCATTCTTTTATTAATGTACTTGGCTATTCATCGCCGCGACCCCGAACTTGATCTGTTCGAATTGTGCCGAAAATATTTGGGGAAAACGGCGGGTTCGCTGCTTTCCGTCTTGTTCGTCGTTTATTTTGCTTATGAAGCCTCACGTAATTTACGTGATTTGGGAGAATTGGCCGCTTATGTGCTTCTGAACCGAACTCCGCTGGTGGTCATTATGCTCATCGGGCTCGCTATCGTGGCCAACAGTGCCAGATACGGCCTTCGGGTCGTGTTTCTTTGTGGTCTTGTCTTATTTCCGCTCGTTGTTTTAAGTTATATGATACTCATTTCGATGATCGGGGGACTGGGGCTAATGCACTTTGAAAATATGCTTCCTATATTGGAAAACGGCTTAAAGCCCGTGTGGAAGGAAGTCCCGAACATTATCTCTTTCCCTTTCGCTCAACCGATGCTGTTTCTGGTATTTTTTTCGCGGCTGAAAACGGAGCAAAATGCCCGCAAGGCTTTTTTGATCGCTTATGGGTGCACTGCCGTGTTCCTAATTGCTGTCAATCAAATCAACGTGCTGGTGCTCGGCCCCAAACTGGCGAGCACGGTAGCCTTTCCGCTGCTGCAAACCGTACAACTGATCGAATTGGCCGAAGTGTTTGAGAGAATGGATGTGCTGTTTGTTATTGTTTTGTTTATGGGGCTTGGCGCCAAAATGCTTCTGTTTTATATCGGCGCCGTGAAGGGATGCGATCGGGTTACCGGAGTTCCTTATAAAAAATGGATCATTCCGGTGGGCATAGCGATTTTTGGTGCTGCTTTAACATCTCCGAATTATTCGCATTTTATATGGGTCGGTCTCGAAGTTGTGCTGAAGTGGTACCCGCTGATTCAAATATGCGCTCCGGCGCTGCTGTTCATGGCGATGCTGATCAAGCGCAAAAAGAAGCTGCAGCAGTAAGAAAAACATCTGGCGGTGTTCTAAAAAAATCCGCTATGGCCACCGGCCACGCGGATCGTTATCGACGGCTTATTGTTTTGCGGAATCGGTATCGGCAAACGGCGCCGGTTTGGCCACCCATTCGTCGGCTTCCGGTTCGATGTCCACGCCGCTTTTCATTTTCTTTTTTTCGGCCATAGAGTCGCCGGCAGGATCGATTTTATTGCGAAGTTTCGCTTCGTCGCGGGAATGCTGCCCGTTTTGCTGTTCCATGCTGTTCCTCCTTGTGTCTCACTCTGTTAGTGGTAGTTTACCTTATTTATCGTTTCCCGATCCGTCCGATTACAAACATTTTAACGCTTACCGTCTTGCTTTCACTTCTTGTCCAATTGTAATAAAATACAATTAAGGACATCCTTGCTATTCATATCCGACGACCGAAAACGTAAGGCTTGATTTGCACTTTCGATTCGAGGAGGAATGATGATGTTTTTTACAAGGAAAGCGGCAGTACCTGCTCTAAAGCTTCAAAGGTTATGTGTGATGCTTATTTGCATGACGGTGTTCGTTTCGGCGGGATGGCTCGGTCCGGAACGGCGTGCGAACGCTGCCGGGGAATTAAAGCCATTTCCGCAGCAGGTCAGTTACCCGGGAATCATTAAACCGAATCACGTAACGCAAGCGGCGATGAACCAGGCCGTAGCGGAGTATTACAACTACTGGAAAGCGAAGTATCTCAAACACGACTTAACATCATTGCCGGGCGGATACTACGTGAAAGGGGACATTACGGGAGATCCGGACGGCTTTACCGCATTAGGTTCCTCCGAAGGTCAAGGGTACGGGATGGTTATTACCGCACTAATGGCTGGTTACGATCCCGACGCCCGGACGATTTACGACGGATTGTTTAAAACGGCAAGGGCTTATAAAAGCTCGGGCAATCCCAACCTGATGGGTTGGGTCGTGGCGGACGATCCGGCCGCGCAAGGGCATTTCGGTTCGGCCACCGACGGCGATCTCGACATCGCTTACTCGCTTATTCTCGCTCATAATCAATGGGGATCAAGCGGCGCGATCAACTATTTGCAGGAAGCGAAAAAAATGATCACGGACGGCATCAAAGTCAGTTATGTCACCAAATCCTATCGCCTGAACCTGGGCGACTGGGATTCCAAAGATGCGCTCAACACGCGCCCTTCGGACTGGATGCTTAGCCATCTTCGGGCTTTTTACGAAGTGACGGAGGACGAAACCTGGATCCACGTCATCGATAGTTTATACAATGTGTACCAGCAATTCAGCGCGGCTTATTCGCCAAACACCGGGCTGATCTCGGATTTTGTGGTAGGAAATCCGCCTAAACCGGCTCCGGAATGGTATTTGGATGAGTTTAAGGAAACTAACATTTACTATTACAATGCAAGCCGGGTACCGCTGCGCGTCGTGATGGATTACGCCTTGTACGGAGACACGCGGGGCAAAGCGATCGCGGACAAGCTGGCGGCCTGGATTCAAAGCAAGACCGGCGGATCGCCCGCAGGCATCAAAAACGGGTACAAGCTGGACGGTTCGGCCGTCGGGGACTACGCCACGGCGGTGTTTGCCGCTCCGCTCATCTCGGCGGGAACGGCCAGCAGCGCCAATCAGGCATGGGTCAACGCCGGATGGGATTGGATGAAGAATCAGAAAGAAGACTATTTCAGCGATACCTACAATTTACTGAACATGCTGTTCCTTTCCGGCAACTGGTGGAAACCGGACGCCCAAACCGTGCCGCCTTCGGCGCCCAATCTGGCCTTGAACAAGCCGGCGGTATCCAGCTCTATTGAGGGCGTAGGATTTGAGCCTAGCCAAGCGGTCGACGGCAACCAAATGACAAGATGGGCCAGCCGCGAAGGCAGCGACCCGGAATGGATTTACGTGGACCTGGGATCGGTCCGGCAAATTACCGGGGTGAAGCTGCGCTGGGAGGATGCCTATGCTAAGCATTATAAAATCCAGGTATCCACCGACAGCGGCGATCCCGAAAATTGGACAGACGTCTATACGGCGACAAGCGGTGACGGGGGCATAGACGAAATTCCGCTGGACTCCAAGCCGGCCAGATACGTAAGAATGTACGGGATCGGGCGGGGCACCCCTTACGGCTATTCGCTTTACGAGTTTGAGGTTGCCGGGCAGTAGCGCGGCAAGGATAATCGCTGCTGACGGCTGTCCGACATTCCCGGCTGTTCACTGTCGGCTGGCTGCTGACCGCTGGTCGCGGAAATAGCGGTATAAAAAGGCCTTATTTTCGTCAAAAAGGGAGTATAGCATAAATAGAGGATTTTTTTACCGCTATTTTAGAAAGATGGGGGCGAAAGGCGCCTTTTTCCAATCATGGCCTTCAAATAGGGACCAAAAGTTCCGCTATTTTCCGCAGGAGTGGTAAAAACTCAAAAATAGCGCCATAAATTACCGCTAGTTCCGGCAACATAGACTGCCCAAGCAAGTTCCTACTTCGCCTCTCTACGCCAAAAGCATGGTTTGCTCATTAAAAACCCGCCGGAGCTCCGGCGGGTTTTCTCATATCATCAGGATTTCGCGGATCTCCTGCTCGGTGAGCGCCGAGAACGACTCCTCGCCGGGCTTCAGCACTTCCTCCACGAGGTTCTTTTTCTTCTGCTGAAGCTCGTACATTTTGTCTTCGACCGTCCCTTGCGCGACCAGGCGGATCACCTGAACGATATTTTTTTGCCCGATCCGGTGGGCGCGGTCGGCGGCTTGCTCTTCCACCGCGGGGTTCCACCACAAATCGTACAAGATGACGGTGTCCGCGCCGGTGAGATTCAGACCGGTGCCGCCCGCTTTCAGCGAAATCAGGAACAGATCGCGCTCGCCCCCGTTAAACCGGCTGCAGAGCTCCACCCGTTCGGAAGCGGGGGTTTTCCCGTCCAAGTAAAAGAACGGAAGTCCCCGGTATCCCAATTCGCGGCCGATGAGCCCCAGCATTTCCGTAAACTGCGAAAAGATCAGCACGCGTTTTCCCGCGCTTTGGCATTCCTCTACCATTTCCATCAGTTGCTCGAATTTCGCCGAGCTGCCCTCGTAACCGTCGACGAACAGGGCGGGATGGCAGCATAGCTGGCGCAGCCGCGTAAGTCCGGCCAAAATACGGATGCGGTTTCGCTGAAAGGCGTCCTCGTTTAAATGCTTTAACGTTTCCTGCTGCAGCTTGGCCAGATAGGCGACGTACAGTTTCTTCTGCTCCGGCAGCAGCTCGGTCGCCTGCAAGGACTCGATTTTTTCCGGCAGCTCTTTGAGCACATCGGATTTCACGCGGCGCAGCAGAAACGGGCGAATCCGCTTTGCGATCGTATCCCGGGACAACTCGTTAAACGCTTGGCGGCTCGGGAAAAGCTCCGGGAACACGGCGCCGAAAATCGACCATAACTCCTCCAGCGAATTTTCGATCGGCGTCCCCGTCAAGGCAAACCGGTGTCTGGCCTGAAGGCTTTTGACCGCCTGCGCGGTTTGGCTGGCATAATTTTTAAAGCTTTGCGCCTCGTCCAAAAAAAGCGTATGGAACGACAGCTCGGCAAATTGCTCGATGTCCCGGCGCAGCAGGGGATAGGAGGTGATGATCACATCGGCTTCGGCCGCTTCTCTTAGCGCTCTTACTCGTTCGGCCTTGCTGCCGTCGGCGATCACCGCCTTGATTTCCGGAGCGAACTTCACCAGCTCGTTTTTCCAGTTATAAATCAAGGACGCGGGGGAGACGATCAGCGCTGGCTGTCCGGACGCGGCGATCTCCGGGAGCACCGAAACGATGAAGGCGATTGATTGCACCGTTTTGCCGAGGCCCATATCGTCGGCCAAAATCCCGCCGAAACGGTAATGGGCCAGCGTCTTTAACCACTGGAAACCATATGCCTGATAATCCCGCAGAACGCCGGAGAGCTGGGCCGGAACCGGGAAGTCCAAATGATCCGGATTCCGCAGGTTATGGAGCAGCTGCCGCAGCGATTTGCCAAGCTTGATCGGGCTTCCGGGTTCCGTTTGTTCCCGGAGATGGATGCCGCGGCTGAGCGGCAGACGGAACTCACTGCCTTTAATTTCATTCCGGTGAATGCCGAACTCGTTTATAAATTTGACGATTTCCTGGAATTCGGCGCTTTCCAGCGGCATTAACGCCCCGTTCGGAAGACGGTAGTACCGTCTTTTTTCCTCTATAGCCAGCAGCAAGCCGCGAATTTCCGATTCATTAATGCCGTCCATGTCAAAGCGGAACTCCAGCCAATCCGTACGCTCGTCCAGCTCCACGGAGATTTTGGGCGGCCTAAGATCGGACAAGAGCCTAACCTTCACGGCCGAGGTGGCGTAAATCTCGAGCAACTTCTCAAGCTCAGGCACGATATGGTACAGGAACTCATATTCCGCTTCTTCGTCGTCCAGAAAATAGCCGCTTTCCGTTTTCGCGAACGAGCTTGTTTCCATCAATTCGAGAATTTGCCGTTCTTTTTCGCTGTCCCGCAGCAAAATCAGGTCGGTTCCCCGCTTCGGGCCATGTTCTTCCAGAGGGTTAAAAATAATGTCCCCGTATTGGAATTCCAGTCCGGCGAGCAGGCGATCCTTCACCCGGTCCAGATACAGCTTGGCTTTAAGCTGCGTGCGCACCATGCGCCCCGCAACGTTGTCTTCGATTTCGATTTTGCCGAGCTTGGATAGTCCGGGTAATACCTTTTCCACAAAGGGCTCGATTTGCTCGGGCTGCACGATGATCCGCTGCTTGCGGGCCGTCGCCAGCAGATGTTTGATTTCCGCCAGCCGCCGGCAATCTGCCGCCGGCTGTTTGATGATTTTGCCTTCGGTAAGAATGACCCCGTAATCTTCCAGGATGACACAATCGTCAAGACCGCGGACGGAAAAATGAAAGTGGTTGTCCCCGGCTTCACCCAGTTCGAATTGCAGGGGCAGCGGTTCATCGGAAACGTTTAGGCTAGGCCAGGTTTGTCCATACTGCTCCAATTCGGCGGCCGGGGCTTCCGTCAGCAGGGGCAGCAGCCGATTCCAAAAAAACGGCGGGATCGGCAGCAGCCGGTCTCCGTTCCCGTATATCTTGGCAGGCATATAAGCGCCGAAGGTTTCCTGATACATCCGCTCGTTGCGGTTAATTTCAATCAGCTGCTGCAACAGCCCCTCGTCGGCCGGCAGGAAGCTGTGACGGTCCGGATCGTAGCAGAAATGCTTGGAGAAGATGAAAGGCTCACGCCGGTCGACTTTATCGAGAAAGTCCCGGATGTTTTTGACGATATAAGGGCGTTTCTCGCCGACTTTCATCTCCACCCCAAACAGGTGCTTCCGGTACCCGTAGGGAACGGGACGCAGCGTAAAAACGGCCTGCAGCGGCGTTCTTGCATCGAAGCGGGCCCCGGCGCGGAGCGGCAGCTTCGTTTGGTCCTCGAACAAATGCATCATGTCGCGGGCGATCCAGATGTCCCGGGAAGAAATTTCAACCGGGCGCGCTTGGGGAGCAGCGTTCTGTGCCTCATCATAAGCATCGTCCGAGCCGCGCTCCCTATATCCCTCGTCTACCTCACGTCCGGTATGCAGCAGGGAAGGATAAGATCGCACCGGGGGCTTGCCGTTTTGCTGCATATCGTGAACGCCCAGCAGCACCGCCGCGATATGTTTGCAGTAATTGGTATAGGTATAAAAAGCCGGACAATTGCACTCCGCTTGGACGTCTCCGTGTTGATCGATCTGCACCGATACGTGATAAAGGCCCGTTCCCGACACATCCGCCGCATAGACGCGGGAAGCGTGGTCGATTTGCTGGAAGGTTACTTTTCCGGCCCGGTAATAGGCCTCCCCGCGCTCGTAAGAAATGCGTCCGCACAACAATTTGATCACACGCTCTGTTAGTTGAAAGCTCATGGTTTATTTCCTTTCTCCGTTCGACAATGATCTCCCATTTTATGATACCAGATAACCGCCGTTTGGAAAAAGCGCCGCTCAATCTTAGTCCTGTTCAGCATCAGTCAACTGTCAGCGTATTGTCAGCCGGGTTGCCATGTTGCCCGCCCGCAAATTAAGATAAGATGATGATGTTACATGGAATGGAGGGAGCAGGGCTGGATACTTTCGCCTGTATTTATATTCTTCGGGGGGAACCGTTTCGCCCCGGAACTTGCCTGAATTTATACCGGGACGTCACGGAGATCGGCCGCGCCTCTTCCGGGAGCGCCCCGGATCTGGCGTTCACGAATATTTTCATTTCCCGCAAGCATTTGACCCTGCGGAAAGAGGGGGACCGGGTCGTCGCATACGACCGCGGCAGCCGTCACGGAACGGAGCTGAACGGGGTGCGGATGCTCCCGAATGCTCCCTATGTGCTGGAAACGAACGATATCCTCAAGCTGGCGAGAGGAACGGGCGTACTTCATTTTTCGTATTCGCCGGGGGAGCAGACGCTGGAATTTGAGCCGCCGGATGATCTGCTTCAGGGGCAAGAGACAGCGGGCGAGCAAGTCGCGATCCATTGGGAAAAACGGGAATGCATCGTGGACGGCGTGAAAATTTCGATGTCGGAACGGGAGTTTTTGCTGCTTCAATTGCTTCACGAGCATCCCAATCGTTTGGTCGCGATTCCGGCGATCAAGCAGCGGGTTTGGTATGACCGGCAAAGCGGCCCGGACGGCCTGCCGGACGTCACGATGGACGAATTAAGCACGCTGATCTACCGCATCCGCAAAAAATTCGGCAGGGACACGTTCCAGATCAGCGCGGTCCGGGGCAGCGGGTATATTTTGGAGAAGGAGTCATGACATGCTGGGGAAGATCATAAGGCGAAAAAGGACGTGGCTTCTGCTTGCCTTTCTCGTTTTCGTTTACATAAACAATTCATCGCACTTCACGGCTTCGCGGGGTGATGAGCCTAAACTGCTGGCCCACCGGGGGCTGGCGCAAACTTTTCCGATGGAGGGCATCGACAACGACACCTGCACCGCGGAGCGGATTTACGAGCCGGAGCATGCCTACTTGGAAAATACGATCGCTTCCATGGAAGCGGCGTTTGCGGCGGGAGCGGATATGGTGGAGCTTGACGTCAAGCTGACCAAAGACGGGCAGTTTGCCGTGTTTCACGATTGGACCTTGGATTGCCGGACCAACGCGTCGGGGACGACGAAAGATTATACGATGGCCGAGCTGAAGATGCTGGATATGGGCTACGGATACACGGCGGATCAAGGGAAAACGTACCCGTTCCGGGGCAAAGGCAGCGGGCTGATGCCGTCGTTGCCGGAGGTGCTGGAACATTTTCCAGGTAAAACTTTCCTTATTCATATCAAAAGCAATGATCCGGAGGAAGGAACGCAGCTGGCGGATTTTTTATCGACAAGGTCTTCGGAGGAGCGGAGCTTGCTGACCGTTTATGGCGGTGACGAGCCGATCCGCACGCTGCAGGAGCAGTTGCCGGACCTGCGGGTTATGTCCAAGGCGGCGCTGAAGCGATGTTTGCTGTCGTACGAGGCTTCCGGGTGGACGGGATACATTCCGGCCGCTTGCCGGAATACGGAACTGCACATTCCCGAGAAAATCGCCCCGTGGATTTGGGGGTGGCCGGACAAGTTTCTGAACCGGATGGACTCGGTCGACACGCGGGTCGTTGTGGTCGGCGGCGACGGCAGCGATTTTTCCAGCGGCTTCGACACGGCGGAGGACCTGAAGCGGCTCCCGGCCGGTTACTCCGGCTGGATCTGGACGAACCGGATCGATAAAATCAGCGCGGAACTGGGCAAGGATAGGATTGATGTTGAGAACGGCTATCCATATACTTAAAGCTAGTACATAAGTATATCGATAAAGCGAGATGTCGGAACATGAAGCAGGCGAAAAATGACTTGAAACTAAGAAAGCTGGGTGAGTTATCATTCCGGCTTCGTTCCGTTGAGAACGTAAAGGGCGATACCGGAAGTGTCTTAAGGCAGCAACTGGCCATGTCATTTGTTTTGATCGTGGCGGTTCGGGGCAGCGTGCGGCTGATCGTCGACCAGGAGCCGGTGGAGCTGGACCGGGGCAGCATTTTTCTCGGGGGTCCCGGACAGACTTTTGGCGCTGACGAGCGCAGCGGGGAGGCCGAGCTGTATGTTTTTTATTTCGATGTGTTCGCCTTTCCGCAGCCGGAACATAGCGGGGAGCGGAGTTGCCCCCGGATGGACCGGTCTTCCGAAGCGCTGCCGTATCCGGGAAAAATGTTCGTTTATCCTTACGATCAACTGGCGACGATGAGCGCCGATCTGTATCAGACATGGCATGGCGAGGACGAGATGGGGCATTTTCGCTGTCAGATCGATTTGCAGGAGATGCTTTTTTACATATACCGCAACCGCAGGTCGAAGCCAGAGAACGCCGGCGCGGCCGTGGAATACGCCAAACGTTACATCGAGGAGCATTACGCCGAGCCGATTACGATCGAGCGGCTGGCCCGGATCGCGGAGCTTAGCCCGAAATATTTCGTGGAGTTATACAAGAAAAAATACGGCAAAAGCGCGATTGAATACGTCACGGAACTGCGGATACGGCGGGCGAAGCGGCTGATGGCGGGGTCCCCGGCCAAGCTGCGCGACATCGCGCATATGATCGGCTATACGGACGAATTTTATTTTAGCCGCAAGTTCAAACAGGCCATCGGCGTATCGCCGTCCGCCTACATGCAAAGCAGCCGCAGGAAGCTGGCGGCCTACAGCCCGCCAGTGCTCGGCTATCTGGTCCCGCTCGGGATTTTGCCTCACGCGGCACCGCTCCATCCGAAGTGGACGGAATACTATTACCGCGAGTTCAGCAGCGAAATCCCGGTCCAGTTCAGCGCCTACCGTTACAATGAGGACTGGCGCGCCAATCTGGAGCAGCTTCGGCAAATTTCCGCCGATCTGATTCTCGCCGCCGAGACGATTTCGGCGGAAGAACGCAGCGAACTGGAACGAATTGCCCCAGTGAAGCTGCTTGCCGTATCGCGTCTCGGCTGGCGGGAGCAGTTTGCTTCGCTGGCCGCGGATTTGGGCGAAACGTGGCAGGCCGGAAAATGGCTGGAAGATTATTCTTTTCAGTTGAACCGGACGAAGGAGCTGCTGCCGCTTGTGCTCCGCAAGGAGACGGTGGCCGTCATCCGCATGATGAACGAAAGCCTGTTTCTGCATTGCAATCGCGGCATGGCCGGGTTATTGTATGGCGATTTGGAGCTGATTCCCGCTTATGCCGGGGAGTCGGATGTTTACAACCTGCCGGTAAGCCTGGAGGAGCTAAAACGAATCAATCCCGGCTATATTTTGATGATGGTGCGTCAGGACAGCGGAACGATCGATGCGTGGGCAAGCTTGCAAACGGATCGGGACTGGCTGGCGCTTCCCGCAGTTGAACGGCAAAGAGTACGCATGCTGTCCTCGGACCCGTGGCTCGAATATTCTCCGCATGCCCACCTGCGTATGCTGGAGCAGCTTGTCCGGTTGTTTCCGGGAGAAAGTCCATAATTGTTCCGAAGATTATCCATGGCAAAGTGAACGTCCTCTTTTTATAATCGACAATGATAATCATTATCATATACATGCGATGATGGTCTTGTCTGCATATGGAAAGGGGTCTACGGAGAGATGAAAAAGTTGACTTGGGCGACGTTGGTTGTCCTGCTGTTTACAGGGGTGTTAACGGCGTGCGGGTCCGGGGGAAGCGATGGAGCGGGGGCGCAGCAAAACGCCGCGGGGAACGCGAATGCCGCTTCGGCGAATACGCCGGCTGCCGGGACGGGAACGCGTACGATTGAATATTTGGGCCAGACCTACGAGGTTCCGGCCAAAGTGGAACGGGTCGTTATCACCGGCTCGATGGAAGCGATGGAGGACGCCCTGGTGCTGGACGTGCATCCGGTAGGCGCGATTACGTTCGGCGGAGCTTTTCCGGAGCGCTTTGCGGCGATTACGGATCAGGCGGAATCGATTGGGGAGAAAACCCAGCCCAATTTCGAGACGATTCTGAAGCTTAAACCGGACGTTATTCTCGGCTCGACGAAATTTCCCGCAGAGGTAGCGGAGAAGCTCGGCAAAATCGCGCCGGCCATTCTCGTCTCGCATTTGGCCGTCGACTGGGAAGCGAATTTGAACCTGCTTGCGGAATTGACGGGAAAGCAGGCTGAAGCCGAAAAGGCGATCTCGGAGTACCAAAGCGACTTGGAGAAAGCCAAAGCGGAACTGACCGGGAAGCTCCAGGATCAAAACGTGCTGGCGGTGCGGATACGTACCGGGAAGCTGTTTATCTATCCGGAAACGGTGTTTTTCAATCCGATTTTGTACGCTGACCTTGGCTTGAAAACGCCGGCTGAGGTTGCCGCGGCCAAAGCGCAGGAAGAAGTGACGATCGAGCAGTTTGCCGCGATGAACCCGGATTATTTGTTCATTCAGTTTGCGAGTGATGAGAACCAGGAAACGAAGACGGCGCTGGATGAATTTTTGGAAGACCCGATCGTCAAAAACATAAATGCGGTGAAGAACGGCAAAGTGTTCGTGAACGTGATCGATCCGCTTGCGGAAGGAGGCCCTGCGTGGAGCCGGATCGAATTTCTGAAGGCGGCGCAGGCACGGCTTGCCGAGTAATGGAATGAACGGGGATATTCGAACCGAGACGCCGGCGGGAATACGCAAGCTGAGAAACGCAGGCCTTCTGGCCCTGGGCGTTCTGCTCATCGCCGTCACGATCGCGGGATCGGTGCTGCACGGAACGAAGCCGATCACCTACGATGAGGTATGGGACGCCGTCGTTCATTTTGATGCCGGCAATATCGATCATCAGATCGTCCGGACGTCCCGGATTCCCCGCGCGGTCGGCGCGCTGCTGATCGGAGCGATGCTGGCCGTTTCCGGGGCCTTGATGCAGGGGATCACCAGAAATCCGCTGGCCTCGCCTTCGATTATGGGGATTTCGGACGGTTCGGCGTTTGCGGTCACCTTGTGTATGGCGTTTATGCCGGGGACGACGAATATGGGGATGATCGGGTATTCCCTGGCGGGCTCGGCGCTTGGCGCGTGCCTCGTTTTCGGCTTGTCCAGGGTGCTGCCCGGCGGCTCCTCTCCGGTCATGATGGCGGTGCTGGGGACGATTTTGGGCACTTTTCTCGGCGGGGTGTCCCAGGCGCTGGCCAGTTATTTTCAGGTATCGCAAAATATCAGCTTCTGGTACAACGCCCGGCTGCACGATATCGCTCCGGATATGCTCTGGCTGGCCGTTCCTTGCGGGATCTTCGGACTGCTGCTGGCCCTGCTCTTGGCCCGCCCGGTAACGGCGCTCGCGCTGGGGGACGAGCTGGCGTCGGAACTGGGGCTGAACGTCAAGCTGATCAAAGCGGCGGCGATGCTCAGCGTCGTTGTCATGACCGGCGCTGCCGTGGCGATCGCGGGGAAAATCGCCTTCGTCGGCTTGATCATGCCGCATATTACGCGTCTGCTGGTAGGCCCGGATTACCGGAGGGTAATTCCGTTTGCGGCGCTGCTTGGCGCTTTGTTTTTGGCTTGGTGCGATTTGCTCAGCCGGTTTCTGAATCCGCCGTTCGAGGTGCCGGTCGGCGTCGTTACCGCGCTGTTTGGCGTGCCTTATTTCCTCTACTTGATCAAGACGAGAGGAGGGGAAAAAAGTGAGTAGGCCATATTCTTCGGCGCGGTTTTGGCTGGTTTTTTCCGTCTGCTGCGGCCTCGCGTTATGCGGGATGTACCTCAGCCTCACGAACGGGTCGTTTGATCTGTCGGTTCGCGACGTCTTCGGGACGCTGCTGCGCATCGATCCGCAGCAGGATCACGATCTGGTCATCTTCGATTTCCGGCTGCCGCGGATCTTGATCGCCGCATTGGTCGGCTGCGGCCTTGGCGTGGCCGGCGCCGCGCTGCAGGGGATCACGCGAAATTCGCTCGCCGATCCCGGCATCCTGGGCATTCATGCCGCCGCGGGGACGGCGGTGGTTTTGTTTATGTTCTTTCTGCAGGGGCCGGTGAATGGCGGCGGTTTTAGCTCGGTTTTATCGATGCCGCTGTTTGGCTGGATCGGCGGTCTCGCCGCGGCGGCGTTGCTGTATTTCTTTTCCGGCCGTAATGGAGTCATCGACCCTCAGCGTTTGATCCTCGTCGGCATCGCGCTTGGCTCGGGCTTCGGCGCCATTACATTGTACGTGTCCCTGAAAATGAACCCCCAGGACTTCGAAATGGCGACGGTATGGCTGACGGGCAGCATTTACGGGGCCAATTGGGAGCAGGTGCTGACGACGCTGCCGTGGCTGCTGGTGCTCATCCCGATCATTTGGTGCAAAGCGGGCGTGCTCGATGTGATGCAGCTGCATGAGACGAGCGTCGTCGGCTTAGGGGTGCGTGCGGGAGCCCAGCGGCGGTGGCTGCTGGTTTGCAGCATCGGGCTTGTCAGCGCCTGCGTATCCGTGTCGGGCAGCATCGGCTTTGTCGGGCTGATCGCCCCGCATATCGCCCGGCGGCTGGTCGGCATCCACTACCGGTATGTGGTTCCCGCCTGCGGAGCGATCGGGATGGTGATGGTCATCCTCGGCGACTTGATCGGCAGGACGGTGTTTGCGCCAGCCGAGCTGCCCGTGGGCATCGTTATCTCGATCATCGGGGTGCCTTATTTCGTTTACCAATTATATCGGGCAAGAAAAAGATAGGAGGGCGCTACCTTGGATTATACGCTGGAGAAACAGCCGTTTCGCATCCCCGGGGCGGAGCAATGGACGATGACGAGCTGCGGCGGGCGCGATTACCGCATCATGCTGTGGAAGCCGGAGGTGGAGGCGCCGGAGGGCGGCTTTCCGGTGATTTATTTGCTGGACGCCAACGCCTGTTTTGGGGCGATGGCGGAGGCGGTGCGCATGCATGCGCGCGGACCCCATCGGCTGGAAGCTTCTATCGTCGTTGGCATCGGGTATGAGACGGATCGGCCGTTTGACACGGACGCCCGTTTTTACGATTTTACGATCCATGCGGATCAGGAGGAGCTGCCGCAGCGCCCGATTGATGTACCGTGGCCGAAAACCGGGGGAGCGGAGCAGTTCCTGGCGTTTATCGAAGAGGAGTTAAAACCGCTTATCGAGCGGGCGCTGCCGATTAACCGCACCCGTCAAACGCTGTTCGGCCACTCGCTGGGCGGCTGGTTTGTGCTGTATACGCTGTTTGCGCGGCCCCGGGCTTTTCAACATTATGCCGCCGGAAGCCCGTCGATCTGGTGGAAAAATCGCTATATCGTTCCGGTTGCGGAACAGTCGGTTCGGCGATGGAGGGAGGCGGGGCTGGCGGCAGATGCTGGCTTCGCCGCGGATTCCGCAGGAGAGAAGCCGCTCATCGGGCTTTATCTGGGCGTCGGCAGCCTGGAAAAGCCGCATATGATCGAAGACGCCAAAGCGATGTTCGAACGGCTGTCGGCCGCCTGCATCCCCGGGATCCACGTGTCTTACACATGCTTCACGGAGGAAAGCCATCTATCGGTGTTGTTTCCGTTCATCGTCCGGGTGATCCGCAGCACGCTTAAGCCGTGCGTCGGGGAAGCGTTAAGTTTGTCACCACAGTCACCGTGACGCACCAGCCAGCCGGAAATCTAACTGTTGTATCAGCCACTATTTTTCGAAAAAAGGCCTTTTCTAAATCCTAACGGTTGTGAACGACGTTATTTGCCTTGATCTAGGTGAAAATGGACGGTTTTAAATGAAATAAGCGCCAGGGCAACCGTTAGAATTTGCAATCAACGTTTTTGGAATAAATAGCGCTTGTGGCAACCGTTAGAATGGTTCTAAGGTTCAGAATTGTTGCAGCGTTAGGGAATACTTTGTCCGCTACTTTGGAAATCCCGCGATTCACACATCCGCCGTACAACTCTCCATCACACTTGATATACAACACTTTGACTACACCCTGTAATATGCCTTATTACTACGCCCCGCCTTTTTCGGCATCACTGCTCACCTCCAGGCTTTCTCGCCATTCGCTTATCCTCCTACTTCCGCACCGGTATGTCGTGCCGTCCGCTTTTTTTATACTTTTTTAAGAATTCGTTTAGAGGCGTTTTAGACCTGGCGATTATGCTTAATGACAGGAAGTTCAGTTCAGGCATGCCGCGCTTCCGAACATCCGATAAACCAAAGTTTAAGAAAGGAAGAACGCCATGAATAAAACGAAAATATGGATCAAGCGGGGGACGGTGTTCGGCCTCGGGGCCGCTCTGCTGCTGGCCAGCGGACTGTCCGCGATGGCAGGAACGTCCGGGTACGAAACGTACAAATCCGCCCTGAAACATACGATTTCGGCTGAAAGCTTGACAAATCAGGGAACCATCGTCGTGACCGACAACGGCAAGCAGATTTTCCGCGCCGATCTGGAGGCGAAACGAAACAAAGAGACAAACGGGATGAGCGCAAGCGCAAAGTTCACCGTAACGGGGGCATCGGAAAGCCAAACCATGCAGGCCTTCAAGCAGGGTGAAAAAGCAATCCTCCACGAAGGGGATTCGGATACGTACCGGGTAATGAACTTGGGTGAAAACAAGCGGGAAGCGGGCAGTGGGGAGTTTGCGCCTCCGCAGCACGCGGAACAGTTCATCGAAGCCCTGATGGGCAATGTGAAGGACCTGGCGACGGTTGAGGAGCTTCCTTCCGGCGTGAAGCAAGCGTCCCTGCATCTGTCCGGCAGCCAAATCCCGGCGGTTGTACAAGCGGCCGGATCGCTGGCGGCGAGCCATCTGACGGCCGGCCCGAAGTTCCACGGGCAGATGGGGGCAGAAGGCCGGATGGCGGGAAATGACAGCGAAACCGCCCAGAAGGATGGCTTGGCTCATCCCTCCATGCCCAAGGTGGATTTTCCCGAGTTGACGGATAACGTTAAAGTGGAGGATATCCAATTTGACGCCGAAATCAGCCCGGAACAATACATTAAGCACCAGCAAGGGAAAATTACCATCAGCGGCACCGATAAAGCGGGCGACAAGCATGAACTGGTCATCTCCATTGATTGCGATTTGTCCGGATTCGGCCAGACAACGCCCGATACGGTTGATTTGACCGGGAAGCAGGTGGAGACGATCGAACGGAACGGTCATACGCCGCCGTGGCATCGTTAACGCCGCTGAGGAAGACCCGTTCCTAGCGGGCGGACAGCGCCGGGCAACCATGGCCCGGCGCTGCTTATACTAAGGGAGGGAAACTGTCATGGACGCCTTATTGAGCGTAAATCACGTGACCAAGCGATTCCGCAATCAGCGCGGAATTCACGATATTAGCTTTAACGTACACGCCGGTGAAATCGTCGGGCTGTTCGGCCAAAACGGGGCCGGCAAAACGACGCTGCTCAAGACGATCACCGGGTTGTGCCGTCCCGACGCGGGAACGGTGGGCCTGTTCGGGTTGGACCCGGAAACGCGGTTTGAGCAAGCGATGGCCCAGGTTGGCTGCGTGATCGAGACGGCCGATGCATACGAATACATGACCGGCTATCAAAATTTGCGCCAGGTGGCGCGGTTTTACCCTGGGGTAACGGCGGCCCGGCTTGATGAAGTGCTGGAGCTGGTAGGCCTCGCCCCTTTCAAACACGAGCGGGCCAAGCAGTATTCGCTGGGGATGAAGCAGCGGCTGGCGCTCGCCGCAGCGCTGCTGCACCATCCCCGGATGGTCATCCTCGACGAGCCGACCAACGGGCTGGATATCGGAGGGATGGCGGAATTTCGGAACACGATGGAACGGTTATCCCGCCAGGAAGGGATCGCTTTTCTCGTGTCCAGCCACATGATCAGCCATCTTGAGCCGATCGCAACGCATATCGGAATTCTCCATCACGGCGAGCTGCTGCGGTTTGGCGGCCGGTTTCAGCTGATTCCGCCGGGAATGACGCTGGAAGAGTATTATTTAAATACGATTGGAGCCGGAAAGGAGGCGGAAAGCCGTGAGCAGTTTGCTGGCGAGTTGGCATAATGAACTGGAAAAGCTGTGGCTGAAAAAAAGCACAAAGGCGATGTTGGGGCTGGCGGTGATTGTCCCCTTGATGCTGACGCTGTTGACGCGGTTTTTGAACGATGCCGCCGGGCTTGGCGCCGCGCTTAGCGGGCAGGCTGCCCTTTTGACACTGAACCTGTTTACCGGCATCCTGCTGCCGTTATATTTGGCGATGTCGGCGGTGGAGTTGTTTGCCGGCGAAACGGCGGCGCGTACAATTAAGCTGGCTTTGGTGCGCCCGGTGACGCGCGCCAAGCTGTTCGCCTCCAAAGTGCTGGCTTTGGCTGCGTTTACGGCCATCATTTTGGCTGCCGCCTGGCTGGCTTCATCCGTTTGCGGCCTATGGGCCGGTTCGGCTGATCCGCTGGCGGAGTGGGCGGAAAGTACGATCGCCTACGCGGTATCCGTGGTACCGATGCTGGCCGTTAGCCTGGCGGCCGTCTGGATCGCCCAGTATTTTGCCGGCAGCGCCGCCGCGCTGGGCTGCGCCGTCCTCGTCTACCTTGCCGGCAAGCTGCTGCCGCTTTTTTATCCGCCGCTGGCCCTGTGGTCGCTATATTCCTATACCGATTGGCATTTGTTATGGGGCGGAGGCGGGGCGCCTGCCGGCAAGCTGCTGTCATCTTTTTTCATTCTGCTCGCTTATAGTATGATGGCATATATAGGCGGCCTCGCCACTTTTGAACGAAAGTTGTTTTAACGAAGTACATCTCACCTGAAGGGGACTTTTCGCGCATGACGATCCGACGCAGACTTATCCTTTCCTATGTAGCCATGGTGCTTATTCCGCTGTTTTTGATCCTGATCATTGGGATGATTCTCACCCGCGTGTTTTTTGGCGGTGAAGCGGGCGACGGCAATAAAGAGGGCATCTTTCCTATGCATGGCGCCGCCTTTTCTCAGGTTTGGGAAACGATCAACCAAAGAGAACAGGTGATGAACGGGGTAAAATTCATCGCGGAGCATGATCCCGGGCTGCTTGCGGACAATGAATTTCTAACGGAGACGGACAAAACGCTCCAGGGGCTGCAAGCCGGTCTGGTCGTCGTCAAAAACGGAGAGGTGCTGTTCGCCTCATCCGGCGTGAACCGCGAAGGGCTGGAAGACGATTTAAGCAAGGTCGGGACTGGCGGCGAGCGGCGGCACAGCGGATGGATAAAAGAGCCGAAGGTGAACGGCCGCTACAATGCGGAGCGGGTCGATTTCGTTTTTGCCGGCCAAAGCCCGGGCTCGCTGTATTTGCTTTCCGATTTGAATCCGGTTTTCAACAAAATGTCGCAGTTTATGCCGACGCTGTTTTTGTCCCTGTTGATCGTCATCGCCTTCACTAACTTGCTGCTGACGTTTTTCGTATCCCGCAGCATCATTCGCCCTCTGTATACGTTAAAGCATGCAGCGGAACGGATTAAGGAAGGGGAACTGGACCAGCCGCTCGAACTAAAGCGCAGGGACGAATTCGGCGAAGTTGGGGAGGCGTTCGAGGAAATGCGGGAACGGCTGAAAGCGTCGATCCGGCTGCAGCTCCAATACGAGGAAAACCGCAAAGAGCTGATCTCAAACATTTCCCATGATCTGAAAACCCCGATTACCGGAATTAAAGCGTGCGTCGAGGGACTGCGCGACGGAATCGCCGATACGGAGGAGAAGCGGGATAAGTATATCGCCATGATCGGCCAAAAAACGGCGGACATGGACCGGCTGATCGAGGAGCTGTTCCTGTTCTCCAAGCTGGATTTAAAGCGGCTGCCGTTTCATTTTGAACCGGTCGATTTGCATCGGTACCTGGAGGAATGGGCGGAGGAATTAAAGACCGATCCGAGATACAAAGACGTGCACATTGATTTCCGCTCCAAGCTGGCGGGGCCGCTGCCGGTTTTGGCCGACCGGGATAAACTGAAGCGGGTGCTGATGAATATCGGCGGCAACAGTCTGCAATATATGAATAAGCCGGAGAAGGACTTGCGTATCGAGCTGGATGCCCGGCCGCGCGAAGCGATCATCCGCATCGCGGACAACGGGGCCGGCATCGCCGGCGAGGCGCTGCCGCACGTGTTCGAGCGCTTTTACCGGGCTGAGTCCGCCCGGAGTTCGACGACCGGAGGCAGCGGTCTGGGGCTGGCGATCGTGCGGCAGATCGTCGAGGAGCATGGCGGGAACGTGCGGGCGGACAGCGCGGTTGGCGAAGGAACGGCGATCTCTTTTACGCTGCCGCGGCGGGGAAATTTACCGATGGGCGGTGAACAGGAATGAAGCGAATTTTGATTATCGAGGACGACCCGGTGATCGCCGAGGTCGAGCGCGACTATTTGACGGCAAGCGGCTACCTCGCGGAAATCGCCCCAACCGGAGACACGGGACTCAAGCGGGCGATGGAGGAATCATTTGATCTAATCGTGCTTGACTTAATGCTGCCGGGCACAGACGGTTTTGAAATCTGCCGGCGGGTCCGGGAGGCCAAGGATATTCCAATCCTGATGGTTTCCGCCAAAAAAGAAGATATCGATAAAATCCGCGGCCTTGGCCTGGGCGCCGATGATTACGTCATTAAACCGTTCAGCCTCGGCGAGCTGATGGCCCGGGTCAAGGCCCACCTCAGCCGCTATGAGCGCCTGACGGGCGGCATTCGGACGAAGGAGCAGGATGAACTGCGCATCCGCGGCCTCCGCATCGACAAATTGTCGCGGAAAGTTTGGGCGGACGGCACGGAGTTGTCGCTTACCGGCAAGGAATACGATTTGTTGTTGTTTTTGGCGATGCACCCGAACCGGGTGTTTACAAAAGACGAGTTGTTCGAAAAAATATGGGGCATGGACTCGCTGGGCGATGTCGCCTCCGTAACGGTGTATATCAGCAAATTAAGGGAGAAAATCGAGCGGGATCCGTCCAAACCGCAATATATTGAGACAATCTGGGGCGTCGGCTACCGCTTCAATTTATAAAGGTAGTTCAAAAAGTCCGCTTTCCCGACTTTTTGAACTTGACTAACTTTTGAATCCGCGCTTATAGGGACTGGTGCTTTGATGGAAGTTACTATATAATTTTTAGCGGGCTAAAATTTATATACAAGCGAGGGATGACATGGCTGCCATTGAAGTGCAAGACTTGCGCAAAACGTTTAAAGTGCAGAAAAATCGCGGAGGCCTCAAAGGGGCCTTCCTTGATTTGTTTAAGAGGGAGTACAACGAAGTGGCCGCCGTTAAAGATATTTCTTTTCAGATTCCGGAGGGGGAAATCTGCGGTTATATCGGGGAAAACGGGGCCGGCAAATCAACGACGATCAAAATGCTGACCGGCATCCTGGTGCCGACTTCGGGACATTTGAAGGTAGGGGGCTTTGTGCCCTATACCGAGCGCGAGAAGTTCGTGCAGCATATCGGCGTCGTGTTCGGACAGCGCAGCCAGCTATGGTGGGACATCGGCGTGATTGAATCGTTCGAGCTGCTGCGCAAGGTGTACCGCGTGCCGCAGGCCGACTATAAGAAGCGGTTGGACGAGCTGGTGGAACGGCTGCAGCTGCAGGAGCTGCTGAACCGCCCGGTGCGCAAGCTGAGCCTGGGCCAACGGATGCGCTGCGAGCTCGTCGCCGCGCTGCTGCACAATCCGTCGATCGTGTTCCTCGACGAACCGACAATCGGCCTGGACATCGTGGTCAAATCGGAAATCCGTGATTTCCTGAAAGATATGAACCGCGAGCACGGAACGACGATTCTGCTGACCACGCACGACCTGCAGGATATCGAGGCGCTGTGCTCCCGGGTCATCATGCTTGACGACGGCCGGATCATTTACGACGGCGGGCTGGAGGAGCTCAAAAACCGCTGGGGGACAGGCAGGGAGGTGCTGTTCCAATTCGGGACGGCGACCAAACTCGATCAGCTCCGGTCCTGGACCGGTTCGCTGCCGGTGGTTTGGACGGCGGAAAACGATTTGAACGCCAAAGTATGGATTCCCCTCAACATCGGCGTGTCCGAGGTGCTGGGGCAAGTCGTCGGCAAAGCGGACATCACCGATATCAAAATCATCGAGACGAATACCGACGAAATCGTACGCAGCATCTACCAAGCCGGTACGGCGGAGAAAAAAACGGACGAGCCGGCTGAAAGTGAAGGTGCGGTGGTCCATGTCTAACACCTTAGGAGCTTACATCGATTTCATCCGCATCCGCTTTTTGACGATGCTGGCTTACCGGGTGAATTATTATTCAGGCATTTTGATTTATACGCTGAACATCGGGGTTTATTATTTTACGTGGAAGGCGATCTATGGCGGGGGCGGCGAGCTTGGCGGCTTTACCGCTTCGCAGATGACGACGTATCTGGCTGTATCGTGGATGGCGAGAGCTTTTTATTTCAACAATCTCGACCGGGAAATCTCCACGGATATCCGCGACGGCAGCATCGCCATCCAGTTCATTCGCCCTTATAACTATGTGCTCGTCAAGATGATGCAGGGCCTCGGCGAAGGGATGTTCCGCTTTCTGATGCTGATGATTCCCGGCATGGCCGTGGCCATGCTGCTGTATCCGGTGAAGCTGCCGACGGCGCCATCCGCCTGGGCGGGGTTCCTCGTGATGCTGTTCTTCAGCTTCCTGATCAATTCGCAGCTCAACATTATCACTGGGCTGATGGCTTTTTTCGTGGAAAACAACGAAGGCTTTATGCGTATGAAACGTGTCGTCGTCGATCTGTTTTCGGGGCTCATCATTCCGATCAGCCTGTTTCCGTCCTGGCTTTCGGGGCCCATGAATTACCTGCCATTTCAGGCGATCACCTATTTGCCGGGCTCCGTGTTTACGGGCCGGATTCAAGGCGCCTCGATTTGGAGCGTGCTGGGCATTCAGGTTGTCTGGTTCGTCATTTTGCTGATTCCGATGGTTTGGCTGTATCATGCGTCGCGGCGGCGCCTGTTCGTTCAAGGAGGTTGAGAACAACATGTACTATTTGGGCCTCATTGGCGAATATTTGAAAAATTATATGAAAACCCGGCTGACCTATCGCGCGGATTTTTGGGTGGAGGTCATTTCCGATTTGCTGTTTCAGGCGACGAACCTGATTTTCATTTTTGTCATCTTCATGCATACCGACAGCCTCGGCGGCTGGAGCGAAAGCGAAGTGGTGTTCGTTTACGGCTTTTTTATGGTGCCGTTCGGGGTGTTCAGCTGTTTCGTCAATATGTGGAACTTCAGCGAACGTTATATCGTCAAAGGCGAAATGGACCGGATCATGACCCGGCCGGCCTACAACCTGTTCCAGATCTTCCTGGAAAACGTCGATCCGCCGGCGCTCGTCGGCTCAATCATCGGCTTGATCATCATGGGCGTCAGCGGGGCGCAGCTTGGCCTTGGCTTGGAGTGGTGGACGATTCCGGCCCTGCTCCTGTTCACTTTGAGCGCGGTTGCTATTTACACCGGGATTTACACGACGCTGACCTCGCTGTCGTTTTATTCCGACGCGCCGACCGGCATCTTGCCGCTGATGTACAACGTGCAGGGTTATGGACGTTATCCGGTAACGATTTACAACCGGGCGATTCAAGTGCTGCTAACCTGGATTTTGCCGTTCGCTTTCGTCGGCGTTTATCCGGCTTCGCTGTTTTTGCACCGGGAGGAGATGCAGATGATGGCCTGGCTCACTCCGGTCGTCGGCGTGGTTTTTCTGGCGATCGGGATCACCTCTTGGAACTATGGCGTGAAGCGGTACCGGGGAGCGGGATCTTAACTTTTGCCTATAAGGGAATATGTCTTTCGAAAATTCCGGATTATTGGTTATTCATAACCAGTGATCCGGTTTTTTTAAGATTATAGAATTTATAAGTTCTCAGCGGAGCTGAGCAATTCTATAATCGCAAGAAAAACCACCGCTAAACGCGGTCTGGCTTCCTTGAAAGTACTTCGATAGACGTTTTTCTTATAAAAATGTAAATAATCATAGTTGTAATGACTTTGTAACCGCCAGTGTAACCATTCTGTAAGGACAAGTCTCTATCTCTTATATTATTCTAATAATGGAAAATAGAGAGAGGAAACAAGAATATGAACCTGACAATCCATAAGTTGCCCCTTGGAAGAAATAGTTATATTGACTTTGATAAGTCTATTTTCATGAAAAATGATCTGCAATGTGCATTATCACATAGTGAGATTCTGTTGCTAACACGATTAACAGAGAACTTAGGTCATATCGTTCGGTATAATGAGCTCTTGTCTGTACTTTATACTGAAATAAGTGTAAGTGATTTGCAGGTGTACATAAGTCGGCTGAGGAAGAAGATTGAAGAAAATCCAAGAAAACCAAAGTATTTAATTTCAATAAAAGGAATCGGATATATGCTGACGGCAAATAGGAAGTAGGCATTTTTGTCGAATAACTTAAATGATTGAAAGTAATTCGACATGAAATGGCTATTATAATGAACGTGAAATAAATAACAGGAGATGTAGATAGAACGTGGCGATGCAGCTACTCGTGGTATTATTATAGTTTTTAATACAACAAAATAGGTTGTACCCGGGGACAATGTTTTGTTCCCGGGTTTCATAACAAAGGTGGGGAATATGGGGAGAAAAAGTGTTTGTATTAAGTTAGTCGCATTGTTTCTTTTAACTGCTTCAATAGTAAGTTGCAGTCCTACGTACAGCAAAATATCCGATAAGTCCCCGGATAAAAACATTGATTTAAGCGACTACCTTACCATCACCTATACGAAGTATACGAACGGGACTGATACGAGCAATGGAATGACGATGGAGGTGTACAGTTATGAGCTTAGCAGCAAAAAGCTGACTAAAGTGACCGAATTGCCCTATACATCACAGTATCCCCTCTCGGTGGCTTCTTTACCTGAGCATAAAATTTACTATTCTGCGGAGGGGGAGCGGGATGAAGACGAACTTTTTGTTTATGATCTAAAGACACAATCTTCAAAGCAGCTAAGTTCCGACCTTTTTGCAATCAATAGAATTATTCCTCTTACTGCCGATAACAAGCTGATCATGGTAGCGGTAAAGCGAGGAGAAATTAACTTGAAAGTCGGCTTTTTCGATAAGAAAGGTGGCGATATCCGCTTTGTGGATGATCAAGATCTGGATACCCATACATGGGACATCGCTTATAATCCGGAAACCAACAAAACGTACGCAGCCCAATATTCTGACGCTCAGAAGCGTATTCAAATGAAGAAAGCGAATATGGCGAATACGGATATGATTCCGTCTAATCACTGGATCATAGAGATTGACAATGCAACGCTAGCGACTCGTAAAATCATTGAGTTGAAGGCGGAAAAAATTCTAAGTTTAACCGTAAGCGGCGATCAAATCCTGATAGCAACGGCAAAGGTCATTAATAGCGGCCCGGTTGAGTATAGCATGGTCAACATTCAGTCAGGCGAAAGAACGAAGTTAGATTTGCCTATTACAGCAAGAAAAGGAATATATCTATCAAAAGATGGGAAAGGCATTTATTATTTGGGTGAGGACAAAAACGCCAAGACCGATCAAAGAGGGATATTTTATCTTGACTTGAAGACCAAGAAATCAGAGCCGATATTTCTTCAAGAAGACGGGTTTATCAATAATTTCAGTTACATTCGACCCGGTTCTAAATAGCAGCAAATGAAGGGGGAAATCGAGCGGGATCCGTCCAAACCTCAATAATTGAGAAGTTTGGGGCATTGGATTCCGCTTTAAATTATTGGAAGTCATGTTCGTGTATGGCTGGCCTTATAACAAAGGTTGGGAATATGGGAAGAATAAGCGTTAGTATGAAATTAGTTGTATTGTTTCTTTTAACCGCTTCATTGGTCAGTTGCAGTCCTATGTACAGCAAAATATCCGATAAGTCCCTGAATAAGAACGATGGAATGACGATGGAGGTGTACAGTTATAAATGCCGGTTTCCTGGGATCAGGAGCCGGTATTTTTTTGTAATGGAACCGGAGGAAAGGCGTATTAACTGTTGAATTACTTGGCCAGGTAATACATTGGCGAAAGGAGACTCTTAAGTGATGCAAGACCGCGCGTTGCTTCACCCTTTCATACAGGAGGAGATCTGGGAAGAGACGGAAATAGACAGGCTGTTTACAGAGATTTTTGAAGCCTACTATAAACGGATTTTCAACTATATCGGCTATCGTGTGAGCAGTGTTCATACCGCTGAGGATCTGACGAGTGTGGTGTTTGAAAAGATATTAAGCAAGCTGGGGACATATTCGCAGAAAAAAGCCCCCTTTGAAGTATGGATGTTTGCCATTGCGAGAAATGTAGTGAACGACTACTACAGAAGGCAAAAAAGACGGCAGTTTTTCTCACTGGAAGCGGTCAGGGAACGGGTATCAAGCAAAAAAGACCCGGAAAACCTGATCCTGCGGGAAGAGCGGAGCGACAAACTGATCGGTGCGCTGAACAAACTGGATGAAAGAGAGCGGAATCTGGTGGCCCTGAAATTTGGAGCCTGTCTCCGGAACACGGAAGTTGCCCAGATTACCGGGTTGACCGAAAGCAATATCGGAGTGATTCTCTACCGTGCCATGAAAAAACTGAAAGCTGAACTTGGGAGTGTGGATCAGTTATGAGACTCAAAGGCAATAACGATAAGTTCTTGTGTGATATGGAGGCTTGTCAGCACGGTGCAGTTCCCGGTGATCTGGCCGATACAAAAGAAAACCGTGAGTTGCTTGAGCTTGGCCAAGCGTTGTCCGGCAAAGATTTCAGCCAACATTCCAACCGCAGAGCTGTGTTGTTTAAAGTACGGACGATGAACAATAAACAGGAGGCAAACACAATGAAAAATAAACGCGGATTCAAACGTCCTGCCATCGCGCTGAGCGCGACACTGGCTGCCGGAGTACTGAGCATAGCCATTGCCCAGCCTTCCTTTGCACAGGATATAGTAGATAAAGTGCTGGCTTCGTTCAATCTGGGACATATTGAGGTGGCGCAGACAGAACCTCAGGTACAACCGGCAGAATCAACGGGCAAGCAGTCTGTAAAAAAGGAAGAGCGGGACCCGGACATCGCGGAGCACATACTCAGAATAAAGGACACAGCGAAGCTGGCCGACTATGCCGACTTTCCGGTAAAGCTCCCGCAGTATTTGCCAAAGGGATACGCCTTTGACAGAGCGGAATTTTATCGTGACGCGGAGGAGGTAAGCGGCAAATATGTCACTCTCCATTTTACAAACGAGGAGACAAAAGGCAGTATCTACATGCAGCAGCGGCTACCTGATGAGGAAACCGCGTACGGCACGGGTACGGACGGCAAGCTTGAGGAATTGCAGTTGAATGGCGTTATAGCGATCCTGATGGATGACAGAGTTCTGCTTTGGGAAACCAAGGACGCACTATATTACCTCTCCAGTCGTAGTGTAGACAGAAGCGAGATCATCCGCATTGCCGAGTCGATCCGCTAATTACTAAATCGAAAGACGTTTATTGGATTTACACAATATGCTCAAATCAAGATGATTGGCCGTACGGGATGTTTGCCCTGTGCGGCTTTTTTTTCTATGGCTGTCTATTTATTATCCTCCCTTCAATTGTCCTCACTAAGCAAAAGAGGGAGCGGCTTGATACGTGTGTGCGAATTGGACAGCCTTCGCGTTGCTAAGACGGACCCCAGCGACCTTAAACGGTCCATAACAGGGGCTGCAATCCTACGTTATATTAAAACCTATATAATATAGACCGATATAGGGATATATAGAGATTAAATGGAACTATATGAATTATTGTTAAAATTTAATAGAGGCAGGTGGAACATGGACGGGACGATTACGCTTAGTCAAATCGAAATTATGCCTTACCAATTAATACATCTCCATGAATTGAAGGTCGTAAAAGCGGCGAATGATCATGCCAGATTGGTTTTTACCGGAACGGTTGACGAAAACTTACGCGACTATTACATGAAGGCTTCGGATGAAGAGACGCAGGTGAAGGTTTTTGTTAAAGATGGGGAAGGGAGCCGGCATGCTCTGTTTCGCGGAATCGCCCTGGACGTTAAGGTTAAGATGGTTAACGGGATTAACTATATGACGGTTGAGGCCATCTCCCATACGTACCAACTGGATATGAAGCGGCGGAAACGGTCGTTTCAAAACCCGCGTATAACCTATACCGAATTAATCAAAAGCATTGTGGAGGAATACGGAAGAGAGGCCGATGTGATGGACATGGCTTCCGGCGGCAAAGTGATCGGGACGCTCGTGATGCAGTACGATGAGACGGACTGGGAGTTTTTAAAGCGGTTGGCTTCCCATTTCTATTCGCCGCTGATCCCGGCTGTCGGATACGGAGTGCCCAAGCTTTATTTCGGGATGCCGATGGGCTTAAGCAAGGGGGAACTGCAGGTTCACAATTACAAAGCCGTAAAAAGAGTATCCGCGTACCAGACAGCTGCAGAAAACCGCATTCCCGGAGTACGGAACGAGGATTTTCTGCAATACGAGGTGGAGGCGGACAAGCTGATGGAACCGGGCCATGAGGTGATGTTTCAGGGGCGGCAGTGGCTGGTCGCCGAGGCGGTGAGCGAACTGCGGCAAGGCTTGCTGAAGCACAGCTACAGGCTGAGTCCGCGCAGCGGGCTGCGCCCGATCAAAATGTACAACCGGGCCATCATCGGGGCGTCCATTCACGGCAAGGTGCTGGCGGTGCGGAAGGACAAGGTGCAGGTGAAGCTGGATATGGACGAGCAGGTCGATCCGGCCACCGATTTCTGGTTTCCTTACTCGACCATCTATGCATCGGAGGGACAGACGGGATGGTATTGCATGCCGGAGGTCGGCGACCAGCTGCGCATTTATTTTCCCAGCTACAAAGAGGAAGAAGGCTACGCGATCAGTTCGGTGAAACGGACAAACCCGGTTGCGGCAGCAGCAAAAGGCCAGACGTCCGCAGTAGCGGCAGCCCCCGAGCCGCATAACTCGGCCGCTGGTGAGGATGTGATGGCCGATCCGGCGGTAAAAACGCTGCAGACGAAATACGGCAAAAAAATCGTGCTGGCCCCGGACAAAATCGTGATCTCTTCGGGCGGGATGTCCATCACCGTCAGCGACAGCGAAGGAATTACGATCAAAAGCGACAAGGATATCAGCATTACGGCGGGTGGAGAGCTGGTATTGTCCTCCCAGATGCTGCAGCTGTCGGCGGACAAAATCGAATTATCCGGCAAGGGAAGCACCTTGTCTTTGGAAGAGGAGATTTTATTGTCCGGGTCGGAAATCAAAATGAACTGATGCGAGGAACGCCTATGAATAAGCAGGATGCGTTACGGCAACTTTCGGAAGAAAAAGTACTCCCTTTGCTTAGTGACTGTCTTCAGGAGGTGGAGCTGGAGTTTTTGCACAACCGGCAGTGGCTGACGGAACAACTGAAAGCGTCTTTTGCTGCGTTATGCCGCCAGGCGTTCGACATGCAGCAGCGTTCGCAAAAAGCGCCGATCGCCTATATTCATTATTCCATGCTGCGCACCTCCTTGCTGGATCAATCCTTTACATATTTGCTCGCGGCCGATTCGCGCGAATTTTATTTTGACGAGGCTGAGTGTGCGGTTACGTATGACGCCGGCTGGGCCTACCGGAGCTATTCGCGCTTTCTGGCCGAATTGGAACGGGAAGGCAAGAAATATATGGGCCTGCTAAGCGGGGCCGATGCGGAGCGTCTGGCGCTCGAGTACGCTCCCGCGTTTGACCAATACGTCACCGCTTTATTGCGGACTGCCATGCCTGAACTCGTAAAAGTTCCCGAGTTTACCGCGCTCGACAAAGCCGACCGGCTGCAGATCAGGACGGGGGAACTGATGGACCGGGGCGAGATATTGTACTGGGAGGAGAAGCAGGCGGGCGAGGCGGAAAAAATACAGGCGCTTCTCGGATCGGATGAAGGTGACCGCGGAAGGCTGGCCTATACTCATTTTCGCAGCTTGCCGTTAACCGGGCATATTTTTAACGGAAAGAAGATGCCTTATTCCGATTTCAGCCGGGGCAACCTTAGTTTCTGCCGCTTTGTGGAATGCAACTTGGTCGGGACGAGCTGGCGGGGAGCAAACCTAAACGGGGCGGAGTTCCGCGGAAGCCTGCTTACCGACGCCGATTTTACCGATAGCGATCTGCAGGGCGCGGTATTCGTGAATATCGGCCGGCTGGAGCCGCTGGATTCCATTTACCGCCTGCCGGGATTGCTGGGCTTACGTTTTGATCGGGCAAGGCTGGACGGGGCTGATTTCACCGCAGCGGGTTTGAAAGGAAGGGTCAGCTTTCACGAGGCTTCGCTGGAAGGCGCGCGCTTTCGCACATTGGACCGAAAGAAATTGGACCTGAGCGAGGAGCAGGCAGGATCGGTTCATTGGATCGAATAGAGAGGGGAAGATGAGGCTGCCTGACTATTTTGTGATGAAAAACGATCCGCGTATAGCTCATAAACCGGCCGTGCTGCAGATCGACTTGTTGAAGAAGCCCTTTCATGAGCTGCCGCCGGTGCAGGTGCTGGAGGCGAGACCGGATCCCGCGATGGAGGCGGTGGATTGGATCGCTGATCCGGTACCGCTTTACTCGGACGCGTTGAAAAATATTGCGGAGAAATACAACATATTTATCCGGTTCAAGAAGGTCTATATCGTTGATCCTTCATCCGGGAATGACCTGGTCTACTGGCTCGCCGATTATCCGTCCGTGGACGTGTTGTCGTCCGCAACAGAATACCACGTCCATAACGGGTCGGTGAAGCGTCTGGTGCTGGACCGGGGCAAGTTGCGGGGGCATCACATCGTGCAGATTCGCGGACCGAGAAGAGGAGAAAGCTATCTTGCGATCAGCCTCCATGCCGCCGAGAGTTTTTTGCGCCGGGGGTTAAGCGGTTTTGTTTTGGAAAAGACCGAACTGGATGGAGGGTATGCTCTGTGACCGATTATTTGGATGAACAGTATTTGACGGCGTACAATCAGCGGCTGATGCACCGGAAGCTGACCGAGGCCGCAAACGACGATTCGTGGATGAGCGTCGGCATGGACGAATGTCTGGAAGGCCTGGAGCGAGGAACGATTGATTTGCGCGATGGACAAACGATCGGCGTCGCAGGGCGAAGCGCTTTGGGCGGACAGTTGGCGCTTTTGATGCCGGAATCGTTTCACCCTGACATTCCGATAGGGCAAGGGAGGCCGGCTCCTACGCGCAGTTACTTTCTGGATCGCACGGCCGCCGCAGGCTTTGGAGTGAAATGGCTGGACATCGAACTGGGTGAAGCGCAGCTGGAGCCGGTACGCGATATGCTGCTTACGAACAGCTTGTTTGCAAAACCGGAAATGAAGGTACAGGGAAAGGGCGTTTACCACGGGAAGAAGCAGCCGTTTGCTTATTATGAGGCACTTTTTTTGGCGGGTGCCAAGCCTTATTACCAGGTAGTTCTGGTCAGTTACTGTCAGCGTGAAATAGAAGGAGACAGCGGAAAAGGATTGATGGCCAGTGCGCAGTTTCCTTTGCCGGAAGCGGGGCTTTATTATCCGCTTGCCTTTGCTATGGCGGGGGCGCTGCGCTGGGAAAAAGCCGAAAAGGAGGTCAGCCGATGAATCTGCAGCAATTATTAATGGCATATAGCTTCGGGGCGTTAAATGAGGAGTACTCCTATGTGGTTCGGGGGGCCAAACTCGAATGCGATCGAGGGAATCGCCCGGGGGTGCTTAATTTGCCGCTCAGCCACGGCGTATATGTCAAAGGCAAGCCGGTGATGAATATTGCCGATTGCGTCTGCGGACCCGATGCCAACATTAGCAATGTGGGCGCTTTTGGCATGTGTAAATTGTTAAACAATATCTGCAAGCCGAAAATCGACTTCGGGTCGAAATGGACGGATGGCAAGGAGGATGTTCTGGTCGAAGGGGAGCAGGCTCTGCTGAGCAAATCGACGCTGCGCTGCACATGTAAAAGCCCCGGGGGGATCATTACCATTACGAACGATGGGCAGGGCGGCTGATTTCGATAGGGAAGGAGGGGAGGAACGTGGCTGCAACCACCGATAACGTCATTACATATGGGCAGTTAAAAATGGTTTGGCCGTACGGCGAGTTTCGCCTGGCTGGGGTGGAACTTTGCCATTCAGCCGGGGAACATGCGCGGCTAAGCATTCAAGGTAGCGCCGATCCGGCTAAGGAAGAGACGATCCTTAGGCGAACGAGTTCGGATGATTTGATCGAGCTTTGGCACACCGATGATGTGGGGCAGGATCAGCCATTATTTAAAGGGCAATTGTATGATATCGAAATTTCGAAGGCGATGGACCGGCTGAATATAAAACTGGAGGCGGTGTCGCACAGCTTCAAGCTGGACACGACACTCCAAAACCGCTCTTTTCAGCATGTAGGTCAAACCTACGTCGAGGTCATTCGCCAAGTGATCGGAGACTATCCCGGCGCGGATATGATCGATGAAGCGTTTGACAAACGGGCGACCGGACGGTTTATCTTGCAGTATCAGGAGACGGATTGGAGTTTTTTGCAGCGTTTGGCTTCGCATGCCGGGGCGATGCTGGTCCCGAATATTACGGCGCATCGGATTCAGTTCTGGGTGGGGCTGCCGCAAGGCCGGCGCCGCTTGAAACTGGAGACTGTCCCCCTCGTGTACGAGCGGAAAATGATTCCGCTGGCATCGTTAAGCGCTGCAAATGAAGCTTCTGCGGGGGAAGATGTTATCCGGCATACCGGGTATACGTTCGAATGGCCGGAAATTTTGCAGCTTGGCGATGAGGTGGAGTGCGGGGGAGTAATCTTTGCCATTTACAAACGCACTGCCCGGATGCGTCAGGGAGTTTTGACTTGGAGTTACGAGTGCGGACGTCCGGAAGGGCTGATCGTTCCGAAGAAATATAATTCCACGGTGATTGGCGCGGCGATCGAAGGGAAGATTTTGCAAAACAGCCGCAACCAAGTGCGCATTCATCTGGATATGGACGAAAAGCAGGACCCGGAGGACGCCCAGTGGTTCCCTTATGCCGCCGAAGGCAGTCAGGTATGGTATATGATGCCGGAAATCGGCAGCCGGATCAAGCTGTATTTTCCCAGTGCGGACGAGGATGAAGCGATGGTCATCCAGTCGGTGCGGATGGAGCCTGCTCCAACGTTTACGCCTGCGGTTGGAGGAGCCAGGGGAGCGTTACCTGCGGAGAGTTTGCCGGAAAGTCCGGCTGACAAATATGAGCGCAAAATGCAGGACCCGGGCGTAAAATCATTCGGCAACCCGCAGGGCAAAGAAATCGTGCTCGGCGATGCGGACTTGTTGATCAGCGCACAGGAAGATACCTTGTATATCGGGATGAACCAGACGGGCGGAGTTCGCCTCCAGAGCTCGCAAAAAATAAACGTCAGCGCCGGGAAAAATTTGTTTTTGCGGGCGGGCCAAATCCGGGTGGAAGGAACGGACGGTCTCGATGTAGAAGCAAAGAACAGCAAGGCACAGCATAATGAATCCGCTGAATTCAGCGGGCAGCAGGTCGAATTGGCCGGAAGTCTGCACCAAACGTATGAGAAGCTCTTGTCTCCGTTTGAGCAGGTGCTGAAGGAGAAAGGGGCGGCATATGCCGTCGGGGAAGTTGCCCTGAACAATATTGGGGCGACACTAAAAGGGGAATGGGATGGAGCCGTAGAATACGTTAAAGGTTTATGGAATACAGCCAGCGATATTTCGGACGCGCTTTTGACGGCGCAATTTGGAGATCCTCTGGTCAGCTCATACTACGGACTGTTTACCGACGAAGAGGTCAAACCGCTCGCGGAACGCAATGAGACGGTGAAATCGGCTATCAACACTGGACAATACGTATTGGAAGCGGTGACCTATCAAAAATCGGGCTCCGAGCTGCTGCATGATGGTGGAGAGACCTTAAAGGGTTTCGTGAACCCGTTAGTCAAATGGTGGAACAACGGCTTGCCGAACCCGCTCACCGATCGGGAAGACGAGAGCTATCAGATCGGGTATGACTCGATTGAAGCCGCGGGTTTGGCGGTGGATATCGGCCTTACCGCTGCTGGAGGAGCCGGGGTCGCCAAAAAAGCGGCCAGCATGTTGAAGGCGAAAAGCGCGGCAGGCCGGGCCCTGGGGAACGCGGAAATGGGCGCGGCCGGTGCTGCCGGAGGCCTGGGGCTCGCAGGAAAAATGAAGTCATTTTTCACCGACGAACACGGAACTCCGAAACTGGGGGACGGCAAGCTAAAAACCGGAAGCTTGAAATCTTTGGAGCAAGCGGCGGAAGCTTTTGAGGAAATCCTGGAAGGCCTCTCCCTAAGCCTGCAAGGCTGGATGAGCGGCATGGGCGGAAGACGCCTCGGCTTCGAAGGTAATGGCGGCGGAGGCTTAGGACGTCATTTTGAGGTGGAGTATAATAATGATTACCGGAAACATCATGGTGGCGGGGGAGATGAGAGGAAGGATAGAGGTAATAAAGAGAGACAGGAAGAGACTGAGGGAACGCCGAAAGCCGATTTAGACAAAATCAGAGAAACTGCGCCGGATTACTATAAAGAATTGATAGACAAGTATGGAGATAAGGGAAGATATTTTGATAGGTCTATAGAAGAGTATGAGAGTTTGGCAAAAGATCCAGACCATAATTTTAACATTGATGACAAATCTAAAATAGAACGACAGGCTGGGCTTGAATTAGAGGTTAGGGAAGAACTTGCGGGGCCAATTATTCGTGACCCAGTTAAGGGTAGAGGTGAATTTATCGATAGGGATGGACAAGTATGGGATGTAAAAGGATTTAACTCTTATTATCCTCCTAGAAAAGGTGGGTTCAGATTAGATAGAGCATTGATAGATATAGAGGATGAACTTCGAAAGGGAGAAAATGTTATTCTTGATACCACTAAATTATCTCAGGATCATATTGATCAACTAAAAAAAGCTATCGGTACAATGGATTGGAAGGTGAATATCCTTTGGTGGCCATAACATGGGCAGAGGAGTGTAATGGATGTTAACACAACAAGAACTAAATAAAATGGTGGAAGATCACCAGTTATGGATAACTGAATCCAAATCGAAAGGTTCACAATTGCAGTTAGAGGATGTTACTTTACTAGAGTTAGATTTAGTTGGTAGGAACTTGACAGATGTTGTATTAGTAGGCTCAACATTGCAAAAGTGCTTGTTAACCAATACTGATTTTTATTATTCGAATCTAGCATCTCTAAATATTCTAGAGACGAGTATGAATGGAATAATTTTGACAAAGTCAAATCTGGATTACTCATTATTTAAAAAATGTGATGCATCTTACTCTAAGGTGATAAAAGCTACGTTTTATGAATCAGTAGCCGAGGAAGTGGATTTTTCCAACTCTAGCATGATGAAGGCAAGATTTATATATTCTAATCTTAAAAATATCAAATTTATAAATTGCGATTTATCTAGGGCATCTTTTAGAAATTCTAAACTTCTAGGTGTAGATTTTACTAATGCTGATTTATCGGAAGTTGATTTTTCAAATGCAGAGATTAGTAATGTCATTTTTAATGGGGCTTTCTACAACGATAAGACTACTTGGCCTGAAAATACAAGTCCGGAACAAGTGGGGGCCATTTTTAAAAAGGATTATGAGTAAATTGTATAATACCCATTCCAATGCTTAATGAAGCACTTATTACCAATATTAGCTTATTCTCTTGTTATGAAGTCATCAAAAATTAGATGTACTTATACGTTACGTTAAACAGGTCTATTATGGTTAGATAACCTATATAGACCTGTTTTTTTAAGCTTTTTCTCTTTAAGGTTTTAAATCACTAGCCGAACGTCGAATCAGGGATTGCAAAAAGCATGCTTATAAGTATTGCTCTAGAATACTCTCTTTTTGTTGAAGGATGTGCACACAGTCAAGTGGATGGGCCATCACCAACACACTGCCTGAGGTTAACAGGTAGAGTATAATAATGATAATTACCACAGGCACCATGGTGGTAGAAGGAGAAAAGAGAGCCTGTCAGTTATAACTATGAAGTAGAAGAAACTTATAAAAGGTGTTAATTAGGATGATTAACTTTGGAGAATTATACTACGACCATTACAGCAAATTTTTAGGGAACCCAATCGACCGAGAGGTATTTAAAAATATTGAGGAAATGCCAAAAATACAAATTTTGAAATATGAAAATGTGTTTGAAGAATGCTTAGTTTATAATACTCTCGGATTTAGCAAGTATGAGGAGGTAGTAGGCGATAATATAGAGGTTTCAATGGTAGTTGATGGAGCATTTAGCAGTGCTGGATATATTCTTGCAAGTACATTGTTTTATTGTATAGCTAACCAAATGCAAATGGAACGAGGAATAGCGATTAGCGGCATTGAAAACATTGATAAATCATTCGTACAAAAATACAACAAAGGTGCAGTTTATTTTACTGAACCATTTGCATTCCCAGAAGAATACAGCCATGTCACAACTAAAAGCGAAGAAAAAGATGGGAGAATTCTTTTAGCCTTTTTTATCTCACAATCAGAATATGAATATTTCATAAAAAATGGGGCGGATAAATTTGAGGAGTTGCTAGAAGAAAAGAATGCTGATCCGTTTCATGTTAGTAGAGAATCTGTAGTTTGAAGTCTATTCTACTCAATTCAGGATGACGCTATAATTTATAGCTAATCAGCACGTTCAATTAAGCACATCGTGTACCGTCAGATTAAAGGGTGATCGGCCCCGGCCCCCAATTTGGTACTAATGAAACCGTACTTTTCATATTCTTTAAAAGAAAAAATAGGGGGGAGTGTAAAGCTAGTTGAAAAAAGTTAAGGTTAGTTTACAGCCCATTGTAAGTAAGATAAATTTACCGACTGTAATGAAAACAGCTGTGCTTCCGGGGGACTCCATTGAAAGATTATTTATTGCAACCCAGGTAGGAGAGATCTTTTACATAGGAAACGGAGTTATAAGGACTTTTTTGGATATTCGCCCACGAATCATAAAACTAGGTGCTTCTAGAGGCGGATATGACGAACGCGGATTAGTTGGGCTGGCGTTTCATCCCGATTTTTATTATAACGGCCGGTTTTATCTTCATTATTCTGTGGCCGGAACACAAGGTCCGGGTGCTCTTCCTAAACCTTTTAAGCCTGACCCATGTGATCCGGAAACCTTAAACTTACAGTGGATGAATAGAGAAACGCAATATGATCACATTGATACCGTTGAAGAATGGATTTTACAGCCGAATGGGCAACCTCAAAAACGACGGACATTGCTTAACATAAGAAGACCATTTTTTAATCATAATGGCGTCAATAGTTTAAACTTTTCACCTGAAAATGGAAAACTGATTTTAACAACCGGAGATGGCGGAGCGGGCTATGACCCATTTAATTTAAGTCAGGATGATATGGAAATCGCCGGAAAAATAATTGAAATCGATGTGGCTAAGAATACACTTATCGAAAATCCGCCTGTAGTCACACGTTTTAATGAACTTCCATCACCTATTCAGGAAACGCTTACGGCAATGGCTAAAGGGGTTCGCAATATTCCGGGGGTTTCCTTTCAAAGGTCTTATAGTCAGTATATTAAATATGTAGGAAATGTCGGGCAAGGTTTGGTAGAGTCGATTTTTTCATTCACTCATTATAAACCCATACCGGTTACACAGCTTATTCAAGCTTCTTTAATGAAAGTTGAGCTTGACTCGGAGGGATTTATTAATTTTGGCTGGCGAGGGTGGGAAGGTGCTTTTCCGACTTCGATTATAAGAGATTGTCCCTCGAACCCGGCTTTGGATGAGAAAACAATCGCTTATTACGATGAAGCAGTACAAACTTCAGTGCGGCGTCTTCAGCCTTTAACCAGTTATTTTCATAAAGACCCCCGTCCCGATAAGTTTGGAGGAACTTCACTTACAGGCGTCCAGTCATATATGGGGAATGGAATCCCCGATTTGATGGGAAGCGTTGTGTTTACCGATCTTGCCCGAAAAGAAGAATCTCGACCTCCGGTTAATGGGGTTCTGGCTTACACTAGGATAAGAAATGATTGCAAACTAAGTGATTTTGGTGTGATTGAAACCAATTATAACTTTGGGTCTCAATCCGCTTATTATGTTAGTTTGGGGACGAATCTGGATCAGAGCAGGCTATATTTAGGGGTGCATGGCTCTATGAAAGTGACTGATTTTAATCAAGGTACTGTTTTTGAAATTGTTCCATAATCCGTATAATGGATAACCCAGAGCCGAAGCATTCAAAAGAATGGAGGATCAGTGCATGAGCGAATACGATTTGGATGGCTGGATGGACTCAACGTGGATCAATCCATATTAGGGGGTTACCTAAGGTTACGATGGAAACGGACACATTTTTTTCCTTATTATTTATTGACCAATGTTACAATAAACAATATCATTAGGAATATATGGTTGATAATTCCATTATTGAACAGAGGAGGTGTTCGTATGAAGCCGGCAAGCACGATTCGCTCTCAATTGGAGGATTATTTAAAAAACAAGAGACTCTCGCTCAATCAGTTCACCGAACTTACAGGGATCAATTCCGGAACGTTAAGCGGGATCATCAATGGCCATCGTCCCATTGCCATGCAGCAGCTTGACCGGATTACGGCGGGAATGGGGTTGCCCGAAGGTTATTTTTACGATTTGTATGTTGACGAGTGTTTCTTTCAGGCCGCGCCCGACTGGCGCAGACTGGGGCCCTTCTTGCGGCGGTGCGCCGAATTGAACAAGCTGGACTGTATCGAGCGGTCAATACGCTTAATGTTGGACAACCTATCTTACATACCATTGCTTTTTCACTTGGCCGAGCAGTTTTTTCATGAAGGCCAACGAGAAGCGGCCATCTTGCTGTACGAAGCGGTAGCGGAAGGTGAACAGAAGCAGCATTCCGAACGGCTGGCGCTGTGTCAATACCGGTTGTTCACGTTGCGGCTGTCTAAAGATCAGAACCGGAATTTATTGTTGACCGTGCAATTTGAGCCTTTTGTCGACCGGCTGGACGAACTTTATCAACTGGATGCGCTGAATGATTTAATCAATGTGTTTTCTTCCTTGCGTCGTTGGGACAAGTTAAAAGAATTAGGGGAAAAACTTAAAATAAAAGCAACCATTCATTATGAGTTAAACGGGAGCAAAAAATCACCGGAAACCAAAAAGCAGATTGTTTTTTACATTTTGTATTCCTATTTGGTATTGGGTGAAGCACACTTTTATACGAGAGATTATGAAACCGCGCTGCATTATGTCTCCTTGTATACGGATTGCAGTTGGGTCAAGAACCCCACTGAAGACGAGACGGCAGTGATCGAGCAATTTCAGGAATGGGCTGAAGGCAACCGTCATATGTATCAACTAGTGTCAGGTAAGGTCGAGGTTCTGCCGGAATATTTAAAGTTTATTTCCACAAGGGGGAATGAAGTATTCCCGGCCTTATGTGAGATCGTGACTGCTGCGAACAAGTTTGATATTAACATCGACGATGTGCTTGAACAATACGCATCTTATCTAACTTACCAAGAGCAACACTATCGTATTAAGAAAATTAGCGAGCAATTCACCGCAGATCGATACGCAAACATGTTGGCAGGTTTAGGCGAGTATTATTTAAATAAAAAAGATTTTGCCCAAGGGCTGAAGTATGTACTGGACAGTTTGGCATTCGCGATTGAAATTTACAACAGATACGGTATGCTAAAATGTATAGGGATATTTGAACAATACCGGAATTTTGCAACGGAAGCGGCGAACGAGCGGTATAAAAATTTAATTAGCGAGGTGCGGAAACTGAATGAAGAGGAAATTGGCTTTATGGATAGCTACTTGTAGCTTATTGGCGGCTGTGGCGGCCCCAGTTACTACTCTAGTCTCTATCGGAAAGCAACACAGCCCCGTTCTTTTCACCACGAATGGTCACGGTTTGGGTTAATATTAAACTTTATAATTGTAAAAAAGACCACTTGGCTATCATTGGCCTCGCTGGTCTTTTTTTGCGGTTTTATTGCATTCATGAATACTTTTTCGCCGGGCCGGTTGACACGCAAAAGTGTGCTTGACCGGCTTGGCTCCGACCATTAATTGCAAATCATACAACTAACTTTACGTTCATTCACCTAATCATCTGTTTAATTGCATTTCATACATTTATTTCCTCGATTTTAGCCTCATTCTTCAAAAGATAGCGGAGTAATTGCAGGTTTTACACTTAATCAAGTGCTGTGGCAGCATTTGCGGATAAGTAAATGTACATTTTGCAACTATTCTATTCAACATGGACCAGGAAAGCTAGGGCTGGAAGCAGGTATGCTCAGGTGAGGCGTCGCTTTACTGCAACCGCTGAAGCTGATCCACAAAATCGCCTCCGAAGTCGCCTCTGAAATCGCCTCAAAATGCATAAATCGGGCCCGTCAGTAAATCCGATAATTTCCGCTTAAGGCCAACAGGCTAAAAAAATACAGGCAGTTGTCGTAATAACGCCGTTGGCCGGTGCGTAAAGGTGTATTCCAAAGCAAACGGACAAAATGACGCGCTTCCGGGCCGTCGGCGGCGAGCGAAGCCATCGCGTTGGTCGCCAGCAATCCTATCGGGTGCAGCGCCGGTTCGTCGAAGGGCTGTCCGTCTATGGTATACCGGCGGTAATCCGAAACTTCAATGTTCCGGAAAAAGCTTTGAATCCGGTTGGATTGCCCGACCTGCCAGGGATCTTTTCGGAACCATGCCCAATCCAGCCCGATATTGGCGGCAACCCGGTAAGCGTCGCTGAAGAAATGACGGAAATCGCCATGCGGCTGCGGCTCTGCCGGGGTTCCGTCAAAATTGGCGTATTCGGGGGCAAGTCCGGTTTCCGGATGGCATGCGGCGTGAAGGTAGGTGCGGCTGGCATCCGCCGCTTGCTTCCAAAACGCGCTGTCCCGCTCGTCGGCCCGAAGGGCGAACAAATCGTAAAAATGCGGCAGATGGTAAGACGGATCGCTGAAAGGGGATTCCGGTACGAATTTGATTAATTTCGTTTCCGGGTCCCACATCGGGTCGCCGTCGCCGGCTTCGCCCTGATGCAGGCATGCGCGCAAAATCGTTCGCGCCTGCTCGGAATAGTTATAGGGTTCCGGCCCGTCTCCCCAACGGCTTGCGGCGAAAAACAGGGCCATTGCGAAATATTCTTCCCCGTCCGGCGCAGGCCCCTGGGAGATGCGAATACCGTCAGGCTTGCAATGCCAGGCAAAGTAATGGGCGTAACGGCCTTCTCTATGCTGCATAAACGTCTTCGAGAAGTTCCACAACCGGTCAAACTCTTCTTTTTTGTTCATTTGCACGGCCATCATCATCCCGTAGGACATCCCTTCCGTCCGAACGTCCAGATTGCCGGTATCGAGAATATAGCCTTTATCGTCGCCCAGCGGATAATAGATCCGCACATCCGGATCTCCATAAAACAAATCGGCCCATGTCCGTTCGAGCCTAGCCTCGATGTCCGCTTCGGAGTAGCCGAGCTCCTTGAACAGGTTCCTGTATTCTTTCGTATAAAAAGCGCCTTGTTGGATAATCGGCATAGAAAAATCCTCCATATTTTCTATTTTTGCTATATTATAGCACAATAGGAGGTGAATGAATTAAAGCGTTTTCCCGAAAAAGTATAGTATGTATAACTCTTCATAAGGAGCCATTCCTGTAATGAAGTAATTTGCCCCTTGAAAAGAAAAAGCGCCTCCTGTATGCTGGGTCTCGGAATGGTGGCCATTCACTGCCCTAATTGAAGGAGGACGCTCTACATGAAGTATAAGCTGAAACAGAAAAAGAATCAACGAATTACACGAATTACCGAATCGACACTGGTCGTCGGAGCGGATATCGCCAAGAAGATTCATGTGGCTCGTGCAGTAGATTTCCGTGGCATTGAGCTTGGAAAAGACTGCGTGTTTCATAATAGCCAGGAAGGGCTGACGAAGCTGGCGACGTGGATGAAGGAGCTCGGGCAGACACACGGCAAGACGGACATCATATTTGGCATCGAGCCTACTGGACACTACTGGTTTCCGTTAGCAGCCTTCTTACAGGATCAAGGGATTCAAGTCGTAGTGGTAAACCCGCATCATGTCAATAAGTCGAAAGAGCTTGAAGATAACTCACCGACGAAGAGTGACTACAAGGATGCAAAAGTCATCGCAAAACTCATTCGGGATGGGAATTACTCCGAACCGAAGTTGCCGACGAAGGAATTCGCAGAACTGCGGATCCTGATGAACCTCCGCGAGAAGGTATCGGACAGTCTAACTCAAGTCAAAAGCCGCATCGGCAATTGGTTTGATCGATTCTTTCCGGAGTACGCAAAAGTGTTTAAAAACTGGAGTGGCAAGGCATCGTTCATGACCATGCGAGCCTTCCCGTTGCCTGCTGATATCGTCGCCAAGGGCGCTAGAGACGTCCTAGCGCATTGGAAGACGGAAGTCAGGCGTGGCGTTGGAATCAAGCGGGCAGAAGCGCTTTACGCTGCAGCAAGCGTCTCCATCGGTCTGACAGAAGGCATCGTTGCCGCCAGGCTGGAACTAAGTACGCTACTGTCGCAGTTTGACCTGTTTAACGAGCAGCTTGAAACGATTATGCATCAAGTGGCCGGAATTTTGGAGGGCATTCCAGGAACGACAGAAATGCTGTCTGTACCCGGAATCGGCGTTCTGACCGTAGCCGGATTTCTAGCCGAGGTTGGAGATCTGAATCACTACGATCACGGTCAGCAGATCATTCGTCTGGCGGGCCTTAATCTGATGGAAAACAGTTCAGGCATACGGAAAGGACAGACAGGCATAACCAAGCGAGGGCGATCACGCCTACGGGCGCTGTTGTTCCGAGCGGTGATGCCGCTGGTTGCAAAGAATCCGGAGTTCCAAGCGCTTCACCGGTATTACACGACGCGGAGCCAGAACCCGCTGAAGAAGAAGCAATCTCTCATTGCCCTATGTGGAAAACTCATACGGGTGCTTTATACCCTGGGAACAAAGCAAAGAATGTATAACGCCAACGATGTCATGGGCCCCGTTAGGCAAGCCCAGCTGCAACAATTGGCTGCATAAAGTCAAGGAAGCAATCACCCTGCAATATCGCTTATTCACATGTGTACAACTAGACAACGGAAGCACCGGAGAAGCCGACGCACGACACACCGTAAGGGCAACGACCCTGTAAAGGAGCGAGAAACGGCATCCACCCCTTGAGAGGTAGAACGAAGGAATGTAAGGGCATAGACCCAGTGTGACATGGGAGGGTGAACCCCAAGGGCGGAATGTGGAGATCCATTGTGCGATCATAACCAATTATCTACAGTTTTGGAAACGAGAAGATCCTAAGCTCTGTTCCCGCCTACGCTCTTACAGAAAATCGTGGTGTAGACTATATTCTCCACCAGTATCTCTTACACTGTCAAAGTTGAAATATTGAGAATGAACGAGAAAACAGGAGAAGTTATTACTTTATAGTGGGAGGGGTCTAAATGTATTCCATCATCATTGTGGACGATGAGTTGTTTGTCCGGAAAGGCTTAATCGAAATGATCGATTGGGAAAGCAGCGGCTTTAAAGTGATTGGCGAGTCCGACAACGGAGAAGACGCCCTGGCGATCATCCAGGCGAAAAAGCCGGATCTAGTCGTGACCGACATCCGTATGCCGGTGCTGGACGGGCTCGAATTGATCGAGGCCGCGAGCAAGCTGCAGTTGGAAACGGAATTCGTCATCATCAGCGGGCATAACGATTTCCGCTATGCCCAGCAGGCGGTGCGGTTCGGCGTGCAGGATTATGTGCTCAAGCCCATCGATCCGGACGATATTCAGCAAGCGCTCGTTAAGCTTAGAGACAAGCTGTCGGCAAAACAACGGTTGCGGGATCAAAACCGCAGGCAGATGGGCGAAAAACTGATTGAAACCCTGCTGCGGGACGAGATCGACGAGACGGCGTTGGATGAGTGGAGTAAGGTTTCTTTTTTCGACGATGCGAAAGCGTTTACTTACATATTGCTGGAAGTTAACAATGTCGTACCTTGGAAAAATGCGGTTTCCCCGGCAAGAGACCGGCTAATGGAAACCGTCCGGGAAACGGTGCAAGAACTCGGCGCTGCCGCTTCGCCGCCGATCGTGTATGAGCATCGCCGCACGTACGGCTTCATTGTGCCGGATACGTACCTCATCCCTTTCGGCGGAGATATCCGTCTTTTTATGCGGTCCGCGCTTCGGCGGCTGAAGGATGCTTTCGCCCTGGAACTGCGAATCTATGCCGGCCAATCCGTCGAATCCTTAAACCGGTTGAGGTTCTCCTATATCAGCGCGAAGGAAACGATGCAGCACAAATGGCTCCGTCACAACACCCATGCGCTGCTATACTCGGACATCGCCGGCGCGGAACTGAACTATTTGCATCTTCGCGAACCGTCGATCCACGCTTTGATCGAAGCGGTCGAAGCATCGGACAGGGACGGCATTCGAAGCGCCATCGACCGCATCTTTGCGGATTTTCTGGAGCGGAACTTCTCTATCGAAGCGATCAAAACATCGATCATGCAATGTGTTCTGGGCATCGTGCACTCCGTCAGAAGCGTGGAAGGTGACGAGAAGGAACTCGGCCTGATCGAGGCGATTCTGGGCTGGCACGATTATAATCTCACATTGGAAGAATTGCGCGGATTATTTGGCGAATTCGCGTCCGAAGCCGCGGAACTCGTCAAACAGCTTTATAATTCCAGCGGCAAGAGCGGAATTCACAAAATTAAATCGTACGTGGACCAGCACTTCCAGCAAAATTTGAGCTTAAAAAGCCTTGCGGCGCAGTTCTTCATGAACCCCGCGTACGTCGGGCAATTGTTCAAGAAGCATTATGGCGTTTATTTTAACGAATATTTGCTGCTGCTGCGGATCGAAGAGGCCAAAAAACTGATGAGGCAAAAGGATATGCGCGTTTATGAAATCGCCGAGCGGATCGGATTCAACAGCGCCGAGTATTTTGTCTCCCAGTTCGAGAAGGTCGAGAAGATGACCCCTACGGAATACCGCAATCGCATGAGCAATCGGTAGCGGAAGGGGGCGGCGCGCGATGAACCGACTGCTTCATAATACCCGGCTAAGGAACAAGATGCTGCTGGTCTATTTTCTTTGCATCTTTACGCCGATGATCGTGACCAACGCTATTTTTTATAATCTCATCTCGAATAATGTCAGGGAGGGGAGAGTCAGGGATATCGACCTGGCGGTGGAGCAAATCAAAAACGAATTCCGCTCCCAGGTTGACGATGCGGTGGGCTTGTCCTCATTTTTTTACGCCGACCTCAAGACCAATGAAATTCTGGAGCGGAATTTTGCCAATACGGAAGATTACGTCGAAGCTTATGACGATTATTTAAGACGGGTGCTGAACAGTTATCACCCCGTTTCCCTGTATCTCCAGAACATGATGATTTACGTGAACAACCCGACGCTGCTGAATTCCGGAAACATCGGCTACCTGTCGGATGATATCAGGTCGGAGGATTGGTATCGAATGGCGGCGGGCAGCGATCGGACCCAGCCTGTGTTTGCGCGCACGAAAACGGATGACGGGCATTTCGCCAGTTTCTCGCTGATCCGGCGTCTGGACTATTTTGCGAACCGGATGTCAAAGGAAAAGCTGCTCAAAATCGATTTTAAAACGATCGATCTGGTGTCTCTGTTTTCGAACTTAAACGTGCAGGGAGATATGTATCTGATCAACCCGGACGGCGGGATCGAGTATACGACAAACGGGGAAATCGACTGGCAGGGCGGGAATGAAACCTCGTTCGCCTCGCTCGGATCGGACAAAACGATCCGGTTCGTGAAGGAATACCGGGGAGTCAGTTATCTGGAAGGATGGAAGATCGCCGGCATCGTCAGCGAAGGCGAAATCGTTAAGGAAGTCCGCGAGTCGCGTGATTTTATTTTATGGTCCGGCGGCGTGATGATGATCATTCCGACCATAATTATTCTTATCATCACCCGGTCGATTAACCTGCGCATCATCCAAATCCTGAAGCATATGAAAAAAGTGAAAAGCCAAAGTTTTGAACCGATTCAGGGCGAGGCGCACAAGGACGAGATTGGTCAATTGACGCTGGAATTCAACCGGATGATCCTGCAGATCAAAAGCTTGATCCATGACGTGTACCTGGCGGAAATCCAGAAGAAGTCGCTGGAGCTGGAGCGCCGGAAGGCGCAGTTGAATGCATTGCAAAGCCAAATGAATCCCCATTTTCTGTTCAATGCCCTGGAAACGATTCGGATGAGAAGCTTGCTGAAAAAAGAGCGCGACACGGCTAAGATTATCCATAGCATGGCCAAATTCTTCCGGGGCTCCTTGACCTGGAACAAAGACCGGGTTTCGGTGAAGGAAGAGATGGAGTTTATTTTATGCTTTTTGGACATTCAGAAATATCGCTTCGAGGACAAACTGGACTGCCGGATCGCCGTCGCGCCGGAAGCGTACGAATGCCTGGTGCCGAAAATGGCGTTCCTTCCTTTCGTCGAGAATGCCTGTATCCACGGCATCGAGCCGCTGAAACACGGAGGGATGATCGAGATTCGCATCGACGCCACGGAAGATGAACTGACTTTTACCGTCAGGGACAACGGGATCGGCATGGACGATGAAACGGTCAACAAGCTGTACCGTTACCTGGAGGCCGAGGAAACCATGGGCGAACGCATCGGTGTTCAAAACGCGATTTACCGAACCAAAATAATATACGGGGAGAAGATTCGTTTTTCGCTGGACAGCCGTCCGGGAGAAGGGACCTGCGTCATGCTCGCCATCCCGAACGAAAAAAGTTGACCGCCGAAACAAATACTGAAATTTTTGCAGGAAGCCCTATAGTTCTCCGGGTAACCCCAAATGGAAAACGATTTTATACTGTTCCTGTAAATACCAATCAACAAACGAAAGGGGCAGATCAGTTTTGACAAAAAAGAAATTTTGGGTTCTCTTTCTGGTCGCGGTATTGCTGTTGTCTGTAATCTCCGCTTGTTCCGGCGGCAATAACAACCATAAAGCCGCGGGCGAGACAGGCAACAACCCGGAAGAAAGCAACAAGCAGGACAAGGTCACCTTTACGATCTTTAATGGCGTGGCCGGGTCCAAGGACCGCAATACAAACGAGACCACCCTCGGAAAAATGCTGGAAGACCAAACTGGAGTCAATTTCAAACTGGAGTTTCTGGTCGGCGACCTGAATACGAAAATCGGTACGATGATCGCCGCGAACGAGTATCCGGAAGTGCTGATTCCGGATGCGGCGATGGAAAGCGTTTTGAACGCAGGCGTATTTATCCCGCTTGACGATTTGATCGAAGAGCACGGCCCGAATATCAAACGGGTATTCGGTCCATATTTTGACCAGCTTAGAGCTGAAGACGGCAAGCTTTATTTCCTTCCGATCGCCGTGCAGGTCGGCGACTTCGTTCCGGACCCGGAGCCCGGAGCCGCATTTTGGATTCAGCGCCGCGTCTTGGCCGAGGCCGGTTACCCGAAAGTCAACACGCTGGATCAATATATTGAACTGATTAGAAACTATGCCGAGAAGCATAAGGATGAAGATTTGACGGGCATGATCACCCTTACGCATGACTGGAGATTTTTTGCGACATCCAATCCTCCGATGCATCTCATGGGTTACCCGAACGACGGCGAAGTCATCGTCGATCCGGGAACGTTTGAAGCCAAGACGTACGCGGCATCAGACGCAACGAAAAGATGGCTGAAGACGCTGAACGAGTTAAATGCGGAAGGTCTGTTCGACAAGGCTTCTTTCGTGGACAATTACGACCAATACATCGCCAAATTAACCTCCCATAAAGTGCTGGGCTTTTTTGATTACCGCTGGCAGGTGGGAAATGCGCTCAACGTCCTGAAGGACGCGGCGCGCAAGGATCCCGCCCAGGACGCTTACAACTACTTCCCGCTTCCCGTTACCTTTGACGAGAACACGCCCGATGCGTATGTCGACGCCGAAGGCGGATTGGCAACGAACCGCGGCATCGGTATTACGGTCAGCGCAAAAGACCCGGTAAGAATCATCCAATATTTCGACAATATACTGACCGAAGATAACCAAACCCTGTTGTCTTGGGGCATCGAAGGCGAAACCTATGAAGTCAACGAACAAGGCCGCTTTTACCGGACACAGGAACAGATCAACATGATCGACGAAGCTTTTAACGAGAAGTTCGGCTTTAAATATTACAATTGGAACTGGCCGATGTACAACGCCAATTCCACACTCGCGAGCGGGAATCCCAAAAGCGTGGCTTACCAGCCCGAAGTATTCCAAATGAGCTTGACGCAGGCGGATAAGGACATTCTGGACAAATACGGCGTGCAAACTTACAGCCAAATGTTCGCGGCCCCAAAGTTCCGCCCTTGGTATCCTGCCTGGGGATTCGCCAAGGAACAAAATTCGCCGCAGCAGCTGTGGGAAACGGCCAAGGATGAACTGACCAAGAAATACTTCCCGAAACTCGTGCTCGCAACGCCGGATAAGTTTGATTCGGTATGGAGCGAATACATGAACGAATTTGGAAAACTAGACACGGCCGGCTATGAAAAGTGGACGACGGAGCAAGCGCAGGAGAAAGTCAAAATCGTTACCGGCGGTAAATAATCGATTCTATCGGAAGGCCGGGGAGGAGAGAATAGTATGGAGACTGATTCGGTGCTGGCCGCGTCCCGGCCGGAGACATACAAAAAACCGAAAGGGATCGGGCCGTTTTTCAAAAAGTTGGTGCAGCAGCGCGCCTTGGCCGTAATGACTATCCCTTTTTTCATATGGCTCGTCATTTTCAAATATGTTCCTTTATGGGGCTGGACGATTGCTTTTCAGGATTATAAACCGGCGCGCGGGTATTTGGATCAAACCTGGGTCGGATTTCAACACTTCACATTTTTGTTTGGAGACGAGCGGTTTTTGCGCGTATTGCGAAATACGCTGGCCATGAGTTCCATCAACTTGATTCTCGGCTTTGTGACGGCGATTACGCTCGCGCTGCTGCTCAATGAACTCCGGAACGTAGCATTTAAGCGGACGGTGCAAACGATTAGTTACCTGCCCCATTTCATTTCCTGGGTAGTGGCCGCAAACATTATTCAAACGACGCTCGCGCCTGACGGAATCATCAACCAGCTGTTGATCTGGACGGGATTGGTTGATCGAGGGAACGAAATATTATTTCTGGGGGTTCCCGAATATTTCTGGGGAATATTTGGAGCCAGCTCCGTCTGGAAGGATATCGGCTGGAACACGATCGTGTATTTGGCCGCGATAACGACGATTGATCCGGCGCAATACGAAGCCGCCGAAATCGACGGCGCCAGCAGGTTTAAACGCATGATCTATATTACATTGCCGGGCATTAAATCCGTCGTTGTCGTCCTTTTAATTATGAATATCGGCTATTTGCTGGAATCGGGATTCGAGCCCCAATATTTGCTGGGTAATGGCATGAACGTGGATTATTCCGAAAACATTGACATATTCGTATTAAAATACGGCATCGCCCAAAGCAACTTCTCGCTATCCATCGCGGCCGGCATGTTCAAGACGGTGGTCAGCTTCATCTTGCTGTTCTTCGCGAACCATGTCGCGAAACGGGCGGGTGAAGCCAGACTTTTCTAGAGAAGGAGGCAAAACCAATGGATCATCGATCCGCAAACGCCGCGAGAAGGGTTAGGAAACCGCGAATTAAATCTTCCGGCGGTGATCGTATTTTTGATCTCTGCAATTACATCTTTATGGTTCTATTGATGGCCGTGACGCTATATCCGTTCATAAATGTTCTGGCCGTATCGCTGAACAGCGCTCAAGATTCGCTCAAAGGGGGGATTTATTTGCTTCCGAGGATCTGGACGCTGGACAATTACAATTATGTTTTCAGGGAAGCCACGATATTTCACGCCACGCTCGTCTCGATATTGCGTACGATCATCGGTACGCTGGCTACGGTGTTTTGCTCCGCCATGGTGGCTTATTCGATCAGCAGGCAGGATTTCGTGCTCCGCAAATTTATTACGATCGCCTTTATTTTAACCATGTATTTTAACGGTGGGTTGATCCCCAACTATTTGCTGATGAGGGATTTGCAACTCGTGGGCAACTTCTGGGTATACATCCTGCCCGGATTAATCGGCGTGTTCAACCTGATCATCATCCGTTCCTTTATTGAGAATCTCCCCGAGAGCATTCTGGAATCGGGGCGGATTGACGGAGCGGGCGATTACAGAACTTTTTTCAGCATCGTATTGCCGTTGACGACGCCGGTTTTGGCTACGGTGGCCTTGTTCTCGGGCGTCTTTCAGTGGAACTCCTGGTTTGACGTGTTTTTGTACAATTCTTCGCACATTGAATTAAGCACACTGCAGTATGAACTGCAGAAAATTTTGCAGAATTCCAATACGACTTCGGGAACTTCGAGCCTGGACGGAATGATCCTGGGCGCCAGCGGAGCGCAGCAAAACACCGTTACACCGTTGTCCGTTCGCGCCACGATGACGATGGTTGCCTCCGTCCCCATTATCATGGTGTATCCTTTCTTGCAAAAATATTTCGTCAAAGGCATGATGGTCGGCGGGGTTAAAGGGTGATCAAGCCGCCGCGGGAGTCGCATGCTTATCGTGATATGATCAAGGCCGTGAGCATAATCGATTTACGATCCTGGGATTTGGATATGCGCCGTTATGAATTCGCTTTGAGAAAAACGAAAGGAGAGAATGAAATGAGAACAACAGCTCCTGACGGATACGACCGGTACAGGGAAAACATAGCCCGCGGCAATGTCGAAGTGGTGGAATATTTCTCCGGGGCGGTAGGGACCCCTCGCAAAACGAGGATATATACTCCGCCTGGATATTCCGGAAACCAAATGTATAACGTATTGTATCTTTTGCATGGCATAGGCGGGGATGAAAATGAATGGTTCAACCATGGACAGCCCCATATCATCCTTGACAATCTTTATGCGGACAACAAGCTCGCGCCTATGATCGTCGTTTTGCCCAACGGACGCGCCATGCCGGACGACCGTCCGGTGGGAGACATTTTCGCCCCCGAAAAGATCCAGGCGTTTGAGAGGTTCGAATTTGATTTGCTCCACGATCTGATCCCTTTTATTGAATCGAACTACCCGGTATCTACTGTTCAGGAGAGCCGCGCGATTGCAGGTTTATCCATGGGCGGCGGGCAGTCCTTGAACATAGGATTGAAGCATCTCGACCGCTTCGCCTGGATCGGGGCTTTTTCCCCGGCCCCCAATACAAAAGCTCCCGAGCAACTCGTTCCGAATCCGCAGGCGGCGGCCCTTCTCAGACTGCTGTGGCTTTCTTGCGGGGATCAGGATAATCTCAAGCATATCAGCGAACGGACGCACGCTTATTTGGCGGAGCACGGTGTGCCTCACATTTGGGTTGAGGAAAGCGGCGGACACGATTGGCCCGTGTGGAAAAACGATCTGTACTATTTTTCCCAACTGCTGTTTAAAGTTTAAACAATGAGAAGGAGCGGCTGACGAAATAAATTATGACTTTAGCTCTATTGATTCGAGGCTGCCGTACTGAGGACTGAGGGGACTGTCTATTTATAGAGTTCGTGTCTTGGTGTCCCTGCATGCTGCTTTGCACGATTATCCCCTTCGTTCAGGGGGCAGGGGTTGGGGGCAAGGATAAGGGATCCAGATGTCCGTACATCGGCGGTAGAGTCGTTTCCTCTAGCCTATCGGCTGTATGCGCCCTTGCGGAAAGTGGTGAGAGAGGCGTGGGAATCGGCTGAAGAGTACGTATGTAGCTTTGGGACTGAAACATCTGCAGGCGTACCTGAACGAGTACGCCGGACGCCGTCGGCTGCGCCTGCCCGGAGCGGAAGAAACGATGCGGCAGAAGTTACTGCGTATCTGTGTGGCGATTCCGGCGATCTCTTACCGCCGGCTGATCGCGCGCCAACCGAATCAGCCCCTTGCGGCTGCAGCCTGATAGAAGTGCTTGAACGGTGCAGTTGTTGCTGCAATCGGATTCAGGCTGCAGTAGGCTCACGGTCTTTTCATTTTTCCCGGTGTCTTGCCCCATCCCTCCCGTCAGCTCTGCTTCATGATCAAACGGTATAATCGTGCAAAGCGTCCGGACAGTGGATATTGATCTGCTAACCACTAAATCAATATTTCAAAAGAAAGTTCAATAAAATCAAAAAAAATTCTATTAAATTATATCGCCAACCCATTTATAGTGAAATTGTAAAAATGTAATATATTACTATTATATGATTTTTAAGGAGGGTGATCGGCCGTAAAAATTTATTCGAGGATTGACAGGACGTATATTTATTCAACCGAATGCGTCCAGTTTTTGACGCAAAATAATTAGGGAGGAGCAGATTTATGATTTCATGGCTTAAGAAAGCTATTTGTGCAGGTTTGGCCCTTGTAATTGCATTGACCTTGGCGGCACCGGGCGATGTTGCCGCAGCCAGCGACGCCGTCGTGAATGTATCGGCGGAAAAACAAGTGATTCGCGGTTTCGGAGGCATCAACCACCCGGCTTGGATCGGAGATTTGACGGCGGCACAAAGAGAAACCGCTTTCGGAAACGGAAATAACCAGTTAGGTTTCTCGATCTTAAGAATCTATGTACATGATGACCGCAATCAGTGGTACCGGGAATTGGAAACGGCAAAACGAGCCATCGCCCTCGGAGCCATCGTGTTTGCGTCGCCATGGAACCCGCCCGCCGACATGGTAGAGACCTTCAACCGCAACGGGGATACGTCGGCAAAACGGCTCCGTTACGACAAGTACGCCGCGTATGCCCAGCACCTTAACGATTTCGTGACTTATATGAGGAATAATGGCGTGAATCTGTATGCGATTTCCGTACAAAACGAACCCGATTATGCGCATGACTGGACGTGGTGGACTCCGCAGGAAATGCTTCGCTTCATGAAAGAAAACGCCGGTTCCATTAATGCCAGAGTGATCGCGCCGGAATCGTTCCAGTATCTGAAAAATATGTCGGACCCGATATTGAACGATTCGCAGGCGCTTGCCAATATGGATATTCTTGGCGCACATCTATACGGTACCCAGATCAGCAATTTCGCTTATCCGCTATTCAAACAAAAAGGGGCGGGAAAAGATCTCTGGATGACGGAGGTATATTACCCGAACAGCGACAACAACTCGGCGGATCGCTGGCCCGAAGCCTTGGATGTGTCCTACCATATCCACAATGCGATGGTAGAGGGAGATTTTCAGGCTTACGTATGGTGGTATATCCGCAGATCATACGGTCCGATGAAGGAGGACGGCACAATCAGCAAACGCGGTTACAATATGGCTCATTTCTCCAAATTCGTTCGTCCCGGTTATGTCAGGGTGGATGCCACGAAAAATCCTGAAACCACCGTATACGTGTCGGCCTATAAAGGTGACAACAAAATCGTTATCGTTGCCATAAACCGGAGCAGCTCCGGGGTCAATCAGAACTTTGTCCTTCAGAATGGATCGGTTTCGAAAGTATCCCGATGGATCACGAGCAGCAGCAGCAATCTTCAACCCGGAACGGAGCTTACGGTGACGGGTCAGAATTTCTGGGCTCATCTCCCCGCCCAAAGCGTGACCACCTTCGTAGCTGATCTTGGCACAGCTTCAGGTAGAAGCGCCACCAATGAAGCTGAGACAGACACAACCTTACCTGACGCTGTCGTAGATAACCTACGTTAAACCTCTTGAAAAAGAGGCAGATTAAGAGGTTGTCCCAAAAGGTCGTGAAACATTGACCTAAGGGGCAGCCCTTTTTTAAATTCTGCAAGGAAGAGAATCATGTACGGTACTCGATTGGTTTCGGTAAATGAAGGAGAAGTAAAGTAAAAAGATGAACGTTGTCGCGAAATGTGCTCCAATGCATAATGAAAGCGTAACCAAATGGAAGGCGAATACAATTGAACTGGGGGATGCAAATGAAAATGAGGACCAAAAATAGCTCAGTGTGGTTAAAAGGCCTCTCCGTATTAGTGCTGGTTTCGTTTATGCTTGCCGCTTGCTCGGGTGGGAGCGGGGCAAACGGGGATCCTGGCGGAGCTTCAAAGGATAACCAGAACCAGACCTCCGCCGCGGATGACGGCCCGCTCGGCAAATACGATCCGGCGATCGAAGTATCATTCGTCAGAGATTTGAGCGATGTTGTGGAGAACAATGTGCTTGGCGTGCTGAAGGGCGAAACGATCGACAACAATCGCTGGACCCAATTGTACGAGGACGAGCTTGGCATCAAGATCAAATACGACTGGGTCGTCAAGGGCAGCCCGACTTCCGATCAATATCTGCAGAAAATCAACGTTACTTTGGCTTCCGGCGACTTGCCGGACGTCATCCCGGTGAATGCCACGCAGCTCAAGCAATTGGCCGATTCCGACCAAATCGAGGACATGACGGAGTTATACGAAAAGTACGCGTCTCCTTTTACGAAAAAAGTGCTCTCGGAAGAAGGAACAAGTGTGTTCGATGCCGCTACGTTCGACGGAAAGTTGATGGCGGTTCCCCAGTTGGAATCTTCCATGGAACGGGCGATGTACATTTGGATTCGTACCGATTGGCTGGATAAATTAGGCTTGAAGCCGCCGAAAACGATGGCCGACGTGCTGGCGATTTCGAAAGCGTTTACGGAGAACGATCCGGACGGGAATGGCAAGAAGGATACCTTCGGTCTTGGCGTGACGAAAGATTTATGGGGCGGGGCGATGGGACTTGAAGGTTTTATGGCCGGATACGCTGCCTACCCCAACATATGGGTGGAAGACGCCTCCGGAAAACTCGTGTTTGGCAGCACTCAGCCGGAAGTGAAAAAGGCGCTTCAGGTGTTGCAGGATATGGCCAAAAACGGCCAGATCGATCAGGAATTCGGGGTCAAAGACGGGGGCAAGGTGTCCGAACAGGTCTCCGCCGGAAAGATCGGGATGGAGTACGGCGAGCAATGGAATTCTATATGGCCGCTTCAGCTTAACCGCGATAATGATCCGAACGCGCAATGGCAGGCTTTCCCGATCGTATCGGAGTCGGGCGAGACCCCGAAGGTGCCGCTTAAATTCAGCACTACCCGTTTCTTCGCCGTTAAGAAGGGAGCCGCTCATCCTGAAGCAGTGATCAAAATGTTCAATTTGCATCTGGAGAAAAACTGGGGCGAGACTGCGGAGTTCGATAAGTATTTTGCGCCGCCGGAGGCCGAAAGCGTATGGCAGCTCTCGCCCGTTACGCCGTATCCGGTTAAGAAAAACGTAGACGCCTTCCGGGCGATTGATGCCGCGCGCAAAGCCGGTGATTTCTCCACACTGACCGGGGAGGCCAAGACGATTCAAGAAAAACTGGAAGCCTACGCGTCGGGATCGTCGGAAGGGTTCGCGTTATGGGGCTGGGAACGGATTTATGGAGAAGTAGGCTCTATGGGAATCGCTGATCAATACGACAAAAACAATCAGTTTCTGCGGGAAAAATTTGTCGGCGCCCCGACTCCAACCATGGTGGAACGCAAAGCGACGCTCGAAAAGCTGCAAAACGAGGTGTTCGTCAAGATCATATTAGGGGATCCCATCGATAAATTCGACCAGTTCGTGGCCGATTGGAAAAAGCTTGGCGGGGACCAAATTACCCAGGAAGTCAACGAATGGTATGAAACTACGAAGTAACGATTCCGGGCCGGAGGGGGGCTTTTGCTCTCCCTCAGCCCTACTCTTGCTCACCGATGTGGAGGATGAAAATGAGAGCGAAATGGCGAAGAGAATTGCCGCTTCATTTAATGATACTGCCGGGACTAATGTTGATCGTGTTATTTTCGTATATCCCGATGGCCGGCGTGATGATTGCGTTTCAAAAGTTTATTCCCGCCAAAGGCTTGTTCGGCGAGCAGAAGTGGGTCGGCTGGGATAATTTCGAGTATGTCATGAACTTGCCGAATTTCACCCAGGTTTTGTGGAACACCCTTTTTATTTCCGGCTTTAAGCTTATATTAGGGCTCGTGGTTCCGATCATTTTTGCGATTCTCTTAAACGAATTGAAAAATAATCTGATCAAACGGTCCGTGCAAACCGCGATTTATTTACCCTATTTTTTATCCTGGGTCGTGCTGGGCGGCATTCTGATCGATATTCTTTCCCCTTCCGGAGGGATCGTTAATGAATTCCTCGGATTATTTGGGATTTCGAAGATCTTTTTCCTCGGCGACAACGACTGGTTTCCCTTCACGCTGATCGCTTCGGACATTTGGAAAAACTTCGGCTACGGGACAATCGTATATTTGGCGGCAATCACGGGCATCGATCCGGGACTGTACGAAGCGGCGACCATGGACGGCGCCAATCGCTGGCACAAAATGTGGCATATCACGATTCCGGGAATGCGCATGGTGATCGTGCTGCTGTCGGTATTAAGCCTGGGGCAGCTGCTGAATGCCGGGTTTGATCAAGTGTTTAATTTATACAGTCCGCAAGTTTACGAGAGCGGCGATATTTTGGATACGTTCGTGTACCGGATCGGCTTGCTTGACGCGCAGTACGGGGTAGCGACGGCGGTCGGTTTATTCAAATCGGTCGTATCGTTTACGCTGATTTCCGGCTCCTATTTCTTTGCCTATCGGGTTGCGAAATATCGGATTTTTTAGAGGAGGGAGAACTTTGGAGCAAAGGTTGGCGCCAAAACCGGCAGGGTATGCCCGCATCCGGCAGGGAAAACGGTTTGAATGGTTTCCCCTGGTCAATGCCGTTATTCTTATCTTGATTTCACTCATTTGCGTCTTGCCCTTGATTCATATCATAGCGGTTTCTTTCAGTTCGAGCGCGGCGGCCTCGGCGGGGTACGTGAGGATGTGGCCCGTCGAGTTCACATTCGCCTCTTACATGTATACGGCGAGCCGCAACGAATTCTGGCAAGCGATGCTCGTGTCGCTGACGCGGATTGGCTTGGGAACTCCGCTTAACCTGCTGTTGACCATCTTGGTCGCTTATCCGCTGGCCAAAGAGTCGCATGCTTTTCGGTTTCGCAGCCTGTATGCGTGGCTCTTTTTTATTACGATGCTGTTTAACGGGGGACTGATTCCCTGGTATTCGACGATTAAAGAATACGGGCTGCTCGATTCGATCTGGGCGCTTATTCTGCCGGGCGCGGTTCCCGTATTCAGCGTCGTGCTGCTGCTTAACTTTTTCCGGGAGATTCCGAAGGAGCTGGAAGAAGCGGCGCTCATTGACGGAGCGAGCCACTGGAGGACGATGTGGGCGATCTTCGTGCCAATCTCCAAGCCCGCACTTGCCACACTGGCCTTGTTTTCCATGGTCGAGCATTGGAACAGCTGGTTCGATGGTCTGCTGCTGATGGGCAACCCGTCCAATTATCCGCTGCAAAGCTATATTCAAACCATCGTGATCCAGCAAAACCTGTCGAATATGTCGAGAGACGATATGCTCAACCTGGCGCTTATTTCCGATCGGACGTTGAAATCGTCGCAGATTTTCCTCGGTTCACTCCCGATTATTTTGGCGTATCCATTCTTGCAGAAATATTTCGTAAAAGGCATCGTTTTGGGCAGCGTCAAAGGATGAATGTGCGATTAATTGCATAGGGCTGCTTCGAATGTCTGGTTGTCTCTTCGGTTTCGGGCTATAATTGAGAAAAAATGGCTGGAGGCATCGGCTTTGTTTTTAAGGCAGGACTTTTCGCTGCGAAATACGATATTTCTACGGTTGATCATCACTTTTCTGCTGATCATGCTGCCTATTTTGTTATCCGCGGTTTATCTGTACCATTGGGTCGTGCAAACCGCAAGCGCGGACATAACCAAGACGGCTGCCGCGCAAACTGCATTCTATTTGACCGACCTGGAAAATGAGATCGAGCGTATAAAGCTATTGCAGTTCAGTCTGCTGGAGGACGATAACCTGAACGAACTCGCCCTCGCCTGGGAAACGATGGCGACGATCGACCGTACGGAGAATATGAATTCGCTGATGAAACGGCTGTACACCGTCCAAAACAGCAGCATGTATATCAAGGACGTGAGCGTTCATATCGCGACGATCGATCGAACGATGTCGGCCCTGGGCGGAGTGCGCGGGTTCGAAGCTGAGCGCTACCGCGAAATCCGCTCTGTATTTGGCGGCGGTTCCCAGGTCATCGAATGGAATGGCGGACTGTTCCTCGGCGCGATGAAACAGCGGGGAACCAAGGGGGCGGAGCCGTTGTTTACGGTCGAGATCGAGCTGGATCCGCAAAAGCTTCAGGAGGCGCTGGCCCAATTCAACACCTATCCCGGCAGCGGCACGCTGCTGCTGTCGGATAGCGCCAAGGTGGCTTTGGCGGGCGGAACGGGGGAATTGTCGAAAGCCGGCGCACCCTTTTATATCCGGGAAATCCGGCCGGACGCAGCAGGCAAAACGGCCAAGCTGCTTATTGCGGGGAACCGGTATTACGCCGTCCAGGCGCACTCTGCGGACCTGGGATTATCGATCTACCGTTTCATTCCCGAACAGGTCGTGCAAAAGCCGTTGAGCAAGTTTTACAAATGGGCATGGGTATTCGCCGCCTGTGCGTTGGGGATTTTTGCCGCTTTTGCGTTGTCTACCTATAAGTTCATCCACAAGCCTATGCTGACGCTCGTTAAAAGCTTCAGGAGGATGGAGCAAGGGGATCTGAGCATTTATATCGCCCATGAATCCAAAGACGAGTTTCGGTACTTGTACGGCCGGTTTAACCAGATGGTGGAAAATTTGCGTTCCTTGATCGATCAAGTCTATAAGCAAAAAATCATGGCTCAGCGAGCGGAGCTGAAGCAACTGCAATCGCAAATCAACCCGCACTTTTTATATAACAGTTTTTTTATCTTGAATACGATGGCCAAGACGGGGGACACGGAACGCATCGAACAGTTTACGACGCTGCTCGGGGAGTATTTCGAGTTTGTGACGAGAAATGCTTCCGACCTGGTTGCTTTGGAACAGGAAATTCATCATGCGAGAATGTATGCGGAAATACAGGAGTTGCGGTTTTCCAGAAGGATTCAGGTCCGTTTCGATACGCTGCCCGATGAGCTGCGGTCGATTCCCGTGCCCCGGTTGATCGTTCAACCTATCATTGAAAACGCATTCAAGCACAGCCTTGAAAAAAAGGTCAAGGACGGCTTGATCGCCGTCCGTTTCGAGAAGGCGGGCAGCCAGGTCCGAATTATCGTGGAGGATAACGGAGACCGCTTGGCGGATGAAGCGTTGGAGCGGATACGGATAGCATTGCACGATGTCCGGGATCAGGCCGAGACCACGGGGATGGTCAACATTCATCGCCGAATTCGCATCACATTCGGGGAGGATAGCGGATTGCAAACGGAACGGAGCGAGCTTGGAGGGCTTAGGGTAACGATCCTTCTTGCCGATGGAGGTGACCGGTCAGGTGTACAGAATGCTGATCGTTGACGACGAAGAGATCATTACGGATGGCTTGGCGGATATTTTCGGAAAGCTGAACCTCGACCTCGATCTGTACAAGGCGTATTCCGGCCAAGAAGCGCTGGACTTGTTAAACCGGACCAGAGTCGATATCGTCTTGTCCGATATCTGCATGCCCGGTATGGACGGCCTGGAACTGATGGAAGCCATACGTCTCAACTGGCCGCAGTGCAAAATTGTTTTTCTGACGGGACATAGCGACTTCAACTATGTCTATCAGGCGATTCAAGCGCCGGACGTGCAATATGTGCTGAAGAACGAAGGTTATCCGAAATTGATCGCAGCCGTTGAGCGAGCGCTTCAGGAATTGGCGGATACCTTGCGCGCGAACGATCTGATCCGGCGGTCGAAAGAGCAGCTGCATACGCTTGAGACGCTTGCGCATGGGGACTATTTTCGAAATCTGTTATTCCATGACGTCCTCTTCGAACGGGTACTGGCGGAAGATTTCCAGCGGCTGCAGATACCGCTGGACGTGTCTCTGCCGGTCCTGATCGCGCTCTGCAATTTAACGCATGCCGGAACGGCGGGGGCATCCCCATCGTATGCCGAGCGGCAGGAGACGGCACTTGCGGTTAAGTTTCTGGCGGAGGCGTTTTTGGCGGAGCGGACGAACAGCATCGGTGTCATTGATCGATACGGCGATCTGATTTGGCTTTTTCAGCCCAAGCGGCTTATCGATGGGGAAAGAACGGACGCTTTCGAACAGACGGTTATGTATTTGGAAGGGACATTTGAGCTGATTCTGCAAGCCTGCCTGGAGTCGCTCGATACGACGGTTGCCGTTACGCTAAGCGGCGAAGCGTTCGCCTGGGAAGGACTTCCCGCCGTTTACGACAAAATGAGGCGGCACCAGCATGATCGGACCGGGGACGGAACGCGAATGGTCCAAAAGGTGTTTCCCAATGAGGACGCCCCGGCGTCCGCCTCGATCCGCAGCCGGTCATTGCGCGATAAATCCGAAGCGTTAGCCGCGCATTTGGAAGCAGGAAGAAGAAAGGAATTCATGAGGCTGTTCGACGAATTGGCCGAGCCGGCAGCTTACGAACACGGGAGGGAAGACCCCAATCTGACGGAGCTTTGTTACACCATTGCGCTTGTGCTGCTGTCTTACATCAATCGCTGGGAAGTTCGCGAGATCGGTTCGTTTGGCCTGATGCGGCTGGAGGACTATCATTCCTGGAGAGAAGCCTTGGAGTTTTTGAAAGGCGCGGCCGAGGTTCTGTTTTCGCTCCGGCAAAGCGGAGAGCAGAAGAGGGCGGCCGGCGCAATCGATAAAATGTGCATGTACATTGAACATAACATCAGCGAAGATCTGTCCCTTGTGAGACTGGCGGATGAATTCCATTTCAATCCCTCCTATTTGTCCAGGCTGTTCAAGCAGGAACGGGGTGTCAATCTATCGGAATATATCGATGAGCTCCGAATCCGCAAAGCGAAGGAGCTGCTGAGGAAGGACGAGTTGAAGGTGGCCGAGGTCGGTTGGTTGATCGGATACGAAATGCCGCAATCCTTTACCCGGTTTTTTAAAAAATGGACCGGCTTAACGCCGCAGGAATATCGCACCGGCTCGCAAAGCGGCGACGGGTCCTTTTTGTGATTTTGACGCTTTCTAAAGTTGCCTTTTAAAGTCCGGAAGCATAGCAGGCCTTGTATTCCGAAGGCGTCATATTCATATAAAACCTGAACCATTTGGAAAAGTAACTGACATGCTGGTAGCCGGACTCCAGCGCGGCTTCCAGAACATTGTACGATCCGCTGCGCAGCAAGCCCGCGGCTTTATTGATCCGGATAAAATTCACATATTCCATCGGCCGCATTCCGGTCTGCGTTTTAAAAAATTTGCAAAAATGGGAACGGCTAAGGGACACTACGGCAGCCAGTTGATCCAACTCAAGCTTTTCATGGGAGTGCTCTTCCATATAAGCCAGCACCTTTTTGATTTGCCGGTTATATTCATATGCGTGGCGTTTTCCTTGATCGTCGTTTTTTTCCATCAATCCGTGCCGGCAAACATCCGCAATCAGCAGCAGCAGGAGGCCTTTCAAGCTCAATTCGTAAGCGGGCGACCGCTGCTCGAAGCGGATCAGAAGCTGCCGTATATAGTCCAGCAATTCGGGAGGCGTCCCTGCGGGAGCGGACAACAAGGCGGGCAGCCTGGCTGTCCCCTGCAGGATCGGCCCGAGGAACAGCTCCTGGATTCGATCGGCCTGGAGCGAAGACAGCCAGGATAATTTGAACACGATGGAGTAATAGCATATCCCTGCATCATGATCGTTCATTCCCGAATGGAGTTCGCCCGGGTGAACGACGAGCGCTTCTCCCTCCCGAATGGCGAACTCCCGGCTTTCAATGCGGAACGTGGCCTTTCCTTGGGCCAGATAGATGATTTCCATCTCATTATGCCAATGGATGGGAAGGATGGAAAGAACCCCGGCTTGATGCTCCACCTTGTATATATGCAGCGGAAAGTCGGGAACGCCGTGCGGCTTGTTTTCCCGGTAACGATGCTCGAACATGCGCCCTCCTGGAAATCGTAATATAGTGACGATAATACGCAATTATCTGCTAGATATGATGTGATTAACAATAATATCATTATATTATCAAATCCACGGGGAAGGGTAGCGATAGTTTTGAGGTTGACGCATTTTCATACCGAAGCGAACGGCGTTACGTTAAACACCTCTGCCGGAATCATGCAGATTGCTTTTTGCACACCCGGGATTGCCAGAATCCGTTATACTTTGGATTCGGAGTTCAGCGGGAAACAGAGCCTTATGGTTGTGAATCGGCCGGAAAGACAGGATGTGCAATTGAAGATTGCAGATCATTCGGGCCATCTGGAAATCTCGACCGAGCTGCTTAAGGTAAGGGTGGACAAATCAACTTGCGCATTCAGCTATTGGGATTCTAGCGGCAGTCTGCTCGCGGCAGAACCGTCCAGAGGCGGAAAAACGCTCGAGCGCACCGACGTTTACCGCAAGATCTTCGATGCTTCTGCGGGCGGGGTTGATACGGATCATGGGGCGGACGGGTTCCGCGCTAGGGCGGAAGGGATGAACCGCATTTTCGACAGGCAGGCCTATCATACGAAGCTGGAGTTCGAATGGCAGGCTGGCGAGGCGCTGTATGGGCTTGGCTCGCATGAAGAGGGGATGATGAATCTTCGGGGTAAACATCAATATTTGTATCAGCAAAATATGAAGGCAGTTATCCCGGCCCTTTTATCTACAAGAGGTTATGGAATTTTGGTGGACTCCTATTCGTACATGAGTTTTCATGACGACTCCTTCGGTTCTTACATTTGGACTGACGTCGACGATGAAATGGAATTTTATTTTATTTACGGTCCGGAATTCGATCAGATCATCGCCGGGATTCGCGATTTGACGGGCGAAGCGCCGATGCTGCCGAAATGGGCTTACGGCTATGTGCAATCGAAGGAACGCTACGTTTCCCAGGAGGAATTGATCGATACCGTACAGGAATATCGCCGCCGCGGATTGCCTCTCGATTGCATTGTATTGGATTGGCAATCATGGACGGGGGAGCTATGGGGGCAAAAGACGCTTGACCCGCAGCGTTTCCCGGACCCTTCGGAAATGATGCGCAAGTTGCATGCGCTGAACGCCAAGCTGATGGTATCAATCTGGCCGATCATGAAAGAGGGCGGCGAGAATCATCGGGAAATGAGCGAACATGGGTTTCTGCTCGGCAACCAGGCAACCTATGACGCTTTTACGGATGAAGCCCGCCGATTGTATTGGAAGCAAGCTCATGCCGGACTGTTCTCGCATGGGATAGACGCATGGTGGTGCGACTGTTCCGAGCCGTTCGAAGCGGACTGGAAAGGAGCGGTCAAGCCGGAGCCCGAACAGCGAATGCTGATGAATACGGCGGAAGCCAAGCTTTATCTCGATCCGGAGTATATCAATGCCTATTCGCTGCTGCATTCCAAAGGCATCTATGAGGGACAACGTTCCGTAACCGACGGCAAGCGGGTCGTGAATTTGACGCGTTCCGCTTATGCCGGGCAGCATCGTTACGGCACGGTTACTTGGTCGGGCGATATATCTGCCAACTGGGAGACGCTGAGAAAGCAGATTGCGGACGGTCTTAACTTTTGCGCGGCGGGGTCTCCATTTTGGACGCTGGATATCGGCGCGTTTTTCGTTCATAACCATAAAGATCTCTGGTTCTGGAACGGAGATTATAACGATGGAGTTGCAGATCTGGGGTATCGCGAGCTGTATGTCCGCTGGTTCCAATTGGGGGCTTGTCTGCCGATGTTCCGTTCCCACGGGACGGACACGCCAAGGGAAATTTGGCAATTCGGCGAGCCGGGCGAACCATTTTACGATACGTTGGCGAAATATCTGAAGCTTCGGTACAGGCTGCTGCCCTACATTTATTCACTTGCGGGGGCGGTTGCGCATCATAGCTATACGATGCTCCGGGCGCTAGCTTTCGATTATCGGGAGGATGCGCGCGTACACGATATTGACGACCAGTTTATGCTGGGTCCGGCCTTTCTGGTTGCGCCCGTCACGACAGCGATGTATTACGGGCCCGGTTCCCGTGAACTTCAAGGCGTCAGCAAGTCGCGCAGCGTCTACCTGCCGGCCGGCGAATGGTACGATTATTGGACTGACGAAAGAATCGAGGGCGGCCAAACGATTGAAGCGAAAGCCGATTTGGAGACGCTTCCGCTTTTTGTCCGTGCCGGCTCCATCATTCCTGTCGGACCGGACGTGCAATATGCGGATGAACAGCCTGAAGCGGTTATTCGCCTGAAAGTATACCCCGGTAAAGATGCCGAATTTACGCTTTATGAAGATGAGGGGGATACTTATAACTATGAGGCGGGTGCTTATTCCACGATTGAGATGCGTTGGTGCGAATCGGACCGCACGTTGACGATTGGGGGGCGGACCGGCAGTTATGACGGTATGCCTGAGGACAGACAATTCGCAGTGGAAATCGCCGGGAAATCCGGTCAAAACATCGTTTCTTATCAGGGTGCCCCGGTGGTCGTGAGGGAAGATGAGATTGAAGTATGAGAAGAAAGTCTTGCTGTTAACAAGGAGGGTGTAATTATAGTGAAAAAGCAAGGATTGAATCCCTATCTGCCATCATGGGAATACGTACCTGACGGAGAACCGTATGTTTTTAACGGCAGGGTTTATGTGTATGGTTCTCACGACCGTTTCAACGGACACGCTTTTTGCTTAGATGACTATGTGTGCTGGTCGGCGCCCGTGGACGATTTGGGCGACTGGCGGTATGAAGGCGTGATTTACAAGAAGACGGATGACCCGCTGAATCCGGATAGCAGAATGTGCCTTTATGCGCCTGACGTTACCGTCGGCCCGGATGGACGGTATTATCTCTACTATGTTTTGGATAAGGTTTCCATCGTTTCGGTAGCCGTCTGCGATACGCCGGCCGGCAAGTATGAATTTTACGGTTACGTCAGATATGCCGACGGCACACGCCTAGGCGAAAGAGAAGGCGATGAACCCCAGTTTGATCCGGGCGTGTTGACGGAAGGAGAGCGTACCTACCTGTATACCGGTTTCTGTGCGATTGGAGACAAATCCAGACACGGCGCAATGGCCACGGTGCTTGGTCCTGATATGCTCACGATTGTGGAAGAACCGGTATTTGTCGCGCCGAGCGAACCTTACGGCAAGGGCAGCGGGTTTGAAGGACATGAGTTTTTTGAGGCTCCTTCCATAAGGAAGAAAGGCGATACCTATTATTTTGTCTATTCCTCGATCGCCATGCATGAATTGTGTTATGCCACCAGCAAATTTCCAACGAAAGGTTTTGTCTACCAGGGGGTTGTCGTAAGCAACAACGACCTTCATATCGATTCCTACAAGCCGGCGGATAAACCGATGTATTACGGCGGCAATAACCATGGCAGCATCGTCGACATCAACGGGAAATGGTTTGTTTTTTACCATAGACATACCAACGGTACAGCTTTCTGCCGGCAAGGCTGTATCGAGCCGATCGCATTCCGGGAAGACGGAACGCTCCTTCAGGCGGAGATGACCTCCTGCGGTCCGAATGGCGGACCGCTTGCGGGGCGCGGGGAATATCCCGCTTACCTGGCATGCAATCTGTTTTGTAAAGACGAGGAGCTGTATACAGGCGGTTTCGGCCAATCCGGGGCATGGCTGGATAGCCGTTTTCCGAAAATCACCCAGGATGGAAAAGACGGGGATGAAGAAATCGGGTACATCGCCAATATGACGGATTCCGCTACGGCCGGGTTCAAGTATTTTGATTGCCATGGAATCAGGAAGATTAAAATCAAGGTGCGCGGATATTGCCACGGCGTCTTTGAGGTGAAAACAGCTTGGGACGGCCCGGCTCTCGGAAATATACCGGTTAATTTTTCGAATATCTGGACGGAATATTTTGCCGATCTCGTCATACCGGACGGCATACAGGCGTTATATTTTACGTATAGAGGCTCGGGAAGCGCAAGCCTGTCCTCGTTTACATTACTTGGAGATGAATAGAATAGGAATACCATCTAAAAATCGGCCTTGTTCGCATCGTCTGCGAAGAGGCCGATTTTTCATGCGTTTTTAGATTTACTTATTTCAATTTTCCTGCACGGATGTCGTCTGTCATCCCTTTGTAAGGCGCTTTGGAGATTAGTTCTTGATTGTTAACGCCGGCATTCTCCAAAAATGTGATGTCAGCAAATTCAGGAACAACATATTTGGGATAAGTTTCATATTTTTCGCGCGATTCTTTCATTAATTCAAGATGGTCATTTTGATAACAAACCGTAATTTCCGGATGTTCATGAACCCACTTTGGGAAAAAAATAACACCGTGCATTCGTTTTTCATTTGGCATAAAATTCAAGGAAACATCCGTTCCTGTTGGTTCGGTCCATGATACTTTATAAACGCCTTCCGTTAGTTTTACAATATCAACTTCCTGGTCCCGCACCCAGCGGCCCGCAACCATGCCGCTATGGATCCGATAATCAATGGTATGGTCATTCTTAATGTAGATTTCGTATTCCCAACCATTTTCATAAGTATAAATCATATGGCTTCCTACAAAGTCTTTTAAAGCTTCTTTCGGTTGCATATGAAATCTCTCCTTATTTAAATAAATGCCTGCTTGAAGGGTTTCATTTCATATCCCGCCAGTTTTGGATATTGTTCTCCCAAATATATTTATATTTTCCGATAATATCCCTTGCTGTTTTTGGCTTTTGTCCAGTTAAAGTTTCAATGGCATCGGAATGAACGTTTAAAAGCCCTTCTTTAATGCTGGCATCGGTTGTCACGAGATCATCGCCGCAGAATGGAACGGGCGAGCGGGAGAAATCCCCGGTAATTTCTCTAGGAATGTGCAGTTTCTCCAGGTGTTCATAATACTGCTCCGCATTCACAGGAATATACTCCAGGTCTCTACCGGAAACTTCTTTAATGAGGTTGCACAGATCCCTTACGGAAACAGACTCTGATCCTACGATATTATAAGCCTCGTTGTCTTTGGTTTTTCCGAGCAGGGCTGCGGCTGCGGCCCTTGCACAATCATCTTTGTGAACTAAAGTAGCCCGTTCTTCGCCGGCAGTGCTCAACCATTTATTGTCGGACATTAGTGCCAACATCGTATACATAGTCAGATAGTTTTCTAAATATAAGTTATTTCTCATTGCATTGTAGGCAATGCCCGTTGACTTTAAGTAGTTTTCAGTTGCTGTATGGTCCGGAGTTACAAAAACGTGAGCGTAATTAGGATCTGTCGCACCGATAAATGAACTATACGTGATGTGGGAGACTCCTGCTTTGATCGCCGTATCAATCGCATTTTTGTGTTGCTGGACTCTTCTGCCTACTTCAAGGCCAGAGACAATATAGATGCGGTCACCATCTTTGAAAGCCCGTTCCATGGATGGAATGTCATCATAATTGATTTCAAAGATTTTGACTCCCGCATTTTCCCATCGTTGAACCGTATCTTTGGGAATTCTGTCTTTCTTCATGCATGTGAAGGTTAAATTGCGGCCATCTACTTCTGCTAGCACGGTTTCCGCTACACGGCTTGCTAGTTGACCATCTACGCCTGTTACAATATAACGCATGTTTATTCCTTCTTTCCTAGTGATAACTTTCACAAGGAAAGAATAGCATAGGTTGACACTACAGTGAAATTACCCTATGTTATGATTTATAAAAAGGATTTATTACTAAAAAGGGTGTTTCAAATGAATATTCAGCAACTAAAGTGCTTTGTTTCTCTTGCCGAGACCCTGAATTTTTCAACAACGGCTGAGAAATTAAATTTGACACAACCTGCTGTAAGCCACAATATAAAAAGTTTAGAAAATGAGCTGGGAATCATTTTATTTGTTCGCAATAAAAGGACCGTTAATTTGACTTTAGCCGGCAATAGCTTTTACGAAGATATGGAAGGACTGCTATTTAGATTAGACCAATCCATTAAGAAAGCAAAACTGCTCTCGGAAAAATATGAAAGCACTTTGGTTATCGGATACACGGAGACTGTTTTTGAGAAGCAAGTTTTGCCGGACATTATTAGGCGGTTTAAGGAAAGATACCCGCAGATTCAGATTCAGTTGAAGAAGTCTAATTTGACCAGAGAGAAAGAAGACTTATTAAACCAAAAGTTTGATATCATATTTACTTCGGAAGATAATTTGGGAAAGGACATTGATTTTTGTTTTTATCCAGTACTTAAAGGGTCCTATGTTTGTGTACTGCCCAAAAATCATCCTATTGCGAATGAAAGTGTGCTGGACATCGAACAATTAAATCATCAAGCGATCATTTTATTTGACGAACACCAATCCCCTCCAACACTAAAAAGGATGAACAGGAAAATTATTGAGAATTGTCCCGATTCCATTTATACCTATGGAGATACCATAAATACAGTACATACCATGATAAAAAGCGATCTTGGCGTTTCGGTTCTGCCGGACTTTGTGATTGGAGAGGACAATGAGATCGCCTTTGTTCCCTTAAGCTATACTGAAGAAGTGGTTTACGGTATTGCGTGCCTTAGAAGCGAACAGCGCTTAGAAGTAAAACGCTGGATTTCAACTATAAAAGAGTTATTCACTTAAACCGAAACCTGAACCAGGCAATGAGAAATCTTTGCTTTGGCTTCAGGTTTTTTATACTTTTTGATCCGGCAACGGGGCTGGCTCTTAAAAAATGACAACGCTTTCTTAGAAATGTTGGCTTACGGCGATAAAGTCCAGGAGGATACACTAGATGTAAAGCCCATGGTTCCGAAGTAAGTTTTGCACGAAGCTTACTCAGGAAGCAATGCGCACAAAACTTTGAGGAGGAGCGCATATGGAACTGGATACACAGCTTATGAGCCCCGCGGCTGGGGGTGGCCGGCGAACCCAATTGTGGAAGCGGTTCAAAAAGCAAAAGGTACTGCATGTATTTGTCGGACTCGGCATGATCTTTCTGCTGATTTTTTCGTACACGCCGATGTTCGGTATTTTGATGGCTTTTAAAGACTACAGCATTTCAAACGGCATTGAGGGGATCTTTACCAGCGAGTGGGTGGGTCTGAGGTATTTCGATGAATTCATCCACGATTATCAGTTTGCCACGATTGTCCGCAACACGCTGGTCTTGAGCTTTCTGAAGGTCATCTTCGCTTTTCCCGCGCCGATCTTGCTCGCGATCATGCTGAACGAAGTGAAGAACATGGCGTTCAAGCGGTTCGTTCAGACAATCAGCTATTTGCCGCATTTTATTTCCTGGGTTGTTGTTGTCGGCGTCTCCTACGCTTTTCTGTCCGCGGACGTCGGCATGGTCAACAGAGCCCTGATCGAAGCCGGATTCATCGACAAACCGCTCAATATTTTGACGAGTCCCAATTACTTCTGGGGGCTTGCCGTCGGAAGCGCGATTTGGAAGGAAATGGGCTGGTGGACGATCATCTTCCTGGCGGCCATTACGGGAATCAATCCCTCGCTTTACGAAGCCGCCGAGATTGACGGCGCCGGCAGGGTGGCGCGCATCCGTTATATCACGCTCCCTGGGATGAAGGGGACCATCGTCGTTGTGCTGGTCCTGACGATCGGCAGCATTCTCGGCGGCGGGCTGGTCGGTTCGAACTTCGAGCAGGCCTACCTGTTCGGCAACAGCATCAACAATCCGACATCGGAGATCGTACAGACCTACGCGTTCAAAGTCGGTCTGAGCGACGGCCGTTTTTCCTATGCGGCGGCGATCGATCTAATTCAATCCGTCATCTCGGTGGTGTTGATTTTCTCCAGCAACTTCATCGCCAAGCGAGTGTCAGGGTCAAGCTTATTCTAGAAAAAAGGAGGGTTGGTGGTGCTCAAAAGCCAAAAACAGAAGGATTTTCTTTTTGACAGCGTGATTTACATCGTTTTGTTTATCATCATGCTCACCATGCTGTACCCGTTCTATTATGTGCTGATCGCCTCATTTAACAAAGGTTCCGATACACTCCTGGGAGGCGTTTATTTGTGGCCCCGAAGCATTACTCTGGAGAATTACAAAGTTTTTCTGGACGATCCGAAATGGTATCGCGCCTTCTTGGTTACGGTTGCCCGGACGATATCGGGCACGGTGTTGGGACTTCTGCTGACGAGCCTGGTCGCTTACGCTCTTTCGCACCGTGATTTGTTGTTCAGCAAGACGTATTTTACGATCATCATTTTCGCGATGTACTTCTCCGGTGGCTTGATTCCCTATTACGTGGTGCTGCGTTCGATCGGACTGCTTAATTCATTTGCCGTTTACATTGTCCCGTCCATGCTTAACACGTTTTTTCTGCTGATCGCCATCTCGTTCTTCCGGGAAATCCCCGGCGAGATGAAGGAATCGGCGCACATGGACGGCGCTGGCGAACTCGTGATTTTTTTTCGGATCATCCTGCCGGTTTCGACGCCGGTACTGGCCACCATGGCGTTGTTCATGGGCGTCGGCCAATGGAATTCATGGTTGGATTCCGCTTATTTCGTACAATCGGAGAACCTGAGAACGCTTACTTACCGCATGATGGAAGTGATCAACAAGAGCAACTCGCCAATGGATGCCATTGCCGTTGCAAACAGCGCTTCGGCCTCGGCAGGGGTTACGAGCTTCTCGCTGCAGGTAACGTCGATGGTGGTCTCCATTGTGCCGATCATCTGCGTTTATCCGTTTCTGCAAAAATACTTTGTGCATGGAATCATGTTAGGCTCTGTGAAAGGATAAGTGGTTGTTTCTATTTTTAAGCGCTTACATTAAAATGACAATATATCCATTGGAGGGGTTTGTTTTGAAAACATTCCAAAGCTACAAGCTGCTTGCAGCGACACTGGCGGCGGTGCTTGCGTTCACGCTGCTGTCCGCCTGCGGCGACAACGGCAACGGCGAAGGCGCGAAGCAAGGCGGCGATTCGCCGGAGAAATCCGGCGGCGTGAAGGAGTTGTCGCTGTTCATCGATGCGCCATGGTATCCGGTTAAAGAATGGAAAGGACCGATCGCAGAGAAAATTACGGAGAAAACGGGAGTCAAGCTCAACGTTACCGTCGCAACGGACGATAAGCAGCTGCCGCTGATGATCGCTTCCGGAGATCTGCCGGACCTCGTCTTCACGTATGCCAACATTAATCGAATGTCGGATTCGAAGCTGTCCTATCCCTGGAATGAGTTGATCGAGAAATATGCGCCGGATTTCAAAATCGATCAGACGAGAATTGCGATCCATACAATGGACGACGGCAACTTCTACACGGTACGGAATTCCTTCGCCACACAGGAGGAAATGGCTCAAAATAAATATTCGATCGGCAGCGACGGCAATCCCGGCATAGCCGTGCGGGAAGATATCCTGAAGGAGCTCGGCAATCCGCCGATTCAATCGCTCGACGATTTCACGAAGGTGCTGGGCATGGTCAAGGAGAAGTATCCCGATATGGTGCCGCTGATGATGGACAAAGAGTGGATTGAGCAGTATTTTCTGCAGCAGTTCGGCACCGAAGCCCTCCTGGATGGCTGGTATGAACGAGATGGAAAAGTGGATTATGCCATCAGACAGCCGAAGATGTTGGACTTCTTCAAATTTATGAATGGCTTATATCGCAATGGATACATTCTGGCGGAAAATTTCGCCTTCGCAAACGACCAGATTGACGACCAGTACGTAACAAGCGGCAAAGCGTTTGCTCACGTTTATACCGTTACCACGGCGGACTCGGATAACATCAAAATTAAGAGCAACGGAGGTTCATTTACGTTCAAAATGCTGCCCAGCGCCTTGTCGAAAGACGCGAAGGTGGTGAGCACGGGTCTCGGATTTGCCGGTACTTTCATCACCAAGAAAAACAAGGATCCGGAGGCGTCAATCAAGTTCATTCAATACCTGGCGAGCGACGAAGGCAAAAAACTGACCATGTTTGGCGTCGAGGGCGAGCATTGGACATGGAACGATGCGGGTTATCCGGATCTGAAATACAATCCGACCGATGCCGATTTCATGAACGGCAATGGAATTAAATGGTGGTATCTGTACAACGACGGAGTCACGGAAGGCATGCTGTCCTATGTTCCGGGCACGCAGAAGACACAGGCCTTACTGGAGACAAAGGCCATTACCGCCTATAAGCCGGCGCTCGGCCTGATTCAGACCCAGCCGGATTCTAAAGAAAAGACGATCAAAACCAAGATCGACGAGATGATCAAAAATGAGAAGGTTAAAATTTACCTGGCGGGTTCCGAAGAGGAAGCCGTTGCGAAATACGAGAATATGGTGAAGACGGCCGAGAATATGGGCTTGCAAGAGCTTGTCGATTGGGCAAACGAGACTTATCAGAAGAAGAAGGATTTGTTCGAGTAAGCGAAGGTCGCCGCAACCGGTAGGGAGGTCAAAACTCTACCGGGTTTTGCTTGCTCATGGTACGGTTAGAAGAAATAAATCGGCAGCGGGGGGAATCGTTACCGTGAGCATCGTACGCAAAATCATTTTAGGATATGTCATCTTGATTTTTATTCCGGTCGTCACGTTCGGATATTACTATTATGTACAAATCTACGGCAACCTGACCCAACAATTCGTGGAGAGCCGGCAAAAAATATTGGAACAGGCCAAGGCAAACATGAAGGCGGATCTGACCCGCGTCGACTCCATCCATCGCTTGCTGCAATATAACCCGTATGTGACGGATTATTTAGGCGGAATTTATGAATCCGAATCGGACAGCATTTACGCCTACAACCGGTATATCAGTCCGATTATTACACAGTCGCTGTATGCCAATCCGGAAATTGAGAGGTTCAGGATATATACAACAAAGGAGCGCGCGCTTCAAATCACCGACCGGTTTCTCGATATATCGTCTCTGGATCCTCAGGGCAAGGAGATCGCCAGTTCGCTGAAGCCTGGTCAAGGAGTGTGGGGTGTGCCCGATCCAGGAGCCCGGGAACCGCGGCTCGTTTTTTACCAGAACATTTACAACCCGGATTTTACAGAGGTCATCGGGCTTCTCGAGCTCCGCATCAGCGGTGGTCTGATCCGGAAATTTTACAACGCGACAGGCGGAGAAGGCAACTGGAAAGCGTTCCTGTTACCGAAGCAAGGAGGTCTGCCGGCGGCGGAAGGCGCAGCTGCCGGGATTGACGACGAAACGTGGAAGCTGCTCGGCACGAACGATACGAAAGCTTATTTCATCAACCGGAAAACGATCGTAAATCAGCTTTACATCGAGGAGCTTGGCGTCCGGGTCGTCGTCACCGGAAAGGTAGACGAAGTGTTTCACGCAGTCAAACGCAAAGAGATTATTCTGATTTCCACCATCGTCCTTCTTCTGGCGGCACTGTCGCTTGCGTATTATGCGCTCGCGTCTACCATTACGAAACGTATCCTTCGCCTGGCCAGACATATGCGCAACTTGAGCGATGACAATATGAAACAGTACATCAGCAAGCACGACAAGCCGAACCGTCAGGATGAGATCGGGTTTCTGACCATGACCTACAATTCGATGATCCAGCGTATGGATGAGCTGATCAACAACGTCCACCGGGCCGAGCTGCGAAACAAAGAAGCGGCCTATAAAGTGCTGCAAGCCCAAATCAAACCGCATTTTCTGTACAACACGCTTGAGACCATCCGAATGCTGGCGGAATCCAACAACGATAAAGAGGTAGCCGACATTTCCTATTGGTTCGGGAAGCTGATGCGTTACAGCCTGTCTTCGAAGGAGGATCAGACGGTGCTTGCCAGGGAAATCGAGACGGTCGTCTTCTATCTCAATATTCACAAAATGCGGCTTCAGAACAGGCTGAGTTACGAGATTGACATTGCCGTCGACGCGGAGCAGATCGCCTGCCCCCGGTTCATGCTCCAGCCTTTGATCGAGAACTGCATCATCCATGGGGCGTCCGCGACGCTGCGACCCGTCCATATCAAGCTTCAGGCGTCGGAAACCGCCGGCGAAATCCGGATCTGCGTTTCGGACAGCGGAATAGGCATTCCGGAAGACAAACTGCCCAGGCTCCGTTCACGGCTAACGGGGGGAGGCGATGTACATTCCGTCCAGGAGATGGAGGGAGGCGTAGGTCTGATTAACGTCAACGAGCGGGTCAAATCGTTTTTCGGCGGCGCTTCGCACTTGGCGCTCGATAGTGAGCAAGGCCGGGGAACATGTCTCACCATCATCATATCGAAAGGGGCGGCGGGTCAACGATGAGATTATTGATTGTGGATGATGAGCCGCTTATTCTTGGGGGATTGGTCAAGGTCATCAAAGATGCGGCTCCGCTCGGTACCGAGGTGCGCGAGGCAGGCAACGCTTTTGAAGCGCTTGAAGTCATGAAAGGTTATATGCCGGATGTTACGGTGACGGATCTCCATATGCCGGAGAAAAACGGATTCGAGCTGATGGAGGAGGCCAAGGAGAGCGGATTGTGCGACCGATTTATTATCCTGACGGGCTATGACGATTTCGAATACGTGAGGAGAGCGCTGCGCTGGGGCGTGGTGGATTATTTGCTGAAACCGCTTGACAAAAATGAGATTGCCGGGCTGCTGACACATATCGATCAAGAGCTTCCTTCCGAAGCCGATTCGGAGTGTGAACGGCACACGAAACGTATTCTGGCCTATACAGAACAGCATTATATGAACGACCTTTCGCTGGATCATCTTGCCGAACTGATGAATCTTCATCCGAATTACATCAGCAGCTTGTTCAAGAAAGTGACGGGAGACACGTTTGTGAATTATTTAAACGCATTCCGGATCAAGGAAGCGCAGAAATTGCTAGGGACGCACCGGCATCTTTCCGTGAGCGAGATCGGGCGGCGGGTCGGGTTTGAGAGTAAACATTATTTCGCCAAAGTGTTCAAGAAGTATACGGGGATCACGCCAGGCGCCTACCGTGAAAGAGACGAAACGGCAAAGGACAGAGACGAATCCTAAAAAAAGAAGGTCGGGATGAAATGGAGATTAATAAGGACTATAGATTCGGCGATATGATAGCCCGTTATGTTAAAGACGGCCAAACCGGGCAACCGGGCTTGGTCCTGCTGCCGGAATCCATGGTATCCCATGTCTGTGAGAAGAAATACAAGGCGGATCCTTTAGTGCAACTCAAATTCATCGGGGATGCTTATCCCGGCGGATTCGCGCACGGCCATTCCATGCGCAACAGCGGAACCATGGATGCGCTGTTATTTGAAGAACAGCGTAAATTGGAGCGCGATACTAGTGTAACGGTGGTGTCCGTATGGCGCAGCCCGAGTTCGTGCCGGGTCGAGCATCATTTAACCTGGTATTCGGGGTATCGAGCGCTGGAGTCTTTTACAATCGTCAAGAATGAAAGCGAACTGCCCGTTACGGCGGAAATGATATCATCCTTCTCGTTGACAGGGTTCACCCCGTTTGCCGAGGATGATGCTCCCGAATCGTTAATTTTCCATCGAATCCTTAGTTCATGGTCCGCGGAAGGGCGCTTATATTCCAGTAATATCGAAGATTTAAACCTTGAACCGGCCTGGGCGCCTTCGGGTACACGATGTCTGCGCTTCGGACAGGTAGGATCCATGCCGGTGCGGGGATTTTTCCCGGCGGCATATTTGGAGGACACCCGCGTTGGCGTGACTTGGGGGGTTCAAATCGCCCACCCCGCCTCCTGGCAGATCGAGATCGGCAGACGGGATGACGCCCTGTATCTGTCAGGCGGACTGGCGGACAGGGAATTTGGCCATTGGACCAAGACGATTGGCCCTGGAGAGGCATTTCAGACTCCCAGCGCCTATCTCACCGCAGTAGTGGGGGATGTTGACCGTGCGGCGGAGCGGTTAACCGGGATGCAGGACCGGCCTCTATTGCGCGGGCCGGCGCTGGAAGAAGATTTGCCGATCGTCTTTAACGAGTTTTGTACAACATGGGGGTCTCCATCGGCTGCGAATCTTTACGCGATTGCCGAACGGCTCAAAGGCAGGGGAATACGTTATCTTGTCATTGATTGCGGATGGTATAAGCGGGAAGGGACGCACTGGTTTAACAGTATGGGCGATTGGGATGTGAACCCGATTGATTTCCCCGATGGGCTGGAACAAACGCTCGAACATATTAGAAAATGCGGGATGATTCCCGGCATTTGGTTCGAAATGGAAGTTTGCGGCGTGGAATCCGCGGCGTTTCATTGGGTTGATCATCTCTTAAAACGGGACGGCTTGCCGATCACGAGCGGTGACCGGCGGTTTTGGGACTTCCGCGATCCCTTTGTCGTCAGCTATTTGAAAGAGAAAGTGATCTCCTTTTTGAAAAATCATGGATTCGGCTATTTAAAAGTTGATTATAACGATAATCTGGGCATCGGCTGCGACGGCGCGGAATCGCTCGGTGAAGGATTACGCCGGCAGATGCAAGCGGTTCAGGATTTTTTCAGGTTGATCAAACAAGAAGTACCCGATATTGTGATTGAAAATTGCGCATCCGGCGGTCACCGCTTGGAGCCTTCCATGGTTGGACTTACAAGTATGTCATCATTTTCGGACGCTCATGAATGCGAGGAAATCCCGATCATTGCCGCGAATTTGCATAGAGTGATTTTGCCGAGGCAAAGCCAGATCTGGGCCGTTCTCAGAAAAAATGACAGTTTGCAGCGTTTGGTGTACTCGCTGGCCGGCACGATGTTAGGCCGGATGTGTTTGTCCGGCGATATCCATGATTTGAATGAAGAACAGTGGAAAATTGTGGACGAGGCCATTGCTTTCTATAAGCTGGTTTCTCCGATCATTAAGGAAGGTACAACAAATCGATACGGCACCTTGGTGCACAGCTATCGTCATCCCAAGGGATGGCAAGGAATCACGCGCACATCCAAAGACCGATCACAGATGATGGCAGTTGTACATACCTTTGGAGGTGATGTTCCGGAAAGTGTAAAGCTGCCTCTTCCTGCATGGGGGCATTACGAAATTACGCAAATGTTCCCGGACAACAATACGGATGTGAAAGTAGAAGACGGTCACATTTCCTGCCGTTTGGCAAAACCGTTTTCGGCCTTGTGCATACTTCTCCGCATGAAGCAGTTTGGCGCACAATAAGGTGGAATGGAGGTGGTTTGATGCGTATTGACGCTCACCAGCATTTTTGGAAGATCGACAGAAACGATTACGGCTGGATTACGCCGGAAATTCCGGTGCTTTTCCGCGATTATTTGCCTTCCGATCTTGAACCGCATTTGCCAAAGCACGGCATCGGCAAAACGATTCTGGTGCAGGCGGCGCCAACGATTGAGGAAACCGAATTTATTCTTGAATTAAGCGAAACGGCCGATTTCATCGCCGGTGTGGTCGGGTGGCTGGATCTTGAGGACCCTACTTATAAGAAACAGTATGAGCGGTTTTGCAAGCATCCGAAATTTATCGGGCTTCGCGTGATGATCCAGGAGATGGAGGACCCAAACACCGTTTTATCGCCCGCTTATTTTGAAGCGTTTTCATATTTTGCGGAACAGGACGCGCCGGTTGATTTGCTTGTCCTGGCGAATCAACTGCCGCAGCTTGTCCGATTGCTGGAGCGAATCCCCAGGCTTCGGGGCGTCGTCGACCATTTGGCGAAGCCGCCGATCGCTTCGGGGGTGCTGGAGCCGTGGAGAAGCCATATGGCGGAAATCGCCCAATATCCGAACATCTGCTGCAAGCTTTCGGGGATGGTGACGGAAGCCGGCCGTCAAGGTTGGAAAAAGGAAGATTTCACGGCATACGTCCATGCAACGCTTGATTTGTTTGGCCCCGAGAGGGTGATGTTCGGCAGCGATTGGCCCGTGTGTCTTCTGGCGGCAACTTATGATCAAGTCGTGGACATATTGCGGCAAGCGTTGCAAGACCGGCTGCCCGCGGAAGCGATCGAAGCTGTTTTCGGCGCCAACGCCGCGAAATTTTACAAGTTGAATAAACATTGAGATTGGGGGAACGACGCGATGAAATACAGAAAGTTGGGGAACACCGGGCTGAACGTGTCGGCGTTAAGCTTTGGGGCGTCTTCGCTGGGAGGCGTGTTCCGGGACGTTCAGCGGGATGAGGGGATACGTACGGTCCATACCGCCATCGACATGGGCATCAATCTGATTGACGTTTCGCCTTATTACGGCCTGACGAAGGCGGAAACCGTGTTGGGCGAAGCGCTGCGGGCGATTCCGCGGGACCGGTATGTTTTGTCCACGAAAGCGGGGCGTTACGGGCAGGATGAATTTGATTTCTCGCGGGAGCGGGTGATTCACAGCGCGGAAGAAAGCATGCGGCGCCTGGGGACGGATTATCTCGATATTTTACTGCTCCACGACATCGAATTTGGCTCGCTGGAGCAGGTGGTGGAGGAAGGAGTCCCCGCGCTTGAACAGTTGAAAAAATCCGGGAAAATCCGTTTTTTCGGTGTATCCGGCTTGCCCTTGAATATCTTCGAAGCGGTTTTGTCCCGTACCGCTCTGGATGTCATCTTATCGTACTGCCATTATTCTCTGAACGATACTACGCTGCTTGGTCTCCTTCCGCTCTTGGAACGGCAGGGAACCGGCCTGATCAACGCGTCGCCGCTGTCCATGGGTTTGCTGAGCAACCGGGACGTGCCGGATTGGCATCCTGCGGGCGAGGACATCAGGGCCGCTTGCCGGCAGGCCGCCGAACATTGCCGGAGTAAAGGAGCGGACATCGCGAAGCTGGCGGTCCAGTTCTCCACGGCGGATGAACGCATCCCGACGACGCTGGTCAGCACGGCGACCCCGGACAATATCCGCAATAATATTTTGTGGACGGAAGAACCGATGGACGAAGCATTGCTGCGCGAAGTATTGGAGATCCTGAAGCCGGTCGATGGCGCAACGTGGCCGAGCGGACGGCCGGAATGGGGCGGAGAGCCGGTCCGGCGGAGCGGGGGGCGATGATCATGAAGGGCATCATCTGCGAGGAAGTTGGGCGGTTCGTGTTTCGAGGGGATCTGCCGGAGCCGCAAATGCATGAGGGCGAGGCGATCGTAAGGATTCGGAGGATTGGCATTTGCGGAACTGACCTGCACGCGTACCGGGGCAATCAGCCTTATTTTACCTACCCGCGCGTGCTCGGCCACGAACTGGCCGGGACGATCGAGCAAATCGGCGACAACCGGGAAGGGCTGCGGGCCGGCGATCAGGTCAGCGTTGTCCCGTACATTCATTGCGGCCATTGCCGGGCCTGCCTGAGCGGGAAAACGAATTGCTGTCAACATATGAAGGTGCTGGGTGTCCATACGGACGGCGGAATGCGGGAGCGAATCTCCGTGCCAATATCGAGTCTTATCAAGACGGAAGGACTGACGTTGGATCAGGCGGCGATGCTGGAGCCGCTGGCGATCGGCGCGCACGCCGTCCGCCGCTCGGGGCTGGGCGCGGGGGATCGGGCGCTCATCATCGGCGCCGGACCGATCGGGCTTGGCGTGATGGCGATGGCCGGATATGCCGGAGCAAAGGTGATCGCGATGGATGTGAACGACGAGCGTCTGGAATTTTGCAAGGTTTGGGCCAAGGCCGAGCATACGGTGAACGCGCTCCGGGAGCCGCAGGAGCGGCTGGCCGCGCTAACGGACGGCAGCTTCCCGGCATTCGTCATCGATGCTACCGGCAACGTCTCGTCGATGGAAAACGCTTTCGGACTTGTCGGCCATGGCGGCTCTTTGACCTTCGTCGGATTGGTAAAAAGCACGATTACCTTTAGCGATCCCGATTTTCATGCCCGCGAAATGACGCTTCAGGGCAGCAGAAATGCTACACGGGAGGATTTTGAGCAGGTGCTTGCGGCCGTATCGTCGGGGTGCATTGATATCGGCCGTTACATTACCCACCGCTGCGGATTTGAAGACATGATCGGGCAGTTCGACAGTTGGCTGAAGCCTGAATCGAAAGTGATCAAGGCTTTGGTGGAACTGGACTAATCGCTGAACATATATGCTATTTTGGCGGATTGGAGGAGCAGTATGACCAGTTTGGAACAGAAGCACCGCTTATGGTACAGGAAACCTGCGGCCGAATGGAACGAAGCGCTTCCGATCGGCAACGGACGGCTTGGCGCGATGATCTTTGGGGGCACAGCCCAGGAGATGCTCCAACTCAACGAGGATTCGGTATGGTATGGAGGGCCGCGCGATCGCAACAATGAAGACGCATTGCCTCATTTGCCCCAAATACGCAAGCTGATTATGGAGGGACGGCTGCAGGAGGCGGAGGAACTGGCGGCGCTGACGATGACGGGGCTGCCCGAAGCGCAACGCCATTATTTGCCGCTCGGCGATCTGCTGCTGTCGTTCGCTGATCACGTGCAGCCTGCCCAAGACTACATGCGGGAGCTTGATCTGGAGAATGGCGTATCCCGGATCAGCTATCGGATCGGCGAGGTGCGGTACACCCGCGAGCTGTTTGCCAGTTATCCGGATCAGGCGATCGTCATCCGGGTTTCCGCCGACAAGGCGAAGGCGATATCTTTCAAAGCCCGGTTTAACCGGAAGAATTGGAGATACCTGGAGAAGTCGGAGAAATGGGGATTATCCGGGCTGGTTATGCGCGGAGAGTGCGGGGGCAAAGGCGGCGGCGCTTTTTGCGCCGTAATGAAGGCGGTCCCGGAAGGCGGCGACTGCCGGACCCTTGGCGACCACCTGCTGGTGAACGGAGCGGATGCGGTCACGCTGCTGTTGACTGCCGGCACGACCTTTCGCCACCCGGACCCGGAGCTTTACGGCAAGCGGCGGTTGGATGAGCTCAGCAGGGTTCCCTACACTGATCTTCTGGCCCGGCATATCGCGGATTACCGCGAGCTGTACGGGCGCGTAGACCTGAAGCTGCCGGAGAGTCCGGGCAAAGACGCGCTGCCGACCGATGATAGGCTGGAGCTGTTTCGGCAGGGCGCTGAGGATCACGGGCTGATCGCAACCTATTTCCAATTTGGCCGATACCTGCTCATTTCCTCCAGCCGCCCGGGTTCCTTGCCCGCGAACCTTCAGGGAATATGGAACAACAGCTTTTTACCGCCATGGGACAGTAAATTCACGATTAATATCAATGCGCAAATGAATTACTGGCCGGCGGAAAACTGCAATCTGACCGAGTGCCACGAGCCTTTGTTCGATTTGATCGAGCGGATGCGGGAGCCCGGCCGGGTAACGGCCAGGGTCATGTACGGCTGCCGGGGATTTACGGCGCATCACAATACGGATATCTGGGCGGACACGGCACCTCAGGATAAGTATCTTCCGGCTTCCTACTGGCCGATGGGCGCCGCCTGGTTATGCCTGCACCTGTGGGAGCATTACCGGTTCACCCAGGACCGTTTTTTCCTCGCGCGGGCGTATGAGACGATGAAGGAGGCGGCACAGTTCCTGTTCGATTATTTGATCGAAGACGGGGAGGGACGCCTGATTACCTGCCCGTCCGTCTCCCCCGAGAACAGATACAAGCTTCCGAGCGGCGAGACGGGGGTGCTGTGCATCGGGGCATCGATGGATTTTCAGATTATCGAGGCGCTGTTTGACGCCTGCATCCGCAGTGCGGATATCATCGGACGGGACGCTGTCTTCCGCGGCGAGCTTGCCGCCGCCCTGAAGCGGCTCCCCAAACCGCAGATCGGCAAATACGGTCAGATTCAGGAATGGATGGAGGATTACGAGGAGGTGGAGCCGGGACACCGCCACATCTCCCATTTATTTGCTTTATACCCGGGCGAAGCTTTCAGCGTGGAGGACACGCCGGAGCTGGCCAAAGCCGCCAGGGCGACACTGGAACGCAGGCTGGCGAGCGGCGGCGGCCACACCGGCTGGAGCCGGGCGTGGATCATCAATTTCTGGGCCCGCCTGCAGGATGGGGACAAGGCTTACGAAAACGTGAGGGCGCTGCTGGTTCACTCCACGCTGCCAAACCTTTTCGACAACCATCCTCCGTTTCAAATCGATGGCAATTTCGGCGGAACGGCGGGCATTGCCGAAATGCTGCTGCAAAGCCACGCCGGGGTGATCCGGCTGCTGCCCGCCTTGCCAGGCAGTTGGCCCGAGGGGAGCGTCAAAGGGCTGCGTGCCCGGGGCGGCTTTACCGTCGACTTTTCTTGGGCGGAGGGCATGATAACGGAAGCGGCCGTGACTTGCGCGGTTTCCGGGCCTTGCCGCTTGGAAGCGCCGGGTCTTGACTCCGTTACGTTTGCGGGAGAGGCCGGACGCACTTATACGTTCAGTAAAAAGGCGGGGCGTGGTCATTAAAAACTCAACTTTCGTAGAACGAAAACCAACCTAAAAGCAGGGGAGCATGGAGTTGACAGCGATGGAATGCGGAGCTTGAAGCCGCTATTCAGGAACTTGAACATGCTGAAACTTTTACGTGGAAGGAACTATATGCCATTCCCGGCACGTTGCGATATAAGGAAGCGGGGGAATCCCACGAAATGCAAAAGTGCAGTTCATTTCGGGTCAAGAGCTACTTTTTTATCGTATAGCCCCAAAAGAGATGCAATTTTGCATTTCAACCGCTCTAAAATGGATATTTGCGGAGAATGGAATGCACTTTTGCAGTTGATCCCATCGGGCCTCTTCATGCCTAGGTAACGTTCCGTTTTAAAGTAGAGAAATTTTCGCCGCCTCTTTTTAATAATGTGCGGCCCATGCTTCCAACCGGAAAGGAAGATGGGCTTTTTTTTGCATTTCCGGCAAAAGCGCGATTTTGTAATTTAATATTTCAAAAGAAAGTTCAATAAAATCAATAAAAATTCTATTAAGTTTTATCGCCAATCCATTTATAGTGAAATTGTAAAAATGTAATATATTTCTATTATATGATTTTTAAGGAGGTTGATCGGAAGTAAAAGTTTATTCGAAGATGTGATCTCCGGTTGATTCCATTCAGAGGTTAAACGAAAGGAGACGTGAAAGTAATACAAAAGAATACTGCACAGGATCAAAATATTTTTGAGAATCCGATTATATGGGCGGATGTGCCCGATCCCGATGCAATCAGAATTGGAAACGCTTTCTATATGACGAGCACAACAATGCACATGGACCCGGGTGTGCCGATCATGAAATCCTATGATCTCGTCAATTGGGAAATTGTGAACTATGTTTACGATACACTGGGGGATTTGGACGCGCAAGCTTTACGGAATGGCCAAAATGAGTACGGCAAGGGCTCGTGGGCCAGCAGTCTTCGATATCATAACGGCACCTATTATGCAGTTTTTTCATCCAGCATAGCGGGGAAGACCTTCATCTACCGGACGCAAGATATCGAAAACGGTCCGTGGACAAGCTCAACGATCGGTTTTTACCATGATATGTCTTTGCTGTTTGACGATGATGGGAGAGTGTACCTCGTTCATGGGAGCGGAGATATTCGCCTTACCGAACTCACCTCGGATGCCGCCGCCGTCAAACCGGGCGGGTTAAATCAGGTCATTATCCCCAACGCCAGTTTGGTAGCGGGTCCTAACGTAGGACTCCCGGCCGAGGGGGCGCATATTCAAAAAATCAACGGCAAGTATTACGTCTTCCTGATCACCTGGCCGCAGGGAGCCGGCCGCACCCAATTGGTGTTTAGAGCGGATCGTATTACAGGTCCTTATGAAGGGCGGGTCGCTTTGGACTATGCCGGCATCGCCCAAGGCGGAATCGTGGATACGCCTGACGGGAAGTGGTACGGGTTGCTGTTCCAGGATCACGGATCCGTAGGACGCATCCCCTATATTGTCCCCGTCACTTGGCAAAACAACTGGCCGGTATTCGGCGTGAACGGCCAGGTCCCCACGCAGATGCAAAAGCCGGTCACCGGCGTGAATTCGAATGAATGGTTTGTGGCCTCCGATGAATTCAATCAATCCCGGCTTCCGCTGGTATGGCAGTGGAATCACAATCCCGACAACAATCTTTGGTCTCTTACGGCGCGTTCGGGATATCTGAGACTGACGACCGGAAGAACCAGCACAAGTATTTTGGATGCCCGCAACTCGCTGACTCAAAGAACCTTTGGCCCGGAAAGCTCCGGACGGATCGCGATAGACGTAAGCCGCATGAAAAACGGCGATTATGCGGGGCTTGCGGCGCTTCAGAAGAACTACGGGTTTGTTGGCGTCAAAATGTCCGGCAATTCCAAATCGATCGTGATGGTCAACGGCAGTTCGGCAACGCCGGTGGAAGTGGCCAGCGTGCCGCTTACACAGAACAATGTGTATTTAAAGGTGGAAATGGATTTCAAAAACAAAACCGATAAAGCCTATTTTTATTACAGTCTGGACGGCAACCGGTGGACGGCGATCGGCAATAGGCTGCAGATGAGCTACACCATACCGCATTTCATGGGTTATCGGTTTGCCATCTTTAATTATGCGACTCAATCTGCCGGCGGATACGTGGATGTCGATTATTTCCGAATCGAAAACCGGATGACGGGAACGGAGTGATCATCCGGAGAATCCCCCGTGCAAAGCGGCTCGATTTCCAAAATTCATTATTGGGAGGCGATTTTATGTATTTGTTAAAGTCAAAATTTGTGCATGTATTGACCGCTTTGGTCATGGTGGTATCTTTGCTGGTGTTTTCCTTGCCGCAAATTGCGAATGCGGGGCTTGTGTCAGGCTCCAAATTTTTAGGCAACATTATCGCTGGCTATGTTCCCTCCAATTTTGCTGCTTATTGGAACCAAGTCACACCTGAGAACTCCACAAAATGGGGTTCTGTCGAAGGCGTACGCGGTTCCATGAACTGGTCGCAAGCGGATATGGCCTACAACTACGCCAAGGCCAACGGCTTACCGTTCAAATTCCATACGCTCGTATGGGGAAACCAAGAGCCGGTGTGGATTTCCGGGCTGCCGGCTGCGAATCAAAAGGCGGAAGTTACCGAATGGATTCAAGCGGCCGGTCAAAAATACCGCAACGCGGAATTCGTCGACGTTGTGAACGAACCGCTGCACGCCAAGCCTTCTTACCGCAATGCGATCGGCGGCGACGGCTCTACGGGATGGGATTGGGTCATCTGGTCGTTCGAGCAAGCGAGAAAGGCGTTCCCGAATTCCAAACTATTGATTAACGAATACGGCATAATCAGCGATCCGAATGCGGCGCGGCAATACGTTCAGATCATAAACTTGCTGAAGGCCAGAGGTTTGATCGACGGCATCGGCATTCAATGTCACTATTTCAATATGAATACCGTTTCCGTAAGCACGATGAACAGCGTTCTCAGCACGCTGTCTGCTACCGGGCTGCCAATCTACGTCTCGGAGTTGGATATAACGGGCGACGACGGAACTCAATTGCAAAGATACCAGCAAAAGTTTCCGGTGCTGTGGGAACACCCGAACGTGAAAGGCATCACGCTCTGGGGGTATATTCAAGGACAAACATGGGAGGACGGCTCTCATCTTATCACCAGCTCGGGCGCCGAACGTCCGGCCATGAAATGGTTGAAGGGTTATCTTGCCGGAAGACGATAACGGTACGGCGGATCATAACTGGAGATTCAACGTTTATTAGATAGCTCATGCAAGGAGGGGAATGAAATGAAAAAAAGCAATCGAATGAAAGCTTTATTATTGGCCTTTGTCATAATGTGGGCGGGAGTGCTGAACGGACAGGTTGCACAGGCGGAAACAGCGGCCATCGCTAAAACTCCGGGCAACTCCAACCCATTAATGGATCACAAGCTTGGGGCCGATCCATCCGCGCTGGTATATAACGGCAGAGTCTATATTTATATGTCAAGCGACGCTTATGAATATGACAGTAACGGAAAGATCAAGGCCAACTCGTTCAGCAATTTAAATAAGGTGCATCTGATCTCATCCGACGATATGGTGAATTGGACGGATCACGGGGCTATTCCGGTGGCCGGGTCAGGCGGCATCGCCAAATGGGCGTCGGGTTCTTGGGCACCGGCCGCAGCGCACAAAAAAATAAATGGCCAGGATAAGTTTTTCCTTTATTTTGCCAATGGCGCTGGAGGGATCGGTGTACTCACGGCGGATAGTCCGATCGGACCGTGGACGGATCCGCTGGGAAAAGCGCTGGTTTCCTGGAGTACCCCGGGAGTCAGCGGCGTTGTTTGGTTATTTGATCCGGCTGTTCTGGTAGATGATAACGGCTCCGGCTACTTATATTTTGGCGGGGGAATTCCTGGCGGTGATAATCCAACTCAAAATCAATGGGCAAGTCCCAAGACGGCCCGCGTCATCAAATTAAGCAGCGATATGATTCATACCGAAGGCAATGCGCAATTGCTTGACGCTCCTTTCTTTTTTGAAGATTCAGGGATCCACAAGTATAACGGAAAATACTATTATTCCTATTGCTCCAACTTTGGCGGAAATCATCCGCCAGGCAGCCCGCCTCCCGGTGAAATCGCCTATATGGTGAGCAACAACCCCATGGGGCCGTTTACTTACGTGAAATCCATCTTGAGGAATCCGGCTGTGTTCTTCGGCGTCGGGGGCAATAATCACCACACCATTTTTAGCTTTAATAATAAGTGGTATATTACCTACCATGCCCAAACCGTCAGCAAAGCCCTTTTAGGTGACGGCATGGGGTACCGTTCCCCGCATATCAATGAACTGACGTATAGCGGGAATGAAATCGTACCGGTTCAGGGCACGATGCAGGGTGTTTCGCAAACAAAGCATCTGAATCCGTATCAAAGAACCGAGGCGGAAACCATCGGGTGGAACGGCGGCATTCTGACCGAAGTTTCCCAAGCGCCGGGCGGCATGGTGCCAAGCGTAAATATGAATGTAACCGATATCCACAACGGGCACTGGGTTGCAGTGGGGAACGCCGATTTCGGATCAACCGGCGCAACATCGTTTAAAGCTAACGTCGCGTCAACGGTGGTAGGACAAATCGAAATTCGCCTCGACAGTCCGAAGGGCCAGGTGATCGGCACGCTTAATGTCACTCCTACAGGGGGGAACCAGGTTTGGAGATTGCAAGAAACGAATGTTAATCGTGTGACAGGGGTTCATAATATTTACTTTATGTTTAAAGGCGCCAGCGGCCAGCGTCTGTTCAACTTCGATTATTGGCAGTTTGCGACTTCTTCCGGTGGGGAGACGCCGATTGAAAACGGACGCGTATATAAGCTTCAGAACGTACACAGCAACATGGTGATCGGCATTGCCAATATGTCCACGGCCAACGGCGGGCAGGCGGTCCAATGGGATGATAACGGTACGGCGGATCATGAATGGCGGTTTGAGCGCTTAGACAGCGGTTATTACAAGCTGACGAATATCCACAGCGGCAAAGTCCTGGGTATAGAAAACATGTCCACGGCTAGAGGAGCTTCCGCCGTACAGTGGGACGACAATGGCACGGCGGATCATGAATGGCAGCTCGCGCCGGTGGGCGATGGCAGCTACAAATTGGTCAACCGCCACAGCGGCATGGTGCTCGGCGTGGACGGCATGTCCAAGGAAGCAGGCGCAAAGATCGTACAATGGGACGATAACGGCACGGCGGACCATAACTGGAGATTCATGTTGGTTAGATAACGAATAAGAATGGCGGTGCAGGGATAACTCCCTAGCACCGCCATTTCTTTGCTTTTTAGATGTTTTTTTATAACCGATTGCGGTTCCGGTACAGCAAAATCATAAAAAACGGGGCCCCGATCGCGGCCGTTAAAACGCCGGCGGGGACGTCCCGGGGCAAAAAAGCGGTGCGGGCGATCAGATCCGCAATGAGCAGGATCAAAGCGCCCAGCAGCGCGCTGATCGGGAGCACGCCGGAAAAGGACGGCCCCGCCAGTTTGCGGGCCATATGCGGCGCCATCAGGCCGATAAAGGCGATCGCTCCGCCGATGGCCACGGCGGAACCGGCGAGCGATACGCTGAGGGCGATCAGCAGCAGACGCTGCAGCTGCACGCGGGCGCCGACGCTCGTGGCGATATCATCGCCGAGGGCCTGGATGTTGACCTGGCGGGCTTGCAGCCAGGTGAGAGCCAGCAATATAGCCGTCCAGGGCAATAGCGTCAGCACGTCGTTCTCCCACGATACGCCATAGATACTGCCGGTCATGAACGTGAGCGATTGGCTGGCCAATTGCAGGGGACCGGAGATGATCAGCATGAACGACAGCGATTTGATGGCGGCGGAAACGCCGATCCCGATCAGGATGATCCTCAAGGGAGACACTCCCTTTTTCCAGGCTAGCACATACAATAACGCCGTGACGAGAAACGCGCCGCCGATCGCGGCGAGCGGCATCCAATGAATCGATATGGTCCCCTGAAACAGGAAAATGAACAAGATGGCGCCTAGCGAAGCGCCCTCGGTGATTCCGGCCACATCGGGCGAAGCGAGCGGGTTGCGGATGACGCCCTGCAGAATGGCCCCGGCCACCGCCAAAGATGCGCCGACCAGCGCGGCGATAATGATCCGCGGCAGCCGGATTTTTTGCACGATAACCTGATCCCCGGCTTCAGCCATGCCGAATAAAGATTTGATAACGGTAAGGGGAGGAATATACTTGCTGCTGACAGCAACGCTGATGACCATAACCGCCAAACATACTACGGACAACAACAGGCAGATCCAAATCGTTCTTTTTTTCTTCGCCAGTATGGTCGATTTGGCGGCCGAGACTTCAAGTTTGCCGGGCTTGGCCATCAGTTTTTCACCCCTTTTCTTGCGATATATACGAAAAACGGTACTCCGAGCAGCGCGGTCATGACCCCAACCGGCACTTCCTTCGGCATGGCGATGTACCTTGAACCGACGTCGGCGGCCACCAGCAACAGGGCTCCAAACAAGGCGCAGTAAGGCAAAATCCAGCGGTAATCCGTACCTATGAAATAGCGGACGATATGCGGAATAATGATTCCGACAAACGCGATCGGACCGGCCACTGCAACCGACCCTCCGGCAAGCAGAATAACGGACGCCGCGGCCAAAGCTTTAATTTGCCCCGTGCGTTGGCCGAGCCCCTGCGCGACGGTATCCCCCATCGCCAGGATATTCAGCTGTGCGGACAAAAGGAAAGCGATAAGCATCCCGGCTCCCATATAGGGAAGAACGGAGAGAAGCTGATCCATTCCCCGCCCCGCAACGGACCCGACGAGCCAGACGAGGACTTGGTCGAACATTTTACCGTCGGAGAGCATCAGGCCTTGCGTGAGCGAGTAGAAAAAAGCGGCCATCGAAGCGCCGGCAAGCGTGATTTTGAGCGGCGTCATGCCGTCCCGGCCGATGCTTCCGAGCAGAAAAACAACCATTCCGCTTAAGGCCGCTCCGGTCAAAGCAACCCAGGTAAGGGGCTGCATTCCCGAGATGCCCAGCCATCCGGTTGCCAGGATGATGAAGAAGGCCGCCCCGGAGTTAACGCCAAGCGTGCTGGGCGAAGCGATTGGATTGCGGGTGATGACCTGCATCAGCGCTCCCGCAACCGCGAGGCAAGCGCCGACGGCGGCGGCGATAAAGGCGCGCGGAACGCGGGCCGTTTGGATAAGCAGATGCTCGTTGCTGCCGTTTGGGCGGACAAAAGATTCCCACACGGTGCCGAAAGGAATGTCCGTCACGCCGAAACTGATGCTGCAAACGAGCGCTGCGGCCAGGGCAAACGCTGAAATCAATAAGCCGAAACCTTTCATGAGGCAAATTCCCACTTTCCGGATGTAGAAGATAATATCCATTAAATATTAGAAGATGCGGTGCGGGCTGTCAACGATTATGAGAATCATTCTTAATAGATTGACAAGCGGTTTTTCATGCTTTATAGTTTTGAACATCGCGGTGAAGATGATAATCATTATCACGTTTGAATTATGATCTTTGCCAAGCACTAAACAGACATATTTAAGGGGGAACTTTCATGAGCTTTACTCGCAATCACATCATTCGAAATCGCACCGTTTGGTGGGGGCTCGTTATTTTGACGCTCTTGCTGGCAATGACCGGATGCGGAAGCAATCAAAGCCAAGGGGCATCCGGCAATACCCAAGCGGCAAGCGGCACGCCGGCCGCGGAGAATGGGAACTCAAGCGGCAACGCGGCCGCCGATGATGTCCGTACCGTTAAACATGCGATGGGGGAAACGAAAATAGCCGGTACGCCGAAGCGAGTTGTCATTTTGACCAATGAAGGCACGGAAGCCCTGCTTGCCCTGGGAGTCAAACCGGTGGGCGCCGTCCGTTCCTGGACCGGAGACCCTTGGTATGAGCATATCAAAGCCGAGATGGACGGGGTTGAAGTGGTTGGCGAGGAGAGCCAGCCGAATCTGGAGTTGATTGCCGGATTGCAGCCGGATTTGATCATCGGGAACAAGATGCGCCAGGAGAAGGTTTATGAGCAGTTGAATGCGATCGCTCCAACGATCATGTCCGAAGACCTGCGCGGGAATTGGATGGACAATTTCAAACTGTACGCGGAAGCGCTTGGAATGACCGACAAAGGCGACGAACTGTTGGCCGCCTTCGAAGCGCGGATTGAAGATTTCAAAGCCAAGGCCGGCGACAAGCTGAAAGAAACGGTATCGGTTGTCCGGTTCATGGACGGCAAAACCCGCGTATATCACACGAACACATTCTCCGGAATTATTTTCGAGCAGCTTGGCATCGCCAGAAATGAAATGACGCAAAACGCCAAAGACACGTTCGTCGATGAAATTACGAAAGAACGGCTGTCCGAAGCGGACGCCGACCGCTTGTTCTACTTTACTTACGAAACGGGCGACGGCAAAGCGAATCAGACCGAAACTGACTGGACGAACGATCCGCTATGGAAAAACCTGAACGCGGTGAAAAACGGCAAAGTCTATAAAGTGGATGACGCCATCTGGAATACCGCCGGCGGCATCAAAGCGGCCAATCTGATGCTTGACCAGCTGTACGAAATATATGGACTTGAAAAATAATACATCGCCTGCAAAAGACCGTCTCCTAAACTTGGGAAACGGTCTTTATTGTTGGGTTATTTCACCGTCCGGGCGAACCGCCCGAGGATTTCCGTGGACTGCACCACGTTCATGAAGGCGTACGGATCGGTTTCCGCCACCGCTTTGCGCACGGCGGCCAGCTCATAGCGGGTCGTTACCGTCATCAGCATGTAGTTTTTCTCCTCGCTGTACCCGCCTTCCGAGTGGATGCACGTAATGCCGTGGTGAAGCTTGCGCAAACGGCAGAGCATCTGCTCTTTTTGCTTGGTGATGATAAAGCAGGTGACCTTGATATGTCCGACATGGATCATGTCGACGACTTTGCCTTTGACGAAGGTCGAAAGCATGGAGTAGAGAGCCAGGTCCCAACTCTGAAGAAACCCGAGCGCCAGAATTACGACGCCGTTCAGGAGAAACAAAATATTGCCCATCGCGACGTCGTATTTACGGGTAACGATCGATCCGAGAATATCGAAGCCGCCGGTCGAGCCGCCCACGCGCAGTGAAAATCCGATGCCCGCCGCTGAGATAATCCCGCCGCACACGGCACCGAGAATCGGGTCATTGGTCACCTGGATCTGCGGGATGATCGCCATGAACCACGTCGTGCTCACGACGGATATGCAGCTTAAAATGATATACCGCCGCCCAACCGCCTTCCAGCCCCAGGCGATGAGCGGGACATTCAGCAGAAAGTACAGAATCGATATATTCCAGTCCGTAAAATAACCGATGAAGGAGGCGACGCCCGTCAGCCCGCCGGACAGCAGCTTGTGGGGGATCAGAAACAGATTAAGCCCAGCGGCCACAAGCAGCGCCGAAACGAGGATGATTCCCACTTCCTGAGCCGGTTTTAAGACGGCTTTGACCGGTTTGGCGATGAGCGGAACATATTGATTCAAGTTCATTTCTAACCCTTCTTTTCTTTAAAGGTTGTTGAACACTTATCTTAGAAATGGCATTTCGATAAAAATTAATTATCGGATTAAATTATCATTTTTATCACTCATACGGACTATGATCTTCATCACGAAAAACAATGTTCAATACTATTTCATTCCGTTTTTGCCGGCCGGTTATACATTTTTCGCTCGATTATTTTGTCTCCTCCGGGGCATGTTATGGATAATTCTTGATTGAAAGAAAGGGATATCCATGGTAAAAAGAAGAGGAAACGGTCCGGCGGCGGAAGGCGCCAGCGAAGCGGACCTGAAGCAGTTCAAAGCGGAGGTTATGCGGCGCGAAGGCTACCCCGTCGATCCGCAGCATCCGGACGACGTGAAATACGAGGTGGCCGAATCGCTTGGCGTGCCGCTAAAGGAAGGCGACAACGGGGATTTGACCTCGGAGGAGGCCGGCAAAATCGGCGGCGCTATCGGCGGATCGATGGTCCGGGAAATGATCCGTTTGGCCAAGCAGAAGCTGAGTGATTCGCAGCAGTAACTCCATTTTCTGACCGGGACGAAGCAAAGGCATCGCCGGCGTTTCGTCCCGGCCCAACATCGTGATCGATTGGAGGAAACAGGCCATGAACGAACTCGATCGATTGGAAGCATGTTTGCCGGAGTGGGTGGAAACGAGCCGACGGGAAAGCGCGAAGGGAACCGTGGCCACGTATATTCCGGAATTGTCGAAATCGCCCAAACATCGGCTGGGGATCCACCTGATTGATGCGGGAGGAAGATCCGTAAGCGCCGGAGATGCCCAGGCTCCGTTTACGATGCAGAGCATCTCGAAGGTGTTTACGTTGATCCTTGCGTTGATGGATCATGGGGAAGAAGCGGTTTTTTCCAAGGTGGGCATGGAGCCTACGGGCGATAACTTCAATTCGATCATGAAGCTCGAGCTGGTGCAGCCGGCGATTCCGTTTAACCCGCTGATCAACGCGGGGGCGATCGTGGTGTCATCGATGATCCAGGGCGACAGCGCGGCGAACAAATCGGCCCGCATCCTGGAGTTTTTTCGCGAGTTGGCCGGAAATCCTTCGCTGGATTACAATTTGGAGGTATATCGGTCCGAGGCGGCGACGGGCCATCTGAACCGTTCGATGGCTTATTTTTTGCTGGATAAAGGGATTCTGGGCTGCGGCGTGGAAGAAGTGCTGGACATCTACTTCCGCCACTGCTCGATCGAGGTAACCTGCGCCGATTTGGCGCGTATGGCGTTGGTGCTGGCAAAGGACGGCACGGACCCAATCACCGGCAAGAAGCTGATTCCCCGGCGTTACGTGCAAATCGCCAAAACGTTCATGGTCACGTGCGGGATGTACAACGGGTCGGGCGAGTTCGCGATCGGGGCGGGACTCCCGGCCAAAAGCGGCGTATCGGGAGGCATCTTGACCCTGGTCCCCGGCCGATTGGGCATCGGCGTGGTAGGGCCGGCGCTGAACCCGAAAGGAAACAGCATCGCGGGCGTCCATTTGCTGGAGCGGCTGTCGAGCGAGTTTAACTGGAGTATCTTTTAAGAGATGCCGGGAGGAATGATCTATTATTTTCGAGGAATTTTATAACAAATCGTGCATTGCTCTTATATAAACCTCCTCTTCGAATCGGTACTATAGGAGATGAAAACAGATTTTTGCTATTCAAAAGGAGGTTTCACAATGTTTGGTTGGAAGCGTTTACTTAAAGTGGCGGTAACAGCTTCACTGGTAGGTTCGTTGGCCGCCTGCGGCGGCGGGGGAGGAAATTCTGCCGATAATTCGCAAACGGGAAATTCCGGAAACGCGGCTGCGAACACGAGCAACAAGCAAGTTAAGCTTCGGATTATGTGGTGGGGGTCACAGGATCGGCATCAGGCTACGTTAGCCGCCCTTGATTTGTACACGAAAAATCATCCTAACATCACTTTTGAACCGGAGTATTCCGGTATGGACGGTTATCTGGATAAGCTCTCCACGCAAGCAGCGGCTAAAAATGCTCCGGATATCGTTCAATTGGATCCGGGCTGGATGCCGGACTGGATGAGCCGGAATCAATTGGCTCCATTGACCGATGTGGATGTATCCAAGTTCGATCCGAAGCTGCTCGCGGGCGGCTCGCTTGACGGCCAACAATACGCTGTTCCGCTTGGATCGGTTGCGTTCGGCATGATTTACGATAAAGCCGCCCTCGACAAACTGGGCATTCAAACTCCGGCCAACGGCTGGACATGGGACGATTTCTTCGCGTTAGCCGAATCGTCCAAATCCAAACTGCCGGAAGGACAATACTTCGTAAAAGATTATGCCGCCAACTACTTCGTGTATTCGGCCTATCAATACGCTAAAGGCAAGGGCCCGGTCACTACGGACGATGGCCATTTCAACATCGACCGTGATACCTTCATCGACTGGGCAAATCACTTTGACAAGCTCCGGAAGGAAGGGCTGGTGCCTCCGGCAGACGTAAACACGGCGGACAAGGAGCTTGATCCGCAAATGGATCTGATGGCATCGGGCAAAATTTTGTTCCGTTACAGCTTCTCCAATGGGCTCACTTCTTGGGATAGCTTGAAAAAAGGCGCTTACTCCCTTGTGACGATGCCTCGTGCGGAGCAAGCGGGAGGATGGGTGAAGCCTTCTATGTATTTGGCGGTTACCAATGACTCCAAATATCAAAAAGAAGCTATCGAATTTGTTAACTGGTTCGTTAATGATCCGGAAGCAGCTAAGACCCTGGGCACTCTGCGCGGTATCCCGGCAAATAGCGAAAGCGCAAAAATTCTGGAATCCAGCATGAGCGAAACGGATAAAGGCGGTCTGGACATGTATAACGCTTCCGCACCTGACGCGCAAATCTGGACGGCAGGCGCTGGCGGTTGGACGAACTTTATCGATAAAGACTTCCCTTATGTCCATGACCAACTCAGTTTCGGGAAAATTACTCCGGAACAAGCTTTTGATCAATTGAAGGAAGCTTCCGTATCTTACGAAAACTAAGCTTGGCCAGACGCAAAACCCGGAACGCTAACCTTGTTCCGGGTATTATATTACCCAGTCATAGATTATAAGGATAGAAGGGGGAGAAACCATGCCGCTTCGAATCGAGGATGTTATTCAAGAACTCATCAACCCCGTGGGGCAGCTTGAAACGACGGTGGATGTGCTTGAATTCGGAGATCCGTCGGCGGAAGTCAGGGGGATTGCCACGGCGTTCGTGGCCTCATCTGATGTCATTCGTCAGGCCGCAAAGGCAGGGGCAAATCTGCTGATCAGCCACGAGGGGATATTCTTCAGCCATCATAATAATAGAGAAGCCATTAAAAACGATCCTGTAGCCACGGAAAAACGAAAGCTGATCGAGGAAACCGGAATGGCGATTTTCAGGTTCCATGATTATTGGCATCGTTATCAGCCCGACGGTATCATGACCGGGCTTATCGAGCAGTTGGACTGGCAGAAGCACCTTGCGGAATATCATCCGGCATCGGCCATCATCCAAATTCCGGAGGCGAGCGTACGTGAAATTGCCGGCCACCTCAAGAGCAAGCTTGGCGTTCCGTATGTGCGCGTCGTTGGCGACCTGTCCATGATATGTTCGCGAATTGGCATGCTCGCGGGATACAGGGGCGGCGGCCTTATGGCGATTCCGCTTTTTGAGCAGGAAAACTTGGATTTGATTATATTGGGCGAAGGACCGGAGTGGGAAACTCCCGAATATGTAAGAGATGCCGTGCAGCAAGGAAAACGCAAGGCCATCATCGTCTTGGGCCACGCGCAAAGCGAGGAGCCCGGCATGAATTATTTGGCGGGTGTGCTCAGGGCGCGGTTCCCGGGCCTTCCCGTTTATTTTGTTGCTGAAAAGCCGCTTTTCCAAATTATTTGACAGGAGCGTAGTGGACGAATGAGCCATACACCATTTTTCGCAAAAAACACGGGCTATCAGGCCTGGCTTGGGTATAACCGGTTAGCAGGCAAAACGCTTGAACAGTATGCTGATTATCGCCGCATTGTCGTTGCGGAACAGGATGAAATCATCGTTTCCGCCGTGGCCGAACTCGTCCGCGGACTGGAAGGGATGTTGGGGCAGACGCCCGAGATTTCACAAATCTGGGATGGCGGTTCAGGCATTGTGATTGGAACCATCGGCGGCAACACGCTGCTTCAGGAATTCATTGACGAAGAAACGCGGGCAGGCATCGGAGCGGAAGGCTTCGCGATCCAAAGCGATCTGTCCGCCGGCCGTATCGCCATTGGCGCGGTTTCTTCCGCAGGCGTGCTGTACGGCGTTTTCCATCTGCTGAGACTGATTGGTATTGGCAGCCCCATTAGCGATCTTCATATCGTGGAAAATCCGGTCAACCAACTCCGGATGATCAACCAATGGGACAATATCGACGGGTCGATTGAACGCGGTTATGCCGGGAACTCGATTTTTTATGCGGACGGGAAAATTAACTCCGATTTGCAGCGAATTCGCGATTACGCCAGGCTTCTGGCATCTACCGGGGTGAATGCCCTATCGATCAACAATGTAAATGTGCACCGCCTGGAAACAATGCTGATCACGGAGGCGTATTTGCCGGAGGTGGCCGGGCTTGCCGGGATTTTCCGCAATTACGGGATCAAGTTGTTCCTCAGTATCAATTACGCGGCTCCGCTGGAGATCGGCGGTTTGCTTACGGCCGACCCGCTGGACACGGAGGTCCGGCGGTGGTGGCGCGAGCGGGCGGCGGACATTTACCGGTATATCCCCGATTTCGGCGGTTTTCTCGTCAAAGCCGATTCGGAGAACCGGCCTGGGCCGTTCACCTACGGCCGCGACCACGCGGACGGCGCCAATATGCTGGCCGAAGCGCTGGATCCGCACGGCGGCGTCGTGATCTGGCGCTGCTTCGTATACAACTGCAAGCAGGATTGGCGCGACCGGAAGACGGACCGGGCCAGAGCGGCATACGATCATTTTGTCCCGCTGGACGGCCGCTTCCATGATAACGTCATCCTGCAGGTGAAAAACGGGCCGATCGATTTTCAGGTGCGGGAGCCTGTGTCGCCGCTCCTTGGCGCAATGCCTGCCACGAACCAGATGATCGAGTTTCAGATTACCCAGGAGTATACCGGACAGCAGCGGCATGTGTGTTATCTGGTGCCGCAATGGAAGGAAGTGCTGGAATTCGATACGTATTTGCAGGGGGAGGGCACGTCCGTGGGGCGGATTGTCGACGGTTCGGCACACGGCAGCCGGTACAGCGGCTTCGCGGCCGTTTCCAATATTGGGGATGGCACCAACTGGACCGGGCATTTGCTTGCTCAGGCCAATCTGTACGGGTACGGCCGGCTCGCCTGGAATCCGAGACTGACCGCAGAGGAAATCGCGGAGGAGTGGATTCGCCTGACCTTCGGGAACGAGAAGCGGGTGGTTCAGACGATCTGCGGCATTTTGCTCGATTCCCTAAGCATTTACGAATCCTACACGGCGCCGCTTGGCATCGGATTCATGGTCAATCCCAACCATCATTACGGGCCCAACGTCGACGGTTATGAATATTCGATGTGGGGAACGTACCATTTTGCCGATTGCCATGGGATCGGGGTGGACCGGAGCAAAGCGACGGGAACGGGTTATACGGCCCAATACGCCGAGCCTAATTTCAGGCTGTATGAATCTTTGGATAGCTGCCCGGATGAACTGCTGCTGTTTTTCCATCACGTCCCGTACACCCATGTCCTTCATTCCGGCAAAACGGTCATCCAGCACATCTACGACACGCATTTCGAAGGTGCGGAGCGCGCCGCCCGGTTGGAAATAGACTGGGGCAGCCTGACCGGCCTGATCCCCGATTCGCTGCACAAGCAGGTCGCGCTCCGGCTGGCGGAGCAGGCGGAACACGCCAAAGAATGGCGGGATCAGATCAACACGTATTTCTTACGCAAAAGCGGCATCCCCGACGAACGGGGCAGACGGATTTATTAATCGGCATGACGGATTGCCGCCGGCGGTCTCATGAATTTCATTTGCGGACTTATTTCAGAGGAATGGGCAACCATTCCTCTTTTTGCGTTGGAATTATCCAATAGAATTTCAGAATGGTGACGTCCGCTGTTGGTTAGATTGGATTTTTCCAACGTGGGGAACACGGGTTCAGCCGCCGAAGGGGCAAGCAGATAAAATAAAAATTGAAAACCAAACCGTCCAGACGGTATACTAAATTCGGAGGTGATTTCATGGAAGGTTCCAAAAAAGCGTCCAAGCGAAACGTGATTTTACAGGCTGCCGCAAAAGTGGCGAGAGTAAGCGGCGTTGAGCATTTAACCCTGGATGCCGTCGCTCAAGAGGCCGGGGTCAGCAAAGGCGGCCTGCTTTATCATTTTCCGAACAAGGAAGAATTGATTTCAGGCATGGTAAAGCAATATTCCGATGACTTCGTCGGTAGCCTCAGGACCAGGGCGGACAAGGACCCGAGCGAAAAAGGAACGTGGATTAAAGCTTACATAGAGACCACTTATGATTCGGTGCAAAACGAAAACGACATGACGATCGCGCTTTCCACCGCGCTTTTCACCAATCCGCATCTGTTACGGGAAATGCAGGACGAATACCGTGATCTTCAAAAAAACATCGAAAATGACGGATTGGACCCCGTGGTTTCGACGTTGTTCAGGCTGGCCGCCGACGGTCTGTGGTTTGCCGAAATGTTCGGTTTTGCCCCGCCGGATCAAGCGTTAAAAGAAAAGGTAATCCGGTACATTTTAAATGAGATTGAGGAGAGAAAATAATGGCTTATTTGTTACTGTTGATATCTATTGCCAGCGAGCTGATCGGGACTTCGATGCTGAAAGCTTCCCAAGGATTTACCAAGTTAACGCCTTCTTTAATTAGTATCGCCGCCTTCGTATGTTCCTTTTATTTTTTGTCATTGTCGCTTAAAACGATTCCCTTGAACGCCGCGTACGCCATTTGGTCCGGACTCGGTTCCGTATTGACGGTCATCATCTCCGTGCTCATCTGGAAAGAAAAGATCAATGCCGGCAGCATCATCGGAATCGGCTTGATTATCATCGGTGTGGTGATCCTGAATTTGCTCGGCCCCGGACACGGTTCGTCAAGCGAGGAAACAAAACAGGAAGCGGCAATTGTCCGGAAAGTATAAAACGAAAATGTGACGCCGTGTCCGTTAGGATTTTTTCGTGATATTTTAAAAGAAATCGAGGATTACCCTCATTTAACCGCCTTGGAGACCCATCTATACTTAAGCTATCAGACAAACTACAGAGGTGATCGCATATGGGTCGTTCCGCACCCGTAGCCGCAAATCAGGAGAGGATCGTGAAGAAAAAACGACGTTCTTCTTTGAAAAGATGGGATGCTCCCATTGCCGGCTATTTATTTATTTCGCCTTGGCTGATCGGCTTTATCGGGCTCACGGCGTATCCGCTTTTATTATCGCTGTATTATTCGTTTACGAACTACACCCTGCTCAGACCGATCGAATGGGTAGGAACCAAAAACTACGTCAACATCTTTACCTCGGATCCGAAATTTGAAGAATCCCTTCGCGCTACGTTCCAATACGTGATCGCCTCCGTCCCTTTAAAGCTGATCGCGGCTTTGTTGATCGCCATGCTGCTGAACAAAGCCGTTCGCGGAATCGGCATATACCGCACAGCGATCTATTTTCCATCGCTGATCGGCGGAAGTATCGCCGTATCCATGCTTTGGCGGAACATCTTTGGGGTAGAGGGGATTTTCAACAAAATCATCGCCACCTTTGGGTTCGAAGGCAAGGGCTGGATCACCAGCCCGGATACCGCGATGAGTACGCTCGTTCTGCTTGCGGTTTGGCAGTTTGGTTCCGCGATGGTGATCTTCTTGGCGGGGCTGAAGCAAATTCCGAACGACTTGTACGAGGCTTCCTCCGTGGACGGGGCGAACAAATTTGTTCAGTTTTTCCGCATTACGCTTCCGATGCTGTCGCCGATTATTTACTTCAATCTGATCATGGGCGTGATCAACGCGTTCCAAATGTTCACCTCCGCGTTTGTCATCACCAACGGAGGTCCGATGAACTCGACCTACGTATACGCCCTCTATCTGTACGAACGTGCGTTTAGCCGGTATCAGCTCGGATACTCCTCGGCGCTCGCCTGGATCATGCTGGTCATCATCGTCATCGCATCGCTGATCATCGCCGGAACGTCGAGATACTGGGTGTTCTATGAAACGGAGACGGAAGGGAGAAAGAGACGCAGATGATGATCAAAATAAAACCGTTCATCCGGCATATTTTCATGATTCTGTTCAGTTTTGTGATGGTCTACCCGGTGCTTTGGTGGATCGGCGCATCGCTTAAAAGCAATACCGAGCTGGGATCGCCGAATATTTTTCCTAAGGTTCCGCAGTGGAGCAACTTCGTGAAAGGCTGGAATTCGGTTCCCGGACACACGTTTACGGATTTTTATCTTAATACCTTCGGCCTGGAGATCGCCGTGTTGATTGTCACCTTGATCTCCAGCTCGCTGGTAGCCTTCGGGTTCGGCAGACTGAACTTTCCGCTGAAGAACTTTTGGTTCTCCATCTTCATGTTAACCTTGATGATGCCGGGACAAGTATTGATCATTCCGCAATACTCATTGTTCCACCAGTTGGGTTGGGTCAATACGTATTTGCCGTTTATTGTTCCCCACTTGGTAGCGGCAGGCGCAGGCGGTACGTTTTTCGTCTTCCTGCTTATTCAGTTCATCCGGGGGATTCCGAAGGAGCTGGATGAATCGGCCAAAATCGACGGCTGTTCCTGGTTCGGCATATTCTGGCGGATCGTGCTGCCATTGACCAAACCGGCCATCGTCACCGTCATGATCTTCTGCTTCCTTTGGAACTGGGATGATTTCCTCGGCCACTTGCTGTATATCAACTCGGTTGACAAATATACGGTCAGCCTGGCGCTGCGGATGATCAACGATTCCCAGTCCGCTCAGGAATGGGGCCAGCTTCTGGCGATGTCGCTCGTATCCATTCTGCCGGCCACTTTCGTATTCATGTTTCTGCAAAAGTATTTTGTTGAAGGCATTGCCACAACCGGAATAAAGGGATAAGGATGGTGGGCCGCCAATAATATAACGGTAGAGCTTTGCCGAAACGATTCGTTTCGCGGCTTTACCGTTTTTTCTCCTTATGTACCGGAAAGGAGCACCCGAGAGATGATCAGCCCTTTTAAAAAATTCCGCGTCGACACCCTTTTTTTTCGCAGCTTTGCCGTAGTCATCGTGATCGTGGTCGCCTGCATCGCGTGGGCCAGCTACATTATTTCCTCCAACGAGCTAGTTAAAACCAGCTCGCTGTATCAGCAGCGGCTGCTGGATGAGTTGAACAACGAGATTACGACGCGTCTTACGATGATCGAACAAATTTCGCTGTCCACCTCCCGCGATAACGAGATTATCTCTTTTCTTAAGGATCGGCGGGACCAATACGACACTTATCGGCGTTCCGTCAACGTTGTAAATGCATTGGCCAATCTGACCTATTCGATTCCGTTGATCCAAGGCATCGATTTATATATGGAACACCCTTTTCAGCGGGAAGAAGACAATTACATCCAGTTCCGGGACCTGAACAAGCTAAACCAAGAGGCTTGGGCCGGCGCTTTTGTGAACAATGATTTCGCCTGGTCCACCGAACATAACATAAGAAGCTTTCAGGGAGAGGTCCCAGTGCTCAGTTTTGGCCGCAAAATCGTGTACGATGACAAGTACCTGGGGGTACTGGTGATTCATATCAAATATAAAGAGATTGTCAAAATACTGGCCGGCCATACCTCCAATGCCAATCGGCTGATGGTGGACTCCCAGGGCAGGGAATTGGTCAGAACCGGACAAGTTTTAGACCATACGGAGCTGTCCGAATGGATCAATGCCAAAGACGCGGAATCGGGGCATGTCCGGATCCGGGGAAATGCCAAAATCGGCGATTCGCTGCTCGTGTATTCCAAATTGCTGGATTCCAACTTGACGCTGGTGGAGATTTCCTCGTGGAAGCAAATCACCGAAGGCAGTTATACGCTTGCCATGGTGATCGGGTTTATCGGCCTGGCCGCCATTTTGTCGGTCCTCCTGCTAACCCATTATCTCAGCAGCCAGTTTACGAAGCCGATCAAACAGCTTGTTACGGCAATGCGGTCGGATTTCGTCGATGGCAATAAAACGGAGCTTCCCCGCGATTATGAAAACGAATTCGGGTATCTGTTTGCCGGATACCGCAAGCAGAACGAGCGGATTGAGGAACTGTACCGCTCGCTCGAACGGCGGTACGAGCAACAGCGCAAAGCGGAGATTGAGGCGCTGCAGGCCAACATTAATCCTCATTTTCTCTATAATATGCTGGACCAGTTGAACTGGATGGCCATTGAAGCGGGGCAGGATGAGCTTAGCCGGATTCTTGAGCTGATGGGACGCATGTTCCGCATCGGCTTGTCGAACGGCAACAGCTTCATCACGATTGCCGAGGAGCTTGAACATATTGCTTGTTATTTGGAAATCCAGCAGCTTCGCTGGGGCGAAGGGCTTGAATTTGAGATCGAAGCACCGCCGGAGCTTCGCGATTTGTTTATTCCGAAGTTAACGCTCCAGCCGTTCGTGGAAAATTCGATCGTTCACGGCTTTAATGCCCGGAGCCGCGGCTTTATTCGCATCCGGTTCGAGGATAAAACCGATGGCTTGCAAATCACGATCGAAGACGACGGATCCGGGCTAAGTAGGGCTGCCGACAGGAAACAGCCTCGCCGCACAGGCGGGTACGGGATGCGCAATGTGAGGGAAAGGATCGCCGGTTACTTCGATGACCGCTATGGCGTCAAACTGGCGGAGCGGGAAGAAGGCGGTGCTCGCGTCGTGATCGATTTGCCGCTTCTGACGGAGCCCCCCCAGTCTGCGGGGAAGGATAAGAAAGAGGATTAGGAGGACAGCGAAATGTGGAAAATTGCCATCGTTGATGATGAACGTCAGGTGCTTCAGGGCATGAAGCGGGCAATTCCATGGGAACAGCTCGGCGCCGAATGGGCGGGTGACGCCCTGAATGGAGCGGACGGCCTGAAAATGATCCGTGAGACAGAACCCGATATCATTATCACGGATATCTATATGCCGTCGATGAACGGCCTCGACATGATCGAACAGTTGAGAAAGGAAGGGTACGACGGCAAGATCATTATTTTGAGCGGTTATTCCGATTTCGAATACGCGAGGCAAGCGTTAAGATATAACGTAAGCGACTATGTGTCCAAACCGATCAGCGTTCCAACGCTGAAAAGGATTTTGTCCAAGGTGGTCGAGGAACTGACGGAAGAGGAAGTTAAGCGGTTCAAGCAAGGCGAGGTTGAGCAAAAACTCAGGCTTTACGAGCCTTTTATCGAAAAAGAATGGGTAAGATCGGCCGTGGTCGGGACGCTGGAGGGCACCTACCGCTCTCCCGACAGCTTGCCGCATCCATACCGGTATTGGTCAAAATGCAATCATATCGCCATCGGCATCGATACGGTCCGCGATGTGCGGGCCAGCCAATTCCCGCTGACCGATTGGAACCTGTTCCGGTTTGCCATCAGCAATATTGCATGCGAGGTGGCGCGTAAAATCTTTGCGGCGATCGAATATACCGAGCTGCACAGCTCCAGAGCGGTGCTGATCGTTCATCCCCAGCCGGAGGAGAAACGCGGGGAATTGGAGGATCGGCTGAAGGAATTGGGCATGAAGCTGATCGACAGCGTCAAATGTTATGTGAAGCTCCAGATTCGCGTCGGCATTGGGGAAATGAAGCAAGAATGGACGAAAATTCCCGACTCGACCGAAGAGGCGTTTCGCGCGATTGATTCGAGAACCCAGCGGCTCACCCCGAATTACGAGATGTATTTGTACGAGAGGGAAGAGAAGGGGAGCGAAAATCAGCAGTCCGTCACTTTTTTTCCGGTCAAATTTTACGTTGAAATTGCGGGTGCGATCAAATCGTCCCAGGAGGAAGAGGCCAAGGCCCTGGTTGAAGAGCAAGTGAAGCTGTTGGAAAATCAGAAAGCGATTACACCGGAGTATATTCAAATGCAGGCCGGCGAGGTGTGGGGCGTATTCAACTACAGCTTATATGAAGCAGGTATTTTGCTGGACGACTTGTTCCCGAACGATCTCATCGCCAAAGAATTGATTTTGCTGACCGATCCGGTTCAACTCGGCGACTGGTTGTGTTCCAAGATATCCATGATCTGCAGAAGCCGCCAGCTTCGGGGGAACAGCAAACACCGGCAGGTCGTCGATTTTATGACTCATTATATCCATGAGCATTACGCCGAAGATATTACGCTAGCCGAGCTGTCGGAAAAAATCTATATTTCGCGGAACCATCTGTCCATTATTTTCAAAAACATCACGGGGGAAACCTTCAACAATTACCTTACCCGCGTGAGAATCGAGAAAGCCCGGGAACTGCTGCTTGAGCGCAACATGCTCGTTTATGAGGTGGCGGAGAAGGTCGGATACAAAAATGTGCCGTATTTCAGCACCTTGTTCAAAAAGATCACGGGAATGAATCCGACGGATCTGATCAGATAAAAAAGCAACACTAAAAAAGATTTGACCTTCACGTTACGGCAAGGTGTAGAGTGAAAGTGTCAGGAGGTGAAAACATGGAATATACCGTTCAAAAGCTGGGACGATTGGCCGGGATCAGCACCAGAACGCTGCGTTATTACGACGAGATTGGCATTCTTAAGCCGGCAAGAATCAACTCGTCGGGATACCGGATCTACGGTCAACAGGAGGTGGACCGGCTGCAGCAAATTTTGTTTTACCGGGAGCTTGGCCTGAGTCTCGATCATATCAAACGGATCGTGACGGATCCGGACTTTGACGGGGTCCATGCTCTTCGAGAGCACCGCGAGCAGCTTCTCGGCAAAAGAAAGCAGCTCGACATCCTGATCGCCAACGTTGAAAAAACGATTGCCGTAAACGAAGGGAGAATGACGATGAGCGATAAAGAGAAATTTGCAGGCTTTAAGCAAAGCATGATCGAGGAGAACGAACGGAAATACGGAAAGGAAATTCGGGAGAAATACGGTGAAGAGACCGTAAACAAGTCCAATGAAAAGCTGATGAATATGACACCCGAACAGTACGAGGAAGTAACCCGGCTGGCGGACGAAGTGCAGTCCACGCTGGAGGAAGCTTTCCGCACGGGCGACCCGGCGGGCGAGCTGGCGCAAAAAGCCGCGGATCTGCATAAACGCTGGCTGACGTTTTACTGGAGCGAATACAGCAAGGAGGCCCACGCCGGCCTCGCCCAGATGTATGTGGACGACGAGCGTTTCAAGGCTTATTACGACAAAGACCAGCCCGGTATGGCCGAATTCCTGCGCGACGCGATTCACATCTATACCGGCATCCAAATATAACTTGTAAACGGAAGGCTCTGCGATTCATTCGCAGGGCTTCCTTTCATGCCGCTCCTTTATTTACCGGCGGCCGCTCAATTGCCCGAAAGCAGGAGGGAACACGGGACATGTTCAAAGTTTTGTTGGTGGATGACGAGTTTTTTGTCCGCAAAGGGCTGCAGAAGCTGATTCCATGGGAGGACCTTAATTATACGATTGTGGGAGAGGCGGATAACGGAGATAAGGCGCTGCATATGATTGAGCATTTGCAGCCTGATCTTGTGATCACCGATATCCGAATGCCCGCTCTGGACGGGCTGGACCTCATCCGCAGCGTGAAAGAAGATGCCGATTCGGACCTGTTTTTCATCGTGATCAGCGGTTATCATGACTTCAGTTATGCACAGCAGGCACTTCGCTACGGAGTTCATGATTATATTTTAAAACCTGTGGATGATGAAGAGATGACCGCAACCCTAAGAAAGCTTGCCCTAAACATGAGCAAAAGAAAAATTGCCAAGACGAAGGGAGAAGATCACGCTAACGGTTCATTTTTGGAGGCCCTGGTGCAGGAGAAGCTTCGGTTGGAGGATGCGGAAACATATGCCGCAGCCTTAGGGCTTACCGGGGCGGCGGGCTTTCGCTATGCCTTGGTCGAACTTCATGCCGCTCCCGGGGAACTGCAAGTTGGTCTAAAGCAATTTATGAAAGCGTTATATTCCCTTGAAGAGCGGAAATCCGATATTCCCGTGTTTGAGCAGGAGCAGGGAAGATTCGGGATGTTGTTTACTGTGGAGCTGCTGAAAGAACGGTACGGAGGCCTGACTCAGGCTATGGAGAAGATTCGTTCAGCCCTTTCCGGGCAACTGGGAGCGGACGTCAGCCTTTATGCAGGCGAAACAGTCCATAACATAACGGATGTCCGCAGGTCCTATTTGGAGGCTAACGAAGCAGCCAGGCATAAGTATGCCGAGGGCTGCGGGGTTATTGAATACGCGCAAATTAAGGATAAACCCCTGTACGTTTTCGACATGAGTCCGGGCACTGTAAGCAATCTGATTATGCAAGTGGAAGAGGGCAAACAGGAGGCGTACCGGCAATCGGTAGACGGTATGTTCGAAATCTTCCGCACCCAGCGCTTTACTCCCCAGGCCGTTAACAGCTCCCTCTCCCGCTGTATGACCGGAATGATCAGTGTAGTAAAGGAAATGGACGGCAGTATTGAAGGGGTGCAGCGATTGAAGGAGCTGGCCGAACGGGATTACGGCAACTGGAGCCTGACGCTGTTGAAGGAGCACTTCTTGCTGGCGGTCATAGAAGCGGAGCAATATATAGCAGAGCTGCGGAAGGAGCAGTCCAAGGGCGGCATCAAGCAGATTAAGAAATACATTGACTCCCATTACTGCGAGAATATCAGCTTGAAGAGCATAGCGGCTCAATTCTATATGAACCCCGTCTATCTGGGCCGGCTGTTCCGCAAAAGCTACGGGTGCTATTTCAACGAATATCTGCTGCAGCTGCGGGTGCGGGAGGCCAAGAAGCTGCTTCGCCAAACCGATCTCAGGATGTACGAAATCGCGGCCCGGGTAGGCTTTCAGAATGCGGATTATTTCGTGATCCAATTCGAGAAGCTGGAGCAGGTGTCGCCAACGGAGTACCGGAACATGCTGATTGGCAGAGAATAGAGGGGCTGTGTATGAACATAAAATTCAATCTGAATTATATGAAACTGCGCGACAAGCTGCTGCTCATGTATGTGTTGTCGGTATTCATTCCCATTGTGGTAACCAATGTTGTCTTCTACAATGTGACGACTGACAATATCCGCAGCCAGAAAACTCGCGATGCGGGCATGGCCTTGGACAATCTCAAAAACGACTTGCGCGTAACCATCGACCAAGGAGTCGGCCTATCGTATTCCATGTATGCCGATCCCGTATTCAATGCAACCCTGACCCGTCACTTTAACAGTCAAATTGACTACATCGAGGCTTACAACTCCTATCTGAAAACAGAATTTTCCGCTCAGCCTGCCCAAGGGATCCGTTGGTATCAGGTGTATACGGACAATCCTACCATATTATCTTCCGGCTATATTGAACAATTGACCGATGAGGCCCGAAATACGGACTGGTATAACCAGTTAAGATCGTCAACCGCTCCCTACCCGGCTCTTGTCTATTCGGATCAGACGTTCAGCCTGATTCAAAGACTGGACAATGAGAATACCGGAGGCATTGAGCAACTGCTTAAGATTGATTTGAATATGGATCTCATCCGCCAATATTTCCTGGGCAGCGGGTTCGACGGCAAGGTGTACTTCGTTGATCCCCAAGGCCGGGTGCGGTTTAGCAATGACTCAGGAACAGAATGGCCGACGGAAAAGGTTCTATTCGGGGACATTGTGTTTCCGAAGGACTCTCTTCGCTTGGCAGCCTCCTATCCTGGAATTAATTATTTGGAGGGATGGACGCTGCAAGGCGTTATGAATGAAGAAGTCGTACTTCAAGAGGTTCGGAAGTCGCGTTCCATGGTCGTTTGGCTTGCATGCATCAACTTTGTGCTGCCCAGCTTGATCATAGCCGCGATGTCGAGGTCGCTGCATGTACGGCTGGTGCGAATACTAAAGCATATGAAAAAGGTGAAAACCCAGAACTTCCAGACGATCCCCCATGAAGAGGCGAGAGACGAAATCGGCCAGCTGACGATCGAGTTCAACCGGATGACAGAGACGATCCATAACTTGATCAACGAAGTCTATCTTGCGGATATTCAGAAGAAGGATCTGGAACTGAAGCAGCAGCAGGCTCAGCTTCATGCACTGCACAGTCAGATTAACCCCCACTTTTTGTTTAATACCATGGAATCGATCCGCATGAGAAGTTTAATCAAGGGAGAGAAGGAGACAGCCAAGATCATCCATAACATGGCCAAGATGTTCAGACGGTCCATCTCTTGGAGCCGGAACTATGTCACGGTCCATGAGGAGTTGGAACTCATTCGGAACTTCCTGGAGATTCAAAAGTACCGCTTCGGCGACAAGCTGGAATACAGCATTGAAGCGGAACCGGCGGCACTTGAACAGCGGATTCCGAAGATGGTCTTTCTCCCGTTCGTCGAGAATGCCAGTATCCATGGAGTTGAATCGATTCCGGGTCAAGGCATCATCAGGCTGTCCGTTACCCTGCGCGAAGACCAGCTGATCTTCAGCTTAGATGATAACGGAATCGGGATGTCCCCCGCCAAGCTGCAAGAACTGCGCGAGTATTTGGAGCAGGAAGCCGGCATGGGCGAGCGGATCGGCATGAAGAATGCGTACAGCCGTCTGAAGCTCTGTTATCAGGATCGTTTTGCTTTCGCGATCCATACATGGGAAGGACAAGGAACGCACATCGAAATTGCACTGCCGATTGACGAGGTGAAGGAAATATAGCAGGCGCTTATAAAAGGATATACTTTTCAAAGCAGGAAATACAGTTTGTTGGGTAACATTGTAAGCGGTTACTTGTTATATTGAAAGAGCTTACAAGTCTGATGATACCAAAGGGGGAATCAGTTGAATGTTTGGAAGGAAAGTACTAATCGCAGGAATGGCAGTATTGTTGATGGCAGCTTTAGCAGGCTGCAGCGGGGGCAGCTCATCATCATCTTCGGAAGCCTCCCCGTCCGGTGGCGATGACAACAGCCCGGTTACCTATACGTATTTTACCTTTGGCGCTCCTAAAAAGGATGTTCTGGCAAGTGAAACAACCATCGGGAAAGAATTGTTCGAACAAACCGGCGTTGACTGGAAGATGGAATACCTGGTGGGTGATGCCCCTACCAAAGCGGGGGTTATGATTGCCAGCGGAGACTATCCCGATATCATTGACTCCAGCGGAGAAATGGCCAAGCTGATGGATGCGGGAGCTTTCATTCCGCTCGATGATCTGATCGAGAAGTACGGACCCAACATCAAGCGTGTGTATGGTCCTTATATGGACAAATTCAGGCAGGATGACGGGAAAATCTACTTTTTCCCTTATGGAGCTAACATCGGCTATATTTCGGAGCCTAATTTTCAGACCGGCTTCTATATTCAACGTTCTGTTCTGAAGGAGTTCAATTACCCGAAAATTACTACACTGGATGAATATTTCGACCTCATCAAGCAATACAAGGACAAATATCCGCAGGTGGACGGCAAGGAAACCATTGGTTTCGCCACACTGGCCGGCGAGCCAAGCAACTTCTTCACCCTGCAGAACCCGGCCATGCACCTGGCTGGTTATCCGAATGACGGCAGCGTCATGGTCGATCTGGAAACTCATGAAGCCAATCTGGTGGCGGGCTCCGAGTATCAAAAGCGCTGGATTCAGAAACTGAACGAGGTGAATGCCGAAGGGATGCTCGATCCGGAGTCTTTCACGATGAACCGGGATCAATATTTGGCTAAGCTGACCTCCGGACGTGTACTCGGTTATTTCAGCTATTCCTGGCAGGTTGGGGATGCCACCAACAATTTGAAGAAAGCCGGCATTGATGATAAACGCTATGTTGCGCTGCCTATCGTTTTCGACAAAGGTATTAAGGATCAATATATCGACCCTCCTGGATTTGTCAACAATTATGGAGTCGGGATCACCGTCAAAGCCAAAGATCCCGTCCGCATCATCAAGTACTTCGATAACCTGTTGAAAGAGGAAAACCAGATTCTGGTTCAATGGGGCATCAAGGACGAATCGTATAGCGTGGATGAGAATGGACGTTTTTATTACAAGGATGATGAACAGCGCAAAATCCACGAGGATCCGGAATTGAGCCGAAAATACGGGTTTGACTATTTCAACTACAGTTGGCCTCGTTACGGCAATAATTCCGTTCTTGCGGACGGCAATGCCTATGGTCCTGGCAACCAGCCGGAGGTCGCAACCTTTACTTACACGGACGGCGACAAGAAGCTGCTTGAAGAATACGGTGTGAAGACCTTCGCAGAATTGTTCAGCAAGCCTGATGAACGTCCTTGGTCTCCAGCTTGGTCGATCGCCCTGGAGCAAGGATCGCCTGAACAAATGTTCATCACCAAGGCGGATGACCTGCAGAAGAAATACCTGCCCAAGCTGATTATGGACCCGCCGTCCAGTTTCGATAACACATGGAACGAGTATATGGGCGAGTTTAATAAACTGGACAAGAAAACGTATGAAGATACGATAACGAAGGCTGTAAAAGATCGCGTTTCCGGAAAATGGTAATGCAACATTTGAAATAGGTTTGCCAGATGCTGAGGGTCGGAAGTCGAAAGGCGTTTCGACCCTCAGGGTTTAGAGCAGAGCAGGAAAGGAGTAATCTCATATGGTGAAACCGATCGTTTCCTTAAACTCGGCGCCTACAGTTAAAGGAAAGAAACAAAACCTGTTTTTCAAACGCCTGATTCAACAGCGAACGCTCGCCCTTATGTGTATCCCCTTCGTTATCTGGGCTTTTATCTTCAAATATCTTCCGCTCTGGGGATGGACGATGGCCTTTCAGAACTTTAAGCCGGCCAGATCCTTCGCGGAGCAGGAATGGGTAGGTTTGCAACACTTCCGTCTTCTGTTTGAAGACAGTACCTTTTACCGGGTGCTGCGCAACACTTTAGTGATGAGCTCCATAAATCTGGTGCTTGGTTTCATTACGGCGATCACGCTGGCGCTTCTGCTGAATGAGTTGAAGAATGTTATATTCAAGCGGTTCGTTCAAACCGTCAGCTATTTGCCGCACTTTATTTCCTGGGTCGTGGCGTCAAGTATTGTTCTGACGGTGTTGTCCCCGGACGGCATCATCAATCTGCTGCTCATGAAGTTTCATCTGATTGATACGCCGGTGCTGTGGATGGGGAAAGGAGAATACTTCTGGGGCATTCTCGGGGCAACCGAGGTTTGGAAAAATGTAGGCTGGAACACGATCATCTATTTGGCGGCCATTACCTCGATCGATCCTTCCCAATATGAGGCGGCTGAAATCGACGGAGCTAACCGTTTCAAACGGATGCTGTATATAACGTTGCCTGGGCTCAAGTCGGTGATCATTATTCTGCTGATTATGAATCTGGGCAGTATTCTTGAATCCGGATTCGAGCCGCAATATTTGCTGGGCAACGGCATGAACATGGATTATTCGGAAAACCTTGATATATTCGTACTGAAGTATGGTTTGGGGATGGGGAACTTCTCCCTGGGAACGGCGGCAGGCATATTCAAAACCGTAGTCAGCTTTATCTTCCTTTTCTCCGCCAACTTTATTGCGAAGAGAATGGGAGAAAGCAGATTATTTTAAAAAGGAGGCCCGTGCCATGCGAATAGGGAAAGCGGCCCGCTTACGCAAGTCTAGTTTAGGTGATAGAGTTTTTGATCTTTGCAACATTATTTTTATGATCTGCCTGATGATTGTCACGATTTATCCCTTCATCAATATGATCGCCGTTTCCTTTAATGACGCCAACGACGCCATCAAAGGCGGAATTTATTTGTGGCCACGGATGTGGACCTTGGACAATTATAAATACATTTTCGGAGAATCCGATATTTATCACGCCACTTTGATCTCGGCGCTGCGCACGGTGGTTGGAACCGCTGTTTCCGTGTTCTGCACGGCGATGCTGGCCTACACCCTCAGCCGTCAGGAGTTTGTGCTGCGCAAGTCTGTCACCATATTTTTCGTGTTCACCATGTATTTCAGCGGCGGTTTGATTCCCACTTATCTGCTTATCCGGGATTTGGGCTTCATTAATACCTTCTCGGTCTATATTGTTCCGGGCGTTATCGGAGTGTTCAACATGATCGTCGTCCGTTCCTTTATCGAAGGCCTTCCCGAAGGGATTCTGGAATCGGCCCGGATCGACGGCGCAGGAGAATTCACCACCTTTATTCGTGTCGTGCTGCCGCTGACCATTCCGGCTATGGCCACGGTGTCGCTGTTTGTAGCGGTAGGACAATGGAATTCCTGGTTTGACGTATTTCTGTACAATTCATCCAATATCAATTTAAGTACGTTGCAATATGAGCTGATGAAGATTCTGCAAACCTCGACCACAACAGCTACATCATCAACCAGCGATATTTATTCGGCATCTCAAGGCAACAGCGGAACGATGGTCACGCCGGCTTCAATCCGGGCTACGATGACGATCATTGCCAGCTTGCCGATTCTGATGGTATATCCGTTCCTGCAGCGGTATTTTGTCCAAGGGATGACGCTCGGCGGCATCAAGGGATAATCCTTAATCCGAAATATTTGTGATTCCGTAGAAGGCATTTCATTGAGGGGAGAAGACAGTTATGGCACAAGCATTAAATGGCGCCCCGGCATTACGTGAGGCGTTCCAGGATGCGTTCAACATCGGAGCTGCCGTGAGTACGGGCATCCTTTCCAGCCAAGATTCATTCATTGCCAAGCAATTTAACAGCATTACGGCCGAAAATGAGATGAAGCCGGTGGAGGTTCAGCCGCTGGAGGGAAGCTACAACTTTGCTGCCGCCGACCAAATTTTTGCCTTTGCCCAAGCGAATGACCTGGCTGTGCGGGGGCACACGTTGCTCTGGCACAATCAAACTGGGGACTGGATGTTCCGGAATTCGGCGGGCGCTCCTTGTACCCGGCAGCAATTGCTGAGTCGTTTGCAGCATCATATTGACACGGTAGCCGGCAGATACCGTGGCCAAGTCTACGCTTGGGATGTGGTGAACGAAGCGATTGAGGATAAATCCGACTTATATTTGAGGGATACGAAATGGCTGCAGATTATCGGAGAGGATTTTATCCGCCATGCGTTCGAAATGACTCATCAAGCGGACCCGGATGCTCTGCTGTTTTATAACGATTATAACGAGACCAACCCGGTCAAGCGCGAGAAGATCTACAGGCTGGTAAGCGATCTGCTGGATCAGAACGTCCCGGTTCACGGCATTGGCATGCAGGCGCACTGGAATATCTACGGCCCTTCCATTGAAGAGATTCGTCAAGCGATTGAACGGTATGCCTCCTTGGGCGTCAAACTTCACATTACCGAGCTTGATCTGTCTATGTTCCAATTCGATGATCGGCGCACCGATTTGACAGCGCCGACGGAGAACATGCTGAAGCTGCAGGAGCAGCGCTACGAAGAGATTTTCTCCCTGCTGCTGGAGCATAGAAATGTCATCGATTCCGTTACATTTTGGGGCGTGGCCGATAACTATACCTGGCTGGATGACTTCCCTGTCCGGGGCCGCAAAAACTGGCCGTTCCTGTTTGACGAGCAGATGGAGCCCAAGGAAGCGTTCCGGCGTGTAATCGATCTGACCGAAACCGAAGAGAGGAGCAAATAACCGTGAATACAGCCACGATTACGAATCCTATTATCTGGGCGGATGTGCCTGACGTAGATGTAATCAGGGTGGATACAACATTTTATATGGTTAGCACCAGCATGCATTCCATGCCCGGATGTCCGCTCATGAAATCGGAGAACTTGAGGGACTGGGAAATCGTGAATTATGTGTACGATACCTTTGAGGATAACGATGCTCACCGTTTGCTGGACGGAACGGGAATCTACGGCAAAGGTTCATGGGCGGCAAGCCTTCGCTACAACAATGGGAGGTATTATGTCTGCTTCTCCAGTAATGATATGCAGCAGTTCTATGTATACCGGACGGAGGACATTGAACATGGGTTATGGGAGCGTTCGGTGATTCCCGGACTTCACCATGATCCAAGCCTGCTCTTTGATGACGATGGACGCGTGTATGTGATTTACGGAAACGGCGATATCCGGATTAAGGAGCTGACGGAAGACGCGACGGCCATAAAACCCGGGGGAATCGATCAATTGCTGCTGGAAGGCGGGCGGGAAGGCATCAATTTGCGCATCGAAGGCTGTCATGCTTACAAGCTGAACGGCTATTATTATTTGTTTTTTATCGATTGGCCGGGAGTTGGCAATCGGCGAAGACGGCAGTTGTGTTATCGTTCGAGGGAGCTTCTCGGTCCATATGAACACAAGGTTCTTCTGGACGATGATATGGACTACCACAATAATGGTGTGGCCCAGGGGGGCATCGTTAATACTCCGGACGGCGACTGGTACGCCGTGTTGTTCCAGGATCATGACGCTGTCGGCAGAATTCCTTGTGTGGTTCCTCTATCCTGGAAAGATGATTGGCCCGTTCTTGGAGAGGATGGGAAAGTTCCGTTATCCTTTGAGACGAAACTGCCGGCTGCGCATCCAAAGCCGCTTGTGATCAGCGATGAATTCGACTATGAGGACGACAGGCTTGCCCTGAATTGGCAGTGGAATCATAACCCGGATAACCGGCTATGGTCGGTGACCCAACGCCCCGGCTTTCTGAGACTGACGACGGGCAGCTTGGCGACAGGCGTCCTTCAGGCGCGCAATACGCTGACGCAGCGCACGGAAGGGCCGGCTTGCATGGGGGCGGCCTTGCTGGACACGGCCCGTATGAAGCCCGGCGATCATGCGGGTCTTGTTGCCCTGCAAAGCCATTTCGGCACCGTCGGCGTCAAGGTGGCGAAGAACGGCGACAAGTTCATTGCCATGAGCGTGAACGGGGGAAACGGTGAAGAGAAAGAGCTGGAAACCGTACGTTTCCACGGCAGAGATGTGCAAATGAAAATTCACTTTGATTTTGAGAACAGCAAAGATTTGGCATCCTTTCATTATTCCGTCGACGGGTCGGAATGGATGCCGATCGGCGGAGTGCTTAACATGCGTTACACCTTGGATCACTTTATGGGCTATCGGATCGGGTTATATTATTATGCTACCGCACAAATCGGCGGCCATGCCGACTTCGGCTTTTTCCGTTACGAGAAAACCGAGAGGTAGAATTAGGAGAAACTAGCGTATGGAAAATAAACTTTACGGAATTCTCTGCTATACGAGAGAACCGCTGGAACCGCAAATCTATTCCCCGAAGCTCGCGTACAGCATGCATCTCGCATACACCGAAGACGGGATACGTTATCGGGAGCTTAATCATAACTCAGGGGTGCTGTTCGCTAAAGCCGCAGAGCTTGCGAATGGCGTCCTGTCCGCCAAAAGTTTGAAAAATCCGTACCTGTTCCTTATGGCCGACGGAAACTTTGGCGTTGTAGCCATTCGGACGGAGGCGGACGGCTCTCCCGATCAGCAGAGCAAGGGTTCGGTACTCCTATTTACCTCCCCGGATTTGCTGCAGTATCGGGAGAGCGGCCTGCTAAACCTAGTGAGCGGGCGTCATGTACAGGATATCATGTGCGAATATGATCATGCGTCCCGAAGGTATATTCTTCGTTGGCATGAAGAGGACGACAGGTATTATCAATGTGAAATGGCGGACGTGACACGCCCGGGCGACGCTTCGAAGCCAAGGTTATGCGAAGCCTTCACGCTGAGCCCGCTGCCCGTCGGCATCGAAGGAGCAGTGCCGCGCAATGTGATACACGTATCGCGGAGCGTGGCCCAGAGGCTGATTCATAAGCTTACGGTGCCGGTCCATGTACGCAATGAGTTGCCGGAGCGTGTAGCCGTTTCGTCCGTAGAACAGTTAAAAGCCGTCAAGGTGACGGCTATATACAGTGACGGCACAACCGCCGTTAAGCCGGTCGAGTGGGATGCGGCCGGAATCGACTGGAGCCGTCCCGGAGCTTATCGCATATCGGGAAGCATTCGGCAGAATCGCTTTGCGTTTCCGATTGCGATGAACCGTGCCGACCCTTGCATTGCGCAGTGGGAAGGCACGTATTATTTTGTCGCCACAAATGATGCCGACGGCAACCATTCGATATCGATCCGAGAGGCGGATTCCATATCCGGGCTGGTCGCGGCAGAAGAGACCAAAATCTTGGATACCGAAATGCATGATCATCTAAAGCGATTTCTGTGGGCGCCCGAACTTCATGGCATCGGCGGCGATCTGTATATTTTTCTTGCCGGCAGCAGCGGCGAATTCGGCGACATTCAATCGCATGTGATGCGGCAGAAGAAGGGCGGCAAGAATTTCTTTTGGGATATTTACATTAGGGGAAAAGTACGGTACTATATTTCCATCGATATAGAAATATGCAACCCGGTATAGAAAGGAGGCATTGCAAATGGAGATTAGCCCGGAGACGCGCGAAGCCGTAAAAATTTATAAAGCGCTCGGAGAACCGACACGGCTGAATATCGTCAAACTGCTGGCGAACGAGCCGGACCAATGCTGCGTCTCGCTGGGGGAGAAGCTGAGAACTGTCGCCAACTCGACGCTATCGCATCATTTAAAGCAATTGTTTGAGTGCGGATTGCTGGATTCGCGGAAAGAAGGCACCTTTATTTATTACAGCTTAAACCGCGAAGTGGCGGAAAAATATGCGCCTTATTTGTTGAAGTAAATTTTTTTTGCTGTATATTTCGATGTTTTTGGAAATATAATAATTAGGTTTAAAGGAGTGGGCAAAACACCAATGTCGAATACATGGAAGATTTATATTTTGGCTTTGATCAGTTTTTTGGTGGGTACGTCGGAGTACATTATCTCGGGGATATTGGACCAGATTGCCGGGGCGCTTGGCATATCCATCGGGGCGGCCGGCCAGTTGATCACCGTCTTTTCGCTGACCTATGCGATCGGGACACCGATCTTGATGGCGTTCACCGCCGCCATGGACCGGCGGAAACTCATGCTGCTGTCGCTTGGCATTTTTGTGGTTGCGAACGTCTTATCGTTTGTGCTGCCTGGCTTCGGATGGTTTATTGCCGCACGGGTGGTCATGGCGCTGGGGGCGGGCATGGTCGTCGTTACGGCGCTCAGCATCGCGGCGCAAATCGCCCCCGCAGGGAAACAGGCGAGTTCAATCGCCACTGTAATCATGGGGTTTACCGCTTCGTTGATCGTTGGGGTTCCGCTGGGCCGGGTGATCGCTTCTAGCTTTGGCTGGAAAGCCGTGTTTGTGGGGATCGCTTTAGTTGGGGTCTTGGCGATGATCGTTATTCGCTTTACGATTCCCCGGCTTCAAGGCGACAAGCCCGTACCGCTGGCCGGACAGCTTGCCATGCTGAAAAATCCGAAAATCGCGCTCGCGCTGGCGATCACTTTCTTCTGGCTCGGCGGGTATTCGATCGCCTATACCTACATTTCGCCGTATCTGCTTCAGGTGGCGGGCATGGGCGAAGCGCTTCTTAGCACGGCTTTGCTGGCCTTCGGGATCGCCAGTCTGATCGGCTCCAAAGCGGGGGGATACAGCGCGGACAAAAAAGGCGTCAACTTTACGTTGGCCGCCGGGATGATCATTCATATCGCCGCGTTGATTTTGCTGCCTTTTGCGGCAAGTTCGCTGATCGCCGTGTTTGCGGTGCTGATCCTATGGTCCTTTTCAGCCTGGACCACCGGGCCAACGCAGCAGTATAATCTCGTCACGCTGGCTCCGGAATCGTCCGGCGTGATGCTGAGCCTCAATTCATCGATGAACCAGCTGGCGATGGCGGCCGGTGCGGCCATTGGCGGCGTGGCCGTGGGCCAGGTGTCGCTGACGTCGATCACCTGGTTCGGAGCGATCGGGGTGGTGATTGCGCTGCTTGGGGTTTGGAGATTAGCCCGGTTGCGGCGTGATGCTGAGCCGGAGCAGGCCCGTTCAACTGGAGCTGGGCGGCTCGAAATGTCCGAAACGGCACAGCTCCAAGCGGCTGAAGCGACAGGGAAGGACGGCGGTTGCCCGCAGGTTAGCGGGCAGGGCGCGTAACGCTGCGGGAAGGACGGCGGTTGCCGCAGGTTAGCGGGCAAAGCGTGTAACACCGCCGCTTTTGGCCGGGTACGATCGGGCCGGGCCGCATGGAGTTGATCTGGCCGATAGGACATAGATAAACAAAGCAAAAAGAGGCTTCCGATTCGCGGTAGAGCGGAAAGGAAGCTTCTTTTCACATTTGATTCAAGAGCTCGGCTTCTCCAACACGTTCTGATTGGAATTATCCAATAGGATGGAAAACAAGTGAAACGTACAGCGGCTTAATTGGATTTTTCCAATGTGAGGTGATAGCGCCGGCCTTTTTCCGTTCCGTATACGCAATGTGGGAAGGCTCATTTTCGCCTTGGGTCTAGGCTTGCAACCAGTTGCTTAGACCCAGTTGCCGTTGCGGAAGATCGGCTCGATCGTGCCGTCGGCGAGTTCGCCGTCGATATCGAGCCCCGCGGAGCCGATCATGAAGTCGACGTGCGTTAAGCTGACGTTGGCGCCTCTGGCCGTCAATTCCTCTTTGCTTAACTTGGTTCCGCCTTCGATGTTGACCGGATAGGCGCTGCCGAGCGCCAAATGGCAGGAGGCGTTTTCGTCAATGCCGGTATTGTAAAAAATCCGGTTCAGCCGTGAGATCGGGGAGTTGTGCGGCACCAGGGCAACCTCGCCGAGACGGCAGGCGCCTTCATCGGTGCTCAGCAGGTTGGCTAGATGCTCCCGGCCTGATTTGGCGTCGTATTCCGCCACTTTGCCGTCCCGGAACGTCAGTTTCAAGCCTTCCACCAGCTGTCCGTTCAAATTCAGGGGCATCGTGCTTGTGACGGTGCCGTTTACTCCGTTGCGGTGGGGCAGCGAATAAATTTCTTCTGTCGGCATATTGGCTACGAAATAGTTGCCCGCCGCATTGTAGTCGCCGCCTCCCAGCCAAAGATGCCCTGCGGGCAGCTCCACGGACAGGTCGGTTCCCGGCGCACGGTAGTGCAGCCACTTGTAACGTTTCGCGTTCATGTACTCCTGTCTTTGCTTGAGCTCATCGATATGCTCGCGCCAGGCCGCTACCGGATCATCGCTGTAGACGCGGTTCATTTGGAAAATCGCTTCCCACATTGCCCGGATGCGCCGGTCTTCCGGCAGGTCGGCAAATACTTTATTGGCCCAGGCTCGCGTAGGCGCCTTGATCAGCGACCAGCTGATCTGGTTGTTGCGGGTTTGGGCGAAATGCTTCTCCCGTGCTTTGGCGGCCGCTTTAACGGCGGCGGAAACTTTGGCGGACGGGATGCCGGCCAGCAGCTCCGGATCCGGCACTTTAATCCGCAGCACCGCGCCGCCTTCCGCCCCAAACTGCTCGGCCATGTCCGCGAGCCACTGCGGATAATATGACAGCGATTCGTCCGAAGCGGTTTCGTACCTGATCCGGGTAATTTGCTCGTCCTCCCAGTCGACGTGAACGTATTTGGCTCCGGCGCGGTAAGCTTTGGCGACGAGCAGCCTTGTGAGCTCTACGGTTTCCAAGGGAGCGTAGATCATCAAGCATTGTCCGGGTTGCACGTTGATCCCGACTTGGATGACCAGCTCCGCGTATTTTTCCAGCAGGGTATCGAATGGTTCCATAGGTTGATCTCCTCCGAATTTCGATTCGCTTATGTATGCATGATCTATTGTAGCACTTTCGAAAGGGCAAAGGGAGGAAGCGGGAAAGGCCGGACACTAAGGCCGAAAGCGCTGGAAACTGGCTCACCTTGGCGGAAAGCGCGACCTTGGCGGAAAGTTTCCGCCGTTTTATGCCGCCTTAATATTACGATGCTATCGTTAACTTAAGACCAATTTTGCTTTCAGCATGGATCATTTAAAGGAGGTCGGCCAGAAATGCGCGTTCTTATTGCGGGCGGCGACGGTTTTTGCGGATGGCCAACGGCGCTGTATTTGTCAAAACAAGGGCATGAGGTAGCGATCATCGACAATTTGGCGAGGAGAAAATGGGACGAGGAGCTGCGCTCGAATTCTCTGACCCCGATCGCTACGCTTCAGGAGCGGGTGGCCAAGTGGGAGAAGCTTACGGGCAAAATGATCCGGTATTATATCGGAGATCTGAACCATTACGACTTTTTGTGCGAGGTTATGCGCCAGTTCCGTCCGGAAGCGTTCGTGCATTTTGCCGAGCAGCGTTCGGCTCCGTATTCGATGATCGACCGGGAGCACGCGGTGTTCACCCAGGTCAACAATGTGGTGGGGACGCTGAATGTAGCCTATGCGATCCGCGAGCTGGCGCCGGACTGCCACCTGATTAAACTCGGCACGATGGGAGAGTACGGGACACCCAATATCGACATTGAGGAAGGATATATCGAAATCGAGCACAACGGCCGCAAGGACGTGCTGCCGTATCCGAAGCAGCCGGGGTCTTTTTACCATTTGTCGAAGGTGCATGACAGCCATAACCTGATGTTTATTTGCCGGATTTGGGGGCTGCGGGTGACCGACCTCAATCAGGGCGTCGTATACGGGCTGCATACGGAGGAGACGCTGCTGGATCCAGTGCTGATGAACCGGTTTGACTATGACGGCGTGTTTGGCACGGCGCTGAACCGCTTTTTGATTCAGGCGGCGATCGGCCACGACTTGACGGTGTACGGGCGGGGCGGGCAAACCCGGGGGTTTCTCAATATTTCGGATACGGTGCGATGTATTGAAATTACCGTAAACCATCCGGCCGACCGCGGGGAGTTTCGCGTATTTAACCAGTTTACCGAGGAATTTTCGGTGCTGGAGCTGGCGGAAAAGGTAAAACATGCGGTGGAACGGGAAGGTTACAAGGTGGAGATCGCCCATTTGCCGAACCCTCGGGTTGAAAAAGAATCGCATTATTTTCACGCGAAAAATACGAAGCTGCAGCAGCTAGGCCTTACGCCGAACTTGCTGACGGACGAGGTGCTGCTGGGCATTTTCGAAACCGCTCGTAAATATAAAGACCGCGTCGTCATGAACAATGTGCTGCCCGATGTAAGCTGGGGTTAAGGGGGCGTACAGCCAATGAAAATCGCCTTCGTTACAGAAACTTTCTATCCCTCAACAAACGGCGTCGTCACGCGGCTGATGCAAAGCATCCGCTGGCTGGTCCGGGAAGGGCACGAAGTGCTCGTGATCGCGCCGGATCAGGGCGTGAGCGAAGTGGAAGGGGCCCAAGTGATCGGGGTTCCGAGCTTGCGGTTTTTTCTGTATCCGAACCTGCCGCTGGCGCTGCCAAGCCGGCGTGTCGGCAAGGCGCTGCATACGTTTAAGCCCGACCTTGTTCACATGGTAAATCCGGCGGTGCTGGGGGTAGCGGGCATATGGTATGGACGCCGTTATCCGTTGGTCGCATCGTACCATACGCATATTCCGCAGTATGCCGATTTTTACAAGCTTCCCTGGCTGAAGCCGATCCTTTGGGGATATTTGCGCCGCTTGCATAACCGCGCCGATCTGAATCTTTGTACGTCAGGGGCGGTCCAGGATGAGCTTGTTTCACGCAAGTTCAGCAATGTCCGGCTTTGGCAGCGTGGGGTGGATACGGAGCTGTTTGGTCCCCGGCATCGCAACGAAGAGATGCGCAGGATGCTTTCGGGCGGTGAGATGGACAAAAGGCTGCTATTATACGTCGGCAGATTGGCCGCGGAGAAAGAAATCGAACGCCTTCGCGACGTACTGCTCGCGTCGGACCGCTTTCGGCTGGCGATCGTGGGCGATGGACCACACCGGGAACGGCTTGAATCCCACTTCGCCGGCACGCGGACGGTGTTCACCGGATTTTTGCACGGGGAGCAGTTGGCGCAGGCGTATGCGTCCAGCGATATTTTCGTATTCCCTTCGACGACCGAAACGCTGGGGCTCGTCTTGTTGGAGGCGATGGCTTCAGGACTCGCCGTAGTGGCCGCCGCAAGCCCGCCCAGCCGGGAGCAGATCCGGGAAGGAGCCACCGGGTTTCTGTACGATCCGGAGACCCCGGGCAGTTTGGTTAACGCCATTCTCGCTTTGTTGGATGAAGAGTTGCTGCGCCGCATGGGGGACCGGGCCCGTGAAACGGCCCTGACCCAAGGCTGGAACGAACCGAGCCGGCAGCTGCTCGAGCTGTACCGGACGGTCACGGCTGACCCGCTGGGTAGCCGAATTCCGGCCGTGGTCCGCAAAAGCGCCAAGCGGGCCAGATAGAGGGAGCTTTTTTGTCAAACCTGCAAATCTTTTTTGCAGGTTTTTTCACTTTCGGTCTTAGAACCTGGTACTAATATGTGGTATAATGAGTTGATCAAAAATACTGGTAATTTCAGTTAAAGGGGATAGATCAACTTGAACTATGAACAATGGTTAGCGCCGGAATTTTACAATATAACATCGGAGATGGAGAATCACAATCCGGGGAAAACGGCTTTAAAATGGTTAAGCGAGCAAGGCGATTATGAGGAAATTACGTACGGAGAGCTGTTGGCCAGGGCGAACCGGCTTGCCGGAGGATTGTCCGGACTCGGGTTAAATCAAGGGGACCGCGTGCTGGTGATGATGCCGCGGCATATTAGTGCTTACGTGGTTTACGTGGCTTGCTTGAAGCTGGGGCTGACGATCATTCCATCGTCCGAAATGCTGCGGGCCAAGGATTTGGCTTACCGGCTCCGGCACTCCGGGGCGCGGGCGGTCATCGCCTGGCACAATGCGACCGGAGAGGCGGACAACATCGATGAGGAGCTGCCGGCTTGGGCGTTTCGCATCGCGGTTGCTGACGGCAAAGAAACCGCGCTCGCTCCTACCGGCTGGATTTTTCTTGAGACATTGATGGACGGGCAGCCGGACACGTTTGAGGCGGTACGAACCCATCGCGACGATATGGCCATTTTGGCGTATACGTCCGGAACGACCGGCAATCCGAAGGGCGTGGTGCATAGTCATGGGTGGGGTTACGCGCATCTCAGGATCACCTCGCCTTGGTTGGATATCCGAAGCACAGATACGGTGTGGGCTACGGCTGCTCCGGGCTGGCAAAAATGGATTTGGAGCCCGTTCCTGTCGGTACTGGGGAATGGGGCGACCGGTTTCGTGTATCAGGGGGCGTTCCAACCGCATCGCTACCTGCAGCTCCTGGAGAACTACGGTATCCAGGTCATGTGCTGCACGCCAACCGAATATCGGATCATGTCGAAAACGGACGGGCTGGGCGGTTATAACCTGTCCGGCCTACGCAGCGCCGTTTCCGCCGGGGAGCCGTTAAACGAGGAAGTGATCCGGAGATTCCGGGAGGAATTGAACATTACCATTCGTGACGGATACGGGCAGACGGAAAGCACGCTGCTGATCGGCAATTTGAAGGATACTCCGCTTAAGCAGGGATCGATGGGCAAAGCGGTTTCCCCGGGCGTGGCGGAGGTGGTCGACGAGCGGGGAATTCCGCTTCCTGCAGGACAAGTCGGGGATATTGCCGTTCACGTGAGCATGCCGGCTTTGTTTAAAAACTATTACCTGGAGCCGGAGCGGAAGCAACAAAACGTGCGCGCTGAGTATTTTATTACCGGGGACCGGGCGCGAATGGACGAAGAAGGCTTTTTCTGGTTCGAGGGGCGCGGCGATGATATCATCATCAGTTCCGGATATACGATCGGGCCGTTTGAAGTCGAAGAAGCGCTGATGAAGCATCCTGCTGTCAAAGAATGCGCCGCGGTGGCGAGTCCCGACGAAATTCGCGGGCATATCGTCAAAGCTTTTGTCGTGCTGAAAGAGGGGTGGGCGGGTTCGCCGCAACTGATCAAGCAGCTTCAGGCTCATGCCAAAGCGGTGACGGCGCCGTACAAATATCCGCGAAAGATCGAATTTGTCGACGAGCTGCCAAAAACGAATACAGGCAAAATCCGCAGAGTAGAGCTGCGGGAGCGGGAGGAACGGGCAGCTTTGAAGGTGAAAAGTTCGATTTAGAAAAAAAGACCCCTGAGCTAGGGCAAGAAAGCCTTAATGTAATTGGGGGAAAATCAAATCATCGGCGACTTCTTGAATCAGTTTTAGGGTAAGAAGGACGGCTCGATGGAATCAAATGCAAAAGCGAAAATCGCCTGCACTTTTGCATTTCGTGCCGATTTCCCCCTCTTCCTTTTTTCCAGCTCCGCATTCCATCGCTGTCAAATCCACGCTCTATCTGCTTTAAAGTTGGGTTTCACCGCGGCCTAAGCGGCAGGAGCATGGGATTGGCAAAAGTTCGAACGCATATTGTCCGGGCCTTTTCCTCAAATTAGTAAGGAACCTGCATCATATTATCGTTTGAGGAGGCTGAATACATGGCAAATCCTTATTCCAGCATGCAATCGCAAAACCCGATCGCATCGGCCCAGCAATCCGTCAAAAAAGCGCACCGGGCCGTAACGCAGGCAGAGTCCCATCCGACTGAGGAAACGGTGGAGAATGCCTATAACGCCATACACAAAGCGGAAAAGGCTATTTCCCAGGCGGATGGGCGCATGAATCCGGAACCGCTGGATCGCGCCAAGGAAGATTTACAGGAGGATCAGGCCGATTTGGCTAAAGCGGAAAGCCAGCTGCGGTAACGAGTACATCCGCGAGGTTATGGTAAAATCAAAAATGTTACAGAACATGGGTTGACATGAACACGAATTGCCTTTAATATAGACTCACGCTTAGTTTCCGGCTTACGCGGCCGGAAAACGGGGGAACCATTTTTTTGGGGCGAATCATTCAGCATTGATTGTAGGGTACCATCTTACCCGAGCCCGTCAGCTAACCTCGTCAGCAGTGGATGGGTCTATATCGCTACATTATGAGATCTTATTAGGCCCTTTTCTTAGGGCCTTTGTCCGTTTTAAGGACCCTGCTGGGTAAGCTTTGCCTTCACCAAGCGGAGGTCCTTTTTTGGTTTGGACAAATATTTCTCATGAGGGGATGAGGAGAAATGAATAAATTGGAAACGTCCGTAATTTTTGATCCAAAGACGGATGCTTACCCTTCCCGGGTTTATGCTGAGCCGAGATGGCTTCCGCGGCAGGACCCCATCGTATATGGCGAGTGGAACGCGGAAAGCGGGATCAGCAAAGAGCAGTCGGATTTTTACGCCAAAACCGGTTATCTGTTCCTGGAAAACTTTTTCGGCGAAGCGGAATTAAAGGGCTATCAGGAGAAGGCACGGCGCTTGCGGGAAGCATCCCAGAACCTCTCATCCGATGAAATTATCCGCGTGCCCGGCGGGGAAGAAGTGCAATCGATTTTTGCGATCCATCGGACCCATCCGGTTTTTCAGGAGTTGTCCCGGCATCCGAGGCTGCTTGCGATCGTTGAGTATTTTCTGGGAGGGCAGGCCTACATCCATCAGTCGCGGATCAATTACAAGCCCGCATTTACCGGCAAAGAATTCTACTGGCATTCGGACTTCGAAACCTGGCATGTGGAGGACGGGATGCCCCGCATGCGGGCGCTCAGCTGTTTGATCGCGCTGGAAGACAATTATCCATTTAACGGTCCGCTTATGGTCATGCCCGGTTCTCATCAAATCTTCGTGTCTTGCGTAAGCCAAACGCCGGAGGATCCCTCCAAGGAATTCATCGCGCCCGATCAAGCGAGCTTAACCGAGCTGGCGAAGCGCTGCGGCATTGAAACGCCGGTCGGCAAGGCAGGCTCGGTCCTTCTGTACGACTGCAATTTGATGCACGGCTCCAACAGCAACATCACGCCATATCCGCGCAGCAATATTTTTATGGTCTATAATAGCGTGAAGAACAAATTGGCGGAGCCTTACTTCGGGAAGAAGCCTAGACCCGAATACATGGCGACCCGCGCAGAGTTGTGAGAAAAAGGCCGTCCCGGCAGATTGATCTGCCTGGGGACGGCCTTATACATAAAGAAGCGCAAAATATCGCATAGTAAGTTTCAAACCACAACTTTCCGGGAAAGGAGTGACCTTTAGGTGAGCAATAAAATTGAAGCCGTACGCGCGGATCATCAAAATTTTGTCGACAAGACCGAAGACGAGGTTAAGGCTGTGCCGGCCACCACGAATGTGAATGAAGCGGTCGAAGCCATTACAGGGCATATCAATAAATACGATGAACCTGAAGAAAAGGAACAAAAGAAATAATCCACCTGTGGACCTCGCCAGCGGCGAGGTTTTTCTTAATTACATTACATGTTCAACGCTTGGTTGGCCATTTGCACGTCATGGGCCAGCAGTTCTTCCAAATTGTACGCCGGATAGTAGCCGTGTTGGTACATGAAGTTAAAGATTTTGGCATGAAGGGCGATGGCAGCCAGCAGATGTTTTTGGAACACTTCCCTTAGCTGAGGCGTAGCCGTCTCCGTGATGGCGACCGCGTAATTGCGTACAGAGGTTTTGGCGAAGCCAAGCAGGCTGGCCGCGTCAAAGCCGGTCATATCGGGCGAAACGTTGCGGGCCATACCTGGAGCCATCGGATAAAATTTGAGCAGCTCGCGCAAATTGTGCTCCAAAGCTTTGATCGCCTCGGCATAAAGCCCTTTTAACGCCGGGTCCATCACCATCGGCAGTTTCTTTTTGAACACCGCCAAATTGGCGGCTTGCGAGGCGACAAGCTCATGCAGCTCCAGTGTTTCGTGCCAGGCTAAATGTTCTTGTTTCCATTCGTTGTTCACGATTTCACACTCCAATATTAGTATTAATGCACTATATGCACAATGGGCTTTGATGGGTATTTGTCTATGTAATGGACAGTTTTACTACGGCTTCCGGCAATAATAGAAAACGATGGGGCGCATTCTATAAGTGATTATTCAATTCACTAACCAAAAATCGAAGGAGGTACGTGTTTCATGGAACTGGCCGCACACGAGGCGCAGGATTTGAATGAACTCGCGTTAAGCTGCGTCAACTCGATTACGAACATGGCGTGTTTTATCAATCAAGCGCAGGACCCTGAACTGAAGGCGATGTTGCAAAAACATCTTCCGCTCCATATTCAGGATTACAACATGAAGGCGGAGTATTTAAGCAATGCGGAAGGGGCCGCCGAGAAACTGCCGATTCCTGATTTGCAGCCTGTTCTGCAATCTTTTACCCAAGCGTCCGCGTCCCCCGTACCGGTCATGCCAAGAACCTCGATAGAGCAGTTCAACGACCGGGAGATCGCTACCGCTTATTTGCTGACTTTGAAACGGGCGGGCAGGGAATACGCCTGGGCGGCCATGGAAATGAGCCATCCCGAAATCCGCAGCTTTCTGGAACATGCCTTCTGCATGAGCTCGCACCACGCTTATGATGTATGGCAATGGATGGTGAAAAAAGGCTTTTATCCGTTAGAGGCCGCTCCAATGACAACGATGAATACGCTTGGTGCTTTTTATCAGAAGGTGCAGGAGCCTGTAGCGGTTCATTAGCGATCTGCTTGGCGAAACGGGTAAAAAAGAGCGGGTATCCCAAGGAAACCAATGACCTTGGCAGGCCTCGCTCTTTTTTGTATGGGATCAACTTGTGGTAAAATGGCAGCGGATGCAGCGCATTCAATTCCACTGCCAGTGTGCAAAGAGGGTGCCGAGATGGCCGCGATTTTTCATTACAACCCGGATCGTCCGTTCCGCGCGTCGCCGGAGCTGTATTTATGCTATTGGGGCAAGGAAGCCTGCGCTCCTCTGCATTCCTTCGGCCCGGGCGTGCGGGACGTGTATAAAATTCATTTTGTCCATGAGGGAAAAGGGATCGTTCGCGTGGAGGACGGCGAGACGCTGACGCTGACGGCGGGGCAGGCGTTTATCGCTTATCCCGAGCGGGTCGTATTTTATCAGGCGGATGCCGCGCAGCCTTGGGTTTATTCCTGGATTGCCTTTTGCGGCGATCAGGCGGGGGAGATCCTGGCGCGGACCCGTGCGACCCCGGAGCAGCCGGTGTTTCCGATGGATACCCGTTTGATGCCGAAGCTGTACGAGCTCCTGAACGAGGCGGAGGAAAATACAGCCACCCGCGATTTGCGTTTGCGGGCCCTGTTGTACGAATTTTTTTCGGTTATGGTAGAGCAGGCTCCGGTTTCCGCACCTGGCAGAGCAGCGGTTCAAGTTCAGGCGAAGGATGCTTACGTTCACCGTTGTCTTGATTTTCTGCACAGCCATTACGGCGAGGAAATTTCGGTCGGCCAGCTGGCGGCGATCGTCGGGCTGGACCGCAAATATTTGTCGGCCATTTTCAAGCAGGCGACGGGATATCCGCCACAGCGGTATTTGCTGCAGTACCGGATGGAGCGGGCCTGCGGGCTGCTGAAAACGGGCCGCTTTGCGATCGGCGAAGTGGCTCGTTCGGTTGGATATCAGGATGCGCTGCTGTTTTCGAAAATGTTCAAAAAGACGATTGGCGTCCCCCCATCGGCCTACCGGGACAATCTATAACAGGAACGGACATTATGCCATATAAAACAGCCTTGTTGATATAGGGTTAAGCCGCGCCTTCGATTATATTGTTCTCATGACCATTAAAGGAGGTACGAGCTATGACCTATCAGGCAGACAACACCCGATACGAAAAAATGACATATAACCGCGCCGGCAGAAGCGGTTTAAAGCTGCCCGCCATTTCCCTCGGATTATGGCATAATTTCGGCGGCATCAATGTCCTGGAGAACGGGCGGGCCATGCTGCGCCGGGCGTTTGACCTCGGCATTACGCATTTTGACCTGGCCAACAATTACGGACCGCCGCCGGGATCGGCGGAGGAAACGTTCGGCAGAGTGCTCAGGGAAGACTTCCGCCCTTACCGTGACGAAATGATCATCTCGACCAAAGCGGGCTACTACATGTGGCCGGGACCTTACGGGGAATGGGGCTCCAAAAAATATCTCGTCTCCAGCCTCGATCAGAGCCTTAAGCGGATGGGTCTCGAATATGTCGATATTTTTTACCATCATCGCCCTGATCCGGATACCCCGCTGGAGGAAACGATGTCCGCGCTCGACCTCGTCGTGCGTCAAGGAAAAGCGCTTTATGTCGGGCTGTCCAACTATCGGCCGAAGGAAACGCGGGCGGCCGCGAAAATCCTTAAAGAGCTCGGCACGCCATGCGTGATTCATCAGCCTAATTATTCCATGATGAACCGCTGGATCGAAGAAGGGCTGCAGGATGTTTTGCAGGAAGAGGGGATCGGTTCGATCGTCTTTTCGCCGCTGGAAAAAGGCATCCTGACCGACCGCTACTTGGGCGGCATCACGCCGGATTCCCGGGCGGCCGGGCCAAGCGTGTTCCTGCGTCCGGAGGATTTGACCGAGGAGCGGATCGCCCAGGTGAAGCGGCTTAACGATTTGGCCGCCGCAAGAGGGCAAAAGCTGTCGCAAATGGCGCTCTCCTGGGTGCTGCGAGACGGCAAAGTGACCTCGGCGCTCATCGGCGCGAGCAAGGTCAGCCAGATCGAAGACGCGGCTCTTGCGCTGCAAAACACGTCGTTCACCCCCGAAGAGCTGGGCCAAATCGACGAGATTTTAGGTTATTAAACGATCTGCCAAAAGCACCGTCCCTAAAGATCCGTTCGGGGAAGGTGCTTTTTTTGCGGGTAATAATTTTTTCCGCCGTATTGAGTTGTCCTCCTATTAACCTTTATAATATGACGAGTGTATCTTTTTGCAAGAGTTTTAGATTAACTTACAGAAAAGGTGTTAATTAATTTATGAGCATATTGAATGTAGAAAAGCTAAGTCACGGGTTTGGCGACCGGGCTATTTTTAACGACGTATCCTTCCGGCTGCTGAAAGGCGAACATATCGGCCTGATCGGGGCCAACGGTGAAGGCAAATCCACGTTTATGAATATCATCACAGGCAAGCTGCAACCGGATGAAGGCAAAATCGAATGGGCGCGCCGGACGCGCGTCGGGTATTTGGATCAGCATGCGGTGCTTAGCAAAGGGATGACGATTCGGGACGTTTTGCGGGGCGCGTTCCAGTATCTGTTCGATATGGAGCAGGAAATGAACGACATGTACGGTAAAATGGGCGAGGTGTCGCCGGAGGAACTTGAGCGGCTGCTGGAGGAGGTCGGCACGATCCAGGATACGCTGACGAATCAGGACTTTTACATGATCGACGCCAAAGTCGAAGAGACCGCAAGAGGACTCGGTTTAACCGATATCGGGCTGGACAAGGATGTTAACGACCTGAGCGGCGGACAGCGGACGAAGGTGCTGCTGGCCAAGCTGCTGCTGGAGAAGCCGGACATTCTGCTGCTGGACGAACCGACGAACTATTTGGACGAGCAGCATATCGAATGGCTCAAGCGCTACCTGCAGGAATACGAAAATGCGTTTATTTTGATTTCGCACGACATCCCGTTTTTAAACAGTGTCATTAACTTGATCTATCATATGGAAAATCAAGAGCTGACCCGTTATGCCGGCGACTACGATCATTTCCAGCAGGTGTACGAAGCGAAAAAGCAGCAGCTGGAATCCGCTTATAAGCGCCAGCAGCAGGAAATCGCCGACCTGAAGGATTTCGTTGCCCGCAACAAGGCGAGCGTGGCAACCCGGAATATGGCGATGTCCAGACAAAAGAAGCTGGATAAGATGGAGATCATCGAGCTGGCCAGGGAAAAGCCGAAGCCGCAGTTTAATTTCAAAGATGCAAGAACGTCCGGGAAGCTGATATTTGAAGCGACGGAGCTTGTGATCGGCTATGATTCGCCGCTGTCGAAGCCGCTGAACCTGCGCATGGAACGCGGGCAAAAAATCGCCTTGGTCGGGGCCAACGGGATTGGGAAAACGACGCTGCTGCGCAGCATTCTCGGGCAGATTCCGGCGTTATCCGGGTCGGTGCAGCTCGGCGATCTGCTGGAAATCGGTTATTTTGAGCAGGAGATGAAGGATGCCAACTACAACACCTGCATCGAGGAAATTTGGAACGAGTTCCCGTCGTATACGCAATTCGAGGTGCGTGCGGCGTTGGCCAAATGCGGCTTGACGACAAAGCATATCGAGAGCAAAATCGCTGTGCTGAGCGGGGGAGAAAAAGCCAAAGTCCGCTTGTGCAAGCTGATTAACCGCGAGACGAATTTGCTGGTGCTCGACGAACCGACGAATCACCTGGATGTGGACGCGAAGGATGAATTAAAGCGCGCGCTTAAGGCGTATAAGGGGAGCGTTTTGCTGATTTCCCACGAACCGGAGTTTTACCGCGACGTCGTGACGGAAACGTGGAACTGCGAATCGTGGACGACAAAGATGCTGTAAGTGGAAGACACTAACGGCATTCAGTAGAAGCGGCTTGTTCTTTTACAGAGGGCAGGCTGTTTTTATTGTGAATAGGGCGAAAGAACAGTCATACGACGGGGTAGTCTCATATACCGTAAAGGAAGCCAATAACCTATAGCGAGGTGAATCCAAATGAGCTGCCATTGCTGTCCGCCCGTAACGATTGTTGCGCCGACGCAGGTCATCGTCCAAGATATCTACGATCCCCAGCTTGTCCGAGTCATCCATCCGATAAACATAGTGACTCGGCGTCATTGCGTTCCCGTTTACGAGCATCTGGTCAAATACAATGCCGTTAGTGAGGCGCCCAAGGCGGCGGTTTGTTCCACGGCTCCCCGGCGGAAAAGAAAGCGGTAATGCGCCCCATCTTAAACAGCCCTACTGCGTAAAAAGGTAGGGTTGTTTTGTTTTTGCGCAGGGCCTGAGAGAATAGTCCACAGCTTGAAAAAAATCGGTTATAATAGATAGGTACTAAACATAGAAAGTGGGAACAGTATGGGTCGCAAATGGAACAATATTAAGGAGAAAAAAGCTTCGAAAGACGCCAACACAAGCCGGATTTACGCAAAGTTCGGGGTTGAAATTTACGTGGCCGCCAAGAAGGGCGAACCGGATCCGGAATCGAACCGCGCCTTGAAAGTCGTTCTGGAACGGGCCAAAACTTACAATGTGCCTAAAGCGATCATCGACCGCGCTCTGGATAAAGCAAAAGGCAGCTCGGAGGAAACCTATCAGGAGCTCCGCTATGAAGGCTTCGGGCCAAACGGCTCGATGGTCATTGTCGATACGCTGACCAACAACGTGAACCGTACCGCGCCGGAGGTGCGTTCCGCATTTAACAAAAACGGCGGCAATATGGGCGTCAGCGGTTCGGTTTCTTATATGTTTGACGCTACCGCGGTGATCGGGATGGAAGGAAAAACGATTGATGAAGTGTTCGAAATCCTGATGGAAGCCGATGTCGAGGTGCGCGATATCGCAGAAGAGGATGATTCGGTCATCGTATACGCTGAACCGGATCAATTCCACACGGTGCAGGAAGCGCTCAAAAACGCGGGAATTACCGAATTTACGGTGGCCGAGCTGACGATGCTGCCGCAAAACTATGTAACGCTTCCGCAGGAGGCCGAGGCGCAATTCGAGAAGCTGATCGATGCGCTGGAAGATTTGGAAGATGTGCAGCAAGTGTATCATAATGTCGAATTTGCGGACTAAACGAAACAAGATGAAAGGCTACATACTTGGGGAATATATTGGCTCAAGTGGTGTGCTTCGGATGGAGACAGGCTGACGGGGAGGATTATCCTTGGACAGCCTGTTTGCTTTTATTGAGCGGTATTTTTCGCTAAAATATTGACAGCCGGCTGCTGGAACCGTCGGGTAGAAAGGCCAACCGTCGGCTGGAACGATGACCCGTCGTCTCGACGAACCGTAGTTTCGCCGAACCGTCGTCCTTCAAAATAGCGGCACTTTTTGTGCTTATTATCCGGAGCCGGGCAAGTTCATCCCCATTAGCGGCATTTTTTGTCCTTATTTGCCTAAGGGCGGCCCAGAAGCGGGGATTTCGGTAGCGATTCGAGAAAATAGGGACATTAATTACCTCTATTTCTCTTTGAACAGGGGAGAGCGCCGGAATAACGCCCTTTTTTGCCCTTATGTTTTACGCCGGGGTTTCTAAGGTGCAGTTTCGTAAAACGGATTTGATATTTCGAAATTCGGTTATATGTTTTTAGGAGGAATATGATGAACAACGGGGCTCTCGGCGCCGGCCATGCAAAGGGAACGGAAATCGTTCCGCTTGGGGATACCGCTCTGATCGTCAAGCTTGGAGAAGCGATTCATCCGGCGGTACACCAAAAAGTCAGGCAACTGGCCGATTATCTTGAAAAAAATCCGTTCCGATGGATGGTGGAATTTGTACCCGCCTTTACTTCGGTAACCATATATTATGACATCATGCAGCTGCTAACGGATCAAAAAGAAGCTGGACGGGAGGAAGAAGTATACCCGTTTAAACTCGCCGCCGCCCGCCTTCGCGACGTACTGAGCAAGTTGACAAATACCGGCCTCCCGCCGTCGAAGGTGGTTGAAATTCCGGTTTGCTACGGCGGGGAGCTGGGTCCGGATTTGGCTGCGGTGGCGGAGCATCACGAACTCACACCCGAAGAAGTCATCGACATACATACCTCGGCTGACTACCTGGTCTATATGCTCGGATTTGCTCCCGGGTTTGCGTATTTGGGAGGCATGCCGGAACGAATAGCGACGCCGCGCAGACCAACCCCGCGGCTGTCGATTCCGGCGGGCACGGTCGGTATCGCGGGGGATCAGACCGGCGTGTATCCGCTCGATACGCCGGGCGGCTGGCAGCTGATCGGCAGGACGCCGGTCGAGCTGTTTAAGCCGAGGCAAGTGCCGCCAACCTTGCTGGAGGCGGGCGATACGGTCCGCTTTTACCCGATATCCCGCGGGCAATTTGACGCTTGGGAGGAGGATAAGCGGTGAGCCTCTTGATCCATAAACCCGGCCTGCTGACGACGGTGCAGGATTTGGGCCGGTACGGCACGCAAAAATACGGCGTCATCGTCAGCGGAGCGATGGATGCCTTCGCGATGCGCATCGCGAATTTGCTCGTCGGCAACGAGGAAGGGGATGCCGGACTCGAAATTACGATGATGGGCCCGGAGATCCTGTTCGAGCAGACGGCGTTGATCTCGATTTGCGGCGGGGATTTATCGCCCAAGCTAAACGGAGTATCGCTTCCGGGTTGGCGGACCGTCCTGGCCCCCAAAGGCTCCACACTCACCTTCGGGCCGATGAAGCAAGGCTGCAGAGCTTATTTGGCGGTAAGCGGCGGGGTGGACGTGCCGGTGCAAATGAACAGCCGCTCCACCTATTTGCGGGCCGGCATCGGAGGATATCACGGGCGTGCGCTGGCCAAAGGCGACCGGCTTCCGGCCGGGAACATGTCTTTGCGAAGCCTCCATATGCTGGGCCTGCTGGCGCGGGAGGCGGAAAATAACTTGGGTGCCGTCAGCCGCTGGGCGGTTTCCGCAGACCTCATTCCTCCCTACGAGCCGAACCCGAAGGTCCGGGTTATCGCGGGAGAGCAATACAATTTGTTCCGGGATGAGAGCAAAACGTTATTCGTAAGCGAACCGTTTGAGGTGTTGCCGCAGTCCGACCGGATGGGATACCGTTTCAAAGGACCCAAGCTCAAGCTGGCGAACACCGTGGAGATGATTTCCTCGGCCGTTACGATGGGAACGGTGCAGGTGCCGCCTGATGGCAACCCGATCGTGCTGATGGCTGACCGCCAGACGTCCGGTGGATATCCGAAAATCGCCCAGGTGGCTTCCGCGGATTTGCCGCTGCTCGCCCAGGTGAATTTGGGCGGGAAAGTGAGATTCCAGATGATCAGCTTAAGGGAGGCGCAGCGGCAGCTCGTCGAACGTGAACAGGCCGTTCTTACTTTGCGCCAGGGACTTGGTCATTTGCAGCAGCAGAAGTAAACCGAATCGTTGAATAATCTATCGAAAGCGAGGCGAATGAATCATGAGCGTGGTGGACTTGAATTGCGACATGGGGGAAAGCTTTGGCGCTTATAAAATCGGCAGTGACAGCGAGGTGCTGAAGCATGTGACCTCCGTCAACATCGCCTGCGGTTTTCACGCCGGGGACCCGTCGACGATGCGCCAAACCGTAAAGCTGGCCTTGGAAAGCGGAGCGGCGCTCGGCGCGCATCCGGGACTGCCGGATCTCGCCGGCTTCGGCCGCCGGGAGATGAATATTTCCCCTCAGGAAGCTTACGACATGGTCGTATATCAAATCGGCGCGCTGTGGGGATTCGTGCGCGCGGAAGGCGTAAAGCTGCAGCACGTGAAAGCGCACGGCTCCCTGTACAACATGGCTGCCCGCGATGCCGGACTGGCTGAAGCGATCGCCGAGGCGGTGTACAAAGTTGATCCCGAGCTGATTTTGTTCGGCTTGGCCGGAAGCGCATTGATTAAAGCCGGGCAAAAAGCGGGGCTGCGCACCGCAAGCGAGGTGTTCTCCGACCGTACTTACCAATCCGACGGTTCGCTGACACCCCGCAGACAGCCTGATGCTTTGATCACCGATGAGCAAAAATCGGTCAACCAGGTGATTCGCATGGTGGCGGAAAGCAAAGTGATGTCCCAGCAAAACGTGGACGTGCCGATCCGCGCCGATACGATATGCATTCATGGCGACGGCGCGCATGCCGTGGAATTTGCCGGCATAATCCGCAGCTCGCTGACGAAAGCGGGGATCGTCGTTCAGCCGATCGGTGTGACGCTCAGACAAAAAGAGCGGGCGTAAGAAAACGTTTATCGACGCATATCTTAATATAAACCTCGCCGCTGGCGAGGTTCTTTGTCGTGCAAACCCATACGTTGGATGCAATGGGCGGGATGGGTTTGGGGTTCCACCCGCTGTTAGAGACAGGTTCTTATCGAACTTGCCTTAGGGTTAGAACCTGACTCTAAAGACGGGCCGTAAACTTTCCACCCCATAACCATTCCCTCTTTGGTTCTACTACGAGAAAACTTCCCCTTCTCTACTTCTTCCCATTCCCTCTTCTCCTGTCTCCCCGCTTTGCCTGCGCCTTGTCCTTTAGTCCGCCGGAAATTTTATACGCTATCATCTTAAAAAATCCAGGTTATCCCATTCAAGATCCCGGCATATTTGAGTCAAAGACCGCGTACTGTTTATCGGCGATGCCGAATTGACACGGATGGAGATGACCTGAGCATGGAGGAGATAACCCGCTCGCTGCTCGCTTGCCGGACGGAAGGACGGCCCTGCGTCGTGGCTGCGCTGATCGAGGTGGACGGCTCCGCCTACCGCCGCGAAGGGGCGCGCTGCCTCATCCACGAGGATGGGGAAGTGACGGGCATCCTCAGCGGCGGCTGCATCGAGGAGGATTTACGCGGGCACGCCGCGGAGGTGCTAAGTTCCGGCGAGCCGCTAAAGCTGTTCTACGACTTCCGGGTCAAAGGCGACGACGTCTGGGGGCTTGGGCTCGGCTGCAACGGGGCGATCACCGTTTGGCTGGAGCCGTTTGATCCGGTGCGTCTTCCTGAGGCGGCGGACCGGATTTTATCCGACCAGCTGGGGCGGGCGGAAACGCGGGAGCCCTATGAGGCGGTGACGGTGATCGGCTCCTCCGATCCCGTCGCCGTTCCGCCGGGCACGCGCTGGGTTAGCCCCAGCGGGTCGTACGCCGGCCGGCTTGACGGCGGCCGGCCGGCCGGGCTGGTGCGAGACGTACGCGGCAGCTCCCGGCTGGAGCTGCTCGTCGAACGCATCGCACCGCGCCCGGAGCTGGTCATCGTCGGCGCCGGAGACGATGCCCGCGTGCTCTGCAGCATGGCGAAGATGCTGCAGTGGCGTGTCACCGTCGCCTATCATGCGACGGAGAAGGCAAGCGAAAGCCGGTTCCCGGAGGCGGACGAACTGCAGATCATTCCGAGGCTCGCCTTTGACCAAGTGGACGTTAAAGGCAAATTCGTGGTGGTCATGTCGCACAATCTCGACTTGGACCGGGAAGCGGTGCGGAAGATGCTTAAGCCGGAGGTGGCTTATCTGGGGCTTGTCGGCTCAAGATACCGGCTGGAAAGAATATTGGAGCATATGGGAGTCGTGCGGAAACAGCCGCATAAGGCGGATGAAGCAGACGGAAGCCTTGGCGAAGCCGGGGAGCAGGGAACGGAGCAGAGAACGGAGCAGGGAACGGAGCAAGAGACGAAGCAGGGAACAGAGCAGGGAAAGGTGCAAGAGACGGAGCAAGGCGAAGCGTATCGCAGCGGCATAGACAGCACCCTGCTGGATAAGCTGTATTCCCCCGTCGGCCTGGATATCGGGGCGGAAACGCCGCAGGAGATCGCCATGAGTATCCTCGCGGAAATGTTGGCCTGCCGAAACGGCAAGCCCGGGGGGTTTTTGCGCGACCGCAAAGGACTGCGGGCGACATTTCCGTCCGCGCAGGTTGCCGAAGCGGGCTCTGCGCCGCGGGAGCTCTGCCGACGTTTGGAGACCACTTGCCATGTCTGACGCGGCAAACGCCGTTTGGGCGCTGATTCTTGCCGGCGGGGCGTCGGTGCGGATGGGGCGGCCCAAGCTGCTGCTTCCGGCGCCCCAGGGCAATGTGCTTAAGCAAACGGTATATCAGGCGTTGTCGTCGGGAAATTGCCGGGTTGCGGTGATCGCCGCCCAAAACGGGCCGTTAAAGCGGGAGCACCTGGAAGTCCGGCCGGAGCTGCAGAAGGGAGCCGGAGTAATGACGGCAACGGAAGCGCACCATGTCCGGCCGGCTCCAGCAGAGTCCGTCGAATGGCTGGAAACGGACTCAGCGGCCCACGGACTCGGCGCTTCACTGGCCGCAGGCGTACGGCAGCTGCGGGCGCGCCATTCGCCGGCGGCCATCCTGGTGCTGCTCGGCGATCAGCCGGAGATGAAACCCGGGGCAATCCGCCGTGTGGCCGATACGTTCCGGGAAACAGGAACTTTGATCGTTCAGGCCCGCTATAAGGATCGTCCGGCCCATCCGGTGCTGTTTGCCGCCCCGCTGTTTGCCGAACTGACCGCGCTGAACGGCGACGCGGGCGCCAAAGAACTATTGCGCAAATACGAGGAGCGCATCGTTTATGCCGATCTTCCCGGTCCTGCGCCGAGCGACATCGACACGCCGGAGGACTATCGAAGTTATGTGCGGAATGCTTTTTCCAAAAGTTGACTTGCCGTGAGTGAGACGTTATTCTTAGGTCAATCCATATTAGGAGTGATGTAAGATGGAGCTCACATACCGGTTTGATCCCGAGCGCCTGGAGATCCGTGAAACGGCGGGCGACGCCGATGTGGAGTTTGAGATCACCTTTCTGCAGAAAGAGCCGATGCTGGAGAAAATGCGGGACGTGCAGAAACGGTTTGAGGAAAACGACGTATATACTGATGTTTTGTTCTATATGAACGAGGGCAGGGAACAACAATTTAAGGTCGTGGTCCGGAAGGATTTCTACTTGGACTTTATTTTGGCGCTGCTGAAACACCAGCTTTTGAACCGGGTTGAATGGACGTAAACACAAAACAGAAGATCGCCGCTTTCTGCGCCTTCCTGGCCTGGATGGGGCGATCTTCTTTATTTGTTGGTACGAGAAGCGATTACCCGATGGCCGTAGCTGTAAAAACGATCGGACCTACAACTCTTGCCGCGGCATTGTTGTCTTGATTTTCCACGATTAACTGGTAATTTTGCGTGCCGAGAGGAGCTTGCTCTACCATATTCACGGTGATCAGGCCCCAATCGTTAAAGAGATCTTCCAATTCCACGAGCCCGTAAAATATTTCGGTACCCGCCCTCCAAATCCGCACCAAAATATTCGGGGTATCGGCTAACGCCTCGACACCGATCGTGGCTTTCAGTTCAACCCGGTTGTTAAATGAAGCGGGGTTTGCCGGATCAATAAACACCGAGACGGCGGCGATTTGGACGCCGGCCGGTGAAATAGGGATCGGGATCGCCGGACCGACATTGGTTGCGGGCGAAACTACCGATGCATTGTAATCCAATAATGTTCTTGCCATAGGACTATCATCTCCTTTCGTTTTCTGCTCTTATTTTATGTTGCTAAACGACACCCGTTTGGATAAAGGTAGCGGTTCAGTTGACTCAATTTGGTAAGCCAAGCAGGTAGGCGCAGGGATCATTCCCGCAAGTTTTTTTGCCGCTTAACCCGCAAAAAAAACGGCCGCCTCCGGCTGGTTACCGGTAGAAAGCCGTTTATCATCATCGAAAGTTGTAAGCGAAGGCCTACTGCGAACGCAGCTGTTCGCCGCGAACGGCGCGTTTGGCCGACCATAAACGCCAGCCCGTCAGCACCGCGGCTACCAGGCAAATGGTCGCCGAGGTCATAAAGACGATGTGCATGCCGGAGAGGAACAGGTCGGGGCGACCCGGCACCAATCCGGTAACCCGCTGGCCAGCCAGGCTGCTCATGACGCCAAACAAGGTCGTGGTGGCGACCGTAATCCCAACCACCATGCCGATGTTGCGTACGAGCGAGTTGATGCTGCCGGCGATCCCCAGCTGCGTTTTCGGCACCTTGGACATCACCAGCGAATTGTTGGGCGATTGGAACAAGCCGCTTCCAAGACCGAGCATCGCGATCCATACACCGACCAGGAAAATGGGGCTGCTGCCGTGAAGACCGGCCAGGCCAACCTGGGCGACGACCATCACAATCAGGCCAGCGAAGGTGAGCAGCTCGGAACCGATTTTGTCCGACAATGCGCCGCTGAGCGGAGCGACAATCACCATCACGATCGGGAACAGCATCATCAGCAGCCCGGCCTGCGACGGGGAAAGGTTCAAAATGCTCTGTGTATAAAATGGCGCGATGATATTAAAACAAAAATTGGCGACAAAAACGAGAAATCCGCACAGGATGCTTAGGCTGAACAGCGGATTTTTAAACAGCGACAGCTGCAGCATCGGTTCGGACTTGCGCGTTTCGATCCAGAGAAAAACGATAAACACCACGGCCGCAATGATCAGGGCCGCGATAATACGCGGGTCGCGGTAGCCGATTTGCTGTCCCAGCAGCAAGCCGGAGAATAAAGCGAGAATAAATAAAGGGAACAGCAGGCTGCCGGCTTTGTCGATTTTCACCCGCAGTTTGGTGCGGTCCGCAGGCAGCGTTCTCCAGCCGAGCGCGATAGCGATGAGCCCTACCGGAATGTTGACCCAGAAAATATACTCCCAGCCGAGCGCCGACACGATGACCCCGCCCAAACTCGGTCCGGCGATGCTGCCCAAGGATACGAATGTGCCGATCAAGCCTAACGCCCGACCCCGTTCATTTGCCGGAAAAATATCGGTGATAATGCCTTGGCTGTTCGCCATCGTCATCGATGCGCCCAGCGCCTGGATCAACCGCGACCCGACCAGCATCGTAAGCGTTGAGCTGAACCCGCAAAGCAGCGAGCCCACAGTAAAAATGATCATACCCCACTTGAAAACTTTGATCTTTCCGACGATGTCCCCCAGCTTGCCGAAAAAAAGAATCGCCGCGCAGATCATCAATAAATAGGCGGTCACCACCCATTCCGCCTCCGCGACCTGCAGGTCCAGGCGCTTCGAAATGACCGGGAGCGCGATATTGACAATGCTGCCGTCGAGCGTCGACATAAACGTGAACAGATTCAGCACGACCAGAATCAGCCAGCGCCGTTTTTGGATTTGCGGATCCTCCTGATAGGATACAGGAACGCCTTTACTTTCCGTTTGCATAAAATTTACACCTCTCTTGTTCGGTAAACCCAAAGATTGCATTTGTTGCGCACGCAACTTTTTTTGCTGGTTCCAGTTTACTCCGATTTAGTTGCGCTTGCAACAGATTTTTAGTAAAATTTTCGTAAAACAGACCGCTCGCAAAGAGGTGAAAGGGATGGAGAAGTTTTTCGTCGGCAAGTTGATCTCATACATCCAGCGCATGAACCAAAAGCAGCTGGCCGCCTTGCTGAAGCCTTACGACATCGGCGGCGGGGGGCACCACACTTACCTGAAGGCTATTTTGGCGAACCCCGGGATCAATCAGGATCAACTGACAAGCGAAGCCAAGTTCGACAAAGCGACCACGGCCCGCTGCGTAAAGCAGCTGGAGGAGGCGGGCTATGTTTACCGCCGGATCGACGATCATGACCGCCGCTCCTACCGGTTGTATCCGACCCAAAAGGCCAAAGACTTCGAGCCGACACTGCGGCGGATTTTTGAGGAACATAACCGCCGGTTTACAAGCTGCTTGACGGAGGCGGAAAAGGAACAGCTATCGAGTTTGCTGCAAAAGATCTATGACAGCTATCAGGCGGATTAAAGCTGCAGTCGGAACTATTTTTCCTAGGTTCAATCCGTATTATTTATAGAAGCGGCTTAATGTCCGCGGAACGATTTTTGATGGAACGAAGTGATATCGCGGAAAAGGGACTGCCCGTCATCCGTGACGGCAAAGCCGGCGGACAGCGGAAGGTAGAGGGCGCGGTAGGGCTCGGGCACCCAAATATATTGGTGTACATAAGAGGTGGCTATAAAACCGCAGCGTTTCCAAAATTTTAGGCGGCTGCGGTTTTCCTCCGTATCTTCCGCCTCGGCTTCAATGATGATTGCCTTGACCTGGCTTTCGCCAGCTGCCCAATCGCGGATTTGCTTGAAAAAGCCCGCTCCCAGCCCTTTTCCGCGCAAATCGCGGCGGATGGCCATATAATCCAGGATCAGCCGCTTATTTTCCGCCGGGCCGCTAAATCCGGTAATCGCCATGGCGGCCGCTTCGCCGTCCAGGGCCCCGGCGTGTATGCAGGCTACCCCTTTGTTTAACATGCTCCGCAGCACTTTCTCCGGTTTGGCCCCGTGCGGGAAGGCTTCCCGGTAAATCGGACCAAGCCGTTCCCACCAAGTTTCGTCCCAATGTGTTTTTGTTTCGAGCGTTAGCTGCAATGAAGGCGCCTCCTATAATAGTGAATGAATGCGAAACAGCTTGCTTTTAAATATTATTACAGCGCCGTAGCCTCGGCAAATTTTAGTTGTTCCAAACTTCAGGACATATGTCCTTTCCAAATGGTCCCGTGTTATCTTTTAATATGAACAGACTATGAAGAGGGGAGAACACCATGAAAGGCTTGTTATTTGCGTTTATGGCCGGAGCCTTTATTACGCTCCAAGGGGTGGCGAACGCGCGGATCAGCTCGAGCATCGGCACCTGGCCGGCGGCCGCGCTGACCCAATTCACCGGCTTTGCCGCGGCATTGCTCATCTGGCTGTTTATCCGGGACGGCAATCTGAAACAGCTGGGGCGTGTGCAGCCGTTGTATCTCGGCGGTGGAGCGCTCGCGGCTATTATTATTTTCTCCAATGTCACGGCGATTCAGCACGTCGGCGTCACGCTTTCGATCGCGGCCGTCCTGATCGCGCAATTGTGCATCACCTTTTTGATTGACAGCACCGGATGGTTTGGCATCCCAAAGAAAAAAATGCGGCTGCCGCAATTTGTCGGCATCGCGCTTATGATCGCCGGCGTCGCGATTCTTAAATTGTAGGCCGGCCGGAGGCTTGGAGGGAATCGGAACTTGAATGAAATCGAAGATCGCGGGCTGCTTAAAGCCTATATGCGGGCGTATCAATTGGATAACATATTTACGGAACCGCTTATCCCGCACCTGACGCTGTTTGCTTTCGATCAGGGCGAGTTGATTTGCGCCCAAGGGGAGCCTTCCGGGGTGATGTATGTTTTGGTGAAAGGCAAAATCAAAATATACAACACGTCGGAGGAAGGCCGCACGCTTATCATTTCCTTCAAGACGCCGCTTGAAGTGATCGGGGATGTGGAGTATATCCGGAACGGAGACATCATCAACACGGTCGAGGCGGTGTCGCCGGTGCATATGATCGGGGTGGAATACCGCTGGCTGCGGAAATACTGCGGCGACCATTCCCCGCTGCTGCATTTCTTGCTGGACATCATCACCAAAAAGTTTTACATGAAGTCGAGCTCAATGAGCTTTAATTTATTGTATCCGGTGGAGGTCAGGCTCGCGAGCTATTTGCTGTCCGTAACGTTTGACGAATCCGATGCGGATTTTAGGGGAGAGCTTAGCACATCCGACCTGACGGATGCGGCCAACCTGATCGGCACCAGCTACCGGCATCTGAACCGGGTGCTGCAAAAGTTCGGCGCCCGCGGGTTGATCGAACGGAGCCGGAAGGGCATTTTGGTCAAGGACAGGGAAGGCCTGCAAAAGCTGACCCACCGGAATATCTACGAATAACCGGGAGGAAACCATGGTTTTAGGGATCTTGTTGGCGCTGATCGCGGGGGCGCTGGTCGGCATGCAAAATATTTTTAACAACAAAGTCAATGAGCATACGGGCACCTGGACGACCACCACGTTGGTGCTTGGCCTCGGGTTCGCCGCTTCTTTTGTGATCGGATTTTTGTTCGAAGGGAAAAATATGTTCGCGCTGCACGATATGCAGCCGTGGTTTTATTTCAGCGGCTTGATCGGCGTAGGTGTCGTCACCTGCATGGTGCAGGGAGTTAAACGTTTGGGGCCGACATATGCCGTGGCAATCGTCATGACCTCTGAGCTGGGATTTGCTTTATTGTTCGATTCCATGGGCTGGCTCGGGCTGCAGAAGGTTCCGTTTACCCCGAAGCAGCTGATTGGCGTATTGGTCATTGTCGGCGGGATTTTTGTGTATAAAATGGGCGAGCGCCATCGGTCCGAACAGGCGGCCCGCGCCAAGAAGGCTAAGCAGGAAGCGTTGAACTGAGGACCTAGAGAACGAGGAGGAAATAACATGCCGGAGCATATCGATAAAATCGCCTGGATTTGTATTAAGGATCAGCGGATTTTGGGCGTCCGTTCCAAGGGGAAGGAACTTTTCTATTTTCCCGGAGGCAAGCGGGAGCCCGGTGAAACCGACGCCGAAACACTGCAGCGCGAAATCGGCGAGGAGCTGTCCGTTCGCATCAAACCGGAGACGATCGCGTATTATGGTGCGTTTGAAGCCCAGGCCGACGGCAAGCCGGAAGGGGTGCTCGTCAAAATGACGTGTTATACGGCCGATTACTCCGGGGAGCTTGCGCCCGCTTCCGAAATCGCGGAGTTGGCCTGGCTCAGTTATGCCGACCTGGACCGGGCGTCGCTGATCAGCCGGATCATTTTTGACGAGCTGTATGAGAAGAACCTGCTGGTATGATGAAGGCATCCGGTTTGGCGTTCGACCGGTAGGGAACCGCTCGGGTTGGTGGTGTCCCGTTCCTAACGGCGGGGGACATCTACCGCGCTTGCTGCCCCCATATTTGATCTACCCATTCCGGATGGTCGATAAACGGGTTGCGGTTGTGCTGGTATTTTTCATAAATGACTTGATTCCGTCTTTTCTCGAAATCATCGACCGGGTCTTCTCGATGCCATTTTAAAAGCGTGGATAATTTGCCATGCTTGGGGGCTCTGCGGTTTGTGACTTGATCTACCGCATCCAGATCGATTTCACCGTTACCTTCGTACCTAGCATCCATGTACAGGATGATTCGGGCGATATCTCCTTTTACTTCATCCCTAGGTTCCCAGGAATCGTTATCCCAGTAGGTGTCCGGAGCTTTTAGATATTTGGTGTTTGCCGCTTCGGTGATGTCGAAATCCAAATTACCTCTTGCGCTGTTGACGTCCTTATCCTCCGGCTTAAGGTTATGCAAATCCGTTCCGGGTCCAACTCTTGTGCCGAAATCACCATGGGATTTAGCCCAAACATGTTCGCGGTTCCAGTTGCCGCCGCTGCCTTCGTGCTTCGTTTTGGGGACCGATCGCCCCTCATAAAGAAGAATTACGTTATCGGGATGGTTTGGATCCTGATCCGTATCGCCTAACGCTTTCCAAATTTCTCCGTAGCTTAATTTATCTTGTTTGCTGATGATTTGATGAAGCTCCCGCTTTAGTTCTGTACCTGTTTTTCCGATGGCATCTTTGTAGTAGGTTTGATCCAAATTGGTATTCAATACCTTATAGGAGCCTTTATTTTCTTTAAGCTGCCGAACAGTCTGTGTTTTTGGGGCAACGTTTTGCGTTTGCGGTACACTGCCGTTTTGCGTCTTCATGTTGGTTCCGCATCCGGAAACAAGAACGGCCAAGCACAGAATGATGATTTTGGAGATATTTTTCATGTTAAGCAAACTCCCTTTTTGTTTTGATTTGTACGATGACCAATTTGCCCATTCGCCTCGTTTATCATTACTGCATACGTTTGCAATTTCTGGTTCAATGGTTCAAAAGCGTATAAGGACAAAAAGTGCTCTATTTCTGTGCGAACGGGGAATGAGAGAAATAGGCGCTTAGAACGTCCTTATTTATTTAAAGTAAAGTGATTTACATCATCCCTGCTATTCACCCGATGCAATAAAAATCGGCAGACAAGTCTTGATTTAGCTGGGTAAAGCAGCAATCCGTTGCCGGAGTTGACGCTGAAACATAGGCGGACAGTGTCTTTCCAAAATCGGGCAAGCAACTCGACCGCTTTGCTACGATTCTGCTTAAACATGGAAGCATGGAAGCGTCAACGATGAAGAGGGCGTCACGATCCGCCAAGGCCAGCGCATCTACCTTTTGCACCTTAGCCGTTTCGAGCAGTGGCACAAATCGACGCCAGGTGAGGGAGGGGGGCTAAAGGGTTCGTGTCTTGGTATCCCTGCCTGCTGCTTGCCTTTGCACGATTATCCCTTTCGTTAAGGAAGCAGGGGGTGAGGGCTAGGCAAGGGTTCCAAAAAAAGAGAGAAGAAAAAGAGAGGGGGAAAAATGAGGCGGTTCAGGTGAGATTTTCGGCTTGATAAGGGAACGTATGTTTGGTATAATAAAATAAATCGAACACACGTTTGTAATTTCTTGATTCGGGGGCGAGCGAACATGGAGGGCAATGCGGGAACGGAACTTCAATCATTCAGCAGCCGTTATAACAGCGAGCAGGCCTGCATGGAGGCGCTGATCGCGATGAAGTGGCCGAACGGCTTTGTCTGCCCGCGCTGCGCTCACACCCGGTGCAGTCGTCTGACTTCCCGGCATATCCTCTTGTTCGAGTGCGGAAAGTGCAAGCATCAAACGTCGGCTTTGGTCGGCACGATTTTTGAACGAACGCATCTGCCCCTGCTCAAGTGGTTTAAAGCGCTGGAGTTGTTCCTACTCCCTGACGGCATCTCGGCGATGCGGCTGAGCCAGGTAATCCGGGTCACCTACAAAACCGCCTGGTTGATGCTACACAAAATACGCCATGCCGTCGGGGAATTCGATGCCCGGGAGTTGCTCTGCGGAGACGTGAAGGTGAACAGCGATCTGTATGGGCGTAATCCGTCCCGGTGTCAGTTTCCGCATCCGTATGCCTCGGCAGTCGTAGCGGGATGCACGGTAACGGAATCGGGCGAGCCGGAGCAGGTCAAAATCCGCCTGGTGCCGCATAAGAGAGGAGACGGGAAAAGGGCAAACCGTCACGAACTCGCCGCGTTCATCAACGGGCATGTGGATGTCCGTACATCGGCGGTAGAGTCGTTCCCCCTAGCCTTTCGGCTGTATGCGCCCTTACGGAAAGTGGTGAGAGAGGCGTGGGAATCGCTGAAGAGTACGTATATAGCCTTGGGACTGAAGCATCTGCAGGCGTACCTGAACGAGTACACCGTACGCCGCCGTCTGCACCTGCCCGGAGCGGAAGAAACGATGCGGCAGAAATTGCTGCGCATGTGTGTGGCGATTCCGGCGATCCCTTATCGCCAGCTGATCGCACGCCAACCGAACCAGCCCCTTGCGGCTGCGGCCTGATCGAGGCGCTGGAACGGTGGGGAATTTTGACGCAGATCAACTTAATGGGTAGGGGTTAGTATGAACAGTCGGGGCGTTGCTGCAAATGGAAGGGTTCAGGCTACAGCAAAATCACGGTCTTTTCGTTTCCCTCGCGTCTTGTCCTTGATCTACTGTCTTGATCTACTGTCTTGATCTACTGTCTTGATCTACTGTCTTGATCTCTAGTCCGGTCTGTTTCACCTCCCCTAAACCTGATTCCTTCTCCTAAGCCCGTCTAAATTATCTCGAACCGATCTGCTTCTCCACCAAATATCTTCTTCTCCCGAGCTTGTCTGTTTCTCTGCTACCTGATCAAACGGGATAATCGTGCAAAGCGTCCGGACAGTGAGTGTTGATCTGCCGCCCAACCCACCGGTCTTCTCTGTCCTCAAGCTTCCAACGCCCTTCCGCGTTTCTTGCCACGATCGGTTTTGGACTTGACTTTACCAAACGAAGCGGTGTTTTTCTATTTTGCCAGCCGCCTATCTTAATTCTTTGAAAATCTTCAGTTCAAGGGCTCAAGCTGATTTTTGCTCTGCGAAAGTTGAGTTTTAACTTTTCGGGCATGGCAGAAAATGTAACGGTCACAAATACCCTTATTTACCTCAAATCGGCCTGGACGAGTAGAAGTCAGAGCCAGTCAGAGCCATTAAAGGACGCCGTCAGGCGTTTTCTTTTTAGGGTTTTCACCTCCATACTAAGGGATTTCCCTGATGGGAAAATGGAGGTGCGCCGCTAGATAATGGAGAGAGCAGAATGAATTCCATTGGATTCCCCGATCAAATGCATTCATTCGTGATGAAGGAGTGTGAATACTTCCTATGAAAAGAAGATCAGGACTTACCTTCTTCAAGAAGGCGGAATCTATTTCGGGAAACTGGTCGAAAGTTGAAGAGAAAAGCAGGGAATGGGAGAACATGTACCGCGGCCGCTGGTCGCATGACAAAGTGGTGCGGACGACGCATGGCGTGAACTGCACCGGCTCCTGCAGTTGGAAGGTGTTCGTGAAAAACGGCATCATCACTTGGGAAAACCAGCAAATCGATTACCCGTCCTGCGGGCCGGACATGCCGGAGTTCGAACCGCGCGGTTGCCCGCGGGGCGCTTCGTTCTCGTGGTACGAATACAGCCCGCTGCGCGTGAAATATCCTTATATGCGCGGCCGCTTGCTGCGGCTGTGGAGAGAGGCGCTGGCGCAGCACAACGACAACCCGGTGGAGGCATGGGCCAGCATCGTGGAAAATCCGGAAGCCGCCAAGTCCTATAAACAGGCCCGCGGCAAAGGCGGCCATGTGCGCGTGACCTGGGAGGAAGCTACCCGTCTTATAGGCGCGCAGCTCATTTATACCATTAAAAAATATGGACCCGACCGGATCGCCGGCTTTACGCCGATTCCGGCCATGTCGATGATCAGCTACGCTTCGGGTGCGCGGTTTATTTCCTTGTTGGGCGGCGAAATGCTCAGCTTCTATGACTGGTACGCCGATTTGCCGCCGGCTTCGCCGCAAATTTGGGGCGAGCAAACCGATGTGCCGGAATCATCCGATTGGTACAATGCCGGTTACCTCATCATGTGGGGCTCCAATGTGCCGCTGACGCGGACGCCGGACGCCCATTTTATGACAGAGGTTCGTTATAAAGGGACCAAAGTGGTGTCCGTGGCACCGGACCATGCGGAAAACGTCAAGTTTGCCGACAACTGGCTGGCTCCCCATCCGGGAACCGACGCGGCGGTCGCGCAGGCGATGACGCATGTCATTTTGGACGAGTTTTACGTACAGCGGCAGGAGCCGATGTTCCTGAACTATGCCAAGCAGTACACGGATATGCCGTTTCTGATTTTGCTTGATTCGCATGAAGGCAAATACAAAGCCGGCCGTTTTTTGCGGGCAAGCGATCTCGGACAACAGGCGGAACACGCCGAGTGGAAGCCCGTCATCTTCGACGAGGCCGCCGGCGAACTGACCGTTCCGAACGGAACGATGGGGCAGCGTTGGGAAAAAGACGTGAAGTGGAACCTGATTCTCGAACGCGAGGACGGCACGGTCATCAAACCGGCGCTTTCGGTTGAGGATCACGGCGCGGAGTGGACGGAAATCGTGTTCCCTTATTTCGATGCCGCCGGCAACGGCACGTTTACCCGCTCGATTCCGGCCAAAACGGTTACCCTGGCCGACGGATCGACCCGGCTTGCCGCAACCGTTTACGACCTGATGCTCAGCCAATACGGTGTAAACCGGCAGGGCGCCGCGCATACGGCTGGCGGATACGATGATGCAAGCTCGCATTACTCCCCGGCCTGGCAGGAAAAAGTCACCGGCGTCAAAGCCTCGCTCATCGTGCAAATCGCCCGTGAGTTTGCGCAAAACGCGCTGGATACCGGCGGCCGCTCGATGATCATCATGGGCGCGGGCATCAATCACTGGTTTAACAGCGATACGATTTACCGCTCCATTCTAAATCTGGTGATGCTGACGGCTTCGCAGGGCGTTAACGGCGGCGGCTGGGCGCACTACGTCGGCCAGGAGAAATGCCGGCCGATTGAGGGATGGTCATCGATCGCTTTTGCCCGCGACTGGCAAGCTCCGCCGCGGTTGCAAAACGCGACCTCGTTTTTCTATTTCGCCACCGACCAATGGAAATACGAGGAGATGAGCGCCGACTCGCTTAAATCGCCGACGGGCGGGGACATTCCGTACCGCCATCCGGCGGATTACAACGTGCTGGCTGCCCGGCTCGGCTGGCTGCCGTCGTACCCGCAGTTCAACAAAAGCAGTCTGGCGTTTGCCGCGGAAGCGGCCGCCAAAGGCCAAACGGATAACGCCGACATCATTAAGCATGCTTATGAGCAGATCGTCTCGGGCGAAACGAAGTTTGCGGTAGAAGACCCGGATGCGCCGGAGAACTTCCCGCGTTCCCTGTTCGTATGGCGCTCCAATCTCATTTCCAGCTCGGCCAAAGGCCAGGAATTTTTCATGAAACATTTGCTGGGGACGCATAACGGGCTGTTGTCAACGCCAAACGAGGAGGAGAAGCCGGAAGAAATCGTCTGGCGCGACGAGGTGGAAGGCAAGCTGGACCTGCTTGTGTCCCTTGACTTCCGCATGACCGCGACGCCGATGTACGCGGATATCGTATTGCCGGCGGCGACGTGGTACGAGAAGGTCGACATTTCCTCGACCGACATGCACCCGTTCGTGCATCCGTTTAATCCGGCCATCGATCCGCTGTGGGAATCGCGCTCCGACTGGGATATTTACCGCACGCTGGCCGGCGTGGTGTCGGAGATGGCCAAAGAGCATCTGCCCGGGGTGTATAAAGACCTCGTGTCCTCACCGCTCGGCCATGATTCGATGAGTGAAATCGCCCAGCCATACGGCGAGGTGAAGGACTGGAAGCGCGGAGAAACTGCGCCTGTCCTTGGCAAAACGATGCCAAGCTTCGCCGTGGTCGAACGCGATTATACGAAAATTTACGATAAGTACGTAACGCTTGGGCCGAATCTGGAAACCGGCAAGGTTGGCGCGCACGGAGTATCCTTCCCGGTAAAGGAAGAGTACGAAGAACTTAAGTCTATCAATGGCACTTATTTCGACGAGACGATCAAAAACGGCCGGCCGAAGCTGCATACGGCGAGACATGCGGCCAATGCCGTGCTGCATCTGTCCTCGGCCACCAACGGGAAAGTTTCGCAGCGGGCTTGGGAATCCGCCGAACAGGAACACGGTGTAGAGCTTAAGGATATTTCCGCCGACCGCGCCGCCGAACGGATCACCTTCGCGAACATTACCGCCCAGCCGCGCGAGGTTATCCCAACGCCGGTGTTCACTGGCTCCAATAAATCGGGGCGGCGGTATTCGCCGTTTACGACCAATATCGAACGCCTCGTGCCGTTCCGTACGTTGACCGGACGCCAGCATTTTTATCTGGATCACGAGATTTTCCTGCAATTCGGCGAAGCGCTGCCGGTTTACAAGCCAACGCTGCCGCCGATGGTGTTCGGCCCCCGCGACAAGCAGATCGCCGGAGGCAAAGACACCCTGGTGCTGCGGTACATGACGCCGCACGGCAAATGGAACATCCACAGCACCTATCAGGATAATTTGCACATGTTGACTTTGTTCCGCGGCGGTCCAACCGTATGGATCAGCCGGGAGGATGCCGAGCAGCATCAAATTAACGATAACGATTGGCTGGAGATATACAACCGTAACGGCGTCGTGACGGCGAGAGCGGTGGTCAGCCATCGCATGCCGAAAGGCGCGATGTTCATGTACCATGCCCAGGATAAACACATCAACGTGCCGGGCTCGGAAATCACCAAGGAGCGGGGCGGCAGCCACAACGCGCCTACGCGCATTCATTTGAAGCCGACGCAGCTTGTCGGAGGTTATGCTCAGCTCAGCTACGGCTTCAACTATTACGGACCGATCGGCAACCAGCGGGATGTGTACGTTGCCGTGCGCAAACTGAAGGAGGTCGACTGGCTTGAAGATTAAAGCGCAAATTGCCATGGTGCTGAACCTGGACAAATGTATCGGCTGCCATACGTGCAGCGTTACCTGCAAAAGCACCTGGACGAACCGTGAAGGCGCCGAATATGTGTGGTTCAACAACGTGGAGACGAAGCCGGGCATCGGTTATCCGAAGCGCTGGGAGGACCAGGAGCATTACAAGGGCGGCTGGACGCTGCGTAAAGGCAAGTTGGAGCTGAAGTCCGGCAGCAAGCTGTCCAAAATCGCCCTGGGCAAAATTTTCTACAACCCGGATATGCCGGAAATGAAAGATTACTATGAGCCGTGGACATACGATTACGAGAAGCTGACGAATTCCGGAGAGAAAAAGCATCAGCCCACAGCGCGTCCGAAATCCGTCCTCACCGGCGAGACGATGGAGCCGAACTGGGGGCCAAACTGGGAAGACGATCTGGCCGGCGGACATATTACCGGTCCGCGAGACCCCAACATCGAAAAGATCGAAGAGGAGATCAAATTCAACTTCGAGCAATCGTTTATGATGTATCTGCCGCGGCTGTGCGAGCACTGCCTGAACCCGAGCTGTGTGGCGTCCTGCCCGTCGGGAGCTATCTATAAACGCGATGAGGACGGTATCGTCCTCGTCGACCAGGAGGCCTGCCGGGGTTGGCGTTACTGTATGACCGGCTGTCCTTACAAGAAGGTCTACTTCAACTGGAAAACAAACAAGGCGGAAAAATGCACCTTCTGTTTCCCGAGAATCGAAGCGGGCTTGCCGACGGTTTGCTCGGAAACGTGCAGCGGACGCATCCGCTACCTGGGCGTGCTGCTGTACGATGCGGACCGCGTGCAGGAAGCGGCCTCCACGGCAAATGAGCAGGATTTGTACGAGGCGCAGCTCGGGCTGTTCCTTGATCCGCATGATCCGGAAGTGATCAAGCAAGCCCGTAAAGACGGCTTGTCCGAAGAATGGATCGAAGCCGCGCAGCAGTCGCCGGTTTATAAGCTGGCGATCGAATACAAGCTGGCGTTTCCGCTCCATCCGGAATACCGTACCTTGCCGATGGTCTGGTACGTGCCACCGCTTAGCCCGATCATGAGCCATTTCGAGGGCAAAGATTCGATCCAGAATCCGGACCTGATTTTCCCGGCGATCGAAGAGATGAGAACACCGGTGCAATATCTGGCCAATCTGTTGACTGCCGGGGATACGGCCACGGTCAAAATCGCCTTGCAGCGTATGGCAATGATGCGCTCGTATCAGCGGGCGCAGTTCTCGAAGCAGCCGTTTGACGAAAGCCGCCTGGCCCGGGTCGGACTCACCGCCCGGCAGATCGAAGAGATGTACCGGCTGCTGGCGATCGCCAAATACGAGGACCGCTTCGTCATTCCGACCTCACATAAGGAAGGTTACATGGACCCGTACCGCGCCCAGGGCTCGGAAGGTTTCGGCATGAATTGCGACGGCTGCGGTCCGGCCGTTCCGGCGAACTCCGGAAAAAGCGGCAGGGAGCTGTACGAACAAAACTTTTACGGGGGGATCTGGCGTGATTGATCTGGCAAAATTGCAGGAGCATAGAGAGCTGTTTGGCTTTTTTGCCGGACAGTTGGCCTATCCCGACAAACAAACCTTCTCGCAGATCCTCGAGAGCGGGGATGAGGTTTTGCCGCCTTCTATCATGGAACCGGTGATGAAATACCGGGAAGAGCTGCTTCAGCTCAGCATGGACGAGATCGAGGAGCGTTACGTGGGGACTTTTGATTTCGAGAAAACCTCAACGCTGTATATGACCTTTTCCAAATACGAGGATTCCAAAGAACGCGGGCAGATGTTGACCACGCTCAAAACGATTTATGAAATGTTTGGGCTGGAAATGGCAGACCGGGAATTGCCGGATTATTTGCCGCTGATGCTGGAGTTTCTGTACGCGGCCGATTGGCTGGACCATCCGCGAGGCGAGGTGGGCATGCATACGGTCATCACGGTGCTGGAGGACGGAACGTATCAATTGATGAAATCGTTGGAAAAGCATAAGAGTCCCTATTATCATCTCATCAAGGCGCTGAGAGAAACATTTAAGCTGTGCCTTCTGCAGCAGGAGGTGATAGCACATGAATCTGATTAATCAGTTTATCTGGGTCATTTTCCCGTATCTTTGCATGGCGACGTTTGTGGTGGGGCATATTTTCCGCTACCGCTACGATCAGTTTAACTGGACGGCCAAATCCAGCGAATTCATCGAGAAAAAACAGCTGATGATCGGCAGCCTGCTGTTTCATGTCGGCATTATTCCGGTCATCATGGGCCATATCGCCGGTCTGGGCATTCCGAAATCGTGGATGAACGCCATCGGGGTGAACGATCATTTGTACCATATGGGCGCGATGTATGTCGGCGGGCTCTTCGGCGTCTTCACGTTGGCGGGAATGCTGCTCTTGACGGCGCGCCGCCTAACGACCAAAACGGTACGCCGCTTAAGCTCGACTTCGGATATGATCGTAAACTTGCTGCTGTTGTTTATCGTATTTATGGGCATGTTCTCCACCCTGGTAACGAACAAAGTTCAGCCGGAGTTCGATTACCGGGACACGATTTCGATCTGGTTCCGCAACCTGGTGATCTTCCGGCCGGAGGCTTCCTACATGGTGGATGTCCCGCTTTCGTTTCAGATCCACATTTTGGCGGGCTTCCTGATCTTTGCCCTATGGCCGTTTACCCGTTTGGTTCACGTCTGGAGCGTACCCTTGAATTATGTCCGGAGAAGCTATATCCTTTATAGGAAGCATCGTCAGCATTAAGCTGGATCGTTGGAATAGAATTAGGGAGCCGTGGATATGAATTCTTCCTCCAGTCAGTACCAGGCAATAATAGATCGCTTGAAAAAGCAAATGGGCTACGATTTCGTATCGCTCGCCTTCGCCGAATCGGCCGTGAACGATTTCGTCCTCACCTGGAAATATGTATCGGGTAATTTAAACAACCGCTATAAACGCATCGTCCTTCAATCGGGAAAAGGGATTGCCGGCATCGTCTTCAAGACCGGCAGTCCCATGCTCGTTTCCAATGTTGCCAAGGAATTGAATCCGCCGGATCTGTTCAATTATCCGATCGTCGTTTCGGAGCGGCTGACCAGCCTGGCGGCGATTCCTTTGTATTTGGCGGATCGCGTGGAAGGCGTGCTGCTCGTTGGCTACCGCGGGGAGCGGCGCATGACGGACGAGGCGTTTCGGCATTTGCATGAAGCGCTGCACGGCAAGTTTGGCGAATTTGATGTAAAGGAGTTGACACCCCAGTGATCCGGCCGCCTGCGAATATTCCGTTCGAATTGCTCATGAGCCTGTATGAACACAGCTCGGATGCGATTGTATTCTTCGATAAGCAGCACCGGGTGATAGCGATGAATCCGCAGGCCGAGGCCATCTTGGATCCCCGGGTGCTGGAGCAGCCGGCCGAGCCGGACAGCAACTCGTTTTGCTTCACGTGCGCGGGCTATACGAGCGAAGATGAGCTGATGTCGTGCCTGAATTGTTATCTCGCCGATACACAGAAGGATTTCAGCTCGTTCCAGCTGTTTTTGGAGACCAAAAATAAAGAGGTTGTCCCATACTCCGCCAGCTTTCAAACCGTTGATGCGGAATCGGGAATTCGGGTGTTGATGCTGCGCAATCTGACGAATCAATGGATGACGCAGCAGACGCTCAACCGCAACAAGATGACGAAAAGCATTATTAAAGCGCAGGAGGACGAACGCAAGCGGATTTCCCGCGAGCTGCACGACAGCGTAGCTCAGGAGCTAATCAGCTCGCTGGTCGACCTGCGGGTATTGAAATATTTCAAGGTGCAGGATGAGGCCCTGCAGAAAATACGGCAAACCGAGGCTTCCTTGACCAGGCTGCTGGAACAAATCCGCAACCTGTCGGTGGAGCTGCGGCCGGCCTCGCTGGACGATCTCGGACTGGACGCCGCCTTTCGTTCGCACTTTAAATGGATTGAGAAAAATTACGGCGTGTTGGTTCATTTTAACGCGGAACTGGGCGGCCGGCGCTTTAACAGCGAAATCGAAACGGTCGTTTACCGGGTTTGCCAGGAATCGGTGTTAAACGCCTTGAAATATGCCGATGTCGACGAGATCGACGTCCGGCTGTTTGCGTCGGAGCATACCCTGGAGCTGGTCGTTGCCGACCAAGGCCATGGATTTAACGTCAATACGCGCGATCCGAAAGGGACCGGGCTTGGTTTATACGGAATGAAGGAGCGGACGGAGCTCGTGGGCGGTGAGCTTTCCGTCGAGTCGAAGCCGGGCAAAGGAACAACGGTTCAACTTAGGGTTCCGCTCGGAGAAGCCCGGTAAGGCGCTTAAGCAAAGGTTAAGCGGAGAGAATACATCAAGGACGGGGAGGATTGCGCAGTGAAAGTGTTAATTGCGGATGATCATGCCGTTGTCAGAAGCGGGTTTGCGATGATCATCAATTTTCAAGAGGATATGGAAGTCGTGGCTACGGCGGCGGATGGCCTGGAAGCGTACAAAATGGTCGCCAAGCACCGGCCCGACATTCTGCTGATGGACCTCAGCATGCCTCCCGGGGAAAGCGGCCTGATCGCCACGGCCAAGATCAACGAGGATTTTCCCGAAACCAAGATCATCATTCTGACGATGCATGACGACGAGGAATATTTATTCCATGTGCTTAAGAACGGCGCGCGCGGCTATGTGCTGAAAAATTCGCCGGACGAGCAGCTCGTCACCGCTATTCGTATGGTGTATCAGGGCGGCGTTTATATCCATCCCAAACTTGCCACCTCCCTTGTCCGGGAGTTCATCGCCCATAATCAACAGCTAGATGAGGCCAGTCCTTACCAATTGCTATCGACCCGCGAAATCGAAATTTTGCCGCTCGTCGCCAAAGGGTACGGGAATAAGGAGATCGCCGAAATGCTGCATATCTCCGTCAAAACCGTGGAAGCCCACAAAGCGAAAATGATGGAAAAGCTGAATCTGAAAACAAGACCGGAGCTGGTGGAATACGCGCTCAAAAAAAAGCTCCTGGAATTTTAACGGAGGCTGGATTTCATGGAACAAGGAACGTTGCAAAACGAAGCGCCCGCCATGCGCATCCTGGAAAACGAGCACCGCTATTTGGCGCATCTGATGAACGAGTGGCACGCGATCGTATTGGGGCTCCAGAATGACCGGTATACGCCTGAGCAAGCCAAGGGTGAGTTAGTCCGTTTACGCAAGCTGCTGAACGATTTCAAAGCGCCTCTGCGCAAACATTTTCAGAAGGAAGAGGCCTATTTTTTTCCAAGGTTGGGGCAACATATTGGATATGAGCAAGGTCCGATCGTTTCGATCGAAAATGAGCATGAAGAAGTCTTTGCCTACATCGATCATTTCCTTCATTATTCCGACGGTGAGTTCACGCTTGAGCAAATGAAGGCTCTTTCGCGGGATGCGGGCGAGGCCTTTGAAATCTTGACCGTCCATTTCGTCAAGGAAGAAACGGTGCTGTTTCCGATGACCGAGAAGGTCATGCGCAAAGCCGAACAAGAGCAGTTGTATAGGGAAATGTATAACTTAATTGTTGAATAGTCCCTATATATCAATGAGCAGCCCATAACCATCAATTGATGATTATGGGCTTTTTCGTGTCGAAATGGTTACATAAGGGAGTTTCTTGGGCGGATCGGGGGAAATCCCTATTCAGGCGTAGGGAACATATACGCTAAGATACGGGTGGGGAATCTGATTATGGTTCATTCAGTAATATGGGAAAGGTGATCTATGTGATAAGAAAAGTTCAATTACCACTGCAAACGTTAAATCTCATCGTCGGTTTTGCCGTATGGGTGATCATCTCTTCGCTCGTGTCGTTTATGGGCGAAGACATCAACATCCCGCCGGACAAGGTGGCGATCATCACGGCCATTCCGGTCGTGCTCGGTTCGGTACTTCGTATACCCATCGGTTATTACACGAACATCTTTGGGGCCCGGATCGTCTTTTTGATCAGCTTCATTTTATTGCTGTTTCCGGTGTACTACATCAGCGAAGCGAAGTCATACGTGGATCTGATCATTGGCGGATTGTTCCTCGGGATCGGCGGCGCCGTGTTTTCCGTCGGCGTCACGTCGATTCCGAAATACTACCCTAAAGAACGCCATGGCCTGGTGAACGGCGTATACGGATTAGGGAATTTGGGGACGGCCGTCACCTCATTTTCGGCGCCCGTTATCGCTACGCAAATCGGCTGGACGATGACCGTGAAGCTGTATCTGATCTTGCTGCTGGTATTTGCGGCTTTGAATTTTCTCTTAGGCGACCGCAAGGAAGTCAAAGTGAAAACGTCAATGATGGAACAAATCAAAGGCGTCTACAAAAACGAAAAGCTGTGGCTGTTTTCGTTGCTCTATTTTATTACGTTTGGCTCGTTTGTCGCTTTTACCGTGTATTTGCCCAATTTCCTCGTCACGAACTTTGGCCTGGACAAAGTTGACGCAGGGATGCGGACGGCCGGCTTCATCGCGCTTGCTACGTTCATGCGCCCGGTTGGCGGTTGGCTGGCGGACCGCTTTAACGCGCTGTATCTGCTGGTCGGCGTCTTTTCGGCCTTTACGCTGGCCGCGATCGTGTTGGCCTTCTCGCCGACGTTTACCTTATATACGGTCGGTTGCCTCGTTATCGCGATCGCCGCGGGGTGCGGGAATGGGGTGATCTTTAAGCTGGTGCCGCAATATTTCAACAAGCAGGCCGGCATCGTCAACGGGATCGTCTCGATGATGGGCGGACTTGGCGGATTTTTCCCGCCGCTGCTATTGTCTTACATCCATTCCGTAACCGGACAGTATTCGATTGGATTTATGCTGTTGTCGCAGGTGGCGCTGGCCAGTGTGATCCTCGTTCTCTGGATGCTCTACCATGACAAGGCGAGCTTGCCAGCGGAAACGACCAGTTCAGCAATTAAAAAGATAGCCGATTTTTAGGAGAACAGCCTTGGCCGATCGTCAACCATCGGGCCAAGGCTGTATTATATTGCGCGATTATTTAGATCACGTAAAAAAATTCCTTCGCCCCCGTTTGCTTAACGCCAAATTCGAAGGTATCCTGGCGCAGCCCCCGGCGCATTGTCTCGAGCGACAAAATATCGGCCGGAGGAATATTCCCCAGGTGCACATCCGACCCGAATTTCCGCAGCAGCAGCACTTGTTGATGCTTCAGCGGGGCCTCCCACATCAGCCTGCGGGAATCGGGCACAAATTCGAGGATATTGTCGACAATGTCCATGCGGCAATCGCCGTTATCATCGAAAATGCCGACGCCGCATCCCGATTCGCGGGCTTCTACGGTCATCAATTCGGCGCCGGCCTCCAGGTCGGCCTCCTGAGTCTCCGCCAGATGTGTGGCATCGATGAGCGACCCGGTCAACTTTTTGCCGAATTCCGTAACGACCCGGAGTCCGTGTTTTTTGCCTTCCTGAATCAGTTCGGTGCGTTTTTTGCGGGGAAGGTCGATCGTTCCGTCGGATACCTCAATCCCGTTGAAACCGAGGCTGCAGACCGCGTCAAAGAAAGCCGGAACGACGTCTTGCTGTACGGCCGTTTCCAGCAGCGTGCCGCCGGGCATTACCATCAGACCGTGCCGTTTGGCCAAGTTGATCTTATATAACAGCAGCTCCGTGCTGTACAGCGGGGTCGTGCCAAAGCCGAATTTAACGCAATCGACATAGGGGGAACCCAGTTCGATAAAATCCGCAAACGCATTTCTGCCCAATCCTTTATCGATGATCATCGTGAGGCCGCGGCTCATTGCCTCCAACGGTTGACGGTTGCCCTCGCCAGGGGCTTGATGGCGCAGTCCGCTCGGGTCGTTCAGCTCGGGGGGCCAAACTGTACGCAACGTACTATTCATCTTGAAATCTCCTCATTTCTTTAAACTTATCTTGGATCCAATGTCATAGGCATATTATGCGTTTGCCCCCCGGCAGGTGCCCATCTTTTGGCAAAAGCGAATCGCGGATTCAGCTGACTTTGCGCGGCGGCCGGATCAGGAAAAAGACCAGCCCCAGCGTAATCAACGATAAGACGGAGACGGAAATAAACACCAGATAATCCGAGCGATCCATCATCCAGCCGAATAACGGCGGTCCGAAGGCGACTCCTAAAAAACGCAGGCTGTTATATAGGGAAGTGATCATGCCCCGTTCGCTTTTTTGCACCGCCCCGGTAATGATCGTGTTTAGACAGGGCAGGAGCAGACCTGTGCCGATGCTGCTGACCGTAAGCAGGCCGATAAATAAGTAAATGTTTTTGAAGAAAAAAATCGTGGCCCCAAGGGCCAGCGTCATCAAAAGCAGCCCGATATTTATAAGCCAGCGCATCAGCGTGCCTTTTTTCTTGATCAGACTCCCGGTCGTATAGGACGTAATGACCATGCCAAGCAGGGGAATCGCCAAAATCAAGCCTTTGACGACTCCGTCGATGTTGTAAGGCGGATCTTCCAATATGTTGGACAAATAAAACAGCACGCCGAACAAAATGAACAACCCCAAAGAACCGGCAAAAAAACAGGTGATCAGCCAACTGCCTTTTTTGCTGAAAATATCCCCGATTTTGTGAATGTATTTCCCCAGCTCCTGCTTCTGCTCATGTTTGGGTTCCTTAATCAAAAACAAGACAGCAAGCAAAGAAATAAGGCAAAACGCGGGGAACGCGAAAAAAGAAGCATACCAGGCGATTAAAACGAGCAGGGAACCGATAATCGGACTAAGCACCTTCCCTGACCCGTTGGAGGCTTCGATCAATCCCAAGGCTTTACTCTCCGTGCCGCCTTTATAAAGGTCGCCAACCAGGGCCATCGCGATGGGAGCGGTGCCAGCGGCCGCCATCCCCTGGATCGCTCTGGCGGCAATTATCACCCCGTAGGAGTCCCAAATCGCTCCGAAGCCGGCCAGTACGCCCGCTCCGCCGTAGACGACCAAAGCGGGGATGATGATCATTTTCCGCCCAAACTGGTCGGATAAATAGCCGATCACTGGTATGAACAGTGCGGCGGCCAGAGAAAAAATCGAGATGACCAGGCTGCTCTGAAATTTGCTGATACCGAGCTGCCGCTGCATTTCCGGGAGCACGGGGACCAGCATCGAATTGCCGAACACCTGCACGATCGGAATGGTGGCGATAGCGATAAATTCCCAAATACGGCCTTTGGATTCGCTGCCGGACTTTTCTGCCGCCTCGTTTGACTCCATCTCTTTCAATTTGCGGCCTGGAGTGAGGCTTATATCGCTTTCGAACGAAATATTCAGCTTGCGTGATTTGGTCTTTTCCATGTGAATTAGCTCCTCAAATCGGCAAAATGTAAACACATAATTAACAAGTTCATTATTTGTTGTTTACACGGAAGGTATTCACTTTCATGTCCGTTGCACCATATAAGCCGGATTAGGCATAAGCTGATAATGCTCGGGAAGAAGGGAGGAACATGTTGAATATCGAGATTATGCAGGGGGACGGCCGGACACCCGCGGCTTCGGATATCAACGTGGTGATTGACGTCATAAGGGCATTTACGGTCGCTCATCTGGCATTCATTCATGGGGTTAAAGGTATCTTTCTTGCGGCGACGCTGGAGGAAGCTTTTTGCTTGAAAAAGGAAATGAGGGATCTTCTTCTGGCGGGAGAGGAAAAAGGGCTGCTTATTGACGGTTTTGATCTTGACAATTCCCCGGCGCGGATAGGGCGGGCCGACCTTCAAGGGAAGTTTTTGGTCCAGAAAACGACCAATGGCGTGAAAGCGGCGTTGCACGCTCTGGATGCCAAGCTCGTTTTGGTTACGGGGTTTTCAAACGCCAGGACAACCGCCGAATATATTAAAAGGAATTGGCTAAAGTCCAATCCCGCCATCGGAGTCAACATCATTGCCTCGCATCCGACGGGGGACGACGACCTGGCCTGCGCGGAGTATATTTCCGGCATGCTTCGGGAAACCTTCGCTCCCTCGGCGGAAGAAACCAGGTTAAGGATACTTAGCTCCGAAGCGGCCCGCAAGTTTTATGATCCCGGCAAGCCGGAATTTTTGCCAGCGGACATGGAATTTTGCAGCACGGAGCTGCCTTCGGATTTCGTGATGGCGGTGAACCGCCGGAAGGGCATCCCTTTCGTGGAGAAAGTTATAGTTTGAATGGATGGAGAATAACGATTTTTGGGGGCAACTTTATCGTTATTCTCCTTTGCTTTTTTATTCGGGCTTTTTAACGAGCAGCGGCGGTGGGACAAGCCAGCCCTTTTCTTTGTTTAAGCGAAGAATCCGCAGGCCGAATCCGGTTTTGGTGGTGTGATATTTGGCAAATAACGCGCCGATGTCCTCCCGGATGGACATGCCCATCGCCGCGCTGCATCCCGCCAATCCTGCCGCGATATCCATGGCGAGCTTTGCGCCGATTTCCGGATCGGCAAACCGGGCCCCGGCCGGGATATCTTCCAGCTTGGCTTCCGGGCGTTCCGGCAGCATGGGAGGCGGCGTAATGCCGGCCTCGCTGAGCAGTTTGTCGAGCTCTTTGATTTCGAGCTTGGCTTGATCGATCAAATCGCCGAGCAATTCTTTCAGCTCCTTATCGCCGGCATGATAAGTATACGCTTGATAACACGACAGTATCATTTTCGCTCCCATCGAGCTTTCCCAAATCGTAAATATTTCTCCGTAATGCATCGGTTCATTTTTCGGATTGCCATCCAATACGCCCATTGTTTTAACTCCTTAAATTTATTTTTGGTTAAACAGGACTATTATGCCCAATTGCCGCGAAATCTTTTTTGATCGCAGGCACTTTTTGTTTGCTTCATGTGTTATAAAACATAGAAAAACAAGGAGGTGAGTGCTTATAAGGAGCGCAGGATCACCGACTACGACGCATTTTAGGAACTGAAAGCTAAAGTCGAAGCATCAAGCGGGACTGGCGTTGCCGCAAAAGTGATTCCGTGGACGGAGGCTGGTGCTGTGCAGGGGAAATATACACTAGGTACCGCTCATATTGAAATCAGCGCCGTAATGCTTCGCGGCGGAAAGCTTACGCAGGAGCAGGAAGACAAGGCAGAGCTTATTTCGGTAGAAGGCAGGCACCTTGTTTATAACCATGTGAAAAAAGAGAATAGAAGCTATCATTACCTTACATGGTATAACGAACAGCAGGATGCTTACTATCTCTTATCCACTTTCGGCGGGCACGCTTTAACCAAGGAGCAGCTTATAAAGTTAGCCGGGGAATTATTCCGGGGCGGACTTTGAAAAAATTCAAATGGGGGGAGTTGGCACGTGATCGTTTTGAAAAAGCCGGCTGCTTGGAACGGCAACGAATCGTCGGCTCTCAAAATAGCGGCAATTTATGTGCTTATTATCCGGAGTAAGTCGTGTTCCCACTCATTAGCGCCATTTTTTGTTCTTATTTTCCTATAAATGGCCCAGACACGGGGAAACCCCATATGATTCGAGAAAATAGCGACATAAATTGCCTCTATTCCTCTTAAATTGACCGGTATCGCTGGAATAACGCCATTTTTTGTACTTATTTTTTCGCTGGAGTTTCCCGGGCAGAAAGAAAGGCTGCTCCTGTCTCCAACTTAACCAAACTTATCCAAACTAACTCAACCCACCCCAACTAACTAACTCAACTCGTCCAACAAAACCAAACCAAACCAAACCTAACTCAATTCAACCTATCACCGTGCCTTGCATGAGGATTAACTTCAACCAGTTAATCCTTCTTTCGGTAAGATAACGCGCTCCTCTCTCGGCGCGCGTTACGGCCCATGCAACGCCGGCCGTTACCGGTGCTGCGCGTACACGTTAGCTTTGCTCACCCGGCGGATCAGCTGGACTTCCTCGGCGGACAGCGCCGGAACGTCAGCGGCGGCGATGTTTTGCAGCAACTGCTCCCTGGAGCTGGCGCCGGGAATGACGACGGCCACCGCCGGGTGGGCGAGGGAATACCGGATCGCCAATTGGGTCAGGCTGCGCCCGTCGGTCTCCAGCTCTTGGAGCTGTTTGCGCAGCGAGATCAGCTCTTCCAGCTCATAATCGAGAACGCCTTTGACGGGCTCTCTCCCGGCGGCGAGCCTGCCGCTGGCCAGCGGGCCGCGGGCAATAACGCTGATTCCCTTTTCCTGGAGCAAAGGAAGAACGGTTTCCTCGGCCCGCCGGTCTATGATGCTGTATTGATTCATGACGCTGACGATGGAAGAGCGGGCGGCGTATTCCCGGATTACGTTGGGACGAATGGAGGAGATGCCGTATTCCCGGATGACGCCTTCACGCTTCAATTGCTCAAACGCTTCGATTGTCTCATCGATCGGATCTTCGATGGTTCCTCCGTGAAGCTGATACAAGTCGATATAATCCGTGCCGAGTCTGCGCAAGCTTTCCTTTACGGCCGACAGGATATATGTTTTGGAAGGGTCCCACCCCCAGCCGTCCTGCCCGGGAATTCTCCGGTTGCCGACTTTTGTGGCCAACACGACCCGATCCCGCCGTCCCCGAATCGCCTTGCCGACGATCTCTTCATTGTGCCCGGTATCGTACAGATCGGCGGTGTCGAGGAAGTTGATGCCGAGCTCCAGCGCTTCATGGATAAGCGAGACGGCTTTGGCTTCGTCCGTCCCCAAAGTCATGCAGCCCAGTCCGATTTCGCCGACGAACAAATCGGATGCGCCCAAACGATTCATTTTCATATGATCCATCTCCTTAAATCGGCATATGTAAAATATAATCTTCGTCTATCATATCATTTAAATATGTTAGTGGATGTCGCGTTTTTTGAAGTTTCCTCCGCGCACTTCGGAAACGTCGGATACGACGACAAATGCGCTGTGATCGATGTCTTTGATGATGGAGAGCAGCTTCGTTTCTTCCATGCGGTTAATGACGCAGTTCAAGATTTGCGTCTCTTCCTTCGAGTATCCGCCCCGGCCTGGGGTAAAAGTAACGCTTCGGCCCAAACGGGATTGAATCGCTTCCCCGAGTTCTTCCGATTTGCTGCTGATCACCTTGACCGACTTCGATTTCTCCAAACCGACCTGAATGATGTCGATGACATTTTTGGCGATATAATAGGTTAGCGCCGAGTACAGGGCGTTTTCCAGGCCGTAAATAAAGCCGGCGCCCGTAAAAATAAAGGCGTTGATGACGAGGATAATGTCGCCGACGGAGAACGGAATTTTGCGGGAAAGCAGCACCGCGAGCACTTCCGATCCATCCATGGCGCCCCCGCTGCGGAGCACGATCCCGATTCCGACGCCGATCAGCAGCCCCCCAGCCAGGACGACAAGCAAAGGATCTTTAGGTCCCAAAATCGGTTTGATATGATGCATCAGCACGGTGGAAACCGATAAAGCCACGATGCCGACACTGCTCATAATCGCGAACGTTTTTCCGACCTGTTTGTAACCGAGGTAGACGAACGGAATATTTAAAATAAACAGCAAAATACCGAGAGAAATGCCGAACAGGTCGGAACCCATGATGCTTAAGCCGGTAACGCCGCCGTCAATGACATCGTTGGGGATCAGTACGGCTTCCAGACCGTATCCGGTAATCACTGCCCCAATGATGATCATGATGACTCTGCGGATCCATTCGAATAGTTTACTTTTTTTCATCTATTTGCTCCTTAGTTATTTTGATATATTCATTATATCATTGTTTTATGGGGTTAACCAATTATCTAAAATTTAAGATGAACGTCAGAAGGTTCTTTGCATAACCGGTTTCTTTTGTTAAAATTTACTGGACTCATTGTTAACCTATCTAGTGATTTTAGGTTGACAATTAAGTGATAGTGCTAATTTCTGAAGGGATGGGATAACATGATGAAAACGAATGGGCCGTGGGATACTTACGTTTTAAAGGCGCTTCACGGGGATTGCCTCACGATCGAAGAAGGGCTGGCCGTGCTTCAGGCGGAGGATGATGAACTGCTCCCCCTGATGGAAGCGGCTTTTCAAGTCAGAAAGCATTATTTCGGCAAAAAAGTGAAGCTGAACATGATTATTACCGCCAAAAGCGGACTTTGCCCGGAGGACTGCGGCTATTGCTCGCAATCGATCGTTTCGGCGGCTCCGGTCGCCAAATACACGCTGCTGGATAAAGAGTCGCTGCTTGCCGGCGCACGCGAAGCGTTGCAGCGCAAAGCCGGAACCTACTGCATCGTGGCGTCCGGCAGAGGGCCGACGGACAAGGAACTGGAGCAGGTCGCGGAGGCGGTGAAAGAAATCCGGGAGACCATGCCGCTCAAAATATGCGCCTGCCTCGGTCTGCTGAAAGCGGATCAGGCTAAACGTTTGTCGGAAGCGGGAGTTCACCGCTATAACCATAATTTGAATACGAGCAGGGCGAATTATCCGTCCATCACAACCACTCATACCTACGATCAGCGCCTCGAAACGGTGAACATCGCCAAGGCCCACGGTATGTCCCCTTGTTCCGGCGTGATCATCGGGATGGGCGAGACGGACCGGGAAATCGTGGAGATGGCGTTTGCGCTGCGCGAACTGGACGCCGATTCGATCCCGATCAATTTCCTCAACGCCATCCCGGGAACGCCGCTGGAGCGAGCCGAACGGACGGCGGCGCTTAAGGCCCTGAAAACGCTGGCCCTGTTCCGCTTCATTTGTCCGTCCAAGGAAATCCGCGTGGCCGGCGGCCGCGAAACGAGCCTCCGCTCGCTGCAGCCATTGTCCTTGTACGCGGCCAATTCGCTGTTCGTCGGCGACTACTTGACGACCGAGGGGCAGGACGTTGCCCTGGATCACCGCATGATTGAGGATCTGGGCTTCGAGATTGAACTCACCGCGATTTAGCGTTAGGAGGATAGCGCGGCTGTCCGTTTTCCATTAAACTGAAAAGGAAAACGAAACGAACAAATGTGGTGATAGGCTTGTTTAACATTATGCTAATCGAAGACGATCGGACGCTTTTTCGGGAAATCAAAGAGCGGCTGGAGCAGTGGTCCTACGGGGTGCATGGGGTTCGCGACTTCGGGGACGTGCTGCAGGAGTTTACGGCGATCCGTCCCGATCTGGTTGTGATCGACATTCAGCTGCCGAAATATGACGGGTTCCACTGGTGCCGGATGATCCGGGCGCACTCTAAAGTACCGATTATTTTTCTGTCCTCGCGCGACCATCCTACCGATATGGTAATGTCCATGCAGCTGGGGGCGGACGATTTTATCCAAAAGCCGTTTCATTTCGAAGTGCTGATCGCCAAAATCCAGGCGACGCTGCGGCGCGTATACGACTACAATACGGAGCGGGTGGAGCTACGGACGTGGCGCGGGGCCGCGGTTGAGTATGTGCGGAATACGATCCGGAACGAGCAGGGGACGATCGAGCTGACGAAAAACGAAATGCTCATTTTAAAAATGCTGATCGAACGTAAAAATCAGATCGTCAGCCGGGAAGAGCTGATTCGGAGCTTGTGGGACAACGAGCACTTCGTCAGCGATAACACCTTGACGGTCAACGTGAACCGGCTGCGCAAAAAGCTGGAAGAAATCGGGCTCGGCGCATATATCGAAACCAAAGTGGGACAAGGGTATATGGCCACGGAAGAGGCGGCTTTGCTATGATATGGAAATTTATAAGGGAACGGCTGAGCTGGATTTTGCTGATCCTCGGATTACAGCTGCTGCTGGTGTTTATCGCGATGATTGACCGGGCGATCCCGCTGATGCCAATCCTTTATATCGTCTTTTTGTCGATGCTATTATTTGCCGTCTTTCTAATTTTGCGTTATTCGAAAGAAACGAGGTTTTACCAGAGCCTTGCGGCGTGGGACGATACGTACGACCTGTCCGCGGTCGCTCCTCCCGGCAGTCCGTTTGAAGAGATCACGCTGGACATGATAAGCGCGCAGACGGACAAGCACCGGAAGGAAGCTTCGGCACATGTGGCCCGCCTGGAAGAGGAAAAGGACGACCTGATGTCCTGGATCCATGAAGTCAAAACGCCGCTCACCGCCATGCGGCTCATGATCGACCGGCTGGAGGAAGGGACGCTGAAATCGCAATTGAGGTACGAATGGCTGCGTATTCACCTGCTGCTGGATCGCCAACTGCATCAGATGCGGATCGCTTTTATCGAAAATGACCGTTATATCGAGCGAACGGAACTGGAGCCTGTCGTGCACAAGGAGATCAAGGAGCTGCAAGCCTGGTGCCTGCAAAAGGGCATCGGTTTTGACTTGTCGCTAACGGTTAAGGAGGCGCTGACGGACGCCAAATGGCTCGGTTTCATCCTCCGGCAGCTGCTGAGCAATGCCGTAAAGTACAGCCAGGCTTCCGATATCGTCGTGGACAGCGGATCGCAGGAAGGCCAGACCTGGCTGCGCATCCGGGATTTCGGCCGGGGCATCGATCCGAAGGATATGCCGCGCATCTTCGAGAAAGGATTCACGTCGACAGCGGCGCATCAGGATCATGCGGCTACGGGAATGGGGCTGTATTTGGCGAAAAAGGCCGCGGATTCGCTGTCCATACGCATCGAGGCAGAATCGAGGCCGGGCGCGGGGAGCGTTTTTACGCTGTATTTTCCGCAAAGCAACGATTTCGTAAGTACGCAGGGCATGTGACAACATTGTCACATGCCCTGCGTGTTTTGTTCGGCGAATCGCAGGACAGGGCGGGAGGCGATTGGTTAAGATAGAGGCAGAACCAAAGGAGTGATGGAAAGTGGCGATATTGGAAGCCAGCAAAATTCATAAAAGCTATGGCAACAAATTCAATAAACAGGAGGTGCTGAAAGGGATCGGCCTCAGCGTGGAAAAAGGTGAATTCGTCAGCATTATGGGGGCGTCCGGTTCCGGGAAAACAACCCTGCTGAACGTGCTCTCCTCCATCGACAAGGTCAGCCTCGGCAGCATCAAAATCGAAGGCAAGGAATTTACCGGTTTGAAGGAAAAGGAACTCGCCGAATTCCGAAAGTCCCATTTAGGGTTTATTTTTCAGGAATACAATCTGCTGGACACGTTAACGGTCAAAGAAAACGTGCTGCTGCCGCTCTCGATTAAAAAAGTGTCCCGGAAAGACGCGGATCACAAGTTTCGCACGATCGCCACCGAACTGGGGATTTACGAACTAAAAGACAAATATCCGAACGAAATCTCCGGGGGGCAAAAGCAGCGGACGAGCGCGGCACGGGCGTTTATCCATGATCCGAGCATCATCTTTGCCGATGAACCGACCGGCGCGCTGGATTCGAAGTCGGCCTCCGATTTGCTGGGCAAGCTCAGCGAACTCAACCGGAAAATCGAAGCTACGATCATCATGGTCACCCACGATCCGGTGGCGGCCAGTTATTGCAGCAGGGTCGTCTTTATCAAAGACGGGCAGAACTACTCGCAGCTGGTCAAGGGAGAAGAGTCCAGGCAGGCGTTTTTTAACGATATCATCAAGGCACAAGGCGTATTGGGCGGTGTTCAGGGATGAGCTTAACCCAATTGATTTACCGCAATTTAAAGAAAAATATCAAAAGCTATTACCTGTACGTCTTTGCGCTTATTTTCAGCGTCGCTTTATATTTCGCGTTTGTGACTCTGCAATACGATCCGGCGCTTGATGAAATCAAGGGTTCCGTGAAGGGGGCAGCGGGATTGGCCGCCGCGTCGGTTTTGCTCGTTGTCATCGTGGCGATATTTCTGCTGTATGCCAACACGATTTTTATCAAGCGCCGCAGCAAGGAAATCGGGCTATTTCAATTAATCGGGTTAACGAAAGGGAAAATTTTTGGGATCTTAAGCAGCGAAAACCTGATCCTGTATTTCGGTTCCATGCTGATCGGCATCTTCGCCGGTTTTTCTTGCTCAAGGCTGCTCCTTATGATCTTGTTCAGAATCATCGGGGTCGATGAACAGGCGAAGCTCAGCTTTTCAGCGCAGGCGCTGCTGCAAACCGTGATTGTCTTCGCGGCCGTTTATTTGCTGATCATGCTCATGAACTATACGTTCATCAAGCGGCAGAGTATTCTTTCGCTCTTTCGGGTCGTGTCTTCAACGGAGAATACGTACCGGAAAATGCGCGTCTCCGAGCTGCTTTTCGGCTTGCTCGGCATCGGATTCATCCTTTTCGGATACAAGGTTTCGACCCGCTTGTTCAGCGGCGCTTTCACCGCCATGAATGAGCTGTTTCTGGCGATGGTGCTGATCTTGGGCTCCGTTATTTTAGGGACATATTTGTTCTATAAAGGGTCGGTCAGCGTTATTTTTAACCTGGTGCGGAAAGCGAAGGGCGGCTATTTGTCGCTGAACGAGGTGCTGTCACTTTCTTCGATTATGTTCCGGATGAAATCCAACGCCTTGCTGCTGACGATCATCACGACCGTATCGGCGCTGGCGATCGGACTTCTGTCGCTCAGTTATATCTCGTATTATTCCGCGGAAACGTCGGCCGAGCAAAGCGTGCCGAACCACTTTTCGATGATGGAGCCCGCGGATGTTGCGGCGTTTGAGCAGGCGCTCCGGCAGGCGAACATCGAGTACAAGGAAACCAAACGCGACGTTCTTATGGTCGACGCCGACGTCTCCCAAGTTATCGGCGTCAGCACGCAGGACGACGGCAACGGAATCATGACGCTTCCGATCGTCAGCGAGAAATCGGTGGACGGCGTGGACATCGCTCCGGGGGAGACGCTGTTTACGGGGTTAAACGATGCGATGACCCAGTTTATGTCGATCCGGTCGACAGGGGAACTGACGCTTATGGGACAAACGGACGAGATCAAATTATCGCTGGTCGGGATGGATAAAATTGCGCTCGTCTCCATTCCTTTTTCAGGCGGAGTGCCTGCGGCCGTTGTGGATCAAGCGGTGTTTGAACGGGTGGCGAAGGACGTGAACCCGCATATCCAAAGGGGAACCTCCGTATATTACGGCATCGATATCGTTAACCGCGAACAATTGGATCAGGCTGACGAACTGTATAAAGGCATGGGCTTTGAAAGTCGTTCCGGCAATATGTCCCAGCCTGAGCTCACCAACAATCAAAAGGGCAACATGGGGCTGATTATGTTTATCGTAGCCTTTCTGGGATTGACCTTCCTGATCACTTCGGGCTGCATTTTATATTTCAAGCAAATGGGCGAAGGGGAAGAGGAGAGACCGAATTATACGATCCTGCGAAAAATCGGGTTCACGCAAAGTAATTTGCTCACCGGCATACAAATCAAGCAGCTGTTCAATTTCGGCATTCCGCTGGCCGTCGGCTTGTCCCACAGTTATTTTGCCGTCAAATCCGGCTGGTTCTTCTTCGGGACTGAGCTGTGGATGCCGATGATCCTGGTTATGCTGCTGTATACGGTACTGTATTCCGTCTTTGGACTTCTGTCCGTCATGTTCTATAAACGGGTCATCAAAGAATCGCTGTAACACTTAAACTCCGGTCCGGCAGGGGCCGGGGTCTTTTTAGGCAGTTGACGAATATTTCATTCGCGGATATTATAGATATATTGAATCTGTAATATCCATTTGGTTTAGGAGGAAGATCATCATGACAAGTTTGCTGGATGTAGGCATTATCGGAGGCGGACCGGCCGGGTTAAACGCGGCTTTGGTTTTGGGGAGAGCGAGAAAAAGCGTAGTCGTGATTGACGAAGGCCGCCCGCGCAACCGTGTGACGGGCGAGTCCCACGGGTTTTTGACCCGTGACGGCATCAAACCGGGAGAATTCCGGCGTATCGCCAAAGAACAGATCCAAGCCTATCCTACGGTTCACTTTGTGGAGGATACTGCAGCGGCGGTGACAGGAGAGGATGGACATTTCCAAATTACTGCCGCACAGGGGGAGACGTTCCATGCGAAAAAGCTGCTTTTTGCCGCAGGAATGAAGGATGCGCCTCTGGATATCCCGGGGTTGGCCGAGGTGTACGGGAAAAGCGCATTTGTATGCCCTTATTGCGATGGCTGGGAAATGCGGGACAGGCCGCTCGTCGTGATCGTTCCCAGGGACCATGCGTTGCATATGGCCCAAATGATCTCGGGCTGGACCGCGCAATTTTCGGTGTGCACCCATGAACAGGGGGAATGGACGGAGGAACAGCGTGAAGAACTCCGCCGCCACCAGGTTCCCGTCTTCGATTTGCCGGTCGAACGCATTGATTCTCAGGAGGGCATGGTGCGGCAGGTTGTATTGAAGGATGGGAGGGCCGTTCCTTGCAGCGGGATCTTTTTTGCACCGAGGCTGGTTCCGGGATCAAGCTTGCCGCAAACGCTGGGCTGTGATATGACGGAAAGCGGTGCGATGATCGTCGACGATCTCGGTAAAACGAACGTGCCGGGAATCTATGGCGCCGGCGATGCGGCTTCCGCCAAGTATCAGGTGATTGCAGCCGCCGCGGCGGGAGCTTTGACGGGCATAGCCATCAATAACGAACTCCAGGAAGAAGCCTGGAAGCGTATGGAGGAGCGGGCTAACGGACCGGAATAACCTTATCCGGTCCATTAAAAAATAAAAGGTTTACATATACAAGCTGGCCAACAGGATTCCCAGGCTTTCTTCGTAAATTTCGTCATATTGCGATAGGGGCAAGGGATTTACCCCGCTGCCAAGCTCCACCGTAAACCCCGGCCTTCTCCAGTCTTGGATGAACCAGTCTTTGTAGCCGGCATAGCTTTCGATATTCCGCACCGGTTCGTATCCGCTGACGCGGGCAAATTCGTTAACGATCGTTTCGGCATAGGGCGGTTCCAGGTTTTCAAACCCCCAATAAATGACCTCACCCTGGGTATGAAAAGCCAGCACGCGGGCAAAATCGCTTTCTCTCGTTAGATCAGCCATCGCGATCGCTTCCGGCTCGGTGAGCGGGGCGGTTCCCCCATAATCCCGCGGTCCGGGCTCCTGCGGATTTCTGGCGGCTTCGCGCTCCCACAGTGCGGGGAACTGGTCGTTGAGGTCCACGCCGCGTATGTTCGCTTTCCACCCCTGGAAATCGGTGCTTCCGTTGTTGTAGGACAGCACATTGCTGCGGTATGGCTCCTGCTCCGGCAAGCCGTTTATGACCAAATCCACGCCGTCGGGGTTGACCATGGGAACAATGGACAAAGTCGCCGCCTCGTAGTAAGGCCACATTTGAAGTCCTCTGATCCCGGTATTGTTGGTTAATGCGAGCGAATAATGATTCAGAAACTTGATCAGGACAGGTGTCGTGATCCATTCGTTGGCATGGAATGCCCCGTTGGCGTGAACGCGTTTGTTGCCTTTGCCGATGCGCAGCTCGGGCAGCGCTTTTCCCATCACGGAATTGCCGATATTACGATATCCGAGAAACGGATACAGATCCATAAGCCGGTTCAAATCGGAGCGAAGCGCGGCATAATCGTACGGTTTTCTGACGTCCACCACAAACCAGGTGACTCTCAGCGGCAGCTGCACTCTCTGCCCGACCTCCAACCGGTTCGGATTGACCGACGGGTTCAGCAGAATCAGCATATCCAGCGGAATCCCCCGGTCCCTGGCCAGTTTCCAGAGCGAATCGCCGGGTTTGATTTGATAATCGCTAACCAGAAAACCCGGAATATTCACTTCCTGACCCACGGTAAGATTCGCCGCGTTCAGTCCAGGGTTGGAATCCACAATCAACTGCAGCGGCAGATTAAACAGCTGGCTGTAATACCACAGCGTATCCCCGGCTCGAACTTGTATTCTCAAAAGCCATCCCTCCTAGACGTACCCTCCCTATCAGCATATGGGGGAGACATAGGCTCCATGTCTGTTTGCATGATAATGGGCAGGGTCCGCCTATGGCCCTTGCCTTAGATAATCCGCCCGAGCATGGAATTCACGAAAGCGGGGAATCTATTCAAAAAAGGAGGAATCACTATGCCTAATGAGCGGATACCGATCGAAAAAGACGGGGACCCGCAAACTGTTTACGAGGATACGAGCCCTCATCTGCGAACCGGCTTTATGCCGGAGCAGCCCGACGTAACGGCCCTTCCTTCCAATGAGGAAAGTCTGAAGCGAATCGGAAACGACCAGGCCACGGAGTAACTTTGCAAGAGCAGCGACTAGTCCAGTCGCTGTTTTTTTATTTTCCATATAGGCGGATGTGAACAAATGTTCCCCAGTTATGATATACTAAAGTGGAAATTTAACGTTTGTCCATGAGGATGGAGAGTTTGCCATGGAAAATCGTTCGCGTCCCATTGAATTTGCGGAAATCGATTTATGCGAAGAAGAGCCTGGACTTGATATACCGCCTAAAAAAGATACGGACCTGAGTCAAGCGTCTGCGGTGTCCATTCCGTTTTACAACCGCGAGCGCCATTTTGCCGAGGAGGCGCGAAAACGGGTGAACGAGCAGGGCGAGCCGGCGCCTTTCGCGCCGTTTATGAGCTATTGGCCGACCTACGAACATATGATGGAATCGCAGCAGAAATGGTATTTTTACTGGCGTTCCGAAGTGCGAGACGGGCGTTATCCCGATACGGATTTGTCCTACATATTTGTATACGCTTATGAACTGATCAACGGCGTGGGGTGGTCGGACCCGCAGGAAGGGTACGCAGAGCTTAACCGGATTTGGATCGCGTATGGCGGCCAGTACCCGCAGTTAAACGCCTATTTGAAAGATTGGCTCGCCGATTTTGCGTTCGTGCACGCACTGGATGTTCCGCTGCTGGAAATCATCACGCGCGGCGGCGGCTCGTATCCGGAGGCTTTGGTGGATATGGAGCTGCTGCGGCTTTTTAAAGAGCAGCCCTGCCGGATTCCGCTGGCCCTGCTGCTCGCGTTAAGCGACTACGATTTGCGGCGCAGCAAATTTTATCAGGGACCCGGCAAATCGGATCTGGAGCTGTGGGTCCCGCGGATTGTCGGGATGCTTGACGCTTTTTTGTGCAAAACCCAGGGCACCCGGCTGATCGACAAATTCCATCCCGGCCGCGAGCGGACGATCGAGCGGTATCTGTTCCGCAGCGCGGTCTACGATGATTCGCTGTATGGGAGAACGGCATCCCTCGTTTCGGTCCCGCTCAGCAGCCACCGTCCGCTCCGAAAATACATTACGCAAACGATCCGCTATGCCGAAAACCAATTAAGGGAATTAAGAGGCTTTAGAGGACGCTTGAGGGGCATCGTTATGGATTCTGAGACAGAGCGCCTGATCGACCGTTACCTGGAAAAAGAGTTTGCTCCGCAGACGGTTTCACAGCCGCGGATCGAGATCGACGCGGAGAAACTGGCGGCGCTTAAGCAGGATTCGGATTATGTGCGCAGCAGGCTGACGATCGGCTATGAGGAACGGGACGAAACGGCGGCAGAGGCGATTTCGGGTTTGGAAGGAGATTTGGACTCGGAAGCGGATTTGGACACGTTGGACATTATCGTGCCTGAGCAAGAAGTTGACAAGGAAGATGGAGGGAGTTCGGCGTATTGGGACATGCCGCCGCTGGACGAGGACTGGGCTTCGTTCGCCGGCAGGCTTGATTCGGTGCAGCTCGAAGCGTTGCTCGCCCTTAAAGGCCTATCGCCCGATTCCGCGCTTGCCGCTGTGGCTGAAGCTTACGGCACCATGCCCGAGCTGATCATGGATGAAATCAACCAACTGGCGATGGAAACAATCGGGGACCTGGTTGTTGACGGGGGACGGCTTGTCCCGGAATATCTGGAATTTTTTGAGCATTTGAAAGGAGAATTCTCGTGAATGAAGTGAAAATCCCTAAGCGGCTCACCACGGCGCTGGTCAATTCGCTCACGGCCGGCGTGGTGCCGCGGGTGGGGCTGGAGCATATCGCGGTGGGTCGCCGGGCGGAAGTTGACGCCATTCTCAAAGATCTCGACAACATCGCCGAGGGCGGAGCGGCGTGCAAATTTATTACCGGGCGTTACGGCAGCGGAAAAAGCTTTTTGCTGCAGACGATCCGCAACTACGCGATGGACCGGGACTTCGTCGTGGCCGACGCGGATTTGTCGCCGGAGCGGAGACTGGTCGGGACGAAAGGGCAGGGCTTGGCCACCTACCGCGAGCTGATGACCCATCTGTCCACCAAGACGCGCCCGGACGGTGGAGCGCTGGAAGCGATGCTGCAAAAATGGTTCGCCGCTCTGCAGCAGGAGGCGCTGCGGGAGACGGGCCTAAAGCTAAGCGATCCCGCTTTAAACGATGCGGTGGAGCAGCGGATTTTTGCGGTTACGGCCGAAATGCAGAACCTCGTGCACGGGTTTGATTTTGCCAAAGTGCTGGCGGCCTACTGGAACGGCCATAAATTGGCCGACGACGACCGGAAGCAGGCGGCGCTCCGCTGGCTGCGGGGCGAGTACCCGACCAAAACGGAAGCGAAAAAAGAGCTGAATGTCGGCGTCATCATCGATGACGAAAATTGGTACGACTATGTCAAGTTGTGGTCGGAGTTCGCGGCGCGGATCGGTTATCGGGGGCTGCTGCTGTTTATCGATGAAGCCGTCAATTTGTATAAAATTTCAAACAGCGTGTCCCGGCAAAGCAATTACGAAAAGCTGCTGACGATGTTTAACGATACGATGCAGGGCAAAGCGGAGCACCTGGGCATTTTTGTCGGGGGAACGCCGCAATTTGTCGAAGACGAGCGCAGGGGCCTGTTCAGCTATGAAGCACTGCGCTCCCGGCTGATGGAAGGGCGCTACGCCGGAAAAGGCTTCGTGAATTATTCCGGGCCGATCCTGAAGCTGGAGATGCTGTCGCCCGAGGAGATTCTGCTGCTCCTGCAAAAGCTGGTAAACATCCATGCCCAGCATTTTGGCTATGCGCCGTCGATTACGCAGCAGGAGATCGTTTATTTTATGGAGGCCGCCGTCGGCCGCCTGGGCGCCGATCAGTTGCTCACCCCGCGCGAAGTGATCCGGGATTTTATGGATTTGCTGCATACGCTGCGGCAAAATCCGGACGCTTCCTTCGAGCGGCTTGTCGGCGAGCACCAGGTGAAGCCGGCCGAAGCGGATCCGGATGAAGTCGGCGGCTTTCTCGCGGAGTTTGAATTATGAGCGATAATCCTTTTTATCAACTTGCGCCTTTTATTCAGGAATTTATTTATAAGCGGAAATGGGAGACGCTAAGGGCCGTTCAAGTGGAGGCTTGCCGCATCTGCTTTGGGACAAGCCGCCATTTGCTGATCGCTTCGGGCACCGCCTCGGGGAAAACCGAAGCCGCGTTGTTTCCCGCGCTGACCGAGCTGTACAACCGGCCGGCAAGCTCCGTCGGCATCTTATACATCGGTCCGCTGAAGGCGCTGATCAACGATCAGTTCGCCAGGCTCGAGGATCTGCTGCGCGAATCGCGCATTCCGGTTTGGCACTGGCACGGCGACGTGCCGCAAACCGAAAAAACGAAGCTGGTCCGGAATCCTTCCGGAATTTTGCAAATCACGCCGGAGTCGCTTGAGGGTCTGCTGATGAACCGTCCCAACGCGATTCCCGCGTTGTTTAAAGACTTGCGTTACATCATTATCGACGAGGTGCACGCCTTTATGGGGGTGGACCGGGGCATCCAAGTGCTGAGCCAAATCGCCCGGATCGAGCGGATGGCCGGCGCCAGGCCGAGACGGATCGGGCTGTCGGCGACACTCAGCGATTATGAATCGGCCAAGGCATGGTTAGGGGCCGGAAGCCGCGAGCCGGTCGAGGTCGTGTCCTCGGCGGGAGGGCGCAAGCTGCGGCTGCGGGTCGAGCATTTTTCGTTTCCCGACGCCCGTGACGAACAGCAGGCCGAGCAGTTGCAGAACGCTCGCAAGGCATACTACGAGTACATTTACGACAGCACGCATTTGAAGAAAGCGCTGATTTTCACCAACAGCCGTTCCGACGCCGAGCTCACGACGCTGGAAATGCGCCGGGTTGCGGCAAAACGCCACGAGCCGGACGTGTTTTACGTTCACCACGGAAGCATTTCGGCGATGCTGCGGGAAGAGGCGGAGAGCGCGCTGAAAAACGGCCCGGGACCGGCGGTGTCCGCGGCGACGCTGACGCTGGAGCTAGGGATCGACCTCGGAGAGCTTGAGCGGGTCGTGCAGCTTGGCGCTCCGTACAGCTCGTCCAGCTTTGTGCAGCGGCTGGGTCGGTCCGGCCGGCGCGGCGATGCGGCATCGGAGATGCTGTTCGTCGTCCAAGAGGAGGAAGACGAAGATGCGCCGCTGCCGGCCCGCATGCCGTGGACGCTGCTGCGCGCGATCGCGGTAATCGAGCTGTACGTCCGGCACAAGTGGATCGAGCCGCTGAATAGCCGCAAACTGCCGATCGGCACGATGTACCATCAAACGATGAGCATGTTGAAAAGCATGGGGGAAGTGGAGCCGGCCGAGCTGGCGCAAGCGGTGCTGACGCTGCCGTCGTTTCGCCAGGTGAGCCCGGAGCAGTATAAAATGTTCCTGAATTATCTCCTGCAAACCGACCATTTGCAGTGGACGGAAGAAAAGTCGCTGATCATCGGCCTGACCGGGGAGAAGATCGTAAACAACTTCCGTTTTTACGCCGTCTTTCAGGATGACGAAGAACATGCTGTGTATAACGGTTCCGAGGAGATCGGCTCGATTACGACCGTTCCGCCGCCCGGATACTGCTTTACCCTGGCTGGGAAGCTGTGGAAGGTGACGGAGGTGGACGCAAAGCATAAGGCGGTTTACGTAAAACCGGCGATCGGCAAAGTGGATACGTTATGGCTTGGGGCAGGCGGAGATGTTCACACCCAGGTCGTGAAAAAGATGCGGGAAGTGCTCGCCGGCTCCGCCATTTATCCGTATTTGTCCCCGCAAGCGGTGAACCGGTTGGAGCGGGCGCGGCGGCTGGCCAGGGAGACTGGGCTGGCCCGGCAGGTCGTCCTGCCGGCCGGCGGAGACGCCTTGTTCGTGCTCCCTTGGGTCGGCAGCAAGGCGTTCCGTACCTTGGAGCGGTTGCTTAAGCACCATTTGTCCGAACGCCTCGCCTTACGCTCCGTCGTCCCGATGGAGCCATACTACATGATCGTTTCAGGCAAAAGCGATCCGCAAACCTTAATCGGAGAAATCGCAAGAGCTTGCCGGGACTGTCGTGAAGAGGATCTGCTGGCGCCGGAGGAAGCGCCTTACCTGGGGAAATACGACGAGTTTGTCGTTCCGGAGCTCATCCGCCAGGCGTTTGCGGCCGACGGTCTCGATTTGCAGGGCCTGCGGGCGGGACTCGCCGACATGCCGGAGGAAGAAGTATAGCAGGGTTCCTTCGCTTGAAAAGGACGTTCTGATTGGAAATATCCAATGAGATTGGAAAGAAGATTGGCCAAATTAGCAGCTTGATTGGATATTTCCAATGTGATTTTAATAATTTGTCATTACACATTGACCAAATATAATTCGTGACATAATATATGTCATAACAATTTGGGGAATTTACCTTTTACCACCGTTGCAACTGACTGCGCATTCACCACCTTTTTCAGAAAGGAGCCATGATTGCATGTGAAAACTACTCCCCCAACGAAACCATCCGCCTCCGCAAATCAACCTGCCCGATGGCCCCCGCACTGGATCACGCAACGATTAACGCAATGGAGCAAGCAACCGCCCCCGCAAGGGAATAAGCGACCGCCCGCACGATGGACCTATATCCGCAGCCAGCTCAAAAGAAACCTCGCATTATACGTGATCATTTTCCCGGCTTTTCTGTACTTTGTCGTTTGGCATTACTGGCCGATGTACGGTGTGCAAATCGCTTTTAAGGATTTCATGCCCGCGCTGGGGATCGGCGGCAGCCCGTGGGCCGGATTTGAGCATTTTGAACGGTTTTTCAATGCCTATTATTTCTGGAACATTTTGCGCAACACGCTGGGGATCAGCGTTTACGGCCTGCTCGTCAGCATTCCGGCTCCCATCATCCTCGCGCTCATGTTTAACGAGCTCCGCTCCAAACGTTTTCGCACCGTCGTGCAAACCATCTCCTACGCTCCGCATTTTATTTCCGTCGTCGTCGCCGTCGGCATCCTGTTTTTCTTCATTTCGCCAACGAATGGGGTGATCGGCTCGGTCATCGCTTGGTTTGGCGGTACCAGCCGCGATTTCCTGGCGGACCCGGGATCGTTTTGGCATCTGTTCGTCTGGTCGGGATTGTGGCAGAGCATCGGCTGGTCGTCGCTCCTTTACACGGCCGCAATGTCCGGCATTCCGCCGGAGCAATATGAAGCGGCTTACATGGACGGCGCCGGCAAGCTGAGCAGAATGTGGCACGTGACCTTGCCCGGAATCATGCCGACCATCGTCATCCTGTCGATCCTCAGCATCGGCGGCATCATGAATGTCGGTTTCGAAAAAGTGCTGCTGATGCAAACCGATATGAACCTGCAAACCTCGGAAGTGATCTCCACCTACATGTACAAAAGCGGGATTTTAAACGCCCAATACAGCTTTTCCGCAGCCGTCGGCTTGTTCAACAATGTCATCAATTTCATCCTGCTGATTTCCTTCAATGCGATCGCCAAACGGGCGGGGCAAACCAGTCTTTGGTAAGCCGAAGGGAGGAACGCACATGCATACCGCAATCTATCGGACAACGGGGGAAAAAGTGGCTGATGCGGTCATTTTCCTATTCGTTTTGCTGCTGACGTTTCTGATATTGTATCCGCTCTTATTCGTGTTGTTCGCGTCGCTCTCGGACCCGCGGCAAATCTACGACAACCCCCTGCTGCTTTGGCCAAAAGGCTTTCAGGTGCAAAGCTATCTCACCATTTTTGAAAATAAGGATATCTGGCGCAGTTACGGCAACACGATTTTGTACACGACCGTCGGCACCGCGCTGAACGTGATCATGACGATCCTCGGCGCGTATCCGTTGTCAAGGCGGCGTTTTTTCGGCAAAAACATCTTTACGTTTCTGTTTACCTTCACCATGTTTTTCAGCGGCGGCCTCATTCCCAGTTATTTGGTCAATCAGTCGCTGGGCATCGTCAACACGATGTGGGTGCTCATTTTGCCGGGGGCGATCAGCGCGTATAACCTGATCATCATGCGGACTTTTTTTCAGACGCAAATTCCCGTCGAGCTCGAAGAAAGCGCCTATGTGGACGGTTGCAGCGATTACCGGCTGCTGTACAAAATCGTCCTGCCGCTCTCAACCCCCATTGTCGCGGTGATGGTGCTGTTTTACGGCGTCGGCCATTGGAATTCATATTTTGACGCGATGATTTATCTCTCGGACCGCTCCCTGTATCCTCTGCAACTGATCCTGCGCGAAATATTGATCCAAAACGATTTCCGGCAAATGGTCGCGATCGCCATCGATGACGGTTACGCGGACCGGATGGTGGTGCAGGAGGGGATTAAATACGCCGTCGTGGTCGTTTCCTCGCTGCCGCTGCTCATTTTGTATCCGCTGCTTTCCAAATTTTTTGAAAAAGGGATTTTGGTCGGTGCCATTAAAGGCTGAAGAAAGAGGGGATGATGTGATGGAACGACGGCTTCGCTGGTTTATGGTCGGTTTGCTGGCGCTGAGCTTAGTGCTTGGAGGCTGCGGCTCCAAAGGAGGGACGCCCAAGGAAGAAGGGGAAACGGACGGACCGGTTACGCTGAAATTTGCGCGGGTTAGCTACAATGATGTCCGGCCGCCGTCGAAGGATTTGTGGATGTGGAAAAAATACGAGGAAAAAACCGGCGTCCATATCGAATGGGAGGAAATTCCCGGCGCCAGCCTAACCGAACGCAAAAATGTCATGCTCGGCTCCAATCAATTGCCTGATGCGTTTTACCAGATCGGCTTCAGCAACGATGAGTTGATCAGCTACGGAGGGCAGGGTATTTTTTTACCGCTGGAGGATCTGATCGAGGAACATGCCCCCAACTTGAAAAAGCTGTTTACGGACTACCCCGAGGTGAAAAAAGCGCTGACGATGCCGGACGGTCATATTTATTCGCTGCCCTACATCGACAGTGCGCTGACATACCGCTCGATCCGGCTGTACATCAATCAAACCTGGCTGGACCGGCTGGGGCTTGAGGCGCCGGCCACAACCGACGAGCTCAGGGAGGTGCTGCTGGCCTTCAAAGAACAAGACGCCAACGGCAACGGCGATCCGCATGACGAGATGGGCTGGGTGATGCCTTCCGGCTCTATCAACAGTATGTTCGAGCGCCAGCTGCTCGGCAGCTTCGGCATGGGGAACGGCGGCTTGAAGGCGGCGGAAAGATGGATTTACAAGGATAAGGACGGTGAGCTGAAGCTCGTCTTTAACGATCCGAAATATAAGCAGGTGCTGCAATATTTGCATCAGCTGTACCGGGACGGCACCTTGCCGCTCTTCAACTATTCCGAGTATGAATATGCCCAGTGGGTCACTGACGCTTCGGGTGACAAGGTCGGCGCTTTCTCCTGGGGAGATCCGGCCTATATCGGAACCACGGGCCCGAAAAATTTCATCGGGATCAACGTGCTCGCCGGGCCGGGCGGCGACAAGGTGGTCAACTGGATGGACCCGATGACGCGCGGCACTTCCTCGTTTACGGTCACCAAAGCCAATAAGCATCCGGAGGAAACGATCGCCTGGGTCGATTATTTTTACGGGGAAGAAGGCTCGATGTATGGGTTCTTCGGCAGCGAAGGGGAGACATACAATATGGTGGACGGTAAACCGGTGTATATCGATGAAATTTTGCATTATGAGGGCGGGCAGCAGCTTGGCGCCTTCCAATACGTCGACAACGTCTACGGGGGTTATTATCCTTACGTCGAACCGCCGGCGGAGCTTCGTTCCGCCGCCAAAGGCAAAACGGTGGACGAGGACTTTAAGACGGATTCGGCAGAGCTGGAAAAGTATCTTCCCGAGGAAATTTGGCCGACCTTTGTGCCGACGCCGGAGGAAAGCAAGGAACAAAGCGCGGTTTTGACCGACATCAACAAATACATTACGGAAATGCGTGTTAAATTCGTGACCGGCAAAGCCAATTTCGAGTCGGACTGGGACCATTACGTCAACACGCTGGACCGGATGGGCACGCAAAAATATTTGGAAATTCAGAAAGCGCAATACGAACGTTACAACGCCGTGCAATAATTTTTTAAGAAATAGAGGGACGGAGACGGAGCATGAGAGGGACGCTGTACAGTAAAATCGTCGAGGAAATGAAAGCAAAAATCGCTTCAGGCGTGTATAAGGCCGATGATCAACTGCCGACGGAAGCGGAGTTGACCGAACGCTTTGGTGTCAGCCGGGTAACGAGCCGGCGGGCGCTGGAGGAGCTGGAGAAGGAAGGCTACATTTACCGGATTCAGGGCAGCGGCAGCTTCGTCAAACCGTTAGGCCGGTTTCAGAAGGAACAAACCGCGCGGATCGGAAAAATGATTTCCCTCATTATCCCCGAGGAGGACGACCGGGGGACGATGGGCTACATTCGCGGGGCTTCCGAATGGTTGAACAAGCACGGTTATTTTTTGAGCGTACACCAGAGCAATTATGACGACAGCAAGGAAAGGAACCTGCTGGATACGCTGCCGCGGCGCGGGGCCTCGGCCCTCATTTATTACCCGCGGGCCCAGGGGAACTTCGACATTCTCCATAAACTGTCCCTGGAAGAGTACCCGATCGTGATGATTGATAAGCATTTTGAGAGCCTTTCGATCGGCAGCGTCGAATCGGACAATGTGGACGGCACGTATCAGGCCGTGTCCCATCTGACCAGGCTGGGCCACCGCAAGATCGGCTTTTTGTCCAGCGTTTCCCTGGAATCGACTTCCTCGGTACTCGACCGGTATTTCGGCTACTGCCAGGCGCTGAAGGATGCTGGCATCCCGCTGGATTGCCGCTGGGTTCATTTGGACGGGAGAGCCACGATCGAGGAGCGGGGACGGGACCGCTTTTTTGAGGAACTGCTGGAATTGTACGTCAGCGAGGGGGTGACCGCCGTCCAGGCGGAAAACGATCTCGTCGCCGCCAGTTTGCTGAACCGCTGCCTGGACGGCGGTCTGCGCGTGCCGGAGGACCTTTCCATCATCGGCTACGACAACAATCCGCTGACAGAGCATGTCGCCGTTCCGCTGACGACGGTCGGGCAAAATTTTTACGAAATCGGCCGCAAAGCGGCTGCCGTCGTGGTCGACTGGCTGGAGCACGCGGCGGTTTGCCGGAAGCGCCTCAAAATCCCCGTCAAGCTGGTTGAACGCGAATCCACGGCGAAAAGGGCTTAGCAGTCGAGAAGAAATCGATGAACCTTTATTCAGATTATGGAAGGATAATATCAGGACATACTCAAAATTTGTGGGGAACAGTTATTCCTACTGAACTCCATTATCGTCTCCCAAACCAATACATGATTGTTGAATCTAATAGTTGCAAAAGATACAGTTACTTATCCGGAAATATTGCCATAGTTTCGATAGACGTTTTTCTTATACGTAAATTTTCGAAAACCATAAAACTCAACTATATAAACAGCACTTCCCCCGGATTCGATTGACTGAAATCGTATACAATGCTACAATTTTTTTATAAATTTACGTAAATTCATGGGTGGGGGTGTGAGAATTGGCGACAATTAAAGAGATAGCTAAGGAAGCCGGCGTGTCGATAGCCACGGTTTCCCATGTGATTAATAAAACGAGATACGTAAGTCCCGAGCTGGTGGAAAAAGTGGAAGGCGTCATCAAGCAATTGGGCTACGACAAGAAAATCGCGGTTGCCGGCAATAAGTTCAGAATCGGCAAAAAATCGGAGATCGCCCTGCTCCTGCCGGGATTGTCGGGGACGCTTTTTTCCCAGCTGGCATCGGCGATTTCATCCTGTTTGACCGAGCGGGGTTATAGTTTAACGGTCTATTTCCATCATGACGACGTGACGCTGGAGAAGAACATCATTACCAACATTCTGAACAACAAGCGGATCGCGGGTCTGATCATCGTGCCGGCCAGCACGGAGGCGAAGCAGTTCCAGAAGCTTAAGCAGCAGCAGATTCCGTTTCTGTTCCTGGACCGCAAGGTTGATCTCAAGGGCGTCGGCTCGGTGCTGGCGGACAGCAGGGAAGGGATTTACAGAGGCTGCATCCATCTGTTGAAATCGGGACATGAGGAAATCGCCTTGATCATCGAAAAAGGGGATTTTTCCAGTGTCGAAGACCGGTTGGAAGGCTATCGCGAAGCGCTTCGTTCCTACAAAATTCCGTTTCGTGAAGAGCTATTGATCGAAGTGGAGCAAAACCGGCTGGAAGATTTCGAAAAAGGGATCAAAGAGGTTTGGGGCCAGCATAAAAATCCGACCTTTGTGGCCAGCGGCAACCGGATCACCTTAAATTTGCTGCGGGTGTTGAACAAACTGGGGCTGGAATGGCCGGCCGACGTTTCGGTGATCGGGTTCGGCGATGAGGAATGGTCGGAAATCATCAATCCGCCGCTGACGATGCTGAAGCAGGACACGAAGCAAATGGCTATGGAAGCGGTTGCGATGCTGGTGGACAAAATCGATCACGGTCCGGGCGAGTCCCGGGAAATCAAGGTTCCGATGGCGTTTTCAATTCAGAAGTCGACCCAGGTGATCGGCAAGGGGCCGTTTGGTGAAAAGCCGGTTTCTCCCGATGAATTGACGTTGTCCAAGGAAGAGGTTGAAAAATTGACGGCAGGCAGCTATAAAGTCGGCATCTCTTTCCATTATGGCGGCACGGCGTGGACAAGACTATACGAAAACGGGATCCGCCATGTGTTGGACCAATACGGCATTTCCATTATTTCCATTACTAATGCCGGTTTTGACCCTAATCTGCAGGTCACGCAACTCGAAGGCTTGCGCATGCAAAAACCGGATGCGATTATCGCGATCCCGGTCGACGATGAGCTGACCGCCAAGAAGTTCAATAACATCTCGGAGGAAACGAAGCTGATCTTTATGAGCCATGTGCCGGAGGGGATGACGAAAGACCAGTATTCCTGCTGCGTTTCGGTCAATGAACGGGAGAACGGCCAAAATGCGGCGCTCCTGCTCGGCAATTATTTTAAAAATAAGCAGAACGTCAAGATCGGCTTCATCGGGCATGGCGCTCCGTTTTACGGCACGCATTTAAGGGATGCCGTGGCCAACGATACGATCCGCAGCAATTTCCGCAATATTGAAATCGTTGATGAGCAGTATTTTTACCAAATCGAGAAAACGTACGACGTTTGTAAAGAAATGCTCAAGCGACACCCGGAAATTCAAGGCCTGTACATTTCTTGGGACAGACCGGCGCTGGAGGCGATCAAGGCTTTGAAGGAGCTGAAGCGGGAGGATGTGGCCGTCTTCACCTTCGATCTCGACACGGAAATCGCCACGTATTTGGCTAAAGAAGAAATGGTGAAGGGACTTTCAACGCAGCGGCCATACGATCAGGGGGTCGCGGTAGGTTTGGCGACCGCCAAGGCCTTGCTGGGCCGTGATGAGCATAAGTATATCGGCGTACCGCCTTATATCGTCGAATCGAAAAATCTGTTGAAGGCTTGGAAAAATATTGTATTGGAACCGGCTCCAGCGGAGATTGAGGATTTAATTCTTAAGAAATTTACGTAAATAAAATTAATAACTATTTTTTATTTAAAAATTCGACAAAATATTTGACATCACCCAGCCTCTTATGATACATTTTACGTAAAGAAATTGAAAGCGGTTTATTCGACGGAAACAGCGCGCACCGGATCGACCGCAGACGTTCTTTATCACTAAATCATCATAGGGGGCTGGTTTATTGTGAAAAAGCATTTTTTTAAGTTTTCCTTGATAGCGCTTACTGTTCTGGCTCTATCGGCTTGCGGCAACGGGAAAGGAACCGAGGCGGGAAATCAAGCGGGGAGCGGCAATGGCGGAGGCAAGGACGGGACGTACAGCTTTGCCTTCTTGACGAACACGCAGAACAATACGTTTCAAACGGCGATGAATGATACCTTCGAGAGATTGGCGAAAGAGAAAGGCTACAAATATACGATGCTCGACCCGGACTATGATCTGAACAAGCAAATCAATCAAATGTCGGACGCGGCCAACCAGGGCTTTGACGCCGTGTTCGTTATCCCGGTCGATTCCGCGGGGATCCGTCAGGGGCTGGAAGCGATGCATGATCGCAACATTCCGGTGTTCAACGTCGACACGGCCGTCATTAAAGAGGATAGAGACCTCGTGAAAAGCATCATCGCCACCGACGCTTACATGGCCGGCAAACTGATGGGCGAGCAGATGGTGAAAGACTATCCGGACGGCGCCCAAATCGCCATCTTGGATTTCCCTTCCAATGAAAGCTGCGTGCAGCGGGTAGCGGGCTTTATGGACGGTCTCGGCGAAAACGCCTCCAAATTTAAAATCGTAGCCCAACAGGACGGCAAGGCGGCGCTGGATGCCTCGCTGCCGATCGCGGAAGATATTATCCAGGCGAATGCCGACATCGACGCATTTTTTGCGATCAACGACCCTTCGGCTTTGGGCGTAGCGGCGGCGATTAAGGCCAGCGGCAGAACGGATATCGGCGTGTACTCCATCGATGCGTCTCCGGACGGCAAAGCCGCTTTGCTCGACGGTTCGTTCACGGCGGTTTCGGCCCAAGTGCCGATTCAAATCGCCGAAACTTCCTTCAATATGGCGGTCGATTATTTGCAGGGTAAGGAGATTAAACAGGAAGTGCTGCTGCCTTCTCATATCGTAACGAAGGAAATGGCCGAGGAAACCGCCGGCAAATGGCAATAAGCCCCTTAATTAGAATGCAAGCGTCCCTTGCATTCTAATTTTTTCAAGAAGATACCGCTTCGGAGGTGAGCAACCATGGCAGATAATCTGCTGGAGATGCATGGGATCGCCAAAAGCTTCGGGGGCACCCATGCGCTTAAAGGGATCGATTTTGAGCTGAAAGCCGGCGAGATCCATGCCTTGCTGGGCGAAAACGGCGCGGGCAAATCGACGCTGATCAAAATTTTGGGCGGCATCCACAAGCCGGACCGCGGACAAATCTTTATCGACGGGCAGGCCGCGGATATCGATAGCGTACAAAGCGCAAGGGCTTACGGAATCGGCATCATTCACCAGGAAATCGTCCTCGTGCCTTATCTGAGCGTCGCCGAAAACATTTTTTTGGGGCGCGAGCCCGTCAACAAATGGGGGTTCAAGGACGAAAAACGGATGAAAAACGAGGCCAAGAGCATGATCGAGCGGCTTGGGCTAAACATCGACGTCACGACCTTGGTGGGGGAATTGACGGTGGCCCAGCAGCAGTTGATCGAAATCGTGAAGGCGATCTCTTTTAACGTGAAAATCCTGGTGATGGACGAGCCTACCTCCTCGCTGTCCGATGAGGAAGTGGGGCGCCTGTTCGTCACGATGGAGAAGCTGCGGCGGCAAAACGTAGGGATCATTTACATTTCGCACCGGCTGGAGGAATTGTTCAAAATGGCGGACCGCATCACGGTCATCCGGGACGGCAGCTATGTCGGCACGAAGCGAACCTCGGACACCAACACGGAAGATTTGGTGGCGATGATGGTCGGCCGGGAGCTGGAAAGCTTCTATACCCGTACCTATTCCGTGCGGGACGAGGAAGTGCTGCGCGTTGAAGGGCTGTCCAGAGGGGGCGCGTTCGAGGACGTTTCCTTCCGGGTGCGCAAAGGCGAAATCCTCGGTTTCTCCGGCCTGGTGGGCGCGGGCAGAAGCGAGCTGATGCAAACCATTTTCGGCGCCTACCGGCATAACCGTGGACGGATTTATTTAAACGGTAAGGAAGTCAGCTTTAAAAACTGCAGCCAAGCCATCGCCAAGGGGATCGCCATGGTCCCGGAAGACCGTAAGGACCAGGGGCTGGTCCTCGAGAACTCGGTCGGCTTCAATCTGACGTTAACGAATCTGGATCAGTTGATGGGCAGCCGGTTTTTGATCAGCGAGAAAAAAAGAAGCGAACAGATCGGCAAATACGTAAGCGACCTGAATATTAAGACGGCTTCGGCGGACATCGAGGTGTCCAGCTTGTCGGGAGGCAACCAGCAGAAGGTGGTCATCGCCAAATGGCTGGCCACGAATCCGCGGCTTTTGATCCTGGATGAGCCTACCCGCGGGGTCGATGTCGGCGCCAAATCGGAAATCTACGCGATCATCAACCGGCTGGCCAATGAAGGGTTGGCGATTGTTATGGTCTCTTCCGATCTTCCGGAGATCATCAATATGTGCGACTCGGTGTGCGTAATGCGGAGCGGCAAGCTGGTGGCGCAATTAAACCGGGAGGAGCTGTCCCAGGAAAATATTATGCGCTATGCGACAGGAGGATGAGAAAACGATGAGCACAAAAAATAGCGCCCTTACAGCGATGTTCAAAAGCAATATCGGCATTATATTCGTATTGTTGATTTTATGCGTGGTATTATCGATCGTATCGCCGGTGTTCCTGACGACGGAAAATTTGATCACGGTGCTGCGGCAGGTTTCCAATAACGTTTTCCTCGCGCTCGGCATGACGTTGGTCATGATTCTTGGCGGGATCGACCTCTCGGTCGGTGCCATTGTGGCCGTTTCCGGGACGCTGACCGTTGGTTTTATGGTGAATAACGGCATTCCGATGCCCGTGGCGATTTTGCTGGGGATTGTCATCGGCACGTTGCTTGGATTTTTTAACGGGGTCATCATCACCCAATTTAAGCTGCCCGCATTTATCGTGACGCTGGCGACGATGAACATCGCCCAGGGGATCGCTTATATTTACAGCGGCGGGCGGTCGGCCCGGATCACCAACGACGCATACACCCAGTTGGGGACAGGGAAGCTGTTCGGTTTTTTGCCTCTGCCGGTGCTATACATGGTTATTTTGATCGTGATCTTTATCGTGCTGTTGAACAAAACGAAGTTCGGAACGAACATTTTTGCGATTGGCGGCAACCGGGAAGCGGCCCGTCTCTCGGGCGTGCGCATCAAGAAGGTGGAGATTGCGGTGTATACGCTGGCCGGTCTGCTCTCCGCATTGGCTGGGATCGTGCTCTCGGCGAGAATGTATTCGGGCCAGCCATCGGTAGGTCAGGGCTATGAAATGGATGCCATCGCGGCCTGCGTGCTGGGCGGCGTGTCCATGGCCGGTGGACGGGGCCGCATCAGCGGAACGATTTTCGGCGTGATGATCATCGGTGTCGTGAGCAACGGTTTGAACCTAATGGGGGTCAGCTCGTTTTGGCAGCTGCTGGTCAAAGGCTTGATTATTTTAATCGCCGTCCTGATCGACGCCCAGAAGGGCAAAAAGCTGCCGTTCTCCTTCAAATTTGCCAAATAAATCGCAGCATCAGACCAACCAAGGAAAGAGGTTTTGACTATGGACACAACAGCGCAAGCATTTAAATATAAGTTCCCCATCATGCTAAACAATCCAGACCATCTGCCGAGAAAAAACGAGCCGGTGATCACCAAGCTGAATTTCTCCGATTACCGGGTTCACCCAGGCAGCCTTGAACTGTATGACGACGAGCACCGTAAAGTTCCTTTTCAACTCGCGGATGTGATTCTTGACGGGGAATATATCCGGGAAGCGTCGATCGTTTACATGGTCAGCATGGACAAACTGGTCGCCACGTATTGGCTGTATGCCGGCGAAAATCCGGTTGCTAAGGCCAAGGCGTTTACGGGCATTCAGCAGCTCGACCCCGTGCAGGCGGACGGCTTCCGCAGATTGGACACCGGTTATTATATCTTGGAGCTGTGCTCCGGCACCGCCGACGGCACTTCCTACGGGAAATGGGGCATCCGGTATTTCGAAGCCAAGGAAGAACGGAAGAATTTAATTAAGGATTACTCCAATGCGATCGGGGGATTTTACGGTCCTTTCTTCACCCCGAAAAACGGGCTGATCAATCCGCCGGAGCACACGAAGGTGGAATACGTGGTCGAGGCCGAAGGCCCGATCTACTGCCGGTACCGCATGAACGGCCAAGTGCCTGACGGTTTGGACGAAAATTTGCAAGGGAAAAAGTTTTCGGTGATCTGGGAGTTTTTCTACAATTCACCCTGGTTCCGCCGAAAATACGAGGTCGACGATTTCTCTACCACAGTGGACGGCATTCCGGTCGTCAATAAAATTACGGTCGGGGACGAATTCGAGAGCGGGCAAGGCAACCGGGTATTTACATCCTTCGCTTCTTACGGGGGCACGTATTACCGGGAAGGCGACCTGTACGCCAATATTTTGTCGGACGGCGTTCACCGGCTGCTGGCGGACGCGGACAAGCTGGGGAACGACAAGCTGAAGCAGTACAAGGAAAGCATCGGGGAGAACATCAACGAGGTGTCCTGGGATTACTTCTGGCGTATCTTTTGCATCCAGGACGGGATTTTGACGCCGGAGGAAATCAAGGCGCATATTGCCGAGATCATTCCCGAATCCCATAAACAAGTGCATCAAGGCGAGCGGAACGAACAGGTGCTGTATCAAAAAACAGTAGACGTCAACAGCGCGCCCGAGCAAACCATTTTCCCGCTGAGCGCCAACAAAACCGCCGAGCTTAACGATGAAACCGGCTATGCCATGGTGTGGTACACGAGTGAGGTCGTATCGCGTTACCAAATCGTGCAGCGCAGTGATTCCGGCTGGGTGAACTGGGGCACGAACGGGGAAAACGAACATCCCGAGCTGCCGACCGGCTCGACGATTTATACGGCCTACGGCAAGTTTGCGGACTGGGAGAAGCAGGCGGATACGATGGAAAAAAACATCGATTCCAAGCAAGGCCTGGCGCAAATGATAAACGATTAAGCGGCAAAGTAACGTCAAAAATCACCGCTCTCATAAGGGGCCGAGTTGCGAAAGACCGTAAATCGCGAGTTGCATGGGGAAGCCAACCTGACTCGCGATTTTTTTTAAGATATAAGGGGGCGGGGCCGCTAAACGGGGGCGCAGCGTGCGGCCTTCGGCGAGAAGCCCGGTTTTCATGTGCCGAGGATTCTGATATACTTGGTTTCGTCCCCAATAAATGTCAAGTAGGTGACTTTTGTGAAATCGGTTACAGTCTATGATATCGCAAAAGAGGCGAATGTTTCCGTGGCCACGGTCTCCCGGGTGCTGAACAATACGGCTCCGGTCAAAAAAGAGACCCGGGACCGCATCAACGAACTGATTAACAAATACCAGTTTCAGCCGAACGCCCTGGCCCGCAGTTTGACCAAAAAAGAGACGGGGATGATCGGCATCATCCTGCCGGACATTACGAATCCTTTTTTTCCGGAGGTTTTGTCCGGGTTTGACCAGGAAGCGCGGAAGCAAGGTTATACTTATTTCCTCTGTGATACGGTGTCCGCCAACGGTGACAGCGCCGATCAATATATCCGCGAATCACAATATTTGAACGCGCTGACGGAGAAGCAGGTGGACGGGATCGTCATGCTGGGCGGGCGGATCGATCTGGCGAAACCCGGAAGAGAGCTTGCGGAAGAGGTCGTCGAAATCGGCAAAAGGCTGCCTTTGCTGCTCATCAATGGGCGTCTGCCCGGATCAATACTCAACCGGGTGGCCGTGGATGAGCGGCTTGGCGCGGAGCTGGCGACCCGGCATCTCATCGAGCTGGGGCACCGCGATATCGCCATCGTTGGCGGATACCGGCACATGTCCAATACTTTGCAACGTACTTCCGCGTTCACGAAAACGATGGAACAGCACGGCATCCCGGTGCGGAAGGAATGGATACTTCATGAAGGTTTTTCCGTGGCGAGCGGTACGGATTTTATAAACCGGCTGTTAAGCTTGCCGCAGCGGCCCACGGCGATCTTCTGCCTGAACGATCTCGTGGCGATCGGCGCGCTCAAAGCGGCGGCCAAAGCCGGGCTGAAAGTGCCTGAGGACATCTCAATCGTGGGTTATGACGACATTCCGTTCGCATCCAACAGCATTCCGGAGTTGACCACGGTATCGCTGCGCGCAAACGAGCTTGGGCGTACGGCGGCCGAAATTTTGCACAAAATGATTACCAAGGACAAAGTAGCCAAGACGACCTTGCTCAAGCCGGAGCTGGTCGTGCGCGAATCCACCGCCACCCCTGCCGGAAAACGATGATAGCGTAGGGGAGCCGGGGGAGAAAGGCGTTAATCAAAGGATTGACAACGATTTTCCGCTAGGATAGAATATCGAATGAAAACCCTTACATTACAGGGGCCAACCCCGGTCCAAAATTCATGTAATAACCCTTGATCGCAGCAACTTTCTCCGCAACTTACTTACAAACGACCTTGTAAGCTTACCACGATTACAACCCATTGAAATTCAAAGTATTTGTTAGGCTTAACCTGGAAACGGTGTTTGACGACAGCCGGCTACCGGAACGTCCAACCATATCTCACTTCAAAATAGCGACATTTTATGTACTTATATCCAGAGCCCTGGCATGTTCATTTCCATTAGCGGCATATTATGTACTTAATTTCCGATGAATGGTCCAGAACGCTGGCATTTCTTTGCGATTTTAGAAAATAGCGGCATATTTTTCCGCTATTTCTCTCAAATTGCCTGATACCGCCGGAATAACGACGTTTTTTGTCCTTATTTTTTACTCCTAAGTTATTCAAGCGTTATTCCAGCCTTTCTGACCCGTTTGTTTCTTTCCCCCAAAATGAAACCCGTTTCATTCACTGTGGTTTTGGTGCCATAATTATTTTTTTGCATATAATGAAACGGGTTTCATGAAATGGGTTTCACTAAAATTGCGGCAAATGAGTGAGGAGTGATTCCGTTTGAGTATCCGTGTCCATGCCGAATCAGCCGTCAGCTTCAGCGGCAACGCCGTCCGTATCAACGGGGAAAGCGTTGTCCTTCTGTGCGCATCGCTGTTCTACTTCCGAATACCCCGCGAACATTGGCGGGAGAGGATGGAGCAGGTCAAGGCGATGGGTTACAACAGTATCGACGTTTATTTTCCTTGGAACTTTCATGAGCTGCGTGAAGACGAATGGGATTTCGAGGGGATGCGGGACGCGGAATCGTTTTTGCGCCTGGCCGCCGAAGCCGGACTTTGGGTGATCGCGCGGCCCGGGCCGTACATCTGCTCCGAGTGGGATGGGGGCGCGCTGCCGGCTTACCTTTACGCCAAACAAGCGCCGATGAGGCTAAGGGATAACGATCCGGTTTTCCTGGAGTATGTCCGCAAGTGGTATGACAAAATCCTGCCGATCCTGCAAAGGCAGCAAGCCGGTGCAGGGGGAAACGTCATTTGTGTTCAACTGGACAACGAGTTGGATTTTTACGATTGTGGCGATCCCAAAGGCTATATCTCTGCGCTTCGCGACATGGCTTTGGCGCAAGGTATCAAGGTGCCGCTCATTGCCTGCGCCGGACAGGGCGGGCTGCCGCAGGCTTCGGGACTGGCGGAAGGCGTGGTGCCGACCTGCAATTTTTATCCCGATAATCGTGACCCCGAATTCGAGCACAAGGTGCATCATTATCGGGAGAAGCTTGCCGGAATGAATGTTCCGCTGCTGGTGACGGAGACGAACCGAACGCATTACCTGCTGCTCCGGCTTCTGTCAGCCGGGGCCAAGCTGCTCGGGCCGTACCTGCAAGTGTCCGGGACGAATTTCGGATTTACGAACGCGACGAACAACTGGGGCAGACCGCTCGCCTTTCTCACCTCGGATTACGACTTCGGCGGGATGATTTCCCCGGAGGGGCATATCCGCCCGGAGGCGTATGAAGGCAGGCTGCTGGGCAGGCTGATTCGCGCTTACGGAGTGGCGTTGGCGGAAGCGGACCCCGACGCGAAACGGGCGTGGAAGGCCGAGGGGGACACGGAAAATGTATTTGGCCCCTTTGCGTTGGAACTGAAAGGCGGCGGTCAGCTTGTTTTCATCACCAACGGGGATGGTTGTGACAAGCGGATAACGCTGCGAGCGGCGGAGAATGGCCTAAGCTTTCCGTCCGCCGGAGCGCTGGAGCTCGTCGGCTTAAGATCCCTGGCTTTGCCGGTTGACGTGCCTTTGTCGCTATGGGGGCTCCCGGGCCGTATTGTTTATTCGACGGCTGAGCTTTATATGGCAGAGCGGCAGGCAGGAGGAGCGGTGCTGGCTTTTCACATGGAAGGCAGCGGGGAGATGGCGCTGGCGTTTGATGCTCCGGTGGCGTCGGCAGCAGCGGAATATGCAGCGCTTGAACAAAAAGGCCGCCAGCTGCGTATTCGGTTTGCCGGAGCCGAGACGGTCTTGTGCCGAATCCGGCTGGGGGATGGGCGGCAGTTGACCCTGATCGTCACCGATCGTTTGAAAGCGCTTTATACAGAGGAGGTCTCGCTAGACGGAGAGCTTACGGTTGTTCAGCCGTCAGCCGAGACGGTGAAGCCCGCCGAGAACGCTGATGTGAAATGGCGGCTGGCTTCGGCGGCCGGGGGCAAGCCGGCAGCGCGGGCCGTCAGGGCCGGCGGTGCAAGCGTGCATCCGCCGTTTCTGGAGCATTTGGGCGTTTACCGGGGCTATGCCTGGTATGAAACGGCCGTGCGCGTCCCGGGTAAAACGAACATCAAAGGGTTCCTCGTCCGCCAAGGCGGAGACGTCGTCTCGCTGTACGCAGGCGGCCAGTACATCGGGACGGCGGCTCCTGGGGGAGGGGGCGCATTTATGCTGATCGGCGAATCGGACGGTTTGCCGGCCGGGACCCTCAGGCTGCAGGTACGGACGGAAATCTGGGGGCACACCAATTTCGACGATGCCCGGCTACCGGGGCTCAGGCTGCCGGCGCTAAAAGGCATCAGGGGACTTACGGCCGTAACCCGCGTATGCGACATCAGTTCAAATTGGCGCGTGTTTCATACGGCGGATGATACGTTTGGCGCAGGCGACGCAGAAGGCGGAAACGGCAAGACCGGAATGCACGAAAAGCCCGAAAAGCCCGGAAAACCCGGCGCAAGCAGCCAAACTGGCGAAGCCGATGATGAGTCGCTGTGGCCGCTGGTTGGATTTGGCGGCTGGCAGTCAGCGGATCATCCGGCTTATGAAATTTTCCGCAGGGAGTTTGAGCCGTCGCAAGACGCCGACTCGTGGACGCTTCATTTCCGGGGTCTCGAGGCCGAAGCAAGGTTGGAGGTCAACGGAAATGAGGCGGGCCCGGTCCATCCGCTTGATCCGTTTGTCGATATCAGTTCATTCGTCAATTCGGGCGAGACGGTACGGTTGACGGTGTATCTGAGACGCTCTATTGGTCAATCAGCAGGACGTGTCATCGTGTATGAAGGCAGCGCGGCGTCCGGGTTCACCGTCTTCGCCGCGGAAGAGCCGCAGCTTAAGGCCAGCGCCGAAGCGGCCGATAAGGCCACCGCTGAACAGCAGCTGCCGCTGACGCTCGCTTCCGGCGCCGCCGGGTGGCTGTTCGCCAGCGTGAAGAGCTCCGCGGCGGGCAAGGGTTGGAGGGTGCGGGCGAACGGCTCCGCTCTGAAGCTCACGGTCTTCATGGGCGAGCGGATCGTCGGCCGGTTATGGCTTCCGGGAGGCGCGGCAAGGCCGGTGATGGCCGGCGGCAGCGCGGATTCGTTTTATTTGCCGGGCCCGTGGTTTGGTGAAGAAGGCGAACAGCTTTCCATCTTCCTTGAAGCCGTAGATCCGCAGGCCCACGGAAAGCTGAAGTCGCTCGATTTTATACCGGTATGAAAGGAGGTACCCGAATGGCAACCGTTTCGCAAACGCAGGCGCAAACCGGGCGGCATCATCGCCAGCCGCTGCATGGCAGCGGCCGCTGGAGACGCTTCCGCAACAACAGAACGCTGCTGCTGATGTGCCTGCCGGCCATCCTATTTTTCATCGTATTTGCTTATTTGCCGATGCCGGGCCTGTATCTCGCGTTCATCAAATACAACTACACGGACGGCATTTTCCGCAGCCCGTTCGTCGGCTTCGACAACTTCAAATTTCTCGTCATGACCGGGGACCTGTGGCGGCTGACCTTTAACACGGTCGTGTATAATCTGGCCTTTATCCTATTGGGGAACGTGCTGCAAATTGTCGTCGCCGTTTTCCTCAACGAAATCCGCCAAAAATGGTTCAAAAAAGTGACTCAGACGCTGATGTTTCTGCCGCATTTTATTTCGGCGGTGCTGATCGGCCTGATCGCGTACAACGTGCTCAGCTACGACTACGGACTATTGAACAGCATTTTGACCTCGCTGGGCATGGACCCGGTCAAAACTTACTCCAATGCGAGCATCTGGCCTTTCATCATCGTGCTGACCTACCTTTGGCAGTCAACGGGTTACGGCTCCATTGTCTATTTCGCGGCGATCATGGGGCTCGACAACGAAATCATCGAAGCTTCGGAGATCGACGGGGCAAACGCGTTCCAGCGCATTCGCTACATCGTGCTGCCCTGGCTGAAACCGACGTTCATCATTTTGCTGCTGTTCTCGCTGGGCGGCATTCTCCGCGGCAATTTCGGCCTGTTCTTCAACCTCGTGGGAGCCAACAACACGGCGTTGTACGCGACGACGGACATTATCGAAACCTACGTATTCCGCGCGCTCATGACCAACTTCAACTTCTCCATCGGCAGCGCTGTCAGCCTGTACCAGTCGGTGTTCGGCTTTTTCGTAGTCGTCACCGCCAACTGGATGGTCAAAAAAATCTCCCCCGACAACTCTCTCTTCTAGGAGGCAGCGCGCATGGATGATACACACGAAACCCGCAGCATACGGACGGATATGAGCGGGATCGTCGTCAAGCTGGTCGGCTACGTGTTCATCGGCTTGTTCTCGCTCTTCTGTCTGCTGCCGTTCCTGCTCGTACTCGGCACTTCTTTTACGGCGGAGGCGGCGATTAAAAAATACGGCTTCAATTTTTGGCCGCGGGAGTTCAGCACCTTTTCCTACAAAATCGTGTTTGAGAATCCTGGGCTCATCCTCGGTTCGTATCTCGTGACGATCGGCATTACCGTGGTGGGAACGGCGGTGGGCCTGTTCCTGGTGGCCATGACCGGGTACGCGCTGCAGCGGCCCGATTTCCAGTACCGCAACAAGATTTCGTTTTTCATTTACTTTACGACCTTGTTTTCCGGCGGACTGGTACCGTTTTATCTGCTCGTGACCCAGTACCTGAGCTTGAAGGACAACTACCTGGCGGTGCTGCTGCCGGGGCTGCTCAGCCCGTTCCTAATCATCATGATGAAAAGTTTTGTGCGCTCGATTCCGCATGCGATCACCGAATCCGCCAAAATCGACGGGGCCGGCGACTTTACGATTTTCGTCCGGCTGATTCTGCCGATGACGACGCCGGCGCTGGCCACGATCGGCCTGTTCATCGCGCTCGGCTACTGGAACGAATGGTACAACTCGATGCTGTTCCTGTCGCCGGACGTGAAGTACCGGCCGCTGCAATTGTTCCTGTATAACGTGATCACCAGCGCGGACTTCATCCGCAACTCGGCGGCGGCCTCCAACGTGGAGCTGCGCGACGTGCCGCTCGAATCGATGAAGATGGCGACGGCGATCGTCGCGACGGGGCCGGTTATTTTGTTCTACCCGTTCGTGCAGCGCTATTTTATCAAAGGGATTACGGTTGGCGCGGTAAAAGGGTGAGGAGGCCATAACAAATATTCAAAAAGGAGGTTCATATCCATGAGCAAATGGAAAAAAGGGTTAAGCCTGCTGCTGGCGGTGCTGCTCGTATTCGTGCTGGCATCGTGCAGTGGAGGCAGCGGCGGCGGAGGCGCGAAAGGGAGCGACGGCAATTCCGGGGGGAACTCGGCAAATCCAGGTACGGGAACCGGTGGGGAGGTTGACACATCGAAGTTCGTCAAGATCAGCTATCTGGTGCTTGGCGACAAATCGAAAAACGGGCAATTCGAAAAGGTGCTTGCCGAAGTGAACAAAATGATGAAGGAAAAAATCAACGCCGAGCTGGAATGGAAATGGATCGAATGGGCTGACTGGCAGACGAAATACAATCTCGCACTGGCTTCCGGCGAGCCCTACGATCTGATCACGATCGGCACGGACTGGCTGGACACGTGGGGCAATGCACAGCGCGGCGCGTTTATGAACCTTGACGAGCTGCTGCCCAAATACGCCCCGGAAACGTGGAACTCCATTCCCGAAGAAGACTGGAAGGAAAGCATGTACAACGGCAAAATCGTGCTGATTCCGGAAAACGATTACACGCAGTGGGTGAACCACGGCTTTTTTTACCGCGGCGACTGGGCGAAGGAAGCCGGGATCACTGAACCGATCAAGGATTGGGAAGGCATCGGGAAGTACTTGCAGTATATCAAGGACAACAAACCGGACGTTATTCCTTGGGACGCCGCTTCGGGCACGCAGACGTGGGGCGGATTTGTGCAATCCTACACCGACGAGTTGGAGCTGCCGATCTCGACCGGTTTCCTGCCGGTCTATACGGCCAAATCTTATGAAGAGAAATTTACGGTCGTCAGCCCCGTTTTCGAGGACGTTTTTCTGGATTACGCGACCATGATGAAAAGCTGGGCCGACAAAGGCTTCTGGCGCGAGGATGCGCTGAATAACAAAAACAACAACCGGGACGCGTTGAAGGCGGGCCTGTCCGGCCTTGACCAGCATCATACCCAGACGTTCTCCGGCCTGCGCGTGGAGATGGACCGGCTGCAGCCGGGGTCGGAGCTGCAAATGTTCCCGTTCTCGCGGACGCGCGGCACGAACCTGATGGAGCTGTCGATCACGCACGGCGGCACCTCGGTCGGCGCGCACAGCAAAAATCCGGAGCGCGCTTTGATGGCTTATGACTTGATCCGCAACAACGAGGAGATTTACCATCTGCTCAATTACGGCATCGAAGGGGTGCAATACGTGATCAAGGACGGCAAACGCGCCCGCCCCGAAGGGTACGACGAAGCGAGAGACAACTTCTACTCCGATTTTTGGGGCGGCCGGGTCGACAAGTTTGAAATCCCCAGCGAAACGACCTGGGATCAGATCGATGAGACGTTGTACGCCGAATATGACAAGATCAAGAAACCTTACGTTTACGGGCAATTCGTGTTCGACAAGACGCCCGTGGAAGCGGAACTGACGGCCATCTCCCAAGTGACCGGCGAGTTGGGGCCGGCGATCGTGATGGGCAAGGCGGGCGATCCGGCGGCGGCGGTGGAGGAGTTCCGCAGCAAACTCCAGCAGGCCGGATACGACAAAGTGCTGGCCGAGCTGCAAAAGCAGCTTGACGCCTATAAAGCTCAACTAGGCGGGTAACTTCCCGCAAAGCTTACTATTTTGAGGAGGGATTTATTGATTTATGTTAAAACGCTTCTGCAAACCGCTTTTGCTTTGCCTTGTGGCGGCTCTGGGGTTCGTTCATTTCGCCCCGCTGCCGAGCGCTTCGGCCGAGTCCAAATCAACGGGGGTGAGCACGGTGAGAACATCGTTTACGCCGAATCAAATCTGGGCGGATACGAGCGGTAATCCGATCGACGCCCATGGCGCCGGGGTGATGTTCGATGAAAAGACGCAGAAATATTATTGGTACGGCGAATACCATCAAGGCGCTTGGCCGGCTGCAGGCGTACGCGTCTATTCTTCGGCGGATCTGCTCAACTGGAAAGACGAAGGCATGGCGCTGAGAATGGTGAAATCGCTGGACGATTTTACCGATGACCCGCTGATTTCCGAGCTGTACGAAGGCCGCACGGATACCTACAATGTCTGGGCGGACATTCGCGTCGGCCGCATCATCGAAAGACCCAAGGTGATCTACAACGAAAAAACGCAAAAATACGTGATGTGGGCCCATATCGACGGGGACAAAAATCCGGAAAACAACGCGCAAAACTACGGGAAGGCGCAGGCCGGATACGCGATCAGCGATTCGCCGACAGGGCCGTTCGTTTACCAACGCAGCTACCGCATGGATCAATGCCCGTCGGATCAGGTCGATTACCAGCCCGGCAACCCGGGCATGGCGCGGGATATGAATCTGTTTAAAGACGATGACGGCACGGCTTACCTGATTTATTCCAGCGAAGAGAACCGGACGATGTATATTTCCAAGCTGCTCGACGATTATTCGGACGTGGTCGGCTGGCATAAAGACGGGAATGTGGACGAACACGGCAATCCTGTCCGTGATACGACCTATAAAGGTGTTTACGGGGAAGATTATGTGCGGGTATTCCCTGGAGGATTACGCGAAGCGCCCGCGGTGTTCAAATATAACGGCAAATACTACCTGCTGACCTCAGGAGCAACCGGATGGTCCCCCAACGAAAATATGTTTAGCGTCGCCGATCATATTTTTGGACCCTGGTCCGCGCTGAAAAATCCTTTTGTCCGCACCTCGTCAAGCGACCCGGACCCGGCCAAGGCTTTTAATTCGCAAACGACAAACGTGATTCCGGTTGATCCCGAACGCGGCAAGTTCATTTACATGGGCGACAACTGGAACGGCGGCAATTTTTCCGCGAACGGCGGCGCCAAGTACGTCTGGCTGCCGATCGAATTCGGCCAGGGGACGGACATTTCGATCAAATGGTACGGCAGCTGGACGCCGGATGTATTGGATCGGATGGGCGGTGTGGAAGCCGAGGTCGATTTGCCGCAGGTGATCGAAACCGGTACGCTCCTCAACCTGCCGAGCGAAATCGAGGTGACACCGCACGCCGCATCGGCGTCCGTAACAACGCCGGTCGTGTGGACCGTGGGAGGCCAGCCGCTGGCTGACGATACGTTTGCGCTGCCGGGCATCTATACGCTGCAGGCCATGCTGCCGGAGTTTGGCGGTAAGACGCTGCAGTTCAGCCTATACGCGGTCCCGGCCCAAACGATATATTTCGTGAACAGCGGCGGTCAGAAGACGAGCGATTACCTGCTAATGGCCGCTTATCTTGAACCGGCGCTGCTCAACAAAGACACGCCGGACCAGGCATACGACGCCGGCGATCCCGTGCCTTGGGGGTATGTCGGGACAGTGTCGAGGCCGGCCGGTGCGGAGAGCGGGGATATTTTTACGACCCTCCGGTACTTGAATGGGGGCAATGTCGTCAATTCTCCCGCCGGCACCGATTTGACTTATAAATTTACGGTCGAGAACGGAACCTACACGGTTTACACCGGTTTTAACGATATCTGGCGGAACGGCACGCGCAAAGCGGATTTATATATTAACGGGAAAAAGAAAACGGCGATCACATTCACCTCTAACCGGGTGTACAGCCATGGCGTGGACGTGACGGACGGAACGATCGAGATCACGGTGCGCAACACGGCGGCGCAGGATCCGTTGATCAACTTGATCATGATCGCCCGCGATACGCTACCTGCGGGGCCGAATTAAAGGAAAGCAGCGGACCTGGAACCGGTCATCATTCAAACAGCAGAACCTCCGAAGCGTGTTGGAGGTTCTGCTGTTTTTCCTTTCGGGGAACGCATAAACGGAAAGGGTAAATGAAAGGATATCACTGGTTTGCTGAATTTTTCAGAACGCGCTGACCATAATAAGGTATGAGATTTTTTTCAACAAATATTGACACAATTCGCTGCATTCAAATAAGATTTAATTTATGTTTATACAAATTGGATGTGGAGGTGAAACGAAATGTTTTTCAAACAACAGTATGAAACGATTTCCCAAATCGGCCGGACGATCTTCGACCATCCTGAGCTGGGTTACAAGGAATTCTCAACAAGCGCATTGGTGTCGGATTATTTACGAAAGGTGAACCCGGACGCTGCACTGGAAACCTTTAGCACCACCGGTATAAAAACGACGCTCGGATCAGGCAAACCGTTACACATCGCGTTTATCGCCGAGTTGGACGCCGTGTACGCGCCAACTCACTGGCGGGCGGACAAGGAAACCGGAGCGGCGCATAACTGCGGCCACTATACACAAGTTGCCATCGCGCTCGCTCTATACAACTATTTCTTTACGACAAAAGCGTATGAGGCGTATGATTATACACTGTCGTTCGTTTTTGTGCCTGCCGAAGAATACCTTGATCTGGCTTACCGGGAAGAGCTGCTGAAGCAGGGCAAAATCTCTTATTATGGCGGCAAACCGGAAGCGATGAAGCTGGGCGTTTTTGACGGCATCGATATCGGTATCTGCGTACATGCCATGGGCGGGGAATACCCGCGGCGGACGATTGAGATCAATTGTGATTTGGCTGGATTCTTGTACAAGAAGTACAGCTTTAAGGGCAAGGCGAGCCATGCCGGCTTTGATCCGTTTTCGGGAAAAAACGCGTACAGCATGTCCACGCTGTTCAACGTGGCGCTTGGCTTATGCCGCCAGCAGCTGAAAGACGCGGAAAAAGTGCGCATGAACCCGATCGTGATGTCCTCGGATATGTCCACCAACGTTATTCCGAACCAGATTACGGTCGGTACGGATCTGCGGACCCAAACCGTCGAATACATGACCGAAGTGGCCGCGAAAATGGACGATGCCGCCAAAGGCAGCGCGCTGGCGTTGCAGGGCGAGGTCGCAATCGAGACGCAGATGGGGTATTTGCCGTTTGTGCAGGACCGGTATTTATCGGAATTCGTGCTGGAAGCGTTCCGCGAAACCGGGGAGATCAGCGATTGCCTGAACAATAACGCGATCAGCGCGGCCGGCGACATCGGCGATTTGTCCTTTATGATCCCCTGCATTCAAATCGGATACAGCGGTTTTACGGGAACGATCCATGGGGACGACTTTAAGGACATCGACCCGGAATTCATTTATGGCGTGTTCCCCGAATTTTTGACCCGGGTGTTTGACCGCATGAACGGGCGCATCGACCGCAGCAAGCTGTACCGCCGTTCTTTCGCCGATTACGAGAAGCTGCTGGCTTCCATTTTGACGCCCTCTTAAGGCGCGGGTGGAACGGAAATGACGAAAACTACTGAGGAGAGACCCATGAAGCCGAAGTTAAACTTTATCTATCTGCTTATTTTTGTACTGCTGGTAATCACCGTTTCCGAGTGGATCGGAATCCAGTCGATTCCGGTCGGCTCCGTGCGCATTAGTTTGCTGCCGCTCGTTTTTGCGATCCTGATTACGATGATTTTGGGTTTGGCCATATTCCGCAAAGGGTTTATGAAAAAAGTCTACAGCAAAGAAAACGTGGATTTTGCCGGCAAATACCTGATCTTTATCATGCTGCCGCTCATGGCTAGATACGGAGCCGACATCGCTCCGAAAATCCATGAGATTATGCAGGTTGGCTGGGTATTTATTCTGCAGGAAATCGGCAACTTGGGGACCGTCCTGCTGGGCTTGCCGGTGGCCATTTGGATCGGCCTGCGGCGCGAAGCCATCGGGGCCACGCTCGGTATCGGGCGGGAAGGCGAACTGGCCTACATCTCCGAGAAGTATACGCTGGATTCCGACGAAGGCCGGGGCGTGTTGTCCCTGTATATCATCGGAACCCTGTTCGGCACGTTGTTCTTCAGCATCATTGCACCGCTGATGAGCGCGGCCGGCTTCTCCATCGAAGCGTTGGCCATGTCTTCCGGGGTAGGCTCCGCAAGCATGATGACCGGGGCATCCTCCGCGCTGATCGCGGGTGCGCCCGAGCGAGCCGACACGATCACCGCGTATGCGTCCGCCAGCCAGCTGTTAACCAGTTTCCTCGGCACGTACACGATGGTGTTTTTGGCGGTGCCGCTGCAGCGTTTTATGTACAAACTGTTGGTTAGGGGGAGAGCGAAATGACGAGCAGCTTAAACAAATACGTCAAATACGCTTTGGTGCTCCTGCTTAGCGTGGCGCTGATCCTGTTCACGGAACAGGTCAAATATTGGAGAAATCCGGAATCCGGGTCCATCTCCTGGGATACGATCGGCGGGCTTGCCGTGCTGTGGCTGTTTTCCTTCATCGGCATCCTCATCTCGGCGGCCATGAAGAAGGTGCCGGTCAAATTTTTGCAGGAATTCCCGGTGCTCGGCTGGGTGTCGATCACTTCGCTCATCTTTTGCCTTAGCTCCGATGTGTTCGTAAACGCGATTCAAGCGGTGAATTTCCTGGCCATCACGACGCCGATCCTGACGTTCGCGGGCATTTCCGTGGCCAACCGGCTGGTGGATCTGCGCAAAACGTCCTGGCGTGTCGCCATCGTCGCCATTTTCGTCTTCACGGGAACGTATCTGGGCAGCGCTATTGTATCGGAAATCGGTTTGGCCTTTACCCGCTAAATTGCCGTGGATATAAAGCGGCGGTTAACCTTGGACCTGGTGTTTTTGCGGGTCGCGGTTGGCCGCCGCTTTTTTTAATCTAACCGTTACGCGGGCCACCGCGAAATTAGCGGTATAAAAGGGCGTTATTTACGTCAAGACAGGGGGTTCATCGCAAATAGAGGAAAATTTTGTCGCTATTTTCGGCAGATGAGGGCGAAACTCCCCTTTTTTTCAAGTCTGGAATAAAATAGAGACCAAAAGTTCCGCTATTCACGGACGAGGGATCGAAAATCAAAAATAACGCCTAAAATTACCGCTATCTGGCCGCATTTTGACGTAGACGTACATCACCGTTAGCTTGAGCTGTGTCTTCTGGACTTGTAGTAGTCGTGTCCCATGCGGCCGTGTCGGCGCTTGTAATCCGAAGAGGAGCCGAACGGGCGGGCGTGTCCGTAACTGCTGCTGTAACGTTTTCCGTAGTGCCTCCCCGCGCTGCTGCTGTATCGTTTTCCGTGATGCCTATCCGAACTGCTGTAGCGCCGCCTTCGGTGAGAATCATGAGACATCGAATGCAGGATCTTATCGATGAATCTTCTTAACATCGTAATCACTCTCCTTATTTGTAATCATTATTGTTATTTTATTCGGATATTAACATAAAGGAGACGGCACATTCAAATCCGCATGCATCGGAAGGTTTATTGGAGTTTGGTAAGGTGGCTCAGCGACTCCAGCTCTTTCATGAAATCAGCGGAACCCGAATAGGGCTCCCGCAGTTCCAGCAAACGTTCGATGACCGTTTTCAGCTCGCCGGAGAGCGCCAGCTCGTCTTGCCAGCTTCGCTCCTCCGATGGACCGCTGTTTTTTTCCGGCTCGTACGCAGAGTAGAGGAGAAATAGCATAAAATGGCCGATGTCCAGCAAATCGGAGGAAACCTCCGCCGCTTTAAACTGCCTTGAAGCCGTACCATGCCGGCCGAACCCGTTCCGCACGGGAAAATGGTCCGGCGCCGGTTCGCCTATTTTTCTGGCCAAGCCAAAGTCAATGAGATAGATTTCACCATCTTTCACCAGAACGTTGGGAATGCGCAAATCCAAATGGACATATCCTTTTTCGTGGGTGTACATAATGAGCTCCAAAAGCTGCCGCGTAATCCGTACGCATTCCCGCTCTCCGTACTTATAGTCCAGCCCAAAGATCAGATCTTCGAACGTATCGCCCTGCAAAAAAGACATTGCCAAATACGCGTTGCCCTTGCCGGTAAACCATTCGATGAATGCGGGAAATCGCGGATGCGGCAACGCCTTCAGAATCATCGCTTCCCTTTCCAGCAAGCGTTTGGCATAGGGGCCTTTGCTTGGTCTGGCCTGCTTGACGGCGACCAGGCTGCCGCTGGCCCGGTCTACGCATTTATAGGTTAAACCGTAGCTGCCCTGGCCGACGATTTCTTGTACGACATACCGGTTGCCGAGCACTGTGCCCGCCGCAACCGGATAATCCCGCCATGCGGCATAAAACGAGCTCAGGAATGAAATGAAACGCATTCATGTTCCCCCATTTCTCCTTTACATATGGTTGACGCCGTTTACTGTAACATTTGTTATAGTAAATGGGGATGACTTTATTTGCAACGTAATGATAGTTTGCTACGTAATCATAAATTACAACGTATCATAGAATAGACAAAACGAGGTAGGCGTTATGAACATTGAACTTATTGAGGTTGCGGGCGCTTCGTACCAAAGGGCCGAGGAGCGGGCGGCCGAATATTTTGCCGCGCTGAAGGCGCAGGTCCTTGAACGGAGTTATGTTTCCGGTTTAATTGAAGATATTGGGCAGTGGAAAAGAAGGCATATTCATCGCGCCCCGCTGCCGTTTCTTTTTGCCAAGACACGAAAGAGGCCCGATCCCTCCGATGTCCAAACCTATTTGAGGTGGCTGAACCGGTCGGACAAACTGGACGCTTATTTGGAACGCAGCGTGTCCTATATCTATTTGCGCGATCTAGGCAAAGATTTGAACGATCCTCGTACGCGAAAGCGGATGGAGCATTTCCTGGCAGACTTGAAAAAACATCTTCTTCGTCCCGCAGAATCCGCAAAGGGAAACCTGCCCGAACTGATTAGCCTCAGGTCGTTTTACCGCTGGGCCCAAAAGGAAGGTGTGGAGACTGCCGCCATCTGGCTCATCGATAAAATCAAAAGCGTGTCCGCCCATCTTCCTAAGGAAATGAATGCGGAGGAAGCCCAGCGGAAGCTGATCAAAATTATCCTTGGCGTCGTATTGCACGCCTTGGACGAAATCAGCGAAGAAGCCCCGGCCGCAAAGCGGGCGCAAATCCTGGAGGCGGCGATCAAGTCGGGTTATTATTACGGACTGACTTATCCTTTTATCGATGACCTGCTTGATTCCGAGGCGCTGAACGCGGACGAAAAGGAGCGGTATTCCCGGATGATCCGCGCCGCGCTGATCAGCGGGACCGTACCTGAACCAGGGGAATGGAGCGGCGGGCAGCGCGAATTGATGCGCTACGTGTACACGGAGCTTCGCGAAGCTTACGAGTACATTAAAAGCCGTCAACCCGCGGAAGCCCAGCGGACGTTTTTCGACCAATCCTATGTTTTCTTTCATGCCCAGCATGTGGACAGGGTGAAGGAGCTTGCGCATGCGGATTATTCCAACGAGGAACTATATTTGCCAATTATACTTAAGTCCTCTTCGTCGCGGCTGATTGTCCGTTCCGTGATCGGGGCCCCGCAGGACGAGGGTTTTGACCGGCGGGTGTTTTATTACGGCTTGTACAACCAGTTGGCCGACGATTTCGCCGACCTGTCCGAAGATATGGAGCGCGGCGCGGTAACGCCTTACACCTATTATTATAAATACCGCCATCAACGCCCGGATTTGATCAATCCTTTCGAATTATACTGGGCGGTCATCTTTCATTTGATCCATCATGTCTACCGCTCGGATGCGGCAGTGCGCGAAATCCTGCTCGACCGGGCCATCAATGGGCTTAAGCGGTATCGGAAACGCGCCGGTCAAGCGAAGTACGAAGAAGTGCTGGAGATTTTTTCCACGGGCAGTCCGGAATTGAACCGGTTCATAGAGCGCATGGTGCACAAAGCGGAAGACGTGGATTTCTTGGATAAACTGCTGCGGGACCAACTGCTCGCCGTCATGAATCGCCATCGCAGCGAACAGGAGCAATTTGCCGAAATCATCCATACGGCCCGCCTGGCCATTAATAAACGGTTGCCGATCTCTAAACCGGGAGCCGCCGCTCTACCGATGCAGGAGCTGCTGATCGAAACGGCCAACTACAGCCTGGAAGGCAGCGGCAAACGGCTGCGGCCGATCTTCACCTGGGTGATGGGCGTCAAGGAGTACGGGCTGCCGGATGCGCAGCTTACGCCGCTGTTCAGAGCGCTCGAATATATGCATACCGCTTCCTTGATTTTCGACGACCTGCCGTCCCAGGACAACTCGTCCACGCGCCGAGGGAGGCCCACCCTGCACCGGGTTCATAACAGCGCGATCGCGGAGTTGACGGGGATATTCCTGATCCAGAAAGCGATTGAGGAGGTTTCTTCCCTCGAAGGCTTCCCGAGCGGGGCCGTGCTCGCTTTGCTAAGGTACATGTCGCAAAAGGCCGGCGAAATTTGCATGGGACAGGCGATGGACCTTAGCTCCAGAGGCAAGGCGCTGACCTTGGAGGAACTGAACCGGAATTGCTTTTACAAAACCGGCATCGCTTTTGAGGTATCGCTGGTGGCTCCGGCCATTTTGGCCGGAGCGGGCGAAGCGGAGATGGACGTTCTGAAAACCTACTCCTATCACGCGGGGATCGCTTTTCAAATTAAGGATGATTTGCTGGATTGGGAAGGCGACTTGCAGCGGTTGGGCAAACCGACCGGCAAGGATCAGGAGAACGAGAACTCCACGTTTGTGACGATCCTCGGCCAGGAAGGCGCCAGAAAGCAAATGTGGGAACATTACTGCCTGGCCGACGAAGCTTTGAAGGAGCTGCCGCGGGGCACTGTTTTTTTGAGACACTTACTGCATTTCATCGTGGGCAGGGATCGCTAGGCTATGGCCTGGCGGCCGGCCCATGAATTATATTGTGTGAATTTTCACATACTTTGTTTATAATAATTTCGGATGGATAAATTTACTATCACAGAGAAAGAGAGGAATGAAATGATCAATGTGACGAAACTGCTCACCGGCATGCAGAGCGAGGGGGATCATCTCCGCTATGACATCACGCCGGGAGACAAACCGCATGGCGTTTCGGCCGGCAAAGGGCCGGTTGTGGTCTGGAACGCGACGCGCTCCTGCAATTTAAGCTGCAAGCATTGCTACGCGGATGCCCGGGCGGCCAAGGAACCGGATGAGCTTTCCACGGCCGAAGCCAAAGCGTTTATCGACGACTTGGCTTCGTTTCAGGTGCCTGTGCTGCTTTTTTCCGGGGGAGAACCCTTGGTCCGCAAAGATATTTTGGAGCTGATCTCTTATGCGGCCGGCAAGGGACTGCGTCCGGTCGTATCCACGAACGGCACGCTGATTACTCCCGAGAAAGCGAGGCTGCTGAAGGAGTCCGGGGTCAAATATGTGGGCATCAGCCTCGATGGCCTGGAGGAGCGCCATGATTTGTTCCGCGGCCGGAAGGGAGCTTTTGCCCAGTCGTTGGCTGGTTTGCGCAACTGCCTGTCCGTCGGGCAAAAAGTGGGCGTGCGGTTTACGATCAGCAAGCATACATATCCCGATTTGGATGGGGTGCTCGATTTGATCGACCAGGAGAACATCCCGCGCGCCTGCTTCTATCATCTCGTATATTCCGGTAGAGGAAGCACGCTGCAGACGGAGGATGTCACCCGCGAACAATCGCGGCGGGCGCTGGACAAGATCATCGCCAAAACGCTGGATTTGCACCGGAAAGGGAAACAGACAGAGCTGCTTACCGTAGATAACCATGCGGACGGGGTTTATTTGTATCAATGGATGAGGGAGCATGACCCGGAGCGGGCTCCACTTTTGCTCGGGCTGCTGCGGCGAAACGGCGGCAACCGTTCCGGGGTGGCGATCGGCTGCGTCGATTGGCATGGGCGTATTTATCCGGACCAATTCACCCGGCACCTGGAGATTGGCAACCTTCGAACGCAGCAGTTCAGCGAAGTTTGGCGGGAAGCGGCCCACCCCGTTATGGCCGGACTGCGGGACCGGAAACCGCTGCTGAAAGGGCGGTGCACGGCGTGTGCTTGGCTGGATTTGTGCAACGGCAACTTCCGGGCAAGAGCGTCGGCCACCGGCGATTTCTGGGCGGCCGATCCTTCCTGTTATTTAAGCGATCGTGAAATCGGGATCGTATAAAGCCATCGTATAAAAAGGAGATAACGCCATGCTCGTATCCTGGAATGTGACCAGAAGATGCAATCTTTATTGTGAACATTGCTATCGCGATTCCGGACCGGAGTCGCCGACGGAGGGCGAACTGACGACGGAGGAAGGGCGCCGGCTGATAGATCAGATCAAGGAGGCGGGATTCCGGATGCTTATTTTCAGCGGCGGCGAACCGCTGACCCGCGGCGATCTTTGCGAGCTGATCGCTTACGCGGCGGGGCGTGGGCTGCGCGCCGCGCTGGGCAGCAATGGCACGCTTCTTGACAGCGCCAAAGCCGCCGAGCTGAAAGAAGCCGGTCTGGCGGGCATCGCCATCAGCATTGACAGCGCTTCTCCCGCCTACCACAACCGCTTCCGAAAGGCGTCCGACGGGTGGGAGCGGGCGGTGCTGGGGATACGTTACGCGCGTGAAGCCGGGCTCAAGGTTCAGATCAATATGACGCTGACCTCCGAAAATATGGACGATTTCGAACGGGTGGCCGCATTGGCGGAGGAGTTGGACGTTTCCTCCCTGCATCCGTTTTTTCTCGTCCCGACCGGCCGCGGCATTTACATCGAAGAAAATGCGTTAAAGCGCGAACAATATTTCACCGCATTAAAAAACGTCCTGGCGAAGCGAAAGACGACCTCGGTTGAAATCAAGCCGACCTGCGCCCCGCAATTTATGCCTTTGGCCAAAAGCATGGGGCTTAACCTGCGCTACACGCGCGGCTGCCTGGCCGGCGTCGCCTATTGCTCCATCCTGCCGAACGGCGAGGTGCATATTTGCCCGTACCTGCCGGTCAAGGTCGGCGATGTGCGCGAGCGGCCGTTTCACGAGATTTGGGAAACCAGCCCGGCGTTTCAGGACTTAAGGAATTTCGAGAAATATGAAGGATCTTGCGGGGCGTGCCGGAATGTCGGGATTTGCGGAGGCTGCCGGGCCAGATCGTATTTTTACAGCGGCGGCAATTATTTGGCGGAGGAGCCATGGTGTCATAAAAGACCGGCTGCAAGAGCGGCGGGCGGGAGGGAAGTTTAAATGGAGCTGGATGCGCAGGATCGGTCTCTCCTGAACCGGCTGCAGACCCGTATTCCTCTGACGGCCGAGCCTTGGCAAGCGGTTGGCGAAGAGCTGGGGCTGAAGCCGGGAGAAGTGCTGGAACGGCTAAAGGGACTTAAGGAGCAAGGAGTTATTCGGCGGATTGGCGGCGTTTTCAACCCGGCGGGTCTGGGGTACGCGGGAAGGCTTTATGCCATGGAGGTGGAGGAGAGCCGCTTTTATCAGGCCGCCGCCGTCGTCAACGGCTTTAAAGGGGTTACCCACAATTACCGCAGGCGGCATCGGCTGAATATGTGGTTTACGTTATCGGCACGGTCGGAGGAAGAGCGCGAGGCGATTCTCGGGCCGATTCGTAAAGCAGCGGGTTATGCGCGGCTGTACGAATTTCCGTCCGAGCAGGTGTTTAAATTGAACGTGTTTTTGAATATGGAGGGGAACGCCGAAAAGAGCAGCCCTCCGCTGCCAGGCAGCCAGGAGCGCGTGAGCCTTTCGCCGCGGCGGGCTTGCGAGACCGATGAACTGGATCTGCGGATCATTCGCGAGCTGCAGGGCGATATGCCGCTGTTGCCAGACCCTTTTGCCGAGGTGGCGGACCGGGCTGGCTGCGGCCGAGATGACGTATTGATCCGGCTGGAGAGGCTGCAGGCCACAGGGGTTCTGAAGCGGGTTGCCGCCGTTTTGCGGCACAGGGTGGCCGGTTTTTCCGCCAATGGTTTGTTTGTTGCGGTTCTGCCGCAGGAAAAAATCCGCGAAGCCGGTCAAAGGTTAGCTGGGTTCAAAGAGGTCAGCCATTGCTATCAGCGCCGTTCCTACCCGGATTGGCCGTATAATTTATATGCGATGATTCACGCCTCCGAGGAAGCGGAAGTGCAGCGCGTTGTCAGGGAGTTTGTCGAAGAAGCGGCGATTGAGGCCTACGATATTCTATTCAGTACGGAAGAGTTAAAAAAAACAAGCTGGTCCCTGTGATTTTTGAGGAAATTGCAGGCCTGCGGGCAGCAGCTGTGTTAATATGGAGAGAGGTTTAAGTGCCATTTCGGAATAAAACCAATGATGAGGTGAGCTAATGGAAACTCAGCATGGAATGGGAAGTCTTTTTCCGAGCGTGCAGCAGTTTACAACAGCGTCCGAACAACGGTGGAAGCCGGCCGCTGCCTCCAAAATTCTCATTATTCCCAATGCAAAATCCTCCGGCAATCCGCGGCTTGACGATACGGTGTCGCTGCTTCAGTCGGAGTTTGCGGCTAAACGGCTGCCGACCGAAAACAAGCTGCCGGTTCAATATGGAGCTATCGGCGACGCCGCCCCCGGCGATTTGGTCATCGAACTTGCCGAACCGCCGGAAACAAGCAATCCGGAGGGCTACACGATCGACATTGGCAGTTTTGTTAAAATCACGGCTTCTGGCGAGCGAGCGGTCATGTACGGCGGGCGAACCATGCTGCAGCAGCTGCTGCGGAAGGGCTATCTGCCTTGCGGCAAGGCCGTCGACTACCCGGCGGTGCAAGAACGGGCACTGCATGTGGATATGGGGAGAAAGTTTTTTACAGCCGAATGGATCGTGGCAAGAATTAAGGAAATGTCCTGGCTGAAGTTAAACGCGCTGCAGTTGCATTTTTCGGAAAACGAAGGTTTTACGCTGCGGAGCGACCGCCATCCGGAAGTCATGTCGCCGGAATATTTGACGAAAGAGCAAGTGCGGGAGATCGTCCGGGTGGCGGAACGTTATCACGTCACGCTGATCCCTTCCCTGGATTCGCCGGGCCACCTGGGTTACGCGCTGCGGAATCATCCGGACTGGCTGTTGAAAGATACGAACGGTGTTCCGGCCAAGGGAGCGCTGGATATTACGAATCCGCACGCCAGAGCGTTTGTGCTGGATTTGATTGACGAGTATGCGGAACTGTTTCAGGCCAGCCCTTATTTCCATATCGGCGGCGACGAATTTATCGATTTTGAAAAGTTTGGAGCGTATCCGCAGTTGGAGGCGTATGCTCGGGAGACGTTGGGCATCCAAGGCGGAACAGGCGTTGATACGTATATCGACTATATTAACGACATCGCCGATCATCTGGAGCGGAAGGGCTTTGTCGTGCGGGCGTGGAACGACGGATTATACCGCGCCGATCAGACGGAACGCGCCGCGCTCAAGTCTACCATTCAAATCGCCTATTGGACCAAATGGCATCGCAATATGGCCAGGGTGGAAGCTTTTATGGACAAAGGCCATGACTTATTGAATTATAACGATTCGTATTTCTACTATGTGCTGGGGGAAAATGCCGGCTACAAATATCCAAAGGGAGAAAAGATCTACGACAGCTGGCATCCCGGTGTGTTCCCCAGAGTGAGCGAGGCGGAAGGGCAGGAGTACGCGCGGCCATACCCCGACGCATTGATCGGCTGCTCATTCGCCATTTGGAGCGACAAACCGTCGGCGCAGACCGAAGCTGAAGTGAGCGCGGGTATCGCCGAACCGCTGCGGGCCATGGCCGAAAAATCATGGCTGGCGGAGAAACGCTACGGCAGTTATGAGGAGTTTAAGTCGGCGTTTACATTTTTATAAATATCGGATCGGTGATCCCTACTTTTTTTGATTACAAGTTTTCGCATACTCGCGACTTTAGTCATGAGTAAGAAAACTTCGGTTCAGGCATGTCATTTGACATGTCAATAAAGCGACATGGTTGTTACGTATGGTAAAATTATTATGGTGATGAATCATCCTATTTTGTTGCTATGGTGAGCGAACATACAAAACCAAAAGTATGTTCAAGATCAGAAAGTGAAGTGAGAGCATGCTTATCCATAAAGCCTATAAATTTCGCATTTATCCGAACAAAGATCAGGCTGTTCTCATCAACAAGACGATCGGCTGTTCCCGTTTTGTATTTAACCACTTTTTGGGATTATGGAATGAAGCTTACCGCAGCACAGGAAAAGGATTGTCGTATGCTGCATGTTCAGCCGAACTAACGAAATTGAAGCAAGAACTCGAATGGTTAAAAGAACCGGACAAATTTTCTTTGCAAAATGCCTTGAAAAATCTGGCGGATTCGTTTAACCGGTTTTTTAAGAAACAGACTGACGCACCGAGATTTAAGAGTAAAAAGAATCCTGTACAGTCTTATCAGACCAACTATACCAATGGCAATATTTCGATCATAGGCAACAAGATGAAACTCCCTAAATTAGGGTTAGTAAGGTTTGCCAAGTCAAAAGAAGTAGAAGGTCGTATATTGCATGTGACGATTAGGCGTAATCCTTCAGGCAAATACTTTGTTTCGCTGCTAGTGGAAACCGACATAGAGTCCCTGCCAAAAACAAATCAAGAAGTTGGAATTGACTTAGGAATAAAAGATTTCGCGGTATTATCCAGCGGTGAAGTGTTTGAGAATCCGAAATTCCTGCGGAAGATGGAACACAAACTCATTCGAGAACAGCGGATTCTTTCCAGACGGGTGAAAGGTTCATCGGGCTGGAATAAACAACGAGTGAAGGTCGTCCGAATCCATGAATGCATTGCCAACTGCCGAACAGACTACCTGCAAAAGCTTTCAACGCATATTGTCAAAAACCACGACATGATTGCGATTGAAGATTTGCAGGTGTCTAACCTGATGAAAAACCACAATCTGGCCAAAGCGATTGGTGAAGTGTCCTGGTATCAATTTAGAACGATGCTTGAATATAAGGCAAAGTGGTATGGGCGAATGGTTGTTGCCGTAGGCCGAACCTTCGCCTCTTCTCAGTTCTGTTCGTGTTGTGGTTACCAAAATAAAGAAGTTAAAGACCTTCATATTCGGGAGTGGATATGTCCGGCCTGCCAAACCCGCCATGATCGGGATATCAATGCAAGCAAAAACATCCTTGCCGAAGGCAAGAGACTCCTATCTGCATAATTGCAGGAACCGCAGGAACTTCGGGGATAGCTTGGTGGCACATTACGTGCTAATTCTGTTCAGCAGAACGGACTACCCAAGAATCTCGTGGCTTTAGCCATGAGAGGTTCAAAGAAGTAGGGATTTTTATTCAAACAAGAACGCCCGACTGTTGGCCTTCGAAATAGCGGAATTTTATGTACTTATCATCCGAAGCAAGGCATGTTTATCTCCATTAGCGACATTTTTTGTCCTTATTTTCCTATGAATGGTCCTGAACGTGGGCATTTCCTTGCGATCCGAGAAAATAACGACATAAATTTCCGCTAATGCTCTCAAATGGACGGATACCGCTAGAATAACGACATTTTTTGTCCTTATGTTTTTCGTTGGAATGTAATGATAGTGACGCGGACAACAATCTTCTTTTCTAAGGAATGATAAAAAATGAAACCGTTTGAAGTCGTTAGTCTGGATATGTTCCAAACTTTAGTGAATGTGGATTCCAGAATCGAGCAGATATGGAAGCCGATATTAGTGAATACCTATACGCATGAAGCTGCAGACGAGTGCGGGCGTTTATTATTAAATTATTTTTTCGAGCATTGGGAACAGATGAAAGAAACGAAACTATTTTTCTTAATGAGCGATGTATATGAACGCAGTTTCGGAAGCTTATTCCGGCAAATGAACATGACGTACGAGGCAGCGGCAGCCCTTAAAATATTATTTGAGGAACACACACGCTCGGAATTATATGAAGACACGTCCGGTTTCTTAAATAAAATTTTGCCAAACTATAAGGTTTGTATCGTTAGTGATGCGGACGAGGCGATGATCCCGGAATTTTATAAGGAATACGGGATGCGGATTCTGACTTCCGAACATTATCGGTCTTATAAAAATGACGAAAACAATACCATGTTTAAAGAATTGCTTCAAATTTATGATACGGATCCGGACAAAGTTATTCATATCGGAGATTCGGTTTCCGATGTCGTAGGGGCAAAGCGGGAAGGCATAAAAGCATGCTGGTTGAACCGGAATAAGCGCGTTTGGAATCACGAAATTGAACCGGACTATGTCATAGAATCATTAAGCGATTTAGAAGTCATACTGTAATTCATCCGTGAAAGGAAGGTCCCGAATCCGATGCAAGCTATTCAGATGATTGAATTAAATCAGCAAAACCTTGAAGAAGAAGGAGGATATTGCTTACGAAGCAAACCTCTATCAACCGGATATCAGAACAAAAACAACTGGTTAAAGGACGAGCTGGCAGCAGGATTAAAATACATAAAGCTGATGGAAAATGGAAAACAAGCAGGATTTATAGAGTATACGGCTGCGGAATATTCGTCCAGAGTCGTCCACGCCAACGATTATATGATCATCCATTGCTTATGGGTCAACATTTCCGGAAAAGGCCACGGAACCAGGCTTATCCATAAATGCATTGAAGATGCAAGGCAGCAAAATAAATGCGGTGTTGCGGTAATCACCAATTCGGACACTTCTTGGACTCCGAGCAAAGACATTTTCTTGAAAAACGGGTTTACTCTGATTCAAGAAGCGCCCTACGGATTTGAACTGTTAGTACATCCGCTCAAGGATGGTCCGCTTCCTTTTTTTCCAAACAATTGGGAGGAAAGATTGAAAACTTCCGATGAACTAACCATTTTCCGCACCAACCAATGTCCGTTTGTGGATGTCGCTACCGAAAATATGTTGGAAGGGGCCCGAAAGCTCGGGCTTGAAGCCAAAGTCATTGATATAAAAAACAGAGAAGAATTGATGGCGTTATCCCCAACGCCGTACGGCATTTTTGGGGTTACTTATCATGGGCAATTGGTTACTTTTCATAGACTTACCGTTCATTCCGCAATCAAGAAACTTAAATCCCTTTGCAATTAAGCGGAGAAAAATGACTCAAGGAGATTTCTGAACCATCTCCTTGAGTCGACAATTTCAAGCAAAAGCTCATGCAAGCTATAACGTGCCGGGCTTTTTTTCCTTTTCGTTAAAAAACAGCTTCATCATCGGAGGGGTGACGATCGTCGTGACCAGTACGACAAGCACAATGACGGCGAACATCCCTTCGTTCAGCAGCCCGGCTTCTTGACCGATGGCGGCAATGATCAGCGCGACCTCGCCCCGGGACACCATCGCCGAGCCGATCCCTAGGGCGCTGCGCCAACCGAAGCCGGCGGCTTTGGCCCCAAAGGCCGATCCCAATAGTTTGGTGGCAATGGCCAGCACGCTTAATCCGGCAATCAGGCCAAGCTGGGAGGAGACGGCGGAAAAATCAACTTTAACGCCAATCGTCGTAAAAAACACGGGGACAAACACAGCGTATCCGATCGTTTCGATTTTTTCGGTAACCTCGTGCTTATACGTGGTAAGGCTGATGGCCACCCCCGCAATATACGCCCCGATAATGGCGGCCACGCCGGCATATTCAGCCATGTAAGCAAACAGGAAGCAAATGATCAATGCTGCGGAGATGACCGACTCCGACACGCGGAGCGGAGAGAACTTGCGCAGTACCCAAGGGACGACTTTCCAACTCAAAACGATCGCGATCGCAAAAAACGCGAACTTCTTCAATATAATCATGCCCAAGTTTACGTCGCCGCCGGCGAAGCTCATGACAAAGGCCAGCAGGATAATGACGAGAACATCGTCAATCACGGCCGCCCCCAGGATCGTAGCACCCTCTCTGGATTTGAGCCTGCCCATTTCTTTCAGCGCCTGGACCGAAATGCTGACGCTTGTCGCGGACAGCAGCAAGCCGAGGAAAATAGCTTCAAATGTGGGCATGCCGATTAGAACACCCGATAGATATCCTAATCCGAAAGGGAGGGCGATGCCGGCCAAACCTACGTAAGCGGATGCTTTGCCGGATTTCTTGAATTCATCCACATCCGTTTCCAGACCCGCAATAAACATGAGTAATATGACGCCGATCTGACTTATTTCATCAAGAATATCGGTTTCATGGATCAAGCCCAACACCGCGGGGCCAAGCAAAATACCGATAAGCAGTTTCCCCAAAACCGCTGGCTGCCGTAATCTTACGCTTAGGTCTCCGGCTAATTTGGATGCAATCAGAATAATGGCCAGTTCTAAAATCAGCATGTCAATCATCCTCCATTGAAGTATATGATGTGAAAAAAATTAAAAAAAACACAAAAAGAGCCTGCAACCAAGGGAATGTTATGCCGAAATCGACATACTACTCCCTTGGTGACAGGCTCCTCCAAGTGAAGCATTTTAAATTTTTAACCAACAAACGTCATTATATCAAAAAGTATAATTGTTGCCAACAGGTATAACAAGAATCACAGATATGTTAAATTGCCTCGGTTGATTTGTTAAAATTTATTGACAATTCCAATTAAATGTTGTTTCATTTGATTAAACCAAGTTGAATTCATTTTTATTTAGGGGATAACTTACGTGGAGCTGGGTAGCAAAATCCGAAAGATCCGTAAATCACAAAACCGGAGTCTGGACGACATCGCCAAGGCTTGCGGATTTACGAAAAGCCTGTTGTCCAAAATCGAAAACGGGAAAACGGTCCCCCCGATCGGTACGCTCATCAAGATTGCCGAAGCGCTGGGAACCAAAGTTTCCGTGCTGCTCGATGACAGTGATCTGCATGGTACCGTACACACCACGAAAACGGCAAGCATGGATAAAATGGTCCGCACCGATAAGGGGTACTCTTTTTCCGCGATTGCGGCGGAACGGCCGGAGAAATTGATGCAGCCGTTTTATTTTGTGGCGAGAAAAGGAAAGACGGGCAAACGAACGTTGTCTCATGTCGGACAGGAATTTATATATGTGCTGGAAGGCACCATGATCTATTACGTAGGCAACGAAGCGTATACGCTAAACGCCGGCGACAGCTTGTATTTCGACTCCTTCGAAAATCATAAATATACGCCGGTGACGGATGAAGTCAAATATTTGTCGGTGTTTTGCTCCGATTCCAAAGCCTGACGGCAAAAAAGAGGAGATGGAAAATGCTGAACATTTTGGTCGTGGACGACGAACCGAAGCACCGGAAAGGGTTGTCGCGGATGCTTCAGGGATTGAACCCAAAGTACAACATTTTTCATGCCAGGGACGGTGCGGAGGCGCTTGAAAGCATCAGCGTTCAACCCATTGACCTGGTTTTTACGGACATTCAAATGCCGGTCATGGGCGGGCTCGAGTTCGTGGAGCATTTGACCCGGCGCGGCGGGAACGAATGCGTCATTATTATAAGCGCGTATTCGGAGTTTGCCTATGCGCAGCGCGCGCTGCAGCTTGGCGCCTGCGATTATTTGCTTAAGCCGGTGGAAGAGGACAGAATCGTGCCGCTATTGGCGAAAGCGGAGCAAAAAGCAAGCTCTGTGCGTCTCGCCGCCTCGAAGGCAGCCCGGGAACGGCTCTTCGAGTTGAGCGATCGCCCGAATGACCGTAAACGCTGTAAAGCCGAGCCGATTATCGAAAGCTGCAAAACCTACATTGCAACGCATTACCATGAAGAAGATTTGTCGCTAAGCACGCTGGCCGTGAAATTTCATTTTAATCCTTCGTATTTTTGCCACCTTTTCAAAACGCATACGCGTATGACCATCCACCAATACATTACCCAAACCCGCATGAAGGCGGCGGCAAAGCTGCTGCTGCATACCTCGCAAAAGGTTTACCAAATTGCCGAAAACGTCGGCTATAAGGATGTAAAGTACTTTATCCGCCTATTTCGCAAGGAATTTGGCACAAGTCCGGAAGAATACCGCCACCTGTCCGCCATTCGCTGAATAAGGAAGGGATGTCGTTTGAGAGGACGTTACGGTTTGCCGCGATTAAAGGATCTTCGCTACAGGACCAAACTTTTTTTATCCTATGCCCTCATTATCACGATTCCGCTTGGCATCCTCAGCTCTAAATATTACTTCTCCGGCAGGGAATTCGTCTCCGAATTCGCCCGGCAAAACCTTTACTCCATCGTGAAGCAAAACAACGAAATCATCGACGCCGAGCTCGCCCGGGTGGAGGAAAGCAGCCTCGCCCTGATTGCGGAGCAGATGCTGTACGAGCAATATTTGCATGCGAACCCGGAGGACGAATACAGCATGATTACGATGGAAAAAAAGGTCAGCCGCGCGCTCAACAAATACTTTCCCGATTTGCAGGACATGTACTCGATCCATTTGCTCACCAGCTATTCCAACATCGGCCCCACGGGAGCTTCCGCATTGTTCCCTTATGAAGATTTTAACGAAACCGGTCTATACCAGGCTGCGGTAAAAGCGGATGGGGGGATGGCGTGGGTCCCTACCTTTTCGTTCGCGCAAATGTTCAAGCGGGAAATCAATCCGTCCAACCCGCCGGAATACTTCCAACTGCTGACTGGGGTACGCTTGCTTAAACTGTTCAAAATCAACAATGGCGAAGTGATCGAGCTGCTAGGCAAAGCCGAGCTCCCGGTGCTGGTCATCACTTACCAGCCGGACTATTACCGTGCCCGGTTTGAAAGTGCGCTCCCTGCCAACGGAGCTTCTTTTTTTATCGTAAGCCCGTCAGGAGAGCTAGTCGCCGGTACGGACATGGAGCGGGCATATGCCGGCGGCAAGCCGGATTGGCTGAAGGAAATGATCAAGCTGAAAAGCGGGACATTGACGATGATGGAGGACGGCAAGCCGCTGATCGTTTGCTTTGATACTTCCGAAGTGACAGGCTGGGTATCGGCGGTTACCATCTCGCCGGAAGCTCTGGGTGCCGCGTTTTTACCGCAGATCAAATCCTATACCTTCTACTTGACGTTATTTCTGCTGATCTTCTCGCTCCTGCTGGCGTTGTTGTTTGCCAATTCCATCACCAGGCCCATTCATCAACTGCTGCGTGCAATCAAAAAGACGGGCGAAGGGGAATTCGATACCCGCATCCGGGTTGAGTCTTACAACGAGATGGGGTTGTTGATTCATAAATACAACCAAATGAACGTAAAAATCAAAAATTTAATCGAAGAGAATTACAAGGTCAAGCTCAGGGAAAAAGAGACGCAAATCATGTCGCTGAATATCCAGCTGAATCCGCATTTTTTGTACAACACCCTGAACATCATGAATTGGACGGCGCTGGAGAACGAGCAAAAAGAGCTGAGCCGGATGATCGTCAGCTTGTCCGCCATGCTGCAGTACACCTCTGAAAACAGCCGCGATATCGGCGATATGGCGGAGGATTTAAATTGGCTCCGGCATTATATTTTTCTCACGAACGAGCGTTTTGAGGGCAAGTTTACCGTCACCTATGACATCTCTCCCGAGCTTTATTCGTATCAAGTTCCCAAACTATTTCTGCAGCCTTTCGTCGAAAATGCGATTATCCACGGTTTTTCCCGCCTGCACACCGGGGGAAGGATTATGATTCGGGGCCGGGTGGAGGGCGGCGAGCGCACGTTCACGGTAGAAGACAATGGCATCGGTATTTCCGCTCACAGATTAGAGCAATTAACCGAAATGGAGAGCAGCTCCATCGGCATCCAAAACGTGGACAAAAGAATCAAGCTTATTTACGGAGAGGCCTATGGCGTATCCATAACTTCGCAAGAAGGGGAAGGAACTATCGTGCACATCCGTTTACCTTTAAAGGGTTGAACAAACATTTTTACCAAACAAATAAAAATCCTCCACCAATCCAAAAATGTTCGAATTCTTTTTAGAACCGTGATTTTTTACAATAAATATACAAATCATTTTTAGCTGAATGGAGGGTTAGGGGATGATGAGTGCAAGGCGTTTGGCGGGATGGGTTTTACCGGCGGTTCTTGCCGTCACCGTGATGTTAACGGCGTGTTCGAATAGCGGAGGAACCTCCGAAAGTCAGGACGGGACCCAGGGCGGCGGTAAAGAAAAGATCACGCTGAAGTTCTCCTTCTGGGGGGATACGATCGAGAAAAAGACGGTAACAGAAGCGCTTGAACGTTTTGAGCAGGCGACCGGAATTGGCGTGGAGCCGATGCACGTTCCGGCCGATTATTTAACCAAACTGACGACGATGGTGGCGGGGAATGTCGCCCCGGATCTCGGTTATTTGTCCTCCGGAGCCGCTTTGAGCTGGGGCGCGGACGGAAAGCTGCTGAACCTCACCCCGCTGATCGAAAACGACCCGGATTTTAAAAAGGAGGATTATCTCGACCAGGTATGGTACGAAATCGCTCCCGGCAACATCATCGGGATGAGCACCGCGGTGGAAGGGTACGGGCTCATGTACAACAAGGATCTGCTGCTGGAAGCGGGCGCATCGCTGCCCCCGACCGACGCGGATAAAGCCTGGGATTGGGATACGTTTGTGGAATACGCTAAGAAATTAACGCTGGATGACCAGGGGAGAAATGCGCTCGATCCGAACTTTAACCCGGACAAAATCAGGCAGTACGGTCTTCAGTACGATCCCTACAATATGATGGCGGCGGTGGTTTCAAATGGCGGCAATTTTTTGACGGAGGACGGAAAAGGGTTTGGGCTGGCCCAGCCGGAGGCGATCGAGGCGATTCAAAAGCTGGCGGATCTGATGTATGTTCACCATGTGTCACCCACCCCGATGCAAACCAAAAACTTGCCCGATACAGCGCTGCAGACGAAAAAAGTCGCCATGACGGTCTCCGGGAACTGGGCTTTGCAAGCGTTTGCGGAGCAGGATTTTAATCTCGGGGTCGGAGTGCTGCCGAAGCTCAAAGTCAGCAATACCCTGCTGGACGGGGCGCCGACGGTCATTTTCAAATCGACCAAACACCCGGAAGAAGCGTGGCTGCTCTATAAATATATGGCGGACCCCGAATCGGTGCTGCCGCTGATCGAAGGCGGCTTATGGATGCCGCTGAAAAAAGAATGGTACACGAATCCGGACCTGATAAACAAATGGGCCGCCGGAAACGAGGCGCATCCGGAAGGATACACCGAAGCCTATATGAAGCAGACGATTGAAAACGGCATCCGCACCCCGGGCTTCGAAGTGAAGAACCTGGACAAAATCAATGCCCTGGTGACGCCTGCCCTCGATTTGGTCTGGACGGGCAAAAAGACGGCCGAAGAAGCGCTGAAGGGGGTGGAGCCCAAGGTGCAGCCGCTGATTCAAGGATATTACGGCAGGTAATATCCTGGCTTATCCATTCATCCGGATTGGGGGGATTGCTATTCTTCATAAACGCCGTATTGCTTTAGCAGGCATTTTGTTTGCCCTGCCCAGTATCTGCGGGCTGATGCTGTTCGTCATTTTGCCGATGGTCGCCAGTCTCTTGCTCAGCTTTACGGATTACCGGATCGTAAATGCGCCCAAATTCATCGGGCTGGCGAATTATACGCGGCTGTTCGACGGCACGGATCAATATTTTTACAACTCGTTATGGGTCACCTTCAAATATGTCGTGCTTCGCGTTCCGCTCGGACTGGTCTTTTCGTTTATCGTTGCATTTCTGCTGAACATGGAGTTTATCCGCGGCAAATCCGTGTTCCGCACGATCTATTATTTGCCGGCGATCGTGCCCGCAGTCGCGTCCTCAATGATTTGGATTTGGCTGTTTAGCCCGGACCTGGGCCTGTTCAACAGCTTCCTGGAAGCCTTGAACCTGCCGACATTGGATTGGCTGTATTCCGAAACCACCGTGGTTCCTTCCATCGTGCTGATGAGCCTGTGGGGGATGGGGAGCACGATTATTATTTTCCTGGCGGGCCTGCAAGGCGTGCCGAGGTCTCTCTATGAAGCGGCCATCGTCGATGGCGCCGGCCCGCTCCGGAAGTTTCGGCATATTACGATCCCGATGATGACGCCGATTATTTTCTTCAACTTGATCATGGGGTCGATCGGAGCTTTTCAGGTATTTACCGAAGCGCTGATCATGACGCAGGGCGGGCCCAACAATGCCAGCTTGTTTTATAACTACTACATTTACCGCCAGGCGTTTCAATTCGGCGAAATGGGGCAAGCGTCGGCTATTGCCTGGATCCTCTTTATGATCATCCTGCTGGTCACGGTTATCTTTTTCCGCACATCCAAGTCCTGGGTGTTTTATGAAAGCGAGGTGTAGCGACGATGCGGAGAAGCCGCCGAATCTCGCAGCTGACCGTTTACACGATCCTCATTTTAGGAGCCTGCTTTTGTCTATTGCCGTTATTTTGGCTGGTCCGCAGTTCGATGATGAGTTCGCTGCAAATTTTTGAGATGCCGCCAAGGTGGATACCTTCGCCCTTTCGCTTGCAGAACTATGTGGAGGCCTTGACGACGATCGATTTTTTCCGTTTTTTCCGCAACACGTTAACCATCACCATCGGCTGCCTGGCCGGAGCGCTGATCAGCAGTTCGCTCGGGGCTTACAGTTACGCCAGGTTAAGCTGGCCGGGGAAAAAGTTTTTCTTCGGACTGCTGCTGTCGAGCATGATGCTGCCCAGTGCGGTCACGTTAATTCCGACCTTTATCGGCTGGAAGCTGGCCGATCTGATCAACACTTACTTCCCGCTTATTCTGCCGGTGTGGTTTGGCTCGGCCTTCGACATTTTTCTGTTAAGGCAGTTTTATACCAGCATCCCGCGGGATATGGACGAAGCCGCTTATGTGGACGGGGCCGGTCCGTGGACGGTTTTTTCCCGGATCATCATCCCTTTGTCGAAGCCGCCGCTGATCGTCATCGGTTTGTTTTCCTTCATGAACTCATGGAACGATTTTATGGGGCCGCTGGTGTACTTGAATGAGGAAAGCAAATTTACGATGGCGCTTGGGCTGCAAATGTTCCAATCGTTGCACAGTGCGCAGTGGCATCTGTTGATGGCCGCTTCGACCGTGGTGATTTTGCCGGTGATCGTCGTGTTTTTTATCGGGCAGCGTTATTTTATCGAAGGCATTACGTTAACCGGGATGAAGGGCTGAGGAATTGAAAATGCAGAGGGAGGGTTAAATCTATGGAAGAACAGCGTCTCCAAAAGGTGCGGGAAGCGCTCAAGCAGCAGGGGATCGACGGACTTTTAATCGCAAGCCCCTATAACCGCAGATATGTGACCGGCTTCACCGGCACTGCGGGTTGGGTGGTGATTACGCAGGACCAGGCCTTGCTGGTGACCGATTTTCGTTATACCAGCCAGGCGTCCCAGCAGGCTCGTGAATACGAGGTTGTACAGGCGGCGGGTGACCCGCTTGAGCTGATCCGGGAGAAGCTGGAAGGGGTCAGGGTCAGAACGTTGGGGTTTGAAAAAAATCAGGTGACTTATGCGGGATATGAGGCATACGAAAAGTGTTTTCAGGGCATCGAGCTGGTGCCGACGGAAAACATCGTTGAAAAGCTGCGCGGCATCAAAGACGAGCGGGAGCAGGCGTATATCCGGCGGGCGATCGAGATTACGGAAAAAGCCTTTGCCCATATTTTGGGCTTCATGAAGCCGGGCGTTACCGAACGGGAGGTGGCTGCGGAGCTGGAATACTTTATGCGCCAAAACGAGGCGGTTTCGTCGGCGTATCCCACGATCGCCGCTTCCGGCGTACGCTCCGCGCTGCCGCACGGGTTGGCCAGCGACAAGCCGCTTGGCATCAATGAGTTCGTGACCCTTGATTTTGGGGCTAGCTACGAAGGGTATTGCTCCGATTTAACGCGGACCGTCTTTATTGGTGAGCCCACAGAGCGCCATCAGGAGATCTACCGGATCGTGTTGGAGGCCAACCGGGCCGCCCTGGAGGGACTGAAACCGGGGATGACAGGGAAGGAGGGGGATGCGCTGGCAAGGGATTGTATAGCTGGCTACGGGTACGGCGACTACTTCGGCCACGGTCTCGGTCATGCCTTCGGTTTGGAAATCCACGAGCCGATGCGGTTTTCGCAAAAAACGGAGGATGTGCTCGAGCCGGGGATGATCCTGACAGTGGAGCCGGGGATTTATATCCCCGATTTCGGCGGTGTCCGCATCGAGGATGACATTCTCATTACGGAAACGGGCATTGAGGTGCTGACGAAATCGAACAAAGAACTGATCGTTCTGTAAGAGAAACAACCTCTTTTGAAAGGAAGGAGGGACTATCGTTCATGAATTCGGAAGCTGCGGAAGTCGTCGTCATCGGCGGCGGGATCATCGGCATGTCCATTGCCTATTATGCGGCGAAAGCCGGAATGGACGTAGTCGTGGTGGAGCGCGGCGAAATCGCTGGAGGCACCTCCTCTAAATGTGACGGCAATATTTTGGCGATTGACAAGGCCCCCGGCTTCGACAGCCAAATGTCCCTGAAATCGCAGCAATTGGTGGCGGAGTGGGCCCGGGAGCTCGATGAGGAATTCGAATACCGGGCCCCCGGCAGCATTCTCGTGTGCGAGACCGATGAAGAGATGGAGGCTGCCGAGAGCTGGGTTTCGCGCCAGTGCGAAGCGGGCCTCCCCTTTCGCATGTTGGACCGGAAGGACCTGCGGGAGGAATGGCCTGATCTGGCGGACGATCTCCCGGGCGGCTTGGAATGCGCCACCGATTCCACGGTGAACCCGGTATTGCTCACTTATTCGTTAGCTTCCACCGCCCGCCGCCATGGTGCAAGTCTGCGAACCCATACGTCCGTGACGGCGCTTTTGCTGGATGAGAAGGGCCGGATTCGCGGGGTGGAAACCTCCGGCGGCACGATCCGCGCGAAATTTGTCATTAACGCCGCCGGGGTATGGGCGAAGCGGATCGGGCAAATGGCCGGGATAGACATTCCGATCGAACCCCGTAAGGGCCACATTCTCGTAGCCTCCCGCTGGGAAAGCATTGGGAAACGGAAAGTAATGGAATTCGGCTATTTGATCAGCAAATTCGGCGGAACGCGCAAGGTGGACCCGAGATTCGAACAGTACGGCATCGCGCTCGTGTTCGAACCGACCGCTTCGCAGAACTTTCTGATCGGCTCCAGCCGCCAATTCGCCGGGCTGGACAGCCGTGTCGATCAGGAGGTGATCCGGCTGATTGCGGAACGGGCGATTCGCTTTTTCCCCATGCTGGAACGGATTCCGCTGCTGCGGACTTACGCGGGCTTGCGTCCTTGGACCGCTGATCATCTCCCAATCGTTTCCGCCATCGACGAAATCCCCGGATTTTATGTGGCGGCGGGGCACGAAGGAGACGGCATCAGCTTGGCCGCGGTCACGGGGAAAGTAATGTGCGAAATGTTAAGCGGCGCCGCCACCTGCATCCCGGTCGAGCCGCTGCGCTATGACCGTTTTCGGGGCTCCGTTTCCCGCCATCAGGAGGCCGTGTTATGAGTATGAGATTTTCCAAGCTGGTCAGCACGATCGACACCCACACCGGCGGCAACCCGACCCGCACCGTAACCGGCGGAGCACCGGAGCTGCATGGAAGGACGATGACGGAAAAGATGGTCTACATGTCCGAGCATTACGACGATTTCCGCACTGCGTTGATGTTCGAGCCGCGGGGGCACGAGGTGATGTCCGGCTGTATTTTGACCCCGCCTTGCGACGCGCGGGCCGACATCGGGGTGGTGTTTATTGAAACCGGCGGATATTTGCCGATGTGCGGACATGATACGATCGGCCTTTGCACCGCGCTGATTGAAGGAGGAATCTATCCCGCCAGCAAAGACGTCATCCGGCTCGATACCCCGGCGGGGCTTGTGGAAGCCAGGCTGGAGATCGAGGAGGGGAAAGTGCGGCAAGTGACGTTCACGAATATCGCCTCTTTTTTATACAAAAGGGATGTATTGGTGGATGTCGAAGGGCTTGGCGAAATCTCCGTGGATATTGCGTATGGCGGCAATTTTTACGGGCTTGTCGACGCGCGGCCGCTTCGTCTTCCGCTGGTTCCCGGGCGGGGTTCGGAAATCGTTGGTTTGGCCGTTAAGATTCGCGAGGCGGTGAATCGCCAGGTTGAGGTGGTGCATCCGGAAATCCCGGTCATTCGCGGGCTTACCCATATCGAGTTCTATAGCGATCCGGTATCGCCGTTGGCCCATTGCCGGAATACGGTGGTCGTGCCTCCCGGAGGGATCGACCGTTCGCCGTGCGGGACGGGAACCTCGGCCAAGGCCGCCGTGCTTCATGCCAAAGGGGAACTGTCGAAAGGAGAAGAGTTTGTCCATGAGAGCATCGTGGGCTCGCTGTTCCGGGCCAAGATTGTGAAAGAAACGATGGTAGGCGGCTTGCCGGCGGTCATTCCGCAAATCTCCGGGTCGGCTTGGGTGACGGGCTTTCACCAGTTTGTTTTGCAGGATCGGGATGAGCTGAATCAGGGGTTCTTTCTGCTTTAATAGTTAGAGTTCAAAAGAGTTCAAAATTACCTCTAATACGAATGGGTTCGGAGGCCGGTATTGCATGAAAATGAAGAGATGGTATGCGGCGATCGATACGCATTCCGGAGGTGAGCCGCTAAGGATCATCACCGGCGGCTTGCCGCCGCTGGCCGGAGCTACGCTGCAGGAGAAGGCGGATTTTTTCCGGCGGAACTTCGATGCCGCGAGGAAGCTGCTGCTGGCCGAGCCGCGAGGGCACGGGGCGATGACCGGGGCGGTCGTCACGGCGCCGGTAACGAAAGGAGTGCGGTTCGGCCTGCTGTTCCTGAACCAAGAGGGCCTGGCGGCCATTAGCGGCCACGGGATTATCGCCGCGGTTACGGCTTGGATCGCTACAGGACAATTGGAGTTTTCCGATGCAGCCGCAGGTGTCCTGATCGATTGCCCGGCGGGCACGGTTCGCGCGATTGCCGAATGCGAAGGGGAGGAAGTTCACGCGGTTACGATTGAGCCGGTTCCGAGCTTTGCTTATGACAAGCCGCTTACGGTGAATGTTGAAGGCGCGGAGGTGAGGGTAGACATTGGCTTCAGCGGAGAGCTGTACGCCGTTGTTGATGCTTCTTTGCTCGGCGTAAGGGGAGCGTACCCGCTGCCCAAGCTGCGGGAGTGGGCCCGGCTGATCCGAGGGGCGGCGGAAAGGCGGCTGCAAGGCAAACATTCGGTGCTGGACTGGGATTCCGGGATTCATGGTGTGTTTTTTTATCGAAGGGGCGATGGGCTCGGGAGCCGCCGTGAAGCCAGTCTTGATGACCGTGATGATGACCGTGATCCGGCGCGGATCGTCTACCGGAGTGCGGCTGTATTCGCCGGGGAACAGCTTGACCGGTCACCGGGCGGGGCGGGAGCTTGCGCTCATCTGGCGGTTCTCTATTCCCGAGGTTTGCTTGCGCGAGGCCAGCAGGTCGTCTATGAAGGGATAACCGGCGCCCGCGCGATTGGAACCATTTCCGGGGAAACGATGGCATACGACCGCAGGGCTGTTATCCCGCGGTTTACGGGAACCGCCCATGTCTTAGGTTTTATGAATTTCCTGCTGGACCCGGCCGATCCACTGCCGGAAGGATTCATACTTTATTAGATTAATATTTTATGACATGAATAAATGAAAAGCGAGGGGAGAAATCACGATATGCCTAGATTTGAAGGAGTTTACGTGGCCATCGTTACGCCGTTTACCGATAGCTACGAGGTGGACTACAAACGTTTGTCCGAGCTTTGCGACTGGCTGATCTCACAAGGGGTGAACGGTCTGGTACCGGCCGGTTCACTGGGGGAATACGCAACCATGACCGGCGAAGAGCGGGCCAAAGTCGTGGAAACCGTGATCGCGGCCGCGGCCGGGCGGGTACCGGTGGTGCCTGGCTCGGCGGCGCCTTCCACACGGCAGGCCGTCGAGTGGGTGAAGCATGCGAAGGATGCGGGCGCTGCCGGCGTGATGGCTTTGCCGCCGATTAACTACCGGCCGCTGGAGCATGAAGTCATCGCCCACTACGAGGCGCTTAATGAGGTGGGACTGCCGATCATCGCCTACAACAATCCGCATGATTACAAGGTCGACTTGACGCCGCAGCTGCTTGCCCGGCTTTCCGGGTTCGAACATATCGTGGCCGTCAAAGAGTTTTCCGGCGACATCCGCCGCGTTCACGATATTCTGGATCAGACGGATCTGGAAGTGATGATCGGCGTCGATGATTTAGCAATGGAAGGCGTTTTGTTTGGAGCCACAGGCTGGATTTCCGGGGTGCCAAACGCCTTGCCGCAGGAAGGTGTGGAGCTGTTTGGCCTGGCCAGACAAGGCAAGGTTCGGGAAGCCGCCGCGCTGTACCGCCGGCTGCTGCCGCTGTTGCACTTCGATGCCAGCCCGCAGCTCGTCCAGTCGATCAAGTACATGATGGAGCTGGCCGGATTCCCTGTGGGGCCGGCCCGCCCGCCGCGCCTGCCTTTGCCGGATGCCGATTGCGAGGTGATTAAACAAGCGTTCGAGCGTGCCGCCCACCGCAAACAACCGGCTAATTAAACGGCGGTCACACAAAAGAGGGACATTGCCGGTACGTCGGCCATAATAAGGAAGCGCGCAATGAAGGGCGCAAAAGCAAAAGCGGCGCTTGAAATCAGGACGGCGCAGCTCCTTCAAGCAAGGCCGGCGTCATTCTAACGGTTGTGAGCGCCGCTATTTCGATAAAATGCAGGGGAAACCAAATTTAACGGTTGCGACAGAGCTTATTTTGCCTTATTTCAAAGGATTCGAACCTGTTTTACCCAAATAAGCGCGGGGACAACCGTTAGATATTGAATCCCCGTCTTTTCGGCTAAATAAGCGCTGGTTACAACCGTTAGCGAAAGACTGAAGATCCGGGATGCAGAGCCGTTAACTCAAAACGAATGGATTGGCCAACTGACTTTGCAGCCAAGCGCCGACTTCTGGGTTGAGTCCAAAAAAGAAGCAAAAGAAGGGAGCTTGGAATGAGCTTAAAACAGGAGGAATCGTCAATGGTACACAGCCGGAATTGGATCGGAGGAGAATGGATTGTCCCCGCGGCAGGAGAGTGCGCCGTAGTCAATCCATCCGACACCCGGGAGGAGGTGGGCGTGCTTCATTTATCCGACGCCTCGCACGTAGCGCAAGCGGAGCAGGCGGCACGTTTGGCATACGCCTCCTGGTCCCGCTTGACGGGAGCCGCAAGAGCCGAGCATTTGCACCGGCTGGCGGCGGCCTTGGAGTCAAGGGCCGCCGAGATTGCCCAGCTCGCCAGCATGGAAATGGGCAAGCCGATTACGGAAATGCGCGGCGAAGTCATGCGCGGCGTAAACCTGCTGCGATATTATGCCGCAGAGGGCGTCCGGGTGGGTGGGTCGGTCATCCCTTCCAGCGAGCCGGATGTTTTGCAATATAGCCGAAAGGTGCCGCTTGGGGTGGCCGGAATTATCACCCCTTGGAATTTTCCCGTGGCCATTCCGCTGTGGAAAATAGCGCCGGCGCTGATCTGCGGCAACACGGTGATCTGGAAACCGGCCGAGTCCGCTTCTTTGACCGCGACCAGGCTGACGGAAATTTTCGCCGAAGCCGGGCTTCCTTCCGGTGTCGTCAATTTGGTCGTCGGCAAGGGCAGTAAAATCGGCGATGCGCTGCTGGAGCAAACGGCTTTGGATGCGGTCAGCTTTACCGGCTCCACGGCCACCGGTATGCACGTCGCCGAGGCCTGCGCCAAACGCAACATCAAATATCAAACCGAGATGGGCGGAAAAAATGCCGCGGTGGTGCTGGGCGACGCCGATCTAGAGCATACCGTGCCCCTGATTGTCAGCGGCGCGTTCCGCTCGGCGGGCCAGAAATGCACGGCGACCAGCCGCATCATCGTGGAATCCGGCATTTACGATGCGTTTACCGAAGCGTTGACGCAAGCGGTATCAAGGCTCAAGCTGGCCCCGGCCCTTGATCCGCAGGCTTACCTGGGACCGGTAGCTTCGGCAAACCAATATGAAACGGTGAACTCCTATGTGCAGCTGGCGTGGGAGCATGCCGAAATTTTGGCTCAAGGTCCGGCAGCCGCAGGGGATCAGGAAGGTTATTATATAAGACCGCTCGTGGCAGCGGGCTTAAACGCGGAGCATCCGCTGATTCAGGAGGAGATTTTCGGACCGGTCGCCGTGGTGCTGGAAGCATCCGATTTCGCGGAAGCCGTCGCCCTGTGCAATCAAACCGTTTATGGCCTGAGCGCTTCTTTATTCACCAGGGATTTATCTTATGCCCACCGGTTCCTGGACGAAGCCCGGGCCGGAATGGTCCGCGTCAATCAAGAGACGGCAGGCGTCGAATATCAAGCCCCGTTCGGCGGCCTGAAGCTTTCCAGCTCGCACACGCGCGAACAGGGGCAAGCTGCCCTGGATTTCTATACTGAGCTCAAGACCTGCGCCGTCCATTATTTTTAGGAGGCTTACGATATGCAACGTCCATCCTTGGTGATTTGCCGCTGCGAAGAAGTGACGCTGGAACAATTGGAGGCGGCCTATGAGTCGGGATGCCGAACCTCCAGGCAGCTTAAGATGAAAACGCGGGCCGCGATGGGCGCCTGCCAGGGCCGGGTATGCAGGCATCTGCTCGAGGCCTGGGTCCACGCAAAGGATCCCGAGTCCCCGCGCAGCGCCGAACTGTTAGCCTACCGCCCGCCGATCCGGCCCGTGACTTTCGGCCAACTGGCAAGGGGGGAGGAATAGTGGAACGGATCATTGACCACCCGATATTGGGTCCGCAGAAAATGCCGCGTAAAACGGTGAGCTTTACATTTAACGGCAAGGAATTGACGGGACGGCAAGGGGAGCCGATCGCCGCGGCATTGCTCGCCTCAGGGATTCGCACACTGCGCAGGCACGAGGAATCCGGGAGCCCTCGCGGGTTGTATTGCGCCATCGGCCATTGTATGGAATGCCGGCTGAACGTGGAAGGCAAGGGGCCGGTACGTGCCTGTCTCACCCCGCTCGAAGCAGGGATGCGTATTTCCGAGGGACGGCGGCTGCCCAATGAAATCACGGGGAGGAAGCTGCCGTGACGAAACCTCCGCAATTCGATCTGTTGATTGTGGGCGCCGGTCCGGCGGGCTTATCGGCCGCGGCCGAAGCGGCCGGACATGGGCTTGGCGTAGCCGTACTGGATGAGTTTCCCGAACCGGGCGGACGGATGTTGGGTCAGTTTCACGAGGAAAAAGGACACTGGTGGGTAGGCCGACGGGAAGCTGAGCAATTGTTGAAAAAATGCGCTGCCTTAGGGGTTGAAATCCGCTGCGGCGTATCCGTATACGGCATGGTTAGGCCGGGCAACCGCTGGGTGGTCAGAACGACCGGCGGATCGCTAACGGCCGCACGCGTCCTGCTCGCTACAGGCGCCGCCGAAATTCCCCGGCCCTGCCCCGGCTGGACGCTGCCCGGCGTGATGTCGATCGGCGCGGCCCAAGTGCTGGCCAATGTGCACTATGTGAAACCCGGCCAGCGCGGATTGATTATCGGCGTGAATACGCTGGCCATGGCTATCGCTCGGGAGCTGGCGGTCAGCGGCGTGCCGATCGCAGGTATCGTGCTGCCGGGGCCAGGTCCGCTGTCCGGTGAAGACGCCTCGCCCAAGGCGAATTTGGCGAAGCTGATGGGCCTGGCCCATTTGGCCCCTTCGCCATTCATGAGGATCGGTGGAAGAATAGCGCGAACATTAGGGATGGCAGGGCCGGCAGCCCGTTTTTTTCCCCGAGGCGGGTTGAAAATATGGGACATCCCATTAATGCTGCGAACGCAGGCCGTATCTATAAACGGTAAGGAGCGGGTGGAATCCGTCACGCTGGCGGACGTAACCGGAGCCGGCGAGCTCATCCCCGGCAGTGAACGGGAGGAGCGGGTGGATTTCGTAGCGCTGGCGGGGGGATTGTATCCGCTGGCGGAATTGGCCGCGGTGGCCGGATGCCCTTTTATGCATGTACCGGAGCTGGGCGGTCATATTCCGCTTCACAATGAGCAAATGCAAACCCCGGTGGAAGGCTTGTATGTCGCCGGCAATATTACCGGGATCGAAAGCGCGCTGGTTGCCATGGCTCAAGGGCGGCTGGCCGCCGCGGCCGTATGCGGCGATGCCGGAGTATTGGGATACCTCAGGGAAAGCAAGCTGCTTGAAGCGATGCGGGAGGTCCGGCGTGTGCGCTCCTCCGCGTCGATTCAATTTGCGCCGGGTATCCCGTATGCCAGAGAACGAGTCTATCAGCATTACGCCGAGTTTCTGGAGGCTGGGGTGTTAAATGAGCAAATGAATTAGCTTCAAGCGAAAACAATAAGGACAAAAAATGTCGTTATTTCGGCGATATTATCCATTAAAATAGAAAAAGAGGAAATTTATGTCGCTATTTTCCCTCCATCGCTAGGAAATGCCCGCGATCTGCACCATTCATTGAACAATAAGGACACAAAATTCCGCTAATGGTGATGAACATTATCAAATCCGGACAATAAGATCATAAAGTACCGCTATTTTTGAAGGATGACGGTTAGTCGAACCAGAAGCCGACCGTCAACCAGAAATCAAGGGAGGGTATAAAGCATGAAAAAATGGGTCTCGTTATGGATGAGCTTCCTGTTAACGTTTTCCTTGTTCGCTTTACCCGCTGCCGCCGAGCCTGCGGAGCCACAGCAACTTAGCAACGAAGCGGAAATTGTCGATATTTTCGGGAGAACCCTGAACAATTACGGCGTGGAACTGGTGGACTGGCAAGGCCATCTTGCCAATCCTTTTGTCAAATTAACGCTTGTTCCGCCGCAGAACGCCGCTTATCCTTTGACCATAAACATTAAGGCCAAAGGCACCTCCAGATTGATGTTGGACCGTCCCAGCACCTTTAGCGCAAACGGGGCGTCCAAGACGCTGTCGTTCCAAAACGCCGGTGAGCGCAAGCCTTTTTACCTTGAGATCCAACCAGACCGGATCGGCGGAAACGGCGAAATCGAACATTACACGCTGGAGCTGACGGTGACCGGCGTGAATGGCGCCTCCCGCACGCAAACCACTCCGATTCGCGTCCTGGATCAAGACGACAATAGGGAGCCGGAACTGCCGCTTAAATTCGATTACAGATACGACACGATTCAGCCCTATTTCAGCGATTCCGCGATCCGCGCAGCCAGTGAACAGGCGATCAAAGACTGGTTCTATTTCTTCGATATGGAGCCGTTTGATACCGTCCCGGCCAATGCGGAAACGACCTGGCTGCCGGAGGATGGGTTCAACGGGCATGTCGCCGCAACCAACAATGAGCCTTACAACGGAATGTGGATCTACTTGAGAGGACTCAATGGACCCTATTCGACCGGCGGACCGGCGAACAACGGACAATACCATAAGCGGGGCGGAGTGACCGTACCGGGGAATATCCATCGTTCCTTGCTAACGATCCTTGACTTTTACGATACCGCGACGCCGTTTGCTTCGCTGAATGACGAGGAATGGTACCTGTCGGAAATGTCGAGTACTCGCACGGACGTTTACGGCCTGATCATGCACGAGTTTGGCCACGCGGTCGCGTATTCCGATAGCTGGCAAGGGATGGCGGCCTATGAGCGCGGCGGCTGGAGAACGGCGGACAATATTATAGACTACCAAGGCGTTCCGGTACCGCTCGACAATAGCTACCATATTCCCGGAGATCAGCAGTATTGGGACCGGCTCAGCGGCCAGAACGGCGGATATAACCATCTTTTTCACGACAACAAGCGTTGGATGCTGACCAAACTGGCCTTGCTGATCGCGGAAAAAGCGGGCTGGAAATTAAATCGTGAGCTGACACCTTTCCTGAGTCCGTCCATCAAAAATACTGCTGTTCCTAACGCAACGCCAGGAGGGAATTACGCACTGAAGCTGCAGGCCGAGGGCGGGGTTCCTTTCTACGATTGGACGATTACGCAAGGCTCGCTGCCCGGAGGTCTGACCTTGGACCGCTTTACCGGGGAAATCAAAGGGACCGTATCCGGCAATGCCCAAGGAAGCTACCGGTTTACCGTGCAGCTTCGCGATTACGACGAAATGGGCGCTCCGGTGCAAAAACAATTCACAATAAACGTCGGGCAGGGAGGAGCCCCGGCAGAAAATGTAGCCGTCAATGGAACGGCCTCCACCTCCTACGTATCCCCTTGGGAAAGTCTGGCCGGGCTGAATGACGAGTACGAACCGGAAAACTCGGCGGACCGGGGACACCCGGTGTATGGCAACTGGGATAACCCTGGATCCGAGCAGTGGGTTCAATATGACTTCAACCGTCCGTTTAAGATCTCGTCCAGCGAAGTGTACTGGTTTGACGATAATCAGGGGATCGATCTGCCGGAGTCTTTTTATCTGCAATACTGGAATGGGAATAATTGGGTGCAGATTTCGAACCCATCCGCATACGGCGTGCTTCCGGATCGGTATAATGTGACCAGCTTCGACCCGGTGACAACGACGAAAATCCGGCTAACGATGAAGGCCAAGGCAGCCGCATCAACCGGCATCCAGCAATGGAAAGTGATTGGCGAGCCCGCTTAAATGTGCTGATTTGATCGGGTGAATAGCAGGCATATCGAGTTTGGCGAGCCGTGGGGGGGAAAATGCCCTTGCGGCTCGTGTTTTTTTATAATAAAAATTTGAAATACCACTTGAATAATATTCCAACCTCCATTACAATCTAACTGATATTGATATTCATTATCATTTAGAATGTAATGGGGGAGAAAAACAATGATGTTCAGGTTTAACAAATCATTTTTCAGCTATATGGCGCTTGTGTTGATCATTACGGTGCTGGCAGGCTGCGGAGCCGCCGGCGGGGCGGCGGAAGGAACGGCAAATACGAGCCAGGCGGCGGGCGCCAGCGCGAACGCGGGCAGCGCTGGAAACGGCGTGACGGATAGCAGTGCGGGGGAAGAGACGCGGATCATTAAACATGCAATGGGGGAAACCGAGATTAAGGGAACACCGCAAAAAGTCGTCACCCTGTTCCAAGGGGCCAACGATGTCGTGGTTGCGCTGGGGGTGAAGCCGGCCGGAGTGGTCGAATCCTGGGCGCAGCAGCCTGTCTATGAATATTTGCGGGCCGATTTGGAAGGCGTGCCCATCGTCGGGCAGGAGACTCAGCCGAACCTGGAGGAAATACATAAACTTAAGCCAGATCTGATTATCGCCAATAAGACGCGGCATGAGGACATTTATGAGCAGCTGTCCCAAATCGCGCCGACCGTGATGCTGGAGACGCTGTACGACTGGAAGGAAACGCTGAACACGGCGGGCGCGGCGTTGAACCTTGAAGACAAGTCAGATCAGCTGTTGTCCGATTGGGAGGCGAGAGTGGCCGACTTTAAACAGAAGATGGGCGACCGCCTGCCGATTGAAGCCACGATCACCAATTTCAGAGCCGATCAGGTGCGGATTTACTATATGGGTTATGCCGGCCAAATTTTGCAAGAGCTTGGCTTTACAAGACCTCCGGGGCATGACGAAGATATCTGGGGTGTCGAGCTTGCCTCGAAGGAAGGCATTCCGGATATGAATGCGGACATGATCTTTAACTTCAATTACAATGAGGAGGGCGAAGCTGCCCAGAAGAATTACGAGGAATGGACAAAAAGCAAGCTGTGGGCCAATCTGGATGCGGTCAAAAACAACCAGTTTGTCCAGGTGGATGAGGTGATATGGAACCTCGGGGGCGGTTACAAGTCGGCCAACCTTTTGCTCGATGGTCTGTATGAGTATTTCAAACTGAACTAAGGGGAAAGAGTGAGGACATGTTGCCCCTGTTTGCACAAGGGAAATCCAAGATTTTGGGGCTGGCGGCATTACTGGTGCTGCTGGCCGCGGCGGGTGCCGCGAGCATGATTTACGGCCGCACGGAAATTGCGGTTTCCACGGCGGTGGAAGCGTTCAAACATTATGACGAAGAATCTACCCCGCATATCGTGCTCCGTACCGAGCGGCTGCCCCGGACGGTGATCGCCGCCGTTGTCGGCGCCAGCCTGGCGGTTGCGGGAGCGCTCATGCAAGCGTTGACACGCAACCCGCTCGCTTCTCCAAGCGTGTTTGGCATCAACGCCGGGGCGATATTTTTTATTGTGTTTGCAAATGTGGTGTTGTCGGTCTCCTCGTTAAATACGATGATGTGGTTTGGCTTTACCGGGGCCGCCGTTGCGGCGGCCGTCGTGTATGCGCTCGGCTCTATCGGGCGGGACGGTCTGACCCCGATCAAGGTTGTGCTGGCTGGGACGGCGATTACCGCCTTGTTCTCGTCCTTCACGCAGGCGGTGCTTGTTCTGGACGGGACCGGTCTGCAGGAGGTGTTGTTCTGGCTGGCCGGCTCCGTCAGCGGCCGCACGCTGGAGATGCTGTATCCCGTCCTGCCTTATATGGCCGTGGCGGCTCTAGCCGCGCTGTTTATGGGCCGGGCGATCAATCTGCTGTTGACCGGCGATGATATCGCTAAAAGCATGGGGCAAAACGTCTTCCTGGTCAAGACGGCCATGGGCGCCGTGACCGTGCTGCTCGCCGGGGGCTCCGTAGCCGTGGCCGGCTCCATTGGTCTTGTCGGTCTCGTCGTGCCCCATATCATGCGCACATTGGTCGGGAATGACTACCGCTGGCTTATTCCCTACTCGCTTATAGGCGGAGCGGTGCTGCTGCTGTTGGCCGATGTGGCCGCCCGGCTGATCATCCTGCCGGAGGAACTTCCGCTTGGGATCATGACCGCCCTGATTGGCGGACCGTTTTTCGTCTACATTGCCCGCAAGGGGGTGACGAAGATATGAGAGGTGCTTTTATCTTCCGCAGCAAGCAGGAAGCCGTATCTCTGCAGGTCGAAAAGAGAGCGGTGCTTGTCATCGCCGTGCTTGTTCTTCTTGTCCTGCTCGCCGCTGTGCTTGGCACAAGCCTGGGCAGTGACTTGATTTCGCCGCTGGATGTGCTCCGGACGATTCTGGGACTGAATGCCGGGGAGTATGATTTTGTAGTGCTTACGTTGAGGCTGCCGCGGGTGCTGCTGTCCCTGCTGGTCGGAGCCGCGCTCGGCATGTCCGGCGCCATTTTGCAAGGAGTGATCCGCAACCCTTTGGCGTCTCCGGATGTCATCGGCATCACGGGCGGCGCGGCGGCTGTTGCTGTCGGTTTTGTTACGCTGCTGGGCGGGGCGGTCAGCATCAAGCTGTTGCCGGCCTTTGCGGTTGCCGGAGCGTTGGCGACCTCGATGGTCATCTATGCGCTGGCCTGGAAAGCCGGGGTGACTCCGATCCGCCTCGTGCTGATCGGCATCGGCATTTCGGCCATCACCGGCGCCGGCACGACGTTTATGCTGATTATCAGTCCGTTCTATACCGCCGGGCAAGCGTATATTTGGCTGACGGGCAGCGTGTACGGCGCTTCATGGCCGGATGTTTATACGATAATTCCGGTTATTTTGCTCGTCGTACCGCTTGTGCTTTGGTTTGCCCGCAGTTTGAACGCGCAGGAATTCGGGGACGATCTGGCCACAGGACTCGGCGTCACCGTTGAGCGCCACCGCTTTATGCTGCTGCTGTGCAGCGTACTGCTCGCCGGATTTGCGGTTGCCGTGGCCGGTACGCTTGGCTTTGCCGGATTGATCGCGCCGCATATCGCCAGAAAACTGGTGGGCCGGATGTTCGGCAGCCTGCTGCTCGTGTCGGCGCTGACCGGCGCCCTGCTCGTATTCGGCGCCGATTTGGTCGGACGCACGGCGTTTCTTCCGCTGGACGTCCCGGCAGGGGTGTTCACCGCGGGGATTGGTGCGCCGTTTTTCCTGTACTTGCTGTTCAAGAACAGAAATCAATTTTAAGTGTGTGTTCAAAAATTCGGATGACGTTTTGAACAACCTCTTTGAGAAGGAGGAGAACCGTGAGTATTTTGGAAACAAAAGAACTGACCATTTCTTATGGAACGGAGCCAGTGATCGACAACCTGAATTTGGCAATTCCCAAAGGAAAAATCACGGTGCTGATCGGCAGCAACGGCTGCGGCAAATCGACGCTGCTGCGCACCATCGCCCGCTTGTTGAAGCCCCGGTCGGGCACGGTGCTGCTGCGCGGGGAAGAGATCGCCAAGCTTCCTACCAAGGAGGTTTCCAGGCGAATGGCGATCTTGCCCCAGGGACCGTCCGCCCCGGAAGGGCTGACGGTGAGCCAGCTTGTGCGGCAGGGAAGGTATCCGCATCAAAGCTGGCTGAAGCAGTGGTCCCGTGAGGATGAGCGAATGGTTCGGCTAGCGCTTGAGTCCACACGTCTATTGGAGATGGCGGAACGTCCGGTGGATGCTTTGTCGGGAGGACAGCGCCAGCGCGCCTGGATCGCCATGACTCTCGCGCAGGGCACGGAAACGCTGCTGCTCGACGAGCCGACAACATACCTGGACATGAGCCACCAGATTGAAGTCCTCGATCTGCTGTTTGAATTGAATGAGCAGGAGAACCGCACCATTGTCATGGTCCTGCACGATCTGAATCTGGCCTGCCGCTACGCACATCATATCGTTGCGGTCCACAACAAAACCGTGTTCGCGCAGGGCAGACCGGAGGATATCGTGACCCGGGAGATGGTCAGGGCCGTCTTCCGGATGGATTGCGAGATCTCCGTCGATCCCTTGTTTGGAACACCATTATGTATCCCTCACGGAAAGGGAAGGAAAATTCATGATGAAAAAGACTACAGACAACTCGCTTCAACCGGAAGAATTTGAAGTCCTGGCCGCCGACTATCGGTTAACCCGGGACTCCTCGCCCGACCGGTCATTCTCTATTCCGTTTGCCGATTTGCTGGACCCGGAGAAAAGCCTGGCTTATTTTCGCGGGGTAAGCGGCATTTTCGAGACCGATTCCGAGCTCGCGACCGTCTCGCTGTTTGCCAAGCGGTATGCTTTTCTTGTCATCGCCCCCGGACTTTATGCAATGTCCGCCTTCAACAAAGGCTTGAATTTGGCCCTGGAGAACGGCTCGATTGAATCGAGCTACCAGGGACAGGCATGGCTGCCCAAAGCGAGGCTCCTAGACCTGGAGGCCAGTGAGCCAGGGGAGGGACAGAGAAGCGAATGGCGCGACCGGGTGATCGAAACGATGTTTGCCGGAAACCTGTCCCGGGTATGGAATGCCGTGTCCAAAGCGGCCGGCATCTCCAAAGCGTTATTATGGGAAAATACGGCGATTTATGTCTATTGGCTGTATGAGAAAAAATTTGCGGAAGCGGCCAGCCCCGAGCAAAAGCAGCGGATGGAGGAGGATTACCGCTATCTGCTCTATGACGCGCCTCCCCGTCTTTTTGGCGAACCGCGCAACCCGATCAAAAAGTTCAACAGTCCCAAAGTGTTCACGGCTGAATCCGCTAACCCGATCCGCGTGCGCAAAACGTGCTGCTTGTATTATTTGACGTCGGACACTCCGCACGATTATTGCTCGACATGCCCCAAACGGAATCGTTAACCGGGGAGAGCCCCGTTATTTTTGCTTGAATTGGCGCCGCTTTCCCCGGGCCGTGTGGCATGGGGCGTGCGAATGTTGTATGCTGCACGACGGGTATGACGGGTTCGATGGCTGGCCGAGAACGATGCGGCTAGCTAACGGACTGGGGAGCCCTTATTTGCCTGAAAATACGGCGTTTCCATTTCTAACGGACAGAGGTGCGCTTATTTGCCCTAAAATGGTCGAAAAGGAACACTGAAATGCCAAATAAGGTCCATGGTGTCCGTTACATTCTGGAAACCCTTGATTTCACTGAAATAAGGGCGCTGGGGTCCGTTAGGGGCGGCAAGTCGGCATTACGGAAGTACGGCACCGCGGCCGGCATCCCAGATAATAGGTCGGCTCATGGTAATACGGTCATCTCTCGGCAATATGGCCTTAGGTCTCGACAGTATGGCCGGACCGTAGCCGTAATCATGGCCTTCAACCCTTACCCATAATGCTGGCTCCACGCTGCCGATTCTCAACCTTCATCACCTCTGCTAGTTCATACCTCTCGTTTGGAATCCTTTTTCTATTCCTATCCTCCGAATATTGTAAACGCCCATAACGCCTTATTAAAACTTATATTTCCTTAAAAGTTTATAATTGACAATTTAAACAGACCTCCTGTAAGATGATTACATATGATATTGATAATCATTATCATTATATTGATTCTTCGATATTATCAGAATCAAGAGAAATAACCGCAGCTTTTTCGGGGATGGGAGGAGCTCTAGTGCACGGGGCGGGGAGCCAAAATTTGCAAAACCGGCTGATTATGAGCAAAGCCGAGGAAATGGGCATGGACTGCCGGCAGCTGATTGCCGGGTGTGAGGATTTTTTGGAGCTTACCTACAAGGGCAGAAGCATCGTGATCAACAAAACGAGATCCCATCGTCTGCCATTGATTGCGGGGCTGCTGGCGAAGAACAAAGAAGCGGCGAACCATTTGCTGCAGCGCCGGGGGCTGCCGGTGCCACCGTTTATTGTGGTCCCGGATATGGGGGAGAAGGCCGCCCGGTTTCTGGAGACCTGCGCGTCAGTGGTGGTCAAGCCGCTCGATGCCAGCGGCAGCGCCGGTGTCACGCTGGACATTCGGACCAAGGGGCAGCTTGATGAGGCCATCCGAAGAGCCGGCCGATACAGCGGGAGCATCTTGATTCAGCAGTTTGTGCCGGGCGCCGATTATCGCGTCCTGGTCATAGGCGGCAAGGTGGCGGCGGTCACCGAGTACCGGCCTGCCTTTGTCATAGGGGACGGCTCCTCATCGGTAAGGGAATTGATCTGGCAGTTGAATGAGACGAGGATTAGACGGAGTGATATCGGAGAAATGGAGGCGTTTGCCGAAATCCAGGCAGATTCACCACGGCTGGCAGGGGTGCTGGACAAGCAGGGGGCAACACTTGATGATGTCATTCCGGCGGGAGCGAAGCTGGAGTTGTTTGAACTTCATAATGCTCCGGCCGGCGAGATCAGTGAAATTTACGCCGATCGTACGGATTCCGTCTGCCCGGCCAACGCTGAAATGGCCATCGAGGCCGCGCGAACGCTGCAGATTGATGTCGCCGGCATCGATATGCGCTGCCCGGATATCGGCCGGCCCATAACGAGGACATCCGGCGGCATCCTGGAGGTCAATGCCCTGCCTGATTTTACGTATCATGTTTTTTCATATGAAGGCGCTTCACGCGATGTCACCCGCATGTACCTGGAATATCTGTTTGAAGAATCACTTTCTGCATCCCATAACTAAATCAAAGGAGCGTTGGAGGGATATGTCGGTAAAGGTCCATAATGTCCAGAACGAATATTTGAGGCTGCAGGAAGAAAAGGAATCCAATGCACGCGCGTATCCCCGGCATTTTCCGCTGGTCATCGGCAGGGCGAAAGGAATGATGGTGACGGATACGGAGGGCCGCACGTACTATGACTGCTTGGCCGGTGCCGGCACGCTGGCGCTGGGCCATAATCATGAGGTTGTGGTGGAGGCGATTCGCGACGTGCTTGAGCAGCAAATTCCGCTTCACACCCTTGATCTGGCCACACCGCTCAAGCTGACTTTTATGGAGGAGATGTTCTCGATTTTGCCCGAAGAAATCAGGAACAGCAGCAAAATCCAGTTCTGCGGCCCGACCGGGGCGGATGCGGTTGAAGCCGCGATCAAGCTGGTGAAAAGCGCAACCCAAGGCAGGTCTATTCTTGCCTTTCAAGGCGGCTATCATGGGTCGACGCAGGCGACGATGGCGATGAGCGGCAATCTCAGCAAGAAGGAGCATCTGCAGAGTCTACTGCCGGATGTGCATTTTCTCCCTTTTCCCTATGAATACCGCTGTCCATTCGGTATGGGCGGCGATATGACCGCCAAGCTGAGCGCGCAGTATATCGAAAACCTGCTTGATGACTGCGAAAACGGCATTGCCGCTCCTTGCGGCGTCATTGTGGAGACGGTACAGGGAGAGGGAGGGGCGATCCCCGCCGATCTGGAATGGCTGAGGGAGCTGCGGCGCATCACGGCCGAAAGGGGCATCCCGCTGATCATTGACGAAGTGCAAACGGGGATCGGGCGCACGGGCCGCATGTTTTCGTTTGAGCATGCCGGGATCGTCCCGGATGTCATCGTCTGCTCCAAAGCGGTCGGCGGCAGCCTGCCGATGTCGCTTGTTATCTACAAGGAAGAGCTGGATGTGTGGCCGCCGGGCGCGCATACCGGCACCTTTCGCGGCAACCAGCTGGCGATGGCTGCCGGGCTGGCAACGCTGCGTTACATCCGGGAACAGGATGTGCTTAACAATGTACAGGAACGCAGTGAGCAGTTTATGACCTGGCTCGGCGCTCTGAAAGACAGATTCGCGGCCATCGGCGATGTTCGCGGCCGCGGCTTGATGATCGGGGTGGAGATGGTGGACACCGCCGGCCGCAAGGATCGTTTGGGCCATTATCCGCCGCATGGGGCACTGGCAGCCGCTATCCAGCGGAGCTGCTTCAACAACGGTTTGATTGTAGAGGTGGGCGGTCGCCGCTCCGCCGTCATCCGCTTCCTTCCGCCGCTGACGATCACCGAACGCGAAGCCGCGGATGTGCTTGCGATCTTCGAAAAGTCGGTAGCCGAAGCGCTGGCCGCGCTGCCCGTAACTTCCGTTTCAGGCTGAGCAAGCAGCCGGTCAAATTATCCATATCGAGAAAGAGGGTTGGCATCATTGCTGGAGATGGAGAGCAAGCCTCGTTCCGAAAGCTTGAAGCAGGCGAACCGGCACACGTGCAAGCTGCTGCTTAACTGCTACATCCGGGAGCTGGCGCAGGAGAGAGAGAATGACATTACGCTGAACGCGGACATGCTTGACTATACGATCGCTTTCCCGGCCAGCAGGGTTACGGTTTTTGGGAAGCTGGCTTATTTTTCCGCCGCCGGAGAGCATGAATACGACAGCATCAGGCGGTCCGGCGCGAACGGAGCGAATGGCCATGTGGAATACAGGGATCTGGTTCGCTGGATCATCCGGGAGCTGCCGAGCGAAAACCCGATTACGGCTGAACAGGTGCGCAGTTTTGCGGAAAAGGTGGACAATAGCTGCCGCAACCTCGCCCTGTTTATCGAGCGGACGGCGGAGCTTGACGTGTATGACTACCGTACATCGGAGCAATCGCTGATTTACGGGCATCCGTTCCACCCTTTTCCCAAAAATTCGCTGGGATTTTCCGAGCGGGATGTACGAATGTACAGCCCGGAGCTGCGCACCTCGTTTCAGCTCGGGTATTTTGCCGTGAGCAAGGATGTGTACCGGGAAGAGTGGGTGGCCGAGGACAAAAAAGTACCGCCGCATGAGAGCGTGCGGGCGCATCTCCGGCATACGCTGGGGGACAAAAGCGGCGAATACGCTCCGCTTCCGGTTCATCCGTGGCAATACAAGCATGTGCTGGGTCTAGCCGAGGTTCAGGATTATGTTCGCGAAGGGAAAATAGTTCCCCTAGGCAGTCTGGGGCCGCTTGTCTTTCCGACAACCTCCGTGCGCACGGTATTTGTGCCCGACATGAACTGCAATATTAAGCTGCCCCTAAACATGCAGATCACCAATTTGATCCGCACTAACAGTGACGAACAAATGCGCAGGACGCTGGACGCCTCCCGCTATTTGCTGCGGCATGGCTGCTTTGGTCCGGATTCGCCTACCCGGATCGCTTATGAGACGGGCGTTGGCACCTGCCGGTTTGCGGAAGAGGAGCTGACCCGGCTGTTCACGGTGGTCTACCGTCCGGTTGAATTTGACCCGTCATGCACCTATGTGCTGGCAAGCCTGGTGGAAGCTCCGCAGCCGGGAAGGCCTTCGCGCCTGATGTCGATGCTGGGCGGCGGCAGCGGACAGAACGGACAGGCGGACCGCTGGTTTGCACGCTATCTGGAGCTGTCGCTGCTGCCGATCGTGCGTGTTGCGTGGGAGAAGGGCATTCATTTTGAAGCCCATTTGCAGAACACGCTGCTGACCCTGCGGGACGGCATGCCGGACGCCTTCATTATTCGTGATCTGGAAGGCGTGAGCGTCGAGTCCGGCAAGGCGGGGGAAGGGCCGGGGGCAGCCCGGGGGCAGGACCTGTCCGGTCCCTTGTTCTATTCAAGAGAGCAGGCGTGGGCGCGGACATCGTACTATTTTATCGTAAATCATCTCGGCTCGCTTATTCATGCCATGGCCAGGGATGCGGACGTTCCCGAAGCGCATTTTTGGACGATCGTTCGCGAATCGCTCCGGCAGGAATATGAGGGCTCCGGCAATGCTTTTGCGAAACACTTGCTGACGGCCGATACGTTCTATGCCAAGCGGAACATGCTGAGCTGCTTAAGAGGAAACGGCGAGATGCCTGCTTATGTGCCGGTCGGCAATTTGATGAAAAAAACGGGGGAGTGAAGCGAGTGGGAACCATGAGCAGTTTGTCTAACTTGTCCGACCCGAAGGCGGCCGCCTACCATGACGTGCAGGAGAGAATCATGCGCCAGACGCTGGAGGCTTTATGGTTTGATGGCATCTTGAACCGTAGTGAAACCAACAGAGTTTGGCGGACAGACGGAGTAGGAAGGGATGGAAAGCCGGTCGCCTATACTTGCGAGGCGGAGGAAAAATATTCATTCGGCCGGGTGAAAATCGTCAAGGGCTCCATCCAAAGAGAAAACGAACCCTGCACCGACCTATATCTGTTTCTGGAGGAACTGGTGCTGGGCAACCTGCAAGGGGAGCGGATCGCCTCCTTCATCCAGGAGCTGCTGGAAACGCTGGCTAAGGATAACCAGTGCCGGGCCGAGCTCCCCGAGTGCATTCCGGACAGTGACAGACACTACGATGCGCTGGAAAGCCATATGACGGACGGGCATCCTTACCATCCGAGCTACAAGTCCAGACTTGGCTTCACTTTAAAGGACAATCTGGCGTACGGCCCCGAATTCAATCGGAACATTCGTCTGCACTGGGTTGCCGTCAAACAGGAGCTTACCGATATGGCGCTTTCCGCCGGCTGCTCGGCGGAGGAAATTTACGGAAAGCATTTAACGGAAAATGATCGGCAGAGGTTCGGCCGCATTCTGAAGGAGCAGGGCGATGGGAGCGCGTATGTGCTGATCCCTGTCCATCCCTGGCAATGGGAACATCAGCTTGAAACCGTATTCACCCGCCAGCGGCTGTGCCGGGAACTGATTCCGCTGGGGATTTCGGACGGCAACTACCGGGCGCAGCAATCGATCCGCACGTTATCGCACAGAGATCATGCGGAGGCTGCTTACATCAAATTGTCGCTCAGCATCACCAATACCTCAACCAGCCGTATTTTGGCCCATCATACAACGCAAAATGCCCCGCTGATCAGCGACTGGCTGGACGGTCTGATCCGGCAGGACGAGCTGCTGCAGCGGGAGCGGTTCGGCATACTCAAAGAGGTTATGGGGCTGTCCTTCCGATACGAGGGATTGCCCAGGGTTCAGTATCGCAGCGCATACGGCACGCTGGGAGCAATCTGGAGGGAGAACGTGTCCGCCCGCCTGCGGGAAGGAGAAGAGGCTTGGCCGCTGAACGCATTGATGCTGGTGCAAAACAACGGCGAGCCGTTCATCCGGGATGTCATCGGCCGGCACGGAATCAGGCGGTGGAGCGAAGCGCTCGTCCGAACGCTGACCCTGCCGATGATTCATCTGCTCTACGCGCACGGCATCGCTTTGGAGGCGCATGCCCAGAACATCATCCTGGTGCTGGAGGATGGGCTGCCGGTGCGGATCATCGTCAAGGACCTGCATGACGGCGTGCGTTTTGTCCCGGACAAGCTGCTGTTTCCGGAGCTGGCGCCCAAGCTGTACCCTGAGCCGGAAACGCACCGGCGGTTCAACCGGTATTCATTCATCCATGCCAAAGAGGTGTCGGAGGTGCGGGATTACACGTATGACGCTTTCTTTTTCATCTGCATGACGGAGATCGCTCTGACCCTGGAAAGGTTCGGCTTGCCGGAGCGAGAGTTCTGGAGCTTGTGTACGGCGACGATTGCGGAATATCAGCGGCAGTTTCCCGAGTATAGGGAGAGGTTTAAATGGTTTGACCTGTTTGCGGCGGATGCGCTGATCGAGGAGATGACCAAACGGAGGCTGTACGGTGACGGCGAGTTGCATTTCCGTAAAACAAGCAATCCGCTGCGGCTGGCGAGGGAGAGTTTATCACTGTCATGAGACCGAATACGCTGAAATTAAAAATAAACCGGAAGCAGCCGGTATTCGGACTGTTTGTCTCCATTCCGCATCCCATTGTTGTTGAGCTGATCGGCCAGGCCGAATATGATTTTGTCATCATTGATTACGAGCATGCTTCCACGAATATGGAGCGCGTCGAGGAACTAATCCGCGCGGCCGAGCTGGCGGGCGTAACCCCGCTTGTCCGTGTTTCGGGCGTAGAACGCACCGAAATACTGAAAGTGCTGGACTGCGGCGCCCAGGGCATCATCATCCCCCATGTGGAGCGGCGCGAGCAGGTGGAGGAGGCTGTCCGCTGGGCGTATTACCATCCGCTCGGAATGCGCAGCCTGAACAGCGGCCGGCCGGGCGCGTTCGCCAAATATTCGCTGGCCGACTACATCCGCGAAGCCAATGAAGCCATCATGATTGTGCCGATGATAGAAAGTACGGAAGGTATCCGGCAAAGTGAAGCCATTTTGTCCCATCCGCAGATCGGCTTTGTGCTGGAAGGGGCGGCGGATCTGTCGCAATCGCTGGGATTGCCGTGGCAAACCGGGCATCCCGAAGTGCGGCGGCAGCTGGAGCAATTGCATGCGGCAGCGCAGCGCTGTGGGGTTCCATACGCGGCGGTGGCCAGAAGCAGGGAGGATATGCGGCTGTGGGCGGAGCGAGGCGTACGCATTTATGTGCTGGGGGATGACAGGAACACGGCATTCCGCGCGTATATGCAAAAGCGAAATGACTATCGGGACGCGGGAGGATGGATATGAACACAAACGTATGGGAAGCGATAGACCGATTGCGGGCGGAGAGCCGGGAGCCGCTATGCGCCTACCTGTATGACCTGGCGGGGATTCAGGCGCATGTCCGGGAGATGCGGCGGGTGATGCCGGAGGGGACAGGGCTGTTCTACGCCATCAAAGCCAACCCCGATCGGCGTATTATCGAGTGTCTGCTGCCGCTGGTGGACGGCTTTGAGGTGGCATCCGCCGGCGAACTGCTCAAAGTCAGGGAAGTTTGTGAGAGCGTTCGGATTTTGTTCGGGGGCCCGGGCAAAAAAGAAGCGGAGCTGGAACTGGCCATCAGGCACAATGTCACTTATATCCACGTGGAAAGCCTGCTGGAGCTGAGGCGGATCATCCGGCTGGCCCAGGGGCGGAGCCAGCCGGTGCGCATTTTGCTGCGCATCAACCTGAGAACGGCTGCGTTGCCGCAGACCAAGATTGCGATGGGGGGCCGCCCTACTCCTTTTGGGCTGGATGAGTTGTTGATCGAAGAAGCGATTGGCATCATCCGGGAGGAGGGCCAGGGGGCGGTCCGGTTATGCGGTTTTCATTTTCACTCGCTGTCGAACAATTTACGGGCGGAGCTGCATGCCGAGATGATTGAACTGTATTTGCAGAAGGCGGAGGAGTGGGCAGAGCGCTACAATCTGGACATTGAGATCGTCAACGCGGGCGGCGGTTTTGGCGTCTCCTACGATGCTGCGCCGGCGTTCGACTGGCCGCTGTTTACTTCCCTGATCGCGCAAAGTGAAGCAAGGAACCGGCTTGCCGGGGTGCGGCTGTGGTTCGAGCCGGGCCGGCTGATCGTGGCCGAGCATGGCTATTATGCGGCCGAGGTGATTGACATCAAAGCAGCGCATGATCAGCACTTTGCCGTGCTGCGGGGAGGTACCCACCATAACCGGCTGCCCGCTTCCTGGGGGCACAATCATCCGTTTGTCATTATGCCGGCGGACAAGTGGGCGTACCCTTTTGCCAGACCGGAAGTAAAGCATGGAAAAGTGACGTTGGTCGGCGAGCTGTGCACGCCGAAAGACCGGCTGCACACGGATGCCGAAGTGGAGTGTTTGCGGGTCGGCGACCTTGTTATTTTTGAGAAGTCCGGCGCCTATTGCTGGACGATCTCCCACCATGATTTTCTCGGCCACCCGCACCCGGAATTTTACTATTTGACGGAAGGAAATGGTCATGCATACATCGACAATACAGCTCGGCCTACGGGCGGCTGAGTCGCGGATTACCGCCGATTTGATGAATGCTTTTTTGACGGAGCGGTTTTTCCGGTTGGAAGAGGATACGCTGAGGCCGCTGGCGGCTGCGCCGGAGCAGATTCGGGGGTTATACGGAGACTATGGGGACGAGACCAAGGTATATGCCGGGGAAATGGCGTTTTTGGTTGAGCCTGGCATCCGGCTGGGAGTTCAGTGGGTGCAGGATTCCCCTATCTATAAAAAGAATGCGGACGGAAGCTGGTTGGGCTTAGGCTCTGCGTCGGAGCTGGCGGAAGCCGTGCTGCGTTCGGCGTTGTCCGTGGAAGCTTATGCGCGGCCGGGCGTCGCGGACTTTTTGGCCGCTGTGGGGACGGCGGTTCAGCAGCTAGCGCTCGGCCTAAGTCCGAAGCGTATGGAGCCGTTGCTGGCGTTCGCTCCGGCCACGGCTTACGAGTGGTTCATCAAAGGGGAACAGATCGCCGCTTTGCGGGACCGCCCGTTCCATCCGACGGCCAAAGCCAAAATCGGCTTCACCGGATCCGACAGCTTGCAGTATGCGGCGGAGTTTGGCAACCCGATCCGCCTCCGTTGGGTGGCGGTGCGCAGGGATTCGATCGAGCGGGGCTGCGAGGAGGAAGAGTTGTCCTGCCTGGATGTATTGAACGCCGAGCAGCGTGCTTTGGTTGAGGCAGCATTGAAGCGGCGGAGAATGGGAGCGGACGAGTACGTGCCGATGCCTGTCCACCCCTGGCAGCTTGAGCATGTGATCGTGCCCCGTTTCACTCAGGAGATAAAGGACGGGACGATCGTGGTGCTGGATGCGGAGGCCGGCGATTTCCTGTCCACCTCTTCGCTGCGTTCCATGGCGCCGCAAGCCGGGGCTGGTGCCGGTGCCGGGTTTGCATCGGCCATGCTCAAGCTACCGGTCAGTGTACTGTCACTAGGAGCCGCCCGCTATTTGCCCGTGGTGAAGCTGCTTAACGGCCTGGCCGGAGAGAAGCTGCTGCGTCAAGCGGTGGCTCGCGACGAAACGCTGCGCGGCCGGGTTTATCTATGCGAGGAGCGCCATTGGTGGGGCTACATGCCGGCGACGATGGGGCTGTTCGACGACCACCCGCGCCATCTGGCCGCCCAGCTCCGTCTTTACCCGCCGGAACTGTTTGAGGAAGGGTGCAAGGTGATCCCGATGTCCGCGCTTGGCGTGGATTTGGGCGGCCGGCATTTTTTGTCCGAAATGATGGGCAAGCCGCTTTCCGCCGAGGAGGTCATAAGCTTCTACACCGATCTGGCCGGCATGTTCTACGATGTGGTAATGCGTTTGTTCAAGGTTGGAATTGTGCCGGAAATTCACGGACAAAACTGCTGTCTCGTTTTGAAGCAAAATCAAGTGAGCGGACTGCTGTTCCGCGACCACGATTCGGTGCGCCTGCATCAGCCGTATTTGGATAGGCATGGTATTGGGGACCCGGGCTACCGCATTCGCCCCGGCTATTCCAACAGCCTGTACAATGAGACGATCGAGAAGCTGATTTTTTATGTCCAATCGCTGGGCACGCAGGTGAATCTGGCTTCGATCATGGAAGCCCTGTCCGGCGTGTACGCCATTCCCGAGTCCCGCTTGTGGGCGATTACAGAGGAAGCATGGAAGGAAGCGCTGCTGGCCGCCGGGCTGCCGGAAGCCGACCGCGCCGCGCTGCACCGGGCGATTTTCGAGAGCGGGGAATGGCCGGTGAAGCTCGTCGTCCGTCCGCTGCTGGAAGCGGATGGGGTGCCGGGCGCGATGCCGTCAGGCAAAGGAAAGGGGCATAATCCTTTTTTGACAGAGAAAAATTTTTCCTTGACAAATAACGATAAGATGAATTAAGCTGATGAAAATTTAGGAAAATGAATGAAAGGAGCGTGAACGGGGATGAAATTGGCGATGCATCCATTTGGGTATGAGAACATGGAGCAGTGGTGCCTTCTGGAGGACAACCGCTTGTTTGATCATGCCGAAACCTTTTTATTCTCGTCATGCGGCCATTGCAATATATCCAAACATTCTCTTCCTTAGGGAAGGATGTATACAAATTAACGTTGTTTGTAACATGCGAATTTGTTCGGATATTAGACCGCTGAGGAGACTCGGCGGTTTTCTTTTTGGCTATTATGGGTGAATGTTGAAAAAAATATAAAAAAAGGGTTGACATCCCTAAAACAGCATGCTAAGATCATAAACATCAAGAAGGTAAAACATTAAAGCGTTAACGCGACGATGCGTTTCGTAAATCTACGAAGAAAGGAAGGGATAGGAAATGAAACAGCACCATACATTAGATTTTCTGGAGAAAAGCTATAACCAACAGGCAAATATTTGGCGAGAGAGCGGCGAACCATCCTATCTCGATCCGATCGCCAGTAGCTTTTACGTACCACGCTTAGTCCGTAAAATCCTTAAAGGAGGAGGAACGGTACTAGCGTGATTGTGAATCACGGACCGTTCTGAATTCCGGTTTCAATTCCGTCGATACATATACAGTACGTAAGAGGCTACTTGCACCCTGGCAAGTGGTCCATTTGTGCTTGTTTCTGCCCGGAGGATTTGGGAAAGGCAAGTGAAGCGAATGGTGCCGCTTTGGGGAAGGTAGTCTTTTTTTCATGGCGCATTAGGCAAGCGGTCAAAGCCACAGGACTTTCAATCCTGCAATCGCTCGGTTCGAATCCGGCATGCGTCACTTATTTTCGCGGAGATCGTGGTGAAGTGGATAACACGTCAGGTTGTGGCCCTGATACTGCACCGGTTCGATTCCGGTCGATCTCCCCAATTAAAAGTACATATCTTTACGGTTCGCAAAGTGTGAGTGGGTCACTTGACAGGGTTCAATATTGTGGTTCAACGAAACACAAGCTGTAAAAAATCGGTGGGAGATTAACCCGCTCTTAGCAAGGATTTGCCGTAATCCAGTTCTGTCTTTAGCATGGCGTGGTGGTGAAAATGGATGAACACACCGGCCTTTCACGTCGGGATTTGCGGGTTCGAGCCCCGTCCACGTCATCTTTATTCATCCTGTAGGGGTCCATGTTCCTAGGACGGCGAGTTTGCCTCCAAAGCAAACTGTGGTGGGTTCAATTCCCACGCCCCCTGCCAAATTATAGGGGTATAGAATAGCGGCCTAATTCACGGGACTTTGACTCCCGCAGCTCCGGTTCGAATCCGGATACCCCTTCCAAATTTCATCTCCGCTGGATGAAAGCTGTGCGTGGGCAGCTCCATTTCATTTTGGGGTTCGCACCATGATTATATGTGCCGATGGGTGAGTGGTTGAAACCACCAGACTGTAAATCTGGCCTGTAAAAAGCGCGCTGGTTCGAATCCGGCTCGGCACACTTGTGATCAAGCAGCGGTGATCAAGACATATTATGAAAAGGGAGCTTACGGCCCGAAAAATTCCAAAACGAAAGGAAGAAGCCAACCTTGCAGTACAGGTGAAACCCATGAAAAGTAAAAGACGACAGTACCCATTGATTCATGAGACGACATTTCGGAATACGACGGAACAGAACCTTGAGTTTAGCGATGTGATGGAGCGGATAACCCGGTTCATCGCAAGCGATCCGCGGGGCGTATACGACCTCGTGATTACGACCGACGCACAGACCCACCCGGGACATACCAAGTTCGTCAGCTACATTGTAGTGTATCGTGTAGGAAGAGGGGCATGGCTGTGCAGCCGCCAAGTGATTCTTCCCAGGGAAATTTATTCGGTTCGCGAAAAATTGTCTTTGGAAACGTCATACAGCCAAGAAATTGCCGCGCAATTCGGGGTGGCCGAGCGGATCAGCCTCGAAAACCTGATCCTTCCTTATCTCGATCAAGGGGCGGACATTCGCTTTATGGTCGATATTGATGGCGGCCGCGAGGCCAAGAACCAGACGGCAGCCTATCTTTCGGAAATGGTTGGTCGAATTGAGGCGATGGGTTTGATCGCCAGGGTCAAGCCTGAATCGGTGATGGTCAGTGTAGCCGACCGCGAAACCAAGAAACCGTACCCGTTAAGGGCGGCTTCAAATTCGTAAGTTTAAAATCAGTCCGAATTTTATTCCAGGAAGCACACGTAAACAAATGAAGAAGAACTCATTTTTTGGGTTCTTTTTTTGTGAAAACAAATAAGAATATATGTTCCTATTGGGACTTTAGTAGGTAGGGAAGGCTGCGAATATTAGGTATTATTATAGAAGAAAGATTTTTGGATCGCGTGCTCGCGGCCATCTATAGAAAAAACGGGAAGGTGGAGGCGCGGGGAATTTCATGAATACTTACTGCTCTTTGTATTCCAGCTAAGACGTGGGGCTTTCGCCAAGAAACTAGTTCAGAGAAGGAGATAACATGAATGTCGCACAGAGTTTATCTATATAACGTGAGCATGCCTTCTCAATCGCACAATGCCGATAAGATGATGATGGAATGGGGCTATGAAATGCCCCTTTTATTACAACCGCTACTGCTCAAAAACGGGAAGATCGCCGGCAATAACTATAATCATCATACTGAGCCCGGCAATGCCGGGTTGTACTACGATGCCCAAGCAGGCATCGAAAACTTGAAACGGTTCTATGATTTTCTGGAACAGCAGCCGCTGTTGATCGAGGATAAAGCCGCCTTTGCCGAAGCCAAAAACAAACTTGTGGCCTATCTTGAAAAATTGAAACTCCCATATTTCCACCTGGATGCCTGGGACGTGTTCAACATGGACGATATCCCCCATGCCGAACAGGCGGAAACTTGGCTGGTGAGTATTGCCCGCAACAACGAATTGATCACAAATGCCATGGAAAACGGCGATATCTCACTGCTGCGTTATGCCGATTTGCAGGACGTGAACCCTGCTTTCAAGTCGTTTGCCGAGTTGCTCAACTATAAAGATTATCAATATGGCTGGGCGCACATCTGGCAGTCCGGCGAAGAAGATTACGAAGTGGAAATTTTTGAGGAAAATGGTTTGTGGGGCCTTAAAGACGAGGATGGAAACCTATTGCTTGCCCCGCAATTTGATGAATTTTATGGTTTTGCCGCGGAGAATCTTGCCGTGGTCACTTTAGGCGGTAAGTATGGTTATGTACATAAATCGGGGAGAATTGCCATTCCTCTCATATGGGATGATGCTTTTGATTTTGAATATGGCACCGAATTGGCGATCGTCCAACTGAACGATAAATTCGGTCTGATTGACGTCCAAGGCAGAATGGTCGCCCCTGCTCAATACGAAAGTTTGGAATTGCTGGATTACAGCGGTTATTTTACCGCAAAAAAAGACGGGAAATGGGGCGTGTTGAACGACTGCAGTTTCGTAATGATAGATTTTGAATTTGACGAAGCGTTTGATAGCGGCAACGGATTTTACCATACGGCTGTGAAAGGGCAAAAAAACCGCAAGATATTTAATGAGGACTTCATATATATCGGCGAATATCCGCTAAGCGCCCTGGAACCTATCGGGAATGGGCTTATCCTGGTCAAACCGCACAAGCATGCCAGTCACAACACGTTGTACAAAAAAGACGGAACGATTCTCGCCGCGGGCTTCGACAAAATCAACCGGCAAACCGGCTTGCCTAATCTGCTTTTATTACGCAAAGGGAAGAAGCATGGCGCCCTTGGCTTAGCGCAGGAAAGCTTGCTGCTGCCGTATGAATATGATGCGCTGATTGAAATACAGGCTTCCGGGGCAAGCAATTGGGTGCTGGCGCGTAAAGATGGACAAAAAGGGATATTTGACGGGGACACCGATCACCCTTCATGGTTATTTCCTTTGGATGATTACGAATCTATCCGCTGGCTGTACGATAATGCGTTTGCTTTGCGGCGCGGCGGGTTATGGGGCATCGGCTATACCTCCGAGAACCTGATCAGCGGCTTCGAATTTGATCTTGTGGTGCGGAAAGTGCCCGTAAACGGATTCGCTTATGCCTTTATAGGTCCCGAAGTTTATGTGGGAAGCAAGTACGGGCTGGCGAGAGCCGACAAAGATCTCGTGATGGAGGATGCTCAGGATCAATATTATAACTATTATTTTGATGACGACGCACGCCAACGCCTGCTGACTTATGCAGCAGCGGCTAGCCCTGACGATGTCATCGTGGATGAATACACATCGGTAGAGACTTTGTACAACCTGGGCCTGGCTGCCTACGAGACGGGGGATTTTGAAAAATCCATCCATTACGACACGCTTGCCGCCGAAAAGGGGCACCCCTCTTCCATGAACAACCTGGCCAATCTTTACTACACTGTCGACGGTTACCTTGATGACGATAAGGCTTTTTACTGGTACGAAAAGGGGGCTATGGCCGGCTACACTTATGCGATGAACGGCTTGGGCGTTTGCTACCAAACCGGTGTAGGGACGGCGCCTGATGCGGAAAAGGCGTTATATTGGCTAGGCAAAGCTGCGGACAATGGCAACGCGTTGGCATACAACAACTTGGGCAGCGTGTACTATGAGGGTCAATTGGTACCTCAAGATATCGATGCCGCGCTTTACTATTATGAGCAGGGTGAGGCATGGGGTTCGCCGGACAACGGCTGGCTGGGTTATTTACACGAAATGAAAGGGAATCCGGAAAGAGCTTTCCGCTATTACTGGCGGGATTATGAGGATGGCAGTGGCATAGGGGCTTTTAATTTAGGCATCTGTTATAGTCAGGGGGTTGGAACAACCATTGACATCGCCAAGCCCATAACCTATTTTAAAGCCGCGGTTGAAAGATCGTATCTATATGGTCATATCGAATTAGCCAGGATATATGGGAACGAAGAGGATTTTAGGGATGAACAATTAGCACGGCAGCATATCGCGCTTGCCGAACAGGCGGGCCTTGACATTCCTGATGAATAGGGTCCAATGTATAATCATGGAAGAACATAAGGCAGTAAAAATACGAGCACAAGGGGTACAGGCATGCTAAAAGCTTTTATTTTTGATATGGATGGCGTCATCATTGACAGTGAACCGATGCATTTTGAAATGGATCTTTACACGTTAACTTCGATCGGTGTTGCCAGCAGTAAAGAAAAACTGGAGCAATACGTAGGCATGACCAATCCCGAAATGTGGAGATTAATCAAGGAAGAATATCAATTGCCGCATTCGGTTGAAGAATTGATTCAACTGCAATTAACGAAAAAACTAGCATATTTGGATGAAACGGACATGGAACCCATTCCCGGGATTAGCGAGCTCATTCAAGAGCTGCGTGAAGTTAACGTTCCGATCGGTCTGGCTTCATCGTCCCCCAGAATATTTATTGAAAAAGTGTTGAGCAAATTCAATTTGCTGCATGAATTCGCATGCATTACGAGCGGCGAGGAGGTTCCCAAGGGGAAACCCGCGCCGGACGTCTATTTGGAGACCGCGCGGGCGATGAATGTGGAGCCGGAGCATTGCTGTGTCCTGGAAGATGCCAAACACGGGGTGGCGGCAGCGAAAAGCGCTGGCATGAGATGCATCGGATTTGTGAATCCAAACTCCGGGAATCAAGATCTGTCGGCGGCTGATTTTATAGTAAGATCGATTGAAGAAATCAATATCAAGGAGCTTTAAATGAAAGAATCGGTGTTTAATGAAATTGTTGCTTCGGAAGAGGAGCTCCGGACGTTACGCGGATACCCGAAAAGTCATCGTTAGGGATTATTAAACGAATCGCTGTTTTTGTCCCGGAGTCTTATTTTATTGATAGCTTTTATCTGGAGTTTTCCGTATAGCTTGTATATACGTGATGACCCGCTTGAAACATTTCGAAGCAACAAAGGATGTATCCTGGGATTTGTGCGGACGAAAAGAAGAGGTCACGGATGAACGGGGAATGACGGTGAAAGTAAATCAAGTGAACCCCGATCTTTCAACGTACGATATGCTGTTTGTTCCCGGGGGCCTAGGGACTAGAGCTTTACGAATATATCGATTGGCTCAAAGGGGCCCGGGAGGCGAAATACATTGTATCGGTATGTACGAGCTCCTTGCTGCTGGGGGCAGCCGGGTTTTTGAAAAACAGAAAGGCGACAACGCATCCTTTTTCCTATGAACTGCTGGAACCCTACTGTCGGGAAGTCGTTCGGGCTAGAATTTGTGTATCTATTTAAGCTGCGGGACAGTAAACTTCTTGCGGCTTAACTTTTTGCAGGAGGAAGGGCTCAACCTAAAAATCGGTGCTTGACGGCCGGCCATGGGAACGTGGGACTTCATCCTGGACTTGCTAAGGGACCGGAGCGCCCTTATTTGCCGAAAAAGCCGGCGTTTTATTTTTTAACGGACCGGAAAGACCTTATTTGTCCGAAAACAGCCCAAAATGGGTCTGGAAAGGGCAAATAAGGTCGATAGGGTCCGTTAGCACTCCTAAAACGCTTGATTTCGACGAAATAAGGTTATTTCAGTCCGTTAGCTCACCTCGTGTACTCCGAATAGTTTTGTCCAGCCCCTGTCCAGCCCCGATTTTGGTTTTGAGCGGGAAAAAGAGCAAAAAAATATAAAAATGAAGCGGAACGGGCATGGGATTAGCTTGAAAAATAGGTCCGCCGTGGTTAAGCTGATACCAAAGTTCATCAAACACAGCGAAACAGGTTGTTTTGCAAGCGCTAACAATTTGATGAACAAGTCTAATCTTCAGAAAAATCGACCCTACCCAAGGGGGAGCAAACGAAATTGAGCAAATTCAGGCTTAACATTCTGATTTACAGTTTGTTGCTGGGTTTGGTGCCGACCATTCTTATCGGTTTGTTTTCTTATTTTATAGCCGCGAAAGATGTGGAGGAGAAAGTGAACGAGGGCAATATGCACCTCCTTAATCAGACCCGGATGAGAGTGGAGCAAAATTTGGATTCGATGCAACGAACTGCCTTGCAGTTTGAGAATTCTTCCTTACTTAACTCCGTAATGAACAGCAAATTAAGTGCGCAGGATTTCATCAAGGTTCGGGAACTGATGAACGAAATGTTTCATTTGCAGACCCAGACGATCCTAAACCAGGTTTATGTGGTCAATCTAAAACATGAGTGGGTTGTGGATCTGAATTCGTTAAAGCCGCTTGATGGTATGGACAATATGGAATTGAATCCATCGGACTTGGACAGATACTTGGATAAAACGGACCGCATCTTTTGGATAACCGGAACTGAAGAAGTGTTTAATCCCTCCAACGTTACGGATCAGGATAATTGGACCAGCCGGCAAGAGACGGCAACGACACTTCGGCTGGTGCATAAAATGCCGCTGTTATCCAAAAACGCTGTTCCCAAGGGGATTCTGATCCTGCAAATTTCCGCCAAGGATATCCGCAATATGCTGGAGCCCGATAACTTGCGGGCCACACAATATATTTTGAACGAGCAGGGAGAAGCGTTTTTGTCGCCGCCTCAAGATCGTGAGGCTTATCAGTCCATCAACGGCCAAATCGTGGAAAGGATTCAGCAGTCCGGGCCGCCGCAAGGCGCACTTCACGCGGAAAGCGAAGGAAAGATGGTAAGTGTGCTGTATTTAAGATCCGACTATAATGGCTGGACGTATGTTTCCGTTGTACCGCTGGATAAAGTCACCGATCAGACAGGAAGCATTGCGCTGATTACAGCCGCCGCTTGTTTAGTCACTATGGCCGCCGTCCTGATTGTCTCCCTGTTTGGCAGCCGGAAGATGTACAGCCCGATACGAAAACTGCACGAGTTTGCCACAGGTATTCAGCTGCAGCGGCAAGCCGGTAACAATCGGAAAGATGAATTTGAGTTCATTCGTGAGAGTCTGTCTAGCCTTGCCGTATCCAGAAACGAACTGGATAAACAAATGAAATCGCAGGCTGTGCACTTGCGGGAATTTTATGTCCTGAAACTGTTTTCCGAACAGATGCCGGGAGAAGACGGCAAATATGTTTCCGAACGGTACGGATTTCCGGATGGCTGGAAAAGCCTTGGCGTACTGACATTGGAGCTGGATAATTTCCATTTGTCCCGATTTCAAGAACAGGACCGCGAACTGCTGCTGTTCGCTGTCAACAATATGGTCTCGGAAATCGTGCCTGTGGAGGACCGCTTCAGTCCAATCGTATTAAATCATGCCCAGGTCACGCTGCTCACCTGCAAAGAAGAAACTTGCGAAGCCGGGCAGGTTTTGTTTTTGCAGACCGCTCAACAGATTAAAACCAAAGTTCAGGGATGTCTGGGCTTGGAATGCAGTATTGGCATCAGCCATCCGTTTAAGCGGTTATCCGATACGAAACGCGCATACAAAGAAAGTACTGCCGCACTCAAATTGCGTTTTGTACTCGGGCCGAACATCATCGTACAATATGCTGACATCGAAAATCGAAGCAATACCGAGAAGACGGTTTACACGAAATTGAGACTGACCGAAGATCAGATCATGCTTGCGCTGGAGGAGCGGCAACTTGGAAAAGTGGAGCAGCTGTTCCAGCGTTATCTGGATGAACTCATGTGCCAGGACGGATTCCATCAGGAGCATCACTTATTGCTGCTGCAGCTGGCTTCCAGGACGATGGGGATTGTTCAAGAGCATGGATTGTCCATGCGGCAGTTGTGGAATGGAGAGGAAGAGCTGAAGCATCTGTTCCGGCTGCAGACAAGAACCGAGATTTCAAGCTGGTTCCTTAGTAAATTGTTTACGCCCCTTGCCGGGATTTTGGAAGAGATGGCTGATAAGCAATTCGTGAACATTACCCGCAGGATCGTCGAGATCGTGCATGAGCAATATGATCAAGACATTTCGCTCGAATATTGTGCCGCTGTCATGAGCTTTAACCCCGCTTATATGAGCCGGGTATTCAAAAAAGAAATGGGCGTTTCTTTTAGTGAATACTTGAGCGAGTACCGGATGAATGTTGCCAAGCACCTTCTTGCCACTACAAATATGAAAATATCGGGTATCGGTCAAAAGGTCAGCTACACCAACATCAGCGCTTTCATTCGCACGTTTCGCCGGACATTCGGTATGACTCCCGGCCAGTATCGTGAACAGTTGTACAATGAAGAAGAAACAAGAGCCGGACGCTAGCGTTCGGCTCTTGTTGTTCAGCCTATGTGCGGCAACGATAACGGTGTACGATGGGAAGTCATAATCGGCATACAACGGGTGGAATCCGGCATACGCGAAGAAAGGATGCAAGCCCTTCGTCCCTGATAAACACCGCGTTTTTTCGCGGTTTGGCACGGAAAGTCATGAACGGAGTATAGATTTTTATGAAGGCTGCGATGAATAATGAAATCGCGAAAACGCATACAAGAATTTGGTTTCAAGTTCTCATTTGAGAAGGAGAGGAGTCTATGAAGTCAAATCCAACTCTGGCGGCGGCAGGCCCGCGATTGAAAAAGGAAGTGCGCCGGCAGAAGAGAAAGCAACTGGTTCATGATTTGATCCGAGACAGGTGGATGTATCTGATGCTTCTGCCTGGTGTGCTGTATTTTCTCATTTTCAAATATGTTCCAATGTACGGGGTGACCATGGCTTTTCAGGATTACAAGCCTCATCTTGGTTTTTTCGGGAGTCCATGGGTCGGCTTTAAACATTTTGTCCGCTTCTTTAGCGAACCACAGTTTTGGATGCTGTTCCGCAACACGCTTATCCTGGCCCTGTATAATTTGATCTTTTTCTTTCCGCTGCCGATTATTTTATCGCTGATGTTGAATGAACTTCGCAGAGAACGCTTCAAACGCTTTGTCCAGACGCTGATCTATATTCCGCATTTTGTATCCTGGGTCGTCGTTGTTGGCATTTTTTATATTTTGTTTACAACAGAGAACGGCATTGTTAATGAACTCATCCATCAACTGACAGGCCAAAAAATCGCCTTCCTGCTTGAGGCGGATTGGTTCAGGACGATGATTGTGTCACAGAGCATTTGGAAGGAAGTGGGGTGGGGCACCGTCATTTTTCTCGCCGCTCTGGCAGGTGTGGACTTGCAGCAATATGAAGCCGCCCGCATCGATGGGGCTGGCCGCTGGCGCCAGCTGTGGCATATCACGCTTCCGGCCATCCGCAGCACGATTATCATTCTGCTGATTCTGAGGCTAGGCAACTTCCTCGACTCGGGGTTCGAACAGATCTTCCTGATGATTACGCCAACGAACCGGGAAGTGGCCGAGGTGTTTGACACCTATGTATACACGAAAGGCATGACTCAAGCCCAGTATAGCTACAGCGCCGCCGTCGGATTGTTCAAATCCTTCGTTGGATTAGTGCTGGTGCTCGGCTCGAACTGGCTGGCCAAGAAATTCGGGGAAGAAGGCGTTTATTAGCAGGGGAATGCTGATGTTTGAATCGGAAGATGAAGGAGGGAAAAAATGTGCGTCAAGACAAAACGTGGGGCAATCGTCTGTTTGACATCATCAACTATTCGGTTCTATTTATCATTGCCATTGTGTGCGTGCTGCCATTTCTTTACGTTTTGGCGGTTTCCTTTGCCAGTCCGGCAGAAGTCGCCAGAGGGGGGCTGATCTTATGGCCCAAAGCATGGTCATTGGTATCTTATCAGTACATTTTCTCCTCGGATACGTTGCCGAGAAGCATGCTTGTATCGATATACATTACGGTGGCAGGGACGCTTATTAATCTGGCGTTTACTTCGCTTATGGCGTACCCGTTGTCCAAGGCCAATCTTCGGGGCAGGAATCCCATCCTGCTTGGCGTGTTGATTACCATGCTGTTCAGCGGGGGAATGATTCCAACCTACTTCGTTGTGAATGCGCTGAATCTGACCAATACGCTGTGGTCATTAATGATTCCGAATGCCATCAGTGCGTTCAACTTGATTGTGCTTAAAAACTTCTTCCAGCAAATCCCCGACGGGCTGGAGGATTCGGCCAAAATCGATGGCTGCAACGATCTGGGGGTTCTGCTTCGCATTGTCATTCCGTTGTCTTTGCCGGCTATGGCTACCTTCGGTTTGTTTTATGCGGTCGCGCATTGGAATACATTTTTCAATGCCATCTTGTATATCAATGATAATTCGAAATGGCCGATTCAGGTGCTGCTTAGAGAGATCGTTATTCTGGCACAGAGCCGGGTGGGAGATACGAATTTCGATGAGATGAATGTGCAACCGTTGACCATCCGGATGGCGGTTATCGTCTTTGCCACCATACCTATTTTGCTTGTCTATCCGTTTCTGCAAAAACACTTTACAAAAGGGGTTATGTTGGGTTCCGTGAAAGGCTGATCATTTGGTTCAAATAAACAACGATTATGGAGGGGTAAACATGAAGAGGAAATGGATGAAGACCGCCCTGACGCTGTTGGCGGGGATGATGATCCTGACGGCTTGCGGAAGCAATACCGGAGGAGGCGCGGCGGAAGGTAATGGACCTTATCCGCTTTCGCTGGTGGTCAATCAGGTAGGGGAAATACCGGACCCGAACAATCCGATCGAAGAGAAAATCCGCGAATACACCCATACGGATCTGCGCATTCAGTGGATTCCCTACTCCGCGTACGACGAGAAGATTAACGTCATGATCGCTTCCAACGAGCTTCCCAAACTGATTAAGCTGAATTATACGCCTACTACGATCAGCTCGCTTGAAGCCGATCTGTTCTGGGATATTACGGACAAACTGCAAAATTATCCGAACCTGGCCGCACAACCGCAGGCCTATTACGATAATATCAAAGTAAACGGCAAAGTTTACGGGATTCCGCTGTTCCGGGACATGGGCCGGGCGATCGTCAGCTATCGCCAGGACTGGCTGGACGCTGCCGGACTCAAAGCGCCGGTGACGCTGGACGACTGGTATGAAATTATCCGGTACAGCACGGAAGAGGATCCTGACCAAAACGGCAAAAGGGATACCTACGGGATGATGCTGGACAAAGCCTACAATCAGGGGACTGCATCGACACTGACCCGGCTGGCCGTATCCCAGGGTGCCCCCAACAAGTGGGGGATCGATGAACAAGGAAATTTCTATCCGGAATTTGAATCCGCGCAGTTCTTTGAAGTGATGAAACTGTTCAGAAGATTGTATGAAAAACAATTGATCAATCAGGATTTCGCCGTTGTAGATTCCTCGGAGCTCAATAAGGTGTACGAAGCGGGCCGGGCAAATATCCGCATCTCCGGCGGTAACGGCCAATCTTTGCAAACGAAACTGGAAAAGGTAGATCCCAAAGCGGTTGTGAACGTATCGCCGCTGCAAGGCCCGGAAGGCAGACGGGTGCCGGGGGAAAGCGGAAATACCGGTTTTTTGGCAATCCCCAAATCGACGGTTACTTCTGAAGAAGAGCTGGATAAAGTGCTGACATTCGTTGATAAGCTGCTCGATCCCGAGATGGTGAATCTGATCAACAAAGGGATTGAAGGCGTTCACTATAAAGTTGAAGGCGATTACACCGTGACCATTGACGCCGATAAAGATGTGCAGGAAGTCAAGCCTTACCGGGATACTTTGCCGCAGCGGGGCGATTTATACAACATGGAGAAGAAGCCCAAAGGCACGGCGCTATTCGACTTGAACAAAAAAATCGTATACGAGAATGAAAATTACATCGTTCCGAATCCGGCTCTGACTCTGAAGTCGGAAACTTACAATGAACGCGGCGGAGAATTGGAGCAGATCATTACCGATGCCCAAACCAAGTTTATTATGGGCCAGATTGACGAAGCCGGTTGGCAGGCTGCGGTGAAGAGATGGAGGGAGAGCGGCGGAGATCAGATCGCGAAGGAGTATAAAGAATCCTACGGGAAGTAACAGTAGAACAACATGGCAATGTAATTGAATTTCCGGCCGGCTCAGGAAAGACATTCACCATCATTCAAAAATCCGCTATTCTGTAACCCAATTTGAAGAGGAGGTATGCACTTGAAAACAACAAAATGGTTGAAACAACTGCTCATCGTTGCGCTGTTGTCCACCAGCTTTGCAAGCGGGGTACAGGCTGAAGTAACATCGGAATCCGCAGAACCGTCAAACGCTACCCGGCCCCCTGCATTCCCGGGTGCTGAAGGAGGCGGTAAATATACGACAGGCGGCCGGGGCGGCGATGTGTACGAAGTAACGACGCTGGCCGACTCGGGTCCGGGTTCACTTCGAGACGCTGTCAGTGAGAGCAATCGGACGGTTGTATTCAAGGTCGGCGGTGTGATCCGGCTGGAATCACCGCTTAAGATCATCGGGGATAATCTGACCATTGCCGGCCAAACGGCTCCGGGAGACGGGACAAAGCCGGTAAGGATATCACGATCGAAGCGGCCGCTTCCGATAAGGACGGTACTGTTTCAAAGGTGGAGTTTTATCTCAATGGTGAGAAAATGGGTGAAGATGACCGCAAGGCATACCGCTTCAGATGGAAAGATGCTGTGGACGGAACCCATTATTGGGTAGCGAAAGCAATCGATGATACAGGTACTTCTGCCTTCTCAACGAACGTGGTGGTTCACGTGAACACCAAAACAAAAATCAAGCCATGGGATTCTGCTGACGTCGGCAGTCCAGGCATACCGGGGCACACTCAACTTGGTGAATCACCCGGCGAACTAACAGTCAAATCCGCTGGAGATATCGGCGGCACGAAGGACTCCTTTCATTTTGCCTATCAGAAACACACAGGAGACATGGAGATCATCGCCAAAGTTGAAAGCATTACTCCTACGAATGAAGGAGCGGAAGCGGGCGTAATGTTTCGTGAAAGCCTGACTGAAGACGCCCCATTTGTCTCGCTTGTCGTTCCGTATATTCGGACGGGCAAAAGAGGCGTCACGCTTAGCCGTGCTGCCGAGGGAGGAGAGGTTTCTGTCATTCAACCGGAAGAGGAGTTCCAACTGCCCTATTGGATCAAGCTTGTCCGTGAAGGGGATCAATTCACCTCGATGATCTCAGCAGACGGAAGCACCTGGACGACGGTAGGGATAGTCAACGTTGATCTGCCCGAAAGAGTGTACGTCGGCCTGGTGGCTGATGCGGCCGAAGTGAACAATGCAACGGAAAAATATAATACGTCCGTGTTTTCTAACGTACAATTTTTAAAATAACGGTATCGTCAAGCCGGCATGGGCTAAGGAATTCCTCTAGTCCGTGCCGGTTTTTTGGAATTTTTTGCTGTTTTTTTGAAAATGTAATACTATAAAGAGACCGTATAAAACAGAAAGGGATGGAAAAGGTGATTATTATTCATGCCGGGTTTCAAGTAGACCCAATGAAGGAAGCAAGTTTTTTGGAGGAGATTGCGCCACTTGTACAAGCCTCGAGAAATGAAGCTGGTAATATATCGTACCGGCTGTATAAAGATACGGAAAAGGAACATGCGTTTACGATGGTTGAAGTTTGGGAAGATTCGGCCGCAGTGGCTTCCCATAATTCCAGTGAACATTTCACCTCATTCGTGGCCAAGGCGGGTCAGTTTTTAACCGAACCGTTGGATATAAAAACTTATAGCGGACAACCCTTAAAGTGATCAAGCAAGGCCTGTTGGCCATCCTGGCGTTGAATGGTTGAATTTTAAAAACGGGTATGTTAAAATACACATAATTTAAAGGACAGGAGCTGAAGAGGATAATGGATTTTTCTTGCTAAGAATCATAAAACAACAAAGCGAAATCATTTCGCCTGTTTTATTTTTCCTATGCAAGAAAGTTGCTTATCCTTTTCGCTCAAACGGAATATCCTGATCTGACGTCCGAGGTGGGCGCGGATTTGCTGTATTTATTTGAGCTGCGGAAAGTAACTTTCTTGCGGCTCAAATTTTTTTTGCAGGAGGATCATTTCATGTCATTAATTAAAGTGACGAATCTGACTTTTGCCTATGATGGCAGTTACGATAACATTTTTGAAGACGTCAGCTTTCAAATCGATACCGATTGGAAACTTGGATTTACGGGGAGGAACGGCAGGGGCAAAACGACGTTTATGAACCTGCTTCAGGGTAAATACGAATACAGCGGTCATATTTCTGCTGATGTCGGTTTTGAGTATTTCCCTTTCCATATCAACCACCCGGAATATCTTACCCTGGATGTCGTCCGCGAAATATTTCCGGACTATGTCAACTGGGAACTTATGCGCGAGCTGAACTTGCTGAAGGTGTCAGAAGATGTGTTGTACCGGCCGTTTGAATCCTTGTCGAACGGTGAGCAGACAAAGGTGATGCTTGCGGCATTATTCTTGAAGGAAAACCGCTTTCTGCTCATCGACGAACCGACCAACCATCTGGACATGAAAGGGCGAAGGCTCGTGAGTGATTATTTGGCGGGCAAAAGCGGTTTTATTCTGGTCTCGCACGACCGGGCGTTTTTGGACAATTGCGTAGATCATATCCTGTCCATCAATAGGACGAATATCGAAATTCAGAAGGGCAATTTTTCCGATTGGTTGGAAAACAAACAGCTGCAGGATAATTATGAGCTTGCCGAAAACGATAAGCTAAAAAAAGATATCAAACGCTTGTCGGAAGCGGCGAAACGGACAAACAACTGGTCGCACGAAGTGGAAAAAACGAAAAACGGTACGAGAAACTCCGGGTCCAAGGTGGATAAAGGATATATCGGCCACAAAGCCGCCAAGATGATGAAGCGCTCCAAATCGATGGAACAACGGCAGCAATCCGCCATTGAAGAAAAGTCCAAGCTGCTGAAAAACATTGAAACGTCGGAGAGTTTAAAGATCACGCAGCTCGCCTTTCATAACTCCCGGCTGGCCCAGCTTGAGCATGTTTCGATTTTTTACGGGGAGAAGACGGTTTGCGAGGATATCAGCTTTACGATCGAGCAGGGGGAGCGGATTGCGCTTTCCGGGAAAAACGGGTCCGGCAAATCCAGCATCATGAAACTCATTTGCGGCGAGGATATCAGCTACACGGGAACGGTTAGAGTAGGAAGTAAACTTAAAATATCTTATGTCAACCAAGATACTTCCCACCTCCAAGGCAACTTAACGGACTATGCCCGGGGCGAAGGAATTGATGAAAGCCTGTTTAAGGCGATTTTAAGAAAGCTGGATTTTTCCCGAATTCAGTTCGAAAAGGACATGGCGGCATTTAGCGGCGGTCAAAAAAAGAAAGTGCTGATCGCGAAAAGTCTCTGCGAGCAGGCCCATCTCCTGGTCTGGGACGAACCGCTGAATTTCATCGACGTCATTTCGCGGATGCAAATCGAAGAACTGCTGCTGCAATACGCGCCGACCATACTTTTCGTAGAGCATGACCGCGAATTTTGCGATCATATTGCCACCAAGGTTGTCGAACTATAGCGTTGATTGGGTAAATGACGATTTAAGATTACATTAAGGTTGCATAGAAACCGGATTAAGATTGCCCGGTTACCCTTGTAATGTACTTAAATAGCGAGGGGAGAGATTAGTCAATGAACATGTGGCGAGCGTTCCGCACCAAAGCGGCCGTTGCCTTGGGGATCGTGATGATCACGGGCGCTATCGGAGGCGGCGGCAATAGCGTATTGTACAATACCGCTTCCGCAGCGGCGGAGGGACCAAGCGATCCCGAAGAAGTGGGGCGGTTTTTCGATGAATTTTTCGCAGATCCTGAAATTTCCAAAAATATGGCCGGGGCTGTGGTCATGGTCGTGAAGGGCGATCAAGTCCTGGCCCAAAAAGGGTACGGATACGCGGATACGGCGAAGAAGCTGCCCGTGGATCCGGAGCGTACCGTATTTCGGATCGCTTCGGTTTCAAAGGTGATTACCGCTACGGCGGTAATGCAGCTGGCGGATCAAGGGAAAATCGACTTGAACGAGGACATAACGCCCTATTTGGGCGGCGTCCGCATCCCCAATAAAACGAACACGCCGCTGACGATGAAAAGCTTATTAACGAACAGCACCGGGTTCGACTACGGAGATACTTCCGAGCTAACATCGCCGGATTTGAAGCGGGAGGTTTCTTTAAAGTCTTTCATTAAAGCTAATGTCCCAACCGTCGTCAAAGAGCCCGGCAAATACTATCGTTATGACAACCTCGGTTTTACGCTGCAGGGATATGCCGTTGAGCAGGTAGCGGGCCAGCCTTTTGAAGAATACGTCCGGGAGCATATCTTTGAACCGCTTGGGATGACAAGCAGCGGCTTTCGTTTTACGCCGCAAATCAACGAGCAGTTAGCTGTACCCTACGATGTGACAGGCAAACCTATTCCGCAATATGCCACCGTTCCGACCGTGCTTCCCGCCGGCGGCATGTTTTCAACCGGCTCCGATATGGCGAAATTCATGATGGCGCATCTGAACGGCGGCAAGCTGGGGGATGCCAAGATTTTGGATACGGCGTCGGCCGCGGAAATGCATCGTCCGCAGCTTGCTATCCATGCGAAGCTGCCGAACATGGCGTACGGGTTCGAATATTCCAACCGCCAAATCTATAACGGGCGTTATGTGGTGGAAAAAGGCGGGGATATGGACGGATACCATAGTGGAATGTGGCTGCTGCCGGAGGAAAACGTCGGCGTATACGTCAACGTGAACAAGGATTTTGACTTCCGGATTCCGTTGTTTGAAGCCTTTATGGATCATTATTATCCGGAAAAAACCGCTGCCGGAGAGCAGCCGATCACCACCGATCAGCAGTCCTTGAAGCAATTCGAAGGTGTGTATAGCGACCTGCGGAACCGGATGTGGACGACCCGCATTCGCGCCGAAAGCGGCCTGCTGATCGCAACCGATCCGCTGGGCGAACACCGGCTTCGCGCGATCGAGCCGCTGCTGTTTGAAGACGAAAACGGCGTGAAAGCCGCGTTTAAGCTGAATGACGACAACACGGTGCGGGCTTTATATTACGATCAAAAATCGGACAGCTGGTCGCAAAAAATGCCCGAACCCCGGAAGTATCCGGATATTGGCCCGGACCACCCTTATGCCGCATATATCAGCCACCTGCGCCAGCTTGATATTATCGGCCGGGAAAGCGGAGAGGCGGCATTCCGGCCCGAAGAACAGATAACCAGAGGCGAGTTCATCGGCTGGTTCATCCGCTGGACGGGGATTGCTCCGTCAAGGCAAAATCCGGTATTCGCGGATATCGAAGGCAGCCCCTATGCCCAAGAAATTCAAGCCGCTTATGAATTCGGCATCATCAAGGGGACGGGCGATGGCAAATTCCATCCGTCCAAACCGATCACCCGGGAAGAGGCGGCTAACCTGGTTTGGAATATGGCTGCCGCTTACCTGCATGCGGCTCCCATGGAGGCGAAGGTAAGCGGGACGACCAGTCCGTGGGCGCTTGAAGGAGTTCGTTATGTCGTGGCGAAAGGATTATATGGGCCGGAGATCGCAGGATCGCCAGGCAGCGGACTCGACTACCGGTCGCAGGAGCCGATGCTCCGGCAAGAAGCGGCCGCGCTATTGTCGAAGTTCGCGGATAACTTATACTAGGATAGGATAATCAAGTCCCTTTTGTTTGCAGAGCCGCCTCTGTGAACAAAAGGGCACATTTACGTTTACGGGGTGAGGGGAATTAAAGCGATTTTGATCATCGACGACGAAAAAGAAATCCGCGAGCTGCTGGGGATCTATCTGAAAAATTACGGTTATGGCACCTTTGAAGCCGAAAACGGGCAGGAAGCGCTTGAACTTTTTCAAAGGGAGCGGATCGATTTGGTCCTGGCCGACGTGATGATGCCCGAAATGGATGGCATTGAATTGCTCCGGAAAATGCGGCAGGACTCCCATATCCCTTTTCTGTTTATTTCCGCCAAATCCGACGATATGGACAAAATTAACGGGCTCCAGCTCGGAGCGGATGATTATATCGGCAAGCCCTTTAATCCGCTGGAGGTGGTCAGCCGGGTTCAGGCTTTGTTTCGCCGTGCGGAATCGTACCAGACGCCGGAACAGCGGGATCGGGAGTTTATCGAAATCGGCGACGTCGCCCTGGATCTTCTGAGCTGCAAGCTGTACAAGCGGGGAGAGTACAAGGAGACAACTTCTTATGAATTTAAAATTTTGGCGCTGCTGATGAAAAACGCGGGACGGGTTTTTACAAAAGCGCATATTTACGAGCAGGTATGGGGCGAGGAATATATGGGGGATGAAAATCTGGTGATGGTCTATATCAGCAAAATCCGCGAAAAGATCGAAGACAACCCGAGAAAACCCGTGCATCTCGTGACGATTAGGGGGCTCGGCTACCGTTTTGAAAAAGCATAACCGAAATGCCGGCAAGCGGCCGCTCAAGCGTTTGTTTCTGTTGAATTATACAGCGATTACTGGCCTTGTGCTAGCGTCGATCATCTTGGCTTTGCTCAATATGGATTTCCTGATGAACCGTTTTTTCGACAAAACTCCGGATTTTAAGCAAATCAGCGCGGCCGATCTGTACGAAGCGGACGGGACTTTAAATGGAACCTTGCTCGACCGGTACAGCGGCTGGCTGGAGCTTTTGGATGAAGAGGGGAATGTCATCGCCACGGAAGGGCAGAAACAGGACGATATCGCTGCCTACGGCGGAGACCGGCTTTTTGCCGAAATTGACATGTACCGCAATGATCACTTTATTACCTATCATCCTTATTTGGTGGAAGGACCAAATGGCGAGCGGTACGTCCTATTATGGAAAACCCCCGAACTAAACGATAAGATGCTTCTTGCCGTCGGTATTTTTGCGAGTTCCCTGCTCGTGTTCCTGATGGGGGCTCTGTTCTTCTACACGCGGTATTCCGTCCGGCAAATGAAGAAGCCGCTCCAGCAAATCGCCCAAGGCATCGGGGAGATGCAACGGTTCCACTACGAGAAGCGGCTCCATTTTGACGCCGAACAGGAATTTGCGGAAATTCGCGACGCTTTTAACGACATGGCCGAACGTCTGCAGCTGGCGTCCGCGGCCAAAGAAACGGCCGAAAAGAACAAGCAGAATCTGCTGCTGCACCTGTCTCACGATCTGAAAACACCGATTACATCGATATTGGGTTACTCCCAGCTGTTGCTGGACAACCCGCCGGCGGACGAAAAAGATCGGCGGAAATATGTCCAATACATTCTCAATAAATCCTCCTATATGAGTAAATTGATCCTGGATTTATTTGAGCTGGCGAAATTGGATGACGAGCAACTGAAGCTTAATCTGCAAAAAGTGAATCTGACGAAGTGGTACCAGCAAAAAATCGCGGAATTTTACCCCGAAATCGAACATCACGGCTTCCGCTTGCGCGCAGAAATTCCGGAAACTCCGCTGTATGTCATGGTGGACCTGGTGCATATGGACCGCGTAGTTGCCAATCTGATCGGAAATGCGCTGAAGTACAATCCGCGGGGAACCGAACTTTATGCGTCATGCGAGGAAAAGGACGGAAAAGCCATCCTGTGGCTCGGGGATAGCGGGTTAGGCTTCCCGGAGCAGGAAAGGGAGCGGCTATTTGAGGAATTTGTACGCGGTACTGCTTCCGGGAAGGAGGGCACGGGCCTGGGGCTGGCGATATGCCGAAAAATCATTGAGCGTCACCAAGGCGCCATGGAACTTGTGAGTGATGCGGACTATCCGACATTGTTCCGGATTCATTTGCCAAGCGTTTAATCTCCATAAAAACCACACACTTTCTTCATCTTCTCTGTTTAAAATAGTTATCACCTAATAATACCAATTAGGTAATAATGAGAATTTGCAGGAGGTTTGCATGAAGAAATCTGTCAAGCTTGGCACGGCGGTTTTGGCTGCGATGTTGGTGTTGTCGGCATGTACCAATACGGGCGGCAAGGAGGCAGCGGATGAAGCGAAGGTGGGAGGAACCGCCGTTCAAACCGCGGATGAAACCAAAGCGGGTGGGACCGCGGCGGCCGTTCCATGGATTGCCTCCAAAAATACGACCCGGATCAACACCGATGATCCCGTGGCAGCAGCGGTAGCGGTTTCCCGTTCGCTATGGATGGCGACCGGTGAAGATAACCGGCCCGGAAGCGTCATTCTCACCTCTGCGGAGAATTGGCAAAATGCCGTGGTCAGCGCCGATTTGATCCATCATCCAAGCAATGGCCCGATTTTGTTTGTGAACAAAGACGGCGTTCCCGAAGCCACGGCAAATGAACTAAAAAGACTCCAGCCCAGCGGTGTGGCATCCAACCAGGGCGTTCAAGTGATTTTGGTGGGGGATCTTGGACAAGGCGTTGAAGATCAGGTGAAGGAGTTGGGCTTCAACACGGACAAACTAGCGGCCGACAATCCCGCTGCCTTGGCTAAGGCGATCGATGCCTATTACGCGAAAGTGGCCGGGGAAAACCCATCCTCCGTCATCATCGGTTCCATGGACAGTCAAGAGTACACCATGCCGGCCATCAACTGGATCGCGCATATGCCCGAACCGCTGCTGTATGTCAAGCAGGACGAAATCCCTCAGGAAACCAAGGAGGCTTTGCAAACGCGGGGAGGCAAGGCGAATATTTACATATTGGGCCCCGAATCCGTGATTTCCGCCAAGGTTGAAAGTGAATTAAAGTCATTCGGCAATACGGTGCGCATCTCCGGAGAAGATCCATATGCCAATGCGGTCGCTTTTGCCAAATATAAAGATGAGACAACCGGGTTCGGGTGGGGGATCACCACGCCGGGACATAACTTTTCTTTTGTGAACGTCGATTCGCCGTCATTGGCTATTGCGGCCGCCCCTTTCTCCCACTTGGGAAAACACGCTCCATTACTGTGGACCGATCAAGGAGGGATGCCTGAATCGGTGATGTCCTACGTGATGTCGGTTCAGCCGGCTTACGATCAGACCCCGACGGAAGGCCCCTACAATCATGCCTGGCTGACGGGGGCGGCGGCAACGATTAGCGAGAAGGCGCAGGGAGAAATCGATTCGATGCTGGAAATCACGGCCAAGTCGGGAGAAGGCCACGGAAATATGCACGGAACGAGCCATTGAAATATGCAGCTGCTTTGGCGCAAACACGGTTCTTTTGAACCGTGTTTGCTTGTTTATTCGCTTTTTCCACATCGTTTCTACACATTCCTTTTGTAGAATGAACTTATCATAGGTTGAAACAATGAAGGAGGAAGGCAAAATGGATTGGTCTTGGTTGCTGGTGCTGGTTTGCCCGCTGATGATGATTTTTATGATGTTTGGTATGAAGGGACACGGGCATGGTCATGGGGGAGGGGATCAGGCGCATCATTCGGCAAACGAACAAGCGATTCGGGCGGAACTGGACGAGCTTAAATCGCAGAACGAACAAATAAAGCAAGCGCTCCAAAAGCTGTCCCGGTAAAGGAGTTCTTACAAGAACGCGTAAGAACGGCCTCGTTGGAAATATCCAATAGAAATGGAAAATAGATGGTAATTACAGCGGCTTGATTGGATATTTCCAATAGATAAGGATCGTCAGGGCGCAAAATGAGCGGTTTGAGAGAAATCTATTGGATTTTTTCCAATTAGAGTCCCAAATTGCGTCCGTTGTCCGTCAATCAATTGGATTTTTTCCAATGGGCGTTTTGCGTTAGGTTCGATCTGGCGTCCTGCCAATACGTTTTTAAGCTATAATATCATGTATGTGTATATGTAATGGGGGTGCCGCAGTGTCAAAGCTACAGGTGCTGGTTGTGGACGATGAATGGAATATGCGCAATTTGCTGCGCATCTATTTGACGCGAGAAGGATTTGAGGTGAAAGAGGCCACGAATGGCTACGAAGCTTTAGCCATGGCGGCGAAACATCAATTTGACGTCATTTTGCTGGACATTATGCTGCCGGATATGGACGGGTGGCAAGTTTGCAAAAAGATCCGGGAAAATGACAACGTTGCTATTCTGATGCTCACCGCGCGTTCCGAAACCAAGGATAAAGTGCATGGGCTTGGCATCGGCGCGGACGACTATTTGACCAAGCCGTTCGAGCAGGAGGAATTGCTCGCACGGGTTTACGCTTTAATCCGCCGTTCGGCGATCGCGCAAATTGCCGTCAAACAGGAGCCTGTATTGGAGTTTGGCCATCTTCGAATCCTGCCTGAAGGCAGGGAGGTTTATATCCATAACACCCCGGTGGAATTCACCCTGAAAGAGTTCGATTTGTTTCTGACGTTTGCTAAAAACGGGCAGCGCGCATTTAGCCGTGAGGAATTGGTGGGCTTGATTTGGGGAAGCGAATACGAGGGGGAGATCCGGGTTGTTGACACGCATATCAAAAATATCCGGGAGAAGACCCACAGAGCGGAGCTCGGGTTTAATCCGATTCAAACCGTGTGGGGAGTAGGCTATAAATGGAACGGAGCGGGCACTTCCAAATGAGCGGGAATAAAATAGGCTTTAAGCTCGGCCTCGTCATTCTCGCGGCTTTTGTCGTGGTGATTATCTCGCTGGGGCTGGCCATTGACCGGATGTTTGCGAATTTCTATACTGCGGAAATGAGAACGGAGGTCAACGAACTAACGACCCACTTTACCGCGATGAGCGAACCGCCGGATATGCTATCCGAAGAAACCATGCTGAAATTCGCCGATTTTTCCAATGTCAGCGTCCTCTATATTAACGGGCAAGGCACCGTGCTGGCGAATTCCGGGCCCTATGATACGGCGGAGCGCACGTTTATTAAACCAATGGACGTGAAGCTGTTGTTCGCCGGGCGGACGCTCGAATCGGAACATACCGATCCGAGCGGGGAGCGGTATTTTATCGCGGCCAAACCGGTATTTGACGCAACCGGGGAAAATATAACGGCGGCCGTCTACGTTTTGTCTTCGACCAAACATATGGATGAATCGCTTTCGGCCGTACGGGGTGTTTTGGTTCTGGCGGGAGCGGGGGCGCTTCTGCTTGCCTTGGGAATCGCCTGGATCATGGCCCGGCTTTTGTCCAGGCCGCTAGTGCAAATGCAGGTCGCGACCCGCAACATTGCCGCCGGCGAGCTGGAAACGAGATTAGCGATTCAGCGGAACGATGAAATCGGTATGCTGGCGGATTCCATCAATCATCTGGCCGTGGAGCTTCAGCGGTACCGGGATACGCGGCAGGAGTTTTTTGCGAACATATCCCACGAGTTGCGGACTCCGATCACTTATTTGGAAGGATACGCAAAAGTCCTCAAAAACCGGCTATACGATACGGAAGAGGAAAAGGACCGGTATTTGGATATTATCCACGAAGAGGCGCTTCGTTTGGAGCATTTGGTCAATGATTTGTTTGAGCTGGCCAAAATGGAAGCAGGGAAAATCGCGTTGTCCCTGGAGTGGATCGATTTGACGGAAATTGCCGATAACGCGGTGCGCAAAGTGCAGTTGAAGGCGGCCGGCAAAGGGCTGCAGCTGCGGACGAAAATTAATAACGGCATTCCTTTGGTCTACGGAGACGGCTTGAGGACGGAGCAGATTGTGCTTAATATCCTGGAAAACGCGGTGCGTTATACGGAAAAGGGCGGCATCACCGTTGAGCTGGACCATACCCCGGAATATGTATTTTTGGCCGTGCAGGATACCGGCATCGGAATTCCCGCAGACGAGCTCCCGCGTATTTTCGACCGGTTCTACCGCGTGGAGAAATCGCGTTCGCGGCAGCATGGAGGCACGGGACTCGGGCTGGCGATCGCCAAAAGAATGGCGGAGCTGCAGAGAGGGGAACTTTTGGTTAGCAGCGAGGTTGGCCAGGGGGCGAGATTCGAGCTCCGCTTTGCGTTCGAGCAGCAGGAGGAACCGGCATGAGAAAAACGGAATGGCTCATCGTGATCATGATCATGGGAATGGGGTTGGGCTGCTTAATCGTCTCGGCCTCTGCTTTTCAAGAAATGTCTTTACTCCACCTCGGGCGATCCTTGGGACGTACTTGTCTTCCGATGATGGCCGCGGTTGGGATCGTGGGGCTCGTTTACTTGTATTTTCGGAGGAAGCGGAAATAACTCCGTAAAAGTACGATCGGGAACAGGCTTGGATACCGGTATGGCTTGACTCTTCCCATCGTAGACGGCATTAACTTTAATCGGCATCTGCCCAAGCAGCCCGTGATCGATTTGAATACGTTAAACTAGACTATAAGGCAAAGGTGGTGATTTGATTATTCATGCATTATTTTGAAATGTTGTCTCGATTGGGCGAAGGGAGTGCGCATCCCGGCGGATTTGCCGCAACCATCGAGCAGTTCAATAAGTATAAGCCGTCGGCGGATGGGACCATTCTGGAGATCGGCTGCGGTACGGGAAGAACGGCGTGTTATTTAGCCGAACAAGGATATCGGATCGTTGCTGTCGATATACATCCTGACATTTTGGATAAGGCGAAAAAGCGAGCGTCCGCAATGGGGTTGGAAGTGGATTTTCAGCTCGCAGATGCCCATGCCTTGCCTTTTCCGGATGAAACCTTCGATGCCGTTCTGGTGGAATCCGTCACCAATTTCACGCAAGCCCAGCAATCCTTATCCGAGTATTATCGGGTGCTGAAACCCGGCGGGGTATTTTACGATCGTGAGATGTTTGTCCGGCATTCAGCCCCTGCAGAAATCGTAACGGAGCTAAAATCATTTTTCCCCATGCCTTCGATCATGAGTCGGGATGAGTGGAGCGCTATATTAACGGAACGCGGCTTCACTCTGGTCGAATTCCTCGAAGTTAGCGGGTTAGGGGATGACAAACTGGGGCAACAATACGAACACCCCGATGATCATCAAATTATTGATGAAGGGTCTTTTCTGGATTTTAAACTGATGGAGTGCGCATCCCGATCCTCAAACATCATTATCGAAAATAAAGAGTATCTCGAGTACGGGATTATTAGAGCTTTTAAAGCAAAAGAGTGAACTCGTAACGGCATCGCTTCGATCCTAATGTTATTACACAATGCAAAACGCGTCCGCGAAAGCGGACTTTTTTATTACGTGGTTATACTTGAATTGACATCAAGGAAGAAGCTGGACGATAATTTAGGAGTGCGCCTAATATTAATATACACCTGGGATCGGTGATGAAATGGTTTTAAATTGTAAATACGAAGCGGTGTTGGAAGTACTTTTTGGCAAGTGGAAAACCGTGATTTTATTTAATCTCTTTTCCAATGGCACGATGAGATTTAGCGAGCTGCAAAAAGCCATTCCGGACATTACCAAAAAGATGCTGACGCATCATTTAAGAGAATTGGAGTATCACGATATCGTCCATCGCGAGGTCTATCAGCAAGTGCCCCCGAAAGTTGAATACTCCATTTCGGCTTACGGAAGAAGTTTGCTGCCTGTGTTGCTTGCCATGAACGAGTGGGGAATGGCTCATGGCAAGCATTTGACTGAACTATATGGGGAAGAGTCCGATCAATAGAAACGTCCGATCATGACAAATATAGCCAGCGCTAAAAAAGCAATATTGGGGATCGCGTTTTTGATCTCGTTTCTCTTGATATGAAGCGCGACGGCGAGAATCAAAATCACGGAAGCCCCTAGCGCCGCTAAAGGTGTAAGCCAAGGGAGCATTCCCGTTAATTCAGGCAAGATGAAACCTAACCCCGCCAACAGATCCATATAACCGACAAATGTCACAAACGCTTTTGATGAGTCTCTTACCCAAGGTAACATCCCGTAGGTTTTGTCATATTGAAAGACTTTCATGCCCCCGCCTGCCAAAAAAAGCAATGCCAATAAGATCTGCACAACCCACAAAGCAATATTCATGCAAGTTCACTCCTCTTTTTTTAAGAACTTAAGTTGCATCATAAAGCATTGAGCTTGTGCGAACAATTAGGCACTTTATTTAAACAAGGTATCGAAAAGTAAACCATGCGAGTTTGACAGTTGGAGACGTCAATGTTAATATGGATTACATTAAATATTAGGAGGCACGTTATCTATGCTACACTCCATGCGTATTCGATAAGCCGGCAATAAAAAAGCAGATTAGTTTCCACTACTCTGGGCTTTTTTGTGCTGCTTATTTTTGCGCGTGTAGACATAGATTGCGATAAGGATGGTTTTTTTTGCCATGCCTGAATCGCCGTGTTCTTATTCGTGATGAATGCAGACCAACTGCCCGCATGGTGGATTTGGATCTGTATTTTTTATTGCCCAAAAACAACCAGACAATAAAAAATACAGGGAGAAATGAACATGACAAAACAAAATTGGAAACGCAGTTTCTTTACAATATGGGCAGGACAGGCGGTTTCGCTAATTACCAGCGCTGTTCTGCAAATGGCGATCATTTGGTATCTAACAGATTCTACAGGGTCTGCGATGGTGCTTTCGATTGCAACCATGGTTGGTTTTTTACCGCAAGCTGTTTTGGGAACGATGATTGGCGTATTGGTTGACCGTTGGAACCGGAAACTGGTTATGATCGGAGCGGACCTTATCATTGCGGCCGCAGGTGCAGCCTTGGCTGTAGTCGCGCTTACCATCGACTTGCCGATATGGGTCGTGATGGTCGTTTTGTTTATTCGCAGTATCGGAACGGCATTTCATACACCTGCTTTGAGTGCGGTAACCCCTTTGCTGGTGCCGGAAGATCAACTGACGAAGTGCGCAGGATACAGTCAATCGGTGCAGTCGGTAAGCTATATTCTAAGCCCTGTAATAGCCGGTGTTCTATATGCGGCATGGGATCTTAACGCAATTATTGCGATTGATGTGGTCGGGGCGTTGATCGCCTGTTTAACTGTAGCGCTAGTTGCTATCCCCAAACAAAAGACGCAAGTCGATAGTGTTAATAGCAACTTTTTCGAAGAGGTAAAAGAAGGTTACCGTACATTTAAAGCATCGAAGGGATTATTTGCGCTGCTTTGGATCAGTGCGTTATATGCATTTGTGTTTATGCCAATCAGCGCCCTGTTCCCTTTAATGAGTATGAGGTATTTCGGAGGAACGGCAACCCATGCTTCTATCGTCGAAACCGTCTTTGCCGCTGGAATGTTGGCTGGCGGCTTGCTGCTTGGCATTTGGGGCGGATTCAAAAACCGGGCATGGAGTATAATTTTTTCCGTCTCATTGATGGGGATTGCTCTTGCAGTTTCCGGATTATTGCCGGTAAATGGGTTCCTCTTCTTTGTTCTATGCAGTATTTTGATGGGCTTTTCAAGTCCATTCTTTAGCGGTGTGCAAGCGGCCCTCATTCAAGAGAAAATTCAGCCGGAGTTTCTTGGGCGGGCATTTGGCCTGTTGGGCAGCATAACATCTTTTGCTATGCCGCTGGGGTTAATCGCGTCCGGTATTTTTGCGGATCGAATCGGGATTCATCATTGGTTTACGTTTTCGGGAATTGGCATCATCGGCATTGCGCTTCTATGCATGTTGCTTCCGTCGATCCGGCATTTAGACAAATAAAAGGAGAAAGGAGGTACGACAATGACGTTATTGATAAAAGCTAAAGATATTCATGTGGAATATATGGGCCGGGATGTCTTGGACATGGAAGAGTTGGAAATTTATGATTATGATCGCATTGGTTTGGTAGGCGCGAACGGAGCAGGCAAGAGCACTTTGTTGAAACTGTTGCTGGGAGCAACGCCTTTACCGCACGGTAAAATTGTCAGGGACGGCAGCATCAGCTATATTCCACAATTGGATGATGTAATCGTACAAGAGGAAAAGGATTATGCTTTAATGGGCAAGTTGGGAGTTGACCGTTTGACAGCGGTGAATATAAGCGGCGGTGAGGAAACACGGTTAAAAATTGCCCAAGCTCTGTCGGGAGAGGTACATGGTATCTTTGCCGATGAGCCGACGAGCCACCTGGATCGTCAGGGCATAGACTTTTTGGTTAACCAGCTTAAATATTATTCGGGGGCTTTGCTTATCGTCAGTCATGACCGTTATTTCCTCGATCAGGTCGTGGACAAAATTTGGGAGCTGAAAGAGGGAAAGATTACCGAATATTGGGGAGGATACTCCGATTACCTGGCCCAAAAAGAAGAAGAAAGGAAAAATCAGGCCGTACAATATAAACAGTTTGTTGCCGAACGAGACCGGCTGGAGAAAGCAATCGCTGAAAAAATGAATCAGTCCCGGAAAATGGACCAAAAGGTTAAAGGGGCTTCAAGCAAAAACAGTTCCGAAAGCGGCGGACGGCTTAGCCATCAAAAAACGGTCGGCAGCAAGCAGAAGAAACTCCATAATGCCGCCAAAAATATGGAGCGCAGAATTGAAGCGCTTGGCGATGTGAAACCTCCTGAAGTGAATCGTTCCGTCCAATTCCGGCAGAGCAAAGCCCTGGAGCTTCACAATCCGTTTCCGATCACCGGAAAAGACATCAGTAAGCGTTATGGGGAAAAAATCATTTTTGAGAGAGCGTCATTTCAATTTCCGCTAGGCGCCAAGATTGCGATAACGGGTGCAAACGGGGCGGGAAAAACCACGCTTTTCAAAATGATACTTGATGGTGAAGACGGCATCACCCTATCACCTAAAGCCTCAATCGGCTACTTCGCTCAAACCGGTTACAAGTTTGACCGCAGCCAGGGGGTTATGGAGTTTATGCTGGAAAACTGTGATTATCAGGTAGCGGAAATTCGAGCTGTATTGGCTTCGATGGGGTTTTCTCAACATGATGTACGGAAAGAGTTATCGGTTTTAAGCGGCGGCGAAATGATTAAATTGCAGCTGGCCAAAATGCTTCTGGGGCGGTATAACATCTTGCTTATGGATGAACCGAGTAATTATCTCGATTTACCTGCAGTCGAAGCATTAGAGCAATTGATGAAGAGCTACGCAGGTACTATTATTTTCATCTCGCACGATGTGCATTTATTGGAGAACGTAGCCGATATGGTATATCAAATCGAGGATAAGAAAATGATTTTGAAGGGCTAGAGTCATTAAAAAAGGTTTACGCAGCAAGAGATTGCAGTTATGATGGGTGATAAAAACAAGGAATATCTTGATGCGGAGAGGAAGAAGCAGGTTGATTTCAGAAAAATACAAACGGATGCTGGGGCAAAAATCGGTCATTCGCGAAATTTCCGAGTACGGGGCCGAAAAGGCCAAGGAGATCGGCTATGATCAAGTTTTTGATTACAGCCTGGGCAACCCCAGCGTTCCGGTCCCGGACGAGTTCACGCAGCAATTAATCCGGCTGGCCGCAAGCGAACACCCTGGGGCCGTTCACGGCTACAGCCCCAGCCTGGGGATTCCGACGGTGCGCGAAACAATCGCCGCTTCGTTGCAGCGGCGGTTTGCGGTAGATTACCGCACAGAGCATATCTTTATGACTTCGGGAGCGGCGGGGGCGCTGGCCCATGCGCTTAGAGCGGTTACCACGGACGGTGACGAAGTGTTAACGTTCGCGCCCTATTTTCCCGAATATATGCCTTACGTCAATACGACCGGAGCCGTACTAAAAATCGTGCCGCCGAACACCAATGATTTTCAAATCAATTTTGCGGAATTTGAAAACATGATCACTCCCAAACTGGCCGCGGTGTTGATCAATACGCCCAACAACCCTTCCGGCGCTGTGTACTCTGCGGAAACGATCGAAAAGCTGGCGCAAATCCTGCGCTCCAAAGAGAAGGAATACGGGCACGACATCTTTTTGATTTCCGACGAGCCTTACCGGGAAATTGTGTTTGACGGGCAGCAGGCCCCTTATATCGCCAAATACTACGCGAACACGATTACCTGCTACTCGTTCAGCAAATCCTTGTCCGTGCCCGGCGAAAGAATCGGTTACATCGCGGTGAATCCGGAGTGCAAGGAGGCGGAGACGATCGTCAATATGTGCGGCCAAATTTCGCGGGGGATCGGCCACAACTGTCCTTCTTCCATCATTCAGCTGGCCGTGGCGGAAGTGATCGATTTGGTCAGCGATTTGTCCGTATATGAGACGAACCGCAATATTTTGTACCGGGCTTTGACGGAGTTCGGCTTTACCTGCGTCAAACCCGGCGGAACGTTTTATATGTTCCCTAAAGCTCTGGAGGAGGATGCGGTCGCCTTTTGCAAAAAGGCCCTTAAATACAACTTGCTGCTTGTTCCCGGAGATACCTTCGGGTGTCCCGGATATTTCCGCATGGCATATTGCATTCCCACCGAAAAAGTGCAGCGCTCATTGGAAGCTTTTAAGCAGTTGGCGCAGGAATATTGATTCGACAGCACCCGCACCTTATGATCGATCGATCAAAAGTGGCGGGTGCTTTTTATTTTATTACATAAAAACGGTGCGGATGCCGCATTCTACATATGACATTTAACGAAATTTTGGTAAAACGGAGGGCGTGCTTTGACCTCCAAGTCCCAAATCGGCAGATCTCTCCGTTTCGTCACTTGAGCTGCGCCAGATACGGGGTGCACCAGACGAGCCTCTAAGGTATTCGTCAGCCATTTATACGGACACGTCCATGCTTCTTAAACAACTTCAGCGGATGACTTAATTTCGGCACTCCTTATTATGGGGTGTCTTTTTTTGCGCTTTAGGAGCATATCGTTTTGTCCCGATTCGTATAATGCAGTAATTTGTGGAAACCGTGCGGAGCAATTCGAAAGGAGAGGACAACTTTGGAGGTCATCGGCAGAAGCGTTCCGAAAAAAGAATCCTGGGATAAAGTGACGGGTGCCGCTTTATACACGGGGGATCAAACCGATACGCGAATGCTCTATGCCCGTATGGCGATAAGCCCGTACGCCCATGCGCGGATCGCCGAGATCAACACGGACGAGGCCCGGCAAGTGCCCGGGGTCCGCGCCGTTTTGACAGGGGATTACAGCGATGTGCTTACGGGAGAAGAAATCCGCGACCGACCTATCATCGCCAAAGACCGTGTACGGTTTTACGGGGAAACCGTGGCTGTAGTGGTCGCCGATACGGAAGTGCAGGCCCAGCGCGCGGCGGATTTGATCCGGGTTCGCTACGAGCCGCTGCCGGTAGTGAACTCGCCGGTGGACGCCTTACGAAGAGACGCTCCGCTCATTCACGAGAAGCTGGGGGAATATGAAGCGGCGGTGGGGGTTAGGCCCATCCCCGGAACCAACGTAGCCAGTCTGCTTAAGGTTCGCAAGGGCGATCTGGACGAAGGCTGGAAAATGAGTGAAATCATTATCGAAAATACGGTTTCGTTCGTGCCGTCGGACCATGCGGCCATGGAAACGCGAAGTGCTATCGCAGAGATTAAGCCGGATGGCCATGTCCACATCGAATCGTCGACACAGGCTCCTTTTGCGATCAAAAAATATTTGGGCCTGTTTTTTAAGATCGATCCCGGTTGGATTGTGGTGACTACTCCGTTCGTCGGTGGCGGTTACGGCGGCAAGGCGGCGATTCAACTGGAGCTGATCGCTTATATCGCTTCACGGGCGGTGGGCGGCCGCAAAGTTAAAATCATCAACACGCGGGAAGAGGATATGCTGACCTCACCGGGGCATATCGGGCTTGACGCCACGGTCAAGCTGGGCAGCACGCTGCAAGGCAAAATCACCGCGGCGTATATCGTGTACCGGTTCGACGGCGGCGCCTACAACGATAAATCCAGCGACGTTGCCCGGGCGGCCGTGATAGACTGTTCCGGGCCTTATGCAATCGAGCCTCTGTACTGCGACTGCTTTACGATGTATACGAATCATCCTTATGCTTCGGCATTTCGGGGATATGGGCATGCGGAGCTGACTTTTGCGATCGAGCGGGCGATGGACGTGCTGGCGGAAAAGCTCCGCATGGACCCTTGGGAGCTGCGCATGCGGAATGTTGCCGTGCCCGGCGACACCGCGCCCACCAGGGATGTGCTGACGGAAAGCAGTCTGGGCGACTTGAAAACCTGCATGTACCGTTTGCGCACGCTGTCCGGCTGGGACGAATGGCAGGTGAGGCAGGTGGATGCGAACAAGATGCGGGCCAAGGGAATCAGCTGCTTCTGGAAAAATTCCTCCATGGACCCGGATGCCAGCTCGGGGGCGATCATTTCCTTCAATCAGGACGGCAGCGTAAATCTGGAAACCGGGGTTGTGGAGATCGGTACCGGCACCAAAACGGTATTGGCTCAAATCCTGGCGCAGCGGTTGAAAATGAGTCCCGATAAAGTACACGTGAAGTTTAAAGTGAATACCCAAATTACCCCGGAGCACTGGAAAACGGTGGCGAGCCGCGGCACTTTTTTGGCTGGACGCGCGGTGCTCAATGCGGCGGACGACGCGATCAAGCAACTGCTGAAAATCGCCGCATGTGTGCTCAGGGCGGACCCGGACGATTTGGAGCTGGGGTGGGAACGCGTGTACGTCCGGGCTGACCCGAACTTGTACGTCTTAGTCAAAGCGATTTGCTATGGCTACAAATATCCAAACGGAAATTCCATTGGCGGCCAAATCATAGGCCGCGGAAACTATATCCAGCGGCGGATGAACTTGATGAACCCGGACACTGGGGAAGGCACGCCGGGACCGGAATGGAACGTAGGAGCCCAAGCCGTGGAAATTGAGCTGGACACCAGGGATTATTCCTACAGGCTGATCAAAGCGGTTTCCGTCAACGACGCGGGCAAGGTGCTGAATCTTAAAGCGGCGCTGGGCCAAGTGATGGGCGCGATGTCCATGGGGCTCAGCTTTGCCAATCGAGAGACGTTTTTGTTTAGCGCCAGCGGCGCCGTCTATAATCCGACGCTTCGCGACTACCCTTTAATCCGTTATGGCGAAAATCCGGAATATGTGGTCGAATTTATCGAAAGCCCGTGCCTGGATGCGCCGTACGGCAGCCGCGCGCTGGGCGAACACGGGCTGATCGGCATGCCCGCCGCTTTGGCCAGCGCCTTATCGCGCGCGGCGGGAGTGCAGCTGAATCAATTGCCGCTTTTCCCGGAAACGATCTGGAGGGCAAGAAGGGGGGGATCCGAATGATTCCCTATGACTTCGAATATTACCGGCCGGCCTCTGTTTATGAAGCCGTAAACCTGTTTCAGCAATTGGACAGACAGGGCAAACAGCCGCGCTATTGGTCCGGCGGCACCGAAATCATCACCTTGGGCCGGCTTAACCAAGTGATTACCGGAGCCGTTATCGATCTGAAAGCGATCCCCGAATGCCGCGAAATGTCGGTTCGGGAGGATAAGCTGATTCTCGGTTCCGCGCTGACATTGTCCGAACTCTACGATTCCCGGGTGTTTCCTCTGCTTGGCGAAACCGGAGGCGGCGTTGCCGACCGCACCTCCCGCAATAAAATTACGTTTGGCGGCAACATTTGCGGGCAATTCATATACCGTGAAGCGGTGCTCCCACTGCTCATAACCGATAGCGAAGTGCGAATCGCAGGCCCGGCAGGGGGAAGACAAACACCGATTACCCAAGCGTTCGAACAAACCCTTCAGCTTGGGAGAGGGGAGTTTCTGGTGCAGACGGTTACGGATGAGGGTTATACGAAACTGCCCTATATGACCATAAAGAAACGAAAAGTAGCCGCGATCGATTATCCGGTCGTCACCGTGGCCGCGATTCGCGCGGGCTCCGGGATTCGCGTTGCTTTCAGCGGGGTGTGCGCTTTTCCTTTCCGCTCGGAAGCAATTGAAGCCCGTTTAAACCTCCGGGACATCCCTCTGAAAGAAAGGATCGAGCAGGCCATTACGCTGTTGCCGGCGCCTATCCTGAGTGACATTAAAGCTTCGGCGGAATATCGCGAGCTTATCCTGAGGCTTGCATTGGAAGACATATTGAAAGCGTTGGGAGCGGAATAATATGGCGGATACGAAACGCTACGGCATGGTGCTGGATCTGAATGTAAACGGCGAGACGCGGACCGCCGCCATCCGTCCTGCAGACCTGCTGTTGGATACATTGCGGGATTCCTTCGGTCTGACCGGTACCAAACCGGGCTGCCGGAACGGAGACTGCGGCGCCTGTACGGTGCTCGTCGATGGTATGCCGATGAAATCATGCCTTATGCTTACCGTTGAGGCGGCGGGAACAAAAGTAACGTCCATCGAAGGCCTTCACGACACGGAGGTTCAGAGAGCATTCGTGGAAAAGTTCGCTTTCCAGTGCGGCTACTGCACCCCCGGCTTTATTATGAATATCTATGCGCTGGCGCGAATTCATCCCGATGCCGATCAGGCGACGATCACGGATTGGCTGCAATCCAACATCTGCCGGTGTACGGGTTACGAAGAAATTCATCAGGCCGTGGTTTCGGTGCTGGGGCGTCTTTCATCGGCGGAATGCTTATCTGTTAAACCATGAAATAGAACGTGTCGTTAAACGTAAGCTCGCGACGTAAATAGCGCTTCCCCAGAAGATCGCTGTTCCGCATAAAGGAAATGCGTCATCCCAAGAAGGGCAAGACTGCTCTCATGGGACGACGCTTTTTTTATTCAAATTGCCCTAGCGGCCGTTCTTCGGCCGCCATATCATGCCTTGGGGCAAGCGATGCAAAAGCGATTCAAAGCGATTTTTCAACCGTTTGCGTACTTGGGCTCCGACGCTTTGCGCCGTTCGTTCGCATACTCGATTACTCCCATGACAAGGCCGATCAGCCAAGGAATGATATAGTACATCATCCGAAATAAAACGAGCACGGCGGCGGTTTTTTCGGGCGCGTAGCCGAGCGCCTGAAGCCCCAGCAGCGCAATCAGGTCAAAACCGCCGATCCCGCCGGGCGCCAGGCTCACCAGACCGGACGCGGCGGCAATGGTATAAATGCCGAGCCCGGTGCGGAACGATAGGTCCGGCAGCAGAGTCGAAGCAATCATCCAGAAGGCGATGCCGGACAATACCCACTCCACCAAGGAGACGGCCACGGACGCGGCGATCGTGGAGAAGTTCATCCGCGGAAGATCACGATTCAGCCATTTGGTATAAAAGGACGAGCGCTGAAATAGTATGTAGCCGGGCAGGTAAAGCGCAAGCGCCCAGACGGCATACAGTGTCCAGGGGTGAGATCGGGTGACGGCATCGATCGGAAACAGGCCGGCCAGATCTCCCCAAGCCATCAGAGATATGCCCGTAATGGTGATGGTGGACAGGAAAGCGACGGAAGCTGTGATGGTCGCAACGGAAATCCCGCGGCTCCGGTACAGATATGTCCGCAAAGCCGCGCCGGCTATCCCGGCGAACCCAATGACATTGTTTGAAGTATTGGCGATCCACGCAAAGCGGAACGTTGCCCACCGGCCGATCGGGAGCCGAAAATGGTGCCGAAGCACGAATTCGTAGCCGCTTACCGAGGCGACGGCGGCAAGGGATATGGCGATAAGCAGCAGAACCCTCGGCGGCTCCAGATTATGCAGCACACGAAGGGTGGCGGTCCAGTCAATGCGGCGGAACTCGGCCTGGCCGGCCCAAATAATCAATCCGATAATGACGATAGGAATCAAGATTTGTACGATTTTTAAACGGTACAGCGTCGTAAAGAGTTTAACAGTCTTCAATCGTTGGAACATCTTTTGCATGATAGATAACCCTTCCTATTCTCCCATCAATTTCTGCGTATTCAAGTATACCCTTAATAGGCCTGATTAAAAAGTCTGTAAAGTCATGTTCGCCGGAGAGCAGGGGATTTTGAAGGCCAACGAGAATTGGTATAGTAAAGCGTTGAGTACTTTTCAGAGAGGAGATTTTGAAGTGAACAACAACATACTGAATTGGGAGAAGGGGAAGTGGTTGAACCCGCCTTTGTCCGTGAAGCAGGAGGGCAGCCGGCTAAAGGTTGTTCCGGAAAAAGGCAAGGATTTTTGGAAAAAGACGCTGTACGGTTTCGAATTTGAAGACGGTGCGGCGCTGTTAACGGACTGGCAAACGGACAAAGCGGTGGAGGTGTCGTTTTTGCTGACCACGTTCACCGAGCTGTATGACCAAGCCGGGATCTTGTTGTATCACGGTCCGGAACAGTGGATTAAAGCGGGCATTGAAATCAACGATGGAATTCCTCAGTTGTCTGCCGTAGTAACGGACGGGTATTCGGACTGGTCCTTAACGGCCGTACCCGAATGGAACGGAGAAGAGGTAACCATTCGCGCTTCCGTCATGAAGGATGCCGTCATTATACGCGCACGCACGGAGCAGCATGCCTGGCGCACCATCCGAGTGGCTCGCTTCCCGTACCTTTCCGGCAATCAAGCGGGCCCCTTCACGTGTTCGCCAACTCGGGACGGCCTGGAGGTTACGTTTACCCGCTGGGCGTTCGCCGAGCAGGACCGGGACCTTCATACGGACCCGCCGGTGGAATAGCCACGGTCTAAGAGGGACTAGTTAAAAAGGAAGAGGGGAATCCCTCGAGATGCAAAAGTGCATGCGATTTTCGTCGAAATTCCTCGAAAAGGGCGGTTCAACTGCAAATATGCAGTTCATTTCCGATCATAAGCTACTTTTGGTCCAATAGCCGCAAATGAGATGTATTTTTGCCAGTTTGAAAATCCGATTCCCCAAAAAGGATCGGATTTTCTTTTATATTATTTCTAATTTCTGGGCAGATTAAGGAAAATCATTTTCCTAAGGGTGTTTCTCGTGTGGTCCAAAATCGCAGCCTATATCCCTGACTGGACGACTTTTGTGCAGGCGGGGTTCACCTTGCTCATTCCTATCGTCATGTATGTCTTGCACCGCTGGCTCCGTTCGGTCATATCGGGTCAGCCAAAACATTCCGGGAAAGGGAACGGAGCAGCATCCGCCGCCGATTCGCCGGCATCCCGGGAAAGTTCCGGCCCGCCATTATCCGGAGATTATGAAGCCGATCTCAAGTCGATTCAAGAGACGATCGGCGGCAATGACGACGTGCATTTTCGTGAATATGAGATCTCGCCATTTGGCGCGCGGGCGGTGTTGATCTACGTTGACGGAATGCAGGAGGAACAGCTGATCGATACCCATGTCTTGCAGGTGTTGATGTCAGGCGCCGCTCAAGATGCGGAACAAAAAACCAAACGTCCTCCTGAAGAGCTTGCTCCGTATTTTAAGGAAAAAATGTTGCCGATCAGCGAAATTACCGAAGTGACCGAGACCCGCAGCCTTGGCGAAGCGATCCTGACGGGATATACGGCTTTGCTGGTGGAGGGGATGTCTCAGGCTTTGCTTGTCGGTGCGCCGAAGGGGAAAACCAGATCCATCGAGGAGCCCACCTCGGAAGCGCTGCTGCGCGGTCCAAGATTGGGGTTCACTGAAGTATTGAGCGATAACACGTCGTTGCTGCGGCGCCAGGGACGAACGGAACTGCTGGAAATTAAAAAATACGTCGTCGGCAACGTCGTTAAAAAAGACCTGGCAGTCGTCTACATGAAAACCATTGTGAATCCCGATTTGCTGCAGGAAGTGGAGAGACGGATCTCCAAAATTGATCTGGATTATATCGCCGAGTCCGGTTATATTGAGCAATTGATCGAAGATGATATGTTGAGTCCATTTCAGCAGGCGCAAAATACGGAACGCCCGGACCGGGTCATGAGCGCCCTGATGGAAGGAAGAATCGCGCTCCTTCTGGACGGGACGCCGTTTGCGCTCATTGTTCCGGTGACCTTCAGCATGCTGCTGCAGTCGCCGGAGGATTACTACGAGCGGTGGATGGGCGGATCGCTTTTGCGGATGTTGCGTTTTTTCACCGCGTTTATGTCCCTGATGATTCCTTCGCTGTATATTTCATTTATTTCTTTTCATCCCGGGTTGATTCCGACCGAATTGGCCATCACGATTATCGAGACGCGTCAGCGTGTTCCCTTTCCTTCGCTTATTGAAGTTCTGATCCTGGAAGTCTCGATTGAAATTTTGCGTGAAGCAGGGGTTAGGCTGCCCAAGCCGATTGGCTCGGCGATGGGCATCGTCGGCGGCTTGATCATCGGAGAGGCGGCCGTTCAGGCAGGGATTGTCAGCCCGTTTCTGGTCATTGTTGTCTCGGTAACCGCCATCGCTTCCTTTTCGATCCCGATGTACAGCGCGGGGATTACACTGCGTATTTTGCGTTTTGCGGGAATGTTTTTTGCCGCTGTGCTGGGCATTTTCGGAACGATTCTGTTTTTTCTGCTGCTCTGCAGCCATCTGACCAAGCTGGAAAGCTTTGGGGTGCCTTATGTAACCCCCGTTTCGCCAATTCGGCTCCGCGACTGGACAGATTTGTTCATTCGCGCGCCCCTGACGCTTATGAAGCGCAGACCTGCGATGCTGAAGACGATTCGCCCACAACGCAGATCCTAAACTGGTAAATCAGGAGGGGCCCATGTGTTTACACGCTCTGACGATAAAATTACGCCATCGCAAGCGGTCGTATTTTTGACCGACAGTCTCCTGGGGGCCGGCATTCTAACATTGCCCAGGAGCGCTACCGAAGAAGTGCAAACCCCGGATGCCTGGCTATCCGTTTTGCTGGCCAGCGTTCTTGCGCTGCTGGTGGTGTTTATCATGATTAAATTGAGCCAGCAGTTTCCGGGGAACACGGTCTTTGAATTCTCCCAAAAAATCGCCGGCACCATCCCGGGCAGTGTTTTGTCTGCAGTGCTGATTGTTTTCTTTATGATGATGGCCATTTTTGAGATCCGCATATTGGCGGAGGTAACCTTGTTTTATTTGCTCGAGGACACTCCCATTTGGGCCATTATCATTCCTTTTATATGGGTGGCGGCCTATTTGATATCCGGAGGAATCAACTGCATTGCCCGCTTGTTCCAGATTATTTTCCCCGTGAGTATCCTGATTTTGGTGCTAAGCCTGTTTCTCAGCCTAAGGCTGTTCGATATCGACAATTTACGTCCTATGCTCGGGGAAGGCTTGCCCCCTGTAATCAAGGGCTTGAAATCAACGCTCCTCAGCTTTGCGGGCTTCGAAGTCGTGCTGATTCTGGTCGGACATCTGCAGCATCCCGAGAAAGCGGTCAAAATACTGCTGGCCGGGATGGGCATTCCGATTGCACTGTATCTTTGCACGACCGTGATGGTTGTGGGAGGCATGTCGATTGACGCTGTGCTAAGAAGCACCTGGCCGACGCTTGATCTTCTGCGAAGCTTTGAAATCAGCGGATTGTTTTTCGAACGGTTTGAATTTCCGTTTTTGGTGATCTGGATCATGCAGATGTTTTGCAATTTCACCAGCAATTTTTTCGTCGCATCCTTAGGCATATCGAAGGTTTTCCGCATTAAGTTCCCTGCTGTCCTATTTACGCTAATGCCGGTGATTTTTATCGCGGCTCTCTTGCCCAAAAGCATAAACGACTTACTTGGACTTGGCGAAGCAAACGGGATCATGAGCGTCATCGTGTTCGTTTTGGTGACGATGCCGTTATCCGTCATATACCTCATCCGGAAGAAAGGACTCAAGCAGCATGCGTAGACGACGAATTCTGACCCTGTTTGTTGCCGCCGGATTGCTTGTGACGCAAACGGGTTGCTGGAGCAGTAAAGAAATTGAAGATTTAAGCATGTACGTCGGATTGGCTTTGGACGCAGGGAAGCCGACAGCCATTGAACAGCAGCTGGAGCAGCAAGGGGGAAGTTATCCTAAGCGGAATCTGATTACGGCCACTATCCAGATTGTTCCGATGAAATCTTCCGGCGGCGGCAAACAACAAGAGGGGAAAGGGCAGGGGCCGGAATTTCTGAACACATCAGAAACAGGGGACTCTGTATTCGAGATTATGCGGCAGTATTCGCTTCGCCGGGAGCGTGCGGTTATCGGCCACCATCTGAAGGTGATCGTCATATCGACCGAGCTGGTCCAAAAGCAAAACTTGGACAAACTGCTGGAGTTCGTGCTTCGCGATAACGATATTCGTCCAAGCTGTATTGTGCTTTTGAGCCAAGGGCTTGCGAGGGATACGTTTGAAGCGGGACAGCCCAGCGATATCCCGGCCTTCAAGTTGAAGGATCTGCCGCGCGGCCACTTTAGAACAGGTAAAATCTTGAAGGTGGTTAATCTGACCACGCTGGATAGTTTGATGGGCTCCAAGCGGAGCTTTATCCTGCAGGAGGTTGTCAAGGGCGATGGCGAAACGGAATTTTCGGGAGCAGGCATTATAAAAGGGGAGACCGGCAGATGGATCGGTTCGCTGGACCAAACGGATGTGGAGAGTATCTCCTGGATTAAAGGCGAGGTACAGGGAGGGGCTATTAAAAGCTACGACTGGCGAAATGAACCGATCACGTATGAGGTTGAATCCATAAAGAGCAAGATAACCTCTGAGGTACGGGATAATCAGCTTTCGTTTCATGTAAAGCTCGAATCGGAAGGGCGGATCATCGAAAATTGGGATGTTTTGGAGAACCCGTCCAAAATCGAATATCAGGAGAAGGTGAAGAAGATATTCGAAAAAAAGTTGTCCCAAATGCTCGAGACGACGTTGCAAAAAATGCAGTCAAAATACAAAGTCGAAGTGGCCGGATTCGGTGAAAAGCTAAAGATTCAGCAACCGAAATACTGGAAAAAGGTGGAGGACCGCTGGGACGACGTCTTCAGTCAAACGCCGGTGACCTTTGACATTCAATTAACGATCACGGATTACGGTTCATCCACCATATAAACCCTAGCGATTCCTTCTAATGATAATGCCGGGAATGATCAGCAGCAGCACTATGGAGCCATAAACGCCAATGGTGTAGCTGGTTACGTATACAAGACCGAATCCCTGATGAAAAAGGGTGGTGATGAGATGAATCAACATATTCGTAAAACAAAAGGCGTAACTTCGGATCATCCAGTTCCGGTGCCGGCCCATCTGTTTTCTTTTGATTTGGACAAGCGCCATCATCGTGATGAACAGCCAGATCAAATTCAGCGCATTAAATCCCATGCTGCCGATTCTTCCGCCGGTGGCGTAAGGCGCCATGTATCCGGAAGTCAGCACGACAAGCAGTACGGACACGATATAAACGTAGCCGTTTATGCGATGGAACCTGCGGCTTTTTTCAAAGATTCGATTGGAGAAGTTGAGCAGCCCTGCCAACATGGCGATGCAGGCAAAGGCAACATGAACATACATCACGTTTAACCAGACGGGAAGATTAAGCTCGCGTTTCAGACCGGTTTTATGGCTTAAAAATGCCGTGGCCCCCGGATCGATCCAATAATTTTCCACCAAGGAGTGAATGATGAACAGGGTGCTGACCACGGCCAAAAGTCCGTATAATGTTTTCCGTTTGTTCATATGATCCCCCGGCTCAAGAAATCCGCTTTCCGGTTAGTTTGGACGACGGCAGCATGCCGGCCTTGGCGACACCGCTCATAGCATCTCCGTCTACGACCGTTTCGAATTTCAGATTTAAGCGCATCGGTTTTGTGATTCGCAGCGACCAGGTAAGTTTGTTGTCCTGCAGTAAAGGGTCCAAGAACGGGACTGTCTCATCCCCTTGAATTGCGTTACCTTGGATTATTCCGTTGCTTGTTGAGATGAAGAGTTTTATCTGCATTTTCCCCACAGGCGTAGCGATCGTCGTATCCCAATCCCCGTCGAAGACCGATGCCTGTGTGATTTTGTTATCCTCGGCGGCATAAGCCGCTTTCACTTTATCCGCCGCGATGTCCGGTTCGTCGGATGCCTTCTGCTTCTGCCCGCCGGGCGCAAGTCCGGTTTCTTTCCAAACCGTCCCTCTCCGTTCAAATTCAAACAGTTGCTCTACCGCATGGGCGATACGCGGTCCAAGCTCACGTTCCACCAGGTACAGCGCTACATCGAGTCCGGAAGTTACGCCGCCGCCGGAAACGAGGTTGCCGTCATCCACGACCCGCGCCGGGACGGGATTCGCTCCGGTTGCTCCAAGCACATCCATGCCTATATGATGGGTTACCGCCCGCCGGCCTTCCAGCAGCCCCCCCATGGCCAGCAGCAGGGAGCCCCCGCATACCGTGGCGACGACGATGTCTTTTTGCCCGAGGGCTTGCTCCATCAACCCGATCAATTCCGTTTGCGCCGCTCTGCTCAAAATCGCCGGGATCGAATCAGGGCCATCACCTTCGACGGCACCTGCCGCGCCGGGTACGAGTATGATCCCCGCCTGCTGCGGATTCAAACTGCCGCTGGCTTCAATTTTCAATCCGTTGATGCCGCTGGTAACGGATCTCGGCCCTTCGGCGGTGACGAACTCTACGCTTACCGCTTTTTCGGCATGCATGCCAGCGGCGTTAAACACCTCGTAAGGCGCGATAGCATCCAACAGGTCAAACCCGTCAAACAACACAATTTGCACGGTTAGCATCAGAAAATCCTCCTAGTTCAAAGTAAATAAAATCTTAACAGACGAATATCTCAAACCAAGCTGTAAAAAAGTCACAAAACAATAAACAATCCATCACAAAACATAGGGATTTGTCAGCTCTTTGAGAAAAAATGATAAACTGGGGGATGAAGGTGGGATATTCATGAGTGCATTACATACGATACTCGTTGTAGACGACGACCAAAGTATCGTTGAACTATTAAGGGATTTTTTGGAGAACGACCAATTTCAAGTCATCACCGCGGGTGACGCCGCTGAAGCATGGGCTTTGTTTGAGCAAAATTCCATCGATTGTATCGTTATTGACATCATGATGCCGGGGCAAAATGGATTTGAGCTGTGCCGCCGGATCCGGGCGGAGAGCAATGTGCCGATCCTGTTCCTTAGCGCGCGCAGCGATGATGTGGACAAGATTCGCGGCCTGACGCTCGGCGGCGATGATTATATCGTCAAAACCGCTTCGCCCGGGGAGATCGTGGCCAGGGTAAAAGCCGTATTGCGGCGTACCGCATCGGGCCGGCAAGCGGACGGAAGAATCCTCGATTATGGCCGCATCAAGTTAAATTTGTCCACCAGAGAAGTGTTGGTGGAGGGGAAGGACGTCGTGCTTACGCCAAAGGAATACGACCTGTTGCGACTATTCGCCGAGCACCCGAGACATGTGTTTTCCTATGAGCAATTGCTGGCAAAATTTTGGGATGGAGTGGGCGATCGCCATACGATTCGCGTTCATCTCAGCCGGCTGCGCGAAAAGATCGAATCCAATCCGAACGATCCGGAATACCTGGTAAACGTATGGGGGGTAGGCTATCGCTTTGAAGGAGGATAAAATGAGAACACTTCGCATCCGTACGTTTACTTTGCTTTGCTTCTTGTTCATCCTCTCATTGCCTTGGGTCTTCTTTCTGACAGCTCACTTTATGGAAACCAAAACGCTTAGCATCGCAAACAGCGGGCTGCAAAATAAAGCCCTGCAAAGCCAATTAACCGGTATCATTCATAGGATTGAAAGCGGTTCGGACAAGTGGAAGGATCCCATTTGGCAAACAAAGTTGCATGAAGAACTGCGGAAAGCGAACATGGATGCGGCTATTTTATCGGCGTCGGATCAGGAGATTTACCGGTCTAACCCGGAGCGCCGCGGCTCTATGCGGGCCACAGAACAGTTTTCCATCATCAAGGACGGCCGTTTGCTGGGAAGGGTAGTCATTTACCTGCCCAAGTCCAATACCATTCAAATGATTTCGGCGTTTGCCGGATTTTTATTGGCTTTCTTTATTATCGCCGTTGAAATGCGGAGGTTCCTGCTTAAGCCGCTCGAGAAGATGGGCAATGCAGCCAGACAAATTGCCGCAGGTGATTGGGATGTGCGGTTGCCCCGGTCGAGGATTACGGAAATCGCTGAAGTCCGCGACGGATTTGAAGTGATGGTTCATGGGCTGCAGAAGTCGTATCGGAAACAAGCGGAATTGGAAGAAGAACGCCGATTCGTGATTTCCGCGGTTGCGCATGATTTACGGACACCGCTGTTCGCGTTACGCGGTTATTTGGACGGTTTGGAGCAAGGAATTGCTGAATCGCCGGAGAAAATGGCAAAATATTTGGCGGTTTGCAAGGAAAAATCGGCGCAATTGGACCGGCTCGTCGAGGACCTGTTCACCTTTACAAAGATGCAGTATTTGGAGACGGAACTGAACAACAAAACGGTTGAATTTAAAATTATACTCCAGAGGTCGATGGACAGTCTGAGCCCGCTCGCCCGGCAGAAGCAGATTTCGATCTCAAACCGTGGTGCGGACGATTTGCTAATTAGCTGTGATGCACACCTATTGGAGCGCGCCATAAACAATCTGTTGGATAATGCCGTCAGACATACCCCTACTGGCGGTGAAATTGTTGTCCAAAGTTATCAAGAGAGCGATAAAGTAAGGTTTACGATTCGTGACACGGGGCCGGGCTTCTCATCGGAAGAACTGGAGCGCGTTTTTGAACCTCTATATCGCGGGGAAGCATCCCGAAGCCGTTCCACTGGAGGCAGCGGATTAGGGCTGACCATTTCACAAAGAATCGTCAGGCGGCATGGAGGTGAACTTACCGCAAGCAACCATTCCGAAGGGGGAGCGCTGCTGGCAGGTTGGATACCGGCGAATACCCGGGATTCATTGGATAGGCCGAGCGCCCAAAATAGGCGTTTGTAGGTAACATGGGCGTAATCCCACCATAATATATAGCAAATAGATACAATAAAGGAGAATAATCATGTATCAATACAATTACGCTCCATCAGGTTACGCCCCTTATGAAATACCCGATTCCACATTTCGCCAGCAGGATTTGGGCATTGAATGGCACGAACAAGAAGGCCCGTGGAGCGGGGTGTGGCGCAGGCGAGGAAGCAGCAACACCTTTGATGCCACGTGGACAATGCCTGGAGCTCAACCAATAACAGCAGTTTTGACAATTTTTATTTTTGGAAGTTCTGTATTTGTTCAGCGGCGAAACAGCAGTGACGGAAATAATTGCATCTATACTGGAACACTTTCTGGAGATGGCCGTACTGTAACCGGGACTTACAGATGTACCCGAGGCGGAGGCACGTGGACTGCTACGATCATTCGGCGCGAGAGATTCAGATTAGGCAGGGTCTGGTTTGAACAAGAAGGGGGCTGGAGTGGCGTATGGCGGCGCCGGGGAAACAGCAACATTTTCGATGCAAGGTGGACGATGCCCGGGGCGCAGGATGTAACGGCCGTATTGACGATCAACATATTCGGCAACAACGTCCAGGTTTTACGGAGAAACAGCAGCGATGGAAATGACTGCGACTACATCGGCACCATTGCTGGAGACGGCCGAACGGTTACCGGCACTTTTAGTTGTACTCAAGGCGGAGGGACTTGGAGAGCAATTATAACTTTTTAAACTATGTTAGGACTGCTCCTTATTGAGCAGTCCTAAATATTTTAAGTTAGGGAACAAATTCCGAAGAGAATTAGGCAAGGATCGAACAGATATGTTCTAACGGGATCATTCAAGTACTTATTATAATGAACTTGCAAGGTCAAATCCGGCGATAATCGCTCAGCCAAAAACAAAAAAAGGAGAGAATGGAAATGACTTTACATGGAAAAGTTGCCATCGTCACCGGGGCGTCCAGAGGAATTGGAAGACAAATCGCCATCCAGTTAGCGCAGTCCGGGGCGAAGGTGATTGTCAATTATTCTTCGAATCCGGACAAAGCGGACGAGGTCGTAAAAACAATCGAGCAGTCCGGCGGGGAAGCGGCCGCAATCCGCGGCAACGTCGGCAACATCAACGAAGTCGAAGCGTTGTTCTCCGAGACGCTCAATAAATATGGGCGTGTGGATATTCTCGTTAATAATGCCGGCATCATGGAGTACAAGGCAATAGAGGATGTAACGGAGGAGATGTTTGACAGGCATTTTGCGATTAACGTGAAAGGGACTTATTTTGCCTGCCAGCAAGCAATGAAGCATATGGAAAAAAGCGGGACGATCATCAACTTATCGACCTCCGTGTCTGGCGCCATGCTCCCGACGTACAGCGTATACGCGGCGACCAAAGGGGCGGTCGAGCAGTTGACCCGCCAATTGGCAAAAGAGTTCGGTCCTAAAGACATCACCATTAATTGCATTGCGCCAGGGCAAGTGTCCACCGAGTTATTCTTGAACGGCAAATCGGATGAGCTGATTGATTCGTATCGCCGCATGAACGCGTTTGGACGGCTCGGCGAACCGGAGGACATCGCAAATGCGATCGAGCTGCTCGTCAGCGACAAAGCCCGCTGGATCACGGGACAAACGATTCGCGTAAACGGCGGCTTCAATTAATATTGAAAGAGATTGCCTGAACAAAAGATGGACGAACTCGGCGCATAAGCGCTTGAGTTCGTTTATTTTTGTTAGCATCCTTTTTTATCTAAAGGCCTCAACCGGTTGAAGCAAGAGAAGTGTGCGCAATAATTCTTTACATCCATTTTGAAAGCGCTTATATTAATCAATAATACCTTAAGTTATACAGTATTAAGTTAACACAGATGTTAATGAAAAAAAGTAAATGTTCTATCGTTTTTAAGAAGGGGGGTGATAACTTCTGCTGTTAGAGAGTCGATTATTATAAACAGCCGGTGGAACAGAGATGGACCCGAAGAGGTAGGAGAGGAAGGGGCGACAATCATGAGAATGGGCAAGTTACGAAACAAAACCTGAATGAATAAAAGATTGGAGGCTAACGATTCATGAAAAAAGGTCTCGTGCAAGTATCCCTGGTTCTTGTCTTATTATGGATGTCCGCTGCAGTATGTTTTGCAGACAATCCGGTAATCGGCAATACTTTTACAGCTGATCCGGCAGCCATGGTTTATAATAACAGGGTCTATCTGTATACGGGCCATGATGAGGCAGACGTCAACGGAACAGGATATGTCATGAAGGATTGGAAGGTCTATTCTTCAACGGACATGGTAAATTGGACGGATCATGGTACACCGCTATCTGTAAGCGCATTCAGTTGGGCGAAGGGAGATGCTTGGGCAAGCCAAGTCATTGAGCGCAACGGCAAATTTTATTGGTATATCTGCGCGGAGCACAAAACCATACCGGGGAAAGCCATTGGTGTTGCGATATCCGACAGCCCGACCGGTCCTTTCAGGGATGCATTGGGACGTGCGCTGATTACGAACGATATGACGAAGTTCAGCTCCAGTTATTGGGATGATATTGACCCTGCCGTTTTTATTGATGACGACGGGCAGGCCTATCTCTATTGGGGCAACAGTGTATTGATGTACGCGAAACTCAACAGCGATATGGTATCTATCAGCGGTTCGATCACCAGTGTGTCCCTGCCGAACTTCACCGAAGCTCCATGGCTCCATAAACGGAACGGAATCTATTATCTATCCTATGCTTCAGGCTGGCCGGAATCCATCTCCTATGCTACCAGCCAGAGTCCCACCGGTCCTTGGACGTATCGAGGGGTTATCATGGAGCCGACGGCCCATAGTGGAACAAATCACCAGGCCATCATAGAATTCAAGGGTCAGGCTTATTTCATCTACCACAACGGCGCTCTGCCGACAGGGGGAGATTATAGGCGCTCGGTGGCCATCGAGAAGTTTAATTACAATTCCGACGGCACCATTCCGACCCTACAGCCTACCTCTACGGGCGTGAACGGAACCATGAACCGGATCCAGTCCTATAACTTCCCCAACATGTACGTCAGACATCAAAACTATGACGCCCGGATCGACGAGAATGTCTCACCGTCCACGGACCAATATTGGCAGATCGTACCGGGACTAGCCAACAACGGCACCGACTACGTGTCTATCAAATCGGTGTATTTTCCCGGTTATTATCTTCGGCATAACAGCTTCGATTTTGTGTTGGAAAAGGATAATGGAACGACTCAGTTCAAGGCAGATGCCACCTTCAAGAAAGTAGCCGGCTTAAAGAATTCATCCTGGACCTCGCTTCAATCCTATAACTACCCCACCATGTACATCAGACATATCGGCTATGAGTTGAAGCTTCAAACCATCAGCACCGATCAGGATAAACAGGATGCAACTTTCAGGCTTGTAAATTAAGTTTAAACTTATTCTGTCTCTTCCTCGGATGCCTTGTATGGACGTTTAGCGGCTTGTTTGATGTGGCGATCGATTTCAGCTTGGCCTTGAATATTAACGGCCGCCTCGGCTTGATCGTTCAACTGCTCCTCGGCTTGTCCGATTCCGTGCGCGCCTTGATGATTTCTGCTTGATGGCATAAAGCTTTATCCTCCTTTAGTTGGTAATAGCCTCAAGCTTACATTACACAATATCGCCAAAGATTATTCGCAAGGCTTTTTCAAAAAAAGCCTAAACACTTGAACTTGACTAAACGTCATGTTTTATAGTGTAGTTGAATATGAGCGGAACGCGGAGTTCGTTTTCCGTGACAACGTTTAATTATTCGAGGCGAGGGTAAAAGAACATGAACAAAACCGAACGGCAGCTTGCCATCACGCTTGAACTGCAGCGGAGCAAAGTGCTCCGAGCGGAGGATTTGGCGGCTCAATTCGAGACAAGCGTGCGGACGATATACCGCGACATTCAAGCCTTGAGCGAAGCGGGGGTTCCGATTGTCGGGGCTCCCGGGCAGGGATATTCCTTGATGGCAGGGTATTTCCTGCCGCCGGTCGGTTTTACGGCGGAAGAGGCCGTGGCTTTGCTTATGGGAACGGATTTTATCGAGCAGAGGCTGGATGGCGATTACGGGAGCGTGGCCAAGGCGGCCAGGCGCAAAATCGAAGCGATTCTGCCGGAGCCGGTGCGCGGCGAGGCGGCGCGTGTGCGGGAAACGATGCGTCTTCTTCACGCCGGCGAACCGGTAACCGGCCGGAAGGAGAAAGACTATCTCGGCCAAGTACGGCGGGCGATTTTGGAGCGGCGTAAATTAAGCTTTACGTATCTGAAAAAAATCCCGGAAGCGGACGGGGGCAGGGAGAGCAGGCGGGAGGTCTCCCCATATGGACTGACGCTCGTGCAGGGGAATTGGATGCTGATCGCGCGCTGCGATCTGCGGCAGGATATCCGCCATTTCCGCTTGTCGCGGATGACGGAGCTTGCCGTGCTGGAGGAACGCTTTTCCATGCCGCCCGGGTTTAACCTAAGCCGTTACCGCCCGCCGGATGACCGTAACCTGCGGGTGCTGGTTCGGGTGAACCCCGATATCGCCGACAAAATCGCCGAGACCGTTAATTTTTTTGTAGAAGAGACTGAGGAGCAGGAGGACGGTCTTCTGGTTACCTTCCGCGTCCGGCGGACAGAGGAACTGCAGCCTTATGTCCTCGGCTGGGGCGGGGATGTCGAGGTACTGGAACCGGAGTCATTTCGCCGCCGGATTCGGGAAGAGGCCGAAAAAATTTTAAAACGCTACTGACACGCTGTTGTCAGTAGCGTTTTTGGATAATGGGATTATACCCATGATTAAAAGAGGAGTTGTTATTAATGATGAGAAGTACGGACGAGGCGCTGCAAGAGTTTGAAGCAACGGTGGAAAGGTATTTGAGCGAACTGGAAAACCTTGATATGGAGCAGCTGCTAAAAAAAACGAATGAGGAGGAATGGTCTATCGGGCAAATGTATATGCATTTGATTCAATCGGCGCAATTCATGCATCTGAACCATATCGACCAATGTTTGGCCGAAAGTGAAGCGAGTTTAGTCCACACCGGGGAAAAAACGGAGCAGGGCAGGGCCGTATTTGAACTGGGAAGCTTTCCGCCCATTCGGATTCAGGTCCCGGCTTCGCCGCACTACACCCCGCAGCAGCCGGAAAGCAAGCAGCAGCTGTCGAAAGGGCTGCGAGGTGTAGTGGAGCGGATGAAACGTACTGAATCTGCTTTGAGCCAGGCGCCCGAACGAAACAAGATGCCGCATCCCAGACTCGGCCCGTTAAACGCCAAAGAGTGGTTTTTGCTGATCGAGATGCATTACCGGCATCATCTGCTGCAGCTGGACCGTTTAAAGCGGGAGCTGAATTTGGTTTAACCGCAGACCCCTTTTCGACCACAGGCAGTCTAGGACTTTTATTCCTGTCCGAGGCTGCCGCTTTTTAATTGGATCCGTCCTATATTCCGGAAGAACTGAAGGATGAACTCGAAAAATGAATTCTCCGTGTCGGTCAGCCGCTGCCCGGCGGGCCAGGACAAATAGATGGTTCGCTTGCACCGGGGCTCGCTAATGTGAAGCAGCTTGATGTCTTCGGTGACGACCTTGCTCCACAGGATCGAAGGGATGAAGGAGACACCGATGCCCGTCTGGATCAGCCCCCGCACCGTGGCCGGATCATCGCTTTCAAAGACAATGTCCGGTTCGTACGGCAGTTGCGCGAAGAAGCGGTCGGTCGTTCTTCGCAGCGGATGGCTCGTCGTCAGGCTGATGAATTTCTCATGCTCCAGGTCTTTTAGAGATACGGAATCAAGGGAACCGAGCGGATGAACCGCCGGCACACCGAGCCATATTTCCTCCTCAAGCAGAACGGTATGTTCATTGCCTTCTATTTCCTCGGATGTGATCGCGAAATCGTAAGCCAGCTCTTTCTTGATCTGGATAGGATGCTGGGTCAGGTTAAACCGGATTTTCGGGTACAGGCCGCGAAACTGTTGGACAAGACTTGGCAGCAGCATGGAACCTACGGCGACATACAGCGTGATGATTTCAATTTTTTCTTGCTGCATTTCCTTAATCTCGGACACGCCTTGCTCCAGAGCGGACAGCGACTGGTTCACCCGTTTCAGAAACTTTTTGCCGTATTGGTTCAACACGATATGCTTACCCTCCCTGTCGAACAACTGCACCCCCAATTCCGTCTCCAGGTTCCGAATCATTTTGCTGAGCGCAGGCTGCGAGATAAACAGCTCGTCGGCGGCCCGCGTTACATTTTCATGTTTTGAGGTGACTTGAAAATATTTAAGCTGCAGAAAGTCCATGCTGAATCCATCCCCTTTATCGTACGTCTCCTCTTATAACCGTCCGGTTATCGATCATATGTGAATATATATATTTTACAGTTTTTTACGGGCTTCTTACAATGAACAGTGTAACGAAGACGAATCCGCTAAAGGTGGTGAGATTCTGAACATCGTATTTGCTTTTCCCGGTCAAGGGGCGCAAACTCCCGGTATGCTGCAGGATGTGCCAGAGTATGTGAAAAAGGCAGCAAAGATAGTAGGGACCCCCTTGCGGGATGATGAGGTGGCGATGGACTCGACGGTCTGGATTCAGGCGGCGCTTTTCGTAAAGGAGACCGCGTTCGCATACCGGCTAATCGGGCGGGGCATCCGCCCTCAATTCGTGGCCGGGCACTCCATCGGCGCTTTTCCCGCCGCGGTCATTGCGGGAGTCCTTTCGTTCGAGGATGCGCTTCGGCTCGTGTGGCGCCGGGCCAAGCTAATGGAAGAGGCTTACCCTGAAGGCTACGGAATGGGTGTCATCATCGGGCTTACCAAAGCGGAAGTTCAGCAAGCCGTGGATCGCTCCCACAGTGAGGCGGCGCCCGTCTACCTCTCCAATATGAACGCCGAACAGCAAATCGTCCTTTCCGGCTCATTGGAAGGGATCAACAGAGCTTTTCAGCAGGCAAAAGAACTGGGGGCAAGCAAAACCGCGCTGTTGAAGGTGCCGATTCCATCGCACTGCCCTTTGATGTCAGGTATATCCGAGCAGTTATTGGAGCTGGTACGGACCTTTCCTTTGCAGGAAGCTGCGATCCCTTATATGGCGAACCATACGGGGAGAATGCTCAGGGCGAAAGACAAAATCGCCGAGGATCTGGCCCTAAACGTAGCTTATCCCGTGCGCTGGATCGATATGGCGGCCGTCTGCGTCGAATCCGGAGCCGACTGCTTTATCGAAATGCCTCCGGGCCACACGCTTTCCCGCCTCGTCAAGCAGGCCCACCACGACACCCGGCAGATTGCCGTAGACGAGGTTGGTCTGGAAGCGGCCGAATATCTGATTAGAAAATGGAAGGAGCAAGAAGAATGAGCAAAGTGCTGCGTTCCTGGTCACAAAAACGCGATAAAAAACTGGAAAAATTAAATACGGTAGAGAAGTGGCTGAACGGAAAATACGTCGATGCCTCCCGGATCGTCGATATCCTGGAGGCGCTGATCGAGCCGGGCGCCAGGGTTGTCCTGGAGGGGGATAACCAGAAGCAGGCGTCTTTTCTGTCCCAGAAGCTGCTGGAAGTCGATCCTGGCAAGGTGCATGACCTGCATATGATCATGTCCAGCATTTCCAGACCCGAGCACCTGGATATTTTCGAAAAAGGCATCGCCGGGAAGCTGGATTTCTCCTACAGCGGCTCGCAAAGCCTGCGCGTTGCGCAAATGATCGAGGATGGGACGCTGAAGCTCGGCGACATCCATACGTATTTAGAATTGTTCGGCCGCCTTTTTATCGACCTGATTCCGGACGTTGTGCTGGTGGCGGCGGACAAAGCGGACCGCGAGGGCAACCTTTATACCGGCTTCAACACGGAAGAAACCCCGACGATCGTGGAAGCGGCGGCTTTTAAGGACGGCATCGTCATCGTGCAGGTCAACGAAATCGCGGACGAACTGCCGAGAACGGATATTCCGGCCTCCTGGGTGGACGTGATCGTCAAAGCCGACAAGCCTTATGCGCTGGAGGCGCTGTTTACCCGCGACCCGCAAAACATCACGGAACTGCATATTCTAATGGGAATGATGGCGATCAAAGGTATTTACGGCAAACACCACGTGCAGTCGCTGAACCATGGCATCGGTTTTAATACCGCGGCGATTGAGCTGCTGCTGCCAACCTACGGTGAAGAACTCGGATTGAAAGGCAAAATTGCCAAGCATTGGGCCTTGAACCCTCACCCGACCCTGATTCCGGCGATCGAATCCGGCTGGGTGGAAAGCATCCACAGCTTCGGCGGCGAGGTCGGCATGGAAAAATATATCGCAGCCCGTCCCGACGTATTTTTCATCGGCAAGGACGGCACGATGCGCTCCAACCGGGCGATGGGCCAGGTGGCGGGGCAATTCGCCGTGGACATGTTCATCGGCTCGACGCTGCAGATCGATCCGCTGGGCAACTCGTCCACCGTGACTTCCGGCAGATTGTCCGGCTTCGGCGGCGCGCCGAACATGGGCCATGATCCCCGCGGACGCCGGCATGCGACAAAGGCATGGCTCGACATGATCGAACATCCGCACGAGCTCGTCAAAGGACGCAAGCTGGTCGTACAGATGGTGGAAACCTATGGCGCCAACAAAAAGCCGGTATTCGTGGATTCGCTCGACGCCGTCAAGGTGAAGGAAGAATCAGGCCTGGCGATTACGCCGGTGATGATTTACGGCGACGATGTCACCCACGTCGTCACCGAGGAAGGCATCGCTTACCTTTACAAAACGGACAGTGTCGAGGAAAGAAAGCAGGCGCTCGCGGCAATTGCCGGCGTATCGCCCCTGGGCATGGAGAGCAGCGAAAGCGATGTGCGCGGGTTGCGCGACAGAGGTATTGTGGCCTATCCGGAGGATCTCGGCATCATGCGCAGACAAGCTAAACGTTCGCTGCTGGCGGCGCAGACGATCAACGACCTTGTGGATTGGTCGGACGGGCTGTACGAGCCGCCGGCTAAATTCCGCAGCTGGTCTTAAAGCCATGCTGACGGCAACTCATGCGGGGTTCGGGGCGGCCTTGGCCGGCAAAGCCGTGAAGGCGCTCGTGGACGAGGCCTTGCTTACGCCCAAGCCAGGGCTTGTGGATGCCAGAGACAACGGTTCCCATACGGACATGTCCCTCGAGCTTATGCTGATATCAGCGAAGGCTCTGGAAGGAACATTCCGGGAAATCGCCCAGGTCTCCTACCTTCATCCGGTGGACCAGTCTTTACGCGAACAAATCGCCTTCATCGGGCGGGAAGGCGAGAAAGCGATGCTCGCCGCCACAAATGGCGTCAACACGCATAAAGGGGCGATTTGGGCCTTGGGCCTTCTTACCAGCGCACGAGCCGCCTTCCCGGAGGAACGGGACCCGCAGCGGATCATGAACGCCGCCGGGACCATCGCTTCGTTCCCTGACCGGTTTCGCCCGGAACAACGCACCCATGGGCAGGCGGTCAAGCGGAAGTATGCGGTGATGGGAGCTGCGGAGGAAGCGCAGCTCGGCTTTCCCCATATCCGGGAAGCGGCGCTGCCGGCCTTACTGCGGGCCAGAGCTTGCGGGAAGACGGAGGAGGAAGCCCGCATTGAGGCTTTACTGGCTTTGATGGCGGCGGTCGACGACACCTGCATCCTGCACCGCGGCGATTGGCCGGATCTTCTGGCGATCAAACGGATGTCCGGGGCTTTTCTGGCCGCGGACGGTTTTAGAACCCGGACGGGGAGAAAGCTGTTTCACCGCCTGTCCGAGTATTGCGAGGCAAAGCGGCTTTCTCCCGGAGGCAGCGCCGATTTGCTCGCCGCTACACTTTTTCTTATCGATTGACACATATCATGGAGGTGTTCCTTAAGGATGGAAAAATTACAGTTTCAATACCAAACTTCGCAGCCGATCCGCAAGGCCGCGCACATCGGAGTCGTCGGTTCGGGGGATTTGGAGATCATCGTGGAGCCGGTGGAGGGGCAAACGTCCAATGTCAGTATTCTGACCGGCAGCGATGGTTTCGGACAGGTTTGGCAGAACGTGCTGACCCGCTTTTTCAACCGTTATCCGATTACCGCCAATTTTACGGTTCATGATTTTGGAGCCACTCCGGGTGTAGTGATGTTAAGATTTACGCAAGTTTTGGAGGTGCTCGATTATGCTGAATAGTTTTGTGGAACTGAACGGACGCGATCGCGCCAAAGCGCTGCTGGATGAAGGAACCTTCCGGGAACTGCTTGGACCGCTGGACAAATTGCAATCTCCGCATCTTGAGCCGCAGGGAATCGTCCCGCAGAGCGATGACGGGATCATTTTGGCCGTCGGGGAAATCCGCAAGCGGAAAGTCCTGATCATCTCGATGGAAGGTGCTTTTCAAGGCGGGGGCATCGGCGAAGTCAGCGGAGCGAAAATCTCCGGCGCGCTGGAACTGGCGCTGGAAGAGAACAAAAAGGGAAACACCTTGTATCCGATCATGATCTTCGATACGGGCGGCGTTCGGCTGCAGGAAGCGAACTACGGGCTGCTGGCGATTTCGGAAATCGGCGCCCAGGTCGTAGCCCTGCGCAAATACGTTCCTGTAGTGGGACTGATTCCCGGCCGCGTGGGGGCGTTCGGCGGGATGTCGATCACGGCCGAGCTGTTCACCACCTTGATCGCCACAAAAAAAGCCCGCCTCGGCCTGAACGGCCCGGAAGTCATCGAACAGGAAGCAGGCGTGATGGAGTTCGATTCCAGTGACAAGGCGTTGATCTGGAGCACTATCGGAGCAAATCAGCGGCAGCATACCGGATTGATCGATGATGTGGTGGAAGATACCACAGGCGCGGTGATCGAGGCGGTCGACGCCGCGCTGGGTGCGCCGGTCAAACCGGCCAAAACCGAGCAAACCGATTTCTATCTGACCTTGCTTAAAGCTCTTGATCCGACCGAGTCGTGGACGCCTGAGCGTTACCGTGAATTTTACAAGCAGCAACAGCCGGTCAAGCAGCCTATACCGCTGGCCAAAGAAGGGGCGGCCGACGCTAGTGACGGCAGAGGTTACCGCTGGTTCTCCCTGCTTACGGGCATAACCCATCCGGTTAGCGACGTTCCTACGGTGCTGGCGGCCGACGTGGAGAAGAATGGGCAATTGTGCAGATATATTTCCATCGTTCCGGATGCCGAAAGCCGCTTCCCGCGCGTTAGAAAAGGCGAGGTCGGGATGATGGAAGGGTGGACGGTGGCTCAGATCGTCAGAGACGCTATCCTTCAGGACGAGAACAGTGAAGTCAAACGCCCGATCATCGCCGTGATCGACGTTCCCAGCCAGGCTTACGGCTATAAGGAAGAGATGGTTGGGATCAGCCTTGCGCTCGCGGCAAGCGCGGACGCATACGCGACGGCCAGACTGCAGGGCCATCCCGTGATCGGCGTCATCGTCGGCAATGCGATCTCCGGCGGTTTCCTCGCCCATGGACTTCAGTCGAACCGGCTGATCGCCTTGGACGACGGCAAAATCAATATTCAGGCCATGTCCAAGGCTTCCGCGGCGCGGATCACGAAGCGGACCATCGCCGAACTGGATGAAGCAACCAAGAAGGTTCCGGCCATGGCTTATGACGTTCGCAGCTATAGTACTTTGGGGCCGCTATATCGGCTGTTGGCCGGCATCCAGGCGGACGATCCGCAACGCGGCGACGTGGCAACCGTGGAACAGACCATTTCCGAAGCGATCGACAGCACAAAAGACGCACCCCGCGATCTCGGCTTCCGCCTGGAGACCAAGGAAGCTTTGGCCGGCGGACGCGCGGCAACGCTTAAGGTTCGCAAGGCGTTGTCCGAGCAATGGTAATGACGGTCCGGCCTCACGATCTGATCGAGGTCGCCGATTTGAGCTGTCTCTCTATGAATGAAGATAAGGAATGGGCCGCCGCTTCGCTGAGGCATGCCCCTTATGTAGTGGTCCGGCGGGCCAGCCCGCCGGCGGATAGCCGCATTCCCGTAGGCATTCGGGGAACGGAGCGGAACCAGCGGGAAGCCGCGCTGCTTGCCCCAGAGGGAGCGGGACGGATTGTCACGCCCTATGAGATTGCCGAGCGCCGGATGTGGAACGCCGTGTCTGTGGAGAGGCGGGATCTACCCGTGATCCGGGTCATGGACAAGGTTGCGGAGCTAATGGCGGACTGGCGCTGGGGCCCGGCGGGCAGTGCGGGTTTTGAAATGGCGACGGGTTGTCCGTCTTTGAAAGTCACCAGCGATCTCGACCTTGTGATTGACCGTCCGGAAGCCGTGGATTATGCGGAAGCCGCAAACCTGCTGCGGAGGCTGGATCAGCTGGAGGTCCGCATCGATATCCAATTGGAAACGAAGGACGGAGCTTATGTCCTGCGCGAAATCATCGACAGGCGGACAAGCACGGTGGTGCTGCGTTGCCCCTCAGGCCCAAAGCTCGTCCGCAATCCTTGGAAATGAAGGTGAAGTGCATTTTATGGAAAAAAAAGCGGAGCAAAATATCCATATCAATGAAAGTGATATTTTAAAGGTATTTGCCGTCTGCGGCGCGATTATGCAAAGCGTGCTGGGGGTGCTCCTGAAACATGCCCATAACGAGATGGATATGGCCTTGCTTGGCGTCCTATATAACTTGGTGAAGTACACGGCGCCTGTCTTTATTTTTGCCATCGTATACGGCATGGTGAAAGGGAATCAACATACGAAACCGACCCATTTTTACAAGGAAAAATTCAGCGAGCTCGTTATCCCGTATTTTCTCTGGGCGACCGCCAGTCTGATATTTTTCCCCGACCTGCAAGTGAACTGCTCTGTCACTTCCTTCTGGACACTGGTCGAATCCTATGTGGTCGGCAATTCATCGCCGCAATACTGGTACACGGTTATGATGCTGCAGTTTCAGGTGCTGATGCCCGTCATTATCTATGTTTGCTACAAGTTTCTGTCCAAGCCTTCGCGGGTCATCCCAACGCTGGTCGTGAGCTTTATTGCCTTCGGGGCCTGGCTGTGGTTCTACGATACCTATGTATTCCACGGCACCTACGAAATCAGCCTGCGTTATTTGGACCGGTTTTTCGTCAGTTACTTTATTTATGCCCTGCTGGGTGGAATTGCCTGGGTTTACAAGGACCGGTTCGACGGGGTGCTGCGCCGGATTCAGTTTTTGCTCATTCCGGTGGCGTTGCTGCTGCTTATTTGGACAAACCAGGAATTCTTCGGCTTTGGATTTAATGATATGTCATTCGGCAACCTGATTTATTTGAAGCCGTCTATGACTTTGTACAGCCTGGTTATCATCTTTCTGATCTACATGCTGGCCAGACACTTGATTCGCTTGGGTTCGCGTTCGCTTCCGTATTATAAATGGCTCTCTACTTATGCGTACCGGGCATTTACGGCGAACGTGTTCATTTTGACCATCGTGCTGCGCCTGTTTGGAGGTTTGCTCGACGAGCTTCCCTTCTTCTCAGTTCTGCTTTTGGTTTTTCTGACGACAGTAACATGCTCCTTCACCGTTGTCTATGCTTTTGCACAGTTGAAGGTTTGGATCGAGCGTGCGGTTTTCAAAAAGGGAGAGGCAGCAGGGGGCCATCGTCATGCGAATGCTCACTAAAGGGCGGAAACTTGATCCTCCCGAAGCCGGAATGGGACGACCTGTTAAAAAAGTGCGCTTGGTACGCTTAAAGAAAAAACCGGCCACGGGGATGCTTATCTCCGTGTGCCGGGAAAAATCAGCGTTTTACCCACGCCCGCTCCAAATCCATCTCCCGAATGCATTCGGCCGTGTCGTGCCCCTCGATGTCAATCAGCGGCGTCACCGCATACGCTTGCATCTCTTCCGCCGAATAGGGCTGCAGGATCGGATCTAACGCATCCAGATCGTTCGTCTCCTCATCAAGCCACCGGGTCATGTTGTCCGGAGAGAGAATCGCCGGCATCCGGCTCTCAAATTCCCCGATCAACGGGTTAGCTTCCGTCATGACCAGGGTGCAGGTGCGGAGCGGTTCCCCGCGCGTATCCCGCCAGATTTCGTATAGACCGGCCACCCCAAAGATGGCGCGGTTTTTCATGACGACCCGCACCGCATATGACTTTTTGCCTTCATTTTTCCAATAGTAAAATCCGTTGCACGGGATAATGCACCGCTGCTTGTCCACCATTCTGCGGTACGTCGGATTCCGATGCACATTCCTGAGATCCGCGTTGATCGCATCTTTTCCCCAGTAGGGAATGAATCCCCAACGGAACTCATCCAGAATCCGCTCCCCGCGCTGCTGCAGCACGACCGGCATTTGCTGCGTTGGGCTAATGTTGTAGCGGTTTTTGTAGTAGTACATCACCCGTTCGATCTGAAAATGCTCCTGAACCTCCTCGAGCTCAGCCGCCATGGAAAAGCGTTGACACATGAAACATCAGCCTCCTATATGACTATGTTTATTGTTTGCCAAAGGAGGAAAATTATTCAAGCATGGCCGTTGGCGGAAATATTTTCTTGTCTATTTTTCAAAAAAATCTTGGTAAGGTAGGAGGAGAGCAATCCATAAGAGGTGATGATTTGTCATGAGGAAAAAACGCTGTTTGTTCTGCGATAAGATTGTCTTCACTAAACAGGAGGGCGACTACGATAGATACATGGGCTGTTGCTGTTCACCCGAGGGGTTTTATAGCCTGCTGATAGACAGCTATGATGCTATAAATTCGTTCCCGTACCAAAAGAAACGCGACTTGTTTCATATTGTATCGGCCTATATCCGGGAGCAAACGGATTGTAATGAAAAGGTCGCTCTATCCGTCAACGATTTGGAATCCATTGCAAATTCACCCGACATTCCTGTGACCATAGAAGATAAAGGAAATCGGTTACTCCAGTATTTGTATAGACATTCCAATGGTCCGGGAGAACCGGTTGTCATTCATCCGCTCTCCAGCAACTATAACTTGACGTATTCTCCAAATCTGCAAGAGCTGGTATATATCATTGATAAGCTGAGAAACGAGCACTTACTCACCAGGGAAGGGTTAACCTTTCAGTTAACTGAAAAAGGCTGGAAAGAAGCAGTTGCCGAAAGAAAAAACTTAAAGCCATGCTCCGTTCTTATCCCGGATGAGGAAGATTTGCGCACGGAATGGCTGGCTAGGCTGTTGCCTAAAATCGAGCAGCACGGTTATCTGCCGCGCTTGCTTACACATACGAAAACGCAGAACAGTGAAAAGTATTCTTTGGAAATGATAGCGGACAGTAAACTGATTATAGCGGATTTAACGGGTCAATCTCCTGAAGTGTATTTTGCGGCGGGGTATGCGCTCGGTTTGAACATCCCCCTAATTTGGACCGTGAACAGCAGCGATGCCGATACACTCCCTGTAAAAATAAAGGAAATCCGTCCAATCGTTTGGGATACCGTTGAAGAACTGGCGGTATTTCTCCAGCAGAGGTTGAGTTTATAGAAGAGTTCCAGGAAATCGGGGCAAAGAGGAGCAACTTATGGCTCCTCTGAGTTTTTTATAAAGGGAATGGCCGGTCGTATTTTATTCATGGCGCGTTCTTTAACTTCATCCATCACATGTGTATATATTTGAGTCGTAGCAATGTTCTCGTGGCCAAGCAGTTCCTGGACGGCGCGCAAATCAACGCCATTCCGAAGCAGATCTGTAGCAAAAGAATGACGAAGTTTGTGGGCTGAAAGGGGGATGCCCTTAAATTGAGGATATTTTTCAGCTAGAGCTTCGAACGTCTTATCAGCAATGGTTTGAACCATGCGTTTACTGATGCGGCGACCGAATTGCGAAATGAAAAAGGCAGGCTCGTCTTTTTTGTTCCGCGGCTTAATTCGTTTATCCAACGACAACTGCAGTAGATAACGCAGCTCCTCCGGAAGGGGGATATATCTCCATTTTTCTCCTTTTCCAAGCACCCCAATTTTGGATCCGAAATGATCAAAATCAGTTATGTTCAGTCGGACGATTTCGCTTACCCGTAACCCTGCATAAGCCATCAAGGCGATAATGGTAACGTCGCGAACGATATACCTGCCTTTTACAAGTTGAAGGCACGCGTCAAGGAATTGCTTTTGAAGATAGGCCGGGTGGCGATTTTTCTCGATTTTCGCTTTTTCAATATCCATCGCAGGGTTGTGGTTGGATACTCTAAATCGAACCAGAACTTTATAGAACAAGCGGATCGCGGATTGGCAACGATTTCTATAACGGGCGCCGGCGCCGGATTCACGAACTCGTGTAAGATGTTGCAATACGTCAATGTCGGTTACATCGGTAACCGATTTACCGTTCAGTCCTGTGAGAAAGTGTTTTATGTCGTGGAGATAACCATTCTGTGTCTCCTTTGAATATTCACGATCCTTCATATATACCAAAAAAAGGTTAATTTCACGCTCATATTGCTCCAAAATATCTGTATACATTGTCATATCGCACCTATCCAATCGCTTACAATCGAAATTGCATTAAACATACATTTAATGCAATTTTATTATAGCAAAAAAACGCCAAAATGCTGATGAATGAACAGAGCCGAGAAATGACAAGTTAAGGAAGTGGTATACATCACAATGTCCAAAGGAGGATATCTGTTATGGCTCACCAGAAGAGAAGGAAGGAAGCTGCCTGGAAGTCACGAAAGCAAGAACAGCATCCCCATGGTAAAATCAAATCGCTAAAAGAATTGTCCAGCGAATAGGATTGAGGAGTATACTACTTGAAAGAGAAGGGCTGTCGGCGGAATTTGCCGGCAGTCTTTTTTTTGCGTGAGAGGCCCATGCAATTGTGCATGGGTCTACACGATTTTGCCATATTTCTATCAAATCAAAGAATATGTTGAAAAATATAGCAGGATTAATGGGGGATTATGTAAAATAGTTACTCTAGCAATCTCTTTTTGTCTTATTTTAGGAGATTGACCCTATTTAGAAAAGGAGGCAGATGATAGGTTGATTTAAGCAGTTCAGGTTCGGTTTTTAACAGACAGTCATCATCTTATTTTTTGCAAGGAGGACAATCCAATTGAAACATGCCAAAATATTCGGCAAATCGGGCATTTGGCTGCTCGTTGCCGCACTTATTGTTCCATTGTTTTCGCTCGCCGCATTCAGCGAGGAGGGGGCGGCGGCCGCTGCCGCGAACAGTGATAAAATCATCGTCGGCTACTGGCACAACTTTGACAACGGGTCCAGCAATATCCGGCTGCGCGATGTTTCTTCGAGCTATGATGTGATCCAGGTTGCGTTTGCGGAGCCTTCGGGTGGTGCAGCGAGCGGAGATATGGCATTCCAGCCTTATAACGCCTCGATCGGCGAATTCCAAGCCGACATCCGGGAACTGCAAAGCCAGGGCAAAAAGGTGCTGATCTCCATCGGGGGAGCCAACGGAGCCGTGGAATTGTCCACCGACCAGGCCAAACAGAAATTTGTCAGCACCATGAAAGGCATTATCGATACGTACGGCTTTGACGGCCTGGATATCGATTTGGAAGGAAGCTCGTTGTCCTTGAATCCGGGCGACACGGATTTTCGCAATCCGACGACGCCTAAAATCGTCAACCTGATTTCCGCCGTACGAGAGATCGTGAACAGCTACGGTTCCGGCTTCGTCTTGACCATGGCGCCGGAAACGGCGTACGTACAAGGCGGATACGCTGCTTACGGCGGTCCGTGGGGCGCGTATCTGCCGGTCATTTACGCTTTGCGCGATTCACTGGACTATCTGCACGTGCAGCATTACAACTCCGGATCGATGACCGGTCTGGACGGGAAATCCTATGCCCAGGGAACGGCGGATTTCCAAGTGGCTATGGCCGAGATGCTGCTGCAGGGATTTGACGTTGGCGGCAATGCAAACAACCATTTTCCCGCCCTGCGCCAGGATCAAGTGCTCATCGGGCTTCCGGCGACACAGTCCGCGGCAAATGGCGGATATACGGCGCCGGCCGAAGTGCACAAAGCGTTGGATTACCTTGTAAAAGGGCAACCGTTTGGCGGAAGCTACACGCTGCGCAATCCCGAAGGCTATCCCGGCTTCAAAGGGCTGATGACCTGGTCGATCAACTGGGATAAAGCGGCCAACTACGCCTTCTCCGGCAGTCACCTGGCCTATCTGGACAGCTTGGGCAGCGGCGGCAATCCCGATCCTGATCCTGATCCCGATCCGGAACCGGATACCACACCGCCAACCGCTCCCGGCCAACTACGCGTGACGGGAGCCACGCCGACAAGCATCAGTCTCGCCTGGAACGCTTCCACGGACAACGTGGGCGTTGCCGGCTACACTATTGCTTATGATACCGGCAGCTTGAATACAACCGGAACCGCGGCAACCGTTAGCGGCCTGTCTCCAAATACGACTTACACCTTTTCGGTAACTGCTAAAGACGCCGCCGGCAATGTCTCCGCGGCCGCTTCCGTTCAGGGAGCAACGACGGTGGTGGATGATCCGGGTGAAGGTGAAGCTCAGCCTTGGGAGCCGTGGGTTGCTTACAGTATAAATGACCTGGTGTCCTATAACGGCAGCATCTACGCGTGCATTCAGGCGCACACCTCGCTCCCGGGCTGGGAGCCGGCAAACGTGCCTGCATTGTGGCAATTGCAGTAACCACGGCAGCGAGCGCCAATTTGAGGCGGAGTTAATAGGGAAATTTGAGGAAGCGGGGGATCTCCGCTTCCTTTTTGCGCTGCTGCAACCATGCGGAGAATGTCCCCCGTTACAACGATCTATTCGCCGAAACCACACAACGATTCTAACGGTTGCCATGGCGCTTAATTCATTTAAACCCGGCTAATATTGCTTAGATTCAGGCAAATTGGCGTTGAATCTTGAGGATAGGGAAGTGGAGTAGGGTGGGGGAGGCGGCAGATCAACACTCACTGTCTGGTCGCTTTGCATGATTATCCCGTTTGATCAGGGTGGTAGAGAAACAGACAAGCTCGGGAGAAGAAAATATTTGGTGGAGAAGCAGATCGGTTCGAGATAATTTAGACGGGCTTAGGAGAAGGAATCAGGTTTAGGGGAGGTGAAACAGACCGGACAAGAGATCAAGACAGTAGATCAAGGACAAGACGCGAGGGAAACGAAAAGACTGTGATTTTGCTGTAGCCCGAACCCTTCCATTTGCAGCAACGCCCGGACTGTTCATGCTAAGCCCTACCCATTAAGTTGATTTGCGTTAAACTCCCCAGCCGTTCCAGCGTCTCGATCAGGCCGCAGCCACAAGGGGCTGGTTCGGTTGGCGTGCGATCAGCCAGCGGTAAGGGATCGCCGGAATCGCCACACACATGTGCAGCAACTTCTGCCGCATCGTTTCTTCCGCTCCGGGCCGGCGCAGCGAGCGGCGTACGGTGTACTCGTTCAGGTACGCCTGCAGATGCTTCAGTCCCAAGGCTACATACGTACTCTTCAGCGATTCCCACGCCTCTCTCACCACTTTCCGTAAGGGCGCATACAGCCGATAGGCTAGAGGAAACGACTCTACCGCCGATGTACGGACATCCACATGCCCGTTGATGAACGCGGCGAGTTCGAGACGGTTTGCCCTTTGTCCGTCTCCTCTCTTATGCGGCACCAGGCGGATTTTGACCTGCTGCGGCTCGCCCGATTCCGTGACCGTGCATCCCGCTACGACTGCCGAGGCATACGGATGCGAAAACTGAAGCTGGGACGGATTACGCCCATACAGATCGCTGTTCACTTTCACGTCTCCGCAGAGCAGCTCCCGGGCATCGAATTCTAGGGCGGCATGGCGTATTTTGTGCAGCATCAACCAGGCGGTTTTGTAGGTGACCCGGATCACCTGGCTCAGCCGCAACGCCGAGATGCCGTCCTCAAGCAGGAACAACTCCAGCGCATTGAACCACTTGAGCAGGGGCAAATGCGTTCCTTCAAAAATCGTGCCGACCAAAGCCGACGTTTGATGCTTGCACTTTCCGCACTCGAACAAGGGGATATGCCGGGAAGTCAGACGACTGCACCGGGTGTGAGCGCAGCGCGGGCAGACGAAGCCGCTTCGCCACTTCATCGCGATCAGCGCCTCCATGCAGGTCTGCTCGCTGTTATAACGGCTGCTGAATGGTTGAAGTTCCGTTCCCGTATTGACCTCCATGTTCGCTCGCCCCCGAATCAAGAAATCAAGAACGTGTGTTCGATTTATTTTATTATATCAAACGTACGTTCCCTTATCAAGCTGAGAATCTCCACTGCTCCCTGAACGAAAGGGATAATCGTGCAAAGGCTGCAAGCAGGGACACAAGATACCAAGACAAGCCATGCCACCGGCACGTTTTACAAGGGATCTCCCATACTCTTGAACAACGAAGTAGCCCAAAAAGCCGGGAAGACACTGTCCGTCTCCGATTCAGCGTCAACTCCGGCAATGGATTGCTGCAAATTTTTGAAGTGTTCTGAAAGTGTAATACTGGTATAATTAACTATCAGACGTTTCTTTTAATTATTTTGGAGGTGCTTAATATGCAAAAAAGCCAATTTCAATCCAACCAACGAACCGGAGTAAATCAGAATCAAAAAAGAAAAACGGTAAGCGGCCGCATGTTGCGGTATGGATTGTGATTAGCGAATAATTGAGTAGCGAATTTTACCTTCTGGACCAAGAATGACGCGCCGCCTACCTGAAAGGCGGAATCCGTTTTGCATAACGTTCAAGCGGCAAAAGTATTTTATTTGATGAATTTTATTTCTTCGCTGGCAAGCAGCACGATATTTACGACCTACAGCATTTATTATGTCACACAGCTCGGCCTGAATCCCTTTGAGCTTGTGCTGATCGGGACCGTGTTGGAATTAACTGTGCTGATTTTTGAGGGGATTACCGGCGTGGTTGCCGATACATACAGCCGCAGACTATCGGTCATTATCGGCATGTTCATTTTGGGCGCGGGGTTTACGTTTGAAGGCAGCATCATTTGGTTTCAGGGGCTCGGCCTGGCGATCCCGCTCGTTGTTTGGGTGATGCTGGCCCAGGTGGTGTTCGGCATCGGCCATACCTTTATCAGCGGGGCGGACAGCGCCTGGATTGTCGATGAGGCGGGGGAATCCGCCGCCGGGACCATTTTTATTCGCGCCAAACGCGTGGCTCTGACAGCGTCTCTGCTGGGAATCGGCGTGAGCGTGGGGCTTTCCGTGCTGGCGCCGAATCTGCCGTATTTAGCGGGAGGCCTGATGTATGCTATGCTCGGCCTGCTCCTGATCCGCAAGATGAAGGAGACAGGCTTTGTCCGGCCGCCGCGCAGCGAAAGAGTCTCTCATTTTCGAGAGATGACCCGGACCTGGAAAAGCGGGGCAAAGGTGATCGCCCGCAGTCCGCTGCTGCTGCTTATCATGTTCGTCACGTTGTTTAGCGGCGCGGCCTCGGAAGGTTATGACCGGCTTTGGGAGATTCATCTGATCCAGGAAATCGGCTTTCCGGACCGGACGTTGAAAGTGGCCGTATGGTTTGGCCTGATCAGCGCGGCCTCCACGATTTTGGGAATGCTGGCGGTAGGTTTCACCGAGAAAAAACTGAACATGAGCAGCGAGCGGACCGTATCCGCGGCCTTATTTATGCTGACTTTCATTCGCGTTGCCGGCATTCTCTCGCTTTTCCTGGCGACGAACTTCGTCTGGGCGCTGGCGTCCGTGCTGGCCGTAAGCGTAGTTGTTACCGTGAGCGAGCCGATCTATGCGACATGGCTGAATATGAATCTGCGCAGCGACAGCCGGGCCACGGTGCTGTCGATGGTCAGCCAGTCGGACGCGCTGGGCCAGACTGCGGGAGGGCCGGCCGTGGGATGGATCGGAAGCCGTTTCTCTATCCGAGCCTCCTTGCTGACAGCAGCGATATTGCTGCTTCCGATTTTGGGCGTATTCGGCCGGATGCAACGCAAGCGATAACTTAGTAGCGTTAAAAGTTAAAGGAGGCAGTCCCTAAGGTCAGCTTGTGACCTTTTGGGACTGCCTTTATTTTTTAAAGGCAGAGAGGACATCCAAGATGAAGCTGTTATTGGTTATTTTTCTATACATTGGTTTATTGATGATCGGTTTGGGTGGTTGTCATATTTACAAAGCAAGACAGATTGAAGGAATGGGGGCGCTGGGTGCCGGATTCTTAGGGGCAGCGGAAGTAGGCCTCGGTGCGTTGATCATGATCATCTCGGTAATCGGGTATTGGATTCAAAAATGGAGAGTACGGCGTAAACTAAATAACTGAAGCACATTGCTGGCCGACCGTCTTCATGTAGATATTTAAAATTTTAAAAGCATTGTTGACGCGACACCAAAAGATGTCCTACAATGGTTTTTTGCAGCAAGTTCTGGAGCACGAATTTGTTGCGTTTAACTCAACTTTTGGAGGAGGAAAAAGAATGAGCGAATCGAACCAGGAGTATATCGTCATCTCGGCTGCGCGCGAAAACAATCTCAAGAACGTATCCTTGCGCATCCCCAAGCGGAAAATCACGATTTTCACCGGGGTATCCGGATCCGGCAAATCATCGATCGTCTTCGATACGATTGCCGCCGAATCCCAGCGTCTGCTGAATGAAAACTTCAGCATGTTCGTTCGCACCTTTCTGCCGCGTGTTCCGCAGCCGGACGCGGACGCGATCGAGAACTTGAGCATGGCTGTTATTGTGGATCAGAAGCGGCTGGGCGGTGGTTCTCATTCCACGATGGGCACGATAACCGATATCTCGCCCATTCTCCGTCTCCTTTTCTCCCGAGTGGGTCAACCTTACGTTGGAGAAGCGCACATGTTCTCATTTAACGATCCGCAAGGCATGTGTCCCGAGTGCAACGGGATCGGCCGCAAGCTTGGCGTAAACATGAGCAAGGCGGTGGATATGTCAAAGTCGCTGAATGAAGGAGCCATTATGCTGCCGGGATATACGGTGGATAGCTGGGAATGGAATATGATCGTACAGTCGGGGGACTTTGATCCGGACAAGCAACTGAGCGATTATTCGGATGAGGAACTGGAGCAACTGTTGCACGCCAAAGCAAGGAAAGTAAAGATGGATTTCGCCGGCAAGGCCATGAATATTACTGTGGAAGGCGTCATCGAGAAGTTCACCAACAAATATATCAAGCAGGATGTGAAGACGAAGTCCGAGCGCACACAACAAACTGTTGCGCCGTACATTTTCGAGGGTCCCTGTCCCAGCTGCCGCGGCGCGAGACTCAGTCAGGCCGCGCTTAGCTGCAGGATCAATGGACTCAATATTGCGGAGATGTCCTCCATGGAGGTTGGAGAGCTCATCCGCGTCATTCGGGAGATTGACATGGCTGCCGCCGCGCCGATCGTGAAGGCGCTGACGGAGCGGCTACAGCATCTGGTGGATATCGGACTTGACTATTTGACGCTGGACCGCGAGACGGACACATTGTCCGGAGGCGAGTCACAGCGGGTCAAAATGGTGAAGCACCTGAGCGGCAGCTTGGTGGATGTCACTTACATTTTCGATGAGCCCAGCGTTGGTTTGCACCCCCGTGATGTACACCGGTTAAACGAATTGCTGCAGAAGCTGCGCGACAAGGGCAATACCGTGATTGTCGTCGAGCATGATCCCGATGTGATCAAGGTAGCGGATCATATCGTCGACGTGGGGCCTCACGCCGGCAGCCACGGCGGCACCATCGTGTATGAAGGAAGTTACCAAGGTCTGCTGGAGGCAGATACGCTGACAGGCAATCATATGAAGCGGCCGCTTAAGCTAAAGCACGACTCAAGGCAGCCATCCGGCAAACTGTCCATCAAGGATGCCCGGCTGCACAACCTCCGAAACGTCAGTGTAGATATTCCAACCGGCGTGCTGACCGTCGTTACGGGCGTCGCCGGCTCGGGCAAGAGCACGCTGATTAACGAAGTATTCCTCAGCCAGCATCCGGATGCGATCGTCATCGACCAATCGGCGGTTGGAGTGTCCACACGCTCGAACCCCGCGACCTACACGGGCATTATGGATGATGTGCGCAAGGCGTTTGCTTCCGCCAACAAGGTGAATCAAGGGTTGTTCAGCTTCAATTCCAAGGGGGCATGCGAGAACTGCCAGGGGCTGGGCGTTGTCTATGTCGACATTTCCTACTTTGATAGCGTGAAGTTGCCATGTGAAGTGTGCGGAGGCAAACGGTTCAAAGAAGAAGTGCTTGCGTACAAGCTGAACGGCAAGTCCATTGCGGAAGTGCTGGAGATGACGGTGGAGCAGGCCTTGGATTTTTTCGAGCAAAAAGAGGTGGTGAAGAAGCTGCAAGCGATGAGCGATGTGGGGCTGAACTATATTACGCTCGGCCAACCGCTCAGCACGCTTTCGGGCGGGGAATGCCAGCGCATCAAGCTGGCCAGCGAGCTGCATAAGAAGGGCAGCATCTACGTGATGGACGAGCCGACGACCGGCCTGCATATGTCGGATATCGGCCACTTGCTTGCGATCATGAACCGCCTTGTGGATGCCGGCAATACGGTGATCGTCATCGAGCACAACCTTGATGTGATCAGCCAAGGGGATTGGATCATCGATATGGGGCCGGACGGAGGCAGCAAGGGCGGCCAGGTGGTGTTCGAGGGCACGCCTTCACAGATCATCCATGCGGAGCAGTCGATCACGGGAAGATATTTGACGCAATCATCAAATCCACTTTAGATGTGAAATAGCCCAACAAGATAAAACAGATCACTTCGTGGTATCAATTGCCCATCAAGTGATCTGTTTTTACACGTTGGGTTTAATTGCCTTCATTTCGCGCCGCCAGATTCATCTCTACGCACATAAGAATGAAGGCGCCTGCGCCATGCAGGTCGTTTTCGCTGGTTGGGCGGGCGATATAGTGGGCGTAGTCGCCGATTCCCGTGCCGATGCAAATGTTGCCGATCACGACGTTGCCGTTTTCGTCGAACCTCAGCGTATCGATGACGCCTTGGTAGCCTTTCCAGGCATACTCCATGTACTTGGCGTCCAGATAGCCGAACCGGACGGCTTTGGCAATGGCATGAACAAACAGCGACGTACAGGAGTTTTCATGCCAATTATCCGGGCGGTCGCCTTTGTCGACGACTTGATACCATAATCCGGTGGCGGGATCCTGATAGTTCGTCAGAGCGATAAGCAGATCCTGTACAATGGTTGCGAGCTTGGCTTTATCCGGATGATCCTCCGGCATGTATTCGAACATTTCCAGCAAGGCGACGGGATACCAGCCAATGGCGCGGCCCCAGAACTCCGGCGCGAGACCGGTGACGGGATCGGCCCAATCGGCCTTTTTGGTTTCGTCCCAGCCGTGGTACAGCAAGCCGGTGGCCGGGTCCTTCGTATGCTTCTCCATGAGCAGCGCCTGGAAGACCATCAAGTCGAAATATTCGCTGTCTCCAAATGTTTTGGCAAATTGCACGGCAATGGGACCGGCCATATACAAGCCATCCAGCCACATTTGATTCGGATAATGTCCCTTGTGCCAGAATCCGCCGGACGGATTCGTCGGCCAAGACTTCAGCAAGGGCACAAGCGTGTGGAGCGCTTTTTTGTACCGCTCGTCTCCCGTCTGCTCGTAGAGGGTGAATAGAAGCACGCCGGGCTGAATGTCGTCGAGCTCGTCGGACTTAAACTTCTTGATGCTGCCGTCCTCGAGAACCTGGCTGTCCACCCAACGTTTCATGTAGTCGTATAGTTTTTGTTCTCCGGTCTGCCGCCAGCATTTCTCCATGCCGGACAGAAAAACGCCTTGATGATAGTGGAACCGGTCTGGCGGAAGTTTTTCCGGCTCGAATTTGTGCATTAACGCTTCGCAGGCTTTTAGCGCCCATTGAATCGGGGTCATAAGAGATGAAGCGGTTTGCATACTATCCTACCTCCTAGGTTGTTTGTACTCCTATTCTAGCATTGGAATATGTACATGTTTTGCGGAATATCTCCTTTTCTTCTTATTTCTTGCGGTATAATAAACAACAGGTACGAAAGGGGAGGGGAGCAGCTTGGGAGATCTTTATTTCGAAAATAACACGGGCACTTTCCAGATATCCCACCGGAAAGCGTTAAGCCACCATATGCCGGTGAGCCATTTTCACAGCACTTACGAAATCTATTATCTGATGTCCGGCAAGCGGGAAATTTTTATTCAAGACCGGACGATTGCCATTAACGAAGGCGATGTCGTCATTATCGCTCCCAATATTCTGCATCGTACGACCAATGCGGAGCGGCCGAAGCATGAGCGGCTTATTATCAATATGCATGAGCGGTATTTTTCGCCGGATGGTTCTCATAAGGAAGCGCTTCAGCCTTTGCTTGAAAGGGATTACTTGATCATGAACGGTTCCTTGCGCAATAGGCAGCCGATTGAAACACTTTCCAGAGCGATTATTCAGGAGATGCGGGAGCGCGGAAGCGGCTTCGAATTGTTTGCCCAAACGCTCGCCGTGCAATTGCTCATCATGTGCTGCAGGCACTTCCGGCAACAGGATGCGGAGTTGCCGGCATCGCCAAGTCCCATGCACGAACGAATATCGGAGATCGTCCGCTATATCAACGAGCATTACATGGAGGATCTATCGCTACATTTGCTGGCGGACAAATTTTATATCAGTCCGTATTATTTGAGCCGATCCTTCAAAGAAGCGACGGGCTTCGCGTTCGTAGAGTACGTGAACAGCGTGCGGATCAAGGAAGCCAAGAAGCTGCTCGAGAGCTCTTCCATGAAGGTGAACTTGATCGCGAGGAAGGTGGGCTTTGGAAGCGTGACGCATTTCGGCCGAGTGTTCAAGGCGGTCACGGGCAATGCGCCATTGCACTATAGAAGGGGAGGAAAGACGCTGAGAATATGAAAGTAATATTAGTAAGGAGTTCGTATTTTGCGAAAAAATAAAAAAAGCTTGGCAGATAGGCCAAGAAGCACAAGAAAATATTTGAACACAAAAAAGCGCTATGTTATAATCGGTAGCGCGATTGAAAATCATGTTAAAACTGGCATTCAAATTACTTATCCTAATTTTATTTTACACCAGTGACCTCTGATTTGTCAATGCTCTTTTTATTCAGACGAAACTGAAAAGGAGCGTGTTCAGAAAAACATGGAAGCGAAAGAATGGCGGATAGAACAAGAACGGCTGGATCAGGTTAGGGAAAAGCTGAAAGCGAGAATGGGCGAGTTGGAACCGGAGGTTGCCGGGCTGCACGATCAGGCTGCTGAGATTCGCAGGCGGTTTTGGGAAGAAGTTACGGTCAACACGAGCTCGGACGAAGATTTTGAAGAAACATTCTATACGATCAAACAACAGGCCGCGGTGTTATCCGAACGGGAGCGCCGTCACCAGCTTCTGACGCAACAATGGAGAAGCTTAAATCGGCTGTTCCCGTCTCCTTATTTCGGACGTGTTGATTTTCTGGAGGAAGGCCTGAACCAGAGCGAGCAGATTTATATCGGCGTATCTTCCTTCGTCGACGAAGATGGATTAAGCTTCCTGGTGTATGATTGGCGCACTCCGATCGCGAGCCTTTATTATGACCATTCCCCCGGTGCGGCCTCTTACGTCACGCCGGCCGGGCGGATCATGGGTACGATGGAGCTGAAACGGCAGTATCAGATTCAGGGAGGACAAATCCGTCATATGTTTGATGCGAGCGTAACGATCGGCGATGAACTGCTCCAGCAAATGCTGGCCAAAGGCGCGAACTCGCATATGAAAAGTATCGTATCCACTATTCAGAAGGAGCAAAACGCCATCATCCGAAACGATGATAGCCGGCTGCTTATCGTGCAGGGGGCGGCCGGCAGCGGAAAGACCTCTGCGGCCTTGCAGCGTGTGGCGTATTTGCTGTACAAAAACCGCGATTCGCTTAAGGCTGACCAGATCGTTCTTTTTTCGCCGAATCCGATTTTTAACAGTTATGTGTCCTCCGTCCTTCCCGAGCTCGGCGAGGAGAACATGCAGCAGACGACTTTACAGGAATATCTCGAATATTGGCTTGGTTCATCCTTGCGTCTGGAGGATCCTTTCGATCAGATCGAATATGTGCTGACCGCACAATCAACTCCCAATTATGAGGCGCGCCTTCAGGGGATGAAGTACAAGGCGTCCGAGGCTTTCTTGAGAGCCCTGGAGAACTATGCGCAGTGGCTGGGGCGGGAAGGCATGCTTTTCAACGGCATTCGGTTTCGGGATCGTGATCTGATCACCGCGGAGCAAATGAGATCGCACTTTTACAGTTACGACCCCTCCTTGCGCTTGGCCAATCGTGTCGATCTCCTGCAGAAGTGGCTTCTGAAGGAACTGTCACAACTGGAACGCAAGGAACGCAAAGCGTCCTGGGTAGAGGAGGAGCTCCAATATCTCGACAGCGAGCAATATGCGGAAGTTTTCGGCGAGCTGCACAAGGACAGGGAAGTCTTTGACATTGCCGAACATTACGCCGTAGTTTACGAAAAAATAAGCAAGAAGCGCCGGGGAGATGAAGGCGACTTTGACTTCGCCGAGCGGGAGGAAGATTTGCTCAGCCAAAGGATCGTGAAGATGAGCTTCAAACCATTAAGGCAAAGCGTAAGGAAATTATCGTTTATCGATGTCCAAGGCCTATACACCCAACTGTTTGGCGATGAAGCTGCTTACCGGGAGAAGACGAATGAGGCTGAGATCCCTGTTTTATGGCCTGAAATCTGCAAACAAACCAAAGCAAAGCTGGACCGGCTCGAATTATTCTATGAGGATGCGACTCCGTATTTGTATTTAAAAGAACTGCTCGAAGGCGTTCGGACGAACACGGAGATTCGGCATGTCTTCGTCGATGAGGGGCAGGATTATTCGCCGTTTCAATATGAGTATCTCAAAAAACTGTTTCCTCGCGCCCGCATGACGGTGCTCGGCGATTTCGGGCAGGCGATCTTCACGCAGGCTACAAAGCTGCAGGGGGACGATTCGCCGCTGGTTCGGCTTTATGGCGAATCCGAGACAAACTTGATCCGTCTGGTGCGCAGTTATCGTTCAACGCGGGAGATTGTGGAATTTACGAAGAAACTGCTCACTGATGGGTCGGAAATCGTACCCTTTGCAAGGAGCGGACCGAAGCCTCTTCTTGCGACGATAGAAGGCGGAGAGAAGCGTGACGCGCGAATGCTGAAAGACATTGCGGCACTTAAAGCCGAAGGCTTCGACTCGATTGCCGTCATTACGAAGACCGCGGCCGAAAGCCGCACAGCCTTTGAATCATTACGGATGATTCAAGGGGGCGAAGCCTTGCAGCTCATTACGAAGGAGACGGTCGCCTTTGAAAAAGGAGTGATGGTGATTCCCGTATATCTCGCCAAGGGGATTGAGTTTGACGCCGTTCTGATTTATGAGGCTTCATCTCAAGCTTACGGCCGGGAAAACGATCGCAAGCTTCTTTATACGGCGTGTACGCGGGCCATGCACCGGCTTCAGCTTTACACGACGAGCGATTGGTCGCCGTTCGTGCAGCCATTGCCTGCGAATTTGTATGAGAAAGCTCAATGACTAGAAAGTAAAGACCTCCCGATGCAAATAGCCTTGGCCGTTAGTCGGCCAAGGTTAATTTTTGTAGTAAGAATAAATCGAGCCCCCGCAGGAAAAATTAATTTCAGTTATTCATTACATTAACGAACAGAGGAGATTGGAATATGGCAAAGTATATTTTATTGGCAGTAATATTGCTGGTATCAGGCTGTTCGACCGGCAACAATACGGTGGGAAACAACGCGGTGGGAAAGAATCCTTCAATGAAAGCTCATACGGCCGCACCAACTCCTGTCACCACACAGGCGTCTTCAATAGCTACATCGACTCAGGCTCACGGATCAGTTAGGATAAAAGAAGCTCCCAATGGATTTCCATCTAATGGAGGGAATTTCATTCCACCTGCTGGAAATCCGGCAAACCAGGCACCTTCCAATCCGACCAATCAAGTTCCATCAGGACCAACGAATCCGACACCTTCAACGCCTTCACCTGCTACAGGCACTACAGGACAAGCTCAGGATTCCTCCCAATTTGCGCAGCAAGTACTGGATTTGGTCAATAAGGAAAGAAGCAAAGCGGGTTTAGGCGCTCTCACCATGAGTCCTGAGTTGGCCAATATGGCTATGGTCAAGGCACAAGACATGTATAACAATAACTACTTCGATCATAATTCCCCAACACACGGATCCCCATTCGATATGATGAAGGAGTTCGGAATTACCTACAATTCAGCCGGTGAAAATATTGCCAAGGGGCAAAGCAGCCCTACTCAAGTGATGAACGATTGGATGAACAGTCCGGGGCATAAAGCCAATATTTTAAACAGCTCCTATACCAAAATCGGTGTTGCTTACTACAATAGCGAATGGGTGCAGGAATTTACGGGGTAATCCGGAGCATAGGGGAATGCGCTTTATTACACACCATATATGAGGACATCCGTTTTAGGGGAAGCGGAAATGTCCTTTTTTAATATTTTGAAGAAATTTATTGTTCTTAACATTTCGTTCGAAAATTTACTTTCCCAACCAAAATTGCACTCAAGAATTTTTTCGACTTTCTTAATTGCTTCTGGATATCTTCAATTTCCTTGATTTTTTGCTCAACCATTTTCTTCCTTACCTCGTAGGATAAGTTAAGTTGTTGATTGACCAGCAAACTTAATTCTTCTATAGAAAAGTCTGCGGACAAAAGGGCCTTCACATCATCTAGATACTCAACAATCTCCTCAGCATAAATCCGATAATTATTTTCATCTCTTTTAACGAATCCATCCGGAATTAGTTTTTTACGTTCATAGAATCTCAATGTTGATATGGGCAGACCAGTTCGTTTGGAAACCTCATTTATTTTCATCATACGACCTCTTTATGTCTTGCTATAAACCTAGGTTCATAGTTCATAATACGAATATGATAACGAACGACATACACAATGTCAAAAAATCCAATGTTATCAAAAAGGAGAGATTCTATGTTCAACAATATTCAAAATAACGATTTCACAAATATAGTCAAGGGACGACGTTCTGTCCGCAAGTATGATGAGAACGTTAAAATATCGAAAGAAGAGATAAGCGAAATGATTTCGGAAGCCAGTTTGGCTCCATCCTCCGCAAATATGCAGCCTTGGCGCGTAGTTGTGGTTGATACTCCTGAAGGAAAAGAAAAACTAAGACCTCTTGTGCGTTTCAATACGCTGCAAAATGATACTTCATCAGCCATGTTATTAATTTTTGGTGATACCCAAAGCTATTTCTATGCTGAAGAAATTTTCAATACGGCTGTGGAACAAGGAAAAATGCCAGCTGAAGTACGAGATCGTCAACTCGGAACAATTCTATCGATGTATCCGATTTTACCACAAGGGTTGAAGGTTGAAATTGCAAAAATCGATAGCAGCCTTTTTGCCATGCAGTTCATGCTAGTAGCTCGTGCACATGGGTATGATACGAATCCAATGGCTGGCTTTGAAGCTGATCAGTTAGCTAAAGCATTTGATTTAGATGAAGAACGCTACGCCCCAGTGATGATTATTTCCATAGGAAAAGCCAAAGAAGAAGGGTATGAGTCGGTTCGATTAGGATCTGACAAGATTACATTTTGGAAATAGCCACTTATAGCGGGAAATCAAAAAAAGAACCTGGGCAATTTTACCAGGTTCTTTTTATTGCATATAAACAGACACGATGATATAATCAGATCACGACTGTGTAAAAATAAATGGATACAATAATCTTATCTTACACTTTAAGTATAACATGCCGGTAAACTCTTGTCAAATGTTTTTTTCTCAATTTAATGCATAGGAGAGATGTTGAATGAGTTCGTTGGTTCTCGGCTTTAAGGAAACCGAAAAAACACAGCTTTCGCTCGTAGGCGGAAAAGGGTTGAATTTAGGGGAGTTATCAAAACTAAAAGGAATCCAAGTACCTGAAGGATTTTGTGTTACAACCGTGGGATTTCAAAAAGCCATCGAACAAAACGAAACGTATCATGTTTTGTTGGATCGACTAACTATGCTAAAAGTAGAGGATCGAGATCAAATTGGCGAAATCAGCAAGAAGATTCGGCAAGCCATTTTGGACGTAGAAATTCCTTCCGATGTTGTGAAAGCAGTGAGTCACTATCTCTCCCGGTTTGGCGAGGAACTTGGCTTTGCCGTGCGTTCCAGTGCGACTGCCGAAGATTTACCGCATGCCTCTTTTGCCGGTCAACAAGACTCCTTTTTAAATATTACCGGCATCGATGCGATCTTGCAGCATATCCGCAAATGTTGGGCGTCGCTGTTTACCGATCGCGCGGTCATCTACCGAATGCAAAACGGATTCGACCACCGTCAGGTTTATTTATCCGTTATCGTTCAAAGGATGGTTTTCCCGCAGGCTTCGGGGATTTTATTTACCGCTGATCCGATGACCGGAAACCGGAAGCAGCTATCCATCGATGCCAGTTTTGGACTTGGAGAAGCACTGGTCTCCGGCTTGGTATCTGCCGATGGTTATAAAGTGCAGGAAGAGGAAATCGTCGAGAAGAGGATCGCAACCAAAAAATTGACGATCTATGGAAGGCAAGAAGGCGGAACAGAGACAAAGCAGATCGATCCTGATCAGCAAAAGACGCAAACCCTTGCGGATGAGCAAATTTTACAGCTGGCACACATCGGAAGACAGATCGAAGCTTATTTCGGCCAGCCGCAAGACATTGAATGGTGTTTGGCTGACGGCACTTTTTATATTGTCCAGAGCCGTCCAATCACGACTTTATACCCGATCCCGGAGGCGAATGATCAGGAAAATCACGTTTATGTATCCGTCGGTCACCAACAAATGATGACAGACCCCATGAAACCATTGGGATTGTCTTTTTACCTGTTGCTAACTCCTGCGCCCATGCGTAAAGCCGGCGGAAGGTTGTTTGTTGATGTTTCACTTATGCTGGCTTCACCTTCCGGCAGGGAAACTTTAATAAATGTCCTGGGAAAAAACGATCCGCTCATAAAAGATGCATTGACGACCGTCATAGAGCGGGGAAATTTTATAAAATCGATTCCGGATGATAAGAAAGAACAGATTAACGGAAAAAGCAATCAAGGTCCGGCGCCTGCGGATTATCAAACACTAAACGATTACGATCCGACAATCGTTTCTGAGTTGATTAAGCAAAGTGAGTCATCGATCGAGGAGTTAAAACATAAGATCCAAACGAAATCAGGAGCCGATCTATTTGATTTTATCCTGGAAGATATCCAGGAATTAAGGGAGAGGAAGAGCGTATCTGATCCACGAAGCTTTGGTGTGATTATGACTGCTATGAATGCTTCATCATGGATCAATGAAAAAATGCTGGAGTGGTTGGGTGAAAAAAACGCAGCAGATACGCTGTCTCAATCTGTACCAAACAATATCACTTCGGAAATGGGTCTGGCTCTAATGGATGTCGCAGATGTGATACGCCCTTATCCGGAAGTCATTAATTATTTACAACATGTAAAAGATGATCGCTTTTTGGATGAACTGGATAAATTTAATGGCGGACAGGAAGCTAGGGACGCGATCTGTGCTTTTCTGGGCAAATACGGAATGCGATGCGCCGGAGAAATCGATATTACCAGAACCCGTTGGAGCGAAAAACCAATTACACTTGTCCCTATGATTCTGGGTAATATTAAAAACTTTGAGCCTAATGTCGGAAAGCGGAAGTTTGAGCAAGGGCGGCAGGAAGCTTTGAAAAAAGAACAAGCGTTATTAGAACAATTGAAGCAATTACCGGATGGCGAACAAAAAGCCAAAGAGACAAAACGAATGATCGACCTAGTCCGCAATCTCATTGGATATCGGGAATATCCAAAATATAGTTATATTAATCGCTACTTCGTTTATAAGCAGGCTTTGCTCAAAGAAGCCGAACAACTCGCGCAAGCGGGAGTTATTCGCGAAAAAGAAGATGTCTACTATCTCGCCTTTGAAGAATTTCACGAAGCCGTCCGCACCAATCAACTGGATTACCAGATCATCAGCAAACGAAAAGACGAGTACAAATTATACGAAAAACTAACTCCACCACGTGTTTTCACGTCTGATGGTGAAATCATTGCAGGGGAGTACAAACGAGAAAATCTCCCAGCCGCAGCTATTGTGGGTCTGCCTGTTTCTTCCGGAGTGATAGAGGGACGAGCACGTGTCATCTTGAGTCTGGAAGATGCCGATCTGGAAGATGGAGATATCTTAGTCACCTCCTTTACGGATCCTAGCTGGACGCCATTGTTTGTATCCATAAAAGGCCTGGTCACCGAAGTTGGCGGACTGATGACTCATGGAGCCGTTATTGCACGTGAGTATGGCTTACCAGCCGTTGTCGGAGTGGAGAATGCGACCAAACTGATCAAAGACGGGCAACGAATTCGCGTGCATGGAACAGAAGGGTACATCGAAATATTGTAAAGGTTGAATACATCAAGTAAGAGCCTTTGTCATAATGGACGGCATATAAAATAACAGTAGCATGTAAAAAAGGATGAGCAAGATTCACATTCGGCAACCGGTGGATCTAAACTCATCCTTTTTGCTCATTTCTCGGCGTCACCCATGATATTGACTAGTACGTCGTTAACGTGAGCCGTGTCGTGGTGCTCGTGGTAGACAGCGATTTTATCGCCCCGGAGCTCAAAGAGAAAATGATAATGGTTCTGATAGCGACGTCCACTCTTCAACTTCATCGTTGAGTAGGCCTCTACTGCCACACGGTCCCCTTGGATGGTCCAACCGGTAGGGAAGATCTGAAGTGGCCCGTCAGTAATGCCGTCCAGTGGGGCCAGCATCGATCGGAATACATCCTTGGTGATGAACCCGGGGTGTGGAAGTCCACTCATCCACCATTCGACATCATCGGTAAGCATATCGAGAAGTGCGTTCAACGGTTCCGTGTTCTGGGGGTCACCCCATCGACCTTGCCCATAAAGGTTGAGGAAGTGTTCAATAAACTTTTTCTTGCCTGTATCGTCCATTTTTGAATTCACGCTCCTTTGTAGAGTTCGGGTTCCCGGCAAGATCACATCCTCCGATAAACAGAGGTTGAATTGTTGTCTGCAGACAGGTACATTATAAATCAGAGTTTTATGTGCAGTAAAATTGATATATCAGAATTAAACGTTCATTAATAATGAACTATTATAGAGTGTTTTAATGTCATAAATTTAAATACAAAGGTGTGAAACCGTGGAGCTTCGTCATCTCATAACCCTGAAAACGATGTTGAAAAAGGCGGATTTAAAAAAGCGGCTGAGCATCTAGGTTACGCCCAGTCCTCCGTCACTACACATATCAAGGAGTTGGAAGCCGAGATCGGAAAACCCGTTTTTGATCGCTTGGGTAAAAAAGTCGTGCTAACCCACTACGGGGAACAGTTTCTTCCGTACGCTTTAAAAATCATTGAATTATACGATCAAGTTTTATCGACAGACAACGAACCTGCAGGTGATCTTACGCTGGGTGTATCGGAATCACTTATGATTCATCGCGTCCCATCTCTTCTTGTCGAGTACAAAAAATTATATCGGAATGTGAACCTATCCCTCAAAACACTTGATTTCCAAGACATTATGGCTTGTCTTCAAACAGGAGATATCGATATTGCATTAGTATTGGAAAGCCATAAATTAATCGGGGAAGAGGTCGAATCTGATCTTACCGCAGTTTCAACGTACCTTGCTTACCACAAAGATAAATGGCTTTCACCATCCATGAAAAGCATGATTTCATTAATAAAAAAGCATGCTAAGGAGTGGATGTGAAAAATATTAAAGTAAGCAAAATCGCACGTGGGAGAATTGTGTCATTTTATTGTGACGCAATTCTCCCTCGCTAATTTATTCCTCGATTGCGATCCCGGCAGCTTTGACCGCTAACGAGCATAAAAATTACTTCTTGCAATTTTGAACCAAAAGGTACATAATAATGTCATGCTTAATTATGAACCGAAAGGTTCAAAATTGAATGGAGAGGAGTTTTACATTTGAATACGACAAGCAAAATGAATAAACCCTTAGCTGGCAAAAAAGCATTGGTCACTGGAGGAGCTCGCGGCATTGGCGCAGCCATCGTGAAAAGGCTCGCAGAAGACGGTGCGTCGGTGGCTTTTACTTATGTCAGTGCGCAAAGCAAGGCAGAGGAGCTGGTACAAGAAGTTAAAAGCGCAGATGGGCACGCTTTGGCGATTCGCGCGGACAGCGCCGATGCCGGGGCAGTGAAAGGCGCCGTCGAAGAGGCGATCCAAGCCTTTGGCGGTATTGATATTCTTGTAAATAATGCCGGCATTGCAGGTTTGAAGCCATACGACCAATATACCCTTGAAGAATTCGATCAAATGGTGGCGGTTAATTGGAAAGCGGTATTCGTTGCTGTTCAAGCGGCCGCTCCGCAAATGACACAAGGCGGTCGTGTCATCAATATTGGCAGTGTGGCCGCCGACAGCAATCCATTCCCTGGAAACAGCCTGTATATCTCGACCAAAGCCGCGGTAGCCGGATTGACACGAGGGCTGGCGCGCGATCTGGCGCCTCAAGGCATTACAGTCAATAATATTCAACCAGGAATGACCGATACGGATATGAATCCTGCGGAGGGTCCCTATTCTTCATTCGTAAAGGCGATTCCGCTAGGGAGACACGGAAAGGCATCCGAAATTGCCAGTATGGTGGCTTTTATCGCTTCGCCTGAATCCAGTTATATTACCGGAGCAAGCCTGAATGTCGATGGGGGCGGGAGCGTTTAACCACAAGCGTTTTCTTAACGAAGGCAGAGTAAACGAGAAACAGACGATGTAAGCAAAATGATCCAAACTGTCAGGAGATCGGATTGCCGCCGATCTTTCCGGGCAGCTTGGATCTTTTCATATTTTCCGAAATCATTGCAAATTCCGAGCTGTGTAGTAAAATATCACTTATCTGACATACGAAAAAAGGTGGGATGGTTATGGCAGCCGGACGTCCACGGGAATTTGACATTAAACAAGCGCTTGAGCGTGCCCTGAAGGTTTTTCGGCAAAAGGGGTATGAAGGGACTTCGTTGTCCGACCTCACCGAAGCCATGAAGATCAACCGTTCAAGCTTTTATGCCACTTTCGGCAGCAAAGAGAAACTGTTTCACATAGCGTTTGATTTATATATGAGCGAAGCGCCCATTCAAGCTTCCGTGACTGCGCTGAACGAACCGACAGCTCGATCGGTCATCGAGAAACTTCTTCGGGCAACGGCGGATTCGGTGGTCAATCCCAATTATTCTCCAGGCTGTTTATTAATCAAAGGAGCCCTTACGGGCAGCGAGGAATCCGATCCGATCAAACAATTGCTGACCGAGCAACGCGTTCAAATCGAACAAGCGCTAAGTACCCGGTTGGAGCAAGCCAAGAAGGATGGGGATTTGCCCGAGCACGCCAACCCTGCCGCCCTGGCCCGATATGTCTCAACTCTCGTGGCCGGCATGACGGTCCAGGCCGTGAACGGGGCCAGCCGTGAAGATCTCGAAGAAATGATCACCATCGCTCTGTTGGCATTGTCAGCATATGAATAATCGTGCGCCGAGAGGGGAATTGTCGGTGGACAAGAACTTGCAATTGGAGTTGTACGAGCTGTCGGGTCATCAGGCATCTTCTCTAACATTTTGATTTGATATTGATTGATGTCTGGCCGGCACTGCCTAGGGGCAGTATAAGTTTAATCTCTCTTGTAACCCTTCCGAGACTTCTTCCGGCATCTCCCTGACCTTGATATCGCCACCTAAGAAAAGTAGCCAATTTATGATTTCGGTTAATTCTTCCGAATGATGAACATTGATAAAAGCCTTTAAGATGGCTGTGGTTTGGTAAGGATTTGTATAGGAAAGTGAAACTTTTAATGGATGGTATTTTTTGAACTGGGCAATCGCCTTGGGACCAAGTTCAATGACAAGGTTGATATCTTCTTCCTGCTTGCTTAATTGTTCTAAAATCTTTTTCTTGCTTGCTCTTTTTTTCGCAGGGTAGGGTTCTACGTCGGTGAGATTGTCGACAGGAACAATCCGCCTCTTTTCTTCCTCTAAGTCAAAGCCTTCAATTAACCATAAGCTTTTTTCCCGATAAAGGTGCAAGAGATAAATCGGATACGACTTTATTTCCTTCTCTTCTTCGGTGGAAACCAATAAATAGCTGTCCAAAAGCAGGATTTGGATAAGCTTTTCCAACATAGGATGGGGCAGGTCTGACAGATCAAGCAGGTCGGGATTATGGGGGTTGGTCCCTTCAAACAACAATATTTCATTTAAAAGAACCAGGTCATCCTGCTGGTTTTCCGAGATCAGGCCGAGTAACTTTTCAGCTAAAGACTGACGACTCTTTAGATAAGGAAGTTGTTGATTTCTTGTGGCCATAAAGGCAATAAACAGAGCTTTAATTTCATTATTGGTAAAGCGGACCGTGGGCAGGACAGAGTTGTTCATGACAAAATAACCACCATCCCTTCCAACTTCAGCGACAAGCGGGATCCCCATGGCTTCAATTTCCCGGATATCTCGAATCGCTGTCGAACGAGAGATGTTGAATTCTTGCATGATTTCGGAAATGGTAAAGTGGGCGCGGTTGTTGATATATCGCATGATGGTATTAATCCGTTCAACTTTTTTCATCGGGCTCCCCTAAACAGTATCATTTTTTGACATGATTTATGGTTATTATAAACCCATCAAGTGAAAAGACAAATCATTTGATAAATTTAAAAAAGAGGAAGGTTTTGAATATGGCAAATTATACCCTTGAAGAAAAAGACAGCTTTACCGTTTTAGGCATTGGGACTGAGCTTAAAAGCGATTATACGGATTATGCCGGCATAAACAAGGAAAAGGCAGATTTTTGGCAGGCCGTGAAAGAAGATGGAACGCTTGACACTTTAAAGGCTGTAGCCGAAAATGACTACATTTTTGCCGTGAACGAAGCGGTGAATAACAAGATGATGCATTATGCTGGTGTAATGAGCGAGGCCTCGCTACCGGAAGCAACCAGGGTTATTCAATTTCCTAAGGGGGAATACCTGGTTGTTAAAGGGGAAGGGAAGTCGGCTGAAGAGCTAAATAATACGCTTGCCGGCATTGCTTTTGGCCAAGCCTTGCCGGAAGCAAAAGATTTTGCCTATGTTGGCGGGCCAAATACATCGGTTGTGATGGGGCAGCGAAATGGTTTAGTATTTGGTGAAATGTGGATTCCTGTGGTTAGGAAATAAAGAGATCATAAGGGGGATGAGCATGTCCTATATCGTTGATTTTAAAAATGTGTCTACGGTTGGTCTAGAGTCTTCGCCTGTAGCGGAAACGCTTGCCGGTTTACGAGCGAATGAGGCCCGTTACTTTATGAACAAATATAAGCATGAATTTACGGTTGTACCGGCCAGCGAAAGCCAGGAGGCCCTTGATTATGTGAACCGGATTTTGAAAGAAGAACGGGATATTGAGTTTGCGGCCAAACCTTTAGAGACGTCGCGTTTTCAAGTGGAAAATATCCAATTTACCTACGTCTTTTATGAGGATGGTCTTGGGCTCAATGTCATGTATACGATGGATGACCCTAAGAAACGGGCTGTTGGTTTAAAGCTTTCTGAGGGGATGGAGGTACCCAAGGAATTGGAAGGGAAGTTTAAGTTTGCTAGGCAGAAATCTAAACTAGCTGGAACCATTCGCGGTTCGTTCTTTGTAATTAAAGGAGAATATTAAAGGAAGCAGCAGGGGAGAATGGTGTCATTTTTTGTGACAAAAAGGCGGGGATAACGCCTTTTTTTGTTTTTCAATTTAACAAATTCTAGTTGACTTAGCCGTTAGGGGACTTTATACTCCATTTATTAAAACAGTTTTAAAAAGGGTTGAAAAGGAGTTGGAGCATGTCAACTTACACGTATAATACGATTCAGGTTAAGAAGATGAATATTGAGCTGGTTAAAAATGCCCTGAAAGCTCAGGGTATAGCTACAAAAGCATCTATTGCAGGCCTGACCAAGCTTAGTGTTGCCACCTGCGGAACGATACTTAACGAGCTGCTTGCCATAGGTGAAGTCATCGAACTAGAACCGGATGGTTCAAATGGCGGCAGACCAGCCAAGCAATATAAGTACAATGCAGACTTTGGATGCATTATCTGTCTTCTTGTCAGGACGGAAGGGGGCATTCATTCCATCAGCTGCAGCATCGTGAATTTGCTTGGCGAGACTATAAGTGAAACTACATTGGAACTGTCTCATATCGACAGGGATGTTATCGACCAAATGATTGAAGGATTAATCAGTGACAACGAGAATGTTCAAGCCATTGGTATCGGGATCCCGGGCGTCGTTCACCTTGGCGTGATTGGCGTATGTGATGTTCCGGATCTAGCTGGACAGCCGTTAGGACCCTATTTGGAAGAAAAGTATGGGATCCCAATTACGATCGAGAACGATATGAACATGACGGTATACGGCTTCTACCATCTGCAAAATTTCGACGAAGATAAGACGTTTGCCGTGGTGACGTTTCCCAAGAACCATTTTCCCGGTGCCGGTTTTATCGTAGATGGAAGGATCTTATCGGGTAACACCACATTTGGCGGGGAGGTGTCCTTCTTACCGTTTGGCATTTCCCGCGAGGAGCAGCTGCGGCAGCTGCATACAGAAGAAGGCTTTATCCGGCTGGCTGTTATGACCCTATCCTCAATCATCGCCATTATTAACCCGGTAACCATTGCGATTACAGGCGAGTTGCCTCGTGAGTCACAACTTGAAGACCTTTATATGGGGTGCTTAAAGGATATTCCCGAGGAGCATATGCCGCAGCTCATGATTCGGAACAATACTCGTTTGGAATACATGACGGGCCTTGTCACAGCTACGCTGGAAAGTCTCACTTACCGGCTGCAGGTTACTCAGAATAGATAACAAGTTAGGAGTACACAAAGAGTGGAAAAAAGTATAGGCAAGTTCAACAAAATTTACGCCATGCAGCTGGCAACCATTTTTATTGGATTCGTCATCTTCGGGTTCTCGGAAAATATTAAAGGACCGGCGATACCGCGTATTCAATTCGATTTTATGCTAAGTGAATCACAACTTGGTACTTTGTTATCCTTGAACGCCCTGGGTTATTTGATCGCCTGTTCCTTTACAGCTTATTTGACCAAAATATGGGGGATCAAATGGGTAACCGTTGCCGCGTTCGCCTCTATGGCTGTATCCGGTATCCTAATTTTCTTCTCCCATTATTACCCGATGTTCTCGACTTCATATTTCCTGATGTATATCGGCAACGGGATGCTGGAAATTGGCCTGGCCATTCTTAGCGCGCGGATTTTCGTGAAAAACACGGGCATGATGATGAATATGACGCATGGCTTCTACGGCTTAAGCTCAACGGTCGCTCCGCTAATTGCAACTGGCCTGATGAAGGTGTCGATTGCTGGCCACACGCTGGATTGGCGCGGGATGTATCTGGTGATGCTGCTATTATCCGTCATCCCGATTGTGATTGCTTTGTTCAGTACATTCCCGGGAGATGACATCGCTCACGATGATCGTATCCCATTAAAGGCATTGCTGAAAGACCGCGTATTATGGTTAATGGTGCTAGTGCTTACGTTTGGTGTTGTATCTGAATTGGCCGTTGGCGGCTGGCTCGTTAATTTTCTGGAAAAAGCTTATAGCTGGGATACCGTTAATGCTTCCGGGATGTTATCCATCTTCTTCTTATGCTTCGCGCTGGCCCGGCTATTGCTTGGCCCGCTAACAGATCGGATAGGCTTTGTATTATCTCTCATGATCTTCTCGGGGTTTTCGGCATTATGTACATTTATTGCAATATTCGGTGGTGAAAGTGTCGCGTTTCTGTTTGCTGCTTCCGGTATAGGTATTGCGATGATTTATCCGACAGTGATGGCTTTTATCGCAAAGAGATATCCGAAGGGCAGTGATACGGCGATCACATTCACTGTAACGTTGATGGGATTAGGCAGTGTGATCGGCAATTATCTCATCGGGGGAGTCACGGAGCTTGTCAAACACATGGTTGGTGAAGATTCGCCCACAAGCCTGTTTCGTGGACTTCAAGCCGGCTACAGCTTTATTGGATTATGTGCAGCATTATGCGCAATAACCGGACTTATTTTATACGTTTATTTGTATAAGAGAAAAGAGGTCATCTAAATCATATAAACGGCAATATTCAATCCTTGGGGCTTCGATATTGCCGTGTTTCAATTTGCGGGGTTAGATAAATCCATTATGAAACTGGGTGGTACCACGTGAGCTAAGACTCTCGTCCCTTTAGGGATGGGAGTCTTTTTGTTGTTTTTCTATAAAAAGGAGGTAAATTTCCTTGGATTGGGGAGTCGACGTACCGGTCGAAGGTTTCGAGGGAAAGAAAATATTCGCAAGGCTAACAAATTCTTTGACGAGGAAAAGCCTTGGGTTACTTATCGGGAAAACCCGGATCAATGCGCCCACACCCTGTTCACCTGCACACAAATTATCGCCAGCCTCGGGAATTTGTTGAATCCGTTCATCCCGGCGGCTTGTAGGAAGTTGGGGTCCTTATGAAAATCTTAATAATTTCTCAAGCTAGAAGTCATAAATATAGTTGCCGAATTTAGTAAAATAGTAGGATGTTGAGTTCTGTCTGAAAGGAGCTGAAAATCATGTTCGCTAAAGTTCTCGTTGTTGACGATGAACATGAAATAGCGGATTTAATAGAAGTGTATCTACGAAATGAAAATTATGAAGTGTTCAAGTTTTACTCTGCAAAGGAAGCTCTTGCCTGCATTGATCGGGCGGAGCTTGATCTGGCCATTCTGGACATTATGCTGCCGGACATCAATGGCTTTACGCTTTGCCGGAAAATACGGGAACAGCATACCTATCCTATCATTATGCTGACGGCCAAAGATGAAGAGACGGATAAAATTACGGGGCTAACCTTGGGTGCCGACGACTACATCACAAAACCGTTCCGTCCGCTTGAGATGGTAGCGCGTGTAAAAGCACAGTTGCGGCGCTATAAAAAATACAACACGCCGCAGTCTGCGCCTGTTACTGAGGCTGTAATCGTCCATTCAGGTTTGGTTATGGATGTAAACACGCATGAGTGCCTACTGAATGAACAACCTCTTGAACTGACACCCACCGAGTTTTCCATACTCCGCATTTTACTGGAGCGAAAGGGCAGGGTGGTGAGTGCCGAGGAACTTTTTTCTGAGATTTGGAAGGACGAGTATTACAGCAAAAGCAACAATACGATCACCGTCCATATCCGTCACTTGCGTGAAAAAATGGGCGACACTGTAGAAAAACCAAAGTATATCAAAACAGTATGGGGGGTCGGCTATAAAATTGAAAAGCAATAAGAAGGGCAATTACGCAATGCTGAAGCGAAAAGCTTTTTTACAGATGCTGCTGATTACTATCATTGCTGCTGTTACCGTCCTTTTGTTGCGGGATATTTTGCGGGGACAGATTGGAGATCGCATCGTTCAATTCCTGATTTATACTTTTAATCTGAACAACTCCGATGCACTGCTCATTTATCATTATTTATTTCGCAATAACATAGATCTCATTCTGCTTCTTTTGACGCTGGTTTTTCTGGTCATCCTTTCTTGGTTCACGATCTCCTGGTTCACAAAACATTTTGATGAAATCAGCTCCGGCATGGATCGGCTTGTGGAAGATTCAGAGGATAGAATATCCCTCTCCCCGGAGATGGAATTCATGGAAAATCGTCTGAACACCATAAAGGACAAGTTGAAAAGACAGAAGAAGGCTGCTCAGGAAGCGGAGCAACGCAAAAATGATTTGGTCGTTTATTTGGCCCACGACATCAGGACTCCGCTTACATCTGTAATTGGTTACTTGAGTTTATTGGGCGAGGCTCCCGATATGCCCGTGGAGCAGAGAGCTAAATATACTCACATTACCCTCGACAAAGCCTATCGCTTGGAGCAACAAATCAACGAATTTTTTGAAATCACCCGGTACAACTTGCAGCAAATCATGCTGGAAAAGGAAACGATAGACCTTTACTACATGCTTGTGCAAATGACAGACGAGTTTTATCCGATCCTCTCCGAAAAAGGAAATACCACCGTGCTTCATGCCGACGAAAATTTGACCGTGTACGGCGATCCGGTGAAACTGGCGCGGGTATTCAATAATATTCTGAAAAACGCGGCCGCATACAGCTGCCCAAACACGGAAATCGTGATTTCCGCAGAGGAAATAGAGGGTGATATAAAGATCGTTTTTCAAAATCAAGGCAACACCATTCCACCGGACAAGCTGGACGCTATTTTCGAGAAGTTTTATCGCTTGGATGAAGCGCGCACGGCGGGCACTGGCGGTTCCGGGTTAGGGTTGTCCATCGCCAAAGAAATCGTCACCCTGCACGGCGGAACCATTGTGGCCCAAAGCAAAGATAACACAGTTGCCTTTACGGTCTCTTTACCTGTAACGAATTAGGAAAACCTCAATCTGATGTTAGGATTTTCTTAGGAATTAAACAACTCAATATTAAAATACGGCCTGTTCGCTTTTGATAACATGGGTTTATCAAAGCAGACAGGCTTTTATTTTGCAGAAAGAAAGGTTGACACCATGGATAAAACAGGGATCACGATTTACGGATGTGAAAAGGGCGAAGCGGATCTGTTCAGGAGGTATTCACCGCATTATGGTGTTGAACCGACGATCATTGAGTCAGCGGTATCCGCCGACAACGCCGCGTTGGCATCAGGCAATTGCTATATAAGCGTTAACCATAAAACGGAAATTGGGCCTCCTACTCTTCGCGCCCTCAAAGAAAACGGCGTCGCTTATATATCCACAAGAAGCATAGGCTGCAACCACATTGACATGGAAGCGGCTGAAAAGCTTGGCATTACTATTGGTAATGTAGCTTATTCGCCGGCCAGCGTAGCAGATTATACTTTGATGTTGATACTCATGTCTATACGAAATGCAAAGTCGGTTTTATGCAGGGCAGATGTCCATGATTACAATCTTTGCGCTGTACCGGGACGGGAACTGCGCGATATGACGGTGGGGGTATTGGGGACAGGCCGCATTGGTCAGGCGGTGATTGATCGGCTACACGGCTTCGGATGCCGCATTCTGGCTTACAACTTGTATCCGCAAGCTAAGGCCGAATCTGTTACTCTGGACGAACTGCTGCGGCAAAGTGATATCCTGACGCTTCATATGCCGCTCAACGCTGATACTTACCATATCCTTGACCGGAAGCGAATCGAAAGCGTGAAACACGGGGCCTTTATGATTAACACCGCGCGCGGTTCACTTATTGACACAGAGGCGCTGCTCTGGGCACTGGAAAATGGGAGGCTGGGGGGCGCCGCATTGGACGTCGTTGAAGGCGAAGAAGGTATTTTCTATCACGACAGTACAAACAAGCCGATCCATAATCAATTTCTGCCGCGGCTGCAAAAATTGCCAAATGCGATTGTTACTCCGCATACCGCTTTTTACACAGATCACGCGCTGCAAGATATCGTAGAGAACACGATTCAGAATTGCTTAGAATTCGAAAGGGGAACAAGATAAATGAACAAGCTCAAGATTGCCGTTTTATTCGGAGGCTGCTCAGAAGAACATGATGTCTCCATAAAATCCGCACAGGAGATCGCCAGAAACCTTGACCCAGAGAAATTTGATCCGCTTTACATCGGGATCACCAAAGCCGGTGAATGGAAGCTCTGCGATTATCCTGAGGCGAATTGGGAAAGCGGAAATTGCCTTCCCGCCATTTTGTCGCCGGACAGAAATGTCCACGGGTTGATTGTGCTGGGGCAGGGGGAATACAAGATCATCCGCCTGGATATCGTGTTTCCTGTGTTGCATGGAAAAATGGGAGAGGATGGCGCAATGCAGGGACTGTTGGAGCTTTCCGGCATTCCCTATGCAGGCTGCGATATCCAAAGCTCAGCGCTGTGCATGGACAAGACCTTGACTTATGTGATCGTAAGAAACGCAGGAATCGCTACCCCTGATTTTTTGGTATTCAACAAAGGTGACATGCCGGACGCGGAGCAACTTGTTTATCCAGTCTTTGTTAAACCAGCCCGTTCCGGATCGTCTTTTGGTGTCAGAAAGGTATGCAATATGGACGAATTGCCGGAAGCCATCGAAAGCGCAAGCCAATACGACACAAAAATTCTGATTGAGCAAATGATTTCCGGCAGCGAGGTAGGCTGCGCAGTGCTCGGAACCGGTGACGACTTGTTTGTTGGTGAAGTGGATCAAATCCAGTTGTCCCATGGCTTTTTCCGCATCCATCAAGAAAAAAATCCGGAGAACGGTTCTGAAAACTCTACGATCAAGGTTCCGGCCGATCTTTCAGCTCAGGATAAGAAACGGGTACAAGAAACAGCGAAGCGGATTTATCGGGCTTTGGGCTGCAGCGGGCTTGCTCGTGTGGATATGTTTCTACAGGAAGACGGGCAAGTCGTGCTCAATGAAGTCAACACTATGCCTGGTTGTACCTCATACAGCCGCTATCCAAGAATGATGGCCGCCGCCGGCTTAACGCTTGGCGATGTGATTGAACGCGTGGTTGCATTAGCGATGGAGGGATAAGAATATGGAAAAAGGATTTGTGTTCCTTGATGAAGTTCTCCCCGGAATTCGTTGGGATGCTAAGTATGCCACTTGGGACAATTTCACCGGAAAACCGGTCGCTGGTTATGAAGTCAATCGTATTGTCGGCACCCATGAATTGGCTGCCGCGCTGCATGTGGCACAGGAGCAGGCAGCTGTCCTTGGGTATGGCTTGCTTCTCTGGGACGGTTATCGTCCGCAACGCGCTGTGGATCGCTTTCTGCAGTGGTCTGAAGAGCCTGAAGATGGGCTTACAAAATCTAAGCATTATCCTAATATCAACCGTTCCGAAATGATTCAGAAGGGTTACGTAGCGGCTCAATCGGGTCATAGCCGCGGCAGTGCAATTGATCTGACTCTTTATCGGTTAGATACCGGCGCTCTTGTTCCGATGGGCGGTGATTTTGATCTGATGGATGTCATCTCCCATCACGAAGCTAAGGGAATCACTAAAGCTGAAACTAAAAACCGCCGGTTATTGCGTTCTATCATGGAGTCCAGCGGCTTTAACTCTTATGATTATGAATGGTGGCATTATACATTGAAAAATGAGCCCTATCCCAGTACCTATTTTGATTTTCCTATTGCACTGGCCAGCAGAAAGGAGATCAGATCGCAACAAGGTTGGCAGACAAGACAAAAAGCGTCTCTTTGACGCTTTTTTAACATTATAAAATTTCGGGCATGGTAGAGGGCGATGCTCAGGAAAGAGGGAAGGAGTAGAGGAATATGGGGGCTAAGGGACACCAGAGCCGTTATTTACGAAAAAACGGAGGTTTGCAAAATGTAACGGACACAGATGACCTTATTCACCGCAAATCGGCCTGGATGAACGGGTTTAGAGCGAAATAGGGGCATGTGGGTCCGTTAGCCTGGGAAATACCCGGGAAATGGGCGGATAAGGTCGCTGTTGTCCGTTAGAGTAGCGTCCAAAGTAGAAGTCAGAGCCATTAAAGGACGCCGTTTGGCGTTTTTCTTAGTTTATGTCTTCGTAGTATGCGATCATGCTGACTATAAAAAGTAATTGACACACCTGCTACTCGGTAATACAATGTACATGTAATGAGTAATACTTAATAGCCTGATTTCCCAAAAGCTATTAAGTAAAATTTTCCCTTAGTACTATGTAATACTGATTATGAGTCAGACTAAATAGAGGAGGAGCAAAATCGAGGAGGCTTTGAACATGGAGAATTTAACTGAAATGCTGAAGGGTTCGCTGGAAGGCTGTGTGCTGGAAATTATCAGCCGCCGTGAAACCTATGGCTACGAGATTACCCGCCGGCTGAACGAGCTTGGGTTTACCGAAGTCGTGGAAGGGACGGTCTACACCATCCTCGTGCGATTAGAAAAGAAAAAACTGGTGAACATCGAAAAGAAACCGTCCGATATGGGGCCGCCCCGCAAGTTTTACTCACTTAATGAGGCTGGCCGCCAGGAACTTGAATTGTTTTGGAAGAAATGGGATTTTGTATCATCAAAAATCAACATTTTGAAGTCAAACTAGCTTCATAAGATATTCCGCACCTAAAAAAGGAGGAAAAATAACATGATGGAAATGTTCAAAAAATTGATTGGTGATAAAAAAGAGTACAAAATGATGATGGCACGGGTTGAAGCTCTGCCGGAGGACTACCAGTATGTATTTAAGAAAATTCAAAACTACATGTGGAATTTCTCAGCGGGCAACGGGATGGATATGCTGCACATGCAGTATGAATTAATCGAGTTGTTCGAAGCCGGTGCGGCGGAAGGCAGACAAGTGCTGGAAATCACCGGGGACGACGTGGCGTCCTTTGCCGACGAACTCGTCGCAAACGCTAAAACCTATGTCGCCAAGTACCGTGAAGATTTGAATCAGAGTATCATGAAGCGATTGGGAAAAAAATAAATTTAAGTAGGTAACACCGACTGTTTAATAGGCAACACCAACTGATTAGCCGGTTACAGATGTAAATTGCCGCCTTGCTATTCAGATATATTTTTGCCCTGGTAATAAGTAATACTGATTATCAGTGTGACTAAATAGCAGAAGATAGGCACTCTTTATAAGGAGGAAAAATGATGAGCCATGCAGCGATTTCTGTAAAAGGGTTAAAAAAATCCTTTAAAGACAAGGAAGTCTTAAAGGGGGTGGATTTCGAGGTACGGCGTGGCGAAATTTTCGCGCTGCTGGGCTCAAATGGAGCGGGCAAGACGACAACGGTCAACATCCTTTCGACGCTAATGAAGCCCGACGGCGGCGAAGCAGGGATTTGCGGCTTTGACGTCCAGCGTCAACCGGATCATGTTCGCCAGAGCATCAGCCTGACAGGGCAGTTCGCAGCTTTAGACGGCATGCTCACCGGGCGGGAAAACCTGATGATGATCGCCAAGTTGCGGGGAGTTTCCAATCCTGCTCAAGTCGCCGACCATCTGCTTGCAAGATTCAGCCTGACCGATGCGGCGGGCCGCCGGGTAGACAAATATTCCGGGGGGATGAAGCGCCGGATTGACATCGCCATGAGCCTGATCGGGACGCCAGCCGTCATTTTTCTCGACGAACCGACGACAGGGCTTGACCCCGAAGCGCGGATTGAAGTTTGGGATACCGTCAAGGAGCTTGCCGGCAGTGGCACGACCATCTTGCTGACGACCCAGTACCTGGAGGAAGCCGAACAACTGGCGGACCGTATCGCCATCCTGCATAGCGGGAAAATCATCACAACCGGTACCCTTACCGAACTCAAAGAGATGTTCCCGCCGGCGAAAGTGGAGTACATTGAGAAGCAGCCGACCTTGGAAGAAATTTTCCTTGCGATCATCGGCAAAAAGGAGGAGATATAAATGAAAAGCAAAACAGGGGTATTACTTGGGCGTTTAATGCGCAACATCATGCGCAGCCCGGATACGATAATCACGGTGGCGATTACGCCGATTATGATGATGATGCTGTTTGTCTACGTATTTGGCGGCGCCATAGAGACAGGTACGGACAACTATGTCAATTATTTATTGCCGGGAATCTTGCTGATGGCCATCGCATCCGGCGTCGCTTACACTTCCGTGCGGCTGTTTACGGATGTAAAGAGCGGGCTGATGTCGCGTTTCATTACCATGCCCATCAAGCGCTCGTCGTTATTGTGGGCTCACGTGTTGACCTCGCTTGTTTCCAATGCGCTTACTGTTGTGGTGGTTATTCTCATCGCGCTCTTGATGGGCTTCCGTTCCAGCGCTAATATTCTGGATTGGCTCGCGGTTGCTGGGATACTCGGGCTATTTATGCTGGCGCTGACATGGCTGGCGGTCATTCCCGGATTGACAGCAGGGTCTATGGAAGGGGCGACAGCCTACTCGTACCCGTTGATTTTCCTGCCGTTTATCAGTTCGGCTTTTGTCCCCACCGAAACCATGCCTACGATTGTCCGTGCGTTCGCGGAGAACCAGCCCGTGACTTCAATCGTGAATGCGATTCGTGCCCTCTTGTATGAAGGGTCTGTTGGCAACGATATCTGGATCGCGCTTGTCTGGTGTGTTGGAATCATGGTCATCGCTTACTTCTTCGCCAGTAAAGCATTTAAACGCCAATTAGGGTAAATACACCAAAACGCTAAGCCTTCGGATATGGCCGGCTTAGCGTTTTTTCTTACTCTAAGCCCAATAGTCCGGACCAACCGGTCATTCAACTTCTTGTTGTTTCAGCGGTCCATTATTTTGGCGCAGCTTTCCGGTATCGTGTTAATGTTGGAGTAGCCACATCTTCAACCTGAAAGATGACATTCTGGATGTAGTAATTGCGGCGGGGAAGAAGGATTGGGGTATGATGATAGGCGCATCTACGGGAGCGATCGTGCATCTCCTTTGCAGAATTGCCATCAGGTAGATGTTTTCAAGGAGGAAAAACATGGATTACACTTCACCGATTGAAGCAGCGTTAAAGGTGAAACGGTGGCCTAAAGATACCATAGCGGCGGGTTGGCGTCATACCGTCGGGCTTAAGTCGGATGGCACGGTGGTGGCTGTGGGTGATAATGAATATGGCCAATGCGATGTAAGCGGCTGGCGCGGCATCCAACAGCCCGGTAATTAGTTTTCGGTGTCAACTAGACCGTAACATACACAAGGCTGCCGTAAGCCACTGGAGGGCTATGAATATAAAATGTATGAGTGTGCTTTCTCCATAATGGGTAATAACATATCGTTGCAACATAAGGAAGTAGTAGATCGTTAATTTACTGTACACATCGAATACCAGACCCGTAAGGTCAAGGTGAAAGGAGCGATCATATTGAAGAATCGGTATCCCTTTTGGATAAGCATTCCGATTGTCGCCTTGGTTTTCATACTTTCCGCTTGTACAGGAGAAACAGAGCCTTCTGCTCCCCCGAAAGCAGCAGCGCCAGAAGCTGAATCGGCTTCACCTCCTTCATCCGGGCAGGAGCCGGCCGTAGAAGCAACTCGCCCACAAACCAAGAGCTTTGATTTGTTGACGGCTGAGGGAAATCAGTCACTAGAGGCGGTACTGCATCAGGGGGAAGGATTTTCCTTGTATGTCTTTGAGAAATTTGCATTTGATGCAGCTGCGGGCCGCTTATCGTTAAGCAGCAATCCGGATTATTATGTGGACATTGAACCGCTGCCTTCCGATTATGATTTGGCTCAGCTTGAAGCTGCGGGCAAGGAAGAGTTGAGTCAAGTCGGAGAGGTGTCCGATTATAGCGGCGAGTTGGTTGAACATCCGCTTGGTTCCGCGGAACTCTACCTTCAAACTTCCTCAGCGGAAGGCATAAGCGATTATATAGTGTGGACATCAGAACTAGGGGACGCTTTTCTGTTTCGCCTTCATAATCCAAAAGGCGAGGAAGCTTCCGATTTCGCCGGACCGGTTCTTGTTTCACTATCTACCGTACAAAGCGATACGTAATTGGGGAAAGCTACCATCCTCTGGGATCAACTGCAAAAGTGCATTCTATTTTCCGGAAATCACCATTTTAGAGCGATTGAAATGCAAAAATACATCTCATTTAGGGCTATACGATAAAAAGCAGCTTTTGACCGGAAATGAACTGCACTTTTGCATCTGAACCACCTGTTTCGAGGGGCTTCGACAAAAACCGCCTGCACTTTTGCATTTCGTGGGAATTTCCCCCTCTTCCTAGCGGCTTCAAGCCCCCGCGTTCCATCCTCGTTAACCCGGCCGGGTCTCCAGCTAGCGGAAGATCCGCCTACCATCTTTTTTTTGACAAAAGATAAAGGAAATAGGGGGCCCCGATAAACGCAACCATGATTCCGGCTGCGGTACCGTCCGGCTGAGTTAAGTTGCGGCCAATCGTATCTGCCAGAAGCAGCAGCCAGCCTCCGATTAGAATGGACACCGGCACAAATTGCTGATGCCGCGCTCCAACCAAAGCTCTGGCAATATGCGGAGCCATCAGGCCGATAAACGCGATCCCGCCGGTCATAGAAACGGCCGAGGCCGCCAGCGCAACCGCCGCCAGCATCAGAAGGATACGGTCTCTTTGGACCGCCATGCCGGCACCGATAGCGCTGTGCTCGTTTAATGCAAGCAAATTCAGCGCTCTGGATTTGAATAGCACATAGGGGACCAGAATGATCAGCCAAGGAAGCAGGGCCAGGGTGAAAGGCCAATCTGTTCCCCATACGTTGCCGGCAAGCCATTTGGAGATAAAATCCACTTTGGTCCGGTCAACGGAAGAGATGAGCACGATCATCATACCGGAGAGGGCCATGGAGAAACCGACTCCGGTGATAATCAGCCTGATCGGCTGCACCCCATTGCTGCGGGTGTATGAGAAGGCATAGATCAGTACAGCCGTTACCAGAGCCCCGGCGAATGCCATAAGCGGAATCATGTACACGAAGGATTTGACATCAATTGGCGCAAAGATGAAAAATACGGTAACTCCGACGCCGGCTCCGGAATTAATGCCTACGATTCCCGGATCTGCCAGCTCATTGCGGGTGATTCCCTGCAGAATGGCACCGGATAGCGCAAGCGCCATACCCGCCAGCAGCGTAATTAGTATCCGGGGCAGGCGGATGGAGAAGAGCACAAAATGATCTTCGAATGATCCGTGCCCAAGGATTGTCGGAATCAGCCTGCCATACGATACAGGGGAAGATCCGATACCTATACCGGCTACGATGGTCCCCAGGATAAGAAGCATGAGGAGCGAAATAACAAACGGTTGTTTATGAGACAGACGGGATGTTTTCATGAGAACGATCGCACTCCTTTGCGGACAATGAACAGGAAGAATGGCAAGCCCAGCACGGCCACGATAGCTGCAACCGGCGTTTCAAACGGGACGTTAATCATCCGCCCGAGCGTATCAGCGAACAACATGAAAGTACCGCCAACGATCGCGGACAGAGGCAGAATGGTACGGTAATCGGTCCCTGCAAACGTCCGCACGAGATGCGGAATCATCAGGCCGATGAAGGCAATGTTACCAACAAGGGCAACCGCGGCACCTGCCAAAAGTGTGATCAACACGTAAAGCGCTATCTTGACATGAGTAATCTTCAGCCCCAGACCCACGGCTGTTCCTTCGTTCAGGCTAAGGATCGTCAGCTGCCGGGACAGCAAGATAGAAATGACGAGGCAAACGATAATAACCGGGGCTATCGCTGCAATTTGCCCCCAGGTCGTGCCGATCAGTCCGCCGGACGTCCACATCGATACATTTTTGGAGATCTTAAATTGCAGGCTGATTCCTTCGGCCACGGCCGTCAGCAGAGCCGATACTGCAGAACCGGCTAGCACCATATGCAGGGGAGACATGTTTTGTTTCCGAAGAGCAGCAATGCCGAATACAAGCATAAAGCCAACAGTTGCGCCGATAAAACAGGCAATCATGGTTCCGAAATAACCGATGGCGGGGATAAAAGCAAAAGTAACCGCAAGTGCAGCGTTTGCACCGGCAGTCAGACCGAGTAATCCGGGATCGGCGAGCGGGTTTCGGGTTAGAACCTGCATAATCGCCCCTGCAACCGCAAGTGCAGCCCCTACCAGAACGCCGCCGACTTCCCGGGGTAAACGGAGCTCGCGAATGATGGAAATATCACCGCCTGTCAAGAGCGGGTTAAACATGGCGCTCCAAATGTCGGAGAGGGAAACATTTTTGGCGCCAAGCCTGATCGCTAGTGCGAACATGACAACAAACACAACCAAGCTGACAAGCAGCTTAAGCGCAAAAGAAGAGTTTATCAACTTTTGCGGAGACTGTTTCTTCATTTCGATCATCCGTTCTTAATTTCCCAGCAACGACTTGGAAATAAAATCAAGCTGATAGTCAAGAGAAAGGGCATCGTTAAAATAGAACGTTGAGGCGTCTACTTCATAGACATGGTTATTTTTAACGGCCGGGATCTCCTTGTAAGTTGAAGTCTCCTGGAAGGAGGCATCACCGGCGGAATCTTTACTATAGATGACATAATCACCCATATAATCCGGCAGGATTTCTAATGACAAATTGTAATATCCGTCTTTTGCCGTCATTTCTTTAACCTTATCCGGCATTTTCAATCCCATGGCCTGATAGATGATTTCCGTACCGCGTCCCCAGCTACTACCGAAGGTATACAGATTCTTGGAATCGCCTTCTATAACGGATATTGTACTGTCAGCACCGATTTTAGCTTTAATTTTTTCACCTGCTGTTTGGGCACGTTCCTTGAAATCGGCAATCCAGTCAGCTGCTTTCTGTTCCTGGTTAACGGCCTTGCCGATCTCCAGAATTTGAGTCAGATAGTCCACCTTGTTGTATGTATAAGTAACTAGCGGTGCGATTTGCTTCAGCTTGTCCGCGTTCTTAACATCTGACATGGCGATGATCAAGTCGGGTTTAAGGTTCAGGATGCTTTCAACATTCTCATCGGACACTTCGGCGACGTTCTTCAATGGATCCTGGAATTTAGGATTTGCTTTGGTCCAGGCATCCACACCAACAAGGGGGATATCAAGTGCTAGCAGGTTGCCTGCATATCCGGAAAGGACCACAACACGCTGAGGGTTGGCAGGGACCTTAATCGGTCCGTTTTCGGATTGATAAGTAATGGTATCGGAGCTGCTGGTATTAGCGCTTGCGCCAGCTTCCGAAGCCTTGCTAGTTGTGCCGGAGTTATCGTTTGCGTTGTTGCCGCAGGCACTTATAACCAGGATGGTAAGGACAAACAGAGGTAACAACAATTTCTTCATTTCTAGTACTCTCCCTTTTCACTACACTAATTGTGATATTGATAATCATTATCATTAAAAGACCGCTGAGAAAACTTTAAAGGTTTATAGCTCGTTTGTCAACAGTTAAAATGTATCCCTGAAGAGTGGGCTTGCCCCACTCCTTTCTTTTTGAGCAGGGATTATAATCCATCTTGACAGTGAAAAGTTTTAATGGAGGGAGGGCTTGATCGTCAGGAAGTGGAGCTGCTAGCTGAATAATCTTGAGGAGGTATTTTTTATGCTTACCATTACAAGAAAAGCAGTTAGTTTGTTGGTAGTGCTTGCCGTCATGATCACAGGATTTTTACCCCAAACTGCTGGTGCGACCGCGATGGATGCCGATCCGGCATCTTTGGCACAGACCGCCGGTGCTGCGGCCACGATCCAAAATTACCCGATGCCATCCATCTATACCGCATCCAGTGTGTTTACATTGAAAGCGGATAACGAAACGATTCCTGTTATTAAGTATCTGGATGACTATGACTACGCTCAATTTTCTTTTTCCGGCACGGTCAAGATCGAAGTTACTGCCAATGCGCCGATTACCTCTTATTCCATCAGTCCACAGGCCAAAAACATCAAGGGTACGGTCACCGGAAACAAGCTGACGTTTACGCTCTCTTCCTCCACCTATGTGATCGTGAAAATCAATGACTGGAAGAAGAAGATGGTCATCGCAGCAGATCCCTTGGAGACGGATATCCCCCCGTCCACAGGTGCCGGGATCTATAATGTGACGCGGTCGCCATACAACGCGGATAACACGGGGGCACGGATGGCATCGGATGCGATTCAGCGGGCGATCGATGATGCTCATCAAGCGGGCGGCGGCGTTGTATTTGTTCCGGCCGGTGTCTATAAAAGCGGGAATCTGACATTAAAAAGCAATGTGACCTTTTACCTGGCCGGAGGCGCCGTCATTGTCGGCACAGGCAAGGGGGAAGACTACGCGATTGATTTTCGCAAGGATTCACGAAATGCCGATGGAACGTATTTCATTCGTACTGCCATAAACTCCAGCAATATTACCATACGGGGACGGGGAACCATTGACGGCAAAGGCATCGCAATGCGGGAGCGCAAGATGCCGGCGCCGCATAAAAATGAAGGGTTCCTGAACAACCTGCTCGTGCCGATCGCAACCACAAATTTTACGTTTGACGGTTTAATATTGCGGGATGCCGGTTTCTGGTCGTTTATGGTGGTTCGTTCCGATCATGTGACCATCAAAAATCTTAAGGGATTCCAGGATTTATACAAAATTGAAAATGACGTGATCGATATTAATGAAAGTCAGCACGTGCTTGTCAAGCATGCCATTGCCATATCGGATGACGACACGTACTCCACCAAAACCTGGCTGCAGACGGGGATGTCCAAAGGGTGGCCGGGCGCGCTTGAACATTTGGAGGATGTGGTCTTTGATGACGCTTTGGCCTGGACAAGATGCGCGGCATTCAAGATTGGCATGGGCGTAGCCCAGCCGCAGATCGGCGTAACGATCCGAAATTCGTATGTGTTTCAAAGCGCCCGGGCATTGCTAGTTGATCATGGTTACCAACATAATACGCTTCCAAAGGAAGGTTACGCTCAAGATATTACCTTTGAAAATATCGATATCGAACGAGTTGGCATCAATCAATTCGGGAACTATTGGCTTGGAGTTTCCACCAGTACTTCCGGCGACGTAAGCAATGTTATCTTAAAGAACATCAATGTGCGCGAGACGGGATCGCAGAAATCCAGGCTTGCCGGAAATGCCACTAAAGGCGGAATGGTTAACGGCGTCACGTTCACAGATATTTATGTTGGAGGCAAGCTCGCAACAAGCCTGAACGATTTGAATGCCACCGCCAACAATTATGTAAACGGTATCATTTTTGCTAATTCCAATTCCAAGCCGCCATTGTTCAGCGACAATTTCGAAGACGGAAATACGGCGGGGTGGAAGTCTGTCACAGGCGGCTGGAACGTACCCACAGTCGGCACGAATAAAGTGCTGTCCAGCGGGAACCAGACAACCACATCCCTAATTACCGCTAATAGCGGAAACTCATGGACGGATTACACGTATGAAGCCAGAATGAAAATGCCCATCACCGATGCAAATGCAGGCGTTGTCTTTAGGGTAAAGGATGCAAATAATTATTATATGTATCGGATCAATTCATCGAATAAAAAGCTGGAATTGTACAAATCCGTGAACGGACAACTGACGTCTGTAACCAGTACCCCATTCACAGCCAAGGAGAAGCAGTGGTATACGGTTAAGGCGGTCATCCAAGGGAACACAATCGCCTGTTATGTGGATGGAGAATTAAAGATGAAATGGACCAATCCTGTAACGGAATTGACAGCAGGGGGGATCGGATTCCGGACTACCTCAGCGGGCGTCCATTTTGACGATGTTTTGGTTCTAGCCTAAATGGGATCATACGAAGGAGCTGCCCCTAAGCCATGAAATGGCTGCTTGGGACAGCTTCGTTTTTTAATATTGTCGAATAGGGGACTGCAGTGAAATAATCGAAGGGATAGAGATCTTTAACGGAAGGCGTGAAAAGCTTGGATTACCTCCGCAGGCAATCGTTCCGCAACAAACTCAAAATCGCATTTCTGGCCATCATCGTGCTCTCTGTCCTGATGACCGGCGGGCTGTCTTATTATATTTCGGCCGCCACCCTGGAAAAGAACGCGCTGAAACTCACGCAGGACACAGTGGTCAGGTCCGCGCAGATCGTGGATGAGAAGCTGAACAAGCTGATGCTGATTATGATGACGTTCATGATCAGCCAGCCTTTTCACGACATGCTGAAGGATGCCGCCTCCGGGGACACCAGCAGGTATTACACGCATTTGAACGATCTTGACAACGTTTTCTCACAGGCGCGGATCGCCGAGCCGCTGATACAGTCCATCTACGTTTCGACGCCGATTGGCGAGTTCTATCCTTCGTCCATGAACCGCAACCGGCTCACCGCTTTTGCGGATACCTTTCTGTATGACCGCATCGAACAGGAGAAAAAGAACCTCTGGGTGGAGGGCCATGAGGATATGCTTTTCTCTGGCAAGGACCGCGTCATCTCGCTGATTCTGGAGCCAATCTTTGACATTCCGGTCCGCGATGTCTATATTGTCGTGAATATCCGCGAGGACGGCTTCCGCAAGCTGGTGCAGGGAGACACCGGGACAGGGGCGTCCAGCTTTTTGTTGAACGCTAAAGGCGAGACAGTCTACCCCGTGAAGGAGACGCTGGTTCGGCAGGCGGTGGACTCAGGGAATCTGCGGGAGTTGATGAACCGCCCGGAAGGCAGTCAATCCTTTGAACTGGACGGCAAAGCTTATTTGCTCAATTATGCCCGGCTCGGTATTGCGGATTGGACAATGACCACCATCCAGTCTCAGGCCGGCGTGCTGAAGGACATGGTATATGTGAAATGGCTGATCGCCGGGGTTGCTCTGGCGGCTTTTATCGTAACAACGCTGATTTCCGGCGCGTTTACGCGCTATCTGCTAAAGCCGCTGCAAGGGCTGCTGAAGGTGATGAAACGGGTGGAGAACAATGATTTGTCCGCCCGTTTTGCGAGCGGCAGCGGAGATGAGCTGGCCCAGGTGGGCTTCCGGTTCAACCGGATGCTGGAGCAGATTGTGGTGTTGATTGAAGAGGTCACGGAGGCGCAGACGCATAAGCGGTCTGCGGAGATCAAGGCGCTGTCGGCGCAGATGGATCCGCATTTTCTGTACAACACCCTGAACACCATCTACTGGAAGCTGAATTTGAAGCAGGTCGGGCCTTCGCAAAAAATGGTCATGTCGCTCTCCCGGCTGTTCCAGCTCGGGCTGAACAACGGCCAGGAAATTACGACATTGTCGAAAGAGCTGGAACATGTGCGCCAGTATCTGGAGCTGCAGTCAAGCTGCTATGAAGGGTTGTTCTCCTATGAGATTCATGTCCGCGAGCCGGAGCTGTCCGCGCTTTCGATTCCGCGCATCATTTTACAGCCGCTGGTGGAGAACAGCATACTGCATGGTTTTCGCGACATGGAAAATGGCGGCCGGATCGAGATTGAAATTGCCGGAGACGGGCAACGCTGGATGCTTGCCGTACGCGATAACGGCAGCGGCATGGACGAAGGCCAGATGCGCGCACTCTTTTGGCGGGAATCGGATAAGGGGTATGCCGTGTCCAATCTGATTCGGAGGCTCCAGCTCTATTACGGGGAAGGTGCGGAATTTCATGTGGACAGTGCGCCGGAACGCGGAACGGAAATACGGATTTCTTTACCCAAGAAGGGGGAGCATGCGGATGAGCAATCCTGAGGCGGTCAGTCTCTGCATTATCGACGATATCAAAAGCGTGGTGGACGGGCTGACCGCGATCAACTGGGAAGAACAGGGGATTCGGGTCGCAGGGGTATCGAGCAATGGGGAAGAGGGGCTTAAGCTGATTGGCGGGTTGCGGCCGGATCTGGTCATTACCGATATCCGGATGCCGAGAATGGACGGGCTGAGCTTGCTGCGCGCGGTTCTGGAAGAGAACCGCAGTTGCAAGGTCATTTTGATCAGCGGCTATGCCGACTTCGAATATGCGCAGCAGGCGGTGCAGCTGGGAGCGTTTGATTTTGTGGTGAAGCCTTTTTCAGAGGAAGAGATCATGTCGACGGTGCTGCGGGCCAAGGCGGAGATTATGGAAGAGAGATCCAAGCGCTTAAGTCTGAGGGAAATGGAGAATAAGCTCCGCGAGAGCATGCCGGTGCTGCGGCAGGAATACTTTACGCTGCTCGTAAGTCACCGCACCTCATGGGAAGAGGCCTCGGGACGGTGGGATTTTCTCAATATTGAGCTGGAGCCTCGGGGCTTCGTGGTGATGCTGATCGAAATCGACCGTTTCCAGGAGCAGGTTGCCGAGCTGTCCATCCGGGAGATGGAGCTGATCCGTTTCTCACTGCTGAATATCATGCAGGAGACGCTGGCCGACTATGCGCGTTGCGTCGTTTTCCGCGCCCGTCATGACCGGTACCTGGCCGTATTGAACGATACAGGGGTGTCCCGTCCGTTCAGTCCGATCGAAATTGCCGAGCAGTGCTGCCGGAATATTGAGCGGTATACCAAGTTTACGGTTTCGATCGGGGTCGGCGGCAGAGTGGAGGAGATCAGCGAGCTGCCGGATTCCTACCGCCAGGCGCATCGGGCGCTCTCCCATCACCTGTTCACCGAAGGCAATGCGGCCATTATGTACGACGATATTCACCAGAGCGGAAGCCAGGAGCCGCTGGCGCTGGAGTACAAGGATGAGTTGCTGCTGGCTCTGCGTTCCGGGAATGTCAGCCGGACGGGCACCATTCTGTCGGCGATTTCGGAAACGCTGCAGAGCCTGATCTCCCGGCAAAATCCGGATTACCTCCTCAGTCTGTACGATGAGCTGGCCGCTTCAGCCATTCGCACCTTTTACGAGATGGTTCCGTATTCGGACATTCAGCCGCTGATCCAGCGATTCAGGGCGGTGCAAGGGACAGCGGGGCTGTCGCTTTCGTCCCTGCAGCGTCAGTTGCTTGCCTTGTGCACGGAGGGAGTCGGACTGGTGCGCCGGAACAGCTTATCCGAAGGGCAGAGGGTGATTTATGAAGCCACCCGCTATATCAAGAGCCGCTTGTCCGAGGATATCACCGTCGGCGAATGCGCCGCCCATGTGCATCTCAGCGCCAGCTACTTCTCCAGCCTGTTCAAGAAGGTGACCGGGATGACGGTTACCCAGTATACGACCTCGGAACGCATCCAGAAAGCGAAGCTGCTGTTGGTGGAGGGGGCGCAGGTGCAGGAGGTGGCTGCGGCTGTAGGCTATGAGGAGCGCCGATATTTCAGCGAGATGTTCAAAAAGATCACCGGCCAGACGCCGTCGGAGTTCAGGGCGGGTTATCACCCGGACCGGCCGGAGGCGTGAGGCGCGTGCTGCGGGAGACCATAGAATTCTGTCCCTGGAGAGTGAGTCTGCCGCACTCCTTTTCCGCGGGCGAGGGCCTATAATAAAAGGCGAGCTCACAATACAAATGCTAATCAAAGGGGTAGAATGTATGCGAAAAAAATGGTTAGGCCTCGGCTTGAGCGTCATCCTGGCCGCCGGAATCGCAGGCTGCGGCGGGAGCGGCAACAACGGCAATGGCGGTGCGGGGAATGGAAAATCTGACGGCAGCACGGGGGCTCCCTCAGCCGAGACAGGCGCACCCATACAATTGAAATACTGGACTGACGACCGTCACGACCAGGAGTATATCAAGGAATTGATCAACAAGTTTAATGAGACGAACGGCGACAATATTCAGGTGGAATTGACGGTGATGTCCGAGAACTACACGCAAAGCGTTGACATTGCCTTTTCCAGCAACCAGGCGCCGGATGTGCTGCGTCTCAAGAGCGCCAATACGTCCGAGTTCGTCAAAAAAGGGTATCTGGCGCCGCTTGACGATTATCTTACCGATGACATGAAAACGGAATTCGGCAGCCTGTTGATCGACAATGTCAACCGTTTTGACGGCAAGGTTTACTCTCTAGCTAACACCGGGCTCACCATGCGTCTGGTCTACAACAAGGATCTCTTTGCCAAAGCGGGCATCGAGAAACCTCCGGTATCGCTGCAGGAAATGGTGGACGATGCCAAGAAAATCACCGAAGTCGGCAAGTCCGAAGGCATCTACGGCTTTGCGCTGAACTTCAAAAATCCCAAGCAAGCATTTGACCGTTCCATCCGGGAGATTCTCTCCTTGAGCGGCTATCAGGGACTTGGCTTTGATCTGAAAACAGGCCAATTCGATTTCACGCCATACGCGCAGGTCATCGAATATTTCAAGCAGATGTATAAAGACGGAAGCATTCTGCCCGGCGCGGAATCGCTGGATATCGACCCGTTGCGCGCCCAATTCGCAGCAGGCAAAATCGGCATGTATCTTTCCTTCTCGACGGAGCCGGGCGTGTACAAGGATCAATTCCCGACGGAAATCAACTGGGCGGGCGCCCTGGCCCCAACGCTGGACGGACAGATCAAGGGCACTTCCGAAATCGTGTCCGCCGGAACCTGGCTCGGCATCAGCGCCAGATCGGCCCATCAGGACGCAGCCTGGAAATTCGTGCAGTATATGTACGGCGACGAGGTTTTGAAGACCTATCATGAAAAAGGCTTCGGGATTGCCATTGTGCCAAGTATTGTGGAACAGGCCAAAAACCCGGAGATAGGCGGCATGGAAGGCTTCCTGGTCGGAGAACACGACTCGCTCTGGCCTGCTGCGCCAAGCGTCACTCCGGAAGGTTCCACCTATGCGGATGCTTTCTTCAAATATATCCTCGACGGGGGAGATTTGAAAGCGGTCACAGCGGATTTGAACGCAAGATACAACGCCGCCTTGTCCAAAGCCGTGGAGAAAGGCGAGATTACCGTAACGCCGGATCCTGCTTTTGATCCAAGCAAACCGCAGGGAGAGTAACGGGAAGGAAGGGGCTGCCGCGCACTTCTTGGCGGATGCCCCTTTTCTTTTCCTGAAGAGGTTGTTCAAAAAGTCATCTTTCCATGACGAAGCCGTTCAAGAAGTCGATTCGACGTCGAATCTTGAACTCAGCCGGGCCTTCCGTTGCTCACGTAGGTTACCCTACGCTCCGCTACTCAGTCCCTGGCTTCATCCAACTCAAGCGTTTTGAAAAAACGCACTTCGGAAGCATAAGCTTCGGTCTTGAAAACCCGACTTTTTGAACTTGCACTTAAATGGAAGGAGGAACAAATCATGAGCTTTAAATGGAAACGGCTGGGCGAGAATGCTCTATTTCTGGTCCCGAGCAGCATTCTGACGGCTGCCCTGGGCATTTATCCCCTGCTCTGGATGCTGCGCTATATGTTCTATGATTATGCCGGGTACGGCGATGCGCTGTTCATCGGCCTGGACAATTTCCGCCGGTTGATGCGCGACGGACTGTTCTGGGAATCGGTCGGCAATACCTTTATCTTTGCCGGAGGCAAGCTGCTGCTGACGCTGCCGTTGTCCCTGCTGCTGGCGGTCATCCTGAACGGCAAGCTGCGGGGCGGAAATCTGCTGCGAGGCATTTATTTTATGCCGACGGTGATCAGTACCGCAGTCATATCCGTTGTTTTTTATAATATTTTTAATTCCTATAACGGGATGGTTAACACCGTTCTGATGAAGCTGCACCTGGTCTCGCAGCCGATCGACTGGCTCGGACCGAAGCATGCGATGCTCACGGTTATTCTTGTGGCGGTATGGGGCGCGGTCGGCAACTATATGTTGCTGTTCCTGGCCGGGCTGCAGAGTATTCCGCAGGATTTGTACGAAAGCGCGGCCATTGACGGTGCAAATGCCGGAAGACGGTTCTGGAGCATCACGCTTCCGATGCTGGCCCCGGTTGCCCAGATGGTCATCATGCTGGCGATTATCGCATCCCTGAAAGGCTATGAGAGCATTATGGTCATCACGGAAGGCGGACCGATCGGCAAAACCGAGGTCATGTATCTCTATCTGTACAAACTGCTATTCCCGGTATCTACGGGTTCACCCGTAACGCAGCAGCTTGGATACGGCAGTGCCGTAGGCTTCGCAAGCGCTGTTATCGTCGGAGCGATCACCGGCTTGTATTTCTTCTTAAGCCGTAAAATGAACAAGGTGTATTAGTGCGTGTTCAAAAAGTCAGGTTTTCAGTACCGAAGCCTATGCTTCCGAAGTGCGTTTTTTCAAAACGCTTGAGTTAGATGAAGCTAGGGGCGGAAGAACGGAACGTACGTTTTGGGTACGTGAGCAACTGAAATGTTTCCGAAGGAAACATGCTTCGAAAGCATCCGCTTAGGCCCGGCTGAATTCAAGATTCGATGTCGAGTCCGCCCCCTGATTTACTTCGTGATCAAAAGATGACTTTTTGAACAACCTCTATTAGTGTACAGGAGGTACATCCATGAACGAACAGGTGTTATCCCCGCAGCCGGACGGTCGCGGAAAAAGTGCAGCCCGCCCGATTTCCGGCCATGCAGGCCGAATTGTGGCCCGCACGGTCATGTGGCTGTTTTTATTGATAACGGCGATGCTGACTTTGTTTCCCTTGCTTATGACATTATCCGGTTCTCTCAAGACCGGCGCCGAAATGATGGCCGGCGGCAGCCTGCTGCCGGCCAAGCTGCAATTCGCCAACTATGCGGAAGCCTGGAAACAGGCTAATTTCGCCCGCTATACCTGGAACAGTACTTTTGTCAGCATTATGGTTACAGTTGGCACCCTGCTGGTCGCTTCCATGGCGGCTTATGTGGTGGACCGGCGTGATTTTCCCGGCAAATCCCTGTATGTAACGGTGCAGGCATCGATGATGTTTATATCCGTCGGCGCCATTGTGCTGCGCCCGCAGTTTGATCTGATGGTGGCCCTGCACCTGAATACCACGCTGTGGGGAGTTATCCTGATTCTGATCAGCGCCCATTCCAGCACGTTTTTTATGCTGCAGGGTTTCTTCAAAGCCATTCCCCGCGAGCTTGATGAAGCGGCAATGGTGGATGGCTCCGGGTTCATCCGCACCTTCTTCCGGATTATCCTGCCGCTCTTGACACCGGGGCTGGGCGTGGCCGGGCTGTTCGCCTTCCGCCATGCGTGGAACGAATACATTCTGCCGCTGGTATTCACGATGACCAATCCGCAGCTGCAGACGCTCACCGTCGGGCTGGCGAATCTCCGCTACGGCTCTTCCGCGGCCATGCAGATCCATCTGATGATGGCGGGAGCCTGTTTGTCGATCCTGCCGATGCTGCTCGCCTATATTCTGGCAAACAAGACGTTTATCCAGGTGACAGCGGGTTCGGTCAAAGGCTAAATTCATTTCCGTATAAAAGGAGCGTTATGCATATGAGTGATTTTACAGTTGGACCTTTGGTTTCCAGCCCGGTGATGGCCCGGCATGCAGCGAATCCGATTCTGTCGCCGGGCGATGTGCCTTACGGTCCGGCGATGGTCTTTAATGCCGGGGTCGCCAAATTTAAAGGCAGATACGTGATGGTCTTCCGCAATGACTACGGCGATGAACGCAAGGGGATTGTTGCCCCTCATCATACAACCAATCTCGGACTGGCCTTCAGCGATGACGGCATCAAGTGGGAGGTGCAGCCTAAGCCATGCTGGTCCTGGCATGATGAAGAGGTCGTCCGCGTGTATGATCCGCGTCTGACGGTGATCGGCGAACAATGCTATATGTGCTTTGCGGTCGATACCAAGCATGGGCTGCTCGGCGGCATTGCCGTAACCGAGGATTTCAGCTCCTTCGAGGTGTTGAGCCTATCGCTGCCGGACAACCGCAACATGGTATTGTTCCCGGAGCGGATGGGGGGCAAGTATGTGCGGCTGGAGCGTCCGATGCCCGTATACAGCCGGGGCGGCATAGACCGCTTTGACATGTGGATGAGCGACTCGCCTGACCTGAAATACTGGGGCAACTCCAAGCTGCTGCTGGCGGTTGAAGATGTAGCCTATGCCAATGACAAGGTAGGCCCGGGCGCTCCGCCTGTCAAAACGGACAAAGGCTGGCTGACCCTGTTCCATGCCGTGGACATCGACCGCAGCCGGGGCAAGAACGGCTGGGAGGACAGTTGGAAGAAACGCTATACCGCCGGCATTATGCTGCTGGATCTTGCCGATCCCAGCCGGATCATCGGCAGGGCGGAGGCGCCGCTGCTTGCGCCGGAGGCTGAATATGAGACTAGCGGGGGCTTCCGCAATCATGTTATTTTTCCGGGGGGCATGATTCTGGAAGATTCCGGGGAAGTCAAAATCTACTACGGCGCCGCCGATACCGTAGAATGTCTGGCTACCGCGCATGTGGATGATCTGCTGCGTCTTTGTCTTGAAGGTACGGTCAAATAAGCAATTATGAAACATTAAACCGGCTCAAAAACGAAATCGCAGCTTGACCGGGGCTGGGCAAACGATCCGGAGTACGAGGGGCCTACCTAACGGACCGAGATGACCACCTTATTTCGACGAAATCATACGTTTTGGGAGGGTGAACGGACTCTATGGACCTTATTTGGCCTTTTGAAGCATGTTCTGGCACTAGCGTTGCATTAACTTTTGCTCCAGATTTCCCGTAAAAGCTACCCGGAAATCTAACGGTTGAAACAGTGGCTATTTTACGAAAAAAGACCTTTTCTAAATTTTAACGGTTGTGAGCGCCGTTATTTGCCTGAATCTAAGCAAAATAGCCGGATTTCAGTGAAATAAGCGCCATGGCAACCGTTACAATTTTAAATCAACGTTCATGGAGCAAATAGCGCTTGTGGCAACCGTTAGAATAGTTGTGTGGCTGGAAAATATATCTTGTCAGATCAGATTTAATGCAACGCTGGTGATGTTCTGGGCTATTTTCAGGTAAATAAGGTCTCTCCGGTCCGTTAAAACTGAAAACGCCGTATTTTGAGGCCAATAAGGTCTTCTCGGTCCCTTAGCGGATCCAGGATGACGCTCCCGTTCCCATCACCGCCTGTCAAGCAACGATTTTTAGGTTGAGCCACTAAACCTATGCAGATTTGGAGGGTCTTTCTATGAATGATAGACATATTACGCTGCCTTCCGCCAGCATTCCGGTTGCCCGCGAGGTGGATGTGCTGGTCATCGGTGGAGGAGCTTCCGGCATCGCCGCGGCCATTGCCGCTGCGAAAGGGGGAGCGCAAACGATGCTGGTGGAGCAGCGAGGGTTCCTTGGCGGCATGGGCACCGTTGCGCTCGTCCCGACATTCTGTCCCTTTACGGATAAGCGGAAGCCGATTATCCGCGGTCTCGGCCTCCAGCTGATGGAGCGGATGAAACAGGCGTGCGATCCCGGGTACCGCGAGGAATATCAAGAGCTGCTGGATTGGGTGCCGATCGATCCCGAGGTGCTGAAACGGGTCTATGACGATGCCATTCTGGAAAGCGGCGTGACGCCGCTGTATCACACCTTTGTTTACGATGTTGTACTGTCTGAGGACCGCCGGACGGCCCAAGGTGTCGTTGTCGTCAACAAAACCGGACGTTCTTTCATCAGCTGCCGGTATATTATAGATTGCTCTGGAGATGGGGATATTGCCGCGCTGGCGGGAGTTCCTTTTCAGAAGGGCGGGGAAGCGGGCGAACTTCAGCCCGGCAGCATGTGCTATCTGCTTGCGAATGTGGACCGTCCGAAGTTCAGACGGTTCCTGGAGGAAAGCGGGGATACGGGCCAACTGCATAAGACGGTGGAACTGGCGATTGCCGAAGGAGCGCTGCCGGAGGGCCGCAAGTCAATCTCCGGCCTTGCCTGGATCAGCGACTACCTAGTTGGCGTCAACTTCGGCCATGTATTCGGCGTCGACGGTACGCTTGCCGAGGATTTGACGCGGGGGGCGATTGAAGGACGCCGCACGGCGGAACGCCAGCTGCAGTTCTTCCGCCGATATGTGCCGGGCTTTGAGCACGCCCATATGGTGGCGAGCGGTGAACAGCTTGGCATCCGGGAAACCCGGCGCATCGAAGGGGACTACATCCTGACGGTCGATGATTTCCTTGCTGCGCGCTCCTTTCCGGATGACATTGCCCGCAACGCCTACTATATCGACATCCATCTCGCCAACAGCAAAAGCGAGATGACCTTCAACCACTTGCCTCCGGGAGTTTCACACGGCGTACCGTACCGGATCCTGCTGCCGGTCGGCATCGACAACCTTTGGGTCGCCGGACGCTCCGTGTCCTCGGACCGTGCGGTTCAAGGCTCCCTGCGGGTGATGCCGAACTGCTTCTCCATGGGCCAGGCCGCGGGGACGGCGGCTGCATTGGCGCTGCAAGGCGGCACCGGCTCCCGTGGTATTTCCGTAGCCGAGCTTCAGCGGCGGTTGCTGGAGCAGGATGTATGGCTGGGAGAGGATTTCATGCCAGCTGAGGTGGCCGTGGGCAAGAAGGAAGGGAATGCGCCGTGAAGCAGCTTCCTTTAACGGATGAGTGGTTTCACGGCGCCGTTTCGCTGGAGCACCGGGAGGATGGAATCAAGCCGTGGCGCATTCCTTACCTGGATTACAAACTGTATCCGCCTGAGGGAATCGAGGGCAAAGCCGAGATTTGCGCCGGTGTCCGCCTGCGGCTGCGCACGGATTCCGCAGAGGCGGCGGTATCGTTCACACCGCTAGTGGATGCCGCCGCCATGGATTGCCTGGCAGGGGGGGAATTGTTCCGAACGCTCAGCCTGCCCGCCGGAGCAACAGAAGCCTTGTTCAGCGGACTGGGGGGCGGAGTCAAGGATCTGGAGATCTGGCTCCCGCAAAATATAGGAATGACCGTCACCGGCCTGCGGATTGGCGGCGAAGCTGCCGGAGACCCGCTGCCGGACACCCGGCCCCGCTGGATCACTTACGGCAGTTCCATTACCCAGTGCGTCGCGGCTTCCAGCCCCTCGCGCACCTGGCCCGCCATTGCCGCCGCAAACTGCGGCTTCAACCTGACCAATCTCGGCTTCTCCGGCAACTGCCACATGGAGCCGATGATCGGGCGGCTGATCCGCGACCTGCCGGCCGATTTCATCTCCCTATGTGCGGGCGTGAATATCTATGGTGCAGGCACCTTAAGCCCGCGCATGTTCAAGCCACTGCTGATTGGACTGCTGGAAACGATACGCGACAAGCACAGGGAGACCCCGCTGCTTGTCATTTCCCCGATTTATGGCACCGTCCGCGAAACGGAGCTTAATTTGCTGGGCTTCACGCTGCCCATGATGCGTGAAGCCATCCGCGAGACCGTGGAGCTGCTTAGGGAACGGGGCGATCGTAAAGTTTACTATCAGGATGGTCTGAACTGGCTCGGCCCGGAGGATGAAGCCTTTCTAACAGACGGCCTGCACCCCGGAGCCGAGGGGTATGAGTTGCTAGGCCGGCGTTTCCGCGACCTTCATGAATTTGCGTTCCGGGCTGTATATAGATTTGCGGAGTGATGAATTTCTATTATTTAAAAATGATGAATGCTCCATTTAATAAAGTGGAGCATTTTTCTATTTTATCTTACTATGTTTATATGAGGGGAGTGGCTACCTTTGAAAAAAACAATAATTGTATGCTCAGTTATTCTCGTTATCTTGTTGATTGTGGGGACCGGGTACTTTATGCTCCAATCTAAACTGAACAGGCTCGAGGACAGTCTCTTGGTGTATCTTGTTCATGAAAAAAAGTATCAAGAGGATGATATTGCACTGATTGAAGCACATTGGGGTAAAATGCCTGCATTATGGGTTAATGTTACATTTGCGGATGAACCAAGCAACACTTATGTTTATACCGACCGAGGAAATAATACCTGGGTACAAATTGGTCCTACAGTTTCAGACCTTGAGCAAGGGGAAGTGTACAAGCATTATGTACATACACAAAACTGGCGATAAGAGATGAAGTAATTACAAAAATATATATTGTCATGTTATGGTTCACAAAATAAATTGAGAAGAAGGTTAAATGAATGACAAGCAAAGTTATGAGGATTATTGGCACAACTGCATTGTCTATTTCATTTATTACTGTGATCCATTAAAACAGAAATAACATATTTTGTCATAACAAACCTCATACATAGGCATTTTTTACTCCAAGGGTTGATCTAGATGGAATGTGCTAAAATTTTTGGGAAAGTCTCTAAGAGCTATCGTGCTTCCTTATTAGGATTATTTGAAATTGCCTAAATTATTTAGTTAAGCGGTTAGGGAAAATACATAAGAAGGTCAAGAAAGTATATTATTGCTATACTGACACTAATTAGCGAAGCCTGCAGAGGATTGATCCCTGCAGGCCTCGTTTTAATTTGTTTCATTTTTTTCCGAAGGCTTAGCGTATATTTTCGTTAAAATGTTGGCGGGACCCCAGTAAGCTTACATCGATTGGTCTTGTTGAACGAGATTCATCCAGCCTACCAGGTCGTGGACGGCGATACCGCCGAACGAGGTTTGCGTTCCGCCCAATTGCTCCAACAGGGCGAGCTGCTCATTCAGAACTTGGCTGCCTTCTTCGTAAAAAGTGATGAAATTTCCTTCGTTGGAGGGCTTGGTTTCCACACCGGTGTAGATTTTCTTGTTCATGCTTTCGCCTTCGGCAAACTCGGTTTTGGCCGTATCGTAAATGGCCTGGGCGCTATCGCGGTAAGACATCAGGGTCACGGATTCAAAGCGAGAGATCATCCAGGAGCTCAAGGTTTGTTCGCTGTCCGGTACTTTATAATTATCGAGCCAGAAGGGAAGAGCCGCCGACAGCGGAAGTTCCAAGTCAGCCGACTGTCGGACCAACGCATCGACATTGTCTTGCCACTCAGTTACTAAGGTGTCGTAGTCCGTTTTCCAGATCGGAAGCAAATACGGCTCAATGTCAACATGAATTCCCTTTAACTTCTCCTCCGGCGCGGCTTGCTGCTGGTAATCGTTAATCCATTTCATAAAAGCGTCCAATTTCGGACGGCTTGCGGCAAGGGCCCAGTCCGGGGCTCCGTTTAGAGCATGAACTTCGATGCCCATTTCCGAGGCCTGGCGAATAAAGCTGCGGTAGGAGGCAAGATCTACTTTGGTACTAATTTGCAAGTATATAATTCCGACGCCTTGGGACTTGGTAAAGTTCAACAGCTCGGAGGACGAAGATTGGATAAGAGCGGTGTGCCATAACCAAGTCGTTCTGGCTTTGGAGACGGGTTTATCTTCAATGCTGGCGGCTTTGGTGGCCGGATTGCCCAAAAGCGCCAATATCAAAACAAGTACAAGAAGCATTGCGGATTTGCGGGGGTAAGAGATAGTTTTCACGAAGATGTACACTCCTTTAAGATAATAAAAATGTGTGATTAAGGTTAGGAGTAGCGGACGACACGATTGGGGATCATATGAAACTCTAGGCCTTACCTCCCGCGTAGTGATGTGTCCAATCTTTAGGTCGTAGATCCCTATTAAAAGAATTATTTGCGACTTGAGAATGGGTATGATCATATTTTCGTCGGTTTTTCTGAATTTTTTCATAGGTCTAACGGATTATTTTTGCCATATTATTAGCAATGTTAACAGTAGCATCCAGTTTAAGCTCGATAAATCGGGACATGCGCACCAATGGTCCGGTTTGGTAAAATAATTCAAAAAGCGGTTTCAAAGCGCAGCAGCTCGGTTGTGCATGGGGATAAGGGCCTAAAAAAAGGAACAAGCTTCTTATTGTCGTTTCCCTTGTAGGTGTTCCGAAATATGAACAAGGCCCTTCCGCTTCTTATTGGGGAAGGGAAGGGCCTGGCCGCATTATTGATTATGAAGGATGTGTTAATTGGCAGATGGCCCGGATCCTTCCGGCTCATCTTTTATATCGGCAACCTTTATCACGGGGTATGTTTTAACCGCTCGGTCCAAAGTCTGCTTCTCCATCAGTTTCCCGTCCAAGACAACTGCGGAGATGCTTGTCGTGTTTCGAATGTCCTCCAGCGGGTTCTTGTCAAGCAGCACGAGATCGGCGAGCTTTCCTTGTTCTACGGTGCCCATTTCCTGCTCTCTCTCCAAATATCGCGCCGGATTCAGCGTTGCCGTCTGCAAGGCCTGCAGCGGGGTGAGGCCGCTTTTAACTAGCAATTCGAGTTCATCGTGCAAGGAAACGCCGTATATAAAGTTAGTCATTTCGAAGCTGGAATCGCTGCCTGCAAGCATAGGCACGCCGGCATCGTTCAACTTTTTGACCATGCCCGGCGTTAAGGAATTGATGGCCGCCATTAATTCCGTTTGTTCGGGAGGAGTGGCGCGAATCACTTCGGCCCATTGCTTCTGCACGGCAGTCGGGACGTATTTGGACCGCGGATCGATTTCGGTTTTGGCCATATTCAAATAGGTAACAATAGTCGGTACAGGCCAGACTCCCTTTTCCTTAAATTTGCGGAACAGCTTGTTGGCCTTTACGGAATCATAGGATTCGGAGGCCTCGATCTCTGCCAGCGAATAACCGAGCAAATCGCTCATGTCGGCTTTCTTGAAAATATCGTCTTCGATGCTCGAAGTGGCAATAAACAAACCGTGCAGGTGTTCTATGCTCTTGAATCCCAGTTGAGCGGCTTCGCTTGCCCGTACCTCTACCGGCAAATGACCGACCACCGGCAAACCGTACTTTTGGGCCTCATCCATGACCGCCAAAAACAGGGGACGCGGCAACCAAGAGTAGACCTTGATATGATCCGCGCCTTTTGCCGCATTGAGACGGACGGCTTCGCGCGCTTGTGCCTCGGTTTTCAAGTAGAACATGTGGGGAGCCTCGTCAGCCGGACCTCCATTTAGGGTCGAACCCGCATAGACAAGGCGTGGGGCCGGCATACCGGCTTGGATGCTCGTTTTCCACAGATCGATGTTTGTAAGCGCTACCCCCATCTCCCTTACTCCGGTCACTCCGTTAGCCAGAAAGAGCGGGAAAGCGTCTTTATAGTTATCTTCCAGATGGACGTGCATGTCCCACAAACCGGGAATGACGTATTGGCCCGTAGCATCCCGTACTTGCGCATAATCGGGGATGGCCGTTTGACTGCTGTTTCCAATGTGACTGATTTTATTATCCGTAATGATAATCGTCTGATCGTTGGTTAACTTTCCGGATCTTACGTCCACGATCGTCGCATGCTGAAGCACCAGCGTCTGCCTGGTCGCAGGCTCAATACTTGCATAACCGGTACCTGTACCTCCCGCTATCACAATCAATAATGCCATGAACCCTAATAGGGACTTCCTAAAGCTGTGCATTTTCCTCGTTAAACTCATCTTTGTCCTCCTCGCTGAAATGAAAACTATCAACCGATATAACTTGATTGTAGAGTGCAAATCCTGCTTTTTTATTAATCGTTCCTTACAAAAAGCTTACATATGAAAAGGTGGAAGGAAGCCGGGTTGCCAACGGCCGAAATTTGTGAGGTAATAGATTCAAAACGTTTGCGGAGGAAATTCATGTCGGGGGAACATGTACTGCTTGTTGAGGATGACCGATCCATCAGCGGAATGGTGGGGCCTTATCTGGAAAAAGAGGGCCACCGCGTCTCGTATGCATACGACGGCCTGGAGGCAGAGCGCCTGTTCGCGGTGCAGCCTCTCCGGTACGATCTGGTCATATTGGATCTTATGCTGCCGCGCAGAAGCGGCATAGAGGTGCTGCGGGCGATCCGGAGCGTCAGCTTGGTGCCCGTTCTTATCCTGTCGGCCAAGGACGGTGAGGTGGACAAGGCACTGGGGCTCGAATTGGGCGCGGATGATTATGTGAGCAAGCCCTTCTCGCTGATCGAACTGACCGCCCGCGTGCGAGCGGCCATTCGCCGCTCCAATTATACCTTGCCACCTGGTCAGGCTTCGGATTCGCCGGAACAAGACGAGGTTATCCGGGTGGGGGGGATCGTCATGAACTTGGAGACATACGGCGTCGAGCGGGATGGCCAGCCCGTGAAGCTGACGTCCAAAGAGTTCGGCATCCTGAGACTGCTTGCGGAGCATCCGGGCCGGGTGTATACGAAAGCCCAGATCTACGCGTCGGTCTGGAACGATACCTTTATCGGAGACGATAATATCATTAACGTGCATATGCGCCGTTTGCGCGAGAAGCTGGAAGCGGACCCGTCCAATCCTCAATACGTCAAGACGCTGTGGGGCCTCGGGTACAAGCTGGAAGCGGACCCGTCATGATCTGGTTCTTCGTGACTTCCATCGCGCTGCTCGGCATTGCCGTGATCGTGCTTTTGGCGCGCCAGCGCAAACGAAGCCGCCAACTGGCGTATATTCACGGGAAGCTGAACTCTATCTTGGATAAAGGCACGAACGAGCGGCTGCTGTTATTCGACAGCGATGCTCAGGTAGGGCGAATCTTGATCGACATGAACCGGCTGCTCGACCGCGCGCATCGGGCAGGAGCGCGCTACGCCAATCAGGAGATCGAGATTCGCCGCATGCTGTCCAACATCTCGCATGACCTGAAAACGCCGCTGACGGTGGTGCTGGGCTACAGCGAGATTCTTCTTCATGACCGAGGACTGGCTGAGCGCGAGCGGGAAGCAATGACGGCCAATATCCACGACAAGGCGCAGGAGGTGCTCCGTCTCATGCATTCCTTCTTCGACCTGGCCAAGCTGGAGGCGGGCGATACCGAGATGGCGCTATCCCGCGTGAATGCCAGCGAGCTGTGCCGCTTGAAGTTGTTATCTTTTTACGACATGCTTGCGAATCTGGGAATGAAGCTGAAGCTGTCCATGCCGGGCGAAGACCTGTACGTCATGGCCGATGCGGAGGCGCTGGATCGCGTGCTGGATAACCTGATCACGAATGCGATGAAATACGGGGCCGATGGCAAGCTGCTGGGATTGACGCTGGAGCGGTCGGACGAAGGGAAGGTTGCCATCCAGGTGTGGGACAAAGGCAAAGGTATTCCCGAGAAAGAGCACGACCGGGTCTTCGAACGAATGTATACGCTGGAGGATTCGCGAAATCGCCTCTACCAAGGCAGCGGCCTTGGCTTGACCATTACGAAGCGGCTCGTTGAGCGTATGGGAGGCACCATCGGCTTGCAAAGCGTGCCCGGCGAGCGGACCGTGTTCACGGTAGTCCTGAAGTCCACCTAGCAAAGGAGAGCACGGAGCGATGACATACATAGCGCGCACGATTGGAGTAACGAAGGTGTACGGGGGCACGGAGGTGGTGTCTGACGTCTGCATGAACATCAGGCAGGGCGAAATTTACGGATTTCTCGGGCACAACGGGGCAGGCAAAACGACGTTGCTGAGAATGCTGACCAACCTGGTCAAACCGACCGCTGGTGAGATCGAACTATTCGGGGAGAAGCTTACGCCTCATTCGTACGAAGTACTGAAACGCATGGGCAGCGTGATCGATTATCCGTTTTTCTATGACGGCCTGTCGGCCCGGGAGAATCTGGAGCTGCACTGCGAATATATGGGATTTCCGGACAAAAAGGTCATTGGCGCCATGATGGAACAGGTGGGCCTGAAGGATACGGGCAGGAAGCCCGTCCGGGAATTTTCCCTCGGCATGAGGCAGCGGCTTGGCATCGCCCGCGCATTGATCACGACGCCGGAGTTGCTCATTTTGGATGAGCCGATCAACGGTTTGGACCCGGCAGGTATCAAGGAGCTGCGCGATCTTCTTAAACGGCTCAGTGCCGAATACCGGATCACGCTGCTTGTCTCGAGCCACATTTTGGGCGAGATCGAGCAGATTGCCGATACGGTCGGCGTCATTCGCGGGGGGCGGCTGATCGAGGAAGTATCAATGGAACGCATTCGCGGCCAACACAACGAATACATCGAGCTCCGGCCGACCGACGTTCGCAAGGCGGCGTACGTCATGGAGCATCTGCTCGGACTAAGCAATTACAAGCTGGTGGGCGAGCATACGATGAGGGTTTACGATCCAGGCGCGATTCCGTCGGAGCTGAATGCGGGCCTCGTTCGCCATGACGTTGCGATCGAATCGATCTTCAAACGGACGCACTCTCTGGAGGAATACTTCATGAACTTGATGAAGGGGGATGGCGGCGTTGCTTAAACTGATCTCGCTGGAACTCCGTAAGTACCGGTTCGCCCGTCATATCGGCTATGCCGCCATGGCCGACCTGGCGATCCTTCTGTTTCTGACCATGATAGGCATTACCGATTATGGAGCCGAGGATTACGCTTATTCCACTTACCCGGAATCGTTCATGCTGATCGATACCTTCGTCAGGGCAACCTTCATGATATTCGCCGGAGCGCTGCTCTCAACAATGATTACCTTGGAATACAGAAACAAAACGCTCGGCGTACTCTTTACGTATCCGATCAAACGCCGCAAGCTGATCGCTGCCAAATTGGTCATCATCTTCTTTTTTACGTTCGGAATGATCCTGTTCACCGACGTGCTGATGGGTTCCGTTTTGGTGGCCGTGGATCACTTCTATCCCTTTATTGCGGATTCACTAACGATGGAACAGGTACAAGTGCTGCTGCTCGAGTACACCATCAGTTCGCTGTCGGCTGCCGCGATGGCCCTGATTCCTTTGTTATTCGGCATGCGCAAGCATTCGGTTACAGCCACCATGGTCTCCTCCATTCTGCTAGTGCTCATCGTATGCTCCGGCTTTAACGGACCATTGGTATCCATTAACTCCATCGTCGCGGTCCACCTGGCGCTTGGAGCCGCCGGCTTGGGGATTGCTGGGGCTTCGATGCTTCGTCTGGAGACGAAGGACGTGAACTAGGGCGGCGCGGGAAAACTTGTGAATGAGGTTCTTGGAAAGAAAGCTTCAAAAGAAACAACTGACTAAATAATTTGTCGCACTCTCCCGAAAGGGAGGGGGCGATTTTGTCGTTTATAGGAATTTATTGAGGATTGATTTAAGTTGTTCAAAAAATGATCAATAATTGCCCCAATTATATACAAAAACACTTAGAATAATTGACTAATGGTAAATAATTCCGTATCCTTATGATAAGGAATTAAATGGGATTGGAGGGAATTTTATTGAATCAACTACGCCTGGACGATTTGAAAATTGATTCCTTAGTTGATCTGCTAAAGGCTACATATACCCTTGAAGATTGGGACAAAATGATCGAAATAGCTGACAAGCTTCACTTGACCGCCCTAGAGCTTGAAGGCGAAAGATCAACTAAAAGCAAGGCTTGTGAGAGACATCCGATTTACTACTTTGGCTACAGCAAGTTAATGAAAGGATTAGCTCTTCAAAATAAGGGACAATACAGCGAATCAAAGGCCCTTGTAGAAGAGTATAGTGATCTTTCTTGGCTAGATGACGGGAGCAAAAAAGCAAAAGAAGAAGTCGAGTTCTTTAAATTGTTCTCTAAAGCTAACATGCTCGCAGTCAATTTACTCTCAGGCAGATTAGAGTACCTTGACCCGTATATTCAATTTCTAAAGGATGCAAGAATCGAAGAGTTAATACCTGGGATACTCAACATCACCGATGCGGCAATAAAGCATGATTTTGACATTGGTGATGTGTTGACTTTATTTGAAGGCGATATAAATAAAGCACTCGAATACTATAAGCAGAAGCGAACAGTGTACTTGATGAGAATATTCTTTAAATTGTCGCTGTATCACTTTGTTCGTCAGCAGTATAGTGCTGCAATAGATAAAACATTACAAGGTTTGGAATTATCTAACACAATTAAAGATACATTCGCTTTTAAAAAGTTTTCTGCATTGTTCGAATCATTTAGAAAACATGCTAACGAAGTTCAACAGAAGCGGTACACTCTATTTATGAATAATACTCTTAAGGAGGAATTAAGTAATGAAAAAAGCATTTTTTTCAATGGCGATCGCATTGGGGTTAATTAGCGTGATTGTAGTACCCGTAGTACCAAGTACACCTGGCGTAATAACTGTAAATCATGGGGCGGATCATTAAGACGTTTGAATATCAGATGGAATTTTAGCTAAAAAATCACCCTCTAGGGCCAAATAGAGGGTGATTTTTTATATATGAAAAGGTCGGAAAGCTTACATCGATTGGTCTCGTTGAACGAGATCCATCCAGCCTACCAGGTCGTGGGCGGCGATACCGCCGAACAAGGTTTGCCATTCGTTATATCTCCCATTGCTCAGAAGAACTACCGCATTCTGGCAGTAATTACTGTTAATTTCAATAATGATTAATATTTTAAAATTTCTTAATGTATTCGTGGCCACAAGAGTCATTATGGACCAAAAGTGTAAATACGAAAAGTACAGACTTTTTGGTTACATAGTAACTAAAGAGTAATATTTGAGACAAAATACATGCAAAATCACAAATGGAAAATATTGTGACTCGTAAACAAAATCAAGCTAACTAAAGTTTTGTGCGTGTCTAATATTATTATATTTGAACTGAGTTAAACGAGAAGAAGTGGTTAGTTTATTTGATGTCACAAGACCCAAATATCATAATTTGGGATTGGCTAGTTATCTTGTAAACAGGTTAACTTTTGTTAAGCTAACGGGCAGATTACATTGACGTTAACTGATACATTTTGGATTCCGAAACCGTCTTTATATTAAAGCAACGAAAGGAGGGGGGCTAAGGCTAGCGTGGAGGATTAGATTGGGACGAACAAAAATGGAAATTTTTTAAAAGGAGAATGGAGATGAGGTTGTTTGAACTGTTGCTCTTATTGTCAAGCATCGGCTTGTTTGCATTAACCGTTCTATTAAAAAAAGGACGGCGTAAAATTCCAGTATCCGTTGCAAGCGGGTTCGCCACACTTTTACTGGTCATTCATTGGACGGTGGAAGGATACAGAGTTCAGCTATTTTTCCCATATTGCATCACGATCATATTTTTAGCCATTTCAGGTTATAGCTATTTTAAAAAAAACGGTCCCCAAAAAATCCCACGATTCATATTGGGTTCAGCTTATACCGCTATAGCAATAATGCTGGTCGTAACAGCGGGTCTCATGTATGCTTTTCCTGTATTTAAACTACCTGAACCGACAGGCGAATTTAAGGTTGGAACGCAAACTTTTCATTTCGTGGATACAAACAGGGAAGAGATTTTCGACGAAGCCCGAGATAGCAAGAGGGAATTGATGGTTCAGGTATGGTATCCGGCTCAAGCCGGCACCGGCAAGTACGCTCCCTTTGTTCCCGATCTCCAGATTTTACGTTATATGGCTGCGGACTATGGCCTTCCCGGGTTTACTTTTCAACACCTGAAGTACGTATCCAGTCATGCTTATTCGGGGGCCGAAGTCTCTTCGGCGCAGACTTCATACCCGCTGATCCTTGCGAATCCCGGCAACGGCTCTTCCAGGTTCCTCCACACGTCGCAAGCCGAAAATCTCGCGAGTCACGGATATATCGTGGCCGTGATCGACCACACCTACAATACATTTGCAACTGAGTTTCCGGACGGACGAATCACGACCAGCACAACCAACGACTTATTCTCGCCGGGCCAAGATTACCGGACGAGTAGAGAAAATCGCGACAAGTTGGGAGAAGTTCTAACCGGCGATGTGGCGTTTGCGCTGGACCAATTCGAGCTCATCCAATCGGGGCAGATTCCAAGCCATCTAAAAGGGAGGATTGATCTTCGTCATGTCGGGGTGTTCGGCCATTCCATCGGTGGAGCGACGGCCTATGACGCTTCTTACGATCCGCGAATCGCGGTTGGAATCGACCTTGATGGAGGGCTTTATCGGCTGCGTGACAGAGAGGGTCTGCGAAAGCCGTTTTTGTTCATCAACTCGGAAAGCTATTTCGAAAAATTAAAAATGGTGATGGATAACCGGGTATACACGGATGCAGAGCTTAACCGTATGGGCTCAACAAGAGAGTGGGAGGATCAAGTAACGGAAGATAAAAAGTTGGAGCTTGAACGGATGCGCGAAACGGTCGATGAAGGGGGGGAAGTCCTCTATATTGAAAATACGGAGCATTTGAATTTTGCCGATGTACAGTTCATTTCTCCGGTTTTCAACATGCTGGGTATTACAGGAACGATTGCGCCCGAAAGAGCGAACTCCGTTATCAATGCCTATATGCTGGATTTCTTTGATATGTATTTGAAAAATCAGGGCGGTATCTTAATGAAAGGACCGGATAGCCGCTTTCCGGAAGTGAAGTTCGTAACCTCGCTATGACGAGATTAGGAGTTGTTGTCTTCGTTGATTTTGGGATGTTGTGTCGCGGGACAAGAACACTGTTCCATTCAAAGTCGCTCTGTTTTAGTGGCTTTTTTGTTTTAAAGAACCAAGTTCTTGTCCTAACCGAGGATAAGAACTTGGTGTCATTTCCGATTAGATTATTATCTAAAAAGTTGCGTGGTGGAAATCATATCGTGTGACAAACATTTTTCCGCCGAAAAATCAAATGTTTTGACCACCGGAGATCTCGATTCTCTGTGCATTAACCCAGCGGTTATCGGGATCGAGTAGACTGGCAACTGCGGGACCAATGTCGTCAGGCACGCCGACACGACCAAGGGTAACCATCGCAGCAAATGCATCATTGTAAGCTGGCGTGTCACGCACAGCGCCGCCTAAAAAATCAGTTTCAATCGCACCAGGCGCAACGGTATTAACGGTGATACCGCGGTGGCCCAGCTCTTTTGCCATATAGATGGTTAGAATTTCTACTGCACCTTTAGCTGCAGAGTAAGCTGAGAAGCCTGGATATGAGACACGAGTGAGGCCTGATGAGAAGTTAACAATACGACCACCATCTGCAAGAAGCGGCAATAGGGCTTGAGTCAAGAAAAATACGCCTTTCACATGCACATTGAACAGGCTATCGAATTGAGCCTCTGTTGTTTCGGTGAAGCTGATCATTTCTCCATGACCCGCATTATTCACCAGATGATTGAAAGTGGCACTCCCCCAATTAGATTGTAAAATAGAACCAACGGTTTCAGCAAAGTTAGCGAAGCTGGATGTATTTTCTATATCGAGTTGTAGAGCGACCGCTTTACGCCCCAGAGCTTCAATCTCAGCAACGACTGATTTTGCCTCTTCTGCTTGGCTACGATAGGTCAAAATGACATCACCACCATGACGTGCAATGCTAATGGCAGTATTACGACCAAGTCCCCGACTGCCGCCAGTGACCATTGAAATAGTGGTCTGTGTAGCTTCATGTGCTAAAAGTTTATTTTCCAACGTATACATTCCTCTCAAAAATCGTTTTTTAATTACCTTGCTATCATAGTTTATAAAGTTCACTTCAAGTCAAAGGTTTTTTTTGAAAAATAAAAACAGTATAATAGAATAGGGAAAACCCTGATTTAATAATAGATTTTTTCTTTTATAGCATGAAATCAGAGAATCCAATTTATAAAGTTGAAGAAATTATTTAAAGTACACTTTAAGAGGAGGCTTACAAGGTTATAATGCTGACTATAAAAGAAGTTACTGAAATAACGGAAATAGCCGCACACACCCTTCGATATTATGAAAAAGAGGGCTTGCTTCCACATGTTAAAAGGAACGATAATGGAAAGCGTCTATACGATGAAGAAGATTTAAGTTGGATACACTTTGTTACAGCACTTCGGGCAACAGGAATGCCTATTGCACAAATTCAGAAATACGTTTACTTATACAAAGAAGGGGACTCAACAATTTCAGAACGAAAATTGATGATGCTCAATCATAAAAAAGAAATAGAGCGAAGCATAAGGGATCTCTATTTTAACTTGGATAAAATAAATTATAAGCTTGCTCTATATGATGTTTTAGAATCTCAGATTGAACGAACTAGTATTAAAATATAGGATAGACCCAGACAAAAACCTCTTAATAGAAGAACATTTCAATTAGGTAATCGTAGCCGGATCAAAACCGTGAGGGAATATTTCTTCAAAATGGTCCTTTCTCTCATATAAATTAAACCAAGTGTCTGCAATAGCATCCGGGTCTCCTGCTGTACCTGGTTGTATCATGGCTCCGATCGAAAGATGTCCGATAAATACGCCTTTTTCCTTCAATTCATTGTGCAGGTTTGCAGCATAATTACGAATGCCCGCCCCAACAATTCCCGCATTCCCAGCATAAGGGATAGGAAACATGGCAGATACACCCGTTGTAAACAGAATTGCACCAGAATCGTTATTTATCATATCCGGTAGCACCTCATTGACGGAAAGAACGGCAGGCAGCAAGTAGCTGTTCATTAATTCTGACACACTTTGTGGCGTAGTTCCTAGCACGTTTGTGAAATTATCCCCTTTGGCATAGGGACTAAATTCCAGCACATCAATCGAACCAAACTCCTTTTTTGCTGATTGAATGGCTTGTTTTAATGCAGCTAAGTCCGTGATATCCGCAACAAAAGACTGCGTTTGAATATTTAATTTCCGAAGTTCAGACTCGATTATTGCTAATTTCTCAGGGTTACGTGCAATGGCTGCTACCCTAAATCCATTCTCTCCGAATTTTTTGGCGAGAGACAAGCCTAATCCAGGACCTGCACCAACAATGGCAATAGTTTTCATTTTTCGTTTACTCCTTATCTCTGATATATTAAAGTAACGTTTGTTGCTTTAATATAAACTATACTTCCATTGAAATAAGACAACAATCAACAATCACGTGTGAATGTTGCTATAACGACAAAAGTGATATATTGTCAGGAAAGAGGAGAGAAAAATGGCATCAAAAGTAAGAAATTTACGTAACACACATACCAAACAGTCATTGATTAATGCTTTTTATAGCTTGGTTTCTAAAAAGGATTTTGAAAAAATCACAATAGCAGATATAACAAAGGAAGCACAAGTTAATCGGGCTACTTTTTATGCACACTTTAATGATAAATACGATCTAATAGAGTACCTTATGGGGGATTTCGCCTCGGTTTCTATCAATAATCGGACTTCAGGTATTGTGAAGTTTGATCAGGACAGTATAAATCAACTTGTTTTGGCGGTATTGGATTTTTATCAACAACCGAACATTGAATGTCGCGGTAGCTATGGTGGCTTGATGTTACCTCAAATGAAAGAAAAAATACTAAACGAATTGAAGATTTTCTTGTCGAAAAGTTTGGAGCATATTTATACGGAAAACGAAAAGAATATGTTTGTGCCAATTTTTGCACAAATCATCCATGAAGGAGCCGTGCAATGGGCCAGCGGCAATATCACTATGAGTAAGGAGGAGGTCGCCAAAAAGATCGCACTATTTATAACAGGTAAATCTCATTTTTTTGAAGGACATTAAGCACATTTCGCTAATAGATAAGCAAAGGATGGAGCTGTGAGAAGGACAGTTCCATCCTTAAGTTCCCATTTCATTTGTAGATACAAGGAATAAAAAATAAGAACAGCTATGTATGAAATATGAGTTGCATTATAAGAAAAGATAACATACAATATTAACATATTAGTGATTGATCAATCACAAAATCTCAAACCAGAGTAGGCAGAGACCACTCAATTTTTCATTATTAGTGATTGATCAATCAATAAACATTACAATGCTTGCAAAATGAAAGGAGACATTCCTATGAAACATTTGATTGTGTATGCCCATCCGAGAAAAGAGAGTTTTAACCATGCCATTTTAGAAACTACAGTCCAAACCCTTCGCCAAAAAGGACACGAGGTCATCGTACGCGATTTATACGCGATGGAGTTTCAACCTGTCATCAGTAGCAGTGAAATTTTGGGTGGAGTTGGCGAAGACATTGAACAGGAGCAAGAATATTTAAAATGGGCGGACGTCATCACTTTCATTTATCCGATATGGTGGACCGGACTGCCTGCAATCGTCAAAGGTTATATTGAGCGGGTCTTTACTTACGGATTTGCCTATCGTTACGTGAATGGGGAGCAGAAAGGATTGCTGAAAGGCAAAAAAGCCATAATCATCAACACGCAAGGAAAATCGCATGCCCAGTATGCTGCCAGCGGCATGGATAAGGCGCTACTACTGACTTCCGATCAAGGGATATTTGAATATTGCGGCATAGAAGTGTTGCATCATGAATTTTTCGAGTCCGTACCGGGTTCCGACGAAGCGACGCGAACGGCTTGGTTGAGACAGATCGAAGAGATGGCAGGCAAAGTGTAAGTTAAATTATTATTGGATATTATAGTTGATGATGACAAGACACCTCTTTAGAGCTTTTTTGTTTTAACGGTAATTGTCTCTACGATGATTTAACAGTTGTTGGTAGCTGGTTAAAGAATGCAAAACTGTAGTAAACATGATTATATTGCACCATTTTTAAAACTTATTTTGCGTAAGAATACACAAATAGACAAGAGCTTGTATCACTTAGATATAAGCTCTTTTTGTACTAAAGTCCCCCTTTATTGAATTAACCCTGTGTGATCTTATGTGACGTTGGTATGAGATGTTTTAGATTCAGTGTGTTTTTCAACGGTGAAAACACCGCTTTTCATCTCAAATAGAAAACAATGCCTGAAATATGAGAGAGCCGATAACCGCGTAATAGGGTTATCGGCTCTGTGTCTGTACGGCTAGCTCTTTGACAAGCGTTTATCAGCAACCTCTCGGTTATGTCACTTATTGCTGGTCTTCTTGATCAAGTCCACGCCATCGTATGCCAGACTTTCCACACTTGCAGCCTTCTGCAGTAAGTAATGATCAAAAAAGTTCTTCGTATAGTCTGTAACAAGATTTCGCATTTCCATAGCATCCCGTTCGCCTCTGATTTCCTCATTAACACTGGTAAACACGATATCGCAGTAATCTAAATGCGCAACACGATCAACAGAGAAATAATAGGTTTCCATGCTATTGTTAGCGCCAATTATCGCATTCATGTTATAGTTAGGTTCACAAAACAGCAGCAAGAAGGGTTTCTTAAGGTCGCTGCCCTGAAGGCCGAACGCACCGCTATCCAAGCCAATCCCGCAGGCGAACCGGTCGTCGTCCCGGCAAACCATCGCCGTCGTAGCCCCTCCAAAAGAATGTCCGACTATGCCCATGCCGATGTCAAGCAACAATCTGCCCTTAAAGATGGAATTCTGCTCTCCAGAGTCCAGTTTGTAAAGATAATCGGCTACATATCTTACATCTTCTGCCTGTAATTCACTATACTCTGTTAACTTGGCAAGTATCGGCAGTGTAAGCACGTTACGGCACATCTCAATGGCAGTTTTATCGTCAGGCCGCATCTCCATCTTACCAGCCAACGCCAGCATCTCCGGATCTTCAGAAAACGCCGTAATGACATCCGAAAAATCCTTTGATACATTAAACAGGCGCCCATCTTTACGCTTATAGATCGTGCTGTTCTGATGGCCGATGCTTACCACAACATATCCCATACTTGCCAAGTCTGTACAGATCACTGTACCCCATTCTGGAGAACCGCCCCCGCCGCAAACATAGAATAACACCGGATAGCGCTTTTCCTTCCCGGAGAGAGCAAGGTCGTCGTAACACTGGGTCTTGATATCTATAGAGTAAGCATCCTTCAACGCGGTGAGAAGTGGCTGCTCATTTAACATTTCGTAGACTTCAGGAAACATGTACGTTGATGTAGTCTTACCTTCGCTACTGTCGGACGGATAGTACACAAACGCCGTCAGTTCTCTTTTTGAGTGATCTGATGCCGTGTACTCAAAATCCATCTGGGTTCGACCGACAGTATAGCCGCCAATTGGTTCTGGAAATGCGTCATAAGTTTTCATTTTCTTGCTCCCCCTTAATTAATAAAAGTGGCGAATGTGAAATACATATATTTCTACTCCTTGCCTTTCTTGAGATCGCTAACAATTTCAGAATATTTATGATCTTCAAGCAGCCCATGACTCATAAAGTCAGCAAAGTACTTGCTAATCTTATGTTGCAGCTTAGAGTCCTTAATATCGAATTCCCTAAAAAACATGACTAAATTAAACTGCATTGACTCAAACATAAAAGAAATCAGGTCGTCGTCAATATCAGGTCGGAGATATCCATCAACCCTCATTCGGCGTAAAATGTCCTTGATTAAGGGGAATGACTCGCCCTTTAGCACATTCAGATATATTTTAAGCAAAATGTTCTCAGGAATGTATAAAAGTGTTTCAGTGAGTTTGATTTCCAACTCATTCAGTGGCTCGGTCACAATGCCATTAACGTTACCAAATAAGCCAGTAAGGAAAAACTGGAAAAGGGAATCTTCATTACTGTTATTAAAATACGCAGCTCTTTTCTGGGTCACATTACGTATTAAGAGACAATAAAGGTCATCTTTGTCTTCAAAATACCGATAAAATGTTCCGGGGTGCATGGACAAACGATCCAAAACCATCTTAATAGTTATATCCTCGTAAAGATGATCAACAAAAAGATGCATAGCGCTATTAGATATTTCCTCGCGCCTTGCTTCATCTAAACGAAAGAAAGTATTTTTTGGCATAGGTTACTCCTTAATATGAGGTATGAATTGATTCACACTATACCGATAATCCATTCACATGTCAAGTAGTATTGAATAAGATTCATGGCGGAATCCTTGGGTTTTGGCGTCAAATGGGAGGGAAGCGGGGACCAGAAACATTTGGTTCTGTGGAAGGACAATACACATATCGATTTGAAGATTGGCGACAAAGTGGCTGTGGTCAATGAAGCGCAGATACAGATGGATACCAGCACAATCATCATAAAGGAAAAAATCCGACGGTTGCGTACCGCCAGGCCGCCAAGGAAACGGGCTTTGGAAAATTTGGAGGCATTTTGGATGAAACGTTTAACAATCCGGTCGGCTTAAAAACGCAGGAAACATTGAATCTGAAATCTACATAGCTCTGGCACATAAGGGAGCTAACTAAATGTATCTTTGAATAGGCATTTCTCTAACGTAGCAATACCTACATCCAAAAGCACAACCACTATAAGGATTTAATGAATGTGTGAAACCAACAGTGGAATCTCCTTTCATTTCAGTTAAGATTTTTTTTGCTATTATGCTATTAACCTGCATGTTATCCTTCCTCATTTTGGGTGCTGATACTCAATTAATTGAAGAACTATCGGATCAATTTTGTTTTGTCCTAATTATTATGATATGATCATTTTAGGTCATATATTAGATTCGATGAAGGCAAAAAGGGAAAATTTAATGATACTTTACGGACATTTCAATTCAACAAATACTCTTAAAGGAGGTTTGTGTAATCGTTCATTCATTCAAACAGGAAAATAATATAAGACCTCTTAAATATAAACCAGTGCTTTCTTACCCATACGATCTGGAGATTTTTAGTGTATCTTCTCTCAAAGAGCGAACACCAGAGGAACGTATGAAAATTACTTATCGTTATGAATTTTATATGCTCATTTGTGTCACGAAAGGAATGTGTACTCAATGGATCGATTTTGAACCCATCCCTTGTAAGGAAGGAACACTGATAGTAGTAACACCAGGACAAGTCCATAATTTTGGACACGATGAAAACTGGGACGGATGGGTTATTCTATTCCGTGAAGAATTCCTTCTTCCTGCTTCACTTACATTGAGTGAACTGAATTTAACGTTTGATATTGGAAGAACGCCTAATAGTATAACTTTAAATAATACAGAGCTGCATCGGGCAATCACTTTAATAGAGCAAATGGTTCAAGACTCTTTAATTCAAGTAGCCAAAGAGGATGTTCATATGTTGTTACGCTATCAGCTTTATGCATTCGTAACTTGGCTCAACATTATTCATAAACAAAAAAATATCCCTACTACTTCTCAGGTCTCACAAAAGTTTTTAAAATTTCAAGAATTAGTGGAGAAAAATTATGCCAAGTTAAATCATGTTAGTGACTATGCCGCCCTTTTAAATTGCACAGAAAAAACATTAACACGGGTTACGGTCGCAGCTGTTGGAATAAGTGCTAAAGCTTTCATATCAGCTCGAATTAGTCTCGAAGCTAAACGTTTATTAATGCATACAGATTACTTGATTAGCGACATTGCAGAAATGCTGAACTTTCAAGAAACTACTCACTTTAGTAAATTTTTCAAAAGGGAAACTGGCTATACGCCTGTAGAATTCCGAAAGCAGAACCTTTAATTAAATCATTCCGAAAGTACAGGGTTGGGGAATACATCTAAAAGGATTTGGTTTAACCATTATAGAAAAGGGAGTGACACTGTGATCCAAGGAACATTATTTGATAATGAACATGATCGACCGTTGGCTAATCGTGTCCGTCCTCAATCGTTGGAAGACTTTATAGGTCAAAAACATTTACTTGGCCCTGGAAAAGTTCTGCACGATATGATCAAAAATGATCAAGTATCTTCTATGATATTTTGGGGTCCTCCAGGTGTCGGCAAAACAACACTAGCTAAAATCATTGCCAATCAAACCAAGTCTAAGTTTATTGATTTTAGTGCAGTAACCAGCGGTATTAAAGAAATCCGAAATATAATGAAGGAAGCTGAGGAAAACAGGAAATTAGGGGAGAAAACCCTATTATTCATTGATGAAATTCATAGGTTTAATAAGGCACAACAGGATGCTTTTCTTCCGTATGTGGAGAAAGGGAGCATTATTCTCATCGGCGCGACAACCGAAAATCCATCGTTTGAAGTTAACTCAGCCTTGTTATCTCGTAGCAAAGTTTTTGTACTTCACCAACTAAGCAGTGAAGATATTGTTGAATTATTAAAAAAAGCGATCTTGGATCCTAAAGGATACGGAGAACAAAAGATAGGTTTAGAAGAGGGCGTACTTTCTGCTATCGCAGAATATTCAAATGGAGATGCCAGGGTGGCATTAAACACCTTAGAAATGGCTGTGCTTAACGGAGAGAAACAAGGTGAATATATTGAAATTAGCAAAGAAGGGCTGCTACAAATTATTCATCGAAAATCACTTTTGTATGATAAAGATGGAGAAGAACACTATAATATTATTTCCGCATTGCATAAATCGATGCGAAATAGTGATGTAAATGCATCTATTTATTGGTTGTCTCGAATGTTGGAATCAGGTGAAGATCCTTTATTTATTGCTCGTAGGCTAGTTAGGTTTGCAAGTGAGGACGTGGGTTTGGCAGACAATAGGGCTTTAGAAATCGCTGTTTCGGTGTTTCAGGCATGTCAATTCATAGGAATGCCAGAGTGCGATGTGCATCTAACACAAGCCGTTATATATCTGACCCTGGCTCCCAAATCGAATTCCGCTTACTTGGCTTACCGCTATGCGAAAAAAGATGCCCTACATTCCATGAATGAACCTGTTCCTTTGCAACTTCGGAACGCTCCAACGAAGCTTATGAAAGAGCTGAACTATGGTAAAGGGTATCAGTACGCCCATGACACAGAAGAAAAGCTAACAACGATGCAGACTATGCCAGATTCCCTGATCGGACGTGAATATTACCATCCGACAACACAGGGGTCTGAATTTAAAATTAAACAAAGGATGGAAGAAATTGCAGCATGGCACAAGAGAAACAATAATCATGAATAGCTTTACAGATAGGAGAATACCAAAATGAAATTAGAAGAAATCGTAGAATATTGTTTATCTTATCCAGCCTCATATGAGGATCATCCTTTTGGAGAAGGTTGGACAGCTATACGCCACAAAGGAAACAAGAAGATCTTTGCGTTAATATTTGAAAAAGATGATCATCTATGCGTTAACCTGAAATGTGATCCTGATCGATCTGATTTCCTTCGAAACGCATTTAAAGAAGTTAAGCCGGGATATCATATGAGTAAAGAGCATTGGAATACGATTATCTTAGATGGAGACCTTCCGGAGGATGATCTTCACGATATAGTAAAACATAGTTTTGACCTGACGAGACCCAAACGTAAAGTGAAAAAATAACTTATATAGATACGTAATTCAATCTAGTCAGGGTAGATACTCTTTGTTAATGGACATCATGAAAAATATGAGTGCTGGCAAGCTGGAGATAATGCAGAGTATACTGGAGATAATTGGCTTGCTTTTAGTCTTCACAAAGACATATGTACAAAATACGAGTTTTGTGAATAAGTATTGTTATTAAAATATAGAACCGGCCCGACCCGGCTCTTTGATCTGATTTATCTGCTTTTTACTTATCCATATTATTCACGGCTTTTCGCATCTCTTCATCCGTTAAATGCGTATAAATCATCGTAGTTTGGATTGATGAATGGCCCAATTGGTTTTTTAGTCTCGGTACGTCGTTGTTTTCTTGATGATAACGTGTCGCAAAAGAATGTCTTAACGCGTGAACGGTTAGCGCCGGTTTGCCGAACGCTGCCGCATATTTTTCGATCAGCTTCTCAATGGCTCTTGGCGTCAGCCGGCGGTTTGTGCCTTTACGGCCGATCGGCGCCGCCAAAAACAAGGAATTTTCCGATTTGTCCGGCGCATATCTTGCTTCCCGGATGCTCAGGTAATTTTCCAGGTCCGCTAAAGCTTGTTCACTAAAATACACGTATTGTTCTTTATTTCCTTTACGGATTACCCGGACCAATCCTTTGTTCATATCCAGATTCCCGATGTCGATTCCCGCAACTTCCGATAAGCGCAGTCCGGACCCAAGAATCAAGGAAACGATGGCGGTGTCTCTTTCGCGGTTAAACTCATGGAAACGAAAAATCCGCTTGTTGTCTTTGTTTTGCGCGCCAAAATCATACGCCACAAACTGCCGGAACCGCTCAAAATCATCATCCCGCAAAATTTTGCCTTCAATCCGGTTAGCGATCGTTTCCTGGCTTTCTTTAACGGCATTAAATTCTATTTTGGCCATAACATTACGCTGAATATACGGCTTTAAATCCTCGGTTTCCGCTTTATTCTGCAAATAATCGAACAACGATTTTAACGCGGACAATTTGCGGTTGATCGTATATTTGTTGTTTCCCAAACGGTACTCTAAATGGGAAAGAAAATTTTCGATCTCGCGAACCGTCAATTTTTCCAAGCTAGGTAATTCAACGTCTTTGCGGCTTGCTGCTGCGAGCTTTTCGGCGATCAGCCAGTCAAAAAAGATGATGAAATCATGACAGTAATTCAGCAGCGTCGTCGGCGACAATTTGCGTTTGCGGCTATCTATGTATTCGGTTACGTACCAAGGCAGTTCATTTAACTTTTCATCGATACGGTTCATATAATGCGCTTTTAACGTTTTATCCATTTCGGCTCGGCACCTCCTAAACCAAGCATAATTCTTTTTTTAATTATTCGTCAAATTATTATTTTACGTAATTATAAAAACTCCTGCAGCTGGACTAAAAAGCTCATGCCCAGCTGCAATCATATTAATTGCTCGTATATTTTACCCAGTCATATTCAGCGTACAACGGATTCGCTCCATTATAAGAACCTAACCAGTCATCCACTCCGGTTCCGTTCCATAGATTCATCATAATTTTGCCTGGCGTACTCGGAATATTCGTGGTGGCGGTATGTTTCAAAACACCGTCTACATACCATTTAATATACCCTGGCTGCCAATCGAAAGCATAGGTATGGAAGCCCTTTGATGCATCAAAGCCAAGAGAGATAACCTTTTCATGACCGCCAACCCCATTGGTATAATAGTTAAACTGCACTTTTGTCGTGTCTTTTCCTAGAAATTCGATATCTATTTCATCCCATTGTGTGCCATGAGCAGGTCCTGTATACGTGAAAAAGGATGAGACAATTCCTGTATTTTTGGCTGGCTTCATACTGACCTCGTACAGGCCGTATCCGTAAATGTTCGTTGATCGGTACTCCGCGCAGTCAAATTTGTTGTACGCAGAACTCGTTAAGCCCAGCTTGAGCTTTCCATCATTCGTAAAATTAACATTGTTGGCACGCCATGTGCAATTGAACACCCCCCCATTGGAATACCCATCTGCCTTTTCCCATGTACTCGGATTAAAATAACTTAATGGTTCCCAGAACACATTCCCCGCAAAAGCGCTTACAGAAAAAATCAAAGAAAACGCAAATGTGGTCACCAGTGTAAAACAAGACTTCTTTTTCATAAGACACCTCCAGAACGATTTTAAATATGAACGAAGTTGTGAGCTATGATGTTGGAATATTTTCCCTGGGTATTTATAGTATAGCGCTTACATTGAAATGCGGCAACCTGTAAATAAATACCCGACCAGTTCCCTGATACCAGTCGGGTTCTAATATCGCTTTTTACTTTTTCCCGCCCACCATAAAATACAAAAACCAGACGGCATGATTTTGTTCATCGGAAACCGTACGTTTAAATAGTTCCTTGATATAGGGATCGTGCGCTTTATCTGCGATTTCCAGGTACTGGTCAACCGTTTTTTGCTCATCCAAAAAAGCGCCGATCACTCCCGACCGGTAATCGGCCGGGCACCGTTCCGTTTGCCGCGGAGTCGCTTGCGTGCCGGTTAACGAAGCATAGAGTTGCAAGAAGCTGTGGTAGTGCCGAATCTCGTCTTGACGGATTTCCATAATTCTCCTCTTTATCTCTTCATCCGGAGCCATGCCGGCCAATTGTTCGTAGCAGATGATCGCGTTGTATTCACCGTTTATGGCGCGTACGATGTCAGGGATTAAATTTTGGTCCGCAGAGACGCGAAACGGATCGTAAAAATCGAAATCATAGTGCAAACTAACCTTCCCCTCTCGCTCTATTCAACCCTAGGCTATGCAGCCTATAGGCATTTGGTGCAAGGTCCGCATAAAGGAAAAGTCCGCGCTGTTTTTCCGCATCACTTGCTACCGTTCGAACATGAACATGCTCTGCTGAATAAACATAGACATATAATGATGTAGGTGATGCCATATGCGAAATAAGGGCGGTTTGACAAGCTGGGAAGAATTCGAAAAGAATATGATGGAGCAATTTCCGTTTTTGCCTAAGAACTTCACTCAGGTAAATGCCGCCAGAAATCTATCCTGGGTAGGCGACTTTGTCCAAAAGCAGCTTCAAAAGTCCATGCCAAGCGATATCAATATCCCTATCTTCAATAACAAAGCGGTGAATTATAACCTTTACGAAACACACCGCAATCTAATTGTCCGATTGCCTGTTTCGGAGCATTTCTCCCAAGACCAACCTAAAGTCTCGGTTAATCGCAACAAGCTGCGGATTGTTTTTCCGTCCGGGGAGGAGCAGGAAATCCAGCTCAAAAAACAAGTGAACCCTAGAAAGTCCCGCGCAAAATACAAGGAAGGAATTTTGGAAATCCAAATGCCCAAGTTGCCGGAATCCCAAAATTTTCGCGATATCTTTATCGAAAGCGAAAACGAGGAATAAAAACGAAGGAAAAACACGCCCCGCCTGCAAAGCCGCAGCGGGGCGTTCTCCAGCCGATTTTATTTTAAATGAACATCAAAGCATCATTCCTCATACCCGTCAAGCAGCATTCCTCCATATGGTTCCAATGCCCGGCTGCAAACCCTGACCAGTTCGCCCGGATCATCCCGAAGATATAGCGTTTCCAGCCCCTTCTCCAACTCCGCCGCTGTTTCGGGAGCGTACTTTTGCAAAAAACGGTATAAGTGTTTCCCCTCGCCAAGCCATTGGTTGTTGGCCCGCAGGATAAACTCGCTTAATAATATGAGGAGCTTGCTGGCCACAAACCATGTTTCACAGCGTGGAATTTGGCCTTGCAAATCCGCGATTTTGTCGGAAATCGTATATCTGGCGAAATCCAGCTCTGCTTGCGACCAGGGCAACGGGCCATACTGCAGATCGTTTTGTGCTTCTTCGATAAATTTCAGGCCGTTTTGCCGCGAAGCCAAAACAACGCCCCCGGTCACCAGTCTCAGCAAAGTGGGATTGGCCGCCTGCAATCCTTGGTCGTAGTGTTCCCTGTAATTCTCCGGAGTAAGTACAGTACATTCGATGATCCAATCCATAAAAGAGCTTACTTTATGAACATAACCCGGATCCTCTTTTTCAAAAACGACGATATCCAAATCCGAAGCCGCATCATGCTGGTTTATACTGGCGCTGCCGCCCAATATCGCTAACATGCAATCGGGATAATGCTGAGCTACAAACGTTTGAGCGTCCTCCGTTGGCGAATTTCGCATAGAATCCCCCTTCTCCCCGTATCAATAAATTATATGAGCACATGAAGGGAAGCGTACCGATGTCTGTAACAAATTGTCAGGCGCATGCACATGAGTTTTATGGTTCGACATCCATCAATTTGGGCCATCGGCATAACGTCCGGTTTTTTACTTATCCTGTTAATGGAGGCCCCGGAGACTGCCACTTTCATCGGTTCCAGGGAATCACTTTTGCCCTGAATCAACATTTCCATCGGTTTGAAGGCTACACCGGCCCGCCGGTTTATTTGCCTGACGGGTCGCATTTTCATATGGTTGACGACGTTGTGGATGACGAACCATTCGAATTTAGAGGCCAATATTATAAAACCGTAGAGGACATCCCGCGGCATCGCCACAGTTTTCAGGGGCGAACCGGCCCCCCGCTGGGTTACGAACCTTCCAGTTGGTGAAAGTAATCGATATATTTATCCGTCGCTTGCACCAGGTCATCCTTTAAACGCCGCTCAACCTGCTCATGCTGATCATGAACGTTCGCGTCCTCTTGCAATTGGGCCATATAGAAGGCAAGGCGGTCCTCGATTTGCCGGCTCATATCGTCCATGATTTTTTGCAACTGATCGGCCGTGAGGTTCAAATTGCGATGATTTGCTTTCTCGGCAAGCAAGGTGGCGATGTCCTCTTTTATGTATCGCTGCATTTCGATTTTGATGGTTTGGATAGACGATTTGGTTGGATCGCCGGGGTCCTGGCCTAGTGAAACGTCCTCCGTTTGTTTGCCGGCTACCGATAGATCTTCAATTGTTCCTTGATCATTAGGACTAATTCCGATGATCAGAGTACCGTTGAGGTTCTCTACTTTCAACTGCTCAAAATTGTAGTCTATTTTTTCGACATGCTGTCTCGGCATGGATTGTAAGGCCTGAAGTTGCTTCTTCAGCGCCGACATTTCATTTTCCAATAGAAACAATTTATCGTATTGCCAGCGTAAGGCATGATTGATCTGATCCAGCCAATGATTGGGGTAATGTCCCGACAAAGCCCCTCCTCCTTTCTTTTTCTTTATCAATGTATGCTAATCCATCGCATGTCTTGCAAAGAATTAGGTACATGGGAGGAAAATCACCAGACCTCGCTTTGGCAATTAATCGCTTGGTATAAGATGCCTGATGTGCTTGGTGCGGTTCTTCGCGTCAAGTATCGCGGTATTGCCGATCTGCAACCCGGCGGAAGTTGAAATCCCCAAGATATAAAGATTGTTCACGCCAATGCAGGGGCTTTTATTCTCTTGCGTAAAAATGACTTCCTCATTGATTTCTTGGGAGGGAAACGGTTGAAAGAATATGGGCAACTTCTCCAATTTCCCCTCATCCCCCCAAAAGACAGGGATTTGGCGTTGTAAGGCGAAAACTTGCGAATCCGGAAAGATTCCCCATACATCTCCCACATGAACAAAAGAAGAATAAATGACGAAAGTGACTTTCAGCCGATTAACACAAGATGTCCGTATCATGGTCTACCTCGCAAAAGGAACAAGCGGCCCAATAATGAGGGATTCCGGCGGAGTATCGAATATGGAGGAGAGCCGAATGGAGCCGGTATCCCCAACCAAAACGACTGATGAACTGCCCACTGCCAAAATCTTAATGTTGTCCACCAAAATTTTATCGTTTGTAACATCCAAGCGAATTTTTTCGTTCACCCTTTTCACACCTTCCGCTTTAGCATATGTAGCGTCGGGTTATCATCGCCCGCCAAATGGAACCACCGGACCCGGCAAGGCAGCCGGACCCGTTGGGGCTGCCTCCGGGGCGGGACCCGTAAACCCTCCGGTATTGTACAGATTGGATAACGATTTTATGATCCCGGCTGTTCCGATTTGCAAAACTGAAGAATTTGAAATTCCGTTAACCCGAATGCACTGAATCGAAATGGTCTGCTGAACATGTATCATTAGGCTAAGGTCCCTCCCTTGGTGACCGAACCATCGACAACAGCGGGGTCAATGGTTAGGGTCGTACTCAAGCCGCTGTTCGTAACGGGAAAATCCCCGGTATTAAACGATCCCGAGCCCGCAAATGTTTTCGTGGCCGTTTGCGGGGAGATAACCAGCGTATCGCCAAAGTGAACCACACCACCGGAACTGATGTTAATGATCTTTACATTTCCAACGATTGCAGGCATCAGTTAAACACCTTCTTCCTCCACTTCGTCCCGCAGCTTAAAGCCGATCTGTTTTTCGGGCTAGGTAAGTAACCATTTCCTCGGTCCCTTCATCATATGGAGCAAAGCGTCATTTCGTTACGGATCATCATGCATCATAAATGGCAGACAACGAAAAAACCGCCCACAGTAAATGTGGAGCGGTTTTTTGAACTTTAATCGAACGTGCCGGTCCTATTCGCTCAGCGCGGACATAATCATCAGCACCAAATCGCTGCGGGTGACTTGCGATGTTTGTTCCAGTTCCAGTCCGCTTAAAACCTTGCCAGACACCGCGGAGATTAAGGATGCGGCCTCTTTAACGGTCAAGTTCTGCTCAGGGCGGAAAGCGGTGTCCGCAAAGCCGTCCGTATACCCCGCTTGCTTAAGCGCGGAAACGGCTGGCAATGCCCATGGCCCGATACTGTCTTCATCTGAAAATCCGGTTTCGGCTACCGCGTCGCCCAGATTGAAGGCCCGGCTCACCATCACCGCAAATTCGGCGCGGGTTACGAGCCCATCCGGACGGAATGTGCCGTCGCCGTAACCGTTGATGATGCCCGCGGACTCTGCCCGGGCAATCGCCGACTTATTGGGATCGTTTGCGATATCCGTAAACCGGGAAGCGACATTCTCCGCTGCTTGCCCGCCGGCCTCGCCACTGCTTCCTGCTTCGGCCGGAAGCGCCGCTCCTTTCAAATCCGTGATGCGGCCTTCCGTTTTGAGGTTTACCGTTCCTGCTTTGTCTAAATATTCGCGGAACACCTCATAATCGACCAGATTCAGTTCATAGAAACGCCCGGCGTCTTTGGCTTGCTTCATCGAGCTGTAGAAGTCTCCGCCGCCGGCCATATAGGAGTTGGTGGCCACGATGTAGTTACCGTTTGGATCGATGTCGGAATATGTGCCGTCTTCATTTAGAATTTGTACTTTAACGATGCGTTGTCCGGATTGCGTTTTCTGTCCGGTTACATCGTCGACGACCTCAGGCTGCTTGGTCGAATCATAATAGAAGCGCAATCCCGACACCTGCGGGAAGCGGCCTTCCCCGTTTTCGACGCCGCTTACGCCGTTCTCCAATGCCGCAATGATTTCATTACCGGTCATCTTAAGCGCGGTCAAGTTGTTGCCGAACGGCATCGTCGTCAGCAATTCGCCAAGCGTAATATCGCCGGCGTCGATCGAGGCGCGAATGCCGCCGCCATTTTGGATCGTCACATATCCTTTCACATCGGGTTCCTTGACGATGCTCATCACTTTCGAGCGCATGCCGTCGGCTACCAAATCGCCCAGATTCGTCTCCTGCTTACGTACGCTGTCACGTTCGCCGTCAAGGGCAACGTCCGATTCGCCGACAACGGTTTGCTTCAGCTCTTCCAGCGGATCGGCGTATTCGGCCAGTTTGGCTACCGCTTCCGCATCGCCTTTAATCACGTAATTGTCGGCATCATCCTGCGCATTAAGGTCGATCAGCCCGCCTTTCCATTCCGTCAGCACGCCTTTATCGTCAAACGTTACATCCAGTTGGCCCAAATGTTCGTTATATTCACCCGTCTGAACGATCAGCGTCGGTTCCGTATCGGCGTTATGCACCTCAGGAACATCTAGCTGCGTGTGGGAATGACCGCCGACGATGATGTCGATGCCGTCCACCGCTTCCGCCAGTTCCTGATCTACCGTATAGCCAAGGTGCGATAATACGATAATTTTGTCGATGCCTTCCGCTTCCAGCGCGTCCACCTGCTTTTGCGCGCTTTCTACTTCATCATTGAACTTAATATTTGGCCCCGGCGAAGACAGCACCGAAGATTCCGGCGTGGTGAGGCCGATAATGCCTACCTTCTCGCTGCCGATTTCCTTGATGACGGCCGGATAGATCTTTCCATCTTCCCCGGGTTTTCCAAGCTCGCTGTTGGCCATGCCGCTGAGCGCCGGCTCCGTGCCGAAATCGACGTTCGCGCTTACGAACGGGAACTTGGCCTGCTTCACAAACTCGGCCAATGCCGCGGGACCTTTATCGAACTCATGGTTCCCGAACGTCATGGTGTCGTATTTCATTGCGTTCATAAAATACAGATCCGCCAGGCCGCTAAATTGATTAAAATAGAGCGTTCCCGAAAATACGTCGCCCGCATCCAAGAGCAAGGTATTCCCCGTTCTGGCTTCCTGCACGGCCGTGACACGCCGGCCGATGTTGTCCAGATGGGCATGCGTGTCATTCGTATGTAACACCCTAAGCTGAAACTCCCCTGATCCGCTTGCGTTTTCGGCTGCGCTGACCGGCGTCCCCAAGGCCGTACCGGACGCAAGCCCAGCCGTAATCACAGCGGCCGCAAAAAGCTTGGCGAATGACTTGTTCCCCAACTGCATAAAACCCATTCCTCCTCATCCCATATAAATGCATTACATTAATAAATATAAGTTTAATAGAGTTGGGTGTAAACAATTTAAACAAATAATGCGAATCCCGCTGGATGACCATAATCAGGAAAGATGCTATACTGAATGCAAGCCCCTTGCGGGCTTATTTTCTTTAAGGAGGACTGCTTGTATGAGAACCATCAACATGGTCACGCTTGGTTGGGAAAAACAAGTTGGGGGTGATATCTACTATGAACCCTAGTTTTAAAGCCCTCGATGGAACCAGGACGCATTTGGTGAATCAACTCGTATTTTTTGACGAACAATACCCGTTTTTTGCGGATACTTATCTATTGGGATTGACCTACCACGATCGAAGAATGATGGACGCTCTCTTGCGCAAATACACCGCCGGATTGATATCCTTGCTGGCGAACGAAGACACTGCGCTTCAAGAAAAGCTTCATCAAGTCGTGCTGATCGGAAGCAGCGTGAAAGTGGAATTTGAGGAAGACGGATCAACGGACTTGTTCACCGTGGTCTACCCCACGGAAAGCGATCCTGACAACAACCGGATCTCTTTTATCTCCCCGATCGGCAGGCAGCTGCTTTGTGCGGAATGCAATTCCCCCCTTGTCTTGGAGGTTCCGGACGGAACCCAGCGGATTCATGTCCGTGAAATAAAGTACGCTTATATCGGCGGATTTGATGATCAATAACAATCACGCCTTTTAATCCATTCCCCCGCCTTCGCGCGGGGGATATTTCCAAAAGCGCTCAACTCAGCGCGTTCAGCATAAACCCATAGATATCCTGGTCGCTTAATACTTCGTCATCGGGAGTCACGATTTGTTGAACCTGCAAGCCGTACTTTAACGTGGCAAACAACTGCGCGACCTTTTTGGCGTCGATATGCGCGGGAATCACTCCATGGCGCTGGCCGACTTCAATCCAAGTTGCGGAATTTCGGATCGCGGTTTCGTGATAGCGCCGCAGAATGTCGTCCACGGCGGGCTTATCTCTTTGGCTAAGCAAATAAATGAAGATCAGGTTGGAAACACTGTCCGGACTGGCGGCGTGCTGCATCCTTCCGGACAATAGGTTCAGGGGGCCTTGTATATCGGCGGGCTTGCTGGCGGCTTGTGACACCGATTCGAAAAAAAGCTCATTCGTTTTCACGAATCCGGATTCCAGGATCAAAGCGAACAATTCATCTTTGCTTTTGACATAATGATAAATGGCTCCTTTGGTGAGCCCGCTTTGGTCGGCAATGTCTTGCAGCGTGGTCGCCCGGCAGCCTTTTTCCAAAATCATTTGTTCCGCCGTTTCCAGCAGCAGCTTGAGCGTGGGATTTATCGTTTTATCATGCATGGCCAAATACCTCCATTATATATAAGCGGTGTTATTCCGATGGTTGCAGGCTTGGGGAAGCCCGATTTAATCAGGCTATATAGCGAATCAACAAGCGGGACGACGGCAGCCGCCGATAGCGCCCATAAGCTGCCGGTATGTTTAATGAGCAGGGTGTAAATCAGATAGGGAAGCACGATATTTACAGCTAACGTGATCATGATTTCTTTTCGCGTATGGTTCATCTTGATTGGAGTCCTTTCTTTACATGAGTGTGGTTGAAACAGTCCATACCTTCGGTAGGTATCTTAAATTTTACATACCTTCGGTAGGTAGGTCAAGTCTTTTGTTTTGGATTTGCATAACATCACTATGGCAAGGGCAACTTATGTATGATTGAAACTTATTCCCCAAGTTTATGATATTTTGCAATCCAGGAGGTCTTTAGTATGAACAGTCAACGCGCTAAAGAAATCGTCGCTTCGCCGACAATGGTAAACGTAACCTGCGATGGGGTTCCGATCTACATTCAGCATGTGGATGAAAAAAACGAAACCGCCAGAATTTATCCTCTGGACGAACCGGAACAAGAGAAGGAAGTAGCTCTATCCCAACTTCACGAGCATTAGTTTGCAGGAGGAGATGCGTGACGCATCCCTCCTGTTTTGTTTCATTATAGTTAACATAATTATAATTATGTAACTTTTGCAAGTGGCGACACTCACAACCGTGAGAATAACGGCCTCGCTTGAAGGAACTGCTTCTGACTTGCGCCGCTGTTGGTTTTGAATCTCCTTTTGAGCGCAACCTCTAAAAACAGTGCTTGATAGCCGAGTATTGGTACGGCGAACCATCGGCCTTCAAAATAGCGGAATTTTATGTGCTTATTATCCGGAGGCGGACCTGTTCATCCCCATTAGCGGCACTTTTTGTCCTTATTTACCTAGGAATGGTCCTGGACGCGGGCATCTCCAGGTAATTCGAGAAAATAGCGACATAAATTTCCTTTATTTCTCCCCAATGGGCGTATATCGCTGGAATAACGACTTTTTTTGCCCCTATGTTTTTCGCTCCCCCTCCCCCATCCTAAAATTAGACAGGGAGGGCAGCTTTGATTGGAAAAAATCCAATAGATTAACGGACCGATAACTGTGTTTCACCCAACTCAAAAAACTTGAACACTTTCCTTCTGATCCAGAATAACGGCGTTAATGCCGTTTAGAAAAGCCTGGCCGCTCGCTTTGATGATATCGGTGTCCATGGCCCGGCCGACGTACATTTTACCGTGATAGTCAAGCTGGATATTGACCCGGCCCACCGCTTCCTTCCCCCGGGAAATGCTGTTGATTTTGTAATGCGTCAAATGAACGTCCAGACCGGTCAACGTTTTGATCGCCGTGTACAAAGCATCGATCGGTCCGTCCCCGACGGCGCTGCCTTTAAGCTCTTCCCCATTTTGCATGAGCACTACGGCCGCGGTTGGGCACAGATCATTCGTTACGACCTGGAACGACCGCAATTCAAACAGCCGGTTCCCGTGCTCCGGTTGTTCCCGCTGATCGTTCAGCAAGTAGTACAGATCGTGATCGTAAACCTCTTTTTTCGCATCGGCCAGGGTCAGGAACTTTTGGAACACGCCCTCGAATGCGTCGGCATCGGACGTATCGAAGCCCAGCTTCGCGATCGCATGCTTGACCGCATGTCTGCCGGAACGTGCGGTCAGCACCAGTTCCATGCTCTCGGCCCCGACCTCTTCGGGGGACATGATTTCATACACTTGTTTATCCTTGAGCAATCCGTCCTGATGAATGCCGGAGGAATGGGCAAACGCGTTTTCGCCGGTAATCGCCTTGTTGGCCTGTACATCCAGCCCCGTCAAATGAGTCAGCAGTCTGGACGTCCGGAGCAGCTCGGTTGTGTCGATGTTCGTGCTGCAGCGGTACAGCGATTCCCTGACCTTCAGCGCCATGACCGTTTCTTCCAGGGAGGCATTCCCCGCCCGTTCTCCCAGGCCATTGATCGTGCACTCGATTTTTTTCGCGCCGTTTTTGACCGCGCTTAAAGTGTTGGCCGTGGCCAGCCCAAGGTCGTTGTGGCAGTGCACGCTCAATATGGTCGCATCGCTCAAGTTTTTCAAACGGTCTTGGATTTTCCGGATCAGTTCGCCAAACTCCTCTGGTTCCGCATATCCCACCGTATCCGGAATATTGATCATCGTGGCTCCGGCCCGTACGACCGCTTCAATTGTCTTCCATAAATACTCGAAATCCGCCCGCGAGGCGTCCTCCGTCGAGTACTGCACCTGCGGCAGCAGTGTTTTGGCGTATTTGACCGCATCAACGCCCATTTGCAGCACCGCATCCTTGGAGCGGTTGAATTTTTTCTCCACGTGCACGTTTGATGCGCCAAGCACGATATGGATCAGCGGGTCCTGCGCGATCCGGACGCTCTCGTAAACCGCGTCAATATCGTTTTTCACCGCACGGGCCAGCGCCGTGATGCCGACGCTGCCGCCCACGCTGCGGGCGATTTCCTGAACCGCCTGAAAATCCCCTTGCGATGAGGCGGGGAACCCGGCCTCGATAATATCTACACGGAGGCGCTTCAGCTGCTGCGCAAACTCCAGTTTTTGCTGCACGTTCAACTTGGCCCCAGGGACCTGCTCACCGTCTCGTAAAGTCGTATCGAGTACGATAATTTTGCGATTGTGAATCATCTGAAACTCCTCCTTGATCATTCGGTTGATGGGTTATGGAATCTATGTGAAGCGGGGCTGATTAAACCCGGACTTTAATCAACAAAAAAACCCCGTCTCTGCAATAGAGACGAGGTTTATCCCGCGGTACCACTCTAATTCATTTCACGCATTGAAATGATCTCTTTCGATGGCCGACACCATCTATCCTTGTAACGGCGGAATCCCGGCTTACCCTACATATCAGGCAGCTGTTCATAGACGAGTTCAAAATGATGAGCGCTGCCGTTTCTCACCAACCAACGGCTCTCTGAAAGGTCCGATCACTTTTACTATTTCTAATCAACACATTTTGCCATATGGAATTATAGGTAATTATATGCACCCCAAGTGCCATTGTCAACCGGCTTTTCTCGCTCGCTTACGGAAATTGTGCATGCGCGGAGGGGCAGATGGCTTGTTGACACATATACTGCATTAGATTTTCAATTCATGCCAAGGAGATGGAAGCCCCATGAATCGAAAAAAGAAAAAAGTAAAGCTGAAGCAATTCACTCCAACTCAAACGAGTCAAAATCCGTTCTCCCCCACACTATTTAATCCCGGGCCGCAATTGCCGGGGATTTTCGGGCCGGCGCAGTCTTCATCGGGACCGGCCGCTTCGCGCGGATCCTTCTTGCAAGGTTTAGGCGGATTGGACGGCGTCTTAAGCACCATGGGCAAGGTTCAAAAGATGGTCGGGATGTTCCAGCAGTTTTTCCCGCTCATTAAATTATTTTTCCCCAAAGCGACGACGGCAAGCGTAAGAAAAGGCAGTACACGCCCCCGGCGGGCCGTAAACACAAGAAAAATCAACAAGCAGAGGTGACTTCTGATTTGTCAGAAGTCACCTCTTTGTCTAAAAAACCCGTATGCGGGACACCTGCTTCAAATGCTTCGAAGTGTCCCGCACACGGGCGGTAAGGCCAAAATCCCGCTATATCCGCTTACCTGGTTTAAGTAGATTTAGATCCAGGCTGTCAAAACAATAACCAAAAGGATGAACAAAACAAGGATGACTCCGGTGCTCGTAAAACCGCCTCTAAAACACGACATCAGTGATTCCTCCCTTCGCTTCAATCTACTTAAGCATATGACTTCACCGGTGCGTTGGATTGGTTGTAAGCCCCGGAACCGGAAAATAGGGCGGTTATCACGATGTAATGATTCGCATTTATCCTCGGGTATCCGCTTGCCCGGACTGTAGCTGAACATGCATATGCCGTTCAGCCTCAGCCCAGGGCACGGAATAGGATTGGCCCTTCGCGCAGAAGATGGAGGATGAGGTGTAAGCCGGATCAGCATTTTTATCATAGTTTTTAAGGCGGATGACTTCTAGCGGATTATGGCAGGCTTCATAACCGCCGAATTTCAGCGAGAGGGAACCTTTGCCGTGCGTCATGGAGGCCAAAACCGTGCTGTAATCCAAAAAAGAAGCGGCGGGAACGACGCCGGTGATCACCGCCGAACTCTCCGTCAGCTCCGGGGGATCAAACCGGCCATGAGCCTGCTGGATATCGGTCAGCACCTTGCCCAAATGCTCCGTGTCCACTTTGATTTTTACGTGGTATACCGGTTCAAGCAGCACGTTTTCCGCCTGCTCCAAGGCTTGTCTAACCGCCCGGAAGGACGCTTCGCGGAAGTCTCCCCCGCTGGTGTGCTTGTTATGCGAACGGCCGGTGAGCAAGGTGATCTGCACGTCCGTGAGCGGTGAACCGGTTAAGAGCCCGTGGTGCGCTTGCTCCAGCACATGCTGGCCGACCAGGTTCTGATAGCCTGCCGCCAATTCGTCGGGATGGCATGCATTCACAAACGCGACGCCGCTGTTTCGCGCCGCCGGCACCAGCCGCAAATGCACCTCGGCATAATGGCCAAGCGGCTCGAAATGGCCGCAGCCGTATACTGGCGCCGCAATCGTCTCTTTATAGAGAATTTCGGGGGGCCCGAAAGACACCTCAAAACCGAAGCGCGCCCGCACCACCTGCCGCAAAATTTCAAGCTGCACCTTGCCCATAACATGAATATGCAGCTCCTGCAGATGTTCGTCCCAGCTTGTCCCCAAAGCCGGATCTTCCGCATCAAGCATTTGAAACGCCCGCAGCACTTCCTTGATATGCAGCTTGGGTTCGAACAGCACTTTGGATTGCAAGGTTGGCGCAAGCTCGGGCAAGGCGGCATCCTGGATGGCGCCGACGCCTTGCCCCGGAAGCGCCGAGGTTAGTCCGGTAACGGCAAACAACTCCCCTGCGCTTACCGAATCGGTTTGCGTGTAGCGCGGCCCGTTAACTTTTTGGATGGTCGTAATTTTCTCCGCTTTACGGGCTTCCTCCGTCCCGTATTCCACTTCGCCTCGCACCCTCAGCGCGCCCTGCAGCGCTTTAATGAACGTAATCCGCGCCCCTTGCTCGTCGTGGCGGATTTTATAAACCCGGCCCGCAAAAGGAAGCTGACCGTCATAGGCAGTGAGCGTCAGCCCATCCAGGCGCTCAAGAAAAACATCAATGCCGGCATCCAGCAGCGCCGACCCTTGCATGCACGGAAATACCTGCCTGCCGCGAATCAAGCGGATCAGATGTCCGGTCCACTCCCGGTTATCCAACGTCCCCTCGAGATATGGCTCGAGCAGCGTTTCGTCCCGTTCCGCGAGCCAGGCCTTCAGCGAATCCTCCCAGTGGTTCGGGTCAAAGGTTGCAAGATCCAGCGCGTTATCGGTCAGCTGCTGGCGAATATCCGCCAGTACGCGTTCCGGCTCCGCCCCCGTACGGTCGATTTTATTGATGAAAAAAAACGCCGGAATGCCATAAGCGCGAAGGAGCTCCCAAACCGTTTCCGTATGGCCTTCCACGCCTTCAACCGCGCTCACGATAATGACGGCGTAGTCCAATATTTGCAAGGCGCGTTCCATTTCCGCCGAGAAATCGACGTGCCCGGGCGTGTCCAGCAAAAAATAGACGGAATTTCCGTACGTCATTTCCGCTTGATCGGCAAACACGGTGATGCCGCGCGCCTTTTCGATCTCGTGGCCGTCCAAAAAGGCGTTCCGGTGATCCACTCTCCCCCGGCTGCGGATCGCCCGCGTGTGATACAACAGCGCTTCGGCAAAAGTCGTTTTGCCCGCGTCGACATGGGCCAGCAGGCCGATCGTTTTGTTCAACGTCCATGCACCTCGGTTACGGACGAGTCGTCCATTCATCTATCAGTTCTTAAAGCTGTGGATCGGCGCCGGAATGCGGCCGCCCCGCTCGATGAACGGCGCGCAGTTAAACGAGTTGACCGGCATGATCGGCGCATAACCGAGCAGACCGCCAAATTCCACGACCTCGCCGACATCCTTGCCGATCACCGGAATGATCCGCACAGCAGTCGTCTTGTTGTTCACCATGCCGATCGCCGCCTCATCGGCGATAATGCCGGAGATCGTCGCTTTGCTCGTGCTGCCGGGGATCGCGATCATGTCCAGCCCGACGGAGCAGACGCACGTCATCGCCTCCAGCTTCTCCAGCGTCAGCGCACCGCGCTGCACCGCTTCGATCATGCCGTGGTCCTCGCTGACCGGGATAAACGCGCCGCTGAGTCCACCGACATAGGAGGAGGCCATTACCCCGCCCTTTTTCACGTTATCGTTCAAAATTGCCAGCGCGGCCGTCGTGCCGGGCGCTCCCGCTTCTTCCAAGCCCATCGTCTGGAAAATTTCCGCGATGGAATCGCCAATTTCCGGCGTCGGCGCCAGCGACAAATCGATAATCCCAAACGGCACTTCCAGCCGCTTGGACGCTTCCTGGGCAATCAGTTGCCCGACCCGGGTCACTTTAAAGGCTGTCCGTTTGATCGTTTCGCACAACGTTTCGAAGTCTTTGCCCTGCACTTCCTCCAAAGCCCGCTTGACCACGCCGGGCCCGCTAACGCCGACGTTGATGACGCATTCTTGTTCGCCCACGCCGTGGAAAGCGCCGGCCATAAACGGATTGTCCTCCACCGCGTTGCAGAACACGACCAGCTTGGCGCAGCCGATCGAGCCCCGGTCCGCCGTCCGTTCGGCGGTGCGTACGATAATGTCGCCCATCAGCTTGACGGCGTCCATATTGATGCCGCTGCGGGAGGAGCCGACATTCACCGAGGAGCAGACCCGCTCCGTCACGGCCAGCGCTTCCGGGATGCTTTCGATCAGCAGCCGGTCGCCGGCCGTGAAACCTTTTTGCACGAGCGCGGAAAAGCCGCCGATAAAATTGACGCCGACCTCTTTGGCCGCTTTGTCCAGCGTTTCGGCGACCGGCACATATGTATGGGTTTTGAGGCCGCCCGCGGCGATCGAGACCGGCGTAACGGAAATCCGTTTGTTGACGATCGGAACGCCAAACTGTTTTTCCAGATCCTCGCCCGTTTTGACCAGTTTCTCCGCAAGGCGGGTAATTTTGTCGTAGATTTTCCGGTTGAATACGCCCATGTCTTCATGTGCGCAATCCATCAGGCTGATGCCCATCGTAATCGTACGCACGTCGAGATTCATTTCCCGAATCATCGAGTTCGTTTCTTGCACTTCCACGCGTGAAATCATGTTTTTCTCCCCTTCCCGTTGCTTAGATGCGGTGCATGATGTTGAAAATATCCTCATGCTGCAGCTTGATCTCTACGCCGATCGATGTCCCCAACTGCTGCAGGTCTTCGACGAGAAGCTCAAACGATTTCGACGGGGCCGAAATGTCCACGATCATCATCATGTTGAAATACCCTTGAATGATGGTCTGCGATATATCCAGAATGTTGACGTTATGATCCGCCAAGTACGAACATACCTTCGCAATAATGCCAACCTTGTCCTTGCCGACAACCGTAATGATTCCTTTCAAACGACGTCTCCCCTTTTGATTAACTTGGTTTGTTCCTTGCTTAACCGGCAAAAAACTTCATTTCCTCCAGCGATTTTGGCCTTTTTTGTTCCGCTTTGCCGCCCCGGCCCGCCAGCTTGCCGGACTCTTCGGCCAGGCAGTCTGGAGGGCGCACCCCCTGCTCCAGCTTCAAATCGATATAATCGACCACCTTCTGCAGGGAGGCGATTTGACTGACGATGTTTTCCCGGTGATTCATTAGGTCCTGTACGAGCTCAGGATAATCCACAGGATCCGCATCAGCGCTTACCGTCAGAAAAGGGCGCATTTCATCAAGCGCCAGCCCCGTCTTTTTCAGGCAGGAAATCAGCTTGATCGTGCCGATATCCTCCAGGTAATAAACGCGGTGGCCGTTTGGTTTGCGCTCCGCTCGCGGGAGAAGCGCGATCTTCTCATAGTAACGGATCGTGTCCTCGGAAATTCCGGTTTGCTCCGCGGCTTGTTTAATCGAGAAAGCTTCGGCTTCCTTCATTCGGTTCCCCTCCAGTCGCTCAAGCGTTTGCTTGAATTATACAACTTTGAGCTGGCTTCAAGTCAAGCTTGATATGTCTTTTTGAAAAATTTCTGTAAATTCCGGCTTGACTTGGAGCCGACTCCAAGTCCTACAATGTGCTCTATCAGCGGAGGGATTCCGAAATCCCGACTCAATAGGAGGCATTATTATGAACACGAAGCAACGGGAAAAAATAGCGTTAATCACGGGGGCAAACGCCGGTATCGGGCTGGAACTTACCCGGAAGTTATTGTCCGAAGGCTGGCAGGTCGCCGCGTTGATCCGGTCCGGTTTTCCGGCCGGCGATGCGTTGATTGGGCAAGCGGCAAACGGCGGGCAGCTGCGGATCTATCAAGCTGCGGATCTATCGGACTTTGACAGCTTAAAGCGAACTTTGGATGAGATTATAACGGGGGAAGCTTACATCGATGTGTTGTTCAACAACGCCGGCGGGAGTTTTCCAGAGCTTCTCTTCTCGAGGCAAGGACGCGAGCTCCATTATGAGTTGATGACGGTCGTTCCGTATATTATTCTGATGGAATTGCAGGAGCTTTTAAAAAACGGCCGCCACAAAACGGTGATCAACACCTCGTCCGCCGTAACTAATATGGTGAAGCCGTTCGATCCGGATTCGCTGGACCGCCCGAAAACGTTCCGCAAGCTGCTGGGTCCTTACGGCGCTTCCAAGCTGGCGTTGTCGCTTTGGACGCAGGCCGTTTCTCCGGAGCTCGCCAAGGAAGGGATCAAAATCCGCAGTGTCGACCCAGGCAGCAACAACACCGCGCGAAAAAGCAAAAAATCCGGATTGCCGTGGTATGTGAAACCGCTGATGAAGCTGTTTTTTCAGCCGCCGGCTTACGGGGCAGGACGGTTGTACGACGGGGCGTTTGGACCTCACCGCGATCTTGCCGGCGTGTATTTGGAGAAAGGCCGAGTTAAAGAACTGAATTACACCGAATTCGCGCAACAGGTACTGAACAAGGTCAAAACGGTTTATGAGCGGGAATATCTTGAAAACCACACTTAATAGGCGGTCCATCCGGCGTCCGCCGTGATGACGGTGCCGTTGACAAAGCTGGAATCGTCGGAAGCGAGGAACAACGCCACTTTGGCGATTTCGTCAGCGCTCCCTATTCGTGGGTTAATGGCCATGCCAAGCTGTTGCCTTGACGCGCCAAACGGATTGATGTTGGTCATCGAAGCCCCGATATTCGTTTCCACGCCGCCCGGAGCGATCGCATTGCAGCGGATGCCTTTTTGCGCGTACATAAACCCGGTGTTTTTCGTAAATCCGATCACGGCATGTTTGGAAGCGGTGTACGCCGTGCCCGCACGCGCTCCGTATAGCCCGCCGGCGGAAGCGACGTTGACGATCACGCCGCTTTCTTGTTCCAAAAAGATCGGCAGCACTTTCCGGGTTGAGCGCATTACGCTCGTCGTATTGACGGCAAATACCCGCTCCCACTGCTCATCCGTAATGTCGCCGGCCGGCTCGAAATTATCCATGATCCCCGCATTGTTCACCAAAATGTCTACCGTGCCGAATGCTCCTGCGGTCGCGTCCACCAACTGCTGAATATCTTCCTCCACGGCGACGTTGGTTTTGACGGCCTCAGCCGTCCCGCCTGCGGCTATAATCCGTTCAACCGTGGCGTTTGCGCCCTCCAAATTCAAATCCGAGACCATGACCTTGGCGCCTTCTCTGGCAAACAGCAAGGCGATTTCCCGCCCCATTCCCGATGCGGCTCCCGTGACAATAGCTGCCTTGTTCTCCAGTTTCATCGTGCGATTCCTCCAATTTGTATTATTAAAATTCCCAACTCCTTCAATCATCGTTATCATGCCCATCCCATGGGTATTTCCATTAGCATATAAAAAAGAGACTTGCTCCTCCTCGGATCAAATCTCTTTTCCCTTAATTATGGAGTTTTAAACAGTTTGCCATGAAATTGATCAAGCCTGACCAGATACTGCCTCTTCAGCAAAGCGAACAGGACGGCGTCGGCAAATTGATTTTTCTCGAAGAAACACTCCTTCAAATAGCCCTCTTCGTGAAATCCGATCTTCTCCAGCAGGTATCTGGAACGAATGTTGTCCGGGTCGATAAAGGCTTCAATCCGGTTTAAACCCAGATCCTCAAAGCCGAAACGCAAAATTTCCTGCAGCACCTCGCTCATCACGCCTTGTCCCCAGTATTCCTGATCCAGTTCGTAGCCGGTTTCCGCTTTGTAATGCTCTCGGGACCAGTTATGGAAGCCGCACGTGCCGATGACCCGGTCTTCTTCCGATTTGACCGTAATCGCCCAGCGAAACCCGCGTCGCTCCAAATAGCGGCTGTTCCAGTTTTGGATCAGCTCTTCGGCCTGCCTGAGACTTTCAAAGCGGTCCAAGTCGTAATATTTCGTAACCTCGTCATTGGAAAAATAGTGGAACAGATCTTCAGCATCTTCCGCGGTCAATTTGCGCAAAATAAATCTTTCTGTCTCCAGCTGGGGGAACAGCTTCACGGCAACCGCTCCTTTCCTATAACATTACGTCGTATATATTATAGGTGAGGAACCTTGCCTATTGAAAGAGCCAAATCTATTCGGCCTGGTCGATCACCAGTCTAATGCCGATGCCAAACGGATCGGTCAGTCTGATTTCCCGCCCCCGCTCGTCCCGTTCATAAGCCGCCTTGGCATCCGACAAACGGCTTTCCACGGCCTGCAGGGCCGCAAGGTCAGGTAGTGCCGTCGTGAAATAACGCAGCCCAACCGCATCCTCCGGCGACGGCGGGGCGCCTGCGCCGGCCCAGGTATTCAGGCCGATATGGTGATGGTATCCACCGGCAGCTACAAACAAGGCCGCCCCGCCGTAATGGGCGGTAATTTCAAAGCCGAGGATTTGGCAATAGAACTGCTCCGCCTTCCGCAGATCGCCAACATGAAAATGGACATGCCCGATCCGGGTTTCCGGCGGAAGTCCCTTCCACTCGGCTCCTTCCGAAACGGCAAGCAAACCATCCACGTCCACCGGATCGGTCGACATGATATATTCGCCGCTTGCGTTGCGCTGCCAGGTGCTCCGCGGGCGATCGGCGTAAATTTCAATGCCGTTTTGATCCGGATCGTTTAAATACAACGCTTCGCTAACCAGGTGATCCCCTTGCCCAACGGGAATTTGGTATTTGATCAGATTGCGCAGCGCCAAACCAAGCGCAGTCCGATCCGGCACAAGGATTGCAAAATGGTACAGGCCGGATACCGACCGCTCCGGCATCACCCGATACTGCTCGTTAGCTTCCAGGATCAGCAGCGGGGTCTTCCCGTCGGCCGTGAGCTCGGCGACGTTCCCGTTTTGCTTCAGTACGCTCAGACCGATCACTTCCCGGTAAAAAGCGATAGACTGGTCCAAATTGCGGACTTTAAGATAGACGCTGCCGATCCGGGCAGCGGGATGAATGGATACATGTTCAGACAAAATGAAACTCCTCCTATCGAATGGGTTGGGATAACCTCGTAATGCAGCAATAATGTAACCACAGCGGTTACATGTATATTATGTAATCAGTATAGTTACAGGCGAGCCGTGTGTCAACGAATTATCGTGCAAACCCATACGTTGGATGCAAGGGGAGGGATGGGTTTGGGGTTCCACCCGCTGTTAGAGTCAGGTTCTCATGGAACTTACTTTAAAGGTAGAACATGACTCTAAAGGCGGGCCGTAAACTTTCCTCCTAACGGACACCAGCGACCTTATCCGCCCATTTACCGGGTATTTCCCAGCCTAACGGACCCACACGACTCTATTTCACTCTAAACGAGCTCATCCGGGCCGATTCGAGGGAAATAAGAGCATCTGTGTCCGTTACATTTTACAAACCTCTGTTTTTCCGCAGATAGAGCCTCTGGAGTCCCTTAGCCTTATTGATTGGATAGCTGCTAAATGTACAGTATAAAGTTAGTTGTATGATTTGCAATTAATGGTCAGTAGAGCCGATCAAGCACACTTTTGCCCGGCATCCGACCTGGCGAATTAAATAGGCGCGGTTAAAAAAATGCCCCAATCTTGGGGCATTTAACACATGCACTTTTTAGTTTGTTCTTACACCGCCGACGTTTTCGCGGAAATATCCTCGACGATATCCTGCAGCGTAACGGCTTCCAGCGTTTTCTCCATCGCTTTTTGCGCCATGGAGAAGATCGGCTCGATCGCGGTTTGTATATTGCGTCCGACCGGGCAATCCGGGTTGGGGTGATCGTGCACCGCAAACAATCCGTCTTCTTCCACGACATGCACCGCGCGGTAAATATCGAGCAGCGTAATGTCGCACAGCTTGCGCGCCAGCCTGGTGCCAGCCACACCGGGGCGAACCTCCACCAGACCGGCTTTATTCAACATGCTCATAATACGGCGAATGACAACCGGATTCGTATTTACGCTGCTGGAGATATACTCCGATGTACTAACCCCGTCCTTGTTGATTTCAAGCAGGGATAAAATGTGTATAGCCACGGAAAATCTGGAGCTGATCGTCAAGCGTGTATCCCCCTTTCCAAGCGTCAGTAACTCAACTTTTGCCGAACGAAAACCAACTTAAAAGCAGGGGGAGCATGGGTTTGCCAGCGATGGAATGCGGAGCTTGAACCGCTATTCGGGAACATAAACGCGCTGAAACCTTGTGGAAGGAACAAAATGCCACCCCTGCCATGTGCGATAGAAAGAAGATGAGAAATCCCATGAAATGTAAAAGTGCAGGCGGTTTTTGTCGAAACTCCTCTAAACCGATGGTTCAAATGCAAAAGTGCAGTACATTTTCGGTCATAAGCTACTTTTTTTATCCAATAGCCCCAAATGAGATGTACTTTTGCATTTCAATCGCTCTAAAATGGTAATTTAGGGAAAATAGCATGCACTTTTGCAGTTGATCCCAGCGGGCCGCCCTTCTTTCCATAAAAGGCGATAAACTCGGCTTTCAGCGTCTACTCCACCGGTAAACAGTGGATTTCCCATACTACATCAAGGCTTACTTGCCAATTTCATGCTGTAAAAGTTGAGCCAGTAACAATATTAGTTACAAACTGACCGGGGTGTCAATAATCTTAATCATTGACTTTTAAGCAACGCATGGATGACGGCATAGCTGATCAAGCTGCGGTCCCGGTACACGCCGGACACCGCATCCGGATGTTCGCCGAGGATGCCTTTTTGCAGGATCGCCGCTCCAAATCCCCTCTCCCGGGCGCCGTTAAACGTAAAGGTCACGCAATGTTCCGCGGCAAACCCGCAGACGACGACAAAGTCGGTTTCCTGTTCCCGCAGCAGCCGCTCCAAATCGGTTTTCCAAAAAGCGTTGTTCCATTCCTTCGCAATGCGGAGATCCGAATCGGCAAGCTTAATTTCCGGAGTGACCTCAAATCCGGGCGAATGTTCGCCCATTTCCGTATCCTGAACCACCACGACCGGTCTGCCGGCATCCCGGAACAAATCGGCCACGGCGTTAATATACTCGCTTGCTGCGGACAGCTCGCTTTGCAGGCGCGGATCGGTCAATAAGCCCTTCTGCATGTCGATGATTAATAAAGCCGGTTTCATTGGCGTGCCTCCTCGTCAAACTCTCATTTTGGGGTCAAGCATTCCTTTCATTATACACACTTCCGAGCCCAAGATTAAGACTTGCATAAACATCCTTCCTGCCGCCCATCGAAAAATATCGGCGAAATCTATTGACCCTCACATTAATGTCAGGGTTTATAATGAATCCGGAAGGCAGGTGAGGTAAGGTTCTATGAAGATCGGAGAATTGTCGAAAGCGACCGGCGTCAGCATCCGTTCCCTTAGATACTACGAGGAGCAAGGGCTGATTACCTCAAAGCGGCTAAACAACGGCTATCGTGATTATCACAGCTTGACCGCCGAACAGGTAAAAACGATTCAATTTTATTTGAGCCTCGGCCTGAGCACGCAGGAAATCGCCGGTTTTCTGCAATGCGTGATGACGAGCAAAGAAGCGTTTTGCCGGGAGATTATGCCGGTGTACCGCAGCAAGCTGAAGGAGATTACCGAGCAAATCGGGCTGCTGCAAACGATCAAGTCCAACTTGGAAGAACGGATTCACTACATTTTAGAAGAAAATCCCGAAATGGAGATGATGGAACATGACGATCAGACGGATCGCCGATGCTAACGAATTCAACCGGGAAAGCGCGTCCGCGGAATTGGTGCTCGCCGATTTTGACGCCCCCTGGTGCCCGCCGTGCAAGGTGCTTTCACCGATTCTGGAAGAGCTGCATGAGGAATTTCAAGGGGTTGTCCCCCTGCTCCAAATAAACTGCGACGATCATCCGGAACTGGCTTCGCAATACGGAATCATGTCGATGCCTACGGTCATTTTGTTCCGCCACGGAGAGCCGGTGGAGAAGCTGATCGGCCTGAGACCAAAAGAAGTGTACCGCCAACTGATCCTCAAATCCGCGGGTACCGTGCGCCAGGCACAATAAACGGAAGTTAGCGCCAAAAAGATACCGCCTTGCTCCTTCGTTCATGAAGGGACCAAGGCGGTATCTTTTTATCCGTAGGCGGTTAGATCGGGGATTTGTTTGGCTTGCTCGATGAACGGACCTTCCAGTAAGTTGTTAAACGCCAAATGTGTCGCCCGCAAACTGAGCAGCCGATCCCCCGGCTTCAGGCCGAATTGCTCCCACGTCCCTGGCGGCAGCGTAAAATAGCGGTTACAGTTCAAATGAACCCAGCAGAACGTACGTTCTTTAAACGTGATCGTCTCCCCTTCAGGGACGGCAAATTGCCGCAGTTGGGGAATGCTGGCGAAAACGGCCGCCAGCGGCGAATTTGCGATCATTTCCTTGCACACCACGCTGAAGCCCCGGACCGTATTGCGTCCCGTCATTAAAATGATGTTGGAATCCGGATGAATACCATACTCCTGCAGGGCTTGATCCGGCAGGTAAAACGATCCGTCGGCAAGTACTTTGCTCCACGCGTAAAAATACTTCCCGGACTTGGCAGTTACTGCCATACTCTCATCCCCCGAGCTAAATAATGATCGTTTCGTTACGTTAAAATCATCTCGCATGCAAGGCATCTGGAGATATGATATTCGTCACGCTTCCGGCAGCTGGTCTACCTTTTGAGCAATGTACAGCAGGTAAGCTTTAATCACGACAATTTTCAGCATCATATAAAGCGGGATGGCCAAAATCATGCCCAGGATGCCCATGAAATCGCCGGCGAGCAGCAACAATACGATCGTGGTCAACGGATGAATGTTGATCGTCTTCCCGTAAATATACGGGGAAATCAAGTTGCCTTCGATCTGTTGGGCGATGACGACGATCAATATGACCCAAAGCACCATCGACGGCGAAACGGTAAATGCGACGATGACGCATGGGATAGCGCCAAGCAACGCGCCAAAGTAAGGAACAAAGTTAAACAAGGCCATGACGATGGCGAGCAGCAGCGGATACGGCAAACCAACCAGCCAAAATCCGATAAAGCCCATAACCGCCAGCATCATAGCGCTGATCATCCGGCCGGCGATGAACCCCTTAAGCATGTTGTCGATCTCATGGATGACCTGCTCGCCGTCGGTCCGGTAACGGGCCGGAAGCATCCGCACCAAAGAAGGCGTCACCCGCTCATCTTGTTTCAGCATGTAATACAGAAAAATCGGTACAGTCCCCACGATGATCACAAAATTGTTCAAAAAGCTAAACACATGCGATACGTATCCGCTGACCGTATTCAAGGCCGAATTGATGTATTCGGTCACCTTGTTCATGATTTCCGGAGTGCCCTCGTTTGTAACGATCGAAAAATACCGGTTGCTGCGGATTTCGTTCATCTGCTCCTGCAAGCTGGTCATAAGTTTCGGGACGTTGTTCATGAACTCGAACAGCTGCTTTTGCAGCGGCGGCCAAACGACCATAAAAAAGATCGTAACGACTCCGGCAAAAAGGCAGTAGATCAGCAGGATCGACAGCATCCGGTTCCATTTTTTCCGCTCCAGAAATTGCACGACCGGGCGCAGCAAATAATAAAGGAACCCGGAAATCGTCAAGGGCACGATCAAAATATGCACCAGGGTAACGAGAGGATTAAAGATGAAACTGACCTTGGACAGCAAATAAATGATCGTCAGCAGCATGATAATCCCCAGCGAAATCCGATAAAAAGGATGCTTCATCATAGAAGTTGTTCCCTCCTCTCTTTTAGGAAGATATGCGCATCCGTTAGCCTCATTCCTCCGGCAAAGTATCCCAAGCGGCATCCAGAAGCGCATCGAACCATTCGTCGTCCGCTTCGATTCTGGCGTCTACGGCCATAAACTCTGCTTCGATGCCGGGTTCTCCCGCATAATGCAGGCTATAGTCCCAATTTCCTCCGTCCTTGCTGTAAAAGGTAATTTCATATCCCGCTTTGTGGGAGCTTACTTGAAAGACGGTTTTGCCGGTGTAGGATCCGTCCTCCTGTCTCTTCATTTGGGCTTCCACAATCGTCAATTCTTCCATCATTTGTACTCCTTTACCCGGATTCGTTTTTTTGTCTTGTGCAATGCCTGTACAACCTTACTGCAATATCGTACCATGTTTTATGTCAATATCAATATTCGGTACAACAAGAGTAAAGGTGGATTCCATTGTCTAAACGTAAAAAAAACATGCTGACTCCCGCAAAAGTGTTGACCTTCGGATTTGCGTTAACGATCATTATCGGCGCCTTTCTCCTTTCGCTCGGGCCAGCTTCGGCCGGCGGCAAGAAACTGGCGCTGACGGACGCCTTTTTTATGGCAACCTCAGCCACCTGTGTAACCGGACTAGCCGTTGTGGATACAGGAACGCAGTTTTCGTTGTTCGGCCAAATTGTGATCCTGCTGCTTGTCCAAATCGGGGGCCTCGGTTTCACGACCATCGGCACGCTGATCTCGCTCGCTTTTAATCGCCGCATTTCCCTGCGCGACCGGCTGGTTCTGCAGGAAACGCTGAACTATAACGCGATCGGAGGACTGCTGCAGTTAATCATTAAAATTTGCGTCTATACCTTCAGCATCGAGACCGCTGGCACACTGCTCCTGACCGCGAGATTTTCCCAGGACATGCCTTTGGCCCAAGCCCTCTACTTTGGAGTGTTTCACAGCGTGTCGATCTTTAACAACGCCGGGTTTGATTTATTCGGCAAAATCCACGGCCCGTTCAGCGGGTTGGCGGAATATGCCAGCGATCCGTTTATCAATATCGTCGTCATGGCGCTCATTTTTCTAGGTGGCATCGGCTTCATCGTCATTTCCGATTTAGTGAACTATCGCCGCACGCGCCGGCTGTCCCTGCATTCCAAGGTCGTGCTGACCATGACTTTGATTCTGACGGTGGTCGGGGCGCTGATTATGCTTGCCATCGAATCCTCCAATTCGCATACGCTGCAGCCGATGAGCTGGATGGATCGGATCATGGCCGCCTTTTTCCATTCCGTCAGCGCGAGATCCGGCGGGCTCAGCACTGTCAGCGTGGCGAATATGGAGCAGTCCAGCCAGTTTTTGCTCATCCTGCTGATGTTTATCGGCGCGGCGCCGGGCTCTACGGCCGGCGGGATCAAGGTGACGGTGTTCGCCATTTTGCTGGGTGCCATTTATGCGATGATTCGCGGCAAAGAAGATATCGTCTTTTTTCGCGAGCGTCTGTCCAAAGAGTCGATCATCAAAGCGATCACCCAAACCTGGCTGGCCATGTTTCTCGTCGTTTTTGTGGCGATGGCGCTCTCCGCGCTGGAGGATCACGCCTTTTTGCCGCTGCTGTTCGAGGCGACATCCGCATTTGCGACCGCCGGCTTAAGCCTGGACTTAACCCCTGAGCTCACGAACATCAGCAAATGGATTCTTTGCTTTGTCATGTTCCTGGGGCGGATCGGGCCGTTGACCTTGGCTTATGCGTTCACGTCGAAGTCGAAAAAAGAGCTGCTGCGTTACCCCGAAGGGAAAATAATTATTGGTTAAGCTGCCTAGGCCCCCGGTCGATTACTAAAATCGTGAAAAATGATGTATGATAAAACAATAACCAAATTGTAAAAACGGAGGAGAACCCTATGTCCGATTTTCAAACGAAATTGGAAAAATACGCTGAGTTGGCCGTAAAGGTCGGCGTTAATATTCAACAAGGCCAAACTTTGATCATTAACTGCACGATCGATTCCGCCGAGCTGGTGCGTCTGATCGTGAAGAAAGCCTACGAAACCGGGGCCCGGTTCGTCAAGGTCAACTGGAGCGACGACACCGTCACCCGCCTCAGATACGATATGGCGGCGGAGGAATCTTTCCTGGACGAACCGAAATGGTATGCGGGCGAGATGCTGGAATATGTGGAGAACGGCGCTGCCGTCCTGCATGTCATGTCCTCGGATCCCGATTTGCTCAGCGGCGTGTCCACGGAGCGGTTAACCAATCACCAGAAAACTTACGGCAAAGTGATGAGCAAATATCGGGAAATGCAGATGTCCGATAAATTCAGCTGGTCGATCGTCGCGGTCCCTTCCAAGGCGTGGGCGGCCAAAGTGTTCCCCGATCTTCCCGCGGATCAACAGGTCGATGCGCTCTGGGAAGCTATTTTCCGCACCGTCCGCCTGGACCGTCCCGATCCGATCGCGGCCTGGAAAGAGCATATCGCCAATCTGCTGCAGAAATCCGATTATTTGAACGCCAAAAAATATAAGAAGCTCCATTACATAGCTCCCGGGACCGATCTCACCATCGAGCTTCCGGAAGGCCATCTCTGGGTCGCCGCCGAAAGCATCAACGCTAAGGGGCATACGTTTTTGGCCAACCTGCCCACCGAGGAAGTGTTCACCGCTCCGCTCAAAACCGGTGTCAACGGAACCGTGTCCAGCACCAAGCCGTTAAGCTATCGCGGCACGATCGTGGACCGCTTCTCGCTGACGTTCGAAAACGGCCGGATCGTCGATTACAAGGCGGAAGTCGGCCAGGACGTATTGAAGCAGCTGGTCGAGCTGGACGAAGGCTCCCATTATCTGGGCGAGGTGGCTTTGGTGCCGCACAGCTCCCCGATTTCTGAGTCCGGCATTCTGTTTTATAATACGCTGTTTGACGAAAATGCCTCCAATCACTTGGCGATCGGCAACGCGTATGCCTTCAATCTGGAGGGCGGAAAGTCGATGTCCAAGGAAGAGTTGGAGCAGCGCGGCCTGAATTCCAGCTTGGCGCACGAAGACTTTATGGTCGGATCGGCCGAGATGGACATTTTCGGGATCACCGCTGACGGCAAAGAAGAACCGATTTTCGCCAAAGGCAACTGGGCCATTTAATACCCGGGTACGCAAAAAAGCAGCCGCCATTGGAATATCCATTCCAGCCGGCGGCTGCTTTTTTTGTGCAAAACCCTATCCATTGCTTTCGGCCGATGCGGCAGCGGCCAGCGCGCTGCCCCGGCTTCGCTGAATGAGCACAGCCACGATGCTCAGGAGCGCGAGCAGCATAAGAAAGCCCGCCAGCAGCCAGGACGAGGCGTGAGCTCCGCCCAGATCCATCGTTTTGCCCATGATCAACGGCAATACGGCTCCCCCTACTCCTCCGGACGCGATCAGAAGGCTTGGCGTCGATTCCTCGGCTCCGACCAGCAGCTTGTTGGCGAATACGAGCGCGATGGAAAACAGCCCCGACATAAACAGACCGAACAGCAATATGAGAATATACGTAACGGCCAGCCCGCCGGCCAAGGAAAACAGCGCGATCAGCACAAAGCTGACGATGCAGCTCCAGAGCACATAACGGCTGTATGAGATTTTTTCCGCAAGTGTGCCGGCAACCAGGCGGCCGCAGGTCATCGCGATCCAAAACAGCGTAACGCTGAACGCCGCGGTCGGTTTATCCAAGCCCAGCTTCTCAATCAGCAGCGACGGCAGGAAGTTGACGAAGCTCATTTCGGTGCCGACATAAAAAAAGAAGAACACGATAAATACGGCGAGCATTAGTCCTCTGGTGCCTTGGTACTGCTTCAGCCAACCTCCCTTCTTATCCTGCTGCTTTCCTTTGGCATATAGCATGCCGCGGAATTCGCCGAAGTTTCCCCTGCCCCAGGCAAACAGCATAATGAACGCCAGGCCCGCCACGACCAGGAACGAAAACCGCCACACCTCCGCGCGGATGAAAAATCCTGCAGCCACCGGCATCAGCAGCGCGCCCAGCCCGAAAAACACCTCCAGCCGGCTCATGGCAACCGCGGTGCCTTCCGTCACCGCAACGAGAATGATCGTGCCGATCACCGCCTCGATCATCCCGAATCCAAACCCTGCCACGGCCCCTATGGCGTACATCCATTCCCAAGGCGGCAGCAGCGAATAGCAAACCTCAGCGAAACATAGCATCCCCGTCGCAATCAACAGTCCGTAAATTTTGCCGAATTTGGCAAGCAGCAGCGGCGATACGAGCACGCCAACCAAAAATCCGGCGAATTGGGCAAAAATAAGGCTGCCTCCCGCGCTGTAATCTTTGCCGTATTGTTCCAGCAGATTCGGCATCAAAGAGCCGACGACGACATGCGCCAGGCCGATTAGCAGGTAAGACCAGCATCCCAGCCATATTAATCGTTTCATGTTCTCTCCCTCCGTGCATTACGATGCTTCCCCGCCCCGGTCCTTACGGAGCAGGTTAAATTTTTTGGGCACACTCCATCTATTGTAATCGATTCCCTAAAGCGGCGTCATCTGCAGCATGAACAAATGACAAGTTTGTTTTATTTATGGTAAATAGTTCCTATGCCTTCGTTGATAGAGTAAAATTAATAGAGTATCCATAGAATATCGTTTTTAGTAGAGATGAGAGGGAAACGCATGCAGAACCGGTTGCAGTACCTGCTATCCGCCAATTATTCGGAGCTGGACGAGGATGAGCAAAAACAAGTTTACGAAGCTTTTTATGATTGGGTGTATGGAACCATCTATCTTATAGTTAAAGATCACCAGGCAACGGAGGACATCATCCAGGAAGCCTTTCTGAAAGTTGTTTTGAAGAAGCCCGCCTTTAAGTCGGAAGCGAGTATGCGGGCTTGGCTCAGAACGGTATCCCGCAATATGGCGATCACCTACTTGCGCAAAAACAAAAAATATATGCAAAATCTGGAGCAGCCCTCCGCGATCGGCGAATTGGCCGTATCCTCCTGGAAAGACGGCTCGGTTGAGGATTCGGTGGAAACGAAGCTGATGGAAGAAGCGATCGTTTCGTATTTGCGCCGCTTGAAGCCGGAGTACCGCATGCTGGTCGAATACCGTTGGAGACTTGGGTTAAGCTACAGGGAAATCGCCGACAAGCTGGGAGTTTGCGAAAATATCGTCCGGCAGCGGCTGTTTCGCACCCGGGAAGGCATTAAGAAAAAGCTGTACCGCGAGTGGGAAAGAAGCCGGCATACGTAACGAAAACAAACGAGGCTGCCCCTTTAGGTCAAGTTAAGGACCTAAAGGGGCAGCCTCGTGTATGTTATGCGCCGGCCTCCTCCAGCGGCTGAAGCTGCTGCCGGATTAATTTGACGCGTGAAATTCTCTTGTTGTCGGTTTCTTCCACCACGTAAGTAAATTCGCCGTATTCCACGGTTTGGCCTACCTGCGGCGGTAAAATATCGATCCGGGAATAGAGCCACCCGCCGATCGTATCGTAGTCGTCGGAGTCGAGTTCCAGACCAAACCGGTCATTGATCGAATCGATCAGCATGAGTCCGTCCACCGAATAGATACCCGGTTCAATCTGCTCGATTCCAGGGCGTTCCTCGTCGAACTCATCCTGAATTTCGCCGACGATTTCTTCGACGATATCCTCAAGCGTCACCATGCCGGAGGTTCCTCCGTATTCGTCGATCAAGATGGCGATCTGCGTTCTTCCCCGCTGCATCCGTTTCATCAAATCGCTGATTTGGGTCGATTCCGGAACCGCCATGATCGGCCGGATCAAGTCGCGTAAATTCCGGGTACTCGAGCGAATCAAATCTTTAATATGAATAAATCCGATGATATGGTCCTTGTCCTGATGACATACGGGATATCGGGTTCTTGTGCCTTCCAAGGCGATTTCCAGGTTTTCCTCCAGCGAATGCTGGGTATACAGGCAAATCATTTCGGTCCGGGGAATCATAATTTCCCGCGCCGTCGTATCGGCGAATTCAAAAATGTTGTCCACCAGCGACATCTCCGTGCTGTCGATCAAGCCGCTTTCGCTGCTTTCCTTCATCATGACCCGGATTTCTTCCTCCGTATGCACGGAGTCCTGCCCGGAAGCCGGCGAAATCCTAAACAGACGCAAGAGGCCGGATGACAGGTTGTTCAGAATCCAAATGAACGGGTACATGATGCGATAGAACAGCAGCATAGGCCAGGCAAACCATAAGGTAATGGTTTCCGCCTTGTGGACGGCGATCGTTTTCGGAGAGAGCTCTCCCAGAACGATATGCAGAACGGCGATGAGAATAAAGGCAACCGTTAACGAGACGAGATAAGCCGGCTTTTCGCCCAACCCCGTCAATACAAACAGCGGATTCAGCAGCCGGGCCACCACCGGTTCGCCCAGCCACCCCAGCCCCAGCGAGCTGAGCGTGATACCTACCTGGCACGCCGATAAGTAACCGTCCAGATGATTCAAGTGTCTTTTTACGATCGCGGCTCGCCTTCGCCCTTCCTCCACCAGCGCGTCGATGCGAGAGCTTCGGACCTTGACGATCGCAAATTCGGCAGACACGAAAAATCCGTTCAATAATACCAGCAGCACCATCAGTCCTACATGCAGAAGACTCGGTAAAGGGTCACTCAATACGTTTCCTATTCCCGCCTATCCAGCGGTGAATAGGTGCACCTCCTTCGCGGTATGGAATCGTACATCATTTTGTATTTTTCATTTATATAGTGCAGCGTCAACTTCCCAATGGATTCATCTCCCTTACAGGATATTTCGGCATAAACCGTGTTTACTATTAATTATATTATTATACACTACACAGTCAAACGCTTCGGTATGACAGCGGTACTGGCACATTCGGCCGCAAAAATGAAAAAGAACCCCCTTTCGCGAGGGAGTCCTAGTCCTATGTCTATCTGGTAGGCGGCGGGGCGCCAATGGTGCCGGGATATTGATAAAACAAAGGTTCATCAAATGTTGCATAATCAAGGTTGACCATCAGCAGAACGGTCCGCCGGCCGGTGGCCGGGTCGCTGATGATGATATGGTCGCGCCCGGCGGCTTCGAGAACGCCCTTGAATATTTTGGCATTCCATTCGCGGTTGTTTTCGAATGTCATATAAAAGGTGCCGACTTTTCCCAGATTAAGACGTAAAATATTTTCAATATATGACTGCTCAAACGTTGGAATGGCCGATGGCACTACCGTGCCGCCGAGCGTCATCGGACTGCCGCTTGGCACTTGCGGCGGGACGACTGCCCCGCCTCCCATTGGAGCCATAAAACCCGCCCCTCCGGTTTGAGCAGGCGAGACGTTGTAGCCGGCGGGGTACGCGGCCGGCCGGTAAGATTGGGTAAACATGAATCGATTCCTCCTCATTTAACTTGCTTAGGTTTCGCTTTCTTTGCCGTGCCTAAGTATGCTTAATGCTTAAAAAACCCCTGGGCAATCTTGCGCGCTGGGAGCAAAGAAACAGTGCGATTTGAAACGCCCGGTATTTTGCTGATTGTACCACGTCCCGGGGCAATTGCCGGCGGGCATGAAGAACCACAGCGCATTGGACGCCGGCCAAACCCGCTCCCCGCCTATCACTCTCCGGGCTAGACGGATCTCCCTGTCGCGCGCTCTCTGGTAGAAGTATCCCTTTTGTGTCGCTTCAAAGCCGCCGGGCGACTGAAACACCATCTGTTTCATTAGGCGAATATCCCGAAAATCAAGGCAATTTCCCAATATCCGATTTACGCCCACATTCCCAACCATCAGCATCCCCTGCACTCCCTCGCCTTCCGCTTCCGCGCGCATCAGGCGCGCCAGCAGCTTGACGTCTTCCGAGTTTGTATTAATGACCGCCAATCCCGTCCCTCCTTCCTCCCTACTTAACGCTATATTGTATGTGCGAATGCCTATCCGGGTGTCAGAATCCCTGAAAATAGCCTTGTCAATAGCTCAAGGCAACTTTTCGTTGTGAATCCGATTACAATATTGAACATTTTGTGGCTATTTCTATGGACGCGCTTACACGAATAGCATATACTGTTAAGTAAATAAATGTTTTTTATATGGTTTTGGTGATTTCTTTATAAAACGCTTTGCTTCACAACACCTTTTAGGAGGTTCCCCACATGAGAATCGCGATTATTGGCGGCGGCTTGGCCGGGTTGACGGCAGCGGCATATTTATCGGGCAACGAGGAGACGGCCGGCACGGTGTTTGAACGGAGCCCACAGCTTGGCGGCCGGGCTTTTACTTATGAAAAATCGGGATTTACGCTGAATTACGGAGCGCATGCGGTTTACGGAATCGACAGACACACGCTCCATCATATGGAAGAAGAGCTAAACCTTAAATTTCAAAGCAAACAGGTCGATAAACGCAAAGTGATGTACGCCAAGCACGGGCGTTTGACGCCCGCTCCACTCGATTTTGTCAACATCGTCAAGACGGGTGTCCTGACTCCGCTGGAGAAGGTGCGTTTCGTCAGCGAGATCGCCGCGGTTATCGGCAACATCCATCAGTTGAAGCATCATCGTACGCTGGGCGATTATCTCGAGCATTCCCACGCCTCCGCCGATGTCAAAGAGCTGTGGGCGCATCTGGTCTGCTCCAATTTTTTCATTACGCCGGAGGAAGCCAGGAAGGTGCCTGGCGAGGTCATCGCCGAGTACTATCATAACCTGTTCCTTTCCCAGCGGCCGGTAAGCTATATTCTCGGCAGTTGGGCGACGATCACCGGCCAGTTGGTCGACAAGATCCGCGACAACGAAAACTGGGAAATCTCCGTGAAGGAACCGGTCGAGTCGATTGTGATGGAAGACGGAAAGTTTGTGCTGAACACTAAAACGCGGGAGCGGCTAGAATACGATCAGGTTGTTTTTGCGATGCCGGTACAGCAGGTCGTCAAGCTGCTGGAAAACTCGCCTTGGTCCGCTGCGCTTGAGCCGTATAAAGAGTGCACCTCTACCGAGGTGCTGGTGTACGACGTCGGCTTCTCGAAAGTTGTCGCGCGCCCCTTCCATTACATCAGCGACATGGATCATAAAATATTCATCAGCGACGTCTCGGCAACCGACTACACGGTGGCGCCGGCGCACGGCCAGTTGCTACAGGGGATCGCCTACTTGAATGACGACTTTACGGATGAGGAGCAAAAGAAACAATATCTGGAACAGAAAACCTCGCAGATGGAAGCCCTGTTCGACACGTATTACCCGGATTGGCGGAATTTTGTCGAAGTCAAGCGCGTTTCCAAAAAAGCGATGGTGGCCAGCGTCAAAAACATCTACACGAACAATCTGCTTCCGAACCGCCTGGCCGGCCTGCCATTTTACTTCTGCGGCGACGGCTGCACGGGCAAAGGCGAGCTCGCCGAACGCGCTTTTTCCAGCGCGCGGAACGTAGCCCAGACGCTTTTGGCGGATACCGTACGGATTAAAGCCTATTCCCATTAGCAGGAACCAGAAACAAAAACAGAAGCGAACGCGAGTAGCCGAATGATGGCGCTCCGTTGCTTCTGTTTTTTATTGACGTATTTCCTTTCAACTGGCGACTTCCTTTCCTGGTCTGATTTAAAGTTTAAAGCGTACTGCGGTATTTCCGGAATTCCTGCACTTCCGTCCGATGCGTTTTCCGTACCCGCTCAAAGCGGTGGAAATGATGGCCTTGAAACGTCAGCTTCCCTTCGTCTCCTTCCGCGCATTGGCCGTATTCCAGGCCGCTGACGGCAAATTCCAGCCGGTCGCCGCTCTCGACCTCAAATGTAACATAATATTTCGTGTCCGACCGGTTAACCGATGTTTCCGTATCATGGCGATGGGAAACCTCCGTCCGCTTCCCGACGATCACCGAATTTACGCTGAGTACGGGTTGCCTGCTGCTGGCGAAAAAGCGCCACACCCCTCCCGCGGCCGAAATCACGACGATCGCCGTAAGCACAACGAGCAGGATCGGCAGCGCGGTTTCCATCATATCGAACATCTCCACCCATGACTGCATGGTTCGCCCTCCTTCATAGAGGCAATGGCCTGCTTCTTTTGTCCCTCCCCTTTCTTTCCTAAGTATATGCCGCTTAACTTGAAACTTGTTATTCACCTGCGGCGTAAATTATGACACTCTTGTCCCACAAAATAACAAAAAAACTCCGGCTCGTTAATCGAACCGGAGGGTTAGCCAAACTGGTCTGCCAGCGAATAAGAATCAAGCATAATATTCAAACAGCAATTGGCGGGTTTCTTCGGCGCCGTCGGCTTCAGGTTCGGTATCCAAAAGCCCTTTCTCCGCCCAGCAAGCCCGGCACATCTCTTCGGTCGTGCATAAATGAGCGTCTTCGCAGGTGTAGCAAAATTGGAGATAATTGCGGGTTACCGTGTCTTGCGTTGTCGTTTTCATCACTATTCACTCCTGCCATGGAATTTGGAGCGCCGCTCCGTTTTGCTGCTGTTTCCCTTGCAAGTTAAATTTATCACAAAGTCCGTAATTTATATGTGATTATTTTCACAAACTATGAAAAATAAAAAAGCATGGCCACATTGCCATACTTTTTCACTTTTGTTATTCGTGCCATCTTAGGCGCGGACAGGCCTACAGCACATGCCAGCTCGTTCCCCCGTCTCTCGTCTGCAGCAGCAACGAACGTTTCTGATCTTCTTTGGCCACCAGCAGCCAGCCTACTCTGGAGGAAAAGAACTGCAGTTTCACCACTTCCGGATAATCGGCCACGATATCAACCAGCTTCGCGCTTCGCGGCAATGGCGTCCAATGATTGCCTTGATCCGAAGTATAGTAAACGGTCGAGCCCATCATCGTCCAGCCTTCGTTTCGCGTCAAAAAGGTCGGTGCCAAGTCCTCATTGAATCCGGTCTGCCACGATAAATTGAAAGGGACCAGCGTCCAGGTGGCTCCGGCATCTTGGGTGAAGTAACCGTTAAACTTGGTGGCTTCATCGCGGGTGCAGCCGACCGGGACCCAGCCTGAACTGCCATCCCCGAAGAGCGAGACATTGCCAACGATAAATCGATCACAGGTTTTGAATTTTTCGGCATCAAAGAAGCTCTCTTTTTTCGCCCATGTATCTCCCCCGTTATCCGTGGTATACAGTGCGGGTTGTCCTGCTTCAATCTCGCTGACGAATCCGTTCAGCTCATCGACGAAGGCCATCGACATTGGGGTTCCCTGCCCCAGCCCTGATCGCGCTGGTGGATTGAGCGCAAAGCTGTTCGGGTCCGGAGCCCCCATAATCGGATCAAACGTGGCTCCCCCGTCTTCCGTCGCGTAGAGCACTCTTTCACTACGCCCCGAGTCGCTCGTATTACTGGTTAATACCCAGCCGTTAGACTCGTTGGAAAAATAAATCCCCTCGACCTGGTCCGCTCGCGGAAAAGAAGAGACTTTCCAAGTGACGCCCCCGTCTTCCGTCCTTAAGACGATCGCGTCATCCAAACCGGCGGCATTGCGCACAATCCAGCCGTGCATCGGATCGATAAAAAAAATCTCTTTGCCGAAACGCGGCGTGCTCGGAAACATCACCGAAGCGGCCGGAGAAATATTCGTCCAGGTCTGCCCGTTGTCTCGAGTAAGATAAAGTCTCAGCTCGCTCTGAGTGCAGCCCCAAGCCAGCCCGGTAGTCGTGCTGAGCAACTGAAAATCGGTTAAGCGCGTTTGAATTTGATATTTGTTGTTGTTCCCATCCTCTGCGGGAGCTTTCGTTTCCGCTCCCAGGTTTTCGGAGGAATCGGGATTAATGACGGTGATCGTCTGCCCTTTTTCTTCCGGCGGCTCCGGCTGCGCCTGCTTCACTTCCGGAGGCTGCTCGGACGTACAGGCCGTCAGCAGCAGGCATAGGGATAGCGAAACTACGATAACATAACGCCATAATTTCAAAAAAACAACCTCACTTTCAACCACATGCCGATAGTTTATTATATCATAGCGTGATCGAAGCCCTCAGGGACCGGAATTATAGCCGCGGATCTTTGGCAAAATTGACGCTGACATGCTGATTGGGCTTGTAGACGGCAAAGGCGTACCCTTTTTTCTGCAAATATTCGATAACCTCCGGAAGGATTTCCACGGTTTGCGCCTTTTCGTGCATTAAAATCACTTCGGTATCCCGGTGTACCTGGCGTTTGACCTCCTTCAAAATGCGTTTGGGGTTGTCCGAATACCGCCAATCCTGGGAATCGACCGTCCAGTCCCACATTTTAAACCCCGCATCGGCGATATCGCCGCGGAATTGTTTGCCGACCTCCGGTTTACTGCCGTACGGCGCCCGGATCAGCGTCGGCGAAACTCCGGTAATCTTGGCCATCAGCTTTTGTTCCTGCTGGAATTCTTTGATGAAATTGTCCGAATTTCCGCTGTCGTATATTTTTTTCTTGTTGTGGCTCATGCTGTGCAGGCCTACATAGTTGCCGGCTTCAACCGCGTCCTTGACGGTTTGTTCATGGCCTGAAAGCTGATTTCCGATCATAAAGAAAGTGCCGTGAATCTGATATTTAGCCAAAATATCCATAATTTCCTCTGTGTGCTTGCTCGGACCGTCATCGAAAGTCAAATAAATCACCTTCGGCTGCTTAACGGCGGACTGTTTAACGGCCTCAGGGTTCGCTGTCTTCGAGTCGGTTGCAGTGGCGGCCTGCGGAGTTGTTTTAGCCGGTGTCGCCGGCTCCTGCTTTTGCCCCGACGGCTGGACGGCAGAGTCTGCGTTTTTGCCGGCCAGATTGGCGGAGACGACGGCTGTTGTGGAGTGTCTGACTACTGCGCTTGGCTTGTGGTGGTTCAGATACGAATATGCGGCAACCCCCGTTAAAGTTAAAGATACGACGGAAAGCGACACCGCGCTCACCTTGATCCATTTCGTTTTCCGCATGGATTTGGCGCGTGCGGTGCGGGTGGAATGCTTTTGTGTGCTTCTGTTGATGTACGGCATATGAATAAGTCCTCTCTCATTTCATTATTACTAGAATAATATAAAATGAGCGATTCGTCCTTACAGAATCGTTAATCGCAGGTTACAAAGTCATTACAGAATTTTATGGATTAACATCATTAAGTTAACATAACAATTGTTACGTTTATTTATCGAGGGAACCCCCGCGAAATGCAAAAGTGCAGGCGGTTTTTGTCGAAACTCCTCTAAACCCGTGGCTCAAATGTAAATTTGCAGTTCATTTCCGGTCAAAAGCTGCTTTTTTATCGGATAGCCTCAAATAAGATGTACTTTCGGCTAGGCCCCCTAATTCCGGAGTCCACACCGTCAAAATAATGTGTGTCGTACGATTGCTCACTTTTTCACCAAATTACAGCGTTCTATGGAATTTGGCTTGATCTTCTTCCTTCAGTTGCTTGACCCATTCGCTGAACACTGTGGGCGCTTTGCGTTTCAAGCTCCCGTGCATTCTGCGGTTGTTGTAGAAGTCCATATACCAGTCAATAGCCGCATACGCGTCTTCCATGGTCTCAAACGATTCTTTGGTGAGCAGGTCGCGTTCCATCGAGCTGTGGAACGACTCGATGTACGCATTCATGTTTGGTGTCTTTGGCGGGATTCGTTCATGGAGCATCTCCCAGCTTTCACAAGTATCGCCAAACAGCACACTCAGGAATTGAGGGCCGTTGTCCGTGCGGATCACGGGCATGGTCTCTCCGGGTTGCAATCGACTCCAGATGGCCCGCCCCAAGGCCTGACAGATATGTGTCGCTTCGCAAACAGTGCCTCTGTAATAGGCGACGATGACGCGATCGAACACATCGATGATGCTAAAGACGAAGAAAAAACGATCGCGGCCGGGAACATATCCGTACTTGATGTCCGCCTGCCATAATTGGTTTGGGCCGGTGACAAGACGGTTTCTAGCCAGTCTTCGTGGATGCTTGGACTTGGGCTTTCTCTGCTTTTGAAGAATGCCTAGCTCTTTACAGAGGCGGTAGGCCTTTGACTTTCCTAGAACCAGGTCGTATTTGTCGCGCAAACACTGAGCCAAAAGCTTGTAGCCGTAGATGTGCTCTTCGCCTTCGATGAGCTCCAGCAGCCACTCTTTGATCTGCTCGTCGCTGACTTTACGACCTTGTAGCGTCAAGGAGTACCCTGGACAAGGGCGGCCTCTTCCCGTGTTGTTAGAAGTCCCTGTGGACTGTTTCGTGCGTTTGAGGCGCTCGTAGTAGGTGGATTCTGCCAGACCTAATATACGCAACACAAGAGTTGTGGTGTTCCCCTGCTTAATAAAGCGGTCGGCTATTTCAAATTTTTCAGATAAGCAGGGTTCTTCTTTTTTAGGAGTTCTCGCAGGATCTCGATTTCGAGTTCCTTTTCACCCAGCACCTTCATCGCTTTTTCATATTTCACTTCCACGTCCTGAAGCCGTTTCAGCTCTTGAAGCTGATGATCCGCCGGCGGTAGTTCGTGGATGTCCACTTCATCCCGATACGTTCGGATCCAGTTGCGAATCGTTTCCGGGTGGAGATTATACTTCCGGGCCAACACCCCCACCTTGATCCCGGACATGGCTTCACGCACCACTTCGATACGCACTTCCTCGTATAGCTTGCTTGATCGTCGCATACTGTTCGTCCTCCCTTAGAAATACAATAATATATTGTAGGGCAGGACTCCAATGCAATTAGGGGGCCGTGGGGCTTTTGCATTTCAATCGCTCTAAAATGGCAGTTTACGGATAATAGAATGCACTTTTGCAGTTACTCCCATCGGGCGTCCTTCTTCCATAAAAACAGTAAACTCGGCAGCAGGCCTTAACCCAATTTGACTTGGTGTAACCCCTAACGGACCTGAATGACCTTAATCGTCCATTTCCCGGATATTTCCCGCTCTAACGGACTCACCTGCCGTTATCGGTCTTCAAATGAGGCCATTTGAGCGATCGCCCCACCCGAGCGTACATGCTTCCTACTCCAGCTTTCTTGTTTCTTGGTCCATTGTTGAATGGAATAGTTGCAAAATGTACAGTTACTTATCCGGAAATGCTGCTACAGCGCTTGATTAAGTGTAAAACCTGCAATTACTCCGCTATCTTTCGAAGAAAAGGCGAAAAGACAAGGAGATAGTTGTATGAAATGCAATTAAACGAATAATTGGGTAAATGGATATAAGGTTAGTTGTATGATTTGCAATTAATGGTCAGAGCCAAGCCCGTCAAGCATCTTTTGCCCGCCTTCCGACCAGGTGAAATAAATAGGCAGCGGTGTTTTGCTATTTTTGTCAAGGCAAGGTTTTATTCGTACTCCGTCTTTACATCATCAGCGGCTAAGCCGATTTTGGCTCTGCGAAAGTTGAGTTATAGTTTATGAAAACCCTGCAGATTTTTCTTTAAATTTTAGATATTTCATGTACAATGAGGATGGATACATACGCTTTAGGGGGGTCTAAGAAGCCAGGCTTCGGTGCAATCTATCCTAAAACGGGAATCTAAATTATAAGGAGATGATTTGATGAAAACACAACTGCGCTCCAGCCGGGTCGTGATTATCGGAACCGGTGCCGTAGGGGCAACGACAGCGTACACGCTCCTGTTAAGGGAACGGATTTCCGAGCTGGTCCTGATCGATGCGAATAAGGAAAAAGCGCTTGGCGAAGCGCTCGACATGAACCATGGCCTGCCGTTTACCGGCGGAGTCAAGCTGTGGGCCGGCGACTACAGCGACTGCGCGGACGCCGACATTATCGTCATTGCCGCCGGCGCTTCCCAGCGTCCCGGTGAAACCCGGATCGACTTGCTCAAGCGCAATGCCGGCATTTTTGACAGCATCATTCAAAACATCGTGAAGTACAACAATCACGGCATTATTCTGGTAGCTACCAACCCGGTCGATATCCTCTCTTACGTAACCTTGAAGAAGAGCGGGTTTCCGACAAACCGCGTCATCGGTTCCGGCACGCTGCTTGACAGCGCCCGTTTCCGCTATTTGATCGGACAGAACAAAAAGATCAACCCTCGCAGCATCCACGCGCACATTATCGGGGAACATGGCGATTCCGAGGTGCCGCTGTGGAGCTTGGCGAACGTGGCCGGCATTGGCCTGGAGTTTAATGAACAAGAGCGCGAGGAGATTTTTAACAGCACCAAAAACGCTGCTTATGAAATCATTAACGCCAAAGGCGCCACCTCCTACGCGATCGCGTTGGCTTTGGACCGGATTATCGTGTCGATATTGCAAAACGAAGGCTCTGTGCTGAACGTCTCCACCTTGCTAACCGATTACAACGGAGTTTCGGACGTATATCTCGGCGTACCGAGCATTGTGGATCGTACCGGCGTACGCCAGGTGCTTGATTTGCAGTTGGGCGATGCGGAATTGACACAGTTCCAAGCTTCGGCCAACAAGCTGAAATCGGAAATCGCCAACCTGGAGCTCTAAAACGGAAAGACCGCCCACCGTGGATTGATTGAAACGGTTGAGCGGTCTTTTTTAAACCTGCAGTATTCGACATTTAATTTGATTAATTAATATAGTTCATCCAATTAATTACTCTCTTTATCCCCTTAAAAAGACGGCAAATTGTCGTCTTCTTCCGGCTTCTTCTTCAATATCCGTTGCGCGACCGCCTCAAATGGCTCCGGCTGCAGCAGCTTGACCGGCGAAAACGCTTTGTCGAAGGTAAACGAATCCAGCTAGTGCGCCGATTCCGCCTGGTCGACATGCTGGACATGCTTGCGGTTTAACGCAATGAACACGACCGCCAGCATAACGAAACCGGCCCCGACGATGAACGGAACATGCGGACTGTACCATTCGGCGAGCTTCCCGGCCAAAAACGGAGCGACCGCGCCTCCCAAAAAACGCAGGAAACTGTATGCGGCGGACGCGGTGGACCGCTCTACCGGCGCGGCGTTCATGACCGCTGTCGTGATCAGGGTGTTGTTGTTGCCGAGCAGTGCTCCGGCAAAAATAACGGCGGCGATGATCACCCAAGGCGAATCCGTCCAAATGCCCATCGCCAGCAGCACTAAAGAGAACAGGAACAACATCGCGCACATCGATTTGAGCGTGCCGAATTTTTCCTGCAGTTTGGGCGCGGTGCCGACCGAAGTAATGGCCAGCAAAATGCCCCAGGCCAGGAAGACGTAGCCCAGCCCGTGCTCATCGAGCCCCATGACGAACGGAGCGTAAGCCATCAGCGTGAAAAAGCCGAAGTTGTAAAAGCAAGCGGTCAACCCCAATACGACCAGGGAGCGGTGTTTCATCGCCTTAAACGGGGCCAGGATCGAGGTGCGTGAGCGCGTGGCTTCCCCTTTTTTCTCCTTGGGCATCAGCAGGATAAGGCCGAGGAAAGCGATGACCATCAGCGCAGCGACGCCGAGAAACGGGCCTCTCCAGGATATGGCGCCGAGCCACCCTCCGAGCAGCGGCCCGACCGAAATGCCGAGGCCAACCGCCGCTTCGTACAGGATGACGGCTTTGCCCGTGCCGCTGCTTGACAGCGTAACGATGGCCGACAACGCCGTGGCCACGAACAAGGCGTTGCCGAGGCCCCAGCCGCCGCGCAGCCCGATGATTGTCCAGACATCGCCGGCCATCCCCCCAAGCGCCGAAAAGACGGCGATGACGACGATGCCGGCGAGCAGCGTCCACTTGATGCCGATGCGGGACGAAATCGCCCCCGTGATCAGCATCGCTACCGCCATCACGGCGTTATAGCTCGTAAACAGCAGGGTAACCTGGCTGGGGGTAGCGTTCAGGCTTGCCGAAATCGCCGGAAGGATCGGATCGACGAGACCGAGTCCCATAAAAGCGATGATCGAGGCAAAAAAAACAGCCCATACGGACTTAGGTTGTTTCAGCAAGCTTGGTTCCCCAAGCTCCAAACGACTTGATGTACCGCTTAGCGGCGCGGTTTGGGCCGATGATGTAGATGATGGCATACAATCTTCCTTTCGTCTTACATTAAAGATTTGAAGGAATGCCGGATGACATCCCCGCGGCTGATGATTCCCACGAGCACCCCATTACGCTCGACGGGGAGCTTCTTGATTTGCTTTTTCCCCAATATCGCCGCAATGTTCTCGATTTCTTCATCCCATGAAACTTTAATGACTTTCTTTTTGCCGATTTCCATGACGTTGAGGTCAAGCAATCTTCGCGCTCTTTCCTCGTAAGCTTCCTGGTCCCCTTTGAAGACGGCCACATAATAGATCGAATCGACGACGACATCGCGATGCTTGCCAATGTACCGCATGATATCCCCATCGCTGATATATGAAACGATTTCGTTTCGTTCGTTCACGACGGGCAGCCCGCTGATCCGATGCTCGATGAACCGCTCGATCACCGAACGGACCGTATCGCTTTCTTTCACTTTGTAGACCTGCTTGATCATAATTTCATGCGCTTGCATGCAAATCCCCCTAATCGATATAATTGTATTATACAACTATTCGTTATTTTGTCAAGGTTGCGGCCGGGCGCGCGTATTCCCTCCCAAGTCTTGCGCCGCCTGGTTTCATTTCAAATTCCACAATCGTTATGTTACGATAAAATTATATTAAAAAGCTGTGAGGTATTCATAATATGGATCAAAATTCCCTGGAAACGATCGAGTTGGAAATCGCCATCTTATATCGCCGGATGACCTTCTTGACTGCGGCGAAAAAAAATGGCAACCTGGACCGCTCCGCCTATTTGCTGCTCCATCACATCCGCTCCTTCGGCTCCATCGGCGTCAAGGCGTTGGCCGACGAATTTCAACTGGATATCTCCACCGTAAGCCGGCAGACCGCCGCGCTGGAGCAGAAAGGCTACGTCAAGCGCACGCCCGATCCCGAAGACCGCCGGGCGTATTTTTTGGAGATCACGGAGCTGGGAACCACGGAGTATCTTGCTTACAAGCTGGGCCGGTTAAATCGGATCAGCGAACTGCTCAAAGATTGGTCCGACGAGGATACCCAGCAATTTGGCCGGTATTTGGAAAGATTTAACCAGGCCCTACTTGATCATTCAAAGTTGAACGAAAACTAGATACATAATTATTGTTATGTTAACTAAATGGGAGGTTGTTATTTATGAACGATACCCATCATCCCGCCGAAATCATCGAACGCGCCTCTACTCCGCACGGGGAAATCCAACTGCAGCGGCGCGGCGAGTTTTATGAAATCATCAGCAACGGCACGTTTCTGATGGCCACCTATAACGGAGAGTCGGAACGCCTGCTGGTGCGGCGCGCCCTGGAGCAAGCGAAAACCCCCGGCAAAGTGCTGATCGGCGGCCTTGGCGTCGGTTTTTCGCTGCAAGAAGCGCTGGGGGACGAGCGGGTACGGGAGGTTACGGTCGTTGAGATCGAGGCGAAAGTGATCGAATGGAACCGGACCGTCCTGGCCCCGGTTTCGGATGATGCCCTGCGGCATCCGAAAACCAGGCTGGTGCACGCCGATCTGATCGCCTGGATTCGGGAGACGGACGAAACATTTGACCTGATTTGCCTCGATATCGATAACGGCCCGGACTGGAAGGTGTTCGACGGCAACGCGTCATTGTACGACAACCAGGGACTTCAAGCGCTCAGCCGGCGGATCAATCCGGACGGATGCATTTCTTTTTGGAGCGCCACCCCCTCGCCGGAGTTCGCCGAGCGGCTGAACGCTTTTTTCGGGAACGTGGAGATCCGGGAAGTGCCGCAAAGCCACGGCGATCCGGACTTTGTGTTTCTGGTGCGGGCTGGAGGTGCCGGCCTGTGAATGTGCAAAAAGCGATCGACCGTAAAAAACTGGACGAAAAAACGCCGCTTATGCCCTGGTTTGTGCAGCAGTTCATCGATTATAAGCTGCCCGACCTGTCCCCTTCCACGCTGCTGGAGTACGTGCGGGACTACGAGCAGTTTTTCGGCTGGCTGCGGGCCGAAGGATTAACGAAGGCCGAAGCGAACGGGGAAGTCACGCTGACCGATCTGGAAACGCTGCGCATGGAGGACGTCGTCGGCTACCGTCTGCATTTGACGACCCGGACCGAAGGGACGAATTCGAAAATCACGGTATCGCGCAAAATGTCGTCACTCCGCTCCCTGTTCCATTATTTAAGCCAAATCGCCGAGGATGAAAATTTCTACCCGCTGCTGAAACGCAACATTATGGCCAAGGTGGAGATCAAACGCATCCACAAGCCGAAGGATACGGCCGCCAAGCTCAAGGGGAAAATTCTCGAGGAGGACGAACTGCTCGAATTTATCGGCTACATCGCCGAAGGGTATGGCCACGATATCGAGGGTAATAAGCAGGCGCTTTACGCTTACGAGCAAAATAAAGAACGCGACGCCTGCATCGCCAGCCTGATCCTGAATTCGGGGCTGCGGGTGTCCGAGGTCGTGAACCTGAACGCCGACGATCTGGATTTGAACAACAAGCTCGTCTATGTGTACCGCAAAGGGAACAATGACGAAACGTTCAAAACGCCGGTCTATTTCCGCGAGCAATCCAAAGACGATCTCGCCCATTACTTAACGCTGCGGTACACGCGTTACCGCACGCCGAAACGGGAAAAAGCGCTGTTCGTCGCCGTCCCCAACGGGCAAAAGGAAGGCAAGCGGATGACGAAACGGGCCATTCAGGCGATGATCATCAAATACGCCAAGCGGTTCGGCAAACCTTACCTGACCGTGCATAAGCTTCGCCACTCCTTTGCCACGGACTATTATTTGCAAAACGACATCTATAAAACGAAGGAGCAGCTCGGCCACGCCTCGACGGAAACGACCGAGGTGTACGCCCATCTCACCGACAAAACGATGTCCGAAGCAATCGAGCGCCGGGTTAGCGGCGGATCGTAAGGAGGCCGGCCGCCGGTCACCGTACGCAAAAAGGACTCCCCGCATTTATTTATGCTGGAGAGTCCTTTTTTTGCTCAGCCTAGAACATTTTGCTTCAGGAACGCCGCAATCCCGTCCAGATCGTTCCGCTCAAAGCAGCGAAGCCCGGCCTGCTTTAATTTCTCCGGATCGGGGACCTCCCCTTCCCTGTGCACCACAGCGCAAACCCCGCTAAGCTCCGTCAGCAGATGCTCGTCCTCGGCGGAGCGGATAAGCACCATTTTCGGATAAGGCTCGCGCTTAAACCCTTCAACCAGGATAAGATCATACGCCTGAAAATGTCCGATCAGCCCCGCCAGCGGCGTCTCCCGCTCTTCCACGATCGCCGTGCGCCATGGCGAGACGATGGCGGCGGCGGTAGCGCCGGCCTGACGGTGGCGGTATGTATCCGTCCCTTCCCGGTCAACCTCAAAGCCGTGGACGTCATGTTTGATCACGGCAACGCGAAGATTCATGGCGTGAAACATCTCCAGCAGGCGGGTGATTAACGTCGTTTTACCGCTGTTTTTATAGCCGACGATTTGGATGATCGGCGCCATTTCGTTGCCCTCCTTGTCCTGGACGCTCAAAAAGAACCGCCCGGAAGCTTCAACACGGTGACCATTTCCCCCGCTTCTTTCGGTTCGCTGGAAGGAGGAATGACGATCAACGCGTCGCTGTCCTTGATCGTGATCATCACGCTCGATTCGTCAAGCTCGGCCGGATAAGCATATAGCTTGCCCTCGCGCGCTTCCAGTCTCCCCCGGACGAAACGGGTAAAGTTGTTGATTTTTGTGTACGGCCGAGCCAGCTCCGCGGTCATTTCCGGCAAAAACGGCTGCAAAGCGCCAAGCATCCGGCCAATCGCCGGGCGCACGAACAGCTCGAAGCCAACAAAGCAGGCGCCGGGGTTCCCGGAAAGCGCGAACAGCAGCTTCCCGTCCTTCACGGCGGCGGTCGTTACGCTGCCGGGACGCATCGTCACTTTGTTGAACAGCATTTCGACTTCGCCGCCGGACACGAGATCGGCCATTATGTCAAAATCGCCGACGGAGACGCCCCCGGTGGTGATCACCGCGTCATAATCGGCAAATGCCGCCCGCACCCGCTGGCGGGCCAGCTCCAGGTCGTCGGGAATCGCCTCCAGCATAAACGGCTCCGCACCCGCTTCCCGAACCTGGCTGGCCAGCATATACGCATTGCTGTTGCGGATTCTTCCGTCCTGCAGCGGTTCGCCGATCCCCAGCAGCTCCGAACCGGTGGAAAAAATCGCGATCCGCGGCCGTTTGCTCACCGCTACCTGGTTGATCCCAAACGTTGCGAGCACGGAAATCTCGCCAGCCCCAAGCTTACGTCCGGACTCCAAAATCACCTCTCCCGCGGCAAGCTCAAGCCCCACGGGAGTGATGTTCTTGCCGGGCTCGATCTCCCGCACAAGCCGGATATACGTTTTGCCGTCCTGCCGGATCGTTTCGGTCATTTCAAACATCACCACGGCATCGGCTTCGTCCGGCACCTTCGCCCCGGTCATAATGCGCGCCGCGGTTCCCGGCGTTAGCGGTACGGACGGCAAAAAGCCGCAGGGGATCTCGTCCACCACTTCCAGCAGTGCCGGGCGGTTCGCGCCGCAGCCGGCCGTATCCCGGCTGAGGATGGCAAAGCCGTCCATCCCCGAGCGGCGAAAATGCGGATACGGATGCGGAGAAGTAACCTGCTCGGCCAAAATACGTCCTTGCGCGTCCGGCAGCGCAACGATTTCTGCCGGCAGGCGGCGGGCATAAGGCAAAATCCTTGCTTGCGCGTCCGGCACCTGCAGCGCTTTGCGCCGAAACTTGTCTTGCCCTGAATCGGTAGTCATTGTTTAACCTCCTGCAAATATTCATCCAGTAAAGCGGAGGCTTTTTGCGAAACGGCCAAAATTTCCGCCTTGCTTAAATCATCATAATGGATTCCCATGACCACGGTCACCGTCCGATTCAGCGCCGCAGCGGCCCGGCGGGCGAAATCCGCGCTAAGCGTGTGCTCTTTATGGCCGGGAACGGCCGAGGTTTGCACCGCGATGCCCTCCTCCGCCACATAAGCGGTGGATGCCGCGCCGATATGGACCTCACCGCCGCCGATCGTGAGCAGCAAATCGCGCCCCATCGGAATCGCCTCCAGTTTGATGTCGTCAAATGTCAACATGCCGCAGCCTCCTTTTGTCTATGTAACAACATTTTAAAGGATTCCGCGGATTTCGTCCAAATTTCGGATGCCTTCCGAGCGCATAAACTCGGTCAGCCCGGCAACCCATTGCTCGCCCGCGCGCGGCTGCACGAAATTGTAGGTCCCAACCTGAACGACGGCCGCCCCCGCCATAATAAACTCGATGATATCCTCGGCGCTGCTGATGCCGCCCATGCCCATCACCGGAATCGTAACGGCCCGGCACACCTGGTGGACCATCCGCAAAGCGATCGGCTTGATCGCCGGCCCCGACAAACCGGCGTACAGATTGTCGAATACGCTACGCCGCCGGTGAATGTCGATTTTCATCGCCGAAAACGTGTTGACCAGCGAGACCCCGTCCGCGCCCTCCTCCTGGCACATCGCGGCCATCCCGGCGATGTCTTCGGCATTGGGCGACAGCTTGACGATCAGCGGCAGCTTCGTGGCCGCACGCACCTCGCGGACGACGCCGCGGGCGATCTCCGTTTTGATCCCGTAGGCCATCCCGCCCTCCTTCACATTGGGGCACGAGATATTTAACTCGATCATATCGACCGCCTGGCGCCCCTCCCGCTTGCGCCGGGCGGCGTCCTCATCGATGAGGCGCGCGCCCTCCGTATATTCCTCCAGCGTGTTCCCGCCCAAATTGGCGATTCGCGCCAATTCAAGCTTTTCCCAATACGGACATTCTTCGCGGAGAAAGGCGGCGACTCCGGGATTTTCCAATCCAACGCTGTTGAGCATCCCGGACGGCGTTTCGGCCGCGCGGAGGCCGTCGTTCCCTGCCTTCGGGCGCAGGGTCAAGCCTTTGCCGCAGATCCCTCCAAGCTGGTTGATATCGTACAACGAACCGTACTCCCGCCCGAAACCAAATGTGCCGGAAGCCATGACGACCGGATTTTTAAAAAATACTCCGGCGATGGAACAAGACAAGTCGATCCCGCTCATGCAAACACCACCTCCTCCACCTGAAAAACGGGGCCGTCCGTGCACGCTTTTTTGCGGCCGTCCCGGCATTTCACGCTGCACACCAAACAAGCGCCGATGCCGCAGGCCATCCGGTTTTCCAGAGACACGTACACCTTGGCCCGGCTTCCCGAGCTCGCCTGCTTTTGCTGTACGGCTTTCAGCATCGGATGCGGTCCGCAGGCGATGATCGTGTCATAAGCGCCAAAATCGACGCGGTCGAGTATCGTTCCGCCCACATCAACGAAAGTCCGGCCCGCAGATGCTTGGCGAAACTCCTCCACCATGTACGCTTCCCGGCTGAAGCCGAGATACACATCGGCCTGCGGCGCCGTCTTCAGGGCAAAATAAAACGGGGCGATGCCGATGCCGCCGCCGACGAATGCCGTTTTTCCCGTTAGCGGGGGAAAGCCGTTGCCAAATGGCCCTTCCATTTGGAGCGGATCACCGGGCTTCAGCTGGGAGATCAGCCTTGTTCCTTCGCCGGCAACCTGGTACAAAAACCCGATCCGCTCCTCCGTCAAATCAAAAATGCTGATCGGCCGCGACAGCAGAGGATACCGTTCACCGGCGCGGAGCATATAAAACTGGCCCGATTCCCCGGCAAAGCGGCCTTCCGCCGTCAATAAAAACACACCGCCGGCAACCGGCCTGTTGCTAACCACGATAGCCATCAAATCCACCTCTTCCTTACGTCTGCTTCATCAAAGGATGCAATTTTTCGGGAAGAACGTCTGTGATGTTTTTCATAACATACGTCTTGATAAATCCCGGTAAAGATGGGCATACCAAATCATAACAACACCCGGACGAAGGAGGAAAATTCGTTGTCTACCCTGCTTAGAAACTTGCTGATTTCCGCTTCCATTTTGGCGGTGACCGGTTTATCGGGCGGAAATATGCCCATCGTGTCTGCTTCTTCCGAAACCCCGTACGCTGCGGCAGCTGCGCTGCAGCCTAACGACAAGGAAGCAAGCGCCACAGCCGCCGCACAAATCGAGGCGAACGCCAAGCCCAAGCCGGCCGATTTGGGAGAGCTCCAGCGCAAATATTCCGAAACCTTCAAATTTCACGGACCTAAAGTCAAGCAGGTGGCGCTGACGTTTGATGACGGGCCGGACCCGAGATTTACGCCGCAAGTTTTGGACGTTTTGCAAAGGGAGGGCGTGAAGGCGACCTTTTTTGTCCTTGGCAACCGGGCAAAAAAATTCCCTGCACTCGTAAAACGGATCCACCATGAGGGCCACCTGATCGGCAATCATTCCTTTAGCCATCCGAATTTCGGAAAACGGTCGCTTAAGCAGTTTCAAACGGAAATTTTACGCACGGAAAAAATCATTAAGCAAACCGTCGGGTATCGGCCGAAGCTAATCCGGCCTCCTTACGGCGAAATCCGGGAAACCCAAATCCAATGGGTTAAGAAAAACGGCTGCACCATCGTCAACTGGAACGTGGATTCGCTGGATTGGAAAGGGCTGGACAAAGCCAAGGTCGAAGCCAACGTGCTCGGCGCCGCAGGGCCTGGCTCGATCGTTCTTTTCCACGCCGGCGGCGGCGTCGGATCTAACTTAAACGGTACGATTCAGGCATTGCCGGACATTATTCAAACGATGCGGGCCAAAGGCTACCAGTTTGTCGATTTGGCCGAATTGCTGCATACGGTGAAGTATAGGTAAAAAAGTATGAAAAAGCGCGAGCATCAGACATATAGGCCTGGCGCTCGCGCTTTTTAAGTTGGTTTGCCAAAAATGAACTTTACTTCAGCACGTAGAGAGTGACATCCTGAAATCCGAACGTCATAACGGCTGACTTGCTGCCGGGAATAAAGATGTCGATGCGCTTGCCTTTGATCGCGCCCCCCTGATCGCTGGCGGTGGCCACGAACGCCTGCTTCGGCAAACCTTCATGGTCATAGCCGGTGACCAGCACCTTCGTTCCCATCGGAATCACGTTGGGGTCAACGGCGATCGTGCCAAGCTTTAGCGGGTTGCCGAAATAATCGACCGCGCCCCATTTTCCATTTTCATCTGCAGCTGCCGAGTAAGCTGAAGCTTTCACTTGAACCGTGCGGGAATAATTAAACGTTTTGCCCCAGGCCTCGACGACTTTGTCCGTTGACAATACGTTTGGCCCCGATACCGCCTCGGCTTTCATCGTCTTTGCCGCAGGAGCTTGCGGTTCGGGAGCTTCCGTTCCCGGAATCGTCAACTTCAACCCTTCGTATATATTGCCGGGATCAATCCCTTTATTGGCATTCATCAACTGCTCCAAGCCGATCCTGTATTTCTTGGCCAAAAGATAGAAGGTATCTCCTTCCACTGCCGTATGTACCGCCTCTGCGTGCACAGGTACCGTTTGCAAAACCGCCGCCAAACTTGCGGCCACCAGCGTTGTTTTTGCGATCTTCGTAAATATGCGATTTCTCATCTGTTCGTCCTCCTTTGATACGCCTGCGGAGTTAGTTGTCGGATTCGGGAAAAAGGATTATCCCCGGCGCCCTGTTTCAGCGCTTCACCCCAAGAAACCCGGCCTCGTCCGTTAAACGCTCCGTTTTTCGGTGAATCATCCCCCGCACCTGCCGAGGCAGGTTTTGGCTTACCTGAATATATCACAATTTTGTAACCATTTGAGCAGGAAATAGTATCCAAAATGCGTGAACCCGCATTCCCATGCGGTAAATTCGTTTGAGAAATCATGACAAATCGGTAAAATTGGAGGTGGATAGCGGTCATTTTTGGCGTTATTTTACCAAATGGGCGGGCAAACAAAAAATAGCGGGCATTTATGTCCTTATTGTTTAACGGAGCAAGAAAATTCCGCCTTATGGCGGCATCTGCCCGAGAATAGGTACAAAAAATTCCGCTATTTCAACCCGAAGCGATGAATGACCGGCCATAAGACCATTTTTTACCGCTAAGGGAAGGCCTGAATACATCGCATTACCGATCTACGCTACAGCACTTTGCTTAAAAAATCCTTCGTTCGCTGGTGCTGCGGCGCGCCGAACACCTGCTGCGGCGTCCCCTGCTCAAGAATCACGCCCTGATCCATGAACAGAATCCGGTCGCCGACCTCGCGGGCAAAACCCATTTCATGGGTGACGATGACCATTGTCATCCCCCGCTCCGCCAGGTTCTTCATCACGTCCAGCACCTCGCCGACCATTTCCGGGTCAAGCGCCGAAGTAGGCTCGTCAAACAGCATCACATGCGGTTCCATCGCCAGCGCGCGGGCGATCGCAATCCGCTGCTTCTGCCCGCCGGACAGCTGGGAAGGATACGCATCCCGCTTATCCTCCAGACCAACCGTGTTCAGCAAATCCACGGCGATCGCTTCGGCTTTGCCCTTGTCGAGCTTTTTCACGCGGATCGGCGCCAGCGTAATGTTGTCGAGGACGGTTTTGTGCGGGAACAGGTTGAAATGCTGGAACACCATGCCCATTTTCTCGCGGGTTTTGTTGATGTTGTGCCCCTTCCCGGTAATCGATTCGCCTTCGAACCGGATTTCGCCTTCGGTCGGAACCTCCAGCAGGTTCAGGCAGCGCAAAAACGTGCTTTTCCCCGATCCGCTGGGACCGATGACGACGACGACCTCGCCTTTGGAAATTTCCAGGTCGATCCCCTTCAAAATGTGCAGCTGGCCGAACTTTTTATGCAAACCTTTAACGGTGATCACTGGTCTTCAACTTCCTTTCGAACACGCCCAAAATGCGGGACAACGTGAATGTCAAAATAAAATACATGATCGCGATGATCAGATACGGCGTCATGCCGTCGTACGTAATGGTCACGACCGACTGCGCTTGGAAAATCAGCTCGGCCGTGCCGATGATCGATACGATGGACGACTCTTTGATGATCGTGATGAACTCGTTGCCGATCGCGGGAAGCACCGATTTGATCGCTTGGGGGATGATGATATGCCGCATCGCCATCCCTTTGGTCATGCCGAGCGAACGGGCGGCCTCGCCTTGCCCGCGGTCTACCCCTTGGATGCCGGCGCGGAAAATTTCCGCCAAATAAGCCGAGCTGTTGATCGACAGCGTAATCGCCCCTGACTGAATCGGTGAAAAGTTGATGTCGAACATAAACGCAAACCCATAGTGAATGATCAGCAGTTGCACCATCATCGGCGTGCCGCGTAAGAATTCCACCCAGGCATGGCCGAGAAAGCGCACGATCCCCCAAGGCGACATGCGCAGCAAGGCGATGATCAGCCCCAGGAAAAAACCGCAGACCACGCTGATCGCCGCCAGCAGCAGCGTATACTGCACGCCGGCCAAAAAGTAGCCCTTATACTCCATAAACATCGAAATCAAATCCATAAGGCCTTCATTCCTCCTCGTTTACCTCAAACCTTTACGCAAAAAAACAGAAAATAGCGAAATGGGCTTCGCTATTTTCTGCAGGTTGCAATCCGCCATTATTTCTCGGCCAGCACGCTCGCTTCAGCGACGAATTTATCGATGCTGCCGTCGCCGATCAGGCGGTCCAGCGTGGAATTCACCTGATCCAGCAACTCCTTGTTGCCTTTCTTCACGCCGATCACATAACCCTCGTCTTCGTTTTCCGGTTTGGCGTCGGTTATGACAAGCCCTTTGACGTTCTTGACGAACGAATCCGCTACAGGGCCTTCCAGAATGGCCGCGTCCACACGGTTGGTATTCAGCTGCATGATGATATCGTTGATTTTGGCCAGTGAAGTCAGTTTAGCGTTCGGAACCTTCTTGGCCATTTCCTCTTGAATGGAGCCAAGCTGCACGCCGATTTTGGCGCCTTCCAGCGACTCCATCGTGCTGAATTTGTCTTTGTCCGCTTCACGGGTGACTACCGCCTGCTCGGCTTTGTAGTAAATTTTCGACATATCGATTTGCTCGGCGCGTTCCGGCGTCGGGCTCAGCCCCGAAATGACCAAATCCACCCGGCCGCTCGCCAGCTCGTTGAGCAGGGAATCGAACTTCAAATCCTTAATCTCCAGCTTCGCGCCCATGTCTTTGGCGATTTCCTTGGCGATCTCCACGTCGAAACCGACGATTTCATCTTCCCCTTGCTCGTTTTTAATATGGAACTCGTACGGCGGGAAATCCGCGCTCATGCCAATCGTTAATGTTTTGTCAGCTTCGGTTGTATCCGGTTCGGCCGCTTGCGCCCCGTTTTGTGTGGTTTGGCCTCCGCTATTGCCGGCCTGACCTGCACTGTTATTTTTTCCCTGTCCGCAGGCTGCCAACACGAAAGTCAGCATCAAGACAGCTGTTAGTAATATGCCCCATTTTTTCATTCGTCTCTCTCCTGTCCTTTTCTTCACAATTTATAAGGTGATCATTACTGGGCTAATTATAAATCAGTTTGTATATATATGCAAAGGATTTTCATGCCATTCATCAGATTTTCACACTTAGCCGGTCCCCGCTTTCCCGCGCCCCCTTCATTTATAATACTTTGGTCAATTATTACCGCTTTACTCTTGGCCACTTATGGCGCGGCACATATTGAACCATCGCTCGCAGGATTGTTCAGCAGCTGCTTCATAATGGACGTTGTGATCGAATACGGAATGTTGGAGACAACAATAAACTTTTCTTTTGGCAGGCGGATCTTCATAATATCTTGATGAATCACGATGGTATTGGGCTGATTTGCCGTTTTCTGCTTGAGAATCTCGACAAACCGGGCATCATATTCGACCGCCATTAGACCCATCCTTTTTCGAATTAGAGGGTTAGCTGAAGAAAGCCGCCGTCAAATAAAAATAAAAAAAGAAAGGCAAAGTGAGCTGCCTTTCTGCATGATTACATATTTCTATGCGCAAATGAAGATTATTAAAAAAGGACAGACTTATCCCGTTTACTCCGCATACACAAACGGAGCCTTTGAACGTATTTAATTAACGGTTCAAATAATGGGACCATGGAAACCAATACTCGATGAGAAAGAGGAGGCCTCGATCCGTGCTGCTTGAAGCGCTTTACCATGTCCCCCGGGACAAATGGGCCTACGCCTATGATCCGGCAACGATTCATCTTCGCTTCCGCACGAAACGGGATGATGTCGAACGGGTTTTCGCCCTCACGGGCGACAAATACGACTGGAAAGGCACCTATCAGGAGCTGGCGATGGAAAAAGCGGCGCATGACCGGATGTTCGACTATTGGGAGGTGTCCGTCCGGCCGAAGTTCAAGCGGCTGTCATACGCCTTTAAACTGGTGTCCGGGGCCGAAACGGTGTACGTGCAGGATTCGGGAATTCAAACGGAGGAGCCCACCCCGCCCGGCGAATTGTTCGAATTTCCGTATATCCACGAGATCGAGGTGTTTAAAGTTCCGGAATGGGCCAAACAAGCGGTCTTTTATCAAATCATGCCGGAGCGGTTCGCCAACGGGGATCCGTCCAACGATCCGAAGCCGGTGGAGGCCTGGAGCGGAAAACCGACCCGGGAAAATTTCTTTGGCGGCGACCTGCAGGGCGTTCTCGATCACCTCGACGATCTGGTCGACCTCGGCATCACGGCCATCTATTTCACGCCGCTGTTTGCCGCGCCCTCCAATCATAAATACGATACGATGGATTATAAACAAGTCGACCCGCATTTCGGCGATAACGCGCTGCTGAAAAAGGTCGTCGAAAGCTGCCACGAACGAGGCATCCGCGTCGTGCTCGACGCCGTGTTCAACCATTGCGGCGAGCAGTTTCCGCCGTTTCAGGACGTGCTGAAGAACGGGGCCGCTTCCCCTTACGCCGACTGGTTTCATGTCAACAAGTTCCCGGCGCGCGTGGAGAACGGAGTTCCTACGTACGATACGTTTGGCTTTTTTCCAAAAATGCCGAAATTCAACACCGCCAATCCACAGCTGAAGGAATATTTGCTCGGCGTTGCCGAGTACTGGATCAAAGAGATCAAGCTGGACGGCTGGCGGCTTGATGTGGCCAACGAAATCGACCATCATTTCTGGCGGGAATTCCGCCAGGTCGTCAAAAGGGCCAATCCGGACGCCTACCTCATCGGCGAGGTTTGGAGCGATTCGCTCAACTGGCTGCTCGGCGACCAATTCGATTCGGTCATGAATTATCCGTTTGCCGACAAGGTGCTGGAGTTTTTTACCGGGGGCATGGACGGCTGCGTTTTTTCGGATGAAATGGGCGCTCTGATTATGCGTTATCCGCAGCAGACGAACGAAGTCGTGTTCAACATGCTGTGCAGCCACGACACCCCCCGCCTGCTGGCCCGGGTCGGCGGCGACAAACGCAAGCTGAAGCTGTGCGTCGTATTTTTGTTTACTTACATCGGGACGCCGTGCGTGTTTTACGGCGATGAAATCGGGCTGACCGGCGACGGGGACCCGGATTGCCGGAAATGCATGGAATGGGACCACAGCAAGCAGGACCGGGAGCTGTACGATTTCTACAAATTGATGATCGCGCTCCGCAAAAAGCACACCGCTCTGCGGCACGGCCGCTTCCGCTTTCTTCACGCCGAACCCGGGGACCCGTGCATCATTTATGAACGCCTGGACGAGACGATGCATTTTACGGTTTGGATGAACAATACGCCCGAACCGCGAACCTTGACCCATCCGATGCAGACCAGCGATTGGCGCGACGGACTCACCGAAGAGCCGGTTGCGCCCGCGGGCGGGGTCATGAACGTATCGCTCGACCCTTATGGCTTCCGCATTTTGTACCGGCGTTTAAAATAATCCGAAAAAAGCAGTTGGCTTAATCATTCGCCTTTATCTGCCGGTAAATATCGGCGTAGCGGGCGGCCGAAGCGCTCCAGCTGTAATCCCCGGCGAACGCGTTCGCGGCGATTTGGCTCCAGCGCTCCGGATCGCGGTAAAAGGCCGCCGCCCTGCGCAGCGTATACAGCATATCGTGCGCGTTGTAGTTGCGGAACGTAAACCCGTTCCCTTCGCCGGAAAATTCGTTGTAAGCCCGCACCGTATCGTTTAACCCGCCCGTTTCCCGCACGACGGGTACTGCCCCGTACCTAAGCGCGAGAAGTTGGCTGATGCCGCAGGGCTCAAACCGCGAAGGCATGAGAAACAAATCGCTGCCGGCGTAGATGCGGCGCGCCAGCGCGTCGCTGAATTTGATCTGCGCGGAAATTTTTCCGGGATGCCTGTGTGCGGCTTCCCGGAACCAATCCTCGTATCCTTTATCCCCCGTGCCCAGCAGGGCAAACTGTACCTCATCCCTTTCCAGCCATTCGTCCAGAACCCGTATGATGAGATCGAGTCCCTTCGGCTCCACCAGCCGGGTCACCATCGAGACAAGGGGAATATGCGGCGCCACGTTCAGGCCAAGCTCCTGTTGAAGCACGGGCTTGTTGGCCTGCTTTTGCGACAGGTTGTTGCGGTAACGGGCAAACAGCTCCAGATCGGTTTCGGGATTGTAGACGCTCGTGTCGATCCCGTTCACGATGCCGGACAGCCGGCTTCCCAGCGAGCGCAGCAGGCCGTCCATGCCGTAGCCGTAATGCTCCGTTTTAATCTCTTCGGCGTAGGTCGGGCTAACCGTCGTCACATGATCGGCAAACACGAGCCCGGCCTTCATAAAGCTGACGTTGCCGAAGTATTCCACGGCGTCCGCATGCAGGTAGGACTGCGGTAGGTCAAGCAAATCGCCAAGCACCTCCGGCGGAAATATCCCCTGGTACAGCAAATTGTGAACGGTGTATACCGTACGGATGCCTTTGTGGAACAGGCTGTCTTTATAATGTTCCCGCAGCAGCAGCGGCACCATCGCCGTGTGCCAGTCATGGCAGTGAATGATGTCGGGCGCAAATCCGATCAGCGGCAGAATTTCCAGCACCGCCCGGTTCAAAAAGGCGAAACGCTCGCCATCGTCCCAATGGCCATAGACGCCTTCCCGGCCAAAGTAATATTCGTTGTCGATAAAATAAACGGGCACGCCTTCCCAATTCAGAGCTTCCACCCCTCCGTACTGGCGGCGCCAACCGACGGGCACCTCCAACGCTCCAAGATGCTTCATGCGCTCTTTATACTCCGCAGGGATGTCCCGATATTTCGGCAGCACGACCCGTACGTCATGCCCGGCGGCGGTTAAAGCTTTGGGCAGCGCTCCGATCACGTCGGCCAGACCTCCCGTTTTTATAAAAGGGGCCGCTTCGGCGGCGGCAAAGCATATGTTCAACGTCTTCCCCTCCTTTTCGGTTTGGGCGAAACCTTCCGCTTCCACACGGTCATGCTGAGCGGAGGCAGCGAAAGGACTAAGCTGTAGGGCTGTTCATGCCAGGGCGACCGTTCGCTGGCCGCCGTCAGGTTCAGCGGATAACCGGAGCCGCCAAAGCCGGCGTCATCGCTGTTGAATACAAGCTCGTATCGCCCCGGCAGCGGTATGCCGACACGGTATACGGGCCGCCCCTCCGGCTGAAAATTAAGCAATACGAGCAGCTGATTCTCTTTCCGTTTGCCTTTGCGCATATAACTTATGACGCTTTGCCCGGCATCATGCGGGTTAATCCATTGATACCCTTCCGGTTCGTGATCAAGCTGCCACAACGCCGGTTCCCGCAAATAAAACCGGTTAAGGGCGGAGCTGTACCCGCGCAGCTGGCGGTGGGCTTCGTAATCGAGCAAAAGCCAGTCGAGCTCGGCTTGATCGCGCCATTCGATAAATTGGCCGAATTCACCGCCCATAAATATCAGTTTTTTCCCTGGAAAAGTGAACTGATACCCAAGCAGCAGGCGAAGCCCGGCAAATTTTTGTTCATAGGCGCCCGGCATTTTGTCCAGCAGCGATTTTTTTCCGTGCACGACCTCATCATGAGATAAAGGCAACGCGAAATTTTCGGAATAGGCGTACCACACCGGAAACGTCAGCAGATGATGGCGTTCGGGACGGTCCGCAAACGGCGTCTCGACGTAATCCAGCGTATCGTTCATCCAGCCCATGTTCCATTTATAGTTGAAGCCGAGCCCCCCGTCATGGGCGGGAGCCGTGACCATCGGCCAGGCGCTGGACTCTTCGGCCATCATCAGCGCGTGCGGGAAATAGCGGAATACGACCGAATTCAGCTGCCGCAAAAACGCGATCGCCTCCAAATTTTCCGTGCCGCCGTACTCGTTGCGCGGGGCATCGCTTTTTTCAAAATCGAGCCTTAGCATGCTGGTCACCGCATCTACCCGCAGTCCGTCAAAATGAAACATCTCCAGCCAATACAGCGCGCTCGAGATCAAAAACGACCGTACCTCCGGCTTGCCGAAATCGAAGCTGAGCGTCCCCCACCCCGGTTTCTCCGCTTTGGCGGGATCGCCGTATTCAAACTGGGGCGTTCCGTCGAACCGCCGCAGGCCGTGCGCGTCTTTGGCAAAATGCCCCGGTACCCAGTCGAGCAAGACGCCGATGCCCGCCTGGTGGCAGCGATCCACGAAATACATCAAATCCAGCGGTTTCCCGTAGCGGCTGGTCGGGGCAAAATAACCGGTCGCCTGATACCCCCACGATAAATCGTATGGATGCTCGGCGAGCGGCATAATCTCTATATGGGTGTAGCCCATTTCCTTTACGTACGGAATCAGGAGATCGGCCATTTCCCGGTAGGTGTAAAACCGGCCCGCCTCCCCTTGCCGCCATGTTCCGAAATGGACCTCGTAAATGCTGATCGGCGTTTGGTAAGGGGACTTTCTGCTTTCCGTCCATGACGCATCACCCCACTCATACCCGTCCAGACTGGTGACGACAGAAGCCGTACAGGGCCGGACTTCCGCATGAAACGCGTAAGGGTCCGCCTTCAGAAACGTCGTGCCGTCCGCTGCCGTTATCGCCAATTTGTAAAATGTTCCATCCGCGATTCCCGGAAAAAAACGAGTCCAAATTCCCGAATCGGGTATCTTATATAGTACATCGCGGTCTCCTTTCCATCCGTTCCAATCCGAAACGATGGCGACTTGACATGCATTGGGAGCCCATACGGTAAAACGAACCCCGGCCCGGCCGTTCTCTTCGGTGAGATGAGCGCCAAACGTGCGATAACTTTGGTACAAGGTGCCCTCATGGAACAGATACACATCGGTTTTTGAAACGGCCTCACGACAGGACGGTTCAGACATAACATCACCACCATTCACATTTTGCGGACGAAACTAGGCATACTCCCGATAAAGAAAAATTATGAGTTTTTTCCAAAAATTCATGTAATATTTTCTTTCTATTTCCATAATTTATCTCAACTACATTATATCCTTTAATGTATGTACTACACGGTTAAAAACATACGGGAGGGAAACGAAATGAGGAAAAAGGACTGTATTGCGATGCTGCTCGCGGGAGGGGAAGGACGAAGATTATCCCCGTTAACCGCTAAGCAGGCAAAACCGGCCGTGCCGTTTGGCGGGCATTACCGGATTATCGATTTTCCTCTCAGCAATTGCGTTAATTCAGGCATCGATACGATCGGGGTACTGACTCAATACGAAGCGGAGTCGCTGCATGAGCATATCGGGGAAGGCGGCCCCTGGATGCTCCCGCGATCGGATGGCGGCGGAATTTCCCTGCTCCCGTCCTCCAAAGCCGGGGCGGCGGAATATGCGGGAACGGCGGACGCCATTTATAAAAACATTGCGTTCGTGGATGGGTATGGTCCGGAACATGTCCTCATTCTCTCGGGGGATCATATTTACCATATGGACTACCGCCAGATGCTGGATTTTCATTTAAGCCATGGGGCCAAGGCCACCATCTCCGTTATGACGGTTCCTTGGGAAGAGGCGCATCGCTTTGGCATTATGTCCAAAGACAAACGCCACCGTATTACCGAATTCGCCGAGAAGCCGAAGCAGCCGAGAAGCAACCTGGCCTCGATGGGCATTTATTTGTTTAACTGGGAGTTTTTGAAGCGGCATTTGCTGGAGGATGCCGAAGATTCCGTTTCCAGCCATGACTTCGGGAAGGATCTGATTCCGAAAATGCTCGCCGGCACCGATCCGCTGCATGCTTACGAATTTCAGGGATACTGGCGGGATGTGGGGACCGTCCACAGCTTGTGGGAAGCCCATATGGATTTGCTGGAGGAAAACTCGGATTGGAAGCTCCATAACGCCAACTGGCCGATGTACACGAGGGAACTGCCGGGAAGCTCTACTCCGGCAAAAAAACGGAGCAATCCGTACGGAACATTAATCCACAATGGCTGCCTGATGGAAGGCAACGCGGAACGTTCGGTCATTTTCGGGGGAACAGAAATCGGACGGAATACCCGAATTAAGGACAGTGTCATCATGCCCGGCGTAAAAATCGGACGAAACGTGATGATTGAGCGGGCTATTATCGGCGAAGGCGCCATTATCAAGGATGGTGCGGCCGTGAAGGGAAATTCGCCGGAAATCGCGGTGATCGGGCCCTTTGAAACCGTATCGGCGAAACCCGTTGTCCTGCCTCAGCCATCCAGGCTGCTGCAGGAGGTTTACGAAAATACGGCCCGGTTGCGGGCGGAAGGCTTGCTGTCCTGACGGACTTTTGAAAGCAAGTGCGTCATGAAAAAAGGGGCTGTCCCCGCAGAGATCACGAAAGTGAACTTGCGGGGATGCCCCTTTTATGTTTTATCTCTCTTTGTCGCCTAAGCTTGATCATCCTTTTCCGGGTCGAGACGTCCAGCATTCTCGCTGCCGGAAGACGAGTCGCCTTGCGGCGCGGCGGACGCGGAAGCGTCAGGCAACTCCGCGTCTTCCGCGACGGGAAGCGTCACCGTCACGGTCGTACCGACGCCAAGCTCGCTGTGGATTCCCATCTCCCCATGGTGCAGCTCCACGATCTGCTGGCTGATGGCCAGGCCAAGCCCGGTCCCGCCTCCCTGGTGATTGACCTGGAAGAAGCGATCCTTCACTTTGTGCAAATACTCCTCGCTGATACCGATCCCGGTATCGGCCACTTCCACCATCGCCCGGCCATCCTCCTTCAGGCTGATTACCAGATGAATCCAGCTCTGCTCGTGGGAAAATTTGATCGCATTGTCGACGACATTCAGGAATACTTGCTTCAAGCGATTGCCGTCCCCGCTGACGATGACGGGCTGCTCGGTACGGTCCTCCAGCTTCAGCTGGATTTGTTTCTGCTCCGCTTTGGCCCATACGTTCAGCATCGTTTCCTGAATCAGCTCTTTCAAATTGACCTGGCCGATGACCAGTTTCATTTCGTTTTGCTGCAGCTTGGAGAAGTCGAGAATTTCCTCGACGAGCCCGATTAACCGGTTGGTCTCCTTGGCGATGATTCCCATGCCAAGCTTCGTTTCCTCGGGATCGAACCCCCCGGACGTGAGCGTCTCGCTCCACCCTTTAATGCCGGTCAGAGGCGTCCTAAGCTCATGCGAGATCGAAGAAATAAACTCATCCTTGATCTGATTGCTGCGCACGATTTCTTCCGCCATATAATTGAGCGTTGCCGCGAGTTCGCCCAGTTCGTATTTGTAGTTGCCCCTGATCCGCGCGTCGAATTTGCCCCGGGCCATCTGCGCGGACACGTCGCGAATATTGTTAATGGGCTTAACGATCGAGTTGGCGAGTCCGATGCTAAACAGTGTCACGATCGCAAGCACGGCGGCAGCCACCGCAATGGAGAGAAAGGTCAAATTCAGCAGTTTGGAATTGACCCTCTCCAGCGACGTCACGAATCGGGCAATATACTGCGTCTGGCCCTGAATCTGCAGCGGGCGGGAGACCGCCATCACCAGCTCGCCGGTGCTCGGCTGCCGGCCGACCCATTTCCCTACGCCGCCGGCCAACGCTACCGGGACATCGCCCGTCTGAATCGCTTTGTCGGCCTGGAAGGCATTCGTGCTCGCTTTGACTTCGCCGTTCCGGTCCAAAATCATCAATTCCGTATTGTCCAGCTCGAAGGAACGCAGCATCTCGGTAAAATAATCCGGGTCGCGTTCGGAGTTCGAGCGCGCGAATTTCTGGAAATAGTCCGATGCCCATATGGAATGGGTGTACATATGATTATAAATCGTATCGTAGTAATACGTTCGGATGGTCAGCGTAAATATAATCTCCACCATAAACAGCGTCACGAATACGACGATAAAATAATGCAGAACAATTTGCCTTCCGATCCCTTTCTTGATCATTGTCCCTCGCCTTTCCACTTATAACCGTGCCCCCACACGGTCTGCAGGAAAGCCGGTTCTGATGGATTGCTCTCGATTTTTTGCCGCAGCCTGCGGATGTTCACGTCCACGATTTTCGGATCGCCCATGTATTCCTTGCCCCAGACGTGGTCAAGCAAGGCATCCCGGCTCAGCGGCATGTTCTCCTTCTCGAGAAAATATTGAATGAGCGAAAATTCCGTAGGCGTCAGCTCGATCAACTGCCCGTTTTTCTTAAACTGCTTGGAAATCAGGTCCAGCGTGAACGGCCCCGACGTAAACATCACTTTGGCGCTGCTCTCCCGGTACACATTGACCCGGCGCAGCAGCGAATGAATCCGCGCGATCAGTTCGGTGGGGCTGAACGGTTTGCTGACGTGATCGTCAGCCCCGACGGACAAGGCGTAAACTTTGTCCTGTTCCTGCACTTTGGCGGTCAGGAAAATGATCCCGATCCGTTCGTTGGTTTCGCGGATCCGGCGGCAAACTTCAAACCCGTCGATGCCCGGAACCATAACGTCGAGCAGCGCGATGTCGATATCCGGCACGCTCTGCAGCTTGCTCAGCGCTTCGTGGCCGTCCGCCGCTTCCAGCACCTCGAAACCGTTCCGCTTCAAATTAATGACGATAAAGCTGCGAATCGATTCTTCATCCTCCAAAATCAATACCTTGCTCAATGGTAATACCTCCCTCTCTATCCGAAAACGGCTTAACGCTTGATTTCCGTCTCGCCTTTGTTCACCTTCAAATCCGTATGGCTAAGGAAGCCGATCACTCTAGCAGTATCCCGCTCCCGCGCCAGGTACTGCCAATCCGCTTTGTTCTTCTCCCATTCGGAAGGCGTAAAGAAGCGAATTTCCGCCACGACCTCGTTCGTATCGGTTTTGATAAACCAGAGATGCTCGTTTTTATCCGATTTGGTGTCGATCGTCACATTGCCGCGCCATTCCTTCGGGAAATTGAAATAAAAGCGGCCGGCCATATCCATATACTGCTGCATCACGGATTTCAGACCGTCTTTTTCATCCCATTGATAATAGGTAACCAGCCAGGGGATGTCATCAAAAGAGATGTACTCCCAGCCCTTCGGCTTCTCAAGCATGCCGACTTCCAGCACGCCGTCGTTATTCACGTCTCCGCTCAAAATCGGATACCCCTTCAGCGTCATATCCTGCGACGGCAGCAGGTTCACGAGCTGGCCGTCCTTCATCACGATGATGGTGGAAAAGGCCGAATGGGTCCCCACGGACGCGTCGAGAATAACCCCCTTGAGTTTCGGCGTAATATTCCCGCTCACCGCGTTGTAGTATTCGCTGACCGGATCGTCCAGCTCCAACTGGCTGAGCTGCTGAAAGGACCCGTCCGCATACTGGTAAGTCGTCACCGTGGCGAACTGCTCGCGCTTCAGACTCACCACCGTAATATCCGGTTGACCGTCCTGATTGAGATCGTCAACCATGAAATAGTCGTACGGCAAAGCCATCAATTTCTCAACGTTCCCGGCATTGTAAGAATATACGGTTAATCCCTTTTGCTGTTCATCGCCATCTCCCCCTCTGGAAAAGCCGGCGATAATCTCCAGGTTCCCGTCCCCGTTCAAATCCAGGATGTCAAACGTCTCCAATACCTGGCCTTCGCCGTCGAAGCGGGCCTTCAGCGCCCAGGTATCCCCCTCGCGCTCCAGGATCATGCCGTGAATCCGCACGGCTTCATCCGGCGTCTGGTAGAACACCACCGCCTCCTTGACTCCATCATTGTTCAGATCGGGGGTGCGGATTGAGCTGTTGTTGCGGACGTCCCGGGGCGAGATGATTTCTCCCCCTTTCAGCTCCGATTTGATGACGCTGATCAGGGACGCCTTATCCGAAGTCAACTGCGGCGTTTGCATAAGCGATTTCGGGTCGCTGATAAAACTGCAGCCGCTCAAAACTATAAGCAAAAATAATCCCGTAAAAACGGCGCTCCATCGTTTTGCCAACATCATATCACTCTTTTCATGCCAAATCGATCAACCTTTTCTCATCCGGCAGAAGCCTTCTTCCGGAAACGTCGATTTTAAGCTCTCCATCGCGAATGCCCCAGATACGGGTACAGAAGCGTTCGGCCAAGTCCAGCGGCAGCGCCGCCACGACGATTTTGTCCTGCTCTTTGCAAAGCCCCTTCAGCGTGTCCAATACGCGTTCGGCCGACTTCGGATCGAGCCCGACAACCGGCTCGTCCGCCGCGATAAAACCGGCGCCGTGCACGAGCGCCCGGCAGATGGCCACGCGCTGGCGTTCCCCGCCGCTCAGCTTACCGGCTTTCACATGGGCTTTGTCCAGCAGGCCGAACTTCTCCAGCTCGTCCATCGCGCCCATATAATCGTCCGAACGCACCATACCGGTCAGGCGGCGCAGCAGCGGCGTTTGCCCGGCTTGTCCGATCAGGACGTTTTTAAGCGCCGTTTTCTCGGGAAACAGCGAAGGGTTTTGCTCCAGATAAGCGCATTTGGAACGGTACTTTTGCGAACCGCCGCCGCCGCCGCTAATGACCGGGTCGCCGTCCCACGTATAATTCCCGCGGTTCCAGCGCTCCCGCAGCGCCAAACAGCGCAGCAGGGTGCTTTTGCCGCTGCCGCTGGACCCCACCACGCCGATCATTTCCCCGGCTTCAAACTGGACGGTAATGTCGCGAAGCACTTTTTTCTTATTGCCATCCACCGATTTGTGCAAGTGGTTCACTCTGATCATTGTCCGATTCTCCTTTTGAACAGTGCCATTAGCTTATTCTCTACCTTTAAGTGTATTGGAAAAGCCAACGAAAATCCATTACAGCATCTTAATATTTGTAAACAAAAGAAAAATCGCCAATAATAATTGACGATTACGCACCGTTTTGCTGATTTGTTCAAGAATCCTTAAACATTATAGTAGACAATCCCCCGTCAAACAAGCCATAATGAATTTGTATGCAAAGATTTCTGGGAGGTATCTTGTCATGGCATATGATGTGAAGGTAGATTACTCTCTGGTCTACGAACTGCTCAGCAGCTTTATGATATATACGACGCGAAAATGGGTGAACAATCTCGATGTCGGAGCGGAATGGATCGAAGAGATTCAGAACCGCTTCAAGCCGGAGGTCAGACAACAGTTCGCGGAAGCCGCCGGATTCCCTTTTTCCGATTACGACGTGTTGTTCGTTTGGATTTTGGAACGCGGGACGGCGGATGATGTCCTTGCCTTTTTGAACGATTTGGCCGAAGCCGATGTAAATGCGCTATGGCAGAGAACAAAATCCTATATTCCCGATGTGACTTGTGAGACAATCGTGCGGATTCGCGACAATTATATCCCTTTGTTAAAAACGTGGCACCAGGTTTATTTCAGTGACGTGCAGCCGCAACTGCTCCCGCTCCTGGAAGAAGACGCGGCGGAGAAAAACGCGCTTCTGGAAAAAATGGACACCGACGCGCTGATCGAATACGCTTCCGGCGGTCTTGTGCTGGAGCCGCAAAAGCCGGTTTCCCAAGTGGTTCTGACGCCGTCGACGCATTTCCGGCCGATCAATACATACGTCTTCTACCGCGATGTCCTGTTCATTCAATACCCGCTGGACATCCCGGAAGTGGACGAGGATGAGCCGCCGGTCGTACTGAAGCGGCTGACCCGGGCGCTCGCCAAGCCGGAGCGGCTGCGGCTTCTCCGCTACGTGGCGGACGAACCGAAATCGATCTATGAAATGCTGCATGACTTAAACGAAAGCAAAGAGGATTTGATGCATGACCTCATGCGGCTTCGGGTGGCCGGACTGCTGCGCATCCATCTGGTCGATCAGGATATCGAGAAGTTCAGCATCCGCCCGGACGGCGCCGCCGAGCTGCAGATTTTCCTGGAGTCTTATATCCGTTTGTAATGCAGGCGGCAGCGGAGAGAGTTTGATTGGATAAAGGAGTGACCTGCTGTGAACACGCGGACCAAGCGTCAGCACCTTATTTTTGATCTTGACGATACTTTGATTTATTGCAATAAATATTTCGATTTGATCCTGGAGCAATTTGCCGAGCTTCTCGCCGATTGGTTTAACGATAGCCCCGTCACCGCCGCGGAAATCCGCGACAAACAGATCGAAATCGATGTGGCCGGCGTGCATCAAATCGGCTTTGCCAGCTCCCATTTTCCGGAGTCGCTTGTCGAAACGTACCGCTACTTTTCCCGCATCTATGACCGCAAGGCGTTGCCGGAAGAAGAACAGCGGCTGATGAAGCTGGGGCTCAGCGTATACGAATATCCGGTCGAGCCTTATCCCGGTATGGTCGAAACGCTGAATCTGCTCCGCAGCCAGGGGCATGAACTCTTGTTGTACACCGGAGGCGAGGCCGCGATTCAACAGCGGAAGATCGACCAGATGAAGCTGGCCGAGTTTTTTGAAGACCGCATCTATATCCGCCAGCACAAAAACGCGGAAGCACTGGAGGAAATTTTGCGCTCGCGCGTTATCGACCGGACCAGCACCTGGATGATCGGGAACAGTCTGCGCACGGATGTGATGCCCGCCCTATCCGCCGGAATCAACGCCGTTTACATCAAAATTCCAAATGAATGGCTGTATAACATCGTTGAGCTGCAGCAGGAGAGCAATTCGGACATGCATACGGTGTCCTCGCTCGAGGAAGTGCCGCGAATCATTTTTGATCACATCCATCAGATGAACCGGCAACAACGGACCCTATAACAAGGTCCGTTGTTGCCGGTTCAGAAACGAGTCTCAGCCACCCGGTCCCTGATCACCCACCGAAATAAAGGTAATTTTGGGCCTTAGTTGGGCCAATTGTGTGTTTTTGATAAATATAGAGGAACAAAATGTCCTTATTTTCCTTGGGAACCATAAAATTCCCTGCTTTTTCCGCCTCCACCCCAAAATAAGGCCCCAAAAGCCCCTTATTTTTCCTATAGTCACGGATATCCCCAAATAAGGCCCTTTTATACCGTTACTTCTGGCAGTGCAAGGAATCACTCTCCTTTGCCTTGTTGTCCTCAGGTGTCAGTCACCGCGTCGAAAGCCCACTCCATTTGCTCACCCCCGGCCGAGACAGCAAAAAGGATAAACCGGCCATTCGTCTTCAGCACATGCTTTTCGAGCAGGTAATATTGCTCCGGACGATAGTCCTTGAATTTGGCGGATTGCGCGGCAATTCTCTCCTCGATTTTCGCCGTGACGCGGTCCGCCTGAGCTTCATCCTTAAGCCGGATGACCAGCAATTCGTCCGCTCTCACATTCGATGACGCCGTGTAGAGCACAAAATCCGCGATGTCTTCGCTGGAGATATGATACAGCTTTTGCAGCTTCTCGGCATCTCCTTGCTTCATCTTCTCCAAGTTCGCCGCTTGGCGGATTCGCTCGCCCACATTGGCCGCCGTCAGGTTCCCTGCTCCTCCTTCCCTGCCGGCACATCCCGCCACAATGCCCATCAAGACGATGAGCGCCAGCAAAACGGCCACATACGGTCTTTTTCTTTGCCCTAATCTATTCATTCAATCATCTCCGATAAGTTCTTGATGGATGGATCCGAAAAAAACGTATTGATACTATAAAGCACCAGCATCTCATGAATTTCTTGGCCCCGGATCAACGCAAGCAAATCGCCGTCATAAAACCGCAGGTCCACCACATAAATCTCGCTAAAATGCCCTGTCAAAAAAGGAATTAGGCTATTGGCGTACGAGTCTTTGACGATCAGCAGCTTCTTCCCCGCCGGATGAGCCGACGTTATTTTCACCAGCGCATGATTGCCGTTCATAAAGACGGCGTACTTGTCCTTTTTGCTCAAGTTCTCCAGCGCATATAAGGAATCCGCGGTCTGCTGCTCGCCGGTATATTCTACGGTATAGTGTTCTTGATCTTTCGGCAGCCAAAGCTCGATTTGATCCGGCGGTATATGCCGGAAGCCGCTCTTCGAATACAGCGAACCGTAAAATTCATCGGCGACATGCCGGATATCGAAGCCATCCGCCGCTTGAGGGGCCATTCCCATTTGCTTGCACAACTCGCGGTAAGCGTAATAAGCGCCCAAGGTCGTCCAATGATGATCTGTCTTGTAAAAAAGATACTCATGGCGTTTGGCGTACAGTGCCGGATAAACGTCGACAAAGCGCATGAAGCGGCCGAGCGATTTCCGCATTTTGTCCAAAAAGGCAAGTTCGTTGCCGGCCGGAGCGAATGCCGGAAGCTTGTCTTGGTTCAGCGTTAAAGAAGTAGGCGCAAGCAAGACGTAGGTTTGCAGATCTGGCGCCGCAGCGGCAAACGAACGGAGCGCCTCCGCGTTCTCCTCCACCTCCCCTTCCGCCGGTGGATTGAATTGCTGAATCAGGTAGCCGTCCTTCCCCCAATAGACCTCATTGCTTTCTTTGCGTCCCATCGCCCGGGCCGTATCGGATTTCACGCCAACCCAGAAATCCCGAAAAGGAAATTGGTCGGACACGTATTTCTCGTAATTGGCCATAAACTTCCCCGACGCCAGATGGTGCAGCAAAAGATCGGGCCGCGGTTCCAGCATCCGGTTTTCCGCTGCGGAGAACTCACGGTCCGGCGTGAGAAAGTTCAGGACCGGCAACGCACATATAAATGCCAGCAGCAGAACAGCCATGGCTTGTTTATACCATTTCAGGTTTCTCCGCCTCCCTTCCCGACGCTAAAAACGAAAATATAAAAACGGATTATAGGTTTCATTGACCAAATACGCCGTTGATAAAAACAGCAGCAGCAGGTACGTCCCCAAAGCTGCGGCGGCCCCCGCTCGCGCTCGTCTTTTCCTGAAACGCAGCAGTAGAAGGCGCGGAAACGGCGTTGCGCATAACGTGAGCACGAGCAGCCAGACGGAATAGGCGGACAGAGCGTAAAGCGCCTGACGATCGGCAAAACCGTGCGCGCCGTATCCGAACATCGTCCCGATGAAATGGGCGGCGGTCCCCAGGTTTTCGTATTCGAAAAACACCCAGCCGATGATAACGGCCGCCAGCGTATAGACATGCCCGGCAAAACGCGGGAGCCGGCGCAGCCCTTTTAGCAAAAACAGCTTTTCGAACGTAACCAGACAGCCGAAATAAAGACCCCATACGATGAAATTCCAGCTCGCTCCATGCCATAACCCGGTTAAAAACCACACCGTAAGCAGGTTGCGCAGCTGCTTCGAGAGGCCCTTCCGATTGCCGCCGAGCGGAATATAGACATACTCGCGGAACCAGGAGCCCAAGGAAATATGCCATCTGCGCCAAAATTCCGTAATGCTCCGGGATATATACGGATAATTGAAATTTTTCATAAACTCAAACCCGAACATTTTCCCGAGACCGCGAGCCATATCGGAATACCCGCTGAAGTCGAAGTAAATTTGCAGGGCAAATGCCGTAATCCCGAGCCAGGCGGAAAGCACGCTCAGTTCTCCCGGCGGCGCCGTTTTGACATTCGTCCACAGCAGGCCGATATTGTTGGCCAGCAGCACTTTTTTGGCGAGACCGCGGATAAACAACTCCGCTCCTGCGCCAAACCGGCCAAGCGTCATGCGGCGAGAAATGAGCTGCCGGGCGATATCGCCGTACTTGACGATCGGGCCGGCCACTAGCTGCGGGAACATCGCCACGTAAGCGCCGAAAGCGATCGGATTTCGCTGCACAGGAACTTTGCCGCGGTAGACGTCGATGACGTAAGACATCGTTTGGAACGTATAGAAGGAGATGCCCACCGGCAGCGGAAGATCGGCCGTCTGCAGGCGGATATGCAATAATTGGTTCAGGTTGTCCACGGCAAAACCGGCGTATTTGAAGAAGCACAACAGCCCTAAATTGCCGGCAATGGAGCCGATAAATATCGCCCGGGCGAGCGCTGTACGCCCCCGGTACTTCTCGATCAGCAAGCCATTGGCATAGTCGAACACGGTCGAAAAGATCATGATAAAGATATATAACGGTTCGCCCCAGGCGTAAAACACTAGGCTTGCCGCGAGCAGGACAGCGTTTCGCAACCGTTTGGGCGACAAATAATAGATAAGCATCGCAGCCGGCAGAAAATAAAACAGGAAAATCAGGCTGCTAAATACCATTACTCCACTCGGTCCTTCAAAACGTCCAGCATCAGCCTATAGAACTCCGGCTTAAAGTGAATGCCGTCCGTATCGTACAGCTCCGGATGGTCCGTGAGGACCGGCGTCAGATCGGCAAAAATGATTTGCTCCTTAGCGGCCAGTTCCTCTAGCCCTTCGTTATAGTCGCCGATGTTTTGGTAGCGAGGTTCCTTTGCTAGCGCCTCGTCCGTAACCGGGGTTACCGACAGCACTGTGATATCGGCGTGCGGGAGCTTTTTCTTGATCGCTTCAATCAAGGCGGCGTAATTTTTAAGCGAATATTCCTGCGGGTTGTCAGTCGGCCATAAGATATCATCCGAACCCAGTTGGATAAACACATGCTCCGGGTTCCTCCGGGCCAACTCGCCGATATCCTCCATCGCGAATTCCGCCGTTTTTCCCGCCCCGGCCAGCACGTTTTCTTCCTCCAGCACATCATGGTACGATAAGCCTTCCGTAATGGAATCCCCCAGAAATACGCTGTTTTGAAACAGCGAAGCGGACGTTGCTTGCGTTGCACCCGCGGCAATCCCCCCTTGCGTTTGTCCGGCCGGAGCCGGGCCGGCGGAAACCGGTTCCCATCCTCCTTCTTGTTGCTCGCACGCCGCAAGCGATAAGGCGGCAATCCCGGTCAGCAGTATGCCCAGCATCTTTCTCATTTTCGTTCACTTTCCCCTCTGCAGTTCTTTTGTGACTTCCACACGTAGATAGGATAGTTGAGAGAAATGCAGATCAAGTGCAGACCCAATCAATATAAGTTAAAAAAAGCGCAGAACCGAAGTTCTACGCTTGTTTACGCAAGTAAAAGTAAAAAACGACTCCATCCGCTGTATTCGTCACCCCAAAGGGCAAACCGTGCAGCTCCAGGATTTTTTTGGCGATCGCCAGGCCCAGCCCGGTTCCGCCGCTCGCCGGATTCCGGGAAGGCTCTCCGCGGTAGAAGCGGTCCCACACTTTTTCCAGTTGCTCGTCCGGAATATGGGCCACGCGGTTTTCGACGCTAACCTTTACGATATCATCCTCCACGTCAGCCGTGATGAGGATGGATTCCCCTTCCGGCGTATAACGAATCGCATTGGTCAGGAAATTGACCAAAACCTGTTCAATGCGGTGCCGGTTCGCCACGACTTCGGCCTGCGCCAACCGGGTTGACAGCTGCAGCCGCTTGGCCGCCAGCTCCGGGGCCAGCTTGCCGCAAACCCGCTCAATAGCCTGGCTGATTTCAAACGGTTCCTGCTGCATTTTGTACGTGCCCGACTCGTATTTCGCCAGCTCCAGCATATCCGCGGTTAACACGATCATGTGGTTTACCTCTTCTTCCATCGCCGCAAAATAATAATCCCGTTTGTGGCTGGCCACCCCGTCTTTCAGCGCGGCCAAGCAGCTTTGGATCACGCTCAGCGGAGTTTTCAACTCATGCGACACCCCGGCGATAAACTCCTTCCGCGTGCGCTCCAATTGCTTCTCCTTTTCGATGTCCCGCTCCAGCTGCAGGATATGGGAATTGAGCCGCTCGGACAGTTCGTTGATGCTGCCGGACAGTTGTCCCACTTCATCCTTGCTGCTCACCGGCAATTTCTCCGAGAAGTCCAGGCGGGCAATTTTTTGCGTGGTCCGGTTGATGCGCAGCAAAGGCCGGGCAATCCGGGTGGAAAAATACAATGAGGCCAGCACTGCGAGCAGCAATGCGGCGATCACTATATAAACATAATAATTCCGCATTACCGCTGCGGCTTCGCTGACAGGCTGGAGTGACGTCATGGCGAAGATGTAAGACGGTTTACCCTCCCGATCTTGGATACGTTCCACGAACAACTTATAATTCACGTCGTTTTCCGCAAAATCCATCACCTCGCCCTCCCCATTAAGAGCGAAGTCTCCGTACATCAGGTTCGCCTGAAAAGCTTTGACCCGCTCCAGAAACAAACGGTTCGTATAGCGGGAGACGCCGCCTCCTTCAGGGAGCGTAAGTTTCGTGATGGTCCCCTGGACCAGCGCCGAAGGATACTTTTCATGATATTGCACCGGACTCTCGAAACGAGGGACAACCTCGTATTCCTTGTTGATTAGAAGAGTATTTTCCAAGCGATTTTCCTCTCTTAAATTGGAAATGCCCCTAGCCGCCCGCAGCGGAATCAAACGCCCCTTCATCATCAGGCCCTCGATTGCGATCGACTGGCCTTCCTGGACCCAAGTTCCGCCGAAAGCATACAGCGGATTGTCGGCACTAAAATCCTCTACATTAGCCACGGTGTAAAGCGGAATCGTCAGCGTTTGGCCGGAGAGTCCGGGAACGCCTTCCCCCTGTTCCAGCCGCACCTCCAGCTCAAAATCGGCGGAGTACAGCAAATTGCCCATTTCGTCCAACGCCGCGATCCAGGTGTTATGCATCCGGTAAAATTCCTGCTCCAGTTCGGCCACGGCTTTCGGTTCACCGTCCGTTTTCATGTAATCCTGCTCGAATATTTGAACGTCCGCCTTAACGTCCGACACTTTTTGATGCACATAAAATTGTTTGAAAAACACGGTTTGCACGGCAAAAATTATCGCCACCATAAACAAGCAGAGCGCCGTCGTCAGCAAAAATAGCTTGAGGACGATCCCCTTTAACATGGCTGTTCCTCAAACTTGTACCCGGCGCGGATGACGGTCACGATGCATTGGGCTTTTTCGCCCAATTTCGCCCGCAAATTGCGCATATGGCTGTTGATCGTGCGTTCGTCGCCGGGAAAATCGTATCCCCATATTTTCGCCATCAGCTGCTCCCGGGTCACGATCATCCCTTTGTTTTTCATGAGATACGCCAAAATTTCGAATTCCGTGTATGTGAGGCTGCGGCTCGTCCCATCGATCGTCACGGAGCGGGACGGAATGTGCACGGTGATCCCGGCGCCCGACATTAGGTTCCTCTCTTGTCCGGGAATGCTGCGGGGTTCCAGGAAACGTTTGGCCCGCGCCAGCAACACAGGCGGGCTGCACGGCTTGACGACATAATCGTCCGCGCCCAGCTCGAAGCCGAGCAAGGTATCGTCCTCGTCCGAACGGGCCGTCAGCATGATGATCGGAACATCCGACACCTTGCGGACCCGCTGGCACACCGACCAGCCGTCCAATTCCGGCAGCATGATATCGAGAATGATCAAATCCACTTTATGCTCCCCGAACAACGCCAGCGCCTGTTTCCCGTCGCCGGCCTCCAGCACGCCGTATCCTTCGTTAAGGAAATAATCTTTAACAATCTCCCGCAAGAGCAGCTTATCTTCAACAAGCAGAATCGTTTTTGACATGGTTCTACCTCTCCTGTACATTCAATACTCTCCATGCATACACTAACCGTTTTTGCCGGAAACATCAACCGGGGCGGTGGGCCGCCTCGCCTGCTTCATTCCGTTCACCTGCAAAATAAAGTTTTCACTTTTGATTAGAGGACAGGGGAGGCAGGTTGGTTGGTCGACAGATCAACATCCGCTGTCCGGACGCTTTGCACGATTATCCCGTTTAATCAGCAGGTGCTTGCTGCAAACGGATTCAGGCTGCACCGAGCGCACACAGCCGAAAGGCTTGAGCGAACGACTGCACCTCCGATGTACGGACATCCACATGCTCGTTGAGGAACGAGGTTAGATCGTGACGGTTTTCCCTTTTTTCGCTTCCCCGTTTATGCGGCACCAAGCGGATCTTGATCTGCTCCGGCTCGCCCGACTCCGTTACGGTATGGACTTCCATGTCCGCTCGCCCCTGAATCAAGAATTTAAGCACATATGTTCCCTGATCAAACCATAAATCTCACCTGAACCGCCTCATTTTTTCCGCATCTCTTTTCCTAAATCTCTTTTTTCTTTATCCCTTACACTAGCCCCAAACCCCTGCCCCCCTGAACGAGAGGGATAATCGTGCAAAGGAAGCAGACAGGGACACCAAGACACGGACGCTATAGACAGCCACCTTAGTCCAAAGTCATAATTTATTTTGTCAAGCACTAATCTCGTAGCCTAAACCGTATTTATAAAGAGGACTGCTAGTTACTGGAAGCATAAATGTAACATCAGGCAAACTGCCGTTTGGTTTTCTAGGTGCATAAAATAAGCCCCTCAGTTCTTTTAAACTGAAGGGCATTATTCGTCGCGTTTTTTCTCTTCATGTACCGGATGAGGCCGCCGTACTATCGGCCTGCTCCAGCGCGAGCTTTCCGGTATTGCGGTCGGCGAGAGCGATCCTCGCCTTTACCTCTCCGCCCGCTTGTTTGAACGTTAACAGCTGGGTCTGGCCTTTGGTCAGGAGCGCGCTTAGCATGGAAGCGGAAATCTTCTTCCCGCTGAACTCCTTCCAAATAACGAAGCCGCAGCCCTGCTTGTAATGCGTGCAGCCGTAGCCTTTGCGGCCTTCGATGATCTGGCCGCCGCAGCCTTCGCGCGGGCATGGGGCGAGCGGCTGCAGACCCGGACCGGCCGCCTGCTTGGCCGCGGAGCCTGGCGCAGCCGCCGTTTTCGCCGGATCGCCCGCCGCCTTGGCGGAGCGGGTTGCCGCGCCGGATTTTGCGGCTTTACCGCGCCCGCGCCCCGCAGTTTTACCCTCGTCTTCCGAGCCGAACAAGGCGGCGTCCGCTTTTTGCTGCGTCCGCACCTTATCGATGATCGACACCGTAAACCGCCGCACATTGTCCATGAACTTGTCCGGAGTGGCTTCCCCGCGGGAAATTTGGTACAGCCGTCTCTCCCATTGGCCGGTCATTTCCGGAGAAGTCAACAGCTCGACGCCGGCGCGGCGGATCAGTTCCACCGCCGTCCGGCCTTTTTGCGTAACGGTGATTTTTTTGCCCTGCATCGTGATGTAGCCGACTTTTTTGAGCCGCTCAATCGTCGCCGCCCTGGTGGCCGGCGTGCCGAGCCCGGCATCCTTCATCACTTCGCGCAGCTCCTCGTTCTCAAGCTGCTTGCCCGCGCTTTCCATCGCTTTGAGCAGCGTCCCCTCGGTATAGTGCTTCGGCGGCTGGGTCGCCTTCTCCTTAACCTGTGCTTCCGCGCAGTGAGCCGGCTTGTTCCGGTCGATTTGAAACGGCTCGCTGACCAGTTCCTCGGCCTCTTCCTCTTCGTCCTTTTTCTTGCCGCGCCCGCTCGGCTTGGAGGCCTCGTCGCCGGGAAGACACACTTTCCACCCCAGGGAAAGCAGCTCCTTTACGTTCGTTTTGAACGTCTCTTCCTCCACCTCGGTCAACACGGTATGCTGCTTGTACTCGGCCGGCGGATAAAAATGCGCCAGAAACCGGCGGACAACGAGGTCGTACACATTTTGCTCCTCTTTGCTTAAATTGCCCGGCCGTCTTAACGTGGGCAAAATCGCATGGTGATCTTCCACGCGGGCCGGGTTGCAGACGGATTTGTTGCCCACATGCACCAGCTTCGGATTGCCGCCCTCGGCCAATGTTTGATACGGCGTCGATTTGAGCATATGCAAAACTTTGTGCATGCCGTCGATATTTTGTTCCGTCACATAGTTGGAGCTTGTCCGCGGATAAGAAATGACTTTATGCCGCTCGTACAGCCCCTGCGCCAGATCGAGCGTTTTTTTGGCGGAATAGCCGTATTTGGCGTTGGCTTCCCGCTGCAGCAGCGTCAGATCGTACAGCTTATACGGATATTCTTTCGTTTCTTTGACTTCGTATTCGGCGACGCGGCCCGTTTTCCCCCGCACCTTGTCCGCGATCTTCGCCGCTTTCTCCGCGTCGGTGAGGCGGTCTCCTTGCCATGTTCCCGTGTATTTACGGGTTTCCTGCTCAAATTCCGCTTTGATTTCGTAATACGTCAGCGAATCGAAATTTTCGATCTCTTTCTGCCGGTCATAGATGAGCGCCAGCACCGGGGTCTGTACCCGGCCGACGGACAACAGCTCGCGATGCTTTGTTGTGAACGCCCGCGTAGCGTTCATGCCGATTAGCCAATCGGCCTCGCTGCGCGCCCTGGCGGCGAGCGTCAAGTTTTCGAACTCCGCAGCCTCATGCAGCTCCGCGAAACCCTTGGCGATGCTCTCGCTGGTCAAATCGGAGATCCACAGCCGTTTGACCGGCTGGGACAAGCGCAGCTGCTGCTGGATCAAAGCGAAAATATACTGCCCCTCGCGCGCGGCGTCGCACGCGTTAACGATCTGGCCGCAGCGTTTGGCCAGTTCGCCGATCGTCTTCAATTGATCTTTGGTTCTCGGGTTCGGCACGATTTTAAACCGTTCCGGCATGATCGGCAAATCGCCGAAATTCCATCGTTTATACTTGTCGTCATAGGCATCAGGTTCGGCAAGTTCGAGCAGATGGCCGATCGCCCACGTGATGATGTACCGTTCCCCTTCCAGATAGGATCGATTATTTTTCGCTTTCGGTTCGATGACGGCGGCGATCGTCCGCCCCATATCCGGTTTTTCGGCAATCACGAGCGTTTTCATGCTTGAACGTCCCTCTTTCTCTGTCTTTCCGTCTCTTTTTCTACAGGTGTCCCCTACTTTGACTTTCGCCCATTCAACCATAAATCATAAGCGAAGCTTGTGGTGGGATGATCACCTCCGCATCGGGAGTTAACGGCATTTTATGACGTTATTTTACTGTTTTGGCCACATCCGCAGGAAATAGAGGAATTTAATGTCCTTATTTCTTCGGCCGCATCTTTAAAAGCCGTTATTTCCCAATTGGCTTCAAAAATAACGCCATAAAATTCCCTTAAGCCGTTTAAAAAAGCAACTTCTCCACTGATAGCGACACTTTTTACCGTTATTTCAGCGCGCACCACACAAGAAAACGGGCAGCACCTAAAAAAGAGCCGCGCTTCGCGCAGCTCTTGTAAGCTTTTACTATTATATCACAACTATTGCTCGTAATAGAATCTAGATTTTCCAGTTACACCAAAACAGTCGAGCCCATCAAATATTTATCGACCTCGCGGGCGGCGGCACGGCCTTCGTTGATGGCCCAGACGACCAGGCTTTGTCCGCGGCGCATGTCGCCGGCGGCAAACACCTTATCGACGTTCGTCTTAAATTGGCCGTATTTCGCCTTTACGTTCGTGCGGCGGTCTTTTTCCAGGCCAAGCTCACCTATGATTGTCGATTCCGGTCCATCGAACCCGATGGCAATCAGCGCCAGTTGCGCCGGGAATACCCGCTCCGTACCCGGAATCGGCTCATAGATTTTGCGGCCGGTTTCGTCAACGGTTCGGCGGATTTGCACCGTGTGCAGTTCCTTCAAGTTGCCGCTCTCATCGCCGACAAACCGCGTCGTCATGATCGAAAACTCGCGCGGGTCGCTGCCGTACAGCGCCTTGGCTTCCTCCTGCGCATAGTCTAGCGTGTATACGTTCGGGAACTGCGGCCAAGGGTTGTTGATCGGATCGCGTTCCAGCGGCGCCTTGGCATGCGTGCCGAACTGCGTGATGCTGCGGCAGCCGTGGCGCAGTGCCGTGGCGACGCAGTCGGAGCCCGTGTCGCCGCCGCCGATCACGATAACGTCCTTGTCTTTGGCGGACAGATACTGTCCATCCTGCAGGCCCGAATCCAGATAGCTCTTGATCGTGCCGTTCAGGAAAGGCATCGCGTAATGAACACCGTTCAAATCGCTGCCTTCGATGTTGAATTCGCGCGGTTTCGTAGCGCCGCCGCACAGCACGACCGCATCGTATTCGTCAACAAGCTGCTGCGCTTTAATGTCTTTGCCGATCTCCGTATTGGTGACGAATTTCACGCCTTCCGCGGCGAGCAGATCAACGCGGCGCTGCACGACCGCCTTGTCGAGCTTCATACTCGGAATGCCGTACATCAGCAGACCGCCGATGCGGTCCGAACGCTCGTACACAGTCACTTCATGGCCCGCTTTGTTGAGCTGCGCGGCGCAGGCCAATCCGGCCGGCCCGGAGCCGACGACGGCGACTCTACGGCCTGTCCGTTTCTCCGGAGGTTCGGGAACGACCCAGCCTTCCTCAAAACCTTTGTCGATGATCGCCTGCTCGATCGTTTTGATCGTCACGGGCTGACCGATCAGCCCGACGGTGCAGGAACCTTCGCAAGGCGCGGGGCAAATACGTCCCGTAAATTCCGGAAAATTGTTCGTTTTGTGCAAACGATCCAGCGCGTCCTTCCACAAACCGCGATAAACGAGGTTATTCCATTCCGGGATCAAATTATGCACCGGGCAACCCGAAGTGCCGCCGGCCATGTCGATGCCCGTATGGCAATAAGGCGTGCCGCAGTCCATACAGCGGGCGCCTTGCGTCTGCAGTTCTTCCTCTGACATATGTTTATGGAATTCTTCCCAGTCCCGGACCCGTTCGGACGGGCTGCGATCCCCCGGAAGCTCGCGTTTGAACTCCATGAATCCTGTTGGTGTAGACATCTATACGTTCCCCCATCCGTGTTCTTATCTAATGATGCTATGACTTGAAAAAGTCCGCTATTCACAGCCTGAAACTGATCAATGCGGACTTTTTAACTCTCCGTGTCAGTGTATCTTGATGTTAGCACCCGGGGGAAACGATATTAATGGATTAATCATATGATAATTTGCATTATTCTTCACATCACTTGCGGCGTTCGTAAGTCAAAAAACGGTAATCATAAGGATTCTTGTCATCACGAATCCCCTGCTGTTCATGCACTAAATCAAAATCCTCCCAATTCAGCGAAGGAAAAAGCACATCCCCTTCAATGTCCTCGTTGATGCGGGTCACGAACAGCTTATCGGCGATAGGAAAAAAGAGGCGAAATACGCCTGCGCCGCCGATCACCATAAGCTCTTCGCCTTCCTTTTCATAACCCAGCGCTTCTTCGACGGTATGCACGACATCCGCTCCCTCGGCCCGATAAGACATGTCCTGCGTCAACACCACGCTATGGCGGCCCGGCAGCGGTTTGCTCCCCATCGATTCCCATGTTTTTCGGCCCATGACCATCGTTTTGCCCATCGTCTGCGCTTTGAAAAATTTCAGGTCGGCCGGCAATCGCCAGGGCAGCTGATTGTTGCGGCCGATCACTCCATTTTGGGCCATCGCCCAAATCAACGTTATGCTCATACGCGTCCTGCCTCCTAATCTATATGGCCACCGGAGCTTTGATCGCCGGATGATGCTGGTAGCCGACAAATTCGAAATCTTCGTAAACGTAGTCGAAAATCGAATCCGGCTTGCGTTTGATCACCAGCTTCGGCAGCGGAAAAGGCTCGCGCTCCAGTTGGGTTTTGACTTGCTCCACATGGTTGCTGTAAATGTGAACATCCCCGCCGGACCAGATGAACTCGCCTACCTCCAGATCGCATTGCTGGGCGATCATATGCGTCAGCAGCGAATAGCTGGCAATATTAAAAGGCAATCCGAGGAACGTATCCACGGAGCGCATGGTCAGCATGCAGGACAGCTTTCCGTTCGCCACATAAAACTGGAACACAAAATGGCATGGAGGAAGCTTCATCCGGTCGACCTCCGCCACATTCCAGGCGCTCACCAAATGGCGGCGCGAATCCGGGTTTTTCTTGATCGCCTCGACCACGGCGGCTATTTGGTCGATCTTCCGCCCGTCCGGCGCTTCCCAGGAGCGCCATTGCGAGCCGTAAACCGGGCCGAGATCGCCGTTCTCGTCGGCCCACTCATCCCAGATCCTCACGCCGTTCTCTTTAAGATATGCAATGTTCGTATCGCCTTTCAAAAACCATAGCAGCTCATGGACAACCGATTTCAAATGGATGCGTTTCGTCGTCACGAGCGGAAAACCATCGCTTAAATCAAACCGCAGCTGCCGTCCGAAAACGGAGACGGTCCCTACCCCGGTCCGGTCCTCCTTTGGCGTGCCGTTCTTCAATACATCTTCCAATAAGTCCAAATATTTTCGCATCTATAACACACCCCGTAACTTTGATTGATCTTTCCTATTATAGCAGACTTCGCCGCTTAAGAAAGCCATTACGTTTACGAGGGGGACGGCAGGTTTTAAGGCTTGATGGCTTTCCCTATCGCTGGCGGCCGCGTCCTCCTTGACCCGACAGTTCCAGCAAAAAGGGCTTCAAATCAATGATCCGCAAATGCTCCGGCCGCTTATCCGTTCCGCAAATGATCAACGGCACCAGCGAGGTCGCTTGATCAAACCCGCCGTGCGCTCCTCCTCCGGGATGCGTCGGCGAACCGGCTTCCGTCAGCTCATAACCCGGTTTTGCGGTGACGACCAGAAAACGGCCCTGATGCGAGTTCAGAGCGCCTCGCAGCCGCCTTAACGCATCGGGATATTTTCCATAGGTAAGCCTGGATTTCCCGGAGCCTGAGTCCACCCGTTTCAGATCGAGGATATCCTCGTCGCCTTTCACGGTCCACGTTTGTCCGTAAGGATCGGTCAGCTCTCCTCCCTGCCGGAACTCCAGCGTTTTTGCCGAACCGCCCTGATAAACAACCGTCCGGCCGTTCTCTTCCCAGGCTACCGCATCGATCCGCTTGTCCGACCTTATAACATCGGCGATCCCCTTTAAAGTCGCCCCCGGCTTTAAACTGTACACATAGGCCATCATGTCGTTGACGCCTAAAACAACCTCGGTTGACCCCGATACGGTTCCGCCCGTAGGCAGCACTTCAAATCGGCTTAGCAGCTTGGGCAGATCTATCGCCGGATCTTGTTCCTTCGGCACTACCTGGCTCATCCCGTTGTCTCCGGCCACGATAACGACCGCCTCCTTGAGCGCTTGCTCGATGCTCCCGAAAGCCTCCAGCATAGATCGCAGCTCGCGATCCGTATCCCTGATCCCGCTTAGGTCCGCCGGTCCGTGTTTATGCACCTTTCTATCAAGCTCCGGCAAATAAACGAGCAAAAAGTCAGGCAACTGCTTCGTCCGGATCAAATACTTGACGGTTTCGACCGCGTAACGGTCGTTAAAGCCCATCAGGTTTGCCGGTCCGTCGGGTAAAGAGAGCTGTCCTGCCAGCGGGTTCGACAAAGCTCCAAATGTCAGGAAATCCGGTCCCTTAACCGTTATTTCCTTGGGCAAGGAGGTTAGCCCCGATACGGGAGCAGGCAGCGTCAGACGGTGCTCCGACAGTCCCCGGTAAATCAGGCCGTTTACCGAACCGGTGGTCACGCCTCGCCGCTGTAAATCTTCGTAAATCGTCGGCAGCGAGGGGTTCAAATGCCGCCCGTTCATCTCAATCAAGGTGTTGATCAACACCGGCCGCGTCCCTCGAAGCAGCACTTCCAGCGGTCCGGAGCCGTAGCCGATCGCTTTTTCGCCGCCTTGCGGGTACCAGGTTAATCCGGGCAAACGATGCTCGTCGGGGTAGGCTCCGGTGAGCAAGGTGCTGTCTATAGTCACAGACATCGTCGGAAAAGAACTGACCATATCTTTGAAATACTGCCCATGTTTAATTAAATATCGAAAGGTCGGAAGCTCATTTTGCCGGATCCCGCGGTCAATCGCCTGTGCCATTAGGGAATCGACCATAAAGAAAATGATTTTTTTCGGAGCAGCTTGCCGCTCTCCGGCGGTTTGGATGCGGAGCAAATCTTGCTCTTTCGGGCCCTCCTGCCTTTGGCAGCTTATCGTTAACAAGCAAACGCCAATGACAAACAGCAAACGTTTCAGGTTTGTGCGCAGCATGATGTACACCAGCCTTCCCTGTTTAGGTTTAGTATGTCACCTCCATCCGTGTTGATTCCAAATCGGCCTCAATCTGGCTGATGTAAGCACCATATCGTTCAATAGCAGTAGTTCAGGAACACCAGTTCGCAAAAAGAGGTTGACATTCTTCATCTGGAAGGTTATAGTAAATACACCAAATCGAATTAGGTTTCGCGAGTGAAGCACCTCGCAAGACAGGCAATTGCTGCCTTTCTTGGAGGTGCTTTTTTGCGTGTCTGGAGATGATTAAAAAGTTAAGGAGCTGATGAGGTATGAAAATGCGGAAACAAATGCGTAGCCTGCTGCTTGTGATCATGATCCTGCACTTCATGTTTTTGGGGAATGTACAGGTCCAAGCGGCCGATTCCTGGGATGCGGCCTGGTCCGGCATCGACGCGGTTTATGACGGACTCACCGCGGTGCAGGCCGTCGTTAAGCAGGAAAGCGCATCGATCACCGAGCTTCGCAAGAAAAATAACACAGAGTTGAAGGCGGTGAACGCCAAAGTGAAAGCGATCGACAAGACCCTGATCAGCCGCTTGTCCGCCGAAGCCGAAACGGTCCAGCGTAAGCACGCTGCACTGCTCGAGCAGTATTCCAATCTCGGCAAGCAGATTACCGCCGCGGGCAAAGCCAAAAATACAAAAACCGCCGATTTGCTTAAATTAAAACGCAACAAAATCAAGCCATCGGCCACGTCGGCCAAAGCGGAAATCAAAGCCAAAAAAGACGCGTTGACGGCCGCCAAAAAAGCGGCCAGCTCCAAAGCCAAAATCGTGAAGGAAGCGTTGGCCCCAGTGCAGACGTTAAAAAAACAGATTGCCGCGGAAAACAAAACGATTGCCGCGGCAAAAAAATCGGTTACAACCGCGAACAAACGCTATAAAGCAAGCGTTAAGCTCGGCGACGCGATCGGGGCCGTAAGCGGCCTTAAGGAGGCTTACGATCAGACGAACAAAATTCACGCTTCCCAGGGAAAAGTATACGAATGGGAGAAGAAAATCTCGCAAACGATCAGCTCCGCGGCCGCAAAGCTGCCGAAGTAGGCGTAAATCTGAGGCTGCAGACTTTAATAAAAAGACGACTAGTTGTAAGCGGGATCGCACACAATAGTCGTCTTTTTCTCAAATTTATCCGTTTGACTATATCTTCGGAGACGCGGACGATTTAAGAAGCAGTTCGATGGTCCCCCGAACACCTTCATCTTCATATCTTACTTTGATGGTTAAGGTGCCGTTTTGCACATGTTCGCGGGGAATGTCATATTGTTCCGTTACCGAATCATTTTTGCGGATTCCCATGGAATGAACGGCCGCACACATCGAGTCTTCTCGAGGTGGCGATTCGGGGGCATAAGTAACAAAACTGCCGCAATCGGCAAGGATGTCAACCATGGTGTCCGTTTTGTTAGTGATCGTAACTTCCAGCTCATAACTTGTACCCTCTTCTTTTAATACGGCTCTGCCCTCCACTTTTAGGAAGTCGTCCTCTTCTCGGGCCGACATTTGCTCGGGATAGGACTTGCCCAAGAGATCATTTTGCCCTTGGAGATCCCTGCCCTGCAGCGCCATGAGCAGTGCCAAAAGAAGCATAGGTATAATAGAACTTCGCGCTAACAACTAAACCCCTCCATTACTTTTCCAGAATTCTCCTTCAAAACTACCGACGGATGCAGATGAAAAAAAGTTGCTCAATCCAATATTGTTATATCGTAATATTGCGATATAATGATACATATAAAAACGCGAGGTGATGCGCATTGATGGACAACAACTTCAAGGCCTACCAGGAGGCCGCCGACATACTCAAAGCTTTGGCCCATCCTGTTCGCCTATGCATCGTTAAGGGCTTGCTGGACAAAAAAGACTGCAACGTTACCTACATGCAGGAATGTTTGAAACTGCCCCAATCAACCGTTTCCCAGCACTTGCAGAAATTGCGCAGCCTGGGCATCGTCGAAGCCGAGCGCAGCGGACTGGAAGTAAAATACCGGATCGCCAACGATCATGTGAAAAAACTGATCCGCACCTTATTTGAGGAGGAACAATAAATGGGCAAAAAAGTGCTTATCATCGGCGGCGTCGCCGGCGGAGCTTCCGCAGCGGCAAGACTCCGCCGGCTGGATGAAGACGCGCATATCGTCATGTTTGAACGAGACCCGTACATTTCATTTGCGAACTGCGGACTCCCCTATTATATCGGGGATTCTATCAAAGACCGGGCAAAGCTGCTGGTACAAACGCCGGAGGCCATGCACCGCCGCTTTAAGATCGACGTCCGGACCGAAAGCGAAGTGATCGGCATCGATCCGTCCCGTAAAACCGTCCGCGTCCGCAGCAAAGATCGCGGTGAATACGAGGAAAGTTATGACGCGATGATTTTGTCGCCCGGCGCCAGACCGATTCTGCCGAATTTGCCCGGCATCGAAAGCAGCCGTATTCATACGCTGCGCAACATTCCGGACACCGACCGCATCAAGCGGCGGGTCGCCGACGAACAGGCTGCTTCGGCCATCGTTATCGGCGGTGGTTTTATCGGCGTAGAAATGGCCGAAAACCTGAAAGAAATCGGACTTGACGTTACATTGATCGAAGGCGGGCCGCAGATTCTCGCGCCATTTGATTCAGAAATGGCGGGTATGCTGGCCAAAGAGCTGGAAGATCGCGGCATTAAACTGCTGATGTCGCAAACCGTAACTTCGTTTGAGGAAATGGGACAGCAAATCGTGGTCCGCACCTCAAGCGGGCTGTCGCTCGCCGGCGACATCGTCATTTTGGCCATCGGGGTTGCGCCGGATACGGCCTTCCTGAAAGAGTCCGGAATCGGACTGGGGCCGCGCGGCCATATTATCGTAAATGACAAGCTGGAAACGAACCTGGAAGGCGTCTATGCGTTGGGCGACGCCGTAGAAATTACCGATTTCGTGAACGGCTCCAAAACCGCGATTCCGCTTGCCGGACCGGCTAACAAGCAAGGCCGGATCGCGGCCGACAACGTATGCGGTCTAGGAACGGCCTATACAGGAACACAAGGCACTTCGATTATCAAAGTGTTTGGCCTTACGGGAGCATCCACCGGCAACAACGAAAAAACGCTGCAGCGCCTGGGAATCCCCTATCATGTCATCTACGTGCATCCGAATTCCCATGCCTCGTATTATCCCGGAGCCGCGCCGATCACGATCAAGCTGCTGTTTCAAGCAGATGGGACCGTGCTTGGAGCCCAAGCGGTCGGGTATGAAGGCGTCGATAAGCGCATCGACGACATCGCCACCGTCATTCACTTCCACGGTACCGTAACGGATCTGACGGAGCTTGAGCTGGCTTATGCCCCGCCCTACTCGTCGGCCAAAGACCCGGTGAACATGGCCGGCTATACGGCGGAAAATGTACTCAGCGGGCGCACGAATGTTTTCGTGCCGAAAGACTTGGCCGCACGGGACGAGCAAGCGACGCTGCTTGTGGACGTGCGTTCCGAAATCGAGCACGCGGGCGGCCACATCCCGGGGTCACTGCTAATCCCTGTCGATGAGCTGCGGGACAGACTCGGCGAACTTGATCCGGCCAAGGAAATCTGGGTGTACTGCCAGGTCGGTCTTCGCGGGTACACCGCATCGCGCATCCTGCAGCAGAAAGGGTACCGTGTCCGCAACCTGACCGGCGGTTATAAGCTTTACCGGATGGCTAACTATGAACCGGGCAAAGCCCAGCTTCCGGACCGGCTGGACGCGGCGGAGGCAAAGGCGGAAATTGCCGCGGCAGTGTCCAAGGAGACTAGTCCGCTTCAAGCCGCAAATGGACCGGCTGCGGCGAACGAGCCGCTGCGCGCCGACGCGGAGCTGGACGCCTGCGGGCTTTGCTGCCCAGGTCCGCTCATTCAAGTGAAACAAGTGATGGACCGGCTGCAAGAAGGACAAGTTTTGCGCGTGACCGCCTCGGACCCTGGATTCTATGAGGATGTGCAGGCCTGGGCCAGCATGTCCAAACACCGGATGCTCCAGGTCAGCAAAAACGATAGCGGCATCATCGAAGCATATATGCGCAAGGACGGCGCGATGGCCAGCGAGGCGGCAAATGCAGAGCAGCCGGCGGCATCTCCGGAGGGTACGACGATGGTCGTATTCAGCGGCGATTTGGACAAAGCGATCGCCTCCTTTATTATCGCCAACGGGGCCGCAGCCAGCGGAAAGAAGGTCACCTTGTTCTTCACTTTCTGGGGACTGAACATTCTCCGCAAGCCGGAAAAAGTACCCGTAAACAAAAGCTTTATCGGCCGCATGTTCGGCGTAATGATGCCGCGGGGCAGCCGGAAATTGGCATTGTCCCGCATGAACATGATGGGCATGGGCGCCAAAATGATTCGTGGCGTGATGCAAAAGGGGAACGTCTCCTCACTTGAAGAACTGATGGACACCGCGATCAGCCAAGGTGTGGAAATCGTCGCCTGCCAAATGTCCATGGACCTGATGGGCATCGCCAAGGAAGAGCTGATCGACGGAGTCAAAATCGGCGGAGTCGGATATTATTTGGGCAAAGCGGACCAATCGGGCATTAATTTGTTTGTTTAATCAAGGTATAATCGAATCATAGCGATGTCCTAAAATTTCATTGCCCGAAGGAGTGATTTCCCATGACCGGCCAGATTCGCCAAAATAACGTGGACCGTTTTAACGGCTTCGGAACGCTTTATGATCAGAGCCGCCCGCAAGCCCCGGAAGAAGTCGCTAAAATCTTAACGATGTATTTGGGCCGAGCGCCTGAATACGTTGCGGATGTCGGATGCGGAACCGGCCTCTCCACTATGATTTGGCTGGGGCATGCCGAGCGGGTCATCGGCATCGAGCCAAACGACGACATGCGCGAGGTGGCTTTAAGCCGTCTGCGGGAACTGGGCTCCCCGGAAAAGCTGACATTTGTCCAAGGCCTCTCCGACCAGCTCCCGCTCGATTCGGCTACCGTCGATATCGCCACTTGCTCACAATCTTTTCATTGGATGGATCCCGAGCTAACGCTGCGGGAATTCGCCCGCGTGCTTCGCCCCGGCGGCGTGTTCGCCGCCTATGATTGCGATTGGCCGCCGGCCATCGGTCCCGAGCTTGAAGAGGCGTACGAGCGGCTCATCGAATTTGCCGATCAACGGGCCAGCGAGCTGGCCGAAAGCGGCAAACAAGCGTACAAATGGCCCAAAGACAAGCATTTGCAGCAAATTCGCGAGAGCGGATGGTTCCGTTTTTCCCGGGAGATCGTGTTCCACCATTGGGAAAGCTGCGATGCCGACCGGTATGCGAATCTGGCTTTCAGCCAAGGTGGTCTGCAAACGGCTTTGAAATTAGAAGCTGGCGAGGTTGCAGCCGCCGCGGAGCGGTTCCGCGACCAGGTCATTCAAGCATTCGGCGGCGAAACCCGCGAAATCCTGTTCAGCTACCGGATGCGGCTTGGCGTGAAATAATAGACTTTCGCCTCTTTCAAACCTGTGGATGCTGCTCTAACGGACTCCAGGGACGTTATTTGCCCATTTCCCGGATATTTCCCAGCCTAACGGACTCAAATGACGTTATTTCGCTCTAAACCAGCTCACTCGGGCCGATTCGAGCAAAATAGCGTCATCTCAGTCCGTTACATTTTGTAAACCTCCGTTTTTCCGCCAATAGAGTCTCTGGTGTCCTTTAGCCTCTACAACCTTCTTTTCCTCCCTTCTCAACCTGTCTCATCGGCCTCCACAACGCGAAAATTTACAAAAAAAAGCAAGGCCAAAACTTCGGCCTTGCCCAAATATGCTTAGGAGAACACTTCCTCTTAGGAGGAGTGGAAATCAATTGCCGCGAACGCGTAAATTAGCGAGCGATGACGTGGATCGGATGGCCTTCCACGAGTTCCGCGGTTTCCATCACGATTTCGCCCAGCGTCGGGTGAGCGTGGATCGTCAACGAGATATCTTCCAGCGTTGCGCCCATTTCGACCGCGAGGCCCAGCTCGGCGATCAGATTGGAAGCCTCGATACCGACGATTTGTGCGCCGAGAACAACGTTGTTATCCGCGTTAGCGACGATTTTGATGAAACCGTCAGGCTGGTTCAGCGAAGTTGCACGGCCGTTGCCCGCAAACGGGAATTTGCCGGCTTTCACATTGAAGCCTTTTTCCTTCGCTTCTTTTTCGGTGTAACCTACGCTCGAGCATTCCGGATCGGTGAAAACAACCGCAGGAATCGCTTTGTAATCGACAACGGAAGGCAGTCCGGAAATCGCTTCAGCCGCTACCTTGCCTTCATAGGAAGCTTTATGCGCAAGCGCTGGGCCCGCTACGATATCGCCGATCGCGAAGATTTTCGGGTTGCTGGTGCGCCCTTGATGATCGACTTTCACCAGACCGCGGTCAGTCAACTCCACGCCGGCCAGATCGAGGCCGAGATCTCCGTCCGTGTTAGGACGGCGGCCCACCGTTACCAGCAAATAATCGGCGGTGATTTCTTTGCTTTCGCCGTTCACGGAGTATTTCACCGTTACGTTCTTATCGGTTTGCTCCGCGCTTTCGGCTTTCGCGTTCGCTACGATTTCAATGCCGGTTTTGGCCATGTTTTTCGCCACGAGGCGGGTCATGTCCTTGTCAAAGCCAGGCAGCACGCTGTCCATGCCTTCGATAATCGTCACTTTCGTGCCGAATTTGGAGAACATTTGGCCCAGCTCCGCACCGATATAGCCGCCGCCGATGACGACCAGGCTGCCCGGAATTTCTTGCAGCTCAAGAGCTTCCGTGGAGGACAGGATGCGTCCGCCAAACGGGAACGGCTTCAGTTCAATCGGACGGGAGCCAGTCGCCAGAATACAGTTTTTGAAACGGTAACGCGGGGATTCGTGTTCATTGAAGCAGCGGGCTTCGCTGTCATTGATGAACATAACCTCGCCGCTGAATACTTCCACTTTGTTGCCTTTCAAGAGACCCGATACGCCTTGGGTCATTTTCTTGACGACACCATTTTTGAATTCTTGCGTTTTCTTAAAATCGACTTTAACGTTTTCCGCCGTAATCCCGAAAGCATCGGCATGTTGCGCGGATTCATATTGGTGCGCCGCCGAAATCAGCGCTTTGGACGGAATACAGCCGCGGTTCAAGCAGACACCGCCAAGCTCGGATTTGTCCACGATCAGCACTTTTTGCCCTAGCTGAGCAGCGCGAATCGCTGCCACGTATCCGCCTGGGCCTGCTCCGACTACCAGTGTATCAATATCAATAGATGCGTCTCCTACTACCATGATGGTATTACACCTCCATAACAAGCAGCTCAGGGTTGGCGAGCAGCTGTTTAATATAGTTCATCGCGTTTTGAGCCGTTGCGCCGTCGATCAAACGGTGGTCGAAGCTGAGCGACAAGGCCATAACCGGAGCAACAACGATTTCTCCGTCTCTAACGGCCGGTTTTTGGCTGATCCGGCCGGTGCCCAGGATGGCAACTTCCGGATAGTTGATGATCGGCGTAAAGAACATACCGCCTGCGGAACCGATGTTCGAGATCGAAATCGTGCTTCCCTTCATTTCGTTCGCGGACAGCTTGCCTTCGCGGCCGCGCAGCGCCAAATCGGAAATCGCTTCGGCGATCATCCAGATGCTCTTGCGGTCGGCAGCTTTCACAACCGGCACGATCAAGCCGTTGTCGGTGTCGGTGGCGATCCCGATATCGTAGTGTTTCTTGTAAACAATCTCATTGTTTACGTCGTCGATGGACGCGTTGAGTGCCGGATATTTGCGGACCGCGGCCACAAGCGCCTTAACGATAAACGGCAGGTAAGTGACCTTGATGCCTTTCTTCTCGGCAACAGGTTTCATGCGGGTGCGGAATGCCACCAGTTCCGTGACGTCCACTTCGTCCATGATCGTAACGTGCGGCGCGGTATAAGCGGATTTAACCATCGCGTTGGAAATGGCTTTCCGGATGCCTTTGAACGGTACGCGTTCTTCTTCGTCAGCCACTTCGATCGCGGTAGGTGCCGGAGCCGCTGGAGCCGCCGCCGCTGCGCCGGCCGCTGCCGGAGCTGCCGCTGCCGCCGGTGCGCCGCCGTTTTTGAACGCATCAACGTCTTCGCGCGTGATTTTGCCGGCTTTGCCCGTGCCCGGTACTTGCGCGATGTCGATGCCCAGCTCGCGGGCGTGTTTGCGCACGCTTGGCGTAGCCAATACTTCGCGGTTCGGCGCTGCGGGAGCTGCCGCTGCCGCCGGAGCCGCTGCGCCTGCTGCCGGTGCGGTTTCAGCTTGAGCCGGAGCTGCCGCTTCCGGTTCGTCATGCGCCGGAGCGTCCGCTTGCTCCGGAATGTCGCCTTCCGCGTCGATCACGGCGACGACTTGGCCTACGCGGAACACGGCGCCGTCGGTGCCGAACACTTCCTGTACCGTACCGTTTACCGGGCAAGGTACTTCCACAACGGCTTTGTCGTTTTGCACTTCCATAATGATATCTTCGTCCGTTACTTTGTCGCCCGGTTTGATGTGCATTTTAATAATTTCGCCTTCATGCAAACCTTCCCCAAGCTCAGGGAAACGATATTCAAATTTAGCCACCGTAATGACCTCCTATTTCGTCGAATTAGAATTCAAGAACTTTGTTGACGCCGTCGATGACACGAGCCGGAGACGGAAGCCATTGATCCTCGATTTGCGCGAACGGATATACGGTATCCGGCGGCGCAACGCGAAGCACCGGAGCTTCCAGGTGCAAAATCGCTTTTTCGTTGATTTGTGCGATCACTTCTGCGGCGATGCCCGCGGATTTTTGCGCTTCCTGTACAACGATGACGCGGTTCGTTTTCTTCACCGAAGCGACGATCGTGTCGATGTCCAGCGGCACCAACGTGCGCAGGTCGATAACTTCGGCTTTGATGCCTTTGGTTTTCTCCAGCTCTTCCGCCGCTTTGACAGCCGTGTGTACCATCAGTCCGTAAGCGATGATCGTTACGTCGGAACCTTCGCGAACGATGTTCGCTTTGCCGAGTTCAATTGTATAGTCCTCTTCAGGCACTTCGGCGCGGAAAGCATGGTACAAGTTCAAATGCTCCATGAAAAATACCGGGTCGTTATCGCGGATGGCCGAGATCAGCAGGCCTTTCGCATCATAAGGATTGGACGGAATCACCAGCTTGATGCCTGGAGTTTGCGCGATCAAACCTTCCAGAGCGTCGGTGTGCAGCTCCGCCGCTTTGACTCCGCCGCCGAACGGCGTGCGGAATACGACCGGCGCATGGTAACGTCCGCCGGAACGGTAACGCATCCGGGCCGCTTGCACCAAAATTTGGTCGAGCGCTTCAAAAATAAAGCCGACAAACTGAATTTCCGCTACCGGACGGAAACCTTGAATCCCGAGGCCAACCGCCATGCCGCCGATCGCCGATTCGGCCAGCGGCGTATCCATCACGCGCTCTTCCCCGAATTCTTTTTGCAGACCTTCCGTTACGCGGAACACGCCGCCCACATGACCTACGTCTTCGCCGAAAATCAGGACGTTCGGATCACGCTTCAGTTCTACGCGGAGCGCGTCGCGAATTGCTTCTTTCATATTCATTTGTGCCATTCTATATATCCTCCTCTTTAGAACGATCTGACTAGATTAGACGTTGACCTTATTGAAAATCGGCTTTTTGCTCTTCCAGATGTTTTGGCGTTTTCTCGAACATGCTGTCGATCAAGCCAGGAATCGTCATTTTTTCCGTTTGTTCTGCTTTTTTGATCTGCTCGTTCACGGTCGCTTTGGCTTCGTCTTTTACGCGAGCCGTATCTTCTTCAGACCACAGACCTTTTTTCTCCAAATATTTGGCGAGGCGGGCAATCGGATCTTTTTCGCTCCATTCCCCTTCTTCTTCTTTCGTCCGGTATTTGGAAGTATCGTCGGAAAGGGAGTGCGGACGGAAACGGTAAGTTACCGCTTCAATCAAAGTAGCGCCTTCTCCGTTACGAGCGCGTTCCGCCGCTTCACGAACGGCCGCGATTACAGCAAACACGTCCATGCCGTCGACTTTCACGCCGCGGATCCCGGCCGCAACCGCCTTGTGCGCAATGGACAAAGCAGCCGTTTGTTTTGAGAACGGCGTCGTAATCGCGTAACCGTTGTTTTGCACAAAGAAAATGACCGGCAGCTTGAAAACACCAGCATAGTTCAATGCTTCGTAGAAGTCGCCTTCGGAGGAACCTCCGTCACCCGTATAAGTAATGGCCACATGTTTTTGCTTCTTCAATTTGTAGCCCATAGCGATGCCCATGGCATGCAAAACTTGCGCGCCGATAATGATTTGAGGCATAAGTACGTTGACGCCTTCCGGAATTTGTCCGCCATGCTGATGGCCGCGGGAATACAGGAAAGCTTGATACAACGGCAAACCGTGCCATACGAGCTGAGGCATATCGCGGTAGCCCGGGCAGACGAAGTCGTCTTTTTCCAAGGCAAATTCGCTGCCGACCATCGTCGCTTCTTGTCCGGATACCGGAGCATAGAAACCAAGGCGGCCTTGACGGCCCAAGTTAATGGCGCGTTCATCCCAAGTACGGGTGAATACCATGCGGTACATCAGTTCTTTCAATTGATCGTCGGAGAGCTCCGGCAGTTTATCTTTGTTAACGATTTCACCGGCCGGCGACAGCACGGACAAAGCTTCGACTTCCTCCGTATATACTTCATAAGGAATCTTGCTCATTTTTTTCACCTCGACTAAAAATTTGATTATCTTGTTCCTCTGTTATAGAATTATTATACTCCTGTTTCATTCTCAAAGTCAAAGGAATTAAGGAGAATTGTGTCATATTTTTATTTTTGTTTATATAACAGTTTTCTTAAATTAATATAACACAAATTCCATTTAACCCATCATGACAAGGAGCGTGTAAAAGCATGACGGATTCGCGCTATTTGAAACGAACCATTATTAAGGAAGAAATCGACAGCAAATACTTGGGGGAAAAACGATTTCTTCGTATTTACTTGCCTCCCGGGTACAACGAAATTTTGAGTTATCCTGTCGTATATTGTCAGGATGGCGAGGAGTTTTTCAATTTCGGACGCATCGCCACGCACGCCAACCAGCTGATCCTCGACGAAGGAATCGATCCGTTTATCATCGTCGGCGTGGAAGTGGATACGAAAGTGCGCACCGAGGAATACGCCCCGTTCGGCAACCGTTTTGACGCTTATACCCGCTGTTTCACGGAAGAAATTATTCCCTTCATCGAGCGGAATTATCCGGTTCGGCGCGAACGCGGAGAAAGGGTTCTGGCCGGCGATTCTCTGGGGGCGACCGTCTCCCTCCACCTCGCTTTGAAAAAACCGGAACTGTTTTCCAAAATCATCAGCTTGTCCGGCGCCTACTATGAACCGTCCTTGAAGCTGCTCAGCGAAGAAACGGACTTGTCCTGCCTGTCTTTGTTCATGGTTGTCGGGCTGCAGGAGGATCATTACACGACTGATACGGGAACCTATAATTTCGTCGAACTGAATCGCAAGGCCAAAGCACTGCTCGAGGAGCGGGGAGCCAAGATCGTCTATTCCGAAAAAGACGGTAAACATCTATGGGGCTTTTGGCAGCAGGAGCTTCCCGGAGCGCTTGTCCATTTCCTAAAATAGCGCTTGCAAAACAAACGGGCGCCGATCGCAAACAACAGAGGCCGCCTTAATATAGTAGAAACTACTTCGGACAGCCTCTGGTTGTTTTTTATTTAATTGCGATGGACCGATCCGGAAGCGGCGACACGTTCGCCTTTCGGCAGCTCGGCCGGCGTTTCGTGCGCTTTAAGCGACCGGCGCGGCAGCTTCCATTTGTAATGAACGGATAACATACGAAAAAATACGACGATCGCAAACAGCAGGATCAATTCAAACGTGGATTTGAAAAATCCGAAACCTACGGCTAGCCCCGCCAGCATCGCCCACACCGCGTAAATCTCATCGCGCAGCACCAGCGGTTTGCGTCCGGCAAGCAAATCGCGGATGATTCCCCCGCCGATCCCTGTAAGCACCGCCGCTACAAGCACCGCGCTCATCGGGTGCTTCATTTCCGTGGCATACAGCGCCCCTTGAATGGCAAAAGCCGACAGGCCGATGGCGTCAAAAAACACCTCCGCCCTTTTCCAATGCCGGATCCAGGGCAGCGGCAAAATAAAAGCTACCAGCACGGACAACACCGCCAGCAAAATCAAATCATTTTGCCCCCACAGCGTCGTTACCGGTACGCCAATGAGCACATTGCGCACAATCCCCCCGCCAAACGCCGTAACCAAACCAAGCACCAAAACGCCCAGGATGTCGTACTCCTCTTCCATCGCCACAAACGCTCCCGACATGGCAAACGCAATGGTTCCAATGATGCTGAAAATGTCAAATATGTGCATTTCTTTTGTACTTTTCTGCCCTCTCTTTCGCCCATATGCCTGCATCATTCATTTTAGGCCTCTGCGCCAAAATTGTGCAACCCTCAAATTTGAATTATACTACATGAACAAGGGATTCAACCAGAAAGGAAGAAAAGAAATGGCTGGAAAACGAGTGCTCATTTTTGCGGGCGGACGCATCGACCTTGATGTAATAAAGGATATCCGAGCGGATGATGTGGTCATCGGCGCCGACCGGGGCGCATTGTTTTTGGTAGAGCAAGGAATCCGTCCGCACCTGGCGGTCGGGGATTTCGATTCCGTCAGTCCCGGAGAGTTGGACAAAATAAAAGAGAACAGCGTGGAGCTCGTCGCTTGCGATCCTATCGACAAAGATTTGACCGATACAGAGCTGGCCTACGACCTGGCATTGCAAAAACAGCCCGCGGAAATCTTAATGACCGGCGTCATCGGGACGAGGCTTGACCATACGCTCGCCAACGTGCATATGATGCTGCGCGGCTTGCAGCAACAGATTCGCACCGACATTTGGGACAAGCACAATTACATAACCTTAACCGATTCCGAGTGCCTGATAACAGAGCGCGGCTATACTTACGTTTCCCTCCTCCCGCTTACTCCCGAAGTGACGGGGATAACGCTCGAAGGTTTTTTGTACCCCCTGGAAAATGCCAGCTTGCGCATAGGCCAATCGCTGGGCGTCAGCAACCGTCTGACGGGACCCCAAGGAATCGTCCGGATTTCAAGCGGTCTCTTGCTCATTATGCAAAGCAAAGATTAAATGAAAACAATTTTGTAACCTTTTTGATCGTTTACATATTTGTAAAAAAACCTTGATGAATCAAGGTTTTTTTGTTTGCAATCGCAAACCTTTCTACATTTTCTTGAAAATCTGTAAACTTTAATGTTTTTTTAATAAACGCCATCAAACTATGAATCTACCAGGTTATTAGGAGTTTCTACCACAATTTAGGCGGTAACATTTCTGTTATACTTCTCTACGAACCGGTTGAAAAACAATAACTTTGGAGGTATACAACATGAACATGCGCAGCATATTCCAAAAAGTATTGACGGTCGGCATTGTGTCCACCATCGGTTTCAGCACTCTGCTTGCTAGTGGGGCTGAACCAGTACAAGCCCAGTCGGCAACAGCTAATGCTGTTTCGAAAGGGACTCAAATCGTTAACTTCGGAAAACAATTTATGGGTACGCCTTATAAATTTGGCGCTTCTACTTCGACAACAAGAGTTTTTGATTGCTCGTCCTTTATGAAGTACATTTTTAAAAAGTACGGCGTTAGCCTGCCCCGGACTTCCGCTGCTCAATCGAAAGAAGGCTATGCGGTTTCCAAGTCCAACTTGCAGCCCGGCGACCTGGTGTTCTTCTCCAGCGGCAGCCGCGCGAACGGTCATAATGTGACACACGTCGCCGTTTACATGGGTGGCGGAAAAATTTTGCACACGTACGGTAAACCGGGTGTTACGATTTCCGACCTGAACTCCGGAAACTGGAAAAGAACTTACCTGAAAGCCCGCCGCGTTCTGTAAACTTTTGCTTTGCTCGTATCAGTACAATTCACCCTTTATCCCGGCAGTCTCACTGCCGGGATATTTTCGTTTCATTGCAGCATATATCCCGTTCCGCGCACCGTGTGCAGCAATTTTTGCGTTCGCCCGCGGTCGATTTTTTTGCGCAAATGACGAATATAGACATCAACTACGTTCGTGCCGGTGGCAAAATCGTAACCCCATACTTGCTGCAAAATCATCTCTCTACCGCATACTTTGCCTGCCCGTTTTAACAAAAACAGCAGCAAATCAAACTCTTTCGGCGTTAGCTTAATCGCCTCATCCCCACGATACACTCTGCGGCTCTTCAGCTCCATCCGTAAATCCTCGTAGCTCAGCTCCGTAAGCGAGCCATCTCCGATCCGTTTGAACAGCGCGATCAATTGCCCGGCTCGTGCATATAGCTCGGCTATCGGGACGTCGATACTGACGACGTCGTTTGCACCGGCGGCAAATCCGGTCACGACTTCATCGGTGCTCCATTCGCGCAATAGAAGGATGAGCGGGTAGGCGGCGAACCGGCCAACCTGCTGCAAAATTTCCCCCGCGGACATATCCGGCAAATCCGTTCCCAACAGCACCAGGTCCGGAAATTCCTGCTCCAGATAACGGACCGTATCTTTTCCGTTCCGATGCTGCATGACTTCGTACCCCGCTTCTTCCAGCCCTAATCTTAACCGTTCCCCCGCGGAAGTATCCGCCAAGGCCAACAGCACCTTCCTTTTCATTTTAACCCCAACCACCTTGCCTGCAAATGCCAACCCTATCTAATAAGATGGTCATTCTGTGCAAAAACCATTCCAAAAACCCTTGGGGTGCAGGGCCTTTGGCTATTCCTCGGCTTACCCCAAAAAACGGTCATAAATCCGCCTGGCTTCCACCGGATCTTTCGTGCCGTGAATCAGGGCCCGTCCGTCCTCGAACAAAACCAGCCGCCGTTCGCCGATCGTGTAGGACAGCAGGAACGGATTCACTTCCACCTGGCCTTCTTCCAATCGGCTAAGCGCTCTTGCCATATCGGACAGGTTCAACTTCCGCTTTTGGGCCGGCCGGATCTGAACCGTATCCCTGCCGCAGAGCACTTCGGTTTTCCGGTGGCTCGCCGCGGATAAGTACGGAAAGTCGGGATGCGTTCCGCAGGAAGGACATTGTTCCCTTTTGGCCGAGGCCACCTTGATGGAGGCTTGTTCGTTGCGCCACAAATCAAAGGTTAACAGAGTTCCGCGCAGCGCTTCCGGATGCCCGGTCAACAGCTTTAACGCTTCCGTCGTCTGATGGGCCACAACCGTCTGAACCGCCGAAGGGATGACGCCAACCGTGTCGCAGGTATCGCCGCCCATGGGGATCGTCCCAAGTAAACAGTTCAAGCAAGGCGTCTCTCCAGGCAAAATCGTAAACGTGATGCCATAGCTGCCGACGCAGCCTCCGTAAATCCACGGAATCCGGTATTTTTGCGAAATATCGTTGATCATCATCCGGGTATCGAAGTTGTCCGTCGCGTCCATAATCAAATGTACTCCGGGCATAAGCATCTCCAGCTCTTCCGGGCCCACATCCGTCACAAACGCCTCGATCTCAACCGTGCTATTGATCGCCTTGAGCCGCTCGCGCGCCGCGACCGCCTTTGGCACTCTTGCGGCGGCATCCGCTTCCGAAAACAGCTGCTGCCGCTGCAAATTGCTCCATTCGACATAATCGCGGTCCGCGATAACGACATGCCCTACCCCGGACCTGGCGAGCGATTCGGCGATCCCGGTCCCGAGCGCTCCCGCACCGATGATCAGCACCTTCGCTTTCCCCAGCATATCCTGGCCTTCTGCGCCGATTGGGCCAAAAAGCTTTTGCCGCGAATAGCGGTCGGCTTTATCCCCCGGTGCCGCGGTATCCTCTATCTTCATGAAGGTATCCTCCCCATAATCCGCATGAATGTATATATAGTCAATTCTATCATCAAGGCTGCGGATTGTAACTTAGGGAATCTACCATTCATTGGATTTACAACCCTGACTTTAAGCATTTCGCCTGAAAATATCCGTTTGCTGCCGCCTCCCGCTCTCCGGGGAACACCTCGCTCACCTCGTACTCGGAACTGTCCGCTTCCGGACAGGTGTCCCGGAAATAATACTTAAGCCCATTTCCCGTATTCACTCCGCCAAGCACGGCATCGCTTCTCACGAGGCGTCCGCCGCCCAACGCATAATTGTTGTAATAACGGTCACCGACCGGAATGCCTTGCAGAAACACAAGCACCCCCACGTCGTCCAGCGTGTTGTTCCATTCCTCCTGCGGAATGACCGGCAGTGTGAACGTATAATGAACGCCTTTTTTCAGGGCAAACTCATTATGCCGATGAATTACCTTGGCCAGATCCTCCTCGATGCTGCGCACAATGGCCGTGCGCCGCACTTGATCAAACTGCTCATCATCTTGAAGGAGCGGAATCGTTAGCTCCGGTTTCAGCTCGGTTTGCTGCCCGTCCGCCCATTCATCCAAACCGGAATCGTAGGCGGTTATATACCGGTCCAACGTGAAGGAGATAGAATTGCCATAGTCGTCCGCGTATACGTAAGGCTTCTTGAGGCTCCACCGATGCGTCATCTCAGGGCTGCCGTCCGCCGCGGCCGCCTCCGCCGCCGCATATATCGAGTACCCATCGTAGTCCATAACGACGATGGCAGGTATGTATACCAGCAAAGCCTGCTGCGCCAGCGGGTCATCCGCCACCCCGAAATGGATGTACAGGCTTTGCAGCAGTACGGAAAGAGCCTGTTCCTTATCAGCGCGCATCCATTTTTGCGAACCGTACCCGCTTTCGTATTGCTGAAGTTCATTGAGGTTCAGCGCGCTGCCGGCGTCCTGGGCGGCCGTTCTCAGCGCCGTCGTATACCGCATTTCGAGCATGCCGGCTTCGCGGATATTTTCAGCATGCAAGCTGCCGAGCCAAAGGAACGGACTGACGATGAGCACAAACACGACCGCCCAATCAGTAATCTTCATTTAATACCATACCCCCGTAGGTCAACACGTTTTTGTAGACCGCGGCTGCCTTGGTTCCATACAAAAATTCGGACAGCACATCATATGGCGATCGAGATCGATCTTTCGCGGTAACGCTGAAAAAATCTCCCGCCTGCAGCTTATATTTCACTTGCTCTTCGCTGGTTGCTGCCTGGTTCTCGCTAAACAGAACGCCCAGGATCTCTTCAGTGTAGTAGGCGTCGTACACGACGGTAAACCGGCCTTGAAACGTATTCGGGTCGGCCGGATCGCCGTATTCGGGGTGATATTTTTTATGCCAGTGTTCAAGCTCAATATCGTAATGATTACCCTCGGCTTCCAGGTTGCGGGTAAATTCCTCGTACATCACCGGTGAGATATACCCCTTCGTACGCACCGCATCGGCAAACTCGGTTAGGGCATGATAAGCCGCCAGGTAACGGATATCTTCCTCCCGTTGAGCTGTCTGAACAGCCGGAAACAAGTACAGCAGCAGGACGGCCAGCAGCGCGGACGTGATTTTGGACAAAGCGTTGGTCATGTCGATCGCCCCCTTATTTCTTTGTGAAAACCAGCTCCGCCAGCTGACCGCCGGCATCGTATCCACGCCGGGTTTCGTATTGCCCCTGCAGGTCAAGCAACGACAGCGCCTCCCTGCGCCTTTGTTCCAAAACTTCAGCCGGTTCATCCCCGGTCAAGGCCGCAAACCGCCGGCCCTCCACCACGATCGGAACGCCAAGCTCCACCCATTGCTGCAAGCCATAGAGCAAGCTTAGGCCGGAGTAAGTTTCCCTCCAATCCAGCGCGGCGTCCGCCGAATCGGACGGAGCGGCCTGCGTCCCCGCAAGCGCACCGTCCACCAAAGAAAACACGCTCCGCTCCTGAACATGACTCTGCGCCGCCAGCTGCTCCAGCGCCAAATCCTGCCGCTCCGCAAAATTTAACGTGATCAAGGCCGCGGTCAGGCAAAACGATACGGAGAGAAGCAGCCAGAGCATGCTTTTTGCCTGGTTCATCATCTGTCCGTCCGGCCCGCGATCAACGATTTACCGTCGTTTGCGTAAATATAAGGCCGCGCACGACATTGGAGTTATCCTTGACGACCTGGGCCTTAAATTTACCGCTGGGGTTCACGTACCCATCCAGCTTTTCATTCCAAGTATCGCTGATGTCCGCATTGCTTTTGCTCGTAACCGAACCGTAATCTCTCGATGAAGACGAACCGATGTTCAAGATGTATCCATACCACTCCCCAACGCTGTTTTTCCCTGTTTTTACCTGAACGCCGAACTGATCGCGGTCCTGGAATTTACGCAGCGCGTTCGTCACTTGCGAGCCGCTGATCGTCGTATCGTCGTACACCGTAAACGAGGCCTGGGACAGCTCCGTCTGAATGTCGGAGAAATTGTTTTGCGCGGTTTTCGTCGCCTCCTGGGCGGAAACGAACAAAATGACCACAATCGTAATCAAAGCGATCGTCAAGAAAATACCGGCAGCCACCTTTAAAGCGGATGAAGCGTTATTCATAAGTACTAGTCCTCCTTGGTTCATCATAATTTTTGGATTTGTTCAAAATACAAGCCCATTTGCTGAAAGCTCATCCAAATGAGCGGAATCACCAGATACGCGAACACGAGCGAATACATGGGCGCAAACCCGATCATCCGGCCGAATCCGGCCTTCACATCAATCGACTTCTCGTAATCGAGACGCCGGCGTTCAAAGTGATAGGACATCTCGCTGTCCAAATCGTCAAACGCGTCGGCTATCGTGATTTTTTCCGAAGCCAGCAGCAGCTTGTCCGCAAGCCGCACGAATTCCTCCAGCACCACCTCCCGCTTCAGCTCCGCCAAGGCAACTTCGGCCCCGTGGCCGTAATCCAGCAGGCATTTCTGCAGCGGCGTCCTAAAAATGACGGCATAGGAAGCCAGCCACTCCAAAATTTCCTCCACCGAAATTCGCTCCAGCTCCCGCAAAATGGTGATCATCGTCTGAAATTGATAAACCTCGTGCCGCATGTCCATCAGGCGCATGCTGCGCTGAAACATCAGCGTCCAGAGGGGAAAATAATATCCGGCCCCGCCGGCCAGAAGCGCAAACAGCAGCTCCCACCATTTCAGATATTCATCGTTCCAGCGCTGAAGCTTGCCCTGGATCCGCTGGGCGGCCGCGAATATTTCTTCGCGGGTTGGGACCGTAGCCCCGCGGCTCATCACCGACGCAGCCGATTCGGCAACCTCATCGACCTGCGCATCTCCGGCCATATCCAGCTGTTTCATCACCCGGGCGTCCAGTTCGGCTTGAACGCGGGCCTCGCGGGCCTCTTCCTTCGTCAGCGAACCAAAAAACACGGCTCCGTCCGGAGGCTCCAGCAAAATGTATTGCCGCGACAAATGGTGAAGCGTAAAAACGGCAGCCAGCGTAAACAGCAAACCGCTGACAAATAAAGCAACCCGCCTCATCTGGAACAGCTTGACGGGCAACGTATGGTTCGTATCCTTCAGCAGCCGGGTAAGCTTGTGGTAAGCCTCCGTGGCAGGCTGCGGCACAAACCACTGGCACAGAGTTCCCAGCCCGCGCAGCTTCAGCAACCGGGCTTCCCAGGGAACTTTGGCCTCACCGGCGCGGTATGCCGTCTCCTCCTCGCTTTTCAACTTTTGCAGCAGCAAGTAACAGAGCAGGATGATCAGAAACAGCCCGATTTTGATGGCCATCCCCGCTTTGCTTAAATAGAATTGGTCCATCTGCGGAAATTGGCTTCTGGCCCACACCTCCACCGGTTTCGTAAAGAAAACCGGCATCAGGGCAATCACATGCAGCCCTTTCAGTAAATAGTCCAGCCGGTTTTTGCGGATCAGCTCCAGTTGGATTTCCCCGGTTAGGCTTGTTATCCCCCGTAAATACAGAGACCCCTGGGCACGTTTGCGGTCCCCGTATTCAAGCACCAGCCTGGAGATGCCGGCAAAAGCTTTCAGAAAGCGGTTGGGCGCCGTTTCGTAATATTTCTCCAGCGCTTCGTCCGGGTTTGCGTCCGTTAGCGCCTCGCCGATCATATGCGCGTGAATTCCGATCTCCCGTCCGGTGTTTTCCCCCGCCTCCTCGATCGCGTCGGCCGCCATGCCGTGGCGGTGATAAGCATGGCGGACGGCGGCAAAGAAATCGAGCATCTGTTCGAGCAGCCTGGTCTCCTGCCTGTTTACGTACCCGTCAAGCAGCACGCTTTGAATAACCGCCCCGGCGATCAACAGCGACAACACGAAAATCCAGTTCGGATTAATTACAGCCAGAACACCAATGACGGTGATATACGCGCCCCCGGAGAAATAAGCGAATTTCATCGTTTCGCGCCGGAGTTCAAACTCGTCTAACCGGTGGACCGGAGCCAGCCGTTTGCGGATCTTCACAGCATAATACCTAAGCGGCGGCAGCCTCATCCATACCGCATAAGATCTCATTGCAAAGGCGGATAAGGCCCTGGCAAAACTATCCCTGGCTCCCCGGCCAGCCTTTCCGGACGCGTCTTCCTCAAGACCCAGCGCGTTCTCGCGCGAGCCGATTAAGCGGCCGGCGGCATACAACAAGCCAAAACCGACCAGCGAAATTCCCATCACGGCGATAAGCGCCGATTTAAGCTCCAATCTTCTCCCCCCAATACGCCTCCGCAAACCGGCGGAACGAAGCTGCGTCCTCCGGCGTCATCTCGCGGATCATCGCTTCCCGGGAGCGATTCGAGATCGGCTGAACGGCTACGTAAGAACCGTCCCGGTATTCAACGATCACCCGCTCCGAGTAACCGCGGCGGTACACCATGGCTTCATCGGCTGGTCCGCTCCCCGTTTCAACAGCCCCGCCCAGCTCGCCCGCATCCCTTTCGTCCGGCCGGCAGCACTCCGTGATCCGCTCGATATACCGGTTCCCGGCCATATCCCGGCGCAGATGCACATCGAAATCGATCGCCGAGGCGACCTGCAATTCCGCCACGCGTTCATCGCGGAACACACCGGTTTTCAGCAAAGAATTCCGCAGCGATTCCATCAGATCGCGGAACGTTTTGGCATGATGCGTAAACAGGGTGAACAGGCTCGCTACCTGAGCCATCTGCACCATCCACGCAGCGACCTCGTCCGTGGCCACCTCGCCCAAAATGTTCACGGTGCCGTCCGTCTTTTTCTGCAGATCCAACCCCGCCTGACCGCTGACATAATCCGTCTCCCGGAAGCTCAAAATATTTCTGCCCGTGTAAATTCTGCGCAAATTAAGCTCAAAAGACATCTCCTGGACGCGCAGCGTATAGGAGGCGTAAATATGCTTGACGAGCGCCATCAGCAGCGTCGTTTTGCCCGATCCCTGCGAACCTGTAATTGCAGTGATGCGGCTTCCTTTCATGAGGAATTTCAGCAGCTCTACGGGCAGCGGTGAATTTCCCCCTAGAATAAGCTGCTCCAGCACAGCGTTTTTCACATCGAATTTGCGCACAAAAAACGCCCACGACTCCGCAAACGGCGGCCTAACCACCACGATCCGCGAGCCATCCTTCATCTCGTTGACTTTAAAGCCGTTCGCTTCGGACAACTGGCCCGGCAAATTAAATTTGTAAATGTTCTGGCACACCCGCTTCAGTTCCGCTTCACTGCCGAACGACAAGAAAGCAAGGCGCACGCTTTTGCCTTTGTGAAAAATCCATACGCTGTCCCACGAACGGGAAATTTCTTCTCCATCCTCACCAGTTGGGCCAAGCGCCTCTGCCCCTGCATTCTGCCCCTCCTCTTCCGGCGTGATCGCCATATGCGCGGGGATGCCGCTGACGCCGCCGCTTACTCCGTCAATCCGCTGCCCCAGCAGCTCGTCCACAACGGAAAAGCCTTTGTATGCCTGGTAAATGCGCTGCACGACGAGATCGAGCTTTTCCCGGAACGTCAAGAAACGGTATTCACGGTAAAAAATGCGATCCACATCCTCGGCGTTGATCTCATAAACAAACGACCCATCCTCCGCTTTGGGAGCTTTGGGCTCATCCAAACTGTACTCCTCGATCAACCGGGACAATCCATCGGTTCCAAAGCTGAGCTTATACAGGTATAAAACGATGTCGAAGCGATCCTGCGCCGTCAGCTTGTCCCTATTGTCGAACGGAATAATCCGGTCGATGTTGTCTTCCCCAATCCCGTAACTGTGGGCCAGTAAATCCTTGATAAAGGATTTCACGTACCGTTTGTCCTGCGCGTCGCCGTATGTACATCCCCGCAGCGCCTTGCGCAGCTCGGCCCGCGCTTTGACCCGGCGGTTCCAGGTCTCTTCGCCCACTCCCCAGTCATTGGCGTGCGAACGGCTCAGCTCATGCAAGCTGCGCTTCACGTATTCGATCAGCGCGGGGAACGAATAGCGGTCGTCGTCCGCCTTGCGAACAACAGGTCCGCCTGCGGCGGTACGCGCCTTCAACCATAAAATGAGCAGCCCTAACAATACAATGAGAGCGATGAGCAGCATGTTTACGGTTTTGTCGTTCAAGCTTAAGCCCCCCTCTCACGAGCTGCTTGTAGTGTCGCTTTTCCCGTAAGCTCCAGCAGATTCCGGCTCAAATCCCGGCAGCTTGCCAGCACGGCTTCCCGCGAGCCGCCCCGTTTCGGAAGCAGTCTGTACCGGCGAAAAAACGACAGGATGTCCCGATCGTTCCACGCGTTCGCAAACTCGGTGTCGTAAGGAATGCCGAAGACCGGCAGCGCACGGCGGTAACGGCGCTTCAGATTGGCCAGATTCAAGCCGGAGCCCGAATCGTAAGGGGCCAGGATTACGCACAGTTTGCGGCGGCTCGTCACCGTTTGTTTCGCGAGCGCGTCAAAAAAATCGTCCAGTTGCGACCGCCGCTGCTGCAGCACCGCCACCACAACCTCTTCTTCGCTGCCGGCCAATGCTTCCGGCAGCTCTCGTATCCGCGGGGCGTGCCTCAGCACAAGGTCATAGCTCTGTTCCGCAGCCAGCGCCAACTCTAACAGATCTTGCCCTTCGCTAAGTTCGGACGTACCGTGGAGACCGCCGGCCCGAAAGCCTGTCGCCAGATCAAGACGGCCGCGAATGACGGGCAGCGTGTAATCGGAGTAATTCGCTTTCGTAAGCATTCCGCTGGCTGATAGGCGGAGCAGCGCTTCGATCCCGTATTCGCTAAGCCGCGAGCCCAAAATGCCGCTTTCTCCCGAACCAGCTTCCGAAGCATGACGGCTTCCCGCCCGCAGTCCCTCCTCCACACCGCTGCCATGGCGCCCGTCATTAAACAACAGCACGCGAAGCGGGAAATGAAGGCCCATGGTGACGGCGCAAACTGCGGCTACGCTCGCCGAACTCCCGTGCCCGGGATCCCAAAACAAAATTCTGCTCATGCGCGTCTCCTTTCCGCCCCGCGCAGCGCCCTTTTTGCGGCTCCGGCTTCAAAGCCGGCCAACCCGCTGAGCAGTTGGCGCAGCGCACGCTTATAAGAGCGGGATAAGCGGCTCATGCGCAGCCGATGCGCATGTTCATTTTCCAGCTGCACGGCCAGATTCAGCTCATTCCACGGAATGATGATTTCCTCCTCGTGCCACTGGAACCCAATATCGTCCATAAAGCCGAGAATATAGTCGGTGCCAAAGCAGCTGTCCACCGTTCGGATAAAAACCGGGCGCACGCGCAGCCCCCGCAGCTCGGGCAGCATATTTACGAGACAACGCAGCCACCGGGCGGTCGATTCTACCTCATAACGGTCAAAGGAAGTGACCAAAACCACCTCATTGGCGGAAGCGAAAATGTCCGGCGTAACGGTGTGTAAAGCTTCCAAATCAACCAATTCGCAATCGTAGTCCTTGCCCGCCGTTCCTTCGCTCCCATCCGCAGCGTTCTGGAGCAGCCTTATGGCCTGAGGCCCCGCCGCCACGTCAAACCCGCAAAACTCCGTCACCGGCAGGAGCGGCTGAATCCCTCCGATCGAATAACGGTATTTGCCGCCCTCCGTAGCATCGACCAGCAGCACGCTTCGTCCCGCGGCCGTTAAAGCGCTGCTTAAATAAAGCAGCAGATCCCGTTTATCGCTTTTTCCGATAAATACCCAGCGCTTCATTTCTCCATCCCCCTGTCCACTATTTCAATTGAAAGCTGTCTTCTTCGGCCGGCGTTTCATTCTTGAGCGCCTCCTGCGCTTCCAGGCGGTTGCTGGCGAATTCGGAGGCCTGCCGCGGGGACATCGAGACCAGGTCGCTCTCCAGTCTTTCCCGCGCGGCGGCGTTCAAGGCGTTCTCCGCCTCCCGGACAATGTTCGGATCCTTTTTGATCAACTGCATCACCGCGCCATTCGCGGGATAGGTCGGCGTCGACTTGTCTTGCAAATAAGGCTCGACATAGGTCAGCGCGTAAATGGATGCTTTATGCAGGTAAGCGTCGACGATCGCGCTGGAGAGCGATAAAATCTCTGCCTCGCCCAGCGTCACCGTCACCGTTCCGGAGGCCAGCGTCTCGATCTTTTTTTTGGACAGCAAAATATAGTCCTGTCCGGTCGGAAACTGAATGCGGATATCGACGACGTCGTCCTCCTTCAAGGCGGCCGGAAGCAAAACGAAGCTCATTTCGCGCCAGCGCAAATCGTCCGTCGTCGGCGCCTCCTCGTACAGCAGTGTCTCCGTCAACAACGTAAACGGCCGGAGGGTGATCTTGGCGATCTTGCCGGCGATGTCGTCGCTCGACTTTATGGCGTCGGCCGGGACGCTGTCGGCCGGCAACTCAACCTCCTTCATATCGTCCGCCTTAATCGGATGCCCTGCCGGAATCTCGCTGGCCGGCACCCATCCCCTGACCGTTGGGCGATTCGCTGCTTTCTGCAAAGTCTCGATTTGCGCTTCGTATTTCTGCTGTAACGCAAGCCTCACCGTTTGATTTTGCTTCCCCTTATACACGGCATACCCCGCGAAAAACAAACCCATGACCGCGGCTCCCGCAAGTCCGGCCCAGATCAAATGCTTCGTTTTCTGTCTCAATCTTGACATTCGTTCATCTCCTTACCTACAATTTCTGCTTCGCAAGAAAGCTCCGGCCGCTCCGCTTTGGCCGCGGCAGCAGGCTGCCGCAAAGAACACGTAACGCTGCGGTTATGTCTTCGCCGGGCTCAAACGGCTCCGGCTCGGCCGGGATGGCGTACACGCTGCGGGTCCGCAGCCTTTTGGCGAGCCGTTTTACCGCCGATGCCGAGGCCAAAGGAACGCAGAATTTCCATGTGGACGGCCATTTTCCGGACAACCCGACCGTTTCGGCGAACCGCTCCAGTTCCTCCGCCCTCCATTCGGCGGCCGAGCCGACGACGAGGGACAAATCGGCGCGTTTGAACTCTTCCATCTGTTCCTTTTGCCGGCCGGTCCCCAGATCGCAAATGAGATACTCGTAACCGCCGGTCAGCAGCTCGATCCATTCGGTTCGCGAAGGCGCCCTAACATATTGGACGTTGCCGATGCGAAACTGCCGGGGCGCGGAGGACGCGAACTCGCCGAGCGCGATTCGGGCAAGCCGCTGAAAAGCCGGCGATTTTGCCTCCATTTCGGCGATCGCGATCCTTTTGGCGCTGCGGGACAGTACATGGGCTAGCGCGATCGCCGTATGGGTCGTTCCTGCTCCCGGCGACGCGCCGATGACGGCGATGACCGCCGTCCTCCCTCCGGCGGCAGGCTGACCGCCAGTAGGCGGTCCCTCCCAAGCCGAGGGGGATGCATCCGATACTTCCGATGCTTCCGCCGCATGCGCCCGGAGCACTTCCCTCAGCGCCTCGCCGGCCGCTTCCGCAGAAGCAAAACGCGCTTCCGGCCGCTGCTGAAGCAGCCGTTCCAGAACCGGGAGCAACTGGCCGTGCCCTTGCCTCCGCAGACAATCCTCCGCCTCTTGCGTCCATGCGCTGTATTTGCAGTCTGTTCCCAAATACAGCAGCACCGCGCCAAGCGAATACAAGTCGGCGCGTCCGTCGCTTTGACGTCCGCCGTATTGTTCCGGGGCCGCAAAACCCACCGTCCCAAGCTGAATCGTGTCCTCGGCTTTGCCCGCCTCATACGTGCGGGCGATGCCGAAATCGATAAAGCGGATCTGCCCTTTGCCGTCCACCAGTAAATTGGACGGTTTCACGTCGCGATGGATGACGGGCGGGCGATGCGTGTGCAAATAATGCAGCCCTTCGGCGATTTGCAGGGCGAACCGGATCAACGCTTCTGTCGGAACACGTCCTCCGCGCGCTTTCACATAACGGTCCAGATGCTCTCCTACGATATAATCCATCACGATGTACGAATAACCCGAACCGTCTTCCTGGATAAAATCGACGATGCGCGGCAGGCGGGGGTGGTTCAGCGAAATAAGCAACTCGGCTTCCTGGGCAACCGGCACTTTATGCCCCGGTGCCGCGAAGCTTTCCTTGACGGCCCAAACCTTCCCCGGCAGCTTCAAATCCGAAGCAAGGTACACCCGGCTCATCCCGCCCTGGCCGACAATCCGCTCAATCGGATAGCGCCCGGCAAGCAAATCCCCGGGAGCTAACCGCGGCACAAAAGGCAACTCAAACCCTCCTTTCCAGACGCAAAAAAAGGAAAGTCCCCCATCTCACCGCTTCAGCCGTAAGGCCAAAGGCAGCGAAACGGGATACTTTCCCTTCGCGGTCATTGTATAATTTTGGAATTATTATAGGACAGGTTTGCACCAAATGTAAAGCATTTTTTTCAGATGCTATTATTTTAGGTCATTAATATTTAATCATATATAATGTAATCTCGTCGCGGTTATGGAACAGCTGCTTTGCCCGCTGTACCTGCAATCTCGCCTCCTGGAACATGCCTATGACCTCCTGAATCAAAGCCATCGGTTTTTTGTGCATCAGCTTCACCGTTACGAGCGCCGTTCCCCCCGGGACGAGCGAATACAGCAGATTCGTTACCAGCTTGGCCGTAAGCTTTGGACTCCAGCTCATGTCGCACACGAGCAGGTCGAATTGGTGTTCCTTGAACTTTACGCTGTCGGCGTTGCGCTGTAAAAAAGTCAGCTTGGGCGATGACAGCAAAGAAGGATGCAATTTTGCCGTATCGACCGCCGTAACGTTCAGCCCGCGTTCCAGCAAAAAGGAGGTCCATCCCCCCGGGGCCGCTCCGATATCAAGCGCTTCGCGAAACGATGCGAACGGGATGTCAAACGTCGCTTCCGCTTCCAGCAGTTTGAATTTGGCCCGCGAAATTTGCCCTTCTTCTTTCCGAAAGCGGATGGCTCCGCCGTTCCAGTCGGACAAATTGTCCTCCGGGCGAGCCACGCCCGCATATACCCGGTCGCTGCCGGCAAACACGGAAATCACCCAATCCGCGTCCCGGACGACAAACTCGGTGCCGGCCAAATCCTTCAGTTCGCTTAGCAGCGCATCCTTCATTTCCCCGGCCGTCCCGCTCCACAGGGCGTCCTCCGATTTGCGCGTTTGTACGGCGACGCGGGCGCCGGGCAGCCGGAAATCACCAAGCAGAAACTTGCGCAGCGCCGGCAGCCAGCCGTTCCGATCGGCGTCCGCTTGCTCGCCGGGGCACCATTCCCAATCGACCAAAAAAGCGTGGCGCAGAAATACCGGAGGTGCCGCGGCGAGCTGTTCGGCGACTTCCTCAACCGCTTTCTGCAGGGTAGCGGCAAACACTTCGCCGGGAATCAGCATCGTGCTTTTGACGCTGCCGAACGTCCGCCGGAGTTCCTCCTGAGCATATGGCGCAAAGCCGTGATTGGCCGTGCAAATCCATTTGGATTGAGGCGGCACCTGGCAATGCCGGGCGATCTCATCGAGCCGTTCGAACGGAATCGGTCCGTTATGCAGCAGCACATGCTCCGGTTTGTTCGGATACAAAATTTCGTACATGCTTTTTCTTCCGGAAATGCTGGACGTATGCAAATAAATTTCCCGCGGAAACAGTCCTTCCCGAACCAGGGCCGCCGCCATGTCCGTACCATTTTTCTCCCCAGGTCCCATATCGTAATCCAGCGATAAAATGTCTACCTCCGTTAATCGCAGCAATTCCAGGCATTCGTCGACGGTGCGCGCTAGCGTAAACCCTTGCGGACATCGGCGAAAATCGTCCATATATAAATGAATCAAGTTTGTTCTTCCTTTCCGCGGTATTTCAGCTGCTTAGGCTTCCACCCACCGCCTCACTCGCTCCAAATCGTCTCTATAGGTCCCATCTTCTCCGGTTTCACTCTCAAAAATAAGCGGTGCATTCCGGATCGCATTGATCTTCAGCAGCCAGCGAAAACCGGATTCGCCGATATAGCCCTGACCAACGCGGGCATGACGGTCCTTCCGCGATAATACCGGGTATTTTGAATCATTGAAATGAACGGCGCCCAGGCCGTCCCATAACCCAAGCCGGTCGGCTTTTTCCGCAAAGTCCTGATCATCTTCTCCCCGCCACATCCCCGCCGCAAAAGCGTGGCAGGTGTCGAGGCAAAAGCCGATCCGCTCCGAATCCCGGCACAAGCGGCGAATTTGCACCAGTTCCTCGATCGTCATGCCCATATCCCCGTGATCGCCGGCCTGGTTTTCAATAAGCAGCTTTGCCGCTCCCTGCCAGCCATCGAGCACATCATTAATACATTGTATAATATTTTGGTATCCTTGTAAGGGGTTTCCTGACTTAAATGTGCCAAAATGAACAACAATTCCCAAAGATCCGCAGGCCTCGGCAATGGCCAGATCGTTGCGCAGCGAGTCCACGATTCTCCGGTACGCGGCGGGATCATCGCCCCGGCTTACCGCCAGATTGCTCGGATAGGGCGTATGCGCCACGGAAACAAGGCCATGCTCCCGGCAAAAGCCGCGGCAGCTCGCCGCATCCTGCGGGTCGAAGCTTTTTACCGCAAGGCTGCGGGGGTTTTTGGGAAAATACTGAAAGGCTCCGCCTCCGAGCCCAAGCGCCGCTTTGGCGGCCCCGAAATACCCCCCGCGAATACTTAAATGTCCCCCGATTTTCAGCTCAGCGGTCATGCTGGCAGCCCGGACTGTAGAACACTTTTCGTCCGTTCATTTCGGCTTTCACGATTTCGTCGCCGCAGCGCGGACAGGGCTCTCCCTCCCGGTCGTACACACGGCAAATCCCGTTTGCTCCGCCGGTGAGCGCATCGTTTTTGAACAGCGGCATTTCAATGTATCCGCCGGCTTCGATCGCTTCCAGCAGCACTTCCCGCATCGCCTTATACAGGTGCGACAGGTCTTCTTCGCTCATGTTTTGCAGCTTGGCCATCGGCAGCAGTCCGGCGGCGAAGGCAATTTCATCCGCATAGCGATTGCCGATGCCGGCGACGACATCCTGGTTGACAAGCGTCGTTTTCAAGCTGCCGCGGCGTTTGCGCAGGATCGAGATGAACCGCTCTTCATTCATTCTGCGGTCGAGCAGCTCCGGGCCCAGATGCGACATGAGCTCCTCCGCTTCCTTGGCGCTATGCAGATGCAGATGGCCAAGGCGCAGGCCGATGAAATAAAGCACCTGGCCGCCGGCAAAGGTGATTTCGATTTGCGTGCTCCGCTCCGGATGATCCTCTTTTGACCCCAGATAAAGCAGTCCGCCTAACATCAAATGCAGCAGCAGCCGCTTGCCGTTGTCCAAATGAAACAGCAAATGCTTGCCCCGCCGCTCGATAAAAATGATTTGTCTGCCGGCGAGTTCCCGGGTAAACGCGGCAGCCTCCATATTAATCGACTTCTCCCGGTGAATTGCGATTTCCGTCATCGGAATATCCAAAATACGCTGTGACAACTGAATTCGATAGTTTTCCATTTCCGGCAGCTCCGGCATGGGTCATCTTCCCTTCGTTCATGAGGTTCATGATTTGGAACGTTTCATGGATACATAAGTTCATTCGTTGATTCATTCGTTGCTTCGTCTGTACCGGCCTTCAGCCTATCAGCCCGGCAACCTCATCCAAATTGCGGCACACCGCATCCGGACGGAAGCCGGAAGTCTTGATCGCGTCAGGCAACCGTTCTTCGGTCGTCACTCCCGTCAACGTCAAAATCGTCCCGCAGCCCGCGTTTACTCCTGCAGCGATATCCGTCAGCATGTTATCCCCGATGACGGCCACTTCTTCATTCCGCAAGCCTAAACGCTTAATGGCAAAATTCATCAGCGGTTCGGCCGGCTTGCCGATGATCACGGGTTTAGCTCCCGTAGCCGCTTGAATCGCGGCGGACAACGTTCCCGCTCCCGGCATCAATCCTCCTGTCGAAGGCAGCAGCAGATCGGGATTCGTCAGCACGTACCTGGCGCCTCCGCTGATCCAGCGGGCCGCTTTGGTCAACGTTTCGTATGTAAAATTGCGATCGATTCCCTGAACGACCACATCCGGCTGATCCTCATCCAGCGGCAGCCCCGCGTCCTGAAGCGCGGTCAGCAATCCGGTCTCACCGATCGCCGCCACCTTAACGCCGGCCGGCAGTTCACCCGCGATATACTCCGCCGCCGCCACCGCCGAAGTGCACACGTCTTCCGCGTTGGCGGGAATTCCCATCGCCTGCAGCTGCGCAGCGACCTGCTCCGGGGTCCGGGATGAATTGTTCGTGACGAATAAAAAAGGAATTTTTTGGGCCCGCAACACCGAAACGAGGCGATCCGCACCGGGAATCATCCGCGTCCCGTGATATAACGTGCCGTCCAAATCAATCAGAAAGGCTTTCCATCTCTCAGGCAATATTTTCATCCTTCCCATTTGGCCGTATCCATTTCATTGTACCTATTTCACCCAGGATCAGGCAAATTTCCGGCTCACCCTTTTGGAAATTTGTCAAAAAAACGTCTTGACGCGCTGCCAAACTTTGAAGGCGGCTGTCATTTCCTGCGCTTTCCCGGAAAATATTTTTTCAGCTTTCCCGATCGGACCGGCGCCGTATCGGGTACAGTACATGCTCCCTGGCCAGCTCCGACTCGGCAAAAACCGCTTTGGCCTCAACCTCCAGCCGCTCGAGCTGATCCTCGGACTTATACCGCGAGCTGAAATGGTTAAGAAATAAATGCCGCGCTCCCGCATCGCGTGCGGTCTCCGCCGCTTGCCTTGCCGTGCTGTGGTGATAGGCGTGGGCGGTGTCGGCCAATTCATGCAAAAATGTGGACTCATGCACCAGCACATCGGCGTTTTGAGCCAGCGTTTTGGCCGCGCTGCAAGGGCGCGTGTCGCCGAGAATCGTAACGATCCGCCCCGCCTTCGGCTTCCCGAGCACATCTGCGGCATGCAGCGTTTCGCCGCTTGGCGTTACGACGCTTTCTCCGTTTTTCAGCTTGCCGTAAAGCGGTCCGGGGCGAATGCCGTAACGTTCCAGCACCGCGGCGTCCAGCTTGCCGGGCAGGTCCTTCTCTACAACGCGGTATCCGTAGCTGGCAATCCGGTGCTCCAGCAAAGCGGCTTCCACGCGAAAAGTATCGTCCTCCAGCAGCACCCCGCCATCGTGTTCTACGATTTCAAGCTTGTAATCGATTCGCGATTCGCTGAGCTCAAGCGTGGTATTCACGAATTTTTTCAAACCTTTGGGGCCGAAAATGGTGAGCGGCGAATCTCCGCCCTGGTAAGCCCGGCTGGAAATCAGACCGGGAAGACCAAAAAGATGGTCGCCGTGCAGGTGCGTAATGAAGATGTATTCCAGCTTGCTCAGTTTCAGGGGCGAACGCAATATCTGATGCTGCGTCCCTTCGCCGCAGTCGAACAGCCACAAGGAACGGCGTTCCTCGAGCAGACGCAGCGCCAACGAGGTTACGTTGCGTTCCAGCGACGGCACCCCGGCATTGGTCCCCAAAAAATAAAGTTCCATGCGCATCGTCCTTCCGGTTGTAATCAAGTCTTGAACCAAAAAAGACTGCCAAAACCCTCCGATGCTCGGAGGGTTCGCCAGAAGCTTCTTCTTTTAAGAGGTAGTTCAAGCTTTGTCCACGTTAAAATACTGAGCCTGTGGATGGGCGAACACCATCGCCGACACGGAGGCCTCAGGCTCCATCATGAAGCCTTCCGTCAGCTCGATCCCGATGTCCTCCGGATGCAGCAGGTCAAACAGCAGCTGCTGATCCTCGAGATCCGGGCAAGCCGGGTAGCCGAACGAGACGCGAATCCCTTGGTAACGGGCCCCATGGCGCTGCTTCATGGTCATATCCGACGGATCCGGGAACCCCCAAATATCCCGCATAATATGGTGCACACGCTCGGCCAGCGCTTCCGCCAGCTCCAGCGCAACGGCCTGCAGCACATGCGAGCGGAGATAGTCCCCCCGATCCTTCCATGTTTCGGACAATTGGCGCACGCCCTGCCCGGCCGTCACGACCAGAAATCCGACGTAATCCATCTCTCCGCCGTCCACCGGTCTCAGGTAATCGGCAAGGCACAGATAAGGCTCCACCCGCTGTCTCGGGAAGCTAAACCGTTTGATCACTTTGCCGTGATCGGCCGGATCATAGATCAATATGTCGTTGCCGAACGATTGCGCCGGGAAAAAGCGGTACATCGCCTGCGTGCGGATAATGCCGTCCGTGACCGCCTCCAGCAAAATCTGATCCACCGTTTCTTTCAGCTCCACCGCTTTTTCGTTCCCCGCTGCGAGCAGTTGTTCAACGGAGCCGCGCAAACCTAAGTGATGCCCCAACAGCATTTGCCAGTTCACATAAGGAGTAATATGGCCGATCGGATAATCGCGCAGCACATGCCGCTCCAAATCCGGCGGGGTAAACACCGGCACATCCGTGCGGATTTGCGAACGCCGGACGCGGGTCAGCTCCGGCATAGGCTCGGCTACGGCCACCGCCTTATCGGCCTCTTTCTCCGCTTCCATTTCCAGCCGCATTTGCTCCCGGCTTGCCGGGTCCATCAGCTTGTTGGCCAGATCCAAACCGTCCATCGCATCTTTGGCGTAGACAACCATGCCGTTATACTCCGGCCGGATGCGCGTTTTCGTAAACTTGCGCGTCAGGGCGGCCCCGCCGACCATAATCGGCACGTCGATGCCCGCGTTGCGCAAATCCTGCGCGGTTAATACCATCTGCTGTGCCGATTTGACGAGCAAACCGGACAAGCCGATCGCGTCGGCTTTTTCTTCCCGGTAGGCCTCAATGATGCGTTCCGGTGGTACTTTTATGCCCAAATTCACGATTTGGTAACCGTTGTTGGACAGAATGATCTCCACCAGGTTTTTGCCGATGTCATGCACGTCGCCTTTCACGGTAGCCAGCAGGATTTTCCCTTTTACGCTCGATTCGTTTTTCTCCATAAACGGCTCGAGATAAGCGACGGAAGCCTTCATGACCTCCGCGCTCTGCAGTACTTCCGCGACGATCAGCTCGTTGTTGTTGAACAGCCGACCGACTTCCTCCATCCCGGCCATCAGCGGGCCGTTGATGATCTCCAGCGCGCTGTAGCGTTTAAGCGCTTCGTCCAGGTCGGGAATCAGCCCTTCTTTCGTTCCCTCCACCACGTAGGAAGCCAGCCGTTCTTCCAGCGTCAACTGAACCGTGCGCTCCTGCTTCACCACTTTTTTGTTGCGGAAAGCCGCGACAAATGCGGCCAGTGTCTCGTCATTGGTATGATAAATAAGTTCTTCCGCCAGCCGCCGTTCTTCTTCCGGGATTTTTGCGTACCGCTCCAGTTTTTCCGTGTTGACGATGGCATAATCGAGGCCGGCCTTGGTGCATTCGTACAAAAATACGGAGTTCAGCACCTCGCGGCCCGCTTCCGGCAAGCCAAAGGACACGTTGCTGACCCCAAGCACCGTTTGGCAGCTCGGGAGCGCCTCCTTGATCAGCCGGATGCCTTCAATCGTTTCCTTGGCGGAGCCGATGTACTGCTCGTCCCCCGTTCCTACCGGGAATACAAGCGGGTCAAAAATCAAATCCTCGGCGTTTAAGCCGTATTTATTCACGAGCAAATCGTGGGAACGTTTGGCCACCTCCAGCTTGTCTTCGCGGGTGATTGCCTGTCCCCGCTCGTCGATCGTCCCTACGACAACGGCCGCGCCATATTTATGGATCAACGGGGTGACGTGTTCGAACTTCTCTTCTCCGTCCTCAAGGTTAATGGAGTTAATAATCGATTTGCCTTGGCAGTATTTTAGCGCCAAGTCGATTACCTTCGGATCGGTCGTATCAACCATTAAAGGCACTTTGACCTTCTTCACAACCAGTTCAAGAAACTTCTTGATGTCCTCCGCTTCATCGCGGTCGGGATCCTGAACGCACACGTCGATCACCTGGGCGCCGTTCTTGACCTGGGCGCGGGCGATTTCCGAAGCCTCTTCATATTTGCCTTCCACGATGAGACGTTTGAATTTCCGCGAACCAAGAACGTTTGTTCTCTCCCCGACCAAATAAGGCCGGTTTGCGGACTCAACATAAACCGGCTCAATGCCGGACAATGCCGGAGGATGTTCTCCGATGAGCGTACGCGGCCGGTATCCGCTCAGCTTCTGCGCCAGCGCGGCGATATGAGCCGGCGTCGTTCCGCAGCAGCCGCCCGCGACGTTAAGCCAGCCCTCCTCGGCGAACGCGGCCATTTTCTGGGCCAGCGATTCCGGGGATTCGTGGTATTTGCCGTTTTCGTCCGGCAGTCCCGCGTTCGGGTGGCAGCTTACCGCGGCTTTTGCGATACCGGAAAGCGTACGGATATGGTCGCGCATAAATTCCGGACCGGTTGCGCAGTTCAGTCCGACCGAAATCGGCTTTAGATGCTCCAGCGAAATATAAAACGCTTCGATATTTTGCCCGGCCAGCGTCGTGCCCATCGGCTCGATCGTTCCGGAAATCATCAAGGGCAGCTGTTTGCCCGTTTTTTGCAGCGCCCGCGTTATCCCGATGCTTCCGGCCTTCACATTCAGCGTATCCTGCGACGTTTCCAGCATCAGCGCATCCACGCCGCCGTCGATCAGGGCGATGGCCTGCTCCTCGTAACTGTCGGTTAAATCGTCGAAGGTGACCCCGCCGGTGACGGACAGCGTTTTGGTCGTCGGGCCCAGCACGCCAACGACATATCTCGGATGGTCCGGCGTGCTGTGTTTTTCCGCGGCCGCTACGGCAAGTTTTGCCGCCGCCAGATTCAACTCCCTTGCTTGATGCGGTATATCGTATTCGGCCAGGACAACGGAGGTTGCCCCAAACGTATTCGTTTCAATCAGGTCGGCTCCGGCCGCCAAATATTGCTCGTGAATGCCTTGAATCACATCCGGGCGGGTGAGAACGAGCATCTCGTTACAGCCATCCAGCTCTTCCCCGCCGAAATCATTCGGAACAAGGTTTTCCTGCTGGATCATCGTGCCCATGGCGCCATCAAGTATCAGTATTCGTTCTTTTATTCTGTCTTCCAGGCTCGGTTTGCTCATGATCGTGTCCCTCCCGTAAAACGTTACGATATAGTTTAACAGAATAAAGCGTTGAAGAAAAGAGATGTTTCTTTAGTTCACCCTAATATAAAGCAAAAATAAGCTGCCCTCATCTCCATCGGATGCAGGCAGCTTGATTGTTGTTGCGCGCGGGGTTTTTATGTAAAATCGATCGGCGTTACTGTACCGTAAACTGTTTGGACGGCATCGAATGTTGATCCCGTGCGGTCACATGGGAAATCACTTTATAGGTTCCCGGATCCTCAAACTTGTGCTTGAGGACATAGGTGCCGTCCCCGGCGCTTTTTACCGTCACTTTGCTGTGCTCGGCGTTTTCGTCATCGGTGTTCCAAAATTCGAACATAACCTCCTGCGCATCATCGACGTTTTCTCCGCGATGCCCCACCTTGGCGGTAAACGTTACGGTCCCGCCGCTTTCAACGGTATCCGGCGTGACTTCAAGATTTACGCGGATCGGCTCGAGCGGCCCGCTGTCAGCCGCTGTCGTTTCGCTGCGTCCGCAGCCGCCAAGCACGGCGACGATCAGCACCAAAACGGCGATCCACCCGACTTTTCCCGGCAATGGATTTCCCTCCTTCCCGCTTATCGATCGAACATCCGCTTTTGCTCGGACGTCCGGACGAAAACTTACGCCAAACGCGCGATGATATCGTGCAGTTCGGACAAGTGCGAAATTTCGTAATCGGGTTTGATTTCGTCACTGCGCTGCTTTCCGTCGCGATTGACCCATACGGCCGTCATACCGACGCTAAGCGCGCCTTTAATATCGGTCGTCAGCTTGTCGCCGACCATGATTCCTTCGCCGGCTTCGATCCCCAAACGCTCTAACGCATGATGGAAAATGGACGGATCGGGTTTGCCTTTGCCGAACTTGCCGGAAATGATGATCTCGTCAAAAAACGGCGCCAGCTCCGGCACGCCGTCGAGCTTCTCCTGCTGCAGAGCCGGACATCCGTTCGTCAACAGCAGCAGCTTTACGGTTCCGTGAAGTTCCTTGAGCACATGGAACGTTTCTTCGTAGACATGCGGACGGGCACGGCGCTCTTGCGCAAACCGCGCCGCCAGTTCCTCGCCGAGCTGTTCGTTATCGACGCCGACGGCCAGCAAACCACGCCGCCAGGACTCCTTGCGGTATACCGGAGCAAGCTGCTCCAGCTGGCGGAACTCCGGCTGCTCTCCGGCCGAAAACGTAGCCCACAAGCCTTCAAACGGATTAATCCCGATCATCTTCGTAAACGGAAACGTTTCGTAAGATTCATACAATCCCCGGGCTTCCCGCCGCACCGCTTCCTCCAGCTCTTCCGGGACGATTCCCGGCACCCGCTGCGCCGCAAACTCGCATGCAGCGGCAAAGGCTTCCTTTACGCTGCGGTCATCCCACAACAGCGTATCATCCAAATCAAAACAAATACCTTTAATCGTCATCGTTTTAACCTCGCTCCATGATCTCCCTTTGGGGGCAAATGAAAAACGCCTTATTCCTTGACCAGCTTCACGTGATGCGTGTTGGCGTAGAGTTCCAGCCGCGCGGCCATCGCCTCGGTGTCAAAGCGGTTGCGCGTACGGTAGAACACCCACTTCACATCCCGGATTTTCGGTTCAATTACGATTTTGTTCCGGCTCACGATGATTTTGCTGATATTTCCGGCATCCAGCGCTTTGTCCCGGTTAAATTTCGAGGTGTAGAGCCAGCTTTTGTTGATGCGTAAATACGGCTTGCGGAGAAATATGGCGAGCGCCAGCACGGCGTAAAGGATGATCGTAATCCAAAACAACATCGTGTTCACCTCAGCCGAATTCCCGATGATGCCAACGCCGGCATAGAGCAGAGCCAACAAAAACAGCACGATCGGCAAAATAATGTTGCGCCCTTTGAATACGTCGCCTTCCCCATTAGCTCCCAGCCCGCTTCTCGTGTTTCTTCCGCCCTGCCCGCTCCCCAAATTCGGGCCCTTTCCTTTTTTTTGCATGCGGAGCTGATTCCGCTCCACTTTCCGGTCAAACGAAGCCATGCATGTTCCTCCCCTATTTATCTACAATCTCGATCGAATCGAGCTGCCGGCGAAAATTTCTGCGCACATTCTCCAGGTACGTTTCGCGAAGCTGGGCTCTTTCCAGCATCTCATCCTGGGTCAAACCTTCCGTTTTATGTTTACGGGCCAGTTCGTTAATCCGCTCTACCAAAGCATCGATGTCCATATCTTCCTCCTGGATTTATTTACTATGCGTATCTGATGATTCCGGTTTACCCGCGTTTTGGCGGAACAAGCATCATACAGGGCATTAATTCTTACTTTGACATGAGAAAAAGAGCTTGTCAAGGCGGCGGAAATCACTCCCTAACGCCAATAACAAGCCCCTTTATTTTATTGAGGTTGAATACGCACTTATTATAGTAAGAAAAAATCGAATTTCATATGCATACATATGGTCATTCCAAAGGAATGAACAGCGTATCCCCCGCCTCAATCGCGCTTGAGTCCAACCCGTTGACACGCATCAATTTCTTGATATACACACGTGTATCCGATCCTAGCGGCTTATGTTCTGCCGCGATTTCCCACAGTGTGTCCCCGGGCAGGATGACGATTTGTTCAAGCTCCTGTTCCGGCCGGCCGAAATCCGAGGAGGCGGCAAATGCCGTCACCACACCTGTGCAAGTGAGGCTCAACACCAGAAGAAAAACGGCAAACTTGGCGAAGCCGTTGCGGAACAACGAAATATGTAATCTTCTTTGCGCGGGACGAGTAAAAGAAGGTTGATCGTAGATGCTTTTATAAGAAGTGTATCTTGGCATAATCCATCACTCCAAACATTTGTTCTTATTTATGCCATTACTATAACACGAACATTTGTTTGATTCAATACTTTTTTCGAACAATCGTTCCCCTTTTATGCTTATCCCTTTCTTTAAAGCCTTCTTTTAGAACTAATGTTTGTACGAACGGCAGTTCTATGTTATAATTTTTCCAAACGTTACTAAATGGGGTTGATCCGATATGTCAAAGGTATCTAGCCGGCAACAGGCCATTCTGGAATTTATCCGCAACGAAGTTCGCGCCAAGGGATACCCGCCTTCCGTCCGGGAGATTGGGGAAGCCGTTGGACTTGCCTCCAGTTCTACGGTTCACGGCCATTTGGACCGGTTGGAGAAGAAAGGGCTGATCCGCCGCGACCCGACCAAACCGCGTGCCATCGAGCTGCTCAATCAGGAAGAATCCGAGAACATAAATAACTTCTCACATACCGTTGCTCGCGTGCCCGTCGTCGGCAAAGTTACGGCAGGCGTTCCGATTACCGCCACGGAGAATATCGAAGATTACTTTCCTTTGCCGGAGCATTACGCAAGAGAAGGCGAAATCTTTATGCTTTCCGTGAGTGGAGACAGCATGATTGAAGCCGGGATACATAATGGAGATTACGTGATTGTCCGCCAACAGCAGACAGCGGACAATGGGGACATCGTGGTGGCGATGACCGAAGACGACGAAGCGACGGTCAAAACCTTTTACAAGGAGAAAGACCATGTTCGCCTGCAGCCGGAAAACCCGACCATGGAGCCGCTGCGTCTGAAGCACGTAACCATTCTCGGCAAAGTAGTCGGTTTGTTCCGGGATCTGCAATGATTCAAATTTCCGGCAATGAAAAAAGGACGAAGCAGAATTTGACTGCTGCGTCCTTTTTTTGCGTCGGGAAAAGAGGTCCTAACCGCCAGCTAGTCCCAATCCAAATCCGGGAAAGAAGGCATCGTTCCGTAACCGGATCTTCCCCGTCTGCCGCGCATCCCCCATCCAAACCCGAATCCCGACCGCTCGGAAACCCACCACTGTTTCAAACGATACCGGCGCCGCTGATATCTTTTGAGTGCGGTAACCATTTCATTCAACCTCCTTATATCTATAAGGTATCCAATCGCTGAATAAAAAACGGCATATTTGTGATTTCCAAAATCTACTAATCCCCAGCGAACATTTTACCATTCCGCCTATTTTCATCTAAACCCGTTCACCCGTTCACCACGACGGTACTTGGACCGAAGGTGAAACTCCAGCGAAAAATATAAGGACAAAAAAGGCCGCTATTTCGGCGACATCACTCTCATCGAGTGCAATAAAGGAAATTTATGTCGCTATTTTCTCTAACCGCAAGGAAATACCCGCGTTTTGGACCATGCACAGGAAAATAAGAACAAAAAATACCGCTAATGGGAATGAACCTGCCTGGCTCCGGATAATAAGCACATAAAGTTCCGCTATTTTAAAGGTAGACGCTGCGTCGTTCCAGCCAACGGTTGGCCTTTCCACCCGAACGATTGGTCGTTCCACCCGACGATAGGCCGTTCCAGCTGCCGGCTGTCAAACGCCGATTTCAAGGCCGAGCCCAACATGATTGCCCCAAAAAAAATCCCCTGAAGCCGACGGCCCCAGGGGATTCCTTAAGATTAATACAACGTCATGTACTGATCGCGTTCCCACGGATGTACTTGCGTCCGGAAAATATCCCATTCGATTTCCTTCAGCTCGTAGAAATGGGTCAAGGCATGATCGCCAAGCGCCTCGGAAATGATTTCGCTGCGGAGCAGCTCGCCAAGCGCTTCCTTCAGATCGGCCGGCAGGCTTGGAATGCCTTCCTCGACGCGCTCTTCCTCGGACATCACATAGATATTGCGATCGACCGGTTCCACCAGCGGAAGCTCCTTCTTGATGCCGTCCAGGCCGGCTTTGAGCATCACGGCGAGCGCCAGGTAAGGATTGGCCGCCGGGTCAGGGTTGCGCACCTCGACCCGGGTGCTGAGACCGCGGGAAGCCGGAATCCGGATCATCGGGCTGCGGTTGCTGGAAGACCAGGCCACATAACACGGCGCTTCATAACCCGGAACAAGGCGTTTGTAAGAGTTAACCGTCGGGTTCGTGATCGCGGCGAACGCGCGGGCATGCTTCAAGATGCCGGCCATGTAATAGCGGGCTTCTTGGCTCAGGCCAAGCGGATCGCTTTCTTCATAAAACGCGTTCGTATCCCCTCTAAACAGCGATTGGTGGCAGTGCATCCCCGAGCCGTTGACGCCAAACAGCGGTTTCGGCATAAACGTGGCATGCAGGCCGTGCTGGCGGGCGATCGTTTTGACGACCAGTTTGAACGTCTGAATCTGGTCGGCCGCTTTGACCGCATCCGCATATTTGAAGTCGATTTCGTGCTGGCCGGGAGCCACTTCGTGGTGAGAGGCTTCGATCTCAAAGCCCATCTCTTCCAGCGTCAGCACGATTTCGCGGCGGCAGTTCTCGCCAAGGTCCGTCGGAGCCAGGTCAAAGTAACCGCCTTGGTCGTTGAGTTCCGTCGTCGGATTGCCTTTATCATCGGTTTTGAACAGGAAAAACTCCGGTTCCGGACCTACGTTCATCGAGGTATAGCCCATTTCCTCCGCTTCCTTCAGCACGCGCTTCAAAATGGCGCGCGGGTCTCCGGCAAACGGCGTGCCGTCCGGCATATACACGTCGCAAATCAGGCGGGCAACGCGATCTTCAGTCACCCAAGGGAAAACCACCCAGGTATCCAGATCCGGATAGAGGTACATGTCAGATTCTTCGATACGAACGTAACCTTCGATGGAAGAGCCGTCAAACATCATTTTGTTGTCGAGCGCTTTTTCCAATTGGCTGACCGGAATTTCCACGTTTTTGATCGTACCGAGCAAATCGGTAAACTGCAGGCGGATAAAACGTACATTTTCCTCTTTGGCAATGCGCAAAATATCTTCTTTGGTGTAACTCATCAAAAACCTCTCCCAACATTTAGATTATTTTTTGAAAAAGCGGGACAGCTCGCCTTGGATCAGAGAAACCTGATTCGGCTTGCTCCCGGAGACCAACTGCTGTTTCAACATGCGGTAAAGCTGGGAATCCGTCATCTCTTTCCGCTTCTCTTCCGTGTCCTTCGTGATCACCGTCGCCTCTTGGGATTCACGGGTCATCGGATTCATCACCTGCTTGATGCCGGCGATATTAACGCCTTTATCAATGAGACCTTTGATCTCCAGCAAACGCTCGACATCATTAAAAGAGAACATACGCTGGTTCCCCGAAGTGCGCGCAGGCACAATCAATTCGTGCTGTTCATAGTATCTGATTTGTCTTGCCGTCAAATCCGTAAGCTTCATTACGATACCGATAGGAAACAAGGCCATATTTCTGCGAATTTCGTCACTCATCGCTCTCAACCTTCCAGTTATATAATCTCTTGACCTTATCATATGTGAGTTATCCTAACATGTCAATAGATATGTTAGGATAACTCACAACAAGTTGCGGTCTTTCATCGTCTGGAGGGCGGTAAGCAAGCCGAATTTCACGTGCGAATAGGTCAAGCCGCCCTGCATATACGCGATATAAGGGGAACGTATCGGCGCGTCGGCGGACAATTCCAGGCTCCCGCCCTGAATGAAGGTACCGGCGGCCATAATGACGGGATGTTCATAGCCCGGCATATCCCAAGCCTCCGGCACGACGTGTCCGTCCACCGCAGCGGCCTTTTGAATCCCTTGCACAAAAGCGATCAATTGCTCCGCACCGCTGAAGGAAATCGCCTGGATCAAATCGGTCCGCGGCTCGCTCCACTTCGGCCGGCTCGCAAAACCGGCCCGCTCGAAAACCGCCGCCGCCAGGACGCTGCCTTTGACCGCTTGTCCCACGATCGTCGGCGCCAGGAACAGCCCTTGGTAAATGCCGCGGGTCGTTCCTAGCATCGCCCCGACTTCGCCGCCGATTCCCGGCGCTGTCAGGCGGTAGGAAGCCAGCCTCACGAGATCTTCGCGTCCGCAGATGTATCCCCCGGTTTCCGCCAGGCCGCCGCCAGGATTTTTGATCAAAGAGCCGGCGATCAGATCGGCCCCGACCTCGGTCGGTTCCCGTTCTTCGGTAAACTCGCCATAACAGTTGTCGACGAACACGATAACATCCGGCTTGATCGCTTTAACCTCGCGCACCATCGCCCCGATTTGTTCGACGGTAAAGGAATCGCGCCAATCGTATCCACGCGACCGCTGGATGCCGATCACCTTCGTCCTATCGGTAATTTTCTCTCTCACCGCCTCCCAATCGATTGAGCCGTCGGCATTTAGCTCTGCCTCGTTATAGGTTATCCCGAAATCCTGCAGCGAGCCGCTGCCGTCCCCCGGCTTACCTATCACTTTATGTAGTGTATCATAAGGACGGCCGGTGATGTAGAGCAGTTCGTCCCCGGGTCGTAAGAGACCGAACAAAGCCGTCGCAATCGTATGCGTCCCGGAAGCGAAATGGGGGCGGACGAGCGCCGCTTCCGCGCCGAATACGTCGGCATACACGAGATCCAGCACCTCGCGCCCGCGGTCATTGTAGGCGTAACCGGTCGAGCCGGAAAAATGATAGTCGCTCACCTGGTGCCGTTGAAACGCTTCGATCACTTTCCATTGATTATGATCGGCGATTTGGTCAATCTCCCGAAACCTCCCCTCGGCCTGCTGCTCCGCCGCTTTCAGCCAATTTACAATCTCTTCCGAAAATACCGCCATCTTGTTGTTCTCTCTCCCTTTATCTCGATTCGTTCGTTTCTTCATGGACGTTAGGCTTTTGAACCGCAAAAGGAGCGAGCTGATACCCGTATTTCGCAAAATCCGCCTGGTTTACGTTCACATGGTAAATCATGTCTGCTTCATCCATTTGCTGATTCACTACATCGCCGATCCGGTACAAAACGGAGGCGAGATCGCCCCGCTCCGCCGGAATCCGAAACGATTTGGTTCCGCCGGACAAACTGCGCTGCAACGCTTCGCGGATCGCGGTGAGGTCCCGTTCATCGTAAGCGCTGATCTTTAAATACCCTTCACCGGAGGGCAGCATTTGCAAGCCTTCGGGCAGGCAAAGATCGATTTTGTTGAAAAGAACGATTTGAGGTTTCCCCCCAGCCCCCAGCTCATTTAAAATCCGCCCTACGACTTCCATTTGCTCCTGGCGCATCGGCGACGACGCATCGACGACGTGAAGGATCAAATCCGCCTCGTTCACTTCCTCCAGCGTCGCGCGGAAAGCGGCCACCAAATCATGCGGCAGGTTTTGGATGAATCCGACCGTATCGGTCAGCACCACATCTTTACCGCCGGGCAGCGGCAACAGCCGCGTCGTCGGGTCAAGCGTGGCGAACAACTGATTCTCCACATACACGTCCGCGTTCGTAAGCTGCTTAAGCAGCGTGGACTTGCCGGCGTTCGTATACCCCACCAGCGCTACCTGCACGACCCCGGTCTCCTTGCGGCGGGCCCGATGCAGCCGGCGGTGCCGCGTCACCTCTTCCAGCTGGTGCTTCAGCTCGCCGATGCGGCGCCGGATATGGCGGCGGTCCATCTCCAGCTTGCTTTCCCCCGGCCCCCGCGTGCCGATGCCGCCGCCGAGCCGGGACAGGTTTCTGCCGTGACCGGTCAACCGCGGCAGCAGATAGGTCAGCTGCGCCAGCTCCACCTGAATGATCCCTTCCCGCGTTTTCGCCCGCTGGGCAAAAATATCGAGGATCAGCTGCGTACGGTCGATAATTTTGGCGTCCAGCATCTCCTCCAGATTACGCACCTGCGCCCCGGACAGCTCCTGGTCGAAGATCGCCGTATTCGCTCCCAGGCGGTCCATAAGCTCCCTTAGCTCCAGTACCTTGCCTTTGCCGATAAACCAGCGGGGATCCGGTTTGTCGCGGTTTTGCACCACCGTCTCCGCCACCTCCACGCCCGCCGTCTCCGCCAGCCGGACCAATTCATCCAGGGAATAGGATGGATCGATCCCGGTTTGCTTCGTTTCCGGGGTAATCAAGCTGACGAGAACGGCGATATCCTGAATTTTGTCGTTGGTCTCGTGTAACGATTTGGCCATAAACCACTGCTCCTTATATAAACCGGTTATCCCTTCTTCTCCAGCTTCAGATCCTCCGTCCGCAGCGTCATCAGCTCCAATTTCCCTGGAGAGCCGCCGCCGTATTGGTTCAGCAGCCGGACGGCCTGCTGGCGGATCGAACGTTCGATCACGTTGCGGACGTAGCGGGCGTTGCTGAACAGATGCTCGCTTTCGCATTTTTCCTTAAGCAAATGCTGCTTTAATTTGAGTATCGCCTGCGGCATCAGGATGTAATCGCGTTCCTTGGCCATCGCTTCGGCGATCTGAATCAGCTGGTCGATCGTATAGTCCGGAAAATCCATCTGGATCGGAAACCGGGACGGCAGCCCCGGGTTCGTCGACAGAAAAAAATCCATTTCATCGGAATAGCCGGCCAAAATGAGAATGAACTGGTTTTTCTGATCCTCCATCGCTTTGACCAGCGTATCGATCGCTTCCTTGCCGAAGTCTTTCTCCCCGCCCCGCGCCAGGCTGTAGGCTTCGTCGATGAACAAAATGCCACCCAGCGCTTTTTTGACCAAATCTCGTGTTTTTTGCGCTGTATGGCCGATGTATTCGCCGACCAGGTCGGCCCGCTCCACTTCGATCAAATGCCCTTTGCTAAGCACGCCCATCCGTTGAAACATCTTGGCGACGATGCGCGCCACCGTCGTTTTGCCGGTGCCCGGATTGCCTTTGAAAACCATATGGTAAACCTGCGGCCCCGACAGCAGGCCCGCTTCCGAGCGCATGGAAGCGATCTGCAAAAACGCGAAAATTTCGTACATGAAATCTTTGATATGATCCAAACCGATCAGGTGATCCAATTCCTTCTGAATTTCCGCGAACAGCCCTTGCTGCGGCAAAGCTTTGGCGGAAAGGTTTGGTTCGCTTTCGGGAACGCTTTGCGAGACGACCGGCGGTTCGGCGCTGCGCAGAATGACGTTGATTTGCCGGGATGGTCTCTCTTCGGGAGAGCCGCCGCTTCTGGCTACAACACGCCCAGACATAGGGACATCACCTCTTTTAAAGGTAATCAAAAATTCGTCTCGGTGCTGAAAACCCGAATTTTTGATCTTAATTTAAAGGGGCAAGTTGAAAAAGGTAGTCTTTTTCAAAGCACACTTTTAAATGTATTCTCTCTCCCTGTCCGTTATTAGAAGTTTTGTCACCCTCGGCCAAAAGCAAGCGCCAGCTGATCCATTTTCCATTTCGTATAGGCCAAAATCTCCCGTACCGTGTTGGGAATCGGTTTGAGCACCGCGGATTTCTTTAAAGACAGCTTGGGATCGTGATATCCAAACGTCTCGGCGATTTCCAGCGCCCGGTTTCCGTGATACGTATGCGTAATAATAAGGGCGGAATCGTATCCATGCTCTTCCATGATCGCCTGGCTGAACTTCAGGTTTTCGAACGTGCTGGTCGCCTCGTTTTCAAGCAGTATTTTTTCCCGCGGGATGCCGCGGCGCTCCAAATAATTCGCCATGCCTTCCGCTTCCGTGTATTTGGAATCGGCCGTATCCTTGCCGCCCGTAAGTAAAAACAGCTTAAACTTCCCATCCTTAAAGTCCTGAATACTTTGCTCCAATCGCTCCTGCAGACCCGGGCTCGGTACGTCCCCCCACAGAGAGGCTCCCAGCACGATGCCGACATCGGCCGGTTTGGAAAAACCCGCGCTCACGGCGGGATTTCGCTCGACGCTGCCGATCTGGGCCAGCACATAAAGCGCCCAGGCCAGCCCCAGCGCGATCAACACGAGCCCCCAGCGGATCAATTTTCGCCGAATTCCCCGTTGTTTCCGTACCGGTTGTCCAAAATTCAACGATGTTTTTTTCTTGGCAAAAAGCATGTCTCAACCTCCAATCGGATGCGGCTTACGCGTTCATAAACCCGCTGCGGAAATGCTCAAGCGACAACTGAAAAAGCGGAAAGCGCTGTTTGTTAATGGCATGAAGCAGTTCATGGGCCGTTTCCGCAGCCAGATCATAATCTTTTACCGTAATAAGGCCACCCGTGAGCGCGTCGTCGAGTTCATCCTGATCGAGCAAAAACACTTCTCCGGTCTTTAACACGACAATATCCAAGTACAAATCGTCAAACCAGGGCACGCCCTGATCCGTAATCCCCTGTGTTTTGCAAATATCGATATACCATTCCACGATTTCCCCTTGGTCATCGAACATCGCGGTGACGACGTAATGGGCCCCTTTCGGGTAATACTGCAGCCACGTAAACCCTTTGTCGGCAATACGGAACGTATGTCCTCCGTAGGTTTTCCACAGCGGATCGCGAAGATCTTGAATCGTGTACAACGTCACATATCCCGTGAAGACATCGTTCTGTATAAACTTGGACTTGAAGTGACGCTGGGTAATGCGGCGCCAGTTCGCGCGGTCTCCGAATTTTCGCTTCATAAGATTATAGCCCTTTCACAACAATGTACTATCACTTTACCATATTTGAAAAAGAGTCACAAAGCAGCCAGAACAAACGAGAAAAGACCCCCAGACGCTAAAATCGCTGCTCTGGGGGTCTTTGCCTTGCGGGTTGCTGGCCGGCAGGTTCGCGGGCCATATTAGATCAATCGGCGCTTACGGGAATTCGGCAGGTTAACCCCCCGTCCCCTGAACCGCTTCGTTCGCACCAACCGGAGCGTCCACGCCGTTCCCGGAATCGGTTTGACCGTTATTTCCATCGGCGGGAGGCGCGAGCGTATCCGCATCTCCTTCGCCGGAACCGCCGTCGTTAGGAACCACGGTTCCGGGAATCGTAACGCCGCCGTCTCCGTCTCCGTTCCCGCTTCCGTTTCCATGGTTGCCGTTACCGTTGCCATTGCCGTTACCGTTCCCTTGGCCATTCCCATTGCCCTGGCCATTTCCGTTGCCGTTCCCCTGGCCGTCTCCCGAGCCATTCCAATTTCCGGACGGGAAACCTTGATTTCCGCTGCCGTCGTCAATTTGGTCATCACCGGTTTGTCCCTGGTTGCCGTCCCCGCCTACGCCCGGATCCGGCAGATCGTCCATCGGATCTTCGCCCGCTTCGATCAACACCTGGGCGTTGTTCGAAGGATCGCTTTCCGCGTCATTGACGGGGTCGTAAGCCGTAACATAGTAGATATAACCCGTTCCCGGGGTAATGCTGATGTCTTCGGTTTCCGTGGCGCTGGAGTCCATAATATGGGTGAACTCCGTTTCCGATGCTTCCCGGCGGTAAATCCGGTAAACCGCACCTTGTTGTTCCACGCCTTTCCAGCTAAGGGCTACTGTACCGGTATCCACGTTATAAGCCGCGCTGAGTTCGGACGGCGCCGCCGTCTGCGGTTCCTCTTGCTCCGGCGGCTGCAGGTTGGCCGGTACCGGGAAATCCTTGACCGGCACGCCGGCCAGCGCCTCTTTCATGACCGCGGCGAACAGCGCTGCGGTCTGGCCGCTGCTTCCGTTCAGCAGATGGTCTTTATCCGCATTGTCATAGCCCATCCAGATCGCGGCCGTCCATTCCGGAGTGTAGCCGACGAACCAGACGTCGCGGTTTTTGCTGCTTCTAAGGCCCGGAATGCCATGCTGCGTCGTCCCCGTTTTCCCGGCAACCGGACGGTCGATTTTCGCCCGCCGGCCCGTCCCTTCATTGACGACGTTTTCCATCATTTCCGTCATATAGTAGGCCGTCTTTTCGCTGATGACCCTTTTTGGTTTCGGCGGGTTGTATTTATATTTCACTACCCCGTTATGGTCGACAATCTGTTTGATCGAATACGGAGGATTGTATTCTCCGCCGTTGGCAAACACACTGAACGCCCCCGCCATTTCGAGCGTGTTCGTCCCGTAGGTCAAACCGCCGAGCGCAATCGCCAGATTGCGGTCGTTTTTGTCCATCGTGATGCCCATTTCCTGCGCGTATTTCACTCCCGTGCCGGCTCCGACCTCATTCAGCAGCCAAACGGCCGGAATGTTCTCCGATTTCGTCAGCGCGGTCGTCAGGTTGATCGTGTTCGAATAGCCGTGCAGATTCGTCGGACAATAATCGCCGAAACACTGCTTATTGTTCGGGATCTGCGAATTGGGCGTAAATTTCCCCGATTCGAGCGCCGGCGCATAGGACACGATCGGCTTAAACGCCGACCCCGGCTGTCTGCGGCTGTTCAAACGGCTGTAGCCTTTGCGCTCGTAATCCCGGCCGCCAAGCAGGGCGACGAGGCTGCCGTTTTCATGGTTCATAATGACGATCGAGCCCTGAACCTGTTTATCGTCCTTGCTTTTCTCGAAATAATCGTCGTTGGCAAACGCCTTCTCTACCGCTTTTTGCGCCTGGGCGTCCATCGTCGTGTAAATTTTGTAGCCGCCGCGGTTCAGCTCGTCTTCAGTGAGGCCGAACTTCTCCTCGGCTTCCTCGACCACATAGTCTTTAAAGGCGAGGTAGCTTTGGTTGCTGGCCGGAGGCTCGTAGTCGTAATCGACCGCCTTTGCTTCATCCCGCTGCTCGGCGGTGATGTATCCTTCCTGGTACATCAAGTCGAGCACGACGCCGCGACGCTCCTTGGACAGCTCCGGATTGGCGATCGGATTGTATTTGGACGGCCCCTTAGGAATGGCCGCGAGCGTCGCCATTTCCCATAGTTCCAGCTTGTTCAAGTCGCTTTCGCCAAAATATCGTTGGGATGCCGCTTTGATCCCGTAGGCGTTTTTCCCGAAGAAAATCCGGTTTAAATAAAGCGTTAAAATTTCTTCTTTCGTATTATGACGTTCTAGCGCCATCGCAATCGACATCTCCGTCGCTTTGCGGAAAAACGTTTTGTCCGCGCTCAGGAAAATGTTTTTGGCGAGCTGCTGCGTAATCGTACTGCCGCCTTCCACCAGAGAACGGGCCACGACATCTTTCACCGCCGCTCTGCCGATCGACCAAAGATCGACCCCGTTATGCTCGAAAAACCGCCGGTCTTCCGTGGCGACAAACGCTTTTTTGAGCATGTCCGGGAGTTCGTCATATTCGACGGGTTCGCTTTTGTCGATCGAAAGCTCCCCCATCAACGCGCCGTTACGGTCGTACACCTTAGTCGTTTCGTAAACCGTCATCTTATCCCCGTTTTCCTTGAGGATCTTTTCGCCGCTGACCGTAATGTACATGTACCCCGCAATCGCGCAGAAAACCGCAAACGCGATCGTAAAAAACGAAGTCCACAGCAATTTTTTCACGGTGAGTCTTTTCTTTTTGCGCGCCTTCGGCGCTTTTCCTTTTTTCCCCGATTTATTGCTTCGTTCCAGTCTTGGATTTTGGCTGGACATGGTTTCTCTGACCCCCTTCATTCCTTCCGTTAAAGGTTCGGCCCCCGCCCTCAAACTCCGGCGCAAGCGCCGGAACGAGGCGTTTGAACCCGATTCTGGATGAATACGGCACGCCCAACAATGCCCGGAACGAAAAGAACAACCTGGGTCAGGTTGCTCTCTCCTTTTCCTATACCTTTAACGTATTGAAATCAAAAAAGTTTCACTATCGCTTCAGTCTTCGCTTTGCGTTTCCTGCATCAGCGATACGTTGCGCTGCGGTTGGAACGTGGAAATCGCGTGCTTGTACACCATTTGCTGGCGTCCGTCGCTGTCGATGACGATCGTGAAATTGTCAAAGGCTTTGATCGTTCCCCTGATCTGAAATCCATTCGTCAAAAATACCGTCACCGGTATGCTTTCTTTGCGAAGTTGGTTCAGAAATGTATCCTGGATATTAATGGTCTTGTTCATAGCCGTACCCCCAATAGGAATCAATTAGTGTTTTGAATTATATTCAAGATCAGCGGGAAACTTTCCTGCTATTATAGCATGGGCCGCCGCCAAAATCCCGGAAAAATTTTCGCCGCTCCCCGCATCGATCCAGGCGATCTCCTTCATGTGCCTGAACCAGGAGAGCTGCCTCTTGGCGAAACGCCGCGTATCCCTCTTTAGTTTCTCCACGGCTTCCGGCAGCGGAACGCCGTCCTCCAGGTGTTCGGCGATTTCCTTGTAGCCAAGCCCCTGCATGGACACGAGTTCCCGGGAATACCCCTGACGAAGCAGGCGGCGCACCTCATCCACAAGACCAAGCCGCAGCATTTCGTCAATTCTCCGTTCAATACGGTTATAAAGCATTTGCCGGTCCATTGTCAAACCGATGACGCACAAATCGTACGGGGACTCCTTCATTTGTTTCTCCAATTGCTCCGACAAGGTCGTTCCCGTCAGATGATGAATTTCCAAAGCGCGAATCACCCGCCGCATATCGTTCGGATGCAGACGGGCGGCGGATTTGGGGTCGATGGCCGCCAGCTTGGCGTGCAGCGCCTCCGCGCCGTGCTGTTCGGCGTAAGCCAGCTCCGCGGCGCGGAACGCCTCATCGGCCGCGGCTTCCGTAAATTGGAATTCATAGCAGACGGACTCGATATAAAGCCCCGTCCCCCCGACGATAAAAGGCAAATGTCCGCGGCTTTCGATCTCCGGGATCAGCTTGCGGCACCACTCCTGAAATTGGGCGGCGGAAAAAGGCTCGTCCGGCTCCAGCACATCGATCAAATGATGGGGGACGCCCTCCATCTCCGCCGGAATGATTTTGGCCGTGCCGATGTCCATGCCCCGGTACACCTGCATCGAATCGCCGGAAATCACTTCGCAGGAAAACGCTTTGGCGATTTCGACGCTAAGCTTCGTTTTGCCGACCGCTGTCGGGCCGACGAGCACCAGCAGCCGCGGTTTCTTATTTATGGTCAAGCGTGATCACTCCGTAAGTTATTTTGGTATGGGCGCGGGCGCTCGCGTCAAAACCGAGCCGGGCAAATTCGCCGCTCTCTTTTTGCTCCTTCATGACGACCGTTTTCCGGGCGATCCGGCACGCTTCCTTCACCGCTTCCGGACTGAGGCGGCCCGCGTTGGCAAAGGTCCGCAGCGGCGAAATCGAGGAAGAATCCTCGATCGGATGCCGGAACATCGGATCGAAATAAACAATGTCCGCGCTTTTGTCGGGCATGCTCCGCAAAACCTCCAAATGGTTGGCGCGTTTCGTTTCGATGCGCCGCAATGCGGCGTCAAACTCCGGCTGCCCGGAGACATAGTGCTTTAGCCCCTCGTGCAGCAGCGCCCAAAGCGGAAACGAGTCCTCCAGCGCCAGCACCCGTCCCCCGGGACCGGCGGCGAGGGCGAACATGCTCGCGTCGGAGCCGAGGCCGGCCGTGCCGTCGATGATGAAGTCGCCGGGAGCGGCTCGGGCCGCCTCCAGCATGGCGTCGCTTTCGCCTCTAAGCAGCCGTTTCGCACGGACAAAACCCATGCTGGGATGGAACGTCAGCGGCTCCTGCCCGGACCGGTGGAGCCGGACACCCTGTTCCATGATGACCAGAATGTCGCCGTCCCCGTAGCGTTCGGCCAGCTTGGCCAGCGATGTCCGGCGGCGCGGGACACGGGTTGCCCCGGTCAGCACCGCCAGGTCTTGCGCTCGCTGAAGCACGGCGGGAGTTTCGCGGTCCCCCGTAGTAATTAACATGATGAAATTCCTCCGTTCACGCCGCTCACATCACCCGCTTAAACAGCTTTTCCAGATCGTACGTCGTAAACGAGACGATGATCGGTCTCCCGTGCGGGCAGGTGTACGGCTGTTTGCAAGCCCCTAAGCGGCGGATCAGCGTGTTCGCCTCCTCCGGTGTCAGCTTCTGGTTCGCTTTAATCGAAGCTTTGCAGGACACCATCGTGGATGAGGCCTCGCGCAGCTTGGCGAGGTCGATGGCGCGCTCGTGCAGCACCCATTCCGCCATCTCCTGGATGATCTCGGCTTCCTCCCCTTGCGGGAACCAGTAAGGATGGGAGACGACGCGGAACGTGCCCCCGCCAAAATGCTCCAGGATGACGCCAGCCTGTTCGAACCAGTGCAGCCGCTCCTTCAGCTTGGCGCTGTCCGAGGGCGTAAATTCCAGCGTAATCGGGATCAGCAGCTCTTGCGAGGCGTCCGCCGGATGGCCGAATTTTTCGTAATAATATTCGTAATTCACCCGCTCATGCGCGGCGTGCTGGTCGATCAAATACAAGCCCTCTTCGTTCTGGGCGATGAGGTATGTGCCGTGATGCTGTCCGATCAGGGACAGCTCCGGGAAGGCCGGAAGCTCCGGCGCCGCCGCAGGCGCGCCGTACAGCGCTTCCGGCATCTCCTGCAGCCGCTCGGGCGGGAGCGGCTGCTGCGCCGCTAGGCCGCCGCCATACGCGGCCGCGGCGGCGCTGTCCCGGCCAAGCCCGCTTTGCGGGGGCTTGGCCGGGGTTTGCGGCGGCGCCTGGCGTTGCGCCAGCGCCGCTTCGGGCTGCGCGGCGCCGTACGCTTCGGCGCCGGCAAGGCCCCGCTCCCGCAGCGTCATGCCTGCGGCCGCTGCGGGAGCGCCCGGGCCCGCGGTCCGGGCGGCCGAGCCGCCGCCCGGAAGCGGGCCGCCGGCGGCGCCTTCGGCGAACGCGCCGCCATCCGGACCCGCCGCACCCTGCTGCCCGGCGGCGGCTTCTCCCGCGCCAGCACCCGGCGCGGGGAAGTGAAACTGCTCCTGGATCACCGCTTTGCTGGATCCTCGGCCGATCTGTTGCCGCACGACCTGCGGGATCAGCACCAAACCGTTCAGTACGCTGCGGATGCTGCTTTCCACGAACCCGTTCAGCTCCGGCTCCTTGCTGAAGCGCACCTCCAGTTTTGCCGGATGCACGTTTACGTCCACCAGCGACGGATGCATGTCCAGCATCAGCACGACCAGCGGATAGCGGTTGATCGGCAGCAGCGTATGGTAGGCTCTCAAAATCGCCTGATGCAGCCCCTGATTGCGGATGTAGCGGCCGTTCACGATCGTGGACATCCCGCCGCGGTTCGACCGCGCTAAATCGGGGCGGCCGATGTAGCCCGTAATCCGGTAATCCAAGTCCTCGGCTTCGATCGGCACCATTCCTTTCGACGTGTTCACGCCGTAGATCGCGGCGATCACTTGCAGCAAGTCGCCGCCGCCCGGGCTCTGCAGCAGCGTGTTGCCGTTATGCCGCAGCGTAAAAGCGATGTTCGGGTGGGCCAACGCCTGCCGGTACAAACAATCCGAAATATGTCCAAGCTCCGTCTGGATCGTTTTCATATATTTCAGCCTTGCCGGAGTATTGTAAAATAATTCCCGGACTGTAATATCCGTGCCTTGGGGCGCGGCAGTCTCTCCATTTTCCTTCAGCGTTCCGCCTTCGATCACGATCTGCCGGCCGAGCCCGGTGTCATCGCTGGAGGAGACCAGCTTGACTTTGGCGACGGCGGCGATACTCGGCAGCGCCTCGCCGCGGAATCCGAGGCTGCGGATTTGAAACAGATCGCGGCCTGACGTGATTTTGCTCGTCGCATGCCGGTAAAACGCCGTCTCGCAGTCCTCCGGCGCGATGCCGGCGCCGTTGTCCGTCACCCGGATAAGCTCGAGCCCGCCTTCTTCCACTGTGACTTCGATGTTCGTCGCCCCGGCGTCGACGGCGTTTTCGACCAATTCCTTGACGACCGAAGCCGGCCGCTCCACCACCTCGCCCGCCGCGATCTGGTTGGCGATATGCTCGTCCAGTACTACGATTTTTGCCATTCGTTTTCCCTCCCGTCTTGCCGTTTCCGTTCATTTCTCGGCTACATGTCTTTGGCTTTCATCTTTAGGTCATTCACAAGCTGCATCGCCTGCAGCGGTGTCATATTCATCAGATCGGCATTTTTAAGCATGTTAATGATCTGCCGGGACCCAGGGTCCTCGGCGGCCGGCTTTGCTTTCTTCGGCGGCGTTTCGTCCCCGAAGATGGACAGCTGTACGACTTCCTCCTTAACTACAGGCTCGTCCTTGGAGGAATACCGCGCGGCCGCCGCCTCTTGCTCTGCCGGGGCGTACGCCCCGGCGGCTTCCCCTCTTGGTCCTTCTGCGGCCTGAGACGCCTCTTCCCCCGCATCCGCCTTCGCTCCCGTACCGCCGGACAGCGACGCCTTTTGCTCCAGATCCTGAAGCAGCCCATACGCGCGGCCGATGATTTCCTCCGGCAGCCCGGCCAAACGGGCGCAGTAGATGCCGTAACTTGTATCCGCCGCCCCTGCGATCAGCTTGCGCAGGAAATGGACTTTGTCTCCGCTCTCCTGCACGGCCATGCTGTAATTGCGCAAGGACACGAGGCTGTGCTCCAGATGGGCCAGCTCGTGAAAATGCGTGGACACCAGCGCTTTGCAGCCGATTTTGTTATGCACGTATTCGATCACCGCCTGGGCGATGGCCATCCCCTCGCTGGTGGACGTTCCCCGGCCCAATTCATCGATGATGATCAAGCTGCGCGGCGTCGCTTTTTCGGTCATGATCTGAATGTCGGCCATTTCGACCATAAAGGTGCTCTGGCCGCCGATCAGATCGTCCGCCGCCCCGATCCGCGTGAAAATGCGGTCGACCAGCGGAATTTCCGCTTTGGCCGCGGGCACGAAGCTGCCGATTTGCGCCAAAATCGAAATCAGCGCCACCTGACGCATGTACGTGCTTTTCCCGGCCATGTTCGGCCCGGTGATTAAGAGGATGCTCGCTTCCTCTTTGCGCAAGGCGGTGCCGTTGGCGATAAACGCCGTATCCGTCATGACGGATTCCACCACCGGATGGCGGCCCTGCTCCACAATCAGGTTATACCCGTCGGTCAGCGCCGGCTTCACAAAGCGGTTCTCCGCCGCGACCGCCGCCAGCGAGCGCAGCACGTCGATTTCGGCGATCCGTTCCGCCAGCTGCTGCAGCCGGGGGATTTCCGCGGCGATTTTCTCCCGCAGCTCGCTGAACAGCGCATACTCCAAATCGACCATTTTTTCCTCGGCCTCCAGGATCAGCGCTTCTTTCTCCTTCAGCTCGGGGGTCACAAACCGTTCGGCGTTGGCCAGCGTTTGCTTCCGTTCGTACCGGCCTTCCGGGAGCGCGGACAGGTTCGCCCGCGTAACCTCGATATAATAGCCGAACACTTTGTTGTAGCCGATCTTCAGCGACTTGATCCCGGTCGCCTGCCGTTCGGCAGCCTCAAGCTCGGCGATCCAGCGCTTGCCGTTCACGCCGGCTTCCCTGAGCTCGTCCAACCGCGAATGATAGCCGGCCTTAATGATCCCGCCTTCCCGCACCGATACCGGCGGATCGTCGGCGATCGCCGCGTCGATCATGCCGGCCAGATCCGCGCATTCGTCCATCGTTCCCGCGAGCCGCCGCAGCGTGGACGAATCCGCGCTCATGCACAGTTCCTTGATCGCCGGCACCTGGCGCAGCGAGGTTTTCAGCGCGACCATATCCCGCCCGTTGGCGCTGCCAAACGCCACTTTGCCGACGAGCCGCTCCAAGTCGTAAATGTTTAGCAGCGAACCGCGCAAATCCTCGCGCAAAATAAACCCGCCGTGCAGATGCTCAACCGCTTCGAGCCGCTCCTCGATGCGCGCGCGCTGCAGCAAAGGCTTGTCGATCCAGCGCCGCAGCAGACGCGAACCCATCGACGTTTCCGTCCGGTCCAGCAGCCATAGCAGAGAGCCTTTTTTGGAGCGTTCCCGCACCGTTTCCATCAGCTCGAGATTGCGGCGGGTAAACGGATCGAGAATCATAAATTGCTCGGGCTCATACGTGGAAATCTTCGTCAATTGCCCCAGCGAGCGCTTTTGCGTTTCGCTTAAGTACCCGACCAGCAGGGCGATGTTTTCCCGGCGTTCGGGCTCCAGGCGGATCCATTCCGCTTCGCCGAACTGCGTCCGGCCGGCATCCTCCTTGGCCCTGGTCCACGGGGTATACACGACCGGCTTGCCGAGCGGGGCCGCTTGCTCCTTAATCCATTCGAGCAGCGCGGCGTCTCCGATGATTTCCGCCGGATCGTACAGTCCCAATTCGTCGCGCAGCCATTCCTTGCTCGCTGGCGACGAGGTGGCGTACAGGGCGCCCGTCGACAGGTCGCAGGCGGACAAGGCCATCTGCCCCTGACGTTCGGTTACGCAAACTATGTAATTGTTGACTTTATCGCTAACCGTTTTTCCTTCCATGATCGTGCCCGGGGTGATCACCCGCACGATCTCGCGTTTGACGACCCCCTTGGCCTGGGCGGGATCTTCGGTCTGCTCGCAAATCGCTACCTTATATCCTTTTTCGATCAGCCGCTGGATATAGCTTTCCGCCGAATGGTAAGGAACGCCGCACATCGGTATTTTCTCGTCGGCTCCCCCATCCCGGCCGGTCAACGTAATTTCCAGCTCCTTGGCCGCCAAAATCGCATCGTCAAAAAACATTTCGTAAAAGTCGCCCAGCCGGAAAAACAGAAACGCGTCCTGCGCCTCCGCCTTGACCCGCAAATATTGTTCGATCATCGGCGTGTATGTAGCCATGATTCCCCTCCAGATTTGCCTCTATTTTCATGTCATGCGTAGAATTCTATTATACCAGAGAAAGGCGGGGAGGGGTTACGAACGAATTTGCAAATTCCATAAAGGCCGGATGTCGGCGCTTTCGTCCCAGGTTCGACCGGACAGAACCGCTTCCAGCAGGGGAGCGATATAACTTTCGTAGCGGGGGTAAGCGGCGGCGGCTTGGATATCTTGAATCAGCGAGGGCAAAACGGACCGCAGCTCCTGCTGCCGGCCGGCGTAAAACGCGGTGAAAATATCCGTCTTCTCCAACGGCCTGCGATTGAGCTGTCCGGCGTTTTCGGCGATGAGGCGGGCCAAAGCGACGGCCCCTTTGGCCACCAGCGGGGAAATCAAAAAGCTGGGCAGCGTCCGGTACTCGAAACCGCCGTAATCCTTGCGGCGGACATCGCCGAGAAACCCGTAGCGCGGACGGCGGCGATGGCTGCGGCCATCCTCCAGCACCGCAAGCGGGAGCGCCAAATAGTTGTCAAAGGCCCGCAGCAGCTCGCTCGTCAGCGGAACGCCGCTGAAGTGGAGATGTCCGCCGAGCGGAAACCCTCGCTGCGGCATGGCTCCGGCCTGCCAGACAAGCTCCCGGTCATCGATCGCTTCGCCCGCCGCGCGAAAGGCGCGCATCAGGTGAACGATGGTCTCGCGCGGATCATGCCCCGGCTTCGGCCGCAGCTCGGCGAGCGGAAACATGCGGCGCCCGCGGTAACGCAGCACGTCGCAGCCGGCGGCGCCATAGAGGCTGAGGTAGCGCGAAGCCGGGATCACTTTGCCGGTGGCGCGATTCACCAGCAAAAATTCGGGGTCCATCCCGATCAGCGGGTCCTGCGGGGCTTCGCAGGCTTGCTCCAGCTCTTCCATCGTTTCGCGGATCGCCTGGGCGTACAAGCCGGCCTGCCGCGGGTCGGGCACCTCCGGCGCGAGGGAGATGGCTTCCACCGTAAACCGGCCTTCTTCTCCGGCCGATATCACGACTTCTCCCAAATCCAGCCCCAGCGCGTACAAAGCCCGGACCGCCGTGGACTCCAGCCGTTTCCAGAGCGGAGAGCCGGGATCCAACCGGTTCGCGGGGAACTGCAGCGCATGTCCGGTCCGGCCCAGCAGCCGGGCCTCCAGGGCGCGCAGATGAAAGACGTTCACCGCGTACCGCCGTTTAAACCGGCGGGGCGGCAGCTCCATGCCGGAAGCCGAATATACCGGCTGCAGCGCTTCCGAGACGCTGATTCCGGCTGCCGCCAAGCGGCGGCGCGCATCTTCCGGCGTACGGCCCGGCGATCCAGCGAAGGAACGATTGATGACGATCTCCTGCACGACACCGCCCCAGTACGCCTCCTCCGGTCCGTAATGAATCCAAGCGCTGCGGCGTTCTACGCGGGTTTTCCGTTTGCCGCGAAGCCCTTCCGTACGCTCCGTCCCCAGCGGGCGAATCACTTGATAACGAGCGCTGGTTCGCTCCAAAGCATGCTTCAGACGCGTTTTGGCTTCTTCGGAAGCGACGCGGATTTTAAGCACGATATTCTTTTCCTTGTTCACGGCCCGCATCTCCCGTCTCCTTCGGCTTATCGAAAAAATTTCCACAAAAAGAGGGCGGCCGCCCTCTTCGACGACGCCCCTGCTGCATATGCTACATTGTAGCCCGAACACCTGGTGCTCAACATCCGATGGGATAAGGCAAAATTACAGTTCGTCGTCGAGGAGATCGGGATCCAAATCTTCGTAGTCCTCCAGCTCGGAGCCGAAATCATAATCCTTGTCATCAACACCGCCCGGCACGACAAGGACGTTCAGCTTCGTTTCGGCGATCAGCTCCACCGCGAATTCGCGCTCCACCCGGATCAGGACGCGGCCGTCTCCCGTCACGTTGGCCTCCACGGTGCTTGGTTCCTGCGTGGCTTCCGCGGAAACCTCGACCGTCGAGGCGCGGTGTCTTGCATCCAGGTAGTTCAGCGGCACATTCTCGACGTAAGATACGGTTTCCTTGGCGACCTCGGTTTGTGAATTTCTATCGTAGGAATACCAGATGTTGATATCGTAAGTACCAATAACTTCAATTCCGTCTCCCGCCGCGACCGCCTCGTACTGGTGATTGATGATCCAGGCCCCCAGAATGCTGGACGGTTTGTGCGGTGGAGTCACGGTATGTGTTACGGTAGAGAACTTACGACCTTTGCCGCAGATCGCTTTCGTAATGACCTCTCTACTTTGATATTTCAATGACATGTTAGTACCTCCTCCATACATCATTCACTTAAGTGTATGCAGGACATAGGCGAATGTTGAATATGCAGAGATAAATAAAAAATATTATTGCTGCTTTTATTAGCGCAGTATATGTAAATGCCGCTAGTTTTAAGGAAGAAAGAAGCAGGGGAAATTAGCGGCCCAACAACGTTTTCTTGCGTCCGGCCGCTTTCAAGGGGGCCGGCGCCTTGCTTTTTTTCGAAACTTCGAGATATAAAGATAGCTCGCGGCACAGCTGCAATATCGCCGAACGGATTTCAAATTCCTCGCGGGTCGACGGCAGCTCCATCGTTTTGAACTGCTGCTCCAGCTCGGCCAGCATCTGTTCGGTAATACCGGTATATTCCTCTTGACCTACGTCAATGCTCAGACGGTCGAACAGCAGGGCGGCAAATTCTCCTTGCGGCATCCGCTGGTACACTTGCGATATCAATTCCATCATGCCTTCGATCCGGTCCAGTTGCTGTTTGCGCATATAGAAATAGACCGTCCAGGCCTCGTTCGGATAAATCATCTGATTCTCCAGGGCGCGCTTCGCGGCGGACAAGCCTTCATCCACGAGCTTCGCCGCTTCCGTCAGCTCTTTGCCGTCCCATAGATGATACGGGTCGCGCAGCGAGGCGGCGATCTGCTGAAAAATGACGGAAAAACGTCCGTCCACCTGCCGCCGGATATCCAGAAGCTTCTCCTCCGTTTTCGGCATGTACAGGAAATTGACCAGCAGCGCCGAGCCAAGGCCGATGATCAACAGTTCCACCTGGGTCAGCATGACCTGCCAGGAAATCTCCTCCCCGCCAAACACCCGGAACACGACGACCGAGCTGGTCACGATGCCTTCTTTAAAGCGGGCTTTCGTAATCAGCGGGAAAGCGATCAAAATGTAAATCGCCAGCACCCAAATATGGAATCCCAGCACGTGAAACAGAATAAAGGCCAAGATCAGCCCCAGAATCGAGGCGAAAAAGCGCGCCGAGATCGTCACCAGGCTGCGTTTGCGGGTCACGTCCACCCCGAGAATGGCCAGCAGGCCTGCGGATAGCGCTCCGTCCACCCCGGTAAATTCCGCGATCAAAATCGCGAGCAGCGTTGCAATTGCCGTTTTTACAATGCGCATGAAGACCACCCTTATGTATGGATTTGCCGCTTATTGTCGATTGTATGAAAATATCCTACTTGATTTCACGCCGGCTTACAATCCCGCAAAAACGAAAAAGGAGCGTTACCGCTCCCGAACCAGCTTCCTTTCGATATACACGACCAGTTGATACATCGCCGTGGCGACGACTGCAATAATGACCAGGCTGGAGATGACCAAGGTAAAGTTAAACACCTGAAACCCGTAAACGATCAAATAACCGAGCCCGATTTTGGCGACGAGGAATTCGCCGACGATGACGCCGACCCAGGCCATGCCGACATTCACCTTCAACGTCGAGACGATGGTCGGAAACGACGCCGGCAAAATCGCCTTCATAAACACGTCGCGCCGCTGGCCTCCAAACGTGCGGATCACCTTGACGAGGTTGGCGTCAACTTCGTTAAAGCTGTTGTACACGACCAGCGTCGTCACGATCACGGTGATCGACAGCGTCGTCACGACGATCGCGGTGAAGCCCGCCCCAAACATCACGATAAAGATCGGCCCTAACGCTACCTTCGGCATGCTGTTGAACACGACCATGTACGGATCAAGCACCTTGGACAGAAAAGGCGACCACCAGATCAGCACGGCGAGCAGCGTCCCGAGCAGCGTGCCCAGCAAAAATCCGACCGCCGTCTCGCCGACCGTCATCGCCAGGTGCGGCCACAGCTCACCGCTCGCCGCATCCTTGAATATTTGCTGCGCCACCTTGGACGGATAGCTGAAAATAAGCACATCAATCCACTTCATCCGGCCGGCAAGCTCCCACCATCCGATAAACAGCAGCAAAAGGAAGATTTGGACCGCCAGCACCATATGGTTTCTTTTGCGCTTTTGCTTGCGGTGCTGGTTCCACTTCTCCCTAAGCAAACGTTCCTGATCCGGCAAACGCGTTGCATCCGCCTGCATCAATGGCCTTCCCTCCTTCTTCCGGTGTTTCGAGATCCCGCCAAATTTCCTGAAACAATTCATTGAATCCCGCTTCCTCCCGCGCATAAAACGGCTGGGCCTCACGGATGTTGTCCGGAACGATATACGTGCTCCGGATTCTGCCGGGCTTTGGGGCCAGCACGATGACCCGGTCGCTGACGGCGATGGCTTCGGACAAATCATGCGTCACGAGCACGCCCGTTTTTTTCCGCTGCTTCAGCGTGCCGGCGACGAGGTCCTCCAGTTGCAGCTTCGTCTGATAATCGAGCGCCGAAAACGGCTCGTCGAGCAGCAGCACTTCCGGATCGGTGGCGAGCGTCCGCACGAGCGCCACCCGTTGGCGCATGCCCCCCGACAATTGGCCGGGGTACAGGCCCGCCGTATCGCCAAGCCCCATCTCGGCCAGCAAATCCCGCGTCATTTGCCTCGTTTCCTGCGTCAAGCGTCCGGTGAGCTCAAGACCGATCACGGCATTGCTGAGGATGGTCCGCCACGGGAACAAATAATCCTGCTGCAGCATATAGCCTACTTTCGGGGTCGGTTTGGTTACCGGCTTGCCGTGCAGCAGCACTTCCCCCCGGGAAGGGGCCAGCAGCCCGGCCATTACGGAGAGCAGCGTGGTCTTTCCGCATCCGCTGGGACCGACCAGGCTGATGAATTCGCCGGATTCCACGGTCAAATTCATCCTTTGCAGGGCTAGCACGGCTTCCCGATCCGTCACGTATACCAGATCCATGTCCTTCAGTTCCAAGACAGGCAACAAAGCGCTCACGCTCCTTTTCCGTGTATAGAGGTAGTTCAAAAAGTCATCTTTTGATCACGAAGTATGTCAGGAAGTGGTCTCGACGTCGAATCTTGAATTCAGCCGGGCCAAGCATATGCTTCCGAAGCATGTTTCCTACGGAAACATTTCAGGTGCTCACGTACCCAAAACGTACGCTCCGCTCCTGACGTCCCTAGCTTCATCCAACCTAAAGCGTTTTGAAAAAACGCACATCGTAAGCATAAGCTTCGGTGCTGAAAAGCTGACTTTTTGAACACGCACTTTAAGGTAGTTCAAAAAGTCCGTTTTGGGCTTCAGTGCTGAAAACCGAACTTTTTGAACACGCACTATATTTGAACACGCATTATAAATGTCGGTTTACCGGCCGGAGGCTGCGGATGCGGATTGTACCGCTTTTTCGGCAAACTCGTTGTCGGCCAGCTTTTCAAGCTCCACCCGTTCGTTTAATTCCCCGGCGCTTTCCATCACGTCAAGCAGGTTGTTCCAGGCATCCTCGGCCAATGCCGGCGTTTCGGCATACGTTCCTTGCTCCAGATAACGCTTGACGGAGCTGGCTAAAATAGCCTGATCCGTGTCTTTAAAGAAAGGCGCGATCGTTGCGGCCGTTTCCTCCGGCGTGTGCTCCTGGACCCAGCGCTGCGCTTTATGGATCGCATTGGTGAATTTCTGTACCACTTGCGGGTGGTCTTTGATATAGCTTTGTTTGGTCATAAACACCGTGTAGGGCAGTTTGCCGCTTTCCGTACCGAAGGAGGCGACGACATGGCCCTTGCCTTCCCGCTCGATGATGGAGGCTTGCGGCTCGAACAACTGGACGAACTGGCCGGTGCCCGAGATAAATGCGGCGGTGATGTTGGCGAAATCGATGTTTTGAATCAGTTCCAAATCTTGATGGGGGTCGATTCCTTGCTTGCGCAGGGTGAACTCGCCGGCCATTTGCGGCATCCCGCCTTTTCGCTGGCCAAGAAAGACGCTCCCTTTCAATTGGTCCCAGTCGAATTCGCCGACATCCTCTCTGGACACGAGGAAAGTTCCGTCCGTTTGCGTCAGCTGGGCAAAATTGATCACCGGATCATCCGAGCCCTGCTGATAGACGTAAATCGACGTTTCTGCTCCGACCAGCGCCACATCCACGGCCCCGGACAGCAGCGCAGTCATCGTTTTATCTCCGCCCGAAGTTGTCTGCAGCTCCACATCGAGCCCTTCTTCCTTAAAAAAGCCTTTTTCAAAGGCGACGTATTGGGGGGCGTAAAAAACGGAACGGGTCACTTCCCCGACCTTTACTTTTTGAGTTTGGCCGCCAGTGCCGCAGCCGCTTAAAGCCGCGCCAAGCAGCAGCACGATGGCCAGCCATAATGCCATACGGCGCTTCATCATCCGCGTTCACTCTCCTTCCAACTTGCCGGATACTTAATAGTATGCTATTGCCCAGCAAAAGGTTAAGGAGCGGAGTGATCCCGGGGCTTGATTGGAAAAAATCCAATTAGATTGTGGGAATTCGGCCGAAATTTTGAGCTCTCATTGGAGAATATCCAATAGATTTCGCTCAAGTCGCCCGTTTTGGGGCTTTCCAAGCCACATCTATTGGAAAAAATCCAATCAGACGGCTGTATTTGCCAACGATTTTCCATTTCTATTGGATATATCCAATCGGCAAAAAACCCCCAATCGCAAATGAATTGGAGGTTTCGCTACTACGAAATTGGAGGTTTCGCCAGTATGGATTGTAGGCTTGCATCGTCCGGCTACCTGCCGTTTACAGCCCGTAGATGCTTTTGAATTTTTGTTCCAGGTAATCGGCCAAATAGTCCGGATTCAACTCTTCCCCGGTCACCGCCTTGATGATCTCCGCCGGCTTGCGGCTTTTGCCGTATTTGTAGATTTTGTCGGTCAGCCATTCCTTGATCGGCTGGAAGTTGCCGGCCTCCACCAGGGCGTCAAGCTCCGGGATTTCCTTGCGCAGCGTGTTCGCGATTTGGGCGGCGTACATGTTGCCGAGCGCATAGGAAGGGAAGTAGCCGAACAGCCCGCCGGACCAATGCACATCCTGCAGCACGCCGACCCCGTCGTCCGGCGGCGTTAAGCCGAGGTACGATTGATACTTCTCATTCCACACTTTAGGCAGCTCGCTGACCGGAAGCCCTTCATTAAACAGCATCTTCTCGATCTCATAACGAATGATGATGTGCAGGTTGTAGGTCAGTTCATCCGCTTCGATCCGGATCAGCGAGTTCTCCGCGCGGTTTACCGCCCGGAAAAACGCCTCTTCCGTCACGCCTTTAAGCTGCTCGGGAAAATGCTGCTGCAAATCGCCAAAATAGCGGTTCCAGAATGGCTGGCTGCGGCCGATGAAGTTTTCCCAGAACCGGGATTGCGATTCGTGAATGCCCATCGACGTTCCCTGCCCCAGCGGCGTTTCGGCGAGCTCCTCGGCCACGTTTTGCTCGTATAACGCGTGTCCGCCTTCGTGCAGCGAGCTGAAAATCGCGCTGGCCACGTCGTTCTGTTTGTAGCTGGTCGTAATCCGCACATCGCCGTGGTTGATCGTCGTTTCGAACGGATGAACCGTTTCGTCAACCCGTCCCGCCTCGAAATCGTAGCCGATTTGCTCCAGCAGGAACAAGCCGAACTTCTCCTGCTGACCTACGTCGTACTGCTGATTCAGAAACGCCGATTCCGGTTTGTTCGCCGCGTTCGTCACCGCTTCGACGAGCGGCACGAGCCGGTCGCGCAGCTGTCCGAATACTTGATCCAGCTTCTCCACGGTCAAATCCGGTTCATACATATGTAACAGCGTATCGTAACGGGTCGCTTTCGGACCCCAATAGTCGATAAATTCCTGGGTTTTCTCCACGATTTGGGTTAAGTAAGGCTCAAAGCCCTGAAAATCGGCGTTTTCCTTGAAATCCTCCCACAGCGTTTCGGCGTGCGCCGTCAGTTCGGTGTACGCCTGGAACTTTTCCGGCGGAATTTTTACGCTCCGGTCATAATCCTCTTTCACGTCCAGCACCATTCTCCGCTGGGTATCGTCCAGTTCGTCCATAACCGCCGGCTGGCTTAAATAGGCGAGATACCCGCCCATTTCCGGCGAAGTCCCCATTTTGAACGCTTCCGTCGACAACAGTCCGATCGATCTCGCACGGGTTTCCGCCCCTTTTCTCGGCGCGCCGGTGCGCAAATCCCAGTTCATCAGCGCGACCGCCTCATCATAGCTCTGAATTTTTTGCAGAAGTCCGCGAAAAAGCTCCCACTTTTCCGCCGTTTCCTGTTTCATGGAAATCCCCACCTTTACTCTAAAATAACTGCTACTCTTGATGATACTTATAACAAACCGTATAATCAAATTTTAAGGCGGGTTTATATAGTTTATTTTTGAGATATTTGACTTCCAGACGAAAAGGAGGCTTAGGCGCAATGAAAGTGACTCTTAATCCGGCGGCGGAAAAGCTTATTTCGGCGTCTCTGGGCGAAACACCGGGCATGCTGCGCATTGTGTACGATACGGAAAACTGCGGCTGCGGCATGAGCGGGGTTCCCGCTCTGCAGATCGTCTCCAAGCCGGGCGATTACGATATCCCTATGGAAAATGACGTTTATCCTTTCTGGATCGATAAGATGCAGGCCGTTTTTTTTGAAGAAGAGCTGACCATAAGCGGCGAGGAAACGACCGGAACCTTCCGGCTTGACGGCAAATCACAGTTTTACAAATCGAATATTCGCCTGATCGACCAGCGGTAATCCAAAATTATTTAAGGAGGCGGGTCCAATGACTCAACTTGACAACATCCTGGAGTTTAACCGGCAATTCGTCGCCGATAAAGAATACGAAAAATATTTGACGGACAAATTCCCCGAGAAAAAAATGGCCATCGTCACCTGTATGGATACGCGGCTCGTGGAGCTGCTTCCGAAAGCGATGAACCTGCGCAACGGCGATGTCAAGCTGATCAAAAACGCGGGAGCACTCATTTCCCATCCCTTCGGCAGCGTGATGCGAAGCTTGCTGGTGGCGATTTACGAATTGCATGCCCAGGAAGTATATATCGTCGGCCATACCGGATGCGGGATGGCGTCGCTCAATTCGGACCGCATGATCGGATCGATGCGCGAACGCGGCATTTCCGAAGACGTGCTGAATACGTTGGAAAATTCCGGCATCAAGCTGAACAAGTGGCTGCGCGGTGTTGACAACGAGAAGGAAGGCGTCATTCAGACCGTCAACCTGGTCAAAAAACATCCACTTCTCCCCGCCGGCGTTCCCGTTCACGGGATGCTGATCGATTCGACGACAGGGGAACTGGAAGTCATCGTCAACGGCTACGAAGAGCAGTAAGCATGCAAATGATCACATCGAAGTGTACGAAGCGGAAAGGGTGTTAACAGAAATGAGCTATCAATTCGACGAACGCACGCAGCGCAAAGGAACATGTTGCGAAAAATGGGATCTCGGCAAAAAGCTGTTCGGCGACCCCGACGTGCTTCCCCTGTGGGTGGCTGATATGGATTTCAAGTGCCCGCCGGCGGTGATCGACGCGGTCACCGAGCGGGCCAAGCTTGGAATCTACGGATATACGTTTAGACCTCAGGAATATCTGGAGGCGATTATCAGCTGGTTCGGCAGACGTCACGGGTGGCAGCTGAACGCCTCCTGGATCACCAATACTCCCGGGGTCGTTCCTGCGCTAAGCGTCGCCGTTCAGTCGCTGACGGAACCGGGGGAGGACGTGATTTTGCAGTCCCCGGTTTATAACCCCTTTTACGATGTGATCGTGAAGAACGGACGCAAGGTGGCCGAAAATCCGTTGGTTTTGGAGGACGGCGGCTACCGGATGGATTACGGGCATCTGGAAAACTTGATGCGGCAAGGCGCCAAGCTGATGCTGCTCTGCAACCCGCACAATCCCGGCGGACGAGTCTGGACGAAAGCGGAATTGGAACGGTTGGGAGAGCTTTGCGGCCGCTACGGGGTGAACGTCGTTTCGGATGAAATCCATTGCGATCTCGTGTTCCCCGGCAACCGCCATTATCCGTTCGCCTCGTTGTCGCCGAAGCATGCGGACATGACCATCACTTGCCTGGCGCCGTCCAAAACGTTTAACATTCCCGGACTGGCCAGCTCGTACACCGTCATTTCCAACCCGCAGCTGCGGCAAAAATTCACCGACCGGATCGACGCCTTGGCCATCGGGGCGATGAATTACTTCGGCCCTTCGGCCACGATCGCGGCTTATAATGAAAGCGAAGATTGGCTGGAAGCGGTGTTGGAATACATCCGGGCCAACCGGGATTTTGCGGTCGGTTTCTTGGCCGAGCGTCTGCCGATGCTTACCCCTGTCCGCTCGGAGGGAACCTACCTGCTCTGGATCGACTGCCGCGCTTTAGGACTTGACGGAGCCGCGTTGAAACAGCTGATGTACAGGGACGCGAAGGTCGCCTTTACCGAAGGCTCCCTCTACGGGCGGAACGGCGAAGGTTTCCTGCGCGTCAACCTCGCCTGCACGCGCGAGCTGCTGACCGAAGCGCTGGAGCGGTTCGCCGCGGCGGTGGCGGAAATGCGAACGAAATAAATGCCAATAGAAGAACCTGGCCTGCCGCCAGGTTCTTTATGCGATCCGCGATATAGTACAAGGAGCCATTCCTGTAATGAAGTAATTTGCCCCTTGAAAAGAAAAAGCGCCTCCTGTATGCTGGGTCTCGGAATGGTGGCCATTCACTGCCCTAATTGAAGGAGGACGCTCTACATGAAGTATAAGCTGAAACAGAAAAAGAATCAACGAATTACACGAATTACCGAATCGACACTGGTCGTCGGAGCGGATATCGCCAAGAAGATTCATGTGGCTCGTGCAGTAGATTTCCGTGGCATTGAGCTTGGAAAAGACTGCGTGTTTCATAATAGCCAGGAAGGGCTGACGAAGCTGGCGACGTGGATGAAGGAGCTCGGGCAGACACACGGCAAGACGGACATCATATTTGGCATCGAGCCTACTGGACACTACTGGTTTCCGTTAGCAGCCTTCTTACAGGATCAAGGGATTCAAGTCGTAGTGGTAAACCCGCATCATGTCAATAAGTCGAAAGAGCTTGAAGATAACTCACCGACGAAGAGTGACTACAAGGATGCAAAAGTCATCGCAAAACTCATTCGGGATGGGAATTACTCCGAACCGAAGTTGCCGACGAAGGAATTCGCAGAACTGCGGATCCTGATGAACCTCCGCGAGAAGGTATCGGACAGTCTAACTCAAGTCAAAAGCCGCATCGGCAATTGGTTTGATCGATTCTTTCCGGAGTACGCAAAAGTGTTTAAAAACTGGAGTGGCAAGGCATCGTTCATGACCATGCGAGCCTTCCCGTTGCCTGCTGATATCGTCGCCAAGGGCGCTAGAGACGTCCTAGCGCATTGGAAGACGGAAGTCAGGCGTGGCGTTGGAATCAAGCGGGCAGAAGCGCTTTACGCTGCAGCAAGCGTCTCCATCGGTCTGACAGAAGGCATCGTTGCCGCCAGGCTGGAACTAAGTACGCTACTGTCGCAGTTTGACCTGTTTAACGAGCAGCTTGAAACGATTATGCATCAAGTGGCCGGAATTTTGGAGGGCATTCCAGGAACGACAGAAATGCTGTCTGTACCCGGAATCGGCGTTCTGACCGTAGCCGGATTTCTAGCCGAGGTTGGAGATCTGAATCACTACGATCACGGTCAGCAGATCATTCGTCTGGCGGGCCTTAATCTGATGGAAAACAGTTCAGGCATACGGAAAGGACAGACAGGCATAACCAAGCGAGGGCGATCACGCCTACGGGCGCTGTTGTTCCGAGCGGTGATGCCGCTGGTTGCAAAGAATCCGGAGTTCCAAGCGCTTCACCGGTATTACACGACGCGGAGCCAGAACCCGCTGAAGAAGAAGCAATCTCTCATTGCCCTATGTGGAAAACTCATACGGGTGCTTTATACCCTGGGAACAAAGCAAAGAATGTATAACGCCAACGATGTCATGGGCCCCGTTAGGCAAGCCCAGCTGCAACAATTGGCTGCATAAAGTCAAGGAAGCAATCACCCTGCAATATCGCTTATTCACATGTGTACAACTAGACAACGGAAGCACCGGAGAAGCCGACGCACGACACACCGTAAGGGCAACGACCCTGTAAAGGAGCGAGAAACGGCATCCACCCCTTGAGAGGTAGAACGAAGGAATGTAAGGGCATAGACCCAGTGTGACATGGGAGGGTGAACCCCAAGGGCGGAATGTGGAGATCCATTGTGCGATCATAACCAATTATCTACAGTTTTGGAAACGAGAAGATCCTAAGCTCTGTTCCCGCCTACGCTCTTACAGAAAATCGTGGTGTAGACTATATTCTCCACCAGTATCTCTTACACTGTCAAAGTTGAAATATTGAGAATGAACGAGAAAACAGGAGAAGTTATTACTTTATAGTGGGAGGTTCAATTCATATGAAACCGCGTATTACAGTTATTACGATCGGCGTGGATGACCTGGAAAAATCGGTGAAGTTTTACCGCGACGGTCTGGGTTTCCCGACCGAAGGCATTGTCGGACAGGAGTTTGAGCATGGCGCCGTGGCGTTTTTCGACCTGGAGGTCGGGAATCCGGCTCGCCCTGTTCAGCCGCAAAAATCTGGCCCATGATGCGCAAATTCCCCAAACCGCGGCCAGCCCTAGCGAATTTTCGCTGGGCCACAACGTAAGCAGCAAGGAAGAAGTGGACCGGATCATGCAGGAAGCCGAACAGGCTGGCGCCACCATCACCCTGCCGGCGCACGACACGTTTTGGGGCGGGTATTCGGGTTATTTCCAAGACCCCGATGGCCATCTGTGGGAGGTTGTCTGGAATCCGGCTTGGGAGAATGGGAAGAAGGACGACCCGCTGGAATCAACTGCAAAAGTGCATTCTATTTTCCCTAAATCACCATTTTAGAGCGATTGAAATGCAAAAGTGCATCTCATTTTGGGCTATACGATAAAAAAGTAACTTTTGACCGGAAATGAACAGCACATTTACATTTGAACCACCGATTTAGAGGTGTTTCGACAAAAACCGCCTGCACTTTTGCATCTCGTGGGATTTTCCCCTATACCCCGGTCCAAACATCCTTGGCGTACCGCCCTTTCACATTTAAGCTCTCCAGCCATTTCTTCGCTTCCTCCTCCCCTTTCCTTTTCACCTTCCGGTAGGACTGAAGCAGGCGGGCTTCCACATCCGGCGCCATGCGGCTGCCGTCCCCGCAAATATACAGATGTCCGCCGCTCTCCAGCAAGGAAATCACTTCCCCGGCATTTTGTTCGATCAGGTCCTGAACATACGTTTTCGGGACGCCTTCTTTCCGGGAGAACGCCTTATAGAGCGAAACGATTCCGTCGCGCACATAACCCTCCAGCTCATCCCGGTAAATAAAATCGGCCTCGTTCCGGCAGCCGAAAAACAACATGGCGCGTCCAAGCTGTCCCCCTCCCGCTTGAGCGCCGAACGCGCCTGAAGGAAACCGCGGAACGGCGCCAGCCCGGTTCCCGGCCCAACCATGACGATTGGCGTTCCGGGATCATCCGGCAACCTGATCCCGGAAGCCGGCGTCCGGATAAACATGACGACGCGGTCCCCCGGTTTGGATTCCGCCAAATAATTGGACGCTACCCCGCGGTATTCGCCCTGCCCGCTCCAGGCCGGCCCTCGAACGACTCCCACGGTGATGCTTGCCGTTTGCGGAGAAATTTTCGGCGAACTGGAGATCGAGTAATATCTCGGCTTGAGCGGAGGCAGCAGTTCCATAAAACGTTCAAACGGAATTTCGCACGCTGCGTATTTTTCCAGCAAATCGAGCATCGTGACATGGCGTTTAAGGACCTGCGCTGTGTAGTTTTCCCCTTCCAGCAGCTGCTCAAGTTCGCGTTTATGGGGCGGACATGCCGTATAGGAGGCCAGCTCGCGAATTTGCGCCCGGGTTGCCGGCTCCTGGAGCTCCACGCAATGCGCCAAAAGATCGCGCAAGTTCACCGGCCGGTCCAAGGGGAAATGGGCCGCGCTGAATCCGCTGGCCGTCATGATCACTTGATCGCTCCCGCTTAACCCGAACCGCTTCAGAATTCGGCCGGTTTGCACGCCGCTGTTTTCCGGGAGCACGCCCAGATGATCGCCTTCGTTGTAGCCGAGTCCTTCCGGCAGGGACAGCTCGATATGCCGGGTACTGCGTTCGCTGGCTGCGGCCTGCAGCTCCCGGTTAAGCGTTACCGCGGCGGAAACCGCTTCATAGGACTGCACCAGCGGCGAGTCCGCCAAATCGCTTACGAAGCGGATGCTTAACGTGCTCCGCTCCCTTTCGGCATTCGGATTCAAAGCGAGCCCGAAAAAGTCCATCGCCTCACCCCACATCCGCGCTTCCCACGCTTCGCGCTGCTGCTCGAAATCGCCGCTGGCGTCGGCTTCGCCGCGTGCCGAAAAACGTTTCGCCCCCTTGAGCTCCATTTGTTCATCGATAAATTTCGGCACATGCTGATATGTGCTCGCCCAGTTGCGGTCGCCGCAGCCGAACACCGTATAATTGACGCCCGCAAGGCCCTCTGGCTCCACTTCCTCCAGCCATTCCACGAACTGCCTGGCGTTCGCCGGAGGTTTGCCGTTATACGAGGCGGCCACGATAATGACCGCCCCTTCTTTGGGCAGATTCCCAATGCGCTCGTTTAAAGGCTGGGTTTCGCTGCGGACCCCATGCAGGCGCGCCAGATCGGCCAACTCCCGGGCGATCCCTTCCGCCGTTCCCATATCCGAACCGTAGAGGACCAGGAGCGGACGGTCGTTGACCCCCACCAGCGCCGCCGGCCGGGGCGTTTCCGCTTGCTGCTTTTGAAGCGGTCCTTTGCCGTTTTCCTTGACGGGAAGCACATTCCCTGTAAGGTTGGCTACAGTCGGACGCGGGGCCACCCGAATTGTGAACCCTTCCGGTTTTAACGTCAACGTCTGTTTGACCTTGAGCTGATAATTCGTATGATCGATGAGCTCGAACCGCTGCAGAATCATCCCGAGGACAAGCGCCGCTTCGTGAAGGGCGAATTGCCGGCCGATGCAGGCCCGCTGCCCGTTCCCGAACGGCTTGTAGGCATCGTGCGGTATTTTGTGCGGATCTTCGAACCGCTCCGGGCGGAATTGTTCGGCGTCCTCTCCCCAAGCCTCCTTGTCGCGGTGCAGCTTCGGCAGGATGACCGCGACCGTTTCGCCCTTCTTGATCGCATATTTGCCGCCGATCACGGTGTCCTCCTTGGCAAACAGGCCGATTTGCGGGGCGGTCGGCCACAACCGCAGCGATTCGTCCAACATCATGCGGATATAGTTCAGCTTCCGCACCTGCTCGTAGCTGGGGACGGGATCCGTTAAAACTTGATCCACCTCTTCATAGGCTTTCTTCAGCACATCCGGATTTTTCAGCAGAAAATAGATCGAAAACGACAGCAAGCCGCTTGTCGTCTCATGCCCGGCGATGAGGAAGGTGATGATCTGAAAGCGGATGTTTTCGTCATCCAGCAGCTCCCCGGTTTCCGGATCGGCGGCGCTGAGCATCCGGGCGAGCAAATCGGTGCCGCCCTGCTCCCCGCTCGCCTTGCGTTCGGCAATGATGCGGTCGACCAGGGAAAACATCGATTGGATGTCGCGCTCGTATTGGCGTTTTTTCTTCACCATTAATTTGTTCTGGATCGGCAGCCGGCTCGAATAATGCATCGCTTCGTCGAGCGCGTTCACCATGCTGACGATAAACGGATTCGGCGTTTCCCGGTAGTAGCTGTTGAACCGGTAATCGAATCCGCATAAACCGATCGTATCCAGCGTAAGCCGGGTCATATCCTCCGGCACATTGATGCTGTCGTCGGGGTTCAGCCGGGCCCATTTTTGCACGAGCTGCAGGGCGATATCGACCATGCGCGCATGGTACCCCTTCATCGCCGCCTGACTAAAAGAAGGGATGAGAATATGATGCGCTTTGGCCCAATTCGGCTCCTTCGTCAGGCTCGTAAACAAGCCGTCGCCGGCAAAATCACGCACTTTCATTAAATGGCCGATGCTTTTGTCAAAACGCGATTCATCGCACACCTCAGCCACAAGTTTATGCCCGGATACGGCAATAAAGGACCGGCCCAATATCTCGAACCGGTAAATCGGTCCGAACTCGTCGGCCAGTTTGGCAAAGGATAAGGTAGGCAAATCTTTATCGATCAAAGGCAGGTTGCCGAGCGCCCCATAGGTTTTGGGCTGGGGAATCGGTTCTAGATGCTGATCCATCGGGAACGAACACTCCTTCTTGCTTTAGGATTGCCGGAAACTATTTATTTTGAACAACCTCTTATAGGTTGATAAATTTCCCATTTTATTATTCAGCAAGAACGGGGTTCCTATAGCAATAGCGGCTGAAGCCCATTGGAATAATATCGGTGCGAATGGCTTACGGCTCTAGGGTCCCTATCTTCCGTACGCCCTAGCGGCTTCCTCCACAATCAACCTGACGCCCGTATCGATTTGCGCCAGCGGCACCCTTGAAATGCTGATCCGCAAAAATTTCTCCCTCGCCAGATAGTCCGCCAAATAAAACGCTTTGCCGGGCAGCACCAGGATATTTCTGGCCGACAGCCGCTCCGTCAAACGTTCCAAATTGACCTGCTGGGGCAGTTGCAGTTGGGCGAACATGCCCGAGGTGACGTCCGGAACCCGGACCAGTCCCGTTTCGGCATGCCGCCTGACCGCCTCCAACAACGTGCGAATCCGCTCGGAATACCGGTCGTATAAGGTTTGCTTGTGGCGTTCGTACATTCCGTTTTTGATATACACCTCCAGCGCGGCCTGGGACAACAAAGAGGTGTCGCTGTAATTTTTATAGACCCGGAACCGTTCCAGAAGCTCGCTTGGCAGCACCGCGACGCCCAATCGCAGCCCCGGAAAAACGACCTTGGAAAAGCTTTTCAAATAAACGACGCGCGAGGCGCTGTCGTACGCATGGATCGGGTGATACCCCCGCTCATCTCCCAGATCGGCCATATAGTCGTCCTCAACGACGTATACGTCGTATTTTTCGGCCAATTTGGCGATAGCCTTTCTTTGCTCCGTGCTTAACGTCGTCCCCAGCGGGTTGTGATTGCGGGACATGGTGTAAAAAAATTTGATCCCGCCGCTCTTGAACCGCTCCTCCAGCTCGCTTAAATCGATCCCTTCCGCAGTACGTGCGATTCCTTGTACGGGGATGCCCTCCGCCGCAAGAAAGCGCAAATAAATATCATAGCTCGGCTGCTCGACCAGGATGGCCATCTTTCCGTTCGGAAAAGGCATTTTCGCCAAAATTTCCAGCGCCTGCTGCACGCCGGAGGTCACGGCGATATGTGCCATCTTGGCGAATACCTGGTTGCCGGCCAAATGGGAAACCAGCGTTTGCCGCAGCTTCTCCATCCCTAGCGGATCTCCATAGGTGAAAAGCTGGGCCCTGTACGTATCGATCGCTTTGTTGAGGCAGTGCTGGAAATCAAGATAGGGAAACAGGTCGATATCCGGCGACGCCGACGTAAAATCGATCGTGGTGCTATCGCCGCTTGTCCGCGCCGCTGCAGAGTGCCCGACCACGTAAAACCCGCTTTGCGCCACGGAGTATATCGCATGCCGCTTTTCCAGCTCCGCATAGGCCCTGATGATCGTGCTGCCGCTGCATTCGTAATCCTGGGCCGCCTTGCGCACCGACGGAAGCTTTTGCCCCGGGCGATACCGGCCTGCGGATATTTTCCGTTCGATATCGGACAGAATCGACATGTATTTTTTCACGTTATCTCTCCCCTCCTCCTGCTGCTGGTGCCGGTCTTCCGAACTGTATCGGTACAGTTTAGAAAAATCGTGATTTTTCAGATCGCTGATTCATTATACCATTGCTGTCAGGATGACTGTTCGCGAACATGATCCAAACTAGAGCTTACAAAGGAGGTTGTCCGATATCGAACCCAAAAACCGAACTCTTGCTTATTTTTGCGCCTTCGCCAACGCCGCGATTATCGGCTTCTCTTTTCTGTTTACGAAAATCGCGCTGGAAGTCGCGGGTCCGGTCGATACGCTGGCGTTCCGCTTTGCCGTTTCGTTTGCGGCGATGTCGATTCCCGTGGCCCTGGGCCTGATCAAGCTTCGTTTTCGCGGCAAGCCGCTCTTTCGGGTGATTTTATTGGCGGCGTTCTATCCTCTAGGGTTTTTCCTGTTTCAAACGTTTGGTCTGCAGCACGCCACCTCTGCGGAGGGAGGCATTATGTATGCTTTTACGCCGGTGTTGACGATGGTGTTGGCCTACGTCTTTTTGAAGGAAACGACGACCTTGGTCCAGAAACTGGGGATCCTTCTCTCCGTATTCGGCGTTGTGTTCATTTTTGTGATGGGGAACGGCCGCATTGACTTGGGAAACATGGGAGGTCTTTTATTGCTGTTCTTTTCCGGTCTTGCGTTTGCCGGATACAGCGTGCTGGCAAGATCGCTGCTGAAGCTTTACAGTCCTTGGGAGATCAGCTATCTGACGCTCGGCATCGGCTGCATCGTTTTTCTGGCCGTTTCGGTGGCCCAGCACGCCTCCGCCGGAACGCTCGGGAACTGGCTTGCGCCGCTCGGGAGCGGCAGCTTTGTCCTGTCGGTCGGTTATCTTGGCGTGATGTCTTCGCTCGTCACCGCGCTGACCGCGAATTACGCGTTGTCCAAGCTCGAAGCCTCCCGGGTGAGCGTCTTTTCCAACTTGTCGACCGTGGTGTCGATTGCGGCCGGGGCGATCGTTCTCGGCGAGAACGTGACCGTGTATCATGTGATCGGCTCGCTGCTGATCATCGCCGGCGTGACGGGGGCGAATCTCTTGAGCGCCAAAAGCAAGGGCGAAACAAGCAGGGGCGGAAACAACAAGGGTGGAAAAAGCAAGATCGAAAACAACAAGTCCGAAAAATCCGCGGTTCGCTCGGGAGGCGAAGCAACTTAACCAATCTGCACCACCCTTTGGATTCTAACGGACACCAGCGCCGTTATTTCAGCGAAAACGGGAGCATTCGGGATGTAACGGACACCAGAGACCTTATTTGGCGGTTCAGCGCTCATTTTGAGCCTTTTTGGGGCAAATAAGAGCACTCATGTCCGTTAGAATTTCAAACTCCGTCTTTTCGGACAAATATGGGCGCTACGGTCCGTTAGCGGGCCGGGGCTTGGAGACTCCGGCATGTTTATAAAGAAAAATTTACAACTAAGGAGTGGATTTGATGACATCCACAGTACAAGCCGACTTTTTTACCGTTTTGCGGGAACGCCATGCGGTCAAGCACTTTGATCCTGCACATAAGCTGAGCGAAAGCGAAATTACCTTTCTTCTTGAGATGGCGGGGAGCGCCCCGTCGGCCTGGAATCTTCAGCCCTGGAAATTTCTTGTGATCGCCGATCCAATGCTCCAAGAGAAGCTGCTCCCCGTTGCGTACGGTCAGCGGCAGGTGGTGAAAGCTTCCGCCGTGATCGCTGTCCTGGGAGACCTTGAGGCCTATCGTGACGCGGAAATGATTTTGAGCCGCGACGTAGCTGCCGGACTGATGCCGGAAGAAGTCAAAGCAAACCTGATCGGTCAAATCGAAGCGGCCTATTTGAACAACCCGCAAGTTCCCCGGGACGAAGCAATCCGCAACGCTTCCCTTGCCGCCATGCAGCTGATGCTCGCCGCCAAAGCGATCGGGTACGACACCTGCCCGATGGGCGGTTACGATCCCGCCGCATTAATCGAGGCGTTTAACATACCGTCGCGTTATATCCCCGTGATGCTCGTCGCAGTCGGGAAAGCGGCCCAGCCCGCCCGGCCTTCCACCCGTTTGCCCGCCGAACAGACTATCGTTTGGGACGGTTTCTGACCAGTAAGAGAACCCCCTGCAAAGTTGCAAGGGGTTCCATTTTAACTCTTGGCGGAAGCGATACCCGAATAGCAGGCATTCGGACATTGCTAACGCGGCCCCTCTAAGGAGCCTCTTCCAACTGCTGCTTGAGCTCAGCAAGCACGTTTTCCCAGTGGCGTTTCATCATGTCCCGGATAAAAACATCCTCCAGCATTTCCTGGTGGATCGAAACGGTCGTTTTGCCGGGATTCGTCGATAGTACATAAAGCTGCAAGCGGGAAAACTGGTCCCACTCCGGGCGTTTCCAGGTCAAACGCAACTTATGGTAAGGCTTGACCACCGTTATTTTACCGGACACCCCTTCTTTTGACGTAAATTCATGCCCCACCTCCAGTTTGAACGACGAGACATCCCCGATCCATAATGGCAACCCTGCGGAAGTCGTGAGAAACTCCCAAACCTGTTCCTTTGAAGCGGCCAACGTCCTTCTGACCCCGATCTGCACGCCCGCATCCTTGGTCGTCCCGACAGGGACTCGTCCCATTAACGGAGCGTACATCGTGGCGATCCATTCACTCCAATCTTCCGACACGTGATGCTGCTCGTGAATTGCCTGTTTAATTTGCTCATGCGACCATCCCGGATCAACCGTACCTTCCAGCGCCGCGACCCAATCCTCCCACGATCTTCCCGTGGCCTTTCTGATTTCTTCCTTGAAAATAGAGCTTACCATCCCTTCACCCCCGGCCTTCTGATTCTCCTACATTATAAAGTTAAACCCTGACAGAATCGGTCAGTTTAAAAAAATTATGATCGATGATGATCAAGCAGCGAGGCCGTGATCTCGACCAGGCATGTCCGCAATTCCTCGGGTTCGATGATGCGGATTTTGCCGCCAAACGTCAATAAATAATAAGGAAGCTGGGTGTACAAGTTCAATTCGTCCAGCCGGAAATGCGCGCGGTGCTCTGTCCGTTCCGCCAAAGCGCGGCCCATCAGCCAATGCCCGCACAGATCGTCCAACGCCTGGGGATTTCCTTCGATAATGACCGAAACCAGGGAACTCCCGTCCGGCTCCGGATCCGAATCCGGCAGCAGGCTGTCCAGCAAAAAATCCCGTGCCGAAAAATGCGGCGGACGTTCAAACTCGTTCCCGATCCGTGCCAATCCACCGATTCGGTCGACGCGGAAGCTGCGGATTTCTTCACGCAAATGGCAGTAACCGACGACATACCATTTGCCCTTCCAATGAACGAGACCGTAAGGGTCCATGAGCCGCTTCGTCCGGGAACCGTCATATCCGGTCCGGTAGATGATTTCAAGGCTGAACTGCCGCTCGATGCAAAGTTCGAGTTCGGTTAATACGGGGATCCGGGAAGCCGTGGAAGGCTGTTGTATCACCTCAAGGCGGGTTTCGTGACGCTCCAGGCGTTCAAGCTGATCCGGGGTCGCATAGCGCTTTATTTTGGACAAGGCCCGATCGAGCGCCGATTCAAACGGATAACCCGCTTCCCGTGCGAAGGCTGCGGCATGAACAAGCGCTTTTTGCTCCTCGGCGTCAAAAAACAAGGGTTCCAGTTTAACCCGATCGGGAATATAGTAACCTCCGTCGCGACCCGTTTCCGAAACGATAGGAACGCCGGATACGCATAAGGCATCGATGCAGCGATAGATGGTGCGAACATGCACTTCCAATTCTTCCGCCAGCTGGTGTGCCGTCACACGCCCCCTTGATTTCAGCAGCCATAAAACCGCCAGCATATTGTCCGCTTTCGGCATATTCGCCTTCCTCCAATCCGTGACTCATTAGTCAACCTTGTCAGCTATCAAGATAAATGTCCTGCTTTTTCTAAAATTTATTATGTCATCCAGACACAATCTAGTCTATAACGCCGCATACATTAAGCAAGGCTGCCCCTCAGCTACAGGGCAGCCTTGCTTAACGCTTTCCTATCGGTTCACAACGGTGCCGTTGAGCCTACTCTTCCCGCCTTTCAAGACCCGTACACCCTCCAGCTTTGGATGCCGGTGGATGTCGTTGCTTTGGCGGCGATGTTCAGCCGGATCTTGTTTGTCGTCACCGGCGTGAACGTGGTTGTGTTGTACTGGTTGGGCGATACGCCGTAACCCGACGCGCCGCTAACGTTCACCCATGCCGAGCCGTTCCAATACTGGATCGTGTAGGACGCTGGCAGGTCGATGCCCTGATCGTCGTCGAACCAGTACACATCCATCCGGTCGATCGTATAATTTTGATTCCAATCGTATTGCACCCACTGCGTGGTGTTCGGGTTGTCCCAATTGCCGTAAACGGGATGGCCCCGATCGGCCGAACTGGTCGGCGTATACCCGTCATTCAGTCCGGACAGGCTCTCCCACGGCGAAACGTAAGAGGTTGATGCCGTGGCCAGCGGCGCCACATCCACCGGACCCTCGGGATCGCCGTCCTTCTGCAGCTTGATATCGTAGGTGGCGGCCGCACCGATATTCAGGCTGACGATCGTAGGCGCTCCGTTCGCCGCGGTTACGCTGCCGACAACGCCATCGTTGATCAACACATTGTAGGAGCCCGGCGCCAAACCGTTAAAGGTAACTTTCGTCGTATGGGCGGTTCCGGGCGTCGCGTTTTTCAGCGAGAAGTTGACGTAATCCTTGGCGGTAGCTACCGTGGCTGTCGTATACGTGTCCCGCTCCAGCGCCATGCTGAGCTTTTCCGTAATCAGATTCAGCTTTTGGAATACGCCGTCCTTCGGAACGACGACATAGTTGTCCCCGTTCTTCGTCACCTCGGCCCCATAGCCGTACAATCCGAACAGCGGATCGACCGCTACGTCGGCGCTCAAAATCTTGATCGCGCCCCACAGCCCCAAGTCGGCTTCGCCGGACATGCCGCGCCAGCCGTTAAACAGCGGCCCGCCCCCGACGCCCAGCGCCCCGTGGTTGCCTTTGGTCATTTGATACGTCCATGCGACCGCCCCGATATCCGCCGGGTCCGAGCTGATTTGCCCGGAATTGATCGCGCTTAAGTTGCCGAGCTTCGAGGCATAGGTCAAACGCTGCTCGACCTCCGGATTGGCCGAATGATTGCGTACCCAGTCATCCATCGCATAGCCTTGCAGCGCAACGGTGTACTGGAAGTTCCACCACGGCTCCCCGGTAATCGTCACCGGCACGGAGTAGAAGTACCACAGCGGCATAGCCCCGCGCGTCGCCCGCACCTTTGTGTTGATTTTGCCCATCATCGACAGGTTGTTGTTCATTTTGGCCAAGGTGTACACCGACTCCTCCCCGGTGTTGTCGTAGTTGTACTCGGAGCCGTACGGGTAGGTTGTGTTTTTGAAATTGTTGTATTTGGTGTTCATTTTGCTGACGATGTCATTGGCCTGGGAAGTGTAGCCTTCCTCTCGCAGCGCTTTGATGATCTCGGGTGTCGACATCTCTCCCATCAAGCCGGTGTTCCAGTTGTAAGCGACCGGTCCGTCGTAAAGCGCCTTAAAAATATTGTAGGCGCGCAGCAAATAGGTTGTGCGCGGGTGAATGTAATCGACCATGTCCGGGTACATTTTGGCGAGCTTGTACATGCTGAAATATGTGTTGTAGACATGCGGATAAGCGTAGCCCCGGTACGTCGGCGTCGTGTTCGGCTCCGGCATCAGGAAATCATGAATCAGATAATCCTCATGATGGCCGTTCATCAAGTTGGTCCAAATCGCTGTTTCCAAATACTTGTCCACCGCTTCGATTTCCGTGGCGACCGGTTTCTGCACGTTTTTCTCGGCCAGGAACTGCCCGTGCGTCAGCCCCCAATCGTCGCCCCAGCCCCAATAACCGTTAAACACGTTGCGGCGGGAGTTGGATTGCATCATCCAGTCGTCGAACACTTTGTCGCGAATATCGCCCGGTACGTTCCACTGCTGGTTGTTCACCATAAACGTGGCATGGCGCTGCAAAGCGTTGGCGACCGGTTCGATCGCGTAAAACTGCAGCACGGTTTTTTCGCCGTTGCCGTAGTTGACGGTAATATCGTTTTGCCCCAGCCGGCTTAAGGTTAACGAATACAAACGGTGGCCGCCCGGCGCGGTCCCGAGCGGAGTGATCGTCGTTTGCGACGGATATTGGGCGACGATCGAGCCCACCGGTTTCGTGGTCCGCAGGCTGAATTTCGCCGTCTGGTCGGTCGGCACGATCATCCCCGGCACGACGGTGAAGTCGATCAGTCCTTCCGCGTACAGCCGGTCCTTTACCGCTTGTTCATTTGCCGCCTTGAAAAATTTGAAGGTGTACGTCTTGCTGGCACCCGGCGCCAGCACCAAGCTTGTGTTTGGCAAATACCCGCGGTTCGTGCTTTTGATCACGTTGGAGTGGATGTAGAACACGGTCAGCCCTTCGGGCCAGCCGCCCTCATCGGCCGCCCATTTGCTGCCCGGGTGCTCTTCAACGCGCCAGTTGTCCATATACTCGAACCCGGCTCCGGTCGAAGCATCCGGCACCATCAGCAGCGTATTACCGATCCCGCTCGGCCGCTGCACGGTAATGTAGGAATTGTTGTTTGCTACGTTGGAATGAGTGACGACCCGCGACTCGTAGATCTGCTCGCCCCCTCCTGCGGACCAGTATTCATTGAAGGGAAGCGGAAGACCGAAGTCTCCGATTTCGAGCGTCTGATTGCTGGTATTGGTTACCGTGATCGACCAGCGCAAATGGTCGTTTTGGAGAGCGTAGGACTCGTCCACTTTGAAGTTGCGAATGCCCTCCGCATTGCTGGAGTTCTGATAAGTTATGTTTACCGTGTTGCCGGATTGGTTTTGCGTCCGCCCGTCCGCCGAACGGTTGGTCCAGGCCTTCGTCCAGGAACCGCTTCCCAGCCGATAGGTAAACATCAGCTCGCCAACCCATTGATGGTCGGATGTGTTCTGCTGTGGAGCGTTGGTGGCGTTCATCACGTAATTGGTCGGGAAGCTGTCCCCGACGATTTGCAGGTTCGTGATTTCTCCATGGTTTCCGGTCGTAACTTGAAACTCACTGTTTGACAACGTATAGGCCGAGGCCGCTTTCGGAATTGCCACTGCCAGCGCGCTGGCGACAAACAATCCGAGCATCAACTTCAAAGGTTTCGATAACGTCCGTTCATGTCCCATCATTTCACCGCTCCTTTTCATTTCCATTCAGAAATTAGATTCAGCAGCCCTCTCCTCCGATCCCGGTTTGTTTTATTTTCTTTGTAACCCGCGCCAAGCTAAAACCATCACCTCCTTTCAGGATAATGAAAAACGCCTGCTTTCGTTTCTTACGTCCGCTTTGGCAGCCGGACGGTCACCCGTGTCCCCTGGTCCGGAGCCGAACGAATCGTGGCCCCGTACGTTTCCCCGTAAAGCAGCTTGATCCGGTTCATCACGTTGGCCAGGCCAACTCCGGGCGCTTCCGGATTCAGCGCGGCAGCAAGCGTTTCTTCATCCATGCCGCGCCCGTTGTCCTCCACCGTAAACACCAGCGTGCCTTCCTCCTCATGGCCGGCAATGCGCAGCAATCCGCCGCTGGTCCGTAAAGCAAAACCGTGAATGATCGCATTTTCGACAATCGGCTGCAAAAACATTTTCGGAACCTTGCAATCCGGCGGAATAAGTTCAAACTCGCACCTTGCCTCAAATACTCCGGAATACCGCTGTTCCATGATGTGCAGGTAGCTTTTGAGCCAGGCCGAATCGTCGCCGAAAGCGACCGGCTCCTGTTTGTTTTTGACCGTATATTGAAGCATGGTCGATAAGCAGACGAGCATTTTGCTGATCGCCTCCTCATTTCGCTCGAGCGCCATCCAATTAATGACGTTAAGCGTGTTGTACAAAAAATGGGGATTGAGTTGGAGATTAAGCGCCATGATTTCGGCCTCCTTCTCCCTGAGCCGAGTCTCGTAGTTTTCGTTGATCAGGTCGCTGATTTTTTCGTTCATCAGATTAAATTTATTGATCAGAATGCCGAATTCCAAGTCGCTTTGTTCCGGGATTTTGGTCGAAAACACGCCGCTCCCGGTCAGTTGAATCGCCACCAGCAGCTTTCTGATCGGAATCGTCAGCCAGCCCGAGATCATGTAGGCGACGGCGATCGAAACGGTGATCAGCACGGCCGCGATGTACAAGCTGTACGTATGGACCAAAGGAAGATCGCTTAGCAGCCTATCGTAAGGAACGACCAGCACGCTGATCCAACCGGTAATTTCCGACGTATCGTAGCAGACCAGCATCTTTTTTCCGTTTATTTGGGAAATCGCCGTCCCGGTCTTGAATGCGGCCGCCTCGTCCAGCCAATCCGCTGCCTCAGTACTCGTAAGCTTAACGATATCCGGATGAGCCACGATTTCTCCTTGCGGGGAAACGACGAACATGTAGGAGCCATCGAGCGCTGTCTTGCCGGCCTGGGGCGAACGGAAAAAGCTTTCGTTGAAGCCTATGAGCAGGAGCGGATTCTCGGTGCGCTCTCCCCAGCTCTTGACCACGCCGTCCTGGACGATGGAGCTCTTCAGCAGCTGGGAGGCGGAGAAAACATAGCGGTATCGCGGATCTAAATCTCTAAGCTCCTCCTGGTCGAACTGCTTGGCGAAATCGTACGTGGGAATCCAGATCAGTTTGCCGTCGGCCCGGAGCGTGTCCCGGTAGAGCTTGGATGCGTGCAGCTTGTCCGGTTTGACCGAGACGAAAGTCGGCCTGGAGGTCAGGATGGCCGTTCCGCCAAAGCTGTAATAGCTGGTGACAAGCTGAACGCTTTCAACGCTTGGCTCCGAGGCGTAATACGTGCCCAGGATCTCCGATACTTTTCGGTCCATTTGCAGAAGTTCCAGCAGGTCCGTCGGCGGCGGCCTGTCGAACAGCTGGAATAAATCCGGATCGGCCAGCAGCGATAGTGACTGATCCTTGACCCGGTTTAGCACAATGTCGGTATATTGGTTGTTTTTCTGAACGACTTCCTGCATGCTGTCGCTGGCATGCTTCAGAATGATGTCAGAGCTGGTTTTGTAATAGGCGTAACTGATGAGAATCATGGGGAACGTGATGAGGAAAACATAGGAAACGATCAGTTTAGTCCGGAACTTGAGCCGGGCGAACCGGCGGAGAGCGCGCCGCATCTTCTGGCTACCCCCGCTTTTGGTGCAGGATGCGGATCGTCTTGCGGTACTCCTCCGGCGTCATTCCGAATTCTTTTTTAAACACGCGGTTGAAATACTTCACATCCTGGTAGCCTACCTCTTCGGCGATTTTGTAGACGCGTAAGGTTTCATGTTCCAACATGGCTTTGGCTTTGGACAAACGGACCTGGTTCAGGTATGCCGTAAAATTGATTTTCAGCTTGGTTTTAAAATATTGGCTGAAGTAACCTGCGCTGAGTCCAAAGCGCTGCGCCGCGGATTCGAGCGAAATGTCGGACCGGTAATGCTCGTCGATATATGCCAGGCAGCGCTGAACGAGCTGATGACGGTGATTTTCCTTCCATTCCTTGATCGTGCGGACAGCGCGGACCACCACATCAAGCGCGCCCCCTTCCAATTGGGAATAGGCGGCCGCATGCTCGGTCAAAACCTCGATCTCCCGCAAAAAATCGTCATGCAAGCTGCCTTCCCTGAGGATATCGTGATCCTCGATCGTTTTGACCAGCAGCAGCTTGCACTTGTCGCGCAAACGATGCGGCAGGGGATAGGGACGGCTGCGCCATTCGCGGAATATGGCGGTGAGCGCGTTTTTCGCGGTTTGTTCGTCTCCGCCGCGGAGCGCTTCCTTCAGCGCGGTTTCCGCGGCGGAAGCCAGCGCCGGAATGCGTTCCCGGTCCAAATGGCTGGCACCAAACGCGAAAACGGTTTGATCTTCCTCGTAGAATTGCTCAAGCCTGGCGAACCGGGCTTCGCGGACACTGATGTGGGCCTCCTCCAGCAGATGATCCCTGCGGCTTCCGATCCCGGCCGATAGATGCCCCACGCCGAGCCGCAGCTCCGGTTCCTCGAAGACCCGCCCGGCCGCCTGCGGATCAATGCCATCGCCGAGCATGCAGATCAACTCCTCGTCGTCATGTTCGCTAACGAAGCAGAAGCAGTCGCCGTACTCGCGAAGCCGGGATTGGATCCGGCCCGCCTCCTCCCGGCCGAAGGAATATTTTCGCCTTACGCAGACGGCCGTTCCCGCACCGTTAAGAGGCAAAATATCCTTAAGCTCCGTCAGCCGCTCGCCGCTGATGGTGCCGTCGATCCACGCTTGCAGCAGCTTTCCGCTGTACGCCGGCTCCATGCGATCTATCCTTTCCGCCAACTCCTGCTGCCTTAAGCGGTCATGCCGCTCCCGCTCGCTCATCTGCTCTGCCCGCGCGAATACCTCCTGCAGCTTAGCGGCATCAACCGGCTTCAGCAAATAGCCAAACGCTCCAAACGTAAGCGCTTTCTGCGCATATTCGAAAAAATCGTAACCGCTCAGCACAACCACCTTCGCCCGGTTTGCCGGATCAAGCTTTTCCATAAATTCCAGCCCGGTCATATGCGGCATCCGGATATCCGTAAAGATAAGGTCGAACATCCTGCCTTCACACAGACGCAAAGCCTCCTCGCCGCTGCGCGCGGAACTTACGGTATCGCCCGGCCGCAGCTTGCCAAGCAGCCTGGTGAACCCGATCACGTGGCCGGGCTCATCATCGACCAATAGAAAATGCAGCATTTGCCTCCCTCCTTATGCCTCATTATAATAGAATAATTTGGTATGAAAGGGACTATTTCCTGCATTTTATTCCAAAAATTCTGCTAATCCGTTTAGCCTTTTACGCCGCTCATGGCGATTCCCTCCACGAAAAACCGCTGGCCAACGAGAAATACCGCGAGCGAAGGCAGCACGATAATGGCGGTTGCGGCCATCATTAGATGCCATTGTGCCGAATACGTGCCCTGGAACAAAGTGAGCCCCAGCATCAGCGTGTAATTTTTTTCCGAGGAAATGAACACCATGGGAGCCAGATAATCGTTCCAGTTGGCCAGGAAAGTCAGCATGCCGACGACGATAAGCGATTGCCTGCCAATCGGCATAATCACGTTCCAGTAAATCCGGAAATGCCCGGCACCATCCATCTTGGCCGCTTCGTCCATTTCCCGCGGGATCGTCAGAAAAAACTGGCGCAGCAGAAAAATGTTGAACACCCCTCCTCCGAACCAGGCCGGTGCAATCAGGGGAACGAGCGTATCGGTCAAATGGAGGGTTTTCCAGCCGAGAAAATGCGGAATCATCACGACAAAAAAAGGCATCATCAATCCGGTAAGGATAAAGCCGAATATTTTGTCTCTGCCGGCCCACGAAATCCGGGAAAAGCTGTACGCGCACACCGAGCTCGAAAGGACGACGCCGGCCATGGAAAGCGCCGTGACGACGGTACTGTTCCAGAAATAGCGGCCAAACGGGTTGCTGGAAAGCGCCTCGGCAAAGTTGTCAAACCTTAGGAAGTCAGGCACGATATCCGGCGGAATTGCAAACAGGCCGTCCATGCCCACAAACGCCGTCCGCAGCATCCAATAGAAAGGAAAAACAAACACGAGCCCGCCCAACGTCAACACAGCATATAGGCTCAAGCGAACGGCGATTTTACGTACTTTCATCTGCCTCTTTCCCGCCCTTCATAATAAACCAGCGAATTCGAAAATTTGAAGAGGACGAACGTGCACAGCAGAACGACTAGAAACAACAAGGTCGCAACGGCGCTGGCCGTACCGAACTTCGTAAACTGAAACCCTTCCTTGAACAAGTAATACACGATCAGGTAACTCGCGTTGTCCGGTCCGCCCTGCGTCATGACCGCGGGTTGCACGAAGGTCTGAAACGCATTAATGAACCCGATGACCGTGTTGAAAAAAATGATCGGAGAGCTCATCGGCAGCGTAATGTACCCAATTTTATGCAGCGTGTGGCCACCGTCCACCTCGACCGCCTCGTACAGATGAGCCGGAATATTTTGCAGACCGGCCAGGAAAATCACCATCGTGTTCCCCGTCAACCATAAGCTGAAGAGGATCAAGGTCGGAATGACGGTCGTGTCCGAGGATAGCCAGGAAAACTTAGGCAAATGGAGTAAACCAAGCGCATAATTGACGATTCCGAAATCCGGCTGCAGCATCCACAGCCAAATGATCGAAGACGCGGCGAGCGGGATGACGACCGGCAGGTAAAACAAACCGCGGAAAAACGCCCTTCCTTTAATTTTGCTGTTAAGCAGCAGCGCTAGACAAAAGGAAAACGCGATGCCGAGCGGAACGCTGACGAATACGTAATACAGTGTGCTGAAGGTGGCGTCATAAAAAAGCGGCTCCTTGCCGGTAAACAGGCGCGCGAAATTCTCCAAGCCCACGAACTTCGGGCTCCCGACCATGCTGTATTCGGTAAATCCGAGCAAAAACGTGAATACAAGCGGACCCAGCACAAAAATCAAGTAGCCAAGCAGCACCGGAGAAGCAAACAACAAACCGTATTTCAGTTCTTTGCGCCTTCGTCTCCGGATGCCTTGCAGCGGATCAAACGCCGCTTGACGGGGTGTTTCAGCGACAGATCTCATAAGCTTCTCCTCCTCCCTGCACCGGGAGCGCGCGGCCCTGATGCAGACCAAACGTGTCCAACGCGCGCCTCCCCTAAGCGCCGGTTTCTCTACCTGCCGTAACGGCCCTGGATTTCCGGCTGCACCTTTGAAGCGACTTCTTTCATCGCTTCATCGGCCGATTGCTTACCGAGCCATACGGGATCCAGCGCAGAAAACGCCATGGAACTGACTTTGCCGAAATTTTTCACGTAGTAGACCGGCGATGGCGTGCTGTTGTTCAGCAGGTTGTTCAGAAAAGCTTCCTTGAAGCCGGGCGGGTGCGACGGATTGTTCTCCGCCCACTGGGCGACAAGCGCCGGATCCGTGTACCATTTCTTGAGCGTTGGCATCCAGAGGCCGTCCCGGTATAAATTCAGCGCTCCGGAAGGATCGGCGAGGAATTTGGTGAGCAGCCATGTTTCTTCCGGATGTTTCGTCGATTTGAACATGGCGCTGACGCCGCTGATACCCATGGCGACGCTGCGCTTCATTTTCGGGAGCACGCCGATATCGTAATTAACCTTGGCCGCCCCAAGATCGAGGTTGATCCACTGCCCGTGCATACTCATCGCCACCAGCTTGGATTGCAAAGCGACCGCCTGGGACGGGATCGATTTAGCCTGCACCGGGTTGGGCGCGACATGGTGAACGTTGATCAGGTCGGCCAGCCGCTGGATCGCTTCCACCGCTTCCGGCTGATCGAGAGCGAACTTCGTCCCGTCCGCCGAAACGAGGTCGCCTTCGTTGTTGACGATGTGCGCCATCACCGGACCGTACCAGTTCTCGAACGAAACGCCGAATTGCTTGATATTGGCCTTATCGAAACCCTGGTCCGTGGCGTTTTTACCGTTTTTGTCGATCGTCAGCTTTTTGGCGGCTTCCACGAACTGTTCCCACGTCCAAGCGTCCTCCGCCTTGGCGGGAGGCATTTCCACGCCGGCCTCCTCGAATAAGTCCTTATTGTAGAACAACGCGAACGTTTCGCCCGCCGTGCTGATGCCCCAGGTGTAGCTCGGATCGTCGCCGTTAAACCAGATATAGTCGAGGAAGTCCTCTTTTTTCAGCTCCGTATCCTTGGCGAACATCTCGTTGAAGTTGATGAATTTCCCTTCCTTTTGCCAGGCCTCCCCCAGCTCCCCATGCACATAACCGGCGTCCGGCGTTTCATTAGCCGCGACCATCGCGGTAAGTTTGGCATCGTAGTCGCTTTCGGGAATATGCACAGCGTTGACGGTAATCCAGGGATATTTCTCGGTGAACTTTTTCGTCGCCTCCTCCACGGCTTTCTTCTCCTGAGGGCTGCCCCAAAACGTGTATTTCAGCGTTACGGGTTCCTTGTCTGTACCTTCGTTCGCCGGAGCGGCCGTTTCCGCTGCGGGTTCGCTTCCGTTTGACGAATTGGGAGAAGCTCCTTGACTTCCGTTAACCGCGTTACCACCTCCACAGCCCGCAAGCGCCACTGCCGTAACGAAGATCAGTGTGCCCAGCAAAATCGGCAGTTTTCGAACGTTTACCATTTCTTCTCATCCCTTCTTGTTCTTCCTGAGCTGATACCTTAGGATCAAGTTGGTTTTATTATAATGTAAACGCTACCATTGGAAAACTATAGATTTTTCAGATAAGTGGACATTTCTTAGTTTTTAAATGAAAATATTTTAACCACAACTGGTGCCCCGTATTTCGAAATAAAGCGTCTCCACAATGTTTTTGAGCTTAACGGACCGGAATAACGATAAACGTCCATTTCCCGGATATTTCCCATTGTAACGGAGCCAGACAGCGTTATCGAACTAAAAATAAGGTCATTTACGCCGATCTGAGGGAATAAGGCCCGCTCGGTCCGTTTGCTTGAACCATCCATGTCCACCTCGGTATTTAACAATACAAAAAGTGCTCTCTTCTTCTTTGCTTGGCGGCATCCTTGCTTGAAACTGACCTTCTTCATCATGTGGTAAATTTTAACGGACAGGAAAGACCTTATTCGCCCATTTCCCGGGTATTTCCCATTCTAACGGACTCAGACGACTCTATTAGGCCAAAAATTCGGACTTTGACGCCAATCTGAGTGAAATAAGGTCCGCTCGGTCCGTTAGAATTTCTAACCCCTCATTTTGGAGCAAATAACGTCGCTCATGTCCGTTAGCCTCCTCCGTTAAGTTTCCCCTCTCCATCCCCCAGTGTCCGCAATAACGTAATATCCGTTTCATCACGCTGTAACATTTCCGATAATGCAAAAAGCACCGCCGAGTTATCAGCGGTGCTCTTCTATCTTGCTTGGCGGCGTCCTACTCTCCCAGGACCCTTCGGTCCAAGTACCATCGGCGCTGGAGGGCTTAACGGCCGTGTTCGGGATGGGTACGCGTGGAACCCCTCCGCCATCGCCACCAAACGATTTTCAAGGTATTAATCCTTGAAAACTGGATACGAAACAAATTTGCGTTTGCCTTTCCGGGCCCCGCCAAAGTAATCGGACTCAGCTTCGAAGCTTTACGTCACTTTGGTGGGTAGAGTTTTGGATAAGCCCTCGACCGATTAGTACCTGTCAGCTCCATACATTGCTGCACTTCCACCTCAGGCCTATCAACCTCGTCGTCTTCAAGGGGTCTTACTAACTTGGGAAATCTCATCTTGAGGGGGGCTTCACGCTTAGATGCTTTCAGCGCTTATCCCGTCCGCACTTAGCTACCCAGCTGTGCTCCTGGCGGAACAACTGGTACACCAGCGGTGCGTCCATCCCGGTCCTCTCGTACTAAGGACAGCTCCTCTCAAATTTCCTACGCCCACGACAGATAGGGACCGAACTGTCTCACGACGTTCTGAACCCAGCTCGCGTACCGCTTTAATGGGCGAACAGCCCAACCCTTGGGACCTACTTCAGCCCCAGGATGCGATGAGCCGACATCGAGGTGCCAAACCTCCCCGTCGATGTGGACTCTTGGGGGAGATAAGCCTGTTATCCCCAGGGTAGCTTTTATCCGTTGAGCGATGGCCCTTCCATGCGGTACCACCGGATCACTAAGCCCGACTTTCGTCCCTGCTCGACTTGTCAGTCTCGCAGTCAAGCTCCCTTTTGCCTTTGCACTCTGCGAATGATTTCCAACCATTCTGAGGGAACCTTGGGGCGCCTCCGTTACTCTTTAGGAGGCGACCGCCCCAGTCAAACTGCCCGCCTGACACGGTCCCCGTACCGGTT
>NZ_RRCN01000001.1:5792287-5825060 GCF_003863965.1 Paenibacillus oralis
GTACTCCATAGAAAGGAGGTGATCCAGCCGCACCTTCCGATACGGCTACCTTGTTACGACTTCACCCCAATCATCTACCCCACCTTCGGCGGCTGGCCCCTTGCGGTTACCTCACCGACTTCGGGTGTTGTAAACTCTCGTGGTGTGACGGGCGGTGTGTACAAGACCCGGGAACGTATTCACCGCGGCATGCTGATCCGCGATTACTAGCAATTCCGACTTCATGCAGGCGAGTTGCAGCCTGCAATCCGAACTGAGACCGGCTTTTCTAGGATTCGCTCCAGATCGCTCCTTCGCTTCCCGTTGTACCGGCCATTGTAGTACGTGTGTAGCCCAGGTCATAAGGGGCATGATGATTTGACGTCATCCCCACCTTCCTCCGGTTTGTCACCGGCAGTCACTCTAGAGTGCCCAACTTCACTTGCTGGCAACTAAAGTCAAGGGTTGCGCTCGTTGCGGGACTTAACCCAACATCTCACGACACGAGCTGACGACAACCATGCACCACCTGTCTCCTCTGTCCCGAAGGAAAGGCACATCTCTGTACCGGTCAGAGGGATGTCAAGACCTGGTAAGGTTCTTCGCGTTGCTTCGAATTAAACCACATACTCCACTGCTTGTGCGGGTCCCCGTCAATTCCTTTGAGTTTCAGTCTTGCGACCGTACTCCCCAGGCGGAGTGCTTAATGTGTTTACTTCGGCACCAAGGGTATCGAAACCCCTAACACCTAGCACTCATCGTTTACGGCGTGGACTACCAGGGTATCTAATCCTGTTTGCTCCCCACGCTTTCGCGCCTCAGCGTCAGTTACAGCCCAGAGAGTCGCCTTCGCCACTGGTGTTCCTCCACATCTCTACGCATTTCACCGCTACACGTGGAATTCCACTCTCCTCTTCTGCACTCAAGCCATCCAGTTTCCAGTGCGACCCGGAGTTGAGCCCCAGGATTAAACACCAGACTTAAACAGCCGCCTGCGCGCGCTTTACGCCCAATAATTCCGGACAACGCTTGCCCCCTACGTATTACCGCGGCTGCTGGCACGTAGTTAGCCGGGGCTTTCTTCTCAGGTACCGTCACTCTCCTGGCAGTTACTCCAGAAGACGTTCTTCCCTGGCAACAGAGCTTTACGATCCGAAAACCTTCATCACTCACGCGGCGTTGCTCCGTCAGACTTTCGTCCATTGCGGAAGATTCCCTACTGCTGCCTCCCGTAGGAGTCTGGGCCGTGTCTCAGTCCCAGTGTGGCCGTTCACCCTCTCAGGTCGGCTACGCATCGTCGCCTTGGTGAGCCGTTACCCCACCAACTAGCTAATGCGCCGCAGGCCCATCCGTAAGTGACAGATTGCTCCGCCTTTCCCAAGCCTCTCATGCGAGAAGCTTGATTATCCGGTATTAGCTACCGTTTCCGGTAGTTATCCCGGTCTTACGGGCAGGTTGCCTACGTGTTACTCACCCGTCCGCCGCTAAGTTAACCAGGAGCAAGCTCCCGATTAACTCCGCTCGACTTGCATGTATTAGGCACGCCGCCAGCGTTCGTCCTGAGCCAGGATCAAACTCTCCAATAAAGTTGGAAGGAGTCTTGTACCCGAAGGTACGAGGTGTTCCATCCAAGTTGAAACTTTATTCGAAAGAGCGATTAGCTCAATCAGTTACTGACGAGAAAGGATCGAATTTCAACGCCGGCGTAAACCGGATTGGAATTCATCCATATAATTCTCATTTAATACTCACTCGTTGTTCAGTTTTCAAAGATCAACTTCGTTTTCGTTCCGGCTCTATCAAAAGCGCCGGAAGACTAATATATCACAGAGGCAAGCTTCACTGCAAGAAGTAAATCCTGCCATTTCACTTACCACCATACCGGTTCATCCGGCAGGATAATTAATATAACATATCATCCATACTCATTTCAAGGCGTAATTTTTTCCAACAACATTCCGCCGTTTATCGTTTGCTCCTCTCTGCAACCTCTCGCCGTGGCCGGCGTAACGCCGACACAACTTAAAGGGCAGGATAAACAATATATCACATCAAGAAGCTCTACGGCAAGAAGTAAATCCTGCCATTCCCTTATCGCCTGGCCATTTTCACGGCCGGAGAAATAATATAACATGTATTGTTGCGGATAAACAAGCTAAACTGTATTCCAATATTGGAAGATTAATACATTCCCATGTAACAGCAGTTTGCTGATAAATCGGACGAAAATGGCAAGAACTTTGCCAATCAAACACATTTTTGCAGCGGATCGAAACACGTTCTTTACTATAAAACGGAACGTTACCTAGGCCTTGGAGAGGCCTGATGGAATCAACTGCAAAAGTGCATTCCATTCTCCGTGAATTTCTATTTTGGAGCGGTTGAAATGCAAAAATGCATCTCTTTTGGGGCTATACGATAAAAAAGTAGCTTTTGACCCGAAATGAAATGCACTTTTACATCTGAACCACCTGTTTCGGGGAATTTCGACGAAAACCGCCTGCACTTTTGCATTTCGTGGGATCCCCCCCAGCTTCCTTATAGCGCGACGTGGCAGGAGTGGCATATAGTTCCTTCCATGCTCCCCCTGCTTTTAAGTTGGTTTTCGTTCTGCGGAAGTTAAGTTATAAGTACATGCAAAAAAGACAACACGACCATTAGCCGGATATGTAAAGGGTTGAGGCCGCAATCCTTTTTATTGCAGCCTCAATGGAAAATAAAATTTTTTTCTATTCCGTCCCTGCTTTTAAGACATCACTCATAGAAACAGCATTGACTTTTTTCCTGCACAGCAGCTTCGACAGCTCATAGCAGAGCATGATAACGACAAATCCAACTCCGATGTAAAGCGGATCAATGATCACGGGCATGGCAAAAGAAGCGCTGTATTCAATGGCTTTCATCCAACTTCCCATGGCCGCAAAACTAAGCAGTATGCCCAGGATATGTCCGGCCACGACGACAATCGTTGAACTGTTAAGCGCTAGAGAATTGACTTCCTTTTTCCGGTATCCAAAGACTTCATCAGCGATATCGCGCTCCTGTTTTCTTCGATTATGCGGAGGACTCCGGTAACGGCGGTTTCCCCGCGTCGAGCAACACTTGGTTTCGTCCCAAAAAGACCGAAAGAATAAGGATGAGCAGGCCGGTGCCAATCAGCAGCCACTCGATTTGAATGACGTCCGCGATCGGGCCGAAAATCAGCATGCCGATCGGCATCATTGAAGTCGATATCATACCGATCACGCCAAATACGCGGCCCAAGAAGTTCTCATCCACTTTTTCCTGAATCAGCACGTTGGTCGGGGTGTTGAAAATCGGCATCGCCACGCCGAAAACGGCCATAAAGAACAAGTAGATCCAAAAGGACGGAACGATGCCGAGCAAAAACGTGCAAGCGCCCATCAGAAGACTTGCGACGGTCATCGTGTGAATTTTGTTGCGAAATCCGCCCCACGCGGCGATGAGTCCTCCTCCCGCCATCATGCCGATGGAAAAGGCGATTTCAATCGCCGTGAGCCGCCACACCTCATCCCCGAAGGTACGCGTTACCTGGAGTGGCGTCAAAAAGGCGGCAGGGGCCATCATCACCATAAATACGGCGAAATACACAAAAAACGTCTTCAGAAAAGCATGGTTTTTGATGTAAACCAAACCTTGCTTCATGTCGCTGAAATACCCCGTCGCTTGCCCGCCGGCTGCTTTTTGGTGAACCGGGATTTTGAAGAACAGCAGCAGCGTCAAAATGGCGATGGCGGCGGTCACGACGTCGATGAAAAAGATCATCTCGATGGACGCCACGGTCAACAGCGCAGCGCTTACGATCGGCGACACGAACATGATCACCGCCTGCAAACTTCCGTTGGTTCCATTGACCTTCGTCAGTTTATCGCCCGGCACGATCTGCGGCAAAATCGCCCCCACTGCCGGGGTTTGAACCCCGGTTCCCAACGCGCGTACCGCGGCGATCACAAAAAGCAGCCAGGTCGCGTCAAAACCCATTAAAAATAGCACCGCGAGCACCAGCGTTGCCGTCGCGATCATTCCGTCCGCCAGCATAATCAGCAGCTTCCGGTTGTAACGGTCGGCCCATACGCCGGCAATCGGGGACAAAATAAACGTCGGAATGAATCCGCAGAGGATATAGAGCGTCATCATCATTCCGGATTTCGTATTCAGCGTAATATACCACATGATGGCATACTGCACCAAAGACGAACCAAATAGCGAGATCGTCTGGCTGCTTAAAAAAAGCACGATATTTCTTTTCCAGTGATTCATTGGCGGGTTGTTGCTTGGCCTGTCTACGTAGTTCACGGTCATCCCCTCTCTGTTGCTTCGATTTTTTTATTATAAGTATATCATTGGGTTTTGATAAACATTTCTTCTCGATTGCTCACTCTTTGCCAAGATCCGCATCAAAGCCCATCATATTATGCTTGGCTGCTCAATAAAATTTTGAGAGGAACAATATCTAATTTGAGTATCGGGGGAGGTTTACTATTGTGCAAACGGCAAAATCGTATTCGGCCCATGCCGATCCGGATACTTACGAAACGTTTCGTGCGCTTGTAGAAGCGATTGCCCCGTACACGCCGGCTCTCGGGCCGCTGCAAGCGCCGGGCGCAGCCGAACTGCACGTGCACGAGTACATGATATGGGAGCTCGATCATACCCTGGCGCTTATGTTCGGTATTAGCCGGACCGAATTCCCGCTGTCCGCCTCCACCGCACGGATGCTGAACACGGGAGCGGTTCAGTTCGTCGCCGGCGGCGGTGCGCCGGACGCGCCGCAGGTTCCCGTTTGGGCCGTAAGTCCGTTCTCCGCCCTCGCTCCCGCCGGCCGAATCCGGGTCCTCGCCTTGCTGGAGCAGCTCCGGTTCGATCTCGGCCTGCTGCCTCCTCCCTACCGGGACGACGGCGGATTCCTCAAATTTATCATCGATTATTTGAACCGGGGAACGATGTTCGGGAACTACTCGGAATGGTCCGCCTACGGTACGACACGGCTCGAAACCCCGACCCGCCGAAGGCTGGAGCATTTTCCCATCGGTTGGCGGCAGGCCGAATATCCGGGCGTTTCCTCCGGTTACCGCGCATTCCGCGGATTTATGCTGTTCATCGTCAGGCATGAAGGGGGATACGAAATTGTACGACGCTGATGTCATCGTTATCGGATCCGGGGGCGGAGGTGCGGTCGCGGCCAAGGAGCTCGGGGAAAAAGGTCTGAACGTGCTTGTGCTGGAGGCCGGTCCTTTTTATGGGAATAAAAAATGGCCCGAACCGAACAGCGATCGCGGCGGAGAGTGGAGCTCCAGCTTCGGCGATCTCGACGTGGGGATTTATAAAAAAATCTATAATCGCTACGAAAACAACATGAACGATGTGGTGTCGGGCGTTTTCCGCTTCGGACCGGCCGATCGGCGGCGTGCGCCGTGGCACCGGGTAATGCGCCAAAAAGGCGATATCTGGCAGTTAGCGGGAGTCGGGGGAACGACGCAACATTACTGGAGCCAATCGCCGCGGGCGTTCCCGCTGGCCGTGAACAACGTCTGGCCAATCAGCTACGCGGAGCTGATTCCTTATTACGAGAAGGTCGAAGCAACCCTGCCCGTCAATTTCTCACCGACGACGCCCAAGGAGGAATTGTTTTATTACGGGGTGAAAAAGGCGGGCTGGCGGCTCAATCCGACGCTCGATGTGGTAACGCCCGGTTACCGCCCAAACCCCAATGCGATCCTGCCTCCGAACGCGAATTTGATGAATCCCGACTATACGCCGGAACAGCTCAACGAGATGGAAGGGTGCAATCTGCAGGGGCATTGCGTCAATGGATGCACGGCCGGGCCATCGGTCGACCGGATTGCCAAACGGGGAACGCTCGTCAGCTACGTCCCGCTCGCGCTCAAAACCGGACGCGTTGCCATACGGCCCAATTCTTTCACGACCAAAATATTGACCGATCACGATCCGGAGGGCGGACTGCGGGCTATCGGCGTACGCTTCCGCGACACCTGGACCGGCGAAGTCGGGGAGCTTACGGCCGGTGCGGTGATCATGGCGGCTGGGTGCATCGAATCACCGCGGCTTTGGTTGAACTCGTCGCTGCCTTATAATGCGTGGGTGGGCCGAGGACTGACGAATCATTGCTTCGATTGGGTCGGAGGCGTATTCGACGAAAAGGATCTGTTGAGCATCATGGGATTACCGGCCGTCTATCCATATATGGGGCATACGTCCGGCGCCAGAGTCGATATTCCCGGCACCGGGTGTTTTCAGGTCTCTTGCCTCAGTCCGGGGCTGATGTCCTTCCTGACTTACGGTTTCAGTGAAGCCGGTTACGACGCCTTGAGGCTGCCGGAACAAGAAGCCCCTTGGAATATACGCGGACGTGTGGTTGGACCGAAACTAAAAGAATTGATGGCGAATTACAGCCGGACGATGACTTATTTGCTGCTGACGGATGACGAAACGCTTTACCGCAATCGGGTCGAAGTAGATCCGCTGTTAAAGGACGAGAACGGGCCAATCCCGGTCGTTCATTACACTCCAAGCGCGAAAACATTGCAAAGGCGCGACCGGCTGGCCAGATACGCCTGCGAATCCTTGAAAGCGGCCGGTGCCCAAAAAATCATCCGCTCCGACACCCCTTTCGCCTTTCAGCTTCATTTGGAAAGCACCATGCGGATGGGCTTCGTCGTGGACACGAACTGCGAAGCTTATCAGGTCAAACGGCTATATATCGGCGACAACAGCGTCCACTTCAACGGAATTGGAGGTCCGAATCCGACGCTGACGACCCAGGCGCTGGCCACCCGGACGGTCGAAAAGCTTGTGGCCAAATATTTCGCTTAGCCCGGCGGCAGGGTCACGGAAAAATACAGGACAACGCCCGATAATGCGACTATAGCCAAAAAAACGATCGCCTTGCCGAAGCTTTTCATCTCCTTTTTTTCCGCCTCTTTTCCAGAATCTTATGGTTGAAGTATGCATTCCGCATAGGAAATTTATTCCCGTTTCGCCGGCCGTGTCTTCTGGCACCGGCCTTTTGCTTTGTTCCCGAATAAACTGGAAGATGCAGGATACCCTATTAAGCATGAACCTATTGGAGTGAAGCTTGTTGAAAAACACACGTCTATCGAAGCGCCTGACAAAAAAGCTGTCAGGGATCGACCCGACTCCCGACGTGCCGCTTTCGGACAGTCTCGACCTCAACGAAGCGGCAATCAGACAGACTTTTATGCATTGCGCCGATCTGGTCACGCGGAAATTTTATATTGTTCATTCACTTCCCTGCTTGGCGGTGTATCTCGAAGTGCTGGTCGATCATACGCTTTGGGACGAAGGATTGTTAACGCCGTTAATGAAGCTGAATCCCCAAGAAGCTGAATCCCCGGAACAGTTGATTGAACGCTTGAAGCATCACCTGCCATCGATTGTCGCAATGAAAACGGTATCGAATCTGAAAGAAGCCGCCCAATGCATCGTCAATGGCGAGGTCGTCTTATTCTTTGAATCTTCCAGGCAGGCATTATCCATCAAGATCAGGGACAAACTGCAGCGCCAGCTGGAAGAGCCCAGCACCGAATCGGTGATTCGCGGCCCGCGGCTCGGCTTTATCGAGAGAATCGATGTCAACATGGCCCTGCTTCGCCATACTGTCCGGACGCCGCAGCTTAAGATGGAGAACATCGTCTTGGGAACGACAACGCAAACCGAGGTGGCGATCGTCTATATCGACGGCCTGGCAGCTCAAAACATAGTAGAAGAGGTCCGGCGGCGGCTGGCCAAAATCGATATAAACAGCGTCCTGACCTCCGGGTATATTGAAGAGTTGATCAGCGATCATCCCCGATCTCCGTTTCCGTTGCTTCAGTCGACCCAGCGGCCCGATGCCGTGTCGGCCTCGCTGATCGAAGGCAAAGTAGCCGTGCTTGTAAACGGCTCGCCCTTTGCGCTGATCCTGCCCGTGACGTTCTGGTTCGCATTCCAGACGGTCGAGGATTACTACATCAATTTCCTGTTCGGTTCCATGCTGCGTATGTTGAGGTATTTGTTCGCTTTTCTGGCTCTTGCCCTGCCTTCCATCTTCGTAGCGGTCACAACTTATCATTCCGAAATGATCCCGTCCTCGTTGACGATGACCCTTGCGGCATCGCGGGAAGTTGTTCCCTTCCCGGCACTTATGGAGTCGCTCATGATGGAGGTCACGTTCGAGGCGCTTCGCGAGGGCGGTGTCCGCTTGCCGCGTCCCGTCGGGCAGACCATCAGCATCGTAGGCGCGCTGGTCATCGGACAAGCGGCCGTTCAGGCCGGCATTATATCGGCGCCCCTCGTTATTGTGGTGTCGCTGACGGGGATCGCCTCGTTTCTGATTCCCAATCCGACATTGAACCAGGCGGTCAGCCTTTTGCGTTTTCCGCTGCTGATTTGCGCCGGGACATTCGGGCTTTACGGATTCGGGGCCGGTCTGATCGCCATTCTGATTCACTTGACCAATCTGCGGTCCTTCGGCGTCCCTTACCTGTCACCTGTAGCTCCGCTTCAATTGGAAGGGTTACTCGACGTCTTCTTTAGAGCTCCTTGGCAGGTACTTAATAAACGGCAACGCCGCGTCGGGCAGGAATTGGAGCTGAAGAAGAAATGAATTTTCGCCGAATCGCCTTCACGTTCACAGCTTTATGGTGCTGTCTCGCCATGCTTACGGGATGCTGGGACCGCAAGGAGATGGACGAGCTTGCTTTTGTCACGGCTTCCGGTCTCGATCTGTCAGAAAACGGGGAAATGATTACTTCCTTGCAAATCGCCTTGCCGATTGGACTTCCGACTCCCGTGCAATCCAAAGGAAAAAAGTCGTTTATAGTTCTTACGAAAGAAGGAAAGGACGGCATCGATACCCTGAACAAGGAGCAGCAGCAATTGTCGCGGAGCATCGATCTGGGACACCGGAGAGTGATCGTCATCGGCGAAAGCCTGGGCAGACACGGATTGAACCAGGTGTTGGATACGCTATTGCGCTCCCCGGAAAGCAGGTATAACAGCTATATCGTAACCGCTTATGAATCGACGGCCAAAGAGGTCCTCAGCACCCCTTACCTGCTCGAGGAAATTCCCGCCGTCGGCATAAACAACATTATGCAGAGCGATTTCACCCTGGCCGTCAAAACCGACGAGTTTTTGGATGCGCTCGCTAGCTTCGGGAAGTCTCCGGTAACCGCGGGCATCCGGGTTACAAAAGATGGGATCGGAAATCCGACCTTCACACTGGACACAATTGCGGCTTACCGTGATAACAAGCTGGTCGGATTTCTTTCCGGAGATGAGCAGAAAGCGTTTCGCCTGTTTCGGGAAAATATCCACGCATTGAGCTGGGTGGTACAGTTCGAGCCCCCGAAACCCGAATATAAAGGGACCGTTAGTCTAAGCATCTTGAAAGTGAAGACGAACATTCACACCCGAATGATTGAGGAGAAGCCCGAAATCACCGTTCATCTTACGGTAACGGGCAGAATCAGCGCCAACGACACGGAGCTCGACATGGCCAAGTCAGGCGTCCATGATCGCCTGGAACAGACATATGAAGATGAACTGAAAAAAGCGATGGAAAGCGCCGTCTCGATCTCTCAACAGAAATTCAAATCGGATATATTCGGATTCGGCAGGCAGGTCCATATCGACCACCCATATGACTGGAAGAATCTTAAGGAGAAATGGGATACGATGTACCCGGCGATTCCGGTCGAAGTGAATCTCGATGTCCGAATCGAGCGGATCGGAAGAACACAGGCTGCCGGGCATATTATTAAAGAATGATCAACAAAAGAATTGAGGATGGTTGGCATGAAGGTAACCGGCATGCAGGTTTTCTGGATGATTACTTTAATGGCTATGGGAATGACCTTGATCATGACGTTAACCCCAAGCGTAACCGCGGCCAGGCAGGATATATGGATGTCCATTATCGTTGCCGGCTGCATTGCGTTTCTGGTTACCTTGATAACCACACGAACGACACTGCTGCACCCGGACCAGAACTTAATTCAATTGTCCCAGACCCTCTTGGGAAAATGGCTGGGCAAAGCGGTTATACTGGTTTATTTCATTCAATGGTACACCATCCTCCCGATCGTTTTGCGGCAATTTAACGACGTCATCCATGTCATGATGCTGCCGCTGACGCCGAGTTGGGCGATTATGTTGATTATGCTTGCCCTAATCGTCTATGCGACTTATTCGGGGGGAATTGAATCGATCGCCCGCTGCAGCGAGATTCTCGGCCCCATCGTCGTCATCATGGTGTTTCTTACGTTGCTCGCCAGCATCAATAACGTGGACCTGAATTCCCTGCTCCCCGTGTACGCGGACAGCGGCATCGCGGCGATACTCAAAGGTTCGCTTGCCCCAGCCTCCTATCTTGGGCACTCCGTAGAGTATCTTATGCTTGCCTGCTTTTTGACCACCCCGCGCAAAGGGGGGCGATACGCCTTCGCAGCGGTGATTACGGCCGTGTTTGTCGTCCTGATCGCCATGACGATAGCTACGACGACGATCGGAGTAACGCTATCCTCCAAAATGTGGTACCCTTTTTTTGAAATGTCCCGAAAAATATCGATATTCGGATTTATCGAAAATCTTGATCCGCTGCCGATTATCGTTTGGTTCGCCAGCGTGTTCATCAAACTGGCGATCTATTTGTTCATAACCAGCTACGGGACGGCGCAATTTCTGAATATTGAAAATTGGCGTATCATGATCTGGTTCATCGCGCCGGTCATCCTTCTTTTCGCCTTGATTCCGCAGAACGTGGCCGAAGCGGTCAACCATTACTTGCTCAATTATTGGATTCCCGTCGCGCTTCCCGTCAACATGGTAGGCCTTCCCCTGCTGCTGTTGACCGTGGGAAAGATCAAACAAGGCCTGAGCCGGTCGAAAAAATAACTCCCGTATAAACAGGGGGCGGGATCGTCTAATCCAAAGAGTCCTTGATCTGTTTCATATGATGCTGATCATGAGAAATAAAAAATTCTCTGATATAGGACTCCAACGTGAACCCGCGCTTGCCCGGATAAACCATCGTAAATTTACGATCCTCCAGCCTGCTCAGATGATCGATCATAAGCTCACGGTTTCGTATCGTTTCTTCCATCGCCGCCTTTTTGGTCATCCCTTTTCCGTAAAGTACGGATTGTTCGTTGTATCCTAAATAATCCGGGTGCTCGGTTAATTCCGGGAACTCGCTTTCGGCCAGCGCCTGAAAAGTAACCCGATTGAAGTATTCGTCCCATTTCATGATGTGGACGATAATATCGTGGATGCTCCATTTCCCCTCACCGATTGGTGAAAACCAAACTTCATCATTCAAACTATCCAATGACCTGACAAATGTTAAAAACTCATCCAGTTCGGAAGTCAACAGCTGTTTCATAATATTTCCTCCAACACCATGGTTTAAGAAAATCATATCATAAAATACAGGAATGTACGTTCGCATTCATGTCCAAATTTTTAACAATAAAGTAGAGTCTCGCTACCCAGAGACAATGAGGAAAGTTAACCGGGCAAGGGCCTATGATAGAATATAACTTAGTAATTAAAAAGAAAGGGGACAAAACTTTTGAAAATGCTGCTAGATAAATTATAACGAGGTTTTAGGAGAGCGCTTTATTTCTTTCGAATTCGCGGACCGCCTACGTTCTTTTTAACAATATTTAAATAAAAAGCGGGAGGTTAGGCCCAAGATGAGAAGCGAACAAGAAATGATGCAATTGATTTTGGACTACGCAAGAAATGATGACCGGGTCCGTGCAGTCGGGATGAACGGGTCGCGAACGAATCCGAACGCTCCGAAAGACAGGTTTCAGGATTACGATATTGTGTTTCTGGTTACGGACATGAAATCTTTTATCAGAGACAAACATTGGATGGACTGCTTCGGAAGCCGGATCATCATGCAAACGCCGGAAGACATGAAGCTGATTCCGCCTGAATTGGATGGAAACTTCGCTTATCTCATGTTATTTTCGGATGGCAACCGGATCGATCTTACCCTTTGTCCTGTCGAGAAAAAAGAAACCTGGAACAACGGCGACAAACTATCCCTAGTTCTGTTGGATAAAGATCGTGCTCTGCCGCATCTCCCGGAGCCAACCGATCAAGATTACTGGGTGAAGCATCCGTCAGCCGCTTTTTACGGAGATTGCTGCAACGAATTTTGGTGGGTTTCCACCTATGTGGCCAAAGGTTTGTGGAGACGAGAAATGACTTACGCAATGGACCACTTGAACATGTGTGTAAGACCTATGCTGATCAAAATGCTGGAGTGGAAAGTTGGCCTGGACACCGGTTTCTCTCTCAGTACGGGAAAAAACGGCAAGTATTTGGAAAAATACCTGCCGAACCAGAGCTGGCTTGCATTGATGTCTACTTATCCGGAGGGGACATATGCAGCAGTCTGGCGCGCCTTGTTTGCCGCATTGGATTTGTTTCGCAGCACGGCGAAAGAGGTGGCGGAACGGTTGAATTACGAGTATCCGCTTGATGATGACAGAAACGTCACTGCATACTTGAAGCGGGTGCAACAGATGGAGACGTGACTTAGCTTAGTGTAGCGCAATATACAAGCGGCAAACCAACATTTATTCAAAAAAACAACCGCCGTCAGCTTCATTGGCCGACAGCGGTTGTTGCTTATGGTATTAATCGAACAGCCCCGTAGTTTTCCAGAGCCGTTGTAGTGTGCTTGACCGGCCCTACTCTGATCATTAATTGCAAATCATACAACTAACTTTATATCTATTTACCCAATCAATCGTTTAATTGTATTTCATACATCTATTCCCTCGTCTTTTTACCTCTTCTTCGAAATATAGCGGAGTAATTGCAGGTTTTACACTTAACCAAGTGCTATGGCAGCATTTCCGGATAAGTAATTGTAAATTTTGCAACTATTCCATTAAACATGGAGCAAGAAAGCTGGAGTAGGAAATAGTTACGCTCAGGTGGGGTGATCGCTTTACTACAACTGCTGGATCTGATCCACGAAGTCGCCTCGAACTCCGGGAAAGGGTTTCTCCTTTTCTCCAATGTCAACTCCAGATCGCCAAGTTACATTAACGCTTATTTACCAGTTTCATATTGCGAAAGTTTCCATGTTAACTACAAAAAAAATCGCGCCCTCCCAAAGGAGAACGCGATATGAAGCGGTTGGACTTACGTATTTCAATATCGTCAATTACGCTTTCGGGCGACCACCGCCAACCGGCCGTTGTCGGTTGAGTACTCGCACGTGGACAGTACAATAAGCTTGTCGCCATACCGGGCTGTCACACCCGTGTCGTATAGAGCGAGTTTTTTGATGTTCTGTACATACGAATCGAACTCGGCGGGCGTACTTACCTGCTCAATCTGGTAATACTTAAAAACGTCGTCCGATTTGCGGTAAACTTTTGACAGGATAACAGCAACAATCTCATACTCTTCCTTTTCGTAAAGCGTACTGAATTGGAACGTAGCATGCTCCTTATAAAAGCTTTCTTTCTTGTACTTCATCAAATCTTTAAACATCCAGCCGCTTTTCATGTGATGTCCGTGAATCAGCAAAATGCCCGAACCGTTGATCCGGCTGTGCTCGTCCAAAAAGGGCAGGCCGCCTTTATTTTTCTTTTTATCGAAATCATGATTGAGATAGAACTGCGTATCCTGCGGATTCTGCATGACCGGGTATTCAATTCGGGTGCCGTCAATCTTCAGCCATCCGACGATGTCCGGGTTCCTCTCGTAAAGCGCTTGAAATTCGGGAAGCATGACCGGCTCATCCGCCTTCATACTCAAAGGGGAGGGGAATGCCTCCCCTCCGCCCTTGTCTGACTCTTCTTCCCAAACTTTTGTCAGTTCTTCGATTTTCTGCCGTTCAGCATAATCCTGCAGGAAAGTTCTCGCCATTTCGAAGAGAGAAAATACCAACAGAAGGAAGGAAACGGCGATAAGAAATTTTTTAGTTTTACTCATTTTCTTACCGCCTTTCCGGTTTACTGGATGTGCTTTTTCTTCTTGCTGCTGAGCAGACAGAGTCCGATTGTAATCAAAGACATCAGCGCCAAAGCCATATAGAAGATTGGCGGTGCGCTGTTATCCCCGGTTTGCGGAACATCGTCCAGCTCGACGTCGGCGTCGCCGGTTCCATTGTCAACGTGGCCGGGTCCGTTGTTGCCGTCGCTCGTTCCATTGTCGACGTGGCCAGCTCCGTTGTCGCTGTCACCGGTTCCGTTGTCGATGTTGCCAGCTCCATTGTTACCGTCGCCGGCTCCGTTATCGCTGTCGCCGGTTCCGTTATCGACGTTGCCGGCTCCGTTGTTGTCGTCGCCGGTTCCGCCATTGCTGTCGTCAGGCTCGGGCTGAGCAGGAGCGGGCTGGACAGGAGCGGGTACGCGGGTGCTGTATCCAGTTCTGCCGCCATTACTGCCGCTATTGCCGCCGTCATTGCCGCCGGAACTGATCGGCTTCATTGGCACGTCGTATTTTATAATGTCAAAATTGACAGAAATCGTTTCGCTTCTGTGCGTCTCATATCCGTCCTTCGTTACGATCAGATAGTAATCCGCTTCAGGAAACACCATGTACGCATAGAAGCCATTTGCGTCGCTATCCTGCTCCGGGCTCTTGTTGTCGTGCGGCGGAAAATTCGGAACCGGTGGAAGCGTTACTTTAGTATCCGGAATGCGCCCGTTATCTATATTCCGTTGCGTATTCGCATAATACAGTGTAACTTTGGCTCCGTCAATTTTCTTGCCGGTGATGGCATCTCCTGTCGTCTCATCATAAACCGTACCGTAAGGGTCGACCAATTCCTCGGAAATATTCAGCTCTCCGTTTGCTTTCACGTCCAGCTGCGTCACCTTGAAGAGCAGTTCCTGACCGTCCTCAGCTTCATAGCGAACTTCCATTGTGTACTTCTGCTCGCTCAGCCCTTCCACGGAGAAAGTGCCGTTCGAAGCCATTGGGAACGCCTTGGGTTGGCCGTTCTCCTTAATATAATTGCCGTCCTTGTCCTTCAAATAGATATGCATCTGGCTGGTTAACGAATCGTTGAATAGCTCTTTTGTTCCATCCAGCTGCTTGAACAGAACGATCCCTACCGCCGTAATGTCCGCCGGAACGGTCTCGTCCGTAACGCTGCCGTCCACATTTGCTTTTTGCGTGAACTCGACAGGGACATCCTTCCCGCCTACCTGATACCACTTCGTAAATGTGATCGTATAGTCGGTATCCGCCACGGCCGGGACCGAATATTCACCCTTCTCATTCGTCTCCGTCTGAAGCTCCTTGCCTGTCTTCAGATCGGTCACCGTGATGGGCGCATTCGGAATGACTTCCCCTGTGTTGTTGTCACGCAGCACGCCTTCCAGATACGGGCGGGTATTGACAAAATGTGCTTCGGCCACTTTTTTCTCCGGAATGGCGCCTGTGCGAACAAGACTTTCAGGATCCGTCACATAGCCGTCTTCCGTGTAACCATCCTGGGTCACCGTATACTGGAGATACGTCGGAAGTCCTTGCACAACAAGCGTCTGGCCATCTGTAAGCTCGAAGGTGTCTCCGCTCTTGATCGTGCCCTTGCTGCTGTCCGATTTCTCATAGGAGTAGGATTCGTTCGCTCCCTCGCCTGTGAAGGTGATCGTGTACTTGAACGGCTTCTTTTTGTCGTCGTCTTTGCCTTTAACCGTGTTGCTGATGAGCAGACCGCCCTTCAAGACTCGCACGTTCGTGAACGGGGCATCTTCATCTTTGCCCTCCATGACTCCGGTATAACCTTGTTCCTCAGGAATGGTCACGTATTCATCGGCTGTGTAGTCCTTCTGGGTAACTGTGTATTTCAGATCCTTAGGCAGGCCCAAAATATCCAGTGTCTCTCCATCCTTGAGCTTGAAGGTATCGCGGGACTTGATCGTACCTGTGCCGCCGCCCGACTTCAAGTAAGAATAGCTTTCATCCTTGCCTGTATCCTCAAAGATGACGGTGTACTCGAATTCCTTCGTCTTGTCGCCGCCGTTGCCCATGACCGTATTGCTGACGGTCAGCTTATTGACGGTCCGTTCATTGATGAAATCCGCCTTGCGATCGGCACCCGCCATGACTCCCTCATCGGACAATGCAGGGGTGGTCGCGTAGCCGTCGTTCTTGTAACCGTCTTGAGTGATCGTATACTTCAAATTGTCGGGGAGATCCTTAATTTTAAAGGTCTCACCATGCTTGAGCTCGAAAGAAGCGCCGGATGTGACCGTGCCCGTTGTACCGTCTGAATGCTCGTAATTGTAAGCTTGACCCTTTCCTGCACCGTCAAAGGTCACCGTGTACTTGAACGGCTTGCCCGGTTCTGCCCCATCCCCCGTGACTGTATTGCTGACGGTCAGATTGTGAACGTATCGCTTGTTCACGAAATCCGCCTTGTGGTCGCCTTTATTCACGATTGTGCCGGACAGCTCTCTCGTCTCTGGCATGGTCGTATAACCGTCAACGGTCGTATAATCGGCCTCGGTTACGGTATAGTCCAGATCCACAGGCAATGCCGGCAGCGTCACAGTTTCCCCGTGCTTGAGGGTAACCTTGTCTCCACTCTTGATCGTGCCAAACGTATTATCCAGCTTCTTATAGGTGTACTCTCCATCCTTGCCTTCGCCGGTGAAGGTCACGGTGTATTCGAACTCTTTGTCCGGATCGCTGCCGTTGCCTTCCACCTTATTGCTGATGGTCAGCTTGCCTTGGGCCGGTGTTGGCACAATCAATGGATTGTTCAATTCCACCTTCTGTCCGTCAACAAGGACAGGCTTGCCCGGCGCATCGATGACACGTACCCGGTATACCGTAGTCGTAGGCAAGTAAGTGAGGGGATCAATATACGTCTGCTTGAGCAAATAATCCCCCGGCACCTGAATAATGAAATCCGTCTTGCCGTCCGTGCCCGTCGTTTTTTCCGCCATTACATTGTTTTCTTTATCCCTGGCCGGTGTACCGTCAGGATTGAACAACTGGAACTTTACGTCCTTCAGCGGTGTTGTGCCGTCGGGACCAACCTTCTTGAGGAAGAGCAGGCCGTTTTCATTTGCGCTTCCCGCCACATCGTTCGCGTCCAGCGTAATACTGCTCTGCGCTCCGATCGGCGGAAGGGTATCGTCGCCCATCAGCTTGATGGAGTTCCCGGCCGTTCCCGGCTGCATGCCCTGGGATTCGGTCTGGTAAACGATCTGATAGAACTTGTTCGGGTCGGCAAAATCAAACCGAAGCGTCGATCCCTCAGTTGCCGGGTCTGTGCCTGCGGTAACCTTCACTTCACTATCCGGATCCGTAAGATTCAGCGGCCCTCCGTCACGCTCCAGGCTGCCGTCCGGCTTCAACTTGCCGGGATAAACAGCGATGTCGGAAGGTTCGAGAGATAGACCGCCCTCCGCATTTTGGCGCAGCTTCAGCCCCTTGGCAAGGGTATCCAGCAAATAGACGCCTTGCTTCATCTCGAACGGAGGCGTGTAGTTCACCGTCCATTCCTGCACACCGGAAACAGGCTTTTTCCCCGTCTTGCTCAGAGACTGCACAGGCACAATGATTCTATGCTTCTCGGTGGCGCTATAAGGCTTGTCTCCCCATTTCATGGAGAATACCGCCTGATTCTCACCGGCATTATTGTTGCCTAGCTGGTAGGTCGCCAGCTTGGCATTGGTCGGACGCGCCTTTACCAGAATGACGTAAGGGCTCTCCAGCTTGGAGAAGGTGAAAGTGCCTACATTGCCATTCTTGTTGAAGCTCACCACATGCTGAGGCGTACCCGGCGCAATGACAGAAACGGCCTGGGCATATCTACCATACCCGCCTTTACCATCGGTTCTATAGCCCGTACCACCTTTATAAAGCTTATAAGCCTCGCCCGGAGCATAATCTACAAACTCCCAGCCCTCCGGCAACTCATCCACCAGCTTAATGTCGCTGGCTACGCGGGTGCCGCCGTCCTTGGCCATCTCATCCGTATTGAAGCCCGGCATGTTCACCGCCAGCCGGAAGGTGACTGTTCGATCCTTACGGTCATAGCCTGCCAGAATGTAATTGTCAGGACGAGAGTTGTCCGTATACCAGTTCGGATCGTTGGCCACGGGTGTTCTTTTCCATATGCTGTCACTCCAAGTACCTGAATAGTTTCGGTTCCAATCGGCTGAAACCCCCTCTACACCCACCGTGTTGGCATACAGCATCTCCTTGTTCAGCATCCGCACAAAGTTCGAGGTGTTGGCCTCGGCGCGACTCATATAATCGTCGCCATCGAAGAGCAGCCCCCGGTTGCTCCATGTGTTTCCGGCGTTATCCTGGCGGAACAGGTTATCCGGATTGGTGGTGACGGCTTCAAAAGAAACGCTCCCCTGCACACTTCCTTTATACCCGGTTACTTTGATAAGATCGGCCACCCGCTCGCCGTTCACCGTCAAGGGGATCACTTCACCGGTCAGTCCATTACTCACGGTCAGTGTATTCTCGCGGTATTTTTGCCAAAGCTGCTTGGAATCGATCTGGCTCTTGATTGCATCCAGAGTTGCCGACGCAACCTTAGGATTGGCGTCCAGATTATTCAGTACATCGAGAGAACCGCCGTGAACCAGCAAATCGTAGACGGCTGGAGCATCCAGATCGAACTGCAGCGTCAAGTTCATCGTCCACTTGGTGCCTGCGATGTTGTGCAGCGCGGCGGTGGTGGTGGCACTTTTCGTGAAGGCATGTGCGCCGATTATAACCCTTGCAGTTTCCACAACGGCTGCAGGAGCGGTCCAGCCGGCCACATCGTTGTTCTGGATGGCATTTTCTCCATCCTTCACATCCAATTCCCAGTTGGCGCGGGCACTATAGTCGAAGGTTGACTTGCTGCTGTCAGTCACCTTTGTCACAACCGTCATATAGAGGGGGCCGTCCAGATTCCCGCCGATGGCGGTTCCGATCTCGAATTCCCCTGTGGCGTTTCGGGTAATTGGGGTATCCGTACCGCTGTCCCCATTCTTATAAGTTGCGGACACAAACTCCGTCCCGGCGGGCAGCATGTCTGTAATCTTAACGTTCTGCAAGCCGGTTTTGGACAGCACGCTGTTATTGTTAATCCTCTTGTTGACCTCAACCGTCCATGTGATGAGCGTATCGTTTCCGCTCTTGCTGGGCTTGCCGGTCACCGCAATCCAGTTGGGGCGTATGGCAATCCGATGGGTATTTGATGAAGCCTTCACATCGGCAGTGTCATCCAAGAGCTTGGCGGCATTATCAATGCGGTACCATCCATACTGATCAGCAAAATTTCCGTTCTTTTCATAGTAATAAGTATTCTTAGGAATCCACGTTTTGAAGGTGATAGTCGCCGTGCTTTTGACGTTTTCTTCAGTGGATACGTTTGGGAACTTGTAGGAAAGTATGCGATCAGCAGCATAAGCAGGAACTGCCGCATTTCCATCCACAAAGAAGGACCCAGGCACATATACACCGACGTTCGCAAGCTCATCAGAGAAGGTCAACCCGTCCAGCGGCATGGGGATGGTCTTATCGTCCCTGTCGGTGGCAGTCACTACCGCTCGCCATGTAATAGTGCCCTCTTGAAAAGAGGTGGAGTTGATCCCGCTGTCATAGCCACCGTTGCTTAAGGAACTGGCGACAATGGTATACTCCGGCACCAAAGCCGAGTTTTTAAACTTATAGCCATCTCCGAAAATGGTCGCGTTCAGCTCACCGCCGGGGGTCTGATCCGCCGCCTTGGCAGTAGTGGAAAAGCCGATTTTGACGCTGTTTTTACTGCCGTCATATACCCCTGCGCCATCAAACGTAATTTTGATGGAATCGGCAAAAAACTGAACGGTAGCAATTTTCAGTCCGCCCTGATTGATTGGCAAAGGACCAGCAGGCGTCAAATTCACTTCAGGGAAGTAGGTCGCCTTATCCAGGACGGCGTAATCTCCCTGCTGAATCACGCTTTCGGGCGGAGCATTGAGATCGTCGCCCTTGGTCGGTACGGCGATATTATCCAGCTCAAGGGTAAAGTTATCCCGGCCGTTAATCTCGCCGCCCGCCGGAATCACAGCCGCAGGGTCGCCCTGCTTCACCGTGAGCGTGAACGTCGGATTGGCGTTCGCCAGCACCGCCGTTTTGTCCGCCGGGTCTACCGCCATTGCCGCAAACGCTAAAGTGGGTGGCGGAGCGTACACCGCTTCAGGTACTGACGACGGTTCGTCCGGCGAACCGTACACCGCCTCAGATACCGACGACGGTTCGGCAGCCGTACCGAAACCGTCTGACGCGTTCTCCGCATAGGCTGCAGCAGAGAACGTCACTGACTGCAAGGCGAGCACTACCGCCAAGCAGAAAGATAGTAAAGATGTTCTTACACGACCTCTTCGTTTCATCTCAAAGCTCTCCTTACGCTATTTGCTTGCCCCAGCACCCCTTTCGCATCGTCGAAACTTATGCCCTTTCAGATGACCGAAAAAGGGCTGTGCGGGACGCTGATCAATGCTTAGTCGTCTCCCCTCCTTCGAGCATCTTTTTCAATTACACACTGTATATATGAAGAATATGCCAATCCTACACAGTGCGTATTTCCAACATATCACTGCAAACTCGACAAAAACTCGACAAAGTATATACAAAGAATAGACAAAATTCGATGTTCTAGAGATAGCAAAATACGGACGGAATTCCATTCCGCCCGTTTTACCGGTCTTCTTTAACGAAACCACGCTTTCGCTTCCGAACTGTACAATCTTGGCCAGGAAACCATTCGAAGCTGGCCCGTCTCTCTTGTATTATACGGATCAGAGCAAGGAGGCCTAAAATCGTCCATGCGGTTGGCGTTAGTCGAATTTGGCCTCATCAGGCGAGTCCAGATGCGAAATTCATTCCCCCGCGGTCAAAAATTTTCTTTAATATTGGCGGTTTATGATACGCATATGTACGGAGTGAAATGTTCACCATTGAACGCAAAAAAGCGCCCGTCCGCAAGGGACGAGCGCTAGATGATTCACTTATTACATGCGGAACCGCTGCGAATCCTGCTTGAGCTGGCTCCAGGTATAGCGAAGCAGCCATACATCCCAATCCGTGATCTTCGATGAGTTGCCCGCCCACATAATCGTCGGTACGGGGAATCCTCCCGGCGGACGGTCATTCTCTCCATAGAAGTCCGGCATACCGAACCCATGGCCGATCTCATGCTCCGTAATCTGAATCTCGTTGTTGTTGACCGTGCTTAAAATATAATCGTCCGACATACGCTGGCCCCAATCGCCTCCGGCGCCGCCGCCAAAATTGGTCGTGCCCCACAAATACATGTCAAACCGTTTGTCCAATCCTCCGGGATATGCATAATTCGGGTCGGTAAAGTGATCGAATCGGGACAACGCGCTGGGAGCGACAGGCAGAGCCGCCGGAATGCGCGGATCGGTTTTGCTAAGCTCATCCACGATCGTTTGAGTGTAAACGATTTCATTTAATTGCTTGTTGAGGATTTGCGCAGGATTGGCGACAGCCCAGCCTACGACTTTAACCGGGATATCGCCATAAGGCCATCCGTCATACCCCTTAAGATGTTTTGTCCAGTTGTTCAATTGGCGCCCTAACATCCTTTCGATATCCTGACGCTGCTGAAGCGTCAAATTTTTGGCCGACTGCCAGCGGACCACATAATTGATCGTTCCCTTGCCGGCAAAGATTTGGTCAAAAATCAAATTTTTGCGGCCTACGGAATTTTCCTTCAACATGCGGTTCTTGTACACCCATTCAATGGAGGGCCGTAGTGACGCAGGCATGTCGGACAATGAGGCTTGGATAGACGCTTCGCTTTGCGAGTTCGCCGAACTCTGCGGCGCCTCGGCCAAAGCCGTGGCGGTTCCGGTCAGGGAGACCGTTAACATTGCGGACAGAAGAGCTAACAACCATTTTCGCCGTGTGGACATCATCGAATCTTCCTTTCTTTTTCAAAAGTGATAGATTTGCCAACTTGAAATTGCTATCCCCCTTCATATGAAATTGATGGTTCGTATTCTATTATTTAACATATAATAGAATATAAAGGTAGGTACTTTTATACCTGTTTTAAAAAATAGATTTATAAGAACATTTTCATCAGCTTATTGTATAACGGATGGATGATATAACCGGCCGGGTTGGTCGCATACCGTGTTCTCGTATCGAGCCCGGCAATCTTCACCATATCCTCACCGGTCAGTGCAAAGTCGAAGATTTCGCTGTTCTCGCGGATTCTTTGCGGATTGGACGATTTCGGAATAACGATGATTCCCCTCTGCAGATGCCAGCGCAAAATGACCTGGGCCACGGATTTTTGGTGCCGGCCCGCGATTTGTTGCAAGACCGGATGTTCCAGTAACGCTTTATTCCCTTGACCGAGCGGCCCCCACGCCTCGTGCAATATCCGGTGTTGCTTCATATATTCGTTCAGTTCGTTTTGCGCAAACTCCGGATGGGTTTCGAGTCTTCTTACTCCGCCTTTCAACCAATTAGAATATAATTGATACTCTATATATAGTTACGAACAAAAAAAGGACGGAATTACATTCCGCTTGGCCGTCCTTGTCTTCATTCCACCAAATCGATTAAGCTCACTTCCGCGAGCGATTGCCGCATCGCCTGCTCCGCCGCTTCAAAGCGTTTGCTTATCTTTTGCTGAATTTCGGCAACCTCCGTATCTTTTCCCTGTAGGACCACGTCCGTATGGAGCTTAAACAAAGGTTTGCCCGGCTCCACAGCCAAAAACACATCAAGCAAGGTCATTTCCGTTAATGGTCTGGATAGCGTAATGCCGCCTTTCGCCCCTTCCTTGGTCACCGTAAGCTTGGCATTGCTTAAGCTCCGGATCACTTTGGCCGTGGTCGGAGCCGGAATATTCAATTGCTCGGATATGATCTTCGTCGATAAAAAGTTGGCGCAGGGCTCCTCAGAAATCGCGTGGATATACAGCAATATGGAAACCGCCTGCGACAACGCCGTAGAATAAGCCATGGAATCCATCCTATCCTCTAGTTTTCTAAACATACTATATATTAATTATATTTAGTTTTCATCAAAAATCAATGGACTCGTTTGCCGTTTTCTTTGGGGACGATAAAGGAGACAACCGTTCCCTCTCCGGGCACACCCTGAACTTGCAGGCCTTTGCCGAAAAGCTGCTTCAAACGGCGATCGGTGTTGGCCAGGCCGACGCCCGGTTTTCCGACGAGCTCCTCCCCCTGGTAAAGAGCCCGCTGCAGCGTGCCTTGTTCAATGCCGACTCCATTATCCTCAATGGATATTTCCGCACGGTCCCCCAAGTCGAGAACCCGAATCCGGACCGTGCCTCCCCGGGTGCGGCTAAGCACGCCGTGCCGGACAGCGTTCTCCACCAAGGGCTGTACGGATAGCGGAGGAACCAGCAGCTCGAGACGGTCGTCCGCCTCCCACTCCACCTGAACGCGGTCTCCAAACCGCTCCTGCTCGATATACAGATAAGCCCGCACCAGTTCCAGCTCTTTCCGCAGCGGCACCAACCGTTCCAGGTTGGCGAAGTCGAAGCTGGCCCGCAGATAATCTCCGAAAGCAAGCAACAGACTCTGCATACGGTCGGTATCAACTTCGACAAGCGAAGCCAAGGAATTCAGCGTGTTAAACAGAAAATGCGGCTGAATTTGCGCCTGCAGCCATGCCGCCTCCAAACGCGACTGCGCGCGCGCCGCCCGCGCGACATCCGTGAGCGCTTTTACCCGAGCTCTCAGCTCATGGGAGTCGACGGGCTTAACGATGTAGTCGTTGGCCCCTGCGCGGAAGCCCGCTTCAATATCCTCCGTCCGGTAGCGGGCCGTTAGCAGCAAAATCGGCAGCTCGGAATGGGAGAAAAGCGAACGGACGGTCCGGGCGACCTCGTAGCCGGACATTTCCGGCATCATGACGTCCGCGACGAGCAAATCCCACGCTCCCGAATTCAGCAGCGACAATGCTTCGAAGCCGCTAGTTGCCGTCACGATTTCGTATTGATCCGGGGCGAGCGCATTCGTCAGAACGCGCAGATTCACCGGATCGTCGTCGACGGCGAGAATGCGGGGCCGGTCTCCGCGCACGGGAGCTTCCTCCAGCACGGAAGCGGCGACCGTCTCGACGAAGGTAAGAACCTCAACGTCTTTGATCGGTCTGTTTGCGGTCGCCGCATTCGCTGCCGGTCCGGCCTCACCCGGATCCGCCACGGGCAAAGTAAACCGGAAGACAGATCCGGCGTTTGGCGCCGAACTGACCGTCAGCTCTCCGCCATGAAGCTCCACCAGGCGCTTGGTGATCGTAAGGCCCAGCCCAAACCCCGCCGCGTTCGTCTCCGCCTGTTCCGCGCCTTGTTCGTAAGGCTGGAAGATCCGGCTCACCGTCGCCTCGTCCATACCGATTCCGGTATCTGAAACGCGGATAACCATCCTGCCGCCTTCAGCCTCCGCTTCGACCGCAACTCGCCCCTCAATCGTAAATTTAACCGCATTATGCAGAAGGTTGAACATGATTTGCACCAGCCGGTTCTCATCCGCCAGTACCGGCGGCAGCGAATCCGGAATCCGGTTCTCAAGCATGATCGGCTTTCCATCCGTCATGAATCGGACCATGTCCAGCACGCCGGCGGCCTCCGCTTGAAGCCGGAGAGGGGCCGGATTCAGCCGGATGCGGTTCTCCTGCAGCCGGGTCAGATCGATCAGGTCGCTTAAGAGGAAGGACATGCGCTTGCCCACAGAAATGAGCAGCTTCAAGCGCTCCCGATTGGCCTCCTCGTCAGATCGTCTGCCGCTATCAAGCACGGTCTGGGCCATATTCAAAATGCCGTGAAGCGGATTTCTCAGCTCGTGCGAGGTATGGACCAGGAACTCGTCCTTGAGCTTGTCGGCCGCCTGCAACCGTTCCGCCAGCCTGGACGTCTCGGCGGCATTGCGGAAATACTGCCTAAACCAGTACAATGCAAAGGCGGTAAACAAGGCCAGCATATCGAAAGGATAGTAGCCAGTATCGAGAAAAAACGAATAACTCACGATTCCCCAAACTAGATTCCCCGCGATCGCCACCATGCCGAGCAGCATATAGATCGTGTCCGGAAGACCTCTTCGGACCGCCAAATAGAGAAAGATCGGGGCGCTTACGAACGAAACCAGCATCAGCGCGGTATGCAGCCCATCGGCATAAGTGTATAGCCTGACCGGCATCGCCAAAACGAACCCTCCGAAGACGACACATGCGGCCAAGTGCCAGCGGGAATGGCGAAGGATCGGGAACTCCGGCAGCAAGCCTCTGATATATTGCAGCAGCAGCGCGGCCGTACCTATGTAGGATAGATAGTAAACCTTATGAGCAGATTCGTATTCGAGCCCAAACCAGGCGGACAAAATTTGGTCTTGGTCGACCGAGATGGCGGCCGCCCCGAAAATCGCCAGCAGGGAGAAGATCAGCAGCGGCTTCTGCCGGGCGCCGATGAAATAAAGGACGAAGGCGTATAGGGCATGCATAATCATCAGCAGACACATCGCCGCCTGCGATCCGGCGGAAAACCAATAAGCACGGTTCATCGCCTCGGCCGTTCCAAATTTGACCGGCTCCGTCAAGCCGCCCATCACACGGTCGTCGTAATTGGCCGTTTGCAGAACGATATCCAGGACGCCGCGATCGGCGGCGAAGGTGACGGAATATGGCACATTGCTAGCCGTATAGGCCGGAGCGCTATCCGCCGGATGGCCGGAGCCGCCCAGCAAACGTCCATTCACATACAATGCCGAGGATGTGGAAAGTCTCGGCACGCGAACGGTCAATTTCGGCAAGGCTTCGGGTGGCATAAAAACACGCAGCCGATACGTCCCGTATCCGAAGGTAGACCTACGCGGCGGAGAAAGATCCCGCTCCCAGCTTCCGGGGACCTTTGCCGGTTTGGCGATGCTTCCTTCCGATTCGAACGTACCGTCCGGACCGGGTGTCACCAGCTGCGACGGATAGAATTCCCATTGTCCGACAAGAGAAAGTATCGGTCTGGAAGAGGAGTCCCAATCGCGCAGATCCAAGAGCCCCTCTTCGGCTTCTACCCGGGTCGAAGTTGTCTGTACGTTAATCCAAGCAAGGCGAACCAAGGTCAGGGCAAGCAGGAACAACCCGACGATGGCGGCGATTTTTCTTCTTTTCATCATAAGGATACTGATTCGACAAAAGCGGGGAAATTCCTCCGCCTAGAAAGTGGAGGCCCTGGCAGCTATTTGTCAGGGATTTAATCCATCACTTGAAACCAGCCCGGTGTATTGGTGATCATTCCCCATAAACCATCCGGAATCACCAGCTCCTGTTGCGCGGAACGGGAAATCGCCGTTTTTATTTCCTTTTCACGGCCGCTTTGCACCAGGGCGACCCACTCCGGATTCATAATCAAGGCATGGCCAAGCATGCGTTTCTCCAACGTTCGCCGTTATTTGGGTGAAAACAGCCGTTTTCAAAATGTAACGGACACCACAGACCTTATTCGGCATTTAGGTGTGCGTTTCCGGCCTTTTTCGAGCAAATAACGTCTCTCCTGTCCGTTAGAAATTAAAACGGTGTCTTTTCAGGAAAATAAGGTCGTTCAGGTCCGTTAGCCCTCCATGCGGTTGCGGCGGAAACCGGGTAAGTTCCCCTGTTCCACCGCTGCTTTTCCTTCCCAAGCTTATGGACGCTCCCTGGTGTACATATTTTGATCCCGCAAGCGAATCAGCACCTTGCCAAAGCGGCCGCCCTGCCGAATTTCCACCTTATCCGCCGGATAAGTCCGTTCCAAATACTCGGCGACGATGTTCCGGGACCGATCATCTGCAGGCAAATTAAACATTTTCAGCCAATTCATCACTTCCTGGAGCGCCGCTTCCTTGGAAACCTCCGTCGTTTTCATCTCCTTGGTTACGAGCGACTCATAAGCATAGCCTTTGAGATAGAGTAAATGAAGCAGATAGGCCATCTCCAGATGTTCATTTTTCATGGGCTGATCCGTGACCAGCGGCCAAATCTCGTTCACCAGACTGTGTTCCCTGGAACCGGCGGTCATACTGATGTAGCAGAATTTTCGCGCGCAGCTCAGCACCTTCTCCACACTCTCCCAATCGACAATCACCGGACACATGGAGACGAATACAAAATCAAAGGCTTTCTCCCAACTTTTGGCTTGAATATCGATGTCTTCGAACGGCTCAGCTACAACATCAACCTTCCCGTTCGTAATTCCCGCAATATTTTTGCGCAGCAGCTCCCTCAATGAAAGATTAGGCTCCACAGAGGTAACACGAGCCCCTCGCTCCGCAAACGGCACCGTAAATCCGCCCGAGGCTGCTCCAATATCCAAAATGGAGGTGTCTTTGAAGGTTACGCCCTGCCCTTCCAGCCAATTCATAATCCGTTTTGCCCTTTGTCTGCCCTCCTCGTTAAACGCTTGCTCGTTGAATGACTTTGCCTTATCGTCAAACGTGCGGACCGGATCGATTCCGGCGTTTTTCATCTTGTTCACCGCGGTATGCATATCTTCCTTCCATGCTTGCTCCCACGCGGCTTCATTAAAAAAATCGTTCCTCATACTACATATCCCCTTTCATCTGCACAATGGATTTTAAAGACTTGTTATATCTACAATAAATCCAAAAATAACAGTCGTTCTTTACAGAACAACCGTTATTTTTTTGGCAAGCTCAGACATTTTTTGGTTTCTTAAATAATCCTCCATCTGCTCTTCGGCCGATACCATCACCTTTTGAATCAAACAATCCGGTCCATGGTGCAATTCACATTCAAATAAGGAAGCTGTGCCTTCAATAGCGTGAATAATATCCAGGAACGAAATGTCCTCCCAATTCCGCTTTAACCGGTATCCCCCATTGGCGCCCGAAGTGGATTCGATCATCCCCGCCTTAACCAGCTTGGTTAGTATTTTGGACAAATACGTAGGCGAAACCTCCTGCCGCTCCGCCAATTGCTGCACACCGATCAGCTTATTCGGAGTGGCCGCAGCAAGAAAGAGTATGGTGTGAAGGGCATAGTTCGTCGCTTTGGAAAATTTCATCGCGTAGTGTCACCTCAATCAAGGACTTTATTTATCCAAAATAACTTTTATGCGAAGTGATGTCAAGGCTAATGATCATGATTGGACAGGGACGAGCTTCTACGTTCATACGGCGCCTGACGGCTTTCCATTACTTGCTGCTGAACTGAAACAAACGGGATAAAAAAGGTAAGCAAAAATCCAACCGCGGCAATAGCAGTTAGCGCCCAGAACGCTGCATGAATCCCTTCGAGCATATTCACAGGAAAAGCGACCAGGCTGGCATCTGCAGTAAAAGTCATCAGGGTGATCAGCAAAGCCCCGCCCATGGACATGCCCAAGAAACGGATGGCCGTCGTCATAGGGGGAGCATACGTACTAATGGGACTGGGAAGACTTGCGACGGCAAAAGCGGTGACCGGTGTCAACATAAAGCCCATCCCGGCCATAAGGAGGGCATAAATAACAACCAATAAACTATAAGACATCTGAGCCGTTAACGTGATCGTTAAAAGCAAGGTAATGGCAACAATAAAGAAAAAACCGATCCGAATCAACAAGCGAAGGCCAAAACGGTCGTAAACTTTTCCCGATAGCCATCCGAACAATCCCATAAGCAGAGCGCCCGGAAAAAGCAGAAGCCCCGACTCTCTCGGCATCAGCCCTCTGACATTCTGGGCATAAATCGGAAGCAGCAGTTCCGCCCCAGCCATGACGATATACAGAATTACGCCTATGATTGAAGGATATGTAAATCTCGGATATCGAAACACATTGAAATCAAGCAAAGGCACGGCCAGCTTGAATTGGCGCTTCACAAACAAGAACACCATAATGAGTCCAACCGCAATGATGGACCACGAGAGACGGGCGCTTACTCCTTGTTCGCCAACGATGCTGAATCCGTACAACAGGCCGCCGAATCCCAAAGTAGAATAAAGGATCGACCTGCGGTCCAACTTCGCTTTTTCGATCTCCCCTACATTTTTCAAACAAAAATAGGCGACAACCAAGTTTGCGATCGTAATGGGCGCAACCCCGTAAAACAAGAATCTCCAGGAGTGATGTTGAATCACCAATCCGGATATCGTCGGGCCAAGCGCCGGAGCAAGTCCTACGATGAGACTGCCCAACCCCATCGCAGTGCCGATTTTTTCCTTCGGGAACACCAAGATCATCGTATTCATGAATAGCGGTACCAATAGGCCAGTGCCCACTCCCTGAATAGCGCGTCCAGCCAGGATAAAGGTAAAATCAGAGGAAAATCCGGCAATCAGCGTTCCTGTTGTGAACGCTCCGACGGAGACGAAAAACAGGGTTCTTGTTGTATAACTTCGGATTAAAAAACCAGTCACAGGTATCGTAATACCTGTGACAAGAAGGTAGACGGTAATCAACCACTGTGCTCTATTGGCGCTGATCCCGAGGTCCTGCATCATTTGCGGCAGCGCCGTGTTAAGCATCGTTTGCATCAATTGTGCCATAAAATTCGCGACGATCAGCGAGGCAATGATCAATCCGGGTTTTCTTTTCATAATGCAATCATCACTTTCTGTTTATTATGCAGTGAGCTGCTGCAGGACAGCTTTCGGCAATATGCCCACTTCTTTAAAGATGAGCTTCCCGTTTCTGAAGATCAGAGTGGTCGGTATGCTCATAATCTGAAATTGGGAAGAAGTTGCCGGATTTTCGTCCACATTCACTTTAACCACTTTAACGGAACCGTTTGTTTCCCTTTCAAATTTCTCCAGAACAGGTGCAAACATCTTGCACGGACCGCACCAAGCAGCCCAAAAATTCACAACGGTTACCCCCTCCGTTTGTACCATGTCCTTAAAAGTAGAGTCTGTTGCGTGCTCAATAGCCATTACGATCATCCTTTCATATATATATATTATAGATATATTATATCTGTAATTTAGCCAAAAAAATTGCCCCTGCGACCTAGCTAACTTTCACGGTGCTATTACAGACTTTGTATATCTACAATATATTCGATTTGTGAGTTTGTCAACAATAATCACGATTTTTGAATGGGTTCTTCTTCAGCAATGATGTCCAACAAACTCCGTATTTATCGGTTCCCGCGTATCTCATTTATCGGAATAGGGATTTGCCTGGAGCCTCCCCCTCACTTTATCAATGATTTTCTCCCCTTCGAGTGAAGCATTTGGGTTGGGCCAAGGAAGAAGATCGGCACGAAAAGTTGCGTCGCTACCGGGAATTGGATCCCGACGCCGCTTACGGCTGGCCGGAACAATACGACTCGATTTTAGATCCGACGCCGAATTTGATTAAATGGATCGAGTAGAGATGTCTTCGGTAATATGATCTTCCATATAATTGATGGCCACATTTGTTTAATCCAGTCGCTTCTGATCATGCTCTTTCGTCATAATCAACCCATTTTCCAAGAAAATGTTGGAGCAATTTTTTCCTCGCTCGTACCAATCGTTGGCTCAGGACTGCTTCGCTTAAGTTTAGTTCTTGGCAAATGTCCCGATATGATTTCCCTTCCAAATAAAATAGTATCAGCACACTTGGTCCCGTATTATCTTTAATTTTGGCCTTTGCATTCTTTCTTTTGCCGTCATCAGCATCTGCCGCACCAACTCCGCCGTTGACTGGTGTAAGCATTGTTGGCATCACGTCGGATGGCAATGATTACGAGTGGAGCAATTCAAACCTTTCCGGAACCAAAGGAGTGATTGCAGTTTATTGTTAAGGTACGATCTGGGCGCCGAACTATCCGGTCATCAGTCAAGGTGGTGAAATCGTTCCAACTACACAAGCAGCCCCTAACGAATATGTAACTGATTCTGGGGGTTATGTCGTAGGGACGGTTTATTATCGTGCCTTTGATCTGAGTGACGTAACAAGCGGTATTCTTTCGGCTTCTGCTCAAGACTATTATACTGAAATAAAGAACGAGGGTTTTCAATTTGCATAACAAGTTTTTTTGCGCAGACAACTAGCTTTTATCAAATATACCCTTCAAGTAATTCAATAAAACTTTTTTGTATATTTTACATTAGCGTTTATTCCATTTTCCAAAATGATGAAGAGAATAAAAAGTAAAATAATCCCAATATTTATACCTCCCCAGATCGAAGTTGAAAGATCCATTTTCTTCTGTTGCAGTTTTAACCATAATATATTTGTCAACAAGATATGGTACTCCTGTATTGTTTGAGGAGAACGTCGGATCAACTCCTCCTACAATAATACACCCTAGTTTTTTGCCTTTGAATTTGCAAACGAACGTTCCTGTGTAAAAATTTTTCTATGGCAAGCTATTCAATAATTGAATTTCAATCTCCATTTCCTCATATTTTATTCCTACCTTTATGGGTTCTTCTAAACTTTCGTACAATCTTTTCGTTGTAAACCAATTTAGTGTAAAGTTAATGGCCCCCAGCTCATCGGTTCTAATAACTCAACTTTCGCAGCAAAAAATCGGCAGACAAGCCTTGATTTAGCTGGGTAAAGCAGCAATCCATTGCCGGAGTTGACGCTGAAACATAGGCGGACAGTGTCTTCCCTAAATCGGGCTTAAACATGGAAGCATGGAAGCATCAACGATGAAGAGGGTGATCCGCCGAGGTCAGCGCACCCATCTTTTGCACCGTAGTCGTTTCGAGCAGTGTCACAAATCGACGCCAGGTGAGGGGGCTGTCTAAATGGTTCGTGTCTTGGTGTCTTGGTGTCCCTGCCTACAGCCTTTGCACGATTATCCCTTTCGTTCAGAAAGCGGGGGGTGTGGGCTAGAGCAAGGGTTCCAAAAAAAGAGAGAAAAAGAGATGAGGAAAAAAATGAGGCGGTTCAGGTGAGATTTTCGGCTTGAATAAGGAACGTATGTTTGGTATGATAAAATAAATCGAACGCACGTTCGTGTATTCTTGATTCGGGGGCGAGTGAACATGGAGGTCAATGCGGGAACGGAACTTCAACCATTCAGCAGCCGTTATAACAGCGAGCAGGCCTGCATGGAGGCGGTGATCGCGATGAAGTGGCCGAACGGCTTCGTCTGCCCGCGCTGCGCTCACACCCGGTGTAGTCGTCTGACTTCCCGGCATATCCCCTTGTTCGAGTGCGGAAGGTGCGCGCATCAAACGTCGGCTTTGGTCGGCACGATTTTTGAAGGAACGCATCTGCCCCTGCTCAAGTGGTTCAATGCGCTGGAGTTGTTCTTGCTTGAGGACGGCATCTCGGCGATACGGCTGAGCAAGGTGATCCGAGTCACCTACAAAACCGCCTGGTTGATGCTGCACAAAATACGCCATGCCGCCCTAGAGATCGATGCCCGGGAGCTGCTCTGCGGAGACGTGAAGGTGAACAGCGATCTGTATGGGTGTAATCCGTCCCGGTGTCAGTTTCCGCATCCGTATGCCTCGGCGGTAGTAGCGGGATGCACGGTCACGGAGTCGGGCGAGCCGGAGCAGGTCAAAATCCGCCTGGTGCCGCATAAGAGAGGAGACGGACAAAGGGCAAACCGTCACGAACTCGCCGCGTTCATCAACGGGCATGTGGATATCCGTACATCGGCGGTAGAGTCGTTCCCTCTGGCCTATCGTCTGTATGCGCCCTTGCGGAAAGTGGTGAGAGAGGCGTGGGAATCGCTGAAGAGTACATATATAGCCTTGGGATTGAAGCATCTGCAGGCGTACCTAAACGAGTACACCGTACGCCGCTCGCTGCGCCGGCCCGGAGCGGAAGATACGATGCGGCAGA
>NZ_RRCN01000001.1:5825070-7574443 GCF_003863965.1 Paenibacillus oralis
ACTTAATGGGTAGGGGTTAGCATGAACAGTCCGGGCGTTGCTGCAAATGGAAGGGTTCAGGCTACAGCAAAATCACGGTCTTTTCGTTTCCCCCGCGTTTTGTCCTTGATCTCCTGTCTTGATCTCTTGTCCGGTCTGTTTCACCTTTACTAAACCTGATTCATTCTCCTAAACCCGTCTAAGTTATCTCGAACCCATCTGCTTCTCCACCAAATATTTTCTTCTCCCGAGCTTGTCTGTTTCTCTGCTACCTGATCAAACGGGATAATCGTGCAAAGCGTCCGGACAGCGGGCGTTGATCTGCCGCCCAACCCAAGAAAAGAATACTTTACTTCGTTTGGCAGTTGATTTAGGTCGGGCTGATGGTCTATATCTTAATTCTTTGAAAACCTTCAGCTCAAGGACTCAAGCTGATTTTTGCTTTGCGAAAGTTGAGTAATATGGCAACCGTTAGAGTTTGAAATCAACGTTTTTGGAACAAATAGCGGTTGTGGCAACCGTTAGAATAGTTGTGTGGTGGCGCAACGGCAGTGCAACGCTAGTGCCATCTAACCCTATATTTTGGAAATAAACCCTCGGTAAATGAACCCAGCCCCATACAAATAGCCCCAAATCACAAAAAATCCCCCTAACCTCGGAGCTTCCGCCCAGGGTCAGGGGGATTTGCACATTCAATATTGACTATTCTTCCTGTGATTTAGATTTACTCTGCATGATGATGCTTTCCGCAACCGCTGCGAGATCTTCTTTCGTCAGCGGACTTTTCTTATACGTGGAAATCTCGTATTCCAGCTGGTTTTCCGCATCCTCCCATTTTAGCATGGTGGAGTAAAGGGCGTCCGAATTCGTGGAGTATAAAGCTTCGGTCCCGCCGATGCTCAGCTTTTCAAACTTCTCGCCCTTACCCGGCACCCGCGTGACTTCAGTAATTAACGGATGCATTTTTTTGGTATTGACCCGGATGATATCCGAATCTTTCGCGAAAACAAGCGCCGTTTCCCCGGCTTCGCTCCATTTTAGTTTTTTGGCGTAATATTTTTTCCCCTTCGCCTCCGCTTTGAATTCTTTTAACATCTTTTGATATGGTTCACTAAGAAAATGGTAATAGGGAGGCACGATTTCTCCAGTCTGAAAAACATACCCTTCCGGGAGCCATTCCGGCTGTTTTAATTCCGGCGCTTTGTATTGGGTCAACAGCTTCGTATATTCGTCGTAATCCGAACTGGTTATGGCGCGATAGTAGAATGAAAGCGAACTGTCAGTCCCATCATACAGCACGGTTAAATCGCCCGGCTTTTTCTCTTTGGAATGGACGATGTCCATCGCCGCTTTTTTCTGCTGTTCGAGACTGCTCTTCTTAGCAGCCGGCTGTGTTTTCGTCTGTTTCTGCGGCGCGGCGGCGGCAGAGGCAGTAAAGCCGCTTGCTGAGCTAAGCACCAGCAGGATGCTCGCAGCGGCGATGATCGTTTTTTTCGTAAGATTCATGGATAAATCTCCTTTCGGCCAGTCAGGCACATGGTTTTGTTTACCTGTATAACACCTGAACCGCCTGAAAAGGGACACTCCGGACTCACTTCACCATGCTCCCTGCGATGCGGATAAATTCGGACTTGGACAGGGTACTGCCCGGATTATCGTAAACGGAATAAAAGACCTCCGCGTCCTCATCCAGCCATTCCAACTTGTGCTTGTAGTTTACTTTATCCACCGCTTCCGCCTCCGCCTCCATATAAACCATCTCCTGCCCGCCTGCCGTCAGCTTCTCGAAGAACACGCCGTGGGGATGCATCGATACTACCGAGGAGAGATGTTTTTTCCGTACGAAGGCGTTGATATTGATTGTATCCTCCCCTTTGGCATAGCTGACATTCGCGCTGCCCGCTTTATTCCAGGACAGCGGTTTGATGAACAGTTTGGTGCCATTGGAAGAGGATTCCGCCATCCGGATAAATTCCGGCTCCAGCTTTTTCAGCTGATCCAAACTGGCCTCCCCTTCCGTCATACTCGGAAATACTTTTCCTGCTGCAAACGCGAACCCTTTAGGCAAATATTGGGGTTCAGGAAGCAGCGGTCCGGCAGTGATTTCAAGCTGCTGCTTCAATTCCGCGTAACTGCTGTACACCAGCGGTTTATATTCGGTTTTGACCTTATTGAACTTATCATAAGCATTCAGCGTCTCGTCATGGACGTAGTAGGCTACCAGTTCCCCCGGTTTGAGCTGGGTTTGGACATGCTCTTTGTATGCGGACAGCAGCTTCTCAAATGTCTTGGCATGCGGGGTATACTTATCCTCTCTAATTTCCTTCGTTTCAACAATCACTTCGCCTTTGGAGTTCAAGATTTGCACATACCGGGAAGCCGCGTAACCTGTTAAGGAGGTCAACACTAGAATGAGGCAGGTGATCATGACAATGGTTCCGGTCCGGTGCCGGACCGTTTTTTTGCCGCTGCGCCGTTCATGAAGTTCCCGAACCCGGTCCATCACGCTCTGGCGCACATCGACAGTGTCCGGCTCCTCTTGGATAAAAAGTTCCTTTATCGTTTCATCTTGAAGTGTGGCTTTGGCCTTTTGCATACCCCACGCCCCCTTTCTGCTCCATCAGCTTCTGCAGCTTCAGCCTCAAGCGGCCGTATTTTTTCTTAACCGCTTCCGCGCTTTTCCCGGAAATTTCTCCAATTTCGGCAAAAGATTTCTCTTCCAGCACCCGCAATATTAGCAAACTGCGCTCCTCCGCGCTTAAAGCGGTGATGGCGGACGAAAGCGGCTCTCCGAATAACCGGCCGGTGATCGTTTGCTCCGCGCTTTCGGTTACCGCATCCTGCCGGAACCAGCTCTGGAATTTACGCTGAACGCCGCGTTTGCGGAGCAGATTCAAACAATGGTAGTGCGCGATTCTGTATAGCCAGGGTGAAAAGCCAACGTTCGGTTCATACATGTGTAATTTTTCAAAGGCTTTGACCAGAATGTCCTGCACCGCATCCTCCGCCTCCTGCCGGTTTCCCAACATTCGGCTGCAATACCGGTACATCGGAGCCTGGAAAACTTCAACGATATGTACATATTTATTGATTTCGCCCGCTTTAACTTCCAGCACGCATTTTTCCACAAACTCCATGAAGCTGCCCCCCCCCTCTATCTAATGTATAACACTTAAGCAGCCGCAAAAGGGACACTTGATAAAAAAAAGAACAAGCCCCCTGGGAAACCTCTTCCCTCAAGGGCTTGTTCCGTTCCTACGACCTTTACACGGCAATCGCCTTCAAATGCGGTGAAACCATCAGCTCAGCCTCGGTAACCTTCTGCACGTCTTCCACCGACAAACCCGGAGCAATTTCCTTCAGCATCAGCCCTTTGCCCGGAATCACATCGATGACAGCCATTTCGGTTACTATGGTTTTTACAACATTTACTGCGGTCAGGGGCAGCTTGCATTGCTTCAGGATTTTCGGCGCCCCTTCTTTGTTCACATGCTCCATGGCTACAATCACCCGCTTGGCTCCGACCACCAAGTCCATGGCTCCACCCATACCCGGCACTTTCTTCCCCGGAATCATCCAACTGGCTAGGTTGCCCTTCTCGTCAACCTCCAGGGCGCCCAAAACGGTGATGTCCACATGCCCTCCCCGGATGATGGAAAAAGAAAGCGCACTGTCGATAAAACAAGCTCCTTTCACGGTTGTAACGTAGTTCCCGCCCGCATCGATACAATCGAGTGTTTCTTTTCCCTGAGCCGCTTTGGGGCCGACGCCGACGATTCCGTCCTCAGCCTGCAGCGTAATCTGCACGTTGTCCGGGATATAGTCCACCGCCATGGTGGGCATGCCGATTCCCAGGTTGACCACATCGCCGTTTTTGAATTCCTGGGCTATTCTTCTAACGATTAGTTCTCGGTTATTCATGCGTTTTCCCCCACCTTTACAATCGCGTCGACAAAAATTCCGGGAACGTTGACATGATTGGGATCAATGTCCCCTGCCTTTACGTACTCGTCCGTTTGCGCAATGACATACTCGGCCGCCGTAGCCATAATCAGATTGAAGTTGCGCGAAGAGCCGTTGATGACCAGATTCCCCGCTTCATCCGCCTTATGGGCGCGAATTAGGGCCACATCCGCTTTGAGCGGCAGTTCGAGCAAAAAATCTCTTCCGTCAATTTCCAGCTTCTGTTTTCCTTCCTCGACAACGGTGCCCACACCTACAGGGGTTAAGACACCGCCCAAACCGGCTCCTCCTGCACGGATTTTTTCCGCGAGCGTGCCTTGCGGGAAAAGCTGCACATCCGCTTCTTTCGTCATCAGGAGTCTCCCCGTTTCCGGATTGGCGCCGATATAGGAGGCAAAAATCCGCTTTACTCTGCCGCTTTTTACAAGCTCATAAATAGATAATTCCGCTGTGCCCGTGTCGTTGGAAATAATGGTAAGATTGCCGGCGGAATTGGCGTCGACCAGCGCGCGCACCAGATTCTCCGGGTAACCTCCCGCCAGAAAACCGCCGACCATCACCGTGTCTCCGTCTTTCACCTTCTTAACGGCTTCTTCCGCGGAGATAACTTTGTTCATCATGTTTCTCCCACCTTATCTATTTTTTTAGAAAAAGCAAACTTTATTGGAGGTAATCGTGGATGACTCTTGCATACGGCAGCGTTAAATCGGCGATAAAGTGTTTTCCGCCAACATAAGCTTTCACCGGCAAGTCGGCTACAGGAGCATTGACATGGGGGGTCAGGCTTAATCTGGCCGGCCCAGACCAGGCGCCTTTTACCGTGATGTCTTCGAGATTATACGCCGCTAACTGAGCAATTTTCGGGGTACCGTCAACATCGGGAATTAATTTCAAATTAACCTGGGTTTTGGCGATGGATTTAGCCGTCTCCTCTTGATCAAGAATGTGATATTTGAAAGGCATCGTTCCCATGGCTACCAGGGCGTTATTATAGTGCAATGTTCCTGTCAGCGTCTCGGTATCTTCAACTCTGAGGTGAGGTTTCGCCCATTTTTTCGGAAATCCCCAGATTTCCCGTCCCCCGAGAATAGCTGGCGCGTTATCCAAATACATTTGGGCGACAAAATTGCACGGTTCTCCCTGAAAAGTGCAAGGAATGACAATACCGCTTTCCTCATAGCTGCCCAAACCGGATGAATCGGGCATCTTGATCCATTCATACGAAACGGTATTGCTGCCATCCGGCTCAAGCGGTTCCGGGACCGCCTGTCTAATCGCGGCGGGATCGGATTCATAAGTAACAATAAAAAATTCCCGGTTGATGAAACGGCATGGCGGGCGCCCATAACTGGCACTGGCCGCAGGCATCGATTGCAGTGAAAGTACTTCTTTTTGATTCATAACGGTTTCGCTCTCCCTTTTCTATTTAAATGAGTGCATTCTCCACCAGCATCGCGATTCCCATACCCGTTCCGATGCATAACGAGGCTATGCCGTAACGCGAAGATCTTCGTACCATTTCATGAACCAACGTAACCAATACCCTGGCCCCGCTTGCCCCGACAGGATGCCCGATCGCGATGGCGCCGCCGTTGACATTCACCTTTTCCGGACTCAACCCAAGCTCTTTCAATACCGCTAATGATTGTGCGGCGAAGGCTTCATTAATTTCAAAAAGATCAATGGCATCAAGGGATATGTCCTGGCGCTTAAGAAGTGAGGAAATAGCTTTCACCGGACCAATTCCCATATAGGCAGGGTCAACGCCAACAAGCGAATAACCCTTGATATAGGCCAACGGTTTTAACGCGTGTTCCCTGCATTGGTCTTCCGACACAACCAGCGCGGCCGCCGCACCATCATTGATTCCCGAAGCATTTCCGGCGGTAACCGTACCGTTTTCCTTAAACGCTGGTTTTAATTGAGCAAGTTTTTCCGGGGTGGTATCTGCTCTTACGTGTTCATCCTCCGAGAAATAAATCGTTTCTTTTTTGCCTTGGATCGTGACCGGAACAATCTGTTCGGCAAAAACCTTCTTGTTTGTTGCCTCTGCGGCCTTGATTTGGCTTTCATAGGCAAATGCATCCTGCTCAAGTCTGGAAATTCCATATTTTTCGGCCACATTTTCCGCGGTAATTCCCATATGGTATTTATTGACCGGACACGTAAGGCCGTCGGCCACCACGGCGTCCACCAATTCACTGTGGCCAAGTTTATAGCCGTTTCTTGCCTTCCTTAGCAGATAAGGGGCGCTCGACATGCTCTCCATGCCTCCGGCCAAAACGATGCCGCTTTGTTCCGCCAATATGGAATCGTAGGCTAAAGCGACGGCATGAAGCCCTGAACCGCAAACCGTGTTTATCGTTGATGCGGGTATATCAATGGGAATCCCGGCTTTTAGCGCCGCCTGTCTGGCGGGATTTTGGCCAACGCCCGCCTGAAGAACATTCCCCATAAAAATTTGATCAATTAAAGCAGGTTCTATTTTGCTTTGCTGAAGGCATGCTGTCATCACGTTGGCTCCCAGTTCGGGAGCGCTTAAAGGCGCAAGGGTTTTGTTAAAGGAGCCGACCGCTGTTCTCAATGGGCTAACTAATGCAACTTTTTTCACAAAAGCTCACATTCCTTTCGCTGTTTTTAAATTCGTGATTTCCGCGGATTAAGAATCGCACCGACTTTTAAAATGCCTGGCAAGCGGGCATCTCACAGTGCATAGAATGGTGAGCATGACGACCTTGCGTTGTTCATCATTTTCAACTGCCTTCTTTCTTCCTTTAAATGGTATTAATAGCAGTTTTATCTTAGTCCTATTCTAAATTTTACTCAACATTCAAATACCTATATTCAGATATGTATCATCGCATATGCGCCAATATAATTAAGCTTTTCTAATAATTACTATTTATTTCTGGATTTTTCTACTATTTTCTAAATTTTTCTGATAATTTCTGTATTTTTCGGTAAAATGCTGAAATGTCAATGACAAAAAGGTCCAAGACGTTACCCAACGCCATGAACCTTTTTGTCGAAGAGGATTATTACAAACCCTAACTGTTCGGTTTGCTACAACGTACTGGAAGCTTGAGTCAATAACCGGGCCAACATCTCATAGTCGGGTGTATCGCCTTCGCGTATTTTCAGCCACTTCCGTTCGGCCGGGCCTTCGAATCCTTTGGGAAACTCCAGACCGCCCGCATTCATAATCATGAACGCAATCGCATCCTTGGAGGGCGAGATCACCGCCGCGTAATGGCCATTTTTCAGAAAATGCGGTTTTTTGTACTGAATGCGTTCCTCGACTTCGGGGATCGATTCATGGACCATCTGGCGTAGTCTTTCGCATAATTCAGCCTGCCAAACATGGCTCAAGTTTTCGATATACGCGGTAACTTCCTGGTTCAATTGATAACTCTCCTTTTCCAATTAAGATGCAACACAATGTATTCCTAGTGGTCATTTTAACATAAAGATATCCAAATTCATTTCTTTCAAATTGCTATTTATGTCAAACTTAAACCTTCCCCCTCACATTTGAACAATTTCCTAACTTTAGTACAATAGAAAAGTAGGCTACTTTTGGAAAGCTGTTAGGGATTGAGGAGCGCCTATTAAACTTTCATGAATGGGAGAGTGTGGTAAATGTATACAACTGTCAAAGAGTTTCTTAAAGATTGGGAGCAGGAAGCATCGCTTACGTTGCTGGTATTGGACAAACTGACAGATGCTTCGTTGAATCAGGCGGTGTCGGAGGCACAGCCGCGTACGCTTGGCGAAATCGCCTGGCATGTCACTCAGAGCGTCAGCGTATTTTTTAACCAGATCGGGCTGCAGCAGGAGATTCCCACACCGGAAAGCGGTTCCTCGTCGGCCATCTCAGAGGCCTACCGCCGTGCAAGCGAATCGGCAATTGCAGAAATAAGCGCAAACTGGGCGGATAAGGACGACAAGTTGCAAGAGCCGATTAAGCTGTTCGGCTTCATGGACACCACCGTTGCCGGTGTATTGAAAACGCTCGTTCGCCATCAGATTCACCACCGCGCTCAAATCACGATATTGATGCGTCAGGCGGGACTGGCGGCACCGGGCGTATACGGGCCAAATGAAGAAGAAACGGCGGCGATGAAGGCGGCACGCGCCAAGTCTTAACAAGTTATGATAAACCCTCGTTCCTAGAAATGGAGAACGAGGGTTTTCAAGTTGCAGCTTCTCAAGCAAGCCCATCATTCTAACGGTTGTCACAACCGCTATTTGTTCCAAAAACGTTGATTTCAAATTGTAATGGTTGCCATGGCGCTTATTTCACTTCAAACCGGCCAATTTTGCATAGATTAGGGCAAAGAACGGCGCTCACAACCGTTAGAAGTTGGAAAAGGTCTTTTTTCGTAAAATAACAGCTGCTACAACCGTTAGAGTTCCGGCGGGCGATAGTACCGGTTCGAAAACTTGAACTTTGGTGGGAAAGCTGGAAAGTATCAGGGCTACAAGTTGTCTTGTCCAAGCGTTAACTCCAAACGAATGTGCTTTCTCAGCTCTGTCTATTCCAGCTTTCTTGATCCATTGTTGAATGGAATAGTTGTAAAATGTACAGTTACTTATCCGTGAATGCTGCCACAGCGCTTTTTAAGTGTAAAACCTGCAATTACTCCGCCATCTTTTGAAGATGAGGCAAAGAAACGAGGAAATAATTGCATGAAATGCAATTAAACAAATAATTGGGTAAATGGATCTAAAGTTAGTTGTATGATTTGCAATTAATGGTTAGAGCCAAGCCGATTTATGCTCTGTGAAAGTTGATTTAGTCTACCCTACCATACACAGATTCTTAGATCAGACTAACTTCGGACCGTAGGCCAACTCACACAGGCCATGGAGGGGCTGCAGCTTGAAGCCGCCCCCTCCTATCCGCCATATGATGTGCTGCACAGCCCGGACATGGAAGAAGCAGCGGTGAGCGCCCGCTGGAGGCGGAGGAGCAGGAACGGCTGCCCGAACTGCTGCAGCTCCGCAAGCTGGACGTGTTCCTGAACTTCCTGCACCGCTATCAGGCCGGGCTTGATCCGGCTCAGGTCCTTCAGGACCACAACGCAAAAATCCGCGGCCGTATGCCGTTTTATCAGCTCGCAAGCCGATTGGATCCGCAGCCTGTGAGCCGGAAATATGAAAAAAGAAACCTTTGGACTTTTGCGATCCGCAGGTTTCTTTTTGTGTTATTCTACTTTTTTTCCCGGATAACTAATAAAACACCAACTAAAATCAACATTGAACCTCCCCAAAGGTGCCGCCTATACTTTCTCCTAACAAAAGCCATCCAAGCCATGTTCCTACTAGCGGTTGAAAAAAGAAATAATCCCCAAATATAACACCCCGCCCCAAATGGTCGGATGGGTCAGCTGCGAGAAATCAACTTCGCCTAAATTCATCCAAACAAACGGAGTCAAGATGATGATGGCAACCAAAATGGAGTAAGTGGTCACCACAATGGAGTAAGTGGTCACCACAATGGGAGAGTAATCGCTTGGAACACATTTTAAAAGAACAGACATCAGCGCCCATGTTAAAGCAGCAATAAGCAGCGAAATTCCACCAAGTTGATTAGTCATGTCAATCTGACCGTTTCCCACAATCATGAAAACTCCGATGGTCGCTAACGCCACAGATATTCCCTTTTTGAAACCCAACCGTTCTTTCAGCAATATCCTGGCAAAAATCACCATAAATGCAGGTGTCGAAGAAGTAATAATTGCTCCCATTTGGGCCGAAGATAAGTTGGTGCCTATTTCTTGCGTAACAATCGAAATCGTATTGCCAATGATCCCAATGATTATGATTAATAGAAGATCAAGAACCTAACAAAGTGTTTTTCAATTTTTGCACCCTCCGTTTTAAGTTTAGGTCAATAAAAGCCCCTAACGGAGAGAAGTAGTCACCTTAACTCCACTAAGGGCGGAGAAGTGCTACTGGTACATCATTTTCAAATAATGGAGTCCAAAGCATGTTAATTCACCTCTGTCATAAATGTGGAATATCCAATATCCGATATAAGTTCATGGAAGGACAGCTTCACCATCTGCATGGATACGTAAGGTCAGACATATAATTTGTCCCGCTCAAACGCTCCCCTGTTTGCCCGCCTTAGCAGCTAACGCATCCCAGACGCTCATCAGCTCTGTGATGGCTGCGTCAATGACCTCGTAAGGAACGCCGTCCCGGGCTTGTGTCGAAATTCCTCGTAGAAAGGTTTCAAATAAAATAACCACCATGGATATATCCGTGGATACAGGCAATTCCCCGTTGGCTACGGCCCGTGCTATGCAATCATTCAGCCAACCGCGGACCCTCTCCCGTTCCTTGGCCAGCATCTCCATGATGTGCTTTTGCTCGGGAGAACAATTTACGGCAGACAAAACCAGCAGACAACCCAAAGGATGGGAGTTCTCCGTCTGCATCTGCGCCGATTGCCGCAACCCTAGTTCCATGGCCTCTTTCGCTGATATGCTCGTATCCCTGAAAATTTCCGAAACATGTCCATAAGTCGATATATATCGATCCACCGCTTCGCGGAAAAGCGCTTCCTTGGACTCGAACGCCGCGTAAAAACTCGCCGCCGATATATTTCCCATCCCCGCCCGCAACTGAGCCAGTGAAGTGGATTCATAGCCGTATTCCCAGAACAGAAGCATGGCGGCAGCCACTGCCTCGTCACGATTAAAGGCGCGTGGGCGTCCCGTTCGTGGCATAAGATGACCTCCCTTATTATTTTTATACTAATCGATCCACAACTCCTTGACAAGGGAGCATGCCTCAACTTAATATATGGAATGATCAATCCGTAATTTAATTCAGATTAAGGAAGAAATTTTACTTCAATACTTCTGAAAAGGGATGTGTTGATAGATGATCAACTTTAGAAACGAAACTTATCGCTGTACCTCGGAAATTGTACTCGGCTTAATCAGCGGGAAATGGAAAATCGCCATTTTAAACCACTTAGCCCAAGGCCCGGTACGGTATAATGAGCTACGGCGGCTGCTCCCTGAAGCGACCCAGCGCATGCTTACGATGCAGCTCAAAATGCTGGAAAGCGACGGACTCATTATCCGCAAGGTTTATCCGGTTTCACCACCAAAAGTGGAATATGATTTGTCCGAGCTCGGCAAACAATTGGCTCCCATGCTTTTGATGTTATGCGATTTTGGCACCACCTATATCGAGAGCTATCCCAATGAAGTTTCGTACACCAATCATAAGCATGCTTAAAGAAAATTAGCCAAGAGGTACCCTGAGAGGGCACCTCTTGACCGCCTATCCTCCTTTTTAGACTCACAGTACCAAAAATTGCGTTCCGAACCCCTTGCCGGAAACATAAGCCGCTTCCAGCTCCTCCTGATCCCCTGTGTCCAATAAAACCACATTTTCGGGATACAGCTTCCCAAGCAAAGCCCATAACACAAGCTCATTTCCGCCGGTCGGAATAAAATGAATGCCATCTGCATTCGTTACCAATCCGGAATGCGAGAATATATCTACCACCCGATGCAAGCCAATGGATGTTCGCTTTACCAATGCGGCATCAGCGTTGTCGTTCCCATGCGGACGATATAAAAACCGATGTCCCCGAAAAAGCTGACCGAGGTCTACCGTAAATTCACGGCCTTCCATTTCCAGGCTGAACCGTAGGGTTGTTCGATCGTCCTCCCTATTTGGCAGCAACCGGGCGATGGATGGTTCATCGTAAAGCTCTCCGGAAATAGGAAGCGCGGCCTTGTCCACCAGTGCACCCTTTCCCGCTTCGTTACGCGGCGCGGCATAATAGTCTTCATATTCATAATCGAAAGAAATCGCGGCCAAATCTTGTGTTTCATTCGGCGCTATGGTTTGTGCCGGATGCCACTTCAGCAGATAGCGCGCCGCCGTCCCGGCCGGTTCTCCCAAACCCGCCGGCAAGACGGTTCCCAGACGGTATTGGAAGCCGTAACCGGCTTTGGTTAGCCCTGAGCTGACCACACTTTGCGCATACTGGACCATCGATTTGTGCGTCAATTTTTTCCCGAGCAATTGCGTTAAAAAGACCTCCCGGGCCGGCTCCAGAAAACGCAGCCCTTTGAACCCCGTATATTCCTTGACTTCAAAAGGAACTTCCTCCCAATTGGCGAACGGAAGCAAGGCATCCCGCAGCAAAACGAATTGGTGCAGGTATTCATTGTAAATCTGCATGACCCGCGGGCCGCCGAAGGGTCCCCAAACCTGAGCAATCGCCTCTGGGATCAGGGTATGACCATAACAGTGGCTGCGAAATTCCAACTTGCCTAGCGTTTCCGGCCCATACTTAGCCAGCGTCTTCTTTTCGGCATTAATTTCCCGGGCCCAGCTTACCAATTGCTCGCCGATGCGCACCGCCTGAGCCGTAATCTCGGCGCCAGCTTTATCCTCAAGAGCCAATGGCCCTAGCGGCAAAGATGACACGCGCCCGGAAATCGCCAAATTGGCCTGAAGGCTGTCCAAGAGCACCGTCGGATCGCTGTTCACCGGTTCGCCAAGCTGTACCAGCATCGCCTCGAGCATCTTATCGAGCTCCTTAACGACCTCTTTTGCACGATATACTCCTGCAGGCAAATTCCAATCCAAGGCCGCGTTTACGCCTTGTCTGATGGAGTCGCCGGGATATTTGCCAATGAGCGGCTCAATATCGATAGCCTTCCCCCATACAATTCGCTTATCTTTCAAAGTAAGTTGATATTCCTGCATACTTTCGCACCTCACCTAAGTGGTTTTTAACGACCGTCGTATTTGGCGAATTATGGATCGATCGTTCTGTATGTAGGTTATCAGGTTCCCCAACGCTTGAACAGTACGCACTTTTTTGTATGATCGGATCATTTTTGTAAGGTAGGATACATTTTGATACTGGGGTTATTTTGAACATTAATTGCGGCGCAACCTAAAAATCGGTGCTTGACGGCGCTTGATTTCGGCGAAATAAGGTTATTTCAGCACTAGCTAATATTAGTTCAAGGATAGGACGGCTGAATTAGGAGATTGGAAAATATCGTCTTGCTATTAATACAAAATGCTCATTTAAACAACTCCAGATATTCTTTGGCCGCTTTGGACAAGTACCCGCTGCTGCGGTAAAAGACAAACGGCTCGGAGCAAAGCGGACAGTCGGTGATTTGCAAAACTTTGTAATGGCCTGGCGGACTTAAATCCAACACGGATTTAGGAAGCAATGCCGCTCCGAATCCGCTGGTAACCATGCTGAGCAGCATCGCTGAGTCATGGCATTCACATAATATGTGCGGAACCTCGCCCAGATCGGCAAAACACTTCATAATCCGCCCGTACATCCCATCACTGCTGGCAGAGCGCAGCACAATCAGAGGCAGGCCGGCAATTTGTTGAAACCAAACCGTTTCCCGCTCACGGTCCGCAAAACTCCAATGTTTGGGAACCACCAGTACAAAAGGGTCCGGCGGCAAGCGAAACGAGCTCAGGCCCTTTACCGGAAGCGGGCTGCTGCTAATCGCGATGTCTATCTCCCTGTTCTCCATCAATTCTCCCAGGCGGACCGGGTCCCCTTCCCAGACTTTATACTGCATATCGGGGTATTTTACGCGCATGCGCCTCATGTTGGACAGCATTAATGACGCACAGTACAGACTTGAACCCACGGAAATGAATCCGTGCGCCTCCTTGTTCATTTCCCGCATTTCCGTTACCAGCTCCGAGAAACTGGCGAGCAGATGCTTGGCGTTTTTATAGAGCATTTCCCCTTCAGGAGTCAGACTTACCTTCCGTTTATGCCGTTCAAACAACAATACGCCAAGTTCGTCCTCCATCCCCTTAAGCTGCTTGCTAAGCGGCGGCTGCGCCATATGCAGCCTTCTTGCCGCCGCCGTGATTTTGCCTTCCTCCGCAATCGCCACAAAGTATTTCAACTGTCTGATATCCATAGAGGGCGCCTCCAATCCATATATAGCCAAAAAGTATGTACAACATAGCTAACAGATATTTTAACTATACTAACTCTCGCTCTACACTTTGTATGTAAGAAATTTAATAAACAACCAAGGAGGTAAACCGCTTTATGGCGTATCAAGATCTCAGGGAATTTCTAAGTGTACTTGAACAGGAAGGGCAGCTGCTGAACATTGAAGAAGAGGTTAAACCCGAACCCGACATTGGAGCGGCCGGACGCGCTGTGGCTAATTTAGGGGGAAGCTCGCCGGCGCTTTTGTTCAACAACATTTACGGATATCAGAACGCGCGCATCGCGATGAACATGATCGGTTCCTGGGAGAATCATGCGCTGATGCTCGGACTGCCGAAAAACACACCGGTCAAAGAGCAGTTTTTTGAATTTGCCCGCAGATTTGCCAAGTTTCCGGTTGCCGTAAAACGTGAGACCAAGGCGCCTTTTCAGGAAAACCAAATCACCGAGGATATCAATCTGTTTGAACTTTTTCCTTTGTTCCGGCTGAACCGGGGGGACGGCGGATTTTACATCGATAAAGCCGTCGTAGTCTCACGGGACCAATACGACCCTGAACATTTCGGCAAGCAAAATGCCGGCGTTTACCGCCTTCAGGTGAAAAACAAAGATACCTTGGGCATTCAGCCGGTGTCCCAGCACGACATTGCCGTTCACCTCCGCCAGGCGGAAGAAACAGGGCAAAATCTCAAAGTGGCGATTGCGCTGGGTTGTGAACCGGTGATTACCACCGTGGCAGGCTCGCCGATTCTGTACGACCAGTCCGAATACGAAATGGCCGGAGCGATCCAGGAGGCGCCTTATCCGATTGTCCGTCTGGAGCACGGAAACCTGGATGTGCCTTGGGGAGCCGAGATTGTGCTGGAAGGGGAAATCATCTCCCGTTACCGGGAGTTTGAAGGTCCGTTCGGCGAGTTCACCGGACATTATTCCGGAGGACGCGCGATGCCGGTGATCAAAATTTCAAAAGTTTACCACCGCACCCAGCCGATTTTTGAACACCTGTATCTCGGCATGCCCTGGACGGAAATTGATTACATGATGGCGATCAACACCTGCGTTCCATTGTACCAGCAACTGAAAGACGCCTATCCCGAGGAAATCGTGGCGGTAAATGCGATGTATACACACGGGCTGCTGGCCATTATTTCCACCAAAACCCGCTACGGAGGATTTGCCAAAGCCGTGGGTATGCGCGCATTGACAACACCTCACGGACTGGGCTACTGCAAAGTCATCATCGTCGTCGATGAGGATGTCGATCCGTTTAATCTGCCCCAGGTCATGTGGGCCATCTCCACGAAAATGAACCCGAAATATGACGTCGTTGTCATACCGAACTTATCCGTTCTGCCGCTTGATCCGGGTTCCGACCCCACCGGCATCACCGATAAATTGATCATCGATGCGACCACGCCAAAAGCACCAGAAACGCGGGGCCATTATTCGCAGCCGCTCGACTCTCCGCTAGATACGGACGTATGGGAGAAAAAGCTGGCTGAACTGCTGCTCAGACAGAAATAACCGTGCGACCTATTTTCATTTAACAAAGGAGTGTATATCTATGAAAACCTGCCCGCGCTGCAATACAGAAAAAGCGTCCATCCTCGCGAGTTCGCCGGTTAAAGGAGCTTGGGAGCTCTATCATTGCCCGGTATGCCTGTTTATCTGGCGGTCTTCAGAACCGGAGTCGATCACAAACCCTCAAAAATATAACCCGTCTTTTAAAGTCGACCCCGCCGATATCCCAAAAGCCGCCCATGTTCCGGTGATTCCGCCGCTGAGAAGAAAGTAGGATTATATTTTAGGTTAAATATTCCTATTGAAAAATATGGCAGATCATGAAATCATTTAATATAACCTATTTTTTCTGGTTGCCAAAGGAGGGAATGATGATGATAAAAGTAAACTTCCGCTGGAAAACAAGCGTGCCGGCTCTAGCCTTAATCCTAAGTTTGATCGGGTATGCCCTGCCTGCTTCCGCTGCCTGGGAAGATACGTATACCGGATATGCGACTTACACGGGCTCCGGTTATTCGGGCGGCGCCGCTTTGCTTGATCCGATCCCGGCGGATATGGAAATCACGGCTTTGAATCCGGCACAGTACAACTATGGAGGCATCAACGCCGCACTTGCCGGGGCCTACCTTGAAGTGGAGGGACCGCTCGGCACCACTACGGTTTACGTCACCGATTTGTACCCTGAAGGGGCCAGCGGTGCTTTGGACTTATCTCCTAACGCATTTGCCAAAATTGGAAACATGATCGACGGGAAAATTAATATCAAGTGGAAAGTGGTTGAAGCCCCGATTACCGGAAATGTCCAGTACCGGATTAAAGAAGGCAGCAGCCAGTGGTGGGCGGCCATTCAGGTCAGAAACCACAAATACCCGGTATTAAAAATGGAAGTGCTGCAAAATGGAACCTGGGTTAATCTCGAAAAGCAACCTTATAATCATTTTCTGGGAACCGGTCTGGGAACGGAAGACCTGACCATTCGCATCACCGATATCAAGGGTCAAACGCTGACAGACACGATCCCCGCCCTGCCTGAAAACGGCACCGGTCAAGCCTACATCGTCCCGGGACATGTCCAATTTACGGGTTCACATTAACTCGGCTTTTGCAGAGCAAAAATCGGCGTAACCGCCGCCTATTTATTTCGCCTGATCGGATGGCTGGCAAAAGCGTGCTTGACCGGCCCCACTCTGATCATTAGTTGTAAAACATACAACTAACTTTACATCTATTCACCTAATCATTTGTTTAATTGCATTTCATACAATTATTTCTTTGTTTTTTTGTCTCTTCTTCAAAAAATAGCGGAATAACTGCACGTTTTACACTTAATCAAGTGCTGTGGCAGTTTTTCCGGATAAGTAATTGTACATTTTGCAACTATTGGAAGTGCCAAAATATGCTGGACGTATACGCGTTCAGGCTGCCCGGTAAAGCGGGCAGCCTGAGTTTTTCACGCGAGGTCAAATCCATCTCACCACTGGGTCATTACGGTCGACGCCCCGAGGCGAACGATATTTCGGGTACCCTAACGTAATGGCCGAATACACCTGCATTCCTTTGGGAATGTTTAAAATTTTGGCCAAAGTCCCGGGCGCTCCGGTCGCATACCCGATGATGCAGCTGCCGAGGCCCATCGTTTCCGCCTGCAGCATCAGGTAATCCTGGGCGGTCAGGCAATTATCCTTGCCCATCAGGTTTCCTTTGCTCCCATAAATAAAGATGACGCACGGCGCGCCCCGGAACACGGGCTTTTCGCCTTGCTCATGCTTGCGCACCACAGCTTTGAAATCCGGCAACACTTTGCCCAGCTCTTCCATTAAATGCGGTGTAAACAAGCTTAAAAACTTGCGGACCGGGGCCTTCATCCAAAAAATCAGAGATTTGTAATACCCGATCAGCCGCTCCTCGAGTTCATCAAGCGTCGGCCGGTCCGTCACCACGATATAACGCCGGTCCTGCGAGTTCGTATCGCTGGGCGCCTGCTGGGCGATTTCCAGCAACTTGCCGATTCTGTCCCGCGGCACTGGGGTGTTCTTGAAATGGCGAATCGACCGTTTGGAACGCAGCAGCAATTCCATATCTTCCGGCGCCACGCGCGGCCGTTTCTCTTTAAAGGCAACCGTCTTCTCCCTCCGGAGCCGGTTATGGCTGATCGCTTCGGCCGGACAGATCGCCACGCAATGGCCGCAACTGATGCAGTTCTGCTCATTGACCGGATCAGGGTAGGCTCCCGGCCGGGCGGGCGCAAACACATCGTCAACACATATCGCCGAGCAAAGGCCGCAGGTCCGGCAAAGCTCTTGATCAATTCGCAGCAAATTCATCCGCGACGCCTCCTTTCATTTGCAGATTTTTCGCTTCCTCCGCCCGCCATTTCCCGATATCGGCCGCGCAAATGCGCCCCGACACGACGGCCGGCTCCACCCCGGCCCCCGGAAACACCGAAGCCCCGGCCAAATACAGCCCTTTCAGCGGAGTTTTAAAGAACGGCCGTTTCGTGGCGATCGACTGATCCAAGGAATACACCGCGCCTTCCGGCATCAGGTTGTAACGCTCAAACGTTTTGGGCGTGGCCGCTTCCCGGAAAACGATCCGGTCTTTCAACCCGGGTATATGCTTGTCCACCTGCTCGATCAGCACTTGGGCAATCTCGTTTTTACGCTGAACGTACTCCGGCGTCCCCCTGTCCGGAAAATCCCCGTAACGGATCCCCTTATCCAGCAAAATCGTCACACTGGCTTGGCCCGGTGGTGCCAAGCGGGCGTCGGCGTTTGAATTGATGGTGACTTCCCAGCCTTCCTGCGGATTTTTGATCAGAATCGGGTATGGGGATAAGTCCATATCAACGCCCAGATACAGCAGGAAAAACGAGGTGGACATGCGCAGTTCGCGGATACCGGCCAAAAAACGGGGATCCAGTTGCCCCGGGGGCAACAGCCGGGTAAAGGTTGATTTCGCATCGGCATTGGAGACGACCACGGGACTGAAAAATGCTCCCTTCGCCGTCTTGATGCCTTTGACCCGGCCCTGTTCGGCCAGAATCCCTTCCACCTTCGTTCTCAGGAAAACCTTCCCGCCATGCCGTTCGACACTTGTCCTCAATGCCTCCGCAAAAGCTTGCGCTCCGCCTTTGACGGAATAACCGCCGTAGAGCGGAAAGGTCAGGCAAGCCGCCAAGGCGTTGATGGCCTGCGTCTCGTGGGCCTCCGTTCCCATGTAAACCATCAAGGCCGAGAGAATCGCTTTCAAGTCCTCATCGGCAAAAAATTCGTCGAGCTTCTGCCGGTAGGTCGCCTGCATCCATCCGTAGGCGTGCTTGCGTTTCCGCGGATAGGCAAGAAGCTCCGGCAAGCCGAATCGTGTGGCGAGCAACTCGGGCGAAAAAATCATCCCGTGGACGCCGGCTTCCCGGTAACATTCATCATAGGCCGCCTTCGCCTCCGCGAAAAACCGGGCCAGGTTCCCGCTTTCTGCGGGAAACATCCGCGACAGCATGGCAACCAGTTCATCCGTGTCCGGCGGCAGATCGATGCGCTGCCCCCCATACAGATACCGGGTGCTGTTGCGCACGAACAGCTCCGATCGGTTCAGCCCGAGTTCCCGCAGCAAAAAGCTGACCGGGCCAGCCTCTCCCAGGCCGCTGACATCCTCGACTCCGGTGTTGAACGTAAACCCGCGGCGGGAAAAGGAAGAGCAATACCCTCCCACATGATACTGATGTTCAAACACCCCCACCCGGTAACCCCGTTTGGCCAGCAGGGCGGCGCAGGTCAATCCGCCGATCCCCGCTCCGATGACGATGATGTCGAATTCTCCCGGAGCCCGCTTCCGCTCGCGATCAACCTCAACCCGCCAATCGTTTCTGCGGAAATCCCGCACATTCAGCAGCACGGGGGAGATGTAGGTAAAAACAATCGACAATAGCACAGCCAGCAAAATAGCAGCGAGCGAGATAACCCGCGCGGCCGGACCGAAGGCAAAACCGAACAATACCGCTAGAGCGCCGAACACCGCGGCCCATCCGAGCGTCATGATCCGGTTCATCTCCCCGAACGCCGAATCGTTCGCAGCGGCGCCGGAGCGGTCCTTGGCCGTATATCCGGCCGTCAGCGGTTTGCCGAGCAGCAGCGTCGCCCCCGTGACCGCCAATAATAACAGGTTGCCCCAGACCGCATAGTCGTCCAGCCACGCCTCGGGCAGCCCGAAGCGGGCGGCCGGGACAAACGCCGCAAAATGGACAGCCGACGCGACATCCAGCCCTAAGGCGGACGAACGGCCGATTTTGTAAAGCAATAATCCCCCCGTTAGAACCAGTGGGAGACAGAGAATCATTAGATTCCGGCTGGCTCCGCTCCACCAGAACACGAGCCATGGCGTCAGCGAAACCAGAAAGTCCAGCATGCCGGGATATCCCCCGACGGGCGGTTTGGATTTAATCACGCGAACCTCCTTGTTGGGCGGAAAATAACAAGCAAACGACACCGCATACCCCGTCCCGGACATCGTAATACATGACGCCCCGGGGGCGGGGCCGGGGAGCATACCGCTCCAGCCCGCCGTTTAGTTCCAGGCGGACGCGGCAAGCGCCCTCCCCGTTCTCCAAAGCATGAAAACGCAAGGAAGAAAAACCGCGGGAAAAACCGGTGCCCAGCGCCTTTCCCGCCGCTTCCTTCAAGCTCCACATCAGCAGGCACCACTCATCCGCAGCGTACCGCCGGAAAACCTCGCTCATCCATTGCCGCTCTTCCGGAACAAGGAACAAACCGGGGAGTCCTTCTTCGACAGGCCTGATCTGCTCGATATCGATGCCGACCAGGCAGCGCTCCCCGACCGCCGCCCCAAGCATGCGGCCGCCATGGGCCAGAGAGACCGACAGTCCCTGGCTCGCCCGATCTTTACCGATGGATATATAGGGCATTCCCTGGCGGTCCCCCCGTTCCACTTGAAGCAGGGCGATGTCCCGTTCATGGCCCACGTGCCAGCCGCGGCGCTCCTCCACATAATCACGGATGAGACGCTTGGCCAGCAGCCGCGTATGGAGCAGCTCCCGCTGCCGCCGCGGATTGCGGAATAACGAGCGGTATCTTGCGATTTCAGTGGGGGCGAGGATGCGCTCCGCCAGCAGCAGATCCTCGAGAAAGCTTCCGCCAAGCTCAGCGGCGGCGGCCCCAGCGGGGGCATACGGCGCCATCGTCCAGCGCAGCGCCGCATTCCGCCCCTCTTCCGCAAACCGGACGGTTTCCCCGGTAAACAACGGCTTAGAACAAATCGTGATCTCCATGGACCTTGGCGATGCGAATCAGATGCAGATCGATCATGTCGAAGATCAGCCGGTTCTGGGCATCAACCACCTGGGCATGAAAATCCACCGTTTCTCCCTCGTCCCTTAACAGGCGGCAGTGCACGTAGACCGTTTCTCCCTTCTTGAAAGGACGGTACAGCACGGCGTCACCGATCCCTCTGGGCACGATGATGTTGCCGTGTTTATGGAAATCATTAAACAGCATGCAGCGGCCGATGTTATCGATCGTGATCGGCGAGATCAGCATATCCGTCTCCGCCGCGTAGGAGAAAATCCGCCGGTCGTCGGGCACCGTCACCTGCCCCACCACGACATCGTCGTTTATATATCCCACGTAGTCCAGGCACCGGAAGGTCGGACCGAAGGAAATCAAATGATCGGTCATGGCGTAAAACCGTTCGATATCCATCGGCTTGGACTCGTGAATCGCCCGGACAACATCCGTATCGGCCGTCCGTGGGGCCAGACGCTCGCGCTCAAACACGGCATAGCCGGAGGAGTGCAGCCGTTCCTTCTCCAACACTTGCCCCTGGCGGTTATAGAAATCCGAGCGAATCTCCGCCCTGATCTCTTTTCGCGTATCGCTTCTTCCCACCACTTCCGCTTTCATGTCCAACGTCAGCGGGCTGCCCTCAAAATATTTCACGAACTTGCTGAACTCCACGCTATGAATCCGGGTCCCCACCAGCTGCGAATCCGCGCCATGGATCCGGTTCATCAACATGCCCAGTTCGCCGAAAGCTTCGACATGCATGACGCCGGCGAACACGTATTTGCCCTCCACGAGATGATCCTTCAGATAGATGTCCTCCTGGACCGTCAAATCCTTTTGCACCTCAAGCACTTCGTTGGTGGAGCGTTTAACCCGCTGCAGCAGCGGATAATGAACCCGGTCGGTCACTTCGCCGCGCGCGCCGAAATGAACCTGTACTTCTCCGCCCGCTTCGTCCAGCGCGTCCATTTGGCCAAGCGGCCGGTTCGTGCCGAGGCTTCCGTAATACAGCACCTCCGGGAAGCTGCCGCCGTACACGACTTCCTCCAGGAAGCGCCGGGTCCCTTCCCGGCTGCCGATAAATTCGAGGCCGCGCTGCTCCTTTTGGATTTTCTGCACCTGCGGATCGGTGGCCATGCCCACCTCGTCCCAGGCGGTCCAGCCCATGACGAAGGCTTTCAGTTCCGGCCGCTTGCGGAACAACTGGAACGACATGCGGACGATGATGTCCGCGCCGCCGGCATAATCCACTTGGCCGTCCATCCCGAAGCGGCCGGATACCGAACCGATGCTGGCGAAAAACCGCAGCGGCTCGTCCGCGAATTCACGGTAAAGGTGAAAGAAACCGTTGGCTTTGACCCTGACCACGTTTAGCGAATGGATCTCGGGTTTTTTAGGCACCTTACCAAAGGACGGCAGTCCGGCGCCATTGACGATCCCCGTCACTTTGCCGAATTTGCTGCGAATCTCCGCGGCCAGCCGGCGGACGTCATCACGGTCCGAAACGTCACAGCGGTAGTAATGGAAGCGATACCCCACATCCTTGACCGATTGCAGGTTGCGGTACAGCGCTGCCGCCCCCTTCAGCTTCTCCAGCTCCTGCTTGATCTGGATCGGCGTGAGCTGGGGATGCTCCAGCTTCATCCGCTGAAAAAACGCCGCGCTGTACTGTTCAAACTCCGCTTCGGAGAAATGGAGCCATTCCTCGTCGCCGCGCGGCAGCTCCGTCCGCCCGGTCACGATGATCGTCGGGCGGAACAGCTCCGCCAGGCCCTTGACGCATTCAAAAATAATCCCTCTGCCGCCGCCCGAAACCAGAATGACGTCCTCTTCCCCCAGCCGGAGCGGTTCTGCCACCCGATCCGGTTCAATCGGGGCCGGCAGCACCTGGATCGTTTTTCTCCGTCCCTGCACGTAGCCGATTTCGATCAGCGGTTCGATCAGGCTAAACTCCTTCAGCAGCGTTTCGGCTGTAAGCGCGATGTCCCTTGTATCGCTCAGATCAACGACTTTGCCGCCAAAATCGTCAAATTCCTTCTCCATGCTCTTGAAGAAGCCGGCCGTCAAAGCGCCCACAGGATTAAAAGAGGTTTCCCGCTCCATCCCGAAGACCCCGCCGATGTTCGTTGCCGCGAAACAGCCCGCTTCGCTCCCGTGCCGCTCGACGTCCTCATAAACCGCCTTCGCCGTTTGGAACAGCAAATTAAAGCTGCTATCCACTTCCCGGTGCCAGGCTTCCTCGTCGATGTCAAAATAGGACAGCTCCGGGGCCAGCGGATACAAATAAATGAACCCGTGGATATCGTTCAGCCGGGTTTTGGCTTCCTCCAGCGACTGCTTGAATAACTCGGGGCGGTCAAAATCCGTGCGGATGCCCGCCGGCCCGTATTTTTCCGGCGCTGCCGAGAGGATGCTAAGCTCCGCTCCCCGTAGGGCGAGCTGCTCCGCCAGTTTAGCGGTAATCTCCCCGCCCAGCCGGTCCTCCACGACGATAAATCCCTTGCCATGGAACGCAAACGCCCGCCCGGCGGCCGCATCGTATTCCCGCTCAACGGTCACGGGCACATACCGCCGAGCCACTTGCTCGCCGCTAAATTGCCGCAGCCATTCGCGGAGGCCCTCGTCCGTCCATTCGCGGCGCTCCTCCTCCACCGCCTTAGCCGCGGCCGCCGCAGGCATCACCTCCAGACGGTCCAGCGTATATTCGGCAATCTTGCGGATGGTGTTGAATTGCTTGATGTTCAAATCGGGATTGGCCTCGTAGCCGAACACTTCCCGAATTTGCACGAATATTTCCGCTTGTTTGACCGAATCGATGCCCAGGTCCGCTTCCAGATCCAGCTCGTCCTCCAGCATATCCACCGGGTAGCCGGTCTTGGCCTGAATGATTTCCTTCACCCGGGCGAGCACTTCCGTGATGCTGGCGGCGGGGGCTGACGGCGGGAACAAATCCGCTTCGGCCGCCGGCGCGAACTCCAGCGGAGGTTCTTCGGCTTTCATTTCCTCCAGGCGGCCAACCGTGTATTCGGCGATTTTACGGATGGTGTTGAATTGCTTGATGTTCAAATCGGGATTGGCTTCATAGCCGAACACTTCCCGAATCTGCACGAAAATTTCCGCTTGCTTGACTGAATCGATGCCCAGGTCCGCTTCCAAATCCAGCTCGCCTTCCAGCATGTCCACCGGATAACCGGTCTTGGCCTGAATGATTTCCTTTACCCGTGCCTCGACCGCTTCCGGCGGCATGGTGGCCGCGGCTGAAGCCGGCCCGGAACTCACCGGGAACTTCTCCGTACTTTCTGCGGGCTCCGCGATTTCCTCTCCCAAAGCGACGCGGATACGGCCTAGAATCGCCGCGAGCGATATCTGTTCATCCAGGGGGATCTCGTTCTCCGTCAAACCAAATTGCGCCCGCAGCTTTTCGATAATGGACGGGAATACCTTGTTGTTCAGGGCAAGCTCCAGCTTCATCGGCCGGTCCGAAACGGCAATCGTTTCCCGAGGGTAGCCGGTGGCGAATTGAATGATTCCGATCACCGTTTCGACGGTTTCGTCCCGGCGCTCGGCAGGTTCAGAAACCGGTTTCGACGCAGGGAATACCTCCGGCCCTGCCGGTTGTGACACTGCCAAGTACGGTGCTGCCGATTTCGACACTGCCGGCGGAGCCGCTGCGCTCGCTTTCTCCAGGCTTCCGTCCCCCAAGCGATGCACCTGCAAATAAGCGGTCAGCCGCTCCAGCGAGACGAGATCCCCGGTTGCCGCCACATTGCCCGCATGAGCATACACCGCCGTATCTCCCAAAATGCTTTTGACCAGCTTGGTCAGGATGTCCTTCGGCCCTACCTCGATAAAGACGTTTCCCCCATGCGTGTCGTGCAGCCGGGTCACGATGTCATAAAAGCTGAACGGCTGCAGAAGCTGCCGGGACAGCAGGGAAGCCATTTCATCGGTCGTAAACCGGTGAGGCTCGTAAAAATCGCCCAAAATCGTTGAGTAAACACTAACCTGCGGCGGATGGTACGTAAACTCCAGCAGCTTTTTGCGGAACGCTTTGACGGCCGGCCCCAGCAGCTTGGAATGAAACGCATGGGAAACCGCCAGCTTCGTGTACGCCACCCTTTCGGCTTCGCAGTTGGCGGCGATTTTATCGACCGCTTGCTGCGTGCCCGACACGACGACTTGATCCTGCGCATTGTGCAGGCTGACCGTGTAATAATCGCCGATGCCTCTGAGCGCCGCGTTCAATTCGGCGCTGCCGCGGGCGGCCTTCAAGCTGATCATCGTGCCCCGCAAGGAAGGATCGATGATATTGAGGGACCGGGCCCGGTAATAAGCGATCGTAAGCGCGTCCGCAAAAGAAAACACATTTGCCGCCGCCAGCGCGGCGATTTCTCCCAGGCTGTGGCCCAGATGGATATCCGCCCCTCCGGTCAGCGGCCGGATCAGCCGGTACAGCGCCATATTGGCCATAATGATGGCCGGCTGCATCACCTCGGCGGCGGTCAGGTTCTTTTCCGCTTGCGCCTTATTCTCTTCTCCCTCGTAAAATATCAAATCGGTCAGCCTCCGGCCCGTCAACCGCTCGTAAACCTCGTCCGCCTCCCGCAGCGTATCCCGTACAACGGGAGAAACCCCGGCCAATTCCTTCAGCATGTTCGGATACTGGGAGCCGTGTCCGGTGAACAGGAAGACGGTTTTGTTCGCCGCAAGGCGGCCTTCCTGGCCGAAATAAACGCCCTGAGCTTCAAGCGCCCGGTAATTGATCGCTGTCATGTTCATGTCCAAATCGTCTCCTTCTTTAAATAATGCCGAATTCTTTGCCGCATTGTTTGAGCTTGTCCAAAGCGATATCAATATCCTCGTCGCTTAAAGAAGCCGTGATCGTGGCGCGGAAGCGGGCTTTGTTCATCGGCACGGCGGGGAAGATCGCGGTGGCGATGTAGACCCCTTGCGCCAGCAGTTTTTTGGTCATCCGCATCGTCGTCAGGTCATCGCCGATAAATATCGGAATCACCGGCGACAGACTGTCCAGAATATCGTAGCCAAGCTCCATCAGCCCTCTTCTGAACCGCAGCGTATTATGCCAAAGCTTCTCTCTTCTCCACGTTTCCGTTTCCATCAGATCCATGGCTTTCAGAACCCCGGCCACGATGGACGGAGGCAGGCTGGCGTTAAAGATGTACTGGTGCGAAACATGCTTGATGTACTCGCAAGTGTCCCGGTCGGAAGCGATGCATCCGCCGACGCCGGCAACCGACTTGCTGAACGTGGCCATTTTGATATGAACCTTGTCCTCCACGCCGAAATGCTCGGACACGCCGCGTCCGGTCGGCCCAAAGAAGCCGAGGGAATGCGCCTCGTCGACCATAACGCTTGCGCCGTGGCGTTCCGCCAGCCGGACGATTTCGTCAAGCTTCGCCAGGTCTCCGTCCATCGAATAGACGCCGTCGACCACGATCAGCTTTTTCTTGAAGCTCTCGCTCCTCCCCAGTATGTAATCAAGCTTCTCCATGTTGTTGTGTTCAAAGATCCTCACCTGTCCTTTGGCCATCTCCATCCCGTCGACGATACTCATATGATTCAACTGATCGGTGATGATGACCGACTTCTCGTCGGAGGCCAGGGAGGTGATGGCCGCCAAATTCGCCATGTACCCGGCGCTGACCACGACGGCGTCTTCCGTGTGAAAATACTCGGCAACCCGTTCCTCCAGCCGCTTATGCAGCAGCGTCGTTCCATTGTGCAGGCGGGCTCCGCAAGTGCCCGAGCCATACACGTCAAGGGTGTCCTTCATCGCCCGAATTACTTCCGGATGCGTGGAGAGCCCCAGGTAATTGTTGGAGGTCAGCATAATTACACGCTGGCCCCGATATTCCGTGTTGCCGTCCTGCGGGCCTTCAAAAGGCGGCTCAAAGACGTACAAATCCTGCCTTTTCCCTTCCTTGATCGGCGCTAAAAAAGCGGAAAATTCCTCGGCAAAACCCAGCGGTACGGGTGCGGTTTTCAGCATAAAACTAGCTCCTTTCCTGTTTCCGTCTATTTGGATTAGCGTGAGGCGCCAGCGGCCCGGACTACCTCAAAGCCTTCAGCTTCCGTGTCAGCTCTTCGTCCGTCCGGTAAACGACGGCAACCCTGCACGCCCGGGCGACAGCCTCTTCGGGGGCATCGGAACTTATTTGTTCCGCGTTCAACATCCGGCTGATCTTGTCCAGCAGGCGAACCGGATCCTCCTCGCCGGCGTAGAAGGTATGCACAGCGGAAGCCTCCTCCGGATAAGCATGCCGCGGTTCCGGCGGCCTGCCTTCCGCTTCGGGCCGCCCTTCCTCGCTCGCCCCTAAAATGAGGAGGCTGTCGCTGCTCGCTTCGTCCAGTAACAAGGCATAATCTCCTCCCATGATCGAATGCGAATAGACGCCGGTCAGGCGGGACGTTTGATGCCTGCCGCTTGCCTCCGAAGCCGGGTCGTCGAGGGCGGAGTACTCCCGGTGATGCAGGGCGAGCACCCCCTTCAGCATCAGAAATCCGCCATGGGCGCCGAAGTAGAACTGGTGCCGGCCGGCGCCGCCGCTGAAGCTGTTGCAGCACAACGAATAAGCGGGCAGCTCTTCCGCGCGCTCCCCCTCCGCCTTGCCGTAGCTTGCCCGGTTCGCCCATTCGGCTTCGCCCAGAACGCCTTTGATCCGCGCATAGACCTTCTCTCCGGGCCGGACGTCGCCGTATTTTTTCAGGACAAAAAACACCGAACCTTCCGCCGGTACAAAATTGCCCAATTCGGTCAGACATTTCGGGCAATTGTCCTTGAACACACTTTGAATCACTCGGAAGAACTCCAAAAATTCCGGGGTCATGTTCGCGTGCACGCCGCCGACGATCACCGTTTCGTTTTCGCCGGAAGCGAGGCTCAACATCCCTTGCTCCAGCGCGCTCATAAACGAGGTCGTATCGGAATCGATGACCACGTTCGGACCCTGGACGTTATAGAAATTAGCGATTCGTCCGGCGATAATGTTGTCCATATATCCGGGCAGCGTATCCTCGCCAACCTTCGGAATGTAGCTTCTGAACTGCGTGGTAATATCGGAGAGAAGCGTATTTTTCACGTCTTCGGGCAGTGCGGCGAATTCCGGAATTTGTTTGAGTATTTCGATATACTCGACGAACCGGATGCGCAGGTCGGCCATGACCGACGACTCCAGCCCCAGCATTGCGCCCACGTAAATGCCCGTTTTCTCCGGGGTCAATTTGTCCTGCCCAAAATCGGCGATCGCTTCTCCGGCGGCCATCAGCGCCATTTGCTGCCCCTTATCGATTTCCGGGAGAACGATCGGCGGGATCTTGAATTTGATGCTTGGAAAGTTCAGCCGTTCCACAAAGCTGGCCTCCATGCCGCCGCTTGCGCTGCCGCCGAAGATTTCGTTGACCTCCGCGTTCCAGCGGGTTTCGGGATAATCGCTGCGGCTGGCGAACGGTTCAGCCACTTTCTCCCACCAGACGTCCTTGCCGGCTCCCCGGCTGTCCACCACGCCGACGCCGACGACGGCAATGTCGACAAAACCGCCCGGCGCAGCTTCGCCGCGGCTTAGTTTGTTCACCAGCTCCCGGTGGTAAGGCTCCAGATACTCTTCGACCACGACGCTGGCGTTGATGCCTCCAAAGCCAAAAGCGTTGACGGAAGCCCGTCTGGGCTCGCCCGCCGCCCGTACCGGCCAGGCCTTCGCTTCGGTATTGACGTAGAAAGGTGTCTCTTCCAAGCGGATTTCTTCCGGCGTGCGTTCAAAACGGTGAGTCGGCGGCATCAACCGGTGCCTCATCCCTTCGATCACCTTGATCAGATTGGCCATGCCCGCGGCGGAAAAGCTGTGTCCGATCTGGGATTTGACCGATCCCAACGCAACCGAGCCTTGGGGCAGACCTTCGTCTGCAAACAGCATGGACAGTGTGTTTAACTCGACTTTATCCCCGACAAGCGTTGCGGTGGCGTGGGTTTCAATGTAATCGATATCCTTTGGCCGGAGCCCGGCCCGTTCGATGGATTTCTTCATGGCGGCAAGCTGTCCGAGCGAGCTCGGCGCATAAATCGATTTGCCTTTGCCGTCGCTGGCCGCGCCTACGCCGCGGATGACCGCGTAAATTGCGTCTCCTTCGGCAAGCGCGTCATCCAGCCTTTTCAAAATAATCGTGCCGGCTCCTTCCCCCGGAATCAGCCCGTTTGCCTGATGGTCCAGCGGACTGGAGTGGGTTGGCGACAGGCCGCCGATTTTGGCGAAGGCGACGTTGCCCGTAATGTTCATATTGCCGAGAACGGCGGTGGTGATGCAGGTCTTCAATTTCTTGTCCTGGAGATGTTTGATCGCTTCGTCGATTACGAGTACCCCGGCGGAGCAGGCTGAGTCGACAATGATGGAGGGGCCCTTGATGTCAAGGAGATTGCGGACCGATTTGCCCAAAGCGCTGTACATGATGTTTTCGGCGTTGGCTTCATTTAATGCGGTAAATGCTTCGTCCACCAGGCGGCGGAACTGCTGCCGGACTTGATCCCGGGTGTCTCCGGGAAGCCGGGCGTAGGCGGGATGCCGTTCAAGATAATAGGCGAATTCCTTGGCCCTGAGATTGATGGAATAATCCGAAAAAGCTTCGTCTCCCAGCATGTTTCCGACAAAAACGCCGGTATCGTCATTGGAGAAGCCGCTTTGGCCTGACCGGGTCATCGACATGGCTTGGAGAATGCTGTCCAGCAGCATCAACTGCGTTCTGTTCAGCTTGTCCAGTTGTGGCCTGGAAAAAGAGTGCTGTTCAAAAGGGAAGGTGTATTCATGGATCGTCCCCCCTAGCCTGCAATAGGTCTTGTCTTCCGCGTTTCGATCCTCGTCGTAGTAGGTTTCCCATTTCCAGCGGTCTGCGGGGGTCGTCCTGATTCCCGGTTTACCCGAAAGCACATTGGCCCAAAACCGCTTCACATCGTATCCATCCGGGGGAAAAATGCAACCGTACCCGACAATCGCTATCGGATGAAATTTGTAATTGTGCAATGTTTCACTTCCCTTTCTATGGTTTTCCCTGGGTTCGCCGAATCTGAGCTGCAATTAATAAGTTGCCGATATGAAGCCATCACCTCCTTCCCGAATCACCATTTATGAAAATAAATGATTCTATTACAATTTCAAGTAAATTTAACATTAATTTTTCAATTATCTAGATTATAACGAGTTATTGTTAATCCACTATAAATTATTTATATTGTCATAAATTCGACATTTTGTATTAAAAGTTGAAAAAAACTCCCTTCTCTTCCTATTGGAAGAAAAGGGAGTTATCCCGAGTCAAGTTTACCGAACCTGCCCCTTAAACCACTCTAACGTCTCCCGGATCGCTTCCGGATGCGGGGTTGTCTTCGCGCCGAAGGCGGCTTCGTATTTGCCGTGATCGACGATAAAGGGTCGTTCGAACATGTACATCATTTCTTTGATTTCCCGCATATCGGCGCTAAACCAGGAAGCCAGGGCAAGCAATGGCTTCGGCGGGACGCGGAATTTGGGGGACTGGCCGAGAAAGCGGTAAACCAGGCCGACGATTTCCCGGGTTGTTAACGTTTCCCCGCCGGGAATGTGCCACACATGGCCTAACGCGGCTTCCCGCTCCCCCAAGGTAACCAGCCCTTTGGCGAAATCGCGGATAAAAATGTAGGTGTGCGGCGCGTCGATATCGCCCAGCACGCTTGCCGCCTTCCCCTCCAGCGCCGCCCGGAACACCCTTGCGCCCAGCGCCGATTCCAGCACGCCGGGTCCATAGAAATCAGAAGCCCGGCCGATCGCCACCCGGACTTTGCCGCCGCGGTGCGCTGCGAGGAGCTTCTGCGCCATTTCGGCGCGGACTTTCCCCTTGCGGTCGGTCGCCCGCTCCGGTAAATCTTCCATCAACACGCGATCCGTATGTCCATACATATACAGATTGTCGGCATATACCAATTTGGCCCCCGTCGCTTCGGCCGCGCCCAAAATCCCATCCGTGATCGGCGGAAACATCTCGGGCCACTTCGTATAAGGCGCTTTGGCGCAATGGTAAATCACCGAGGCGTTTTCACACGCCGCCAGAATACTCTCCCGGACCGTGGCGTCGCCCTTCACGACCTCGACGCCGGCGGGAACCCGGGCGTTCCCGCTCCGGTTGACCATGCGCACCCGCTTGCCCCGGGCCAGCAGTTCCTCCATGACTGCCGTGCCCAACGGGCCCGTACCGACGATCACGTGTTGTTCCTCCTGGTTCGTCATATTCCATCTCCTCTTTTAGGAAAGAATGGTATGCTATTTCGAAATTAATTATACAAAATAAATTAACTCGAGTAAACTTTTTGATGAACCAGGCTATTCGGCTGCTTCGACCGCTTCCAACAGTTGTAAATGCGCTTCATAAAATCCAATGATATCCTCGGAACCAAATTGCTGCGCCGTCAGATAGGCTCCGTAAAAAATCGTAAACAGCGCCTTCACCGCTGTATCCATGGAGATGTCCGGCCGCAGCGTACCGTCCTCCCGCGCTTCTTCCATGCAGCGCGCGTACAAATCCAGCATATCGGGCGTGGCCCTGCCCGCCTCGACATGGCCGGGGAACAACAGCCGAACCTCGGCTTCGCTTAACTCCGGCATCGCGGGATGCATGTTCATTTCCGCAAGAAATGAAATCAAGCTGGGCAATAATCCCGGCCGGTCCACTGCCGTTTTCGCCACCTTGGTAAGCAAATGCCGGATCGCGGCGAAGCCGCGCTTTCGCGCCGCATCGATTTCGATGGTCCGCTCGGTAAGCCAGACGCGCATGAAGTAGACCAGCAGGTCTTCTTTTTTCGGAAAAAACTTAAAGAACGTGACCCGCGAGACCTCCGCTTTCCGGCAAATGTCCTCCAGCATCACTTCGTGAAACATTTTATTCTCCATCAGCATCAGGGCGCTTTCGTACAGAGCCAGCTTGGCTCGCGCCTTTCTGAGCTCCCTCCGCGAAATATCCGAGAGATCCACATTCATCCCCCTAATCCGTATACTTGTCAGGAACCGGCCATACTGGCCAGCCATCCCGAAATAAACAAACACAAATTCGACATGCAAGGCCACCATTCGATGGGACCGACTGAAAAAGTGCATTCTATTTTCTACAAATTACCATATTAGAGCGATTCAAATGCAAAAGTACATCTCATTTAGGGCTATACAATAAAAAAGTAACTTTTAACCGGAAATGAACTGCACTTTTACCCTTGAGCCACCGGTTTTGAGGAGTTTCGACAAAAACGGCCTGCACTCTTGCATTTCATGAGACTTCCCCCTCTTCCCAGCGGCTACAAGCCCTGCGTTCCATCCCTGTTAAACCCATGCTCGGTCTGCTTTTAAGTTCGTTCTCGTATTGGGAAAGTTGAGTTCTAACATATACGATAACAAAAATGGCGAAGAATGAAAACGCGTTATCAGGATGGCCCCGGTAAACGCTGGCGGCGGCATTGTAGGCGGTGCCTTGCTGGAGCTGGTAGGGGTGCAGTCTTTTCCGGGAGTGTTGTTGATACTGCTGCTGGTTGCGCTGATTATAGCGTGGAGTGCGAAGCGATATGCGTTTCCGGGGAACGGATCCGAAAAGAAACCGGAGTCTTAAGAAAAACGTCTATGATAACTCAACTTTCGTAGCATAAAATTGGCAAGTAAGCCTTGAAGTAGTTGAGGAAAGCCGGCATCTACCGGTGGAGTTGACACTGGATTAGATCGGAAAGCTTTTTCCTGACTTTGGCAGCGACTTCGTAGATCAAATCTTGAAGTTGACAACCCGATGTGATCAATTGCAAAAGTGCATTCCATTCTTCGTAAATTTCCACGTTAGAGCGGTTGAAATGCAAAAATGCATCTCTTTTGAGGCTATCTGATTAAAAAGTAGTTTTTGACCCGAAATGAACTGCACTTTTGCATCTGAACCACCTGTTTCGGGGAATTTCGACGAAAACCGCCTGCACTTTTGCATTTCGGGAGATTCCCCTCCTCTTCCTTATATCGCAACGTGGCGGGAGTGGCATATGGTTCCTTCCACGTAAAGGTTCCAGCACGTTCAAGTTCCTGAATAGCGGCTTCAAGCTCCGCATTCCATCGCTTCACCCCCATGCTCCCCCTGCTTTTAAGTTGGTTTTCGTTCTGCGAACGTTGAGTTATAAATTCTATAATCTTAAGAAAAACAAGCGAGCCCATGGCATACCATGGGACTCGCTTGGCTAGAAAACTACCGGTAACCCGATAAACTGCGAAGAACAATCATAACCAACTTGTTGGACGGCATCGCCCCATATGTACAAATTGTAAATAAATAACTTAAGCAATATGTTGCTTAAAGAACGACAAAACAGCCTAAAATAGTAAGGGTAATAAAACAGGTCGCATAATGATAATTATCCGACAAAAGACATGGGTAAAAATGTAGAAAAAGATAGAATTTTGCGGAGTGCTTAATCAAATTATAGGCCAAATAGCATGCTTTTGCATAGTGCGTCAGTTAATAAATTCCTTTAAGCAGTCTTGTACATAATCCGGAGCTGCTTTTTTCATTTGCTCTACAGTATGCAAATATCGCTGAGTAGTATTGATATGCGCATGCCCGAGCGTTTCCTGCACTTGCTGAAGCGAAGCTCCTCCCAGTAAGGCTAAGGTTGCGTTGGTATGCCGTAGCCAGTGGGGCGTAAGCTTTTTTGTAATGCCGCTTTTTTCCCCGGCTTTACGAATGATGCGTTCAATTTGTCTTGTAGAAATAGGAAACAGCTTGAGCGTATCGGGTGGTTCTGCGTTACCGGCAAGCCCCTTCGCATATTCTACAAATATTTCCCATAAATGCTGGGGTACCTTTATTTCTCTTGTCCTCCCTCCTTTTGTATAGTGAAGCGTAAGCCAAACACTCGACTCCATAGGATCAGTATGGAAATTTCCCCAGTATACCGAATTCAGTTCAGACACCCGCAGACCAAGCAATACAAGCGAAAGCCCCATCAAATAATTTCTTTGACTCTGCTGCTGCAGATGCTTTAGCAACAACCCTACTTCCTTTTTGGTTAAAAAGTTCCGGTGGCTTGTCACCTGAATTACCGGCAAGCGCACATTCGATGTAGGATTCCTTTCAAAAAAACCTATGTTGCTGTCGCTCCCCCACTTATAAAGCGATTTTAGCGGAGCAATGAAAGCGGCGATACTGGCCGGTGCCAGTGCGCGTTTGGAGGTTACTTTCTCGCGTTGCTGCAAGTACAGCTTAAAGGCCTCAATCTCTCTCCATGTTACCGAATCAAGCTTCTTGAACCCGATGAACTCCCGAAAACAATGTATGGCCCTCAAGTAACTCCTCCTCGTATTGTCTGCCGTGCAGCAGGCACTTACAAACATGTGCACGATTTTTTCATCGCTATAGTTATTCGAACTCGTGTGCAGCAAAGTCAACTGATTTGCAGCATTCATGTTGCCATTGGTAGACATCATCCATCCTCCCCAAATTTTGTCGGATAATTATCATTATACGACCTGCTATGGACTTTTGTTGACTATCCCTCGGATCCAGCGCAGAAGGAAAGACATTCACAGGTCTGCCGGAGGTTATGCATTAAAGAAAGGAGGGCTTTTCGCCAAGGCCAACACCTTAACTTGAATCGCTTCTATTTTCAAATATGTCACAAAAAAAGGAGAGAACACCATGAGCTCCTTGCAAAAATTTATTGATAACCAGGCTATGGCACAGCAAGATTCAACATTACTAATTCAGTTGATCGACTTTATGCGCGAAAAACGTCCTGAAGTCTATCGGCATAGCATACGGGTGGCTATGCTGGCAGAACGTATAGCCACCGAGATGAATCTGGCGGCATGCGAGAAAGAAAACTTGCTGCGCGGCTGCTTTCTTCACGATCTGGGCAAAATCATGCTGCCTTTGGATGTGCTGGAACAGGCTGCGCCCCTTACCCCGCACCAATGGAAAATCATCAAACTCCATCCGCAGGTAGGGGCCGACCTTTTGCATAACATATCCGAATTTGAAGAACCGGTCATCGAAGTGATTCTTCATCATCATGAACGTTGGGATGGGCAAGGTTACCCCCATGGATTGAAAGAACAGGACATTCCATTATTGGCCCGCATCTGCTCTGTAGCCGATGCCTTTGATGCCATGATGTGCGTACGGCCATACCGTCAAAGCTTGCCATTGGAACAGGTCAAGCAGGAGTTATGGCGAAACCGAGCCATCCAGTTCGATCCTGATATCACCCGCCTAACGCTTGAACTGCTCGAGTCAGACACGTCTTATTTTGGATTTATTCAAGAAAGGTAGGGAAATCGCGTATGCATTCAACGGACAAGCAGCAGTACATCGAGTTTTGTGTGGATGATGAAAACTACGCAATCTCCATCTCCGAGATTCATGAAATTATTAAAATGCAGGAAATAACGGATATCCCTAACACTTATTCTTATGTTCAGGGTGTCATAAATTTACGCGGCCGAATTGTACCTGTCATCAGCCTAAGAAGCTTATTTATGCTGGAGCCGGACGAGTACACAAAAACGACGCGTATCGTTGTCGTCAACCACCAACAGGAAGCGGTCGGAATTATTGTGGACAAGGTTAGTAAAGTAACTACCTTCGGTGACATTCAACCTCCTCCGGACAAGATCGCCAATGTAAGCGGCAGTTATTTTACAGGTATTGGATTGGCGTCGGATGAAAGCCTAGTGGGAATTCTAAAGCTTGATGAAGTGCTTATCGGAAACAGCTAGGAGGTGAACCGGTGACGGATCTATCGGGATACCGGGAATTATATTTAGAAGAGCTGGATGAACAGCTTCAATATATTGAAGAAGAAGTCTTGCGTCTTGAACATGAAGGAGCTACCGACACGGCCGTTGATCGGCTGTTTCGGGCCGCACACACTTTGAAAGGCTCCTCGGCAGCCATGGGTTATCACAAAATGAAGGAAGTGACCCATCAAATTGAGCATTTGCTCCATCAAGTGCGAAACGGTGAACGAATGGTTACCAAACCATTGATCAACCTAATGTTCACTGGACTGGATGTTATGAAAGGGCTCCAAGAGGAAATTGTCCGAACCGATGCCGAAACTTCGGATATTTCGCCTCTTCTGCAGCAACTTCAGCAGTTCAGCATGAATGCTGCCTCGGAATCAGTTATTCCCGAACCCCCCAATGCATTTTCCGGAGGTGCAAAGGAGGAACTGCCGGGGGATGTGGGACAGCCTCCGGCGCAGCGAGCCGTTTATCCGGAGACGAAAAGCAAATCGCAAACGATCCGAGTTAATATTGATCGGCTGGATCATCTAATGAATTTGGCGGGTGAACTTGTTATCGATCAGACGCGGATCCAACAGGTCAGAACATTGTTTAGACAAAGATTGGGTTCTGATGACCTTGTAGAAGAGCTGTTTCAGCTTTCCGATCACTTGAGCCTGCTCATCGGTGAATTGCAGGACGGTGTGATGAAAGCCCGAATGCTTCCGATTGAGCAGTTGTACAATCGTTTTCCGCGCATGATTAGAGATTTGGCCGAATCTTTGGGCAAGCAGGTAGACCTCATTTTACAGGGTAAGGACACCGAACTGGATCGCACTTTAATTGAAGAAATCGGCGATCCTTTGATCCATTTGCTGCGCAATGCCGTTGATCACGGCATTGAAGTGCCGGAACAACGACGGCTGAGCGGCAAAAGCGAACGCGGCACGCTCACCTTGTCCGCTGCACATCAGGACAACCATGTCGTGATCTCAATCCGGGATGACGGCGCTGGCATCGATGCGGACAAGCTTCGCGGATCCGCAGTAAGCAAAGGGCTGCTGCCGCAACACGAAGCCCGGCGTTTAAGCGATGATGAAGCTCTGCAGCTCATATTCAAGCCCGGTTTTTCCACCGCTTCCCAGGTCAGTGATGTCTCTGGGCGCGGGGTCGGCATGGACATCGTCCGCAACAATATCGAACGAATGAGCGGCATGATCGACGTTGAGACCGTTAAGGGACAAGGTACTCTGTTTCGTATCCGCCTCCCTCTTACTTTGGCCATTGTTACGGGACTGCTCGTGAATATCAGCGGGCGGATATTTATTATTCCCATGAGCAGTGTGGCGGAAATTACCCGGATCGAAGCCAAAGAAATCAAAAGATTGCGCGGAGAACCTGTGATTAAGATTCGCCATCAAGTCATTCCTGTCGTCTGGTTGCACGATCATTTTCAATACCCGCGTCCGCCGGCACGGCGCTATTTGCCCATAGTCATTATCGGAAGAGGCGAAAAACGAGTTGCGCTGGCAGTGGACGAGTTGATGGGCAATCAGGAGATCGTCATCAAGAATCTCGGCAGCTTTATTGGAAAAATCGGCGGCATTTCAGGGGCAACCATATTAGGCAGCGGGAATGTGGCCCTGATCCTGGACGTAGACGGAGTTATTAAGCTATCAAGCAACGCACAGACAAATTCATCGATTTAGGAGGCATCATACAATGAAATTTTTCTATAATCTGAAGACGAGTGTAAAGCTGATTTCCGCATTTTTGCTAGTATCTCTGATTCTCGCATTTGTTGGGTTTTATAGTCTCAATAATTTGAACAAAATGAATGGTTCTATAAAGTCAATGTACGCAGATGGCCTTGTTCCATTAAAATCCGTACAATCGGCGCAGATCAGCTACACCCGCATGCGGGTACTGATTCGCAACATCTATATGGCGGAGGATAGAGCCACGCAAGAGAGTAACATAGAACTGTTGGAGACAGAGAAAAAAGAATTGATAAATCACATGAATGATTTTCGCAATACTGTCCTGAGCGATCAATCCGTTGCGGCTTTAGAGCCGTTTGACGGACTGTGGAACGAATATGTGCCTTTGGTTGATGAAGCTGTACAACTTGGATTAAATGGGCGCAGTGACGAGATGAAGACGCTGATTAACAACGACTTGACCAATGTCGGCAATAAACTCAGAGACTTGTTGAATACTTTGAGCGATATCAATATGGCGGAGGCTGACGAGACCAAAGATGCGGGCGAAGCCTTGTACGTTTCCTCCCGGAATGTATCCATTATTGTTATTGCAGCTTCTGTGGCGATATCTATTTTGCTTGGATACATCATCTCGCAGATTATATCCAGACCTCTCGCCCGCGTCGCTCAGCTCGTCCAGCAAGTAGCGGGCGGCAATCTGCAAAACACACTGGATATATCCACCAAGGATGAAATCGGACAGCTCGCGCAAGGCATGAATAACATGGTGGTCAGCTTGCGGGAAACCGTCAGCAACATTTTAGTCCACTCCCAAAGCCTCGCCGCGGCATCCCAGCAAATTTCGGCCAGCACAGAGGAAATTGCCAGCGGGAATGCAAGCCAAGCCAGTGATGCCCAAACCATCAGCGAGTTGTTCAAAGAACTGTCCTCGGCTATTCATGCTATAGCCCTCAATACCGAACAGGCCTCGGAATTGTCCAGCGAAACGGTGCGCATCGCCGAAGAAGGAAGCGGAGTTATTCAGTCATCCAGCGAAAGCATGAAATCGGTAAGCCTGCAGATGACAAGACTGGAAGATGACTCGCAAAAAGTCGGCGAAATCATCGGGGTTATTGAAGATATTGCGGATCAGACCAATTTGCTGGCACTAAATGCCGCTATTGAGGCCGCGCGGGCCGGAGATCAAGGACGAGGGTTTGCGGTAGTCGCCGACGAAGTGCGGAAATTAGCCGAACGAAGCGGCGAAGCCACGAAACAAATTACAAGCATTATTAAAGGAATGCAGGAAAATACACGCGCCAGTGTAAAATCCGTGCAGGAAAGTGCGGAATTGTCCGAACGTACCGGAGAATCTTTCGGGCACATCGTCAGCTATGTCAATGATGCCGGTCAAAAGGTAGTGGAGATCGCTGCCGCCAGCGAGCAGCAGGCTGCGCAAACCGCCACCGTCTTGTCCGCCGTTGAGAATATCTCGGCTACAACACAGGAAGCGGCCGCAAGCAGTGAAGAAACGGCTGCCACCGCCCAATCGCTGGCCCAACTGGCCGAAGAACTGCAGCGTTCCGTTTCCGTGTTCAAGCTTTGAGATTAAACATTGTAACAAATTCGCGTCCGGCAACCGGCAGTTCCTAATCATCACCGGTTGCCGGGCCTTAAGCCCATTGCGATACTGCCTCAGACCGTTCATGACAAAAGGACGTTTAAGTCCCGATTTTCAAGGGTCTCATAATAAAAAACGCCAATTAAACAATAAATGCTTAATTGGCGTTACTTTTTAATAGGGACCGATAATATGCCATTTTATTGCAATGAAGGTTAACCATCGCACAATTACTTATTGTTGTTTCAACCTATTAATCTCAAGTTCATTAAGGGAAGTTTTATGATATGTAAACTCGACATCTCGTTTACTTTATCTAGTTTTTTGTTAAGCAACTCGAGCATGGACATAACATCCTGAGGACTTTCTGCCGCCAGTTTATCAACTTTCTCTTCGATTCGTCCTACCTTATCATCCACTACTTCAATTTTTTTCTGCAATGGAGCAAGCTTCTGATCTAAAAGTTCACCTATAGCTTTCAATAATTCCTCGTTCACAATATCAACCTCCCTTTGTAAATATAGCATAAAGGAATACCCGGATACCCTTTTATATTTGGACGCGGTCGAAGAAGCCGGCTGCTTTTTGTTACTCTATTAGTAGAATGATCCGGAAATAATATGGCTTATCTGCGGACAGGGGCCATGGATTCGCTTTGTTCATTATTAGTCTTGTGCTCAGTATCGTCTGTCCCCATAAAATAGAGGAACTTTTGGGTCTTATTTTCCGAATGTGAGCCTATTCATCACCATAGGGGAACTTTTGGATCTTATTTTTCGATGAACAGGTCGAAACCGGCCTTTAGCCACTAAATCGTGGAAATGGCGCCATAAAATTCCTCTATATCACGCAACATGGGGGATATCGCTGAAATAGCGCCCTTTTTTTCCTCTATGCTGTCACCCGAGATCTCGAATGATCGGATCGAATGTTACTGCTAACAATCCCGCCTAGAATAATGACCACCCCAATCCACTGAGGCAAGCTTATTGGTTCTGCCAGCACTAAAGCGGACATTGTAACAACAACCGGCAATTCGGATGATGTAAGAATGGTTCCTAATCCTGAACCTACATGCGGCATGCCAATTGAAAACAAAAGCGGCGGAAGAACGACCCCGAATATGCCCAGAGCTAATCCATAGGGAATCAACCCCATTAAAATATCCAAGTCAAATAAAAACGTTGGCGGAAATACGATAAATACGGTTAATACTCCTCCCGTGGACAGAAGTGCACTTTTTAAAACGGGAGGGGTTGCTTTTTCAACAGAGCTGCTCAAAAAAACGAATGTGGAAAAGGTTAATGCCGCAAGCATTCCCCAAATGCTTCCCTGCCATGACAATGCCAGGTGTTCCTGAAACATGACATTGGCTGCCAAAATGGAACCAACTAGAAGCAATCCAATGGAAACAAGCTTACGCTTTGTAGGCTTTTTCTTATGGAACACCCACTCCAACAGGGCTCCGATCCAAACAAATTGGAACAGAAAAACAATGGCCAGAGAAGCGTTTAAGGTTTGTAAGGCTTGATAATAAAATATACCTGTTAACCCGAACGGAACTCCAGATACGATAAGCTTTGAAATTTGTATACGAGTTAGTTTTTTCTTTTTGGTAAATAAAACTACAAGCCAAGCAAGCACAACTCCGAAGAAATACTGTCCTCCGGTTACTGCTGATACTGTGAACCCTGCTGCATACGCCAATTTAACAAAAGTGGACAAGATCCCATAACAGCAGCCTCCTAAAAAAACAGTCAATGCATAATGCCAAAATTTCATCATTTTCCTCCTTTGTGAACGCAAAAAAACCACACAAATGACCAGCAAGGCCATTGTGTGGCGAAAATAGAGACTAGTCTCCAGAAAAGTCCACATCATCCAAAATAGGTTTTAGGTATTCCGTTCCTGTAACATTATAAAAGCATCCTTTGAACGTTGTCAATTGCAGCATTGCGTTATTGAACGGCAGAGAACTTGCGGGACATCGTCCGATACGTTGTCGGCGACATCCCTCTTTTAGATGTAAATTGTTTGATGAAGTAAGTGTCATACTCGAATCCAGTGGCACGTGCAATATCATTCAGGTTCATATCCGTATGTGTTAACAGATCGCCCGCTACTTTCAAACGATGCGAAAGCAAGTAGCCGATCGCTGTAGTTCCGCATCTCTCCTGAAACATCTTATTGAGCGTCACACGGTTCAAATGAGCGCAATTCGTCAAATCTTCCAAAGATATCTTTTGAGGATAATTCGTGTGTATATATTCCAACACCACATCAACAGGCGATTGTTCGTTATTGCAATTCAAATCCTCAAGCAATCCCATAATTTGAATAAAGTATTTTTTTATTCTGCACGCCCACCGTTCATCGCTTTGCGCCTGCACTTCCGTGCCAAGTACAAAAAACCATTCAAATAAAAGCGGATATGCTTTCTCGGTTACACGAGGTAAGCCTCTATTTGGATAATCACTTTCAAAAAAGGAAAGACCTGTTTGTATTCTTGGAGCGGACGGAAAGTAACCCTGTGTTTCGGAAAGAGTTACGCTGTTCAGAAATTCGCGATGAAAACTAAAGGATTGTGCAGCAACGTTTTGCTTCTCAATGACTTTCATCTCATCATTTTCAGCCAAGCAAAGGACACCAGGAGCAGCAATAGATATCGGGCGTTCGTTTAATATTCCGCTTATACTTCCGGACGTAATAAAAATCAGAGTGAGACGTTCAGGATATGGAAGATGACTAAAATCCTCCACGGCGGCAAATTCAATGTTTACGGTACGGTTTTTGTATCGATCCATTTGCGGCATAGCAGTCACCTATTATCAAATAGTATAGTTAAATGCTTCATTTATGCCAGTGTACCACACAATTTTGAGGGATATAATAACGATGTAACAACTAAGCCCATGCTTGGAGAAGCAAGTTTTGTGCGAAGTTGACTCAGGAAGTAAGGCTCACAAAACTTTTAGGAGGGAAATCTTGATGGCTATCGAACGTTTTCATATTCACGTCTCCGATGAAATCCTGAACGATCTAAAATACAGACTGCAGCACATCCGTTGGCCGGATGAATTTGAAAACCAGGGTTGGGAACGGGGCACGGAATTAAGTTACTTAAAATCGCTAGTTTCGTATTGGAGAGACCATTACGATTGGCGCGCCCAAGAATCCGAACTGAACCGCTTTTCCCAGTTTCGCTGCAATATCGACGGGATCGACGTGCACTTCGTGCATGAGCGCGGGAAAGGACCTAACCCTTTGCCCCTGATTCTTACCCACGGATGGCCCGACAGTTACCTTCGTTACCAAAAAATCATCCCTCTTCTTACTGACCCAGCCAGCCATGGCGGTAACCCTGAGGACTCTTTTGACGTCATTGTCCCTTCAGTACCTGGATTTGGATTCTCTAGCCGCCCTAAACATCCCGGTGTCAACCATTTTCGTGTCTCCGAAATGTGGGCTAAGCTAATGACCAAAGAATTAGGCTACAAAAAATTTATAGCCGCAGGCGGGGATATCGGCTCCGGTGTTACAAGGTACCTGGCAGCAAACCATCCCGAACTGTTATTCGGCATCCACCTAACCGATATCGGGATTATAAGAGATCTCATGAATTCATCTGATCAGACCAAGCTTTCCGAAGAAGAACGGCGATACAAGAAAAACGCTTTGGAATGGATTTCTCAGGAAGGAGGATACATGTCCATTCAATCGACACGCCCGCAAACTCTAGCTTATGGTCTATCCGACTCACCGGCAGGTTTAGCAGGTTGGATACTAGAGAAATTCCGGGCATGGAGCGATTGCAACGGCAACCTCAAGCAAAAATTCAGTGAGGATGAGCTCATCACACATATTATGATTTATTGGGTGACGAACACCATTGGATCGACAGCACATATGTACTATGAAAATACGCATTCTTTGCCGCCACTGGGCTACATCAAGGTCCCGACAGGTCTTGCCTTATTCTCGGCAGATATCTTGTTGCCGCCCAAAGCATGGGCAACGCGCAACCTGAATGTAACTCGCTGGACTTCGCTGCCCCGCGGCGGACATTTTACCGCTATGGAAGAACCGGAGCTTTTCGCCGATGATATTCGCGCATTCTGCAGGCCTTATAGAACGGCACGGCCATTCTGACGACCTCAAAAGGCTAACCGCTTGGTTAGCCTTTTGAGGTTGATAGGTCATCCTTTATCGCTTGCCCTAAAAATATCTTCTATAACATTCATTACTTTTCGGACTTCATGATTTTTCACGATCGGCTCCGCGCCTTCGCGAACGACCTCATAAAAGTTTTGATAAAAAGGAACAAAATCCGCTTTGGGCTCCGGGAAGGCGATTCTTTCGGTTGCCTCTTCCGAAGGAGGCGCCATCGTTTTGGTGAGTCCCACACCCGCTTGGATCGGCGCCGGAGCCGGGACATCCTCACGACCGGTAGCGGCAATGATCTCGCCGGACAAATCCCAATCGTTAATTTTTGCGGTTCCTTCCAGGCCTTTTACGTACCAGCGAGGGAGCTTGGTATAGTTGGTAGTGCCCACCTCAACCAAGGCCCTCACACCATTTTCAAAGGTAATGTAGCTCATAAATCCATCATCGACTTCATCGCCTAAAATATAGCTTAAATCCGCCTGCACGCTCTTAATTGGACTGTCTACCAGCCATAGCAGTTGATCCAGCAAATGGACCCCCCAATCCAACAGCATGCCGCCCCCATGTTTCTGCAGATGACGCCAATCTCCCGGAATGCCGTTGGCACCTTGAACGCGAGATTCGATTTGGAATATATCCCCAATCGTCTTTTTTTGATACAGCTGCCGAATGATGAGAAAATCCGGGTCCCAACGACGATTCTGGTGAACCATAAAGACGTTTCCGGTCGCTTCGGCAACCGCCAAAATCTCATCGAGTTCTCGGGTGTTCATCGCCACCGGCTTTTCGCAAACCACATGTTTTCCCGCCCGTAAAGCTTTGATCGCTATTTCTTTATGAGAATCGTTGGGCGTTGCGATAAGAATGGCTTCGATGTTTCCGTCATTCAACACTTCTTCCAGGCTTTCATAAATCCGCAGGCCCTTGCCCTGGGATATTTGCTGTCTTTCTCCGGAAATATCATAGGTACCCGCAACATGAACTCGCGTACTTTCCGCAGGTATAAGATTGTGGGCATGGTAGGAACCCATGCCGCCATAGCCAATTACGGCAAAATTAATGATTGACATCCTTCATGCTCCTTTACGCCCACCACATCGCCGTGGGTTGTTCATGAATCATGATCGATTTCAAGTTGGTAATGGCACGAGTCAACCCTTCGTCAATGGACATTATCGGATCTTCATGCTCAATGCTTAAGACATAGTCATAGCCGTAAACGCGCAATGCGGAAATGATGTCCGACCATACCTTCAAGTCATGGCCACAGCCTACGGAGCGGAAGGTCCATGCGCGAGTCTTCACATTGCCGTAGGGCTGCATGTCCGTTAATCCGTACATATTGATGTTGTCCTGATCCAAATAGGTATCTTTGGCGTGGAAATGGTGGATCGCGCCGGCCTCTCCAAGAATCTTGACGGCAGCCACCGGATCAATCCCTTGCCACCATAAATGGCTGGGATCCAAGTTGCAGCCGATGGCTTTGCCGGTCGCTTCCCGCAATTTCAACATGGTATAAGGCGTATGGGCCAAGAAGCCGCCATGAAGCTCAATTCCGATCTTCACGCCTGCCGCTTCCGCTTCCGTGTTGATCTCCTTCCAGTAAGGGATCAATTTTTGTTCCCATTGATAAGCATAGCTGTCATCATATTCCGTTGGCCAAGGCAACACAGGCCAGTTCACCTGGGTGTCCGATGCATTCCCTCCCGATACGCCGGAGAAACCATTCACAACCGGAACGTTCAGCAAGCTTGCCAATTTGATGGTCTTGCGCAGTAATTCATCCGCTTCCGCAGCCATTTCTTTCACCGGTGAAATCGGGTTGTTATGACAGCTGAGCGCGGAAATTTCCAAGCCTTTGTCCGCTAATTTGGCCAGGTATTCTTTTCTTGCCTCGCTGCTTGCCAGCAATTGATCAATATCCAAATGAGCGTTGCCCGGATAGCCACCGGTACCGATTTCAACCGTTTGCAACCCCTTATTGGCGACTTCCTCAATCATCTCTTCAAAGCTTAAATCGTTAAACAATGGCGTAAATACACCTAGTTTCACCTTCGATCACTCCTTTCTATTTTTCACGCGCTTCATAGTGGCCATAGGCAGGGTACAGGTTTTGGGTTGGCGCGCACCAACGAATACCATTTTTAATGACCTTTTGCACCTTTTCGTTGTAATAGCTCGGATAGGTTTCATGGCCAGGTTGGAAATAAAAGATCTTGCCGTTCCCTCGGCGGTACGTAGAGCCGCTGCGGAAGACTTCTCCCCCGGGGAACCAACTGACAAAGATTAATTCGTCCGGCGCCGGAATATCAAAATGCTCGCCATACATCTCCTCTTGTTCCAATTCGATGAAATCGCCAATCCCCTCAACAATCGGATGGCTCGGGTTGACATTCCAAATGCGGCAAGGTTTGCCGTCTTCCCGCCACTTCAAATCGCAAGAAGTGCCCATTAATTTTTTGAAGATTTTCGAGAAATGTCCCGAGTGCAGCACAACTAGCCCCATGCCTTCAAGAACACGCTTATGCACGCGTTCCACGATTTCATCCTGAACTTCATCATGGGCCATATGTCCCCACCAAATCAAGACATCGGTCTCCTCCAATGCCTCTTCCGTCAATCCATGCTCCGGTTCATCTAAAGTCGCAGTTTTTACCTTAAACTGATCTTCGGACAAGAACTTCGCCAGTTGTCCATGAATCCCCTCCGGGTACATCTCCTGGACAGCTTTGTCGGTTTTCTCATGACGAAATTCGTTCCATACGGTGACTTGAATCATTGATATACCTCCTCCTAGAGATATACCGGCTCGCCGGTCTTCGAAGATTTATAAAGCGCCTCTAAAATTTCAGTAACCACCAAGGCTTCCTCCGGTTTCACTACAGGTTCAGTATCATGGAGGATGGCACTTACCCAAGATTTCGCTTCAAGAATTTCCGGTCTCTCGCCGGCGCCATCGTAGAAGTCGACACCGCCCGTTTGCAATTCGATTTTCTTCTCATACAGTAAGCTGTGGTCTTCGCCATTGATGGTCAAACCATTGTTCATATCGGCGCCCGCTTTGGTTCCGCACAGAGTGGTTTTGGCTTCTTTGACATCCAAGCTATTTAAGGCCCAGCTGGATTCCAGGAAGATCGTGGCGCCGTTTTCCATCACAATAAAACCGAAAGCGGAGTCTTCTACGGTGAATTTCTCAGGATCCCAAGGTCCCCAAGCATTGGCGGCATTGGGGGTTTGGGATAATTCATGGTACGTTTTCCCCACCACGTATTTGGGTTTGTAATTGTTCATCATCCAGAGCGTCAGGTCCAGGGCGTGCGTGCCGATATCAATCAATGGACCTCCGCCTTGGGCTTCTTCATCCAGAAAAACGCCCCATGTCGGCACTGCACGACGACGAATCGCATGCGCTTTTCCGAAATAAATCTCTCCCAATCCGCCTTCTTTGCAAAATTCATGCAAATATCTCGAATCGGTCCGGAACCGGTTTTGATAACCGATCGTCAACTTTTTGCCGGTGCGCTTGGACGCTTCAATCATGCTTCTGGCTTCTTCGGAGGTTTTCGCCATCGGTTTTTCACACATCACATGACAATCCGCTTCCATGGCGGCAATGGATAATTTGGCATGAGAAGAGTTAGGCGTACAGACATGAACCACATCCAAATCGGTACTCGCTAACATTTTCTTGTAATCATCAAAAACCTGCGCATCTTGGGTGCCGAATTTTTCTTTTGCTTCTTCTGCGCGTTCCACGATGATATCGCAAAATGCCACCATTTCTACTTCTTCAACCTGCGAAAGCGCCGGCATATGTTTGCCATTTGCAATCCCGCCGCATCCGATAATTCCAACTTTTAATTTCATAATCCGCCTCCTGAAAACGTTTCTATTTGTCGAATTCATTATAGCCAAATCCGCAGCCGCTTTCTTCCCGCTTTTCCCGCAAAAAATTCCCGAATATTGCGCCGTCATGGATGCACTAAAAAAGAGGCCTAAACAAAAACTTCTTGTTTAAAGCCCCTTTAGCATCAGTTGTTACTTAAATTCTTCCGGTACTGCAGCGGCGATTGTCCAACCGCTTCCTTAAACACGTGATGGAAAGTTTTCACGCTGGCAAAGCCGGCCTTTTCAGCAACTTCAACCATTGGGATCATTTCGTTCGCCAAAATAAACTTGGCCTGATTAATCCGATATTCCGTCAAGAACTGCATAAACGTTTGTCCCGTATTGGTTTTGAAGAAACGAGTAAAGTAGTAAGGGCTGAAGCCCACGAATTTGGCAACATCCTCCACCGCAATGACTTCCCGGTACCGATCTTCCACATATTCAAATACTTGATTGAGCAGATCTAAAGTTTCTTTATGTTGAATGGCAGATCGTTTGACCGGCGCTTTTCTTTCTTTGCGCCGAGGCAAATGCAAATAGAATTCTCCAATCAATTGATACAGATAACCTAGTGTCAAATAATTCATGCCAGCGGGTTTGCTCTCTTCGATCCCATAAAGATGAACCAACAGTTCCGTGGCCTTCCGAGCCAGCGTCTTAGGCCAATTGCGGCTATGCGGTTCCCCCGATTCAAAGAGACTTAACAAAGAGTCTTCTGAAGCGCGTAAAATTTTCTCATCAAACAGCTTCAGGTTAAACTGAAAGACATAACGTTCACTGTCCGGGGAAGCCAAGAAATAATGCGCTTCTCCGCTTGGGAAGAAGAAGATTTCCCCTTCCTCCAGTTGAACGATATCTTCATCAATGCCGATGTTTACCTTGCCTTTTCGGGAATAGATGATTTCAATTTCTTTATGCCAATGAGGATAGACAATCGTCATGCCGTCATTTAAAAACGTTCTAAACGGGATAGAATCCTCAAACTCCGGGATTTCCAGATAATTACTCATAACCAATTGACTCCCTATATGTCGGATAAGCTGCTGCTAATTATATAATAACGGGAAAATCGAAGAAATGCAGCAGCGGAGTCTTTAACGAATTTTCACTGCGCATTAAACATATACCGCGGTTACAGTCAGAGAGATGGAGTCCCCTATTTGCTGTATCTAAGAGATAGCTGCCTCTATTTGAATGACCTAGGTTGGTCTACTCACCTATAAAATTATTCGTTCAAGTAGAGCTGGGTACGATTCTGAATCGTTGCGGCCACTTCCTCGGCTGATTTCTTGCCTTCAAAAAATGCGCTAGATTCTTCCTCTATGATGCTCATGAAGCGTGGGTCGCTGTCCAAAAACCGTCCTGGTTTTTCAACAAATTGTGTGATTTTCTGTATCGTTCCCTCATCTACAACAGATCGATCTGTATTTGGATCGCTTTTTTGATCCCCGCCCATGGCTTGAGTTTGGACTGAAGAATTTTTCAACTGATTCGTCAACACTGAGGTCAACACTGTTTTATTGATCGGAAAGGCCATAAACAGGGCCGGGTGAGATTGCATTTCTTCAGAGATCAAATATTTCATGAAATCCCACGCTTCTTGTTTAACAGCCGACTTCTCATTGATCGCCAACATCAGGTTTGATGAAAATACCAAACCATTCTTATCGCCGCTGGATGGCAGATTCAAGATTTGGCGATTGGTTTGCAAGGCCTGATACAACATGACCGGCGCATAATACGTTTCATCCCGGAATAGATCCCGGTCTTCAATCAGCTTATCGTAATCCTGCGATAAAAGCCCATTATCATACATGTCCCGCACATTGTTTAATAGCTGGATAAACGATGGAGAATCAAACTTTGCCTGTTTGGCCGTTTGATCGACATATTGATTAAATTCGCCCAGTACCATCTTGGAAAGAAGGCTGGATGGCGACACGGCTCCCATAACTCCGAATGTGCTGTCCTTTTCTGCCATCTCCTTGCCTTTGTTCAGCAGGTCGTTCCACGTCCAATTTGCTTCATCCACTTGTAAATCTGAGGGACCCAGTCCGCTTGTTAGCGTGTGAATCCAGAATACGATCGGCATGGCAACCAGCTTGCCTTCATGCTTCACCGCATCAAGCACATTGGTGTAATAATCCTGAATGGCAAAGTTTTGATCGTTCTTCATGAGTTCGCCGATGTCCGCAAGCAAATTCTTATCCGCATACTGGCCGTAATTCAGATTGCTCACTGAAATCAGATCAGGCCCTTTGCCTGACATTAACTCCGTATTCATCGTATTTCGGTAGGTTTCCAATTCCGCAGGATTGATATCTCCTCCAATATGAAGCGCCTGTCCGGGGGCTCTGTCCGGAGTAGTCAAATATTCCTTAATCACGATATCAATATCCGGATGGGCCTGTTCGTAAGTCTGAGCCGCTTGATCCAGCCAGCCATTAGGATCTTTTTGCAACACGGAAAGGGTCACAACGGTTTTCCCATCTTTCGTCGTGGACGCACCTTTATTTTCATTTCCATTTTTCCCAATTTCACCACCGGAACTATTGCATGCTGTCAGGGAGACGCATACCATAAGTGCCACGATTCCTAAAAGCCATTTTTTCATTGCTGATAACTCCTCTCATTTTCAACGTTCACCATCTCACTTGATCTCCTTCATTTAACGGCTCGCTGCTTTCCATGACGATCCGTTCCTCACCTATTAAGCCGTTTAGTACAACCTGCTTCGACGCGTCTGTTTCTCCCAACGTTACATATCGTTTTTGAATCGTAAATTGATTGCCAAGCGGTCCTTTCTTTTCATCCACAACATAGAGATATTTTCCCTGATTGTCGGTATGCACCACATCCTTTGGAATCGTTAGTTCGGCTCGGCCGGACTTTTTCTCCCATTTAATCCCTACACGTTCACCTCCCTTTAAGTCGGTTTGATTTACAGTAAAAGTAAGTTTTTTGCCTGAAACAGGGTCATTTGCCGCCGATCCGCCTGCCTCTGCATTCCGTTCGCCGGCATCTTCTATCTTGTCCAAGGTGGCCTGAACGGTCTGCCCTGTATTTCCATTGACGTACAACGGCACCTCCTCACCGATCTCCAGATGGCTTGCAAGTTCCGCATCGACTGTCAACTCCCACATCAATCCTTGGCTCAAGTCGGCGATTTGTACGGCTGGCTGACCCGGATTGGACGCCGTACCCAATGTGGCTTTGACCTCAGTGACCACACCATCAACCGGTGAAACAAGGCTGGCTTGCGAATCATTTTTTTCTTCCATCGTACGGATCTTCCGTTCCTGTATCTCGATATCCAGCTTCAGGTTTTCCATGTCGATTCGGGCATTACACAAGGTCGACTCGTCCCCGGTTTGAATCGTCAGTTTGTAGTTTTCTTGCATTTGTTCAAGACGAAGTTGCTGTTGCTTTAATCGGTTTTTCTCATCAAGCAAAGCGTTACGGGCCGCAGAGGCATCAAGTTTAACCAAAACCTGGCCCTTCGCGACCGGATCCCCAACCTCCACCTCGATTTGCTTCACATTCCAGCCGGACGGATCATATACCGGTACAACGTTCCGATGGAGCAGCGTGCCCTCGCCTTCAATGGTGAAGGTTAATGCTTGAAAACTTGGCGTATCCGTTTTGACTTTAGGCAACGTGATTTGCTGAATCGTGTTTGAAAAGAAGGTGACGAGCAACAGCAGTCCGAAAAAGAGCGCCGCGGCCCATCTTACTTTCTTTTTTCGATTCATTTGGGAATGTTCAACGCCTTCCATACCTCATCCCTCTCTTTCCTAATTTCGGGGTGTTTTAGCCCTTGACCCCGGATAACTGAATCCCCTCGATCAGGTCATTTTCTGCGTACAAAAAAATAAACAACATCGGCAGCATATACAGCACGGCAGCCGCGAAAGCAAGACCGAACTCTCCCTCATTGATTTGGGCCAAATAGATAGACAACGGGCGCATGTAGGCATCATGTAAAAAGATCAGCGGTTGTTCTACCATATTCCAGTAATCAATGAAAACAAGAATCGTAAGTGCGGCTATACCTGGCTTGGACATCGGTATAATAATGCGGGTAAAGATGGTCCAGTATCCCGCTCCGTCCATTTGGGCGGCCTCCAGATATGTGCGGGGAATGCCGATCATAAATTGGCGAACCAGGAATACGCCAAAGGCCGAGAAGATGCCGGGAAGAATAATGGATAATCGGCTATCCAGTAAACCGAGCCAATCCATCGCCAGATAATTCGGAACCAATGTGACTTGAAAAGGCATCAGCATCGTGATGATATAAAGAAAAAACAAGCTGTCCCTGCCCAAAAAAGAGAACTGGGAGAAAGCAAAAGCGGCCATGGCAGCAACTGCGACTTGTCCGAGGACAATCGGAACGACAAGCAGGACGGAATTCCAAAACATGATCAGAAATTGCAGGCGATCAAAGAGCAGAGTCTTGTATTGCTCCAGGCTGACCCAATCCGGGATCCACTTCAACTGGAGGTATTCGTTTGCAGTAGCTCCCAGACTGTAATTAAATTGGATTTCCGCTTCGGTCATCAATGAATTGCTTAGGGTAAAGTAAAGCGGAATGAGCATAAGGATCGCCAGGACGACCAGAATCACAGTCATAACGATGGTTGATAATGAGACTCTCACCAGGCCCTCCTTAGTTCGTGTGGAATTTTCGTTCAAAATGAAACAATATCGTCACCATGATGACAATCATCGCAGCCATTAAAAAGGAAGCCGCTGTCAGCTTCTGATAATCCAACGCCTGAAACATATTGTTCATATAGTGCTGTAGCATATAGATGCTTTCATGGGGATAATCGCCTGCAATCAGGTACGTTTCCCGGAACACCTTAAACGAACCGACAATCGACATAATCAAGACAAAGAAATTAGTTGGCGTAAGACAAACCAGCGTAATCGAAGTGAATCTCCGGATCGGTCCCGCCCCATCCAGACTCGCCGCTTCGTAGTACTCTGCAGGGATATTTTGCAACCCGGCTAAAAACAGGATCATATTGTAGCCCAGCGTCTTCCACAAATAGATCAGCAGGACAACGGCTCTTGCCCAGGAGGTATTCATCCAGTCAATCGGCGCGTGCCCCCATGAGGTCCAAATCGAATTTATTGCGCCCTGCATATCAAACAATAAATGCCAAACAACGATGATCGATGCGACGGGAACAACAAGCGGCATGACATAAGCTGCACGAAGCCAATTACGCAGGGGCAATTTTCGGTTAAGCATGAGCGCAAGTCCCAGTGAGATGACCATCACTAAAGGCACTCCCGTTAGCGTGAAAATCGCGGTATTATTAGCTGCTTTACGAAAAGATGCGCTTTGCAGCAGTTGCACGTAATTATCCAACCCGACAAATGATCCGTTCGTAGGGCTGTCAACCAGCGAATAATAGAATCCCACAAGGAAAGGCACGAGATAAAATATCGCAAAGCCGATCAGACTTGGTGCCAAAAACAATAGGACAGCGAGTTGTTCTGAACGCAGCCGTTTCCGTTTCATGTTCTTCTTTCCCCTTTCTCCTGCAAGGATACCTACCCGATATGAAGTTGATGTGAATAACGAATGAAGGGCATTTGAAGAATTCTAGGAAAATAAAAAAAGAGCCCTGGCATTTATGCCAAAGGCTCGCTCTGCGGCAGAAGAACAACAAATTCAACCCCATTGCTCTGATTGGATAAGGTATAGGTGGCTTGATGGACATCCAGCACTTTTTTGACGATATAGAGTCCTAAACCGCTCCCCCCCGTTTGACGGCTTCTTGATTTGTCTATCCGATAGAAAGCTTCAAATAACTTGGGAATTTCCCCTTCGTCCAGATGGACGCCTGTATTCAGCACACTCAGTTTAGCATACCGGCCATCCGCAGACAGATGAACAACGATACCTTCTCCCTTCGGGGTATAGTGTGCGGCATTGCCGATAATATTGGAGATCGCCTTCGCAAGCAATTGCGTATCCCCAACCACCGCGACAGATCTGGGAACACGAACCTCAAGGGCAATTTCGTTCAGTTCGCAATAGTATTGAATCGGTTCTATGATTTCATCAAGCAACTTGGACAGGCTCACTATCGTCCGCTGGGGCTGAAAGCTATCACTTTCCAGCCTGGAAATCTCAAGAATTTCATAAACCAGCTTTTCCATCTGCTTGACGATCCGATGCGATTGCGCCAGATACTTACCGCGATCCCTATAGGGCCCGACTTGGTGAATCATAGCCTCCAATTGTCCAGATATTGCCGTAAGCGGCGTCTTCAATTCGTGGGAAATCGTTGCGACAAACTCCCTCCGTATGGCTTCCATTTCTTCTTTGCGCTGAATGTCGCTTTTCAACTGGGCATTGGCTTCCGTTAGTTCCTGCATCGAATGCTGTAAGTTAATGGAGAGTTTATTTAAGGAATGTGAAATTTCACCAATTTCATCCTCCGAAGCGTAGCTGGAACGTTCAGAAAAATCCAACAGTGCCATCCTCTTGGCCACCTTGCTCATTTGAACCAACGGCCGTGCGAAAAAATGCGAATAGACGTACGCACCTCCAACGGCAATCACAAAAATGATGACCATCATATAAGGAGCCAATTTCAGAACCATATTAGCCGCCTCATCAATAGGCTGCAAAGAAGCGAAGACCGACATCGAATAGCCGCCCTCCCGTTCATGCCCCGGCAAGCTCAAGTCATTATGAATAATCATTTCTGCATCATCATTAGTAGTTGACGACCTCTCATCGCCTGGAAATTCCATCGATAGCTGCAAGTGTGCAGGATCTAACTGGCCTTCCATCTCATCTCGTTCCAGAGGAAGCGGCTCCGCTACTGTAATCGTAGGAAATATAATCCGGCCTGTCGCATCCTTTACGATGACGCCGGCATTGTACGTCATGGAAAAAGCTCTGATTCGCTCTTTCCCCGCTTCCCAATCCCCTTGCGGATAGTTTTGCAATAGTTCCGCCAGACCATGATTCAAATCGCTTTTCTTTTGCTGCAAATAAAACGAGGGCAAGATAAAATAAAGCGTAAAATACATGATGCATGAAAGTAGGATCAGCACGGAACTTGTCACCATAAATATTTTGAAGGAAACGCTCTTATGTCTTTTCATCCTGATTTCCCCTCAATCAGATAACCCACTCCTTTAATCGTTTGGATATACGGTACGCCAATTTTCTTGCGTATGTTTTTGATATGGGCATCGACCAAACGATGATCGCCAAAGAAATCATACCCCCATACGCGGTCCAGAATCATCTCACGCGTAATGGTTCTCCCGGCATTTTCGATTAAATAGGCAAGAATCGTAAATTCCTTCAACGTCATTTCAATGAGCGTCTCATCCAGGTAAACTTTATAACTTTCGCAATCCAGACGAAGACGATCATACACTAAATCTTTGGACTGCTGAGCGGGATGGGCTCGTCGAAGAACAGCCTCGACTCGTTTGACAAGCACATTAAAGGAAAACGGCTTCGCCAGATAATCATCCGCTTCCAATTCAAAGGCATGAAGCTGATCCTTCTCTTCACTTAAAGCAGTTAGGATAATAATGGGCGTCGTACTTTGCTGGCGTATCATCTTGCATACGGAATAGCCATCCATATTGGGGAGCATCACATCCAGGAGAACGAGGTTGAAATTCCCGTTTTTAAACTTCTGATACCCTTCCGCTCCATCATTGGCCGTCTCTACCTCGTACCCCTGCGCTTTGAGGTATTCACGAATTAATTCCTGAATAAATGGGTCATCTTCGATGACAAGAATCGATTCGGGCAACTGAACTCACCTTCCTTCATTACCCGCTTGTTTTTTCCCATCATACTATGTTTTTATGAATTTCATATGAAAATTAAGGACTTTTGTAGCGAACAACGTTGTACGTTCCCCTGTAGTTCTTACTCATGACTAAAGTCGCGAGTTTGCGAAAACTCGTTATCAATTCTAGGTATACCTATTTTTACCATCACTTTTTTTGAAGGTTCATTCATATCGGCCGTAAAACTATAAATTTCATCAAAACCTAAGGTGTTGAATCCGTATTGTAAACAGGCTGCTGCCCCCTGAACGAAAGGGATAATCGTGCAAGGCAGCATGCAGGGACACCGAGACACGAACGCTATAGACAGCCATTCCAGAGCCAGAGTAATTTAACAGGTCCTCACAGTTCTATGTTTTTAATATTGCGTTGATCCTCGCATGATTGTCTGTCTGAGTTCACCCCATTGTTTAATATCTTCGGACAGACCAAGGAACAGCGAAGCCTGCACGCTGCGTGAATACAGTGTTACCTAAACCATTGTTCTTATAAAACTATGAATTGAATCCGAAATAAAAATCTTAAAATGGACCACTGTACGTGCAGTGGCCCATCAAACTTCAATATTTTTTACTCATGGGTCGGATCCCATCCGTCGCTTCCAGCCAAGACTGACTGTGTATTTATATTCGCGGCTGCAGAAGCGCTCAATTGATGCGCCCAGCTTACTCTTCGAGATGTTGCAGCCCCCGGACCGCTGTTTCCGTATTCACCAAAACGCGCTGTGCTCTGGTTAGCGCTGTTGCCCCAATCGTTCCATCCGGCAGGTTTAATATGCGTATCCATCCAAGAATACAGATAGGTTACTGAGGCATATGGCCGCCAAGGACGTCCTAAGTCCACGGCATCAGCCAGTGAATTGGCCCTTGTCAGGCTGCTGTTAATGAAAACAAAGCCGTAAGGGGTTGCCTGATCGGTCGACGCCGCTGTGACGTAACCGCCGCTTACACTTTTGATTTCACAATTCTCAAACACCGTGGTCCCGCCGCCAAAAATAAAATCTACCGTACCTTCCACATAAGAATCACGAAAATAGTGTCTCCCGCTTTTGACGTATAAAGTATCCTGGTTGCCAAGCACCCGGACATTGCGGAATACAGCTCTGTCTCCGGAAACATAAAGGGCGACGGCCTGACCGGCATCTTTACCGGCAGTATTCCGGATCGTGATGTTTTCAGCAATGAAATCGTTTCCTTTTACGAACATGCTGGCGCTATTCGTTGTACTTCCCGCAGTGCTTGTGGAATCGTCATAAGTCAATATCGTATTGTCAGCGCTTTCACCAATCAGCTTAATAAATGGCTTATTAGACGGGAAAATAAGCTTTTCTTTATAAATCCCTTTTTTAACATAAATTATTTTTGGGGATGAGTTATTTGCAGGTACCGCATCAATGGCAGCCTGAACCGTTTTATAGATGCCGGCACCTCCATTAGGATCGACAACAAGGGCTCCGGACGCGATGCCTGAAGCTACGGGGGAAATCAGAATATCATCAAGATAATGTGATCCGGCGCTGGTATTAGGCGTATACGATTGAAAACCGTCAATCATACTTACTGCATTATAGAATGGCGTACCGCTTGCTTTGATCACTCCATTGACGTAGACATCCGCTTTGTCGGTTGACGGGTCGGCCACAATGCGTATGCTGTACCATTTGTTCGCCTCATAGCCGCTAAGAAGCGTCACATAAGTGTCACCAGCGTTTCTATAAGACAGGTTGCCGCCAATGGTTTCGATCGACACCGCTGGAGTATCCCCGCTTAACAGCCTCATTACTTTAGCGCTGTTTTTCAATGATGGCTGCATAAATTTGAACGCTGCATCTACTTTGCCGGTTTGAGCGGTGAAGCTTTTTTTCAAGCTGACCAGGGCAGTTGTACTGGTGTCATTCAAATATACGCTTTTGTTGGAGGAGCTGGGAACCGCCGCTGCCCGGACCGTTCCTCCTTCTTCCGAGATCGTAAATCCGCTTGGCTTGGCATTGACCGTCACATTGTTAAAGTTGGCATCAACCATCGGAACAGCAGCTTCTGCATGACCTGCTGGAATCCCTGCGAGAATTGCGGCGAATGCGGCAACAGCAAGAACTGAGAATAATTTCATAAGCAATCGTCTCCTTTATTTGCGAATTTTAACAATAAAGATACTGATTCAAAATATCCATTATTCCTCCTTTCAGAAGTTCAGCGATATGCTTTCATCCACTCTTCTCTATTATAGGTTATATATCCATATATTTGTATATAATCCAGTTTATCTATTTCCACCAATTTCATATTGTGTGAGATTCAAAGATATTATAGGGGAATTTTAGGTGATAGCCATGTTGAAAACCGTTAAAGTGCCCCCAAGGACTGGTCAAGTCGCAAAGTGGGGAGAAAAAAATCCGATGGGACGTGCGGGCCAACCCTCCGAGATCGCGCCCGCATATGTATTTCTGGCCTCGGATGACTCATCGTATATTTCCGGGCAATTTATTGATGCCACAGGCGGCGTTGTTGTAAATAGCTAAGGAGGTCCGCTTCGTGAAAATTGAAAAAATCGAAACCTTTCCGCTCTTCTATCGTCTTCCCAAGCCATATGGCGACGCCAATGGGATGAAACCGTACCATTGGCCGGCGGTGAGAATATGGAAACAACCGCTGCGTTCATTCCCTTTTTGACCCAGCATGCCCCTGATTTTCTCACCCCCGACCCGCTTCATCATTGTGTTTTTAATACATTTCCTGCCCCATGGGCGGTGTCCACCGCAGCCATCAGATCGGCATAATCATGATTTCCCCAGTCCCCCCGGATCGCATCAGCAAGTTCCTGACCTTAACCCATACTTCCTCGAGGATTCGCAAAGATAACTGCAAATCCGTTCGATGCAAGCAATTGAAACTCAAAGAAGAAGACATATCCGTACATGGCTGAAGGTCCGCCGTGAATTTGTAAGATACCCGGATGCTCTTCCCCCGTAGAATAAGGCGGATGAAGAATCCAACCTTCTTCTTCCGGGCCGCCTGGCGAGCGGAAGGTAAATCGAGTCGGCCGCGCAAGCTTGACATGATCCAGCCAATCACGGTTCACTCTCGTAAGTCGCCGCTGGTTAACGGACTCCCCATTGATTTCGCCCACCCAAATATCGTTAGGAAGCGTAGAGGCGGTCACGGCCATAGCTGCCCTGCGCGCGCCGAAACTGAAACTAAGGTTATAGATGACCCGTTCACCGTGTGTGAGTTGTTTCCCCTGCCCATCTGGAACGGAAAAACGCCAGAGGTGAACCGTCCCATTTGCACTGACGTTCATTAAGATCGATTTCCCGTCCGAGGACCAGTGAGGCGTTACGCCCGGCTGCTCAATCCCGAGGAAATCTTTAAGCGCATAATCGCCAACCGGATACTTGAACCCTGCGGTAAGTTCCCTTGGCTCTCCCCCTTCCAACGGAACAATCCATATCCCCCGGTTGGTATAATATCCCGATTTTCGGTCATGACCTATATAGGCAATGAACCTCCCATCTGGCGACCATGACGGATAATTAGCGGGCCCTGCACCTCGAGTCAGCCGGCGTGCCACCCCTCCACCGGATGGGATGACCCAAATATCATTGACTAAATCCAATTCAGTTCTTTCCGAGATTCGGTTGCCGGCTACCGCTATAAAAAGACCGTCAGGAGACCACGCCGGGGAAGAAAAATTATAGTTGCCAAAAGTCAATTGTTGAAATACGCCTCTCCCTGGACCTTTGACTTGAACAGTGAACAAATGCCAGTTCTTATTTACGAGAAATCCTACGCTATCCAACTTGTACCGGAGTTGGTTCACGACCAATACATTTTTGGAAAATCGTTCTCTTGGATTAAGCGCTTGCTCCTCCTCTCTTTCCTTGTCACCCGCGCTTAAACGAATGATACAGGCGATTGTTCGGCCATCAGGACTCCATACCGGTACACCGGCAACGTTTCCTAAATGGGAAAACAGCTGCGGTTCTTCTCCGGTGTTGTGCATGATCCATCGTTGCCGCGATCCCGATCGGCTGGAAATGAAAGAAATCAATTGTCCGTCAGGAGACCAACGTGGGGCATAGTCTAACTCTGATCCTGAAGTAAGGGGGCGGGGTTCATCGTTACCGGAGGTGCTTGCGACCCAGATGCGACTCTTATACTTGTTCGTGTTGCGATCCATGATCGATTCTACGTAGGCAACTCTCGAACCGTCCGGCGAGATTTGCGGATCATTCACGGCCCTCAGGTTGAAAAGATCCTCTGAAATCAAACGCCTTCCATATCTCATATAAATCCTCAATTCGAGACTTTTATTAGTTTTGCCTCCAGCATATGCCTAACTGGGAGTAGGGGTTCATATTTCCCCGCTAAACGTGCAATGTGCTTATGCTTGTATTGCAGACCATATGTCTTCCTGTTATACTAATGATTTTCCTAAATATGTATCCTGATTTACTATTGTTTGTTTCATCTCTTCTAGGTACTTCATTTGTTGTCTATTCAACTGATCTATTTGCAGGAAATGATGATGATAAACGAATGAATATACGTGCCTAAAATTAATAAAAAAATCTACATGCTTCACTATTTCTCCTACTGAATTTTCCTTGGAGTATCCCTCAATAAATGATTCAAAAAATTGGGACGCAAATTTGTCCCTTTCACTTTTGTCTTTAATGATTTGCGAAGCATGATAAATAGCGATAGCAATATCGTATGCAAACCAATTGAATTCACTGTCTCCGAAATCAATATATGTAATTTCATTATTATTGTATAGAAAATTATGATGATGCAAATCACCATGTATAATTTCATATAATTCTTTAGAACAACTCATCGATTTAATAGCTTGAAGATATTTCTCCCATTTTTCTTCAATCTTGGAATCCAAAGAGTTCATATTCACCTGATAAATCTTATGCTCATTCCATTCTGGTCGTTTATACTTACCTTTGTACATCTTCGATAGGAAATGCATCCTCCCCATCCCCATACCCCATTGCCTAAACAATTTGTCGTTCCAGTCTTCACCACAAGGATCAATATGAACTCCCTTAGCCTTCTCGTAAGCAACAAAAAAGAGATTGTCTGTCAGATTATTAACATAGGATTCTCCATTTATTAATTTAGGAATCGTCACACTAACTCCATTTGCCTTCAGATATTGAGTCCATTCAATTTCAGACAAAATTTCTTCTTCAGAATCAAACATTTTATTAAAAATTTTAATAATCATCGGCACTTCCGAAGAGATTTCGTAAACGTTATCAAAATATCCACCAAGTAAATGGATATCCGTTTCATGGTAGTTCAAAAAATCAAGAATTTGATTTACGACTGATTTTTCAATCCTCATTGAATTTCTCCCCCTAATTGCCAATGCATATGAAATTCAGCTAACGTTTTGTATTCACAAAACGCCCCAGCCTAGATCCTCTAATACTGTGTTATCCCAAGCATGCTTGAATCAGTTTATAAAAGAAAAACATCATGGTTTTGCTCACATTACTGAGTCCCTGATGTCTTTTTAAGTCATATTTAGTTAATCTTCTTGCCTGATGTAAAATAGTATTAGTTCAATTCTTTCAGTGTTGAATGCGGTGTTATCGGAAGTCTTCGTCTTTCTGAGATACCTTCAAATCGATCTTATACTCTTTCATGACCTTATTTACAAATTGAGTTTTTCCTTCTGTCTAGGCTTGCCGGTTATCTCTATATATAGTTGCAAGTTTTTTCTTTATCTCTGCATATTCATCTACAAGATGAGTATGCTGTCTTAATATATCTCTAAACACTATGTGTTTGATAAATGCTTCACTTTCTTGAGTGCACACATAAAGGTGATGTTCTGCATTTGGTTGGTTGTCTGGATTATAAGGAACTCTACCATCTCTTCTTCCAAATGCTTCCCTGCCCTCGACCCCCAAATTTCCTTCATGGTCCGACATGCTGAATATCAATTATTAAATATCCTAGTTGTTTTTTCAAAATCAAAGCCAGTTCCTCAAACATGCTAGGCCAATAATAATTGTAATCCTCGATGATTACTGGTTTTGTATCCATCTCTGATTCTCCTTACAATAATATGTATTTACGGAGATTTCCGATAACGTTTTTGTATTCACGAAAGTAGTGAAGTTGTATTCAGGAGATATTATACAAAGATTATTAAGACCTAGATGACCGTAATATCACCTAACATCATATTCACGCGTCGGGCCAGCAAGCTGTCCCTTCCTGGTCGCCGAGGGATTTTGAGGAAGCGGATTCAGGCGACAACACTGTGAACCTATCCGCATCGCGGCCGCCCATTGAGGCTAAAGGTTCTCAGGCCTGTGCCATTTTTGACTAACCTCAAATTAAATTAATCCATTATTGATTTCTCAAAAATATACATATCCTCTTCTTCCCTGACCTTAGTAAACCCGCATTTAGTATAAAAATGGTGATTTCTCACACTCCATTTTGGTGTGTCTAACCACCATTTAGGGTAGTCTAAATAAATGGTTTCTATCTCTTTCATTACTTTCATTCCAATCCCCTGATTCTGATATTTCGGATCTATAAAAATCCTTCCTAAATTAAGAACTCCGTTAGTTCCCAAGAGAATTATTGCCCCTCCAATTATTTTTCCATCTTTGAGAACTTTATAGTAGTCTCCGTATACCATCATATCCTCTTGCCAACTTATAGAATCATATCCAGGAGGTCTACCTATTTCACTATTATTAAATTGCTTAGATTCTTCATCAAAACTTGCCTTCTGAATTTCAGCCAGTTTTTTAGCATCAGCCTTTAATGCCTTTTCAATTATCATCATAAAACTACCTCCCAATATGAGAGTTTTTAGTATCTTACACAGGCTTCGCCGCGTGGATATAATGTTATCCGAAGTTCAATTCCCCTTGAGTTAACCATTCATCTCTTGATATAACTTTATAATCAAATTTGGGATTATTTTCTGGATCACCTATTTTAATAAAAGCAGCATATTGATATTTCAATGTTTCTTCAGTAATATATGCTTTTAGTTTATCTATATCATATTGTTCAAGTTGCTCTGAAACATTCATCTTCTTAACTTCAACAACCAATAAATTTTCGGCAAAATTTCTTCGATGAACTATAATATCAGGATAGACTGATCTACGCCCAGATATAATATCTTCATTATTATCTATTTTGCCTTTTAGTCCTTTAACAAGCTTATTGATTACATCTATTTTCTTCGTGTCCCCAAGGTTTCTATTATACTCAACATCGATATCCCACCCTTCATAAAACACTTCTCCCAAATGAATTGCTAGCCGATGAGTTATCGATCTTTCATGGGAATTATTAGAGATAATTACATGGTCAAAATAGTAAAGTCTTTTTAATGCATTTTTCAGTCTATTCTCAATGAATGTTTTATTCATTTTCTCACCTCTAATTGAATTTCGGCTAACGTTTTTGTCGAAAAACTAACTCAACTTTACAATGATATACCTTAACGCATACTCTTTTGTTTGGTTGTCTTTGTAATATAATGTCTCTATTGTTGATCCGGTTTCAATAATATCAAACTCTATAAAATGACTCCTTAAATCCTCTTCACTAAAGAAATGTGCATATTTATTAGCCTTATATTCGTAGGTACCTTCTTCCAATGGTCTGCCTATCCCATTATTTCGGTCTTCATCCGAGAAACAAGTAAAGTACATTAGTCCGGGATGGTTCAATTGCTTCATGCAATTCTGTATTAATTTATTTCGATCTTGCTGTAAGAATAGATGTAATAAATCAAAGCAATAGATTGCATCATATTTCTTGCTAACTTCTAAATCACTCAAAATAGATCCTTGAATAAAATTTGTGTTCTGATCCCAATGTAAAGCAATTTGAATCGCATCATTCGATAATTCAATTCCATCCACTTGAAAAATTGAGGAAAAAGCTTTTGTGTTTCTTCCATAGCCTGATCCAGGAACTAAAACGGTTTTAACATGATATTTCCTAAATATATCGAGAGCTTGGTATGCTGTGGGGCTTGGTTCACTCCCCCATATCATACCTTCTTCTCGATACCTCTTCTCCCAATAATCTTCCACTTCGATCACCCTTAATTTATTTTTTTCGGTGTTTAAACCTAATTGTCATGTGTTCTATTATCTCTCTCATATAAGGGGTTACCGAAAAACAATTCTTTAAATTATTCTCTTCTTCTAGTGCCCAATATATGATTTTATTTTTATGTATTTTATAGTCTTCAAGTAGATAATATCTGATCTTACCCCATATATCCCCCGGTGAATTTCCTTCCGATAAATAATCTTGAGAAAAAGGACCTAAGTCAGGTAGGCATAATTTAATATTAAGGTTTTCTATAGCATCTTTTGTTAAATACTTAGGACTGTTATCGGCAATTTCATCTAACGTTCTTGTATTCACGAACCCGAGAGACTTAAGGCGCAAACGCACCGGGTCCCATGGACTTAGCCTCGCAGGTTACCTGCCTTACCTCACTTCTCCCATAACATCAGGCAGATCAAGGGGCTTGCCGCAGCGTAGATACGGTGTTATACGACTTAATTGACTTATTCAAATCATTTAGCAAAATGCGCTTTTTCTTCCTGACTTGAACTGAATATGTAATCTGGGTACTTGTTTGCGATCAGTGGTATTTGGTCTTCGGTAAAGAACTTGAGATCCTTCATTTCTTCATTATCTGAGTGTAACTGTCCATCCTTGATCTTGCATTCAAATACAATAGTTAAGTATTCGACTTGGTGACCGTTACCATAAGTAAATCTTTGTTCTTCCCGCCATATACCCCTATGATTCGCTCAGGTTCAATATCAAGCCCTGTCTCTTCAGATGCTTCTCTGACCATAGCTTGAGCAGGGGTTTCTCCAATCTCAATTGCGCCAGCAATTAAGCCCCAGTTCTCTTCGTTGTGTTTTCTTCCGAAAAGGATCTCTCCTTGTTCATTTCTAATAATGCCAGCTACACACGGCATAAAGATAAGTTGATTCCCAATTTTCTCTCGTAGGTTTTTATAATATTCTGACATCCCCATATAAAACGCCTCCTTCATCCTCAGTTATGTCGTATATTCACGAAACAACCCAGCCTTAGATAGCTTCTATCCAAGGCTGGGTCATTTGTTGTCTGAGCTTCTTCCATGATTATACACCTGACAACCCAAGTGTGGTAGCCTGCAACGTGAATACTGTGTTATCAAAAGTAAATACAATATTTTCTATGTCTTGAGCAATTGGCCAATTCATATCCTGCAGCCATTCAAGCAATTCAGGTAATATGGGCTTTATTTCCTCGAGTGTTTTTGTTTTTAATTGCTCTACTCTTTCATAATCTTGCTTATGTTTTGGAATTAATTCGCGAATATTCACACGGATTCACCTAAATCCTTTAATGAATTTTGGGTTTTAAATTGTGCGAGTATCGAAATGCCTAGGGCTATAAAAAATGCTTCCTCGCAAGATCCCATTTCAAAAATAAATTAATATCTCCTATTGCGTCTAAGATAGTTCCTTTATGCTCTTTATTTTCTCTAAGTTCTCTTAATATTATGGGTTTTACTAGTCTCTTATCTAATTGTCCTTTCGTCCTTGAAATATGCGCTAGACCAAAAATAGCACTTGCTCTCACCCTCGCGTTATTATGTTGAGCAAGGTTTAGACATATGTCTTGAGCCACTTTCCAGTTGTGGTGATAAAGTCCAACTGATAAAGGCAAGTAAATAAGCTCTTCAAGTTCATTTCGTTTAAGTTTATCTTTTATTTCTTCATCAGATAAAGCTTCAATATGTTTATAAACCCGCTTCATTGACCTGCTCCCTTTTGGGTTTGTTTAGATGCATTTGGCTGATTTCGTCTAACGTTCCCTTGTTCACAACGCCAAAAGGCTTATGATCACGAAATAGCCGGCTGCGTATGCGGAGCTAGTCCTAGCAGGTGTATTCGCCTGATTTTACTCCCCTGCATTTCTCATCGGCGAACCAAGGAGCCGTTAGGCTCTGCCTGTAAATATAATGTTATCCGAAGTTCAATTCCTCTTGAGTTAACCATTCATCTCTTGATATAACATTATAATCAAATTTGGGATTATTTTCTGGACCACCTATTTTAATAAAAGTAGCGTATTGTTTCTTCAGTAATATATGCTTTTAGTTTATCTATATCATATTGTTCAAGCTGCTCTGAAACATTCATCTTTTTAACTTCAACAACCAATAAATTATCGGCAGAATTTCTTCGATGAACTATAATATCTGGATAAACTGATTTACGCCCTGATATAATATCTTCATTATTATCTATTTTGCTTTTTAGTCTTAAAAATATTGGCCTTCTTCCCCAGTAGAACGAGCATTATTTGAAGAAGCTCAGACAACAAAATACGATGTTAGGTGATGTCCTTCGCATCTATGAATCTGCTAAATATTCATGTTTATATTCCTTATACAAGTCATTTAATTTCCGTACTATTATTTCAATTTTGTTGTAAAAATTCTCTTTATATTCTTCAACTATGTAAGCTACTCCGAATCCATACCACTCATAGGCATTTAAAATAAGTTGTTCGACTTCATTCATCCTACTACTAATCATTAATAAAAGTACTTGCCCCGTCAACGAATCATGCACGTATTCTGGAGTGCCATTTTTTACTAAACCAACAGGAGCTAATTCATTAATTACTCTTCTTACTAAGAAAAAATATTTCGAATATTCGCTTTTCAAATATCACTTAATGTTCTGGCATTCACGACGCCTCACTGGCTTGCACCGGCCCGTTGCAAGAACACGGTGTTATACGATAGAAATACAGACTATCCTCTCTGGAATCCACCTTCCGAGTGAATGATTTGTCCCGTTACCCATTCAGCTTCTTCACTGGCAAGGAAGGAAACTAAACGGGCTGCATCTTGAGGTAATCCAACTCTTCCCATCGGAGATTTAGTCAAAATATACGCTTTGATCTCATCATTCATCCACCCCGTATCAGTTGGACCAGGATTCACCGCGTTAACAGTAATACCTTTAGATGCAACTTCAGCGGATAATGTTAAAGTAAAGGCATCTATCGCACCTTTTGTGGATGCATACGCTATATTTCCTGCCATCGGCCCTAGCGATTGTCCCGACGTTAGATTTATTATTCTACCTCCTTTAGAACGGTCGAAACGACGGGCAAATTCTGCACTTAATAACAGCGTTCCTTGGATATTAACCTGATAATGTTTAGTAAGGTTCTCAACGGATAAATCCTCATAACTGACATCAACGGAATAGGTCGCATTATTGATTAAAATTGAAGGCTTCCCAAGCTTTTCTTCAACGGTATTCATCAAATTCACAGGTGAATTTGAGTCTGAAAGGTCAATTTCAAGCTTCTCACAACGTACTCCGTATTTTTGTATCTTTTCTTGCAAAATACTGGGTTCATGCGAGTTCATCCCCCATGGCATTTCCAAATCATAGGAACTCCAATATGTAAAGAATACATCAACACCTTTGTTTGCGAGTTCTTTACATATCGCTGCTCCAATACCATTGAGCCTTGACGCTCCAGTTACTATAGCTATTTTATTATTACTAGACAATTCTGACATCTATGTAGACTCTCCTTTTTTGTTTTTCCAGTAATTGCGTATAACATTTATGCATTCACGAACCCTCTCCGACTTAAGGGCCGAAGAACCTGCCTCTATGCGGTTAGTCGATGCGGATGTGTCCGGCTGACTGGCTCCCTTGATACTCCTGGCAGACCGAGGGCCATAAGACCCGAAGCGTGAATGTGGTGTTATGTGATGCCAGTGCCTCCCTGAGTTTGCTTTCACACCGTGTTGTAGTTTTTATGATCTTGGATTGATTCATTAAAAAAAGCTATCGGTTCCTTGTAATCTATTGGTTTATGAATCATTCTGTTCAGCCACTTCATTCGTTCAATGCCGTCTTTAAAATCATCATCAGTAAAAAACGTAACTTCCTTCATCGTTCCTAATACGCTTCTACTGTTTGTCTTTGATATAACAATTTCTGCACCAAACTCTAAGTATGTATTGATGTGGCTTTCCTTAATCCCTTCTTGGAGTAAGTATTCCCGAAGAGTTACCATAAATTTTTCTTTCAGACGCTCTAACTGTCCTGTTCTTATTCCATCAATGATTATTGCTAATCTGGTTAGATCATTCACAAAGACGATGTGTTTTCGTTTATTTAAGTTGTAAATATTAACATGCCAACTTAAAAACGGTGGCCCATCATTGTCCTCAACTACAGTTGTCTTCATATCTTTCAATAAATCTTTAGTAAGTCTAAAAGTAATCAATTTTGATTTTCCTTTCTCGCACTGGTTTCGCATAACGTTCTGTGCTCACGAACCCGAGAGGCCTAAGGTGTGAAGCACCGGGTTCGAGACTTAGCCTTACAGGGCGGTTCGCCTGGCCCACTTCTCCAAAATACCTCGGGCGAACCAATGGGCGAATGCCCGAGCGTAAATGTGGTGTTATCTGATGTCCACGCCTTCGAAGGACTACTCTAATCATTAAATTCCAATTCAAATGGATATCGAATTCTGCATTAGTTTCGTTTGCAAAATGAATCAGTTCAGAATCCAGATATAGTGCAGGGGTGAAACCATTTTCGATGACTATTACTACATGTTATATGATGTCAGCGCCTGCAACAAATTTTCCCGCCATGTCAGTGACTTCTTCGAATTACTTAACAATAATCCTTCAACTATTGTTTTCCGTTACTTTAATGATCAAGCAACGTTGATTTCACTTCCCCGAAAACCTCCTGCAGTACAATGCCCCGACAGGGACCGCACCGTGAATACGGTGTTATAGGATGTTCCGGCCTTCCTGAGCTACTTCAAAATGACTTATTCATGTTTTTATAATTTCTTTGTTTAATCTTTTCCTAGTCCCTGTAGATATGGTATCATTTGTATAAGAAAACCGAGTGCGGCGAACACTCGGCTATACAATTGGCTTGGATGGGTTATTCCCTTCTAAGTCTAGGCAATAAAAACCCACCTCTGGCGCTAACCTTTGGGTGGGTTTTTACTTTCTCTTGTTGTTCGAGTTGATGTACGTTAAAAGTGCAAGGATAAACATTCCGAATAGAAACATGATATGCAATGCATCTTTAACCTCCATGGTCTCACCTCCTTTCGAAGGGAAACCATGCCCACCCAAGATTCAATTGTACTTCCTTATTCTACCATAATGTCCCAACAATTGATAGAATGTTTGTTCGCCTTTCTCTTTATACAAGCTTTTGCCGGAATTTCATATAACGTTTTTTCGACTAATTCCCCCACACCCCGAATCGAGTGAATCTCTGCATTCATAAAATCTTCCATAATGGTATATTAGACGCACTGTCCTCTAATCCTTTTCACTGATGGGGGTCTTTTTATGATACGGTCCAAGGGCTTATGCGTTTGGGGTCGCCTAAGCAACGTGAGTGTAAAACAATTCGAGTTTAGAAATGGTTAATCCTGTTTCTTCTTTAACCAAGCGTCCCGTTATCTCCTATTTGTAAAACATAATATAATTTTTATAAATGAAATACTAAGAAAAGGGTGAATTTTAAATGCAGTGGATAGAAGTTCGCACGATCTTTCCCGATCAATATGTTCTGCTTGAAATTCTCGATTCGCTGACTGAAAATAACATAGTATCCCCTACACCAAAACTGGCTGCCACCTTATCACCTGAGTTCAAGGGATGACTGCTCATAGCTATAAGCTTTCCTGAACCCCCAGTCTTTTAGACAAGGGTTTCTAATACAAAGAAAAGAAACCCTTGTCTAAAAGACTGGGTTCCTACATATGATACAGTCGAAAGACTCGGCCCCCTGGGGGTTAGCCCATTACGCTCCTGAATTAGACGAAATTGTCAGCGTTGGACGATTTTAAAGCAAAATCTTTAACCAGTCAAACCGAATTTGCTGAGATTCTGTTAGCTGAAGTCGATTTGTCCGGCGATCTCCGGAAAATCAATCAACGGGTTGCGATTTCCCTGCAACTCGTAGATGGCCCGGTTCCGATGCTTCTCATGTAGGGTCACCGAATGCTCCTGATGCCAATTCAGCAAAAGCCCGACGTCCACCCTGGACTTTTGCCCCTCGATCTTGCCGGGATAGCGCAGCAGAAAATACAATACGGCTCGTGCAACCTCTCCCTTCCCATACTCCGGCTCGAAGCGAATGTGGCCACCGCGTTTCCCGCATTCGTTGCGGATCCGCTCCCGGTACGCCTCCGGATTGTAGTCCGCAAAGTCATAATAAGGAATGTTGCTTCGAAAGCTGTTACACTGGGATTCGCAAATGAACAGGTGGTGTATGTCGCCGACCATGGGGTTTTTCATGCCAAACCAGGATTGAGGTACTACATGCTCCACATTGAAGCCGAACCGCTCTTCTATCAGTTCCTCAAAGCCTTCCTCATCAGTCTGACCGCGCAGCGCCAAACTCTCGAGAAATTCCCCGCGCTGCTGCTCCATACGGAAATCCTCATGAATCAGTTGCTCGGCATCCAGGTCTTTGCCGGAATAGATGCTCCTGAGAGTGCCATCCTCACGCAGATCCACTACTGAATACAACTGCGCTCTACTGGCTTTGTAAGAAAAAATGGTGGTGTGGGTGTCCAGAAGAAGTTGGTGCATCTGCCGGAACAACTGGCCGCCGTCTGCCCGAAACGATACAGAGCGGTAATAATTCACAATATCCAACTTGTCCTTCTCCGCATCGTAATATCCCTGCTGCTCCTCCATCCTGAAGCGATTCAGATTCAGCTGGAGCAGCGTTTTTTCCATGGTACTTAAACCGGCCAGGCTTACGGCAGGGATAAACGGTGCTTTCGCCTGTTCCGACTCCTCGCTGTCCTTGTAGACGATCCGTAGTACCAGGGGCACGTGGTCGGAGATATTTTTGACATAATCAGCCATGGATTTGTCGTAGCGGACAATTCCGACATCGTCCTGCTTGCCGTTGTAGTTAACGATCCCGGTTTTCGTATCTTTGGTAACTACGATGTGGTCAATCAGCGATTTGTGATCACCCACATACGAAATGTGTCCGGCCTGAGCGTCGTCTAATGTTAAGGTGATAACCGAAGGCGAATTCACGACGGAGCTGAGAGAGGTGCTGCCGGCATCATCGTTCATATCGCCGCCCAGGATGATTGGCACCTGCTTGAACTCCTCCGTTTTTTTCAAGTCCTCAATGATGACGGATAGAGCTTGGGCAGCCAATGTTCGCCGTTCCGTGCTAGCCTGGTCCCTCATGGCCTTGAGATGAACGACAGTCATCAGGAAGCGGATATCCTTGCCCTCTTCCTTCACTGTACACATGGCAAACAACGGCTCCCGCTTCGAAGGGAAGACCCTTTTTCCGTTTATCTCGGAGCTTAACAGACGGCTGTATTTTCGGTTGAGGTCGTCTCTTAGCTTTACATTGGCAGTGGTGGTGTCGTACAGAATGGCCAGGTCCTGACCTCCCTCAGCGTCCAGGTACACGTAGTCCATGGCTGCGCCACGGCTCAGAAGAGCCCTCTTCAACCGGTCCAAAGCCCCCTTTTCCACTTCTACAAGCCCCAGGGTATCCATAGACATATCAGCCACAATTTGGGCGATTTCCTTAACTCGCTGGTTCGTTGCTCCGCCATTAAAATTCTCGATGTTCCAGAAACCGATATCAGCGAAGCGCTTGTTCCCCTTGAAGGAGGGAATCTCGATTTCGGCCAGATCATTGCTATTGTCGATCAACCCCTCCACATCGTAAAAGCCAAGATACGGAGAGGTATCTTCCAACTGATGTGTCAGTCGCATCGCCGCCGCATCCCCGCCCTGGGCCAAGGCCACCAGCTTGGCGACAATGGCGGAGATGCGGATGCCCTCGTTTACTGCTTGCTGCTTTGCTTCGTCAATGAGGCCACCGTGATGTAGGGCCACAAGCTGCCACTGGTTGTTGAACACAGCAGCTCCGGACGAACCACGCTCCGTATCCGTGGTATAGTGGATAACCTTTTCATAGACATAGCTTACGGTGTTATCTTGAAGAGCTATTTCCTTCTTCCTTCCCCTTGGGTGCTGAATAATATTGACATATTCTCCACGGGTAATGGTGGCCGGATTTCGCAAAAGCTTCACCGGTACAATATCCTCGATTCCAGCGGACTCACAGGCCACAATGGTAAAGTCCAGTTCCTCGAACGGAGATGTAATAAAGAGCTCTTCGGGTTTTAACTTGAGCTTAATGGCGTTTCCGTTCTCCTCATAGCCGAATTCAGCATAGCTGTTCGCAGCTTCTACAGCGTCGGTCAGCACATGATGATTGGTCATTATCAGTCCCCGCTCGACCAAGAAGCCGGTGCCAATGCCATTTGGAGTTATGATCCGGCATATTGCTTTGGCCCGGTCCACGCCCTTGCTCAGAAAATCAATAGGGAGTAAATTACTTTCCTTATTGATTTTCTCCAAAATCAGTCTCTCAGTTTCTCTGCGCAGCTCCTCATTGTCCTTCCAGGCCTTTTCATCAGGAATAATCTGAAGAATGGAGATGGCGCGGCGTTTAACCAGATCGCGGTAAGCATCAGATGAAAGCGGCACAGTATTGACCGAGGTATATCGGCTGTCCATCGAGGATTGGGATGGGATTAATGGATCTTCTGTCGTAATCATGCTCTCGCCTCCTTTATTGATGCGGATCAGCTGCCCGGACACCCACTCCGGCCGTCGTGAGAGGCCATTCCGCTTGGTTTCCCGCAGGATACATCCGGCTGATAAATTGCTTGTCCATTTCCGATAAAACTGTATTCCTCTTCACCTCAAAATCACCGATGGTTTGACTGTTGGGAATGGGATAGACCATGATCGATTTAGGATCAAATGCCGTAGCGAAAGCTTCCCTGAACGTGTATTTGTAGAACAGGTTATAGTCGATTTCTCTCTTAGTCCAATTATTCGGGGGCCCCATGTAATAACGGTACACCGCCTCTTTGTCCCAGGGAATGTTGGCCGTCGGGCTTGAGTGTTCATGAGGGCAACCTAACGCGTGACCGAACTCGTGAAGGACCGTACGTGAATATTCCTCGGGGCTAGTTGATGGGGTAAACCACCCGAAGTTCATAGTGGGCTCATTCTTCGGAGCAAGTAAGCAATCGGTTCCGAGGAGGGACCAGGAGCCTTTGTACTTGAAGGATATCCGAATCTCCGCATTGGGGTCCCTGACGAAGGAGAATTTGATGTTGGCATACTGCTCCCATTGATGAGCGTACTTCTCCACATTAGCTTGAACAAGCGGATCACCGTCCATAAAGTATACCTTTATGGTTTTGCCGGGTTTCCATCGCTTGCCTATTAAGGCAGCTAGCTCCTTCTCGGAAGCTCCTTCGGTCTCTATCGGCATATTGTCCGGATTCTCCTCTAAAGCTACTCGGTTAGCTTCAGCCTGCAGCTCTGGCGGAAGTATTCTCAGCATGCATGAGTTGGGTTCCTCTTGATTCATATTTACACTTCCTGTCTTTATTTTTTGTTGAATTAAGGCGACGTCAGCCATGAACAGGTTCTGTCACTCTAATCTCTATTTCTTTCCAAGAACCACGGATTCGGTCATACTGACGGGTCATGAAATTAAGCTCTGGATTTGTGGTCTGGTTGTCGTCATCGCCCCAATTGTACATAATCTTCTCGCCGTTGCTATGGATATCCGTGAAGAAGCGGATCTGCGGATAAGTGTCCAGTAGGTGGCGGATATTTTGCGACTCCGGCTCTGAAAAGGGAGCAGGCCCCCGATAAATAAGGCTCTGCTTATCCGTTGAGGTCCCGATACCGCTGTCCCATAAGAAAGTCAAAGTTCCGGTTCAAATCCACTCCCACCGGCTTTCCCATTTCATCGGAGCGACGGTTCTTTTTCCACCAGAAACTGTTGCCGACCTGCATATCGGCAAACAAATCCATCTCATGGTTAGTCTGGGAATAGACCTTACCGTCAGGCTTCGCCTCGGTAAAGACGAACAACTCAAAGCAGCTTAATCAACAGGTTGAGGCAGATCTCCGAGCCACCCCATTTACGGACATGGACGTTACCGGTGATCAGAGGTGCGAGTTTGCCAGTGGCATCGGGTCTTCCCAGGTTTTGTTCGGCAGAGTGATCAGGAGAGACGGCTTCCGGGTATTGCCGCTGAAGCTCAGTCAGGCGTCGATTTCATCCACGGTCATAAAGCCCCGGATAGCCCTCCTTTACGTTGTTGGTAGTACTCGGACTTTACATACAAGCCGATTGCTTTATTTGCAAGATCTAAACCCAAGCCTATTATGCGAATGACAAACCATATTATCCCTCCATTAAAATTTTTTCAATTTATATTTAATTACTCCATTATTTCTTATCCATGGCTGGCTACCGCATGAAAAGAATAATGACAAATGCGGCCGGTTTCATCCTCACTGGAGGCCGCCCGTTGGCTCGCTACCACTTCCGAACTATCAACCGCTTTCGTTCCGAGCGGATGAAAGCAGCAATAGATCAAAAAAAGAAAATGGCAACGCAGGGATAACTCCTCGAATCGCCATTTTCTTTATTTATAACCCTATTTTTTACCAAGCGAGCTGTTCGTCCAAGTAAACGAACTTACTTTTGGGACAGCTCCTTATGAAGTTAGACAAAGGCTATCTCTTCAGCGGAAAGTGTTGTCTTCAGATCTGCAGTATGAACAACCGTGAACCCTTGCCCCTGCCCCATCGGCTTGAGAATGACTAGACCCAGATGTAGAAGTTGTCTGGGTTCTACCTGTCCGCCGAAAGAATAATAGTGACCAATCATGATTTGGTTAAATCCTTCACTCGGAACAGATTCCAGAAGGTCCGGCTTATCCATTTGTCCCAACTGCAGATCAATCGTCACGTTCCTCTGTCCAAATGCCGCTTCTGCTGTTTCTCTTGCCCGCTTCAAAGGGCTAGAACTTACAGGAAGTTGGATGGGAATGTTCTGTTCATCAAGCAATTTCCCTAGCCTTTTGGCCAACCTCTCTCCATCCGGGCTGATACCGGGGTCAGGGCTGCTGGTATCTATGGGCTGTGCATGCCGAAAATATAAATTGTACCCTCCTTGACGGAGCGCCTCCCACAACTCCGAGATCGCTATCGATTTCAACAAGCGTTTAAGCGCCCACTGGGTCTTGGAGGTCTGTGTTTCCGCTAATAAATTAGCTTCCTGAAGCGAATGCTTTAGCTGTTTGGCCTTACTCTCAGCCACAGTTCCATCCTTTTCTTTCATTGACAATTCGACAATGGATTCATCTCCAATGGACCATATCTCTAAGCTTATTTCCATGCTATTCCATTGCCCTTTATATTTTCGGGATTTAAATGAGCCAAGCAAACTGGCTTTGTCCATATTCCCTTCATGTTCCTCAGATTTCCCCTCTACACGCAATAGAGGTTCAGGGGCATGGTCAAGAAACAAACTTCTCCAACTTTCCGATTTCTGGGCGTCCGGAGCATCAACGTCAACGTCGCAGGAGATGCTTAACATCTTTCTCTCTATGCTCCAGTCCACTTCGATTTTATACTTAGGATCATTTAGGTCGAAGCCTTGGAGCTCTGCTTCCTCCAGGGATGCTTGTAAATTGTCTTGAAGAACAGGAATTCTCTTTTTGTAAGTCATTTCCCACTTCTTCTTATTTTGTTTAAGCCGACCTCGCAAAACCCATCCGCTTTCATAGAGAGCGAAATTCATGGTATCCAGAAACAGAATATCAAGCGTGCTACTTTCACTTATGGATAATCCAGAAATATCCTGTTTTAATTCCTGATTCCCTGCCAGCATGTTTTCCGCTCGTAAGACAAATTTTATTTCATATGAGATATCTTTACTGGTCATTAAAGGATCCTCCCCATCAGTTGGCGCAAATCAGGACGGTTCCCGATCCGTTGCGTCCGTGGACGTAAAGGAGCATCCTGTTGTGGGGAACCAGTGCTTCTAAGCAGCTCCCTGGCTCGCTCCCAAGTTAACAGCTCTTTATTTCGTCCCCTAAGGACACCTTGCAAACATCCCAGCACTCCCACAATGATGGGGGAAGCACTTGATGTTCCGCTGAATGTATCAGTATACCACTGATTTTCTCCATTACCTTGCTGCAAATCTCCATATCCTGTTGTTGTAACCTCCCGTCCCCAGCCCTGAACATCGACCATTTCCCCATAATTGGAAAATTCTAATCGGGACCGGTCCGGCCCATGGTTACGATTATGTGTCCCTTCCGGAGGTGCCCCTGCTCCGACAACAATGGCTCCGGAATCACGGTTATTACGGTTAAATGGATTTTTCCAGTTTCTAGGAAACCCGGCGTCTGGTTCATTGTAAATCGGATCATCCAGATTTACATTCCCGTTACCCGCTGCCTCTACGACAATAATGCCTCGTCGACAAGCATATTGAATCGCCTCGAAATCATCTGGCCACCATTCAATGGGAATATACCCCTCTTGGCCACGGCCGGTAGCTTGGGGACCCGGACGATGAAGCTCGATCAGGATAATGTCTCCGGGGTTTAGAAGTTGAGCGGCTTGTACAATGGCCCGAGCCGAGTTTGCTTGTCCCTGGTCCTCAAAAATAGAAATTCCCTTTATCATCCCATCCGGGCATATCCCCTTAATTCCGAATCCATTCTCGTCACCACTAACCTCACCCAAGACGGCTGTTCCATGATTTCTCCACCTCGTATCTTGAACCGAGACACCCCCGGCAAGGCCCCCTTGATTCATTAGGAGATCTTCATGAGAAAACTGCCAACCTCCCTCTATGTCGATAATTTGGACTCCGGCGCCTTTGCCCCCAGGCAAAGTCCATGCAAAATAGGCATCCACTCCCTCTGGTGCGTGCTTTAGGTAACCTTGCCTAATTGTGTAGTCCGGAGTTGTTTCTGTAGCTGCTTCCTCCCCTTTTGTTATTGCTACCGCCGGCTCTGCATCAGGCTTAATAAACGCAGCCTCTACATCACTCTGTTCACGCAGTCGTTCAGCCAGTTGATCCAACTTCTCCTCAGAAACCAGGACCCTGTAATACCTGGAAATATCCTCTTGCTCCATATTGGTCAGCTGCTCATCAGGCAGTTCGCTCCGCTCAGGAATGCTATCAAAAATAGGCTGGAGTCTTGCTCCCTCCGTAGAGAGCATTTCCATTAGATCAACAGCAGAAGCTGTCATGGCTCGGACATTTCCTTCATCATTTGCTTGCAACCCCAGTTGGGGATTAATCGCTACAATTAGTTGACGTCCCACCTTTAACACCTCTTCAATTATTTTTACTCTGATCCATTGCTAAATCTCTAATATAACTGACTAGTGGCTGCAGCTTCTCCGGCATCGTTACATCGTTGAAATGCAGTGTATTACTTGTTCCATCCTTTGTGATGGATAGGGAGTAGTTGATAACATCAGGCAATCGGTTCATTTCTACCTTAGATAATCCGTATTGACTGACCTCAAAAAAACGGGATTCCTCAACCAGCCTAATTAGGCGGGTAGCCTTTTCCTTCGGAAGATCATCCGACTCTATGTGATACGAAAGGCGTAGTCCGAGGAACCCTCCTGTACTTTGAAATGCTAACTTCACCTTACAAAACCTCTTCCGTTACGACCTTGGAAATACCGGACTTGACTAAATAAGCACTAATTCAGGTTTTACAATTGAAGCGGCGGCAGCATTACTGTTGGCAGACCATATTCCTGTTGCCCCCTCATTCATCCCCACTTCCTTAAAGGCTGCTCGCACAATCTGTGTTGTACCAAGAGATAGGATTTGTTCGTTGGTAAGCTTTCTGGCAGTATCAACAATCACCTCTACGGCATCCTTAAATGATGCGTTCGGCCAGAGTCTGGATAAAGCTTTATACCAGATAAGCGCTGCTTTATCTGTGCCAATCTCCATGGAAACTAGATAAAACGCCTTATTGGGAATCCCGCTGTTGATGTGAACGCCCTGATTGTCGTCCGCTCCGATATAGTATTTGCTCAAATGATCGGGCTGCGGGTCTTTGCCCATCAGCTTGTTATCATAGGCGGTACCGGGGGCCTTCATGGAACGAAGGGCTTCACCTTGCAATTCTTTCGCCATTAATTCATTGCCGATCAACCAATCCGCATCGTGAGCAGTTTGCCCCTTAACATGCTGCTGAATTGCAGAGCCGAATACATCCGAAAAATGCTCATTCAACGCGCCAGACTGTCCGTAATACTCCAGATTGGCAGTATATTGGGTTACAGCATGTGCAAGCTCATGAGCTATTACATCCAACGAATTGGTAAAGTTACTGAAGATAGTCCCGTCTCCATCACCAAATACCATTTCACTTCCATTCCAAAAAGCATTCATATACTTCTGCCCATAATGGACATTTATAATCAAATCCATACCTTTCGCATCAATGGAATTCCTTAGCATAACATTCTTGTAGTATTCACGTACTTTACCGATCATCTCATAAACGTCGTTTACGACCGAATCACTGGAGGCGGAATCTCCCTCTTGACGAACAAGTTTTTTTCGGAGCTGTGTCCCATGCTCACAGTCATATACCAACCGATTAGCCTCATGTGCATGGGGAGCCTGCATCGCAATTTCGGCAACATTTGTTTTTCCAGTCTCTTCCCTTCTTTCCTGACGAATCATTTTGCTTTGATGCAAACTTTGCAACGACGCATCAACTCCGGCTTTGGACAAGTTCTCGAGAATAAATTGGGGAATAACATGACAGGTACATGCAGGGGTACATGAATGTTTTTTCATTCGTCTGTTCCTTTCAAAATTGTTATTTAGTTACGGAGTATAATCTCAATTATTTAATAATAAATTATCCTTCAAAAAATTGTTATTATTTATTTTTTATGTTATTATTTATAAGTATTTTTCAGATCAATTTTACTAATACTTACAAAAAAAGCCCCGATCCCGAGCTTTGAGCTAATTATACTAATAATGATATTCAACAACTAGTTAGAAACCTTGAAGTAGGCCGATCCAATCGACTGGACTCCTTATTCCAGGTCCCGCAACTGCGGCCGCATTCGTACTTTCCGTATTCGCGCCCCTTTCTTTCCCTTGCACTCTTTACTTGACTGTACACACATTGTACTTATTGTCCGTGATCAGAACATTTAAATTTCACCGATGATTTTTTGAAATTCTACACGAAATAACCACGGGAACTTATAAAAAAACAACCGGCAGGTTTGCCGGTTGCTTGTGATATCACTTATTTTCTTCTATGTATTGTTGAACACGACCGTAAAATAACTGGAATTATCGAACCCTACTTGTTCGGAAATTTCGGTCATCCTTAGACGGGTACCCTTTAGTAAAGAGCAAGTTTGTTGATAATTCCCCTCGAGATTTTGCTTGGCCTTGATCACCACATTGTCCCGCTGCTCGTCCAGCCAGCGAACAAACAGGTTTACAAATTCGCAGCATTTTTCTTTGGCCCAGGCCAACAACTCAGGAACAGTCTGAATTTCAAGAATGTGCCCGGGATTCAGAGCCTCACCGGCGGCGGCGGCTTGTAAATGTTTGAAATCTGACAGCAACATGCCCGAAAAAACGTTTTGCAAGGCTGCAGTTCAAGCGCTGAGGCTTCCTCCAAATATTCCGCCAATCGCTGCTCCAATGCGGAAAAATCGCTGGTAACCAGCAGAGCCAGCAGTTCTTTCTTCAATTGCCGGGAATCACCTTTTCGTATGCAGTTTGTATGCTTTTTAGGAATTGAACATGATTTTTTGCCTCCTATATGCAATAGTCCGCGTATAGAGGATGAACATTCCCTGGACGCTGCTCCTTTGTCCATGTGCTCATAGCGGGAATCTTGGAATAGTCGGTGCGATATGCGTATTTTTTGGCGATTTCGCTGACTTCCATCATCAGCCCTTCGTTCAGCGTAACGGGAACAAGTCCTTTGGATATAAAATGGCTGTTATCCACATGAAGTTCATTTTCGGCGGCCTCCTTCCGTGGATTGGGAACAAACGCAATTTCGCTTCCCGTCAGCCTGCTGACAACCTGAGCCAGATCGATCACCCGCCGGGTCTCCGTCATTTGATTCATGATCAGAACGCGCTCACCAAGTTCCGGAGGATGGTCTACGGCAAGCTCTAAACAACGCACCGTATCCTGAATATGAATGAATGCTCTTGTTTGCCCTCCTGTACCGTGCACGGTAATCGGATGGCCGACGGCGCCCTGCATCAGAAAGCGGTTCAGAACCGTCCCGTAGTCCCCATCATAATCAAACCGGTTGATCAGCCGTTCATCGGCTTGCGTTTCGGGAGTATTCGTTCCCCAAACGATGCCCTGATGGAGATCGGTTATTCGCAGCCGGTCGTTTTTGTTGTAATAATGGAACAATAGCTGATCCAGCGATTTGGTCATATGATAGATAGAACCGGGATTTGTCGGATAAAGAATTTGTTGATTGACCCTGTCACCGTTATCCGTCTTCACCTCGATATCCAGATATCCTTCGGGTATCCGAATTCCTGCCGAACCGTATCCGTATACCCCCATCGTTCCCAAATGGATCAGGTGGATATCCAGCCCGCTTTCAACTATCGCACACAGAACATGGTGAGTGGCTTTAATGTTATTGTTGACGGTATAGCGTTTGAGCAGGGACGATTTCATTGAGTATGGCGCAGACCGCTGCTCGGCAAAATGAATAATGACATCCGGTTTCTCCTCACGAATGGCGGACAACAACCGATCGTACTCCTCCGCGATATCGATACGATAAAACCGTATCCGATTCCCCGATACTTCTTCCCATGCCCTTAAACGAACATCGATGGACTGAATGGGGGTTAAAGAATTGGTTCCGCATTCTTCGTCAATTCTCCTCCTGGAGAGATTGTCGATGATGATAACTTCGTGTCCCAATCCGGACAAGCGAAGGCTCGTCGGCCAGCCGCAAAAACCGTCTCCCCCCAGAACGATTATCTTTTTGCGTACCTTTGCGTTTGTCATATTCAATCATCCTTTGCTCATGTTTTTTCTGATTCTTGTCCAAGCAGAAAGCTGCGCAAAGCTTCTTTCTTTTGTTGCATTTCTTTATAGCCTTGCATATACAATTCCTCAAGAACCTGCTTGTTACGTTCCATTCTCCCGGCGATTAGCGGTTTCTCGGGACAAATGAGAAAAACATCCCGATCCATATCCATTTTTTGAATATCCTGAGTTGTCCGATTATATATTTCATGCCTGTTCTTCAGCAATTTGATCAACTCCGGATACTGTCTGAATAATCGGCGGTATACCCATCCTAGGCAGCTAGGTTTCTTGATGTATCCCCGGTTTCTTGTCAAAATGACAACATTTCTCCTGTATCCCCGCTCGATGGACGGCTTGATAGGGATAGGATCGGCTACGCCTCCGTCAACCAGAAGCTTGCCTTCAAAGGCAACGCTTGGAGCAAGAACAGGCAAACTGCTTGAAGCGCGGACGAGCGTGAACAGAATTTCAGGCGATGGAAAGGCGTCATGATAGACGGCCGATCCCGTTAGGATGTCTGTTGTGCTGATCAGAAGTTTGACTCCGGATTCAGTGAATGCGCGGAAATCAAAGGGCGCCGCCTTCTCCGGAACGAGTTGAAACAGCAAGTCCATTCGAAACAATTCTTTATGGGTAATCATCCGCTTGAACGAGATAATCCGGTAGTTGTCCGCCAGATAGTTGTAGGCCTCGTAAATCTGGCCTCTCTGTTCAGAAATAAAGTAACTGCCGATCAATGCGCTGGAGGAAGTCGAGGCGACCAGCGGAAACTTCAAGCCCCAATCGCTTAAGCAATCCAGGACTCCCGCCGTATACATGCCTCTCATCCCCCCACCTTCTAGAACGAGGCCTACGTCATTCTCTAATCTTGTCAACGGCACCTCTCCCCTGGTCGTTCATTTCGCTGAATACCAGATATTTGATAAACATAAAGCTGGAAATCGAGGAGATCGCCCCCGAGATTCCCAATGCCGCATTGTAGCGAATCCAGTTTGGCCAGCCGAGAGGGCTAAGAAGATTGTTTGCAGCCAGGAAAGCAATATAGTTAATGCCCAGACTTGCAAGCGCCTGAATAGAAAATCGAAATCGCTGCCTCTTCGTTCCTCTCGCAAAGCCCTTGAACGTGACTCTTGAGTTCCAGAAGTAGCTGTTCAGTACAGCCATGACATAGGAGGCCGCATTAAACATTCCCAACAGGATTTCCCCTGGGTCCGGTTGAATAAAGAGCAGGCTATTCATCGTTGCTACCGCTACTGCCGTATTCATTAAGGCGATGAATGCAAATTGAACGAATTGCTTGAAATTCCGCCGCTTTATCGCATTCTCCATGAGTCCCTTTCGTTTCCCTTCTTTGCCGTTTGCCGATAATAGTCCAGCGCCTGCTCTGCGACTTCCTTCCACCCTTTCCCCATACTCGCTTTATAAGCCGCAGCTGACATGGCGTCTCTAGTCGTTTTGTCTTCAAACCGTCGTACGGCGGCAACGAATCCATCATGATCAGCCGGGTCGAACAAAAGACCGGTGCTTTCGTGATGGATCTGCTCGCAGGTCGGTCCGCTTCTCGCTGCAACGACAGGAAGACCGGACGCCATCGCTTCAAGCAGAACCAGCCCCAACGTTTCGGTGGTGGACGGAAAAACGAAAACATCGGAGGAAGCAAACACTGCGGCAAGCTCCTGACCGTACAAGAAACCTGTGAAAAGCGTATCGGTACCGGAAAAATTTTCTTCCAGAGCGCTGCGGTGCGGCCCGTCGCCAACAATCACCAACACGAATTGATCGGAGGCATCGAATATATCCCGTAATTTTTCGATTTCCTTTTCTGCCGCAAGTCTGCCCACATATAGCAAAATTTTCTTGTCCGGAAATCCTTGGGACAATCGTTCCCGCACGCTTGCATCGTACCGTTCGGGGTGAAATAATTGGCTGTCCACGCCGCGGTCCCATAACTTCACATTGCGAAATTTGCGTTTAGTCAACTCTTCACGAACCGTTCGGGATGTGCACAAATTGATCGTTGCCCGGTTGTGCAGCAGACGCAAGTACAACCATAGAAGCCCTCTCATGAAAGGAAGCCCGTAAAAGTCCAGATACCGTGAAAGATTCGTATGGTAAGAAGCCAGCAAGGGAATGCCCAATTTCTTCGCGTAATATACGCCGGCAGCGCCAAGCAACGCCGGATTGACGACGTGTACGATATCAGGCCCGTATTCCTTCAGCAACATTCCGACTTTACGGCTAGGCAATGCGAATCTTTTGGTGCGATAAAAAGGAAGCGTGCTTGTCGGCAGCCCCTGAATACGGGCAGCGCCAAATCGCGATATGCCTAAATCAGGCGCTATAATAGCTACCTCATGTCCGGCTTCCAGGTAATGCTGTATGGCCGCCGTTAAGCGTGTAACAATTCCATCGGTCGATGGAAGAAACGTTTCTGTCACGATTGCAATTCTCATCCAGCCCCTCCTCAGGTCTTGTTGAAGCGATAGCCGGCGCCCCACACGGTATCGATATATTGCGGATTGCTGCTATCCTTCTCGATTTTCGACCTGATTCGGTTGATGTGCACCGTGACGGTCGCATTGTCGCCAATATAATCGCCTCCCCAGATTCGTTCGAAGAGCTTTTCCTTGGAGAACACGATATTGGGGTTACTGGAAAGAAACAGCAGCAGCTCAAATTCCCGGGTTGTAAGCTTCACCTCTTCCCCGCGGACAAATACTTTGTAACCCTGTGGTACGATGTACAGATCTTCTACCGCAATGACTTCTTCAGTTCCTTTTGGTAAAGCCTCTCTGTCTTTGCTTCCGCTTGTCAACCGTTCATAACGAGCAAGATGCGATTTTACTCTCGCCACAAGTTCTGCCGGATCGAATGGCTTCGATATATAATCATCCGCACCCAGCCCCAAACCCCGGATGCGATCTACAGATTCCGTTTTGGCCGTCACCAATAAGATGGGCACATCGTAGACATTGCGAATTTCCTTGCATAACTCAAATCCATCTTTAAACGGCATCATGACATCCAACAACAGCAGATCATATCGCTTGGCTTTCAGCATATCAAGGGCCTTAACGCCGTCGGGGGCAATTTCCGCCTTAATATGATGGATCTCCAGATAATCCCTTTCGATCGCGGCTATCTCTTTATCATCTTCAACAATTAACACACACTTCATGGGTTCACCTCCTCCACCGGAAGTTCAATGATAATCGATAGTCCATTCTTACTCTCTGCTGAGATGCTTCCGCCATGGGCAATCACGATTCTTTTCGCAATCGCCAGCCCAAGTCCGCTTCCCTGCGTGGCAGGATTGCGCGACTCATCCCCCCGGTAAAAGCTGTCAAACAGCCGATTCAGCTGTTCCGCAGATACTCCTGCCCCGTCGTCCTGTATACAAATGATCACTTGACCGTCCTGCTCGAACATCGTAACGGTAATGTGAAGCTTTTGGTTCAGATTGTGCTTGATGCTGTTATCGAGTATATTCGTTATGGCGCGCGTCATCTGCTCTCCGTCTATCCATACTTTCTGATCGGTACAGCTGCTATTCAGGGTCAGAACGGCATTGCCTTTCTTCAAGTCATATTCCAGCGAATCCAGCAGCGTAACGATGAAATTCTGAATGGAAACCGATTTGAACGTATAAGGGAACGTGTCGGTTTCAAGCCTTGAGAATAAAAACAAGGAATTGATCAGGCTTTCGATGACGCAAGCTTTGCGATAAACCACGTTCAAATATTCCTTTTGCTTATCGGGCGTTTTGGCAATATCATCCAGAAGTCCCTTAACATAGCTTTTGATGGAGGTAAGCGGCGTCCGAAGATCGTGGGAGATCCCGGCAAGCATTTCATTTCTGTCCCGTTCATATTTCTCGTTCTTCTTCAAATTCGCTTTTAACTGATGTTGCATTTGATTAAAGGAGTCGCAGACCTTCTCCAATTCCTCGGCGCCTTGACAGGAAATATCCTGACTGAGGTCCCCCTCCTGAATGCGCTGCGCACCGTCACAAAGGTGGTTAAGCGGAACCATAATTTTCTCGATCATCTTATTGGCAAAATACAAGCTTACCAGTATGACCATAATGACGATGGCCGAAATGATGAGAATTGACATCATTGCAAATGCGACCGTATGGCCAGCTCCGTCTTCCCGATCGAAGAACCGCGCTACGACCAATGTAACCGGCGTCGTATCGGTCTCTATCCTATTCCACCAAAGATATAAGTCGTCATCCGGAACCCAAAGCGATTGATTGGCCGTATATAGATGGTCCTGGGAAAGGTATTTGGAAATATGTGAATATTCCTTATCTCTCATGTTCGTAAACAGCGTTTGTCCGCCCTGTTTGGCATAAACAAAATATTTCTTGTCGGCGAATCGATTCATCAACTCGTTCTGAACCTCCGCCTGTTCCGAAATCCCGTTCATGTCGACTCCATCCATAATGCTCATCATTTCGAGAAAGGTTTCGTTCATCGGACCAATCTCTTTAGAATCCGTAGAGAAGAGTGCCTTCACAATGAAGACGAATATGGAGCCGATAATCAGCATGGCGACAAGCGGAATCACAACCATCAACAGATTGTAATTGAATAATCTCTTCTTTATCGTCACTTAATGATCTCCCTTATGTAAAATCGGCCAATAATCCTGTGATACCCCTTTGATATTAGAATTACTTGATAAATCAAGGATAAAATACAGATCTAAATTCCAAAGGTAAAAGATATAAACATTTCATAAACAATAGTCGTTCCTTAAAGGTTTTGACTACCCACGATGAAGAAATCGTCATGTTGGTTGCCTCCATCGTACATATCCATCAACACGGCGCGGGGCAAAAGGAAGCAGCAATTCCAAGCCATCGGGCGATCAGGCGGAGACTTACGGGTTTCGTTTGAGGTGCATAACAGGCATTTGATATCGAAGCATCGTATTTCTACCCTGCAAAATGGAAGCGAGGGCTTCGATCAGCCTGATCTAGAAAGTTGAAAGCCTGGCATTGGGGTTTGATATAAAAAAAATCGTTCCTTTCAGATAATATTGGTATTCACGAAAATACCCCAACCTTAGATAACTCTTATCTTAGGCTGGGGCGTTTGTTGTCAGAGCTCCTTCCATGATTATACACCACTACCAAGGGACAATAATTCCGAAGCGTGAATACAGTGTTATATGAAGTGGCCTCTTCTTCGAACTTACCCACCAAAATCATTTAATATGTATTCAAATTCTACTTCATGTTTTATTGGTATTTCATCATATCCGTACAAAGGTATCGAGGGTTTTAAAATCCTTGCTTCAGTTATTGCATTTTTATGAATACAAACCATATCAAATCCACGCTTCTGATAGAATCTAATTGCCTTTATATTGTCATTGGATGTTATTAACCATACTCTCTTACAATCTAATGACTCTGCTCTTTCTATAACCAATTGAATTAGCTTACTTCCAATACCTTTTCCTTCTAATTTACATTCTAAAGAAACAATTTCACATTCTTGTCCAGAAACATTATAGAAAATACTTCCCTGGATTTGATTTTCTTCAATAAATACAAATCCTCTCAATTCCTCTACTCGATGTATTTGACCACAAGAAACAATTATATCTCCGAAAATAGATCCCACTTCTTGTCTGAGATCTTCATTAATTTCTATAAATGGCATGGTATTGGTCACCTGCTCTTTTATTTTATTATCCCTTCGGCCATTTCATATAACGTTCTTTCCACGAAATCTCCCATATCCCTGAATCGAGTAAATCTCTGCATTCATATAATCTTCCATAATGGTATATTAGACGCAGTTTCCCCTGATTCCTTTTCGCCGATGGGGGTCTTTTTAGGATGTGGTTTATGGACTTATGCGTTTGGGTCGCCTAGGCGACGTTGGTGTAAATCAATTCGAGATTAGAAATGGTTAGTCCTGTTTCTTCTTAAACCAGGCGTCTCATTATCTCCTATTTCTCATGCATGATATATACTAAGGACGGGGTGAATTTGAGATGCAGTGGCAAGAAGTTCGCACAATCTTTCCCGATCAATATGTTCTGCTAGAAGTTCTCGATTCCCACACTGAAGATAACATACAATACGTTAAAGATGTCGCTATTGTACGAACCATTCAAGACCCTTCTGAGGCTACCAAAGAGCTCTTAAAATGCAAAGATAACAACATCGTTTACCATACAGGCCAAGAAGAAATTACTATCGAGATGAGAAGGCCTCCATTCTAGAGAGGCCGATAACATGCGGATCGAATATATCGATAACCTGCTGCAAACCTCTATGACGATCCGTAATAAAGGTTGCTCCCTGACTGTCGATCATTTAATCATTGATACCGGTTCCCTCTCTTCCTAGTCGTGGCTACCCTAGCACCCGAATAAAATTGAAGACGCGAATTCGCTCGCGTCCTTTTTAAGCACTTGTCTTTTTGTATTTGAGACATACCTATATTCATTCTGAAGTGACCTCAATGATCTCTTTGTCCTGAGTAGCCCCATCACTTCCTAAGGCTTGAACATAAATGCGGTCATGAAAAGTCCGGCTGCCAAAGTTCCATGTTAAAGACCAGCCGTCACTTCCATCTGTGTCGTACCCAATGAGCTCTCTTTCCCCCCAAGTTTCCGTACCTGTCGGAGTAATCCAAAATAGAACGGTATCGATGTTTTTAGCCTTCACATTAATGGTCATGGTATTAACATCTTTGTGAACAATCCACCAACCGGCATTTTTCGGCAAATCCGTAGATACCTCCAAAATCTCAGCCTTCCCGTCCACAGCTTGAGGTTCTTCAGATATGTTACATGCTGATAATATTAAGACGAATAAAAGAAATATACCAATGATTTTTAATCTCTTCATAATTTCCCTCCATTTAATTTTTTAGAATAGAAAAAATACGATTTCATCGAAAAACCGTCAAACCATATAAAAGCGTTTGACGGTTCAATACAGATTATAAGTCAGTATTTACCCACTTGAATGTAATCATCACTTTTATCGGAGAAGCTATAATAATAACTTAAAATAGTATAATAATCATATTCAGGGTAGTTTGTAGCGATATATTGAGTCCCCCATTGAGATAGGACCCCACCAAACGCCTCTCCAATTTCCCCTTTTTTGCCTGCTCTATATTGGGCATCAAATACTTTCCCATTAGAGTTTCTCATAAAAATTCCAGAGACATCATTTACCGCGTTATCGGTAGAAGTTTCATTAGAATTTTCAACAAAATGTTGGTAATTATCCGGGTTATCAGTTAAGTGCGCCCCATAGTTTGTCGCTGGTTTTCTCGGATATGTTGCATTATACCAAGCGTAGGTTTTAATTGTTATTGCACCAGCTTGCAACGCCTTTTTATTCCAAGATGCATACCATTCATTAGGTAAGACTTGCTTCGCATAACTATCAAAACCGATATTTTTGAGAGTACCCGATTTTGTTATATATAGTTTAATAGTAGATGGGGTGCTTGTCGCGCTAAATGGTTGAATTGTTTCCGCACTATTACCCTTGCTTGCCTTTTCCAGGCTAGCTCTTTCCAGTTGAAGTTCGAGAGGATCTCTGGTGTTCTCGTTTTTCTCGTTTTCGATGGCGCTAGATTCGTCCAGTGAAGAAGTTTTCTCTACTTCTTCAGTATTTTTCATGGTGTCATCAGTATTTTCACTTGAAGGTAGAACTTCATTATTAAAATTAACGATAATGCCTTTTTCTCTTTGATCAACTATATTTTGAGCTTTTGTTACGGCATCCGATTTAAACGTATACCCATATTTGTCTAAGCTGGTTAAGTCATAAACATTTTCATGACCGATAATATATTCTGTTCCGTCAAGGTTACCAGTGGCCACTAGCTCATATCTCACACCGTTATAAAAAAATTCGCTCTCCTGCGAAACATTGTAATTGAACCCGATATAATAGTAATGAACGTTATCATATAATGTGGTATTTATTTCTTTAAAATAAGGTTCAATTTCCATGATGTGAATTGCGGGTAATTCTTTCACTTCATAGACTTCAATCGAATTTACAGAGAGAATACCGGTTCGGTTCTCAAGTTGATCTTTGCTTGGGAAAGTTGAGTAAGATTTTTGAATATCAGGAGAATAAGAATCGACAAAAGCTTTCCAATCTTTGGTGTTTATTGCTTCCATATATTTCTGAACAACTGTTGGAATGTTTGCTTGAGTTGAATCTGAAGCAAAAGAATCTAGTTGCTCATCAGATGCTGCTGCACTTGCTAGAGGCACCGTAAAAATCATCGATAAAATTGCTAATATCCCAATCCATTTCCCCATAAATTTGAACATCGTTATAACCTCCATAAATGTTTGTTAAGACGCTTGCACATCAAAACAGCTTTCATTGGAGAAAATCAAATAAATTTGATAATCCGCTCCTTTTTGGCACAATTACCTCAATCCCTATTTGCAAAAGTCTAATAATATTGTAAAGTTATTTTAGCCAACTTCTTTTGCAAATTTAAGAATTTGGCCGCCAAGACGTAACCAATCTCGCCCTGAACAAGCCTGTGTTGGTTGCGTCATTTTATTGTAATAGGTTTAATAAAATACACCTATCTACAATCTAGTTGGAGTAAATGTAATCCCTTTCAATACGTGACCTCAGACGACGTTCTGGTAGCTGTCTCCAGAACTTTGCTTCCGTCTTTAATCTTGGCTGTGGAAACAACTCTATACGTGTTGCCTGATGTCACATAGTACTCCTCTTCCAGGCTATGTGATCCCTTACCCGTAAAAGACTCACTCCACGATTTAACTACCGACCAATTGCTTCCATTTTTACGCTGGAGTTCAATGGATAGAGTCGAATCATAAGCGTCCGGGTAATATACATAACCACTCGAAACAGCTTTTCCTGTTTTTCCAATAGATAAAGAGGAACTCAGGACAGAGATGTATTGATAGAAAGGAACTGCAACATCCTCCTGAATTGATACATTATCGCTACGAGCCTGGGTAATAGGAGCTGCTGTAAAAACCAAAAAAATCACCGACAACAATACAGCCGTTTTTTTCTTCAACAATGCATCCCCCATTCTGTTTTATCCTTTCAACAATATTAGACGTCTAAATCCCTATTATGTAACACATATGGTAAAAAATTTATTTGACCAACGTAACGCTCTCTGCCATTTCGATAAGTTCTTCTATTCTTAAATGAGGCGAATCGCCCAAGATTAGAAATAATCGACCTTCATTTTGCCATACTAGTGTAACTACATTTTTCTTCCGGACAATTAGCCCGTCATGTCCTTGAATCGTTGTATGGCTTACTTCATCAGCTTCTTCCGTATCCACGTTCATACCACTGTTTTCGTTATTCTGCTGAAACAAGATATAACCATTGGAATCATTCATATATTCGATAGATTTTATGTTCTGAAGGTTCTTCACTTCTTCGATACGATAACCTTCCGGAACTTCCGTTGGTACATAGGCATTTTCCCAGTTAATTTGAAGATGACTGTCTTTTAAGTTTTGAGAGCCCTGTCCTAATCGAATTTCTATGTATTCCTCTTGCACTCGAATGAACATATTCAAAACTTTGACTCTTACCGCCTCAACGTTCAAGGCAACAGCGAATAGGAAGACAGCTAATAAGACAGCTACTTTCTTATAACTGGTTGCAAAAAAGCGTATAGTCTGCTTCAAATGATAAAAGGCGAAATGACGATTTAAACGCATGATGAAGCTTAGCTTTGTCTTTTCCGAAAGGAGGTAAAGTGGATTGTTGCTCAATTCCGTATTTTCGTCAAGAAGCATTTTACCTTCCAGTTCGGCAAAGCGAATCATGAGCAATTTAATTTTTATTTTCTCATATTCTTCTTCAAGCAATTTGGAATCCATTGGGTTATTCATCTTCGGCACGATTTTCGGCTCCTTGTGACAGTTTTCGAAAGGCCCGCTGTCTGGCACGCGCAATATACATTCGGACATGCTGGGCAGGAATATCCATAATTTCCGAAATTTCTTTATCGCTCAGTTCCATGATGTATTTGAAATATAATAAATTCCGATCCTTCTCGGACAATTGGAACAGAGTTTGCTCAAAAGTCTTCATTTCCTCTTCATGCAGGAAATTCTCTTCTGTTGCAGCCTGCAGATCGGGAATGTGATCGGCTATATCATCAGTTAAACCTGAAAAAGAACGTTTGGAACGGCGTGCTTTTTTTCGGATATAGTCCAGACAAACATGTTTTAACGTATAAACGATATACGATGTCCTTTTGTAACAGTCTAATGATCTCAAAAGAGGAATTTTGGGCATCAATTTCAAAAAAGCATCTTGAATGAGATCATCCACTATGCCAAAATCGCCGGTAATGCTATAAGCTCTCTTTTTCATTAAAGGGTAGTACTTTAGATATAAATTCGTTATGTACTCTTTATCGTTTTCATCTTCTACAATAGCCAAGAATATGAGAGACACTTTGTTCAACTCCTAATCGTCTGAATCGACTAAATGGAATAAAATCCACCAAATAATGTTTAACAAGAAAGATAATATATCCCATATTAAGAGTATACTAGATATAGTCTGCATTTTTAACAATATAACTTGTTAGAGTTCAAAAGTATCCATGAAAATCTCGATTAGGCTGTTTTTCCTGACAATGATAGAATTGGCATATGTTCTTAAATAGGAGATGAGGACTTTGAACTGGAATAAGGTCTATTGATGATGTCAAAAACTACGTAGGGGATAATGTGAGCTCCTACTGGGTGAGAAAATTGCACAGATTGCAAAAGCCATTTTCCATTTCGCGAATATTTGCTCTATCGGACCAGGCAGTGCAATCACTCCGTTAATCTCTTCAATTCTACTGCTATCGTTCTCTCTTTATGATTTTGGGCATGTAAAAAAAGCTCATTCCTACTAATGGTTCAAGTGGGAAAGAGCTTTCGAACTTTCGAAAGGTTATCAAGTGTTTGAATCAGTTAGTGTTTGGTTTGTTGGTAATAGTACGATCTTGTTGTTGGAGTTCTAAAGACAGCATCCCAGAAATACTACCCAATAAAAATTATTATTCCATCTCGGTGAGTAAAAGCGATGGGCAATTCAGTCTCAATCAATTCGATTCTTTCAATAATTTTTATCCTCTTTTCCTCAGGTAAGTTCTCCTTCGCCCACTCTTTTATTTTTGATAATTCTTCTAAAACGAATGGAAAATCTTCTTCAACTAAATCGATCCCAACAGAAAATACTTTAGTCCATTTTAACCCTAATTCTTCAATTGCTGGCTCCCAACATTCTTGAAAAAAAGACTCAGTAGCTACAGGAATGAAAAACTTCTCTTCAAATTCATCTTTTGCCTCTAAAACCATAGCACTAATTGACATTACTTTTTCCCTCCAAACAATGCATCAAAAGTGTAATCAGGAAATTCTTTTCTTAATTGTTCCAAGCTATTCTCTACAGCTTGCCTTAATTCAGGAGTATCTCCATCTAATCTGAAAATGAATTTTCGAATGCCTTTAATTTGATCTAATGAAGGTATGTTTGAAGTCCCGTTTTTGGTAGCTCGTGTAGCTGTAGCTTTCGCAATATTATTAATTCTTTTTCTTGTTTTATCCAATATTTGTTTATCCGTAAATTGCTGAGGTGTTTGAGCAGGTAATCCAGTTTTAGGATTGATGACATTAAGTCCCTTCGCTGCTTTATCCTCATAGAAAATACCATTTTTCAAATCAATCTCGTCTAATTCGCCAATCGGTTTTCCAGTGTGATCAACAATTTCAACTTCTTTTATTGGCCCAGTTTTAACCGCTCCCTCTGCCACATTATTCGGAGCCGGTGTCTCCAACTTTCCTTGCGTTGCCGGCACCTCATCCACTTCCGAACGCTTCAACCACTCGGTCAGCCTTTGTCCCGCTGTACTCTTGAGCGCGCCGGAAATAAGCTTAAACGCATAGGTGAAGGTCACGTCCCCGGCTCCGGCCATAGCGGTATCGAAGGCGATATTTTGGGCGCGGCCTGTGAGGTCTTGATCGCCGTCATTCTTGAAGTCGGTTACCGCGTCAGACGCTTCGGTAGCCGTGCCAAAAATCGCTCCCGCCGTCATGGATCTGACCACCGTCGGCGATAGCTTGGAGAGAGCCGCCGGGGTTTTCACAGCTTTCAAATATTTAAAGGGCAGAAAGAACCCGACTACATTTCCGGCAGCTTCGCCAATTCCTTTGCCGTACGGATCATCTAACGGATTTACGTAACCTTCCGGTTCCGGCCCCATAATCCATTCGGCAAGCAGCTCCGGCAATCCTGCCGAGGCCGTGTTGATTGCGTTCACCACAGCATTCGACCCGCCGACCATTAGGTTCGCGAAAAACGGATTGCCGATGCCGCTTTGTTTTTGCCGCATCTCGTTTTCTTCTTTTTTCTCAAGCTCTTTTAGCTCGTTATATATCCTGTCTTGTTCTTCCTTGGTCAAATCTGCCCAATAGGTCTGCTTCAGCCGCTCCTGAACTTCCGGATCATCGCGGTTTAGCACATCGTCCAGCGAATAGCTTCGCGGATCTACCGACGTGATATAGTATTGCGGCTCGCTCTTGGAATCCTCAACCGGTTCCACTTTCGGCATGTTAAACAGCGCCTGCCAGGTTGCCGGTCCGATTACGCCCTCCAGCCCATTCTGATCCTTCTCGTAAACCTCCCGGAACCCTTCCAACGCGCGTACTGTAGCTTCATCAAAATAGCCGTTCGCCTCGACCTCAAAACCCAGTTCTTGCAACCGCAGCTGCGCCATTTTCACCGGCTCGGAATAGGCCTGACCGTGCATTTGCACCGTCAGCAGCCCGCTCAGCGTTCCGAACAAGGTCCGCCACACGTTTTCATCCACGATTCCTTGCCGATCGCCGGCATTGTCCAGACCATACTTTTCCTTATATCGATTAACTACTGCCAGCGTGGCCGAGTCAAAATACCCGCTTGCTTCCAGCTCGTATCCCAGTTCCTGCAATCTTTCTTGTAGCTTCAAGACTTCGTCGCTGTAATGCTCAGGGTCCAGAGTCAGTTCTTTCGTAAGCGGCTCCACCGTGATAGGGAGATAAACCGCAGCACGGGAGAATAAGGAAAACGCCGAAAACGGCAAAGGAAAGACGCTCGTTTTATTCCCTGAAGTCGTGGGGAACGCGTCAAATGGGTTTAAGGTAACCGGAAGTTTCACCCGCTTCGCCTTCAAAAAGGACTCCTGCTCTTGGCGAGTATACTCGTTCGCCGCCCAGCGCAGCGTTTTCTCTTTCGTGCGCAATTCGTCGCCGATCTCCCGGGACAGCTGCCGAATCCGCTCCATCCGCCGCTCCACTTCAGATATTGCGGAGCGGACTCCCGGCTCGGAATAAGCCGAACTTGTTCTACTGGCTAACTCGGATACCCTTTTTAGCGTAACTGTGACTTGATCTCCGATCCTTTGCTCCAACCGGCGTACTTCGTCTGCGAGCCCGTTAATGCGGGCCGGATCGACCTTCAGTTCCAAGACGTTCCCCTCCTTTCCCCAACATACTTGGAAACGCAAAAAGTTGTTCAAGGGCGGAAAGCGGTTTGCGCCGAAACAAAAGGGCCTGACTTCGCTCCGGCATCATCCCCAGCATCCAGGTTCCTTTTTCTGTTCGCACGCAGGTAAACAGCGCTTCGGCCTCCTCTCCAAAAGCCAAGTGGTATCCGGCAATGACCCGGCAATCAGACTGTGGCCCAAAGGCTTCCGCTAAGTCTTCCGAGGTCTGACGATCTATCCCAAGCTTTTGCCAAAGAACCGTTGCCGCTCCTTGTTCTCCAGCCCCTGCAAGCGCTAGAGCATAATTGGCCTCCGTCGCGGGTAGAGGGTAAAATGCCTCCTGCTCACAATCGCTAAGCAAAAACTGCTTCCGGAGCATGGCAATCGCTTCTTCCCGCCCGGTGCAAAGCTGGACCTCGCAAGTCTCTTCCCCAGTTAAGCGCGTGAACATCCCCGCCCGGCAATGGATAAATTCCATGGAGACTGCCCCGTTTTTTTCCACCAAGCAAGCAAACACCTGGTCCGGGAAAGACAAAATTTCCGCAATCGCGGCATAATCATGCTCTATGTATAGTTGGTCCTCATCTTCTTCCGTCAAAATATGTTTGCTCTTCAGCCGGCCGGACACCATCTCCCATCGTTGGCGGGCCTCCTGCAAATCAAGGCTATCCAGCACATTTTCCAAACCGAACAAGGTAGTGGCTCCGGAAAGCAAGCATAGGTAAAACCATTCATCTTGCGACAGCACATAGTTTGTCCTATTCATTCCGTACTCCTGGACATTTAGATATTTTATGGAAAAAACACTTCAATACATTCTATCAACACGCCGCCGGCCTCACAATTCCTTAGTTGGCATAATATCCCACAATTGATCCGTTTCACCTATATAAATGAACAAAAAGTCCGGAGCAGCATGGGGCTGCCCCGGACACATTTATGAGGATAATTTACTAATCCAGGTTAAGAAGCATCCAGTGATAAAGTTAGATGCTTCAAATCGATAACGGCATTTAATTTCATAAGAAGATCAAGTCCGAGCAGTCCGTTGATATGCCCCTGAGGGTCAATAACGCCAAAATCCAGCTTTACATCGTTCAAGCCTACTGCCCCTAGCCTAACCCCGTCAACCTGTTTCATGTAAAAGTTATGCAAACTTCCACCAATACCATAGGAAGAATGGATATAATCATCAAGTTCAGCAGCGATACCGATTGTTTCGACCGCGTCGGGGGAAATGATCGTTTCAGCAGCTCCAGTATCTAAAACAATCCGGTCGATCACCGTAGATCTTCCTCGAAATAAAATCTCTACTGGCGTGAACAAAAGGCCGTTTTCAGACACGACGTTAATCATAGCTAACCCCTTAGTCCGAACAATTGTTTGATGGGGACTTCAATTCTCTCTTTACCCGTATGGTAGACGAGAATGTCGTCTTGTGCTCGAACTAACTCTCGTGTGGCTTCTACATTATCATCAAAAGCCTGAATGATTGCCATATCGTCAACATATCGCACTTGATTTTCAATGCGCCCCTCCAAGATACGGAGTTTAACAAAACGGTTTGGGTACAGCCTACGAACTTCCTCCCACTTCAACGTCTACATCTCCAACCAACTTATTTTGTATCTCCATGATAACACTTCCCCCTAAAGCATGCTATGCAGTATGAACAGTTGAAAAACACCGGAAGGCCAAGGCTCCTACCCTATCATATTTGTTAACACTAATCCGATTGCATCATCTCGAACGTATATTATGAATTTGGAGAACTGCCCCGATCATGTTCATAAGGCTAATTTACTAATCTAGGTTAAGAAGCATCATGGCCCCGGTGTTTAACCGGAACATAAGCCAAAATCCGATCCATCCGAAAAGCCCGGGGTTCGCCGGAAGCAAGGCGAGTTGCCCGCACTAGACGATGTGGGGTTCAAATCAGTGGTTGCCTACCTGAACCTCTAATGACTTCTCTGGAAATAGATCGCCCTTTATTACAAGCACAACTTTTATAATCAGCGCAAAACCAACGGAATCATTAAAATACAGATTAACAGCTGAGAATCATTTATTTATCGATGAAGGTTCCGATAACGTTCTTGGATTCACGAACTTGAGAGGCTTAAAATCCGGATTGGTCAAAATGCGCATCGTCCCAACTCAATCCTTCCTCGATCTTCATGCGCCGCCTCTCTATTTATTATAAATCACCGGAGTTTTGAACTCCCAACATTTCCACAGATTTTCATCTATCGCTAGTTCAGCCATAAAATAACTTACATTTATTCTGCTTGTTTTTCCCGCATTGAATATGGGGCTTCTTACCGGAGATTCACAAACTTCATATGGACTCTCTTTATCATGATTGACTAAGGTATCCGGACGTACGGCAACCCATCCGACATTTCCGTCTCCTTTACCCATTTTGGCAATCAAATAATTGGCTGCCTTGACATTATCTCGATGAGGAGGAAGCAAAAGCTTTAGTAAGGATAAGATGATTTTTTCTCCCGGTGAATTTGTCTCGCCCGATAACGTGTTCGTGTAACCTGTTGTACTCATCAGGATGAGTTTCACCGTTTTTTCAGCCCTTTTTGGAACTGTCTCATAGATTCTTTTGATTGCATCAAATACCAAATAACGAGGTTTGCCGAACATCCCTTTGAGCGTAAGATTGTGACCAAGACAGGAGATAATGACATCACAATCACGTAGAAGCTGATTCATTTCAGCGTCATTTAATTCGTTGATATTCCCCTTTACGATTTCCACCAATGGATGTTCTTGTACGTCATTGGGAACAACAGCATTTTTTCGGATGAGAATCCGAGTATGGATTTGTCTTTTGATAAATTGCCTGACGACATGTTTGCCGGTAGCGCCGCTTGCTCCAAGCACTAATACTCTCATATTTCATCTCCGTTTTCATTAGATTTATTTTAGAGGTGGTTCTCACACTTTAATTTGATTGAACCCTTTGAATATTAGAAGTACAGCGAGAAACATCTCGCAAATAGCTATCGGCGCATTTAGGATAAAGTAGACTGGGCTCGCTAATTTGATGATGTTTAACATCAACAGTAATGTAGCCAGAAGGGTCAAGGTAGAGCCGATCATCCCCCATATCGAGAACCACCTTGGAATAGGTCTAATTTTATATAGGCCATAATAGAGGATCAAGCCGCCAATACTCCAGGGCAATATCATCCCTATATGATTCAGAATATCTCTGCCTTGTCTGAGCAATTCAGCGATAACTTCAAAATACGATGAGTCAGCTTGGCCGGCAGCTGCCGAACTCTGACTCAAACCTAATAAAAGAAGCAGAGAGCCTATACCGGCAAAGAGAAAGCCGGAGCCAATCATCCTGAAACCGAAATATCCCACCGCCAGACTTTTGTTGTATTTTTTAATGATTGGATATAACAATACGGTTATCGTGACATATACTACAGCCATTGCCGCTTGAAAAAAGGTGGCAACCAAAACTTGCATTTCAATCTCCGACAACTTTACAAGGTAATCCGAACGTTCTAATGCAGGAACAGAGCTAACTATTCCAAAAACAAAACTGAAGATGAGCAGCAGCCCAAGATAGACTGCTGTTTTTCTGTTGGTTTGCATGACGACTCCCCCCTTTTACCTGATGATCAGCCAGAGTGTTTTACGAATAGTATATTGGCTGCAAGGCATGACTGAGTAGATACTAAAGTATGGTTCGAACTAAAAAAGGCCCCAGCCTTGCCTTTAGGCATTGCTTAAGACCGGAGTAAGTTATATCAGTCCGAGCTCTCTGGCACGTGCGATCGCTTCGGTTCGCCGTTTAACCTGCAATTTGTCAAAAATATTGCGATTATACCCCTTCACTGTACTTAAGGCCAGGAAAAGCCGATCACCTATTTCTTGATTGGAGAGGCCTTGGGCAATCAGTTGCAGAACTTCCAGTTCACGCTCGCTTAAGGCATCGATTAAAGGTTCGAAGCGGATGGGGGGACTGTGAACAGCGAAATCATTGAGCTTCTGTTCATGATGCATGTTGGACAATAAAAACCCGGTATAATCCGGCTGGATCCGACGGGTAGCCGCTTCCGTTAACAAATCAAGCATGGGCTTACCCTCGTCAACAAAAAGACGAACGAACCCCTCATCCTCTGCCAGTATCAAAGCATCATTTAAGCTTTCAAGCGCCCTCTCCATATTGCCTTGGACCTGAAACGCCAATGCTTGGAGTACAAGAAGCTTAAGCTGGTCGTTCTTCCATTGCTTCGCTCTCGCTTGGTCATACAAAATAGCCAGTATGGCCAGAGCCGCGCTTGCGTTCCCTTGGATCATATGGATTCTTGACTGCAGAACAGGCCATTCACTAGTTTCCAGATGCTTTACGGCTTCCGGAAAGTTGCCGTTATGAAGAGAAATAAGAAGTTCCAAGTGTTGAACTTCGCCCAAAAGGTGAGTAAAGGATCGTTCCTGCACTTCGTGACGAGCTTTAATTAACAAAGCTTCCGATGCTGAAATATCTTCTCTGGCGAGTTTCAATTTTGCCGCAAATAATTCACTATCGGATAACCTATCCGTATTCTCGATCTGCTTGGCTAACAGGATACTCTGCCCTATATGCTGTTCGGCTGCCTCCAAATCGTTCCATTCATAGAAGATTCGAGCCATGCCTAAATATGCGTCACAAGCGGCCGGCAGTGGCGGTTCGCCAGCTAGTTCAATCACTTGTTTATAGGTTTGCACAGCCAGGTTCAACTGATTGTCGAGCTCCTGGATCTGGCCTGTACCTAAAGTTGCCATAAGCGTAATAATCAGGTGTCCCATTCGCTTGCTTATCGATAATGCTTCGGTATAAGCTCGTCTGGCGGCTGCGCGATCGCCCTGCCGCTGGTAGGCAACGCCTAACGTCCAGGTTGTCGCTGCGCGCACAGGCAGATTATTCGGATGCAGATGATCTAGCGCGAGGAGGGATTGGGCAATAATGGTATCCGTCTCGTTCCGAATGACTCCAAGCGTGGCCCGGATCGATGCCATATGCCCGATTAGATCATGATCTGCCTCATGGGGATTGATAGGTTTCATGGCCGCTTCGGCAGCGGATAGTTTTTGTTCGATTCCGTCCGATTGGCCGATCATCAATAAGGCGGAGGCATAAATCACCCAGAGCGACGGCCGTTCGTTAAGCGTGGACTCGTCCTGGCGCTTCAACCAATTTAGTACAGGCTGAGCGGCGCCGCGAAAATGTAGAGGCATTCCCCTTCCTTCGATTAATGTTGCGGCCCGATCCACATCTTGAGCCGCCGCAGCGTGCTGAAAAGCTTCGATCTCAAGGTCATTCTCTTCAAACCAATGGCTTGCCCTGGTATGTAGAACGGCAATCTCCTCGGCCTTGTCCTTGTTGGCATGATACAAACGCTGTCGCAACAAATCGGCAAAAAGATGATGGTAACGGTACCAATGACGCTCGCTATCCAACGGGATGATGAACAGGTTGGAACGCTCAAGATACGCCAGGATTTCATCTCCTCCCATCCCCTTCGGTAGAACGGCATCACAGAGGGAGCCGCAAAATCGATCAAGAATGGAGGTATGAAGCAAAAAGGTCTGAACCTTTTCGGACTGCTGCATTAGGACTTCCTCCATTAAATAGTCCAACACAAAACGGTGGCTGCCGGTAAAGGACGAGATGAATTGGGTCGTATTCGAACAGCCCTGCATAGAGATAGCGGCTAATTGCAACCCGACAATCCACCCTTCTGTGCGTGCCTCCAGAGAAAATACCTCTGCAGATGATAGATTAAGCCCCATGATTTGGTTGAAAAATAACGCCGCTTCTTGCCGGGTGAAACACAGGTCGTTTCCACGCAGTTCGGTCAATTGGTTTCTTGCCCGCAATTTGGCGATCGGCAGCTGCGGCTCTTCGCGCGTCATGATGATCAAATGCATCTGTAAGGGTTGATGATCGATCAGAAAAGACAGGGCATCATGCACGGTTTGAGATTCAATGACGTGATAGTCATCAAGAACGAGAATAAATGGATCTGAACCGGATGATATTTCATTGACTAAAGTAGTAAGGATGTATTGGATCGGCAACGGTTGCGGAGATTGCAGCGCTTTCCATACACCTTGGTCGTTAACATCAACGATGTTCTTTATTGCAGCGGTAAGATGAAGGAGAAATCGCACAGGATCATTGTCACCTTCATCCAGCGATAACCAAGCAGCCCGACGTCTGCAATCAGCCAGCCACTCGCTGACCAACGTGGTTTTACCATAGCCTGCAGAAGCGGAGATTAGCGTTAGTTTTCCTTGCTGCCCCTCAGACAAGCGTTTGAACAAATGTGAGCGTTGAACCACTTTCGACCGCGCTGGAGGAATATGCAGCTTTGTGGTTAATATAGGTATGTTCATAAAATTTCTACACCACGCTTTTCATTTTTACGCACCATCGAAACAGCTTCTCAGCAGAAGCACCTTGATGCCATTCGATACCATCTTCGCCTTCGCCTCTCTCACGTCAGGGCAATATCCAATTCACCCCCTTGCTTCTTCAACGAATACGAAAGCCCGTCAATCAGGCTCAAATCATCCTCCAACAGCAGGAGCTTGTTCATTTTTCCACTTCCCCTTGTTTATCTTAGGTCTATTATGATTCGAAATGGTGGAGGAATTCAAGGAAGGTGCCAAAGGTAGCGGATAAACCCGGGAAGCTTGGAACATAAAGAAACTGTAGGAGGCAAGTATTAATTTTGCCCCGCATACTTCCGACTCTTGGAACTTTTAATAAACGGATGTTGCGCCTACTGGTATGGACCAAGCTGTCGGCTTTGCACTTGTTAAAACTTACAGAAAACATCCCCAGCGTATTATATAAGAAATGAGGATTCAACTGAGCCTGGATCGCTTTCAACTCGGCTTCTTTTTCACTAATTTTACGTTCATACACTTCATAGATGAGCTTCTCGATATGGGCGGTCATATTATTAAAGCTGTCCCCGAGATACCCCAATTCATCCTGGGTCCCAATCTGTACACGAGTATCAAACTGGCCTTCCCGCACACGCTTCATGCCGCGCACCAGGTTTCCCAGCGGACGCAGCAACATCCGGCTAATCCCGGTAATAATGATCGCCAAACAAATTAAACTGGCCAGCGCCGAAACCACCGCAACCTTGAGGATCACTTGGCTTTTGCTTTGGATTTGGGCTAAGGACACCATATTAACCAGAGTAAAACTACCCTTTCCGACTTCTGCCTGGTGTACATATAGGAAACCCCGTTCTCCTTACGAACCGAATTACCGATGCCCGGGATCGTCGACAAATCCGGGATCTGTCCGTTAGATCCATTCAACGAATACAAGGGCATCCCATCTCGATCATACAAAAACACTTCCACTTGGGTCTCGGTGCGCAGATCTTTCAAATGCGATTCAAACAAGGACGTATTGAACAAACAGCATCATGCCATAGGTATCCAGATCCATCGACCGCATGAGCCGCCCCGCCAACACCCAATTGGAATTCTCTTGTTGCCGGTAGTCCTCCTGGCCAGGCTGGCTCCAAACATATTCCCTGCCCGTCCCCTCCAGCTTACGAATCATTTGCCCGAGATATTCGGCCTTAAGACTATGAAACGAGCCGGCAAAAGAGCCGAGATTAATGACATTTCCTTTCAAATCATAAATCCGAATGCCAATCATCTCCGGCGCATCCAACCGCACTTGATAGATTTGCTCATCCAACACGTCCTCGATTTTCATCCGTTCATACGAATCAGACCGTTCATTCTTGGCGGAAATCGCCAGACTCACCGCTGGATTCAGGGTAATATAGTCGGTAAATCGGTACATGTCATTGACCCTCGAATCCAGCCGAGCCAACACCTACTCCGTCGTCATATAATATTGCCGGCTCACCTCTTCATTAAAAAGCGACAGATGAATCCGGTACGTAATCAGCGCGGTCACACAAGAAATCAATAGATTCGCAACCGATAAGGAAATGATCAGTTTGGTGCTGAATTTGAATAATTTCTTATTGAACGGACGGTGTTTATTAGTCGTCATATTAGTTCCTCCGGGGGAAAAAACAGGTAAAGCTCGTATTATCACTATCTTGCTTGCTTAGATAACGCTTTCATAAATGTATAGTATTTCGGCTACTCAAAGTATACCATGAGCCAAGGCAAATGGATGCCTCCTTAGATAATGCCCTTAGGCAAGTTCTTGCCATAATAGCAGTTAATGTTCTTGTATTCACGAAACGCCCCCGCCTTAGATAGCTCTTATCTTAGGTTGGGGCGTTTGTTGTCTGAGCTTCTTCCGTGATTATAGGGTCTGTCAAGAATTTTGTGTAAACGAATGTAGAGGGTGATGCTTAGAGGGGGACTCCGCCCCCCTACCTCAAGTGCTGACCCACGCGATCAGGGAAGAAAACCGAAAACTGTAGCAGCATTTGTCCCCAGTTCTGAACACGGCCCGTCCATTTCCGTACAACGTCCATTGTGGATAAATACAGCATTTTAAGGAGAGCCTCGTCGCTCGGAAAGATGCTTTTGCCTTTCGTCACTTTGCGCAGTTGACGGTGATAACTCTCGATCATGTTCGTGGTGTAGATCAACTTGCGAATTTCCGGCGGGTACTTGAAGAATGTAGCGAGCTCGCTCCAGTTGTTGCGCCAAGAACGGACGATCAGTGGATACTTTTTGCCCCACTCCTCCTCAAAGCGATCTAGCTCCACAAGCGCCGCTTCTTCGGTTGCTGCTTTGTAGATCGGCTTCAGATCGGCCGTCACCTTCTTCAAGTCCTTGTAGGACACGTAGCGCGTTGAATTACGGATTTGATGGATGATGCACTTCTGAATCTCTGTAGCGGGATAACAAGCGCTTATCGCTTGCGAGAAACCGGTTAGATTATCGACACACGTAATGAGAATGTCTTGTACGCCGCGGTTTTTTAACTCGTTCAAGACATTGAGCCAGAACTTGGCCGACTCGTTTTCGCCAATCCACATGCCTAGGACGTCTTTATTCCCGTCCAGATCGATGCCGATGACCATGTAAGCCGCCTTGTTGACAATAGCTCCGTCTTGCTTCACTTTGAAATGAATGGCGTCGAGAAAAACAACGGCATATACGCTCTGTAGCGGCCGATTTTGCCATTCCTTAACCATAGGGATAACCTTGTTCGTCACGTTCGAGATCAGTGTCGGGGAGACTTCGATGCCATACAACTGCTGTAGATGATCTTGAATTTCACGCGTGCTGACGCCCTTCGCGTAAAGCGCAATGATCTGTTCCTCAATGCCTGTGACATTGGACTGATGCTTCTTCACCACAAGCGGTTCAAACTCGCCCAAGCGATCACGGGGTACGATTATTTCTTGCTCACCATACTCACTGACGACAGTTTTCTTGCTTTTGCCATTACGGCTGTTTGACGTCGCTTTCGCCGTGATGTCGTGCTTGGCATAGCCCAGATGTGTTTCCATCTCCGCTTCGAGCATCTCCTGGATTGTTTCTGCAAACAGGTTCTTTAATGCGTTTTGAGCATCCTGTGCCGTTACCAGATTATTCTCTTTAATGAAGTCGCGCAACTGTTGTTTCGTCCAAAGTCCCATGTATTCTCCCAACCTTTCTATTAGTTCCATTTTAATAGGTTTTGGAGTTTACACAAACTATTTTACAGACTCTGATTATACATCCGACAACCGAGGGCGATAGCCCCGATGTGTGAATACGGTGCTATAAGATGTTGGCGCCTTCCTGAAATACTGAAGAGAATTCATTAAAATTTATCATCCTAAGCCCTATAATGAATATCAATATTATTAATAAGTTTGTTATAAAGATTTACAAGTTTTTCATTTTGTTCAATTTGTACATCTTCGATAAAATTACAAAGATTTATAACACTATCTATTTCCCTTACTATGTCCTTTATATCTCTATCTAACAAATGATATTCTTCAAATAATATAGGTCTAACCTTCTCTAAATACATTCTTAATTCGAATTCCACTGGATATGAAGTAATAATAGTGACCTCTCCATCGACTTTAAGGACTTTATTATAGACTCTTAGTTTATTTAATTGATCATTCCTTTGAATATCTAAGTTAAGTTTTTCTCTTTCCCAATCAATTTGTTTTTGAAATTTTGTCCTTTCATTATTTAAATTGTTTTTATTAATTATATATGTTCCAAAAAAGGCTAATGCGGAAGCCGAGAGTGTTGCAATAGCAGTAATTGCATTGCCAATCCATTGTGGATCTGCCATCAATAAGCCCTTCTTTCAATGTTTTACATTGTGCCAATTTCTTATAACGTTTTCGAATTCACGACGTCTCACCGACTTAAGGGGCGTAGCCCCGGCCGCGATGCGGTCAGTCGGTGTGCATGTGTTGCCGGCAGCTACTTCACCCAACCCTGAACTTGCTTCGGATTCGAATCTGCTTCACTTCCTGGCGACCGAGGGACCGACAGGTCTTCGATGCGTGAATTCGGTTTTATGCGGAGTACTTGTCTTCACACAATTACGAACTTCAGCTACATTAGTTTTTCCTGTACTTTTGTAGGTTTTAACAAGATGCTTATTTAGTCTTCCAGTGTTGCAGAATGAGCTGGAATTACGTTTCGCCCAACCTGTATTAGTGGTCAATTCGCCAAGCCGACGTCCTTTTTATTGTTCTTCATAGCGAATCCCCTCCAACTAAAAGTGCGATTGTGCTGAGCAATTCTTCATTCATTTTAACAACAATTGTAAGGTGTCTTTAGTAAGGAATTGATCCTCCCTATGTAGAAATGACATGAGCCTTAATAAAGGATAGCATTAGCACACTATTTGTATTTCAAAGATCGAAACGCCCCTTAATACACTATTTGAAAAACTCTATAATAACTAAGAAAAACCTTCCATCTAACCGGTAGGTTTTATTAATAAAAAGACCGCTCCTCTACAAAGGTAAACGGTCAATTTGTATTCCATGGCATAGGAGTAACCGTGTTGAGAGGACTGTTCCCGGGATAATTATAAAAAATATCTCGGGAACACGAAAAATAAAACTGTAAAATCAGATTTCAACTGCTTTAGCGATGGTGTTCTAGATCCTTTAATTGAAAAGATAATTTTTCTGTAATTGAATAATTTGATTTTCTAAATATTCTTCCTTATAGATTTCTTTCAACTTAATTTTTTTCTAAATCAAGTGCATCCTGAATAATAAGGATCTCATTTTCTTCTAGTTCTTTATTCATTTATCATCACTCCCTTCTTTATATCATTCGACTACTACCGATAATTCTGGCTTTTACCTCCTGATTTTAAAATCTTAGTTATTCGGCCTTCTAAATGTTCACTTCTAATCATCTCTTTGACATGCAATCCGTACTGAAAACACAATGACTTATAATAATCATGCCGCTCTTGAGCTGGCCTATCTTCAACCCATGAAACTATATATTTTTTAAGATCCTTCTTAAACTGTTCTGAAGTGTTTATTTTATCTCTAATCTCTTTTATATGTTCAGAATTTTTGTTGAGATTAATATTGTTGTAACGCCATACAATATCACTAAAAATTTCTTCAATATCTCATTCATTGTAAGAGCTTTTTGTAAATCCTAATCGTTCACGAATATAGACATCAACATAATGGAATAGGCTAGGTTTCGCTCTTTTGGATAGTTCATCTATTGTTGACAAAATAATTCTCCTCCCTTTGTAAATTTGCAATTCATCCAAAGTGATTTCTAATTTTACTTCAAGTAGTCCAAGCTTCATTAATTTCAACTGGATATTATTTATCCCGGCAGTTTTTGCTATACATGTACGATGTTGTCCAGCGTTAAAAGTTACCTTTATCTTTTAGAAATTTTTCAATTGAATCATAAAGTGATAAAAGTATCTTATGCCCATAAGTTTCTTTAGCGTTGTTTAATCCAAGAATGTTTTTTATATTCGAAATATATGATCTATTTCTAATTTGAGGATTAACAATGGTAACTTTATCTAACCAATGATTACTAGAAGTCTCAGAAGGACCTAACTTGATAACTCTAAACAACGTTTGAACATCTATATCATAAATCGGAAACGCATAACCAACTATAATAACCTCCTCTGCGATTGATAATTTCTCGACAGCAAGATTGGCTTGTAGTTGAAAAAATCTATTTAAATTGTATGATTTATGAATGAATGGCGGCATGATGAATAATCTCAATGGATTGCCACAAGCGTGACAAGCCCATAGTTCTGGTAGTTCTTCTCTAGTACTAAATCGAAATGGGATTGAATTATGCCAACATTTATCATTAGTACACAAAGCTAAATTAATAGAACCATGAAGTTTTAAGAAATAACCTTTATGTAAGTTTTGCTTCGCTGTTTCCTCATAATTACTTTGATTGGAGAAACTTGATAGAAGAGGGTTTAATAAATAATTCTGATTAGCGAGAAGCCTTTTCCCCATTTTGGTTTTTCGAAGAGCACTTTCTAACATAGTATCCCAATTAAATGTAATAATTGAATCATTTTCATCAATATTACTAGCTAAAAAATTATAGAAAGAAGAATCCTCGAAATTCCAAGGTATAAATCGGATAACGTCATAGACATACTGTAAAAGTTCAATTTTTGCATTTTCTACAGTATTTTTTCCTATTCTATTCAATTGGAATTTATATGAATTCAAAAATGTCTCTAAAAATGAATATATCTCTTCTATATTAACATCAAAATTTTTGTCTTTATTAAAATTGAAATAATGAACTAAAATTTTTAATAAAGATGAACTTTCGAAATTAACTTCATTGTGATTCCAAAAATTATCAATATACACTTTTTGGAAAAATTCATTCGCTAATGGCATAGAAATAGGCAAACTCAGAGTTTCGTTTTTGGAAGCACCTGCTCCAATTATGTACACTTTTCCTGCCATATCAATCCTCATTTCTTTAGCGTGATATCTTTAAAACTTGCATTCTTGCATTAGACCCGAAAGGAGAACAAGATAGTTTCACCACTTAACTTTACAGAGACTGTTTCTCATATATTGTTCTGGCTTTCATCGTGTCTTTATAAGAAGTTCGGAATTTAAGTAACTGACCCAAACTTAAAGGGCTGGAAGTTGCACAAACTTTAATCACGTAATAATAGCATGGCCGCCAATACCATAAAGGTTTTTAATAAATGCTTTCAAATAACTTATTTAATTCGAGTTGAATGGTATCATTCAAATTTTCTTTAGTCCGCAGGTATGTTTCCATTCTTGTATCCGAATTTAATGGGTCAAATATATTTTTAATACTGCTGCGTAATCGGTCATTTTTGAAATGATTAAGGTAATCATTATTCATAAATGGAGCCATTCCTGTAATGAAGTAATTTGCCCCTTGAAAAGAAAAAGCGCCTCCTGTATGCTGGGTCTCGGAATGGTGGCCATTCACTGCCCTAATTGAAGGAGGACGCTCTACATGAAGTATAAGCTGAAACAGAAAAAGAATCAACGAATTACACGAATTACCGAATCGACACTGGTCGTCGGAGCGGATATCGCCAAGAAGATTCATGTGGCTCGTGCAGTAGATTTCCGTGGCATTGAGCTTGGAAAAGACTGCGTGTTTCATAATAGCCAGGAAGGGCTGACGAAGCTGGCGACGTGGATGAAGGAGCTCGGGCAGACACACGGCAAGACGGACATCATATTTGGCATCGAGCCTACTGGACACTACTGGTTTCCGTTAGCAGCCTTCTTACAGGATCAAGGGATTCAAGTCGTAGTGGTAAACCCGCATCATGTCAATAAGTCGAAAGAGCTTGAAGATAACTCACCGACGAAGAGTGACTACAAGGATGCAAAAGTCATCGCAAAACTCATTCGGGATGGGAATTACTCCGAACCGAAGTTGCCGACGAAGGAATTCGCAGAACTGCGGATCCTGATGAACCTCCGCGAGAAGGTATCGGACAGTCTAACTCAAGTCAAAAGCCGCATCGGCAATTGGTTTGATCGATTCTTTCCGGAGTACGCAAAAGTGTTTAAAAACTGGAGTGGCAAGGCATCGTTCATGACCATGCGAGCCTTCCCGTTGCCTGCTGATATCGTCGCCAAGGGCGCTAGAGACGTCCTAGCGCATTGGAAGACGGAAGTCAGGCGTGGCGTTGGAATCAAGCGGGCAGAAGCGCTTTACGCTGCAGCAAGCGTCTCCATCGGTCTGACAGAAGGCATCGTTGCCGCCAGGCTGGAACTAAGTACGCTACTGTCGCAGTTTGACCTGTTTAACGAGCAGCTTGAAACGATTATGCATCAAGTGGCCGGAATTTTGGAGGGCATTCCAGGAACGACAGAAATGCTGTCTGTACCCGGAATCGGCGTTCTGACCGTAGCCGGATTTCTAGCCGAGGTTGGAGATCTGAATCACTACGATCACGGTCAGCAGATCATTCGTCTGGCGGGCCTTAATCTGATGGAAAACAGTTCAGGCATACGGAAAGGACAGACAGGCATAACCAAGCGAGGGCGATCACGCCTACGGGCGCTGTTGTTCCGAGCGGTGATGCCGCTGGTTGCAAAGAATCCGGAGTTCCAAGCGCTTCACCGGTATTACACGACGCGGAGCCAGAACCCGCTGAAGAAGAAGCAATCTCTCATTGCCCTATGTGGAAAACTCATACGGGTGCTTTATACCCTGGGAACAAAGCAAAGAATGTATAACGCCAACGATGTCATGGGCCCCGTTAGGCAAGCCCAGCTGCAACAATTGGCTGCATAAAGTCAAGGAAGCAATCACCCTGCAATATCGCTTATTCACATGTGTACAACTAGACAACGGAAGCACCGGAGAAGCCGACGCACGACACACCGTAAGGGCAACGACCCTGTAAAGGAGCGAGAAACGGCATCCACCCCTTGAGAGGTAGAACGAAGGAATGTAAGGGCATAGACCCAGTGTGACATGGGAGGGTGAACCCCAAGGGCGGAATGTGGAGATCCATTGTGCGATCATAACCAATTATCTACAGTTTTGGAAACGAGAAGATCCTAAGCTCTGTTCCCGCCTACGCTCTTACAGAAAATCGTGGTGTAGACTATATTCTCCACCAGTATCTCTTACACTGTCAAAGTTGAAATATTGAGAATGAACGAGAAAACAGGAGAAGTTATTACTTTATAGTGGGAGTAGCGTGCATTTCTTTTGTATCAATTACTACACCTTTTGGTTCTAGCATTTTTAAGAGTTTAATTAACCCGTCATCAAACGAAAGAAAATAAGGAATTAAAAAATCGCCCTCTCCCATATAAGACATATTAGATTCCATTACTCTTGGAATCATAAAATCCCAGGAAATATTATCAAGAATCTCAAATATTTCTTCTTTTTTTGTTTTGCGACTAATTCTTCTAAGAATATATAGATTAGACGAATTTTTAAAATATTCATAGGCCAAAAGAGTTTCTCTTTCAAGATTTAGACCTACATGCTCACTTACAAAATCAAAATATGAAATCATTTTATTATCCGCGCTTCTATTATCTTCAAATTTTATTCTAACTATTGCTATCAAAGTGAGTAAAATAAATTGCTTTGTGATATAGTACTGATTTAGTATAATTTTAATTTCTTCGCTAAAATAATATGACTCACAATGTTCTGTTGCAGAACGCTCAGCTATCTCATTACTTATTAAAAATTTTATCTTTCCAGTTTTTTTATAATAGTTTGAATCTACATTTTTGAATAATTCTAGACTCTTAACATTTGCAAGTATCGCTGAGTATTGCTTTGATTCTTTAATATTTTTATCTCCAATAAGCGTCTTATAATTTTCCAGTAAATAAAAAGAATAATCAAAATTCCATTGTTTTTTTAGAATTTCATCAATTAATACATAAAAATCATTCGAAACTCCAACCAATGGAATATTATTAATGAATTTATGAACGTAAGTCGTAAAATTTGAGTCAAACATTACTGTATAATCTATAGCAATTGGCACATCTCCCCCATTTAGCATACTTGTTACAATATTTTCACTAAAAAAATAAAGTTTTGAACTTGGAAAATAAGGTACAATATATCTTGAATGCTTATTAATTGCAGTATTAATGTTATTAGGATCTATATTTCTATCTAAATCTTTTGCTACTGTAATTATTTTAAATTCATTTAAAGAATCTAAATGAGTAACTGCTGCATTAAAAAGAGCTGATAGATTAGGCGCATTCATAAAATCATAGGCAAGTGCTTTAAATCTGAGGTTCCTTTCATCATTAAGTTCCATCAAATCTTCTCCTTCGATTACTATTTCTGTATTTCTAATTCATCTGGAGCTATCTATAAACTAACCAGCCGTAATCTTTTGTCTAACTAGAAACTATGTGTAACTGTCATATAAAGCATATATTGATAAATAAAATATTAAGGTAACAACAAAATAACCGCATACCTAATGAATGGGAGCGGCTACTTAATTTTATCAATATTAGTTTTTACAACCGTTTTTATCGCACGTGATCTTAGAGCTAGTATTTGCCCAATGACTTGCATTTTCTCTGGTATTAAATCCGCAACCAGTTTTTCCACCTTTTGTTCCACTATGTACAATTCCAGTTGGAATATGTTTAACAGCCATTCTAATCACTCCATAACTTTGGATAATTTATAATATAATTCTAACAAATAACAAATTGTAGAACAAGGGTTCCTATTGTTTTTTTCTATATATTCTCAGTATTATATCCCTCTCTTAGACAATATTAGCTAGACGTTAATTTATTTCTAATTTTCATTGCTTTTTTTGCGAATTCTATATGTTTTCTATGTGTTTCGTTAGAGAAACTAATCATATTTTCTACAATTATTGGAGCTTGATCTGCTATTACAGAATACTTTTGCTTTAGATATGAATATAATGCCTCTTTCTCTTTAATAGTCGGAATAACCGGTGGTATTGGGAGAGCTATAGGCTGATCATCTTCTGCTTTTTCCTCTGGAGTTGTCATACCGAACTCAAAAAAATTATGGAGCGCTCTTCGTCTTTCAAAATCCGTAATTACAAATCCACCATTTTCATCCAATATAAATCGATCAAAATTAACAATCTGAAGTTTGAATGGTTTTCTAGACTTGGTTTCATAGTACATAGTGACTTTAAGAACTTCCTGTCTGGCTAAAGAAGGAATTGGCTTATAAACTTGATTTATAGGTTTAGTAATTTTTGTTACCCTCAAATCTTTTGAGATGAATAACCACATGGTTCCCCCCAATTCATCGCATCCTTTCAATAGTTTTTTTCTTTGCTCTGATTTCCGATACGTTCTTATATTCACGAAACGCCCCAAACCTTAGATAGCTCTTTTCTTAGGTAGGGGCGTTTGTTGTCTGAGCTTCCTTCCATGATTATACATCTGACAACCAAGAGACGATAGTCTCGTAGCGCGAATACGGTGTTAGGCGAAGTTATTCAACTTCTGGGGGATACACTTCAAAATGCTTTTCACGTGATTCTTTCTTTAATTTATTCATTAATTCTTTTTCATTACTATATATTTCAAATTCCTCTGGTACATCATTTCTTTGGAGCTTATTATTTTCGACACTAATTAATGGCGTGTGAATTCTAGTAAAGAACTGCAACAAAAAACCTAGAGCAAAATCTTTCTGCAGCTCAAACATATCATGATCATAGCCACCCGAATTATTTTTATGACCTTCAATATCTATATATAGATATCTCTTTTGGTTTGGCGAATCTTTTTGAACTTTTTGTAGTAACTTCATGAGTATTGTCGCAGTTGCTTCAAAGTCTTCATGTTCATAAACTAGATGATATATTGCTATTCCTTTTTCTTTAAGCATATTTATATTTAACGGATTTTCGGTTATTGGATCTAAAACATTGACTTCTCCATTTAACCTTTTCTCCATCATATCAAACCAATGATCTCTCATTTCTCTAATTTGTTTTCGTTTTTCCGGATTCCCCCCAAAAAGATCATGACAAGAAGCGCACAATGGAGCGGCATTATCAATAGTATCGCTTCCTCCATCGGCTTGAGGTATTATGTGATGAATCTCAACGAATGGCTTTTGGCAAATTACACAACGAAAGCAAGCTTTCTTTTTAGCTTCTAACTTTACCTTCTCTGAGAATGCCATAGTCTTTTTCCTTCTTTCGATTAATTTCCTAACATCCTATATTCACGAAATAGGTTATTTATCTGAGAATTTTCCATAGTTACACATCTGAAACCAAGGAACGATAGTCCCGAGTGTGAATATGGTGTTATTGGATGCTGATGCCCTATAGAGTTATTAAACATTATTGTAATTTGTATAGTTCAATATCTTTAAATCCTCCAGGTAAACCAATAGAGCCATAATTTCCCGGATTTCCATAATTTCCTACGTTCCCATAGTTACCATACGATCCAAAATTTGTTGATCTATAAGGATTAGAATTGTTGTATGCTAATCTATTCTTGTAAATGATCTCTCCCAAATATTTTCCTTGCATATCAATAAAAATATTATACTTCTCCAAATAATGTCCAATATTTTTCCCACTTGTTGAATGAAGATGCCCATTGACTTCATTTGCAATATGATTACCTCGACTATTGAATAAGAACTTCATATTATCCCTCCCTTTAAGGAAATATTTATAAATATATTTTTGCTTATGTATATTAATTATGTTCATCAAAACTGACCTGTCGATGCTGATGATGACAAGCCTGATTACTTTATTTAATATTAATAACTTAGCTTTCGCAGAGCAAAAATTGGGATAATCTCATCAGGTCAGTATAGACGCTCCTAGACCTATATGCATCCTCCCTCAAATGCTTCTGCAGACTGAGGACATTTCCAACACTTGATTGTTGCGTGAAGTGGTGCGCTTCTCTAGATAGACTACCGATAATCCTTAATTTCCCATGCATACACATTCCCCATTTGATGTATTGGATGAACTAATCCAGTAAAGCTGCTTTGTTTTCTTTCACCTAAAATATATTTACTATTTGCCAGAATTTCAAATGCTTCGATAGCAGGAATTGAACTTATTTCATCATAATCGTATGCAAATATCATTATTGCCTTCCGTGAATTGAAGCCTGAAGTTATTAATTTCCCACAATCAGTAAAAGAACTCCTATGTTGAGGATAAGGGGAAAGAATGTGCATTAGTATATTGTCATTTGCTTTACCGTTGTCGCCCATAAATCTTAACATTTTAATTTCAATACACCATTCCCAGTGGCTATCATGACCAATACATAGATCACATTTTTGTCTCGGGTTATTTATGTATGGAACATTATAATGAATTTTATTAAAATACTTACTGTTTGTTGCCTCACTTACTAAATCGAAAACTAACTTTGTTGTGTCGGATTCTGTGTGTGGTCCAATTCCAGGTTGATATTTTTCCTTACTTCTTTGATTTATCGCTTGAGGATATTGATTATCTACTATTTCAATTCCTTTAGCAAAATCATATACAACTTCATCTAATACCATTAATTTAGCTCCTACTTATCTTTTAATATCTTACTCTATCTAACGTTCCTCATATTGAAGATGTAGTCACCCTTGGTGAGTTAGCTACAATCTTCGGGAGAAGTTAATCGAATAAGGACAAGACAATTGTCAGAAAATTCATTAATATTTAAAATCAAAACTGCTTTTAAATTAACAATATATTGCTTAAACTCCTCGTAACAATGAAAAAAGTCTAAATAACCAGTTATTTCTTTATGCGAAGTGGTACCCTTTTTATTGTGATAATAAGATTTGTAATAAGAACTTATACATGATTTTATAATTTCTTTGTTTAATCTTTTCCTAGTCCCTATAGATATGGTATCATTTGTATAAGAAAACAGAGTGCGGCTAACACTCGGCTATACAATTGGCTTGGATGGGTTATTCCCTTCTAAGTCCAGGCAATAAAAACCCACCTCTGGCGCTAACCTTTGGGTGGGTTTTTACTTTTTCTTGTTGTTCGAGTTGATGTACGTTAAAAGTGCAAGGATAAACATTCCGAATAGAAACATGATATGCAATGCATCTTTAACCCCCATGGTCTCACCTCCTTTCGAAGGGAAACCATGCCCACCCAAGATTCAATTGTACTTCCTCATTCTACCATAATGTCCCAACAATTGATAGAATGTTTGTTCGCCTTTCTCTCTATACAAGCTCTTGCAGGAATTTCATATAACGTTTTTTCGACTAATTCCCCCACATCCCCGAATCGAGTGAATCTCTGCATTCATACTATCTTCCATATAGGTATATTAGACATTAAAATCCCTGCCCTGATTCATTTATCAACTTGATCTATAGAAATCACAGAAGATATTTCTTTAATCCAATCACTCCTCAGTTCTTTTCCAAATAATTCCTGATAAACTTTTGCTTTAATCTGTACCATTTCTTTTGCTAAGCCGCCTTCTAGTCCTTGAAGGATTTTCAAGTCTGTATCAGATAAAGGTTTGCTTTTGGGTGCAACATAATTACGATATATAGATGCTTCCATACGCCAAGCGTAAAATTCTGCTGAGAACTGCTCCTCCATATTGTTTAACATCTGAATGCCTGGAACATCAAGGTCCCCAGAATAGTAAATAACGCAACTTGGGTTTGCTTTAAGACATTTTTCTATAAATACTTTTGAAGCAGTTCTTGCCTGTCCGATTGTACAAAGTAGAACCGGAAAATCTGGTGGAAGTTGCTTCAATGAAAACTTGTTTAGATTAAGAAAATGAATGGTTTCATCAACTAGATAAGAAATGACAGACGGATTTTCGATAATATATATTGACGAGTACATTGGAAATTGCTTCATCTCTTCAATTTCACGTAAATTTAACGTGCGAGGAGAAGTGCCTTTAACTAAATGGGGCACAAAAACATGCGAAATCGAACTAAGATCATCATCCAGAACGTCGAAATTCCTATAAATTTGACGTTCAAACAAATACTCTGGTATGAATGTCATATGGTTATCAATATTTCCGCTTCGCTTTAAACTTTGGCTATTTATATCATCAAGGGCATTCCATAATAATCTTCCTATTGAATTCGTTTTATCAAAAGCATGTGAATCCTCAGTAACATAAGCAGCGAACATAGGTAATCTAATTTTACCAGTAGAGATTCCACATTCTTTAAACATCTCGTCTTTTCTCATGAGTAAATGCCACAAAGCGCTCAGACATGTTAACAATTCTGAATAAGCATTTGTGCCTCTGTCAAAAACAGTTCTCAAAACCCTATAACCTTTGGCACTTCCTTCCTTCAGCCTTTGAAACCAGTTAAATGTCTTTTGAATAAAATTTTCAAGATCAGTATTAGAGATATTGAATCGGATTATAAAATCTCGTTCTACTCGAACAAATAGATTCGCCCAGGCCGAAAGTCTTAACTCTTTTTGTTCTCGTTTGGTTGAAAGTTGATGGCCGTAATATAACTCCAACAATTCAAGCAGAGAAACCGAATATCCTGCTTCTACAGCAGCTTTTTCAAAGTCGGCGGCTAGGAAACGAGATCCTTTGTAGCGAACGCCAAGAAAACCACGTAAAGCCTTTTCCTCTTCTTCGGTGGGACGCATTTGCACTGTGCCGAATGCCCCATAGCTTTCAAATTTTTTACGATACAAGTCGAAAAGGCGACCAAAGCCGCCGCTGCGCCTAAAAATCTCGACAAGTTGTCTGTTATCCTGCATTGCGGGAACGCTCCTCGATACTTTGCTCTAGCGATAAATGATGTTTTTCTTTGCCGTCCCAATAGTAACGTGCAACAGCGAGCACAGGGGAGTCTACAGGACGAAGAATTTGGGCAATGGAGAGTTCGTCTACCGTTTCGTAACAGCCCCATAGCACTTGGGAGTTCATAATATAATCGAACTCAAAATCATGCACAAGTTGGAACATCTGCGCGATGTTTTCGCTGTCGATGCCCGCAAACGCCTCATCCAATGAAATTATACGCGGTGCATCAGGCGCGGCATAGGAATATTTGGCCGCTATCGCCGCAAACAGAGGCGAGTAGATGCTCATCGCCTTTTCCCCGCCACTGAGCTCCCCGAACACCTTGTTTGTAAAGCGCTCTTCCGGAATGCCCTTGCGCGTGATGAACATGTTAAAGCGGAACCATTTGCGGTAATCCAGCGCATTCTTCATTTCTTCAAACATCGAGAAACTCGCGTCGTCCTTGCACTTTTTGCGGGCTTCATTGATTTTGGACATGAAGTGCAAGCGCACTTTTTCCTTTTGCGACGGCGTCAAATAGATAGACTCTTTAGACAAATACGACAGTAGCTCCGTCGTCGAAATTTGGTCTTCTTCTTTGCTTGCGAGAGGAACCCATTCGAGCCGCATCTGAATGGTGCCCTTCACTCGCTGCAGCATCACGTTCGCATCTTGTTCCCAGCGCTTCGCGGCCCGCACTTTCTCATGGATCGCGGTACCGACGACGTCAATGAGCACCTTTTCAAACAACTTCTGCTCCTCTTCCTGAATATGCCGTGATATAAGCTTTAGTTGATTATCCACATCACCGTGTACTTCCCTAGGCGTGTTCTCCACATGCTGGGGTGAAAAGACCAAAAATTGCCGCGAGCAGTGCTGTGCAAGGAGCTGCCATGATGCGTCTTCCTTGTCTTTGGCCTGAACTTCAAGCGGGATCGTGCGCCGCGACTGCTTAAGATTGTAATCCACAAGTTCGCGCTGCGCGTGGGCTTCTGCATCTTTTAGTGTAGAAAGTACCACCTCAGCCGAAAGCGTCTTACACGTGTCCTCCAACGCCTCTACGACCTGGGAAGCGCTCTGCGGAGGACATACAAAACCTAGAGATAGCTCCTCTTGGAATATTTTCGTCCACGCATTCAACAGTCTCAGCCGCTCTTCCATCTGCGGCTGTTCTTTCTCATGGTTTTCAGCATACGTGCGGATATTAATTTCTGCATTATTGATTTGTTTGCGGTAAGTTTCAAGCAGTTCATCCGTCTCCAGTGCTGCCTTTCTTGCTTCCTCGATCTCCTGTTTCACGTCTGTATCGCCGAGATCCTCTATTCGCTCAAGATACATCGCCTCCATCGATCTGTTCCTGTCAATGCTCCGCTCAAGATCCGTTTTCTCATCCATTAGGAACCCAAAATCATCAACTAAACGTTCTTTTTCTGCCCCAAGGCTAGACAGTAACTTAATCTCAGAAAGCCATTCGATGTGCGCCACTTGAAGGTCGGTGAGCTTTTTTTGGTAACGTGCAAGATCGCCGAGGGCCTGCTGATAGCTAGAGTGCGTAAGCGGAAGCGGTAGCTCCATTTCCTGTGCTGCATAATAGAGCGCATTGCGCGTGACTTGGGTCTCGTTGCGATACACACGCAGATCGTTTTGGAGCCGTTCCAATAAGGAAAGCTGCGCAATGCGCTCCCTGGTCTTGTTTTCATAGCGGGCAAGGGAATCCTCTAGCCCCTCGAGAGACGGGAACATATCCCGCTCTATATGAAGCAGGCGCTGCTGATTTTCCACGGAAAAGCGTTCCGATTCCAAATCGTATTTTCTATTCATGAGTTCGTCACGCAGATTTTGCAGTTCTTTTAACCTACGTGCCCGAATTTGTTCCCGCGCGGATTTCCCAATGTACGCATCCTCGTATCGAGGTGCCAGCCCCCCGACCATGCCGCTGCGGAATTCACCTGTTTCAAGCACATATCCTTCCTCATGGGGAACAATAGATATAGTTTGCAGTACGGCGCTAATGTCATCCTCGGAGAGCCCGTTAATCGGCGTCGGGCGCACATAAGTCAGCAGATTTTCTTCTTTATAGGAGCCTTTTTGTACTACGGTCATGGAAGCGGCAACCATCGAACGATCGCTTTCATGCACCACAAGAGCCGTTAGAAGACCCGCGCGGGTAATAGCACCTTCGATGGCTTCTTTCACGGACGGCTCTATGTGCTCCATAAATTCAACCGTTTCATAAAAATAAGCGGCTCGGATGTTCTGTGTGCGCAAACGCTCCATTTCTACCACCTCAAAAGCGGTAAGATCGGGCTCCATCTCCGTTTGCGCAGATAGTTCTTCCGCCTTTGTTTCCGTCTCCTCAATTTGCTTTTGAAGAAAACCGATGGAGGCCGTTAGGTTCGCTAGCTCTTGTTGAAGTGCGCCGAGACGCTTGTTATACAAACCATTTAACCAATCCGTTACCTTCAAAGGAGAGGAGTCATCCAAAAGGTCGACAATCCCTTGCAGAATTTCCTGTGCTTCGAGAAGCTCGCTAGTCTGAACCTGAAATTGTTGGGCCCCTTCCGCCCATTCTACAACAGCCTGTTCGACCGAAGCGGTACTCTCGGCAATTTCTTTCTCCAAGGCACGAATCTCTGCTTCGATTCCTTCTGCACGTTCTTCTTCGGCCGCCACATGTCGCTGCATCCGCTCCTCGTGTTCGAGGCGAGATTGCAATGATCGAAGTTGACTCGCGATGTCCTCCACCTTGCTGTGATACTCCTTAAGGGCTTCATGCCAATTTTGAAATCCTGCGTCTGAGAAATTTTCGAGACTGGCTTCAAAGTACTGACGCAAGGCGGTGTGAGGCTTGAAATAGGCTTCATCCGCTAGCGATTCCATCTCCGAAAGCGCATCCTTGCGGCTTTTGGCAGCTTTGTATTCCTCCCCTTCACTTTGTTTGATCCGATTCTCCACTTGGCGTTGTTGTGATTTATTCTTATCCAAGGATTCGATCTTACTTTGCAGTTTTTTTTCTGACTCTTGCAGAGCTTCTCTTACCTTTCCTAATTCTTCCTCAAGTGTAAAGAGTGCGTGACCTTGCATGGAAGCGATTTTTCTCTGGAGGGTTTCTTTGATGTTGGATTGTTTTGTCCATTTCCGTTCCAAATCTGTTTTGGTTGCCAGTGCTGCAGCTTCGGCAGTTTTATAATCATTCATTCGCTTCATGGATTCATTGAACCGTTTCTCACTGGATATGAGATGTTTCGCTTTCTCATATAGAGATAGCTGGTTGTAAGTGTCGTAAGCGTCCGCCAACATCGTAAGGAAACTGAGTTCACGGCCAAGACGAGTTTTCTTTTCTTGCAGGCTATCCATGCTCTCCAATGATGAGGAGAGCGGGGCCAATTCATATTGTGACAATTCTGGAAGAGCATCAGAGAGAACGTTGGATACCTCGCTCGCTTTTACAGCATTAGAGAGCTTCGGACTTCGGAGTTGGAGCAGCACGCCGATCAGTTCTTTGAATTCCTGCGTAGTATTAAACCGATAAATTTCTTGATTCACGATCTCTACATAACGCTGCTGGCTGTCGGTGACTTCTCCGTCCCCGCCAATGCGGTTCGCCAATTCAACCCTGGTAAGAGGAAACTTTTTAGTTTCCCCGCTTACAATCTTTTCATCATATAATTGAATGTCTTTCCCAATGCGCTTATTATGGAGAATGAAATACCACGTGCGAATGGTGTTGTCACTCTCCCGCCGTTTACCATTCAAGCCGATCCCAACGGTCACAAAGGTGTTTCCTTTACGGTACTCCATATAGAGATATCCTGTACCTTCCTCGCGTTTTGACACATGCTTATTGCCGAGCAAAAGATCGATCATCCGCCGATCTTGCGAACCGAATGGATCAAGGCGTGACGGTCGCTTATCGCCGTCAAGCAAAAACGGCACCGCCATGGTAGTGGATACTGATTTACCAGAACCATTGGCACCGCGGACAAAAAGGCGTCCATTGCTAAACTCAAAAACCGTGTCACCGTGATACCAGAAATTTATAAGACCGAAGCGATTCAAATGAAACGTACTCATCGCCTATCCCCCCCGTTTAAATAGATTGAGATACGTATTCCCCAGTAACGCGCCCCGCAGCGGAATAAAATACAACCTGCTCGCCCGTAAGCGTATCCGCCATATGAAAGTCAGACATATACTCCATAACTTCTCTCCAAATTGCGGTGACGGGCCGTTCTGTAAACGATTTGGTCCACCCATGACTATGCAGATTTTTGATCTCTTGAAACCATTTGATCGCCTCATATTCCGAACATAGAACACGGCCGTTATGATCAAGAGCTACTTCTTGGCTGTTTACCTTATCCCAAATGAGGGTTGCATATTGCACGGCTGCATTTGAAATCTGCTCATCTTTTGGATAATAGTCTCCATAACGGTTTTCTGCATGGGTGAGCATCGTCGTGCGATGGTACCGTTCGAGGTGCCAATATTCAAACCGTTCTGAAATCATTTCGTTCAGGCTCTCTAGCTCTTCCCTATCTTCCAGAAGCTTGACTTCCGCTTCTGATAGTTCGTCATCATAGACGGCCGATTCCAAAAAGAATCTGCGCAGAAGCCGTTGTCTCGGAGTCGTACCATTGGCAATCTCTTTCGCAATATGCTCTTCCAACTGGCTACGATTTTGGATTTTGCTTAGATCGAAGAAGTACAGCGGTGCGAAATGACGGAAATATGGAGTGGTCTGAAACAAAACATCATGCTTTTCATTGTCTCGAAACCCGTCAATGTCACGGTCTACGACATAGACGAGCCTTAATTTCACGCAATGCTGCAGAACATCTGCAAAGGCCCTACGATGCGAACGCTCTTCCCAAGCGAAAGTAACTGCTTCTTCAGGATAATACATACGGATGGCATCACAAGCGTTTTGCAGCGTAAACTGCCGGTCTTCCCCGTGGTCTTCCAAGAAAGCAAGGAAACAACAGAAAAATATATAGTGGAGTGACGTTGTAAAGTCGCCAACGCCCATAAATGCCTTTGGCGTGACGGGAATTTTCTCTAGTTTGATAAACTCATTACGCAAGAGTAGACGATAGCCAAAGTATTCCCGCACGATGTCGGCAATATCTGCTTTTCTGGCGAGAATCTGAAAATACAAATCCGCCTGTGTGTCCCGATGAATCCAGTAGTAGTGAAACAGAGCTTCAATGCACTCCTGCAGCACCAACCGATCCTTATCCATGCTAATCCTCCGTAAACACGAATTCGTAATCATCCATCGTCAGCGTACCGTCAGTGGAACGCAGGCGGATACGCTTATTAGAACGAAGCCTAAGAGAAAATCGGCGCCCGTCTTCCGTTCGACTTTTTAAGTTTTTTGTAATCATGGCTTGTCCCAATAACTCAAGCAACAAATCCCGCACTTCGGGATACACGACACCGATTTCATCCAGCGTAATATTGCCGTCCTTTATCAGGCTGTTGAACTGCTCCTGCACCATTCGCGTTTTCTCCAGATGCTCCTGAACCAGAGACATCTGTGCTAAGGGATCTTCGTATACAGGTAGTTTGGTGCGTCCGTTGCGGTTCCCAGGCGTCTTTTTGTTGAGCGGCAGTTCGAATGGATCACATTCCCACACATGCTTAGTGTTATCATCCTCGAATTTACGAGGGACTAAGAAGTGTTTTGTGGTGGAAACTCCAAACATCGCACCAGCAATAGCATGGCAATCCCGCAAGTCTGAAGTGTTCGCAAAAATGCGGGCCAGTTCTAAATAGTCATTCTTGCGGCTTTTAAAGTAGTTGAATTTATCGCTGATCTGATCTGCAATCCGTACAATTTTTTGGATGGTGCCGCGGGTTTGCTCGATGAGAAAGCGGGAACTCGCTTTACGGTCGTTGATTTCCACAAACCACCCTTTAAAACCGAGCCATTCTGCCCTTCTTCGCTCAGAGGCAAGCACCACCTCAAACTTATCATCGATTTGCTGCTCCGCTTCGTAAGAAACAATCGCGGAAATAATGTGCTCAATCTCACTTTCATCGATGAATCCGAGGCGCTCTTCGATCAAATCTTTCTTCTCCATAATGCCGACCACGAAGTCGCTTAATAGACGTACAAATTTTTCTTTGTACGGCAAAAAAGACTCCGTACGGATCAAACGTTCATATGGTTCGCTGTTTACGTGGGACAAGAAGTCGGCGGTGCCGTTGCGTAGGGCTTCAAATCGGGACATGAGGTCCCGCCAGATGTTGCGGATATCGCCCAACGTTCCATTGTTCGAAGGCCTCCACCTGCGAAGTTTGGTCAGGTCCTCTAAAATATGGTCCGCCAAAACGCGCTCGAAAGATCCACCGCGAATCGCCTGCAGATTATGTTGCATCTCCTCCAGCGTACGTTCAAGTGAAATGGTATATTGCGTGACCTCATAATAATTCTTGCGTTTATAAAAATCCTCGATGCGCTGTGCATGGGATTCGTCTTGATGGACAATCAGGTTGTTCCATTTCACGAGCGCCTTGAGGTCTTCTTCCAATTCTTTCTCGGAATAATCCTTAAAGTGAGGGCCAAACTGGTCTGACATTACCAATTCTTGATACACATCATCCAGGAACATATAAGAGTTGTATTCCTGACGGTACTTCTGATAGAAAACGTAGCAGATGGGACGGTATCTTTCTGCTTTAGGAGCAGAAAGATATGTCGCTTCTTTTACGGAACTTAATAGAAAGCTCATTCGGCAACCTCCTTTCTAAGACTGATATGTATGTATCTAATCTAGAATCTTAGGCTCAGCAATACTTTCCACTTCAAAAAACACTAGACTACTCTAGTTTAATAACCCATTGAGACAGATATTTGTCATGGAATGTATATTCTTATGATTTTTTTATTGTTAAGTAAAGCAGTCACAGCTGATAAGCAAATTAGGGTGATTCAGTAGCAGCGCTAGATAATTCAAATTGCACTATTCCGAGAGTCTTCTATTGATATCAAACTTTTTCGACAACAATATAATAGTAGTTAGCATATTTCTAGGGTGTGATTTCAAAACTTAACCAACCAAACCATAGCCGAGGCGAGCTCTAAGAAAGAAAAAAAAGTACAAGGCAATTTATCGTACCAGGTCGCCAGTCGGCGGTTATGCTTCAGCTTGCTGAACAAGCACTCGCCCAAGTGACGCTCTTTGAACACCACCCCACCGGTCGGACGTTGGACGGTGCGATGCTTGCAACTAGGAAGACCACTTGCGCCTGCTTCTCTTCCAGCAGTGCGAGGATCTTGTTTGTGTAACCTGCAGTTTGCCATAACGTTCTTGTCCTCCACATCCATCTTTTATAGGATCTCAAAGACCGTTACGTAGTCGTTTATGTTGCCGGTGCTATTCCAATGGGTTACCGATTGCGTCTACGACCGTGTGGACCTTGTCGGTTAAGCCTCCCCGTGATCTTCCGACGCTTGCAATTGCTGCCTCCTTTTGCATCAGCCCCGTGCTGGTGAACCCGGGTGATGGAGGCATCGATCATGACGCTTTCGGCATCCGGTTCAGCGGCCAGTACTTCGAGCATCCGGTCGAACAGACCCGCTTGTTCCCAGCGGCGGAACCGCTTATACACGGACTGCCACCACAAAATAATCGGAGATATCCCTCCATGGTGCTTCCGAGCGCACCGCCCAAAGCGTCGCATTCAGCATCTGGCGGTTTTCTTCGCCTGACGTCCACCTTGTGCCTTCCACCCAGATGGATAAGTGGGCTTTACCCATTAGTCGTCGCGTAGTTCGTATCGGATTCTCATATAAAAAATTTACCAAATTTTAGGGCGCATTAATAGTTTGAAACACGTCCTAGGCGATAACATTATGATTAATGTCTATGTAGATTTTGGTGTTTTCACAAGGAGTTCGAACAAATTAATGGGTTGGGTATTCTAAAAAGCGGCAACATGTTCATTGATCTGTATCGGTTGGAAATGTATCCAGTCACACCTAGTTACGACTAAAAAATGCGAATTCACTCGCGTTCCTTTGTCTTTATTTACTATCCACATTCAAGAAAAAGAAGTCTCGTGTCTTATCCAAACACCCCTATTATAAAGAAAGACCCATGTCCTTAAAGACATAGGTTCTATCAGTTTATTAGAGCTCTCACGGCCGTGTTTCGTTTTCCTGACTGTTGTTACTACTAACTAATTTATCAAGTAGTTTGTATGCCTCTTCCAAATATGTTTCATAATTGATCTTACTATAACTTTGCATTAGTTTATCTTTTAATATAAATTGTACTCCCTTGATGTTTTCCCCATGTTCTTCCCAATAAGCCCCAATTCTTTCCATATTAAGAACTTTCGTAAACTCGTTAATGTGGGGTACATACTTTGTGACAAATTCATAAGTAGTTTGATAATTAATGCAAAGATAATATAAGAAATAATTATAATTTATTTCATTTATTGCAGGATTAAAGCAGATGTCAAAAAGGTATTCATTCATTGCCCTATTAATACCATTTCCATCTTTCTCACCCTCAAAATCGTAATAACCGCAAGGGATACCACTTCTGTATGTTGTGCTACCTAATTGATATATCATAAAAGAGAGCATAGTTGATTTTAGTGAGAATAACTTAATACTTAATGCCTCACTTGAAAATTGTGACTTGATATAATCTAATGATTCACCGCTAACGTTTTCTGCTGTTAGTCCTAAAATTTCTTCGAAGATGTTAATACCTCTGGAAATATACTTTTCATTAAACAACCTAAATACATATTGAGATATTTCACGCATTTCACCAAGAACAATATCTTTCACATTCCCTGAAGTGGGATTCTCGCGTCCATCATGTTTAGATAAAGCCCTGGATAAATTATACATGTCTCCGCCCCTATCTGCGCAACAATAAAGACGGAATAACAACATATCGTATAAACCAAGTATGCCCCGTTCATCTTTAGCTAAGTTGTCTAAAATGCCGTTGTGTTCATGTTTATTTTCACCAAAAATCCAGTAAGCAATCTGAATTACATTCTCATCTGTATTATTAAAACGGTTACCCGATTCATCAATCCATCCAACTTTATCTAATAATTTTGCAATGTACAAGGGTAAATCGTGGCGTAAACCAACATTAATTTCTCCGATTTCAAGAATTGAATACCGTGGTAAGCTATCTAAAGCATAGTGAATAACTTCCATTGCTTTATTTGGCGAGAATTCACCATGAGAAGAATTTATTATAACTCGCCAGAGTTGTTTATGGTTTTCTTCACCAGATGAGAATGAAAAGTCTTCAAGATTAAAAATATAGCTTATATTTTTTATATTTAATATCTCATTTTTTTTATCTGCATAATATTTGTACTGTTCTGTTAAAACCGGTGGCGATATTTTAATTATCAGATTCAAATATTGTTCTAAGTTTCTGCCACTGGGACTCCATTTTGACCCGTTAAAACAAGCATATGAAGTAAGTTGTTCTTGTGAAAGATTTTGTTGTTTCTTCAAGCGTTGCTCCGCATTAAAAACTTTATTTAAAAGAAATTGTTGAGTTTGAGTCAAAGTCTCTAAAAAAGCATTGTATTTTTTCGAGTTTTTATAAACATCTTCATTATGAGAATCATTTTTGTTGTTTTTTGGATAATCATCATCGTAATTATTCAAAACTGAGAAAAAGCCACGTTTTCCCTGAGCCTCAGTATTATATATTTTTCTAAAAATATTTGGATAATTAATGTAAATTAGCAATAAGTGAATAAGATCATGCTTATCAAAATCAGAAATTGATAAATCTAATTTTTCAACTTCAAGTAAAATGATTGTATTAACTAATCTTTTTAATTTTCTAGCATCTCCAATAAAGGGGATATACATGTAAAATTCATTTGAACTAAAAATATCCTTAAGTCCTTCTACTGCTTTTGAAACAAGCACAGGATCACTTAATAAATTTCTATACACTGATTTATCTTTGTTCTCTGTGAAATAATTGAGTAGTAACGTCTGATCCAAGTACAAACTTATTTTAATATTTATAAATTTTTCAAGAAACTCAATTATCTTTTCAGTATCAAGTTTTTGCTGTTCGAATGCCGTAATATTCTCGGTATCATAACATAATACATAGGATATATTGGGTAAAGAAAAAGATTTTTTAATAGTAAAGAGAACCTCTTTTATGCTTGAGAAGTTTAAGCGATCTAAATCATCTACTACCACAACAATTTTTTTATCCATATTGCGTAAAACTAATTCAAGCTTTTCAAAAGTCTTGTCAATAGATGTGTTATCGAAAGGCATTCCGAATCTCATACCGAAAATTGAAAAAGTTAACTTCGAATCATTCATTAATTTCACATATTTTTCAAAAAGAGATTCTAATTCTGGCGCAAAAAAATGATTTTTAATTAACTTCAATAGTCCTTCAACAAATTTTTCAAGTATTTTATCAGAGTTCTCATATTTAAGTGGATCGAAGGTGTAAACAAGCATCTTATCATTATAATTATTATGCCAATATTCTTTGCATAGATTTACAAAAGTTGATTTCCCCGTTCCCCATGGTGCATCAATTCCAAAAACAAGACTTTCTGGTGAGCCTTGATCATACACCCTCTCGGCGAATCTTTTGGAAATATCTTGAAAACCAAAAGCGTCATCATCTTTATGCTGACCTTCTTTATCACTTATAAAGAATGAATCTATGTTTATATTTTTAGTAGTAACGACTTGTAATTTTCTAATCATTAAAGCCATAAAAAACACAATTGGAAGAAGAATTAAAATAATGATGCTTTTTGAAGACATTGCACTAATCCATCTATTAAAATAACCAATACCTAAACCATCAATTAGAATGATTGAGCCTGCTCCAAAAGAAAAAATTAATAAGAGATCCCACCTCTTGCTTTTTAAAATAATATAAATCTTTTTCCATACTTCCTTGCTATGTAAAATGTTTCTAATTATCACAAGATACAAAGCACCAATAAACCACAGCCATTCTTCATTTTGAATCAAAGCATTTGAAAAATTCACCACAATTATTTTAAGAATTAAAATAATTTCTGCAAGTAGGAATCCAAATAGAAGCCATTTACACAACAAATAAAAGTGTCCTTTTAAGTTTTGCATCATTAGTCCCTCTATCTTTCAAATTTAATGGTTTGACCGATTCATTTTATAAAAGATTTAATCCTGCTTATTAAGTATTACTTTGAAGTTGTAATGACCAAATAGTTATTTTAGAGAACTTGGGGGGATTTTACCAAACTTAATATTAATAAAAATAAGTGGAGGTTAGGCCAGTATCATTTCTCCATATTTTGTTATCTGATTAAAAAGACGGATTCCTTTTTCCAATACCTTACTCAGTTCGATGAAATCTTGAATTGATGCAATAAAGATAGAGTAGAATTTTAGATGATGCTGGTCTGAGACAACTCAAGCTCGTATTCTAAAAATTATTTGACACCCATGTTTCTCCTTTTCATCTTCTTTGACAGTTCGCCTATTTTAATAATTCATAAAACAGCCCCAATTAAATATACGAATAATATTTTATTAAAATAGTCTGTATGCACTATAGTCATATTCTACTATGAAATGGAATAATATGACGAAAAATGTTTCTTTTCTCTAAAATAAAAAAAATCTTCTCACACAAAAGCAGATATAAAGCAGTGTCTCAAATTTATTTAAATATAGATGGTCAATATGACAAGATCTGGTATAAAGTATTCACGTTATTGGAGATTTTCTTAAGGGGAAAGCTCCCTTGTCATCGATAATATAGTCATTGACAAGGGAACTACAAATTCCTTTGACGTTAGATATGTAACAGTTATTAATAAAACAACTGCCTTGAGACTTGTACTGTTATGACTACCTACGATTTATATCATTCTTATCCCTATCTTTTGTAACATCTTACTAATAAAAAATCACTCTCTCATATTTTCTATTACTTTTAATGTACAAAAATCATCATTAATTTTTATAATTGCAATAATAAACAATCTTAAAAATATCAAGTAATTTTGATTATGAATTCTTTCATCCTCACCACTATTTGGCTGAGTATGACTGTATTTATTTCTTAAGTCTAGTCCGTTATTGAATTGTGATTTGTTAAGTGTGTAGTTTATGTAATCTTGTTCCGGTCTCGAAAAAAGAGAACTTTCAATTTCAACCACATTTCTTTTTTCTAAATCATCAATAATTGTTCTACTGAATTTCGAATATTTCCAATAGCTTATTACATCATTCAAATATAAATCCTTAAGTATAAAAATCAGCTGTTTATTGTTAAAAACAACGTATTCGTCTTTATCAACTGACAGATACTTAAGATCTATTAGCCAGTTAACTTTCGAAACATTATAATTGGCGATTTCACTTAGCTTTATTTTTTCATTAGTCAGTAATTCAAAAAAATTGTTATATTTTTCTTCAAATTTTTCATGATACCCCAAACCGCTTTGATCTGAAAAAAGTAAAAATGTTACCGAGTTAAACTCATTGCCTGAACCATAGACATATTTTTTGTCAACAAGAGATGGAATGTTCTTGTAAATTAGATGTTCAGATCTTATCTCTAGGAGTTCGAAGTCAATATGCCCCTCCTCAACATATAAAGTAAATTGTTTCAATACTGACTCCAATGCTGGCATAATATTGGTACACTTTTCAAGAAAAGTTGAGTTAGCTGAAGGCATAGTTACTTTGAAGTAATGTTCATCAAATTCATTTGCAAGGTAATTTTCAAAAAACCATTCAATAACTTCCTCCAACCTTATACCAATACTAAAGAGATGACTATAATAACCTGCCATTTGTAGTAATGAGAACGTATCCTTTTGTTCAAATGCAAAACCTTTATTATAAGCATTTTGGGAGGATGTAAGTAATTCTTCAAACACCCCCATCTCACTCGATTTATTAGTAAGGATACACCTCATTTGTATATCTACAAATTCAAATAGAAATATAAAATTATTTAGTAAGGTAGCATAATCTGTATTCCTCTCAATCCACTTAGTACTGTAGCTAGCAGATATTGATTGACCTTCAAAGTTTAGAAGAACCTCTTCATCCTGTGATTTGGAAAAAATGACTGTGGTTTCAATTTCCATACCAGAGTTATCTTTAAAAAATTGCTTTTCTAGCTCTTCTACTTTTCTTTTTGACTTCAATATAGTTTTCGGCGAAATTTCGAGCTTATCCTTACTACTTTGAATATTGGTAATTAGTCGTAGATAATTCAAACTAGGGTCTTCACTGTCAATATAATTACAAATAATCGTCTCTTTGTCTGAATTACTTAATTCTCTCGGAATATATATTGGATCCTTTTCTCGATGATGTTTAATTTCATATTTATCCAGAAGTATTTGGGCAGATGAGGGATTATTAAGCATATATTCTTTAATTAATTCACCAAAGTGATCTGTTATATCCTTACATCTCATTATTTCGTATAACGATCTTTTCGTAACATTTAATAGTTCACGAAATTTTTCGTGTGAAATATTTAAATAGACCGTTAATTTTTCTAAGAGTTCCCAAAAATCATTTTTGTAGTAAAACTCAACGACATTATAGATACTAATGATGGTATCATCGTTAATTGATGTTTTAAAATTTTTAGCTGCAATACCAAAATACTTTTTAACTGCTACCCCGAATCGCTCAATAATGTCAGGAGTCCATTCATCAAAATAAACATTATTATCAAAATACTTTTTAATATTGTATATTTCAACTATGTCGTTAATATCTTCTACCACTTTTTTACCGGTATCATAATCTTGTATTATTTCCTGAGATTTTTTTAGATTATATCCATAAGTCAAATCGTTTATTGAGTAAAATTTTACTCTTTCCATTTCTTCTCCTTATTTAATTTAATAAATCGCATTGCTTTCTCATTACATCCTAGTATTCCAACGCTAATAGCCCCAATGACAGCTTATACCTTACTGGATCATTATGTTGACCTATTTACTCCTCAGATTCATCTAAACTTATCTTAAGTATTTCTGTATTATCTTTGTGCCTAATGTATATAATAGCAATTGGAAAATTAGTAGGTTCTCCTCTTCCACCTTCTAGTATCCGAACTTCTCGTGCTCCAAAAACAAAATAATCATTGTCCATTAACTCATTAATTTGTTTTGTTAACTCATAGCTTTGTCTTACTCTCTCACCCGCTTCAAATTCGTTAAGTAACCCCCCTAAATCCTGAATATACTGAAAAAATCCCGAGATTAGTTCAGTGTGATTCTCATTTAATAACACATCATGATCAAACTGATAACCCATAGCCCCATCAATAATCGAAATAATATCCTTACCATTAAGTTTCTTGCTGATCATCAATCATTTTATGATGTACACTACATAATAAAATTAGATTCTCATAAGAATCAATCAATTCTTTATCGTAATTTGAATTATATCTTGGGCCATTTACTTGACCTGAAATTATGTGACATTCTTCCCCAATGACTGAGGGTGCATCTTGCGTAGTTGCTTCTATAACTAATTCAATTTTACAAATTGAACATCTATTTCCAGACCTCCCCCAGAGAATCTATCGTGTTTTCTCGGAGATTGACATAATCTAATCACCTTCATAAGAATCAATAGTATTCGCTTAACGTATCGTGTTTCTAACGCAAAAAGGGGGTATATTGCAACAAGCATACGTTCTCTTTGGAAGTAATTATAAAGTTACAAATTTCTTCAGTTACTTAAGAAAGTCGATGATTTTAATATCCTCTAACATTCTCTTTAATTGACTCATTCTTCTAAAGGATATGTCTACTATTTGTTCAATAATAGGTTTTAACATATAAAACAGACTAAAAATCATCGAGCACAATGCCACTATTTGTATAATTATTAAAAAACCATTATGATCCTTATCCAGCAACCACTTGATAAATAAACTCAAAATAGGAACAAGTATTACAGTAGTTATTGTATAAAAAGGTTTTAATATATTTTCACTTACTTTTAAATTTGGTAACTCATCATCTATTTGGTTTAATAATTGTTCTATTTGAGAAATACTATTTACATTTCTTTGATTTAGAATTATTCTCAGAACATTAATATCATGTTCATAGTTTTCTTCAGTTGTACCTATATGTTTAACAGCACTTTTTCTCAATTCATAACCAAAGTATGATTCTCCAGAAAATCCACTAACAAGCAATAATATAACAAGCCATGAATTTTCATAAAACAAATAACAAATAAATAAACCGCCTGTTATTAGCATCATAAAAGAAAAAATAACCCATACGTACCAGTTTAAAAATTTCGCATATGAAGTAACTCTTACATTCTGCTTTAAATAATCTCTATATATTAACCACAACATATACTATCCTCCTTACAGGAATTTCATCTAGCATATAGGCATTCACGAACCCCCTCTTATTCGAAGGACCCGCCACGACGTAGTGATCGGATAAATTAACCCCTTTGAAGATCCACTTTGTCACTGAACGGCTTAGAGGCCCGTATGGGTGAATTGCTCTTAGGCGAGGTTAAAGCCATCATCGAGTTACTATCGCCTATCTTATCATTTTGTTAATTTCCTTAGCTTCAGTTCCCTCAACATCATGTATGTTATTAGCTCCACCAAATTCAAAACAATGGTCTGGTATAGCTGGTCTCTTTCTAATTGCCTTACGAACAACTTCCTTAAAAGCTTCCTTATCTTCATTAGAATTTTTATAATCAACGATTAATAAACCTTTAGTGTAATCTTTTACATTTTTTTGTCCAGAGAATAATTAGATCATTAATGTGATCATCCCTGAAACTGTATCCCACGTTGAGCATTCAGACTTATCTTTGTAAAAAAGACAAGTTTATTGCTGAGCGATCAGTCCCGAAGGACTATCATTGCATTACATTAGAAACGGGTTCGTTTTGGTTTTAAAAATTGTCCAGTCGTTCTATTTGATTTTGACAATATTCGGTTTATACGATAAGTAAATGAAGCGATACGTTGTTCAGGTATATTTGTGTCAATTAGAGCTTTGGATATATCTAATAAGGACGCTCCATTCGATATAATATCCTTTATTCCTCCACCCGTTAAAAAAATATTTCCACCTGTTAATATTAGCTTTGCAGCGTTAAAAATAAGGTTTCTTATCCTACTATTCTTATTTTTAGTTATTGCTTTTTCTAGGCTCATTATTGAAGCTTTTATTTTAGTTTCAACTAATAAAGAGCATTCATAATGCAAGTCCTTAAGATTATCTCCGTCTAAATTCTTACATAAAAAGTATGTTAAATCTAATATTCCTGTTCGAAATTCGATTAATTCATCTTTTAATTTTTCTCGAGAAAATAAAATATCCTCAACATTTAAAGTACAAAGTTCAGGTAAAGCAAATTTATTAATCGTCATCATTGCAAGACTATCGGAAACCATCCTTACCTTTTGCTCAATTGCCAAAGTGTTATTAAGTGGATATTTTCTATCAGTTAATACTGGGATATTGTATGTCTTGGCAACTGAATAAAGATAAATAGATCTTATTAAATCTTTAACTGTCGTAGGTTTTCCAACAATTTTGGAGTTTAATGATGTGATAATAGAATTTGTTAAATCATCAAGATTAGAATCACTTAGTCGAAGAACAATGCCATCATCATTTTCATCAATCCGTTCTATCGCCAATTCTAATTGATTTATCTCAGGAAATAATTTAGTTACCTTTTCTGGAGTGTATATATCAATAAATCCCTCACTCGATAATATATCGAAAGGACCTAATAGAAATTCATTTAACTCTTCACTTTGCGTATCTAACCTTTCACTGTAATCATTCGTTATATCAGTGTGATGGAATAACATTACGTTATCATAGTAAATACATAAACTAGTTAATAACCTAGGATCTTTAATATAAGGTTGTGGTTCGTATATTATACTTAATTTATCATTCATAATAATATAATCACCTCAATTAATAGGTGCACTGTTTTGTTTTATAATTATGCTATCCATTTTGTGTATTTTCATTAATAGAGCAAATAGTTCACTATCGAGACCATGACCATTCAGGAAGAATATAAGTATTCTTTATTCCAAACGTGTTCTCTTCTTTTTACCATTAAAATTATCAAGAGATATCATTTTTTAACTTCGGCCTAATTATTGATACTCCAGCATCTTTTAGAATTTTATATAAAGTCGTTATATTTTGTACACTTTGTTCAATATTTTCTAAATGCCTTTCTCGATTTAGTACTCTTCGTACTTTACTTGCTGTAAATATAACTCTTCTCTTAGCTCTTGATAACGCTACAAAGAATGCTCTTTTATCTTCTTCTGAGTTATTGTTAAAGTTCCAAAATGCAGCATCTTCAAGACCAATAAAAATAACTGTATCATACTCAAGACCCTTACTTTTGTGAATAGTCATCATTGGAATGCTATGATTACCATAAATATCCTCAACTGTATTTCCCCAATCTTTTCTAATTTGATATGCACTTTGTATTTTCATAGTTATTTCATTAATTAAATTATCAAAGTAGTCTCCTCTACTATATTTAGGAAAACTGTTTTTTATTTTTGTTGGATCAAAGAATTCAATAATTGAACTAACAACTTTCTGGAGAGCGGCTTCATTAACTATTAATTTATCAAGTTCTAACAATTTTATTTTCAATTCTAGTAAAAATTTGCTTAATTGATCTTCTGACTCATAAAGCAACTCATATTTGGTACTCTCATCGAAACCATTTATATAGAACAAAAAATCGATAGTATTCTTCCTAGCATCAGGAGCTTGATGTTTAACAGCAAGAGTAATCATATTCAATATGATATTCACGATCTCTTCTGATAAAAGGTCTTGGTATTCTTTTTCTTCTCTAGCCTGAACCCCATATACGGCTAATCTTCTTTTAAATGCTTCACCATAAATATCCTCGTGCTGCTTAACAATGATACAAATATCCCTTGGTTTAATCCCTTCTATATTAATCCAATTAATAACTTCATTAGCCAAAAATATGGCTTCTTCTTCATGATTTTTAAATGCCCAAATTTCGCAAATTCCTTCTAGCTCTCCCCATTTATCAGTGACAATCACTTCGGCACTATTTTCTTCTAAGTTTTTTGAAACAATATTTTGTATAGTAACTAGCTTAGGTGAAGAACGGTAGTTCATAAACAATTGAGTTTCTATAGCCTGAAAATCAATTTTGAAATGATTAAAAATACCTTTTTGAGCTCTTGCCCAAACCATTATTCTTTGTTTTTCATCACCGACTGCTGTTATTGTCGATTTGGATCCAAGAAATGATGTTTTTAACAAAGAATATTGAATATCTGTAGTATCTTGAAATTCATCTAAAAAAACATGACTATAAGTTGTTCTTAATGCATTGCGAATATAGCGGTTCTCCCTCAGTAAATAATCTGCAATTCTTGAGATCATAGGAAATGTCAAACCGCCTTCAAAATCAAATGTCCCTTTTATTAATATTCCCCATAAACTTAAGTTTATATGAACTTGGATACTATCGTCAGGTTTCAATGGAGGCAAAGGGAGTTTCATGTTACAAAGCAAATTTGCCAGATCACTATTACGACGAATTACTCTTCTCCAATTGGGGAAATGGGGATACAAAACTGGCAAATACTTATCTGCAATATCAGCTAACTCACTATCCTTTAAAAGCAATCTGTAGTCTTTTGAAGGACGATACTTCTCATTTATAGCTAATCTGAAATGATCCAGCAAATGCTTTGCAAACGAATCGTATGTCATGGATTCGAAACGTCTCGCTAATTCTTTTCCACATCTTGAATTGACTCTATCTGCTAAATTTTCTGCTGCATCCTTCTTAAAACTAATAGCTAATATCTTTTTTGGGGCGGTGCAACTATCAGTTTCAAGTAAGTAGCAAGCTTTTTGCGCTAAAAGTTCTGTTTTCCCTGCCCCTGGTCCAGCAATAATTACATGGTTACTTGAACTTCGTACAACCTCTTCAGCATTATTTTCAAGTATGATTCCATCTTTTACTTGCCAATTAAGCGGGTTTATGAAAGTAATATTATTCCTCATTTTTTGCACCAACCATACTTGAATTTATTTTTAGTAACCTTTTAATAGTTTCCACTAATTCGAGTAACTGCTGAGGACATTTTTCTCGAAGTTTATCTTCACTAATAGCAGCCAGTGCCATAAAATGCGTGCTAGGCTTACTTCTATTAAGAAACAAAGAATTATAGTAAATCATTAATCGTTTTTGGATATCGTTATAAGTACCACCATATCCATCATTCGATCTTTTAAGAGTTGATTGTATTGCTTGTATTTCTTTCTCTTTATATGATTTAGGTTCTTCAAGTTCATCCGGTATATGAGTTTGTGCTATCTGAATATACTCATCTGAAAATGCTTCTAGCATTACAAAATCTATATCCAAAGAATATGAAAAATGAACATTATAAGGCTCTCCCATTAACTTTTTTCTCCAAACATTTAATTCTTCTGCTTGCAATTGATCACTAAGAGGCCATTTATGCATTTCATTTAACTGTGAGTCCTTAAGAATAGCACCTTTATATTCTAGCAACTTATCTTTATTCAATTTATCGCTTCTGTGTAATATTAATTGATTGATCACGTATTTAATTCGTGTCCATCCACCTAAATTTCGCTCTCTATCTAAATCAAGCAAAGTTACATGAGGTATATTAAGTTTATTTAATAATCTCCACATATGATTAACATAAACTCCACCAAGTGGAACGATTGAAATTGCATTCATTTCTATATCTAATCCGAAAACTTTAAGTACTTTAGGTATTATGATTTCTTCACTATCGCCTTCACCTAAAATTACAAGTCTTGCAAAATAAATTTCCGGATATACTCTAATGGCTTCTTTTATATATTTATATGCTTCGTCAGTTTCTTCTGGTAGAACAATTTCGTTTACAATCGTTGCCCCGAGTTTATCTTGATCAGTCTGACCAATTCGGACATGTCTTATCTCAATAGGTTCAACATTTTTCACTATGGATTCACTATGAGAAGAAATAATAACTTGGGCGTTATCATTTTTTGAAATGGTCCTAAGATTTTGCATCACCTTACCTAATAGATGTGGCGCAATATGATTCTCTGGTTCTTCGACTGCGAGAATTGTAACAACTGTTGGGATTTTTTTGAAATTATATTCTGAACCATCTTTCTTAGCTTCTTTATATTCTTTTTTTATTGTGTTCTCTAATTCTAACAATGATGCAACTAAAGAAAGATAAAATAATGAACGCAGACCATCACCTAACTGGTCTACTGAATAATTTGTAGGCGACAATGAAGGTGAAAATTGCACTTCAATTCTTTTTAATATTGAAGATAATGTTGAACTATTAAATGCTATTTCAGCATTGTTATACCGCTCATCCCAATGATAATTTTTCCATTCTTTTTTTAATATTTCCCTTACCTTTCTTACTCCGACAATATCATCAAATAGTTCTCCTTCAACCGCTTTCATATTCGTTTTAATTAGATCATTCATGTTTGAAGGCCAATTTATATAAGAAAGTAATCTGTAAAGGACGGTTCCAGATACATTTTTAAGTTGAGTATTAGGATCTCTCATAGCTGGTATATAAATCAACTGAATTACTGCTCTTTCATAGGGTTGAACAGGCTTAAGTGTTTCATCGGTAATAGTTTCAGTATCGGGTACAGTTATGTAATATAATTTATCATCAATCACACCTTCGGGGGTATTAGCTGAATGCCAAGTAGCTATTAATCTAATCCTGATATAAGGTTTTTCGTCTGGTTGATTAATAATCATATGCTTAAAAAAATGAGGGACTGTATTTGCTGAAATTTCATCATCACTTTCCAACTCTGGAAACTCAATTTTCACTTCAATATACAACTGTGATCCATCTTTTAGATCCTCAGGCTTCTTACCCATCGGTAAATGAAAATCTGACCGTTCTAGAGCACGTTCAATCTGATTAACTGCAAATAATTTCAGTAACGCATGTATCAAAGCTGTTTTGCCTGAACTATTCGCCCCAATTATCGCTGTAAGTTTTTGTAAATCCATCACTGTTTCTTCTTCGCTGAAACTCCTGAAATTAGAAATTTTCATCTGTGTTATTTTCATTTAATAACAACTCCTTAGCCGTTCTTTTTTCATATTGCGCCATTGTAATAATTCGGCATCATCTTCTGTACATACACGTGGTACTTTGCATTACTTACAACTTATCGAAAACAGGTGATCTTCTCAGCAAGGAATCAAATTCAATTCCTAATAAAAAACCTTGCTCATTTATGAATTGCTCTTTACATGACATAATGATTTTAAATCCTACCTTTGTAAATTTTTCTATTGCAATATGATTAATATTTAGGTCCATCATTTGAACTATTGCAAATTTAATTAACCCTGTTAAATCTTGTCTGCCTGACAATTGTTTCAGCCAATATACAACTTGAGCGGTACCCTTAGGAAGTGGCTTTCCTCTATATGTAATAAATAATTCTTTTCCTCCCTGAGCTATCTTTTCGCGAAGTTCCAAATAGCAGTTGAATTGTTTAATTAATCCCTCTGGTAATCGAATACTTATACCATCAATGCTAAAGGATCCGATAGTTTTATAATAAGATTCCACTGGAATTTTAATAATTTCACGATACGGTATCCCAGTTAATAGAATTAGTTTTATAATTAATGCTGATGTAATCATATTCATCTCTTTACTTCTTGTTACCTTTGTAATAGATATTTCAAGAACAAGGTTACATTCTTTGATTAAATCCTCTACTTCATATTGGGTTAATGGGTCATATGAAGTCGATTTATCCAACTCGCTATTCTCTGCCAAATAGATGTTAATCTTGTTTCTAAATGAACCCTCTTTATAAGCCGGAGATCCTAACTCTTTTAAAAAAGCATCATTACTAACATAATCATTAGATATTATGTAAAGAAGAAATTCTTTTACAGCTGATACATATCTCTGGACAGTAGAAATTTTTTTTATGCTATTCTCCTTTATGTAATAATCTATACTGGAAATAATAGTATTTGTATCTAATCCTCTTACAAACTCATCGATATTATTATCTGTTACATCTCTGGATTTTAAATAATCATAAAATACCATTAAGTCCTTGTAATATCCTATAGGTTTTGGAGACAGATCTATATCATAGGAGGACATAAAATTAGATACATATTTTTCAAAGTTCATTTATTACCGCCCTTTCAGTTATGTCATATAACTTTATATTCACAAAGTTAGTGAATTAAGGAATACAGCTAATATACAAACAATCTTTGATAAAACTAGTCTTAATGACCTACAGTTATATTCTACTATAATATGGAATAATATGCCGAACAAATAATTATTTGCTCGATAATAAAAAAACTCCCGCTAAAAAATAGCGAAAGTTATGGATATCTATATCTTTTTCACATAACAGCAAGCACATTTGGCTCCTGATTTTATATACAAAAATCCTAGGCTGCCCTCACCAACTTCACTCTTTAAAAACCTTCCCCTCCCCACAAAACACCTCCACCATCATCAAAGCCCCCATCCTAAATCCCTGGACAAAAGCGGTGCTTGTAAGCATGGAACTAGTATCACCGTTCAAATCCAAGATTTCCTCAAGAGTTTTAAAGTCGTTCTCCGAAAATCTTTGTTTGACTTCCAACATCAAATCAGAAATTTCTCCATTGATCGAACGATATTCGGGATCTGTGGGGACCGTTCGCGCTTCAGGGTTAAGGTTTCCTTTGTAAAGTTCCTCCAAAATACTTTTCATTCCACTCTCCTCCTTTAAGAATTGTGAACAGTAACGTTAAAAACCTAAAAAACAGCCAACACTTTCCGTATAAATCAATTTTATGCGAAAAATGCATAAAACTCAATATGCAGTTTTCGCATAATTTAAACTTAGCTTGGGTGAAGAAAGATGTACAAAAGAATACGCGATTTGCGTGAAGACCGGGATTTGACGCAACAACAATTAGCAGATTATCTGAACATCTCTCAAGCAACTTATTCCCGATACGAAAGCGGGAACTTGGATGTGCCAAGTTCTGTGTTGATTAAGTTATCCGAATTTTACGACGTAAGTATTGACTATATTCTGGGTCAGACGAATATGTTCAAACGTCACAATGGAAAATAAATAGCACTGGCGACAAAGAGTGTCAGGTTTGATGATTACAATAGAGGGGTGATCCCCATGTCCCTATTAAAAAGAACCACCCTTTGGCTTTCTATCATAAACATCTTGATATGCCTAAGCGACTACTTAGGGAGCAGCCTGGCCAATATCCTATTGATAAGATTCATTCCGTAATCGACTCTATTAAGAATACTTTTCATTTCACTCTCCTCCTTAAGAATTGTGAACAGTATCGTTAAAAACCTAAAAAACAGCTAACACTTTCCGTATAAATCAATTTTATGCGAAAACTGCATAAAACTCAATATGCAGTTTTCGCATAATTTAAACTTAGCTTGGGTGAAGAAAGATGTACAAAAGAATACGCGATTTGCGTGAAGACAGGGATTTGACGCAACAACAATTGGCAGATTATCTGAACATCTCTCAAGCAACTTATTCCCGATACGAAAGCGGGAACTTGGATGTACCGAGTTCTGTGTTGATTAAGTTATCCGAATTTTACAACGTAAGTATTGACTACATTCTTGGTCAGACGAATATCTCCAAACGACCCAATGGAAAATAACCATAGGCTAGCAGGACGTTTTAGGATTGATGTACACTTTGGGAGCTTCTTATTGGTGGGGCTTGTTGCGGATTATCTGATTTACATATTTAAGGCGAAACGCCCTAATTAAACGAAAAAAAGACAAGCCAAGTTAATATGCAACTGGACTTGTCTTCCGTATTCACTATTCTACTTCTCCACCAACGACCCCTGCAAATTCGCCGCATTAAATCCCGAATCCGCTTCAATCGTGGTATCCCCTGCTGCTTTAGCCTTTTCAAGCGCGGCGTTATAGCGGGCGTTCAGATCGCTCAATACCTTGTCCAGGTTCTGGCCGTCGAAGATGAATTTGTTGAAGACGTCGACTTTTTTGGCGCCTTCGACGCGGCCTTCGGTGGCGACCAGCGGGGTGGCGGGGTAGATGCCGTCCAGCGAGGTCGGCAGGAAGTTTTCGATGCCGGCGATGTCCGGGGCTTTGGCTTTGGCCGACACGGACGGGATGACGGAGATGCCGTATCCTCCCTCTTGATAGGCGATCCGTACCTCGTCGCTGTACATCCATTCGATAAATTTCCAAGCTTCTTCTTTATGCTCGGAATTTCTGCTTAAGGCCAAGTAACTGCCGGCAAGGACTTGAACGGCCCCGTTTTGCTGACCGTCGATCGTCGGCGGCATGGCCGCGGCCCAGCGGATGTCCGTCGGAAATTGCGTTTTGTACACGCTAGGTTCTGCGGAGTGATTGAAATACATGCCGATCTTGCCTTGCGCGAACTGGGCCCGCAGCGGATCGATGTCGAGCGATTCGGAGCCGGGCAGCATGCTGCCGTCCGCTTTGATTTGATGCAGGGCCTGCAGCACTTCTTTATACACGGTAAAATCGAACTGTCCGGTTTGGAAATTGAAGCCCTCGTTTCCCGTGTTTGTGCTCAGCGACACGATCGGATAAGCGATCCGCTCAAAGCCGCTGGCGCTCTTGAAGTTCCCGGCAAACCCGTAAGCACCGATATCCTTGCCCGCTTCCGTGATCTTCTTGGCGTCCTCGACCATTTCCGCAATCGTCGCCGGCGGCCCGTCAATGCCCGCTTGTTCAAACAGATCGACGTTGTAGATCAGTCTCCAGAATTGCCCCGTACTCGGCAGGGTATATATTTTGCCGTCAACCATGTTTTTCTCCTCGATCAGGACGTTTTTGAAGTTTTCCTTCATTTCGGGCGAGAGGTAATCATCAAACGGTTCCAGGTAACCTCGCTCCACCCAAATCGGCATTTTTCCCGTGATGCGAAAGATGTCCGGCGCCTGATTGCTGGCAAAGGCGATTTCTACGGATTGTTCATAGTTTTCCGCCATCACCTTCATTTCAATCTCGACATCGGGATTGCTTTCTTCGTATTCCTTGATTTTTTGCTCGATAAAATCGGTGTCGTGACGGTCAATCGTCCAATACGTAAGCTTCGTCTTCATGTCTTCTGCGCCGGCGTTTGCCTTTGAATCACCGCTGTTGCCCGCCGGTGAGCAGGCCGCCAAAACTCCCGCCAACAACAAGATCATTCCCGACACAAACCGCCTTCTAACACTCATGAATATGCCCCCTTAGAACAATGTAATCGCATTCATTTCCACTTAAAATATAAATCATCCGCCTTCCGTCTCGTGAAGGATAAAACAACTCTCCGGGGGTGAGAAAACGACTCTTTCAGAGGTTGTTCAAAAAGTCGTCTTCCCATGACGAAGCAGTTCAAGGGGTTGATTCGACGTCGAATCTTGAATTCAGCCGGGCCTTCCGTTGCTCACGTAGGCTCACCTACGCTCCGCTACTCAGTCCCTAGCTTCATCCAATCTTCTCGGTCCTGGAAACCCGAATTTTTGAACTCGCACTTTCACGCCTCGGCACACGCGGCATATTTCATCCGAAACTCCGTTGGCGTCATCCCGGTGTGCTTTTTGAACAATTCGGTAAAATACGGACGATCCTCATAGCCCAGCGATCCGGCGATATCCTGCACCTGCATTCCCTCCAGCACCAGTTCCTTCGCTTTCTCCATCCGGCAATGGGTAATATACTGGGCCAGGGTGACGCCCATTTCTTTTTTGAACAAGTTGGAAAAATAGCTCGGGCTCAAATGCACCGCTTTGGCACAGTCCGCCACGGATAAATTTTGCTGCAGATGGCTCTGAATGTAGGCAACGCCCCGCTCGACCAGCAGCCGCGACTCGCTCACCTGCCGCTTGCGCAATTGGGCGCAGCCCTGCCGGCAGAAATCCCGGATCAAGCCGCACAGCGCTTCAAACGTGGCCGCCTTGTTCATCTCCGCCAGCTGGCTCTCCAGCTCCTGAATCTCCTCTGCCGAACCTTTTTCCGCAAACACCCGGTGCATGGAATGCGCCAGCTCCAGGCATAACGTTTGCAAAAGCGCAGGGTTCGGATGCTTGCTGGCCGAAATCCATTCGTCCCAGATGCTGTGGAGCTGCTCCTCCGCCTTGTCCACATTCGCGGAACGCAAGCAAAATAGCAGCTCCTTCTCCTTGTCATAGGAATACTGCGGCCAGGCCGCGCCCCGGCTGTCCCCCTCCTCGTACTGATATACGCTGTTGCCGCCGGACAAAAAGGTGTTGGCCGACGCGGCCAGCGCTTGCGCGTACGAAACGGACAACTGCGCAGTCTCAATCACTTCGCCGCCCAAGCCGATCGACACAGTATAATAGGTATGTTTACGGACATTTTCGCGGCATTTCTCCGCCAGCTGCCCGGCATCCAGGGAGGCCCCCGGATTGGCGACGATGACGAATTGGTTGATATTTTCGCGGAACACAATGCCCCTGGTATAGGAAGTGACGGTCTCCTCCAAAATATTCTGCACGGCAAACCGGATCAGCTCCACCTCGTTCACCGGCAAATCCGCCGTCCGCTGTGAAAACCCGTCCATTTCCGCCACCATCACCCAGAAACCGTTTGGCTCCATCGTAATCCCGTAAAAATCCCACTGCTGGCTTTGGCTCTGCTGCCGGGTGCCGTAACGGATGAGCAGACGCATGAACTCCTGACGCAGATAGGGCAGACTTTCCCTTAATTTCCGCTCCATGCCCTGCATATACTCGGTTTTGCTGCGCTCCCGCTCCAGCGCTTCCTTCGCTTTCAGCACCACATCCAGCACGTTCGCGGGGGTAAAGGGCTTGACGATAAAATCGAACGCGCCCAACTTGACAGCATCCTGGGCATAGGCAAAATCGGTATACGCGGTAAAAAAGATCACTTTGACCTCCGGCAGCTCCGGCACAATCGTCCGCACCATCTCCAGCCCGTCCATCAGCGGCATGCGGATATCCGTCAGCACGATGTCGGGACGCTCCCGGCGCAGGCACTCCAGCCCCTCTAAGCCATTGGCGGCCGTTGCCGCGACCGTCATACCGTGCTCCTCCCAGGGAATCCGTGTGGACAGTCCGCGCACGACCGCCGGAATATCGTCAATAATGCAGATTTTCATCGGTTCGTTTCGATTCATGGCTTAACCCGCTTTCCATTGGAATGGTAATGACGGCCACCGTTTCCTCGGGGCGGCTGGCAAAGCGCAGCCCGGCCTCCTTGCCGTAGTACAGATTTAACCGATTGCAAATATTGAATAACGCATACCCTTTGCCGCCCGCGGGGAGCTGCAGTTTCTCGTTCATTTGCTCGGCATCAAATCCAACCCCGTTATCCGTAACCGTAATGATTAAGCTGCTACCCCTCGCCTCCGCCGCGATCCGGATCATGCCGGAATCCCGTTTGTCCTGCAAACCGTGCAGGATGGAGTTTTCCACGAGCGGCTGAATGATAATTTTTAACACCGGCAAGTTAAGCAGTTCGGGCGGCGCATGGATGGCGTATTGGAACAATCCCTCGTAACATTGCTGCTGCAGGTTCAAATATTGGCGAACATGCTCCAGCTCCCGGCCCAAGGTCGTAATTTCCTGTCCCTGGTTCAGCCCCAACTTGAACAACGCGGATAACGAAAGCACCATCTCTTTGACATCCTCATATTCGTTCATCTCGCATTTCCAGAAAATCGTATTTAACGTGTTATATAAAAAATGCGGGTCGATTTGCGCCTGCAGCGCTTTAATTTCCGCCTTCCGCTTCTCTTTCTCCGTTTCCTTCACTTCGGTGATAAGCTGACCGATGCGGTCGAGCATCTGATTGAACTTCCGTCCGGCCTCGCCGATCTCATCCTGGAACGGACTTACGAAGCGCGCCCGCAAATCCTCCTGCTCGACCCGTTTCATCGTTCTTTGCAGTTTCAGTAACGGGGATAGCAGCAGCCTCGACAAATACCGGGCCAGCAGCAGCGCCATCAGGATGCAGCAGGCCATGATCGCCAGCACCAGCCACTTGATCTGGAGCACGGGGCCGAGCAGATCCGTTTTGGACAAATAGCTGACCAAAATCCAGTCCGTGGCAAACGCGGAGGAAGCGTAACTGACCAGCATCGTGCCTTCCGAACTTTTATATTCGAAGTTCCCGGCCTTATTTTCCCGCAGTTGATCGATAAATTCCGGCGAGCGCGTCCATTCCGGCCGTCCCTGATCCCCCAGCACGCTGGCCCCGGCGGTGTTGATCAGCAAAAAATGCGCCGCGCCGGGATTCAGCCCTTCCCGGACCACCTGGCCCAGCATCTTCTCATCGACATTGACGATCAAGAACACGTCCGGAACATTACTTTCTGTTAGCGGTTGCAAAACCAAAGTGACAACCCGGTGTTTTCCGGCAAACAACTCATCCTCATGGCTCTCGATCCACCGGGTATCGGGATGTTCTTTGATCCGCTGGTAAATGGCGGTGGAGGTAAACGGCACGCCGGATTTGCGGATTTTGCCGCTGGAATAGAAGTCGCCGCCGGGCGTGGTGATCAGGATCGAATCGATCGAGTTTTCCGTCAGCTCGGCTTGTGAAAAAGGGCCTTGAAGCAGCGAAAAATTCGCGAAATACCGGCTGCGGTTGTCAGCCTGAATATCGCGAATCGTTTGTTTGTAAGTTTCGCTTAGGGTCATTGTGGACGAAGCCACGACGATCTGCTTCAGCTTCTGGTCCAGCACGTTGACGGACTGGTTGAGCACGCTGCGGTTCAACTCCACGGAATTACGCTCCATCGCGCGGGCCGCGATCAAATAGGAACATAGGCCCGTCACCGCGATGCAAAGCACCGTCAGCACGGCAAAAGAGATCCATATCCTTTTTTGCAGCGAAGTTCGGTAGATCCAGGATTTCAATGCCGTCACGCTCCTCGTAATGTCTGCCCGCCACGATAAAAGTTGAATTACTAATGGTACCGGAATGGGGGCCCGCGCCCGGCGGGAATCTAACGGTTGCAGCAGCCGCTATTTTGCGAAAAAAGACCCTTTTTAGATTTTAACGGTTGTGAGCGTTGTTATTTGCCTTAATCTGAGCAAAATAGCTGGGTTTTAGCGAAATAAGCGCCATCGCAACCGTTAGAATTTGAAATCGGCGTTGCTCACGCAAATAGCCGCTGTGGCAACCGTTAGAATGGAAACAGGTACATCTAGTTCAACATCCATTCCCGAAGGTCAGCCCTTCACCGAACCCGCCGTCATTTGCATAAACGATTTATTGGCGAACACGTACACCACCAGCATCGGCAGGATGGACAAGCAGGCGCCGGCCAACATCAGCTGCGGCTGCGCGGCGTCGCCCACGCCGTATTTCAGGCTGGCCAGCCCCACCGTCAATGTTTGCAATTCGGGCTGGGTCATCGTAAACACCAATGGCAAAATATATTCGTTCCACGCCCCGCGGAAACTCCAAAGTCCGGCCACGCCCAACGCCGGGGCCAGCAAAGGCAGTACAATTCTATAATACGTGCTGTAAAAATTGCAACCGTCAATGTAAGCGGCTTCATCCAATTCCTTCGGAATAGCGCGCACAAACCCGATCAGCATAAAAAAGACTGTGGCATGGGCACTGATCAGCAAGATAATGACGCCCCAAAGTGATTTTTGCAGGTGTAGCGCCACCATCAGATCGAATTGCGGCCTGAGGACCACCGCGCCGATGGAAATAAACAGTGTGCCGGATTGCAGCAGCACATAAAATTTTTTCCCGATAAAATCGATTCTCGCCACGGCATAGGCGGCCATTGTCCCGATCAGCAGCGTGCCGACCGTCGTAAAAAAGCTGGTAAACACGCTGTTCCAGGTAAACCGGGCGAAATTGGCGACCTCCCAGGCCTGCGCGTAATTGCTGAATTTCCACTCGTTTGGAAGTAGCGTAGCGCCCGTGGTCAGCTCCAAATTCGACTTTAAGGAGCCGAAGAAAGCAAGCAGGATCGGAAATAAGGTAAATACGGCGACGACCAAAAGAAATATCCATAATAGAACGCTTGATATCTTATTCATCGGCTTATCTCCTCTCTGTCAGTAGATTTCGTTCAGTTTTTTGGAAAGACGGAAGTAAAGCAAAGTGATCACCCCGACGATGACCGCCGTGGCAAAACCGACCGCGCTCCCGTATCCGAATTGCTGGGCGCTTGCTCCCCCGCTGGATACCGGGAAAAATAATTTATACAAATAGAGGTACATGACATTCGTCTTGCCGTAAGGTCCGCCTTCCGTCAGCACCATGATGCTCTCGTACCCTTTTAACGAGACGATTATCGCCAACATCACGATCATTTGCAGCACCGGTCCCAGCATCGGCACGGTAATGCTCCACATTTTGCGGACCGGTCCGGCTCCATCCAGGGATGCAGCTTCGTACAGATCTTCGGGAATATTTTGCAGCCCGGCCAGGAACAGCAGCATATAGTTGCCGATCGCTCCCCAAATCGCCACAATAATGGAAGTTAGCAAGGCATACTTGGGCCCTAACCAGTCTATGGGGGCCGAAATGATGCCGGAGGCGAGCAGCATCTGATTGATCATCCCGTTGTAGGAGTTGAACACGACATAGAATACAATCGCCATCACGGAAGAACTTACGATGGTAGGGAGGAAATACACCGCCCGCAATAGCTGCCTTCCCGCGAAAGCCCGGTTCAAAATGACCGCCAGCACAAAGGACAAAGGAATCGTCACCAGCAGCTTCCCGCCAGCATACACGAACGTATTCAACACCGACTGCCAAAACTCCGTATCCCGGAACAACCGCCCGAAGTTATTCAGTCCGATAAACAAAGGTTCACCATACCCCTGATAATCGTAAAACATGTACTTAAGCGCCCAAATAATCGGATACACCCCAAACACCAGCGTCAAAATCAGACTCGGCACGACGAACGTCCAGGCATGGATTTGGCGTTTTGCGTTGTTCACTGTTTTTCCTCCTGTCATCAAGCGTTGCTTTTCTTAATCCTAAGATAAAAGCCCGCAGGCGGAAGCGGTTAGGGAGAAACCCACTGTGTTAAGGGGGGAAAATCACTTTTCAGTCGATTTGTCCCCTGCCCTTCGCTTGTTTCTCCATCCCGGCGGCAGCCTGTATTCAATTAGAATTAGGACGAGAGATGATTATCGTTGAACTGGAACTTCAACTTTTAGGAGGGTGACGAGGACGATGAAACCTATGAACGGCGAAGGGGCAGCAGCCTCTTACGGCTTGTACGATGCGGGTGAACTGGAGGCTGTGCGAAACCGCATCAGGACAAATCCCGCGCTGCAGGAGGAGTATCTACGGCAAAAAGAGCTCTCGCAGCGTTATGCCGCCCGGGCCATAACCGCTCCGCTTAGAGAGCAAGCCAATTTTCGTACGTATCCGTTTGTGTTTAAGGTGCCTGAAGGAGTCCGATATGGGCTCATTTCCATTCATATCGCCGGAAAAGGGACGGCCCGCATCAGCGGCATGAGGCTGACGTTTTCCCAGCGCGGGCTGCCCGTGGAGCTGGAGAACGCGAATTTTGCGCAGGATTTAGCCCACTGGGAGGCCGAAGTGGCGGATGGAAGCGAGCTTCGGCTTCAACCCCTGCCCTTAGGCGCGGCGGCCATGCAGCCTTCCGGGGTAACACCGGCCAGCGGCGCGGACACCACGGTAAAAGCACAGTGCGTTTGCATGGCCAATGCCTCGGCGGATGCGGACACTGTGCTGCATTACGGCGCGCCGATTCCCATGCGGGCGGGCGAACACTACAGCGTCCAGATTACGCTGAGTTTGGAAGTTCCCTTAACCGTTGGTGTTTATACGGAGGTTCGTTTCCGGAGCAGCGAAGGCCCGCTGGAGCGCGAAATTCCCCTATGTTCTCCTCCCTTCAACCGGCCCACGCCAAGCCCTTGGTCTTATTTTCTAGAAGCGGCCGGAGCGGACGCCAACCGGTTTATGGTGGAAGGCGATTTCTCCAGCGCCGAGCGCTGTAAGCAAAAATTACTGTACATGCTGCGCGATATGATCCAGGGCATGGACATTTTTAAAGCCACGGGTTGGCATGACGACGATGTTTACGGTGCGGTCCATATCGGCAGAGGTTTGGCGGTCATCTCGGTGATCTATCGCCAGATCGCCCCTTCTGGTGTGTTTGACCGGGATGAGACAGCAGCGCTATTGGAGCACTTCCGCTATATTTCCAATTTAATGATGGATACGGGATATTACCGTTATGACCTCGCAGAATTCCCTGATGAAAAAGGCGGGATGCGCAGCAACTGGAACGCGGACCGGGCCACAGGCCTGGGAGTGTATGCTCTGCTGTTCCCGCAGGAGCCGAAGGCGGGGGAATATCTGGCGCACGCCTTGGCGGTGGTGGATTGGCAGCTCGATCACGTTGTGGACGATTGCGGAGCCTGGCCGGAAAATATCAGATACCATGGCGCGGTGCTCCATCGTTATTTTCTATTTTTCGTCCTGCTGAAACGGCTCAAGGGAGTCGATTATTTTCAGCACGAGAAGGTCAAAAGCATGTACCGTTTTTTGATCGGAACGGCCGTGCCGGCGGACCGGATTCAAGCCGGGCCGGACAGCCCCGCCGTCATGCTGACGCCAGCGGTCGGCGATGCCAATGTGCAGGAGCACTGGTTCCGGCTGCTGGGTTATGCGGCTCCTTTTTACATGGAGAATGACCCCAAGTTGGCCAAGGAAATGATGTGGGCTTGGCGGCGCGGGGGTGCGCCCGTCCGGGATTCCGGCGCTTCTCCCTACCCGCTCGCGGCCCTGCTGTTTCCCGAGCCGGATTTGCCGGAAGAAGCTCCCGAATTAGGTTCGCTTCATTATCCCGGCATGGGCTACGTGATTTTCCGCAATCCGCAGGGTCCGAACCGGTACGAGCATTATGCAATTTACGAGGCTTCCCCGCTTACCTACCATGCCCATCACGATGAGGGGCATTTCTCGATCTGGAGCCATCAGGTGCCTTTGACGCTCGACTCTGGAACCGGCGGTTACTACAATGGCGACAGGCATTGGTACGTGTCCAGCGCGGCCCACAATGTCGTGCAGTTTGCCGGCCCTGCGGGAGAATGGCAGGAAGTCCCGCTGCGCAGCCAATGCGAACAGGTGGCTTTCTCCGCGGAACTGGATTATGTCCGAAGCCGGATCCCCGATCCGAACATCCGCGAATATCACCGGCATTTTGTTTTTATCAAAGCCGGATTGGAAGTTTACCTGGTCTGGGACCGCATCGACGGTGAGTCGGGACGCGTATGGAACCTGCATACGCTGAGCACCGGAGCGGATATTGGGGAACAGCACATCGACGCGTATTGTCTGGGCGGCATGCAATTAAGCGCCGTCATCGCCGAACCGAAGCGGCCTGTGATCGTCACGGATCAAGGCGCCGTCGCCGGCAACTACCCTCTGCCGGTGCAGCAGCATTTTAAAGTATACGGCCGGGCAAGCGATGATTATTTGGTGCTGCTGCATCCTCATGAAGAAGGGGAACTGAGGGCTCACATCGAAGCTATTGATCTAGGTAGCCTGCCGCATCGAACCGATCCCCCCCATTCCGATCCTCGGCCGCAAGTGCGCTGCTACAAAATCACCAAACCCGACGGGGCATGGTGTATCGTTGTAATGAATGGGTTGAAGCGAACGCAAACTTTACATCTAGCAGCCTTGGGATCATTGAGATTATTGGGCGGGCAAAATCAGGCGAATGGCGGAAACGGAGGAAACGGCGGCGAACTAATCGGACAATCGCTGCAAATAGAAGCCAACCGCCTTTGCGTCCTGCTGCCGCAATCCAATTACGGGAGGAGTTAAATCTATGAGCAATATTGGAGTATGGGAAAATGCCGAACCGGGCGTGAAACGCTGCATTTTAAGAGCCGAGGACAGTCTGATGATGATGGAAGTGCATTTTGCCAAAGGGGCCGAAGGTTACGAGCATAGCCACCTCCACCAGCAAATGAGCTATTGCCTGCGCGGAAGCTTTATTTTCCGCATCGATGGCCGGGAATACTGCATCGGAGCCGGAGACACGATTAATATTCCCGGAAACGCGAAACATGGCGTCACCGCGCTGGAGGAAAACTCCGCCCTGCTAGACGTCTTTACGCCGATTCGCGAGGATTTGGTGAAGAGATAAAATTTTATTGAACAATCTACAAAAAATGACCCATACAAAGTGGCTTGTATGGGTCATTTATGTACATTGCGTCGTGAACCAATTGTTACGACATATGCAACTAAAAGATTTTCTAATATTGTAGAGAATGAGACAAGTCCCTACTCTTAAACGATAAAGGTTCGTTTTCCCTTGCAGCTTTTTTATATCGAGTTCAGGATGCCTGGGATTTTCAGCGAGTATGTTTAAGCCCAACAATTATCCTTACCTCGCAAGATCTGGCGGAGGTCCAAAGGATTAGCGACTGGATTAAATCACCTCCCACTTTCTTCCCGCTTTCCTCCCAAAAAGCTCCTGAATAATGCGCTTGAAATAAAATAAGGCTACAACAAGAATTCAAGAATTCCTAATTGTAGCCGGAAAAACTTTATTATTTTAAAAGTTTTTGGCTGCCGATACGGCTTGCCGGATCGCTTGTTCCATGATGTTTTGCACCTTGTCCGGATGCTCACTGGTGCCCTCAACAAAAATCGCTCGTACATCTTCTATCCCGAGGAAATTCATCGCGGCTTTGATATAACGATGACTAAATTCTACATCTTCAAATTTTCCATGGGAAAGCACCGTACCGGAAGCCTGAATGTGCATTACCTTCTTACCTTGCTGCGTTCCCATCAGACCGGATAACCCCCGCAATCCATTATTGGCTCGTGTAAACGTTTTACCCGGAACCAAAACGGCGTCAAGATACATTTTCAGGATTGACGGGAAAGAATAGTTCCATACCGGATTGACAATGACGATTTTATCCGCCGCCATGAATTGATCTACAATTTCGCTCATCCGTACCGCTTTTTTCTTCGACTCTTCGCTAAGCTCATCAAAGGAAGATCCGCTTGCCGGTTGACCCCAACGTCTCAATAGATCCGCGTCGATTTGCGGAAGATCCATGCGATACAGATCCAGATGAATGACTTCATCACCGGGGTTGGCTTCCTGATAAGTTTCGATAAAATGTCTGCCCACGCGCAAGCTGTGAGAATCGTCTTGGAAAGGATGTGCTGTCACGTACAACACAGTTGCCATAATAATTCCGCTCCTTATTTTTCTTATTGGAACAATTGAGGATACACGGCTTGTATGCCGCCAGCAAAGTCACGCTGCACTTTGCGGCTCCAATCATCGGCTATAATTTCATAGCTATCAGCTGCAATGCCATCGATCGCGATTCTGGCTATATCAGCAGGACTAGCTTTAGGTGCTTTAACATTTGCTGTCATATCCGTGTCCATATATGCCACATGCAGCCCAGCCACCCTGATATTTTTCTCAGCCAGAGCCAAACGAAGCGTATTCGTCATATTCCATTCAGCCGATTTTGCGGCAGGATATGCAGTTACACCCACACTAAACCAGGACAGGGTGGAGAGGATATTTAGAATGGACCCACCGCCATTTTTTTCAATAATCGGTGCAAAAGCACGAATCATCGATAATGTGCCGAAGAAGTGAGTATCCATATCCAAGCGAATCTGATCGATATCCCCATCAAGCAATGATGCTCCTGTATGTGATCCTGCATTGTTGATCAGCAAAGTCAGATCGGGAACCGCCCGTGCCGCTTCAGCTACCGATTGGGAATCCGTAATATCCAGTTGTACTGGGATCACTCCTGGCAATTGAATTGTTTTTGAGTCTCTCGCTCCGGCATAAACCTTGGCTCCTCTAGAGAGAAGCTCATTTGCAAGGTGGTGGCCAAGCCCTCGGTTAGCACCAGTAACCAACGCAACTTGTTTTGAAATATCCATAGTTAACAGCTCCTTTTCACAAATTTGGGATCTATTCGATTCGGCCTTCTTTTTTTGAACGATCGTTCTTTAATGATCAAAAAAAAATATTACACCTATGAAGTTGCTGCTCCCCCCTCCACTATGGCAATTTCATTTCTAGAATGATCGTTCTCGTAAATGTTCAGGAAGTTCAACCTCCAGAGCTATCATACACGATTTAAGAACGATTAGTCAACTATAATCGTGTCTTCCCTCTGCCAGCTGATTTCCTAAACCCTAAGATCACAAGATAATGGACATGGCTACTTTAGCGGCATCCTCCAATACTTTACGATCCGTGGCTGTTTTAGCGAGTACATAAAGCCCGTGCCTCGTCCCCACAAGAAATCTGGCCGTCTCACGAACATTCAGCTTTGCCTTTAATTTACCCAACTGCTGAGCGCGCATCAGAAATTTATAAAAAGCGATTTCCATATCCAACGTATAAGCTTCGATCCGAGAGGAGATCGCCGAATCCACTGCGCCCAGTTCCATTGCTGTATTTGCGATAAAGCAGCCTCGGCGTCCCGTTTCGTTGCTTAAAGCCACATCAATCAATGTATCGAAAAAACGACGTAACAATTCTTTGGGTTCCCCGTCCTCCTCAAGGATGCGAAAGGCTCGATCTTTCGTCACTTCCCTGAATCGATCCAAGCAGGTGAGAAACAATTGATTTTTATCGCCAAACGTATCGTACAGGCTCCCCCTATGAACTCCGGTGCGTTCGACCAAATCCTGAATGGATGTTCTCTCATACCCTTTCTCCCAGAACAATTCCATGGCTTTGTTCAATGCGGTCTCCTGATCAAATTCTCTGGGTCTTGCCATTTACAGCCTCCTCCTTCCTTCACTTATCATACAAGTTTAAGAACGATTAGTAAACAATGATCCCTTAACTAATGGTTTTCTTTCAAATACCTATAACTCGAGTTAACTAACATACAACATGCAAACTATTCGCTTGCTCCTCGGTTATTTCGTCATAATCCCAATCTTCACCTATAAAGATCCTGCTTTGCTCCGGATCAGGTTTCCAGGTAACCCCCACGGGGTCGTACCTCTCAAAGTTCCCATTGATGAACCGGTATAAACGTCGTGCGATATTATGCTTAGAATCAAATCCGTAAGAAAAATAGAAAGGTTCGCTTAAAAATCCAGCTTCTTATTCGTGGCGCTTGTTGTGGATTACCTGATTCACATCTTTAAAGCCAAGAGAAAAGCAATTACCGAATAAGCGAAGCTCCTTTGATTTAACGAAAAAAGACAAGCCCAAGTTCAATACTCCATGGGCTTGACCTCGTATTCTTTGATTTTTTGCTCGATAAAATCGGTGTCGTGACGATCGATCGTTCAATACGTCAGCTTCGTCTTGTTTCCATCGGCCCCGGCATACCCGTCCGCGGAAAAGCAAGTCTCTACATCAGCCGCCGGCAGGCAGGAGGATCAGTTTGCCGCGGGCGTGTCCGCTCTGGCTAATGTCGAGTGCGCTACGCCAGTCCTCGAGGGCGAAAGTCTGGGCGACCGGAACGGTGAACTTGCCGTCTGCGGCGTACTGGGCAAACTCCCTGAGAACATCATAGCGGAAGGTCTGGTGTTCTCCGGTGCTGGCGCGGACGCCGAGTTCGGCGGCTGCGGCGAAGTCGCTGATGGTTAGAACACGGCGGGGATCACCACCGGCGATCCGGATAAGATCGGGTATTATGCCGCTGACCGGTGCAGTGTCCAGGACCAGGTCCACCGGCTGTCCGGCGAGCTCGGTTACCCGCTCGACCATTCCGTCACCGTACGAAGTCACTGCCGCTCCCAGCGAACGGAGCCGGTCGGCGTAAGTGTTACCGGCGGTAGCGATCACGCTGGCGCCGCGCATGAGGGCGATCTGGACGGCAGCGAAGCCCATCATTGTGCCTGCTCCGTGCACCAGCAGGGTGTGGCCCGGCTTAACACCTAGTGCTTTAAGGTGGTTGTATGCAATTGTGACCGCCATTGGAAGCGCCGCAGCTTGCACGAACTCGAGTCCTGCAGGGATGCGGACCCAATGGTCCAGGATCGCCCGATCCGACGCGCCGGCGCTCGGGGCGCCGGCAAAGTCGGTGGTGCCCAGGACGGCGTCACCGATGACGACATAGGTGACGTCCGCACCGACCGCCTCCACAATCCCGGACAGCTCCAGCCCGATACCGCGGGGCAGATTGCCGGGAAATAGCCCTTTGCATATGGCCCAGTCGACCGGATTCAGCCCGCAAGCTCGCACCGTCACGCGAATGCGTCCCGGGCCTGGATCAGGGACCGCGACCTGTTCCATGCGCAGGACTTCGGCCGGTTCGCCGTAGTTGTGGAAGCGGATCGTCCGCATAGTAGCAGGGCTGGATGCTTGATAGTTCACATCTTTGCTCGACGTATCTAAATTCTCCAATTCGATAACCTCCAATTTTTTGTTTTCCAGCAACGTTTGGCAACCTGCCACGTTCCATTCCTTCCTTGCGCGACAAGCGGTATGGAACGCTCATCATAGGTGTGACTTGGCCTTATGATCGAAATCAGGAAGCCTTCTTCACGGTAAATCTTCATCAAAATACCGGGGCCGGCGCGAGCGCATACTTCACTTGTGTCATTTCCTCGGAAACCGTCCACAACCGCCGCGCGACTGCTTCGTCATGCGAGCGCGCACTCGATTCGACCTTCTTGGGGTAGCCGCGTAATTCGAGACTGCTTGGCCCAAAGTAATCTCCACCTCGAACGTCTGACGCAGTGGCCGCATAAAGGGTCGGCAAGACACCCATTTTCGAGGTCTGGGCAAAAATCGGATTCAAGCGCCGCATCATACTGGAATACCGCAGCGCATTGGTCGCTGTCCAGCCCGGATGCACAGCTACTGCCAGCGTTGATTGGCCTGCCGCAACAAGCCGTCGCTGCAGCTCGAAGGTGAATAGCAGATTCGCCAGCTTGCTCTGAGCATAGGCGCGCGCTGGCGTGTAATTCCGCTCCAAGTTCAGGTCATCAAAGTGAATGATTCCCGACCGATGCGACAAGCTGCTTACCGTCACAATGCGTGCGCCCGGCGTCGCGTCGAGCCGATCCAGCAGCAAACCGGTCAGCGCAAAGTGCCCCAGGTGATTGATTCCAAATTGCTGCTCGAAGCCCTGCGCTGTCTTCCCGTAAGGCGGCTTCGCCACGCCGCCGTTGTTGATCAGGAGATCAAGCCGATGGTAGTCCTGGCGAAAGGCCGCCGCAAAAGCGCGGACGCTCGCCTGATCGCCCAGATCGAGCGCCATTCCTACGACCTTGCCCGACGGCTTAAGGGCTTTAATCCGGTCAGCGGCAAGGTTGGCTTTGGCGATACTGCGGCAGGCCATAATGACCGTCGCCCCTTTATTGGCTAGCGCCCGCGCCGCTTCCCAACCAATCCCGCTGTTTGATCCGGTTATAATAGCCACTCGTCCGGTCTGATCTGGCATGTGGTCTTCTGTCCATGGTGTTGTCATGTGGTTTCGTCCTTCCTCCCGAACTTAGATCTGAGAGCCGCCTCCGTCCACGGGAAACTCGGCTCCGGTTGTGTAAGTCGCGTCGAACGCAAGGAATGCAACTGCTTTGGCAACCTCGAGGGGGTCACCGAAACGCAGCATTGGGATCTGCTGTCTCATCTGTTCCTTGGTCTGTTCTGCAGCTTCCTTCGGCATCGACTTGTCCATGATGCCGGTGTCGATGGGGCCGGGGCTGACCGCGTTGACGCGAATCTTCCGCGGCAACAGCTCGCGGGCCAGACTGCGAGTCATGGAGCGCAGCGCTGCTTTACTGGACGCGTACGCACTGATCATCGGGACACCCAATACGTTCGTGATAGAGGTGGTGAGCACCACGCCGCTGCCTGCGTTTAGCAATGGGGCGAGTTTCTGCACGGTGAAGTACGGACCTTTGGCGTTGACTGTAAGTAACTCGTCGTACACTTCCTCGGTCATCGACTCGAAGGGGACAAAGCGCGTGATTCCGGCGTTTACGAACAGGGCATCGATCGTTCCGAACTCGGCCTTTACCCGGTCGGCCAACTCGTCGATATCCGTTAACGACGCGGCGTCGCTTTGCACTGCGACCGCGTTGTTGCCAAGTTGTTCACGAGCTGAGTCAAGCTTAGCCTGGGTACGGCCGGTGATCAGAACGCGTGCTCCTTCATCCGCCAGCAGCTTCGCTGTCGCGAGGCCCAGCCCGCTGCTGCCTCCCGTGATCACTACTTTCTTGCCTGCGTATTTACTTACTGGATTGTTTTCCATTTTCATCTTCCTCCCTTGGTTTATCCGGTATATCATCTTGCTAAACTAACGGTCAATTGTTGGATAAGAAGCCCGTAGATAAATTGCACAAGCAATCACCATAATGGGTATTTACTGCTTTCACAGAACCCATTCTTTCTAGTTTTCTTGTATTGCTTTTGACGGGCGATTGACCCGACAGTGTAGTAAAATCTGCACTGTCTGTGCTAATCTTAGCTTAGCGGTTTGGGCTGCACAACCAATAAACAACCGCATTTGTGGCTTATACAACACACGAGCTTATTTGTTGTCCTTTTGCTTTCCAATAAACGCACGTTAACCAATATAATCTGAGGGAGAGGGAGAAGCGTAACATGCCCACTAATACAAACGATCCCCGTGTGAAACGGACGCGTCAACTGTTGATGCAAGCTTTTATGGAATTGCTTGAGCAGAGGAAGAAGAATGTCTCTTCCATTACCGTACAAGATATTACGTCCTACGCGACCGTAAACCGCTCCACGTTTTATGCGCATTTTGAAGACAAATTCGCATTTCTTGAGAGCTGGATGAGGGAGAAATTCCTAGAGAAGCTAAAGGATGAGCTGCCGAATGCTGCTTTATCCGATATAGGGAGCTTGCGAACGCTTATTTTAATCGTTTTCGATTTTCTTTTCTGTACCCGTCCGTATATGACTTTTGCTGATCGTCAATATGAAACGCTGTTTGAGGTCGCCATGCAAAAGGAACTAAATGACCTATTATTTACCTGGTTAAGCGAACAAGCGGAACCTTCCGTTTCACGAGAGACGGTGGAGACTACCGCTCTGATAGCAAGCTGGGGCATATTTGGCTCGGCCGTCGAATGGAGCAGACATCCGCAAGATAGATCGGCGGAAGACATGGCGCGGGATGTTTTGGAGGTCGTTGCTGCTGGTTTAGCCCCCGTAATAGGGTAATCGAAAAAACGCCCGGGACCGATGATACTTGGCCCGGGCGATACTTCTTAGTTCTTATACCGGCTTGTCCAACTCCAAATCTGGATAGCCGCCTCGTCCGGTTACAACAACGTTTACTTGCCAATTTCATGTTTTGCGTTCATAACTTTTTTTCAAAAGTGTTATTGAGAAATCGAGTCTTTGAAAAAATCCGCAAAACTCACTGGGGATCTGCCAATCAGGTTTTCCAAAGCGGGATTGGTTTGCGAGAAATCTCCCTGGCGGCTTGCCTGAAACATCCCTGTAAGCATGCCGACCATCGCTTCCGGGAGTCCTCGGGACATCAAGTGTTTCCGATATTCATCATCCGACACGACGATTCGCCGAATCGGCCGATCCAAGACCTTGGAAGCAATCGAAGCGATTCTATCCATGTCAATCGCTTCGGAAGCCGTAAGGTTAGGAGTTATACCGTCATATCTCTGCTCTGTCAGGATGACCGCTGTGGCTTCAGCCAGGTCGGAATGGTTGGTCCAGGCAACAGGACCATCTTCCGGAGCAATCAATTCCCCAGTTTTCAAGGCATCCCCCATCCACATGATCGCTGACGCGGCATAAAAGCCGTTTCGCAGCGACGTGAAAGCCATTCCTGAAGATTTTAGCATCGCTTCTGTAGCGGCATGAACATTCATGGGAGGAAAATGCGACGTTGCGGATGAAAACATTTGGCTAGTGTACAGCAGTCGGCTAACACCAGCTTTCTTTGCCGCGTCGATTGCGGTTTGATGCTGACGAACAGCAACTTCTCCCAAGGAGTGGGACGAGACAATGAGAACTTGAGACGCTTCCTCAAAAGCGTGAAGAAGACTTTCGGAAACATCGAAACTTCCTTCCCGAACACGAACTCCGCGTTCTTTTAGATCCTGTGCCTTGTTCACATCACGGACACTTACACCAATATCCCCGGCAGGAACACGCTTGAGAAGTTCCTCTACGACCTTCCGGCCTAATTTTCCATTCGCTCCTGTAACAACAATCATTTCTGCACTCATCCTTTCGGTCGCAAATCAGATAAAGAGTTTCTAGTTTTCTTGTCATACGATTTTGTTTGTGCAATCATAATCGTAAGTAAAGGATAAAAGGATTGAGCCCATGCGGACAAACTGCAAAAAGCTGTTTTTGTTGTGTTCCCAACATTTCAGCCATTTTGTCTGTTATTGAGCTCAAGAGAAAGAGGGGGTAAAATGTCCGTAAATCCCGAGGATCCTCGTGTTAAAAGAACCCGTCAATTATTCGTGCAGGCTTTTAACGATTTGGTTGGGAAAAAGAGAAATATCTATTCCATTTCTGTGCATGATATCACGAATCAAGCAACCGTAAATCGAACAACATTTTATGCGCATTTTCAGGATAAATATGATTTTCTTAAATATTGGATGACGGAAAAATTCCAAATGACTATAAGGGATAGACTGCCGGAAGAAACAAGATGCAATGCGGAAAATTTGCGGATCCTTATTCAAACCATATTCGATTTTCTTTTACGGTTTCAACAAAATAGTACGCCGGGAGACAAGCCGTTTGAAGCGATGTTTGAAAAGGCCATGCATCAGGATCTTCATCGGCTCCTGCTTAAACGGGCAAATGAAGTGGACACACAGGGCTTTTCGCAAGAAAAATTGGAAGCTATGGCGCTCGTTATCAGTTGGGGCATATTCGGATCGGCTTTACAGTGGAGCCGGAACCCTCAAGATCGATCGGTGGAAACGATGTTTGACGAAGTCATTGAGGTTCTATCGGTCAATTTGGCCCCTTTTTGGGAGCAAACAACCAGCTAAAGACACGCCTTTTTGCAATGCACACCTCGACAGGGTCGGATACTTCCGTTCCTAGTTTGAATATATAAATGGATTGATGAAACTACAAATCTTGAGTGAGTTAAAGTATTCTTTTCTTGGGGGGCGCGGCAGATCAATACTCGCTGTCCGGAGACTTTGCACGATTATCCCATTTGAACAGGTAGCAGAGAAACAGACAAGCTCTGGAGAAGAAAATATTTGGTGGAGAAGCAGATAGGTTCGAAATAATTTAGGCATGCAGGCCTGCTCGCTGTTATAACGGCTGGTGAATGGTTGAAGTTCCGTTCCCGCATTGACCTCCATGTTCGCTCGCCCCCAAATCAAGAATTTACGAACTCGCGTTCTATTTACTTTGTAATATCAAACGTACGTTCCCTTATCAAATCGAAAATCTCACCTGAACCGCCTCATTTTTCCCCCTCTCTTTTTCTTCTCTTTTTTTTGCAACCCTTGCTCTAGCCCCCTGATCCCCGCTCCCTGAACGAATGGGATAATCGTGCAAAGGCAAGCAACAGGCAGGAACACCAAGGCGATTGGCTAGTTGCCGGAAAGACAGTGTCCGCCTCTGATTCAGCGTGTGGTAATTGTCTGTTATGGGGAAATATCAAATCACAGGAACTAGGAGCGAAATGCAAATGGTACACCCACAAAGTGCCTCAGCAATTGAAAGATACGCTATTCTCGTATCCGGCGCAGGCAAAACTTTAAATGGCCAAAAGATTATAAATAACGTTTCTCTGGCCGTGCCCCGCAACAGCATATACGCCATCATCGGCCCGAACGGAGCAGGGAAAACGACTCTGCTTCGCCTCATGAACGGATTGTTGACCTTGGATGAAGGTACAATCCGTTATGCTAATGATGAGCATCAAATTGCTGTGCTGCTGGAGAACGACTATCTATTCGAAGCCAAAACCGGACGAGAGAACATTCGCGATTTTGGCATCTATTTTTCGCTAGATCTTGGACAATCATCTTCGGCAGTGGACCGTTACTCCTCCTTGTTGCAATTGGATTCAGCGCTCGACAATAAGGTTGCTGCCTACTCAAAGGGTATGAAAAGAAAGCTCTCTCTCCTGGTTACATTGCTTAGAAATACACCGATTCTGATGCTGGATGAGTTGACCTCCGGCGTTGATCCCGAATCCAGACGGGTGATGCGCAGCGTGTTGAACCAACTAAAGGAAGAAGGCCGTACGGTCATCCTTACCTCGCACGATCTGGCCGAAGTTCAAAAGATCAGCGACTGGATTACGATTTTGAACGGCGGTACCGTCGTGGAAACTATCAATAATCAGGTGTTCGAGGGAGACCTTGAGCAAAGACTTTTTGATGTGCTGGAGGGGATCAAATGATGGGCATTCACCCGATCAATAAGCTCAATTTCAGAGATATCCTAAAAAGTCCTTCCTACCTGGTCATGCTCAACATCATGTTGATCGTACCGTTAAATTCCATGCTGCAAATTCTGAAAACGAACACCGGCCTGATGGAGTTTATCGTTGTCTATGTTTTTTTGATGTTGAATGTCTCCAGCTATTTCTTTTTGAATATGCTGACCATCAGTCTGATTGTGATTTCAGAAAAAAGCTCGGGGCGCTGTGAATATTACCTGGCCAACCAAGTGGATGTTCGCCGGCTTACCGGCATATACAGCCGCTCCTCCTATAGTTTAAACATCGGCCCCATCCTTTTGCTCGACATCCTTATAGCAGGTTACGCTATGGCCAGCCACGAGACTGTGCTGCTTCATTTGTTCCAAGATGTGTCTTTTGTTTGGTTTGCGGCAACATACCTTCTCTTTACTTATCTCGCAACCAGTACATTGACCTTAATCTCTATGCTTTCTAAAACCCCGGAGCGGATCCGCACCTATCTTTCGGTCAGTTCGTTTTTGTTTATTTTTGCCGCTACGCTTCCCGCTACTTTCATTAAAAAATTTGGTTTCATTATCAATGGCGACACCATTATTTGGTTTTCCGGCAGCACCCTGCTCGTTCTGGCGATGATTTGTGCCTCCGTACGCGTGTATCTGTCTAATAAGCTGAACAATGAGATCGTTATCTTGTCATATAAACAGTAGCTTTCAATTGAAAAAAGGCTCATGACGTTTCCGCAACGCCATGAACCCTTTTTAACACTCAATTATCCATTCCGGGGGGGTGCCTACTTCACAAATTCCAGAAGTTTCACAACAAGCGTTATGGCTTCCGCCCGGGTGGCAACTTGCTGAGGAGCAAAGCGGTTGTTGCCGACTCCGTCCACAAGTCCGGCATCAACCGCTGCCGCCACATACGGCGCAGCCCAGGCCGGAATATCCTTCGCATCGTTAAAAGCAAGCTTGGCTTGCGAATCGGGACGGATCCCGCCGGCGCGGACAATCATCGCTGTCAGCTCCGCCCGATTAAGCGGGTTATGCGGACCGAAAGAGCCGTCCTTGTAGCCGCTGATAATGCCTGCTGCCACGGCCTCAGCTACTGCCTCCGTCGCCCATGAAGGAATTTTGCTTGCATCCGTAAATGAAAGCTGCGCGCCGTCCGCGTTCAAATCCAATGCGCGTCCCAGCATGGTAACGAATTCCGCACGTGTAACTTGTTGATTCGGCCGGAAGGTTCCGTCAGCGTAGCCGTTCACGAAGCCTGCCGCCACAGCCTGATCGATGGCCGCTTTGGCCCAATGCTCTTGAATATCCTTAAGCACCGGCGGATTCGCGCGGCCCGATCCGGTACCCGGATTGCTTCCGGGCTGCGCTCCTGTATCTGCCCCACTATCCGGATTTGTCCCATTCCCTGAATTCGCATCTTTCTCCGAGCCTGCTCCTGACCCGCTACCTGAACCGGGACTCGAAACCGGGTTACTCCCTTTTCCTGAACCGGAATTTCCTGAACCCGAATTACCCGAACCCGAGTTCCCCGAACCGGGGTTCGGCGTTGCGGCCCCCTTCTTCTCAATGCCGAATTGATCAATAATAAACGGCTGCGCTCCATTCAGGTTCTGATCAATTTCATACGCAACGGCCGTCAGCTTGCCGCCGTCTATCGTAATGCCGACGAAATTTTGCACCTGACTGCGTTTCGGACGCCGGTTATCCTTCGGGTCGGGGCCGTATTTGGCCGCATGATTTTCCTCCGCACGTTCGAACAAGCTGTAATACGCATCCCCAAGATCGGGGCTCGGATTTTTGTAATAAACCTTCGGACCAGCGGTTGCCGGAATCAAATAGATCGTACCGTCCGGGTTTACCGAGTATTCCAGCTTCTCCCCATTCAGCATTTCCGTAATTTTGACGGGCTCTGTTGCTTTGCCGTCCGCTTTGATCGGCTTGGTACGCGCATAAATATGATCATGACCCTGCAAAACAAAATCGATATCCAGTTCCGCCATGATCGAAGCGATTTTGTTGCGCACGCCATTCGTGCCCATAATATCGGAATCCGTTGCATGGTTCGAAGTGGTGTACGGACCTTTGTGAATATTCACGATTATCCACTGAGCCCCGGCCTTTTTGGCCTGCTGAACATCTTGTTTGAGCCATTCCACTTGCTCTACCGAGAAATTGTCATACGTATCCGAATCCTCATTGGAATTCAAAATAACGAAATGCGCATTGCTGTAATTGTATGAATAATATGCGCCGGTTTCGATTGCCGATTTTTCCGGAACTTTCAAATTAAAGTGCTCAATAAACGCGTAGTTTTCATCCTCGTGATTGCCCGCGGAAGGCGCCAGCGTCGTATGGAGCAAGCTTTCCTGCGAGTGCCCAAGCAGCCAATTCCACTGTTCTTCCTTGACGCCTGTATCGACAATATCGCCATTATGCACGACAAATTGCGCTTCCGGCACGGCAGCCAACGCTTTGGCCAACGTCTCGGAGGAGAGCACCGCTTCCTCTTCGTCCTTCGCCTGCGTGTCAGCCAGATCGATAAACGTAAACGCGCCCTTCTCCGGTGCGGTCCGGAAGGTTCCCGTGCCGCTCCAAACGCCAAGCGCCGCATCGCCTACCCGGAAATAATAGGAGGTATCCGCCGCTAAACCTGTCGCTTCCGCTTTATGAACATGCTCTCCCGGGGAATTCGAAGAGACGGAAGTACGTCCGCTAAATGTTTGGGCCTGACTAAAATCCGGCTCTCCCCCGCGATTTTCCACAACCTGCACATCGCTCCGGGATGAGCCCAGCGGTGTATACCATGTAAAACCTTTCGCACTTGTAGCATCACCGTAGAAAGTTACGGTCACCTTGCTGATTTCAAGCGCCAGAGCTTGGACCAACGCTTTCAGCTCCATATCGAAATAGAGGTCCGAACTGCTGTCGCTTTGCTGATGAACCTCGACCGCAATTTCGTTGTCGCCGTCCTTTAAGTAGGACTTCAGCGGCGCGGTCAGATCCACATCTTCATACAATACGGGAAGATCTTTGCTTGAGCCGGCTTTGGTGGAATACGTGATCTCCCCTGCCGGCATACCGAACCGGACCGCCTCATGTCCGTTCACATAAACAACGGCCCCGTCGTCTATTCCGAATGTGCCGAGAAGCTGTCCGTACCCGTCGATCTCATCCTTGTTGACTTGAAGATTCGTACGGAAATACGTGGTGCGATGCTTGAGATTTTTATCCGGACCATAGTCAACTTCCGTATTGAGCGGTCCAAAGGTAGAGGTGGCAATGCCGCTGCCGTTATCCTTGTAACCGAAAGGTGCAAACCCGGAATCCCAAGAGGAATCATCATACGTGGCTCTCCATACGGACATTAAATCTTGACCCTGATCAAAATATTTCCACTCGCTGTTTCGCGGCAGCAGAATCATGGGCTCGTCTGGCTCGTCTTGCGCGGCCGCTTCGGCCACGGGTGAGGCTCCTAATCCTGACCATAAACCAAACGTCAGCGCTGTACATAACAACATGGATAACAGCTTTTTAGACACCTAGTTGATCATCTCCCTCTATTTTTGTTGGATATGTACCCACACTCCAAACAGCTATAACATAACAAAAGGAGATTAATCGCTTGTCATCCAGGCGTAAAACCTATGTAAAAATGATTGCACCACTTATATATTGTAAAAAATTTTTCTTTTATTGCGTATGACGCTCCTTGGCTATCAGGGAAATTCTTCCTCCCCTATTAAAGCTGCCTATGTTATATTTAAGAGAATAGTCCTATGATTTTGAAACCAAATACATAAAAGGAGACGTCATGAAAAAAATAGTTTACTTAACGCTTATGGGGTGCCTCGCTGCATTTATCGGTCTTTTCTCTTTTGCTCCCCAATCTCACGCTGCCGCCCCCGCTTCTTACACGCTTTATGTGGACGGCAAAGTTTTATCTTCAAAATTCCCAACGGTTGTGGAGAAGAATGTCACTCTTATTCCGATGAAACCGGTGCTTACCGCTCTAGGTTATGTCACGACCGTCGATAGCAAAACGAAGGCCATTACGGCCAAAAATTCGGACGGCTCTTCTATCACCGTGAAGACGGGAAGCAAAAAAGCCAAAATCAACGGGTCTGATGTCACCATGCCCGCAGTGGCCAAGTCGATGAAAGGAACTACGTATATCCCTTTATCGGCCATCAAGCAGTTAACCGGCAAGTCGATCGGACTGGACGCCTCTCAAGGAATCGCCTGGATCGGGGAAAAGCCGGCAGAAACCGTCCCGATTCCGCCCTGGGGAGCGACCCCGGAGCAAATGAAGGCGATTTTCAGCCATAAGCAGCTGATCGAGGAAGGGCAAGAAGGCGATATTTATGCCCTATGGTACCAGGAAGCACCCGATTACACGGATGAAATGTACGTGTTTTATAAAAACAAACTGGCCAAATGGATGTATAACCCGCAAGTTCCTAGCTATAACGAAGACGAGTTACTCGGTTTTTACGACGGTATGGTCGCTAGTTTCGTTGACAAATATGGGGAACCGGAAACCAATATCGCTGCTGCCGATAAGAATAATGAGCTAATACCTCTGGCCAACGGAGGTTACTTCATGAGCGAGTGGAATGTAGGAGGCACAAAAATCACTATCTTCTTAAAACCAGCGGACACCGGATACGTCATGGCCATACAATTTGTTGATACATCGGTGGAATCAAAAGTCGAAGCCGCCTTGGATGCTATTTAATAAAAATAATAAAAAACGCTGCTGACATTCATTTGTCAGCAGCGTTTTTTATTTATCGCTTAATGCGACGGATGCACCGCCCCGTGCGACACGATAACGCGGCGGATGAACAGCGCCAGCGCCAGCCCGATTAGTGTCACGATCATCGCGAATTGGAACACGCCGTGCGAGCCTATTGTCATCGCTTTCGCCACCTCGGTGACTTCGTTCGGGGCCGCGGACGCACCGAGATACCGCTCCATGCCGTGCGTCAGGATGCTAATCGCAACCGCGGTGCCAACCGCGCCCGCCACTTGTTGCAGCGTGTTCATCACCGCGGTGCCGTGCGGGTACAGCTCCGGCGGCAGCTGGTTCAGGCCGTTCGTCTGCGCCGGCATGAACACCATCGAAATGCCGATCATCAGGCAAATATGCAGCGCGACGATGAAGAACACCGAAGTCACCGGAGTGACGCCGGAGAAAAACCATAACGCAGCCGCCACAACGGCAAGCCCGGGCAGGACGAGCCACTTCGGACCGTACTTATCGAACAGCTTGCCCATCCGCGGCGACAGGAAGCCGTTCAGCGCGCTGCCCGGCAGCAGCATCAGGCCGGCGGTAAACGGCGAAAGCTTCATGCCCTGCTGCAAGTACATCGGCAAAACAATCATGCTGGATAAGATAATCATCATACAGGTGAGCACCAGCAGCAGCCCGACGATAAACATCGGGTACTTAAACACGCGCAAACTCATCATCGGCTCGCGCATGAACAGCTGGCGCAGCACGAACAGCGCAAGCGCGGCGAGACCGATGGCGATCGAGGCGATGACGACCGGGCTAGTCCAGCCCGCATCCCCTTCCCCCGCCTTGCTGAAACCAAACACGACGCCCCCAAAGCCAAGCGTAGACAGGATGACGGAGAGCAGGTCGATGCGCGGTTTCGTTACTTCGGTGACGTTTTCCAAGAATTTCAGACCGACGAGCAAGCCGAGCACCAGGAACGGCAGCGATAGCCAGAAGATGAAATGCCAAGTCAAATATTCGATCAAAAGTCCCGCCACGGTCGGCCCGGTCGCAGGCGCAAACATGATGACGAGACCAACAAAGCCCATCGCCGCGCCGCGTTTTTCCGCCGGATAAACGACTAGAATCGTATTGAACATAAGCGGGATCAAAAGCCCCATGCCGATCGCCTGCAGGACGCGCGCGACCATCAGCATCTCGAAATTGAACGCAAGCGCCGCGATCAAGGTGCCGATAATCGAGCTCGTCACCGAGCCGACAAACAGTTGCCGCGTCGTGAACCATTGCAGCAGCAAACCGGACAGCGGCATGAGAATGCCCAGCGTCAGCAGAAAGCCCGTCGTTAACCACTGCGCCGTCGCCGCCGAAATTTGGAACACTTCCATCAGATTGCTGATGGCGATGTTGAGCGCCGTCTCACTGAACATGCCGATAAAACCGCAGATAAGCAAGGACGCCATGATGGCGCGTGTATTATACTGCTTCATAACTCCTCCTCTTCACTATACGTAGGTGTCTTTATACACGAGGAGTTTGGTGCCCCCGCTATCTGCTTATTATACATAAAAGCGCAGATAACATTTCTTATGGATTGCTGAATTTAAGGTTCAACCTAATCATCAGTGCTTGACAGTCAAGCCGACAACAGACCGTGGCCTGGAGCGAGACTTGCTATCCGGAGGCTTTGCACAATTATCCCGTTTGATCATGTGACTTGGCTTTCTGAACCAAAGGGATAATCGTGCAAAGTGGTTTGGAGAGACAACCCTCCCCATCTCCGTCATCATTTATTTTGTCAAGCACTGATTTTCGTCGTGAGCCGAATTTAAACCATCGTTTTATTGACCGCTCTGATATAGCGGGCTCTGACGATCAGAAAATACACGATCTGGACGGCGAGGAAAGCCGCCGAGGCGGTCAGCACGGGTACATAAACGGGGCCCATCGAGTTCATCATCTCCATGACCGGCCCAAGCACCACCAGCGACTGAAGCGCCGCCACCGCGATCGGGATAAAAAACAAAACGGCAATTTGAATCGTCGCCGAGACGTTCATCTCCCGGCTGCTGAGCCCGATTTTGGACAGGGAGCGATACATTGCCGCGTCGGCGGTCAGCTCCGTGTGCAATTTGAAATAAAGAAAGCTCGCCGAAGAGACCGAGAAAATCAGCGCGATAAATACACCGATAAAACTAAAAAGAGAGAAGGTTTGTTTATAGGTGTAATAATCTTCCGCCCGCGATTGCAGGAAACCTTCATGATGTCCGCTTCGGCTCCACTCGGTCAGCTCAAGGCCCAGTTTCGTTTCCGGGTCCTCCTTGCTTGGCAGCTTGCCGGAACCGGGAACCATAAAGACGGTGTTATTTTGCACGTAACCTCCCCCGGCCCGATGTTCCTGCTCCAGCCGCTCGAATACCCCGTCCTCGACAACCAGCAGCTTCCCCGTATAGGATAGGAAGGCAGCCGGATCCGTCCGGGCAACAACATGGAACGGGTACGCCGATTCCGCAATCCGCAGATCCATCGTATCCCCTTGCGGAAGATGATCGCGTTTAGTTTCCGGCGTTTGCACCAGCACCGCTTCGCTTTCGCCGAGCTGTTCCACCGTGTCGATATTCATAACCGATGCCAGGCGGTTAAACTGCGTTTGCGAAATCAGCATAGTCTCCTCTTCCCCCGCCGTGTAGCTGTTGTTTGCGATCAAATCCGCCTTTTCGAGGCGATATTCCAAGCCTGCCGCGCGGAGCGCTTTTTCGATGTACGCAAGATCTTCCTCGGCCTTCGTTTTATCCCCGTCGCTGTAAGCTGTGTATCTAAAATTGAACGGGTTCCCCATAAAAGAATCCCTGATCGCCTGCTGGGAAGCCAGAACAAACCCGGTGCTCATGCAGGCCAAAGCGACAACGACGGTAACCAAAAACAGCATCCGCGCGTTATCCTTCAACTTATAGCTCATTTCGGAGATCCACAGCAGATTCGTGCCCTTCCAGGCCGTCGCCCGGCTGCGCTGCAGTCTTCGGATGATCCAGACGGACAGCTGGGAGTAGAAAAAGTACGTTCCGGCGATGCCGCTTACGGCCGCGATCAAAAGTCCAATTTCATCGAGCTTTTTCCCATGAAGAGCCCAATACCCGATCATGAGCAGGGCGATGCCGAACACGGAAATAAAAACGTTCGCTTTCGGTTCTTTTTTCGGCTTGCTGCTGCCCGTGAGCAAATCCAGAACTTGGCGTTTCCGAATAAACAACAGCGTAAACAGAGAGATAAACAGAAACAACAGCACAAACGCGCCGGCGGTCAGCAGGATCGCTTTTGCGGGCCAGTAAAAGGGCAGTTCCTCCATATCGATCATCCTGGTGCTGACGAGCAGAAACACTTTGGACAACATTAGTCCCGCCGCGATTCCCGTTACGATGGCCACGGCGCCGATCAGCATATTTTCCAGGAAAATCAGCAGGTTAATCTGCCGGGATTCTGCGCCCAGGATCGTCAGGATGCCGAACTCGCGGTTCCGCGACTTCAGAAAAGCGCTGATGGAATACAACACGAAAAAGAAGGCGAACACATAAACGATGACGGTGGCGATCGTCATGCCGGTCCGGGTCATGTTGCCCATGGGGGAGCCGGCGATGTTCGGGTGATTAATAAAGACGGCGTAGGTGAAAAAAATCATGACCATAAATGCGCTGCTCAGCAAATAGGCGACATAAGCGCGGGCATTGCGGCGGACGTTGTTAAACGCGAATTGAGGAAAGTTCACGCGTATCCCCTCCCCAGAACGACAGCATATCGATGATTTTTTGGAAAAAAGCCTGGCGATTCTCGCCGCGGTGAATTTCCGCCGCCAACTTGCCGTCTTTAATGAAGACGATGCGGTTGCAGTAGCTTGCGGCCACCGGATCATGCGTCACCAGCATCAGCGTCGTTCCGTCCTGCTCGTTAATTTCGGCCAGCGACTCCATGACCGCCCGCGAGGATTGGGAATCCAGCGCCCCGGTCGGCTCGTCCGCCAGCAGCAGCACGGGAGACCCGATAATGGCGCGGGCAATCGCCGTCCGCTGCCGCTGTCCGCCCGAGATTTCGTAGACGCGTTTGTTCAGAATCCCGCCAATGCCAAGTTTGGAGGCCGTCCGGGCCAGCAGCGCCTCCGCTTCTTTCAGCGGACGTCTGTCCAGCGTCAGCGGCAGGACGATATTTTCCGCCACGGTAAGCGTATCGAGCAGATTGAAATCCTGAAACACGAAGCCGAGCTGTTTGCGCCGAAAGTGCGCCAACTCTCTTTTTTTCATATTGTACGGGTTGAGTCCCCCGATTCGGACTTCGCCCGAGCTGGGCCGGTCGATGGTCGATACCATGTTCAGCAGGGTGGTTTTCCCGCTGCCCGACGGCCCCATGATGCCGACAAACTCCCCTTCGCGGATCGTCAGATGAATATCGGTCAGGGCATGCGTCGCCACTTTACCGCTGTAAACTTTGTTTAATGCTTTGACTTCAAGAATATCCAAGCTTAAAGCAGCTCCTTTCTGTGCCGTTGCAAATTATATCCTAACTTTACGCCAGTTCCGCATTAAGCTGCCATCGGTTTAGGTGAACCGAACCTTACATTTGCGATAAGGTTGTGTTCGCCTTTTCGTTCGGATGGCTGTCCAGCATAACGGAAGAAGACACACCCCCTTTAGGATGTGCCTTCATTGGCGTGCGCTTTGCGCAGGGTCAAGCTAATCGTGGTGCCTTCGCCGGGCGCGGATTCCAGCTCCACTTCATGGCCCAGCTTGCCGGCGATTTCCCGCACAAGATACAGCCCCATGCCAGTCGATTCGCGGTACTGCCTTCCCCGCTCTCCCGTAAAATACGGATGGAACACCCGGCCCATGTCCTCCGGGGCAATCCCGATCCCTTCGTCGCAAATGTGGAGCTTGATGTACTCCCCGGCGTCTTCCGCGGCCAGATGCACCGCTTTGCCGGGACCGCCCGAATAGTTCACCGCATTGGTTAAAATCTGGCCCAGCATAAAGCGAAACCACTTGGCATCTGTATAGACCCGCACCTCACTGCCGATATCGAATTTGGGCGTAATGCCTTTGCGGATGAACAGTGTGCGGTTCTCCGCGACGGCTTCGCTGGCCGCCGCGCGCAGTCCGATGGCTTGGACGGCGAAATCCTGCTCGAAATGCTCCAGCCGTGCGGTATAGAGGACCATATCGAGACCTTTGCGGATCCGGTCCAGCTCCTCGCGGATACTTTCGGCCGGCTCGTCCTCCACTTCGGAAAGCGTCAGCTGAATCACGGAGAGCGGCGTTTTCATCTGATGGACCCAGCGGTTCACAAAAGTGAGATGCTGCTCGGTCCGGCTTTGCTGCCGGTGGAGCTGTTCGCGGTACAATCGCTCGTAATGGCCGATCCGCCCGTGTAAGGCTTCCGGCAGCGGAGCCTCCCCCAGCGGCGGATTGAGAAACTCCCCGGACGGCTCCTCCGCCGCAAGCTCCTTGTACATCGCCCGGTGCGTGGCATACCGGAATCCCAAATAGACGGCCAACACCGAACCGCTTAACAGAACGCCGTACAGGACAACCCGCACCGGCCGCCCTTCGCCCGTCAGCCAGTAAACGAACGGGACAAGCAGCATTTGCACGGTAAAAAACAGAACGAGCGGGAACTGATCTTTCCAAAACAGCCTCATGCCGAAGGCTCCTTGTCCGCCGCGATCCGGTAGCCGGCGCCCCGGACCGTTTCGATGAGGTCTCCCGTTCCCAGCTCTCTCAGTTTCCGGCGTACTCTCGTAATATAAACGTTCAGCGTATTGTCGTCGATAAAATGCTGATCCTCCCACATCATGTCCAGCAGCCGCTCCCGGCTGACGACCCGGCCGCCTTTTTCCATCAGCATCGTAAGCAGGTCGGCTTCTTTTTGCGTAAAATCAATCGTGTTCCCTTGATAAGACGCCATATAGCGCTCCGGGTACAGCACGATCCCCGCATATTCGATCGTCCTTTCCCGCTCCCGCCCGGAGGCGTAAGCGCCCACGGCGCGGCGGAGCTGGCTGCGGATTTTGGCCATCACAATCTCCATGTCGAACGGTTTCGTAATGTAATCGTCCGCTCCGTTTTCCAACGCCATCACCTGATCCATCTGACCTTCGCGCGCCGAGATAAAAATGATTGGGCAAAGCGACTTCGCCCGGATTTGCCGGCACCAATAGAAGCCGTCGAATTTCGGCAGATTCACATCCAGCAGCACCAAATCGGGCTGCGTTTCCAGGAACGTGTCCAGCACCCGGCTGAAGTCCTCCACAACCCGCGCGTCAAAATCATATTTCATCATGAACGAGTGCAGCTTGTCCGCAATTTTCATGTCATCCTCGACGATGAGGATCGTGTACACTTTGAATCCCTCTCCTTTCCCTCCGAGCAATCCTGTCTTATCACTATACCGAACTTTTTTCCTAGCTTCTATATAAAATAAAGCCAAAAAAGCCGACAAGATATAGGTGGAAAAATAGAATGATGGAGTGAGACTACCATGAAACAGTTGCTGGGAATAAGCGGCGTATTGCTAATCACCGGCATGCTGCTGGGGGCGTGTGGCGGCCGGGCGGATGTGCCCGGGAACAAAGCTCAGGCGGACGAAGTTCCCGTGCAGGAGACAAAGATCAATGCCGCCTCTTCCGGTACTAAAGGGTCTGCCGAAACTAAAGAACCAAGCGCTGCTCAAGAAAAATGCGCGTCCTTTTATCCCCACGGCGGAGGGGCGTCCGATGCCGATATCGTGGTGGATGACGAAGGGCCAACGGCCATATTGGCGGCCGAGGACGGCACGCGTACGGAATACGGGATATCCGGCGCGGCGATGAACGCAAGCGTGGAGGCGTTGAAGAAGCTTAAGGCCTGCGGAGTGGACTTGAATACACCGGACGCTCAAGGAGAGACGGCCTTGATGTTGGCCGTTGAAAACAAAACGTTTGCATCTGATAGTCAGCAAGCGGCAAAGTATGACCAGGCTGTGGATTATTTGCTGGAGCAGAAGGTGAACGTAAATGCCAAATCGAAAGCAGGCCAAACCGCCTATACGGTCGCTTATGTGAATCAAGATCAACAAACCGTGGAGAAGTTGGAGCCCTATGCAACCAGTGATGAACGCGCCACGGCAAAATTGTATACGGAACTTGGCAACCTGACCTTGAAAGAGGTGAAGCGGTTGGTGGAGCAGGATCACGCCGATGTGAACGCGGGATTCGGCCAGCATGAATTTCCGTCCTTCTTCGCCGCCGTGGAGCTTGGCCGGACGGATATCGCGGCCTATCTGATCGGGCACGGAGCCGATTTGTCCCTGCGGCCGGGCGATGAAGGCGGGATATCGATCCTCCATTATGCGGTGTCGTTTGGAAACCTGCCGCTAACCAAACTGCTGCTGGAAGGAAATTACGGCTTTGATGCCAATGAGACGGATGGTTTGGGAATTCCCTTGTTATCACGGGCTGTAAGCCAGTCGAATTATGAGATGGTCAACTATCTGATTGAGCAAGGGGCTAAGGCTAACGCGACGTATTGGGATTATGGAGAAGAGGTTACGATTCTGCAAGATGTTGATGAAGATGATCCGGACGGACTAAAAATTAAGCGACTGCTGATCGAGCATGGCGCCAAATAAATGAGAAGGCCGCTCCGCAAATCTAAACCAGACTTGCGAAGCGGCTGTCTCGTATTTATCAAGACTGCAAAAATGACGGGTAACGCGCTCCCGCCGCAGCCCCTTTCGGCGAAATCCGTTCGATCTCCGCCAATTCCTCCGCGCTGAGCGTCACCTCCAGAGCGCCGAGATTTTCCCGGACCCGGTCCAGCCGCTTCGTGCCGGGAATCGGCACGATCTGCTCTCCCTGCGCAAGCAGCCAGGCGAGCGCCAGTTGAGACGCCGTACAGCCTTTGCGGACGGCAAACTTTTCGATGAGAGCCACGACCTCCAGGTTTTTATTGAAGTTTTCGCCCTGAAATCTCGGGTAATAACGGCGGTAATCATCTTCGGGAAGATCGTCGAAGGAGCGGATTTGTCCGGTCAGGAACCCGCGGCCAAGCGGGCTGTACGGAACAAAACCGATGCCGAGTTCACGCAGAACGGGCAGCACCTCATCCTCCACTTCGCGGCTCCAAAGCGAATATTCCGTTTCCACCGCGGTAAGCGGGTGCACCGCATGCGCGCGGCGAATTTGCTCGGCGGTCGCTTCCGACAAGCCGATATAGCGTATTTTGCCGGCCTGGACAAGCTCCGCCATAGCGCCCGCCGTCTCCTCGATCGGCGTATTCGGATCTATGCGGTGCTGGTAATACAGGTCGATATAATCGACGCCAAGCGCCAGCAGGCTCGCGTCAACCGATTTTTTTACATAGGCGGGGTGTCCATGGACTTTCAGATCCGGCGATACAATGCCGAATTTGGTCGCAATCACTGCCTGGTCCCGGCGTCCTTTTAAGGCGCGGCCGACCAGCCGCTCATTGCCGCCGAACTTTCCTTGCATAAATTCCTCGCCGTAAATATCCGCCGTATCGAACAGCGTAACGCCAAGATCCAGCGCGCCGTGTATGGTACGAACCGACTCTTCGTTGTCCGGCATCATCATCGTGCCCAGGCCAAGGGCCGACACTTCAAGCCCAAGGCTTCCGAGTTTCCTTTGTGTTATCGATTTTCCCAGCTTAATCCCCTCTTTTCCGCAGCTTTAAATATGGATCATTAAAACATGATCTTATTCTAAAACGCGGTTCAAGGAGCAGCCACAGTACGCTTTTACTAGTAATGGCACTACCAGGCTGACACCGGGGTGTAAATGCATAGGTGCAGATCGGGATGATCCGTCGTAAATTCTAACGAATTGATATCGTAAACAAGAACTTGATTTTCGTCAGATCTACGGTAAAAAACCCGGGTCACTCTCTTCACTTCCACACGATGCAGCTGCCAAAGGTCCGCAAATTCAGCGGATTCCTTGGAGAGCTCGGCCACGAACTGCGCGAACCACGGGTCATGCGCATATTTGTCATAGGAAGTGCGGAAAATCGCCACCGAATGCGCCGCCATCTCTTCCCAGTTGATCAGGCCTTTTCGCATCTCCGGATCGGTGAACAGCATAGTCATCATATTCCGCTGCCCCTCCGGCCGCGACGAAAAATCCGCTATGCACTCATCGACCGCACGGTTCCAGACCAGCAGTTCGGCCCGGTCATTGCTGATAAAACAAGGAAAAGCCATCGCACCTACAATTTCTTTCCACTGCGGTTTTACTTCCGTCGTAATCTTCGTCACCGCTTCAGGCTCGTTGGCATTCCACAGCTCGAGCAAATGCATATGCTCATCCGGGCTCAGCCTGAGCGCCTTGCCGATGCTTTCGATCACATCCCGGGACACGGCAACTTCCCGCCCCTGCTCCAGCCATGTGTAATAGGTTGCGCTAACGCCCGCCAAAATCGCGACCTCCTCACGCCGCAAGCCCGGCGTCCGGCGCTGGCCGTGCGATCTTGGCAAGCCCGCCTGTTCCGGCTGCAGCCGGGCCCGGCGCGATTTCAAATAATCGCCCAACGTTTTGGCGCGGGTGCTGTTTAAGTCCGTTCTTACGAGATTACCGTTAATCCCGTTTTGGTCGAGCATGGGAACCACCTCTTTCTCTTGACTTGGTTTGTAAACCAAATTGTATCATGGCCTTATGCACTGACAACAGCGTTAAGGAGAAGGAATGCCGCAATGAAAGCGCTATAAAAAATCCCATTTTCAAAAAATTCTCCTATATCCTAAGCTCCCCCCTTACTAAATAATGAAGGAAAGCGCTGCAGAACGCTAATTTTCCCGGGGAAAACAAGTCGTTTATCATAACGGCCTACGTTCTATACGATACATTGGATGACCAAAGTTTGGCTTAAACAGAAAACGGAGCTGGGTGATCAGTTAGGCGGAACCGCTCAAGCGTGTCATCTTTCTAACGGTTGCCATCGCTGCTATTTCGGCAAAATCAAGGGGATTTAAAATGTAACGGGTGTCCTGGAGCTTATTTTGCCTTTTTACGGGGTTTTGCCCCTTTTTTCATCGGAATAAGCACGCTCACAACCGTAGAAATGGAATCCCCGCCTTTTCGGCTAAATAAGCGCGACTACAACCGTTAGCGCAGATGCCGTCCGGAATGATGAAGGCTGATCCTCGATCCACCGCTCAAACAAGCACCGACTTCTAAGTTGAACTCGAAGTATAATCTCACTCCGACACACCCGCGGCGGCAACCGCATACCGAAAAAAACAGCGGCAAGTCCGGGCATTTCCCGGCTTGCCGCTGCTTTTAACTTTTAACTTAGAACGTGCGGTAAAACAACCTGGCGCTTTCCTTCTCCGGAATCGGCAGGCGCTGCGCTACTGGCAGCATCTGCGGAAACGCCTTGTGCGGCTCGCGCTGATACCAGTAAGCGACCGACGCATAGTCGTTCGATTGAGCGTTTCCGTGCCCGTGCTCGATGCTGAAGCGGAGCGACTTGCGGAAGATGATCGGATCGACGATATGAAAGCGGTATTGCGTCATTTTGCCGGAATAATCGTTAAACGAAATCGTGTTGCTCTCTTTCCACGCATCGCCGTTTTCCCGGATCGGCGCGTACAGCGACAAGCCGTGGTACGGAGCATAATACTTTCCGGCGGGATAGCCCCAGGCAGCGCAGAAATAATCCTCCGTTCCCGTCCCGTGCAGGCGGGGCGGCCACGGTTCGCCGTCGATGAAGAACATATCGTCCCCCTCCCCCGGCCAACTAAAGCCCGGCATCGGATTGAGGTGGTCGATGCTTAAGTTGCAGCCCACATAGTGGCCTTCGCCCACCGCATCCAGCAGCACGTAATTGTCGTCTCCGGTCAGATTTTTCAGCTCATATACTTTTTGGTCGGCATAATTGGCCTTGTCCTGCTGATCGTGTTCCGCTTTCAGCGCGGCCAAGTCCACCAAGCCCTGCGTCGGATTCTCCCTGCGCCACGAGGCGTGGAAATAGAAGCTGTCGTCCGGCACCTCTTTTTCCACATAGTCCACGTAAAAGTACAAGATCATCTCGTCCTCGCACTCATTGACGATTTCGATCCGCGCCCTTTTGCGGAACGGCATTTCAAAAAAGCAGTTCATCGCCGCTTTGTCTTCAATCACGCCTTGAGTCGTAATCATATTGAGTGGCGCGGACACATAGTGGCTGGCCACGCCGTGACCGACGCCGAAGAAGTCGCCGACCGGCGAGTCCACGCTCGGTTCCTGCTCATCATCCCAAAACATGCGGATCAATACTTTGCGGAACGCGTATTTGTTTTTCGCCGCGATGGTCATCCAAATATGCTGAATCACGCCCGAACCGGCGATTTCCGCAATCGCCGCCGTTTGCCCGGCCCCAATCACAATGAAGTCCCTGTTGCCGCCCGTTTGATCCCAGCTCGACAGCCGCCGGGATGTCCCTTCTTTGCGCAAGTATAACTGGTTCATACCGCTTCCTCCCACTCATTTAAAGTCAATTCAAGCCTTAATCCCCGTTAACGTAATCCCTTCGATGAAATATCGCTGCCCGATGAAAAATACGATTATCGCCGGCAGCAGCACCACGGTGGCCGCCGCCATCATCAGATGCCACTCCGCCGAATACATGCCTTTAAACTGCTGCAGACCGAGAGCCAGCGTATATTTGGTTTCGTCGTTCAAATAAACAAGCGGACCGAGAAAATCGTTCCACGCCGCCAAAAACGAAAACAAACCGACGACAATCAGCGCGGGTTTGGTGAGCGGCAGGATGATCGACCAGAATATCCGTAAATGGCCGGCACCGTCCACGTAAGCCGCTTCATCCAGATCGCGGGGGATGCTGAGGTAGAACTGGCGCAGCAGAAAAATGTTGAACGCGCCGCCGCCAAACCAAGCCGGAGCGATCAGCGGGATAAAGGAATTGGTTAAACCCACTTTGCTCCAGCCGATAAACGTTGGGATCAAGGTGACCGCGTACGGCAGCATCATGCTGGACAGCAGCAGGCTGAACACCAGATTCCTGCCTTTCCAGGCCATCCGCGCGAAGCTGTAGGCGCTGATCGAGCTGGTTACGATGACGCCCAGCACCGAAAAGACGACGATGATCGCGGTGTTCACGAAATACCGGCCAAAAGGCAGGATCGTCAGCGCCTCGCTGTAATTGGAAAATTGCACGGGATTGGGAATCCACACCGGCGGCAGCTCGAAAATTTGCCCCATATTCATCAGCGAACTGCGGACGAGCCATACCAGCGGCAGCAGGCTAAAGATTCCCCCGGCCGCCAGCACCAGGTAGATCAGTCCTTTTTCAAACCAAGCCTTGGCTCTCATCGCGCGCCATCCCCCTCGTAATAAACCCATTTGTTCGATGTCCTGAACACGACGTAGGTCAAAATCATAATGATGGCGAACAGCACCCAGGCGATTGCGCTGGCGCTCCCCATCCGCGAGAACTGAAACGCTTCCCGGTACAAATAAAACACATAGAACAAGCTGGCGTTATTGGGCCCGCCGTTGGTCATGACATAAGCCTGCGAGAACACTTGAAAGCCGTTGATGATGCCCATGATCAGGTTGAAAAAAATCGTCGGCGTCATCAGCGGAATCGTAATATGGCGCAGCTTATCGAGCCGCGTTCCGCCGTCCATCTCGATCGCTTCGTACAGCGATCTGGGAATATCCTGCAGGCCCGCGAGAAAAATAATCATCGTCCCGCCCGTCGTCCACAGGTTCATTAAAGCCAGAGAAGGCACGACCGTTTTCTCGCCGAAAATCCATTGGCTTCCCGGCAGGCCCAGCGAGCGCAGCAGTTCGTTGGCGAGGCCGAGATCGGGATTAAGCAGCCACAGCCAAATAAACGAGATCGCGATGATCGGCACGATCGACGGCAAATAAAAGATCGTGCGGAAGACCGCTTTGCCTTTCACGTTCTGATTCAGCAGTATCGCCAGCAAAAAGGAGTAGATGATGCCGGTCGGTACGCTAAGGATCACGAAATAAAAAGTAACGGCCAGCGATTTGTAAAAATATTGATCCTCGCCGCTGAACATTCGTTTATAATTGTCGAGACCCGTAAAGGTCGGTGAATTCGATCCGGTGTAGTCGGTAAAGCTCATGTACAGGCTGTAAAGCATCGGGCCCAGCGTGAAGATCAGCAGGCCCAGAATCGCCGGCATGGCAAACAGCCAGCCGTAAAGGTCTTTTCGCTTTGTATGGCGCTTGTTCCGCAACCGATTCCCGCTCCGGGAAGAGATGGTTTCCACAAGCAAATCCCCCTCCGTCGAAACGCCCTGGCGGAGGCCGCCGCCGCTGGCAACGTGCTTTACGGCGACGGCGCTTTCGCACAGCGCTTCGTTATTTCAAGTAGGTGCCCTGTACCAGCGGCTTCACTTTCGTCTCCACTTCTTTCATCGCCGCTTCGGCCGTTTTCTCGCCAAGCCACACTTGATCGAGCGCGGCCGATACCGCGGCGTCGATTTCCACGAAGTTTTTGACGTTGTTTTCCGGCGACGGCTCGGCATGCTCATAGGTGGAGCGCATCACGGCATCCTGGAAACCAGCCGGTCTTCCGGGCAGCTCTTCGTTCGCCCACTCGTCGATCAGCTGCGGATCCTCGTACCATTTATTGAGCTGCGGCATCCACAAACCTTGGTGCAAGTCGAGTACGTTTTGCGGATCGGTGAGGAATTTGGAGAACTCCCACGCCTCCTTAGGGTGCTGCGAACTTTTGAAGATGATCAGCGAGCCGCCAAGGAAAAACGTTTTGTAGTCCTTGATGACCGGCAGCACGCCGACGCCCCAGTTAATGTTGGTTTTGCTCAAATCGAGGTGGTTCCAGCTGCCGTCGATGACCATCGCCACTTTTTTGGACTGCAGCGCGGTCGCCGGAGCGGGAATGCTGCTGGCCTGCACCGGCGATGGCGAGACGTGGTGCACGTTAATTAAATCGGCTATTCTCTGCAGCGCTTCGGTCGCCTCCGGTTTGGACAACCCGAATTCCTTGCCGTCCGCCGTCAGATAATCCCCGCCGTTGGAGAGAACCATTGGCATATAAGACGACCAGCCGAGGCTGAGTTTAACGCCGTATTGCTTGATGTTCTTCGGATCGAAGCCCGGATCGTCCGGATGCTTGCCGTTCCGGTCGAGCGTCAGCTTTTTGGCCGCGTCCACGAACTCGTCCCAGGTCCACGCTTCCTCCGCCTTGGTAGGCGGCAGTTCCACTCCCGCTTCCTTGAACATATCCGCGTTGTACATCAAGGAAGGGACGACGGACGCCTGATACGGTCCGGCGCTTTTATCCTTGTCCCAGTTCCACCAGGCATACTCCAGGTAATCCTCTTTCTTGATGCTCGGATCATCTTTCATTAAATCAAAGAAGTTGTAAATCAGACCCTCCTCGCCCATTTTCAGCTTCCAGGCGGCCGAATAGCTGATATCCGGCGCCTCGTTGCCGGCGACCATGGCGTTGAGCTTCTGCAGAAAATCCGTGCCCGGAATATGGATCGGGTTGATGGTGATGTTCGGATGTTTCTGCTCGAAGGCTTTGATCGCCGATTCCACCGCTTTCTTTTCCTCCGGGCTGCCCCAGAACGTGAACTTCAGCGTTACTTTTTCTCCGTTTTTCCCGCCGTCCGCCTTGTTGTTCTCGCCGCCTTGTTGTCCCTGGTTCGCTGGCGAACCGCTTCCCCCCGTTCCGCAAGCGGTTACAAAAAGCGCCAGAATGGTTAGGAAAACAAACAGCGTTTTTAATTTGCCGGATTTTGCTTGCATGTGCTGATCCCCCCGCTTAAAAATGTAAGCGCTGCAGTCGCTTGTTTTTATTGTAGAATCGCCGCTCCCGAAAACCTATGGGACGTTTTTTCGTTTCCTGGACGATTTTTCGATCAATTCAAGATTCGACGTCGATTCCGCTCCCTGAAACTACTTCGTCATGGGAAGACGCTTTTTGAACATCCTCTTTAAGGCTTTCGATACGGGATAACCAGCTTTACCCGCGTCCCCAGCTCGGGAACGGATTCGATGCCGATGCCGTAACGGCTGCCGTAGAGCAGCTTGACCCGCTTATCGACGTTTTTGATCCCGATGTTGGCGGAGTCTTCGGCCAGCACCTCCTTGAGGCGTTCCGGCATAATCCCGCAGCCGTTGTCCTCCACGCAGAACTCGATATCGTCCCCCTGCCGGCGCCCGTAGATCGTAATCAGTCCGCCGCTCTCCATATCCCCGAACCCGTGGATGATCGCATTTTCCACCAGCGGTTGCAGAAACAGCTTCGGCACGCTGGCTTCCATCAGCTCCGGCGCGATGTCGAAGTCGACCCGGAAACGGTGTTCGTAACGGTTGGACATGATGACGATATAATCCTTTAGCCACCCGATATCTGCGGAAAGCGGCATCGAATCCTTGCGGTTGTCCGTCGTATAATGCAGCATCCGCGACAAGCTGACCAGCATTTTGCTGACCTGCTCTTTCTCTCCGTAAACGGCCATCCAGTTGATGATATTCAACGTATTGTACAGAAAATGGGGGTTAAGCTGGACATTCAGCGCCATGATTTCCGTTTCGCGCTCCCTTAGTTTGACGACATAATTTTCTTCAATCAGCTGCTTCACTTTCTCGTTCATGCTGTTGAATTTCATCAGCACATGCCCCAGCTCGTCTTTCCCTTCCACCTTGATTTTGGCGTTGAAATCGCCGCCCCCAACCCGCTTGATCGCAAGCAGCAGCTTGCTGACCGGTGAAGAAATCCGCATGGAAATCAAATAGGCGAACAACAGTGAAAGCAGCAGCAGCGAAGCGCCCAACGTGATGATAAAAAAGGTGATCGTTTGTCCGATATCCTTCGTCAGCGCGCCGGGAGGAATCAGCACGACCGAGGTCCAGCCCGTGATTCCGGACACCGCGTAACAGGCGATCATCCGTTTCCCGTCCACCGTAACGTAGGAAGCTCCGCTGCCGCGGCTCCGCACTTCGGCCAGCCAGGGTAAAGACGGTTTGCTCCCGATAAACTCAGCATTCGCATGGGAAATGATCGTGCCGTCTGCGCTGGCCACCAAAAATGCCGCGCCATCGATCGGAACGCTATCCCGGAAAATATCGGCATAAACATCGTCCCGGAAATTCATCACGAGAATCGGCTTCTCCGTACCTTCCCCAGCCCGCACGATCGCGTCATTACGAACGCAGGAAGGATTCATCTGCCGGACGGCGGTAAATAAATAGCGGTAATCGATGTCGGCGCCGGCCAAATCCGGCAATTGGTGCATCCGGCTGTACTCATAGGTCGGAATCCAGGCCAGACGCCCCTTTTGCTCCGCCGCCCGCTTGTACAGCTCGGATTCGTAAAAATGATCCGGCGGATACGTATTGCGCGCCTTGCTTCCGTAAACGAAAGCCCGGGTCACAAGCTCCACCGAATACAGATCCCGGGATGGCGAAAAATAACGGTTCAAAATTTGCGTGACCCGTTTATTCGTCTGCAGCAGTTCGCTTTCGGCCGGGGCGGGGCCGTCGAAAATTTGAAACAAGTCGCACTCCACCATCAGGGAGAGGCTGTCGTCCTCGATGATTTTCAGCCGTTCGTCGATGATTTGGTTGTTTTTTTGAACGATTTCCGTTACGTTATCGCGGGCCAGCTTAAGCATGATATTTTTGCTTGCATAAAAGGCTCCCGTCCCCAAGGTGGCCAGAGGCAGCGTAATCAAAACGATGTAGGATAAAATCAGCTTGTTTTTCAGTCTCATGGCGCCACCTACAGCAGGTCTTTCTTGCGGAATTCCTCCGGGGAAAAGCCGGTTTCCCGCTTGAAGATCCGGGTAAAATAACCCGCGTCCCTGAAGCCCACGTTTAGGGCAATCTCGGAAATTTTCCGGCTCCCGTCCTTCAGCATTTCCTTGGCTTTCTCCATTCGGAGCCGCAGCAAATATTCGGTAAACGTCATCGACGTATGCGCTTTAAAGAAGCTGCTGAAATAGGCTGGGCTGAAAAAGAACCGCCTGGCCACCGTTTCGAGCGCGAGATCCTCCATGTAATGCTCCGCCAGATAAGTGCGGCACAGCTCGATAATCCGCTCGTTTTTATGGTTTTTCCGGTCCGCGATCCCGTCGATGATCCGGTTCACATAATCAGCCGCTTTCACCTGGAGTTCATCCAGCGTGGAACAGGAGGGAATCCGAAATTCCATCTCGGACACGATATTGCCCGCCTCCTCCCTTCGCAATACCGCTTCATTGGCCTTAACGAGGTTGACCAGCACATACAAAATGCTGCGCTTGAACTGGGCGGGAGCAGGATAGCCGCTTTCCAGAAGCCGCCGCACCAGCAAGTCCAACGCCTCCCGCGCCTTGTCCCGATTCCCGCCCGCCACCGCGTCCGCAATGCCGAAATCGTCGGGAACCCATGGCAAAGACGGCTTTTGCAGGGTGTAAGCGATTTCACTATGGATGACAAGTTTCCCGTTCCCGCAATAAAACGTAAAGTCCAGCGCATTCAACGCTTGTGCGAAGGAACGGGGCGCTTCGCGGCGCAGATCATTAACCCCGTCGCCTACGCCGATGGATACGGTAAGTTCGAATTCCATGCGAACCTGTTCGATAAATTGAGTTAACCGTTCAATTTCCTTTTTCATCAGCCATTCCAGGGAATGCGAAGGCGCAATGACGGAGACAAGCATAGGCTCGTCTCCCTCCAGGTAAAAGGAAATGGCCGGGCCGATCGGCTCGGTGACCTGGCGCATCCAGCTCTTGAAGCTGGTTTTGACTTCAGCGAATTCCTCGCCTTGATACATCTGTTCGACCTCGGATTTGGAAAACTTGGAGATCCATACAAATCCGACCTGTCCCTGCGGGATCAAACGTTCAATCTCCCGCAGCTCGTCTTCATTCGCCGCCGACCGCACCCAGCGGCTAAGCAGATGCTGTTCGTACACTGGAATGGCCGAACTCAGCTGCTCCTGCAGGCTTACTCCATCTTGATGGCGCATCCGCTCTTGCTCGATGGCGGCGTCCAGCTTGTCCAGCATCTCTGCCATATCACTCAGTTCCAGCGGTTTGAGCAGGTAATCGAACGCGCCGAGCTTAAGGGCCTGTCTGGCATAATCGAAATGGCCGTACACGCTCAGGATGACGATTTTCATCGGTTCGCTCCGCGCTTTTAAATGCCCGATCATCGTCAGACCGTCCATATTGGGCATGCGAATATCCGTAAATATCATATCAATCCGGTTGTCCAGGGCGACGCGCAAGGCCTCCTCCCCATCCTTGGCCATAAAGATTCGGTAGTCCGGCCGCAGCGTCTTGATCATGTCGGCAATCCCGCGGCGATGCCGCGGCTCGTCATCCGCTACCAGCACATGGAACATCATATTCCTCCCCTTCCGTGATCAAGTTAGAACCAACTGATACGGCGAAAATATCGTGAACTCATGCCGACAAACCGGCAGCCTCGATGCCAAGCGCCAACGCCCCGCACAATCCGGCATTGTCGCTAAGGCCCGGCGGTACGATATAGTTGTCCATACCGTCAAGGATCGCCGGTGAAGCGACATATCCGTTTAAGATTTGGGTAACCTCCTTGCGGATGAGCGGGAACAATTGCTTCTGATGCATGACCCCGCCGCCAAGAATCACTTTTTTCGGTGATAGCAGCAGAATAACCCCCGAAAGAGTCTGCGCCAGATAATAAGCTTCCATCTCCCAAGCCTGATGATCGCCCGGCAGTTCGCTTCCTTTCACTCCCCAGCGTTTCTCCAGCGCGGGTCCGCTGGCCATGCCCTCCAGGCAATCGCCATGGTAAGAACACAAACCACCGAAGCTATCCTCCGGGTGCCGCCGGATCAAAACATGTCCCCCTTCCGGATGGACCAGTCCGTGAACCAGTTTGCCTTCCGTGTACACTCCGACGCCGACGCCGGTCCCTACCGTATAGTAAACGCAGCTATCCAATCCTTTAGCCGCTCCCCACTTCACCTCACCAAAAACCGCGGCGTTCACGTCGGTATCGAAACCGATCGGTACCGGGTAATTGTCTTTCATGTACCCGACGATGTCAAAGCCTGACCATCCCGGTTTCGGCGTCGTGGTCACCCGTCCGAAAGTGGGACTGGAACGATCCAGATCAATCGGCCCGAAAGACCCGATTCCGATCGCCTCAACACCTTTGCCGCGAAAATACGAAACCGCTTGCTCCAGCGTTTTTTCCGGCGCCTCCGTCGGAAAACTGATCCGGTCCAGAATTTCCCCCTTTTCATTCCCGACCCCGCAGATGAATTTTGTGCCTCCCGCTTCAATAGCGCCAATTCGCATACTTAAACTCCTCCTCTTAAAACCGTAAGTGCTTTCACATTTATTTTACTATTTTGACAAACGTTTTACTATACCGATTTCAAAATCCTGATTGTAATTTATATAATTACTATTAATTTAGCAAATGTAAACGTTGACAACTTTAAAACTTATGTTATTATGAGTTTGTAAAACGTTTTACCAAATGGAGATGACAAGATGAAAAAAGTATTTTACAAACCGCAAGACGGATGGGTCGGCGATGTGATCCCGTTCTATGACCATGGAGAGTACAAACTCTATTATCTCCATGACCAAAGAGCCGGCGGCGATTATGGGAACCATACAACGTGGAACCTGATCACCACCAAAAACGGCCTGGATTTTGAGGATCACGGCGTGGCTTTGCCAAACGGCGGCGAAACCGAACCCGACCGCAACGCCTATACCGGTTCCGTAATCAAGGACCAAAACGGCATGTATCACCTTTTCTACACCGGGCATAATCCCAACCCCGAATTTTGTGTGAACGGTAAGCCCTTGCAAGTTGTATTAAAGGCCACCGGAACCGACGGAATCCATTGGACCAAGGATGCAAATTTCAAGCTTTATGGAGACGGCCTGATTTATGAGAAATTCGATTGGCGCGATCCGTTCGTGTTTTTCAACGAAGAACGGCAAGAGTACTGGATGCTGGTCACCTCAAGGCTGATGAATTCCTCAGAAAAGAAAGGCGGGTGCATTGCCCTCCTCACTTCCGGCGATCTCGCGCACTGGCAATACCGGGAGCCGTTTTACAGTCCGGACAAGTACATTACTTTGGAATGTCCCGATTATTTTCAAATGGGAGACTGGCATTACCTGGTCTACTCGACGTTCAGCGAAAAGTTCGTAACGCATTACAAAAAAAGCAAAACCATCGAGGGCGTGTACACTTCCCCGATCCCGGACACCTTTGACGGCAGAGGATTTTACGCGGCGAAAACGGCCTCGGACGGCCGGCAAAGATACGCTTTCGGCTGGGTGCCTTCCAAGCGGGGGGCAAACGATTACGGCGATTGGGAATGGGCCGGTACCCTGGTTGTGCATGAGGTTTATCAAAGCGATAACGGCGATTTGCTGGTGAGGATGCCGCAAGCGATCTATGAGCATTTTAATAGCGAGACGGACATCGTTCCTGAAGCGGAGAAAAACTGCCGCCATGCCGAAAGCCAAAGCGGCTTTGAACTGGAATCTCCCGACGGGCTGGCTTACCGCGTTTTTAATGAACTGCCCTCCCAAGTCCTGATCGAAGCCGAGTTTACGGACTGGAAAGAAGCGAAAGACTTCGGCATCGCGCTGCGCACCGACAAAGCGCTGGACACGGGTTATTTCATTAAATTCGATCCGTTCCATAACCGGATCGCCTTCGATATGTGGCCGCGAACCGAACCCGGTTTCTTTCAATGGCAAATTGCCGGCGATAAACCGCAAATGATTGAATTGGAGCGTCCATTCCGCTTCGCGGAGCACAACCGGATCAGCATCAAGCTGATTTTGGAGGACGATATTTTGTGCCTTTACGTCAACGGCATGGTCGCGATGACCACACGGATCTACAACTTCAAAACCGGACATCTCGGTTTTTTCGCGAACGAAGGCGCGGTTAAAGTTCAAAACGTTAGGCTCAAGACCAAAATCAGTGCTTGACAAAATAAATGATGACGGATAAAGGGGGGTGTTGTCTCTCCAAACCACTTTGCACGATCATCCCTTTGGTTCAGGAAGTCAAGTTACCTGGTCAAACGGGATAATCGTGCAAAGCCTCCGGATAGCGAGTCTCGCTCCAGGCCACGGTCTGTTGCCGGCTTGACTGTCAAGCACTGATGATTAGGTTGAACCAAATTAAAAATGGAGGGGTATTAAAATGGCAAGTAGCAGAAACAGGTTAAAGGTCTTCTCTCTTATCGTCATCTCCGCATTGCTTGCAACCGCTCTCGCCGGCTGCGGCGGCTCGGCGGGCAAAAACGCCGGGAGCGCCGCGCAGAATCAGGGGAATTCATCCGAGGCGGCCTCAGGCAAAACGATTACCTGGCTGACGGCCCGGCCGGAGAACGGGGCGATCATTCAAACCGTTCGGGAGCTGGCGGACCGCTATGCGGAAGATCATCCCGGGTTCAAACTGGATATTCAAGTGACGGCGGACAGACCTTCCTATCTGACCAAGCTGAGAACGCTCATCGCGTCCGGTGAAGTACCGGAATTTATCGATACGGACGCCGATCCGTACGCTCAGGAACTGGCGGATGCCGGCATGCTGGTCGACATGAAGCAGTTTTTGGAGGAGCAAGGCTTGTACGATCAGTTCTACGAACCGGCGCTGAAATACCAGGAGCTGCCCGACGGACGTCTGTACCTTCTCCCCTTGGAATACCATCTGGAGATGACTTGGTACAACAAGAAAATTTTCGCGGAAAATAACCTGACCGTGCCAAAAACGATCGACGATATGCTCGCGGCCAGCAAGGCGCTTAAAGACAAAGGCATTACCCCGATCGCCGTGGACGGCGTCGATGTCTGGCCTGTACTGCGCTATGCGGCGATGATTCCGTTCCGCGCCACCGGAAACGAATTTGCCCGGAATCTGAGCCAGGGCAAGGCCAAAATGAGCGACGAAACCGGCATGCAAGCGGCGAATTTCGTCGCCAATATCGGCCAATACTTCCAACAAGGGTTCGCCACAACGGATTACACGACGGCCAAAAACATGTTCCTTAACGGCGAAGCAGCTATGTACCGGATGGGCACTTGGGAAATTCCGTCCTTCGTGGACGAAAATCTGCCGGATAACATGAAAGGGAATGTTGATTATTTCTATCTGCCGACCATGGCAGGCGCCAAAACGCCGGATAACGAGTATTTCGGAAACAGCGGCATCGGCCTGGCCGCCACGGCCAGCAAGTTCGACGGGACCGCCAAGGATTTCCTGAGTTACGTCTTGAAAAATTACAGCGACGTTTACGTGGCTAAACAGCAAATGTCTCCGCTCAAATTTACGATTGAAGACGAGTCCAAGTTCTCCGAACTGTTCCTGCGCATCAAAAAGGATATGGACAACTACGGTTCGGAATTTGCCAAACCTTGGGATACGCTGCTGGACGCCAACACGAACTCCGTCATGAGCGATTTGATCATGAAATTGGCCATGGGAGCCATGACGCCGGAGGAGTTCGCCAAACAAGTCGACGACACCATCGCCCAAAACGCCGGCAACTAGACGCCTGCGTTCAGACAAACTGCCCCCGCCCGGTCCGCCCAAGGTCCGGGTGGGCAACTTTCACCCTAAGTTTGTCAATCTGAATCAATGGAGAGATTCCACATGAATGTACTCAAAGACAAGAAGGCTTGGCTCGTATTTATCACGCCCGCCCTGCTGTTTTATTTGGGAACCGTCTTTGTCCCGATCATTCAGTCGCTGAACTACGGGTTTCAAGATTGGAACGGAATCAAGGACGCCAAATATATTGGGCTGGGCAATTATATCAAGATGTTCCATGACCCTTACTTCTGGAATTCCGTGCAAAACAACCTGGTGTATGTCGTGATCGTCGTACTGATGCAAGTGTTCATCGGGCTGTTTTTCGCGCTATTGCTCTCTTACGTCCAAAAAGGAGCCGGCATTTTCAGAACGTTGTATTATTTACCGGCCGTTGTGGTCACCGTCGCCATCGCCCAGATGTTCCGGAACTTCTATTCCCTGCAGCCGCTGGGCCTGCTCAACATGTTCCTGGGATGGATCGGCCTCGGCCATCTGCAAAACGCCTGGTTATCCGATCCGCACACCGCGCTGATCGCCGTATCCATTCCCGAAGGCTGGCGTTTTACGGGGATGTACATGGTCATCTTTTACGCGGCGCTGATCGCGATTCCGAAAGAAGTCGAGGAGGCCGCCACCATCGATGGCGTGAACGGCTGGCAATTGATCCGTTATATCAAATTGCCGAGCATCAAGCATGTGCTGAGCCTGGCCCTCATCATGTGCACCACCGGGGCGCTGCGGGGTTTCGATATCCCGTATATCATCGGTGTCCCGGGTTCGACAACCGAACTGGTCACAACTTATATGTACAAAAAAGCATTCTCCACCATCCAATACGGTTACGGCAGCGCGATCGCCGTATTTATCGTCATCGAAAGCCTGCTTGCCGTCCTGATCATCCGGGCCATATTTAACTCCAGGAAAGGAGAAGCGTAACCCATGAAATCCAAAAAAACGGCTTTGTCCTTCCTGCTGTATTTTATTGTGATCGCAATCCTGATCGTGCAAATCTATCCGGTGGTCTGGCTGATGTTGTCCAGCTTCAAATCGAGCATCGAATTGACGACAAAGCCGTTTTCGCTGCCGACGGTATGGTCGTTTGCCAACTATGCCGACGTATTTCGGGAAAGTGACCTGCTGCTGTATATCAAAAACACCGCCATCGTCACCTTCAGCTGTCTGGTGCTGATCATCTTCCTCAGCGCAACGGCGGGCTTTGCCCTCGTCAAAATGAATTTCAAGCTAAATTCGAAGCTGCTGTTGTTCTTTACGGTCGGGATCATGATTCCGATTCAGGTCACTTTGATCCCGCTGTTTATTATGTACAAAGATTTCGGGCTGCTGAACTCGTATCTGGCGCTGATCCTGCCGCAAGTCGGCTTTGCCCTGCCGTTGTCGATTTTGATTTTCACCAGTTTTTACAGCTATGTGCCGAATGAATTGATCGAAGCCGCCGTCATCGACGGATGCAACATTTATCAAGTGTTTTATAAAATCATTTCACCGCTGACCATCAACACGACGGTTACGGTCGCCTCGATCAACTTCATTTTCATTTGGAACGATTTTATTTTTTCCAACACCTTTACGAACGACAAGCAATACAAAACGATCGCCGTCGGGCTTCAGGAATTCATCGGGGCGTTTGGCGCGACGGATTGGGGCCAGACGTTTGCGGCCATCAGCATCAGTATCATCCCGATCATCATCACATACTTGTTCCTGAACAAATACGTGATGGCCGGCGTGTCCGACGGAGCGGTTAAAGGATAAGCGGATAAAAAGATAAGGAGAGAGATCAACCATGCAATCGATGAACCAACTTTTTGGCAGAATCAAAGGACAAAGCAGAGCGATCACGGCGGAAAATCCGCGCGGCCTGAAAGGCGAAGGCGGGAAAGCCGCCGGCCCCTTGGGCGTCGCCCGGAAGGGCAAAGCCTTTATCCCGCTGGCTCAGGGCGAAACCGCCACGCTCGTTGATATCGAAGGCCCCGGCATCATCCAGCACATCTGGATGACCGTGACCGACCAGACCGAAGCCGGCTGGTTCGTGTTGCGCGACCTGGTGCTGCGAATGTATTGGGACGGTGAAGAATCGCCATCCGTGGAAGTTCCGCTGGGCGATTTCTTCTGCAATGGCTTCGGGGCCAGAGCGGTCGTCAACTCCATGCCGATTGTAGTCAACCCGGTCGGCGGCATGAACAGTTACTTTGCGATGCCTTTCCAAAAATCCGCCAAAGTAACGGTAACGAATGAGCATCCCCAAGAGATCGAAGCGTTTTTCTACCAATTTGATTATATGCTGGTCGATGAGCTTCCGGAGGATACGGAATATTTTCACGCCCAGTTCCGCCGGGAAAATCCGACCAATCTTAAGCAGGATTATACAATTGTAGATGGAATTAAAGGAAGAGGGAAATATGTTGGCACTTATATGGCCTGGACCTCCCTGTCCCGATACTGGTACGGCGAAGGGGAAGTGAAATTTTATCTCGACGGCGACCGGGATTGGCCGACGATCTGCGGCACGGGGACCGAGGATTACTTCGGCGGCGCCTGGGGTTTCGTGAAGTACGACAACGGCAACCCGGTTGAGGAGCAGACGTACTCCACCCCATTTATGGGTTTCCCGTATTTTGCCGTAAAAGATACGACAAGAGCGCATATTTACGATGGAGCGGCTTGTCCGATGCGCGGCTTCTATCGTTGGCATATACTTGACCCCATTTTGTTTGAAGAGGATTTGCGGGTCACCGTTCAACAGATCGGGCATGACGGCAAAGCGTTGTTCGAAAGAAGCGATGACATAAGTTCCGTATGTTACTGGTACCAGACCGAGCCGCACCAAGCGTTTCCCGCCCTGCCCGGCGTATTGGAAAGACGTCCGCGCTAATCTGGGCGAAATCTTCGTAATTCAAATAGAAGCAGAGGTTTAAAAATGGCAAAAAAAAGGGTTACTTTAGTTCAAGTCGCAAAAGACGCGGGCGTATCGCCCGCGACGGTCTCCCATTTTCTAAACGGCAACTTTCAGAAGATGGGCGCGGAGACCAAGGAAAAAATCAGTCTCTCCATCGAGAAATTAGGTTACCAAGTGAACCCGGTTGCCAAAAGTCTAATTACCGGCAGAATGCATACCATTGGGCTCGTCTTGTCCGACAGCACCTATGACGGAGACGGTTACTTTGAGGACTTATACTTCCTCCATTTTGCCAAAGTCATCAAGCAGCAGTTAAAGGCCTTGGGATATAAAATTATCCTGCTGGACTTTGAAGAAATTTTCATGAATATTCAGATGGTCGACGGAATCATCGTCAAAGCGACCCTTGACACGGAAAAATTCATGCCCAAATTAATGGACCTCAACGTGCCGGTCATTACGGTAGGACGCCACAACTTATCCTACGGAGCGCATGTGCTGCGCGTCAACGACTATCAGAGCGGCCAAACCGGGGTGAACCATTTGTTATCCCGCGGCTATGACAAGCTGGTCATTTTGACTTATCCGCACGGCCATGTTCCCGGATTCGACGATCGGCTCAACGGAGCCAGCGAGACTTTACAGCAAAACGGCAAGCTGCCGACTGTCATAACGGGCGATATGACGGAAACTTTCGGATATGAGACGGTGACGAACTTGGCCAAAAGCAACCAGCTGCCGCAAGCGCTGTTCTGTTTGAACGACATCTCCGCCATCGGGGCGTTAAAGGCTTGCAAGGATTTGGGCCTTTCTATTCCGGATCAGCTTGCCGTTCTGGGCGTCGACGATATGCCGACCGTCTCCGAGCTGCTGAGCCTATCGACGATCCGGCACCCCATCAACGAATTGGCCGAGGCCGCTTCCAAGCTGATGATCGAATCCATTGAATCCGACGGCCAGCGCCTCGAACCTGTGGAAGAAGTGTTCCCGACGGAACTGATGGTTCGGCGCACCAGCTAGTGCCAGAACGTTTTTCGATAAGAAATACGAGAATGAATCGAGCAAAGGACAAATGATCCTCTGCTCGAGTTTTTTTACCGGGTATGCTGCCCGATTCCGGCTCTTCATGCCCTCATACGAGCACTTTAGCCATTCTAAATAACGACAAAGCCGGCTTGTTGATTTCCCCTGTAATTCGATAGCCAATACGCTTATACAATTTAAGGGCAAGTTCGTTTTCCTTCCTTACGGTCAGGGAACATTTAGTGAAGCCTTGCAAAACGGCTTGTTCCTCCGCAAACGCGAGAAGCCGCGAACCTATCCCGAGGCCTCTGCTTTCCGGCAAAGCGGCGATGGTTCCAATATGGAATTCGTCATCTTCCCCTTCTTTCATGGTGATCATTGAATAAAGTGATTTGAAATGCCGAAGATTATAACCAATCAGTCCCAGCTTCCGATGTATAAGCAGTTGTTTAATGGTTGGCCAAGTAAGGCGTTTTAACAGCGGGACCGGATAACAGGTGATTATTCCGAGTGTCTGTCCGCTGGCCGTGGCTTCAAAAGCATATTGATGACTAAAGCGGTTCCCCTGCCCCTTCCACAGCTTGCGAAACGTACCGGCAACGATGCTTTTCTTCTCGGACCCGGCTAGCGGGTAAGCCATATATTCCAATGCCATTTGATTCAGCCTGGCGCCAACCGCGGACCCGGCATCAGCCTTTATGATGGTGATTGCTTCCTTTGAAATGTTGATTGTTCCCATCGCATTTTGAATGAACATGCTCATCCCCCCCGCTTTTTGATGATTTGAATTTAAATGTGATACATAATTATATCATTTGATATAAAAATATATCATAAATAAGCGACAGTCAACTTTCTTCATGAAAAAAAGAGCCTATCCGATTTTTCGAACAGGCTCCGCAAGCTTTATAAGCTGCTTATTACGAAATTTCCAACAAAAATTAGTCCTTCGCCTTAAAACCGTGGTAAAACGTATCCACAACTATCGCGACAGCGGATTTTCTGGCGATATTCCCTTCTACGACCTGCTGCCATGTGAGGAACAGAAGTGAATACAGGACATTGACAATCCAGTTCTTATCTACATCCTGGCGAAAATACCCTTTCTGCTGCAGTAAACCGACCGTACGCAGTACCGGCTCTTGCAGCTTCCAATACTCTTCCTCGATCTCCGGATGATAATTGATGGCGGCGTCATGGGCCAGGAAATAAATTTTGTCCCCGAGCGGAATTAGGGCTTCAATCAGCTCCGGGATATAGCTCTCACAGTTCTCCTCATCCAACCGAATGTCTTTCATCGTCTCGTTGACGACCTTAATCGCGCGAAATCCCAAGTAAATCATCAATTGCTCCCGGCTCTCCACATACCGATGCAACGTTGCGACGCCGATCCCGGCCGATTCGGCAATTTCATGCATGGAAGCGTTTGGCTTCTCGACCAAGAGCTTGGTCGCTTCATCCAAAATGGTGTTCAGCCGCGTTTGCTTGATTGAGGTCAGTTCCTTTTTCATCCGATTACACCTCTTAATGAGCTATGGAATGCCATTTGATGTTGTGATCAATCATATGATAGTATAGCATACAGCCCGGAACCGATATTTATCGGCCCGGGCTCTGCTCTTTACCTTATGATTTTACGTGACGCCGCAATAAATCCGATCAAAAACACGCCGCACATCACCGCCATAAAGCCATACCCGCCAAACACGTCATACCGGACGGACAAGTAGCCGAACCCAAGTCCCGCCAATATCGTAACCAGCTTCTCCCCCAGCGATTGGAACGAATCCATCGTCGCGCGTTTCCCGGAATCGATCCGGTGGTGCAGGTAACCGGAAGCGAGCGGTTCCATGATGCCGGCGAACAGGCAGGTGAGGAGCATCGCCGCGAGCCCGGTGTAGTCCTGATTGACGGCGGCATAGGAAAAGCCGGTCGCTTGAACCGCCAGCACGGTTATGATCAGCGTTTGCGGGCTGAAGCGGGCAATCAGCGCATGAGCCAGCAGACTGCCGGGCAGCTGGAGCAGCATGATCGAGGCGGACAGCGCGCCGAAATAAGCAAGCGGCATCCCTAAGCGGTCCACATACAATTGCCAAAATTCATAAATGTACACCATGGCCGTCCCTGTGACCATCCCGGAGCAAATGACCAGGCTGACGCCCGGATTTTGCCGGAAGAAACGCAGGGAATCCGTGATGTACCTCTTGAATGGGATCGCCTCACCCGCCGATTCGGCCTCAACTGGTACGGGTTGGTCATCGGCCTTCACCGCCGGTTCAACCAGCAGCAAAGTAAGCAACAGCGCGGCCAGCGCGCTTCCGAGCGAAATCCAGTAGTTCAGCTCCAGGCCGAATCTCCCGGCAAGCAGGCTGCCGCACAAGGCGGCCAGCATGGCGGAAACGAAGTCGCAAGCGTTCAGGCGGCCGAGCCGTTTTTCGAATGAAGCCGCCTCGCCTTGCCGCAGCAGGGAATCATACAGCAGAGCGTTCTCCGAACCACTGCTGGCCGAACGGGCGAGCCCCGCCAGAAACACGGCAACCGCGAAATGCCAAAATTCCGTCGCAAACAGCAAAATCAGAAATTCACAGCAGATCAGGATGGCGCTCGCCACGAGCATTTTTTTGCGGCCCCATCTGTCGGACAGCACGCCTGACGGAACCTCCAGCAGAACGACCGTCAAAGCGTAGACGATTTCGGCATAGATTACCATGGGAATGGTCATACCGCGCTGTTCCCAGTACAGCCGTTCGATCACATAAGCCGGAATGAGGGCGGAAAAAAATCGAATCCCATAAAGTACTTTCAGATTTACCGTGTAATTCACCTCGAAGCACCTCTTTCGTATCTAATGGGTACCGGTTCGATCCATTAGATTGGAGGCGCTCGGGCCGGCCAGGCGAATGCGGATTAACAAGGAGGTCTAGCGAATGCCGTCATGCCGTTTCTCTCCTTTTCCCCCGATTTGTTGGTTCTATCTTAAATCAGGGGCAAGCCCTGGTCAACTGCACTCCAAACGACCCGCAAGCGTCAATGACCACGATCTACCTGATATTTGACATATATTCCATAGCCGTTATGCCGTATACGCGTTTAAAATGCTTGTTCAAATGCGATAAATCCACAAACCCGCAGGCGGCGACCGCCGCGTAGATATCCTTGTTTCTTTCGATGATACGCTTGGCGTGCTCCAATTTGCTGTTCAAAAAGAACCGGTACGGGGAGATGCCCGTGTTCGCTTTAAACGCCCGGATAAACTGGAATTTGGTCAGCCCCAGTTCTCCGCATAACTCATCGAGTTTCAGCACATGGTCCAAATTGGCGTAAATCATTTCCTTGGCTCGGGTCATCAAGCTATCCTGTTTACCGAACATGGCGCGCATTTCAATTTCGGAAAAATGATCCGCAAGCGCTGCAAGAAGCTCATAGCACAGCGATTCGTCTTTATGGGCAAAAACCGCCCGGACCAGGTTCAATATGCTTTGCTTCAGCCCGCGATTATAAACGATTGGAGAAGAAAACTTGACGATCTCCTTCAACCCGGCAAGCTCCATAAATAAATTCGGTTGGATGTACACCATGACATAATCAATGCCCGTCCTATCTTGGGACCTCCCATCATGCACCTGTTCCGGATGAAAAAGCATCACTCCGTCCCGATAGGACGACTGAAAGCTTCCATCCAAATTGTACTGTTGGACGCCGCGCAAAGTAACGCCCATCGCATATTCTTCATGGCTGTGCTTCACATATTCGAAATCGGACATACTTGCGGACAGCGCGGTGATCCCCGCCGCTTTCTTATATACGAATGTGTTCATCCCTATTCACCTCGTTCTATCTCCATATCCCCAATATCTCAATGGCTGAAAAAACCAATAAAACGGCTAAAATAATGTTGGCAGCCTTTTGATATTTTTGCAAAAAACGATGAAGCATCCTGCCAAAAAACGCCCACGTGACAAATGCTAAAAAAGCAATCACCGTTATCGCCAGGACAAAGGCAAATATAATTAGCGAAGACTTGTAATAGGGCATAACATAGCTCGGAATCACTGTCATTGTAAATAACCAGGTTTTGGGATTTACGAATTGCATCACAAATCCCGACCTGAACGTAGCCGCTTGTGCAGCCGTATTCCCCGACAGATTCATTTTGTACACTTGATAGGCAAGATAGAGCATATACATGCACCCTATAATCTGCATGACCAGCAAAATCTTCGGCACGATGGTCGCAAGCACCCCGTTTAAAACGGCGGAGGCGGCAAGCAGCATGGAAAAGGCGACAGCCGCCCCCCATATATATTGAAATGACTCTTTAAGTCTAGCATGATGGGCTATCGATAAGATAGCAATATTCGTCGGCCCCGGCGTAAAGGTGGCAATAACGCAGTACATCAGAAAAGAAATGAAGCTCATCAGGTTACCTCCATGCAGTATTTTAATGCATGATACACCCTCCGCTTCATGGCCGTATAGTACGATATTGCAGTGTTGGAAACGCCCCCGCCAATCTATCTCCCCCCGCCCGCAATGTCATTCGCAAACAGGCGTTCGCCAAATTTTCGCCTGGAAGACCATGGAACTATTCAATACGAGCAGAATTTATGATACTGTAAAATATGACATCTTTGTTGCAACATTACTTTTATTTTAAAAATAGTAAAAGGAGGTTTTTTAATTGAGTAAGCGGTTACATCCAGTCTGGCATCTTGTACTTGGTATACTTGTCGTTCTCTCCTTCGTTTGGTCCGCGTGTCTGCCCCTTTCCACCGCGTCGGCCGCAGCCCCCAGGCAAGCGGAAAAACTCAGCCGGGGACTGGTGGCGGTGAAAGTCAGCGGCGGGGTGTTTGTGAGCTGGCGGCTGCTCGGGACCGAGGAGCTGTCGGTTTCGTTTAATCTGTACCGGAACGGAACCAAGGTGAATTCCAGCCCGATTACGAACAGCACGAACTATTTGGACTCAGCGGGCACGACTTCCTCTTCGTATACGGTCAGGGCCATCGTCAACGGAACGGAGCAAGCGGCCTCCCCGGCGGCCAGCGTGTGGGCGAACAATTATTTGGACGTACCGATCCAGATTCCGGCCGGCGGCACGACCCCGGACGGCGTCAGCTACACGTATAGCGCCAATGACGCAAGCGTCGGGGACCTGGATGGGGACGGGGAATACGAAATTGTGCTGAAATGGGACCCGTCCAACTCCAAAGACAACTCGCAAAGCGGATACACGGGCAACGTCTACCTCGATGCATACAAGCTAAACGGCACGCGCCTATGGCGGATCGACCTGGGCAAAAATATCCGCGCCGGCGCTCACTACACGCAGTTTCTCGTATACGATTTCAACGGGGACGGCAAAGCCGAAGTCGTTTGCAAAACTGCGGACGGCACCGTTGACGGAACTGGCGTGACGATCGGCAGCGCCAGTGCGGACTACCGCAACTCGAGCGGATACATTTTGTCGGGACCCGAATATCTGACCGTATTTAACGGACAGACGGGCAAAGCTTTAAGCACCATCGACTATGTTCCGCCAAGAGGCAACGTATCTAGTTGGGGCGACAACTACGGCAACCGCGTCGACCGTTTTCTCGCCGGAGTGGCTTATTTGGACGGCGTTCATCCGAGCATCATTATGGCGCGGGGTTATTACACGCGCACGGTCGTGGTCGCCTATAACTGGAACGGCAGCACCTTAACCCGGAAGTGGACGTTTGACAGCAACAGCTCCACCAACCCGGGAACGGCCGGCCAGGGCAACCACAGCTTAAGCGTGGCCGACGTGGACGGCGACGGCAGAGATGAGATCATTTACGGCGCCTTAACCATCGACGATAACGGAGCCAAGCTGTATAACACGGGATTGGGGCATGGAGACGCGCTGCATGTGGGGGATTTAAATCCGAACCGTTCCGGCCTGGAGGTTTTTAAGGTCATGGAAAATACCAGCGCGCCTTACGGGGCCGCCGTGTGGGACGCCGCGACCGGGCAAGTGCTGTGGGGCGTTCATACCGGCAAGGATACCGGGCGGGGCATGTCCGCCGACATCGATCCGAATTATCCCGGAGAAGAAGTATGGGCCAGCGGCGGAGTTGGCTTGTACTCGATTACCGGCAAGAAAATCAGCAGCTCCACGCCTTCGATTAACTTCGGCATTTGGTGGGACGGCGATCTGTCCCGGGAACTGCTCGACGGCGTCAAGATCGACAAATGGAATTACAACAATAACTCCATGTACAATTTGCTAACCGGATCCAGCGTTGCTTCCAACAATGGCACCAAGGCCACGCCAACCCTGCAGGCCGATCTGCTTGGCGACTGGCGCGAGGAAGTGATCTGGCGCAAATCCGATAACACCGCGCTGCGGATTTATACTACCACGGATATCACCAACTACAAAATTTACACCCTGATGCACGATCCGGTGTACCGGCTCAGCATCGCCTGGCAAAATGTCGCCTACAACCAGCCGCCGCATCCCGGATTTTTCCTCGGCAACGGCATGGGTCCTGTCACGAAACCGAATATATATGTTGTACCGTAAATAGGCAAAAAGCCGGGGCGCGTGGCGCTCCGGCTTACTTTAAGTTGATTTCCTTATGAAGGAGACAAGGAAACTGCCGCCGGCTCTTGAGCAGCCAGCTCCGGCCGCTTGGCAGCCAACAAATTTTCCACCGCCAAGATTTGGTCAAAAAGGCCAAACACTTCTTCCGGATCGTAAAGATTTTCCAGTACGCTGCGCCTGCTGCGCGAGCGTCCCGCCTAGCTCCCCGAGCGCGCCGGCCAGCAGTTCTTCAGACTGTCCCCCACCATATGCTTCGGCGGTATCAAACCATTTGATCCCGCCTTCCAAGCTGGTCTGTATGATTTGCCCTATCTCCTCCTTGCTTAGCGCCGGCCAAAATTTCCCGACCACTCCCTTTCCGTTGCTGAACTGCCAGCAGCCAAGCCCAAGCGGCGACAACATTAAATCGGAGTTGCCCAGCTTGCGCAACCGCAGTGAATCTGTCATCGTTATCAGCCCTTCCAAAAAAAAGTTTTCATCCAAATAATTTCCTGCTCGTTTGATTATATAGTAAAACCTGTTATTGCTTCCTGGTTTTACTTGACATTTGTATACTTCGGGTCAACGATAGGCGCTCGCCAGCCCCCGTTCGGGACTTTTCACCCTAGAGATGGGAACCATGCTGAGCGAACTGCGAAAAGCCGGTGCGCAACCAAGTCGCGCACCGGCTTTTCGTTTTAGAAACAATCAATCCGCCCTCTCAGGCAATCTTAATTCCAACTTGTCCAAATCCACAATAAAACCGTTCGTCTTCAAAATATCCAAACCAAGCAAGCCCTTATGAGAGTTAGGTAACATTCCTATATCTACTTCAATCTGTTTGATTTTCAAGGAATCAATCATAAGCTCATCCATGATCTTGGTATAAAACGGTACGGTCCCACCTATTCCATAAGCTTCGTAAACAGGGTCTCCATTTTCATAGGTAACTCCGATCTGTTCCATAGTATCGGGACTGAATATGGTGTGGGATGAGCCGGTATCCAAGATAACATCTTCTATCTGTATCGTATTTCCGCGATAAGTTACAGAAAGGTTAATCGTCAGAAGATTTCCATTATCATGAATCTTCATAGGTTACGCCGCATCCTGACCAAAGGATCTGTACGCAGATGAATGACGCACTCCTCATTAGAAGTATGATAAACAAGCTGCTGCGGCCCTACGTTAAAGAATTCCCTGTTAGCCTCCCTTTCCGGTATAACCCGAATCGGAGCCATATCCGTTATGATTTTCTTCCCATCTTCCTTCCGAAAATCGAGAATAGACAACAAAACAAATTGATCTGGAAACAGCTCGCGTACTTCTTGCCATCGCATTGCAAACCCTCCTTGTTCTAGGATTTACTTAATAGAAATACGATTACTCTTATTTTATCATGTTAGGGCTGAAACGGATAAAATGAAACTCAATTAAAACTGCCTTGCATTAACGTTTAGATCGTATTTGGCCCCAGTTCTATTATAAGTGTAAATTTCCCAATCTCCGCTTAAGCCGTCTGCGACGAGCTCTTGATAACTTACCGTTTGTTGTTTACCCGACCCTAATTCATAATCGGATAGCAACTCGACTCCATTGCGGCTGATTACTAAGTAAACAGATGAAGTGGAGTTATTTTTCACCCAAACCTCCATATTTTTACCGTTTTCCGGTGCGGTTGTAAACGAGCCGGTATACCCGCTGCCGCCCGATAGATGAACACCATTGATCAGAATTACATCCGTCGGACCATTTGCAACTTGATCATCATTTTCCGTAATAGCAGATGCTGACGCCACGAAAGTAAGAAACAACATAGCTGCTGTGAGAAATAATGCAGGAACCTTTAATTTTTTCATACTCTTAATCTCCTAAATTTTTCAGATAAAATCTGTAATAAGCATGCTACTTTTTATTATACAAAATTTCCCGGGGACAAACTATGGTTCAATCCAGAAATCGGCGCGCAGATGGATGGAGAAAAGCCCTTTGACACTTACCTCAAGGTAAGTACCTGTACTAAAAGTGCATACTTACAAATTTGCAGCGCGCCCATTATACTCAAGAATGAAATCATGCTTATAGGAGGACAAAGCTTTGAAAACTCTGGTTATCGTAACCCACCCCAGCATGGCGGAATCCGTCATCAATAAACGATGGGCAGAAGAACTCCGCAAATACCCGGAGAAATATACCGTACACGAATTGTATAAGGTTTACCCTAACGGAGACATTGATCCGCAAAAAGAACAACAGCTCATCGAATCGCATAGCAATCTTGTGTTGCAGTTCCCTATTTATTGGTTTAATTGCCCGCCTCTCCTTAAACAATGGCTTGACGATGTTTTTACGTATGGATGGGCTTACGGTTCAAAAGGAGGCGATAAATTAAAGAATCGCAAAATTGCCTTAGCCGTGTCCGCCGGAATCAGAAAAGAAGATTACAGTAAAGACGGGAGATATCGTCACACCCTTGAACAATTACTAGTTCCTTTTGAAACGACCTTCCTATACTGCGATGCGGACTATGGTTCGTTTTTTGCGTTTTATGGCCAAGAAAATGAACCCGGCGGAAATGAGCCCGGTGCAGAACATGAGCCGCCTTTAAGCGAACTAGAAAAAAGCGCGCGCGACTACCTGAATTTTATCGACAGCCTATGAGAAAAGACCGCCGGGGAAGTTCGTACCGGCGGTCTCTGACTGTGTGGAATTTTTGCCCTTTTTGCGGATCCAGCGAAAAATATAAGGACAAAAAATGCCGCTAATGAGGATGAACACGCCTGGCTCCGGATCATAAGTACATAAAGTTCCGCTATTTTGCAGGCCCAGCCGAAACGTCTGTCGTTCCGGTAGCCGGCAAGCCGTTCAAGCTGTTCTCCTCTCCCCACTCGCACATCATATTTAACAGCGGGAGGAGAGAACGGCCGCGTTCCGTTAAGGAATATTCAACTTTTGGCGGGACTTGGGGAAACTCCTCGCGCTGAATAAGGCCGTCGGCCTCCATTTCTTTTAGCATAACGCTCAGCGTTTTAAAGGGAATATTCCCGATACTTCGTTTCAGTTCATTATGCCGCATCACCTTGTTTTCGGCCAGCCAATACAGGATGATCATTTTATATTTACCGCCGATTACGGACAACGTGTATCCAAAGCCAGTGTCTTTTAGCGCCACGCCAGACGGAACACAGGTTTCGCGCATTAACTACAACCTCCTTCAAGCAAAATTACCCCCAGCTTCACTTTTGATGTTAGCAAAAGGCGGATGTTCGTTCGCACGCCAAGCATCCTAGCCCGCCAGAGTGCACGGAAATGCGCGGAAGTGCGCCGCAACTCCGCTCACCGCATAGCGCGCGCCAGCTCCGTGAAGATGACGCCAAGCGCGTAGGCGCCGGCATCCGGGTACCCGAGGCTGCGCTCGCCGACGGCGCCGGCCCGCCCCATGCGGGCGACGATAGCCTCGGTGCGCTTCGCCCCCTCTACCGCCGCTTCCGCCGCCTTGGCCGCCGCGCTCTTCAGATCGTTGCCGGCCGCCGCGCTCCGCTCCCACGAATCCGCGAACGGAACCAGCGCGTCGATCAGCGTCTTGTCGCCGACGACCGCGCCGCGGCCAAAAGAGCGTTCGCCGGTGGCCTGGATGCCTCCCACGGCCGCCTGCATCATGGCCGCGAACTCCGCGGCCGAGAGGGCCGTGCGGTCGGCGGCGTATTTGCCGGCCGCGCGGAACGCCGAGCCCCAAATCGGGCCGGATGCGCCGCCGCAATGCTCCATAATGACCAGCGAGCAGGCCTCCAGGAAGCCGCCGATCGTGCCCGCGTGATGCTCGATAATCTCCGGCCACTCCCGCTTCAATTGCTTGAACCCTTTGGCGACGCTCATCCCGAAATCGCCGTCGCCGGCGTGCGCATCAAGCTCGCAGAACGCAACTTCATGCCCGATAATAATTTCGCTCATTTTATCCGTCAGATAAATGATATTGCGAAGCGTAAATGCGTCGTTTCCGACCTCCGCATCCGCCGGATCGGTCTCGCAGCGGAAAGAAGGCTCGCGCTGTTCCGCCGCGTCCGTCTCCGCTTCGGCCGGCAGCGGCGCGAACGGTCCGCGCACCTGCAGCGCCGGCGTATCGCATTCCGCTTCCAGGTACCGCTTCAACTGCTCGTCCAGCCGCATGATCGTGACCGAAGCGCCGGCCATATCGATGCTGGTCATATAGTTGCCGGCAAACAATGTAAAAATCGACTGGCCCCGGCCGCGGATCTTGCGGACGACCGCGTTCGCCAGCACATATAGCTCCTGCAGCGGCGAAGCGCCGAATCCGTTCACGAGCACCGCCAACTCCTCGCCGGAGCCGCTATCCAGGTTCATGTCGCGGTACAAGTCGTCAACCATCTTGCGCGCCAATTCGTCGGCCGAAGCGATTTTCTCCCGGCGAATACCCGGCTCGCCGTGAATGCCGACGCCATATTCGATCTCATCCTCCCCGAGCTCAAAGGTCGGCGTGCCCTTGGCCGGTACCGTGCATGACGTCAAGGCGAAGCCGATGGTGCGCGTGCGTTTGATCGCCTTTTGCGCGGCCGCCTTCACTTCGGCCAGCTCCAGCCCCGCTTCGGCGGCGGCGCCGGCGATTTTGTGCACAAGCACGGTACCGGCCACGCCGCGGCGTCCGACCGTGTACAGGCTGTCCTCCACCGCGATATCGTCGTCCACTTTCACATAATCGACCAGGATGCCATCTTCTGCCGCGAGATGAGCCGCATTTTTGAAATTCATCATATCGCCGCTGTAGTTTTTGATGATCAGCAGAACGCCCTTGCTCCCCGCGGAAGCTTTGATTGCCTGATAAACCTGGATCTGCGACGGGGAGGCGAACACATCGCCGCAAACCGCCACATCGAGCATCCCCCGCCCGACGAATCCGGCATGGGCCGGTTCATGCCCGCTGCCCCCGCCGCTGATCAAAGTGACTTTGTCGTGGTTTCGTTGTTTTTTCTTCACAATTTTGTACTTGCTGTCGAATTCCAGTTCGGGATGGGCAAGCGCGAGACCCCGCCCCATGTCCCGGACCAGTGTCTCCGGCTTGTTAATGATCTTCTTCACGTTTCAATCACCCTTTATGCTTGATTTTCTATCGCTACTCAATGATCAATGAATGACCTGAAAAAATGGAAAAAGCTGTGGGTCTCGCTTCATTATACAATATATGGCGTACACTCAAAAGTTATCCTCGAACGCCGCCTCCGCCACGGTAAACACGGCCCCGTCATATTTGTAACGCAGCTGGATCGACACCGGGAATTCGGCCGGCGACACCTGGATCGGCACCGATGCATACAAAGTATTTCCTTCTACGGAATATCGGACAATGCTGCCGAGTGCCGGCTGATCCAGCCAAAATCCGGCGTCCTCTTCCTGGTAATCGAACCTGCGCGTTTCGCCGCCCAGCGTAAATTGATACGTACGCTTGCCCGCTTCTGCCGTCATGCTCGATTCCAGCTCGGATTCCGCCACCAGTACCGGATCCGCAGCGGATACTTCCGTTAAATCGTTTCTGAGCAGCTTCAGCGCCGATTCGTGAACCCCGGTTCCGTATCCGGTCGTCAAGATGACAGCCAGCATCTTCTCGTCTCCATTGCCTGCCTGCAATACCGCAACATTCGGATAATAGGACTCATTACTTACGTTGCTCCAGCCGTCAAACGTTTTGTCCGCATCACCATATTGGACACGGATCGGACGAACCTTCCCCTCCTCCTTATGCAAGGCTCCCGTAATCTTCAAATCAAGTGCGGAATCCTCTTTCAACAAAACGGTTTCTCCTTCGCCATGGTCAGCCTCTCCTTCATCCGGCGGAGACCCGGTTTCGTCCGTACTTACTTGCTCGATGCGTGAGATTTTTTGCGTATCGACGCGGATGTAAACGTCAATCATTTCTTGATATACCGTGGGAATCGAATCCCGCAGCCCCAAACGGAGCGAGTACACGGTTTGCGCATCCGCGGCACGGATCGAATCGACGTACACTTCATACACCCAAGGACTGGACACGTCATAACGTTCCAGCGCCTGTTTGACCTCCGAATTTTCCCAAATGTCCGGCGTCGGGCCGCCCCACACGCCAAGCTGCCGCTGCAAAAGCGCTTTGGCCAACGTCACGATCGTCCGGTCGCTATCCTTTTTGGCCGCGTTTTGCGCGGAATTCCACCAGTCGAAATCCCCACCTTGCCCAGGCTCAAAACCGGAGCGAAACGTCCCTCCTCCCTGGGTGACTGGACCCGGGCCATTGTTGGACGGAACCGGCACAGGCTCCACCCGGCTGCCGAACCAAATGCCTCCGCCCAGCACCAGAAGCAAGGCCGGAACGATCACCGTGAAAGCTTGAATCCATGCTTTTCGAGACCGTTTCTTTTCCGCCGATTGCAGCCGCCGCTCGACCCGCTCCATCATATCGGGCCTAAAACGCCGCTGCTTAAAAGGCGGTCTGGCCAATCTTTGTTCCCACTCCGGCTTCCATTCATGCATGATCGTTCGCTCCTTTCCATTCGGCGGCAAGCTTCTTTTTGGCCCTGTGAATCCTTGACTTCACCGTGCCCGGCGTAAGGCCCGTAATCACGGATATTTCATCCATGGACAACTGATGGTGCACACTCAACACCAGCGGGTCGCGAAAATTGCCGGGCAGCTTCAATACTTGCCGCCACAATTCGTCCGCCGCTTCCCGCTCCAAATATTGCGATTCGGCAGATGGCGAAGACAGTGAAGACGCTGTACCGCTTGGCCCATCATCCGGCGAACGTTCGCCAAGCAGCACCACTTTGCGCAAAAATGCCCGTCTTTGATAGGAAAGTGCGGTATTTCGCGTGATTTTAAGCAACCAAGTTTTGACGGAAGCCTCCCCGCGAAAAGAGGCATAATGTTGATACGCTTTAATAAACACATCCTGCGCGACATCATCCGCCGTATGCGTATTCCCGGTGATGACGTAAGCATAGTTCCAAACGTCCTCCCCGTACGTTTCCATCAGCATCCGAATCCCCGACACGCTCATCTCCGCAAGATGCTCCAGTTGCATCTCCCTCAAGTCATTCTCCTCCCCTTTACCCAAACAGACTCCCTGAAGGCAAGGAAAGTTCCCGAATCGGCGAAAAATTACACCTTCGGCTTAAACCCGTCCACCTGTTCCGGCAAAATCAAATTCCGCTCTAGGATCAGCAACAATTGCTCCACCATTTCTTCCGGAGTGTAAGGCATTGACTGGACCATCCACCATTCCATCAGACCGGCAACCGCTACCGCGAGAAACTGGACAAGAATCTCCGGGCTGATCCCCGGGCCGATGCCGCAATTTTTGATGATCTCCTCGATCCCCTGCTCCATCATCGATTTCATCCGGTTTCGGAATACGGGAACCCCTTTGCTCGTCATCAGCGTGGAGTAAATGGAGGCATGGCGCTGCAAAAATTCAAACGTACGCAGCAGTAAAGCTTTGGCGGACACCTCGTCTGGATCCCCGCCGGGCAGGCAGGTTTCATACAATAGCTGCAAATACGTTTCGATGCATTGATCGAGCAGATCGTATTTATCCGTGAAATGCAAATAGACAGTCCCCCGGTTCACGTCGGCCCTGTCCGCGATTTCCTGAATCGTGATCTTTTCAAAGCTTTTTTCCCCCATCAACATGACAAAAGCTTCCATAATGGCCTGCCTCGTTTTTGCGATTCGTCTGTCCATCACTCTCTTTGCTCCTCTTTTTAGACATTTCCGATAGCATTTGTTGAATACTCAACAGAATCAAAAATATTACCGATTGCTGCGGGATTTCAATGGATGTTAAGGTAATTGTAATCAACAAATGTTATTTTTTCAACAAATGTTCATTCATTTTGAAGGTGAGGAGCGAAACATGAGAGTATTGGTTTACGGAGCAGGAGTCTTAGGAAGTTATTTGGCCCATGTTCTTGTGCGCGGGGGCAACCAGACGGCTATATTGGCGAGAGGAAAACGGGCGGAGGAATTGGAGCGGGATGGCCTCGTCATCCGCCATTACTTTCAGCGGAAAACGACGGTGGATCAGGTCCGCGTCATTCGGACGCTGGAAGCGGACGATATTTACGATCTTATCTTTGTTGTCATGAAATATTCGGATTTTCCGGCAGTCCTGCCGATTTTGGCCGATAACCGGAGCAGCAACATCATTATCGTTGGCAATAACACGGACGCCCGCGACATGCAAAATTACCTAAAAGAGCATAGCAATACGCCCAAAAATATCGCCTTTGGATTCCAAATTAGCGCCGGAACCAAAGAAAACGGAAAAACCGTCTGTATCCGCAGCGGCAGCGGGCAGATGGTGCTTGGCGGATTGGACGGTCCGATCCCCTTTAAGGCCGAGCTTGACCTGGCGTTTGCGAATGTGAAATACAAGCTCGCCTACCACGATAACATCGACGCCTGGTTGAAAAACCATATCGTCCCCATTCTGGCGCTCACTTACGCCGTCATCATCCATGATCGCCGGATGAGGAAAATCGCCGGGGACGGCAAGCTGCTGCGGCAGATCGTCGCGGCCATGGACGAAGGCTTTCGCGTGCTGGAAGCCCAGGGTTATCCCCTGGTACCGGCCGGTCAAGCTTCATTTATCCGTAAACATCCCTTGCTGTTGCGCCTGATTTTAAAAATATATCACCTGCTGCCGGCCAGCCGGCTGGTCGATGGTTCCGACTACGAAATAGCCGCTTTAAGCAGCGTATTCCGCGTGTGGAAGAACAGGTCCAACGTCTCTACTCCCAACTGGGATATCCTCGAGGAGCAGTTTCTCGCGAAAGCTCCCGTTTAAAATTAGCTATTTTTCATTGAAAATCACCCTAAAATTAGCTAAAATAAATACATAAAATAGCTAATTCGAGGTGAGCCTTATGCGCGTTTCTTCCACCGATATGCAAAACAAATTCGGGAAGTATTTAAAGTTTGCGGAGGCGGGTGAGGAAATCATCGTGACGAAGAACGGCAGGGATGTGGCCAAATTGACGGCGTTCGCCGGGGAGGATGATGATCCCTTCCTGAAGGAGGAAGCGGCCAGATACGAAAGCGGCGATTGGGTGACTTATGAGGAGTTTCTCGAACTGACCGAGATGGCGGAACAGCATTTCGAGCTCATCGACGGTGTCGTGTATAACCTTGCCTCTCCTTCGTACAAGCACCAACAGGCTGTAAATGAACTACACGGTACGTTTTATCTTTGGTTTAAAGGAAAACCCTGTACACCGCTGACATCTCCTTTTGACATCACGCTGATGAAGTCAAAAATGAATACTTGTGTCGTTCAGCCGGATCTGGTTGTCATTTGCGACAAAGATCAAATCAACGAGCGCGGCAAATATATGGGCACGCCGGAACTGGCTGTTGAGGTGCTGTCTCCTTCCACGCGAAGCAAAGATTTGATCCGGAAGCTCGAATTATACCGAAAATGCGGAGTGAAGGAATATTGGATCGTCGATCCGATGAAGGAGCAAGTGACGGTGTTTACTCTGACTGACGGCGAGATCGCGGATGTAACCTATTATTCGAAACCCGGCAACCAGTATGCGGAATCCCAGCTATACGAGGGCCTGCGCGTTTCGCTGCAGGACCTGTTCGCCTAATCGCCCGCTCGTATCAACCAAAAAGCAGGAGCCCAGCTTAGGCCCCTGCTTTTTTGTCCAGATATTTTCCCATTGTTTTCATGCCTTCTTTGCGCTTTTTGGCATATTCCGCCGTCGCGGTGAACAGCACATCGGAAGATGAGTTGAGCGCCGTTTCGAAAGAGTCCTGCAATACGCCGATGATGAAACCCACCCCAACGACTTGCATGGCAATATCGTTTGAAATGCCGAATAAGCTGCAGGCCAGAGGTACAAGCAACAGCGATCCCCCGGCCACGCCGGAGGCGCCTGCGGCAGATATGGCGGAGAGTACGCTAAGAATCAGCGCCGTGCCAAAATCCACTTGAATGCCCAGCGTATGAACTGCCGCAAGCGTTAAGACGGAAATCGTCACCGCCGCCCCCGCCATATTTATTGTAGCGCCCAAGGGAATGGACACCGAATACGTGTCTTTATCCAGCCCCAATTTTTCGCATAATCGCATATTGACCGGAATGTTGGCCGCGGAACTTCTCGTGAAGAATGCCGTAATCCCGCTTTCCTTCAAACAGCTAAACACGAGGGGATACGGATTCCTGCGGATATTCAGGTAGACGATCAGCGGATTCACCACCAGCGCCATAAACAACATGCATCCAATCAGCACGAGTAGCAGCTTCCCGTAATTAAGCAAGGACGAAAGACCATTTGCCGTAATGGTGTCATAAACAAGTCCCATGATCCCAAACGGCGCCAATTGAATGACCCATCTGACGATTTGCGATACGGCGTCCGAGAATTGGGTGAGCAGGTTTTTCGTATGATCTCCGGCGCCCTTTAACGCCACGCCAAGCAGGATCGCCCAAGCCAGGATGCCGATATAGTTGGCCTCAATCAAGGCTTTTACCGGGTTGTCCACCACTTTGAACAGCAAGTCCTTCAGCACTTCGACAATGCCGCCGGGCGGAGTCAGGTCTCCGCTGCCGCTCACGAGCGACAAACCTACCGGAAAAATAAAACTGGCCACAACCGCGATCAATCCCGCCAAAAATGTGCTTAATCCATACAGGACGAGAATCGATTTCATGTTCGTTTGGCTGCCCTTTTTATGATTGGATATGGCGGCCATAACGAGAAGCAAGACCAATACGGGAGCAACCGCCTTTAAGGCGGATACGAACAAGGTACCGAAAATAGCAATCCCCGTTGCGCCGGGAACGGACAAAGCCAAAACAATCCCAACGAGGATTCCCAGAAAAATTCGATTTACCAGACTCACTTGATTCCACTTGAGTATTAATGTTTTCATTTTCTCCTCCGGATTCCAATATGAAAAGTATAACCGAACACTGCAGCGACGCTGTAGCGAGACATAGCGTTAGTTTATCACGAAATTTGACGGTTGTGTGTGGGAGAAAATATCCATTTTGTTAATTATCGCAAAATTCTCAATTCTTGGTATCTACTGTGAAACCATTTGCCCCGACATCATTCATATGGGCATCCTATAAAGTGAATACATGAAGGAATAACTCGCCCGGGAAACAGAGAAAAGGCTGGCCTGTTTGAAAACCCGAGCGAAACAAAAAGGAAAAAAATGTCGCTATTCCGGCGACATCACCCATTTTGATAGAAATAGGGGAAATTTATGTCGCTATTTTTTAAAAACGCAGGAGGGTGACCCCTTTTTGCACCATTAGTTGGAAAATAAGGCCATAAAAATCCGTTATTGTGATGAACTTGTTCGCTTACGGAATAATAAGACCATAAAGTTCCGCTATTTTTATGAAGGGGCTCCTTAGCCTGCCCGATTGCTTATCGGCCCAGGGCCCCCTCCACTTTGTAATTCGCCAAATCGATGTCGATATCCATTCCAAGAACCAGCTTGGCTAGTTGAAACCCGATATACGGTCCCATCGTTAGCCCCGACGCCCCCAAGCCATTGGCGACGAATATGCCTGCCCAACCGGGCAAAGCGCCGATCACCGGGAGAAAGCCCGGGGTGAACGGGCGAAAACCGACCCTCGCCTCAACAAAGCTGCCTTCCGCGAGCCCGGGAGCATGCTCCAGCCCCTTATTCAAAACCTCCTGCAAACCGCCCGCCGTGACACGCGTGTCGAAGCCCTGCGGATCGTTTTCATGGGTGGCGCCGATCACAATCCGGTGACCGTCAAAGGCCAATATATACTGATCGCCGGGCGGAATAACGACAGGCCAATGCCCCGTGTCCGCATCCGGCAATGCCAAATGAACGATCTGCGCCTTTTGATAGGTCACTTTAAAATCCACGCCCAATGGCTTCAGCAGTGAATTGGCCCAAGCTCCTGCGCAGACCAGGACCGCGTCCGATTCGATCGTTTGGTCCTCAACTTGCACTCCGGTTGCGGCGGCACCGGCGAATCGGATCGCGGCCTCCCCGTTCAGCAGCGTGGCGCCATGTCCGATCGCGGCGCGCAGCAGCGCATCCCGCAGGGCGCGCCCGTCGACGCGGGATGCGCCGCTGATATGCAGAGCGGCATAGTCGTCCGCCAGCGGAGGAAACAACCGCTTCACCTCACCGGGATTGAGCAGCGTGATCTCGCCGATTTCCGGGGCATCCTGCCTGCGTTTTACAGCAAGCTTTTCCAGTTGGACAAGCTTTTCAATCTCCTTATGCAACCGAAGCGCCCCCACACGGGCGTAACCGGTTTCGTTCTCCCCGCCCTGCTCCAGCTCTGCGATCAAGGGTGGGTAAAACCGTGCTCCCTCCTTGGCCAGCTGGTACCAGGCTTGGTTGCGCCGCTGCGATATCCACGGGCAAATGATCCCGGCAGCGGCAGCGGTCGCCTGTCCCGGGTCATTCCGGTCGACAATGACCACTTCCGCTCCCCTTTTAGCCAATTGATAGGCCGTAGAAGCGCCTAAAATCCCCGCGCCGATAACAATAAACTTTTGCATGGTTACAGCATCCTCTTCTTGTCTTAAGTCACGTTGTATTTTTCCTTCCGCTGGCTGACCGCAAACAAGACGAACGATAAAATCTGCAAAAGCAACATAGGAATCGCCAGCCAGAGGAAAAAGAGCGATACGATCGGCGCCAAAAGCATCACGACGGCTTCCACACTCCGAACGTAATTAAATGGAACCATTCTTGAATGGCCTTCCATCAACAATGAAATGATGGCGGCCACCAGCATCATGCTAAATAGAAGGGAAATATAGGCGGCGGTCACGGCCATTCTGCTTAACGTGGTGTCCTGCACCAGAAACGCCGCTAAGTAAAAAAATGCAACCACGCCCACGGCAAACATGAAAATAATCGGTTTAAGCGGGCTGAACAATTTGGAGACCGTCTCGACCACATCCGTAGGCATCGTTAATGGAGACAGTTTTTCCTTGACTCGATCTAAACGGTCGATCTCCTTTTGGATGAGGGATAGCAGGGTGGCAAGGACAAAATCATCTTCCCCCGAATAATAATCCCTCAGAACTTGGCGGGTCTCCCCTGTAAAATACGAGCTCGCTTCTCCTAACTTTACGTACAAATGCAGCTTGGCCTGCGAATCCTCCGGTTTGTTGATCGCCTGCGCGATCGCGGCCTCAACCCCGGCGTACAATTCCATCCGCTTTAGAATCAGCGACAACTTGGCCCGATTGTTCTCTTCCATCATGCCTTTAAATTCTTTATAAAGCCAAACGAGGGCCATAAATGCAATAACCATAGCCAATGACCAAACGGGAGAAAACATTAAATAATCTATTAATTTGTCCAACACGAACCAAACACCTCATAACCAGAGTTCTTTTGCCACATTAGCCATTATACTATAATCTGGAAACCTGTCGAACTGAACTTTTTTGTCAGCGGAAAAATAAAAAGGGCAACTCCGGACTGAGTCGCCTTTGAACTATCATTTCGGCCATCTATTTATTTCAGCTTACCTACCGTAACGGCGACCTGCTCGAGCTGCGCCTGGCTTAAGGTATGATCCGGCGAGCTCAGCGTAACGAAACGGTCGTCCAGCTTGAAGCTTAAGTTAGGCGTCTCATCCGGCGTATACCATTTCGCTTCAACTCCGCCCGCCAAGGATACCGTCTTACCTTCGTAAAGATAAGCATAATCCCGGGGAGAAACATTTACGGTCATGTGGTTGAAGATGAGGTTCACCCCGTCATCCGAGGCGCCGACCGACTTGAAAGCATCTCCTTTAACCATTTGCATAGGTGCATAAGGCGTCTCGAAGGATTCAAATTTCGCAAACGCATCGGTGATCTCCTTGAGTTGAGCTTTCGTGTAGTTCACCTTAGTCAAGCTTATGTTTGTACCGCTTTCTTCGGAATTTCCGCCGCCGATTTGCACCTGATGCTTTTCAGCGTTATAAGAAACCGGGATATTCAGCACCTCGGCGATCGTCCGCACCGGCAGATACGTTGTGTTGTTATAGGTGATCGGCGTTAATTTGCGGCCTTGATGGTCGGTCAGAGAATAGGCTTTACCATCCACCTGGATACCGATTTGATGATTCAGATACGCCGTAATTTTCTGCAGCTGCGTTCCTGCATATACGCCGGCTGCGCCCGTAACGGTCATGCCCAGCACGGCCATAGCTATGATTGATTTTTTCATGTTGTTCATTGTATCCAATCCTCTCTGTTCTATTTAAAATCGATAACCTGCGTGACGATAAGCGATTTCGGGTCGTCCACCGTAATTCCCAGCCGCTGGCCGGACGGGCTCCAAGTTAACGGGTAAACGGGATGGGGGACCGGCTCGGCGGACGCATAATACGGCGCAAGCGGCGAAACCATACCCGAATAGGTGTCGAAAATGTACACCCCGTTCATGCCCGTCGTCTCCTCGGTGTAGACATCAAACGCCAGCTTCGCGGAATCCGGGGACCAGGAAATATCGGAGATCAGGTCGCCTTTGCCGATGAGCGAACCCTGGAGACTGCCGGCGGAATCGTAAATCAACAGCTCGCTGCCCCGGCCCCCGCCCAACTGGGCAACCGTGGATACGGAAATATATTTGCTGTCCGGCGAGATTTCAAAATTCCAAACATCTTGTATCAGGCTAACCGGCGTCGCTTGCCCTGGTTCAAACACCTTCAGCACCTGACGGTTGTCGGTATAATAAATCCGGCCATGACTGACGCCAAATTGCGTAAACGTCTCGACATCCCGATCCTCCAGCGGAACCTTGGTCACCTTCCCGTCCACCGCCGAGACTTGGCGGATTTCTCCGCGCCCGCTCATGGAGCCGGCCGCCAGAATATACGTCTCTTCGTTCAGCCAACCGCCTAGTTCCAAATAGTTATCGCCTTTGATCTGAATCGTTTGGCCAGTAGCGCGGTTTTTCACGAAATTGTCTGCTGTGTATTTGTCCTTCCATTTCTGGATGAAGCTGTACCGGCCGCCCGGTGAATTGTTTTCTTTAACGAGCATGTATCCGTCCACCTGTGCTCCTCCTTCCCCGGTATTTTCGCGGCTTTGGCCGGTGTTGATATTCACGATCGAAGCCTCATACTCATATTGCGGATCCTCCGTGGCGGTTCCCGGTTTCACCAGCTTGGTCGTCTGGATGCTGATCTCGTCCTCCGATAGCCAGGCCTCAATGCTGGCCGCCTCCATCCGGTGGGTGCGGGTTACCGACACCTCCCGGCCGGACGGCTGAATCGGTGACTCTACGACGGTCAGTTTCCGTTTACCTTCAGAGGGAGGCGCTACGTCCTGACCCGCCTGCTCTCCGGATCCACTTGCGACAGGATCGACTACGGTCAGCCGGCCCCCAGCCGATTGGCAAGCCGTCAAGGCGAAGGACAACGCCATTGCCGTCATAAACTTGATGCCATACGTCCCAATGTTGTGTCTCATCACAGGTACCTCCCGCGTTCCTGCCACAGGCGCTTTGCTCAAAGACCGGTTGAATTGAATCGGTCCGCCTTGGCTTGCCCTGTTGACTTAAGTATAGAAAGAGAATATCTCCGAAAAATATCCGACTTGTAACGATCCTGTAAACTGCAAAAAAACAAGCCCGGACTCTATTCCAAGTCTGGGCTTACGTCGGCGGTTATAGTCTCCGGCCGTTCCGGCCGCTGCATTAGCAGCGTGATCACAAACACGGAGCCCTCCGGCCCCGTTTCGGCGAGCTCAACCGTACCATGCTGCTTTTCGGCAAGGCCGCGCACGAGCGGAAGTCCCAGTCCCGTTCCCCCGTGGGCTCTGGACCGGTCGCTGCTGACCGTATAAAAAGGATCGAAGATTCTGCTGCGTTCCTCCGCCGGAATACCGATCCCGGTATCCCGGACCGTGATCTTCATCCGGCCTTGTCCCTTCGCCCCCCGTGCCGCCTCGTTGGAAAGGAACACCTTGCCGCCCGGCTTGTTGTATTTTATCCCGTTGTCCAGCAAATTCAGCATCATATGCATCAGATTTTCCGGATCAGCCCACACCGTGCCTTCCTCCAGCGCTGTTACAAGTTCGATGCCGTATCCCTCCGCCTTGGCTTGGAGGCGGGCGGCCGCCTCTTGCAGCAGCGGCTTTACATCTATGGATTGCGCACGGGTCTCAAACTCATACACATCCATCGCGGACAACTTCAGCGCCTTCTCGACGAGCCCGTACAGCCGCTCCGCCTCCTGGGCGATCCGCCCCCGCGCTTCCTCCAGAAGCGCCGGGTCGTCCCGATACATTTCCAGCAGGTCGGCATAAGCGAGAATCGAGGTCAGCGGGGTTTTTAACTCATGGCTGATGTTTCCGATAAACAGCTTTTGCTGCTGCTCCAGCTCCCGCAAGCGGGCTATCGCCTCGAGCAGTTTGCTTTTTTCGGCGGTCAATTGGCTGAGGGACGCGGAAATTCTTTCGCTCATCTCGTAAATGCCCTGCGCCAGCTCGCCGAGCTCATCGTTCCGGCGCACCGTGGGGGCGGAAAGAAACCCTCCCTCCCCAATCCGCCGGGCGGCGCCGTTTAACCGGCCGATCACATGGGCCTGCCGCCACACGTAGAGGTAGCCAAGCAGAAACCCGCCCGCCAGTACCAAAACGCCGGTGACCCAAAACAAATTTCTTATCCGATCGTAAAAAGCATGCTGCTCCGCCAGCGACACGTGGAACTGAATCGTCCCGATCCGCTCATCATTGGCAAGGTACAGCGGCGCCAAATACAGCAATTGCTCCCCTTTGGTGATATACGCCGCCTTCCCTTGCGCCGTATAGGCCAAGGCATCCTGCACGTCCGCCTTCGGCTGGAACGGCAGCGAGGTGCCGGCGAGCGTTCCGTCCGGTTTATAGAGAGTCACGGGCAGGCTGCTTTGAGCGCCGAGATCAACGGCCAGCCGTTGGCCGCTTTGCGTCAACAAATCACCCGGAGTCTTCGCGCCGCTTGTCATCGACTCCTGGCGCACCCGCAAATTCGCGGCCTCCGCCTCCCGGGCGAGCGACTGCTCCAACCGTAACCGCTGGTCCTCCCGGATGCCGGCAAGCACCAGCAGGCTGAGCACCACGATGACGGAAGCCAGCAGCAGGGCCAGCAGCACAGCGGCCTTCCACTTTAGGCCAAACCGCCAGGTTCGCCGCTTCATGGGATTTTCTCCGTGCTTTTATAGCCGATGCCGTACACGGTCTGGATCACCTCGTGCCAACGCCCCAGCTTCTTGCGCAGCCGCTGCACATGCATATCGACTGTCCGCGTTCCGCCGGCAAAGTCCATGTCCCACACCTGCTCCAGCAGCGCCTCCCGGGAATAAACCCGCTCCGGATGCTGCGCCAATAAAGCCAGCAGGTCAAACTCCTTGGGCGTCAGCTCGAACTCCGCCGCCGGATCATCCGCGTGCACCGTGCGGCTGAGCAGGTTGATCGTCAAGCCGGCCAACCGCACTTGCCCCCCAGCCTCGGCGGACCGCTCCTTCGCCATCGGCCCGCGGCGCGACAAAGCTTTGACCCGGGCGATGATTTCCCGCATGTCAAATGGCTTGGTCATGTAGTCGTCCGCGCCGAGCTCGAGGCCAAGCACCTTATCGACGATATCGTTTTTTACCGTTAACAGAAGGACCGCCGGCCGCGACTCCCGCACCTCAAGCTTGCGGCATACCTCGTATCCGCTTAGCTTCGGCATCATCACATCAAGCACCATCACGTCCGGCTGGAACACATCGACACGGGCCAGCGCCTCCTGCCCGTCCGCCGCCGTTTCCACCGTATACCCCTCCCGCCTGAGCGCATAAGCGACGGCGTCAGAAATGCTCGCTTCATCGTCAACAACTAACACCTTGGTCATGGGAATACTCCTTTATTCTATTTAGGCTTCCTTCCACCCGCTTGTCTAATGCAACTCCGGACTAAGAATCAATTAGAATTTCTCTTACAAAACTTTTGATACTCCTCTTCCTCATAATCCCTGCCGTTCTCCAGATACCAAGCCTTATCTTCTTCCAAATCCTGTTCCGTTTCCGGATAAACGAGATAACCGCGTATCTGCATTTGCTCATACATTTGTTTGGTAAAGTATTTCAACGATAACCTCCTTACCAACTCCCTTTTGCCTAAAGGCAGGGGATTCTTGGGATCAGCCAGCTAACGCCGATTTGTATCCATGCTATTCCCTCATATTATCACTGCTTTAATTTCTTTTTTACAACCAAACAAGGTCAACACACACGGTACATTAGATCATTTTACGGCAAAAAGAAAAAGACGACCAAACCTTACGTCGCCTTTGCTTTTTATTTAGAAAGAATGGAATCGTCCTGTCCATTGTTTGAGGTCGAAGAATAAATCTGCATACGAGGAAGATCAACAATAAAACGGCCGGGAATCAATATATCTAATCCTATTAACCCATTGATTCTTGGGTCTTCTCCAACACGGCCAAAATCAAACATTAACTCTCCACCTCTACAGCCCCTGGCAAGATCAAAACCTAGCGTATCTTAATCATCCAGCAGGCGCCCATGATCATGCCATTGACCGTACATTTTATTTTCCTTCGTGTATGTTATAAATTTGTCTAATCTGCTCTTAAATAATTTGCTATCATTTTTATAGCTCTGTATCGTGTCAATTCGAACTCTTTGATAAAGGGCCGGAAATGCCAAAAAATTCTCATAGACCTGCTCGTCATCTTTTAGCCTTTTTTCTATAGCCGGATCTATTTTAAAAGAATCGTGATCCATATCAGGAAGCACCTTTCTTCCTTCGTCTGTCATCAACCCCAACTTTTCGAGGCGGCGGACACGTTCTTTATTTAATTCAGTCCATGAACTTTTTTTGCTTCTGGGAGACAGTCTCTGCGCCAGCTCAGTTTTGGATATTTTCTTTTTGATTCCATCGATCCAGCCAAAACACAAAGCTTCCTCGACCGCTTCCAAATATAAGAGCGTGCCTGGAGTTGGCAACATACAGACGACTACCCAACAGGATTTTTCAGTCTTACCATTCTCCTGTAGCCAAATCCTTAAATCTTCTCTCGATTTTACTGGAATAAGACTTTCAATTTCCATAGATAAAATACATTCTCCTTGTATAACCATCTTAGCGATTAAGCCCAGTCATCTCAAGAGGACTAGGCTGTGACAGCAATTACTTAGCGGGTTCCTGATACCAAAAAAGAGCATAGTCGTTCATGGTGGATGCGTGACCGAGCTGACGCAACATGGTAGAAACATTGCCCCTGTGATAGGTTCCGTGATTGACCACTTGCAGCACAATTTCCGATAAGCGTGTTTGACGGATTCCGGCATACGGGTTGTCAAGCAGAATCGTTTGCTCCAAGTCAGCCTGGCTTCGCAACCATGCTTTGTATTGTTCAGCCAACTCATCGAAGGCTTTGGCGTATTCATCCACAGAATCCAGGATGGTCTCATGGAGTGGCAAACATGTTTGCAGCGCCTCCGGCATTTCCGTGCCAGTTAGAACCATATACCACGTCTTATCCACCGCATAGATATGACTAAGGGCATGGGCGATCGTGGGAAATGAGGTGTTCACTTCTTGACGCAGCACAGAGGACGGGAGTTCCTTGATTCTCCCCATAATCGTTTGGTTGGCCCAGGCATGGTAGTTATACATTTCTACTGGATGGTTCGTCATTCGTATCGTCTCCTTTTGATTTCAATAGATTTGAAGTAGTTTCTGATACCATAATAAAAGAAGAAGTATGACAACAGCGTGTCATACTTCTTCATAATTTTTGAGCGCATTTTGAAGCTGTTCTTTTAGGATGCTTCGCAGTTCAGGGGGTTCGAGGACTTCGGCCCCGCTGCCGAAACTCAGCAGAATCGCCCAAAGCCATCGTGCGCCGAGCGGCTGATAAACAGGAATTCGCAGCGTCATGCTCCCATCGTCATGAAATTGCTTATCAGCCTGGCCAAACTGATCCATGACTTCCGCCAAAGCCTCCGGCCCCACCCGGATCACCACTTCCTCCAACCGGCCTTGCCATCTTTTGTTTGAATTAGCAGCCTCATTCGGCATCTCGTCATGCGGCTCAAAAGTTTCCTGAGTCAGAAACAAGTTCAACATCCGGGATAGCCGGAACTCCCGATAATCCCGCCGTGTTCGGCAAAACCCATAAACGTACCAATTACGATGTTTAAAATGAAGCCGCAGCGGTTCCATATCACGAGTCGTGCGTTCATTGTTTGCATTGATATAATCAAAGCGGACGATATTTCGCCGGGTAACGGCCGTGCGTAAGTGTCGAAGCGCATCGGGCTCCGTTTGGCGGGTTTCCAAATCCACGGACAGATTCGTGGCCCGATGCTCCGGTCCAATCGTCTGCAGCCGTTCGATGGTCCCCTGCGCACGCTCGTCTTCAAACACGGTGGAAAGGCTCCTGAGCACGGTAATCAGGGCGTTGACATCGTAAGAACCGAGCAGGCTTTTATCCATTTTATATCCGTCCATTATGCCGTATCCGCCATTCGTTCCCTGATACGATACAACCGGGAAACCCGCAGCACAGATCACATCGATATCCCGATAGATGGTTCTTTGGGAAACTTGAAATTCTTCAGCCAGCATGGAGGCAGACAAAACTTCGTGATTCAGCAGCTTGTAGATGATGGAGATCAACCGCTCCAATTTCATATGCATCCCTGCCTGTTATTCTAGTTTCGCATTGCTGGTCGTTATTATATCACAAAGTTTATTTCCGCTAATCCTGGGATTGGCTCTAGGAAATCATGTGAGCTTGGGAATTCGCACCTAGTGTTACTCGATGGCTGTCCAAATGTCCAAGGCAAGTGAGCAAATCGCCGCATTCTCATGATTCCGATAGGCCTTTAAACGGTTGGCACAGTCCGGACTCCACAATAACGCCGTTCCAGCAACCTCAAGCAAAGAAAGCCCAATATACAGAGACTCAAAACAATCCTCAGCCCCCATAGTATCCACAATTTCCAATACCGCTTCCGGTCTCCAATGCCCCTTGCTGGCTTTCAAATCTTGAGCAACCTGCCTGTAAGTATAGTTCAACAGATGCGGCTGTCTGGTCAAACAATGAATAACACGGTTTAGATAAGCAACGGCTTCCTCTACGTGGTTCCAATCGATTACCGCCAAATACAAATTGATTACAGTTTGCTTCATGGTTTCATTTGGCCCAAGGCAGTCAATAATCCCCAAATATAATGGAGCAAGCGCTCGCCGTGCGTTTTGGGGTAAGGAGGTTAGTTTATCTGTCAATCTCAGTAGACGTTGGCGATGCGGAAGATCCCTCTCGGCAGCGGCATTCCACTCATCCTTAACCTCAGTGCCAGCCAATTGTTTGTAAATCCCTATTACCTGTTCATTCACCTTGCCATCACGGCAAACCACAATGAAGGCATCCATTGCAGCCTTCCATCTGGAGCTATCCTCCAGATTAACGATTGCCCTTGCAGCGGTAGCCGCGATGATCTCTTCACTTCCATGGGCCCAACGAGTCATCGAATGGAAAGCATCTCTTCCCACAGCCGCATCAGCATGACCTGCTACTTCAACAACCAATTGTAGATACCTCGGGCGAGCATCTATAGGAAGCTCATCGGGATATTGGTTAAGCAAACTTCTTGCGATATCGCTGTGTAGGGAAGAAGCCATGGATCTCATAATGGCCCAGCTACTCTCATCATCAAGCCATTGTCTGGCGGCATGGCCTATGGCGATAATAACATCCTTATGTACATTGGGTTTCTCAAATTCACGAATCAGCAGCGACATACTATCACCGCTTTTGTAAGCGCCCAGCAGGCGAATGGCCTCTTTTCTGACTGTAATTTTCAATTTATCCCGGTTTAAGAGTTCTGTAAGCATGGAAGTCAATAAAACCGGCTTTACTCTGCGAATGCATCTGGGGATGGCGTACATGGCCACACGAGCCCGGTCTCCATCTAAATGGTCCAATAGAATGGGGAGTGCCTTCTCGGGTTCTTCTAATAGAGAATGTGCATAAAGTGCAGCCTCCACTACTGGCACTTCCTCATCCTGTAACAGCTCCAGCAGCTTAGCGGAGCAGAAATCGGGCATTCTTGCCAAACTCCTAATCGCAGTCGAGCGTTCATAATAACTGCGTTTTGCATCTAATGCAACTCTTTCCAGCAGAGCGCCTAACGCCTTTTGCTGACGCGGCAACCACCGATGAAAACCATCTATAGCGGGGACAAGATAAATGGTTTTACCTGACAAGTGATTTCCTTTAATTACAGCCCCCGAGATAAACGGATCCAGCCATTCTTGGCGTTTTTGGTGCAGATGCATAAATACTTCGTTAAACGAAATAAACGATTTATCCCTGGCCAACAATTCTTTGACCCTTTTGTCCCGCGTTTGATAAGGGGCGAGCCAATGGCGAATGGCTTGTGGGGACACCGATTTCGCCTTTACCGGTTCCTCCAACAGAAGTTGAAGCTTAGGCAGACGATGCCCCTTTTTTCCGAACGAGCCCGCCATTTGCAGTACAAAATTGTAGTTTTCTCGCTTATTGGCCTCCACGCCCAAGGAATAAATCGCATCAAATAATATTTCTGCCGCGCTATCCGGTAAGTTTTCCCACTTCATGGAGGGCAACATAAACTGTCCATCTCGCTTAGCCAGTCTTTCAAACGTTCTCAAAGCGAACTTAAAAAGCCCGCTCCCCGGCTCGGGCGCATGATCTCGCAGAAGGGCAAAAGCTAATTTCTCCATAGCGGCCCTTGTCCCATAAGAAGTGTCCCTGGCTTCAATCACACTGTCGACCAGCAAAGTTAGCTCGCCAACGTGATCCTCTTTAAAGATAGGCGTTGGGCAGTTGGAGAGCTCGGCCATTACAGCGCCACGCACAACATCCTGATCATTTTTGATCCGCGTCAAAAACAGCAAAGTCTCATCCATCCCGCGCCGGGATAGGGCTGTACTCTTAATCAGTTGGGCATAGGCCATGGCACGGTCGTCTGCATTGGACACATAGGTTTCTTGTTCCAACTTCTCTCTTGAATGGATAATCAAACGACGCGCTGCAATGCTTAACATCTTGTCCCGATGATCATTTATTTCTCGAAAACCCAGCATACGGGCTGCTTCCCTGTCGCGCAACTTATGCGGCAATACATCCAATAATTGCTCCGGGAAAATGCGCAACTTGCGTTTATCTTCCTCATAGGCAGCCTCAAAAATCATCCCACGAAGGGACGGTGCAAGGGTATCAAGCAACGCTGCCACATGCAGGGGATGATCCGCGAGCAAGGTGGCTAGCTTCGTCCATTGATCTATGGATAATAAGCTTTTTCTTTTCAGAACACCTTCCGGTACGCCATGAGCCATTAGATCGCTTCGTGATCCCTCTCGCGTCAGCAGCTCAAATACGGCATCGGAATTGACTTGAACTAAACTGCCCAATTGCTGTTTCAGCACAGGATGGATCGTATCCATCGGGCCATGCTTCAGGGCACATTCCAGAACGAGATTGGGTCTTAAAATACTAAGCACCTCAATAGCGGAAGAGAACCTCCACCACACATTACCCTTTTCCCGAAGTGGCGCACTTTTTAAAGATGTTTGAAAATACACTGCAACGAGGTCAGGGTGACGTTTCGTTAATGTCCGCCAATTTCGTAGGGCATACCCTAATTCCGTAAGCCGGTTGCGAACCGTCTCCTCACCACATGCGGATAGTAAAAGCGAGGCCTCTTTCCCTCCCCAGCGGGTAAATACGAGGGGCAACAGGCGCTCTGCCCAATCTTGACGGTATGTATCTGCGATACTGCGCAGCAGTTTGTGACGGCAATCATGCGACATCGTTACGATTTCACGTTCAATATCGATATCCCGAGCTGTAACCACTTTAGCTAATAGGCCTGCCGCCCGATTCCTTACACCCGCCTTAGGGTGCTTTAAGGCAAGTAGAACGATATCGGCATCGTTAACAACACTCGCACCGGTTAAGGCAAGCTGCGCCTCATAGGCACTGCCGCCTTCCAGCAAGGACAAGAGTAAATTTGAATACGCATTATCCTCCTTATGATGACGACCCAGGAGTGCTATTCTTTTCATCCTGTCCGAATATCCCAGCGAATCTAACTCTTTGAGTACGTGATCTTTGTCCATCCGATCTTTATTGAAGATCATAATTCCCACTCTTCCTCTCTCGTCTTCTCCTGTAGATGAGCGGTTACCGCCTCCTTTGTCATTTAATCTCTGTATTAGTCCCCCAACCCTAATTCTCCCTATAGTTCGAATAACCGGTGGACACCACAGCATAACCTCGCTTACTTTTCCGTTATTATAGCATAATTGCGGTTACGCATAAGAATAGCACCGAGACCTGGTTGCTACAGGTTAACGGTGCTTCTTTTCATATGTCCGTCCCTTTTGGGAACAGCTAATTTATTTCCTTTCCTCCCTGCCACGTTACGTAGTATAAGGAAGAGGGGGAAATCCCACGAAATGCAAAAGTGCATGCGGTTTTTGTCGAAACTCCTTCAAACTGGTGGTTCAAATGCAAAAGTGCAGTTCATTTCCGGTCAAAAGTTACTTTTTTATCGTATAGCCCTAAATGAGATGTACTTTTGCATTTCAATCGCTCTAAAATGGCATTTCAAGGAAAACAGAATGCACTTTTACAGTTGATTCCACTTGCCCGTCCTTCTTCCCATAAAAAACGAACAACTCCTGGAGCTTATTCATAAAGTGGCCGGTCGCACCGAAAGTTGAGTTATAAATCCTTGCGGACAAAACGGCGTAGCCCAAGGCAAAAGAGCAAAACGGTGTAAAGTAACGAGTAGACCAAAAAGGCTGTCGAGGGAATCTCGCCGATACCGAACGGTCCAGTATCGCCCATCGGTATAAGTCCGCTGATATCCTCGAAGCTGAACAGCACCACCTGCATTTTCCGCTGCAGCGCGTCGGCCGGCATAATCAGCTGCAGAACACCTGACACATTGTTCAAGGTTTGCAATGGCTGCGGCTCCAGATGGAGCGAACCGGCGATTTTGCCGATCATACCGCCAAGCCAGCCTGCCCCATAGAGCATCGTCATCACCACACCGTTCGCAACGGAGGACAGGTAGCCTGAGCCAAACATGGACACGGTAACGAGCAAAGGAACAACCGAGGCAAAAAGCAGGAAAGACTGAATCAGTACGACCGGGTCACGCGGAATTGCGGCATGGATATCGGTGATCCATAAAATCAGGCTATATAGAATCAGGGCATAAAACACGCCCAGAGAAACGTAACCGAGCCAGCGGCCCGTATACCATTTCCACCTCGGAATCGGCCGCGGCAGCATCGCCTGCATCACCCCCTGCTCGGCCTCGCCGGCAATCGCGGAAAACGAACTGAAAATAGCCAAAAAGGCGAGCACAAAGCTGGCGAAGAAAAAACCGAGCATCAGAATGAACATCCCGGTCGTATATTGCTGGATTAGTCCTTCGTTATTATTTGCGTTTATAGTTCCCCTGTCCCCGATGGCTCCGGCAATAAACCAAAATCCGATCAGAAATACGGCTGTCATTAAAAATGTCAGCAGCAGGACCCGTTTGCGCAGCAGCTCCTTCCAGGTCATAACCCAAATTATTCTCATTCCTGTTCCCCCCTGTGATTGAGCCCGGCAACAGCTTCCATGAACCACTCTTCCAGGCGTTCACGGACTTTGGTGACTTCATACAGCGTCATCCCTTGTCCGATCAGCAGTGTATTTACCCAGCCTGCCTGTTCTTCGCTCTCCAGCTCCGCTTCAAGCCACACAGTATCACCCGCACTTCCGGCGCCGGTCATGCCGGCTTCGCCTTTATCACCGGCAGCAGCCCGAAAGCTGAAGCCTGTCGTTTCATGAAGCCAGGACAGCAAAAAAGGCGAAAATCCGCCGACTTTAAAACGCCAGCAGACTCGCTTCTGAAGTACTTCGGATACCCGTCCATGACGGAGCACCTGCCCATTATTCAAGAGCGCCATGCGGTCGCACAGCACTTCCACATCCTCCAGCAGATGGGAGTTCAAGAAAATCGTTTTCCCCTGCTGCTTCAGTTCTTCGAGGATCGCGCGGACATGCATTCTGCCGACAGGATCCATGGCGGACGACGGCTCGTCCAGGAAAACTACCGCCGGATCGTTCACGAGAGCGCAAGCCAGGCCTAGCCGCTGCTGCATGCCTTTGGAATAGTGCTTAACCCGGTCCTTCCCCCGGTTGCCCACACCCACCCTGTGCAGCAGCTCAGGGACTCTCCGGTTCGTCTCCTGCTTGTCCAAGCCGCAGAGCCGCGCGTGCAGCCGGACAACTTCTTCGCCGGTCAGCCATTCCTGATACCGGTACAGCTCGGGCAAATATCCGATTTGCCGCTTCGCCTCAAGCGTACCAATGGGCGCGCCCATGATGCTCGCCTCGCCGGCCGTCGGATGGATCAGTCCAACCAGCATTTTCACGAACGTGCTTTTACCCGCACCGTTAGGACCGAGGAAGCCAAAGGCTTCCCCTTTTCCTACCGTGATGGTGACATTTCGGCAGCCGCGCCCGTTGCTGTATTCCTTGGTCAACCCGTTAGCGTCGATAGCCGCCTCCGTCATGCCCCAACCAGCTCCTTCAATTTGTTCATGAAGTCGGCTTCCGTTGCGTAGGCAGAACCGCCTTCAAAGCGAAACAGCTGTCCGTCTTTAATCCAGATAGCCGTAGTGTCTGTCATGCTGCTGTACTCGCGTTCTTCAACAAGCACCTTGGTGCCGCCAATTGTGAGTTCATCGGTTTTGGCGCTTCTATCAACGATATACGGCATTGGAATCGATCCTGACAGGATGCGGGTCTGCTGCAGCTGGTTTTTCAGATCGGCAGGCAAAATCGGCAGCTGCAGCACAGCCTCTAAAGCTTCTTCCACATCAACAGACGGATCCACCGTAATTTCCGGCGCCTGCATCTGTGCCAGGGATGCCCATTTCCCCTGATCTGTATTCAAATCGTAATTCACACTTTCATGAAGGGTTAAGGTGATCGCTTTTCCATCAAGCGATTCCGGCAGCAGCTTCGTTGCGCCTACACGCTGCATGGCCTGATTCAACTCTTTGACATTCATCTTCATTGTGATTTCGTTTGAAGGGCTAATGTAGACTTTCTCTTCGCCGCCTGTCAGATCAGGGGACAAAAGCTGATACCCCAGCCGGGAAACCGCTTGCTCACGGGTAAATTCCCCTTGAACGGTTCCTCCCGTGGTTGAAAATTGCCCAAATGTATTGTCCTTGCTGAGCGTTTCGCCCGGAGCCAGCTGATAAAACAGGCTTTCGAGCGTATCGCTGTCAACCGTTGCGATCTCCTGCACCCGGAATTGGTTCAAAATCGCCGCGAGCGCGTTATTTCCCATAGGGGTGGCAAGAACAGCGCCGAAGATGACGGCTGCCACTGCGGCCGCTCCCCACTTGCGGGCACGGCTTGCCCGGCGGCGGGAGGCTTTTGCCGGAGCCGGAGCCGGAGCTTCTGTTGTCAGCTGAGATGCCTCATTGGAAGCTGCGTCCGAAACCGCTGGCGCCGGAAGAGAATCCGCTAGCTTCAGACCGTCCTGCTTCCCCTGCGTGTCCCATGTCTCCCATTTGTCGTTTACCGGCTCCGCTCCCAGTTTCACTTGCAGCCTTTCCCAAGCTTCGTGTGTTCTTTTATCCTCTCCGGAATTATGCGGATTGCTCGTCATATTTTTTCAATCCTTTCTGATGGTTAATCCTGCCGGGCCATGGCCTTGGTGGCCGTGGCCTGCAGCTTGCGTGTCGCTCTTTGCAGCAGACTGCCGATCAGCGGCTGCCTGACATCGAGCTCCTGTGCGATCTCCGCGTAGCTGTAGCCCGAATAGCGGAGAAGCAGCGCCTGGCGGTCCCGTTCGGGAAGTCTGTCCAGCCAGGCCCGGACTTCTTCCTGATCCATTTGGCGCATAAGCGCCTCTTCTCCGGATTCAGGAGCGGCCTCCCCTTCGTACATCATTTCCTGCTTGTTTTGCAGCTTTCTCTCTCTTGCTTTTTTCTCCAGGTAATCGTATCCGATTCTTGTCAGCACCCGGTGCAGCCATGCCCCCAAGGCTTCCGGGTTGTCCGGCGGGTTCCTGTACAGCCTGAGGAATACCTCCTGCGCCAAATCGTCGGCGGCGGCTTCATCACGCACGAGGGCGGTCAGTTTTCTGTGTACGGTTGGATAATGCGCAAAAAATATGTTACGGAATGCCGAGGATTCCGGAATACTCATTTCGTATTTGCCTCCTTTCAGCTGCAGCTATTAGAAAGACGAACCTTTTTTATGTTTTGTAGCAGGATCGGAACAATTTTTTCGGATTAATCATTTTTAGATATTCGGGTGCTGCCTCAAAAGTAGCTAATTTATAGAAAAAGGGCAATCCCTGAGCCATTTTCAATGACTCTTATGAGACTACCCTGTTACCAATGAGGTTTTCAATTTTTGCTTACTTACTTTTTTGCACTTCGTTATTCTTCGCCATATAGGTCCAAGTATAATATGTGGCCCAAAATAAGAGAGAAACGACCAATGCTAGGGGCTTAAATTTTTGAGGTAAATAAATTACAAGGAGTATTCCAGCTACAAAAAAAGGAGGAAGAAGAATCCAATATTTCTTATTGAACTTTTTTTGCATATTTTGAACTCCTATTATTTACTATTCCCTCTATTTTACCACACCACCCTATAAAGAATCGAGGGTTGAATGCACTAACTTCGCTCATGCTTCATCTTAGAATAACCGGTGCACCGGCCTGTAATTGACCAAACTCATTTTTTCGGACAGTGTGGTGATTTTGAGCAGTTCGTGATCACCGATACATGCTATCATTTGAATATCAAACAGGAACAGCATGCTCCCTCGGTTGATTTCATCCCCCTTATTATACACATATTGTTTTGATCAAAACCTAGCAGATTCAATCCCGCTATGGTACGATTCCATTAATTCTAATCAGGACGGGCGGCAGTGCTGCCAAAGCAAGGAAAGGACGAGAATCGAGATGAATTGGGAAGCGGTTTTTGAAGTGTGTTACCGAAAACATGCGGGCCTGAGCAGTGCGGAGCCGGATCGTTTCCAGGCCGGTTGGCACCAGCCGCTCACAGAGCGGGAAATTGCGGAGATCCGGGAAAATCAGCGCAATCCATTTCCAGTGTCAAATCCGCTGCATGCGCTGTACCGGCCGTTTGATCCGGCGCTTTGGTCTATTCCCAACAAACCCCTGCCCGCTGATTACCTCGATTTTCTGCGTTTTTCCAATGGCGGCGAATTCGAAAACGGGGAGCGCTATTTTCAATTTTTTGACGCCGATGAGGTAAGGAGTATGCTTCTGGCTTATGAATTTCCCGAGTATATGCCCGGAGCGGTCCCTTTTGCCATGGACGGCAGCGGCAACCACTATATCTGGGACATGCGCGGCGATCGGAAAAACCGTGAATATCCCATCCTCGTGGCGAGTTCAGGAAATCTGGGGTACGAGGATGCCGTCCAAATCGCGGAGACGTTCATGGAACTGTGCCGGGGAACGACTTCAGCGGAAGATGTGCTTTTCGGATAGGAGCTGTTCCTCCTTATATAGATTTGAATATGCTTAATCTGCATTATACAATTGATGAGGGTTTACTTTGAAACTGAATCGACCCGCCTGCGTAACAAACTGGTAAAAGTTCTTTTAGGAGGATGAACGGTATGATTATGACCACAACATCAACGATTGAAGGTTATCCCGTAAGACAGTATCTAGGCATCGTAACCGGCGAAGTAATCATGGGCGCCAATGTGTTCAGAGATTTTCTCGCCTCGATTACTGACGTTGTCGGAGGGCGTTCGGGCGCTTACGAAGGCAAGCTGCAGGAAGCGCGGGATACCGCGTTCGAAGAAATGAGACAGCAAGCTTCGCGTCTGGGAGCAACAGGCATTATTGGAGTAGACATTGATTATGAAGTCGTCCGCGAAGGAATGCTTATGGTTGCCGTTAGCGGAACAGCAGTGCTTGTGTAACAATGGGGTTTAAACAGCCGGTCATGTTAAATGGCCGGCTTATTTTTTGGGTGTTGATACTCCTCCATCGGTCTAACCGATGTACTAAAATGCTTAACGGATAAAGTGGATTCTTTTCAAAATGATCACAATCTATCGCTTACAGGTTCATGCATCAACTGATATAATACTCCTAAAGGAGTTGTTCGACTATGGATGCAGGACAAATAGTCCAATTGCTTGAGACCGTGTTGGACGCCAAACTTAAGCCACTTCAAGAGAATATGACCGACATCAAACAGGAAATGACTGGTTTAAAGCAAGAAATGGCCGTAATGAAGGAAGACTTATCCGGCGTTAAGCAAGAAGTTTCCGGCATAAAGCAAGAGCTCGTTAACGTTAAGCAGAATGTATCCGGCCTAAAGTCGGATATGACCGAAGTCAAACAAGATATCAAAAGCTTGCATAACAAGTTTGATCTACTTGCCTCCGACCAACCTGATGATACTTTAGCCATGCTGAAAATTATGAATACTAAACTAGACAATGTTCAAAAGGATGTTACATTTATTCACTTTAAAGTTTCTCAACACGAACTGGAAATCAATCGGCTAAAAGCTCAGTAAAAAACCATAACCCGCAATTGCGGGCTATGGCTTTTTTATCTCTCAGCTTTCCTCCGAGCCAAATACTTTTATGAAATCCCTGTTTTCTTCCCCTTGTCGTTCAGCGACGCGAATAGCGTCCTCCAAAACTTCGACATTATATCCCGGACGAATAGCCGGCCTGCTGGGGAAAACCCAAGCGAAACATAAAGACAAAAAATGCCGCTATTTCGGCCATATCCCCCATTTTGAGCGAAATAGAGGAAAATGATGTCGTTATTTTCCCGAATCACAAGAAAATGCCCGCGTTCCGGGCCATTCATAGGAAAATAAGGACACAAAATGCCGCTAATGGGGATGAACATGCCTGGCTCCAGACAATAAGAACATAAAATGCCGCTATTTTTAAAGTAAAGTGGGGGGATCAGCTGATTGCATCGAAAAAATGAAAAGCAAACCGCACCATACGACCTGCTGTTTGCTTTTCAGCTGTTTATTTTCTTCCTTATTTCATCGCCTCAACGATCTCTTCACTCGTCCGTACCTTGCCGATCCGCGGGAAAATGTACTTGCAGACGTAATCATGCTCTTCCTGCGTCGATGCCGTCATGGCATCTTCGGCGAAGATCTGCTGATAGCCATGCTGGAACGCCTCTCTGGCCGTGGTGTCCACGCCGATCGAGGTGGAGATTCCGCACAGCACGATTGTATCGATGCCCCGGCGGCGCAGCTGCAGATCCAGGTCCGTGCCGTGGAACGCGCCCCACTGCCGTTTGGTCACAAGATGGGCGTTTTTCACGCCGGCCAGTTCGGGCACGATCCGGTCCCAGCCCTCGGGATATTGCGCCGGGCTTAGGCTCATATCCGTCTGCGGCTTCAGTGCATCTTTGCCGTCCAAGAACGACACTCTGACCAGCACGACAAAACCGCCCTTCTCAGCAAACGCGCGCGCCAGCTTGCTGGCGTTTTGAATCACCTGTCCGCTCGTATAAGGCGCGCTCTGACGCCCGGGGTGGGCAATACCCTCCTGCAGGTCGATCACCACCAGCGCCGTTTTCTCAACATGAACTTCCGTCACTTTTGCTTCCGCCATATGATTATCCACGCTCTCCTATCTTTTGCTTATTTCGGGACACCCGTCATTCCGGCCCGGTTCATGGTCCGGTACACTTTAAAATATACCCAAACCGCATTGATTAACAGCAAAACGCTCGTCATGATGAATACGTATTCGGCACCCAGCCAGGCCGCGATCTGTCCGCCCAACACCGAACCGGCGAACACGCCCAGGTATCCGGCCGCCATACTGAACCCGAACACCCGGCCCGTCAGGGCATCCGGCGTGATTTTTTTGAACAGCGTATTGACCGACGGGCCTAGCCCTGCCGCCGCGATCCCAAGCAAAAACCGCAGTCCCGTCAGCTGCCAGGGGTTCGTGACGAAGGCTTGGGGGATGAACAGGATACCGGCCGCAATCAGCGCCGCCAGGATCACTTTGTGCGCCCCCACCCGGTCGGACAGCTTGCCTAGCTGCGGGGCGGTCAGGATATTGGCCAGACCCGAAGCCGAAAAAGCGACCCCGGCGATCAGCGCCACATGGCTGGAAGTTTGGGAAATCTGCTCAATGTACACCGTAATGATCGGCTCGACCGAATATAAAGCCACGCTTAAGATGAAAAAAGTGACAAACAAGGTCAACGTCAAGCTTTTTTCGGGAATCCCGCTCCAGATTTCCTTCATCCCCGGGACCTTGTTCTCCGTCCGGACAAAATCCTCTTTGACGAAAAAAAGCGTCAGCAAAAAGGCGATCAGCATCAGCGCGCCAATGAGAAAAAAGTCGTTTTGCATCCCGAAGTTTTCACCGATAAATCCGCCGATCGTCGGCCCCAGCAAAGACCCGGCAATGTTGGCCGTGGACAGCGTGCCCAGGGCAAACCCCGCGTGCTCCTTATCCGTCTGGGTGGCGATCAGCGTCGTACAGGCGGTGCCGTAACCCGTGATCACCCCCTGCAGCAGGCGAAGTCCGATCAGCACGTACACATTCGGCGCAAATCCCATACACCCGATCACGATCGCCATGCCTAGGCTAGCCCGCAGCAGCATCGGTTTTCGTCCGTATTTGTCGGCGGCCAGCCCCCAGATCGGCGAAAAAATCGCCGACACGATAAACGTAATCCCGAAAGCAAGTCCGGAGAATTGCGCGATCTCCCCGGCGTTGCCAACGCCAAGCTGCTTGATGTACAGCGGCAAAATCGGGGCGAGCTGGCTCAAGCCAATCCCCGTCACGAACATGCCGAACCAGCAAACAAGCAAATTTCTTTTCCAAATCGGCATAAAGCAAAGCCTTCTTTCCACGAGATAACCTGATATTCCACACACGTACAATGAAAAATCTTGCAGGATTATCTTAACTAAAGAACTCGCTTTTTGCCATGTATAATCTTATACTCCATGAACGATTTTGCCACAATATTCCGAAGGGCTGATCCCCTCCGTCCGCTTAAAAATCCGGCTGAAGTAGAATTCATCCGCAAACCCAAGCTCCCGGGCAACTTCCTTCACTTTTTTGTTCCCCTCGGCAAGCAGCTCCTTGGCTTTATCCACCTTGATTTTGTTGAAATATTCGATGACGGAATACCCCGTCGTGTTCTTGAACGCCCGCGAAAGGTAATACGTGGACAGATGAACCAACTCGGCCAATTCCGCCAAAGTCACCCGCTGCCCGATATGTTGATGCATGTATTCGATCACTTTTTCGATTTTCAAGCTGACCGCGTGATTTTCATTTTGCTTCTGCCGATGCTGAGAAATTTCAAACAGCAGCTGGAGAAGATATGCTTTCGAAATAAGCTCGTACCCCGGCCGCTTCGAATCCCAGCTATCCACCAGCTTTTTGAAGGTATCCGCGATTTGATAGCCGTTTTTGAGCATCTGCGCATCCTGCAGCGGGAGCGGATGGACTTCGTTTCCGACCGACCAGGCGCCGTCATCAAAGCGGATGCTCGCATAGCTGAAATGCACCGTCAAGCAGCTTATCGGCTCACGGGCATCGAACTCGATCGTATGTAAAACATCGGGACGGATGTAGCACAGCGTGCCCTCCTGCACCGAATGACTTCTGTTGTCCACGATAAAACGGCCCTTTCCTCCGGTCACCAGAATCAGTTCGTGGTGCTGGAGCGTTCGGGTGATCAGGCTCCGCAGCTTCCGCGGATCGATTGGGGACCGGCTGTTGCAGTAATGGATATAGGGAAAGACATTTTTCAGATTCATGGCTCCTCCTTGAATTGCCGCTTCGTAATAAAACTCCCGCTCCATGAGCGGTTCACGGAGACGGGAGTTTCTTTCATGGTATTTAACGGTACAGGTTGAGCTCGGCGATAGACCACCACCATTCCGGCGTATCCTGCGTCAGCTCGATGGTCACAAGCCGGGCCGATTGCACCGGAAAGCTCTCCGAAATCTGCGGCGAGCGCGATTCGTTTTCCAGAATCAGATCCCAATTCTCCCCGTCTTCAGATACGAGAAGCCGGTAGCCGCGGGCGTAGTCATTTTCACTGCCGCCGGAGTTCATGCTGATTTGGCTGAAGTTTTGCACGCTTCCCAAATCGAGCTGAATCCATTGGCCCGCCGTTTGCCCTGCGGAGGAAGTCCAGCGGCTGTTCTTGTCACCGTCCACCATCGCCATGGCGTCTCCGTACGTTGACGACGTGACGGTCCAGCCCAAACGATCCAACGCTTCGGGGCCGGCTCCTTGCTCCGGCGCCCATGGCTCGTCGTCCGCCGTAAATACGCTCCATTCCGCAACGGACCACCAATGCGAATCCCTTCCGGTCTGAACCACCTTGATATATCGCGCGGTTTGCAGCGGAAAGGCGGCGGTAACCACCGGCTCCTTGCCTTCGCCGGCAGCGACGGGAGCACCCCAGTTTTGTCCGTCGACGGATGTATACACTTCATAACCGTGGGCGAAATCATCCCGGCTATGGGCGCTGTCCAGCACGATTTGGTCGACCGGCTGCGCAGTTCCCAAATCGAGCAGGACCCATTCGCCGCCCGCCTGTTCGCGGCCTGAGGTCCAGCGGGTGTCTTTAAGGCCGTCCAGCATGGCCTCCGCGTTTTCTCCGGATGAAGCCGTTACGGTCCAACCGTCCGCAGCAAGCCGCTTCTGCTTACCGTTGCCGTAATTGTGCACGTACAGCTCCGATACTGACCACCATTTCGTAGCATCGCCGATTTGCACGATTTTGATGTAACGGGCGGTTTGTACTGGGAACGTGATCGACAGTGTCCCCGGTTCGCCGGAACCGCCGGCAACGGGGCTGCCCCAATTTTTGCCGTCGCCGGAAACATATACCCTGTATTCGCGCGGATAATCGTCCGCCGAATTACCCGGATCCAGCACGATCGTATCGAAGCTGTGCTCCGCGCCCAAATCGACTTTCAGCCATTGGCCGTTCGATTGCTCGCGGCCATTCGTCCAAAGCGTTCCGGGATCTCCGTCCAGCATATTGGCCGTTACGTCTTCGCCAAAGGTGGAGGATGCCGTAACGACCCAGCCCGAGCGGTCGTCCAGCGCGCCCAAATTCGGCAGAGGTGTCTTAGCCGCCTGCGAACCGAAGAGAGCCAGCTTTACCTCGGAGATCGACCACCAGCTGTCCGCCGGCTCCGTCAGGACGATTTTCACATATCTGGCCTTCTGTTCATGAAGCGAGACCGCCAGGCTTGGCGAATTGCCTTTGCCGCTGGCTGCCGCCTCGTTCCAATTCTGGCCGTCGGCCGATACGTATACTTCATATCCGTGCGCGTAGTCGCCCCAGTTCGTGCCGGAATTCATGAACAGCGCATCAAAGACCTGCTCGGCGCCCAAATCGATTTGCAGCCAGTCGCCGGCCGCTTGGGCTTGTCCCGAAGACCAGCGGGTCGACAGGTCGCCGTCGATCATGCGTTCAGCCGGTTCGGAACTGGAGGATGCCGTAATCACCCAGCCTGTGCGGTCCAGGTATCGAACGCCCTTCGCGGGGTCCGGACCTTCCACAACCGTGTCCTCCAGCGGGTTGACGGCGACGAGCGCTTTGGGATATACCGTGGCGGAGCCCAATGCGCCGTCTTCATTGAAGAAACGAACGGTTTTAGGCGTGTCCCCCGGATTCCAAATCTGCGCGGTGTAGACGCCGTCTTTTTCATAGACCGTTGCCGCCGGATCGTCCGCCCAAATATCCATCGTTCTTGTGCCCGTCGTCACCATGCTATGAATAAACCAGTAGGCGTTAAACACTTCGTTTTGCTGCATATTGCTGGTATCCCACTTGGCCAGCGCCCCTTCCGGATCGCTGATCGATTGGAACGGCCAGATGATATGCTCCCAGGTACGCTCCGGCGTGCCGCCGAGGTCCTTGATCAGACCGGCGTACAAATCCGCCGTTTTCTGCGGATCGCGGCCGTAATAGGTCATCCATTCCGCCGGCGGAAGCCAGTGAATGCCGTAAATATGCTCCGGATCTCCGGAAAAATAAGTGCCATACAAATAGGCGCTGCCGTAAACATGCCCGACCGTTGCGTGCTTGTAGCCTTCCGCCCAATTGTCGTGGTCATAGTTGAACCAATACTGCTCGGCGGCTTTTTCCTCGGTGGTAAAGCCCCAGATGCCCGCATCGCGGTAAGTATCGTTGCCGGTCACCAGGCCCCACATGTATTCGCCGACCCAGCTGAACAGCGCTTCTCCGGCCGCTTCCTGGTTGTTGCCGCTCCGGTTGTCCGCATAGCCGCCGGCCCAGGAATGGCCCTCATAAGGATCGAAGTTGCGGAACCAAGGGAATAACTCATCCGTTCTCGAAGGATTGGCGTAATCGCGGATCAAAAGCTCCACCATATCCCCGTAATCCCGCAAAAATTCCTGGTCATACGTGGCGAGTACAGCAGAGGCGAAAATATAGTACCCGTACGTAAAATGATGGTCGGTTAATCCGGTATTTATGCCGAATCCGCTGCCGTATGGGAACACGGCCCCCCACGTGTCGTCATAGTGGAAATAGGTCGAATGCACCTTCTCGTCAGGAGAATACGTGTACCAGTCGGTCAAAATCGTCCGCAGCAAAGCCAGATAATGATCTTTGCGTTCGGTATCGCCAAGCTGATCGCTGATCAAGACCGCCAGGGCGAGCGGGTGCAGCTTTTTCCCCTGCCAATAAGGTTCAGCGTTCATCGCTCCATTTGCCACATCCGCGTCCAGTTGATCGAGATAGGCGGTTAATTGCGCGCGGGAGTACAACGGATCGTTGGGCTCCACAAACTGCGGAATGATGCCATAAAACCGGTCCTGTGTCGTAAACGTATTGCCTTCGCTGACTTTCAGCAGACCGCGGATCGAAGGATACGTCAGATCGGTCAGCGGCGAGGCAGCGATTTTCCATTGATGCGGCAGCAGCGCCATCAGCGTTTCCGCAGAAAATCCCGGCCGCTTCAGCTCGGTGATAGATTCAAAGCGCGTGGTTACAAGCGATTCCGCCTCATCATATTCGTATTCAACCCTCGTATCCGTGACGAAAGCATAAGCATGACGATAATAATCGCCCAGATCGGACGCTGACGGCAGCGCCGCCAAAGACAGGTAATTTTCGCCTTGTCCGAGCTTGATTTTGATCGTGTTTCCAAGCTTCATAAACGTCGTTCCCTCAGGAGCAAACACACCGTAGTTGCGCACGAAGGTTTGCGGGACAGGCGCTCTGTCCTTATTGGTCACTTCGATGCCGATATGGTCGGCCGTCAGCACATCCCCGTCATTCAGCAGGATCGGCTGATTGTTGTCGTCGTATAACCGGGTGATGACCGGCGATTGGAGAATTACGGCGTCCGGGTTCTCGTAGGTGTTGTACAAGAACGGCGACCCCTTCACAAACGTCGTGGTCATCTTGGCCGTCTCGTCATCGCTCATCACGACGCTCGCGGAAAAATCCCCATAGCCGGAAATTTTCGTAACTACGTCGGCGGGATTGATATTGGCCAGAGACAGAATCAAATCCGGATCGCCGTCGGCGTCGATCGAGCCGCCGTCCGCCGAAGCATAACCGGCCCCAGGGTTCAATATGTTCAGCCCCTGCTTGGTGTAGCGGTTTTTCAGCGGAAGCGTGATCAGGCTGTTGCCGCCGCCCAGGTTTTCGATCAGGATCGATTGCCACCAGTCGTTGGATGGAATCGGCGCCTCGACGTCTGCGGTGCGGTATTTCGGATTTTTCGGCGCCAGCATCGTCACATCGTTGATTTCGTAGCTGCCCGCTCCGACTTGAACCGAAGAAACCGCCGGGATGTCCGGAATATCGTAGCTTGATTTCGGATCGCCTTCGCGGTAAGCGTACACGCCGAACTCGTACATCGAGTATCCGTTCGTGGAGCCGCGTCCGAGCCCCGCCATTTTGACGTAACGGGCCTTCGCGTAGACCGGAATCGTCTCCGTTCCGCCCGATCCGATTAGTTGCCGGTACACGGTGGTCCAGCTTTGGGCGTCGTCCGACACCTGGATGTCGTAAGCTCTGCCGTAGGCGGTTTCCCATTTGAACGACACGCTGCCGATTTCGCTGGATTGGCCCAGGTCCACATAAATCCATTCATTGTCGGCATAGATGGACGACCAGCGGGTATCGCCGTTGCCGTCGGTGGCGTTTTTGGCCAAATAGTTCCGCTCTTCCATCTTGGCTTTGTCTTCGGGCGATCTGCTAGGCTCGTCGATCTCCAGCGAAGACGCCGTGACCGGCTTGCCCAGCGCCAGGTTGACGGCCTCCGGTTTAGGCGGCAGGTTGACGCCCCCGGTGCCGTACACGCTGAATTCCCAAATCGATATGCCGTAAGCCTTTTGAGCGCGGTCCGTGCTGTAGACGCGGACATACCGGCCCTGCTCCGCCAGTTTATCCACTTCGGTCAGCCCGCCTTCGCCCTTGGTCGTGGAATAGACCGGTTTCCAGTGGATTTCGTCATCCGATACCTGCAATTCGAACGACGTGGCATAAGCATTTTCCCATTTTACGGAAATCTTCGAGATGGAAGCACTTTTGCCCAAATCGACGTAAATCCATTGCGGGTCCTTCTGCCATACGCTTTCCCAACGGGTATTTTCGTTACCGTCGACCGCCATATCCGGCGTATTGCCGCCCAGCGATGATGAACTATAGACCGGTCTGTTTCGAGAAAGCAAATAATCTTGCTCTTCCGCATAAGCCGCCGGCATAGAAAACATCGGAACGCTGCTAATCAGCAACATGACGGCCAACGCAAAATGGGCCCAGATCCCGCGAGCCTTCCGCTTGCTCAGGAATAATTTCCCCATGTCCTCTCTCCTTCATGAATTGGTCTGCACTGCTGATGGAACAAATCTAGATTCGCTACCCGTCCCTTTACTCGCGGCCTCCCTTCGCGCCTCCAAAATACTTGGTATGATTCCAAAATTTGGAATCTAAATCAATATACAAATGATTTATCGTCGCACGGTATAACGATTTTAATAGAGAAGTGTGATAGTTTTCATAAAATAGGTAAAAAGAACTACTTACTTACACTGCTGATGCGAACGCAAAAAAAACAGGAAAGTCCCTAACGGTAGCGAACTCCCCTGCTTTTTTCATATGACCCTACAGGTCAGCATCCCTATTCGTTTGGAATCAACGGCTCTGCAGCCCGCGCGTAATGAGGTGAACATGACTCAAATCTAAGGAAGAAGGAGGAGGCAGGAACCTGGAAAATCCCACGAAATGCAAAAGTGCAGGCGGTTTTCGTCGAAATTCCACGAAACAGGTGGTTCAGGTGTAAAAGTGCAGTTCATTTCGGGCCAAGAGCTGCTTTTTTATCGGATAGCCCTAAATGAGATGTACTTTTGCATTTCAAGCGCTCTCAAATGGTGATTTACGGGAAATAGAATGCACTTTTGCAGTTGTTAACGCCATTGACTCAAGAAAAACATCGATCTGCGTCAAACAGAACTTCCTGTCTCAACCCGGTTGATGCTTGAAAAACGGAACCGGCCCACCCCGGCCACCGTGACCTCCACAGGATAAAAGCGCGCTTGTTTGCCATTGGAAAAATACCATTCCCGCTCATTCCGGACGACGATCAGGAGCCCCTGCTCATCCCCGACCGGAGTGAATTCTTCGGAAGCTTCCCGCCAGTTGGATAGTCCCGCCGCATTCAGCTCTCTTACCAAAGGCAGGGTCTCCTCGGCCACAATGCCCACCTCGCTGATGCTCATCACGTCGCTGGCCGTAAACGCGTGATCGATCCCGCTCGCCAAGTTGTGCCTGGCGATGAACTCCACAATGTTGCCTGCCGGGTCCTCGAAATAAACGGAATGAGCGTTCCAGGAGGTGAAAAACACCTCATCGTCGCCCTCTTCCTCAATTAAAGCCACTTTGGAAGCCGCCCACGTTTTCACTTCGGCGAATTTATTCTCCGGTACATTCAAAGCGAAATGATATAAAGGCCGCTCTCCCGCAGCAGCCGCTTTGAACGTCAACAAAGTCGCCCCGGCCCGGATCGTAAACCGGTCCTCCCCCTGCTCCGCAAGCTCGAAACCGAACCGATCGGCATAAAACGCTTGCGTCTCCCGGAGTTTAGACGAACTGATCCTAAAGGCTACGCGCTCAAAAATCATGCTTCCATCTCCCTTCCCCGGGACAACTTCACCCTAATGCTCGGCCAGAATTTACAAGCTTTCCAGATACTCTTTGATTTGCCCCGGAGTTTTGGCGAATTTGCTGTGCAGATGGGCGAGCTTTTCCCCGTTTTTGTAGACGAGCAGGCTCGGGATGCCACGAACTTGATTAGCTTCGGCAATCGGCTGGAACTCTTCCGCGTCCATAGCGTAAAACTCCTTGTCCGGATGTTCCGCGATAATATCGCCGATAAAGCGGTCCAGGTTTTTGCAATCCGGGCACCACGTCGTATCGAATTTAATGACGGTAAATTGGTCTCTTTGAGTCAGCTGTTCGAATTGTTCAGCGGATTGTACTCTCTCCATGCGGATCCTCTCCTTTTAACAGGGAAATGATTAAAATTTTATATATGTGTTGTCTCTATTATATACGATTCGGCCGGAATCACCTAGTTTTTGAGAACCGGGCAGCCGTGAGCCGTGTTACAATAAGTCAAAAAGGAATGGGGATGCTCATACGATGATCATCACGATTTTATTGTTTGTGGCCGCGGGTTTGGCGGAAATCGGCGGAGGGTATTTAGTCTGGTTATGGCTGCGTGAATCAAAGCCCCTATGGTACGGCATTGTCGGAGGGCTTATTTTGGTGGCGTACGGGATCATCCCTACGCTGCAGAACTTCCCTTCCTTTGGGCGGGTGTATGCGGCGTATGGAGGCGTGTTCATCGCTCTGGCCGTGCTTTGGGGCTGGTGGGTGGATAAAAAAACGCCCGATATCTACGATTGGGCCGGGGCCGCGATCTGCCTTGTCGGCGTGTCGGTGATGTTGTGGGCGCCGCGCCATTGATGGCGTGATGCCGCAATGTGTAATGCCATAATGCGTAATGCCATAATGCGTAATGGCCTGATGCCGTAATGCCGTTATGCCGTTATGCCGTGCAGCCGTTATGACTGATAGCAAATCCCCCCGCGCAGGCCGCGTTGCGCATGAAAAGCGGTTTTTACCACCCTAAAGTTAGATTACATACTTGCATCGCATAAGGAAGGTATCTCGTCAACTACTCATGACTAAAGTCACGAGCTTGTAACTGCCCGGAAGTGCATGCGGCAAAAAGTCTCCTTCCTTAACATGGCGTTACTATAGGCAGGTTGACATCTGCCCAATTGTATAAGTATACCTATACAATCCCTTCAGTGATGTACTTCATTCCAATACGCTGAAGATTCATGGCGGCAACTCGATCATCATTTGAGCTATACCCGTATTCTTTACATTTAAAGTGATGCTTCTTCTTGTCCCGGTTCCCTTTATTTTTATGTTCGCACTTTGGGCAGGTCTGAGAGGTGTACTTGGGATCCACAGCAATCACTTTTGCTCCATGTAATGCGGCTTTGTACTCGATCATTTTTCTTAGTTGATAGAAGGACCAAGATACTGATTCATAACGTTCGTTAAGTCGAATCTTTTCCGTTTTACTACGAACACCTGTTAAATTCTCAGCCACCATCAAAGTGTTTGCACCATACTTACGGACGAGTGCCTTAGATATACAATGATTGACATCATGCATCCAACGGTTTTCTCGTCCTCCAATCCGTTTTAGTTTCCTTCTGGCGGAGGCTGTGCCGACTTGTTGCAGTTGTTTACGCATATGCTTGTACCTCGACCGCTTGTCTTTGATCGGTCGACCATGGAAAAACGTACACTTGTCCTGCGAATCATAACTGGTGGCGATAAAGTTGATCCCAAGATCAATACCAACAACTTGATGAATGGCCCCTGTTTCGATTTCGGCGATTTCTTGGGATACTGAAATATGGAGGAAGAACCTTCCCTTCTTGTGGACCAACTTTGCAGTCCCGTAGGACCAAGATCCATCAAAGTAAGAATCCATACCTTTCGTTATAGGGTACTTTGATCCGACCATACAGCGTGTTGATGGAGATAATTTGTTCGGAGAGCGAATAGTCCCTATTCCACACTAGGTCGTACTCGGATTTCTTGAAAAGGATTTGTGTCCAAGGGTGTTTGTTGCTGAGTAACGACTTATATCTGGCGATGACGGTTCTCATAACGGACTGGGCCATTTGCGACCGGAGAGAAAAAACATTGCGCAATACTCGATACATCATGTTGTGGAGTAAAGTCTTAGAGAGGATTTTGTCTTTATGTACAAGTACAGACAAGTGGTTGCTCGCATCGCGGTAAACGTGCAAGGTTTGTCGTAACCAATCCGCTTGTTGCCCAGTAGGCAGTATTTTCACTTTCGCTGTTAAAGTAAGTTTCAAACCTATCACCACACTTCAAAGAAAGGTGAAGTCAATATAAGGAAGCAACATCTGTCTCATTTCATTGTAACAAACAATTGTTCCCATTTAAAGCAATAGTAATGTCTTTGCAATATTTTGAAGGGAGGAAGTAAAGGAATATAGCTTGTCAGTGAGGTGGAGACTACGCAATTTCCTCTCATGACTAAAGTCTCGAGTATCCCTTACGTTATCGATGAATTTATCATCCATCGCTTCGGCCATTGCGCCGGTAAATTTAAGAAGCTGCTTAATCAGCAGGCAAGGCCGGCTGGTGTTCGAACATTACCGGAATCGGCAGACGGCCGGGCAAATCGCCAAAATCAACTCCTGCACCAAAAGCTTCCTGTCCGCGCTGATCTGCATCTCCTTTGACCGGGGACTGTTGCCTTCGGCGGATACGCCGATAAGTGAATTTTTTCCGCAGCTTTTGGACAAGGATGACGATCCCCGCAAGCGGCAAATCACTCTGCGGCATCTCCTGATGATGTCGGCAGGGTTCAACTGGACGGAGTTTGGTGGCCACAACTCGTTTCCGCGCATGACCCGGTCCCCGGATTGGGTACGGTTCGCGCTTGAGCAGCCGATGTCCGACCGCCCCGGCGACCGGATGGAATACAACTCCGGCGCATCGCAGCTGCTTTCGGCCATTTTGGTCCAAGCCGCAGGACTGCCGGCCGCCCGCTTTGCCGAGCTACACCTGTTCGGTCCGCTTGGCATCGAAGCGTACAAATGGGAGCAAGATCCGCAGGGCGTGCATACCGGCGGTTTCGGACTGTGGCTTCGCCCCGGCGACATGCTGAAGTTCGGGCAGCTTTATTTGCAAGGGGGAGTCTGGGAAGACAAGCCGTTGATTTCGCCTGTGACGGTCTCGCATTCCGTTAAGCCGGCAATCGGCGTCGAAGCCCCCCGCCGCGGCTGCTATGCCTGGCATTGGTGGACGGATACCTGGCTGCCGGCCGCAGGCTCAATGGAGAACAACATGACTTCTGCTTCAGATCCTGCGCGGGATGGCGGCCACTTCACCGCTTCCTCCTCATCCCCCGCTTTCGATTATTTTTACGCCCGCGGTTACGGCGGAAATTTTATTTACGTCATCCCAAGTCTGGAAACCGTCGTGGTGCTGACCGACGACAAGCGCAAAAGAGACCGGCCCCCCGCCGACGTATTCCGGCAGTTTATTGCGCCGTATTTGTTATAACTAAACTTTCGCTGCATCAGTGGTTAAACCGACTTTGGGTCCACGAAAGTTGAGTTATAAAAAGAGTTCAACGAAATAAAGAAATGTGCGGGTGCGTAAAAAAGCGCGAAAAATCTAACGGTTGTGAGCGACGCTATTCGGCCAAAAACGAGGGGTTACAAAATGTAACGGTTGCCAGCGAGCTTATTTCTCTTTTTTCACACGTAAAGAGGCTGTTTCGCCTAAATAAGCACGCATACAACCTTTAGAAAAGAAACCTTCGTTTTTTTGGCCTATTAAGCACTATGACAACCGTTAGCATAGAAATGGCGCTAATTCTAGAGCATGATTCAGCTCTCCAACGCTTCCTGCGTGATCCGTTTGATATCAATCGGCGACATTCCCCCTTCGTTCACCATGTCGGTTAAAATTTCGCTGAGAAAATAATCGACGCATTTCAGCTTGATGTTTTTAATTTTTACCAGGGCATCGCGGTACATTTTGACAAACTCTTTTTCCGTGTTCCCTCTTTGCATCTCGGCGAACGCCTCGTAGACTTGATCCAGCTTGTCGGCGACCTCCAGAATCAGTCCCTCAACCGAATCGTCCTTGCCTTCGCGCAATTGATTGCGGAAAATGCTCTTGAACTCATCGGGGATGTGCTCTTCGATGAAATGATGAACCATGCCTTCTTCAACTTGCAGGATCAGATTGCGCAGTTCCATCGAGTAATGTTTGACCGGGGTTTTGATATCGCCGATAAAAATCTCTCCGTAATCGTGGCTGCTCGTGATCTCATAAAGCTTCTTCCAATCGATTTGCGCCCCATGGCGTTCTTCGATATCGGCCAGTGTTTTGGCGTACTGCACAACTTTCCAGGAGTGCTCGGCAACGCTGTGTTCCTCGAACTTGAATTTTCCCGGACAGCGATAAATTCGCTCCAATTCGTTCAACGACCGAAAATAAGTATGAATGCCCATCTTATCAGCCATCCTTCTTTTTAGATATATGTACTCCTAGTATAGACAGGGAATGTTAACGAATAATCAACTCCGGCAAACAGCCCAAAAAAGGAGCTACGCTCCGGATACAATAGTATCCCCGGAACATAGCCCCGATATGAAAGTAAGATAGCGATTATGGCCGCTGCCACCGCAAATAAGGATAGCCGCCGGCGTCGATCGCCCAGATCGAACCAAAATTCCAGCCCGCAAAGGTGGCCTGTTGCTGCATTTCCGCCGTTGTTTTCGGCGTGCCTTTGCCGGTGTCGGTTTGCCCGGTGGTGTCCGAGTCGTAATAAGAGCCCCATACTGAACCCATACTGTCCCCGACGAGTCCGCCAAGAGCAAATCCGGCGCTGTTGATGCTTCCGGCAGCATAGGAATTGAATACCATGCCTCTGTTTGTGCCAAGGAGACCACCCACTACGGAACCTGCTCCCGTAGTGTTGGCAAGCGAATAAGAGTCGAAGATCGTACCGTAATGAGTGCCAACCAGCCCGCCCAAATTGGCGCCATTTACGAACACTTCCCCCGTAGAATACGATTCCGATATGGAGGAAGCAGCATCGGTCACGCCGACAAGTCCACCCAAATAGTAAGTGGCACTGAGGTTCACATCGGTGGCCGCAGACCTGCTGAGCGTCCCTCCTTCCATTCTTCCAAGGAGACCGCCGGCGTAAAGCAGATTATTGGAAGCCCCGGCAATGGTTACATCTTCCGCATGAACTCCGCTTACAGACCCGGATTTCATATAACCTGCCAACCCTCCTACGTATATATAACCTGAAATGGTTACGTCGCTGAGGTTCAAATTGTTGATTGTAGCCCCGTCGAGATAACCAAACAATCCGATCAACCCACCGGCAGGACGAAGCGAGGTTAAGTGGCGAACGGTATATCCTTGGCCGTCTAAGGTTCCCGTAAACCCGGCCATATCGGTGCCGATCGGCACCCAGCCCTGACCGCTGCTGTAGCCGCTTAAATCGATATCGTCGCCCAAGACGAAATGGCCGTTTAAATGGTTCCTGACATTATCCAATTGGGCCGCCGAGGTAATCACATACGGCGAACCGGCCGTCCCGTCGCCCGACCAAAAAGCATGGACCGCAATCGGCGTGCTGGAGACCGAAGGCAGCGAACCCGCCGTGAATTGCAGCGAGATTGCGGAGTTGTCCCCTGCCAACCCAAGATCTGTATAGGAGGCGATTCCGTCTACCGTTTGGACAGCCGCTGTCCCCATAAGCGTTGCCGCCCCGCTGCCCACGCTGGCCGTGACGGTCAGGGGCTCGTTCGTCAAATTGCCGAAAGCATCCAGCACACGGATGACGGGCTGAACCGGGAAGATTTCCCCGCTGATGGCGGAATCGCTTGGCTGAGTTGCGATGCGAAGCTCTGCCGCAGCCGCAGGAACCGGCTTAATCGCAAGTTCCGCCGCCGGCTGGACCACGCCGTCCACCGCAAACGTTAGCAGCTGCGTATCCGCAAGATTCAAGGTGATAGAAACGGCCGCTTCGCCTGCCTCAAACCTGACATTCGCTTCGCCCGAACTGCTAGGCAAGGATGTCCCGGACAAGCTGCCGTAACTGCCGTCCGGCGCTTGCCGAATCCCTGTGAACGTCAGCTTTTTCATACCGGAGAAGCCTGTGTCCAGGCTGCCGTCGGATTTTTCAACGCGCAGGGTGACATTCATGTCCGAGCCGGCAATCGGGCCATCCGGCGTACCGCTCAGCGTCACCCGATATGCCGGCGTGGCTTCCGGCGTAACCGTCACCTTGACCGGTATTCGGATCGTTAACCCGCGGTATTCCGCGCCGATCGTGATTTCGCCTTCGCCTTGCGAAGTGACGGTCCCGCCCGCGACAGTCGCCACCGTTTCATCCTCGGTGAACCATGTGGCCGCTTCGGTCACGTCAACTTCCGTGCCATCGCTAAGCACCGCCTTCAGCGTGACGCCAGCCTCTTCACCGACCTCATCAAAGTTCAACTCGCCGGGGCTGTATACAAGCTCCGTCACCGTCGGCGTTGGCGTTGTCTCCGGCTCGACCTTAACCGGAATCCGCATCGTTAACCCGCCGTATTCAGCACCGATCCAGGTTTCGCCTTCGCCTTGCGAAGTGACGGTCCCGCCCGCGACGGTCGCCACCGTTTCATCCTCGGTGAACCAATCAGCCGCATCAGTAACGTCGATTTTTTTACCATTGCTTAGCACTGCCTTCAATGTAACACTGGCATCGGTCCGTACGGCATCAAATTTCAACGCCTCAGGACTGTACACCAGTTCCGTCACCGTTGGTTCCGGGTCGGGCGGGTCCGTTGGGTCTGTCGGACCTGGATCGGTCGGCGTAGTCGGCGCCGTTGAACCTCCGCCTCCATGCGACCGTCCGCCGCGAACCTGCAAACCGCCAGGCAATAGCTTTTGCAAAACCTGGCCCGGCCCCTCAAAAGTAACCGCGCTATTCAGCTCTGCAACGATCACTATCGTGCCTTGAGCCAAATAAACAAGATTGTTCACGGCTCCGCTTCCCACTTCAAGCCTGTCGATTTGCCCGGACAGCAGTTCGAAACGAATACCGGACGCCGCGATCCGAACGGTTTCGGCATTGCCGCGAAGCTGCACCAAAGATGACTTCGGCACTTCCGTAGCAACATCGATAAGCACGAAACCTTGCCCTCCCCCGGTCAGCCCATTCTCCTCCAGAATCGCTCCCGAAGACAGCACCGCCGTTTCCAAGGTGGTCTTGCCGGAGGCGACGATCCGGACTTGGCCATCCTTCTTGCTCACGGTCACCCGTTTAGCCGCGGTGTCCTGCAAATAAACGCTGTTTGGCCCGCCGCCGTTTACGCGAAGTTCTCCCTCGACAGTGACACCTTCCAAATGGACTTCCCCGGAGCCGATTTCCTCCGTTAAAGTCAAATTCCCTTTAACAACGGTATTCCTCAGCGTAATCCCGTCCGCTTCGATAACCGCATCGCCGGCGATTTCCGCGGTTCCCTCAACCGGACCGTAAACGCCCGGACGATCCATATCGCCGGATAGGCTTTCGCTCTCCAGGCCAATATTTACCCCGAGCGTCCGATCCAATGTGACGACCGCCTCAGCCCGGGTAAGCACCGCTGCTCCGCGGAACGTGCCGTCGGGATAGCCGTTCATCCAGCCGGCACCGGCGACGGCGCCGACCGCACCGCTGCTCCATGCCGGAAGCGCGTCCTTAAAAGACGCCAGCTCGGCCGCCGGCTCAAGCTTGGCTAACCGGCCGAGCATTACGGCCGCTTCGGCTCTCGTTACCGGGGCATTCGGCCGGAGGGTTCCATCAGGGTAGCCGGTGATGTACCCTTGCCGGACCGCAGCGGCGGCATTTGCGGCAAACCACGCCCTCGGCTTCACGTCGGTGAAGGATGCCGCTTCCGTTTCTGCTTCGGGGTCAATGCCCAAAAGCCCGTTCACCATCACCATCCACTCCGCGCGCGTCACCGGCTGATCGGGTTTGACCTTCCCGTCCGCATAGCCGGAGATAAACCCCTGTTCAAGCCAACGGGACAGGACGTCCCCGGCCCAATGGCCCTCAAGGTCGGCCGCTAGGCCCTGCGGGGAAGCGGCAAGCGCCCGCCCGGATCCCATTAACGGACTCGCGGGGATCAGCAGCAGCACGGCAAGCAAGACCAATGCCGCCTTATATTTTATACCTATACCCATCACTTCTCTCCTTCTAGATAGCTAGTATCTATTAATGATGAATTTCAAATAAGAGTATAAAAAAAGGGGAGTGGCAAAGTAAACCAATCTCTTAAAAATTGAAACATTTTTGAATCATTGTTGCGAACGGTGACCTTCAATTGGAAAAATCCAATCACAATACTGTATTCACCACTCATTTTCAGTTCTATTGGATATATCCAATCAGCATGTTTATCAACCCGCGGAAATCTGTCTTCTACCACCCCGGATTTCGAAAAAATCGTCCATCGCACCCTCCCCAAGTTCAAATTATTCAAAAGCTTTTCGTCTGTACTGCCGGAATGTCAGCGGAGCAAACACCAGAATGAACAGCGCCATCCCCGCAAACGCAGGAAGCAGATCCGCTTGGCCGGCCGTTCCGTGCATCAGTCCCCTGGCGGCCGTGGCCGCGAGGCTGATCGGATTGCAAGCCACGATTCCGCCAAGCCAGTCCGGCATCGTCGATGTGTCCGCAAACACGTTGCTCGTAAACATCAGCGGGTACAGCACAATGTAGGTCATGCTGGTGATCGATTCGAGTTTTTTGGCGACAACCCCAATCCAGGCAAAAATCCAGCTGACGCTGAAGGCATACATCACGACCAGGAGCAGCGCCAGAACGGCCCCGATCAAACCTCCCTCCGGCCTGAATCCGAGAACCATGCCGAAAACGACCGTCGTCACCAATGCGGCGGCGTAAGTCAGCAAATTGACCAGCATCGTGCCGATAATCGCGGCTGGCTGCCAAAACGGCAGCGTTCTAAACCGGTTAAACACCCCGCGGTCGATGTCGGTTTTAATCCCGATCCCGATATACACCGTCATCGTCGTAACGGTATATACGAGCATCCCGGGCAAGAGGAACTGCAGGTAATTTCCCGTGGAGCCGGAGATCGCCCCGCCGAACATAAAGGTGAAGATCAGCAGAAAAATCACCGGGAAAATCAGCACGTCGATCGCCATATACGGGAGCTGCGATAATGTCCCCTTCACCGCCCGCCACGTAAACGCCGCAACGGCTTGCAGCGCATTCGGCCGCTTGGGCGGCGCGCCTTCGGATAGGACCTCCAGCAGCTTGGACTCGCCAAAGCTCATATGCTCATCCGCGTTCAAGTTCATCATACGTTTTCCCCTTCCTTTGCTTCCTCGGCAGGATGGCCGGTCAAGGCCAGAAACACTTCATCGAGGCTAGGCTGACCGAGCGAGTACTGAATCGTCTGAATCCCCGACCGGGACAGTTCGGCCAAAGCGGCCGCCGCCAACGCCTGCTCCGCTACCGCAGCTGACAACGCCGCCGGATCGGGATGCCGCCGCACCGCAGTGCCGTCTAACACCCGCTGAAGCACCTGTTCGGCGTCTCCCCGCTGATCGGCCCTTGCCAGGCGGATGTGCACAGTCCCCGATCCGACCGAGGCCTTCAATTCGGCGGCTGTGCCTTCGGCGATCACGATGCCGCGATCGATAACGGCCAACCGGCCGGCCAGTTGATCCGCCTCTTCCAGATACTGCGTCGTCAGCAGGACGGTCGTCCCCCTTGCCACCAAGGCGCGGACGATGCTCCACACCTCGTTTCGGCTGCGCGGATCAAGCCCTGTCGTCGGCTCGTCCAGAAACAGCAGATCCGGAGCGGCCAACATGGCCGCGGCGATATCCAGCCGCCTGCGCATGCCGCCGGAATATTTCCCGGCCGGCCGATTGCCGGCTTCCGCCAGGCCGAAAGCCTCCAATAACCGGGACGCTCTCGCTTTAGCTTCGTGCGCGCTATAGCCGGCCAGCCGGCCAAACAACGCCAGATTGTCCTGGCCGCTAAGACCTTCGTCGACCGCGGCGAATTGTCCGGTGAGGCCGATACGCCCGCGAACGGCGTCCGCATCCCGGCCTACGTCGAGTCCAAATATTCGCACCGAACCGGCATCCGGCCGCAGCAAGGTGGAGAGAATGCGGATTAGCGTCGTTTTGCCAGCCCCGTTCGGACCCAAGACGGCGTAGACACTTCCCGCCGCCACCTTCAAATCGATTCCGCGCAGCACCTCCACATTCCCGTAAGATTTTCTCAAGCCGCCAACTTCAATTGCGTTTTCGTTCAGTCCCATTGCTTCCTCCTTTTGCTTTTGATACCTTAATCTTATGACATTTATGCAAGTGCTAAGGTTATCGTTTCTAAATTCCCGTTATATCAGAGATTAAGTAGACAACAACTTTACCATGCACTTTAATCTTTCAAGTTAAGGAGGCGAGAGCCCATGAACCTAAGGCCGATCGATATCGCCAAGAAGCTGGAGATCAGCACCAGCGCGCTGAGGCATTACGAGGATTGGGGCATCATTCCACCCGTAGAGCGGGGGCCTAACGGTTACCGGATCTATACGGAGCTTCATGTGGCGTATTTCGAATGCATTCGCGCCATGAGTCTCGGGTTCGGTATGGATACGACGAAAGCCGTGCTCAAAAAGCTGCTCAAAAAGGAAGTCGACGAAGCCTTGTGGATGGTGAACGAGGCGCAAGCGGAGCTTCATAAGGAGAGGCAGAAAGCCGAGAAAACGATTCAAATCCTCGATACGAAAGAACTGGATCATCTGGACACTCGGGGAAAAAAACGCTGGATGACGATCGGGGAGATCGCCAAAGAAACGATGATCCCCGCTTCGGCCATTCGCCATTGGGAGAAACGGGGCCTGATTGAGGTGTCGCGCAACCCGGACAACGGATACCGGTCATTCAGCCCCGCACAGATCCGCCGGATTCTCATTATCGGGACGCTGCGCGCAGCGGTGTGGTCGCTGGACTTCATCAAGGAAGTGATCCGGGAGCTCGATCACAACAATCTGGAACAGGCGCGGCGGATGGCCAGGGATTCGTTGCAGTACCTGAACGGGGTAAACCGCATGCGCATGCGCGGCATCCGGTATTTGGACCGGCTGATCGGGCTGACGGAAGCCGAGGAACAAAAAGGAACTTAAGGGCGATCCGCAGAGTTATTAAACCGATAATGCGGATCGCCCCGCGGCCGGCGCTTATTGCATCACCGCGTTCAGGGCCAATACCCCAAGCAGGCCGCAGACCGCCAGTATGGTCGTATAAACGGATCTTGATTTGATCGCGTCCAGCAGCGACAGGTTAAAGTATTCTTTGTACATCCAGAAGCCCGGATCGTTGACATGGGAAAAAATAACGCTGCCCGATGTCGTGGCCAGCACCATCAGCTCCGGATTAGCCCCGCTCATGCCCAGCAGCGGCAGCACGATGCCGGAAGCCGTCATCACGGTGACCGTGGCCGATCCCAGGGCGAGCCGCAGCACGGCAGCGATAATCCAGGCGAGAATCAGCGGCGAAATGTCAAGACCGGTCATTATATCTTTGATATAATCGGCAACCCCGCTGTCCACCAGCACCTGCTTGAAAGCGCCCCCGCCGCCGATGACGAACATGATGGTGGCGATCGATTTCATCGAGGAGCCGACGCTGCCCATGATATCCTTCATTTTGCGCCCGCGGGCAATGCCAAACGTATAGATGGCGATCAGCACCGAAATCAACAGCGCAATCCCCGATTCCCCAAAGAAAGCGATCATTTTAAAGGCGCCGGAATCCTGCGGCATCGCCATTTCGGCAACAGCCAGCACCGCCATGAGCACAATCGGCACGAGCGCGGTGAACAGGCTGACGCCAAAGCTCGGCATTTCCTCCTCCGTAAACTCCTTGGTGTTGTACAGCCCCTCCGGAATCGAGGGATTCATGCCGCGGATCAATTTCGTTTTCGAGAAAAATATCCCCGCGATAATCGCCGAAGGGATGGCGATGACCAGCCCGAGCAGCAGCGTCTTGCCCATGCTGGCACCAAACACGCTGGCCACGGCCGCCGGTCCCGGATGGGGCGGCAGAAAGCTGTGCGTCGTGGACAATGCCACCGCCATCGGCAGGCCGATATACATCAGGTTCACTTTCATCCGCGAAACAATCGTAAAGACGATCGGAATAAGCAGGATGAAGCCGATTTCAAAAAACAGGGTAACGCCAAGCACAAAAGCGGTAATCAGAATCGCCCACTGCAGTCTTTTTTCGCCGAATTTGGCGGTCAGCGTCATGGCGATCCGCTGCGCGGCGCCGCAGTCGGCCATCAGCTTGCCGAGCATCGCGCCAAAGCCGATAATCAGCGCCAGATGGCCGAGCTGCCCGCCGATCCCTTCTTCCACCGAATTCACCACATCCGATAACGTCAGGCCGTTCAGCAAACCGACCACAATGGCGACAAGCACGAGCGAAATGAAGCCTTCGAGCTTAAAGCCCACCATCAGCACAAGCAGCAGCGCCACCCCTAGCGCAACGATTAACAACGGCATCGTCTATTCCTCCAATCATCCATTCTGTGGTTAAGTGAGTTAATCCGGGTTAAGCATGTAAGCACTTTCCGGTTTCTGAACACAAACGTCTCTCCTCTCTATGCCATGATCAAAACTTTTCAGTAAGCGCTTTCAACGAGACGCCTGAGCAACACGCAGATAATAGCTTCCTCTGGCCTGCGCCGCTTCCCGGAAAATTGCCGCGGTGCGCATGCCTCTTGCGAAATATGTCTTATCATCACTGCTCCAAGCTCATCCCGCTCTCCGGTATAGTTAAAATATAACAGCATGTTCCTTTGTTCACATTGTTTGCCCATCCAAAATCGGCGGCGTATTTCAACGGGAAAATTGTGCTTCAGAACAAGGGTTTGCGGCGCCGCTCAAACCGGAACAGCCGCGAGCGGGCCTGGGGCTCTTTCCTACTCCTGCAGCCGTTCGAATGTAAGCAGCAGCTTCATTTTGACGAGATCGTTGAATTTGCGGTAATCCAGTTGCAGGAGTTGGGATATTTTATCCAGACGGTAAAACAGGGTATTTCTATGTACGTGCAGCAAGCCCGCGGTTTGCTTCACATTCAGGTCGCAGTCCAGAAACGTGCGCAGCGTCAGCTTATACTCCTCGTTAAGCGTTTGGGGAAACAACCCGTATTTTTGCAAAAATTCCGTTCTCGCTTCCGGCGGCACCATCTCAAGATAAGGAACGATTCCCCAATCATCGATAAAGCTGGCGCTCTGCGGCTGCCGTCCGAATTTTCGGCTCAGGCGTATGCAGCGGCGGGCTTCGCCGTATGATTGCTTGTACCCCGCAAGACCGCTGCGCGGATGTCCAACACCGATACAGTAACGGTAGCCCCGCCGGCGCAGACAAGCTTCAATTTTGCCGACCAGGGGCTGGAGGAAATCGCTTACGGGAATGGCGATAAAAAAAGCGCCGTCCTCCACATAGGCGTATAGCGCCTGCATACTGACCATCGCCTTGAGATCGTTCAAAAACTGTTCCTTACGCTCACCTGTTTTCTGCAGCATCTCCCCGCTTACCGTCTCTTCCGGCCATTTCAACTCTTCGATCTCCACGACCATCACGCTGCGTTCGGCATTGACGTCGATCTGCAGCGTACGAGCCGTCATCCGCAGCTTCTTTTCGGAGAATTCATACGGGCTGATCAGCTCCATAATAAAGCTTTCCAGCACCATCTTGCGGAAGTGCAGCTGCTTGTTCATATGGATCTGCTGCAGGAGCGCCTCCACGTTCATCTTGATGATCTTTCCGAATCGGTACACCTCGTCGGGATTGCCGGTGATCCCAACAACGCCGACAATGTTCTCCTGAAATTCAATCGGCAGATTGACTCCGGGCTTGGAGCCCGGCAGACTCAGGCATTCCTCTTCGCCGATCAGCACCTGTTTTCTGGAGCCGAGCACCTGCAGCGCGCCTTCATGCAGACTGCCGATCCGCTCCGTTTCCCCGCTGGCGACGATAACCCCTTGATCGTCCATAATGTTGATATTGAACTCCATGACGGACATCAATTGGACTACGATAGGCAAGGCCAGCTCGGTCGTTATTTTCATCCGAATCCCCTCCAGGCGCAAAAATAGGACAGGCCAACTATCGTTGTTACAATAGCTGGCCCGGTTCCCTGCATGATTCATCATCATGGACAGGTTCCATACCTAAATTTTCAATTTTTTATTGACTTTGACTTTAACTTGACCGAACGGCCCCAAGCCCTTCCAAAATTCCCCGGATCTTACCCAGATTCTCCTCCGAGCAAGAGGTATTGGGCAAAATCGGCTTGCCTGCCTGAAGTCCGATCAAATTGACCGCATCCTTCGTTGCCACCGGGAAGCTTCCAAGGTTCCAGGCCATCCGCAGCGGAGCCAGCCTGTACTGCGCCTCCAGGGACCCCTGGATGTCGCCTGCCATGAACTTGTCGTAAATTTCCACGACCAGCCGCGGCACCACGTTGGCGGTTGACGCCACGCAGCCGGCGCCCCCGTAGACGAGCGTGCTTAAAATCATGATGTCCCTGCCCGCCAGCACCTTAAATCCCTGGGCTCTGGTGCGGCGGATGTATTCGGCGGTCAGCGTCTGATCGCCGCTGCTGTCTTTGATCCCCACGATATTCGGAATTTCGGCCAGCCGCTCCAGCAGGGCGGGGGTAATGTTGTTGCCGACTTTGTCCGGATTGTTGTACAACAGTACCGGCAATGAGGTCGCTTCTGCGATTTTCTTAAAATGGTCAAATAGTTCATCCTGTGTCGGCGTAATAAACATCGGCGGCAGGATCGAGATCGCCCGCGCGCCAAGCTCTTCGTATTTGCGGGCCTGCTTTATGCCTTCCCGCGTTGAAATCGCCGCGATTCCCGCGTAGACGGGAGCACGCCCTGCGCTTTGCTGGGCAGTGACCGCCACCACCCGCTGTTGATCCTCCGGGTCCAGTGCGAAAAATTCGCCATTGCTGCCAAGCGCCAAAATGCCGTGTACGCCGCCTTCGATCACATGGTCCACAATGCGGCGCAGCCCCTGCTCATCGAGCCGCTCTTCGTCGTCGACCGGGGTTACAATCGGGGGAATAACCCCGCGAATAAAGCTGGTATCCATTTCATCGCTCACCTCGCTAATTATCGTTTGACTTCGGTATGGGCCATTTTCTCATAATGGCGGATCAGCGCCCCATGATCGGCGGTCCCGAGGCCGTCGGCTTTGAGCGCATGCATCATCTCCAGCACGGAGGCCGTCAGCGGCAGCGGCACCCCGATTTCATGGGAAGTGTCCAGCGCGTTGGTCAAATCCTTAATATGCAGGTCAATGCGGAAGCCCGGGTCAAACTTGCGGTCCATCACCAGCGGCGCTTTCGCCTCCATCACCGTGCTTCCCGCCAGGCCGCCGCGGATCGCCTGAAATACCTGCTCGGGCTCTACGCCGGCTTTGCTTGCCAGCACAAACGCTTCAGACATGGCGGCGATGTTGAGGGCGACGATCACCTGGTTGGCCAGCTTGGTGATGTTGCCGGATCCAACGTCGCCGGTATGCACGACCGAACCGGCCATCGCCTTGAGCAGGTCATAGCTTTGCTCGAACACTTTTTTGTCTCCACCGACCATCACGGACAAGGTGCCGTCGATCGCCTTTGGCTGCCCGCCGCTGACCGGGGCGTCCAGGAAGGAAATCCCTCGCTCCGCCAGCGCCGCCGCCACTTCGCGGCTGACCAGCGGCGCGATGGAACTCATATCGATGACCACGGACCCGGCTTTGATCCCTTCGGCGATGCCGTTTTCGCCAAGCACGACTTCTTTGACGTGCGGCGAATTCGGCAGCATGGTGATAACGGTATCCACCTGCCCGGCCACTTCTTTGGGAGAAGCGGCCGCCTTCGCTCCGGCTGCTTGCAGCTCCTTCACCGCCTCAGGGTTGCGGTCCATCACCACCAGGCTGTAGCCCGCCTTGATCAGGTTGAGGCTCATCGGTTTGCCCATGATTCCCAGTCCGATAAATCCGATTGTCTTCATCTTTATTTCTCCTCCCGTTTTATAGTCAACCTTCATAGTAGAATGATCCGGAAATAATATAGCTTATCTGCGGACGGGGCCATGGATCGCATTGTTCTATATTAGTCTTGTGCTCAGTATCATCCCCATGAAATAGAGGAATTTTTGGGTCTTATTTTCCGAATTTGAGCCTATTCATCACCATAGGGGAATTTTTGGGTCTTATTTTTCGATGAACAGGTCGAAAGGCGGCCTTTTGCCACTAAATCGTGAAAATAGCGCCATAAAATTCCTCTATGTTTACGCAACATAGGGGATGTCGCTGAAATAGCGCCCTTTTTTTCCTTTATGTTGTCACCCGAGATCTTCAATAGGCTAATTTTGCCGTTTTCTCAAGTCTTCACTTGCCATCATGCTAACGTTATTTCCAGAATCGTCTACTAGTGAACCTTCATAGTCAGCCTTCTTAATAGCCGTCCTTCTTATTGTCCACTTTCCTATCAGCCAGCCCTTTTTACAATCATCGCACCAGGCAAGGACGCTTGTTGTCGAATTTCCAGCCCGGCACAAGGTACTGCATCGCCGCGGAATCGTCCCGCGCGTTCAAGCCCATGCTGTTGTACAGGTTGTGGGCCTGCTCGATCCGCTCCATATCGATTTCCACGCCAAGCCCCGGCTTTTCCGGCAGCTCGATCGCTCCGCCGGCGATTTGGAACGGTTCCTTGGTGAGACGTTCGGCGCCCTCCTGCCAAATCCAATGCGTGTCGATCGCCGTTATTTCACCCGGAGCCGCCGCGGCCACATGCGTGAACATCGCCAGTGAAATATCGAAATGATTGTTGGAGTGCGACCCCCAGGTGAGTCCCCATTCGCGGCACATTTGCGCCACCCGCACCGAGCCCTGCATCGTCCAAAAATGCGGATCGGCCAGCGGGATGTCCACCGACTGCAGCGAGATCGTGTGGGCCATCTGCCGCCAATCCGTGGCGATCATGTTCGTGGCCGTCGGCAGGCCGGTCTGTCTGCGGAATTCGGCCATAATCTCGCGGCCGGAATATTCCCCTTCCGCGCCGCACGGGTCCTCGGCGTAGGCGAGCACATGATGCCGGTCGCGGCACAGGCGCACGGCATCCTTCAGCAGCCAACCGCCGTTCGGATCAAGCGTAATGCGCGCATCCGGGAAACGTTCCGCCAGCGCGGTGACCGCCTCGATTTCCTCTTCGCCGCGCAGCACGCCGCCCTTGAGCTTGAAATCGCCAAAGCCGTATTTATCATAGGCGGCTTCGGCCAGCGCCACGATCGATTCCGGCGTCATCGCTTGTTCATGGCGCAGGCGGTACCAGGCCACCTCGCTGTCGGGCTCGGAGGCGTAGGGCAGATCCGTTTTGGTGCGGTCTCCCACATAAAACAGGTAACCGAGCACATCCACCCGCTCGCGCTGCTGGCCTTCGCCGAGCAACGCGGCGACCGAAACGCCCAGGTACTGGCCGAGCAGATCGAGCAGAGCGGCTTCCACGGCGGTGACGGCGTGAATGGCGACGCGCAAGTCAAAGGTTTGCTGACCGCGCCCGGCGGCGTCACGGTCCGCAAATGCCGTCCGCATCCGGGCCAAAATCCGGTTATAGGTGCCGATGGACTGCCCGATCACCAGCATTCGCGCATCCTCCAGCGTCCGGCGGATGTTCTCCCCGCCGGGCACCTCGCCGACCCCGGTATGGCCGGAGCTGTCTTCCAGGATCACGATGTTGCGGGTAAAATAGGGACCGTGCGCGCCGCTTAAATTCAGCAGCATGCTGTCCCGTCCGGCGACCGGAATCACCCGCATTCCGGTAATGACGGGCGTACCATGCAGTACCGGCTTCTCTTGTTTTGCTGTTTGATTCAACATATCGATTCTCCTTTCCGTGATCAGAGCTTCCCCGAAGCGCGCGTTGCCTCTTCCCGGATTCCGGAGCCGTACCGCTGCGGAATGAGCATGGCACGCAAAACGGAGGAAACGGCGTGGCGGATGTTGGCCGGCGCCTGGGCGATGGCCTGCTCCAGCGTCATCGGGGCCTGGGTAGCCCCTACCACCACGTCAATGCCGCTGTCGTACATGCCGCGGACTTCCGCGTCAATTCCGCCCGAGACGCAAATCACCGGCTTGTTGTGCAGCTTGGCCAGTTTGGCCACACCGGCGGGCGTTTTGCCGAACGCCGTCTGGGCATCGGTATGTCCTTCACCCGTCAGGACGAGATCGGCATCGCGGACCTCTTCGGCAAATCGCGCGGCTTCCATCACAATGTCGATTCCCCGGGCCATGCCTGCGTCCAGGAAGGCGATCAGTCCCGCGCCGAGACCGCCCGCCGCCCCGGCGCCGGCCACGCCGGCGATATCGACGCCAAGCTGTTCGCGAATGATCCCGGCCAGATGCCTCAGGCCGTCGTCAAGCCTGGCGACCATCTCCGGCGTGGCGCCTTTTTGCGGGCCAAAGATGCGCGCGGCTCCCTGCTCCCCGCAGAGCGGATTGGTCACATCGCTGGCAATCGTAATTTCGCAGCCGGCGACGCCGGGATGAAGCCCCGCCGTATCGATTGAGGCGATCCGCTGCAGCTCGCCGCCGCCGAAGCCGATTTCCGCGCCCGCCGCGTCCAGAAAGCGCACGCCCAGCGCCTGGGCCATGCCGATGCCGCCGTCATTGGTGGCGCTGCCCCCAATGCCGATGATGAGCTGCCGGCAGCCTGCGTCAAGCGCGGCCTTGATGAGCTGTCCGGTGCCGTAGGTCGTGGCCGTCAGCGGATTCCTCCGCTCCGCCGGAACCAGCGTCAGCCCCGAAGCGGATGCCATTTCAATGACGGCGGCACGCCCCTCGTCGAAGATGCCGTACTCGGCGATCACGGGATCGCCCTGCGGGCCGACAACCTCCAGTTTTCGGCATTCGCCGCCGGCAGCGCTGAGGATCGCTTCCACCGTGCCTTCGCCGCCGTCGGCAATCGGTATTTTGCGGATCACCGCTTCGGGCACCACTTCCAGAACGCCCTGTTCCATACAGTCCGCCACCGCCTTGGAGCTGAGACTGCCTTTATACGAGTCGGGCGCAATCAAAATTTTCATTCCATCACTCCTACCGTCTCTCTTTGCCTGCAACCAAAATCTCCTCAGCGAAAGTAAAACCCTGTTGATGACGCTTTCATTTTTGCCGCGAAAACACGGAACAGACGTTATCTATATAAGTTGAACTATTGATTGTGCGGATCAGGGCAGCCGTGTGAAATGTTCTTACGATCGCTGCCCGCCCCAGATTTCTATGATTAAGTAGATTCATACAAGGTAGAAATCCGGTCACAAAGGCGACCAAGCATATGCTTCCGATGCAGCTTTCTTACAGAAAGCTTTTAGTTTCTTCAGAATCATTTCCCCTAGGTTCAATATTATAAAATGTTTATTCTTTTAGAATATTGAACCCTCTTGCCTAACTCCCGCTTTTCTCTAGTTCAACTTATCTAGTTTCGGATTTGCAACATAGCCCCGGTCAGCGCTTGCCGTACTTTGCGGGATTCCCGCGCTGCCCGGGCGGCTTGCTTTATCCGCATGACTTCACTATACACTCTTGTACTGTTTTTCACATTGGTCCGCACTCACAAAGTTTTATAGCTTTTTCCTGGTAAAATTGGGCTCTCGCACAATGGTTCCACCGGCAAAAAATAGGCCGCCTATCCCGGATAGTCGGCCCTGTTCAGGTGAATTAAGACGGCTGTTCATGTGACGGGCGCGGGATTGAACAGGCTTATCGCGTTATGCAGCCCCCACTGCTCGGCCCAAGTTTGCTTGCGCCCGCTGGCTACGTCCAAAATGAATCTGAATATCTCCCAGCCGACGTCCTCGATCGTGGCCTCGCCGTCAGCGATCCGCCCCGCGTTGATATCGATCAGGTCAGGCCATTGCTCGGCCAATGCATTGCGGCTCGCTACTTTAATGACTGGCGCCATCGCCAAGCCGTAAGGGGTGCCCCGGCCGGTCGTAAAGACTTGCATATTGATGCCGGAAGCGAGCTGCAGTGTGCCGCACACAAAATCGCTTGCCGGCGTCGCGGCAAAAATCAGCCCTTTTTGCACCGCCTTTTCGCCGGGCGCCAGGACCGCCGTGATCGGGCTGCTGCCGGATTTGACGATCGAACCCAGCGATTTTTCCACAATGTTCGCCAGGCCTCCTTTTTTGTTTCCCGGTGTCGGATTGGCGCTCCGGTCAGCCTGGCCGCGCTGCAAATAGGCATCGTACCATTCCATTTCGCGGATCAGCGCCCGCCCGACCTCCTCGTTCACGGCCCGCGGCGTAAGCAGATGAACGGCATCGCGCACCTCGGTCACTTCGGAGAACAGCACCGTCGCCCCGGCGCGCACCAGCAGATCGGCGGCATAACCGACAGCCGGATTCGCCGTGATGCCGGAGAAGGCGTCGCTTCCCCCGCATTGCAGGCCGACCACCAGACCTGAAGCGGGACAGGTGACGCGCTTGCGGCGGTTCAATTTTTCCAGCCGTGCTTCCGCCATTTCCATAATCGCTTGAACCATCGGGATAAATCCTTGATAATCCTGCAGCGTAACTACCTTGGAAGCGCTGTCGCCATCCGGTATGAGACGATCCGGCTGCAGCTTCTCGCAGCCTAAGCCGACAACCATCAGCTCGCCGCCAAAATTCGGATTGGCCGCGATGTTCCGAATGGTGCGGATCGGGATCACGGCGTCGGGGGCCTGGATCGCCACACCGCAGCCATAGGTATGATGGATCGCCACCACATCGTCCACCTGCGGATATTTAGGTAGAAGCTCTTCCTTGATCCGCTTTACCGCATAATCCAGCACACCCGACACGCACTGTACGCTCGTCGTAATTCCGAGGATGTTTTTGGTGCCGACGCTGCCGTCCGGATTGAGGTATCCCTCGAACGTAAAGCCTTCAAGCGGCGGCTGAGGCGGCGGCACTTTGGTGGCAAGCGGCAGCTCCCGGAGCAACGGCGGCGTTGGAAGTTCGATTAACGACTCGCCCACCCAACTGCCTTGTGGGATGGAGCACACCGCGTAGCCGATAATTTCGCCATAACGAACGACAGCTTCTCCCTGGGCCACATCCGCCAAGGCGACCTTATGCCCCTGCGGAACATGCTCCGTTAACTTAAGCCCGCAAGGAAATACGGTACCTTCGGGCAAACCTCCCGCATTGGCAATGATCGCCACATTATCTTTTTCGTGAACCTTAATGTACAAGGGAGCATCATTGCGTAAATCATTCATATGAACGGCCTCCTTACTTTTCCGCATGACCTCACTATACTCCCTTGTACTCTTTTTCACATTGGCGCCCAACCCAAAGTTTTGCGATTTGGGGCCGGCAAAAATTGGACTTCCGCACAATAATCCGTAATCCGCAATCCGCACCCGCTTTACGTTTATCATCCCTTAATCCTGATCCTGACTGTAATCAACTGCAAAAGTGCATTTGATTTCCCGCAAATTTACGTTTAAGAGCGATTGAAATGCAAAAGTGCATCTCATTCGGGACTGTGCGATAAAAAAGGAACTTTTGACCGGGAATGAAATGCATTTTTGCAGTTGAGCCACCTATTTCGAGGAATTTCGACGAATTTCGCATGCACTTTTGCATTTCGTGGGATTTCCCGGATTTCCCCCTCTTCACCCGCCTCTGAATTTTTTCTCAAAAAAAACCGCCTGAGCGGTTTTGTCCGCTCAGGCAGCTTTCATTAAATAATATCCAGCGGGACCTTCCGGGAAGGCGGCGGAAAAGCATCCTCGAGCGCGGCGATCTCCTCGTCGCTAAGCCTGATCCGCGCGGCCTGCGCGTTCTCCGTCACATGGCGCACGGACGAAGCTTTGGGGATGGCGATAATGTTGCCGCCGCGGATGCTCCAGGCGAGCAGAATCTGCAGCGGCGATGCCCCATGCGCTTCGGCCGCCTGCACCACGGCGGGATGCTCCGTCAGCCCTTTGCGCAGCTCGCCCGCCTGGGCCAGCGGCGAATAGGCCATGATAGGCATGCCGCGTTCCCGCTGCCAAGGCAGCAGATCGTATTCAATGCCGCGCGAGCCGAGGTGGTACAGCACCTGATTGACGGCGCAGCGGCTGCCGCCCGCAAGGGCCGCCAGCTCCCGCATATCCGCCGTATCAAAGTTGGAAACGCCCCAGCGGATGATCTTCCCCTGCTCGGCCAGTCTCTCCATGCACTCCACGGTTTCCTCCAGCGGTACGCGGCCCCGCCAATGCAGCAGGTACAGGTCAAGCCTGTCGGTGCCCAGCCGTTTCAGGCTTTCCTCGCAACTGCGGAAAATCCTGGCCCGGCCCGCATTGTGCGGATACACCTTGGACACGAGAAACACGCTGTCGCGTTTCCCCTTAAGCGCTTCGCCGACAAGCGATTCGGCGCGCCCTTCCCCGTACATTTCCGCCGTGTCGATAAGATTCATGCCCAGCTCAACGCCTGCTTGCAGCGCGGCGATTTCCTCCCCCCAGCGCCGGGGATTGTCGCCGATGCGCCATGTGCCCTGGCCGAGGGCGGCCACTTCCGTACCGCCGGCCAGCCTAACCCGCCCGATGGTGGTCCCCCGGACCGAGCCGGTTTGGTCCCGGCGGCTATGTTCGCTTTCGTTCATCTCCGTAACCTCCATTCTCCGTCCGTAAGTTGTACTCATTTTACTCTTCTTAATAAACTTACCACACGAATTCGTCTCCTGCATTGTGCGGGGGCACAACACAAAATGGTCAAACACTCTTGCACCCCCTGTGAAAATAAGAAACGCGGTGCCTGCAAAATCCAGACTACCGTTGGTCGTCCAGTAGCCGGCTGGCCGTAAAGCGCCGATTTCCAGTTTAATCCAGCGTTTGGAGGTAGTATTCATTGCGACAAAAATAGCCGCCGGTACTTTCCCGGCAGCCTAAATTCTGCAATACGCAGGCTTGTTGCGCGTACACTACGATTCAAACATAAACCGGCCGCAGGCGGTTGTCATTGGGCTGCGGCCGCGGATCGATCCGCCGGCCTTTCCCGTGCGGGATAAACTGCGGAGTGCCAAACACCGGATCGCGGCTCACCGTGCACCGCATGCCGAACACCGCCTCCACCGTCTCCGCGGTCATCACGTCTTCCGGCTTCCCCTGCGCATATACCGTCTTTCCGTGAAGCGCCACGATATGATGGGCGTACCGGCAGGCCAGGTTCAAGTCGTGCAGCACCATCACGATCGTCCGCCGCTCCTTCTCGTTCAACTCAAACAGCAGATCTAAAATTTCGACCTGGTGGGCCATGTCCAAATAGGTCGTCGGCTCGTCGAGCAGCAGCGCATCCGTCCCCTGCGCCAGCGTCATGGCGATCCAGGCCCGCTGCCGCTGCCCGCCGGACAGGGAGTCCACCGTCCGGTCCGCCAAAGCCGACAGGCCGGTATCCTCCAGGGCCCGCTTGACCATCCGCTCGTCTTCCGGCGACCACTGCGAAAGCCAGCTTTGATGCGGATACCGCCCCTGTTTGACGAGCTGCAGCACGGTCAAGCCCTCCGGAGCCGCCGGCCCTTGCGGCAAAATGGCCAGCTTTTTCGCCACCTCTTTGGTCGCCAGCTTGGCGATGTTTTTGCCGTCCAGCAGCACCGCGCCGGCCTTGGGCTTCAACAGCCGGGAAACCGCCCGCAGCAGCGTCGATTTGCCGCAGCCGTTGCTGCCGACGAACACCGTGATTTTCCCCGGCGGAATGTTTAAGCTTAGCTCATCGATAATCATCTCCTCGCCGTACGATAACGCCAAAGCCTCCGTTTTCAACACCTGCATCTCTTCCCCTCCGTTTCTTTCCTTCACCGAATTAGCGCTAAACATAAACACTTTAACCGGTGGGATTGATTTACCTGTTGCGGTTTCTGTACAGCAAATAGATGAAAAACGGTCCCCCGACTCCTGCCGTAAATACACCCGCGGGAATATCGAGCGGCAGAAACACGGTTCTGGCCAGCGAATCGGCGACGACCAGCAGCAGCGCGCCGATGACCGCGGCCACGGGCAGCAGACCTCCGAGTGAGGGTCCGACGAGCTTCTTGGCGATATGCGGCGCCATCAGTCCGATGAACCCGATCGCCCCGGCCACCGCCACCGCGGCGCCTGAAAGCGCCACGCAGATGAACAGCAACACAAGGCGCTGCCGCTGCACGGAAGCCCCTAGCCCTTGGGCGACGTCATCCCCCAGCTCCTGAACGGTGACATGCCTGGAGCAGATGAGCGCCAGCGGAAAAAACACGGCGAACCACGGCAGTATCGTCAACACATCGTTCCATGACGCGCCGTAGATGCTGCCCGTCATCCAAATATAGGCTTGACCGGCCGCATGGATCGGGCTAAGCACGAGCATCAACGTCGTAAATGATCCCGTCGCCGCCGAAATGCCGATGCCGATCAAGACGAGCCGCGTTGCCGTGACCCCCTTGCTCCACGCGAGCAGATAGATTAGAAGCGAAATGCCTCCCGCCCCGAGCATCGCCGCAACCGGCAGCCACTTGATGCTTACCGCCCCGGCAAAATAAGTCAGGAACGCCACGGCCGCAAACGAGGCCCCCCCGGTGATGCCGATCATATCTGGAGAGGCCAGCGGATTGCGGATCATCCCCTGCAGGATGCAGCCGGCCGAGGCTAAAGCCGCTCCCACCAGCACGGCCAGCAGCAGCCGGGGAAGCCTTAGCGCGCAGACGGTCAACGCGCTGTCGGCGCTGCCCTTCCCCCGCATCAAGCCAAGCAGCTCGGCGGGCGAAATCCATTTGCTGCCGAGCGTAAGACCGGCGACAAACGCCGCGAGCAAGAGCAGCGTCAATCCGGCCCAAATGAGCAGCGTTTTGCGGGAGAGCAGCAGCGACACCCGCCCCGATTTGCTACGCCAAACCAACAGCCGATTCATGAAGTTTCTCCTTTCGAGCGGAAGCTTTTCCGGGCGAGGTACACGAAAAACGGCGCTCCGACAAAGCCGGTCATGACCCCGAGCGGAATTTCGCCCGGCATGATCAGAAAGCGGGCCAGAATGTCCGCGGCCAGCAGCAAAACCGCCCCCATAACGGCGCTGTAGGGGATCACCCAGCGGTGATCCACCCCAACCAAATATCGCGCCATATGGGGGATAACCAGCCCGACGAAGCCGATCGAGCCGGCGGCGGCCACCGAGCTGCCGGCAAGCAGCACCACGGCCAGGGCAATCGCGGTTTTGACCAGGGCTGTTTTTTGTCCCAGCCCTTTGGCGACATCCTCTCCCGAGGCGAGGATGTTGACCGGCCGGGCCAAGGCCAGCGCGGCGATCCCGGCGATAGTCATGTACGGAAGCACCGGGAGCAAATCGCCGGTTTCTTTGCCGGCGATCGAGCCGGCCAGCCAGTACAGCACGTTTTGCAGGCTCGCTTCATTGACGGCCAGCATCCCCTGCGTAAAGGAAGAAAACGAAGCCGTCAGCGCGGCGCCCGCCAGCACGATTTTGACCGGCGTCAGCCCGTCCCTGCCGATCGAGCCGAGCAAATAGACCGCCGCGGCCGCCAGGGCCGCCCCGAAAAAAGCAAACCAGACGAGCTGCGAAAGCGACGTGACCGGCAGGAAGGTCAAAGCGAGCACGACCATAAACACGGCGCCGCTGTTGATGCCGAAAATCCCCGGCGAAGCCAGCGGATTCCGCGTTAACGCCTGCATCAAGACGCCCGCCACCGCCAAACTCGCCCCGATCGCCGCGGCAAACACGGCCCGGGGCAGCCGGGTCGTCCGGATTATGACATGCTCGCTCGACGCAGGATCGTAATGGATAAAGGACGCAAGCGCCGTTTCCAGGCGGATTTCCGTCGTCCCGAGCACGATGCTTAAGACGAAACAAAGCGCAAACAGCAAAAAAGCAAACGCCAACCCCGCTGCTTTAGCCGGTGTTTGGCGTATAAACGGTTGATTCACGCGGTTCCTCCTTACCCGGCAAAACTTGCGGAAGGCTGCCGTTCACGGCCTTATGCCCCGGCAGCCTTCCTTTAACGTTAACGTTGACTTATTCCCAAGACGCGTAAGCTGCGCGTTATTCCAGTCCGTAGAACTCGTACAGGTCTTCGAGCATCTCCTGGGCCGCAAGCGGGCCGGAGCCGTTGTTCCACACCGCCGTATCCACTTCGAACACACGGTTGTTCTGGACGGCCTTCAGGTTTTGCCACAGCGGATGCTCCGTCCATTCCTTGCGCAGATCCAGCCTGCCGTCATCCCTGGTTGTGCTCGTCTGGTCGAAAATGATGTCCGCGTCCATCTGCGGAATGTTCTCCTTGGAGGTCAGCTGGACGCCCCAATCCTCGCCTTGCTGCCCGGCCGGGCGGGCGATGCCCAGTTCTTCCAGCACGAGCGCGGAAAATCCGGTGTACACGATGCGGGCGTGGTCCACGCGAAAATCGACGATGCCTGCCTCCAGCTTCAGCTTGTCGCCCATTTTCGTTTTGAAATCGGCGACCCGCTGTTCCCAATCAGTCAAGAACTGCTGTTCCTCCGCCTGCTTGTTCAGCGCTTCGGCCGTGAGGTGCAGCGTATCTTTCCAGATATGTACTTCCTCTGTCATCACCGTAGGGGCGATATTCGACAGCTGCTCGTAGATTTTTTCGTGCCGCGTTTTGGAAGCGATGATCACATCGGGGTGAAGCGCGATGATCTCCTCCAGGTTGGGCTGATTTTCCGAGCCCAGATTGATTGCCCCATCCATCCGGTCCCGGATGTAGTTGTACCAGGGCTGTTCGATCCACGATTCCACCGCACCGGCGGGTTTCACACCAAGCAGCAGCGCGGCGTCCGTCGCTCCCTGGAACAAGGTGACGACCTTTTGCGGCGTTCCCGGGATTTCGGTCGTTCCCATCGCGTGTTCAACGGTCCGTACCTCACCCCCCGCAGCGGCGCTATTTGCTGAATCCACCGTATTTTGCCCCTGGCCCCCCGTTCCTCCTTCTCCTTCTTCTCCGGCCTCAGCCTGCACCTGCGGCTGCTGCGCGCCGGCCGCTCCCTGCCCGTTTCCTCCGCACCCGGCAAAAACAAACAAAAATATGAAAATGGCGGCTAATGTAAACATAAACTTGGACGACTTGACCATCTGTAATCGCTCCTTCTTCTCATCAAGCAAATGATATTGATTATCATTATTGATTATAAAAAGAGCGTCACCTTACGGACATGGAGATTCTCGCTCAGTTTTTGGACATTTCCGACTTTTCGGCCAAAAACCATTCCCGCACCTTGTCGAGAAACATGTCGTGGGATAAAGCATTATAGCTCGTGTACAGATGGCGGCTGTCGTACAGGGAATACACCTTGCTCTCCTTCACCGCTTTCAGGCCGTTCCACCGTGAATCGCCGTACAGTCCGGCCACTTCGCTCCGGATGGCCCGGTCCATCCGCTCCGTGCCGTTATGTCTGTAGCTGGTGAGCAAAATCCGGTCGGGGCCGTACGCGGCCAGTTCCTCCAAAGCAACCTCCCGGTAATGGGCGATATCCGCAACGCCCCGGGGTGCGGCCAGTCCCAAATCGCCGTACATCACCGTCCCGAGATTCCGTTGTCCGTAAACGCACAGCTTGCCTTCCCCGATGCCGACGATCAGAAACGTCTCCTCTCCCGCCCTGAAGTTCAATAGATGACGCACCTCCTCCGCTTTCGCGTCGTAGCGTGCCAGCCAGGCCGCAGCTTCCCGCTCCTTGCCCACGATTCCGGCAATCTCTTGCAGATGCTTTCTCCAGTCGTCAACGTAACGCAGGGTTACCGTCGGAGCGATTTGGTTAAACAGCATTTCCTTGGCGGATTTCCCTTGCCCCCGGGACCCGCGCATCATGATCAAATCCGGCCGCGCCGCCATCAGCTTCTCCAGATCGGGTCCTGACCGGCCGACGGGGATGGTATGTTCCAGCCGGCCGCTGAGCGGAAAGACGTCATTGATCACGGCTGCGTAAGGCTCGATGCCAAGGGCCAGTAAATCGCCCGTCACCAAATGGTTGAGCGAGGCGACTTTACCGGAATGCCGGATTCTTTTTACGTAGGCGATCGGCGAGGTGCCCGTGGCCGCTTTAAACCTGCGGCTGAAATAGTATTCATCGCTGAAGCCGGTCTGCTGGGAGATCGAGCGCAAAGAGCCGGCGGAAGACACCAGCAGTTTTTTCGCTTGACGGATGCGTATTTCGTGCAAATATTCCATTGGGCTTTTTTCATGCCTTTTCTTGAACACCCTGGAGTAATAATCCGGACTTAAACCGGCCAGCTCCGCCAGCATCTCCCGGGTGACGGGTTCGGCGTAATGCTGCTCCATAAAGGTCAGGGTTTGCTGAATCGCCCGGTCCAGATCGGACTTAAATTCCCGTGTGTCCTGCCGGAACAATTCATAGAGCAAATTCTGAAACAGTAAACTGGCCTTCATGGCGTCCCAGGGGCTGCCGGTGGACCATGTTTTTTCGATTTCCCGAATCCGCTCGGGTAAACAAGACAACTGCGCGGCAGGCCATTCCGCCGGGCAAGCCGGCACCGCGGGCTCAAAGCGTCCCTCTCCGGCGGGCTGCAGGGCATAAAAGCGAATACAACAATACCCGCTCCCACCATCTTCGGGAAGCTGCAGCATCGCGTGGCGGTCCGGGGGCAGCACATAAATATGCTGCAGCCGCAGCAGGCAGCTTCGCCCACCGATAACGAGTTCGCCTTCGGCCTTATCGAAAACCAGCAGGCTATACAAAAAAGGATCCCGCCGGTGCAAGTCCTTGCACGCATGAATGCGCCGGAAATCCTTTAACATATATACATAATCGGCCAAATGAGCTGTTGGGCCCGTTCCGTTCAGCATCGGCATTTCTCCTCATCCTCTCAATGATAACGATTCTCAATTAGAGTGTAGCTTATGTTTACCGCAAAATAAATACTCTAATTGCAATTCGTTGCCTCATTTCTGCCGATGATCCCGCGCCTTCGGACAGTTGGAGCAATATTCCCCGCCGGCCAGCTCGTAATAGAAGCAGCAGGTATGCCGCACGCGCGTGTTGCCGGAGACCGTCCCCTGTAGTTTGGGTGTATAAAAAGCGGTCAGCGGGTTTTTCTTTTCTCCGAATACATATCCCGGGGCTTCATGAACCAAGTAGTGAAAATCCTCGCTGATCCGGCGGTTCTCCTCCGCGTCTTTCCCCGGTCCGAGCTTTTTTTCATAGAGGGAAAACAGCCGCACCGCGGTGTTCTCCCATAAAATCGCTTTAGGCACGCAGGCGGCTTCGGCAAGGGCATGCCAAACACGCGACAAATGCCCGACAAAAAAATGTTCGGCCAGCCTCTCTCTCCACGAGCTGCGCAAGCCGATGGCAGCCGGTTTGTCTACCTGCAGCTCCGTCACGAGCAGCCGGGACGACCAGCGCCCTCCGGCAGGGGCGGACACTTCGAGATGACAATGATTTACCGACAGGTCCAGCCCCTTGTTATAGATCGTCATGGCGTAAAAAAGCGGTGCGGCCAGCAGCTGCGCGTACCGCTTGGAAAATTGCGAGGCGGTGATCATCCTGGAGGGGGACCCGAGCACGGGGGTTAATTCATCCAGACAAGCCGCGCATGGCTTTGCTTCAAGCAGCCGGGCCGGCCGGATGATATTCGCCGCCTGGGGCGACGGCTCTAGGGACAACCCAAATTTTTCCCTCAAAACGTCCAATTCCTCCGCGCTTAACCGGGTCTGTTCATCCATTTGCAGTTCTCCTCCCTGTCAAGACAGCGGTATGTGGGCTAAGCATTCATTATTGATCATACAGAAATCATATATTTTGAAAATGGCCCATAGCGACCGATTTTTGGATTTGACAGCGCAATCATGACGTATCATTCGCCCTTCAACACAAAAAGACACGGCAGCATAATCCCTGCCATGTCTCTAGTTTTCTAGTCAACTTTGCCTGGCTTTCGGCATAAAGACCAGCGGAACGAATCTTCCTTTCACCTGCTCGGCCAGCAACTGCGGCTTAAGCTCCATCTGCAGCCCGATTTTGCCGGCGCTGACCAGCATGGTGTCCAGGCTTTCGGCCGAGCTGTCCAGGAAGGTGGGATACAGCTTCTTCATCCCTACCGGCGAGCAGCCTCCGCGGACGTAGCCGGTCCGCTGCAGCAGGTCCTTTAACGGCAGCATCTCCACCTTTTTGACTCCGGCGGCTTTGGCCGCCTTTTTTAAATCCAGCTCCGCGGCTACCTGAATGATGAACACAAAAATCGCCTCCCCTTGATGGGCGACCAGCGTTTTATATACCTTCTCCGGCGGTTTGCCGATTTTCTCCGCGACCGCGGTGCCGTGAATCTGCCCATCCTCCGGGTCATACGTGTGAACTTCGTACGGCGTCTTGGATTTGTCGAGCAATCGCAAGGCGTTCGTTTTGACGTCTGCCATAGTTACTTAAAGCGCGTCCTTCCCAAAGGAACCTTCAAACAGCGATTCTTTCAGCGGACGGCGGCCGTTTGGTTGTTCGCGCTCCTGCAGGTTGTCCGGCAGAACCTCTTTTTCGCCTTGGTAACCGATGGCGATGACGGCTTGAACAGCATAATCGTCAGGCACATTCAGCACTTCGCGGGCTTTCCCGGGATCAAATCCTCCCATCGCATGGGTGATCAATCCTTTGTTATGCGCTTCTAAAGCAAGATACCCCCAAGCGGCGCCCGCATCAAAGGCATCCCAGCCGTTGGCTCCCCGTTCGGTCGCCGTTTGGGACAGGATGACGGCCAAGACGGGAGCTTTTGAACACCATACAAGGTTACCCGGCAAAATAAAGGAATGAAATTTCTCCCGGTCCTCCTGCGTACGGGCGATAATAAACCGCCATGGCTGCACATTCGATGCCGACGGAGCCCACCGCGCCGCCTCAAAAAGGCTGAGCAGAACATCTTCAGGGATTTCTTTTTCCAAAAAAGAACGCGGCGACCAACGGTTTATAAACTGAGGGGATACTTCGAAACCCGGTTTACGCAAATCTGCGGCATTTGCCATTTTGAACACTCCTTCGTTTAAACTATATAAGTTGAACTAATGATAGTACGGTCCATTGATTACTGCGTGATGTAGACAAGGCTAGACTGGTACAATAATATTAAACCAGAAAGAAATAATTTTCCAGTGTTTAAGGGAGAACGGAGTTAGCGAATGGCTGAAGCATTAAAATCGATATATAATGAAGCGTTTTTGCGGGAATTTGGCGAAAAGGTTCACGCGGCGTACGCGCCGTTTGATACGGAGAAATTCGTGGCCGATACGATGGATACAACTTGGGACGTGCTGGAACTGAAAGCCAGAATGCGGCGGATCACACTGATGTTGGGCAGCCAGCTGCCGGCGCGCTTTGAAGAGGCCGTGGCCGTGCTGTTTGCCATCGACGAATCTTGCGTCGGATTCCCTTACTTGTTTTTCCCGGACTTCGTGGAGGTTTACGGCAGCGCGGAGGAGGATTGGCCGCTGGCGATGCGGGCGCTGGAGCGGTTCACGCCGAAATCGTCGGCCGAATTTGCCGTCCGCTCCTTCCTGCTGCGTAATCCGGAACGGACGATGGAGCAGATGGCGGCATGGTCCAAGCATAAGGATGAGCATGTGCGCCGGCTCGCCAGCGAAGGCTGCCGGCCCCGCCTGCCCTGGGGACAAGCTTTGCCGATGTTCAAGCGCGACCCGGCGCCGATTCTGCCGATCCTGGAGCGGTTGAAAGAGGACCCCAGCCTGTACGTGCGCAAAAGCGTGGCCAACAATCTGAACGACATCGCCAAGGATCACCCGGCACTCGTGCTCGAGCTTGCCCGGCGCTGGAAAGGCGCGGCGCACCCGTACACCGACTGGATCGTGCGCCATGGCTGCCGCACGCTGATCCGCAAAGGCGGCCCCGAAGTGCTGGAGCTGTTTGGTTACGCCGCACCGTCAGACGCCAAGCCGGTGGTCTCGGCGGCGGAGCTCGCGGTGGAGCCTGGCGCGCTCCGCATCGGCGGCAGCTGTGAGCTCCGCTACGAGTTGACCGTGCGCGAAGGCGAGCCGGTGAAGGTGCGCGTCGAATACGGCATCGACTTCGTCAAAGCCGGGGGCAAAACATCACGCAAGCTGTTCCTGCTGGTGGACAAAACCGTCCCCGGCGGCGCGGACGTAAGCGGAACACGGCGCCACAGCTGGGCGGATCTAACAACCCGCCGCCACTATCCCGGCGCGCACCGGATCGCCCTGCTCGTCAACGGCGCCGAAGCCGCTTATGCGGTGCTGCAGCTGGAGGCCGCGGCGGTGAACGGCTAACCGAAAGACGCCTTAGTCGGCTTGTTCCGCTTCGGGCGCGGCCGAAGCGCCGATCAGGGCATCTGCGACCTTGGTCAAATGCGTGTTCATGATGTCGGCCGCCCCGCGCCGGTCCTGGTCCCTAATCGCCTGAAGCATTTGATAATGATCCTGGAACAGGCGGTGCGCCGACTCATTTTCGCTGAACAACCACAGGCTCCTGCTGTCACGGATCGTACGCATCATCATCGCCGAAATACGCTCCATCATTTGCTGCAGCAGCGGATTTTGCGTTGCTTTGGCGATAGCGAAATGGAAATTGACGTCGTGCACCCGGCTGATCTCCTCATTGCCGATCGCTTCCTCCATGTGGCTCACAATCCGGGTGAGCTCGTTCAAGTCCGCTTCTCTCCGGTGCTCGGCAGCCAACTCAATGCTCCCGATTTCGAGGATTTTCCGTACCTGAAGCAGTTGGATCAGCTCCTGGCGATTCGCGATTTGCCGGGCTTCCATCGTCTCGAGCGCCTGGGCTCTAACGTAAGTCCCCCCGCCCTGCCTCGTTTCGATCAGCCCGCGGGCTTTCAGATGGCTGATCGCTTCGCGGACGGTGGAGCGGCCAACGTGATAACGCTTCGCCAAGTTCTCGATCGTATCCAGCTTTTCGCCGGGCTTCACAAGCCCGCTTTCGATGATCCGCTGCAGTTCCTCAATCATAATATCGTAATTTTTTCTCCCTAAATCCATAACTTATTCCCTCTCCAAAACGGACTTGTTCTCCGAAATGCTTGCTAAATAACAGTCTATACAATTATCGTAAATTATGGTAGATTTTTTTTGAAATTTTAAATTCGCCAGATGACATGATTAATTAAACGATAAACATAAATTAAGGCTGCATTTTTGGACTCAACCTTATATCGTGGCAAGAAATGCCGGAAGGGCATTGAAAACTTGAGGACAGGGAAGGCCGGTGGGTTGTTCGGCAGATCAACAACCGACGCTGCCCGGACGCTTTGCACAATTATCCCGTTTGATCAGGAAGCAGAGAAGAAAGATAAATTCAGTAGAAGGAGATATATTTAGGAGAAGACGACATGTTCGAGATCATTAGACAGGTTTAGGAGAAGGAGGTTTAGGAGAAGGGATGCAGACCTGACGGGAGGAATGGGGCAAGACACCGGGAAAAATGAAAAGACCGTGATCTTGCTGCAACCTGAACCCGTTTGCAGCAACGTCTGTACCGTCCAAGCATTTCTATCAGGCCGCAGCCGCAAGGGGCTGGTTCGGTTGGCGTGCAATCAGCCGGCGGTAAGGGATCGCCGGAATCGCCACACACATGTGTAGCAACTTCTGCCGCATCGTTTCTTCCGCTCCGGGCAGGTGCAGCCGGCGGCGTACGGTATACTCGTTCAGGTACGCCTGCAGATGCTTCAATCCCAAGGCTATATATGTACTCTTCAGCGATTCCCACGCCTCTCTCACCACTTTCCGCAAGGGCGCATACAGCCGATAGGCTAGAGGAAACGACTCTACCGCCGATGTACGGACATCCACATGCCCGTTGATGAACGCGGCGAGTTCGAGACGGTTTGCTCTTTTCCCGTCTCCCCTCTTATGCGGCACCATGCGGATTTTGACCTGCTCCAGCTCGCCCGACTCCGTGACCGTGCATCCCGCTACTACCGCCGAGGCGTACGGCTGCGAAAACTGAAACCGGGACGGATTACGCCCATACTGATCGCTGTTCACCTTCACGTCTCCGCAGAGCAGTTCCCGGGCATCGAATTCCCCAACGGAATGGCGTATTTTATGCAGCATCAACCAGGCGGTCTTGTAGGTGACCCGGATTACCTGGCTCAGCCGCATCGCCGAGATGCCATCGGGGAGTAAGAACAACTCCAGCGCCTCGAACCACTTCAACAGAGGCACCCGGGTTCCTTCAAAAATCGTGCCGACTAAAGCCGACGTTTGGTGCTTGCACTTTCCGCACTCGAATAAGGGGATATGCCGGGAGGTCAGACGGCTGCACCGGGTGTGAGCGCAGCGCGGGCAGACGAAACCGTTTGGCCACTTCATCGCGATCACCGCCTCCATGCAGGCCTGCTCGCTATGGTAACGGCTGCTGAATGGTTGAAGTTCCGTTCCCGTATTGACTTCCATATTCGCTCCCCCTAAATCGAGAATTTACGCACATACGTTCGCCTTACTTCATTATACCAAACAAATGTTCTCCACTCAAGCCGAAAATCTCACCTGAACCGCCTCATTTTTTCCTTATTTCTTTTTCTCTCTTTTTTTGGAACCCTTGCTCTAGCCCCCACCCCTGCCCCCCTAAACGAAAGGGATAATCATGCAAAGGAAGGCAGCAGGCAGGGACACCAAGAGACGAACTCTATAGACAACACATTTTTAAAGAGGATATTTTTTACAGATTGCGTCGACGACACCTATATTCTCCTTTTTTTGTCATATCTCAGCCGATTTTTTAGCATACTCGCATGCTATAATTTTCCTGGAAATCATTAATTAATGCCATAAATAAAGGGGATGGCTGGACATGAAAAAGCTCTATTACACTTCTTTTTTCTATGCGGTATTAGGTTTACTGGCAGGCGTTTTTTACCGGGAAGCGACCAGGCATAACGGATTCACCGGCGAAACCGCGCTGTCTCCGCTTCATACCCACCTTCTGGTGCTCGGATTTATGTTTTTCCTCATCGTGTTAGGTTTAGGCAAGCTGTTCGGCCTGCATGAAATGAGGTCGTTTGGCGCCTGGTATCTCGTTTACAACCTAGGTTTGCTGATCACCATCGGGACGATGGCCGTCCGGGGCATGCTGCAGGTGAAAGGCAGCGACATCCCATCCCTGCCTTATATCGCCGGACTGGGCCACTTGATTCTTGGCGCCGGGATCATCTGGCTGCTGGTTTTGCTCGGCAAACGAATACAACGGGTTTAAGTGCATCCGTAAAGCCAAGCCTAACGGACACCACAGACCTTATTCAGCATTTAGGTGCACGTATTCAGCCATTTTCGGGCAAATAAGGTCACTCAGGTCCGTTAGCCTCCATATGGTGCCTGCCCGTATAAAGAAAGGCAGGTTCAGGAATAATCCCTGCCCTGCCTTGCTGCTGCTTCACCTTTATCCCGGCAATTCAAACCCGATCTCTACAGGAGCGGCGGCGGATGGAGCTTGCGGTATCCTTCCTGTTATACCCAGCTCCAGCACCGCCGCAATCCGCTCCTGAGGTTTAACACCAAAGCTCCGGCGCCGCTCCAGATCGTAGATCCACTCGGGCCTGGTCCGGCGTACGCCCCAATTTTTCGATTTGGCCAGCAGTTGAAAGTTCTGCACCAGACAGCACGCCGCGGCAAAATCCTCTTCCTGCTTATGCGGATCCGCCTCTTCTTTCACTACGACGAGGAGCCGGGCCGGCACTGTGCCCGGAACAACCGTTTGTGCATGGGCGTCTGCCATCCCGCCGGTCACAAAAATAAACCGCCAAGGCTCTCTTAACCGGTCATTCGGTGCCCAAACGGCATCGTTCAGCACTTCGAGAACGTTCTGCTCGGAAATCGGGGGGTGAAACTCCCTCTCATGAGGCGCGCCGCCAAGGCGAACGGCGGTCCATTTCTGCTCCGCCGGCGTTCTTTTCCGGGCCCTTGGAGCTTTATCGAAATAACCCATATGTAAAATACCCGCAAATTTTTCCCCTTCCCGCAAACCTATTTCCGTAAAAAACAGTTCGCTTTGAATAAGCGGGTCCGTATCCCACAACATGCCCAAACCGCGCTCCCAGCCCAGCAATTGAAAATTTTGCATAACGCCGCAGGCGGCCGCGAAATTTTCGTCGCTTTCCCGCTCGTCGGCTCCGGATTCCGCCATAACGATCAGGTGCCCCGGGATCTCCGCCACCCTCCTGCTCAGGATATCCAGCATTTTGGAAGGAATCAGCTTGCCGAACCTGCTCTCCTTCGTTTTGGCCAGCATGGACTCCACCAAACGCCGGCGCGACTCCGGCGTTCCGATGTAAATGCAGCGCCAGCGGGGAGTGCCATCGGATTCATACAGACCCGCCGCCTGCTTCAAAAGGGATTCCACAAGTTCCCGGGAAACTGGCGAAACGTTGAAATTCCGGATCGTTCTGCGCTCCCGGATCGTTTTTGAAGAAATCATAAGTCATACCCCTTTCGTTTTTTATTTACAAGTAAACAATATAATTATGATAATTAGATCCTATATTACCGATATACCCACTAATATAGTTTACTTATAAACTAAAATATCACAATTTTCTCACGTCGGCAAAATCTTCTTACGGTTGCCATGGCGCTTAACGGTATAGCCGCCCCATGCTTTTCGAAGACGCGCATAATCCCGGCGCCCCCCGTTAACACTACTAACGGTTTTTATCAACATTAATGGTGAGTAAACTACGATGAAAAACAAAACATTGTTCATACGGGCAGCCATTTTGACAGGGCTGCTTGGATTTGCGGCTGCTTGCCATGCCGGACCCGCCGGGGCCGATCCGTCGCTCCCCATCATCAAGGAGGAGGGGGTATATTCGCTCGAGATATATCCCCGGCAGCATCGGTTAATCGTCAACATCCAAGGCCACAAGTACAAAACTTACCCCGTTGCCGTGGGCAATCCGTCCACTCCGACCCCTGTCGGCGAGTACCGGATTTCCTATAAAGGAAGGGATTGGGGGCCGGCATTTGGCCCCAGATGGCTGGGGCTTAACGTTCCTTGGGGATACTATGGGATCCATGGCACGAACCGTCCCGACTCCATCGGCCGCCACCTCAGCCACGGCTGCATCCGGATGCGCAACAGAGACGTGCTCGAGCTTTACGATCTAGTCCCGATCGGGACCAAGGTGACCATTTACGGCCATATCCTGGGGGATGCCTGGGAAAATCCGCGGGATTTGGCGGAAGGTGATGTGGGGGGAGACGTGCAGCTGATTCAATCCCGGTTAAAAAGCGCCGGGTATTTCCAAGGGGTGTGCAACGGCCGGTTTCGCGCCGACACAGCGGCGGCTTTGCGGCAGTTTCAGCGGGATCACAACTTGATACAGAACGGCGTTGTTTCCAGAAAGGTATACCAGGCATTGGGATTGTGGGAATAACGGGACAACCGGGGATAAAAAAACAAGGCTGCCGCTGGCGTTTTCAGGGCAGCCTTTGTACGTATTAGATGAATACCTGTTCCAGTTCGATCGACCGTTCTTTCGATAAATCGCGGAAGCGCTCTTCATCGATCCGCACCAGCGGTTTAAAAATGTCCGCCGGATTGTTCCACACGATCGTGACGGTCTCTCCGTTGCTCAGGCGGGCTTTTTTGCCGATAAAATTAGGCAGCAGATGGCGGGTTAACGCCTGTACCGCTTTTTCGTTCAGCTTACCGAAACCAAGCTCGTAAGTTTTGCGCAGCACGGTCAGAAGATCTTGCCGCGAGCGGCTTCCGTCCGGCGCGGTCATCCCGACAAACACGTCGGCCACGGCCACGATTTCCGCATACGGGTGAATTTCCGCTTTTCCAAGGGCTTGAGGATAGCCCGTGCCATCCTCCCGCTCATGGTGCTGAAGCGCGACCAATGCCGTCTTCTCTTCGCCCATCGAATTCCGGATAATCTCATAACCGTACGACGTATGGCGCTGCAATTCCTCCAGATCCGCCCCCGTCAGGTCATGCTCACGGTTGCGGAGCGACTGCCGAACCCGGCTTTTGCCGATATCATGCAGATATCCCGCTCTGCTGATCTCATAACATTCTTCGGCCGAATACCCAAGCCAGGTGGCTATGTAATACGATAACAATCCAACCTGCAACGAATGGTTATAAATATTTACGTCGTCATCGGTAAATGCGATAAGCAGCGAAACGACGTCTTTATTGCGGTCAAGCACCTCGAGCATCGGCTCCAAATGCTGATCGACCATCGACTGGTTGAACTTGCCTGTCGTCAGCGCTTCAAGGAAAATCGATTGGAAGCCTTTCAGCGGTAAATCGAAATTCTCCTTGATCCGCTCTTTTATATCGGTTTGCTCGCCTTCAGGCTCGGACGCTTCGCTACCGCGCGGCTCGATATCGACATAATCGATGCTTTGGCGGATCAGAAGCGCGATTTCCTCCGTGCGAATGCTCGTTCCTTTGGGAAGAACATGCAGTCCGGCCCGATTAAACACATCCGTTCTGAGCCGGTCGCCTTCCAGAAGCTCCATGACATGAATTCTCATTTTATTTTATCCCCTTCTTTTCCCCGCGACTCATGAAACGCCGATGAATTAACTTAATTACCTTTAATATCGATCGTGAATAACATTTCATAAATAGTGCTTTAGGAGGGATTTATGAGAAAAGAATGCTATGACTGTTCCTTTTTCCAGGGCGGGTCCACGTAGCGGCGGAATGCCCGGTTGACGGTATAAATTCCCCAGGGAATCGCCGCCGAAAGGACTGCGCACACCCACACCTTCATGGACGGCAAACGGTCCAGCACAAAGTGCCACATCTCCATTTCCCCTTCCTTATTTCGTCTCGATCGTCGAACCGAAAATCCGTACTTTGGCCCGTGCTTCCAGCTCAATATCAGCCTGCGAAAAAATAGTTTCCCCCCCGTTCCCAATCGTTTTGGATTTTTTTCCACGCCGCGGGGTACTCCTGTTTTAAATAGGTCCCTAGACCGATGACATCCGGCTTATACTCAAGCTGAACTTTTTCCAGCGTGGACTGCATCATGGCGACCAAATGTTCGGCCGCTTTCCGTTCGAACTACGCAATTTGCGCCCGGTCCATTAAATTAAGCTTCTCCTGCGTTTCGCCAACATTTCCTTCCATGTTGACCCGGACTTTAAAGCGAATATGCTCCGGATCGGAGATGTCCGCGAAAATTTGGCGCCGGGATCCCTTGATTTCGTAAGCCATGTTATCATTGTCAAGCTTAAACTCCAGCATCCCGTCCTGCGCAGTTCCTTTCAGCACATTCAACCCGGACGTTTCGTCGTCATTTAAATAACCTCTGAGGCTTAAGGTCTCGCCGTCAAACACGGCGGCGCCGGAAACCGACACCTCGTTCCCCGCTTTTTTGCATGCGCGACAGCGCAAAGCTTTCTTTGGCAATGAGATACATAGCTGATCCACCCGCCGAAAAGCCTGATTTCCAGCAAATTTTGCGGCTGCATCCCGACCAGGTAAATGACTGGGGTTAGCCACCGAAAAGAAGATCGATTCAAACCGCTCGAAAAATCCGCCGGGCACTTGAACCTCCTTGGCCAATTCCGCGGTAGGGTAAAGCGCGCTGGCCGTCACGGTCCACGCCGAACACGCCGATCGTAAACCCAAAAACGAGCAGATACAGGCAAAAAGGCAGCAGCATGCCCAGCATCGCGGCTTTTGCTATTTTTTGGGACTGATTGATGAACGTGTTATAAAACAGCAGGATTTCAAGCCCATAAACGAAAACACCGACTCTTTGGAAGCGAACACGACATCGCGCCAATCCGCGGCAAAAAAAGGCTTAAAATTCCGGATTTCGAAGAAGCCGATGTTCATTAGAATGAGCGCCACCAGGAGCAGCACGACGATCGGCAAAAACAGCAGGTTAAGCCGGAACAGGGCTACACTGGGCCCGGCCACGCCATACACAAGCACGAGCAGAAATACCAGACTGATGACCTCGATCGGAGTCCGGTCAAACAAATAGCAGCGCCGCGGCGATCATGGTGACGAACCGCAGCATCCGAAAGGCGATCCCTGCGCTGTAAGACGGAATGGCGAACGAGGACACCGCGGTGACCGCGACCACAATGACCATAATCGGACTGACAATGCCCGCCTGCACCGCCGCGTCGCCGATGACCAAACCGCCGACAATGCCGATCGTTTGCCCGATCGGTTTGGGCAAGCGAACCCCGGCTTCCCGCAGCAGCTCCAGCGTCAATTCCATAAGAAAAGCCTCGACGACGGCCGGAAAAGGGACGCCCTCCCTGGCGGCGGCGATCGAAAATGCCAGTTTGGACGGAATCATGCCTTGATGGAACGACACCAGCGCAGATATAAGGACGGCAAAATTAATGAAATCCCGACGGCCACATACCGCAAAGTGCGGATCAGCGTGCCGATCTGCCAACGTTCATAGTAGTCCTCCGACGATTGAATCAAGGAAACGAAAGTGGTCGGCAAAATCAGGGCAAACGGCGTTCCGTCGAGCAAGTTGACTGAAATATGTTACCCTTTATTGCCATGTTGGTCCAAAATTAATCCCTCAATGAAGAGCCGCGTGGTTTGACGGGTCAGAATATTTTTCCTTCTTCAAGCAAATCTTAATAGGCAAAATCCGGCTTTAGGAAGGAGGAACGTTCATGCCGTTTTGGAGAAAATTCCTGCGCACGATTCACGCCGGGAACGGAAAAGCCGCCGGAAATCCGGCAAGAGACCAAAGCGGGCCGGCGGCAAACGGGATGGCTTCAACCAGCAGTCTGGCGATCCGGCTCGCCTGGCTTAAGGAGGAGCTGAAAAACAGCTCGGATATGATCTACCGTGAGTTCGTGATCAGCTCCGGTCAACGCTGCGTGCTCATCTATGTCCGCGGAATGATCGCTCAGGAAACGGCCCAGCACTACATTGTCAGAAGCCTTCAGCGGGAATCAGCACAATTGAAGGATAGGAACATCTATCAATTCCTGTTTGAGGACGAAGGCCTCACCGTTTCCCAAACCAGTGTGATCCGTGATCTGAACCAAGGCATAAATGCCGTCTTGGACGCCGGGGCTCTGCTTTTGATCGATGGAGACGCGCGGATGCTGACCTTTTCCATCTCGTCATACCCAACCCGTTCCATAGAGGAGACGCCCAATGAGTCGGTCATCCGCGGGCCGAGGGAAGCATTTATCGAGGATCTGGAGAAAAATCTGACCTTGCTGCGCAGACGGATCAAGCACAAAAAGTTCAAAACGCAGGCCATCACTAAAGGACAGTACACCCAAACCGATATTGTGCTCGCTTACGTCGAGGGCGTATGCAAACCCGAACTGATCAAAGAAGTGCAGCGGCGCTTGTCTTACCTCAAAATGGACGGCGTGCTCAGTTCTTCCTACGTAGAGGAGAGCATAGAAGACAACCCTTATTCTCCCTTCCCGCAATTGCAATACACGGAGAGGCCCGACGTCGTCAGCGCTGCGCTGCTCGAAGGCAGGATCGCGATTCTCGTAAACGGGTCGCCCATGGTGCTGCTCGCCCCGGTCACGATGCCGATGCTGCTGCAATCCGCCGAGGACTATTACCAACGGTACGTGTCAGCGAACTGGATTCGCTGGATCCGCTATTTTTTCGTATTGGTGTCCTTGCTGCTTCCGTCGCTTTATATTGCCGTCACGACGTTCCATCCGGAGATGATCCCGTCACAGCTGCTGATTGCCATTGCCGCCTCCCGGGAAATCGTTCCTTTTCCGGCGCTGCTCGAGGCATTTGCGATGGAGCTGGCCTTTGAAGCGCTGCGCGAAGCTTCGATCCGGATCCCGAAATCGATCGGGCAAGCCGTATCCATCATCGGGGCGCTTATCATCGGCACCGCTGCCGTACAGGCAGGCATCGCCTCCGCGGCCATGGTCATTATCGTATCTCTTACCGGGATCGCTTCGTTCATCATTCCGCACTTTGATCTGGGGCTCGCTCTCCGGTTGCTTAGGTTCCCCATCATGATCCTAGCCTCGATGTTCGGGCTTTACGGCATCGCTTGCGGAATGATCCTGATCTACATCCATTTGGTGAACCTGCGGTCCTTTGGCGTCCCTTACATGTCGTCTATCGCACCGCTGGTTACCGAAGACCTGAGCGATACGCTCCTCAGAGTACCCTGGTGGGCGATGTACAGACGGCCCGCTCAAATCGCGGAACATGAACCCCGGCAAAAAAACAATGCCCGCGGCTGGGAGAAGGAAAAAAGTGAACTGGAGTGACAATAATGCGAAGAGCGATATGTACTGCCACGCTGGTGGTCCTGCTTTTGACAGGCGTTGGCGGCTGCTGGTCTTCCCAAGAGCTGAACAATCGCGCTTTTGCGAATGCCGTTCTCATCGATCTGACGGAAAACGGAGAGATCGAACTGTCCATCGGGTTTCCGTTGCCCAACCGTATGGTCCCGGCGCAAGCCGGCGGCTCGGGACAATCCCAAGGCAGTCCGTACACTTTTGTCACCAAACGGGCAAACAATATCAGCCAGGCTTTACGGTTGATTCAGGTCGATCTTTCGAGAAATATTTCCTTCGGTCAAACGCGCTCCATCATCATCGGCAGGAGACTTGCGGAGCAAGGGCTCGACAAGGTGGTGGAGTTCGTTTTCCGTCAGCCATCCTTTCGCCTGAGCGCCAACCTGTTCGTAACGCCCAATAAAGTAACGGAGATCACGAGAATTCCGTTGGTGTTTGAAAGAGTCATCGGCGATATTTTGCGAAAATACATCACCAACCACTTCACTTTGGATACGACGGTCAAGGACTATAAGCTCGCTTTGTACCAGGGCGGTGACATCCTTGTTCCTTTGCTGACTTTCGGGCAGCAGCCCGAGATCGAAGTGGAAAATCCAAAAAAAGACCGCTGGATGGGCACGGGAGGCGCGGCGATTTTCAGCGGCGGAAAAATGGCGAAAACGGTGCTTTCCGTAAAAGAGTTAAGAGGCGCGCTCTGGATCAGCTCACAGCTCAGTACGACCACCATCACCATCGCTTCCCCAAGCGACGGAGCAGAAATCAGCTGTTTCATAGAAGGGATCAAAACAAGCATCAAGCCAAACGTCAAAGGCGGGGAAGTGGCCTTTCAAATTTCAAGCAGCGCGAAAGCTTTCGTGCAAACTTCCTTGTCGAAAATCGATTTGAAGGATCCGGCCGTCATTCAGCAAGTGGAAGCCATTTTACAAAAAGATGTGGAAGAACGGCTGAAAAAGGTGCTGGAAAAAACGCGTAAAGCCCGTTCCGACGCGTTCCTGATGAGCCAATATCTCGATTGGAGATACCCTAAAATATGGAGGAATATTCGGCCGCAGTGGAAAACCTACTACGCGGAGGAGCTGCCTATCGAGGTTAAAGTCAAAATCCTGCTGAACCGCAGCGGCGGCGTTTACCGCTCGGTTGTTCAAGAAACCAATAAATAGCGAGGTAGCGCGATGATCTGGATCGGAACGATGTATGTGATTATTATCCTGTTCGATTGGTTTGGGCAGCGCAAAAAGCAAGTAAGGCTTAAACCCCGCCTGCTTGTGCTGCTCATATCGCTCTGTTTTTTCGCTTGCGCGGAAGTGTTATACCTGCTGAAAGAACGTTGGAATGTACCGATGTTTATTCAGTATGTCAGGGTATCCATCCAAAATTGGATATTTGGATAATTGCGATAGGAGGCCAAAATCATGCTAAAAAATGTAACCTCTTCCCAAATTTTTTCGCTCTATAATTTACATATTTTCACCACCGTTATCGCTTTTTTCATGGGGATCATGATCGCGAGCAGCAAGTATTCCGCACCGGTTGCCACATTGGTTGGAGGCTTTCTGGCTCTGGTGCTGGTATACCCCGCTTATAAGGTCGGGGCTTCGCGTCCCGGCGAGTTCCTCGTGCAATATGGCAGCGAGCTTGTCGGCCGGCCTTTGCATTTTTGCTTCATGCTTTACATCTTGCTGATACATATCCTTCTCGCCGCGCTCAATCTTAGGGAACTGGCCGACTATTTGCTCTCCGAGTATTTGATCGACACCCCCAGTTTGGCCGTTGTGGGCATCTTCGGCATTTGTGTCGCTTACGCCGTGCGCTGCGGGTTAAACACAATTTTCCTTGCGGCCGAAGGAATATTCCTCATCACCGCTTTGGCCTTCCTGTCCATCCCGCTGATCGGGTTTCAGGAAATGGAGATTGACATGTTCATCGCGCTAGCGACCCATTTGACGGTGAAGGATTTGTGGGACAGCATCTACGGGACCATCTCCATTTTCGGCGAGCTGGCCTTCCTGTTTTTGCTTTTTCCTTATTTGAAAAGACCGAAAAAAGTTTACCGGACTTATTTTTTTATAACCCTTACGTCATTGGCGGTCATCATTACGCATCTGATCCCGGTCCTGCTTACCTTCGGGCCGAATCTGGGGGCCAATCTGATGTACCCCGATATGGAGCTGGTCCGCTTTATCCGGGGCGGGTCGTTCATCGATACGATGGACCCGATTCTGATCATTCTTTGGCTGACGAGCATTTTCGTTAAAATCTCGTTTATTGTTTTTACGGCGGTAACCTGCCTGTCTCAACTGACCGGCGTGAATGACCATAAGCCCTTTACGCTGCCTATAACCGCCTTTATCATCGTGTTCTCCATGTGCATCGCAAGGACCCCGCCCGAATTAACTCGTTTTCTGTCCAACGACTGGCCCGCACTAATGATCTTCGCCGAATTTCTGATCCCGTTTGTCTATTGGATGGCGGGGATCGCGCGCGGCTCGATCAAGAAAGCCAAACCGGAAAGCCGGTAACCCGGCACGCCAGCATAAGGGAGCTTCGGCAATTCTTCGTGCCTATGTTGCTGAAATCGGCTAAAATACTTGCGAAGGGAGTGAGATTCAATTTGACTCATACATTTACATGGGCGGATGTTGCAGCACTGCAAAAAGCCGTCGAACAGCAGGATGGAATTTCGTTAAAGCTGAACTGGGACACCCTGCTTGCCGGTAAAGAAGACGACGGCGTCCACTTGGCCGACTTCAAGGACGGGAAGCTTGTGGCTTTTCTCGGAAAATATTCGTTTGGCGGCAGCCTGGAAATTTGCGGCATGGTGCATCCGGATTACCGCAGGCAAGGAATCTTTACCGGTTTGCTGGAGCGTGCCTTGGATGCGCCGACACAGCAAGCCCACGCGAAAATTTTGCTCAACGCTCCGGGCGATTCGGAAACCGGCAAGCGGTTCCTGGACAGCGTGAGCTGCCGCTTTGCGTTCAGCGAATATCAAATGAAGCTGGAAACCTCCGGATTTGCCGGGGAACACGCCGCCCGCACCAATGACGCCGATGACGTCTCCATCTCGCTCGCGCCGGCCGAAGAAGCCGACAAAGCCGTGTTACAGCGGCTCGATAGCGAAGGGTTCAAGATGGAGCCGGAAGAGGTCCGGCGCTTTTACGAGGAGTTGTCCCCTGGGGAAGTGGCCCAAAACGAGCTGATTTTGCTGGCTGGGGAGCCGGCCGGGAAAATCCGCATTTCCCGCCATGAAGGCGAAGCGTGGATTTACGGGTTCGTCGTCGATGCGAAGCTGCGCGGCCAGGGCATCGGCAGCGCAGCCTTGCGCCACGTCATCAAGCGGGAACAGGCGGCCGGTTACGATGTTTGGCTCGAGGTCGCCCTGGATAACCCAAACGCCAAAAAGCTCTACGAAAACGCTGGCTTCCGCGTTTGGCGGTCTCAGGATTATTACGAGTACGAACGTAAATAGCGGAAATCGGAAAAGCCGCCAAAGCAATTAGCTCTGGCGGCCTTATGATGGGGGCACTATGCCTGTCTCTCGCTGTCTGCCACTGTCTGCCGGAAATAACGGTAAATTGTGGCGCTAATGTTGAGCTTTTGCTTCGCGCTCGCAAAATAGCGGAACTTTTAGTATCTATTTCTGCCAACAGTCAGGGAAATACGCCTCTTTATCCGCATTTTCAGAACATAGCGGTAAAAAAGTCCTCTATTATAACAAACTTCCCATATTAGAGAAAATAAAGCCACTTTTTACCGCTATTTCCGTGGCCTCCGTAAAAATGAAGCGCGGCCCCCTGGCGAGGCCGCGCTTCATTTCGGCTCAGCTGCGCGAGTCCGCTGAAGCCGAAGCCGTGGCGTTGATCTCCCCGAACTGCGCCCGGAGCAGCCGGCGGCGATCAGCTCGTCATGGCGCCCCTGCTCCGAAATACCCTCCTCCGTCACGACGACGATGCGGTCGGCATTTTTGATCGTTGCCAGCCGGTGCGCGATGACGAGCGTCGTCCGGCCCGCCGACAGTTCGGCCAGCGACTGCTGGATCGCCAGCTCGGTTTCGGTGTCGAGCGCCGACGTCGCCTCGTCGAGGATCAGGATCGGCGGATTTTTCAGGAACATCCAGGCGATCGCGCAGACGAGCACCGGTACAACCAGAAACGTGAGCACCGCCAGCTTCCAGTTGATTGTCAGTATGAGCAGGAACGAGCCGACCAGCGTCATCCCGGCGATAAACAGGTCCTCCGGACCGTGTTGGGCCACTTCCCCGATATTGTCCAGGTCGTTGGAAATACGCGACATACCTATCCATTTCGGCGCTTGGAAAAAAGACTATCATAAATATCCGCTAAAATGAAGAAGTTTTCATGGATGCTGGCATGGGAATAGAAAAATAAGGTACAATAACTACCGGATCAACCGTATTAAGGACATGTTTCCCGGGAGGGAAAGCCGCAGGTGCTGGCGGCGGAAGGAAGGATCGTAACTATGTACGTAGCAGATGACTGGAAAGATTACGAAGTGATGGATACCGGGAACGGGGAAAAACTGGAGCGCTGGGGCGACGTGATTTTGCGCCGTCCCGATCCGCAAATCATTTGGCCGATCGAGAGCGAGGATAAACGGTGGCGCGAGGTGCACGGCCATTATCACCGCAGTTCCTCGGGCGGCGGCCAATGGGAAATGAAGAAGCAAATTCCCGACCGCTGGACCGTTTCCTACGACCGGCTGAAATTTTATATTCGCCCCACCAACTTTAAACATACCGGGCTGTTCCCGGAACAAGCGGCCAACTGGCGCTGGATGATGGACAAGATCGCCGCAGCGGGCCGGCCGATATCGGTGCTCAACCTGTTTGCTTACACCGGGGGCGCATCGGTCGCGGCCGCTTCCGCCGGCGCGTCGGTCGTGCACGTCGACGCGGCCAAAGGCATGGTGCAGTGGGCCAAGGAGAACCTGGCCCTCTCCGGCCTTGGCGACCGGCCGGTCCGCTTCATTACGGACGACGTGTTCAAGTTCGTGCAGCGGGAGCAGCGGCGCGGCAACCGCTATGACGCGATCATCATGGACCCGCCGTCCTACGGACGGGGCCCTGGCGGCGAGATGTGGAAGCTGGAGCAAAGCCTGTACCCGTTTGTGGAATCGTGCCTGTCGATTTTATCGGACACGCCGCTGTTTTTCCTGATCAACTCTTATACAACCGGGATATCGCCAACCGTACTGCACAACATGTTATCAATGACCGTGAAGCGCCGGTTCGGCGGGCGGATTTCCGCCGGGGAGCTGGGCCTGCCGATCACCGTATCCGGGCTGCATCTGCCCTGCGGCATTCTCGGCCGCTGGGAGGAGTAAACGATGATGGATGGCGGAGCAAAACGGACGACGGGACAGCCGGAGATGGCCATCCTGTACGAAGACAACCACCTGCTCGGGATCGAAAAGCCGGTGAACGTGCCGACCCAGGAGGATGCCAGCGGCGACCCTGATCTCCTGAACCTGCTGAAGGAGGATCTCAAACGCCGCTACCAGAAGCCCGGCAACGTCTACCTGGGGCTGGTGCACCGGCTGGACCGCCCCGTCGGCGGCGCGATGATCTTCGCCAAGACGTCGAAAGCGGCCTCGCGGCTGGCCGAAGCGGTGCGCAGCCGCCGCTTCGGCAAAACGTACGTGGCCGTCGTGCACGGCACTCCGCCGCAGCGCCAGGGGCGTCTGACCGACACGCTGCTGAAGGACGAGCGCACCAATACGGTGGCCGTCGTTCCGGCCGGGACGCCGGGCGGCAAAGAGGCGCGGCTCGACTATAAAGTGCTCGGCGTTGCGGCCGAGGAGCGCCTCAGCCTGGTGCAGGTGGAGCTGCACACCGGCAGGCCGCATCAGATCCGCGTGCAGATGAGCCGGATCGGCTGCCCGCTGTACGGCGACCAGAAATACGGCGCGGCCCTGAACAAACCGGGCCAGCAAATCGCTTTATGGTCGCTGTACATAGGTTTTCCGCATCCGGTCGGCAAGCAGCCCGTCGACCTGATCTCGCTGCCTCCCCGCCAGTATCCCTGGCAGCTCTGGGAGGAGCGCGTATATACCAATCTAGCGGCGATGCTTCAAGCGGGGGAAAACGGTTTTTAGTTTTTAAACGAAGATGGCGGGATGTTTGGATTTCCGGTAATCCAAGCATCCCGCCTCTATTTGGTTTGCGCCTCGGTTCGCGCCCTGATATGCCGCCGTTATGCCGATATACTGTTATTTCGTTCCGGCAATTTTCCCCAATAAATAAACAAGCAGTTGCTGATTGTGGGTCGAAATTCGGTCAAGCACGCCGCTTAAATATTCGTTCCTGACGGATACGCCGCGCTCTACCTCCTGCTGTCCTTTTTCCGTGATCGATATCCATACGTTGCGCCGGTCCTGGTCATCGCGGTCGCGCCGGATCAATTCGCCCCGTTCCATCCGGTCCAGCAGCATCGTCACCGCCGCCGGCGTCGTCGATAAATGCGGAATCAAGTCGGATGGCTTCAGATTGCCCTGCTGCGTAAGGAGCTCCAGCACGTTCAATTGCGACATCGTCAGCGTCGGAGCCAGTTTCTCCTCCATATGGTCCTGATAATCCTTCACGATGAGATCCAGCAATCTGGCAAATTCAGCGGTATGCAATCCTATCCCTCCCTGCTTACACGTCATTAATCAATTCGCCTTCAAAAGTGGAAATTCCTGCTTGTCCGCACCCGATCTTTACGCCAGCGCCAAAAACGGCCATCCGCGGCCGGCGGTTTGCCGGGCGGATGACCGTTTTGGCTTGGTTCCTCTCTTGATTCGTTTATTTGACGACATGTCTCCAGCCGTAAGGATCAGGGAGCACCCCGCGCTGAATTCCGGTGAGCTCGTTGTATAATTTCTCGGAAAGCGCTCCTGTCTTGCCCCCGGAAATTTCAATTTCACGGTCTTCCCATCGCATCCAGCCGATCGGAGAGATGACCGCCGCCGTCCCTGTGCCAAACGCTTCTTCCAGCTCGCCCCGCTGGCTTGCTTCAAACAGCTCGCCAACGCTGATGCGCCGCTCCTCCACCGGAATCCCCCATTCCCGCAGCAAATGCAGCACCGAATCCCGGGTAATCCCCGCCAAGATGCTTCCGCTCAATTCCGGGGTAATCACCTTTCCGTTCACTTTAAAAAACACGTTCATGCTGCCGACTTCTTCGATGTATTTTTTCTCTACCCCATCCAGCCAGAGCACCTGCGAAAATCCGAATTGCTTGGCGTCCTCCTGGGCTTTGAGACCGGATGCGTAATTCCCCGACGTTTTCGCCTCGCCGGTGCCTCCGCGCACGGCCCGCACGTATTGATCCTCCACATGAATCCGTACCGGATGGATCCCTTCCGAATAATAGGCCCCGACCGGCGTTAAAATCACGATGAACTGATATTCCCGGGCTGCCCTGACCCCAAGGCCCGCTTCCGTCGCGATCATAAAGGGGCGGATGTAGAGCGAATTCCCTTCGCCTTCGGGAACCCAAGCCTCATCCAGCTCAATCAGCTTGCGAATAGCCTCCAGGACCGGGCCGGCATCAACCTCGGGCATGCCCATACGAATGCACGATGTGTTCATCCGTCGGAAATTCATCTCGGGCCGGAACAAAACGACATTCCCTTCCGGCGTACGGTACGCCTTCATGCCCTCGAACACTTCCTGTCCGTAATGAAACACCATCGCCGACGGGTCCAGCATGAGCGGGCCGTAAGGCACGATTCGCGGGTCATGCCAGCCCTTTTCTTCCGAATAATCCATGAGCAGCATATGATCGGTAAAATATTTGCCAAAACCAAGCTGATCCGCAGCCGGCTTCGCTTTTTTGTTCGAGCTGAGCGTGATTTTCAACTGATCCATGTTCCGCATCCTCTTTTCTTCTCTATTTTCTATTGCATTTACTATAACGGTATCCCTTTCATTGATCAATGACATAATATCGATTATAATCATAGAAATTATCTATTAAAGGCATAGGAAAGTCGGAGGTTGTATCGTGGAGCATCGCTTGTTGGAATACTTCATCGTCTTGGGGGAAGAACTGCATTTCACCAAAGCCGCGGATCGGCTTGGCATTAGCCAGCCCACGCTCAGTCATCAAATCCGGCTTCTTGAGCAGGAGCTGGGGACCCCTTTGTTTCAACGCTCCGGCAAAAAAAATTACTTGACCCAAGCCGGACAAGTTCTAATGGAGCATGCCCGCCGCGTCATTTACGAGCTGGAGCAAGCCAAGCTGGAAATCGGCCAGCTTAGCGGCATGAGGCGCGGCCGCTTGAGGATCGGCTGCTCCGGCAACCATCTGCTGGAGAGCAAGCTGATATCGTTTCACCGGCAGTACCCCGGCATCGAGCTGGACGTGATCGAGCTGGCGACTGAGGAAACCCACGCCGGTCTGCTGGGCAATCAGCTTGATCTCGGCGTCGTCTTCCTGCCGCTGCAGGACGAGCAAATCGTCAGCCGGCCGCTGTTCGACGAGGAATTGGTGCTGGTCGTCGCCAGCCGGCATCCGTTTGCCGGGCTGCCGGAGGTGACCTTGGAGCAGCTTGTCCAGCTGCCGCTGGTGCTGTTCCCGCCGAAGTTTTTCGTCCGCCAGCTGTTCGACGCGGCCTGCACCGAACACGGCATCGCGCTGAAGCCGGTCATGGAGCTGTCGACGATGGAGTCCCAGGTGCGGATGGTTCGCAGCCATGTCGGCGGAACGATCCTGCCGGCTTCGTACGCCTGGACGCTGGACGGAACGGTAATGGGCAGATTGGGCGACGGTTTTGGCGATGGGTTTGGCGATTTCTCCATCATTCCGCTTGCCGAGCCCGCTCCGCGCAAACAAGTCGGCTTGGTCTACCGTAAAAACATGTTTATGGACGCCACCCTGGAAGCTTTTATTCGCCATTTGACCGGGTGAGCCGAAATGCTTCACACCTCCTTAATTGGAAAAATCCAATAGATTTCTTCAAATCGCCCGTTTTACGCCCTGCCGAGGCTAATCTATTGGAAATATCCAATCAAGCAACCGCTTGCGGTTTATCTCTAACGATCCCCCCTCCCACCTAACCGGTTATCCCCAATCACACGGCAAAAAAGCTCCGCGCACGTTGTACAGAGAGAACATTCGTACGCGAAGCTTTTTTAACCGTTACTCCAACTGGTTTGCTGCGTTATTCCTTGACGAAAAGATCGACGATCTCGTCGTTTTTGTCCACGTGCGCCAGCGCTTTGCCGACCGATTTCCGTTCGGCAAGCGGCGCAGCTTCCGAGCTAAAGCTGTGCATCCGGCCTTCCTTCGTCACCGCCAGCAGCGGCACCGGCTCTTTGCAGTGAACGCCGCCGACCAGCCGGCTTCCGTTCGGTTTGACCCGCTTGCCTTCCTTGAATTCGAACGTCTGCAAGCCCTTGCCGCCCCGGCTCTGGAGCGGGTAATCGAGCAGCAGGCTGCGCTTGCCGTAGCCGAGGTCGGAAACGGCCAGAATCTCGCCTTCCTCGCCTTCGACCCAAAGGGCGGCGACGACCTCGTCGTCCTCCTTCAGGTTGATGCCGCGCACTCCCGCAGCGACGCGGCCCATCGCATTGACTTCGCTTTCGGCAAAGCGGATCGCCATCCCCTGCTTCGTCAGCAGCAAAATTTCCTGCCGCCCCCGGCTTACCGTCACGCTCAGCACCTCATCGCCGTCGCCCAGCTTGCAGGCTGCCACCGCGCCGGTCCGTTTCGTTTCGTAATCCTTCAGCTCGGTGCGCTTCACCTGGCCCCGCTTCGTCACGAACACGAGGGTGAGCTCCGGCTCTTCATCAAAGCTGCGCAGCGGCACGACGCTGACGATCCGGTCTTCCTTGGCCAGCGGAATGACGTTGACGAGCGCCGTCCCGTTGTCCTTCCATTTGAACTCCGGAATTTGATGGACCGGAAGCAGGAAATATTGGCCCCGCTGCGTGAAGATCAACAAATTCTGCAGCGTATCGACTTCAAACAGATGTTTGATGTAGTCGCCTTCCTTCACCCCGGAGCCCTCCCGCTCGCCGCCGGAGCGCGTAAAGGAAAGCATGCTGGTCCGCTTGATATATCCTTCGTGCGAAAGCGTAACGAGCACGTCCTCCTGGGCCACCAGCACCTCCAGGTTGACCTTCAGCTCTTCCACTTCGTCCTGGATCACCGAACGCCGGTCGATCCCGTACTTCTCGCGGATTTCCAGCAGCTCTTTTCTGATCAGCGCGATCAGCTTCTTGTCGCTCTCCAGAATGCCGCGCAGCACCGTGATTTTCTTCTGGATCTCATCCAGCTCTTTCTGCAGCGACGTAATTTCCAGATTGGTCAAACGGTACAGCTGCAAGGTCAAAATCGCGTCCGCCTGCCGCTCCGTAAAGCCAAACATCCACTGCAAATTGTTCTGCGCGTCCTGGCGGTTTTTGGAGGCTTTGATCGCCTCGATCACCTCGTCCAAAATGTTCAGCGCTTTGACGAGCCCTTCGAGCACATGGGCGCGGTCCTCCAGCTTCTCCAGTTCGTATTGCGTGCGGTAGGTTACGACCTCGCGCTGGTGGGCGATATAGGCATCCAGCATCGCCTTGAGGCCAAGCTGGCGCGGCGCCCGGTTGACGATCGCCACCATGTTGAAATTGTACGTAACCTGCAGATCGGTTTTCTTCAGCAAATAGGCGAGAATCCCCTGCGCATCCGCGTCCTTCTTCAGCTCCACGACGATGCGCAGTCCGTTCCGGCCGCTTTCGTCGCGGACCTCGGCGATCCCGTCCACCTTCTTCTCCAGCCGGATGTTCTCCATCGCCGACACGAGCCGGGATTTCACGACCTGGTAAGGAATTTCCGTAACGATGATCTGCTGCTTCCCGCCGCGCAGCGTTTCGATCTCCGTTTTCGAGCGCAGGTAAATCCGGCCTTTTCCGGTCTCGTAAGCCTCGCGGATGCCCTCTTCGCCCATAATGATACCGCCGGTCGGGAAATCCGGGCCTTTGATGAACAGGCGGATCTCCTCCAGCGTCAGCCCCGGCTTCTCCATCAGGGCGATGCAGGCGTCGATCACCTCGCGCAGGTTATGCGGCGGAATTTCCGTCGCAAACCCGGCCGAGATGCCGCTCACACCGTTAACGAGCAGGTTGGGAAAACGCGCGGGCAGCACGACCGGCTCCTTCGCCGTGTTGTCGAAGTTATCCTTGAACTGGACCGTCCGCTTCTCGATATCGCGCATCAGTTCCATGGCGATCGGAGACAATCTCGCCTCCGTATACCGCATCGCCGCCGCCGGGTCATCGTCCTGCGAACCCCAGTTGCCGTGGCCGTCCACCAGCACATGCCCCATTTTCCAAGGCTGCGCCATCCGCACCATGCCTTCGTAAATCGGCGAGTCGCCGTGCGGGTGGTAGTTCCCCATGACGTCCCCGACCGTTTTGGCCGATTTGCGGTACGGCTTATCCGGGGTATTGCCGGCATCGTACATCGCGTACAAAATCCGCCGCTGCACCGGCTTCAGTCCGTCGCGCACATCGGGGATCGCGCGGTCCTGAATAATGTATTTGGAATACCGGCCAAAGCGGTCGCCCACAACCTCTTCCAGAAACGCCGGCAAAAAATTTTCCAGCATGCTCACATCAATTCACCTTCTATTCCTCAAACTCCGTGAAATCCACGTTTTCCACGATCCAGCGCTTGCGCGGATCAACCTTATCCCCCATCAGCGTAGACACGCGTCGTTCCGCTTTGGCGGCGTCCTCAATCTGCACCTGCAGCATGGTCCGCGTTTCCGGATTCATCGTCGTTTCCCACAGCTGCTCGGGATTCATTTCCCCAAGGCCTTTGTAGCGCTGCAGTTCGAAATTTTTGCCGAACTCTTTCAAGTAATTTTGCAGTTGTTCGTCGCTCCAGGCATACCGCACCGTCTCCAGCTTGCCGGAACGGCGGGTGATTTTGTACAGCGGCGGCTGGGCGATATACACCCGGCCCGCATCGATTAGCGGCTTCATGTACCGGTAAAAGAACGTCAACAGCAGCACCTGGATATGCGCTCCGTCCGTATCGGCGTCGGTCATGATGATGATCTTGGAATAATTGCTGTCTTCCACGGCAAATTCCGTCCCGATCCCCGCGCCGATCGCACTTATGATCGCCCGGTATTCGTCGTTTTTCAAGATGTCCGCCAGCTTCGCTTTTTCCGGATTCATCGGTTTGCCTTTGAGCGGCAAAATCGCCTGAATCTTGGAATCGCGGCCTTGCTTCGCCGATCCGCCGGCGGAGTCGCCTTCGACGATAAACAGCTCGGTGCGCGTAAAATCCTTCGACTGCGCCGGCGTCAGTTTGCCGCCGAGGTTTGAGCTCTCGCTCCTTTTCTTGCCCGAGCGCATTTCGTCGCGCGCCTTCCGCGCCGCTTCCCGCGCCTTCGAGGCCTGAACCGCTTTTTTGATCAGCGTCTGGGCGACCTGCGGATTCTCCTCCAGGAACAGCGCCATCTTCTCGCTGACCACCGCGTCGACCGCGCTGCGCGCCGAAGCGCTGCCGAGCTGGTCCTTCGTCTGTCCGACGAACTCGACCTCGGACATCTTCACGCTGATGACGGCCATCATGCCTTCGCGCAAATCGTTGCCTTCGAGGTTTTTCTCCTTCTCTTTGAGCAGGCCGTTTTTCCGCGCATACTCGTTCATGACGCGGGTATACGCCGTTTTGAAGCCCGTTTCGTGCGTCCCCCCGCCTCTCGTCGGAATCGAGTTCACGAAAGAGGCCAACGTTTCGGTGTAGCCCGAATTGTATTGGAGGGCGACCTCCACCTCGATGTCGTCCCGCTCGGCGTAGAAATGCACGACCTCGTGCAGCACGTCTTTGCCATCGTTCAGAAACTCGACGAACTGGCTCGCTCCGCCTTCATAAAAAAACTCGTCGAAACGGTCGGACCGCTCATCTTTTAAAGTTACCTTCAGACCCGAGTTCAGAAAAGCGATCTCCTGCAAACGTTCCGCGAGCGTATCGTAATTGAGGCCGATCCCGCCGGTGAACACGCGAATATCCGGCTTGAACGTCACCTTTGTCCCGGTTTTGTTTGTATTGCCGATGACCTCAAGTCCGGTAACCGGTTCGCCGACATGTTCAATTCCCTTATCGTCGACCCAATATTCAAACCGCATCCGGTGGATTTTGCCCTCCCGGTAAATATGAACTTCAAGCCACTCGGACAACGCGTTGGTCACCGATGCGCCAACCCCGTGCAAACCGCCGGACTTCTTGTAGCCCGCCCCGCCGAATTTGCCGCCGGCATGCAGTATCGTATAAACGACCTGCGGCGTAGGAATGCCGGTTTTGTGCATCCCGGTCGGGATGCCGCGCCCGTTGTCCACCACGGTCACCGAGCCGTCCCTATGCAGCGTAATGTCGATTTTGGAGCAAAACTTGGCCAGATGCTCGTCGACGGCATTATCCACTATCTCCCATACCAAATGATGAAGACCCGACGAGCTCGTACTGCCAATGTACATACCTGGCCGTTTGCGTACCGCGACAAGCCCTTCGAGCACTTGAATGTCGTCCGCGTCGTATCCCGAAGACGCCTTGGCGGAATCCGGTCCGGCAACGTCCTCGAACAAATCGATTTGTTCGGCCATTCATGCTCCCCCTTTAACTTTATGTAATCTTCTTTTTAGTTAAATAGTGTTCAAAAAGTCAGGTTTTCAGCACCGAGAAGGTTGGATGAAGCTAGGGCCTGAGGAGCGGAGCGTACGTTTTGGGTACTTGAGCACCGGAAGGCCCGGCTGAATTCAAGATTCGATGCCGATTAAGCTTCATGCAATTCTTCGTGATCAAAAGATGACTTTTTGAACTACCTCTAAATGCATTAAATGCAAACAGATGTTTTGTGATCCTTGTCCATTTTAATTCAATATATCCTGTTTCGTAAAGACGAGGAATGAAACGATGAGCGATGCGGCCCCCCATACGGCGAGTACAATCAGTGAAAATCCCAGCGTCATCCCTTCAATCGGCGCCGGCGTCCCCGATAAATAATTCGTTAAGCCGAGGTTGACCATAAACAGATATTTGGCGCTCGTCCAGGCGGAAGCCATGTTGGATAAAATATTCCCGGCGATCAGCGCCGCCATCATGATGACGATGCTCGCCGAGGTGCTGCGGACCAGCACCGACACCATAAACGCGAGACACGCGACCACGATGCTGACGAACCAGATTAATCCGGTTTGCATGAGGATATATTGCCACTGCGGCACCGCGTGTACTCCCGAGATGTCCACCTCCGCGCCGTGAAGCTGGAACCCGGTAAATACGGGCATGGTAAGCCCGGTGTATCCGAAAAACAAGCCGGAGATCAGATAGCAGATGATGCAGGTCGCAACGATGATCAGCGACACGAACATCAGCAAGGTAATCAGCTTGCTGAGCAGGATCTTCCAGCGGCGGATCGGCCGGGTGAGCAGCATTTTAATCGTCCCGCTCGTTCGCTCCGAGGACACGATATCCGACCCGACGCCCATAATCAGCAGCGGAATGAACAGGGTAGCGGCATTGTCCAGAAATTCCCGGGTAAACGTCACCCCGCCGGGTTCCTGCGGATTCACATCATGCTCCAAATAATATTTCATCTGCTGTATATAGATTTGCCGGTATTTTTTCCACTCCTCCGGCACCCGGTCGCTGCCCAGGGAGTTTTGGTTGTCCGTAATCGCCTGCTGCACTTCCCGGCGCCAATCGCTGCCGTATTTCTCCCGTTTCTCCACGGACTCGCGCAGCTGCGCGTAAGCAAACATCGGCACCAAGACGATCAAAACGAGCAAGATGACATAAAAACGCTTTTTACGGATCATCTTGATCGTTTCATTTTTCACCAAAGGAAGAATGTTATTCAAAGCTCTCACCTTCCGTCATTTGCAAAAACAGCTGCTCCAGCGTCGGATTGACCTTCTGCACGGCGCGGACCCGAACCCCGTCCTTCACCAAGCTTGACACCAGTTCGTCAACCTGCTCCGGCTGCATCCGGGTGACCAGGGCCGACTTCCCGATCCCCGCGATGATAGCGTCGTCGAGCACGTCCTCGGCTTCCTCGAAAATATCGGCCCCTGCTGCGCGCAGCAGCTCCGCTCCCCGCTCGCGCGGTTCAAGCTCCCAGACGACATAGTTGGTGCTTACCTGGATCAATTCTTCGACCTTGCCGACCGTCAGCACGCGGCCCCGGCTAATAATCGCCACCCGGTCGCACAGCAGCTGAATTTCGCTCAGCAAGTGGCTGGACACGAACACGGCCAGTCCCTCCGCCGCCAACCGCCGGATAAAATCGCGCATTTCTTTGATGCCTTTGGGGTCCAGCCCATTGGTCGGTTCATCCAAAATAAGCAGCTTCGGCCGCCCCAGCAAAGCCTGGGCAATCCCCAGGCGCTGCCGCATCCCCAGCGAATAGGTCTTCACCTTGTCGTCAATCCGCCCGTTCAGGCCGACGATGTGAACCACCTCGTCAATCCGCCCTGCGTCAATGCCCGGCATCATCCGGGCAAATTGCTCCAGATTTTCCCGGCCTGTCAAATAGGAATAAACCTCCGGATTCTCCACAATGGAGCCGACACATCGCAGCGCAAGCTCAGGCTCCCGCTGCACGTCGTATCCGCAGATGGAAACCTTGCCTTCGGTCGGGCGAATCAGGTCTACCAGCATACGGATCGTCGTCGTTTTGCCGGCGCCGTTGGGACCGAGAAAGCCAAAAATCTCCCCCTCTTGAACGTCGAACGTTACCTCATGAACAATCCATTTGCGGCGGATTTTTTTCTTAAGTCCCCTTACCGACAGGACCACTTGCCGCTCATCCAATACCGCTTCCTGATGCAGTGCCATCGCAGTAGCCCCCTTTGTTGATGTCCCGTTATGCTTTATTTTTGTCCCATGCTCTGCACGATCCGTTCGGCGATCGCTTGATACCCGTCCCCGTTCGGATGAAAATGGTCGCTCGACAAATACCGCGCCGCGTTATGCGTAAATAAATCATAGGTCGGCACCACCAGAGTTCCGTTATAGGGGGCCAACGCTTTTAGAGCCATCTCATTCCAACGCATGACCGCGTCATCTCCGAGCTCGCGCATCTCCTCCAGATCGGAAAACGGGTTGTACAAGCTGACATAAACCAACGCGGCCTGCGGGTTGATTTCATGCAGCTTCTCTACCGCCTGCCGGAAGAAATCCGACGCTTTCGTGATTGAGGCATTCAGTTCCGCCGGTGTGGGCAGTTGTTCCCCCGAGGTCAGTTGCTCCGCCCCTCTAAACAGATCATTGCCGCCTATGGACAGCAGGATGATCCCCGACTGTCCCAGCGCGTACCTTACGCCCTGATCATCCAGCGACACAAGCAGTTCCTCCGTCGACATCCCATTGATCCCGAGATTGTTGATCAACATGGAGGAAGTCCCTTGCTCCTTGAGCAATTCCACCGTTCTGCGGGCAAATCCGTTCCCGGTATCGTCACCGGTGCCCTTCGCCAGCGAATCCCCGATCGCCGTCACATCCCAGCTTCCGGCTACGGCGGGCTGCTCCGTTTTAGGCGGCACAGCGCTTTCGGGGCCGTTCAAAAACGCCGGCTGGGCGATATCCAATACGGCAAAAAGGAAACCGGACAGCAGCAGCAACGTCGATATGGCGGAAAAAAGTCCGGCGACCCGCCAAATCCGAGAACTCGATCCCATCGATATCCTTCCTCCCGTTTTCGTCATATTCCGTTATTTTAACCTATCCAACTTATGTAAATAACATAAAACTTCTTGTTGGAAGATGCAAATTCCCGCGGCAGCAACCGGCCGGGCCAGGTTCGCCGGCGGAAGGCTCCGCTTCAAAAGAAAAAGCAGTGCATCGCGCACTGCCTGAATCCCGCCTTCTTCTAGCTGGCTCGAATGACTTTCACATCGGCCGGAATCACTTTGGTTCCTTCATACAGCATAAACCGCCCGTTTTGCCATTCGATGCGCAGCAGCTTCCCGTCATCGGACTGGTACTGCCAGACATGCTGGTCTCCACCCTGCATAAAAGGGGTTCTGCCGTCGACCGCAACGTATCCGCCGTACTCCTCCTCCAGATGATACAGGGTGCCGTCCAGCTCCATTTGCCCAGGGACTTCGGACGGATCGTCGAGACGTCCGTCAATCGGCTGATAGAGCTGGTATTGCAGCGTCTCGCGCTCCTCGATGAGCAGGTAGCTGATCCGGCTGCCGTCCTGCAGCGTCAAAACAACGGCGTTGCGGCTGCGGTTGTTTACCCGTCCGGTCACTTCATACGAAACGAGCGAAACCTCGCAAATGTCTCCCGGAGCCAGCGACAGCATGCTTTTCTCCATAAGCGGAGGCTCCGGCTTGGCGAACAGATTTCCGATTCTCTTCCAAACGCTCATCTTCGGTCAAGCCTCACTTCTTGGGTTCGTCGTCGTTATTTCTTCTCTTCGTATTGCTTCATCAAAGCGGCCAATTCGGCTTCAACCTCGCTATCCTTGTTCAGGCTGGCGAATTCCTCGTCCAGGGACTTGTCTTTCGAGGCCAGTTCGTTGCTGGCTTCCGCCTGCGCTTCCATCTGCAGCATTTTTTCTTCCATCCGCTTCAGGCCGCTCGCCGCAGTGTCCGAATTGAAGCCGCCGATCGCCTTGTTGATTTCGTTCTGGGCTTTGGCCGCGTTGTAACGCGCTACAAGCGTTTCGCGTTTGTTTTTCATTTCCGTCAGCTGCTTGCGCATTTCGTCCAGCATGGCGCGGAGGTTATCGGCCGCCGCTTTGTTTTGCTCATAGCTGGCTTTGTATTCCGCAGCCTTCGCTTCGGCCGCTTTTTTCTCCTCCAGGGCACGGCGGGCCAAATCGACGTTTTGCGCCTGGGCCGCCGTATGAGCCTGCTGGGTGCGTTTTTCGGCGAGCGCCTGCTGCTCTTCATACAAGCCTTTGAATCTCTTTTCAATGGCGATTTGCGCGGCCACCGCTTTTTCCGCGTCCTCCAGGTCCTCCTGCATGTCCCGGATATATTGGTCCGTCAATTTGATCGGGTCCTCCGCTTTGTCGATCAGGGCGTTAATATTGGACATCGTCAAGTCGCGCAATCTTTTAAAAATGGACATTGTTTTTTTCCTCCCGATAAAAAATTCAGATTATGTTTATGTTTACGCTGCAGCTTCCGAGAGGTTTCAATTTTTAGATTTTATTTCCCGATAAACTCTTGGACCCAGTATCCGTTATAATAACCGACGCCGATCAGCTTATAATTCGGATTCAAAATGTTCGCTTTATGTCCCGGACTGTTCATCCAGTCCTTTACGGCTTCCTTTGCCGACCGCTGCCCCTTGGCAATATTTTCTCCGGCATAAGTGAACGTGATATTGGACGCGTCCATCATGTCGAAGGGCGAGCCATATTTTGGGGAATTATGATCGAAGTAATTGTTTTTGTACATATCGATCGCTTTGGTTTTGGCCATTTTGGTCAGATTGGTATGTACCACGAGCGGTTTCAGCCCCGCCGCGACTCGTTCTTTATTGACAAGCGCCACGACCTGCGACGCGTTTTCCGTTTGAATGCGGGCATAAACCGCTGCCAATGACTGGGTGTTGGACGCTGCCGCGTGAGCCAAGTCCCCGCCCCCGTGAGCGGGCGCCAATAACCCGGCCAGGAGGGAGATCAACAGCCCTGCCGTTACGATTTTTTTGCTCCGTTTGCCCATGACGTAAAAACTCCTTATTCAGCCGGATGGTTTTATCGGCTTTTTTCTCTGTTCTTGTCACATTTTAACATATTGCCGGTTCGGATGCGCGTCCAAAACTTGGAAAAAATCGGCTTTTTAGGCGCCTATCACGCATGCAAAAGAAACACCCCCCAGGGAATTCGTTCCGTTGGTTCTCTGATGCACAAATCAAACCTCTGCCGGAAAAAGAGACAATTTATGGCCTTATTTTGAGATTTCCCCCCTCATGTGCAAAATAGCGGAATTTTTCGTCGTTATTTAGGGAGATAGCTGGGAAAAGCGCCTGTCCACCCCCTTTTTTCTAAGTATAGAGGAAAAAAATTCCTCTATTTTAAAGTGCACTCCCTTTTTAGCAAATATAAGGCCCTTTTTTACCGCTATTTCCATGACCTCCACAAAAAAACGCAGGCCCACTTCAAAAAAGGACGCCGGCGGCGTCCTCCGAGTGTTGAACTATTACTTTCTGCTTGCGTACTTGCGCATATCGAACGCTACGGCGGCGACGATAATCGCGCCTTTGATGATTTGCTGCCAGTAAGGGCCGACGCCAACGAAGGTCAAGCCGTAGTTGATGACGGTGAAAATAAGCACCCCGGCCATGATGCCCGGCACGGTACCGATCCCGCCGGTGGTGGAAACGCCGCCGACGACGCAGGCCGCGATGGCGTCAAGCTCGTACATGTTGCCGTAGTTGTTGGTCGCGCCGCCGGTTCTCGCCGCTTCCAGCACCCCGGCGAGGCCGTACAGCGCGCCGGCGATCGAGTAGATCAGGATCAGGTTTCTGGCAACGTTGATCCCGGAAACCTTGGCCGCCTGTTCGTTGCCGCCGATGGCGTACATGTTTTTGCCGAGCCGTGTCTTATTGAACATAACCCACACGATAAAGCAGACGGCGATCGCGATGATGACGATATAAGGAATCGAGAAGTCCCCGCTGCCGATGCTGCCCGAACCTAGAAGCGTCGTAAAGTCTTCCCGCAAACCGCCGATCGGCTGCGACTGGTTCGGCTCCGTGTCGAAATACAGCGAGTTGATCCCGTAAATCGCGACCATGGTGCCGAGCGTGGCGATAAACGGCGGAACCTTGAATTTCGAGACGATGATGCCGTTAATGAGGCCAAAAACAAGACCTACCGCAATGGCGATCAAGACTGGAACGAACAGCGGAAGTTCCGGCAAGTTCGGGAAGAAGCGCCGCGCATAATCAGCTTCTTGCAGCATGGAAGCCGACACGACCGCCGTCAAACCGACCATCCGGCCGGCGGACAAGTCCGTCCCCCCCGTAATGAGAATAAAGGCAACGCCGAGGGCGATGATCACCCGGGTCGAGGACTGAATCAAAATATCGCGCAGCGTGTTTAAGCCGATAAAGCTGGGGTCATATACGGCAATGCCGATCAGCAGCACCGCCAAAACGATATAGATCGCGTTTTCGGTCACAAAACCTTGGATTTTTTTCGTATTCATGATTTCTCCTCCTTCTTTAAGCCTTAATGCTGGGCAGCCAAACGCATAACTTCTTGTTCCGTGGCCTTGTCTCCATCCAAAATCCCGGTCAGGCGGCCTTCGGACATAACCATGACACGGTCGGACATCCCCAGCAGTTCGGGCATCTCGGATGAAATCATGATGATGCTTTTGCCTTGCTGCGCCAAATCCGCAATAATGGTGTAAATTTCATATTTCGCCCCGACGTCGATGCCGCGCGTCGGTTCGTCCAGCAGCAGAATATCCGGTTCGGTGAGCAGCCATCTGGCCAGCAGCACCTTCTGCTGATTCCCCCCGGAGAGGTTCATGATGAGCGTTTTGGGCGACGGCGTTTTGGTCCGCAGCTTTTCGACCATTTGATTGACCTCGGTTTTCTTCTTCCGTTCGTCCAGCAGGCCATAAGGCTTGACGTAACGTCTGAGGTTGGCGATCGCCCCGTTTTCGTGAACGGACAGCACCGGGAAAATCCCCGTAGTGCGGCGTTCCTCGGTCAGCAGGGCCAAACCGTGTTTTTTGGCTTCGCCCGCACTGCGGATTTTTACCTGCTTCCCGTTCATCGAAATCGTCCCGGCTTTAATCTCGCGAAGCCCAAACAACGCCTCGATCAGCTCGGTCCGCTGCGCCCCGACCAATCCGCCGACGCCCAGAATCTCCCCTTTGCGCAATTCGAACGACACGTCCTTAAACGACCGCGAATCGATCGACGTCAAATTATCCACTTTCATAACGACGCCGTTCGGTACGTTGTGCCGATCCGGGAACCGCTGCGTTAAATCGCGGCCGACCATTTTGGAGATGATCAGATCGGTGGTCATTTCCGCCGCCGGCCAGGTGCCGATCTTTTTCCCGTCGCGCATGATCGTCACATCGTCGGAGATCCGCAAAATTTCTTCCATTTTATGTGAAATGTAAATGATGGAAACGCCGCGACTCTTCAGGTCGTTAATGATGCGGAACAGATGCTCCACCTCGACGCTGGTCAAAGATGACGTCGGTTCGTCCATCACGATAATTTGCGAGTTGAACGATACGGCCTTGGCAATCTCAATCGATTGCACCTTGGAAACGGACAGCTTGCCGACGATCGTATCGGGTTTCAAATCGATATCAAGCTGCTTAAACAGCTCTTCCGTGTCCTTGTACATCTTCTTGTGATCAATGAATTGAAAAGGACCCCATCCGATGCGCGGGAAACGTCCGAGCCATATATTTTCCATCACATTGCGGAAAGGCACCGGATGCAGCTCCTGGTGAATCATGGAAACGCCAAGCTTTAGCGCATCGCTGGAATTGTGGATTTCCGCTTTTTGCCCGCCTATAAAAATCTCGCCGCCGTCCGGTTTGTAAATGCCAAACAGGCATTTCATAAGCGTCGATTTGCCCGCCCCGTTTTCGCCCATCAGCGCGTGCACGGTGCCGGGTCTAACTTGCAGCGTTACGCCATCCAGCGCTTTAACGCCGGGAAATTCCTTGGAGACGCCCTTCATCTCCAGCAAAAATTTCGGTTCAGCCATCCTTTGTCGCCCCTTTCTATGGTCTGTAAACTTAGAGGCCAGCTTCGTTCCCTCCGGTACCCTATCCCTGTAAGAAGAACCGGGAGGCTCGCACCGCTTGGCGCTAAAGCCTCCCATGAACCTTATGATGATGAGAAGCGCTGCCCGTCTGGACGCCGAAAGCTTATTTGAAGTCGGCCGCGTTTTCCTTCGTTACTTTTTGGTAAGGAATCCAAACGTATTGATTGTCGGTGATTTCAAAGCCGACGGAGTCCTTGTTCACTTCCTCGCCTTTGGCCAGCAGGGAGGCCAGCGTTACAGCGGCTTTACCTTGGTTCTCGGCGTCGTTGAGCACCGTTCCCAGCATCGTGCCTTGTTCAAGTGCCTGAATGGCCGGAGCTGTAGCGTCTACGCCGACAACCGGCATGTACTTGTCGCCCGTAAAGTAGCCGGCGGCTTTCAAAGCTTCGATCGCGCCCAGCGCCATGTCGTCGTTGTTTGCCAGCACGGCTTCGATTTTGTCGCCATTTGCGGCAAGGAACGCGGCCATTTTTTCCTGGCCTTTTACGCGGTCCCACATCGCCGTGTCTTCGGCTACTTTTTCCACTTTGATTCCGGCGTCTTCAATCGCCTGTACGGAATACTGCGTGCGGAGCTCAGCGTCCTGGTGTCCCGGCTCGCCTTTCAGCATGACGTATTGCAGCACGCCGTCGCCGTTTTTGTCGGCTTCAGGATGCGATTTCCAGTAGTCCACGATGATTTGTCCGGACAGGGTCCCGGATTCTTCGGCTTTCGCGCCGACATAATAAACTTTGTCCCACTTCTTCATATCTTCCGGCAGCGGCTCGCGGTTCAGGAACACCACCGGCGTATCCTTCGCTTTCGCCTTGTCGATAATGACGCCTGCCGCCGTCCGGTCCACCGGGTTGACGATCAGCGCGTTCGTCTTTTTCGTCAGGAACAAATCGATCTTGTCGTTTTGCGTCGGCTGCGAGTTTTGGCTGTCTACGATATCTACCTTCGCGATACCGTCCGCGTTTTTCTCGATCGAGTTGCGGACGCCGGTCATAAACGTGTCATCAAATTTGTAAATCGCCACGCCGACGCTCGGCGTAGAGCTCCCCCCTCCGTTGCTGCCGCCGCTGGCCGAACTCCCGCCGTTGGAGCAGCCCGCCATCGTTGCGCCCAGCATGGCCGCAGCCAACATTACCGTAGTCATCTTTTTCATTCGTATTTGACCTCCTGAATCATTTTGGATTTCTGTGAGTTCTCTCTTGGATACGTTTTCATTATGCATTGTTTAGTGTCGAATTCGAATCTAAAATTCTGAGATGTTCTATAAAAATTCTAATGAGGTTGATGAGGAAAACGAACGTAAACCCATACGTTGGATACGCGGGAGGGATGGGTATGGGATTCCACCCACTGTTAGAGTCAGGTTCCTATGGAACTTACTTCAAGGTTAGAACCTGACTCGCCCATTTCCCGGGTATTTCCCAGCCTAACGGACTCAAATGACTCTATTTCGCTCTAAACCCGTTCATCCGGGCCGATTCGAGCGAAATAAGGTCATACGGGTCCGTTACATTTTGCAGACCTTCGTTTTTCCGTGGATAACGGCTCTGGAGTCCCTTAGCCTCCGGAATCCTCTTCTCCTCCCTTTACCAGCGCACGGTCTTGGTCACTATTGAATGGAATAGTTGCAAAATGTACAGTTACTCATCCGGAAATGCTGCCACAGCGCTTGATTAAGTGTAAAACCTGCAGTTACTCCGCTATCTTTCGAAGAATGAGGCTAAAAACGAGGAAATAAATGTATGAAATGCAATTAAACGAATGATTGGGTAAATGGATCTAAAGTTAGTTGTATGATTTGCAATTATTGATCAGAGCAGGGCCGGTCAAGCATCTAAAAAACAACAAGCCGTCCGGAAGGTTCCGAACGGCTTGCTGCCGGTTGTTTCTGCTGCTAAAGGTTTAACGCATCCCTTCAGGGACATATCTTCCCTGCTCCGGGACCGCGAGCTCCTCAAAATGCTCGGCAAGACGACTCAGCCCGGCGCGCAAGGCTTCCCCGCCAAGCGGCTGCCCATGCCCGGTCACCGCTGTCTCCGGCGAAAGCGCCGCCAAGCGCTCGACCGAACGCCCAGCCGCCGGCCAGTCCGGCGTAAAATACATCGGCGGACCGTGCACTTCCACCGTTTGCGCGGCTACGGTCAACGCCGATTCCTGCCTGACGGTGATGAAGGCGTCACCGGCGATCAGGAAGCGGTCATGCTCGCGGAACAACGAGACATGCCCCGGACTATGCCCCGGCGTATAAATCCACTTCCATGCCGGCATCCCGGGCACCTGGCCATCATCCGGCAAAGCGCGAACCCGCCCGCCCAAATCGATCGCCCGGTTGGGATAGAGCGGCGCCACGCCCGCCATAAGGCCGCCGCCAACGGTAGGATCGCCCTCCGGATAATCTTTTTTCCCCGTTAAATAAGGCAACTCCGCGGGGTGGGCAAATACCGGGACGTCCCATTTTCCCGCGAGCTCTTTCACGCCCCCGACATGGTCGAAATGGCCGTGCGTCAAAACGATGCACGCCGGCGGCCGGTGAAAAACGGACTCGGCTTCCTCCACTAGCGCTTCCGTCAAAGGCCCGATTCCGGCATCCACCAGCACCCAATCCCCTTGCTTCGTATTCCCGACGAAACAGACGTTAACGATGAGCGTACGGACGCTCCACACATCCTCGGCCGCCCGCACCGTATCTACCAATCCCGTGGCCAGCAAACTTCTTTCCATCGCGGATATCCTCCCAGGACTAAAGTTACGCAAGTATAGCGCAGTTCCTCAGTAATATGCCCCGAGTTCGCCGATTCTCCTCATTAATATAGAATAAGGAGCATCACTTGACGAAAGGAAACAGCAGCTTTTGATTTTCCGGCCACAGCATATTGCCCAGATCGATCAGCTTGGTGTCGGTCGGCATTTTGTCTTCCAATTTCTCGCCGTGCGCCGCCTTCACCGCGGCAACCACGGCCAAATACCCGTTGTTGAACGGATTTTGCACGACCATCGCCTGCACCTTCTCCTCCTGCAGCAGCTCCAGCATTTCCGGCGGATTGTCAAAAGCGATCATTTTCAAATGATCGTTTCCCGATTCATCCACCGCTTTGCCTGCCCCGATCGAGGACTCCGCGCTTAGGGAGACGATGCCGTCCAGGCCGGGGTACCGTTTCAGCATATCCACCGCCAAGTTGTACGCCAGCGTTTCGTCCGAGCCGCAATACAGGGTATCGACGACCTTGACCCCGGGAAACCGGGCGACATAGTCGAGAAAGCCTTCCTCCCGCTGACCTGCGTTGCGGGCCCCTTTCACGAAATTGATGATGCCGATTTCGCTATCCGGACCGGTCAGCTCCACCAGGCGTTCCGCCGCCTTCTGGCCTGCCTCGTAATTGTTGGTCCCAACGTACATTTTCACTTTCGTGGAAGCCACCTCCGAATCGATGGAGATGACCGGAATATTGGCGTAGGATGTCCGGTCCGTTACCTGCCCCAGCGCTTCATAGTCGGTCGCCGCCAAGACGATTGCGTCCGGTTTGCGCTGGATCGATTCCTCCATCAGCCGAATCTGGCCCTCCACGTCGTTTTCGTTATCCGGCGCGAGAAAATTTAGCTGGACGTTGTATTCTTTCGCGGCAACCTCCGCCCCCAGCTTCGTTGTCTTCCAATAATCACCGCGGTCCATTTTGACGATCATATCGACAACGACCGGTCGTTCATGATCCGTGGGCAAATTCCCGGACCCGGAGGTGCACGAAGACAACAAAACGGCCAGTACAACCGGCAGCATTCCGGATATCGATTTTGGCATACGTCTGCTCATGGTTCCACCCCGTCTTTTTGCGCATTCTCCGGCTTGACCACCGGAATCGTAATCGTTACCAATGTCCCTTCCTCCGGCTCACTGTCAAACTTTAATCCGTACCCCGGGCCGTAATACAACGCGATCCGCTCCTGCACATTGCGTACGCCAACGCCCGAACCGGATTCACTGCGCACCGCGCCTTTCATCAACTTCTCCACCGTCTCCGGCGGCATGCCGACGCCGTTGTCGCGGATGCGGAACACCAGATGCTCCTCCTCCAAACGGGCCTCCACGCCGATAAAACCCGCTTCCGCCGATTTTTCGATACCATGATGGATCGCATTTTCCACCAGAGGCTGCAGGATCAGCTTCAAAGTCCGGCATTCGAGCGCCGCTTCATCGGCCTCGATCTCGTACCTGAACTTGTTCTTGAAACGGATCGTCTGGATGATCAGGTAGTGCCGCACATGCTCCAGCTCTTCCTGGACGGAAATGATATGGCTGCCTTGGCTTAAACTGATGCGAAAAAACCGCGACAGCGACGTGATCGTCGTCACGACTTCCTCGTTCCGTCCCAGCTCCGCCAGGCGCGTTGCCGAATTCAACGTATTATAGAGGAAATGCGGATTGATTTGCGACTGCAGCACGTCGAGCTCGCTTTTCCGCTTCGCTTCCTGCTCCTGGATGATCTGGTCCATCAGCTCGCGAATCCGCCGCAGCATCAGGTTGAAGCGTTTGGACAACTGCTCCACCTCGTAAGCGCCGCTTACGTACACATTCGTGCCGAAATCGCCGCGTTCAACCATCTGCACCGATCTTTCCAGCCTGCGGATCGGCTGTGAAATGCGTGCGGACACGTAGATGTTGATGGCGAGGATAATGACGATCACCACGGGCAGGAACCAGGACAAAAAGACGCCGAGTTCCCGCTTCGTCGTCAAAAACTCGTCCGCGTAAGCCACACCGACGATTTTCCAGCCGGCCGGCTTGACCGTCTGAATCGTAATAATGCGCTGCTCCCCGTCGGATTCGTCGAAATACCGGCCGTAGGCGTAGTTAAGCACCGGCTCGATATTTTCGTATTTCAATCCGGCATAAATAAGCTGCTGCTGGGGATGGTATACGATATTTCCGACCGCATCAATGATGTAAGCGTAGCCTTTTTTGCCGAGACTTACGCGCTGGCTGAGCTGATCGATCGTGCGAAAGTTGATGTCGATGACCAGCAAGCCCTGTTTCAGCGAATTCCGGTCCCAATATGGGACCGTTTTGCTCATCGACACGACCCAGCGGTACTCCCATTTGAATAAATTTTGAATATGGGGCGGCGTAAACTGCAGCTTCCCCGGGTTCTCCATTGCGGATTCGAACCATAGCTGCTCCTGGAGCCTCGTATTTTGCCGCATCGGGATCGCCGGCACATTGCGCACCAGTTCGCCTTTTTCGGTAAACAATGCGATCGAAACCAGATCCTCCCGCGTATTCAGCACCGTACCGAGCTCGTCCTCAAGCTGTTCGTCCGAGGCCGCTTCGGGTGTTGAAGCGATTTTGTGCTCAGTAAGTTCGAATACGTCCTTCATGCCGCTCACGTAGAGCTCCAAATTGGAGTTCACCTGTTCAACGATTTCCTCCAGGCTAAGATACACGTTCTCCTCGGCGGCGCGGGTAAAGCGGTTGTACAGCATCGTGCTGACCAGCAGTACCGTAAGCACCGTAACGGTGATGGAGGAAAAAGAAATGAGTACCTGAATATTCCGGATATGAAAGCCGCCAAGCAGCTGTTTGGCCGATTTCCACAGCCTCATCATGGATTTCTCGCCCCGCCGCGGTATTCTTTCGGGGAAATGCCGTATTTTTTGCGGAAACAAAAGCTGAAATAGTTCGGATCGGAGAATCCGACCCGCTCGGCGATTTCAAACGCCTTCAAATCGGTGGCAACGAGCAAATGCTCGGCGGCTTCCATCCGTGCCCCCATCAAATAGCTCACAAAGGTCGTTTTTGTTTCTTTTTTGAAAATATTGCTGAAATAACCGGCGCTGATATGCAAATGCTGGCATACCTTGGCGATTGAGAGATCGTGGTCCCCGTAATTTGCCAAAATGTATTCCTTGGCTTCCTCCACCAGTTTGTTATAGCTGGATTGGCGGTCCGACGCGATCGAATGCTTCAGCTTCATGCACATGTCCAAAAACCAGGACTTCGCCTCGTCCGCGTGCGCAAATTTGGCAAACTGCCCAAGAAAACCGGGCCCCTCGCCAAACAGCTTGTCCAAATCCGCGTGGCTGTCCTTGGCCACTTTGATGACCGAAGTCAACATTTCCAGCAGGTAAACCTGAAAGTCCTGATAGGATACTTTGTTGTCGGCCAATACGCCAAACATGTCCTCCAGAAGCCGCTCCAGCTCCTGATCGCTTCCCACTTTCAGGCAGCGGACCAACTCCTTCTCTTTCAGTTCATCGACCGCCAGCGAAACGTACTCCCGGGACTCCACATCCTCGATCCAAATCACTTTGTTCCCGCCGAGGATCACCCGGTAATCGAGCGCCTTCAGCGCTTCCTCATAGGAGGACACGGCATCGTTCAGACGGACGGCCGCCCGGCCGGCTCCGATCGTGACCGTCAAGTTCAGAAACCGCTCCACGCTGAACCGGATTTCCTCCAGCAATTGCAGCGTCCGGGCGGCCAGATCCTCACGGCCCTCATGGCGCCGGATGCTCAGCAGCACCACCTCGTCATGGTGGATAAACGCTTTATCCGCCGGATGCCGCTTTACGATTTCTTCGGCGATATTATAGACAGCGAACAGCTGAAGTTGGGTGTCGTTCGTATCCTTTAAAGATACCGATCCGTTTGCCATGATGGAGCCTGGCTCGCCGCTGCCAGTACTCACGGTTTCCTTGCGGCTTGGGGCGGCATCGATGCGAAGAATTGAAACCATGTATTCGCTGCCGTTTAAATCAAGCCCGTAATGCTGGCTTTTTTCCTGGATCTCCGTTTCCCTTAGCCGCCTGGAGACGAGCGAGGACAGGAACAGGCTTTGGAGCACGGGGAGGTTTTTGCGGTAGTGCTCGGTCAGCAGCTGCACGTTTTCCTTTTCGGCGAGCTCCGCGTCGATCTGCTTCTTGACCTTGCGCAAAATGTCCGCCAGTTCCGCGGCTGAAAACGGTTTCAAAATATACTCATCGATGCCGAGCCGGATCGCTTTTTGAGCATACTCGAATTCCTCGTAACCGGTCAGGATAATAATCTTCGTCGCCGGATAATGGCCGCGAATCCACTCGGCCAACTGCAGGCCGTTCATAAACGGCATTTGAATATCGGTAACGACCACGTCGGGCACATGCTTCTCGATCATTTCCGCGGCTTCCTTGCCGTTTTCGGCCGTGTCCGCCACCGTAAACCCGACGTTTTCCCAGTCGATCAGCTGCAGCAGCCCTTCCCGCACATCTTCTTCGTCATCGGCCAAAATCAACTTAAACATCGATGGACCATCCTCTTTCATCCTCTTTCCTTGTCTTTATCCCTGGATTTCCCCCCGATTTTATCCTATCGTCTGCGAAAAGTAAATGTCCGCACCGGCAAACGCGGAAGGACGAGAAGCAAGACCTTAGTCTAGTTTTATTTCCGCCTCCGGTCTGTTTTTGTATTCCCGCAAACGAAGTACCATGATAATATCAAATGGAACTGTAATCAATTCAAATGTTGGTGGTTAAACAATGTCAAATCAAATGCAAATCTACATCTTATTAAGCAATCCGAAAACCTGGGTCGCCAAGATGATCGGCCTCTACACCAGAGCCCCGTTCAATCATGCCTCCATCGCTTTTGACCCCGAGCTTCGCGAAGTATACAGCTTCGGGCGAAAGCATCCGCTGATTCCGATGTACGGCGGATTCGTCAAGGAAGACATTCACGGCGGCGTGTTCGAAAAAGCAACCTGCGCCTTATACAGCTGCAAAGTCAGCAAGGAAACCTATCTGCACATGCGAAACTATGTGAAAAAATTCGAAGAGAACGGCGAACAGTATAACTATAATTTTCTCGGCCTTTTGGGCATTATCCTCAATATGGAGCTGGGCGGGGAAAAATCCTACTTCTGCTCCCAGTTCGTCAGCGCCGTGTTTCAGGAAGCCGGTGTCAAGCTGCTCGACAAGTCCGCCGGGTTAACGACCCCCTCCGATCTGTCGACCTGCTCTTTCCTGAAGCTGGTGTTCCGCGGCAACCTGGAAACGTACCGTGAGCTGTACTGCTATTCCCGGAGAACCGCGGCTTCGCTGGAACAGCATCATTTGTATGCCGCGAATTGAGGCCGGATGGTAGAATGTTAAGCGAACACATAAAGGAAAAAAATGCCGTTATTTCGGCCATATCCCCCACTTTGAGTGAAATAAAGGAAAATGATGTCGCTATTTTCTTGAAACGCTGGGAGATTGCCGCTTTAGGCACCATTCATCGGAAAATAAGGACATAAAATTCCGCTAATGGGGTATAACATGCTTCATTCCGGAAAATAAGACCACAAAGTTCCGCTATTTTTATGGGGTTTTCAGACCAGTCAAACGAAAAGGACTGCCTTCCTCTCCGGCAGCCGGCCACCGGCTGCGCATGCATTGGGGAAACGCAGTCCTTTGTTGTTTTTACGCACCTGCCGTCCGTCCGCAGACATTACGGCGATACGACCGGCCCGCTTTCCTTATCGGGAAGGGCCGGGGAACGCTTGCTTCCCGAAGCCCAACTGTGCAGAATCATGCCGGCGACAACCAGCAGCATTCCAAGCAAAGACGGCAAGGCGGGAAGCGGAACGGGCAGCAGCAAAAGCTCGCCCACGGTCGCAAACACCACTTCCCCCGATTGCGTAGCCTCCACGGCGGCGAGCTTCCGCGCCGAACCTCTGGCCATATCCGTCGCCGCGAAAAACAGCACGGTAGCGATGACCCCCGAGCAAACGGCGACAAGCAGCGCCTGGCCGGCCTGGCTTGAGCTTGGGGGACCGTCCTGCCAGAAGGCGGCAGCGGAGAGCAGCAGCCACAGCGGCAAGGTGGCCAGCGCCATGCCCAGCACGCGCTGATAAGCGTCCAGCCGCCCGCCGCAGACGGCCATCATCTTGCGGTTGCCCAGCGGATACGCAAACGCTGCGACTACAACCGGCACGGCGCCGAGCAGCAGCTCGCGCGCCGAAATCGCTTGCGCCTGGCTGAGCTGCATCATCCCAACGCCAACCAGGATGATCAGCGAGATGCCAAGCCCCCGCCAGTGGACCTTTCCCCTCCTGCGGACAGGTCCTGCCGGCGTGTCGACCATTACCGAGAAAGCCGGGGCCACAAGCAAACCCGCCACAATCGTAATTTGCCAGGTTCCCGCAATCAGCCAGCCCGGTTCATACTCCGCCGCAAAGCACACGGGAACGTACATGATACCGAAGCCGACGAAGCTCCAGCCAAGCCAGGTCCACGGCCGTTTCCTCATTTCCGCGAACAACGGGGCCAGCCTCCCGCGAACGCCTACAATCACCAGTAAAAACGGAATCATAAACAGAAAGCGCAGCGACGCGGCATACATCCAGTTCCCGCCCGACCACTTCATCGTCTGGTTCAGCACAAACGTCGACGAGAAGAACAAAGAAGCTAAAATACCGTACAGAATCGGTCGCATCTCTAGGCCAGGTAAGCCTCCTTAACCTGCTCGTTGGACAGCAGCCGGCCGGCTTCATCCTCCAGCAAAATTTCCCCGGTCTGCATCACGTAGCCGCGATGGGCGATCTGCAGCGCCTGAAAAGCGTTTTGCTCCACCAGCAGCACGGTCATGCCTTCCCGGTTTAGCTCCTGAATGATTTCGAAAATCTGCTCCACAATGATCGGGGCCAGCCCCATCGACGGCTCATCGAGCAGCAGGATTTGCGGCTCCATCATCAGCGCCCTGCCGATGGCCAGCATTTGCTGTTCCCCGCCGCTCATCGTTCCGCCCATTTGCCCAAGCCGCTCCTTCAACCGCGGAAAATAGGCAAACACCCGCTCCATCCGCTGCTTGACCGCCTTTTTGTCGCGGGTGGAGAAAGCCCCCAGCTCCAAATTTTCCTTCACCGTCAGACGCGGGAAGATACGCCGCCCCTCCGGCACGTGCGCGATCCCTTTCAGGGCCGCCCGGTGCGGCGGCAGAGAAGACATATCGCTCCCGGCAAAGCGGATTTCACCGGCGGTGTTCACCTGCCCGCAGATCGCTTTCAGCGTCGTCGATTTGCCGGCGCCGTTGGAGCCGATCAGCGAGACGATTTCCCCCTCCTCCACCTTGAGCGAGATTCCCTTCAACGCCTCGATGGCACCGTAATAAGCGCGGACTTCGCACAGCTCCAAAAGGCTCATGAAATCACCTCAAGCCTGGGGGCTTCCGGAGCAACCGCGCTTTTTCCCAAATACGCTTCAATCACTTTCGGATGGCTGCGGATCGCATCGGGGCCGCCTTCGGCAATCTTCATCCCGTAGTCCAGCACCAGAATATGCTCGGACAACTCCATCACCAGCTTCATATCGTGTTCGATCAAAATAATCGTCATCCCGGTGTTTTCCTGAATCTGCCGGATGAGTCCGATCAGCTCCGCCGTTTCCCGCGGGTTCATGCCCGCCGCCGGTTCGTCCAGCAGCAGCACCTTCGGCCCCGCCGCCAACGCCCGGGCGATTTCCAGCCGTCTTTGCGCGCCATAGGGCAAGCTTCCCGCCTGCTCGTTCAGCAGCTCCGCAAGGCCGACGAATTCAAGCAGCCGGTAAGCCTCAAGCTGAGCCTGCTCCTCTTCCTGACGAAATTTCGGCAAGGAAAGCAAAGTCCCGAGCAAACCCGCTTTCAAATGAATATGCCTGCCGACCATTACGTTTTCGAGCACGGTCATGCTGCCGAACAAGCGGATATTTTGGAATGTCCGGGCGATTCCCCGGCTTGCCACCTGATGCGGTTTGACGCCCACGATCGATTTTCCTTCCAATTCGATCGCGCCCTCGTCCGGCGTATATATGCCCGTAATCATATTGAAAAAAGTCGTTTTTCCGGCCCCGTTTGGCCCGATCACGGCGGATATTTTGCCGCGGGGGAACGAAAAATCGACCCCGTCCACCGCCGTCAGTCCACCGAAGCGTTTCACGAGACCCTGCACCTTCAAAATAGTCATTTGCCGACACCTCCGCTCTGTTGTTTGCCCTGCTGCCGAAACGAAAGCACAGGGGAAGAACGCTGCGCCTTAAGCCGCTCGCCGTCCACCTTCCGGTTTTTGGCCGAAATCAAGCCGTTAGGCCTGAATATCGCGATAAGCACGAGGATGGCGCCGAATATGAGGCGCTGCATTTTGGACGGGGAGATCGAGCTGGGGATATTAAGCACCCCTTGCAGTGTCAACTGGTTCAGCCAATTGGTCAGCTCCGTCAGCACCTGCAAATTGAGAATCGTCACCAGCGCCGCGCCGAGGATAACCCCCGGCACGCTGCCCATGCCGCCCAGCAGCACCATGACTAAAATCGTGATCGATTCCAGCAGCGTAAAGCTGGTCGGATCGATGAACGTTTGCTTGGCGGCGAACACAACGCCCATCATCCCGGAAAACGAAGCGCCGATGGCAAAAGCGGTCAGCTTGGTCCGGATCAGCGGCACGCCCATCGATTGAGCGGCGATTTCATTTTCCCGGATCGCCTTCCAAGCCCGTCCGAGCCGGGAATGCTCCAATCTTTTTACACTGAAGATGACGAGCGCCAAAATGAACACCACGATAAAATAATACTGGTTCGGAAACGTAAACTTGTAGCCGAACAAGCTGGGCGCCTGAATCGAAGACAACCCCATCGCCCCGTTCGTAATGTTCACCGGTCTATCCAAATTGTTGAAAATGATCCGGATGATTTCGCCGAAACCCAGCGTGACGATCGCCAAGTAATCGCCTTTAACCCGCAGCACCGGCAGGCCAAGCAGCAAACCGAACAACGCGGCCATAAACCCGCCGATCGCGATGAAGATCCAGAAGGCTCCGCCGGACAGCGGGAACATACCCCCGGAAATAAATTCGTTGGCCTGAGGGGTGGCAAAAATCGCGTACGTGTAAGCCCCGACGGCGAAAAAAGCGACAAACCCGAGATCGAGCAGGCCGGCGAACCCGACCACGATGTTGAGGCCAAGCGCCATCGCGATGTAAATGCCGCACTGCGTCGCGACCTCCATATAGGATTGATGCGAAGGCCCGCCCGAAGTAGCGAACGGAATGACCAGCAGCACCAGAACGGCTCCGGCCGTCCACTTGACGGGAACCGGAAACGTAGTGTAATAAAGCAACAGCAAGGAACCCAAAAGCAGCAAAAACGCAACCACCGATTTATCCGAAAAATAAACGCTCGCGGCCGTAACGATCACAAACAACGAAAAAAGCGAGGCTTGCGCGGCTTTGCTGCGTTCCAGCCATGCACTCAGTCGATTCACGAAGTTTCACCTACACTTTCTCTTTGAGGGCTCTGCCGAACAGGCCCTCCGGTTTGAAAATCAGGACCGCAATCAAAATCAGAAAAGCAACGACATCCTTGTATTCCCCGCCCAGCGTTCCGCCGGTAATGACCGACAGGTTGGCCGAGGAGAACATTTCCAGCACGCCGATAAACAAACCGCCGAACATCGCGCCCCGGATATTTCCGATTCCGCCCAGCACCGCCGCGGTGAATGCCTTCATGCCCAAAATAAAGCCGATGTAAGGGTCGATCGTTCCGTATTGCTGCGCGAACAGCACGCCGGTGCCGCCGCCAAGCGCGGAGCCGATAAAAAACGTCAAGGCGATCACCTTGTTTACGTTGATCGACATCAGCGCCGCCGTCTCCCGGTCCTGGGCCACAGCGCGCATCGCTTTGCCCCACTTGGTCCGGTTGACAAACAGATCAAGGCCGATCATCAAGACGACGGCGACGGCCACGACGATAATCGTGTTCGTTTTCAGAAAAGCGTCGTTAAACCCGGCCCACAGCGACGATGCGCCCAGGATAAGGTTATCGCCGTAAAGCGAAATGCCGGTAACGACGAAATTGCCCGTGCGCACATCGGCGATAAACCGCACGATATCCTGAAGCAGAAAGGAGACGCCGATCGCGGAGATCAGGGAGATCAATTTGGGAGCATTGCGGAGCGGCCGGTAGGCCACCCGCTCGATCCCGATTCCCATCACCCCCGTGAACACCATCGCCGTAGCGAGGATCAAAAAGTAAGCCAGTCCGGCCGGCAGAGCGCCAAGCCAGCCGGCGGAGCCCATCCCAAGGAGCACCGCCGTTCCTACAAAAGCGCCGGTCATAAATATTTCGCCATGGGCAAAATTAATGAATTCCAGAATGCCGTAAACCATCGTATACCCGATCGCCACCACGGCGTAAACCGCGCCCAAAGTAAGGCCGTCCACCAATACCTGGGGAAGAGTTTGCAGGATCGTATCCATTATGGCCTAACCCCTTTTTTAGAAGTGTGTACGTACTTATTTAGGCTGTTCAATTTCCGAAACCATCGCGCCCGGGTAAGCTTGGTTTTCAAACTTATAGATGAACACCTTCGCGTATTTGTTGTCCCCTATGTCATCAAAGCTCACTTTCGTGGCCACCCCATCGAAATCGGCGGTCGCCCGCACGGCGTCGCGCACCTGTTCACGCGCCGGAAGCTTGCCGCCGTTAGCTTCAATCGCCTTTTTCACCCCGTTCAAAATAACGTTCATCGCGTCATAGGAATATGCCGAATAGTTTTCAACCGATTTGCCGAATTTCTCCTTATATTTGTCCGCCCAGGCCTGATTCGACTTGGTGATGTCGGTCGATACGGAGCTGTAAGCCACCTCCGTCAGTTTATCCCCGGCAATGTCGACCATTCCCGAGGAATCGAGCGCGTCCCCGCCCATGATCGGAACGGTAATGCCCTTCTCCCGCGCCTGCTTCACAATAAGTCCGGCTTCCGCATACATCCCCCCGAAAAAGATGAAGTCCGGCTTTTTACTGAGCACCTGGTTCAGAACGCCGTTGAAGTCTTTTTCGCCGACCGTGATTCCTTCGTAACCCGCGATCGTTGCGCCAAGCTCCTCGGCCGCGGTTTTGAAGGCGTCCGCCAGCCCCTGGCCGTAAGCCGTTTTGTCCTGAATGACAAAAATGTTTTTGGCGCCTACCGTCTTGACGGCATATTCGGCGCCGGCCGGCCCTTGAAAATCATCGCGGGCAACAACCCGGTTCACCACCTTCAGCTTGCGGTCGGTAAACTCGGTGGCCGTGCTGGCCGGAGATACCATCGGAATACTGTATTTCTCATAAACGACCGAGCTCGGAATGGATACGCCGGAATTCAGGTGCCCCAGCACCGCCATGACCGCCTGATCGGCGCCGATCAGTTCGGCGTTGGCCACGCCTTTTTTCTGATCGCCTTGATCGTCGTAAGGCACGTATTGCAGATCGAAGCCGAGTTCCTTGAATTCCGCTTGCCGTTCCTCAAGCGCCATTTGGCCCCCGAGCTTGATCGATTCCCCCTGGATCGCCGATCCGCCGGATAAAGGCGATTGGGAAGCGATCTTGATCACGGTCAAATCGCCGCCTGACGAGCCTCCGGCCGCCCCGCTTCCGTTGCCGCCTCCGGCTCCGTTACCGCCGCTCGTACTTCCTCCCCCTTTGGAACCGCACGCCGAAAGTAAACCAATGATGAGAAAAGAAACCAAGAAAACCGCTAAACCTTTTTTCACCTTCATACTTTAACCCTCCCAGAAATTGTATGCGTGTAGGCAACCGGCCTTAATCCGCTTCAGTGGCCTTCACAATGGTTTGCGTTTCTCACTGACCGCCTTTATTATGTCATGTTTGTGTAAGTTATTTTTACGCAAATCAGTATAAAAACCTCTACAACTCCATATTTACACGAGAAAGGCGATTTTTGTCAACTGTTTATTTCGCCAATGTTAGATATTTAAACAATTTATGATATGTTTATTAACTTTATCTGATATTTTAATTAATAAAAAATTAACATTTAAAATTCCAACAGGAGATGCCTCGGCACACCCAAGAACGGTCGCTGCCCATCATAAATCCGCTGCGATGCGGAAATTGAAAAACGATAAAACGGGTGAGATTTCAGTTGCAGCAGATTAAGGGGCATGGGGATTGAGGAAGCATGTGAATTGGGGCGGGAAGCTAGTTGAAAGTGAGATGGCTGTCTGGTGGCAGTGAGGTAGGGGTGAGGTAGAAACGAGGCAGCAACGAGGCAGCAGCAACGCAGCAACGAGGTAGCTGCGAGGCAGCAGCAACGCAGCAACGAGGTAGCTGCGAGGCAGCAGCAACGCAGCAACGAGGTAGCTGCGAGGCAGCAGCAAGGCAGCAGCAAGGCAGCAACGAAGTAACAGCATACTACAAGGTGCAGAATTCTACGAAATGCAAAAGTGCATTTCATATCTCGTTAAAGTCGTCTTTTTTATTCAATGGGCCCTAAACAGATGTACTTTTGCATTTCAACCGCCTCAAAACGGAAATTCACAGCAAATGAACTGCACTTTTGCAGCTGATCTCTAAGCACCACAAGGCTCAGAACACAAAAAAGCCCCCCTTCCAAAAAAGAGGGGCCTATATCAATTAAGAACTATCAGGCCAATTATAGTCCGTTCGCTTTACAGCAATGACTTGCTTAAGCGATAGCCCAAGCTCGTGAAGCCCAGGTGTTCGTAAAACGATTTAGCGGACATGTAATTCTCGCGTGCCGTGGACACGATCAGCTCCGAACTGCTGCGCTGGCGTCCCCAGTTCTCCGCTTCCTCAATCAGGCGTTTCCCAAAACCGCTGCCCCGATGCTTCTCATCTACGATCAGAGCCGTGATCTGCGTTACCGGTCTACTCATATCATGGGTTTGATATTGCTTCAGAAAAGCCGTTCCGACAATAACCCCGTCCAATTCCGCCACCAGACTGCTGAACAACGGATGTTCTTCCAGCATGGATAGACGTTCCTTCAGCACGCTGGGCGTAGTCGGGTAACGAAGCTGGCGCATTAACGGAAGCATGTGTTGACAATCGTCACAACATCCTTTACGAATGACCAAAGCCGGAGAAAGCACCTGAATACTCAATTGAACCATACCACCTTTAATAGATTTGCCGCTTCCTTCGCGCGGCTGCGAGCTGTTTCCACATCTTCTGCGGCACTCAGTGCGACTGCCATTCGTCTGCCCGGTTTGCATAGCGGTTTTCCGAATATGCGCACCTGCGTCCGCGGCAGGCTTAACGCCTCGCCGATTCCCGCGATCCGGAAGTTTTCGCCTTCCCGGCCCTCTCCGCCTTTCAGCGTCGCCGACGCCCCCGGCGTCAGCAGCTCTACCGAAGGAATCGGGAAGCCCAAAATCGCGCGAACATGCAGCGCAAATTCCGACAAATCCTGGGTCACCATCGTGACCATTCCCGTATCATGAGGTCTTGGGGAAACTTCGCTGAACACGACGCCGTCCGGAGTGATAAACAGTTCAACCCCAAACAGACCGTATCCGCCCAGCGCATCCGTGATTTTGCGGGCGATGTCCTGCGCCTCGCGCAGCTGTTCCTCACTCATAAAATGAGGCTGCCACGACTCCACATAATCGCCGTCCCGCTGAATATGCCCTACCGGCGGGCAAAACACGGTTCCGGAAACCGAACGGACCGTGAGCATCGTGATCTCGCTCGTAAACGGCACAAACGATTCCACGATGACCCTCGTGTTTTTGGCACGCCCGCCCTCCATCGCCATCCGCCAGCACACTTGCACGTCTTCCTGGCTGCGGCACACGCTTTGCCCTTTGCCGGAAGAGCTCATGAGCGGCTTGATCACGCAGGGAAAACCGAGTTCTTCGGCCGCCGATTTCAGCTCCTCCAAACTATCCGCAAACCGGTAGCCGGCGGTCGGCAAGCCCAGCTTCTCCGCCGCCAGGCGACGGATTCCTTCGCGATCCATCGTCAGCCTCGCCGCCGTGGCCGTCGGAATCACCGTAAAGCCCTCGCTTTCAAGTTCAACCAGCACCTGAGTGGCAATCGCTTCCACCTCCGGGACGATCAAATCCGGCTTGACTTGCAGAATAAGCGATTTCAAAGCCTCCGGATCCAGCATATCGATGACGTGGGCTTCATGGGCAACCCCCATGGCCGGCGCATGCTCGTACCGGTCGACGGCAATCGTGCGAACGCCCAGGCGCTGCGCTTCGATTACGACTTCTTTGCCGAGTTCGCCGCTGCCGAGCAGCATGATCGTTTTAGGGCTTCTTGATGCAGGAGCACCCCACATGATACGTTAAATCCCCCTTAACGCTGAGTTAACAATTATTTAACACTCTACACCTATTTTCAGGTTTTATGGCCAAGATTGCAATACTTCTAATTAAAATTCGGAACAATTTTCGCTAAAAAGTTACAAATAGCAGAATTGTGCTTCCACCAAAACGTAATAGACCCTTTTTTAGCCATCCATTTCCGGTATGTTCCAGATTCCTTGAATTCCCCATGGTCCAATACGGCGATGTTGTCGCAGGTTCGGAGTTAAAGCCAATCCTAACGGACACCAGCGACGTTATTCCGATAAAATCAACAGTTTGCAAAATATAACGGACACCACAGACCTTATTCAGCATTAAGGCGCAAGTATCCGGTCTTTTTCGGGCAAATAGCGGCACTCCTGTCCGTTAGAAATGAAAACGGCGTATTTTGGGGCAAATAAGGTCGCTTCGGTCCGTTAGCCTGCATAGCTCAGGCAAAAACCGGATTATCTTTCCTGAAAAGCTTCCACTTCCTCCCGATATCTGCCTAATTGTGCTTCCGCTTGTTGCCAATGGGCCAGTTCTTCCTCGGTAACCTTCAGGCTCTTCAAACTGTCTTCCCACTCCTGCCAAAGACCCGTGAAATATCCGGCGATTTGCTGCTTGCGTTTTTCGATTTCGCCGGCATAATGGTCGCGGAAAACGCCCTGCATGCGGTGCACAAGCTCCTGAAGCCGCTCCGTAAGCGGGCCTTCCAGCTTGGAGCGCAGCTGCATTTTTCCCTGTCCCTCAAAAAAAGCTTTTGGATTTTTGAAATACGGCCAATAGTCTTCCGGCGAAAAATACGCGTTGTCCAGCAAGCCTTCCAGAATCTCCGGGGTGCTCCATTCCCCGGACGGAGCCGGCGCTTCAAGCGGCATATCGAACCCGGCCCCGTTCCCGCGGCACCAGTTCTCCGCTTCCCTCGCCAGCAGTGCCTCCGCTTTCCGCTCCAGACGCAGCGTCGTCGCCAGCAGCTCGCGCTCCAGCTCGCCCGAGATTTGGCTAACCCATCCGCGCATGGCGATCGAGAAGTTCCGCTTCAATGGACCCGCGCCGTCCTGGAGCAGTGACGGGTGGAAATATTCCGCATACGCATCGAGCGCTTGCAGCCTTAACCGCTGTACGACGTGGAACAACAGCTCTTCGTTCTCCTGATTCCATTCCCGGCCGATCTCGACGGCCATGAACTCCTTGACTGCGGCTTCAAAGGCGGCACGGCTATCGGTCAGCGCGGCCAGCTTCCGCTCCGCCTGTTCCGCATCGCTATCGGCCGACGCGATCCATTTCGCCAGCCGCTCCTTCGTCTGCTCCAGCAGCGCGGAGGCGGACGCCGCGGCAAGGCTGCCCAAATCAACCTCCAAGAACTTGGCGAATTGCTGCCGGAACCGGGCAAAGCCCGTGTCTCCAGAAGCCCCGCCTTGTTCCGTCCGCAGCGCCTGCAGACTGGACAGCGCAAACAGGTTCGGCTCGCGGATGCCTGCGGTTTGCAGCCCGTCCCTTACGTACTCCACCACCGCCGCGAGTTCGTCATCCGACGCCGACAGGTCCGCCGCGTTGACGACAAAAAACATTTTGTCGAGCGCAAAGCTGCCTTTCATGCGGCCAAGTTGGCTGAGCAGCTGTTTGTCGGCCCGGGAAAAAGCGTGGTTGTAATAGGTCACGAAAATAATCGCATCGGAATTTTTCATATATTGGAACGTAACGCCCGTATGCCGCGCATGGATCGAATCCGCCCCCGGCGTGTCCACCAGCACGATCCCCTGCTCGGTCAACGGGCAGGCGTAATAAAAATCGATATCGGCTACAAAGCAGGCTTTCTCTTCCTCCGCCGCAAATCTTCCGAACTCGGCGGCGTCTGCGACGATGCTTTGGCCAAGCAGGGACCCGGCGGCCTCCCAACCGGCCGCCGCCGCTTTCAGGAAGCTGAAATGCGCTCTCCCGGCAGCCGGGATCTCGGCGGCTTCGAGACGTTTGACTGTCTCCAGCCAGCTTTTCTCCTGCCAGCCGCCAAGCCCCAGGGCCCCGAAGGAGTACGCCAAATCCTCGACCATCGCTTCGCGGCTTTTGAAGCGGATGCTGGCCGAATTATGGCGCTGTCCGCCTTTGGGCGCCATCACCCGGATGATCGCCGCCGTCGTCGGATGCGGCGATACCGGCAGCACGGCTTCGCCCAGCAGAGCGCTGGCGAAAGAAGATTTGCCGGCGCTGAACGCCCCGAACAGCGCCGCGGTAAACGTGCCGCTGCGCAGCTCGGCGGCGCGCCGGGTCAGCTCCCGCACCCCCGTCCCGAAGGCGGGGTGGGGAGCCAGCAGCTCCGCCGCGGCCGCAAGGCGCGCGGCGGCCTGCAGCGCGCGCCCGCGGGCCTGCGGCGGGCGCGGCTGCGCCTTGGCCGCCGGGGCGTCGCCCCCGGCGGCATCCGCCAGCGCCGGCGCTGGCGCGGGCGAAGCCGCGCAGGCGCCGGGCAAGGCCGCGCCGCCGGCCGGGCGCGGCGCGGGTTCTTGCACCTCCGGCAGCAGCCCGGAGGTGAGCGGCACGGGCGCGCCGAGCAGCGCGCCCAGGCGCGCTTCGCGTGCGGCCCGCGCGGCGGCGAGCTGCGCCAGCGCGCGGGCGGCCGGCAGGCGCGCCGCCAGCTCGGCGCGCCGGGCCGTTGCCGCGGCCGCTTCCGCCGCGCGCAGCGGCGACGGCGCCGCCAGCAGCGCATCCAGCACCGCCGCGGCCGCGCGCTTGTAGCGGCCGGCGACGCCCGCCGCCACCGCCGCGGCGTAATGCAGCGTCGACTCGCCGGACAACATCGCCCCGCCGGGCAAAGCTTCGCTGATCCAGGCCGCCTCCGGCTGCGGCAGCAGCGCATCGAGCCGCTCCTCCCAGGATTCATCCCACAGCTGCAAATGTTGGCCGATCGTCCGCAGCTCCTGGCGGACATGCCAGCCGAGCTGCGCTTCCGTTTGCTCGCCCAGGCCGCTTAGGAACGTCTCCCGGCGTTTGGCTTTTTCCGCTTCCGTTTTTCCGCCTCCGCCAAACCATCCCTTCACCTTGAACCCCGGCGCCTGGCTTTCGAGGAACAGTCCAGCCTGCTCACGCAGCGCCGGCGTCATCAACTGGGCGGAATCGATCACTTTGCCGATCCGGTTCATCCATTCCTGCCTGCGCTCCCCCCAGACAGTCTCACCCCCGGAAGCTTCGGCCCGCTCGAGTCTAGCCCATTCCTCTTCCAGTTTTTGCACCTCGGTTTCGCCGCCCGCCTGCTCCAGCAGCGCCTCCCGCTGCGGCCGCTCTTTTTCCGCCATCTGCGCCAGATGGTCGTTTACCGTTTGCGCCGCCGACATATATGCCCCGTAATCCAGCAGGCCGGCTCCCCGCGCCAAAATTTCCTTAATCGTTTGCTTCAGCGCCGGCAGCATATTACCTTGATGTTCTTCCCGCTTTAGAGAAATATAAAAAATGCCCTGCATCCCGATGTTCCATACTTTAAAAGCCTGGCTCACCGATTCCCGGTAGCGGGCAAAGGGCAGCTCTTCCTCCCGGTGCTTGTCGATCTGATTAACAACCATGTAAACCGGCTTGCCGTAATCGCTTAACGCTTTGGCAAAGCTCAGGTTCGTTTCCGAAGATACGTGATTATAGTCCATCACATAAAAAACAACGTCTGCCAAATGCAATGCGGAGTGCGTGGCAAGCTCATGACCGGCATCGTTCGAATCGACCCCCGGCGTATCGAGCAGCGCGCCGCCCTGTTCCAGCAGTTCAATCTTGTCCCACAGCTCCACGCGCGTATAATCTTTGCCGTTCCGGGCATAATCGGCGATATGCTCCACGGGCATCTCCACCGGCGGCTGGGCCGGATCGGACGAGCTTAATACCGCGCGAGGCGCCCCGCTGCGAATAAAAACGACATTGGCGCTGGTCGGCAAGGGGCTCGCAGGCATAACCGATTTGCCGCACAAGCTGTTGATCAGGCTCGATTTGCCCGCCGAAAAATGTCCGCAAAAAGCAATCGTCAGCTCTTTCCGCTCCAGTTTGTCCTGAATCTCCCGCAATTCCCCGGCCGCCTGGTCGTCTCCGCCTTCACTCAGCACGCCGTGCAGCCCCTCCAACTTGCTCTGCATATCGTAATCGGTTGCTACCGTAATCGGTTTCATAAAACAATCTCCGCCTTCCACTCTGCGAAATCTAGTTTCATTTTGGAATATCAACATTTTAACATTTCCTCCCCTGCTTGGGGAAGACAACATCGCCACCAAGTAAGACCAAATACATGCGGGAATTTAGCAAAACAAAAACCTGCAATTAGGCAGGTTTTTAGTCAACAACTTCCTTTTTATTCAAAAAAACAGACCTCTGCATGCATTTTATTCAGTACATCGAACACGATCGGCAACGTTGTAAATCCGTCGCTTTCCAAAAAGTGTCCGCCATGTTCCACCTCGTAGAAATCTGCAACCATTTGCTCCATATCCGGTGTAGGTGTATTGGACATAATCTCCCCTCCGGTTCAAATCAGCTTTGATGTTTGCTGCGTAAATAATCGGCATAATTCACCATGGGCTCCCGTTCAAAAAGCTGCAGCAAGACGGCCGCCCGTTTGTCCCACTCCTCTATATTATCCTGTTCGCGAAGCAGTTCAAGGAACGGCTCGTACAAACAGGGATTCTGTAAGGAAACGGGGTGCTGCCGGTCCAACAACATGGACCACCGCACATATTTTTCGCATATTAACGGTGCGACGGTTCCCGAAAACTTGCGCAGTTTGAGGCGAGCCTTGAGAAGCGCCGGCATCAACCGTTCGCCTTCCCAAGCAGGATCGTCACTTTCCTCAACATCATCCGGGCTTAGGCCAAGCCGAAGCTCCAACCGATTGAACCGGGCTCGTAGCATTTCGGAATTTTCAACGTTGTTTTCAGCACTTAACCGTCCGGTTCGGGCCGTTTTTTGATCCCATTTGATCCGCCGAATTTCCTCCAAGGCATATTCCCGGTTGCGATGCTTCCAAGCTTGCTCTATCCGCCGGTAGAGATCCTCTATCGGCTCCTTCCCGATGTGATTGCGCCAGCTCCCTTGATGGAACGCGCCGCCGCCAACCTCGATGAAACCGTGCTCCTTCAAGATATATCCCCCGATGCCGTACATCAACAGTAATGGTTCGTATACGCGGTAAGCCCTTCGGGCCGCCTCGTTTCCTTCCCGGGCGCGTTTCATATAAAACAAAGCCATCCGGCTGATAAAGCTCGGAGAAGCCCCCCTCATTCTCCGCAACACAGCGTAATCCTCTTCAACCTGTTCATACTCGTCGGGTCTCTCCACCAGCTTTTGAGCGTTAAAATATAGTGGATGCGCACTTATGGAATAGGAGTCTGCAAATAAGGCCATCCGCCGCAAAAATTCCCGGTACAACAAGCCGTCCACCATCTGTTCCGCGGCCGATCTGCCGGGAAGATCGCGATATTCCATATCGGCGATATGGGATATCAGCTTTAAGATCATTTCGTCTCCCTGTTCCCGCGCATAGCCGATCAACGTATCGTCATAATCCCCGGCAGGCAGCTCAAGCGCCGGCAGCTTCAACAAAAAGTCTTCTATTGGCCGCTCGACGGGGTAATTTTTCTGTCCGGTTAAATACAACCGCATTTCCTTCGTATCCCGCACATGCGCAATCGTTACTTTAGCATAGTCGCCGGTGTTGTACAGCTTGCGGTTAAAATAATACTGTTGCCGGATGTCGCCGGTATACAGAAGCTTTTTTTCCGGGTAATAATAGCAATGAAAAGGAAAGCCTTGGGCGGAATAAACATCCCTGGAAGTAAGTTGTGAAAGATCATCCGCTTCCGCAGCGTAGGCGGTGCCGGTCACATCTTTTCCTTTAACCCGCTGGATATGCACATATAACCGTTCGTCCGGGCTTTTCCACCATTGTGATGCTTCTTGATGGCTCGGAGTAAGCAAGATAGGAGCAGGCGCTGCATTTGAAATCCAGGCCGATACCTGCGATTCATAAACCGTGCTTGTCACCCATTGTTTCTGTTTGCCCAACAAGCCGTACAGAATAGCCTGGTTTTCGATGAACGTTTCTGCCCGGTTTTCGAAAAACATCAGCTCGCCGTTCACCAGCAAAACATACAGCGCTCCATACCTATCCATGTAACAGCTTCTACCCCAATAGATGTCCCTAAAATAGAGGCATTCAACAACTTCCTCGTCCCCATACTTCATGACCTTGGGCAAGCCGCCGCCGTACAGGGAAGGCCCCATGGCATCGAGCACGAAACTTTGATCCTTAAGCCCGCCGAACTCGTAAAACATTCCCCCGTATTTTTCCTGAAAATCAAGCAGCGCCTCAAACACGGGAATACCGTTTTGTCTCAGCGTTTGAGCGACTTCTATCCGGTTGCGGACGGTTTCTCGTCTGGGACACTGCCGAATGAATTCCTTAACGATTCCGGAAAGCAGAGATGGATGATTCATTATGCCTAAACTCCATTCATTTTCATATGCACCCTTGCATCATTACGGCTCTTAAAATTGACATTAAGTAAATAATAACTCAACTTTCACAGAGCAAAAATCAGCTTGAGCCTTTGAGCTGAAGATTTTCAAAGAATTAAGATAGGCGGCTTGCAAAATAGAAAAACACCGCTTCGTTTGGTAAAGTCAAGTCCAAAACCGATCGTGGCAAGAACGCGGAAGGGCATTGGAAGCTTGAGGACAGAGAAGACCGGTGGGTTGGGCTTCAGATCAACACTCACGTCTGGCCGCTTTGCACGATTATCCCGTTTGATCAGGTAGCAGAGAAACAGACAAGCTCGGGAGAAGAAAATATTTGGTGGAGAAGCAGATCGGTTCGAGATAATTTAGACGGGCTTAGGAGAAGGAATCAGGTTTAGGGGAGGTGAAACAGACCGGACTAGAGATCAAGACAGGAGATCAAGGACAAGACGCGAGGGAAACGAAAAGACCGTGATTTTGCTGTAGCCTGAACCCTTCCATTTGCAGCAACGCCCACACCGTTCATGCTAACTCACACCAATCAAGTTGATCCGCATTAAGCTAACCCCTACCCATTAAGTTGATCTGCGTCAAACTCCCACCGTTCCAACGTCTCGATCAAGCCGCAGCCGCAAGGGGCTGGTTCGGTTGGCGTGCAATTAGCCGGCGGTAAGGGATCGCCGGAATCGCCACACACATGTGTAGCAACTTCTGCCGCATCGTATCTTCCGCTCCGGGCAGGTGCAGCCGGCGGCGTACGGTATACTCGTTCAGGTACGCCTGCAGATGCTTCAATCCCAAGGCTATATATGTACTCTTCAGCGATTCCCACGCCTCTCTCACCACTTTCCGCAAGGGCGCATACAGCCGATAGGCTAGAGGAAACGACTCTACCGCCGATGTACGGACATCCACATGCCCGTTGATGAACGCGGCGAGTTCGAGACGGTTTGCTCTTTTCCCGTCTCCCCTCTTATGCGGCACCATGCGGATTTTGACCTGCTCCGGCTCGCCCGACTCCGTGACCGTGCATCCCGCTACTACCGCCGAGGCGTACGGCTGCGAAAACTGAAACCGGGACGGATTACACCCATACAGGTCGCTGTTCACCTTCACGTCTCCGCAGAGCAGCTCCCGGGCATCGAACTCTAGGGCGGCATGGCGTATTTTGTGCAGCATCAACCAGGCGGTTTTATAGGTGACTCCGATCACCTTGCTCAGCCGTATCGCCGAGATGCCGTCAGGGAGCAGGAACAACTCCAGCGCTTTGAACCACTTGAGCAGGGGCAGATGCGTTCGTTCAAAAATCGTGCCGACCAAAGCCGACGTTTGATACTTGCACTTTCCGCACTCGAACAAGGGGATATGCCGGGAAGTCAGACGGCTGCACCGGGTGTGAGCGCAGCGCGGGCAGACGAAGCCGCTTCGCCACTTCATCGCGATCAGCGCCTCCATGCAGGCCTGCTCGCTATTATAACGGCTGCTGAATGGTTGAAGTTCCGTTCCCGCATTGACCTCCATGTTCGCTCGCCCCCGAATCAAGAATTTACGAACGTACGTTCTATTTGTTTTATTATAACAAACGTACGTTCCCTTATCAAGGCGAAAATCTCACCTGTACCGCCTCATTTTTTCCCCCTCTCTTTTTCTTCTCTCTTTTTTTGGAACCCTTGCTCTAGCCCCCACCCCCTGCCCTTCCTGGACGAAAGGGATAATCGTGCAAAGGCTGCAGGCAGGGACAAGACACCAAGATACCAAGACACCAACCCTTTAGACAACCCCCTCACCTGGCGTCGATTTGTGCCACTGCTCGAAACGGCTACGGTGCAAAAAATGGGTGCGCTGACCTCAGCGGATCGCCCTCTTCATCGTTGATGCTTCCATGTTTAAGCGGAATCGTAACAAAGCGGTCATGTTGCTTGCCCGATTTAGGGAAGACACCGTCCGCCTATGATTCAGCGTCAACTCCGGCAATGGATTGCTGCTTTACCCAGCTAAATCAAGACTTGTCTGCCGATTTTTTGCCGCGAAAGTTGATTAATAACTTATCATCCGCTCCGTACTACTAGCTTAGTTTACTATATCTTTTGCTAATCTGCCGGAAATTTGGGTCAAAACCGAAATCGGTGCTTAACAGGTGAAGTTGGTCAAGAGCACAAAAGAGTGCAAAAAAAATCTAACGGTTCTGAGCGGCGCTATTCGGGCAAAAACGGGACTTCCAAGCTGTAACAGATGCCATCGGCCTTATTTCACGTTTTACCTGGAGTTAAGGGGCAATTCCAAACCAATAAGCGCGCTTAGAACCGTTAGAAAAGGAAACACCGTCTTTTGGGCCAAATAAGCATAGGTTACAACCGTTAGCGCAGAAGCCGAACTCTCCCCATGAGCGCTCTGCATTAAAGATAAAGGGCCATCTGGCCGATATATGTAAAAGGCAGCATTTTTCAATAGAAGGGGGGATTTCCCATAATGAAACTGGAATCCATGTCATCTATGCTGCGATCGGGCGCTTCCGCTCAGCAGCCACCTCCATCCAGACTGGAGCAGCTTATGCAAATTGCCCAAAGCGGCGCGTCCGCGGCGGAGAAACGAATGATGGCCAGAGCGATGCAGATGCAGATGGAGCAGGAAACGGTAGGGACGCTGTTCGCACATATCCCTGAGGTTAAAGAGGAAGTTGAGGAAAAGCCGCAGGAGGAGCCGGTGAACGGAGAAGAAACGTCGAATGCGCATGGAGATACGGTTCTTATTTCCGATGCGGCCAAACAGCAATTCGAGAGCAGCCGGCCGGAAAGCAGCAACTCGGCCCCCGCGCCATCATCTGCTGATGCTGGAGTATCGTCGGCGGCAACTACCTAATTCCGTGTTGGAAGGAAAGGGAATGAAGCAAATTCTTGGTCTATAATTGGACGACAAAAAATACATACCTTATCCTGAATTAGATTGGAAATATCCAATAGAATTGGAAATTCCGTGGCAAATACAGCCGCTTGATTGGAGATTTTCCAATAGATTAGGCTCGGCGGGCGTAAAACGGGCAACTTGAGTGAATTCTATTGGATATTTTCCGATGAGAGTTCAAAATGGCGTTCGATCTCCGGCAATCTATTGGATTTTTCCAATGAGAGGGAGAGGAACGACCTTAGTTGCGATGAGTTTTGGCTTCTGGCAAGTAAATAAAAAAATAGCGGCACCGGAAAATCATCCTTGTGCCGCCATTTTTTGCTTGCGATTGCCGCCCAATGTGCAGATAACCAGCATTCCTTCACGCATTTCTGCCCCTAATCGAACAGCTCGCTAACTACCCTGCCGGTCTGACGGTCTACCGACAACCAATCCGCTGTCGCCGTATGCGTGTCGGTCTCGTCATTGCGGACTTCCTCGTAAATATGAATCGTGACCGACTGCTCGTCCGCATGGTCCACCTCTTGGATGAAGATGGAACCGATGTTTTGATCGTCCCGCCGGTTGTTTTCCGCTGCCGTGCTATTTTCAATTCCCATGACGATATAAAAAGCCTCTTCATCGGTTAAATTGACCGCTCCGTTCAAAAATTCCGGCTGCCCCTGATCGAACCTCTTCATCAACACTTCTTTATAACGATCGGCATATTCCTTGCGAGTGACTTCATAGACAAGTTCCTCATCGACGTTATACGCTTTTAATTGCTCCCGTACGCCGTCAAGATCGTAGGGTACTACTTCCCCGATCAGGATGAAGCGGTCTTCTTTATGGTTATGTATGACGATGTGCTCGCTGGCCGTGACGGCGTGGTTGACGCTGCTTTGAGAACGCAGCAGCAGCAGATTTTGATCATCGTCCAGAGGATAGGTAAACACATCCGTAAACCCGTTCCGGTAGACCTCCTCCACCCCCGCTTGATCATATAGTCCGGTCAGGAACGGCGCGTCTTCGGTCCCCGAATTTTGCAAAAAGTACGTCCCTCTGGGTTCCGCATTGGCACCGCCGAAACCTTCTTCCTCCGGGTAATCAATCGTCAGCGCGCCATCCGTAAACGATAAAGAAACGTTGCGATATAGTTCATCGGTGAACACCAGCCGTTGCCCGTCAACGCGAAAATCGCCATCGATTTCCCCATTATGATGGCTAAAGCCCCGGACGACCTGTACGTTCAAATGGTATTGATCCCCGCCAAGCTTCTTGACTTCAGCAATACCCACATTCGCAGGATCATAATAGCCGATGATATACGTGCCCGGAATAATGCGCTGCTGGTCTGTGATATTACCGCCGCTCGTCCGAAGCTCCGGGGAACCCGGCGTTAGCGAAGCCCCTGTCTCAACGCTTGAGTTCGGCGTTCGCCCGGCGGAGGTGTCATTCGTCTGCACCGGCGAAGCTGCATTTTTATCCGCGCCCTTATCCTCGTTTTGGCATCCTGCCAATGCTCCCGCCACCAGCAGAACGAACAGTGCAATTTTGAAAGTTGTTGACTTCCCTTTTGTCATGTATGCGATTCCTGCCTTCCTAAAAGCAAGTTTGATCCAAGCCCGGATTACGGCAGCCGATACAAGGCAAATGGCTTTGCATAGCGGAAACGGCCGCTTAGCTCATCAAGCTGCGCGAGGATGTCCGGATCAAGGTCCATGGATACGCTGCGCAAATTATCCTCGAGCTGCTCCGGCCGCGTCGCGCCCACGATCACCGTCGAGACCGCCGGCCTTGTCATTAGCCACGCCAGCGACAGCGCGCTGGACGAGGTCCCGCGCTCGGCGGCGAGCCGGCTCACCTGCTGTCCAAGGGCAATCCGCTCCTCATCCAAAAACCTGCCGAAGTTAGGATCGGTATCCGCTCTGGAGCCCGCCGGCGCCTCTTTGACGGAATAGTACTTGCCGCTAAGAATGCCGCCAGCCAGCGGAAAATACGGTATAATCCCTACGCCTTGATCCACGCACATCGGAGCAAGCTCCTGTTCGGGCGTCCGGTCCGCCAGCGAATAACTGACCTGCGTCGAAACGTAGCTCGTCCAGCCGCGGACTTTGCTGATCCCGATCGCTTTCATCAATTCCCAGGCCGCGTAGTTGGAGGCGCCGATATAGCGAACCTTCCCGGTGCGGACCATGTCGTCCAGCGTACGCAGCGTTTCATCCAGCGGCGTATACGGGTCAAACGTATGGATTTGGTACAGATCGATATAATCGGTTTTCAGCCGTTTGAGGCTTTGCTCCAGTTCCTGCTGCAAATGCAGCCGGGAAGAGCCGCTGGCGTTGGGTCCCTCTCCCCGCACTAGCCCGGCCTTCGTCGCCAGCACCACACCCTGCCTTCTATCCGCCAAAGCATCGCCGATGATCCGCTCGGATTCGGAGCCCGCATAAATATTCGCCGTATCGATAAAATTGATGCCGCTGTCCAAAGCCTGGTGGATCAGTTTAATGGATGTTTCCCGATCCGCGCGTTTTCCGAATGCATTTGTGCCGAGGCCGAGCACCGAAACTTCAAGCCCGCTTTTTCCAAGACGCCGATACTTCATGATCATTCCTCCTGCTTGTCCTTTTCACCCTTCACGCTTCATCTCACAACCCGGCTTCACTGCCGGCGATCACTTGTCCGGTTGAGGACAAATCGTAATCTCCCAAGGTAAAAAGCACGTCCCGAAGCTCCGCGGACAGCAGCGCCTCGCGAAGCTGAGCAATCCATTCCCGGTTTTCGGGTTTGTTCAGCACCACCAGGTCAACCCGCTCCGCGATCAGCGGGATAAAGTCCAAGCCGGCGATGCGGGCCGGGCGTTCGCTGCCGACGCCGACATCGGCCTGCCCCAGCGCGATCCGTCCGCCCAGCCCCATATGGGTCGTTTCTTCCTGCTCGTAGCCGTTTACCGACGACGGGACGATGCCCCTAAGCCGCAGCTGCTCGTCAAGCAAAACTCGGGCGCCCGAGCCTTTTTCCCGATTGATCAGACGAATATTCGGACGCGCCAGGTCCTCCCAGGCCGTGATTCCCAAAGGGTTCCCCTGCTTTACGTAAAATCCCGCTTTGCGCGTCACGAAATGAAACACAAGATAAGGCAATGATATAAACAATTTACGGATATACGGAAGGTTGTACTCCCCGGTGTCGCCATCGTACAAATGCGTGCTGACGATATCCGCCCCGCCGTTATACATGGCCACCAAGCTGTCCATGCTGCTGGCGAAGGAGCGCAGCGGCCGGAATTTGGAGCTTCGCTTTTCCAGCGCTTTCGCCAACAAATCAAGGCCTGGGTCCTGCCCCGTGATGACCAGCGGTTTTACTCCGTCATTGGGGTCAGCGTTGCTGACCGGCAGCGATACGGGAGTCAACGGCGTTAGTTGGACGTCCGCCGCAACGAAGCCGGCGGGTCCGCCGCCAAGCCGGCCTGGCGCAGTGCCGCCCGCTGTGCTTCCGCTTTTCGCTTTAAGTTTATACGCTTCGAGATCCGTGGAATCCACCCGCATTTGTTTGCCTACGCGATATGCGGGCAGCTCTCCTTTTTTGATCAGATCATAAACGGTTAATTTGGATACTTTAAGTAATTTGGCGATTTCTTCGGTCGTGTAAGAGATCGGTTCGGTCATGAGTTTCTCCTTGTACACGTCATCTATGAATTGTTCCAGCTAGACTTATCTTACTGATGTTCCCGCTATATTTCAATGAACGGCGCGGTCAGGACGAATTTTATTTTTGAAATGTGCGTGAAATCTCTATACACTTCATTATGTTTAGTATAATCTAGATATAATTAGTTATAACCAGGGAGGAAGATTCATGTTTCAACGAAAAATGATACCTTTGCTGGCCGCGATGATGACCGCGCTTATGCTGGTCATCTCCGGCTGCGGAAGCGCAGCAAACAACGCCGCATCGGCCAATAAGGATACCGCCGCCCAGGCGGAAGCGTCCGGCGCAAATTCAACCGCTTCCCCGAAAGTCGAACTGCTCGTTTCCGCCGCGGCCAGCCTTACCGAGAGTATGGACGAGTTAAAAACAATTTACGAAACCGCCCACAACGATGTTAATCTTACCTTTAATTACGGGGCATCCGGGACGCTGCAGCAGCAGATCGAGCAAGGCGCGCCGGCGGATTTGTTTTTGTCGGCCGGAAAGAAGCAGATGGACGCATTACTGGACAAAGGACTCATCGATTCAGAATTATCGGTAAACCTGCTGACCAATGACCTGGTGCTCATCGTTCCGGGGAACTCTGCCGTTCAAATTAACGCGCTGGAGGACCTGGAGCAGGCCGGAAACATCGCCATCGGGACACCCGAATCCGTGCCCGCCGGCAAATATGCCCAGCAAACTCTTTCCTATTTTAAGCTTTGGGACAGTTTGCAGCCCAAGCTGGTTTTGACGAAAGATGTGAAGCAGGTGTTGTCCTATGTGGAAACAGGCAATGCGGATGCGGGTTTTGTATATAAAACGGATGCCGCCGTCTCCGACAAAGTGAAGATTGCGCTAACCGCAGACCCGGCAAGCCATGACCCGATCGAATATCCGGCCGGCGTGCTGACGGGCAGCCAACATCCGGACGAGGCTAAAGCTTTTTACGAGTTTTTGCAAACCGATGAGGCGATGGAAGTGTTTAAAAAATACGGATTTAACCCGGCGGAGTAACGGCCCGTAATGAATTCATTATTCGTGTCGGAAAATTTTTGGTCGCCGGTCCTGTTGTCGCTTCAGGTATCGATTGCCGCAACGGTGATTGCATTTCTCCTCGGACTTGTGGTGGCATGGCGGATGGCGGCCGCGGTTTTTTACGGCAAATCGCTGCTGGAGACGGCGTTCCTGCTGCCGCTTGTGCTGCCGCCCAGCGTCGTCGGCTTTATCCTGCTCGTGCTGCTTGGCCGAAACGGCTGGATCGGTCAGGCGGCCTCCGCCTGGTTGAACCTGTCCTTTGTGTTTCAGCCGCTCGGAGCGATCGTCGCCGCCAGCGTCGTCAGCTTTCCGCTGATCTATCAAACGCTGAAAACCGGGTTTCTGTCGGTGGACAAAGACGTCAAGGAAGCGGCTCGCGCGCAAGGGGCCAACGAGTGGCAGGTGCTTATTCATATCGTGCTGCCGCTCTCCTTGCGGTCGCTGCAAGCGGCTTTTATTCTCGGCTTCGCCCGCGCGCTGGGCGAATTCGGCGCCACCTTGATGGTCGCCGGCAACATTCCCGGCCGGACGCAAACGATACCGACAGCCATTTATTTTGCCGTCGATGCCGGCAATATGCCGCTCGCCTGGGCGCTCACGGGCTGCACGATCCTGCTGTCGTTTTTGCTGCTGATGCTTTCGTCCAGATTTAAAAACGACTAGAGCGCTCTTCAAAGCGCAAGCCAAAAACCCCCTCTCGGTATGCCATCAGTTGGTTTACGAGAGGGGGTTTCTGCTGTTTACGGCTCGAAGACGGCCAGTCGAAGCCTTGAAAACCGGCTCTAATTCCCGTAAAAGCTACCCGGAACTCTAACGGTTGCAGCAGCGGCTATTTTGCGAAAAAATCCACTTTCTAGATTCTAACGGTTGCGAGCGCCGTTATTTGCCTGAATTTAAGCAAAATAGCCGGATTTCAGTGAAATAAGCTCCATGGCAACCGTTACAATTGGAAATCAACGTTTTGGGAGCAAATAGCGCTTGTGGCAACCGTTAGAATATTGGTATGGCAGATCGGATTTGATGCAACGCTAGTGGTGTGTTCGCCATTTTCGGGTAAACAAGAGCGCCCTGGTACATTACTAGCCTAACTTTTACTTCGCCAACTCCTCTTTCGCCCACTCCCCGATTTCCCGGCTGTCCACCGGGTATTTGCGTTCACCCGCCGTCCGCCGCAGCCGCTCCAGTAATGTCTCGATAATTCCTTCGCTCACCTTAAGCCCTTCCCCGTCCAGCGCCAGGCGCACCGAGCTGCGGCCGGAATGCTTGCCCAACACGATGACATGATCCGCGCCGAGCTCGGAAGGATCAAGCGCCTGGTACGTCCGGCGGTCTTTCATCAGGCCGTTCACATGAATCCCGGATTCATGGGCAAAGGCCAGCCGACCCACCAGCGGCCGGGCATCGGGGATGTCTCTTCCGGCCGCACGGGCAACGAGCTCGGCCAAAGGCTTGAGCTTGTCGGGACACACCGCGCATTCCCCGCGGTACAAATGCTTCCAGGCCATCACCACCTCCTCCAGCGCGGCGTTGCCCGCGCGTTCGCCGATGCCGAGCACGGTCGTGCTGGCCCACCCAGCTCCCGCCTCGATACCGGCCAGCGTGTTTGCCGCCGCCAAGCCAAAATCGTTGTGGCAGTGGATTTCCAGCTCGATGTCGGGCGGGCAGGTGGCCAGCAGCGCCGAAACCCTCGAATACAGCGTACCGGGATGGTGAACGGACAAGGTATCGGCGTAACGGAACCGCCGGATCCCTTCTTTCCGGAAGCCGCAAACCAATTCGCGCAAAAAAGCGAAATCGGCGCGGGAAGCATCCTCAAAGCCGATCGATACGGCAAGCCCTTTTTCCAGCGCATAACATGCGGCGCGTTTGCCCATATCGATGACTTGGGCCGGCCTCGCCCCCAGCTTGGCGCGCATTTGGATCGGCGATACGGGCAGGGCGATGTGGACCGAATCCACGCCCGCCGAGAGGGAGGCATCGATATCGGTGCAGCTCGCCCGATTCCAGGCCAGCAGCCGCATGGGCAACCCCAGCGCCGCGATTCGGCGGATAGCCCGGCATTCGTCATCGCCCATAGCCGGGATACCCACCTCGGCCTGCTCGACTCCGGCGGCGGCGAGGCACTTGGCGATTTCCAGTTTTTCCGCGGCCGTAAAAGCCACGCCAGCCGCCTGTTCCCCATCGCGCAGCGTCGTGTCGCAAATCCGCAAGTCCCTCATAATAGTTCCCTCCTCCCTCAAACGTTTTTGCAGCACCCGCAGTCGGGATTGCAGCGGAGCGAAACGGTATAATTGCTCATATTCAGCGTGTTGAACCGGTGCATGACATTGATGAACGGACGGCCAACCCCGGTAATCCACTTCACCGCCTCCAAAGCGGCCAGGCAGCCGGCCAGGCCGGAGGTGGCGCCCAAAACGGGAAAGCCGAGGGGTTCCCATTCCTGCGGGCGCTCCGGGTACAGACACGCAAGGCATGGCGTCGTTCCCGGGACGATCGTCGTCAAGGAAACCTCAAACCCGTACATGGCCGCCTCGACCAGCGGTTTCCCGGCGGCGACGCATAAGCGGTTCAATGCATAGCGTTCGGGAAAATCGTACCTCGCGTCGATCACGATATCGGCCGCTCTTACCCAAGGCCCGCTTTCCGCAAGCGTGATCCGGGCATTATACCCTTCAATGATCACCTCCGGATTGACTCGCTTCAGGCTCTCCACTGCCGCAGCCATCCGCTCCTCCCCTATTTGGGCGGAATCCATCAGGATTTGCCGGTTCAAATCCGGCAGCCGGATTATCCCTTCATGCGCCAGGATCAGCTTGCCGATCCCCGCGGCCGCCAAATAAAGCGCCGCCGTTCCGCCCAGCCCGCCGATGCCGGCAACCATCACCGCCGCTTCCTTCAGTTTGCGTTGACCCTCCCGTCCCAGCAATTTGAGCTGGCGGTCATAGCGGAGAAGCTCCTTTACAAGCTGCTGGTTCTCCTCCACGTATTGCGGGCTTTCCATCTTCTCCACCGCGTTTTGCTCCGTAGTTCCCGGCACGTCGTCCCCCCTCCCTTTTTAAAAACTTAAAGATGTCCCCGTTAGCGCGCAGCCGCGACTTCCTGATGCCGATCCAGCCAATCCAGCGCCTCCCGCATTTGGTTTAACACAAATTTCTCCAGTTTCGCCGCGGAAGTAAACGGAAACCGCAGCCCGGCCCGCAGCGTGACCGAGGAGAGGATCAACCGGCCGCTGGACACGATAGCCCTTCCGAACCCCTCCCCGTTCATTTCCACCATGCTTTGCATAAGCTGCTCCGTTTCCACCTCGAGCGTCACCGCCATTGCTTGAAACACATGCTCGACCTGTAACCGCAGCTTGGAGTTGGGTGTGCAGTCCTGACTTAGCGCCTGCTTCTCCTCCGGAGTAAATAACAGCAGCCGGACGATCTTGTCTTCCTCGCTTAGGCCTCTGCCCTTGCCGAAGTAATCGTAAGCATCGATCATTTGACAAAGAGACCGGTTAAAAGACGCTAACAATCGCCGGTCCCGTTCCCCCGCAAATTCAGCATTTCGTCCTTCCCATCGTTTAGCTCCTTCCATGCCTCCCCCTCCTTGTTATCCCTCGTTGCGGCTCTCCTCTTCTTGCTCCGAAGCGGCCTCCTCCTCGGCAAGCAGCACTTTGCTCAGCCACATCGGCGGCTTGCCGCGCAGCATTTCCAGCAGCCTGCCGATTTGTTCCTCGATCGGAACGCCGGGCGCCACCTTTACCGGCATCATTTTCCGCCGGGTCACGCGCGCCGCGGCCGATGCTCCGATTTGCATCAAAAACACCAGCGTACAATCGCCGATCAGGGAAATCCGCACATCGATTTTGCCCGATTCATCCGGGGAAATTTGCGTGGGAACGATCCGGTTTTCTATAAACCTGGCGTCCCCGGGGCGGACTTCATAAACGGCAAACATCGGGCTGTGTCCGAAATGGGCGTTTACATGAACGCCGTCATCCGTGGCAAACGCTACGCGCATGCTGGTTCTCCTCCCTTCGGATGAGCCGGTTGCCCGCTTTGTTGATCAGCTCCAGCGTCCCGCGGTATCCCACCGTCAGGGACATGTAGGCTCCAAGCTCGTCGAGAACCGGAAAACCCATCGCCATAAACGCTGCGCCGCAGCGCTCGGCCCCGCTTTTTCCGTGCGAATTGCTGATCCAGAGGTCCGCCCCGGCCGCCAGCCGCTCGGCATCCTCCAAATCGCCGATCCAGATTTTCTCGTCCCGCCGCTGCAAAGATGGCGTCTCGCAAGAGGCGACCAGACCTTGAAAGCCAACGCCCATCTCCTTCAGCCAGGAGACCGCCGAACCGAGGTGATCCGGCTCCAGGGCTACGACCGCCGTTGCCCCGGCATAATTGAAGTGGGCGTCCAGCATGCCGTCGAGCAGATTTTCCCGCTGCCAGCGGTAACGCCAAGGGACGGGTTCCCCGCTGAATTCCTGTAGAAAATAAAAAAATTCGTCGCTCGCCTTAAGGCCCGTTACGCCCTCAAATACCCGGTAAGGAACGCCCGCCGCGTTTTGCAGTCTCCGGGCGGGACGCTCCATGCTGGAACCGATGGCGATCGTCAGCTCCGAGCGGAGCAATTGGCGGGCGGAATCCAGCGGCACCCCGCCGCGGGTGAGCGGCGAAAAACCGGTCAGCAGATGCCCCGATAACGAGGTGGACACATCGGGCAAGGCGATGACCTCCAGACCGAACGAAGCGATGGTTTCTTTGAGCTCCATCACGTCCGCCGCCGTCAGAAAAGAACCGGGCAGCAGGTTAACTTGCCTTTTTACCGGCCGCTGCGGTTTGCGCCCCGTCTGCTCCAGCAGGCCGTCGATGACCGACTCGACCATCGCGCCGTACCCCGACTCCAGGGAGCCGCGGTAATCGGGCAGCGAACAGGTGACCAGCAGCGTGTCGCGGAGATTGCGCTTGCGCTTGAATGTTTTGATTCTTCCGGCGTAATCCGCGCCCGACGCCTCCGTGAGCGCGGTGCTAATGACGCCTATGCAATCCGGGCGATGCTTCGCCAGCACCGTCTCAAGCGCCTCCTCCAAATTCCGGTCGGCATCGAAAATCACGTCCATCTCCTGCAGCGCGGTTGTCTGCACCGCGATCGGCTCCCGGTAATGCCGCGTCAGCAGCGTTTTCGCAAACGCGGCGCAGCCTTGGGACCCGTGGATGATCGGCATCGAACGGTAAATGCCCTGCAGCGCCAGCACTCCGCCGAGAGGCTGGCCGATTTTCAGGGGATTGCTGCTTAACGGCTTGTTCGTTTTGTTAATCGTCATCATGTCCCTCCCTTTCCCAAGGAGCCGGCGTCCGCACCAGATCCCACACCGGATGCTCGAGGGCAAACGCCATCTGCTTGGCAAGGCGGATTAACCCGTCATAACCCGCAAACGCGGTATGCCGTTCCTGATTGATGTCCACGAACGGAATCTGCTCTTTTAAGGCCATGTACATGTTGCGTCCGCCGGCGATGACCAAGTCGGCCTTGCGTTCGCGCACCGTTTTGAGGATGCGCCCGGCTCCCCCTTCGGCAATGTATACCGCGTCGTCTCCGACCCGTTCGGCGATCCGGGCGATTTCTCCGTCGGTGCTTTTATTCGTGCCGACACCAACCACCTTGATCCCGAGCTCCTGCAACGCGGAGATCACCGACCAGCTTTTGACGCCGCCGGTATACAGCACCGCCCGTTTGCCTTTGAGCTGTTTGCGGAGCGGTGCCAGCTCGCGCATCACGCGGGCTTCCTCATGCTCGACCAGGCGGTCGACGCGCCGCTCCACCTCCCGGCTGCCCAGCAGATAGGCCAGCTGACGCAGGGAATAGCTCGTTTCCTTGGCCCCGTAAAACGATCCCTCAAAATAAGGAATCCCGTATTTGCGCTCCATTTTGACCCCAAGGCCCAGCAGCGCCCGGCTGCACACGATCATATTGACTTTGGCCCGGTGCGCCCCGGCAATTTCCTTATATCTTCCGTCCCCTGTAATTTTGGCATGAATTTGAATGCCGGCCTGATTCAGGAGCTTTTCAATATCCCAGATTTCGCCGGCGATGTTGTATTCACCAATCAGATTTACGGCCGTGTCCATGGCGGCGTTAGGCTCCGCGGTGCCGATCACGTATTGAAGGAGCGCCTCCCCGGCTAAGCGGGTGCCTAAGTTTTTGCTGCCGACGAATCCGGGGCTGTTGACGGGAATGCAGGCGATCCCCAGTTCGGCGGCCGCCCGCTTGCATACCGCATCGATGTCTTCCCCCGTAAGCGCCGAGACGCAGGTCGAATATACAAAAACCGCCGGCGGCGCAAAACGCTTCGCGATGTATTCGATCGCCGCGCGCAATTTTTTCTCTCCGCCGAAAATGATATCGTGTTCGCCCAGATCGGTCGTAAAACCATACGCCGACAGCCGTGGCCCGCTCGACAAGCTGCCCCTCGTCCCCCAGCTGTTCCCGGCGCACGCGCTGGGACCGTGAACCAGATGCGCCGCGTCCGCGATCGGAACAAGCGTAATTTGCGCTCCGTCAAACGAACATCCGCCCGCCGCTTCGCCGGGTTTTGGCCTTGGACACGGCTTGCTTTGCGGTTCCTCTTTGCCGCAGGAATCGCCCATTCCGGCATAACCTGTGATACTCATCGCTTCCATCCGTTCTGATCCCTCCTGCTATCCGAAATGTTCTTGTCCCGGCATCCCGGCATCCTGGCGGATAACCGATTGACCCTGTACGTTAACGCACAAGGTCAAAGCTGTGGGCCGGAGCGTCTTCATCCAGCCGCTCAAGCACCGTATTTACGAATAAGGTCAGCAGATTCAAGGTACCTTGATATCCGATGATCGGATAGCGCTGCAGATGATGCCGGTCAAATATCGGAAAGCCCACCCGGAGCAGCGGCACCCCGGCCTCTTTGGCCGCGTATTTCAGATGGCTGCTGCCGACGGCCAGATCCACCGGCTCATTAAACAATAGGGAGCGCATATGCCAAAGATCGCGGCCGATATGCACTTTACCCTCCGCGCCGTAAGGGCTGGACGACAAAGCCAAGTTTGCCTCCTGTGCGAATTCGGCGTCACCGTTGGAGCAAACGATATGAACCGGCTCCATCCCCAGCTCCAGACAAAAGCCGATCAAACCCAATAGCAAGTCCGGGTCTCCGGCCATCGCCACCCGTTTGCCGTGCAGGTAATTGTGGGAATCGGTTATCGCGTCGACGACCCGGGCCCGTTCCTGCAGCAGCGTTTCCGGGACCGGCCTGCCGCTCAATTCGCCGATCGTTTCCAGCAGGCGGTCGGTGGCCGCGACGCCCAGCGGCGTGTGCAGCGACTGGACCGGCTGCCCCCAAGCCTCCCCGATATATTCCGCCGTTTTGCGCAGGCTGTATTTTTGCAGTGCCAGCGTCCCCGCCGCATTCGCCGCGGCCGGCACATCGGCCAGCCGGGTTCCGCCGTAATAATACGCATAAGTTCCGTCCGCTCCGGAATCGAAATTGCCGCTGTGATCGCCCAGCACGGTGTAGTCCGCCCCAAACAGCTCCAGGATGCGCCTAAGCTCGGAGAAGTTGCCGGTATACGGCTCGAATCCAAGCAGAACGTTCAGCTTGCCGCTGCTGTCCGGATCGGCGGCTTGCCCTGAGGAACGTTCGTACAGGTAACTAACAATCGCCTTCAGCATGTTGTCGTAGCCGGTGATATGCGAGCCGGAAAAGCTGGGCGTATTGGCAAAAGGAATCGGCATCCCCTCCGGCAGCACGCCTTCCTTCCGGGCGTTGCCGATAAAGGCCGACAAGTCGTCGCCGATCACCTCGGCCATGCAGGTGGTGCTCATCGCGATCATTTCGGGTTTGTAGAGCGCGACGCTTGTCTCCAGCCCATCGATCAAATTGCGCATCCCGCCGAACACGGCGCCGTCCTCCGTCATCGACGAGGACACCGCGGGAACCGGCTCTTTGAAGTGGCGGGCGAAATGGCTGCGAAAATAGGCGGTGCACCCTTGCGAGCCGTGGATGAACGGCAGCGTTTTTTCAAAGCCCAAGGCGGCCATCACCGCGCCGAGCGGCTGGCAAGCTTTCGCCGGGTTCACAACCACCGCCTGGCGGGCAAAGTTTTTGTCCATATACTCCTGCGACCTGGTATATGCTGCGGTTTGCAGCACCTCTTCCTCCGGGCAGGCGTTTTCGAACTCGCGTTTTCTTTCCCGCTGCCGGACGTATTTTTCACTGTCGAACAGCTTGTTATGGTCCAAAATCGTCCTAGGTTCGCTCATGCCGTCACCTCCTTTTTTTGCCGGTCCTTCACCAAATTCCATACCGGACTGTTGATAGCCATATCCATGTCCCTGGCGAACACCTTAAACCCGTCAAATCCATGATAAGGGCCGCTGTAATCCCAGGAATGCATTTGCCGGAACGGGATGCCCATTTTGTGGTAAACGTATTTTTCCTTCACGCCGGCGCCCATCAGGTCGATATCAAGCCGCTGGGCGATCTCCTCCAGTTCGTACGAGCCCGGATCGTCCATCAGGATCGTCGCTTGTTTCAGCTCGGGAATCGTTTTTAAATAGTCGTCCTTGTGGGCGAATTCATAACCGGTCGCCACGATTTCCATGCCCAGGTCCTCGTAAGCGCCGATCGTATGCCGGGCCCGCAGGCCGCCGATCAAGAGCATGACCTTCTTGCCGTCGAGGCGCGGACGGTATTTGGCGATTACCGCGTCCATTTCGTCCTTATAGCGGGCGATTACTTTTTCGCAATTTTCCTGGATCGTCTCATCAAAAAAGGCCGCGATCTTGCGCAAGCTTTCAATCGTTTTGGTCGGACCGAAGAAGTTGTACTCCAAGGACGGGATCCCGTACTGGTTCTCCATCACTTCGCACATGTAGTTCATCGAGCGGAAGCAATGGATGAGGTTCAGCTTCGCTTTATGCGCGGTCATAATCTCCTGGAGCGTGCCGTCGCCGGACCATTGCCCGATGACCCTTAGGCCCATCTCCTCCAGCAAAATCCGCGATGCCCAGGCATCCCCGCCGATATTGTAATCGCCGATAACGTTGACGTCGTAAGGGCCGCATTCCTTAAGCTCCGCCCGGCCCATCAGAAAGTCGCGGATGGCGTCGTTGGCGATATGATGCCCAAGCGACTGGCTGACGCCGCGGAAGCCTTCGCAGCGTACCGGCACGATCGGGATACCCAGCTCCTTGCTCATTTTTTTGGCCACGGCTTCGATGTCGTCGCCGATCAGGCCGACCGGGCATTCCGACTGGATGGTAATCCCTTTGGCCAGCGGAAACATTTCCTTGATTTCCCGGCAAATGACCTCCAGCTTTTTGTCCCCGCCAAACACGATATCCGTTTCCTGAAAATCGCTGGTCACCTGCATGGCCGTAAAATTGTCGATCCCCAGCATGCCGCTGGCATAATTCCGCCGCGTGGCCCAGCTGTATTGGCCGCAGCCGATCGGCCCGTGGCTGATGTGGACCATGTCCTTGATCGGTCCCCATACCACGCCTTTGGAGCCGGCGTAGGCGCAGCCGCGGATCGTCATCACGCCCGGCCGTGACTTGACGTTGGATTTGATGGCGCATTTGCTGCAGTCCTGCTTGTTGTCCTCCTCTATCACTTCGTAGTGGCGTTTGCGCTCTTTTTTCGCCTTTTCGGGGAAAATCTCCAGGATCTCCTCGACGAGCTGTTTCTTTTGGATCACGTCCGTCGTTCCCATTCTCCAACCTCCCGCTCCTTTATTTATCTCTTAATCTGGAGTCAAACGCGCGGCTGCGCTTAAAGCGCGGTTTTCATCCGCTTCATGGCCTCTTCCTCGTTTTCGATGACCCCGAACTCCATCAGCAGGTCTTCCAGCTCCTCCATGCTGATTGGTGTCGGTATCGTCAGCATGTCGTTGTGCAGAATTTTGTCGGCCAGCTGCTCGTATTCGGCGGCCTGGGAATGGCTTTCGTTGTACTGGGTAACGGTCATTCTCCGCAGCTCGGCATGCTGCACCACGTTATCCCGCGGCACGAAGTGGATCATCTGTGTGTTCAGGCGGCGGGCAAGCTCGGTGATCAGCTCATCCTCGCGGTCCGTGTTGCGGCTGTTGCAGATTAAGCCCCCGAGGCGCACGCCGCCGCTGTTGGCGTATTTCAAAATGCCGCGCGCAATGTTGTTGGCGGCGTACATGGCCATCATTTCGCCGGAGCAGACGATGTAAATTTCCTCCGCTTTCTTCTCCCGGATCGGCATGGCGAAACCGCCGCAAACCACGTCGCCAAGCACGTCGTACGAAACGAAATCCAACCCTTCATAGGCGCCTTCCTCTTCGAGGAAATTGATCGCCGTTATAATGCCGCGCCCCGCGCAGCCGACACCCGGTTCCGGACCGCCGCATTCCACGCACTGGATGCCGGCGAACCCTTCCTGAATGACGTCCGCCAGCTCCAAATCCTCGACCGAACCCCGCTCCGCCGCCAAATGCAAAACGGTTTGCTGCGCTTTCGTGTTCAGGATCAGCCGGGTGGAGTCCGCTTTCGGGTCACAGCCGACAATCATAATTTGTTGATTGAATTTTTTGGCCAGCTGGGCCAGCGTATTTTGCGAAGTCGTCGATTTGCCGATTCCGCCTTTTCCGTAAAATGCGATTTGTCTCATAGGAATGACCTCCATTTAGGAAATTTGATTTGAGTTGAAAAAATAGCGACGGGAATTAACGTGTTACGTGCCTGCGAGCGGGTTTGCGGGGGCCTCGGGCCGCGGACGCAAGTAACGGTCATATTTGGCATGCTGCAAAATCAGCTCTTCAATATGGCCGGGTTTGACTACCGGGATGATGCCGGCCGCCTTCAGTTTAGCTTCGGGTACTTTGCCGATGCCCGCCGAAAAAAGCACCGAACAATCGCTTAAGCTGGCGATAATTTCCCGCAGCGTCGCCGCCTTGTCCCCGTTACAGCTCGCTTTGCCGTGACAATAAGCCTGCACTTTGCGAATTCCGAGGAAGGTGACGTTCTGTCCATCGGTCTCATACACCATAAACTCTTTGGCGTGGCCGAAATGCAGGTTGACCCGGCCTTCGCCCCGGGAGGCGACCGCTGCGCGCAGCCTGTAGCCAGCAGCTTCCGCGGGCGCTCCCGAAGCGGTGGCCGCCGGGCAAGCGCACCTGCTCCCGGACTTTCGTCCGGCAGCCGCTTTCGCCGCCTGGCGTTCCTCCAGACGCTTCACCTTCTCCTCCAGATCGGCTTGCAGCCGCTCCCGCGCTGCCGGATCAATCGGCGGCGCCGACGCGAGCTTCTCCCGCGTGAAGTCACCGCTGCGATCCTCGCCGAGCAGGCCGATGGCATCGGCGCGGCACTGCCGGCAATGCCTCATGATCTGCGCCCCCGCCCCGCCGCAAGCTTCTTGGACGGCGTGCAGCAGCTTAGGCGGCGGCGCCGCGCGGCCTTCCTGTTCATAACGGCTGCCCGGAGCGACAATCAAAGGCATAATGTTGTGCATAAAAGCCCCCAAGCGCTTCACCATGCCGGCCAGAACCGGCATATGCTCGTCATTGACGTCCGGGATCAGCACGGAGTTGACTTTGACCAGCACCCCCTTGTCGCTTAGAGCTTTCAGCCCGAGCAACTGGCGGGAGATAAGCAAGCTTGCCGCTTCCCGGCCTTCATATTTGCGGCCAGATTCCTCGTCATACACCCAGCCGTAAATTTGGCTGCCGATGTCCGGATCGACCGCATTGATCGTAATCGTGACGTGGGCAATGCCAAGTTCAACAATTTGATCAAGGTATTTCATCAGGTTCAAGCCGTTTGTGCTTAGGCAAAGCGTGACATCCGGAACGGCGCTGCGGATCCGGCGGAACGTATCAAACGTCTTATCCGGATTGGCCAGTGGATCGCCCGGACCGGCAATGCCGACGACGGACAATTGCAGAAGCTGGGCGGCAACGCCCGCCGCTTTGCGGGCCGCTTCTTCCGGAGTCAGCAGCTCGCTGACGACGCCGGGCCTGCTCTCGTTAACGCAGTCAAACTTCCGGTTGCAATAATGGCACCCGATATTGCAAGCCGGGGCCACCGGTACGTGCATCCGCGCGAAATAACGGTGCGCAGCTTCACTGTAGCAGGGGTGCCTGGCGACATCCCCATTCACGAATGAACTGGCGGCTTCACTTGCGGAATCCATGCGCCCCTCTCCTTTCTTTTCCTTCATTGTCAGCTTTCCAAATCAACGGGCCCGAATAATTTGAATAAACTGTAAAAATTTATCTATATCATAATTTCACGTTAAAACCGCGTCAATTAACGTATCACCAAATTCTGTCGATTTTGCGCCGAGTTAACAAATCAGTCAAAAATCGCGTCATATTAATTGACATATGAATTACATGGATCCGGTTACATTTCAAATTCTCAATTGCCCTTCCGAAGTATCTCGCGAATCGAAATAGAGGACTTTTGGGGCGTTATTTTGGTATTTTTATTTTGTTGGAGGAAAATAACGGAAATTTATGTTCTTATTTCACCGGAATGGCCGGAAAATCGGCCTGTGATCTACGTCTCCCTCCAAATAAAGCCATAAAATGTCCCTATTTTGTTCTGAACACTTAAAATAGACAAAATAACGCCTTTTAGGGGCGTTATTTCCGTGCTCGGTGAACGGGTGGGAGCGAACACGAGAGCCGGAGTTCACCAAGGCCAGCAAGCACAAAAAAATCCCCTCCGCCTAAACCGGAGGAATGCTCATCGGCTTAAGCAAAGGGGATTCTGTTGGTTTGTCGCAGGCTTAGCTTACGATCTCCGCAGCTTCATCGGAAGGAAGCAGGATTTCAAATACTTTTCCGTGCTGCAAAATAGTGATGCCTCTGGTTTTGTCTTTCATCACGACGACTTCCGGTTTGGCGGACATCCGTTCCAAATAGTGCTCGGGCACTTCGCCGGAGTTGCTGACGATCAAACCTTCCACTTCGCGTTCATCATTTTCGCCTAACTGCAGGTCAATCACTTGCTCAAACACATCCGAAAACTGTTCAAAGCTGTCGGTATACACCGAAATGCATTTCATGGGGTCTCTCATCCTCTACTATTTATCTTTGTCTGCTGGGTCACGCTTCTTCTTTATTTTTCCTGCTTCTCGGCTTTTTCATACGTTTCTTGCCTTCCCGGCACACGTCCAGGAGCGGGCAAACTTCGCATTTCGGGTTTTGCGCCTTGCAGTGGTATCTCCCGAAAAAAATGAGCCGATGATGCGTTAACGTCCACTCGTCCCGCGGCACCCGCTTCATTAGCTTTTTTTCGACCTCCAGGACGGAGTCGTCCCAACCTGCAAGCCCAAGCCGTTTGCTGACACGCTCCACATGAGTGTCAACCGCAATCGCCGGGACGTCAAACGCATTGGAAACGACCACATTGGCCGTTTTCCTTCCGACTCCGGGCAGCTGCACCAGCTCCTCGTGTTCGTGCGGCACTTCTCCCCCGTATCGTTCCAGCAAAATCCGGCACAGGTTGTGAATATGCTTCGCTTTGTTGCGGAACAAACCGATTTTGCGAATGTCCTGCTCCAGCTCCTCCAACGGAACCGAAAGATAATCTTCAGGCGTTTTATACTTCCGGAACAAATCCGCCGTGACTTTGTTCACGGTCGCATCGGTGCACTGCGCGGACAGGAGCACGGCAATCGTTAACTCAAAAGCGTTGCTATGGTTCAGCTCACAGCGCGCATCCGGAAACATGGCACCGATGGTGTCCAAAATATGACGGACATCTGCAGCATTCATGTCTCCACCCCTTCATCCGAGAAAAAACCGTCTTGAATCCGGGAAACATCCCGCATCAAGACGGTTAATCTCACGAAAAATGATCAATTATTGCTTTTCGATTTCAACTAGCTCGTCTCCGTTGAAATACAAAACAATTTTATCATTTTCCTGGAGCGATTGCACGGAAATCGTTGTGTCACCTTGGTGAATATAAGTATCCGAGGTGACCGCATACATATATGCATCATCGGCAATGCTCGCTCTTTTTACGACGATTTCTTTATTTACGCTGTCATAACGGGAGAAAGGCCGGCTAATGGAAGTCAACACTTTAACAGAGAGACCGCCGTCCGTCGTTTTGCTGACCACAACCCGGTCACCCGCCGACAGACCGCTCAGCGTTTCCGCAGTTTTGCCGTCACGTTCTACGGTTACGCTGCCGTCTTTCGCGTTGAACGATTCCGAACCGTCAGTATAAGTTTTGATCGTTAAAGCCGAACCATCAACGCTGGTTACCACGCCCAACGTAATTTCGACCCGCTGCACCTTAACCGCCGTCAAGCCTTCAAAGTCAACGTTGATCGTATCCCCTGCATTCAGAGCGGACAGCTTGATGGCTTTTCCTTCTTCATCAATCAACTGTGCCTTTTCCGCATAAATATAGTTGGACACCTTGCCTTTATTTGCGCTGATTCGATGATTGGAAGAATTTACGGAGTCCACTTTAAATTGTTCGGAAATTTTGGCACCCAGCAATTCCACTTCATTTTGCTTGGAGTTCAAAACCGCCACAACCGAATCTCCTTTGGAGAAATCGCGCAAAGTCGGGTTGGATTTTCCGTAGATTTCCACATCGATGCTGGAATCATACGGCAGAGTTACCTTCTCTCCTCCCGCAAGCTTGAGTTCGATTTCTTCTTCGGAGGTGTCGATGTTCACCAGCGTGCCTTCGTATTTGTATACAATTTGAATGGAGAGGGCTCGTTTGCCGAGATGCGTAATATTGACCACCCGGTTTTTGGTCAGAAGAGCTTCCATTCCTGCCAGCGTTTTTTCCTTGGTTCCGGAATCATAATCGAAAGTGGTCTCGTCACCCAGCGTAAATGCGTCCACATTCCCGTCTTTATCCATCACCATAAGCGCCTGCAGCTTGGGATCGTAGGAAACAACGGTCGCTTGCTCAAGCTGCTCCGAATTGCGGCCGAGAACTTCGATTTCAGTGACGACATCGTCGCCGTTCAGCGTCAGCTTGACCTGGTCGCCATCTTTCAAATCGGCGATCAAATCATCGATGCCGGGAGCGGCAATCCCGCCAATCTTCACTTTAGGCTCTTCGTCAAGCAGCTTCGTCTCCAGCGCACCGCTGCTTCTTTTGATCGTCAGCATGCTGCCGTCGGCGCCGATTTCCAGCAGCGTCCCTTCGATCGTCCGCTCGGTGCTTTCGGTCACCTTGAGGGAGACGAGAACGCTATTCGTCACCTTATATTCAACAGTGGCATCCTTCTGCAATTCGCTTAAGCTCATCAGTTGATTTTGATACTGGAGCAGCGCATTTTTATCGACTTCAAACTTGTAGGTCGAACCGTCTTTATCTTTTATCGTAACGGTGTTGCCGTCCGCATCAACCGCATCAACCACGCCGGTTCCGCTTTTGCTTAATACGGTCGATTGAATGATTACAGGCTTGCGCTGGCCGGAAAAAGTTTCCCGTTTAACGATCACTTTGCTGTCCAACGCAAGATCGGCCGGTTTGATCGCTTTGCCGCTTTGATCCAGGAACACTGTGCTGTCGTCATACGTAATCGTCTCGGAATCGTCATCGACGAGCAGCAGCAGCCGGTTGTCGCTGAGTACCCGCAGCAGCGTTCCTTCCAGGCTGTCCAACTGCTCCGCCGGATCGGTGATCTCAACGTAAGCGGCCGAACCCGTTTTATCGATCGCCATAACTTTCGTATACAGCTTCAATTGGCTTTTAGCGACTCTGGTTTCGGAGTCTTTGGTGAAATAAACGGTACGGTTGTCCAGAGCAAGGGTTTTCGTTTGTCCGTTCGCGTACAAAGTCAGCCCGTTGTCCGTCAAATTGGTGACGATGCCTTCATATACGTCCTCATAGCTGGCGCTGACATACTGGCCGCCCCGGCTTAAAAACGTAGCCATTTGGGCGCGCGTTACTTTGCCCTGCGGCTCGAATTTGTTGCCTTCAACCCCGGTCGTAATTTTCAATTGGACCGCCACATTCACGTATCCGCGAGCGTTCGCGGAAATGCTCGATTGGTCGGCAAAACCCGTGGACAAGGTAGCCGAGGCTTTCGCTTCCGCGTCTTTGCCCAAAGCCCGCACGAGAATTTTGGCGACCCATTCGCGCGTCGCTTTTTTCTCGCCCCAGGATTCTTTGTCCGCCGTTGCGGCGACTTCTTCGTTTTTATCCAGCAGATTCTTGGACAACGCCAGCTCCAGATAAGGCTTGAAATAGTTGCCGACTTTCAAATCGGCCGGAGCTCCCGAGCCGTCGCCCAATTGGGAATCCAGGTTCATCAGCCGGATCGCCATCGTGATCGCTTCCTGCTGCGTTACGACGTCCCCCGGCCGGAATTTTCCGGCATCGCCGAGGATGATCCCTTCGGCCGCCAGCTTGTATATATGCTTTTCCGCCCAAAAGCCGTTCGCTACGTCGCTGAACAGCTGCGCCGAGGAAACGGTTTGAGGAGTTTCCGTTTGTGAACTTCCCGTTTGCGAAGTTCCAGTTTGCGAAGTTCCTGTTTGTGAAGCCCCCGTGGACGTGGAAGACGTCTCATCGGCAAACACCGCTGCGCCTCCGCTAAGGCACATCGCCGTCACGAGCATGGCGGAAACCGCTCTTTTGGCATTTCTTTGATAACTGCGTTTAAATGATGCCATCCAATTCTCCCCTTATAAAAAGTTCTCTTTTCATGTTCGACGATAGGCAGGCAAATTCCTTCAAATTTCCTTAATTTCTTGACAGCGGGTGGTCTAATTCGACATGCCCCATCAAGGTGTCCACCTTTTCCCCGTCAACGAGCAGTTCGATGGCATTCACTTCCGAAAATTGAAACAGCGTTTTGGTCAGCGCTTCGATGGCCAGCGCCTCACCGCCGGCGCCAAGGTGCGCCTCATCCGGCAGCGACATATCGACCGTCAATACCCCGTCCGCAAGCGCGGCCGAATGAAAGACGGCTTTCTCCCAGAGGGCAAACAAGTCCGTTTTTTCGCTGGACTGCAGCGTTTTTAAAGCCGCTAAATATTTGTCCTTATCGGATTCAAACGAAATTTGCCGGGTTTCCTTCGTTAACTCCAGCATGTTATCGTCCGTGAAGTAAGCCTCGATCGATGCCGTTTGCTGCGGCGGTTGTTCTGGCTCCTTACCGTTATCCGCGCCTTGCGAGCCCTGCGTTTGCCCTTCGTTTTGCGGAGCCGTCGCCACAGGCTCCCCGATGGCCCCGTTCGAATCAGCGTTTCCCGTTCCGGTAGTCGGAGCGGTCTGCGGCTTTTGGCCGCAGCCGCTGCTCAGCAAGAGCAAAACAACCAGCATCCCCATGATCCATCCTTTTCTGTTCACGGTTGTTCCTCCTTCCCCGCGTTTAGTTTACGCCGAGATATTCTTTAATTCCGTCAACGATTCCCTGCGCCACATTGTTCTGGAATTCTTCCGTATAAAGCAGCGCATCATCGTTTTTGTTGCTCAAATATCCGCATTCCAGCAGCACGGCAGGCATGGTCGTTTCGCGCGTGACGTGCAGGCTTTGCGTGCGTACCTTGCGGTCCGGAAGGCCCGACGATTCCACGAGATGCTTGTGCATGACCTTCGCCAAACCCGCGCTTTCGGAGCGGGTGTAATACGTCTCAACCCCGCTCGCCGTCGCCGAGCCGGCATTCGCATGGATGGAAATAAAAATGTCCGCATTGGCATTTTCCGCAATCTTCACCCGATCCTGCAGCGTCGGATATGTATCGCTCTCCCGCGTCATCACGACGTTAATGTCCGGCCCTTGTTCCAAAAGCAGCTGTTGTACTTTCAGCGCAACGGCAAGGTTGAAGTCCTTTTCTCTTTTCTTCGTAATGCTGGTCGCTCCCGGATCGCTTCCTCCGTGCCCGGCATCAATCACGACCGTAGTCAATCCGTCGTCCACGTCCGTTCCGTCCCACGGATTAGTTGCGTCGGCATTCAAATCAACGATAATAAGTCCGTCATTTTCGTTTACCAGAGCGTAATTCACCTGATGATTCAGGTCCAGCACGACGCGTACGGTCGAAGGGTCGCTGCTGAACAAAGCGAATCTGACGCGGGAAACGTCCGGATAATCGGTCACTTCCATCATGCCGCTCTGATTGCTGTCCAGTGTTTGGCCGGTCGCAAGCGACTCGGCAAAAGCGGTTTGCGGCAGATCCACCACCAGCCGGTCGGGGCCGGTCATCGTAAAAATGTTCGGCTTCACGTTCTTGTCCACGGCGATCATCAAACGATTGTTAACAAAGCTGATCCCGTTGACGGAAGCCAATTCGCCGCCATTTTCCGGGTCAACCGGCGCTCCTGGCTGTCCCGATTCGTTGCCCGACGCGGGGTTGCCTGTACTGCCGCTTCCGCTGCCGGAGCTCGGGCTTAATAAATAAGCCGCTTTCTTGGAATTATCCCAGGATACCGTAAGCCCCATCTGCTCACCGACGAACCGCAGAGGGACAAGCGTGGTGTCTTTAGCCAGCTTGGGAGCGGCAGGCAGCTTGACTTCACTGCCGTTTACCGTTGCCGTCGTCTTGTTGACGGCCAAAGTGAGAATTGTTCCGGGTTGCTGTATGGTTACCGTGCCCGTCTTTTTTTCCCAGTTGACGTCAAACCCTAGCTCCTCCGCGACGACACGAATTGGAATCATCACATTTCCATTAACATTTTGAACTTGTCCATTTTTGGGCAAGGTTAGCGCCCTGCCATCCAGAAAAACACTGGTACTACCCGCGGCAGCATGTCCCGTTTGCGAAAACGCAAACAAAAAAATCAAAGTGAACAACATTGCCGCTAAATTTTTTTTCCTCATCCGTCACCCCTACCATCCTAGTATTTTTGCCTCATGACGACCGATAAAAAATCACTCAAAACTTCGACATCACCAGACGACATATTAGACGCTTTAAGCCCTGAAAAGTTGCGAAATTATGGCATTTTTCTGCGTATAATTTGCTACTGCTTCCTCTCAAACTACTGAGTTGCCTGATTTTGAGAAAAAAACAAGGCTGTCCCTAAGGTCAAGTTTATGACCTTTTGAGACAGCCTGTTTTCAGCTTTTAAAGACTTCCTTTATTCTCTGGTGATTGGGTGCTCGAGGTCCACGTGGCCCATAAGCGATTCAACCTTCTCCCCGCCTACCGTGACCTCGATTCGTTTCACCTCGTCGAACTGAAACATCGTCTTTTTCAGCGCTTCGATGGCCAGCGCCTCGCCGCCTGCGCCGAGCCGGGCTTCGTCCGGCAGTTCAATATCGAGCGCCAATTCGCCGTTCGCCCCGGAAAAAGCGGCGCTGTTGAGCTTCACTTTCTCCCACAAGGAAATCAAACCTTGATCGGCCGACTGCAATGCCTTAAACGCTTCTTCATATTTGCTGTGCCCTTCCGGCACCTCAATCTCCCGCTGAACCGGCTTCAATTCCATCAGATCTTCATCCGTAAAATAAACCTCGACCGTCAGCTTAACTTGCTCCGCTGTTTGCTGCGGGCCGCTTGCATCAGTCTGACCCGCTCCCTCACCGCCGGCCCCCTGACTGGAATCGACCGGCCCGCCTTGGCTATGATCCGCGCCGCCTTCCGCGACGTTCGAAGCATTCCCGGTATCCGCCGGCATAGCTGCAGGCTTTTGTCCGCAGCCCGCCAGCGCCAGCAGAGCGATGATCAGCAAAAGATATCCCATTTTTCTCATGCCGCTACCCCCTTCTTTATTGCGTGTTTTCGACAAAATCACAGGCCCAAATATTCCTTAATCCCCGCCACTATACCTTCGGCAACGCGCTGTTGTAGTTCCTCGGTATACATGAGAGACTCGTCGTTCTTGTTGCTGAGGTACCCCACTTCAAGAAGAACCGCGGGCATCGTCGTCTCGCGGGTGACGTGCAGGCTGCTGTAGCGCACCTTGCGGTCCGCCAGACCCGTTGCCTGGACGAGATGACTGTGCATCACATTGGCGAGGGGAATGCTTTCCTCCCTGGTATAATACGTTTCCGAACCGCTCGGATTGGCCGGCGGATCAATGCTGTTGCCGTGAATGGAAACAAATACGTCGGCGCCGATATCATTGGCTATTTTTACCCGATCCTGCAGCGACAACGTCACGTCCGAATCCCGGGTCATTACAAAATCAAACTCCGTTTCCTGCTCCAATAAAGCCTGTACCTTTAACGCCACAGCCAGCGTAAAATCCTTCTCCTGCCGCTTCGTTATGCTGGTCGCCCCCGGCTGAGTGCCGCCATGTCCCGCATCGATGACGACGATCGGCTTACCGTCCGCCCCGAAATCCCAGCCTCCATTTACGGCGTCCGCGGTCAAGTCAACGGTAACGAGGCCGTCGCCGTTGTTCGTCACCTTAAACTGGCTGCTGCGGTTCAAATCGATCACGAAGCGGACCGTCCCCGGTTCTGCGCTGTATAACGAATAGCGGATTTTCGACACGTCCGGATATCCGGTTACCGCGAGTTCCCCTTTGTTACTCTCGTCCAACGGATATTGCTTCAGAAAGGACTCGTCAAAACCGGCATTCGGCACGTCAACGACGATCCGGTCCGGACCGGTCATCGTAAACGCGTTTGGTTCAACGCTGCCGGATACCGCAAACATCAAACGGTTTTCTCCGAAGCTGATCCCCGTAATAAGCGCCGGATCGGTCACCTCGCTTTCCGTTCCATCTTTCCCTTCTTCTTCCCGCGTATCCGCGGTCATGCCTTCATCATCGTTCGAAGGCGTGTATGTACTGTCTTGCCCCGGCTCATCCGCCGGCACCTTGATTTCATCGTCCGACGCCGCGGCCCCGCTGACATGCCCGGGCAGAACGCCGTCAGCCGAACCGCCAACCGGACTATATAAATACGCGGATTTGGATTCGTTGTTCCAACTTACATTTAACCCCATTTGTTCGCCGACAAATCGCAGCGGAACCAAAGTCGTGTCGCCCTGCAGAAAAGGAGCGCCGTTCAGCTTCACTTTTCGTTCATCCACAACGGACGTTTCCTCGCCGATCTTCAGCTTCAGGTTGGTCTCTCCCTGCTTGATCGTCAACGTACTATTCGCTTTGTCCCAATTGACGTCGTAGCCAAGCCCTTCGACGATCACGCGGATCGGTACCATCACGCTTCCATGGACAATCCCGGCCTGCGCATTTTCCGGCTGCACCAGCTCTTGGCCGTCCAAATAAATGTGCGTGCCGGAAGAAGCCGCATGGCTTAAACCCGGCAACCCAAGCAAAAAAAGCCATGCAAACAAGAAAAAGCCGATTTTCTTCATCAACCTCATCCCTACCTCACCCTAGTAAAATTTACCGACAAAAAGAACCCTCATCCGCAAAAGGCTGCTAATTACTTCCATGATATCAGAAAAAAACGTCCCCTGATAGACTTATATTTTCAGAGAGAGACAAAAACGGACATTCGATTCCGCGCGAGCTGTCCAACGAAAAACATAAGGGCATAAAGTGTCGCTATTCCCGCGATATTCGTCCATTGGAGAGAGATAGAGGCAGTTTATGTCGCTATTTTCCCCTGTAGCAAGGAAATGCCCGCGATCTGGACCATTCATGGGAAAATAAGGACAAAAAATGCCGTTAATGGGGATGAACATGCCTGGCTCCAGGCAATAAGAACATAAAGTGCCGCTATTTCTGCGGCCTCCCGCAAATGTGGCCGTCACCGCCTTATGAACGCAAAAACTCCCGGTCATAAACCGGGAGCTCCTGTACTTTGACGGCTAAAGTTTAACCGAATCTTCTTTGCTCGTATGCTGCGATCAAATCCTCGTGCTGCAGCGTCAGGCCGATGTCGTCCAGGCCTTGCAGCAGGAATTGGCGGCGGTGCTCGTCAAGGTCAAACGCGATATTCAGGCCGTGTTCGTCCTTAATCGTCTTTTCTTCCAGATCCACCGTCAGCTTGTAGCCTTCATGGGCCGCCGTGCGCTGGAACAGCTCTTCAACCTGCTCCTCCGACAGCTTGATCGGCAAAATGCCGTTTTTGAAGCAGTTGTTGTAGAAAATATCCGCAAAAGACGGCGCGATGACGCAGCGGAATCCGTAATCGAGGATCGCCCACGGCGCATGTTCCCGCGAAGAGCCGCAGCCGAAATTCGCGCGCGAAATGAGGATCGACGCGCCTTCATAACGCGATTTGTTTAAATCAAAATCGGGATTGACGTTCCCTTCGGTGTCAAAACGCCATTCGTAGAACAGAAACTGTCCAAACCCCGTACGTTCGATGCGTTTAAGGAATTGCTTAGGAATAATGGCGTCGGTATCGACATTGACGCGGTCCACAGGACCGACGGTGCCGGTCAGTTTTTTAAATGCTTCCATCGATCGATTCTCCCCTTTTTACCTTGATTAGCTCAGGACTTCGCTTTTGATTTCCCACTCGCGAACATCGACAAAACGTCCCTTGATCGCAGCCGCGGCCGCCATCGCCGGAGAAACGAGGTGCGTTCTGCCGCCGCGGCCCTGCCGTCCTTCAAAGTTCCGGTTGGAGGTGGAAGCACAGCGCTGTCCGGGCTGGAGAACGTCCGGGTTCATCGCCAGGCACATGCTGCAGCCGGCATCACGCCATTCAAATCCGGCTTCCGTAAAGATCTTGTCCAGGCCTTCCTGCTCCGCCTGAATTTTTACGCGGCCGGAGCCCGGTACGACAATCGCCGTGACTTTGCCGGAAACCTTGTAGCCTTTGGCGATTTGCGCCGCGGCGCGCAAGTCTTCAATCCGTCCGTTCGTGCAGGAGCCGATAAACACATAGTCGATCTCGATGTTCGCCATCGGCGTGCCTGGCGTCAGGCCCATGTATTCAAGCGCCTTTTCGGCTGCTTTGCGTTCGTTGTCGGTAGTGAAATCGGCCGGATTCGGCACGCGTCCGTCGATGCTGGTGCCCATGCCCGGGCTTGTGCCCCAGGTAACCTGCGGAATCAGCGAATCCACGTCAAATTCGACCACGCGGTCGTATTCCGCGCCTTCGTCGGTCACCAGCTTCTTCCATTCGGCCACCGCTTGCTCGAACGCTGCGCCTTGCGGCACATGCTGACGCCCGCGCAAATAATCAAACGTCGTATCGTCCGGTGCAATCAGCCCCGCTCTGGCGCCGGCTTCGATCGACATGTTGCAGACGGTCATCCGCTCTTCCATCGACAGTTCGCGGATCGCTTCGCCCGTATACTCAATGACATACCCGGTCGCAAAATCGGTGCCGTATTGGGCGATCACGCCGAGGATCATATCTTTGGCCGTTACGCCGGGCTTACGTTTGCCGACGAACCGCACTTCCAGCGTTTTGGCTTTAGCCTGCTGCAAGCATTGCGTAGCCAACACGTGCTCTACCTCGCTGGTGCCGATCCCGAAGGCCAAAGCCCCAAACGCGCCGTGCGTCGACGTATGGCTGTCGCCGCAAACGATCGTTTTGCCCGGATGCGTAAGGCCCAGCTCCGGACCCATAACGTGAACGACGCCTTGATCGATCGTGTCCAAATCGTACAAAGTCACGCCGAAATCGCGGCAGTTTTGCGACAGCGTGTCGATCTGCTGTTTGGAGATCGGGTCGCTGATATTGTAGCGGTCTTTGGTCGGAACGTTGTGGTCCATCGTCGCGAAGGTCAGTTCCGGACGGCGTACCTTGCGGCCGCTCAGCCGCAGACCCTCAAACGCCTGAGGCGAAGTGACCTCATGCACGAGATGCAAATCGATATAAATAATGCTCGGTTTGCCCTCTTCCTGATAAATCACGTGATTATCCCAAATTTTCTCATACATCGTTTTTTTACTGCTCATTTTTTTCACCCCACACAAGGAATCGAACCTGGAACAAAGCGGAATGCCGGCGGTTTTACAACCAATTTGGCCAGCGCTTTGTATGTTGAATTCAATATAGCACGTTCCCGTTAATTGTTCCAAGATATAATAACTATAATTGTGATAGGGTCAGCCTATAAGGATGCCTTTATTTTTGAAATAATCCAGTCTATTGCAAGACCAAAAAGCAACCAGAAGGAAAAATGAATCCCATAAAGAACTAACTGCCACAATAGTTCGCTATTCATCGTATGGTGCAATTTCGTCAACTCGGGATTAAACCATAATAACGGTGGGCTTGTAAGAGCGAGCAACAGGTTTTTGTCATCGTATCCCATGAGATTATAAACACAAACAACCAATGAAAGCAGCGGTAGCCAGAAGCTCAGCTTTTTTATTAATTTCAACATGTTAATTCCCCCATTACTAGTTTGTTTGAATACTTGGGATATGAAGAAGTAGCGGGTTACAAGGTATATAATGATCCTACAGACAATAATGGCAACATCCGTTTTATTATCGCCAGCCAAGGCAAGGACTATGGTATCGATGAGGATACGGTTATTGTTAAACTTAAATTCAAAGCAATCGCAGTCGGTACGGGGGACGTAGACGCCTTAAAGGGTAGAATCGCGGATACAGAGCAAGAATATGATTTGGACGAAGAAAACTGCTTACAGGATACAGTAACCGTAGTTGCACCGGCTATTTTGGACGTAAATAAGTCGGGGGAGTATACATTGGTTGACCTCGCTATCGATGCGTTTTACTTTGGAAATGCTGTTGCCGATACAGATACAGTCAACCACCAAGCCGACCAGGTGATCGATGAAACCGTAAATGATGACGACCTCCTCTATATTGTAAATCAAATATTGAATAACCCTAACTACACACCGAATTTATAATCCACACCGTAGAAGCCCTGGGAGTTTTAAGCTCTCTCAGGGCTTTATATCGTTTCTTTTCCGTTTCAGAGTCGTCCTAACCAACGCAACGATTGACAAGGCTAGATTCTGGATACAGCTGTTGTCGGTAAACTACCGGCGGCAGCTTTTTGAATTGGAAGGCATACGAATATTTAAATTATTTTTACACATATTACCTTTTGAAGTTCACGGATACGGTTCCGAGGGAGGATCGCCATGGCAAGGCCGCTTGAAGCAAACGTGGAATATCTGAAGCGCACCCTTAGCCATTTTTCCGATGCCGTCTTCAAGGAATTGGATGTAGGGCAAACCGGCTTTCAAGTCATCATTGTCTATCTCTCCGGGATCGCGGACATCAATGCAATTAATGAACAAATCGTCAAACCGTTGATTCTGGCGGGGCTCGGGGACAATAAACCTGCGTATGCCCCGGAAACATTAAAGGAAGACCTGCTGCAGAAGACCGCTTCGCCGATCGGAATTGAAACGGGCGAGTTTCTGGATAAGTGTGTTTTGGAAGTATTGTCGGGGAAGACTTGCCTGCTCATTGAAGGAATCGATGAAGCGCTGATTGTAGAGACCGCAAATTTCCCTGCTCGAAATGTGGAAGAACCCGCTACCGAAACTTTGGTAAGAGGACCGAGGCAAGGTTTTGTCGAAGACATGGCCAGCAATCTTGCCATGATCAGACGATTTGTGAAGGACGTCAGTTTCAAAATCGATAAATACCGGGTTGGAAAAAGATCTTCCCGAAACTTGGCCGTGCTCTATATCGCCGACATTGCCAATCCGGAACTGGTTCAGGACATCAAAAAAAGGATTGAATCCATCGACATCGACGATGTACAAGATAGCGGGATCGTAGAGCAATTGATCGAGGAAACACCGTGGTCTCCGTTTCCGCAGCTTCAAGCGACGGAACGCTCGGATAAAGCGGTGAGCGCCCTGATGGGCGGAAAGGTTGTCATCATGCTGGACGGCACGCCGTTCGTGCTGATAGCTCCGATGACTTTCTGGATGCTGGCCCAATCCCCGGAGGATTATTACGAACGGTTCCCGTTAGGGTCATTTTTTCGCATTCTTCGTCTAATGGCGTTGTTTATAGCAACTTTCCTGCCTTCCCTATACGTCAGCTTGGTTTCCTTCCATCCCGGGCTCATCCCGCCCGATCTGGTCATGTCCATTGTGGCCTCGCGGAAAGGCATCCCTTTTCCGGTCTTTGTCGAGGCTCTAATCATGGAAGTGTCATTGGAAATCCTGCGCGAGGCAAGCTTGCGGCTGCCCAAAGGCATAGGCCAGGTCATCGGCATTGTTGGAGGGCTTGTCATCGGGGAAGCGGCCATTGAGGCGTCGATCGTCAGTCCTTTCATGGTGATTATCGTCGGGGTTACCGCGATCTCATCCTTTGCGAGTCCGCAATACAGCGGCAGTATCGGCATCCGCCTGCTGCGCTTCCCGGTTATGCTGGTTGCCTCGGTATACGGGCTCTACGGGGTGATCCTGTCGTTCATATTTCTGGGTGCCCATATGGTTCGGATCAAAAGCTTCGGCGTTTCTTACATGGCGCCTTTGGCCCCGATCCGATTAAGAGATCAGCAAGATACTTGGGTTCGCGTTCCTTTCAGGTATCTCAAAAAGCGTTCATTAACGTTAAAAACTCAGGACGAGACATTGTCCCACAGAAAAAGGAAGTAAACCTATGACAGCTTTTATCTTTCGGTTCCGCCGCATCCGGCTGCTGCAAAAATGCATTGCCGGATGGATGGCCTGCGCCGTGCTTGCCGGTTGCTGGGACAGCAGGGAAATCGAAGACTTGAGCATCATTCTCGGCGTTGCCATCGATATGGATCAGGATATGCTTGAACTTACTTATCAGCATTTAATCGCTCAGAAAAAACAAGAAAATGCATACACCAACATAACAACGCTTTACGGGGATTCCATCCAGTATGCCTCTAGAGAACAGGCGAAACAGGTGGCTCGTGCACCCTTGTACAATTTTATCCGGCTGGTCTTGATCAGCGATCAGGCTTTGCGGAAGTGGCGGATCGACCAATTGCTGGATACGTATAACCGCTCCTACAAAACGAGCCGAAATTCGGTTGTTATGGTTGTGAAGGGCAGTGCCAAAGAAGCTCTGGCGAAGATGGGCAAACATAAAGACATCCCTTCCGTGGATTTGAGGGATCTAGCCAAAAACAGCGCTTTAAACGAAAAAATACCACCAAAGATCACGTTGGGAGACATTTCGATCCGGATTTCGCAGGGAGCCGATTTTTTAATTCAACGGCTGGATACCGGCGAAGGCGGCAATCGTCTGACAGGCGCGGCCCTGATCAGCGGCCAAACGAAGAAATTTGCCGGCTGGCTAGACGAGGAGGATATCAGCGGGATCAATTGGATGCTGGGAAACACGGAGGGGACTGTTGTTAAAGCCGAGGATCCGCGGACGAACCACGCGATGGTATTTGAAGTCGACAAAGTGAAGAGAAAACTCATCCCGCGTGCCAATGGACAGGATATCTCATTTACGGTCCGGATTAAAACCGCCCTTAATCTGAACGAGAACCGGGTTGTCTCTGCCGATCTTCTGAAGGAACCGTTTCTGCAAACGGCCAGGGAAGCGGCGCAGGAAGAAATCAAAGAGAGCGTGCTTCGGTCTTTAAGCAAACTTCGGAAGGAAAAAGCGGATGTGGCCGGTTTTCGCACAAAAATAAAAACGGACTATCCCGAAGCCTGGGATCGCGTGAAGAACAACTGGCCGGATACTTTCAGTCAAATCCCGATCGACGTTCTGGTGGATGCCGAAGTAAGGCAAACGGGAGCTTATTCTAAAGGAGCGGGGTCGCCATGACAAATCTGCCTACCATGAAACATGAAAAAATCTCCACTCTACAAACCGTTCTTACGGTCACCTCGACCGTGTACGCCGTGGGAATTGTGAGTTTGCCCAGAAGTATAGCGGAAAAGGCGCAAACTCCCGATGTTTGGCAGGGACTGCTCTTGTCCAGCTTGCTGGGGTTGGTCGCCGTTTTTATCAATGTGAGCTTATGCCGGCGATTTCCCGGGGAGACGTTTTATAAGATAAGTACACGGGTTGCGGGTAAATTTATCGGACACCTCATCAACCTTTCATTTATTGTATACTGCCTGTTGGTCTGCTCGCATGTAGTAAGAATGATGGCGGAATTTATCAAAGCTCTGGCCCTGGAGAGAACACCGATAAGCGCGATTCTTATCCCGTTTCTGCTGCTTGTCGGTTATTTGACCTCGGGCGGCCTTCATGTGATGGTCCGGTTGGTGGAGCTTTTTTTTCCCTTAACCTTTGTCGTTTTTTTGCTGCTGATTATTCTCAATATCAACCACTTCGATCCGGATTATTTGCGTCCCGTTTTTCATAAGGGATGGAGGCCGATCCTTCAATCTCTGGAGGTAGTTCCCTTTTCAACCCTAGGTTTCGAATCCATGCTCATCTTAACGAGTTTCATGGTTCATCCGCAAAAGGCGTGGAAGGCGGGAGCGATCGGCTATTCCGTCGCCATGGGGTTGTATCTCCTCATGGTGACGATGGTCATCGCCTGCATGTCCGTGGAAGAAGTTTCCCGCTTGCAGTGGCCGGTTGTTTCTTTTGCCCAGCAAATCGAATTTCCCGGCGCGTTCCTGGAACGGTTTGAATTGTTGTTTATCGTCTTGTGGACGATTAAAATTTACATGACCACGGCAAATTACTATTTTTACATTGTCGCCGGACTCAGCCAACTTACGCAAAAATGGAACAGGTACATCTATTACCTTCCGTTAGTTTTACTGTTTGCCGCAGCCATGTATCCTCAAAATTTTGTGGAAATCGACAGGATGGGCCAATTCACGGGTTATTTCGGAGTCGTTGCTTGCGCTGTAATACCGCTGTTGCTGTTGATCTCATCCTTCATTTTCCGCCGAAAAGGAAGCCTCAATGCGTACTCTCGGTGAACTAAACAAGCACGAGCAGCACCGGCAGCACGACAAACGAAGCCAGCGTCGTCCACATGATGCATCTCGACACCAGCCCGGGCGCGGCGTCAAACCGTTCGGCCAGAACGACGGCGTTTACGGCGACCGGCATCGAAGCCAAAATGAACAGGACGGAAAAAAGCGTACCCGTAATGCCCAATACAGTCAAGGCGATATAGGCGGCAATGGGCGCCGCGGCCAGCCTCACGGCAATGCCGGCCCAAACCGCGGATCGCTGCGCGGCAGCGGCGTCCGGCCTTCCGACCTTCACCATCTGCGCGCCCAGCACCGTCAGCACAACCGGCGAATAAGCGGCCGCCACCATGGAAACCCCTTGGGTGATCTCCGCCGGGAGCTGCAGATTCGTTAGGCGAAGAAAAAACGCCAGGGCCGCAGCATAGATCGCCGGCAGGGCAAACACCGACCGGATCGCGCTTTGCACGGAAAACTGCGAGCGGGCGGCAAAATACACGCCAACCGTGTTAACGATAATCATCTGCGTGATAACATAAAGCGAAGCTTTGTCGAGTCCAAGCTGACCGAAAGCAAGCAATACGAGCGGCAATCCGTAGTTGGCGCTGTTCGTCAGCGTCGATATAAGCGTAAGTCCGGCCGCTTCCGGCGGCCCCAGCTTCAGAAGCCGTCCCCCCGCCTTGGCAATGCCCCACATCAGCGCCAGGTTCAGCAAGGAAAACCCGATCGTACTGAACACATCTCCCGATGAAATATGCGCGTTCATCAGCGTATCGAAAATGATCGCCGGACTCAGCACGTATAAATATAAAGTCAGCAGCGGCTTGGTGTCCAAACCGCGAAAACGCGCCAGCAGCGCGCCGGCAATCACCGGAATCGAAAGCGGAACGATTACATGAAGCAGTGTAGATAAAACCGTATGTATCATAGTTGCCAGACTCCTCCGCTCGCTTGATAGCTTTGTTTTGCCCTATTGTAACCCGGTCCGCGGGGCGCGTCCAAGACATGAAAACAATATAGCTGATAGCTATTCCCTATAACTTTTCCGCGTATTTTAAGCCGTCCTTCAGCTTATTTTCAGATTCGGATTCGATATCTTTGTTGCAGGCTTCCCGAATCGATCCGGCAAATCTAAAATTTTAGCATGAAAGGAATGAAACAAAAGCATGTCATTATCTGTAAATCCATACAGCAGCACTTATTCTTACAGCATTGGCTCGTGGGAAAAAACGACCGCCGCCAACAAACAAGCAGACTCCGGACAAAGCGGCAAAGTAACGGTTAGTACGGGTGATTCCCTTGAACTAAGCCCGGAATATCTCGCCTACCTGACCAACTTACAAAATCAAGCCGCCGCAGACTCCACCTACAGCGCAGCAACCGGACAAAATACGGACCCGCTTACCACGGACGAGAAAAAATCGATTTTGGCGGAATTGCAAAGCAAACTGAGCTCCTATTCATTCGGTTCCGCCGCCTCCGGCGAAGAAGCGGCCGATCCGCTCGGCGAACTGCTTTCGACGCTGCAGGAAAAATTGAGCGAATTCGATGCGGAATCAGCCAGCGAAGAAGAAATCGACGCGCTGTTTGACGATATCGCCGAGACCGTCGCCGAGCTGCGCCCGCCGCGGCCGGAGCAGGCTCCGCCCGGAAACGGGGAAGAACGTCCTCCGGCTCCCCCTTCCGAAGCCGAAGGGATCCCTCCCTTCTTATGGGATCTTCTGACCGAATACTCGGAAGGAACCCTTAAAGACGGGAGCGGCGAGACAAGCGAAACGGCCTAGCCAAAAAGGTTAGATTTGGGAAATCTGCGGCAATCGAAAAAACAGCTCCACCAGGCAGGTTCACCTGAAGGAGCTGTTTTTTATATGAATATTCGTGCTCGCAGCGGCAGGTTCAACTCTCGGCACTAAAACGAATCGATCCCCATCACATGGTCGAGCGGAATCGGTCCGATGCTGCGGCTGTCGTTGCTGTTATTCCGGTTATCGCCCATGACGAACACATAGCCGTCCGGGACATTCCAAACCTCAGCGGCCCCTGCATTCATTTTTTCCTTAATATAAGGCTCGTCTAGCTGCTGTCCGTTTCGGAACACGTGCCCGTCCTTCACTTCAATCGTATCTCCGGGCAGGCCGACCACTCTTTTGACATAGAAAAAATCCTCCTGTCCACTGCCGGATAACCAGGTTATCAAGGGATGCTCCTTGATATCGTCCAAGAATGTACGGCTGCGGTCAACCCGGCTGTCGATAATGACGATATCGCCGTAATCCGGCAGCTTCTCCAGCACGTGCGCGAACTTCCAGGCATAAATGCGCTGCTTGTCGTTGAGCGTCGGTTCCATCGAATGGCCGTCTACCCGGTAAGGCTGAATCACAAAAATGCCGATAATCATGCTTAGCACAAATCCAAGCGCGATCGATCCGCCCCATCCGACAACTTCTTTCAACCATTTCTTCAAACGTAAAACCTCCAAAATAATAACTTTAGCTTTTTCATCCATTATAACGGGGAATAGGGACACAAAACAAATTTTCCTGAATATCCCAACCCGGTTGTACTGCCGATAACGAGCATCCCCTCCCTATATGTAGTATACTTGTTTATAGGAATTTCTTATAAGAGGGATGATAAATATGGAACTAAGGCAACTTCTGTACACATTGAAAATCGCCGAGGAGAAAAACTTTTCCCGCGCCGCCGACAAACTGCATATCGCCCAGCCTTCCCTCAGCCAGCAGCTGTCCAAGCTGGAGCAAGAGCTTGGCGTCAAGCTGTTCCAGCGCAATACGAGCACGGTTGAGCTGACCTACGCCGGATCGAGCTTTATTGAGCACGCGCAAAAAATCATGGACGCCGTGGCGCAGCTGCGGCAGGAAATGGACGACATTTCCCAGCTGCGGGCCGGCCGCGTTGTCGTGGGAAGCATGCCGATCACCGGCTCCCACCTGCTGCCTTACGTGCTGCCCGCCTTCAAAGAAGCGTATCCGGACATCGAAATCACCCTGCTGGAAGATACATCGCTCAATCTGGAGAAGCTGACGGCCGGCGGCGGCACAGATCTAAGTTTGCTGTCGCTGCCGCTGCAGGAGCCGACGCTCGCTTATGAGCCGATCGGCGAAGAAATCATCGACCTGGCCGTGCCGTCGAATCACCGCCTCGCCTCTACCGAAGAAGCGAGGACAGGCGTGAAGCTGGAGCAATTGCGGGACGAACCGTTTATCGTGCTGAAAAAAGGGCAGGGCTTCCGCAAGCTGACGGTAGACCTTTGCCGTAGCGCGGGCTTTGAACCGAACGTCGTATTCGAGAGCAACAACATCGAAACGGTGCAATCGCTGGTCGCGGCCGGGATGGGCATCACACTCGTTCCGCGCTTTATCGCCCGGGCCAAACGCAGCGAGCTGATCCCGGCTTATCTGCCGCTCGCCGAGCCCGTGCCCAGCCGCACGCTGGTCATCGCCTACCGCAAAGGCCGATATTTATCCAAAGCGGCGGAGGTTTTTATCGAAACGTTCAAGGCGACGATGGAGCAGCGCAACTGCGCTTTATAATTCGTAGCACCCCGGGCGGCGGTCGGCGAATACCGGGATTCGTCCGCGAACCTCATCCACGAGCGAGAGATCGACGGTTCCGGTGACGATTTCCTCCCCTTCCCCGCCTTCCGCTACGATTTCGCCCCACGGGTCGATGATCATCGAATGCCCGAAAAAGTCCGCTCCGCCCCCGCTGCCCACCCGGTTGCAGGCCACAACGTACATTTGATTTTCGATCGCCCGGGCCATCAGCAGCGTACGCCAGTGATGCAGCCGGGGATGCGGCCATTCCGCGGGGACGAACAGAACCTTGGCGCCCTGCAGCGCCAGCGTCCGGGCCAGCTCAGGAAACCGGATATCGAAGCAGATTGACGCTCCGGCTTTCATGCGTTCCAATTCAAAGACGACGTTCCGTTCCCCGGACGCTAGATATTTCTCCTCCTCCATCAGCCGGAACAGATGGATTTTGGCATAGCGGGCCGTCTCTTTTCCTTCGCGATCAAAAACATACATGGTATTGTAAATCTTCCCGTCTCGTTTCTCGGCAATGGAGCCGCCGACGATATGAATGCGGTGTTTGGCGGCAAACGCCGACAGCCACTCCCGCGTCGCCTTGCCTTCGGCATCGGCCAATTCGTGAATCCGGTCCAAGGCGTAACCCGTATTCCACATTTCCGGAAGCACGGCCAGATCGAGGTCAGGATGCTCCGCTACCGTCCGCCCCAACAGTTCCTGCATGTGTTTACGGTTTTCCTCCGGTTCCCCCAACCTGATATCGCCCTGAACCAGGGCCACCCGCCATTTTCCTTGTTGAAGCTCCGCCATATTATTCACTCCTTTAGAGCTATATACCAGATATGATAGCTTGCTGCTTCACGGGTGGCAATAAGCCAATAAAAAAAGAAAACAGGGCAGTTCATTACCTGCCCTTGTTTGCCGTTATATAGTCTTAATTTCCAGCAGCTTGCCTTTTAGTCCCGGATGAGTCCCTAAAGCAATTTTTTCGGTTTGCGTCTCGTGCACCATAAGAAATTTATTTTTCTTGGTCAAAAGTAGATTTCCGCCTTCACTTCCGCCCGCTTCAAGCGGCTGATTCGTGCCTTTTGGCAGTGCGACCAGCGTCAGGTACCCAAGATCCGATACTTTGCAGGGAGCATAATGAAGTGTCGTGGAATATAGTTCAACCACCGTCCCTTTCGGCTGAAAAAACGCTCTTGCGTTGCCGCTGTGATAACTATAGTCGTGAATGTCCTGGACCCGGCCAAGGAAATGCACGCAGTCCGTCGCGGCCACCACGACCTCGCTGCCTTGATGGTATTCGAGACCCGTAAGTTTTGTGTTCCCTCCGGCGCAGAAGCCGATTTGGATCGGCAGTTCGCCGTAAATCTCCTCCTGGATCCGGCGCGCTGCGGCGAACGCTTCCAACTCCGCGATGGACGGGACATAACGGTTCCCCTCGCCGGGAATTTCAATATGCCCTTGCGCGTAGGCGATCCATTCATCGGCATGAATGCTGGTCCACACTTTGCCGAACGGACGAAACGCCTCGCTCAAAATATCGTGAATCACAAGCGGTTTATTGATGGAATTCAGTTGTTCCAATGACATGGCAGTAAGGCTCCTTCCGCTTCCGTTGGGGTAATCGTTTTCTCTATTTTGAATTATCGTCTTTGCATAGTCCCTAGTGCAGGCTTCTTATCCTTTAACCTCAAGCAACGGATCATGTACCCGCACTTGGCCTACGTTCAGCGTCTTCACGTCCGAAAACGCGGGTGTATTGGTTACGATCACGGGCGTGGTTACGTCATAACCCAGATCTTTAATGGCTTGGACATCGAACTCTGCCAGCAGTTGCCCCTTTTCGATCCGGTCGCCTTCGGCAATGTGCATTTTAAAGTGCTGCCCTTTCAACTTGACGGTATCCAGTCCGATATGAACCAGGATTTCCGTTCCGCGGTCCGAGATCAGGCCGATGGCATGGCCGGTGCGGAAAGCGTTCGCAACAACTCCCGAGAACGGAGCGATCAGTTTGCCCTCTTCCGGAACGATCGCCACTCCCTTACCCATCGCTTCGCTCGAAAACGCCTCGTCCGCGACCTCGGATAACGGTATGATCCGGCCGGACAAAGGACTGCCGATTTCTTCGTTTTGCGAACCCGGCGTTCCTTCAGAAACACCGGCGGTCTGCTTCTGCGTTTGCTCCTTGGCCGCAACCATTTCCTTCTCCATGGCATCGTTGAATCCGAAGAAATACGTGGCAATGGCCGTGAAGAAGTAAGCGACGATGATGGAAATCAGAAATCCGACAAAACCTTGTCCGTAGAAAAGAGGGATGGACAACAGCCCCGGGATGCCGGGAGCAATCGCCACCGAACCGGCCGCGCCCGTAATGGCTCCCCCGATCGCCCCGCCGATCGTCGCCCAAACAAAAGGCTTCTTGTAGCGGATGCTGATCCCGTAAATGATCGGTTCGGTAATTCCGAACAAGCCGCTTACCGCCGCTGGGCCCGCGATGGCTTTCACTTTCGGATTTTTCGTTTTGAGCAACACGCCCAGCGCCGCCCCGGATTGAGCAAAGTTGGACGGAGCGAACAGCGGTTTTAACGTATCGCTGCCATAAACCGCGATATTGTTGTACATAATCGGGATAAACGCCCAATGGAGCCCCAGGACAACCAGCAGCTGCCATCCGGCCCCGCAGATGATGCCGGCCACGATCGGGCTGAGATTATATAAGAAGGTATAGCCTTGGGCGAGTCCCAGGCTGACATAGGTCCCTACCGGTCCGACCGCAATCAGCGTCAGCGGAACGATGACCATAATGCAGATCAGCGGCGTTAAAAAGTTTCGGATACTGCTGTGAAAAATTTTATTCAAATATTTCTCCAGGATGGACAGGAACCAGACCGCAATGATGATCGGAACCACCGAAGAGGTGTAGCTCATCAGAATAACCGGGATATTGAAAAAAGCGACCTCCGCCTTATCGTTGTACAGCGAAATGATGCTCGGATACACCAGAGCCCCGGCGATGGCCAGCGCCACAAACATATTGGCGCCGAATTTGCGGGCCGACGTTACGGCGATGGCCAGCGGCAGGAAATAAAAGATGCTGTCCGCCGCCGCGTACCAGATCATGTAAGTGCCGCTTTCCTTGGAAAGCCAGCCGAGCGTCGTAAGGATGAGCAGCAGGCCTTTTAATATACCCGATGCCGCCAATGCGCCCAAAAAAGGGGTAAAGATGCCGGAGATAATATCGACGGCTTTATTGAACCAGTTCCCGCCGCTGCCGGAGTTTGACGAAGCCTGGCCGGATTCTTCGCCGAGGTTGCCGGCTTTTACAAGCTCTTTGTAGACATCGCCTACCGTGTTGCCGATAACGACCTGATATTGACCGCCGCTTTCCACCACGGTAATAACGCCCGCGATGTTTTTCGTTTGATTTTTGTCGGCCAGCTTGGCATCCTTCAGTTTAAAACGCAGCCGGGTTGCGCAATGAACCACGCTGGCCACGTTTTCCGTTCCTCCGACGGAGGTTAAGATATCCTTCGCCAATTTTTCATTTGACATGATGATCGCCCCTTTATTTAACTTGCAACGCTATTCATTGAAGGCCATGGGCACAACGTAACCGTTTTCATATCTTGCAGTTTAAAGACTCTATAAGTGCGTGTTCAAAAAGTCAGGTTTTCAGCACCGAGAAGGTTGGATGAAGCTAGGGACTGAGTAGCGGAGCGTAGGCGAACCTACGTGAGCAACGGAAGGCCCGGCTGAATTCAAGATTCGATGTCGAAACCGCTTCTCGAGTTGCCTCGTGATCAAAAGATGACTTTTTGAACAACCTCTATAAACGAAAATTCGGCATATAGAGTCTGACAGAAAACCTCCCTTATCTGCTTCTGCCCACCATTCTTTTGATCGTGTGTCTTCTTCCTTTGATCGATAAAGCCAGTTGGTATACGTTCTCCGGCAGCGGCGTGCCCGCGTATCCCCCGTCTCCGATCGCATGGATGTCCGCGCCCGTCTGCTTCATCATCAAGGCGATCATGGCAATGGTCTGTACATCCGCCCCCTCGACAGAACTGTTCAGGAAGGAAAGGGCCAATGTGCCCGGTTTGTAGGAATGGACGAATTCCACACAGCTTCTGACATGTTCTACCGTAATGCCGTGTCTGGAACCGGGGGCTGGCAGGGTAATCACATCGGCGCCGGCATCGATCAGGTCCTTGATGATCTCATTGGAAGACCTTTCGCTGAGCGGGTCGCCCAACACTTTTTCGATCGTGCCATCCTCCCACTTACCCGCGCAAATCAGCATTTGATCTCCAAGCGTTTCCTTAGCCAGTTTCGTGGCCGCGATAATTCGCTCAAAGGTCGTTCCGGCCGACGGATTGCCGCCAAGTACGATAAAATCGGCGCCGATCTCCAGCGCGCGCAGGAAGTTCTCTTGGGAAGCCACCCTTCCTTCTTTCGCTTCCACATACCGCTCGCCCGCCACTTTGGCTTCGGGGCTGGGGCATTCGAAATAAATGCCGAGCGGGACGCCGGCCCATTCTTTAACTTGGTTTAAGCTGTAAGGCTTGTCGGCCATTTTTCCGTGTTCCATCTCCCGGAGCCCGATATTGGCCTGCTCGTTCACCATGTCAAAGCCGTTGAGCATCACCATATCCGCCCCAAATGCGGCTTGAATCTCGGCGTTCGTCACCCCATCGACCAATCCCGTATTGATCTTGACCAGATGCTGCCCCATGATGACCCGGCCTTCGGAAGCAAAGATCGCTTCCTTCAGCTCCATGGCATTCATTTTCATGATTTCGCTTTTCTTGCATGCTATCAGTCGTTTAGCCACTGCAATCTCCTCCAGATATCGTTATTTATAGGCTATCTATTTAACACAGGTATTGCTGTTCAATACCTTCGATCATCGCGATCCGGTCCGCATGGCGTCCACCCTCGAATTCCGCATCCAGCCATGCCTTTACAATCATTTTCGCCAATTCGCTGCCGACAACGCGGGCGCCGAAGGCCAAAATATTGGTATTGTTGTGCTGCTTGGACAACTGGGCCGAATAAGGTTCGCTGCACACGACCGCCCGGATTCCCTTGACTTTATTGGCGGAGATCGAGATGCCTACGCCTGTCCCGCAGATGAGAATCCCCGCATCCGTTTGTTTCCCGGCTACCGCTTCGGCAACCAGTTTGCCGTATTTGGGATAATCGGTGCGTTCGGCGGTTTGCGGTCCGTAGTCGACGACCTCGTGCCCCAGCTCTTCGAGATAGGCCGAGATGACCGACTTTAGCTCCACTGCAACATGATCGCTTCCAATGGCGATTTTCATGCAAAATTTCCTCCTTCGCTTTGCGGCCTTTAAGCTCCGCTTTTTAATCTGCTGATAATCGTTTTATAAGATTCTGGTTTGCCGAACAGGGTCGACGTTCCCAGGACAAAACCTTCAACGCCGTATTCGGACAACTCTTCGATTTTCTCTTCCGAGATCGCCCCGTCAACGACGATCGTAAACGGCAGCCCCTTTTGCCGTTTCAAGGCATGCAGCGCTTTGATCTTCTCGTCGACATACGGCAAATATTTCTGTCCGGCAAATCCCGGGTTCACCGTCATAACGAGCACATAATCGGCCAAGCCCAGCAGCGGGTCCACAGCAGCCAGGGAAGTTCCGGGATTGAGGGCAATGCCGGCTTTAACGCCATGGGCCCGGATTCGATCGATAGTGCGGGCCGGATGCTTATCCGCCTCGGGATGAAAATAAATGATATCCGCCCCTTTTGCGGCAAACAAATCAATGTAGTCGCCGGGGCTGTCGATCATCAAGTGAACATCGACCGTCTTGCCGGTTTGCTTGCGGATCAATTCCAAATCCTGAAGCCCCATGCCAAAGTTGGGAACGAATTTCCCGTCCATGATATCGATGTGATAAATATCCACATTCGCTTCGTCCAATGCGGCCACTTCGTTTTCCAACGACTTGAAGTTGGCGCACATCATCGAAGGACATAATAGTTTGCCCATAAAAATCACCTTCTTATAGTAGGGTAATCGATTACTCAATGCTCGTGCATTTGTAACACCTTGATTCTTTTAAGGCAGTTACAAATGTTTTGACGAGTTGTCGCTAAATTCTAAGTTGTCTTTCTTTCCACCAAATGGACCGGGACGCGCGTGTGCTGTCCATGTTTTACGGCGGAGCCGTTGATCATGTCCAGCAGGTTCGTGTAGGCATATTTGGCCAGAGTCGCCTCATCCTGATCGATCGTGGTCAGCGGCGGATTGCAGTACTTGGAAATCTGGTTATTGTCGAATCCGACGATTTTCACTTGCTCAGGAATGTTGTAGCCCTTCTCCTGCAGCATAAGCATCGCTCCCAATGCCAGCCAATCGTTCGTGGCGAAAATGCCGTCAAAAGACAAATTCGCCTCCAGCACTTCCTGGATAGCCTTTCGTGCACCCTCCAGATTATTGCTGTGCTCATCAATATAAACTACATTTTGTTCATGAACCGGAAAACCGTGCTGCTTTAATGCTTCCTCATAGCCCTTCAGCCGCTCATTGACGGAAGATAAATTGTTCCTTTTGGTCAAGAGCAGAATGTTTTGGCACCCTTTTTGGATCAATTCCTCCGTAGCAAGCCGTCCGCCTTCAAGATGATTCGATTCGATAAAAGCCACGTTCTGGTTGGTTTTGGGCCGGCGGTCAATACAAACGATAGGAACGTTTCTCCGCAAAATATCGGTCAGAATCTCCTCCTGGCCGGAGATGCAGATCAGTCCGTCCACCATTTTCCCCTCAAGCGTTTTCAAATATTCCTTTTCCTTCTCGGCGCTTTTGGCCGTATTGCATATAATCGTGGAATAACCCTCTTCAAAAAAGAGACGCTCGATTTCCTGAACGATCGCGGCAAAAAATTCGTTGCTGATATCGGGAACCAGCAAACCGATCGTCTGGGATTTGTTCATGCGCAAACTTTTGGCCACAAAATTGGTTTCATAATGGTGCTTGTTGATCACATCCATGACCTTCTTCCGCGTCTCGTCGGAAAAACGGCCGTTATCATTGATGACGCGGGAAACCGTGGCCACCGAAACGCCGCTCAAGCGAGCGATTTCCTTAATTGAAATGTGGTTGCCCTTTTTCATTGCACATCACCCCTCACTGATAGCGAATCTGAGTAATCGTTTACTCATTCTGGATATCAATGTAACACGTTTCTCCTTGGAGTGTCAATGTTTCAGAGGGTAAGGATCGGACTTTATGCTTTCCTGACCAAACGCCGCCTATCGGGTAAACGATTACTCAATATATTTATTTACTTTATGATGGTCCCCCCTCATATAATTTGCTGCAATTCATAAACGGGTAATCGATTACTCATTTATTTATTCGTATCTTACCACCACATCTTAGGGCTGTCAAACCATAAATTCGCGGGCATGTTGCGGAAATTTATTCCTGCTTTTATTCCCCCTATACACCTCGAAATTCTCATGATAAATTAACATTATCATTTTTCAACCAGACCGGAGTGATCACAATGAAGGAAGTCAAACCGTCTTCCATGGCTTTCCCCCTGCCGGTTGCCGATGTTATGCAGGGGCTGCCGAGCCAATTTTTCGCGGGCCTTGTACGGAATGTCAATCAAGAAATCGCGGCGGGCCATGACGTCATTAACTTGGGACAGGGAAATCCCGACCTGCCTACGCCGCCTCATATCGTTCATGCTCTACAGCAGGCGGCGGAAAATCCGCTTTACCACAAATATTCTCCCTTTAGAGGTCATGAGTTTCTGAAAGAAGCGATTGCCCGGCGCTACCTGGAGGATTACGGCGTACAGCTTGATCCGGAGCGGGAGGTGGCCATTTTGTTCGGCGGAAAAACCGGACTTGTCCAGCTGCCCCAGGTGCTTTTGAATCCGGGGGACGCCTGCCTGGTGCCCGATCCGGGTTACCCGGATTACTGGTCCGGCGTGGCCTTGGCCAAGGCGCGGCTGGCCTTTATGCCATTATCGGAGCAAAATGCGTTTTTGCCCGATTACAATGCCATCCCAGCCTCCGATTTAAAGCAGGCAAAGCTGATGTACCTGAATTACCCGAACAACCCGACCGCCGCGACCGCTCCGCTCTCTTTTTATGAAGATACCGTGGAATTCGCCAGCCGCAACCGGATCGTCGTCGCCAGCGATTTCGCCTACGGAGCCATCGGTTATGACGGGCATCGCCCGGTCAGCTTCCTGCAGGCCCCTGGCGCCAAAGAAGTCGGGGTCGAATTCTACACCTTGTCCAAAACCTACAACATGGCCGGTTGGCGGGTTGGCTTTGCGCTGGGCAACGCCGAAATCATCTCGCTTGTGAGCCTGCTGCAGGATCACATTTATGTCAGCCTGTTCGGCGCGGTTCAGGCGGCGGCCGCAGCGGCGCTGACCGAGTCGCAGGATTGCGTAACGGAACTCGTAGCGCGGTATGCGTCACGCCGCAACGCCTTTTTTGAGGTTTTGGAGCAAATCGGCTGGCATGCCTCCAAACCGTCGGGCTCTTTCTTCAGCTGGCTCCCGGTTCCGAAAGGTTTCACCTCCGCCGCGTTTGCCGAACTGCTCCTTCGGGAAGCCAAAGTCGCGGTAGCGCCGGGCAGCGGCTTTGGCACGCACGGCGAAGGTTACGTCCGCATCGGACTGCTCAGCGGCGAAGACCGCATGCAGGAAGCCGCGCGGCGCATCGGACGGCTTGGCTTGTTTTAAACTAAGGAAATGGCGGAGTTAGGCAAGAGTACTGAATTTAGTTGATTAAGGATATCCGCGACGGGCAGCGATCATAAGAACATTTCCCACGGCCGCTCTAGCGAAAAACATAAGGTACCAGTCATTGCATCAAATCGGACAAGATACATTTCTAACCACGAAACTATTCTAACGGTTGCCACTACCGCTATTTGTCCCAAAAACATTGATTTCAAATTGTAACGGTTGCCTTAGCGCTTATTTCACTAAAACCCTGCTATTTTCGCTTAAATTCAGGCAAATAACGGCGCTCATAACCGTTAAAATTTAGAAAAGGTCTTTTTTCGTAAAATAGCAGCTGCAACAACCGTTAGATTTCCGGCGGGCGATCGTATCGGCTCGAAAACTTGAGCTTTTGCGGGAATTCTGATTGTATCAGAGCTACAAGTTGTCTTGTGCAAGAAGTTAATGCATCGCTAGTAAACATAAGGGCAAAAAAGGGCGTTATTACGGCGATCCCCCCATTTTAAGAGAATATAGAGGTAATTTATGTCGCTATTTTTCCCGTTCGCCAGGAAATGCCCGCGTTTCGGGCCATTCATAGGAAAATAAAGACTAAAAATGCCGCTAACGGGGATGAACAGGCCTGGCTCCGGATCATAAGTACATAAAGTGCCGCTATTTTTGAAGGCCCAACCAACGATTTGTCGTTCCAGCAGCGGGCTATCGGACGTCAAATTCAAAGTTAAGCCCCTTTTAGCGCTTTTCTTTTGCAAAAAAGCAAGGACGATGGTATCCTAACAGTAATCATATTCTTATCGGACATCCATACAAACGCAAAGACGGGACCAGTAAGAAAGAACGCGGCGCTCCAGAGAGTAAATTCCAGCGGCTGAGAGAATTTACATGCTTGCCCTTTCCGAACCCTACCCCCGAGCGGCCGGCCCCAAAGCCGGACAGCGCCCCTGTTACCGGGCAATCCGAGTCGGATGAGAACCTCATCAATAAAGGTGGTACCGCGGAAGTCACACTTTCGTCCTTTGCGTGCAAAGGCGGAAGTTTTTTTATTTTGCGGGAGTTGATTATTCAAGTTTTGGAGGAGTGGTCACCCATGCTGCGTCGCATCGTCGTCAAAATCGGAAGCAGTTCACTGACTTCGTCGGAAGGAGGATTAAACCGGGACGCCGTCCGTTATTTCGCCGCCGAGCTGGCCGGCCTCATTCAGGCCGGATTCCAGCCCCTGCTCGTCACCTCCGGCGCCGTGGCCGCCGGCTTCCGCGAAATCGGCTACCCCGAGCGGCCGAAGCTGCTGCATGAGAAACAAGCGGCCGCGGCAGTAGGCCAGGCGCTGCTCATGCAAGCGTACCGCGAAGCGCTCGCCGAACATCGCGTATCTGCGGCCCAGGTGCTGCTTACCCGCTCCGATTTCCAGAACCGCAAACGGACGGGCAACGCGAGCATGGCGATCGAAGAACTGCTGCGCCAAGGCGTTCTGCCGATCATCAACGAAAACGACACCGTATCGCTGGACGAGTTGAAATTCGGAGACAACGACACGTTGTCGGCCCTGGTCGCCAATTTGATCAAAGCCGAGCATCTGCTCATTTTGACGGATATGGACGGGCTTTACACCAAAGATCCGCGCCTTGATCCAAATGCGACCCGCATCACCCGCGTCACGGAATTCACAAACGAGCTGTACGCGATCGCCGGCGGGGCGGGCTCTGCGGTCGGCACGGGCGGCATGCGCTCGAAAATCGACGCGGCCAAAATCGCCTCGATCGGCGGCGTTCCCGTCTTCGTCGGCAAGGTGGCGGAGCCCGGCGACCTTCAGGCCGCGCTGCGGGGAGATGGCCGCGGCACTTACTTCGAAGCGCACGGAGCCGCCCTGCCGCGCAAAAAGCAGTGGCTCGGCTTCTTCTCCACCCCGTTCGGGACGCTGACGGTCGACGACGGCGCCGAAGAAGCGCTCATTCACGGCGGACGCAGCCTGCTCCCGGTAGGCGTCAAAGCCGCGAACGGCCACTTCCATACGGGAGATGTCGTGGAAGTCGTCAATCCCAGTGGAGAAGTGCTCGGACGCGGGATCGTCAATTATGACGCCGAGCAGCTGCAGGAAATTCTCGGGCTGCCCAGCGCCGAGGTTATCAAAAAGCTGGATATCGTCCATCGGCTGGAGGTTATCCACCGGGACGAATGGATTTCGTTAAAATCATAATTCGAGGAATCATAAGAGGAGGTCTAAAACCATGAGTGAAGTCAGACAAAAAGCCGAGCGGGCCGCTGGCGCCGTATCCGCGCTGAACCGCCTGACGACGGAGCAAAAAAACGAAGCCCTGCTGGCCGCCGCACAAGCGCTTGTGGACGGCAGCGCAGCGATCATCGCGGCGAATGAGGAGGATTTACGGCGCGGCCGGGAGAACGGCACTTCCTCGTCGATGCTGGACCGGCTGGCCTTAAACGAGCAACGCATTGAAGGAATCGCCGAAGGGCTGCGGCAAATCGTCGCTTTGCCCGATCCGGTCGGAGACGTGCTGGAGACGATCGACCGCCCGAACGGGCTGCACATCGTGAAAAAGCGCGTACCGCTTGGCGTCATCGGGATCATTTATGAAGCCCGCCCCAACGTGACGGTTGATGCGATGGGACTCTGCCTCAAAACCGGCAACGCGGTCGTGCTGCGCGGCGGCTCCTCCGCCCTCGCCTCCAACCGCAAAATCGTCGAGATCATCCACGAGGCCTTGCGCGCCACCGCCATTCCGGTCGACGCCGTGCAGCTCATCGAGGACCCGAGCCGTTCGTCCGTCGACGAAATGCTGAAGCTGAACGGGCTGCTGGATGTCATCATCCCGCGCGGCGGCAGTTCGCTAATCCAAACGGTCGTACAAAACGCCACCGTGCCGGTCATCGAGACGGGAGCGGGTATCTGCCATACGTATGTGGACGCCTCCGCGAACCCGGAAATGGCCGCTTCCATCGCGCTCAACGCCAAAGTACAGCGCCCATCGGTATGCAATTCGATGGAAACGCTGCTCGTTCACGAAGACTTCGCAGCCCGGCATCTGGCCGATTTGGCGGACCGCTTCAAGGAGGCGGGCGTCGAATTAAGAGGCTGCGCAGCGACGAGACGCCTCATAGCCTGGGCGAATCCGGCAACCGATGAAGACTATGCGACCGAGTACAACGACTATATTTTGAATGTGAAGGTCGTTCGCAATCTGGAGGAAGCGCTGGATCACATCCGCCGTTTCGGCACCAAACACTCGGAATGCATCGTTACCGAAGACCGGCAAGCTGCGGAGCTGTTCCAGCAGGAAATCGATGCCGCCGCCGTGTACCACAATGCGTCCACCCGGTTTACGGACGGCTTTGAATTCGGCTTTGGCGCCGAAATCGGCATAAGCACGCAAAAACTGCACGCCAGAGGACCGATGGGTCTGCCTGCGCTGACATCCAGCAAATATATCATTTTGGGGAACGGGCAAATTCGGGAGTAAACCTGCAATAAGCCTGAAAAAAATCCTCGTTTGCCAATATCCATTCCCTACATCAGGAGGTAATTCCCATGAATCCGAACATATCCCTCGCCTCCGCCTCGATTTGCTTTTACGGCGCCGGTTCGATGGCCGAAGCGATCGTGCGCGGACTGATCCATAAAGGCGTCGCCGGCGCGGACCAGATCGCCATGCTGAACCGCTCGAGCCAGGAACGGCTTGCCTATTTGTCGCAAACTTACCGCGTCTCGGCCGCAAACGAGGAAGCCGCCAAATGGCAGCATCTCCGGGAAGCTTCGATCATTGTCCTGGCGATGAAGCCAAAGGATGCCGGGGAAGCGTTAAGCGAGCTCGGCCCGATGCTGCGCGAAGGGCAAATGATCGTCTCCCTGATCGCCGGCCTGTCGATCGAGACGATCCAGGCGCTGCTCGGCGGCAAAATTCCGGTCGCCCGGACGATGCCGAACACGTCCTGCTCCATCGGCCGCGGCGCAACCGGGATCTCCTTCTCCGCCGAAATGTCGGAGGAGCAAAAAGCGCAGGTATTGTCTATGTTTCAAGCGGTTGGCATGGTTAGCGTTATTCCGGAGGAACGGATGGAAATTCTGACCGGTGTTTCCGGCAGCGGCCCCGCATATATTTATTACATGATGGAAGCGATGATCGAAGCAGGCGTCGAAGGCGGCCTAACACCCGAGCAGGCGCGCGAGCTGACGGTGCAAACGGTGCTTGGCGCCGCCTTGATGATGGAGGAAACCGGCGAAAATCCGGCCAAGCTCCGGGCCGACATCACCTCGCCAAACGGCTCGACCCAGGCGGCGCTGGAGGTGCTCGAAGCGGGCGGGTTCCGGCCGAATGTGAAAGCCGCGGTGCACCGGGCCGCCGAACGGTCTTTGGAAATGGGCGAGGCGGTTCGAAAGTCGCTTCTGTAAGCCATTATTCTGGGTGAAGCACGAAGGAGGACGGCCAACATGAATTTTTCGGACATTCCGTTGGAAGAAAAACAAGCTGCGCTCAGCGAACTGCGCGGCGTCAAGGAACAGCTTGCCGCCCGCGGCTGGCTTCCCGCCATGAGCGGCAGCTTGTCCGTTCGGGTCGGCGGCTTCGCTCCGGGCAATTATCATTTTGCGGTGACGTCGGGCATGGAAGGCCGGACGAAGCTTCAGGCCGAGGAATTCCTGTTTGTGGACGCCGCCGCAACGCCAAGCGAAGCCACAATGCTAACGCCCGGCGAGGACGCGCCCATTCACGCGAAGATCTACCGGATGACCGGCTGCGGCGCGATTCTCCACGTGCACACCGTGTTTAACAATGTGCTCAGCGAATATTTCAGCGACGAAGGATTTGTCCCAATACAGGGCAACGAGCTGATCAAAGAGCTGGGCATCTGGGAGGAGGACGCCGCTGTCCGCATCCCGGTCGTGCGGAATTACGCCGGCATCGCCGAGCTGGAGAAGCGGATTCCCGCCGCGCTCGACACCCGCGTTCCCGGCTTATTGCTGCGGGGCCATGGCATCTACGCATGGGGCTCCACCGCGTTCGATGCCGTATCCCGTCTAGAAGCCTTCGAATTTATGTTCGAGGCGTTGTACCGCTTCCTCCTGCTCCCGCCCAAACGTAAATGACCGGACCAAGCAACCTCGCGGCCAGCGAAGCAAAAAGACGCAATGCGATAAGCAAGCCGCATTCTCATCGCTGCCGCGAGGTTATTTTTGACTGTCACAGGGCCTCTATCTTTCGAGAAACTCCGCGTAAGCTTTGGCATCCATCAACTTGGAAAAAGCGGCGGCGGGATCTTCATGAAGCTGAATCCGCACCATCCATCCCCCGTCGTAAGGTTCTTCATTCACCAGTTCGGGCGCCGCTTCCAGCTCCCCGTTGATCTCCAGCACCGTTCCGCTGACCGGCGTAAACAAATCCGCCACCGTTTTGACCGATTCGATCGTGCCGATGCCGTCCTGCGCTTCCACTTCCGTTCCAAGGTCCGGCAGCTCCACAAACACGATATCGCCCAAGCGATGCTGGGCCACGTCGGAAATGCCGATTTTTACCGTGCCGTCCCCCAAATCCAGCACCCATTCATGTTCATCGCTATACCACAGATTTTCTCTAATGTTGGCAGACAAGCTCATTCCTCCTCTTTCCGGATCTTTCTCGTTCAGATTATTCCAAACCTAGCTACGATGTCAATATTACTAACATAATTTATAGATTCAAAAAATGAAAGCGTTGCATTATACAAAAATAAAATAAAATTTATATTTTTATGATAAGTTTATTGACATATTTCGCGGTTTTGAGTATTAATGAAGATGTAATCAGCGGTTGAAGGCAGAGGGAGAGATTACAATTCCAACAAATTGTAACGCCGAAGGAGCAAGCCGCGCGGAAGCGGTGAATCTCTCAGGCAAAAGGACTTCTGCCGGACGCGTCTCTGGAGAGAATTCGTCTTTTAAGGTTTAGTTTAAGGCGGATCACCCAAGGGGAAACCTGCTTTATCAAAATGCCGAAGCGCACGATGCTGGCGTTTGCCGCAGGGTAACTCTCAGGTACAAAGGACAGAGCCGGAAATATCCGATTCGTTGCCGGTCGGAATTTCTTGGCCTGTCTTTTTATTTTTTCATGATATGTGCAGGTAAAATACGGCCCACCGCGGCCAAACGAGGTGATGAGATGTCCGAACCCCTATTGCAACGAACGCCGCTGCACTCTTGTTACTCCCGGTATGAAGGTGTCCGCTGCATCGATTTCGGCGGCTGGGAGCTGCCGGTGCAGTTCAGCGGCATTCAGAAGGAGCACGAGGCCGTGCGCGAGCGGGCCGGCTTGTTTGACGTATCGCATATGGGCGAGTTTTACGCCGAAGGTCCTGGAGCGGAAAGCTTTTTGCAGCGGATGACCACGAACGACGTGAGCCTGCTGGGGCCGGGAAAAGCCCAATACACCCTGCTCTGTTATCCGGACGGGGGCGTCGTCGACGATCTGCTGGTGTATAAACGGGACGAAGGCAAATATATGCTTGTCGTCAACGCCGCAAACATCGACAAGGATTGGGAATGGCTGCGGCGGCACCTGCCCGCCGAAGGCGTCAGTCTGCGCAACGTTTCCGCGGCCACGGCGCTGCTGGCGCTGCAGGGACCGCTGGCGGCCTCCATCCTTTCCCCGCTCTGCGAGGGGCATGATCCCGGCGCTTTGCGCCCCTTCACGTTTTATCCCGAGGCCCGGGCCTGCGGCATTAAAACGCTGCTCGCGCGCACCGGCTATACCGGCGAGGACGGGTTCGAGCTTTATGCGGCTGCGGAAGACGCCCCGGCCCTTTGGGACGCGCTGATGCGAGCCGGCGAGGCTCGCGGACTCGTTCCGGCGGGGCTCGGCGCCCGGGATACGCTGCGCTTTGAGGCCTGCCTCCCACTCTACGGGCAGGAGCTGTCGCAAAGCATCTCGCCGCTGGAAGCCGGCCTCGGCCGGTTCGTGAAATGGGACTCTGGCTCGTTTATAGGGCGCGAGGCGCTGCTCAAGCAGCGTGAAGATGGCGTTCCGCGGCGGCTGGTCGGTTTGGAGATGATCGACCGGGGTATTCCGCGCACGCATTACCCGGTATATGCGCCGGGCAGCGAGAGCCCGATCGGCGAAGTAACCACAGGCACACAATCCCCGACGCTCAAAACAAACCTCGGCCTGGCGCTGATCGCCAGCGCCCATGCGGCGGCCGGCACCGAACTCGAGGTTGAAATCCGCGGCAAACGGTTGAAAGCCAAAGTCGTCCCCCTGCCGTTTTATCGCCGCAACGCACTCGCCAAGCCGTGAAAGGAGAACGAGAAAACCTATGCTAAAACACCGCTATTTGCCGCTGACCGAACAAGACCGGGACGAAATGCTGGAGGCGATCGGCGCCCCTTCGATCGAAGCGCTGTTTCAGGATATTCCCGGGGAGATCCGCTTTAAAGACGAACTGCCGGTTTCCCCGCGGCTGGACGAATACACTTTAATCCGGCACATGTCCGCGCTCGCCGCGCGCAATGCCGACACCGACCGTTACGCCAGCTTCCTCGGCGCGGGCATTTACGATCATCATATTCCTTCCGTCGTCCAACATGTCATTTCCCGTTCCGAATTTTACACGGCTTATACGCCGTACCAGCCGGAGATCAGCCAGGGCGAGCTGCAGGCGATCTTTGAGTTCCAGTCCTACATCTGCGAGCTGACCGGCCTTAAGGTGGCCAACGCCAGCATGTACGACGGGGCGACGGCCCTCGCGGAAGCCGGTTCGCTGGCCGCGGCCGCCACCCGGCGCAAACGGCTGGTCGTGGCCCGGACCGTTCACCCCGAAGCGCGCGAGGTGCTTGCGACTTACGCGCGCGGCCTGAATCTGGAGATCGCGGAGGTCGGCTGGGATGCGGGTGTAACCGACCGTGGGGCGCTGGAGGCGGCCATCACGGAAGACACCGCCGCCGTGCTGGTGCAAAACCCGAATTTCTTCGGTTCCCTTGAAGATATCCGGGCCATTGGCGAGCTGATTCATGCTCGCGGGGGCCTCTTGATCGTCAGCTGCAACCCGCTGTCGCTGGGCCTGCTGGAAGCGCCGGGCAAACTCGGCGCGGATATCGTCGTCGGCGACGCGCAGCCGCTGGGCATCGCGCCTTCCTTTGGCGGCCCGACCTGCGGATTTTTCGCCGTGGCCGAAAGTTATATGCGCCGGATGCCCGGGCGGATCGTCGGGCAGACAACCGACCGGAACGGCAAGCGCGGGTTCGTGCTGACGCTGCAAGCCCGGGAGCAGCATATCCGCCGCGAAAAAGCGACCTCCAACATTTGCTCCAACCAGGCGCTGCTCGCCCTCGCCGCGTCCGTGTATATGTCGCTCATGGGCAAACAAGGCATGGCCGAGGCCGCGGAGCTGAATCTGCAAAAAGCGCATTACGCCAAAGCGCGCCTGGCTTCCGTCCCGGGCGTAAGCCTCCCCTTCCCGGCCCCGGTTTTTAATGAATTCGTCATCCGGCTCCCGGAAGATGCCGAGCCACAGCAGCTGCAGCAGGATCTGCTCGAGGCCGGATTTATCGGCGGATACGATTTGGGGCGAAGCTATCCCGAGCTCGCCGGACATGTGCTGATCGCCGTAACCGAAAAACGCAGCAAAGCGGAGATTGACCAATTCGCCAGCGTAATGGAGGAATCGATATGCGCGAAATAAATGAAACCAAGCCGGAGGAATTGCTAATTTTCGAACGCAGCCGTCCCGGAAGGATCGGCTACTCGCTGCCGGAATGCGATGTTCCCGCCGTGCCAAAGGAGGATCTGGTGCCGCCGGAAATGCTGCGCAGCGAGGGGCTTTCGTTCCCGGAAGTGTACGAGGTCGATGTCGTGCGTCATTATACCGCCTTGTCCCGCCGCAATTTCGGCGTTGATAACGGATTTTATCCGCTTGGCTCCTGCACGATGAAATACAATCCGAAAATCAACGAGGATGTGGCCCGTTATCCCGGCTTCGCCAAAATTCATCCGTATCAGCCAGAGGACAGCCTGCAGGGTGCACTGGAGCTGATGTACCGGCTGCAGCGGGACTTGGCCGGGATTACCGGTATGGACGAGGTCACCCTGCAGCCGGCCGCCGGGGCGCACGGGGAATGGACGGGCCTGATGATGATCCGCGCCTATCACGAAAGCCGCGGCGAGAAGCGGACGAAAGTGATCGTTCCGGATTCCTCGCACGGCACCAATCCGGCCAGCGCTGCGGTCGCCGGCTTTGAGGCGGTGACCATCCCTTCCACTGGACGCGGCATGGTCGATCTGGACGCGCTGCGGGCGGCTGTCGGCGAAGATACCGCCGCCCTCATGCTCACCAACCCGAACACGCTCGGCCTGTTTGAGCAGCAAATCGTGCAGATCGCCGAAATCGTCCATGCGGCCGGCGGCCTGCTGTATTATGACGGCGCCAATTCGAACGCCATTATGGGGATTACGCGGCCCGGCGACATGGGCTTTGACGTCGTCCACCTCAACCTGCACAAAACGATGAGCACGCCGCATGGCGGCGGCGGCCCCGGTGCGGGCCCGGTCGGCGTCAAAAAGCTGCTCGCGCCGTTTCTCCCCGATCCGACGGTCGTCCTGGACGAATCAGGCCGTTACGCCATCCGCGGCCGGCGCGCGGAAGGAGCGGCAGGCTTCGTCCCGCCGGCAGGCACGGAAAACCCGCCCGGTTCGGCTGGTTCGGCTGGTTCGGCTGGCTCGGTTGGTTCCGGCGGCTCGTCCGTCTCTCCGGCTTCTGCCGCCTCCGGCGGCTCACCCAGTTCAGCCCCCGGAGGCGGCGGCGGCTTGCCGGGCACACAAGGCTCAGCCTCCATCGGCCGGGTCAAAGCGTTTTATGGCAATTTCGGCATTCTCGTCCGCGCTTACGCCTATATCCGCAGCCTGGGCCCGGAGGGACTCCGCCAGGTTTCGGAAAACGCCGTGCTGAACGCCAACTATATGATGAAGCGCCTAGCACCTTTTTACGAGCTCCCTTACCCGGATCAGCCGTGCAAACATGAATTCGTCATGTCCGGCAGCGGGCTCGCCCAATACGGCATTCGCACGCTTGACGTCGCCAAGCGCCTGCTGGACTTTGGCTACCACCCGCCGACCATCTATTTCCCGCTGAACGTCGAGGAATGCATCATGATCGAGCCGACGGAGACCGAAAGCAAGGAGACGCTGGACGGCTTTATCGATTGTATGATTACCATCGCCAAGGAAGCGGAGACAAATCCGGAAGTGCTGCTAAACGCGCCGTATACCACAACGGTCACACGCCTGGACGAAACCGGCGCCGCCCGCAAGCCGGTGCTGAACTGCGCCTGCGGGTAAACAGACATCACTGTACGTCACACCAGATGCAAAAGTGCAGTTGATTTTCGCCAAAACGCCCCAAAACGGCTGATCAGGTGCAAAAGTGCAGTTCATTTCCAGATAAAACACTAATATTTCCCAATTTAGGCCGAATTAACTGTACTTTTGCATTTCAAACGCTCAAAAATGGGAGTTTGCGACAGATGAAATGTACTTTTGCATTTCCTCGCAATAAGCCAAGACAACTAGGGAACGAAGACACTGAAAAAGCAAAACCGCCTTCCCGGGAAGGCGGTTAATTTATGTTCCACGTATAAGACCCGGCTTAAAAGAAGAACACGAAATAGATCACGATCGCCAGCAAAATCCGGTATATCGCAAATGGTACCAGCTTGACGCGGTTGATCAGTTTCAGGAAAAAGCGGATCGACAGCAGCGCAAACACAAACGCGCTTATAAACCCGGCGATAAAAAACGGCAGCGCGGCCGGTGTAAAATATTCCAGGTTTTTGACCAGCGAAAGGGCGCTCGCCCCGGCCATAATCGGCACCGCCATGATGAAGGTGAAGTCGGCGGCCGCCCGGTGGCTTAAGCCCAGCAGTACCCCGCCGGAAATCGTCGATCCCGAACGGGAGAAGCCCGGCCAAATCGACAAGCATTGGAAAAGGCCGATCGCAAACGCCTGCTTGTAAGTAATTTGATCGACGGTTTCCACCTTGGCCCGCTTTGGCGCAAAGCGGTCGGCCACAATCATGAGCACGGCCCCAACCACCAAACCAATCAATACCGTTGCCGTCGAAAAAAGATACTCATCGATATAATTCTCAAGCAAAACGCCCAAAACTCCGGCCGGGATCAACCCGACAATGACCTGGGCCAGCTTGAGGCGCGAACCGCCGCCATGTTTAAGCTGTCGAGGCTGATACGACCCGTCCTCCGCCACCATCATCTCGTCGGACCACTCCGAAGAGCCCCTTTTTTTTCCAAAAAAACGCGACAGTCCGAGCAGTTCCATAAACCGGTTCCAGAACACGACGACCACGGCCAAAATCGAGCCAAGCTGCACCACGACTTTAAACGTGTTGGCTACGTATTTGGAGCCCAGCAGTTGTTCGGTCCGCAGCCACATATCGTCCACAATGATCATATGCCCTGTCGACGAGACGGGAGCAAATTCCGTAAGTCCTTCCACCATCCCCAGAATAATCGCTTTGATCAGATGCAAAAAATCAATCATTTCAGCTTCTCCTTTGCTAGTCAATCAATCCATCCGTCATTCTACCATTCTGCCTATGATCTCGTCCATTAGTCCGCCGACTTCTCCGGCTGCTCCGGCGTCCGGCGGGCGGCGCCTCTTCTTCTGCGCAGCCAAAGCACTAGCACGGCCGCCGCGGCTACGGCAATCACCCCGTAGGCGATATGGGAATAAACGTCCATAAACTCGACGATTTTTTCCCAGGAGCCTCCCACCGCCGCACCGACCAATACGAGGGCCACATTCCAAATCAACGTACCGATCGTCGTAAACAGCAGGAACAGTCCGAACTTCATTTTAGACATCCCTGCCGGCACGGAAATCAGGCTGCGGATCAGCGGGATCATGCGGCAGAACAGCACCGTCCAGTAGCCGTAGCGGTCAAACCAGGCGTCCGCTCTGCGGATGTCCTCCTTCTTGAGGCGGAGAAAACGCCCGTAGCGTCCAATCCAGCCCTCCAGCCGGTCCACGTTAACCAGCAAACCGATCCCGTACAGGATCACCGCCCCCAAGATCGAACCCAAGGTGGAGGCGATGATGACCCCGGCCGGAGTCAGGCTGGTGTAAGTAGTCATAAATCCGCCAAACGTCAAAATCACTTCCGATGGAATCGGGGGAAACACATTTTCCAGGGCGATGAGCAGAAAAACACCGAAATACCCGTACTGCTCCATAAAATCCGTAATCCAATTATTTTCCACGTCGTACCTCCAAACGTTTATCGAATCGCTTTTTTCACATTGCGCAAATAACGGGCCCGAATCATCAGAAAATAGGCGGCTTGCGCAAGCAAGAAGCTGGCCAAAATCACAACCGTCTGCCATGCCACGGAGAAGCTGAACAAACTCTGCATCGCCTTAAACGCGAATAAGCTGTGCACGATCGCCAGCGCAATCGGAACGAAAAACAACAAGCCCACCTGCCGGGTGACGATGCCGGCCAGTTCTTTTTCCGTCAGTCCCAGCTTCGCCAGTGTCCCGTACTGCCGCCGGTCATACTCCAGATCGCTGTACAGCCGAAAATAAAGGAAGCTTCCCGCCGCGATGAAAAAGACCGTTCCGACCAGCAAGGCAAACAGCAGCAGCGCCCGGTACGTCGTCCGCTGCACCTCGTATAACGTGCCGCTTACCGTCAAGGCATAAGGCTTACCCATGTCGTAGCGCATTCTCCCGTGATCCGTCAGCTCCGCCGCTACGCCAAGCGTCGATTCCAGCTTATCAACATAGAATCCGGTGAAACGGTCGACCCGCTGCGGCGCATCCTTTGCCGCCTCCAGCCGCTCCAGCAGTTCATCGCTTACGACCAGGCCGGAAAAGGTGCCCTCCAGATCATTCCCCGCCCGCTCGATCAAAGATTCCGGGATGGCTACATGCCGCGTCAGTCCGCTTTCCCGGACCTGGATGCCCGCCCCTCCGGCGAACACATACACGTCCGGTTTTCGTTGCTCCAGCAGCCGAAACTCCCGCTCCGAGCTGAGCAGCATCAACGCCTCCCCGTCCGCGGGTTCCTTCTCGTCAAAAGCGATCCCCGCCGCCGTCACGGCCCGTTTATAGCCGGAAAACGAAATCAGCGGCATCCACGCTACGGGAAAATCGGAAGTCGAAGATACGACCTTGGCATAATTAATCGGCAAACTTTCCGTACGATACGGCACTCCTTTAGCGTCCAGCTCGCCGCGAATCCGCCGCAGATGGCTCTCCTCCACACTGCTTCCCGCCTTGGCGACGTACCCGATATCGGCCGGGTAATCTTGCGCAAACCCGTTCGCCAGCCGGTTAATCGAGGCAAAAGTCCCTACTGCGCAAAACGCCATCGTCGCGATGATGGTGACGAGAAAAAACATCCGCGCGTTTTCCTTCATCCGGTAGGCCAGGCTCGACACCGTGACTATATTCGTTTTTTTCCAATAAAAACGCAGCCGTTTTTGCGCCGCCTTGATCAAAAAGACGCTGAGCTGCGTATAGAAAAAATACGTTCCCGCGATCGTCATCGCCGTTACCGGAAGCATGCGGATCAGCACGTTTGAGGCCGTCGCCGTCGCCGCCAGCGTATATGCGCCGCCGAGCAGCCCGGCCGCGAGCAGCGATAAGGCGGCCGACGTCCGCGGCGGCCCCGCCGGCTTCATCCCGGCCTGAAACAGCTCGATCAGCCGGTGGGAGCCGAGCAGCAGCGTCGTGCAGAGCGAGATCAGCAGAAACAGCAGCAAAAACGCGGCGACCGTCAGCAGCAGGCTGGGCCAGGGGACGCGAAACGGCAGCGAAGATACGCCCAGCAGCTCGGAAGCGGCCAGCAAAAACAGCTTGGCCGTCAGCAGCCCGGCGCCGATTCCGCACAATATGGAGCTTGCTCCGATCAGCATATTTTCCAGAAACACGAGCTTGCGCAGCTGCCTCTCCGTCATCCCGTGCAGCAGCATAATGCCGAAATCCCGTTTGCGGGAACGCAGGAACGAGCCTACGGAATAGATCACGAAGAAAAAAGCGAACACATACATGACCACTTCCGCCGTGGTGAGCACGAGCAGCGCCGAGCTGTACACGACTTGCCCGCGCAGGCCGGGATGAAACAGGAACAGCGCGCAGACAAAAAAGATCATCACGGAAAACGAACTGCTCAGGAAATAAGCGGCATATGTCCGTTTGTTCCGGAGCACGTTGTTAAAGGCGAATTGACGAAAGGTCATGGCTGTCCCCTCCCAGCAGCGACAGCATGTCGATGATTTTCTGAAAAAAAGCCTGCCGGTTGTCCCCGCGGTAAATCTCGTTATACAGCTTGCCGTCTTTGATAAAAACAACCCGGTGACAGTAGCTTGCCGCCAGCGCGTCATGCGTGACCATCATGATCGTCGCTTCGTACGACCCGTTCATGGCGGCGAACGCCTCCATCACATCCCGCGACGCTTTGGAGTCAAGATTGCCCGTCGGCTCGTCGGCCAAAATCAGCGACGGCTCATGGATCAGCGCGCGGGCGATCGCCGTCCGCTGCATTTGCCCGCCCGACATCTCAAAGGTACGCTTGCTTAGGATGCCTTCGATGCCGAGCCGGCGCGCCATCTCCCGCGCCTTCGCCTTCATTTCCGGGACCGGCGCCCCGTCCAGCGTTAAGGGCAGCACGATGTTTTCTTCCGCCGTCAGCGTGTCGAGCAGGTTGAAATGCTGAAAAATGAACCCAAGCTCGCGCCGCCGGAACAAAGCCGTCTGCTCCTTGTTCAGCCGGTGCGGATCCTGACCGCTTAGGATCACTTCTCCGGAGGTTGGCTCGTCGATGGTGGCGATGACGTTCAGCAGCGTCGTTTTGCCGCTGCCCGACGGCCCCATAATGCCGACGAATTCGCCCTTCTCAATCCGGAACGTGACCCCGTCCAGCGCTTTGGTGGCGATTTTGCCTTCATATATTTTGGATAGTCCATGCACTTCCAGCACCGCCATATGGCCTTAAGCTCCTTTACTCGGTGGGATGTCTCCATTATATAAAGACGGCCGCGCCCGGCTCCATGGCTTAATCTTACAGTTACCTTACAGCGTTGTAAGATTAAAAGACGCCGGAAAACACGATCCGCACCGTCGTTCCATGGCCGGCCTGCGACTCCAGCTCCACCCGGTGCCCCAATTTGCCGCAAATCTGTTTGACGAGGTACAGGCCCATCCCGGTGGATTCCTGGAAGCTCCGTCCGTTCTCCCCGGTAAAATAGGCATCAAACACCCGCGGCAAATCGCTCTCCGGTATGCCTACGCCTTCGTCGGCAATCTCCAGCACCACCTCCCGTTCCCGGGCAAAAGCGCGGAAGCGGATTTTGCCGTTTTCCCCGGTCGTATACCGCACGGCGTTCGTTACGATTTGCGTGAGCACGAACGACAGCCATTTTTCGTCGGAAGCGATCGTTAGTGTTTCTTCCAGCTCGATGACCGGAAACACTTTGCGCCGGATGAACAAACGTTTTTGCGCCGAAACAACCGATCTCACAAGCTGCTCCAAATCAAGCGTCTCGACCAGAAAATCATGCTCGAACGTGTCCAAACGGGCGGTATACAGCACCATCTCCAAGCCTTTGCGCAGCCGGTCCACCTCGTCGCCGATCGCTACCGCTTTGGGGTCGTCGTCGTTTTGCACCATCAAATGAATCACGGACAAAGGTGTCTTCATCTGATGCACCCATTGATTGATAAAATGCAGATGCCCGTCGATTTTGCTCTGTTGTTCGCTGATTTCCGCTAAGTAAAAACGGTACTGCGTTTTCAGCAGCTGCTGCAAACTGTCGGACAACGGCGAGCCCGGCTCTACTTCGCCAAACCCGCGAATCGCTCCGCGCGGCTCTTCCAGCCGGCGGTAAAACGTCCGGTTCGTCAGGTAGCGGAAAACGAGGTAAGCGGCCAGCAAGCAAGTGCTCAGCAGCGCGGCATACAAGCTGATCGTCAAATGACGGTAACCGTCCAGCCAGTAAACGAGCGTGATCACAATGAGCTGCAGCACATAAACCACGATCAGCGGACGCTGCTCCCGGATAAACAGACGCATTCCCTATTCCCCCCAGTTCGGCACCAGCCGGTAGCCTTGGCCGCGCACGGTTTGCAGCGCATCGTCGACGCCTAACGCGGACAGCTTTTTCCGCACCCGGGTGACGTATACGTTCAGCGTGTTGTCGTCGACGAATGCCTGATCGTCCCATATTTTCTCGAGCAGCCGGTCGCGGCTGACCACCTGTTCGCTTTTGCTCATCAATTCATCCAATATTTTCATTTCGGTCAGACTAAGCTCCACCCGGTTCTCGCCCAGGCTGAGCTGTAGCCGGTCGCGATCCAGGCGCAAGCCGGCCGCCGTTACGTGGCGCTCATTCCCGTTTCCGGCGTACGTTCCGTACGCGCGGCGCAGCTGGCTTTTGATTTTGGCGATAACGATGTCGTAATCAAACGGTTTGGTGATATAGTCGTCCCCGCCGTTTTCCAGCGCCATCACCTGATCCATCTTTCCTTCCCTCGCCGATAAAAATACGATCGGGCAGGTGGATAAGTTGCGGATCTGGCGGCACCAGTAATACCCGTCATATTTCGGCAGGTTCACGTCCAGCAGCACCAGATGGGGAGCGTAGCGCTCGAACACCTCTCTCACCGCGCCAAAATCCGTTACCGCAAAAGTGCTGTAGCCAAACTTGTGCAAATATTGCTCCAGCAAGACTACAAGCTGCTTGTCATCCTCGACGATAAATATTTTAAACATCGACCGATTCTCCTTTTTAGCAAAACCTACTTTTGCATTGTAACAAATTCGGGCTATGAAAAGAAAATAGAGAGATTCCCGCCCCCTAGGACAAAAATCTCTCTAATCTATATAAGTTGAACTATTGATTGTGCGGATCAGGGCAGCCGTGTGAAATGTTCTTACGATCGCTGTTGCTCCCAGATTTCTATGATTAAGTAGATTCATACAAGGTAGAAATCCGGTCACAAAGGCGACCACTGCCGTTTCTTCAGAATCATTTCACACTCTTGCCTAACTCCCGCATTTCTCTAGTTCAACTTATATATCACAAATCCTCGCCGCTCCAAAAAGGGTCCCGCCGCTTCGGTTTGAGCAGCAGTTTAAGTCCGCCGCCGATCAGCACCACGGCCACAAAAAGCGGGCGCAAATATTCGCGAATCCGGCTGTAAAGCCTAAGCTCGGGGAAGCGGGCGTCGATCGCCGGTACGATCAGCTCCATGCCGATAAAATAGATCCCCAGCACGATCAGAACAATGCCCAGCAAATGCTGATGATTCCCCCCGGTTTCAATAAGCGGCCGGTCCTCCATTGGCAAAATGCCGTACCGGCTCGTTTGCTGCAGGCCGTCAAAAAAGCAATAAAACCAAATGATCGGAATGAGGAACAGAAATACCGACAACCGCAGCACGTCGATGATGTAGAAGCTCCCCATGAACAGCACCATCATTTGCAGGCCGCGTTTTTGCAGCCCCAGGTACATTTGGCCGGCGCCGGGGAAAGCGGACAGCAGCGTGGCCAGCACTTTGCTGCGGCGCCCTTCGATCCGCCCGGATTCCCAATCATCCAGCAAAGTACGGTCCACAAGTATTTCCCCGGCCAGCTTCCGGTGCACCAATTGCACCGCATCAAACATGGCGTAGAGCCAAATGATCGGCAATAGGCCCAAAAACAGCAGGAATCCCGATTCATGAGTAACCCCTGTAACGAAAATCAAGACCGTAATCAATCCGAAAAAAGCGACCAGAAACGACAAGCCCCGCTGCATCAGCCCAAGCTGAAAATGCCCCAAGCCCGGTACGAACGACAGCAGAATCGTGAAAAATTTTTCCGGCTCCCGCCCCTCTCCGGACATCTGCCGCATATGATCGCGGTAAGCCTTCACTTCCGCCGGCTCGCGAAGCATGGAAATGAGCAGGTCAAACATCGAAATCAGCCAGAGAACGATCGCCGCAACAAAGGTTACCATCGCCAATTCCTCAGTATCGGTCGCGATCGCTACTACAAAGCCGAACAGCAATCCCCCAAAAAAGCAAACGGAATAAAAAACGCCCCTCCCCCGGTTTCCCCAATATAAATGGCCCAAACCCGGAATAAAATTCAATAGCAAACCGAGCAGCCGATTGCGCTCATACGGCATGTGTATCCATCCTTTCCCTCAAGTTTGAATATTTATCGTTTCCATTTGTCAAGCCAGCCCGAAGCGGCATCCATCATTTGCCGGCTGATCGAAGCGTCCTGCGAACGGTTCAAGTCCATCATATAGTTCGCGCCAGCGGCAAGCCGGTCAAAAAAGCCGCCGCTAAGCAGCAGCACGGTAACGGACGCGGCGATCACATAATGAACCAGGGGATGCCCGCTCCAGCGCTTCCTGTGTCTGTCTTCGTTCCGCCGCAGCTCCGTTTCCGGCAGCGCCGCCAACACACCTTGCATAAACGCGTCCTCATCCTCCGGTTTCGGCAGCACCGGTTCCAGGGTAGATAAAGCTTCCGCGTAAGCGGCAAAAGCCGCCTCATCGCCGAGCAGCAGCGCCTCCATCCGCTCCGCCGTCCCGCCTTCCACGTTCCCGTGAATATAATCGATCCACAGCCGGCGATCCATTTCCTTCTCCGCGCTCATCCCCATCCCTCCTTTGTCCAATGCCGGCGTATGTATGCCCTTGCCCGATACAGCCTCGATTCCACCGTTTTTACCGCAAGGCTCAGGTCCGCGGCAATTTGTTCATGGCTTTTTCCCTTCAAATAAAACTCCGTCACGATTTCGCGGTGTCCCGCCGGAAGCTCGGCGATTTTGCGGCGAAGCTCCAGGTTTCGTTCCGCATCCATCAATTTAAGTAAAATCTCGTCATCCTGAACGGGAAGTTTTACTGCCAGGTCGGCCGGATCCCATTGCTCTTCCTTGCGGCGGTCGCGGCGCCGCTTCAGATCGATCGCCTTGTTGACGGCAATGCGCGTCATCCAGGCTTTAAGCCCCTGGGACCGGTATTCCGGGAGAGATTTATAGATTTGCAGGAAGGTCTCCTGAGCGGCGTCCTCCGCTTCTTTGGCATCATGCAGCACCGAGTAAGTTACGCGGTAGATGTAGGTCCCATACTCTTGAACCAGCCAGCGGAACACGCTGCGATCTCCCTGCTGGAATCTTAAAATAAACGATGCTTCGTCAATCGCTCTCCCCTCCTCCCTAACAATAGACGTCGGCCGTCCGTCCTGCCCCTGCACTCTTTTTTTAAAATTAACGTTTAAGAACGCCAATCTTCTACAATCTTATAGGTATATCCTGTACACCCCAAAAGATATTTCCTGAATAAACCTTATTCGCATTAGCTCTTATGTAAATTTATATAACATACAAATAAATAGCCTATATAATTAAACCATTTATTCCTTTATGCTCAAATTAAAGAAAATTAGCTGTTATAACTTAAAAAAACGGAGTTTAAACGCTTACTTCAAGCCACAACCATATTGTCAAATAATATGACATCAACCTATAATCATTTCAAGTTAACGCGTGTCATGTCACTTTATATTACATATCGTTAACTTGACCACACATCTTGGAGGCTGATCGAATGAAGAAATGGAATTACCGCAATTTAAAAACATTATTGATTGCCGGACTCGCCGTAACCGCCCTGCTTCCCAATCTGTACCTGTCCCCCGCTTCCGCTGCCGAAGCGGCCGTAAACGGCACAGTGGTAACCGAAGCCGCCAAGCGGCTGCCCAAAGTCCAGGTGATCGCCACCGGCGGGACGCTCGCCGGATTATCCACCGATGAAACGAGCTTCCAGACCTATAAAGCCGGCTCACTGCCGATCGCCGATATGGTATCTTCCCTCCCGAATAAAGACAAAATCGCCGAAGTCTCCACCTATCAATTCGGCAATTCCGGGTCCAGCGCCTATACGATTGAGCAATTATACGATTTGTCCTTAAAAGTTGACGAAGCGCTCAAAACCCAAGACGGCGTCGTCGTAACGAGCGGAACGGACACGATGGAGGAAATCGCTTATTTCCTCGATCTAACCGTACGCAGTCCGAAGCCGGTTGTCGTCACCGGATCGATGAGACCGTGGACCGTTATCGGCACGGATGCCCCGGCCAATCTGTATAACGCGATCAAGCTTGCCGCCAGCGGCAAAACGAAATATTTCGGCACCGTGCTGATGCTGAACGACGAATTCCATGCCGCCCGGGAAGTGACCAAAGCAAACTCCTACCGGACCGACACCTTCGTTACGCCGGAGATCGGGGCTCTTGGATATATCGACGAAAACAACATCCGCGTGTACCGCGCCCCCTTCCGGGCGTTGAAATCCGCAAGTGAATGGGCTACCCCGTTTGACCTGGGCAAAATCTCCAAAACCAATCTGGCCAAGGTCGAAATCGCCTACTCCTATCAGGATGCCGGCCCCGGGGCGATCAGCGGTTTTGTGGCAGGCGGAGCCAAAGGAATCGTCACCGCCGGAACAGGCGCAGGCGGCATTTCCAAAGCGATGAGCGAAGAGCGTAAAGCCGCGATCGAAAAAGGCGTCGTGTTCGTCACGACGACCCGCACCGGCTCGGGCAGCAACTACTCGAGCGGAGACGGCATCATCGCCGGCGACAACTTGAACGCGGCGCACGCCCGCATCCTGCTCCTGCTCTGCTTGTCCTTCTCAGGCGACTTCGATACGGTCAAAGACTGGTTCACAACGATCGGCTACGGGCAAATCGAACTTCCGGAAAAATAACCGGACTATACCGCTAACGCGTGACGGACGCGCAGCCTTAGAGGAGGGATCGTAACATGCACTCCGCAAAATCAAACCGTGTCAGGATTATGCTGGCCGCAAGCCTCGCCGCGGCGCTGCTGCTGCCGGCCGCAGCGCATGGCTCACTCCAGGCGGACCGAAAAAAACGGAATTAAATGAAACCGCTCCGAACGCCTCTTTAAGTTCGGGGCGGTTTTTTCTTCGATCAGCCGTTCATTTTAACTGATTCCGCCCTCGTAAGATTTTACCCGATTGCTCCCGTATCCCCAGTAGAGTAATATAATAGCGAGGTGATCACTCATGCAAACCATGCTCGCACTTGGGGGAATCATGATGTTTCTCGCCGTGGCCCTCGGCGCGTTCGGCGCTCATGCCTTGAAAAATATCCTGACCGAGGAACGGCAGAAGACGTACCAAACAGGCGTCCAGTACCATATCGCCCACGGTTTGGGGCTGGTGCTGCTGGGGCTTACCGCCGCCCAGTCCGCGCACGCTTCGCAGATCGTCCTGGCCGGCTGGTTCCTGTTTGCCGGGATCGTGTTATTTTCCGGCAGTCTGTATGCCTTAAGCCTGACAGGCATCCGCAAGCTCGGTGCGATCACGCCGCTTGGCGGCGTTTGCTTCCTGGCGGGGTGGGCCATTTTCGTGGCGGCGGTGATTCAGGGATAAGCCCGGTCAACCGGGAGGCAACAAAGCGCAAGAAAAACCGCCGGAGTAATTCACTCCGGCGGCCTTAGAAGCTCCAGCAAAAATATAAGAGCAAAAAATGGCGTTATTCCGGCGATATCCCCCTTTGAAAGAGAAATAAAGGAAAATTATGCCGTTATTTCTCAAATCGTTGGCGAAATATCCTCGATCTGGACCATTCTAAGGAAATAAGGACAAAAAATATCGCTAATGGGGATGAACATACTCATATCCGGAGAATAAGCACATAAAAATCCGCTATTTCAGCGGCCTCCACCAAAACGGTGGCAGCGCGCCCCTCTCCAATCCGAAATTTACCTACTCAAACACGTTCAACCGCACCCGCAAAAAGTTGTAGATCTCCTCGGCGATATTGACCCGGCAGCAGGATTCAAGCCCCTCAAATCCCGGGGAGGAATTGGCTTCGCAAATTTTGTAATGATCCCCGTCGAACAGCAGGTCGATGCCGGCGATGTCCAGGTTTAGCAGCCTTGCGGTCTCCAACGCCAACCACTCGATTTCCGGATTGATTTCAAACGGCTCGACCGACCCGCCGCGGGAAAAGTTCGCCTTAAAGCTGTCGTTGCCGGACATCCGCTTCATCGCCGCAACGACGCGCCCGCCGATCGTCAGTACGCGCAGGTCCATCCCCCGGCTGGACTCGACGAATTCCTGAAGGATCATCGTTGCATTTTCTTTATAAGCATTGATCATTTCCAGCAAATCGATGAATTTCGATTTTGTTTCCGCCAAAAACACGCCACTCCCCTGCGAGCCGGAAATCGTCTTGACGACGACCGGAAAACCCAAATGTTTCTCGACCAGGTCTACATCCACTTTCGAGCGGATCAGCATCGTTTTCGGGACGGGCAAATTGTATTCGGCTAAAATTTGCAGGGTGAAGAGCTTGTCTTTGACCGTGTCGATGCTTTGGGACGAATTAAACGTGCGCACCCCCAGCCGCTCCAAGTGGCGGATCAGCGCCAACGCGAAATAATTCGTTCCCGCGCCCATCCTCGGCAGCACGAAATCGGGCAGCTGCAGCACTTCCCCGCCCACCATCACGCTTTTGCGATCGTCCCGGGTTACGATCAGTTCGAACTGTTCCGGAGCAAACACCCGCACATTGACCCCCTGCTTTTCAGCCTCTTCCATCAGCCGTTTTATTTCATAGGTTTCCGGCTTTACATCATTGGCGGAGCTTTTGTACATGATCCAGCCTTGCATGCGAACGACCTCCCGCTAAATTTACAGTCTCCTGATTCAATCATACGCTGATAGATAGTTACTAGTATGTTTTTAAATCATGATTCATGTAAAATGCAAAAAAAGGACCGCTGCTTCCGTCAAGAAGCGAGCAGTCCTTTTCAATTTATCGCATGCCGCTGCGGAACCGCTGCGTGTAGGCTCTTGCGTCCTCCGCCGTCCGTACGCGGTTGCGGCTCCATTCAAGCAGGATACGGTCAATGTACCGGAAATGCACTTTCCCGGCAAACACGGCCTCCTTCAAAGCCAGCAAAATGAGTTCTTCCGGATATTGATCCTGGTCCACCCAGCCGGAGATCGTTTCGCATTCCATCGGAGACAACGGGCGGGCGAATTCTGTCTCGAAAATGACGAAGAGATTGCGCTCCTGATCTTCCGGCGGCTCGGCCCCGAGCTCTCCCCGAAGCAAGTCCTTTTCCAAGGAGCTTTGCCTTTCGGCGAGAAATTGGCCAAGCCGCTCGTACATCCCCGACAAATTGTAGTGCTCCGCCTGAACCCCCGTGGTCTCATCGACCGTTTCATCGATGCTGATCCAGCCTTCCTTCAGCAGGCGGCGCAAAACGGCGGCAAGCCCTCCGGGGGCAATATCCAGCCGCAGCTCCAATTGCTCCATCGAAGGAAAATCGTTCTGTTCGGCCTGCTGAAACGCCAGCAATTGAATCAGCAGCATCGCTTCCGTATCGCTTAAATGAAGATCGCGGTAATGGACCAGCAGCGGATAAGGCACATTCACGGATCCGCTGCGCATCCCCAATGCGATGCCCTTGGCCAGCGATTTTTTACTCTCGGGTTTCGCCATTGTCCCACCTTCCTCTCCCGCCGTTCGTTATGGATACAAACGATACAGCATACGCGGGAACGGAATCGTCTCCCTCACATGGTCAAGTCCGCAGATCCAGGCGACGGTACGCTCAAGTCCGAGCCCGAAACCGGAGTGCGGCACCGAGCCGTACTTCCGCAAATCAAGGTACCACTGATAGGTTTCCGGAGACAGATTATGCTCCTGGAACCGGGCCTCCATCAATTCCGGATCATCGATCCGCTGGGAGCCCCCGATGACTTCACCGTATCCTTCCGGCGCGATCATATCGGCGCACAGCACCACTTCCGGCCGGTTCGGGTCCGGCTTCATGTAAAACGCCTTGATCGCCGCCGGATAATGCGTAATGAACACCGGCTTGTCGTAACGTTCCGCGATCGCCGTCTCATGCGGCGCTCCGAAATCCTCGCCCCAAGGAATGTCGAAGCCCTGCGTATGCAAATACTCAATCGCTTCATCATAGGTAATCCGCGGGAACGGAGCCTGGATGTTTTCCAGCTTGGAGATGTCGCGGCCGAGCGTCTCCAGCTCGGCGCGGCAGTTTTTCAATACCGACTGCACCACGTAGGTAACGAAGTTCTCCTGAATCACCAGGCTCTCCTCATGATCCGTAAACGCCATTTCCGGTTCAATCATCCAAAATTCGATCAAGTGGCGGCGGGTTTTTGATTTCTCGGCACGGAACGTCGGACCGAAAGAATACACTTTGCCGAGCGCCATGGCGGCCGCTTCCATGTAAAGCTGTCCGCTTTGCGTCAAATAGGCGTCTTCATCGAAATATTTGGTATGGAACAGGTTGGTCGTTCCTTCCGCGGAGGTCGGCGTTAAAATCGGAGGATCAACCAGGGTAAAACCGTTTTGGTCAAAATACTGCTGTACGGCGCGGATGATCTCCGCGCGAATGACCATGATCGCCCGCTGTTTGCTGGAACGGAGCCATAAATGACGATGGTCCATCAAGAAATCGACGCCATGTTCCTTCGGCGTTATCGGATAGTTTTCGGTCAAATGAATGATTTCCAGGTCCGTTACCGTCATTTCGTAACCGGACCCGCTGCGCGGCTCCTCGCGAATGACTCCCGTCACGTACAGCGAGGATTCCTGGGTTAAGCTTTTGGCGCGGTCCCAGGTTTCCTCCGACACTTCACTTTTCACGACGACCGCTTGGATGTATCCTGTCCCGTCGCGCAGCTGCAGAAACTGGATTTTTCCGCTGGAGCGTTTGTTATTCAGCCAGCTGCCGATAACAACCGTCTCCCCGACATGCTCATTCACTTGACGAATCACGGTTTTGACCGCCATGTCTTTATCTCTCCTCTAACGTCACAATATATTTAACCTATAGTCAATTTAATTCGCGGTTCAGCCCTTTGATTCCTGCACGATCCGGAGCGTATCGCGGGCGATCATCAGCTCTTCGTTCGTCGGCACGACCAGAACTTCCACTTTGGAATTCGGCGTAGAGATGCGGCGCGGATCGCCGGAACGAACCTTGTTCAGCTCTTTGTCGATTTCGACGCCAAGATAAGTGAGGTTTTCGCATACCTTATCACGAACGATTGCCGAATTTTCGCCAACCCCGGCGGTAAAGACGATTACGTCAACGCCGTTCATCGCTGCGGCGTAAGCGCCGATATATTTGCGCAGGCGGTATTCGTACATTTCAAAAGCGAGCGTTTCATTCGGCTTGCCGGCTTCCCAGCCGTCCGTAATATCCCGCATGTCGCTGCTGCTGCCGGAAATGGCCAAAAGCCCGCTGTGCTTGTTCAGCATGGAGTTCACTTCATTGATCGTAAGCTCCTCTTTGTTCATCACGTACGGAACGATCGCCGGATCGAGATCTCCGCTTCTCGTGCCCATGATCAGGCCTTCGAGCGGCGTCATTCCCATGGAGGTATCGACGGAAATCCCATCCTTAACCGCAGTCAAGCTGGCGCCGTTGCCGATATGGCAAGTAATAATTTTGAGATCTTCGATCGGACGGTTCAAAAATTCGGCGGCCGTCTTGCTCACATAAGCATGCGAGGTACCGTGGAAACCGTAACGGCGGACCTTATGCTTCTTGTAGAGCACTTTCGGAATCGCGTACAGATAAGCTTTCTCCGGCATCGTTTGGTGAAACGCCGTATCAAATACGACCGTATGCGGCACGTTCGGCAGGTTCGCTTCAGCCGCAGTAATCCCCATCATGCTTGGCGGATTATGTAACGGAGCCAGGTCGAACAGGCGGCGGATTTCCGCTTTGACTTCCCCGGTGATCAGCGCCGAGCTCTTGAAAGCTTCCCCGCCATGAACGACGCGGTGGCCAACGGCATCGATTTCGTCGATGGAATCCAGAACGCCGTGCGTTTTGTCCACAAGTTTATCCAGCACTTTGCGCATCGCCGTGGTGTGCTCCAAAATATCGCTGACCTCGGTCACTTCCTCCTTACCCGTCGGTTTATGGGTCAAAATGGAGGAATCCAGGCCGATCCGTTCAACAAGCCCTTTGGCCAATACGGATTCGTCCGTCATGTCGTACAACTGGTATTTCAGCGAGGAACTGCCCGCGTTAATGACTAAAATTTTCACAGCCGGTCACCGTCCTTATCGTATTTGAAAAATCCTTCGCCCGTTTTCACGCCCAGATTGCCGGCGCGAACCATTTTCTTCAGCACAAAGGATGGACGGTATTTCAGTTCTCCGAATTCGCGGAACATCCGTTCCAGCGCGGCCAGCACCGAATCCAGGCCGAAGCGGTCGGCCATTTCCAGCGGCCCGTATTGGAATTGGTACCCCATGCGCATCGCTTCGTCGATTTCTTCCGCGGAGGCGACGCCTTCGCCAAGCACGTGCAGCGCTTCATTGATCATAACGCAAATAATCCGGGACGTAACGAAGCCCGGGGATTCATATACCATGATGCCGCGCTTCTCCACAACTTCCTCCACGAAACGTTTCGTTTCTTCGAATGTGGAATCCGAAGTTTTCAAGCCGCGGATAATTTCAACCAGGTCGATTTTGGCAACAGGATAAATAAAGTGCATGCCAATAACCCGTTCCGGATATTTCGTGGAACCGGCGATTTCCGTCAAGCTGAGGGTCGACGTATTGCTCGCCAAAATGATGTGGCTTGGGCAAACCTGATCCAACTGCTTGAACACTTCTTTTTTGGCGTTCACATCTTCCGAAATGGTCTCGATGACCATATCGCAGGTGCCGAGCTCGGCAAAATGAGTTACTTTATGGATCCGGGATAAAATCAGCTTTTTCTCGGCCTGCGTAATCGCCCATTTTTCGAGCTGCTTATCGAGACTTGTCTCAATCATGCTGTAAGCATGGTCCAATTTTTCGTTTGTTTCCTCCACCAGCAGCACATCGAGCCCTTTGCCCGCGAGCATTTCGCTGATGCCCTGCCCCATCGTGCCGCCGCCGATGACGCCTATTTTCTTGTAATTCATGGTCCTCTCGCTCCATCCTTTCATGATCTCTGCATAATATTGTTCCCCAGATGTCGAATAATACATCTTTTTATACCCAACATATAATAATATCTTAGCATGACGAAAAAGTAAAAAAAATAACCGGCATCAAGTTTTATGCCGGTAAATGCAGACTGTCACGAAAATGACATCGGAATTGTTCGCCGGAAAGGCGTTCTTCTTTAAATAAAACCTCGAGCGATTTGTCGAATACTGCCGAATGTTGGGTCAGCATTTCTTTTGTCTTTGCGGCCAGCTCATCCAAAATCCGCGTATTTTCGTTCATCAAAACCTCCGTCGTCACCATATCCATGTTGACGATGCCAAGCGAAGTCAGCCCGGAGGTCATCATCGTATGCACGATTCTCAGCGCTTGTTCAAAGTCGTTGCTCGAGCCCGTGCTGCGCCCGCCGTAATAAATTTCTTCCGCGGCCGCGCCCGCCAGAGCAACCATGATTTGTCCTTCGAGATAGTCTTTCGTGTACAAATATTTTTCATCCTGCGGGTTGTGCCGTACATAGCCCAGCGCTCTTCCGCGCGGACTAAGCGCGACTTGATTCACGCTGCCCGGAGCGACAACCTCGGCGGCGATCGCATGGCCGAGCTCGTGGATCGCCACGCGGCGCTTCTCTTCCTCGTTCGCCTGCCGGTCCGTCTTCTCGCCCATCATCACTTTATCGATCGCCATCGACAGATGGGGCTGCAGGATCTCGGCCGCACCTTCGCGCATCGCGTAGATGGCCGCTTCGTTCATGACGCTTTCGAGCTGCGCCCCCGAGAATCCGAACGATTCCTCGGCCACCTTCTCCAGGCTGACGCTTTCGTGCAGCGGCTTATTTTTCGCATGCAGCTCCAGAATGTGGAGCCGGCCCTTTTTATCGGGCAAGTCGACCTGAATGTGCCGGTCAAAACGGCCCGGCCGGAGCAAAGCGCCGTCCAGCATTTCCTTGCGGTTGGTCGCGGCGATCAGCAGAATGCGCGGCGCGTCTGACGAATAGATCCCGTCCATTTCGGTCAGGAGCTGGTTCAGCGTCTGGTCGTATTCGCGCTGCTGCCCGCCTTCCCGTTTGCCGCCGATCACCTCGATCTCATCGATGAAAATAACCGCGTTCTCCTTGTTTTCTTTGGCCGCGCGCGTCTTCGCTTCCTTAAACAGGTCGCGGATGCGGCTCGCGCCCACACCGACATACATCTCCACAAATTCGGAGCCCGAAGCCGCCACAAACACCGCGTTGGTGTGCTGTGCGGCTGCTTTCGCCAGCAGCGTTTTCCCGGTCCCGGGAGGACCGGTCAACAAAATCCCCTTAATCGGCCGTATGCCGAATTTGCTGATTTCCTCATGGCGCACCATAAAATCAAGCGCTTCACGCAATTCCTGCTTGGCGCTTTCCTGGCCGCCGATTTCCTCGAACGTCAGCTTGGCCGGGCCTTTTTGCTGGCTTTTCCGCTCCTGGGCCGCTCCGATCGCAATTCCGCCCCCGCGCATTTTGATCGCCGCAAACAGCACGCCGAACAAAACAAATAAAATCACAAGCGGTACGACGTTATAACCGACGATCGCCAGGAACACGAGCAGCACCGGAATAAATCCTACCGCCGCCTCCACCATCCATTTACGCATTTGGCCATGCCCCCAATCGCTGTGGAGTCCGCGGCAAAATGATAAACTTGCTGGCTTGTCCGTCCGTCAGCGTAATGTAGACATTATCCTCGTCCATCTCCGCTTTGGCCGTCACCTTGGTGTTCGCCTGCTCCATTTGCTCCAGAGCGGACGTGATTTCCGTATATTTCTTCGTCTCCATCGCCTGCGCCACGCTGAACAAAGCCTTCTGCCACAACTCGTCCAACACCGGCGAGGAATGATCTTTCACGTCCAGCTTCAGCGTCCGGCTGCCGATTTGCCGCTTTCCGTCCTGTTCTATTTTTTTTACCAGGTTGCTGAGATCCGTCCCGGGTGCGAGATCCAGCTTCACGGCAAGTTCGTTCGGCTTAATATCCAACTGAACGCCGTTTACGCCATCATAAGTTTTTACGATATTTTCCAGCGGACGCTCAATCGCCCACTGCCGATATATGAACCATCCGCCAAACAGTAATACGGCGGAAATGACAACACTCGACACAACTGGTCCAATACGCAGTTTCACGTGATGTCCCCCTTATCTATATTCTGAAGTGGTTGCTTTTAGCAAGAACCGAACTAATTGGATACATTCTTGATATATCAAATCGTATATCAAATCCACAAATAAGAGTATATCACATGATCTATCAAATATCGAAAAAAAGTATGACTATATTTCAAATTTTAAATGGGTTCACTGCTACAAATTCTCAAGCACTTACAAAAAAAACGGCCTCCACGTTCAAGCAGCTGAACATAGAAACCGTATGCTTCATATCTCTTATTCTGTTAACGCCATGGCGGATCAGCGGTTCGGAAGCGTAAATACATCATTCAGCGCCTCGCCGGTGCCGAAATCGTAAAAACGGTAGTAGTGATGATCCTTTTGTTTATAAAACAACTGCCACACCTGCCGTTCATTATAGATGCCGGGCATCAGCCTGACGATATTGATTTCGGGCAGGCTTTTGTTAATGATCGTCCGCACCTGGGTCTCCGACACCCCTTCCGAAAGCAGCCGCACCTCGGGTTTATGCCCTTCCCGCAGCCATACCATCATCTCGTGGCCGGATGCGTCTTGGCCCTGTACCACCCAGCACACTTCGTCCCATACCGATTTCCAGACTTTATCGCCCTGGACCAGGTCCGTCTCCTGTTTCGCCTGCTCAATCACTGCATTTTCGCTTGCCCAAGTATCTTGCAGAACATAGATATAAAAACGGTGAAGGGCAAAAAGCACGATCACTAAAATCAGCAGCGAAAGCAGGAGCCACTTGGTTCTCTTTCTCACCCTTCTCTTCCTTTCCCCTGTAGCCAGTCGTTTAAACCCACATTCGCACATTCGCAGAGAAATAACGGTAATTTGGGTCGTTATTCGAACAATATTACCTTGAAACCGCAAAATAGCGGTAAATTTAGGTCTTATTTCCTCCGTAGACGGCAATATCCACCTATATCAGGCCATGTGCAGGAAAATAGCGACAAAAATGTCCCTTATTGCGGCGGTATATCTTCATATCCGAAAATAACGCCCTTTTTTACCGCTAAATCGGCGCAACCTCAGGCGCTGGCGCAGTCATAGGCGAAATCACAGGCTCAGTTACAGTAACAGCCACAACCACGACACAGCCACCGCTGCAACTGAAACCTCAGCCACGATCACGACCACAGCCACACTGCTGCAACCTCACGCACCAATCAAAGCCAAACCTCTACCGGGCCAGCAGCCCTTCGAAGGCTGCCTGCGCCTCGTGGCGGATACGCTCCTCGTCAAGGGTGAGGCAAGCCCCGTGTTTGACCACCTGCTCGCCGTTAACCCATACATGCTCAACGTCTTTGGACCCGGCCGAATAGACGATATGGGAAATGTAATCCGTCTTCGGAAGAAAATGGGCCTGTTCCGTATTCAGGGCGATAAAATCCGCCTTGATGCCGGCCGCGAGTTTCCCCGTGTTCGGCAAAAACACCGACTTCGCCCCGTATTCCGTGCCCATTTTGAGGGCTTCCAGCGCCGGAACGGCGGTAGGATCGCCGGAAACGCCTTTGTGGATCAACGCAGCAAGGCGGACCTCCTCAAGCATATCAAGGTTGTTGTTGCTGGCGGCCCCGTCCGTTCCGAGCGAAACGACCACGCCTTTGCCAAGCAGTTCCGGCACCCGCGCCACGCCGCTGGCCAGCTTCAGGTTGCTGCCGGGATTGTGCGACACCGCCACGTTATGGGCCGCCAAAATATCGATCTCCTCATCGGTCAAGTGCACGGCGTGAGCAAGCAGCGACGGCCGCGAGAACATCCCGAGGTTCAGCAAATGCTGAACCGGTCTGACCCCGTAATCGTTCACGTTTTGCTCCACTTCCGCCCGCGTCTCCGACATATGCGTATGCATCGGCAGATCCATATCATGAGCGACTTGCACGAATTTCTCGAAAAATTCCGGCGGGCAAGTGTATGGCCCATGCGGCGAAATCATCGTCGTGATTCGGCCGTCCGCCCGGCCGTGCCAATTTTTCGCAAACGCGATCGCTTCGTTCAGCTTCTGCTGCTGCACGTCCGGCGGGCACAACCCGATAACGCCGCGCATCAGCACGGCCCGGATGCCCGACTCCTGAACCACTTTGGCCACTTCATCCATATGGTCGTACATGTCCAGGAAGGTGGTCGTCCCGCCCTTTAGCATCTCCAGCACGGACAACGCCGTCCCGGCATACACATCGCCGGCGGTGAATTTGGCTTCCATCGGCCACATTTTTTCCTGAAGCCATGTCTGCAGCACCATGTCGTCGCCGTAACCGCGCAATAGCGACATCGCCGCGTGGCCGTGCGTATTGATCAGCCCCGGCATGAACAGCAGCCCTTTTCCGTCGAAGGTTTCCGCGTCCTCCGCGCCTTCCGGAAGCTGCTCGCCGATATAGGAAATCGTGTCGCCCTCGACGAGCATATAGCCTTCAACAATGGAACGGGCCTGTTCGAACACGACAAAGGTTCCGTTCTTAATTAACCATTTACGACTCATGGACAGGTTGTTCCTTTCCGTTTCCGTTATCCAAATAATAAGCCAAACTGAGCAAATCGGTCGTGAAATCGGCGGCATGGATGCGGACTTCCGGCGGCACCTTCAGAATTGTAGGAGCAAAGTTCAGAATCGCCCCGATTCCCGCCGCCACCAGTTGATCCGCCACGCGCTGCGCTTCGAAATCCGGCACGGTAATGATCCCGATCCGGACATTTTTCTCCCGCACCGTTTCCGTCAGCTCTTCGATCGGCTGGATCGTGATGTTGTTGATTTGCGTGCCGATCTTCGCCGGAGACGCGTCGAACACCGCCACGATCTTCATGTTGTCCTTCAAATAAGCGTTGTAATTCGAAAGCGCGTGCCCCAAATTACCGGCTCCGACCAACGCAACGTTGATCTGCTGGTCGAGATTAAGGATTTGCTGGATTTTCTCGATCAAATACGCGACATCGTAGCCAATGCCCTTGCGCCCGAAATCGCCGAAGTAGGCCAGGTCCTTGCGGATCTGGGCCGGATTGAGGTCCAGCTTCTGGCCGAGCTCCTGCGAGGACACCGTAGGCACCTCGCGCCGGCTCAGCTCGTTGAGGAACCGCAAATACACCGGCAGCCGGCGTACCACGGCATCGGAAATTTTTTCGGATTTCATACGTTTATCCCCCTATTCTGACGCAGACTTAGAGACGTCTTCGTCTCCCGGATTTAACCATTCCGATATGCGCGGAACCATCTGAGAGAGCGGCATATGCTCCATCTTCGGCCCGGGCAGTGAATATAAAAAGTATTTCCCATAGTAAGATTCCAAGATGCGGGTATCGTAAACAACCACGATCCCCCGGTCCTGCGAAGAGCGGACAAGCCTGCCGAATCCCTGCTTGAAGCGGATGACCGCCTGGGGCACGGACAGTTTCATGAAAGGATTTTTCTTCTCCTTCTGCAGCCGTTCGCTTTTCGCTTCCACGAGCGGGTGGTTGGGGGGCTGAAAAGGCAGGCGGACGATCGCCAGGCTCGTCAATGCTTCGCCCGGAATGTCCACGCCTTCCCAGAAGCTGCTCGTCCCCAGCAGCACGGACGCCGCCTGGCCTTGGAACCGCCTTGTCAGCTTGCTGCGGCTGCCGCTGTCCATGCCTTGGCCGATGACCGTGATCCCCTGCGCCGACAGCAGCTCCTTCAGCGGATCGTACACCTGCCGCAGCATCCGGTAAGACGTAAACAGCACCAGCATGCGGCCTTGCGTCGCTACCGCGGTATCGGCGAGCGAATGCACCAGCGTACTGACGAAATGGTCGTCGCCCACGCTCCCCTTTACGCTTGGAAAATCGCGCGGAATGACGAGCAGCGCCTGGCTGCGGTAATCAAACGGCGACGGCAGCATCGACGTGTTCAGCCGGTCTTGCTCGGCCGCTTCCGTCAGTCCCAACTGTTCGATCATATATTGGAACGACTTGTCGACCGACAGCGTCGCCGAGGTCATCACCACGCTTTTTTTTCTGCCGAAAAAGTATTCCTTCAACTGCGCGCTAACGTCGATCGGAACGGCATACATCTGCAGGGAGCGGCTGCGGTAATTCCCGTTCGCTTCCATCCAGTAAACCGTCTCCTCGCTCTCCAGCTTCATGAAGAAACGCAGCGCCTCCCGCTCGTTCGCCAAATCCTTGAATAAACCGTTGATGTCGGTCATAAGGCTTTCGGAGCCGAAATCCTCCTGCTCTTCCCGGATTTGGGCGAGCATGCGGTCGCCCTTGCGAAGCACGTCCCCAAGCGCGACGTAAATCTGGTTCTCCAGCGCCGACAGCGTATCCCATTCCTTCGGTTTCTTCAGCGGAAGCAGACGGTAAACGAATTGCCCCGGATCGCCGGGCGCCGCGTCGCTCCGTTCCGGCATGATCGCAAAAAGCAGCTCGCTGAGCTTGTCCCAGCTCTCCTTCACATCGATCAGCGTCGGGTACATTTCGTCGATGACCGAGCACCATTCGACCGTTTTTTCGCCTCCCGCCGCTTGCAAAGCGATGCGGAGATTCGGCAGTTGGCCGGTCTTGCTGTCCTTGAACAGCCGGGTAAGCGTATGAATAACGGTAAAATACTTCATGTGAATGCCCAGATGTTTGCCCGCCACATCCTCCAAATGATGCGCCTCGTCGATGACCAGGCGCTCGTATCCCGGCAACAGCTGATGCCCGGCTTGGATATCGGTAAACAGCTTGGAGTGGTTCGTAATGACCACATCGGCTACCCCGGCTTCATGTTTGGCCCGATGGTAAAAGCATTTGCGGAACCAAGGGCAGGACCGTCCGAGGCAGGAGTCCGATTCGCTGGCCACCGTTTCCCAGAAATCGCCGCCGCGATTGCCCAAATTGAGCTCTTCATCGTCGCCGCTGGCCGTTTGCGTCAGCCACACGATCATTTGCGCCGCCGTCATTACCTCTTCTTTCGGCGTGGCAAAGTCTTTTCTATTTATTTTATGTTCAAATTTGCGCAAGCACAAATAATGCTGCCTGCCTTTAAATACGGCAGCCAGGAAAGGAAACGGCACCACTTCGGTGAGCAGCGGAACGTCTCTTTCCCGAAGCTGCTCCTGCAGATTGATGGTATGCGTGCTGACCATCACTTTTTCTTCCCGTTTGACGCTGTGGTAGATCGCGGGCAGCAAGTAACCAAGCGATTTCCCCGTTCCGGTCCCCGCTTCGATCAGCAGGTGCTTATCTTCGTCAAAAGCCCGGCTCACTTCCTCCAGCATCTTGTTTTGCGCGTCCCGCTCCTCGTATTGGGGCAGCCTTTCGCGCAAGCGCTCCCTTACCTGCTCCATGAACTGCTCGAAGGACACACCCTTCAGCGGATTCTCCGCCATAGCGCCCCGCGGAGATTCGATATCCATCCAATCCTCCGCCTGCAGCGCGAATTGGCGGTAGTAGATGTAACCGTCATCGCTTTGCTCGGTTTCGCGTTCCTTCTCCTGGACCATGGCGTCAAAAAACCAACCGAGATCGCTGTCCTCGCCCGCAAACAAATCCGCGAGGCGCTGCAGCGTCAAAAGCGGCAGCCGCTCGCATTCCTCCAGGCATTTCAGGAAGATCAGCGCCGTCGCCAAGGCGTCGCTGTCCGCCTGGTGCGGACGGTCATGCTGGACCTCAAATTCAGCAGCCACGAGCCCCAGCTGATAAGAGGTCAGCGAAGGAAAGAGGATTTTCAGGAAATCCATCGTATCCAGAATCCGCCCCGTAAACGGCAGATAGCCCGTTTTGTCCAAAGCGCTTTGCAGATAGTTGAAGTCGAAAGCGACATTGTGCCCGACCAGCACCACATCGTTTAGCAGCGGAACCATCTCCATCATCACTTCGTCCAGGTCCGGCGCGTCCTTGACATCGTCTTCCGTGATGCCGGTCAATCCCGTGATGAACGGCGGGATCGGTATTCCCGGTTTGACGAAGGAGTGATATACCTGCGAAATCGACTTATCCGGTTCTATAATGGCAAGTCCCACTTGAATAATTTCATCGGAGGACTGGTTGCCCGTCGTTTCAAAATCGAGCACGGCATATTTCATTGCTTTTTAAGTCCCTTTCGTTCCAGTCTCTTTTACAGCATAACAGAAGAAGAGCGATTTGAAAATTCATGGCGGGCGTTATGTGTAATTAAAATCACAAAATAAAAGAGCGATGCGCTCGCGCTCATAGGCGGATTTACGCATCGCTCAACCGGTTTACGCAAAATAACGTTCGATCATGCCAACGATAACAACGGTTTACAGCAAAGAAGCCAATTCATTGCCATAATACAATTTGCCCGTGCTGTTCAGACAAGCCTCAAGATTCGCCAAAGGCTCGGCGAGGGACGGATCGCTGTGGTGAGCCAAAGTAAAGTATTCCTTGGCTTTGGCCAAAATCCCTTTTTGCGCTTCGATGCAGCCCAGCGCATTATAAATGATCGAGCGAAGCCGTTTGTTTCCGGCGTTCTCCAGAACGAGCCAAAACTGCCGCGCGGCTTCCTCGCTTTGCTCCAGATGCAGATGGCACATGCCCAAGAAGGTCCGGCCAAGCACGCTCCCGGGATACTGCTTCAGCACCTGCTCAAACTGCTCCAACGCCTGGGTAAACATCATCAATTTGTAATAACCTTGCCCTTTGATAAACGGGCCCGATTCGATCTCGGGGAGCGACAGGACCTCCTCGGTTTCAAGGTTGCCCCATCTTTGGCGCATCGCGGCCATCTTCTCTTCGAAACAAAGCCACTCTTCAATGATCCCGTCGCTCATGTGCTTAAGCAGGTGCCATTTTTGCGCGAGTTCCTGCTTTTGGACGCCCTGGGCCAGCGGATATTTACGCGAAATATCATCCAACATCTCATTCATTTCCGCAAAAACATGCTGAAACATCATTCGCATCCCACCCTTAACGAAAATGAAATCGGTCCGAGCCTTAAGATCATTTTTTGTTCCGGGCGGGTTTTTCATTCCCGCAAGCTTCAATTGCATATATTTGCTTCCGATTGGCGGCGAAATTCAGGCGCGCGGGACGGGCAAATCAACGGATAACCGCATGCAGCTCCTGATCCGCCTTTTCCACGGGCAGGTTGTTTTCGTCCACGAAGACGACGGTCGGCTTATGGCTGCGCACCTCTTCGGGAGACATCATCGCATAGGAAATAATAATGACATTGTCGCCGGGCTGCACGAGCCGTGCGGCCGCGCCGTTCAGGCAGATGACGCCGCTGCCGCGCGGTCCCGGGATCACATATGTTTCCAGTCGCGCGCCATTGTTGTTGTTGACGATCTGCACTTTTTCGTTCTCCAGGATATCGGCGGCTTCCATCAGATCTTCGTCGATCGTAATGCTGCCGACATAGTTCAAATTCGCTTCCGTCACGGTCGCCCGGTGGATTTTCGATTTCATCATCGTTCTGAACAATTAGGCCATCCCCTTTTTGGTCAAAATCACGTTATCGATCAATCGCGTCGTACCGAACTTCACGGCCACCGCGATGAGCACGCCGGCTTCGCGGCTTCCTTCGTCAAGCCGCTTCGTATCAACGAGCGGAGACAAACCGGGAAAATCGGTGATTTCCACGTAATCGATATCGGCCAGCGGTTCCGCGTTAATGGCCTGGATCAGATCCGCGCGAATCTCACCGGCCGTAACCGGCCCCTCCCCCCGGGCTTTCTCCTGCGCCTGAAGGAGGCTTCCGGACAACACAAGCGCCGCCTTGCGCTCCTCGGGGCTTAAATATACGTTGCGCGAGCTGAGCGCGAGCCCGTCCGGCTCCCGTACGATCGGGCATGGGACGATTTCAACGTCAAAATTCAAATCCTCCGTCATCTGGGCGATCACGGCCACCTGCTGCGCGTCCTTTTGCCCGAAATAAGCGCGGTCCGGCTGCACGATATGGAACAGCTTGCTCACGACGGTCGTCACGCCGTCGAAATGCCCCGGCCGCGAAGCGCCGCAGAGGCGCTCCGTCAATTCCGCGACTTTGACCTGGGTCCGGGTCGGACGGGGATACATTTCCTCTACGCTCGGCATAAACACGGCATCCACGCCTTCTCGTTCGGCGAGCGCCAAGTCCTTTTCGGCATCGCGCGGATATCGTTCGAAGTCTTCGTTCGGCCCGAACTGAATCGGATTGACGAACACGCTTAGCACTACAAGGTCGTTTTCGCCGCGCGCTTTACGCAGCAGGCTGGCATGGCCCTCATGCAAATATCCCATCGTTGGGACAAGGGCAATCCGCAAGTTTTTTCCTTTCCCCGCCGCCGCCAAACGCTCCGCCTGCAAATGTTCCCTAAGCGCCCGGATTTCCGTAAAGGTCTTCATGCTTTTGTTTCCACCTTTCCTTTGCCGTACAACGTCTCAAGCACGCCGTCTTCCGCGGCGAACACATGCTCCTGGGCCGGGAAAGCGCGGGTTTTGACCTCGCGTACATATTCCGAAATGCCGCTGCGGATTTGCGCTCCGATGTCGGCATACGTTTTGACGAAACGTTTTTCCCGGTAATCCGGGGTATATTTAAGAACATCGTGAAACACGAGCACCTGGCCGTCGCAGCCGCGGCCCGCGCCGATGCCGATCGTCGGAATGGACAGCTCCTTGGAAATCGCCTCCGCCACCTCCTCGGTGACCAACTCCAGCACGATCCCAAACGCCCCCGCGCGCTCCAGCGCCTTGGCGTCCTCCAGCAGGCGCCGGGCATCCTTCGCATCCTTGCCCTGAATGCGGTAGCCGCCGATTTGGTTGACCGACTGCGGCGTTAGTCCGATATGGCCCAGCACCGGCACTCCGGCCTGCACGATCGCCTGAACGGCCAGGGCGATTTCGGCCCCGCCTTCCATTTTCACGGCATGCGCGTGCCCTTCCTGCATCAGGCGGCGGACGTTCTTCAGCGTCTCTTCAAGGCTTCCGTGATACGTCATAAACGGCATGTCCGTGACGATAAACGTATGCTGCGCCCCCCGGGCCACGGCGCGGCTATGATAGACCATATCGTCCAGCGTCACCGGGACCGTCGTATCGTAGCCCAGAACCACATTGCCGAGCGAATCGCCGACGAGCAGCACATCCGCGCCGGCCTCTTCCGCCAATTGCGCCGACGGATAATCGTAGGCGGTAATCATCGCAATCGGCGAACCATCCTGCTTCATCTTTTTCAATTTCACGATGTTTAATGCTTGTTTTCCAGCCAATTTTCCCATCTCCTTCGGTTGGCTTGCCGCCCGCGTTGATTCGCGTACCTTTGTATACCGAAAAAACGCGCACAACAAAAAAAACCTTTTAGTTTGGCACTAAAAAGGTCCGAATTCATAGAAGGAGTCACTTGCTTCGTCCCTTCTGTCTCGGTCCTCTTCGGCTCAGAGCAGAATCCAACTCAGGCTTCATCACATTAACCTACAGCCGCTTAGAGTGCAGTTCGAACGGGTGCCGATACCGCCTCCTGAGCACAGTATAACAAATTACGTCACGTTTTTCATCCGCCAAATTGCACTTCGCCGGAAAATATAATGCGCATGTTTCCGTTATCCCCCGCCAGCACCAGCGCCCCGGAAGGATCGAGAGCCTTCGCCAGCCCCGTTACGTCTCCGGCGGGCGTTTTGACGGTGACCCGCCGGCCCAGCGTAACCGACAAAGCTTCCCAAAGATGGCCGATCGGCGCAAAGCCCTCCTGACGGTAAAGCTCGTACAGTTGTTCTATTTCCGCCAGCACCGCTCCGATCAGCTCCGCCCGGTCGATACGGCGGCCGCTTTCAATGTGCAGCGATGTCGCGACATCCTGAAGCTGGGGCGGGATGTCTTTGGCCTCCAGATTGACATCGATCCCAATGCCGGCGACGGCGTAGCGGATCAGTTCGTCCTCTCCAACCGATTCGACGAGGATGCCGCATATCTTGCGGCCACCCACGAGCAAATCGTTGGGCCATTTGATGCCTGCGTCAACGCCTGCTGTATGGCGCACGGCGCGGCACACGGCTACCGCGATCAGCAGGGTGAGTTGCGGCGCAAAGGACAGCGGCTGCCGGTCCGGACGCAGCAGCAGGCTCATCCACACGCCTTTGCCCGGCGGCGAATACCAGGCCCGGCCCTGACGGCCGCGGCCGCCCGTCTGCTCCTCGGCGACGACCAGGGTGCCGGACGGAGCTCCGGCCTCGGCCAGCTCCCGCACCTCCGCTTGCGTTGAGACTGTCTTTTCGAGCAGCCGGATTTGCCGCCCGAATAAAACGCGGTCCTGCAGCGCCCGGACCAAGGCGGAATGGGTGATTTTATCGGGCTTGCGGACAAGCCGGTAACCCCGGCGCGGGGCGGATTCAAACTCGTAGCCTTCCTCGCGCAGCTTGGCGATCTGCTTCCAGACCGCCGTCCGGCTGATCGAGAGGCGGCGGCTAATCTCCTCTCCGGATATATATTGCCCCGGATGCTCCAGGAGCATGTCGATCAATCGGTTTGCTTCCATGCTTCGCTTAACCCCGCTTTCACGTAATTCAGCAATGCTTGCTTATCGTTATGTATCTCCCCGGCAGCCACCGAAATAAGCAGCCGCTTCATCAGTTCGCCAAGCCATGGGCCGCCTTTTTTGCCGGCCAGCTCCAGCACGTCTTTGCCGCTGATGGCCAGCTCGGACAAAGCGTGCACCCGCACTTCCCCATGCCAGCGCCGCGCGAGTGCGAGCCGCTCCCGCTCTGTTATTCGCTGCGCTTCGGGGAGGGACGCGGCTGCCAAAACGGCCGCCTGCCGGCGCAGCCAAAACGCGGACGCCGCTTGACCAAGCGTCACCTGCAGGACGACCCAGCGGCGGCGAAGGGGCGCCTCGTCGCTCTCCTCGGCCTCGGCCCGCGCCCAGGCTTCGTCGAAGCGGACGATTGCCGCCGTCTCCTCGGCGGCCTTGTTCGGAAACGTCCACCCCTTCATCAGCGGAATGACGTCCTCACCGGCGGTGCCGAGCGCCTGCAGCAGCAGCGACCAGCGCAGCGCCTGCGGCTCTGCCGGCAGCTCCGCCAGCGCCGCCAGCAGCTCCCGCCGCGGCTCGGCCGCAAGCAGCTGCCGCGTCAGCCGCGCCGGCTCCGCATCGCCCGCCACGGCCTCCGGCAGCGCCGCCTTCACATGCCGCAGCAGCCCGCTGCGCTCAAGCAAGGCCAAGCCACGGAGCGGACGCGGACCGAGCACGACTTTCTCCAGCTCGGCCCGTACGCGCTCCATCGCGATGTAGGTCAGCTTGTCCTTGACCCGCAGCAGCGCTCTCCATAGGCTTTTGGCCGGACGGAAGCCAAACACCGAGGCGAAGCGGACCGCCCGCAGCATACGCAGAGCGTCCTCCTCGAACCGTTCCTCGGCCGCGCCGACACAGCGGATCAGACCGCGTTTGATGTCGCCTTGGCCTCCGTACGGATCGATGAGCGCCCCATGGATGTCCCGGGCGATGGCGTTCATCGTAAAATCGCGGCGCAGCAAATCCTCGGCAACGGCGTCCACGAACTCCACCGAGGTGGGCCGGCGATGGTCCTCGTATTGCGACTCCTTGCGGAACGTCGTTACCTCAAACGCATAGGCATCCATCAGCACCGTAACCGTGCCGTGCTCGATCCCCGTCGGAACCGTACGCTCAAAAATAGCGATTACGTCCTCCGGTTTTGCCGAGGTGGCGATATCCATGTCGTGAACCGGCCGGCCCATCAGCTCGTCGCGCACGCAGCCGCCGACAAAAAAAGCCTGAAACCCGCGTTCCAGCAAAGTATGCAGCACCTTTTCCCCCTGATTCACCATCAGGGGGTCTACCTGTGTCCAGCGATTCATTTGCTTACCTCCAAACGTTCCCCGCTCCCGTAAGCCGAAGCGGGTTTACCGCGCCCGTTCCAAGTTTAGCTGCAAGCCGGCTTCAACTGCGGAGCCTCAAGGTTCAACACGCGGTAATAAATCTCTTCGTAATTGGCCATGGTTTGCTGGCTGCTGAAGTCGTTTCTCGCCCGGTTCAGGCAGGCTTCCCGCATCTTTGCGCCAAGCTCCGGACTTTTCAGCAATGTCAGGCAGTATTCGGCCATCCGTTTCGTATCGCCGATCGGGGCGAGAAAACCGGTTTCCCCGTGCTTTACGAGTTCAGGGATGCCCCCGGCGATCGTTCCGACCGTCGGCACGCCGCAGGCCATCGCTTCCAAAGCGACCAGCCCGAAGCTTTCCTTCTCCGAAGGCAGCAGCAAAATATCGGCCATCGAAATGACGTGCGCGATATCGTCCTGTTTGCCGAGAAAATGCACCCGGTCGCTCAGTCCCATCTCATTGATTTTCAACTGGATTTTCGGGAGATCCGGTCCTTCGCCGACGAACAGCAGCTTTGACGGCACTTCTTCATTGACGCGATGGAAAATGTCCACGACGTCCCCGACCCGTTTGACCGGGCGGAAATTGGAAATATGCATCAGCACTTTTTCGCCGGGCTCGGCGAAATCCGCGCGGCAGCCGGCCGCGTCCCGGGGATAATACACCCGTTCGTCGACGAAGTTGTAAGTCAAATCAATATCCCGGGTGATGTCCAGCACCTCCCGCGTCTCCCGCGTCAAATCGAGCGAAACCGATGTTACCGCGTCGCTTTCGTTAATCGCCAGCCGGATCAAGTCCTTCAGCGATTCGTCCTGGGCCAGCACGGTGATGTCCGTCCCGTGCAGCGTGGTGACGACCTTCAGCGAGTCGCCGACCATCTGTTTGGCCAAAAAAGCGCAAACGGCATGGGGAACCGCGTAATGGACATGCAGAACATCCAGCTTCTGTGTTTTGGCGACTTGCGCCATTTTCGTCGCGAGCGACAAATCGTAAGGAGGATAGCGGAACACATAATAATCGCTAACTTCCACCTCATGATAAAAAATGTTTTTATGGTAACCTCCCAGACGGAAAGGAACGCTATGCGAAATAAAATGCACCTCATGCCCTTTTTCCGCCAGCAGCTTCCCCAGCTCGGTGGCTACAACCCCCGAACCGCCCAAGGAAGGGTAACAGGTGATGCCTATTTTCAAAAATGGATCCATATGGCGGGGGCCTCCTTCATGTTCAAGTTCCCTGATTATGATTATGTGCGTCGGGACCCGAATAGATTAACTTGATAAGCCGATTTTACCGCAAAACCTTCGGCGTACGGAATGAGCTTCCGCTGCCCAAGCAGTGCGTCACGGGCCTTTACGCGTTCGACATACCCCTGGTTCAATGGCGTCCCGGCGACATCCTCGCCGGGGGCGCCTTGCCCGAATTGGGAACGATAGCAGCCGAGCGCCCGCTCTTTCGCCTCATAAAAACCGGTGACGTCCACCACCAGGTCGGGCGTCTTCCAATCATTGATGAAATAATAGTACAGCTCCGGCTCCGGGACCGACGGCTTGTCCGGCATATAACGGCGCAGCTTGGCGTTAAAAACCGCTTCTTCCACCAGCTTGCTGCAGGCGATATGATCCGGGTGCCGGTCTTCCCAATAAGGGGCGAACACGATGCGCGGCGCATGCTCGCGAATCGTCTCGGCTATGGCGGCGATCTGTTCCGGCGTACCGAACAGCCCGCGGTCCGGCAATCCCAAATTCAGGCGCGCGGCCAGACCGAGCTCCTTCGCCGCTGCATCCGCTTCCCGCTTGCGCAGCTCGGGATTGCCGTTGGAGGACAGCTCGGCTTCCGTCAAATCGCAAATGCCGACCCGGTATCCGGCGGCGGCGTGTTTGGCGATCGTGCCGGCCATTCCGATCTCGGCATCGTCCGCATGAGCGCCGAAAATCAAAATATCCAGCGGCGCGCTCATTGGCCTAGTCCCGGTTTATACTGCTCCACCAGCTCGCGCCAAGCGAAATCGCCGCGGTCCAGCGCCCGCACCAAAATTTCCGCGGTCGCCATGTTCGTGGCGACCGGAATGCCGTGCACATCGCACAGACGCAGCAGCGCCGTGATGTCCGGCTCGTGCGGCTGAGCCATCAGCGGATCGCGCAGGAAGATGACAAGATCCATATCATTCTGGGCGATCAGCGAACCGATTTGCTGGTCGCCGCCCAGCGGACCGGACAGAAAACGATGGATTTTCAAGCTCGTATTCTCCATAATTTGTTTGCCTGTCGTTCCGGTGGAATACAGCTTTTTATCCTTAAACACATGTTCATAAGCGATGGCGAAATTGACGATATCTTCTTTTTTACGATCATGAGCAATAAATGCAATGTTTATCATGCGGTCATAATCTCCCCTTATTATTCAACAAAATGGTCGAAGCCGTAAACCATGCCTTCATACTCCAGCACTTTTTTGATCGCCAGGTTAACTCCCGGCATATATCCTGCCCGTTCATAGGAGTCGTGGCGGATTTTCAGCGTTTGGCCAAAACCGCCGAACACGACCTCCTGCTGGGCGAACACGCCCGGCAGCCGGACGCTGTGAATCCGGAAGCCGTTGTAATAGCCGCCGCGCGCGCCCTCGATTGTTTCTTCCTCCTGCGGATTACCCTGCCGCAGCTCCTGCCGGTTTTTCGCGATCAGTTCGGCCGTTTTCACCGCGGTCCCCGAAGGGGCGTCCAGCTTCTGATCCCCATGGTATTCGATAATCTCCAAATGCGGGAAATACTTCGCCGCCTGCGCCGCGAATTTCATCATCAAGATCGCCCCGATCGAAAAATTCGGAGCGATCAGCCCGCCGATCCCTTGGGCTTGGCAAAGCTTGTCCAACTCTTCGATTTGCTCCGGGGTGAATCCGGTCGTGCCGACAACCGGAGAAACGCCGAGCCGGATTGCCAGTTCGGTGTTGGCGTAAGCGGACGCCGGCGTCGTAAAATCGACCAGCACCCGCGGGCGATGCTCCGACAAAGCCTGTTCCAGGTTGTCTGAAAGCGTCACTCCGCATTCCGGCAGGCCAACCATAACCCCGGCGTCCAGCCCTGCATTTGATACACTAACGGCCGCCACCAGCTGGAGATCGGGGTCCTGGAGCACCATTTTGACGACTTCCTTCCCCATTCTGCCAGCAGCGCCGGCCACGGCTACTTTAATCGGATCCGACATGTACATCTCCTCGCATTCTTAACTATGATGATTGTTTGATTTTGGACTTGAAACGCTGCTCCAACTCTTGCAGCTCTTCGGCTATACTGGCGTTCACGGGCAGCGCGGACGCTTCCCTCACGGCGTGGAGAGCTTGCTCATACCGTCCCAGTTCCCCGTATGCGATCGCCGGCATCCACGGACAGCGGATCGAGCTCGACCGCTCGCTTGAGCATCCGCGAAGCCGGTTCGGCCGCGTTCTTGCCGCCCTCTTTATGACCTTCCAGCTGTTTCTTGGCCATATACGTTAATTCCATCGACTGCAGCCGGTCATAATGCAGCCTGTATTCTTCCTGGTCCGGAGCAAGCGCCGCGGCTAACCTGGCATGGATCAACGCTTTGTCTAAACGGTTGCTTCGGGCGCACGTAATCGAGTATCGGTAATGGATATCCGCATGATCCGGCTCGGCGGCCAGCGCCTGCTCAAACCAATGCTGCGCCTGCTCAAAGTCGTTTTCATAGATGCTCCGGTAAGCTTTATACAAAAATTCCTCCGCCTTCATCTGCCGCCCCCCTTATTTATAGGGATGATCATTAACAGCATATGAAGGATATGGCTATTCGGTGTTCTTTTTCGTCCACCTGTCGGCATCGCGGGTTGCGAATTTATGCATCACCCTGTCATGCGCCTCCGTAAGGTCGATACCCAGGGAATTGGCGAAACAGATCGTAATAAATAAAATATCGCCGAGCTCCAGCTCGATGGAATTTTCGGCTTCTTCCGGCTTTTTCGGCTTCTCGCCATACGTATGGTTTACCTCACGGGCCAGTTCGCCGACCTCTTCGCTCATGCGGGCCAGCATGGACAACGGGCTGAAATAGCCTTCCTTAAACTGCGATATGTAACGGTCCACTTCGCGCTGCATCTCCGCCAGAGTTTTTTCTTTCAACGTCTTCAAGCGCCTATCCCTCCGACAATATTCCCGTTTTTCCCTATGTTATCGTAAAGGCGGGGCGAAAACAAATCCTTTTTTAATCGGGGCGGAAAAAGGTATACTAATATAGGTTAAAAAATGCAAAGAGTTCTACTTTGGAACAGGTGAGGGATTGGATGTCTTCTAACAAGCTGGCCGGTGTTTTCAAAACGCTTTTGCCGATTTTGCTCGGAACCGCGGTATACGCGTTTGGACTTCTTTATTTTATACTGCCGAATCAATTGATGGAAGGCGGCGTCACAGGGGTTACGCTGCTGCTCAATTATGCGTTTGGCATTTCTCCGTCGCTTTCCAACCTGCTGCTTAACATTCCGCTTTTTCTCCTTGGTTGGAAGGTTTTAGGGGGGCGCTCGATCGTCTGGACGGGAATCGGGATCGGTTCGCTTTCTTTTTTCTTGTGGCTGTTCGAACGGCTGATCGATTACGGCTGGATCCTGCCGTTTGAAACGCAGACCGACTATATTCTCGTTTCCTTGTATGCGGGGGTGACGCTGGGGGCCGGCCTCGGGATCGTCTTTCGTTTCGGCGGAACGACCGGGGGATCGGACATCGTCGCCCGGATTCTGGGACGCAAATACGGCTTCAGTATGGGCCAGGTCATCCTGACGCTGGACGTCGTCATCATCGGGATGTCGTTGTTTTATATTAGGAAGGAAAACATTTTGTATACACTGGTCGCCGTGTTTATCGCCTCCAAAGTGATCGATTTCATTCAGGAAGGCGCATATTCCGCCAAGGCGTTTACGATCATCAGTGATCACGCGCCGGAAATCGCCGACATCATCACGAAGGAAATGGAACGCGGCGTCACGTTGATTCCGGCAATCGGCGCCTATTCCAAGCAGGCCAAGCATATGGCCTACTGCGTCGTCTCGCGGCAGGAAATCCGGCGGCTTCAGCGCATTGCCAAATCGGTCGATCCGCGGGCGTTCATCATTATCAGCGATGTGCATGATGTGCACGGTGAAGGGTTTAAGGAAGACTGAGGCGAGAAAAAATCGCGGCTACCGCGCCGCCAATGAGCCAAAAATAGCCAGTGGTAAAGGATTGGAAATGATCCCTAACCACTGGCTATTTCGCTGCTGTTATAAGCGGTACCGGTACGAATCCTCATCCGTTCCGCCCACCCCCGTAATCGCCTGGGCGGCCCGGTATTTACGCAAGCCCGTGTATCCTAAAGCGAGCACGATCCATAATCCGATCAGGCCGCTCCAATACCACGGGTTTTCATAGCCGGCGATCGGCAGGAAGACGGGTTCCTCGCCTTTGCGTCCGAACAGAGCCTTCAGCGCGCTTTCCCCCTGGCGAATCGCCTGTTTAAGAGCCGCTTCGTCCACCGGCTTGTCACTGCTTAACCTTTCGGCGTAAGACATCCACGAATCAAACCGGTTGACTGCGGATGGATCGCGGCGAATGGCAGCGGCCGGACGGATGGTTTCGTAATGCTGCTGTAAATTTTGAAAAGCCGCGCGCAGTTTCTCCGATTGTCCCCCCACGCGAGCATTGCTCATCTGCTGCATGTCATCGGCCATCACTTTATAATATTGCAGCCACAGCCCTTTGTCCTTATGAAGCAGGCTGTTTACGGCCAGCCGCAGTACGGCGGAAGAACGCGTCCATTCTTCGGGGACGATCTCGGCCCTTGCCAGCGTCTCCCTTACGTTCATAATGCTTTCCGCAAGCGCATGAATGCCTTCCACCGACGTCAAGCCTTTGAAGGAAACGCCTTCAAGGGCGGCGATCAACCTTTCCATCTCGGCATGGGCTTCCTGGGCGTGTCCTTGCTGCATATGGCCGTACAGCGCTTCCGCCGCCGCTTCCAGCTGCTTCAGTTTATCACCGCGTTCCTCGTCGGACACTTGTGAAACCGGAGCCGGGCCGCTTGCCCCCTTCTCTCCCGGCGAGGCCGCAGCCATCGCGCCATCCGCCAGCAGCAGCAGCGGCAACAGCGGCAACAGCACAAGCAGCCACCCGAGCTTTCCTTTCGTTTTCACGGACATCCCTCCCTACCATCATCGTATGGCAGGCTGTCCATGGGTAGAACTTTGAACGTTTAAGTACATGTTCAAAAAGTCAAGTTTTCAGCACCGAAGCGTATGCTTCCGAAGTGCGTTTTTTCAAAACGCTAAGCATATGCTCTTGTGAGAGTACGTGAGCAACTGAAATGTTTCCGCAGGAAACATGCTTCGGAAGCATCCGCCCCACCCGGCTGAATTCAAGATTCGATGTCGAGTTCGCTTCGTGATATGCCTCGTGATTAAAAGTTGACTAAGCTCTTTTTGCGCCTTTCAGCGCCAGCCACCCTGCAACGACGCTCGCGGCGGTCAGAGCAACGGTAAACACCGTAACCGCGGGAACATCGTCCCATAACGTTTCCGGCAGCCACGGATATACTTCATATGTATAATCGACTGTATCGTTCAGCAGCGTCCAGGCCCCGGCGCCAAGCAGCATGATCGGCCCAAACCGGTATAGGCGCACGTACAGCAGCGCTTCCACGGCCATCGCCAAATGCGATGCGACCAGCATCCAGTCCTGCCAGGCCAACGGTCCGCCCTGATAAGCGCCGGCAAAGATCATCGACACCGCCCATACACCATATTTCACGCTCGTCACGACAGCTAGTCCTTCAAGCAGCGAACGGATCGCCGTGAACCTTCCCAGCGCCTGCGGGAACAGAAGAAACAGCAGTGTTAACGTGAAAAAGAGGCTTGCCATAGGGCTGTCGGGCACAAATATAATCTGCCAGTGCGGATGGTTCTCCCACGTAAACCGCAGCTGCGAATCATACCAAATATACCCGTAAATCGTCCCCAGCAAGTTGCATACGAATAAGGCCCACAAAATCGGACGGGACGATAAAAAGGCCCGGCTCCAGAAATACGATAATTTCAACGGACTGCTCCTTCCCAAGAAAAACCTCGCCGATGTCGAGGTCCTTTGTCATGTAAACCAATACACTCAGTGCAAAAATGGGATCAACTGCAAAAGTACATCTCATTTAGGGCTATCCGATAAAAACGTAACTTTTGACCAGAAATGAACTGCACTTTTACATCTGAACCACCTTTTTCGGGGAATTTCGACGAAAACCGCCTGCACTTTTGCATTTCGTGGTATTTTCTCCACTCTACCTTATAATGCAATGTGACTGGTGTGGCCTATCGTTCTTTCCACGCAAAGGTTTCAGCACGTTCAAGTTCCCGAATAGCGGCTTCAAACCCCGTATTCCATCGCTGTCAAACCCATACTCGATCCGCTTTTTAGCTGGTTTTCGTTTAGGCCGCACCGAAAGTTGAGTTGTAAATTCTATAATCTTCAAAAAAACCTGATCGAATCAACGATCAGGTTTTCGTATACTTTCTATTTTACTGTTCCGTTTTTTGTTTCGCAAGCCATTCGGCCAGATGGTCGAGTTCCTCGTCCGTTACGCCGGCGCTGATCGCCGTATCGTACACAGCCGGCATTTTGCCGTTGTAGCCTTCTTTGATGATCGACATGATTTCTTCCTTGCCGTGTTTGTCGCCTACACCGCGCAAGGAAGGACCGGCAGCCCCTTTCAGGTCAGCCGCGTGGCAGGAAACGCAAGTCGCTTTCTTGTAGGTTTCCATCGCCGGATCATCCTTGTCCACGATCGCAACTTCCTGCTGTTTGGGCGCATTGGAAGTCGGCAAGCCTTGTTCCCGCTTCTCCCGCGCCTCTTCTTCCCGCTGAATATGCTCCGGAACTTGCCCCGTAGCTTTCAGTTCCTCCTGGTAATGCGTCCAGGCAAAGTTCGTCAAATAGACGATCGACGCCAGCGAAAGGAACATCAGCGAGGAAGCGATCGGACGCTTGTAGAAGCGGCGCTCCTTGCCGCGGTCCAAAAACGGCGCCAGCAGCAGACTGCCGAAAGCAACCCCCGGAATCCCGAGCGTACCGAGCACGACATAATCGCCCGATGCGTACGGATATTTTAGAAATTGATACAGGAACAAGAAATACCAGTCCGGCATCGGAATGACCGATGCGGTCGGATTGGCCGGATAACCCAGCGGAGCCGGTTCGGCAATCGTCAGCACCAAAAAGCCGACCAGCACCACGACGCCTACCATCCATTCCTTCAGCAAGAAGTTAGGGATAAACGCTTCGGATTTACCCGGGTATGCCGTGTAATCCGGAGGCGTGATAAATCCGCTGCCTTTACGTACACGCGAATCCCCGACGTATACGATCTTTTCCTTCGAATTATCCTTGTGGGCCATAACCTCTATGCCCTCCCTTCTCCATATTTATTAGAGGTAGCTTAAAGCGGGCCGGAAATCCCTTGACGGCGGATCATGATGAAATGTCCTACCAGAAGGATCAACAGCACGGCCGGAAGGAAGAACACGTGAATCGCGAAGAAACGGGTCAGCGTTTCCGCGCCGACAATCGTACCGCCCTGCAGCAGTTCTTTGATGACCGGACCGAGTACCGGAACGGAGTTGGCGATTTCCAAAGTAACTTTTGTCGCAAAGTATGCTTTGTTATCCCATGGCAGCAAATAGCCCGTCAAGCCGAGTCCGATCATGACGAAGAAAATCAGCATGCCCACAACCCAGTTCATTTCGCGCGGCGCTTTGTAGGAGCCGGTAAAGAACACGCGAAGGGTATGTAAGAACATCATAACGATAACCAAGCTCGCTCCCCAGTGGTGCATCCCGCGGACGATCTGGCCAAAGGCGACCTGCGTCTGCAAATATTCAACACTGGCGTAAGCGTTGATGATATCGGGAACGTAATACATCGTGAGAAACATCCCCGACAGAATCTGGATGACCGTGATAAAAAACGTCAAACCGCCGAAGCAATAAACAAAAGCGGAAAAATGATGCGCCGGGTTGACGTGCTCCGGAACCTCGTGATCGGCGACATCCCGCCATATCGGCGTGATATCCAGACGTTCGTCAATCCAGTTGTATACGTTTTTAAACATCGGTATCTACGCCTCCTTATTTCACGATCGTATTCGGGGTCGTCTGACCCAAATACACCCAATTGTCTTTCACCATGACCTTGTACTCGTCAAGCGGCTTCGGCGCAACCGCCAGCTGCTTGCCTTCGATCGTGTAATGAGCTCCATGGCATGGGCAATGATATTCGTTCGGAAAATTTTTGTCATTGTTCCAGCCAACCGTACAGCCCAAATGTTTACAGATCGGTGAAAGCGCATAAATTTTTCCACTCTCGTCTTTACGGATCCACGCTGTAAGCGATGCCGTACTTTGATACCATCCATCCTGCTGCTGCAATTCAAAGGAAAATTCCTGCGGCTCATTTGTAATTTTGCTGACTTCGACCACTTTTACAAAAGTGCCTTCGCCTTTTTTGTGCAGAATTGGATCTACGGCAAACCGAACCATGGGAAGCGTCACACCACCCACCATAAATGCAGTGGCGCCCCCAAGGGTGTATGTAAGAAATTGCCGACGGGACATTTCTTTGCGAATGGGCGGTTTGTGCGATGATTCATGCTGGTCATGCTGATTGCTCATATGTCTTCAACCCCCTTTGCAACCAATTCTTCCTGATTTTCAATGACATTAATCACAACATCATCTAAGACATATTAATAATATATTAGCGTTTTAAGAGCGTCAAGAATTTGTCACATCTTTTTCCGGCGGCAAAACCTTGTCATCCTTTAAAATGTCGATAATTTGTCACATTCAAACCCTTGACCCGGTTGTCCATAAATGCTGGACTTTTTCCTTAACCCTTCCAGCCGTGGTTCCGCCTTCGGAATCGGAAAATCGCCCCGGTGTTACGATGAGATCGGCGTTCGGCAGCTCCTCGTCGGCCCAATCGAGGTCGGCGGATATAACGATCGCATAGACGAATCCGCTCCGCTTGACATTTTCGCAAACCTCGTTGATCGTTTGGGACAAACGGTCGCCTGCATACTGAAATGAGGGATAAGTCACGACTCTGCCTTTAAAAGGGATTTCCACCCAATCCATGACACCCTTAAGTCTTTCCAATTTTTCCGTCACTTCATGCGGCTGCTCCAAGCCGGTTAATCCCGTGACCGGGATGAGGCAGGTGTCCAAATACGGACGCAGCTCCTCCCACCCGGAAGCCTCTACTTCACTGAACTTCATACGTCCTTATCCCCTTTCCTGATGATATCCTCCCCAATTATAAACACGAACGTTTGACAATGCCATCCTTCCGGCATGTTTACCCCGGCGGTGCGGAAATTCAATTAAAGCCGTCTTCGATAAAAAAGGCCGGGCAGCGTTTTTCGCCGCTGCTCGACCTTTTTCTACATTATACATTGCTGCGGATGATCCAACTTTAACGTTCTTCCAATGTCTTCAGTTCATCCGTCAGGAGCCGGAAGGCAACCTCATCGCCGTTCGCCAAGGCGGTATCAATTTCACTGTAGATTTGTTCCGAGCGATGCTTCCGGAGCGCTTCGTCCCATATCATTTCGGCCGCCAAACTAAGCATTGCTTCATAAGTAACCTTCATCTGATCCATAGGATGCACCTCCAAACCATGGTTTTAAATCGAGTTCAAAAAGTTTAAGAGATCCTATATTCTTTTCCTTTCGCCACGTAACTTTCCGCAGTCAGCTTCATGCGCTGTAAATCTTCTTCCGTCAGTTCGCGTATGACTCTGGCCGGCGAGCCCAGAGAAAGAGTATAGGGTGGAATTTTTTTGTTTTCCGTAACTATCGAACCTGCTCCTATTAAAGCATATTCACCGATGTCGGCGCCGTTTAGGACGATCGCCCCCATCCCGATTAATGTGCCATGGCCTATGCGGCATCCGTGAATGATCGCGGAATGTCCGACGGATACGTCGTTTCCTACGATCAACGGCTGGGAAGTATTGACGTGTCCGACCGCGCCGTCCTGGATGTTCGTCCGATCTCCGATCACAATTTCCGCCAAATCTCCGCGCAGTACGGCATTGTACCAAATGCTGGCCCCGATTCCCACCGTGACATCGCCGATCAGTTTAGCGCCATCGGCGACAAATACGGTTTCATCCACGACCGGCAGCTTTCCTTGATAACGAATCAACACGCTGCTCACGCTCCCCTTTAGCTTGGAATTTGGGAGTGATTGTAGCAGCACCCTAAGGCGTTGTCAAACTTATTTTTCCTGCAGTTTCGCCACCGCCGCATGACCGAAGGGCGTCGCCTGAACGTAACGTTCGCGCTGCTCGTCCTCCCCGATACGCACCATGCCGAGATGCAGCATCATGAGCAGGATCCGTTCCTCAAATATCGAAGCGGGAGTATCATAATAAAACGGCTTGATCAGCGATTCTATTCTGCCGTACAGCGAGGACACCGTCACCCATTGTTTCGAACAACGTTCGATCCAATAGACAAGCGACAGCAAATTGGGAATGGGACCTTTGTACAGCCTTAACCAAAAACGGACGAGCTCGATCGCCGGCTCTTTTTTACCTTCCTCCAGATACGTTTTTCCGGACTCCGTCAACTCTAGCTGGCTGCCATTCTCTTGAATGAGACGGGAATGGTAGGCATAATCGTACAGCAAAGCAAACCGGTTGGGATAATCCTTGAACCGCCGGCCATACCCGAACCGCCAGCCCTTGCCGGCCAGCGCCTCGGACACATGCAGCGACTCCATAATTTGCAGCTGGTTTCGCCGGTACATAACGCCTTCATTGCCCAGCGGGACGTCATGATGGCATACATACCGCAAAAACAGCAGCAGATCGGCCGCCAGCATGTCCGGCTCTTCACGGTATACCGGCGGCTCGGCCGGCGCGGATCTCACTTCGGATCTAAACTGGATCTCCAGCGCTTCCCTGAACCGCCGCTTTAAGTCTTCGGGCACTTCAAACAGATAGCGGGTCTGATGGGTGCTTCCGTTAAACAGCCAGCCGCGCTGCCGGAACCTGGCGATCATTTCCCGCGGGCTCTCCCGGTCCTTGGCATCCTGCGTAAACCGCGACGCTTGCGCGCAAGCGATGAGCTCCTCCAGGCTGAACTGGCGGCGCCCGCCGAATAGCAGCGTATTCAAGAATCGCAAATCCTCCATGCTTATTCCGCTGACGTGCCGATCGATAAAATCGCGGCGCCCCACCGTTTGCAGGATGGACTGGATCAGTTCATGCTTGGAATGGCCGCTGCACTCGCACCTGTAATGATCCGCTATTCTGCTAAGCTGTCCGATATCGGCAAAAGAAAGCATATCCGCCAGATTCATAGTTTACCGCCTCGCCGTTTTAATTCCATTATGGGATTATTTACCGGCGTTTATTCCGCAGCATGCGAATTTATACAGAAAAAAAATAACCCGGCCTCAGCCGGGATTACTTCTTTTCTTCGATTGCTTCTTCCAAATGGCGGGTGCAATTGTATAGCTGCATCTGCCAATCCTCTTCCTTCTTCTCCAAAATCGTCAACGACAAATTGCCGATCCGCTCGCTGTATTTATTTTGGTACAAGGCGATATACAGTTGGGCAAGCAATCCGCCGTGCGAAACGACAAGCACGTTATTGTCCGGGTACCGCTCCGCCAAATCCTTCATAAAAGCAAGCGCGCGTTTGCGAATATCCGCATCTTTTTCCTGTCCCAGTTCCAGCTCATCCCAATTTTTGCCCCATAACGTCTCCCGCTCTTCCGACGTCAGTCCTTCGGCCTGGCCAAACGCACGCTCCATCAGCCGCGAATCGGGATCGTACAGCGGAATGCCCAGCGCCTCGGCAATGATCGAGCCCGTCTCCTGCGCCCGCGACAGCCCGCTCGTAATGACAAAATCCCAGCGGTATTCCTTCTCCTCCTGCAGTCTGTGCGCCAGCCGCTTTGCTTGCCTTCTTCCTTCTTCATTTAGCGGAATATCGCTTTGCCCCTGGATTTTTCCCGCTGCATTCCAGTCGGTAAGTCCGTGGCGTATTAACCCAACGAGCATAATCATCCTCCTTATGTGTACATCAAATTCCCGTTTACAGCTTTAGCGAGTATTACTTTATTATAAGAAAAATTTATATCGGCGTACAGACGGCGTACAAATAATGAAGACAGACCCGCATTTAACCTATGGCAATCCCATTTTCCATTATTAGGTTAGCCTTCTGTGAAAACCTAACGTATACTAATTCTATAAGACTATTTTTTCTTATACATAGGTTGTGATTAGGACTTTTCACCCGCACAATGCGGCTAAAGGGCGCGGCCTTAAAAAAGCGCTTGACGGATGACCTTTGGGAGCGAGCCATGGTCGTCGAACTTCGGCTAACGGACAGGAGAGACCTTATTGGCCTGAAAATGACTAGAAACCGGCAGTTACATGCAGAATAGCGGCTCTGGAGTCCGTTAGCTTCCAAAATCCCCCGATTTTTCCGGAATAACGGCATTCCAGTCCGTTAGAAATTGAAGTGTGTTTCGTGCTCTATTGATGGATTAAGCGCTATTTTTCGGTTTTGAGCCCTTATTTTCACTGCTTATGACGAACAACATCGGGAAAAGAGGTAGTAACAGATGATGAAACCATGGAAAAAAAGTTTAGCCGTAATGATGACATCGATCCTAATGCTTTCCGCTTTAGCGGCCTGCGGCGGGGGAAAAAGCGATAGCAGCAGCGAGCCTGCCAACACCGCACCTACAAACGCGTCCGTCAAAGAGACCTCCGGAGATAATACAGAAAAAGCGGATGAGCAAGAGGCCGAGAGCCAAGGCAAGGATTTGCTGGATTCCAAAGGTTGGGACGGCATGGAGGCCAGTGATTGGGAAAAAGTACGTCTATCGCGCAAAGATTTTAAGGCAATGCTCGACGAACTCGGTAAACCCGCAGAAGACGGAGAAGAGTCTCCTTTTAAAAATGTAACGATGGTTGACGATCAAACCATTGAATTTGTTATCGACACAGCCGAAGCCGGCGGAGAACTGGGCGTGGGGCTCATGACAGGCTTGTTTGATCCGATTATCCGCCAATTGTACGTACACTCCGCTTACTATAAAAACGATAAACAACCGCTCATCCGTTTTCTCGATACGGACGGAAATGTTCTTAAAGAGAACAGCGAACCGCTGCAAACCGGACAAGCGGAATAATGATCAGCTGTCGAGAATTCTCGACAGCTCTTCTTTTTCATGTAGGGAGTATGAAAAAAAACGCCCCGCCCGCTTTGGCAGCGGAAGAAGCGTTTTAAACCCGTAAGTTATCTTTTGGAACGGCGGATTCCTTTCCAGGAAATCAAAGCAAGCAGCATGCCCGCCATCGAAAGCAGCATCCAGTATTGCGGATAGGCCGGTCCCATTTGAACGGCAAACGGCTCAACGATCCCGGGAGAAATGCTCGGCAGAGCGAACGACAATTGCTCGGATGTCTCGGCACCCGGAGCAGCAACGGCTGTCGGAAGGATACCGGTCACCGGTTTCGAAGCCTCGCGCTGGGCGGAGTGATCCACAAGCAGGAAAATAAAGCTGCACAAGAATACGGCCAAAAAACTGGCGGCCCAACCGATAATGCGCCGACGGAAACCTCGGGACACGCCGGCCTTGACATCCGGCGCCAGCCACGGCGATTCCGCATAGATACGATCCATGACCCTGAGGTTCACGGCCTCAGCCTGTTCCTCGGTCACTTCCATGGGTATGTATTGCAGCATGTCCATGCTTTCCTGCCAGCAATGGTATTCAGCATTGCAAGACTCGCAGCCCAAAAGATGCCACTCCAGCTCTTTGCGCTGAGGATGTTGTTCGGGCAGGTCTCGCATCAAACCGAACAGTTCTTGGGCCTCTCTACAATTCATCTGCTTTTCATCCCTTCGTAATGCTCGTAGACCGGTTCGTAAAAGTAGGGTTCAAGCTGGCTTTTGACGCTGCTTCGGGCGCGGAACAAAAGCGATTTTACGGCACTGACGCTCTGTCCCAAAATACTCGCGATCTCCTGGTAGTCCAATTGATCGTATTCGCGCAAAATCAAAGCAGACCTTTGTTTCTCCGGTAATTTGTTGATCGCTTCGCGCACCATGCCAACCTTCTCGCTGCGTAGAACGGCTTGTTCCGGGACGACCTCGGTGGGTGCCACAGGAACGTACCCGCTCTCTTCGAGCGGAACATTTCCGCTGCGCTGCTTGCGGAGCTCACTGAGCACCGTATTCCGCGCAATCGTGTAAAGCCAGGTGGAGAAAGACGCGTCCACCTCCCGGAAGGAATGCAAGCTGCGAAATGCTTTATAGAACGTCTCCGAGCATAAATCTTCGGCAAGCTGCTCCAATTGAGCGCTTTTCAACATGTGATAAACGAAGGCCAGTATCTTGCGCTGATACCTTCGCATCAGCTCCGAATACAGTTCCGTGTTGCCTTCCTTAATCTCACGTATCATCTGGGAATCGGTCATTTCGGGGCGAAACCTCCTCGCAGTTCCAAATGCTTCTTCCCGTTCGATTCTTCCATTAATTATTACCGAACAGGATCAAAAAAGTTGCGGTTGTTTATGTAAACTTCTATCCTAAAATTCATTTGCGGCGACATGCTATAGCCAAAATTAATTCATATTATACCACAGAAGCCGGGATTAAAAAAATAAACCGATGGTCATTTGTTGAAAAATAATGCAGGGCCGTCCGCTTCATGGACAGCCCTGCTTTCATTTTGGTCAGTTTATTCGTGTTCGAAATCCGCTGCGGCGTGAAGCTCCTCCACCGCTTTACGGACATCGGCGGCCTGTGTGACCGCGGATATAACCGCAATTCCGTCCGCCCCCGCCCGGATTACTTCGCCCGCTCTTGCGGCCGTAATCCCGCCGATGGCGACGAGCGGCGCTCCGATTCCGCATTCGCGCAGCCGCCGGATGAAGCCGGGGCCCTGCGGCTCGCGGGCATCGGCCTTGGATCCGGTCGGATAGACCGGACCGATCCCGAGGTAGTCCGCGCCGCTGTGAATGGCCAGCCGGGCTTCTTCCACGGTATGCGCGGATACGCCCAAAATCCGGCCCCCGATCCGCTCGCGGACGCGGACGGCCGATTCGTCCTCCTGGCCGACATGGATTCCGTCCGCGTCAATCGCCAGGGCAAGTTCGACATCGTCGTTGACGATAAAAGGAACGCCCGCCCGCCGGCAGGCTGCCTGCAACTTTTCGGCGAGCCTCAGCTTCGCCTCCCCGGTCAGCGCGCCCGGCCCCTTTTCCCGGAATTGAATCATCGTTGCGCCTCCGGCCAGCGCCGCCTCGGCCACCTGCAGCGGCTCTTGCCGGCAATTAATGCTGCCGATCACCAGGTACACGCCGAGAGATTTGCGCATAACCGCAGCGGAAATACGCTCGCTCATGGCCGCCCCCCCTGTTCCATTCTGCGGCGGTACGCCCAATGATTCGTCGGACCGTGCCCCAGCCCCAGGGCAAGCTCGTCTTCAATCGCCGCCTGGATAAACGCCCGCGCGGTAGATATCGCTTCCGCGGCCGCCGTTCCCTTCGCCAGCTCCGCCGCGACCGCCGCGGAGAAGGTGCAGCCCGTACCATGCGTATGCCGCGTCATGATCCGCTGCCCGCCAAATTCGGTAAAACCGGCGCCGTCATACAGCAGATCGACGATCCGCTCGCCGCGGCCGCTCTCGTCATGCCCGCCTTTGATGACGACGTGCTTCGCCCCGAGGCTGTGGATGCGTTTGGCCGCCTCGCGGCGCTCGCTCATGCCGCGGATCGGGATGCCGGATAACGCCTCGGCCTCCGGGATATTCGGCGTGACCACCTGCGCCAGCGGCAGCAGCTCCTCCTTCAGCGCCGCAACTGCTTCGGGCAGCAGCAGCGTGGCGCCGCCTTTGGCGATCATGACCGGGTCGACGACGACCCGGGACCAGCCGAAGGCGCGGATTTGCGCCGCCACCGCGCGAATGATTTCGGCGCTGAACAGCATGCCGGTTTTCAGCGCGTCCGGGGCCAGGTCAGAGCCGACCGCCTCGATTTGCTCCGCCGCGGCCTCCGGCGGCAGCGGGTACACGTTCCGAACGCCCAGCGTGTTTTGGACGGTGACGGCGGTGATCGCCGACATGCCAAACACGCCGAGCTCCTGGAACGTTTTCAGGTCGGCCTGGATGCCGGCCCCGCCGCCGCTGTCCGACCCGGCGATCGTCAGCGCCTTCCGGACCGCGCCGCTCATCCGACCCACCACCCGCCGGCGGCGGAGGCTTCCCGCTCGCTGACCGCCGCGTGGCCCTTCAGCGAGTGCGGGTGCAGCTTGGCCAGCTCGTCGAGGAAGGCGATCTGGAAGCTTCCGGGCCCGGCGGACGCGGTGCGCTCCGCGGCGCGGGACGCGGCGGCGCCGTAGAACGCCAGCCCGGCGGTGCCGGCCAGCAGCAGGTCGCGTTCCACCGCGGCGAAGGCGCCCAACACCGACGTGAGCAGGCAGCCCGTGCCGGTCACCTGCGTCAGCAGCGCATCCCCGCCGCTGACGATCCGGCACAGCTTCCCGTCGGTGATCACGTCCTCGCGCCCGGTGACGGCGACGACGGTGTTTAGCTTCCGCGCCGCCCGCACGGCCAGCTCCGCCTGATCCGCGCCGCTGCTCTCCCCGGCGTCCACGCCCTTAATGTCGCGGCTTTCCCCGAGCAGGTGGGCGATTTCCGCCGCGTTCCCCCTTAGCAGCGACACCTTGACCTCGCGCAGGATGCGCAGCGCCGATTCCGTCCGGAAGCGCGTCGCGCCCGCCCCGACCGGGTCCAGCAGCACCGGGACCCCATGGGCGTTCGCCGACAAGCCGGCGATGATCATCGCCTCGACCTGGGCGCTGGACAGCGTCCCCAGGTTCAGCACGAGGGCCCCGGCGATCCGAGCCATATCGGCCACTTCCTCCGGCGCGTAAGCCATCACCGGGGAAGCCCCAAGCGCGTACAGGCCGTTAGCCGTAAAATTGGTCACGACGACGTTCGTCATATTGTGCACGAGCGGCTTCGTGTTCTGCACTTTTGTAAGCAGAGCGGCCAATTCTTTTTCCAATATGCTCATTAAAATTCAGCCCCCTTCGTTAATACACCCGCGGCAATGTTTCATCGCTCTGACGTCCCGTCCGAACCGGCCATTCCTCCAGCTTGTAGGCCATGTCCCAGAACTGGTACTCCAGCTGGCAGCTTTGCATGAAATGATCCGCCATCCTCCGGCGCTCCGCTTCCGAACTCGTTTCCGCCCATTGGTCGAGGGCGTCCTGGAACCTCTGCGTCACATTCGTCACCCGGCCGCCGTAAAATTGCATCCAATCGTAAAAAGGATGGTCCGGCTCCGGGCGGACTTCGTCCAGCAGCTTGCGGCCGATTTCCAAATACGTCCAGGGGCAGGGCAGCAGTACAGCCAAAATTTCGCCCAGGCTGCCTTCATGCGCCACCGTCAGCATATGCCGGATGTAATGATGCGCGGACGGGGCCAGGGGAAAGCCCTGCAGATCTTCAAAACGCACCCCGGCGACGGCGCAAAAATTGTGGTGCGGATGGATTTCGCTATTCAGAATAAAGGAAATTTGTTCGTTAAACAGGGCGATATCGCTGCGGCTTTCGCACTTGGATATGGCGATCCCATAGATCCGCATGTACGCGTTCAAGTACTCGTAATCCTGTTTGACGTAATGAATCAATTGCTCTTTTTGCAAATTGCCGTCGGCGATTCCCCGTACGAAAGGATGCTGAAAAATCGCTTCAAAAACCTCATTCGCCTGCTCGCGCAGCGTTTTCGTAAAACTCATCGTCCTCCACCTCCGATATAATGTGAACTTCGATACAGGAGCATCCAGGGGACGACGAGCGGCTTTACGAAGCAGCAAAAAAGCCGCTCCGTAGAAGGAGCGGCTTGAACGCGCGAGGGCCAGACGCATATATCGTGATCACGTGCGGACGGCGCGGTACCGGCTCCACTTTCCTACGCTAGTACGAACTAGATCAGGTTCAAAGGGTCCAAGATACGCTCTTGTCTCAGCCGAATACGGCGCCCCTAGTGGAATTTCCTATTCGATTCACTATCACTACTTTACCTCGATCTTCCTGGAGTGTCAATTCCGCGTTGCCGTGCGTGCCGGGATTTCCCGCCGCCTCAGCGGAGCGCGAGCCTCACCGTTTTGATCTCATACGGCGAAATCCGCAGTTCGGCAGCACCTTCCTGAACCTCACCGGTAGGCCGTTCCATTAGATCGGTTTCCTGCCAGGAGACGAGCGTAAGATCGCTCTCCAGGCGAACCGAACCCCGGCCGCCTTTATATTCGTGGAAGCGGACAATCAAGGCGTCGTCGTCCTCCGCTTTTTTGACCGCGTCGATCGCCACTTCACCGCTTCCGCTGACGTGTACAGCCCGCAGCAAGGAGAAAGCGGCTGCCGCTGCCTGGCCGCGCGTGGCATACACCGGCTGATTCAGCAGCGCGGCGGCCTGTATGGTCTCGCCCTCGGACCAATGCCCTTCGTGCGGATACAGCGCATAAGTAAACGTATGCTCCCCGCGGTCGGCCTCCGGATCGGGATAGGTCGCCGATTTCAGCAGCGACAGCCTGATCACGTTGTCTTTGATGTCATGACCGTATTTGCAGTCGTTCAGCAGGCTCACGCCGTAACCATGCTCCGACAGGTCGGCCCACTGGTGCGCGACCGACTCAAACCGCGCCAGATCCCAGGAGGTGTTCCAATGCGTCGGACGTTTGACGTTGCCGAACTGAATGTCGTAGGTGGCCTCCGTTGCCCGCACATCTACCGGAAAAGCGACCTTTAAGAGCTGCTGGCGCTCCTGCCAATCCACCCGCGTGCGGAACTCGATCCGCCGGTCGCCCGAGTACAGGATCATTTGCTGGCTGATCGTGGAGTTCATATACCGCCAGGTAAAAGCGGCCTCCGCCCGCAACTTGCCGGCCGTAACCCGGCACTCCACCAGGTTTTCAACCTCGCGCATCTTCTCCTGATAAAAAATATCGATATCCCAAGCCTCGAACATTTTCGGCTTGTCTTCAAATACCTGGAGAACGTTGCCGCGTTCTCCGGGAGCGAGCGCCTCGCGGCCGGCGGCCCGGTCGTAAACCGAAGTCAACTGGCCGCGCTCGTTCCAGGCGATCCGATACAGCGGAGTCTCGATACCGTTCGGCAGCGTTTTAAAGGGGGCAGCGGATGCACCGCCGCTTTCCGCAGACACTCCTTGCGAATCGGACAGCGCCTCCTCCCCGTTCAAGCTGCGGCTTATCGTCTTAAATCCCAACGGAGGGACGTTTTCCACCTTCACCCATACCGTGCTTCCGTCAAATTCGGCGTCGAGCTCGCGCCCGTCGGGATCGCTCCAGCGTCCGCCAGGCGCGGCGCCATGGACGGCGACCAGGCCGCTATACGTCCAGGAGGACGGATTCCAAACGGTGTAGGTCACTTCGCCTTCCGGGTCACCGTTCACAGCATCGCCGATCGCGGCATCGCCTATTGTGGCGGTATCGTTCGCTGCATCGCCGGTCACGGCATCGCCTACCGTAGGGGCACCGTTCGCGGCATCGCGAGCCAGGGCGCCTCGGGTCAACCCGCGGATTGCCTGACTGCGGCATTCCTGCAGCAGCGCTGCGGCATGCTCGTATTCCAATTTGGAATCACGGTACACCTCGGGAATCGACGATCCTGGAATAATGTCATGGAACTGATTGCGCAAAATCGTTTTCCAGCTTTCGTCGAGCTTCGCTTTCGGATAAGAGGTCCAGCCTTCGCCAGCCAGCAGCGCCTCCAGGCTAAGCAGCCATTCGGCGTCGCGGGAGAGCAGTTCGAGCTTGCGGTTCATTTTTTTATTATATGCCTGGCTCGTATAGGTTCCCCGGTGGTACTCGAGATACAGCTCGCCGTCCCACGTGTGGACATAACGGTCCGCCGCTTCCACCGTCTCATGCAGCTTGGCGAAATATTCATCCGCCCGCCCGATGACGACGTTCGGCAAGCCCGGCATCGCTTCGAGCTGGCGCCGCAGCTCCAGATGCTCCCGGTTGACGCCGCCGCCCCCGTCCCCGTAGCCGTAAGACAACAGCAGCTCCTTGTTGATGTCCTTGTCCCGGTACGTTTCCCAGATGCCCTGCACACTGGACGCTTCGATGTTGCCGTTGTAGGTATACCACCAGAAGCTGCCGTCCTGCGGGGTGGTGATGAAATGGGTCAGCACTTCGCTGCCGTCGATCCCGCGCCATTTAAACGTGTCGTGCGGCATCCGGTTGTATTGGTTCCAGCTGATTTTGGTCGTCATGAACGTATTGATGCCCGACTTGCGCAGGATTTGCGGCAAAGCCCAGCTGTACCCAAAAACGTCGGGCAGCCACAAATATGTGCACTCCGACCCAAACTCTTCGCGCAGGAAACGGGTGCCGTACAGCAGCTGCCGCACCAGCGATTCGCCGCTCGTCAAATTACAGTCGGCTTCCAGCCACATCCCTCCGGCCGCCTCCCAGCGCCCTTCCTTGACCCGTTCCTTGATTTGCTCGTAAAGCTCCGGGTAATCCTGCTTCAAATACTCATATAGTTGAGACTGCGTTTGCAAAAAAACGTATTCCGGGAACATTTCCATCAGCCGCAATACGGTGCTGAAGGAGCGGGCCGCTTTTTCCCGGGTATGCTTGAGCCGCCACAGCCAGGCCACGTCGATGTGCGTATGTCCGATGCAGCGGACCGTAACCGGAGACGATTTGGGCAGCGCCGAAATCGCCCGCGACAGCTGCTCTTCCGCCGTCGCCAACGAGTTATAAAATGCCTCGGAACCCGGCTGCGACCAATCGATCCGCAAAAATGCCCGATCCAACGCCGTTAGCAGGTCGGTCCGTTCCGGAGCGTGTTTATGTAACACCTCCACAGTCTGCATCACGGCCCGGGCCGTATAATAGAGACGATCGGCCGTTCCGTCAAGCCAGGCGATTTCCGCCCGCTTCAGCCGGTGCTCCTGCAGTCTCGGTGTACCCCCGCCCTCCAGGCCGGACCAAAGCCGAAATTGCAGCAATACGGAAGTGCCGGCAGCTTCTTCGGGGAAAAACACCTCCTGATGGTTGGAGTCCACCCCTTGAAAAGGCTCACCGTTGACATACAGCAAAGACTCGAAACCGGAGTTGTTCCCTCCGCCCGTCTTCCCGAAATCAAATACGCCGACGACCCGGCGGCCTTTCCATGCCTGCGGAATTTCCGCCTCGGCTTCCAGCCACAAATAAAGATCGCGCCCTTCCCAGCGTTCACCAGCCGGCATCGCACTCCATTCCCCGCCCTTCGGCGGTCTGTCTCCGATACGCCCTTCCTCGTCGACCTGCGCGCGGAATTCGGCGATCGGCAGGGCATCGCGGTAGCGATAAGCTTCGAGCTCGCGAATCCGCGCGTTTAATTTTTCTTCCGTCCAAAACATGAACCATGTTCCTCCCTTTGGAGCAAGTATCAACTTCAACCCCCATTTTGCGTTCCGGGACGGCCTGAAGTAAATTACTAATCCTCATCAATTTTTGTCCTATTATGATATGATTGGGGCAAAAGGACAAAAAGGAGCCCAACCGATGGACGTGAAAAAATGGCGGCAGGAGCTGTCCTCCGTACTGAATGGACTATGCCGTGAAATCCGCGTCGATGACTCCGTAATTGACTGGGTCGATATCGTGATTGAACAAAACGGAGGCGGCGGAAGATGCCCGGCCCATGCCCATACCTGGTATGAGTTCAACTACGTGTTGTCCGGCCGCATGCAAACCCGGTTTATGGACAAAGACGTCATGGTCCGCGAAGGCGAATTTTTTCTGATTCCACCGGGCATGACCCACTCCCATGTTTACTACCGTGACGATCCGCACGAGGGCGTATGCTTTCGCTGGCGGTTCAGGCCGTTGGCCGGCGAAAGTCCGGAAGCCGCGGCCGGGCAGGGTTTGTTCGGACGGCTGAGCCGCCTGAAAGATTGGCCTCCCGGCGCTTACCGCGACGATTACGGAATTCGGCCGCTGCTGATCCAATTGTTTCATGAGGCAGGGGCCGGTCGGACGCCGCTTTTTTTGCAGCTGCTGCTCGTGCAGTTCCTGGAAATTTTAGCCTCGATTCCGGGCACCGGGCGCCTTTCCGTGGCGGAACCGGGCGGAACCAAGGATGCCCTCGTTCGCAAGGTGGAAATTTATTTGGAGGATTTTCGCGGCGACCGCCTGAACGTGGAGGAACTGGCCGCTTCCCTGCATATGAGCTATGGTCATCTCTCCCGGCTTTACAAGCAGAAGACCGGGCGGACTCTCATCGAGGAGATGAACCGGATCCGCTTGGCCAAAGCCTGCGAGCTGCTGCTTAAGCCCGAGCTGTTGATCAAAGAGGTTGCCGAGCAGTCCGGCTTCCCGGACATTTACTATTTCAGCAAGGCGTTTAAGAAAACACACGGCCTCAGCCCGCAGGCCTACCGCAAGCGGCATTTGGGCCGGGAGGAACCTCGACTTTAACGGCCGCAGGCTGCAGGGCATGCGACTGTAAGGGCAACATCTGTAAGGGCAACGTCTGTAAGGGCAACGTCTGTAAGGGCAACGTCTGTAAGGGCAACGTCTGTAAGGGCAACGTCTGTAAGGGCAACGTCTACAGGGTGCGACTATACGGGCACAACTAAATGGTACACTCTGTTATAGACACAACTGTTCGGACCACATTCTAGGCTAACGGACCACAGAGCCGTTATTTGCTCATTTCCCGGGTATTTCCCAGCCTAACGGACACCACCGGCCTTATTGCCCGCATTTCACTGATTTATCCGGTAAATCGAGCCAAATAAGCGCAACTGAGTCCGTTACGATTTCAAAGTGGCTGTTTTTTGCCGAATAAGGTCTTCACAGTCCGTTAGCCTCATCCAAAATCTCCGTTCATCCGCCAAAAGGCCGTCAACACCAAAAAAAAAGACCGCTTCTTTCGAAGCGGCCCTTGCTCACGTAGGAGCAACAGATATTGGATAGGAGTGGAGAGAAACCATACTGTAGTCTTAGTATATTGTATCCGTTTTCATTTTGTCAACAACTTTTTTTAGCGCTTTCATAATTTGTGCGCAAAGCCTGCTTGGCTTTGCGCACAGCGAATAGTACGGAATACCATTTTACGGTCCTTCTTGCGCGATTGCAGTCTATCTTACCCACGGCTTTACTTTACCCGGGCACTGCTCCTCGAGCCATCTCTCGCGGGCTGCCTACCAGCTGCCGCACTCGCCCGGCTTAAACATATACCGTATAACCCAGCCCCTGCAGCAGCTCTTTGGCGCGCTCCATTTCCCCTTCTTGGCGAAAAGAAAGGCGCATCACGCCCGGCACATCCTCCCGGCTTTCGATAATTTGCATATTGCTCAAATTGATGTGGCGCGTTCCCAGCTCCGTGGCGATCTGTCCGATAATGCCCGGATGATCGGGCACGTCGATGTAGATATCGAACAAGGAAGTGATCGTGCCTTTGCGCCGTTCCGGGAGCTCGCTGCGGAAGCGGTTCGCTTTCTGGAACGCTTCCTCGATGCCAACTCCGTTCTCGTCCTCGAGCAGTTTGACGAAGCCTTCAATCTCCAGGTTCCAATCCTTCAGCAAATCCAGCATCACCTTACGGTTGCTAAGCAAAATATCCCGCCAGATGACAGGTTCGCTGGACGCGATCCGGGTGATGTCCCGGAACCCTCCCGCCGCCAGCATCCGATACAGCTCGTTGGAGCTGTTGTAATCGCACACCTGGTTGACCAGCGCGACCGCGATAATATGCGGCAAATGGCTGATCGCGCCGACGATTTCATCGTGCAATACCGGATCGACGCGGACAATTTGCGCCTTCGTATACGCTAGAAGCCGCTCAAGGCGTATGTATGCCTCCTCCGGAACGTCCGGAGACGGAGTCAGCACATAATAAGCATTCTCGAACAGCAAGGAAGAGGCCGCTTCTACGCCGGAACGTTCGGACCCGGCCATCGGATGGCCGCCGATAAAAAACACGTCCGGACGCGAAATGGCCGCGGCACAGGCGGCCACCGCCGCTTTGGTGCTGCCTACGTCCGTCACGATGCAGCCCGGCTTGAGCGGAAGCCGGTTCAGCTTCGCCAGGTACTCCTCCAGGTTTCCGACCGGTACGCACAAAAAAATAAAGTCGGCATCCGCGGCCGCCTCTTCCATGGAAAGCGTCGCGGCGTCCACGACGCCGCGCTCCACGATGCGTTTTAGCGATTCGGGACGATGCGCGTGCCCCACGACGGTGATGCCGGGCTTGCCTTTAAGGCAAAGCGCCAGCGATCCCCCGATTAAACCTACCCCAAATATGGCAATTTTCGTTGTCATGTAATCTCACTCGTTTTCTGCGAATATGCGAACCAAAGATTGAATTATACCTCTGCGGCCGACTTGCTCAGCACCTGCTCCAAAGCACCTACAAATTTCGCGTTTTGCTCCGCCGAACCGACGGTAACCCGAATCGAATTCGGATATTTGGAAAAACCGGCGCGGATGATAACGCCGAGCTTTAGCAGCGATTGGAACATGTCCGCGGCCGGGCGTTTAACGTCGACCATGATGAAATTCCCGTGAGCCGGAAAATACGACAAGCCCAAGCGATCAAACTGCTCGTATAAATACTGGATCCCGCTGCGGTTTTTCTCGCGGCAGCCCTGCACGTACTCCTGATCGGCCAAGGCCGCTTTGGCCGCCGCCTGCCCGATGCGGGACGTGTTGAACGGCTCGCGCACCTGGTTGATCAGCTTGATCACGGCCGGCTGGCCGACACCGTAACCGATCCGCAGCGAAGCGAGCCCGTAAATTTTCGAGAACGTCCGCAGTACGATCAGGTTCGGATATTTATCGAGCAGGCCGATTCCTTCGGAATAGGAAACATCGGTTACATACTCGGCATAGGCTTCATCCAGGACGACGAGCACATGGCCGGGAACCCGATCCAAAAAAGAAACCAGCTGCTCGCGCGGCACGATCGTTCCGGTCGGATTGTTCGGGTTGCAGACCCAAACGATCTTCGTTTTTGTGCCGATGCGGGCGAACATAGCATCCAGGTCATGCGTACCGTCCTTTAACGGCACCTCGATGCTGACCGCGCCTTCGATATCGGCGTTGCTCTTATAGACGCTGAACGTCTGGTCGGCCATCACCGTTTCGTCACCCGGCAGGAAAAACGCGCGGGCAATCAGCGCGATAATTTCGTCCGAACCGCAGCCGAAAATAATTTGCTCCCCCTTGACTCCAAGATGCCCCGCCACCGCCTCCGTCAATTCCGCCGCGCTGCCGTCCGGATACAGGCTGATGTTCATAAACTCCTGCTCAATGGCGGCGCGAACGCGCGGAGAGCAGCCGAACGGATTTTCGTTCGAAGCCAGCTTGATCACATCTTCAAGGCCAAGCTCTCTTTTTACTTCTTCGATCGGTTTACCGGGCTGATATACCGGCAGACCCACGATCTGGGGTTTGGGCAACATGCATTATTCCTCCCTCTGCTAACTTTCTCCCGGCTATATAAGTTGAGCTAACAACCACTATACCCTCAATTGTGCCACAAAGTCGCGAATTTGCAACAATCCCTGGTCCTTGGTCGACTCGCTTCCCAGCAGCGGAAGCGTTTCTTCGATCTTGCGCACGATTGCGCTGCCGACGACGGCTCCGTCGCAAATGCCCGAAAACCGCTCGACTTGCTCCCGGTTGGAGATGCCGAAGCCGACGGCCACGGGCAGATCGGTCTCGGCTTTTACCGAAGCGATGAACTCATCGACACTGGCGTGAAAAGAAGCTCTCTCCCCGGTAACCCCGAGCGAAGACACGCAATACACGAACCCGCGGGCGCGGGCCAGAATCTGTGTGATCCGGCCGCTCGACGTCGGAGCCACGAGCGGGATCAGCCTGACATTTGCGGCATCCGCCAACGCCAGCACCTCCGCCGCTTCTTCGTACGGCAGATCGGGAATGATCAAGCCGCTGATACCCGCTTCCTGCAGCAGGTCAAAAAAGCGCGGCAGCCCTATCTGCAAAACGGGATTGTAGTACGTAAACAGCACGAACGGCAGGCTGATGCCGCGCGCTTTGGCCTTGACCGCCGTTTGAATGCACGTCTCTACCGTAATTTGGTGCGCCAGCGCCCGCTCGGAGGCGCGCTGGATGACCGGACCGTCGGCAAGCGGGTCGGAATAAGGCACGCCCAGCTCGACGATATCGGCTCCGGCCTGCTCCAGCACGGCCAGAATGTCCAGCGTCGTTTCCGGATCGGGATCCCCGACGGTAATAAACGGAATGAGCGCCGTTTTTCCCGTCGACTTCAGCTTCGCAAACGTCGCATCCAGCAAATTGACCAGCGCCGTACTCATAACGATTCCCCGCCTTCCGTGTATGCCATAATCGATTCAACATCCTTGTCGCCGCGGCCGGACAGGCAAATCACGACGATCTCACCCGGGCTCATCCCGGGCGCCATCTTCACAACCTGGGCCACGGCGTGCGCCGATTCCAGCGCGGGGATAATGCCTTCCGTCCGGCTGAGCAGCTGCAGCGCCTCCAGCGCTTCTCGGTCGGTGATTGGAAAATACTTGGCGCGCTCGATATCCTTCAAATAAGAATGCTCCGGCCCGATGCCCGGATAGTCCAGTCCGGCCGAAATCGAATGTGCCGGCTGCACCTGGCCGTATTCATCCTGCAGCAAGTAGCTCATCGAGCCCTGGAACACGCCTCTTTTTCCCTTGGTCATCGTAGCCGCGTGGAATTCGGTATCCACGCCTTTCCCGGCCGCTTCGACGCCGACGAGCCGTACATCCTTGTCCTCGATAAACGGGTAAAACATCCCGATCGCATTGCTTCCGCCCCCGACCGCGGCCACCAGCATATCCGGCAGCCTTCCCTCGGACTCCAGCATTTGCCGTCTCGTCTCGTCGCCGATGATGCGCTGGAAGTTGCGCACCATCATCGGATACGGATGAGGCCCGGTCGCCGAACCGAGGATGTAAAACGTGTCGTGCACGTTGCTGACCCAATAGCGCAGCGCCTCATTGCAGGCGTCCTTCAACGTCCGCGTGCCTGACATGACCGGGATGACCTCGGCGCCCAGCAGCTTCATCCGAAACACGTTGAGCTGCTGGCGTTTCGTATCCTCTTCGCCCATAAACACCTTGCACTCCAGACCGAGCAAGGCGGCGACGGTGGCGGTAGCCACGCCGTGCTGCCCGGCGCCGGTTTCGGCGATCACTTTTTTCTTGCCCATCCGTTTGGCCAAAATCCCCTGACCGATCGCGTTGTTGATTTTATGGGCCCCGGTGTGGTTTAAATCCTCGCGCTTCAAATAAATTTTCGCTCCGCCCAAATGCTCGGTCAGGCGCTCCGCGAAATACAGCGGCGTCTCCCGGCCGGAATATTGCTTCAGCAAATAAGCGATCTCCTGCTGAAATTCAGCATCGTCTTTATATTTTAAATAGGACTCTTCCAGTTCGATCAGCGCGTTCATCAGTGTTTCCGGCACATAACGGCCGCCAAACGGACCAAAGCGTCCGTGTTCATCAGGCACTTGCGCTTGCTTCATGTTATGCTTCACCCTCTCTACGAAGGCGGCAACCTTCGCAATATCTTTAACCCCGTCCGTCTCCACCCCGCTCGAAACGTCGACCCCGTCGGGACAGAGCGCATCGAGCAAATCCCCCACGTTCCCGGGGTGCAGCCCGCCGGCGGCGAGAAAAGGAATACCCTGCGCCTCGGCCCAACGCTGATATGGGGCAGCGGAGTTCCAATTGAAAGTCACACCCGATCCCCCGCCGTATTTCGGGTCGTAAGTATCGAGCAAAATCCCGTCCAATATGCCGTTATATGCTTCCAAGGACCGTTCGCCATGAACCGATCCGTCTTGTTTTACGGAAAATGCTTTGAAAACTTTCACATGAAAAGCCGACTTGACCACCCGGCAAAACTCCGGACTTTCCGTGCCGTGCAGTTGTAGAATATCGAGCGGCGCCTGCCGCTGCACGTCCTCCAGTTCCTCGATCGAGGGATTGACGAATACGCCGACGCTTTGCGGACGTTTCCCCCCGCTCCACTCCTGGAGCACCGGGAGAAGCTCCGCTGCCCGGGCGCCGTCGATTTGCCGCTTGCTTGGCGCAAACACGAATCCGACGTAATCCACGGGCAAGTTCATCATTGATTTTAGCACTTCAACGCTTTGAAGTCCACAAATTTTTACCGCCGTTTCCTTCTGTTTTACCGCTGCCGCATCACTCATGGGAAGCCCTTCTTTCCCCTGTAACCCCGGGCGCTGCCGCTGCCGGCAAAGGCCCCATCAAATCATGAACAGCCTTCCCTACATCCGCCTGGCGCATAAACGTTTCGCCGATCAGCACGCCTTTGGCCCCGTTCGCCGCCAAATACGAAAGGTCTTCCTGCGTCCGGATTCCGCTTTCGCTGATCAGCGTCACTTCGGGCGGTACCAGTTCGGCAAGCGCGGCCGTCGTCTCCAAGGACACCTCAAACGTCCGCAAATTCCGGTTGTTGATGCCGATGAGTCCGGCCGATCCTAACGCCAGCACCCGCTCCATTTCCTCGCGGTCATGCACTTCCACGAGCGCGTCGAGTCCAAGCGCTGACGCCGTCTTAAGATAATCGCGCAGCTGCGCATCGCTGAGGATGGCCGCGATCAGCAGCACGGCATCCGCGCCAAGCAGCCGCGCTTCGTATATTTGCCGCTCGTCGATGACGAAATCCTTCCGCAGCAGCGGCACCTTGACCGCCTCGCGGATGGCGGTCAAATAAGCGCCGCTCCCCTGAAAATACTTCTCGTCCGTCAACACGGAAATGCAGTCCGTTCCCGCCGCTTCATAGCTTTTCGCCAGCTCCGCCGGATGGAAATCGGGGCGGATCAGGCCTTTGGACGGCGAAGCCTTTTTCACTTCGGAGATCAAGCCCATTTCCCGCCTGCGTCCGGAAGCCAGGGCGCGGTGAAAGCCCCGCGCCGGCGCCATCTCCGCGATGCGCCGCTCGGCGCCGGCCAGCGAAAAAACGGCGGCCAACTGCTCGACTTCGCTTTTTTTGGTCTCCACAATCCGCTCAAGATACATAACTTAATTCCCCCGTTGTCCGAATTAGCTGCTCCAGTTTGCCGTGCGCCTTGCCCGAATCGATCGCCGCCGCGGCGACGGCGACGCCTTCGCGGATGCTGTCCGCCAGCCCGGCGACGTAAATGCAAGCGCCGGCATTCGCCAGCACGATATCCCGGTAGGCGCCTTTTTCTCCGCTTAGCACGCGTTCCACAATCGCCGCGTTCGTTTGCGGATCGCCGCCGATCATTTCGCCGAGCGGATACTTGCCAAGCCCCAAATCCTCCGGCTGCAATTCGTACGTCGTCACGGCGCCGTCCTTAAGCTCGGATACCCGCGTTGCCGACGAGAGGCTGATTTCGTCCAGCCCTTCCTCGCTGCTGACGACCAGCGCCCGCTTGGAGCCCAGCTCGCGCAGCACCACGGCGATCGTTTCCGTTTTCGTGCGGTCGTAAATGCCGAGCACCTGGCGATCCGCGCCGGCCGGATTGGTCAGCGGCCCGAGCATATTGAACACGGTCCGGATGCCGAGCTCTTTGCGCGGGCCGGCCGCATGCTTCATCGAAGGATGATAAAGCTGCGAGAACATAAAGCAGAGGCCGATTTCGTCCAGGCACCGCTTGGCCTGCTCAGCATCAAGCTGAATGTTAACGCCCAGCGCTTCCAGCACGTCGGCGCTGCCCGATCGGCCCGAGGCCGAACGGTTGCCGTGCTTTGCCACCCGCACCGACTCCGACGCGGCCACGATCGCCGCCGTCGTCGAGATGTTGATTTTATGGATGCCCGATCCGCCGGTTCCGCAAGTATCAAGCAGCCGGCTCGTTTCCGTCACAATGCGGCTCGACGCCCCGCGCATCGCTTCCGCAAAACCGGTGATCTCCTCGACCGTCTCGCCTTTGATGCGCAGCGCCGTCAGCAATCCGCCGATTTGCGCCGGCGTCGACTCGCCGTTCATGATCGCCTGCATAACGCCGCGCGCTTCCTCCCGTCCCAAATTTTGTCCTTGAATCAGGCGGTTGATCCCATCCTGCACCGCTTGCTGTCCTGCCATAGCCATTCGCTCCTTTCTTTATTTTCCCGGGATATATTCGTATAAATAGTCTTGGTTCAGCACATCGCCGTCCTTGGCCGCGGGCGGAAACATCTGCTCCGCCGTGCGGATCGCCGTCAGCAGTGCTTTGGCTTTATTCACCGACTCTTGATATTCGTTTTCCGGTACGGAATCCCAGACGATCCCGCCGCCGGCCTGCACGTAAGCTTTCCCATGCTTGAATACGATCGTCCGGATCGTGATGCACGAATCCATGTTGCCGGAAAATCCGAGATACCCGATCGCTCCCGCATAGGTGCCCCGGGCTTCGTTCTCCAGCTCGGCGATGATCTCCATCGCCCGCAGCTTCGGAGCACCTGATACGGTTCCGGCCGGCAGGCAGGACAGAAAAGCGTCGAAAAAATCCTTGTCGCCGCGCAGCTCACCGGAAACTTTCGAGACCATGTGCATCACGTGCGAATACCGTTCGATTTCCATGTACGACTCGCATTTGACGCTGCCGAATTCCGAAACCCGGCCCAAATCGTTGCGGCCCAGGTCGACCAGCATCAGATGCTCGGCGCGCTCTTTTTCGTCGGCCAGCAACTCCGCTTCCAACGCGAGGTCGGCCTCCTCTGTCGCCCCGCGCGGCCGGGTGCCGGCGATTGGCCGCGTCTCGACCCGCCCGTTGTCCACCTTCACCAGCGCCTCCGGCGATGTACCGACGATGATCTCGTCGTCCAGCTTGAGGTAGTACATATACGGGGAAGGGTTCAGCGTACGCAGCACCCGGTACACATGCAGCGGATCAACCTCGGTTTCGATATGGAACCGCTGCGACAGCACCACTTGAAAAATATCCCCGGCGCGGATGTATTCCTTCCCCTTCTCCACATTGGCAATAAACTGCTCCTTCGTGAGGTTGGAGCGGACATCGCCCAAATCGGTGACGACCGGCATCGGCCGGCGGTTGAAGCTTTCGCTCGGCCCCTCCTGGTGCAGCAGGTCGGCCGCTTCGTCCAGCTTCCGCTCCGCCAGTTCGTAGGACCGCCGGATATCCTCGTCGCGGTCGCCTTCCTTGACGTGCACGTTGGCGACCAGCAGGATCCGCTGCTTGACGTGGTCGAACACAATCACTTGATCGCAGAACATAAACTGCATATCGTCCATACTCAGATCGTCCACCCGGTGGGCGGGCAGCTTTTCATAATACTGCAGCAGGTCATAGCCGAAAAAACCGATCGCCCCGCCGGTAAACGGCGGCATTTCCGGAAGCTTCGGACTGTGGTAACCCCGCAGGATCGCTTTCAGCTCATCGAGCGGTTTCCCCGAACGCAGCGTTTCTTTGCCGTCCGCACGCTCCAGCACCACTTCTCCTTTTTTCGCCGCAATCGTCAGAAACGGGTCGGTGCCGATAAAGGAATAACGCGCCCACTGGCTCCCGCCCTCCACGCTCTCCAGCAAAAATGCCCGCTCCCGCTGGGCGACGCGGCGGAAAATCCGGATCGGCGTCTCCAAATCGGCGAGCAGCGTCCGGGTAATCGGGATCAGATTGTAATCTTTAGCCAAAGCAATGACCTGTTCTACTTGCGGGGTTGCCATGTCTCTCACTTCCTTATCGGGATTTAAAAAAACCAAATAAAAAAACCTCTACCGAAGTAGAGGTTGTAGGATTTGCGGTTTAGGAAAAGCCACTCCGCCCAAGTACGCCACGCCGCAAATGTTAGAGGCTGCCGGGTGCAATCAAAACACGGGTTCCAAACGAAATGGACGGTCATCCATCTGCGTTCCTTCTCCTGTTTGATAGACGGCAAACTATAACGTACGTGACCGCTTATGGTGAGCATTGGCTATCACTCAACTAAACTCGACTCATCTCATCTATACTCTACTCGGCTATAAACGATCTAAACATTCAAAACTCGCTCATGAAAAATCTTAAATTTACTATACCTTATCTTGCGCCCGTTTGGCAACACCGGTTTTTGGGCAGCCGGCAGGGATTAAGAATTGGACGTGCTCAAATCCGGACGCAGGCTTTTCGCTTCGTTCAAATAAACGTGTTTCATTTCCCGCTGCCCTTTGGTTGTGTTCACGTGAAGCAACAGGCGGATGCATTTTGGCAGACCGCCTTTCACCGGAATTTCGGTCGAACACATCAGCGGTACCATATCCCAGCCGCTCAAGCCGCGGATGGCCCGGGCCGGAAAAGTCGCGTCCAGGTCCGGGGTTACCGTAATCCAGACGCTGGCGATATCCTCGGGTACGATTTCGTTCCGGTTCACGATATCTTTCAGCAATTCGGCCGTCGCCTGCAAAATATCCTGCTCTTCGTTGCGGGTCACGGTTGTCGCCCCGCGAATTCCTCGATTATACATCGGGTCCCTCCTCTTTCAATTCCGCGATGACCCGCCGCACCTCGTCCAGCGCCACATCGCTGACGATTTCCACCTTGCCGATGGCGACGGGCAAAATAAACACCAGCTGCTGTTCCTTAAACTTCTTGTCGTGCATCATCGCCCCGATCAGCTTCTTCTCGTCCAAATGGCGCGGCATCGCCATCGGCAGCTCAAAGCGCTTCAGCAAAGCGGCGGTTTCTTGATACAGGGCAGCATCCCGGCCCCGGTTCACCGCAAGCTTCGCGGCCGCCGCCATCCCGATCGAAATCGCTTCTCCGTGCAAAAATTCGCCGTACCCGCCGATGGCCTCGATCGCATGGCCCAGCGTATGCCCTAAATTCAGGATCGCCCTGAGGCCCTGCTCCCGTTCGTCCACGGACACGACCTTTGCCTTGATGGCGCAGCCCTGCGTCAGCCCATAGCCAAGCGCCTCCGGATCAAGCGCCAGCAGCTCGGACGCGTGCTCGCGGCACCAGGCGGCGAACTCGGCGTCCCAAATCAAACCGTGCTTCACCATCTCCGACAAGCCGGCGCGCACGTCCCGGGGCGGCAAGCTTTGCAGGCTGTCCACGTCGTAAAGCACCATTTCCGGCTGATGGAAGGCGCCGATCATGTTTTTGGCCAGCCGGTGGTTGACGGCCACTTTGCCGCCTACGCTGCTGTCATGCGCCAGAATCGTCGTCGGCATCTGCACGAACGGCACGCCGCGCATGTAGCTGGCCGCCACGAAGCCGGCCAAATCGCCGACGACGCCGCCGCCGAGGGCCACTACGGCCGAGCGGCGGTCCAGACCGCCTTCGATCGCCGTCGTCATGACGTCCTCGTATACGTCCAGCGATTTCGATTTTTCCCCGGCTTTCACCACTTTGCTCACCGTCGTGTAGCCGCTCGCCTGCAGCGAGGATTCCACCGTCTGCAAATATAGCGGAGCCACATGTTCATCGGTTACGAGCAGCACCGGGCTTTTTTTGGACAACTGATGTTTCTCGAAATACTCTCCCGCTTTCCCCAGCAAACCGCCGCCGATGTAGATCGGATACGAGCGTTCTCCCAAATCGACCTGCAGCGTTCTCATCAGTAGCTCTCCAATTGGTTCAGGTAACCCTGATAATTCCGTTCGACTTCTTCGATCGAGTCGCCGCCGAATTTCTCCAGGAACGCCTTGGCGATTTCCCAGGCCACAACATGCTCCAGCACCACGCTGGCCGCCGGAACGGCGCAGGCATCGGAGCGTTCCACCTGAGCCGCAAACGGCTCGCGCGTGTCGATGTCCACGCTTTGCAGCGGCTTGTAAAGCGTCGGAATCGGCTTCATCACGCCGCGCACCACGACCGGCATGCCGTTGGTCATGCCGCCTTCAAAACCTCCCAGGCGGTTGGTCGCCCGGTAATATCCGCGCTCCTCGCTGTAGAGGATTTCATCATGCACCTGGGAGCCCGGAATCGTTCCGGCTTCGAAGCCGATCCCGATCTCCACACCCTTGAAGGCGTTGATCGACACGACCGCCTGGGCGATCCGGCCGTCCAGCTTGCGGTCGTATTGCACATGGCTGCCGAGCCCGACCGGTACGCCCTCCACAATGCATTCGACGATCCCGCCGATGGAGTCGCCATCCTCCTTGATTTTGTCGATGTAGGCCTCCATCTTCTTCTCCGTCTCCGGATCGGCTACGCGGACCGACGACGCTTCGGTGACCCGCGCCAGCTCCTCCAGCGGCAAGTTATGCGGCGGCGCTTCGATCTCGCCGATGCGGATGACATGCCCGGCGATCCGCATGCCGAAGCGTTCTAGCAGCTGCTTGGCTACGGCGCCGACGGCCACCCGCACGGCGGTCTCCCGCGCGCTGGAGCGTTCCAGCACATTGCGCAGGTCTTTCAGGTTGTATTTCAAGCCACCGTTCAAATCCGCATGTCCGGGACGGGGCCGGTGCACTCTCCGCTTCTCTTCGTCCGTCCCTTCGATCGGCCAGGTGTTCATAATTTTTTGCCAATGCTTCCAGTCGTTGTTTTCCACCACCAGCGCCACCGGCGCCCCGGTCGTAAACCCGTGCCGGACGCCGCCGACAATTTGCGCCGTATCCTTCTCGATCTGCATCCGCCGGCCGCGGCCGTACCCTTTCTGGCGGCGGGCCAACTCAATATTGAGCGCATCGGGATCCAGCTGAAGATTGCTCGGCAACCCCTCGATAATCGCAGTCAACTGGGGTCCATGCGTCTCCCCGGCGGTCAAATAACGTAAACTCATGATGATGCGTTCCCCCTTTAAACTGTTAAACTGTAAAGAACTAAAATCCGATAATTTCTTTGCTCATTATAATATTTATCAACGGGTATGTCACGCGGGTGATTCAACATTGCGGTAATTTCTTGTTTATTTCCGCCTCTTCATTAGCGGACGAGACATGAAAAAACGATGGTGACTGAAGTAATCCCAGCGTAAACATAAGGACAAAAAAAGGCGCTATTCCGGCGATATCCCCCATTCCAAGACAATTAGCGGAAAATGATGTCCCTAATTTCTCAAATCGTTAGCGATATGCCGACGGTCTGCACCATTCAAGGAAAATAAGGACAAAAAATTCCGCTAACGGTGATGAACATGCGCATATCCGGATAATAAGACCATAAAGTTCCGCTATTTTTGCGGGCACCCCATAGTTATCCGAGCCACTTTTTCCGCAGCAAGAAAAACGCCTGTAGGCGTCCTTTAATGGCTCTTACTTTTACTTTGCATGGACGTTGCTCTAACGGACTCCAGCGACCTTATCCGCCCATTTCCCGGGTATTTCCCAGCCTAACGGACACAGGCGACCCTATTTCGCTCTAAATCCGTTCATCCAGGACGATTTGAGGGAAATAAGGTCTTCTGTGTCCGTTACATTTTGCAAACTCCCGTTTTTTCGAAAATAACGGCTCTGGTGTCCCTTAGCCCCCTGATTCATCTTCTTCTCCCCCTCTCTACCTGCGCATCGCCCTCTACCATACCAGAAACATTATAAATTCTGGCTATAAGGTGCAAAAAAGCATAACCTGTCATCTCCCGAGGATCTCCTCAGGGAAAGCAGGCTATGCCTTAAAAATTCACGCACCGCGAGTTTAACGCTATTCCTGTGTTTCGCGGACATTACCCCGAAGCCGGGTGGTTGTCCAAAGCGGCAGGCCGCCGCGGATCCGCCGGGAAATCCTCAAGCATCCGCTTCAGGTGGGAGCCTTCAATGCCCAGCACCTGGGCGCATTCCTGCGGCGTCAAAAATCCCCGTCTGTAAGCTTCGATCACTTTTCTTTTGTCCATGGCCTGTCCTCCAATGCCAAATGACCTTATGATTACAAGTATTGGAAAATACAAGCTGGAATATACAGTCGGCTTTTGATGGCGAAGTATCTCGCAGTAGCAGATTCGGCATCGAATCTTGAATTCAGCCGGTCGCTCCGTTGCTCACGTAGGATTTACCAGCCAATGCTTACGAGGCCGTTTTCTACGAAAAAGTTTAGCTCCGCTACTCACTCCCTGGCTTCATCCGACCTAAAGCGTTTTGAAAAAACGCACTTCGAAAGCATCTGCTTCGACCCTTAAAAGCCGAATCGACCTTGATCCGTCAGGAATCTAAGCTTTTTTCCGGTAAAAGAACGTTTCGGTTGCTTCCAAGCCGTATTGGCCTGGCGAAAAAATCTGCTCCGTGCTGCCGACGAACAAAACGCCGCCCGGGCGGAGCGCTTCGGCAAACTTATGGTAAAGGCTCTGTTTGGCCTCCTCCGTGAAATAAATCATCACGTTCCGGCAGACGATGAGGTCAAAACCTTCCTCAAACCGGTCCAGCAGCAGGTTTTGCTTCTTGAACGTCACAGCTTTCTTCAGTTTGGCGTCAAACCGGTACAGCGCACCTTCCGGCGAAAAATAACGCTGCGCTACGTCCTTGGGCACATCCTTGAGCGAACGTTCCAGATACAGCCCCTCCTGCGCTTTGGCCAACGCCCCGTCGTCGATGTCCGAAGCCAGCAGGTAGGTGCGGGGCAGCAGGCCCAAATCCGCCAATATCATCGTCAGCGTATACGGTTCTTCCCCCGTGGAACAGGCGGCGCTCCACACCCGGAGCTTGCCTCCGTCCTTGGAGAGCTCGGGCAAAATCTTGTCCCGCAGCACTTCCCAGCGGTTCGGATTACGCCAGAACTCCGAGACGTTGATCGTCATCTTGTCGAGAAATTCGTAAAAAAGCGCCTTGTTGCCCATCATCGCCGCATAAAAATCAGCGAACGTTTGAAAACCGTTTTTGTTGCGGAGCGTAGTCAAACGGCGCTTCATTTGCGCTTCCTTGTACTGGGCCAGATCGATGCCCGTGCTCTTCTTGATGCTTTGAATAAAGCCCAGGTAATCCGGATCCGGTGCCGTTTCTGCGTTGTCTGCCCGATCAAAATCAGGGATGATCCGGTTCATATCCATTGGCTTACACTTCTCGAATAGTTAATGAGTTCTTGCGGGGCGAAAAAATTGGCGATCTCGCGTTCCGCGCTTGCCGGTCCGTCGGAACCATGGATCAGGTTAAATGGCGTATGGGCGGCAAAATCGCCGCGAATCGTGCCGGGGAGCGCCTCCGTCACTTTCGTCTTGCCGATCACCATCCGGGATAATGCGATAATATCGTCGCCCTCCCACACCATGGCAAAGACCGGCCCGGACGTAATGAAGCCGACCAGTTCATCAAAAAAAGGCTTTCCCTCGTGCTCCGCGTAATGCTTTTTGGCTTGGGCTTCGGATGCTTGCACCAGCTTGCCGGCGATCATCTGAAAGCCCTTATCCTCAAACCGGCTAATGATCCGGCCGACCAGACCTCGTTGTACCCCGTCCGGCTTAACCATCAAAAACGTTCGTTCCATGGGTTCCCTCCCAAATAATCGCATCGTCGTAATGAACATCGCCTCGAAGAAGGCGGTTTCACCTGCATTTTACCAAAAAAAAGCGAAACCCGTAAAGCGTAAAGCTAAATAATTCGTGTTCAAAAAGTCAGGTTTCTAGCACCGAGAACTCCCCTAGTAGGAGCGTTTATTGACAAAGTGCGCAATATCCTGCAAATGAGTCCGGGATTTACTGTCCGGAAGGCCGCTTAACGCGTCCAGCGCTTTCCGGATGAAGCGGTCCGCAAGCTCCTCGGCCTGGTGGATTCCCCGACTCGTCCGGATCATTTCGATCGCCCGGGACACGTCCCCGCTGCCGTCCCCCGCCTGAATGCCGCGGATTTCCCGCAGCAGCGGTTCCCGAAGCTCCGGCTCCTGCAGGGCGTAAAGGACCGGAAGCGTGATGTTTCCTTGCCGCATATCGCTGCCGGGCGGTTTGCCGATCACTTTTTCCGTGCCGAACAGATCGAGCAGATCATCGCGGATTTGAAAAGCCATTCCGACATTGTAACCATAACGATAAAGCAATAAGTTCACTTTGGACGGGGCCTCGGCCGCCATCGCGCCAAGCTGGCAGCTGATGGCGATCAGCAGCGCGGTTTTGCGGCGGATGCGCAGCAAATAATCGCGGACGCTTTGCTCGGTGTTGAAGAAATCGCGGATTTGCTCCATTTCCCCGATCGACATCTGCACCATCGCTTTGGCCAATGTCCGGTGTATGTACGGGTTGCCCAGCTGCGTTACCTGCATCAGCGCTTTGGCGTAAATATAATCTCCGGTATACATCGCGATCCGATTGTCCCATTTCGACTTGACGGTCGGCTTCCCGCGCCGGGTTTCGGCATCGTCGATCACATCGTCATGAACGAGCGATGCGGAGTGGATCAGCTCCAGCGGAACGGCGATATATTGCAGCCGCTGCAAATCGTAGTCGCCGAACTTGCCGCCGAGCAGGACGAACACCGGCCGCAGCCGCTTCCCTCCCGCCTTCAGCAGATGCAGGGACGTTTCGCTCAGGATGCCGTCATCGCCGTCGATGCTCCGGTACAGCTGCTGCTCGATAAAATCCATATCCTTTTTGAGTGCGCCGAAAATATCCAACATCTTCATTTCTTCACCCGCGTCAACGAATTGTCACTCCATATCTCTATTTCCACCTGATGATCAAGCAGACCCATTTCGTAGGCGTACCGAAAATATAAAGCCAGGCCGGTCCGGCGATGTTCGCTGAAATCATAACGGATATGGCTGCCGAAATACCGGGTCCAGTACTCCGGCGTTCCGCCGATTTCGCGGCAGGCCCGCTCGGCGAGCGGCGTCAAATCGCCCAGGCTTTTCCGTTTGCTCTCCTCAAACGCCTCGCACACCGCAGCCAGATATTCGCCGTTCGCTTCCGCAAACGTCTTTTGCACGGCCCATACCGCAAAGGTCATTCCGTAACCGGTCCATTTTTTCCAGACTTCCCCTAAATCGGTCACGATATAACCGTGGTCCCGCCAGGAAGCCTCGATGGCATGGTCTCCGATCAGCAGGGCGGCGTCGCTCCCCTCCATCATGTCATCAAGAACGGGCTCGCTGTCCCAATAGGTCGGACGCCCGCCGTAAGCTTTTTCCATAATGATCTTAAGCAGGTTGACCGAAGTCGCCGACGTATTTGTCAGCGCGATTGTTCCGCCCGCGATCTGTTCCGGGGGCTTACGCGAAAACAGCAAAATCGATTTGACCGGGCCGTCCGAGCTGACGGAAAGATCGGGAAGCAGCAAAAACCGTTCCGCACCGTAACCAAAGGCAAAAGAAGACACCGGGGATATATCCAGCGCGCCGCTCAGCATTTTGCGGTTCAGCGCCGAAGGCACCTCGGTGACCAGGCGGCTGCTTTGCGGCAGGCGCGAAACGTCGAAATGATGAAACACGGGCCATACGTTGCTGTATTTGATTTTTCCGATGAGGATGTCGTTATTCTCCTGGTTGTACATGGTCATCCCCCCATCTTTTGAACAAGGCATGCTCAATGCCCAAATTATCCAGTACTTTGCCAACCAAAAATTTAACCAAATCGTCGATCGTTTGCGGTCCAAAATAAAACGCCGGCATCGCCGGGATGATGCGCACACCCAACCTGGCCAGCTTGAGCATATTTTCCAGATGGATCGCATGGAGCGGCGTTTCGCGCGGTACGAGCACGAGCGGCCGGCCTTCCTTCAGCATAACGTCCGCGGCCCGGGCCATTAAATTATCGGATGCGCCGCTGGCGATCGACGAGAGCGTCCCCATCGAGCAAGGCATCACAATCATGCCGTAAGTAAGAAAGGAGCCGCTGGCGATCGACGCGCCGATGTCGGCCACGTTGTGGTGCACGAGCTTGCCGGGCAAATGCCCGAACTGCCCCTGCAGCGTTTCCTCCCGGCTGGACGTTTTCCAGCCGAGCTCCTCCTTCAGCACGCGCCAGCCCGCCCCTGAAACGACCAGGTGCACCGTAAATTCCATCTCCAGCAGCGTTTCGATCAGCTTGACGCCATATATCGAGCCGCTGGCCCCCGTGATCCCGACGACGATAGCCTTTTGTTTGTCCATCAGTAATGCCGCACCACCAAATCAATCAAAGTAAAGGAAAAGACCACGATGCTCAGCACGCCGTTCATCGTAAAAAAAGCGGTTTGCAGCCGGCTGAGATCGCCCGGCGACACGATATGGTGTTCGTAGAACAAAATTAAATAAGCGATGATCATGCCCGCGATATACCACCAGCCGAGATCGGTCATGAGCAGCAGGGCGATAAAGCCAAGCGCCGTGATGATATGGAAGGCTTGAGCGATTTTCAGCGACTTGGCGACGCCGAAGCGAACCGGGATCGAATGCAGCCCTTCCTTGATGTCGAACTCGACGTCTTGGCAAGCGTAAATGACATCAAATCCGGCGATCCAAAACGTAATCGTCACAAAAAATACCATAGCCGCCCAGTTCACCGTGCCGGTCACGGCCGCCCAGCCGCCGAGCGGCGCAAGCGCGATCGTCAGGCCAAGCACGATGTGGCAGAGCCAGGTGAAACGTTTGGTGAAGGAGTAGAACACGAGCATAAAGACCGCGATCGGCAGCAGCTTCAAAGCCAGCGGATTAAGCTCCGCGGCGGCCCAGAACAGCAGCGCGAACGAAATGATGACGAAGACGACCACTTCCCCGATTTTCAAGAGCCCCGCGGGGATGGCCCGATTTTTCGTGCGCGGGTTTTTGGCGTCGCTGACCCTGTCGATCAGCCGGTTCAGCCCCATCGCCGCGCTCCGGGCCCCGAACATCGCCAGCAGCACCCAGCCGATCTGGGACCAGGACGGAAGATGGTTGTTCATCGTCTGGGACCCGAGCAGCGCGCCCATAAAGGCGAAAGGCAACGCGAATACCGTATGTTCGAATTTGATCATTTGCAGGAAAATTGCGAGTTTTCTAAACATGATGCGTCTCCTTTGTTCCAAGATGCAAGGCGGCAACCCCGCCGGTTAAAGGATACGCTTCGACCTTCGTTAATCCGGTCTCCCGGAAAATCTGCGCGAGTTCCTCGCGGCCGGGAAATTGCATCAGGGACTCCGGCAGCCATTTGTACTGTTCGTAACGATTGGCTACCAGCTTGCCCAGCATCGGAAGTACTTTTTGAAAGTAAAAATAATAGATGCCCTTAAACGGCTGCCAGGTGGGCTTGGACGCCTCCAGACAAACGACCATCCCGCCCGGCTTAACGACCCGTTTCATTTCCCGCAGCACCTGGCGCAGGTCCGGCACGTTGCGGAGGCCGAAGCCGATCGTGGCATAGTCGAACGAATCATCGGCAAACGGCAGCTCCATCGCATTGCCCTGAACCAGGGTAATCGTATGCTCCAAACGGCGCTCTTTAATTTTGCGGCGGCCGTATTCCAGCATGTGTTCGCTGAAATCGAGCCCGGTGATCTTCCCCCCGCTCGTCTCGGCCATGCTGATCGTCCAGTCGCAGGTGCCACAGCACAAATCGATGGCCGCAGCCCCCGGCGGCATGTTCATCTTGGCCATCGTAAATTTGCGCCAAGCCTTATGGCGCCCGAAGCTGATTAAATCGTTCATCATATCGTATTTCGGCGCAATGTTCTCAAACACTTCATGTACGTACTGTTCCTTCGAGTCGGGTGACATATGTCTCATCAATAATACCTACCCTTCTTGCACGGAGCGGCGCGCCGGGGACGACGCGGCGATAAAAGGCTCAAGGATCGCTTTCAGCTCGCTTTGCGCCGTTTCCACCTTGCATTCATGAAGCAGCGCCTGCACCCGGTCCACCGATTGGCGAAGCATGGACATCAGCTGTTCCCTCACGTTGTATTTAACCAGCAGAAGGGACCATTCCCGCTCCCCGACCTTCCGCTCGGCAACCGATTCAAGGTCCTCGGCGGCGCCGGTCTCCATAATTCGCAAAAAAGCGTATCCCTGGCGGTCCTTCGGAAGCTCGCCGCTCGATTTCATCTCGTCCAGCATCACTTCACAGCGGCTCAATTCGGTCAGCAGCAGCCGCCATAAATTTTGCGCCGACTTGTCCAGCAGATGGGAGAAAGAAAGAAAAAGCCCCATTTTGACATGGACGCATTCTTTCAAATACTCTTCCGCGGACAGCAGTCTCCGCTTGAGTTTGCTGTACAATTCGACCTTCAGGCGGTTCACCTCGCAGATCGCCGCGCTCATGGACGAAACCATGCCGATTTCCCCGGCCTGGGCCAGCAGGTCGTAAAACACGCCGCTGAAATAATCGCCCGCCAGCACTTTGAGCTGACGCGAACGCATGGCGGAGGTTTCCTTCCCCGAGCGTTCATCCAAATCGATCAGGTCGTGCGTATCCATGCCGAGCTGCACGAGAAAAGCAGCCAGCGCGCAGGTTTCGGCCGCATCCACCGCCTGGCTCTGCCGGTCGTTTAAAAAGGCATAAAGCAAACGAACACGGGGCACCGGGAATTCCGGAAGCGCCGTGTGTGCTGAGATCATGTCATAGGAGACATATTTTTTTGCCAATTCAGTTATGCGATAAGGTTTCATCCTTTGCCTCCGTCCGAGCCGCTTGTTCTTACCACGTTTCAAATTACAAATATGTCGCAATCTTGTATATTATATCACATGTTAATTCCCTGCGCACAGAGGTTGGACGCTTAAATCCCGCCAACCAGCCGAAGCGGTAATCCCGCCGGGAAACAAGCCGCCGGCGGAAGCGGCTGTCGGTTAACGGACCGCCGGTTCGCGGAGGAAACGCGACATCCACAGCTGCGTTTCCGTCACCCTTAGACGCTGCCTCAGGGCCTCGGACAACTGACGGTCGCCCGTTTGCCGCAGCTCCGCCAAATCGGCCGTCCGCCAATCGCTGCGGCGGACATCGGCGGCGAGCAGCAAATATTTCGCACCGAGCCAGCGGTCTTCGGCAAACAACCGCAGCAGCAGCTGGTCGACGTTGTTCGTCCGCTCGAACGAAAACGCCAGCATTTCCGCCATCCCTTGGTAAATGCGGTCGGCGCTGAAATCATCCTCGGTGACTTTAAGGTCCACGGACAAAATACCTCCGGTCAAATCCACCTTGCCGATCGGCACCGGAAGATCCAGCGAGGACAGACCGTCCACCAAATTGTCGTTCGTTAATTCGGCCGGCTTCTGCCCTGCGAATACGGCGGCCGTATGCGAGGGCGCTCCGCTTCGTTCGCTTAACCACGAGACGGAAGCCAGCGCCGCCGCGCAGCCGAGCGTCAGCAGAGCCATTTTTATGAGCGGTGTATACTTCATGGGGCATCCCCCTTTGATATGCTCGGCCATTCGGCGCGAGGTTATCCGAGTACTCCTATACCCCATTGTACATAGAAAAAAAGCAGGCTATGCCTGCCGAAAGAAAATTCACTCTTCCGTATCGATCGTACCGTACTTCGTATAAACGACGGCCTTGCCGCGAATCTTCACCGCGGAGGTGTGATCCGTGAACTGGGCGATCAGCACTTCGCCCTTATCCAGTTTCTCGGTGTGGTGGAAACGCGTATCTTTTCCCCGGGTCAGCCCGATTACGGTAACTCCCTGCTCCTTGGCTTTAATCACCCAATAATCCCCGCTGGCCGCGCCATATTCATTTCCGCCTGCTTGCTGATGGTTATCCATATTTGCCGCGCCTCTCCCTTCAACTTATCTTTGTGCAATGCTTTGGTTCACGCGAAAAGAAAAAGCCGTGAACGAGAAGCCCACGGTCTTTTTGTGCACGGAAGATATGTAGAAATCTTTATTTAATTCCGTCTTTGAGCGCTTTACCCGGCTTGAACGCAGGGATTTTGCTCGCAGGGATTTCGATTTCCTCTCCGGTTTGCGGGTTGCGGCCTTTACGTGCGGAACGTTCGCGGACTTCGAAGTTGCCGAAGCCTACCAGCTGAACTTTGTCACCGTTCTGAAGCGCCGTAGAAATCGCTTCGAAAACAGCATCCACCGCTTTCGTCGCATCTTTCTTGGACAACTCCGTGCTTTCTGCTACTTGAGAAATCAAATCGGATTTGTTCATGTTGATTCACCTCCCACTGTAGGAAATTATTACCTCTTGCTATTTGTGTTTCCGTTTTACCGCAGAATATACGTAATTTTCGTATCCTATGCGTACAAATTCCCCTAAAAATGCCGAAACGGCACGCTCCAGGGGCGTTCGGAACAAATTTATAGTAATACAGCCCATGCATAATTTCAAGTGATTTCAAGGCGCGAAGCCGAATTTTCCGTAAACGGCCGGTATTGCCCCCAGTTCTACACGACAAAACGCCTCTGAAGCATCCCGATTTAAGCGGTCTGACTTCAGAGGCGTTTTTTGAAAACAAAGTCATTTCCCAAGCCACATATGTTCCATCTGTTCGAGCGATCTTCCTTTGGTTTCGGGAACTTTTCGCCATATAAAGACGACGACGAAAAGCGAGATGACCCCGAATATCCAGAAGGTAATGGACGGACCGGCTGAACTCAGCAGAGGCGGGAATAACTGGGATACCAGATAATCGCCGGCCCACAATGCCATCGAAGCGATGGCGACCGCCTTGCCGCGAACGCGGTTCGGGAAGATCTCCGAGATCATCACCCATACGATCGGCCCAAGCGAGATAGCGTAGGAGGCCACGTAAACCAAAATCATGATCAGCACGAGCGGGCCGGTGGTCAAATCCATTTTGAATGCGGCTCCTATAATGATCAGGCAGAAGGTCATTAACGAGGTGCCTATCATCAGCAAGACTTTTCGTCCCGCTTTGTCGATCAGCCATACGGATACGATGGTAAACAACACATTGATCAACCCGATCCAGATGGTCTGGGTCAATGAGGCGTCCGTACCGAGTCCCATCCCTTTAAAAATAACCGGCGCGTAATACAAAATGGCGTTGATGCCAGTAATATGCTGTATAATGGCGAGCATAACACCGATAAAAAGAGCAACCCGAATACCGGGAGCAAACAATTGTTTGAATGAATCGCTCTCATTTTGGAACGATTCCTTGATTTCAAGCACTTCCTGTTTAGCGGCTTCTTCACCGTGAATTTTCAGCAGAATCGGCAGCGCTTCATAGGGCCGATTCCGTTTAATAAGCCATCTTGGGCTTTCTGGTATGAAAAACATCAAAATCATAAAGATCAGCCCGGGAACGGCTCCCACTCCGAACATCCAGCGCCAGGCTGTTGAGACACCCCAGGCTTCATCCCCCATGCTGACGATCCACGAATTCTGAAAATAAACCAGAAAAATGCCCGTTACGATCGCCAGCTGATTTAAAGCGACCAAACGGCCCCGGTATTGGGCGGGAGCGATCTCCGCGTTGTACACCGGGCAAATGGTGGAGGTGATGCCTATGCCGACGCCGCCGATCATACGAAAGATAATATACCCGGTAAATGTGTCTTGAAGCGCCGATCCGATCGAGCCGACGACAAACAAAAATCCGGCGGCCAGCAATACCTTTTTTCTGCCAATCCTTTCACTCAGATAACCGGACAAAGCCGCTCCCGTGACACTCCCGACAATCAGGCTTGACACCGCCCAGCCAACCTGAAACTCATTCAGCGAAAAACGCTGCTGCAGAAAGTCGATGGCTCCCGAAACTACCGCGATATCAAACCCGAACAGGATACCTCCGAGCGCGGCTACGATGGATACCAGCGTAACAAAAAGCATACTCTGTTTTTCCGGTTGAAGCGCTTTCTGTTTAGCGTTTTCAGACTTGATGACTATTGCCATTTTATCTCTCCCCTCCCGATTTCTGAAACCTCAGTTCGTTTCTTCGAGGAGAAGTATAGCATGCGCTGATGAATGAAAGGCCGGTTATCGCCTTCACTAAACAGACCTTTTCATGCACGATTTTGGCTTTGACTCCCGAATTGGAGGCGTTAGGGCTGAACCTAGCATTACTTTCACACTCGAGCTTAAAAAAATCCATGCCGCTGGCCGGCATGGATGAATCTGTCTATTATTTTTGCCCTTTGAACTCGGTAGGCGGGACACCCGTTATTTTTTTAAACACGCGGCTAAAATAATTCGGGTCCTTATAACCCACTTCAAAGCTAACTTCCTTAAGGGTAAGATTGCCGGCTTTAATCAGCGAAATGGCTTTGTCAATCCGCAGCCGGGTTACGAAGTCGATGAACGTTTCCCCGTATTCCTGCTTAAAAATTTTGCTGAAGTAGTGAGCATTCAAATGGACGTAATCAGCCACTTCTTCCAGTGAAAGTTCATCGGTGAACCGCTCCTCGATATACATTTTCGCCCTGACGAGCACAGTCAGCGTTTGGACCTCCCGCTGTTCACGCAACCGTTGCAGCGCTGACATGATATAGGTCTGCTGATGGCTTCCTTTCACCGCTTTGACGGCAAGCAAAGAAACGTTTCCGGCCTCTGACGGCTGCAGTTCGTCAAAGCGGCAGTACCCCTCACCCTGCTTATGCAGGGTGGAGGCAAAAACGGCTTCGAAATAGGACTTGCGAAACCCTTCCTCGCCGCTATGCAGCGATCCGACGCCAATGGCCGCCTGGATGCCGAGCTGTTGCCGGGCAAGCTCGAGGAGTTGCTGGACAAGGCGTTCGGCCAACTGCCGCCAGCCGTTTTCGCCGGTGGCAGGCGGCTTTCGTAAAAAAATGGCCATATGATGGTCGATCAAGGAGCTTACAAGGGAATCAGGGCCGTGTGTTTTTACATAACTTCGGAAATGATCGTAAATTTTCTTTTTGTCCTGCTCGTCCGTATATCCGTCAAAGGCGGCAACGATGGCGCTTCCCCGATCAAGAGGGAAGTCCAGCCATTCCGACAGCTGGGAAGCGCTGGAATCCATCGTCTGGTCAACCATAAGCATTAAAGCCAGCTCGTTTTCCGCGAGCGGCTTCAGCTGTGAAATTTTATGCCTAAGCTCCAATTCTTCTTTACGTCCCCGCTTCTCGCGTTCAATTTCTTCAATCAGCCTTTTTAGCGTACCGATGACTATTTCTCGCTTCGCCGGCTTCAGGATGTATTCTTTTACGCCCAAAGAGAGCGCCTCCCGGGCATAGGCAAAATAATCATAAGCGGTGACGAGCACGAATCGGGTACCCGGAAGACGCTCCTTTAATTCACGAAGCGCTTCAAGCCCGCCGATTCCCGGCATGTTGATATCCAGCATGGCAATATGGGGCCGGTGCTCTTCCGCGCATTCGATCGCCATGCGGCCGTTGCCGGCATGAATAAACCGGAATACCCCCGGCATCGCCCGTTCCACGGTCAATTCCAGCCCCTCCCTTTCCAGGGCCTCGTCATCCGCGATCAACAACCGATACATCAGTCCGTTCACTCTCCTTCTTGGCCGGAATTCGTATTGTTATGGCCGTACCTTGTCCTGCACTACTGCTGATTTCAACCATTCCTTCCTTTCCGTAGAACAACTGCAGCCGCTTAAACACGTTTCGCATTCCCAGCCCCGTTGAACTGCCGCTTTCATCTGCGTCTTCGAGACGGAGCACGGACAGACAGGTTTCCTCAGGCATGCCCTTTCCGTTATCCGAGATTTCAATCTGCACGTCCGCGCCCGCTTTCGACAACGTCAACGCGATGACGGCTCCGCCCTCCATATCTTTCACACCGTGAAGAAAAGCGTTCTCAATGAGCGGCTGGATTGTCAGGGCCGGAATTTGCTGCTGAAGCACGGAAGCGTCATAGTGAAGATCAAAGCGAATTCTGTCCCGGAAGCGCGCCTGCTGGATGGTTACATATTCGCGGATATGATCCAGCTCTTCTTGGAGAGTTACGGGCTTGTCCAGCTTTTGCAGGCTGTACCGAAGCAGATTGGACAGCGAAACGATCAGATCGCTGGTCTTCTCCGCCCCTTCCAGGATCGCCATTTGCGAGAGCACATTTAAGGTATTGAACAAAAAATGCGGATTAATTTGATTTTGCAGAGCCCTAAGCTCCAATTCCTTCACGAGCCGCCGCATTTCCAGGCTCTGTTTGTCCTTTTCGATGAGGATGCTCAAATCGGCGGACATTTGCGAAATGGCCTCCGACAATACGCCCAGTTCATCATCCCGTCGCGGCTGGGGCCCGATATTCAGGTCGCCTGTGGCGATCCGTTTCGCCAGTCCGACAAGCCGTCCGACAGGGCCGGTAATGCTGCGCGAGACCCAGATCGCAAGCATGCCCCCCATCAGTGCGTTCATGCCGAACAACGCCGCTCCCAACCCGTTCATTCGCTCATTCTGGTTTCGGAGGTTCTCGATGATCGGCCGGTAATAAGCCAGTTCGGCATCGATCAGCCGCTGTCCCTCCTCGTGGATATAGCCGACGGTTTTCTCCGCTTCAATATAATGTTCAAAAGCCTCCCCAGGATCCTGTGTATTTGCGTCCAGAACCGCGGCTTGTTTCTGTTCCAGAAATGTGGCCAGCAAGTTCGCGTAGTCCTCCTCGGAGAAAGAAGAATCAGCCGTGCCGGAGACTTCCCGGATCCTGCCGTTCAACTGCATCAATTGTCGTTCTGCCGGGCCCTGCACAGCCTTGTCGTCGCTCGGATTAAGCAGATAAGTGTAAAGGAGCTTTAAATTGCTCTCCGCCGCTTCGGAGGTTTGCTCGATGAGCAAAATTCGGCCAAGCATTTCATCGTAGCTCTGTTGTACGACCTTTCCGCTTTGAAAAACAAAATAAGCGATGATATTGGCGAACACAACCAGGAGGGGGATGAATAAAAGCAGCTTCGTTCTGATCGTCATCGTTCGCCATCTCCGGCCACATTGTCGGAAGAGTCCGCATGTACTTCAAACACCCGGGTATATGTTAATTCCTGCGGATCATTCCCCTTTAAATAATCATTCAGCACTTTTATAGCCATGGCCCCCATTTCCGCAGGCTGCTGGACAATCGTCAGCTCGATTTTGTTATCTTCGATGGCTCCCAACGTCTCGGCCATATCGTCGAAAGCGAAAATATGCAGATTCCTCGAGCCGACCCGCTCCGAGGCTTCCAGAATACCAGGGCCGTCCAACGCACTGAATCCAACCATGTAGCGGATCTCCGGATAGCGGACGAGCATGTTCTGAGCTTGCTGGGCTGCCTGAAGCCGCGAAATGTCCGAGGAGCGGATCTCCACAATGCGGAGCCCGGGATAACGGCCGATCACGGAACGAAAGCCGGCAAGCCTGAGCCGCTGGTTCTCGACGCGCTCGTTGCTGATCACAACTCCAATGTCGCCACGCTCCCCGGAAGCCTTCGCCACCAGCTCGCCCATCCGCTTTCCGGCTCCTTCGTTATCCGTTCCGACGTAAGCCAGTCTTTGGGAGTCCGGCTCATCCGTATCGATCGTGATGACGGGGATGCCAAGTCCAGCCGCTTTATCGATTAATCGGCGATACTCCGGATCATTTATGCCTTGAACCAGAATGGCGTCCGCCTTGGCGGCGATCGCTTTATCCAGCAGTTTGATCTGCTCGGACGGATTAATGCGGCCCGGACCGATATAATCAAGCCGCATGCCGTGCTTTTCCGCTTCCTTTCGGGCTCCTTGTTCGATGGACCGCCAGAAAAAATTATCCAATTCCTGCGATATCAAGACCACTTTTGTTTCGGAACCCCTGTCTGTTGGTGAAACCGTCTTCAATTGCTCTGCAAACTGGTGAATTTGCAGAGAAGACAGCGTGAATTGCAACAGCAGCCAGGCGAACGGCAGGAAGATGGGGATCAGGATAAATGTCCATTTACGGTTTGACATGTCTTGCTCCTTTGGAAATTTTTGACTCAATTCATTATACAAGTTTAATATATAAACGCCTGCCGCGATATAAAAAAGCCTTATTTTCTCAACTTTCGCGGAGCAAAAATCAGCTTGAGTCCTTGAACTGAAGGTTTTCAAAGAATTAAGATAGGCGGCTGGCAAAGAGGTGTCTTTCATTGTTATAGAGACCATCAGCCCGACCTAAATCAACTGCCAAGGGCGTTGAAAGCTTGAGGATAGGGAAGGTGGGCGGCAGACCATCGCTGTCCGGACGCTTTGCACGATTATCCCGTTTGATCAGGTAGCAGAGAAACAGACAAGCTCGGGAGAAGAAAATATTTGGTGGAGAAGCAGATAGGTTCGAGATAATTTAGACGGGCTTAGGAGAAGGAATCAGGTTTAGGAGAGGTGAAACAGACCGGACAAGAGATCAAGACAGGAGATCAAGGACAAGAAGCGAGGGAAACGAAAAGACCATGATTTTGCTGTAGCCTGAACCCTTCCATCTGCAGCAACCGCCCGGACTGTTCATGCTAACCCCTACCCATTAAGTTGATTTGCGTCAAACTCCCCCACCGTTCAAGCGCCAAGATCAGGCCGCAGCCGCAAGGGGCTGGTTCGGTTGGCGCGCGATCAGCCAGCGGTAAGGGATTGACGGAATCGCCACACACATGTGCAGCAACTTCTGCCGCATCGTTTCTTCTGCTCCGGGCCGGCGCAGCGAGCGGCGTACGGTGTACTCGTTCAGGTACGCCTGCAGATGCTTCAGTCCCAAGGCTACATACGTACTCTTCAGCGATTCCCACGCCTCTCTCACCACTTTCCGCAAGGGCGCATACAGCCGAAAGGCTAGAGGAAACGACTCTACCGCCGATGTACGGATATCCACATGCCCGTTGATGAACGCGGCGAGTTCGTGACGGTTTGCCCTTTGTCCGTCTCCTCTCTTATGCGGCACCAGGCGGATTTTGACCTGCTCCGGCTCGTCCGACTCCGTGACCGTGCATCCCGCTACGACCGCCGAGGCATACGGATGCGAAAACTGAAGCCGGGACGGATTACGCCCGTACAGATCGCTGTTCACCTTCACGTCTCCGCGGAGCAACTCTCAGGCATCGAACTCTCCCACGGCATGGCGTATTTTATGCAGCATCAACCAGGCGGTTTTGTAGGTGACCCGGATTACCTGGCTCAGCCGCAACGCCGAGATGCCGTCAGGGAGTAGGAACAACTCCAGCGCTTTGAACCACTTGAGCAGGGGCAGATGCGTTCGTTCAAAAATCGTGCCGACCAAAGCCGACGTTTGATGCTTGCACTTTCCGCACTCGAACAAGAGGATATGCCGGGAGGTCAGACGGCTGCACCGGGTGTGAGCGCAGCGCGGGCAGACAAAGCCGCTTCGCCACTTCATCGCGATCAGCGCCTCCATGCAGGCCTGATCGCTGTTATAACGGCTGGTGAATGGTTGAAGTTCCGTTCCCGTATTGACCTCCATGTTCACTCGCCCCCGAATCAAGATTTTACGAACGCACGTTCCATTTATTTCATTATACCAAACATACGTTCCCTAATCAAGCCGAAAATCTCAACTGAACCGCCTCATTTTTCCTTATCTCTTTTTCTCTCTTTTTTTGGAACCCTTACTCTAGCCCCCACCTCCAGCTCTCTGAACGAAAGGGATAATCGTGCAAAGGCAAGCAGCAGGCAGGGACCCCAAGGCACGAACACTTTAGACAGTCCCTTTAGGCAACCCCCTCACCTGGCGTCGATTTGTGACACTGCCGGCAATGGATTCTGCTTTACCCAGCTAAATCAAGGCTTGTCTGCCGATTATTGCTGCGAAAGTTGAGTAAATGAGAAGTACTTTTGCAGTTGATCCCACTGGGCAGTCCTTCTCCACATTATATTTACTCCGCCCCGGACCGAACCTGACGCAACAAAACAACCGCACGCGGCCAAAAATCAGCACACGCACGGTTATTGAGGAGGAATTGTTACAAAATGATGGCGATGAGGCCGCCGGAGCCCTCGTTGATAATCCGCCCCAGCGTTTCCTGCAGCTTGTAGCGGGCGTTGTCCGGCATCATGGCGATTTTGCCCTGGATGCCTTCGCGTACGATCGAGTGCAAGGAACGGCCGAAAATGTCCGATTCCCAAATTTTGATCGGGTCGTTTTCGAAGTCCTGCATCAGGTAGCGGACCAGTTCCTCGCTTTGCTTTTCGGTGCCTATAATCGGGGCAAATTCCGATTCGACATCGACGCGGATCATGTGGATCGACGGAGCCGTCGCTTTCAGTCTGACCCCGAATCTGGAGCCCTGGCGGATTAATTCCGGCTCGTCGAGCATCATTTCGGCCAGCGATGGAGCGGCTATGCCGTAACCGGTCGTTTTGACCATTTCCAGCGCTTCGGCAAACCGGTCGTATTCCCGTTTGGCATGCGTAAATTCCTGCATCAGCTGCAGCAGATGGTCTTTGCCGCGGATTTCCACGCCGACCACTTCCACCAGGATGCGGTCGTACAGATCGTCCGGGGCGTACAGATCGATTTCCGCAACGCCCTGGCCCATGTTGAGCCCGCTGAGGCCGGCCCGGTCGATGAAATCGTATTCCATGAAGTTTCCGACGACCCGGTCGACATCCCGCAGGCGACGGATGTCCTTCACCGTATCGCGGACGGAATTTTCATAATTGCTGCGCAACCAGTGGTTTTCGTTCAGCACCATAACCCAGCTGGGCAGATTGACGTTGACTTCGTGAACCGGGAACTCGTACAGAACTTCGCGAAGCACGCCGGTTACGTCTTCTTCCGTCATCGTCGCGGCGCTGAGCGCGATGACGGGGATATCGTATTTGGCCGCCAGCTCGCCGCGCAGCTGCTGGGCTTCTTCGCTGTTCGGGCGCGTCGAGTTGATGACGAGCACAAAAGGTTTGCCTACCTCTTTCAATTCGGCGACGACCCGTTCCTCCGATTCGACGTAGGAATACCGCGGAATGTCGGCGATCGTCCCGTCCGTCGTAACGACAACCCCCAGCGTGGAGTGTTCCTGAATCACCTTGCGCGTTCCGATCTCAGCCGCTTCCTGGAACGGAATCGGATCTTCGAACCATGGCGTGGAGATCATTCTCGGTCCGTTTTCATCCTCATAGCCTTTTGCGCCTTCCACGGCGTATCCGACGCAATCGACGAGCCTTACGTTAACCTCCAGACCTTCCGCCACCTTGATCTGAACCGCATTGTTCGGCACGAATTTCGGTTCGGTCGTCATGATCGTTTTGCCGGCGGCGCTTTGCGGAAGTTCATCCACGGCGCGAACCCGGTCCGCTTCATTTGCGATGTTCGGAAGCACGACGGTTTCCATAAAACGTTTGATAAACGTCGACTTTCCGGTGCGGACGGCTCCAACGACGCCCAGATAAATATCGCCTCCGGTTCGTTCGGCAATGTCCTTAAAAATGTCCACTTTCTCCAATACCAATGATATCCCCTCCTCAAATTTCGCCGAAGGAAAAATGCTCCCCGAGCATCCGCTTCGTAGATTTACCATTATTTTCGGGCTCCACTGTTACGGCAGGAGCGGCAGCTCCTCTTGCCCATGTCCGCCGCCGTAAACCAAGCTTGGATCGAAGCTGAACGAAGCGGCGTAAACTCGTACCTGCATTTGGACTAGTAACAGCATATGTACCAGATGCGGAAATATGACGGCAATCACCGTCCAAGCCTACTTTTTTTATCGTCCGATTCGCGCCGAACAAGACGGGCACTTATCCGCCATGCTCCATTTTTATGATTCTAGTGAAAAAAGTATGACTGTATAAGCTGAATAGCAAAAAGACCGTCCGGAAAATTTTCCGAACGGCCGTGCAACCCAGCGATGCGCCTGGCACGCTGTTACTCACTCTGACTCTATTACCGGGACCGGCGCCCCGTCGATAAACCGGTAGGGCAGCGATTTGACCGGGACAAAATACGAATTGTCCGTTAGTCTTGTTCTTAAGTCCTCGCCTTGCTCCGGGGCTGCTTGGGTCTTGTCGATGATTTGCATCATGTCAAAGGCATAGTCCACATATACGGTTCCTTGGGAATCCATAATGTAGGACAACGTTTTGCCGGAGTATACGCTGACCGGTTCATCGTCCTCTGCCCCGATAAGCGAAAGATCGACCGTATAGAGCCCCGGATACGTCTCCTCCGCCTCCACTCCCGGCAGCTTGCCGCCGTGAGAGGAACGATAGGCATTTACACTCCGCTGGATATCGTTGACCTTTTGCACGGTGGGGAGATCCAGCACTTTTACCGTAGGGTCCACTTCTTCATTGATGACGAGAAAATAGACGTTGCCGCCCTTTTCGAAGGCAGCCGACGGGATTTCGTCGAGATACCCCATCCGCTTCAGGCGGTCGAGGTCGATCCGGTACTTCTCGTATCGCGGCGTCTCCTGCCCGGCGGTGATAATCGGCAGGATTCCTTCCTTCTCCTGAAATCGGTCCAGCGCCCGCTGAATGCGGTCCACGCTATCCGTATAAGAAGCCGGCCCGGCATGCTGCTCTCCGCGATACATGCATCCGGACAGCAACGATATGAAGGCGAGCAGCAGCAAGCCCAAAGCGATTTGCCGCGCCATGGCGTCAACCAATCTACGATTCTTCCGGTTTCCCAGCATCCTTCAATTCCATCCTTTTCATACTTTCTTAAGGTGCATTACCACAAACTGTCCTCGTCCGTCTGCTGCATCAACTTTTTGCGTACGGCCGCTTTTAAGGGGTCCTCCGGGAGATGGATAACGGCATGTCCGATCACTTTGGCCTGACAGGCGAGCCGGATGCCTTCCTCCGCCAGCGGGCCCAGCTTGCGCGCTTCCGCCGAAGAGAGCGGGGACAACGCGCCCTCGTAGCCCTTCTCCACCCGGACCTTGCACATCAGGCAAGCGGCTTGGCCGCCGCAGCGGGTCGTGATATGGAGTCTAGCCATCTGAGCCGCCCTCAGCACGCTCGTTCCCGGCCGTACTTTTACTTTTTTGCCCTGCGGCCAAAACTCGATTTGAACCTCCACGCCGCGCCTCCTTAGGCCTGTCCGCCGCCGTATTCACCCCACGGCCCGGACAACAGCGGGCGATCCAGCACCTCGGCCATTTTTCCGACGATACCGGCCGTCCATTGATTTCTCCGCAGCAGCTCGCAAAGCAGCGGCAGGTGCCGGTCAGCCTCGCCGCGGATAACTTCCGCAATCGCCAAATACCGGTCCGGCCGCTCGCGCAGCACGTTAAAAACAAACTCATGGGCCAGCGGCATCAAGCGAAGCTCCGCCCCGCCCAAACGGACAAGGGGGGCATTCTCCTCCAGAATCCCGGCGATTTCGGTCCGGTAAAAAGCACTGTCCGTTTTCACCTCAAATCCGCCCACCAGTTCAACCGTCACGCCGTCAAGGCGGTAATGGCTAAGCAGCGACGCGTACGAGCCGGTCCGGTCTTGCCGGGGGACATCGGTGGCAAACTCGCGCATCCGTTCATGCACAAGCCGCGCGTCCGCCTCATCGGCATACACGTCAATATCCCGGGGCTGCGTATCGAGCCTGACGCCCTGCAGCCACAAGCCGCAGCTGCCTCCGAGCAACCATTTGTCCTCGGCCCCCGCGCACAATCCGGCCATTTGCCCGATAGCCGCGGTTATTCCCGGAAAAACATGGCTCCGATCTCCATTCATGTTAACTCCCTCTTCTCTTTCCTGCCTGATTTTTACGTTGTTACCTAACGGAATTTATGTGATGGAAACGAGCCCGGTAAGGAAGCCCGCCAGCATGATGACAAAAGCCAGCAACGAGAGGATTCCCTTGACGATGCCTTTCGTTTTCGCCCGTGCAAACGTAATCAAAAACACGGATAATCCCATAATCAAAACGGCTGCGATCGATAGCCACATTTTCGTCATTGCATCCATCGGTATGATTCTCCCATTTCGTTTGGATTGATATGATCCATATTATAGCATCTTGCCGCTTTATAGGCTACGCGCCGGCCGGACACGAAAAAGAAAACGCCCTGCAGCTTCCACGCCGCAGAGCCTATGTGTGGGGAATGGCCCCAATAACTATTTTTTCATCATCATTTTCATCATGGCTTCCATATTGGACGGATTCATCCCGGTTTTTTTCACGGCGCTGACGATTTCCGACACCGTACTTTCCGAAACGGGGATTTTCGCCATCGTGGACACCTGCTTGATCAATTTCCGCAATTCCGCTTCGTTTTGCATCGTTGACGGTTTGACGGTGCTGGCCAGTTTTCTCACCGAGCCCTCCGTAATATTTTTGCCCGTTTTTTTGTTGATGGTGTTCAGCGCATCTTTGGATATTTTGCTCATGCGTTCGCCTCCTCCGCTGTCCTCTTCACCAATGTATGAGGAGGCCGTAGGAAAGGTGAAGCTGTCTACGCAAAACGGGCTCTAGGAATGCCACTGCTCCCAGGTTTCCAGCGACATAACCTCCATTTCGGTCTTCCGGTCGCGCCCCATCAGCGCTTCCACCGCAGTCCGCGGGTCCAGTCCTTCGAACAAGACATGATGCAGCTGCGCAGCGATCGGCATCTGTACCTTGTATTTCTCCGAAATGTTATGAGCGGCTTTCGTCGTCCGGATCCCTTCAACCACCATGCCCATCGAGCTCAGTACTTCCGGGAGCGGCTTACCCTGCCCAAGCATATATCCGGCCCGCCAATTGCGGCTGTGCCGGCTCGTCGCCGTCACGACCAGGTCGCCGATGCCGGCCAGCCCGGCGAACGTTAGCGGATTGGCGCCCATTTCCACGCCGATCCGGGTAATTTCCGCAAGCCCGCGGGTCAGCAGCGCCGCTTTGGCGTTGTCTCCATAGCCGAGCCCGTCGGACATCCCGGCCCCCAAAGCGATGATATTCTTCAGCGCTCCGGCCAGTTCAACCCCGATCATATCGCGGTTCGTATAGACGCGGAAGTATGAATTCATGAACAAGTCCTGGGCCAAATCGGCTTGTTCCTCCACCAGCGAAGCGACCACAACCGTGGTCGGGCTGCGCTTGACGACCTCCTCCGCATGGCTAGGTCCGGACAGCACGACGATCCGTCCCTCCTCGCAGCCAAGCTCCTCCGAGATGACTGTCGACATACGCTTGAGGCTTTCGATTTCAAAACCTTTGGTGGCATGGACCACCAGCATGTCCTCGCGCCAATACGGTTTCAGCGAACGGGCCACCTCGCGCACGGCGGAGGAAGGGGCGACCATGACCACCGCTTTGGTACCGCTGACGGCGGCCTCCAAGTCGGTCGTGGCCTTCAGGTTGCCCGGCAACGCGACCCCCGGCAAAAACCGCTCATTGCGGTGCAAAGCGTTGATCTCTTCCTGTTGCGCTTCGTTTCGCGTCCATAGGGACACTTCCATATTTTTGTCGGCGAGCACGCTGGCTAGTGCCGTTCCCCAACTGCCCGCCACCAGCACGGCGGCTTTCTCAGACAACTCGTTTTCCTCCTTTGGAGCCCAGCTTGTTTTCTTTCCCTTGAACGATTTTTACGATATTCGTGCGATGTCTCCAGAAGGCGAACACGCCAATAATCAGACTCGTCCAAAAATAGGGGCCGAATTCGCCGGAAACCGCAAGAAAAATCGGCGTCAAAAACACAAAGATCAAGGAACCTAAGGATACGTAACGGGTAAACACAATCGAGAGAATAGCGATGATACCGGCATATAAGGCCGGAAAGAAAAAGAGAGTAGCCATTACGCCGATCGTCGTGGCGATCCCTTTTCCCCCGCGAAAGCGAAAATAAATCGGCCAATTGTGGCCGATGATCGCCGCAATGCCGCAAAGCGCCGCCGTCCACTCATCGCCGCCTCCCAGCCAGCGTCCGAGCCATACGGCGGCGATCCCTTTCAATACGTCCAGCGCTAGCACCAGAATCGCCGGGCCCTTGCCGAGCACGCGCAGGGTATTGGTCGCTCCGGCGTTGCCGCTGCCGTGCTGGCGGATATCGATCCCTTTCAAGAGCTTCGACAGGACCACGCTGAAGCTGACCGAGCCCAGCAAATAACAAACAATTACTGCTACGATGGGTAAAGTCACCTTATTCTCCCCTAACCTTCATCAGACTTGCGCCGCGTAAACAACCGGATTGGCGTTCCTTCAAAATCGAATGCCGCCCGGATTTTGTTCTCCAGATACCGTTCATAGGAGAAATGCATCAGCTCCGGATCGTTCACGAATACCACGATCGTCGGCGGCTTCACGGTTACTTGGGTCACGTAATTGATACGCAAACGGCGTCCTTTGTCCGTCGGCGGCGGATTGATCGCAATGGCATCGGAAACGACGTCGTTCAGCAAATGCGTTTGCACCCGTTTGGCATGCTGATCGGCGACATGCTGCACGACCGGCAGCAGCTTGTGCAGGCGCTGCTTCGTTTTGGCCGACAGGAAAACGACCGGCGCGTAGGTCATGAACAGGAAATGGTCGCGGATTTTTTGCTCGAACTGGTGCATCGTTTTATCGTCCTTCTCAACCACATCCCATTTGTTGACGACGAAGATGGACGCTTTGCCGGCCTCGTAGGCGTAACCGGCGATATGCTTATCCTGCTCGATGATGCCTTCCTCGCCGTTGATCAGCACCAGCACCACGTCCGCTCGCTCAATTGCTTTCATCGCGCGCATGACGCTGTATTTTTCGGTCGTTTCATAAACCTTGCCGCGCTTTCTCATCCCAGCCGTGTCAATGAGGACGTAACGCTGACCATCCTTCTCGAAGGGGGTATCGATCGCATCGCGCGTCGTACCGGCAATATCGCTGACAATAACCCGTTCTTCTCCCAAAATAGCGTTCACCAGTGAAGATTTTCCGACGTTGGGCCGGCCGATAAGGGCTACGCGAATAACATCTTCGTCATATTCGTCCTCCGCCTGTTCCGGAAGATTGTCCGTAATCGCGTCGAGCAAATCGCCGATGCCCGTTCCGTGGCTGCCGGAGACGCCGATCGGTTCACCGAAGCCCAAATTGTAAAACTCGTAGATGTTCTCCATCCGCCCGATATTGTCCACCTTGTTGACGGCCACGACGATCGGTTTGCCGGAACGGTACAGCAGGGCCGCCACCTCTTCGTCCGAAGAAGTAACCCCCGCTTTGCCATCGCACATAAAGACGATAACGTCCGCTTCTTCAATAGCGAGTTCCGCCTGCATCCGAATCGACTTCAAGATCGGTTCTTCGTCATCCAGCTCAATACCGCCCGTATCGATGATGCTAAAGGGCTTGCCGTTCCATTCCGAAACCCCGTAAATCCGGTCGCGCGTAATTCCCGGCTTATCTTCTACAATGGCGAGGCGGTCGCCGATAATGCGGTTGAAAATCGTCGATTTCCCCACATTCGGCCTCCCGACGATAGCTACTACGGGTCTTGCCATAGACATTCCTCCTAGGTTCGTAAGCGTTCCATCCTATATGATTAAAATCACCTTGTTTCGTCCCAATACACGTATTTCATCATAGCAAAAAAAACATAAAATAGCTAACATTGGCGCTCTCAGGCGGTTTTCGAGCGGCCACAAACAAAATCGGCGAACCCGCTTCTTCAGGGTCCGCCGATGATCGAGCCTGTTACATAGAGCTTATTTCAATTTGCTCAGTTTGTCGCCAAAGCGCTCTCCGAGCGTAATGCTAAGGCCTTGGTTGTTCAGCGAAACATTGGGGTTATCGCCCAAATCTTCTTTTCTCACGCCGCTGCCTTTGGACGGTTTTTCGCTTCTCGGAGCTGGAGCCGGAGCTTCTTCGGTTTCCTTGATGCTGAGGCTAACCCGTTTTTCGGACGGATTGACGTCAAGCACTTTAACTTGTACCGTTTGGCCTTCCTTCAGCACTTCATGCGGGGTACCGATATGTTTATGCGAGATTTGAGAGATATGAACGAGTCCTTCCACGCCCGGTGCGATTTCCACAAACGCGCCGAAATTGACGAGGCGTTTCACTTCGCCGCTTACGATATCGCCAGTATGGAACTTCTCGGCTGCCGTATCCCAAGGACCTGGAAGAGCGGCTTTGATGCTGAGGCTGATTTTGCCTTTATCCGGATCGACTTTCAGCACTTTCACTTTGACCTTTTCGCCTTCGCTCAGAACGTCAGCCGGTTTATCCACGTGGCTCCAGGCGATTTCGGACACGTGAACCAGGCCGTCTACGCCGCCTACGTCAACAAACGCGCCGAATTGCGTCAAACGCTGAACCGTGCCTTCCAGCACTTGCCCTTCCTGCAGCTCGCCCATAACCTTTTGTTTGTTGGCTTCGAATTCTTCGTCGAGCACGTCTTTTTGGGAAAGGATGACTTTGTTGTTCTCACGGTCCAGTTCCTTCACCTTAACGCGCAGCGTACGGCCCTTGTAATCGCTGAAATCTTCCACGAAATGGCGCTCCACCATCGATGCCGGAATGAAGCCGCGAACCCCTACGTCAGCCACAATGCCGCCTTTTACGACGTCGGCCACGGTAACTTCGAACGTCTCCTGGCTGGCGAATTTCTTCTCCAGCTCTTCCCAGGCGTTTTCGCTGTCGATCGCGCGTTTGGAAAGAACGAGGCGCTCTTTCTCGTCGTCGATGCTCACGACTTTGGTTTCGACTTCCTGGCCGACTTGAACGGCTTCCGCCGCATTGTCCAAGTGAACGGAGGACAATTCGCGGATAGGAATAACACCGTCATATTTATATCCAATGCTTACGTAAGCTTGGTTATCCTCGATTTTGACGATCGTCCCTTTGACGGTGTCCCCCTTTTTCAAGGAAACGATTTGTTCCATTTCATCCTGGTTTGCCACTTCCGCAGCTTCCTGAACATTTTTTGTTTCTTCCGACATGTCAATAACCTCCTCAATTCAAAAACCCATTTATTTAAACCCGCATGAAGCGAAGTTCAAAACATCTCTAAAATATAGCTTCCCAAAAGTCCCCTGCCTTCATGCATAACTCCCGGCAAGGGGGTACGGCCTCACAGTTCCTTGAGCGCTGTGATCGCGGCCATAATTTTCTCCGTGGCTTTTTCGGCCGCATCCGGGACACCCTTATCCTTAAATTCGGACAAGTCGACGGGCGGACCATACGCCACCTTCATTTTATGAAACAGTTTATAATTGCCTACGATAGCTACCGGAATTACGGCCGCATCGCTGCGAAGGGCGAACGTTGCCGCGCCTTTCTTGCCGATCCCGCCGCCTTCCCCGTTTTTAACCCGGCGGCCTTCGGGAAAAATCCCCATCACATGCCCCGAACGCAACAGCGTTAACGCCGTCTTGATCGATTCCTTGCTCACGCCCCCCCGTTTGACGGGAAAAGCGCCAAGCTGCGTGATCAGCCAACCGAAGCCAAATATTTGAAACAATTCCTGTTTGGCCATAAAATGCACTTTGCGTTTCACCATGATGCCGATAGTCGGCGGATCCAGCAGCGTAAGATGATTAGAGCAAAGAAGAACGCCGCCCTCTTGCGGAATATGCTCCAACCCGGTGACTTCCAAGCGAAACAGCAGCTTGTATAACGCGCGAAGTACAGCGCGACAGAAGCGGTAAATCATCTTGTTCCTCTCTCACTTCCATAATTTCTGCATAAGGAAACGATCCGGTCCGCGACTTCTTCCAAACTCATCTCGGTCGTATCCAGATATGTCGCGTCAGGCGCTTGCCGCAGAGGGGATACCTCCCGTTCCTGATCCAGACGGTCGCGTTCGGCGATGGAACTAACCAGTTCCTCAAACGAAACCCGATCCTGCTCTTTCATTTCCCTGTATCTCCGGCGCGCCCGTTCCTCAACGCTGGCCGTCATGTAGATCTTGACTTCCGCGTCGGGCAGTACGGTAGTGCCGATATCGCGGCCGTCCATGACGACGCCTTTGCGCAAAGCCATTTGCCGCTGCAGCGAGACAAGCCTGGTTCGCAGCCCCTCGATTTGCGCATATCGGGACACCTTCGCATTTACCGCCATGGAACGGATTTCTTCCGTCACGTCCTGGCCGCCCACGATCACCTGCTGTCCATGCTCGCCGGGCAACAATTCAATCACCAGATCGGGGACGATTTGCAGCACTTTGTCCACCTCATCCGGCCCAATGCCCTGCTGCAGAAAATACCATGTCGCCGCCCGGTACATTGCGCCGGTATCGACGTATACATAGGACAATCTGCCGGCAACCATGCGGGCTATCGTGCTTTTTCCTGCCCCAGCAGGACCGTCGATCGCGATGTTGATCTTAGCCTGTGATGTTGACGCCTCGCTTGCCAAAGGGGCATTCCTCCTCAAAAACTGATCCTCAAGAAAAAAGCAGGCATTGCCTGCGACGTGAAAATTATACCACAGTTAGCAAAGGGATGCAAAAGAAAGAACAGGCTTAACCGCCCGATTTATCCGCCTAGCTTTTCATCACTCGCCTCTATGGAGCGGGGCTCCTTCGAATTGATCCGCCGAAGCGAGGAACGGCCTGAGCTCCGGAATCCGCAGCAGTCCCTGGAACAGGCAAAGCGCCGCAAGCAGCGCGATCACCGCCTTCTTCAGCGTTTTTTCGACCTTACCGGAGAACTCTAAAAACAGCGCCGTATATGCTTCGTCATCGTTCGTTTCCCGCATCTCCATTTCCTCCTTGCATCATTTTATGACAAGCCATCAAAAGATAGCTTTTCCAAATCCTAAAAGGAGGAAACCCGCCGGCCTAACGATTTTTAAAATCAAACTGGCGCTCGAAGCAGTAGCGGATCAGCTTTTGCCGCTCCATATCGGAGATGCTGACGAATTTGATCATGATCATCGTTTTTCCGGTTTCCAGCTTTTTCGTGCGCACCACTTCGGCCTCAAAAGGAACGTGATCGAGCGATCCGTTCTTGAACGAAAGCAGCAGCCAGCAGAACAGCTGGTCGCCTTGAACGAGCTTGTAAGTACCGTCGCAAACAAAAGAGACGCCGCCTCCGCTGACATCTTCGGTATAAGTGACGAAGCGGACATTGTTTTTCGTTTTGACGGCGATTTCCAGCGCGGCTACAACCCGCAAAAAATTGCGGCGCTGAATTTTGGTGATCGTCTCCGGTTCCGGTTTGCGGATGCGCACCAGCTGTACGACCTCGTCGGCAAAGCCCAGCACGTATGTATTAAAATAATGTTTAACCCCGTCATCGGTCAAAAAATAAATGGAAAGCTCGTCCCCGATGTAAAGCTTCTTGATGCGCCCGCTTCCGCTCTCGATCGGAACCTCGATCAGAAACGATTCTTCTTCTACGTCCGCGATCCGCGATTTACATTCTTTATCCGTATCATGTTTGTCTGTCGAGGCGACCTGAATGTATACGAGATCGTTCACTTTAGGAAACAAGTTTTCCCACCGTCCTATTTCAGTTGTTGGCTTCCACCTGATTATATCACGCCTGGACGGGATTGTAGCGGAAATCTTCTCGAAAACTAAAGCGGATAACAATAAAACGCGAGCACGGAAGGTTAAACTGCCTCCACATACTCGCGTGTTCCATTAAGAGGTTGTTCGAAAGAGGTTGAACTCAAGCTTTACGATTGAACCGCCCCTTTTTTCGTTCTGACTTCTTCCACGGTCTCCTCGTTGCCGTTATCCGCATTGATGTAAATCCGGTAATTCGAACCGTTAATGGCTCCGCCGAACTCGTAAGTAAGCACTTTTTCCGCTTGGTCGTTTTCGATCTGCGCCATTCGGTGATACGTTTCCTTATACTCCGGATTCAAAAATTTGCGGGCTTGCTGCAGCGTCAATTTCGGCGGCTTGATCGCACTTCTGTTCTCGCGCTCGTACACATAGTCGCTGGCCTGAAGCCCTGTCACCTGGCCGTTGTCGAGGGCGACGCGAAGCGTAACTTTCTCGGGGTAAATCAGCACGTCCCCATCTTTGCTCACGTACGTGAAGTTCCCCTCGTTGCCGTATTCGTCATAAGAAACCGGCGTTAAACCGGAATAACCTTTACTCGCCAAAAATTCGTCGGCGCGGGCTCTGGCCGTATTTGCATCCACCGATTTTTGGCCGACGGGCCGATTATGGTTATAGGAAATCAGATGTCCGCCGTTTTTCGTAAAATCAAGCGACCAGGCTTCCCCGTTTTGTCCTCCCGGTACGTTAGCCGTATATGAAGCCCATTCCGTGCCGCGCCCGTTTTCCAACACCTGAACGGCCGACGGATCCTTCATCCCGATGAAATCAGCGGCCTTGCGCTTGATATCCTGAATCGTGACCGGCTTACCGCCCAGCTTTTTGACCGACCGTTTGTTGTACATGCTGGAAATGGACGGTCCCCAATCGAGCTCGGGGTATTCGCCGACTCTTTTGTCCACCGTTTTGAAGCCGTCGATAATCGTGTTGTCGCGGGGTTCCTTCTCGCTGGCCAACGCCGTTTCCACGTCCATCCAACGCAAACGTTTGGTGATGACCTTGTTTTGAACGCCCTGCAAATCCTGGGAAATTTGCGCTGAGCTTTTATACAGCTCTTTTAGGTTTTTCACCTCGTTTTCGGTCAAAGGCTGCTTGGTTAAATCACGGACAGCCGTTTGATAGGAAAATTTCGAAATCCGGGACAAAAACTCCTCCGTTTTGTTGAAGGGCAACAACGTTAGCGGAAGCTGGTTGATTTCGTTTTGCGCCTCGCTCGTAATACGCCAGACGTTCACCAGGCCTTTACGATGCGATCCGGTAGACGCCGAATGGACCGCAAGGGTATTGCCCAGTTCGGTATGCAGCTTGTCCACATGATACGACAGATCGTGAAACGCACGTTGATATTGGTTCTCCGCTTTGATCAAAATCGAATTCTTTTCCTGGTTTTCCTGGTAACCCCATACTAAGGCGCCGATTAATAAAATCGCCGTAACCGGAAATAATATCGCACTCAGACGTTTATACATTGGGCTAGTGCTCTCTCCCTTCTTTAACTGGTTGGAATTAGTTTGACAAGAAGGAAGGAACTTTATGCATCCTAAAGAGGTTGTTCAAAAAGTCATCTTTTGATCACGAAGCAGGGTTACGTAGTGGATTCGACGTCGAATCTTGAATTCAGCCGGGCCTTCCGTTGCTCATGTAGCCTAACCTACGCTCCGCTACTCAGACCCAGCTTCATCCAACCTTCTCGGTGCTGAAAACCTGACTTTTTGAACACATGTTATAATGGCGCTTCTTCTTCAATTTCAAAGTCGTGCCGGTTGTTGCACAAGCATTGCTTGAATCCGGTTTCGATATGGCCCCGTTCTTTTTTGCCGCGCAGCACAAAACGCTCTCCGCATGATTTGCACGTAATTTTCACCTTGACGCGCACGAAAAAGGCACCCCTTTCCAGTTTAAAGCCGCAAATCCGCAGCCATTCCTGGAAATAGGATGCCCTATTCTTCCTTAAATTAATCTTGTCCCTTGGCCCCCGTCGTCAACCGAAACGGCGAGCGGCTGTTCGCCCGGGTCATCTTGCCCAGTCCGCCGTACCACAAAAGGACCATCAGCGGAACAATGTACCAAAGCCAATATTGGGTCGTATTGTTAAGAATCCAGTCGTAAACCCCGTGGTAAAAAACCGGCAGCAACAAGGAATAGAGCAAAAACTTACGGCTTGCCGCACCTTCCGAGAATTTGGCCCGGCCCAAATAGTAACCCATCATAACGCCGAACAGCGCATGCCCGGAAACCGGGAGCAGCGCCCGAACCAGCAATGATCCAATCGTAGCGTGGCTCGCAAAGGCGTAAATAACATTTTCAACCGTGGCAAAGCCAAGTGAGATCGCCGCCGCATACAAAATACCGTCATAAGGTTCGTCAAATTCCGTATGATTGTAAATCATATGGAACAGGACAAACCACTTAAAGGCTTCCTCGACGCCGGCCGAGATCCCGAATGCGGAAACCCATGGATTGTCGCCAAGCCACAGCATCAAGCCGCGCTGAATGATCATGACCGGCAAAACGAGCAAAAAGCCAAGCAAAAATACTTTGATGACCATATGCAGCGGTTCCGTATCATACTTGTCCTTAAGATAAAAATAAGTAAGCAAGGCAAGACCGGGAGCTACCGCTGCCGTTGCTATCGAGAAAAAGAGCAACGGTTATCCCCCCTTGTCTGCCGTTCGCTGTTCCTTATCCCTCTCTTGATGAATCCGAGCTGTTTTACCTTTAGCACGCCGATTAATCCTGACGTTTGAAATGGCTGCAAATGACGTCGATCGCGTTATCGGCCATCACCAGATTGCCATATTCCTCAAGCATCGCCGTAGTCACCGACGTCGCTTCGCCGAACTCGGCCAATACCGCGATTAAAGCCGGATGCTTGCCTTCATCCAATTCGTCAGGCTCCAGCTGAAGAACCCATTTCCCGTTATATTTATACAGTCTGCCAGCATTTTGGAGCATAGGCTGCAAAACGTGAGCTGCTTCGATCAAGTTTTCGAAATCGTCAAACGAATACAAAATCGTATCGCTTTGTTCCAGCGTTACTTCCATTTCATAAACTTCTTCCGGCAGTTCATCCTCATAGGGCGATCCGATCCCGTGATGATGGTGATCGTATTTACCGCGCGTTACGATGACGACCATCCCTTGAGCGGGGAGGGCGAACACTTCCACTGCGAGAGGTCCCGTGGCGTCAAAGCCTACTTCGTTATAAGCCTGATCCATCATTTCGGTGAACAGGTCATGGACCTTTGGAATTTCCTGCCACATGTCCTCTTTCTGAATGCCGCGTTCGCTCAAGTCGTCAAACGTGAGGAAAATCCGTATCTTATCCTGGCCAAGTCTTTCTATCTTCATACAGGATCCTCCTCTCTTTATACCGTGTAATAACAGATTATGAAACCTGCTGTAATGTGTGCTGGAAATGGTTCTTTGATATGTATGTTATCATTTATTCACCTTAAATGCACGCAATAAAATAGACAAAAAAGAATCATTTTCCGCCGAACTTCACCGCAGCGGAAAATGATTCCGTCATTTTGGGGATTATAGTCCCGGAATGGCCGTATTCGTCTCCTTTAGAATCGCTTCCACTTCCCGGCGCACACCCGCGTCGCTTTTAATAAAATCGGTGATTTGCTTCAAATTGTATTCCTTCGAATGTTTCGCATCTGACGCAGAAACCGAACTGGGATACACCTGGGCGTTTCCTGCCCCGGTAGGATGTTGTCCAGTTACCTTGGAAGCATACCCCGTACGGTGCGATTCGGAACCTTCCGAACCGTGTTGCCCTTGTCCGCCCCCCAGGATATCGGATTTCAGACCGGCAAGCTTCAAGGCGCTTCCCGCCCCGTTCATGATGGACATCATTCCGCCTCTCCGCTGCGAGGCCCACATCGCCGCGATGGCCCCGACCAACACTCCGCCAAAAAATGAGGAAGATCTCACCCAAAATACCTCCTTAGATATGTTAAAATCATCTGTAGTGTTCGCGGTTTACAACAAACTCATGCGGCATAAATACAGGAAAGCGAGATGACCCGTTTGCTTTACAAAAAAATCCTGCTCGTCGCCGCGGCTTGCGTGTTGCTCAGCTCTTGCGGCCAGAGTGGCTCAAGCGCCGGCCAGACTGATTCAAGCGCTCCGGGCGAAGAGAATGCGGCGAATACCGCCGTACCCGCGCCGGAGTCTCAGGAAACCGCCGATTCGGCGGGCGGAAACGAAATCCAGACTGCGACGGAGGCGCCGCAGGATAGCAAATCCGACCCCGGATCGGGGGAAGCCGCCGGCGAATCGCAGAAGCCGGAGCTGCTGTACCACATCAACAAAGCTTACAATGTCGTACCCAACGAGGAAGGAACCGACAAAAAAGTGGTTCTGCTGACGTTTGACGACGGTCCGAAAGAACGGGAAATGATCGAGGGATTAATCGATACACTGGATAAGCACGGCGCCAAGGCGATCTTTTTCGTCAATGGCTACCGGGTTAAAGCGCATCCCGAACTTCTGCAGCTCATTCACGAGCGCGGTCAAATTGTCGGCAACCACAGCTGGGACCACATCGACCTCAAAAAAGAGAGCGAAGCAAACATGCGCCAGCAAATTGAGGATGTGCAAGCCATCGTGAAGGAGACGATCGGCGAGACTCCGAGATTTTTCCGGCCTCCGTTCGGTTCCGGAAACGACGTTACGCATCAAATCGCCGATGATAACGGCTTGATCTACATGACATGGTCCAACGGGTCTTTGGATTGGGACAGCAAAAACAAAAACAAGCCGGACGCCGTCATTCAAAATGTGCTGGATCAGCTGCATGCCGGAAGCAACATCCTGATGCATGAACTGCCCTGGACCGTGGAGGCGCTGGACGAGTTGTTGACGAAGCTGGAAGACAAAGGCTACGGATTCGTGGACCCCGAAAGCATCGGGCCCGATCCGGCCGCAGATTCGGCGGACGCCGGGTAAATGAACAAGGCCGCCCAAACCATGGGGCGGCCTTATCGAGTTGTAGCGGCGCTAACGGACATCAGAGACCCTAATCGGCCCTGAACGATAGGTTTCCAAATTGCAGCGGACCCAGACGCTCTTATTACGCTCAAATCGGCTCGAATGTCCTCCATTTAAGCTGAATAAGGCCTTCAGGGTCCGTTAGAGCGGGAAATTTCCGGGAAATAGGCGAATAACGTCAATTGAGTCCGTTAGGGAGCCGCTTGACGTGAGCAACTACAAAAGTACATTTGATTCCCCGTAAATCCCCATTTTTGAGCCGTTGAAGTGCAAAAGTACATTCTATTGAAGGCCATTCGACAAAACGATGCTTTTGACCGAATATGAAATGCACTTTTACATTTGATGCACCATTATCGGATCCTTTAGCCGAAAACCGCCTGCACTTTTGCAATTCGCGGCCTTTTGGCCTGGCAACCGCCGGCCCTCACAAGCCGTGGCTTTGGCCCCAAGGCGAATCGCTGACCCCCCACCATAACAAAAAAACTAAAATGATGACGAACATGTATAATAGCGAGTTAAAAAACCATCTTGTCCATTTCAGCCTTTGCGACGGAAACAGTTCCCTGCGGGCGGGCAGCCCCATCACATTCTCCTCTTCCCCGATCACAGAGGGCTCCACCCTAGCGGGTGGAATCGCCGTCTTTAACGGCGGCCCTTCGAACGAAACCTCCGCGGCTGCTGTATTCTCGGCCCGCGTACTGCGCTTCTTCCGGTTTTTTTCGGTTTTCTCCTCGCGATGAACCCGGGTCCGGCGATTTTCTAGTGTTGTTTTCGATGTGCCGCGACTGTAACGTTCCAATCGGCTCAAACGTTCGCTCATGTCTCCCTCCGAAATTTGATCACTAATCCCGATACGAAATCGATCAGAAAATGGCACACAATCGGTGCCCATAACGTACCGGTTTGCAAGTATATAAACCCTAACCCGTAGCTGCTGGCAAATACCCAGCCGGTTGGAATCCAGTGCCGCAGGTAGCGGACGTGGATGGCGGCGAACAGAATGCTCGTCCAATAGACGCCGATGCCATGCTGGATCGCTCCGCGAAACAGCAGTTCTTCACAGATGGCGACCATCGCCGAAATGACCGCAATATGCCAGATCGGGCGTCCGCGGAACAACTTGGCGTTGATCCCTCCGTCGTCCATGCTTTCCTCCGAAATAAACCGGGAGAGCAGAAAGTCAGCGCCGAACATCACCCCGGCAAGTCCCAGGCTCCAATAGAGGAATTCGGCATGCTCCGGCCAGGCCAGCAAAGATAGCGGATTTCTTTTTTGAAAAAAAATGATGATTAAGCCGATAAATAAAGTAAGCCCTTGCGTCAAATATAAATTGATCAAAAGCAACCGATCGTCCAGCTGCCCGGGATCGACTTTCTGGATCTTCACCTTGCCGAATTTGAATTTTTTCATAGTTTTTGTCAATCCCTGTCCTTTATTATTATTTTAGCCTATTCAAAACCATTTGTAAGGAGGAATTCATAATGAATAGCAAAAAAAATACCCGTCAGGAAATGCTCTTTATCATGGGCTTTCTGTTCACGCTGATCGTCGGATTCGGCACGTTTCTATGGGGCTTTCAGACGGGCATGGACAAAATCGAAGCAAAATACGCATACCTGAAGGTCGTGCCGCCAGGGCAGGAAACGGCAGTCTCCTATCAGCAGCAGGATTTGGTCTCTTTTTATTACGTTGTTTTTCAGCCGTATCAGCAGTTTAAGGAAGCGTATCTTTCCCGCCTGGAGCTATTGGAACAGGACGCAACGTCCTCCGAATCAAGCGAATATCTGAAGGAGATCCGCGAAATTGCCGATCGTGGATATGAGCAGATCGCAGCTCAATACATAACCGATTCTTCTCCTCTGCTGAAGGAGGCGCAAACCGATTATATGAAAAGCTTGAAGCTGTTCAACCAAGGCGCCGGAGCGGTAAAAAACAAAAAAGGAGCCGAACTCGCGGCTGCGCTGAAACAAAACGAGTTCACCGTTGAAGCGGTAAACTTCGGACTTGAGGCGCAAAACAAATTTTATTCATCGATTCTCAAATGGACGGCGAAGACGAACAGCCAAATCCCGGCCACGTTCGATTATAAAGCAAACATCCCGGCCCAGGAATGGTCCAAATATCCATTAGCCGTCAAAAACAAAGCGGTAGCCGATATGATGCTGAGCGAAAAGCGCTATGAAGCCTACCTTCCCCAAGACATGACCGCGAAAATTGACCAAATGATCAAAAGCGGCCGAGCCGAGGCTTTAAATCTTAAAACTGTGTCTTCCATTGTGAAAATTGTCACAGAAACTGAAGCCGTCAAAGGGGATGAATTTTCCCGCTTCAAATCGTCGTATTATGCGTCCGAGCTGGTGCCCGAGCTCCCTATTTTCACGGAATACTGACAGGAAGATCGGCCGTTCCCGGGGATAACAGACGATTTTCGACATTAGTAAAATCATAACCAAAAAATCAGCCGGGTTCAAGTTTGGCAAAAGCCCCCGGGATGCGGCGCGGGCTTTTGCCGTCATTTATCCGGGAAGTAGTTGACACCTTGCGGCGGGGCGTGTTACATTATGAAAAATTACATTTGACGAAAGGCTTTGAAGGAAGGAAGTTGTCGGAAAGCTCCAGAGAGCCGGTGGTGCTGCGAACCGGTAGCGGAACGATGAACTTTAGCGATCCTGAGTCACTGCGTTGAAACTTCAGTAGGCGCAGTCGGTGAACTCCGTTATCAGTCTGTCAGCGATGACAAATGAGGCTGCCTCTGCGAAGGCGCAGCGAATTAGGGTGGTACCACGAACAACTCTCGTCCCTTACTACGGAAGTAGTGTGCGGATTGGGAGTTTTTTTAATGTCTCCGCGCCTTTAGCATGGCCGGGAACGGCCGCTTTGGGACCGCAACCCATTATCTTCATCCTTTTCTGCAGTAACGGAAAACAGCGCTAATGTATCACCGTAAGCTTATGCTTCCGATGAGAGTTTTGTACGTTGAACTTTCGGGGAAGCCTTGCTATACAAAACTTAAGCTTATGCTTCCGATGAGAGTTTTGTACGTCGAACTTTCGGGGAAGCCTTGCTATACAAAACTTAAGCTTATGCTTCCGAAGAGAGTTTTGTACGTTGAACTTTCGGGGAAGCCTTGCTATACAAAACTTTTAGGAGGCCAAAACATGTTCAAAGTTTTAGTATCGGATCCGATCAGCGATATGGGAATTCAGCAGCTGGTGGATGCAGACGACATCGTGGTTGAGAAGAAAACGGGACTCAGCGAGGACGAGCTTGTACAGATCATCCCCGAGTATGACGGTTTGCTGGTGCGCAGCCAAACGAAAGTCACCGAAAAAATCATGGCCGCCGCAGCAAACTTGAAGGTGATCGGCCGCGCAGGGGTTGGGGTCGACAACATCGACCTGGAGGCCGCTACGAAACGCGGTATCATCGTTATTAACGCGCCGGACGGCAACACGATCACAACCTGCGAACACGCCTTCGCCATGATGATGGCGCTCGCCCGCCACATTCCGCAGGCCTACGCCAAAACGATCTCGGGCCAGTGGGATCGTAAATTTCTCGGCGTCGAACTGCGCAACAAGACGCTTGGCGTACTTGGCATGGGCCGGATCGGCAGCGAAGTCGCCAAACGTGCCAAAGCGTTCGGCATGGAGATTTTGGGCTACGATCCGTTCCTGACGGAAGAACGCGCCGAAAAGCTTGGGGTCAAGCTGGCCACGGTCGATACAATCGTTAGAAATGCCGATTTCATTACGGCGCACACGCCGCTTACGCCGGAAACGAAGCATATGATCGCCCGTCCGCAATTTGAAGTGATGAAAAAAGGCATGCGGATCATCAACTGCGCCCGCGGCGGCATCGTCGACGAACAGGCGCTGGTTGAAGCGATTGATCAAGGGATTGTGGCCGGAGCCGCCTTTGACGTCTTCGAAAAAGAACCGCCGGAAGCGGATCATCCTTTCCTGCACCATCCGAAAATCATCGTCACGCCTCACCTTGGCGCTTCCACCGTGGAGGCTCAGGAAAATGTCGCGATCGACGTGTCGGAGCAGGTGCTGCACATTTTGCGCAGCGAGCCGTTTAAGAACGCCGTCAACATGCCGCCTGTCGCACCTAGCGTCATGAACAAGCTGCAGCCATATTTCGAACTTGGCGAAAAAATCGGCGTATTCCTGTCCCAGCTTAACAACCAGGCGGTCAAAGAAATTCACGTTGATTACGCCGGCGACCTGGCCGAGGTGGATACGCAGCCGCTTACGCGCTACATCATCAAGGGCGTTTTGTCCCGCCATTTCGGCAGCGATGTAAACATCGTCAACTCCATGCACCTGGCGAAAGTCCGCGACATCAACGTGGTCGTGTCCCAAGCTTCGGCGACGAAGGGCTTCACCAACCTGATCAGCGCAACCCTGAAAACGCAGGACGGCGCGGAACGCCGGATCGCCGGCACGATGCTTAACGGTTATGGAGCCCGCATCGTGCAAATCGACAAGTTCCCGGTGGACGTTGCTCCGGAAGGACATCTGATCTTCATTTCGCACAATGACAAACCGGGGATTATCGGCAGCGTCGGCACCCTGCTCGGCAAAAACGACGTCAACATCGCCTCCATGCAGGTTGGCCGCAAGCTGGTCGGCGGGGAAGCGATCATGGTATTGACGGTGGACAAGGCCGTGACGAAAGAAGTGCTTGACGATCTGACGAAGCTGCCCGAACTGAATATAGCGCTGCAAATCACTTTTGAATAATGTTCCACGGTGAACAAGATTTATCTGCGGCATTCAACAAAAAAACATCCTTCTCTCATGAAGGATGTTTTTCTTTTTACGATTATTGTCCCGTTTCGACAGGGAGCGCGATGTGAAAAGCGGTTCCTTTGCCGACGCCGCTTTCGGCGCGGATCGAGCCGTGATGGGCGTCGATGATGTTTTTGACGATGGAAAGGCCGAGGCCCGTTCCCCCGTTTTCGCCTCGTACGCGGGCTTTGTCCGCCTTGTAAAAGCGCTCGAAAATAAACGGCAGGTCGTCGCTCGGAATCCCTATCCCGCTGTCTTGAATCGAAATGTACAGCTCTTTGCCGGACTCTCCGTCCCGGGTAGCCGCCGAAATGCCGATCGTTCCCCCTTCCGGCGTATGCCGGAAGGCGTTGTCCAGCAGGTTGGTGAGCACCTGCTCCATCCGGTCCTCGTCCGCTTCCAGGCGAAGCGGGCCTTCGCTCAGCTCAAGCTTCAGGTTGATGCCATTTTCTTTGGCCCGGACCATAAACTTGCGGTACACCCGCTCGGCAAGCTCGCGAAAATCGATCGGCCGCTTCTCCATATCGGTATGGCCCGCTTCCATCCGGGCAAGGTCGAGCAGCTCGTGGACAAGCCTGCCCATTCGCAGCGATTCCTCATGGATCACCCGCGCCAATTCCGCGCTTTCCTCGGGGGAGGACGCCATCCCGTCAAGCAGCGCTTCACTGTACCCCTGCATCATGGACAGCGGCGTGCGGATTTCATGCGAGACATTGGCCACAAAATCCCGGCGCATTTTCTCCAGGCGCACCTCTTCGGTAACGTCGCGCAGGACGGCGACCGCGCCGCGGATCTCCCCGTCCGAAGACAATGGGGCCATATGGACCGACCACACACCTTGCATGACATGAACGTTCATGCGCTGATCGCCTTCCTGGTCAAGCACCCGGCGAAACATCGGCAACAGCGGCTGAGGCGCCAGCTTGCCTTTGGCGTCTTTGCCGCCCAGCTCGAAGCCGGAATCTTCTTCGTCAAAATCTCCCCACATGCTTAGGATTTGATCTCCCGGCGGGTTCGTCAAGATGACGGAACCTTCCCGATCCAGCGTAATCACCGCGTCATTCATGCTGCGCAGCACGCTGGACAAATGCTCCTTCTCATGCTTAAGGCTGCGGATCGTATTTTCCAGTTCTTCCGCCATATGGTTAAACGTAATCGCCAATTCGCCGATTTCATCGCTCGTTCTCAGCGAAAGGCGCGTATCGTATTTGCCTTTGCGCACCGAATCGGTAGCCTGAATCAGCTTCTGCATCGGCTGCGTGATTTTTGTGAACAGAAACAACGCAAAAAAAGTCGTAAGCGAAAACCCGATCATCGCGACGATGACAAACAGTCTCTTCACGGCTCCGGAATTGGTGAAATTCGTATCGATGTAGGGCAGCAGAAACAGGCCCATCAGCATCAACACGCAAGCAACGAGGCAGGTTATCGTAATCCAAAGCTTACCGACCAGCGTTCTCCAGAAGTTCACCTTACTTCGCGACCTCCAGCTTGTAGCCGACACCCCATACGGTCGTGATCATCGCGGCCGCTTCCGGCGAAACCTTGTTGAGTTTCTCCCGCAGCCGCTTCACATGGGTGTCGACCGTCCGCAGATCGCCGAAAAACTCATAGTTCCAGACGTCCTTCAGCAGCTCCTCCCGGGAAAACACCTTATCCGGGGAAACCGCCAAATAATGCAGAAGCTCGTATTCTTTGGGCGTAAGGCTGACCTCCTGGCCGCTTGCCGTAACCCGGTGAGCGTCATGCTCGATAACGAGATGAGGAAACACGATATTGTTGCTAGTCCCGCTTTCTTTGGACAGATAGGCTGTCGCCGAGGCGCGGCGCATGATCGCTTTCACCCGGTAAATCACCTCTCTGGGGCTAAACGGCTTAACGACATAGTCGTCGGCGCCTACCTCAAATCCCTGAACCCGGTTGATTTCCTCGCCTTTGGCCGTCAGCATCAGCACCGGCGTCGATTTGACTTGCCGCAGACGGCTGCAAACCTCGACACCATCGATTCCCGGCAGCATGACATCAAGCACGATCAAGCCGTAGTCATTGACCGTCGCTTTTTTCAAAGCCGTTTCCCCATCCTCGGCCTCATCGATTTCATAGCCTTCTTTTTCCAAATACATTTTAAGCAGCCGACGGATTCGCTCCTCATCGTCGACTACCAAAATGCGGTTCGTTTCATCTGACATTAACAACAACCCCTCCATCTTCTTACCTAGTGCGCGTGAGCTTCCTTTTGCTTTACTGCTATTTAATCGGTGCCCGCATAAGAATGCAGGCCGGCGATAACCAGGTTAACCCCTACCAATGTGAACATGACCACGAGGAAGCCCAAAACCGCTAGCCAGGAAGCCCGGCGGCCTTGGAAGCCCCTCGATAAACGAAGATGCAGATACGCGCTGTAGAACAGCCATGTAATCAGGGCCCATACTTCCTTCGGATCCCAACCCCAAAATCTTCCCCAAGCCTGCTGCGCCCAAATCATCGCAAACACAAGCGCACCCAGGGTAAAGATCGGAAACCCGATCGCGATCGCCCGATAGCTGATTTCGTCCAGATCGTCCGGATCGATGGCCCGCACCGCCGGAGCCAGCGCCTGAGAGAGCGGTTTGCGAAGGATCGCACGAATTAATACATAAAGCACCGCACCCGTTAGTATTGCCCAGACGATCGTATTCAGCTTGCGTCCGGCATTGGCGCCGCTCATCCAGGAAGGAGCCTCGAACAAAGGCTGCGCCATTCCCAAAAACGGTTTGATTTGCTCGGGTTCGCTTTGATATGGCGCTACGATCGGCGGAAGCTGATAAACTTCTTTTCCTATTGTACTATCCCCTTGTACTTGGCTGTCAATCTTTGTCTCATTTTGTATGAATACCGCTTCATATCCGGCGGCCCGGAAAGCGAATACGGAAACAAGAAAGCCCACTACTATCATAATCGAAAAAAACGTAATTTCAATCCACCGATTTTGCCGGCGCGCGGATTTATCGGTTCCTCTAAAATCGATGACCCGCAGCAAATGCATTAATCCGGCGATAAACCCGACGGCAAAAAAAGATTCCCCCGTTGCCGCCAGCGTGACATGGATATACAGCCATATGGAACGGAGCGAAGGAATCAGCGGCTGAACCTCCTGCGGGAATACAGCGGCATAAGCCATAATGATAATCGCCAGTGGAAGCGCAAACACGCCGAGCAAAATTTTGCGGTAGATCAAAAAGACAACCGTAAAGGCGATCATAATCATCATCGACAAAAACGTCATGAACTCGTACATATTGCTGACGGGCACATGTCCGCTGTAGGCCCAGCGCGTTCCGCAATAGACGAGGTGCGAGAGGAGGCCCAGCGAGGAAGTCGCAAACGAGAGGCGTCCCCACTTGTTCTCATGCCGCTTCGGGTCGCGGTTTCTCCACGTTTTGCCGGTCACGGCAACGATGTAAAAAATAAAGGCGGCGCAATAAAGGAAAAAAGCGATCATAAAGGCGGCCCTACTGATTTCCAAAAATATCATGGACGTTCTCCTCCGTTTTCCAATGACTTCTCATCCGCATCGATGCCCATCGCTTTCAGGAATGCGGACACCTCGCGGCGCATGCCAAACCAGTTTTTCGTCGTATGGCCGCCCAGCGTCAGCTTGCCGCCGTCCACGCGCAGCCAAATCCGGCGGTGCTGCCAGTAGAATCCGAGAACGAGCCCAAGCATGACGATCGCCAGCCCCAGCCAGACAAATGGCATGGCCCGATCGACACGGATGTTCAGATAACTGGAAGCGCTGATGAAATCGACATCCTCCATGCCGAGGACATCAACCGCAAGCTTGTTCTGCAATCCGCCCAGCTTCTCGTTGATCGCATCCTGCTGGAAGCGTTCCTTGTCAACCTGCTTCGGGAAGTAAATGTATTGCACGCCTTCCTTAGGCAAATCCGGACCTTTGACCAAAAATAAAAAGGCCGGCGCGTTCGGCTCCCCGGACAAGGAGACCGGCTGCCCCTGTTCATTCAGGGAAAATTCCATGTATTTGTTCTGGAGCTCCAGCGTGTAAGGCCCCAGCTTAAATTCGCGCTGCGGATTTTTCATCTCCAGCTTGAATTTCCCGTACTGCTCCCCGGTAACCTTGTCCACCAGCACCGGCTGCACGGAGCGCAGCTTTGGCGTCAGATCGAAATCGAACTGATACGCCTTCAGTCCTTTATAGTTAAGCGGGTCGTTGACCCGGATTGCATGCCGCTCCACTTCCTTGAGCTTCGGCTGTTTGGAGGGATCGTCGCAATCGGCGGTGCATTCGTACAGCACGGCCTGCGTTTCGTACAGCTTCGGGACGATCTTGCCGGTTTTTTTGAAGTCGTCCGACATTTCATCCTCACTGTAATATTCCACCGTAAATTTTTCGTTTTTCAAATACAGATTCGTATCGGGAATCCGTGTGGTTTCCCCCTCCGGGAACCAGTAATGTTTGTCCATATGCAGTCCCGGAAGTCCGCGGAACAATACGGCCAGCAAAAAAATAATCAGCCCGATGTGGATGACATACGGCCCCCAGCGGCTGAACCGCTGTTTTTCCGCCAGCAGCGCATCCCCGTCCGTATGGACGCGGTAATGTTTTTTGCGCAGCGGCTGAACCGCCCTCCGGACCCACGCCTCACCGTCCTCGGTGAGCTTGCCCTGGTAGACGATTTTTTGCCGGGTCAAAAACTCCAGGTGTTTGCGGATCTTCTGTTTTGAAAGCGCTTTGTAAAGCGGCAGCACCCGGTCCAGGCTGCAGATGACGAGGGAGGCCCCGATCATGACCAGCAGCAGAATGAACCACCACGATTCGTACGTGTGCGATAAACCCAGCCTGTAGTAAATCTCGCCGATCGTTCCGTATTTATTTTTGTAGAAGGTGGAAGGATCAAAATTGATAAAATTGCTTTCCTGCTCGAAGATCGTGCCGAAGCTGGCGCCGATCAGCGTGATGATGATCAGGTAAACCGCAACTTTCACCGAGGAGAAAAAATTCCATATCCGGTCGATGAAATTCGGGTTGGCCCGCTGTGATCTTCTGGCCACGCCGTCGTAGCGCATTTCCAGCAGTTCCCCGGGGGCCCCGTCGTCCTGCAGCGGTTTGCCGCAGGATTCGCACAGCACGGTGCCAACCCGGTTCTGGTGGCCGCATTCGCATTTCGTATTTTCGATGAACGCCATCTTACTCCTCCTTTCCTATCAAGGGTTAACCAGCTGCGCAATTTGATCGTCCAGCGTGTCGAGGTTTAGCTCGCCCTGATGGATGGAGGCAATTTTGCCTTTTTTGTCCACAAAAAACGTCGTCGGCATCGGCACGATGCCATAATCGCGCACCGCCTTGTTGTCGCTGTCAAATAAAATAGGAAATCCGGCGCCGGTCTGCTTGACGAAGTTTTCCACGGTCATCTCGTCTTCCCCCGTATTGACTCCAAGAATGACAACGTCCTGATCTTTCCACTTTTCCCATTGGGTCTGCAAGGCGGGCATTTCCTTAACGCAATACGTACACCAGGTCGCCCAGAAATTGATGACTACCGCTTTGCCTTTGTACTCGTCAAGCGTATGTACGTTGCCGTCGAGACCCAGCAGCTTGAACGCCGGAGGCTTCTCCCCTACGACGGGCTTGCCGGAGTCATCGCCAAACACCGCGTTGCTGATCGCATAACCGCCAAGGATGACGATCAGCGCTAATATCACGATCTGAATCGGCCGTCTTGCCTTTCCCATCGAAAACTTCCTTTCTATGAACATAATCATAAAGTGTTGAACAATTCGTGAACACTCTATGAACATTATAACGAAAATTGCCACAATTTCAGCCTTGGGAAATATGAATATTATGTGACGCGCAAAAAAGCGCGGCAATATCGCCGCACTATTTGCGCTTGGGAGCAGGGGTAGGGGAAGTGCTGCGGGCTTGCTTGTAGAGGCTGTCGACCTCTTCTTTGGTCAAGTGGCGGAACAGGCCCCGCTTCAAATTGCCGAGATACAGATCGCCGAATGAAATTCGCTTCAGCTTGGTCACCGGGTGGGAGATCGCGTCGAACATGCGCCGCACCTGGCGATTTCGGCCTTCATGAATCGTTATGGAGATGGTGGCGAACTTCCCTTCCGGATCAACGTCATGGTACTCCGCCTCGGCCGGAGCTGTCATGCCGTCCTCAAGCATGATTCCATTCTTCAACTTGTCAAGGTCGCTGCCGTGCGGCACCCCTTTGACCGTGGCATGATAAGTTTTGGGCACATGGTGTTTCGGATGCGTCAGCAAATGGGCGAATTCCCCGTCATTGGTCAGGAGCAGCAGCCCTTCGGTATCGTAATCAAGCCGTCCTACGGGATAAACCCGCTCCTTGACGCCTTTTAAATAATCGGTGACGATTTTTCTGCCTTGCGGATCCGCAGCGCTCGTAATAACTCCTTTCGGTTTGTTGAATACGAGATACAGCTTCTTTTCCGCGCCGATCGGTTTGCCGTCGACCGTAATGACGTCAACGGCCGGGTCCGCCTTGGTGCCCAGCTCCGTAACGGTTTCGCCGTTCACCTGCACCTTGCCGTTCAAAATCAATTCCTCGCATTTGCGGCGGGAAGCCACGCCCGCACCGGCCAATATTTTCTGCAATCTTTCCATGATCAATAGTCACCTCATATCACATGATACCTATAGAAGCACAAAATCACAATAGCTGCCGCACGCGCAGAAAAAAGCCGCCCCCGGCAGCTTGGAAAGCGCCATGAACGGCCCTGGCTCCATCAAATCATCCGAACAGCAGCAAACAAACGGCGATCGCGGCCACAAACCCGACCACATCGGAAAACAAGCCAACTTTAAGGGCATACCTGCCGTTTTTGATGCCGACCGCGCCGAAATAAACCGTCAGCACGTACAGCGTCGTATCCGTACTTCCTTGAATCGTCGAGGCGATGCGCCCGATCATCGAATCCGGGCCGTACGTTTTGATGAGGTCGGTCGTAAAAGCGAGCGACCCGGTTCCGGTCAGCGGCCGCAGGAAGCCAAGCGGGAGCACCTCGGGCGGCACGTTCAGCCGCGTGAGCAGCGGCCCCATCCAGCCGACCAACACGTCCAGCGCCCCCGAAGCGCGGAATACGCTGATCGCCACCATCATGCCCACCAGATGGGGGATGATGCCGATCGCGGTCGAGAACCCGTCTTTGGCCCCGTCAACGAATGATTCATAAACGGGCACTTTTTTAAAATAAGCGTATAACGGGATAAAAGCGATCATCACCGGCACCGCCCAGGCGGATACTACGTTAAGCCAATCCAGCAAGCGGCATCACCTCTCCAGCGGTATCGTAGACGGCGTAGACGGGGGCGACTGCGGCGGTGTCCTGCGCAGGCTCCGCCTCCGGTACCAGCGGTCCGCAACTATGGCGGCCGCGGTGGCAATCGCGGTGGCGAGCAAGGTGGAGCCGACAATTTCGGCCGGATTCGCCGAATGGAAGTTGATCCGGATCGCGATCAGCGTCGTCGGAATCAGCGTGATGCTCGCGGTGTTCAGCGCGAGCAGCGTACACATCGCCGGCGACGCCGTTTCCTTGTCGGGATTGAGCTGCTGCAGCTCCTGCATCGCCCGGATTCCCATCGGGGTGGCGGCGTTGCCGAGGCCCAGCAGGTTGGCGCTCATGTTGGACAAAATATACCCCATGGCCGGATGGTTTTTCGGCACATCCGGAAACAGATAGGCGACCACCGGACCAAGCAGGCGCGAGATCGCCTTAACGAGGCCGGAATCCTCCGCCAGCCGCATGATGCCGAGCCAAAATACCAGCACGCTGATTAATCCAAAGCAGACGGTTACCCCCGTTGCCGCCCCGTCGAAGGCGGCTTGCGTCACCATCCCGATGTCCCCTTTGGCCGCCGCAAACGCAAACCCGATCAAAATAAGCGCAAGCCATATTTTATTGACCATACGATTTCCCCCTCCTCTGCCCATTTACCTTTCATACAGGAGCAGCCTTTTTATTCGGCCAGCAGCAAGGTTTGGACTACCTTTTTGAACGTCCCTCCCCAGGCTTCCGGAAATTTTAAGGTATCGGCTGCTTGGTCCGTAGACGGCCTGCCCGTCGCTTGTTCATAAACAGGAACGGCGCCGATTTCTTTGCCGTCCAGCATCACGCTGATTTTTCCCCGGTAACCAAAGGATGCGGTGGCCAGCGAACTGAGCTTCAGCCTTCTTTCGATTCTCCCTTTTTCCCCTTCGGCCAGCGGGTAACTGAAGCCGGTTCCCGTAATCAATCCGCTTTTTACCGTTTGGCCCTCCTCGATGATTTTCGTCAGCGGAAAATGCGCAAACCCGTAATCGAGCAGCTTCTGGTGGTCGTTCCAATCATCTCCGTCGTTCAACGTAACAACCGCCAGCTGCTGACCGGCTCTTGTCGCCGAGCTGACAAGGCAGCGCCTGGCGATTTTCGTATACCCGGTTTTTACGCCATCCGCTCCTTCGTAGAAGCGGAGCATTTTGTTTTTGTTCAGCCATTTATAGTCCCAAGGATCGTTCGGATTCGGCGCCTTTTTGCTTGGCGTACGGACGATTTCCTTAAACTGCGGGTTTTTGAGCGCGTAGGCCGTCAGCTTGGCCAAATCGTTCGCCGAAGAATAGTGGCCTTTCGCATCCAAGCCGTGCGGATTTTGAAAATGCGAATGCGTCAGGCCCAGCAATTTCGCTTTTTCGTTCATCAGGTACACGAAGCCTTCCTCGGAACCGCCGACATGCTCGGCAATCGCCGTGGCGGCGTCATTGCCCGAGCGGAGCATCAAGCCGTACAGCATATTTTCCAGGCTCATCTCTTCGCCCAATCGCAAAAACAAAGACGACCCTTCTTTAGCATAGGCATTTCGCCCGACGGTAACGGTATCTTCCAGCTTCCCATGCTCAATCGCCACGATGGCGGTCATGATTTTGGTCAAACTTGCGATCGGCAGCTCCTTGTCCCCTTCATTGCTGTACAAAATCCGCCCCGAAGTCACGTCGATCAATGCCGCCGCCTGGGCGTGAATCTGCGGCTCGGTTTCGGCCGGGGCAGCCTGGACCGCCCCCGTTTGTAACAGAAGCGGCAAAATCAATATCCCCGCCACTTTTCCGTATAAGCTTCTCAGCACGCGGGATCGTGATAAATTCCTCATCATAGATTCCTCCGGTATTATGTAGCGAGTTCTTGGTTAACTATATGCGGCGGAAAGAGGGAGTATGTCCAAGCTTCCCGCCAAAAAAAGACCCCTCCCGGATGTCCCGGAAAGGATCGGTCGATCAGGCAAACGGATTAACGGCTGGGTTCACATTCGGCTCGTTCATACCGGTCTGTGCGGTCTGGGCTGCCTGGACGTTTTGGGCCATCATCATGCCCCCATTTGCAGTGCTGGTGCCCGGAAACATGGATTGGATTTTGTCGATAACCCCCGGAACAGCATCGATGATTCTTTCCACCAGATGGGTTTGGTTATCCAATGGAACGATATGAACGCCCGCTTTCCCGACGACGAGAAAGGCGATCGGATTAATCGAGACGCCGCCGCCGCTGCCCCCGCCGAACGGATGGAGATTGCCCCCTTCATGGGAAGACGCACCGTTCTTTTCGTCCACGTTAAAATCGCTGCCCCCGGCGGCAAATCCGAAACCGACGCGGCTGATCGGCAAAATGACGCCGCCGTCCGCCGTTTGCACCGGCTCGCCTACGATCGTATTGACATCCACCATTTCCTTGATGTTTTCCATCGCCGTTTGCATTAACCCTTGGATAGGATGGTCAGCCATTTTTTCACTCCTCCCTTCACTTTTAACACGCGAACTATAAGTACCAGTCCTGCATATATAGCATAACCGCAGCGAATTTCCGCTATGCAGCTGAGTTCTGTGGAAAATAACGGCTTGCTGCCGAAGACGGGAACGACAAACAGCTTGGGCCTTTGTTGTAAAGTGACATACCGGGACAACCATCCGACCAGGGTCGCCTTGAGTCCCCACAGCGCTCCGGTAAGGGTTGCCGTATGAGCGGCATCGTCCAACGCGACGTTCGTGGACCATTCCAATCCTTGAAAAGTCACCCGGCGCAGCGTTGCGCTCATCCATTTTTTTAAACCTTTCGTTGTCCTCATCAATCGCTCAAAATTGTCGATCCACGAATTCACCTTATCCTTGTCGACACTCTGCTTTTTGCTGGACGAATCGAGTATCATGTTTTCGCTTCGTTCCTGCTCGATCTCCAGCCCTTCCCGCCAATTCTTCAACAGGATGGAAGGCACCTGATAATGCATGGATATCAGCCCGTATAGCATCGTTATATCGAGCTTTATCGTATCGTCGCTGTTCACTTTCCGGATGAACAAACGCAGGCGGACTTTGGACATCAAAATCAAAAAAATGACGAGCAGCAGCAGGATCAGGATGCCTCCGAGCCAAATCCACACGGGAAAGCCCTCCATACCTATCAAATAAAATTCTCCATCGTAGTATGCCTTTCCGGACAGGAAAAAATTCGCGAACTAAGAAAAACGCCTTACGGCGTCCTTTGGCTCTGACTTCTACATTTGAGCGATTGGAGGGATGGGTATGGGGTTCCACCCGCTGTTAGAGTCAGGTTCCTATGGAACTTACTTTAAGGTTAGAACCTGACTCTAAAGGCGGGCCGTAAACTTTCCACCCCATACCTATTCCCTCTTCTGTTCTACTACGAGAACCCTTCCCCTTCTTTGACGAGCCGAAGCACCGAGTACTTCGGCTACTTTCTTATCTGTGGACGCTGCTCTAACGGACACCAGCGATGTTATTCGCCCATTTCCCGGATATTTCCCAGCCTAACGGACTCATATGACGCTATTTCGCTCTAAACGAGCTCAACCGGGCCAATTCGGGGAAAATAGAGTCGTCTGGGTCCGTTACATTTTGCAAACCTCCATTTTTCCTCGGATAACGCTTCTGGTGTCCCTTAGCCCCAAGATTCCTCTTCCCCTTCTGTCAAAACAGGCCGTTTAAAAGGTGGCTGCACCTTTTAAACGGCCTGTTTTCAAAAATTTTCCTTGGAGCCGGCGCCTTCTTCGCCGTCCACATCATCGAATGTAAGCTGCTGCTCCTCCAGCTTTTGAAACAACAGCTGCGTTTCTTCCTCCAATTGCTCCGGACTTTCGAAATCGGCCAAATCCGGCAGGTCGCCCAGGCTCGCCAGCCCGAAATAATCCAAAAACGCTTTGGTTGTCCCGTACAAAATCGGACGGCCGATCGCCTCCGCCCGGCCCACTTCTTCAATCAGGTCCTTATTCACCAAGGTATGGATCGCCCTTTCCGATTTCACGCCGCGGATCTCTTCGATTTCAATCCGTGTAATCGGCTGCCGGTAGGCGATGATCGACAGCGCCTCCAGCGCCGCCTGGGACAAGGAAGAACGGGACGGGGAGTAGGCCAGACGCTCGAAATAAGGAACGTGCTCCGGCAGTGTCGCGAGCTGATAATTGCCCGCGATCTGCACGATCTGCAGCCCTCTTCCGGCTCGCTCGAACGACGACTTCATGTCCTCCAGCGCGTCGGCGACGAGCTCCTGCCGCTGCTCGGTTACCTCGGCCAGCTGTTTCAGGCTGAGGCCTTCTTCCCCGGCCAGAAACAGCAATCCCTCAATAATCGATTTCAATTCCTGAAAATTCATCGATCTTTCCTTCCCCTCTCCACTCCATGACAATATCATCAAACAATCTGTTTTGGTAACAAACGATCTGCTTCATCTTCATCAGCTCCAGCACCGCCAAAAAGGTCACGACGATCTCATGCCGGTACATCCCGTCATGCAGCAGCTTCGAAAACAGCAGCCTTCCGCCCTTCCCCAATTCCTGAAGGGCCGACACCACTTCCTTGATCCGGTCCTTGACCGATATTTCATCCCGGTGAATTCGCGCTACCGTATTGCGCTTGGCCGCCCGCCGCAGCGCTTTCTGGAACACGGCGATCAAATCGGCGGCGTGCAGTCCTTTGACCGGGTTCTCCACCACCTCGGGCATAAACGGGGTTAAATCCTCGGGCTCCTTGGAAAAGATCAGGCTCCGCTCCCATTCGCGTTCGTGCAAGTGCCCGGCGACTTCTTTATATTTGCGGTATTCGATGAGCTTGCGGATCAGTTCTTCCCGCGGGTCCTCTTCATCCTCCATCAAATAAGCGAAATCATCGTCAAATTCGATTACGGGCGGCTTGGGCAGCAGCATCTTGCTTTTCATCGACAGCAGCGTCGCCGCCATCACCAGGAACTCGCTCGTCAACTCAAGCTCAAGCTCCTGCATATCTTGTAAATATTCGAGGTACTGATCCGTAATTTCGCTGACGGAAATATCCTGAATGTCGATCTCCGCCTTATCGATCAAATGCAAAAGCAGATCCAGCGGTCCCTCGAAGGTCTCCAGCTTGTACAATACTGTCGTCAATGAACATCCTCCACCCGTAACCATACATATGTAAATAAGTTTACCTTAAAAATGAAAAAAGTAGTACCCTAACGTCGATTAGAGTACTACATTAAATAAGCACTATTTTAACTGTTTCGTCAAGTTCGCCATTTCGATCGCCGTTATCGCCGCGTCCCAACCTTTATTCCCGGCTTTGGTGCCGGCGCGTTCGATCGCCTGCTCGATATTTTCCGTTGTCAATACGCCGAAGATCGTCGGAACGCCGGTTTTCAATCCTACCGCCGCTACGCCTTTGGCGACTTCGTTGCAGACGTAATCGTAATGCGAGGTGGAGCCGCGGATAACGGTGCCCAGCGTGATGACCGCGTCGTATTTGCCGCTTTCCGCCAGTTTTTGCGCCGCAAACGGGATTTCAAACGCTCCCGGCACCCAGGCGACGCTGACTTCCTCATCCTTGGCGCCGTGCCGCTTTAGCGCGTCCAGCGCGCCGGAAAGCAGCTTGCTCGTAATAAACTCGTTGAAACGCCCCACGACGATTGCATATTTTAACCCTTCCGATATTAAATGCCCTTCAAATACGTTAGCCATATCAAATCATACCTTTCATCTTGGAATAAAATATCATTGCGACTCGTCTTGCTCCAGATCGTCGAATTGCAGCAGGTGTCCAAGCTTCGCCTGTTTCGTATGCAGATACTTGGTGTTGTCGGCATTTTCCATCATTTGAATCGGCACCCGCTCGACCACTTCCAAGCCGTATCCTTCCAGGCCTTTGATTTTGCGCGGATTGTTGGTCAGCAGGCGGATTTTCCGCACACCCAAATCCTTCAGGATTTGCGCTCCGATCCCGTACTCGCGGAGATCCGGCGGAAAACCAAGCTTCAGATTGGCATCGACCGTATCGTAACCTTCCTCCTGCAGCTTATAGGCTTTCAGCTTGTTAATCAGCCCGATGCCGCGCCCTTCCTGGCGCATATACAGCAGCACGCCGCTTCCCGCTTCCTCGATCTGCCGCAGCGCCGCTTCAAACTGCGGGCCGCAGTCGCAGCGATGCGAATGGAACACATCGCCGGTCAGGCATTCGGAGTGAACGCGGACGAGGACCGGCTCGTCACTGTTGATTTCGCCCTTAACCAGCGCCATATGTTCTTTCGAGTCGACGTCGTTTGTATAAGCGACCGCACGGAACTCGCCGTAATCGGTAGGCATCCGCACCTCGACCTCGCGGTTGACCAGCTTTTCCTTTTCGTTGCGGTAATGAATCAAGTCTTTGATGCTGATCAGCTTCAGATCAAACGTTTTGGCAATCTCCGCCAGATCCGGAAGTCTGGCCATCGTCCCGTCTTCCTTAATCACCTCGCAAATAACCCCCGCCGGATACGAGCCGCACATCCGGGCCAAATCGACCGCGGCCTCCGTGTGGCCCGCGCGCCGGAGCACGCCGCCTTTTTTGGCGATCAGCGGGAACATATGGCCGGGCCGCCGGAAGTCCGAAGGCTTCGCGTTCGGGTCCATAATCCCTTCGACCGTAAGCGAGCGTTCGTAGGCGGAAATTCCCGTCGTCGTATCGGCATGGTCGATGGAAACCGTAAAAGCCGTCCCGTGATAATCGGTATTTTGCGCAACCATCGGCTTTAGATCGAGTTCTTCGGCCCGCTCCTGCGTGATCGGCAGGCAGACGAGTCCGCGCCCCTGCGTGATCATGAAATTGATCACTTCCGGCGTCGCTTTTTCCGCCAGGGCGACGAAATCCCCCTCATTCTCCCGGTCTTCATCATCCACGACGATGATGACTTTGCCCCGCATTAACTCGTAGATCGCATCTTCCACACGGTCCAAACGTATATCGCTCATGCTTTTTCCCCTCCTGTTTCAACAAACTTTAGGCAAAACCGTTGGCGGCCAAAAAAGGCAGGTCGATTCCGGACATACTGCCGGAACCATCATCCTCCGGTTCGCCGTGTTCCTTTCCGTATAACAGTAAATGCTCCACGTATTTCCCCAGCACGTCGCCTTCCAAATTCACGGTATCTCCCGGACGTTTAAACGCCAGCACTGTCTCCGCAAGGGTGTGCGGAATGATCGACACCTTGAATTTCCCGCCTCCGGCCTCCACAACCGTCAGGCTGATCCCGTCCACCGCAACCGATCCTTTGGGAATGATATATTTGAACAAGGACGATCGAAGCGGCACGATTTCGTATACGACCGCATTCTGGTCCCGGTTGGTGCCGACGATTTTCCCGACGCCGTCGACATGCCCCTGAACGATGTGGCCGCCAAAACGGCCGTTTGCCGCCATCGCCCGTTCCAGATTGACCCGGCTGCCCGGCTTCAAATCTTTCAAATTCGTATTCCGGTACGTTTCCGGCATCACATCGACCGTAAAGGAGGAGGTGTCAAAAGCAGTGGCCGTGAGACAAACTCCGTTGACGGCGATGCTGTCTCCGATCTTGATATCTTCGGTGACCACCCGCGCGGAGATTTCCAGCAGCATCGCTTCTCCCTTCCGGCCGATCGATTTCATCGTCCCGATCTCCTCAATCAGTCCCGTGAACATCTCTTTTCCTCCTTTGGCTCATTTACGTTTCGCTCCAAACCGGATAACCCCGGATACACACATTATCTCCGATTTGCGTCACTTCCATATCCCGCAAAGTAACGGCGTCCCGCATCAAATCGAAGCCGTCAAACCTGAAATTCGCCGCCGCCTCTTCGCCGCCGATCAGCTTGGGGGCAAAAAACAGAACGATTTCATCCACAAGCCGGTTTTGCAAAAGCGAACCGTTTAAGCGGCCGCCGCCCTCCACCAGGACGGACGAGATACCTTTCGCACCGAGCTGCTCGAGGGCAAGCTTGAGGTCCACCTGCGGCCCGCTTCCGCAGCGCATCACTTCTGCGCCTAAGCTTGTTAGCACTTCCGCTTTAGCCGGGTCGGCCAGCTCCGTCGTAAGCAGGATCGTCGGGGCCGCATGATCCTGCAGTACCTTGGCGGATTCGGGAATCCGCAGCGTGGAATCGACGATCAGCCGGACCGGTGACAGCCCCGGAACGGAAAGCCGGGTCGTGAGCTGCGGATCGTCGGCCAGGACGGTGGAAACGCCAACCATAATCGCCTGATGCCGATGCCGCATCGTATGCACGATTTCCCGCGCCCCTTCATTGGAAATCCATTTGCTGTCCCCAGTACGGGAGGCGATTTTGCCGTCGAGCGTACTGGCCGTTTTAACCGTGACATAGGGAAGCCCCGTCGTAATAAATTTGATAAACTTACGGTTGATCTTCAGGGCCCGTTCCCGGAGTACGCCTACCTTTACCTCGATCCCCTGGCTGCGGAGCATCGCGATGCCTCTTCCGGCAACCTGGGGATTCGGGTCCTCGCAAGCGATGACGACCCGCTTGACTCCCTCGGTGATCAGCCGCTCGGCGCAAGGCGGCGTCAAACCGTAATGGCTGCAGGGCTCCAGCGAAACGTAAACGCTACTGCCCTTGGCGTTCGCTCCGGCCATGTTTAGCGCATGAACTTCCGCATGCGGCGTGCCGCGCTCAAGATGCGTCCCCAGGCCGACGAGCGCGCCATCTTTGACGACCACCGCGCCGACCACCGGGTTGACGCCGGTTTGACCCTGAGCCCGCTCGGCCATGTCCAGGGCAAGCCCCATGTAGTATTCATCATCGATCACTTGCATTGCCAGTCACCTCCCCCCTAAATCCAAGATCACACCAAAACCTCAAACCAAACCAAATAACCCTGCCGAAACCAATCCGGCAGGGTTGTATGAGAGTTATCCTACGCAAGCAAAAAGAGCGGACGACAAAGCCAATACCATCAATAAAGACGGATAGCCTAAAGACGCCGTATTTTCAAGCCTCCATTCCATCACGCAACTAAACTTTGTGAAATACGGAACTTGAAATACAAAAAAACTCTTTGGTTGCAAACACGCCCGAAATACGAAAATAACTAAAACGTGCGTGTTTCTTCGCGTTTTCCTTCTCCCATCCAGACTATACTGTCGGTCCCGGAATCTCACCGGCTCAGCCGCTTGCGCTTGTTCAGGCGCTTCGCGGGTCACGGACTCGTGCTTGAAACGGAGGAATAACTACCACCGGCGAAAATTGCCGCCATCCGTTTCAGCCATCACCGTCGGTAGGGAATTTCACCCTGCCCCGAAGGATTGTAGCTTATTTGGTTGTTGTCCTATGGCATGTACAATCCAACTAATCATGTCACAGGCTCTGCGGTAATGTTACCACCACAAAATGAAAAATGCAAGGACTCTCGCCTCTAAATTAAATTACATGTCTGAATTATATGTCATTGCTAATTTTTTCTAGAATTGATACTCCGAAATCAAGGTATTTGACGGACATACCTTAGCACTTGCTTAAATATTGTATACTTTTACTAGATGCGTAAATAGGAGCCTATTGGGAAACAAAAAATTCAGAAACGAAGAAAGGACAGAACTAACATGAAAAACGTATCTAATGTAGATAAAACGGAATCAATCGAATCTTTACAATCGACAATCAGAAAACTCGAGAAAGCCTTGTTGCAAATGACTCAAAACGGCGCAAATATTACGTTAGTAAAGAAACGACTCAATGCTGCTTACATCGGCTTATCCGTGTTAGAAAACGTTTGGAATCAAAAACCTCATCATTACACCCAGGTAGATTTAACAGAAGCTCGCGATGTTCTTATTGGCTTATTCCCATCAATTCAAAACACTTATGCTAAGTTAAAGGCTGGTAGTCCCCAAAAAACGCTCTTAGAAAGAAGAATTAAATCGCTGGAACTAGCTGTTCAAGCTATTGACGATATTTCAACTAAACACCAATACTAGAATAAGAAGTTAAGGTTAAATTATTCCAATTAATTTGTTTAGTTGTACGACCTGTCTTTGTAACTAGTTTATTTCAGCTTTCCAAGTAACACGAAATAAGGTTCCATCCGTTTTACGGGGAAGAAATTCCTTACCTTCTTTTCCAGCAAAACCACCACTCCAATCTACATCCGGCCCCTTTAAGGATACTAGATAAGTTGTTACACCTGAAGGTGTGGTAAATGCAAAACACTTAGCCTCCCATCCATTTATATCCTCTGGGTTTTCTGAGTAATTGACTGAAGTAATTTTACAAGGGAAGTCTGTTGGCATATTATTCTCCTTTCGTAAAATGTTTTTTATATGTTTATGATTCCCTGCATTTTTAACTTTATTCGATATATTATTTTTTATCATGTTAACTCAACTTTTGCAGAACCAAAATCGGCTTAACCGCTGATGCTGTATAGACGGTATACGAATAAAATCTTAGCATTGACAAAAATAGCAAAACACCGTTGCCTATTTATTTCGGCTGCTCGGATGGCGGGCAAAGGCCCCACTCTGACCATTAATTGCAAATCATACAACTAACTTTACATCCATTTGCCCAATCATTTGTTTAATTGCATTTCATACAGCTATTTTCTCGTCTCTTTATCTCTTCTTCGAAAGATAGCGGAGTAATTGCAGGTTTTACACCTAAACAGTAGCTGTGGCAGCATTTTCGGTTTAGTAACTGTACATTTTGCAACTATTCCATTCAGCAATGGACCAAGTCTTACTTTGATCCAATGTCAACTCCAGATCTGGATAACCGCTTCGCCCAGTTACATCGACGCTTATTTGCCAATTTCATGCTGCGAAAGTTGAGATGTTAACTTCTCCCACTGATTTATAGCAGGAGATAGTGCCGTACCGAGCAGGCCATTGGACAGTACACGCGACTGCTGCGCTTTCAGCCAATCCGAGAACGCCTCCAGAATCAGGCTATCCCCGTCGGTCTGCAGATCCCCCGAGAATCCAGCGAGAAATTTGCTTGGATATTCGCAGCCTTGTTCCGTCTGGTAATCGTACAGATTGATGTCAAACAGCGGCGTCAGCCAGCGTTCGGCACCCGCGATCATCCAGTTCGCCAGCGTTCGGCACCCGCGATCATCCAGTTCGCCAGCGTTTGGCGTACAGCTTGATGCCCTGACGCATGCCGATACAGTGGCAGGCTGTCCAAGTACTTCTGGCTTATGACATACGTCATCATTGACGGCGACACCAGACTGCCCGATACCACCGGTGCTGGCATCGGGGCGGTCACGTTGGCGTGGAGTTCGCTTCCGTTCACAACGGCGGCAAGCATATAACCAGCTCCGTAACTTTGGCGGAAAAGAGCTATGGTACTGATTTGGCTCCAAGCCGAATGGTTCGAGACACAGTAAATTCCAGTTGCAGCGTTTCCGGTACGTGTTCAGTAAAATAGTTGTTAAATCAGTATGTAAAAAGGATCCCTGTAATCGGCTCAAAACAGAAAGGTGATTGACATTGGGTACAAGAAGGAGAAACCCGCTTACTTTATTTGGCAGTGAGTTATTTTTTTTATTTTCTATCTCGAAAAAACATCTTAAGCAACATAGTTTAAATAAAACGTAGAATTTTGATTTATACATTCATTATATTTTAAAAACTGAATTTGTAGGATCATCTTTGGAATGGCACTTTTTTTTGTCTTAAAATATAGTTTAAGGAATGGGAGGATAACAAATGTACATGTTTGATAATGACAAATTTATAAAAACAAAATTATAAAAGTACCTACCTTGTCGATCTCTGAATAATACGCATCCTTCAGCTGTGTTTCGATAATAATTAACACCTCTTACAAACATCCAAGTAGAACTATATGGTGCATCTGGATCATTTATCCAAAAATACACCCAATGATTTATACAAGGTCTCAAGTTATCAGGAGTAGGAGGAATAGGAATGAATGGTGGAGATGGAATAAAATTTGGTGGCCAACCTAAACCACAGCAGGCAGGGTTGTCGATAGTAGACGAAGTCATACTCATTTTGTTATCCCCTTTGAAAAGTTTTTATAATATGTCATATGCCTAACCGTAGCATTTCGTGAGATATTTTTGAAATTAATTAATCTTTTTCCCAATAAATCACTCCCCAGGGGGATTTGGCCCCGTCGTGGTGACCAGCCATTCCACCGGCAATAAAGACGTGTTGTAAATATGTCTGTGAATCGCGTTATTTAGGACAGACTCTTACGCAAAGGGACTACAGTATGCTTAAGGTATATTTCCATAGCGGAATTCTAATGATATCGGATAGCTCTGCATGAAGCAGTGATTTCAACGATATTAGTCAAAGGAGATTCCATGATCATGAAAGCAGCAGTTGTCACGAAGGATCAAAACGTCCGCATCGAGGACAAGCAGCTTCGTCCCCTAAAGCACGGCGAGGCCTTGGTCCAAATGGAATATTGCGGGGTATGCCATACCGATCTGCATGTCAAAAACGCAGACTTCGGCGACGTGACAGGCCGGGTGCTGGGCCACGAAGGCATCGGCAAAGTCATTGAGCTGGGCGAAGGGGTCACGAGCCTGCGCGTTGGGGACCGGGTCAGCATCGCATGGCTGTTCGAGAGCTGCGGGCGCTGCGAATATTGCCTGACGGGCCGGGAAACGCTGTGCCGCGAAGTCAAAAATGCGGGATATACTGTAGACGGCGCGATGGCGGAGCAATGCATCGTCAGGGCGGATTACGCGGTCAAAGTGCCGGAGCAGCTCGACCCGGCCGCCGCGACCAGCGTCACGTGCGCCGGGGTGACGACCTACAAGGCGGTTAAGGTCAGCGGCATCCAACCCGGACAGTGGATCGGCATCTTCGGCATCGGCGGCTTGGGCAACCTCGCCGTGCAATACGCGAAGCACGTGTTCAACGCCAAAGTAGTGGCTTTCGATATCAGCGACGAGAAGCTGGAGCTGGCACTGAGCGTCGGTGCGGATTATGCCGTGAACAGCCTGAAGGAAAATCCGGCCGACAAAGCTAAGGAGTTGACAAACGGGGCCGGCCTAGACGCCACTGTCGTTACCGCCGTGGCCAAGAAGCCGTTCAACCAGGCGATTGACGTAGTCAAGGCAGGCGCACGGGTCGTAGCCGTAGGCCTTCCGACGGACAAGATGGACCTGGACATTCCGCGTCTCGTCCTGGACGGCATTCAGGTCATCGGTTCCCTGGTCGGAACCCGCGAGGACCTGAAGGAGGCTTTCCGCTTCGCTGCAGAAGGCAAAGTCGTGCCGATCGTCAGCAAACGTCCGATCGAGGAGATCAACCATATCTTTGAGGAGATGGAGGAAGGCAAAATCCAGGGTCGCATGGTCATTGATTTCACCTCTTCTTCCCGATAGAATCCAAAAAGAAACAGGTCATGGGGGTCTAGAGCACCGTAGCCTGTTTCTTTTGCAGCTCGTTTCGGGTGATCACCGCTAACGAATCTTTTTAGCCCCGCCAACGTTGGGCACACTAGTACGAATCTCCGGTTTTCTGGCATCATGCCGCTAGCTGTTATCACTATCCTATAGCTCCTCATCGAGAACTAACAGCTCATAATAAAGGATCTATTTAATGCTTGCGCTTATAATATTTTCGATTTTAATCCACTCTCACATTCCCCTTTCGATCAACAACTTGACTCTCGCAGATAGGTTTGACGGTCGTTATAAACCCGTTCAATTCAACCATCTTCGTACTCTCGCCAAACCCGGATCGTAATTCGCCGATGTTCATGGAAAGCTTGGGCTATGGCTCACTCAATCTGCTCAAAAAACTTTAAACACCAATAAATTCCAATACGTTACAATCGCCAAGATATTGAAATTTATGAATTTGATATGATAAATACTGATGACCTTGAACCTGAACCTACTCCAACTCCTGAGCCAACGGGTGACCGCGCTATCGTTGTGGTCAACATGACAACCGGTTTGGAAAAGGAATATGATCCTGAATTTCGAAAGTAGAGTTCTATGATATTCCGCTGGTTTGAGCTGGCTGTTCAGGCGATTATCGTTGTGCTGGTTTCCTTAGTGGCAGGCAATGCCGCGTGGGAAACTATCTATATCTTCGATGATCGGTTTACCTATGCGGTAGGCTTCGCGATAGGATGTGCTTTAAGCCTGCTGGCCACTTCATGGCTGAAGAGGATGCAATGGAGGGGCTGAACCATTACATACAGAGACACTCAGGTACAAAGAGCCGTGCCTCGCATAAGAGGTTCTATGCGCGGGCACGACTTTGCTATTGATCCTTCATATTCGCAGCCATTCCTTCACTCCGCGAACCTAAAATAAGCATGATATCGCTGATCCTGGATTTGATACAACGGAACAAACCGCGTGCCGTCCAGAGTGAAATGCAAATCTCCTTCCGATTTTTTCATTCGCTCTACGAATTGTTCTTCACTGTAAGGCCAGGCGATAAAATCCTGTTCCTCGTGGATGGCCGCCAGGACATAAGGTCCGTACAAAACGCTTTTTATTCGAGGATCGTCCGGAGCACTTACCAATCTTAAAGAATAAGGAAAAATCAGTTCTACTTTATCGTGTTCCCAGACTTTCTGAATTTGAATATATCCGTCCGCCTGGCCCGGGACTGCTACAATTTCATCGTTAATCTTTACCGTGATGGAGCGCTCCGCCGCCCACTCGGGAACTCTAAAGCGGATACTTAACTCTTCCCCGCCGTCAACAAAAAACTGCACCGTCTCGGTAAATTCTCCTCTATTTCTTTTTTGCGATACGGTGATCCCTTTCTCTTTCCATGACAAAGTGGACGGAATATACAGGTTTACGAACAAGTTATCCTGGTCATGGAAATAAATGCTTTCCTGATATTTAAAATGGTTTTCCAAACCGGTGCCATGGCAGCAGGTATTTTCATGGGTATCAAATTTCTTGCAAGAACCCGGGGCTAAAGGCAGGAAATAGGTGCTCCCCCCTTCCGCCCGCTTGCTGTTTTCCGTAGCCAAAATATGATTGTAAAGGGTTCTCTCATAATAGTCCATGTATTCCTTTTTAGGTTCAAAACAGAATAATTCTTTGGTCAGCTTTAACATATTGTAGCTGGCGCAGGTCTCTGCGGTTTTATCCGTTAAATAAGCGGCAATCTTGCCGGGTTCTTTGAACATTTCCGTTTCGCCGACGCCGCCGATTTGATAAGCGTGGTCTTCCGTAACCATATGCCAAAAATTTTTGGCCGCCTCATAATAGGCTTTCTCGCCTTCCGCCTCAAATAGTTTCAAAGCGCCGATGATTTGCGGAATATGCTGATTGGCGTGCATGTCGCCGAGTGTGTCCATATTTTCTTTCATAGGAAAAAATAATTTCTCATTATCAAAATATTTTGCGGCTGCCAGGTAGTTCCGGTTCTGCGTGATCAGGTACAGGTTCGTTAAAACCTCGTTCATGCCGCCGAATTCTCCGGCAATATAGAGTGACCACATTTTCTGGCGTTGTTCCTTGGAGAGCTGGCTCAACCGCCGGTATACCCAATCGCCTAACCGAATGCACATCACCAGGGCGTTTTTATTCCCGGCCAGGGTGTAGCAGTCCAGCAGTCCGGCCATAATTTTGTGCAAGGTATAATAAGGCGCCCAAATCGTCGGATAGGTGGAGTACTCTTCCAACAGATTAAACTGATCCTCCGAGTAAGCGCTTAGAAAACCCTGATGGTAGCCGGGCAGCTCCGACATGATGTTTTGACACCGGCCCAATTCGGCAATCATATAGTCCATTTTGTCTTTTATGGCCGAATTCCCCCCTGTCGCACTATAGGCAAGCGCTAGAGCGGATAGATAATGCCCTGTCGTATGCCCCTTTAAGTTGCACTCCGGAGCGTCCCAGCCCGTCATCGGTTTTGCGCCTTTGACATCCAAATGAGCGGCTGCCCTAAAATTATATAACATCTGATCATCATCCACGGATAACAGATACTCCAGTGAACGGTTCATCGCCGCTCCAAACTCCGTATCCGCCTCAAGCTGTACGCTTTGACCGCCAAAAGCATATACTTTTGGGGTATGCGGGATCATTTCATCCGCATCCGTCATCACCGTCACTTTTGCTTCAGCCTGCCATCCGGTTTCCCCCAGCTTGCCTTTGATCGTAAAGGCACCCGTTTTTTGATAGCTTTCCCTTTCGAGCGGCTCCCAAGATACATGGCTTACCGTCCGGCTTCCGGTATCGTTTCGGACGACAACCACGGTCGGCAATTCCGGCTTGATTCCTGCTATCGTTTGGACCTCTACTGGATAGACCTCAACGATCTCGGCTTTATACTCTTCCTCCAGCACGGTGACATCAAAGGTTCTCTGTAGGGATTCCCCTTCAAAGGTAACCGTGGCCACCAGAGGAACGATTCTATTTCCAACCCCATGGGTGGGTCTGGTGACCTTGCCAGTATGACTTAAAAAAAGAATTTCTTTCGATTCCCAGGTAATGGATGAGCCATGCTTTCCCTTGGAAGGCAGCTGCAGATCGGTATCCACCGTATACAAATTGCCTATATAAATGCTCTCGCAGTCAAGTTTCACGATCTCCAGCCGGTGTTTTTTGACCTCTTCCCTATCCATATTCGTACATCCTCTCTAATCTCAAGCTTGTGTTAAGTTGCCGATTTTGTTTTTCACCCAGTTTTTCCCTTCGATAATCCGCGCAATGACCATGCTTATAGCCGTGTCACCCGTAACATTCACCATCGTGCAGAACGGATCCGTAATCGTGCCCATAATTACCAGAATCGGAACCGCTTCCATGGGGAAGCCAAAAGCGGTGCAGATAAACATTTCGCCAATGAATCCTCCGCTGGGGATCGTGCCGACAATAATTCCGCTAATCAAAGCTACGATAATCGCCGTAACCATATCCGTCGGCCCCATCGTTATGTTTAAAATTCCGAACAAAAACACGATTTTAATCATTTGAACGCTGACAACCCCGTTTTTATGCACGCTTGCCCCCAGCGGAATAATGATATCGCTGATTTCATCGGGGATGCCCATATCTTTGGCGGCCAGCCGGTTGACCGGGATGCAGGCCGTACTGCTGCAGGTTCCCATGGCGGTCGTCAGCGGCAGCCAAATATTTTTCCAGAACCGCTTAAGTCCGGTGGTCCCCCCGCCGTAATAAGAAGCTAGAATTGAAAATAAGATGAAAAACAAGATACAGAAGACGGAGTAGATGATGGAAGCCCGGGCCACGGACCAGACCACCTGGTTGCCTACTTTTCCGATTAATGTGGCGAAATAACAGGCAATGCCGACAGGCGCGTAATACATGATGATCGATACGATTTTGTTCAACACGGCGGACAAGCTGTTTAGCAGCTTGACCACAGGCTCTCCAATCTCCCCGATCGAGCTTACGGATATCCCGAACAAAATGGCAAACACGATTAAGGCCATCATATTTTTTAAAGACAATAGCTCAACAAAATCGGAAACCGTAAACAATCTCACCAAATCCAAAGAGTTGTTGTCGGCTTGCACCGCTTCTCCGAAAGTCACATGCGAGTTCAGCGCCGGATTAAAAATGAGTCCGCTGATCAGCGCCAGTACGGCAGTAATTAAGCCCGTAACCACAATCACCATAAAAAAGATGCCGAGAATTTTTCCTAATTTTTTTAAATTCGTCATACTGGCGATCGAGCTGGCAATCGATACAAAAACCAGCGGCACGATAATGCAGAACACCAGATTCAGAAAAACATCCGCAAAGGGCTGCAATACGGATGAGCGTTCGCCAAGAATCGTTCCGGCAATCCCGCCGACCAACACGCCAGCCAGCAAAATAATCGAAAATTTGTAATTTTTTAATACTCCCAGCATTTTTGTCACCTCATTCATGAAGTTGCTTGCTTTAGGATAATGCGCTTTCAAAACTTATTCATCGTCGACGGAATGAAAGTTTATACACTAAGTATGGAAGCCTGGCCCGATTTTTTGAATGATTAAAATGAACAAAAAATAGTTCATTATTAACTTATAAAATATAATATTATGAACATTTCTAGTTCATATCTCAAACTCGCCAGGAACTGGAATTGACTTTACCCATTGATATTTCCCGTTTTCCGTGTTATTTTAATGAAACAAAATGAACATGGAGGATTTAGAATGTTATATATTAATTTTAGTTGTCCTCCTCTGCCCCACCTTATTGTTGGAGGCATTTCACTCTTTCGCAAAGGCGATATTCATGAACGTCGTATTCTTAACAATACCTTTGACTTGATTTTCGTATTTAGCGGAGCGCTTTACCTGGAGGAAAACGGACGAAAATATACGGTGGAGCCCGGACAATTTCTAATTTTACCGCCGGACAATCTGCATAAGGGATACAAATCGTGTACGGCCGACACTACCTTTTCCTGGATTCATTTTTCCACAACGGGCAGTTACTCTTATTCGGAAAGTCCCATTTCCTATGTATCCGCCAAAATGAACAAACACAAGTATTATAAAAAAGATACTTTTTATATTTCACTGCCGCAGTACGGGATGATCGATAAAAGCCTTCACGATGTCCTAAAAAGCCATATGGACGATATTTCGCAAGTCAAAATCGATAAATATCATAATGAAAAGCTGTTTTACCCTTCCACCATTTCGCAAATTCAATACCAACAGCTGTTTCTTAAAATACTGACCATTTTTTGCGACTCTAATGAACGTACTGTTGAAAAAGACGTTGCGGCCGAAATTTACGATCTGTTTACTTTAAACTATGGGCAGAATTTTACTTTGAACGAGTTGGCCGAGCAATACGCCTTCCATCCCGCCCATATTATTCGCTGCGTAAAACATAAATACGGGATGAGCCCTTTGCAATTGTTGTTGTCGATTCGTATAAACAAAGCCAAGCAACTGCTCTCGGACCGTGATAAAACGGTGAACTGGATTGCGGCTTCCGTTGGTTTTTCCGATACGTCTTACTTTTGCAAGCAATTCAAAAAATCAACCGGTATGACTCCATTGGAATATCGAAAAATCATCAGCACACCCGCTAAAAATGAATAAATCGCGCCGAAAAAGGCAACCTTAACCACGAAATCCCCAACTAAAATCATTACATTTCAGGAGGAATTTAACGTGGCCAAACCAGATGATCGTTCCGATAACGTGGAGAAACTGCAGGACAGCATTCAAGATACGATCGAAAATTTCCGTGAAGGGCAGGACTATCTAAGCGAGCATGCCGACGAAATCTCCGGTGGAGAGAAACAGCACATCGAGGAGAAAAACGAAAGACGGCTGAACGCCATTGAAGGGATGCGCGAAGAAGTGAAGGATGAGGCGGCGAATCAGGGAAAATAAGCAAAAATGGGGGGCGATATACCAGAAATAAATCGTCCCCTCCCTCATCACAAAGTGTAGTTTTCAAATCGTGTATTGCTTTTATCTACTAGTATGTATTCGGGGAACTTCTTCATATATCTCATCAATTCCTTTTCATTTCTCCAGCAAAGTATAACTACGTTTCCTTCAGGAAGCTTGAATTTTGTATATGTTCTTTGATACTTTCTCATATTCATTCTCCTTTTGTATTTTTTACATTTAAATATTGGCATGTTTTATTTTTTTATTAACATCCTCTAGCTGAGCAATAACATCTTGTAAGTATAAATATAAATTCCAGATATAAGAGGATTTATATTCTTTTAAAAATACCCAATAGCAATTCCCTTCAAAGCAGATCTGAATATCTCTCGAGCTATATATCGTGTTCCATTGCTTTATTTCTTCTTCCGGATAATTTTTATCTTTAAGAAAGTTATAAAACAGGTTTGAAAAATCTTTGTACAAATCAATCAGGTCACTTAATTTTTTTACTCCTATGTACCCTTCAATAGATAAATGGTATTGTCGCCCATTAATCATATCGCTGGATTCATATACTTCAAAATCATCTCCTTGAAATTTCAACAACGTTTCATATTTAATGAATTTAGACATTTTTTACTCCTTTCCTTCAGCTCAAATATAGCAATTTTTATTTTCATAAGTCAAGAAAACAAAAGCCTAGAGGAATTCCCTAGGACAATTTATACATTTTCTTAATTTGTTCAACATTTAAGAAAGTTTCTTTATAACGATTTAGGGTAGCCTCGGTAATATTAAATTGCTGAATAATCTCTTTGTAACTATCATTAAGTTTATTTTTTAAGTAAAAATCTTTGGCTATAGCCAACATACCGGAATAAGCTACTGTTTTGGGAGTAATTCCGGTTTCACTAAAGTACTTTTTTATCGTTTTCAGTCTTCTATAAACTACATTTTTGTCCGCTTCCTCTTTGTGTTTTACCCTAGTATCCACGGACCTGACAATATATTCATTATCGATTAAATTAGCATATTTTGATTTGACCTCTTTATCTGGTTCGCCGTTGGCTTTAACGAACTCAAACTCCTTGATTGCTTTTTGGCAGAGATCGCCAAAGGTCTTGTCGATTTTTATTATTCTTTGGCTTCCATTACTATCGGTCAACGTAGCGGTAAGGTGATCAAAATCAACATCTTGTTTCTTTAAATTAACGATTTCTGCGTTTCCTTCCCCTTTAATGCCAATAAAAGGGGCGTAAAAAACAACCGCTACTTGAGCATTAACAATTTTCTCAAGCATTTTCTTTATATCTTCATCCCTGATAAAAACATGATCCGGTTTAATGGCAAATTGCTTTTTCCACTCCGCGTCAGTTCCGTCTAAAGGATTCATACCTTGAGCATAACCCTCATCAATAGCCCAGTCTATATATCTATTAATATACAAGACTGCTGATTTCGATGCGCTTTCCGTGGTTGGTAAAAATGTAAAAAATAATTTTCTCAACTCTTCCCGTGTGAAGTCAAATATATCTTTATTTAAATCCGATTCGAATTGATAGGCAATCTTAAATAATCGCTCCAGAATGTCCTGGGTCCCTTTTTTATGTGCAGCCATGTATTCACGTTTAACTTTTTCGTTAAATAGTTTGTTCTCATGAATAATATTCATCCTGAATCACCCCTTTTGGCTTTTATTTCAAAATCCGATCGACCTCGTCGTTAATATAATCTTTAATTTGTTGTTTTACCTTATTGGAATTGGTCTTCCCCTGTCCCCCCATGATTTCAGTGAGAGCGGAGGTTTGTTTATCAAAGTCGATTCCATCAATGACTTCAACAATTTTATCGACCGGAAATTCCTTTCCGTATTTGTCATAGAGCTTTTTGGCAATCACAATAAAGCCGACATGCATATTATGGTGACTGAGCCATGATACCTCAAGATTTCTAGTGCGTTCTTTCACAAGAACCTCTTCATATGAAGGGATCAAATATTCGTAGAAACGTTTAAGCACGTCTTGAATGTCATATTTGTCCTTGGTCGTCTCAGGATTAAAGATGGACTGAATTCCCTCGGACAATATGGCAAAATTGGTGATCGTGATCCCTTTGCTTAAGGCGGTTTTAATCTCTATTCGATTTTTTAAAACCGGTAATGTCATGAGATACTTGGCAATTTCTTGGCCGTACTCTTCGCTGCCATAATATTTTACAAGTGTTTTATCAAACCGATTCACTGTATTGGTAATAGCAAGCAATTTTTGCGCCTTTTCAATGGGATAATGCTTAATATCTATATTCATATAGCCTTCAAAATCGGGGTTTTCCTCGATGATTTCCACAATGGCCATCAAGCGATGCATTCCGTCAATGATATTTACGGTCGATCCTTCCTGGATCGTTAGTTCTCCATCTTCGAAGCTAACGCCGCTCTTCCCGTCCACTAAAACATTAAGCAGCAAAGTTGAAGGATTATATTTACCTTCAAGCATCAATTTTTTTATGCTTTTGACACTTTTGGTTTTTATATCGGCTTTTTCGACAATGGCACCTTTAGAGTTGATTTTCTTCTTAGATAACCGTTGAGTTTGAAAATTATAAGTCAAAATTTTATGGTTCCATAGATTCGCGAGATCTTTATACGACATGGCCGTTAAAAAATCTTCGCTGGTTACTCGAATTACACTTGAGATGACATAAGGGAGCTTTATTTGTTCCGGTTCTTCAAACTTGAACAACTTTAAATTTTTTATACTTTTCTGAGAGAATAAGTTAGGTAGAAACAGTCTTTCGTCCTTGGTGATTTCATAAATGGCATTGACGAATACCGGAATTACATCCTCATGTATTTGCTCAAGTTTCTCAGGTTGAGTGACGAGTTCAATAAAGGTGCCGCGAATCATTTTATGATGTTCAACTAAATAATCTTCAATATCCCGTTGTTGATCTCTATGTTTAGACACATCAGCTAGCACATCGGAAAGAATTTCATAAACATGGCTATTAAATTCTACCAAGGACTTTCATCTCCCTTAAAAATATATCCTTAATTTTCTTCTAAGCAAGTATAGCATAGGCCAAATAAAAAGAAAATATAACAATTTCCTTAAAATAGTCTATGATTAGGAATGGGAACATTTGTTTGCATAAGAATAATTTCCATGTTATTATTACCATATCGGTAATAAGCGGTTATACTTAATAAACGGAGATGATCATACAATGGCGCATCAAATGGGGCTTAACGAGAAATATTATGTATGCGGACATATTACCATTCCGGTATGTTTCCCTACTAAATCTACTTCAAGGAAAAAGGCTCTGGACTATGTTTCAAAAATTCTCAATGAAAAAACCGTCTCTGCAATACATGGCGATATTTTTACTTGGAAATCTTCAGCTTCTTATCCTCTTACGGCAAGCGATGTGTCCATTATATGGGATAAAGTACTGAGTGAACATGAAATTGACTAATATCAAGGGACATGCATCCATGTCCCTACCGCTAAATAAAGGGGATGAACAAAATTAGTTTAGATAAGCAAGTACATATATATAGTGTAGACACAAGCTGTTTTTATAATGATCTTGAATATAAAATGCATAGTCAGCTTAACAAGCATTATATTTATAGAAACCAATTAAAAAAACTCAAAGCTAAAAAATCATTGGATAACGTTTACCAACAAAGATTGGACACCTATTTTGAAAATGTAAATCAACGCATAAAAAAGTTCAAAAAATTATTAGGTGATGAGTTTGAACGAAATGGTGATATAAGAACATTAAGATCTCATGCGGCCAATGAAAGAAACATTATTTCCATTTTTGATTCCGTTTTAACAAGAACCTTGCAAATACCTCCAGACACTTTGTCGGAAGATATTATTTATGTTCAAACTTATTTTTTTCGCATCCTTGAAGATTTAATTCTAGATGGTTTTATGTTTCGCGGGGAAAAGTATATTTGTTTTACAGCTAGCGCAGGACAAATTAGAACGAAAAAAACGGTTTTTATAAAAGAAAAAGTTTTCGAAAAGCATCGTGATTCGTTAATGTGCGGTCTTTCAACCGAGAAGATTAACAAGAACGGCGGCGTAAATATTAATAAATATTTGGCCTACCTTGCCCTATGCAACAGCGCGACCGATCCTTGGGACGATTTTGATATAAACAGAACGATCGTGGTCGATGATATGGAAACAAAAGTGAACTGTGTTGTTGATTTTATCAATGAAAAAAATTACGAAATCGAAAGAAAAACGATGGATGTTCCGATCACACATACGGACGGCTGCGGAATGATTCTACCCAAAAAAAGCAAAAAAAGCATGATGGTTCGGCTTCCCTGGATCAAAGGATTGCTAGTGCCCTTCCCTTTCGATAAATTTATTAGGGAAAACAGCAAAAAGGCCGAGCTAAAAAAGGTCGTCGTCAAAGACATCTATGGGAAAGAATACGACATTTTAAAAGACCGTATTGAAATCATTTTTACAAAAAGCCAGTTTAAAATGTGGAAATACTATTCTTCCTGGGACGAATATAAACAGAATTTCGTTGAGTACGGCTGTCAAGCGGGAAAATGCAACGAGGAGGAAGACATCGTTCATAACTCGAAATTAAATTACCAAATGCTTCAAACTCTAACCGATATGACCCATGAAGAGCTTGCACATATTAGCCGAAATTCTATAAAAAACATCATGAACATTGGCCAGGATCGCCATACCATGTTACGCATACTTGGAGTGACAGCCTCTAATATGCATAAAAATTACTACCAGCAAGCTTTGGAGATTTATCCGGAGCTGCTTAATGACACCTATAGTAAAGAAATTTTAAAACAAGTCAAAAAAAGTTTGGTGAAGGAAGCAAAGTCGGGAAAAGTTGATATTGAAGGCAAGTATGCTTTTCTATGCCCCGATTTATATGCGTTTTGCCAATATACTTTTTTAAATGATAAATCTCCCACAGGTTTATTGGAAAACAACGAAGTATTCTGCAAATTGTTTGACGATGGAGTTAAGCTCGATTGCCTGCGCAGCCCCCATCTATATCGTGAACATGCTATAAGAGTAAATAAGATAGACAAAGAGAAAAGCCGCTGGTTTATTAGTAAAGGAATCTATACAAGCTGCCATGATCCGATTAGCAAGTTATTGATGTTTGATAATGATGGGGATAAAAGCCTGGTCTGCTCAGAGCCAAAACTCGTGGATGTGGCCGAACGCAATATGAAGGATATCGTCCCTCTTTTTTACAATATGGCCAAAGCCGAAGCGGAACCGATCAGCCAGCGAACGGTCTACAGCGGTTTGATCACGGCGTACACAGGGGGAAATATCGGTACGATCAGCAATGATATCACAAAAATCTGGAATAGCGATGCGGTAAGCTTAGATGTCATCAAATGGTTATGTATGGAAAATAACTTTACAATTGATTACGCTAAAACGCTATATAAAGTACAACGGCCAAATGATAAAAAGCAAATAATAACTCAATATACGAAATCAAAAGTTCCTTATTTCTTTATCTTTGCCAAAGGAAAAGATGTAAATCAAGTCAATGAAGCGAATGAAAGCGTAGTAAACAGACTTAATAACATCATTCCCAATCCTAGACTCAATTTTAAAGCAGCTAATCTGGGAAACTTCGACTATAAAATATTAATGAGCAGCCCCACTCTTTCTGTTCATTTAAATCAAGAGATCATCGATAGGTATAAAAGTCTTGATTTGAAAAGTCATTATATGCTGAATCATGATGATGAATCCAAAAGCAACTATAGATATATTTATTCATCCATTAGAAATCAGCTCCTATCTGATGGATATGATGAAACGTATGTAGCCGACATGCTCATTGAATATTTATATAAATATAAAAACAGCAGCTATAAAACTACCTTATGGGAATGTTTTGGCGACATAATGCTAGAAAACCTCAAAAAGAATTTAAAAAACAAGTATGCCGGCAAACATACCTTATGTGAAACATGCGGTAAAAGAATCGAAATGAAGTCTAACCGCACGAAGTATTGTGAAGATTGCGCAGAAAAAAATGAACAAGAACAACTCCGTTTAAGAGTAAAAAAGCACAGAACAAGAAAAAGTGTAACGATTTAGATCTCACTCATTTTACGTTGAAAAATCAGCATATTTCAAAAACTTTTCAAGCCAGTTCTTTGGGATAGGCTTATAAAAAGGCCGGAAAATCAAGCTTTATCGAGAAGAAGCAAAAATGTTTAAGCGTCTCTAAGGGGAACAAAAATTTTAAACCCATGCGGTTTAGATGAAGTGTTCCCCAAAATGACTTAGAAGGAGGGGAAAAAATGAACAAAACAGAATTGATTAAAGCTGTGGCGGAGCATACGGGTGTAGAGCAAAAAGCAGCTAAAAGACTTGTGCCGATCGTATTCGAAATGATTGCAGAAACCATCGCCAATGGAGAAAAAGTAAATATTCCCGGTTTCGGGTGCTTTGAATCCAAGGATACTTCCGCACGCAAAGCTCGCAATCTTCAAACCGGTGAAGAAGTTGCTGTTCCGGCCAGCAAAAAACCGGCTTTCAAAGCCGCAAAGGCTTTAAAAGACAAGATCAAACAACAACTTACCTTTAGGTGATTCAAGTGGATAGCGAAAATATAAAATTAAAGTCCCTTGCTAACCTGCCGGTAGTTGTTTCTGGCATCCCTATTTATCCAGTTAAAATTAGAGACATCATTGAGCTGGGATACGATGTTTACAGCCAATATCTCTCCTTGATGATGCTTTCGAAGGATCAACTGATTCACAAAGATTATATAAATACCCTTCCGGATGAACTCGGCATTTACGACTTTATTGAAATGTTCGGCGAGTCGGCTAACATCTACTCCCTATACTATTCCGGATTAAAATTTATCATCGGATCGTCTAACATCTATTATACAGACAGTTTATATATAAATAATCAAAAAATAACGAATGATATTTATAACGAAATACTAAAAGTGGTCAAAATCCAAAACTGTCTTTCTGAACCTGATTTCGATGATTTTAATCCTGCCAACGATCGGGTTAGAAAGCTCCGTGAAAAACAACTGGAAAATAGACGAAAAATCCAAGCTTTAAAGAAAAACTCGACCGATGATTCTGAAAACCTTACATTCTATGATTTGGTCTCCATATTATGCACTAATGCAAATGGGATCAATATTTTCAACGTCTTTGACTTAAATATATTTCAGTTTAACAATCAGTTTAATAAAATGAAGCAGCTTAATGATTATGAAATCAGCATTCAATCCATTTTACATGGCGCTGACCCGCAAAAAGTTGAAATTAAACATTGGATGAGCAAAGCTTAAATATTTTTAAATCTAAAATATACGTTAATTATTAGGAGGAATTTATACTATGCGTTATGGATCTCGTGAAATTATGGATGTTGTACTGAAAGATGTCAAGACTGGTGAACCCGTTGTTTATCTTGAGAGCTTGACGACGAGCACGCTTGAATTTGCCGGCTCGACGGTTTATGCACGCGGTGGAAAAGGACATCCGCGGCTTATTGGCTGGGACTCGGATAAAGACATTACGATGAAAATGGAAGATGCCTTGATTTCTAAAGAATCGTTGGCCGTCCTCACTGGATCTAAATTTAATAAATCCGCGAAAATCGTACATAAAAAAGAAGTTGTTGAGGTTTCCGCCGATTCTAAAATTACATTATCCAAAGCCCCGCTGACGAATCAAAAATACTATTTCTACAAAACATCTGATGAAACATCCTTAAACGAAAAATTGAATGTAACGATTGCGGCAACCCCTGTTAAAGAAGAAATTGACTTGAGTGCGGTTACTGGAATTAAAGCCGGCGATAAGGTTATTGCCGATTATTACTACACCGCTTCCGCCTCCACTCAAAGCATGACCATTGCTTCGGACTTGTTCCCTGGCACTTATAAGCTTGAAGGAACGACTTTCTGGAGAAACGAAGACGGCAAGGACGTCGAAGCGCTCTACACAATTCCTAAACTAAAAATTCAACCGAACTTCTCGATCGGAATGGCGAGCTCCGGCGAGCCTCAACCATTCACGTTTACGGCCGATGTGCTTAAGGACCGCAAGTCCACCGCGATGGTAGTTATTGATTTGCTTGAAGAGGAGTAAAAAATGCAGAGAGACACCACATTGGTGTCTCTCTTTCTATTTCAAAGCCAGTTAAGGGAGATGAATTTTGTTGACTACTCAAAAAACAACCGCTGCAAAAGTGAACACGCGAAGCAGAAAGAAAAAAGTTACACTTGATTCTTTAATCCAGGAAGCCGCCCAATTTGAGAAATTAAAAAAGGTTAGCTTTGAAGATGGACGTTATACGGAAATTTACGTGCACTTCTCCCCTACCCGTATTGATCAGATGCTTTCGGACTTTGCGGAATTTACATCCGAATACAGTCAAAAGTTCGGGGAGTTAAAAGATAACAGAATTTTGGATTATTTGCATATGCACATCCTGCTTTATTTCTCAAAATTAACAACGCAGCTGGATTTCAATTTCGAAGACAAAGTGAGTGTTTTGAATAATATTTTAAACAGCGACTTGGCTGAAAAGATTTTTGATTCATTCGATAAAGCGGAGATCCAGAAAGTTTATGACCGGATGTGGAAAAAGCTTGATGCTTATCAGGAGCTGGTAAAAACAAATAAAGACATGCAGCAGCAGCTATACAACTACATCAATGACTCCAATTTAGAAAACAAAGATATGATTATGAATGTGATGTTTGGTCAAAAGTCCAATTAAAGAAGGGAACAAATAGATGCTTAAATTCTATATCCATGAATTGGATTACGCTATTTCATTTTTATATAAATTGGAACTCACGGATTATAGTTCGCGCATGCGCACAAGATTTTTAAAAATACTCGTCGAAAGAGAGCACCAATTCAGGGACGAATATTATGAGTTAATTAAAGAACATTGCCGGCTTGATGAACAAGACAACCCTATCGTTATTTACGAAGGAGATTACCAACGTTACGATATTAAAGACCTAAATGTATTTAACGCCGCCCTCCTCCCTCTGCTGAATGAGGAGTTTTATATTGAGTTGACGATGGACAAGAAAAACATGATACAAAGTGTTGCTCAATCTGTTCTGAATTGCGGCCTGGCTTTCACGGGTGATGAGCAATTTAAATATGAAACGCTCGCCGAGAAATTCGAAAATCTGGGGTTCGAGACTCAAGAATAGTACCATCTTTACTCGAAACCATAGGAGCCAAACCGTTGGCTCTTTTATTTTGCGTAAAGGTTAAATAAAAAGGAGTGAATGACGTGGCAAATGATTTACGTGTCATCATAGGATTGACGGTTAATGAAAATGATGCAAGACGTAGTTTGAATCAAGCGATTAAGCGATTAGAGAGCAAAATCAACAAGCTTAATCTCAAGTTAAATATCGATACTTCTGCCATCGCTAAAAAAATTAAAGATTTAGAAATTAACTTGCAGAATATAAGCGCTTCAACTAATAATCAGAACGCAAACGATAAAGCAGGCGATGCCGCAATTAAATCGGCAAGTGCTATCGAAACCATGAAAAAAGCGATGCAACCATTTACATCATGGATGCCCGAGGCAGTGTCAGCAAATCTTCAAGGCATAGTGGCTACACTTATTGAAGTAGACTCGCAAATGACTCAGTTAAAAAAAGTAATGAACGAGGACACCAATTTTGACGAAATGCTAAATGGTAATATCGAGATATCCAATGAGCTCGGTAGGTCCATCAAGGAAGTACATAATGTTATTCTTGAATTTGCCAGAATGGGATATGACGTAAGACAAACGCTTTCGCTCACCAAAACGGCCGCTTTGCTGCAGAATATTTCGGAGTTAACCCCTGGCGGAGCCGTTAAAACACTGACGGCGGCGATGAACGACTTCAATGTCAAGGCTGAAGACAGCGTCCGGGTCGCCGATTCATTATCCAATGTTGACAACAACTTCACCGTCTCGTCAAAGGATTTATCCCTTAGCTTGATTGAAGCCGGTTCGGCGGCTAACACTTACGGTGTTTCCATGGAAAAAGTCATCGGGGACACTACCGCAATTGCTGCCGCAACGAACGCGAATGGTACTTCGATTGGTAATAGCCTAAGTACGATTTATTCAAGAATAGCAACCCTGGAACAATCGAGAGAAGTGCTGAATTCCATCGGGATCTCCATGAAAAGCTTAGACGGAGATACAAAAGGCACTTCGGCTATTTTGGATGAACTCGCGGAGAAATGGAGCGGTTTAACATCCGAGCAGCAGCAAAATGTTGCCACTCAATTGGCTGGGCAAAATCAAATGCAGAGCTTTCTGGCTCTAATGAACCAATATGATGTTTCAACAAGAGCCAGCGAAACCGCAGTGACTTCCCAGGGTTCGGCCATGCGGGAAAACGCTGAATACATGGGGTCGCTTGAAGCCAAAATCCAGCAAATGCAAACTGAGTGGGAAAATTTAGCGATAACCATGGGACAATCAGGACAATGGCAAGCTATTATAGATATGAATACATCTTTAGTACATGTACTTGCAAAGTTAATAGACTTTTTTGGGTTATTTAATGTTGCAATCTTTTCATCTTTAAGTATAATGCTGAATTTTAGTAATGCTGGAAAGTCCATGGTCAAAATATTTTCATCAATGTCTCCCCATTTAAATAAATTAAATAATTATGTAGATCGACTTTCTGCAGCATATACGAGAGCCTCACGCTCCACTCAAGTGATGGGAGTTAATTTAATTAAACTGAAGATGCAATTAATAGCAGCAAGGGTGGCTGCAATTGGTCTTCAAACACTTCTTAGCCTGGGTTTATCACTAGCCATTACCGCTGTAGTTTCAGGTCTTACTTATTTATATAATAAATTTCAAGAACAAAAAAAGATTCAAGAAGAATTGGAAAAACAAAATAAAATCGTAGCAGATTCTTGGATAAATCACAAAGATACGATCATAAAATTAGTAGATGAATATAATAAACTTCATGAACTCACAAACGGTGGAACTGTTTTTGCCGACCTTGAACAAGAGCAAAAATATACAGATTTGGTTGAGAGATTATCTGATTTAATGCCCAACCTCGTTGACTCAATCGATGATAAAGGTAATAAACATCTTAAAAATGCCGAAGCGATAAAAGAAGAGTTGAAATATGCCCAAATGCTGGCCGACAATGAGCAAAAACAGCAAATTCTCGATGCTCAAGATAATTTTAAAAAAGATCTAAAAAATGTTAAAAAATCAAAGAAAGATGTCGATGATATTAAGTCAAAGATAGGTTTGAAAGGAGAGTACATCCCTCACGAATATGGCGCAACCTTTATAGAATATAGCGAATCTACTCTAAACAAATTAGAGAGACAGCGTATCATAGCTGAGCAGCAATTAGCGACTCACACTAATATTTTAAGAAATGATTTAAATAGTCTCACTCGAACTATTCTCGATCAAAATAATGTTGAATTATCCGACAATCTCTCCAAACAGTTTGACGAAATTACAAATTCTCTTGATATTGGTGAATTAAGCGCTGAACAATTAGAAGACAAATCCTATGAGCTTTCGAATTTTATTACAGAGTTAAATAAACTTAATCTAATAAAAAGCCCTGAAGGTATCAAGAAGGCATCGGATAATATTTATGCATTAGGTCAATCAATCGGTATACCAAATGCATCCATAAAAAATTTGATAGAAAGCATTGAAAAAGCATCAAAATCTGCGTCAGATTTTTATAAAGATTCGAAAGGTTATAAGTATGATCCTTCCCCAAATCTTTATAATTTCAGTGAGGCAACTAAAAAACTTGGGGAATCATTCAGTTCTGCAAAAGACGAGATAGTTCCCCTAAATCAACTTCTATCAGATATTGATAAGGGTCAGTCTCAAAACGCCTCTTCCATGACGGATTTGATTCAAAAATACCCTGAACTTAGTAATCATCTAAAGAAAACTAAGGACGGATATACCTTTGAAAGAGAAGCGGTAATTAAGCTAAAAAATAGTAAAATTGAATTATTTAAAATAAGTATAAATGATGAAAAACAGAGGGCTATTGATTTAATGAATAACTCTGTTAAAAATCTTAAGTCATATGGATTAGAATTAAAAGCCATTGGAAATCTTGCAGATGCAAAAAAGAATCTATCCAAAATTGAAGAAGAAATGAATTCTACAGAATCCGAATTAAATTCCTCTAAGCAGTTTGATAAATTACTCTTTGCTGGTTTAGGTAAATTTCGCCAACCACTCGAAGAAGAAGGTTCGGGTTTTACTCAATTTCTTAAAAATAAATTATCTGCACTGCAACCTGAATTTGACGCATTAAAAGAAAATATCTCCGAGTTTGAAGAATTAGAAAAGTTAGCCAACAGTTATCTAACCGGTATAACCGATTATGGTTTAGGTGTTGATAAAAATAATAACGAAAGGCTCGCTGAAACAAATGAACTGCTTACTGAACAACAAAAACGCTTAAAAGAAATTGAAGAAGCATTAAGCAATTTACAAAGTAAGAGATCCAGGATTAAAAAAGGTTCTGAAGAATACAGGAAATCACTTTTAGAAGAAATTAAACTTCTTAAAGAACAGAAGAAGATTTATGAAGAAGGTGTTAAAACCCCTTCCACTCTTATATCTACAAATGCAGCTACAACATCAAAAAAATCGTTTACTGCCTCTCCAAATTCTAATGGTGCTGGTAATAAAATTAGCAATATGTTGTCTGCTGCACAAGATTTGCAAGGAGGATTTAAGTACGGCAAAATTGGCGGAGAGTTTAAAGGAACGTATGAACAATTTGTTACAGAGGCAGTTTCAGATTGTTCTCAATTTGTACAGGAAATGTTCAAAGAATTTTTAGGCATTAAATTGCCCAGAACGGCAGCGGAACAAGCCAAACAAGGAACTGCCGTCGATAAAAAAGATCTGAAACCTGGCGATCTTATTTTCTTTAAGACCACAAACAAAGATAATTCCCATGTTGGCATTTATATGGGGGATAACAAATTTATCCAGATGGGTGAAGAATTAGGTCTTAAAACCGCAAATCTAAACAGTTCTTATTGGGCCCCTAAATATCAAGGAGCAAGAAGAATTGTTGATGATAGTGACGTAACTTACGTAACACCTTCTACCTCCAAGAACAAAACTGAAGTCCTGTCTCAAAGCGAACTAGAGACTACAGATGATGATAAGAAAAAAGTAGCTGACTTGGATGCACAAATTTATGCCTCATACTTACTAGTCATCGATGATACAGTCACTGAATCAGAAAATAGAATTTCCGATTTTGAGAATAAAATATCACTTTCTCAAGGAAAACAATCGCGTCTCTCTCCTACTTCCGCTGAATGGCGGAAAGAGGAACAGGTGCAGATCTCCCTTTTAGAGCAAAAGCAAAAAGAAATTGAAGCACAAAACAAGCAACTGAATAAAATGGTGGCCGAATATAAGATTACTTCCGGCGAGTATGATCAAACTAAAGCTGAGAATAGTACGAAATGGTGGGATGTGGATCAACAGATTAAGGAAAAAAACTTCACGATCGTTCAGAGTACTTTAGATGAATATGCGGCTGTGGTTGAAAAAGTCGGGTCAGAGATTGACTTTTCAAGCGCTAAATTATCTCTGCTAACAGAAGGTTCTGCCGCATACAATCAGGAACTTGAAAAGCAGATTCCACTGCTAAAACAGCAACAAGCTATACATCAATCCGTGATAAATACCTTAAACGAGCAAATTCAAAGCGATAAATTAACAGCTGATCAAAAAACAGAATTAATCACTAAACTAAACCAGGAAATTCAAGCTTGGATGGATAATGAAGCCGCCATCAAATCGAATATGGAGCAAACGAAACAGCTCCGTGAAGCTGCTGCCGATAATATCATCAATGAGTTAAAAAAAGCAATTGAAAGTGAACGAGACCTGAAATTAGATGCTATTAACCAAGAGCGCAAAGAAGAAGAAGAACGTCATCAGGAAAGAACTAAAAATATCGACGATGAATATAAACAATTTGAAGAATATATCAATGCTCAAATTAAAGCTTTTGACCGGCAAGCTTCCGACGAGGATTATACCAAAGAGCTAAACCAAAAGCTTGAGGAACGCCAAAAGATCATTGATGAAATAAACAAATGGTCTATGGACACCTCGATGCAAGGTAAGGCCAAGACCAAAGAATTGCAAGAGCAGCTCGATACCAAAAATGAAGAAATCGATGAGTTTAAACTTAACCGGGAACGTGAACTTCGCAAGCAAGGATTACAAGATCAGCTTGATGATAGAAAAAAATACGCTGATAAAAACAAGGAAATGGAAGATGAACTCAGTGATTCCATTAAGGACAATCTTGATGACCAACAAACAGCTATAGAACAGGAATACAACAGCAGATTAGAAAATGAAAAGAAATTTTATGATTTAAAACAAAGGCTGCTGAGTCAAGATTCGACCGTAGTGAAAGCCGCGATCAATGAAATTCAAACGGAATACGGAAATTACTTCACTACCTTGCAGGGTCATGCTTTTACAACCAATCAAGCTTTCGAAAATCTTAACTATACCTTGCAAAAAAGCCTTGAGAACTTACAAAAGTATGCGAATGGGGACTATTCTAAATCCCCTGACGATCAATCCGGTTATACTCCCAGCCTTCCCTCTGGCGGTCCAAATAACGGCGATCAACCAGGGCAAACACCAGATCCGCAAAAAGAAGCCGCCTGGAAAACCTATTTAAGCAACAAACAGCGAGCTGAGACTATAAGATTACAAATGGCGCAGTCCAAGAATAACAAAGCTCAATATGCTAGATTGGAGAGCATTTTTGCTTCATTATCTGAAGAGAATCAGGCTCTAAGGAAACAATATGGTTTTCCGGACGGAAGTTATGCCACATTAAAAGATCTTAAAGTATACCATGATGGCGGTGAAGTTGGCGTAGAAGGAACAACGACCGGAAAATGGTGGAGCAAGTTTTTGAAATCGGATGAGGTGCCTTCCATTTTGAAAAAAGGTGAGGTCATTTTGAATGACCCTGTAGATTTTATAAATACGGTGGTCAGCAAAATTTCCAACGGTATCTCCAATTTTACTTTGAACCATATGGTCCCTTCCCCTGCTTCAGCAGGTGGAAACAACAGTAATAGCACCATCATACAGCAGGTCGTTATTCAAGCGAATGATAAAGAAACAGCAACAGGATTATTGGATAAATTCCAGATTGCCTTAAATAAAGCAAATAAGAAAGGATTCTTTAAGAGCGGGACATAATTGGCCTGCTCTTTTCTTATTTGAAAGGGGGAATAATTTTTGCTTGGTGATATTGACTACAATTTAAGGCCGATTCATCCGCAATATTTTTTGTGCAAACCAAACAGAGAGCCGATCAGTAAATTGAGTGAGATATTCAATGATAGTTTAAAAACAGCTTTAAACGAGGTTTATGAATTATCGTTCAGCCTCCCCTACAACCTGGATATCCACCATAAACGAGTCAGAAATAAAAATGTTGACTTGTTACGCGAGAAATATTTAATCCAGGTCGTTACCAATCATAAAACGGAATGGTTCGCCGTTATTGATATCAATGATGCCGTCGAACAAGATCAGGACGTCAAAAGCGTAAAGTGTTACTCTACAGCACATGAGCTTTCCAACAAATTAATCAAAAATTACAGTGTTACCTCTTATTATTGCAGGCAGGTTTTAACCGATTTGCTCGCAAATACGATTTGGAATATTGGATACATCGACGCGGACTTCGACTTGACGTATAGAGCGTTTGAATTCCCCTCTTCTACCGTGCTTGAGGCCATTTATGCCGTGGCGGAGACCTATAATGCGATTGTTGAATTTGACACGGATGCCAGGACAGTAAGCTTCAAGAAACCGGAGCTGTTCGGGTTAAATAGAGGCTTAACGTTCAGTTGGGGCAAATATTTAAAAAGCATGAACCAAACGACAACGTCCGATCAAATGGTTACTAGACTGACAGGCACCGGTAAAGACGGGCTGACGATTCATAAGGTCAATCCTACCGGACAAGGGTATATTGAAAATTTCGGTTATTTTATGTATCCCTTTAAGCGAGATGAACAACGCAATGTCATTAGTTCTTCCTATCATATGTCCGATTCTTTATGCCATGCTTTGCTTGATTTACAGGAGCTCGTCGAATCCAAAAACGGTCTGTTTGAGTCCTACTTAAACCAATTAGAGCAGTTTGAAGCGGAGCAAAACCAGTTGGAAGCCGACTTAAACAAATTACAGAATGACGAAGCTGTGGTTACAGATACGATGCTTAGCCAGCAGTTTGACCAAAAAATGTTTTTCGAGAAATACGTGCATAGCGGTAACACATCCAGAAGCTTTGGACTCAACAGTTCTTATGCTTATGCGGCTATGATCAAGGTTGATAACCCTTCCGGTGTTTCCGTTTATCTGAATGGGCAAAGTAAAGGAATTTCTGCGGGCAAATGGATGCTGTTGGGCAAAATCAACCAGGCTGGTTCCGCGCAAGTCGTGCTTAATGGAGGCAATTCAAGCGTATTTATTCAAGTAGCCAACATTAGTCTGGATGAATGGAACAACTCCAATAATGAGCAAGAAATTATCGAAAGATACAGTCTGGATAACAAGCAGAATCAAATCAACCTAAAACAGCTTGAAATCGATCATAAAAACCGGCAAATCAAGGAAGTGAAAGAGCATATCTCCTCCTTGCAAGCCGCTCTGTCGGCAGAAAGCAATTTCACGGCGGATCAGCTCCATGAATTAAATCCTTTTGTCATTGAGCGGGATTTTAGTGACGATGTATATGTCGATGAAAAAGATCTGTATCAAGCGGTTCAGGATAAATTTAAAGAGCTGCAGCAGCCGCAGTTATCGATCGAGGTTGACATCGTTAACTTCCTGGCGATTGTGGGCGAACAGCGCAATTGGAGCAAGCTGGTTTTGGGGGATTTTGTAAATATCAAATATGATCCCACAAATACGAATGTTACCGCCCGAATCACGCAAATCAACTATGACTTTGACAAAAGCGACATCAAATTGACTTTGTCCAATGCCAAGAGCGTTAATGACGAGAGTAAAAATATAGAGAAGTTTCTCAGTGATTCCAAGAACACGAATGTCCTGGTTGATGTGAGTAAAACCAAGTGGGGCCAAGCCGTTGTGGATTCCTCCGAAATGTCGAGGCTATTTGATCATTTTTGGAACAAGGTCACCAATGAAATCAATATGGCCTCAAATGAGTTTGTAACCATCGACCGTAAAGGTATTACGATTATCGATCCCAATGATCCGCTAAGATTCTTGAGAGCAACACACGGTGTATTGGGTCTGACTCGCTCCGGGGGGTTGAAGTACGAAACGGCCATTTCTCCGGACGGCGTGATCGCGGAAATGGTTTTGGGTAAAATCATACTTGGACAACGAGTCGTTATCGGGGACACAACCGGTGTATTTACCATCGAAGGATCGAGATTAATGATCGATGACCGCTGTGGCCGTCAGGTGCTGAAGCTGGGTCTACTGGAAGAAACACCGGATAAATTCGGCATGTTTATTAATCGCTATGCCTCCCCTGCCGATTGCAACAATCTTACGGTTCTAAATCGAACGAACGTTACCGCCGATGAGGGATTTTTTATCGAAAGAAACAAAAATGGCGCCTTCCAGAAAACCTTTTATACCTCTACGGATGGCGATCTTTATATGATTGGCAATTTTCAGGCCGGTGAGGGCGAAAGAATATTCAAGGTGACCCATGAAGGTTTCCAATTGGGAGGTTCAGTGTGGGCGACCGCCCCGCTCCATGCGGACATGTATGGCAATGTCTGGATGAACAAACTGTTTGCCGATTCTGCGGAAATTACGAACAGCTTGTTTAAGGATGGCCATATCAGAGGGTCTGATTTGGAGTTGCGCGATAACCGCGGTGGAATGATTAAAATGTATCCGCAATACGGCCTCTGGTTTGGCGCTGAAAACTTTAATGACGCCGTAGCCAGTATAGCGATGGATGGAACGGCTAAATTCAAAAAAGTAACAGTGACGGATGGAAACAACCTGCTGTTAATGGACTCCAGTCAACGAAAGATTTATATGAATAATTGGGATGTAGTGGGAGCAGGTGCAATTGATGCCCAACTAATCGCAGCAAATATAGTGACTGCAACGGATGGTTTCATTTCAAATTTAACCTCTTCTCGTTTAACAACATTGACAAATACGGTATTAAATGGTTGGTCAGATTATATTCGTATTGAAGGCAATATACAAAAATTTATAACTGGGATGGCTGATGGCTCTGATAGTCAAAAAACTTTGCCAGATGGAAGACCCCTTTATTGGATAGATAGTTCTCAAAGCGGGCAAATGACAACAGATGTCACTGCTTGGCCTGTAATGATTCACGAAATGGCCGAAGCAGATAAAATGATTTTGGGGTTTCGTGGGAGCGGTGAATTAGCTACTCCGTATATTCAAATGGGTGCTGGTGACCGCACCCCTAATGGCGGAAAAGCGTTCATAGAAAAGATAAAGACAGAATGGGATTTTATTTACTACAATAGCAATTACCAGAAAGAAAGACGATTATTATTTAAAGATGATGGTATTGAACTATCTGTAGCTACTGGATATATTGATATTAAACATGAAAGTGGAACTAAAATTACTATTAAAAATAATGGAGAGATTGATATTGTTTCCACTGGTAAAATTAATGTAAGTGGTACAGAATATAATTTTGCTTAAAGTTACCCAATTTATTCGGGTGGCTTTTTTTATGTCTTTATATAAGGCCAATTTTATGCAGTTCAAAGGAGGCTTAATTATGGCAGGAGTAGCTATTAACGGCTCAGAAATTAATGAGTCTGTAAAGTCTGGGCATGTAACCTATGACATCCAAAGAAGGAGAGATACCGACGAGGGGCCTAAGTGGGTTGACGCTGGAAGCGGAAGCACAGGAGCAAAAATTACAGGATCGGTCTCTGTTTCCTCTTCAAGACTTAAAATTGAAGGTGAAAATGTCGCAACAGTTGGTGACAAAACAAATGAGACATGGGAAGCTTATCCTCCTATTCCTTCAAGTACTAGCTCTCGCAGGTATACAGCGACTTCTCCCACAAGAGGGTCTGGACAGGGAAAAATCACTTCCGGCAGCACTAGAGGAAAACTAGGAGGGAAAGCGATAGCTCTGATTGGATCTCGGGTAGAAACTTGCCTAGGCACAATAACAACCATAAAAGACGGGAACGAGAAAGTGAAATTTGAAAGTTAGGAAGGTGAACTATGGCGATCAGGGATTCCCTTTATTTTTCATATGCAGGCATTGTATCGGAGAAATTCGGAGTCATTAACGTCAATGTAAATAGCGGGATGCAAGAGGAAGCTTTGGCCGCCTCGAGAGAAGCAAATCTCCTGGCGGCTAAAGGCCGTGACCGGCCTTATTTGCAAAGTGTAACCAAAAGTCCGCTTAAATTTAATGTTTCCTTTGCATTCGAAGATTACTACGACACGCAAAAACTGAGAGAGGTGGCGCGATGGCTCACGGAACATGATTATTATCAGGAATTATATTTTACCAATGAGATCGGGAGAAGCCCCGAGCGGATATTTTACGCGATTGTAGTAGATGATCCAACACTAGTCCATAATTGCTTAAGTCAGGGATATGTAAGTCTTACTTTTCTTTGCGACAGCCCCTACTCCTATTCCCCTGTTATGACCTCTCGTCTATACCAGTGGGAACAGAGTGCATATTCAAATACAAGCAATGATTTCAGGCAAGGAGACAAAAAATCGCTGGTCGTCGATGCGGACGGAAGTTTAATTCTTAATCCCCAAAGAATAAAGTGGAGCGATTTCCCGTATAGCACGAAGTGGGCTGATTTGGATCAACAGTTTACTGCTTAAAGAAAGGAGTAAAAAATGTCAACATATACAAAGAAATTACGATTGACCAAGCCGGATTGGGAAGTGGATGAAATCGGGCCTACGCTGGAAGCTTTAGCTGCCAATTTTCAAGTATTGGACGATATTTCACCCGACTATGCCGATTCTCCCCCCGTAAGCGGAAATTGGCCCAGCAAACATATCCTTTACGCAAATCATTTGGAAATTGGCGGTTATGTCGGATGGGTTAACATCCGCACAGGGATTGCCGCCCCAAAATGGCAGAAATTAAAGTCATATGCGAATGGGGATCGCGTGGTTCCGGCTAAAGATAACGGACACTACTACACATGCATACAAACGGGGTATAGCGGACTGATTGAACCTATTTTTCCAGTCTCGGATAGCGGGGTTGTACAGGACACCAGAGGCGGCAACACCTGGAATCCCAACCATGTGTATCAAGTTGATGATATAGTCTTCTCTACGGTAGATAACGGCCGCTTTTATGTCTGCATTCAGTCCGGTGAATCCGGGGATACAGAACCTGGCTGGGTCTTAGTCGATGGGGCGACCACCTATGACAATAACGCCGTATGGCACAGCTATAAAATCGCTAAATGGCAGGAAAGCGGTGCGGCCGCCCTCTATCGTCCATTTGGAAAAATCGAGTGATGGTGATATAGATATGGCCAGATGGATATCCCTAATCAATTTAAGAGGAGTGTACACCTCTCCCCCACTCCCTATTCCAATAAACTGCGATGGAGCGATGACCAAAATAACCTGGGAAAGTGATGCTCCCAAAAACACCCAAGTCATCATTCAAACCAGAGTATCCTTTGACGGCGGATATCATTGGACAGAATGGCGGAATTGCGTGAACGGAGGGCAAATCCCGGAAATCAACGAAGATACCGGTCTGTACGGAGCAAGTATCGTCTATCGGGTGCTAATGCAGTCCAAGGCGTATGAGCATAAACCAGTGTTCAAAAGCGTTACCTTTTATTTCGAACCGGTATTAGTTTTCGATAACAAAGGAGATCTTCCCTGCCGCCCTGAGATCTGGATCACCAAAAAAGGCAATGGCGATTTCTCCATTGTCAATTTAACGCACAATAATGAAGAGTTTAAATTCAATAACTTAATCGACGGCGAGACTGTTTTTGTAGACAATGAGAACCAAGATATCGAAACCAGCTTAGCTGTTACTTATAGATATAAAGATTTTAACGACAATTTTTTAAGCTTCCCTGTCGGAAAAAATGTGTTACGGGTCCATGGCATTGCAGACATTAAGTTTAGATACCAATTTAAGCTTCTTCAGTAGGGAGGTGATTATTTGCCAGATTTAATAACACAGCTTCAGTATAATGACCCAATCACGATTATCATGAGAAAAGGCACGGATGACGATCCATACAAAGATCGCGCTGATTCTCTGGTTGTGCAGTCAAACGGGATGATCACGCTATTGGAGATCCCTTCTATTACGGATAGAGTACATATTTCGGGAATGGTAGAAATTGATCAAGAGGTATATGAAAAAAGGCCGAGGCTTGCCCCCAATGAATTTCTGGTTAATTATTCGATTGGTTCGATCCAGGTCCATGAATCATTAATCGGAAAGGCTATTTTATGCCGCTATAAAGGTAGAGGTTTAATATTATATCCGGCTTCCCGAATCTATGCTCTCGTTAGCCGAAATCCTGATATCGTGGTAACTTTACAAGACTACATTGATGAGATTGAACGCAAATTAGCTGAAAACAATCAACTCATTGGCCGCGTAGAAGAACTGATTTCCGAAACCAGACTTGTTATCGAGGAGTCGCAAAAATCTACGGATAACGCCAACAGAGCCGCCGATGAAGCGGACAGAGCCAGAGATTTGGCCCTGGATGCGTACAAAACGACCAAGTTAGCCTTTAAAACGGCTGTAGCGGATATGAAAGAGCTATATGCCACGTACCCCCATCCCGAGGTTGGTTGGACCGTTCAGACGTACAAGGATGGCAAGCGATACAGATATGACGGCAATGATTGGGTTCTTATCGATATTTTTGGTGAAAATATTCAGCCGGTCAGTGAATACAAAGACGGATTGATGAGTGTTGCGGAGCATTTAAAGCTAAAATCCTTCCCTTCTACTCTAAATGAACGGGTGATCGTTATTTATCTGGATGGAGTATTGGAGTTTGGCGTACAGCAGCAAATCATTCCTTTTCTGTATGATGGAGAATTACTTTCTGTAAACGCAGTTTGCAAAGTTTCTGGAGACACGGAAACCTTTATTAATATTGAAAAATCAAGAAACTTCATGGATTGGACAGGCGTACTGGACAAGAAGCTGCATTTTAAGGCATTGGAATACGCCGATGATAAAACGGCAACGATCAAAACAAAAACCGTAAATAAAGGTGACATGTTCCGAGTTAATGTCGAGGATCTCGGCATTAATGTGCAAAGCATGTCCATTTATTTAGTAATAAGAACAAAATAATCGACTCATAAAGGAGAAATGCAATCATGGCTCAACCTATTATTAGCTGGTATGACGCAACACACACAAATGAAGTAACCGCTCCATTCGATTTTAAAATTATTGATGCGGGAGACCTCTCCCCTATTTACACATTCAATATTTGGAACAATAAAGGCAAAGCCGAGGATGTGTCCAAAATGGAAGATTGCACGATCACTACTCGCGATATGTCCGGCGGTCTTGGCAATACGGTAGGCAACGAAGTTGAAGTCGTTAAAAATAACTGGTTCCATGCCCAAGTAGACAGTCTTGGCGAAACGGATCTGGCTGATCCGTCGTCCGCTATCGGTAAAGATTATTCCAAACCGATTGGCACCACAGGCGCCACAACCAAGGATTTTACCGGAGCACTTTACCCTACCCCACTTAAGCCTGGAGCTAAAGAGATTTTAGGTGTAAATAATAACGGTAATCCTGTGGATGCAGCAGGCAATTATGCCACGGTAAGTCTTCAGGCCGCCGTGCCGCTGGATGCCAAATCCGGCAGACAACAATTTAAAATCCGTGTTTCTTACCGTTATGTATAACTAATTACTAAAAAGATGGGGGCTCATCCCCCATCTTTTTTTCTCACAATACAATGGGAGGAGTTTTGCAAATTTGATTTTTGAAAATAAACAATATCGCCAGTCGCCTGTACCTACTCAATCCTTTATTTGGGTTGCCGAATACTACGATAATACCTATTTATCTGAATTTGATTTGAACACAAAAAAGCCTAACAACTTTTATGATATAGATAAAGAAAAAATAATAAAATTTGGACTTATCGGTGAAGGGTCTCAAATATTTTTTGATGTCGCTAACGGCATATTCAATATTAACGGAAATCGAATCATGGTCTCGTACGTCACCGACGTTCAAGAGTATCCGTTAACCGGAAGGACTTTTTTATATAACGACATTATTACCTATAAAAATGCCATCGCTGAAGCAGACTTCTTCTCAAGCGGCTTAAAAACATCAAACCAACAAATTACAGAGTACAGTCTTGGATACAAAAAGAAAATGGAGCTTGAAGGAGTACATATCAACTTTTTTAACATCCTCCATCTCCCTTACCGGCAATGCCCTTATTTCGAAATAAAAATCAGCTCTAACCAAGACTTAGACGGAAAATTAATAATTCGTGTAAACGGGTTGACAGTAAACGCGATCAATGCACCGTTAGTAAAGAACCAAATGGGAGTTATCAATTGGGAAATCAAATAATGAGGTGATTTTATATGGAAGGTTTTTATATTGACAGTTACAAGCGGGTTTGGGGAAACACAACAATAAATGGTGAAAAAGCAATAACGGACTCCAATAATGTTTTAACCATAGAAACGGATGACAGCACTTACGACATCACCCTCTCCCCTGGCTCTTACAAAACGGAATTCACAGCGAATGATTCTGAATTGGTGGATGAAATCAAAAACAAAGTTGCGCTGTCCAGCTTCCCTATTGAGGTGTTATTGGGCGGATACCATAAGGATGAAAAATACAATGTTGTAGTTGTTCGCATGACAAATGAAAAAGACATTAAAAAGATTAGTGGAACGTTTTTTGATGAATATTTTTAAGTACATGAAAGTGTCTTTTATGCACTTAATCCTGGAGGGTGAATGAATAAGATGGCCGTAACACAGGAGATTGAAATACCTATTGATCTAACCAAAGGCACCTTTGTTAATACAGAAATCAAAGACGGAAAATTACAATTGCGCGAAGTCGGTATTGATGATGCTGTAAACTCGATATTTGTTGATACGGGATATTGGGAATCTGAAATTATAAATATAAAAGATAATTTTACTGCATTTAAAAGAGTCGCTAGAGATGTGATCTCCAAAGGAAGCGGAAGTTACAAAATTTATACGCAGTCATCCAATGATCGCATTACTTGGACGGATTATGTTGAAATCAATTATGCGGATGGAAGTATTCTGTCCCCCGTTGGCCTATTTGCAAGAATCAAAATTGAAATCACCGCAAACAGAATTAATTCAACACGAACCGTCGATGATTTTAATGAGCAAGGCAAATACAACAATGATTATTTGAATACCTCAAATGGTTTCCTAGAGTTTAAGAAAAACTATGTCCTCGATGGAGTTAAAGATGAGGCATGGACAAATGAAGGAAAAGTATTCGTTTCAGATGTAAAAAAATCTAAGTTCAAGAAAATAAATAGCTTAAGCAGAGCGGAGGTGTGATCATGCCAGTTCCAGCGACTACGGGGCAATTGCGAAATCAGATCGAAGATATGAAGATTGGTGATTATATACACGGATTTTATGATAAAGAGGCAAATACTTGGGGAGCGGGCGCCCAAAGAGGATCTGAATATCCGCTTACCGGAGTTCCTGCGGCCTCCTTTGTAACAGGTTGGTTTTATTTCATCAAAGTTGACAAAGGACTTCTTGTAGCTGATAGAGTCGTTCAAAATAGCCAGTCATGGGATTCTTTGAATGGAAATTCCAGAGTAATTCAAGGAAGGCCCGAAATATTTGCTGGTGTGAAAGGCATTTTGCGCTCTCCTACTGGTGGGGTTGCTTATGCTGATGCGAATGGGAATCGAAGCCTAACTGACCAAGGCTATGGTGGATGGCCTACTGCTAATGAGTGGGATAGATATATTGTGAACTTTCCTATAAATAAGATTCAAGTTGGTAAAACGTTGGATGATGTGTTTCACTATAATTCGAACGCAGCAACATGGACTCAAGATACAACCACTAACAACATTTCTAGGGTGGACGGCACTATGCAAGGCGGAAATACGATACGAGTGTATAGAGGAATTTTAAGTCCTGAGACGGGTCTGCTGAGTGCCTTTGGGTTTGTAGGATCAAGTGCTTCGTCGACAAGAATAGGCTTCCGTCCAGTATTTGAGTACAAGGAGGTGTAATATATGGCTATAGTTGGACAACCATTAACGGAACCTGAGAGTGGTTGGAAAAGGTATGAGGCAACAGCATCAATAGTAAAGGGGAAAGGAAATTTAATCATAAATTCAAACGTTGGTTATTCTAATGGTAATGCACTATATCTCATGCAAAAAGGTGAAAGTTTTTTATTTGATTTTATTGGAGATAAAGTTAGAATAACTGATGTTTTGGCACCAACAAGAACAGATAAAATAGTTGTCAAAATTGACGGTGTATTGGTTGGAGAGTTTTCAGAATATACAACAGATGCTAATCAATTTAAAACCCTTGTTTTTGAGAAAAAGGGACTAAACTATTCTCGACATACAGTTGAACTGATTTCTGACAAACAAAATTCATCTAATTATAACATGTCACTTGATCTTATTGACATCGATAGTTCAGGTAGAATACTCCATCCTGATGAAGTAACAGACCCTAAAGACCTTGAAGTGGGCAAACGCATTCGTTGTCATTATCAAGCTGCTTCTGGACAAGTGGGAGTGTTTAGTGGTCTAGGACAAGAAACTTCTGATTTTATTCCTGTTACAAGCACAGCAACTCCTAATGGTGATTTTTACTTTATCATGGTTGAAGATTGGAATAAGAAAAAGATACTCTTGGCAGATCGTAATATTCAACATAGTATTTCTTGGGACTCATTGAACAGTGCCGGTATTGCAAGTGGAAGCGGTATTCAACTGCCATACGTTGTTTTTGCTACCGATGGAAATCCGATAACAGTTGTTACTGATTTAGGTTTAACTGTAATGGATAACGATGATAGCTCTGTGGCGTTGTACAAAGTTATTAGAGCCACCAATGGAGTCAAAAGTGGGAAATGGTATTATGAAGCTTACTGTATCAGTACGTCAACACAAACATCTGGTCGAGGATTTAGATTTATGACTGGATTAATCGATAAGCTTTCTAATATTTCTACGGGCAATGGTACAAATAGTGCTGAATTTGTTGCTAGTGTTAATAAAGTATTGGCTATTGATTTTGAAGGCAACATTCTTCCATATAATATAACAACTGATGTGACGATCAATTCTGGTGACACTATTGGTGTTGCCTTTGATCTTGATAATGGATATATTTCATTCTATAAAAATGGAGCATTGTTGGCGACAAAAGAAATAGAAAAAGGTGTTGAATGGTATCCATTCCACTCTTCTAAGTGGTTAAGTAAGGTAACGTACAATTTTGGCGAAACGAAATTTAAATATGCTTTACCTCAAGGATTTGAACCTTTTATAACATCAAAAAATCAAAGAGATATTAAAACAATAAGGCTCATGACAGGTGGTGTTTCATCTTCTTATAAAGACAACGAATGTGATAAATATATTGTCAACTCGACTCTTAACGAAACGATTACAGCAGGAGATAATAATGTATGGAATTGGAATCTTATTTGGTCCTGGTCTAGCACTACTAGGACTATTTCAGAGCAAACCTCTTCTCACAGAGTATTGAGAGGTGGCCCTAACTTCGCGATTGGGACTTGGGGTAGTGGCGTAAGCAGCACGATAAATGGTGCCAACAACTACATTTTCGGCTTCCGTCCAGTTCTTGAAATTGAATTACCACCTCAATATAAATCGTTTATTAAAATAAAAAATGAATACAAAACATACAAATCATCATGGAAAACAATTTCGGCAACATTACCTACCCTAGACACTTTTAAAAAAGAAGGAATGGATAATCTATCTGTGTTAGATAGAAAAACAAAATCCTTTGTCTTACCTATGGATGATAATACCGCTTCTGGCGAAGTGCTAGGAAATGGTAAAGTGTTTAAAGAAAAAATTGATTTGAAAAAGTATTTTGAAATAGTTAGTATAGGTACGAAGTAGCAGAAGATTATCTGCTGCTTCTTTTTGTTTTCTAAATTGAATGTAAGTTTTATTTGGATAGGATGGTGAGATAATGGCTGTTTATAACCCTTTGTATACGCAGTATTTGATGGATAAATGCGGAGTGGCTTGGTTCAAATTCGATGAAGTAAGTGGAAATGTTGCAGATAGCAAAGGAACTGCTGTTGGCACAATCAACGGTGGAGTAGCTAGAGTTGCTGGATGGAATGGTAGTGGCAGTGCGCTGAGTTTCAATGGAAGCGATAGTAAGGTTGTTTTTAGCAATAAGATTATTCCAATTGGTAAAAAAAGTATCAGATTTAGGTTTAGAACAACATCGGATACAGGGGTAATATTGTCTACATGTAACGATTCCTCAGAAAAAGGACTTATAATTCAAACAGGAAATGGCCTTTTAAGATTATTTTTTTTGAAAGGTGTTAGTGGACAGTACTCACTAGATGTACCATCATTGCCCTATATTAATGATGGAGTTTGGCACGATATTCTTTACACTCAAGACTCACTGAACAATGTACAAGTGTATGTTGATAATATGAATCATCCTGTCGCATCTACTAAATTATCAGATACAGAATATATTGGAAGTCGAAATTTACATTTGGGATGTACCCCCTCTTCGTCTGTCTTTTTTAATGGTCAAATAGATGATATTGAGATTTATAACGATGTAATTGATCCAATAGCTAAAAAGTTTTTATTATCTGCAAATAATAGAATATATTCAATTACTCAGATTCCTGATGAAACTAATTTAATACCCAAAATGACCTCCAACACAACACCAAGCGGTGTGGCAAGTACAAGTTCTGTTTATGGTTCTGGAGTTTATCCATACTTAGCTTTTGATCAAAGTGACAGCAAATGGCTATCTGGTAATGTCGGCGGAAAAGCAATATTGTCTTATAAATTTGCTGAACCAAAAATAGTATCAGCTTATAGTTTAAAATATTACGCATCGTACAATGGTCATAATCTAAAAGATTGGAAATTTGAGGGAAGCAACGATGGAACTATATGGGATATTTTAGACAGTCAGTCGGGGATTGGTGATTGGACTTCTGATGTGAAAAAAACATTCCTTTTTAAGAATAAAAAACAATACATGTATTACAGACTTAACATCACAGCAACATCATCTAATACTTATGTTGCACTTGGTGAAATGGAAATATTTGAAACTAATAAATTGCTAGTTAATATGTCAAATTGCACAGAGAGCGACTTCATTAATCATGGAGTTGATGAGATAAGTTTTGAGTCTTCGTTAGGAGAAAAGAAAGTCGAACGAACAGAAACCACGCTTGGTGCCGGCAGGGCTTTTCAGCATACGATTGATCTTTCAAGGCACAGAGTAGATAAGATTATTCTTTAAGAGGGGGCGGTTTTTATGAGTAAATATGTTAGTATAATACCAAAAATGACTAGTAATAGTGGAAATGGGTTTACAATTTCCACTACAAGTATGAATACGTATCCCTTTTATGCAGTTGATAGGTCAATGAGTACCTACTTTCGATCAGCTATAAACCCATCTCTACCAGAATATTTTACTATTATTTTTCCTAAAATCTACAAGTTAAAAAGGTATTCATTGTCAATCGGGTCTAATGCATATGATAACATGGCAACATGGGACTTAGAAGGAAATATAAATGGAACATGGAAAGTGCTTCATAGTGGAAGCCACTCTCAAGTAAATGAAACATTAACATATGACATAGAGGAAGCAAAAGTTAGTGGCATAAGAATAAAATGTAAGACTCGATTTGGAACTAATTCTTGGGGAATTACCGAGTTAACTGTATACGAATTAGTATATGAAGACCAATATCTAATTCAAACCCCTACATGTATAAATTCTTTAAAAGAAAGTACATTATTATTTTTAGAAAATGATAATGAAGTTACTTTTGTAAATTACGGAATACCAAATAATAACGAAGTGAATTTTCATGAACAATTAAGCAAGAAAATATATATTACTGAAACTTTTACTTCTTTAGGCACAGGAAAAGTGTTTAAGCAAAAGATCGATACTAATAAAACGCCAATTGAGAAAATTATTATCTTATAACTTCCTTTAGAAAGAGGTGATCAAAATGGCATATGTAAGCAATACAACAGCCATACCAAAAATGACAAGTAACACTACTCCAAGTGGAGTTGCTAGTGCAAGTAGCGTATGGATGAATGGGTATGAAGCATGGAAGGCATTTGATAGAATTAATTCTTCAATATATGCAAGCGGAAGTGGTTCATTCAAATTAGCATATAGATTTCCAGAAAAAAAGACAATTGCAAAATATACTATTGTTAGTACTGGGTCAAATAATTGCAGTCCTAAAAATTGGACTTTTGAGGGTTCTAACGATAATGTGAATTATGATATTCTTCATTATGTTACAAATAGTCCTTCATTCAAATTTGGAGATGCAGAAAAAAGAGAGTATAACTTCGATAATTCAAATCAGTACATGTACTATAGACTTAACGTTAGTTCATCATATTCAGGAACTGTTTTTATATATGAATTAGAAATGATGGAAGTTATTTATGAGTATAAGTCACTTATATTTAATGAAAATGAATATAAGACTTATAAAGATAATAAGTTTGAATCTATTGGAACAAATCTAACAGAGGATTTATTTTTAACTTATGGATTAAATGATATTTCAACTATTCCAGAATCAGCATGGGCAGAACTTCATGGTGATGTTGAGTTACACCATTGGACAGATGACCCTAATAAAACAGAAGTGCAATTTAGCATCGAAACCGAGCCATTCAACCTCGAAGACGAGTTTGCTGGACAGACTATCAAACTAATCGAATACACTGATGATCCAAGCAAAACGGAATCAACAATCACTTTAGAAACTGAACCATTTACCCTATATGACGAGTTTAGTGATAGTGTTGATGTATTGTACTACACAGATGACCCATCAAAAGAATCTGCTGAACTTGTGATTGATGCTAACTATAGCCCGCTGGATGATCTTGAAGGCGATTTTGAGGTTGTTACATGGGCAGAAGACGAAGAAATTGATGAATTGGACATTGAAATGAATGCATTGCCATTTGAGCAGATATTAATTACTCCAAACGATTTTGAGATTTTCGGCACGATTCAAAACGTTATTGCTAATAAGGTTGGAGATACCGGAAAACTTAAAATGCTAATGTCATTTGATCAAGGAGACACATGGGAATCATGTAGATATGGTGTATGGAATGTTATTAATATTGATGATTTGGATCAAGTGCAGAATGACGCAATGACTATACATGACGTAGGCAAACTTAAAGAAAAACATTTTAAGGACAAAGGTGGGAATATTCGCCTGGCCTACTACATAGATGAATCAATTCATATGAATGATCCCATTAAAGTAGATAACATTAAAATAATAACTAACTCTCCATTAGAGGATGTAAAATTCGCTAGTGCAGCTTTTTATCTTTTGAATTCATTAGCGACAATCAATATTAAAGTTGCTGGCAATAAACTGATTGGAAATTTGGACGACGCGGATAAGGGCAAAGTACAATATCGAGTTTTCCTCAATGGGAAGCCTTATTACCCGCAAGATGGAGCATTTACGAGTTTGGCCCCTTCCCCACTGAATATTCAATTGAATATTTCGGAACGGGATATTATTTTTGGGGTGGAAAATGCTCTGAAGGTTGAATTCCAGGATGCTTGGGGACAGACGGATGTTTGGGAAACCAAATTTGTCGGCACTTACTCCGGTCTGATGTTCATGGATGAAAATAAACAATATTATTCAGATACTTTTGGCGGAATTCTCAAATATCTTGATTTCGATATCATCGTCGCCGGTCAAACTACGATCGATCAAAAAGTCATAGTAAAAAACCAGTTGGGCGAACGTGTCCAAAACCTGCTGTTGGAAGTACAGAAAGAAAATCTGCCTGACGGCGTAGAAATTCAAATGTCCTATACCTCCTCCCCATTCATACCGGAGGATTTTATTTTGTTTAACAAGTTTATTGAACCTGATGAAGAAAATGAGTTTTACGTGCGGATTGCAACTCAAATCAATGCGGAGCCCGATCCCAATGGGCAATTTGAAATCAGGGCTAAAGTAGATCCTGTTTAATCTTAAATCTCAATACAATGAGGTGAGTGGGTGAAATGATTGGATGAATATCATAATTTTGAGTTAACCGGGGAAGTTAGAGTAAAAGACAGGCTTTCCAACAAAGTCACAGGCAAGTATAAGCTTTACATCCCTCAAGAGAAGGAACTTGTGTCTGAGCTTGTCGTCATGAAGCCGGATGAAGAAAGTTTAAACAGTACCATTTCTATCCGCACACTTAAGAACTTCGACCTTCCCGCTTCGATACAGGTAATGTATCGCGGGAATGATGACATAGAGTCGTTTATTGAGGCAATGGCTGGCGAATACCTAGAAGCCGCTATACAAGTTCGACCTTATAATCGCCTATTTGGTAAATTCGAATTATTGGAAGCTCCGAGAAAAGAAGTTGGTCTGACTCCCCTAGCGGACGCTTCGACAAGATCGAGAGAAGATTTGCGAACCATCAACTATGGCGATACGAAAAGTATGCTCACAGGTAAAAATGACGAAGAATCATTTGAGTCTTTTATTCACTTTGGCGAGCTATCCGATCGCATTCGCGATTTGAAATTAATCGAAAGCGCCAAGCTCAGGCTATATTATATTGATTTTCCTGCAGGCTCTCTTATCGAATTACATCAACCCAATACGATATGGCGGGAAATGGGTGTTACTCATGCCAATAAGCCTTACCCCACACGATTACTGGGCAGTGCTTATACAATCAATACAAAAGAGAGATACATTGAATTTGACCTGCTGGATGTTGCTAATCAATGGGAATCCGGGCAATTACTTAATTACGGACTTATCATACGAACTCCCGAAAATAATACGCTTAGCTTTTTTACCCGGGAATCGCAAAATTCACCACTGCTTATTATAAAATATGTTACATCGCAAATTTATAGTTTAGGCAGAAGCCAATTTGATGGGACTATATTTATCATTGGCAAAGGCAATAAAGATATCACCGGTTATCTTACGGTACATAGCGACGTTGGGTTAGAATATTTACCATCCACTTTGTATGTGCACAGATATGAAAGCCCTTTGTTCGAGGAAAAAAATGCAGCTATTGGAGCATCAAGACCGGATGTATTAGGCCAAGTTACTATCGCCCACAGAAAGCAAGAATATCTTGAGGCTGTTTTGACAATCGCCAATAAAATCGCTAAAGATTATGAAGCAGACATCGCAATCAATGTACCTGATTTATACTCATGGATGAACGTTGATCCCAATGCTCATTTGCGGAGTATTTTAACTGTCGCGAGAAATGAAGTAAGCGAAATTGACAGCGGCATACTCGTTTCTCGCCCGGACATTGGTGCAGCAATTACTATCTCTAACTATAAACGAGCTGCCAATCTCTTGGAAGGCACTCTGACTGTTAAGACTACAATCGATAAAGATTATGAAGCCGAAATTATCATATCCAAACCCGATCTTTGGGGAGAAATAACCGTCAGAGCTTTGGGAGAAAGCTCTTTGGATTCAACGATTGATATTCCCTATTACAGTAACAGAGATTTAATCATTCGAATTAATACTCCTGATTTACCGGCATCTATGCTGATCAAATATATGACCCAAATCGATGGGGAAATTTTAGTTAAAGAAAGAAATTACCTGGAAGCTTCTATCGACATACGACAAATTGATGAATTGTCCGGCTTTTTAATCGCAAAGCAGAAGGTTGAACAAGAAGCCGATATTCGCATCAATGTGCCTGATTTGCCTTCAACGATTACGCCTAGGGTAATCGGTCTAAACGACTTGGATGTGCTGGCCAGCATTCGTAAGCGCGATGTAAGCGACTTGAACAGTTCAATGCTTATTAAAGGTAAATCAAACGGCTCATACTGGTTTATATACTAATTCTTAAGGGCTCCTCGTTTCGGGGAGTCTTTGCTTTTATTTAAGAAAGGGGCTCGGAATGAATATATACATAAAATTGATCGAAATCAAAGATTCGATAGGCTTATATTTAAAACCTTTGACAGTCCGTGAAATTGGGCTTTATGGAGCTGTTGGTTTTATCGGCGGCTCAATCGTAAAGGCGTATGGAGGTTGGAGTCCAGTGATGACCCTACTCATTATTTTAATGGCATCGGACTATCTGACCGGAGTGCTGGCCAGCCTGAAAGAGAAAAAGGGGATTAAAAGCTCCGTTTCTTTTTGGGGGCTGCTAAAAAAAGGTTTGATGATGCTTTCCGTTTTAATTGCCAATCATATTGATATCGTCATGAATACCCAAATTGTGATGAACGCCAGTATTTATTTTTGGTATGCCAATGAGGTAATTTCCTTAACCGAAAATTATGCGCGATTGGGTTTACCGCTGCCTGACGTGATCAAAGATAAAATTGCCATTTTAAAAAATAAAGAGAGCGCGGATAAATGACCTTCGAAATACTGTAGTGCCCCTTCAAAGGAACAAATCCTTTGAAGGGGTTAATTGCTCGATTACTCGTCCCAAACCGTTACTTCCTTCATCTTGTCACCAGGGCGGATTTCATCCACTAGCTCCATCCCCGAAGTAACCTTGCCAAATACCGTGTGAACCCCGTTCAGATGCGGCTGCGGTTCATAAACGATGAAGAACTGACTGCCGCCCGTGTCTTTGCCGGCATGCGCCATCGACAAAACGCCGCGTTCGTGCTTCGTCGTATTGGTGGCCGTTTCGCATTTGATCGTGTAGCCAGGGCCGCCGGTGCCCGTTCCGTGAGGGCAACCACCTTGCGCCACGAAGCCCGGAATCACGCGATGGAACGTCAGTCCATTATAAAATCCGGAGTTGGCCAGCTTCTCGAAGTTGGCTACCGTACCCGGAGCTTCTTCCGGCAGAAACTGAATTTCTACTTCTCCGCCCTTTTCCAAAACGATTTTGCCTTTTTTCATATCGTTACACACCCTTCTTCTATAACGTCTTTGGACAAACCTCTTTCAGTTTACTAAAAAAACGCCCGGCGCGCAAAAAAGCGGAACCGGTCCGCCTTTCGCTGGTGGAAAGACGTAACCGGCCCCGCTGCTTATATAAAGATCCGATTATTTCAAAGACGGTTGCTTCGAAATCCGCTCCGGAATAACGTCGCACGCAATCAAATCCTGCAGCGATTCCCGCTTCACGACAAGGTCGCTGTGCCCGTCTTGGGCGAACACGACCGCCGGACGGCGAATCCGGTTGTAGTTGCTGGCCATGGCGTAGTTGTACGCCCCTGTGCAAGCGACGGCAAGCAGGTCGCCGCTATTCACTTTCGGCAGCTCCACGTCCCAGATCAGCATATCGCCGCTTTCGCAGCATTTGCCGGCAATCGATACGGTCTCCTCATTCTCGTCATGAGCACGGTTAGCCAGCATGGCCTCGTATTTGGAGTCATACAGTGCTGGACGCGGGTTGTCCGTCATGCCGCCGTCGACCGCCACATATTTGCGCACGCCGGGGATGTCCTTGCTGGTTCCCACCGTGTACAGCGTAGTGCCGGCGTCGCCGACGATGCTCCGGCCGGGTTCCACCCAAATTTCCGGAAGCTCGGGATAATCCGAAAAATGTTCTTTGACCGCATCGGTGATCGCGCGGACGTAGTCCGCCACCTTCAGCGGAGTGTCTTCTTCCGTATAACGGATGCCGAACCCGCCGCCCAGGTTGACCACCTTAAATACGACGTTCAGCTTCTCTTTCACCTGCATGGCAAACGCGGCGACGCGCTCTACGGCAAGCTGAAAGCCCTCCGTCTCGAAAATTTGCGAACCGATATGGGAATGAACCCCGAGCAGATTTAGATTGAGGCTCCGGGAAGCCAACTCCACCGCTTCAGACGCGGAGCCGTTGCCGATGTCGAAACCGAATTTGGAATCCGTCTGCCCGGTGGAAATATATTCATGCGTATGAGCTTCCACGCCCGGCGTCACGCGCAGCAGCACGTTGACCTTAGTGCCTTTCTCCGCGGCGAGCGCCTGCAGCATATGCAGCTCGGTAAAATTGTCCGCTACAAAACAGCCGATGCCTGCGGACATGGCCATTTCCAGTTCATCCAGCGTCTTGTTGTTGCCATGAAAATGGATACGCTGCGCGGGAAAGCCTGCTTGCAAAGCCGTAAACAATTCGCCCTCGGAGACGACGTCAAGCGACAATCCCTCCTCTTCGGCCAGCCGGCACATTGCCATGACACAGAACGCTTTGCTGGCGTAAGCTACCTGGAAGGACAGCCCCGATGCCCGGAAAGCATCCATATATTCACGGCATCTTTGCCGAACAAGTGCTTCATCTACGATATAGAGCGGTGTGCCGAATTGTTGTTTCAGCTCAACCGTGTCGCAGCCGCCGATCTCGAGATGGCCTTTTGCGTTGATTTTGCTGGTACCGTGTAAATACATTCTATGCAGTCCTCCACTTTCAATTTTACACCAGTATAGCAAACAACTCGTGAACTGAAAAATGGATTTTTTCGAATAACATTTGTGTTATTTGCAAGACAAGCTTGTGACCCGCTATTTTTTCGGCATTCTCGTATTGTCCCGCGTTCTGTTGAACGACGGTCTTTGTTTGGAAGTCATGACCGGAACGCGGACCAATACGGCCGCCATGGCCTTTGCATTAAATGGTATAAATGGCCATAAATATGAAGCGTTATACGAACGCCGCATCGTCAGCAGCACGATAAACGCGGTTACCCCAACAATGAATCCAGGGGCCCCGAATATCGCCACCGCCAGCAAAAGAGCAAGCCGGATGATGCGGTTGGCCAATCCCAGTTCATAACTCGGCGTCGCGAACATCCCAATAGCCGCTACGGCCATGTACAGTACGACCTCATTGACGAAAAAGCCGGTCTCTACGGCGATGTCCCCGATCAAGATGGCCGCGATCAGGCCCATGGCGGAGGCCAGCGGGGTCGGCGTGTGGACTGCGGCCATCCGCATTAAATCGACGCCAAATTCCACGATTAGAAATTGGGCGATCAAGGGGATTTTCGCCGTCTTCTCCGGCCCGAGAAAAGCTAGCATCGCCGGTTTGTATTCGGGATGAACGACGATCAGCAGCCAGAGCGGCAGCAGAAACAGGGATGCCAGAATACCGAAAAAGCGCACCCACCTCAAATAAGTGCCCATAAACGGCGTTTGCCGGTTTTCCTCCGCGTGCTGGCACAAATCGAAAAAGGTCGTAGGCAAAATCATGACACTGGGCGAAGTGTCCACAAACACGACAACCCGTCCCTCCAGCAAATGAGAAGCGACCACATCGGGACGTTCCGAATAGCGCACCAGCGGGTACGGATTCCAGCCCCGGTGAACGATCGCCTCCTCCAACTGCTTGTCGGCCAGCGGGATGCCGTCGATATTAACCTCCTTGATCTTTTCGCGAACCGAATCCACCTGCGTTTTATCGACGATATCGTCCACATAGGCGATGCAAACATCGGTGCGCGTGCGGCGTCCGACGCTCATCACTTCAAACTTGAGCCCAGGGTCGCGAAGTCTGCGGCGTACGAGTGTAACGTTAGTGACGAGCGTTTCGGTGAACCCGTCGCGGGCGCCGCGAACGACCCGTTCCAGCGACGGCTCCTCCGGGCTGCGGATCGGATAACTGCGCGTATCCATCAGCACGGCGGTTTGTTCCCCGTCGATGAACAATACGCTCATACCGGTCAGCGCTTTGTTTATCGCATCGCTTAGTTTGTCCGTCTTCTCCACCTGAATATGGGGAATATACAGCTCAAAAAATGAACGCAGCGCACCCGTTGTAAGATCTTCCGGAGTCAGGTAAGTCAAGCGCTTAAGGATTTCCTGCATTACTTCAGTTCGGGCAAAACCGTTGATAAAAAACAAAAACGTGCTTTTGCCGCCGAAAGCCATGTCCCGGATTACCATGTCAAAGCTTTCGCCCAGGCCGACGACTTCCTTCAGCGTATGTTTCGTTGTGGACAAGCTTCTGCTGATATTGTCGCTTTTTTGCCAGTATATGATCGATTCCTTGATATTATCGGACCGCTCCTTTTCCTTTTTCCGATATACCGTTTTGCTCTCCGGATAGTGATCGTTGACGAGCACATTCTCCTCTTCACCCGGAATGAAATCCGGAATCACCTGGGGACGGTCCGCATCATCTTGCCCCAGCCCGTTTTGTTCATTTTTCATCATTGTACCGGTCAACCTCCGTTACTATCGAAATTAAGGTCTGTAGATGAACCATTCAAATAAGGAGCCCGCCATCTTGCCGAACACCATCGCGAGCATAAGTCCGAATAAATAACGCTGCATATGCAAGCGTTTGGCTAAAATCGGCAGGACATTAAGCACCTCGGTCAAAGCCGCCGCGAGCATGCCGACAAAAATCCCGTTCAGCAATCCGACGAGCCCTTCGGCCGTCCAGGAACCGGCTATTTTCCAATTCCAGAAATCGGCGACCGTTCCCAAAAAAGCGCCGCTCACCATCGCGCCCTCATACCAATGAACTTTACCGTAAGAGTTCGTGAGCTGCGCCAGCCTAGGAATGATATCCAGCACAATAAAGAATGCAATCATGCCCGCCCCGACGGCAATGCCTCCCGCCAAGCCGATAAGCACGGCCAATCCCGAGGTGAAGGGGGGCATCAGGATTTCCCCTTTAACGTGCCGGTTTGGTGCATTTTTTGGTATTCCTCGGCGATGACATATTGATTCAAGTTTTCTTGATACAAAAACATTTCCACTTCCAGCGGGGTAGGCTCTTCGTTCCATTTTTTCTTGAACAAGTGATTGAAAAAGACGATCATCCCCAAGCCGATGCCTACGGAATAGGCTCCCTGGAACAGGTAAGGATGCTCGTCCCGCTTGCCGGTGAGCATTTCCACGATCCGCACCTGCACCTCCGGCATGCTCACATCCGCATGAAAATTCATGATTGTCAGTGCGGCCCCGAAAAACAGCAGCAGCCATACGAAACAAAACAAGATCAGCGAAGGCTTTTTCTCCTTTTTGACCATCTCGACAAGCACCTGGGGTTCGCCGATAAATTCAACGCGCAAACCCGGGAAACGCTCCCGGATCACGGAGATCACCTGCATCATGTCGATCACGATCAGATTTCCGTCACGTTGCTCCGGACGGATCAGCACCAGCTCCAGCAGCCTTCGTTCAAGCCCGGAATCCGCCAGTACGCTGGCCACATCCCCCAGCCGGATCGGAACCCCGGCAGGCAGCCCCGCTTGCTTGCGAAGACGCAAATAGACGGCAGAAGCGGCATCCTTCTCCAAACCGTTTCACCCCTTCACTAACGTATTGCCCATAGTATGCCATGGGAGGAGGCGGTTTACTCTTTGGCGGGAGTACTGAGCAAGAGGTTTACATCACCAACATACAGTTATCGTCCATAGGCTTGATAAGCGCCCCAAAATATGATACTTTGAAAAAAACGGCGTGAAGCACATGCCGCTCTGACCATACAACTCTGTTTGGGTTGTCTGTCAGGGCGGCTTTTTGTTTGATTCCATAAGTTAAGGTGGTGCGGACAGTTTGTTTGAACTGGTCTATCAGGATTGGTTAAGGAAGCAAATTGTGGAAGAGAAAAGTCCGAGAAGAAGAGAACTGTTGCTGGGTGGATTAGGGCATGGAACGGTCGATTTTTTGCGCAATATCTGGTTCCCGGCCATTGGAAGCCTTGATCATCTATATCCCGAATATGAGGTACGGGACTTTAACAACGGCTACCGCTATCTCGATCTTGCCTATATGCCCGGCGGCTCCAAAGGGTGTATTGAAATCCACGGTTATCGATCCCATGCCCGGGACGTAGAAGTCTCCCGATTTAAAGATTTATGTATGAAACAGGCTTTGCTCGTTCTTGACGATTGGTATTTCCTGCCTATCGCCTACTTGTCCATACGTGATGATCCCGGAATGTGCAAGCAACTGGTCCTTTCTTTTGTCGGAAAATTTTTGTCAATAGACACCCCTTGCGAACTAAGCTGGGCGGAAGCGGAAACGTTACGATTCGGACGCAGATTGCTGCGCGCATTTGAAGCTCGTGAACTGGCCGCACATCTGCACCTGTCGCAAAACCGGACGAGGATTGTTCTCCGTTCACTCGTAAACAAGAAGCTCCTGATTGTCGCCAGCGGACAACAGCGATACCGTACATACCGGCTAAGGAATGTACTTTAATTGCTATCGCTTGAATGCTCTTGCTGTAATCTGCTCTTGCTGCAATCTGCTCTTGCTGTAATCTGCTCTTGCTATAATCTGCTCTTGCTGCAATGCTCTAACGGTTGCCACAAGCGCTATTCCCGCAAAAATGAGGCATTCGAATTTCTAACGGATGTAATCGACGCTATTTACCCCATAATCACCCTTAACGGACTAAAATAGCTGAAATAACGCCGGTGGCATCCGTTAGATTTTCCAAACGAGTAAAACCAGCGATTTAACGGCGATGGCAACCGTTAGAAATCCATTAAACACGAAACGACCTGGTTAGCGCGTTTAGAGAAAGCTGTTGCAATCAGAAATCGACACTTTTGGGCCTCCTTCTCGCCGCTGCTTCAAATGACCCGGATATCGAAGCCTTTGAAATCGGCGCAGGGCGTTGACCCAGAATCGGAGCAAGCGGTTCTCGACGGCACCGCCGGCCGGCCCTCCCGGGAGGCCTGGCTCGACCGGCTAGTCCGGTCCTCCTCAAACGCGCAGATACCTACCTTCGCCCCGACCCACACGCCTTTCTCCGCGATAAACGGCTCGCCGATATCCGTAAACTGCCGGCCGCCGTCCAGACTATACCGGAACCGGCAGTTGCCCGGCTCTTGCACGGCAACTTGCAGAACAACTTCGGCGGAATTCACCGCCACGGCCCCGACGATCGCGTCCGGCTGCCCGCTTTCCGAGGCGACCTGCTCAAGCAGGCCCCCCCCGTCCTCAAGCGGTCTAAGCAGCAGCGCCATCGCCTGCCGGCCGAACACGACGAGCCCCGCCCGGCTGCCCGGTGTAAAACGTTCCAGCGTCAGCTGCGTTGTCGCGTTAAAGGCGGGCGCCGGAAACTTTTGCAGCAGCAGTTGCGGCGTATCGTACAAGCGCTCGCATCCGTCCGGCAGCGGCAGCGCGTAAAGGCGGAGACTCCCCGCCTCAGGCTGCAGCTTAAACCACTCCGCCCGCGGATTGGCCTGCCACTGCCATTGCAGTCCAAGCGTGGCGGAGCGAAAATCGTCCGAGGTCTGCGGAATATCCGGGTTCCCATCGCCGGATCCGGATAACGCTGCCCGCGTTCGCGGTTTGCTCCAACGATCCACCGGCTCACCGGGGCCACTCTTGTGCAGCTTATTTTCACTTAGCTCCCTCGCACCTGGCCCGCACTCACCGATTTCTCTATCAACGGGCGCACGCTCGCCTAACCCACACTCACCTAGCTCCCTCGTACCCGGCACACCATCACCGAGCTCTCCCTCACCTGCCTCGCCATTCTTGCCCGATTCGCCGCCTGAACCGGGTGAAACCCGCCCCATCACAGGCCAATCGTCGACCCAACGCATCGGCTGCAAATGAACGATCCGCCCGTAAGCGCCTTTGTCTTGAAAATGAACGAACCAAGACTCGCCGGATTCAAGCTCCACATAACCCCCCTGATGCGGGCCGTTGATATCCGTCTCACCTTGATGCAGCACGATTTTGTCGTCATAAGGCCCGTCGATCGACTTCGCTCTGAATACGCTCTGCCAGCCGTTCTCCACGCCGCCCGCCGGGGCAAAGATATAGTAATACCCGCCTCGTTTATACAATTTCGGACCTTCGAGCGTCGGATGATCCACCGTGCCGTCGATAATGATCCGTCCTTCATCCAGCAGCCGGGTGCCGTCCGGCGCCATGCGGAAAAGCTGCAGCAGATGCTTGCGGCCGGAGCGGCTAAAAGCGAAGGCATGCACCAGGTAGGCCCGGCCGTCCTCGTCCCAGAACGGACAAGGGTCGATCCAGCCTTTGGCCGCGCGCACGAGATGGGGCACTGTCCACTTCCCGAACGGATCGGCGGCTTGGCACATAAAAATCCCTTCATCCGGCGTGCTGAAAAACACCAAAAACTTTCCGTCATGATAACGCAGGCTCGGCGCCCAGACGCCTTTCCCGTGCTGCACGCGGTCATATCCGGGCCAATCGAAACTCGGGACCACATGATTAATGATCGTCCAATTCACCAGATCGCGGGAATGCAGCAGCGGCAAGCCAGGCATGTGATTGAAGCTCGACGAAACCATATAAAATTCGTCATGAACCGCGATGATATCAGGATCGGAATAATCCGCGAAAATGATCGGATTCCGGTATGTCCCGTCCCCCTGGTCGGGAACCCAACCCCGCGGGCTGATCTCATGAATGCGCATCAAACGTTCCTCCAATCGTTTTATTGACCTCCACCCTTTTAATTGGCGGATTGATCGTAGCTCGCTTTTTCTCTAGCCAGCTGATTCGCCCACTCGTCAAGCAATTCCTGGGCGCTCATCCGTTTGGCCATCGTCTTCTGAATCAACGGCTCTACCGCTTTTTGCACATTGCTGTATCCCGGCAAATAGTAAGGCGTGTCGGCGAACTTTGTGTCCGGGGAGTTCAGCAGCTCGGAAGCCGATTTCATGTACGGAATCTCCTGCACCCAGGCATCCTGCGCCGCTTCCTTGTTGGCGGGAATTTCCCCATATAGCTTGGAGTAGCGGCTGTTGATGTCATGCGACAGGTAGAAGGTCATAAATTTCCAAACCGCGTCTTTGTACTGCGCCGATTTCGACATCGTCAGCCCCAGCGGCGCAAGGCCCGGATGCTCTCTATACCCTTTCACACTGGCCGGAAAAGGAACCGCCGCGAATTTATTGCGGTCGCCGCCAAACGCCTTTTCATGCGAGCTGGCCGAGCCAAGGTTATGCACGACGATCGCCGCCTTGTCCGACTGGAACGTGGCCGCCAGTTCGCTCCACCCCTTGTTCAGGTCGTCTTCCGGGGTGAACACGTTGTAGGCGCCCAGATATTTTTCGACGAATTCCACATGCAGCGGGTCATTGATCGTAGGTTTGCCATCTGCGGTAAAATAATCGGTAATGCCCGAATAGGAATACATCAGCATTTCCAGCGTGTTGGCGCTGCCTGCCCCGCCGCGGATGCTAAGCCCGTAACGGCCCTTCCCCTTATCCGTGAGCTTCTCTACCGCGCTAAAAAAGTCCGGCCAAGTTTCGGGCAGCGCAAGCCCGGCTTCCTTAAACCAGTCCGGCCGCACCCACAAATTCCACGTCTGCGAGCTGTAGGGCAGCGCGTACAGCTTTCCTTCTTTCGCATCCAGCTTCCGGTTGCTCGCGATGATCTCCGGCGAAATCAAATCCTTATCCGCCCAAGCCGCAAAATAATCGTCCAGCGGTTCAAGCACGTCTCGGGTGATGAGATCGGCCTTGAAATCGTTCATAATATCGGGCGCCTGTCCGGCGGAAATCGCCACATTGACCTTCTGCTCATAGGCGGACAGGTCTCCTGGAACGCCGAGATAGTCCACTTCGATATCCGGATTCTGCTCCTCAAACTCCTGAATGATTTGTTCAAAAAAAGCGTTGCGCTCCGGTGTCACCGCCGCCGCCCAGAAGCTGATCTTCGTTTTCGCTTCCGCTTCTTCCTTAGTTCCGCCGCCGGAACCGCCGGTCCCGGTTTTGGCCACCCCTCCGCAGCCGGCAAGCACCAGCACGATTGAAAACGTTAACAAAACAAGCGAGCGAAACCCTAATGTTTTCTTCATTCTTTTTCCCTCCGTAAAATGGATTGCCGCACCGGCCCGGATTAACCTTTAACCGCGCCGCCGCCAAGGCCCTGGATCAAATAGCGCTGGATATACATAAACAGCAGTACCGGCGGGATAAGTCCGATGATGCTGCCCGCAGCAAGCGAAGCGTATTCGACACTGAATTCACCGATCATAAATTTCAGCCCAATCGGAATCGTAAAGCGCTCCGGCGTTGTAATAAAGGAAAAAGCGACCAAAAATTCGTTCCAGACGCCGATAAACGCAAACGCGCTCGTCGCCACGATCCCCGGCAGCACGATCGGCGTGATGATGGAGAAGATAATCCGCATCCGCCCGGCCCCGTCGACCATCGCCGCCTCGTCGATTTCCTGCGGCGTGCCGGAGATGAACCCGCGCATCAGGATCGTGTTGAACGGCACCTGCGACACGATGTAAAACAGGATGAGCGCCAGCGGCGAGTTGATCAGTCCTAAATTTTTAAAAATGAGAAACAGCGGAATGACGAACAGGATCACCGGCATCATTTGCGTGGCCAGCAAAATCAGCATAAACGCGCCCCGCCCCCGGAACTTGAAGCGGCTCAGCGCATAACCGTTCAACAAAGCCAGTACGGTGATCACCGCAACCGACACCACCGATACCAGCAGACTGTTGAGAAAATAGCCGGAGAAATTGTTCTGCGTCCACACTTTGACGTAATTCGCCAGCGTCACCGGATGCGGTATGTAAGAAACCGCGCTGCTTATGACATCGGACTCCCGCTTCAGCGAAGTCGATAGCGCCCATAAAAACGGAACGAGCACAAACAGCAGCGTTAACGCCAGCGGGATATAAAACAGCAGCAGTCTGGTCCCGATACGGCCCCATCGCCGGCTCATTTACACCGCCTCCGATCGGTTCAGTCTCAAGTAAACGACGACAAACACCAGCAGCAGCAGGAAGGTGACGGCTCCGAGCGCCGAACCGTATCCGTAATTCCCTTCCAAAATCGCCGTCTTCATCATGTAAATCGGCAGGGTTGTCGTCATATTCATCGGTCCGCCGCCGGTCATGGTGAAAATCATGTCGATCGAGTTGAATTCCCAAATCGCCCGCAGCAAAGTGGCGAACACGATCGACTCCTTCAAATACGGCAGCGTGATATACAGCAGCTTGCGGAACCTGCCCGCGCCGTCCACCTCGCAGGATTCGTACACTTCGCGGGGAATCGTCTGCAGTGCGGCGAGCAGCGTGATCGCAAAAAACGGAATGCCCCGCCACAGCTCGGCCACGATCACGGAGCCGAACACCGTGTCGGTGTTGGCCAGCCAGGCGATATTTTCCCGGATCAGACCAAGCCGCCGCGGCAGATCGTTGATAACCCCGATATGCTGGTTATACATCAGCGACCACAGCATCGTCGTCAGCACCCCGGACACCGCCCACGGAATCAGCACGAGCGAACGCACCAGCCCGCGCAGCTTGAAGCTCTCATTGAGCAGCAAAGCGACGATCAGCCCAAATATCAGCTGCAGCGCCACCTCCAGCAGCACCCATTTAACGGTGATGCCAAGCGATTCGTAAAACAACGTGTCCTCCGTGAAAATACGGCGAAAGTTGGCCAGGCCGATATACCCGGCCTCATGCAGACGAGTGAAATCGTAGCTCTGCAGACTGAGGTCAAACACGCGCAGGATGGGAAAAATCATTACTCCTGCGATTAGCAGCAGCGTAGGCGCGATAAAAAGGTACGGCAGATAGCTCTCCTTCTTCCTGCCGCCCCACGTCAGGCCCGCAGCCGCCGCCGGTCCCGCGCTTTGCGCCGGTCTAGTTGTCTCCATAACAGCACCTCCGCGTCTATCGTAATCCAGACCCGGAGGCGGCGGAATTCAATATTTTATAAACAAGGTTTGTTTTCTTTAAATGATTAAAACGGCTGGTACTTTTTCCGATAATCCGTCGGGGAGATCCCGTAATGCTTTTTAAATAGAACGCTGAAGTAGTGCGAGTTCGGATAACCTGTCTTTTCGGCAATTTCATACGCTTTGTAATCGGTTTTAACCAGCATTTCCGCCGCCCGCTCCATCCGCGCCGAAATGATGTAGTCGACCAGGTTGATATGTTTGTATCTTTTGAACAATGTGCTGACATAGGGAGGCGAGATGTGCACCGCGGCGGCGATGGCCGTGAGATTCAGGCTTTCGTCGCAGAGATGGGCGTGAATGTAGGCTTCCATCTTCTTCAGCAACACCTGATGCGAGCTTTGCTGCGGCAAAATCTCGCCGCTGACGAACACCCCCGCCGCGCCGGCCACCTCCCGAACCTGAACCGCCGCCAGCGCTTCGCGGTATGATGCGGCGATACCGTCATAACCCGAAAAACATCCGCCGCATCCGATGCTGAATGGAATTTTCAGCACCTGCTCTAGCGCCCGCCGCGTCCGTTCCAGCAAAGGCGACAGGCCACCCGCGGCCCCGGGTTCGGGCAAGCAGAAGACCAAATTCGCCTGCCGGTTGTAAACCGCGAAGAAACACTGCGGCGAGTCGCCGCCTTTCCCCCCGTCCGCTAATAACTCCATACATATATTGCGGATGGAGAACAACAGCAGGTCGATTTCCTCATGATCGCCGGACCTGGAGTAACGCGTCAAATTTTCCGGCCGGATGACAGCCACCTGAAAATCATTCCCGCACAGCTCCAAACCCAAAAGATCCAGCTCGCTGAGCACCCACTCCCCGTTGAAGCAGCCTTCAAACAGATGGGCAAATAACTGATTTTCCATCAGTGTACGGCTTTTGCTTAGCTTCTCCTCCTCCAGCCGTTCTCGAAGCAGTCGCTCTCCGGCGGCAACGACCGTTTGCAAGATTTTTCCATTGTCCTCATATTTCAAAATGTAGTCAAACGCCTGCAAATTCAGCGCCTGTTTGGCGTAGTTGAAATCGTCGTAACCCGTGAGGAAAATTGTTTTCACCCGCGGCCTCAGTTCCCGCAGTTTCGCAGCCAGCGCAAGCCCGTCCAAAAAAGGCATGCGGATATCCGTCAGCACGATGTCCGGCGTAAGCTCAAGCGCCAGCTCCCAGGCGGCTTCGCCGTCAGAGGCCGTGCCAACCACCTCTACCCCGGCGCCGCTCCAATCGATATTGCGCTTCAGCCCTTCGCAAATCCACTCGTCGTCGTCAGCGATCAGCAGCTTCACTGTCATATTCCTCCCCCTTCTCCGTAAAAGGTAATTCAACGATCACCCGGGTGTATTCCCCGTATACGCTTTCCAATTTGAGACCGTACGGAGCGCCAAAATGTAGCGCCAGCCGCCGGTGGCAATTGCGCAGACCGTAAGTGATCGGCTCTTCGGCCTCATTGATTCTTTCAGCCCGGATAGAACCCGCTAGCCGGACCAGCTTGTCCGGGGCGATTCCCGAGCCGTTGTCGTACACTTCCAGGATCGTTTTATCGCCCGCCCGGCGTCCGGTAATGGAAACGATCCCCCGGCCCCGCTTCGTTTTGATGCCATGGTAAATCGCGTTCTCCACCAGCGGCTGCAGCGTCAGCTTGGGGATGGATAACGTGAGCAGCTCGTCCGTCACGTCAATCCTAAACTCGAAATCTTTACTGTAGCGCAGGTGCAAAATTTGCAAATAACTGCGGACATGTTCGATTTCTTCACCGATCGGAATGACCTCTTTGCCTTTGCTGATGCCGATGCGGAAAAACCGGGTCAGCGCCGCGACCATTTCCGACGCTTTCTCCTTCTCCCGTAAGTCAATCAGATGCTTGATCGAACAGAGCGTATTGTACAAAAAATGCGGCTGTATTTGCGCCTGCAAGGCATGCAGCTCGATGCGACGCTTTTGCCGCTCTTTGTCGCGGACCTCCTGCAGCAGCTGCCTGACCGTCTCCGACAGACTGGCCAGACCGTTCGCCAGCACCCCGATTTCGTTGCGCTCATCCAGTTGAAAGTTCGCTTGCAGATTGCCCTGCTCGAAGCGTCTCACCTGTTTGGACAAGTAACGGATCGGATCCGTCAACTTTCGGGCCACCCAGGCGGCCACGACGACAAACACCAGCAGGACGATGAGCGTAATGCCAAGAGATATGTATTTAATCGAATGGACGCCCGCCAAAATATCGCGTTCCGGCACGATCGCCGCCAGCACCCACCTATTCAGCGGCAGCGTATCGTAAGCGATGGTCAGCTTCTCCCCCCTGGAGCTCCGCGCGGTCAGACTCCCCCGTTCTCCAGCCAGCGACCGCAATTCCGCGATCGTCTCCTCCGTAACTTCGTAACGCTCGTCCAGCGGCTTGGAGAACAGCGTCCCGTCCGGACTGATCAGCGCCAGCGTACCGCTTGGGCTGATTTTGACATTTTCCATAATGTCGCGAAAATAACTCTCCCGTAAGTTAATCAGAATCAGTCCGCTGACTTCCGAGCTTGGGGTGCCGATGATTTTGAAATTGCTCAACACCTTTCGCGACTCCACCGTATCGAACACCCCGTCCTGATGGCTGTTCAGCCAATAATAACCGCGTTCGGCCTGCTGATATTCGCCCACCCAATCCGCAAGGTCCGCGCTGACCCGGCGGGGGACGAATTCTTTTTGCAAATTGAACGAACGCCCGTTGTTGAAGCCGACATAAATCGAATCGATCATCTGAAAATAAGTATGGTAAACCTCCTCGAAGCGGTCGTGCAGCCCGATAATGTCATCATAGCGGCGCTGGTCGTAGCCCTGCCCTTCCCCCGCCAAAATGCTGCGGAACGAAGGATGGTCCTCTATGCTCACCAGTTGCTCAAACACCGTGGCAAATTTGTCGTCCAGAAACAGCGAGGTTTGCTGAACCAAATCGGACAGCGAATAATAAGTCGTCTGCTGCAGCTTGCCTGCAACCGAAAGATAAGAAAACCATCCGGTCATCGCCACCGACAGCACCAATATCGGCAAAAATGAAATCAGCAGCTTGGACTGAATCGGCCGATCGGTAAAAAATCTTTTTATGGCTTGTCTCCTTTCTAAGAATCTCCTCTCTAGAAAAATAGGGGGGATTGTCATCATCGGCAGCCGGCCGTACCACCGACAGGAAAGCGCTGTCATTTTGGGTTTGAAACGAACAGCCGTTGCTAAAGCCACCGATCAATGAATGAGTTTAACACACGGCCAACAAAATTCAATGAGAATGCACATAACACCACAACACCAAAACGCCATAACGCCAAAAAACCGCCGGACAATTTCGCTCAGGCGGTCCTCTGAAGTGTGGATGGGCACGGGAAGCAGCTACTGTTGCTGAAAATAGCGGTATTTTATGGCGCTATTTTTGTAATTCTCCCCGATAGTGCAAAATAGCGGAATTTCAGGGCCCTATTTGGGAAACGAGCTTGAAAAAACGCCATATGACCTCAAATCTCTATACATAGCGGTAAAAAAGTCCTTTATTTGGGTCATATCACCTTTTTTGACGAAAATAAGGACCTTTTTTACCGTTATTTCCGCAGCCTCCATAAAACGCAGGCAGTGCGCTCCCTCGCCTTCTGAAATGCGGCTTGATCTTACAACGTCACCGCAGTGTCCAGCGCCACTTCCATCATCTGTTTGAACGTCGTCTGCCGTTCCTCGGAGGTCGTCTCCTCGCCGGTCAGCAGATGATCGCTCACCGTAAGAATCGTCAGCGCGTTTACGCCATATTTGGCGGCCAGCGTATACAGCGCGGTCGTTTCCATTTCCACCCCAAGCACACCGTACTTCATCAGCAGCTTCGTAACGGTTGTATCATCGCGGTAGAACATGTCCGAACTGAAGATGCTGCCGACATGCAGCTTCAGCCCTTTTTTGACGCCAAACTCGTAAGCCGTTTTGAGCAGCGGAAAGCTGGCGATCGGCGCAAAATCAAACCCGCCGAACACATGGCGGTTCATGCTGGAATCCGTGCAGGAAGCCTGGGCCAAAATAACGTCTCGCACATGCACATGCTCCTGCATTCCGCCGCAGGTGCCAACGCGAATCAAATTTTTGACCCCGTATTCCTTAATCAATTCATTGGCGTAAATCGAAATGGAGGGAATCCCCATGCCGGTTCCTTGGACGGATATTTTTTTCCCTTGATAAGTCCCGGTAAATCCGAGCATCCCGCGCACTTCGTTGTAGCATGTTACGCCTTCCAAATACGTTTCCGCAATAAATTTCGCCCGCAGCGGATCGCCCGGCAAAAGAATCGTTTCCGCAATGTCGCCCGGTTTGGCAGCGATATGTACACTCATCGTCAAAAATCTCCTTGCCATCAATTTTTATAGTCGAACATGCTTCTATTATATAGGATGTGTGAATACAAAAACATCCCCTCCAAGACATGGCGGCTCGTTTGCACTGCCTGCTTGAAGGGGATTTCCATCTAACTCAACCGGTTATTGCGCGATTTGATCGCGGATGCTCTGCAGTATTTTTTTCTCCAGCCGGGAAACCTGCACCTGGGATATGCCCAGCCGCGTAGCGACCTCGGACTGGGTCTGGTCCCGGTAATACCGCAAATAGACGATCAGCCGTTCCCGGTCGGTCAAACCATCGATCGCCTCATGCAGGGCGAGCTTGTCGAACCAGCGTTCCTGGGATTCGTCGGCGATCTGATCCATCAACGTGATCGGATCCCCGTCGTTTTCGAATACCGTCTCATGGATGGAAGCCGGCGGCTTGTTGGCCTCTTGGGCAAACACAACGTCTTCCGGCGTCACCCCAAGCTCCTCAGCCACCTCCTTGACGGTGGGGAGGCGGCCCATCAGCTTCGACAATTCATCCTTCTTCTTGCGCACTTTGTTGGCCATTTCCTTCAGCGACCGGCTGACCTTCAGCGTTCCGTCATCGCGCAAAAAACGCTGAATTTCCCCGATGATCATCGGGACCGCGTAGGTTGAAAACTTCACATCATAGCTGAGGTCAAACTTGTCCACCGACTTTAGCAGTCCAATGCAGCCGATTTGAAACAAATCTTCGGGTTCGTACCCCCGATTCATAAACCGCTGCACGACCGACCAGACGAGCCGGATATTGCAGCCTACCAGCCGGTCCCTGGCAGCGTTGTCCCCTGCCTGGCTCAGGGCGATTAACCGCTTTACTTCCGCATCGTCCAAAAACTCTCTCGAGGCTTGCTTCACTTCGGCATCCATAGATCCAACCCCTAATTGTATAAAGCTTTCTTGGATACAATCCTTTTCTTCATCCGGATGCGGGTGCCCCCGCCCACTTCGCTTACGACGTCGAATTCGTCCATGAAATTTTCCATAATCGTAAATCCCATGCCGGAACGCTCCAGCTCGGGTTTGGACGTGTACAGCGGCTGTTTGGCCAGCTCCACGTCCTCGATTCCGCGGCCCTGGTCCTCGATGATCAGCGTGACGGTATCGACTTCAATCTCGGCGGAAATCGTTACGACCCCTTCCGGATTTCCGTCGTAGCCATGGATGATCGAGTTCGTCACCGCTTCGGATACGACGGTCTTCAAATCGGTAATCTCGTCCATCGTCGGGTCGAGCTGCGATACGAATGCGGCCACTGTCACCCGGGCAAACGATTCGTTTTCGGATTTGGCGGCAAACTTGAGCGACATAAAATTGCTGCCTTGATTCGTGCTCACAGGGCCACCTCCAATTCCGAAAGCGCCAATCCCTCGTTTTCAAAGATCGGCATGATTTTAAACAAGCCCGACATCTCCAATAACCGGTAAACCGGCGGATTCACGTCGCACACGACCATTTTGCCGCCCTTTTGCTTGATCAGCTTATATCTTCCGAGAATGACGCCAATCCCCGAGCTGTCCATAAACAGCAGCTCTTTGAGGCTTAAAACGAGATTGCGGCAGTTCCCCCGGCCGATCTCCTCATCCATACGCATCCGGACGCCGTCCGACGTATGATGGTCCAACTCCCCGCTTAAGCGCACGATCAGTGTGTCGCGGCGTGTTTCCATTTCCACATGCAAATTCACGTTTTGTTCACTCTCCTCCCTGACATGAACACAACAATTCTACGATCCGCCGGCCGATTCCTGCCGGGTGACAAAACTAGAAGAAAAGCCCTATTAATCTACAAAAAACAAGTGTGCGGCCGTCCGTTTGAACAACGTCCACCAGCCCGCTTTACCGATATCGGCCGGCGCGGTCAGATCAAATTCGGTAAGTATCTTTCCGTCCTGATAAACGACGAGCTTGCCGATCGATTGCCCCGCTTTAATCGGAGCCGCGAGCTTTTCCGGAGCGACCAGCTTGTGCGTAATGCTTTCCGCCGGCGCGCCCTTTTTCACCAGCACATTCAGCGGTCTGGCTGCGGTCAGGTCGATCTGCGCGTTCATCCCCTTCTGCACCTTCACCTTGCCGATCGTCTCCCCGGCTTGATATATCGGATGCAAGGTATATTGGGAAAAAGCATAATCGAACATCGCCGAAACTTCGCTGTTTCGCGTCTTCGTATTCGGTTCGCCGAGCACGACGGCGATTAGGCGCAGTCCGTCGCGTTTGGCGGTAGCTGCCAAGCAAAACTTCGCTTCCGACGTGTAGCCGGTTTTCAGTCCGTCGGCGCCGCTGTAGAACCGAACGAGCTTGTTCGTGTTCACGAGCCAAAACGGCTTTTCCGTGCCTTGGCGCAAGTAATCCTGATAAGCCCCGGTATACTTCGTAATCCCCTCATGCTTCAGCAGTTCCCGGCTCATGATGGCAATGTCGTGCGCCGAGGTGTAGTGATTTTCGACCGGCAAACCGTTACAGTTGGCAAAATGCGTGTCCTTCATGCCTAGCTGCTTGGCCCGCTCATTCATCAGCTTCACGAACGCTTTCTCCGAGCCGGCGATTTTTTCCGCAAGCGCCACGGATGCGTCGTTCCCCGAAGCCATCGCCACGCCTTTCAGCAGCTCATCCACCGTCATCACTTCGCCCGGCTCCAGAAAGATTTGCGAGCCGCCCATCGACGAAGCGTATTCGCTGGCCGTCACCTTGTCGCTCAGCTTCAGCGTGCCTTTGTCGACCGCCTCCATCGTCAGCAGCATCGTCATGATTTTCGTAATGCTGGCCGGCGGCAGCTGCTCATGGCTTTGCTTTTCATAAATTACCGTGCCGGTATCCGCATCGATAAGCACGGCGGAACGGGAATTTTCCGCCAGGGCGATCGCGTCATCTTCTTCATGCGGGCCGCCGTGGTTGGCAGATGCGTAATTCGGCCAGACCGAAACGGCCAATACGAACGCGGCTAACCAAATTAACAGCCGTCTGTTCAAGATTAGTCCCCCTTTAAAAACTCTGGATTCTGCTAACCTAGTATCGGCTGTAAAGTGGGATTTTATTCCTGAACGCAAAAAAACGGCACTCCCCGAAAATCACAAAACCCGCGATTTTCGGAAAATGCCGTCTAAAGCTTTAATGCGCGTTCAAAAAGTCGGCTTTTCAGCACCGAGAAGGTTGAACTACCTCTGTTAGAATCTTTTGACGCCGTCCGGTGTGACGAGCGCAAACACCAGCGGTCTTCTCGGAACCTTCGTCCCCGAGATGCCGTAAGCCCCCAGCACCCGGCGTTCCGCCTCGGCCCGGCCGCTCTCGCGGTCGCGGTTTACGTGCAGCATGGCCAACGTGTCGCCGATTTCGACCGGATCGCCGATTTTTTTGCGCAGTTCGACGCCGGCGCCCAGATCGATGACGGAATCCTTCGTTTCCCGTCCGGCTCCGAGCATCATCGCCGCCAGCCCGATCTCCTCGGCCTGGATCGAATCGACGTAGCCGCTTCTTTCGGAACGTACCTCAATTTGCAGTTCGGCGCTCGGCAGCAGATCAAGGCGATCGATCTGCGATGTGTCGCCGCCTTGGGCGGAGACCATGCCTTTCAGCTTGTCCAGCGCCTCTCCGCTTTGCAGTTTGGCCTTCAGCAGCGCATAAGCTTCTTCTTCGTCAGCCGCCTTGCCGCCCAGGATCAGCATATGGGAAGCCAATATCAGGCAGACCTCCTCCAGATCCGCCGGCCCTTCGCCGCGCAGCGTGGCGACGGCTTCCTTGATCTCCAGCGCATTGCCGATCGCGTAGCCCAAAGGCTGGTCCATATCGCTGATCACCGCCACCGTGCGGCGTCCAACCTGCGTGCCGATATCGACCATCGCCTTGGCCAGGCGAATCGAATCCTCCAGCGTCTTCATAAACGCGCCGCTGCCCGTTTTGACGTCCAGCACGATCGCGTCGGCGCCGGCGGCGATTTTTTTGCTCATGACGCTGCTGGCGATCAGCGGGATCGAGTCCACCGTCGCGGTGACGTCGCGCAGCGCATACAGCTTCTTGTCCGCCGGCGTCATATTGCCGGTTTGGCCGACGACGGCGAGGCCGATCTCGTTCACTTGACGAAAAAACCGGTCCTTGCCCAGTTCAACGGAGAATCCGGAGATCGCTTCCAGCTTGTCGATCGTTCCGCCGGTATGCCCCAAGCCCCGGCCGGACATTTTGGCGACCGGCACGCCGGCCGCCGCCACCAAGGGACCAAGCACGATCGTCGTTTTGTCGCCGACGCCGCCCGTGGAGTGCTTGTCTACCTTGACGCCGCGAATCGAGCTTAAGTCGATCGTTTCGCCGGAGGAAGCCATCGCCATCGTCAAATCCGCCGTTTCCCGCGCGCTCATGCCTTGATAATAAACGGCCATCGCCCAGGCGGACATTTGATAATCGGGAATCCGTCCTTCGCTGTACCCCCGGACCAAAAAGCCGATCTCCTCGGCCGTCAGCTCCTGCCCGTCTCTTTTTTTGCGGATCAGATCTACAGCTCTCATCGATCTTTACCTCCGTTCGGATTACATTTTGGGAATAATAGCCAAAACAAGGCTTAAAAATTTCTCGCGCACGAGATCGGTCGTCTCCATAACTTCCTCATGAGAAAGCGGCTGATCCAAGATTCCCGAAGCCATGTTGCTGATGCAGGAAATGCCCAGCACCTCAAGCCCGGCGTGTCTGGCCACGATCACCTCGGAAACGGTCGACATCCCGACCGCGTCGGCTCCCAGTGTACGGAGCATGCGGATTTCCGCCGGGGTCTCGTAAGACGGGCCCAGCAGACCGGCATAGACGCCCTCCTGAAGCGAAACGCCTTTTTCGGCAGCGATCCGGCGGGCCGTTTCCCGCAGACGCCGGCTGTACGCTTGGGACATATCCGGGAAGCGTGGTCCCAGTTCCTCATCGTTTGGTCCGATGAGCGGATTTTTGCCGGTCAGGTTGATGTGGTCCGAAATTAGCATTAAATCGCCCGGCGAATAGGAGGTGTTAACGCCTCCGGCCGCATTGGTCACCAGCAGCGTCGATACCCCGAGTTCCTTCATGACGCGCACGGGGAAAGCCGTCAGCTCCGGGCCGTATCCCTCATACATGTGGAATCGGCCTTTCATCAACACGACCGGCGTCCCCTGAACGGTGCCGATCAGCAGCTCGCCGGCATGACCCTCCACCGTGGATTGCGGAAAATAAGGAATATCCTTATAAGCGATCGTGACCGGCTGCTCGATGTGATCGGCAAGCACGCCGAGGCCCGAACCCAAAATGAGGCCTACCTTCGGCGAATGCGCCGAGCGGGAGCGGATGTACTCCGCCGCATCCCGGATCATGCCTATCGTTAAAGTTGTCGTCATAACGTGGTCCTCCCATTTCTTATTTCAATTGGCTTAAAAAGCTGATGCCTTGCTCAGGGGCTTGAACGCCGAAATTGTCCGCGATCGTGGCCGCCAGATCGGCATACGTTCCTCTCACGCCAAGGCTGCCCGGGTTCTTTAAGGACGGCCCGTATATGAGCAGCGGCACGTATTCGCGCGTATGATCCGTCCCGGCATGAATCGGATCGTTTCCATGGTCCGCGGTTATGACCAGCAAATCGTTTTCGCCAACCTTGGCGAGCAGATCCGGAACAGCCGCATCGAATTCCTCCAGGGCGCGGGCATACCCTTGCGGATCGCGCCGATGACCGTACAGGGAATCGAAATCGACCAGATTCGTAAACAGCAAGCCGGAAAAATCCTGATCCAGGCGCTGCAGGGTTTCTTCGATGCCGTGCCGGTTGCTCTTCGTCGGGAACGAAGCCGAAATGCCTTCGCCGGAGAAAATGTCGCCGATCTTGCCGACAGCCACCACTTCTTTGCCGGCGTTTTTCAGCGCGTTCAACACGGTCGGTTCCGGCGGCTTCACCGCGTAGTCGTGCCGGTTCGGCGTGCGCTGGAAGTTGCCCGGCGAGCCGACGAACGGACGGGCGATGACCCGGCCGGCCGAATGCTCCGGCTCAAGCGTCAGCTTGCGCGCGATTTCGCATGCGCGATAAAGCTCGGGCAGCGGGATGATCTCTTCATGGGCGGCGATTTGAAACACGCTGTCCGCCGATGTATACACGATCCACGCCCCTGTCTTCATGTGCTCTTCCCCAAGCTCCACCAAAATTTCCGTCCCCGAAGCCGGCTTGTTTCCGATCACTTTCCGGCCGGTCTCTTGCTCAAAACGAGAGATTAAATCCTGGGGAAATCCGTTCGGGTACGTTTGAAACGGCGTTTCGGTTTTAAGTCCCATCAGCTCCCAGTGACCGGTCATCGTGTCCTTGCCCGCGGAAATCTCCGCCATCTTTCCGTAATAGGCGGCGGGGTCGGCGGCAGGAGCCAAATGCGGCAGTTCCGCGATATTGCCGAGGCCTAATTTTTGCAGATTCGGCAGCTTGGTGCCTTCGACCGTTTGCAAAATATGACCGAGCGTGTGCGCCCCCTCATCGCCGAACTTCGCCGCGTCGGGCAGCTCGCCGATCCCGACGCTGTCCAGCACGATCACCGATATTTTTCTGAACCGATTTCCGTTTTGCATATTGGATCTCTCCTTTTTGAACTACCTCATTAATATTTGTTGCTTAGTTATTCCTTGCCTGGCCAAAACCATACCGCCGGTCAATACGATGGGGCCGCCGTCCCTTTCCCCTGTTCCGGCTTGCGCTCGGCTCGCGGGTGGGCGGCGTCATACACCGATTTCAAGTTCGGTCTCGCCTGATTTAAGTACATCTGGATCGTGGCCATATCGGCATGGCCCAGCATCTCCTGCACCGATCTTACATCCGCTCCGCGTTCCAGCAGATGAACGGCGAAGGAATGGCGCAGCGTATGGGGCGTAATGTCCGCGTTAATTCCGGCCTCTTGACCGTATTTCTTAATCACCTTCCAGAAGCCCTGGCGGCTGATTCGCCCGCCGCGCCGATTCGGAAACAGCACCTGATCCGCCTCCGTTTGCGCCAGCGCCAAATGAGGCCGCCCTTCCCGCAAATAACGTTCCAGCCATTCCGCCGTCACGCTGCCGAACGGAATAATGCGCTCCTTCCCGCTGTCGCCGCGGCAGCGGCAAAACCGCAGCGCCGTATCCACATGATGAACGTCCAGCGAAATCAGCTCGGACACGCGGATTCCCGTGGCGTACAGCAGCTCCAGCATCGCTTTGTCGCGCAGGCCCAGCGGAGCGGCCGGATCCGGGGTCTCCAGCAGTTTCTCCGTTTCCTCCACCGACAACGTTTGCGGCGGTTTTTTGTCGAGTTTGGGCAACTCGACCAGGACAAACGGGTCCTGATCGATGACCCGCTCCCTAAGCAAATACTCGAAAAAAGCGCGCAGCGTCACCGACACGCGCATCACCGTGGCGGGAGCCTTGCCTTCCTCTTTCATCGCCGAGAAGTAGAGCTGGATCCCGGCCCGCGTCACTTCCCGGAAATGCTCCACCCGCCGCTGGCGCAAATAATCTATGTACTGCTTTACATCCCGCCCGTAGGCCTCCAGCGTCGAACCGCTCAAGTCCTTCCGTTCGGTCAAAAATGCAATAAAAGAGGCCGCATATTGTTCCATGCTCCGCGCCCCCCTTTCTCTGGTCAGATGAAATATTCCACGTTCATGGTGCGATTCCCTGCCGATAGTCCCAAGAAGTTAGACAAAAAAGTCCATTATTCTCCGTACCAATAAAAGAACTTCAGCCGGTCAGCCAAAGACGCCGTCTCCCCGCTGCCGGGAATACCGGCATGAAACACCTTCACGGCAGACCCGTCCGGAATCCGGTATTTATCCTCCTGAAACATATATGCCTCCAAAAGCCCAAACGTTCTATACAAAGTATACGTGAGCACCGCGAACAGGAGCAAATATTTGACGGACCGCAGCCAGCGGCGAAGCGAAATCACCATCGGTCATCCCTCTTTCCCTAAACTTCGGCCCCCTGGCCGGCAAGGGCATAGGCGCCTTCTCTATTCAGTATATAAAGAGGGAGGGACGAGTATGCGGAAGCTCCGGAAAAAAGCGGGGAGCTTTTGCCTGGCGTTCACTCCGATGAGCCCCGATAGACAACTAAAAAGCCCCTTACGGCACGCAGCCGTATGGAGCTCACCTTGATCATTATTTCGTATCGCCAGTCCCCGACGGATCGTTGTTCTTATCTTTGCACCGGTGACAGATCCCCTGAAAATCGAGGCGGTGATCCAGCACCGTAAAATTAAACTCTTTCTCCAGCCGTTCCTCTAGCGGACCAAGCCAGTCCTCACGGATTTCGTCCATCGCCCCGCACTGTACGCAAATCAGGTGATGGTGGTGATGTTTTGTCGTGTCCGTACGCAAGTCGTACCGGGCCACCCCGTCGCCGAAATTGATCTTTTCGACAACATGAAGCTCGCTGAGCAGTTCCAATGTGCGATAAACGGTCGCCAGACCGATTTCCGGCGCTTTATCCTTAACGAGCATAAACACATCTTCCGCGCTTAAATGATCGTCTTCGTTTTCGAGCAACACGCGTACCGTGGCTTCCCGCTGGGGCGTCAATTTGTAACCGTGGGATTGCAGCTGTTGTTTGATTTTTTCGATCTTTGCTTCCATGTTCTCCCTCCCCCAGCCATTCCCGCACATCCAATAAACTCAATAACCACTTCTTTCATTATAGGGGGAGTCATTCAACAAAGTCAAACATTTTGCTAGAGTCGAAAAAGTACAAAGCACGGCCACAGTTTCGGGATGAACCAGGCAAATAATTTAGAGGCGGTTATTCCCATATACGGAACTATTCTCCTTCCGCGCCCGTAATAATTGTTAAGGAGATGATCAAATGCTTTTTACAATTTTCTTGCTCCTGTTTGGGGTTCTAGTCATCGGTTTGGGTATATTTGCAATCAAGAAGCCAACATCCTGGTTTTTTCGGCCAATAGGCTTGCAAAGGGACTCGGAACCAAGTGCCGGTTTTATCGATTACATCAAATTTGCCGGGGTCATTACCATCGTGTTAGGTGTAATTTTTTTGATATTCGGCATTTTGAGCCTGCTTTGATGAGCAGAACTCCTCCGATAAGTCAGCGGCGCTCTTTTGGTATTACTCCGATACAAAAAAACTGCAAAAACCAGCGGCCCATGAAACTCCAGCGAAAAACATAAGGGCAATAAATGGCGTTATTCCGGAGACATCCGTCCATTTGAGAGAAATAGAAGCAATTTATGTCGCTATTTTCCCCGGTCGCAAGGATTTGCCCGCGTGCTGAACCATTCTTAGGAAAATAAGTACATAAAATACCGCTAATGGGATGAACATGCTCGGGACCGGGATAATAAGTACATAAAGTGCCGCTATTTTGAAGGCCGATGTTTGGCCCTTCGTAAAAGCCGGCCATTAGTCGCCGATTTCAAAGGCCTCTCGTGTCATGCTCCCAATTCCACAACCCCTGCCGAAATCTCCTTGTCCACTTTTGCCCCGGTGTGGATGGCAAGAGCCCCCCTGTAATGAGTCCGCCAGCTTCGTGTCTCGAACGTTTTCTTTCCAAGCGCGATAAAACTCGACCAAGGCTGCTTAATCGTTATGGCTTTCATGCTTTTCACCCATCCATTTATCAAATGGAAATATCATGCGCCCACGAAAATCTAAACGGTTGTAGCAGCCGCTATTTTACAAAAAAAGACCTTCTCTAAATTCTAATGGTTGTGAACGCCGCTATTTGCCTGAAACTAGATAAAAACAGCCGGATTTAAGCGTATTAAGCGCCATGGCAGCCGTTAGAATTTGAAATCAACGTTTTTGGAACAAATAGCGGTTGTGGCAACCGTTAGAAGCATTTTTTCCTTCAGGCATTTTACAAATTACAATTTTTACAGTGTTAACGGCCCAAAGCCAATCATCTCAATATCTACAATGCATTCGCCCCGAGCATCGGCGTAACCCAGGCCATCATCGCCGGAGTGACCCACGTTTCGAACGAGGAAACCGCAAGCAGCACGGCGGCCATCGCCAGCGTCAGGCCGGTGTACGACAGAAACGGGCGCGAAGCGTTGCCGCTGCCGCCAAGCAGCACCCGCGAACGGATGATATTTAGCGAAAAACTTATGGCGGCCACGCTAGCAATCAGCAAAGCGGGAATCACGATCAGATTATGCGGCGCAATCGAGACAAGGGCGAACAGCAGCCCTTTCCAGGTGTATTGTCCGACCAGGCAGCCCACCGTAAAGCCGATCAGCACACCTTTCAAAAAGTCGAGGATCAATATCCCCGGAAGACCGATCACGGACAGTCCGAGCAGCCAAATCAAGCCCAACCATTTCAAATGTAAAACGGCGACTTCCCAGTAGGACATCGGCTGAAACCCCGTTCCGCCCTCGTTGATCGATAGAAAAAAGTCGCCGAAATATCGCGATAAATCCTGCTGCTGCTCCAGCGTCAGCGCATTGACCATCAGCGCTCCGAACACGACCCCCATCAGAAACAGCACCGCAACAAACACGTACAACGGGGTTTGGTCCTTGAGCGAATGGCGTAACGGTTGAAGCATGTAAGAAAGCCCCCTCGCTTGTTCAAATACTTGTGTATTTTAAAACTATGAACAAGCTTCCTTCCTTATGCCTAACCAGCGCCTTCCGGCAATCAGGATTTCTTCACTTTGCCGTAAATCCCCCCGCCGCCGGCGGCCAGCTCCAGCCTGCCGCTCCGCGCCTCGGCGATCCGGGCCGCCAGCTCGGCCCCGGCGACTTCGGCGAGCTTCGCTTCCGGGACATGGTGCAGGATGTTCATTTCCGTCCCGAATGCGGCAAGCAGAAGCTCCAGCTTCGCCGGTCCGAGGCCCGGGATGAACTCCAGCGGCACCTGGTAGTGGTATGGCGGACGGTGCTTTGGCACTGATGGAGCCTGACGGTCCGCGATCGAGCGAATCCGGTCGTAGACACCGCGCACCAGCTTGGGACTGCCGCAATACGGGCAGCGTTCCACCGCCGCCTCCGCTTCGTCGATAATATAGCTGCAGCTGCTGCAATAAGTCCGATGGTATTTGCCCAGCCGGGGATTCAGCCCGTAATTGCCGGCGACGCGCCGGCCGTCCTCGCGTTTCAGCGCTTTGGCGAATTCCCGGTAATTCGCTGCGCCAAGCAGCAGCTCGTTGTACTCCCGGCCGATTTTGCCGAGCGAATGGGCATCCGAATTGGTCAGGATCGTAAACGGATCGAGCTCGCTGATCAGCCCCGCCATTTCGCTGTCCGCACTCAGGCCCAGCTCGACGGCGCTGATCAGCGACGTGTCCAGCACGTCGGCCATACGCGGCGCGCAGGTGCCATAAATGCTGCGGTGCGGCGTGAAAATATGAGCCGGGATGATCATCCCCCCGCGCGAATACACTTCTTCCTGCAATGTACGTGCCGGTGCGTATACGCGCTGCGAGCTTAAGGTGACGTTTTTCATCCTTTTTTCCAGCCAGCCGGTAAACCCGCGAATCGCTGCAAACGTTGGGAAGAACGCCAGCAGATGCGCCGGCCCCATTCCCGGCTCGCGAATCTCCAGCTCGCTGCCGAGCAGCAGCGTCGTCTCTTGATAAGCGATGCCTCCCTCGGCCAGCTCACGCATTTCCCCCCGCTCCAGACATTGAGCAATGTCCTCCTGCACGCCGGGGGAATGGCAGTCAATGATGCCGACCAGCCCGATCCCTTTGCGCAGAGCGGCTTCCTTCGCGATGTTCGCAAACGTCAAATCGCGGCTGCCGCTGATTTTGACGGGCTCCCCCCGCCCGGTCCGGCCGATGTGAATGTGCAAATCGGCAAAAACAGAGTTCAGTTTTTCAGTTTCACGCCGCATTTCTAGCGAACCGCCGTTTCCCAGGTCAGCCGCAGCTGCCAAATATATACGGCCATAATCGTCTTGGCATCGGCGATCCGGCCATCGGCGATATGCTGCAGCGTTTCCTCCAGCGTCGCCTCATGGACTTCAAGAAATTCGTCCTCATCCGGCTCCATTTCTCCGGGGCTTAATTCCTCGGCCCAATACAGATGGATGACCTCATCCGCGAAGCCCGGCGACGTGTAAAAAGAATGCAGATGCGTCAGCTTGCCGCAGGTGTAGCCCGTCTCCTCCTGAAGCTCCCTGGCGGCCGCCTCCATCGGATCTTCTCCCTTCTCCAGCTTGCCCGCCGGAATTTCCAGCTCGCAGCGTCCCATCGCCTGGCGGTATTGATCGACGAGCAGCAGCCGCCCTTCATGGATCGCCAGCACCGCAACGGCCCCGGGGTGCTTCACGACCTCCCGCGTCGCCAACGTTCCGTCGGGAAGCTTGACCGTGTCGACTTGTAAAGAGATTATTTTCCCGGAAAATACCGGATCGGTCGAAACCGTCGTTTCTTTTAATTGATCAGCTGCCATGTTTTTTACGTCCTCCTTTTATATAGCGCGCGAATCTTTGCACATAACTTGTCCAACCAAGGCATATGCTGTTATTATATCAAACCTGCTCGGGAAAGGAGCCTTTGAAAATGAAAAGCTGCTTTTCTCCAACCGCCGTTCGGGCCCAGGGCAAAGCCTGGCAAATCCGTATTTTGCTGAACCAGTGGCTGAAAGAAGCGGGACCTTCGGCGAAATTGACGGATCTGATCGATACCCGTTTGTGAATTATTCAGTTAAATCGTTTCAGGTTAATAGAAAGCGGGGGGTGAAATATGCGTAGTCCCATCGGACAACCTCAGAATATGGGCAAGTTGGTTCAATTGATTCAAAACTCCGTGGTAAAAGGACGAATCCGGTTTGCCGATAAATTAGCCGGACAAAGCGATATCCATTTGCTCAGCGCGCTGGTGCAGTCCTTGTACAAAGAAGGTTATACGGCGTTGGCCAAAGAGCGGATTGTCCTGATTGATCCCGAAACGCTAAGCAAGCCTTCTCCCCCTTTTTTGCAGCTTAGCTATATTTGGGCGGAAATGTGCTACGACGAGGGGCGTTATGCCGAAGCCGCAGCGATTTTTGAGGCGATTGCCGAACAAAGCGGGGACCTGGCCGCCGCCCGCTTCGGCGCGGCCTCCTGTTATTTGCAGGAGGCGATGCAAAACCTGCGGCGCCGAATGGAAATCTACCATCCGCCCGAAGCGGAAAGAATCAAAATCTGCAGGTATTTGGAAGATTTCAACCAAGCCCTGCATATTATTCAAACCTCGGGCTGGCAAACCTATTCGTCTGCGGGGCAAACCGGGCATAAAGCGGCCCGGGCGGCAACGTTGCAGCATTAACATAATGGCAGCCCAGATGCCTTTTTGGCCCCTGGGCTGCCGCGTTCCCGGACCGTTTACACAGTGCAGGATTGCCGGACGATTTCAAGCGCGAATTCCGCCGCTTTAACGATGTCGTCCTTTTTGATTTTTTCCTCTGTTGTATGAATATTCTCGTACCCGATCGCGAGGTTCACGGTCGGGATGCCCAAGCCGTTCAGCACGTTAGCGTCGCTGCCGCCGCCGGAGACGAAGGTATCGCCGGACAAATCTAGCGCTGCCGCCGCCTTCCGGGCAATCTGAAGCCCTTTCTCCTGCTCGGAAATATTGAACCCGCTGTACATGTATTCGCTGTGAAAATTCCCCTTGGCTCCGTAATCCCGGCAAACCGCTTCCACAGCCTCTTTCATTTCCTGCAGCTGCCGTTCCACCTTCGTTTGGGAAAGGCTGCGCGCCTCTCCGTACAATTTGACGTGGTCGGCGACGACATTGGTCGGGCCGCCGCCTTCAAATTTTCCGATATTGGCCGTCGTTTCGTCATCGATACGGCCGAGATTCATCCGGGCAATCGCCTTGCCGGCGACCTGAATCGCGCTGATGCCGTCTTCCGGATTGACCCCGGCATGCGCCGATTTGCCGAAGATTTCGATTTCGACCCGCGCCAGGGTCGGAGCGCCGACGCATATCGTCCCAACTTCGCCGTTCGTATCGAGAGCGAACCCGAATTTGGCGTCCAAATGCTTGACATCAAGCGCTCTTGCGCCTCTCAGGTTCGATTCCTCGCCGGCCGAGATGACGAACTGGATTTTTCCATGGGGGATTTCCCGTTCGCGCAGCACTTGAATCACTTCCAGCAGCACGGCCAGACCGGCCTTGTCGTCCGCGCCCAAAATCGTCGTCCCGTCGCTGCGAATCCATCCGTCTTCGCCCACGACCGGTTTAATACCTTTCCCCGGCTCTACCGTATCCATGTGGCAGGAGAACAGGAACGGCTCGGTGTGAACGCCTTCGCTGGCCTGTAGGGTCGCGATCAAATTGCCGGCGCCGTGGCCGGTCTCTTTTTGGGATTCATCCTCCACTACCTTCAAGCCGAGCTCGGACAACTTGTTTTTCAAGTAATCCGCGATAAGGCGTTCGTGCTTCGTTTCGCTGTCGATTTGCACCAGCTCCAAAAACTGTCCGATGACTCTGGTTGCGTTGATCATTGGACTTTCCTCGCTTTCTTCGTTACGATAGAATAAGTGAAAATATACGTTTATGTTGGAGGAGTTTTCGCTATGCAAAAAAAATGGATGAGAATCGTCGTATATTTGATGCTGTTTGCGATGCTGGCTTCCACGCTGCTCGCTTTTTTGGAGCCACTGTTTATTCGCTACCGTTAGGCGCAAACGCGTCGGACCGCCCGAACACCTCGAAAAACAGCGGAACGATGTCGCGCGCCGTCTCTTCAACGGTAAATTTCCGGCCCGTGACGTCTTCCAGCGAAGTCACCCCGTATTCCTGGATGCCGCAAGGAACGATGCCGCGGAATCCATCCTCCTGGATGCCCGACTTCACGTTTAAAGCGAAACCGTGGCTCGTAATGAAACCTCTTTTATGGCGGCATTTATTAAACTTCACGCCGATGGCGCAAATCTTGACATCCCCGACCCAAACGCCGGTATATTCCGGTTTTCTGCTGCCTTCCACCCCAAAACGGGCCAAATAATTGATAATCACCTGCTCCAGCTGGCGCAGATAACCGTGTAAATCGAGGCCCTGGCCGGCCTCCAGCCAGAGCAGCGGATAACCGACCAGCTGCCCCGGGCCATGGTATGTAATATCTCCGCCGCGGTCGATTTCAAACACGGAAATTGCCCGCTTCTTAAGCTCTTCCGGACCAAGCAGCAAATGCTCGGGGTGGCGCTGGGAACCAATCGTATATGTCGGCGGATGCTGAAGCAGCAGCAGGTGCTCCTGCTGCTGCTCTCCGTCTATCGCTTTAACCAAGCGCTTCTGCAGTTCCCACGCTTCCCCGTACTCCATCATCGGATAATACATCACTTGCAAGGGAATGTTGTTCATCTGCTTTTCGCCTCTTTTTAGGTTGGAATTAGTATACCTGAGTATCCAAAGAGTAGCTTTCCATATTGTCCTTCACCCGCTGCATAAAGCGGCCGCAAATGACGCCGTCCAGGATGCGGTGGTCGAGGGACAGGCAAAGGTTGGCCATGGAACGCACGGCGATCATGTCGTTGATCACGACCGGCCGCTTTACGATCGACTCGAACGTTAAAATAGCGGCTTGCGGATAATTGATGATCGGCTGCGTCAAAATAGAACCGAAGGACCCCGTGTTGTTCACGGTGAACGTTCCGCCCTGCATATCGTCAAGCTTCAGCTTGCCGGAGCGGACTTTGGACGCCAGCTCTTCAATTTCACGGGCCAGGCCGGCGATGTTTTTCTGGTCGGCTTTTTTGATCACAGGCGTCATGACGGAATCTTCGGTGCCTACGGCAAGCGAAATATTGATGTCCCGTTTGACGATGATTTTGTCCACCGCCCAAACCGAGTTCATGATCGGATAATCCTTGATCGCGCCGACGACGGCTTTAAGAAGAAAAGCCAAATACGTTAAGTTGACGCCTTCCTTTTTCTTAAACTCATCCTTCAGCTTATTGCGGAGCTGCACGAGGTTCGTCACGTCCACCTCGATCATCATCCAGCCGTGCGGAATTTCCGACACGCTTTGGCGCATCCGCGTCGCAATCGTGTTGCGGATCGGGGTTACGTCGATGAAATATTCGGACCGGTCGCCATGTTCCACCTCGATCGTCGGAATGCGCGGCGTTTCCGTCAAATGCAGGCCGGAATTGCGCACCGGCTCGGAAACGGCGGCGTTCAGCCCGGCCGGGATCGTACTGGCCGGAGCGGTGTACGGCGTTTGCAGCACCGGTGCCGCCGGCTGCTGCTGCGCCGGCTGACTGGCCGCGGCTCCCGCAGGTGCGGAAGCCGCCGAAGCCGAAGCAGCCCCGCCACGCTCGATATAGGCCAGCACGTCCTTGCGGGTCACGCGCCCGCCCAGCCCGGTGCCGGCGATTTGGCGCAGATCCAGGCCGTGCTCGGCCGCCAGCGTCTGCACCGCCGGCGAGTAACGGCTGCGCAGCGAGCCGTCGCCGGCTGCAGGAATCGGCGCAGGGGCCTGCGCGGAAGCATCCCCGGCCGATACCAGCGAGGTTTCGCCGGCCGGGGATGAAGCGGACTCCGCAGCCGTCTCAATCCGGCAGATAACAACTCCCACCTGGATTTCCTGGCCTTCCTCGGCCAGGATTTCGCCCATAATCCCGTCCACCGTCGACGGAATTTCAGCGTTGACTTTATCCGTGATAACTTCGCAAATCGGTTCGTACTGCTCGACCGGATCTCCCGGCTTTTTCAGCCATTTTCCAATGGTCGCCGAAACGAGCGATTCCGCAAGCTGTGGCAACGCGACGTCGGTTAACGTTTTTTGGTTTGACATCGAATCCTCACTCCCGTTAATAAAGCGCCAATTGAAGCATCGCTTCTTTGACTTTATCCTTGCTAAGCATAAAAAACTTCTCCATCGGCGGGCTGATTGGCATCGCCGGCACGTCCGGCCCGCACAACCTTGCGATCGGCGCGTCCAGCTCAAACAGGCACTCCTCGGAGACAATCGCCGCCACCTCGGCGCCGACGCCGCCGGTTTTGTTGTCCTCGTGCACGATCAGCACCTTGCCGGTTTTGCGGGCCGCCGCAATGATCGCTTCGCGGTCCAGCGGCTGCAGCGTGCGCAAATCCAAAATATGCGCGCTGATCCCCTGCTCCGCCTCCAGTTCTGCGGCGGCCTGCATCGCGAAATGCAGCGGCAGGCTGTAGCCGATCACGGTAATGTCCGTACCTTCGCGCAGCACCTTCGCCTTTCCGATCGGCACGATGTAATCGTCCTCGGGAACATCCTCTTTAATCAGCTTGTAGCATTTCTTGTTTTCAAAGAACAGAACGGGGTCGGGGTCGCGAACGGCCGCTTTCAGCAAGCCTTTTGCATCGTAAGCCGAATAAGGGGCGACGATTTTTAGGCCCGGAGTGCCAAAAAAGATCGATTCCGGGCACTGGGAATGGTACAGCCCGCCAAAAATGCCGCCGCCGATTGGCGCGCGCACCACGACGGGGCAATTCCAGTCGTTATTGGAGCGGTAGCGGATTTTCGCTGCTTCGCTGATAATTTGGTTGGTGGCCGGCAGCATAAAATCCGAATATTGCATTTCGGCGATTGGCTTCATACCGTACATAGCCGCGCCGATCGCTACGCCGGCAATCGCCGATTCCGCCAGCGGCGTATCCATGACGCGCATCTCCCCGAACTGCTCCTGCAGCCCTTTCGTCGTCGTAAACACGCCACCCTTGACGCCGACGTCTTCCCCTAACACAAACACGCTTTCGTCGCGCTCCATTTCTTCTTTCATCGCCAGACGAATCGCGTCGATATATTCCATCACCGGCATAACTTACACCTCTCCTTCGCTGGCGTACACGTGCAGCAGCGTATCCTCCGGTTTCGGGTACGGCGCGCCTTCCGCCGCCTCCAACGCGTCCTTCAACTGCTGCTGGATCTCCTTAAGCATCGCTTCGTCCCGTTCCTCGCTCCACAAGCCGTGTTCGATCAGATAGGATTTCATTTTCGGGATGCCGTCCTTTTTCCAGTTCTCATCAACTTCATCTTTCGTCCGGTATGCCAGATCGTTATCCGAAGTGGAGTGCGGGGACAGGCGGTACATCATCGCTTCGATCAAGGTCGGCCCCTCCCCGTGCACGGCCCGTTCCCTGGCCTCCTTCACGACGCGGTAAACCTCAAGCGCATCGTTGCCGTCAACCCGGATGCCCGGAAAGCCGTAGCCCTGAGCCCGGTCGACCACCCGGCCGCCAAGTTGCTTCTTGATCGGCACGGATATAGCGTATTGGTTGTTTTCGCAGAGGAAGATGACCGGCAGCTTCTGAACGCCGGCAAAGTTCAGGCCTTCATGGAAGTCGCCCTGGTTGCTGGAGCCTTCCCCAAACGTCACATACGAGACAATATCCTTTTTTTGCATTTTGGCGGCTAAAGCAAAGCCAACCGCATGCGGAACCTGCGTTGTTACCGGGCTTGAGCCCGTCACGATGCGCAGCCGTTTGCTGCCGAAGTGGCCCGGCATTTGCCGGCCGCCGCTGTTCGGGTCGCCCGCTTTGGCGAACGCCGACAGCATCAGCTCCTCCAGCGTCATGCCTACCGCCATCACAAAACCGTAGTCGCGGTAATAGGGCAAAAAGTAATCGCGCTCCCGGTCAAGCGCAAACGCTGCAGCGATCTGCGCCGTCTCCTGCCCGATGCCGGAGACATGAAAATTGATTTTTCCCGCCCGCTGCAGCAGCAGACAGCGCTCATCGAATTTGCGCGCGAGCACCATGTATTTGTACATCTCGACAACTTCTTCGTCCGACAATCCGAGTTGCTCATGTTTCGGTTTGGTTTGCACTGAACTTTTGGCGTTCATGGGAGTTACCTCCTTCGTTTAACTTACATTGGGTTGAAAGGCAAGGTTAGCACCTTGTTACATCTAATCTTAAAACCTGGTACTAAGACTTGGAATAACCTTATTATAAACGCTTTTCCGCCAAAAAGAAAACTTTATCCGCGAATGTTTATAAAGAAAGCGAGTTTCCTTCGACAGTCAAGGCCGCTTCCCCGATAATTTCCGAGAGCGTCGGATGGGCAAACACCGCTTGTCCAATCTCCCACGGCGTCGCGTCAAGCAGCTGTGCTAGTGCGGCCTGGCTGATCAGCTCGGTAACATGCGGACCGATCATGTGGACGCCCAAAATATCATTCGTGCGGGCATCGGCGACCATTTTGACGAACCCTCCGCTTTCCCCGTGTACCAGCGCTTTCCCGATCGCTGAAAACGGAACTTTGCCCTCCTTCACTTCATATCCTTTGGCTTTGGCCTCTTTAGCGGTAAGCCCCACTGAAGCGACCTCAGGCCGGGTATAAACGCAGCGCGCCACCTGGGAAGCGTGATAGCCGTATGAGCTCTCTCCGGCCAAATGGTGCACGGCCGTCAATCCTTCATGGCTGGCGGCGTGGGCCAACTGCAAACCGCCGATGCAGTCTCCGATTGCGTAAATATGCGGCTCCGTCGTCTGCATATATTCATTTACCCGGATGAACCCCCGTTCCAAACCGATATCGGTATTTTCCAGGCCGATGTTCTCCACGTTCGCTTGCCGGCCGATCGAAAGCAAAAGCTTGTCCGCCTGCAGCCGCTGCGGCTTCTCTCCCTGCAGTGCCGTTATATGTACCTGCCCCTCCTGAATCTCGCAGGATTCGGGATCCACCTTGACCCCAGTCAGCACTTTTACGCCGCGTTTCTCCAACTGCTTGCGCAGTTCGCGGGCCACATCCTCGTCCTCCGCCGGGAGCAACTGGCCCGCCGCTTCCACGATCGTGACTTCCACCCCGAAATCGCTCAGCAAGGAAGCCCATTCCACGCCGATTACCCCGCCGCCGACGATGATCATCGAACCCGGAAGCTCCTCCAATACGAGCGCCTCATCGCTGCTCAGCACATGCTTCCCGTCAGGAACCAAGCCGGGCAGCGTCCGCGGCCGCGAACCGGTGGCGATGATCAAATTGGCCGGGACGACCGTCTCCATTTCGCCGTCCGCCAGCTCCACGGCAACCGCCCCGCTTTTCGGGGAAAAGATCGAAGGCCCGGTGACCCTGCCCTTTCCTTGAATCACCTTGATGTTGTGCTTGCGCATCAAATATTGAACGCCTTTGTGCAACTGCTCGACAATTTGCCGTTTTCGCTCCTGCACTTTGGGGAACACCAAAGTCAGCCCACTCGTCTCAATGCCGAAAGCGGCGCTTTCCTTCATTTGCGCATACAGCTCCGCGCTGCGCAGCAGCGCCTTGCTCGGAATGCAGCCGCGGTGCAAGCAGGTTCCGCCCAGCTTGTCCTGTTCGATGATTACGACCTCTTTGCCGAGTTGGGCGGCACGAATTGCGGCGATGTAACCTCCAGTGCCTCCTCCTAAAACCGCCACATCACATTGGATTGCCATGATCAAATCTCCACCATTCTTTTTAAAATCGCTATATATAAGTCCCATGCGTCTACGCCACAAATCCAATTCCTATTTTACCTTGTTTTGCCCTTAATACAAATCCGCCCTGAAATGGACAGAACATGCCGAACAAGGTATGATGAAGAGGAACGCCATTTCTGATCGGAAAGGACGACCCTGCTCCATGAAGCTGATGATTTCCCGGTTCATTGCGATTCTAATGCTGGTTGTACCAGGTATCGCCGCCATGACCGGGTTCCTTAAAATAAAGGATGCCCTATTTGATTATATGTCCAAACACGGCGACGATTCGCTAACCAAAGTCACGTTCGATTGGCTTCAATTTGGGCTTGGATTGCTGCTGTTTGCCGCGGGCGTCGGCTTTTTGGGCGGCTGGATTTTTTTTCGTGACCGTAAGCGCAATTACGTAGGCCCGAGATTCCGCAAAAAAGAACCCGCGCAAGCCGAGCAAAATCAACATGAATAAAAGCTGTCCCCGCGAAGTTGCTCCTTCGAAACGGGACAGCTTTTTGGTTTATTCGTATAGCGCTTCCTTCAGTTTGCTCGACATCCGCGCCCCGTTCCGGGAAGCGCGCAGCAGGGCCTTCCGCAGCCGGATGTTCTCCGCCGCCAGATTTTCCGCCTGGGCGATCATTTCGCGCACGAGCTGTCTGTCCGCTTCGCTTAATTCGGGACGCTCCGCCAACCCCCGGCAGGATTCCAAATCCAACTCCCAATCGTTATCCATCATAACCCATCCTTTCCTAATCGCATTTAGCATGCTGGATCGCCTGGGTAAGCAGCGAGATGACATGCTCGTCATCACAGCTATAGTACAGCGTGTTTGCTTCCCTGCGGTATTTCACCAGACGCAAATTCCTCAGTGTGCTAAGCTGATGGGATACCGCCGATTGCGACAGGTTCAGCACCTCCGACATATGCGTCACCGAGCACTCCTCTTCGGAGAGCAAATACAAAATTTTAATTCGGGTAGGATCCGACAGAGCTTTAAAAATCGTCGAAACTTTTTCGATTGTATCCGGACTCAAAAACGAATGCACATCTTTTTCCATCAAATCTGCCTCCAGCAATCATTGTACATGAGCATATGTTCATTGGCAGAATATATCTGCGGGCCCATCTTGTCAACCTTCAAAAATGAAAAGCGGCCGCTTCCCGGCTGCAACTGAGCGCCTTTGCATTTGAAACGTACCACTCATAACGTCTACTTTCCGCATCGCGCAATTGCAAGCTACAAGAAGATTGCTATGTAATCTTCGAGCTTTACTTTTTAGTGGTGAAACATGAAAATATTAATATATTCCAAGTTCGAGCCGTTAACTCTAGACGTATTAGCAAACCTTATCACTAAACAAAAAACAGCTGATTTGTAGAAGAATAAGGAGGGCCCCGCCATGCGCAACCTGTCATTCCGCCCGGACGGAACATTCACCATCGTCCAGTTTACCGATTTGCACTGGAGCGGTACGGAGCACGACGAGCGTACAGCCCGGTTAATGAAGGATATTTTACGTAAAACAGGGCCGGACCTGGTGCTGTTTACCGGGGACGTCATTCATTATGAGGATTGTCCCGATCCGATTACCGCCTACAGCAATGCAGTAGCCGCCGTCCTGGAAGCCGGCATGCCATGGGCTGCTATCTTCGGCAATCATGACGCCGGACACTCGCTCTCCGCTAAACATGAACTGATCCGCCTGCAGCAAAGTGTCCCTCGCTGTCTGACGGAGGAAGGGCCAGAGCTGGGAAACCGCTTGGGGCACACGGTTATCCTGCTGCAATCAGCCGAAGGAGCCCCGGCGGCTGCCCTTTATTTATTCGACTCCGGGAGCAATGCGGCTCATCCGCCCGGCGGCTTCGAGTGGATTACCCACGGGCAAATCGGCTGGTATCTGGAGCAATCTGCTGCGCTTGCAGAGGTGAACGGCGGGCAGGCTGTGCCGTCACTTGCTTTTTTGCACATTCCCCTGCCGGAATACAATGAATTATGGGACTACCATGTATGTTACGGACACAATTACGAAGGGATGGGCTGTCCCAAGGTGAACTCCGGTTTGTTCGCCTCCTTCGTGGACAGGCAGGATGTCAAGGGTGTCTTCTGCGGGCATGATCATGTGAATGATTTCTGGGGTGAGCTGCAGGGCATCCGCCTGCATTACGGGCGGGCTACCGGCTACAACAGCTATGGACGCGAGGGGTTCCCGCGGGGAGCGCGGGTGATTCAGCTGCGGGAGAACGGGGCTGCATTCGACAGCTGGCTTGCGCTTGAAGGCGGCGAAACGCAGCTTACGCAGCCTGAGCATCAGCCGGAGAAGGTGTGGAAGCGGATTTAATGGTGCCCAGCAGCCATGCAGGGATCTCGCGCTTTATGGCCATCTTGCGGCTCAAACGGCTACGTGCACAACGCCGTTCAACCGTGGGCCGCTTGTCTTGGCTCGGTCCATTTTTGCCGTTATTTTCCCCACCCCGTAATAAGAAAAACGCCTGACGGCGTCCTTTTTATTCTAGCTCTATTAATGGCTCTGACTTCTACTTTGGACGCTGCTCTAACGGACACCAGTGACCTTATCCGCCCATTTCCCGGGTATTTCCCAGGCTAACGGACACACATGACCCTATTCCACTCTAAACCAGTTCATCCAGGCCGATTTGAGGTAAATAAGAGCATCTGTGTCCGTTACATTTTGCAAACCTCCGTTTTTCCGAAAATAACGGCTCTGGTGTCCCTTAGCCCCCAGACTCCTTTTCTCCCCCTCTCTCTACCTACGCATCGCCCACTACCCTACCCGAAATTTTATAAATTCTGGCGCGCAATGTTAAAAAAACACCGCTCCTTTACCGGTTTCCGAAGGAACCAATAAATAAGCGGTATTTTGGTTTACTACTCAAAAGTTTGTCGGTATAAAAACGGCATTTTCGGATATTCGTCGCCAAAATCGAACTGGCTGGATGCCGTTTCCAAAATCCGAAATCCATTGTCGTACCTCTACTCCCTATCCTTTCAAGACACTTTGTGCTCAATTCTCAGCTTGTCGGCCACCATCGCGATAAACTCGCTGTTCGTTGGTTTGGATTTGGAAATGTTGATCGTGTAGCCGAACAGATGGCTGATGGAATCAATGTTGCCCCGCGTCCAGGCGACTTCAATCGCATGCCGGATGGCGCGTTCCACACGGGATGGTGTGGTTTTGAACTTCTCCGCGATCGCGGGATACAGCGTTTTCGTGATAGCGCCCAAAATTTCGATGTTGTTGTAGACCATCGTGATGGCTTCGCGCAAATACTGGTAACCCTTAATATGCGCAGGAACTCCGATTTCATGAATGATCGAAGTAATATTCGCATCCAGGTTTTTGCCTTTGCCAAGCGGAACTACATTCGATTTCGCAAAAGCTGCCGCAGGAGCCCCGCTTGTCGTCATATGCTGTACGCCAACGAGCTGACGAATTCGATTGGCGAGCACCTCCATGTCAAACGGCTTCAAAATGTAGTAAGAAGCGCCGAGCTGGACGGCACGCTGCGTAATGTTCTCTTGCCCGAAAGCGGTCAGCATGATGATTTTGGGCTGCGGATTCAGATTCAAATCACGGATACGTTCCAACACACCCAGACCATCCAGGTGCGGCATGATGATATCCAGGATCAGAACATCCGGTACTTTGGCCGCGTTTTCGATCATCTCCAGCACTTCTTCTCCGTTATAGGCGATTCCAGAGACGATCATATCGTCCTGCTCCGAAATATATTCCGCAAGCAAATTCGTAAATTCTCGGTTATCATCCGCCAACAACACTTCGATTTTTTGCACTTTCCAACTTCCTCCTTCAGGTAAATGGATAGGTTTTTTTGTTGTTCTCTTCTTCCCAGAATAAGGATTCGACACGCAAAAGTAAATTCCTTCTGTCGAAAATTATTTTTCTTTATTTTTTTGCGGTGTTAAGATATAATTAAATATTTATTTACACAAAGCGATGTTGTTCGTATGTTTTCGACAAACCTATACACCGTTTTGCTTGCCGGATGTCGATAAAAAGAAAAAAATCTTAAGGCTTTAGCTCGCCTTAAGATTTTGGAAAGTGTTCTGTTGACGTTCCAATATTCCCGCGTCCTGCAGCATCCATTCAATAAAACAGCCGTAGCCGGATTTCGGATCGTTCACAAACACATGGGTTACGGCGCCGATCAGCTTTCCGTTTTGCATAATCGGGCTGCCGCTCATACCTTGTACGATCCCGCCGGTTTTCGCCACCAGCCGGGGATCCGTGATCCTCAGAACCAGCCCTTTTGTTTCCGGCACGCTTTGTTTGGACACATGCACGATCTCGACTTTAAAACGTTCGACCCGCTGGCCTTCCACAACCGTTAAAATTTCAGCGGGACCTTCTTTGACCTCCTCCGCAAACGCTACGGGCACCGGTTTCTGGTAAACGCTATGCTCCGGATTTTGCGTCATCTTGCCGCAAATTCCAAAATGCGTATTGCGTTCGATATTGCCGAGCGTTTTGCCTTCCTTCAGAAAATGAGCGCGTTTCTCGCCGGGCTCCCCGCTTTCGCTTTTGGAAATCGAGGTAACGCTGGACTGCAAAATTTGACCGCTGCCCACGACAATCGGCGTTTGGGTATTCATATCGGTAATAATATGCCCTAACGCCCCGTATACACCTTGCTCAGGAGCATAAAACGTCAAAGTGCCTACCCCTGCCGCCGAATCGCGTATATACAGCCCCAGCCGCCATGCGTGATCCTGCTTGTCGAAAGCCGGAGTTAAAGAAGTCGTGTATTCCTTGCTGTCCCGTTTGTAGGTCACCTGCATCGGTCGTTTGTTTTTACCAGCCTCTTCGGCGATTTCGGCCACATCCCGAACATCCTTCAACTTAATGCCGTTGATGTGCGTGATCAAATCTCCAGCTTGAATTCCAGCCACTTCACCGGGAGACAGCTTGTTCGTCTCCGTGATCACCTGATGGTGGCCAACCACCAAAATTCCTGCGGATTTTACTTTTACCCCAATCGTTTGGCCGCCGGGAATCACTTTCAAATCAGGAATTACGTTGACCTTTACGGTCTTAAGAGGAATTTGACCGAATAATTTCATGCGGAGTTTGGCTTCTCCGCTCCGAAGCGACGAAAGCTTGAGCGGATGTCCCAAAGACACTTTCATGGAAGGGTTAGGCTGTCCGTTTAATCGGATGACATCCGGCCGATCCACACTGACTTCGGCCTGTACGGGCAGCGCTAACGAAATTTGCGTGCCTTGACCTTGGAACAGGCGCAGCTCGTCCGGCAGAACAGGCGCTTCCCCCTTCGCTGCGGACGTACCGATGAAACAAAAGAAGAAAGCAAGTAAAAGACCGAGCATTCTTTTCCTGAGGTTCGGGTTCAATGGCTGTCACGCTCCCTTAGCTTCTTTCGCTTGACGAAAAGGTGGTCGCCAATTGCGTACCTTTAAGATACCCCGGGGCAGGTCTTTTATTACTGTCAATCATTGTGCCGTACTTAATAAACCATCCTTCTGCGCCTGTGCCAGCTTCAGCATTTCATGGGCATGGTGCCGTGTCTTTTTCGTGATTTCCACGCCGCCCAGCATACGGGCAAGCTCGTTTACGCGTCCGGCTTTATCCAACGGGTTCACGCGGGTCATCGTGCGGCCATCGTCCACAACTTTTTCGATCAAATACTGACGGTCCGCCATACAAGCCACCTGAGGAAGATGCGTAATGGCAAAAACCTGGCACGTGCCGGACAGACGCGACAGCTTGTTGGCGATCGATTGGGCGGCGCGCCCGCTGACCCCCGTGTCCACTTCGTCAAAAATCAATACAGGCACTTGATCATGGCGGGCAAAAATGCTCTTCAGCGCCAGCATCATCCGTGACAATTCCCCGCCGGAGGCGATTTTGCTCAGCGGTCTTAGCGGTTCCCCCGGGTTGGGAGAAATAAGGAATTCCGCGCTGTCGATCCCCTGCTTGCCGGGCTTTACTTTTTTGCCTTGCCAATCCAGGCCTTGCGGGTCTTCATTCCAGGTTAGTTTGACCTGCAAACTGGTTCGTTCCATTTGCAAATCCTTCAATTCGCTTTCGATTTGCCCAGCAAGCTCTTCGGCGATTTGCTGCCGCACCGCGCTTAATTCGGCAGCCTCCGCCAACAGCTTGGACGTCATTTCCGAACGTTTGGCCTGCAGTTGCTCCAGCAGTTCATCCTTATTTTCAAGCGTGTCGGCTTCCTTGCGGATTTTTTCGAAATAATCCAATATCCCCTGAACATCGTCTCCATATTTGCGCCGCAGGGTGGAAATCAAGTCAAGCCGTTCCTCCACTTCCTCCAGCCGTTCGGGGTTAAATTCGATGCGCTCCCGGTACCCCCGCAAACCGTATGCGGCGTCCTCCAATTGGTAATAAGCGGACTGCAGCTGTTCAACCAGCGGAGCAATCCCTTTACTGTCATAACCTGCGACTTCGTTTAGGCGGGCGATCGCCTTGGCGATGGCATCGAGGCCTTGCGGCCCGTACAGCAGCTCGTAAGCCCGGGACACCGAGTCCATCATCTTCTCGCTATGGGATAGCTTGACCTTTTCCTCGTTCAACCATTCATCTTCCCCCGGTTTCAGGGCGGCCGCGGCGATTTCGTTGATCTGGAACCGGTACAGATCCAGCATTTGCAGCGCCTGCTGGCTCGTATTGCGAAGGTCGCTGTATTCTTTATCGATACGGACAAATTCGGCATAGGTCTGCTGATATTTCGTTTTGATCGGTTCGATCACATTAGCGCCGTAGGCGTCCAGCAGCTCCAAGTGGCGCTCCGGACGGAGCAACGTCTGGTGTTCGTGCTGCCCGTGCAAATTGATTAATTCGTCACCGACTTCGCGCAGCATCGACAGATTGACGAGCTGGCCGTTGATTCTGGCAGAGCTTTTCCCCTGCATGCTGATTTCCCGGCGGATAATCAGCAGTTCTCCGGAATCGCCGCCGATGCCCAGCCGGTTTAACGTAGCCCAAACCGGGTGATGTTCCGGCAAATCAAAGGAAGCTTCCATTTCGGCCTTATCGCAGCCGTAACGAATCAAGTCGGCCGAGCCGCGGCCTCCGGCGATCAATCCAAGCGCATCGATAATGATCGATTTGCCGGCGCCCGTTTCGCCCGTCAGCACATGAAAACCGGAAGCAAACGAAATATCCACCGCTTCAACAACCGCCAAATTGCGAATCGATAAATGAACTAACACGTGAAGGCCACTCCCCTCTTTAATCAGAGATCTTCAGATCCTCAGGATTCACCCGGAAATATAACTCATGATCTGCTCAATCACGTATAAGCTGTACTCCTCACTGCGGCAGATCAGCAAAATCGTATCATCCCCGCAAATCGTCCCGAGCAGGTCGGGCCACTCCATGTTATCGATCAGAACCGCCACCGAGTTTGCCGTCCCCGGAAGGCATTTCATCACGACCAGATTACCCGTATGATCGATATGTACAAAGCTGTCGATCAAGGCCCGCTGCAATTTCTGCACGGGATTGTAGCGCTGTGCGGTCGGCATCGAGTATTTGTATCTGCCGTCATCGGTCGGCACCTTGATCAGCATCAATTCCTTAATATCGCGGGATACCGTTGCCTGCGTCACCTGGTAACCGGCCTCGCGCAAAGCTTCCACCAGTTCGTCTTGGGTTTCAATTTCCTTCGCTGCGATGATCTCGCGGATTTTAATATGTCGTTGTCCTTTCATAAATGCCCTCCATAAGCCTTACAAGGCTGCTTCATCTTCATCTTCGTCTTCATCCGTCGTCAAGGAGATTTCCCGGATGTCGCCCTGCTCAGCGTCCACATAAAGAACGCCGGCGCATTCCGGATATAGGAGCAGGTAAGGCAAAAGCTCTTTCCGCACGCCGCTGCCCGTCCACTCGATGGCGATCCGGTCCCTCGCCATCCTTACCAGATAGAATTCCCCGTCTTTGATCACGATATAGTCAATGAACAAGCGGCTGTGCAAAATATCCCGATCCACCCGAAAAGCGAGCGGCACCTTCAGCTTGTCGCTGACGACCGTATACCCGGCCTGCTCCAGCAGATCGACCGCCGGATGGTCCAAGATTTCCTCGTTCAAAGCAAAACCTATGCTGGTTCTTAAGGATAACGGCTTGCGGACCCAGGAACGAAATCCGCGATAAAGCAGATACACCGCAAACGCGGCGATAAGCACCATCAAAAGACCGTCCGAGAATGCCCCCACTCGAAATCACCTCAAACAATCTATTTCGACGCACACGCCCAAGCTCCTGTCAGGAACAATCAACAATTTATCGTCATATGGTAAATGGACTAGCTTCATTTCCCTTTATTATAGGGAACAAACGTTCGTTTGGCAATAGCTAGCAGAATGATCCGGAAATAATATGGCTTATCTGCGGACGGGGGCCATGGATCGCTTTGTTCTATATTAGTCTTGTGCTCAGTATCGCCCCTATAAAATAGCGGAACTTTTGGGTCTTATTTTCTGATTTGAGCCCATTTATCACCAATAGGGGAACTTTTGGGTCTTATTTTTCGATGAACAGGTCGAAAAGCAGCCTTTCGTCACTAAATGTGAAAATAGCGCCATAAAATTCCTCTATTGCACGCTACATGGGGGATGTCGCCGAAATAGCGCCCTTTTTTTCCTTTATGTTGTACCCGAGTTCTTCAATAGACCAGTTTTGCCGTTTTCTAGCTCTATCTCAAGTCTTCACTTGCCATCATGCTAACGTTATTTCCAGTATCGTCTACTAAGCTTACGCATAACAAAAAAAGACCCATCATTTTGATGGGCCTCCGTTGAAGGTTTCGGCCGCCTCCTTAACGACGTGTTCGGCCATTTCGCGGATCCATTGCCGCCCGGATTCTCCGTTGCCGTCCTGAACGGCCGCTGCGGCGTTCGCCTCAAGGCGAAGATGCGCCAGGAATTCGATATTTCCTTCCCCGCCGGTAATTGGAGAAAAGGTCAGCCCTTGCACGGAATACCCCAGCTCCCCGGCAAAAGAAAGCACCGTTTCCAGCACCTCCAGATGCACCTTGGGATCCCGTACGACTCCGGATTTCCCGACTTTTTCGCGCCCCGCTTCAAACTGCGGCTTGATCAGCGCCGCGATATCCGCAGGCCTTTCCAGCAAAGCCAGGAGCGGGGGCAAAATGATTTTCAGCGAAATGAACGAGACGTCGATGCTGGCAAAATCCGGCTTCGGCCCGTCCAAATCCTCCGGCGTCATATAACGAAAGTTAGTCCGCTCCTTTACGTTGACCCGCTCATCGTTGCGGAGCGACCAGTCAAGCTGGTTATAACCGACATCAATGGCATACACGTAACCGGCTCCATGCTGCAGGGCGCAATCGGTAAAACCGCCGGTGGACGACCCGATGTCCAGCATCGTCCGGCCCGTTAGATCAATTCCGAACCGTTTCAGCGCCTTCTCCAGTTTAAGCCCGCCGCGGCTGACATAAGGATGGATCGCGCCCTTTACCGTGAGCGCGGTATCGCGCGGTATTTTAGTGCCGGCCTTTTCGATCCGCTCCTGCCCGCCGAACACGAGCCCGGCCATGATCGCCGCCTTCGCCTTTTCCCTGCTATCGAAAAATCCTTGCTCCACGAGCAGGACGTCTATCCGTTCCTTGGAAACCGACATAAAATCTCCTGTCTTATCTCACATTTACTTATACCGGCTTAACCTTCTTGGCGAGGATATATGGCTGATCGGAACGGAATTTTTTCAGTTCCAGAACAACCCCCTCCGCCGTTAAGCCAACTTCCTCCAACTGCTCCTTAATGCTGCCGTGTTCGATGAAGCGGTCCGGAACTCCCATCAGGCGAATGTCCAGCCCGGTGATGCCGCGCTCCGCAAAGAACTCCAAGACGGCGCTGCCCAGGCTGCCCGCTTGGGACGCTTCCTCCAGCACGATCAGCTCTCCGCTGCCGTGCGCCAGCTTCAGCAGCATGCTTTCGTCGAGCGGCTTCAAAAACCGGGCGTTGACGACGGAGGCCGTCACGCCTTCCCGCTTCATCATGTCGGCGGCCTCCTCGGCCACCTGCACCATCGGGCCGACCGCGATGATTACCGGTCCATCCCCTTCGCGGACCATTTCCCAGCTGCCGATCGGAATCGGCACGAGCTCCTCGTCCAGCGGCACGCCGGGGACGTTAATCCGCGGATAACGGTAGCCGATCGGACCGTCTTTGTATTCCAGCGCTGTTTTCATCATATGGCGCATTTCGTTTTCATCCTTCGGCATCATCAGCACCATGTTCGGAATATGCCGCAAAAAGGCGATATCAAAAACCCCTTGATGCGTTTCCCCGTCCGCCCCGACAAATCCAGCCCGGTCGATGGCGAACATTACGTTCGCGTTATGCCGGCAAATATCGTGCACGATCTGGTCGTAAGCGCGCTGCATAAAGGTGGAATACACGGCGAAAACCGGCTTCATGCCCTCCATCGCCAAAGCCGCGCACATCGTCGCCGCATGCTGCTCGGCGATGCCTACGTCGATCATCCGGTCCGGGAAGCGTTCGGCGAATTTCACCAGCCCCGAGCCGCCCGGCATCGCCGGAGTGACCGCGACAATGCGCTCATCCTGTTCGGCCAGCTCGATCAGTGTTTGTCCGAACACTTCCGTATATGTCGGATTGCCGACCGCCTTGAGCAGCTGGCCAGACTCGATTTTATACGGCGTGCTGACGCCATGCCATTTGTGCGAATCCATTTCCGCCGGCGTGTACCCTTTGCCTTTGGTCGTCAACACGTGAACCAGGACCGGGCCGCTCACATTGTTTGCTTGCTTAAACGATTCGATCAAGCCCGGCAAATCATGACCGTCCACCGGACCGAGATATTTAAAACCAAGCTCTTCGAACAAAACGCCGGAAACCATCATGTATTTCAAGCTGTCCTTCATCCGTTCCACGGTTTTGGCCAGCTTGCCGCCGATCGCCGGGATCCTCCTGAGCAGTTGCTCCACTTCGTCTTTGGCCCGCAGGTAATTGCGGTCGGAACGGAGTTTGGTCAAATAGTTATGCATCGCTCCCACATTGGGCGCAATCGACATTTCATTGTCGTTCAGGATCACCATGAGATCTTTTTTCTCGTGACCGATGTGATTCAGCGCTTCAAACGCCATCCCCCCGGTCAGCGCTCCGTCCCCGATCACGGCGATGACCCGGTGCGATTCGCCTTTCAAGTCGCGCGCCAAAGCCATGCCCATGGCCGCCGAGAGCGAAGTGCTGCTATGGCCCGCTTCCCACACGTCATGCTCGCTTTCGCTCCGTTTGACAAACCCGCACAATCCCTTGTACTTGCGCAGCGTGTCAAACCGGTCCATGCGTCCCGTCAATATTTTATGTACATAGGCCTGATGGCCAACGTCATAAATAAATTTGTCCTCGGGACTGTTGTAGCAGTAGTGCAGGGCGATCGTCAATTCCACCACGCCCAGATTGGGAGCCAAATGCCCGCCTGTCACCGACAGCTTTTCGATCAAAAAGCGGCGTATTTCCGCCGCAAGCGAAGTCAATTGGTCCAAGGACAGGTTTTTCAGATCGGCAGGCTCATGAATTTGTGAAAGCAGCACAGCCATTCCCCGCTTTCCTAAAATGGATTTCTCTCTTGTTGTTAATAACGTTCATTATACCATATGTCACGATGTTGTCGAAATCGATCAAGCCCCGTCTAGCGATGAAAAATAATCCTAGTGGTCCCTTCGCACCAGGACATCGGCAATATCCAACAAACGCTCCGGTTGTGGCACGATTCCGCCTCCGATCGCGGCTTTTGCCGCGGCCGTGAGCATTTCCACCTCGGCGCGGGAGGCTTCCAGGCCCAGAAAATAAGGGAAGGTCACTTTCTGCTGCTTGACGTCGCTTTGCGTTTTTTTGCCAAGCTTGCGCTCGTCGCCGACGAGATCCAGGATGTCGTCCTGAATCTGAAAAGCAAGCCCGACGCTGCGTCCGTATTGCTCAAGCGCTTTCAGCTGTTCATCCGCCGCTCCGGCGATTCTTCCTCCGGCCTTGACGGAGAAAACGATCAGGTCAGCGGTCTTATGCTCATGAATATACCGAAGCTGCTCCAGTTCGGTTAAGCCCTGCTCCCCTTCCATATCGGCCACCTGCCCGCCGACCATGCCGGATGGGCCAGCATAACGCGCCAGATCCTCCACGATCGCGAGGACCTGTTCCGCCGGCACCCCGTATCGCCGTCCCGCCTGCGTGATGCTGTGAAAAGCGTGGGTCAGTAAACCGTCCCCGGCCAAAATCGCCATCGCTTCCCCGAACACTTTATGGTTGGTCAGCTTTCCGCGCCGATAGTCGTCGTTGTCCAGGGCCGGCAAATCGTCGTGGATTAAAGAATACGTATGCACCATTTCTACGGCGCAAGCGACGGGCAGCGCGGCATCCCGGCTTCCTCCCAGCGCCTCCGCCGCAGCCACGACGAGCAGCGGCCGCAGCCGCTTGCCCCCCGCCATCAGCGAATACTCCATCGAACTGCGCAGTGTCTCCGGCACGCTCCATTCCGCGGGGATCGCGGTTTGCAGGCGGGAGGCCACAAGTTCCGAGACCTCCGCCATATATTGTTCAATCGCCGAGTGTTGCAAAGCTATTCACCGCTCTCCTTAAAAATCATCGCTGTCGCCCGCCGGTGGTTGAAAAGGCTTCTTGCTCACTTCTCCGTCCTCTTCCACGATCATTTCGATTTTGCGTTCCACCTGGGCCAGCTTTTGGCCGCATAACTGGGACAGCCGCATGCCCTGCTGGAACAGATCGATCGCCTTTTCCAGCGGCACGTCGCCGCGCTCCAGCTCCGAAACAATATTTTCCAGCTCGTTCATCGCTTCTTCAAAATTCTTTTCCGGTTGTTCCGCCTGACCCAATTCAAGCGCTTCCTGTTCCTTCATCTTGTCCAGCTCCTTCCCGCGTCATGCTCCGTACTTGACAATCGAGTACCCCGTCCGTCATTTTCACCTTCACGCTATCGCCGGGTTCAACGTCAGCCAACGTTTTGATCAGCTTTTCCCCCCGCTCATCGTAGACGAGGCTGTAGCCCCGGCCCATCACTTTCAGCGGGCTGAGCGCGTCAAGCTGGCGAATGCCCGCCTGAAGCAGCCGGGATTTCTCCTTGAGCGCGCCGAGCATCGCCTGCCGCAGCAGCCGGTCGGCCTCTTGCCGCCGCCGCTTGGCGAACCGCAGCGCCTCCTGCGGATGGTACCGCAGCAGCCGCTGATGCAGGCGGCCATGGGACGCGCCGCTTAGCGTAAGGCGCGTCTCCATGCGGCTCGCCAGCCGCATCGACAGCCGGTCCAGCCGCTCCGCGTGCTGGAGCAGGCTGCGCCGCGGCTGCTGGAGCGCCGGCGAGCGCTGCAGCCGGCGCAGCCGATCGCGCGCCTGCTGCAGGCGGTGCTGCAAGCCCTGCTGCAGCACCTGTTCGCGCTGGCGCAGCAGCGCGCGCAGCTCGGCCGTGTGCGGCACGGCGAGCTCGGCGGCGGCGGTGGGCGTGGCGGCGCGCAGGTCGGCGACGAAATCGGCGATGGTGAAGTCCGTCTCGTGGCCGACGGCCGAGATGACGGGCACCGCCGATTCGTAGATCGCGCGCGCGACCTGCTCCTCGTTGAACGCCCACAGCTCCTCAAGCGAGCCGCCGCCCCGGCCGACGATCAGCACGTCGGCTTCGCCCATGGCGTTTAGCACCCGGATCGCCTTGATGATGGACGGCGCCGCGCCTTTGCCCTGCACCAATACCGGGTACAGGATCACGGCCGCCTGCGGATAACGGCGCTGCAGCGTCGTCAGGATATCCCGCACCGCCGCGCCGGTCGGCGACGTCACGACGCCGATCGTGCGCGGAAAGCGCGGCAGCGGCCGCTTCCGCTCCGGCGCAAACAGCCCCTCCGCCTCCAGCTTCTGCTTCAGCTGCTCGAAGGCGAGGTAAAGGCTGCCGATCCCGTCCGGCTGCATATGGGTCGCATAAAACTGATATTGCCCGTCCCGTTCATACACCGTCACATTGCCCCGGGCGATCACCTTTGCCCCTTCTTTCGGTCTGAACGGCAGACGCTGATTGTACGAGGCGAACATAATGCATTTGATCCGGCTGCTTTCATCCTTCAGCGTAAAATACATATGGCCGCTGGAATGGTGCGTAAAGTTGGAAATCTCCCCGCGAATCCATACCTCCGAAAGCAGGCGGTCCGAATCCAGCTTCATTTTGATGTAGCGGTTCAATTCCTTGATCGTTAATATCCGCTGCTCCATGACAGGCCAGCCCTTTACGCCAATCCTTGCAGCCGTTTGGCGGCGATCAGCGTGTTCTGCATCAGCATCGTAATCGTCATCGGACCAACGCCGCCAGGCACCGGCGTAATCGGACCGGAAACTTCCTTGACGCTGTCAAAATCGACGTCTCCGGCCAGCTTCCCGCTTTCGAGCCGGTTCATGCCGACGTCGATCACGACCGCGCCCGGCTTGACATAGGAAGCGTCCACAAAATTGGCCCGGCCGATCGCCACGACCAAAATGTCCGCTTGCTTGGTCAATTCCTTCATATTCGCCGTCCGCGAATGGCACATCGTGACGGTCGCGTTCTCCCGCTGCAGCAGCAGGGATACCGGCTTGCCCACGATATTGCTGCGGCCGATCACCACCGCATGCTTGCCCGCGATTTCCAGGCCCGTGCGCTTAATTAATTCGATGACTCCCGCAGGTGTGCAAGGAAGCAGGCTGTCATCCCCGATCACCAGGTTGCCGACATTGACGGGATGGAACCCGTCCACATCCTTGTCCACGGAAATCGCGTCGATGACGGCCTTCTCGTCGATATGCTTCGGCAGCGGGAGCTGAACCAATATCCCATGAATGTTGTTTTGGCGATTGAGCTTGTCCACCAAAGCGAGCAACTCCTCCTGCGAGGTTGATGCCGGCAAACGGTGAACTTCGGAATAATAGCCCAGATCCTGGCACGCTTTTTCCTTGTTGCGGACGTATACCTGGGACGCCGGATCTTCGCCGACGAGAACGACGGCAAGTCCGGGCGTAAACCCTTGCTTATTAAGCTCTTCCACTTCTTCGCGAAGGCTCGCGCGAATATTCTGCGAAACCTGTTTTCCGTTAATAATCGGTGCTGACATTGTCATCCTCTCCTCTGCCGGTAAAATGGTTTAAATTTTGCTTTTGAGCTGTTCCACGTCCTGAATCATTTTGCCGAGTACGCCGTTTACGAATTTGCCCGATTCTTCGGTACCGAAATGCTTGGCGAGTTCGATCGCTTCGTTGACCGCAACCTTGCCCGGAACGTCTTCGCGGAAAATCATTTCGTAAGCCGCCAGCCGCAGCACCTGACGGTCGACTTTCGAAAGCCGGCTGATCTGCCATCCTTTCAAATAATCGGACAGCAGCCCGTCAATCGCGTCTTTCCGGCTCCAGGTCCCGTTTACGAGCTCAAGGACAAACGCCTTGTCTCCTTCGGCATCGGTCAGCTTGACTTCGCTCTCATTGTCCCCCGCAGCTTCGGAAAGCAGCATCGAAACCGCTTCTTCCGCTTCCACTTCATTCATTTCCATATGATACAAACTTTGAATTGCAATTTCTCTCGCCAATCGCCGTTTCATCTGCTTCCTCCTTTAATCGCGATCCTACTTTTCAGCATGGACCAAAAACGCGCCGATCATCACTTTTTCACCAAAACCTTCTCTACGCACAAAAAAACCCGTAATAGGCTTTCTCCACAAAATGGCAACATCGTCTTTTTCCGGAGAAAGCTTATCACAGGAATCATTTAAAAGGACGCCAGCGCGAAGACAACCATTCCCAGATCTCGCCCCAGGGCAACAGCGGGCCTTGATCCAAATCCTTTTGTTTGCCGATCGTATACCCGATAAACAGGAGCAGCGCGCAAAACAGCATATTCCAAAATCCGAAAAACAGATAAATCGGGCATAAGAATACCGCCGCAGCCACGCCCAGCAAGCGTCCCCTGTGACTCTCCCACAATTGCTTCCAGAACACCCCGCTACTCACCCCTATTCAACCCGGCTTTTGACGGCAGGCGAATGAACCAGGTTGGCGATGTAAACCGAAACGTAGGATACGGGGATCCCCGTAATTTCCTCCACGTGATCGTGAACCTGTTTTTGCACTTCTTCCGTTAGAGCGGGAATCGACGTTTCTCCATCCACAAGGGCTCTCACCACGATTTCCAGGCCCGCTTCCGTAATCCGGATTCGCGTCTTGACCTCTTTGATGCCGCGTACGCGGGTAGCCGCTTTGTACGACAAGTTCTCGATCGTATCCACGGAAATTTGAATATCCCCGTATTCCGTGCGCTGATCGATGGACGGCAGGGATCCGCGCTCTCTTTTTACCGAAATGTAAAAAAAGCGGATGCTCAGCAAAAACATTACGACGGCAACCACCCAAGCCGCTATGTACAGATTTTTTTCCCGGATCACGTTCAAATCCAGCGGCACGGCGTCCGTCAGCAGGAGGATCGCGATGACGGATAGAATTCCGATGCTCAAGCTGTATACAAACAGCAAAAGTCTGTCTAAAATTTTGGCCACGACGGGTACAGCCTCCTTAAAAGAAACCCCTGACCCTGATTGGTCGGGGGTTCGCACCTAAAGTACATTATTTCACGCGATGGGTCGGCTCCGCATCTTCGGCTTTTTCGGCCGCCTTAAAAATGACGTCATGGATATGCACATTCACTTCCACGACGTTCAGGCCGGTCATCGTTTCGATGGAACGCTTGACGTTGCGTTGAATTTCCGAGGCGACTTCAGGCAAACGGTTGCCGTACTCGATGATGACGGATACGTCTACAGCCGCTTCACGTTGTCCGACTTCGACTTTAACACCCTTGGAAAGATTCTTTCTTCCGAGCAGTTCGGCAATGCCGCCGGCGAAACCGCCGCTCATGCCGGCCACGCCTTTCACCTCGACGGTGGCCAAACCGGCAATCACTTCGATCACTTCCGGAGCGATCTGGATTTCCCCGATATCCGTGCGTTCGAATTCCGTAGGCAATGTACTCATTTTCTACTCATCCACCTCTCAATAAGTATGACGCTGCTCAATCCCTTGATACTGCGCACTTATTATACATACTATATCATTTTGGGTTCATTATGACAAACTTCCGGCGGCGTCTTAAATCTCGTTTTCTTCCAGAAATTTGATATCGAAATCGCCTTTGACGAAGGTCGGATGATTCAGCAGCTTCTGGTGAAAGGGGATTGTGGTATGAATGCCTTCAATGGCAAATTCGGACAATGCCCGCTTCATCTTCGCAATGGCTTCTTCCCTTGTCGCTCCCCACACGATCAGCTTGGCGATCATCGAATCATAATGCGGGGAAATCGTATATCCCGGGTAAGCCGCGCTGTCCACGCGAACGCCAGGTCCGCCCGGGGCCAGGTAAAAACCGATTTTGCCCGGCGAAGGCATGAAATTGCGCGCCGGATCCTCGGCGTTGATCCGGCACTCGATCGACCAGCCGTTCAGTACCACATCGTCCTGGGTAAAGGAGAGCGGATTCCCTTCGGCCACCGAAATCATCTCGCGAATGAGATCGATGCCGGTAACCATCTCCGTGACCGGATGCTCGACCTGAATCCGCGTATTCATCTCCATGAAATAAAACTTGCCGTCCGGACCTAGCAAAAACTCCAGCGTCCCCGCGCCGGAATAATTGACGGCCAGAGCCGCGCGCACGGCGGCCTCGCCCATTTCGCGGCGTTTTTCCGGGGTCAGCACAGGGCACGGCGCTTCCTCCACCAGCTTTTGCCGGCGGCGCTGCACGGAGCAGTCGCGTTCGCCAAGGTAAACGGCGTTCCCGTGTTTGTCGGCCATGATCTGGATCTCCACGTGCTTCATGCCCGTCAAGTATTTTTCAAGGTATACGCCCGCGTTGCCGAAAGCCTTTTGGGCTTCCTGCTGGGCCGTCGTGATTTGCTTGATCAGCGACTCTTCGTCCTCAGCGATGCGGATGCCTTTGCCGCCGCCGCCGGCGGTCGCTTTGATGATGACCGGATAGCCGATATCCCGGGCGACCATGACCGCTTCGTCCAGATCCTCGATGAGGCCCTCGGAACCGGGGATGACCGGAACGTTCGCGTCCTTCATCGTTTGCTTGGCCACCGCTTTATCTCCCATGCGGTTGATCGCTTCCGGAGACGGGCCGATAAACGTGATGTTGCAGGAGCCGCAAATCTCGGCGAAATCGGCATTTTCGGCCAAAAAGCCATAACCCGGATGCACGGCGTCGCATTCGGTTAACGTTGCCACGCTCATCAGATTGGTCAGGTTCAGGTAGCTGTCCTTGGACAACGTCGGGCCGATGCAGTATGCTTCGTCGGCAAGCCGCACGTGCAGCGAGTCTTTATCGGCTTCAGAATAAACCGCGACCGTGGATATTCCCAGCTCGCGGCATGCCCGAATGATTCTCACCGCGATTTCTCCGCGGTTCGCGATCAATATTTTATGAAATTTCATCTGTCCTCCATCCTCCTTGCCCTCTCACTAAAAATCAGGGGCGGCTGGCCCCCGACTTACTCCGGCTTCACCAAAAAAAGAGGTTGTCCGTACTCTACCAATTGGCCGTTTTCCACAAGAATATCGATAATTTCGCCCTTGACTTCGGCCTCCAGCTCGTTCATCAGCTTCATCGCTTCGATAATGCAGACCGTAGTCTTCTCGCCAACCTTGTCCCCAATGTTGACGAAAGGCTGGGCATCCGGGGAGGATGAGCGATAGAAGGTTCCCACCATCGGCGAAGCGATGGTATGCAGGTTAGCCGCGTTTTCGGCCGGTTTCGCAGGCTGAGCCGCCGGTTCGTTCGCAGCCGGAGCGATCGCCATGGCCGCCGGAACGTTTTGCGGAACGGCAGCTGCCAACTGAGGCTGCACTTGAACGATTTCGCTTTTGCCTGGCTTGCGAATGCACAGGCGTGCGCCTTCGTTTTCAATTTCCACTTCCTGAATGGACGTTTTGTCTACCAATTCAATCAATTCTTTGATTTCGTTCAAATTAAACATGTCTTCACTCTCTCCTTCGCTTTGTCGGGAAAGCCTTAGCCTATTGCCTGGACCATCAGTTCATAACTTTATGTATTATATCATAATCGATCAAAATGGAAAGAGTCCAAGCTTCCCCGGACTCTTCCTAACCCCTGCGTATTTTCCATTTCAACATACGGCCGTGCTTTATTGAGTGACGTATTGCACGCTCACTTTATCCTGGGACACATCAAGCTCTTTCATTACGAGGTCCATAATGCTTACGGCCTCTTTAGCCTCCATTTTTTCGCTGACGACCACGACTTTGTATTTGTTGTCCGCTTCGGTCACTACGGCGTTGGCATATTGCTGGCGCAGTCTCTCCTCGATGTCGTAAATTTTCTCTTCTTTTTCCTCCAAAGCGTTTAACTCCTGCTGCGCCATGGCGGCCTCGTCCAGCGATTTGTTATCATCGTTGATCGCCTTCATCAGTTCCTCCTGCTTTTGGAGGTTCTCCTGTGTCCGTTCAAACTGGTAGGCCGTCAGCGAATCGGAAGAAGTAATGCCTTGCGCCTCCATTTGATTCAACACGTCTTCGTCGGTTTTGGTTTGTTCCGAACCCCCCGCACTAGCAGACGGTTCTGCCGCTTTTTCCCCTTGAGCTGCCGCTTCGCCGTCTTTGGCCGCTTCTTTTCCGCTTTGCTGGGAGGACGTATCCGCCGCGCCGCCGGCAGCCCCGCTTTCTTCGGTTGCGGTTCCTTCCTCCGCGGCTCCGGCTTCATCCGTCTTCGCGGCGGCTTCGTCGTCGGTCACGGCGTCGCTGCCGGCTTCGCCATCGCTTGTGATCTCGGAAAGGATCACTTCATCTTGCGGGGACAGCCCGGATTCCTCCAGCGCGCCGTTTTGAGCCGTTCCGCCCTCCATGCTGACCTGCTGGCCGTCGGTCTTCGCCGAAGGCGCCGGCCCTTCTTCCGTAAACAGATAATAAGCCGATAAAACAACCATCAAACTGAGCATCGATACAAGCCAAATCGTTTGTCTTTTGGATTTCATGAGTGTTTCCTCCTAAAAGTCAATTTATTGATGTCTCCCTCTTCTTAACCATCGCGACTGAAGAACTACTGAGACTGCTTGCGCGGAACAACGGAGATCCGATATGCCGGAACATTTAATCCTTTCTCGACAGCGTCCACGATCAGGCCTTTCACCGTTTTGTTTTCGGCACCCCGCGCCACGACGAGAACGCCTCTGATTTTGGGCTTGATTTTTTTCGTGACGATCGGCTGCTCGCTGCCGGAATTCTCGTAAGTTACGATTTGGCCGTCCCGGGTATACTGCGTCACATGCCGTTTCCCCCCGTCCGCGTCGCTTTCCTCGGTCAACTCCTGAGTATCTTTGATGTTGCGCTGCACGACGACTTCCTCCGTCGAATCGATCGTAACGAGGACATCCACCGCGCCGACGCCGACGATTTTTTCCAAAATCTCCTTCGTTTTGTTCTCCAGCGACAACTCGATACTGCTGAAGTCGCTGCCTGTGGCGCTCTCTTCCATACCCGTGGGCGCCACATCCTGCATCACCGGCGGCTCTCTGCCTTCCCCTCCGCTATCCATCTCCTTGACGTTTACAAAAGAGTTGAACAGCATAATCGCGATGCCTACCAATCCGAGAATCAGCAGCAGGCGGAACGTATTTGCGCGCTTCTTCCCGTCCGCGCCTTTGCCGATCCATTGCTCGAGCTTTTTCAGCCATCCCGGCATGTCCCTTCACCTCCCGACTAGCTTTTTTCCGCCTGCGGCCGGATGATCGTTACTGCATTTTCGGCAACCCCCCAGTTTTTGCTCAGCAGTTCCTCAATTTGCGTCACGAGCTTTTCCGGCTCCGCTCCATTCACTGAATTCCCGTTCTCCCCGGAACGCTTCCTTTCCGCCGCGCCGCCACCGGAGCCGGCCATCGCCGCGGTGGTTTGGCCGTCCGCACCGCCGCTTGACATTTGTTCGGAACTCTCATTTGCGTTTGCGCCAACGCGGACCGTTATTTTTTCGATAGGTGCAACCGTTATCTCCGGCCCCCGTCCGGAAGCACCGCTGTCCGCGTTGGACGATTCCGTTTTGGCCTCGGCCATGACCACCTCAACCCCGGAGATGACCGGCTCCGCTGCCGGCGGGTTACCACCATCCTTGTCCGCACCCGGCTGCACGGGTTTTGTGATCAGCTTGACCGAAACACGTTCTACCGGCTGCCCGGTCTCACGTTCGATCTGCTCCTTCATTTGCCGCGCCGTTTCCTCGCCCGCCCACTGCAGCGCCTCGGCCTCCTGCTTTTGGCGCAGCTCTTCGCCCTGCCGCAGAATCGCATCCGTACTTTGCCCCGCCGCTTCGTTCTCCAGCCCTTCCATACTTTCGGAAAAAGCCGTTTCCAGCTCTTTCTTGGCGTCGGAGCTAAAGAAGCGCATGACCGGGGAAATCAGCGTCAGCAAGATCAGCAGACTGACGACAAGCTTGACGTAACGCTCCATTGCGCGATTGGGGAGAAGCAGATCGACAAAGACGGCGATGAGTACGATAGAAATGATTTCTTTCAGCCATTCCGCAAGCCAGTTCATCGCTCGGATCACCTTCCCGTTTATCGGCGGGCCTCTGCCCCGCACTTACCTCATCATGACCGTAATGTTGCCGGCGGTGAGCATGATCGTAATCGCCAGAAAAAACATCAATCCAACGGCAGCGAGCGCGGCAAAAACGTACAGCATGCTCTTGCCGATCGTTTCCAGGCAGGTGACGATCGGCGATTCGCCGAGCGGCTGCATCACCGCTGCCGAAAGGTTAAAGATCAGCGCCAGCGTGATGATTTTGATCGCCGGGAAGGCGCAGAGGAACAGCAGAATGATGACGCCGACGAGCCCGATCGAGTTTTTCACCAGCAGTGAAGCGGAGATCACCGTGTCCGTCGCGTCGGCGAACACCTTGCCGACAACCGGCACGAAATTGCCGGTTAAATATTTGGCGGCCCGCAGCGTCACCCCGTCCGTCACTGAACCGGCGATGCCTTTCACGGAGATGACCCCCAGGAAGACGGTCAGCAGCACTCCGAGAAACGCCATGCTGATGGAGCGCAGCAGATCGGCCAGTTGGGTCAGCTTGTATTTGTCCGATAAGGAGCTGACGATATGCAGGACCGCCGAGAAAAAGAGCAGCGGAAAAACGATCGTATGCACCGCCGTGCCAACCGCGTGCACCATAAACACGACGAGCGGGTGGGTGACTGTCACGGTAACCGCGCCCCCCATCGAGGCCAGCAGCGTGAACAGCAGCGGCACCATCGCCATCATGAAATCGATCATGCCGCCGATGGCCTTGGAGGCATACGTTATGGCTACATGGAAGCTGTTGATCGCCAGCACGAGGATGACCAAATAACAGATGGAGTACGCGATTTTGCTGACCTGCTTGCGCTCGAACGCCGTTTGCAGCGTCTCCAGGATCATGCTGAAGATGGACAATAGCACGATCGTTACCAAAATGCGGCCGTTATACAGCACCTCGTGCCACATATATTTCATCAGACCGGTTAACCCCGTCCTTAGGCTGAAGCTTTGATCCTGCTGCAAAAGCATATCCATAAAGGACGGAAGCTTCTGATCCGGAAAAAAACCGCCATAATCTTTCATCAACTGCTGCCAGTAAGTCTCCACCTGGTCGGTCGGCAGATCTTCGGCTTGCCGCTGGATCCAACCGCCGTCCGCACCTTCGGCCAGCGAGACCTGAGGCATCAGCCACACCAGCAGTGCCCCGAGGGCGATCAGAAACAGCGTTTTGCCGCGCCAAAGCCCGTTTGTCGTTCCTATCATCCGTCCCCCACCCTCTTTAAGAGGTTGTTCGGTGCTGAAAACCTGACTTTTTGAACTCTTACTTTAAGCCGGCAGCAGCTTGATTACAGTTTCTATAATGATGCTGATGATCGGGATGGCGAGCACCATGATCAGCACTTTGCCCGCCATTTCAATTTTCGAAGCGATGGCTTCCTGCCCCGCGTCGCGGACGATTTGCGCCCCAAACTCGGCGATGTAGGCGATGCCGATGATTTTCAGAATCGTTTTTAAATAGATCATCTGCACGCCGGATTTTTCGGCTAAATCCTCCAGCACCTCGATGATGCTTCCGATTTTGCCGATCAAATACAGAAAAATGAGGATGCCCGTGCTGGCGGCGATCAAAAAGGCAAACATCGGCTTTTGTTCTTTGATGACCAGAATAAGCACCGTCGCGATCAGTCCGAGCCCTACAACCTGGATAATTTCCACCGGGCGTCACCTACTGGAACAAAAAGATCGATTTGATTTCTTGAAACAGACTATCCAGCAGCCGGATGACCATAAACAGCACGACGACGAACCCGATCAGCGTTACCCAATGCGCCATGTCTTCTTTTCCCATCTGCTTCAACACCGTATGGATCATGGCGATAATAATGCCGATGCCCGCGATTTGAAAAATGGCGTTCACTTCTATGTTCATTGATTTGGCACCTCACGATCAATTTCACAGGCGAATCAGCCCTGGAGGGAAATGAATTCAGTAGAACAGAATGACGATGAACGCTCCGCACAAAAGCCCCAAGCTGCGGTACATTTTCTCATAACGGGCTTGCTCTTCCCGCGCCGCGGATTCCTCGCTCTCCAGCTGCCGGACGGCCGTCGCCAGATGTCTTAGCTGATCCTTCCGGTCGCTTGTCCCAAGCGTATAGCTGAGCTGGCGGATCACCTCCTGCTCAGGAGCCTTCATGGCGGTAAATTTCCAAACGTTGATGGCCGCCTGCTCCAGGCTCTCCTGGGCGCTCAAACGGTTGGATGCGCTCATGTTGTCCGCCGCGGTGACGAAGATGGCTCTGACCGGTTCCTGGCTTTGTTCCCCGATCCGCCGAAGTGCGTCGGGAAGCGGCGTAAAACCGTACATAATTTCGGTTTCCAGCCGCTTGAGCGCCAGAATCAGCCTGCGGATCTGGTTCGGCCGGCTGGCGAACTGCCTCGCCTGCACCCATCCGGCCAGGGTAGCGGCCAATATGACGAGCGCAGCCCCAAACATTTTAAGCATGTTCTTCCCTGCCTTTCCATCCGGCCCCGTGCAGCTGGATTCCCCGCCGTTTGCCGTCCCAAAGCCTGAAAGCCAGTCCTTTTTCCGTGCGCGCAAGCACCGCGTACATTTGGAAAAAGCCGGTCTCCGACAGCTTGGACAACGCCGGCCGGGAGGACAGGTCGTCCACGCTCGACCCGTGCGCCGTGGCGATGACGCGTACGCCGGCATGCAGCGCCTCGGCCAAAGCTTCGGCATCCTCCGGCCGTCCGATCTCGTCCACGATCAGCACGTCCGGCGACATGGAACGGATCATCATCATGATCCCTTCCGCTTTCGGGCAGCCGTCCATCACGTCCGTGCGGGGACCGACGTCAAATCCGGGAACGCCTTTTTTGCTGCCGGCGATCTCCGAACGTTCATCGACGACGGCCACTTTCAGCCCCGGCCAGGACGCCTCCGGGTGGCCCCAGGTTCCGCTGCTGATTTGCCGCGCCAAATCGCGGATCAGCGTCGTTTTGCCCTGCTGCGGGGGAGATAGAATCAGCGTGTGATATACGCTTCTGTGCTTGAAATCGAGCAGCCTTGGCAAAATCGGGTCGGCAATGCCTTTAACCTCCCTGGCGATCCGCACATTAAAGCCGCTGATATCGCGCAGATGCTCCACCTTTCCTCCGCTCAGCAAGGTCCTGCCGGCCAGTCCGATCCGGTGGCCCCCCGCAATCGTGATGAAGCCTTTGCGAAGCTCTTCCTCCATCGTATAAAGCGAGTGGTTGGTGATCAGATCAAGCAGCCGGTTGCCGTCCTGTTTTCCCGGCTTGTAAGCAGACTCCGGGTTTTGCGTCAGGCTTCCGTCCGGCGTCAGAAAATAGTAGCGGCCGCCGGAATTAATCTCAAGCGGGCGCCCCTCGCGGATACGAATCTCCTCCAGAACGGGAAAAACGGAAGGCGGCAGTTTGAGCAGCAAGGCCCGGATGTTGTCGGGAAATACGGTTAACCAACTTGGGTTCATGGCGTACCCCCAAAACTCTTAATGTGCGTGTTTTTCAACAACCTCTTAATGAATTGTTTTTTGCTATACCTCATATGTATGCCTGTACTTTGTCATTATTCCGGGCAATCTATCATTTCTTCAAAATCCCGATTAAGAGACAGGCGACGCCGCAGCCGATCCAGATCATTTTTCCCCAGGACAGCTTGTCGGCAATTCCAGCCAGTCCGATGGACGTCGTGACGATCAGGATCGTCGGCCCGACCAGTGCCAGGGCCGAATTGACGGCCAGCGCCTTATCCACCCTTCCCAGCTTCAGCATGAGCAGGGCCGCCAAAACCTCGATGGTCCCGGAAAACATTCGCAGCGCCGCCATGCTGACTACAAATTTATCGAGCATATCCATCTTCGCCTCCTTGTCCAAATCGTGCTCTCTTAACGATATGCCTGTACATTTCTATTTATTAATAGAAAAGAAAGACCTCGCCGCCGGCGAGGTCCTTTGTCGTGCAAACCCATACCCAATCCCTCTTCAGTTCTACTATGAGAAACCCTCCCCTTCTTTCATAATCAGAAGTGCCGAGAACTTCGGCTTTTTCTAATCTGTGGACACAGCTCTAACGGACACCAGCGACCTTATCCGCCCATTTCCCGGGTATTTCCCAGCCTAACGGACCCACACGACGTTATTTCGTTCTAAACGTGTACATCAGGGCCAATTCGAGGTAAATAGGGTCATCTGTGTCCGTTACATTTTGCAAACCTCCATTTTTCCGCAGATAAGGTCTCTGGAGTCCTTTAGCCTCTAAAAAAAGGAGCACCCCAAGCCGCTGGCTTGAAGGTGCTCCTTATGCAAAAACGTATATTCGCTTCGGTCTACCGGCGCTCCTTAGGCCCGCCTACAAACGCCTGCGTTTCCGTATCCAGGCCGTAAGCGGTGTGCAGCGCGGTCACGACCTCATTTAACTTGTCGGCGTCGATGACACACGATACTTTGATTTCCGAGGTGCTGACCATCTTGATGTTGACCCCCTGTTTGGAAATCACGTCGAACATTTCCGCGGCAACGCCGGGATGGCTGACCATGCCTGCGCCAACGATCGAAACCTTGACCAAGCCGTCTTCCGAAGTCACTTCTTCATACGGAAGCTCGCTGCGGATGCCTTCCAGCACTTTCAGCGCTTTTTCGCAGTCGGACAAAGCAACGGTAAAAGAGAAATCGGCCTTTCCGTCCTGTACGCCGCTCTGGACGATAATGTCGACGTCGATTTTCGCTTCCGCCAGCGAACCGAACACTTTCGCAAGTACGCCGGGAACGTGGGAAACCCCCATAATGCTGATCCGGGCTACATTTTTATCGTAGGCGATCCCGCTGACTACTACTCCTTGCTCCATCTTGGCTTCCTCCTTAACTACTGTGCCTTCATTCTGGTTAAAACTGGAACGGACGACGAGGCGCACCTGGTGATGTTTGGCGTATTCCACCGCGCGGGGATGCAGCACCGCAGCCCCCAGGTTGGCGAGCTCCAGCATCTCGTCATACGAAATTTCATTCAGCTTGCGCGCGTTTTTCACGATCCGCGGATCGGTCGAATAGACGCCGTCCACGTCGGTATAAATTTCACAAGTATCGGCCGAGGTCGCGGCCGCCAACGCCACCGCCGTCGTATCGGAACCGCCGCGGCCGAACGTCGTGATTTCCCCGTCCTCGGTCATGCCCTGGAATCCGGCGACGATGACGATATATCCATCCTCCAGCGATTTCAGCACGCGCTCCGGCTGGATGCCGGTGATTCGCGCTTTGCCGTGAACCGATTCCGTACGAAAGCCCGCTTGCCATCCCGTATACGAAACCGCTTTGGCTCCAAGCGCATCTATCGCGATCGCCAGCAAAGCAATGGAAATTTGTTCGCCGGTCGTCATCAGCATATCCATTTCCCGTAGCGGCGGTTCCTTGCTGAGCAGCTTCGCCTGATCGATCAGATCATCGGTGGTATCCCCCATCGCCGATACGACCACCATGACCTGGTGCCCTTCCTTTTGCTTGTCGACAACGCGTTTTGCCACACGCTGCATCCGCTCCGTATCGCCGACGGAGCTGCCTCCAAATTTCATCACGTATAAAGCCAAGTCAGACCCTCCCTAATGTGCCCGTTTCCTCGGAGCATACAACCATTTGAACCAGTAACGCTTTAAACCAGTATAATACGAAGGACCCGAAGGTCGTCAATGCTTTGGCGGACATTACAAAAAATTCCCCCACCTTGAAAGGTGGAGGATGCAGCATTCTTCCGGGAACACCAGTCTATCGTCCTGGCGTTCCCGTCCGAAACTTCATCGCAAAACCGCTTAGGCCCGCGAAATATATTTGCCTTCGCGCGTATCGATCAACAGCACATCGTCTTCATTAATGAAAAGCGGCACCTGAACGTTAAGCCCTGTTTCAACTTTGGCGTTTTTGGTTGCCCCGGTTGCGGTGTTGCCTTTGATCCCCGGCTCGGTTTCGATGACTTTCAGCTCCACGCTGTTCGGCAGGTTAATCCCGATAATTTCGCCTTGGTAGCTGACGATTTTAACGTTCATATTCTCCTTCAGGAAGTTCAGTTCCCATTCCAGCTGATCCGACGACAGCGTAAACTGGTCGTACGTCTCGTTGTCCATGAACGTATGCTCCTGGCCGCTGGCGTACAAATATTGAACGTCGCGGTTTTCGATCATGGCCCGGCCGATCGTTTCACCGGCGCGGAATGTTTTTTCCACTGTGTTGCCGTTGCGCAGATTTTTCAGCTTGGAGCGGACGAAAGCAGCGCCCTTGCCCGGTTTAACGTGCTGGAATTCAAGCACCGTATAAATGTCGCCGTCCACCTCGACGGTCAAGCCTGTTTTAAAATCGTTTACTGAAATCACAAAAGTACCTCCTCAAGTGGGTTAACAAATTTATTATATTTGATTTAAAGAATACCCTAAATTAACAGTGACGTTTGTTATCTGCTGTTACCCCACACTCGGGGAGTACCCGCATAACCTCGCCATTCCGCCGGCTTTTGCCTTTGGCTTATCCGCCGAAGGCCGCTTGTCAGCCGAGCGCGATATAGTCCTTCGTCGATTCGGTCAAGCGCCGTACGCCGGTTTCGGTGATCACGACATCATCCTCGATACGTACGCCGCCGAGCCCCGGCAAATAAATCCCCGGCTCCACCGTAACGACCATACCCGGCTTAAGCACGGTATCGCTCGTTTTGGACACGCGCGGATTTTCGTGAACTTCCATGCCGAGCCCGTGCCCGGTGCTGTGCCCAAAATACTCGCCGTACCCATAGCGGGCGATGATGTCCCGGGCCAGCGCATCCGCCTCCCGTCCGGTCATGCCCGGACGAAGATGCTCCAGCGTGTGCAGCTGCGCTTCCAGCACGATATCGTAAATTTCGCGCAGCTTGTCGGCCGGCTTGCCTAAAGCGACGGTACGGGTGATATCGGAGCAATATCCGTTCATGAACGCCCCGAAATCCATCGTCACCAGTTCGCCCGTTTGCATGATGCGCTCGCTGGCCCGGCCGTGCGGCAGCGCCGAACGTTCCCCGGAGGCGATGATCGTGTCAAACGAAGTGCCTTCGGCCCCGTGCTTGCGCATGAACGTTTCCAGTTCCAGCGCCGCGTCCCATTCGCTGACGCCGGGCTTCAGAACGTCCAGCATATGTAGGAATGTGCGATCGGCCAGTTCCGCCGCTTCTTTCATCAGCGCCAATTCCTCGCTGTCCTTGTACAACCGAAGCTCCTCGATCAACCCGCTCACCGGAACGAGCGCGGTCGGTTTCAATTCACGTTCATAAGTGCGGTAAGCCGAAAAAACGACATGCTCTTCCTCAAAGCCGAGCCGTTCCAGGTTCTCCTGGGCCAGCAAGGACTTGATCGTCCCCGTAACGGACGCGCCGTGGTCGACGATTTCAAACCCGGGCGCCTGTTCGGCGGCTTGGGTCAAGTAACGGAAATCCGTCAGCAGCCAGGCTTTCTCCGGGGTAACCAGCACGTAGCCGGAGCTTCCCGTAAATCCCGTCAAATAGCGGCGGTTCACCTCTCCGGTAATCAGCAGCGCTTCGATATTTTGAAGCTTCATCGCTTCGCGAAGCCGAACAACTCGAGTGCTCGCCATAACAAACTCTCCCTTGTTTTCACTTAGAGCTCTGTTGCGCGATCCGCCAGCTTAGGCGTTTTTCGTCTGCACATGGCGTTTGAGCGCGAGCAGCCCCATTTCATAACCGTACGATCCAAAACCGGCAATTTGTCCCACCGCAATCGGGGCGATGACCGAAGTATGCCGGAAAACCTCGCGCGCGTGAATATTCGACAAATGCACCTCCACAACGGGGATGCGCACCGATGTCAAGGCATCCCGCAGAGCATAGCTGTAATGCGTAAGCGCGCCGGGGTTGAGCAATATTCCGTCAGCGTTCCCGAAGGCTTCATGAATCCGGTCGATCAGCGCTCCCTCATGATTCGACTGAAAGAATGAGAGCGCAAGTTCATGGTCCCCTGCCAGCTTCCGCAGACGATCCTCAATATCGCCAAGCGTCTCGGAGCCATAGACGCCCGGTTCGCGAACGCCCAGCAAGTTTAAATTCGGTCCGTTCATAACCAGGATGCGGTACACAAGCTCTCCCCCTTCCCGAAAAATAACCAAAAGTAATTTTAACATAGAAGAGAGCCGCTTGAGAAGCTTTTTGTCTTACTGCAGCACGCCCTCCGAAGACTTCTTCGGTTCGCGCTCCCTTTCGTCCGTATATTCCTCCGCCGTCGTATAGCCAATGAACAATCCCCATAATAAATAGAGGCAAAATTCGCTGATGAGCGTATCTCTCGAAAGCTCAAGCAGCGGACGGGTCATTCCAAACATCGGGCCAAGAATGCCGAAGATGAGCCCCCACCAAACGATGCCGTACAGGATTCCCGGTCCCGGCCCTTTCAGCTTGCGGAACAAGAGCGTGTAGATAAGCGTAGCCAAAATGGAAAAAACGATGAAGAAGAGCCATCCGACATAATAACCGGCTTGACTGTGCAAAAAGGATCTTTTAAAAAAGGGCTCCACCAGATATCCGGGCACAACCGTCGTGAAGCGCAAGAAATAAAACAGCCCTTTGACCGCCCCCCAAATCAGGCCGGCAAAAAAACCGATCTCGAGGGAATAGAACCAAATGTTCGTCCGCTCCCTCCTATGCTGCCGCCAGGTCTGCCCGTAAAATTGCAGGCTCTCCTCATGACCGCTCCCCCGCGAAAGCTCCTGCTTGTTCCCTTCGGGTTCCCGGTTTTGCCGCTTGGGTTGATTCATGCGTTTCCACCCTTCCCATATAGAAATATTTTGTTGGTTAGTATGCTCAAATCCAAAAAGCCTAAACAACTAGAATTTGCCCGTAAAGTTCGATACAATGGAATCATTACGAATGATGTCCGCCGTCCGTTCGCACAAAACTTATTTCAACTTATATCTCTTGTAGGAAGGTGAAATACTTGCCTGAGCAATCCGCACCCACGATTTACGGCGGCCAAGCCGTTATAGAAGGCGTTATGTTCGGCGGCAAACATGTCAATGTGACAGCCGTGCGCCGCAAAACGGGAGAAATTACTTTTTTAGAGGTTCCCAAACAAGATAAAAACTGGGTCAAAAAGCTGCGCAAAATTCCGCTCATCCGCGGCATTGTCAGCATCGTCGATTCCAGTGCGAAAGGCTCCAAGCATTTGAATTATTCCGCCGAAGCCATGGCGGATGATGAGGTGGCGCCGGAGGAACGCGCCAAGCAAAAGGAAAAAGAGGAGTCCGGTTTTTCGCTAACGATGCTGGTCGGCGTCGCCGTCGCCGGGGTTTTGTCTTTTATCGCCGGCAAAGTCATTTTCACGCTGGTTCCCGCCCTGCTTGAGCAGTACTTGTTCCAGCACGCTTTTGCTAACCAAATGCTGCACTCGCTCGTGGAAGGCGTCATCAAAATCGTGCTGCTGCTGACTTATCTATGGCTTATCTCGCAAACCCCGGTCGTCAAGCGGCTGTTCCAGTATCACGGAGCGGAGCATAAAGTCATCTCCGCCTATGAGGCGGGGGAAGAATTAACGCCCAAGAACGTGCAAAAATACAGCCGCCTGCATTACCGCTGCGGCAGCAGCTTTATTATTTTGACGGTCATCGTCGGCGTGATCATTTATTCGCTGCCGATTTTCAGCTGGGATACGGTATGGGAACGGATGTACATCCGGATACTGCTGCTCCCGCTGGTCATTGGCATCTCTTTTGAATTGCTGCGGTTCACCAACGCCGTGCGGGATATTCCGGTGCTGCGTTTCCTCGGATACCCGGGTCTTTGGCTCCAGCTTCTCACGACCAAGGAACCGAGCGATGATCAGGTGGAAGTGTCGATCGCTTCTTTTAACCGCATGCGCGAGTTGGATGCCGAGCTGGAGAAAGTTCATGTCGTGGAATCGCCGGTAAGCTCCACTTTGGATCCTCTGAAAGGGTGATGAAAGCATGAAAAAACAAGGCATCATGTTTGGGATCATCATGCTCTTGGCTGTAATCGGGATCGTTGACGCGGTATTTGTTCGGCGTACCCTTGGTTTAGCGAATATCATCGTTCCGGTCGCTATCCTCGGCGTCGTATTCCTACTATACAAGTTCCCGCCGCGGAAATACCGGAAAAAGCAGCAGCCCAAAATCAAACCTTCCGCGCGGACGATGGCCAAAGTGGCCGCCGAACAACGGCGCAGTTCCTCTAGCGAAAGACGCAAGTCTTATCCTTTTCAAGTCATTGACGGCCATAAAGGCAAAAACGACGACGATTTGCCCAAATACCATTAAAGTGAAAATAAGCAGGACGCTAAGCCATGCAAGATGGCTTTCGCCCTGCTTTTTTAGGTTTCGCCTGCTCTCCCCAAAAGCCTAACCTATCACTTAAAAGCCCCTGGATTCGCCAGCTGGTATTTGTTAAATTGCTCTTCATAATATTGGACATTCCATTTGCCGAAAAACCGCTCGCCGGCACGAAAGCCCGATTCGTAAAGCAGCAGGCTCTCCTCCTCGTTGATATCAAACTGCGTTGTGGCAAACCCCAACGTCGGAATTTTGACCGTCCGATAGCGGTTGGACTGTTCGATATATCTTTCGTCATGCGCCGACAGCATCGTTTCCACGATCGCCTGCAGCATGGAAAACGGCCCGCGAATGTCATGCGGTTGATTGGTGTTTTTGCCGACCATTTGAAACCCGACCGTCGGAATCCGCTCTCCGCAACGCGGCGGTTCCTGGTCAAACAGCCAAAGCGGAAAATTGCTGAGCAAACCTCCGTCGACAATATGAAGAAATTGTTCGGAAAACGGCCTGCCTTTGGCCAGCTTTGGCGGCAGGCGCAGCAGCACGGGATCGAAAAAATACGGAATGCTGCAGCTCATCCGTACCGCCCTGGCAACCTCGAACGATTCCAGGCGAATACCGATTTTAGAGAGGTCGTCCGGCAGCACCAGAATTTTGCCGTTTGTAATATCCGATGCGATGATCGTCAGCTTGCCTTGGGCCAGGTCGGCAAACGTCCTTACGCCTTTGGCCAGCAAAATCTGCCGAATCCAATCCTCAAACGCCTCGCCCGAGTATAGCCCTTTTTTGAGCATCACCCGCATCGCCGGCCCGATGAACGCCATATTGAAGATTCGCGCCCGTTTCAGAAAGCGGGGAAACGACGTGGACAGGATGATGTTCTTCATTTCTTCCGCGGTATACCCGGCTGCGATCAGTGAAGCCACGATAGACCCGGACGAGGTTCCGGCTACGCGATGGAACACCCCCCCGTATTTCTCGGCCGCCCTGACCGCTCCCGCCAGCGAAATGCCTTTGACGCCCCCGCCTTCAAACACGCCGTTCATCAGCATCGGTCCCAAAGCCCCCATCCCATACACAAGTCTACTGCTTATGTATGATGGCAGAGGTTGTACGTATGCGGAGATTTACTGCAGCGGGGGCGCGAAGCGGGAAAGTGCCTCTTCTACCGTTATTTTTTCAACCTCTGCTTTCCCGCGTTTTATAAACTCAATCACGCCATGTTCGGCTGTTTTCCCGATAATGATGCGGTTGGGGATGCCGATCAGGTCGGCATCATTGAACTTGATGCCCGGGCGTTCCTCGCGATCGTCCAGCAGCACCTCGATTCCTTTCCGGGCGAGTTGTTCATACAGTTGTTCGGCCAGTTCGATTTGCTGCCGATCCTTTACGGAAACAGGAATGATATGCACCCGATAAGGAGCCAGAGCTGCCGGCCAAACGATTCCGCGCTCGTCATAATGCTGCTCGACCACAGCGGAGAGCAAACGCGAGATGCCGATTCCGTAACATCCCATAATGATATCCTGCTGCTTGCCGTTCCGGTCCAAATAGGACGCGCCCAGCATTTGGCTGTACTTTGTCCCCAATTTAAAAATATGCCCCACTTCAATCCCCCGGGATAACTTCAGCTTTCCTGCCTGACAATTCGGGCAGGTTTCTCCGTCTACGACATTGCGAAAATCGCCGATATGACTTGTTACGATATCCCGGGCCGGGCTGACATGCCGCAGGTGGTAATCGCGTTCATTCGCTCCCGCGATCCCCTCCCGCAGCGTGCTGACATCCCGGTCGAGAAGAATCGGGATCTTTAAGCCGAGCGGACCCGCAAAACCGGGCGGTGCGCCGGTTGCTTGCTCCACTGTAACCGGATCGGCAAGCTCAATGCTTTCGGCGCCCACATAGGCTTGCACCTTCAGTTCGTTAACTTCATGATCTCCGCGTACGACAACCGCCACCGGTTGTTTGCCGTCCAGCACATAAATCAGCGTTTTGATCAATTGCTCGGGCGGAACTTGCAAAAACTGTGTCAGTTCCTCGATAGTATGCACTTCGGGCGTATGCATTTTTTCCAAAGCGGCGCCTCCGGGCAGCGGCGGCGTGTTCACGCTATGCGATGAGGAGGCTTTTTCGATATTGGCGGCGTAATCGCAATGATCGCAGGCGGCCACAACATCCTCGCCGATGCCGGCAAAAACGATGAATTCATGGGACCCGCCTTCGCCTCCAATCGTGCCGGAATCCGCGTCAACGGCTCGATAGTCAAGCTGGCAACGCTCCATAATATTCCGGTACGCCTGGTACATCAAGGAATAGGAAACATCAAGGCCGGCCCAGTCCGCATCAAAGGAATAGGCGTCCTTCATCAGGAATTCCCGGCCGCGCAGCAAACCGAAGCGGGGACGCCGTTCATCCCGGAATTTCGTCTGGATTTGGTATACCGAAACCGGCAGCTTCCGGTAAGAATGAACCTCCCCTTTAACCAAGCTAGTAATCGCCTCCTCGTGCGTCGGTCCAAGCACAAATTCCCGCCCGTGGCGGTCGTTCAGCCGCATGAGTTCGGCTCCGTAGCGGGAATAACGGCCCGACTCACGCCAGAGCTCGGCCGGCTGCAGCGCCGGCAGCAGCAATTCCTGAGCCCCGGCCCGATCCATCTCTTCTCTGACGATTTGTTCGAGTTTGCGAAGAACGCGCCTGCCTAAAGGCAAATAGGTATAAACCCCTGCAGCCAATTGACGGATATAACCGGCCCGCAGCAGCCAAGCATGGCTGGCCGAATCGGCTTCGGCCGGAACTTCCCTTAGCGTAGGCAACAATAACCTGCTTTGACGCACTGTAAATGACCTCCTTATCGTTTCATGAAATAACCGCATAAACACAAAAAGACACATTCGTCAGGGACGAATGTGTCGTGGTACCACCCTATTTTCACCGTTTCTCGCAATAAGCAACGATGCTCTAATCCGGATAACGGCGGAATCCGGTACGGGTTACTGTGATGTTCTCCCGTACAGCTCCTAAGGCGGGAAGCATTCCCTCGCGGCAGAGGCCTTTCAGCTCGCTGGCCTCCTCTCTGGGGGCGCGAAATGGATGCTTATGTCCTTAATCACGGCTATTTCATATGAGATAGTATGAGTACGAATTTATATGATCCAAACTCCGTTGTCAAGCAAATCCAGTAAAAAATCTTACAAACCGTAATATTCCCTAAGCAGCGGAATCAGCCCAAGCGGGTTTTTGCGCAGGTCTTTGGCGCTGAAAAAGATGCTGCCGCTGATTTCCGGGACCTGACGGTTATACTCCAGTTGGTTGATCATTTCCGATGCGCTGGACCAGCCGACTTCCGGGGTGCCGATCTTGTACGGAGCATGGCCGATGTACAGCTTCACGCCTGTGCCCCGAACTTCGCCGGCCCACCAATTGGCCAGCACGTCGTATTGGACTTCCTTGCGCGTCAGGCTCCAGTAAAGTTGCGGAGCAACGTAATCGATCCAGCCGTGTTTGATCCAGGCGCGCACATCGGCATAAGTGCTGTCGTAAGCCGTGATGCCCGCCTTTGTGTCGGAGCCGGTCATATCGTTCGCTTTGTTGCGCCATACCCCAAACGGGCTGATGCCAAACGAGACTTTCGGCTTCTCCTGCTTGATGCCGGCCCCGAGATCCTGCACAAATTGATTGATGTTATCCCGGCGCCAGTCTCCCTTGCTCGAAATTTGATTGGCATTGTAATGTTTGAACGTGCTGTCATCGTTAAATTTGCTTGATGCCGTTTCTCCCGTCGGATAAAAATAATCGTCCAGGTGGACGCCATCGATATCGTAGTTTTGGACGACCTCCATAATCGCCTCGATCACGTGTTCCCTGGCTTCCGGAATGCCCGGGTTAATATAGAGCTTGCCGTCGAATTTCACGATCCAATCCGGGTGCTCGTTGGCGACGTGGTTCGCCGGCAGCTTGCTGGCATCCCCGCCCGTGCTGGCCCGGAACGGATTAAACCAGGCATGGAACTCCATGCCCCGACGATGCGTTTCCTCGATCAAAAACTCCAGCGGATCGTACCCCGGATCTTTACCGGCCGTACCCGTCAAGTAAGAGGACCAAGGAACAAGCTCGGAAGGGTAAATAGCGTCCGCCGAAGGGCGAACCTGGACGAACACCGCGTTCATCCCCATCGCCTGCACATCGTCAAGCAGCTTGATGTATTCCGCTTTTTGCGCTTCCGCATTTCCATACGAGTTTTTGCTCGGCCAATCCAGATTGGATACGGTGGACACCCAGACGCCGCGCAGCCCGTCCGCGGCCGTTCCCGTCTGCGGTGTTTGCGGCGCCTGCGGTGTTTGCGGCAGGCCGATTTGCGAGTCGTCCTTGCCGGTATCCTTATCCATGCCGGCGGCAGGCGTTTCCGCTTCCTGCCCCGTGGAGAGCGAGATCGTCTTCGATTGCTGATTCCAATCAACCTCCAGCCCAAGCTGCTCACTGACAAAGCGCAGCGGGACCATCGTGCGCCCTTGCGTATTTTCCACCGAAACGTCAAGCCCTACCGGAGCACCGTTGACCTGAGCGGTTTGCTCACCGACGACAAGAGCCAGGGTGCTGCCGTCCTTTTGGATCGTGACCGTTTTCGCGGCCTGCGACCACGCCACGCTTGCGCCCAAGCCTTCGCTAATGACCCTTAGCGGAACCATCGTCACGTTTTGCTGCGGTTTGATATAAGGCGGGGCATCGGTGGATAACTTCGTCCCGTCCAATAGTATCGTAATGGCGTCAGCTGCGCTCGCCTTCATCTGCCCGCCCAGCGGCCACACAAGCAGGAGAACGAGAAGAGGGATAAACCAAGTGCGAAATTTCATCAGTAACCTCCAAAAAATATTATGTATGGACAAATCCGTCTACTTCTTTATTAACGCTTTGGAGAGCCCAAGAGTTGCGGTTTTACGAAAAAAAGAGCATCTGCCTTGGTCATAAGACAGATGCTTCTTCTAGGATTCGTTTAATAACTCCTGATGCACGTTTTCCAGATCGTGAATCCGCGAGCTGTCGCGTTTGAAATATTCCACCAGCGTTGCGATGCGGGTAATGGAATCCCAGCTCAGATGATGTTCGATCCCTTCCACGTCTTTATAAATATTTTCATGATCGACCCCGATCATGCCGAGAAACTCCTCCAGCAGATGGTGCCGGTCCACGAGCCGTTTTCCGATTTTTTTGCCTTTGCTGGTCAATACCAGTCCCCTATATTTCTCGTAAATCAAGTATTCATCCTTGTCCAATTTCTGAATCATTTTCGTGACAGACGAAGGATGAACCTCCAAACCTTCCGCGATATCGGATACTCGCGCGTATCCCTTCTCGTCGATCAGCTTGTAGATTCGCTCTAAATAATCCTCCATACTGGGCGTTGGCATTTGATGATTCCCTCTTTTCCATGTGTTGAAGCAGACTTCATTGTACGCAAAAAAACACTACTCTGTTAATGATACATGTTATGATTGTCCGTTGGCAAGTGCACTTTTGCACACTTTCTTCGCTTCAACCCATGTCAGAACTTCAGCCACTCCGGAGTAATTTGCTGCAGCCAAATGGTGAATTGAGCCATGCGGTTCGTAAACAACAGTACGCCCATGAGCAGCATAAGGGCGCCGCCGATTTTCATCATCACCGCGGAATAGCGGACGATCCATTTGGTAGAACCGATAAAAAACGCCAGAATAAAAAAAGGCACGGCAAATCCCAGCGTATAGGCCGTAATCAGGCCAAGCCATGTCCCCGGTTCGCTGACGGCAAGCGCGATGATCGCCGCCAAAATCGGCCCGACACAGGGAGACCAGCCGGCGGAAAAGCCGACGCCGAAAATGAACGATCCGATGTAGCTGGCCCGCTTGAATTTGAGGTCGAGCTTGCGCTCCTTCATCAGAAATTGAGGCTGAAAAATGCCGAGCAAAAACAACCCCATTAATATAATCAAAATGGCGGAAAGCTGGCGGATCAGATCCCGGTATTGGTTAAACAGTTCGCCAAACAACCCCGCGCCAAAACCAAGCGTGAAAAAAACGACGGAAAAACCGAGAATGAAGGCGAGCGTATGGGTCATCGTCCGGAATCGGACCTCCCGCTTGCTCTGTTCCGTCTTCAGCTGCTGAACCGACATCCCGGTGATATAGGATAGATAGGAAGGGTATAAAGGCAGGCAGCACGGGGAAATAAACGAAGCCACCCCCGCGCCGAAAGCGAGTCCCAGATTGATATCGGCCATCGTAACCTCCAGTTCAGTACTATATAAACGCCATAACCGCCGGCTTAAGCAGATAAGCCTTTTTTACCAAGCAAGGTTAATATAAGCATAAAAATCAGCAGAAGCACGATCGTCGCACCGGGAGCCAAGTTCCAAATTCCCGCCGTCATCAAACCGGCAATCACGGCGATTTCGGCCACAATAACCGAGAAAATGACGGATGTCCTGAAGCTGCGGGCGATCAGCAAACTGCAGGCCGCCGGAATCGTCAGCAACGCGGATACCAGCAAGGCACCGACGATTTTGATCGCCGTACTGATCACGAGCGCCGTCATTACAGTGATGAGCAAATTGAGCAGCTTTACGGGCAACCCGCTGACAGACGCCGCGTCCTCTTCAAAAGTGAGCAGAAAGAATTCCTTAAAAAACAAGGACACCACCGCAACAACAACGACGGTCACGCCCCCTACGACATACAGATCAGTGGTATCAAGCGTATAAATGCTTCCAAACAAATAACTCACTACATCCGTATTGTAACCCATTCCCAGCGTAAAGAACAGGGAAGCCAAAGCAACCCCGCCCGACATAATGATGGCGATCGAAAGCTCGGCATAACCTTTGTACGCCTTGCGCAGCTTTTCGATCGCAAAGGAAGCGACAACGGCAAAGGCCAGCCCGATCCCTACAGGGTATACGCCGACGAGAAAGCCCAAAGCGACGCCGGCAATCGTCACGTGCGCCAGTGTATCCCCGATCATGGACAAGCGGCGCAGCACCAGAAATATCCCGATCAACGGCGCCGTCAACCCGATAAGCAACCCTCCGGCCAACGCTCTTTGAAAAAAATCAGCGGTTAAGATTTCCAAGATTCACATCTCCTAAAAATTTTGCGAAGCAAAATTCACTTCGTAAGGGCTAATTCAGCGAATGCTGCAGGTCAGGGATGGCGCAATCCTGCTCATGCGAATGGCGCACATAAAATTTAATCGCGCCGCACCGCTCGCGCGGCTCGCTCCCCAGACGCCCTTCGATCATTTCGATATCGTGGGAAACCATGAGGAACGTCATATGATGGTGAGCGTGCATATGAAAAATCAATTCAAAAAAATCGGCCTGCGTCTGCGCGTCGATCCCGACGGTCGGCTCATCCAATACGAGCAAATCCGGCTTATTCACCAAGGCCCGGGCCAAAAAAACGCGCTGCTGCTGCCCGCCCGACAACTGGCCGATCCGCTTGCCCGCGAGATCACCGATCCGCATCACCTCTAACGCATCGTCGCATTTACGCTGCTCCTCGCGTCCGATACGGCGGAAAATCTTTTTGTTGCTGTACAATCCCGACATTACCACTTCGCGAACGGTCGCCGGAAATAGCGGGTTAAACGCGTTTTTCTGCGGCACGTATCCGATACGTTCCCAGTCGCGAAAACGCCGGATCGGCTCGCCAAACAAGCGGATTTCCCCCTCCGTCGGCGACAGCAAACCGACCATCATGCGCAGCAGGGTCGTTTTGCCCGCTCCGTTGGAGCCGATTACCCCGACGAAATCACGCTCCCGGACGACGAAGCTGAAGTCGGAAATCACTTTTTGTTCTTTATAGGCAAAAGAGACATGGTCCAGCTCAATGATACTGTCATGGCAAACGGCCTCCAAGGCCGCAGTAGTGTCGGATTTCATAACGTCTTTCCTTCCGGAGCAATGGCCCCCTAATATCGCAAGAAAAACTCCGCTAAATGCGGTCTGTCTTCATTGAATGTTCGTCGATCATCGTTTCTTCTTACTTTTCTTATTGTAGAGCGAGAATCAAATTTTGCAAATTTTTCTTCATCAAGGTGAAATAGTTGTCCCCAGCCTGTTCCTGCGCTTTGGTCAAGCCTTCGACCGGGTTCAGCACCAGCGTCTGCACGCCGGCTTCGGATGCCAGTGTTTTGGCCAATTTATCCGAGACCAGTTCCTCAAAGAAAACATACTTGATTCCGCGATCCTTCACCAGCTTCGACAAAGCGACCAAATCCTGCGCCCGCGGCTCGGCTTCCGGCGAAAGCCCCATGATCGCATGCTGCGTCAAACCGTAATCGCGGCACAGATACCCAAACGCCTGATGCGAGACGACGATTTCATAACGGGTCACGGCGGACAATTGCTCCGTAAATTCGGCATCCAGCGCCTGCAGCTTAGCGGTCAACGTTTCATAACGCGCTTCGTAATCCGCCTGGTGCTCCGGGTCGACCGCGACATAGCTGTCTTTGATGTTTTTCGCCATAACCATCGCGGATTTGGGGCTTACCCAGGTATGCGGATCGACGGATGCGCCGACGTCATGTCCTTCATGCGAATCCTGAGTTCCTTCCGTATGCGAATGGCCTGCTTCCTCAGATTCCTCAGCCACCGCTCCATGTCCATGGCCGTCGTCGCCTTCCGCCCGAATCAACTCAATGCCTTCGCTGACCTCCACCGTTTTGACCTGGGCGTCATTCCCCAGCCCCTTCAGGAAATTGGGCACCCAGCCCTCAAGCCCGGCACCGTTGTACAGAAACAATTGGGCTTTCGAAGTATTCAAAATGTCTTGGCTGCGCGGCGTCCAATCATGCGGCTCCACACCCGTCGGCAGCAGGTTGATGACATTCGCATTCTCCCCGCCAATTTCCTTGGCGAATTCATATATCGGATAAAAGCTCGTCACAACATTAACTTTGCCCTCTACAATCTTTCCTTCGGAATCCTTCCCGCACGCGGAAAGCAGCAGTGCTCCCGCAAGCAGCAGAGCAGCCGGTATGATCCAGCTTTTTTTATGTAAACGCATGGATTATCTCTCCTTTTCTTAATCGTAATGATTACCAAAAGGATTATAGGGCCATTCATAGACGATTGTCAACTATTAATTCAGGCCGCTTTTGTAAAACTACAGTGCCGGCCATCTTACTACAGATGACCTTATTCGGCGTTTCAACGAACATTTTGGCCATTTTCGGGCAAATCAGAGCGCTGGGGTCCGTTAGGGTGGGCAGCGATAACCGGACCGGCTACATTCTAGTCTTCCTCGAAAAAGCCCGCAAAAAACAAAAAACCGCCAAAGAGTACATGGACTCCCGGCGGTTTTTTGGGCGAATGACCGCAGCCCCGTTAAACTTACTTGACGACCGCGCCGTTTGGCATCGAGTCCGGAACCGTAGCCAGCGTCAGTTGATCGCCTTGCGAAGCCGCGAGGATCATCCCCTGCGACAGCTCGCCACGCAGCTTCACCGGCTTCAGGTTGGTGACGCAAATGACCTTGCGCCCAACCAGTTCCTCCGGCTTGTAGAACTTGGCGATGCCGGATACAACCTGGCGCTGCTCGAACCCGAGATCCAGCTGCAGCTTCAGCAGCTTGTCGGCCTTCTCTACCTGCTCGCAGGCAAGCACCTGCGCCACTCGCAGCTCCACCTTGGCGAAATCGTCGATGCCGATTTCGTCCTTGAGCTCCGGCCGCTCCGCCGCCGGTGCCGCCGCAGCAGCGCTCGCCTCTGTTGGTACGGCCGCCTCCGCCCCGGCCGGCGCTCCTCCGCTCATCGAGTTCACGATGAACTCGACTTCCTGCTCCGCATCGAGCCGCGGGAAAATCGGCTCGCCTTTGACCAGCTTCATACCGGCCGGAATCAGGCCAAACGTATGCAGGCTCTCCCAGGTCGTCAGCTCCCCGGGAGCGATCCCGAGCTGGGCCCAGATTTTCGCCGGCGCCTGCGTCAGGAACGGCTGCAGCAAAATCGAAGCAAAACGCAGCGATTCGGCCAAATGGACCATGACCGAAGCGAGCTCCGCCCGCTTGGCTTCATCTTTCGCCAGCACCCACGGCTGCGTCTCATCAATGTATTTGTTCGTGCGGCTGATAAACGCCCCAATGTGGGTCAAAGCGATGGAGAACTCCATATTCTCCATCACCTCCTCCACCTTGCGGACCGTTTCTTCCGCCGCCTTAACCAGATCCGCGTCAAACGGCGTCACATTCGGCCGGTACGCCGGCACCTCGCCGCCGAAATATTTGTCGATCATCGCAACCGTCCGGTTCAGCAAGTTGCCCAGATCGTTGGCGAGATCGGAATTTACCCGCTGCACAAAGCTTTCCGGCGTAAACGAACCGTCCGAACCGAAAGGTACCTCGCGCAGTAAATAATAGCGGGTCGCGTCCAGACCGTAGCGCTCGATCAGCACGTTCGGGTCCATGACATTGCCTTTCGATTTGGACATTTTGCCGCCCTTCATCAGCAGCCAGCCATGACCAAACACTTTTTTCGGCAGCGGCAGCCCCAGGGCCATCAGCATGATCGGCCAGTAAATTGTGTGGAAACGCACGATCTCCTTGCCCACCAGATGCACGTCCGCCGGCCAATACCGTTCGAACAGCTCCGGATTATCCGTACCGTACCCCAGTGCGGTAATATAGTTGGACAAAGCGTCGATCCACACGTACACAACGTGCTTCGGATCGCCTTTCACCTTTACGCCCCAGTCGAACGTCGTCCGCGATACGGCCAAATCCTCCAGCCCCGGTTTGATGAAATTATTGATCATCTCGTTTTTGCGCGATTCCGGCTGAATGAAGTCCGGATTTTCCTCATAATACTTAAGCAGACGGTCCACATAATGGCTCATCCGGAAAAAGTAACATTCTTCTTTCACCAATTCAACCGGATGACCGCTTTCCGGACTTTTCCCGCCGATAACCTCGCCTTTTTCGTTCCGGACTACATCAACAAGCTGAGATTCCGTATAGTACGTTTCGTCGGGAATGCTGTACCAGCCTTCATATTCGCCTTTGTAAATATCGCCTTGCTTAACCAGCCGGTCGAAAATCTCCTCAACGACCTGCTTATGCCGCGGCTCCGTCGTGCGGATGAAATCGTCATAAGAGATGTCCAGCTTCTCCCACAGCTGCTTGATTCCGGCGACAATGCCGTCCACAAACTGCTGCGGGGTCTGGCCTTTCTCCTGCGCTTTGCGCTCGATCTTTTGCCCGTGTTCGTCGGTCCCCGTCAAGTAGCGCACGTCATACCCGCGCAGCCGCTTGTAGCGCGCCATGGCGTCGCCGGCCACCGTCGTATAAGCGTGCCCGATATGCAGCTTGTCGCTCGGGTAATAAATCGGCGTTGTGATGTAAAAGGTAGGTTTGTTGTTAGACATACTCTTTCATCTCCTTATTAAGAGGTTGTTGAACACGCATTTAAATGCAACAAAAAAACTCCCGTCCCCTATGGGACGAGAGTTTGCTCACGTGCTGCCACCCAAATTCCCCGCGCCTTCGCAGACAGCGGGCTCTGCAGGTCGATAAACGACCCCTCCGTTAACGCCGGATTTACGCCGCTCCCTTACCCATCCGTCCGTAAAAACGCGGGGGCCGGCTCGAAAGCGGTTCCTCCCGGACCATCTTCCAAAGCGAATTCAGACCGGTTTGCAGCTCCCCCGGCTCTCTGTGGCTGAATCCCTTCTTTGTACTTATCCGTTCACTGGAAGTATATAACTTTCTTTATTTTAGGAAAAGTTTTAGGCCGTGTCAAGCAGGGCGGCGCACCAACTCAACGCTTAACGTCAGGCCTGGCCGTCCCTTACCGGCGGTGTTCCGCGTCCATCTCGCCGTTTTTCCACTTTCGGCGGAACCGGATCAATGCCTCCCGGATGAAAAGGATGGCATTTCGCGATGCGTTTGGCCGCCAGCCAGGATCCCTTCAGCGGCCCGTGAACCTCGATCGCCTCCAGGGCGTATGCCGAGCAGGTTGGATAAAACCGGCAGGTCGGCGGCTTCAGAGGAGAAATAAATTTGCGGTAAACGTATATCGGAGCCTGAAACGTCTTGCGCACCACGCCCATTTCAGGACACCCCGTGCTGCTCCGGAACCTGCGCTTCTTTCGCGTCCGGGCGGCAGTTTTTACAATACCCGAATACTTCGAATTTATGTTTCACCACCTGAAACTGTTCGGGCGCATCGGTCAGCGGCATCGGACAAAAATGAATCGGGTACGTCTTTTCGCATTGCAGGCAGATCATATGATGATGATGTTCTCCTTCACTGCTGCAGGAGGCCCTGAACTTCAGCCCATCTTCGAACACAATCTGCTCCAGTACGCCCAGTTCCTCCATCACCCGCAAATTTCGGTATACAGTATCAAAGCTGAGCCCGCTGTATTTCTTGCCCATATAGTCATAAACGTCCTTTGGGGTCAAATAACCGTCCGTCTCGGCAAACAGCTTCGCCAAACTTTTGCGTTGATCCGTAATCCGCAGCCCCCGGCTGGACATCACTTTGATAATTTCCTCTGTCGACAGCATGTGACATTCCTCCCGTCTTAAACCGTTTCTACATGCGTCTTCTTTAATAATGCCGCAAATCGAAAGCCCCGTCAATGAGACAGGGCTTTGATTATAGAATAGTTGCAAAATGTGATTTGCAATTAATCTTTGGAGCAAAGCCGATCAAGAACATTTCTAAAAAATAACCAGGCACGGCGATCGCCGTGCCTGGTTTCCGTTTAGAATTTCTTTTCCGGCAGTTGCTGGAACAGAATGCTGAATGGCAGGTTGCTGCCCGGAGCCGCCGTAAACAGCAGCTCTACCGTCTGTTCACTTTCCCCGGTGCGGAACAGCACGCCGTTTTCGTTCGGAGCCTTTAAGCTGGCGCTGTTATTGGCCAGGTTTACGATACTTCCGTTCACCATAATGACGCCCATATATCTTCCGCCCCGCGGGTTAAACGTCACGAGCGTATTCGGCGCAACGCGGTACAGCTTAATTTTATACAACATGCCGAAATTGCCGGCATTCATTTTATAGGCTTGAGTTACTCCGTCCGCGCCGATCTGGAACGGATCGCTTGAGTTGTCGCCAATCATCAGGCGGGCCGGCTTATCTCCGACCAGATTGGTGACTTCAATGTTCCGGGTGGATTCCATGTAAGTTCCCCGGTTATGAACGTCCTCCGGAAGGGCGGCCAGGTAAGGCAGCGCGTTGAACGGGTCCTGCCCTTTATCGACCATCACCACGTTATATTGCATGGTTTGATCACTGTATAAATCGGCAAATAAAGAAATGACGTCCCCTTGCTTCATGGTACTCGCGCTCAGCTCGTTCAGGATGACTTTGCTCTCGCCCGGAGCGATCCAAATGTCTTTATATTTGTCGCCGGTTTGCATCGATTCGAAATACCGCTGCACGGACACTTTCCCCGCCGCCGTGGCATAAGGGCTCGGTCCGCCGAACCCAAGATATGTTTGGGTCAAATGGGCCGTTTCCGTATTGTTGTTCGTCGCAATCACGTACATGTCCATCGGTTGTCCGGTAGAGTTCACGTGATGGACCATGAAGCGCGTTGCACCGATTGCGGTTTCCCGGTACAACAAGCCTTTCTTATATACCGTCTCCGGGCTGTTGCTGCGAATCAGAGTGACCGGGTCGGACGTATAAGTATACTGCACTTTTTCCCAGCTCGGCACCGTCGTACCATCGAAGGCATACTTGTCGCCGATCGGGGTAAAGAGCTTGTTGAAATTGTCTTCGGTATACAGCAAGTCGTTCGTAATGGTGATCGTCTTCTCGACCGTCGAAAACAGGCCGAACTGGTTGACGACCTTCAAGCGGATCGTTTGCGGGCCCGGTGTAAAGAAGGCCAATTTCTTGTTTTCCCAAATGCGGTCTTTAATGCCGACTTCATCGGTGCTAAGATCCGTATAGGTGATCACTTCACCCATTTTGTAAGTATCTTTGTCCGTGGTGAAGTTGGCTACCGGCGGCGTATGCGGCTTCGATACGTTGATGGTCAAGGAGTACGGTTTACTCCACTGGCCGCTGGAATCCTGAACCCGGTAGGTAACGGTATAGCTTCCCGGCTCCGTGAACACGTCCTGCCGGCCGGTCCATTCTTCATTGACGATCTCAAGGCCGATCGGAGAAGAGGATTGGGTGATATATTGCACCTGTGTCTCGCCGGCTATAATCTCCTTATTGCCGATCGTAAAAGAAGCTTCCGGCAGTGTCGCCAGATTCACGATGACCCGCTTGCCCACCGAATCATATTGATAAGAAATGTTCAAAGCTTTGGTGATCGCCGTCAACGGCACCATGAAATTGTTTTTGACGGAATACGATTTCCCCTTCATCGTTTGCGTCACGCCGTTTACCTTGTAATAGGTCGTATCCAGTTTAAAACGCAGCTCGTCACTGCCGCGCTTAATGATCGTTTCCTTGGTATTATTATCAAAAGAGAGTTCAAATCCGGCCCGCTCCACAATGGCGCGGATCGAGATGTAGGATACGCCGTCTTTGACTTCCATCGGATAGCCGGCCAGGTATTCCTTCCCGTTTTGGTACATTTTATTGCTGTTTACCATCAAAATCAGCTGGCCCGAACCCGTCGTGGTCGTTTGGGAGCCAGGAGTCACTGGCGTCGTAGCCGGCTCCGTCACCGGCACATCGCCGTTCCCTTCATTCGTTCCGTCCTGCCCTTCCGCAGGAACCGCAGTTCCGTCCGTGTCGTCGTTTCCTGTCTGCTCTAAGTCCCCGGTCTGGCCTCCGGTTTGAACCTGACCCGCATTGTCTTCATTCATCCCGCTTTGATCAGTCGATGTGGCCTGATCTATCGTTTGCTCCGAAACACTGTTCGCGCCCGGATTATCCCCCTGGATGAGCTCCTCTGCGCTTGCCGGAAGAACCATGGCAATTTGCGATGTTGCCAAAATCGTGGTGATTAACAATCGTTTCAAATTCATGCCTAAACTCCCTTTACTCTCCCATTTTTATGTAGATCCCTCGTGATCTCACAATCTATTAAACGCATGTAAAGGGGAAAAGTTTCTAAAGATTATATACAAAATTAGACAAACTATTTGTCCCTCGCGCTCCCCGTGGAATAACGGGTACTCAGGCTCACCGGCAAGACTCCTTTGGCCCGAAGTTTTCCGGTCAGCACCCCGGCCAACGCATCCAGGGCAAAAGGACGATTTTCGTAGAGGCACAAATACGTGCCGACGTCCGGAAAAGCATGGATATCGTAAGGATTCCGCGAAGAAGCGACGATCAGCCGCCGCCGTGAGCCCCGGGCTTGAATAAGGGCATTCACCAAGCGTTTCTGCCCTTCATCGATTTCTCCCTCCGCCGTGTAGGTGATCACGACGATTTGTTCAAAACCTTCGCTCTGCCGGAGCACGGCGGCGATTTCCGCATCCGCCGGACGCGAGCCGATAAGAGCAAGGACGACCTGCTCATGCAGCGGCTTTAACGCATCGGCAAGCGTATAAGAATGCACCGCCGGCTCATCGACCTCGGTGCGGTGGCGCAGCTCCGGCCACACGACCAGCACGGGCCTAGCCGGATCAAGCGGCAGGTTGCCGGCATCGCAGACGAGCGTGACGCTGCGTTCGGCGCAGCGGCGGAGCAAGCCGGCGCTTTCCGCCTGCGGCGTCAGCGGATCGGGCGGCCCGGACGCCGCCGCGTACGTCTCGCCTGCCGCGCCCCCCAGCCGCTCCGCCTTCAGCGCCAAAATCCGCGCCACCGACGCATCGATCCGCTCCTCGCTTAAGCGCCCGCCGCGCACCGCCGCGCATACCTGCTCGATCGCGGCGACCTGCTCCGCCATCGTGTGGCTGACGAGGACCAGGTCGGCCCCGGCTTCGATCGCGCGCACGGCACCTTCCGCTACTCCGAAATGGCGGGAAATCGCCTGCATCTCCAGACAATCGGTGACGATGAGTCCCCGGTAGCCCAGCTCTTCCCGCAGCAATTCGGTCAACACGCGCCGCGATAACGTCGCCGGAATTTCGTCAGGCTCAAAAGCCGGAAAAATAACATGCGCCGTCATCATCGCATCCACTTCCGCCTCGATGGCCCGCCGAAACGGAACCAGCTCGACCTCGTGCAGCCGCTCCTTGCCGTGAGGCACCACGGCGAGCCCGAGGTGGGAATCGACGTCCGTGTCGCCGTGCCCGGGAAAATGCTTGGCCGTGGCGATCACGCCTTGGCTAAGGTAACCGCGAATCGCCGCAGCCCCATGCTGCGCCACAAGCTCCGGATTCTCCCCGAAGGAACGCACGCCGATGACGGGATTCGCCGGATTGTTGTTGACGTCGACGCAGGGCGCAAAATTAAAGTTGATGCCAAGCAGGGCCATCTCCTTTGCGGCCAGAGCGGCCACCCGTTCCGTCAGCCTCGGATCGTTTGCCGCCCCAAGCGCCATATTTCCCGGAATCCGGCTCATCCCTTCATGATCCAGCCGGGCGACCATGCCGCCTTCCTGATCAATTGAAACGAACAGCGGGACTGCGGACGCCTCCCGGTTGATCGCTTGCAGGCAACGCGACAAACCCGCAAGCTGCGCGGCCGATTCGATGTTGCGGCGAAAATACACGACCCCGCCGATATGGTATTGCCGGATCAGCGTCCGAATATGCTCATCCGGCGTTACGCCGTGAAAACCGCAAATAAACAGCTGCCCGACCTTTTGCTCCAAAGTGAGTGCTCCTGCGTTCATATCCCGTCCATCTCCCCGCTCAGGATGCGTTCGTCTCCTTCTGACGGTAATCGGAAGGCGTCATCCCGGTATATTTTTGAAACACTTTGGTAAAGTAGCGCCGCTCCTGGTAGCCGATTTCGCTGCCGATCTGGGCGATCGAGCGCCCGCTTTCCCGCAGCAGGCATTTGGCCAATTCGATCCGCTGTTTGGTCAGGTATTCGACGAACGTTTCCCCGAAGTGGCTTTTAAACAGCAGGCAGAAATAACTCGTGCTGATCCCGAGATGATCGGCCAGCTCCTCAATGCCGAAATCGTCGCCCAAATGCCGCTGAATGTAGTTCTCCGCGGTCATCATCAGCAGCTCGGAGGTCTTTTTGGATGAGAGGCAGGATCTTGACTGCGCAATCAACGATACGATCAGGGACAATAGGTCCTTGAGGCTAAGCGAGCGCTGCAGCCTTTGCCACAAAGCTTCCTCCTGCTCGCCGGGCAGCATCTGCAGCTCGCGCATTTCGCGCAGCAGATGAATCAGCAAGTAATGCAGCAGTTTAACGGCAGCATACGCCCGATGCTCATCCATATGACCGATATACCGCTTAAGCTCCGCCACGACCTGTTCCAGGGCTTCCAGGTTGCCATTGCGCAGGCCGCCGCTAAGCTGCTCGATCCAGCGCCAGTGCATCCGGGAATCCCCAGCGTCAGCGGGCCATATTTCCCTGAAGTCCTCCGTACGCCCTTCCCCCGCCTCCAAAAACCATTCCTCCGGCGCTTTTAAGATCAGCGTTTGCTGCAACCGATAGTACGCGGCCGCCAGTTCCTGAGCCGTTTGCGGCCGGGGCTCCAGGCAGAATCGGACCGCAAGCCCAGCCTCGTCATCTTCCCGCAGCCGTTGGCGCAGGCGTTCAAACCCGGGCTGCAGCGTCCATTTCGTAATCGGCCGGCTATCCGTCGAAACCGGGACCACCAGACACCATTCTCCCTCGCGAATTTGCAGCACCGTGGCTCCCGCGGGGAAAACGCCGCCGAAAATTTCTTTGATCGCGTGTTTGGTCCGCAAATTCCAAGCTTTCCGTTGAGGTGCGCTCCAGGGCAGGGAATGATGCGAGTAACCCTCGAAATCCAGCAGCAGGAGGACATAACACCGCTCTTCCGCCGGACCTTGCTCCTCATCCCACAAAGCGCCGTTTTCCGTTTCCTGTCCAAGCAGCGCATGGAGCAGGAAGTTTTCGGCGGCCAAATCCTTGGCCTGATGGAGGCGTTCCTCCATGCCCAGCGCTTTGCGTTTCTCCCGAATTTCGCCGGCGATCCGCCCCACCGTTTCCTCCAGCTCGGCATAATGGATCGGCTTGCAAATGTAATCTTTTACCCCATAACGGATCGCCGTCTTCGCATATTCAAACTCCTGATACCCCGTCAGAAGCAAAATTTCGCAGGGAAAATTCAGCTCGCGAACTTTTTGCAGCAGCGTGATCCCGTCCATAACCGGCATGCGGATGTCGCTCAAGATCAAATCGGGACGATGCAAGGCCGCCGCTTCCAGCGCATCCTTGCCGTTCCGGGCCAAACCGACGATTTCAAACCCCATATCTCCCCACGGCAATATTTTCGACAAATTGCTCAAAATATGAATTTCATCGTCAACCAGCAGAGCCTTTAAACGCATCGTCATCACCCGCCCCGTATTTAGGTATCACACACTGAATAATCGTTCCGTACCCGGGCTGCGAACAGATAAACAAGCCGTATTTGCGGCCGTATTTGAACCTGAGCCGATCGTACACGCTGCGCAGCCCCAGCCCCCGGCGTTCGTGACTCGGATAAGGCGTCACCGTCCCGTAGGCCGGATCCTCCAGGTCCGCGTATTGAATCGTCGCCAGTTGCCCGCTCGTCATCCCAATTCCGTTATCCTCCACTTTCAGCAGAATCCGGTCTTGTTCCATGCTCCCCGTTACCGTGATTTTGCCTTTGTACTCAATTCCTTCAAACCCGTGCTGAATGCTGTTTTCCACCAGCGGCTGCAGCGTCAATTTAAGCACCCGGCAATTCAGCATCTCGCCTTGAATGTTGATTTCATAATCAAACAAATCGTCGAACCTGAATTTCTGGATTTCCAAATAATTGCGCAAATGCTCGATTTCCTCGCTCAGCTTGATCTCTTCCCGCCCCTGGATGCTGATGCGCAAAATGCTGGCAAGACGAACGACCATTTCGCTGACCTTGCGCCCTTCGTTTTGCACGGCGAGCACATTGATCGATTCCAGCGTATTAAACAGAAAATGCGGTTTGATCTGCGCCTGCAGCACCCTCAGCTCGGCATTGGCCTTCTGCAGTTGCTCCCGCTTCACTTGCTCGAACAATTCATTGATTTTGTCCATTTGATTGTTGAAGCCTTTTTGCAGCAGCAGCAGCTCGTCGTCGCCTTTTTCGTCGACCCGGGCGTGCAAATCGCCGCTTTCGACCTTGCGCATAAAGCGCACGATCACACCGATCGTTCCGGTAATCCGGTTCATAAACAGCACGTTAAACAGCATCGCCGTCAGCACGCACACGCAAATGATCGCCACAAACCATTTGGCGAACATCGTTACCTCCCGGGACAAATAACTCCAGGAAGTCACCGACACCAGGCTCCAGGGGTAATCCTGCAGCTTATAGATCGAAATGACGCTTTCCTGCCCGTCAAATTTCCCTTTGAAACTGTGGTAACTTTCGGGGAACCGCCATTTGTGCGAAATATACTCCCCGATTTGCCGGCCATCCAGCTCCGCTTGGTAATCGTACAAAATAAGCCCCTGATCATTGACCAGCATAAACCGGGTATCCTGCAAATTGCTGCCCAAATTCAAGTTCTGAAAAATCTTTTCGAATTCCCAATTTTTGATCTGCACCACCAGCACGCCCACACGCCCCAGATTGCTCAGCTTCTTGATCAGCCGGATCTGCGTAAACACGCTGTCCGACCCGGTCAATTCCGGATATTCGTGCGGACCGATCCACCTTGGCATCCCGTTTAACGCCATCACTTCATTATATAGAGGATGCTCTTTGAATTTTTCGTAAGGCAGTGTTTGAAAATTTTCCTTGTTAAAAATCGCAATAACATTCGAGCGTCCCCCGCCATGGAGATTGTACAGGAACGCGTAGTCGATGGCGGGATGGCTGTACAGCAGGGAGCGGAAGTTCCGCTGGTTGGCGTTCAGCTCCAGTTGGGTCGTCGCCGTCAAATCCTGCGAATCCGGGTCCTTCGCCACCAGCGCATCCTGGAACACGCCCTTGGCAATGCCGTTGTCGGTCACGTTGTCCATTTCATGCAGCGCGCTTTTGATGCTGTAGCCGATCGCTTTCAGCGAATACTCCGCCTGTTGGCTGTATTTCGTTTCGATCGAACGGAAGGTGACCCAAAACGTAATAATCCCCAAAATAAACAAAGGGATAATGACGAGCCCTAAAAAGGCGGTAAACAATTTAATGCGCAGATTCATCGGCGGCAGCTCCCATGCTTTGAGCGAATATGCTTGACGTCTATTTTGGCGTTTTACCTCATTTTACCACGCCGCCGCTTATCCTTTAACGCTTCCCGCCGTCACCCCTTCAATAATTTTTTCCTGCAGCACGGCGTAAATGATCATGACGGGAAGCACGCTGAACACGATCCCGGCCGACATCTGAGCATAGTTCGTATTGTAGGCGTCGCGGAAACCGACCATGCCTACCGGCAGCGTGCGCAGTTCGTCGCTGGACAAAAAGTAGTTCGCCAGCAAAAACTCGTTCCAGTTCCCGAGAAAATTGACGATAAACACCGTGACGATAGCCGGAACGGTCAGCGGAACGATGATCCGCGCGAACAGCCTGGCGGAGCCGAGCCCATCCATGACAGCGGCTTCTTCGATTTCCCCGGGGATCGAGCGCATGAAGGCGGCCAGGATAATGACCGATAGCGGAATCGCGTTCGCCACATAAGGCAAAATGAGCGCCAGGTGCGTGTCGAGCACGTCCAGCCTGCGCATCATCCCGTAAATCGGCAGCAAAAGCGAGTTGTTCGGAATCAGCATGCCCAGCAGAATCAACTGAAAGATGACCATGCTGATCCGGCCATAGCGCATCCGCGTCACCGCAAACGCCAGCATCGCCGCCAGCAGGATGGACAGACAGGCCGACAATACGCCGATATACAAGCTGTTAAAAAAATAGGTGCTGATTTTGGCATTCACCCAGGCGTTGACGTAATTGTCAAAAATGATCGAACCCGGCGGTCCAAACGGGTTTGCAGCAATCGCCTGGTTGTTGCTTTTGACCGAGGAAAACAACACGAACAGAAACGGATATAAAATGACGAGCAGATAGGCCATTAGAAATAGATGCGGGATCGTTTTTTTGAGCGCTCTCATCAGTATTCAATCCTTTCCGTTCGTCTGGAGACGAAGACCTGGTATGCCGCCGTAATGAGGATCGTAAACACGAAAATGAGCACCGCGATCGCGTTGCCGAAGCCATGGCGGAAGCTGGTGATCGCGTAGCGGATCATATACGTCGCCATCACGTCCGTCGATCCCGCCGGACCGCCTTTAGTCATGACGAGCACGATGTCCGCCGCTTTCATCGCCCCGGCCACCGACAGCATGATGACGACGGAAATGATCGGCATGATGAGCGGAATCGTGATTTTTAACGCCCTCTGAATGCCGCTCGCGCCGTCGATCGCCGCCGCTTCTTCCAGCTCTCGCGGAATGGCCAGGATCGCCGCCAGCACCATCACGATGTAAAAGCCGGTCCACTGCCAGGCGTTCGTAATCAAGATGGATAACATCGCCCAATTTTTGTCCGACAGCCAATAGACCGGCGGAATGCCGAATACGCCCAGCACCTTGTTCATCAGCCCAAAATCCGGGTTATAAATAAATCCCCACAAAATGCCGATCACGGCAGTGGACATAATAGACGGCATAAACACGGCTGTCTTGTACAAGCCTTTAAGCTTCTTCACGCTTGCGATCAGCAGCGAAAAAAAGACGATCAGCGGCACTTGGATCAGGCAGGAAAACAGGATAAAATACGCGTTGTTGCGCACCGATTTCCAAAAAGCCTGATCATGCAAGGCCGTGGCGTAATTGTCCAAGCCGATGTAGCTTATGTTTTTCGAGATCCCGTTCCAGCTGGTAAAGCTGTGATTGATGGCGGTAAAAATCGGATAAATAAAAAAGGCCAGAAAAAGCACAAAGGCCGGTAAAACGAACAGCACATACAGCAGAGGATTTCTAAGCGCTTTGTTCATGCCAATAACCTCCGTAGTCGGGAGCAAAGGCGCCAACGCCATCGAGGCGAGCGGCGCCCTTGCCGAAATTCATTCGTGATCTGTTACTCTACGGCGTTGGCTGCATCCTGTGCGGCCTGGACGTTTTCCAGCATTTGCTCCGGCTTGATTTCTTCGCCGATAATTTGCTGAATTCCCATGCTCAGCGCCGTATTTACATCAGCCTGCACCAGTGCGTCAAACGCCGGGAACGAGGTGCCGATTTCGCTGACACCCTTGAAAATGTCCTGCATCAGCGGGTCGTCGGACGCCGTTTTCATCTGCTCGAGATCCATTTTCATCGCCGGCAGCACGCCATCTTCTTTAAGCCCGCGCAGCTGCATTTCTTCCGTCCACATGTTTTTGATGAACTCTTTGACGGCCGCGAGCTTTCGCGGATCTTCCGCGACGGCGCTGGAGAAGCCGTACCCGTTGTTGGCGTCCTGCATCACGATGACCGGGTCGCCTTCGTTCAGCGGCGGCATGTTGAAGTAGCCGATTTTGCCGACCATGTCGCCGGCCTGCTCGGGATCGCGGAAGACGGAGTTGGCCCAGGAGCCGTCCATCATCATCATCGCTTCGCCCGTAATGATTTGATTTCTCATGTCCGCGTATTCAAAGCCAAGCTCGCCTTTTTTGTAGTAATCCTTTTGCACCCATTCCTGGTGTTTGGCGATCGCTTTGACCATACTTTCGTCCGTCCATTTCGTTGCGCCGGTCTTGAAGCCGTACGTAATTTCCGGCCCCGCGTAATACGACCATAAATTGTTTGTGGTCATCAGCGGAATCCAGGCGTCCTTGGAGGCTTGCGCAAACGGAATTTTGCCGTCGGCCTTGATTTTCTCGGCGATTTGCTCCAGCTCGCCCAGCGTTTTGGGCACCTGCAGCCCTTTTTGCTCAAAATACTCTTTATTGTAGAAAAAGCCTTCGATCGATCCGCCGATCGGCAGTCCGTACACTTTGCCGTCATGGGTAAACGGATCGAGGGTCGTGAACTTATCCTTGATGCCAAGCTCTTCGATAATTGGCGTCAAATCGAGCATCAAGCCCTCTTTAGCATACAGCTCCGCATCCGGGCTGCCGAACACATCGAAGATTTCCGGCGGTTTCCCGGCGGCCATTTCGCCGCGCAGCTTCTCCTTGCGGTTGACTTCGGAGTCCACTGCGTCCAGCTTGACCGTCAAACCGGGGACGGCCGCTTCCGTCTGCTTGACAACATCCTCGAGCATCGCCAAACGGAACTTCTTCGATTCCCCGACTTGCGTGTGGCGAATCGTAATCTCGAACGGTTCATTGCTCGTCTCCGTCCCGGTTCCGGCATTCCCGTTATTTGCGGTCCCTTGCCCTTCGTTGGCCGGAGCTTGATTCCCCCCGTTTCCTGATGATCCGCAGCCGGCGAGCAGCGCGGAGGCGATAAAAATCAATGACAGCAGCAGCATCAAACTTTTCCTCATGTTTCTAGACCCCTCCTCAAACGCGGTAGATTCACTTACACCCCTCATTATAGAAAGCGTCTACTTTTTTGGTAAGGAGGACATTTTTCTATTAGAGGGATAATATCATCCAAAAGACAAAATGAAAACGGTTAAACCTGACATGTAAATGTCCGATTTAACCGTTTCGGTCAAGATTATTCATTTTAACGTCATGTTAATTAACATGAACCTGTCTTTGCTCAGCTGCTTCTCGTTCTCCCTCATGAATGATCCGGTACGCTCGCTCGATCTGTTCCTCCGTCGGCGACGGAACGCCGTCAAGCGGATAATCCCAACCAAGCTCCTGCCATTTGTAGATCCCCATTTGGTGGTACGGGAGAATCTCGAACTTCTCAACGCCCTGCAAGCTGCCGATAAACCGCCCAAGATCCCGCAGATCTTGTTCGTCGTCATGGATGCCGGGAACGAATACGTGGCGAATCCACATGCTCCGTCCCTGATCGGACAACCAGCGGGCCATGTTCAGCATCCGGTCGTTTGGTTTGCCGGTCAGCTTGATGTGCTTTTCATTGTCGATATGCTTTAAATCAAGCAGTACGAGGTCGGTCACATCCAGCAGATCGCGGATTTTATTCCCTTCATTATACCCGTTCGTATCCAGCGTCGTATGAAGGTTCCAACGTTTCTTCACTTCCCGGAACAGCTCGGTCACGAACGGGGCTTGCAGCGTGGCTTCCCCGCCCGAGACCGTAAGCCCTCCGCCGGACGGGCGGTAGTAGTTCAGGTAGGGTTCGATTTCGGCGAGCACTTCCTCAACCGTCATTTCTTTCCCGCCCGACAGGTTCCAGGTGTCCGGATTATGGCAGTACTGGCACTGCAGCAGGCAGCCTTGCATGAAGAGCACGAAGCGAATACCCGGGCCATCGACCGTTCCGAAAGTTTCTAATGAATGTATGCGACCTTTTAGCATTTTCGTCACCCTTTCTGTGACAGGCTGAACCGGGGGTTCAACCTGTAATCGGCTGCCTGTATGCAGGTAGTGAGATTACATTTTGCCGTGGAATGTCCGGTTGATGACATCCAGTTGTTGTTCGCGGGTCAGCTTGATGAAGTTCACCGCATAACCCGATACGCGGATCGTCAGCTGCGGATAATTTTCCGGATGATCCATCGCATCCAGCAGCGTTTCTCGATCGAACACGTTGACGTTCAGATGGTGGGCTTTGCTGCCGAAGTAACCGTCCATCATCGACACAAGGTTCGATTTGCGGGTGTCGAGTTCTTTGCCCAACGCCTTAGGCACGATCGAGAACGTGTTGGAAATGCCGTCCAAGCTGTGTTCGTACGGCAGTTTGGCCACGGAATTCAAGGAAGCCAGCGCACCTTTCTTATCGCGGCCGTGCATCGGGTTGGCGCCCGGCGCAAACGGTTCGCCCGCTTTGCGTCCGTCCGGTGTCGTCCCCGTCTTCTTACCGTAAACGACGTTCGAAGTAATCGTCAGGATCGATTGTGTCGGCAGCGAGTTGCGGTAAGTTTTGTGTTTGCGGATCATGCCCATGAACGTTTCCACAAGTTCAACCGCAATTTGGTCGACGCGGTCGTCGTTGTTGCCGTAGCAAGGGAATTCGCCTTCGATTTCAAAGTCAACGGCGATGCCGTTTTCGTTGCGGATCGGTTTGACTTTGGCGAATTTGATCGCGCTCAGCGAGTCGGTCGCTACGGACAAGCCGGCGATACCGCAAGCCATCGTCCGGAGAATGTCGCGGTCGTGCAACGCCATTTCGATCCGTTCGTAGCAGTATTTATCATGCATGTAGTGGATGACGTTCAGCGCGTTGACGTACAGCTTAGCCAGCCATTCCATCATCGGAATCAGACGTTTTTTGACTTCATTGTAATCGAGATATTCGGACGTGATCGCCGGATATTCCGGACCGACTTGGACGCCGGATTTCTCGTCTTTACCCCCGTTGATGGCGTACAGCAGAACTTTTGCCAGGTTGGCGCGAGCGCCGAAGAACTGCATTTGTTTACCGATTTCCATCGCCGACACGCAGCAGGCAATACCGTAATCGTCGCCGTAGATCGGACGCATCAAGTCGTCGTTTTCGTATTGAATCGAGCTGGTCTCGATCGATACTTTGGCGCAATATTTCTTGAACGCGTCAGGCAATTGTTCCGACCAAAGCACCGTCAGGTTCGGTTCCGGAGCCGGGCCGAGATTGTACAGCGTGTGCAGGAAGCGGAAACTGTTTTTCGTAACGAGCGTTTTGCCGTTCACCGACATTCCGCCAAGCGATTCCGTTACCCAAGTCGGGTCGCCGCTGAATAGTTCGTTGTAGTCCGGAGTTCTCAGGAATTTCACGATCCGCAGCTTCATGACGAAATGGTCGGCCAGTTCTTGCGCGGTTTCTTCGGTCAGCGTTCCTTCGGCCAGGTCGCGTTCGATGTAAGCGTCCAGGAAGGAGGATACGCGTCCGAGGGACATGGCGGCGCCGTCCTGTTCCTTAACGGCTGCCAGATAACCGAAATACAGCCATTGGAAAGCTTCTTTTGCGTTGTTTGCAGGTCTGGAAATATCGAATCCGTACATTTCGCCCATCTGTTTCAGTTCGCCGAGCGCGCGGATTTGTTCGGACAGCTCTTCGCGAAGGCGAATCACATCCTCGTCGATGACATCCACTTCGAGAGCTTTCAGTTCCTGTTGTTTTTGCTTGATCAGGAAATCCACGCCGTACAGCGCCACCCGGCGGTAGTCGCCGATGATCCGGCCGCGGCCGTAAGCGTCGGGAAGCCCGGTAATAATGCCGGCTTTGCGAGCCGCTCTCATTTCCGATGTATAAGCATCAAAAACGCCTTGGTTGTGCGTTTTGCGAATATGCGTAAACAAGTCGATAATTTCCTGCGGCAGCTCATAGCCGTAAGCCTTGCAGGAGTTGACAACCATGTTGATCCCGCCGAACGGGCGAATCGTACGTTGGAAAGGAGCCGAGCCCTGTACGCCTACGATTTGCTCTTTGTCCTTATCCAAATACCCCGCAGCGTGGGAAGTGATTGTGGATGGCGTGTTGACGTCCACATCCAGCACCCCGCCGGCTTCCCGTTCTTGCTTGGACAGCTGCGACACGATTTCCCACAAAGCTTTCGTGTTGGCCGTCGCGCCTGCCAAGAAGGATTCGTCGCCTTCATAAGGTTTGATGTTGGTTTGGATGAAATCGCGGGTGTTCACTTCTTTCATCCATTTGCCCGGTTTGAATCCTCTCCAAGCATTGTCTACGGTTTGTACTTCTTTTTCGATCACCGACATCTTTATTCCCTCCATTTATATTTTGGTCGCGGTTCGAAGGAGATGTACCGCGCCTCATGATCCCTTAAAAATTTGTGATATTTTTCACATAAAATACGTGATAAATTTCACATTCATTGCGTTAAATGTACCTGATAAAAGGTTTCGATGAGTCCCGTTGTTTTTCCCTGGGTTCATCCGTCATAAAACTTTGAGGGATCATTTATACTGTAATCATAGCTTAACTTGTCGAATAAGATTGTGAGAAATATCACATATAGTGATATTTCTCACGTTTTCAAAGGGCTTTGTTCACTTAATTTTCAAATCTTCCGTAGAAAGCATCGCGGTAAACTTCCGCCAACTCTGTCACCAGCGGCAGCTTCGGATTGGCGGTTGTGCATTGGTCCTCGAATGCGCGGTCGGCCAAATAATCGACGCGCGATTCGAACACTTTCGGATCGAAGCCGAGATCCTGGAATGTTTCCGGAATGCCGAGCTTTCTGTTCAGGTCGCGAATCGCATTGATCAGGCTCTTCACGCCTTCTTCCGTCGTCCGCGCCGGCAAGCCCAGGATGCGGGCGATTTCCGCGTAACGTTCATCGGCCGTGAAATGCGTGTATTTCGGCCATGCGGCAAACTTCGTCGGCTTCTTGGCATTGTAGCGGATGACGTGCGGCATCAGGATCGCATTGGTCCGGCCATGCGCCGTATGGAATTCGCCGCCCCATTTATGGGCCAAGCTGTGGTTGATGCCGAGGAACGCGTTGGAGAACGCCATCCCCGCGATCGTCGAAGCGTTGTGCATTTTTTCGCGGGCCAGTTCATCGCCGGTCAGCGCCGATTTTTCAAGGTACTGGAAGACGAGTTGGATCGCTTTAATGCACAGTCCGTCCGTGTAATCGTTGGCCATTACGGATACGTAAGCTTCGATCGCATGCGTCAGAACGTCCATCCCCGTGTCGGCCACCGCGGTTTTCGGCAGGCTGTACACGAATACCGGGTCGATGATCGCCACGTCCGGCGTCAGTTCGTAATCGGCCAAAGGATACTTCGTATTGCCTTTGATTTTGTCCGTGATGACGGCGAACGACGTTACTTCCGAGCCCGTTCCCGAGGTCGTCGGAATGGCCACGAATTTCGCTTTTTGTCCGAGCCGCGGATATTTGTATAGGCGTTTGCGGATATCCATGAATTTTTGCTTCAGGTTAAAGAAATCTTCATCCGGATATTCGTAGAACAGCCACATCCCTTTCGCCGCGTCCATCGCCGACCCGCCGCCGAGGGCGATTATGCAGTCCGGCTGGAACTTCGCCATCATCTCCTGACCGCGTTCCACCGTCGTTGTCGACGGATCCGGTTCGACGTCCGAGAACACTTCGATCGCTACCGGCGTTTGGCGTTGACGGAGGTAATGCTCAACTCTTTCCACGTAACCCAGCTTCACCATCATCGGGTCAGTAACGATCATGACGCGGGAGATGTCCGGCATTTTCGCCAAATACTGGGTCGAGTTTTTCTCAAAATAAATTTTGCTAGGCACTTTAAACCACTGCATATTCACGGTACGACGGTTCACCCTTTTCACGTTGATCAGATTGACGGCCGTAACGTTCGACGACGTCGAGTTGCGCCCGTAGGACCCGCAGCCGAGCGTCAGCGAAGGCAGGTTCGAGTTGTAAATGTCGCCGATGCCGCCTTGCGAGGAAGGCTGGTTCACCAAAATCCGGCAGGTCGGCATCCGGTCGGAGAATTTCTGGATGATTTCCTGGTTGTTCGAATGAATGACCGAAGAGTGGCCCATACCGCCGAACTCCACGACTTCCAGGGCGCGTTCGATGCCCTGCTCGGCGTTTTTCACTTTATAGCAAGCGAGCACCGGGCTAAGCTTCTCCGCGGAGAGCGGGAATTTCGGACCGACGCCTTCAATTTCGGCGACGAGGATTTTCGTTCCGGCCGGCACGTCGATACCGCACATTTCCGCAATCTTCGTGGCCGGTTGTCCAACGATCACCGGGTTCACCGCGCATTTATCGGCGATGATCGCGCCTGCCGTCAGTTTTGCCGCTTCATCTTTGTTTACGAAATAGCAGCCGTTGGCGATCATTTTCTTTTTCACCTGGTCGAACACGGGTTCCTCAATAATGACCGCTTGTTCGGAAGCGCAAATCATGCCGTTGTCGAACGTTTTGGAAAGAATCAGGTCGTTGACGGCTTGATCGAGATTCGCACTCTTCTCAATGAAGCAAGGCACGTTGCCGGGGCCGACGCCAAGGGCCGGTTTGCCGCAGCTGTACGCCGCTTTTACCATCGCGGAACCGCCGGTAGCGAGGATGCAGGCTACGTCCGGATGGTTCATCAAAGCGTTCGTGCGGTCCATCGACGGATTTTCGATCCATTGGACGCAGTCGGCGGGCGCGCCGTGCTTCACCGCGGCCTCCAGCAATATTTTAGCGGCTTCCGCGCTGCATTTTTGAGCGGATGGATGGAAGCCGAAGATGATCGGGTTGCGTGTTTTTATCGCAATCAGCGACTTGAAAATGGTGGTCGACGTAGGGTTCGTCACCGGCGTAATCCCCATGATGATACCGACCGGCTCGGCGATTTTCTGGAAGCTGTCAAAATCGTTGTCCTCGATAACGCCTACCGTTTTGTCGTATTTGATGTTGTGGTAAATGTACTCCGTGGCGAACATGTTTTTAATGATTTTGTCTTCGTACACCCCGCGGCCAGTCTCCTCTACCGCCATCTTCGCGAGATGCATGTGTTTGTCGAGACCCGCCAGGGCCATCGCCTGCACGATGCCGTCAATCTGCTCCTGCGTCATGCTCATGAACGCCTCGGAAGCTTTTTTCGCTTTGTCGATCAAAGTTTGGATGTAAGCTTCCGGAGTGGGCTGGGCTTTCGTCGTCGCTTCATTTTTTACGGCCATTTCTCTCATCCTCCTGAGTTTGGTAAGGATCAACCTGCAGTTAAGACGGGTTATCAACAAGTTCGTGAAATTTTTCACTTGCAAGTTCATCCTTAAAAGATGTGCTTCTTCTTTTTATGGTTTGATCATAGCATAGAGAGATAATTTTGTATAGTGAATTTTTTCACAAAGTATAAAAAGTTCTGAAATTTTTTCGCTTATCATGCGAATTTCGTGAATTTAGTCACAATGTTAGAATTTCGACACTTTTTCGTCCTTTCAAGCCCCCAAATTTTGCAATAATCGTTATATAATTAATTAAAAATTTCATAAAAATCAGGAATATAAAGGGGAAATCCATGATGAGTGAAATCGTAAACGCCACCCTGCCCCGCGGTAACACGAGCTGCTTTACAGAACAAAACTTCAACCGCCTTCTCGTTACAATGAAAGATAAAGCATATCCCGAGGGGACGCATTTGTTCTGGGAAGGTGATTTTTCCGATAAACTGTTTTACATCAAACGCGGACGCGTCAAATTAACCAAATCGACCGACGAAGGTAAAGAACTCATTTTGTATATGTATGGACGCGGCGACATGGTTGGCCAGGCCGATCCGTTCTTCAGCACCAAGCACAGCTTCACGGCCGAGGTGATCGAAGATTGCGAAATCGGCGTGATCGATCAAAAAGATCTTGAAATCATGATATGCCAGCACTGCGATTTTGCGATCGACTTCATGAAATGGATGGGCATCCACCATCGCCTGACGCAGACGAAATTCCGCGATTTGATGATGTACGGCAAACCGGGCGCTCTTTGCTCGACGCTGATCCGCCTCAGCAACACGTATGGCGAGCAGCATGGGGACACGATTCTGATCAACAAAAAAATTACGCATACCGACCTATCCAACATGATCGGAGCTACGCGCGAAAGCGTCAACCGGATGCTCAGCGACCTGCGTAAAAAGGATGCGCTCGAATACGAGAACGGCATGATCGTCATCAAAGATATGGTCATGCTGCAGGATATTTGCCACTGCGAGCTGTGCCCGAACGAAATTTGCCGGATCTGACCTGCCGCGCACCTGGCTATATGTGCCTGTCCTTAATATGCAAAGCCGTCCCGATTACGGGACGGCTTTTTTGTCTGGCTACGTTTTCTGGACGAAAACGCAAAAAAAACCGGCTCGGGATGAGCCGGTAGCCGGTTTATGCTGCTTTTCCATCTTCCATTGGTTTCGCCTTTTTTCGTACCGGGGATATGAACCAATACGCCATGCCCACAAACACCGCACCGCCGACGATATTGCCCACCGTCACCGGGATCATATTGTGAAACCAACCTGCAAGGGTGACCGTATCGGGATGGTTCGGCAGCAGCAGCGACAAACTGAGCAGCGTCATATTGGCCACGCTATGCTCGTAACCGCTGGCGATAAAGGCGTACAGACACCACCAAATCAACACCAGCTTGGCGATATCCTCCTTGGCGCGGTTCGCCATCCATAACGCAAGGCAAACGAGCCAATTACATAGAATGCCGCGGAAAAACAGCTCGGTGACCGGAGCGCCCATCTTCTTCGCGGCAGAGGCAAAAATAAGATGCTCCGGCGCCGCCGTTTTGAACAGCCCGCTGCCGACGATCAGCAAACAAAGCACAACCGCCCCCGCCAGGTTGCCGAGAAACACGATCGTCCAGTTCTTCGCCGTATCGCCTACCGTTGTCCGCCTCGCCAGCGTGCTTGCCGCAAAAAACATATTGTTCCCGGTAAACAGCTCCGATCCGGCAAAAACGACCAGCGTCAGGGCGAGCCCGAAGGACATCCCCATCAGCATCGTCTGGTACGGCGATTTCGCCGCGGCCAGCGGTGCGCCGATGCTGAAGATGAGAATAATGCCGAGCCCGACGTAAGCGCCGGCCAGCATGGCCGAGACGATATACCTCGGCAAGCTTTCATTCATTTTTTCTTTTTTCTTGACTGCCGTTTCCACAATGGCTTCCACATTTGGCGTGTACATTGCTGTTTCCTCCCCTTATACCTGTCCTCCATTGAAAGCAAGCGCGGCGATTCCTGGGAGCAGGGTCACCGCGCTTACGCTCTTGCCGGGCCTATACTTGCTGCAAGGCGCTGGCGGCGATCGACACCTGTCCGCCCTCCACCTTAACCGGGAACATCGGCACTTGTCCGCTGTCCGGGGCCTGAACCAGGCCGGTCGTCAGATCGATTTTCCAATCGTACAGCGGATCGTAAAGGTAGTTCCCCGACACGATTCCTTCGGCGAGCGGCCCGCCTTTCGGATGGGGATTTTGATTCAGGGCGGCGAAGATGCGCCCGTCGGATAAGCGGAACACCGCCAATTCACGGCCTCCGGCCTCCACCACGCGCCCGATCTGGGGCAGAAACTGCTCCACGGGCCCCACCGGGAAAAATGTCTCTTTACTCATGTCCTTGTTCATGCTCCTCTTCCCCTTTCCTGTCATCCGTCCGGTTTAGTTCGTCTGTTCGCTCATTTCCAGGCTGTGGAACAGCTTGCCGCGCGTTTCGTTGTCATCCAGCATCTTTTTCCACGGGTCCGAAACCTGCTTCAAGGCAAACTCAATGCGCTCTACCAACGCTTTGCGGTTTTCCGCATCGTCCACTACCGCCGCGCGGATATTGTCCAGCCCCATCCGTTCAACCCACTCCGACGTTCTTTCCAGGTAGTTGCCGGTTTCGCGGTAATGCTGGATAATGGCTGCGCACAGCTCGATCAGTTCCTCGTCGGTCTTCACTTTGCACAGCGAGTCCGCAAGCCGGGCCTTGATCCCTCCGTTGCCGCCGATGAAGATTTCCCATCCGCCGTCGTTGCCGACGATCCCGATATCCTTCGTGCACGATTCGGCGCAGTTGCGCGGGCAGCCGTTCACCGCCATTTTGAATTTGGCCGGAAAATCGAGCCGTTCGAATTTGCGTTCAAGCTGCGCGCCCATGCCCATCGAATCCTGTGTGCCGAACCGGCAGAACTGCGAACCGACGCAGGTTTTCACCGTGCGGAGCGATTTGGCGTAGGCGTACCCCGACGGCATGTCGAGCTCGGCCCACACTTTCGGCAGGTCTTCTTTTTTCACGCCGATCAAGTCCAGCCGCTGGCCGCCGGTGACCTTCACGACCTTCACATCGTATTTCAGCGATACGTCGGCGATTTTCTTCAGATCCTCCGGCGTCGTCACGCCGCCGTACATCCGCGGCACAACGGTGTAAGTCCCGTCCTTCTGTATGTTGGCGCTCATCCGCTCGTTCACGAAGCGCGATTCCTTTTCGTCCTCGTGCGTGTCCGGGTACAGCATGCCGAGGTAATAGTTGATGGCCGGGCGGCATTTCGAGCAGCCCTCCGGCTGGCTCCAGCCAAGCACGTTCATCACTTCTTTGGTCGTCTGCAGCCCTTTCGCCTTGATCTCAGCCACGATTTCATCACGGCTCAGCGTCGTGCAGCCGCAAATGCCCTGTTTCGCCGCCGACTCGAACCCGTCTCCCAGCACGTATTGCAATATTTGCTCAACCACCGGCTTGCAGCCTCCGCAAGACCGGGTCGCCCCCGTGCAGGCTTTGATCTCGTCGACGGTCGTCAATCCCTGATTCGTGATCACGTCGACGATCGTCCCTTTGGTCACCCCGTTGCAGCCGCAGACGATTTCGTCGTCCGCCATCGTTTCGACCGAAGCTTTCTTTTGGCCACCGCCGCCGCAGCAGCCCGTGCCCATCAGCGAGTCGTACAATTCGTCCGTCATCTCCGCCTTCTGCTTGATCAGCTTCTGCAGCTCGGCCGAATCGTTAATGTCGCCAAACAGCACCGCGCCTACAAAAACGTTGTCCTTCAGGAGAATTTTTTTGTAGGTCCGTTTCCAATCGTCTTTGCTGCTGATCACCGTATGTTCCGGACCATCGATAAATTCCCCGGTCGAAAACACGTCAACCCCGGATATTTTGAGTTTGGTCGAAACGACCGAACCGGTGTAAGGCGCTGTTTCCACGCCGCTGATATGCTTGGCCAGAACCATGCCCTGCTCAAACAGCGGAGCGACGAGGCCGTAGCAGATGCCGCGGTGCTCCGTGCACTCGCCGACGGAATATACGCCCTCCAGCGACGTCTGCATATAATCGTTCACGACGATCCCGCGGTTCACTTCGAGGCCGCTCGCTTTGGCCACCGCAACGTTCGGTTTGATGCCGACGGCCATGACGACGAATTCCGCTTCCAGCTCCGTGCCGTCGGCGAACCGCAGCCCGCTTACCCGCGAATCGCCAAGCAGCTCGGTCGTCTGCGCGCCCATTTTAAATTTGATGCCCTGGCGCTCCAGTTCCGCTTTCAGCATCCCTGCTGCCTGATGATCCAACTGGCGTTCCATCAAATCTTCCATTAAATGCACGACCGTTACGTCCATGCCGAGCTGAACGAGTCCTTTGGCCGCCTCCAGCCCGAGCAGCCCTCCGCCGATGACCGCCGCTTTGCGGTACGTCTTGGCCGCCTGGATCATTTGTTCGCAATCCGAAATGTCGCGGAAGCCGACTACCCCTTCCTTATCGCTCCCGGGAACCGGCAAAATAAACGAGGTCGATCCGGTAGCGATCAGCACCTTATCGTACGGCACGCGCTCACCGTCCTCGGTGACAACCTGCTTCGTCTCCGCGTCGATCCGGGCAACCGCCGTTCCGGTATGCAGCGTAATGCCGTTGTCACGGTACCAGTTCAGATCGTTCAGAATAATATCATCTATCGTTTTGCTGCCTTCAAGCACATAGGAAAGCATGATCCGGTTGTAGTTGGGATGCGGCTCGCTTCCGAACACCGTAATTTCGAATTTGGAGGTTAATTTCAATATTTGCTCAACGGTGCTGATCCCCGCCATTCCGTTACCGATCACGACCAGTTTCTCTTTCGCTGTAGCCATCATCATCCATGCCCCTTTCAGAATAAGACTGTTCCGATTCTTAATTAATCTCCTGTAAATCCCTTATGTCGAAAGTATACATTTAAAATTAAGAATAGTTTGTGATTACATTCACATTAATTGTGAAAGTTATCACATGTAATTGTCACATTTTTTTTTGCATCCCTATTGAAAAATCCGCAGCCTCTTATCTAAGAGAACTGCGGATTTATTTTCTTCAGGTCCGAAATTTCACTTTCGCACCAAAGTGATTTCCACATTATCCTGGGGTTTTAACCTCATGTCGAGGCCGGTGGACAGCAATTTCTTTTGATTTACTTTCAGCACCCATGCTTCCGTATCATCCGGACGGTACCCGTTAACGGAGACGATATATTGCCCGGTTTTGTTCAGCTCCACGAGCCCGCTCCGCTTGAGCAAGTCCCTCACGGTCGTGTTTTCATTGTATTGATGGACAAAATAGCGTTTGAGCTGCGGATTTTGGCTTCCCCCGTTCACGGTCAGCAGCAGCGAAGCTCCATTGGGGCTCACCGCAGCGCTGCCTACGGTTTTAACGTAAACCAGTATGTTGTCCCCCGCCTTGAGCAGCTTGGCCCAATCGCCGGACGGAAGCTCCCTGTCATTCAAGCGGACTCCCCACTCCAGCGTCGAATCAAGCGACACTGCGCCAACGGATTGAATTTTGCTCCTATCCTCCGCCAGCTCTATGATTCCGCTGCTTTCAAGCGCCTGAAGAACGGTGATCCCTTCCGTATAATCAAAATGCAATTTTCGCTTCACATCGGGGATAAACGTGCCCCCGTCAATTGTTAAGGTAATGTCATGGGCTTCCCCATCCTCGCTTTGCAGCTCTTCCGAAGGATCCGGTTTGTCGATCGTGCCGCCATCGGCGCAGGCTGCCGTGAAGAACGCCATCAATATCACTAGTCCAGCCAGCCATTTCAACCTATTGCGCATCGCCGCCCCGCCTTTCCTCTAATCATTTTTCCTTATTCGATCCAGGAATATTCCGTAACTTAAGCATACCGGACCAACAGAAAGTTCTCAAATTTCGGGGCGGGCGCAAAGAACCCTTCCCTGAGCAGGGAAGGGCCGAGGCCTGAATACGTCAAGTTATTTTGTATATCGCGGAAATAATATATTGTTCTCCAGGTGTACATGCGTAAAAGTCATGGCTTCCAGCTCTTCTAGACGCGAATAGGTCAAACGGTATCTGGTGCACGCATGGCCGGGCGGCTGAAAATCGCCGGTCAATTCCCGCAATTGTTTAAGGATATCCCCCGCCGCGTCATGTTCGGATTCCAACTCCGCGATGGCGGACCGCAATTTTCCCAGCACTTCCGGGTCCCGGCTCTCCTCCCAAAGAATTATTTTGGGAAACTCTTCTGCCTCTTCCTTGTCGGTATGCTCCAGCAGCTCGCTCCGAAGCTCGCCGAACAACCGCTCGATCTCGCGCAAATGCGTATCCGCATCCCCATGGACCCGGGACACTTTGGTCACATTTTTTTGGATTTCCGGCAGTTCTTCGCGCAAATAGCGATGGTGCGTGTTTACGATATGCCCGATCAAATCGGCCGATTCCGCCTTTGTCCAATCCTGTTCTTCCTCTGCCCGGGGATGTTTGGCCGCCATGCGGTTTAAGTCCGTGAGCAGCGCTTCAACCGGGATGCCCCGCTCTGCCGCCGCTTCCCCCAACGGGCGTGCGCCGCCGCAGCAAAAATCGATTTTCCGCCCGCGGAAATAATCCGCCGATTTCGGGAAACGAAGCACGATATCACGGACCATGTCTTGTTCCTTAAATAATGCTTGTATGTGATTCATCCGGAAAGACCTCCTGAGCTAATGTCGTAAGCTTACGCTTTTAACTTAATGCATAGAAGCGTCTCCCCTTGTGATTTTAGTCACTTTCAACTTTTCTTACTTCCGATGAAAATATTAAAAGGCCACCCGTAGCCGGGAGGCCTTGTTGTTGCCTGGAATTGCAAATAAGTTCGTTTTACTTCAACACATCATGATCCACGTAACGTTCGCCGTTTATTTCGCTGATCAGTTCGATCGCAACTTTTGCCCCGTCGCCGGCCGTAATGATTGTATGGACGCTGACGCCCGCCGCCGTGCCGGCTGCCCAGATCCGCGGAACGCTGGTCCGGCCTTGCCCGTCCGTGGCGATAACGGTTTTGATTCTCGGCTCGCGGCCTTCTTTCAGCTCCAGCCCGGTAGCGTTTGCAAGATCGGTCAACGCGCCGGTAGCCAATATGATATGGGACGCCTCGTAGCCGCGGCCGGATTCCGTTTTCACGGTTACTGTCGAACCGCCGTTGGCATCGATATGCGTCACTTTTTCCTCAATGAACTTGGCGCCGAATTTTTCGGCCTGCTCCCGTCCGATTTTGAGCAAATCCGGTCCGGAAATGTCCTTTGCCCCGTAATGGTTCTCTATCCAGGCCCGCTTTGTCATGCTCGCGTTGCTGTCCAGAACAAGCGTTTCTTTGCCCGCCTTGGCCAAAAATAACGCCGCGCTGGCTCCAGCCGGCCCCGCCCCGATTACAATTACCTCAGCCACAAGTACACCTACTTTCTAAAATTTTCATGCCGCCTTCGCGACCCGAAAGCGGCATGTGCTTACTTGATCCACTGATGCGCCCAGGTCTGCACCTGCTCCATCACCGGACGAAGCGCCCGCCCTTTTTCGGTCAACTCATATTCGATGCGAACCGGCGTTTCCGGATAAACATGACGGACCAAAATCCCCTCACATTCCAAATCCTTCATCCTCTCCGATAGCATCTTGTCGCTCATGGAAGGAATCTGATTGGAAATATCCTTGAAGCGTTTCGGCCCGCTCATCAGGGTTTGAATAATCAAACCGTTCCAGCGTTTTCCCAAAAACGAAAAAGCCGATTCAAATCGCGGACACATTCCATTCGAATGCTCATCCATAACATTCACCTCATTATTATAGCAAGCCTGCAAGCATAAAACTTACCTTAAGTAAGTTAGTATATTTCATAATAGCATATTTACACACGAAAAGTAAGGGGGCTCCTTATTCATCACCCCATATCCGCAAAAACGGCCGCCTTGGCGGCAGCCGCTAATATAGTATATTACGTTTACGGTCAGTTATACCCACCACATTTCCGCGGCGGAATCCTCCATAAGCACTTGCTGCAGATTGCGTACGGCCTTGGTAAACCCTTCATCGATCGACATCAGCCCGTCTTCGTGCTCGATGCTGACCGCGTAATCGTAGCCGTACAGCCGCAGCGCGCTGATGATATCGGCCCATGTCTTCAGATCGTGCCCGTAACCGACGGTGCGGAACTGCCAAGCCCGCTCCTGCATGTTCGTGTAAGGCTGCATATCCGTAATGCCGTAACGGTTCACGTTCACCGGATCGATCGTCGTATCTTTGGCGTGGAAATGGTGGATGGCGCCGGCCTTGCCAAGGATCGAAATCGCTTGAACGGGATCGATCCCCTGCCACCACATATGGCTCGGGTCGAGGTTGGCCCCGATCACTTCACCGGCCGCTTCGCGCAGGCGCAGCAGCGTCGCCGGCGTGTGCACGGAAAATCCGCCGTGCAGCTCAAGCCCGATCTTCACATGGTGATCGGCGGCAAATTTGCCCCATTCCGTCCAATACGGAATGACTTTATTTTTCCACTGCCAATCCAGAACCTCCTGGAAGTCGTTGGGCCAAGGGGCCACTGGCCAGTTCGGGTATTTAGCATCCTCATGATCGCCCGGGCAGCCGGAAAACGTGTTGACGACCGGCACTTCCAGCAATTCGGCCAATTGGACGGTTTTGACGAAAGCATCGTGGAACTCTTTGGCGACCGCTTTTTGCGGATGCAGCGGATTGCCGTGGCAGCTCAGTGCACTGATGATGAGACCGCGGGATTCCACCGCCTTTTTGAACTCATCTCGCGCCGCTTTGTTTTCCAGCAGCACGTCAGGATTGCAGTGGGCGTTCCCCGGATGTCCGCCGGTGCCGATTTCCACGGCCTTCAACCCTTGAGCGGCCGCTTTATCGAGCGCTTGTTCCAAGGGAAGACCTCCGAACAGCACCAGAAATACTCCTAATTTCATGTAAGCTCCTCCTTGCTTAGTTAGGCTTAGGCCGACTTAATCGAAATATACCGTTTGGCCGGTTTGGGCCGATTTATAGATGGCTTCCAAAATTTCCGTGACCACAAGCGCCTGTTCCGGCTTCACGAGCGGCTCTTTATCTTCCAAAACCGCCTGCACCCAGGCTCTGGCTTCACGGGTGGATTCGTTTTCCTGTTTTCCTTGGTAGAAGGCGACCCCGCCGGCTCCGAGATCCACGTTGGTTTCGTACAAGCGGCTCAATTTTTCGCCGTTCAGGCGCAGTCCGTTGGTCATATCGGCGCCGCCTTCGGTGCCGCACAGCAGCGTTTTTGCTTCTCCGACCTCGACGACATTAAGCGCCCAGCTGGATTCCAAAATGATCGTCGCCCCGTTTTTCATCGTAATGAAGCCAAACGCGGAATCCTCGACTTTAAATTGCTCGGGATCCCAAGGGCCAAACGCGTTTGCCGCATTTTCACGGTTTCCGAGTTTATGGAATACGGAGCCGGTTACACTTTTCGGCTCGTAATTGTTCATCAGCCACAAGGTCAAGTCAAGCGCATGGGTGCCGATGTCGATCAACGGTCCCCCGCCCTGCTTCTCCTCGTCCAGGAACACGCCCCATGTCGGAACGGCGCGGCGGCGCAGCGCCAGCGCTTTCCCGAGGTAGATGTCGCCCAGCTCGCCGTTTTCGCACAGTTCCTTCAAATACAAACTGTCGCTGCGGAAACGGTTTTGGTACGCGACCGACAGCTTTTTCCCCGTGCGTTTGGCCGCGTCCAGCATCTGCCGGGCTTGCTCCGCCGTTTTGGCCATCGGCTTTTCGCACATGACATGACGGCCCGACTCCAGCGAAGCGACGGTGATTTCCGCGTGCGAATCGTTTGGCGTGCAGACGTGCACCACTTCCGCATCGCTTTCCGCCAGCAATTTCCGGAAATCCGTAAATACTTTGGCTCCCTCTACCCCGTATTCAGCGGCAGCTTTTTGCGCGCGTTCCTCCACGATGTCGCAGAAGGCGACCAGTTCGGCCTCAGGCTGCTGCTTTAAGCTCGGCAAATGTTTGCCGTTCGCGATACCGCCGCATCCGATGACGGCTATTTTTAATGTTTTAGACATGAAGTTTTCCCCCTTGATCGGCATAAGCGCGTACCCAATTCATACTTACGGCAACGCTCTCCAGCGAATCTCCCGCGCAGTGATCCTGCTCTACGATCAGCCATTCCACACCTGCGTCGATCGCGGCATCGCCAATCGCGGCAACGGCGACTTCTCCCCGGCCCAGCTCGACCGTTTCCGGCGAACCGTCCGGCTTCTTGGCAACGTCCTTCCAGTGCACGAGCGGAAGGCGATCGCGATATGTAGCGATGTATGCCAGCGGATCCGCTCCGGCAAAGGCTACCCAGCAGGAATCCAGCTCCATCTGCAGCAGGGAGGCGGGCACCTGTTCATAAATCGCGTCCAGCACCGGTTTACCGTTTAGCGACTGGGTCAGCTCAAAATCATGATTATGATAGCAGAGAATCATTTCTTCCTCTTTACAGCGTTCCCCGAATTTTTTCAAGTCCTCAATGACCTCGGGCCAATGGTTGCGGTCTTCCTCCGACAGATACGGCACGACGATATAACGGTTGCCGATCGCCTTGTTGAAAGCGATCTCTTCATCGAGCGCAGCCTTTAAACGGTCGTAAGCCGTATGGGCACCCACCGCAACCAGCCCGGTTTCCTCAAGGATTTGCTGTACTTGTTCCACAGTTCTTCCGTAAAATCCGGCAAACTCCACGCCCTTATACCCAAGCTCGGCCACCTTGCGCAACGTGCCTTCAAAATCGCGTTCCAAATGATCTCTAACCGTATAGAGCTGCAGTCCAACCTTTGTCATAAAATATCACCTCTCCATTAAAATGAAAGACTCTACTTTAAACTATCCGCGCTTTCCAGCAAAATATGCCGGCCTTCGCGCGATGAACGGGCTACGGCATGCATCGCCTCCAGCACATGGTAGCCGAGTTTGCCGCTGGCCCGGTGTTCCCGGCCTTCAAGAATCGCCCTGGCCATATCCTCGATGCCGCGGCCGCGCTCATTTTCGCCGCATTCAAACACCGGCGGGACGGTTTCCCAAACATCGCTGCCCGAACGGCTGACCTTCACGTCGCCGTTAAAGTGGTTCGGGTCGGGGACAAGCAGCGTCCCTTCGGTCCCGTAGATCTCGATGCGGGGCAGAACGCTTCCGCCGGGGACATCGAAGCTGGTCACGAGCGTGCCGATGGCGCCTCCGGCAAAATCCAACGTGGCGCTGTAGTGCGTCGGCGTATGCACCGGGATCGTTTTGCCGGCGTTTGGTCCGGTTTTGACCGTGCGTTCGGGAACCAGGTTGCCCGCCGAGCCGCTGATGCGCGCGATCGGCCCGAGCAGTTCCACAAACGCGGTCAAATAGTACGGCCCCATGTCGAACATCGGTCCCCCGCCTTCCGCGTAGAAAAACTCGGGATTCGGGTGCCAGCTTTCCGGGCCTCCGCTCATCATAAACGCGGTGGCCGCCACCGGCCGGCCGATCAGCCCGTCCGCAATGGCCTTGCGGCTCGTCTCGATGCCTGCGCCAAGAAACGTATCGGGAGCGCAGCCTACGCGGAGATTTTTGGCCGCCGCCAGTTCCAGCATGCTTCCCGCGTCCTCCAGCGAGATCGCCAGCGGCTTCTCCACGTACACATGCTTGCCTTGGGCAAGCGCTGCCATATTGACGGCGGCGTGGGACGACGGTACGGTCAAGTTCAACACCAGGTCGATATCTTGCCGTCCCAGCAATTCCTCCACGGTGTAGACGTTTTCAATTGCGAATTGTTCTGCCCGTTCGCGCGCCTTCTCCGGGAGAAGATCGGCTACTGCCGTAATCCTGGCGACTTCGCTTTGCCCGAGGTACGTCAAGTATACTGGACTGATGTTGCCGCAGCCGATCATGCCAATCTTCATAGTCATTTCTGGTCACTCCTGATGTGAGTATCTGTGCTGTTTCCATGTACAATGGTATTTCAAATTGCGCTGATATAAAATGAATAATATGATTAAAACATGAACAATCTGGTCATTATTTTTGGAGATCCCTACGGAGGTCGGTTATGAAACCTAATTCGAACCTGCAGATTTTATTGGCCGGCTATTCGGTCCACCATAAGCCGTTTCATACGGTACAGCCGGACGGGCACGAAAACTATTTGATCCGGCTGCAAACCTCGGGTAAATGCCGGTCCCGGTTAGACGGCCGGCTGGAACTGCTCGAGCCCGGGGATCTGCTGCTGTTCGCGCCGGGCGAACCCTATGAGCTGAAGATTGAAGCCGAAATGAGCGGGCTTGGCGAATCGCTGGTGTCCAGCGGCGATTATCATATTTTTTTGGCCGGTGAATGGATCGAAACGTGGTGGAAAAAAAGGGCCAGGCCCCACCGGGTGAAGGTACCGCTTTCCGAGGGCATCGTCGGAGCTTTCCGGCAAATTATGCTGGAGCAGCGCCGCATAGCCAACCCTGCTCCGGAAATCGCGGAATACTATTTGAAAATATTGTGCATGGACATCGACCGGAATCTGCTGGCTCAGCCATTGCCTGCCTATCCGACTTATCTTGCCCATCGGATCAAAAATTATATTGAAGAAAACGCCTCCTCCCCCTTCAAATTGGAGGATGCCGCCGCCTATGCCGGCATCAGCGTTTCCCGGGCGGTGCATCTGTTTAAGGAAACGTTCGGGACAAGTATCATTCAATATACGCTGGAGGTCAGGCTGAACATGGCGCGCGAGCGGATTATTTTCAGTCCGCTTTCTCTTGAGCATGTCGCGGAGAGCTCCGGTTTCCCCAGCTATAATTATTTTCATAAAGTGTTCCGCAAAAAGTTCGGCATGTCGCCGCGGCAGTTCCGGCAACAAGCGCGCGGCCAGCAGCCGGTATAAGAAAAACGCCGCAAGGGGCTTAGTATCTCCCCTGCGGCGTTTCATCGTTTGCGGACCTTCAGGCCTGCGTTGTTTCGCGCAGACGCGCTTTTCTTTTTTTCATTTGCGTGCCGAGGCCGATCACGGCGACGATCACAAGCACTTCAAACCCGTATTTGATCCAATTGCTGACGAACAGATCATGAATGAGCGGCTCCTCAACGATCATTTTCGCCGAGGTCCAGGCGAGGACGGCGGCGCCGATCGTAATGACGATCGGGAAGCGCTCCGTCAGTTTCAGAATCAGCGTGCTGCCCCAGACCATAATCGGAACGGAGACGGCCAGCCCGATAATGACGAGCAGGAAATCGCCGTGCGCCGCGCCGGCCACCGCCAGCACGTTGTCCAGACCCATCATCGCGTCGGCGATGATAATGGTCCGGATCGCCGCCCACATCTGGTTGCCCGCATTGATCTCGTGGCTTTTTTCATCCACGATCAATTTGTAGGCAATCCAAACGAGCGCCAGCCCCCCGGCGAGCCGCAGCCCGGGAATATTCAGCAGCTGTACAACGAGCAGCGTCATGACGACGCGGATGAGAATGGCGCCGACGGTCCCCCAAATAATCACTTTTTTCTGATCTTTTTGCGGCACGTTGCGTGCGGCAAGTCCGATTACGATCGCATTGTCCCCGGCAAGCACGAGATCGATCAATATGATGGATAGCAGTGCGGCCCAAAATTCCGGAGATAATAATTCCATGTTTCTCTCCCCTTTCATAGTTTCCCATGCATCGACCCATTTTTTTGCTTCAGACGGATCTACGGGAAGAAACGCCTTCTTCCATCCAAAAAAAATGCGCCGTGTCCATATTGGGCACGACGCAAAAACGCATCAAAAAAGACCTTTACCCAATACTCGCTACGGGCAAAGGTCTCGCTAACAACTAAGTTACGTTGCCAATAAAGCCGGGGTATGTATAACTCCCGTAATGACGACTTTATTGTATAAGCTACTCCCCTTTGGGAACCATGCATGTTTTCTTGGAGCTATTGTACCACGTCCCGTGAAAGAGCACCAGCTTTTTCGGAGAATCGTTTTGGCTTTTTCCGAAAAAACGCTATAATGATATCGAAACGGAGGGATCATGATGAGCTCAGCGTCAAATACAAAGGTAGAACTGGCCACTTTTGCCGGAGGCTGCTTCTGGTGTATGGTTTCGCCGTTTGAGGAGCTGCCCGGCATACACGGTATTATATCGGGATATACAGGGGGACACACGGTAAACCCTACTTACGAGGAGGTTTGCGCCGGCGGAACCGGCCATTACGAGGCCGTGCAAATCCGATTTGACCCGGCGGTGTTTCCGTACCGCAAGCTGCTTGAGCTTTACTGGCAGCAAATCGACCCGACCGATGAAGGCGGGCAATTTCATGACCGGGGCGAATCGTACCGGACGGCTATTTTTTATCATAATGAAGAGCAGCGGCGGGAAGCGGAGGAATCCAAGCTGACGCTGGAAGAAAGCGGCCGCTTCGACAAACCGGTCGTCACACCGATTCTTCCGGCGGCTCCTTTTTATCCTGCCGAAGAATATCATCAGCAATACCATAAAAAAAATCCGCTGCATTACAAGCTGTATCGCAAAGGCTCGGGCCGCGAGGATTTCCTGGAACGGCATTGGTCCGGTCCTGCCGACCCGGAGGAGCTGAAGCGCCGGCTCACGCCGATCCAATTTGAAGTTACGCAAAAGAACGCCACCGAGCGGCCCTTTACCGGCGAGTATTGGGATCACGGCGAAGAAGGCATCTACGTGGATATCGTTTCGGGCGAGCCACTTTTTTGCTCCCGCGATAAATTCGACGCCGGCTGCGGCTGGCCAAGCTTTACCCGCCCGATCCGCAGCTACCATATCAAGGAGAAGACGGACACCAGCCACTTTATGGTCCGCACCGAGGTGCGCAGCCGGCTGGGCGACTCCCATTTGGGCCACGTGTTCGACGACGGACCGGAACCAACCGGCCTGCGTTACTGCATCAACTCTGCGGCGCTGCGGTTCGTTCCGAAGGCCGATATGGAGAAGGAAGGCTACGGCGAGTATCTTGTGTTGTTCGATGAGCCTGGGAAATAGAACGTTGTCGGGGGATAATAGGCCGTGACGGGTGGCCGGCGGCTTAGGTAAGTCGGGCATGCAGCAGTAAACCAGCGTACGCAAATCCACGAGGCGCTACTTGTTGCCACGAGCTGCAAAAGTGCAGGCGAATTTCGTCGGATTTTCTCGAAACAGGTGGTCCAACTGCAAAAATGCAGTTCATTTCTCGTAATAAGCCCCCTTTTTTTCGAACAGCCCCCGAAGAGATGTACTTTTGCATTTGAATCGTCTGCAACCGGGCTTTTACAGAAAAAAAGAGGCACTTTTGCAGTTGAAAAGGTTGCTCCACGACCATGGCACCGAAAAATGGTCAGGGCAACCTTTTTTGAACCATACTTATCGGCGTTCCCGCCTTAGGCTTCAGCGCCGCCGTCCGGGTTTTGTCCCGCTTTTTTCCGGGCGCGGAAACGCCGCACCTTCATCAGATTGCCGCACATTTTATCGTCGCAGTATTTTTTCGTCCGATTCCGCGTATCGTCATAAAATATCCACCTGCAGTCCGGATTATCGCAAACGCGGATGCGGCCGGCCTCCCCTTGCAAAACGGTCTGGCCGAAGCTTGCGGCCACCTCCGCCATCACCTGTTCCCATTCCGCCGCAACCGGCCGGTATTCCAGCTTGACGGTTCCGCCATCGCCGGGCGCAAACTCCCGATACACCCTCCCCGGCTCCATATATTGATTCAACAGCCGCCAATCCTCCCCGGCCATTTCTTCACCGCCGGCCAATTTGACCGCCAGAGCATGCAACCCCTTCCGAAGCTGCCGCATCGCCGTGATGTCCCCAACCGCTGCCGGAACCGGCGCCCGCAGCTGCCAGTCGCTTAGAAACCGGGACTGCCACGGCAGCTTCTCCAGCCGGTCCTCGCTACGGCCGCTGCCTTTCCAGTCATGCCATTCGCTGTTGATGAAATCACTCCAAAGCGTCTCCAAATCACTTGCCTCCCAAAGCTGCTTGTAACTATTTAAACATGAAATAGGCGGTTACATCCTGAGCGTTATTTTGGTACAATCACAGTGTAACCTTTTAATAGAAGATTAGCCAGTTACATTGATGAGGAGGAAGTAAGGATGAGCGTAAACGCAGTTGATTTGTTGCTTGTGCAAAAAGACAATACCTGGGAGCTGGAAGAGTGGATCGTTCCTTTATCCGTCGCGCTTGCGAACGTCACGGCCGAACAGGCGGCTTGGGCGCCGCCGGGCGGGGGTAATACGATTTGGCAAACCGTAAGCCATATCAATTATTACAACCAACGGATCCTAAGCCGCTTGCGGGGGATCGATCCGGGTCCCGGCGTGGACACGAACGAAGAAACGTTTGGCGGGCCGGGAGACGACCTGAACGATAGCGACTGGAACAACATCCTCGCTGAAACGAAACGGATCGAGTTGGAGCTGCGCGAGGCGATCGCTTCCCTAAGCGAAGCCGATCTGGAAGCCCCTTATGGCTCAAGCACGGAAACGATCGGCCGCGAGCTTTCCCGCTGGATGCTGCATGATGCCTACCATGCCGGACAAATCGTGCTTATCCGCCGGCAGCAGGGCTCCTGGAGATCCTAGCGAGTCCCTGCCGGCAATTCGCCGGATGCAAGCGGCAAAAAAACGGCCCGAGCCTTAAGCTCGAGCCGTTTTCTCCTTAACTTTAACCCGGTGCGGGACGCGCAGCGGCGTCAACTGACCGTGTCCGTAATGAACGGTCCAGGTGATCACTTTACCCGCTATAAGAACTGCCATAATCGTAAACAAAGTTTCTTTAAAAGGCAGATATAATAATGAAATCGTTAGAACGATGGCATCCATCAGTACAAACATGGCACCGATTTTGATTCCGGACCATTGGCTAAGCAGCATCGATAAGATGTCGTCTCCCCCGCTCGCTCCGCCCGCCCGCAGCACCAGACCCGCCCCGATACCGGTCAGCAAGCCCGACAACAGCGCCGCCAGCGGCAAATTGTTGCGCAAATCAATCATCAGCGGCGAGAATTGCTCGCACAATTCATAAAATGCCGAAAACGCAAGCGATGAAAATAAAGTATTAAGGACAAACTTACGTCCTTTGAAAAACCAGGCCAGCAGTACAATCGGCACATCTAGCACGATCATCGTCAGCGCCGGCGGCAGATTAAACAAATATTTGCCGAGCAAGGCCAGACCGACAAAACCGCCTTCCGACAATCCGTTCTGAAAATTAATGTGATAATAAGCAAAAGCCAATAAACATGAGCCAAACATCATTATCAATAGCGATTTTCCGTCAACTTGCCATCTTGTCTTGTTCCTCATACGGGATCCCTCTTATCGTAGTTTGGTTGACCTTACGCCAACGCCCTACGGAGAAGGTCCTTGAGGACTTTATCCTTCGCATGATGTCACGCCTCTTTCGTAGGGTTGTTGGCCGTAACCGACAGTCCACGAAAGAAGCTAAGTATAAGAGAGATCACAACGTTTCCAAATCGTCCTTGGGGAATTCGTCCTTCGGGAACTCATGGTATCCTGATCCTTTCTTTAGATTTTTCTTATATTTATATTATACCACAAAGCCAAACATGACTACAGCAGTCATCCAAATTTCGATAAATTCAGGCGAATAGTGTGATGTATATCATTGCAACCTACGAACAGTTCACATTTCAGCAAATTTCAGTGTGACGAAAATCACCTTTACGCGATTCACCCCTGCCTATACTGAGGTGGAAGCGAAATGAAATTCCAGGAAAGAAGGTCTTCACTAATGCTTGACGCCAAAACTATTGAAATCATCAAGTCGACCGTACCCGTACTCGAAGTTCACGGCGAAACGATAACCAAAAAGTTTTATGAAACGATGTTTAAAAATCATCCCGAATTGCTCAACATATTCAACCATGCCAACCAGCGCCAAGGCAAGCAGCCGACGGCTCTCGCCAACGCCGTTTACGCCGCCGCCGCGCATATCGACCGCCTGGAAGAAATTCTCCCGGTCGTTCGCGGTATCGCGCAAAAACACCGGGCGCTTGGCATTATGCCGGAGCATTATCCGATTGTTGGCGAAAACCTGCTGGCGGCCATCAAAATGGTGCTCGGCGATGCTGCAACCGATGAAATTCTGGAAGCCTGGGGCAAAGCCTACGGCGTGATCGCCAATGTGTTCATCAGCACCGAAGCGGAGATGTACAAGGAGGCCGAACAGCAAAAAGGCGGCTGGCGGGGATTCCGCAAGTTTATCGTCGACCGCAAAGTCAAGGAAAGCGAAGTCATCACCTCGTTTTACTTGAAGCCGGAAGACGGCGGGGAAATCGCCTCCTACCAGCCGGGCCAGTACATTACCGTGCGCGTAAAGCCGGAGGGCCAGGAATTCACCCACCTGCGCCATTACAGCCTGTCCAAGGCTCCCGGCCAGCCCTTTTACCGGATTTCCGTCAAACGGGAAGACGCTGTGGAAGGCCAGCCGGCCGGCATCGTATCCACTTATTTGCATGAGCGGATCGGCGAAGGCGACGTGCTTGAACTAAGCGCGCCGGCTGGAGATTTCACGCTCGACCAATCGAAGCAAATACCGCTCGTCCTGCTCAGCGGCGGCGTCGGGCTCACGCCGATGATCAGCATGCTGGAAACGGCGCTGCAAAACGGCTCGGGGCGCGAGATCGTCTACATCCACGCCGCCCGGAGCGGAAGACACCACGCGATGAAAGAGCATGTCGCCGAGCTTACGCGAACCCATGACAATCTTCGTTCCTATTTTATTTACGAAACCGCGGAAGCCGAGGAAACCCCCGATAAAACGGGCTACATCGATCTCCCATGGTTGAAGAGCGTCACGGACGCGAGCAGCGATTTTTATTTTTGCGGCCCTCTGCCGTTCATGAAAGCGATCAACCGAGCCTTGAAAGAATGGGGCGTTCCCGAAGAGCGGATTCACTTCGAGTTTTTCGGGCCGGCCGACAGCCTTGAGGATACGATGAGCAAATAACGTATCGGCTGCCTGAGTGTAGGATAGAGTTTGACAGCCTTTGATTGGAAAAATCCAATAGAATGACGAAAATAGCACGCTATTTTGAACTCTCGTTGGAAAAAATCCAATAGAATTCGCTCAAATCACCCATTTTGCGCCCTGCCGATCCTCATCTATTGGAAAATATCCAATCAAGCGTCCGTATTTACCTTTGAATTTCCAATTCAATTGGATATTTCCAATCAGAACGATGCGTGTCGGGTGCGGGGACCGGCTATCCATCCGATTATCTCAAGTTAACCGTCCGCCGAAATTGTCGCGTGCTAATTGGAAAAAGCGCGGGCCGAGGGAAACGTCCCTCACTCGCGCTTTTTGTACTTGGTACTGCACCGGCCTATTCCTTATGATGGCCGCGCAGCAGCCGGTTGACCGTTTCCCGTCTCACGCCGATTAGCTGCCCGATCTCTTCCTGGGTCAAATATTCGGTCAACGGAACGCCGTGGGCATGCCGGTTCAGCCATTTGCTCAAGAGCTCCAGCCGTTCGGCCGGCGTGCCGACCGTCAGATGATCCAGGCGCTCCTGCATAAACCGGACCTTCTCCTGAAGAAGTTCGGCCACTTCCAGCGGTTTCTGCGGATTATCCTGGAGCTCCCGGTACCAGCTCTGGGCCGGTATCGCCTCGACCTCGCTGCGCATTAGGGCGATCGCCGTACCGTGGATCTCCTTCGGTGAAATCAAGGAATGATGCGGAACCGTCTCTCCCGGATATAAAATGTTAAATAAAACCATATTTCCGTTCTCATGCAGGCGTGTCACTTTGAACAGCCCGCTTTTGATATGGTATAAAAACGAACCGTCATCCCCTTGGCGGAATAAGATTTCGCCCTTATGCAAAATCATATGATCTCTCTCCATTCCCCTGAATCACAATTATCTCCATTATAGCAAAAAAGACAGGGGCTGTCCCTTGCATCCTTTGAAATGCCGGCAAATGCGGGCAGCGATCCAACCATTCAGTCATCATCGGCGTTCCGCGCGCCAAAAGTAACGAGGCTGCCCTGCAGGGCAGCCTCGTACATTTAAGCAATAGTCGGGAGCTACTTGTCCGGTTGCCGGAGCTTGTCTGTCCACGATTCATAGCTGTGGACGGCCACGCCGGCAAACGAGACATGCTGCCCTCCGAGCTTCTCCAGTTGCTTCATCTCCCGGGTCAGGGAAGCGAGCGGCTGTTCATGAAAGGAAACGCCCGGCCCTTCCGTGCTTTCCCCAAGTTCAACACCCACCCAAACCCGCTTCCCCTGCCGGTCGGCTTCGGACAATGTCGTCCGCGAAAGCTCGTAGCTCCGCCCGGCCTTATCGCGGTAGGCCATGATCGCCAAATAATCGAACTGGCTTACCATCCAATCGCCAAGCGGCATCTGCACGCTTTCGGACGGGTGGTCGATTTCATCGAGCCAGAAAGGAACCGCTGCCCCTATCTGCAAGTTGTTGTATTTGGCCGTTTCCGTCCAGGCCCGGATGCCTTCCATCCACTGCTCGACAATCGACTCCCGCTCTTTGGTCCACGTCTTCAGCAAATAGGGCTCGACGTCGAACTGCACGCCTTTGAACCGTTCCTCGGGTGAAACCCCGCGGTTATAAACCGCCACCCAATTCAGGAAGTCATCTCCCTCCTGCCGCTGCTCCCGCAGCGCCCATTCGGGGTGTCCGTTTAAAGCGTGAACCTCGATCCCATGCGACGTGGCCAAACTTATAAAACGGCGGTAGCTCTCATTGTGCACTTCGCTGCCGATCTGCAGGAAGATGACTTTGACATCCTCCTGCTTGGCGAAGTCCACGATCTCTTCGGGCCGCTGCTCAATCTGTGCGGCGTCCCAGATCCAGGTCGCTTTCGGCTGCGGGCCTTCGGGGAGAAAAACGAGCATCAGCACCACCATCAGCATCAGCAACACTCCCCCCAGAACAACGATCGCCAACCGCTTGCGCCGCGCGATGAATCCGGCCATTCTCATCCGCAGCGCCGTTTTGTTGCGCAATATTCCGTTACCCGACGATCAGCGCTGCGGCTTCCACGTTCACCGGATGGACGGAATGTCCGATTTTGTAGATATGCGGAAGCGAATAGTCACGGAAAGCGTTGCGCGTATCGACGATCGGTACGCCCAGTCCGGCGATGGCGCCGTAGTCCAGATTGCTGTGATTCGTCACCAGCACGATGCAATCGTACATTTTGAACTTGTCCAGCTCGTAGCTGACGCTATGCACCACGCCGCCCGATTTTTCCCGGAAGCTGGTCGCGTAAGGATCGTAATAATCCACTCTGGCGCCGCTGTCCTTGAACAGCTCGTACACCGCAAGCCCCGGCGATTCGCGCAGGTCGGCGATATCCGGCTTGTAGGCCATGCCGAGCACGAGAATTTTCGATTTTTTGACCGACTTGGCATATTCGTTTAAAATTTTGGACGTTTTGTTGATGACGTAATAAGGCATGTTGTCGTTCGTCGATTGAGCCAGCTCGATAAATTGGCTATAGAAACGGAAGCCTTTCGCTTTCCAGGACAGATACATCGGATCCAGCGGAATGCAGTGGCCGCCGATGCCCGGCCCCGGATAAAACGGCATGAAGCCAAACGGCTTCGTTTTGGCCGCGTCGATGACTTCCCAAATGTCGATGCCCATCCGGTCGCACATCATCGCCATTTCGTTGACGAAAGCGATGTTAACGCTGCGGAACGTGTTTTCCAGCAGCTTGGACATTTCCGCAACTTTCGGCGAGGATACCGGCACGACCGTCTGGACATACCGGGAATACAGCGCCGTTCCCAGCTCGAGGCAGGCTTTGGTCGTTCCCCCAATGACCTTCGGGGTATTGTAAGTATTAAATTTGGAGTTGGACGGGTCCACCCGTTCCGGCGAGAAGCACAGGAAGAAGTCCTCCCCGGCGACGTATCCCAGCTTCTCCAGCTCCTGCTGGATCAGTTCCTCCGTCGTTCCCGGATATGTTGTACTTTCCAAGGTGATCAGCATGCCTTTTTTCATGTAACGTTTGATTTGCTCCACTACCGTCACGATATAAGAGGTATCCGGATCCTGATTTTCACTTAACGGGGTTGGCACGCAAATGCTGACCGCGTCGATCTCCGACAGGACGGCATAGTCCGTCGTCGGCTTAAACCGGCCGCTCGCCATCGCGGCGGCCAGCGTTTCGGACGGGATATCGTGTATGTACGATTCCCCGCGCTCAATCTTGTCGATTTTGCCGGCATCCAAATCGATCCCGACGACCCGGAAGCCCTGCTTCACCATCTCGACAGCCAGCGGCAATCCGACATATCCAAGGCCTACGACACCAAGCACGGCCGTTTTCGACTCAATCGCATTCAACAGCTTATAGTAGTTATTATTCATAGGTTTCAACCTCCATTTTGTCTGTATAGGATTTGGTTACCTTTAAATAATGCAACGGCGGATCCGCGCGTCCAGCTCGACGGGGGAAAACGGCTTTGTAATGTAGTCGTCCACTCCGCTTTGAAAGCATAGGCTGATCGTTTTTTCGACGCGCTGCTCGCTGAGCACGACGATTCTCGGCGTTTCGTCTCCCTTGATCCGCTGAATTTGGTGGATGTACGGAAGTCCGTCAATGCCGTAAAGATTAAGTTCGGTTAACACCAGGTCCGGTTTCCAGCTTTCAATCAGCTCCAGCGCGGTAATCCCGTTATCGGCCGTTATCGTTTCGTAATTTTGCATTCCCAGCCGGATTTGCAAAAATTCCCGTACGGTGGCGTCGCCTTCCACGATCAGGATGCGGCTTTTGGCCAGCGGTGTATCATGTTGCGTAAAAATATGAATATCATCGGAATAGTTCAGTTTGGCCGCTTCTTCCAACTGCTGCAGCACCTCCGGCGTGATCTCTTCCTGGCTGGCAAAACCGGCGATCGCCACTTGCGGATGATAGTCCGCAATTCTTTCCTGAAGACGCAGCTTCAGCCGCAACCCCTCGAAATGGACCGTGTCCAAGGCTTGTCCCGGCAACAGGACGGCCACGCTACCCGGTTCTTTCCCGCTCCAAACTTCAAAATCAAGCCCCGACTCGGAATCCAGAATTCCCCGGACCTGCGTTTCCGCATAAGAGGGCCCGCCTGCGGAATAAATGAACACCATCCCGTTGACCTCGCAGGCGTTTTTCTCCACGCTTTGCTTCATGCTTGCATACACTTCGGATTGTTCCACTTCGCTTTGCACTGCCGCTATGTTTGGCATCATTCATTCCCGCCTTTCTTGAAACTTAGATTTTGGATTAGCCATGACCATGAATAAGAAAAGCTTCACGGTTGCTTGCTAACATCAGTTAGTTCTCGCCATATCATCCCCTTTCCGGTCCCTGCAAGGAGAACGGAGGTTATGCGGTTTTGGCCTGCTCCGCCGGGGTTTCGCGTTTTCCTGCCACGCTTTTGTCCCCCCAGCTCTGCCGGGTCATCGTGCCCCAGGAATTGTTGTTGCGCATAAACTGGATATGCCCCTGAATACGCCACAGTCCTCCGAGCTGGGCATAACCGAAAAATTTGAAAACCGAAAAAAGGAGCAACCGGCATAAATCCGACAGCTTGCTGAACCGCTTGAAAGCCAGTTCCTCCAGCAGGAGCGCGCCGATGCTGAGCACGTATCCACTGAGGAAATTGATCAGCCAGAACACGGCCAAAATCCGCCAATGGGTCATATCAAGCATCGTATACCCGATGAGGGCAAGCAGCCCCGTAATCTTAAAGTAAGGATTCAGCGCCTCGAAAATGATGTTGTAAGGCATCGTCAAGAGCCCCATCACCTTGTAGCGCGGATTGAACGCCATGTCGAAATTTTCGATCATGTTTTTCAGATTTCCGCGTCCCCAGCGCTTGCGCTGATTGGACAAAATCCGGTACGTGTCCGGCGCCTGCGTCCAGCATACCGCCTCCGGACAAAAGGCGATCCGGTACTTCACCTTGTTTTCCAGCATATAGCGGTGCAGCTTGATGATGATGTTCATGTCCTCACCGGGGTAACCGCCCCGGTAGCCGCCCACCGCAGTGACGTAATCTTTGCGGAAGAGGCCAAACGCCCCGGACACGATGATCAGTCCGTTAATCGAGCTCCAGCCGATGCGGCCGCCGAGGAACGCCTTCAAATATTCCGTGGCCTGGAACATCGGCCACATTTTGCGCGGCAGCGAAACCTGCTTCACCGCCCCGTTTTCAATCACGCAGCCGTTGGCAATGCGCACGTCGCCGCCGATCGCCACCGTCTCCTCCGGATTTTCCATGTACATCCGGGCCATCCGGATCAGCGCGTCCTTCTCCAGCAGCGAATCCGCGTCGATCGATGAAATAAGCGGATAATGCGACAAATTGATGCCGGCGTTCAGCGAATCCGCTTTGCCGCCGTTCGGTTTGTCGATGACGTACAGGTGCGGATATTGCGGGTTATGGTACACGGCCGTAATCGGCTGGCAGTCGATCGTCTGGCGAATGTCCGGATTCGCCAGCGGCTCAAGCCCGAATTCCTCCCGCAGCACCCCGAGCGTATTGTCCTTGGAGCCGTCATTGATGACGATGACCTCGTACGTCGGATAATTCAAAGTCAGCAGACAGTTGACGTTTTCGATGACGGTGACTTCTTCGTTAAACGCCGGAACGAGCAGAGAAATCGGCGGCACCAGCTCGGAGCCGGACAGCGTATTGTATTTCGAATACGCCGCGCGCCGGAAAATCGTCATAATTTGGCGAAACGAAAAGCCCATGATCGAGAAATAGATGAGATTGACCGTCATGACGTAATACGTGGCAAACAGCCCGTAGATCAGCAAAATATCCCTAAGCAGTGGAATCCCCCCTAACCGCCGTCACTTGACGGACCGGGCGCGTTTCGGAAGCTCCGAAATACCGGTCGTACAGCAGCTTCATTTTGTTGAAATCGACCATTTGGTCGAGTCTTTGATGTTCACGTTGCTGCCGCATCGTTTTTTCGATTTGCAGCATGGCCGCCTCGCGTTCATCGCCGGAGCCATGTTTGGCGATCTGGCACAACACCTCAAAGCCGGTTTCCCCTAAGCTCGCCAGGCTTTCCGCGCTGTTTTGGCGCACCTGCCAGTTAGTGTCCTTTAGAGCGTTCCGCAAGAGCAGGATGCTACCGGCCGCTTGCAGCGAGCCGAGCGATTTGGCGACAGCGGCGCGAACCCCGGCGCTTTTGTCTGCCATCAGCTCGCGGATCGTTTCGTCTTTCATCTCCGTACTGGCTTTTAAATACAGCTTTACTGCCTCCGCACGGATGTCTTCCTCGGCCGCCCCGACGAGCCGTCCCAGCGCCGGCGCCGCTTCGGGGACCGCTTGTCCCCACATGGCCACCAAGGCGACTTTGACCAGATCCTTGTTTTGCTCCTCCAGCAGCTCGGGGAGCAGCCGGCTGATATCGAGCCGCGTCTCCATCACAATATCGGCCGCCAGATGGTGGATCGGCTTGCTGTGGCGGAGCAGGTACCGCAGCATGTCCTTTAGCTGCTCGGGCTGCTCCGCAGATTTCGCGATCGAGCGGGCGATCACGATGCTGAGCGGGCTGTACCGCTGGCTCTTCAGCATCTCAAGCAGCCGCGGCACCGCTTCGGCCGCCCGCATCCCGCCCAGGCGGTACGCGGCGGCGATCCGCCGGCCGTAGAACAAGCTGTCCAGCAGCTTGATATCGTCGGCGACGAAACCCGCGTCATAACATAGCGCGATCAGCTTAAGCTGCAGATCTCCCCTGAACTGCTCGATCCATTCGATCACCCGCTGCTGGATCACCCGCTGCTCCAAGCGCCCGAGCTTTCCGGGCGGCAGCCGCAGCGAGTTCGCGCTGCTCAAATGCGTCTGAATATAGGTGAAGTAATCTTGATGTTTCCGCAGATACATGTTCGTCTTGCGCGTGATCCGCAACTGCTTGATTTTCAAGTAAAACAATAGCGCGATACCTGTACCGATCAGCCCCAGGCACACGTAAATGAAATAAATAGCCAGGGTAAGATGCTGAGCCATAATTTCGTTTTCCTCCTTTGGATTGCTTCATCTGCCAGCCCTCTGCCTACCGATCCGGCAAACTTTTATAAAATGCCTGCAGCTCGTAATATCCTGATTTCAGGTGTTCGGTATATTTCACCGTTTCCCATGCGGGCCACACGTATTTCGGATAGCTTTCCAGTTGAAGCACTCCTTGCCGGCTTCCGGACCCGGCGGTCCCTTTCCCCGTGCCGGAGCCTATAACCTGCCCGCTTGCACGGTCCACGACCCACGGCACGAAGGTGATGCCGTTCGTCTTTGTCGCGCTGAAGGTCCGGTCCTTTTTCAAGGGTCCGTAATCAACCACCTGCAGCGAGCTGGGGTCGGTAAATCCGAGCAGCATCCAAGGGATGCGCAGCTCGATTTCTTTACCGCTGTATTGCCATGAAGTCAGCGAGTTGAAATCCTTGCTGCTTCGGTCCGACGTACCGCGGGCCAGCTTCCCGACCGTCATATCCTGAAAAGGATGGGCCGTGCGGGTGTCCGGCGGCGTCATCGTCAGGCTGACCGCCAGCTTCCAGGGCTGGAACTTCACCTTTTCCTCCGCGGTCGGATCGTCCAGCATCCAATAGCCGTAGCGGCCGTAGAGCCGGCGGTGGAAATCGTAGCTGGGCGCGGTCAGCACCTCGGTTTCATCGTCGTTTCCGATCATGATGAGCCCTTCAAGCCCGTCGCTCAGCGTTTGGCCGGGAAGTTCGGCAGCCGGCTGATCTCCGCCAGGCTGCGTATCCGTTCCGAGTGCGATTTTCCGCGTCTTCGGATCAAACGGTTCGCTTAGCGTGAGCCCTAAGTAAACGTAAGCCTCGTCATGCGTCACCCTGAGCCTGTTGATACCGGGGGCGGGCCGGTCCCAGGCCTGCACTTCCCCTTCCGGGAGCAGATCCCAATCGTCCAGCTTGCCGTCGATCGTGATCTCGTCCTCCTTGCCGGGGCCCATCGATACGAGGCCGAACATTTTTTCGTTGGTCAGCACGTTCAGCCAAAAAGCGCGGCGGTCCTCCGGAATCTCTAACCGCATCGTGTTCCAAGTTTTCTTGAACCATTCATCCTGCCACATGAACAGGATCGCGCCGGCGTATCCGGTATCGTAAATATCCTTCGTCAGCGAGACGTTGATTTCTCCCTGCTCCTGCTCGTTATGCCCTCCCTGGTCGCGGCCGCCGCGGCCGAGATGGGATACGCCGAGCGAGGAAGGCACGCCGTATTCCGTGACCATGATGGGAATGTCCTTGTAATAAGCCTTAAGCTCCTGCAAATAGGCTTTGTAGGTGTTATAATCGCCGTTTCCGTCCGGGATCGTTTCCAGCGTCTTGTCCAGATGGAAAAAGTCAGGATAATAGGGATACACGTGGTAGGCGGCAAAATATCCAGCCTCCCAGTCCAGCGGCTTGATGTGGGTCGCGTCGACGCTGGCCAAATCCTCTTCGAACAGCGGTTCGCCGGGATGCTCCAGCACGTCGGTCGTCACCCAGTTGGTAAACGTCATCGGATGCTCCCATCCGTAAGCACGCTCCTGCCGGGCCGTGTCATCGACCAGCTCGGCCAGCCAGCTTTCAAAGGGACTGGCTTCCTGCGTCGCCCCGAAATATTGCCCTTGGTACGGCTGCACATCGGCATGCTTGCGGTTGGTGTTGTCCACCATCTCCGGATCCCATTCGGTGCCGATATGCCAAGCCATCAAATAGGGTCCGGCGTTCGCAGTGTATTTGCCGCCCGACGTGCCGGGCTGAACCGGGATGTTCAAATCCCCGTAGACAGCTTTAACCGCTTTTTCGATTTCTTTGTGGAAAGCTTCCTTAATCCCCGGAATATACGCGTCCTGCTGCTCGATCAACTGCTCCTCCGGGGACCAGATCCCCTGAATGAAGTATAGCGGGTCGCCCTCTTTGTCGCGATTGTATTTCACGAGCGCCTTGTAGAACACCGGGTTGTGAACCGTATAAATGCGGATGACGTTGGCGCCCATGTCGTCGATTTGCTTGAACCAGCGCATATAGTCCTCTTCGGTAAGCGGGAATTCCCCGGGAAAATGGCCAGGAACCGTCGCTCCCAAATTCACGCCTTTGACGAACATTTTCCGCCACTGCCCATCGCCTTCGTAGGCCATAAATTGATCCTTGGAGGTACGGAATGTAAGCTCCGTCCCATCCGAAGCCTTAAAGCTGTTAATAGGCGGCGGCAATTGCTGGAGCACCAGATAGACTCCGCCAGCGATCAGGATCGCCCCCAGCGCCAGCCAAACCGCCAGCCTTTTTCTCATTAGTCTTGTCATCGGATTTTGGGTTCTCACCTCGCCGTTTTTTATAGTGCCGGTCCTATCGTCAGATTCCCAGCCAGTGTCTAAGCATCAGTTCTCCTAGGCGTCAGCTTGATCCGACAATGATTTATGGATGCGGCCTTTTCTATGCAGGTGACGAACAGTATGGCCTTCCACACCTCCATCTCTCAAATTACTTCTATCATTAACCAAGTTGACCTATCATGTAACTAGGCTGATGGAAGTATTTTACTTTGTAGGCCCGTCTGGGCCCGTTTTCCGGGATGCGGTTCGCCCCTCCATTTTCCCTGCCGGACGATTCCGTCAATAATAGACGCGCAAAAAACTGCTAGGTTTCGCTGGAATTTTACACCATTTTCCATAAAGGTTACAAAATTGATACCAAAGTCATATTTAAAAATCGCGTAATGACGCGGTTTTTTGCGATTTCAGAAAGTTACAAACCGCGTTAAAAAAAGCTTCCCTGGTCCCAGGATAGGCCTAGCGCTTTTTCGTGTTTCCCGGAAGCGAAACTTCGTCATGAACGAAGTCCTTGGCTGGTGACTTATTGCCTAAAAACTCATACCTTTTCAGGGAATATTTTCTAAATAATTTTCAAAAATAAAGCGCTTTCAAATGTTTTTTCGTATTTTTTGCCTATAGGTTTTCAGTTTCGAGCGTCGTTTCCATTGGAAATATTCAATAGATTCTGCTAAAATTCCCCGTTCTACATGGCCCTGGGTGACAGGTTTGCACGGCCCTGAGAGTACGCCCTGATTGGAAATATTCCAATAGAATTGAAAATTGAGCGAAAAATACAGCGGCTTGATTGGAATATTTCCAGTAGATGAGGCTCGGCAGGCACAAAACGGACGATTTGAGCGAATTCTATTGGATATTTTCCAATGAGACCTCCAAATCGTGTTCGATTTTCGACAATCTATTGGATTTTATCCAATGAGAGGTAGGGGGCCGACTGGCCCCGGGGGAGTTCTAGCGCTAAGAAGGGTTATTTTTCATTTGCTGCTCGGCCAATAACTTCTTTAATATATTTTTTCAACTGGACGCTGATTTCCGAACGCATAACATCACGAGTCATCCCAAAACGCTCCTCATATCCTCGACACAGAAAACGGTGATACACGATCAAATCCGCATGTTCGTCACTGATAATCTTTATGTTGCGTTTGGTCAATTCACGCCTTATATCACGCATGTCTTTGCTTATTTTGTTCATGACCACTTGGCCAGTTGCTAGATAAAGCTGTTTTAGAAGGTTAGAGCTGCGCTCAATGTCATCTATGCTCTTTTGCACCATCGTGAGCATGTAAGGCAGTAAGATGTAGTCGCGGATCATCCTGAACTCCTCTGCTGTGGGGCGAGACGTCTTTTTGGGATCATTTCGGCTTTCATATTGCTCTTGATGCTCGGTGAGCAGCATCTTTGATTTCCACCGCTCATTACCGTCCAGTTTGCTCATTTGTAATGACCTCCTATCTGTTCCGCTCGTTCTCGTGCTACTCCGGCCGATAATAAAGAGGATGCCCGCATAATAGCGGCGCTGCCAAATCGATCCTTAATTGTATCAGCCGCTCTTTCCAAACCGTAAGCTTTCTCCCGGTCCTCGAATAACGTAAGCTGATAGACACTATCGTCCACCAACTGAGTGAGCGAAATATGCAGGTGGCTTACGGGCATACCATTCCAATATTTATGAAATATTCTGAGCGCTGCTACCGCTACTTCGTGAGAAAGCGATGTAGGCTGCTGCAGCGTTACCTGCCGGCTAAACCCTGTAGACCGCGCTCCGTCAGTCTCCGCTGCACCCACTGACACCACTTGGCCCATGTATCCATGTCTCCGGCTGCGGCGGCAGACCTCTACGACAAGCTCTAAAAGCACAACCTCAATATCTTCAAGCTTTCGATAAAGGCTGCTTCGCAGTGCCTTGCCATGGCTAATCGATTTCAATTGGTTACGAATACTCGGTACGACCGGGCTGGGATCGATGCCCCTCGCCGTCTGCCAATAGTACTCCGCTTGAATATCGCTTTGCTTTCCCATCTCCCATCGCATGCGCCGTTTGAATTCGGACAATTCCAACCGTGCTATGTCACCAATCGTATTTAGTCCCATTCTCATAAAATGGCGGGACATCCTCGAAGCCACCATAAACATTTGGTGTACGGGCAGCGGCCACAAAGCAGATTCAATATTGTCAAAGCCAAGCCTGAAGATCCCTTCAGGTTTTTTTTTAGCGAAATTATCCGTGGCCATCTTGGCTAATATTTTTGTGGGTCCAATTCCGCAGCGAGTCCAAACTCCAGTCGACAGCAGCACGCGAGATTGGATTTGCCTGGCGATTTCTTCCGGAGAACCAAAACATGCAGTTGAGCCGGTAACATCGAGAAATTGTTCGTCAATGCTGTAAGGTTCAACCTGATCAGTAAACGACTCGAAGATCTCAGTAATAAATAAGGATATGGTAATGTAGGTCTGCATTCTCGGTCGAATGACGTTTAAATCCGGGCATTTTGCCAGCGCCTCACCTACCCTTTCAGCCGTTGTCACCCCACGGGACTTGGCAACTGGGCAGGCTGCGAGAATGATGCCTGACCGGCGCGCAGGATCGCCTACGGCTACCGGTTTATCTTTTAGCTCCGGATGAGCAGCCTTTTCGATAGAAGCGTAGAATGATTGGCCGTCGACCAGAAAAATCGTCCGTTCAGGCATAACTCTTCACCACCTGTTTGAGCGTTTCCGCCGTCGTCCCCCGTTCGGAAGGCTTCACGAGAACATCCCCTCTTTCGTCATGTCAATTCCTAGATAGCTGTAGAGGCACCTACCATCAGAACGTTTGTTCTTATTATATTCATAATACGAACAAATATTCGTGTCATCAACAGGTTTATGCTGGATAATTTGGCAGGATGATCGGCGCAAAAAAAAGCCACCCCCAAAAGCCTCTCGGACATTTTGGAAGCAGCTTCGTTTCCCATTTCGGGCCGCTTTAAGTTTGAGTTCAAAAAGTCGGGTTTTCAGCACCTACTGGGCGGTTAGAACAAGCGGCCCATCCGGCATAACCGCGATCGTGTGTTCAAACTGAGCCGACAGCTTGCCGTCGGCCGTACGCGCCGTCCACCCGTCGTCATCGATCGTAATCCGGAACGTCCCTTCATTGATCATCGGCTCCACCGTAAACACCATGCCTTCCTTGAGGCGGATACCCTTGCCGGCCACGCCGATATGCTCGTAGTTCGGCTCTTCGTGCAGGCTCCGGCCGATACCGTGACCCAGCAGATCGCGCACGACCGAAAATCCGCTTGCTTCCGCATGCTTCTGGATCGCTGAAGTCACGTCGCCGAGACGGTTTCCGGGAAGCGCCTGAGCGATCCCGAGATCCAGGCATTCCTTCGTAACCTTCATCAGCTTCCCGGCTTCCGGGCTGATCTCGCCTATGGCGTAACACCAGCACGAATCGCCGAACCAGCCGTCGTATTCCACCACAATATCCAGCTTAAGCAGATCCCCGTCCTGCAGCGGGCGGTTCGAAGGAAAGCCGTGCGCCACCACATCGTTGACCGAAGCGCATGTTTCCGCGGGGAAGCCGTTATAACCTTTCGTAAACTGCTTGCCGCCCAATTTGATGATATGTCTGGCGACAAAACCGTTGATTTCCTGCGTCGTAATGCCCGGCTGAATCAGCTTCGCTACCTCGCGGTGGCACTCGGCTACGATTTGGTTCGCGGGCTTCATCTCTTCAATTTCTCTCGGCGATTTCAAAATAATCATTTTTTTCACTCCTTAAATGGACGATCTGTACAATATTTTCCGCATCCTGACGCAGCGTTCCCCGGCGAAGCGAGAGCGAGGCGCAGCCCGCCAGCGCGGCCAGCAGCATTTCCGCCCGCCGCACCAGCTCCTCCGGGAGGCTGCCGCCAAAAGGCCGCCGGCCAGGGGCAGCACCTCCGCTACTGGGCGGCTCACCGCTGAGCGCGGCGGCAAACGGGAGCAGCACCTCCCGGCGAAAGGCGTCCGCCAGCGGCACCGCCCGGGCTTCGGGCAGAAGGCGAAAGCCGTCCCCGGCAAGCTTGTAAAGCAGGTACAAGCCGTGATCATCCGCCCACTCCTCGAGCAGACGGACGACCTGGGCGCGTAAACGCCCGCCGTGCCCGCCGTCCTGTTCTCCCAGCCAAGCCCCGGCCCGCTCCATCGCCACCCACAGCACATCGTGCAGCAAATCCCCTTTGTTGCTGTAGTAATGATACACCGTCCCGTAGCCGAGTCCGGCCTGCGCGGCGACGTCGCGAATTTCCAGAGCCATCCCTTTATCCAAAAAAACATCGGCCGCCGCTTTGCGGATTTGCACCAGGCGGCGCAGCCGGATCTCTTCGTTTTGTTCTTTCGTCCGCGGGGTCATAACTAAACTCACAGCCTCCTCTCATTGGTTTAGATATCGTTCCCGTTTTTGTTTTGACCTACTCTCATGTCAATATAAAACAATAGCAGGCAAATTGCAAGGGCAGCCGCCGAGGCGGATGAAATTTTGCGCAAAGCAAATGCCCGGAAATAATCAATCATGCCACAGACTTGCCGAGAACATCGGCAGGTCTCTTTTATATACGGCAGAAAAAGAAGGACCCCCGGTACTTTATCCATCCCCAGGGCCCTGCTATACGAATTCTTATCATTTCTGTCCATTTCTCTAACCGATGTTCGTGCCACGCCTACCGGAACATCCCCCACAGCCGAAGCAGGTGAAGCGTATTGCGCGGATCGATTTTTTGGTCGATGACGAACTGTACGATCTGCTCCTCCTGCGTGCCGCTCAGGCGTTCGCCAAGCACGGAAGTTGCCGTTCGGACGAGCCTGCGCACCTTGGGACGGTCCTGCAAATCCGCCCGGGTGAGGCCGTCGACCATCTGCTTGATCCGGTCCTTGATCGCCGGATTTTTCATTTTCAGTTTGACCCGCTCCACCAGCTGCGGACTGATCCCATATTGATGATAACTGGGCACCGTGACTAGCACCTCCTGTCCCGTCAATTCCGGACTTCAACCCTAATATATGACGGATAGGCTGTACATAGTTCAGAAAAAGTAACCGCGGCCGCTCACCCGCTGCTCAGCTTTGTTTAAGAAACGCCGTCGCTTCATGGGTTTGTCCCAATCTCACGATCGTCTCCTCATATTGCATTGATGCGTACGCAAAAAACAAAATATCGATCACCACAAGCTGAGCCAGCCGGGAACCGGACGCCCCGCTTCGCAGCGTCGCTTCCGGCGCTTGCGGCGTATACAGCATCAAATCGGCCAGTTCGGAAACTTTGTGATTGCCGAAACGGGACAAGCCGATGGTGTGGACTCCGTACTTCTTAGCAACCCGGAACAATTGCAGCACTTCCTTGGTATTGCCGCTGTACGAAACGCCCATAAACAAGGTGCCCGGCGGAGCGCTGGCCAGTGCGGCGGCAATCAGATGCTCATCCTGGAGAGCAAACGCCTGCTTGCCGAGCCGCAGCCATTTTTGAGCGGCATCCGCCGCTACGATCGCCGAAGCGCCAACGCCGTACATATGGATGACGGGAGCTTTCCGGAAGCTGTCCACCACCTGCTCGATCAGCTGCGGCTGCAAGTGAAGCATCGTGTCTTGAATGGCTTGGACACTGTTGGAGAGCGTTTTTTGAATAATGTTTTGAAGCGCCTCGCCCTGCTCAATATCGTAATAGCCGGGTTTTTGCGTTTTGGCATTGTCCACGGACAACCGTATCTTCAAATCGGGAAATCCGGTCAGCCCCAGCGAACGGCACAGCCGGGTAATCGCCGCCGCGCTGGTCCCCGCTTTATCGGCCAGCGCATGGATGCTCAGGCCGGAGACTTCCGCCGAAGCGGCCAAAATATATAACGCCGCCTTTTTTTCCGATTCGGGCAGTTGCCCCAGTACCGCCTCCATTTGCGTAAGTATGCTTCCTGTCGTCACTTGCCCGCCCCTTTCGTTTCCCATCCGTTTTCCATAAGCAAAAGAAACGCGGCGGCCCGGCAAATATCCGCCAACGTTTCTTTCCGGTTGCTTGTTGCTTCTCTTATCTATTATGCTCCAGAAGCATCTGCTTTGTAAAACCGAAGAAATAAGTGAGCAGGAAGCCGGCAATGTAAGAAACGATCAACCCGAGCAAATAACCGAGTATCGTCATGCCGATCCCCATCGGACCTTGAATCAGCGGGATCAGCACAAGGCCGGAAGGACCGATCGCCACCGAACCGACGAAATTTCCCGTCATCGCGAACAAACCGAGCAGCGCCCCGCCAAAACCGCCGCCGAGGCAGGCGGTCACAAACGGCCTGCCCAAAGGAAGGCTTACCCCGTAGATGAGCGGCTCGCCGATGCCGAGGAAGCCAACGGGCAGCGCACCCTTGATCATATTACGCATACGTGTGTTAGCTTTGAGCTTGATGTAGGTCGCGATAGCCGATCCGACCTGTCCCGCTCCCGCCATCGCCAGAATCGGCAGCAATGCCGTATATCCTACCTGGGAAATGAGTTCGGCGTGAATCGGGATCAGCGCCTGGTGCAAGCCGAACATGACCAGCGGCAGGAAAAGCGATGCCAGCACAAATCCGGAAAGCGGTCCGCCGTGCGCCAGCAGCCAGGTTGTTGCCTGCCCGATGCCTTGGGAAATGATACCGCTGACCGGCATCAGGAAAAACACCGTGATTAAACCGACGACAATAAGCGAAATGGTAGGAGTTACAATGATATCGATGGAGGCAGGCATCCGCTTGCGAATCCATTTTTCCATGACCGAAATTAAACCTGCCGCCAGGATCGCCCCGATAATTCCCCCTTGCCCCGCATTAAGCTTGATTTCACCGAAGAAGGGGTAACTATACGAAATATTGGCCACCGCCGGAGCCACGATAATCGCCGCCACCGCGCCGCCAAGCGCTGGCGTGCCGCCAAATTCCTTGGCTGCGTTGATCCCGGCAAAGATCGTCAAGTACCCGAAAAACGCCGAACCGATCACGCTTAAAATTGGCTGCAAAGTAACCAGCCAGGCCGCGTCGTTGCCGGAGGTGATCAGGTTGTTCAGCAAACCTGCAATCCCGTTGATAATCCCCGCACCCACCAAGGCCGGGATCAATGGAATAAAGATGTTGCCGATTTTTCGCAGAAAGTTTTTAAGCGGAGTGTTGTTTTTCCGTTTGAGCTCTGCCTTAATGTCGGAGCCTTCCCGAAGAGGAGCCGTTTTGCCTCCCGAAGGGGCGTTCCCTTTGGCATCCTCTCCGGCTTGCATAAGTTTGCCGAATTCTTCCGCCACTTTATTGACCACGCCCGGTCCAAGGATAACCTGGTAGGTCTCGTCATCAACCACGCCGAGTACCCCTTCGATTTGTTTCAATCCGGCCTCGTCGATCCGGCTGTGGTCCACGACCGAAACCCGCAGCCGGGTCATGCAGTTCGTAAATTGCTCCACATTGCCGGAACCGCCGATGGATTCCAAAATCCGTTTTGCCATAACTTCAAATTTGCTCATCGGTTCGTCGCCTCCTTACCCGTATTCTTTACCGCCTGACCGATAAAACCTTGGCTCAACTCCAATTGTTTCAGCGCTTCCGTATACGTACACCCCGTCAGGATCATCAGTATCGCCGGTTTCGGCTTTCCTTCGGCGAGGCGCAAGGCATTTTCGGCGGTTTCAGCATCGCACGCGGTCGCCTCCATGACAATCCGCTTGGCCCGCTCCGCCAGTTTTTCGTTGGTCGGCTGCACATCGACCATCAAATTGCCGTAAACCTTGCCCAAGCCGATCATCGTAGCCGTAGACAGCATATTGCAAACCAGCTTCTGCGAGGTTCCCGCCTTTAACCGTGTCGACCCGGTCAACACCTCGGGACCGTTCTCAATCTCGATGGCAATGTCGGCTTTTTGGCTGATCGCCGCGTTTTTGTTGCAGCTGATGCTGATCGTCGCTGCGCCGGCCCGCTTGGCGTATTCCAGCCCGCCGATCACGTAAGGCGTTCGGCCGCTGGCGGCCAAGCCGACGACCGCGTCGTTTGCGGTGAGGTTAAGGTTTTGCAAATCGGCCGCACCAAGCTCGGTCCGGTCCTCCGCCCCCTCCACCGCTTTGATAAACGCATTGCTTCCGCCGGCGATGAGCCCGACGACCTGCTCCGGAGAAGTGCCGAAGGTCGGCGGACATTCCACCGCGTCAAGCAGACCGATCCGCCCGCTCGTTCCTGCTCCCATATAGATCAAGCGGCCACCGCGCCGCAGTGCGTCCGTAATGGCCGCAACCGCTTTAGCAATTTGGGGTATCTCTTTTTTTACCGCCCCCGCCACTTTCGCGTCTTCTTCATTCATCACCGTAAGCAATTCGGCAACGGTCATTTCGTCCAAGCGCATCGTTCGTTCGTTTCTTGCCTCAGTAGTCAGATTCTCCAGCATTGGAAACTCTCCTTTTGATGTATAAGATTCAAGCTGTGTAACCGTTTACGATTTGATTATAATCCACCTAATATAATATTTCAATAATTATTTTTATATATGAAATAAAATTTCACAATGAGTATCATAACGTGATTTACCTGAATGAGAGCCGGGTCCATAGTCCGGGAATCGCGAAACAGCCGGGAATTTTCTCTATTGTGCTGGCCGCGGGGGTTATGCTATCTTAGGTTATAAAATTTGGGTCCGATGAAACAATGTTCAATAGGCATGGATTTAGGCAGAAGGGGTGAGCAGTACGATCATGATTATCCGGCAAATCTTTAACAACAACGTGATTCGTGCCGAAGACCAAGTCGGTCATGAGTTTGTGGTGATCGGCAACGGTCTGGGCTTCAAGAAAAAGCCGGGGCAAACGGTGGATGAGGAAAAGATCGAAAAAACGTTTATTCTCAAACCCGACAAAGTTCCGCAAAAGTTAATCGATCTGATCGGCGAAACGTCGGCGGACTATTTCTCGCTGGCCGACGATATCGTAAACTACGCCAAGGCGGAGATGGGAAATATATTCAACGACAATATTTACATCACGCTGATCGACCATATTCATTTTGCGGTAACCCGATATAAAAACGCCATGAATCTGAAAAACGCGCTGTTTTGGCAGATTAAAAAATTTTACCCGAAGGAATTCTCAATCGGATTGAATGCGCTTCAATTGATCAAACAGCATTTTGATATCGAGATGGACGAGGACGAGGCCAGCTTTATCGCCATGCATTTTGTGAATGCCAGACAAGACGGTCAGGGCATGCAGCGGACGGCCGAGATTACGAAGGTGATGAGCGAAATCGTCGACATCGTCACCCGGTTCTATAGTTTGGAGCTGGATGAAAAATCGTTTAATTACTCCCGTTTTATTACCCATATTCAATACTTTGCGCAACGAATGCTGAGCGGCGAACAGGAGCGTTCCGCCACAGGAGACAATTTTCTCTACGAGCAAATCAAAATAAAGTATCCCCAGGCCTTCGAATGCATGAATTTAATCAACCGTTATCTGGAACAAAATTATGAAAACGCGATGTCGATTGATGAAAAAGTGTATTTGACGATTCATATTCAACGGGTAACCTCCCGCAGCGAAGTTTAAAAAAAAGGTTGCAAACGGTTACGGATTGTTTTATAGTGATCCTACAACTTAAATTTAAGGATTGTTACTGGTAAAGCAGGCGATACCTAAACGACGGGCATATGATCACTCCGGTGATTCCGCGGGCCTTTCGTTTAGGTATTTTTTTATGCCCAAATCATGTTCAGGCAGAGGAGAATGACATATGGACAACAAGAAGTTGGCCGACGACATCGTTCGTCTGGTCGGCGGCGAGGAGAACATTAACGATCTCGTCCATTGCGCGACTAGACTTCGCTTTAGTTTAAAGGATTCCAAAAAAGCGGAAAGGGAAACTTTGGAAAAGCATGAAGGTGTGATCACCGTCGTGGAAAGCGGCGGCCAATTCCAGGTCGTTGTCGGCAGCCATGTCGCTAATGTATACGCCGAAATCGCCAAGAGCACCAGCTTTCTGGATAAAGCCGCGGAGAATTCGGCAAGCGGCCAGAAGGTATCGGCTGTGTCCAAAGTTTTTGAAGTGATCTCGGGCAGCTTCTCGCCGCTTATTCCGGCAATGGCCGGCTCCGGGATGCTGAAGGCGCTCCTTACGGTGTTAACCATGGCCGGCTGGATGTCCGACACCAGCGATACTTACATGATCCTGTCCGCCGCCGGGAATGCCGTGTTCTACTTTTTGCCTATATTCCTCGGCGTTACGCTCGGAATCAAGCTCAAAACCAATCCGTACGTTGCCGGAACCATCGGAGCGGCGCTGCTGGAGCCCAGCTTTACGGGTTTGATGGATAAAGGAACCGACGGTTCTTTCCTGGGCATTCCGGTTGTTCTGATGAATTATTCTTCAAGCGTGTTCCCGATTTTTATCGCCATCAGCATCTATGCCTTACTGGACCGGTTCCTGAAAAAAATCATTCTTAAGGACCTGCAGGTTTTCCTGGTGCCGATGTTGTCGCTCATGATCATGGTGCCGTTGTCGGCCATCGCTTTTGGCCCCTTCGGGACAAGCGTCGGGGATTGGATCGCCGCAGGAGTCACTTGGCTGATTAACGTTAGCGGCATTCTCTCGGGCATAGTGCTTGGCGGAGGCATGACCTTCATGGTCGTGTTGGGCCTGCATTGGGGTTTTACGCCGATCACGCTGCAGAACATCAACAATGGCGGCGATCCGATCGAGGCGATGGCCGCCGCGGCCGTGTTCGCCCAAATCGGGGTTGCGCTCGGTATTTTCCTTAAGTCCAAAAAGGATAAGTCGTTAAGATCGATATCCGGCTCTTCCGCCGTCACGGGCCTGCTGGCCGGGGTAACCGAGCCGATCGTATACGGGCTCATCCTCCGTTACAAGAGAGTCATTCCCATCGTCATTATTGCCGGCGCTATCGGCGGAGCGGTTAACGGTCACTTTGGCGTTAAATATACGGCTTATGTATTTCATAACATCTTTTCCATTCCGGTCGAGAAGCCGTCAGGCATCTTTGTCATATCGATGATTCTGTCCATGGGGATCGGCCTGCTGCTGACCTTGATCTTTGGGTATGAGAGCAAAGGCAAGGCAAAGGCGGCGGAAGCGGAGTCTGCGGTGCAAGCGGAATCCGAACCGCAAACGGTCCAGCCGGAAAAGAATACCGAATCCGCGGCACTGAACATGAAGAAAGAGCAGATTCACAGCCCCCTGACCGGCAAAGTCGTTCCGCTCAGCGCGGTTGCCGATAAGGCTTTCGCTTCCGGAGCGATGGGCAAAGGCCTGGCTATCCTGCCCAGCGAGGGTGTCGTAGTCGCACCGATGGATGGAGTGGTGACTTCCCTGTTCCCGACCGGTCATGCGATCGGGTTGACCTCGGCCGCAGGGACGGACATCCTGATCCACATCGGCATAAATACGGTGTCCCTCAAAGGAAAGTACTTTAAACCCGCGGTTAAAGAGGGAGACGCGGTAAAGCAAGGGGACGTTTTGATTGAATTTGATCTGGAGCAAATTCAGGCGGCCGGATACCAGACCGTAACGCCAGTCATCGTCACCCTGACGGAGCGAGAAGTTGAAATTTTCGAAACCGACCAGGAGTCGATTGAGAAAAACGATGTGTTGTTGACCCTGATTTAAATATATATATGAGAGTTCAAAAAGTCGGCTTTTCAGCACCGAGAAGGTTGGATGAAGCTAGGGACTGAGTAGCGGAGCGTACGTTTTGGGTACGTGAGCAACGGAAGGCCCGGCTGAATTCAAGATTCGACGTCGAGACCGCTTCCTGACCTGCTTCGTGATCAAAAGACGACTTTTTGAACTACCTTTTTAAATTTATCAAACTGGAGGAATCAAATCATGCTGCACCAACATCTGAAACCATTTCCCGAAAACTTCCTGTGGGGAGGCTCCACCTCGGCTTACCAACTCGAGGGAGCGTGGGACGAGGACGGAAAGGGTCCGTCCGTAGTCGACCTGGCGAATCACGTTGAAGGAGTTACGGATTTTAAAGTAGCGAGCGATCATTATCACAGATACAAAGAAGACGTGGCTTTAATGGCGGAAATGGGCTTTAAAGCGTACCGCTTCTCCATCGCCTGGACGCGGATTTATCCGGAAGGCTCCGGGAAGCTGAATATGAAAGGGATCCAATTCTACAGCTCCCTGATCGATGAACTGATCAAATATGGGATCGAGCCGATTGTGACCATGTATCATTTCGATTTGCCTTATGCGCTGGAAGTCAAGGGCGGCTGGTCCAACCGCGGAACGATTACCGCGTTTGAACAATACGCCAAAACTTTGTTCGAGCATTTCGGAAATCGGGTGAAATATTGGCTGACCATCAATGAACAAAACATGCTGATCCTTCATCCCGGTTCGATCGGAACGCTAAATGAACAACTGGAAAATCCGCAGAAGGAGCTGTACCAGCAAAATCATCATATGCTGGTGGCCCAGGCCAAAGCAATGATATTGTGCCATCAAATGCTGCCTGACGCAAAGATTGGGCCGGCGCCCAATATCGGGGCCATCTATCCGGCCAGTTCAAGTCCGGAAGATGTGCTGGCGGCCGACAATTATGCGGCAATCCGCAATTGGCTCTATCTGGACATGGCGGTGTTCGGAACCTACAATTATATCGCCTGGAGTTATTTGCTCGAAAAGGGATACGAACCGGTGATCGAAGACGGCGATATGGAGATTTTAAAACAAGGCAACCCGGATTTTATCGCCTTTAATTACTATACCTCGCAAACGGTCGGCGAAAGCAAAAATGACGGAAACGACTTTTCGCATACGGGCGACCAGCATGAAATCGTCGGCGAGCCGGGAGCTTACAGAGGTTCGGTCAATCCTCATTTGCAGAAAACGGAGTTCGGCTGGGAGATCGATCCCGTAGGTTTTAGAACCACGCTCCGGCAAATCTATTCCCGGTACCGTCTGCCGTTGATTGTCACGGAAAATGGACTGGGCGCCTTCGACAAACTGGAGGACAACGATGTGGTTCAAGACCCCTATCGCATCGATTTTTTCAGAAAGCATATCGAGCAAATCCAATTGGCCATTACCGACGGCGTAGACGTTTTCGGTTTCTGCCCCTGGTCGGCGATCGATCTCGTAAGCACTCATCAGGGGTCAAGCAAACGTTACGGGTTTATTTATGTGGATCGCGACGAGTTCGATCTCAAAGAACTGCGCAGAATCCGCAAGCAAAGTTTTTACTGGTATCAGCAACTGATTCAAAGTAATGGAGAAGTTCGTTAAATTTTAAAAGGACCGCCCGGCGAATTGCCAGGCGGTCCTTTTAGGGCAAACTTATAGGTGGGCCCATGGGAACGAACGCCAACGCCTCCCTTGCCAGAAATAGCGGTAAATAGTGCACTAGCGTTGCATCAAACCTATCATGATTCAAAAATTAACTAATTAAGGAAAAATATAAGTTATTTTCATGGAAAACCCATAAAAAAGCTCCTATTGTTAAGAGAGACGCGTTACCCATCTAACTCTCAACAAAAGGAGCCAAACCCATGGGTAACATACACAATTTATCCCTGATTCGTCAATGCTTTTCTTATTTTTCGGATGAAAAAATTTCTTTTCCCATCGCTGACTATCGTGTCCCTAAGCTCACCGTGATGAAATGTACGAAGCTAATTATGACTTCCCAACTGGCGAAATGGGAGTCGTATCGTCAAATCTCCCGCGCGCTTCGTACTAGCGAAACTTTACAGGAGAGCCTGGAATTGACCAGTATCAGTGCCTCCCAAATCTCAAGGAAATTACCGGAGATTCCGACCGAGTGGCTTGAATCGTTATTCCTTGACATTATGGGAAAGGTGAAGTTGCTTCTTCCTACGGCCACCTCTAAGATTGGCGCGGTTCGTATCATCGACTCGACATGTATCAAGCTTCCAGCCAATCTGGCCGAATGGGCCCATGTGAATCGGACTCACACGCAAATCAAGATTCATGTCCGTGTCCTAGCTTTACCTACGGGTCAAACACTTCCCGAGAAGGCAATCCCATCGACCGGAAATGTGAGCGACGTAGAAACCGTGGATCTGTTAGTTGAAGATGACAGCACGATTTACGTGATGGACCGTGGTTATATCAAGTACAAACAGTTCGATGCCTGGCTAAAGCGAGAGGTTCGCTTCGTGAATCGAATCAACGAAAATAACGGGGTATGGCACGTCGAGCAAGAATTGCCGATTCCTTCAAACACGAAGATTACTCGCGACGCTATTGTCCGGTTGGGGAGTGCTTTTCGCCGAACTAAGCAGACTTTGCGCTTGGTTGAATTTCGGGATGAAAAGGACCGTAAATACCGACTAGTTACATCTTGCTTTGATCTCAGCGCTACGGAAATTGCCGATATCTACCGGCAACGTTGGCTCATTGAACTGTTTTTCAAGTGGATGAAGCAGCATTTACGGCTCGTGAAACTGTACAGTTATGAACCGCAGGGCGTCTGGAATCAAATTTTTTTGGCACTCATCACATACGCCATTGCGATGCATATTCAGCTATCCAGTGGAACTTCGTTGAGTTTATGGGACGTATTACAGTCGGTTCGGAATTGTTGGGAAAAAAACCTCTCGATCTTCGAAGCGGAGCTTCATCGGAAGCCCAGCCGGTCATCAAGAGGACGACAGAAGGTACCAAAAGTCCAGAAAAGTCCACCGAAGTTACATACATCGGTGGGGATTATAAAGCCGCGGAAAACTGAGGGAAAGTAAAAGAGTTGATTTGAAAACTAAATATCCAAAAAAATGGATAAACGCGTCGTTTTCTGGTGCTCTCAACTTTTTGGCCTCTTTCCTTAAAATAAAAATGGAAAATTATTACATATATTAAATGTTAATCTTATGTTAGGGTCTTTGCAACGCTAGTGTAAATAGTGGCGTTATTTCCGTGATTGGATGGCGTAAAATAAGTTGTGTAAGGACAGGTTAGTCTATCAAACGACAAAAAAGTAGGGTATGCTTGGGATTGCGAAGTCACCAAGGAGGAACCCTACTCAATGACAACTATACAACAAAACTCGTTCACAGAACAACTCGAAAATACAATGCAAAGTTTTCTAAAAGAAAAAATTGAAACTCTTTTAAAGGAGGAAATTAAAAATTACTTACAAGTAGAACACCCGGAAGTGGCAAACAGCCGCAACGGATATTACAGCAGGAACTGGGAAACCCGACACGGGGTGATTCCGGATCTGCAAGTGCCGCGGGATCGCCAAGGCGACTTTCAGACGGAACTGTTCGCGCCCTACCAGCGGCGGGAAGCTTGGCTAGAGGACACGGTCATTCACATGTACAAGGGCGGGATGAGCACAAGAGACATCGCCGCCTTCATTGAAAAAATGTTTGGCGCCCAGTACTCGCCAACGACCGTGAGCAACATCACGAGCACGGTGCTGGAAGACGTTGCGGCCTGGCAGGCTCGACCGCTGGCCAAGCGTTATGCGGTCATCTATCTGGACGGGATGTACGTGAAGCTCAAGCGTCAGTCCGTCGCCAGCGAAGTCATTTATATTGCCATGGGTGTCGATGAGGCCGGACACCGTGAGATCCTTAGCTTCAGCCTTGGCGGCAAAGAAAGCGCCAACGGGTGGAGGGATGTCCTGCGAGACCTCTACAAACGTGGCGTGCACGAGGTGCTGCTGGGCGTATTCGATGGCTTAGCGGGACTGGAGGAGGCCTTCCGGGAAACGTATCCGCAGGCCGGCGTCCAGCGTTGCGTCACTCATAAAATGCGCAATACGCTACCGAAAATCCGCGATAAGGACAAAGCGGATTTCGTGACGGACATGAAGACGATTTACAGTGCCATGGATCGCGATGTCGCCATGGCCAATTTCGACCTCGTGCAAGCCAAGTGGGGCAAGATCTATCCGAAGGAGCTCGCGTCGTGGGAGAACGAGTTACCGGTCCTCCTTCGCTTTTACGATTTCCCAACGATGATCCACTATGCCATTTACACCTCGAACCCCATCGAGCGAACAAACAAGGAAATCCGCAAGCGGCTGCGGCCCATGAACAGTTTGACGAACATGGATGCAGCGGAGAAAATTATTTATCTAGAGGCCCTCTCCTATAACGAACGCTGGAGCAGCCGGGTGTTGCGTGGATTCGCGGATGCAAAAACCCAGCAAGCGCTCAAAAAAATGTTTGACGAAAAATATCCCCAGGCCTGAGCCGATGCAGTCGCGTTAGCCAGGTGTGGCACACAAAGCATAGATAACAAGGACACTTTGACAACTGGAAATGAAAAGGAAATTTTTCAGGGGGGATCCCCCCTGAAGCTTGAAAACCAATGATATCCATTGTCCCAATGGATACCCTACTTCGAACCCTAAAAGATAATTACACAAAACTCTTGACGCTACCCGTGATTGGCCCCTCACCCGCAAAATAGAGGAACTTTTCGGTCTTATTTTCTCGCAACGCCTGAAAAAAGCACCATTTTTGCCTGCATTCTCCAATAATAGCGGTAAAAATTTCCTCTATTTAGGCTAAACCACCTTCTACCCGTAAATAGAGCCCTTTTTTACCGTTATTTCCGCAAGACCTCCGCAATAGGACAGCCTGCTTCCTTCCCGCATCCTGAACAAAGATACAGCGGCTAATCGATTAGCTCGCCCTGAAAAACCTGCTCCCGCCGCAAATAATCGCGCAGCGGTCCGTATTCCGGCGACGTCCAAAAGGACGCGTCCGCCACCAGCCGGGCGGCGTCGTCCCGCGCCGCCTCCAGCACCGCATAATCGCTGACCATGTCCGCGATGCGAAAATCCGGCACCCCGCTTTGCTTGGTGCCGAAAAAATCCCCGGGACCGCGCAGCTCCAGGTCCCGCCGGGCCACTTCGAAGCCGTCGTCCGTATCGGTCATGACCTTCATCCGCTCCTGACCAACCTCCGACTTCGGATCGGCGATGAGCACGCAATACGACGCGTGCTCGCCCCGGCCCACCCGCCCGCGCAGCTGGTGCAGCTGCGACAGGCCAAACCGGTCCGCGTCCATCACAATCATCAGCGTCGCGTTCGGCACATCGACACCAACCTCGACCACGGTCGTCGACACCAATAGCTGCACCTCGTTTTCGTAAAACGCCCGCATCACCTCGTCCTTTTCAGCCGCCGTCATCCGCCCGTGCAGCAGGCCGACCCGAAAGTCCGGAAAAGCCTGCTGCATCGATACGTACAAATCGATCGCATTCTGCACGTCAAGCTTGTCCGATTCCTCGATCAGCGGGCAGATCACGTAAGCCTGCCGGCCTTGCGACACCTCCCGCGAAATAAAGCCGAGCACGCGATCCATCATCTCGTGCTTCACCCAGTAGGTCAAGATTGGCTTGCGCCCTTTTGGCCGCTCCGACAAGGTCGAGACGTCCATGTCCCCGAAGGCGGTGATCGCCAGCGTGCGCGGAATCGGCGTCGCCGTCATCGTCAGCACGTCGGGATTAAAGCCTTTGCGCCGCAAAATGCTGCGCTGGTTAACGCCAAAGCGGTGCTGCTCGTCGGTGACGACGAGGCTAAGCGAGCGAAAAAACACGTCCTCCTGAATCAGCGCGTGCGTGCCGACAACGATATCGATCAGCCCCATCTGCAGCGAGGCCAGCAGATCCTTGCGCTTGCGCCCCGTCAAGCTGCCGGTCAACAGACCAACCGTAATGCCGAACGGCTCAAACAGCTTCGTTAAAGAACGCAGATGCTGCTCCGCCAAAATTTCGGTCGGAACCATGAAGGCTCCCTGATTCCCCGACTTTACCGCCGCAAACAAAGCGATCGCCGCGATGACGGTTTTGCCCGAGCCAACGTCCCCCTGCAGCAGCCGGTTCATGCAGTACGGAGAACGCATGTCGCGCAAAATTTCCAGCTCCACCTTCTTCTGCGCATCGGTCAACTCAAACGGCAGGCTGCGGACGAATTCCCGCACCGTGGTGTTGTCCACCGCATGCGCCACGCCGTCCATCCGCTCGTGGTTCATTGCCCGGTACGCCTGCAGCTTCAGCTGAAACAAAAACAGCTCCTCATACACCATGCGGCGGCGGGCCTTAAGCCCTTCCTCGTTGTCCTGCGGCTGATGAATGCGCTGAACCGCGAACTTACGGGGCATCAGGTCATATTTGCGCAACAGCTCCTGCGGCAAAACTTCCGGAAACATCTCCCCGTACTGCTGCAGCGCCTGTCCGATCGTCTTGCGCATCCACGCCTGCGTGATTTTCCCGCCCACCGAATAAACCGGCTGCAGGCTGCCGCTGCGCAGCGTCCCGCGATCCGGGAATTCCGACTCCGTTACGGTCAATTGGCTGCGGCGCATATCCCATTTTCCCGTCAAAATAATTTCCCGGCCGCTCGTTAGCTGATCCTTTAAAAAATGACGGTTGAACCAGGTCGCCGTAAACATCCAGTCCTCCGCGACCATTTTGCACGTTAACCGCGATTTGCGGCCATAACGCTGGAGGACGGGGACGCCCATGATTTTCGCCTGAACCGTCACTTTGTCTCCATCCTTCACCTCCGTCAGGGAGCGGAGCCGGTAATCTTCGTACCGGAACGGATAATATTCAATTAAATCATTCACCGTAAAGATGCCAAAGGCGTGAAGCTCCTCCTGTTTAAGAGCGCTCACGCCGCTGACTTGCTTTACGGGAATTTCATGCAAATCCATATTGAAATCCCTCGCTTTACACACCCCATTGAACCCTTGGCGGAAACTACTTGGCGGCTCCGGAAGCCGGCCACATAAACACGGCCAAAATGCCGGGCCCCACATGCGTGCCCACCACGGCGCCGATGCTCGTGCGAACCACCTCGTGCAGTGTAAAATGCTGCGACAGCAGGTTCAGCATTTCCGCCGCGCCTTCCGGATTTACGCCATCGCACACCGCCACGTTCAAATCTTTGCTCTCGCCGAAATCGTTCACGAACAGCTCGATCACGCGGGACAGCGCCTTTTTCCGGCCGCGGGCCCTGTCGACGGCATAAATGACGCCTTCCCGGTCCACCGACAAAATCGGCTTGATATTGAGCAAATTCCCCAAAATCGCCGCCGCCTTGCCGATCCGGCCGCCTTTTTGCAAATACTCCAGCGTATCGACGAGAAAATAGAGCCGGCGTTCCTGGCCCAAACGCTCCACTTCTTCGCGAATCCGCTCCACCGTCGCCCCTTGCCCCGCCAGCCTGGCCGCATGAACGACCTGCAGCCCAAACCCGTAGGAAGCGCAGAGGGAGTCGATGACGGTAATGCCGGACTCTTGACCCAACTCCTCCTCAATCATCTCCTTGGCGAGCCGCGCCGATTGGTATGTACCGCTCATGCCGGAGGAGATATGGATGGAGATGATCGGCGCACCGGGATGCGCATTCAGCAGGTTTCGGTACACTTCCGCATACTGGGAAGGCGAAGTCTGCGAAGTTGTCGGCAGCTCGCGCGACTTTGTCAGTTTGTCGTAAAACTGTTCCGCGGTAATATCGACGCCTTCAACAAAAGACTGGCCGCCGAAGGCCAGCCGCATCGGCACGATATGAATGCCTAATTCCGAAGCGATGGACTGCGGAATATCAGCCGTGCTGTCCGCCACAATAACGGCCTGCCGCATAGGGTTCTCCCCCCTTTCCTCTATCGCCCGTTTCCTTTCCGAACCCGTCAGGATTCCACCGAAAACAGATAGTAGTAGATCGGTTGTCCGCCGGAGTGAACCTCCACTTCGACATCCGGATACTTGTCTTGCAGCCATGCCACAAGCCGGTCCGTCATTTCTTCCTCGGCTTCCTCGCCCGCCAGGACGGTGACGATTTCATCGCCGCCGGCCAGCATTTTGTCCAGCAGCCCCTGACAGGTTTCGATCAGCCCCTCTTCCGTAGCCACGATTTTCGCATCCGCAATGCCGATGTAATGTCCGGCCGTAATTTTCAAATCGTCGAACATCGTGTCCCGGACGGCGTACGTCACCTGCCCGGTCTTTACATGCTGCACCGCGTTCAGCATATTCGACTCGTTGACTTCCACGCTCTCTTCTTCTTGGAAAGCGAACGCTGCCGCAACCCCCTGCGGAATGCTCTTGCTCGGAACGACGATGACGCTGCGTTCCCCTTCTAGCAGATCGCGGGCCTGCTGTGCCGCTAAAATAATGTTCGAATTGTTCGGAAGCACGAACACATGCTGGGCCGAAATGGACTCGATCGCTTTTACGAAGTCCTCCGTGCTTGGATTCATCGTCTGCCCGCCGGACAAAACGGCGTCGACGCCCAGGCTGGTGAAAATGTCGGCAATGCCTTGCCCCGAAGCGACGGCGATAAATCCGTAAGGCGCCAGTTCATCGGCAGGCAATCCTGCGGGGTCCTCCGGCCGGGCCGTTTCCGCCGGAATGTCGGCGAACAGCTCCGGCATCGGGGCGGCATCCATGCCCGCGGTGAGCAGTTCGCGATGCTGCTCGCGCATGTTCAAAATATGAATTTGCGTAATTTCGCCGTACTGCAGCGCCAAATTCAGCACATCGCCCGGCGTTTTGGAATGGACATGCACCTTGATGATTTCGTCGTCAGCGATCACGATAATGGAATCCCCATTAAGTGACAGCGCTTTCCGGAACTGCTCCTCGTCAAAAATAGCCCCCTGCACGCCGCCAAGCTTACGGTTGATAAAAAACTCCATGTCGTATAAGAACTCGATATCCTCGGTTTCCAGCTTGGCTTGGGCCGAAACGGGCGCGTGCACCGCAGCCGCCGGAGCAGGCTGGCGGATTTCGGGAGCTGCGGCCTTAAACGGAGCTTGTCCTTGCCATGCTTCAGCAGAGCCTTCGCCCGACAGCCACTCCATAAACCCTTCATAAATATACACAAGTCCTTGACCGCCCGAATCGACGACGCCAACCTGTTTCAGCACGGGCAGCAATTCCGGCGTTCCGGCGAGAGCTTCCTTGGCTTTGGCCAGCACCTCGCCCATGAGCTCCGTGACATCATGAGTTCTTCTCGCGTAAAAAACCGCGTGTTTGGCCGCTTCCTTCGCCACCGTCAAAATCGTTCCTTCCACCGGCTTCACTACCGCTTTATAAGCCGTATCCACGCCGCTCTGCAGGGCGGAGGCGAATTGAATCGTATTCAGTTCCTCCAACGAGGCGACATGGCGGCTGAAACCGCGGAACAGCTGGGACAAGATAACGCCGGAGTTCCCGCGGGCGCCCATGAGCAAACCTTTGGACAAGGTTCCCGCTCTGCTGCCCACACCTCCCGTTCCGCTATGCTGCAATTCGGTTACGCCAGCCGTCATCGTCAAATTCATATTCGTACCGGTGTCCCCGTCGGGAACCGGGAATACATTCAGGGAATTGACGTGCTCCGCATGCTCCGACAGCCGCTTTGCACCGGCTAACACCATGGCGGTAAAATCAGTTCCATTTAAAGAACGCTTACTCAATGAGAATTCCCCTTCCTAGCTTGATCCACGTACGCTTGGACGGCGGGTAATCACATACAACGGCCTTGATCTTGATTCGGCCGGACCCGGGTCCAACAATCTCGCAAAAGCAATAATATAAAAGATGATGAAATTATTATGGACTAAACCATATTGTACTATAAGAACACGTAGAAATAAACTTTAACGATCTGTTGACGCAGCTTTTTTTACTGTGATATTATATATAAGTATTGTTTTATGCGGTTCCCATGGAGAAATCAAACCGTTATATTCAAGACAGGTGTATTGGAACAGGAGGTGTAATGAATGGCTCGCAAATGTTATGTGACTGGTAAAAAGCCAGGCAGCGGTAACCATGTATCTCACGCAAACAATCGCAATCGGCGCTCTTGGGGCGTAAACGTGCAAAAGGTCCGGATCTTGGTAGACGGCAAACCGAAGCGCGTATACGTCAGCACTCGGGCTTTGAAATCCGGTAAAGTGACCCGCGTGTAATGTCGGGACGAGACATATAGACAAAAAGCACCTTTTTTATGGAGGTGCTTTTTTTCATGCGTTTTTTTGCCCGGAAGTCTTGGGAAATCACCGATCGAAGCCATCAGCCAAAGGGCCCTTTCGTGAATGGCCGGCGGGAACCGCTAGGGGCGGGCCCTTCGCTCCTCAGGCGGCCTGCGGGCCGCCCTCTAGTTTTTGTGAAACGTATTTAGAACGGCTTTGACGAATCCTCCCAAAAACTTAGGCAGCTTGAATGTGTAAAATTTCATCGTTCACCCTCCCCATCGTGCTCATGCTCACCCATATTCTATGTTCGATTTCATTCACCCGTGTATTCCCGCCACAAAAAAAAGGTTACATGAGAACCCTGCTCATGTAACCCATTGTATGCGCAGCTTTTGGCGCCTATGCCAAACCGGCCAGGCTCTCGCGGATTTCTCCGATCGCCGCGCGGCGGTCGGCCTGGCCAAACACGGCGTTGCCGGCGACGAGCACATCCGCCCCCGCTTCCACGACGAGCGGCGCCGTCGCAGCGGAAATGCCTCCATCCACCTCGATCCGCAAATCCGTCAAGCCAAGCTCGTCTTTCCATGCTTTCAGCTGGCGGATTTTGCGCAGCGTTCCCGGAATGAACGCCTGCCCGCCAAATCCCGGATTCACGGTCATCACCAGCACGAGATCAACGTCTTCCAGCACCTCGCGGACCGCCGAAGCCGGCGTGGCCGGATTGATCGCTACCCCCGCCTTGACGCCCTGCTCTTTGATCAGGTGCAGCACGCGGTGCAGATGAACACAGGCCTCGGCATGCACGGTAATGAGGTGAGCGCCCGCCCCCGCAAACGCAGGAACGTATTCCTCCGGCTTCTCGATCATTAAATGGACGTCCAGCGGCAGCTTCGTCATGGGCGCGATCGCCCCCATGACGAGCGGGCCGAACGTCAGATTCGGGACGAAATGGCCGTCCATCACGTCGACATGCAGCCAGTCGGCTCCCCCGCGCTCCACGTCGGCGACCTCTTCACCCAGCTTGGCAAAATCCGCCGACAGGATCGACGGTGCAATGTAAATTGGATTCATGCGGCTAATACCTCCGTTTTTTCTCTTTCATTTCTTCCTGGAACTGCACGTAATGCTCGTAGCGGCTCGCAGCGATGTCTCCCCGGTCCGCCGCTTCCCTGACCTTGCAGCCGGGCTCGTGCAGATGGCTGCAGCCGCGGAATTTGCACGCTTCGGCGTATTCCGCAAACTCGCGGAAGCAGCCGGACAGCTCTTCAACGCCGAGCTCGAGGAAGTCGAGTTGGCTGAAACCCGGCGTATCGGCCACGTATCCGCCGTTTTCCAGCTCGATCAGCTCCACATGGCGCGTCGTATGGCGGCCGCGGCCCAGCTTCAGGCTGATTTCGCTCGTTTCCAGCGAAAGCCCCAGCATCGCGTTCAGCAGCGACGATTTGCCGACGCCCGACTGCCCGGAGAACACGCTGATCTCGCCGGCAAGCCGCGATTTAACTTCCTCCGTCCCGGACCCGGTGGCGGAGCTTGTGACGATCACCTCATAACCGATCGAGCGGTATAGCTCTTGAACCCGGAGGATGCTCTCCGAGGCATCCTCTTCCTCTTCGTTCAGCAAATCCCCCTTGGTCAAACAAATCAGCGTCTTAAGACCGGCATGCTCGATATGCACCAGGAACTTGTCCAAAAGCGGCAAATTGAGGTCCGGCTCCCGCAAGGAGAAGAGCAGCACCGCAAGTTTGGCGTTGGCGATCGGCGGACGAATCAGCTCCGTCTCGCGCGGCAAAATTTCGTCCACCGTGCCCTCTCCGTTTTCCGTCGGGGTATAAATAACGTGGTCCCCGACGAGTGGAGTAACTCCCTTTTTTTTGAATATGCCCCGGCCCCGGCACTGCACATAACCTTCCGGGGCCGCCTGGGCGGGTTTCACGTAATAGTATCCGCTTAATGCCTTCACGATTAAGCCTTCCGGCATAAATGCAGGCCCTCGCTTTCATCTCGGTTTGCCTTAATGACCATGTTTGTTGCCTTTGCCTTTACCGTTGCCTTTACCCTTGTCGCCCGCGGCAGAGACCAGGTTGCCCGATTGAACCATACCGGTGTCCGGGATCTCTCCCGAATCCTGATCCATCGAATTCTCATCGCCCCACGTCTCCTCAGAGCCGCTTGCCGGGAATTCCGGAACAGGCACCGTTCCCTGCTTGGCGTCGATATAGGAAATCTGGTAAGTTTCCAGCAGCACGTCATCCCGAGTCACGGAAACGTAGCCATCCTTGTTTGGCGCAAGCACGAGATCGACCGCAAGATATTGCGCTTTGCCGATCGTTTTGGTGCCCCATTGCTGACTGTCGCCGCGCGCGTCTCCGTAACTGATGCTGATTTTGCTTTTCTGGCCTTCCGCCGCGGGAACGACCGGCACCTGATACGTATACGTGATCGCCTCCGGCGGATAACCGGTGCTGACGAACAAAGTAACTTCCGAGCCCGGCGGGACTTCTTCATTCGGCGCGTTCGGCCACTGCTTGATGACCTTGCCTGCTTCCATTTCATAGCTGGATTGCTCTTTGATGCCGCCCTCGGCCAGCTTCAGCCCCAGCTTTTTGATTTCTTCCTCTGCTTCAGCTTGGGTTTTGCCAACAAAATTCGGCATTTTGACGTTTTCCGGCCCCGTGCTGACCGTCAGTGTGATTTCCTCCGTTGCCGGATCGAACTCCGCTCCGGCATCGGGGCTTTGGCCGATGACTTCGCCCGCTTTCTTATCGTCGCTGGGTTCCTCCTTTTTCGAAATGCGGTCCTCATCGATCCCTAAGGCAACGAGCTGCTTCACGGCCTCGTCATAAGTCTGACCCGTTAGCGGCGGCATGTCCGGCAACGGCTTGGCCGTACTGACCTTAAGGTCGACCGTGGAGCCTTCCTTCACCTTCATGCCCTCAGGTTTGCTCTGTTCCCAAACGACGCCTTCGCCGAAGCCCTCTTTATACTCGCGCGCGATATCGCCAACTTCAATCCCGTTTTCTTTAAGCTTGGCGATTGCTTCCTGCTCTGCCAAGTTTAAAACGCTTGGTACGCTAACCTCCGGCACCGTGACCAGGCTGTTGACGTACCAGGCCACGCCCGCCATCGCCAGCAGGAATACCAAGGTCACCCCGATCCATAACGCCGGCTTGCCCCAAGCTTTTTTCTTCGGGGCCTCGCGTACTTCGGACGCCGCCGCCGCATTGTCCCGCTCCCGCGGATTGTCCCGGGTCAGCTTGGCGGCTCCTCCCTTCTGTGAGCTGCTTTGGGGGCGGATGGCCGGTATGATTCGCGTGTTGTCTTCATCATCATGATCAATAAAGGCCAGTTTGGATTCCATCCGCCGTTCCGGCAGCAGGGAAGTCTCCAGGTCGCGCAGCATTTCTTTAGCCGACTGGTAACGTTCCCCGGGATTTTTGCGCATCGACTTTAAAATAATATTTTCCACGCTTTGCGGTATCATCGGGTTGACCGTCCGCGGCTCGTCAAAATGCTCCTGCAGATGTTTCAGCGCCACGCTGATCGGGCTTTCGCCCAAAAAAGGAAGCCGTCCCGTCAGCATCTGATACAGCACGATCCCGAGGGAATACAGGTCCGACTTTTCCCCGGTCGCCACCCCTTTGGCATGTTCCGGCGAAAAATAATGCACCGAACCGACCACCGATCCCGTTTGCGTAATCGTCGTCGACGTGACGGCGCGGGCGATGCCGAAGTCGGTAACCTTCACCCATCCGTTGCGCCCGATTAATATGTTATGAGGTTTAATATCACGGTGAATGATTTGATTCTGATGGGCGTGATCCAGCGCGTCAGCGATTTGCGACGCGATGCGGACGGCTTCCTCGACTTGCAGCGGGGCCCGCTCCTTGATGATTTCATTCAAATTTTGGCCTTCCACGAACTCCATAACGATATAATGAACTTCGTCTTCCTGTCCGACATCATACACGCTGACGATGTTCGGATGCGATAAGGATGCGGCCGACTGCGCTTCCCGGCGGAAACGCCGGATAAATTCCTCGTCATTCACAAATTGTTGACGCAGCACTTTGATGGCTACGTAGCGATTCAGCAAAATGTCCTGCGCTTTATAGACGAGCGCCATCCCGCCTCCGCCGACTCGTTCGATAATCTGGTAACGACCGCCCAATTCGTGTCCGATCATGAATTCCACTCCTTTGTGCCTGACCCGGCATCCTCATGTTGTTCCAGCAAGGCGATGCTGATGTTGTCGTCGCCTCCGGCATGCAGCGCCATCTGAAGCAGACGATCGGCGCGATCATGCAGCGCAAGATCATCCAAGCCCAGCGTCAGGGTCATTTGTTCCGGCGTAACGTAATTGCTGAGCCCGTCGCTGCAGAGCAGCAGGATTTCCCCAGGCTCCAAAGTTACCCGGTTCATGTCGACATCGACCTGTTCGTCGGTGCCCAGCGCCCGGGTCACCACATTGCGGTGAGGATGGACATTCGCCTCCTCGGCGCTGATCTGGTTGCTTTTCAACAGCTCATTAACCAAGGAATGGTCGTCCGTCAACTGCACGATCTCCCCGCGCCGGCACTTGTACGCCCGGCTGTCTCCGATATGGCCAACCATGCCTTCGCGCCCATACAGCAGCACGGCGACAACCGTTGTGCCCATGTTGCGGTATTCCTCATGCTCCGACGCTTTGCGGAACACGACTTCGTTGGCGTGGAGGATCGCTTTGCGGAGCTCTTCGCCGAAATCTTGAACCGACAGACCGCCTGACAGACCGGTCAAATCCCGGGTAATCGTCTCCACGGCCAGTTGGCTGGCGATATCGCCCGCCTGATGGCCGCCCATTCCGTCGGCCACGACGCCAAGCGTATAGCCCTGCTCGAGCCGGTCCACCCAGGTGCAATCCTCGTTGACCGAGCGGACTCGTCCCACATCACTTAAATAAACCGTCTTAATCAATTTCGTTCACCTCGCACCAGACTCCATATGCTTCGCCCGCAGTTGACCGCAGGCCGCCGCAATATCATGGCCTTGCTCCCGGCGAATCGTCACATTGATGCCGTTATCCGCCAAGACCCGTTGAAAATTAAAAATATCGTTTCTGGATGTTCTTACGTATTTGCGTTCCGGCACGTAGTTGACCGGAATCAAATTGACATGGCAGAGCATGTCTTTGATCACGCCGGCCAATTCCTCCGCGTGCTCCGGCTGGTCATTGACCCCGCCTATCAGCGCGTATTCGAAGGTGATCCGGCGGCCGGTTTTGGCGATGTAATAACGCAGCGCCTCCATCACGTCGTCAAACGGAAAGCGCCGGTTCACCGGCATCAGCTTGGAACGGAGCGCATCGTTGGGCGCGTGAATCGAGATCGCCAGATTGATTTGCGTGTTCTCATCGGCAAACCGGTAAATGTTCGGCACAATACCGCTCGTTGATACAGTAATATGCCGTTGTCCGATGTTCAAGCCCTTTTCGTGAATCATAATCCGCAAAAATTTCATCGTGGCGTCGTAATTTTCGAACGGCTCGCCCGTTCCCATGATCACGATGCTGCTGACACGTTCGTCTTTGGCATCGAGAATTTTCTGCGCCTGTACGACCTGGGCGACGATTTCACCGGACGTCAGGTTGCGTTTCAGGCCGCCGAGCGTCGAAGCGCAAAAGGTGCAGCCCACCTTGCATCCGACCTGCGTCGTCACACAGATGCTGTTGCCGTAATTATGCTTCATGATGACCGTTTCGATCGCGTGATCGTCATGCAGCCCGAACAGAAATTTGACCGTGCCGTCCTTGGACTCCAGCTTCGTAATTTCCCGCAGCGTGACGAAAGCAAATTGCTCGTCCAGCTTCTGCCTAAGCGATTTGGACAGGTTGGTCATCTCGTCGAAGGAACTGACGCGCTTCACGTACAGCCAGTCGAAAATCTGGCTGCCGCGAAAGGCCGGCTCTCCTTGCGAGACCGCCCAATCCTGCAGTTCTTCCAAAGTGTAATCATATATAAAAGGTTTCATTTTCACACACCTATCCTATGTTTTATCAAAAAATCACCCACTCATTCCACCTATTTTATCATAAATCGCCAAGACACTAAAGGGCGCGCCGGATAGGGCCGGGCCGGACAGCCTTCCGGGACTTTGGGAAGCGGGGAAAACGTGCGGCGGAAACGCCGGAATAGCCGGGGCGAGAAAGGTTGGGCAAGCTGGGGACGAGCGAGAATAGGCATGGGGGAGGATGGGCAGGGGAAGCCGCAATAAGTATACGGTACCTGAAATAATGCGAGTAGCGGCGTGGCGGCGGTGACTCTTTTGCGAAGCGAAGGCCTGGGGAAAATTGTAAAAGTTAGCTTGTTGAAAAACCCGGACGAAAACATAAGAACAAAAAATGTCGCTATTTCGGCGATATCCCCCATGTTGAGCGAAATAGAGGAACATTTTGTCGTTATTTTCCTAAATCGCGGAGAACTGACCACCTTTCGCACCGTTCATTGAAAAATAAGGACATAAAATTCCGCTAAGGGTGATGATCATGCTCAAATCCGGAAAATAGGAACATAAAGTTCCGCTATTTTTTATGCTCAAAACCAAAGCGGCGCTTGGCATCAGGAAGAGTACAGCTTCTTCAAGTATGGTTGCCATTCTAAACTTAATACACTCCGTCGCCTGTTATTTCAAAAAGGCCAAGCCCGGCGGCATTGGCCGTGAGCTTGACCTCTAAAAACGAACTAGTCTCATTTAATTGGTACTTTACCACGCTTTTCGCAAACGGGCGATGTAGAACCCGTCCGAGTGGAAGTCCTGCGGCAAAATTTGCAGCCCTTCCGCTACCCGGCCGGCGGCTTCGGCAAGCGGCCGCCGCTCCCAGCCGGCCGGCTCCTCCGCCGCCAAAGCGAACTCCGGATGGCGGTCCAGGAACCGCTGGACCATCTCGGCGTTTTCCCGGGGTTCGATCGTGCAGGTGCTGTAAACGAGGATGCCGCCCGGCTTCAGCAGTCCGCTCACCGCGTCCAGCAGCCCTTGCTGCACCCCGGCGATCTCTCCAATGTCCCCCGGCGTTTTCGCCCATTTCAAATCGGGCTTGCGGCGGATCACGCCAAGCCCTGAGCAGGGGGCGTCGAGCAGGATGCGGTCGAACGATTCCGCTTCAAAGCGTTCGTTCAGCTTCATCGCATCTCCCGACAACGCCCGCACGTTCCCGAGCCCCAGCCGCTGGGCGTGGTCTTCAATCAGCTTGGCCTTGTGCGGATGAATATCGTTTGCCACAACCTCGCCGCCGCCCTCGAGGATTTCCGCCATATGGCACGTTTTCCCGCCGGGCGCCGCGCAGCAGTCCAGGACCGACATGCCCGGCTGCGGATCCACCGCTTCGGCCACCAACATGGAACTCTCGTCCTGAACGGAGATCAATCCTTCCCGGTACCAAGACGTCAGCGCCATGTTCCCGCCGCTATGTACGATGATGCCGTCCGGCGAAATCGGGGAAGCGGAAGCCGTGAGACCCTGCCCTTCCATCAGCCGCAGTATCTCCTCCCGGCTCGCCCGGGCCCGGTTGACCCTGACGCTGACCGAAGGCGGTTCGTTGTTGGCCCGGCAGATGGCCTCGGCCGTGGCTTCCCCGTACTGTTCGATCCAGCGGGCGACCAGCCATTCCGGATGCGAGTGAGCCAGGGCGATCCGGCTGACCGGCGGCAGATCTTCCGGCAGGGTCAGTTCCTCCTTCCGGCGCAACACGTTGCGCAATACACCGTTGACCATCCCGGAAATGCCTTGATGCCCCTTCTTTTTGGCGATATTGACCGCCTCGTTGACGGCGGCATGCGGAGGAATCCGGTCCAGATAATGAAGCTGGTAGAAACTGAGCCGCAGCAAATTGCGCACCCACGGAGCAAGCTTGCCAAGCCCTTTGGTTACGAAAGGCGCCAGAAAAAAGTCGATCGTATTCAACCGTTGAATCGTACCGTAAACGAGCTCGGTCGCAAGACCCGCATCAGGCCCGGACAGACTGGATTTTTGCAGCGCCCCGTTCAGCAGCAGGTTGCTATAGGCTCCTTCCTGCTCGACGGCGGTAAGCACCTCCAACGCAACGCCGCGGGCGGAAGGTTTCCCCTGTCTGCGGGCCGCTCCCCCCGAGGAGCCAGCACTGCGCCCGGCCTTCTCTTTTTGAGACCCGCCGCCGGCGCCTGCTTTTGGAGCAGAGCTGCCCCCCGCATTTGAAGCGAAACCGCCCTCGGCGCCTCCCTTTCGGGCGCTACCGCGCTCCCTGCCATTTTTTCCTCCGCCAACGCCACCGCTTAGGCTCATCCCAATACCGTTCCTTTCTTCATCACGCCGCCGCGCACGAACTCCGCGGCTTCCATCGCTTTTTTGCCGGCCGGCTGGACGCGGGTGAGCAGCACGGAACCGTCCCCGGTTTGCACCTCAATGCCGCGCGCCGACAAATCGAGCACCGTCCCGGGAGCTTGTCCGGGCGCGGCCCCGTCCGCCGATCCAGAAACTCCGCCTTCCGCAGGCTTGGCAACCGCCCATATTTTAAACACTTCGCCGTTCCATAACGTAAAACCGCCGGCAAAAGGAACAAGCCCCCGCACCCGGTTATAGATGTCCCGCGAAGAAGCCGTCCAGTCGATGCGCTCATCCTCGCGGCTCAAATTCGGCGCATACGTCGATTCCTCATCGTTTTGCGGAATCCGCCCGGCCTTGCCCGCCACGATCAGCGGCAGCTGCTCCAGCAGCAGCCCGGCGCCCGCCTGGCTCAGCTTCTCGAACAACGTGCCGGACGTGTCCTCGTCCGCGATCGGGACGATGGACTTCGCGATCATGTCGCCGGTGTCCAGCCCCTCCGCCATATACATCAGCGTGATCCCGGTCTCCTTCTCGCCGTTTATGATCGCACGTTGAATCGGCGCGCCGCCCCGGTATTTCGGGAGCAGCGAGCCGTGAACGTTAAGGCAGCCGTAACGGGGCAAATCGAGCACCGCTTTGGGCAAAATTTGTCCGTACGCCGCCGTGACGATCAGGTCGGGCCGATAGCCCGCCACCTCCGCCACCGCCTCGGGCGCCCGCATCCGCACAGGCTGCAGCACGGGCAACCCGTGCCGCAGCGCTGCCTCTTTGACCGGCGTCGGCGTCAGCACCTTTTTGCGCCCCTGCGGACGATCCGGCTGGGTCACGACGGCGGCCACATCGTACCCTTCGCGCAGCAAGGCCTCCAGGGAAGGAACCGCAAACTCCGGGGTTCCCATAAAGACGATCTTCACCTGCGACGTCACTCCTTCTCTTCACCTTCCGGTGTAATTTCGTATACTTTTTCGGCCACATCGGTGTAAAGAACCCCGTTCAAATGATCGATCTCATGCTGAAAAGCTCTAGCCAGCAGCTCAGATCCGGTATATGTGACTTCCTTCCCGTTGCGGTCAAGGCCTTTGACCGTCACCGTCATCGCCCGGCGCACATCGCCGCGATATCCCGGGATGCTTAGGCACCCTTCGGGCCCGAACTGCTCCCCTTCCTTGGACACGATCTCCGGGTTGATCAGCTCGATCAGTCCGTGCTCATCGCCCACGTCCACCACGATCATCCGTTTTAAAATGCCGATCTGCGGGGCGGCCAGCCCCACGCCTTCCGCGTCGTACATCGTATCCGCCATATCGCTCAAAATCTTCTGTACGTTCGGCGTAATTTTCGTCACTTCTTTGGCTGCCTTATGCAGCACTTCATCCGGTTCTTTTACGATAATGCGTATCGCCATATGGCACTTCCTTCCGTCGCTTCATGAGCTTTTTGAGTATTATTTACATTAAAAAGGCCCAGTACATTCTTCAAAAAATATATATGCCGTAAACCCGCGGTTTGATCATAAAGTGTATGCAGCCATTACATCAGCATTTGCGGATCGACGTCGATGCTGATTTGCAGATTGGCGTCACGCAGGCCCGCCAGCGTCGCGGCCGCCGTCTCCCGCACGAGGCCGACCGCGTCCAAATCGCCGCGGTACTTCACCATGCACTGGAACCGGTAGCGGTTTTTGATGCGCGGAATCGGCGAGGCGACCGGGCCGAGAATGTCCAGCGCCGCCGGCGTAAACCGGTCCAGGCTGCCGAACCAGCCGAGGCGCTGCGCCTTGACCCGCAGATCGCCGGCGAAATTTTCCGCCATCCGCAGCAGCAGCGGCAGCTTCTCATGCGAAAGCGTGACCAGAATCAGCCGGCTGTACGGCGGATAATGCAGCGCCTTGCGGTGCTTCAGCTCCTCGCGCACGAAAGACAAATAATCGTGCCCGCTGGCGTGGACGATCGAATAATGCTCCGGTATATAGGACTGGATAAACACTTCCCCCGGCAGCTGATGGCGCCCGGCGCGTCCCGCCACCTGCGTCAGCAGTTGGAACGTTTTTTCCGCCGCGCGAAAATCGGGGAAATTCAGCGCCGTATCCGCCGCGATCACACCGACCAGCGTCACGTCGGGAAAATCCAGCCCCTTGGCGACCATTTGCGTCCCCAGCAGCACGTCGCCTTTTTTCTCGCGAAACGCCTGCAGCAGCTTCTCGTGCGCGCCTTTTTCGCTCGTGGTGTCCACATCCATGCGGATGACGCGCATGCCCGGAAACAGCTTGGCCAGTTCAGCTTCGACCCGCTGGGTGCCCGTTCCGAAGTAGCGGATATGCTCGCTGCCGCATTCCGGGCATACGGATGGCGCCGCTTCGGCGTAACCGCAATAATGGCAGCGCAGGTTGTTCGATTTTTGATGGTAGGTGAGCGAAATGTCGCACTCGGGACAACCGGCGACGTAGCCGCAAGTCCGGCACATCACAAACGTGGAGTAGCCGCGCCGGTTGAGGAACAGCACGGTCTGTTCGCCGCGCTCGAGGCGGGCTGAAATCCCCCGGTGCAGCGCGCGGCTGAACATCGAACGGTTGCCTTCCTTCAGTTCTTCCCGCATGTCGACGATTTGAACCTCCGGCAGCCGGCTGCCGGACGGACGCTGCTTCATTTCCAGCAGCACCGGAGCAAAGCCGCCATGGTCCCCGCCTGCGGAGCGGGCCGCATGATAGCTCTCCAGCGACGGGGTTGCCGAGCCTAATATCACCGCGGCCCCGTGCTGCCGGGCGCGCCGGACGGCGACGTCGCGGGCGTGGTATTTCGGCGTCTCCTCCTGCTTGTAGGAGGTTTCATGCTCCTCGTCCATGACGATCAGCCCGAGCTTGGCAAACGGCGCAAACACCGCCGAACGTGCCCCGATCGCAACCTCTACGCGGCCTTCGCGGATTTTCCGCCACTCGTCGTACCGCTCCCCGCTGGACAACCGGCTGTGCATCACGGCAACCTTGCCGCCGAACCGCCCTTTGAACCGCTCGACCATCTGCGGAGTGAGCGAAATTTCCGGCACGAGCACGATCGCCTGGCGCCCCAGGGAAAGACAGCGCTCAATCGTTTGCAGGTACACCTCCGTTTTGCCGCTGCCGGTCACCCCGTGCAGCAGAAAAACTTCGGGCCTCCCTGCGTCAAGCGCCGCGGCCAGTCGATTATATACGATCTCCTGCTCCGGCGTTCGTTCCAGCGGCACGCTGCTCTTAAATCGCCGGCCTTGGTAAGGGTCGCGGAACACTTCGACGTCTTCGATGACAGCGTAGCCTTTTTCCGCCAGCTTCTTCACCGTGCCTGCCGTCACCCGCAGGGTGGACAGCAGCTCCTGAAGGGACAGCGGCATGCCGACCTCCAGCAAAAACTGCAGCACTTCCTTCTGTCGTTTGGCCTGCGCCCCGAAGGAAGCGAGCGCATCTTCCGCCGCCTTGCCGCTAACTGCCGCGGCCACGCTTTTCACCGTTTTTTTGCCGACCTTGTCCTTGATCGCCTGGCTTTCCGTCAGCACGCCCCGGTTCAGCAAATCCTTGATGATCGCCGCCTGGTCCGGAAACCGGCCGCCAAGCTGGGTCATCGTCACGGTGCCGGACGCCTTGACATGGGCGACGATTTCTTCCTCTTCCCGGGTCAGCAAAGCCGACAAAGAGGGCAGGCTGCCGGTTTCCCGGCGCAGTTCCTCTTCCTCCTGCCCGCCCCGAAACGGCTCCGCTGCGCTTCCCGCCGCGATCAGCTCCGCTGCGCCCCCGCTTTCCGGCGCATCCTCCGGCTCGGCCGCGCGGATATACCTTTCCGCCTTGCCTTTCAACGCCGACGGGATCATCGCCTGCAGCGCCGAAATCATGCTGCAGGCGTATTTCCGGCTCATCCACTCCGCCAGCTCCACGAGATCGGGCGGCAGGGGCGGCAGCAGGTCCAGCAGCTCCTGAACCGGCTTCATCCGCGCCGGATCCATTTCCGGCTGTTCATGCAGCGAAACGACAAAGCCCTGCACCGTGCGGCGTCCGAACGGGACGCCGACCCGGCTGCCGACCTCGATCCACCCCGCCAGCGGCTGGGGGATCAAATAATCAAAAGGCCGGTCGGTTTCCCGGCTCGGCACATCCACGATCACTTTGGCCATTCGGTAGGTCATCGGCCCGTACCCTTCAATCGGCCGGCCGCAAGCTCCATAATCCGCATGCCCACTTCGTCTTTGGCGAGCCGGGGCAGCGAATCCACCAGTCCGTTCGCATCATAAATGTTGACGATGTTGGTTTCGGCGCCGAATCCCGCTCCCTCCGCGGTGACATCGTTGGCGACGAGCAGATCGCAATTTTTGCGCTTCAGCTTGTCCATGGCATGCTGCTCAAGATTTTCCGTCTCCGCCGCAAAGCCGATCAGCAGTTGGGTCGTTTTCTGTTTCCCGAGCGTTTCCAAAATATCAATGTTCTTCACCAGCTCCAGCACCAGGGAATCACCGGTTTTTTTGATTTTGTTCGGCGCGGTTTCCTTTGGCCGGTAATCCGCCACAGCAGCAGCCTTCACCAGGATATCCGTATCGGCCCATTCCCGAAGGGCGGCTTCGTACATCTCCTGCGCCGAGGAGACGCGCGTCAGGGAGATCCCTACAGGCGGTTGCGCTTGCGTTGTTCCGGCGATAATCGTCACGTCCGCCCCCAACTCCCGGGCCGCTTTGGCAATGGCAAAGCCCATTTTGCCCGAAGAGTCGTTGGTGATATAGCGGACCGGATCGATCCGCTCGACCGTGCCGCCGGCGGTCACGACGACTTTTTTGCCGGCAAGCGGCTTTTCCGCCCGCTTGGCCTGGCGCGCAAAATAGCCGTTCACCACGGCCGCGATCGACTCCGGCTCTTCCATCCGCCCTTTGCCCGTATAACCGCAGGCCAGCAGCCCTTCGCCCGGCTCGATCATCATGACCCCGCGCTCCACGAGCTCAGCCATATTGCGGACGACCGTCGGGTGCTCGTACATATGCACGTTCATCGCCGGAGCAAGCATGATCGGCGCCTGCGTGGCGAGCAGCGTCGTCGACAGCATGTCGTCGGCGATTCCTGTGGCCATTTTGGCGATGATGTTGGCCGTCGCCGGAGCGACCAGCACGAGATCGGCCCAATCGGCCAAATTGATATGCGAAATCGATTCAGGGTGTTTTTCATCAAACGTGTCGGTGTACACGAAATTTTTCGATAAGGCCTGCAGCGTCAGCTCCGTGATGAATTTTGTCGCCGACCGGGTCATGATGACGCGGACCTCCGCTCCTTCTTTCACCAGCTTGCTGGTTAGCGACGCCGCTTTGAAAGCGGCGATTCCGCCGGTGACGCCTAGCAAAACTTTTTTGCCGGATAACATCGGTATCCCCTGCCTTTCTCCCAAACCAAAAAAATAACAACCTCGCGGTTGTTGTAAAGCAGCCCGGAGGCCGGAATTTATTCGTTTTCTGCAGGCTGTTCCCCGTCGTTTTTGATCTTGACGTAGTCGCCGTAAATCTCTTCGAGCGCAATACCGACCTGCTTATGCGATTTCGGCTGCTTCAGCTCGCTTTTGTCCCCTTCGCGCAGCAGTCTGGCGCGGCGGGATGCTGCCACGACCAGGGAGTATTTGCTCCCTACTTTGCCGAGCATCTTGTCAATGGATGGATACAGCATAACGTAACACCTCTTCTTATTGGCTGATCGCCGGATTTAGCACTTTCCTTGTTTGCGGATTCTGCAATGTTCGGCGATAACGATGGATTGTATTCTTTGGCAGGCATGATCGATTTCGTCGTTGACGACGGCATAATCATAATTTTCCATCAGTCCGATCTCATGAGCGGCCACCGACATGCGGTGATCGATCGTTGCCTGGTTTTCCGTTCCCCGGCCTTGAATGCGGCCCTTCAGCTCGTCAAGCGAAGGCGGGAGCAGAAACACGAACACGCCCTCCGGGAATTTCTCCTTCACCTTGAGCGCACCTTGAACTTCAATCTCCAAAATAATGTCCTTGCCGCTAGCGATCGTCTCCTCCACGAAATCCCGCGGGGTACCGTAAAAGTTGCCGACGTATTCGGCATACTCCAGCAGCTGATCGTTTTCGATCATCTCCAGAAACTGCTCGCGGCTTTTGAAAAAATAGTTCACGCCGTTTTCTTCGCCAAGGCGAGGCTGCCGCGTCGTCGCGGAAACCGAATAAATCAAATCCGGCATACGCTTGCGCAGTTCGCTGCAAACCGTTCCTTTCCCGACGCCCGACGGTCCAGATAACACAATAAGTAACCCTTTAGACATAATTCTCTCCATTTTATTCGTCGTTGTCTTCATCTTTGGTCGACAGCCGGTGGGCGACTGTCTCCGGTTGCACCGCCGACAAAATAACATGGTCGCTATCCGTGATAATAACCGCGCGCGTCCGCCGCCCGTATGTAGCGTCAATCAGCATATGGCGATCTCTCGCTTCCTGAATGATCCGCTTGATCGGCGCAGACTCCGGGCTTACGATCGAAATGATTCGGTTGGCCGATACGATATTTCCGAAGCCGATGTTAATAAGTTTAATTCCCATGTTCAGGTAGTTCCCCCTATATACTTGACTCCTACTCGCGTCAAAATACGTTATTCGAGATTCGCGGCTTGCTCGCGGATCTTCTCCAACTCCGCCTTCATTTCGACGACAAGGTTGACTAGAGCCAAATGATTGGCTTTAGATCCAATCGTATTGGTTTCCCGGTTCATTTCCTGTATGAGAAAATCCAGCTTGCGCCCTATCGGTTCAAAAGCCTGCAGCAAACTGCGGCATTGCTCGAAATGGCTCTTCAAGCGGATCAGCTCTTCGTCGATATTGGAGCGGTCGGCAAATACGGCCACTTCCATCGCAAATCTCTGCTCGTCAAAACTTCCCTCAAGCAGTTCGGAAAGCCGCCCCTTAAGCCGGCTTCTGTAATCATTCACAACCTCCGGAGCGAGGCGCACCAGCTCGCCGTGAATCGCCTCCAGGCGGGCCAGCCGCCCGCTTAAGTCGGCAACGAGGTTCCGGCCCTCGCGCTCGCGCATGCCCAGAAGCCCGATCAGCGCTTCCTCGAGACCGTCCTGCAGCACCCGTTCCCACTCCGGTTCGCTTTCGCCCGCCGGCGACAGCTCGGGAGCGGTCAACACGTCCGGCAGGGAGAGCAGGTCTTTGGCGCTCAATTTAGCGTCCACCCCGTAACGGCGGCCGAGCTCTTCGGCGGCCTGCAGGTAAGACTCCGCGACCGGAGCGTTCAACACCAAAGGCAAAGCGCTTGTATCGTCACGCTCTTTGCTGATGAAGACATCGATGCGCCCCCGTTTTACGCGGCGTTGAACCAGCCGTCGCAGCCCTTCCTCGTAGCATGACCACTCCCGCGGCATACGCAGAACGATTTCCGCGTATCTGTGATTGACGGATTTTATCTCGAATTGAACGATGTAACCGCCGTAAGATCTGACGGCCCCACCGTATCCTGTCATACTGTGCGACAATGGCATCACATCCGTTATCCTATTGTAAATGATTATGTGGAGCGAGACAAGTGGGACGCCCCTTGTTTCGATTTCTCCTTGACATAATTCACCAAAGCGACATTCATTTCATAGAACATAAACGGGGTCATTAAATAAATGCCGTTAAAATGCTCCATCGCCGTGTCGAGCAGTTCCTTGGCGATTTCCACGCCCGCTTTGCGCCCTTCGGGACCCTGCAGTCCCTCCATCCGCTTCAGAATCTCCTCCGGCAGCTGGATGCCGGGTACCTCGTTATGCAGGTATGCGGCGTTTTTGCCGCTGGCCAGGGGCATGATGCCGATAAATATCGGAATATCCAGATGCGCCGTCGCTTCTTTGATCGCCACGATCAGCTCCGGATCATAGACCGGTTGGGTCATGATGTAATCGGCGCCGGAGGCGATTTTTTTCTCCAGCCGCTCAACCGCTTTATGCAAATGCTTCACGTTCGGATTAAAAGCGGCGCCAACGACGAATTTGGCTTTCTGCTTCAACGGCTTCCCGGAAAAAGAGGTTCCGTCGTTAAGCTGCTTGATCATACGGATGATCTCAAACGACGTCAAATCGTAGACGGAGCTTGCGCCCGGCAAATCCCCGAACCGCGCCGGATCGCCCGTCACGGCCAGCACATGGTCGATGTCCAGAGCGTCAAAACCCATCATATGCGACTGCGTGCCGATCAAATTGCGGTCCCGGCAGGCGATGTGTATGAGCGGGCGGAGGCCCAGCTCGGACTGAACGAGATGCCCCAAAGCCATGTTGCTCATGCGCGTCACGGCCAGCGAATTGTCCGCCAGCGTCAGGGCGTCGACGCCCGCCGCCTTAAGCGCGGCCGCTCCTTCCATAAACTTGCCGATATCCAGATCGCGCGGCGGATCAAGCTCGACGATGACGGTGTGCCGTTCCTTCGCCAACTCGACAAGGCTCGGACGGTCCCGCCGTACCTGACCGCCGCCTGGGGAAAGTCCGGATTCCGTCTCCGGAGCCTCGGGCTCGTTCAAGGTTACGGACGAACGCGCCTCGGGGAGCTGACGTTCCTTCTCCAGCGGCGGCGCGGCGTAGCCAAGCAGCGCTTTCGCGGTTGCCGCGGTATGCTCCGGCGTCGTGCCGCAGCAGCCGCCGATCAGCCGCGCGCCCAAATCGGCGAACGCTGCCGCGTTTTCACCGAAATATTCGGGGGTTGCTCCATATACATATTCTCCATCCACGTAATCCGCCAAACCTGCGTTCGGAAATACGGACATCGGAACGTCCAGCGGGCCGTTCAATTCGGCCATCACGCTCATGATCCCTTTCGGGCCGGAATGGCAGTTGAAGCCAAGCACATCGGCGCCTTCCCGAAGCAGCGTGCCGAACGCTTCCGGCATCGCAAATCCGTCCAGCGTACGGCCGACCTGGTCGACGGCGAACTGGCAGATGACCGGAAGATCGGTCAGATGCCGCGCTTTCCCCAACGCGATCCGCATTTCCCGCAAATCGTAAAACGTTTCGAACAGCAGGGCGTCGACCCCTTCTGATAAGAGCGTGGCGATTTGCTGTTCATAATAAGCGCCCAGCTCCTGCGCCGTGACGTTCGCCCGCTTTCCGCCGCGGATCGAACCGACCGCGCCCGCCACATAAGCTTCATCCCCCGCGGCTTCCCTTGCAATGCGCACGGCGGCGCGGTTGATTTCCTCCACTTTCTCCTCCAGGCCGAACCTGGACAATTTATAGTAATTTGCCGAAAACGTGTTGGTCTCGATCAACCGGGCTCCGGCCCTGATGTATCGCCGATGCACGTCGCCGATGACATCCGGGCGCAGCAAATTGAATTCTTCATAGGAAATGCCGACCGGAAAGCCCAGATGGTACAAATACGTGCCCATGGCTCCATCGCCGACAATGACTTCGTTTTTCAGCGCCTCGCGCAAATTCGGCTTCATGCTCGCTCCTCCTGACCGCCTGACGTAAACTATTATCATATTAATCTAACATAAATTAATAAGAATGGTAAGATAGAATATGATGCGTTTGGAAGAAAACTTTCGTTTTGCTGTATACACCCATGGTTTAAGCCTTAGGAGGAAGCAACCGTCCTGACATAGAGGTATTTTGTGGCGTTATTTTTGCAAATTTGCCCCTCGCTAATAAATTAGAGGAACTTTTGGTCCTTATTTTCTTATTAGGCTTGAAAAACCGTCGTTTTGCCCCTATCCGGCGAAAAATAGAGGAAAAAAGTTCCTCTATCTCGCACCCGTTCCCTATTTGGCAAAAATAGCGCCCTTTTTTACCGTTATTTCCGCTGCCTCCGCAAATGCAGGTCACAGATCTTAAAAAAGCCGGGCCCCTAACCACGGGTGTCCCGGCTTTGTTTGCCGCCTGCTGCAACGCTGGTCAAACGGCATTTAGATTTCTACGCTGCCCTTGTACACCGCTTCCGCCGGGCCGGTCATATATACGTGGTTGTCCCGTTCATCCCATTCGATAAACAGGTCCCCGCCCTTCAGCCCGATCCAGGCCGCCCGGTCCGTCAGCCCGTTCAGCACGGAGGATACCAAGGTGGCGCAGGCGCCCGTTCCGCAGGCGAGCGTAGGTCCGGCTCCGCGTTCCCAGACGCGCATTTCCACCCGTTCCCGGCTCGTTACGGTCGCGAATTCGACGTTGATTTTGCGCGGGAAATAAGGATGGACCTCAAGCTTTGGCCCCCATGTCGTCAAATCGAAGTTCGGGGCGTCGTCCACATAAATGACGCAATGCGGATTGCCCATCGACACGGCCGTGAAGGAAAATTCGCGCCCCCCCGCCTCGATCGGCCGGTTCAGCACCGGGCTTTCCTCCAGCGTGGTCGGAACGGCCAAACCGTCTAAAATCGGTTCGCCCATATCGACGCGCACCGTTTTGACGGTTCCGTTCTCCACCTGCAGGCTCACCTGCTGTACGCCCGCGCCAAGCGTTTCGATCGTCACGTTTTCTTTGCCGACCAAGCCGTTGTCGTATACGTACTTGGACACACAGCGGATCGCATTGCCGCATTGCTCGGCTTCCGTACCGTCCGAGTTGATGATCCGCATTTTGAAATCGGCCTTCTCCGACGGAAGGATAAACACGAGACCATCCCCGCCGACCCCAAAATACCGGTCGCACCATTTTACCGCCAGCTCGGATACATTTTCAGGCAGTTCCGTATGCCCGTAAAAAACGAGAAAATCGTTGCCCAGTCCATGCATTTTCGTAAATTCCATCTTAACCCCACTCCTGCATCATCAATATATATCAAGGGAAACGTGATCCCTTGCGACAAAGCTTGCCTATGGGGTTAGTCTAAAGTTTGGCGGCCGGAAAAGGTATTGATTTTATGCACGAATATTTGTACTTTTCGCGGCTCCCAGCGGACGCGGACCGTTGAAGCCGCGGCGCTTGCGGTTCCCGGACCAGACGCTGCCCGCGCCCAACAGGAACGTCGGAATGCCGGCGGCTACCAGCGTAATCGCCCATTCCCGCGCGCCGAGCGGAACCGTTTTAAAGATCGGCTGCAGCGGTTCGATGTACATGACGCCAAGCATCAAAATGACGGAAGACAAGACCGCAAGCACCAATAACTTGTTTTGCAAGATGTTGCGGTGAAAAATCGAACGCGAGCTGCGGCAGTCGAAGACGTGGATCAACTGCGCCATGACCAAAGTGGCGAAAGCGACCGACTGCGCTTTGATCAGTTGGCCCGGATCGTCCGGCGCGTACTGCAGCGTCAGCCAGAAGGCGCCAAGCGTACACACGCCGATCAGCACGCCGCGGCTGATGATTTTCCAGCCCAAACGCCGGGCAAAAATATTTTCGTTCGCCCCGCGCGGCTTGTGCTCCATCAAATCTTTCTCCGGCTGGTCCACCCCAAGCGCCATCGCCGGCAGGCCGTCGGTGACGAGGTTCACCCACAAGATCTGAATGGGCAGCAGCGGCAGCGGCAGCCCGGCCAGCATGGCGAAAAACATCGTCAAAATTTCCCCGACGTTCGACGCCAGCAAATAGCGGATGAACTTGCGGATGTTCTCGTAAATGTTCCGGCCCTCCTCGATCGCGGCCACAATCGACGTAAAGTTGTCGTCGCTCAGGATCAAGGAAGAAGCCTCTTTGGAGACGTCGGTTCCGGTCATGCCCATCGCGATGCCGATGTCGGCCGCTTTGATCGCCGGCGCGTCGTTGACGCCGTCGCCGGTCATCGCCACGACATGTCCTCTGCGCTGCAGAGCTTTGACGATCCGCAGCTTATGTTCCGGAGAAACCCGGGAATACACGTAGATGTTCTCCACCTGACGTTCGAGTTCTTCATCGCTGAGCCCTTCCAGCTGCTGGCCGGACATCGCGGAGCCGCCGCGCGGCAAAATGCCGAGCTCGGAGGCGATCGCTTCGGCGGTAAGCCCATGGTCCCCGGTGATCATCACCGTTTTGATACCCGCCTTGCGGCAGACGTTGATCGCGTCCCGCGCTTCGCGCCGCGGCGGATCGATCATGCCCGCCAGGCCGACGAAAATCAGCTGCGATTCCACGCCGTCCTCACCATCTGCCCCTTCATGAGATCTTAATTCCCGGTACGCCATGCCGAGCACGCGCAGCGCGCCGCGGGCCATCTTTTCGTTGGCGGCCTGCACCCGCTGGCGGAATGTCCCGGTAAAAGGCACCACTTTCCCTTCCCACAAAATATACGAGCAGCGCTCCAGCAGCATATCCGGCGCACCTTTCACCAGCGCCATTTTACCGCCCTGATGCGAAACGATCACGGACATCGCCTTACGCTTAGAATCGAACGGAAACTCCCGCTCGCGCGTATACATGCCGCTTAAGGAGGCCGGGGACAAGCCCATTTTTGAAGCCAGCGTAACCAAAGCCCCTTCGGTCGGGTCGCCTTTTAATTTCCAAACCGGGCCCACCGCCGCTTCATCTTTCGTCTTGCGCCGGCCGCGTTGTTCCGGGTCATCCTCATATATGACGGCATTGCTGCACAGCGCGCTGATTTGCAGCAGCCGGCGCAGGCTTTGATCCTTGCGCAAATCGACCGGGCTGTCCCCCTCGAGGATGTTGCCGACCGGCTCGTAGCCTTCACCGGTGACCTCCAAAGAACGGCCCTCCAGCCAAAGGCGGGTAACGGTCATTTTGTTTTGCGTCAGCGTGCCGGTTTTATCCGAGCAAATGACCGATGCGCAGCCCAGCGTTTCCACCGAAGGCAGCTTGCGGACGATCGCTTTGCGTTTGATCATCCGCTGTACGCCGAGCGCCAGGGCGATCGTGACGATGGCCGGCAGACCTTCCGGAATCGCGGCGACCGCCAGACTGACCCCGGCAAAAAACATGCCGCTCGCCGGCTGCCCCTGTAAAATGCCCAGCAGCACCACGAGCACGGTCAGGCCAAGCGCCATGTAGATCAGAATTTTCCCAAGCTGCTCAAGCCGCCGCTGCAGCGGCGTTTCCTGAGCTTCGGTATTTTGGATCAGGTCGGCGATTTTCCCCATTTCGGTGTCCATGCCCGTCCGGATAACGATGCCTCGCCCGGTACCGCGGGTAATCATCGTGCCCATAAAGCCGATATTTTTCTGGTCGCCGAGCGGCACTTCACTTTCTTTCAGCACCCCGGCATGCTTGCCGACCGGATGCGATTCGCCCGTAAGCGCGGATTCCTCGACGTCCAGGCTGTTTGTGGACAACCAGCGGATATCCGCCGGAATCCGGTCGCCGCTCTCCAGGGCAACGATGTCCCCGGGAACAAGCTCCCGGGCCGGCACATGCTTCACGGTTCCTTCCCTTAGCACGTTGGCGTGCGGCGCCGAAAGCTGCTTCAGCGCGCGCAGGGAGCGCTCCGCCCGGAATTCCTGGATGAACCCCAGCACCCCGTTCAAAACAATGATGGCTATAATCGTCACGGCGTCCAAATATTCACCGAGAAATCCCGAGATCAGCGTGGCGCCCATCAGCACCAGCATCATGAAATCCTTAAACTGATTCAGAAACAGCAGGATCGGGGAAATCCGCTTCCCTTCTTCGAGCTCGTTCCAGCCGCTCTCCTCGCGTCTTCGTTGCGCTTCCTCGTCGGACAACCCCTGATCACGCGTGACGCCAAGCCGTTCCAAAAGCGCTTCAGCACTCCACTGGTGCCAGTTTTTTTGTTCCATCCCCTATTCCCCTTCCGTTTTTTGTGCAGTTTCAGCGTGAAGGCTTTTCCACCTAGGGTAAATGTATTCCGGCCAGTCCCAAATTATCACAGCGGAGCCCTTAAGTTTTTGCCCAAAGTATGGCATCATAGAAGAGGCGTTTTCTTTAACATTACTTAGACAGAAAGACAGGAGATAACAAGCTTATGGCACTCGATGGCATTGTAACCCGTGCGCTCGTTCATGAACTGCAAGCCTGCATAGGGGGGCGCATCAATAAAATACACCAGCCCGCGGCCAGCGACATCGTGTTGGCCCTGCGTACGCAGGGTGGCAACCGGCGCCTGCTGCTGTCGGCGAATCCGACGTATCCGCGCGTTCATTTTACGGAAAGCTCTTTTCCGAATCCGCTGGAAGCTCCGATGTTCTGCATGCTGCTGCGCAAGCATTTTGAAGGAGGAACCATCGAAGCGATCAGCCAGGTCGGCATGGAGCGGATCATCCATATCGATGTCCGCACGCGCGATGAGCTTGGCGATCTGTCGTTGAAGAGGGTCATCATCGAACTGATGGGCCGGCACAGCAACATCATTCTCGTCGATCCGGCGGCAGGAGTTCAGCTTGACGGAATCCACCATGTGACCCCGGCCATCAGCGGCTACCGCGTCGTTATGCCCGGATTCGCCTACACCCATCCTCCCGAGCAGCACAAGCTCGACCCGCTGGGCGCGGAGCGCGCCGGGTTTTTGGCGGCTTACCGGGAGGCGGAGCAGGCCGGAAAAGGCAGCGGCTGGCTGGTCGAGGCCTATAACGGATTAAGCCCGCTGATCGCCGGGGAAATTTACGCCCGGGCGGGCCTGACCGGACCCGACAAGGAACAAACCGGCCTTGATTCTGCGGAGCGGCTATGGCAGGCTTTTTCCGCGCTGATGGAAGATGTCCGGGGCCACGCTTATACCCCGGTGACGGGCGAAACCGCCAAAGGAAAAAGCGTGTTTTCCGCGATCCGGCTGACGCAAATCCAGGGCGAACTGCGGACTTACAAGTCGATCAGCGAATGCATGGAGGACTATTACGGAGACAAAGCGCGGCGCGACACCGTTAAACAGAAAACGGGCGACCTGCTGCGGTTTTTGCAAAACGAACGGAACAAAAACATCAAAAAGCTGGCCAACCTGGAAAAAGACTTAAACGAAGCGGAGGACGCCGAACGCTACCGGATCTGGGGCGAGTTGCTGCTTCCATCCCTGCATGCGATCCGCAAAGGCGACCGCTCCGTGGAACTGGTCAATTATTACGACGAGGAGCAAAAGACCGAAACGATCCCGCTCGACCCGCTGCTCAGCCCTTCGGAGAACGCCCAGCGCTATTTTAAGAAATACAATAAATTCAAAAACAGCCTCGCCGTCATCCACGAACAGATGAAGCTGGCCGGGGAGGAAATCGCTTATCTGCAAGGGCTGCTGCAGCAGCTGGACGACGCTACATTAAGCGATATCGACGAAATCCGCGAGGAGTTGACCCAGCAAGGGTATTTACGGGACCGGGGAAAAAAGGGCGGCAAAAAGAAGAAAAAAGGCGACCGTCCGACGCTGCACCTCTACACTTCCTCGGAAGGCATCGAAATTTACGTCGGCAAAAACAATCTGCAAAACGAGTACGTCACGAACCGGCTGGGCAAACCAAACGACACCTGGCTGCATACGAAGGACATTCCGGGCTCGCATGTGCTGATCCGCAGCGATAGCTACGGGGAGGCTACTTTGAATGAAGCGGCCCAACTGGCCGCGTATTTCAGCCAGGCCAAACAGTCCAGCAGCGTGCCGGTCGACTGCACCCTGATCCGCCACGTGCGCAAGCCGAGCGGGGCGAAGCCCGGCTTCGTCATTTATGACCATCAGCGGACATTGTTCGTGACGCCCGACGAGCAGCTGATCAAGGCTTTGCCGAGCTCCGTCAAAAACGGTTAGCGGAAATAGCCGGCAGACCGCGCAAAAAAAGCAGCCCCGAAGTCCGTTTTGGACCTCGGGGCTGCTTTGTGTTTGAGCATCATTGCGCCCGGCCGGCCAGCGCCGCTGACTTAAGCCGCTCCACCGTCCCCGGCGGGGCGGTGCGGCTGCCGAGATCGCCGTGGAACACGACGCCCTGGCGCACGCCGTGGTAATCCGACCCGCCCGTGGCGATCAACCCGAATTGTTCGGCCATCGCCATGTATCGCTTCTCCTCGTCCGGACCGTGGTCGGAATGGTAAACTTCGATGCCCGCGGGTTTCCCGTTTTCGAGAATCTTTCGCACCAGATCGTCGTCGCCGTACAAGCCCGGATGGGCCAGCACCGGCGCTCCGCCGGCCTCGCGGATCCACTCCATCGCTTCCTCGGGGCCGATCCTTGGCTGGGACGCGTACCCGGGTTTCCCTTCCGCCAAATAGCGGTCAAACGCGTCCCGCATGTCCTTCGCAGCCCCTTTGCGGACGAGCGCGTCGGCGATATGCGGCCGCCCCACGCTTTCATCGGGGCGAAGCGGCCGCGACAAGCCGTCCTTCACCTCCTGCAGCGTGATCGGAATGCCGAGCTTTTGCAGGTTGGCGATAATTTTTTCGTTCCGCTCTTCGCGCACCGCCCGCAACCGCTCCAGCCGCTCCAGCAGCAGCCCGTCCCGGTCGTTCAAAAAATAACCGAGCACATGGATGTCCTTGCCCCCGGCCCGCGTGCTGATCTCGACTCCCGGTACAACGGCGAGCGAAAGCCGCTCCCCCGCTTCCCGGGCTTCCGCGATGCCGGCCACCGTGTCGTGATCGGTGATCGCCAGTCCCGCCAGGCCTTTTTCCTTGGCCAGCCTGACGTTTTCCGCCGGGGCGTTCATGCCGTCCGAAGCCTGCGTATGCGTATGTAAATCAAATTTACCCTCCCCTGCTTGCTGTGCCTGTGTCATCCTTCCTTCCACTTCCTTTGTTGTCTATTTTATCCTCCGTATTCCCGCAAAAACGTCAGGAATGTCACCGCGCTGACCGGCAGCAGCGTCGATTTCAAGTGGATCGAATAAAATTTCCGCTTAAAAGAGACACCTTCGATGTCGAGCGCCTCCATGAGGCCAAGCGCCTGTTCATGCTTGACGGAAGACGGGGAGATGATCGTAATCCCGATTCCCGCTTCGACCGCCGATTTGACCGCTCCCGTACTGCCCAGCTCCATAACGGTTTGAACCCGGCTCATCTCGATCCCGCGGCGCTTAAATTCGGCTTCCATTACCTGGCGCGTCCCGGAGCCTTTTTCCCGCAGCACAAACGGATAAGAAACAACCTCCTCCAACGTCACCGTCTTTTTGCCGGACAGCGGATGCCCCGACGGAACGATCAGTTTCAGCTCATCCTCCATCACCGGCTCCGATACCATATCCGGGTGCTGGACGGGCGCTTCGACGAGTCCGAAATTGAGCTGATGACCCACGATCTCCTCGATAATTTGCGTTGTATTCATCACTTTCATCACGATCGAAATGTGCGGATACCGCTGCCCGAACGGTCCGAGCAGCCGCGGCAGCACGTATTCCCCGATCGTCAGGCTCGCCCCGAGCTGAAGCCTGCCTTCCAGCATCGAAGTATACCGCGACATCGCCTGCTCGGTTTCCCGGATAAGCTCAACGCTTTTTCGGGCAAACGGAATCAGCGTCTGTCCCGCCTCCGTCAGCTCGATTTTTTTCGTCGATCTGACCAGCAGCTTGCAGCCGAAATAATCCTCCAGCGATTGGATCTGCATCGTCACCGCCGGCTGCGTCATGTGGAGCGCCTGAGCGGCCGCCGAAAAGCTTCCCCGCTCCGCGACCGTGTAAAAAATATGGAGCTGGTGGTAGTTCAACGCCATCGTCCGCTACCCCCCTTTCTTTAACCCTACAATAGCATGTTCAGGCCAACAAAAAAAGCATGCCGCTTGAGCATGCGAACCTTGCTATACGTCCAATCTCCATCCGCTTAACATCGCGTCATCTGCGTTTGCGGCTGTTTTTGATCAACGTCATCCGCCGGGAGTGGCGCAGCCAGGAATAATAGGATTTCAAATCGCGCAATTCAATCGTTTCCGACATCCGGCCCAGGAACGTAACGATAATCATCCGGTGCAGCGGCCGGCCGGCCAAATCGAATTCGCCCGGAATTTCCGTAAATTCGGCAACCATAACCAAGTCGTCGTCAATCAAATAGACGTCCTCTTCCTTCCGGTAGTATGGGGTAATCCGCCCCTGCTTCAAGCATTCCCAAGCCCATCCGGCAATTTGCTCGAATCCGATGTTTTCCCGGTTGACCCGATCGTGATATCTGCTTCTTGCGTGGTTTGTCACCACGATGTCCGCTACTCTTTTATCCCCTAAAATAATATGGAAAGCTTCATAGGTTCCCCAACGCTCCGTCGCCCTATCTCTCATGCCGCACCTCACATTTAATAGGCTTGTTCAACATACTAACCGTCAATTTCATGTTCATAAGCCTCTTTGCCAACAGACTCATGTAACTATATAGGTCTTTTTGACTAAGCACTTTTACCTATTATATTATATAATTTCCTATTCTTCTACAAGGCAAGCGCTCGCAAATCGTAAAAAAAGTATAAACTTAGAAACTTTAGACCTATTTTTGGCATCGACAACATGGCGTATCCATAATTATAGCCGGCTTTGCATTAGACGTTCGCCTTCAATAAAGCGCAGAACCGCGTTCCATTGCAGGCACATTTGAGACGCGTTCACGCTTTCACTTGGAAAAATTCAATATTACCATCATACTTCTATTCTATTGGATATATCCAATGACAATGCCAATACTTAGTTTACCCTAAGAAAAACGCCTGACGGCGTTCTTAAGTGTTCTGACTTCTATTTGGACGCTGCTCTAACGGACACCAGCGACCTTATCCGCCCATTTCCCGGGTATTTCCCAGCCTAACGGACACAGGCGACCCTATTTCGCTCTAAACCCGTTCATCCAGGACGATTTGCGGTAAATAAGGTCTTCTGTGTCCGTTACATTTTGCAAACCTCCGTTTTTCCGCAGATAACGCCTCTGGTGTCCCTTAGCCTTCAAGCCCTCATCTTACCTCTATCTGCGCATCGTCCTCTACCCCGCCGTAATTTTGTAAATAATTCCGGCGTTAAAAAAAACACCCGGCTGCTTTCGATAGCTGCCGGGCGCTTCTCGTTATCTTACAGTCCGTAATACCGGGTTTTGTCCGGAACATCCTTGCTGTATTCCGTCTTGATTTCCCCGCGGTAAGATCGTTCGATTTTGCGGACATAGGAGAGCTTGCGAATGTTGCGCATAATGTCTTCGGCGCGCTCCGCGTCCACATACATGACCACATAATGCATGCGCCGGGACAAGTAGTGCACGCTCCCGTACTTCTCCAAATTTCTTGCCGCCTTTAAATCGCTGACCCAAATAATATAGCCTGTACGCTCCGGAAACATGATTCCCCCCCTCCCGGGTACGTTATAAATTTCGGCGGCCGTGAGCTATCCAACTGCTGCAGACTGGCCGCGTTTCGAATTTAATGGCGGCATTTGCCGCTTTAACCGCAGCTGCACTTGCCGCCGCTCCCGCATCCGCCGCCTTTCGGATTCGGATCGTTGCTCGGCACCTTGATGCTGTCCGAGACGGCATAAGCGATCATTTCCGACATCTCGTGCAGGATGTCGTCGAGCTCGTTTTCGGCCGCTTTGAATTTGCGGACGGCTTCAAACTGCTCCAGCTCCTTCTCGACCGCAGCCACTCTATCTTTGGCTTCATGGTAGTTGGGATGGAAATGACCGAAGCGTTCCGTTTCCTGGAAGAGCTCTTTCTGCGATTCCAGCTTCTTGACCAATGCCTGAATCCCGGCATCTTCCTCTACGCGGCGTTTCCAGTATAAATAATCGGACACGGCGCGCGAGTTATTTATCATATCGCCCAATTCATAGGCGTATGTCAGCACGGCGGCCATATCGACCGTGTTCTTCTCGATTACGCTCATGAATTTTCAACTCGATTCTGCTCCTTATTATCCACCGGAGGTAGACGACATAATCATATCACAATCCGGCTATAAGAAGAAGGGGTTCATCCTTCCTAATCCCCGGCTTACCGCGCAATTTCGGGCACGATCAGCCGCATGGCCCGCCAGTCCCCGGGGTACAGCCACATCTCCCGTCCCTCGTCAGGCCCTTTTCCCGATGGGGAAGGAAGCGTGCGAACCTTGACGCTCCAATCCTCATCGCCGCGAAGCTCCAGGGGCAGGCAAAGAAGCGTTTCCCCGCCGATTTGCAAGGCGACCATCGTTTGCCACGCCTCGGCCTGAGCAATGATTTGACGCGCCGTTGAATGGTGGTAAGACCTCTGTTCCTTCCACCACATCGGCGGCAGTTCCCGGAGCCCGGGAAAAATCTGCTCGTCGCCGGGAAGCTCATCATCAGGCTCGTAAAAATGCAGGTCCGTTCCCTGGTAGATCCAGCCTTGTCCGCCCGTTTCCTCCAGCCAGCCGATGCCGGAAGCGTCCGAAGGTGCGGAACCTTGGCCCGTCAGCCTCGGATATTCGAGCTTCGTTTCGGCAGAACCGCGGCCCGGCGGAGCGAGCCGTTCGCCCTCGAGCGCCTTTCGCACCTCCGCTTCCCTTCCTGCGGCGACGATAAAATCCAGCGGCCCGATCCGCTCCACAGCACCGTGCAGCGCGGAAAGCGAAGCGATCCTGGCGGCCGCTTCGGCGTCGGCGCAGCGCAGCAGCAGCACTTCGGCAAGCGACGTCCGGCCGATTTCCCTTCCCCACTGTTCGAGCGCGTTCAGCACCGTCTCCGGGACGAAGGCGGCATGCCCGGTCAAGAAGGCGGACACCTCCTCCGGCGTGCGGCCGTACCGGGCGGCCCCAGCAACGCTCGCCCGGGTCAGCCGGTACACGCTCATCACATCCGTCGCGACGTGCTCGCAGCAGGCTTCAAGCTCGAAACGCACCGAAAAAGGAACGTCCGGCGGCACGAGAATTTCAAAATCCGGCTGGACGATGACTTTTCCCGAAGCTTCACCCGAACCGACTTCAGGAAAGAAAGCAAGCTCACCCCTCCCGATCCGCCAGCGAAACATTAACCCGTCCTCCGGATTTTCCCCGAGGTCCATCCAGCCAAATCCGGCGCAAGCCGCAAGCCAGCTGCCGATCCAGTCCTGGCGTTCCTTGGGAAGCGAATCGGCCAGCATCCCCTGATCCAGCAGCGTGCCCAGCAGTTCTTCAATCGAATACCACTCGCCCGCCTGCAGATCCGGTGCGGCGAGGCGCAGCACAACATGCGCCAGCCCCGGCTCCGCCGGAACATAGCGCTGCAAGGCGTGGCGAAGCAGCACCCGATTCATCGCCGGAACGTCCAATGCAAGCCAGGACGCCAGCGCCCCGTCGTTCAGGCGCCACGCCGCCCGTTCTTTGGCGATCAGCCCCAGCGCCTGCAGCAGATCAAGCACGATCGCCAGCTGCGGCGAATAAACGTCGGCATGCGGATACTTTAATCCCAGGCCGGCCACATCCCGTTCGGTCAGCTGCAACCGGCCCGTCAGCTTGCCAAGCTCCTTTTGGTGAATCGTGCCTTTAGCCGTTAATTTCAAGCCGTTTCCGGCGATATAAGTAAGCGCTCGGAACAAATCGAAAGCCAGTCCGGTCTTGGCTTCCCGCCGCAGGCTGGCCGGTCCTCCGGCCAGCGGTTTCAAGCCGGAATACCGCCATACGCGCTGCAGCTGCAAAAGCTTGTCCAGCGGCAAATAATACAGCTTTTCGCCCCAGGCTTTGCGAACGGCCCTGATGTCGCCCCGGCGCAGCAACGCCGGCATCGCCGCGCGCAGCTCCGCGCCCGATACGTCGCCAGCGGCAGCCGAGTTGACCTGCTCAAGCTTAAACGGCTGCCCGGCAAACCGGCGAAACAACCGGCGGAGCGCCCGCTCCGCGGACGAAGGCAGCGGCGGCTGCATGGCATCGCCGTTCCAGTCCATGAAATGGTTCGCTTGCGGGCCCGTCATGCCTCAAACACCTCCCGCTCCCGCCGCACGGCGTATTCGTAACCCTGCTCCAGCAGGAACAACTGGCGCCGCAGGGCGAAATCCTGCTCCCGCGTATTCTCCGATACAAGCGTATAGAAATAGGCGCGGCTGCCATCGCTTTTCGGCCGCAAAATCCGCCCGAGCCGCTGCGCCTCCTCCTGACGCGAACCGAAGCTTCCGGAAATTTGAATGGCCACGGAAGCATCCGGCAAATCAACGGCGAAATTGGCCACCTTGGAGACGGCCAAAACGGGAAGCCCCCCTTGACGAAACGCCTGAAACAGCTTTCCCCGCTCCGTTTGCGGCATACTGCCGGTGATAAGCGGGACGCCGAGATCAGCGGCTAGGCGTTTCAATTGTTCCAGGTACTGTCCGATGATTAAGATCTGCCGCCCCCGATGCTTTTCGAGCAGTTGCCTTACTACGGCCAATTTCTGCGGGTTTTCCGCGGCAATGCGGAATTTTTCCTTCCCTTCGGCCAGGGTGTATTTTTCCTGATGATCATCCGGCATCGGCACGCGGATCTCCTGGCAATCGACGCGGGCGATAAACCCGACCTCTTCCAGATCTCTCCACGGCACGTCGTACCGCTTGGGCCCGATCAATGAAAACACGTCGCGTTCGCAGCCGTCCTCGCGGACCAGCGTAGCGGTGAGCCCGAGCCTGCGGGTCGCCTGGATATCGGCGGTCGCCCGAAAAATCGGCGCCGGAAGAAGATGAACTTCATCGTAAATGATCAAACCCCAATCCCGTTCATTGAAAAGCGACATATGCTTGAAGCCCTCCTCCTTCCGGTTCCGATGAGTCAGTATTTGGTAGGTCGAGACGGTGACAGGCTTCACCAGCTTTTTCTCTCCCGAATATTCCCCGACCGCTTCGGGAGACAGGGTCGTTTTGCTTAAAATTTCGGAAATCCACTGGCGCACCGATGTGACGTTGGAGGTCAAAATCAGCGTTTCGCACTGAAACCGCGCCATCGCCGCCAGGCCAACCACGGTTTTTCCCGCTCCGCAGGGCAGGACGACAACGCCGCTTCCCCCGTTTCCCTTTTGTCCCGCAAAAGTCTCAACCGCCCCAAGCTGATAAGGTCTCAGCTGAAATGGCCTGCCGTCCGGCAGGGATGAACGCAGCGTAAAGCTCATCGCCTTCCCGCTGTGGTATCCGGCTTCGTCCAATACGGGGTAACCGAGCCGGGCCAATTCCCGCTTAAGCAGCCCGCGGTACTTCGCCGGCAGCTTTACGTTTCGGACGCCGGCCGCCGCCGGCTTTTCTTCCGGGAGCGCAACCTGGCCGATGAGCTCATCCAGCAAGCCGTCCTCCCGGCTCAGGTTTTCCAGTTCGATCAGCTCGGGATTCTCCAAGACGGGATGCAGCTTTAAAGCGCCGTATCTGGACATCCATTTGCGGATGTCGAGAGCGACGCCTTCGGGTAAATCCCAGCGCGCCACCGAGCGCAGGCGCCCGATGATCTCCTCCGCATCCAGCCCGCCGGCCGCCGCATTCCATAAAGTAAGCGGGGTGATCCGGTATGTATGGTAAACAGCAGGGCTTTTCACCAGTTCGGCAAACGTGGACAAAATCTCCCGCGCGGCTGCAAAACCAGGGTGATCCTTCTCCAGCAGCACGGTAAAATCGCGCTGAACGATGCAGGCTCCCGCTTTATTCACAAGTTGTTCCTCCTTTCGTGCCGTAACCGCTTAGGTACGGGCAAAAAAAGAGAAGTCCGCTTCCATGGCCGCGAACTTCCCCCGGATGTGTCCGGCCGCCGCTTCAGGTCCGGCCGATTAATGCACCCGCTCCGATATTTCCGACAGCGCTTCTCCGGCATTGTCCGAGAAAATATTGCGCACGGCCAAATCGCCGATCGATACGATCCCGATGAGCCGGTCGCCTTCGGTGACCGGCAGGCGCCGGATCTGCTGCTCGGCCATCAGCTCCGCAGCTTCGTCCACGGACATGTCGCGCGATGCCGTTTTGATTCCGCGGGTCATGATCTCATCAACCGCCGTGGAGTTCGGACGTTTCTCCGCCATGCAGCGAATGACCAAATCCCGGTCGGTGATGACGCCGAGCAGCTTGTCGCCTTCGACGACGGGAATAAAACCGGTATCGTTTTCTTTCATTTTAACGGCAACCTCATAGATGTTATCCCGGACGGTTACGGTAACGACTTCGTCCGTCATGATATCGGCTACTTTTCTCACTACAAAATCCCTCCTTCGGATATAGAGTTCCAAAGCGGGAAAATAATTATGCATGCTCCTTCTGATACGATTCCGCCATGGCGATCAGCAGACCGGCAGCGTGGAGCATCGCGTCTTCGTCGATATCAAACTTCGGATGATGATGCGGATAAACGGATTCCTTATCAGGGTTCCCCGCCCCGACGAACATAAAACAGCCCGGAACCTTTTGCAGATAATAGGCGAAATCCTCGGCAGGCATAATTGGAGGCGACGTCTCCGCCCGAAGTCCAAACACCCCCGGAGCCTCGGAAAAAAAACGCCGGGTTTCCTTCTCGTCGTTGACGAGGCTGGGATAACCCATCATATAACTGACGTCGGCCTTCGCCCCATAGGCTTGGGCCGTCCCTTCAGCCAGAGCGTGAATCCGCTCGCGGATCAGCGCCCTCGACTCCTCGCTGAAGCAGCGGACCGTACCCGCCAGTTTACAGCGGTCGGCAATGATGTTTTGCGCCGTTCCGCCCTGGATCGATCCGATCGTCACAACGGCCGGGTCGAGCGGGTTTACGGAGCGGCTGATGACGCTTTGCAACTGCAGCACCAGCGCGGAAGCCGCAACGACGCTGTCGACCGTTTTATGCGGCATTCCGCCATGTCCGCCCCGCCCCTGCATCTCGATGAGAAACTCATCGGTTGAAGCCATCAGCGGCCCCGGAGCGCTTGCCGCCGTCCCCACGGGGATCGGCGTCCATAAGTGCACGCCGTAAATGACGTCCACGCCGTCCAGCGCCCCGTCCTCGATCATCGCTTTGGCTCCGCCGGGGCAAGTCTCCTCGGCCGGTTGAAACAGCAGGCGGATTTCTCCGCGCAGCTCAGGCCGGATCCGGCTGAAATATTCCGCGACCGCAAGCAGCGTCGCTGTATGCCCGTCGTGGCCGCAGGCGTGCATGACGCCGGGAACCTCGGAGGCGTATTCACAGCTTTTTTCGTCCTGAATCGGCAGGGCGTCCATATCGGCCCGCAGCGCAACGGTTTTCCCCGGCATCCCGCCGCGGATTTTGCCGACCACGCCAAAACCGCCTACGTTCACGGTGGTTTCGGCGCCAAGTTCTCTCAGCTTCTCCGCCACAAGCCCCGAGGTTTCCTTCTCCTGATAAGACAGCTCGGGATGGCGGTGCAAATGTCTGCGCCGCGCCACCATGGCCGGAAACAACGCGCGTACAACGTCCTGTTCCATGGTCTTCCACTCCTCTTCATCCGAGTACCGCTTCTTTAGCTTGCAAAGCCGACCCGAATGGAATCTAGCTCTATTGTAGCAGAAAAAGGAAGACGGAATCACTCCAAGATGGCGAAACCGTCCTTAAGGCAGCGTTTTCCGGCGCTTGCACAAGCGGTGGAAACATAATATCATGAGGTAGAGAATCAATCGAATTTGTTGAAAAGTCATAATTAAGGGGGCATTTCTTGCATGATCGTGGAGAATAGCGGTTTGAACGGCTTAAAAAGCGACCTGGCTTATTTGGACGAATCCGCTGAAAAGGTCGGATTTGTGCGGTGGCAATGGGAATATTACCGGGCTACATACGACTATAAAATCGAACACAACAACGACGAATATTACCTGCGCATCAACACGCGCGCGGTAGAGGGCAAATTGGAGCGTCCGGATACGGTCCTGGCTATTGAAGCGGTCTACATGGGGCGGGCCACTTTCCCGCACGGACTGGAATACGAATCGGAAATTCCCGCGACGGTGATGAAAACCGCAAGCTATAAATTGACCGAATTGAAGGAACTTCTTGAGGCTTAAAGCCGCAAGCCTATGAGAGACGAAGCGGATAAACCCAGACGCGGGACCCCGGATTTTCAATTGCTCATTCTCACCCTGCTGCTGGTAGGGTTCGGGATCATCATGGTATTTAGCTCCAGCTCCAACGTCACGCTGATTAGTAAGGGCGATTCGATGTATTTTGCCAAGCGGCAGGTTATCTTTGCCTGTCTCGGACTGGTTTTCATGTTCGTGACGATGAATATCCGTTATGACAAATACAAAAAACTGTTTGTGCCCGTGTTTATTCTAGCCATCCTTTTGCTTGTGCTCGTCCCCATTATCGGTGACAAAAGAAACGGGGCGACCAGTTGGTTTGCCATCGGTACGCTGGGCATTCAACCGACGGAGCTGGCCAAAATCACAACGATTTTATACCTGGCCGCCCTGATATCGAAAAAAGGCGAGCGCTTCCGGGATTTAAGGACCGGGTACATCCCGGTCATGGTCATCGTCGGTTTTGTCGCCGGTTTGATCATGCTGCAGCCCGACCTAGGCTCCTGCATGATCCTCGTCGCCACCTCCGGGCTGATTATTTTCGCCGGGGGTGCGAACCTGAAGCACATCCTCGGTTCGATCGGGCTGCTCGTACTCGGAGCCAGCATCGTGCTGGCCGCCGGAGCGCTGTGGGACAAAATTCACCCCAGCGAATCTGCGGAAGACCAGGTTAACTATAAGGTAGGCCGGATTCAGGCCTATTTGGATCCTACGCAGGATCCCCTGGGAACCGGCTATAATCTGCTCCAATCGCTCACGGCCATCGGGCACGGCGGAGTTGCGGGAACCGGCTTCGGACAAGGCATTCAAAAGCTGCACTATCTGCCCAACGCGTATAACGATTTTATTTTTTCCGTGATTGGCGAAGAGTTCGGTTTTATCGGCACACTGCTTTTCCTGCTGTTTTACATTTATTTTATTTGGCGAGGCCTGCTTATTTCGCTGCGCTGCCAAAGTACGTTCGGCACGTTGACCGGCGTCGGCATCATGGGGCTCATCGCCATTCAGGCTTTCATCAATATCGGCGGGGTCACGAACACCATTCCCATGACCGGGGTAACGCTGCCGTTCATCAGCTACGGGGGCTCTTCCCTGCTGACCATGATGATATCCATTGGCATCGTGCTGAGCATCTCGCGCGAATCGACGCTTCCAGCAAAGCAGGAACGGACCAAATCGGTCGTCGTCAGAGAATCGGCTGTTTACGATTTTCGGAGCCGGCGTCAGATTTAAATCGCGAAGTTCTCACATATAAGAAAACGTTTATCGACGTACTCTCAAAGAAGACAGACCGCGTTCAGCGGTAGTTTTTATTGCGATATCAGGAAGCCGAGGCTCCGAAACTTACACTTTCTGATCTCTAAAAAAAGGGGTTGCCCAAGCAGTGAAACTGCTTCGGGACAACCCCTTTTGTTATGCCAGCCGATGCTGCAGATAATCCGAGAGCGAAAGCCAAACCTTAATAGAGGTTGCTCACGCACTTATATTACTGCAGAAGGTCAAAGATCGATTACATCTCGTCATCTTTAAACGCTACGCCTTCGACTTTCACATTGACTTCCACAATTTTAAGCCCCGTCATACTCTCTACCGCTTCGCGGACATTTTGCTGAAGCATCCGGCATACCTCGTGAATCGGCGTCTCGTAAAGGACGATAATCCTTAGATCAATCGCCGCCTCCAATTGACCGACTTCCACCGTGACGCCTCTTTGCACATTTTTGCCGCTTAACCGTTTCGCCCAGCCCTCGGACAGCCCGCCGGACATCGCTGCAATTCCCGGTGTTTCCAGGGCGGCCATTCCGGCAATTTTTGCAACGACGTCATCCGAAATCCGAATTAGCCCATTATCCAACTGCAGTTGTTCGGTCATGGTCATACCTCCTTCAACCTCATTAATTTCATTGTAAATGGTAAGTCGCTTTAAAGCAAATGTAGACCGGCTAATTATTTTTGATTTATAATTTTCACGTTATTGGTTATATTTAGGGAGAATTGATCATTCAGTTCTGACAATTTACTACAATTTGAGGTGTATTATGAGAAAGTACTTAACCCCATTTTTGCTCATTCTTTTCTTTGCACTAAGCGCCATCGGACATTATGCGCATTGGCCGGCGACACTGGAGTTCATCATTTCCGCGATCGCCGTTATTTTTGTGGCCGGCTTTCTGGGAAAAGCGACGGAAAGCGTCGCCCATTACGCAGGACAGCGCCTCGGCGGCTTTCTGAATGCCACCTTCGGCAATGCCGCCGAACTGATCATCGCCATTTTGCTCGTCAGGGAAGGCCTATTTGATATGGTGAAGGCCAGCATTACCGGATCGATCATCGGCAACCTGCTGCTCGTCTTGGGGGTGAGCCTGCTTGCGGGCGGTCTAAAACACAAGGTGCAAAAGTATAATGTGGCCTTGGCGGGCATGAGCGGGTCACTTATGGTCGTAGCGATCATCGCCTTATTCGTCCCGGCGGTATTTCTGCAAACCCATGTGCTGCATGAGGAGGACCGCACCACGTTAAGCCTGGTCGTCGCCGGCATCCTCATCGCCGCCTATTTGCTCTGGCTCGTTTTCTCCATGATTACCCACAAAAACTATTTGGCCGATATCACCGAAAAAGGTGATGAGCTGCCGGGTGAGCATGAGCATGAACCGGCCTGGTCCAGAGGCAAATCGATCCTGTATCTGATTCTAGCCACCGTTATGGTCGCTTTCGTCAGCGAATGGCTGGTGCACACCTTGGATACGTTCTCCGCCAAGTTTGGGCTTAGCGAACTTTTCGTCGGTGCCTTCGTCGTTGCGATCGTGGGCAACGCGGCCGAACACAGCGCCGCCATCATGCTCGCCATGAAAAACAAAATCGGGGCGGCCGTGGAGATCGCCGTCGGCAGCAGCTTGCAGATCGCCTTGTTTGTTGCGCCGGTGCTGATCTTCGTCAGCCATCTGTTCGGACGGCCCATGGATATCGTGTTTACGGTCATCGAGCTGGCGGCGATCGGCGTATCCGTATTTATCGCCAAATCGATTACCCAGGACGGCCAAACCAACTGGTACGAAGGATTGCTGCTGCTGGCCGTATACGCGATTCTCGGCGTCTCTTTTTACCTCGTGTAAGAAAAACAAAACAAGCGTATGGCCGAAAATTTCCGGATCATACGCTTGTATTTTGTCTTATGGGCTATATGCATGCCTGACCTGCAGGTCACTTTTTCTTGTTCATGGCTTCATAAAGCGAGGCAAGATTCCGTTCCAGTCTGCTTATAATTTGTTTGCCTACCATTTCCTCAATCAGTCCGACGCGAATCGCGTAATCCACCTGCCTTGAGAATCCATACATCTGGGTGTCCAGCACTTCCTCATAGAGAGGGCAGTAACGTGTGGCCAAGTTCTCCATCTGTACTTCGATCAGCTTCTCTATTTTATCTGCATCTTCTTGCAGAAGATTAAGTGCCTTCAGGTTCAGTTGCTCCTGTAACTCAGATGAAGTCATGCTTCTTCCCCCCTATGTCCAATGTTCCTTTCATAGCTACTCTATTCCTAATATTAGACGAAATTGAGGGCCAATACAAGAACCTGCGGGAAACAAACTCTATCCTCGTAAAAAGACACCCCCGCCAAAACGACTGGAGTGTCTTCCGCTTTTCGATTAATCTTCTACCAATTTTACATTTAAGCCGTGCTTGGCGAAAACTTCGCTCATCGCTTTTTTCGCCTCATCGGCATCCGGTCCGTGAACGTGAAGCTCATAACTCTTCGTATTCACGAGCGTGGTGAAAAGGCCGAGGATACTTTTAACGTCGATGTACTTGTTGTCAGCTTGGAGCACGATGGAAGAAGTAAACTTGCCCGCTGCTTGGGCAATTTCAACTACCGCTTCATTGTTCGTGGCCATTGAGATCCCTCCGTGATTAACATTGAAAATAACATACTTCAATCATACATTGAATCCGCTTTCCAAGCAAGGATTTTCCTCGTTATTTCAAGTTTTCCGGATTTAGCGCCGCAAGCTCAGGGAGCACGAAAATACCGTCTTTACGGATCAGCACATCATCGAAATAAATTTCCCCGCCGCCGTAATCCGGACGTTGAATCAGCACCAGATCCCAATGGATCGACGAACGGTTGCCGTTATCCGTTTCATCGTAGGCCTGGCCAGGAGTAAAATGCAGGCTGCCGGCGATTTTTTCGTCAAACAGAATATCCTTCATCGGATGCAGGATGTACGGATTGAAGCCGATCGCAAATTCCCCGATATATCTTGCCCCTTCGTCGGAATCAAGAATTTCGTTTAAGCGTTTTGTATCGTTGCCGGTCGCTTCGACGATTTTGCCGTTTTCAAAACGGAACTTGATGTTTTCGAACGTAACGCCGTTGTACAGCGTCGCCGCGTTATAGCTAATCGTCCCGTTCACGGAATCGCGCACCGGTGCGGTGTATACTTCACCGTCCGGAATGTTCTTCTGGCCGGAGCATTTCTCGGCACCGATGTTTTTGATCGAAAAAGCAAGGTCTGTTCCCGGGCCGGCAATGCGTACCTTATCCGTGCGCTTCATCAGATCAGCCAGCGCGTCCTGAGCCCGGTCCATCTTGGCGTAATCGAGGTTGCAGACGTTGAAATAAAAATCTTCAAAAGCCTCCGTGCTTGTATTGGCCAATTGAGCCATGCTGGCGTTCGGATAGCGAAGCACGACCCACTTCGTCTTCTTGACCCGCTGCTCGCTATGTACCGGATGGGAGTAAAGCGCATTGTACAACTTCATTTTGTCTTCAGGCACGTCGGACAAATCGTTGACATTGGAACCCGCCCGAATCCCGATGTAGCAGTCCATCATCTCCATCCGCTTCAAGTCGTATTCCGCCCACGTCTTCATACTTTCCTCGGTGGCGTATTTCAACTGCGTCCGCTGAACGGTGCGGTCGGTAATTTCAACGAACGCGTTTCCGCCTCTTTTTCCGACCTCTTCAATAACCGCTTTTAACAAGTCGCGTTCTTCGCCGATCATTTCAACCAGCACATTTTCTCCAGGCTGAACATTTACGGAGTAACCGACCAGATTTTCCGCCAGCTTTTGTATTCTAGGATCTCGCATATGGCTTTCCCTCCTCAAAAATGGAGCGGGACCTCCCTTCGCACGAACGCATCGCTCAAGGAACCCGCGTGTTAACCAATGGTTAATTCTTCTACTATTGTAGCACGGCCATCGCAGGAAGTCAGCCCGCCCCAATTCTACTTATAATTCTCGAACCTGTTGTCCGTCCGCAGCACTTCCTGCTGGGGCTGTCCCTGCGGCGTTAAATATTTCAGCTTGGTCTCCGAGGTCAAACGGGAGGGCAGCCCGGTTTTGCGGTTGATCGTCAGATGGTAAAGCACGTTCGCCTCCATATCCTCAAGCATCCCGAGCAATTGCTCGTGGCCCGCCGACAAGATGGACGATAGCCGGGCCCGCACTTGATTTCTCCGGCTTGGAGAAACGGCCGCCAGTTTGCTGTCCAGGTCCGTCCCAAGCAGGCTCATCTCCGCCATAAGCTCATCTTTTAAGCGAATTCCGGCTTCAGCTGGGTCCATTTCGATTCTCAGCACTTTGGTGCCGCGCGCGGCTCCGCTTTCCAGCGTAATTTTCTTCTTGACGGCAAAGCGGATATCCTCCAACTGATCGAGCGGGTTCAAGCGGTTCATTCCATGCAGGAGGGCGTTGCTTTGATCCGCCTGCAGCAGCCAGCTTCCGTTTTGCAGGCGGAGCTTCGCTTCGTATCCTGAGGCGGCGGTCAATCCGGCCGCTCGAAAACGATTCTTGTCGCCTTGGGCCGCTGATTTCGCCCTTATGCTAAGTTCGCGATGATTATTTAGCTGACCCGTATAGCTGATGCTCTCCTCCGGCATGTTATGTTCTCCCCGCTGAAGCGAAGCAAGACCGCGAAAGGTCAGCCCGTCCCAACCCGCCAGCCCGGACCAAGTAAAGTCAAACCATTGGTCGCCGGTTTTCGGCTCGCCGCAGGCGGACAAAACGGCCGCAAGCAAAATTATCCAGATCAGTTTCCGATAACCCCTAGCTTTTTTCAGCATATGCTTTCCGCGCCTCTCGTCTTTGAAATTCACCGCTGCCTAACGGCGGATTCAACAACTGCATTCGGCAATATCGTGCCTCCGGCGCGGGAAATCTATGCGCAAAAGAAAAGGTGTTCCGTTCGCGGACTTGCCGCTTTCCGGAACACCTTTTACCCGAGCTGCGTCTGGTTTCTCCCGTTGTTTTTGGCTTTGTAGAGCGCCATATCCGCCTCATAAAAAAGCGATTCTACGCTGACCTTCCCGTCTCCCTGCGCCCATTCGGCAATGCCGCACGACACCGTTACGGCAGGATCGGTATCCATCGCGGCGCGGAGCCGAATCGTTTCCGCAATCCGATAGGCGTTTTCCGCATCGGCCCCCGGCAAATATATGGCCAGTTCCTCGCCTCCCCAACGGGCGGCGATATCCGTTTTACGTATCGAGCTTTTGACGATCGTGCATACCTGCTGAAGGATTTTATCCCCGGTCTGATGCCCGTACGTGTCGTTGACCTGTTTAAACTGATCGATGTCGACGATGATCAACGAACCGTTGCTGTCTTTTTTCTGAAATTGCTGGATGGCGTCATCCACATAGTGGCGTGCGTAAAGTCCGGTCAGCATGTCTCTGTTGGCCATTCTGCGCACCTCGGCATGCAGCAGGGCGTTGGCGATAGCCAAACCGATATGCGAAGAAAGAACCTGCAGCAATTTGTAATTGTCGTAGGAAAAATACCGCCCTTCCCGGTGAGCCAGCATGATCGCCCCGTTCACTTCTCCCCGGACGATCAAAGGAGCGGCAATCAGCGAGCGCGCTTTTGTTACTTCCATCATTTGGGAGGATACTTTACCGTACACTTGATAATCCGACAAAATGATTGGTTCCTGCGTGGAGCACACCAAACCGCAAAATCCATAATCCTCCGGAAAAGTCCGTTTCGAAAGACCGGGTACATTTGTGGACATGACCTCGAAAGTTCCGGTTTCTTTATGGAGCTGGGAGATGCAGCAGTACTCCGCCTGGAAAATCGATAGCAGCTCGTCGCTGGCAAACCGGAAAACCTCTTTCAGCTTCAAGCTTTGATTCAGGCGTTTGGTGAGTTCGTTGATCAGCCGCAGCTCATTGATCAGCAAATTGGACTGCTGGTACAGCTTGGCGTTTTCAAAGGCGACGCCTGCGGTATCCGCCAGCATGCCGATCAGCTGCAGATCGAACTCATCGATCAGATCGCGCCGAATCAGCAGGCGAAACACGCCGTAGACTCCCTGCTTTCCGCCTAGCGGGGCGGCGATTTCGAGCAATAGCTCTCCCAAGGGGCCATGCAGCTTCCGGCTAAGCATTTGCCCTTCCATAAACGCTTTGACGCAAAACTGCTCCTCGGGCCCCTGCAACTGCAGCAGTTTTACCCGCGGATCGCGGCTTAAGTCGTCCTGGGACATCAAAAGTTCAAGCTTGGCTGCCGGGTACATGCCCGATACTCTTTCAAACACTTCCGACAGGACGGAATCGACATCGATTTTGTCGTGAAGCTTCTGCACGACCTGAAACAGCTTCGAACGGCGATGCTCCTCGCGTTTGGCGCGCTGCTGAACGAGCAGCATGTCCGCGATGAACAAGGCTTCAAAAGCTTTGTAAAAGCATGTCCGGAAATGCAGCGCCACCGCACGGATAAACAGCTTGGCACCCGTCCCTTCATAATCGGGGGCATCCTGCAGCCGGCAACCGAACACGGCGAACATTTCGCCTTCTCTCCGCGTATAGATGGGGGCCGCCGCATAGACGAATCTCCCCTGCGGAATAACCGCAGGACCGGCAACCTCGATGCAGCGGGAAATGATTCCGGCAACATGGGAGGCGTCCCCCCGATCCTCGGAAGACTCGTCCTCCTCCGTCCCGGAAATCATCAGCTCTCCGTCATGGTGCGCCACAAAAAAGCGGACCTCGCCCCCCTCGGCGATTTCGGAAACATTTTTGCATAAGTCCCTGTAGGCTTGTAGAATAACCGGTTCAATATAGGGGTAATCGTAGGCGGTAATATCCAGCTGCTGCAGCCAATCTGCGCAGCCTCCTTCCTGTTCCGGGCGCGGCAGCATTGAAGAGATGTTCATGTTCAACGTAGGGTGTCCTCGGGATTGGTCTGCCATTAGGAAAACTCCTTTATAGAGGTTGTCGGCTGCCTCCCTCTGCTTTAACCGTTCTTGTTTGCTAACTGTATTTTACTATCTTCCACGTCGTTTTGCATCAAATTTTTAGGACAAAAGCCCTATCGACAAAAAAACACCTTTTAAAACAAAATCCTCTTCTTGACTTTAGGCATCCGATTCATATAATATATATTGTTGATAAAGACTGGATAGAGTCTTGATTAGGGCGTAACGCATGCGAGCACCCTCTCGGTTTTTGTTGCTGACAGGACAGCGGCTGAACTTTCTTGTCAGTGAGCGTAATTATCATCTATCCTACGCTCAGCAAACAAAACCCGCATAAGTAGAACCCTACACGAAATTTCAAACCAAAAGGAGTCTACCTATACAATGGCACGTTACACTGGTCCTAAATTTAAACTCAGCCGCCGCCTTGGCATTTCCTTGAGCGGTACAGGCAAAGACTTGAAGCGCCCATTCCCTCCGGGACAACATGGCGCTAACCAACGCAGAAAAGTAAGCAACTACGGCGCACAGCTGCTCGAGAAACAAAAATTGCGCCATATGTACGGCCTGGGCGAGAAGCAATTCCGCACCCTGTTCGAGAAAGCGCAAAAACTGCCTGGTATCGCCGGCGAAAACTTCATGTTCCTGCTCGAAAGCCGTCTGGACAACCTCGTTTACCGTCTGGGCTTCGCCAACTCCCGCGCAGGTGCGCGCCAGTTGGTATCCCACGGCCACGTAACCGTCAATGGCAAGAAGGTGGACATCGCTTCTTACCGCGTAAGCATTGGCGACTTGATCAGCCTGCGTGAAAGAAGCCGCGGCCTTTCTTCCATTAAGGAAGCTTTGGAGAACCGCTCGCATCTTCCAGCTTACCTGGAGTACAATGACACCGCTATGGAAGGCAAACTGATCCGTTTACCGGAACGTGCGGAGCTGTCGCAAGACATCGACGAGAAGCAAATCGTCGAGTTCTACAACCGTTAAGATTTTGCAACGCAAACGGCCCAAGTCGATTTCGACTTGGGCCGTTTCGCCGTATAAAGGACGGCCTGTTTACGGGAACATCCGAGATCCCGTTGCTTTATTGTTCAATTCTGAAGCCGGAGAAGACTCCTTTGGAGTTGAAAAATCCCGTCACGGTAGGAGCTCCTTTTTTGGTGAAGACAACGGAATCGTGATAGGCATACTCAGAATCGTTGTCTTCATCATTACGCGCCGCTTTGTATCCCGACAAATCCAGATTCATGATTTCCTTAGCTTGCTTTACGGCCGATTTCTGTAACTCGTCCAGACTGTAAGAGTTCACTTTATCACGGATGGCTTTTGTTTCCTCTTTCCCGTTTTCCGTGCTTACTTCGGTGAGCTCCTTGGTCAAGGACATATATCCCAAGTCGATTCTGAGCAGCCGGTTGGTCGTTTCTTCAATCTCAAGCTCAATATCCCCTTTATTGGTAGAGTATTCCAAGCCATATACCTTCTTCTTGTTCGGCTCGAGACTGAAGTATATTCTCGGACTGCCCTTCGCCTTCGCTCCGACGCGGGAAAGCGCCTGGGTTGCCGCTTTTTGGATTACCGCCGGCAGCGATTTCAGCGATCCGCCACCACTTTTCACTTTTCCGTCCACAAGGGTAATACGCTCGTTATTGCAAAAAGCCATGATATCGGTAGAACCGTCTTCCAAATAATTAACGTCCAGCTTCGTAAATCCCGGGGCCGTTTTTTTATAGAGCTGTTTCCAGGCAGTACCCAGCTTAGATTTTAACGTATCGTTTAGTTGTGCATATTTTAGATCAAGATAGACTCTAACCACTTTACCGTCAGGCTTCACATACACCGAACCGGCTAATTTGCCGTTTTTTTGCCAGGAGAGACTGACCACCTCGCCGTTATATTCCGTAGTCTCCGCCTTGCTGAAGGAAACCGATCCCTTGGCATGCTCTTTAAGCTTGGTCTGCGCGGCGTCGATCAGCTTCTGGTCTACATTTTTTAGATTGACCGTTTGCTCGGTTTGTGCGGCCTCCGCTATCGACGCTGCCTGTACCGATCCAGACGCCCCCGCGGCTCCCGTACCGGCAATGATCGCCGCTAATGCGGCCGTGCTTAAAACTTTGTACAAATTGTGCTTCATTTTGTCTTTCCTTCCTCCTAACTGATTTTAGTGCCTGTTCCCGATTCGGACGACACATTGCGTAAACGGATATAAATCCAGCCTATTCGCGGCCAATATACTCCGGTTATTGCTCAATATTAAAGCCGTGGAAAAAACCTTTGGCGTTAAAGTAACCCGTTACGCTAGGAGCGCCTTCTTTGGTAAAGACTACTGAATTATGGTAAGAAGACTTGGATGTTTCATCCCGCTTCGCGGCTTTGTATTCCGACAAGTCCAGATTCAACATCGCTTTGGCCTGCTCTACGGCCGCTTTCTTTAACTCGTCCAAACTGTATCCGTTCACTTGTTCATGGATGGCGTTCATTTCTTCCTCCGCTTTTTCCTTGCTTACTTGGGAGAGGTCCTTGAGCAGGGACGAGTCCTCCAAGCTCAGGCCGAGCAGCCGGTTGGTCGTTTCTTCAATATTAACCTTCACTTCTCCCTTATTCGTCTCTCTGTAGGTAAAATAGTACACTTTCTTTTCGTTCGGTTTGTTGCCGAAGGTTACATCGGGGCTTCCCTTCGCTGTCGCTCCGGCGCGGGAAAGGGCCTCGGCAGCCGCCTTTTTGATTGCGGCCGGTACCTCTTGCTCCTTCAACTTTCCGCTGACATAATCCAGTTTTCCGCCCATAAGATCAACAGACTCGTTTTTGCTGTTGGTAGCCGTTATGTTGGAATAATTCAATCCGGTGTAATAATATTCTGAATTTGTATAATGAACAAACACGCGCTCAATGTCGCTTGAATCTGTGTTAAGGGCTTGCTTCCAAGCGAGGTCCAGCTTTGCCTTGGTGGTATCGTTAAGTTCTTTATACGAGGTGCCAAGAAAGAGATTTACCACCGTACCGTCGTGTTTTACCGTTACATTTTCGTTAGGGGAAGTCTCAGATCCCATCTTTGTCTCGCTGATCACGAAACAGACGGCCTCCTCATCGCCGAGTTTTGTGGTTTCCGCCTTAATGAAGGTAACCGGTCGCTCTACAAATTCTTTGAGCTTCGCTTGCGCGGCGCCGATCAGCTCTTGGTCCACATGGCCCAAACCGGCCGTTTTCCCGGCTTGTTCGGCTTGTACGGCATGTTCGGCTTGTTCGGCTGTGGCAGCCTTCGCTTCCGGAGCAGCCTCCACAGCCCGCATCACGCCAATCGTCCCTGCACCGGCAATGATTGCGGCCAGTGCGGCCGTGCTTAAAACTTTGTAAAAATTGTGCTTCATTTTATCTTTCCATCCTTCCGCCTATTTTTTAGTGTCTCATGTTCCGATCGGTTGACACATGGCGTAAACGGATGGGCCTGCAAAAAAGTTTTTAAAACATCAATAATTTTTTCCAAAAAAGAGTTTGCTCCGCTTCTCGGCCTGAGCTGGTGCAGCTTGTACCGTTCCTGCTGCCCCCTGTGATATAAAAAAAACGCCGGACGGCGTCCTTTAGTTGCTCTGACTTCTACTTTGGAGCGATTGGAGGCTCTTCCTAAACTTTGGACGCTGCTCTAACGGACACCAGCGACCTTATTCGCCCATTTCCCGGGTATTTCCCAGCCTAACGGACACAGACGACCCTATTTCGCTCTAAACCCGTTCATCCAGGCCGATTTGAGGTAAATAAGGTCATCTGTGTCCGTTACATTTTGCAAACTCCCGTATTTTCGCAAATAACGGCTCTGGTGTCCCTTAGCCCCCCCCTAGGTCCCTCTTCTCCTCCCCTCTCTACCTGCGGTCGCCCTCTACCATGCCCGAAATTTTATAAAAAGGTTAAAAAAACGCCGGAGAAATTCGCTCCGGCGCTTCTATAACGTCACTAAATCTTTAATTCAGGTGCTTCAATCGAATGGGCTGGATTCTCTTTATTTCACCGTCAGCTTCGCGAATTTCCGTTTTCCGACTTGAATCACTTCTCCGCCGGACAACCCGACCTCCGCATTCGGGTCGGTCAGCTTCTCTTCGCTCAGTTTAACCGCCCCCTGCTGGATGCTGCGTTTTGCTTCCCCGTTCGAGGCAGCGAAGCCGATCAGCGTCAGCAGCTTGATCAGGCGGATCTTCCCTTCCTCCAGCTCTTCGGCCGGGATTTCCTTCTCTTCGATATCCTCCGGCAAAGCCCGCTGCTGAAACACCGTAACGAAATGCTCCTGGGCGGCATTCGCAGCATCTGCGCCATGGTACATCCGGACCAGCGTATAAGCCAGCTTCATCTTCGCGTCGCGCGGATGGACGCTGCCCGCTTTGAGGCCTGCCGCGAGAGCTTCCAGCTCATCGTCCGACAAATCCGTCACAAGCTCGTAGTATTTCAACATCAGCTCGTCCGGCACGGACATCGCTTTACCGTAAATTTCGTTCGGTTCCTCGTCGATGCCGATGTAGTTGCCAAGGCTTTTGCTCATCTTCTGCACGCCGTCGAGACCTTCAATAATCGGCGTCATGATCGCAATCTGGGTATCTTTGCCATATTCCTTCTGCAGCGTGCGGCCCATCAACAGGTTGAACTTCTGGTCGGTTCCGCCCAGCTCGATATCGCTCTCCAGCGCCACGGAGTCCATCCCCTGCATCAGCGGGTAGAAAAATTCGTGAATGCTGATCGGTTGACCGCTTTGGTAACGCTTGGTGAAGTCGTCCCGCTCCAGCATCCGGGCTACCGTCACTTTGGCCGCCAGCTTGACGACGTCGGCAAACGTCATCGGAGCCAGCCATTCGGAGTTAAAATGGACCTTCGTTTTTTCCGCATCCAAAATTTTAAAAATCTGCTTCCGGTACGTTTCCGCATTCCGCAGCACATCTTCCTCGGTCAGCTCCTTGCGGGTTTCCGATTTGCCGGTCGGATCGCCGATCCGCCCCGTAAAATCCCCGATGATGAGGTGAACCTGATGGCCCAGCTCCTGAAATTGGCGCAGCTTCTGCATCACGACCGTGTGCCCGACGTGAATGTCAGGCGCCGACGGATCAAGCCCCAGCTTAACCTTCAGCGGCGTTGCGGTCGCCACCGATTTCATCACCTTTTGCCTCAGTTCATCCTCCGGGACAATCTCAACAACCCCCCGGGAAATCACCTTTAACTGGCGCTCCACCTCCGCCTGCTGCTCAGGCGTCAACTCTTCCCACTTCATGACAAACACTCCTCCAGATTAAAAATTGGAACAACCGCCAAACGCAAAAAAGCTCCTTCCAGTCCCAAGGGACGAGAAGGAGCGCTCGCGTTACCACCCTAATTAAAACCGCCGTTTACCTGCCGCAGGCCGCAACCAAACAAACGAAACGGTTTTCACTTCATTCCTATAACGGTCATCCCGGAACCGGACTACTTGCGGCTAAGACCGCGTTCCCCCGGACGGCTCCAGACGGTAATTCAAAAGGGATCCGCCCATTCGGTTCGCAGCTTCCACCGATTCTCTGAGCGGCGGGATTCCGCTTTCTACTAAGTCTTTCCACGCCTTTGACGATATGCATTTAAATTATTATATAACATAATCCCGTTTAAGAAGTCAAACCTCTGCCCAAATAGGATGAAAAAACAACCAATAGACCTTTTTTATGCTATAATGTTGCTGTTTATAAAGGAGGATCATTGATGGCTCATGATAAAGAAAACAACTCCGGCCAGCAAAAAAAGCGCAGGACACGGAGCGGCAAACCGGTTCGGCGGCGCAGGAAAGGCCGCTGGATCTGGGCGACGCTAGGCTGGCTCGTTCTCCTTGGATTTGCGGGATTTCTGTTTGCGGGGGGCGCCGTGTTCGGTTACGTCTCCTCGATCGTCAAGGACGATCCCGTGCGGTCGCGAGCCGACATTGAAGAAAAAATCAATTATAACGAGATGACGGGTTTCGCGTATTTCCGCGACGGGCAGGCGATCGGCCAGCTTCGCTCGGAGGAAGACCGCCGTCCGGTTTCTTACCAGCAAATCCCCCAATCGGTCATCGATGCGGTGATTGCGATTGAGGACAACCATTTCAAGGAGCATATTGGGGTCGACTTTAAAGGAACGCTCCGGGCCGTGAAACAAAGGGTGCTCCATGAAAGCGTACAGACCGGCGGGAGTACGCTGACCCAGCAGCTCGCGCGGCGCGTCTTCCTGAATTTAGAACGCACGGAAGACCGGAAGGTCAAGGAAATACTGCTGGCGCTCCGGCTGGAGCGTTTTTTATCCAAAGAAGAAATCATTACGGCTTATTTGAACAAAGTTCCTTTCGGCAACGGGTCAAACGGATACCAGGTTTACGGGATCAAAGCGGCGGCGAAAGGGATCTTCAACATCTCCAATCTGGAGGACCTGAACATCGCCCAGACCGCTTATTTGGCCGGTCTTCCGCAGCTTCCCTCCTCTTATTCGGCCTTTAACGGCAAAGGGGAATTTAACGAGGACGCTTTCGGGAGAGCGATGAAACGCCAGCAGCTCGTGCTGCAGCGCATGCTGGAAGAGAACAAAATTACCAACGCCCAGTATCAGGAGGCGCTGGCTTTTGATCTGAAAGGTTCGCTGGCGCGGCAAACCAAAAAAGCTTACGACACTTATCCTTATCTGATGCTGGAGACGGAGCGGCAAGGCGCTATCGTGCTTGCAACGCTGCGCAATCCCGAGTTGTCCAAGGAACAGGCGGCAAGCAACCCGCAGATTCTCGAGGATGCCCGGCAGGAACTGCTGACCGGGGGATACAAAGTGTATACCACGATCGATAAACAGGTATACAACTCGATGCACAAAGTTTCCGAAAATGCGGATAATTTCTCGCCATACAGTGAAAAGAAAGGGCTGGAGCAGGTTGCGGCGATAATGCTCGACAACGATACCGGTGCGATTCTGGGCATGATCGAGGGGCGGGATTTCTATACCGAGCAAATGAACTACGCGACGCAAATGAAACGGCAGCCCGGCTCCACGATGAAGCCGATCGCCGCTTATTTGCCGGCGCTTGATGCGGGCTTGGTTCAACCGGCCAGCATCATTGACGATTCGCCGATCATTTTACGGGATTATCAAAAGGGGTACCACATTCCCGTAAACTCCAGCGGCGGCTACAAAGGGCTGGTTACGGCGAGAACAGCGCTAAACGAATCCCGCAACATCCCGGCGCTTAGGGTGTTCAACGACATCGTCGGCATCGACAAAGCCTGGGATTTCGCCAAAAAACTCGGGATCACCACGCTGGAAGACGAGGACTATAATGCGCAAACCGGCGTGCTCGGCGGCCTGAAATACGGCGTTACCGTAGAGGAGCTGACGAACGCCTACAGCGCGATCCCGAACGGCGGAAAATTCACCGACGCCTACATGATCGAAAAAATCGTCGATGGGAAAGGCAAAGTCGTTTACAAACATGAAATCGAACCGCAGCAGGTGTTTTCCGAGCAAACCGCTTATTTGATGACCGATATGCTGCGCACCGTTATTCGAGACGGGACAGGCAGTTCGATCAAAAGGGATTTTAAAAACTACGGAAAAATTCCCGTCGTCGGCAAAACCGGAACCACGCAAAATTACGCGGACGTATGGTTTATGGGCTATTCGCCGGACGTGACGCTTGGCGTATGGATCGGCTATAGAGATTCGGTGAACACGCTGTCCGATGCCGGTAAATCGCGGGCCCGCAAAATATGGTCGCTCGTCATGAACGAGGTCACCGAAAACGAACCGGACCTGTTTGTTACGAAAGAATTCGTGAAACCCGACGGAATCGTCACCAAAACGGTCTCCGGCTACAGCGGCAAGCTGCCGACCCAGTTGACGCAGCAGGCCGGCAAGCTGGTTACGGATATTTTCAACGCCAAATACGTCCCGACGAAATCGGAAGACGTTCTGGTGCGGGCGAAATACGTCACCTATAATGGGGTGAATTACGTGCCCCTGGAAACGACGCCGTCCGATATGCAGCGCGAAAAAGTGGTCGTTCGCCGCGATAAACCGATCGCCGAGCTGGTGAAGGAGCTGCAGAACGCATTTTCCGTCATGAGGGGCAGCCACAGAGCGCTGAGCTACTACATGCCGAGGGATGCCGGCGAGGACGCGCCGTATAAGCCGGACCCGCGTGCCGACGACGGCAAAGCGCCTGCCGCTCCGGAGGGCGTCGCTCTGGCTTCCGGCGGAGGATCGGCTACAGTAACGTTTAGTGCGAACGGCGAAAAAGACGTCGTCGGCTACCGTCTGTACCGTTCGGATGACGGGGTGAAGTTCCAATATACCGGAAAAGCAGCGCTCATCGGCGACGATTTGTCGATCACCGACTCCAGCGCCCCCGGCCCGGCCACTTCTTATTACGTCACGGCCGTGGACGTAGCCGGCAAGGAATCCACGCCTAGCGCGGTTGTCGGATTATTGGGAGGCATGAACCCGAGCGGCGTTACGCCTCTGGACGACAGCGGCGAAACGCCGGGAGACGGAGGAACGGCCGGGGAGAACGCCACCGGCGGTCCGCTCCCCGCTTCTCCCGCCCAGGTGAGCGTAAAGAAGGACGAGAGAGGGTTTACGGCAAGCTGGGAAGCCAACCCGGCTCTGGACCTCGTCACAAGTTATAACGTATTCGTATCCGATGCTGCGGACGGCACGTATTCCAAAGTTGGCTCCACCGCCGACACGCAGTATTCGTTCAAAACCGACTCTGGCACCGTATGGGTCAAAGTTACGGCCGTGAACGTGCTGGGCGAATCTCCGGCGTCGTCTCCGGTGCAGTACAGCAAATAGTTGGCGCCAAAACTAGATGAGCAAGGGAAAGCCCCTCCGAACGTTGTTCGGAGGGGCTTTTTGCTTCAGTCTTCAATCGTCGATAAATCCCCGGCCGGGAGGTTGAGCTCCCAAGCCTTCAGCACGCGGCGCATAATTTTGCCGGAACGCGTTTTGGGCAACTTGTCCTTGAATTCGATTTCCCTCGGCGCCGCATGGGCGGACAGCCCTTCTTTGACGAATTTGGCGATTTCCGCCTTTAGCTCCTCGGAAGGCGTGAAGCCTTCGCGCAAGGATATAAACGCCTTGATGATCTCTCCCCGGACGGGATCGGGCTTACCGATCACGCCGGCTTCAGCCACGGCCGGGTGCTCGACCAGCTTGCTCTCGACCTCAAACGGCCCGATGCGTTCGCCGGACGAATTGATGACGTCGTCGATCCGGCCCTGGAACCAGAAATACCCGTCCTCGTCCATATACGCCGTATCCCCGGAAATGTACCAGCCGGGAATCCGGAAGTACTCCTCGTATTTCGGCGCGTTGTTCCAGATCAGCCGCATCATCGACGGCCACGGGGTCCGTATCGCCAAATTGCCCATCCGGTACGGCGGCAGCTCCTTGCCGTTATCATCGATGATCGCGGCCTGAATGCCGGGAACCGGTTTTCCCATCGAGCCCGGTTTGATTGGCATCGACGCATAATTGCAGATCAGTTGGCCGCCCGTCTCGGTCATCCACCACGTATCGTGGATCCGGCGGTTATATACCTTCATCCCCCAGCGGACAACCTCGGGGTTCAGCGGCTCGCCGACCGATAACACATGGCGCAGCGAAGACAGATCGTATTGCTGGATGATGTCCTGCCCGGCTCCCATCAGCATCCGAAAAGCGGTCGGCGCACTGTACCAGACGGTCACTTGATATTTCTCAATCGTTCTATACCAGTCGGCCGGACTAAAACGTCCGCCACGGACGACATTGGTTACCCCGTGCAGCCAAGGAGCAAAAATGCCGTAGGACGTGCCGGTGACCCATCCGGGGTCGGCCGTGCACCAATACACGTCCCCTTCTTTCAGATCGAGCACGACATCTCCGGTGTGATAGTGCTGGATCATTGCATTATGCACATGGTAAACGCCTTTAGGCTTGCCGGTGGAGCCGGAAGTATAATGCAAGATAAGTCCGTCTTCGCGGTTCACCCATTCGATTTCGGCCTCGGGGGAAGCCGCTGCAAGCTCAGATTTCCAATCGGCGATGCCGGGTTCCGCGGCCACGTTGTCGCCGACGACGAAGATCGTTTTAAGCAACGGCAACTCCTCCCGTTTGACGCGGGGCAGCAGTTCAGGCGTCGTGACGAGCGCAACCGCTCCGCTGTCTTCCAGCCGGTCTTTGACCGCCGTCTCCATAAAAGCTTCGAATAATGGGCCCACTACGGCTCCCACCTTAATAATCCCAAGAACGCTGATATAAAGCTCGGGTGACCGCGGCATAAACACGAATACCCGGTCCCCTTTGGCGATCCCGTATTTGCGCAATACATTGGCGCACCGGTTCGTCTGCTCCTGCATCTGCTCATACGTGTAGGATTCCTCCCGGGCCGGATCGCTGAACAGAAGCGCGGGTTTATCTCCCTTGCCGGCATCGACATGGCGGTCGATCGCCTCGTAAGCCATGTTTACCCGGCCCGTGACATGCCAGGAAAACTGCTTCTCCACATCGCTCCAGTTAAAATTTTGATAGGCTTCTTCGTAGCTGTTCATGTTGGACGACGGTACGCCCGCCGCAATGATTTCCCCTTGCAGTTGACTCATCGTTTCATCCTCCTTAATCTTTGTAAATAAGAAAACAGTAGATCAAAGTTCATGAAAACGGATACATTGGAGCGTGAGGTAAATCTTTTGCTACAGCATTCGTTAGCGGGTAGGCATCCGTTCTGATTGAAAGAAACGAAAAATAAGACTTCCGTACCATTTGTCAAGATCATTCGCCACGTTAAAAGCTTTGAAATGTGAAAATTTTATGTCGGAGAACATTATATCACAGGTTTTTCGGCGCAGGCTACACTTTTCATTTTTTCATTTTTCTGTTATAAGTTAGGGGAACGAGCAAAGGAGGCGGCAAAATGGAACACCAAAAAACCTATATCCGCCACACCCTGCCCTACCATGAACGCGAAATTATCGTGGAAGGTCCCGTTACCCCGTCCCATCTCCAAACATTGCAAATGCATCCGGATCTGGACGCCTTTCGGAAGCCTGGGGATCAGCACGCCGCTTTGGTTGAAATCGCCTCTCTCCCGGAAGGGCGGATCATTTTGGCCCGGAGCGAAGCGACGATTATCGGGTACGTCACTTTCCATTATCCCGACGAGCTGGAGCGCTGGTCTCAGGGGCGTATGCCCGACCTGATCGAGCTGGGGGCCGTCGAAGTGGCCGATGAATACCGCAGCGCAGGGCTCGGCTCGAAAATGATCCGGACCGCTTTCGAGGATGGGCAAATGGAGCGGTATATCGTGTTTACGACCGAATATTACTGGCATTGGGATTTGAAGAACAGCGGCCTCAGCGTTTGGGATTACCGCAACATGATGGAACGGCTCATGAAGACGGTCAACATGGTCTGGTACGCGACCGATGATCCGGAAATTTGCTCCCATCCGGCGAATTGCCTGATGGTCCGGATCGGCAAAGAGGTCCCACTTTCCTCCGAGGAACAGTTCGACCGCATCCGTTTTCAGCAGCGTTTCATGTATTAAGCAAGCATCAATAAGGAAGGCGTGTGATTCCATGCCTGGAAGCGCTTTATTTATTCATCACGAAGAAGAGCGGAAATACCGGTTCCATGATCAGCACCCGTTCCATCCGATCCGGCTGGAATTAACGATGGATTTGTTAAAAGAGGTTGGCGCCTTGAAGCCGGATCATTTGCTCCGGCAGCGTCCGGCGACAGAGGAAGAACTGCTGTGGATTCACCAGCCCGCTTATGTGGAAGCCGTAAAAAACTTAAGCCGGACTCCGCCGGAGCCGGCCTGGGTCAGCCGCGCCGAGCAATACGGCCTGCTGGATGAAGACACGCCGTACTTTGCCGGGATGCACGAGGCGGCCTCCTGCATCGTTGGCGGCACCGTAGCGGCGGTCGAATCGGTGCTGTCGGGCGCGAGCACGCACGCCCTCCATTTGGGCGGCGGGCTGCATCACGCCCTGCCCTCCAAAGCCGCGGGCTTCTGCGTTTACAACGACGCCGCCGTGGCAATTGACTACGCCCGCCGCCGTTACGGCGCGCGCGTGCTTTACGTGGACACGGACGTCCACCACGGGGACGGGGTGCAGTGGAGTTTTTATTCGGACCCGGATGTATGCACTTATTCGATTCACGAAACAGGCAAATATCTGTTTCCGGGGACCGGATTTTTGCCGGAGCGCGGGGAGCATCAAGGCTACGGCGCCTGCATGAACCTTCCTCTGCAGCCGTATACCGAGGACGATTCATGGATGGAGTGCTTTGAGCAGTCCGTTCGGCGCCTGGCAGATTATTTTCGTCCGGATCTGATCGTCAGCCTGCACGGCTGCGACGCCCATGCCCTGGACCCGTTGTCCCATATCCACTGCAGCATGGAGATTTACCGGCAAATGCCCGGAATCCTGCACGAGCTTGCCCATACGTACTGCGAAGGGCGTTGGGTCGCGGTCGGCGGAGGCGGCTACGATTTCTGGCGGGTCGTTCCGCGCGCCTGGAGCCTGCTCTGGCTTGAGATGAGCGGCCACCCGCTAAAAGAAACCTTAGCGCGGCTGCCGGACGCCAAACTCCCGGAAGCCTGGATAAAACGGTGGCAAAACCAAACGTCCTTTTCGCTCCCGGACACCTGGCTGGACGACCTGTCGCATTGGGACGGCATTCCCCGCCGGGCGGAAATCACGGCCAAAAACCGCGAGACGCTCGCGGTTGCATTGCAGGATTATTTATAGCTGCCGCAGCATATCGTTCAGAATTTCAAACGAACGCCGCGCGGCCAACTTCGTGAATTCGGCGAAGCTCATATCCGCCGAACCGTCCGCTTTATCGGAGATGGAACGCAGGACGACAAACGGCACTTTGTTCATATAGCAGACCTGCGCAAGCGCGGCGCCTTCCATTTCCACGCAGGCTCCCCCCATCTCCGTGTACAACACCGAGCTGACGAAGTCGCGGTCGGCGATAAATTGATCGCCGGACAGCACCCGGCCGGCAATGTATTTGTGATCCCGGCACAATCGGGCGCAGGCCTGTTCGGCCAAACGGATGAACGCCGGGTCCGCGGGGTAGTCGGACACTTCCTGATAAGGCACCGTTCCGCGCGGGTACCCAAGCGGTCTTACATCCATATCATGCTGCTGGCAGGAAGACGAGATAACGATGTCGCCAACGTCCAGATCCGGATGAACCGCTCCGGCTACGCCCGTAAACCATATGGTACCGGCCTCAAAGCGGTCGATCAACAATTGGGCCGCTAACGCCGCGTTGACCTTCCCGACCCCGGATTTGCAGACGACGACGTCTTTTTCGTGCAACCGTCCTTTCACAAAGCGGATGCCCGCCATAACGGCCGATTCCTGGTTTTCCACCCGCTCCAGCAGCAGGGCGATTTCTTCATCCATGGCGCCCATCAGGCCAATCGTTTTAGCCATGCTTATCACTCCTTTGATTTCCTAAATACTCAAAAAAGCTCCTAAAAAGGAGCTTTTTCCGTCGTATAACCTTTTTCATATATATTTTTCTGTGTCTGATATCTCTTTCTACAAAGAAAACGCACTACACGTGGCTGACCGACAATCGCAAAATCGTCTCATGCGGCAAAATCACGCGAGGATTCTCCACGTTCTCTTTCTTCATCAGTTTGGTCAGCAAACGCATCGCCACCGCACCCAAATCATACATCGGCTGGGCAACGGTCGTGAGCTGCGGACGCACCATCGAAGCCATGCGGATGTTGTCAACGCTGATGATCGAAAAGTCGTCAGGAACCTTGAGTCCCTCATCCTGAATGCTGTGAATCGCGCCGATAGCCATTTCGTCCGTTGCCGCAAAGATGGCCGTAGGACGTTTCTTAAGCCCCAGGAAGTACTTCATCGCTTCCACGCCGGATTCGTAACGGTAGTTGCCGATCCGCACCAAATCTTCCTGGTACTGAATCTCCGCTGTTTCCAACGCGCGCTTGTAGCCCTGGAAACGGGCATAACCGTTCGCCGGATCCTGCAGCGTTCCGCTGATCATCGCGATATCCCGGTGACCATGGCGAATCAGCGTACTGACCGCATCAAACGCAGCCGCTTCGTGGTCGATGTCCACCGACGGATACTGTCCTTTCTCATCGCTCGTCGCGCAAAGCACGATCGGAACCGATGACGTCTGGAACGCCTGAATATGCTCGTCCGTCACAGTGCCGCCCATAAACAGGAGCCCGTCCACTTGCTTCTCAAGCAGCGTATTGATGACGCGGATTTCCTTCTCCTTCCGCTTGTCGGCGTTACATAAAATAATGTTATAGTGATACATGTTCGCAATATCTTCGATACCCCGGGCGATTTCCGCAAAAATCGAATTCGAGATATCGGGGATCACCACGCCTACCGTGGTGGTCTTCTTGCTGGCAAGACCCCGCGCGACCGCGTTTGGACGGTAGCCCAACCGTTCGATCGCTTCGTATACCTTTTTCCGGGTCTGCGGCTTCACATTGGGGTTGTTGTTGACAACCCGGGAAACCGTGGCCATCGAGACGCCTGCTTCACGTGCCACATCGTAAATGGTAACCGTCACATTCTTCTCTCCATTGCCATAGATTTTCACTCGTTCATCCGGTAAAGTTCCGGAGCTTCAATTAAATTTATGATACGACAAAATACTACTTTATGCAATGACAACGCTTCAAACCTTCAGAATTCCCTGCAGCGCTGCCTGTGTAATGCTTGAATGGGAGGTGTGCCAGACGGCTTGTCCATCCTTGACCAATATAGCCTGTGGGGATTCGTGTTTGACGCCAAGACGCTCCGCGGCCTCGTTCGACACAGCTCGATCTTCAATGACATATATCAGCCCGTATGTAACGTCTTCACGCGGATGGCCGTTCAAATAGGCTTCCGCTTCCCGGTGCGCTCCCGCGCTGATCGGACAGCGTGTACTATGTTTGAAGAGCAGAAGCGGCCTGCTTGCTGAAGCCTCAAGCGCCTCATGGAGCTGCTCAGTCGAAGTTATTCTGATCCATTTGGACATGATCGTTCCATCCCCTTTTCAATAACACTCACCATAGGTTCTTTTGATATATTATCAAAAAGGGAAATAAAAATACAACCTGAAATGAAAAAAACGTGAAAATGTCAATGAATTTACTTAAGAAAGCTGACGATTTTTGATAAATTTGGACAATTGGGCCAAACGTTTGGAGATGTCATCCATCCACTCCGTATCGCCCAGGTTCTTCGCGCATCCGAATAAATCGAGCAGAAGGTTGATTCTCTCCTCGCAGTGCTGCTCGAGCAGCGCTTCAAAGGAAGACGTCTCCATCCGGTTCCACTGGCGGTAAATTCCGAAAATCAAATCGGCCAGTTCATTCCGCTCGGTAAAAACGATCCGCTCTTCCGTCCTCTCCCGCTTAAGCTTGGCCAGCATGTCGGTTAAATCCGTTTTCACTTCCGGCAGCACTTCATAATAATTGCAATCCTCGCATTCATAAATCGGAACCCGGTCGATCTCATAGATTCCTTCAAAAATAACCAGCCTGAAGCCTAGATTCATCATTTGCCCGCAATGACAGTGCTTTCGCACGGTACCCACCTCATCTTAATCTACTACATTTTAGTTGCCGCGATGAATACTATATATATTCGACCTTCCCGAGGTATCTCCTTCCATTAGCAGATAACACTTATTTTTACCATCCATGGAAATAGTCCTGGAGCCTCAGGGCATGCAAATACTCATCATTTTTGATACAATTAAAATATTGAATGGGAATTTCGTCAAGGGCGCCAAATGATAGGAGGAGATGATTTTGAGACTTACTGGTAAAAAGATTATCGCTTTGGTAGACGAAGATTTTGAGGATTTGGAGCTTTGGTACCCGGTCTATCGCGTTCGCGAGGAAGGTGCGGAAGTCCGGCTTGTTGGTGCGGAGAAAGGCAAAAAATACATAGGGAAGTACGGGGTACCGGCCGAAGCCGAACTTTCCTTTGAGGAAATCGATTCCAGCGACTATGACGGCATCCTTGTCCCCGGAGGATGGGCTCCGGACAAGCTGCGCAGGTACGGGAAAGTGCTGCAAATCGTCCGCGAGATGCATGAAGCGAGAAAACCGATCGGCCAAATCTGCCACGCCGGCTGGGTGCTTGTCTCCGCCGGGATTTTAAAGGGCGCGACCGTGACCTCCACGCCGGGGATCCGCGATGATATGGAGAACGCCGGAGCCATCTGGAAAGATGAACCGGTCGTCGTTGACGGACATATCGTATCCGCCCGCCGTCCGCCGGATTTGCCGGAGTACGGGAAAGCTTTCGTTGATGCGCTGGCCGCGCGATAAAATGTGAGAATGGCAGTTCAATTGGAAAGAATCCAATAGATTGACGGAAATCGCACGTCATTTTGAACTCTCATTGGAAAATATCCAATAGATTTTGCTCAAACCGCCTGTTTTGCCTCCCACTGAGCACCGTCTATTGGAAAATATCCAATCAAGCGATTGTATTTACCAGTGTTTTTCCAATTCTATTGGATATATCCAATGACGATGCCGACTTGCTAAAAAAGACCAGTAAAGCTACCTGCGCTTTACTGGTCTTTTTGGGCTTAAAAGAGCTTATTTGCCAAGCCGCTCCTGCTCCATCTCGTAACCGAAACGATCGAGCTCGGCTTCGATTTGGTTGCTGGTCGGCAAGCGGTAGCATGCGGCGCCGGCCTCCCGGCTTTCCCCTGCATAACTATTTAAAATCCGGTGTTTTACCCGGAGCAGCGACTGCGGCGACATGCTCAAATCGCTGACCCCCAGATGGAGCCACAGCGGAACCGCCCTCTCGTCCCCGGCCATTTCGCCGCAGACGCTTACCGGAATCCCCGCCTCCTTCGCAGCCTGGACGGTCTGCTTCAACATGCGGAGAACGGCAGGGTGATACGGGTGATACATGTGCGCGATTTTCTCGTTCATCCGGTCAACGGCCAGAACGTACTGAACCAGATCATTGGTGCCGATGCTGAAAAAGTCCGCTTCCTGGGCCAGCAGATCGGCAATGGCCGCCGCCGCCGGAACCTCGATCATGACCCCAACCTGAACGCCGGGATCAAAACTAAGGCCGCGGGCGCGCAAATCCTGTTTGGCGTCCTCCAAAATCCGGTTTGCGGCCCGAATTTCCTCCAGGGAGGAGATCATCGGATACAGGATTTTCACGTTGCCGTAAGCGCTGGCGCGCAAAATCGCCGTCAGTTGGGTTTGAAAAAGCTCCTTGCTGTCAAGGCTGATGCGGATCGCCCGATACCCGAGCACCGGATTGTCTTCTTCCGGCAGTTCGAAATATTCGAGCTGTTTATCGCCGCCGATATCCAGCGTCCGGATCACAACGGAATACGCGCCGGCTTTTTCCGCCACCTGCCGGTATACTTCAAATTGCTCGTCTTCTCCCGGGAACGTGGTCCGGTCCATGTACAAAAACTCCGTGCGGAACAGCCCTACGCCTTCGGCCCCGTATTTCACCGCCAGCTCCAAATCTTTGACCGAGCTGATATTCCCGGCCAGGCGCAGGCGGACGCCGTCCTTCGTTACCGCTTCCACCGCCGCCAGCAGCTGCAGCTGTTCCTTTCGGCGCCGCTGCTTCTCGGCGACTTCGGTGTAACGCTTGATGATTTCCGGACCAGGATTGAGATATACCTGCCCCTCGTCGCCGTCGATGACCAACAGATCACCCGTTTGCACCGGTTCCGTCAGTTTATGCTCGAGTCCGGATACAAGCGGGATGCCCAGAGCCCGGGCCATAATGGCGGAATGGGACGTTTTGCCGCCGGCCATCGTGACCATCCCCAGGACGTTGTCCGGGTTAAGGTGCACGAGCTGGGAAGGAGACAATTCCTTGGCGACCAGGATATACGGCTGCGTATCCGCGGGCAGCGTAATATCCGGCGTTCCGAGCAAATGCTTAAGCAGCCGGTTCCCGACGTCCTTGATGTCGAGCGCCCGTTCTTTCATATACTCATCGTCCAGCAGATCAAACATCGTGACAAAATGATCGATCGCTTCCTTGACGGCCACCTCCGCCGCCTTGTATTGCCGTTCGATGATCCCCCGGATTTCACTCATAAAAACGGGATCCTCCAGAATGGCCAAATGGGCATCGAAAATGCCCGATTCCTCCGCGCCGACCGTTTCCTTTATTTCATTCTTCATGACCTCGATCTCGGTTTTGGACGTCCGTATGCCTTCGTACAAACGCTCGAATTCCTTGGCGAGATCCACCTTTTCCATCCGTCGATCCGGCACATCCCATTCCCAGGCGGGCAGCACAAAAGCTTTGCCGATAGCAACCCCCGCTGCTGCTCCGATCCCCTGTATCATGTAGTGACCCCCTATGTCCTGCTTTGAAGTTCCGGTTTTCGAAACCGCGGTTCCTTTATAGGATACCCTCTCTCTATTCCATTATGGTAAGCCCAGCCCGACAAATTTGTCAAAGGAAAAAGCCACAGTCCAAAAGGCCCCTCTTTGCAGACGGGCCTCCGGCAAAAAAGCTTATCAGCTTCGTTTTCCGATCAAAATGCTGTCCTCCACCTTGATGCACCGGTCCATAATGACTGTAAGTCCGCCTTTTGCGGCGATTTCATACGCTTCCTCATTAAAAATTCCGAGCTGCAGCCACAGCACGCGCGCCCCGATCTTCACCGCTTCCTCGGCAACCGGAGGCGTCTGTTCGCTGCGGCGGAATACGTTGACGATGTCGACCGGTTCAGGGATGTCCGACAGGGAAGCATACACCTTTTCGCCGAGGATTTCCCCGCTTACAGTAGGGTTTACCGGGATAATGCGGTAGCCGTTGCTTTGCAACGCCTGCGCGACCATGTAGGAGGTCCGGTCGGTTTTATCCGACAGGCCGACGACGGCGATATTTCCAGCGTTCAGCAAAATTTGCTTGATCTCTTCACGGCTTGGATTTTCAAATGACATTTTAAGCTTCCTCCCTTTCAAAGGATAATTCAAAAAATGCGAGTTCAAAACTACCTCTAAAAGTTTATTCTACCCGTTCCACGGATGCGCCAAGCGAGGTGATATGGTCGAAAAACTGCGGATACGATTTGGCCACATGATGCGCATCCTTAATGACCAGCGGCTGCCGGCAGCGCAGACCTACGACGGTCAGCGCCATGATCACCCGGTGATCGTAATGCGCGTTGATCTCCACGCCGCCTTCCAGTCCGGCCGGACGGCCGTGTACGATGATTTCGGCCCGGCGTTCCTCCACGTTAGCCCCCGCTTTTTTCAGCTCTTGCAAAAAGTCCGTAATGCGGTCGCACTCTTTGTAACGCAGGTTTTCCACATTGTAAAAACGCGAGGTGCCGTCGGCGAATACTGCGGCCGCGACCATGGCCAGCACCGCGTCGGTAGCGGCGTCGCCGTCGAACTCGACCGGACGCAGCCGGCCGTTGCCGCGTACGTGCACGATTCCGTCACTATGGGTGAGCGGCACGTCCATCATCTGCAGCACGTCCACGACGGCGCGTTCCCCCTGCTTGCTGCGCTCGGCCAGCCGATGAACCTTAACGTCCGATTTCGTGATTGCGGCCGCCGCCAAAATCGCCGCCGACCCGGGGTAATCGCCCTGCACCGTGTAGGTTTTCGCCTGGTAGCTTTGCCGTCCCGGCACGCGGAAATGCATGTAATCGTCGCTCGCATGGATGACGATGCCCGCCTGCTCCAGCACCTCCAGCGTTTGCCCTACGACCACCTTCGATTTAAGATCGTCCAGCACTTCGATTTCGCTGTCCTCGTCCAGCAGCGGGGTCAAAAACAGCAGAGCGCTCAAATATTGCGAGCTGACCGCGCCGGACACGCGGATCTTCCCGCCTTTAGGTGCTCCGCCGCGGATGCGGATCGGCAGGCGGCCCTCGTTGTGTTCGACCTCTACCCCAAGCTGGCCAAGCGCTTTGATCAGGTCGTCATGCGGGCGTTTGCCCAGCGAATCGGGGTACGTATTGACGAACGTCACATCCGGGCAAAGCGAAGCGATCGCCATCAGGAAACGGAGCACCGCGCCCGCGTTGCCGACGTTCAGCTCCTTGACGTCCTTCGGCCGGCGTCCGAAGCCGGTGATGACGATTTTCTCCTCGTCCTCGTTCAGCACCGCGCCCAAATCTGCGATGCAGCGGCGCATCGCGTCGCTGTCTTCGCTGTGTGCGGGATAATATACGGTACTTGTGCCCTCCGCCAAAGCGGCGACGAGCAAATACCGGGTCGTATAGTTTTTGGAAGACAGGGCTCCAATGTCTCCAGTCAGTTCAGGCGTAGGCCTTACGATTACGTCCATGTTACATTCCCCTTTTCGTTGTTGATCGTTAACCGCGGCAACGCGTTAAAATCTCAAGTGCTACCTGCTCTGCGGTTTTCCCCGTCGTATCCACGGTATGATGCGCGAAATCGTAGGCGCTTTTCCGTTCCTCCAGCAGCGCGGTTACCCGCTCTTTGGCGCCGCCGGCCAGCAAGGGGCGGTTTTCGTCCTCGCCGACGCGGGCGATAATGTCATCCGCCGACGCTTTCAAAGCGATGACCAGCCCGTTCTTCAGCATCGCGCGGCAATTTTGCTCACGCAGCACGACGCCGCCGCCGGTCGCCAGCACGATGCCTTCGTCGTCCGCGAGAACTTGACCAAGCAGCCGCGATTCCGTGTCTCTAAAGAACGTTTCCCCTTTTTCCGCAAAAATTTCCGGGATCGACCGCCCTGTTTCCATGACGATCATCTGATCGAGATCAACAAGGCGGAGGCCGGCTTCGGCCGCAAGCAATGACCCGACGGTCGATTTGCCCGTGCCCATCATACCGATCAGCACGATATTATTTTTGGCAGTACGCATATGTTTTCTTCACCTACTTGCAACTTTCCCATATCATAACACAGGCCGGCATATTTTCAATACGAACTTGCTCCGCATCATTCCATCTCTGGGTGCAAAAAAGCCGCCGAAGAGACATGACGTCTCTCCGGCGGCTGGGCGTATCGCTCTATCCACTTTACGTCCTTCTTAGAACCATTGATGGTGGAAGACGCCTTCCTTGTCGACCCGTTTGAATGTATGCGCGCCGAAGTAATCGCGTTGCGCCTGCAGCAGGTTCGCCGGCAGACGCTCCGTACGGTAGCTGTCGTAGTAGGACAAGGCGCTGGCGAAGCCCGGAACCGGAATTCCGTTCTCCACGGCAGCGGCAATGACTTTGCGCCACGCGTCCTGGTAGCTTTCGACCACGTTTTTGAAGTACGGGTCAAGCAGCAGGTTTTTGAGCGCAGGATCGCGGTCGTAGGCTTCCTTGATGTTGTGCAGGAACTGGGAACGGATAATGCAGCCGCCGCGGAAAATCATCGCGATGTTGCCGTATTTCAAATTCCAGCCGTATTCGTCGGAAGCGGCGCGCATTTGGGCAAAACCTTGAGCGTAAGAGACGATTTTGCTGGCGAACAGCGCTTTGCGCACATTTTCGATAAATGCCTGTTTGTCGCCGGCAAACGGCTTTTGGGCCGGGCCGTTCAAAATTTTGCTGGCCGCCACGCGCTCTTCCTTCATCGCCGACAGGAAGCGGGAGAACACGGATTCCGTAATCATCGACAGCGGCACGCCGAGATCCAGCGCACTTTGGCTTGTCCATTTGCCGGTTCCTTTTTGCCCGGCGGCGTCGAGAATCACGTCCACCATCGGTTTGCCGGTTTCTTGATCATATTGGGAGAAAATATCAGCTGTAATTTCGATCAGGTAGCTGTCAAGCTCCCCTTTGTTCCACTCGGAGAAAATTTCGTGCAATTCCTTGGCGTCAACGCCGAGTACATCCTTCAGCAAATGATAAGCTTCGCCGATCAGCTGCATATCGCCGTACTCAATGCCGTTGTGCACCATTTTTACATAGTGTCCAGCACCGTCCGGTCCGATATATGTACAGCAAGGATCACCATTTACTTTGGCGGAAATGGCCGTCAAAATCGGTTCAACCAGTTTGTAGGCGTCTTCTTGTCCGCCCGGCATGATGGAAGGACCTTTCAGCGCGCCTTCTTCGCCGCCGGATACCCCGGTGCCGATAAAGCGGAAGCCTTTGGCCTCAAGCTCTTTGCTGCGGCGCTGCGTATCCGGGAAGTGGGCGTTGCCTCCATCAATGATGATATCGCCTTGATCCAGGTAAGGAAGCAGCTGTTCAATCGTCGCGTCCGTAGCCGGACCGGCTTGTACCATAATTAAAATTTTGCGCGGAGCTTCGAGCGAATTGACGAACTCTTCCACGGAGAACGTGCCGACAAGGTTTTTCCCTTTGCCTTCGTTCGCCAGAAGGTCATGCGTTTTTTCGGGAGAACGGTTAAACACCGAAACGGTGAAGCCCCGGCTCTCAATATTCAGGGCCAAGTTTTTGCCCATGACGGCAAGGCCGATAACGCCAATCTGTTGTTTTGACATGGTCTCCATCCTTTGCACACTATATTTTTGTTCAATAATATCATTTTAACAGTTTTGTGTACAGAAGTGAACCCTGGTCTGCCTTCAAAAAACATCCCCCGACATGAATTGGGGGGAACCGCATAAATATATTTATTCTATTCTGGGCCAAACGAACCGCTACCATTCAAGGCGGATCAGCTCCAGGCGAAGCTTGCGGAGTTTTTCCTTGCAGGCTTCCGAGGCGGCTTCGTCGCCGTTTTGCAGCGCTTCATACAGTCTGTCGAGTTCGGCGTCCAGCTCCTGCTGCAAATCGGCCAGCTGCCGCTCCGCTTTGTCGGAAGCGAACATTTCGGCAAGCTGCTCCGTGTTCAAAGTCGGGCCTTTTTGAAAAATGACCCGGTGCTCCATCCCGGAGATTTCCACTAATCGGATGACTTCGCCGAACAAAATATTTTCGATCACAATTTGCCTGTCCTTGAACCGTTTGACCACGGCGTGACCGCGCAGCTCGCCGATCAGTTTCTCCAGCCATTCGGCCAGCTTGGCGTCACGGATCACGTAATCGCCAACCAGCTTGTATCCTTTGGCGAGACGTTGAAACTTCAGCTTCGTCAGCTTGCGTCCGGTGCGGACGGAAATGATGAATACGGATTCGTTTTCGCTCCAATATAAAGAATACCCGTCTTGGATCAAATCGCGGATCAATTGTTGAATGTGCCGGCGGTCAAATCGGAGTTCCAGATTACAATACTCAACCTCATAGCTTTTATTCACGGCACTCCCTCCTCAAAGTTTTTGTGAGTGTTACTTCTTGGTTGCGCTTCGTACAAAAACTCCCTTCGAAAGCATACGCTAAGTTTTTGTGAGCGTTACTTCTTGGTTGCGCTTCGAACAAAAACTCGCTGCGGCTTACCTTATCTTATACTCCATCTTATGTAACGGAACTTGGTTTATTGATTATTTTTACCCGTTTCGGGCCCCGGTTGACGCATCCTTGGGGGTGGTATGTTATACTGATGGCAGGCAAAAAACACCATAATGTATTTCTGATTTGATAAAGCTGGAGGTATCAAGCACATGACATTTCCCGGTTTTGCGCAGCAGGATTTTCAAGCGTTGACCGTTCCGGGACTAGAGCCCCGGATGGAAGCGATTATTAACCGGATCAGACCGAAGCTGGAAACGCTCGGAGCGGAGCTTGCGCCATACTTGTCCGCACTTTGCGGAGAAGAGATGCACCCGCATGTCGCCAAGCACGCCCGGCGCACGGTCAATCCGCCAAACGATACATGGGTGGCCTGGGCCGCGAGCAAACGAGGTTATAAAGCGCTGCCTCATTTTCAAGTCGGCATGTTCTCCACCCACTTGTTCATCATTTTTGCCATCATCTACGAAAGCCCAAACAAGTTAGTGTTCGCCAATTACCTGGACAAGCATGCGGCACAGGTGAAAAAAACGATTCCGGGCGGCTTCTACTGGTCGCTCGATCACATGGATCCCGGCGGCACGCCGCATCAGGAGGCGGACAGCAAGCTGCTTAAGCAATGGGCCGGACAGTTGAAAAAGGTGAAAAAAGCCGAGATCATGTGCGGACTGCGCCTGGAACAGGACAACCCTCTGCTTGGGGACGGGAGCAAGCTGGTCCAAACGATCGAAGAAACGTTCCAGACGCTGCTTCCGCTCTACAAAAACGCATTTTGAAACGGCCGCCGGTGAACGATGGCCAGCCTTCGGGGTTACCCCCGGAGGCTTTTTGTGTTTCTGGCGATTCCGATATGGAGAAAAAACAGCAAGGCCATCACCGCCGAGCTGGCGAGAAATGGAGCGGAGGGTCCCAAAACATCCCACATTTTGCCCGATATGATTGGCCCCACAACCATTCCGGAGCCTTGTATCGTGAGAAACAGCCCCCATACTGTGCCTCTCTCCCCTTCCGGCAGCAAATGCGAGAGCATTGTATCCCAGGTCGGAAGAATGAAGGCGTAGCTTGCCCCGATCAACATGACGAGCAACCATACCAGGGATACGGATTTCGTTACCGCGAAAATGCCAACCGATACGGCCGCAAGAGCAAATCCGACGTGCAAAAACCAACGTGTCCCAAAGCGGTCCACCAGCTTCCCGATCGGGATCAGCCCCGCCACCGTGATGCCCCCGCCGACCACCAGCATGGCGCTGAACGTTTCCGGCGTCAAACCGAGCTCGGACCGAACATATAACGTAATGACGGGCGTCAGCAGCCCCACGGCAAAAGACTGCAGAAACAGCGCCGGATAAAGCAGCGGGCTGACATGCAAATTGCTCCTGACCTCACGGAGCGTCGCGCGAATATGGCGCCACAACCCTCCCTGCCACAGCGTCTTGCCAAAGGTCCCGGGACCGGCTTCCCCCGGTTTGCCCCCGGGTGTTTTGCCGGTTTTTCCGGGAAGAAACAGCGATACGATCACCACCAGCGCGACGCAGGCCAATAGGAACCAAAACACGGGACGATAGGAACCGTCCACGAAAAAATTGATCAGCACCGGACCCAATCCGGTTCCGCCCAGGCTGGAAATTTGCATAACCCCCATCGCCGTGGCAAAGTTTTTGTTTTCTTCCGTCACCGCCGTAATGCCCATCATAACGCACGGCCGCAGCGGCGCCGTCCCGATTCCCAGCAGCGTGCAGCCGAGCACGAGAAATCCCATCGTCTGCAGAAAAGCGATCATCGCCACCGCCCCGAGCGTAAGGCAAAGGCCAAGCGTCATCGTCACGCGAAAGCCGATCCGTTCGATCAGCCAGCCCGACGGGCTGCGAAACACATTGTCTCCGATATATTGGAGCGAAAAAGACAAACCGATCGCAAAGGCGCTGAGCTTCAGCACATCCCCCATATACACGGGCAGTACCGCAACGATCAGCGCACCCTTCACGAATTCTACCAAAAACATAATGATCCAAAGGCAGGCGAACGTAGGATTAAGCAGTTTTTTGCGCGCGATTCCTGAAGTTAATTCCATGGCAAAAATCCCCTCCGCGATTTCTCCAAATATGATTTCTCCGTTTTAGTTTGTCCCTTTTGGGGAGCGTTCTAACCCGATGTCACCCTATTTCCCTATCCCTCGCCAATGTTCACTTGCATTCCGAACCGTTTTTGTTATACTCAAGCTTGTTTACATTTTATCGATGAAAGGCAGGGATGGCCCATATGGATCATCAAAGCACGCCGCTCTTTACCGCACTCAAAAAACACGCGGCCGGCAATCCCGTTCAATTTCACATTCCCGGGCATAAAAAGGGGCTCGGCACCGATAAAGAATTTCGCGAATTTATTGGCGACAACGCCTTGTCGATCGATTTGATCAACATCGCGCCGCTGGACGATCTTCATCAGCCGACCGGCGTGATCGAGGAAGCGCAAAAGCTCGCCGCCGATGCGTTTGGCGCGGACCATACGTTTTTTTCCGTTCAAGGCACGAGCGGTGCCATCATGACCATGATATTATCCGTTTGTTCGCCGGGCGAAAAAATTATCGTTCCAAGAAACATCCACAAATCGGTTATGTCGGCGATTATTTTCGCCGGGGCCAAGCCGGTCTTCGTATCGCCGTCCCAGGATTTCAATCTCGGCATCGATCATGGCATTACGACGTCCTCGGTGCGCCGCGCTTTGCAGCGTCATCCCGACGCCAAAGCGGTTGTGGTCATTAATCCGACGTATTTCGGCGTATGCGCCAACCTGAAAGAAATCGTCGACCTTGCCCACAGCTTTCATGTCCCCGTGCTTGTGGACGAGGCGCACGGCGTGCACATCCATTTTCACGAGAAGCTGCCGATGTCGGCCATGCAGGCCGGTGCGGATATGGCGGCGACAAGCGTTCACAAGCTCGGCGGTTCCATGACGCAGAGCTCGATTCTAAACGTTAACACGAAAAACGGTTATGTAAATCCGCAGCGCGTTCAAACGATCATCAGTATGCTGACAACGACGTCAACATCCTATTTGCTGCTGGCTTCCCTGGATACCGCCCGGAGAAATCTGGCGCTCTATGGCCGCGAACTGGCCGAGCAATCGATGGAGCTGGCGCAATACGTCCGTGAAGCGGTTAACCAAATCGAAGGGCTATACTGTTTTGGGCGGGAAATTTTAGGCAGTGAAGCGGCCTACGACCATGACCCGACCAAAATTACGATCCATGTCCGACATTTGGGCATCACCGGCTACGAGACGGAAAATTGGCTGCGCGAGCATTATAATATCGAGGTTGAGCTCAGCGATATGTATAATATCCTCTGTCTGATTACACCGGGGGATACGCGGGAAACCGCCGACATTTTGCTGACTGCGCTGCGTGAGCTGTCCGGCATTTACTACAAAGAAGGCAATGCAAACGAGCTTATCGTTAAAGTGCCGGAAATCCCGCAGCTATCCCTGATTCCGCGGGACGCCTTTTACGCCGATACCGAAGTGATACCGTTCAAGGAATCGGCCGGCCGGATCATTGCCGAGTTTATTTATGTATATCCGCCAGGTATTCCGATTTTGCTCCCCGGCGAAGTCATCTCCCAGGATAATATCGACTATATCGTCGATCATGTGGAGGTCGGATTGCCGGTGAAAGGACCGGAAGACCGGAAGATCGAAAACGTAAAGGTTATTGTGGAGGCGGATCCGATCTTCTGATCGGAGTTTATGCCGCAACAATCAAAGCTCCCCGGAAAATCCGGGGAGCTTTGATTGTTTGCAAACCGTTATTAAGCTTCATCAAGCTGGGAGACAAGTTCGTTATATGCTTCCTCCACTTGCTTCCATTCTTCTTCGTCTTCGATATTGTAAAGCACCATTTCTTCGTTTTCTTCTTCCATGCGGAGAATGATGCCGTCCGCTCCCGGATTGTTCCGTTCCAACAGAAGTGCGTACAATTTTTCGCCTACGTCAAACGTTTCGACGAGAACCATTTCTACGTCGTTGCCCTGTTCGTCCGTCAGCGTCAACACAAACTCTTCGTGCTCATGATCGTGATCATGGTCATGTCCACATCCGCACGCTTCGCCGTGTTCGTGATTGTGGTCGCTCATTGAATTACCTCGCTTTAATGGTTTTAATAGTGTTGCCTTATCCCCCGTATCGTAACATTTTCGGAAGGACAGGTCAATTTTCCCAGCCTTGCAATGTAGATTATTCTGCTCCTATTCCAGGACTTTGATTCCTTTCTCCGATACCAGCACAAAATCCGTTCCTCCGGCCGGTTTCATATAAAATCCGACAGTGTACTGCCCGGTTGCTTTGAAGTCATACGTGTAGTCTTTGGTGCGGAACCAGAAATTATCCCGCTGCTCCTTGATTTCATCGGTTTGGATCTCCTTGACGGTACCGTCTGGCGCCGTAATCGAGACGCGGACCGCCGAAATATTCGTCTTCAAATTATCGATTTGCGAAAACACGTAAAATTTAAGCTTGCCCGTCTTTTTGATATCCCCAAACACTCCGTCATCCGTAAACAAAAACATATGAACGTTTGGTTTATAGTAGTTCACCGTTTTCGTTCCGTCGTTATATTCGGCCAAGCCCTCGAGATTTCGCAAAGGAACGTAGGTTTTTCCGTCAACAATATATCCGCCGTCTTCCAGTTCGCGTCCGTTCAGCAGCAGTTTCACTTTCTGACTGGTCGCGTCGGCAAACAGCATGGAACCTCCCATCAGAGAGAAAGCTATGACAAGGAAAGCAACTCTTCTCCATTTCAATTTCATTGTATGAACCCTCCATTTGATTCATGTTGATATAAATTTATACTCCGCCTGTACGGGCAAGTTGCGGTGTTACCGGTAAAAGCCGGATATTTTTTCCGTCCTGTCCGCCTGCTTCGCTTCGGTCCCGGCTCCGGGGCTTTCGATTTGAAGAGAATTGGAGTACATTAAAGGGAAGGATGCAACTTTCACAAGGGGGATATTTATGACACTTCGTCTGCAGATGCTTGGCACGGGCGGGGCATTCGCCAAAAAGTACTTTAACAACAACGGTCTCCTCTATGCGGAGGACTATACGCTGCTGATCGACTGCGGCATTACCGCACCACTCGCCCTGCATACGCTTGGCAAACCGCTGGATGAAATCGACGCGATTCTCATCACGCATATCCATGGCGACCATGTTGGAGGTCTCGAAGAATTCGCCTTTCGCATGAAATACGGTTTCGGGAAGAAACCGGTTCTCTACATCGCCGACAAGTTGGTACGCCCGTTATGGGAAAACACGTTAAAAGGCGGACTTAGCCAGGATGGGATTATCGACTCGCTTGACGACGCCTTTGAGGTCCGACTCCTCACGGAAGGACAAATCGAGCGAGTGTCGCCGGGCCTTTCGGTGGAAATTATCCAGACGCCGCATATTCCGGGTAGAGCAAGCTATTCGCTTTATTTTAACGGCGAGATTTTTTACAGTGCGGATAAAACATTTCAGCCGGAGCTGCTGACCCGGCTCGTAAGGGAAAGAAACTGCCGGAAAATTTTGCACGAGGTCCAGCTTACCGGCCCGGGCGAAGTACATACAACACTTCAGGAGCTGCTCTCCTTGCCGCCGGAGATTCAAACCAAAATTTTGCTGATGCATTATGGAGACGAAATGGAGTCGTTTATCGGGAAAACCGGGGAGATGGATTTTCTGCGCCAGCACGAAATTTATACGCTTTAGAGGGTAATAAAAAAACAACCTCCGGCTCTTCGGCCGGAGGTTTTCCTATTCAAAGCTTGGCAGGTTGTCCAGGTTGTTCGACGGATCTCCGTCGGCGTCGCCGCGGATATACATTTCGCCGTCCCGGCCTTTAAATACGTTGACACCGGCGATGGCGCCGGCATTAACTTCCTGAAGCGCCTGCTCGTAATCGAGCACCCGCCCGCCCGACGTTTTAAACGCCTCCAGGTCACCGTCGCCGTTTTTGCGGACTGCGATAAACGTTTCTCTGGTATTCAGGGCCATCTTATGATCACATCTCCTTATCAAGAAGTATGATTATAGATTGCCCCAAAACCCGAAAACTATGACTTCAACGATTTGACCATACGCACATGCGGGATGCCGGCGTCATCAAACGGCTCGTCCGAAATCGTCTCGTAGCCCAGCCTCGCATAGAAGCCCTCGGCTTGGCACTGCGCATCAAGCACCGATTTCTCAAGTCCAAGCTCGCGCGCCAGTTCTTCCAGGGCGATCAGCAGTATTTTTCCGACGCCTTGCGAACGAAAGTGTTTGCGTACGGCAATCCGCTGCATTTTCGCCGAATTATCCTGATAGTAAGTAAGCCGTCCGGTGGCGGCGTATTCCCCGTTCAACTCGATCAGCACATGATGAACATCAGGACCGATTTTGTCGTACTCGTCAATTTCCAAATCGATCGGCACCTGTTGCTCCTCCACAAACACTTCCTTGCGGATGTCCAGGCATTTCTCCAATTGTTCCTCTGTTTTGGCTTGTATAATCGTAGCGGCTGACACCAGGCTTCCCCTCCCACGGTTTCTCTCGTTCATCTGTTATTTTGGATTGCATTATTATACAAAAAAATAGTTTTTATGTATAGTTCCGCAAATGGGACGAGGAATACTCCGGGCCTATGAAGCTTATTCCGTAGAGTACACATCTTCCGTGATCGTCGGTGAGTATACTTCGTCCGAAACGGATGCGCCAAACGACCATGGCCAACCCTTCGCCTGCTTGTCCATCGTCGCCCGATCCGGTGCCAGGCTGCAGGCGCTAACCAGCGCAAGCAGGACGGCCGCAGCCAAAATGACCGCCCATCCGGCGCCTTTTTTCCGGTTCTGTCCTACCGGGGATTTATTGAAGTATCGCCGCATCTGAAACATCCTTTCCTGGTAATAACCTTGCCAAAGCTGGCATATTCCAGTGTTGTCTCATGCCGCTCCGGATATACGCAAAAAAACATTTGACAGAGTCGTCTCAGCCTGTTATTATAAATTTTGTCTTCACAATATTTTGATCTGCTAGCTCAGCTGGGAGAGCACCATCTTGACAGGGTGGGGGTCAGTGGTTCGAGCCCACTGCAGATCATAGAGAGAAAACCCTTGTATATCAAGGGTTTTCGGCGTTTTAAAGGCTATTATTCGCACTCAAATAAGCCTCCAAAACATGCATCTGGTGCCGAGAAAAACATTTCTCCGAATGCGTCCGCTGTCTCCTGCTGCATGTGCGGCGTGATGTGAGAATATCGGTCGAGCATCTTGATACTGGACCATCCCATTCTCTCCGCGATCCGCTTGCTGTTTTCCCGCATCTTCAGCAGCATCACCACATGAGTATGCCGGAGATCGTGGAACCGGATTTTCTTCAGCGGCTCAATCTGCTCTCCATTTGCCCGGCGCTGCTCAATATCTGTATTCACCTTCTCAATGATTCTGTAGAACGATCGATTTAAGTTCCGCGGGAAAAGAGGCGTTCCAAGAGACGTACAGATCAGCAGACTGTTATCCTCGTATATGTCGCGGTCTTCATACCTCCATTATTTTTGTAATAAGGCAGGACACTATCACTCCATCACCATTTCGTTGGATTAAACGAAATGGGTAAGGGGCATTACCAATTTTGTCATAGCAGCATTTCTAGAACTATGTAATTTTTTTAAAATTGCGAAAATCGCCACCACAACCATCTACCTCCTTAATAAATTCCCCTGAATATGCTCAAAATCTCGATAGCGCTAAGTATTAATTTTTGATAAAATAGCAACATAAAGTTTGAAGGAGCGGTATTAATGGATAATGAGTTAAAGCAATTATTGCAATCAGTTGTCCGTGAAGAATTAAAGGCAGTTAATGAACATTTGGATCGGAATGACGAACAGTTCCAGGAAGTAAATCAGCATCTTAAATCAATGGATCAACGTCTTAGCCGTATTGAAGAAGATCAACACTTAATTAAAAGAGCTGTGCTAGATACTAATGAGCGGGTAATTAGAATGGAAGAAGTTCTGGAGAACCAGCACAGAATCATCGAGTTGCTATCTACGCGCTCCATACAGCAGGAAGCTGAACTGAAAAGAATCAAATAAACCGATTCGGTGCCTGCGCATCGGATTTTCTTTTTCTATATGGCATGAAAGACTGTTGACGTTCCGACTAAGTAAGATAACGGGGTTACTTTCTTGTTATTCTTAAAAGTCTTTTGAGCAATCTCATGAAGCTGAAGGTGAGTAAGAATCGATCACGTCTACAATGTGCTGCTGGTCAGTGTGTTGGTCGTCTGGCACTTGCTGACAAGAAGGTTCCCCGCGTATCACCTGTTTTTGAAGCCTTGATTCTCTTATAGCCTGCTTTACCATTATCTCAGCTATGGTGTCGTATAGAGATGATACTCGATGTGTTGCCACCTCTCTCCCCTCTAAAAGAAAAAGCCGCTAATATTAGCGACTTCCCCATGACGCACTTGTATATAGTATGACGACAAGAAGTGTTGCAATTATCAGAACCACCGCAGCAATTGATAGCAAGCTCCGTAAAGTGCTGTTTTCAACATTTTTTATGACGAAATAGAAAAATACTCCAATAAAAGCAACAGCTATACCGGTAATGATAAGGGGTCCGATTGATTCCCATAAATCAATTCCCGAAAAAATATCCACGCTACCCTCCTGCATTAAAAATCTAACTTATTTAAGAAAAAGCTCCGGTTAGGGTGCTTAATCTGCCTCTTTAAACTTATACGCTGCTATTTCCCCTGTTTTTATTGTAATGATCTCCTGTTTATTTGCAGATGGAATACTGATAGTGGCAACTTTCTGACCACTTGGTACAGCGTAAGGATTAAAAAGAACGTTTGCTATTTTCGTATGGTAAGTTTTGAGATCATCATTTGTTTCTACCTTAACTTCAATGATCTCTCCGCTTTTTAAATAATATACCTCATCTACGCCGTGCTTGAAACGAATGATCGTCTCAAAAATGTGGAAACCATTCTCGAAAACCAGCACAAAATTATCGAACTGCTTTCCGCCCGCTCCATCCAACAGGAAGCTGAACTGAAAAGAATCAAGTAAAATGATCCGGTGCCCGCGCATTCGGATCTTCTTTTTTGGGCAAAGTTTGATGGTATCTCCCCCCTGCATGTTCAAAAAAGCCCCGCCCCGTTAAAGGATAAAACTGCTGTTTTTAGCCAAACTAAGCGAATAATGTACAAATGCAGCATAACTTGGTCTGCATATCAAGTGACAACAATGGAGGAACAAAGTGCTGATGCTAAAAAACAAACTGGGCGTTGTCTTGGCTTTAGCCTTAACGACCTCTCTCTTGTGCCCCTATACGGAGGCTTCCCCCCATACTCTAGCCAAAGGAAGAAGCTATTATGAGGAGCGAGGGGACATCGTTTGGGAGGTTCCGACGCACGAAAAATTTATCGCTTTCACTTTTGACGATGGACCGGATGATCGGTCGACCCAAGAAATTCTGAACATTTTGGATCAATACCAGGCAAAGGCGACCTTTTTCGTGGTAGGCGACAGGGTGCGGCGTTTTCCTGAAATCGTGAAATTGGAGCTGGCGAAAGGTCATGAAATCGGAAACCATTCTTTTCACCATCCGTCCTTTCATAACATAACGACAAGCTCCATCATGTCCGAACTAAGTCAGACCCAACAAGCGGTTTTTGAAACAACCGGACAAAAACCGGTACTGTTCCGTCCTCCGGGAGGGCATTATAACGAAAAAATCGTAGAAGCTTCGAAAAATAACGGGCTGCAACTGATCCTCTGGTCATGGCATCAAGATACGTTGGACTGGACTTCGCCAGGTGTTTACAAAATCGTACGTAAAGTCGTTAACAATGCTCGCAACGGAGATATCATTCTGATGCATGATTATGTCCATAACAGCAAACAAACGGCCCAGGCGCTCAAAATCATTTTGCCCGAGCTCAAAAGCAGGGGCTATTCCTTTGTGACGGTATCCGAGCTGCTTACCCATAAAGTGACCCCCGATCACCACATAAAGGTCAACCACTAAAGTTAGGGGAACGAAGGGACGGAAACATCATCCAGGGAGGACGGCATGGAAAAAGAACCGCGTAAATAGGTTTTTACATGAACATCCGGCAAAAGGTTACACAAAAAACGGAGGCCTCTCTTCAGGGAGAGACCTCCGTTTCCGTTATTATCGCCGCCTTGATCAAGCTCCCAAAGGCCTGAAAACACGAAAAAGCCGCACAGGATACAATATCCACTGGACTCGTATTAATATACTTACTATACTTTAATATTGACTAAGCTTATAAAATTCAACTACAATGCAGTAGAATCCACATAGATAGGTGATTACTCATGGAACAGCACGTTTACCGTGTTTTATTGTTTTATAAATTCGTTCGCATTGAAGATCCCGAGCAATTTACCGCCGAGCACCTGCAGTACTGCAAGGACCTCGGAGTCAAGGGGCGCATCCTGATCGCATCGGAGGGTATTAACGGCACGCTGTCCGGCACAACCCAGCAAACCGAGCGCTACATGCGGGATTTGCGGGCCAATCCGTTATTTTCGGATATTGTGTTCAAAATCGATGAAGTAGACGGCCATGCCTTCAAAAAAATGTTCGTCCGCCACAAAAAGGAACTGGTCACGTTCCGTTACGAAAAGGAACTCGATCCGAACCGGATCAGCGGCAAACGGCTCTCGCCCGCCGAATTTTACGAGCAACTGCAAAACGAGGATGTCATCGTCCTCGACGGACGCAACGATTATGAATACGATATCGGCCATTTCCGCGGAGCAATCCGCCCGGAGGTCGAGTCTTTCCGTGAGTTTCCGGAATGGATCCGCAACAACCTGAGCGACTACAAGGACAAAAAGATATTGACGTACTGCACCGGCGGCATCCGTTGCGAGAAGCTGACCGGCTTCCTGCTAAGCGAAGGTTTCGGCGACGTGTCCCAACTGGAAGGCGGCATCGTCACCTACGGAAAAGACCCTGAAGCGCAGGGCCGTCTGTTCGACGGCAAATGTTACGTGTTCGACGAACGGATCTCCGTGCCGATCAACCGGACCGCGGAAGATGTCGTCATCGGCCATTGCTACCACTGCGGAACTTCGCATGACCGTTACATCAACTGTCCGGTCTGCAACTTGCAGCACGTTTGCTGCGAGGAATGCGAGACGGAGCACCATGGCTACTGTTCCGACGCTTGCAAAGAATCGGCCATGGCCGTGAAGCGCGGCTGATCATTTACCCGAAAGGGAGTGTCTTTGTGAACCAGATCAAGGAGCTTACCACTCGCGAGCGGATTCTTCATATGATGAAAACGTCCGGACCGCTCAGCGCCAAAGAAATCACAACCGAACTGCAAATAACCGAAATGGCGGTACGCCGCCATCTCGGGACGATGGAGCGGGATGGATTGATCGAATCCAAAATGATCCGGCAAACGCTGGGCCGTCCGACGGCGGTATACGGCTTGACCGAAATGGCCGAAGGTCTTTTCCCGAAAAAATATCATACGCTCACGCTCGACTTGCTGGAAGAACTTGAAGAGGAGAGCGGCGGGCACCTGGTAGACCGGCTGTTTGAACGCCGGCGGGACAAATTAAACCGCAAATACCTGGCCGCGATGGATGGAAAAACGCTTCCGGAAAAGGTGCAAAAACTGTCGGAAATTCAAAACGACAACGGCTATATGACGGAGCTTGAACGAAACGAAAGCGGCGAATTCGTGCTGATGGAGCATAATTGCCCGATCTCGCAAATCGCCTCCCGGTACAACCATGCCTGCGATTGCGAACTGAATTTGTTTGAATCGCTGCTGGACGCTGAAGTCGAGCGTACGGAATGCCTGGCCCAAAACGGCAAAAAATGCGTTTACGTCATCCGCCAGCGCAAATCGGCTACATCCGGGGACTAACCTTATATACCTCCGTCTGCTCCCCCATGAAGATAAAGGCAGCCTCACGGCTGCCTTTGCTATATATCATAAGCTTTTAATTCATCTTCGATCGCTTGCTTGACCGATTGAACGCACTCTTCCGTCGTTTTGCCGACTACCCTTTTCCCGTTGACCAGGGCATAAGGTCTAAGCCGGCATAATCCGCATAAACTGAGACATTCCGCCCGCATGACGGCAATCTCGGGATACTCCTGCTCCAGATTTTCCAGATCGAGCGCGCTCATTAGGTTGCTGTCGCATACTTCGACGATGACGATGCCAAGTCCCACGCAGGATCACCCCAAACTTTGCAAAATATAGCTTGATCACTCATTATGACCAAAGCCGTCAGGTTTGTCAATGCCTGCAAAAGATTTAACATACTTAACATACATTTATGTTGACTAAGTTAGAACAGAGATTTATAATAAGGTTTGTCGGAAGTGAACTACATATTATAAGGAGAAAGGAAGGATTTAGCATGGCACATCAATTACCTGCTTTGCCTTACCCTAACAACGCACTGGAACCTCATATCGATGAAACAACGATGATGATTCACCACGATCGTCACCATAATACGTACGTAACGAACCTGAACGCCGCTCTGGAGTCCGCTTCGGAGCTGCAATCCAAATCCGTGGAAGAACTGATTTCCAATCTGGACAGCGTTCCTGAAAGCATCCGCACCGCGGTTCGCAACAACGGCGGCGGTCATGCCAACCACTCGTTATTCTGGGAAACGATCGGCCCGACCGGCGGCGGTCAACCGTCCGGCAAACTGGCTGATGCCATCAACAACGAGCTTGGCGGCTTCGACAAATTCAAAGAGGATTTCAGCAAAGCGGCTACGACCCGTTTTGGCAGCGGCTGGGCATTCCTCGCGGTAGACGGCAGCGGCAAATTGTCCGTATACAGCCTGCCGAATCAAGATTCCCCGCTGATGGAAGGCAAAACGCCGATCCTCGGTCTCGACGTATGGGAGCATGCTTACTACCTGAAATATCAAAACAAACGTCCTGACTACATCGCCGCTTTCTTTAACGTAATCAACTGGTCTGCCGTTGAGAAACGTTACGAAGCTGCTGTCAGCAAATAAACGCTTTTGCAGGGCTTAACAAGCCTTGCGGCAAATTAGAAGGGGTGTTCCCGATCAGCCATTGGCTTTCGGGACACCCCTTCTTTCTTTCACCGAATCGCGAATGACCAGCGTTGGCTTCACCTGCCAGCGAACCGCCTCCCGGCTTCTGCCGAACTCCGAGAGCAGCAGAGAAACCGCCGCATCGCACATTTTCTCCTTCTCTACCCGCATCGTCGTCATGTTAAGGCCGGCGGGACCGATGTAATTCAAGTCGTCAAAGCCGGCGATAGACACCTGGTCCGGCAGTTTGATCCGCCGTTTCGTAAGCTGCCCGGCAAGGAGATGGGCAATCCGGTCGTTGCCGCAAAAGAAAGCCGGCGGCCATGATCCCATACCGTCCAAAAAAGCACCGATTTCCCGGTCCGTGCAGTCGTACCCCTCCGACCGGGTTAACGTATGCTCGGGACGAACGGGCAACCCGTGATCCTGCATCGCCTTCCAGTATCCGTAGCCCCGTTCCTCATGGCTGGCAGAGAGATTCATCGGAGCGATCAGCCCGATCTCCCGATGGCCGGAGGCGATCAAATGGGAAACCACCGCGTACGCCCCTTCCACATTCGCTGAAGTCACTGCGGGACACGGCAAATCACGGTAATACGAATCCATCAGCACCAGCGGGATGTCCATCTCCCAAATCAGCCTGGCGTATTCCTGAGCGACAATCCCAAACAAAATAACGCCGCGATACGGAATGTCCGCAAATTGCCCCGGCAGCGTCCGCTCCGATTCCATTTCCTCATCAACGGGTGTGATGACGGCATTAAAGCCTTTTTTGCGCGCGCTTTTCTCCAGCCCCCAAATCATATCGTGAAAAAATTGAAAATGATCGTTGTCTTGATAACTCATAATCCGCTCCGGGACAACGACCAAAATATTGGCGTTCCCCGCTTCCTTCACGGCAAATGCGCCGTATCCCAGATCCTTGGCCGCCTGCAGCACCCGGCTGCGCATGTCCTCGCTGACGCCCCTTTTGTTCATCAGCGCGAGCGATACCGCATTTTTCGATATTCCCAGCTTGTCGGCGATATCCTGCATCGACACTTTCTTTTTACGGCCCATTCTTTTCATTCCTTTCGAAACATGATACACTTAACTCGCATATTACTTTACAAAAATCGAATTTGTCAAGTTTGTCAAGCTATAATTGAATTATGCATTAGAAGGAGAAAGATAAGATGAGTGAACCGATTTTTTTGCAGCCGATTTTTCAAGAACGCATTTGGGGCGGAACGAAGCTGGATTTGTTCGGCTATGAGATCCCGAACGATCACACCGGCGAATGCTGGGCGGTTTCAGCGCATCCGAACGGGCAAAGCGTCGTCAAAAACGGCCCTTATCAGGGGATGAAGCTGGGGGATCTATGGTCGGCGCATCCCGAACTGTTCAACTCGAAATCGGCCGTTTTCCCGCTGCTGACGAAGATTCTCGACGCCTCCGACGATTTGTCGGTGCAGGTCCATCCGGATGACGAATATGCCGGCAAGCATGAAAACGGCGAGCTCGGCAAAACGGAATGCTGGTACATCGTAGACGCCGAGCCGGGAGCGGCGATTATTTACGGCCATGAAGCCAATACGAAGGAACAGCTAGTGCAGATGATCGAAAACGGCGATTGGGACGGGCTGCTGACGAAAGTACCGGTCAAAGCGGGCGACTTCTTTTACGTTCCCAGCGGTACGATCCACGCCCTCGGCAAAGGCATCGTCGTGCTGGAAACGCAGCAAAGCTCAGACACGACGTATCGCGTATATGATTACGACCGTAAGGATAAAAACGGCAATACCCGGGAGCTCCACCTGGAAAAAGCCATCGACGTGACGAGCGTGCCGCAAGCCTATCAGCCGATCACGCACGATACCACGAAGCAGGAAGGGCTTACGGTAACGTCTTTTGTTTCCAACCCGTTTTTCACGGTGCAGAAATGGGAGGTGTCCGGCGACGTTTCGCTCGCGGGGAACGAGAAATATACGATCTTCAGCGTGCTTGAAGGCAGCGGTTCGCTCACTGCAGGCGATCAAAGCTATGCTTTGGCGAAAGGAGATCATTTTATCCTTCCGGCCGGATTTGGCCCCTATCGTTTAAGCGGAGAGCTTCAAATCATCATGTCGCACGAATAATCCGCAGCATACATAAAAGGGACAGAGCTGCTTCCTGATCAGGAAGGCTCCGTCCCTTTTTTGAAGATTATAGAATTAAAAGTTTTCAGCGGAGCTGAACAATTCAATAATCGCATTCCTGTAGAACCGTTACCCTTGCAAATAACGTTCCCGGATCATGCTTAGATGGTGATGAGCGTGGCCGGCAATCACATACGCCAGCGCCCTCGCCGATACCGTTACCCCGCTGGCGGTGCCTTGGTGCAGCCAAGCCTCGTCATCCAGTTGGCGGATCAACGACAGCGTGGCTTCGCGTACGACGGAAAAATCATGCAGCAACGCGGAGACGGTCTGCCGGCCAAAAGTCGAACTGTTGACGAACAGCTCCTCGTCAAATCCCGGAAGCGGCGTCGTATCACCGCGCGATATCCTAAGCAGCCGATAGCTCATCACCCGTTCCGTATCGCTGATATGGCCCAGCACTTCCTTCAGGCTCCATTTGCCTTCCGCGTAACGGTAATTCCCCTGCTCTTCGGTTAGGGAACCCCATTCTTCCGTAGCGAGCGCGGGCTGCGTCTTCAGCAGCTCCAGCAGTTCCCCTTCCGGCACCTTATCGATATATACGGCAAAATGCTTCGCGTATTCCCCCGCTTGCGGTCTCGTTAACATCATGATTCCTCCTCGCTTTTTCGTTTCATTTAATCTTCCCACAGCTCATCCATCAGCGACTTGATCTCTTTGCTGCGGGAGGCGGTTTTCTCCCGGTTCGCCACCCATTTCCCGCCGGCCCATTCCACGACATCGCCCGGTTTGACGCCGGGATCGACCAGCTTGCGCGGAACGTCCCGGGTCACCCCGTCACTTTCAATAATACAAAATTCTCCTTCAAAACGGTCCACAACATGCAGCATGCCTGCTCACCTTTCCGTGAAGATTTGTAGCTCCTGCCCGTCGGAATCGATCTCCACGGTCCCCTGAAGATCGTTGCGATACACGCGAATCCGCTGTTTGGCCAACCGGTCAAGCACGGTTTTGGTCGGGTGCCCATAGGAGTTGTCTCCCACCTGAATCACCGCGTATTCCGGCCGGACCCGATCCAGAAAACGCTGCGAAGTGGACGATTTGGAGCCATGGTGTCCCACCAGCAAAACATCGGCACGAAGATCGGCCCCGGAGTCGATCATTGCCTCCTCGCTTTTCCGCTCCGCATCCGCCGTCAGCAAAAAAGAAGTATCGCCGTAGCTTACCTTAACGACCGCGCTCATATTGTTGTTGTCGTCCGTCGTCGTGACGGGAGCGATCATGTCCACGCGAACTTGTTCATCCCAGTCCAGCACCAGCCCGGCCTTGGCGGTTTTGACCTTGAGTCCTTTTCCGCGGATCGCCCGCAGCAAAGATTCGAAGGTTTTTGTGTTGGACGAAATCTTTGGCATATAGATCTGTCCAACGTCAACGTTCTCAATGACGCGGTCCAAACCGCCGATATGATCCGCGTCCGGATGGGAGCCGATGACGATATCCAGCCGGGTGACACCGTATTCCCGCAAATAATCGAGCATGTGCTGCTCCTCGCTGTTGTTTCCGGCATCGATCAGCATCGTTTTGCCGGACGGGCTAATCAGCAGCTGCGAAGCCCCTTGTCCCACATCCAGAAAAATAACCCGCAGCGAATGGGCGGAATCCCCGTCAGCGGAAGAATAAAGCAGCTCCTCATTTTGCTGTCCCATCGTTCCGGCCGGTTCAAATCCGTTTAACGCGCAGCCGGAAAGCAAGGCGCAAATCACGCCGAGAGACACCAAACCGATGAACGCCCTAACCACTCCGCCACCAAAGACGCTTTTCTTACGTTGCAATAGTAACCTTTTAAGTCTGATCATCGATGTCGTCCTTTTCTCTTCAGCCTAGAAGCCGTATGTAAAGTTTATCAGAACATTTGTTCCAATTATACGTTAATGCGCAACCGGAAATCAATCTAAAAATGAAAGATTTTAATTAAAAAAGAGACCGCCCTGCATCAAACATGCCAGGCGGTCTCTCGCAATTGCACAATAATCCAAATTATTTTTTGGCTTTCTCGACTTTAACGGACACGGAAACCGTCACCGTTTTGCCGCCATACTTCGCTTTGATCGAAGAGCTGCCTTTGGCTATGGCTTCGATTTTCCCTGCCGTCACTTTGGCGACGGAAGACTTGGAACTAGTCCAGGTTGCGCTTGAAGTGACCACAGCCGTTTCACCTGTATCGTATTCCGCCGTGACAACAACCGATTTCACCCCTCCTGGGGACATCACCAGTCGCTTCTCGTCCACGTAAAGCTTCTTCAGCTTCGGTACGACACTAACTTTGACGCTGACATCTTTGCCTTGGTAAGAGCCGGTCAACGTTGCCGCACCGACACCGACCGCTTTTACCGAGCTGGTGGTGATCGTCGCCACTTTTTCGTCCGAGGATTTCCAGCCCATTTTGCTCGACAGGGTAACTTTCGTGCCGTCCGTATAATAGCCTGTTACTTTAATCGATTTCGATTTCTTCAGGTTCAATTCGATCGTTTGCGGCTCAACCACGATTTTCGAAATCTTCTTCTCGATCGTTATCGGAATGCTAACCGTTTTGTTGGAATAAGTTCCTTTTAACGTAGCCGAGCCTTTCGTCAGGCCTTTGATTTTCTTGCCGCTGCCCGCCGTTTTGAGCACTGCGTTTGTACCCGTCACGCTCCAGTCGATTTCGGACGGATCGACCACTTCTTCCCCGTTTTCAAAAACGGCCGTTATCTTAGGAAGGCTTGTTTCCTCGCCCATTACGATGCTCATCTTCTCTTCTTCCGAAATCAGTGTAAGCACCTTTTCCTTTACCGTAACCTTCACTGTAACTACGCTATTCTGTGAATCGCGGATCGGGAATGCCGCGTTCGGAGTTAAGCCCGATCCGATTTCCTTGAGTTTTCCCGTAATCGTAGCCGTTGCGGACAGCTTCAAATCATTGCTGTCTTTGGCGACGATTTTGCCGTCTTCAATGGTTACGACCTCATCATTATCGGAAGACCAGACGATTTTATCGTTGAAACTCACTTTGTCCCCGTCGATCTTCGTCGCCTTCACGTCCGGCAAACTCGCGGATTCGCCCCGCAGCAGTTCCATTTCGGTCTTCTCGGCTTCCAGCTTAGTAATGGTTGAATGAACCGTTACCGTCAAGCTTTTGCTAATGCCTTGATATTTCGCTTTGATCGTGGTCGAACCGGCCGACTTGGCCGTAACCTGACCGTTACTGTCCACGGTGGCGATCAATTTATTGGAGGAACTCCACTCAGCTGAGTTGCTGACATCCGTCGTTTCGTTGGCCGCTACCCTTACTCCGGCGGTTATCTGCAGCGTTTCGCCGACAAACAGGAGCGGATCGGACGAAGGAGTGAACAAGATCGCTTCATGCGGCGCCCGGACATAAATGTCCACAGCGGCCGTTTGTCCCATATAGCTAGCCGTAATTGTCGTTTTGCCCATAGAAATGATCTCAACGGTTCCATCGTCCACGGTGGCCACGCTGGTGTCCGAGGAGGACCAGGTCGCTTTCGTCGATACATCGGACGCCGACTTGTCGCTGGCCAGCACCGTTTTCGCCAACAGCTCGATTTTGCTATCGGCCAGGATCAGTTCCAGATCTTCGTGTTCCCCGATTTCAGTTCCATCCCCAGCCCGATACAGCTTCAGGCCGGCATAAGGGGAACTTACCGTCGCTTCGAAGGAAGCGGTCATGCCGGAATACTGCGCCTTGATCGTCGCTTTCCCTTCGCCGACGATCGTAATAACGCCTTTCTCGATGGTCAGCACGCTCGTATTGGAGGAGCTCCAATCCGCATCTTCGGTCACATCCTTCGGATCGACGGAGCTGTTGTCGTTAAGCGCCAGCGCTTTGACCTTGAGATCGTCCCCTTCGCTATCGAGGCTGTATTTTCCATCCTGTTTATATTCCAGCGATAATTTTGAATATGTATCTACCGCTTTAATCGTAATCATCGAAACCGAGCCCTGATAGCTGGCTTGAACGATCGTCGTCCCGCTCTTGAACGGAGTTACCATCCCGTTGTTCAAGCTCAGGATATTTTCCGAAGATGTCCAGGTGACAACTCCGGTTACATCTTTTTTGGTCGTCGAACCCTCGATCGAAGCCCATACCTTCAGTTGCTTGGAACTTCCGACTTTCAGCTCAACCGTCGTATTCTCCCCGTCAATGGAGATAGAGTTGACATCGCCGGTGGCTGCAAAAACACCGGTCGGAAATACCGCGGTCAGGAGCAGCGCCAAAACGAGGAACCACTTCGTCATCTTCCTTTTAACAACCATGCATTTCTCTCCTTTAATCTTGTTCTTCATTAGAGGAACCTTTTTCCAGGCCTATGTATTTTATATCGACTTTTGGGAGATATTTCGTAACGTTTTTCAGCGAAAATAAGCCCTTTGTCCTATTAAAAAAAAGAGCACTTTTTCCCTTACGACAAAATTCGACGACCTCAGGAGAAAAAACGGCATCCTCATATTGAAAAAGCAGCCCATTCTCTACGAGAAAATAAGCTGCCTTTTACTTACCGAGCCGACAAAAAAACGCATGGTATCCGCGCTGCGCGCAAAAGCCTTGCGTGTTTCTTAATATAAGCCATGCCGAGGACCGGGCTCGAACCGGTACGGTAGTCACCTACCGCAGGATTTTAAGTCCTGTGCGTCTGCCTATTCCGCCACCCCGGCAAATAATCAGGATGTGTAAGTTCACGTCAACCTGAAAATCCCGCATATCAAATTATAAACAGATTTTCGTATAAATTCAACATGTTACGCCTTTCAACCGATAAACAATTATAAGGACATTTATTGTTAGTTAAATTTGATGGATTTCCAGCTGTCATTACAAGAGGAAGGTGTAAGTATGCATGAACTGAAAATCGCCGTCACGCTGGGGCACCAAGTCGTCGTGAAACTGGAAAACGGACATATGATGACCGGTATGCCAAAATGGGGGTCGGCCCCCGACAGAGTTCAACTCCGCACCATGGAAGGGGCCGTGTGGGTCAAGCTGGACGAAATTTCGCACGTTACCCGGATTATTCCTTTTGAGAAATAAAAAAACAACTGCTCGACATTTTTTTGCAACAGATCTCACGAAAGAGGGAGGATTTGCAATTTCAGACATAGAATGTATTACTACCACTTTACCCTGGTGCGGAACAGATATAAAGTGGGATTCCGCATAACGGTCGCCAGTGCACAGCGGACGTATTACATAGATATTTAAGTTCTAGGAGTTGTTCGCTTTGGAGCTGATTCTAAAAATTGAAGAACTCCGGTTGGAATTAAACAAACTTGCGGCGTGCAAACGTCTGGCCGACCGGGAGCTTATCATCGTAAGCCAACGACTGGATGAGCTGTTGAACGAGTATCATCGATTGATCTTAGAACAGCAAAGCAAATGATTCAGGGGGAGTCGCTTTCGGCGGCTCCCTTTATTTTTCTTTTTTTCATAAAAACGCAAAAAAACACCACTAAGCCGGCAGATGGCCGAAGCGGTGTTAATCGCATTAATTCAATGTAGGTTACAATTCTTTGGTCATAAAAACGCTATTCGGATCCTCTTTGTAATCCGCAAATGGACTGCAGTATTCAAATCCGAAGCTTTCATACATGGTTCTGGCCGGCTTAAAAGCGTCCATCGAGCCCGTCTCCAGGCTTAACCGCCGGTAGCCTCGCCGCCTGGCCTCTTCCACGATATGAGCCAGCATTGCCCTGGCGACGCCTTTTCTCCGGTGAGACGATGCCGTTCGCATCGACTTTACTTCCCCATGCCCCCGGTCAAGCTCCTTTAATGCGCCGCAGCCCACCAATGCCCCATGTTCCCACACGCTCCAGAAGGTAATATCCGGCTTTTTCAGGCCATCCAGATCAAGGGCATGAATACTTTCCGGAGGTGAGGTTTCAGCCATATTCGCCAGATGCTCCCCAATCAAAGCTTTGATTTCCAGCCCGTTTAAATCGTCCAGCTTAATTTCCACTGCTATCGTCTCTCCCATCCAAATAAATATTTTTTATAGGATATATACTAGCATTGTGGCTGGGATAACGCCAATTGGGGTGTCAGTTCCGGAAATAATATGGCTTATCTGCGGACAGAGGCCATGGATCGCTTTGTTCTATATTAGTCTTGTGCTCAGTATCGTCCCCATAAAATAGCGGAACTTTAGGGTCTTATTTTCTGAATTTGAGCCTATTCATCACCATAGGGGAACTTTTGGGTCTTATTTTTCGATGAACACGTCGGAAGGCGGACTTTCGCCACTAAATCATGAAAATAGCGCCATAAAATTCCTCTATTGCACGCAACATGGGGGGGTATCACTGAAATAGCGCCCTTTTTTTCCTTTATGTTGTCACCGAGATTTTCAATAGACTAATTTTGCCGTTTTCTCAAGTCTTCACTTGCCATCATGCTAACGTTATTTCCAGAATCGTCTACTTCAACTATACAAATATTACCCGATTGACCCGCTTAGTTCCGGCACCGTAATCTTTTTATCGGAAGTGCCAAAAGAAGTAGAAACCGGTAAACGCCGAGATAACCATTAATGGTCAGACATACCTCTAAACCGTACGGTACGTTAATTGGATATAGGATTGTGGCCCTGGAGCACTCCGGGGCTTAATCTAAAAACAACAAACCCCCTTGCAGCGCAAGAGGGTTGCTTCATATGGGCCCTACAGGACTCGAACCTGTGACCAATCGGTTATGAGCCGACCGCTCTAACCAACTGAGCTAAGGGCCCGGACCACATAAATTGCGGGGGCAGGATTTGAACCTGCGGCCTTCGGGTTATGAGCCCGACGAGCTACCGGGCTGCTCCACCCCGCGTCATTAAAATAGCGACTTAATTAATATACAATATAAGTCAGGCCGATGTCAAGGGGGAATGGGAGGAAAAAACCGCCCATCATCCCCTGTTTCTACATTCATTCTCCGCTCTGAGGTTCCTTTTTTAATTTGGCCAGCATGTCATTCCCCGCCTGTTCCCATTCCGCCAGCGCTTCTTTTGGCGTCGTTTGGTTCTCCAAGACTTTCTGGAAAAAAGTCTCGCCTGACATCTCCACATCAAAGAGCAGCAACGAAAGCTCTTTGCTATGCATCAGGAGCTCATCCGAAACGGCCGGCGGAACCGGTTTCCGCGCGTAAAAGGCCTCGATATGATAGTCCAATCCGCCTTGGGGACGAATATATTTCTTCCGGGCGACGAGTTCGGAGCCGCTATGCGATCTGATCTTGGCGTAGTCATCGCCGTTTAGAAATTTGACAAATTCCCAAGCGTCCTCTAAATTTGGAGCGGCGCTGTTAATCGCCGTAAGACTGTTCAACTCTATGCCGCCGATTTCCGGCACCTTCGGATGCGTAGGATAAGCCGCCACGTCCCAATCAATTTTAGAAAAACCGTTATTTTTCTCCACATTTTCTTTCGCGTCTCTCAATTGGCCCACATAGCTGTAATCGGCCACCAGCATGGCCGTATCGCCCGAGATAAAAAGGTCTGTATCATATGTAGGCGTCTGTTCAACATACTGACCGTCGAAGCCCCCAAATAACACCTTATCGGCCACCAACTCACTGATGGTGGTCCAAATCTTTTCCCACTGTGGCGAATTGACGGCCATCGTCTTCGTTTTCTCATCAATCAACTTGAGTTGAAGCGGGGCAACGTAATCCGAGACCATATAATTAAACGGCCCTTGGAAGTCACGCCATTGCGTAAAGGATAAGCCATAGATCCGATCCTGTCCCTCACTTCTAGCTACACGGCGGGCAAGATTAAACACCTCATCCCAGGTCATATTGTCGGTCGGCGGTTCCACCCCGGCTTCCTGAAAAATTATCTTATTATAAAACAGCGCCGAAGCCGAAAACGTTGGACTTAATCCGTAAATGTGCTGGTCTCCAATAGCCTTGGCTCCTTCCAACACGGCGGGAACGATGCCGGAGGTATCGAATTTATCTTTTTGAATGAGCGGATCCAGCGGTTTAACCAGGTTTTCCCGCACCAATCTCGCAAGGACCTCGTCGCTTACGATAACCACATCGACCGGGTTGTCGCCGGTCATGATTTTTTTCAGGCTCTCTACAATATCCTGGCTTTCTTCCCGAGCCGCATTTCTCCCATAAGAACCTTCATATATGGCCGGAACCACTTCTATGGTAAGGCCAGGATGAGTCACCTCAAAGGCATCCACATATTGCTGACGGAAATTGGACTCATCCGCGCTTCCGTAGATCTTCCCGATTCGCAGCACCCTCTCTTCATCATAAACGGGCCTAGCCAAAGTACAGCCCACGGAAAGAGATGCGATCAGACTTAACATGGCTATAACAGCCCACAACCTTTTTCCCCAAAAACCGCTATTCAATTGCAAACTCCTCTCCCTTATCATTAACTTCTAACTTCGTCTTGCAAAAATCCGCACCTATTCACTATAACGAGTTCCCACGGCCTTTTTGTGACAGGTCTAAATCACGGGATAAAACGGACGCCGTATTTTCCTTTCCGAGAGCGGAAAATTTCAATTTCGCGCATGTCGTCGAAGCCGTAAATCCAGCCGTCCTGCTCGAGCCTGCGAGCCAGGCAACCGGCTTGGAACTTCGTTCTGTACAACTTATTGAAATATACCCAACGCATGGCTTGTCGGTCCATCCTTTCGTTTTTTCGTAAATCTTTCCCCTGCCTATAGATTGCCCAGAAACGGCCAAAAAAAGCCGCCGGGATCGTCCCCGGCAGCTCCTTTTGCATTTAGTAAATTTTGTTTATACGCCTGCTTAATATTTGACTCCGGAGGCTCCGCTTTCGTCCGGTACGAACGGCGTGCCGTCCTCCTGGAATTGGGTTTTCGGATTGTTTTTGATCTCCAGCAGCATCTTGTTGCCCTTCTCTTCCCATTCCTTGAGCGCTTCCTCCGGCGTTTTTTTGTTCTCTAGCACTTCCTGGTAGTAATTGCGCCCGACATTGGTCACGCTGTAAAGACCCGGTTTTTCGATGAGCATTTTATCGTCTTTCGGATCCGTTGGCGGCGTGGGCTTAAGCAAATAAAACGCCTGAATGTTGTAATCCAATCCTTGTTTCGGCTCAATATACGATTTCCGCGCCACCATCTCGTAGGAATTGCCGCGGGATCTCAGTTTCGCCCAATCCTCGCTGTTGATAAATTTAATAAAATCCCAGGCGGTTTCCGGATTCGGCGCCGCGCTGTTAATGGCGAAGGTATTGCTCAGCCAAATATTGCCGCCGACATCCGGTTTTTCGGGATGCACCGGCACGGTAACGACATCCCAGTCCACCGCTTTGTAATTTTTGATTTTAGCAGCATTGTTGTTCGCATCGACAATTTCGTTAATGTAATAGTTTTCCCCGATCGTCATCGCAACTTTGCCGGAGAGGAACAGGTCGCCGCTAATCGGTGTCCATTGATCCATGGCGCCATCCGACATCCCCACCGAGGAATCCGGAATGATTTTATCCTTGACCAGCTTTGTCATCGTTTCCCAAACCTTGATCCACTGCGGCGAGCTAACCGTCATCGTTTCCGCCTTGTCGTCATACGTTTTAAGCTGCAAGGCATTCACGTAGTTGTACTGCATATCATAAAACGGATCACTGCCCTGGTAACGGCTGAAGGCGAAACCGTAGACCCGGTCTTTACCTTCCCCTTTGGAAACGCGGCGGGCCAGGTTGAAAATATCGTCCCATGTCATTTTATCCGTTGGCGGTTCGACGCCGGCATCGGTGAATATTTTTTTATTGTAAAAAAGGGCTGAAGAAGAGAAGGAAGGGGTTAACCCGTACAATTTTCCGTCCCCCAAATCCTTGATTCCGTCGATGACCGCCGGAACGAAGTCCGACGTGTCGAATTTATCTTCCTGCATCAACGGATCCAACTGCTTGAGCATGTTTTCCTGGATCAACTGATTCAGCACGCTTGTATCCGTAACGACGATATCAACCGGATTGCCGCCGGTCATAATCTTTTTCATGCTTTCCAGGTAATCCGGCTGCTGATACCCTTCCGAGCCGTCGGAATAGCGGTATTGGCTCTGATCGATGGCCGGAACGACCTCGATCCGGATATTCTGATGCGTATATTCATAGACGTCGGTATACTGCTGGCGGAAATACGAATCGTCGTATCCCCCGGACAGCACGCCGATACGCAGCACCTTCTCCTGCTTGTTGTCGGCAGGTTTGCTTCCATTGCAGCCGGCGAGCAATCCAAGCGTAAGCGTTGCGGCCAGCAGCACCGTCGTAATTTTGCGAAAACTCCTTCTCTTCATGCCCATTTTATTGATCCCCCTCTAATGATTTTGGTGCCGTGATGATGATTTTTTCTCCGTCAAATTCCATGCTGGCTCGCCCGCCGATGCCGACGGCCTCCAGATATTCCTTTGGCACCTGAAGACGCCCGACGCGGTCGACCACCACAAACGCTTCGTGCACCTCCTGCAGTCCGCCGCCCAAGCCTTCCGCAGCGGCCAAATCGAGGTTTGGATTCCGTTTCAAAAACTCAGTGCTCGTTAAACCGTCGCGGATCGCGACAACGCGGTCCACTTTGCCCGCCAGCGTCAAATCATGCGTAACGATAACGACCGTGATCCCAAGCTCCCGGTTTACCTGACGAAAAATCTGCATGATTTGATCGGACGTCGCCGTATCGACCGACCCGGTCGGTTCGTCGGCAAGCAGCAGCTTCGGACGGTTCGAAAGCGAGATGGCGATCGCCACCCGCTGCTGCTCCCCGCCGGAAAGCTGGTGGAGCTTGTTGTGCATCCGCTCCTTTAATCCGACTCGTTCCAGCAGTTCCTTGGCATAGTTGCGGTCCAGCTTGCCGGTCAGCAACATCGGCATCTCGACGTTTTCCAGCGCCGTTAAATAAGGCAGCAGATTGCGCGCATTGTTTTGCCATACGAAACCTACCGTACTGCGCTTGTACTCCACCAGCTGGTCGTCGCGGATCTTCAGCAGATCCCAGCCTCCGACCGACACCTGGCCGGCCGAAGGCCGGTCAAGGCCGCCCAGCATGTTCAGCAGAGTCGATTTGCCGCTGCCGCTGTTCCCGATAATGGCCATCATTTCGCCCTGTTCCACGGTCAAGTTAAGACCCTGAAGCGCCACGACTTCGATGTCCTCGGATTTAAAAATTTTGACCAATCCCTCGCAGTGTATCATCGGCTACCGCTCCTCTCCCATTTTCACGGCTTGATGCACGCGCAGCCGCCGGATTTGCCACAGCAGCAAGCCGGCTCCGAGCAGCAGCATCACCAGTACGACTACGTATAGCTGCAGCGTATCCTGCGAGTCAAACACGATCCGGAACGGCGGAACCTGGGTGGTCACGTTGTCGGCGGTTTGCAGGAACGGCAGGTACAGCCTGCCGGCGAATTTCCCGATGACGATACCGAGCACGATCGACAAACCCGCCGTCAAAATTTGCTCGGTCAGCAGCATAAACGTCAATTGCTTGCGCGATAAGCCCATCGCCCGCAATATCCCGAACTGCACAACCCGGCCGGACAGATTAAAGAACCAGTACAGCACGTATCCGATCAGCGAGACGATGACCGAAACGAGGAAGCCCAGGCTCAAAATGCCGAACACCCCGCCGCGGGTCGGATGCTTGCTCTGCGCCGCCAATTCGCTGCGCACATCGTTCACCTCATACAATTCGATATTCTTTTCGGCCAGCTTTGTAATGAGCGGCGCCACCTTGGCGCCCGGCTTCATCTTCAGCCAAACCTCGTAAGGAATGAGCGGAACCTGGTCGTAAATATAATCGAGGTTGGCGATGATAAACGGCGTCTGATCCGGGTATTGGCTGGGCCAATACGGGATGATGCCGTATACGGCGAATTCCACCGTCTGATCGTTAAGCGAAACGGTGAATACATCCCCCAGCTTCAGCTTGTATTTCTCGGCAAGATTGGACGGCACCAAAGCCGCGCTTTCGTTCATGCCCAAAAAATTCAAATAATTGTACGGATGCGTCGGGAACAGATCGTCCCGGAACCAGGCAACCTTGGCAAAATCGGCATTGTCGATCCCCATGATGTTGCCTTGCCCTGCCGATCTCCCGGAAATGATGATGTTGCCTTTCGTTTGCAGGACACGCGCCGCATGTTCGACGCCATCCAGCTGCCGGAAAATTTCAAACGGCGGCTCCGACGCATAGATCACCTTGGTCGGTCTCTGGTTTTGTCCGCCGCCCGCACCGCCTCCGCCCGGCGCCCCCGGATTCCCCGACTGGCCGGAACCGCCGCCCTGCCCTTGGCCTTGCCCCTGGCCTGAGCCGCCTTGCGTTGGCCGTTTAATTTCCGCCGATCCTTCCCATACCGTCTTCATGATTACATCCGCTCCGTATTTATAGAGCGTGCGCTCCGTCGAGTTCAGATCGATCGTCCGCGCGGCCGAAGCATTGTATACGCCCAGCCCGAGCGTCAGCACCAGCAAAATCATAAGCGGATAATACGACAACGATGAACGGGACAGTTGGGTCAAACTTAGATAATAAGGTACGGGCAGCCATTTTTTGCCGAGCCAGCCGATCAGCTTGAGCAGCCACGGAAAAACGCGCAGGAAAAACAAACCGATCGAAAAGATGGCCAGCGCCGGGACGAAAAACAGGAACGGTTGAACCTGAAGCTCATCCGTGGTCATCCCGGTTTGGAATGTCAGCATTTGGCGCTCCTGGAACAAATAATAGCCGTAAGCGGAAATCCCCATCAGCACGATGTCCAGGAACCAGCGCTGCCAGAAGGGTGCCCGATCGGAGCGCGCCTGCTTTTGCTTCGCCTTGACGATCGAAGCCCGCGCGAAGGATATCGCCGGCAGCAGCGTTGCCAGAATGGCGATGACGACCGCCAAAGCTCCCAACACAAGCGCATCAAAATTGAAGCCGACCGGAATTGATTTGCGGTTCACGAACGTCAAAAACCCGTCGGCCGACCCGATCGATTTGGACATAAACCAGCCCAATAGCGGTCCCAAGACCAGCGCTACAACGCCGAGAATCACACTCTCCAGCAAATAAATGAAAATGATCTGCCTGGTCGAGGCTCCCCGGCTGCGCAGAACGGCGATGTCGCTTTGCTGCTTGTCGAGAGCCTGGCGGGCGTTCATTACGATATAATAGAACACCATGGCGATCATCGGCGCAGCCAGTGTGAACAGCAGCGTCTGCATTTGCAGGCTTTGCTTCCGGAAATCATTCAGCAGGCTGCCGAACGAGACATCGACTTTCGTATCCTTCAGCTTCTGGTACAGCTCGATATTCAACCGATCCAGCGTATCGGACAGCGGCGACAGCTGGCTTGTTTTGATCTCCCGGAGATCGAAGGCATAATACCAGCTTGAATTGTGGAGCGGTATCGACAAGCGCTGAAGCAGATCTTCGTTAAACGTTTTTTCAGGGACGTAGAAGCTGTTCATCATCCCCTCAAAGCCCTGGTACCAATACGGATCGCTTTCATTTTTCGCCTGAAACGCGCCGACGATTTTCACTTTAAGCGTTACGTTTGAACCGCCGCTTACAGGATACTCTAGCACGTCGCCGACGTGCAGATCCTGACGGTACATCGCCTCTTCCAGCATCAGCGCCTCAAGCGTATCGCCATCGGCCTTCTCCGAAAACGGCTTGCCTCCGGACAGCTCGATATGATCCTGAAGCCCGCTCATCGACGCGACCGTCATCGTTCGCGTACGGCTCGCATCGACCTTGGACGGGTCGACCGGGTACACCTCCGTGCTCCGGATCGAACGCGCATTAACATAGGTTTCATGAGGAAAGCCGATGGCCTTCGGCACCTCGTTCACAATATATTCATCCACGGCCTTTAAACCGCCGATGTCCGTCTTCGTTCCCCCCGGCGCCTGATAGCTCATGATCAAGGAGCCTGCGGGAAGTCCTTCGCTTTCGCTTTTTAACGTGCTCGAAACGACCCGCTTCAAAGAACCGTCCGAGTACATCGGAATGCTTACGGTAAATGAGACGGCGACGATGAGGCCAAGCAGCGTACTGAGCGTCAGCCATTTCGTGTTCCACATTTTGCGGAACAGTAAGCGCAATAAAGGTACACCCATTAACGACCCACTACTTTCTGCCCCGGCGTAAGTCCCTTCACGATTTCCATGTCGGTCGAGGTTTGCATGCCGACTTCAACATCGGCCTCGCGTTTGGTGCCGTCCTTTTCAACCACCTGCACATAGGTGCGCGAACCGATCGTGCGCAGGGCGGAAATCGGAATGAGCACGGCGTTTTCCTTGCGTTCGGTGACGATGGAAACGCTGAGCGGTCTGCCCCGCTCGATGCCTTGCGGCCATTTGTCCAGCTGTACGATCACGTATTTGTCGATCGAGTCTTTTTCCGGCTGGTTGCCATTATTGTTATCGTTATCCGAAGACCCGGTGTTGACCGGCATCACTTTGACTTTGCCGTTATATTCCCCGGCGGCGTTAATTTCAACTTTGGCGTCCATGCCGACCGCGATTTTTTCCAGATCCTCCTTGGCAAAAGAAGCGGCGACAACCAGCGACGAAGTATCGGAAATCACCAATGCGGTTTTATAGGCTTCAATTGCTTTGCCTTTCTCTGCCGAGATGGACACGATCGTGCCGTTAAACGGCGCTCTCAGCGTTCCGTCCGCAATCGTCTTCTCCAAATCCGCGAGGTCCTGCCGCGCTTCTTCAAAAACGATCGAAGCCTCCTCGAATTCAATCGGCTCCTTTTCGTCTTTCGTGCGGAGCATCTCCTTCATTTGCAGTTCCTGCTTGCGGAATTCCAGCTTTTTCTTGCGCAGGTCTTTCTGCAGGTTCTCCACGTCCAGCTCGATCAGCGGATCGCCCTGCTTCACCTTATCTCCCGCTTTGACGAGCACGGTTTTGACGTGCAGATCGTCCTTCGTGAAGAACAGCGGTTCCTCCCGCTGGCTCATGATTTTCCCGACCGCGGTTACTTTAAGTTCGATCGGTCCCTTCCGCACTTCGTACTCCGGTTTCTTCGAAATCGTCGGCGGCGTAATGACGGGAATATCCTCCTCCTCGTCTTCGTTCGGAAGCAAGGCGCATCCGGATGCGGCAACCAGCGACGCACAAATCGCCAGCAAGCCCAGCGTCCGGGAAAGCTTTCTTCCTTTATCCGATAAATTTTCCATCCACCATTTCGTAGACATGGTCTGCAACCTCCAAAATTGTAGGATCGTGTGTCGTCATGCAAATCGTCACTCGCTCCGTATGTATGATGTTTTTAAAAACGGCCATGATTTGCGCGCCCATTTGTGAATCCAGGTTCGCCGTCGGTTCGTCCGCCAGCAGCAGCTTGGGCCGGTGGGCGATCGCCTTGGCGATGGCCACCCGCTGCTGCTCCCCGCCCGACATTTCGAACGGCCGGTGAAACATCCGTTTTCCGAGTCCAACCAGCTCCAGGCAGTGCGTTACGCGCGGTTTCCATTCCTGCGTCGGCACCCCGGCCATACGCAAAGACAGCTCCACGTTCTCCCACGCGGAAAGCAGCGGCAGCAGCGCGTAGGCCTGAAATATGAAACCGATTTGATCCCGCCGCAGCACCGTCCGCTTGTCGTCGCTCAACCGGTGCAAAGGCTTGTCGCGGAAAAAAATTTCCCCCGACGTCGGCTGATCGAGCCCGCCCAGCATATTGAGCAGCGTCGTTTTCCCCGAACCTGATCTTCCTTTGAGCATAACGAGCTGGCCGGGAAGGACTTCCATGTTGATCCCTTTCAACACCTGAATTTCTCCGCCGCCAACCGGAAAAGACCTGCGAACGTCTTTTACCGTCAGCAGGGGTCCCTTTTCCATCTCTTGCTCAGGTGCATCGCTTTTCTCTAAAGCGGCCGCGGCCTCAAGCTTCCCCGGTTCGGACGTCCCCTCGGGAAGCTCTCGCAAATCCTCGCTATCCGCCGGAATCTGCACCTCTGCTTCCGGCTTATCTACCATTTTCCCTCTCTTGCGAAGCCAACGCTTCATTAGTATCGTTCTCCCATTTTTTCATATTTTGCCGCTCCCTTTGGCTCGCGTAATGATCTTGTCAATGCATACATTACGTCTAGCATTATAAACGAAATGTTATGCCAAAAAGTTACAACATTTTTTACGAATTTGATATTTTTGGTCCTCGGATTTCCATATTTTTTACACTGATCGCATTCTATTAGTCTGTTAAAATAAAGGGGATTTCTACTAATTCAGGCAAGGAGTCCTACTTCGTGAAAAAAGTATTATCCATGCTCCTGCTGGCATCCCTGATCTTGACCGCCCCCGGCGTCGATCAGCTGCCGGCGTCCGCCGAGAAGCTGCCCTATAACGACATAAACGGCAGCTACGCCAAAGAGGCGATCGTGCGTTTATATGAAAGCAATACCATGAAAGGAACATCCCCAACCGAATTTTCTCCTGTACGGACGATTACCCGCGCGGAATTTATGACCACCCTGACCCGCATCCTGCAACTGGAACCCGTGTCCTCGGCTCTTCCGGCTTATACCGACGTTGATCCTTCGGCATGGTACTATGGCACGATTCAGGCCGCAACCGAACTGGGGCTTACGGAGGGGCTGGGAGGAGGCATCTTTAAGCCAAACCAACCGATTACCCGGCAGGAGGCCGCAGCCTGGCTCGTCAGGGCTCTGAAGCAAAAGACCGGTGTGGCGCCAGCTTCCCGGTATAAGGATGACGCCAGCATCGCGCTTTGGGCCCGCCCTTACATAAACGCCGTTTCTTTGCTTGGTCTGATGGAAGGCAGCGACGGGAAATTTTATCCAAATCGGGCGATGACCCGCCAGGAAACCGCCGTCATTTTGGATCGGTTGCTGGAGGGCAAAATGTTCCCGGAAGCGATAGCCGCATCCGGAAAGCAGACGATTCAAATCGGCTGGCAGTTCGGCCAATCAACCGAAGACTATCGGAAGTCCGTGCAGAAATCCAGCGTCAATGTGCTGTCGCCAAGATGGTTCTTTTTGGAGAACACCGGAAAAATCTCCGATTCTACAGATCCTTCCCTTGTCACGTGGGCCAAAAACAATGGAAAACAGGTTTGGGCCATGGCGGGCAACCGTTTTGATCAGGAAACGACGCATAAGCTGCTTTCTTCTTCTTCCTTGTCCTCCGCAGCGATTCAGGATTTGAAATCGTATGTGAGCAAATACGGGCTGCAAGGCATCAATCTTGATTTTGAAAATGTGCAGGCTTCCGACCGGGCGTTGTTTACCAATTTTGTCGCCAAGCTGGCCAAGGAGCTGGATAGCGTCTCCGCCGTCTTGTCCGTTGATCTGCCGCCCGATTTGGGCAACGATTGGTCGGATGCTTACGATTACGCGCAGCTGGCCAAAAGCGCGGATTACATTGTGCTGATGGCCTATGACGAGCATTGGAGCGGCTATACGGCCGGTTCGGTTGCTTCTTTGAATTGGGTGCAAAAGCGGCTCGGCGAACTGCTGGCCAAAGTGCCGGCGGACCAAATGATTTTGGGCATGCCGCTTTATACCCGGGACTGGAGCATCAACGGCAGTGGAACGACCGTATCCTCGGAGGACTTGACGATACCGGAGCAAACCAGCCGGATTCGTCAATACGGGGCAAAGCTCAAATGGAACGATACGGCCGCCCAATATACGGCCGAATACCGGAAATCCGGCATGCTGCACCGGATCTGGCTCGAAGATTCCCGCTCGCTGGCGGAAAAATTCCGGATGGGCATGAGATCCGGGGTCGCCGGCTTCGCTTATTGGCATATCGGCGGCGAATCGCCGGAGGTGTGGACGAGCTTGAAAAATACGGAGAAGTACGAAAGGTATACGTTTGAATAAGCCGTTCGGCCCATCAACAGACCGCTGCCTGAGAAACTTCTGCTTTTTCGCTTAAATAAGCGCGGGTGGCAACCGTTAGCGTAGAAACTGTTCCCGGAAGCTGATCATTCTAGATTAACACGTTAGTCAAGCGCCTTTTCTAGTTTGAGCCCTTAAAAAAGCGAAACTTTTGCATTTTGGCAAAAGTTTCGCTTTTTGTGTCCCTTCTAAACTCCGAAGGAAGCCGGGTCCTGCCGCCACGATTGCAACAGCTCCAAGTCTTCGGCTTTAATGTTGCCGCGCCGGACGGCTACGTCGATCAGCGCTGAATAGTTGGACAATGTCTTAAGCGGGATGCCCGCTTCGGCAAACGCGTTTACCGCCTTGTCCAACTGGTAGCTGAAGATCGCCAGCACGGCGAGCGGCTCGGCGCCTGCCTCACGGACAGCCAGGGCCGCCTTAAGCGAACTGCCCCCGGTGGAAATCAAATCCTCGATGACGACCACCTTTTGACCGGGTTTGATCAGACCTTCGATTTGATTTTCTTTGCCGTGGCCCTTGGCCTTGTCGCGGATATACGCCATCGGCAGGCCCAGCTTCTGCGCCGTAAACGCGGCGTGCGGAATGCCCGCCGTCGCCGTCCCGGCGATGACCTCGGCCTCGGGGTAAACTTCGCGGATCAGGGCCGCAAACGACTCCGCGATCAGGTCGCGGATCGCCGGGTAGGACATCGTCAAGCGGTTATCGCAGTAAATCGGCGATTTGATGCCCGAGGTCCATGTAAACGGCTGGTGCGGACGGAGCGCCACCGCACCGATCTCCAGCAAATTCTCGGCGATTTGGGCCGCCACCTCATTTGTGTTTGCCATGATCACATCATCTCCTCGATAATTTTCTCCGCCGCTTCGCGGGGATTAGCTGCTGCAATGATCGGACGCCCGACGACGATGTAATCCGTCCCTTGGGACATCGCTTCGCCCGGCGTGAGGGTGCGGGATTGATCATCGGCTTTGCTGCCTGCCGGCCGGATGCCCGGCGTTACGGTGAGAAACGCTTGACCGCACCGCTCCTTCACCGCCGGCACTTCCAATGGCGAAGCGACGACGCCGTCCAAGCCGGCTTCCCGGGCCAGCGCCGCATAATGCACCACAGACGCTTCCACCGTTCCGGGAATGCCGATTTCGCGGTTGAGCATATCCTGGTTTGTGCTCGTCAGCTGCGTCACCGCAATGATCCGCGGCATCGCCAGGGACGTGTCGCTTTCCAGGGCGGCAAGCGCCCCTTCCCTGGCCGCTTTCATCATGTTCACCCCGCCTGCGGCATGGACGTTAAACATATCCGCGCCCAACTTGGTGACGCTGTTCGCACCGCCTTTTACGGTGTTCGGAATGTCGTGCATTTTTACATCCAAAAAAACCGAGTAACCCGCTTGCTTCAATTCCCGGATCAAATCCGGGCCCGCCGCATAAAAAAGCTGCAGCCCAACCTTCATATAGCAAGGAATGCCTACCAGCGCTTGAAGCAGCTTTCTCGCCCGCTCGGCATCGGGAAAATCGAGGGCGACGATCAGCCGTCCCGCCGCTTGTTCAAATGAACGCATTACCGTTTACCCTCCTGTCATGCCTGCGGCTCCGAAGCAAGTTGCTTCCGAGCCGCAGCATTTTTTTGTATTGAAATATCCGTCGTTTATCCCTTATAGAGAAGGCATCGCTTGGGAGGAGAAGTTGATCGTCTCCAGCATTTCGAGCAGTGCGCGCACCGTATCGAGCGAGGTCATGCAGACGACGCCGTTCTCCACCGCTTCCCGGCGGATGCGGAATCCGTCGCGTTCGGGTTCTTTGCCTTTTGTCAGCGTATTGATGACGAAGTGCGCTTCCCCGCCCCGGATCAGGTCTAGAATGTTCGGCACGCCTTCCGACAGCTTGTAGACCGTCGTCACATGGATGCCCGCGTCGATCAGCGCGGAAGCCGTCCCGTCCGTGGCGATGATTTTGTAGCCCAGGCGATAGAAACCGCGCAGCAGCTCCACCGCTTCCTGCTTATCTTTATCCGCGACGGTTGCGATGATCGCACCGGTCGAAGGGATTTTCATCCCGGCTCCGATGAGACCTTTATACAGCGCTTTGGCATACTGCGGATCGCGGCCCATCACTTCCCCGGTCGATTTCATTTCCGGTCCCAACGTCGGCTCAACCCGGCGCAGCTTGGCGAAGGAGAACACCGGCACCTTCACGGCCACCTGGTCGCTTTCCGGCCACAGGCCGTCCTTGTAGCCGAGATCGCTCAGCTTCGTGCCAAGAATGCACTGCGTTGCCACGCCCGCCATCGGAATGTTCGTCACTTTGCTCAGGAACGGCACCGTCCGCGAAGACCGTGGGTTAACCTCGATCACATACACTTCGTCCTTGTAGATAACGAACTGGATATTGACGAGACCGATCGTTTTCAGCTCTCTGGCGATTTTGATCGTGATTTCGACGATTTTCTCTTTCAGCCCGGCGGACAGATGCTGCGGCGGATACACCGCGATCGAGTCGCCGGAGTGCACGCCGGCGCGTTCGATATGCTCCATGATTCCCGGAATCAGCACCGTTTCCCCATCGCAGATCGCGTCGACTTCCACCTCTTTGCCCAGCATGTAGCGGTCGATCAGCACCGGATGCTGCGGGTTGATGTTGACCGCTTCCTCCATGTATCTAAGCAGCTCCCGGTCGGAATAGACGATTTCCATCGCCCGGCCGCCCAGAACGTACGACGGACGCACCAGCACCGGATAACCGAGCGCTTGCGCGGTTCCCACCGCCTCCTCGACCGAGGTGACCGTGCTGCCCTTAGGTTGGGCAATGTGCAGCTTGGAGAGCAGCGCTTCGAACTTCTTGCGGTCCTCCGCCTCGTCGATCGACGCCAGGGAGGTTCCGAGGATGCGCACACCGGCCGCCTCCAGCGGCGCCGCCAGGTTGATCGCCGTTTGACCGCCGAACTGGACGATGACGCCAACCGGATTTTCCTGCTCGATGACGTTCATGACGTCCTCGAAAAACAGCGGCTCGAAATAAAGCCGGTCCGAGGTGTTGAAATCGGTGGACACCGTCTCCGGGTTGTTGTTGATGATAACCGCTTCATAGCCGGCCTTCTGGATCGCCCAAACCGCATGTACCGTGGAGTAGTCGAATTCGATGCCTTGGCCGATCCGGATCGGGCCGGAACCAAGCACGACGATTTTCTCCTTGCCGGATTGGATGACTTCGTTTTCCGTTTCGTAGGTCGAATAATAATATGGCGTGGAAGCTTCAAACTCCGCCGCGCAGGTATCGACCATTTTGTATACCGGCCGGAGGCCATGCTCATTGCGCAAACTTCTGACCTCGGCTTCGGACAAATGCGTGCCCGCCGGCTGCCCTGCCGCGCGCAGCTCGGCGATTGCCCGGTCGGTAAAACCAAGTCGCTTGGCTTCGTACAAGGTTTCATAGGATAAAATCTCTTCGCTGGCGATCCGCTTCTCAAACTCGACCATACGCTCGATTTTGTCCAGGAACCACCAGTCGATTCCCGTCAGGTCGTGAATTTGCTGGAGCTTGTAGCCGCGGCGGAACGCTTCGGCGACCAGGAACAGCCGCTCGTCGTCGGCTTTGATCAACCGGGCGTCCAATGTCTCGTTGTCGATCTTTTCCGTTCCTTTCAGGTATAAGCGGTGCGTGCCGATTTCCAGCGAGCGGACCGCTTTGTGAATCGACTCTTCAAACGTCCGCCCGATCGCCATCACTTCGCCGGTCGCTTTCATCTGCGTGCCCAGCTTGCGGTTGGCGCTGACGAATTTATCGAACGGCCAGCGCGGGATTTTGCTGACGATGTAGTCAAGCGTCGGTTCGAAGCAGGCATAGGTCTGCCCCGTTACCGGGTTGACGATTTCGTCGAGCGTATAGCCGAGGGCGATTTTCGCCGCCATTTTGGCGATCGGGTAGCCCGTCGCTTTGGAGGCGAGCGCCGAGGAGCGGCTGACCCGCGGGTTCACTTCGATGACATAGTACTGGAAGCTTTGCGGATCAAGCGCGAACTGGACGTTGCAGCCGCCTTCGATGTTCAGCGCGCGGATGATCTTCAGCGACGCCGAACGCAGCATCTGATACTCGCGGTCGGAGAGCGTCTGGCTCGGGGCTACGACGATGCTGTCCCCGGTATGTACGCCCACCGGGTCAAAGTTCTCCATGTTGCAGACAACGATGCAGTTGTCGTTCGCATCCCGCATTACTTCGTATTCGACTTCCTTCATGCCGGCGATCGATTTTTCGATCAAGCATTGGCCGATCGGGCTGTAGCGGATCCCCGAAGCGACCGTTTCCTTAAGCTCCTCTTCCGTGGCGCAGATGCCGCCGCCGGTGCCGCCCAGCGTATAAGCCGGACGCACGATGACCGGATAGCCGATCTCCACGGCAAACTTCAGCGCCTCATCGACCGAGGTAATGATCGTGCTTTCCGGCACCGGCTGCTCCAGCTCACGCATCAGCTCGCGGAACAGGTCGCGGTCCTCCGCTTTTTCGATCGAAGTCAGCTGCGTGCCGAGCAGCTTGACGTTCTCACGCTCCAGCACGCCGGCCCGGGCCAGTTCGACGGCCATGTTCAGGCCGGTTTGGCCGCCCAGCGTCGGCAGCAGGCCGTCCGGGCGCTCCTGGCGGATGATTTGCGTCACGAATTCAAGCGTGATCGGCTCGATGTATACTTTGTCGGCCATATTGGTGTCCGTCATGATCGTCGCCGGGTTGCTGTTGATCAGCACCACCTCGACGCCTTCTTCCTTCAGCGCCTGGCAGGCCTGCGTCCCGGCGTAGTCAAACTCCGCGGCCTGGCCGATGACGATCGGGCCGGAACCGATGACGAGTATCTTCTTGAGGTCTTTGTTGATCGGCATGGGATTACAGTTCTCCTTTCGCAGCGGCCATGAGTTCGGCCTGACGGGGCTTTTGCGGATGCAGGCGCTTATGCTCCCGGATCATTTCGATGAAGCGGTCGAACAGATAGCTGTTGTCGTACGGTCCGGGAGCGGCCTCCGGATGGTATTGCACCGAAAAAGCCGGATATTGTTTATGCTTCAAGCCTTCGACCGTTTTGTCGTTATTGTTGATGTGCGTTACTTCCAGGTCTGTTCCGTTCAAGGACGATTCCGTTACCGTGTACCCGTGGTTTTGGGAGGTGATGTAGCAGCGGCCCGATTCCAGCTCTTTAACCGGATGGTTGCCGCCGCGATGGCCGAATTTCAGCTTTTCCGTATCGGCTCCGCACGCCAGGGCGAACAGCTGATGGCCCAGGCAGATGCCGAAAATCGGGTATTCGCCGAGCAGCTCGGAGATCATTTTCGCCGCGTAAGGCACGTCTTTCGGGTCCCCGGGACCGTTGGACAGCTGTATGCCGTCGGGATGCAGGCGGCGGATTTCCTCCGCGGTCGTGTCGTGCGGCACGATGACCACATCGCAATCCCGTTTGTTGAGCTCGCGCAAAATGCCGCTCTTGGCGCCGAAGTCCACGAGCACGATACGTTCCTTCGAGCCCGGGCTGCTGTAGACATGCTTCGTCGAGGTTTGTGCCACCTGATTGCGCAGCTCGTCGATGCTGGTCGCCAGCATCATTTCCTTAAGCTCTTCCACCGATTTCGAGGAGGTGGTCAGTATCCCCCTCATCGTCCCCTGATGGCGGATGATACGCGTCAGCATGCGGGTATCGATGTCGGCAATGCCGGGAATCCCGTATTCCTTAAGCAAATCGCCCAGGTTGTACTGCGCCCGCCAGTTGCTTGGCGTCGGCTCGTACCGGCGCACCACGAACCCGTGGATCGACGGGACGATCGATTCGAAATCATCCCGCGAGATGCCGTAGTTCCCGATCAGCGGATAGGTCATGGTGACGATTTGTCCGCAGTAGGACGGATCAGACAAAACCTCTTGATATCCCGTAATTCCCGTATTAAAAACGACCTCGCCCGTTTTTTCGCCTTCCGCCCCGAATGAGGTTCCGGTAAACAGCGTGCCGTCTTCCAACAACAATCTTGCCTGCATCCTGTAGCACTCCTTTACGCTCAACTTTTAGAGGTGGTTCAAAAAGTGCTGAAATCCCGACTTTTTGAACACCGCTTTTAGAAGTTCATCATGTTGATTTATCATTAACAGCCAGCTTAATTACTAGAATTCAACACACCGTCCATGATTGGGCTGGTGTCTCAGACTTATGCCTCAGACCAAACCAGGTTTCCGCCCACGATCGTTGCCACCGGCCAGCCCTTCAGCTTCCACCCGGCAAACGGGGTGTTGCGCCCTTTCGAGGCGAACGCGGACGGGTCGACAGCCCGCTCCTCCTCCAAATCGACGATCGTCAGATCGGCGGGAGCGCCGGGAGCGAGGCGGCCGGCCTGAAGCCCGAACACCTTCGCCGGACCTGCGGTCATGCGCTGCACCAGCATCCCCAAAGTCCAGCGGCCCTCGGACACAAATTTGGTGTACAGCAGCGGGAACGCCGTTTCAAAACCGACGATGCCAAACGGCGCAAGCTGCATGCCCTTGGCCTTCTCTTCCTCGCTATGCGGCGCATGGTCGGTGACGATGATGTCGATCGTTCCGTCCTCCAGCGCGGCGATGCAAGCCTCCACGTCCCGGCGGGAGCGCAGCGGCGGATTCATTTTCCAGTTGGCGTCCAGCCCTGGAATGTCATCGTCCGACAGGATCAGATGATGCGGGCATACCTCGGCGGTCACGTTGATGCCAATCTCTTTGGCCTGCCGGATCAGGCGGATCGACTGCTCCGTGCTGACATGGCAGACGTGGTAGTGAACACCGGTCGCTTCCGCCAGCAAAATATCGCGCCCGACATGGATCGCCTCCGATTCGTTCGGGATGCCTTTCAGGCCGTGCCGTTTGGCGAACTCCCCTTCGGCGACCGGCGCCCCTTCCACCAGCGAGTTATCCTCGCAGTGGGCGATAACCGGAATATCCAGCGACGCCGCCAGCTTCATCGCGTCCTTCATCATCTGCGCGCTCTGCACGCCGACGCCGTCGTCGGTGAAGCCGATCGCGCCGGCTTCCTTCAGGGCGGCAAAGTCGGTCAGCTCGCGGCCCAGCTCGCTTTTGGTGATCGCCGCATACGGCAGCACGTTGACCAGTCCCGCTTCGCCCGCTTTTTGCTTCACGAACTTCACCGTTTCGGGATTGTCGGTCACCGGTCTCGTGTTCGGCATGCAGGCAATCGTGGTGAATCCGCCTTTGGCCGCCGAACGGGAGCCCGTTTCGATCGTTTCTTTATGCTCGAAGCCCGGTTCGCGCAAGTGCACGTGCATGTCGATAAAGCCCGGGGCAACCAGCTTGCCGCCGGCGTCGATCACCCGCGTTTCCGGATCGGCCGCTGCAGCCTCCCCGGCCTCGTTAACGGCAATACTTTCGATCATTCCATTCCGGACGGTGATTCGGGACAACTTTAGCTCTCCATCGGCATTTAGGATATTGGCATTTATGATAACAAGTCGCATGAATGTTCATCCTCCGCTCTTTCGTACGATTTTGGAATAGGACAGCTGCTGCGGCGCTTTATTTACCCGCACGGCCTTACCGCAAGGCCCGTTCCAGGACAGCCATACGGATTGGCACGCCGTTTTGCATTTGCTTAAAGATGCGCGACTGCGGATGCTCCACGACCGCATCGTCGATTTCCACGCCCCGGTTCACCGGAGCCGGGTGCATGATCAGCGCGTGCGGCGACAGTTTGGCCGCCCTCGCTTCCGTCAAACCGTAATGGAGCCGGTACTCCGCGGCCGAATTCAAGATGCCGTCCGCATGGCGCTCCAGCTGAACCCGGAGCATCATGACAACGTCGCCGCTGAGCGCTTCCTCCATCGACACGTAAGGAGCGTAGGCTTCAAGGTCCGGAGCCTGCATATTTTCAGGCGCGCACAGCTTCACTTCGGCGCCGAATTTTTGCAAGGCCCACAGGTTGGAGCGGGCGACCCGGCTATGTTTGATGTCGCCGATGATCGATACCTTAAGCCCCTTCAACTCCCTAAAATGGGCCTTCATCGTATAAAGATCGAGCAGCGCTTGCGTCGGGTGCTCGTTGTTTCCGTCGCCGGCATTGACGAGCGGCACCCCGATTTTTTCCGCGATCCCTTCGAGCATGCCGATCGGCTTGAGCCGGATGACACCAGCGTCGATGCCCATCGATTCCAGCGTGCGGACGGTGTCGTAGATCGACTCGCCTTTTTCCACGCTGGAGACCGCCGCCGCGAAGTTAAGCACCTGCGCGCCCAGTCTTTTCTCCGCCATTTCGAAGGAAAAGCGGGTCCGCGTGCTGTTTTCAAAAAACATATTGGCTATGAAACGGTCCTGCAGGGCCGGAATCACTTTCTCTGCTTTGGCGTCCCAGTAGGCCGCCCGGTCCAGAATCGAGGAAATCTCCGCAGCGCTCAGGTTTTTGAGCCCCAGCAAGCTGCGTTCCTTTACCGCCGCCGTCGTCAGCGTCATATCAGTTCCCCTCCCGCTGGTACAGGATGCGGACAAGATCGCTTCCGTCGTGTTCTTGAAGCAGCACTTCGATTTCTTCCGTGCGCGATGTAGGCACGTTTTTCCCGATATAATCGGCCCGGATCGGCAGCTCCCGATGACCCCGGTCGGCGAGAACCGCCAGTTGGATCGACTCCGGCCGTCCGCAGTCCATGATCGCGTCCATCGCGGCCCGGATCGTGCGGCCCGTATAGAGAACATCGTCGAACAAAATGACTTTTTTACCTTGAATCGATACCGGGAATGTAGCTTGTTTGGCTCCCCGCACCGTATCGGTGTTGTCGTCCCGGTAGGACGTCACGTCAAGCTCACCCCATTGAATCGCCGATCCTTCGATGCTTTCCAGCCGCTCGGCCAGCCGCTTGGCGAGATATACCCCGCGCGTTTTGATGCCGGCCAGCACCAAACCTTCGATCCCTTTGTTTCGTTCCAAAATTTCATGCGCAATTCTGGTAAGTGCCCTCCGAATCGCCTGCTCATCCATAATGATATGACTTTCGATGCTCACAGCTTTGACCTCCTTGGGACGATTGATGGTCACCCGTGTTCGTTCCGTGATCGGCGCATAAAAAAACTCCTTGCCTGATTCAGGCAAGGAGTTTTTAGCCACAGTTAAACCATGACTGTCACGGGGGTTTGGGCATATCAGACCTTATGAAAATGAGCGCAGGTCGGCCCTAATTCCCCATTCACGTTACCTTGCCAGCCTCACGGGACTGAATTAAAGGTGCTATTGGTTTACATGAATTATGACAGAACGAGGTTAGCCTGTCAAGACACTCTGCCTGGAAACCGTTCACACCTTGCACACAATGGAGCCATCCGAATCTTCCTTAGCGGGAGTACGGCTGCATATCGCTGTTAATAATTATACATTCTTATTTATATTTATACAACCGAATTTTTGGGATGGCATTCCCGCCGCCAGCTCCGCTGAGAACTTATAACTCAACTTTCGCAGCATGAAATTGGCAAATAAGCATTGATGTAACTGGGCGAAGCGGCTGTCACGACCCGGAGTTGACATTGGATCAAAGGAGAAAGTTTTTCCTGGTATTCGAGGCGATTTCATGGACAGATCCGGCAGTTGTGGGACAGCGATCGCCTTACCTGGGGCACCTGCTTCCTGTTCCAGCTTTCTTGGTCCACTGTTGAATGGAATAGTTGCAAAATGTACAGTTACTTATCCGGAAATGCTGCCATAGCACTTGAATAAGTGTAAAACCTGCAATTACTCCGCTATATTTCGAAAAATGAGGCTAAAAACGAGGAAATAAGTGTACGAAATGCAATTAAACGAATGATTGGGTAAATGGATGTGAAGTTAGTTGTATGATTTGCAATTAATGGTCAGCGCCAAGCCGGTCGAGTACACTGTTGCCCGCTATCCGAACGGGCGAAATAAAGGCAGGCCGTAAACTCTTCACACTATACCCTCGCTCTAAACCAGTTTACCCGGGCCGATTCGAGGTAAATAGAGTCATCTGTGTCCGTTACATTTTGCAATCCTCGGTTTTTCCTCAAATAGCGGCTCTGGTGTCCCTTAGCCTTCAGATTCTCTTCTCCTTCCCTCTCTACCTGCATAGTTTTCCTCTACCGTACCGTAAATTTAATAAAAAAAGGCCGGCCAAGAACATTTCTTGGCCAGCCCTGCACAATTCAAATTAATTTAAAAAATAAACTTCAAATCGCCCAACCGGCGTTTAATTTCCGAGATCACGCGGCGCTCTTCCTCTTCGCCGTCGGCGATAAACGTCACCGAGAAACGGATGTAATGGCCGACGTCGTCCCAAGGCACCGTCGAAATCAACTTCTCGCGGATCAAAAATTGCGAGAAGTCTTCCGCCGTCGCAAAAGTCGGACCGCCTTCCACGCCCTTCGGCGCCTGCACGTACAGGAAGAACGAACCCTGCGGCTTCTTCGCTTTAAAGCCCAGTTCATTCAGCGCGTTAACCAGCAGATTGTGGCGGCGCGAATATTTCGCGGCGATTTTTTCGGTGATTTCCGGATGCCCCAAACCGTAAGCCGCCGCCTTTTGAATGGCGATAAACTGCCCGGAATCGTTGTTGTCCTTCACGTCGCTGAAGGCTTTGACGACCAGCGGGTTGCCGGCGACAAAACCGATTCTCCAGCCCGTCATATTGTACGACTTGGACAAGGAGTGCAGCTCCACGCCTACGTCCTTCGCGCCCGGCACGGACAGGAAGCTAAACGGTTTGAGCCCGTCATAAGTCAAGGCTGCGTAAGGAGCGTCATGCACGACGACCACATGATATTTCTTCGCCCATTCCACCACTTTGGCAAAAAATTCCGGCGTTGCGCTCGCTCCGGTCGGGTTGTTCGGGTAGTTCAAATACAACAGCTTCGCCTTGCGGGCCACCTCTTCCGGAATCGCCTCAAGATCCGGCAGAAAGTGGTTTTCTTCCGTCAAAGGTACCGTGTATACCTCGCCGCCCAAATATTTGGTATGCGTACCGATGATCGGATAGCCCGGGACGGTCATAATCGTAATATCCCCCGGGTTGATAAAGCAGGAAGGCAGCATTGCGATTGCCGGCTTGGAGCCGATCGAATGCACGACCTCCGTAGCCGGATCGATGCCTTCCACGCCAAATACATCGCGCAAATATTTCGCCGCGGCTTCCTTGAATTCAGGAATCCCGTTGTCCGCATAGCCGCGGTTTTCGCGTTTGGCCGCTTCTTCCGCCAGTTTGGCGACAATACCGGAATCGGCCATATCGTCGGGTTCGCCGACCCCCATGTCAATCAGCTCAACATCGGGAAAATCTTTTTTGGCCGCCGCTTTGGCGCGTTTGATTTTCTCGAATTTATAAATAGCGGTATCTTTACCGTAGTTTGCTCCGCCGATCCGGTCTGCAAATATCTGCTGAATGTAGGTTTCTTGTCCATACACCGTACTCATTTACCGTCCATCTCCTTCATATTCGTTAAAAAATCTACTTTTTTAAATATGAGGGAAGACCACGGAATAGAGAATGGATTAATTACCTGATCGTTTGTACTTTTTGATCAAGCTGTCTCCTGGAGGCGAACATTTCCCGGGAATTATCAACGGTTTCGCAGCGCCAAAAGCACATCCTCCATGTCAGCCGGAATCGGCGCGCTGAATTCCAAATACCGGCCGTCCGCCGGGTGTTCGAAGCCCAAAACGGCCGCATGCAGCGCTTGTCCGTTCATTTTGACGCCTTTGCTTCGTCCGTACAGCGGATCTCCCACGAGCGGGTGGCCGATGAATTTCATGTGCACGCGGATTTGATGGGTACGGCCGGTTTCCAGCCTAAGTTCCAGCAGCGTATAGTCGCCGAAACGCTCCGCCACCTGAAAATGCGTGACCGCCGGTTTGCTGTTCCGGTCGATGACCGTATACATTTTGCGGTCGTGGGGGTCGCGGCCAATCGGCGCATCCACCGTCCCCTGGTCATGGCTGACGTTACCGTGAACGAGGGCGTAATACTTGCGGGTCACCGAGTGCTCTTTCAGCTGCGCCGCCAGCGAGGCGTGGGCCTTATCGTTTTTCGCCGCCATAATCAGCCCCGATGTGTCCTTGTCGATGCGGTGCACGATCCCGGGACGAAGTTCTCCGTTGATGCCCGACAAGTCCTTGCAGTGAAACATCAGCGCATTGACAAGCGTTCCGCCAGCATGGCCCGGCGCCGGATGCACGACCATGCCGCGAGCCTTGTTAACGACGATAACGTCGCTGTCCTCGTAGTAAATATCAAGCGGAATATCCTCGGGAACGATTTCCACCGCTTCCGGCTCGGGAATCGTCAGCACGATACGATCGCCCTCCGCCAGCTTATAGTTCGCTTTGACCGGGGTTTCGTTGACAACCAAGTTCCCCGCTTCGATCCACAGCTGAATTTGGCTCCGCGAAATGTCCTCATCGAGCTGCCCTTTAACGTATTTGTCAATCCGCTCCTTAGCAGCCGCGGAATCGATCGTCCATTCGAGCGTGCCGTCCTCGGCTTCTTCATAAAGCTTGTCTAAACTCATACGTTCTCCTCTTGCTCATGGTTGGTCTGGGACGCCTGTTTTTCCCGGCGCATCTCCAGCAGCGAATCCAAAATGATCAACGCGACGCCGATCACGATGCAGGAATCCGCCACATTAAAAATCGGAAACGTGTAAGAACCAAAATTAAACTGTAAAAAATCGACAACTTCGCCGCTGACGGCCCGGTCCAGGAAATTGCCGAACGCCCCGCCGAGTACGAGGGACAGCGCCGTAGGCAACAACTTGTTCCGCTGTTTTCGCACTTTCAACAAATACCAGATGATCCCGATCACGACCACCGTCGTCACCGCGATAAAAAACCAGCGCTGATCCTTTAAAATACCGAAAGCCGCCCCAGTGTTGCGGTGCGAAGTAATGAGAAAAAAGTTGCCGATGACGGGAATTTGCTCTCCGATCGTCAACCCGGTTGCAATCAAATATTTGGTGCCCTGGTCAATTAGAAAAACAATCAATGCAATCAAAAAGTATACCACTCGGTAGTCACCTCGTTTTTCATTTCCAGCGGTTCAACAACCGGCAGGATTATCCACTTGTAAGCCTTGTATATTGTAGCACAGCCGGAATTGGCCCGTCCATGCGCGAAAGGATTTTCCTTAGGTAATTCGCCCTGCTTCTGCGCAAAATACCGCTAAGAGAGGTTATCCCGCACTAAAAGAAACCGCTCAAGAAACGGTTCCAGGATCAGGAAAGAAAGGAGAAAACCCATGTCGTATCTAACGAAAACACAACTGTCCGAACTTTCCGCCAGACTGAAAGAAGCGCAGGCCTCGCTCAGCGAAAGGCTTAAAGAAAACGACCATTACGGAATGAACGAATCGATGCGGTACAATACCAATGAACTTAGCCCGATCGACAACCATCCCGGAGACCTCGGCTCCGAGGTGTACGAACGGGGCAAGGACCTCGCCCTGGCCGAACACCATGAACTGCAGCTCGCCCGGGTCGAAGATGCGCTTGAGCGCATCGAGGACGGAAGCTACGGCTATTGCTCCACCTGCGGAAAACCGATCGGATACGAACGCCTCAGCGCGCTTCCGGAAACGGCATACTGCAAGGAGCACAGCCCCCAAACGTTCGTTTCGGCCAAACGCCCGATCGAAGAGCTTTTCTTGTCTCCTCCTTTTGGGCGCACCAGCCTGGATGAACGGGACGACCAAAACGGTTTTGACGGGGAAGACGCCTGGCAGATCGTGGAGAGCTTCGGTACCTCCAACACTCCGGCGTTTGCCGATGAATCGGAAGTCGATGATTATAATGACATGGAAATCGAAGCCTCGAATGAGCTCGACGGGTTCGTGGAGCCTTACGAATCGTTTGTCGCCACTGACATTTACGGAAAAAACGTTTGTTTTTACCGCAACGGCGTATACCGCAAACATATGAGTGCCACCAAACATCTGGAAAGCGAAGATTCGCTCGGAACCGGACCTAATACGTATTAAGCTCCAGTTGCCTTTGCACGATCCGCACAATGTCCGCGATATAATCGCCGATGATCGGCAGATTCAGCGCGCCAAGAACTTGAAGCACGTAAATGATCGTAGCGGCAAAAAAAGTAAATCCGACCGCAATGCCGACGCCTCTCGCCGTACCGGACAATATGTTCAGCCAAATCAGGCGCCAGGGCCGGTTTAAGAGCTGGGTATATTCGGTAATCCGCGATTTTTCCAGCTCTCTGGTCCAGCTCAGAGTCAGGCGGTACATGGCATTCACCCGCTCTTCCGGGGTCTTGGGAAGCTCTTCGGCCGGCGGCTCGGCTGCCGTTTTGCGACGCATCATCGGTACCCCATCCTTTGAACTCACATTTAAAATGCAAACGAGCCCGTCTCCCTTTCGCTTACGAAAGGAAAGACTATCTGGGCTCGTTTGTTTTAGTTTGCTTCTATTATGACCGTCCTTGGTACGGTCCATTCAGTTTCGTTTTCGTAGATTACGCTTGAATGGAAATGCCGATTGACTTGGTTCCGAGATCGGCCTTCTCCGCCGATTCGTCAAGCCTTACGAAAGCGACGTCCGTAATCAGCACGTTTTCGCGCAGTACGTTTTCAAACGCCGTAATCGCCGCTTTCAGCTCGTCATCGACGTCAAGCGAGAGGTGTACTCTTTTTTCGATCGGAAGATCCAGCTTCTTACGGGTATCCTGAACCGCCCGCACCACCTCGCGAACCCAGCCCTCCTGCTCAAGCTCCGGCGTGATGTCCGTGTTCAGCGCCACGGTGATCCCGTAACCGGAGGCGGATGCAAAGCCCGGCTTGGCCTGCTTTTCGATCAGCAGCTCGTCGGCGGTCACCGTCAGCTCCTCGCCCTCCGGCGATGTCACGGTAAACCGGCCGCTGTCCACGATCGCCCGCGTCTCGTCCGCGGACAATCCTTTCAGATAGCCCTGCAGGAAACCGACGTTTTTGCCGTATTTCTTGCCGGCTACTTTCAGGTTCAGCTTCAGCGTAAAATCGACGAATCCGCTGTCGCTCGTTTCGATCTCGATCGCCTTGACGTTGATTTCGTCCTTGATGATCTCTTCGTAGTCGGCCACGGCAAAATCACGGTCCATGGACACGATCAGGCTGGACAACGGCTGGCGTGTTTTGATGCCCGTCTCGTTGCGCACGTTGCGGGCCAGTTCAACAATTTGCCGCGCGCTTTCCATATCCTTCTCCAGCGCAAGATCGATCAAGCTTTCATCCGCTTGCGGGAAGTCGGCCAGATGGACGCTGTCCCCGCCGCCAAGGTTCGTGAAAATGTCTTCGGCCAACATTGGCGCAAACGGCGCGATCAGCTTGGATAACGTCAGCAGCACGCCGGTAAGCGTTTGGTAAGCCGACAATTTGTCTTCGCCGAGGCCGCTTCCCCAGAAACGGTCACGCGAACGGCGGATGTACCAGTTGCTCAGCTCGTCGATAAACCCTTCGATCGCCTGCGCGGCATTTACGAAATCGTTCACCGGAAGGGCTTTGTCGACGACGAGGATCAGGCTGTTCAGCCGCGACAAAATCCAGCGGTCCAGTTTGTTCGCCGATGGCCGCAGCGGATGCTCCTCCGGCTTGTAGCCGTCGATGCCCGCGTACAGCGTCAAGAAGGCGTGGGTGTTGACCAGCGTGTCGACCACCTTCGACTTCGCTTCGGCGACGATGCCTTTGGAGAAGCGTTTGCTGTTCCAAGGCGCACTGTCGGACAGCAGCGCCCAGCGGAACGCGTCGGTGCCGAATTCATTAATGATGTCCCACGGGTCGATGACATTGCCTTTCGATTTGGACATTTTTTGCCCGTTTTCGTCCAGCACGTGGCCGGTGGCGATAACCGCTTTATACGGCGCTTTGCCCGTAAACAGCGTAGACACGGCCAGCAGGCTGTAGAACCAGCCGCGCGTCTGGTCGATCCCTTCGCAAATCATGTCCGCCGGGAACTGCTCGGCAAAGGTCTGTTCGTTTTCGAACGGATAGTGGTGTTGGGCAAACGGCATCGAACCGCTGTCGAACCAGACGTCGATCACTTCGCTCGTCCGCTCCATAACTCCGCCCTCGCAGTGCGGGCAGCGCACCTTGACTTCGTCCACGTACGGCTTGTGCAGTTCCAGGTCCTCGCTAACGTGACCCACCGCATGCTCGCGCAACTCGGCCAGGCTGTGCGGGGCAAACTGCCCGCCGCAGTCCGGGCACACCCATACGTTAAGCGGGGTTCCCCAATACCGGTTGCGGCTGATGTTCCAATCAACGAGGTCCTCAAGGAATTTCCCGAACCGGCCTTCGCGCACATGGCCCGGATACCACTCGACCGAATTGTTGTTGGCGATCAATTGGTCTTTTACCGCCGTCGTTTCGATAAACCAGCTCTCCATCGCGTAATAGAGCAGCGGCGATTTGCAGCGCCAGCAAAACGGATAGCTGTGCTCGTATTTTTCTTTGCTGTACAGGAGGCCTTTTTCCGACAGCATTTTGACGATATCCAGATCGCAGTCCTTCACGAAACGGCCGGCAAAATCGCTGACGGCGTCCGTGTACCGGCCTTGGCCGTTAACGACGCTGACGAAGCTGATGCCGTTCTCGCGGCATGTGCGGTAATCGTCTTCACCGTGGGCCGGAGCCATGTGTACGATCCCCGTACCGCTGGCATCGGTTACGAACGAAGCGCCGACGATCACGTTGATTTTATCGGCTTTGATGTAGCCGAACGGCGGTGTGTACGTTTTGCCGATAAATTCCGCGCCTTTGTGCGTCGACAGTACGTTGAAGCCGCCTTTCATTACTTTTTCCACGAGGTTTTTGGCCACGATATAAACGCCGTCTTCCTGCTGCACCCGGGCGTATTCCATGTCCGGATTCATCGCCAAGGCAACGTGGGCCGGCAGCGTCCAAGGCGTGGTCGTCCAGGCCAGCACATATTCGCCGGTGTCGTCCAGCTTGAATTTGGCCGTGGCGCTCAGGTCCTTGACGTCCTCGTAGCCTTGGGCCACTTCGTGGGAGCTCAGCGACGTCTGGCAGCAAGGGCAATACGGGCTGACGCGGTGCCCCTTGTACAGCAGCCCTTTGTCGTGGATCGTCGCGAGGATGTTCCAGACGCTTTCGATGTAGCTGTTGTTCAGGGTGACGTACGGATCGTCGAGGTCGACCCAGTAAGCGATCGCTTCGGTAAACTCGCGCCACTGTTTTTCATAGCCGAATACGCTGTCTTTGCATTTTTTGATAAATTCTTCGATGCCGTATTTTTCGATTTCCTGTTTGCCGGAAATGCCCAGCTCCTTCTCCACGCCGAGCTCAACCGGCAAGCCGTGCGTATCCCAGCCCGCCTTGCGGACGACGCGGTAGCCTTTCATCGTCTGGTAGCGGCCGACGAAATCCTTGATTACGCGCCCGAGCACGTGGCCGATATGCGGCATGCCGTTGGCGGTCGGCGGCCCTTCAAAAAACACATAGTTGGGGCGTCCCGCGCGGTTTTCGATGCTGCGCTTGAACGTGTTCTCCTGCTTCCATTTGCCCAGAATGCGCAGGTCCCGCGCACGGGCGTTTTCCTTGACATCCACTTTTTTCATGGCTTCCAAACATCCTTTCGTTGATCTTCATGGGAAAACATAAGGCTCAAAGCCAAAATCGGCGCTTGGCCGATGCGGCCAGGAAGTGGGGGCGGAATTTTAACGGTTGTGAGAGCCGCTATTTCCGCCAAAACGGGGAGCTGCCAGCTGTAACGGTTGCCAGAGAGCTAATTCCCGGTTTTTCTTGGGAAAATAGGCTTTTTCGCATAAATTAGCGCGCTGACAACCGTTAAAAACAGAAACCCTGTCTTTTCCGCCAAATAAGCTCCATGGCAACCGTTAAAATAGCACCGGATCAACTAACCTTGCGGCATCCTTTCGTTAAGCCCTGATCTTTAGGCTAAAGCCAAACAAAAAAAGCCCCGTCCCTAAGGGACGAGACCTGGCTCGCGTTACCACCCTTGTTTCATGCGTCTTCCGCCGAACGATACGCCTCCGCGCGAAAAGAGCATGACAACTTGATCCCATACGCTTCATATGGGGTCGGTGTAACGGCCGACAACCGGCAAAACTTACTCTTTCCACTACTAAGGAAGTCAAAATATCGGCTTTTGATCACGAAGCTGATCGAGATGCCGATACGACGTCGAATCTTGAATTCAGCAGGGCCTTCCGGTGCTCACGTACCCAAAACGTACGCTCCGCTCCTCAGTCCCTAGCTTCATCCAACCTTCTCGGTGCTGAAAAGCCGCTATTTTGAACACCCATCTTACAAAAAAATCAAAATATCGGCTTTTGATCTTTCCTTATTTGGAAATTCAGCTTTGCTTCTCCGGGAGGATATTCCGACTGCGCTTTGAACGTTGGCTTTCAGCGGGCCGCCAACTCTCTGGGGAACAAAATCGCAGCGTACTGGTTCCCTTCATCGAATCCAATCGATTCAATTGCAAATTCAGTATGTCTATAGTTATAACGCATTCGCCAGCCGCATGTCAATATTCACTAGAGGTTGTAACACGCATCAATACAGTTCCTGAACCTCTTGCCCTTTATCTACGGTACGCTCGCGCTCGCGCGTTTCCAGCGCATCCCAGCTGTCGCTGCTGAGCAGATCGAGCTGAGCTTCCACAAGCGTACGGAATCTGGCCCGGTAGATGGAAGCCTGTTTTTTCAGCTCTTCGACCTCCATGGCGATCTTGCGCGATTTGGCCAGCGATTCGTTGACGATCCGGTCGGCGTTTTTCTCCGCTTCCTTCACGATCAGCTGCGCTTCCTTTTTCGCGTTGTTTTTCACTTCATCCGCCGCTTCCTGGGCGACGATGATCGTTTTGCTCAGCGTTTCTTCAATATTGGCAAAGTGATCCAATTTCTCCTGCATGGCAAGCAGCTGATTGTGAAGCTCCTTATTCTCCCGGATCACGATTTCGTAATCTTTGATTACCTGGTCAAGAAATTCGTTAACTTCATCCTCGTCATAACCGCGAATACGTCTGGAGAACTCCTTGTTATGTATATCCAGCGGCGTTAATGGCATGATCCCCACCTCCTCAAATTTCAAAACTTCCCGACGGGCGGGAAGGCGTTAGATACGATTCACGATATATGCTTTATGGAACAGTCCGAACTATTAATTCGACAAGAATCCGCCATCTCCTGCAAAACCTTCACACAAATTTGCCGATTTTGACACGATGCCGGCCTTTTTTCGTAAGCCCTTCCGCTTCAAGCACTTTAAAACGGCCGAACCCCTGCAGCGCCACGATGTCGCCTGCCTTAAGCGGCTTCGAGGGGTCCTCCTCCGTCCGCCAGTTGACCCGGCAGCGGCCCGCTTTGATCGGAATCATCACTTTGCTGCGGCTTAAATGGAATACATCGCTCACAATTCCGTCCAGCCTTAACGAAGCCACCGTCAAATCCATCGGTTCGAGCTCTTTTTCCGCCGTTTTCAGCTCGCTTGGCTCCAAAATATCCGTGATCACGCCAACCCGATGCACCTGATGAAGATTTAAATTGAGAAACGGGGCGATCTCTTCGGCGACCACGACATGGCAGCCGTCTTCACGCACATGAATGTCGCCGATTTTATCCCGCTTCAGTCCAAGTCCCAAAATAGCGCCTAAATAGTCTCCATGCTGGAGCGAAGTGAATTTTTGGTCTCCCGAGGTAATGCTGAGCACTTTCAGTCCCATCGGCTCCTGGCTAAGATCCCGGTAATCCGGGGCAACGAGCGCCCGGCGGCGCTCCGCATCTTCGTGCCCGCCGTCAAACCGGATTTGCACATCCGGGTGGCGGTTTGCCAAAGTTTCCAAAATAAAACACTGCCGCGGATCCAGGAAGTCGCTTCGCTTGACCTCATGGTATTCCCCGGCATTCGTTACCCATTCTGAGGCCCGGTCGGCAAAGGGGCGCTCCTCCGGCCTGAAATGTTCGTATATGTCTGCCCGCATATATCTAAACTACCCGAAGACATAAATCAAAAGGGTTTTTAATCCGAAGGAAGCCAGCCAAAGTGCCAATAAGGCAACAATCGGGGAAAAATCAATCATCCCCAGAGGCGGTACAATTCGGCGAAACGGGGCCAAATAAGGCTCAACCAATTTCCCGAGAATTTCACCAATAAAGCTTTCACGCACATTCGGAACCCACGACATAAATATATAGATTATTATCATCCAATAATAAATTCTATATATTACGTCAACTACATCCAACAAAGTTCCTACCAAGCTGTCATCACCTCATTCTGTTGTAATCGGAATCCTCGGCCAGCATTTCCGTGATGGATCCTTGAATCTCGACCGTATCCGGCGTGCACAGGAAAATATTGCTGCCGATTTTGGAGATGCTTCCGCTAAGCGCGTAAATCGTCCCGCTTAAAAAGTCGATAATGCGCAAGGCTTGGTCATTCCGGACCCGCTGCAAATTAACCACCACCGACCGGTGGGAGCGCAGATGGTCGGCGATTTCCTGGGCCTCGTCGTAGGAACGAGGTTCGTAAAGGATCACTTTTACGTTTTTCTGGGAGTGAATGCTGACTACGTTGCTTCCTCTTTGATTTTTACGGGGTTCAAAGCTTGGGGTTTCAATTTCGTCCTCCTGGGCGGGAAATTTTTCCCGCTCCACGATTTCTTCTTCCTCTTGAAGTCCCAGAAAATTCATGAACCGGTTCATGACTCCCATTACGTCTCTTCCCCTTTCCCTACTAAAAGAGTACCGAGGCGCACCCATGTCGCCCCTTCTTCGATCGCCACCTCAAAATCTCCCGACATCCCCATCGACAATTCCGTCAGCGGTCCCCAGAGCCCGCCCCGCGCGTTCAGCTCGTCCCGCAGCTCCCTGAGCCTCCGGAAAACCGGTCTGGCCAATTCCGGATCATCCACAATCGGCGCCATCGTCATGAGGCCGATGATTTTAACATGAGTCAGATCAGCGGTCTCCCGCAGAAAGGCGGCCGCTTCCTCCGGCGCTACTCCCTGCTTGGAGGCTTCGCCGGAAACATTGACCTGCAAAAAAGCGGAAACAGTCTGATCCAGCGCCGCCGCCCGCTTTTCCAATTCCTTGGCTAACGACAGCCGGTCCAACGAATGAACGTATTGAAATCTCCCGACGACGTCCTTCGCTTTGTTGCTTTGCAAATGGCCGATAAAATGCCATATCCCTTGTCCGCCAAGCGCTTCCCATTTGGGCACCGCCGTTTGGGGGCGATTTTCGCCGATATGAAGTATCCCTTCCTCCAACACGGAACGGGTCATGTCCGCCGATACGTATTTGGTGACGGCAACGATATTTACGTCATCGCGGTTTCTTCCGCTCCGCTTGCAGGCCGCTTGAATGCGATCTTCCACCAGTTCTATCCGTTCTTTCAGCGACAAAGAAAGGATCACCTCTCTTTCATGCCAATCCAGCTCGCCATCCTCCCCGTCACCCCGTTATGCTTGCGGTACGAGTAAAACATTTCCGGACGGCAGCTTGTACACCACGTTGTACATTCGATATGAGTCGGCAATATTCCTGCTTTTATCATAATGATTCGATTCATTTCTTTCAAGTTCAGCATTGTTTTGCCTTCGTTTTTGGACGGCGCCGAAATCGCAGTCCCTTGCATATCCGGCTCCGGGCCGGGCAGCGCCTCCCTGACTTTGCCCATCACCGCTTCGTCCACTTCATAGCAGCATCCCCCGATGCTCGGGCCGATCGCCGTCCGAATGTCGGAGCGGCGGCTGCCGAATTCGCGCTCCATCGTTTCGATCATCTTCCCGGCGATGAGCTGGACGGTGCCCTTCCAGCCGGCATGCGCCAAGCCGACGGTTTTGGTGACCGGATCGGCAAAATAGAGCGGAACGCAATCGGCATAAAAGGAAGCCAGCAGGACGTCCGGCACGTTCGTCAGCAGCCCGTCCGTCGCCTGGAACGCGCTGCTCCGGTCCAAGTGACCTTTGCCGCGGTCCTCCTGCCGAACGATGGCGATCTGCGAGCCGTGCACCTGTTCGCCGCAGGTCCAGCTCTCCGGCGGAAACCCGAGCGCCCGGGCCAGGCGCCGCCGGTTTTCCAGTACGCCCAGCGGATCGTCTCCGACATGGTACGCCAAATTCAAACTGTCATAGGGAGGTTTGCTAACGCCCCCGCCGCGTCCGGTAAAGCCGGCGCTTAGGCCCGGCATCAGCCCGCGCCAAGCCTCCAGCTCAAAACGCTCCGGCTGCTGATTTATAGCATTTCTTATAAACGGTTCCATCATCCATCTCCCTTTGATCGGTTTGCTTTCTTAAGTGTACCATAATTCGATTTGCCTTTCGCGGATCAGCCGCGCCGTTCCGTCCGGCCGTCCCGGTCGATGTACACGGTTGTTTCGTAGGGAGATTGCACCCTTGACTCCCGCAGTTCTTCCATCTTGACGAGCACGACGTCGGAGCCGATTTTCACGATATTTCTCCAGGGAATGATCAGATCGCTGCCGCCGCCGAACAATCCCATGAATTTCGTATTTACCGGTACGACGATCGCCTCGATTACGCCCTGCCGCAAATCCAGCTCCAGGTCGCTGATATGCCCCAGCCTTTTTCCGTCCACCACGTTAATGACATCCTTGGTCTGAAAATCGGATATTTTCATACTCGCTCTCACCACATTGTCCATCGTTTTACCGCCCCCGTCCCGCCTAATACTTTCCGTCCCTTTACTATATGATCCAGCTTTTCCCCTGATGCGCTTATGACAGCGGGAAAAGGGACCTTCCCGAAGTTCGCGGCGGTCCGCCCGGAAAAGTCCCTTTGCTTGCAAAGCTTATTTTGCGAGAGCGCCGGCCGCTGCGTTTTCGCCGCCGAGACGCCCCGAGGTAAACGAGTAGCCGATGCCTACGCCGTTGCCGACATAAGTATCGTTAAACAGCACGCCTTCGGATTCGAGCCCAACCGCATAAAGCCCCTTGATCGGCACCCGTTCATTATTTAGAACCTGGAATTTGGTATTGACGAGAAGGCCGCCAACCGAACCGAGATTGTTGATTTCGGCGATAATCGCGTAATAAGGTCCCTCGCCCATCGGAATCAGGTATTGTTTAGCTTTGCCGAATTCCGTGTCTGCGCCGGTTTTTGTCGCCTCAGTATAGTTGTCGAAGGCCTCCTTGAACACCTCGGCGTCCATCCCGGCGCTTTGAGCCAATTCCTCGATCGTATCGCCTTTATAACCGTCACCGTTTTTCACCATGGATTCAAATACTTGCTCCGCGTTTTTCCATGGCGTATCGAGCTTGAATTGAGCGGTGAAGTCGGCGTAAAATTCCGGCGGCATCCCCGGAAGTCCCGGAGCTTTGACGCCGTTCATCCCTTTCGCTTCCAGAGCGTCAAGCTGCGATTTCGAAACGATGACCAAATGATACGGGCCGTTAAAGGCGCTCGTATTCGCAGCGGCCACCGACGTCAATGTGGCCGCCTCGTCCCTGAATCTTGCCCCGGAAGGCCCCACGTTCATCAGCGTCGGAAGATAGCTCAGCATCAGCGGATAGCTGGCTTCAAATGAAGAATATTGCTTTTTCAGGCCGCTCGTCGCTCTCGCCAGCGTCTGATGCAGCATTTGCCCGCCGAAGTTGTCCGGAACCTTGGCGCCGGCCGCCCAGGACATTTTCAGCCCTTCCCCGATGTTCTGGCCGAGGCCGCCGTTTACGCCTTCAAAACCAAACGCTTCCTTGACCATTTCCTTGTTGCCCGCGTACCCGCCTGTCGCCATGACCACGCTTTTGGAGGAAATTTCCAGAGCGGTTCCATCGGCCTTCTCTGCTTTCACGCCGACGACCACGCCGCTCGCATCGGTCACCAGCGCTTTGGCGGTCGTTTCGGTAATGACCTGGCCGCCGTTTTTCTCTACGGACGCGGCCAGCATCTTGCGCAGCGTTTGCTCCCGCGTATCGTAAGTCGGAAGCACATGAAGCTGTTCCCCGGCAAAGTTCAGGAACGTCGTGACATAACCTTTGCTTTTCAGCCAGTCGTAAGTATCGCCGGATTTGGTGACATACTGGCGGATCGCCGCAGCATCCACACGCCAGTGGTTGTTCGCGATCCAATCGGCGATTTCTTTCTCGATATTCACTTTTACCCCGTTTTCAACCGCGGCGGACGAATTGTAAAACTTGCCCGCCCACGACAAATTGCTGGCGCCGCCGATGACGGCGGTTTTTTCCACGATGATGACCTTGGCCCCTTTATCCGCTGCCGTAACCGCGGCCGACACGCCGGATGCGCCCGCGCCAACAACGACGACATCAGCCTGCAGCTTTTCTGTTTTTCCCTCGCCGGCTTTGGCAACGCCGCCCGATTTCAGGGCCGTTAAATCCCCGCCCGCCTGCTGTACGGCCTTTTCCACGGCGGTCAATATCGCTTCGCTCGACTCGCTGGCGCCGCTGACCGCGTCCACCGCCAACGTTTGGTTTTGCAGGATTTGCTCTTTGATTTTTTCGAGCGCGGCATCACCCAGTCCTTCCGTTTCGGTTTGGCTGACGATTTGGATATCCTTGATTTGATCCGGCTGCTCCATCGTGACTTCTACTTTGACCGTTCCGTCTTTCCCCTCGGCTTCCCCCGTATACGTCCCGGCTTTAAACGAAGATTGTTCCGGCGTGGACGATGGGCCCGATTTCTGAGAATTCCCCGTTGACTCGCATCCGCTTAGCATGGAAACCACCAACGCAAGACAAACGGAAAACACAAACCATGATTTGAACCGTTTTTTGACGCTCATGATGCTACTCCCCCTATCCCATAATTCGAAGCCGCAAAAAAGTGATTATTTTCACATAACAATGCGTATTTCCGTAATCGGCCAGCTTCAAAAAAAGTCTAAACCTTGGTGCGGCACCAATGTCAACTCCTTTGGGGAGACGCTGCCTATTACAAGACCGGAATATTAACCTCCAGAAACGAACGTTTTTTCCCCTCCCGGTTTTCCGTCAGCATCAGCTTTCCGATCACGTCGCCGCAAATCGAATAGCCCTGCTCGTCCACATAGTCCAACATAAATTGCAGCGCGTTTTTCGTAAAATGATCTCCATCCGCGGATGCAATGACCGCCGAAACGCAATTGGACGCAGGGATAAATTCCAAATGATCGTGGATTTCCAGGCCAAGCTCCCCGGCATCGCCCTCCGATACCGTGATCCCCCAACTGTACTCCAGGTTATCCGTATTGTTCGCCAGGACGGCCTCCCGTTCGATGCGGAAGCAATAAAACGTATACGGGAGCATTTCCATCAAAGCGTTAACCGTTTTTTCCAATCCGCGGTTTTTCAGCAGACTGTTTTTGTCGGTTTGCTTCAAGCGGTATAAACCGGGCTTCTGTTTGAGGCTGCACCGGTAAAGGGACGCTTCGATCGATTGGATCTCCTCGTTCAGCTCGTCCAATTTATTCAGCAGCATCGTGCTTTTGCGGATCTCCTCCTTAAGCTGCTGCCGGCTGTCCTCCAGCTTCTCCGATATGGCGTATACCGAAGAATGCTTGATGAGTCCGGCCACGTCCTGCAAAGGGATTTGCAAGCTGCGGTACCAACGGCTCATCAACAAATCCCTGGCGTCCAAATCGTTAAAATACCGGTAGCTGTTGTTATGATCTTTCACCGGCCGAACGATGTCATGCTTTTCGTACAGCCGCAGCGTATCCCTCGTAATGCCTAGAAGTGAAGAAAACTCGCCGATGCAATATTTCATGCGTCCCCCTCCGTCCGTCTCAATCCGCGCTAATGCTTCATACTAATTTTACAGAAGCTTGACGATAGGAAGATATGGAGTTGTTCACAACGATCGTAAGCCAGTCTGGCGCGCAGTTCCATTAAAAAAAGGCCCCCAAGGGACCTCTCATTTACGACTTCACATGTTTCTGCATTTGTAAAATGGCGGATTTCTCAAGCCGGGATACCTGGGCTTGGGAGATGCCGATCTCATCGGCCACCTCCATTTGCGTCTTGCCTTCAAAAAAACGCATGGACAGGATCATTTTCTCGCGGCGTCCGAGCCGCTGCATCGCTTCGCGCAAAGCGATCTCCTCAATCCACGACACATCCTTGTTCTTGTCGTCGCTGATTTGATCCATGACGTAAATCGGGTCTCCCCCATCATGGTAAATCGGCTCAAACAGCGATACCGGGTCCTGGATCGCGTCCAGGGCAAACACGACATCTTCCTTTGGCAAACCAAGCGCTTCCGAGATTTCGAAAATCGTGGGCTCCCGCGAGTTTTGGTTGGTCAGGTTGTCCCGCATTTGCAGCGCTTTGTAGGCGATATCTCTGAGGCTGCGGGATACGCGGATCGGGTTGTTGTCGCGCAAGTACCGGCGGATTTCCCCGATGATCATCGGCACCGCGTAGGTGGAAAACTTCACGTTTTGCGATAAATCGAAATTATCGATGGCTTTCATGAGTCCAATGCAGCCCACCTGGAACAGGTCGTCCACATACTCCCCCCGATTGTTGAATCGCTGGATGACGCTCAGCACGAGTCTCAGATTGCCATTCACTAACTTTTCTCTGGCTGATCTTACGTGGTCCTGCTGCAATGAGTGGAACAATTCACGCATTTCCGCATTGGTTAGAACGGGCAATTTTGCGGTATCGACACCGCAAATTTCGACTTTGTTTCGGGTCATCGTGTCTTACCTCCCAAGGAGTAAACTAATGATCATTATCTCCTTGGGCTGTATTTTTATTCCTTGCATGAACCGCCCTTGAAGGCCGGGCAACTACACCATCTTATTGAATTCCTTGCGCAAGCGCTTGATGATCCTTTTTTCGAGACGGGAAATGTAGGACTGGGAAATTCCGAGCAGATCGGCCACATCCTTTTGCGTTTTCTCGTCCCCGTCCACCAGGCCGAACCGCAGCTCCATAATCATTCGCTCCCGTTCGCTCAGCTTGTCGAGCGCTTTATGCAGCAGCTTACGATCCACCTGCTCCTCGATATTGCGGTAAATCGTATCGTTCTCCGTTCCCAGCACGTCGGACAGCAGCAGCTCATTGCCGTCCCAATCGATATTGAGCGGCTCATCAAAGGAAACTTCGGTACGGATCTTGCTGTTGCGGCGCAAATACATCAGGATTTCGTTTTCGATGCAGCGCGAAGCGTACGTGGCGAGTTTAATCTTTTTCTCCGGATCAAAGGTGTTGACCGCCTTAATCAGGCCGATGGCTCCGATCGAGACCAGGTCTTCGATATTGATGCCGGTGTTTTCAAACTTTCTGGCGATGTACACGACGAGCCGCAAATTGCGTTCGATCAGCATCGCCCGGATGGCGGAGTCGCCGCTTGGCAGCCGCTGGAGCAAATACTCCTCCTCTTCGCGCGTCAATGGGGGCGGGAGCGCTTCGCTTCCGCCTATATAATAGATTTCCTCGCTTTTTAGTCCGAATATAAACAACAACCGATAGTACTGAAGCTGCAGCAACAACTTCCATTTTGCACGCATGATTTCGTTCCTCCCATACATGTTCCCGTTTTTACTGGTGAAATCCGGACCGTCCGCTTACGTCCGCGAAGCGGGGGCCAGCCCGGAGGAAATGTCCGGCGGATGATGATGCTCCGCTTCCGTACCTTCTACTAACGCAGGATGCACGATGGCCCGATAGGCCCCTTCCGATGATAAACGTCCTCCGTCCAATCCGATAAGCACCCGGGTAGAATGATAATTCCGCCCCTCCAAAGTTATGCTGACTTCGTCCGGCTTAAGCGCAAGCATAAATTGCGTTCCCTTGTTGATTCCGCGGTACGGCACCAGACGCAACCGCTCCGGCCAGGGAAAAGCCCCGGCTTCCGTCCATTCCATGATGAGGTTGTCCGCCCGCTCCTTAGCAAGCTTGCCGCGAAAAGCTGGAGGAAGCAGTTCTTCCCACAACGAAACCTCCATCACCATTACCGGCAATCGGCTGAGCGGATCGGATAACTGGTTGCCCGTATCGACCAGACCCGAACAGCGAACCTCGGAATCTTCAATACGCACCCGGACCTCTCCGACAAAAGAGGAGATTCGTTCCTGCCGATGACGCGCCGCGATGACCCGCTTAAACCACCATAACACGGCAAAAAACAGGACAAGCGTAAACAAGGCCCCAATCTTCAGCGAAAACCCCAGCCCTCCGGTCGCGGAATACCATATTCCGTTCCACAGGTCGCCATAGTCTTGGAGCAAATAATGAACGCCCAGGATCCCGCCCGCCGCCGCAAAATTAACGATGTAAAAAGCTCCCATGTTCCGCAGATAGTTTTGTAAACTGCCAAAGCCGAAGGCGATCCATAACATAGCGACAGAGAACAGGAACTTGATCAGAAACGTATACAAAAACTCAAGCTCCGGCAAAAACATCATGACGACATACATGGCTCCAACGCTAGCCGAAACGGCGATCCGCCATACTTTGATCTTCTGTTTCCGCATCCATGCCGTAACCAGCAGCAAACTTGCGTCGATCAATAGGTTCATCGCAAATAGGAGATCGATATAAACAACCAACGGCATTCACCTGCCTGGGGAGATGCTTATCAGTATAAAGAGATTGGCTTATAAAGTCTGTCTAAAATTGAAAGCAGAAACCCACTATTTTTGTCGACCTAAGGGACTTGCACGTGCATGACGCGTAAAATGAAGAACGGGGGCATGTAACTGGCTGCTGTGAGGTCTCTAAACTTTAGCCCCCTGTTTGCCCCACAGCCGTTCCATTTCCGTACTGGCCAGGAGCAACGGGGCGATCCCCATCAGCACATCGCTGACGACCGCTTCGCTCAAGTAATACGCGTACGAGCCGTCGCGGTACTTGGCTCCGCCGAGTCCGGCGCCGTGACAGATGCCATGAAGATGCACGCCCTCCCCGTCCATAGTGACAAACTGTGTCAGAACCCCTGCATACGCCCGCTCAACCGCCGATTGGGGCAGCCCCGACAGATAGCCGAGCCGAATGCCTTTGGCCAGGGCATAGGTCAACATACAGGAGCCTGACGCTTCCAGATAGTTGCCTTCACGGGCGTTGCAGTCCATCACCTGATACCACACGCCGCTGCCGGCATCCTGCACCTTCCATACCGCCTGAGCCATGCGCTCGAAGATGCCCATCACTTGTCCGCGCTGCGGGTGGTTCAGCGGAAAATGCTCCAGGGAATCAACCACAGCCATCGCATACCAGCCCATGGCGCGGCCCCATACATGCCTGGACCGCCCGATCGCAGCGTCGCACCATCGCTGCTCCCGGCTCTCATCCCAGGCATGGTGCAACAGCCCGGTTTCCGGATTGCGCGTGTACCGCTCGGCCAACAGCAACTGGCGGGCCGCTTCGTCAAACCAGCGTTCCTCTCCGAAGGTTGCCGCATATTCGGCCATAAACGGCGAAGACATATACAAACCGTCCAGCCACATTTGGAACGGGTAAATTTTCTTATGCCAATAGCCGCCCTCCTCCGTCCGCGGCTGGCCGGTCAGTTGCACCGCGAGCAGCTGCGCCGCTTTTTTGTATTTCCCGACGCCCGTTTCGCGCCATAACCTCAGCAGATTTTTCCCCATGTTGATATGATCCAGATTATAATCTTCCAGAGCATATTCACCTCCGATAAAACCATCCTCAGAGATGAATAGATCGATATGCCGCTTCACAAACTCCTGATACGCCGTGTCCTGCGCCCAGTCGCTCAACCGGCTGAGGGCCGTCAGCGCCATGCCGGCCACATAACCCCACTTGCCCGCGATATCGGAATGATAGCCGTCTTTGCTTTTCGATAGAATGGTATCGGCGATGTTCACGGACATCCGTCCAGTCCCACGATGGATCGTTTCCAACTGCACGATATTCTCTCCTTTCCGGCTTATAGAGGTTGTTCAAAAAGTCGTCTTTCCATGACGAAGCCGTTCATGTAGTGGATCAGGCGTCGAATCTTGAATTCAGCCGGGCCTTCCGTTGCTCACGTAGGTTTGCCTACGCTCCGCTACTCAGTCCCTAGCTTCATCCAACCTTCTCGGTCCTGTAAACCCAACTTTTTGAACTCGCACTTATAGCATAAACGGCGGCAACGAAGAGAAGTCCTCGGGAATCGCCGCCAGATACAGATTGGCATATCCGTTTTTGTCGCTGGTAAACAGCAGCCGCTTGCCGGCGGCGTCAAATCTCGGGTGCGCGTGCACCTTTTGCGAATGGAAACTGCAACGCAGCTCACACAGCGTCCGTGGCCCATCGTAGATACCGTTGTTTTTGCGCCATAAGCTTAACGTTCGGACCGGACCCTTGCCGTCCACAACCGCCTGCCCCAGGCCGTCCGCATAGCTGTGCCAGGTGTCGAAAGAAAATTCCGTTTCTTCCATGCCCGTATTATCATAAAGAATGCTGCCGAAAAAGTTGGTGCCATTCACGCGAAACCCGTGATACCCGATCGTTTTTCCGTCCGGGAAAAAGAATTCGTGCCCTACCTTTTCTCCCGGCTCCAGACGCTCCCGGATCTTCCACGTTTCACCCGTACGCAGGTCAAGCCCCCAGATTCGGTGGTCAACCAGATGCCAAGGCCCCTCATGACAATATGTGATCAGCCACGGTTCCGTCGGCGAAGCGTTAATGTGCGTGATGAACTGGCGCGCTTCGTAGATCATCTCGGCGCCGCCATTTGCCGCATCAATGCGCATGATCATGCTGTGGGGAGCCGCCTCCATCAACTCGCGGTGTCCGACATAGCCGTTCCCCAAATCCAACCGGATACGGTGGGAGAGGTCCTCCTGAACGCAGGTCAGCACATACCGGTTATCCGCCGATGCGCCGGCATTGCCCAAGTTATAGCCCGGCGGCGCTTCGTACAGAAACTTCTCCTCCAGCGTGGCCAGATCCAGCCGGACCAGCCGCCGGCCCGCCTTGACGATCACCGCGCTCCCGTTCGGCAAAATCCAGGCGCCAAGTTCATCGTTGTTCGGATAATCCGTCAACTGGGTCATTTCTCCGCTCTCCACGTCCATGCTGAACAAATTCGTGCTGTTGCCCCGGTCCGAGAGGAACAGCAACCGCCGTTCGCCGTCATACCAGCCGCTTTCGGTAAAATATAAATGATAGCTATGCGCCTTATAATCCGTCAGTTGAACCACTTCAACCCCCGTAAACCGATCCTGATACGTCTTGCGTTCCGAGGGCCATACCTCTCCTTTTCCCTTTCCCATGCCCCACGAGCCTCCTCATTTTCATTTTTGTTTGCCAACCCGCCCTCAATCAAGCCGGTCTTGCCGCCGCCGGCGGTTACAGCCAGGGATGCAGGCCTTCCCACCGCACTTCCCAGCTTCCGTCCTGCGGGAAACCGGGGTTCCGGCCGCTTGGACCTCCCCGCCAGCCGCTCGCCATCATGGCCACCGCCGCCAGCAGGCCGCCGTTGCCGGGCAAGTAAGCCGACAGGCCCGGGCGCTGGTAGTTATGTCCGTTCGTTAAATAGGTATTCTTGACCTCATCCATCAGCAGAAAATCCACGGCCAGGTCCGGTTCGCTGAGTCTTGCCGCCGTCATGGCGCACATCGGGAAATCCCACCCCCAAGCCGAATCCCATCTCCAGACCTCCTTAACCTTCAAAAGAGTTTGATGCATGATCTGCCGATCGATAAGCGATCCCGGCAAAACTCCCATCGCCCCGAGCATCGACGGATGGTCATGGTTTTTAGCGGTAAAGGTGTCCGGACACCGTTCATGAGCCAAGTACAGCCCGCCAGCCTGCGGCGGCTGTGCCATCGCTCCCGCCACCTCGGCCCAGCGCGGATTCGGCGCAAGCCCCAGCCGCTCCGCCCAGCGGATCGCGGTCTCCAGCCCATACTTCCAATATTCCAGCTCGAAGGGCGGATTTTTGCTGACCTGCATGGGATGGCATTCCTGTGCCGGAATCAGCGGCGGCCCCAGTTCGAACACCCCTTTTTCTTCGTTATGGCGGGCAAAAGAGACCATAAAGTCCGCCGACTCGAAGACGATCCGCCGAAACTGCTCCAGTGTCCCGCGAGTCGGCTCCGCCAGGTAGAGCAGCTCCGCCATGGCGATCGGATGCGGCTGTTGCCAAATCAACCCGGGAGCTACGGGAGACGGACAGGGTTTGCCGTCGAAGCCGACCATTTTCGGCCAGCGGGCGCCTTGATAACCCTGTGATGCGGCAAGATCGCGGGCAATAGGTAAAATGCCGTTGTACCAGCCCATACTTTTGCGAAGGTAGCTGCCGCGCCCCCATAGCGGGAAATGGGCGGCATGCCACCAGTGCATCTCCAGGTGGGATTTACCGAACCAGCTGTTATACATCAGGCCGGTCTCCTGTGGAGGCAGCGATCCGCCGCTGTGAATCGCACAGAGGAATTGCGACAGCACGACGCGCCGCTCCAACTCGAAGGCGCGCGGATCGGTGCTGCCGGCAAAGTCGATCGCGCCGCCGCTCATCCAGAAGGACTCCCAGTGACTGGCGCTGGCTTTCAGCGTCTCGGCGAACCGGTCCGTCCGAGGCGATTCCGGAGCAAATCCGACCGAAAATTCAAACGGTTCGCTTTGCGCGTCCGGTACGACCGTAAATTCATGAGCGCCGGTACGCTCCAGCCGCCCGCCATTCCACGACCATTCGACCTCATATACATCCTCGTCCATGCTTCGGCGAAGCCTGGCCCAGTTGCCGTCCGTCTTGATCAGTTCGGACTTGTGGCGATCGTCTTGATCCCAGGCCGGAAATACGGTCTTATCCCACGCCGTATGGGTCATATCCGGAGCCGGAAAGAGCAGGAATGCCTGCAGCCGGCCCTGTCTAACCAGCGGTGATTCCACACGGACCGCCAGCGTATCCATGTGCGGATGGCAAACGGTGGTGACCCGTACAGGTTCGCCCGCCACCTCGTATTCGCTGTGCAAGCATCCCGTCCACAGGTTCATCCGCTGCCGGATATTCGCCATATCCCGCGGACCGGCCTCCTGTCCGGATTCCGTCAGAAACCGGAATGAAATGCGTCCAAGCTGCAAGCGATGGGGATTTTGGCGGAGCCAATGATACGCCTCCGGCTTGCTGCCCGGATTCATGGGATACCCGACCGGACGCCCGTACGTATCGTACCGCCTAAGTTCCGCATCCTCATAGCGAAACCGGTCATGCCCCCCGCTAAAATGCCACCCCCAGTTGGACATCGTGCCAAGCGGCACCTCATATTGCTGCGGGAACGTCTGCAATCCCGTAATATCGGCGCTAAAAGCAAATTCCCCGTTGCCGACCGCAAAAGGGGACAACGGATCCCACCGGTCCAATTCCGGTTGGTGGCGTTCCACGATCTGCCGTCTGTCCATAACAACCTCCTAAAAGTTTTGTTAGCGTTGCTTCCTGAATCGGCTTCATACAAAACTTGCTTCGGAAGCATAGGCTTAGTTTTGTGAGCGTTGCTTCCTGAATCGGCTTCGTACAAAACTCGCTTCGGAAGCATAGACTTAGTTTTGTGAGCGTTGCTTCCTGAATCAACTTCGAACAAAACTTGCTTCGGAAGCATAGGCTTATTGGAATTTCATCACATCCCGATACTTGCCGGGCGTAACATCCTTAACTTTGCGAAAACTGCGGATAAAGCTGTTCTCATGCTGATAACCGACCATCCGCGCAATCTCCGCTATTTTGTAATCCGACTTCAGCAGAAGCTCGGCCGCCCGGTCCATACGAATGCGGGTGAGGTAGTTGTAGATCGTCTTCCCGGTTTCCTGCTTGAAAATCTGGCTGGCCAAGCTGCTGCTGGCCTTGATCGACTCGGCAATCTCGGGAATGCCAATCGTCTCGCCCAAATGCTGCTTCATATAATCGATCATCCGGTGACAGAGGATGAAATCCTTGCTCTCAATCCGCTTGCGAAAGCTGCGGGACACTGACCGGACCCGGTTTAGCAGCTCGCTGCGGATATCCTCCAGCTTCAGGGTAACGAATCTCGCTTCCAAGGCGCCTTCGTCCCCCGTCCCCAGCTGTCCGACCCGTTCCGCGGCCGCCTGCAAATAGGCCAGCGCCGCCGACGGGTACCCGTACCAGCCCCGAATATCTTCAATCATCCGGTGGAGATGCTCCTCGGAGCTCTTCTCGTCTCCTTGCAGGGCGGCTATAATCAGCTCCTCCAGGAGCCCGTCGACGGGAATCGGCTCCTCCACCTCATGGCCGGCAACCTCGCGGAACGAAATAACCTTCCCGTAGCCTTGATATAAACGGTACGTAAGCGCGTTTTCCGCCTCCAGGAGAGACTGTTTCAAGCGGGTGCAATCCGCTTGCGGCATGCTTAATCCCGCCGATACGCTAAGTTTAAGCAATTGGCCGGCAACGCCGATCGCTTCCATCAGTTTATTTTCCGGCGCGCCCTGGCCGTGCCTCAGTTGAAGCAGAATGGCCGTCTTGTCGTTGCCGAAGTCAGCGCAGACAATTCTCCATTCCGGCTCGAACAACTCGGCGGTAATGTTGGCCAGGGCAAACTTCAGCAGGGAGCGGTCCGATGCCGAAAACTCCCGGACGAACGACTCGTACCGGTCGATGGACAAAATGACGGCGCTTACCGGCTCATCCGTCCACTCCGCGAAATAACGGGTCCATTTCTCTTGAATGTCGCGTTTGCAGGCCAGATGGCCGATATGAATATCGTACAGAAACTTGGAGGAAGCCTCGGATATGGTCTCCCGGACAAGATGGGCGAGATGCGCGTGATTGTTCAACAGCTCGCCCGCCAGCTTTTCCAGATCAGGGCCACCCGGGCCGTTCCCGAGATCCTGGGGACCGTATGTTTTAAACAGCTGCCTTAACCGCCGAACCGGGCGAAAAGCGACGGCATTGATGTAACGGATGGTCAGAACGCCCAAAACCAAAGCGGCAAGCGACACTCCAAGAACGGCATCGCGAATTTTCCTGGACTTGGCCAAGAGGCTGTCCTGCTCTACAACAGATATATATTTCCAGCCGGTTACCGGTGATTCCAATTGGTTTACTAGCATCTTGCGGCGCTTGAAGTTCAGGTCCTTCCTTCCATTCTCCAACTTGCCCAGCGCCTGCAGAATCGCCTCATGATCGACCCGGTAATTGGAGGCCGAGTAAAGTACGCTGCCGTCTCCGTCCAGAATATAGCGAATCCGGTGGAGATTTTTGATGGAAGGAGCGTTCAGCTTGGCGAACAATTCCTCAAATTTGAGATTGACGGCCGCAATGCCCTTGAACTCGTCTTGAATCATGATTTTGCGGAACAAGGTAAGCTCCGAGCCTTTCGTACCGGCCCCCTCCGGGACTTGACGTTTCTTGATCAGCACCCGCTTTTGGCCAAATTCGCCGGCAACGCCGACCCACTCTGAATCCACGAAATTCATCTTGCTGGAACTATAGCCTTGCGGCAGCGCCACGAAGCTGTCCCGGGCCATATCGTATACATAGATGCTTTTGACGTACCGGTTGTTGTCGATCAAGGTCGTCAGCAGTTGGTATACCTGCTTAATGATGGACAAGGGCCCCTGTTTGGGGGACGTAAAAAAATCATAAACACTGCCGTTTAGCGCCACCTGGATCGCCGCCTGATCGGCTTCCCGGATCGAGTCGTCGATCATGTTCATGTCGAGCTGCAGCAGCTGGCGCTGGGGCTCGCTCAGCTCCTCCTGAAGCACCGACTTTGATACGTAGTACGAGGTCAGGCTGACCGTCAAAATGATCAGAAAAACCGATATCATCAGAATCAGTACGAGCCGCGCCCCCATATGGGCAAGATTGCTTCTTAACCATTTCACGAGGCTTTGGCCTTTTCGTACCATTCTTGAACCCGTTTCGTTACCTCGTCTCCCCCCGACTTTTTCCAGCGGTCCACGAATTCACCGAACTTATCGAGCGGCCATTCGCCGATAACGATCTTGGCCAAGTACTCCTGGAACAGCTTGTGCGACTGGATGTCCGGATATCCTTCGTACACGGTGTTCGGCAGTCCGTCGCCCGCAATGCGGCGGGCGTCCGCCGTGCTAACCGCAAAAATGTCGGACACCATTTGCTGCAGGTCTTCCGAAATGGTCTCCTTAATGCGCTCGTCCATGTCCTCCTTGGTCGTCAGATTACGCATGCCCAAACCGAGCGGCCGATTGTCCTCCTGGGGAAGCAGCACCTTTTTCCCGTTCACCACCTGATGCTGAAGCCCCTCAATGCCAAACCGGACAAATTCGGCGTTTTTCTCATCATAGAAAAAATCCAGCAACTTCAGCGCCGCCTCCGCCTTGTCCTTGGACGCGGCGGGAATCAGCCATTCCGGCTCGCCCATACTCTTTTGGGTGACGAATCCGTCGAAACCTTCCGCTTTCGGCAAAGGCATGCCGGCAATGTAAGCCTCGGGTTGCTTTTGCGCGATGGCTTGGTGGCGGGACTCCAGGTTGGCGGGGAGATGAAACCAACTGCCCACCAGATTGTTGTTAATTTTCGCCATCCACACATCGCCCTTGTTGAGGAAGGTTTCGTTATCCAACAGCTTCTCCGCATACAGCTCCCGGATGAAGCCGATGGCCGCTTTCATGTTGGGGGTGATCCCGGCATATTGAATCTGCCCTTCATAGATATCCCACTCCGGATTGCCCTCCCACATGGCTACGCCGTACATGGCGAACAGATGATCCATCCACTTGCCGAACTCCCGCCCGGTGGTCGGCAGCTCATCCTTCTCTCCGTTGCCATTGGGGTCGCCGTCCCGGAACGCTTTCAGCACCTCTTTGTAATCGCTTACCGTCTTGGGCATGTCAAGCCCCAGCTTGTCAAGCCAGTCTTTGCGGATCAGCGGCGCCCGCTCAGGCACCAGAAACACCTTGGGCACATAATAAATCCTACCGTCGGGAGAAGCGGATCTGACGATATCCCACGCTTCTTCAGGGATATTCTTCCATACATTGGGGGCGTATTTGGGCAGCAGCTCATCCAGCGCCAGCGCCCCGCCCTGTTTGATCAACGCCTGCTCAACACCGCCGACCGGCCGGAGAATATCGGGATAATCCGCCGAGGCGATCATGACATTGAGGTATTGCACCGGCTCCGAGCCCGGAGGGGAAGTGATCAACCGGTACTCCACTCCCGTTTTCTCATCCACGTATTTCACGTGCGGATTATCGCTGTCCGGCAGGGTACCCGCTCCCAAATGGCTTTTGAATACACTGACCTGAACCGGCTTGTTTTCTCCGCTTGCCTGAGGTGTTTCCTCCTGTTTGGAACAGCCGGTTAGCAGCGAAGCCGCGAATACGAACGCCAGGGAGACGGCCGCCAAAGATTGAACCAGCGAACGCTTCTTCATACTTGTATCCTCCTTTTTGGAATCTGAACTGTTATTCATATCAAGCCGGCTTGCGGCTTAATACCGGATGAAATAGCAGGTGGCCTCCTACTCTTTCAATGAACCTAACATGGCCCCTTTGACAAAATATTTCTGCAAATAAGGGTAAACCAGGATGATCGGCACGGTGGCAAACAATATCGTCGCCGCCTTCAAGGTGGTCGTATTGAAGTTATAGTCGCCCAAAAGCAGGTTGGCGGAAGCCAGTTCCTCCGGCGAGGTCAGGTAGGCGCGAAGCTTCATCTGCAGCGGCCATTTATCAGGATCGCGGATGAACAGCACAGCCCGCTGAAACGTATTCCAATAGCCTACAGCGTAGAACAGGCTGATTGTAGCCAGTACCGGCTTGGACAAAGGCAAGTAAATCCGGAACAGGATGCCCCCCTCCGTACAACCGTCTATGCGGGCCGAATCATCCAATTCTCCGGGAAGGCCCATAAAAAAGGTGCGGATGATAATCATATTGAAGGTGCTGATTAGCCCCGGCAGAATGAGGACCCACAACGAGTTCAGCAAACCGAGCTCCCGGACCGTAAGAAAAAAGGGGATCATGGGGGCGTTAAAGATCATGGTAATCACGATCCCCAGCATAATCGGCTTGCGCAGCAGAAATTCCTTGCGTGATAAGGGATATGCCAGCAGAATGGAGGCCAGCATGCTAAGCAATGTCCCGAGCACCGTGATATACAGCGTAACGCCGAAGGAGAGCCAAAGATCCGAATTATGCAAAATCTTCTCCCAGGATGCGGCGGTAAATTCCACAGGCAGCAGGAACACCCGCTTGGAGTCCGCTGCTATGGGCGAACTAAAGGACACGGCCAGCAAATTCAGGAGCGGCAACAGCATGGACAAGGAGGCGGCCGCCAGGAACAGATAGTTGAATAGCTGAAATATTTTTTCTCCATGGGTCTGTTTCATCACCATAACCCCTGTTCTGATTTTCTCGCCAGACGGTTGAATATCCATAGAAGTATAAAACCGATGACGGATTGGAATAAACCGATTGCGGTGGTGACGCTGTATTGGCCCTGCAGCACGCCGGCCCGGTAAACATAGGTTTCAATAATATCCCCTACCGCATAGGTCATGGGCGTCAACAGGTTATAAATCTGATCGAAACCGAGTTCCAGGAAATTCCCGATATTCAACAGGAACAGCGTAAGAATAGTAGGAAACAGGGTCGGCAGCGTAATGTAAAGAGTCTGCTTCCAGCGGCCCGCTCCATCCATAACCGCGGCTTCGTAAAGATTGGGATTGATGCCGGTAATCGCAGCCAGATAAATGATCGTTCCCCAGCCCGCTTCTTTCCATATGCTCGAGAGTACGACGATGGGACGAAAATAACTTTCCTCCTGCATGAACAGCACCGGCTCCAGCCCCCACCAGCCACGGATGGCGTTGACAACGCCTTTGCTTGCGAGAAGCTCGAAGACGATCCCGCCGACCACCACCCAGGAGAGGAAATGAGGTAAATAAAACAGGCTTTGCATAATTCGTTTGGCCAGCATGATGCGTAACTCATTGAGAAGCAGCGCCAGGATGATGGGGGCCGGGAAGCCGAAGACCAGCTTGTAGAAGGCGATGACGGCGGTGTTCCTCAGCACATTGTAAAAATCCTGATACGTAAAAATAAATTTGAAGTTGTCGAGTCCGACCCAGGGACTGCCCAGAATTCCGCCTAAAATCCGGTAGTCCTGAAAGGCGATGACGCTTCCCGCCAAAGGGACGTACTTGAAAATAATGAAAAAAAATATCCCCGGGAGCGCCATCGCATACAGCATCCAGTATTTTTTAACATTCATGAAAAACCCCGTCACAACTCGTTAGCCTCCTTAACTTCATTCATTGTCTTGTAAACTTTACCCCAGTTTTACACCGCCCCGGCTGAACTGTATATAGGGCAATCCCGTGCGGAATGAACCAAAACGAAGGCGGCCGCGACAACTTGAAGGTGAACAGGATTTGTTGATGACGTGGAGAATCGGTTTGTTCTTTTTATGAAAAAAACCGTTCCGCGGCATGGCAGCAAGCCGTTAGAACGGTTATTTCACGTGCGTTTTTCTTAGATGTTGATCAGATCGTCAATCTTGACCGGCAGGCCGGTTCTGATGGCCTGATTGGCGGCGATCCCGGTCAGGATGGAACGGGCGCCGTCGCGGTGGTCCGCCGCCCGGTTGTAGATGTCCTCATTGGGCGGACCGAACAGGTCGTTCAGCAGCACCGGATCGCCTCCGCCGTGTCCGCCTTCGCCCTCTACCACTTGCACCTCATAAGGAGTGTCAAACATGGGGTAGACCATAATGCGCTTGCCTGCAACAGCGCCTTCCAGCGCTTTGTCTCCACCCGCATTAACATAAGAGGATTCCGTAACGTTCATCTCAATCCGGCCCTTGGAACCGTTGAAGGCGATACGGTAACCTTCCCAAGGCATATAGGCGTTAAGGGAGTAGGTCAGGATCGCCTTGTTCTTGTAACGGACAATAACCCCCATCGTGTCCTCGATGCTGATGCCGTCCCCAAATACACTTTGGTCGCGCTGGTATCCGTCCTCATGTTCCGCATCCAGGTACATCCTTTTCAGATTGGGGTTGCTGTCCAGGTGAAGCGCGAAAGGATCGCCTTTGGCCGCAGCGCTGCCGGTCGCCCTTTGATAGAAGGAAGTAATGCCGCGCTTTTCCGCATTTTCCCGGCCATAGAACATCAAATCACCGAAAGCGAATACCGTTTCCGGCTCGGATCCGATCCAGAAATTCACCAGATCGAAATGGTGGGTGGATTTGTGAACGAGCAGCCCGCCGCTGTTGCGTTTGTCCCGGTGCCAACGGCGGAAGTAATCCGCGCCATGCCGCGTGTTCAGCAACCATTCAAAGTGGATGGAATGCACATCACCGATGGCGCCGCCGGCGATAAGCTCGCGGGCTTTGGTGTGGTGAGGCGCATAACGGTAGTTGAAGGTAACGCGGACCTTGCGTCCCGTACGCTCCACGGTATCGAAGATTTCCTTGCACTTTTCCACGTCCACGGTCATCGGTTTTTCCGTGATCACGTCACAGCCCAGCTCAAGGGCGCGAACTATATATCTATGATGAGTACGGTCCACACTGGTAACGATGACGACATCGGGCCTTTCCGCCCCGATCATCGTGTCGAACTCTTCGGTCTTATAGGTGCGGACCACCGGATAATCATGGGTTTCCGTCAAAATTTTGTTGGCAACATCCATTCGGGTCTGGTTAATATCGCAAAACGCCGCAATTTCAGCAGTTTCCCGATAATCCCGCGCAATCGCTTCGTAAAAAAAACGCGCCCGTCCCCCTACGCCTACCTGTACATACCTTTTCTTATCCATCTGATCCATGCCCTCCCATTTACGTTACTCTTTCAATGAAAGAATAGCATAGTGAAATCACAAATTCTCCGCAATTAACGCGGAAAACAACCCAAACCCCGCATATTTTGCTATAATTGAGAAACTTGAAAGGAAAGGTGCGGATCGTATGGATATTTCTCAGCTTCCGGATACTCTAATGGATGAAAAAAACGGAAATTCCCGGCCGATTCGGATCGAGTTTGCCCGGAGAAACGGTTATTTTTCGATGGCCACCAACCATTTTCACAGCGAATATGAAATATATTACTTGTTTTCGGGCAGCCGGTACTACTTTATCAAGGACCGTACCTATGCCGTCCAACCCGGAGATCTGGTTCTGATCGGATCGGACGAAGTGCACAAAACTTCGGACAAAAGCTCTCCCTCGCACGAGCGAATACTGCTTTACTTTCGGCCCAGCTATTTTGCGGCGCTGGACGAGGAGGACCGCGAGCTATTGCTTTCCGCTTTTTCCCAGGATTCCCCCGTGCTCAGATTGAATCTGCAGGAGCGTCTCAAAGTGGAGGAGTTGCTGCTTTCTCTATTGGAGGAGCTCATGGAGAAGCCGCCGGGTTACGGCCTGCATATTGCCCATATGGCCGCAGAACTGCTGCTGTTTACGGCAAGGACGCTCCAAAAGCGTGAAGCCGTTCCTGCGGTGGAGGAGGAACCCTCTGCGATGCAGCGAAAAATTACGGAAATCGTCCGCTATATCAATGCCCATTACGGCGAGCCGCTTGATCTTGACGGACTTTCCGCCCGCTTCTACATCAGCAAAAGCCACCTTAGCCGTGTGTTTAAGGAAACAACCGGCTTCGGCTTTGCCGAATATGTCAATCTCACCCGGATCAAGGAAGCCCGGCGTCTGCTACAGGACACGGAGTTAAGCATTACGGAAATCTCCATCGCCACGGGCTTCAACAATTTCTCCCATTTCGGAAAAATGTTCAAAAAGACGACGGGCTTATCCCCTCGTCTATACCGCTCCGTTAATTCCCCGCCCCGATAAGAAAAAACCTGTTTCGTACAACCCATACGTTGGAAGCGAGAGTGACGAGCTTCTACGATCAGACAGAAGAGGTTTCTTTCATAGTTATAGACATCAGCCCGACCTAAATCAACTGCCAAACGAATTAAAGTATTCTTTTCTTGAGGTGGGCGGCAGATCAACACTCGCTGTCCGGACGCTTTGCACGATTATCCCCTTTGATCAGGTAGCAGAGAAACCGACAAGCTCGGGAGAAGAAAATATTTGGTGGAGAAGCAGATCGGTTCGAGATAATTTAGACGGGCTTAGGAGAAGGAATCAGGCATTTTTTCCTTATCTCTTTTTCTCTCTTTTTTTGGAACCCTTACTCTAGCCCCCACCTCCTGCTCTCTGAACGAAAGGGATAATCATGCAAAGGCAAGCAGCAGGCAGGAACACCAAGACACACTGCTCGAAACGGCTACGGTGCAAAAGGCAGATGCGTTGACCTTGACAGATCGTGACGCCCTCTTCATCGTTGACGCTTCCACGCTTCCATGTTTGAGCGGAATCGCAGCAAAACGGTCGAGTTGCTTGACCGATTTAGGGAAGACACTGTCCGCCTCTGATTCAGCGTCAACTCCGGCAATGGATTGCTGCTTTACCCAGCTAAATCAAGACTTGCTGCCGATTTTTTGCTGCGAAAGTTGAGTTTATAAATTCTGTAATGAAAAAAAAGACCTTGTCCCTACATGGGGGACAAGGTCTTCGGGGAGACGTACTACCCTTGCTTAGTCGTTATTGTTCCGCGAACGGTTACGGAGAAACGTCGGGATGTCGAGCTGATCTCCGTTCGGCTGATTGCCGAACGGCCGCAGGTTCGAAGCCGGACGCGTGTCCTGCGGCTCGGATATGCCCGGAGCAGCGGCCGGTTTGCGGGCTGGCTGCACCGCAGGTTTATTCTCGAACCCCGTCGCGATGACCGTGACTTTGATTTCTTCCTTCATGTTCTCATCGATGATTGCGCCGAAAATCATGTTCACTTCCGGATCGGAAGCGGCGATCACGATCTCCGCAGCTTCGTTGACTTCATACAGGGACAGGTTGGCTCCGCCCGTAATGTTCATGATGACGCCGCGCGCGCCTTCGATGGACGTTTCCAAGAGCGGGCTCATGATCGCCTTGCGGGCGGCTTCGGCAGCCCGGTTCTCGCCGGTAGCGAGGCCGATGCCCATCAACGCGGAGCCGCGTTCGGTCATGATCGTCTTCACGTCGGCGAAGTCGAGGTTGATCAGACCCGGTACGGCGATCAAGTCGGAGATGCCTTGCACCGCTTGGCGCAGCACGTTATCCGCTTCACGGAACGCTTCCAGCATCGGCGTTTTCTTGTCGACGATTTCGAGCAGCCGGTCGTTTGGAATAACGATCAGCGTGTCCACTTTTTCTTTCAGCCCTTCAATGCCAAGCTCTGCCTGGGAAGAACGCTTGCGGCCTTCAAAAGTAAATGGGCGGGTAACGACGCCGACGGTCAGCGCCCCGCATTCTCTGGCGATTTCGGCGATGACCGGAGCCGCCCCGGTGCCGGTGCCGCCGCCCATACCGGCCGTGACAAACACCATATCCGCGCCTTTTAACGTATTTGCGATCAGTTCGCGGGATTCTTCGGCCGCTTTCTTGCCTACTTCCGGATTGGCGCCGGCGCCCAGTCCGCGCGTCAATTTATCCCCGATCTGTAATTTATGTTCGGACTTGGCCAAATGAAGCGCTTGGGCGTCCGTATTTACCGTAATGAACTCGACGCCTTGCACGCCGTTTTCGATCATCCGGTTGACCGCGTTGCTTCCGCCGCCGCCTACCCCGATGACCTTAATTTGAGCCAAGCTCTCCATTTCGAAATCAAATTCCAACATACTATTCCATCTCCCCCTCAATGTGCATGGATGGCCCGTTCTTCATCCTTGAATTTGCTATATAAATTCACTGAACAGATTTTTAAGACGCTCCATCAGGCCGCCCGACTTGCGAGCCGGCTCCTGCGCCGGCGAAGCGGGTTTGCTCCGTCCGGCCGTCTTCTTCGGTCCGGCGCTCCGGACGCGAATGTTCTTGATTACCTTATACAAAATGCCTACGCCCCCGGTAAACCCGGGATCGCGGACCCCGATGTAATCCGGAACGGCGATTCTGACGGAAGCCGCCAATTCCTGTTGCGCGATCTTAAGCAACCCCGCCATCGAAACGGTTCCCCCCGTCAAAATATAGCCTCCCGGCTGCTCGCTGTAGCCAAGCCGTTTCACTTCCTGCCGGATCAGTTGGAAGATCTCCTGAACGCGAGGCTCCGCGATGGCAGCCAGATCTTCCTGCGTAAATTCCTTGTCCACATTGCTGCCGATCCGCGTTACCTTAAAGGTTACGTCCGGCGCGGCGTCCTCGATCGAGGCGCAGCCGTACTTCAGCTTCGCTTTCTCCGCATGATCGGTCAACGTGCGGAGACCGTAAGCAATGTCGTTCGTTATAAATTCTCCCCCAATCGGAAGCGTGGATGTGGCCACGATCGTGCCGCCTTCAAACACAGCGATCGTGGTGGAACCGGCACCGATATCCACCAGCACCGAACCCATCGTTTTCTCATCCTTGGACAAGGCGAGCTGCCCTGCGCCCAACGACAACAAGACCAAATCCCGGACCTTCAGCCCGGATTTCTCCACACAGCGGAGCAAATTGTGAATTGCGGTCTTCGCTCCCGTTATGATCGTCGCTTCCACTTCCAGACGAACCCCGATCATGCCGCGGGGATCCTGAATGCCTTCAAGCCCGTCCACCACATACTGCTTGGCCACAATATCGATAATTTCGCGTTCCGGCGGAAGGGCGATGACTTCGGCCGCTTTCAGCACGCGGTCGATATCGTCCTCGCCGATTTCCCGGTCTTCATTTTGTACGGCTACTACTCCGTGGCTCGTTTGGAGTCCGATGTGGTTGCCCGAAATGCCGACATATACTTCCGATATTTGAATTCCTACCATCCGTTCCGCGTGATCCACTGCGTTGCGGATCGATTGGACCGTCTGGTCAATATCTACAATCGCGCCTTTTCGAATTCCTTCCGAGTCGGCAGATCCAACTCCAATAATATTAAAGGTTCCATTGCCAATTTCCCCAATAATAGCACGAACTTTGGATGTACCGATGTCCAAACTAACAATGATGTCATTGTTGCTCAAGCCCTGGCACCTCCTATTTCCCATTCAAAATATACTTACCGTGTTAGATGCACTCTCTACATATTCAACGCCGTTTAACCTTTCCCTCTTTTTTCTACAAATTTTTTGACTTCCAAGTTTTACATCTTATCGGGCAATAGGACCTGAAAAACCTAAATTCAACCCCTGCCGCGAGGCGCAAAAATCAGAAGAAAAAAGAGGGAGATAGGCAACTAGCCCATAAAATGTATTTTAACATTGTTTTTCATTGATGAGTAGTGCCATTTTGGCCGGCCTCTTCGCTTTCCGGCGGGGGATACGGCACGTAGGAATCGGCATCCAGCATTTTCAGCTGTCCGGGATCCTGATTTTGCAAAATCTCGTTCAAATACTCCGCCTTCTTGGGCAGCAGCGAGATCGCGGAAATCACTTCGAATTCGGAGCGCGTATACATTTTGATCCGGTCCGGATAAGACAAGGTTGGCGAAGGAACGATCTCGGATATATCGGCGGTCAACTCGCCAGGAATCTCCGACAACGTTTTGCAGAGTTTAACCAGATTGGGATCATCCGCTTTCCACCCGGTCAAAATAGGCTTGTCCACCGGCATGGAGCCGTTTTGCAGCGGGATTTTGGTGCCGTTCGCCAGCAGTCCGTTCAACATCCCGTCGCCGGTAAGCTCATAGGCCGCAAGAGGAAATTCTTCAATCTCGATTTCGATGGTTCCCGGGAATTTTTTGTTTACGTCCGCATGCTGCACGGAAGGAATGCTTTCCAATTTGCGCTGAACGTTCCCCGAACTGACGGCAAAAAACGGAGCCCCGACTTCCAGTCCGGCGGCCTCCAAAAGCTCACCCTCCGTGGAATACGTATTGCCGTGAAACGTAATCGCCGAAACCTTGCTTAAAGACGAGCGAAAAAAAAGCACGCAGAGCAAAGAGAGGAACAGCAAAATGAGGATGACTTTCACTTTTCGGTCGCTTTTCTTTTTCGGTTTTTCCGGCTCTTTCAGGGCAGGTACATTCGCTTTTGGCATATCATTTCTCCGCAACTTTCTGAATAAATAATAATAGAACAACGTCCAAAAGCCTTGATCCCCTCCGGCCGGAGGGGATATAAGGCCAAGCCTCAGGCTAAATCAAGCTGCTTCAGTACGGGCGATTCGCGATGGATTAAGCCCCCGAGACGCTGGAACATCGTTTCGATCCGGTCGTAGCCGCGATCGATGTGATGAACCTGCTCCACGATCGTTTTGCCTTGCGCCGCAAGCCCCGCAATGACCAGCGCGGCACCGGCCCGCAGGTCCGTGGCCTCCACGGTGGCTCCGTACAATCTTGGCACCCCGCGAATGAAAGCGCGATTCAAATCGACCGAAATGTCGGCGCCCATTCGGACCAATTCGTCCACATGCTTGAATCTGCCCTCGAACACGGTCTCCTTCATCACGCTGAGTCCGTCCGCCAACGCAAGCAATACCATAATTTGCGACTGCAGATCGGTCGGAAAGGAAGGGTACGGCGAAGTCACGATCCGTTCCACCGCCCGCGGACGGCCTGCGCTGCTAATCGTTATTATATCATCGGCAGCTCCGATTTGAACACCTGCCCGCCGCAGCACCTGAAGCAGCGACACCAGGTGCGCCGGATTGCAGTGTGTCAGCGTTACGCTTCCGCGCGTCGCGGCTACGGCGATCAGCGCGGTTCCGGCAACGATGCGGTCGGGGATAACCTCGTAATCGCATGGATACAGCCGCTCTACGCCGCGAATCCTAATCGTGTCCGTTCCGGCGCCGATGATGTCCGCCCCCATGGCGTTCAGGAAGTTTTGCAAATCCTGAATTTCCGGTTCCCGGGCGGCATTGCTGATTACCGTCGTCCCCTCCGCCAGCGCGGCCGCCATCATGATGTTTTCCGTCGCTCCAACGCTGGGAAAGTCAAGGTGAATATCGCTGCCGACCAGCTTGCCGGCCCTGCACCGGATTTGCTGTTCGCTTTCCTCAATTTGCGCTCCCAAGGCCTCCAGCCCTTTCAAGTGCAAATCGATTTTCCGTTCGCCGATCGCGCACCCGCCCGGCTGGTAAATGCAAACTTCCCCGAACCTGGCGAGCAGCGGCCCCATCAAAAAAATCGACGACCGCATCTGCTTCATCAAATCCTCCGGCACATGGCTTGAATCCGCGCTTCCCGTGTCGACCGTAACCGTATCCCCTAAATGGACGGCTTTGCAGCCAAGACGGCCGAGTATGCCCAGCATGACATCAATATCGAGCAGACGGGGGACATTTCGAAGTTGCACCTTGCCTTCGGACAGCAAACTAGCGGCCAGAATCGGCAGTGCGGCATTTTTTGCTCCATGGATACGAATGGTTCCTGATAGGGGTCTCCCGCCTTCGATCACCAATTTGTCCAATGTATCACCTCCGAGTTTACCGTTCGCCCACGAAAAAAACCTCCGGCACCAGCGTTACGCCGAATTTGCCTTTGACGGCGGCCTTGATCTCCTCCATGAGCGTTAGAACGTCCTCTGCTGTCGCTTGCCCGGTATTGACGATGAAATTGGCGTGCAGCGTGGATACTTCGGCTCCTCCGACCCTTAAGCCTTTAAGTCCGGCCGCCTCGATCAGTCTGGCCGAATGGTCTCCCGGCGGATTGCGGAAGACGCTGCCGGCGCACGGCTGCTGAAGCGGCTGCGTTTTGCGGCGGCGGTCCTTGTAGGCCGCCATGGCGGCGGCGACTTCCAGCCGGTCGCCGGAAGCCAGCATAAATTCAGCTTTGGCCACAATGCCGCGCTGTTCATGCAGTACGGAATGCCGATAGTCAAATTTCATATCCTCTGCGGTGTAAGTGACCAATTCACCCGTCTCCAGAACAATGTCAGCGGATTTAAATATACGTGACACATCGGACCCGTGAGCGCCGGCGTTCATATATACGGCTCCCCCCACCGTTCCGGGGATGCCCCCGGCAAACTCCAAGCCGGTCAGCCCCTGTTTGCCCGCCATGATGCTGAGCCTGACGAACGAAGCGCCACCTCCGGCCCGGGCCTCGTTTCCGTCAAATTCGATCTGCTCCAAACCGGAGCCCAATCGGATCACGCACCCGCGAATTCCTTGGTCGGAGACAAGCATGTTTGAGCCTTTGCCGACCACCATCCAAGCCACCTGCTCTTCATGAAGCAGCCGGACCAGCCTGGACAGCTGCCCGGGATTCTCAGGTACGACCATCGCGTCAGCGGGACCCCCGATTTTCCATGTTGTATATTTTGACATCGGCTCGTTCGGCAATACCGTTCCGACTCCCTGCCTGGTCAAATTCGATATCCAATGCTGCATCGTAAAATCCCTCCTTGACTTGTAGGCGGAAAACACCCCGGCCTTGATGCCGCCGGCATAATCAGGTTCATGCCGTCGTAAACGAAGCCGGCTGCCCGGGTCCGTCGGAGCAAATCATGCTAACCGTTGTCCTTTTCGCTCCGCTTGGATTGTCACGATTTATAGAGTATCTTATGCCTTCCTCACGGAGAGTGTGACAATCGCCCAGGTCCAGTTCCGGCCCCTTTGTTTCTCCGCGTTAGCGGCGATTTCCGCGGCTTTGGACAAGACGCCGCATCTCCTCCACCAGCAAATGGGCCGAGTCCGGTTTGCCGAGACGGCGGGAAGCCGCCGACATCGAGGCGTGGACGGACAGCTCGTTCATGATCCGCTGAATCGAGCCGAACAGGCTCTGCCCGCTCAAGTCCGGCTCCAAAATGACTTCGGCGGCCCCGGCCCGCTCCAAAGTCCTGGCGTTTTTCTCCTGATGATTGTTCGTCACGTTGGGCGACGGAATCAGAATCGCCGGAATTCCGAGCGCGGTGATTTCCGCCAAAGAGGACGCTCCTGCTCGTCCCACGATCAGGGAAGTCGCGGCCAGCACCTCCGGCATGTTGTGAACGTAAGGAAGCACCTGCAAATGATCCGGGAGCCCGCCCAGTTTGCCGCGAATGGCTTCGAGCGTCGCTTCATGGTAAGCCTCTCCGGTGACGTAAACGAATTGCAGATGCGGCGCTTCCGCAAGCAGCGGTGCCATGCCGATCATCGCTTCGTTGATCGCTTTGGCCCCCCGGCTGCCGCCGACGACGAGCACGACCGAACTGCTTGCGGCAAGCCCCAGGGAGGCAAAGCCCTTCGCCTTGTCGGCCGCATGAACGGTCGTAGCCCGCGGATTGCCGGTATATACGACATTCCCGGCTCCCGGGAACGCCGACTCCGAGCCTTCAAAGCTCACCGCCACGGTCGACACGTATTTGCTTAAAAAACGGTTGGTCAGCCCCGGAATGGCGTTTTGCTCATGGATGACGCTCGGGATACCCAGCTTGGCGGCCGCGTAAACGACCGGTCCGCATACGTATCCGCCCGTCCCGATGACGACGTCGGGGTTAAATTCCCGCAGCAGTTTTTTGGACGCGCGCACTCCTTTGAGAAAACGCATGACGGTCTTTATATTTTCGATCGACAGTTTGCGGCGAAAGCCGGTGATGTCGATCGCTTTAAACGGAATGTTTTGCTTCGGAACCAGCGAGCTTTCCAGCCCTCTCTGGCCGCCGATATATAAAAATTCGGAATCGGGAAATTCCGCAGCGCATTGGCTTGCGACGGCCAGCGCGGGGTAGATGTGTCCCCCGGTTCCGCCGCCGCTCAGTACGACGCGCATATTCTCACCTCGCATAACGGGATAAATTAAGTAAAATGCCTAACGCGGTCAGCATAAGCGTCAGCGAAGATCCGCCGTAGCTGATAAGCGGCAGCGTAATGCCGGTGACGGGCATCAGGCCGATCACGACGCCGATGTTGATCACGACCTGGACGGCGACCATCCCGACGATGCCGACGGCCAGCAGGCTGCCGAACGTGTCGTCGATCGTCATCGCGACCCTCATGCCGCGCCACACCAAAATGAGGAACAGCAGCAGGACGAGCAGTCCGCCAATAAAGCCAAGCTCCTCGGCCAAAATGGAAAAAATAAAATCGGTTTGCGGCTCCGGCACATAGCTGTATTTCTGCCGGCTCATCCCGAGCCCCAGCCCAGCAAGCCCGCCGGGGCCGATCGCGTACAAAGACTGGATGATCTGGTACCCCGCGCCGAGCGGATCGGACCAGGGATCAAGAAAAGCGGTAATCCGTTGCAAGCGGTAGGGCGCCGCCAGAATCAGGCCCACGAATCCAAGCGCCCCAAGGCCCGCCAGACCGGCCAGATGCAGGATTCGGGCTCCGGCCGTAAAGACGATCAGCAGCGAGGCGCCAAGCATGACCGTGCCTGTCCCCAAATCGGGCTGCAGCATGATCAGACCGAACGCTAGACCGATCACGCCAAGCGGCGGCAGCAGACCTTTGGTGAAATTCGTAATCTTGTAACCTTCCTGGCTAAGGAAGTAGGATAGGAACAAAATCATGCCCAGCTTCATGAACTCGGACGGCTGGATGCCGAACGAGCTGATGCCCAGCCAGCTTCGCGCTCCCCCGCGGACGACCCCGATGCCGGGGATCAGCACGATCACGAGCAGGGCAAAGCAAATGACCAACCCCACCTTCGCGTATTTGCGCAACAGCCGGTAATCGAAATTCATCAGCAAAAACATCGCGACCAGTCCGAGTACGGCGAACAACAGCTGACGTTTCACAAAGTAGAAAGAATCGCCGTAATCATGAAAAGCGAGTACCGAACCCGCGCTGTACACCATCACAATTCCGATCGCCAGCAGTCCGAGGATGCTGGCCATAAGCCAAAAATCCGGCGCCGTACGGCTCTTGCCCATCGTGGATGCCACCTCTTAACAGAAAGTAGGGGCTTTTCCACCCCCCTACTTAAAGGGTATGCACCGCCTCTTTAAAAATGCGTCCACGCTCTTCGTAGGAAGAGAACATATCCCAGCTGGCGCATGCCGGAGAGAGCAGCACAGCATCTCCGGATGCGGCCAAAGCCGCTGCCTCCTTCAGCGCGGTCCGCAGCGTTTCCGCGGCACTGTCACCATTATCGACCACCACGATAGCGGATAGACCCGCGAGTTCTCCGGCTTTGGCGATTTTTTCCTTCGTTTGCCCCAAGGCGACGAGCGCCTTCACTTTTTGTTTAAAGACGGGCACCAACTCCATGTAATCGGAGCCCCGGTCCAGCCCGCCGGCGATCAGCACGATCGGAGCCGTTAAGGCGCCCAACGCCATGATCGTCGCCTTCGCGTTCGTCGCTTTGGAATTGTTGTAATAAACCACGCCGCGCTTCTCCTCGACGTATTCCAAGCGGTGCTCCACGCCGCGGAACGTGCGCAGCGGCTCTACGAGAGCCTCCGGCGCCGCGCCCGCGGCCAGGGCGACGGCAACCGCCGCCAAAGCGTTCTCCACGTTGAAGCGTCCGGGCAGGGCAATGTCGCGCACATCGACAATTTTCCGCACCACGCCGTCCGCCCCCCGGTACATGACACTGCGGTCAAGTCCGTCCTCCATATCCGGAACATAGGCCGGCTGGATGTACACCCCTTCCGTCTTCAACTCCTCCGTCATCGAAAAAGGGATCAGTTTTGCCCGGATATAGGGCACGAGCTGCCGGCATGTAGGGTCGTCCCAATTGACGACAGCCGTATCCGCCGCTTCCTGATTGGCGAACAGTTTGGCTTTGGAGGCCACATAGTCATCCATCGTACCGTGGTAGTCCAGATGGGTCTCCGCCACATTAAGCAGGCAAGCAACCTTGGGGCGGAACGCCTGCGTCCCTTTAAGCTGAAAGCTGCTAAGTTCGGCCACGAGCCAGTTTTCGGCGCTCGCCGTCTCCGCCGCTTCACACAGCGGGGTGCCGATATTGCCGGCGACGAGCGGACGAAGCCCGGCGGCTTCCAGCATTTTACCGACCCATGTCGTCGTCGTCGTCTTCCCGTTGGAACCCGTAATCCCGATGATCGGCGCCGGGCTGATCCGGTAGGCGACTTCCACCTCGGTCACGACGTCGATACCCAGCTCCAGCGCTTTGGCCACAGGCGGGGCCGAGTACGGGATGCCGGGGTTTTTGACCACCAGTTCGACGCCGGGATGGACAAGTCCGTCCGGATGTCCGCCGCATACAACAGAAATTCCCAAAGCCTCCAGTTCGGATGCTTCGGGACACAGTTCCCTCTCCTTTTTATCGTTAACCGTAACAACGGCTCCAAAATGATGCAGGGTTTTCGCGACCTGAACGCCGCTTTTCGCTAAACCGATCACGACCACCTGGCGTCCCCGGTATTCTTCTGGATGCTTCATGATTACAACCCCTTGCTTAAGTAAAGTCCAATGCCCGCCAGGATAAGTCCGGCAGCCCAAAACGTCACCACAACCCGCCATTCCGACCAGCCTGACAGCTCAAAATGGTGGTGAATCGGGCTCATTTTGAAAACCCGTTTTCCCCTCGTTTTAAAAGAGGTCACCTGAATGACGACGGACAGCATTTCGATGACGAAGATGCCGCCAATCACCAGGAAGAGCAGCTCGCTTTTCGTGATGATGGCGATCGCGCCGATCGCCCCGCCTAGCCCCAACGATCCGGTATCGCCCATAAACACCTTGGCCGGGTGCGCGTTGAACACGAGGAAGCCAAGCACCGCCCCGATCATCGCCGCCGCGCAGACCGCGGAAGGGATCGAAGTCGCCTGCATCGCGATCACCGCGTACGCGCCGAACGCGATCGCGCTCACGCCGGACAGAAGTCCGTCCAGACCGTCGGTGAAGTTCACCGCGTTGCTGATTGCCAGCATCATGACAACGATAAAAGGATAATAAAACCAGCCGCCGAGGTCAAAAGACCACCCGGTGCCCGGTATGCCGATCGCCGTGCTGTGCCCTTCCGAAATGAGCAAAACGCACATGATACCGGCGAACAGCAGCTGTCCGAACAATTTTTGTCTGGGCGTCAATCCCAAAGACCGTTTAAATACGATTTTGATGTAGTCATCGAGAAAACCGATCAGCCCAAAGCCGAGCGTAGCGATCAGCAGTACGTAGAAATCGGTGTTGATGACCGAAAATTTAAGAAAAGACAACGTAAAGGCAAGCAAAATAATAACGCCGCCCATCGTTGGCGTGCCCGCCTTTTTCTGGTGGCTTTGCGGCCCTTCCCCGCGTATTTGCTGGCCGAATTTAAGCCGTCTCAGCAGCGGAATGATCAGCGGCGCCGAAATGACGGCCAGAATGAAGGATACGCCGATCGTTAACAGAATTAGTCCAAAATCCATGGGATTTCACCCCCTCTCGCCGGTGTTTAGTGCTTTAGATTGCTATGTCTAACCGCGTCTACGATTTCCTCCAGCTTCATGCCCCGGGAAGCCTTGACCAGCACGACGTCCTTCGGATGGAGCTGCGAAATCAAATTGCGGATGAGTTCAGTTTTATCAGTATATGCGTGAATGCGCGCAGGTTCCAAATGTTCGGACGCGCCCTCGGCGATTTTCAAGCCCAGAGTCCCGTAAGTAAAAAGCTGATCCACTTGACCCGGTGTCAAGGCGGCGCCGATCTCGCGGTGGTATTCCTCCTCAGAGGCTCCAAGCTCGAGCATATCCCCGAGCACGGCGACTTTTTGGCGGAACCCTTTCATCTTTTCCAGCACTCCGATCGCCGCTTTCATCGCAGTGGGGCTGGCATTGTACGCATCGTTCAGGATCGTCACGCCGCTTGCGCCGATGATGCGCTCGATCCGCATCCCGGTTAGTTCGGCATGGCTCAGCCCGTCCCGAATCGCGGCTTCGCTGACCCCATAGCGGCGGGCGACCGTGAGCGCGGCCAAAGCGTTCACCACGTTGTGCTCGCCCAGCAGGGGCAGCTCCAGCGGCTCCCCGCCGGTCTCATTTGAAGTGAACAGAATGCGATCCTCCATAAACATCATCCCGGTCGGGTATTCGTCATTGCCTTGACCTAGGCCAAACGTGGCGGTCTGCAGCCGCTCCGGCTTCCGCGTGTCCGCCTCCGCGAGCACCTGGGGAATCAAAGGTTCGTCCCCATTGTAGACGAACAATCCCCCGGGCTTCATCCCCGCGAGGATCTCCAGTTTGGCCCGCGCGATTTCCTCCCGCGAGCCGAGCTGCAGCAGATGCGCTTCGCCGATGTTGGTAATGACCGCCGTCTCGGGCTCGGCCAGTTTGGACAGCAGCTCGATTTCGCGGCGGCCGCTCATGCCCATCTCCAGGACGGCGATCTCCGCCTCCTCGGGCATCGCCAGGATCGTCAGCGGCAGGCCGATGTGGTTGTTGAAATTCCCTTTGGTTTTATGCACTTTATACGTCGTGGACAAAAGCGCGTAAACGAGGTCTTTAGTCGTCGTTTTCCCGTTGCTGCCCGTAATGCCGACTACCTTAGCGCCCGTCTGGACCAAGTAGGACTTGGCCAGCGTTTGCAGCGCCTCCAAGCAATCGTCCACCAGGACGGCCGGCCCGGGAGGCGTTCCTTTGGACCGCTCCCACAGGGTTGCGGCCGCTCCCGCGCCCAGACAGCCGGCAGCAAAATCGTGGCCGTCGAACCTTTCCCCGGATAACGGAATAAACAAACAGTCCATTGCGATTTGCCGGGAATCGGTAACCGCGCCGCGTACCGTAATGCCGGAATCGGCCGCCTCCCGCACTTTTCCGCCGCACATCGCGGCTATATCCGCCAATTTTCTAATTATCACTTCGCCAAACCCCTTATCGCTTCTTTTGCTACGATTCGATCATCAAAATCGAGCACCGCGGTTCCGATCAACTGATAGGTTTCATGACCTTTCCCCGCAATCAATACTACATCTTCACGGCTTGCCATTTCAATAGCCTTTTGGATGGCCTCGCGGCGGTCAACGATCAGCTCATAACGGCTGCGATCCACCCCGTCGCCGAGCAATCCCTGCTCGATGTCGCTTAGTATAGCATCGGGATTTTCGGTGCGCGGGTTGTCGGAGGTCACGATGACGTGCTGGGCGTATTTCGCGGCGATCCGCCCCATGATCGGACGCTTCGTGCGGTCCCGGTCGCCGCCGCAGCCGAAGACGCAGATGACGCGGCCTTGGGCAAACTCGTTAACGGTCCGCAGCACATTCTCCAGCCCGTCGGGAGTATGGGCGTAATCGACGATGACGGCGAAGGATTGGCCCTCATCGACCGCCTCGACCCGTCCTTCCACGCCTTTGACCGCTTCCAGGCTGGCCTTGATCCGTTCGAGCGGGATCCCTTCGAGCAAAGCGGCCGCGATCGCGGCTAGCGCGTTGTAAACGTTGAACTTGCCGACCATGCGCAGCGAAATATCGGCGCTGCCTTGGAAAGTGTCGACATGGAACAAGGTGCCTTTCGCGGTTATGGAAATGTCCGAGGCGCGGACATCGGCCTCGTTCTCCACCCCGTACGTGATCGTTTCCGCGGCGGTTTGCTTGGCGAAATAGGAGCTTGCCGGGTCATCCGCATTAAGGACCGCGTAGCTTCGTTCGTTCGGATCGGCCGGATAAGCGTTGCCCAGGCGGGAGAAGAACAGCCCCTTGGCCCCGCGGTATTCTTCCATCGTGCTGTGATAATCCAAATGATCCTGGGTCAAATTTGTAAAGATGGCCGTCCGGAAAAACGTTCCTTTAACACGGCCCTGGTCCAGCGCATGGGAGGACACCTCCATCACGCAGTAATCCGCGCCGCCTTCGGCCATTTCGTGCAAATACCGCTGCAGTTCGAGCGATTCCGGCGTCGTGCCCGACATCGGATACGTACTGCCGGCGAATTTGCGCTGAATCGTGCCGATAAGCCCCGTAGAGCGTCCTTGATCCTCAAGAATGCGTTCGATCAAATAAGTCGTTGTCGTTTTGCCGTTCGTTCCGGTAACGCCGATGACCTTCAGACGACGGCTAGGAAACCCGAAATACACGTTGCCCAAAACCGCCATCGCCAAACGGCTGTCCTTCACTTTGAGCTGGGGCAGCTTACAATCGTCAAGCCAACGTTCCACGACAAGCGCCGCCGCTCCTTTTTCCGCGGCTTGCGGAGCGAAGTCGTGCCCGTCGACCGTATGCCCGGGAAGGCATATAAACAAATCGCCGGGCTGAACCTTCCGCGAGTCGATGGCCATGCCTTCGCACGCCCGCTCCCCGTCGCCTCGTATTTGTGAAGCTATCAAATAAGTCGCCAATTCCTTAAGCAGCATAACTACCCCTCCGTATTTCAACAACGTTCGTGAACACTCACTCTATATTATCACCAAAAACTGCAAAGTTCAGGAAAATTATTCATTATGATTATGCAGTTGTTCCGCATCCGCCTCGCTGCCCATATAAATCCGGATCGTCGAACCCTTTTCGACCCGGGCTCCGGGTTTCGGCGCCTGGTTAATCACCACATTGCCCGCCCCCGATTTCGCCAGGTTGAAGTTCATGTTGAGGTCCTCATAGATCTCCTGCGCCGTATGTCCTATCAGATCGGGAACGGTGACGATCGGCGTCTCGCCGTATTTGTATTTCTTGGTGACCTGCTTTTGGCGGGGCGGAACTTGCATGTATTCCAGCGCATCCTCCATAATATTCCGCACGATCGGAGCGGCTACCACACCGCCGAATTGAACCCCTTGCGGATTGTCGACCGCCGTATAAACAACCAATTGCGGATCGTCCGCCGGAGCGAAGCCGATAAAAGAAACGATGTGCTCGTTTGCAGAATATCGCCCGTTAATGACCTTTTGCGCCGTCCCGGTCTTTCCGCCAACGCGGTAGCCATCGATGAAGGCGTTGCCGCCCGTGCCGTTGGCGACGACGCTTTCCAGTGCGGTTCGAACCTGCTTGGACGTCTCTTCCGAAATGACCTGGCGCACCAGCTGCGGCGTCGATTCCGAGACGACCTCGCCCGTGTCGGGGTTCGTCCACGACTTGGCGACGTAAGGCTTATACAGCTTCCCGCCGTTGATCGCGGCCGAAACCGCGGTGATCTGCTGAATCGGCGTCACCGACACCCCTTGGCCGAACGAGGTCGTCGCCAGTTCCACCGGGCCGACCCGGGACAGCTTGAAGAGGATTCCGTTTTCCTCGCCGTTCAGGTCGATCCCGGTTTTGCTGCCGAAGCCGAAATTTTTGATGTACTGGAACAGCGTTTCTTTGCCCAGGCGCTGCCCGAGCGCTACGAACCCGGGGTTGCAGGAATTCTCCACCACCTGGAGGAACGTCTGGCTGCCGTGCCCGCCCCTCTTCCAGCAGCGGAGCGTGGCCCCGCCAACCTTGACATACCCCGGATCAAAAAAACGATCTCCCAGCAGATCGACCTTTTTCTCTTGGAGCGCCGCGGCCAAGGTGATAATCTTGAACGTGGAACCCGGTTCGTATGTCATCCAAATCGGAAGGTTCCGGTTATATACCGCCGGATCGTATTCCTGATATTGCCCGGGCTCAAAGCCCGGTCTCGCCGCCATGCCCAAAATTTCGCCCGTCTTCGGATTCATTGCGATGGTCAGCGCCGAGTCGGCTTGCAGCCGGTCCATCGCCTGATCCAACTCGCGCTCGATGATGCTTTGGATCGGTTTGTCGATCGTCAGCGTCAGGTTCAGCCCGTCTTTTGGCTCCACATATTTCTCCGACGATCCCGGCATCAATCTGCCGCCGGCGTCGGACAAATAGGACACGCTTCCGTTCATGCCGCTCAGCAGGCTCTCGTATTTGCTTTCCACTCCGGTCAGCCCCTGGTTGTAGCTGCCGGTAAAACCTAAGATATGAGCGGCAAGTCCTCCATAAGGATAATATCTTTTGTTGTCTTCGGCAACAACAATACCCGGAAGAGCCAAATCACGAATTTGCTGCGCTTTTTCCATCGTAATTTTGCGTCCGCCGGGTTGCAGCCTGACTATGGATTGTTTCTTGGTGATCGACTTCAAGATCTCGTCCTCGTTCATGCCGACCAGAGGCGCCAAGCTTTTGGCCGTCTGCTCCCGATTTTTGATCTGCACCGGAATGGCCATGACCGTCGGGGTCGTGATATTGTAAGCAAGCACGTTGCCGTTCCGGTCGCTAATTTCTCCCCGCTTTGCCGAATAAGGGATGTTCCGGCGCCAGGAGTCCTCCGCTTTGGCCGACAACTCCGCCCCTTTTCCGATCTGCACATAGGCAAGGCGCACGGCAAGGGCCGCAAATAACAAACACAACACCATCAACAGCCAGAACAGTCTTCGTCTGACGGTAAACTTGGAAATTTTCACTGGTTGCCCCCCTATCCCATCCTGACGTTTGAATGTTTTCATATCAAGGATATTCAGGACAACCAGGGGTTAGAACAAGCTATGGCGAGTTCGCGGAGGCGTCCCCGCAGGAATGCTCCCCGGCGGAGGAGCTTTTTTGCCTGCGCAGGACCAGCGGAGCCCTAACCGCTTGGGCCCCCGCTGCCGGACTGTCCGTCATTGCCGCTTTTGTCCGCGCCCGCCGCGGACCCGCCGGAGGCTTCGCCGTCCGCCGCCTCACTGCCGGCCGCCGCTTCCCCCTTCGCTGCCTCCTCCGTGACCGGCGGTTCAAGCGTTAATTCGACCGCCCGCGCGCCGTTCGTTTCGACGACTTTTTGCGCCACGACGTAACCTTCGCCTGCCGCAGTTGCCGGCACCTGCAGCACGGCCAACAGCTCCATGGCATCGCGCAGCGATTTCCCCTTTAGGTTGGGGATCTTCATATCGGCGCCGTTTTCGGTCAGCAAATACACGAACTGGCCCGATTTCAGCACGCTCCCCGCTTTCGGGAAATGAGAGATGATTTCAGAGCCGCTTCCCAACGTCACGTAGGAAATCCCTTGGGCAGCGAGTTTGTTTTTGGCCTCCTGAACCGGCAGCTTGCTCATTTCCGGAACTTTAGGCCCGTTCGCGGCCTGTTTCGTTTTCTCGGCCCCGCTGTCGCTCGTTTTAGGCACGCCCATATACTGCAGGATTTGATTCATGATTTTTTTGAATACCGGGCCCGCCGCCGTACCGCCGCCTAAATCAGGATCCTTCGGTTCATCGATCAGAACCAGCAGGGCGACCTTCGGATCGTCCACCGGCGCGTAACCGACAAAAGAAACGACTTGCTTCAATTTGGTGTATTCGCCATTAACAGGCTTTACCGCCGTGCCCGTTTTCCCGGCAACCCTGTACCCCTCGATATAAGCGTGTTTACCGGTGCCGATCGTCCGGTCGGAAACGACCTGCTCCAAGTAGCTTCCAACTTCCTTGGCGGTTTCCGGCGTGATCACCTGGCGCACCACCTTGGGCTCGGTTTTTACCGTTTCCCCGGTCTGAGGGTCGGTCATCGATTTGACGATATGCGGCTCCATCAGCTTGCCGCCATTGGCTATAGCCGATATTGCAACGATCTGCTGCAGCGGCGTAACAAGCAGCTTGCCGTGCCCGTAGGACATCACCGCGAAATCGGCCTGCTGCTCCGGCTTCACGGTCCCTTTGTACTCACCCGGCAACTCGATGCCGGTCTTCTGTCCGAAACCAAAGTTATCGACGTAGGTTTTAAGGCGTTCGGGCCCCAGCTTTTCGTAGCCCAATTTGACGAACGCTACATTGCTGGAACGTTTGACGCCTTCCAAATATGTGATCGGGCCCCAACCGGATTCTTTAATATCGCTGACCGTTCGGCCCGCTATATGGATACTCCCGGACATATATCTATCCTCCGGATTAAACAAACCTTCCTGAACAGCTCCGGCTAAAGGTACGATTTTAAACGTGGAACCCGGCTCGTACACCGAACTGATGGCATGGTTGTAAAAATTTCTCTGCTCGACGCCAGCCCAATATTCGTTGGGATTGTAGGTGGGCATGTTCGCCATCCCGAGAATTTCCATCGTGTTCGGATCGGCGGCGATAACGGTCATGCTGATCGGCTGCAGCTCGTTATACGCTTCCTTCATCGCTTGTTCGATGTAATGCTGGATCGTATTATCGATCGTCAGCTGCAGATTCTGCCCGTTTTTCGCCGGCTGGTAAATTTCGCTGGCTTTCGGGATTTCGATCCCTCTGCCGTCGCGCTTATATTCGATATAACCGTCTTCTCCCTTAAGCTTCTCGTCGTAAGAAGCCTCCAGGCCGGACACCGCGTTTCCGTCGCGGTCGGTATAGCCCAAAATATGAGCGGCTAGGCTATTTTTAGGATAATAGCGTTTCTGTTCCTTCATCAAATAAATGCCGGTGTCTTCCACTTTCTCATGCTCTTGCAGCAGCTTGTTTCGGAAAGCCTCCACTTGATCGCTAAGCTCCTGGTCAATCTTCAAACCTTCATTCCGCACTTCCCGATGGGTGTAATACTCCCCGTCTTTCGTCTTGGCATTGACGAGGTCGCGCATCTCCTGCTCATCCTTACCGAGAATCCGGCTTAACCCCTCAGTCACTTCATTTTCCAGCCCGCTGGCATGAATGGTCTTCGGATTGATCGCCACCGTATAGGCGGGAGCGTCCATAGCCAATACGTCGCCTTTGCGGTCCGTGATCGTTCCCCGTGCGGCGGGCAAATCCTTTTTGGTGGACCATAGTTCTTCGGCATGGGCCTGCCAAAAATCCTCCTGAACAATCTGCAGCCAAAACACTCTTCCTATCAATACAGCAAAAAAGAGGGTGGCGCATCCCCCTATCAGCAATGTTCGCAGTCTAATTCTTTTAATCATCGCAAGACCTCTCCAATTGCCGTTATTTCCGAGCCGGCTTTAGCGTCAGCGCCGGCCCCGGCGGAGCCTTAGCCGCTTGGGCTCCCGCCGCCGGACTGTCCGTCATCGCCGCTTTTGTCCGCGCCTGCCGCGGACTCGCCGGAGGCTTCGCCGTCCGCCGCCTCACTGCCGGCTGACGCTTCCCCCTTCGCTGCCTCCTCGGTGACCGGCGGTTCAAGCGTTAATTCGACCCTTCGCGCCCCGTTTTCTTCGATCACTTTTTGCGAGGCGACGTATCCTTCCCCCTTCGCGGTGACCGGCACCTGAAGAACCGATAGCAACTCCAACGCATCCCGCAGCGATTCTCCTTTCAGGTTCGGGATTTTCATGTTCGCCCCTTCTTCGGTCAGCAAATACACAAATTGGCCCGTTTTCAGGAAACTTCCCGCTTTGGGGTATTGGGAGATAATTCCCGTACCGCTTCCCAAGGTCGCGTAGGATATCCCTGAAGCGACAAGGGTGTCTTTGGCTTTCTGCACGTCCATTCCCTTAAGGTCGGGAACCTTCGGCCCGCTCTCAGCCTGCTTAGTTTTGTCGGCGTTGGCGTCGCTCGTTTTAGGTACGCCCATGTACTGCAGAATTTGATTCATGATTTTTTTGAACACCGGGCCCGCCGCTGTACCGCCGCCCAGTTCAGGGTCCTTCGGCTCGTCGATTACAACGATGATTGCAACTTTCGGATCGTCAACCGGCGCATACCCGATAAAGGAAACAACCTGCTTGGAATAGTTGTATTCGCCGTTGACAACTTTTACGGCCGTGCCCGTTTTCCCGGCGATCCGGTAACCCTCAATGTAAGCATGGCGGCCGGTACCGATTTTCTGGTCGGAAACGACCTGTTCCAAATAACCGCCAACTTCCTTTGCGGTTTCCGGCGTGATCACCTGGCGGATAACTTTAGGTTCAGTTTTCTCCGTTTTACCGGTTTGCGGATCGGTGATGGATTTGACGATATGCGGCTCCATCAACTTGCCCCCGTTCGCCACCGCCGACACCGCAACGACCTGCTGCAGCGGCGTAACGAGCAGCTTGCCGTGCCCGTAGGACATCGCCGCGAAGTCGGCCTGCTGCACCGGGTCCACGATCCCTTTGGCCTCACCCGGAAGCTCGATGCCCGTCTTTTGCCCGAACCCGAAATTGTCGACATAGCTTTTCAGCCGCTCGGGGCCCAGCATCTCATAACCCAGTTTGACAAAACCGACGTTACTGGAACGTTTCACACCCTCCAAGTAAGTGATCGGCCCCCAGCCGGATCGTTTTAAATCGTGGATCGTTCGCCCCGGAACACGGATACTACCCGACATATAAGTGGCATTCGGGTTAAAAAGACCTTCCTGAACAGCCCCGGCCAAGGTCACAATTTTAAATGTGGAACCCGGCTCGTACACCGATTTGATAGCATGGTTGTAAAAGTTTTTCTGATCGACGTCGGCCCAATATTCATTCGGGTTATATGTAGGCATGTTCGCCATCCCGAGAATTTCCATCGTTTTCGGATCGACGGCGATGACGCTCATGCTGATCGGCTGCAGCTCGTTATACGCTTCCTTCATCGCTTGTTCGATGTAATGCTGGATCGTATCGTCAATCGTCAACTGCAGATTCTGCCCGTTTTTCGCCGGCTGGTAAATTTCGCTGGCTTTCGGGATCTCGATTCCCCTGCCGTCGCGTTTGTATTCAAGGTAGCCGTCCTGTCCCTTAAGCTCCTCGTCGTAAGAAGCCTCCAGGCCGGACACCGCGTTTCCGTCGCGGTCGGTATAGCCCAAAATATGAGCGGCCAGGCTCTTTTGAGGATAATAGCGTTTTTGCTCCTTCATCAAATAAATGCCGGTGTCTTTCAATTTCTCATGCTCTTGCAGCAGCTTGTTTCTGAAAGCTTCCACTTGATCGCTGAGTTCCTGGTCAATTTTCAAGCCTTCGTTGCGCACTTCCCGATGGGTGGAATATTTCCCGTCTTTCGTCTTGGCATTGACGAGGTCGCGCATCTCCTGCTCATCTTTACCGAGAATCCGGCTTAACCCCTCAGTCACTTCATTTTCCAGCCCGCTGGCATGAATGATCTCCGGATTGATCGCCACCGTATAGGCGGGAGCGTCCATGGCCAATACGTCGCCTTTGCGGTCCGTGATCGTTCCCCGTGCGGCGGGCAAATCCTTTTTGGTAGACCATAGTTCTTCGGCGTGGGCCTGCCAAAAATCCTCCTGAACAATCTGCAGCCAAAACACTCTTCCTATCAATACAGCAAAAAAGAGGGTGACGCATCCCCCTATTAGCAATGTTCGAAGTTTTATTCTCTTGGTCATGGTAAAACCTCTTTAAACTAAGATTATTTTCGGATTGCCGTCAGGCCATCCGCATTGCCCGTCTCTTCCAATGAGCCGTCAGTCTCCGCGCTGTCGTCCGGAGTTGCCGCCGATGATGCTCCCGCCGGAACCTGAACATGGAACCCTTCTTCTTCCGGCTCAACATAACCAAGTTTGGCCGCTTCCTCAGGGATTTGCTCCTCCAGTTTTTCTTTTTTGACCGACAATTCCTTGATCTCGGCGCTCATCGCTTGAATATCCGTATTCAAATTAAACATTTGCCGCTTGATGTTGTAAAGTGTAACATTTTGCCATAAAAGACCGGCCATCACCGCCACGCAAAAAATAATCGTCACCATGTACAGCAGTTTCTCGCGAACCGGAAGCGTTGAGCGGCGAGTGACGACCTTCGTCGTTTCGCGATAGCGCTGTGACGGATACTTACGTTCTGCTGACTTTTCTTTTACTGCCAAGTTCCCCCGCGAATAAGCCATTTACGATTCCTCCACTAAGGTTTGCAATTTCTCCGCCACGCGCAATTTTGCCGACCGCGCCCGCGAGTTTTCGGCCAGTTCCCTCTCCGTCGGAACCACCGGTTTCCGGTTTATTAACTTCAGCGACCCCTTTCCCCCGCACACGCACATCGGAAAGTCGGGAGGACAGGTGCATTTCTCCACATAACCGGCAAAAATCTGCTTGCAGATGCGGTCCTCCAAAGAATGAAAGGTGATGACCGAAACTCTTCCGCCCGGCGCCAAACAACGAATCGCGGCATGCAAGCCGTCTTCAAACGCGCCAAGCTCGTCGTTTACGGCGATCCGCAGCGCCTGAAAGCTGCGTTTGGCGGGGTGCCCGCCCGTTCGCCGGGCCGCCGCCGGGATTCCTTCCTTGATCAGCTCGACCAGTTGACCGGTCGTTTCCACCGGCTCCTGTTCGCGCCTCTCCACAATGACCTTGGCGATGCGCCTGGAGAACTTCTCTTCTCCGTACTGGAACAAAATGCGGGCAATTTCCCGCTCCGGCCATTCGTTAACGATTTCCCGGGCCGTGAGCCGCGCCGTTTGATCCATGCGCATATCAAGCGGAGCATCGGCGTTGTAGCTGAAGCCGCGTTCCCCCTCGTCGAACTGCGGAGACGAAACGCCTAGATCAAACAGCACGCCGTCCACTTGCGGAACCCCGTTCAGCCGAGGGATACCGCCCAGCTCCAGCAGCTTTTGTTCCAGATGGCGAAAATTGCTTTTCACCAAAGTTAACTTGTCCGCATAAGGGGCCAAACGTTCTTTGGCATTGTCCAGCGCCCAGTCGTCCTGATCAAAAGCAATCAGCCTGCCGCCTTCGCCAAGCCGGGACAAAATAACCGAGCTGTGGCCGCCGCCCCCCAGCGTGCAATCTACGTAAATGCCGTCCGGCTTGATGCGCAGCCCTTCTGTCGCTTCTTCTTTAAGCACCGTGATGTGATGAAACACGACTAACGCCCCTCCAGACTAGAACTTGATTTTAAATAAACCTGGTTACATCTTCGAAAGCCGGCTTTTTAACTATCTTTAGATATTGTTAACTACCTTTTAAAGGTCGAAATTGAAGTCGACCAGCTTCTCGGCAATCTCGTTAAACGTATCCTCAGACTGCTGGAAGTATTGCTCCCAAATGTCCCGGCTCCAAATCTCAACCCGATTAGATACGCCCAGAACGGCGCAATCCTTCTCCAGCTTCGCGTACTGCCTTAAATTGCTTGGCAAGTTTACCCTTCCCTGTTTATCCCACTCGCATTCCGTAGCACCGGAGAAAAAAAAGCGGGTAAACGCACGCGCATCCGACTTCATGAGCGGCAAAGCTTTCAGCTTCTGTTCCAGCACTTCCCATTCCTGCATCGGATAAACGAAAAGACACTGGTCCAAGCCGCGGGTAACCACAAAAGAGCTTCCGAGGAGATCACGAAACTTAGCCGGGATAATAATCCGGCCTTTGTCGTCAATGCTATGTTGGAATTCCCCCATAAACATTGCTGTCTCACTCCCTACCTCTTTCCCCCACTTTACACCACTTTGCTCCACATGTTAAGTACCTATTCTGCATTCAGCGGAAAAATCCTGCTTGTGGGCGGAAATTTTTTAACAAGGGGGGAGACTGGTGTACAGCGTAACAGTGAAAAATTCGGGCTATCGATCGCAATTGTTATAAAGAGAACTAGTCTAGCTGAGAAAGTTACCTGAGCGTATAGGGAGATAGTTTGGACAAGGAAAGATACGTGAGCTTATGGTGAGGCGCACAGAGGTGAATAAACAAAAAAGCGAGCAGCCGGGAGTATCATACTCCGGCTGCTCGCCAAAATGACAGGCCCTGGCCACGCCTCGGCCGGCCGATTAATGCTCCTGCCAGCTGTCGAGATAGGCGCGCTGCTCGGCGGAAAGCGTGTCGATGCCTACGCCGAGGCTTTCCAGCTTGAAGCGGGCTACTTGCTCATCGAGTTCATACGGCACGTTAACGACCGTGCTGCCGATTTCCTTATAGCGGTCATTGACATACTTCAGCGACAACGCCTGAAGCGCAAACGTCATGTCCATGATTTCGGCCGGATGTCCGTCGCCAGCCGCGAGGTTGACGAGACGGCCTTCGGCAAGGATATACACTTTCCGTCCGTCCTTCAATTGATATTCCTCGATATTGCGGCGTACGGTCCGCACCGAGACGGAACGCTCCTGCAGTTCGGGTTTGTTCACCTCTACGTCGAAATGGCCGGCATTCGACAAAATCGCCCCGTCTTTCATCACATCGTAATGCTCGCCGCGAATGACGTCCCGGTTGCCGGTTACCGTCACGAAGAAATCGCCGAGTTTGGCGGCTTCCAGCATCGGCATTACGCGGAACCCGTCCATGTAGGCTTCAACAGCTTTGATCGCATCGACTTCGGTGACGATAACGTTTGCGCCAAGCCCCTTGGCCCGCATCGCCACGCCTTTGCCGCACCAGCCGTAGCCGACGACGACGACGGTTTTGCCCGCGACGACCAAATTCGTCGTGCGGTTGATACCGTCCCACACCGATTGTCCGGTGCCGTAGCGGTTGTCGAACAAATATTTGCAGTATGCATCGTTTACCGCGACCATCGGGAATTTAAGTTTTCCTTCCTTATCCATCGCTTTCAGGCGCAAAATGCCGGTCGTCGTTTCCTCGGCGCCGCCACGGACATTTCCCAGCAGGTCCGGCCGTTCGGAATGCAGGATCGTCACCAAATCGCCGCCGTCGTCGATGATCAGATCGGGTTTCGTTTCCAACGCCTTGATCAAGAGAGCTTTGTACTCCGCCGGTTCCGGGTTGTATTTGGCAAATACCGTAACCCCGTCTTCCACGAGCGCCGCGCAGACATCATCCTGGGTCGACAGCGGATTGCTTCCGGTGATCGTCACTTCGGCTCCGCCGGCTTGCACCACTTTCGCCAAATAAGCGGTTTTCGCTTCAAGGTGGAGCGAGATCGTCACTTTCAATCCTCTAAACGGCTGTTCCGCTTCAAACTGTTTGCGGATCCGGTTCAGCACCGGCATGTGGGCCTCCACCCAATCGATTTTGAGATGCCCCTCCGGCGCAAGCTTCAAGTCCGTAATAATGCTGTTTTGAATCGCTGCTGAACTCATTTTTGATCTGCCTCCTCTATAAATAAATAATTCGGTGCGTACCCGTGATGTCATAAGGAATATCCATCAATACGTCAATCCATTCCGCGCCAAACCGGTTCATATAATAAAATATGTTGTAAACCCGTTCCTGCGGCTTCCGCAGAGGAATCAGCGATAACTCAATCCGCTCGAAATGGCGCAATCCCGCTTCATTGCTTTTTTCCAGGGCATCCTTTGCCTTGCCGCGCAAATAGTCGATCTGATCGTAAATTTTATCGCGATTGGCAGTCCCTAATTTCAGCAGCCCGTTTTGGATAGCGGCGAGCTGTTCGATCAGCGGATCGTACATTTCGCCAAAAGCCGACTTGATTTCGTCGAAACGGGCATCGATATGAAGCGCGTCCTGATTTGCCAGCCACGCTTCGCGTTTTTGCCGCAGTACCTCAAGGTCTTTGACGTCGTTCCAGCTAAGGCCGTATTTTTCCATATGCTTCTGCAACGTGCCCTCCACCACGGTAAAAGACTCCCGCGCCAGCAGCAGCGGCATTTGCAAGCCCAGCTTGCCGAACGCTTTGCGGGTTAACGCCCAGTAGGAGATTTCCCCCGGACCCAGCACGGCGCCGAGAACCGGCAAAATACTGTCCTGCATTAGCGGCCGGGTCAACACATTGTTGCTGAAACGCTCCGGATGCTCGCGAAGCTCGGCCAACAGTTCATCCCGGGTGAAGGAAACCTTCCCTTTCCGGTCGGCGAAGCCGCCTTCCCGCTTGAACAACAGCAGCCGCTCCTGCTCATGTATGTAAAACAGATTGGCTCCGCTTTCGCTTACTTCGGCTTGCGGTTCGTATCCTAGCCCGGCCAAATCGCGCAAACTTTCGAAGTAAGCCGACTCCAGCTCGTCGTTTTGCCGGATGATTGCTTCAAATACCGGGGTCTCCAGCTTACGGAGCTCGCGATCCGCGGAATCCAGCAGCACAAGGCCGAATTTGCCGAACCAGGCACCCATCAGCTTGGCGAAACATTCGGACAGACTCGCCGATTCCGCAGCGGAACGTCTGAACAACTCCATCAAGCCGGACTTAAACTCGCTGCCCGGAAGCAGTTGCTCCAGCTCATCCGCCGCCTGCTCCCATTCCTCCCTTTGGACCTGGCTAAAGCTGACCGGCAGGCGGTTATCCGCATCGCGCAAGATGCGAATACGCTTGACCTGCAGATCCGGAGATAAAAAGTAGGAATGATTCACTTCATCCCAATCGTGATCCTCCCCGGCAATCCAAAACACCGGCACGACCGGCCGATTCAGTTTGGCGGCGGCGGTTTTGGCCGCTTTAATAATCGTGATCGCCTTATAAATCACCAGCAGCGGCCCGGTAAACAAGCCGCTTTGCTGCCCGCCGGCGATGACCGCGGTCCCCGGTTGCGCTAGCCTGCTGAGCGCCTGCTCCACAGCGGCATCCGGATTATGCAGACGATTGTATTCGCGCAGCCGGCTTACCAAGGCGGTCCGGTTTATCCGGCGATGCTCCGTTTCATCCAGCCATTTGAGCCGTCTGTGCCAGCTTTCATCCAACGCCGGATCATATTCGTAAAGAGCGGCGACCGCTCCAAAACGATGCGCATATGCTTCCGCAAGCGGCCCGGCGGGCGCCAGAAGATCTTCTACTATATTCATCAGGTTACCTGCCTCCTGTTCTTCCATGCAAACCTTCCTTGATTGTACCGGATACTCTGCGTACCCGTCAAAGATAACCTTACTTTTGTTAAATTTCTCACTTTCCGTAAGCCTGAAACGGCATAAACGGCAAAAAACTCCCGCTGCCGGTTTAACCGTGCAGCCGGAGTTTACCACAAAACAGCTTAGCCTTTTTTCGGCATCGCCACAAAATGACCTTTGGACACTTCAACCAGCTCCGAATTGTCCAGATCGAACAATCCGCCGTCGGTATTGCCGTCCTTGGAAGTAATCGGGCCGTTCCCCGTATCCTCCAAGTGAATCCGCTTCTTGTTCGCTTCGATCTCCGGGTCCGGAATCGGAATCGCGGACAGCAGCGTCTTCGTATACGGGTGCTGCGGGTTGGCGTAAAGCTCTTCGCTTTCCGCGAGCTCAACGATCCGGCCCAGATACATGACGGCTACGCGATCGCTGATATGTTTAACCATCGACAAATCGTGGGCGATGAACAAATACGTTAAACCGAGGCGGTCCTGCAGTTCTTTAAGCAGGTTGACCACCTGCGCTTGAATGGACACGTCGAGCGCCGAAATCGGTTCGTCGCAGATGATGAACTTCGGATTTACCGCCAGCGCCCGGGCAATTCCGATCCGCTGCCGTTGTCCGCCGGAAAATTCGTGCGGATAACGCGTCGCATGATCGGGATTCAAGCCGACCATATCAAGCAGCTCTTCCACGCGTTTTTTGCGCTCCGCCCGCGATCCGGCCATGCCGTGGATGTCCAGTGCTTCGCCGATGATATCCGTAACCGTAAACCGCGGATTCAACGAGGCGTACGGATCTTGGAAGATCATCTGCATATCGCGGCGCATCGCCTTCATTTTCCGCGGATGAAGTTTCGTAATATCGGTTCCGTTAAAACGAATGCTGCCGGCGGTTGGCTCGTACAAGCGAAGGATCGTGCGTCCCGCGGTCGATTTCCCGCAGCCCGACTCGCCAACGAGGCCTAGCGTTTCGCCTTCGGCAATCGAGAAGCTGATGTCGTTAACGGCTTTCAGCACATTGCCGCCGCCGACGTTAAAATATTTCTTGAGCCCTTCGACTTCGATCAACGTTTTCCCAATACTCATGACGACTGTCCCTCCCTGGCCATCGGATGAAGATCCCAGCAACGGGCCGTATGCGTATCGCTGAATACGGTCGCTCCCGGATCGATGCGTTCGCAAATCTTCATCGCATGCTCGCAGCGTGCCGCAAATGGACAGCCAACCGGCGGTTTAATCAAATCGGGCGGAGTGCCGATAATAGGAATAAGGGGCTCCCCTTTCTTTTGATCCAACCGCGGCATCGAGCGCAGCAAGCCTTTCGTGTAAGGATGCTGCGGGTTTTTAAAGATTTCCCACTTCGTTCCGGTTTCTACAACTTCCCCGGCATACATGACGATGACGCGATCGCACATGCCGGCAACGACACCAAGGTCGTGGGTAATCAAAATGATGGAAGTGCCGAGATGCTCCTGCATCTCTTTCATGACGTCCATGATTTGTGCCTGAATCGTAACGTCAAGCGCTGTCGTCGGTTCGTCCGCGATCAGCAGCGCCGGACGGCATGCAAGAGCAATAGCGATCATGACGCGCTGCCGCATGCCCCCGGAAAATTCGTGAGGGTATTGGTTAAAGCGGGCTTCCGCATTTTTAATGCCGACTAGCTTCAGCATTTCAATGGCACGCTCTTTCGCTTCGCCCGCTGACATTTTCTGATGTTTGATTAACACTTCGGTAATCTGTCGGCCTACTTTAATGGTAGGATTCAAAGAGGTCATCGGGTCCTGAAAAATCATGCCGATATCTTTACCGCGAATGGCTTCCATTTGTTTATTGCTTTTGGTCAACAGGTTTTCGCCTTGAAAAATAATTTCACCTTGCTTAATGATTGACGGAGGGGACGGAATCAGACGCATGATCGTTTGGGCCGTTACGCTTTTACCGCTGCCGGATTCACCGACAATCGCGACCGTTTCCCCTTTCCCCACTTCGAAGTTCATGCCGCGAACAGCTTTGACTTCTCCGCCTCTGACTTGAAAGGACACATGCAAATCTTTGATTTGTAGAATCGGCTCCATCATTCCACCTCCTATTTCTTCAGTTTAGGATCCAGCGCGTCGCGAAGGCCGTCGCCGAAAATGTTAAACGCCAGCATGATCAAGCTGATCAATATGGCCGGGAACAACATGCGCCACGGATAGTACAGCCATCCTGTCAAAGCATCGTTAATCATGGAACCAAGCGATGCGATCGGAGCCTGCACACCAAGACCAAGGAAGCTTAAGAACGCTTCGGCAAAAATCGCTTTTGGTACGGACAACGTCACCGTGACGATGATCGGTCCAACCGCATTTGGCAGCAGATGGCGGAACAGTAAACGCCCCGAGCCTGCGCCCATCGAACGGGATGCCAGCACGAACTCGCGGTTTTTGAGCTGCATAATCTCGCCGCGGACAATCCACGACATGTTGATCCAGCCCGTGATCGTTAAAGCCAATATGATCGTTCCCAGGCTTGGCTCGAGCACGACCAGCAGCAAAATCGTCACCAGCAGGTACGGAATAGCGTACAAAATCTCGGAAAACTTATTCATAATTTCATCAACGCGGCCGCCAAAGTATCCCATGATACCGCCATAAATAACACCGATCAACAAGTCGATGCATGCGGCAGCCAAACCTACAATCAGAGAAATTCGCGCGCCCATCCAAGTACGGACGAACATATCGCGACCGAGGTCGTCGGTCCCAAACCAGTGCTGAGCGGACGGTCCCTTGTTGGTGCTCATCAGATCATTGGAATAATAGTTTAAACCATTGATTTTTTCGACGATCCATGGGGCGACGATAGCGGCAAGTGAGATGATAACAAGGACGACAAGCGCCGTCATAGCCATCTTGTTGCTGCACAAACGATACCAGGCATCCCGCCATGCGGAAATACTCTCGCGCTGAATGACCTCGGCTTCTTTCTCGTCCGTTCCGATTTTCCGAAAATCCTCGGGGGTCAGATCCGCCGGAGCCGGCATCACTTTTACGGAATTCGCATCCATCCTTTAGCCCTCCTTCCTTCCGCTTAGCTTGATTCGCGGATCTACGAATACGTAAGCGATATCCGTTATAAAACGCGCCGACATCAGCAATACCCCGTAAAAGATCGTAATCCCCATAATCAGCGGATAGTCACGGACGCTGATCGCCTGCACGAACTGTTTGCCGATCCCGCCAATCCCAAAGATTTGCTCGATTACGACCGAGCCGGTAACGATGTCGGCCGTCATTGGCCCAAGATAAGTAATGACCGGCATAATTCCGTTGCGGATAACGTGGCGGAACAAAATCGCCATCCAGCCCAAACCTTTCGCTTTGGCCGTCTTGATATAGTCGGCATGCAATACTTCCAGCATGCTTGAACGCGTCAGACGGGCGATAAAAGCGATCGGCTGCGCGGTTAACGCCGCTACAGGAAGCACGTAATACAGCGGTCCCTTAAAGCCCATCGTCGGAAGCCAGTGCAGCTTGGAGGCAAACACATATTGCAGCAAAGAAGCAACTACAAAGCTCGGCACCGCGATCCCTAACACCGCCAGCACCATAGCCACATTGTCGATCAATTTGCGATGATACAATGCTGCCAGCATGCCAAGCAGCACCCCGACGATTACGGCAACGATAATCGCGACGATCCCCAGCTTCAAGGACGCCGAAAACGTTTGCCCGATGATTTTGGACACATCCTGGTTAATCATCTTCATGGAAATGCCCAAATCTCCGTGCGCAACATCACTCAAATATTTTAAATACTGCTGATAAACGGGCTTGTCGAGTCCAAGTTGTTCATAAAGGCGCTCCTTAATCGCGGGAGGCACCTGTTTTTCTGACGTTAGCGGATCACCTGGAATGGCTTTCATCAGAAAAAAGGTGGCCGAGATCAGAATGAATAACGAAACCAACATGTAAAAAAACTTATTGGCAATATAACGTATCATGCCCGTTCACACCTCCTTCTTGTATATTTCGACACATATCGATTCTAGGTGAAAAGAACTAGTTTGTCTATTCCATATATTTGTATAAGTACGAAATACTTGGGAGAAAACCGCACATAAAAAATCGGGATATATATGAAGTAGCCCACATATATATCCCGAAGTTGCTATTCGCTTCGTTCTTGCATGGGCCTGCCCTTTACGGATTAATGTTCGAGCAGGTACGCGCGGGTATAGTCAACAGCACCGCTAAAGTCAAGGAATACACCCTTCAGGTATGGCTTCTCGGCCGCAACGTTCGTGTAGTAGTAAAGCGGCATCACGACCATGTTGTCTTGAATGAAGATTTTTTCGGCTTTTGCGAAGGCTTCATCGCGTTTAGCCATATCTTCGGTAGCTTTCGCTTCGGCAATCAGCTTGTCGTATTCCTCGTTGGAGAAACCGGTGTCGTTGTTGCCGCCGTCAGTTACCCACATATCCAAAAACGTCATCGGATCGTTGTAGTCGGCGGTCCAGCCGGCACGAGCCACTTGGTAATTCAGGTTTTGGCGATTTTCGACAAATACGGCCCATTCTTGGTTTTGTGTCTTCACGTCAACGCCAAGATTTTTCTTCCACATGTCGGCTATAGCCAGCGCTACTTTCTTATGCGCATCGCTGGAGTTGTAGATCAACGTGATTTCCGGAAGTTTCGTATAACCTTTTTCCTTCATGCCTTGCTCAAGCAGTTTTTTCGCTTCTTCCACATTTTCCGTGAAATAGTCGTCTTTGTGCTCGTTGCGGTATTCGTCGTTTACGCCTTTGATGCCCGGAGGAACGTAACCGAACGCCGGAAGCTGTCCGCCAAGGGTTACGTTATCGACGATCGCTTGACGGTCGATAGACATAGCAAAGGCTTTACGGATATTCACGTTATCGAACGGCTCGGCCGTTACGTTAAATTCGTAGTAATAGGTACTTGCGATACCTTTGATTTCCAGTTCGTCTTTCAGCTGGTCTCTCAGAATCGGGATTTGGTCGGTTGGAATTTCACCGTTCGGATGGCCGGCGCGATCCAACTCACCGTTTTGGTAACCAGCCAATTCCGTTGAGCTGCTGTTCACCAAAGTCATGTTGATTTTGTTCAGCTTGATGTTGTCTTTATCCCAGTAGTTTTCGTTTTTCGTAACTTCGATCGTTGAGCCTTTCACCCAATTGGTCAGCGTGAACGGGCCGTTTACGATCATTTTGCTTTGGTCAACCGCCCATTTCGGGTCATCCTTGACGGATGGGTGAACCGGATAATAAGTGTAGAAAGAGGTCAGGCCTACAAAATAAGGCGTAGGAGCTACCAGATCAACTTGCAGTGTATAATCATCCACCGCTTTCACGCCAACTTGGCTGAAATCGGTAATTTTTCCTTCATTATATTCTTGAGCGTTTTTCAAATAATACAATTGGTAAGCATAAGGAGCCGCCGGTTGTGTTTCCGGGCTCAGCACGCGCTCCCACGCAAACACGAAATCATTTGCCGTTACAGGATCGCCATTGCTCCATTTTGCATCTTTACGAAGGTGGAACGTGTATTGAGTGCCATCATCATTTGGTTCCCATTTTTCGGCTACACCCGGAACGGATTGACCGGATCCATCCTGACGCGTAAGACCTTCATACATCGTCTTAAGCACCGTGTTGGACTGGCTGTCTTGGGCTTGAGCCGGATCGAATGTAGGCGGTTCCGCGCTCAGGTTGATTTTCAGCGTTTGATCCGCGGCTAATTTCTCCTCACCGCTGTCGCCGCTGTTGGATGCCGTGTTGTTGCCTCCGTTAGCAGCACCGTTGCTGCCGCCGTTTGATCCGCACGCGGAAAGCAAAGTGCCCACGGCGAGAACGAGCGTCAGAAGCAGGAGTAGACTTTTACTCTTCTTCATCTAGCGATATCCCCCTTAAAATATTGTGGTATATGTTTTTAGATTATACAACCAGCGGTCAAAAAAATCCAACATAAATTTTCGGTAATTCCGCGTTTTTCGCCAAAAACGGCCCGCTCATGTAACAAAATCGTCCGTTATCCCATATTGACAATCGCTCTTTCTTAACAATTAACCTCGAGTGTCATGATTTTATTCGTCATTTGGAGATTTGTGGTTTGTATAGTATAGTTTAGGCGGTCAAAATATATGTAATAAAACTGATTATAAATAAAAGAATGTAAGCGACCCCTGTCCCCGCAAACGTCAAGCGCCACACCGCGCGCAGCAGCCGCCGCACGTCCACCTTGCCTTTCAGGCGTGTCTGCGCCCCGCCGATCAATCCGCCGGCAACGAGCAGAATAATAACGATCAAGTAAAAACCAAACGTGGAGTGAAACACATTGTTGAACAAGGCGGCCGCCCCCAAGATCAGAAACAACGTCGTGACGTCCATCGCCAGCATAATGGCGGCTTTTTTCTCGCGTTTTACCCCATAGTAATATATGAAATAAACGAGCAGAAACGGAATGACCGGAATCATGGAAAACACGATAAGAAAAGTGGCCAAAACACTCAAAAACCCACCTCCTTTATGTTGGAAAAGAAAAGCTCACACAAAAAGTTAGTAACTATATTTTTATATTCATGTCAGGTTGCATCGCCCTGATAAGCTGCCAGACCAGCTCATGTCCAGGGGCGGAAACCTGCTTGGCGCGCGCCATTTCCACCAGACGGCCGTTGATAAAATCGACTTCCGTCGGGTTTCCCGAGAGGATATCCTTCAGCATCGACGAGGTGTTGCCGGCGGTAGAGCGGCAAACTTCCAGGATTTGCGCAAAGATATCGGCGTCGTACGCGATCCCGTTTGCCCGAAAAATGCGTTCCCCTTCGTCGCACAGCTGCCGCATCACCGATCTTCGCGCCTCCGATTCCAGCAATTGGCCGTTCGGAATCCGCCAAATCGCCGTTAACGGATTGATAACCGCATTGATGAGCAGCTTCCTGAACATTTCTCTCCCGATGTCATTCGACAAAAAGGCATCAAATCCTGCCTTTTGGAGCATTTTTACCAAACTTTCTCCCGAAAAATCAGGAAAATCCATCGCTTGATGGACTCCGACGCGCGTTTCACCAAAACCGGCGCGGGTTACGCGGCGGCCGTCCGATCGTTTTGCTCCCTCCGTGGTGATCGCCGCATACAGCGCCTGTCCCGGGATCATTTGCCGGATCCGTTCCAAATGCCCTGCTCCATTTTGAAAACAAACGATGTTGGTATCCTTTCCGGCAAGGCGGCCGCAAGCTGACAATAAAGCTTCGGTAATGTGGCCCTGCTTCGTCATCAACAGCAGCCAATCCGGTTCCTCCGCCAAATTCGTTCCGGCCGTATGATCAAGCGTGCCCGCCGCAAACCGTTTTCCTTCTATAATATGCACCGTTCCGTCAGGCTCCGTAAGCTCGATTCCTTCCTTTCGGAGCAGCGCCGCCTGCTCGGCCGTCCTTGCCCAGAACCGCACACGTTCTCCCGCCGCAGCCAGTTTCCCGCCAAACAGCAGCCCAAGCGCCCCCGCCCCAACAATATCTATCTTCACCTTAGCTAACTTCCCTTCGCTGTCTTATCGCAAATCCTCTATAATTATTCCTCTTCATTTTATACCAAACCCTTCCCCCAAAACACAAAAATCCCGCCATACGGCGGGACTTCTATCAACTTTCCTGTGTTTTAACGGGATTTTTGCGTTTTGCGCCCCCTACTCGATACGCTCCAAATTTCCGTTCGCGTCCATCTTAAATCGCGATTTGCTTTCTTCGTCCTCTTCGTTCAGAAAAGCAAGGCGGCGGGCCCGGTCCATGATTTGGATTAAAGCCTTGTAGTCATCGTTAACCGCTCGGTAGTCGGTTTGCACTTCATTGACCTGCGCCGAGAGGCGTTCGTTTTCCTCCTTCAGCGCGGCCATTTCCTCTTCCTTTTCCCGCAATTCCTTTTCCAGCGCTTTGACATGCCGGTTCGTTTCCTGCACCGTGTTTTTCCAGCCGCGCAAAAAGCGGATGACCGCATCGATGGAAATCGTTTCTTCCGTCACGCCTTCGCTTCGGTAACCGTCCTCCGTCTCCACCGAAGCGAGGGAAGCGATGCCGGAACCTGCCGAGAGCGACGATTGCTTTTTCATATAATTCCGTTTTTGCCGTTGGGCTTTGGCTATGCTGATCGCCGCTTCATATTTTTTACGGACGCAGCTGTTCCAGCGGAACCCGCAAGCGGCCGCCGTTCTGCCGATCCGTTCCCCAACCTCCTCGAATGCGGTAAGCTGTGTGCTGCCCTCCCGAATATGGCGAAGAGTCACCTCGGCCAAAATTAAATCATCTTCCGCGCTCCATGCGTCTTGTCTCACTGCTGTCATGCTATAAAAACCTCCTAACGACATCCTAGTCTTAATCCGTTTTCCCGCCGGCATTCCGGCAGGCGAATAAGTGAAAAGCTTCTTACTCCATTTCTATGCCTCTCATAGAGTTCATAGAATCTATTTGATACTAAAATGTATTTCCAAAATCGGGGTTCTCCATACCTAATGAATAAACGTAAAGAAAAACATCGGGAAATCCAAGTATTTACCATAATATTCATCACATTTCGCCGTGCAAACCCAGGCTAATTATTGACTTTTCGTTTACACATATCAGGCTAACGGGTATAATGATTAAAGAAATGGGATGTTCGTTGATACATATGAAAGGGGGATTTTTCGTGGCACGCATGTTCCGTGTCCTTGGCTTCTTTACCCTTGCCATTGGACTCATGGCCTTTGCCGGCGGTATGACCGAAATGGCGTTGCTGTTTTTCCTGCAAACCGCCTTTTTCGTTCTTTTCGGTTACCTGAAGTTTACGGAAAGAACGTATATCCTGCTGTTCTGGGGATATATGATCGTCGCCTTTACAGGTTTCAGCTATTGGACGGTCTTCAAAATGGGTTTGCCACTATAATCCGAATAAAAAAAGCATTGCAAAAGGCGGTTCGACCTCAGGTCGAGCCGCCTTTTTTCATGATCCCTGCTATTTCCTCGCTTGGTAACATATATATATAGTACAACTACTCACGGGAGAGGATCTTTTTTGAACAAACATTATCCATCCTTGATATTGCTGCTGATTTTCATCTTCGCTTCCCTCTTTCCGCCGCCGGTATGGGCCGAGCCGTTTACGGAAGAGGAACAGCAAATATTGGAGCAAAGCTTGTCCATCAAGGAGATCGATAGAGAGATCGCCCGCATTGAAGCCCGGCAGCAGGAGACGGAAACGGCGATTCGTCAACTGTCCGCACAACTGGCCGAGAAAAACGAACAAATCCGGAGCAGCCGGGAACAGGCAGGAGCGCGTATACGCGCTTATTATATGGGGGAGCGGGAGAATCTGTTTGCCGCCTTGCTGTCGGCGGGGAGTTTAAAGGATTTTTTTACCGTGCTGGATTATTATCAATTGATCTTGGAGCGCGACCGCATCGTGCTGGGCAAGTACAAATCCGAATATGCCGGTCTGGTGCATACGAAACAGGAGCTGGAAGTCGTGTCGGACGATCTTGCGCGGATGAAGGCGGAACTTCAGCTTCAGCGGGAGCGTGTCACTGCCCTGCAGCAGCAAGTGGACAAATCCCTCGGCCTTAGCGCGGATCCGGAAAAATTGAAAGCGATGATCGAGGAATTGATGGCCTATTGGGAAAACGTCGGACTCTATGAGCTGAGAAAATATTTCGCAGCGCTGTCCGCGGTGATGTCCGAGTTTCCCGACTTTTTGAATGAATACGAGGACAGCCTGGCCGCCGAAAAAGGCGGTTACAGCCTTACGATTCGGCAGGAAGAGCTTAACGGATTTCTGCATCGCAAAAACGAACTGCTGAAAGACATCAGCTTCACCTTCCTTGAGAACCAAATTACCGTGCAGGGCAGCCGGGAACAGCTTAAGCTTAAAGTGGAAGGACATTACACCGTAGAACATGAACCGGAAAACTCCATTACTTTCCACGTTGACCGTTTGCTGTTCAACGGCTTGGAGCTGCCCGACACGACCCGGGCCGAGCTCGAGCGCGATTTTGATCTTGGCTTTTATCCCAAAAAAATCGTTCCTTTTGTAGAAGCCACCGAGGTGATGATTGCCCAGGGAATTTTAGTCGTCAAACTGAAGTTGTCGTTTTGATTATTGGCCGATCCGGCCAAGCTTGTCCGCAAAAGACCCTGCACTCATTTTGCCGTTCAAATACTGCTTCATGAGACCGGAAAACTCCTCCAGCCCGGCCGGAAGGCCGCTTCCGGCCGGCACCGCGGATATCGCTCCCGATGCCGCAAACGATGAGATCCAATCCGGCAGCTTGTATTTCACAGCCTCATCGTAGATCGCACGCGATACCGGGAGGTGCCCCGTCGCTTCAAACCATTGGCTTTGACTGTCGGAGGAGGTCATCGCTTCGATCCACTCCCCCGCGGCATCGGCGTTTTGGGAATGCGAAGAAACCGCGAAACTCCGCCCGGCGATCCAGGTCGTAAACCGGTCCCGCTGCTTCCCGGGAAACATGACGGTTGTCCCCGCTTGCGGATGCTTTGCGGCCTCCGAAGCCGTTGTTAATATCATCGCAAGCTCGCCGCGTTGCAGTTTGCTCCACAAGTCCTGATTACCCGCCTGCGGCGAATCCGACGATATCAAAAGGGGCCGAAGCTGCTCCAGCCGTTTTAGCGCGGCTCGCATTTCGCCGTTAAGCGCAAAAGGGGAAGCTTGTACGTTCTCCCGGGCGCCGCCAAGCTGCCAAAGCAGTGTCAGAGAAGCATAAGGGTCGCTTCCGTCCATACCCAGCAAATGCTGGGGAAGCCGTCTTTTTTCGGAACCGGACGCAAGCAGATCATTCCACGCGTCCGGCGAATCCGGGGGCGTATCCATCCCCATATCTTTCAGCACAGCATCGGAGAATACATATACATAAGGGTCGGCATCCGCCGGTACTCCCCACACATAACCGTTCCATTCGTTCGGAATGAGGGAAACGCTTAATACTTCTCCCGACAAAACCCCCGAATAGTAGATTTCCGTTGGCAGCAAATATCCGTCCGCCGCGAATTGACGCACCCAAGCATTGTCCAGCAGCAGAACGTCAGGCGACTCGCCCAGCTTCAACAAATTTTGAAACGAAGCGTAGGCTTCTTCCGAAGCAACGTTCGTCAGCTCGACCTGGATCTTATGGCTGTCCATAAACGTCCGGTTCATTTGCTCAAGCTGGCGAAAATCGGCCTCGTTCATCTGCACCGCTACCCGGATTTGCCCCGTTTCCTGCGGAACCTCGGTTTGCGGAACACTGACCGGCGGCTCGTCGCCGCGGTCCTCGGAACGGACCAGCCCCGTTTCCTTGCTGGGGGACAAGTTGATCAATGCCAGAAGAAGGAGGGCAAAAAGCACCCAATGGTTTTTCCGCTTCACACCCGTTCATCCTCTCCGCCCCAGAGGAAGGAGTAGGAGTAATCCCTAGCCTCTGTACGGCCCTGTCATAAAACTATCGCTATTTATTGTAACAAATGACAAATCAAATTGTCCCGCCAAAAATTAGAAAAAACCTCGCCACTGGCGAGGTTCTTTGTCATGCAAACCCATACGCTAAGTGCAAGGGGAGGGATGGGTATGGGGTTCCACCCGCTGTTAGAGTCAGGTTCTTATGGAACTTACTTTAAGGTTAGAACCTGACTCTAAAGGCGGGCCGTAAACTTTCCACCCCATACCCATTCCCTCTTTTGTTCTACTACGAGTACCCTTCCCCTTCTTTCAAGAGCAGAAGTACCGAGTAATTCGGCTCTTTCTAATTTGTGGGACACTGCTCTAACGGACTCCAGCGACGTTATTCGCCCATTTCCCGGGTATTTCCCAGCCTAACGGACCCACATGACTCTATTTTGCTCTAAAAGAGTTCACCCGGGCCGATTCGAGGTAAATAAGGTCATCTGTGTCCCTTATATTTTGCAAACCTCCATTTTTCCGCAGATAACGTCTCTGGAGTCCTTTAGCCGGAATTTTTATAATTCTGTTTAGAAAGACGCGAGCCGGATCAGCTCGCGCCTAAATTGTTCTTTATCTTTTCACACACTTTAGTATGAGTTCAAAAAGGCCGGTTTTCAGCACCGAGAAGGTTGGATGAAGCTAGGGACTGAGGAGCGGAGCGTACGTTTTGGGTACGTGAGCACCGGAAGGCCCGGCTGAATTCAAGATTCGATGCCGAGTTACTTCTTGATTTGCTTCGTGATCAAAAGCGGGCTTTTTGAACTACCTCTTTTCACAGCAAATCGGCCGCCACTTGCGCCAGCTTGGAACGTTCCCCCTTCTCCAGCGTGATATGTCCGCTAATTCCCTGATCCCTAAAGCGTTCCACGAGACCCGTCAGGCCGTTGCTGGAAAAATCGAGATAGGGATGGTCGATTTGCTCAGGATCTCCCATGAGTACGATTTTACTGCCTTCCCCGACCCGGGACACGATCGTTTTCACCTCATGGCGCGTCAGGTTTTGCGCCTCATCCACGATAATAAACTGCCCGGGAATGGAGCGCCCGCGGATATAGGTCAGCGCCTCCACCTGGATGCTGCCGAGCCCCATCAATATTTTCTCGATATCCCCTGACTTTTTCGTATCGAACAGGAATTCCAGGTTATCGTAGATCGGCTGCATCCAGGGACGCAGCTTTTCTTCTTTTTCCCCGGGCAAAAATCCGATATCCTTCCCCATCGGCACGACGGGGCGGGCGATCAGTAGCTTCTTGTATTTGTGTTCGTCCTCCACTTTAAGCAGGCCGGCGGCCAGGGCCAGCAGCGTTTTGCCGGTTCCCGCCTTGCCGGTGATCGTCACCAGCGGAATATCGTCGTTCAGCAGAAGTTCCAGCGCCATCCGCTGCTGCGCGTTGCGGGCGTTGATTCCCCATACCGGCTCATTGCTTAAATACAGCGGCTCAAGGCGGCTGGCGTCGTCATTCAGTTTCAGCAGGGCGGATTTTCCGCTGCCCATCTCATCTTTTAAAATAACAAACTCGTGCGGATAAAGGGAATAATGGAGTCCCAGCAGTTTGACCGGTAAGGAACGATAGGTGTAAAACTCATCGATGATCGAAGGATGGACTTTAATGGTGGAATATCCTCCGTACAAATCGCTTGGCCCGACCGTACGGTCCGATAAATAATCCTGAGCGGTCAGTCCGAGCACATCCGCTTTGATACGGACGAGCACGTCCTTGCTGACCAGCACGACCGGCCGCGGATCGGGCAGTTCCTTTTGTTCCAAATGGTAGTTGAGCGCCACGGCCAAAATCCGGTTATCGTTCGTCACCTCGCCGAACATCTCCTGGACTTTGATGAAGCTGCGATGGTTTAACTCCACTTTGATCCTGCCGCCGCCTTCGAGCGGAACCCCATCGTGCAGGTGACCCGTTTCGCGCAATCCATCGAGCAGCCGAGAGACGCCCCGGGCGTTGCGGCCCAGTTCGTCGGCGTTGCGCTTCTTCGTATCGATCTCCTCCAGCACGACGGCCGGTATGACTACATCATGTTCATCGAAGGCAAAAATCGCATTCGGATCGTGCAGCAATACATTGGTATCCAATACAAAGATTTTTTTCATCTTATCCCCTCCACCGCGGTCATTGCAGCCTTATGTTTTCATACATATTTTTTTCCGCCCCGGGAAATCTATATCGTGATAACTTATCGTCGAATCAAGAGATCATTTCCGAAAGGACGGATCCAACTATGCGAATATGGCTGTGTTTGTTATTGACGGCTCCCCTGCTTGCGAGCTGCGGAACTGCTACTGAAAAGGCATCACCCTCTCCACAAAATCAAACAGGCACTGTTCCCCGGACGCAAAGCGTGAGCCCAAACGTAAGTCCGGATATGGCGAACGCTGGGAACATGTCAGATCGGGATAGACAAGTGTATTTGGAAAAACTTGTTGAAAAAGTGCCTGGCGTCAAAGGCGCGCATTGCGTCGTCATGGGCAATACCGCCGTCGTCGGCATCGACGTCGACAGCCGGCTGGAACGTGCCCGCGTAGGAAGCATCAAATATACAGTGGCTGAAGCCCTTCGTAAAGATCCCCAAGGGGCAGGGGCGATCATAACGGCCGATATGGACTTGAACCAGCGCCTCGCGGAAGTCGGAAAAAAAATCCGGCAGGGCCATCCCGTAGCCGGTTTGGCCACTGAACTCGCCGATATTATCGGGCGGATCGTTCCGCAGATGCCAAGCGGCACCCGGCCACAGACGGGCGAAAGCCCCACGAGAATGAATTTGGCCCCGGGCGATCAGAACAGACAAATCCCGCCAAAAACCCGCTAAGTTTGTCCCAGTAAGGCAAAAAAAGCCTGGCGAACAAGTCGCTAGGCTTTTTTCATCGCGGCAAATACTTGGCTGTCCAGCATGTCCGCGGCACGCTGGTCGTATACTTTGGCATAAACCGGAGCGGAAACCAATTGCGCTCCGTAAAACAAGGCGTTACGCACCGCGTCGATACGCACATCGAAACAGCACATCTTGAACGGAACCCCTTCTAGAGGGTCTTCTACAACGGTTGCCCGGCCATTAATGGCATAAATCGTTTCCTTGCCGAACACCGAAACCGTAACTCTGGGGTTGGCCTTAATATTGCCGACGAGTCTCGAACGATGATCCAGAGCCAGCCGCAGCGTGGCGTGGTCAACGGCGTAAACCCATGAGATGGCGCTGGACGTCGGCCCCCCGGATTCCCGGTCCACCGTATTCAACAGTACAAACGTTTCGGACTGGAGAGTGTCGAAAAGCGAATCGGACAATTGGGTGACGATCTCTGACATAATTACCAGCCCTCCTGCACATAACCCTTCTAGGGATTGAACTTAGGGAACTTCAGTCATCCTGTAAGTTAATTGTATTATAGCATGAGGCAAAACTTGCATTCAATCGTTTAATGACCCGTCCGCCGCCTCCGCGGCATTCTCCTCCTGAGCCGGCTGCTTCGTCCCGGCAAGCTCATCCTTCAAGGCTTGTTTGGCCGCATCAAGCTCATCCTGGTGCAAATATACGTAAGGGCTTTTCCAGTCCCCGGTAATCGGCATGAAATCTACGTTTTCCTTAGAAATGTTCCAATAGGCGGAAATCAGATTTTTCATTTGCTCCGATTCCAAGTCCGTCTCCAGGTTTTTGCCTACGGATTGGATCACTTTGCCCGCCCCCAAAACCCCGTTAAGCGACTTGGCTTGGTCGATCAAGGCGTGAAGCACTTCGTTCTGGCGCCGGTTGCGGTCAAAATCGTCAGAGCCTTTCGTTTTCGGGCTGCAGTTGGACTTCCGGTACCGGACATACCCGAGGGCATCTTCCCCGTTCAGGTGCTGGGCCCCCTTCTTCAAGTTGATATCCGTACCGTCGGCTCTATCCCGGTAACACATGTTGGCATCGACATTGACATCCACACCGCCCAAAGCGTCGACGATATCGCGAAAACCTTGGAAGTTGATCACCGTTACGTAATCGATCGAAGTATCGAAAAATTTGCTCATCATCGTCTTCATTTCCTGTTCGGCAGGAATGCCGCTTTTTTTCTCCGCTACCAGGAAGTTCGGGTAAAACGCGTTGATTTTGTTCGTTTTATAGCCGTCCAGTTCAAGCTTGGTATCGCGGGGGAGCGAGACGACCGTAGCGGATTTGGTGTTCGGATTCATCGCAACCACCATCATCACGTCGCTGAGATGGGTCCCGGTTTCCGGACGGTAATCCGTCCCGAGCAGGAGCATCGTAAGCGGCTTGACCTTGGCCGATTTCTCCGGAGCCACCGTTTCCGAGGTACCCGTTGCATCGATCACCTGATCGGTCGTGTAGATCAAATACCCCGCATATAACCCCGCGCCGATGATCGCAACGATCATGACCGTCAGCAGCATTTTGAAAAATGTCCTGATCCCGCTCGACTTTTTCTTCTTCTTTACCGCTTTTTTCGTGGATCGATTATGGTTTTGCCTTCTGGGAGGCAAACCACTGCGATTGGAACTCATGCAATCAAACACCTTATTTCTGTGATATTAAGCCGCATCTAAAAGACGAATTGCATCGCTGAAAAGTTACCGGTTTATTTCCCGGAAAATTATGCCGACTTGTCGCCCGAGGCCGGGTTCGCCCCATCTTTTTTCTTTTGCCGCCCTTCGACAAAATAACGGATGCGTACCATCAGCATCAGCGCAACGGCAACAAGAAGGCACTGGATTATCGGCAGCTTATCGATTTGAAAAATAAGCAGCAGGAAAGAACCTAGCGCCATAAGCAGGTACAGGATCGCTTCCTTCCATAGCGGAAGCTTTTGCTGCGCGCGAAATACCTTGTTGTACACGAAAATGATCAGCACCAAAATCAGCAGATACGAAATGACCGGATGTTGCGCAAACCAGGCTTGCAATTTGTGCGTCCTCCTTTAAAAGGATAATGCAGTGCAAGTACCCTTCTATTATAAATTGGCTTCCGACATTTTGCGATGTTTTTCGGCCCGTTCGCGTTCGCTTTTGTTCAAAATCTTTTTGCGCAGGCGGACCGATTTCGGCGTAATCTCACAGTATTCATCATCATTCAAATATTCCAGCGCCTGTTCCAGCGAAAACAGCCGCGGCGTTTTCATCTTCACCGTCTCGTCCTTCGTCGCCGACCGGACGTTGGTGAGCTGTTTTTCTTTGCAGATGTTTACGACGATGTCGTTGTCGCGCGTATGTTCGCCGACGATCATGCCCTCGTAAATTTCGGTGCCCGGTTCGACGAACAGAATCCCGCGATCCTCGATGGACAAGATGCCGTACAGCGTCGATACGCCGTTTTCACTCGAAACGAGCACGCCTTCATGGCGTCCGCCGACCTGGCCGCCCGCGTAAGGACCGTAGCTGTCAAAAGCATGGTTCATAACGCCGTAGCCGCGGGTCAAGGTCAGGAAATGCGTCCGGTACCCGATGAGTCCGCGGGCCGGGATCAGGAACTCAAGCCGCACCTGGCCGTTTCCGTTGTTGATCATGTTCACCATTTCGGCCTTGCGGGAGCCGAGGCTCTCCATTACCGCGCCCATGCTTTCTTCAGGAACGTCGATCAGCAACCGTTCGATCGGCTCCATCTTCACGCCATCGATCTCGCGGACGATGACCTCCGGTTTGGATACCTGAAGCTCGTAGCCTTCACGGCGCATATTTTCGATCAGAATGCCGAGGTGCAGCTCCCCGCGTCCCGACACGACAAACGCATCCGGGCTGTCGGTCTCGTCCACCCGCAGCGATACGTCCGTCTCAAGTTCCTTGAAGAGGCGTTCGCGCAGCTTGCGGGAGGTGACCCATTTCCCTTCGCGGCCGGCAAACGGACTGTTGTTGACGAGGAACGTCATTTGCAGCGTGGGCTCGTCAATTTTCAGGACAGGCAGCGCCTCGGGCTGGTTCGAGTCGGCGATCGTTTCGCCGATGTTGATGTCCTTGATCCCCGCCACAGCGACAATGTCGCCGGCTCCGGCTTCCTCGATCTCTACGCGGCGAAGGCCTTGGAACCCGAACAGCTTCTCGATGCGGGCCGCTTTTTTGCCGCCGTCGCGCGTCATCACGGCCACGGGCTGCCCCTGGCGGATGACGCCGCGGTTGACGCGCCCGATCGCGATCCGGCCCAAATATTCGTTATAGTCCATCAGCGTTACGAGGAATTGCAGCGGCTCTTCAACGTTTTCGGTCGGCGCCGGAATATGCTCGATAATCGTTTCGTACAGGGCCAGCATATTGTCGTCCTGTTTTTCCGGATCAAGGCTGGACGTTCCGTTCAGCGCGGACGCGTACACCACCGGGAAATCCAGCTGTTCGTCGCTAGCTTCCAATTCAATAAACAGGTCCAGTACCTCATCGATGACTTCGGCTGGGCGCGCGGCCGGACGGTCGATTTTGTTGACGACGACGATCGGTGTCAAGTGATGCTCCAGCGCTTTGCGCAGCACGAATTTCGTCTGCGGCATGCAGCCTTCGTAAGCGTCGACGACGAGCAGCACGCCATCAACCATCTTCATGATCCGTTCCACCTCACCGCCGAAATCGGCGTGTCCCGGGGTATCCACGATGTTGATCAAATAATCTTTATACGTGATGGCCGTATTTTTGGCCAAAATCGTGATGCCGCGTTCCCGCTCCAGATCGTTGGAGTCCATCGCCCGCTCCTGAACGGCTTCGTTTTCCCGGAAAATCCCGGATTGCTGCAGCAGCTTGTCGACTAACGTCGTTTTGCCATGGTCTACGTGAGCAATAATCGCAATGTTGCGGATTTGACTTCTATCATGCATAGGTTTATCTCCATATCCTTTCGTCTCTATATTTCTGCCACAAAGCTGCCACAAAACAAAGCGCCGGACAAAATGCCGACGCTTGACATATCGTTTATATTATACGCGAAATCGCGCAAAATTCAAGAACTTGCACCGTTACCAGATGCTCCGGTTTTTCCCGCGGCCTCGCACCACGATAAGCCAAATCCCGCCGATAATGAGCAGGATGGCCAGCACATAAATCAGCGACAGCGAAAATAATGTCCATCCCAGCAGAATGACGGAAATCGCCCCGATGATCAGCGCGGCGATAAACATGCCGTTCTGGCGGCGCGGTGAAAAATAGTCGTATTCGAACAAACCAACGGCGATCCCCAGGAAAAACAGCGGCCAGGTGTATTTCAGCGTATCCCACCCGCCGATGATGCCGATGAAGAAAACGATGCTGTATACGACCAATATCGCCCCGGGCAGAAGCAGCTCGGAAGGTCCCTTTCTCCAGAAATGCCACAGGTGCAGCAAAATTCCGGGAATCAGCAGAAGAAGCGGCCAAAACGCTCTTCCGAGAAAGCTGAAAAAGCCCAATTTCCCCAGGAGGATGACGATCCCGGCAGCCAGAATCAAAATCCCCGTCATCAGCTTGTTGTTGTCGGACATATCCATCACACACCTTCCAGAAGACAATGAGGGACTGGCCGCAGCAAATTACGACATCCCCGTTCTCTTCCAGTTTAGCTGAAAATCGGGCAAAAAACCACTCCTCCCTCTGCGGTCCGAAAAATGACTTTCCAGGCCGGCCGAAAGTCGGGCCGTTCCCCCTGATTCCAGGCGATTCAGCTGCGTCCGGCCTTATATTTTTTCATCCAGCCGAACATAATAACGAGCACGGCAACCGCCGCCGGCACGGCATGGGCCACGTTCGGCAAGGCTGCCGACAGCGCCGGGCCCAGCTGCGGATCCTGCAGAAACATGTCGCCGGCCGTATAACCGAGGATGCCCGCCCCCGCGTAGGTCAGGATCGGCAGGCGCTGCAGCCAATCGGCAATCAGATTGCTCCCCCAGACGACGATCGGAATGCTGATGGCGATCCCGATCACGAGGATGGACAGGTCGCCTTTCGCCAGCGCGGCAATGGCCAGGACGTTGTCCAGGCTCATTACGAAATCCGCGGCCAGAATCGTCTGCACCGCTTTCCACATCGATGCCGCCCCGGCAACGCGGGAATCGTCCTCATGCGCCGGAAGCAGCAGCTTGAAGGCAATTGCCGCAAGGAGAAGCCCTCCCGCGGCATGAATAAAAGGGATCTTCAACAATATGACGGCGATCCAGGTTAGCGCGCAACGGAGCAGAACCGCTCCCAGGGCGCCCCACCACACCGCCCGTTTGCGCTGATGCAGCGGCAGGCTTTTGCTGGCCATCGCGATGACCACCGCGTTATCGCCGCTCAGCACCAAATTTATAATCAAAATTTCCGACAATAAAAACAAATGCTCCACGCTCATCCCTCCCTTACAACTTGTATGAGGAATTGAGCCAAGCTATGCCATTTTGAAAAATCGTCTTCGGACAAGTGAACCCTTTTGGAGCATTCATACGTATTTACGTTTATAAGGAAGTGACCATAATGGATTTATTTAGTGCTGCTTTTTTCCTGTCCCTGATCAACATCATTTTTATTGATCTGATTTTGGCGGGTGACAACGCTATCGTCATCGGCATGGCTGCGAGAAAGCTCCCCCGCACCGTTCAGAAGAAGGCGATTATTTACGGGACTGCCGGCGCTATCGTTCTGCGGATTGCGGCGACCTTAATCGTCGTTTGGCTGCTTGGTATTCCATGGCTGCTGGCCGCTGGCGGACTGATGCTGATTTTTATCGCCTATAAAGTGCTGGCTGATGAAGGCGACCACGACAGCATCGAAGCGAAGGATAAGCTGTGGCCGGCCGTGCGGACGATCGTCATTGCCGATGCCGCCATGGGTCTCGACAATGTGATTGCGGTCGCCGGCGCTTCCCAGCGGCATATGGTCCTTGTCGTCATCGGCCTCTTGATCAGTGTGCCGATCGTCGTATGGGGAAGCACGCTGTTCATCAAGCTGCTGGAGAAGTTTCCGTGGATCGCCTATCTGGGTGCCGCTGTGCTGACTTACACCGCGGCCAATATGATCACGGAGGAACCGCATTTTCTCGCGTTCTTTGAGGACAACCCCATCCTGCGGTACGGGCTGATCGCGGTCATGATCTGCGGTGTGCTGCTGGCAGGCTTGCTGAAGAAGAGACGCCAACAGAAAGAAAAGGACAACACCCGCACCCATCCGGCAACGCACTAAGAAGCAGGATCAACAAATGAAAAAACGCGAGCATTAAGGAATCATCCCTCTGTGCTCGCGCTTTTTCATTGTGGCCGCACCTATGGTCAAAACCACTTGCTCTGCACGACTTCCTCTTCCGCCGGCGATTTACGTTTGATTTCACGTCCCGGCCGGATCAGGATCGTCTCCGTCCCCTCGACGGCCCGCTCAATCTGCTGCGGCAAATCCGGCAGCGAGCGCTCGATATTTTCCAGTATCCGCAAGTTCGGATTAGTCGAAGGCGATTTGGGCACAAACAGTGTGCAGCAGTCCTCGTAAGGCAAAATCGACAAATCGTACGTTCCGATCTGCTGCGCCAAAGAAATAATGTCCAGCTTATCGCTCATAACCAGCGGGCGGAGCAGCGGCAGGTCGGTCGCCCGCCCGATCGCGTTCATGCTGGACAACGTTTGGCTCGCCACCTGACCAAGGCTGTCCCCCGTCACCAGCGCCAAAGCGCCGCTGCGCTCGGCAAGCTGGGTGGCGATGCGCAGCATCGCTCTCCGCATCAGGGTGATGATCAGATTGTCCTGCCCCGTTTGCGCCAAAGACGTCTGAATGTCCGTAAACGGCACGAGATGCAGTTTGATTTCCCCAGCATATTTGGACAACACGGCAGCCAAGTCGATCACCTTCTCCTCCGCCTTTTTGCTCGTAAACGGATAGCTGTGGAAATGCACGCATTCGATTTCAAGCCCCCGCCGCATCGCGGACCAGCCGGCCACCGGGCTGTCGATTCCGCCCGACAGCAGCAGCATGGCTTTGCCGTTTGTGCCCCGAGGAAACCCTCCGGGACCGGGAATGACCTCGGAGAACAAATAGGTTCCCTGCTCGCGAATTTCCACGCGCAGTTCAAGCTCGGGCCGGTGCACGTCCACTTTCAACTGCGGACACGCATTCAGGATCGGCTTGCTGACCAGGTGGTTCATCTCCTGGGAGGAATGAGGAAACGCCTTCCACACGCGCCGGGCATGCACTTTAAACGTTGTCCCCTCTTTGACGGACGCCTCTTTTATAAAAGATACGGCAGCGGCCACGATATCCTCCAGCTGGGAGGCGGCCACCTTCACCGGGCTGATCGAAGTTAAGCCGAACACATTTTTCAGCTCCTCGATGATCGCCTGTGCGGGCTCGCCGTTCAGCACGATGTAGATCCGCCCGAACTCGCGCCGGATTTCCGTTCGCGGGTAGGCGCGAAGCAGCGTCTTTACATGCTTGAGCGCCACATGTTCAAATCGGGGGCGGTTCCGCCCCTTGACCGTAATTTCTCCGAACCGAAGCAGCAACATATCATACAGCAACATAAATGTGTTCTCTCCTATCGTAAGCTTTGCAGCCGCTGAACCGATTTTTTCAGCGCGGCGAGCAAAACGTCAATATCCTGTTCATCGTGTTCTTCCCCCAGGCTGATCCGAATGCCGGACGCCGCCGCTTCCGGGCTTTTTCCCATGGCGAGCAGGACGCGGCTCGGTTCGCTTCGTCTGGAAGAGCAAGCCGAACGGGTTGACACGAAAAACCCCTCTTCCTCCAGCATATGGAGCAGCGCCTCCGCTTTCATTCCCGGGTACGAAAAATGAACGATATGCGGCGCGGATGCCGCCGGCGTATTGATCAAAAGCTCGGGCAACGCCATTAGCCCCCGGAGCAGGCGATTCTTCAACGCTCCCAGTTTGGCGGCCCGGTCAGCCTGCCCTTCGCGCGCGAGACGCAGCGCTTTGGCGAAAGCGACGATATAAGGTATGTTTTCCGTGCCGGAGCGCAGCCCGCCTTCCTGGCCGCCGCCCGCCAACAGCGGAGACAGCTTCAACCCTTCACGGACGTATAGCAGGCCGACCCCTTTGGGCCCTCTTAGTTTATGCGCGGACAAGCTGTATAAATCAATGCCGGAGCCATCAAGCGCAAGCGGAAGCTTCCCGAACCCCTGCACCCCGTCCACATGGAACAGCACCCGCGGCGCCTTTTCTTTCAGCATCGCGCCGATTTCCGCAACCGGCTGAACGGTCCCGGTTTCATTATTGACATGCATGACCGAAACAAGCACGGTGTCTTGGCGAAGCGCCGACTGCACCTGTTCCGGGGACACCAGACCGTCCGCATCGACCGGCAGATAGGTAACCTCCCAGCCCCAGGACTCAAGCTGCTTGCAGCATTCGTGGACGGACGGGTGTTCGGTTTCCGTCGTAATCAGATGTTTTCCCCGGTTAGTATACTGCAGGGCGACACCTTTAATCGCCGTATTGTTGCTCTCCGTAGCCCCGCCTGTAAAAACAATCTCCCGGGGTTTTACCGACAGCGCTGCCGCGCAAACCTCACGGGCCTTGTCCAGCAGCTTCCCGCTTTCTTCACCAAGCCGGTGCAAGGAAGACGGGTTCCCGTAATGACGGCCCATCACTTCGGCCACCGTTTCGGTCACTTCCTTATAAGGGGGCGTTGTAGCCGCGTGGTCGAAATAAATCATCGTTTCACCTTCATTCCAAAAAAGACCAAAAGAAAAAACGCCGAAATTCGAAAAGGATTCGGAGCGTTTTTTCTTTACGATCTCTAAATTTTTATTAGTTCATCAGACTTCGTATTTGGTTTGCGCCGTCAAAATTTTGCGGATATAGTTTTGCGTTTCCTGCGGAAGCATATGCAGCTTCTCCATCAACTGCTCGTCGTTGCTGATCCCCAGCCTTTGCAAACGCCCCGGGCCGGCATTATAGGCCGCCAGCGCCGTTTTCAGCTCCCCGCCGAAGCGGCTCAGTTGATGGGATAAATACCGGGTGCCTCCGTCGATATTTTGCGCCGGATCAAACGGATCGCTGATGCCGAGCCCGCGTGCCGTTCCGTCCATCAGTTGCATCAGCCCTTTGGCCCCAGCGGATGAAACCGCCATAGGATTAAAGGACGACTCCGTATCGATAACCGCCTTGATCAGGCTTTCCGGAACGCCGTATGTACGGCTGGCCCGGGCGATCAAAGCTTCGATATCATCTTCGCCTTTCACAGGCAGCGGTGCTGAAGCTTTGGAAGGGGCCATAGAGACCGCGTCCGCATAGCCCATGTTTACCAGCGACGGCGAAAGCATGGCGAGCGCCTCCGATAAATCCAAACCGCTTGCCGGCAAGTATCCCGGCAAAGACGAAGCCGAAGCGGCCGTCTCCCCTTGCTCCGCCAACATCATTTCCTGAAGCAGAATATCAAACAACGAGCCATCGGTATCGGCGCCCGTGCGCTCCACCGAAGTTCCCTGCAGATCCAGGCCGTTCATAGTCTGCAGCTGAATGAGCTGTCCCAAAGTGCGCGGATCAATTTGCATGCGTGTTACTCCTCTTTCCGTGTACAAGTTCGATGCCTATATTTTACACGCAAATGGCCTCAATAACCACCTCTTTTTGCGAAAAAAGGCGAAAACGAAAAAGGCCAACGTCCGGAGAAGCGACGTCAGCCAGCCGTTAACAGCTAAAAACAAGGGGAAAACGGCGGTGATTAACGAGTAAACGGCATGAGTACAAAATAACTAAGCGTCGACACGATCCCAAGCCCGATCCCCCATGCTCCGGATGTTTTATTGCCTTGGCTGTAAGCGTAAAAACCCATCACGGCAGCGAGCGGACCCAAAATAATCGACCACAGGAAAAGCGAGGCGATCCCCAAACCAACGCCGACATAGCCAACCGTTCGTCCGGCCGTGTTTACGTCCGAATCGGCGCCTTCAACCCGGTTCACATCGCGGATTTCTCCATCCGTATCCGCATTGCGCCCACGAACCGCGTTTCCGCTGAACGTTCCCGCAGGCGTTACTTCGGCGGCATATTCCTCACGGTAGTCTTTACGCGGATAGTCGATCCGGTTTTGCTTTTCGGTTGACGGCAGATCCGTTTTGTCTTCTTCTTTTATGGAATCAGTCATCAATAAGCACCTCCGCTAGTAGGTTGGTATTTCCGGTTAAGACGATTTCGCTTTAAACGTATGGCAGCAGGTGGCCGAGGACGACGCTGCCGTATCCCGATGCTCCGTATCGAACGCTTCGCCGGCAAATTCCGCTTTATAATGACGATCGGCATGCTGGTCGATATCGATCATAATCACATCGGCGTTGCACACATTTTTTTCTCCCCAATACGTACAGTTGGAGACGCTGCATTTTACCAAGGGTTTATCCCCGTTTGGCATATTGATCACCTCGGTTAACATTTTTCCCGCAGCGGCAACCAGCTATGCAGATCACGGGCTGACAAATCGGGGCAAAAATAAAAAAAGATGCCTAAATGGGCATCCAGTTTTCTAAGCGGTGAATTCGGTTTATTTGGAATGGGCACGGTTCAAGCGAAGCTGGGTCAAATAATCGCTTTCATAATAGGTCAGATCGTCGCGCAGTTCCTCGAACACCCCGGTGATATCGAGCACGACATCGCGCGCAGGGCGGGACGGTTTCTTGCGGAACCGGATGGCGTCTTGCCCCGTATATGCATATCTTCCGTCCTCGGAGTAGCTTTCGTTTTTAGGATAGAAGAAGTTATTCACACAGTCGTGGTACACATGATACAGCGCTTTTTCGGCCGATTCCTGATCAAAGGTGCCGCGGCGAAGCACGATTCCCAGCTTCTCATAGCAATCTTCGCAATAAACGAGCAAATGCCGCAGGTCTGACAGCAATCCTTTGTAAAATAAACCGATGTCTTCGTTTTGGCCTTCCATAAGCTGCGGCAGCGAATAATGGTTCAGAAACGTCTCGAGCCGGCTGGCCGCGTTCTTCAGCTGTTCCCTGGCAGTTTCACAAAGTTGCCTGATGTTATTGGCTTGTGGCATGCAAACAATTCTCCTTCACCTGTAATGATCGGTATAGTCATTAACGCCCTTATCGTATCACAATTTGGCCAAATACGGTATCCCTCAAGAATAAAAACAGGCCGTTCACCTCACGCTATACCCATCGGCATGACGAATGTGAAGGAGGATCAACGATGAACTGGCGCAGATGGGCCGCGATCGGTTTGACGGGAGCCGCCGCCATTGCGGCGATTTCCCTGTTTCCGAGAACGGACAACGATGCAAGACCGAGAAATCAAGTAGCCAAGCTCTCCGTACCGAAACCGGTGGAAGAACAGCATCTGAAGCAAAACTTGCTGCGGCGCGATGTCACCGCAACGGAACGCCTCTACCGCCTGGACGCCAAAGGGCATCTTCGCGCCCTTGCTTCCGCTTTTGCGCAAGCTCCATCCGGCAAACTGCCCAATTCGGCTCAGGAGCTGCAGAAAGATCACAAGCAGTTTCAGGCGATTTTTTGGTATGATGCGGAAAGCCGGCAAGAAAAGCAGTTTCGCCGTGCGGATTTCCACCCGGATCCGGCGGTGAAAGTGCAGCTTGATACGTATGTAAGCTACGCCCGCAAGGCCCTGAACAAAGCGAGGTCCTACGAATCCCCTGTTTTTCCGGAAAAACAGCCCAAATACTTCGTCTCGGCGGAGCCGGCCAAAACCGGGAAAAAAGGCGTTATCGCGATCATGGACACCGGCATTTTGAACCGGGTTGAAGAACACCAGCACAAAAATTTACGGCTGATTCCCTATCCGAAGGAAGGCAATTTCAAAATTGAATCCGTGCATGCCGACACGCTTCGCGACATCACCGTCAAAACCGGTCATGACAATGAAAAAGCGAGCCATTACTATGAGAACGAAATCGTAGTTACCTTCAACAAGGCGCCGACGCCGCAGGAAATGCGGCAGATCGAAAAGGACATCAACGGTCCAAAGGCGCGGAAGCTGAATCACACGTATATTTTCCGCTCCGAAAACATGGACATGAAGCAGTTAAAACGTTATTTCCAGAAAAAGTGGAAGCCCAAGTATATCGAGCCGCACTATTTGTATCTTACCAATGAGTTCGGCGAGGGATTTGGGGACGATGGCGGCTTCTTTAGCGATAACGCGAATACCGGACTGAAGGAGGAAACGCCGGAAATTCCGAATGACTTGCTGTTCTCGGAATATCAATGGAACCTGCCGATCATTGAGACGAACCGGGGATGGCAGCTGTCCAAAGGCAGCAACGACGTGATCGTGGGCATCGTGGACACCGGCGTGGACCTCAAGCATCCCGACCTGCAAGGACGGCTGCTGAAGGGCTACAACGTGATTAATCCCGACGCGGAACCGAAAGACGACGTCGGCCACGGCACCCATGTAGCGGGCATCATTTCGGCCAACGTCAATAACGGCGAAGGCATCGCCGGGATGATGTGGGGCGGCAAAATCCTGCCGGTCAAAGCGCTCGACAAATCCGGCTCCGGGACGACCTACTCCGTGGCGCAGGGGATCATTTGGGCTACGGACCACGGGGCCAAGGTCATCAATATGAGTCTCGGCAACTACGCGGACGCCCAGTTTCTGCATGAGGCGATCAAATACGCTTATAACCATGACGTCGTGCTGATCGCCGCCACCGGCAACGACAATACGGAACGCCCGGGCTACCCGGCGGCTTATCCGGAGGTATTGTCCGTCTCCGCTACGGACTATAATCTGAATAAGGCTTCTTTCTCCAATTACGGGGACTACATCGATGTCATGGCCCCCGGAGAAAGCATTGCCAGCACCTATCCGGACAACCAGTACGCCGCTTTATCCGGCACCTCGATGGCCAGCCCGCATGTGTCTGCCCTGGCGGCTCTGATCCGCTCGATCAATCCCGACCTGAAAAATACGGAGGTCATGGACATTATCCGCAAAAACGTGATCGATCTCGGCGATGCCGGCCGGGACAAATATTACGGATACGGCCAGGTTGACGTGTATGCCGCGCTGCAGGCCGCCGGCGGCGGGACCGCCCCGCTGCAGTTCTGGCCGCAATCGATCCAGCGCAAAATGGACCGCGTGATCGATCAGAATAAGTAAGTTCAAACCAAAAGCCTCCGCAGCGCGTAAATGCATACACGCGCCGCGGAGGCTTTGTTCATAGATATAAATTATATCGTGCCTTGCAGTGTTGAAAGTTTGCCGTAAGCCGGGTTCTGTACTCTTTGCGGTTATAACGGGAACTACCCTCCCGCCTCGAGCGACAATCATCTATCTAGGCCGCACATTACTGAACGGCTCCAGCAACCAACCCGGACGCGCCTCGGGCAAAGGCTGCTTCCTAAGAAGCTGCGTCCCATTAGGTCTTGCTCCAGATGGGGTTTACCAGGAACGAAGTCGCCAGCGTTCCTCGGGGTCTCTTACACCTCGGTTCCATCCTTGCCTGTGCACGCCTTGCGGCGGCCATCGGCGGTCCATTTCTGTGGCACTATCCTTCAGCTCGCGCTGACTGGATGTTATCCAGCACCCTGCCCTGTGGAGCCCGGACTTTCCTCCCGCGGCCTTAAAGCCGCCGGCGATTGTCTGTCAAACTTTCATAGGCAACATTACATAGTATACAGACATTGACGGCCGCTGACAAGTGTGAATCAGCGGAAATACTGGAGATTCATGGTTTACATAAAAACAAACGGTTCCGTATTGATGGCGGAAACATGCACCTTTGTGTCATATTTGCCTTCATGAAGCTTCTCCGTCAACCACTCCGCCACTTTCCGCTTCATGATTTTTTCGGCGTTATGCCCCGGATCGACGATAGCTACTCCGGCCATCCAGGCGTCCTGGGCCGTATGGTAATCGACGTCCCCGGTGACGAGCACATCGGCACCGCGGAACTGCGCCTGCTTCCAATAGCGGCCGCCCGATCCGCCCAGCACGGCGGCTTTGCGGACCGGCCGCTTCAGGTCGCCGACAACGCGCACCATCGGCACGTCCAGCCGCTCTTTAACCCGCTGTACGAAATCCTCCAGCGTAACCGGCTCTCGCAGCTTGCCGACGCGGCCAAGTCCCAGCGTCCGCCCTTTGAGCTCCATCGGATACAGGTCGTAAGCGACCTCTTCGTAAGGATGCTGCTTCAGCATCGCCTGAATCACTTTGCTGCGCAGGCTTTGCGGGACGATCGTTTCAATGCGGATTTCCTCCACCTTCTCCAGTTTACCTTGCGTCCCGATATAAGGATCGGTATCTTCTCCGGGTTTGAACGTGCCGTATCCTTCGATATTGAAGCTGCAGTGACTGTAGTTGCCGATGGCGCCCGCCCCGGCCTCCAGCATCGCGTTCAGCACCTTCTCATGATGATCCTTCGGTACGAACACCACCAATTTATACAGGTTGTCGGTATGCAGGTCTTCCAGCGGAGCGGCGCTTTCAATGCCGAGCGCCTCGGCCATCCAGTCGTTCATTCCGCCGTCGGTCACATCCAGGTTCGTATGGGCGATGTACACCGCGATATCGTTTTTGATCAGCTTCTCGTACACTTTGCCCATCGGCGTATCGCTCTGCAGATTGGCAAGCGGGCGGTAAATGATCGCATGGTGGGCGATGATCAAATCGGCGCTTACGGCAATCGCTTCGTCCGCCACCGCCTCGTTGACGTCCAAGGCGATCAGCACGTTTTGGATTTCCTTTTGCAGGCTGCCGAGCTGGAGCCCGATTTTGTCGCCTTCCATCGCTACATGTTTCGGAGCAAGCTGCTCCATATATTGAATTACCGTTTGACCTTTTGCAAACATGCCAGCACCTCCGTGAGTTGTTCCGTAAGCCGCCCCAGCTCCTCTTCCTTTTCCCGGGACGCTTCCAAGGCGGATGCGGCCACCGAACGCCGGATCTTCTCCAGCTTGCGGATTTCGGATTCCCATTTCTTACAAAAAACATCGCCCGGTTCGCGCGTAAGCCGCGGTCCCATCAAAAAAAGCAAATCTTTCGAAAGCGTGATCCCGCGGCCTTCATGATCGGTTAATTCGCGATCCGCGTACAGCTGCGCATTCCGCGCCGCGGCATCGGAAACCGCCTCCGCCATCATCACTTCGTATATTTTGCCGTCTTCCTCCAGAATGGCTTCTTCCGCCAGGAACCAATCATTTTCGGCGAGCCAGCGGCGCACGAACTCCTCGCCAACATTCGGCTGCAACACCAGCCGCTTAACCCCGGCCAGCTTGGGCTTGCCGCCGTCCAAGATCGAAACGATCAAGGCTCCGCCCATACCCGCGATCGTAATCGCGTCCACTTCGCCGGGAGCGATGACGGCCAGCCCGTCTCCTTTGCGGACGGAAATCCGCTCCGTCTCCCCGGCCTCGGCGACCTGACGCCTAGCCGCCTCCAGCGGCCCGTCGTTGACCTCGCCGGCCACGGCAAATGCGGCCCGGCCGCTCTGCACCGCCGATACCGGCAGCAAGGCGTGATCCGACCCGATATCGGCAAAGCGGCAGCCCTTTGGCAGCAAATCGGATATTCGCTGCAATCTTGCGGATAATTTCATGAAGCGATCCACACCACCCAGCAGCGCGGCCCTGCGATTTGCAAACCCCAGGGAAAAGCGCTAAAATAAAAAACAATAAAGAAAAAGAAGGAAATTATGCCAAATGAAAGGGACCCAAGTTTCCAGCTCCCTTTCTTGTCCTGATTCAAAGGCAGCACCTCTTTTAACAAAAATGACCTTGCTGCTTTGGCTGCAGAAGGTCAGAGCTAACACGCCTACCCGTGACGCTTATTCGAGAAAATCCTTCAACCGCTTGCTGCGGCTCGGATGGCGAAGCTTGCGGAGCGCTTTCGCTTCGATTTGCCGAATTCTCTCCCGCGTTACGCCGAACACTTTGCCGACTTCCTCCAGCGTTCTCGTCCGTCCGTCGTCCAGTCCGAACCGAAGCCGAAGCACGTTCTCCTCCCGTTCCGTGAGCGTATCCAGAACGTCCTCCAATTGTTCCTTCAGCAGCTCGTAAGCGGCGGCGTCCGCCGGAGCCAAAGCTTCATGGTCTTCGATAAAATCTCCCAGATGGGAATCGTCCTCTTCCCCGATCGGCGTTTCCAGCGATACCGGTTCCTGAGCGATTTTCATGATTTCACGGACTTTCTCGACGCTTAGATCCATCTCGGCAGCGATTTCTTCCGGCGTGGGTTCGCGTCCAAGCTCCTGCAGCAGCTGGCGGGAGACGCGGATCAGCTTGTTGATCGTTTCCACCATATGAACCGGAATCCGGATCGTTCTCGCCTGGTCGGCAATCGCCCGCGTAATCGCCTGGCGAATCCACCACGTTGCGTACGTGCTGAATTTAAAACCTTTCTTGTGGTCGAATTTCTCGACGGCTTTAATGAGGCCCATATTGCCTTCCTGAATGAGATCGAGGAATAGCATTCCGCGCCCCACGTAGCGCTTGGCGATGCTCACCACGAGGCGAAGATTCGCTTCAGCCAGGCGGCGTTTGGCTTCTTCATCCCCGTTTTCGATCCGTTTGGCCAATTCCATTTCATCATCTGCGGAAAGCAGGGGAACCCGGCCGATCTCCTTCAGATACATACGGACAGGGTCGTTGATTTTGATGCCCGGCGGCAAGCTCAAATCGTCGTCAAAGTTAAAATCGTCATCATGCGAGGTTTCCTCATCCCCGCGCCGATGTTCTTCATCGCCGTCACCCGTGACATCGATGCCCAAATCCGCCAATTGTTCATAAAATTCGTCCATTTGTTCCGGATCCTGGTCGAAGGGCGAGAGCTTCTCCATAATTTCTTTATAAGATAATGAAGATCTTTTCTTGCCTTGCTCAATCAGCTGATCCTTTACCTGGTCCAGCGTCAATTCAGTTTCTAGTTCAGCATGCTGGTCATTCGTCATATCTGGCTCCCTCCTCCCTAGAAACGTCACCGAAAGTCCATCGTCTTACTGTCTCTCTAGGGCAATAATCTCACTTGCAATTTGCGCCGCACGCATAAAATCCCCGGCTCGTTCCGCGGACACCATTTCTTCCTTCTTCTGCTTGATTTGCGCGAGGATCGGTACTTTGCGGATCTCCCGAATGCAATCATCCAGCTCTTGCGTCGTCCATTCCTCCGGCGTATCCGTCATCGCGATCGAAATGACCGTCTGCTCAAGCCGATCATCCTGAAGCGAGGAGATAAACCGGCTGGCATCCGGGTTTTTTCCCTGCGCATAATAGGCGTATAGATAAGCGGCAATCGCCACATGATCTTCGATGTTAAAATTGGTGCCAAGACGATCGCCCACATAACGGGCCACCTCATCGTCCTGCAGCATAAAAGAAAGCAATCTCCGTTCCGCCACTTGATAAGCGGGCAGCAGAGCCGGCATCGAGGCCTGCCCTTTTTTATGCCTACCATTATTCCACCGTTCGGGCTTATTATCCCCGGCGTTTGCCTTTTTTTGCATGGCTGTTCTAAGTTCGTTGCATTCCTGCTTCAAACTGTCGAAGGACACCTGCAAATCGGCGGACAATTCCTTCAAATATATCTCGCGTTCGCTTGGCGAAGCCAGCGCCGCGATAATGGGCATCGCTTCCTTGATGTAAGCGACCTTTCCGTCTTCCTCTAGCAGTATATGGTTTTTTTTCAGATATATAAGCCTAAATTTGACGGATGAGACGGCGCCGTCCAATATTTGATGTTTGAATCGGTCCGCCCCGTATTTGCGGATAAACTCGTCGGGATCCAGCCCTTCGCTGAGCAGCGCGATCTTGACCTGAAAACCGGCGTTCTCCAGAATCGGAATGCTCTTGAGCGCGGCGGCTTGTCCGGCCTGATCTCCGTCATAGCACACTAGTACTTCGTCCGCCAGACTCCTCATCATGGATGCATGGCTTTCCGTCAACGCGGTTCCCATCGTGGCCACCCCGTTATGAGCCCCCGCCTCCCAAGCGCTGATTACGTCGCCGTAGCCTTCAAACAACACAATTTGCCGCGATTTCCGGATTTCGTTTTTCGCCTGATGCAAATTGTATAACGTCCGGCTTTTGCTGAACAGCTTGCTTTCCGGGGAGTTCAAATATTTCGGCTGCCCTTCGCCAAGCACCCTGCCGGCAAATGCTATGACTTTACCGCTCCGGTTGTGCAAAGGAAAAATGACCCGATCGCGAAACCGGTCGACAAACCCGCTCCCATCCTGCTTCGAGGACAACAGCCCGCCCTTCTCCATCGCGCCGAGATCAAAGGAGCGTTTGTCCAAAAACTGGACCAGTGTATCCCATCTGGCCGGGGCGTAACCGATTTGGAACGTGTCGATCGCTTTATCCGTAAAACCGCGCGATTTCAAATACTCCATGGCCGGTTTACCGTATTCCGTATTTTTCAGCAAATAGTGATAGAACTTGGAGGTCCATTCATGGGCTTGCAACAGCTGCTCCAATTCCCGGTTTTGCGGCGAATCCCCAAAGCTTCTTCCTTTGTCTTCATAAGGAATATGCGCCTCTTCCGCCATGATCCGGACGGCTTCGGGAAAAGTTAACCCTTCGATTTCCATCCTGAATTTGATGGCGTTTCCGCCCTTGCCGCAGCCGTAACAGTGGAAGATTTGCCGTTCGGGGGTTACCGTAAAAGACGGGGTTTTCTCCGAATGGAACGGACAAAGCCCCTTCATATACTTGCCCTGTTTTGTCAGATGAACGTGCTTGCTGACCGTGTCGACGATATCATGCTGCCGCAAAACGGCCTCGATGACTTCTTCCGGAATGCCGCGTCCGGTACTCATTCAAATCACCTTCATCTTTCGCAAAGAGAATCATTCAATACGTCAAAATTTCGGACATTTTGAAGCTTCTCTATGACACGTAAATAGTAATTCGCTAAAACTATACATTCTCCTGCAAATGTTCCAAAAGTTTTGACAGCACTTCGGCAAAATGTTTGCGATCTTCATTCGTGAAAGGCTTCGGCCCTTTATGGCGCTGCCCTCCGCGCCTTGCTTTCGCGTGAACATGCCGCCGCTCCAGCAAACGATCGATATTCCCCGGATGAAAGATTTCGCCGCGGGGCGACAAGCTGGAGCAGGATTTGGCCAAAACCAGCGCGGCAAGGCCATAATCCTGGGTGACGACGATATCGCCTTTCGCGACATGGTTCGCGATATACAAATCGGCGCTCTGACTGCTCCGGTCCACCTGAATGACCGCAACTCCGTCCGCCGGCTGCAGCGTGTGGTCATAAGAAGAAACCATCACTACCTGGACGCCGTAACGGCCGGCCGTCTCGGCGATCTCCGCCTTCACCGGGCAGGAGTCCCCATCCACGACAATGCGCATAATCATCGCCTCGCCTTCCGGGAATGTGCCTATCATTTGTCTCTAATGTGACTTCATTTTAATTTCTAACGGACCGAAGTGCTCTTATTTACCCGAAAAGGGTCGAAAACACGCGTTTTAACGCCAAATAAGATCACTGGGGTCCGTTAGATTCTGAAAACTCCCGATTTCGCTCAAATAACGGCGCTGGTGTCCGTTATGAACAATATGCCGGGCTCCCTACCAAACCAATTTGCCGAAATCGGCGAACGTCTTGAGATCGCTGTCGATAGCGGCAAGCAGTGCCAAACGGTTCTTGCGGATCGCTTCGTCTTCGGCCATGACCATGACGGCATCGAAGAAAACGGTGATAGCGTCTTTCAAACCACTGAATACTTCAAGCGCCTCGGCGGCATTCCGCTGGGCAAGCGCCTCGCGGTATTTGTCCGTAACCGCGCGCCATGCTTCATGCAGCGCTTGTTCCGCCGGTTCGGCGAGCAGATCGGAACGGACTTTTTCGCCGGTCGCTTTGGCGGCCAGGTTGCTTACCCGTCCGAACGATTCAACCGTCAGTTTGAAGTCCGCCTGTCTGGTTACGGCATCCATCAGCGCGTTCCCCCGGGCAACGACGGACACGACATCATCATATCCTGCGGCGATAACGGCATCCACGACATCGTAACGCAGGTTGTCGGACAGCGTCTTTCTGACGCGAAGCCCAAAGAACTCCAGCAGATCTTTCAGGATTTCCTCTTCACCGCGTTTTAGCCCCTGGAACTGCTGATGAGTTTCCAACGCGATTTTGAAAATATCGGTCAGCAAAATCGGCAGCTTGTGCTCCAAAACGATCTGCACGATGCCGGCCGCTTGACGGCGCAAACCGTACGGATCCTGAGAACCCGTCGGGATGATCCCGATCGAGAAGCAGCCCGTGATCGTGTCGATCTTGTCGGCGATGCTGACGATCGAACCGACGGTGGACGCAGGCACCGCATCATCGGCGAAACGCGGCTGATAGTGCTCGAAAATCCCTCTCGCCACCGCTTCCGGCTCCCCGGCTTTGCGGGCGTAATCCTCGCCCATCACGCCTTGCAGCTCGGGAAACTCGTAAACCATTTGCGTAACGAGGTCGAATTTGCAGATTTCCGCAGTGCGCGCGGCCGCTTCGGCGGTGCCGCTGTCGGCGCCGACCAGGGCGGACAGCTTCTCTGTATTGCGGCGAATGCGGCGGACTTTGTCGCCGATCGTGCCAAGCTCTTCATGGAACACGATGCTTTCCAGCTTGGACAGCGCGTCCTTGATCGCCAGCTTCTGGTCTTCCTCGTAAAAGAACTTCGCGTCGGACAACCGGGCGCGCAGCACCTTTTCGTTCCCCCGGGCGATGACGTCCAGGGAAGCATTGTTCCCGTTGCGGACGGTGACGAAATAAGGCAACAGGCGCCCCTGGCCGTCCAATACCGGGAAATAACGCTGATGCTCGCGCATCGATGTGATGAGCACTTCCTGCGGAATGTTCAGGAACGATTCCTCGAACGCGCCAAACAGCACGGTAGGCGTCTCGACCAGGAACAGCACTTCTTCCAGCAGATCGTCCTTCACCGCGATATGCCAGCCTTTTTCCTTGGCCAAGGCGTCGATTTGGCTTTGGATCATGGTTTGGCGTTCATTCACGTCCGCGATGACGAACTGGGAGCGCAGCGTTTCCACATACGCCGCCGGCTCTTTGATGATGGTTTCGGCACCGAGAAAACGATGGCCGCGCGTAACGTTGCCCGATTTGACGCCGGCGATTTCCAGGTCGACCACGTCCTTTCCGAACAAGGCCACCATCCAGCGGATCGGGCGTACGAATTTAAAGTCGTAGCTGCCCCAGCGCATGTTTTTCGGAAAATTCATCGCCTGCAAAATACCCAGCAGCCCTTCGGCCAAAATCCCCGCTGTCTCCACGCCTGTGCGGCTTTTGCTGACATAGACGTATTCCGTGCCGGCAACCTCGCGGAACATAAACTGCTCCGGTTCGGCCCCTTGGCTGCGGGCAAATCCGAGCGCCGCTTTGCTCCACTCGCCATTTTCATTCAGCGCGATTTTGCGCGATGGGCCTTTGACTTCCTCGTGCACATCCTCCTGCTTTTCGGCCACATCTCTTACCAGTACGGCCAAACGGCGTGGCGTGGCGTAAGCTTCAACGGCGCCGTGGGCAATGACCGACTCCTCCAGCCATTTTGACGTCCGTTCCTTCAACTGCTCCATCGCTCCGCGGATAAAGCGGGCCGGCATTTCTTCCAAACCGATTTCAAACAGCAGATCTTTAGCCACGTGCAGCTCCCCCTTTCTGAAGCATCGGGAAGCCGAGCTTCTCGCGCTCCTCCAAATACGTTGCGGCGACTTGCCGCGACAAGTTCCGTACCCGCGTAATATAACCGGTCCGTTCCGTTACGCTGATCGCGCCTCTGGCATCGAGCAGGTTAAACGTATGCGAGCATTTCAGCACGTAATCGTACGCCGGGAACACCAGATGCTGCTCCATCGCTTTGCCGGCTTCCTGCTCGTACATATTAAACAACGTGAACAGCATTTTGACGTCGGAAATTTCAAACGTATATTTGGAATGCTCATATTCCGCTTGATGGAAAACGTCGCCGTAAGTCGTACCGTCCACCCACTCCAGCTCGAACACGTTTTCCTTGTCCTGAATGTAGGAGGCAAGACGTTCCATCCCGTAGGTGATTTCCACCGCGACCGGATTCGCTTCGATCCCGCCGACCTGCTGGAAGTAGGTGAACTGGGTGATTTCCATCCCGTCCAGCCACACTTCCCAACCGAGGCCCCACGCGCCGAGACCCGGATGCTCCCAGTTGTCCTCGACAAAACGGATGTCATGCTCCAGCGGATTAATGCCGAGCCGTTTCAAGCTTTCGAGGTAAATTTCCTGGATGTTGTCCGGAGACGGCTTAAGGATGACCTGAAACTGGTGATGCTGATACAGCCGGTTCGGGTTTTCCCCGTAACGGCCGTCGGCCGGACGCCGGGAGGGCTCCACATAAGCTACGTTCCACGGCTCCGGACCGATCGCCCGCAGGAAGGTCATCGGGTTGAGCGTGCCGGCCCCCTTCTCCACGTCGTACGGTTGAACGACGATGCAATTTTGTTCCGCCCAAAACTGCTGCAGCGTTAAAATCATTTGCTGAAAATTCATCTACCACATCTCCTTTGCACTATAGAGGATACCCAACACGAAACGGAGTTGTCTCGGCCGGCGCCGAAAGGCCCGCCGCTTGGGCTTTGGAACTTGAAGGAGCGCCGCCCGTAAAACAAGGCTCAGCCGCTCCTGCCCGCGCATCAGCCGATCGTAACGAGGCAAATCAAAAAGCCCCCGCCTCCTACGCCTGCTGACAGACGTAGGGACGAGAGCTGAAAGTTCCCGCGGTTCCACCCTACTTGATTTGCAACCATGTTTCGGTCAAGCGTGCGACCCTGCGCTAAAGCACAAACCCGGTGTGCAAATCCGCTTTTCACGTTCATTTCATGCTCCCGGGGCGCCGTTTTCGTGAGACGATCCAGCCAGGCTCCCACCATCCCCAGCTCGCTTTCAAGGTAGGCAAAAAATCAACTTTTGATCACGAAGTTATTCATGAGGCATACTCGGCATCGAATCTTGAATTCAGCAGGGCCTTCCGTTGCTCACGTAGGCTCCCCTACGCTCCGTTACTCAGTCCCAGCTTCATCCAACCTTCTCGGTGCTGAAAAGCTGTTTTTTTGCCAAAACCAAATCAAATTCCCATCTCACTACTTTTCCCGTTCAACGCATGTCTCCAAAAAGGAGAAATTCTTATTTATAATATATGATTTTATGCCGCTCGTCAAATCTCATATTTGTCCAGCTGATCGAGAAAATTCCGCGATTTCAGCTTAAGGCCAAGCTGCATGTCCATGAAGGCCCGCATCACCGTTTTCAGCTCCTGCTTCGTTTCATCCTTGACGCTGGCGTTGCCGAGCCTGCGCAGATCCATTTTTTCGAACAGCGACAATAGCTTGTATGTTCCGGGCGATACTTTCATCGCCGCCGGGTCTTGGTGCCGGCAGCCGCCGCACAGCTTCCCGCCCAAGCGGGGACTGACATAGAGCGACTCATCAGTTCTCCCGCAGGCAATGCAGCTGGCGAAGGACGGACCGTAGCCCGCGGCCTGCAGCATTTTCATTTCGAACAAATGGACGACGATTTGCGGATCCTTCCCGGATGAGAGCGCGTCGAGGCAAGCTTTTAATTGCGTGAACCAAAAGCTCCCGACCTCCTCGTCCTGCAAGGTCCGGTCCAGCAGCTCGCAGACATAAGAAGCATAGGCCGCCAAAAAAAGGTCCTCACGCAAAGAAAAGTGAGATTCGATGATCTCACCTGAATTGAGCGTTCCGAGCCCCCCGTTTTGACGAAAAAACACATATTCGCCGTACGTAAAAGGCTGGGTCAGCGCCGCATGCCGGCTTTTCACCTTTTTGGCTCCGCGCGCCAGAACCCCGACCTTACCATAGCTTTCCGTGCATAAAGTAATGATTTTATTGCCTTCACCATAATCCATGCTGCGGATGACGATTCCTTCCACCCTGTAAAGCATGATATTTCCCCCAAACCGTCCTGGCTGCTGCTCCCGATTCTTCCCTTCGGTCACTCGGCCTCTTCTTCCAAGACCAGCTCTTCGGCCGCAGCCTCCTCGTCGGAACTGCCGCAGGCTTCTTTATACAGCAAGTAAGCATCGACATCTCCAGTCATCGCAAAATACTTCCACGAAAAATCTCGCATTCGTATTCATCCTTTCTTCGGAAATGACGCCTGCATCTTCAAAGAATAGGATGTGCCGAAGGACCGGAACTATGCGTTGCAATAACTCCCAGTATAGAATACGCCGGACTTAAGCGTCCTTGTGGAAGCCGAGGTCCCGCAGGATACGCTCCTGATTGCGCCAGTCTTTTTTGACTTTCACCCACAGCTCCAGAAAAATTTTCGAACCCAGCAAATTTTCGATATCCTGACGGGCCAGCTTGCCGACTTCCTTAAGCAAGGCCCCCTGTTTGCCGATGATGATCCCTTTTTGCGAATCGCGCTCGACGAAAATGACGGCGGAGATATAGACGACTCCGTTCTCCTGCACGCGCATATCTTCGATCGTCACCGCGATCGAGTGCGGAACTTCCTCGCGCGTGAGATGCAAAATTTTCTCGCGGATCAGTTCGGCGCACACAAACTGTTCCGGATGGTCGGTCACCTGATCCTCCGGATAATATTGCGGCCCCTCCGGCAAATATTTGCCGATTTGTTCGATCAGCGTGTTTACGTTGTTGCCGAGCTTCGCCGAAATCGGCACGATTTCCGCGAACTCGTACAGCTTGCGGTATTCCTCCATGATCGGCAGCAGCTGCTCCGGCTCGACGCGGTCGATTTTGTTCAGCACAAGAATGACCGGCGTACCGACGCCCTTCAGACGCTCGATGATAAACCGGTCGCCGCCGCCCAAACCTTCCGCGACATCGACGAGGAACAGCACCGCTTCCACCTCTCCCAGCGTGTTCAGCGCCGTGGTGTTCATATAGTCGCCAAGCTTCGACTGGCGTTTATGGATGCCGGGAGTATCCAAAAAGACGATCTGCATCGCTTCCGAGGTGTACACCCCATGAATTTTGTTCCGCGTCGTCTGCGGTTTATCGGACATGATGGCGATTTTTTGGCCGATAATGTGGTTCATCAGCGTCGATTTACCGACGTTTGGCCGTCCGACAATCGCTACGAAGCCGGATTTGAATTTCGCTTTTGACATAAGTCGTTTATTCCTTTCCTTTAGTGACTTGGCGGATTATTTGCCGGACTCCTCCAAATGCGAAGGAGCAAAGGCGTACGGAAGCAGTTCGCGAACCGTCGTATGGCGGACGCCGCCCCGCAGGTTGCCGAGAATGACCGGCATGTCCGGACCGCACAGTTCAAGCATTACCTGGCGGCAAACGCCGCAGGGAGCGACGGGGTCGTCCGTGTCCGCGACAACGGCGATCGCCTGAAAGCTGCCGGGGCGGTGTCCGTCGGCAACGGCGCGAAACAGAGCCGTACGCTCGGCGCAGTTTGTTGGGGAATAGGCGGCGTTTTCGACGTTGCAGCCGCGATGCACTTGTCCGCGCTCATCCAGCAGCGCCGCGCCTACGCCAAAACCCGAATATGGGATATAAGCCGCTTTACGGGCCTCTATTGCTTCTTGAAGCAGTTTTTCGTAATCCATGACCATAAACTATATCATCTCCTTAAATGACCAAGATAACAAGGCTTTAACACAAACAGCGTTTGACAAAGCAATCAGGCGCACATCTTCAGGCTAACCTGTTCATCCTTCCAATGCGATGGTACTTGGACCGAAGGGCCCCAGGCAAGCGGGATGCCGCTGAATATCAAAGCAGGAGTCCGCCGATAAGTGGCGGCGCTATTTGGTATTGCACCGAGAAAACCGGCTATAACCAGGCTGCCCGAGAAACTCCAGCGAAAAACATAAGGGCAAAAAAGGGCGTTATTTCAGCGGTATCCGTCCATTTGAGAGAAATAGAGGAAATTAAAGTCGCTATTTGCTCAAATCGTAAGGAAATACCTACGTTTGGGACCATTCATAGGTAAATAAGGACAAAAAATGTCGCTAATGGGGATCAGTATGCTGCGACTCCGGATAATAAGAACACAAAGTTCCGCTATTTTGAAGGGCGGAGGGTTCGTCGTTCCAGTTGCCGGCCGTTTGCCGGGTGTCATGCGCCGATTTCTAGGTTTCAGCCGAACAAAGCGTGAAACCAGGCTATAACCGGCCTGTAGAAGATCAATACCCCGATCACGACGGCAAAAACCGCCGCAGCCAGCACTGCCCCGGCAGCGGCATCCTTGGCCAGTTTGGCGAGAGGATGCCGCTCCGGGGTGATAAGATCAACCGCCGCCTCAATCGCCGTGTTCACCAGCTCGAGGGATATCACCAAAGCGATCGTCAGCAGCAGGACGGCAATATCGCGGGGCGGAAGTGCAAAATAAAAGGAAGCCGCAATCACAACGACGGCGGCAAAACAATGAAAACGCAAATTCCGCTGCGTCTTCAGCGAAGCCGCGATCCCTTCCAGCGCATACCGGAACGAAGCGGTCCACCTGGCTTTGGGCTTCATCAGCGCGTCAGCCCTACTTTGGCCAACGCCGCTTCCTGCTTGCCCATCATTTCCGCTTCGCTCGCCGCGTCCTGATGATCGTAGCCGAGCAAATGCAAAAACCCGTGGACGAACAAAAAGCCGATTTCGCGTTCGATGGAATGCCCGTATTCGTCGCTTTGCGCCTTGGCCTTCTCAACGGAAATGATGATGTCGCCAAGCACGTCGGCCAAATCGTCCAGCTCTTCATCTTCTTCAAGCTCATAGACGATTTCAAGCTCCTCGTCCAACGACTCGTTCATCGCAAACGACAGGACGTCGGTCGGCCGGTCGATCCCGCGGTAATCCCGATTCAACTCGTGGATGGCGGCATCGTCCACGAACGTCAAAGCGACTTCCCCTTCGGTAATGCCCTCCGCCTCCCCGGCGGTCTGCAGCGCCCGATCGAGCAAATCGATCAGGTCCTGGCCGATCTCCATTTTATCTTGCTCATTGCTCCAAGCCAGTTGTAGGCCCATTTACGCCCTGCCCCCTGTCTTTCTCTTCATTCTGTTTGTTTTCCTGGCTTTTCTTGATCTCCTCCGGATATTCGATCCGGGAATGGAAGATCCCCATGACGGTTTCCTTTAGCGTCTGGGCGATGATATCCAGCTCGCGCAGCGTCAAATCGCATTCGTTGAACTGGTGATCGTCAAGCCGGCTTTTGATGATTTTCTCGATCATCGATTCGACCTGCTCCACCGTCGGCTTGCGCAGCGAGCGCACGGCCGCCTCCACGCTGTCGGCAATGCCAACGACGGCCGCCTCCTTGGACTGGGCTTTGGGCCCCGGATACCGGAAATCCTCTTCGGTGAAGTCGGGCTCTACCCCCTGCTCTTCGGCCAGGCGCAGCGCCTTGTGGTAAAAATAATGCAAAAATGTCGTTCCGTGATGCTGCTCCGCGATATCGCGAATCGGCTTCGGGATTTTATATTCCTTCTGCATTTCCGCGCCGTCCCGGGCATGGGCGATAATGATCGATTTGCTCAGCTTCGGATCGATGAAATCATGCGGATTTTCCATATTGTTCTGATTCTCGATAAAATAACTCGGCCGTTTTGTCTTGCCGATATCATGGTAATACGACCCGACCCGGCAGAGCAGCCCGTTGGCTCCGATCGCCTCCGCGGCCGCTTCCGACAGATTGCCGACCATGACGCTGTGGTGGTACGTTCCCGGCGTTTCCGTCAGCAGCTTGCGCAGCAGCGGATGGTTCGGGTTGGACAGCTCCACCAGCTTCAGCGCGGACAAAATGCCGAAAGTCACCTCGAAAAACGGCATCAGACCGATAACGAGGATCGTCGTTAACAGGCCCCCCGCCACGGCAAAACCCAAATCGTACAGCGTGCTGGTTTGCGTCCAGTCATTTTTGTCAAGCAAGGTCAGCGAAAAGACGGCAAACGAACCGAACAGGCAAATCATGATTCCCGCCTTAAGCAGCGTCGACCGCTGGCTGGCCCGATGAATGGCGAATATTGAAGCAAAGGAGATGACAAGGGCGAAAAAGCCGAACTTAAAATCAAAAATCTCCCCTTGATGCACATTCAAAATGATGCTCGCCAGCACGCTGAACAGGATGGAGCAAATATAAGCCAGCGGCACTTCGAGCAGCAGCGTGATCAGCATCGCCCCCGTCGCGATCGGCGCCAAATAGCCGATGTACGAATGCTGCTCGTCTTGCAGAAGGTTGATGACATGCATCGAAACGATCGTAATCAAAATAATCATCAGCAGCATGACGAATTGGGCGTTATTGTATTTAAACCGGCCGGTTCCTTCCGAATGGCGGATATACATAATAAGTCCCGTCGCCATCAGCAGGGACAGCAAGATCAAGCCAAACTGCGGCGAATAGTCGACCTCGTCCTTCAGCAGCCCGTTTTTCTCCAGCAGGGTGTACATTTCCTCGGTAATTTTTTCGCCCTTTTTAACGAGGACATCCCCTTGCTTGATATAGACGGTGGGCGTATTTTCACGCGCTTCAACCTTGGCCGCCTTCGTCGCTTCCTCATCGTAAAAATTGTTGGCCGTAATCGACAGCCGCGCCAGCTCCTGCACGACTTCCCGGGAAGTCCGCTTGCTCAGGGAACTCGTGCTGACCATTTCCGCCACCTTGGTCCGGGCCGTCTGGGCGTCCACGATCGGATCCGCCGTCAAGCGGGCCACGATATCGGCCGCCACCGTTTTCATTTCGTTGATGTCCTCAGCGGTCAAGCGGGGAATTTTGATGAACGTTTCCTCGGAAATAGGGTACTGCTGTTCATCGATCCGCTGGGTGACTTCCTCAAACAAGGTCGCCGAATAAGCGCTGTTGTTCCGGTTATTCATAATAAAAGTTTGAACGTAGTCCTTAACGCGCTGCGGCAGCTCTTCGCGGTAAATTTTGATTTTGTCGTCCTCGGACACCTGATCGTCCTGATTCAGCCGGAAAATCCGGTCCAGCATCTGGCCGACCAGCGCTTGATTGCGAAGCGGGAGAATCGTATAAACTTGTCCGACCTTCTCGGCCGCGTCCTCCTGGGCTTTCAGCGTCGCTTTGGTGTCCGGGATGTCCATCGGCGCCATAATCTCTTTGTCGCTGGGCAGTCCCACGGCGATATCATAGGTTTCGGGCAGCAGTTTGGGCGCCATGCCGGCATACAGCATAACGACAAGCACCGCATACAACAAATAACGCACCGTTGTGCTATGTTTCCATCCCGCAAAGGCGGATTGAAACGCGCCTTTATTTTGCTGATCGTTATTCGTCATAAAAGACAGCCCTCCTGCTTACCCTTGATTTTCAGCAGCACGGTCATATGCAACAATGATTTTCTGTACCAGCGAATGGCGGACAACGTCCGATTCGGCAAAGTATACGAAACCAATCTCCTCGATGCCGCTTAAAACCGTCTTAGCTTCCACCAGCCCGGACTTCTTGCCTTTGGGCAAGTCAATCTGCGTAACGTCTCCGGTAATGACCATCTTGGAGCCAAAGCCCAGCCGGGTCAGGAACATCTTCATTTGTTCCGGCGTCGTATTTTGGGCCTCGTCCAAAATAATAAACGAATCGTCCAATGTCCGGCCGCGCATATACGCCAGCGGCGCGATTTCGATCAGGCCGCGCTCCAGCGCTTTGGCCGTTTGCTCCGGCCCCATTACGTCATAGAGCGCATCGTAGAGCGGACGCAGGTAAGGATCGACCTTCTCCTGCAGGTCGCCCGGCAAAAAGCCAAGGCTCTCTCCGGCTTCCACCGCGGGCCGGGTTAAAATGATCCGCTTGACCGTTCCTTCCTTCAGCGCCGCGATCGCCAGCACGACCGCAAGATACGTCTTCCCCGTACCGGCCGGACCGACCCCAAACACGACGTCCCGTTTCTTGATCGTCGTGACGTAATGCTTCTGTCCGATCGTTTTGACGCGGATCGGCTTACCCCGGTATGTGACCGCAATTTCGCCTTTAAATAGATCAAGCAGTTGATCCGCCCGGAAATCTTTGGCGAGTTCGATCGCATAGAGTACGTCCCTTTCGGTCAACACATACCCGTTGCGAATCAGTTCGAGCAATACCTCAAACAACTGCTCCACTTTCTCCGCCTCATGCTGTTCGCCGCGGATCGCAATTTCCGATTCGCGCAAAACGATGCCTGCGCGCAAATGCTCTTCGATTAATTTCAGGAACGCGTCTTGGGGTCCAAATAAAGCAAGTCCTTCCCCCGCGCTCTGAAGCGGTAACTTGATGCTCACCAGTTGTTCAGACAAATAGCCTCATTCTCCTTGATCTCGTACTATCGGAAGTTCTTCCGCAATGTTTTGCTCTACTTCAAAATGCACTTTCATATAAACTTTACCATTGTCTGTGTTCTCATGCAAAATTTTTTGATTCATAATGAGGCTGTCCACGCCGTATTTGGCCAAAATATCCCGTTTCGCCCGCTCGATCCCCTCCTGCTTGGCCTGCTCCGCGGTCCGTTTCCATTCCATGTCCGTCGTTTCCAGCACCTTTTCGGTCATCCAGCCGATCGGCAGCTTAAAGCTCCTCCAGGTGAGCGGATCAAGCTCGGTTATCGTCTCCGATTGCTGGAACGAAATTTTCCCGTAACCGGTGAGTTGGATCGCCGTGTTTCCGAAATACAAATAACCCCGCTGCTTCCTTTCCCCGGTGTACACTTTCTGTTTATGCAAAAGCGGCACCTCGATCTTGTATTCATGCCACACGATGCCGCGCACCACGCCTTTGGAAACGACGGCCTTGCCTCCTTGAAAACCGGATACGAGCACCTGGCCTTTTTTGACCCGGTCGTTTTTGCTCACTTCCGGCTGGCCCTTTTCCGCGTAAATATGGGAAACGACCGCATCGGATTTGCTGACGAGATGGCGCGGGCTGAGCAGCGCTTCTTCCTTCGGCTTGGTCGCCTCCACCACCTGTATCGTGATCCGCGTGCCGGTCCGGGAGACGCCGACCCAGGATGTCCCCGGAAGCTTGCGCGTCAACTCCGCCGACAGCTTGTCCTGTTTGGGCAGGCGAAAAATCCACTGAAACGGATAAAGCCCTTCCTGCTTGGCGGCGGCAAGCACGTCTTCAGTGGCGATTTTCTCGTTGCCTTGAACCTCAATATCCCATACCAGCGAGGATAAACAAAAGATTGCCGCGATAAAAAAGGCAAAGCCGGCGATAAACGCTTTTCTTTTCCGGACCCGCGTCATAATAAAAGGCAGCCCTGACCGTCCTTTGACGGATATCCGGCAGCCTGTCCTTTTTAAAAAGGGACGCAAGCGAAAAAAATCGGAAAGCCCCACTTTCATTTCCATATGCCCTTCCGGCAAGGGCATCACGTCCCAGACCTCGATGCCTTGTCCGGCCAGCTCGTTGACGAGCTGTTCGGTCTTCCCCCCGCGGACCAGGATGGTGACCACGCCGCGCAGTTTGGTGATGGCCGGTAATTTCACGATTTACTCCTCCATTCCTCGATACTTAATGCCGAATATTCGGCCCTCAATAACCACTTCCTCGGGCATGATCGCTTTGATGACCAGTTCCTTACCCTCCACCTCCAAAGTGCCTTGGCTTAGCGCCAAATGCAGCTCCTCGGGAGAAAAGTGGATGACGCCCCGGTGATTCTCTATGTACAACTGCTGACCTCCGATCAAGGTGAGCCTGGGCAAATCGTATACAAGGTCGCTGGGCAGGTCGAGCGCATCGACCGTCCATTTGCGGATTTTGCGGACAAACCGGCTCATATGAGGCAATCCTCCTTCCCCTACTGTACAAATTATGCGGGGGGCCGAGGATTTATGAAAATGGAAAAAATCCCGCCCTCGCCAGGAGAACGGGATCATAAATTGCGTTTGAACTACCTCTTTATGAAAATGAAAAAACACCCTCTACATCAATAGTAACGTAGAAGGTGTTCGTCTGTGAGTTATTGCAAAAGCTGTTGAACCGCCTGGTTAACAAGCTTGCCTTCTGCCCGGCCTTTCACCTTTGGCATAAGCGCGCTCATCACTTTCCCGATATCGGCTTTCGAAGAAGCACCGGTTTCCTGGATGGTCTGCTGTACAATGACTTTAATTTCTTCTTCGGTTAGCTGTTCGGGAAGATACTCAGCAAGGATCTCCGCTTCCGCTTTCACTTGTTCGGCAAGATCGTCACGACCCGCTTTTTCAAATTCTTGGAGGGCATCTTTGCGCTGTTTGATTTCACGACTAAGGATATCAAGCACTTCATTATCGTTCAAAGTTCTTTTCAAATCTATTTCAAGATTTTTCATCGTAGCGCGAACCATTCGTATGGTGGAGAGCTTGAACTTGTCTTGATTCTTCATCGCTTGCTTCATATCTTCGTTCAATCGCTCGCTAAGATTCATAGCAGCTAAATCCTCCTAAAACTTTCTCTTACGAGCAGCCTCGGACTTTTTCTTGCGCTTTACGCTTGGCTTTTCATAATGCTTACGTTTCTTCACCTCAGCCAATACTCCATCTTTCGCGATGGAACGTTTAAAGCGACGAAGTGCAGCATCAATTGTCTCGTTTTTGCGAACTTTAGTTTCAGACACCAGTTTTCCCTCCCTCCGACCAGACCGTCCAAGAGCATAACACGGTTCATCAAACTTCATTATAGGGGAAAGTGAAATAGAGTGTCAACTTCTAAATAGCCCTTTACAGCGCATGCGAGTCGGAAGATTGTACCAAGGCCCCCAACTTCGCCCCGCCAAGCAGATGGTAATGTATATGCTGCACCGCCTGTCCGCTGTCCGGGCCGCAATTGTTGATCAAACGGTACCCGCTTTCAGCGACGCCGAGCTGTCTGGCGACATCCTGGGCGATCCGGTGCATTTCGCCAATCAAAACAAAATCCTCCGGAGCGACCTCGTCCATCGAACCGATATGCTTCTTCGGAATGATCAGCACGTGCACAGGCGCGGCTGGCTGAATATCGCGGAATACGAGAAACCGGTCATCCTCGTAAACTTTACTGGACGGAATCGATCCTTCTACGATTTTACAGAACAAACAGTTGTCCATCTTGATCCTCCTAATTCGGTTGTCTTTTCCAATAGATCCATCATACCGAAAAAAGGCAAAAAAAAGAAGCACCCTGCTACTCCTATAAGAATAGCTGGTCGCACGGACGTATTGGGCGGAAAAACAAGAATTTCTCCTCACCAATACGTCCGGCGGGGTGCTTGCAAAGTGATGTCGGCTTAACTGTAGTATAACAGCAGAGTGATACTGTATCTGTGATTAGTATCACCTAAAAAAATGAATTTCCCTTTACTTACACAAACTGTCTTGTATCATTATTTTTTCCTATTCGTCTGCACCGTCTTGAAAGCCTGATAGTCAGGAACCTCACCAATCCGGTAATGAAACGTGCGCTCCATGTCAACAGCGGCAAAGCACCAATCCACCAGCAAATAGCACAACGATACTTGAGGCATAACGCTCAAAACCGGCCAGTCGGATCGCTTCATCCAGCGGCATGGAGAACAGATACAAGGCCAGGATGCCGGCATAGTACAGTACAACCATCACATCCAGTGCAATCAGCACTTTCCACAGATTCCACTTTTTCTTAAGCACCACATAGGCCACAATCGAGGTACAGATTGAACTGGAACAGATCCGGGTTATAGAAACTTTGCGGTGTCTGAACCAGTCCCAGTTTAAAGGTTGGATCGATCTCATCCTCACGGCGGAGCCGCCATTCTCCATTTTCTTCGATAAACGTGGAGAGCAGGAAATAAGGGACGGTTTTCATCAGAAACGTGTGCTGCAGAATCATATCCGCATCAAAGGTGGCAATCAGCGGTGAAGACGTCTTGCTCAGCGCATTATTCAGGTTGCCGGACTTGGCATCTTTGTTGCCGGGGAATCCCAGATAACCTACGCTAAACTGATATTACTTTACGTAAAGCGGAAGTCTCTCATCTGGCTCAAGCGATGAAATAAGGATGATCGTTTCGACATGTTGTGTACCTAATCATCCTACACAAGCTCCAATTTGACATATTTTCACAAAATTCTTTCTTTGAATATTGAGGGTATACCATCGAAAGGGTTGGCAGTAAAACGAAGAAACCGTAACCTTTTTGGTAAAAATTTCGGCTGAAATTTTACATAAAAACAACTCGTTTTCGCCTCTGTTTGAAGAGTGTAAACTACCCTTCATTTCTACCAATAAATGGAGTCGATTGGTGGTATGCTGATGAGTAACCAAAGCCCCTCCGGATTACGGAGAGGCTTACTGTGGATGAGTCTTAATCATCTCTATTTATTACTGTCTGAACTTAATTTGGAATACATACATATTCCCTAAACGTTCCTCCTACTCTCTCGTGCTGTCGAAGTGTTCCTTAGAAGGTAAATATTGGTATTTGCGCATAGGTCAGTCCCTTCATGATAGACGCCCTTTCATTATATAGGAGATTTCCACATTTAGAATTAGTTGATTAATAATTTTGGTTCCTCATTTGCAGGCCCTACGATCGTGTTTCCGTCGAAACTGAGATGCTGACCATACTTCTCTACTATAAAGTCGTTAAACGATCCGTCTGTATCCACTGTGGCAATGACTGTGGGAGCCCCTTTTTTGGTAAACGTCATTTGATCCTTGTCCCATGCATTTGTTCCTCTTGCTCCCTTATATCCTTTCAAATCCAGATTTAGCATCGTTTTTGCGTCTTTCACTGCATTCTTCATTAATGTATCCAACGTCAGATTCTTGATCTTTGCATCTTTTGCTTTTTCTTCCTTTTGGAATTCTTCGTAATTATCTATGCTTTTACCATTACTATGATGTACGCCTGCTTGGAGCAGTTCCAGCGTTTGTTCTTCAATGGCAAAGCTCACATCCATCGTTTTTGATTTATACTTATATTGATACACATTTGGTTTGCCATCACGGACAAACATACGATCCAACTTAGCACCCTGCTTGACCTTTCCATTAGTAAGCTTGGATAATACCTGAGCAGCCTTCTTCTGCACGCTTACCGGGGCATCGTCAGGTGCATAATTTACGCCATGCAGCTCTCCGTTGTCTTCCATATAAACTTGTTTATTTTGTTTGGCATTCGATGAGATTGTACCCACACGGTAGATAGACTCTGAGATGCTGACATACTTTGGTGTTTCCCCTGGGAACAAAGCTTCCCACGTTTCCTTCAGTTTGGTTTGATATTTCCCACCGTTTAGATCTTCATAATTGATGTTAATACCGATATCTTCGAGCTTTCCATTCTTTTTATAAGTAATAATATCGTCCTTGAAGTTCTCTCTTTTAAAATGGATAGAATCTTTCGTAGCCGTTCCTTGAATTAACGTATACGTATTTCCTGTCAATTCTTCAAGTTTTGCCTGAGCCGTTTGCATAAGCGTTTGCTCAGATTTAGCATCTTGCTCAATGTTCACATCCACGTTGTTATACGTATTAGCTTGAATCGGTGTATCATATCCAAGCAGACTTCCTGATAATAAGGCTACTCCGACGATAGGAAAAATTATTTTTTTGTTCATATTAATAAACTCCTTTATTTTTTTTGCTTACCCACAGCTTTTTAATGGAATGCTTCAGTCACGTTGAAATGAATCTATAGAAAAACAGTAGTCATCACCCCCTCTCTCTGCCTTAGACCGGGCAACAGCACGTTCAACTTGCCAGGCAGTACAGCTTGAGCCATTTTAATTCAGCCTAATCCCTGCATCTTCTTGATTAGTCCGTTCCTTTTTCAGATAACTGCTTTAGTTCAATTTTAATTGAATAGATCGTTCCTTTAGAGGTGAATAGCGCAGTCACGTCTGGAGAACCCTCTTTTGTGAAAGTTAATGTATCAAACCGTGATTCAAGTTTGGATACGGTATAATCAGCCAAGTCCAAATTCATCCATACTTTAGCTTGTTTCACTGCTTCCTCATGAATCTTGTCCAGTTCAATTGCTTTTGTTTTGTCAACTAAGTCATGATATTTATTTTTATCATCCAATTTATTAAGTTGATCCGACAACGGAAAAGCTAATACCCTTGTGATCTGATTCGTATTTTTTTGTACATCAATGAGGATAGAACCCTTGTGTGTATGATACACGAACTTATACACCGGATTTTGATCGGGTCTTAAGATCATTTGACTTACTGACCGTTCACTTTCTTTAAAATCCCCAACTTTATGAAAAGCTTGGTCCGCTGCATCTTTTGCAGCATCTGGAACCTGCTCCTCTCCAATCGTTTGCTGCGCATAATACCATTTACCTTGGTCAAATTCGATGGATCTGTTTTCGTTTCGCGCCTCTATGTGAAATGTGTTCGTATCATATTCGTACATAATCACATCATTAATTTCTTCCCCCTGGGGAAAAATCTCATTCCAGACCCTTTGCAACTGGCTTTTAAACTCTTGGTCCTCAATGTCATCAAAGCGAATCATCCCCGTATGAAAATACTTACTCCCATCCAAACCTGTCGCATAAAGTGTATCCACCTTCTCATTTGGATTCATTTTCATTTCTTCGACAAAAGGATTCAAATAGTCAAGCAATGATAGCCGCTCTATAGTTTGAGCCATGACAGGAGTTAGAAACACACAAAAAACAACCAAGGCCGCTGCGATGACTCCCACTCTTCTTGTGAAGACTGGCTTTTGGGGTGGCACGCTTTTTGATTCAAGTTTTTCTACAATCTGTTGACTAATGCTATGCTCTGGCGTCTCCGTATCCCGAATCATTTGCTCCACCTGTTGAATACTTAGAGTTTTAGATGGATTTGGTGATTGACGCATTCACTCTTCCTCCTTCATTAACTTCCTTCGTCTGTAGTTTTTTGCGAAGGCGTTCATACTTTTTGCGCACAGTTGCTGGTTTCATATTCAACATTTCACTAATCTCGTCAAAGTGATATTGATGAATCGCCCGGAGAACTAATATATGTCTCTCTTCGATCGTCAGTAAATTTAGAAAATCCTTCAGTGTAGTTTGACTGTCTATTTGCTGAGTCGAGGTCTCAGGCTGATCATATTTATAACGATCTATAAAACGAAACCACCTTTTTTTGCCCCGGATTTGATTCAGACTGTAATTGTAGGCAATTTTGTACAGCCATGCCGAAAAACTCATATTTGGACGATACTTATGTATCTGTTCATACACTCTAATAAAGATTTCTTGCCTAGCATCCTCGGCTTCTTCCTTGTTTTTGAGCATATGGTAACAATAGATATACATCGGTTTTTCATAGTTTCTTATAATTGAAGCGAAGGCTTCCTTATCACCAAGTTTAGTCCTTTCAACCAGCATCTCAATTTCTCCTGAGTTTGATTCATACTCTCTGTAGTCTCTATCCAAAAATCATCCCCCCTCCTGCCTACACTCTTAATACACCTAAGCAGCTCATTTTGTGACAGCAACATCAAAAATAATACTTGGTAACATCATCGACCTTGAAATGATGAAAAAGAAAAAGAATATTTACGGGTATAAAACACTAGAGAAGCCTTGTTTTCCATTTGTATCGTACGAAGCCGGCAAATTATTCAGTACAATCTCCTAGAGGATATGCCGGCCTTTATTATTTCTCGATGTGCTTCCCTACATTGAATCACAAAGATAAAAGAAGAAAAACACAGCCTATAAAGGAAATAGCACTCTTCCAGATAAACCTTAAGAAGGAATCGGCTTGTCCGGGCACAACTTGCAACACCGCGGAAACCGCGTTGTATTTGTCGGCAAAAGCGGTGATCATCCCCTGTACGATGCCGCTTGCAACGGCATTTTGACTGCCCGCGTACAGCGAAATGCCGCTGCCGGTCAGCTCCACATAATCATCGTACCGGTTTTGCTCCACTTCCTTCCGTCCGTCCATTCCCGCCTGCAGCGGTGTAAAGGTGATGCCGGATTGGGCCGCTTCCTGGGAAAAGGATTTCGAGAGCGCGGCGTTTTCGCCCTTGTCCCGCACCAGCACGCGGATATCACCGACCTCGATCGTGCCGTTAAACGTACCCGCCAGCGCCGTTCCGAGTATAAGCATTAACACGATAGGAAACGCCAGCATAAAAATCAGCGTCCAGCGGTCGCGGAAATCTCTTTTGATCTGTGTGGCCGCGATCGATAAGATATTCATAGATTCAACCTCCAACTTTCGGTTCTGCGGGTGGGGCAAAAACGGGTTAGTCGCGCAGATTGCGCCCTGTCAGCGTCAGAAACACAGTTTCCAGATTCGGCTCCCGCTCCTCCACGGAACGGATCACCGCGTCGTTGTCCATCAGTTGCTTCAGTATGCTGCTCAAATTATCCACAAACATCTCGCTGCGAATCCGGATCACGTTGCCTTCGCGAGCGGCGCTGCGTACGCCGGGCACCGCCTCCACCAGCCGGACATGCCGGTCTTCCGCTTCCTTTAATTCGATGCGGATGTCCTTGACGTCCGTGATCGTCGTGATCAACTGCTCTTTCGTGCCGTCGGCGATGATTTTTCCGTGATCCACGATCGCGATGCGGGAGCAAATCTCCTCGACCTCCTCCATGTAATGGCTGGTGTAGATGATGGTGCAGCCCATCTCGTTCAATTTGCGGACGGAAGTGAGAATATAGTTCCGCGACTGGTGGTCGATGCCCACGGTCGGTTCGTCCATGATGATCAGCTTCGGGCGGTGCGCGATGGCACAAGCGATGTTCAGCCGCCGCCTCATCCCGCCGGAGAAGTTTTTCGGGATGCCCTTGCTCTTGTCCTCAAGCCCGACGAAACGGAGCGCCTCCTCGGTCCGTTCCTTTAGTTCCGCCCCCCGCAGCCCGTATAGCCCGGCGAAAAACTTCACGTTTTCATAAGCCGTTATATCCTGATAGATTGCCAAATCCTGCGGCACGATGCCGAGATTCATTTTGGCGAAGCGGCTGTGTTTGGCGATTGATTTGCCGAGGATCCGAATCTCTCCGGCGGTCGGCCGCAGCAGCGACGCGATCAGGTTGATCGCCGTGCTTTTGCCCGCGCCGTTGGAGCCGAGAAAACCGAATATTTCACCGTCCCTGACGGAGAAAGACAATGTTGTCGACGGCGATAAAATCGCCGAATTTTTTCGTCAATCCATTGATCTCTAGTACGTCCAGCGTAATCCACTCCATTCCTTTCGGTTCATGTCCTTATCATAGAAAAAAAGGATGCCCTTATGTCAGTGCATAAGTTCATCCTTTGAAAATGAGATTATTCATGATTTTCGGGAAGCGGAGGGGGAGGGGAAGGGATGAGTTTTTTCATGTCCGCCGTAAGGAATCAGCGTCGTGACACTGAACCCGTTCGAATTTTCAATGCCCCTGCTCCTTTTTCGCCACTTCTCTTCCTTTTTCCCAATCCAACGGTAGCGACCTGCAAAAATAGCGGAATATCACGGTCTTATTTTCTACATTTGATCATGTTCATCACCAATAGCGGAATTTTTGGGTCTTATACCCTATGAAAGATGAAAACATCGGCCATTTCCCCGGGATTCGAGAAAATAGCGACATAAAATTCCTCTATTGCAAACATAATAGATAATTTCGCCGAAATAGCGCCATTTTTTTCCCTTACAGTTTGACGGCATCGCCGCTGTCGAAGAAGTACAGCCATTTCTCATCCACCGGCTGGCCCGTAATTTCTTCCACCGCCTGAGCATACAGATCCAGCTGAAAACGGTACGAAGCCGCCAAAGCTTCGACGCCGCCGCGATGATCAAGGACCCGGTCGCTTTTATAATCCAGCAAAAACACCTTGCCGTCCGCCGAAAACAGACAGTCAACGATCCCCTGGATCAGCACTGTTTCCCCTGCCAGCTGCAGCCCTGCCGCCGCCTCGGCCTCCGGATTCCCGGATTCCAGTCCGCTGAGCTGCCCAGACGCCTCGGCAGCCGGCAAGCCATAGCTGAAGGGCATTTCGCGCTGCAACCAATCGGCGCGTTTGAGCAGCTCGCCAAGCGGGCTGTTGAGCAGCCCCGCGATTTTGGCCGGATCGATTTCCGCCGCCTGTTCGGCCGTCATGATTTTCCGCGCCACGAGCCGTTCCAATGTGGACCGGACGAGCGCTTCGCCGGGACCGTCTTCGAACGGCAGATGCTGCATCAGCATGTGGTAGGCCGTCCCCCGTTCGGCCGGCGTAGCCTTACGCTGCTCCATGAAACGCGGACGCCGCAAGTGGAGCCGGAACTCCACCTCGTCCTCCGGCGTCTCCCGCTCTTGCCGCAGCTCCGCCGCGGCGAAGACGTCGCGCGCGGTTTCCTCCGGCCGCGTCAGCAGCGACTTCATCTCCGTCACCGACGTTTTGGCGGAAACCCGGCTGGCCGCGGCGTAAGGGTACGTCCAGTCCAGCCGGGAAGCGACGGCCTCCCGCAGCTTTGCGTCGGCGGCGGAGTCGATTTGTACCGCCACCGGCCCGCCGGACAGCAGCGCTTTTAGCGCTGCCGCATCCGGCACGGCTCCCTCCGGCGCTGCCGCCGACATCGCTGCCGCCGCTTCGGCGCTGCCCGTTTGGGCCACCTCCCGCGAGGAGACGAACGCGACGGCCCAATCGGAAGCGCCGTCCGGCAGCACAGCGGATGCCTGCTCGGGGAGCCCGGCAAACCGCCGCAGCTCCGCAGCGCTCCGGTGACGAATGATCGCGGGCCCGATCCAGTCGAGATAGCAGCGGCCTCGCGCCAGCATATAGTCCGGCAGTTGCTCGACCGCCGCTTCCAGCGCCGCTCCCCAGGCCTCGACCGCTTTGCGCAAATTTTTCACCGCGGATACGAGCACCAGCTTGTCTTTCGGCCGGGTCAAAGCGACGTACAGCACGCGCATCTCCTCCGCCAGCAGCTCCATCTGGGCGCGCCGGCGGATGGCCAGATTCGGCAAAGTCGGGTAGCTGACGCGGGTTTCCGCATCCACGAATTTCGGACCGAAGCCCATCTCTTTGTGCATCAGAAACGGCGCGTTCAAATCCTGGCGGTTGAACATTTTGGACAATCCGGCCACAAACACGACCGGAAACTCCAGCCCTTTGCTTTTATGAATCGTCATGATACGCACCGCGTCGCCCTGCTCTCCGGAAGCCGCCGCCGCGCCGAGATCGCCGCCGTTTTCCCGCAGCCGTTCGACATACCGCAAAAAGCGGAACAAGCCCGGAGCCTGCGCGGAAGCTTCGTACTGCCGCGCCCGGTCCAGCAGGGCCAGCAAATTGCTTTGCCGCTGCGCTCCTCCCGGCAGCCCGTAGGCCCAGTCCATATATCCGGTCTCACGGTAAATCACGCGGATAAGGCTGCTGAGATCCCCTTCCCTCGCTAGGTTTCGCCAATCATTTAACCGCTGCAAGAAGCCGTTCAGCTTGTCCGTCAATTCCTCCCCGCCGGCTTGATCCAGAGGCGCGACCCCGTCCCCGCCGTCCGCAGCGTCCGTTCCCTCGGATGCTCCGCCCTTGGCGCGCGCCAGAACGGCTTCATAAAACCTTCCCCCCGGGGCAGCAAGCCGGATTTCCGCCAGTTCCTCCTCCGACAAACCAAACAGCGGCGAACGCAGCACGGCCGCAAGCGGAATATCCTGCAGTGGATTGTCCACCACCTGCAGCAGGGAAAACATCGTTTCCACTTCCGAGGCCTGAAAATACCCCTGGCTCAGCTCCCCGTACGCCGGGATACCTTCCAGCCGCAGTTCCTCGATCATCGCCGGCGCCCAGGATAACGTCGAACGCAGCAAAATCGCCATATCGCCGTAGCGTACCGGCCGCATAGCCTTTAGCTGCTTATCGTAAATACGCAGCGGCGCGCCGCCATCGCCCAGCATGCCGCGGATGCGCGCCGCGATCGCGCGCGCCTCAAGGCGCACCGCTTCCAGCACGGCGGCTTCGTCCTCCGCACCGCCGTCCTCACCGTCCGCCGCCGAAGCGGAAAAGCTGCCGCCGCTTCCCGTTTCCCCGGCATCGGCGGCCTCATTCGAGGCACCGTTGTCCCGGTCGATCAACAGCAGCTCGGGACGGTAATCATCCCCCTCGCCATCCGGGAACCCGTCCCCGTACACCAGCTCGGCGCGCGAATCGTAAGCGATTTCGGCCACGTTCTGGTTCATGATTTGCCGGAACAGCAGGTTGACCGCGTCCACCACTTCCCGCCGGCTGCGGAAGTTGCGGGCCAAATCGATGCGCAGGCCCGCTCCCGCGAAATCGTCGCCGTAGCTCCGGTATTTCTCCAGGAACAACCCCGGCTCCGCCAGACGGAAGCGGTAAATGCTCTGCTTGACGTCGCCGACCATAAACCGGTTGCCGGGCGCCTCCCGCGAAATGAGCCGGACGATCGCTTCCTGGACGGTATTGGTGTCCTGATATTCATCGAGCAGCACCTCATCGAACTGCTGCCTGTATTCGAGCGCGGCCTCCGAAGGACGCATTTCGTCCGGCGCGGAGTCCGGGTGGCGTAAAATTTGCAGGCAATAATGCTCAAGGTCGGAAAAATCAAGCCATCCCTTGGCCACCTTTTCCTGCCGGTAATGCTCGCCGAATTCGCTGACCAGATCGGACAAGGCGCCGAGCAGCGGCGCCATTTCGTGCAGCTCCCGCAGGAATTCCCCGGCCGGCCGGCCGTATAGCTGCGTGCGCAAATCCGCGATCGTTTTTTTCGCTTCCTCGCGCAGCGCCTTGACCCGCTCCTGCAGCTCCGGATCGGTCTGATCCTTTTTACAGGGCTTCAGCTTGCCGAAAGCGACGGTCTGAAAAACCTCGAAGAGCGAAGCCCACTTTCCGGCGGCCACGGCCTCCTGCAGACGCTCCACGAGGGCCAGCTCCTCCTCTAGCGTCGCCGCGTACGGCTCGGGTCCGCCGGGCGACAGGGCCAGCGCCTTGGCCTGGTAGAGGAGCCCCTTGGCGCCTCCCAGCGTGAGCGCCGTATCCGCCAGGATGCTGGCGACCCAGGGCGTATTTTCGAGGGCCCCCGCATCTGGGGCCAAAAAAGCGGCCGAAGCCTGGCGCAGCCAGCCCTCTGGCCAAGGATGGCTGCGGGAGAACTCGTAGAGCCGCAGCACCAGCGCGAACACCGCGTCGTCGCTGCGCTCCCCGCCAAACAGGTCGACGAGCATAAGGAAAGGGCTGCCCGGTACGGCAGCGCCGTATTTTTCCTCGAACAGTTGCTCCAGCACCTCCTGCCGCAGCAGGGCGGTTTCGCTTTCGGACGCGATCCGAAAGCCCGGATCGAGCGGGATCAGCGTATAGTAGCGCTGAATCACCTCCATGCAGAAGGAGTGCAGCGTCGTGATCGAGGCGCGTCCCAACATGGCAAGCTGGCGGCTGATTTCGGCGTTCGCCGGATCTTTGGTCAGCTCCTTTTCCAGCGCCTCCGTGATCCGCTGCCGCATTTCCGCGGCGGCGGCCTTTGTGAACGTCGCGACCAGCAGCCGGTCGACGCTAAGCGGCCGCTCCGGGTCCGTCAGCTTGCGGATGATCCGCTCCACGAGCACCGCCGTTTTGCCCGAGCCTGCCGCCGCCGCGACCAGCATGTCGCCGCCGGACAGCGTGATCGCCCGCCATTGGTCGTCGCTCCAGGTGCTTCCCTGCGGTTTTGCCGGGACCGTCATCATGATGGCATGGCCTCCTTTCCGCTTCCGTGTTCGCTTTGTTGTCCGTCTTCCCGTCCGCCTGCTTGCCAGCCACCCTGTTCCAGAAGCGGCCAAATTTCCTGCTTCCCGGGTCTGCTCAGCATTTGATAAGAGCTGCCTTCCAGCGACTCCTCAAACCGGCATACCGGCTTGTACACGCAATGCGTGCACGCCGTCTCCACGCCGATCCGGTACGGGGCAATCCGCACGTCCCCATCGGTAATGCGCGTGCCGATCTCGGTGATCGTTTGCCGAACCGAGCGCAGCAGCGTTCGCCACTGCTCCGGCGTAGCCACCGAGGCGCTGCTGTAAAATCCGCCGTCCGCTTTTACAGCCACCGGCAAAATATCGGAATACCCTTTTTCCAGTTGTCCATCCATTTTCGCGATCACGTCGCGATCCGCCAGCAGCAGGCCCTTCATCTTGAAGCGCTTGAGCAGCTCCTGTTGCGCCTGTTCCGGGCTCATAGCGTTGCTGCTTTGCAGCAGGGGATTATGCACATGGAAGTATAATGTACCCGCCGGGATGGCCGGACGCCCGAGCCATTCCTCCGCCGAGGACAACAGCACGTCAAGGTACGTCAGCATTTGCAGCGCCAACCCGTAATATACCTCGTGCAGCTTCAGGTCGGTCTGGCTCGATTTGTAGTCGATGACCCGCAGCAGCAGGCCTCCATCCCCTTCGGCCATATCGACCCGGTCGATGCGGCCGACGATTTCCATCACGCAGCCGTTCGGCAGTTCAAACGTCAGCGGAGGCAGCGGCCGGCCCGGCCCAAAATCGAGCTCCAGCCCCACCGGCTCAAAGCTGCCCCGCCGCGCCTGCTCGCCCAGAATCAGCGACGCCCGGCCCACGATCGTTTTCAGCTTGCGGGATATGTAGCCGTACCGCTTCGAGCTGAGCAAAATCTCGCCCTGCAGCTTCGGCGCCAGCTGATCCACGGCCGCATCCGCTTCGCGCAGGCACTCCTCCGGCGACAGGGAGCCCCAGCTCCGGTTCTGCGCCTTGAACGTCATGGCCATCGCGCTCAGCGCGGCGTGGAACAGCTGGCCGATATCCGGCGCTTTCAGGCGGTACAGCTGGCGTTCCTTCAGCTTCAGCCCGTGGGAAGCGAAATGGGCGAAAGGACAGGCCGAAAACTTCTCCATCCGCGACACGCTTGTCCGCAGCCGTTTACCGTACAGCTTGCGGCTCGTCCCTGGAGTGAGTCCGCGCACCCGATTGCGGTAATCGAGCGAGTCAAGCAGGCGGGCGGTTTTTTCTTCCCATTCCTGCTTGCTTCTGTACCACTCCAGCACGCTCCACCACACCGGCGAAACGGCTTCCCCCGATTTCCACAGACGCAGCTGCCCGATCAGCGCGGACAACGCCGGCGCGGGCCGCGACACGTACTGCAGTTGGGCTTCATCCTGGCCGATCCCGGCTTCGGCAACGGCTGGAGGTGCCTGTCCAATAAACTGTTCCCGCAAATCCGGGAAAATCCGCCGCACATGACGGATTACTTCGGAAGGCAGCAGCGACCCTCCATCTTCGTCCGCCGCCGCATAACTGATCCACAGCGACCGGCTGGCCAAAGTCAAAGCGCCATAGACCAAAAACCGCTCATCAAGCAGTTGGCGGGTCAGCCCGGGCGCGAGCTCAAGGCCGATTTCCGCCAGCCTGAGGCGCTCCTGTTCGCTGAAGACGCCTTCTTCCTGCAATGCTGCCGGCATAATCCCTTCATTAACGCCGGCCAGGAATAAATGCTTAACCGCCCCCGAACGCGTCCGGTCCGTGCTGCCGATCAGCACCTGATCCAGGGACGGAGGCACAAGCGACAGCTTGAGATCCTTAAGCCCGGTTTCCAAAACCCCGGCAAACAGCTCCAGCTCCAGTGCTTCGCCGCCCATCATTTCGACGATCTGATCCAGCAGGTCCAGCACCGCTCCCCAAAGCTGCCGGTGCTCCATGGCCCGCTGGGGCTGGCCTTCGCGCAGCATCCGGTGCGCCAGCATATCCAAATGCCGCGCCGCTTCCGTATCCTCGAGCAGCTGGTAAACGGCCGCACACATCTCCGCCGCCGTCTTCGCTTTTTTCACCCGTTTCTCGAACGCCGTAAGCGGTCCGGCCACGGCAGTCCGGCATTGCTCCAGCATCCGGAGCGCCGTTTCCCCTTTGGCTGACGCCGCCCCCGTATCTTCGCCTTGTTCCAGCGACAGGCTTGGCGCGGCTTTCCAAGGCCGCCCGTCATACCAACGGTAGCCCTGGATTCCGCTGGCGAGCACGTAATTTTCCAGCACGTCCATATGCTCGCGCGTCAGGCTGCCGCCCGGCGGCAGCAAAAAATCGCTTTTGACGCAGCGGAATACATCTTCATATTTCCAGTAACCGATCACGACATCGAGCGCCGCGCGGATAAATTCGATCAGGGGATGGTGCAGCATGCTATTTTTCCGGTCCATAAAATAAGGAATGCCGTACTCCTCCATAATCGGGGCGATCATATGGTCGTAGTCATCCAAATTCCTCACCAATAGAGCCATATCCCGCCAGCGCACGCCTTGCTCGCGCGCCAGCCGCACCATTTCACGGGCCGCTCCCTCCACCTCGGCGCGGCGGCTGCCGGCCCGGCGAAGGGACAGCGCGTGCCCGAGATCCTTTGGCGCTGTCGTGCCGGGCCACGGACTGCGGCGCTCATATGCCGATTCCAGATAAGACAGCGTTTCGCTTTCGCGGAATCGCGGATAAGGGCGCTGGTCCAGGAGCTCCGTCCGCCCCGTTTCAACGCCGGCTTCTTCGGCTAGGCGGCGCAGCTTGGTGTAGGCGACCGCCGGCGCATAAAACAGGTTTAATTCATGCGGCAGGACGCCGTCATCGTAAGGCTGGTCAAGCGCCAGCGCCACGGTGACGTTCGACGCGGCCTTCAGAAGGGCGCCGATCGCCGTATATTCCTGGGGGGTAAACGTATGAAATCCGTCGATCCAGATTTCCGCCCCGCGCAAATACGCCGAGTCGGCCGCTCCTTCCGCCAGCTTGACCACATGATCTTCATTATCAACATAGAGCTTGGCCAGTTCGGCGTTAAACTCGGCGAACAACAAGCCGAGATCATGTATTTTATCCACGAGCAGCGGAGATTCCCCGGCGGCAGACTGCAAAAATTGATGATGCTCCCCCAAAGCGGAGAACTCCACGTTATATTTCTTCATTTCCGTATAAAGCGCGGCGATCCGGTCGATCAAGCCAAGCTGGTCTCCGCCGCGGCCGAACAGCTTCAGCTCCTCGCGGCGCCGGCGCAGGATTTTGTAGAGCAGCATTTTTTTGCCCTCGTCGTTAATCGGCACAAGCGCCGCTCCGCCCGTCTCCTGCATAATGCGCAGCGCTAAACGGCGGAAGCCGAGCACTTGGGTGCGGACGGTCCCCTTGAGGCCCGGCGCGTTCACGATTCTCTGCTCGATCTGGAACGTTCCCTGCTCCGGTGCGAGTATGATAAGCGGCGGACCCGCGGGATTTTCCCGCAGCCGGGTGATGACCCGTTCGAGAATCAGGCTGCTCTTCCCGCTTCCGGAACGGCCGATGATAAATTGTAAAGACATGAGATCCCCTCCTACTACCACGGACGATTCGTTCAACCAACAGTATAGCATAGATGCGATCAAACATTCGCACTGGATCAGTTGAACTAATGATTACACGGATTTTCCATTATTGAATGGAATAGTTGCAAAATGTACAGTTACTTAACCGGAAATGCTGCCACAGTGCTTGATTCATACCTATTCCCTCTTCGGTTCTACTCCGAAACCCTTTATTCATAAGAAAGCACCGAGGACTTCGGCTTTTTCTAAACCTCGGATGCTGCTTTAAGGGACACCAGTGACCTTATCCGCCCATTTCCCGGGTATTTCCCAGCCTAACGGACCTACACGCCCCTATTTCGCTCTAAACCCGTTCATCCAGGCCGATTTGAGGTAAATAAGATCATCTGTGTCCGTTACATTTTGCAAGCCTCCGTTTTTCCTCAAATAACGGCTCTGGTGTCCCTTAGCCCCCAGATTCCTCTTCTCCTCCCCTCTCCACCTGCGCATCGCTCTCTACCAGACCCGAAATTTTATAAATTCTATAATATTTTAAAAAAACGCCATTCCCCCAAGTTTGGAGAAATGGCGTGTGAATTTCCGGTTTTACGATGCCGAATCAAAACGTTTTGCTGCGCACCTCAAAGATCGCAAATTTCAGATAGTGCCCCTCATCCACGCCGAGGATTTGCGGATGGTCTTTTCCCGCCGCCCGCCATTCGACCAGCCGCAGCACTTTGCCCGCATCCTCCGCCGCTTCCAGAATCGTCTCCAGGAACAGGTCGGGGCGCATATGGTAGGAGCAGCTGGCGGTCACCAAATATCCGCCTTCGTTAACCAGCTTCATCCCGTGCAGATTGATGTCCTTGTAACCGCGGCATGCGCCTTTGACCGCGCTTTTTGTTTTGGCGAACGCCGGCGGATCGAGAATGACCACATCCCAGGTCCGTCCGCCTCCGGCAGGAAGCGGCAGGGATGTATCCACCTTACCGTCCGGCGCAGCCCTGCGGGCGCGTTCTTCCACTCCCTTTACTTGGCCGCGGAGATAGTCAAACGCGTCGGCGACGACAAATTCCACGCGGTCTGCAAATCCGTTGAGCTCCACGTTCCGCTTCGCGCTTGCGATCGCGTGCTCGGAAATATCGAGGCAGGTCACTTTTTTGGCGCCGTATTTGCAGGCATGCAGCGTGAAGCTGCCCGTATGCGAAAAGCATTCCAGCACCGTGGCTCCATCCCAATATGGAAAGGTCACCTCTTTGCCGTTGCGGTTCACGGGAGCAAGCCGGACGCCGCCATCCTCCGCCGGGAGCTCCTGCAGCGCAATCCCGCTGCGTCCGCCCCAGCCTGTCATCAAAGGCTTGATCGAGGCCCGGTTTTCGCGCTGATCGAAAAAATACCCCGTCTTTTGCCCTTGCTCGATATCAACCTCGATCTTGAGCCCGTTTTCCGTTACGATCACATGGCGCGGCGGATTGCCGTAAACCGGCCCCTTTACCTGCATGAGGCCCTCCATCTCGCGTACGGATACGTCGCTCCGCTCATATATGCCGGCCGGCCGGAGCACTTCCGCCAGCGCCGCTACGATATTTTCCCGGCAGCGGTCCATCCCCAAGGTCAGCAGTTGAACGACAAGGATATCGCCGAACTTGTCCACGATCAGGCCCGGCAAAAAATCGGCTTCGCCGTAGACAAGCCGGTACGATTCTTCGTTCACGAACCGCTCGCGGTGCCGCAGGCAGTCCGTAATCCGTTTGACGAAGAAGTCCTTGTCCATTTCGGCCAGCGGCTGATACGAAACCGCCCGGACCGTAATTTGCGAAGCCGGGTTGTAATACCCTGTCGCCAAATATCTGTGCCGGTGGTCGACGATGTCCACCAGGCTTCCCGGGGCCGGATCGCCCTCTACGGATGCAATTTCATTGCGGTAAATCCACGGATGCCCTTTTTCCAGCCGCTTTTTGCGGCTTCGCTCTAAAATGACTTTGGTCACTTGTTTATTTCACTCCTAAATAAGATTGTATTGTTTCATCCTCGTCCTGAGGTGTATACGACATACCCCGTCAATGCATCAAGCATGGAAGTTGTCCCGCCATCATATATGTAACTTGTACACTTAAAAAGGTTGTTCAAAAAAGGGGGCCTTGGCAGCATGTTTCAAGAGATTATTTTTCCGGTCACGTTTGGACTGGCCCTATTCTTGTTCGGCATGAAAATCATGGAGGCGGCCCTGCACGCCTGGGCCGGCCCGAAGCTGATGCGGTTTCTGCATACGACGACGCGTACGCCCTGGACGGGAATGCTGTCCAGCACGTTTATCACCGCCATTTTGCAGAGCAGTACGGCGATTACCGTCATGACGATCGGTCTCGTGAACGCCGGCCTGCTCTCTTATGCCCGGACGCTCGGCGTTATCCTAGGCGGTAATATCGGGACCTGCATCACCACGGAGCTGATCGCTTTAAATATCGCCAAGCTTGGCGTGCCGATGCTGATCGTTTCTTTGCTGCTGTGGGCCGGAGCCGTCCTCGGGGATGAAATGCTGCCCGCCTATGTAAAACGGAAGTTTCCTTTGCTTCTTCCCTTGCAGTTTAGCGCCTTGGCTGCGGCCGGGTTCAGCCTGGTGATGATCGCGATCCGCATGATGCAGTCGATCGGTCCGGCGCTGGAAGCGCGCGGCGCCATCGACTGGCTGCTCGAGCATGCCACCGGCAGCCTTCTGTGGGGAGCTGTCGCCGGAGCGGTGCTGACGGCGATCATTCACAGCAGCGCGGCGGTCGTCGCCATGACGATGGGGCTGGTCGGAAGCGGCGCCCTTCCGGTTGAGCTCGGGATCGCCATGGTCATCGGCTCCAATGTCGGGACCTGCGTGACCGCGCTGATCGCCGCCATCGGGGGAACGCGTCCCGGGCAATTCGTCGCCTGGTCGCATGTTATACTCAATGTGCTGGGCGCTGCGCTGTTTCTTCCGCTGACACCGTGGCTTGAAGCTGCCGTAAACTGGCTGTCCTCGGATCTTTCCGGGCAAATCGCGCATACGCAAACGATTTTTAACGTGGTCAGCTCCTTGCTTGCGCTCCCGTTTTGCTATTTGCCCGTTTGGTCCCGGCTGGATCATTCCGGTTCGGACGCCGCGCAGGCTCTGCCGCCCGCAAAGCCGATTTAAAACAAGGGGCGGCGCCGGTGCCGGGTTTCTTTGGCTTGAAGTTAAGGCTGTAAACCAAGCATTCTAAGCGCTTTTTCCAAAATAAAATCGTTATTATCGTATCCCGATTTCTGCTGAAGCTTCCACGCTTCCTGCGGATCGTACCAGGCAACGCTGCGGATTTCCTCCAGCTGCGGGCGAAGCTTGCCGCCTTCGCATTCCACCAGGTAATAGTGGACTTCCTTATCCACACTCCCATACTTGGGATGCATATAGGTATAAGCAATGATATCAATCAGCTTTATAATCCGGCCAACGATGCCCGTCTCCTCCAAAATTTCACGAAGCGCCGTCTGCTCGACGGTCTCGCCAGGCTCTCTTTTTCCTTTGGCAAACGATATTTTGCCGTACCGATCGGTAATCAACTGAATTTGCATCCGGCCGCCATCCTTGCGATAGACAACCCCTCCTGCAGAGATTTCTTTGAATGCCATTCTGGCTGTACCTCCTTCTTATGGGGCCTCAACCCTCCCAAACCCTCCCTTACCGTAAGGGAGGGCCCCAAGGGCCTGCTGCCCTTTGGATACCCGCAAACTGGACTAACGTAGGAGGGACTGAGGCGCTCCTGCTCGGCTGTTCCCTTCGGGAATGCGCCTTGACTTCGTGCTTTGAACGCTTTTCTCCCCTTCGGGGTACGTCTTACTTTTTGCTCTCCTGGGTTACCTGCTGAAACCGCAAATAACGTGAGAGGAACTCTGGCGCTCCTTAGCCGCTCTCCCTGCGGGATTCGCTCTACTTTGTGCTTGGAACGCTTTCCCCCCCCTTCGGGGCGCGTCTTATGCTTTTTGCGCTCCCGGGTTACCTTTGAAAACCATTGCTCGCTACCTTGCTTTTGCCCTAATGCGACAACAAGGATTTCAACCCTGGAGGGTTGAAATCCTTGCTTAACGCCCTGGTGGGCAAAAACCTATTTAAGCCAAGGCTTGCGCGGATTCGTCCAGGACGCGCACCAACTGGCCTTCGTTTGTATTGATGTCGGCCTTGGTGAGTTTGACGCGGCACATTTTGCCGGTCAAGTCCGGGGTGCCCGGGAAACGAATCTGCAAATAGTTGTCGCTGAAGCCGGTCGCGAAACCGTCTCCGGACGTTCCTTTCTCGTCTTTTTCCGGAATGACCTCAAGCACCTGGCCGACGAATTTCTCGGCATAGGCCAGCTGCATCTGTTCCGACAAGTCGATCAGTTCATGCACGCGGGCATGTTTGACCTCTTCATCCACCTGGTCCTCCATCCGCGCGGCCGGCGTCCCGGTCCGTTTGGAATACGGGAACACATGGATTTCCGAAAAGCCGATCCGCTTGATCGCTTCAAAACCTTCGCGGAACAGCTCATCGGTTTCACCGGGGAAGCCAACGATGACGTCCGTCGTAATAGCAACCTCCGGCATAAATTCACGGATCATTCTGATTTTATGCTCGTATTCCTCGATTGTATACTTTCTTCTCATACGTTTAAGCACTTCGTTGCTGCCGGCCTGCAGGGGAATATGGAAGTGCCGGCACATTTTGGAAGAACCCTTCAACACTTCCAGCATACGCTCGTCGATTTGGCTCGCTTCGATCGAGCTGATGCGGATCCGGCCGAGGCCTTCCACTTTATCCAAATCCCACAGCAAATCCGACAGGCGGTAGTTTTCGAGATCGTCGCCATACCCGCCGGTATGGATACCGGTCAACACGATTTCCTTGTAGCCCGCAGCGACCAGTTGGCGCGCCTGTTGAACCACGCTTTGCGGATCACGGCTGCGCGACAGACCACGCGACCAAGGGATAATGCAGAAAGTGCAGAAATTGTTGCAGCCTTCTTGAATTTTCAAGAAAGCGCGGGTATGGTCGGCAAAATTCGGAACGTCCAGCTCTTCGAATTCGCGGGTTTTCATAATGTTGCGGACGGCGTTGATCGGCTTGCGCTGCTCCTGGATTTGCTTCACGTAAGGGATAATTTTGTCCCGGTCCTGCGTGCCGATGACCAGATCGACGCCAGGGATATCCAAAATTTCCGCCGGGGACGTTTGCGCGTAACAGCCCGTCACGGCCACGATGGCGTCCGGATTGCGGCGGACGGCGCGCCGGATGATCTGCCGGCTTTTTTTGTCCCCCGTATTCGTCACGGTACATGTATTAATTAAATAGACATCGGCGGTCTGTTGTTCGAAATCGACCTGCTCGTAGCCCTCGTTTTTAAACAGCTGCCAAATGGCTTCGGTATCATAAAAGTTGACTTTACAGCCCAAGGTGTAAAATGCGACAGATGGCATCGTTCATATTCCCCCCATTTCTCCGGATTCATACATGATGCAGGTCAAAGCGGCCATGGCGGCCGTTTCGGTCCGCAAAATACGGCGCCCCAAACCGACGGCAACCGCCCCTTTGGCTTCGGCTTCCCGCACTTCTTCTTCGGCAAAACCGCCCTCGGGTCCAACCACAACGGCGATCTTGTAAGTCTGTTCGGGATTAAGCCGCTTAGCAAAAGGCTTCAATACGTCCCGCAGCTGCTGGCCGTGCTCTTGTTCATAACATAAGCACACCAGATCGTAGGAAGACAAAGCGGACAACAACCCGTCCCATTTCACCGGCATCTCCACCGCCGGAATTTTGCTGCGGTGCGCCTGCTCAGCCGCTTCTTTGGCAATTTTCCGCCAGCGGCCGAGGCGTTTCTCTTCCTTCTTCTGATCGTACTGCACGACGGTACGCGCGGACAAAAAAGGAAGGAAAACGGAAGCTCCAATCTCCGTGCACTTCTGGATTACGGTTTCCATTTTGTCGCCTTTCGGCAAGCTCTGGGCCACCGTCACTTGCAGCCACGGCTCTCCGGACGCGGCCAGCGTCTCTATAATAGCCGCAGTCACCTGCTGCGGCTCAATTGTCGTTATTTCCGCGAGGACTTCACGGGATATTCCATCGCTAACGATTAGTTTGTCACCCGGTTTGGAGCGCATCACCTTGCCGATATGGCGTGCATCCTCCCCGACAATCGCCACTTCCCGTTCGCCGAACTGCGGCGGCTCCACAAAATAACGCTGCATGCTCATCATCCTCGCCCTAAATATGCAAGTTCAAAAAGTCAGGTTTTCAGCACCGAAGCGTATGCTTACGATGTGCGTTTTTTCAAAACGCTTTAGGTCGGATGAAGCTAGGGACGTCAGGAGCGGAGCTAAACGTTTTCGGAGAAAACGGCTTCGGAAGCAAATGCTCGTAAGGGTACGTGAGCACCTGAAATGTTTCCGTAGGAAACATGCTTCGGAAGCATATGCTTAGGCCCGGCTGAATTCAAGATTCGATGCCGAATATGCTCCAAAGTTCTGCTTCGTGATCAAAAGCTGACTTTTTGAACTACCTCTAAAATCACTAAATTACATCATACAACTTTTAATATGTTTGTTCCAGTCTTTCTCCCGCCTCAAGCCCCGAACAACATCATGAAAAATTGGGCGAGTTGGAAGTACATTGAATAGGCCGCCTGATACAGGGGTTCGATCGTATACGCCCGCAGACCGGGAACAACCAGGATGATCAAAAAGATAAGGACGGACCATTGCTCAAACTGCTGCAATTTGCCGAGCACGCGGCGCGGGACAATATCCTCCAGGATACGGTATCCGTCCAGCGGAGGCAGTGGGATCAAGTTGAATAAAAATAAGAAAAAGTTCATGCCGCTGAACAGATTGAAAAAAATCATAATCGCTTGAAAAAGCCGCTCGTTCGTAATCGAATCCAACACGCCAAACTTCGCCAGCATCACGTACACCAAGGTGCCCAGTACGCCGAGCAGCAAATTGCTGAGCGGTCCGGCCGCCGAGACGACCACTCCCATCAGGCGGGGCTTGCTGAAATTGTCCCGGTTGACCGGAACCGGCCTCGCCCAGCCGAAGCCGGCGATCAGCAGCAGAATGATCCCCAAAAAATCGAAATGGACCGCCGGATTCAGCGTTACGCGGCCAAGCAGCTTGGCCGTCGGATCACCGAATTTGTTGGCGAAATAAGCGTGCGAAAACTCATGTAACGTAAAGGCGATCACCAGCGTGATCAAATAAAACGGAAGTTGGTCCAAAGGGACGCGTAATATTTGGTTTAAAAAATCCATGCAAGCTACCTCTTTCTCGCCACGAAAGCAACCCAATCCTCTTCCCGGGCCGTTTGCTCGATCTCAAACCCCGCGGCAAGCAGCGCTTCCTCTACGGCTTGTTCTTTATTTTTATAGATCCCCGAAGCGATATAATATCCTCCCGGCTGCAGAGCCTGGAACACGTCATCGATAAACAGCAAAATGATCTCCGCCAAAATGTTGGCCACGACGACCCGGACCGGCAGCGACACTTGCAGTTTGCCGCTTCCGCCGCCTTTCAGCACCGACAGCAAATCGCTTTCCACGACCTGGATCTTGTCCTCCAGCCCGTTCAGCTTCGTATTTTCGCTTGCGCTGGACACAGCCACCGGATCAAGATCAAGCGCCAGCACCCGGGAAGCGCCCAAACGGCAAGCGCCGATCGCCAAAATGCCCGAACCGGTTCCGACGTCGATTACTTCGTCCCCTTCGCGGATAACTCCCTCCAGCGTGCGCAAACACAAGGATGTCGTCGGATGTGTTCCCGTGCCAAATGCCATGCCGGGATCAAGCTCGATAAGTTTTTCCTCTGGCGACTGGGGCGCATAATCCTCCCAGGTCGGTTTGATCGTTAATTTATCGGATACCTTCAGCGGCTTGAAATACTGCTTCCAGTTGTTGGCCCAGTCATCTTCGCTCACATCTCTGACCGAAATTTCGGCTTGGCCCGGGTCGATATCATAACCTCTAAGCTCTTCGATCCGCTCCTTTACCTCGGAGATGATCGCTTCGATATCCAGTCCCTCCGGAAAATAACCGCTGATTTTGGCTTCGCCCTCGGGAATGTCGTTGGGCGGAATTTCAAACCACTGGCCCAACGAGGTATCGCGCGGCTTATCGTTGTCGGCGTGCTCCTCGATCGTAACGCCCCCGGCCCCGGCTTCATGCAGAAAATTCGAGATCATTTCCACGGCTTCTTCCGTCGTATGTATAGTAATTTCTTTCCAAATCATCGCAAGTTTTCCTCCTTGACTCTCATGCATAAGATTTATTGTACTATAGAATACAGATGGAGACAAAACAGGGCGGAGCGAACCGTTTTGCGGGTTCCTCCGCCCTGTTCCATAGCCGTTTGAGCCTACAGCCGGTATTGTCCTTGCTGGCGCGCATCGGCTCGTTCACTGCGCTCCAGCGCCTCCCAATCCTCCTGATCGGCCAGCTCTTCGGAAAATTCCACGTCCTCGTTATGCCCGATCTTAAGCCGCGATTTGGCCGTCGTTCGTTTCGTCCGGCGATCCTGCTCGCTTTGACTCATCCCTTCACAGCTCCCTTCACGAATATTCCGAACTGCAACGCTTGCGATTAATCGCTAGATCAGACCGCCCGCTTCCTCCACGATGCGGAGCGCCTGATGATGCACCGAATCGTCGACCACGGCGGTCAGCACAATATCGTGCCCGGTCGGCCCGCCCTGGCCGCCGTGGCTGAGCCCGCTGGCAGCCGGATCCGCCGCCGCCAATATACCCGCGGAACGGTTCGTGATCGCGGCGTCCTGCGTGATGGCCGCCAAGCTCGAAATGCTCCCGGTTACCGAATTTCCGGGATCATACCCCTCTCCCGGGTAACGGCTGAAGCGGTCGATCGACATGTCGACGACCCGCAAAGCGCTCAGCTTGCGCGCTGCGCCTTCCGCCTGCTCCGGACTTTTGAAATACGCCAAAATATTTTTTTCGCCCATACGAATCCCTGCCTTTCGTTTCAGCTTGAAAATGAAGCTGCACCGCTGCAGTTCATGATAAGTAGGATGCAAATTTGGCCATGGCTTTATGCAATGATTGCCCAAGGTAATACCGCTATCAAAAAAATATTTTAAAATTGAAACGCCGGCGGCGCTCGTTCGTATTACTTGCTAGAGAACAGAACATACTTATCTGCATAGGAGGTATTTTTGCTTACGATGATGAAAAAATTGATGTTGATTGCGATGGCCTTCACTTTATTTTTCGCCTTCACGACCCCCGATTTGGCCGATGCCAAGCGAGGCGGCTTCAAGTCCGGTCCAAGAACCTACAACCCGTCGCCTAACAAGCCGGCTACCGGCGATTACCAGCGGACCGATGGAGCGACCGGCAGCAAAACGACCAACGGAACGGTGGGCTCCACGACGGGGCGAGGCTTTTTTAGCGGCGGCGGCTTTATGCGCGGCCTGATGGTCGGCGGACTGGCCGGTTTATTGTTCGGCGGTTTGTTTGGCAATATGGGCTTCTTCGGCAACTTGCTTGGACTTGCCGTTAATCTGCTCGCCATTTACGTGATCATCGCCGCCGCCGTGGCTTTGTACCGGCGTTTCAAGCGCCAGCCGCGTCAAGATCACCCGCGTGGAGGAAGATACTAAATCATGGTTCTCGGTATGGATGAAATCATCAACGCGATTTGTCTCCACACCGCGGACAGGACAAGAGTCCGTCCCACCGACGTTCAGGTGGAATTAAGCTGGGACGAGGATACCGGTTATACCGCGGAGGTGTGGGTTAACGGCCGCAGCCGTTACCTGGTCGAATCCAATATCATGGAATCGATCATCCAATACGTTTATCGGGAATACGGAATGCGCACGTTTCGGGAAGACATTACGCTCGAACTGCACGAAGAAATCATCGCGATTATTCGGAAGGACCTGTAGACTGCTTAAACGGCAAAATAAAGAACCTGGCCATCAATCATGAACCAGGTTCTTTTCTTTGGGAAGCCGCCTTTGTTATTTTTGGGCCCCTTCGAGCGCTTCAGCTACCGCTTCAATGACCGCTGCGCTGGATTTGGACGCGCCGGAGACAACATCGACTCCCTCAGTGGTTTGCTTTTCGATGATTTCCGGAATGGTCGTCTCCACCGCCGCGTCGATGATGCTCTGCGTTTCTCCGTGTTCGACAATTTCGATGTTGGCGATTTTCTTCCCCTTAATTTCAACGGCCACTTTCACTTCGCTTTTTGCCCCTTGGGCGCTGCCTTCATAAGTACCGTCCACATAGTTTCCGCCTGCGCCGGAACAACCCGCCAAGGCCAGGGACGCGCCAAGTACAACCGTAAAAATTCCTATCTTTGCTTTTTTGGACATATTGAATTTGATCTCCTTTTGATCTCCTTAATTGATATCAGGTTCAGCGCCCGCGATTAGTTCAAAGCTTTGACGGCTTCCTGGGCGGCGATGCGCCCGAACGTTACGATGTCGGCCAGCGCGTTGCCGCCGAGGCGGTTGGCGCCATGAACGCCCCCGGTAACTTCGCCTGCCGCGTACAGATTGGGAATCACGGCACCCGATTCGTTCAGCACCTCAGTCTGGGTGTTGATCGCCACGCCGCCCATCGTGTGGTGGATTCCCGGCGTCACCTTGATGGCGTAATAGTTCCCTTTCGTAAAGTCAAGCCGCATGTCGTCCCGCTGGAAATCTTCGTCAGCACCTTTGTTTTTCATGTCGGCGTATCGTTTTACGCTTTGTTCCAGCGCAGCGGCATCGACACCGATTTTGGACGCCAGTTCCGCAACTGTTTGCCCTTCCTCAACCAAGCCCATTTCAAAATACGTCTCGGTTGCGCCCAAATTTTGACGCAACTCGTCATTAAAAATCAAGTAAGCGATACCGTCTTTTTGCGCCAAGATATTTTGGGATACGACGTCCCGCGTCAGCAATTCGTTCGTAAACCTCGCCCCTTCCTGATTGACCAAAATCGCTCCGTCGCCGCGCACCCCCTCGGTGATCAGCACGCCTTCACCAGGAATCGTTGTCGGGTGGATTTGAATCTGTTCCATGTCCACCAGCTTCGCTCCAAGCGCCTGGGCAAGCCCGATGCCGCTGCCTTGCGCTCCCGGCGCATTGGTCGTCGTGAATCCCTGCAGTTCGGGTTTGTATTTAACAACCATGTCCAAATTGGCCCCGAAGCCGCCCGTGGTTAAAATAACCGCCTTGGCGTCGATAGAAAAGGTTTTGCCGTCCTTGTCCGTCCCTTTGACACCGCTCACCTTACCATCCTTGTCCGTCAAGATTTCCGTCACTTCGTGCTGCAGCCGGACATCGATTTGCAATTCCTCCAGTTTCTTTTTCAGAGCCACAACGATAAAGTTCCCCGCCGCTTCGCCGCCTTCAGGTCTATGGATGCGCGGAACGCTGGCTCCGCCGGCCTTTCCGACTTCCGACAACTCCGCACCGTTCTCTTTCAGAAATTCCACCGAATCTTTGGCATTTTCCGTCAGCACTTTGACCAAATCGGGATTATTGAGATTTTTGCCCCCTTTCATCGTGTCTTCAAAATGAAGTTCCGGGCTGTCTTCGATCCCTTGAGCCTTCTGGTATTCGGTACCTGCCGCGTTTAAGCCGCCTTCCGCGCGAACCGTATTCCCGCCGACCATCGGCATTTTCTCCAGCAATATCACCTTGGCCCCCAAACTTTGCGCTTCGATGGCCGCCGTCATTCCGGCTCCACCGGCACCGATGACGACAATGTCCGCGGAGTCTCCGCTTTTTCCGCCGCAGCCCGGCAAAATCAACATTGCCGCCAAGACTATGGCCAGCATTTTCGGCGCCCAAACTGTCTTTGTGCTTTTCATCTCGAATTCCCTCTCCTTTTCTGGTTGCAAGCCTTTCATTCAAGAAACATTGTGCAATATTTCACAAATGTAATTGTAAGAGGAAAATCTGAGTTCGGCCAGCTTATGTAAGTACAGAAACCGATAAGTAAGTAATGTAAGCACGCCGTCTTTTTAAAAATACAGGGAAACCATGCTGGATTTTTCCGGCACAGTCCAGAACTTATCGAGCGGCCTGCCCCCGGTTCCGTAATTGATCTCCGTTTCGAGCGCGCCGATGCCCGCCAGAAAATCAAGGTATTTGCGCACGGAAACGCGGGAGATTCCGACAGCCCGGGACAGCTCATTCGTCGAGAACCCCGAGCTGTCCTGCCGGGCAATCGCCTCCCAGACCATCTGCAGAGTCCCCGAGGTCAGCCCTTTGGGGAGAGGACGGAATGCGGCCTGACGATCGCCGCGCCAGATCAAACGGTCAACATCGTTTTGGCTCATCACCCGACACGAATTCATCGCATGGTACGAATCGCGGTACAATTCCAGCGATGTTTTGAACCGCGAGAAATGAAACGGTTTGATCAGATAGTCAACTGCGCCGTACCGCCGTGTTTTTATAATGCTTGCCGGATCCCTGGCGGCCGAAATGATAATGACATCGATATTTTGGGCGCGGCTGCGGATATAGTTAAGCAAAGCGAAGCCGTTCTGCCGGCGCATGTACAACTCAAGCAAAATCAGCTGCGGTTTGACCCGTTCCACCAGCCGTTTGGCCGTTTCGGCCGACTCCGCCGTACCCACGCAGCGGAAACCTTCCACCAGTTCCAGGTAACTTTGGTTGAACTTCGCCACCATCGGATCTTCTTCCACGATCAAGACCCGGATCATATGGCCGCCTCCTTTGGCGCAAACGGAAAGTTCAAAATAAACCGGGTGCCGGTTGTTTGCAGACGGAATTTTGTTCTTCTCATCATGTTGCTTCCTCCCGTCGGTAAGCATGTCCATAAACTTATTCTACCGAGGGGCCGGAAAAATGGCTATGAGGTTAAGTACTCCGGATGGGGGAACCTGAAATCGGCAGGACCCAAACAAAAACGCGCGGGCGTAAAGGAGTCCTTTCTTGCAGAACTCCCTCCGCCCGCGCGTGTTTTTCCTTATTATTCGCCGCGAAACGCCCGTTTCATGCGGTCAAAAAACGTTTGTTCATTTTCATGCGTAGCTTCGCCTTCCAGCGAAGCGAATTGGCGCAGCAATTCTTTCTGCTCTTCGCTCAGCTTTCGGGGCGTCATCAAAACCACTTTGACGTGCTGATCGCCCTGGCCGACGCCGCGCAGTCGCGGAATCCCTTTGCCTTTCAGGCGGAAATACGTGCCAGTCTGCGTGCCGGCCGGAATCTTCAGCTTCACCTTTTCCGACAGCGTCGGAATTTCGATCTCGTCGCCAAGCGCGGCCTGCGCAAACGTAATCGGCACTTCCAAATAAACGTCGTCGCCTTCCCGCTCGAAGTACTCATGAGCTTTCACGCGGATCACGATATACAAATCGCCGGGAGGGCCTCCGCGAAGTCCGCCTTCCCCTTCGCCCGTCATCCGCAGTTGGGCGCCGTCGTCAACCCCCGCCGGAATCCGGACGTGGATTTTACGCTGCTTCTTGACCTTGCCGCTGCCGGAGCAGGTTGGACATTTCTCCTTGATGATCTGCCCCCGGCCGCCGCAGGCCGAGCAGGAACGCCGGTTGACCATGCGGCCGAAAGGCGTGTTCTGCACGACCTCCTGCTGCCCGGTTCCGTGGCAGACGGAGCAAACCGTCGGTTTGGTTCCCGGTTTTGCGCCGGTGCCGGAGCACGTATCGCAGTTTTCGGTACGCGGGATCGAAATATCGGTTTCTTTCCCGAAGGCCGCTTCCTCGAACTCGATCGTCATCGTATATTGCAAATCGTTCCCCCGCTGCGGCGCGTTCGGGTCGCGTCTGCCGCCGCCACCGCCAAAGAACATATCGAAAATATCGCCAAATCCGCCAAAATCCGTACCGGAAAATCCGCCGCCCATGCCCTGGTTCGGATCCACATGTCCGAATTGGTCGTAGCGGGAGCGTTTGCCCTGATCACTGAGGACGTCATAGGCTTCCTTCACTTCTTTAAACTTCGCTTCCGCATCCGCCGCTTTGTTCACGTCCGGGTGATATTGACGGGCCAGCTTGCGATAAGCTTTTTTGATCTCCTCTTCGCTGGCGGTTTTCCCGACGCCCAACACTTCATAATAATCGCGTTTTTCTGCCATCCTTCCACCCCCGTCTTGACTCTCTCGAACCAGCCGCGTCAGCACCGTTCCCTTAATCCGGCAAAAGGAAAGTCAAAGTGCGGAAGCCGCCCGCTCTTTGACCTTCCCAGTTCACCCAATTGTATTCAATGCTTTGCCGGTCCGTGATATCTTAAGCTTTACTTCTTGTCTTCGTCAACAACTTCATAGTCGGCATCCACGACATTGTCGCGGCTTCCGCCGCCGGCCGCAGCGCCTTCGGCTCCTTCTGCGGCGCCGGCTGCGCCAGCAGCCTGCTGAGCCTGTTCATAAAGCTTGACGGAGAGCTGCTGTACGATCTCGGTCAGTTTTTCCGAAGCGGATTGGATTTGCTCCAGATTGTCGCTTTCGAGCGCTTTCTTGAGCTCTTCCTTCGCCGCGTTCGCTTTTTCCGTTTCGGCGGCGTCCACTTTATCGCCCAGTTCCTTCAGCGTTTTGTCGACGCTGTAAATGAGCTGATCGGCGTTGTTTTTCGCTTCGACCAGTTCTTTGCGTTTTTTGTCTTCTTCGGCGTGAAGTTCCGCGTCTTTCATCATACGATCGATTTCCTCGTCGTTCAAGCCGCTCGAAGATGTAATCGTGATTTTTTGGCTCTTGCCGGTGCCTTTATCGGTCGCCGATACGTTGACAATCCCGTTGGCGTCGATATCGAAGGTAACTTCGATTTGCGGCACGCCGCGAGGCGCGAGCGGAATGTCGCCGAGAATGAAGCGGCCAAGCGTTTTGTTGCCCGCGGCCATCTCGCGTTCCCCTTGCAGCACGTGGATTTCCACGCTAGGCTGATTGTCCGCGTAGGTGGAGAAAACCTGCGATTTGCTCGTCGGGATCGTCGTGTTGCGTTCGATCATTTTCGTAAACACGCCGCCGGCCGTTTCGATGCCAAGCGAAAGCGGAGTTACGTCGAGCAATACGACGTCCTTGACGTCGCCGGTCAGCACGCCCGCTTGCACAGCCGCGCCCAGGGCAACAACTTCGTCCGGGTTGACGCCCTTGTGCGGCTCTTTGCCGGTCAGCTTCTTGATCGCTTCCTGAACGGCCGGAATCCGCGTGGAGCCGCCGACCAGGACGATTTTATCGATATCGGCCGGAGTCATGCCGGCATCGCTGAGCGCGCGGCGAGTCGGTCCAAGCGTACGCTCTACGAGATCCGCCGTCAATTCTTCGAATTTGGCGCGGGTCAAGTTCACTTCCAAGTGCTGCGGCACGCCGTCAACGACCGTGATGAACGGCAGCGAGATCGTTGTCGTCAGCACGCCGGACAATTCTTTTTTCGCTTTTTCGGCGGCGTCTTTCAAACGTTGAACGGCCGCTTTGTCCTTGCTCAGGTCGATGCCTTGATCCTTTTTGAACTCTTCCACCAGATAGTCGATGACCTTTTGGTCGAAGTCGTCGCCGCCGAGGTGGTTGTCCCCGCTCGTCGCTTTAACTTCGAAGAAGCCATCGCCAAGCTCCAGAATCGATACGTCGAACGTACCGCCGCCCAAGTCGTAAACCAGGATCGTTTGATCCTCGGCTTTCTCCAGGCCATAGGCAAGCGCCGCCGCCGTCGGCTCGTTGACGATCCGCAGCACTTCCAGGCCGGCGATTTTCCCGGCATCCTTCGTCGCTTGACGCTGGCTGTCGTTAAAATAAGCCGGAACCGTAATAACCGCCTGGGTTACGGGTTGGCCCAGATAAGCTTCGGCATCGGATTTCAGCTTCTGCAAAATGATCGCCGAAATCTCCTGCGGCGTAAATTCTTTGCCGTCGATGGCTTCCTTATGGTTCGTCCCCATATGTCTTTTGATGGAGATGATCGTGCGATCCGGGTTTGTAATCGCCTGGCGTTTTGCCGTTTCCCCGACGATCCGTTCGCCGTCTTTCTTAAAACCGACAACGGAAGGAGTCGTACGTCCGCCTTCCGGGTTCGGAATGACGACGGCTTCGCCGCCTTCCATGACCGCAACGCAGGAGTTGGTCGTTCCAAGGTCAATACCGATAACTTTGCTCATTTGCTTATGTCCTCCTTAAATAGGTGCATGTTTTGCTATGTGTTTTCAGCATGTGTTTCAGCCGCTGACTTTGACCATCGCCGGGCGCAGCACTTTGTCCTTCAACAAATATCCCTTTTGCACGACCTCGACGACGATGCCTTCCTCGTGTTCCTCGGATTCCACCTGCATGATCGCCTGATGGAATTCGGGGTTAAACGGCGTGCCCTCAGCTTCCATCGCGGTGAGTCCTTCCGCTTTCAGCACACCTTCGAGCTGGCGGAAAATCATCTCCACGCCCTTGGAATACGAGCTGTTATCCGCACTTTCGCCCGCGGAGCTGATCGCTCTTTCGAAGTTATCGATCACGGGCAGCAGTTCGGTAATCAGCTTGGCGGAAGCGTATTTTCCAAGCTCTTCTTTTTCCTTCAACGTCCGGCGCCGGAAATTATCAAAATCGGCTTGGGTGCGAAGCAGCCGCTGTTGGTATTCTTCGTTCTCCGCCTGCAATTTTGCCAGTTCGGGGCTCATATCGGAGCCGCCTTCCGCAGCGGAACCTGCGGCTTCGTTTTCGTTTACCTGTTCCTGCTGAAGCGTTTCGTCCTGCCTGCCTGCTTCCGTTTCCAGGTTTTGCTCATCTTTAACGTTATCGTTCATCTCTTGTTCTTCCTCTACACTGTGATTGATGTTGTCTTGAATTGGCTGTGATTCCTTCAAGATGTTCACCTCCTTAACATGCAGTTAGGGCCATAGTTCATGCATGTTAATGCAGCCGGGACAAAAATTTGCTCAAGTCCTTCGATAAAATGTCCAAAATTCGAATCACCCGACCATATTCCATCCGGGTTGGCCCAAGAATGCCGATCGTCCCAACCGTTTCCCCTTCAATTTGATACGTTGCGGTGATCAGGCTGCAGTTGGCGAAAGCTTCATGGGCGTTTTCCGTGCCGATCCTCACTTGAATGCCCGAGCCGAGGGAGGCCGAAGACATCATTTTCGTCAACGTCGGCGTCTCCTCCAGCAGATCCAGGATGCTCTTCACTTTGTCCACATCGCGGAATTCCGGCTGCGTCAGCATGTTGGTAGCTCCGCTCAGGAACAGGCGCTGCCCGTCCGAACCGCTGCCCAGCACTTGATCAAGCACCTTCATCAGCTCTTCAAAATGCTCGATATGCCGCTGCATTTCCTGGCCGATTTCGTTATAAAGGGCGGTCTTCAATTTGTAGATCGGCAATCCCGCAAGCTTAACGTTAAGCAGATTGACCACTCTTTCCATCTCCGAAACCGATACGCCGGCCGGAATGGACACGGTTTTGTTCTCCACTTGTCCCGTATTCGTAACCAGGATCGCCACCGCCGTGTTCTCGTTCAGCGACAGCAACCCGAAATGGCGCAAAGACGTATGAAAAACTTCCGGCCCCAGCAGGATGGAAGTGTAATTGGTCATATGGGATAGAATCGTGCCGGCATGCTGAATGACCTGTTCCGCCGCATTCAGCTTCTCGGCGAAAAACGCCTTGAGGGTTTTAAGCTCTTCCGGCGTAATCAAATTAAGCGGAGTCAGGTGATCCACATAGTAACGGTAGCCTTTAATGGAAGGTATGCGTCCCGCCGACGTGTGCGGCTGCTCCAAAAATCCGAGCTCCTCCAAATCCGCCATCTCGTTGCGGATCGTCGCCGGGCTGTACCCGACATCTCCACGTTTGGAAATACTCCGGGATCCCACCGGCTCCGCCGATCGAATATAGTCATCCACAATCGCAGTCAATATCATTCTTTGGCGTTCCGTTAACATGGCAATCCCTCCTGATCCAACTATTTATCGTTCGTTAGCACTCGTTAGCTTAGAGTGCTAATCGCTAATACAAAAATACCAAACCGACCTGACGATTGTCAAGTCAGTCCAGTATCTTAAGCACAGCTATTTCGTCGCAGCAGTGCTGCTTCGCGCAATTCACGCAGTCCGTCCAAACTTTTTCCGGGAAAATTTCTTTATTTACAACCGTAAAACCGTTTTTCACAAAAAATGAAACCTCGTAGGTCAACGCCATCACTTTAGGGATCGCCAGCTTCCGCGCTTGTTCGACCAGCTTCTCCACCAGCATGGAGCCGAGGCCGCGCCCTTTGTACCCTTCGGCGATGCCGAGCGAACGGATTTCCACAAGCTCCTCGCCGAGCTTGCACAGCGAGCCGCAGCCAACGACACGGCCATCCACTTCCGCGACAACGAAATCATTGATCTGACGTTCGAGCACTGCGCGGGAACGCGGCAGCATAATCCCTCTTTTGGCATATTCATCAATCATTATAAATAGAGGTTCGACGTCCTCAAGTTTCGCCTGTCTGCATACGGCAACGGCTTGCATAGCTTTTCCCCCTCGATCTCCCAAGTCATGTAATATGAATAAATATACATGATAAGGTATAAAACTTCAAGCCATTTCTTGTCGGCCCTAAAGGATATACATGAGCCCAAAAAAAGGGCAGCCGCCTCGCTTCATAATCAAGCTGGGCAGCTGCCTGTTTTCTCTGTTCTATGATTGAATATATCCGGCTGTTAAATCGTTAATACGCCAATAAACTCGGCAAACACTTCATTGCCGAACAATACGCCTTGTTGACTAAGGCGATAGCCGCCTTGATCCTCGTGCTGCTCCAGGAGTCCGGCCGACAGCATCTTTTGCAGCGGTCCGGCAAAAATCTCTTCCAATTCGCTGTCCGCGCCAAACTGGGAGCGGAAGTCCTCCTTGCGGATGCCGTTCAGCATGCGCAACCCGACCATCACGAAATCTTCCATCGCTTCCTCGCGGGACACGGCGAACTGTTCGAGCCGGGGCAGCCCTTGGCCGGCCGCCTCGACATAAGGATTCACGCCTTTAATGTTGACGTGCCGCTGCCTTGATACGTATCCGTGCGCTCCCGCGCCCAAACCGTAATAGTCCTCATTGCGCCAATAAGTGATGTTGTGGCGGCTTTCGTAGCCCGGCTTGGCGAAATTACTGATTTCGTACTGTTTGCGTCCCGCCTTGGCCATCCGCTCCATCAGCAGCAGATACATTTTCAGTTCGTCTTCTTCGCTCGGCAGGGGCAACTGGTTTCTCTGATACAGCGTATGGAACAGCGTGTTCTCTTCCACTTTAAGGCTGTAGATCGAGTAATGGGGCAGCCCCAGCTCAAGCGCGCGGGTAACGCTGTAGTCCAGCATTTCCACCGTCTGGTTCGGCAATCCGAACATCAGGTCGATCGACAGATTGTCAAGGCCGGCGGCGCGGGCGTTCTCCAAGCTGCGGTACACGTCGTCGGTGTTGTGAATCCGGCCGATCCCGCTCAGCAGCTCGTTCTGGAAGGCCTGGACGCCGAAGCTTACCCGGTTGACCCCGCCTGCCTTCATGACGGCCAGTTTTTCGCGGTCGGTCGTTCCGGGATTGGCTTCCATCGTAAACTCGATGTCGCTCGCCCAACGCGGGAAATGCTTCCGCACCGAAGCCAGGAAAAACTCCATCTCCTGCGGATTCAGCACGGTCGGCGTTCCGCCGCCGACAAAAATCGTCCGGATCTCGCCGGGCGGCGTTTGGCTTACGGTCAGCTCCATCTCGCGGTCCAGCGCCTTCAGATAGTCCATCACCGGCTGATCCTTCAGCACGTAGGAGTTAAAGTCGCAATAAAAGCATTTATTGGTGCAAAACGGAATGTGTATATAAACGGCCTGCGGCGCCCGCTTTTTTTCATTGTTAGACGCGGCGCTTACCGCCGCCGGCTGACCGCTGGACATAACGCTGCCCGCCGTCTGCTCAAGGTCCGGCATTCCCGGTCCCTGCCGCTTCGTCTGTTGGTCCATGGTCATGCCTCCTAAACTTTTAATTATTTCATATTATATAGTAGAAAAATTCAAAACCGAAAATCGTTCCGCCTATGTGCGTTGCAGCAGCGCTCGTGGCAGCGTCTGTGACAACGTCATGGTAACATCACGCTCTCGCAATGGGCACTAGCGGTAAAAAAGGGCGCTATTTACGGCGGTTCTACAGATTCATCAGCAATAGAGGAAAAATGTGGCGTTATTTTTGGCAACTTCGGCTATTTTCGATCAAAAAACTTGTTGCGCGCAAAAATAAGGGCATAAAATTCCGCTATTTTACCGAAGGACCCCCGTTTAGCAAAATAGCGACATAAATTACCGCTAACAAGCCCGCCTCCCAGCTCTTATTTGAAAGAGGAAAGCCCCGCGGCTTTCCTCTTTCACCATGTTCAATCGCTTTTAACTTGCCTTGTCACCGCGGCGCTCGCAAGCTCATTAGCTTGCCAGCGGTACCCAGGCATAACAGGCATATTATCGCTTGCCCTTCTTCGCTTAATTGTCGTCGATCTTCAGCACGGCCATAAACGCTTCCTGCGGCACCTCGACGCTGCCGACCTGCTTCATGCGCTTTTTGCCTTCCTTCTGCTTTTCCAGCAGCTTGCGCTTCCGTGAAATGTCGCCGCCGTAACACTTGGCGAGGACGTTTTTGCGCATCGCCTTGACCGTCTCGCGCGCGATGATCTTCGTCCCGACCGAGGCCTGAATCGGCACCTCGAACATTTGGCGCGGAATCAGCTCGCGCAGCTTCTCGCAAATGATCCGGCCGCGATGATAAGCGCGGTCGCGGTGCACGATGAAGGACAACGCGTCCACCTGCTCGCCGTTGAGCAAAATGTCCATCTTCACCAGGTTGGACTGGCGATAACCCGACAGCTCGTAATCGAACGAAGCGTATCCTTTCGTGCCCGATTTCAACTGGTCGAAAAAGTCGTAAACGATCTCCGACAGCGGGATTTGGTACGTAATCGTTACGCGCGTCGTATCCAAATACTCCATATTTACAAACTCGCCGCGTTTGTTTTGACACAGCTCCATCACCGTTCCGACATAATCGTTCGGCACGATGATCGCCGCCTTGACGAAAGGCTCCTCCACGTGGTCGATTTTACCGACTTCCGGATAGTTGGACGGGTTGTCGATCGAAATCGTCTCGCCGTTCGTCAGCGTCACTTTGTAAATAACGCTTGGCGCGGTCGTGATCAGCGGAATGTTGAATTCCCGTTCGATCCGCTCCTGGATGACGTCCATGTGCAGCAGGCCGAGGAAGCCACAGCGGAACCCGAAGCCGAGCGCGCTGGACGTTTCCGGCTCGAAGCTGAGTGAAGCGTCGTTGAGCTGCAGCTTCTCCAGGGCTTCGCGCAGATCGTTGTAATCCGACGTTTCGATCGGATACAGACCGCAGAAGACCATCGGGTTGATTTTGCGGTAGCCCGGCAGCGCTTCGGGGGTCGGATTTTTCGCGTCCGTCACCGTATCCCCGACCCGGGTGTCGCCGACCGTCTTGATGCCGGCCACGATAAAGCCGACATCGCCGACGTTCAGTTCGTCCACGATCGTCATCCGCGGCTTGAACGCGCCAACCTCGATCACCTCGAACGTTTTGTCCGTCGCCATCATTTTGATTTTCGAGCCGGCTTTAATATGGCCGTCGATGACGCGCACATACACGATAACGCCTTTGTACGGATCGTAATGCGAATCGAAAATGAGCGCTTTAAGCGGCCGGTCCGGATCGCCCGACGGCGCCGGCACCTTCTGCACGACCTGCTCCAGGATTTCCTTGATCCCGATCCCCGCTTTGGCCGAAGCCAGCACGGCCTCGCTGGCGTCGAGCCCGATGACGTCCTCGATCTCCTGCTTCACCCGGTCAGGATCGGCACTGGGCAAATCGATTTTGTTGATAACCGGCAAAATTTCCAGGTTGTTGTCCAACGCCAGGTAGACGTTGGCCAGCGTTTGGGCCTCGATCCCCTGGGCGGCGTCCACGACGAGCAAAGCGCCTTCGCAGGCTGCCAAGCTGCGGGAAACCTCGTAAGTGAAGTCGACGTGTCCCGGCGTGTCGATCAGGTTCAGCAAATATTCCTCCCCGTCGTCCGCGCGGTAAGCCAACCGCACCGCCTGCAGCTTAATCGTAATCCCGCGTTCCCGCTCCAGATCCATCTGGTCGAGCACCTGCTCCTGCATTTCCCGGGAGGAAAGCGCCCCGGTATACTCCAGAATCCGGTCGGCCAGCGTCGATTTGCCATGGTCTATATGTGCAATGATACAGAAATTCCGAATTTTTTGTTGTCTTGCTCTAATATCAGTCATCCTTACCCCCACCACAGATCGTTGAAGTACAATCAATTTATTATATCAGTTGCGGGGTCAAGCATCAATCGGTACTGTCGCACAGTCTCCATGTTTATCTATAACCTCAGCATCTCCTGCAGGACACGGTCGCTTAAATAAGGCAAATATTCATGGCCGTATTCGTGATAAACGACAAGCTCTTTCTCGGAAACGATTTTGTTATACGCGGCAAACTGCGTGTACGGCGGACAAATCGAATCGGCCAAACCCGTGACGAAAATAACCTTCGCCCGGATGCGGTCGGCCAGATTTTGAATGTCGATATACCCCAGCTTGTTGAAAAAGGCCTCCTGCGTCCGATGCAGCGGGTCCATAAACCGGAAATAATACGCGAGTTCTTCATAGGCCGAGGTATTGACTTCCATTTCCCAGGCTTTCTTATAGTCGGTCAGGAACGGGTAAACCGGGATCGCCAGCTTCACCCGCGGCTCCAGCGCAGCGCAGGCTACCGTAAGCGCTCCGCCCTGGGAACACCCATGCACGCCGATCCGGCCGGGATCGACCTGCTCCATCGACATCAAGATCCGGACTGTCTGAACCAAATCGAGAAAAACATTGCGATAGTACAGCTTATCCGGGGTTTCTTCACCGACACCGCGGATAATATGGCCTTTCAGCGTCGTCCCTTTCACGGTCAGATTGTCTTCGGACAACCCGCCCTGCCCCCGGCAGTCCAGCGCGATCACGGTGATGCCGTGGGCGGCGTACGCAGCTTTGTCGAACCAGTCCCCGCTCCCGGTGTGGTAGCCGTGGAAAAGTGCAAGCCCCGGCCCTTTACGCTGGAGCGCTCGCGGTTTGACGTATTTGGCGTGCACCCGTGCTCCGCCGACCCCGATAAAATAAAGATGATAGCACTCCGCCAGCGGCGTCCGGAAATCGGCGGCTTCCAATTCATAATCCAACGGCTGAGCATCCAGCTCCATCAGCGCCCGTTCCCAATAGTCATCAAAATCCTTTGGTTTCGGGCTGCTCCCCTGGTATTTCAGCAAATCTTCGATTCTATCATTGGCCACGATAACAATCTCCCCGCCTATAGTTACATTCTACCGATTTCCGCGTCATCGCCAACATCTTCATGCGTCGTTTTCACGTAGTCGACGATCTCCTGCACGGTCGTATAGGCCAAACCCACATAGGTGTCGGCGGCCCCGTAATAAATCGCGATTTTGCCGCTTGCGGCATCAGTCAACGCTGCGCAAGGGAATACGACGTTCGGCACAAATCCGCGCTCTTCATACCATTCTTCCGGCGTCAGCACGTAAGTGCTGGAGCGGTATTTCACGCGGGACGGCTCCTCACTGTCGAGAATGACCGCCCCCATGCTGTATACAAGACCGTTGCACGTACCGGTGACACCGTGGTAGAACATCAGCCAGCCTTCGGACGTTTCGATCGGAGCCGGACCGCCGCCGATTTTCACCGATTGCCACCAGCCTTGGCCGCCTTTGGTCAACACATGGCGGTGTTTGCCCCAATAGACGAAATCCGGACTTTCGCTCAGGAATACGTCGCCAAAAGGCGTATGGCCGCTGTCGCTGGGGCGGGACAGCATGACAAAGTTGCCGCCGATTTTTCTCGGGAACAACACGCCATTACGGTTGAACGGCAGAAACGGATTTTCCAGACGCACGAACGTTTTGAAATCCTGGGTTTGGGCTACGCCGATCGATGCGCCGTAAAAATCCGTACACCAAATTATATAGTAGGTATTCTCCACCTTCACCAGCCGCGGATCATAAGCATAGTTCGGCTGAAACGGCTCGCCGGTCTCATCGACAAAAGGAATGCGCTTCTCGTCGATCTTCCAGTCGTAGCCGTCCTCGCTCCAGCCCACATGCAGATGCGGGCGGCCGTTGATCGTTTCGGCGCGGAATACACCAACAAAACGGCCTTCGTACCAAGCGACGGCACTGTTGAAAATGCGGGCGATGCCTTTGGCCGGATTTCTCGGGACAACGGGGTTGCCGCTGTGTCTCCATACCGGTCCTACCGCGCCTTCGGGTTTATTTTGCCATGGGATGTTCGGCAGATTCTCTCCAATGATTTTTACTGTGTTCATAAGGTTGCCCCTTCCATTCAATATTTTTAAGTTCGAATTATTTGACCGAGCCTTGCGCAAAGCCGTTGTAAATGTATTTTTGCAGGGTGATAAACGCGACCAGAATCGGCACGATCGTGATCATGATCCCCGCGCAGATGACCTCCCACTGTGAGCCGTAAGGTCCTTTAAACTTGAACAACGCGGTTGAAATCACCTGCAGATCCTCGCTCGGCATATACAGGAACGGCGTGTAAAAATCGTTGTAAATGTTGACGCCTTTGACGATAATGACCGTGACGATGGCCGGCGCCAGCAAGGGCAAAATGATTTTCCAGTAAATCGTGAAATACGACGCTCCGTCCAGCATGGCCGATTCGTCCAGCGACTCGGAGATCGAGTCCAAAAACTGCATGAAAATGTAAACGGCGATAATGTCGGTGCCTAGATACAGCAAAATCGGCGCAAACCGGGTATCCACCAAATGCAGGAAGTTGATGATCCGGAAGGTCGCGACTTGCGTCGTTACGCTCGGAATCAGAGTAGCCAGCAAAAATGCCCCCATCAACAGCTTGTTGCCGCGGAAATTAAAACGGTTCAGCACATAAGCGATCATCGAGCCGATCAGCGTGGCGCCGATAACCGAAATGACGACGATGATGACCGTATTTCCGAATCCAAGCAGCATTTTCCCGTTAATAAACGCCTTGGAATAGTTCGCGAAGTTCAGCCAGTTTTCCGGAGGAGTCAGGGGGCTGGCAGCACCGTATTCCTTGTTCGTCTTAAATGAAGCAAACAGCACGACGACGATCGGAACGAGGGCGGCGAAGGCGCCGAGCAGCAAGCTTACGTATTTAATGAACGTGGCGGCGCCATATTTCAGTCTGTACATGGCTTACTTCTCCTCCTTGATCAACAAGCGCTGCAGCAGCGTCACGATGATGACGATAAACAACAGGACAACCGCCATCGCGGAGGCGAGGCCCAGCTTGTTATATTTAAACGCGGTGGTGACCGTCTGGATGACGAACGTGTTGCTGCCGTTGGAGCCGCCGGTCATAATGTATGGAATATCAAACGCGCTGATCGCGCCGCTGATGGCCAAAATCAGATTGAGCTGCAGGATTTTCATAATACTCGGCAAAATAATGTGACGGAATTGGTGCCAGCGGTTGGCGCCGTCGATTTCGGCCGCTTCATAGATATCGGATCCGATCGAGGAAATCGCCCCGAGGAAAATAATGAAGTTAAAGCCCATATACCTCCACAGGGATGCCCCCGCCAGCGAAATGTTGATGATATTCGGGTTTTTCAGCCAGCCCTGCGTGTAGGCGCCGAGCCCGACCGTTTGCATCAGGGTGTCCAGCGTTCCGTCGGGACGGAAGAAGAACAGAAAGATAAACCCGATCGCCACCCCGTTTAAGAGATAAGGAAAAAACAGCACCCCTTTAAAGAAGTTTTTGAACCGGACCTTAAAGCTTAAGATCGTGGCGAAATACAGAGCGAGCGCCATCTGGACGAAGGTGGCCCCGAAATAATACAAGCTGACTTTAAACACGGAAAAATATTTGGAATCGGTAAAAATCGTCTTGTAGTTTTCAAATCCAACGTAGTCATAATGCTTGCTGTAGCCGTTCCAGTCGGTGAAACTGTACTTGAACATGTTAAATACCGGCAAATAGGCAAAAGTGAACAATAACACGACCGGAACCAGCGAGAAGGCAAAAATAATCACTTTTCGCTGCGTTTTGTAGCTTAGGTTTTTGAACACCTCTCACACCTCCAAAAATCCTGCAAAACACCTTGTTCTGAACGTTGTTTATTGGACGAATTTCACGCGGGATTTCACCCAGGCGTCGTTCAGATCCTTCATAATATCGTCGTAGGATTCGTCGAGGTTGCCGATCGCGGCTTCAACGATACGTTTTTTGAATTCAGGCTGCCACAGTCCGATTTCCGCATCCTTGTCGATCTTGTCCACCAAACCTTCTTGTCCCGGCTGCGCCGGGGTTTGAAGCTCGAATTTCACGTCCGTGCCTTCGAATTGCTTCAGCGTGTCGGGAAGCGGGGCGCCCACCACCGGGCTCATGCCTCCGGCTTGTTCCGTCGGATATCCGGATTCGTTGATGAACCAGTCGATCCATGCTCTGGCTGCCGCTTTGTTTTTGCTGTGTTTACTAATTCCGAGGGTGTAGTCGTCAGCCAGCGGCATGATTACCTCGCCGGCATTGGTCGGGAACGGCATGTAAGCGATATCGTCTTTGTTTTCGGCAAGGCCCTGAACCTGTCCGATCGCCCAGGAGCCAAGCACCATGGCGCCGATTTTACCGCCCGCCATATCGGCTTTGGAAGCTTCCCAGTTCGTGGTCGTTGGATCGTCTTCGATCAAACCTTGTTTTGCCGCGTCGTACATCACTTTATAAAGCTCGTAGTGCGGCTGGCCGGGCACGAAGTTATCGTCCGTGTTCGGCTGTTTGATGTTGACATAGTTGACATCGCCGGCAACCGTGGTCAGTACGGCTTCCCATTGCGTCAACGGCCAGCTGTCCGCATAGTTGGTGTACAGCGGAATCGCGTCGCCTTTGTCTTTGATCTTCTGCAAAGCGGCCAAAAATTGCTCCGGCGTTTTTGGCGTTTCCGTTACGCCAGCTTCATTGAGCACTTTTTTGTTGTACAGAACGCCGGAGAAATTGACGGCGATCGGAATCCCGTAGACTTGGCCGTCGACCGTTCTTTCTTCCAGACCGATATACTGCTTGCGGAGTTCTTCCAGCGTGCCGAGCGGTTCAAAGAACTCCGGCGTGTCCGCCAGCGGAATGCTCGTCGGCAGCAGCAAAACGTCACCGTAATCGTCGGAGTTCATCCGGACCGTGATTTGCCCTTCATAATCGGACAGCGCTTGGAAGTTCACTTTTACGTTCGGATATTTTTGATTGAACTGTGCGGCATAATCTTTGAACACCGTGTCCACGATATCCGTTCTTTGCGTGATTACGGTAATTTCTCCGGAGATTTCATCCCCCGCTTGTTGTTGCGTCCCGGCGTTTCCCGTCCCGGCTCCGCCGCCTTTATCGTTCCCGGCCGCGTTATTGTTGCCTCCGCAGCCGGCCAGCATAGTAAGTACAAGAAGCAACGCCATGAGTCCGATAAAAACTTTACTTTTTTTCACTTTTTTAACCCCTTTCAGTTTTATAAAATTAAGTTATCGATAAACTATCTCAGATTCTATAATGAACGCGCTTACTGGTCAATAATAAAATTTATTTTAGTTTATGATTTAAGCAATAAATAAAGTAATTATTAACTTAATTTATTTTTGTTTTCTAGCTTATCTTTATATTTCTGAACGATAAATGTATACTGGGAGTTAGATAATCGGCTGATTCCTTTTGGATACGATGAACAGGATGGTGAATTGTGAATTCATGAAAAGCAGCGTAACGATGAAAGATATCGCCAGCAAATTGGGAGTCAGCAGCGTGACGGTATCCAAGGCGTTGAACGATAAGGAAGGCGTCAGCGACAGCCTGAAGCTGAAAATCAAAAAGGTGGCCGGCGAGATGGGCTACCGCTTTAACTCTGCGGCCAAATCGATTAAAGAAGGGCTTTCCTACAATATAGGGGTCATGATTCCGCAGCGGTTTACGGGGCTGCAAGAATCGTTTTACCTGCGGGTCTATCAGCAAATCGCCATTCAGCTCGATCACTACGGCTATTTTGGCATATTGAATATTTTAAGCAGCGAAGACGAAGAAGAGCTGAACTTCCCGCGGGTATACAGCGAAAATAAAGTAGATGGCATTATCGTATTGGGCCAAGTCAGCAAAAAGTATATCGAAACGGTGCAAAATATGGAGCTGCCCAAGCTGTTTCTCGATTTTTACGACGAGCACGCCGCGATCGATTCGATCGTTACGGATAATTTTTACGGCGCCTATGAAATCACCAATTATTTGATTCAGTGCGGACACCGCGATATCGCCTACGTGGGCAACATTTATTCCACCAGCAGCATCCAGGACCGTTATCTCGGCTACTACAAGTCGCTGCTCGAGCACGGCATGGTTTTTGAAAACCGGCTGCTGCTGAACGACCGCGACGAGCACGGTAGATATATCGATATCGAGTTTCCGGAAAAAATGCCTACCGCCTTCGTCTGCAACTGCGATCAGGTCGCTTACAATCTGTGCGAGCGCTTGAACGCCATGGGTTACCGCGTGCCGGACGACTGCTCCGTGGTCGGGTTCGATAATGACGTGTACGCTACATTAGCTAATCCGCAGCTGACGACGGTGGAAGTTGACATCGAGCAGATGGCCCGCACATCCGTCAAAACGATTATGGATAAAGTGGCCAACCCGAACCGCCACATCGGCCGCCTGCTGGTGCACGGGAAAATCATTTATCGGGATTCGGTTAAAAAAATCAATCTATAGCTGCCTGACTGCATTAAGAACCGCCATCACCGGCGGTTTTTTTGCGTTTGACAGTGTACCCCCGCTAACAAACCACAAAATTAAATTGTTGAATTCTCCTTATATCTAGATATATAGTAATGACATAATCATCATTTGTTATCTAATTTTATATAACAAACTATAACAAAAATTCGGAAATTCAAACTGATGAGGTGAGCTCTTCTATGAATTCGTTAGCGCCTTATGTGGCCGGGATGACCTGGGGGTTTATGGGCGTTAGAGGCACCTGGGGCAATGAAGCCGCGGACCGTTCCATGGAAACCATGGTGAAATCGACTGGAGTCAACTGGACGGCGATCGCTTTTTCCGCGCTGCAAGCAACGGCTTTCTCGACGGAAATTCCTTACTGGAAGGAACCAACAGTAACCGATGAGGAAGTCAGGTGGGCGATCGGCAAAGCCAAGTCGCTTGGCTTGAAGGTATGCCTGAAACCGATCGTGAATTGTGCGGACGGCACTTGGCGGGCGCATATCAACTTTTTTGACAAAGATGTTCCGTGCGAACCCAAATGGTCCGACTGGTTTGCCTCTTATCGCGCCTATATTGTGCATTTTGCGGAAATCGCCGAGGAAACGGACTGTGAGATGTTCTGCATCGGCTGCGAGATGGTCCAGACCGACCGGCGTGAGCGCGAATGGCGGGAACTGATTGCCGAAGTAAGAAAAGTGTTTAAGGGGTTGGTCACTTACAATTGTGACAAATACCAGGAGGATAACGTCGCTTGGTGGGATGCCCTCGACATTATCAGCTCCAGCGGCTACTACCCGATCGACGATTGGGAACGGCAGTTGGAGCGGATTGAAAGCGTTGTACAAAAGTACGAAAAACCTTTTTTCTTTATGGAGGCCGGCTGTCCAAGCCGAACCGGTGCGGCGAAAATTCCGAACGACTGGACGCTTATCGGCGACGTCAACGAAGCCGAGCAGGCCGATTATTACCATACGATGCTGCAAAAATGCGGAGAACGCGACTGGGTGCGCGGCTTCATGCTGTGGGATTGGCCGGCGCAGCTTTACGCCCCCAAGCAAGCCGCAGCCGATGACGGCTACTGCATTTACGGCAAACAGGCCGCAGCCGTCGTCGCCGAGGCATACGCCGACAAACTGAATTTATTTGGGCGATAAGGAGGCTCATTCCCCATGGATACACACCATTGGATGGAACAACTGCAGTTGGAGCTGCAGGACAACATTTTGCCATTTTGGCTCGATCATACGATTGATGCCAAGCATGGCGGGTTTATCGGCTTCATCGATCAGCAAATGAAAACCGAGAAACAAGCCGACAAAGGACTGGTGCTCAACGCCCGGATCTTGTGGACTTTCGCTTCCGCCTACCGTCTCTTTCCTACCGCAAAATATCTGGAGATGGCGCAGCGCGCCTGCGATTATCTGGTGGAGCATTTCCTGGACCGCGTGTATGGCGGCTTGTACTGGATGGTTGACTACGAGGGGCGCCCTGCCCAGGATAAAAAGCAGGTTTACGGTCAAGCGTTCGTCATTTATGCCCTAGCCGAATATTACCGCGCAACCTCTAACAAGGAAGCTCTGGACTTGGCGGCGGACATCTACCGCCTGTTGGAGAAACACAGCTATGACCCCGTCCATAAAGGGTATATTGAAGCTTTGTCCCGCGACTGGAAGCAAACCGGCGACTTCAGCCTCAGCAACAAGGACCTCAACGAAAAGAAATCGATGAACACCCATCTGCACGTGCTGGAAGCGTACACCAACCTGTACCGGGTATGGAAATCCCCCGAGCTGCAGCACAGTCTATCCGAGTTGATCGAAGTGACGCTGGATCATATCATCGATCCGCATGGCGCCCATTTTTGGCTGTTTTTCGATGAGGCTTGGCAGGTCAAAAGCCGCCATATCTCCTACGGGCATGATATCGAAGGCAGCTGGCTGCTCGTCGAAGCCGCCGAGGTGGTTGGCGACTCCGCCCTGCTGCAGCGTGTGAAGGAAACGGCCGCGGCCATGGCGGAAGCGGTTTATAACGAAGGCGTAGACAAAGACGGGGGCATTTGGAACGAGGCTGACCCAAGCGGCCTGACCGATACGAACAAGGATTGGTGGCCTCAGGCGGAAGCGATGGTCGGCTTCTATAACGCCTATCAGTTGACCGGCGACGAGCGGTACCGGACCGCCTCGGCAAACTCCTGGAAATTCATCCAAACGTACCTGATCGACCGGGAGCGCGGCGAATGGTTCTGGGGCGTGGATCAGGGCGGCCTTCCCCTGCCGGGAGAGCCGAAGGTCAGCCCTTGGAAATGCCCGTACCACAACAGCCGGGCTTGTCTGGAAATGCTGGAGCGTTTGCAGCGATAGAACTTATAAGTTTGATTTTATAGGAGGAAAAAAGAATGAGTTTGTTTGAGGAAAGAAAGCAGCAACTGACGGAGCGTTACGAGCAACTGATCAACCGCCGCAACGAAAAGCTCCCTTATGGCAACGGGATTTACGATCGCTACCGCTATCCGATTTTGACCGCGGAACACGCCCCGCTGATCTGGAAATACGACTTTAATCCGGACACGAACCCGTATTTCATGGAGCGTCTTGGCGTAAACGGCGTATTCAACCCCGGGGCGATTGAGCTGAACGGCAAATTTTATCTCGTGGCCCGGGTCGAAGGTGTGGACCGCAAATCGTTTTTCGCGGTGGCGGAAAGCGATAACGGCGTGGACGGCTTCCGCTTCCGGGATCATCCGATCGTGATGCCGGAAACCGAAGATCCGGACGTGAACGTGTACGACATGCGGCTCGTGCGCCACGAAGACGGCTGGATTTACGGTCTGTTCTGCACGGAGCGGAAAGATCCGGACGCCCCGCGCGGCGACCTGTCAAGCGCCGTGGCCCAATGCGGCATCGCCCGCACCAAGGATCTCGCCGCCTGGGAGCGCCTGGCCGACCTGAAGACGAAATCTCCGCAGCAGCGCAACGTCGTGCTGCACCCGGAATTCGTGAACGGCAAATACGCGTTCTACACCCGGCCGCAGGACGGCTTTATCGATGCGGGCTCCGGCGGAGGCATCGGCTGGGGGTTGTCCGATTCGATCGAAAACGCGGTGATCGAAGAGGAAATCATCGTTGACGACCGGAAATACCATACGATTAAAGAGGTCAAGAACGGCCAAGGTCCGGCTCCGATCAAAACGGAAAAAGGCTGGCTGCACGTCGCTCACGGTGTGCGAGGTACGGCGGCCGGGCTGCGGTACGTGCTGTACGCCTTCCTGTCGGACCTTAAGGAGCCGCAGCGCGTAACGTTTCGTCCCGGCGGCCATCTGATCGCGCCGGAAGGCGAAGAACGCGTCGGCGACGTCTCGAACGTCGTGTTCTGCAACGGCGTCATCGCCCGCGATAACGGGGACGTGTTCATTTATTACGCCTCCTCCGACACGCGCATCCATGTCGCCACCTCAACCAAGGACCGGCTGCTCGACTATGTGCTGAACACACCGGAGGACCCGCTTCGTTCCTACGCTTGCGTTCAGCAAAGACTCAGCCTGATCGAGCGCAACGAGCGGTTTTTGGCTGGCCTGAAAAAGATAAAGTAAGATGCAAGACCGCCGGAGGAATTTCGTCCCCGACGGTCTTCTGATGCGCAAACGGTAACCTCTGCCGGAATAGAGGTAAGCGGGTTATTTCCGCGCGGTTCCGGCTGCCCGCTGCGGCTCGGAGGAGGAATTGCGGTACACGCTCTCCACCGAAATCATGATTTTCTCCTGCGGCGCGCCCGGATAGGCTATCCGGTCCATCAGCTTCTTCACCGCCCGCTGGCCGAGATCCTCCTTCGGCACGTTGATGGTCGTGATCGACGGGACGTTTTGCGCCGCGTCATCGATGTTGTCGAACCCGGTAACGGTGATATCTCCCGGGACCGATAAACCCAGCTCGTCCAAGACGGAGCACACGTTCACGGCGATCGCGTCGTTTGCGCACACCAGCGCCGTCGGAAGGGAGCGCGCTTTTTTCCGGCGCTGAATCCAGGCGGCCACATCGTCACGGAACGCGCCGGTCTCCACTCCTTCCAGCTTCAGCATCGGATCGTCAGCCCCTTGCGGGGTCAGGCCGTTCTCTTCCAAGGCGCTCCGAAAGCCGATCCACCGGTCGCGGAAGCTTCTCGAAAACGCGGAGCTTCCCGCGAAATGCAGCTCGCGGTGTCCCAAACCGATCAAGTGGTTGGTCAGCCTCGCCATGCCGTCCAGGTTGTTGGCAAAAACCGTATCGCACGGAATCAGCGGATCTTCATGGTCGACGAGCACCATCGGCAGTCCGCTTCGGTGCGCCTCGAGCAGCAGGGAGGTCGCGATCTGACCGACGCCCACCATGCCCAGAATGCCCTCCGGGTTCAGGATACTCATGAAGTTCTCCCCCCGCGGCTCCGAAATGATAATCATCCCGAGTCCCTGCTGCTCAAGCTCCCGGGATATCCCCTCCAGCAATTTCCCCCAATAAAGCGAATCCTTGTTTTGAAACCGGATATTGGGCATCAGCACCAGCACCGATTGTTTGCCGGGGGACGCGGAAAGCTGCGGCCCTGGAGATACGTTTGTTTTAACGTACCCGTTCTTTTGATTAAAATAGCCAAGCCTGGAAGCGGCCTGAATGACCCGCTCCTTGGTAGTCTCGCTGACTCCGCCTTTACCGGACAAGGCCTTGGAGACGACGAACTTCGAGACGCCCAAATGATCGGCAATTTGCTGCATCGTAACTTTTTTCAAGCGGATTCCTACCTCCGGAATAGTCTTACTAACGGTTCAAATAACAATCTAACAATAGTATAACAAAGCTCGCTCCTGTTATAAACCGTAAATCCGTAAACTTCCCGGAGACCGTAACCCGTCATTCCGTCTGGTCGAATAAAGAGGCGACCCAATGGATGCTCTTTTGGGATGCCTGCTGCAGCAAATGCGCCGCTTTGTCGGCGAAGCGGTCCACGGTCGGCGGCGTTTGCGGCGGCAGCAGCAGATCCGCAGGCGTCTGCATGGCGGAATTTCCTCCGGATGGGCCGGTCTGACCTCCGTTCACCGAAGTGGAGCCAGGCGCGCCATTGCTTCCGGTTCCCGTTCCATACCCGCCGTTTGCGCCGTAGTAATTGTAGTTATAATTCCCATAGCCGTAACCTGCGCCGGTAGCCGCGCTCCCTCCCTGCCAGCCGGACCAGCCCGAAGCCGGGTTCGCTGGCCAAGCCGAGGAAGCGTAGCCCGGTACCCCGCCCCCGTAAGCCTGGGGAAGCTGGCCGTTTGCACCGTTTGCACCGTTTGCGCCGGCTTCGCCGCCGGAATAACCCGGACCGTATACGGTTGCGGTCCCGCTATCCGCCAGTTGCATCCCCAACGTCACGCCCGCCGCTAGCAGAATGCCGTAAAGTAATGTTTTTCGCATCGTTTTGGCCATAATCAAGCTGCCCTCCCGAATCTGAGCCTTTATTCCCTTTCAAGTTCTCATAACTCTATGACTTCTTGCTTGTCTGCGCCGTTTTGCCCGCTTCTTGCTTCCCGCCGCCTTTCGTCAAGGAGCCGGCTTTTTCCGCCTCTTGGCCTTCCCAATACAGGTCGGCAAGGATGCCGGCGAGCACTTTGGCGGTCCGATCGAGCTCCTCCCGGGTGTTGTCGATCCCGCCGATTTCGATCAGCACGCTGTTCGGCGACAGGGACTGGTTGTATTCCCCGTTGCCCTGCGAAGACGTTTTGCCCCAAATGCCGCGCGAGATGCCGGGATACGACTTCTCCATGCGCTCGTGGATGGAGCTGGCAAAGGCTTCGTTTTTACGCCAATTTTCGTTGCCGTGTCCGATGATAAAATACACCTGTGCGTAGGACTGTCCGCCGATCGTCGTCGTCGTTTTGTCGTGACGCTGCGAATCGCGGTGAATGTCGATAAAATACTGGAGCTGCCCGTTTTCGGCCATCGCCGTTTTGACCGTCTCCCGCGAATATTTATATGAATAGTTGTAGTTGTAATTGCTTACTTTGGCCGCATAATTTTCGTACGAATGCAGCGTTGCCACGCCCTTCCGCTCAAGCTCCCTGGCCAGGAAATCGCCGACCAGGCTGACGTTTTTCATCTTTTCCGCGGAGCTCGGGTTGTCGACGTTCGACCCCAGGACCGGATTATACGATTCCTGCGGGTGGGAGTGGTAGATCATGACGATGTTTTTGTTGCCGGGTTTGACCGAAGGCTCCTCCGCGTCCTCCTTCCCCGGATCCTGAGCATCGGGAGCACCGCCATTCCCCGGCGCGCCTTCCCCGGCGTCTCCGCTTGGGTTCGTCCCTCCCTGGCCTTCCTCGTCCGGCTCCTGATGATCCGGGGCGCTCCCTTGCGCCCCTGTTCCGGGCCGGTAATCTTCAGGCGCCTGCGCCAGCCCGTTGCCCGATCCGGTCCGCAGCAAAATCGGGCTGTCCGCGCCAAGTCCCGGCACCTCGCGGGCAACCAGGCTTTTCGGATCGGACGGGTTCACGTCGGTCAACAGTTGGAACACGAAATTCGTCATGTGTCTTCCCGAAATCGCGGGCGTTTCGTCGGATGGGGCCGCATGCGGAAGCTCCATCCCGACCATCTCCATAAAGAAACCGCTGGACAGGGAAGCCGCAAGCCCCTTCATCGAAGAAACCGGCGAGGTGTTGAGCTGTTTCTCGGCAATCCCGAATACCCCAAGCAGAATAAAAAATACGACCGACATCACCGTCATCAGCAAAAAGGTCCTCCCCATCGCCAGCACATAAAGCAGGTTCCGTCTTAGTTTCGCAATGTTCAATGCTCTAAATTTCATTTTCGCATGTCCTCCTCCAGCCGCTTTCAAACTTCATATCCCAAATCTATGAACCTATTTGCTAGGGTAGAACCTCAAATTCTCCCAAAAAAAAAGAAATCCGCTAGATTTGGCTAGCGGATCTTGTTCACCGGTTTGTAAAAACCGTGTTCAGTTTTTGAGTTTGGGGGGCGGCTGCTCGGAATCAATGAGTATAGGACGCTACGTTTTCCGGCGTAACGGCTTCGTGCAGGGAGATGTTGAGCCCGCTTGCGATCACGTTCGCGACATCCTCGATAAATTCGTCGATCTCCTTTGGCGTGACGATGAGGTCATGGCCGAGCGGGTCCAGCACCTCTTTGACGAGTCCCAATCTTTCGTTTTCGCTGAGCTCGGTAAGCAAACCCATGATCTGCTTCGTTTGCGACTGCTTCCCTTCACCGGCTTCCTGATTGAAATGCGACTTCATCAAATCGAAGACATTGTTCACGATCGTGGAAGCGTAGCAAACCGTGGGTACGCCGATCGCGATGCACGGGATGCCGAGAATCTCCTTCGTCAGCCCCCTTCTTTTATTGCCGATGCCGGATCCGGGGTGGATGCCGATATCGGCGATTTGAATCGTTGTGTTCACCCGCTCGAGCGAACGGGAAGCCAGCGCGTCGATCGCGATGATCAGATCGGGCCGGGTCCGGTCCACGATGCCCTGCACCACTTCGCTCGATTCGATGCCGGTAACCCCCAGCACCCCGGGGGCAACGGCGCTGACCTGACGGTACCCCGGGGCCACCTGATCCGGCGCGAGCTCAAAGTAATGGCGGGTCACCAGCACGTTTTCCACGACTAAAGGGCCCAGGGCGTCAGGCGTCACATTCCAGTTCCCGAGCCCGACGACCAGCGTCTTGGCGTTGCTGCCGATGCCGATTTTATTTAAAAAGGCGGTGAATTCTTTGGCAAAAGCGGCGGAAACCTTCTCCTGCAGTTCGGTATCCTGATTGCGAAGCCCCGGAACCTCGATCGTAATATAGTGGCCTTTGACCTTTCCGATTTGCCGCGAGGCAGCTTCATTGGTCACGTCAAGCCGGGTGATTTTAATGCCGTCCTCCTCGGTTACGTCCTCGCTTAGGCCTTGCACCGGCCCGCCGTGAGCCGTTTCGGCCATCTCCTTCGCTTCAACGGCCAGATCGGTACGCACGGAATATTCCCGTAAATCCAAATCCATCCCATAAGACCTCCATTTCCTCTAGTTGCCTTTATTGTGCGGGAGAGGCAAAGCGATTATTCATCCGCTCATCGATCCTTGCACCCATGAATTTATTGCTTTTTACGGGGCTGCGTGATAAAATGTTTTAAGTTGTGAATCATCTGGGATGATATATGCTTTACAGGAGGTGAATGCAATGCCTAACATTAAATCCGCAATCAAACGTGTGAAAACAAACGAAAAGCGCCGCGCGCTCAACGCTTCGCAAAAATCCGCCCTGCGTACGGCCGTGAAAGCTGCCGACAGCGCTCTGGCGACTAACGAAGTCGAAGCAGCCAAAACTGCTTTAGCCGCTGCTACCAAAAAATTGGACAAAGCCGTAACGAAAGGCCTGATCCACAAAAACGCAGCAGCCCGCAAGAAATCCCGCTTGGCTAAAAAATTGAACGCCCTTACGTCCCAACAAGCGTAAGCGCCGTTATTTATAAGAGCATTTAACAACTAAGCGCAAAAAAACCTGAACGATTTTCGTTCAGGTTTTTTTTGGTTCCTTTCCTTTCGGGCCCTCCCTTTTCGGGGGTTCGGGTTGTTCTTGCTGCCGGCGCCCCGCTTGGAGGCTAACGGACCTGGACGCCCTTATTGGCCTGAAAAGGCGCCGTTTTCATTTCTAAGGGACTAGTAGAATGATCCGGAAATAATATGGCTTATCTGCGGACAGGGGCCATGGATCGCTTTGTTCTATATTAGTCTCGTGCTCAGTATCGTCCGTCCCCATAAAATAGCGGAACTTTAGGGTCTTATTTTCCGAATGTGAGCCTATTCATCACGATAGGGGAACTTTTGGGTCTTATTTTTCAATGAACAGGTCGAAAGGCGGCCTTTCGCCACTAAATCGTGAACATAGCGCCATAAAATTCCCCTATTTCACGCTACATGGGGGGGATCACTGAAATAGCGCCCTTTTTTTCCTTTAAGTTGTCACCCGAGATTTTCAATAGGCTAATTTTTCCGTTTTCTCAAGTCTTCACTTGCATCATGCTAACGTTATTTCCAAAATCGTCTACTAGAGAGCCGCTATTAGCTCGAAAAAGGCCGGATTCGTGCATTTTAGTACATTTTGAAACCGTTGATTTCATCGAAATAGCGGCGCTGGAGTCCGTTAGGATTCGCCTTACACGTTATTTCCGGATCGTTCTGCCAGCTCCGGCCGGAAGCGGCGTGTACGTGCAGGTCATGCCCCCAATTTAAGCAAAAACAGCTCCAAACCAAGCACTTTGTCAACGCCGCCGCTTTTCATCCGGTAATCCAGTTCGGCGAGATCGGAGATGATTTCCCGCAGCCGCCCGGCTTCGAACTTCCGCGCCTGCTCGCCGGCCAGCTTGACGACGTAAGGGTGCAGGCCGAGCTGCGAGGCGATTTGCTGCTGCGAGTAGCTTTGCCGGCCCAGATCCTTCACCTGCATCATAATCCGGAACTGGCGGGCGATCAGCGCCGCGATCTTGATCGGTTCTTCACGCTGCTTAAGCAGCTCGTAGAAAATGCCAAGCGCCTTCTCCAGCCGCAGCGCGGCGATATGCTCGACCATCACAAACACGTTCTGCTCCGTGCTGCGGGCGACAAGCTGCTCAACGGCGGCCGTGTCGATCGTGCCCCCGGCTCCGGCGTACAGGCACAGCTTGTCCGCCTCCGCCACCAGCGCGGCCATGTGCACGCCGCCGGCCGCGATCAGCGCCTCCGCGGCTTCCTTGCCGATCCGGCAGCCGCGCTTCTCCACCTCGTGAACGACCCACTGCACGAGTTCGGCCCCGCCCAGCGGCATAAACGACAAGGCCGTTCCGGAAGCCTTCATCGCCTTCACGATCTTTTTACGTTCGTCCAGCTTCTCAGCGTATACGACAAACACGATCACGCTATGCTCCGCCGGATTGCTGATATACGCCTGCAGCGCCTCCAGCTTGTGCTCGATTTTGCCGCCCTCTTTGCCCGCCGTAAACAACCCGGCGTCGCGGACGACGATCAGCTTGCGCTCGACGAGAAAAGGCAGCGTCTCGGCCTCCTCCACCACCGCTTCAATCGGCGTCTCCGCCAGATCGAACACCGCCATGGCGAAGTCCTTCTGGTCCCGGTCGACCAGCTTGTCCTGCAGCAGCCCGACAAACTCCTGCATTTGATATTTCTCCGTGCCATAGCATAAATATAACGGGGAGATGCGCCCCTGTTTGATATCCTTTACCGCTGTTTTTGCGTCCAATTCGGCCTCTCCTTCCGCAAACGCATTGCCTATTCCTTATGATACTTCGAAATCGGCCAATAGTCCAAGTCCGGCGCCAAAAGCAAACAGAGAGACCTCTGCCTCGCGGCGAAAGGTCCCTCTGTCCCAGAACATCTATATAAACGCGGGCAGAAAAGCTCTAGAAACTTTCCCGCCTGCGGTCATACGACGATCAGGGTTCCAATCCTTTGTCTCTATATTTATAACCTATTCCATATCTCCCAAAAAGGTGACTGCCTTAATGCACTTGCCCCGCCCAATTTTGTGAGTTTCTTTGTCTGATTGAGCGCTTACGGCTGATCAGTTGAGCTGCCATTTGTGGAGGCTCCATTTGTAGAGGCTCCGTTCGTAGAAGCTCCGTTCGTGGAGGTAGCGTCCGTGGAAGCCCCGTTCGCGGAAGTATCCGCCTTGGATGCCGCCTCGACCGAATGGCTTGTCACGGTTCCATCTTTTGCAGTCTCATAGGTAAAAGTTTTGCTGTCCTGCGACCATTCGCCCTGAACCCATTCTCCACCCAGCGTATGATCGGAAACAAGCGTTTTTTTCTGATCGGACTCTTTTTTGTAAATATACAGATGTCCGTCCTTCACCTCAGCCTCGTAAGCTCCGTCCGGAGAAGCCCAGGTAGTCGGGGCTTTAGGCGTGGCGGCAAACCCCATCATCGATTGATTCGGATCCGCTTCATTGACGATACCCTGCTGCACAACCCCCGGTTGCAGGGTCTTTCCGGCATCACCGTTCGCAGCACCGGAGGTTCCGGGCCGGTCGCCCGACGCTTCGGTATTATCCGCCCCGTTCTGAGCCGGTCCTCCTCCGCCATTGCTTGCCAGAGCGCCGGTCGCGTCAGCCAGCGCTTCTTCCTCCGGGGTTTCCTTCCCCTTGGCAGGATCGCCGGAATCCGGAGCGTCCGCTGTCCCTTTCTCGGGATGACTCCCGGTTTCGCCACTGTTTGCGGAGGACTTATGTTCTTCTTCAGGCGGAGCCGTCTGCGCCGGATCGCTTGACCCGCTTTGACCGCCGGCCGAGCCCGCATCTGCCCCATCCTTGCTTATGAACAGCCGGGCGATATCCTCCGGTTCGTCCGCCGCCCCCGCATCGTCCGCGCTTTGCGATTGATCGCTTGCGCTCTTCAAGGCGATTTCGGCGCTGGGAACCGTTCGCGGCTCATACTGATAAATAAACACGCCCAAAATCAACGCCGCCGCCACGCTAAGCGACCCGTACCGATAAATGCGGGCGCGGCGCGAAGCTGGGCCTTGCTCGCGTTCCTGCTTGCCGCTGCGGCTCAGCGCAGGGGAGCTTTCGGTCATCATCGGCAGGGCGTCCATTTCGGATACGCTGCCTTCCCGGCGGGCCTGATCGATCGCGTCCAATTGCGGAAGAATCGCATCAACCAGGCTGTAATTCGGGACGACCTTCGGCAGATCCTCGAGCTGCGCGGACAGCTTGTTCAGCCATTCAAACTGCTCGGCGCAATCCTGGCAATGATGAATATGTTCAAACAAAAGAGAAGTTTCCTCTTCGTTCAAATCCCGATCGAGATAACGATTCATCCATTCCACCGCCTCCTGGCAATTCATCCTGATACACCACCTTTCTGATAATCTCGAAGTAAATGCTGCAGCTGCTGCCTGGCCCTAAACAGATAGGATTTAACGGTGTTCAGGGGCAGGTTCAGACTATCGGCAATTTCGTTATAGGAAAAGTCCTGCAAATATCTCAGTACAACCACCGACCTGTGATGCTCCGGGAGCTGCTCGATCGCGGTGCGGATATCCTCGGCCAAATAGCCGGACATCACCTCCCGCTCAACGCTGTCGTTGCCCTGAAACACCATTTCATGCTCTTCGATCGAAACCGTCGGTTTGTTCCTTCGAAATTTGTCAATGCAGATGTTCGTCACGATTCGCTGCACCCAAGTTTTAAATTGAGCTTTCTCCTCATATGAATCAATTTTGGTATAAATGCGGATCAGCGCCTCTTGAGCGGCGTCGTGCGCATCCTGCTCGTTATTTAATATATAATAGGCTGTCCGGTACACATGCTGTTCAATCTCTCGCAATAGGGTGATTAGAGCGTCGCGATCGCCCTCTTGAGCGGCTCTGATGAGACCTTGCTCCACCACAAAGGCTCCCCCTTCCTTGCAACTACTCAGACGCTAGCGTCCGACAAAATGTTGCAATGTTGTTACTATTTTAGAAAAATATTTATTTGGAATAAAAAAGTCCGTGAACCCTGCATATCCCATTAATCTCACCTAAGAATACCAAAAAAAACAGGACCCGTCATCCATGCTTCCACGCGGCCTGACGAAATCCCGGAGAATCATTATTGCGCAAGCTTATAACGAATCTGAATCCGGCCTTCCCGCACCTTCAGCTGCACTCCGCCCATCCGGTCGGTGCGGAAAATGCGGGTGCCCTGCGCTTCAAGCCGCTCCATGACCGTCGGATGCGGATGCCCGTAACTGTTGGACGCGCCGGCAGAGATCAGGACGGCCTCCGGCCGCCAGTACGCCAGCCACTCGGCCGAGGTCGACGTTTTGCTGCCGTGATGAGCCACCTTCATCACCTCAACGGGCTGTCCGTCTTCCGTCCCGACCATCTCCAGCACTTCCTGCTCCGCCGCTTCGTCCATATCGCCGGTGAATAAAAACCGGGCTCCGTTCATCTGCAGCAGGAACACAATTGACCGGTGATTTTGGTTCTCTTCGAACGGAATCGCTTCTGCTTTAGCGGCTACGGCTTGAGGATATAAAATGTCAAGCTTCGTTTCGGCGTCCGGCTTTAAAGTCATGCCGCGAGCCGCCGAATAGACCGGGATGTCCCGGGACAGAGCGGTTTCCATCAACTTCTTCATGGTGGCGGATTCGGCCAGGCTTCCGTTAATTACCAGCGCTTCCACTGAAAATTCCTCGATCACAGCCTGCAATCCGCCGATGTGATCCTGATCGCCATGGGTTAAAATGATGGCGTCCAGGCGGTGGACGCCCCGTTTTTTTAGCAGCGGAACGACCGTCTTCGCTCCGACTTCAAACGGTTCCCTCCTGTTCCTCCAGCTATCGGATGCTTTGCGGAACGAAACGGTGCCGCCGCCGTCCACGAGAATGTGAACGCCTGACGGCGCCGTAATGAGCGCGCAATCCCCTTGTCCCACATCGATAAATTCGATGTGTCCGACGCCCTTGGCATATGCCGGCCGGTACCCGGTTACGATCAGCAGCGCAAGGCTACCCGTTATTGCAATGCGTAAAACTCCCCTGCGCCGTATGGCGGCCCATCGCCATACCTTTAAGGCAAATGACGTAACGGATTCCCCCTTGAGCCTGCCCCAGCCGCCGGCATTCCACCGGTGCTGATCCCAGCCGCCCCCCTGTTGGCTGCGACCATGCCGGTTTAGCCGTATCTCTGTGCTCGAGGAAGTCAATCCAGCCGGAACTGGCGAAAGCGGCACCGTTTCATCATCCATGACTCCGGCTCCGGCCGCCGATAAATTCTGCTTTTCCCGCCGTGAGCTCCAATAAAAAAGCAAAAACACGGCCAGGTAATATCCGGCGATCCACAGTAAGGAAGGGGATTTCCAGTAGGTCATGAAGCCGCTTCGTTCACCGAGCCAGCCTGTGGCCCAAAACGTCGCCGAGTTCACCAGCCGTACCGGAACAGCCGCCCAGACACCAAGCCGGTATGCGAAAAAGCTGAGCAGAAGCGCCGCCATCCCCAAAGGCAGCGCCAGCGCACCGATGACGGGGACAATCAGCAAATTTGCCGCCAGCGACAGCAGGGAAAACTGGTTAAAATAGTAGATCGTTAAAAGAAACGAAACGATTTCCGCGGCCAGCGTAATGGCTACGGTCCCCCGGATTTTGGGCGCAAGCCAGCCGAAATAAGGTGAGATCAGCGGGACAAAAACGATCAGCCCGGCGGTGACCGCAAACGAAAGCTGGAAGCTGACGTTCAGCAAAAAATAGGGGTCCCAAAGCAGCATCATAAGCGCCGCGGCCGACAGCACATTGATGCTGTCCTTGAGCTTCCCCCGCCTCAGCAAATAGATGCCGAGCATCGTCATGATCCCGGAGCGGATCACGGACGGCGAAAATCCGGTGATCAGCACATAGGCTGGGACAAAAAACAACACGACGATCAGCGCAGTCTCCCGGCTGACCCGGCATAAACGCAGCAGCCAAAAAACGATCCCCACATTGATCGCCACATGACTGCCCGAAATCGCCAAAATATGCGTCATGCCAAGCTGGGTGAACTCCGCGTATTTCTCCGGTTCCAGCTCATCCTGAAGCCCGATCAGCAAGCCCTTCATGTAACCGGCCTGCCAGCCCGGAAACAAGCGTTCGATCCGCGCGCCCAAATAAGCGCGAAAGGCGTCGATCTCCCCGAACAGTGCGGCAGCACTCCATTTGCCGGGGAGCACGTTTAACGCGGATGCACCGGACACCTTGACCAGCCAATGGATGCGCTGGTTATGCAAATAGCGGCGGTAGTCGAAGCCCTCAAAGTTGCGGGCCGGCTCCGGCCGCTCAAGAGTGCCTTCCAAAGCAATGTGCTGCCCACGCCGCCAGGAGGCGGCCGTACTCAGCTCCTCCTCCGCCTCCAAACGCAGCTGTACCGCCACCTTCTCACCGCCAGGGATGTCCCCTTCCTCCAGCGCTTCCTTCAAGGCGCCTTCGCCGGAACGGGCGATCCGGAGGAGCCGCAGCGTAAAGTCGGCCCGGTCGCCATCGATGTCCACCGGCGAAACGATCGTGCCTTCCATCCGCACGGCGAGCTCGTCAAGGAGGTCCTGATCGGCGGACAGGTCGGTTAGTCCGTCAGATGTCTCCCGTTCGCCGGACAACTCGGCGGTTAATCCGTCAGACTCCCGTTCGCCGGACAGCTCGGCGGTTAATCCGTCAGACTTCCGTTCGCCGGACAGCTCGGCGGTTAGGCCGACAACCGACTCTTTCCCACCGGTCAAAGCATGTTCAATCTGGCTCGTATTTCTGGCTTCGTTGTACTGCCAGTAGGCCGCTCCTAAAGAAAATGCCAGCCACAGCACCGCCAGCCTTCGCCAAGGCCAACGTCCCATCACCAACAGCGCCGGACAAACCAGCGTAATTCCGGCCCACAGCAGCCAAAACCGGCCGCCGCCGAGCAGTATGGTCAAACCGCTGCCGGCTATCCAGCAGCAAACAATAGCGGTTAAAGGTCTGCGGAACATTCTAAGTCCTCCTTCCTTTCAGATGGCGGCCACTGACTTAAATCTTCGCCATCGTTTAAGAGCTCCCGCCTCCAACAAGCCCCCTTCCCGGCCTGCGGTCAGGCTCTGATCTATACTCCGATACAGGGAATAAAAGAGTTTTTAAGAAAAACGCCTGTCGGCGTCCTTTAGTGGCTCTGACTTCTACTTTGGTTGCTCTAACGGACACCAGCGACCTTATCCGCCCATTTCCCGGGTATTTCCCAGCCTAACGGACACAGGCGACCCTATTTCGCTCTAAACCCGTTCATCCAGGCCGATTTGAGGTAAATAAGGTCTTCTGTGTCCGTTACATTTTGCAAACCCCCGTTTTTTGAAAATAACGGCTCTGGTGTCCCTTAGCCCCCTGATTCCTCTTCTCCTCCCCTCTCTACCTGCGCATCGCCCTCATCCACCCCGAAAAGTTATAAATTCTATAATGTTAAGAAAAAAAGCACCCCACCCGCCCTTGGGCGGATGAGGTGCTTCCTGCATCCATGTAAATCGCTGGGTATATCCTTATAAATCGTCGCGTATATCCTTAAATCGTTGCGTATTTCCTTATAAATCATCGTATATATCCAATCATCACGTCTATCCTTATAAATCACGCGCATATATCCGTACAAATCATAGTATATTTGTTCGGCCTGCTGCCGGTTATTCCTCCACACCGGCAACCGTTTCCGGCGGCGGCTGGTACGATTCCAAACGGCGGAATCGGATGCCTTTTTGCTTCATCATGGCCGTCACCTTGCCGGAATCTTTGGGATAAGGCCGGTGAAACACGATTTCCGTAATGCCGCTGTTGGCCAGCATGTTGGCGCAGGTCCAGCAAGGCTCGTCCGTAACGTAGACGCTGGAACCTTCCCGGTCGATGCGGTCGGTGAACAACAGCAGGTTTTGCTCGGCGTGAATCGTGCGTACGCAGCGTTGCTTTTTCACCATTTTTTCTTCTCCGTTTTCGATGACGACTTCGTATTCCTCCGCGATCATGCAGCCGGCTTCCGAGCAATCGGGAACGCCCGAAGGAGCTCCGTTATAGGCCGTCCCGAGCAGCTTTTTGCCCTGGACGAGAACGGCTCCGACATGCCGGCGGCTGCAGCGCGACCGCGTTGACACCATATATGCGATATCCATGAAATACGTATCCCAATCTTTGCGTTGATCCGGATTCATCCCTTTGGCTCTCCTGTTCTTACAGTCTGATATATGGCTTCATTTTTCCCAGCATTTTGTCCCCGATCCCTTTCACCTTCGTCAAATCGCTTAAGGAAGCGAAGGGGCCGTGCGCGGTGCGGTAGTCGATGATGGCCTGCGCTTTTTTCTCGCCGATGCCGGGAATGTCCTGGAGCTCGGTAAGCCCCGCCTGATTGATGCTGATCAGGCTGGTGTCCACCTGCTGCTGCGGTGCAGCGGATGAAGCCGGGCTGCCGGCCGTAGAAGCGGCGGCTGTTCCGGCTGCCTGTTCGCCCATATTCGGCGGGTTACCGGCAGTGGCATTGCCTGTTGCCGGATTGCCGTCAGCCGGGTTGCCGGCAGTCAGTTCGCCTGCCTGTTCGGAGGCCGCACCGGCGGCCGAACCCGATGCTGAACTCGCTGCCGGGCCCGACGCCGCAGCGGTATTTGCCGCCGTCCCGCCCGCAGCCGTTCCATCCGTGCCGCCACCTGCTGCACCCCCGCCGGCTGTTCCCGTGCCTTGCGCCGCTCCGCTCTGATCCGCCTTGCCGGCGTCCCCTGCCTTGGCAGCGCTGCTTGCCGCCCCGCCCTCAGCTCCGGCAGACGCCTCCTCGGCCTGCAGCGCCGAAGCCACCTCGGCGTTTAACGGAACCCAGCCTTCAATCCCGGCCGGTTTGCTTCCGCCCACCGCAAGCAGCATCAGGCCGGCGCCAATAACGGCGGATACGACCGCTGTCAGCACATACTCTTTTCTCATGCCGTGCCACCCCAATCTTAAAAGAATCTGCCCGGTAAGGTCATGAAGATCCAATCAAGATGCATACATATTTATACAGGTGAAGTAGAAACGATTGGTCCGCCGGCAATAACCGGGGGCAAATGGCCGTTCGTTTCTAACGTGAAAATTGAGTTCGCTGTGAAGCTATGATCCATGATGGCAACGAAAAGTGCGTCACGCACGGAAAGGGGAACCCCGGATGAAAGTCGCCTTCATCGGAACCGGATCCATGGGAAGCTTGCTGATTGAAGCTTTCTCGCGTTCCGGTGCGCTGCTCCCGCATCACATCTGTGCCAGCAACCGTTCTCCCCTCAAAACAAAACGGCTGGCCCAACGTTATCCCGGACTAAAAATATACGGAAGCAACGCGGAAGCCGCACGGGACAGCAAAATCATTTTCCTGTGCATCAAACCCCTGGATTACCCCGAGGTTATCGCGGAAATCAGGGATGTGCTCGATGACAAACAGATCGTCGTATCGATTACGAGTCCGGTGCAAATCGAAACTTTGGAACAGGCCCTCCCGGCCAAAATCGCCAAAATCATTCCCAGCATTACGCACTCCGTGCATAGCGGAGCTTCGCTCTGCATGTACGGAAAGCGGATCCGGCCCGAGGACCGTCTCCTGCTGGAGCAGCTGATGTCTTCCGTCAGCACGCCGTTTACGCTAAAAGAAACCGAAACCCGCATCGCTTCCGACATCTCCAGCTGCGGCCCCGCTTTCATCGCCTACATGCTGCAGCTGTGGGCGGAAGCCGCCGGAGAGCAGACCGGCCTAACGCGGGCGAATGCGATCACGCTCGGCTCCGAAATGCTGCTCGGAACGGGCAAGCTATTGACTGAAGGCGGATTAACCACGGAGGAGCTTATCGAGCGCGTCGCCGTCCCCGGCGGCGTTACCGCCGAGGGGCTGGCCGCGCTGGAAGCCGGTCTTCGCGGCGTGTTCGCCGAGCTGATCGAAGCGACGCACCGCAAGTATGATGAAGACCTCGGCAAACTGCACGCGCTGTTTAATCCGTCATCACCTGGCGGCGAAACGGCAGCCGATGACGAAGGAGAAGAGACTTCTTCATCCCCGCAACAGGCGGCCGGCAGCCCCCTATCCAAGGCGGATCCGCCGGAAGGTTCGGGGGCCGCTACCCTGCCTTAAGCCGGGTGGCTCGTAATCGGTCGCCGTCAAAGCAGCAACAGCCGCAGTCTTTTAGCCGACGACAATGTTGACCAATTTGCCCGGAACTGCGATCACTTTACGGATCGTCTTGCCAGCAACAGCCTGCTGCACGTTCGGCAGGCTTAAGCTGTGTTCCTGCATGCCCTCCTGGTCCAGGTCTTTGGAAATTTTCGTACGGTCCACGATTTTGCCGTTCACCTGCACGACGATTTCCACTTCCGCTTCGACCGTCCAAGCCTCGTCATGGGAAGGCCATGGCTGGTACGTGATCGTTTCGGTATGCCCAAGACGCTCCCACAGCTCTTCCGCCAAATGAGGCGCCAGCGGGGACAGCAGCTGCGCGAAGTTTTCGGCCGCGGCTTTCGGTACGGTATCCGTTTTATAAGCATCGTTTACGAAAATCATCAGTTGGCTGATCGCCGTATTAAAGCGCAGGTTATCCAAATCCTCGGTTACTTTTTTGATCGTTTTGTGCCAGGTGCGTTTGAAGTCGTCGCTGCCGCCGTCCGCGGTGATTTTCGGATTCAGGCTGCCGTCTTCGGCGACGAAGAGGCGCCACACCCGCGACAGAAAGCGGTGAATGCCTTCCACGCCGTTCATGTTCCACGGTTTGGTCGCTTCCAGCGGACCCATGAACATCTCGTACACGCGAAGCGTATCCGCGCCGTACTCGCCCACGATTTCGTCCGGATTGATGACGTTGCCGCGGGATTTACTCATTTTCTCGTTGTTGGTGCCCAGAATCATCCCTTGGTTCACGAGCTTGTGGAACGGCTCCTTCGTGGTCACCACGCCGAGATCGTACAGCACCTTGTGCCAAAAGCGGGCGTACAGCAGGTGAAGCACGGCATGCTCGGCGCCGCCGATGTACAGGTCGACCGGCATCCACTCCTGCTGCTTCTCTTTGGAGCACAGCTCCTTGTCGTTATGCGGATCGATGTACCGCAGATAATACCAGCAGCTTCCCGCCCACTGCGGCATCGTGTTCGTCTCGCGGCGCGCCGGCAGGCCGGTCTCCGGATCGGTCGTATTGACCCATTCCGTGACGTTCGCGAGCGGCGATTCCCCGGTGCCCGACGGCTTGATGGCGTCGACGTCCGGCAATACCAGCGGCAGTTGATCTTCCGGCACCGGCTTCATCGTTCCGTCCGCGAGATGGAGGATCGGGATCGGCTCGCCCCAATAACGCTGACGGCTGAACAGCCAGTCGCGCAGGCGGTACGTAACTTTGCCGTGCCCTTTGCCGCTTTCCTCAAGCCAGGAAATCATTTTCTTGATCGCTTCCGCGTTGCCCAGTCCGTTCAGGAAACCGGAATTGACGTGCGGACCGTCGCCCGCGTACGCTTCTTTCGCCAAGTCTCCGCCTTCGACCACTTCAATGATCGGCAGATCGAATTGTTTGGCGAACTCATAGTCTCGCTCGTCATGCCCCGGCACGGCCATGATGGCCCCGGTGCCGTAGCCGGCGAGCACGTAATCGGCGATCCAGATCGGCAGCTTGGCGCCGTTCACCGGATTGACCGCGTAGGCACCGGTGAATACGCCGGTTTTTTCCTTCGCCAGATCGGTCCGCTCCAGGTCGCTTTTGCGCGCGGCTTGGTCTTGATAGGCCTGCACAGCTTCGCGTTCGGCTTCCGTCGTGATCGTTTTGACCAGTTCATGCTCCGGTGCAAGCACCGCGTAGCTGGCCCCGAACAAGGTGTCCGGGCGCGTCGTGAACACAGTCAGCGCCGCGTCATGGCCATCGATCGCAAAAACGACTTCGGCCCCCTCGGATTTGCCGATCCAGTTCCGCTGCATATCCTTGATGCTTTCCGACCAGTCGAGCTCTTCCAGGTCTTCCAGCAGCCGTTCCGCATATTCGGTGATTTTCAGCACCCACTGGCGCATCGGCTTGCGGATGACCGGATGGCCGCCGCGTTCGCTTTTGCCGTCGATCACCTCTTCGTTCGCCAGCACCGTGCCCAGCGCAGGGCACCAGTTGACCGGCACCTCGGCCACGTAAGCGAGACCTTTCTTATAAAGCTGGATAAAAATCCACTGCGTCCATTTGTAATACTCCGGATCGGTCGTGCTGATCTCGCGGTCCCAGTCGTAGGAGAAGCCCAGCGATTTGATTTGGCGCCGGAAATTGTTGATGTTCTTGACCGTAATGTCGCGGGGATGCTCGCCCGTATCGAGCGCGTGCTGCTCGGCCGGCAGGCCGAAAGCGTCCCAGCCCATCGGGTGGAGTACGTTGTAGCCGCGCATCCGTTTATATCGGGAGACGATATCCGTCGCCGTATAACCTTCCGGGTGGCCTACATGAAGGCCCGCTCCCGAAGGATAAGGGAACATGTCGAGCGCGTAAAACTTCGGTTTGCCAGCCTCTTCCCGTGTTTTGAACGTGTGATGCTCATCCCAGTAAGCCTGCCATTTCGGTTCGATGTCCCGAGCCCGGTAAACGGCATGAGGCGTGTTATTATCCGCCATAATCGAAAATCCTCCTTGAACAACTAACATTTTAGTGAGGGTTCAAAAAGTCAGGTTTTGAAAAGATGGCTTTTTGAACTGCCTTTAAACCAAAAAACTCCCGCCCCGTAGCGTATCATCGCTAGGGACGGGAGGAAATTCCCGTGGTACCACCCTAGTTAGCGTAGGACATGCTTTGTCCTCGGCTCACTTTGGACCCTTAACGCGGGCGAAACGGCGATGTTCATGCGGCCGGCAAGGAAGCTGTCAGCGTATCCGCCGATACCGCAATTGCACCGCACTCCGAGGCGAGTTCATTCCGCAGCCAACCGGCTTGCACCTTCCGCCGGCTCTCTGAATGGTCTGTCCGAAAATACTGATTCCTCATCACTGCTTTGCAATATCCAGCTTTAAAATTGATTATAGATTATTATATCCAATCCGTCTCCCCAAAGTCAACGGCAGTCTTCGGCTAAACCAGGGCACAGGAACGAATGGCCCCGCCGCCGGATTACGCCGGATCAACTCTTGTTTACCCGGCTCAGCAAAGCTTCCATGTCTTTTTCCCGAAGGCCGCCCTTGCTTAGCGTGACAAGCGCGCGCAGCGGCAGGAAATGAAGATCGGCCGCGGCGATATCAGCCGGTTTGTCCTCCGGAAATATCCCGCTATTCAGCTTGAATTGCTCGATAAGCGCCAGTGTCAGCTGGTCCGGATCGGCTTTCGTCAACAGATCGCCCAAAGTCGAGTTGCGTGTAAACGAAGGTCTTATCTTGGCGGCACTCTCCACATAAACCGCTTCGGCCGCGGCGATATCCCGGGACGAACGTCCGATCATAATATCGAAGAAGCCGCTCTCCACATGCCAGTCGCCCAGCTCCACATCGTAATAGGCAAACGCTCTTTTGTTCAGCTCAAAAATTACCGTCTTCTCTTCACCGGGCTGAAGCTCGACCTTTTCGAAGCCTTTAAGCTCCTTCGGCGGACGGGCCACGGACGTTTCCCGGTCGCTTACGTACAACTGCACGATTTCCTTGCCCGGCACCTCTCCGGCGTTTTTGATCCGCACGCTGACCGTCAATGTCTCATTTCCCCGGATTCTGGAGCTGCTGAGCGTCAAACCGGAGTATTCAAACCGGGTATAGCTCAGGCCGTGTCCGAACGGAAACAGCGGTTCGAGCGCTTTAGCGTCATAGTAGCGGTAACCGACGAACACCCCTTCCTTGTATTCGGCGCGGTCCTTTTCCCCCGGGAAAAACAGGTAGGAAGGGTTATGCTCAAGCGCCGCCGGAAAAGTTTCGGCCAGCTTGCCGCTCGGATTGACATCGCCGAACAGCAGGTCGGCCACCGCCCCTCCGGCCGCCTGACCGCCCAAATAAGCCTCCAGCACGGCCCGGGTTTGGCCGATCCAGGGCATTTCCACCGGTGAGCCGTTGCTCAACACCACGACCAGATTGCTTTGGACTTTGGCCACCTCTTCGATCAGGCGAATATGATTGTCCGGCAAACGCAGATGGCTGCGGTCATATCCTTCCGTTTCGTACCGATCCGGCAAGCCGGCAAAAATAACGGCAACTTCTGCCTTGGCGGCGGCTTCCGCGGCTTCCGCCAGCAAAGCGGCATCCACCTCGTCATCGTCCGGATGGTATCCCTGTGCATAAACGACCTGTGCCATATCTTTTACTTTGCGTCTGATTTCGTCATAAGCGATATCCAGCCTGGTCGGCACGATGTGCGAACTGCCGCCGCCTTGAAATCTCGGCCGCTGCGCGAAGCCGCCGATGACGGCGATGCTCGCTTCCTTGGAGAGCGGCAGGGTTCCTTGCTCGTTTCTGAGCAGCACCATGCTTTCGGCGGCCACTTTTCTGGCCAGGTCATGATGCCCGGCGGCATCAAACGAAGCTTGCTTCCGTTTTGCCGCATGGCCCTTAAAGGCCAGTTCCAGCAGCACTTTGACCGCTCTGTCCAGCTGCTCTTCAGGGAGTTCCCCGCTTTGCACGGCTTGAACGATTTTGACGTCGCCTTCTCCGAGATTATACGGCATTTCCAGATCGAGCCCGGCCAGCAGGCCGGCTACCCGCTCGTTTACCGCGCCCCAGTCGGAGATCACAGCGCCCTCATATCCCCATTCCTTCCGCAAAATATCGGTCAGAAGCCGCTTGTTCTCGGCGCAGTATTCTCCGTTCACCCGGTTGTAGGCAGTCATCACCGTCCACGGGCGGGCCTTTTTCACCGCACCTTCAAAGCTGGCCAGATAAATTTCCCGCAGCGTCCGGTCATCGGCAACGGCGTCCACCGTCATCTTGCGGTACTCCTGGTTATTCAGCGCAAAATGCTTGAGCGAGGTTCCGACCCCCTGACTCTGTACCCCTTCGATATGACTGGCCGCCATCTCCGAGGACAAATAAGGGTCTTCCGAGAAATATTCGAAGTTTCTCCCGCAAAGCGGACTGCGCTTAATGTTGGCGCCCGGCCCGAGCAATACCGATACGCCCTCGGCCTGGCATTCCTTGCCGAGCGCTTCCCCCATTTGCCGGATCAAGGTCCGGTTCCAGGTGCAGGCCAGCCCGGCGGCGGAAGGAAAACAGGTGGCCGGCAGGCTCTGTCCCGCGGCCAAATAATCCGCATTATCCGCTTCCTTGCGCAGGCCATGGGGCCCGTCCGCCATCCGGATCGAGGGAATCCCCAGCCGGTCTATTTCCTTCAAGCGCCAAAAATCCTGGCCCGAGCAAAGGCTTGCTTTTTCCTCCAACGTCAATTGCGTGAGAATCCGTTCTATCGACTGCTCCATCATTTCCTCCGCCATCTGAAAACCACCGCCTCATACGGTCTTAATGCATTTTCGTCCCGGTTTTCGTAATTGGACAGGACCCGTTCGCCGTCCAGCGGAATTTCCTCGAGCTGCTGCAGGGAGACGGACTGCCCGGTAAAATTGCACAAAACGATCCAACGTTCGCCGTTATAGGTGCGCTGGTAGGCCCCGACCTCCTTGGATTCCTTGCAAAGGTCGTCATAGTATCCGTAAACCAAACTCCGGTGCTCCCGCCGCAGCGCAATGAGACGGCGATAGAACTGCAGCACCGAATCCTCGTTTTTCATATTCTCCTCGACATTGATCTCTCTATAATTGGGATTCAATTTGATCCAAGGCGTTCCGGAGGTAAAGCCGGCTTCCCGCTCGCCGTTCCACTGCATCGGGGTCCGCCCGTGATCGCGGCTCCGTTTGCCGAGGTAGTCCAAAATCTCCTCCGCCGGCCGCCCTTTGGCTGTCTCATCCCGGAACAGGTTGAGGCTGCCGATGTCGCGGTATCCATGAATGTCGTCAAAAGGACAGTTGGTCATGCCGATCTCTTGCCCTTGATAAATGAACGGCGTTCCCCGCATCAAAAAATAAAACGCCGCAAGCATTTTGGCGGACAAGGCGCGATATGTCCCATCGTTGCCGAATTTGGATACCGAGCGGACATGGTCGTGGTTTTCCAGGAACAATCCCATCCAGCCATGGCGGTTGGATTCCTGCTGCCATAACGACAGGGCATCCTTGAATTTTTTCATGTCCCAATCGATGAACTCCGCTTTGCCGCCAGGTTTGATGTCCAAATCCACATGATTAAATTGGAACAGCATCGTAAACACGCCGTCCGTCTCATCCACAAAATCGCCGATTTGTTCAAGCGGTACTCCCGGAGCTTCGGCGACCGTAATCGCCCCTCTTGGCTCCAGAGCTTCCTGCTTCATCTCGCGCAGAAAATCGAGGATGCCCTCCTGATTCAAGCTGACTTTTTCAATGGGGGCAAAATTCCGCCCGGGTTCGGCTTCAAGCTGGGGAAATTGGGGATTTTTCTTAATGTATGTAATCGCGTCGACGCGGAACCCGGCAATCCCTTTATCCATCCACCAGTCGATCATCGCGTAGAGTTCCCGTCTCACTTCGGGATTCTCCCAATTTAAATCCGGCTGTTTGGGAGAGAAGCAGTGCAGAAAATATTCGCCGCTTTGCTCGTCATACTCCCAGGCCGATCCGCCAAATCCGCATTCCCAGTTGGTCGGCTCCTTGCCGTCCTTACCCGGCCGCCAAATATACCAATCCCGCTTGGGACTGTCCTTTGCGGAACGCGATTCGATAAACCAGGCATGCTCGTCCGACGTATGGTTGGCGACCAGGTCCATCACCAGCCGAATGCCCCGCTTCCCGGCTTCCGCAATCAGCTCGTCCATATCTTCCATCGTTCCGTATTCGTCCAAAATCCCGTGATAATCACGGATATCGTATCCGTTATCGTCGTTTGGCGAATCGTATACCGGGGAAAGCCACAGCAAATCGATGCCAAGGTATTGCAGATAATCGAGGCGTTCGATAATGCCCCGCAAATCCCCGATCCCATCGCCGTTCGAGTCTTGGAAGCTGCGCGGGTAAATCTGGTACGCGATGCTTTCCTTCCACCACTGTTGTCTCTGTTCTTTCCGATCGTTCATGGTAGCCCTCCCACTCTATTTCCAGCTCTCTTTATAACAAGCGGGGGATAAGCCAAACGGCTTATCCCTCGGATCATTTTTTCTAGTCAGAAAAAAATATGAAAACGTTACCTTATTTGGTCTTTTTCCAGTATTCCTCAAATTCCTTGGCAACGCCCGCGCGATCGATGTTGCCGGTCAAATATTTCTGCAGCGTTGCTCCCATGGTCGGATAACCGTCCGGCGGGAAATACAGATTCATCCATTCCAGCGTTTGCTGCTTGTCCATGTAAAACAATAGCGACTGCGACAAGCTGTCTTCCGGAATAATTTTAAAGTTGTTGAACGCAGGGATGGCGCTGAATTGATTGACATAGTAATCCTGGCCTTCCTCGCTGCTGACCATCCAGTTCAAGAAGTCTTTGGCGGCAGCCTGTTCTTCCGGGGTGGACTGTTCTTTGTCGATACTCCAATACAACGAGACGCTGGCCGAAATTTGGCTGTTGCCGTAATCATCGGCGTTGTTGCTTACAGGGACCGGCAGGAAACCGTATTCTCCATCCGGATCCGCTTCTTTAAGCTGCGGGTAAGCCCAGTTGCCCATAAACCACAACGCCGCTTCCCCATCGGCCAACTGCAACGGCGCTTCATCGTATTGCGCGGAAAGCGGAGCATCCTTGGCCTTGTTGTACTGTTTCATCAAATCGAAGGTATCCATCCAGCCGTTAAACACCGCGTTGTTGGCAAGATCAACGTTCCCGCTCTTCATATCCGCAAGGAATTTGTGGCGCGCTTCGCGGTCCGACGACTGATCAGTAAACAGAATGTTGGAAAAATGAGCCCCTAACGACCAATCGAGCGGAGTTACGGTAATCGGTGTAATGCCGGCCGCCTCGATTTTTTCAAAGAGTGCTTTCAAGTCATTAATGGTTTTAACGCTTGACGGATCGAAGCTGCCGCCCGTCACTTTATCCAAAACAGCCTTATTGTAAATAAAGCCGAAGGCTTCCACGGACATGGGCATACCCAGAACCTTGTCATCGTATGTAGCGTAATCCAGCGTGCCCGGCGAGGCGTTCTTGACCCACTCCTGATCGGACAAATCAAGCAGCTTGTCCTGCATCAGCTCCAACTCTTGCCCGATGCTCATTACGGTAGGAGCGTTGTTCGACGCATACAGCGTGGTCATTCTTTCATAACCGTTCGCCCCCGACAGAGGTATAATGGATACCTTTACTTTGTCCTGGGATTTGTTGTAATCGCTTACCATCGATTCAAACGGCTTGGCGATTTCTTCCTTGCCGACCAAAACGGTAATATCAACCGTCTTGCCTGACGCCCCATTCTCCGTTGCACCTGCATTGCTGCTTTTGCCCCCGCCTCCGCAAGCTGACAACACTGTCATAATTAATGCCAAGGCGATGGAAAGTGACATCCATTTCTTCATTTTGTTTCCCCCAGTCTTCGTTTTTTGGAATGAATAAAATGTGTGAGCTCAATCTTTATTATAAATGTATCCGTTTTTATGTCAAACGTTTTCACAAAAAAATATTGGCGGTAAATACAGATTTAAAAACAGTAAAAAAGGCCGTAACCCGCGAAAATATAGTAACGTTAACACATTTACGGTGTACGGGGTCCATAAAAAAATAATGCGTAAAGCCAATAAAAATATAATGAATAAACCGATCGTGAAAAAAATTTTTAAACTCTCTTTACAAATTATAATAAAACGAGTAAAATTACATATTGTTATGACTCCACTAACGAGACGTGGCTCAGCTTGGTAGAGCGCTTGCTTCGGGAGCAAGAGGTCGCAGGTTCAAATCCTGTCGTCTCGATTGAAAAAACCCTTGTGTATCAAGGGTTTTTATTTTTATTTATGAAAATCCCCTGCTAATTTGATCGCCATCTAATATGATGCCGAATTGGTTCCTTTTATCACACTAAATCACCTTATGCCCCCTTTAACCATCGTTCGAACACTTCCTTATCAATGAGTCCCTGACCATACTGCATTTGTTTTTTTAGAATAGACTCTTAAACGAAGGGACCACAACATGCTCAAGGTATATTTCCAAAGCGGAATTCGAATGATATCGGGTAGTCTCTGTATGAAGCAGTGATTCCAACGATATCAGCCAAAGGAGATTTCTATGATCATGAAAGCAGCAGTTGTCACGAAGGATCAAAACGTCCGCATCGAGGACAAGCAGCTTCGTCCCCTAAAGCACGGCGAGGCTTTGGTCCAAATGGAATATTGCGGGGTATGCCACACCGATTTGCATGTTAAAAACGCGGACTTCGGCGACGTAACGGGCCGGGTGCTGGGACACGAAGGCATCGGTAAAGTCATTGAACTGGGCGAAGGGGTCACGAGCCTGCGCGTTGGGGACCGGGTCAGCATCGCATGGCTATTCGAGAGCTGCGGACGCTGCGAATATTGCCTGACGGGCCGGGAAACGCTGTGCCGCGAGGTCAAAAATGCGGGATATACCGTAGACGGCGCGATGGCGGAGCAATGCATCGTCAGGGCGGATTACGCGGTCAAAGTGCCGGAGCAGCTCGACCCGGCCGCCGCGACCAGCGTCACGTGCGCCGGGGTGACGACCTACAAGGCGGTTAAGGTCAGCGGCATCCAACCCGGACAGTGGATCGGCATCTTCGGCATCGGCGGCTTGGGCAATCTCGCTGTACAATACGCGAAGCACGTGTTCAACGCCAAAGTAGTGGCTTTCGATATCAGCGACGAGAAGCTGGAGCTGGCGCTGAGTGTCGGTGCGGATTATGCCGTGAACAGCCTGAAGGGAAATCCTGCCGACAAAGCCAAGGAGCTGACCAACGGAACCGGCCTAGACGCCACTGTCGTTACCGCCGTGGCCAAGAAGCCGTTCAACCAGGCGATTGACGTGGTCAAGGCGGGCGCGCGAGTCGTAGCCGTAGGCCTTCCGACGGACAAGATGGACCTGGACATTCCGCGTCTCGTCCTGGACGGCATTCAGGTCATCGGTTCCCTGGTCGGAACCCGCGAGGACCTGAAGGAGGCTTTCCGCTTCGCTGCAGAAGGAAAAGTCGTACCGATCGTCAGCAAGCGTCCGATCGAGGACATCAACCATATCTTTGAGGAGATGGAGGAAGGCAAAATCCAGGGCCGCATGGTCATTGATTTCACCACTTCTTCCCGATAGAATCCAAAAAGCGGTCAACGTTAAAACTGTTTTAAATTACATGACTACTCCGTTACGGATTATTAAATCTCCAAGGAGTGGTCTTTTTGTGGCTTAAATTTGCCATTCGTCAAGTATAAAAATTATTTCTGCAAAAGCAATGAGTAAGTATGCCTGAAATAATACCCAAAGCAATTTGGATACCGTATCCATTATCTAAGATAAACGATTCTAAACTCATGTTTTCTCTCCTTATATATCAAGAAAAAAGAAGCAGCATTTCTGCTACTTCCGTACTACAAAACATGTTATAATTAGACAAGCAATAGAAAGGCTTGCAAGGGCGGTCGGCGCATCTTCCGGAAGGGAGGTGAAGCCTGTGGAGATTAGAGACGCTTTGACGATCATGATCAGTTTTGGTGCGCTTATCATTGCGCTACTGACGCTGGTTGTTGCCATCGTCGTAGCGATTAATCAAAGCACAAAGAAATAGACCGCCCTCGGGAAAGGTTTCGGTCTAATTCTAAATCAATCCAAATCAAGCTACCGCCCTTAAAAGCGGCTATTGCTCGGGGAGTCCGTGTCACAGCACGGCTCCTTAGTACTTTCATTGTAACATCGAGTTCTGGATGTATCAAGATATCGATACATTATGTTCGTAAACTGATATTTTTCATCTACATCTTCATACATACCACTTACCGCTTTTCTTGGCTTGAATGAGGAACTGCAATAATATCTTGCGAAAGCTGCTAATAACCTTAAAACAAAGGCGAAAATAGACGAGCGAATGCTTCTTTGTACTTTTGGAGCTGCGGACGTTTTTCATATTGGGATAATTCAATTTCCTTGCTTGCACTTAGATCCCTACAGAAATCACGAACTAACTGGTTAACGGTCTTCCCGTCATAAAAGATCGCATTCAATTCGAATTGTCCACAAAAGCTGCGATTATCCATATTGGCTGATCCGGAGCACGCCAGATCATCGGCAATGACCACTTTCGAATGAATGAACCCTTTCTCATATAAAAAAAAGCGTGCCCCGGTTTGCAGCAATTCCTGGATATAGGACAAAGAAGCCAAGTAAACGACTTTTGAATCTGGAACAGCAGGCAATATGACCTTAACGTCAACTCCACTGATAGCAGCTGTTTTCAATGCCAAGATGACCCCGGGCTCCAGCACGAAATAGGGCGATTCAATATAAATCCTTCTCTTAGCGGAAACGAAGCAGGAGAAAAAGAGGTTGAGTATCGGTTTATCCGGACCGCTTTTTACGATTTGAACCCATTCTTTCCCCTTACTTTCTTGAAGCGGATAGTATTCTGGGTCGGCCAGTAATATACCTTTCACGAAATACCAATCGGTCAGAAACGTATATTGAATCCACCAAACCGCATTACCTTCGATACGGAAATGAGTGTCCCTCCAGTAGCCGATTTTCGGATCTTTCCCTAAATATTCATCCCCTATGTTTAAACCGCCAAAATACCCGATTCTGCCGTCCACGACGACAATTTTCCGATGGTTTCGATAATTGAGACTTCTAGTAAAAAAAGAGATTAACGGAGGTGAAAAGCATCCAGTTTCTACACCGGCCTCGTGTAATCGATTCACAAAAGACTTTCTCAACTTATGAGAGCCGATCCCATCATACATCAGCTTTACTTTAACTCCTTCTTTGGCCTTTTGGATCAACAATTGTTGAAAGCGAAAGCCGAGCTCATCGTCACGGATAATATAAAATTCGATATGAATATGGTGCCTGGCCAAGGAGATGGCCTGCAGCATATCTTCAAAGGCTTCTTCCCCTGCCGCGTACACAGTCGTTTCATTGCCGACGGCAACAGGGAAGGATGCCGCGTGTTCCAGTATCGAATGTATCCTGTCATTAGGCAAAGCTGCAGGGTTTACTCCCCCTTCGATCCGCTGACGTTCGCAACGCTCTGATAAATGTTCTCTAACTTGCTCCAGCCTGATGTGATCTGCCGGATTTATTGGGCGTTTGAGGATATATTCTTTTCCTATAAAAAAATAAAGCAAATAACCGAACAACGGAAATAAGAACAAGATGACAACCCAGGTGACCGCTTTATATGGGCGCGAATATTCAAAAATTACCACTGCGGCAATTTGGAAAACCAATAATAAAAGAGCTAAAATAATCCAAATCAATGATTTAGTCTCACCTCCAAAGTAAAGGGTATCACAAGTCCTTATGTATTATTCATTTTGCATAATTCAACTTTATTAGGACATAATTTTGTTGGAAATCCCGAAAAACCCCAACAGGAGGATGAGATCAACTCCATGTATCTGGCTCCGCGATTGTACCACTCTGTTGTTCGCCCGCGATGGTTTACCGAAAGATATATTCACGACCATATAAAAAGCCATTTCGCTATGGATAATAAAATGGTTCTTGATTTTGGCTGCGGCACCGGGGCAAATTGCTGCATGAGTCCTGTCGATAAGTATTATGGCATCGATGTCAATTCGAAGAGAATCGAATTTGCTAAGCGGTTGTTTCCGAACTATACATTTATGGCATTCGACGGGAAACGTATCCAAATACCGGATCAAACGGTTGATCTCATATTGATTGTTGCAGTTCTTCATCATATACCAAACGAGCTTATCAGCCACTATTTACATGAGTTCCGTAGGGTTTTGAAGCCTGAAGGGAATGTGGCTGTCATTGAACCTTATTTATGTCAGAAAAGCAAATTCAATAATTGGTTTATGACCCGATTTGACGACGGAAATTATATCCGAAATGAGGACGATTACCTTCGGTTATTTATAAATCAGCAGTATGACTGTCGGGTGTTGAAAAAATTCAGAAAGTGTTTTCTATATAACGAGGTCTTTTTTACTGCCAAGCCTAAAGGAAATTCTTCAACAAACTACAAACAATTTCAATAATAAAGAAGCAGTAGCCATGTTGTCTTTACAAGCATGGCTACTGCTCTTTCTTCTGGAAAAATTCGCGATCCAATCCTTATATCCTCTGAACGTTCTGCTGGTTTCTTCGGAGTTCAATCCCCGCTGTGAATCTCGCCAAGCCGTATACCCCATTCGCTGCCGTACAAGCGACGACGTGTCGGTTTGCCCGCAGCGGATCGGCGAATTTTGAAAAGTACTTCTTATGCTGGAGCCCGTCGGCCGTCAGCTTTTTTTGCTCCAAGGCCGCTTCGAATTCCCTCTGGGCCACCTGCTTCGCTTTAAACAGCATCATCTGTATGCGGCTGTATACATTGATCGCTCCGTCCCCCGTCGTTTCGATCGGCAGAAAGATCGCGTCGGGGTATCTTTCGGTGATCAGCGATTGCACCCCGTCGGAAACGCCTGAAGAAGGCATGCAGCCGAAAGGCTTGACCGAAATGGTCATGTTTACTTTCCGCTTCACAACGTTCAAAATCAGCTTGCCGACCTCCATATGCCCCTCTCCGCCGCGCACCTGGTTATTGTAGTGTTCATGGGCGGCGCGGGCGATCTCCTCCATGTCGGGAAGGTGGTAGCCCCGAAGGCCGATCGATTTAGCATAGGTTTGAAACAGGACGCGAACGGCGCGATCCGCGAGCCATAACATGCGCAGCCGCGAGTGCGGCTTTTTCCCTTTCAGGCCATGCTTCCCGCCGTCGGCTTCGCGCAGGGAGATTCGTTTGAGCGTATCGTAGCGCGCAGCCCAGATGAGGAATAAAATCCAGGCTGTCATCGACTGTACCTCCACCTCAGCCCCCTCGCTTTCCAAAAAGCGCTGCAGTTGATAGTTCCCGTCACCCTCGGTCGTCATCGCCCAAAACTCGCCGATAATGCTCACCTTCGGCTTGACCCGGGTACGGTCCACGCGCACGGCACGCAGTTCTTTGCGGCAGCGGAGCAAAGCCGGAACCAGCCGTTTCCGCTCGCTTAAGGCTTCATACAATAGCCGTTTGCAGCGTTCCAACGCGGCGTCCGTCGCGCCTTCTTCTACCTCATAGGGACGAATCCGGTAAGCCAGCGCATTCAGAATGTCTCCCAGCAAAATGGCTTTCAGAAAACCGATAAAAAACGAGACATCCAGCTTCAGCGCCGATTCGCCGCCGGTCGCCTGCTTCAGGCCGTCCGTCTGTTGGAACAACAGCACGCGAAAACCGTCGAACCCCGCGTCCCGCAAGGCCTTCCGGTACTCCGTCACATAGGTGCCGAAGCGGCAAGGACCGCAGGATCCGCTGCTCACGAACAAGTAATTGCCAACGATCTCTTCCTTGGATTTGCCTTCCACATCGCGAAGGTAGCATAGGTACTTAATCAAATTGCCAACCGTGAAATACGTCGGGTTGCATTGCCCGCGGTTGCCGAATTCCTTGCCGTAGCGCAGCGACTCGTTGTCCGGACATTCCATATGCCTTATCCGGTACCCGAGCCCTTTCAACGCCCCCTCCGTCAAATAATCCTGGGCCATTGTCAGCCCTCCGAACAGAATCGTCGTGGCGGCTTTGTCTTTGGCCAAAAACTGGCGCGGTACGGGGTCAAACCAATGCTGTTTAGCCTCTTGATCCAGGCCCAGCAATTTTTCCTGCTCTTTTTGATACTCCGCCAGAATGTCCTCGATAGAGGACGGTGCGGAGGGTTTAATTTTTCTTTTGGCAACAGCCATGGTCGAACCACTCCTTGTGAATTTATATCGCTCCAGCCTGCTTATCCTGCTTCACCCCCAGAAGTTCCGCGCGTTTTTGCTCCAGACGCTGCTGCAGCTCGGCTTTTTTGCGGGCCAGGTCCTCAAGGCGCTCCTCATGAAGCCCCAGGCTGTGGGCGTACGTTTTGACCCGGATCTTGATCGAGCCCCCCGGCTTGTTGGCATCGATCTCATGCAGCGCGGAGTATGGGGTGCCGGCGGCGCTGATGATCGAATCGATCAACCCGTAGGTCGGCGCGTCATGGCCGCATTTGAAGCTGGACAAGTCCAGCACCGCCACGTTCGGATGACGCGCAGCAAATTTGGCCGCCCATACTTTTTGCACGCTGTTGGAACTGAAATTTTCCGGCCACACATCGCTGACTTCAAGCGCATATTGGACCCGCCCGCTCGTTAGATCGCTTGCGAAAAAGCGGCGCAGCCAGGCTTCGTCTTTGGGAATGGAGCGCATCGACAGAATAGGATAGCCGAGCACCTGGAACTCTTCGAGCACGCCGTGATTCAGGCCGGGATCGGAATGGTAAGGCCGCCCGATCATCAGAATGGCCAGACGGTTTTCCCGTTCGACCTGCTCCAGGATCTGGCGCCCCTTCTCCTGCATCTCCGCGTCGAACAGCTCCAGCGCTTTCCAAGCCTGCTCCACGGCAAAATCGCTTTCGTCCTCGGTGATCTGCAGATGTTCGGCAAACGCCTCATATAGCTGCCTTTTCATTAGATTCCGTTCGATGAACGTCACCGCCGGATCGAGATAGGCGATTCCGCGCGCGGCAAAGAAATCCACTTCCTTGGTAAAGGCAGCTTTGATCACGTTGGGAGCGCCGGCTACAATCGGACAGCTGGTCGAATCCATTACGTTGTTCAGATGCGTCGGGATATGAGTGATGCACGGAAAAAAGACGTAATCCAGCGCTTTTTGCTCATGGTGCTTAAACAGCAGGTTGTGCACGTGGGCCTGGGCCACCTTCGACGGATAACACGGGTCGATCGAACCGTATTTACCGCCTTCCTGCCACATTTCCTCGCTCGTATGGTCGCTGAACACGATGTTTTTTCCGCCGATGCCCAGCGTCTCGAAATACGTCCGCCAAAAAGGCGCCGTCGACCAAATGTTCAGCACGCGGGGAATCCCGATCCGGATTCGGGCACGCCGCTCCATCGCCTCGGCGGAAGAACGCGCAAACCGGCGCCCGCCGGGCTCGGCGCGCTTACCCAACAGTCCCAGGAGGCCGTGTTTGTGCCGGGCGTCCTCCGCCTTCGGCTGCGCTTGGGGCAATGGCTCCGGATCGTAAAAATGCTGAAACATCCGGCGCGCCTCGTATTCGACGAGATTAGGGTAATGCTTTTTCAGCTCCTGGCGCTCTTTGGTCAATTTGACGACCGCTTCCTGATCCTCCACCGTTCCCTTTTCGCAGGAGAAGCCGGATATGTAACGGGCGGTTTGGCCGTCCGGCGTCTCGGAGTCGATAAAGGTGCGGCTGCAGTGGTTGGGGCAGAAATTGCAGCGGGTCGATTCGTCGTTGCGGCTGGTATAGCGCAGATGGATCGCGGAATCCAGGCCCAAAAAGGTGGAATATCCCCGCCGCTTGACCACGCGCAGCGTCTCCATTGCCGCTCCGATGGCGCCCGCTTCTCCCGGATGCGGATGAACGTAAATTTCCGCATCAGGGACCCGTTGCTTAATATAATCGACCTGGGCCTTGACCGCGGCCAGATTATACTGAGTGCCTCCCTGTAACACGAATTTGCGGCCAAGTTCGGCCATCCGCGGAATCTGCACGACGTATTGCCATATGTTTTTCGGCAGGACGAGGGCGAGTCCGGCCAGCAATTCCTCTTTGGAATATCCCTCTTTCTGGAAATTCACACGATCCGCGTCGAGAAACACCGCGCAGCCGTAAGAAAACTTGGGGCTGAGATCGGCGTTAAAAGCCGTATCCGCGTAACTCTGAACCGGAATGCCGAACTGGTCGGCCATCGCCTGCAGCAGCATCCCGTTTCCGGCCGAACATTGATTGGACAGCTTAAAGTTTCGGATGTCTCTGTTTTTCAAAAAGAGCACCTTGATATCCTGTCCCCCGATGTCGCAGATGACGTCGATATCTCCGAATTGGTGAACGGCGCTCATCATATGGGCTACGGTTTCGACGATGTTGACGTCCGCCTTCAACGTTTTTTCGAGAACATCCGCGGCGTATCCCGTAGCGCCGAAGCCAATAATCTCCAGCTCGGCCCCCTGTTCCCGGACCTTGCTATGGATGCGCAGCAGCATTTCCTTTGTGTCTTCCAGCGGGTTCCCCTTGGAAAGCTGGTATTCTTTCAGCAGGATGCGGCCGCGTTCATCTACCAGAACGGCTTTGGACGAAGTGGACCCGCCGTCCAGGCCAATCACCGCTCGCACTTGCTGTCCCGGAACGAACACGGCCGGCTCAAACCGGGGAATGCTGTAATTCCGGCGGAATTGCTCCAGTTCCTCATCGGTCTCCACCAAGGGAGGACCCGCTTTCTCGCCGAGCTTGGCTTTACGCCCGTGGGCGATAAATTCCTTCAGCCCTTCCAGTCCCTGATACACCCCGACGTCCGCCGGTTCGTGAAGGCCGTACAGCACGGCTCCGTAAGCGGCGTAATACTGTGAATTGTCCGGCACAAAAATCAGGTCCTCAATCGGCACATCCTTCGGATAATCGTATCCCCGTTCCCGCCAGGTCTGGGGTATCCGCTGCCTCCAACATTCCTGCAGGAAAGGCAGGTAAGTATTCGGCCCTCCCAGGAGAAGTACGCGGTGGCGTAACGTATTGCCGCGGGTAAGCACCGACAGATTCTGCATCACGATCGCATCCGCCAGCGAGCACATGATTTCCCCAGAAGGAATGCCGCTCTTTACCAGATTGACGATATCCGTTTCGGCGAATACCCCGCATTTTGCGGCTACATGATGCAATTTCGAAGCGTCAAAATGCAGCTTGCCCACCTCTTCCATAGGCATCCCCACCTTGATCATGCATTTATCGATCGTGGCGCCGGTGCCGGACGCGCATTTGTCGTTCATGGACGTGATCGCCTGCTTGTTTCCCGTCTCCTCGTTTTCCTTAAATATGATGATCTTCGCATCCTGGCCGCCAAGCTCGATGACGCTCCCGACATCGGGATGCAACCGCTCCACCGCCATGGTGAGCGCGTTGACTTCCTGCACGAATTTCGCTCCGATATGCGGAGCGATAGGCCCGCTGCCGGAACCTGTCGCGAAAACGCGAACGTTCTCTTTCTTGACGTCCGGAAACTCGTTGCCGATAGCGACCAAGAGCTCCATCACCTTCTCCGCCTGCTTCGTATGATGGCGTTGATAGTCCGACCAAAGGATTTCTTTGCTGTTCGTATCCACCACTGTTGCTTTGACTGTGGTTGAGCCAACGTCGATACCGATAATCAAGGAGCCCGCCCCTTGGTCGATATAACTCATGAACACACCCCTTACTTCAATTCATTTACAATTTAAATTGCACAAAAATAGTGACATTTATCACCCAAGATAATGTTCATAATAAATTTCCAATTATCCGCTGGATTGCATCATTTAAATGTGCGAAGAAACAATCCTACTTGTGAAAAATTTCATATCCCTTTTCTATGAAATTTGAAATATAATAAAAAGATATTTATAAAAATAAAATTGGGGGAGCACTATGAAACCATCACAAAATAACCCAGTGCAGGGAAGAAACGACCGTTTTTCCTCAACTGGTTTTATATTGGCCGCCATCGGAAGTTCCGTGGGTCTGGGCAATATGTGGAAATTTCCGTATATTACGGGCGAAAACGGAGGCGCCGCATTCTTTCTGCTGTTCATCGTCTGTTTGGTCCTGATCGGCTTGCCTTTGCTTTTGGCCGAACTGGCTATCGGAAGAGCAGGCAGAGGCAGTGCATCTACGTCCTTCGTAAAAGCCGGCGGGGCCAAAATCTTTGGTCAACTCGGTTTGCTGCAGGTGATCGCGCCTTTTCTTATCCTGACCTTTTACGTCATCGTTGCCGGCTGGACACTCCATTATGCCGTGCAGTCCTTCAGCGGAGCGCTATACAGCAATTCCGACTATAGTGGACAATTCAGCTCGTTTTCCCAAGGCTACATGCCGATCATTTGGCAGGCGGCGGCTATCCTGATCACCGGGTTGGTTGTGGGTAAAGGGATATCCGGAGGTATCGAAAAATTCAACAAAGTGCTGATTCCCGGCCTGATCATTCTCCTGATCGTATTGATGATCCGTGCCGTAACCTTGCCCGGAGCCGGAGCTGGCGTATCCTTTTTTCTCCAGCCCGATTTCTCGAAATTAAGCCCGGAAGCGGCATTGGTAGCGCTCGGACATGCCTTCTTCTCGCTGTCGCTCGGGATGGGTATTCTGCTTACCTACGGAGCTTACGTGGACAAGCGTCAATCTCTAGGTACGGCCACTCTCGCGATCGGAACCGGAGACTTGATCTATGCGTTTATTGCGGGGCTGATTATTTTCCCTACAACCGCTTCATTCGGCATTCAGCCCGATGCGGGTCCGTCCCTTGTTTTCATCGCGCTTCCTGCCGCATTCTCGGCGATGCCGCTGGGCGCATTCTTTGGCGGGCTATTCTTCGTGTTGCTGGCGATAGCCGCATTAACTTCCTCGGTTTCACTGCTTGAAGTACCCGTATCCTACGTCATGGACCGTTGGGGCTGGGGGCGTGTGAAGTCGGTAGTAATCATCAGCATATTAGTGCTGCTGGTCGGACTTCCTTCCGTCTTGTCCTTTGGAATCATACCGGCATTCACGGATATGGGCGGTAAAACGTTCTTTGACTGGCTCGATTTCATCACATCGAATATTCTGCTGCCGATCGGCGGCCTTATTACTACAGTCTTCGTAGGATATTTCTGGAAAAACGCTGCGGAAGCCGCCGGGCTCAAAGCGGGCTGGTTCCGGGTATGGCTGTTCATGGTGCGGTATATCGCTCCGGTTCTCGTGTTCCTGGTACTGCTGCATACGACCGGAATTCTTAAATTTTAGCAATAAAGGGCAATCTTCAGGCCGCTGGCGGCCCGGAAGATTGCCTTTTTTGCGTTTTTTCACTCAATCAGAGCACGTCAATTAGTTTTGTGCACATTCCAGACCAATTAGTCTAAATATATTTGACTGATCAGTCCGAAAATGATATAGTAAGTACATACCTTAGATTACTGTAATCCGTTAGTATTGATACCTCCAAAAAATGAATAAAGGAGCTGTTTTCATGAATTCCGAATCATCAAACCGCATTCTTCTTAGCGGGGGACAAGGGAAAACATCCTCCCGCATCGCGCAGCTGTTAATAAGCCAAGGTTATTTCATTCGAACTGCCGGACGCAACGCATCCCAAATGGATCATGCACAGGCGGACCATGTGTATTTCGACTGGTATGATGATACCAACCACGAGGTGGCCTTGCAGGGCATCAGCGCAGTTTATCTTGTTGCGCCGCCGGATATGCATCCGGAAAAAGTCATGATCCCCTTCATTCGCAAAGCACTCGGCGCTTCCATTCGCAGATTCGTTCTGCTGTCCAGCGCATCGGTACCCGAGCATGGGCCGGTATTTGGACTGGTGCATCAGTACCTGAAGGAGCATGCACCTGAATGGGCCGTACTTCGCCCCTCTTATTTCATGCAGAATTTTACCGAAGCAATGCATGGGCATACGATACGTCAGCAGGGAGAAATCATAACTGCTGCCGGCGACGGCAAAGTCGGATTCGTGGATGCAGAAGATATTTCCGCAGTAGCCTTTCATGCGTTAACTGACAAGATACCTCATAACGCGGAGCATATCATTACCGGACCTCAATCGCTTAGCTATGATGAAGTCGCCGCAACGATTAACAGGCTTACCGGCCTTGCTGTCAAGCATCGCTCGATTAATGAAGAACAGTTGGCGCAGACCCTTACCTCTGCAGGAGTCCCTGCGTCTTATGCCGATTTTCTTGCGAAGTTGGAACTCCGGATTCGTGTGGAAGGGTCCGAAGATCAGGCAACGGACACTGTACTGCGCGTAACAGGACGTGAACCGCGTTCACTGGAGAATTTCATCCGGGAGAATAAAACCTGGTTTCAATCGGCCTCATAATTAGAACCTGTATCCAGCCAATCTTTATTTATAAGAAACATACAAAAGGGATATCCTTCACCGGTCATTACAGATGACACAAGGGATAGCCCTTTTCTTTGTACTGCTTTATTCGATTTTACCTTCACTTCGCTTCAAAACGGACAGTGCAATGTGCATAATGCTGATTAGTTCCGGTTCATCCATTCCCAGCTTCGCCGCATATACCAGGGCATATCGTTCATGCGCCAGAAACCGGGACAAGTCTTCAATATTCAATTCCGGACTTATTTCGCCTTGTTCAACCGCTCGCTCCAGCAGCGTATAAAAGGACTGCTCCACCTCTTTGGTATTCGCCTGTAGATAGGCGGCCAACTCCTCATCGTGAGGCGCCCGCTCAATAGCACTGCTGATGATAAAGCACTCCCGGCACAACTCCGGGTCGGCTAGAACCCGGATCATCATAGTGTAAGCCAACTTCACTTTATCGATAGCGTTCCCCGGCTCATTCAAAAGTTTCTGTAGGTCACGTTTTTTTTGATCCATATAGTATTTTACAGTCGTCAGGAATAATTCGCGTTTCGTGCCGTATGTGTCATATATACTCTGACGGGCAATGCCCAGCCCGGTTATCAAATCCGGCAGCGAAGTGCCTTCGTAGCCCCGGCTTCCAAAGACGCTCATGGCTTTATGCAGTACTTCATTCGTATCGAATGCTTTTGTTCTTGCCATTCTCAGAGCTCCTTTTTTAAATTCTATCTTAAGGTAATTAATGAAGAACAGCAACGACGATAGAAATTAGGCTCAAGCAGTTCTTATTTTGTTCATATTTATTGATCTCTTGCATTGAACCAATAATTCAATATTGACTAATAGGTAGAACCTCCGTAAACTATATTATAAATGGCAGATATAGGGAGTTGAAAACGGATGGAATTTATAGCAGGGTTATATGCTAACGACAACATCGATACTAACTACCTCGATCTTGACACCATTATTAAAATGTTAAAAATGAGTTATTCGTTGGAACTATGGGATAAGCTGATACAGCTTTCCGATGATTTATTTAAACGTGCAAAGAACATCACACTGGAAAGCTATAAACCAACGAAATCCTATATTTACTACTACGGTTATAGCTTACTAATTAAAGGGTCAGCGTTAAAAGAATTGAGAAGATATGATGAATCTAAACAATGCATTGAACAATACTCTGATTTAAGTTGGCTTAATCCTCAAGATCATGAGGGTAAAGATGAAGTCGAGTTCTTTAAGTTTATAGCTTTACCCAATCGATACGAGGTTGAGTTACTATCCGGAAATATCAACATCCTTGACAGCTATGTGGAATTTCTTAAAGAAAATGAGGGTGAGCTAATCCCCGGCTTAACAAGTATTTTAAGAGCCGCAAATATGCATAAATTTAAAGTGGATAAGGAGATAAGCTTATTTACTAAACAAATTGAGCAGCTAAATAAACCTATCAATCACGAGATCATTGATATTACTTACCTTTATAGGCTATATAATGAGTTAATAGTGTATTTTGTAAATGCATCGGAATATAAACGTGCAATCGATATCTGCTTATATATGCTGCAATTATCCTTTGAAACGGATAACAGTCGTTTTTTTAAAAAGGCCGTTTTTTATTATGAAACATTAAGGGATTTTGCGTCAGCAACCCAGAACAACCACTATATAAAAATGATCAGAGGAGGAATGAAGGATGAAGAAATTAGTTATCTTCGCAATGTTGCTGACTTCACTGGTTAGTATCGTTTTGCCGGGATTAGCAGGAGATCAATCACTATCAACCAACATAATGATACCATTTCTTCACGGGGAAAATCATTAAAGTAGAAAAACTAAGAAAAACGCCTAACGGCGTCCTTCAATGGCTCTGACTTCTACTTCGGACGTTACTCTAAGGGACACCAGCGACCTTATCCGCCTATTTCCCGGGTATTTCCCAGCCTAACGGACACAGGCGACCCTATTTCCCTCTAAACCCGTTCATCCAGGCCGATTTGAGGTAAATAACGTCATCTGTGTCCGTTACATTTTGCAAACTCCCGTTTTTTCGCAAATAACGGCTCTGGTGTCCCTTAGCCCCCTGATTCCTCTTCTCCTCCCTCAGAATTTTATACTTTCTGATATGTTAAAAAAGCACCCGCCTTCATAAGAAGGCAGGTGCTCCAGCAAGACCGTATTAGTTGGCCGGATCAACTGGTGCTGTCGGCGCCGTTTTATCCAATGCCGCTGTCGGATTTTTTTCAGCGGAAACAACTTCGCCGGTTTTGGAGTTCAAAAATGCAATATAGACATCCACATTGTCGTTCTTACCCGCGACAGAGATTTCGACGGTCTCACTGGGTAACATTTCACCGCTTTTAGCCGCTACAGCTCGCTGAGCATCTACAACTTGAACATCCGCGAAAGATACAAAATAAAACGTTCCTTCCATATCCTCTCTGGTGCAGAAAATCGGGAAAGCCTTCATGCCGTCCAAAGACACATCGAATTTCTCCTCAAGCGCTTTTTTTGCAATATCCACCGCTTTGTCTTCGCTCATGTCCTTGCTTGTTTTCTCCGGGGTGACCGAGAAGCCTGGAGCTTTGACGGCAGGGACCGTAATGCCTGATGCATTCGCTTGTTGATGTTGACCGGTTACCTTTACATTCGGAGCCGTGTCATTTGCAAAAGCATAAGTTGACAATCCGGCGTTCCCCGCGATTAAAGTAACTGCTGCTCCTACCGTAAGTGCTGTGGAGTAAAGCTTTTTTTTCATTTTTTCATACCTCCGTCATAAAATGATTGGAATATCGTAGCTACAAGGCCATTATGAGGGGAGCGTATTATAGACTAGTGTTCGAGTTGTAACAAGGTTGTAAAAAGAACGGACACCTTCGTATACTCATGTTCTTTGGTTTCAAAATGCAGCCGCGCATGATGGAGCCGGGCAATTTGACTGCAGATGGACAGCCCCAGCCCGATCCCTCCCAGCTCCTTGGAACGGGATTTGTCTACGACATAAAAGGCTTCGGTAATTTTTTCGATGTCCTTGTCAGGTATGCCCTTTCCGTAATCGATCACCTCAATCACTACATCCTGGTCCCGGAAGCTGCTTTTCAGGTGGATTTTACCTCCGGCAGGGGAAGCCTTTATGCTGTTTTCCACCAGATTCATGAACAGCGTCTGCAGCAGGGTGGGATCTCCATATATCCGCTCTGCTCTGCACTCCTTCACCAATGTAATCTGTTTGGCCTCCAAATAATGCCGTTCCATCTGTTCCACATAAACAAACAAGGGTGCAATCTCTACTGGCTGTAAAGTAATCTCTTCGTTCTTCAAATACAGCAGCTCCATTAATTTTCCGGACAGCAGATCCAGCCGGGCCACATGCTCATGAATATAATCGACCGCCATTCTGCGGTCTTCCTCGGTACTATTGGCATGATTTAAAAACGCGCTGTACCCTTTGATCGCCGTTATCGGCGTCTTCAGCTCATGGGTTAGATTATTGATGAAGTTTTCTTTTTCTTCGTTCGCTTTTTGGATCGTTTCAATATTCGCGGCTACCGCGTCCACCATTTTGTTGAAATCCTGGGCCAATTCCGCGATTTCGTCGCTTCCGCTGACCTTGACCCTTTGATGATAGGCTCCGGCCGCAATGTCTCCTACGCCTTTGTTCAGGTTTCTGACCGGAGCGGTTAACCTGAATAACAGCAAGATAAGCACTGCGGATAAGACCAAGGAAATGATTACACTCAAGGCAATGAAATAGTTGAGCAAGGTATTATAATAATCCTGCAGATAAGCGGAGCTTCTTGATATGACCAGCTTAAGCCCATTAAACTCCATGCTGCCGCCTACGAAGATCCACAGCTTTCCGTCAAGCTTCCGGTATACGGTTTCCCGTTGCCCTCCCTGCAGCTGCAGCTCTTCCCGCTCGCCCGCAAACTGATAGGCATTGGAAAAGACCAACCGCTCCCCATCATATACCTCGGTCAGGATGCCCTCTTCATAGTAATTTTCGGCGATTCCGGAAATCACAGCCTCGTAGCTCATACTGCCGGTACTGTAGGCGAAAGCGCGCAGGATGTAGCTTAACGTTTGCTCGATGCTCTCATATTCGCTTACACCTCTGGACATATCCATCTGCTCGTTTAATTGGTAGCTTTTTTGCAGCAGCGCATAGGCTCCAAGATCAAAAGCAATTAAAAACACCAGTAGCACACACAAATACGTTTTCTGCCAAAATTTCACCTTTACACCTCTAGCCTATAGCCGTATTTGTACACCGTTTTGATCCGGTGCTCCCAGTTCAGTTTCTTTCGCAGTCTCTGAATATGCACGTCAACGGTTCTCGATTCGCCATAGAAATCGAAGCCCCAGGTCTGCTCAATGATTTTTTCACGGGAGAGCGCGATATTTTTGTTTTGAATGAGAAAATCGAGCAGTTGAAATTCTTTATTGGTCATTTCCACGGCCTGTCCGTTCACAGTAACGATATGCTTCTCCAAATCCACCGTCGTTCCGTCCAGACTGAATTCGGTGGCGTTTTTCTGGTTTCTGCGCAGCACCACATTGATTCGGGCGATCAGCTCCACCGCTTCGAACGGTTTGACGATATAATCCTCCGCCCCGCTCTCCAAGCCGTGGACTTTATCGGAAACGGCATTTCGCGCCGTCAGGAAGATCACCGGAATCCCGCGTTTCACAAACCGATCGATAAGTTCAAATCCATCAAGCCCCGGCAACATCACATCCAGAATGACCAAATCGACACGAGTCTCATTTAAAACCTCTGAAATTTGCTCTCCGCTGTATAATTGGATGTATTCATGCCCTACCATTTTCAAATTTAGAGCAATCAAGTCGTTGATTGCCCTCTCATCATCGACGATCAAAATTTTAGCCATTCGATCACACTCCACCGCCATGATATCAAATATCCGCTTGAAAGTTATTATGGAGTTGTAAATTTTTTGTGGATACCTTTTCAGCTTTAAATCGGCGGAAAGCTTATACTATAATAAAACGGCTTTTGACCTATGCGACTTCACTCGTTACCGTCACTCTTGAATTTTGCCAACGCCCGGTTCACCGCGACAAGCATCGATGGGATGAAATTCTGTTCCAATAAAAACGGGGTGTCTAAGCTCATCTCTGGGCAGGGAGGACTATACAAAAAAAGCCGACGTGCAGAAAATTCACTGCACGTCGGCTTTTAAAACGAAATCAGCTTTTTAAAGGTATGATATACTAAGGCGAGTCTTTGTCGCTCGTTCGGCCTTCATCTTGGCAATTGCTTCACTGATGATCCTATCACGTTCCGGGTCGTCACCTGGGACAGAGGGAACGACATAATGTCCGTTTGTCAAACGGCGAGCTACATCATCCAAGTCCTCATGCGGAAATCTTTTTTCCATGACCATCACCTCTAATTTAAGTATAGTCTAACTAAGCATTCAGCAGCAAGCTCATCAAAAATAAAATAAAATTGCCAAGCTGCATCCCACCAATTCCTTAATAATAATTAATTAGGTATGTTTTTTCATAAAATTGTAAAAAGCCGATTATAACATGAATTTTCCATGCAAAATCGGCTATAAATGGAGTATGGGCTTCAATTCATCTTATTTGATGCAAATAGATCACTTGCACATTAATTCGTTGTCACCTTTACTTTATAAGGGTACGTAATGCCATCCTGATTAATATCAAGATATTGAATATTGTCAGGAGTTGCGGAAACTACTAAATAAACCGCTTTTTCATCGCCTTGCAGACGGACGGTGTTTTGACCGTTATTCCACATCGTAGAATATCTGGTATCTCCCGCATGCGTTACGGTAACAATGCTGGCTCTCCAATCGGCGCCTCTCGCTGTGCTCGTACCTTGGAAATCAACCGTGACGGAAGTTTTGCTTAAATCGATATTCAAAGGAACAATGTTATAGCCCGTCTGTTGCGGAGCTTTGCTGGCAGGCACAGTCATCCAGCCATCGCTTTGTTTTTCCAAGGTCGTATAAATCTTTTCATAATTGCCGCGGGTTCTCAAAAGATCATCCAAATAATCCAAATAATATTCCTGACTCTTAAAGTCCATCGTTACCATTCTTCTCGCCATTCCGCCCAGGATTTCTTTAATAGAAACGCCTGTTACCTTTTCCATGGATGCAAAATAGGTAGAGTCCTCTTGACCGTAAGTTAATAAATTTAGCAATGTTTGATGGCCAAGTCCGCCGAGGTTGTCCGGATTTTCGTTAATGTACAGGAAAATAGGCCAAGCATCGTACCAATTCTTGACGTGCGGGAAATGGGATTCCGAGTTCAGGACATAGGGGGCGAAAAAGTCAGAGGTTGGGCCGTACACCCTGCCGCCATAACTATAATAATCACTGCCTAAATATTCATTGCGCAGGAAGTTGGCAATCGCTTCATTCCACGCATAAGGGACAACCCCTCCGTTGTGGAAAACAAAGACGTGCGCCAATTCATGAGGCACCACCCAGCTTGGCGGATCCACGCGCATGGCTCCCGGCATCATGACAATGAAGCCAAACGAATCTTGGTCAACAGACATATAAGCCCAATCATTAGAAATTTTATCCAGCCCAGTTTCCGCAATATAAATGTTTGTTTTATATTTTCCGGTTATCCATGGATTTTGAGAACTTCCGATATCCCCTAAGCCAATCTGATCAATGTAAAATGAACGAATAGTTTCCAGATTTGCCAAATTGCCCTCGGCAAATTGCCGATTTACGGTTCCGGTTGTATCCCTGTTGCCCCAAATAATCTGAAAATGCTCGGAGGTCGCGCGATTTACAGAAGAATCGGATAAAGAATAAAAAGCGTCTCTCGCCTTGTAATCGCTTGCAAAAACTTCGCTTTCTGTGCTTTCTGTAGTTGCATCACTTTCTGCCCCTGCTGCATTTGCCATTTTGACAGCGCCGAATAAATCGCTTGCAGTCCCATAACCTGTTGCACTCAATGATAATAAAACCATTAACAAACAACATAAAAGCCTTTTCATAATTAACACTCCTCCCTAAATAAAATAATTAGTAGTTTCTCCTATATATTAACATATTAATTGGTATTTTATAGTTGTTTTTCATATAATGCATCAAATTACCCATAACATTCTGCACATTTTTCAACCACAGGGTTGGTGTCGTTCCGCTCGGAAGAGCGCAGACATATCCTTTCAAAGAAGCTGCCATATGATAGTCTCCAAAACCTATCATCGAAAGGAGGCACACGATGCCCATTCTAAATATTGTGGGAAACGGCGGATTTGAAACCGGCACCTTAACTCCCTGGGTGACTTCCAACGCGAGCATCACCGGCATGTTTTCGCATTCCGGAACCTATTCGGCCAGGTTGCAAGGAGGAACAACCACCTCTTTCATCTCCCAATTCGTACCTGCGGTCGCCGGGGAATCGTATGAGGTGTTGCTATCCCTCGCCAAAGTTCAAAATCTGCCGGCCGCCACGGTAACGGTTCAGCTGACCTATTTCGATAGTTTCTTTAACAACTTGGGAACCAGCCTATTCGTGACCGTTCCGGCGGACCGAATTCCCGCTGGAGAAAACGAAACTTGGCTGGAAATTTATCAGACGACAGGTCCGGCTCCCTTCGGGACCACCCAGGCTTTTTTGCTGATCAACAATCTTCCCCAGGCGGGGACGGCTGATATTTTGGTTGACGATGTCGCGGTTTTGGCCGTCAGCGGTGGACCATGGGGTCCAACTGGGGCTACTGGTCCAACAGGTCCCGCAGGTCCCGCAGGTCCGACGGGAGCAACAGGGGCCACTGGGGCGACGGGTCTCACGGGGGCTACCGGTACGACCGGCGCGACGGGGGCTACGGGAGAAACCGGTGCTACTGGCGCAACGGGCGGAACCGGAGCAACCGGTGCGACGGGGGCCACTGGCGCCACTGGGGCGACCGGCGCAACTGGTGCAACAGGGGAAACCGGCCCGGCCGGCGGAGCGACGGGAGCAACTGGCGCGACGGGGGCCACCGGGCCTGCGGGGCCAACCGGGCCGACCGGTGCTACAGGCGAGACTGGGGCCACAGGACCGACCGGGCCGACGGGTTCCGTTGAGCCGAATCCGTTCGAAGTTTACGTCCTGGCCGGAGCGACGGGAGGAAACGGAACACAAGGCAACCCGTTCGGTACGATTCAGCAAGGCGTGGCTGCCGTGCTGCCGACCGGAACCGTGCATGTGCTTGGCGGAACCTATCCGCTGACCACGCAGATTGCGCTCAACAAAACCGGCATTACGCTGAAAGGGTACCCGAATACTATGATCGTGCTGCAGGCGGCGGTCATTCCGTTTTTGATCGGGGCCAGCGGCATTACCGTCGACGGACTGACGATCACCAGCGACGTGCCGTATCCCGTGGAATTCATCCAGCTTGCCGGCATCAATCACAAGCTGGTCAACAACGTAATCTTCGGGCCGCCGCAGGCGGGGCCGTCAACGGACTGGGTGGTGAACCGCGGATTCGTCACGCAATCCAATGTTCAAAATTTACTCGTTCAGAACAATATTTTTTATTCGCTCAGGCAGCCCGCTTACTTGAACCCGAATTCAACGGGGCACATCGTAAACAACACGGTCTACAATACCCGCGGGTTCGTTGTGGATCGCGCGATATTCGTATTTTCCGGCAACTCGTGGGGAATTCCCGAAAATGCGGTGGACATCGCGCTGCTTGCCGGAACGCCGGCGGGCGCTCCTTATGATCCTACGACGGCGCTCTCGGAAAACAACAGTTTGGCTTCGATCAGCGATCAACGATAGTCTGAGCATCGCAAGGCAGATTAGCCGAACGCTGCTCGCATCTAACGATGCTCGACCGCCGGCTAAGATGAACGGATTCTACGATCAGCGAGAAAAGGGCAAGAACCCCCTTTTAAAGGCGGGTTTTTGCCGTTTTGCTCCAAAAAGAACAGCTTCGTTATGCGATACAGGTTTACTACCGACAGGAGGCCATTATGATCACGATCAGCTTGTGCATGATTGTTCGCGATGAAGAACATAACTTACCGAATTGTCTGGCGTCGGTGCAAGGAATTGCCGACGAAATCGTCATCGTCGATACGGGATCCGTTGACCGCACGAAAGAAATAGCCAAAGATGCGGGCGCAGCGGTTTATGATTTCGTTTGGACCGACAATTTTTCCGCCGCCCGGAACTACTCCTTCAGCAAAGCTACGCAGGAGTACATTTTATGGCTGGATGCGGATGATCTGATTCTGGAAGAAGACCGGAAACGGTTTAAACAATTGAAAACGACGCTCTCTCCCCAGTTTAATACGGTGACCATGCCCTACAACCTGGCTTTCGACAACGAAGGCCAAGTCGTGTTCACGCTGCGGCGCAACCGCCTCGTCCGGAGGGACTGCGGTTTCGAGTGGATCGGACACGTTCATGAATATTTGGCGGTTTGGGGAACGTTTTACTGCAGCGGCGTGTGCATCACCCATGGAAAAACCAAACCCCACACCGACCGCAACCTGCGGATTTACCGCAAATTGGCCAGCGAAGGTGCCGTATTTTCCCCGCGGGATCTTTATTATTACGCCAACGAATTGCGGGATCATGGCTTTTATGGTGAAGCGTGCCGCCACTACGAGCAGTTTTTGCATACGGGTCAGGGTTGGGCCCACGACAACTACCAGGCCTGCTTGAAGCTGGCCGACTGTTACGAGCGTCTCGGGAACGAAGAACGGGCGTTTCGTTCTCTCTGCAGAACGCTGCAGTATGATAAGCCGCAAGCGGAATTTTGCTACCGGATGGGGCTGCATCTTTTTGCCAAACAACGTTACGATCAGGCCATTTACTGGTATAAACAGGCGATTTATTTGCCGGAGTCCGCCGAATCCATGGGACTTAGAAACACGGCGGTTTCGACCTGGATGCCTCATCTGCAGCTGGCGCTTTGTTACGACCGGAAGGGAGACTACCGCAAAGGAAACTATCATAACGAGCTGGCCTTGCATTACAATCCTTCGCATCCGAGCATGCTGTATAACCGCAATTATTTTAAAAGCGTATTGGGGGCACAGAATGCGGAATTTAACCGCGAAAAGAAAAACCTATAAAAACGAGGCAGCCTGAGAAACTCACTCCAGCGCAAAACATAAGGGCAAAAAAGGGCGTTATTCCGGAGAAATCAGACACTTTGGAAGAAATAGAGGTAATTCATGTCGTTATTTTCCCCGGTCGCAGGGAAATACCCTCGTTCTGGATCATTCACAGGAAAATAAGGACAAAAAATGCCGCTAATGGGGATGAACGTGTCTGGCTCCGAATAATAAGTACATAAAGTGTCGCTATTTTGACGGCCTGGGTTTAGACGACGGTTCGTCGTTCCAGTAGCCAGCTGTGTCGAGCACCGATTTCCAGTTTGGGCCTAAAAAAGACCTTGGGGATCATATCCTCAAGATCTTAGACTTAGTGAAAAATAACATGAAAGAAGAATCCCTGTTGGGTCTGTCAAGAATTTTGTGTAAACGAATGTAGAGGGTGATGCTTAGAGGGGGACTCCGCCCCCCTACCTCAAGTGCTGACCCACGCGATCAGGGAAGAAAACCGAAAACTGTAGCAGCATTTGTCCCCAGTTCTGAACACGGCCCGTCCATTTCCGTACAACGTCCATTGTGGATAAATACAGCATTTTAAGGAGAGCCTCGTCGCTCGGAAAGATGCTTTTGCCTTTCGTCACTTTGCGCAGTTGACGGTGATAACTCTCGATCATGTTCGTGGTGTAGATCAACTTGCGAATTTCCGGCGGGTACTTGAAGAATGTAGCGAGCTCGCTCCAGTTGTTGCGCCAAGAACGGACGATCAGTGGATACTTTTTGCCCCACTCCTCCTCAAAGCGATCTAGCTCCACAAGCGCCGCTTCTTCGGTTGCTGCTTTGTAGATCGGCTTCAGATCGGCCGTCACCTTCTTCAAGTCCTTGTAGGACACGTAGCGCGTTGAATTACGGATTTGATGGATGATGCACTTCTGAATCTCTGTAGCGGGATAACAAGCGCTTATCGCTTGCGAGAAACCGGTTAGATTATCGACACACGTAATGAGAATGTCTTGTACGCCGCGGTTTTTTAACTCGTTCAAGACATTGAGCCAGAACTTGGCCGACTCGTTTTCGCCAATCCACATGCCTAGGACGTCTTTATTCCCGTCCAGATCGATGCCGATGACCATGTAAGCCGCCTTGTTGACAATAGCTCCGTCTTGCTTCACTTTGAAATGAATGGCGTCGAGAAAAACAACGGCATATACGCTCTGTAGCGGCCGATTTTGCCATTCCTTAACCATAGGGATAACCTTGTTCGTCACGTTCGAGATCAGTGTCGGGGAGACTTCGATGCCATACAACTGCTGTAGATGATCTTGAATTTCACGCGTGCTGACGCCCTTCGCGTAAAGCGCAATGATCTGTTCCTCAATGCCTGTGACATTGGACTGATGCTTCTTCACCACAAGCGGTTCAAACTCGCCCAAGCGATCACGGGGTACGATTATTTCTTGCTCACCATACTCACTGACGACAGTTTTCTTGCTTTTGCCATTACGGCTGTTTGACGTCGCTTTCGCCGTGATGTCGTGCTTGGCATAGCCCAGATGTGTTTCCATCTCCGCTTCGAGCATCTCCTGGATTGTTTCTGCAAACAGGTTCTTTAATGCGTTTTGAGCATCCTGTGCCGTTACCAGATTATTCTCTTTAATGAAGTCGCGCAACTGTTGTTTCGTCCAAAGTCCCATGTATTCTCCCAACCTTTCTATTAGTTCCATTTTAATAGGTTTTGGAGTTTACACAAACTATTTTACAGACTCTCCCTGTTTGCTATCCATTGAAGATAACAGGTAATATTCAAAGGAATCTTCTTTATCTTCCCTTACATAGAAAGTCGATTTATATTCAATAAATTTCACTAAAGAAGCAAAAATTGTTTTTGCTTCTTGTAAGCTAAACTCTTTTAGCTTAATCACAATTTTATATTGACCTTCTTCAGCATTATACATAACTGAGGAATCTTCAATATTCTCTTGCCATGTCATAAAAAACTTTGCTTCTATCCAAATTCCTTTTTCACATTCTGTATTCAACGTTTTTGATAGTTCCAACAAAACATCCTTAGTCATTCCATATCAACTCCACACCGGGCTCTTGCGGTTCAAAGTATTGCGGATATATAAATTTTATCGGCTTATTTTAATTTTCCCTGAATAGGAAAAATGTACCTTTGTAAAAAGTTGCACCTAAGCTCCAACCCCATTACCATGAAAACAAACGATGAATCAGGCTTGAGAGGCGTGTGGCCCTAGCCTGTAAGGGACGGTGAAGAAAGAATGCGGAAAGAAGCTTGGCTTGGACCCTCCATTCAAATTGACCCGGCATTTGCCTATTACCGGGACCGCTCGGCGGACAGCGTGGCGCGGGAGCTAAAGCAGGCCGGATACCGTTCTATCCGGTATTTCGTTACGCGGGAGGACCGGGTGGACGGGAGGCTGGTGGAAGCGCTGAAGCGCCACGGCTTGTTCGTCTGGGCGATGACGCTGGGGAACGGCACATACGTCACCGACCATTTGCCGGCCGGCTGGGAGCGCTGGCGCATGGAGCTGCTGAAGCCGCCCAAGGACGGCTACACCCGCCTCTCCCCTCACAGCGAGGGGTACCTGGATTGGAAACGGCGCACCTTGGTCCGTCTCGTAGAAAAGCACCCGTTCGACGGGCTGGAAGTTGCCGAGGCGTATTTTCCGGAGTGGGACGGTCTGGCCACCGGAACGTACGGGGATGTCGGCCCGCTGGCTATAACCGCATTCCGCTCCTACAGCGGAATGCTTCCGCCGGAATTCGTGCACCGCACCTCCCCGGCCTATTACAAAAAAGACCGGGCGCGTTACCTCGCGTGGGTCGAATTCCGCGTTCACGCGGTCAACCGGTTTCTCGCCCGGCTCGTGAACGGCCCCGGGGGCATCCGTGAAGCGCGGCCGGAGCTGCGCATCGCGACTTGGTCCATTGCCGTCGATGCGGGCCGGGACCCGGTCGGCGCCGTCCGCGAGCTGCAGGGCATCGACGCCGGGGAGATGATCGCGGCCGTTAGACCGGACCTGCACGTGCTGCAGACCCACTGGCCCGACTGGATGCGCCAGCGTCTTCCGGCCGATTATGCCCGGCGTTACCACCCGTTCGCCGAACCGCTGCGCCGCCTGTATCCGGAGCTGCCGCTCGCGCTGCAGACCGATATCGGCTCGCTGCGCCAAATGCGGCGAAGCGCGGCATGGACGCGGCGGTTCGCCGAAACGGCGGAATCGCTCGGCTACGCCTCCTGGACCGCCTACGAATATTCCATCGGCGGGTGGATGTATGAGGAGCCGCCGCGGGCGGTGAAGGCGAGCCGGCTCGAAAGGGAGGCCGTGCGCATCGATTTCAACAAGCGGATTGATAGCGCTTCGGCTGAGCGGACGGAGCATTACCGCTTCCGATCAACACAGGGGGAACAGATAACGCTCCCCGATTTGAGCACCGCTGCCGACGGCCAGTCGGTGACGCTGTATTCGGAGTTTTTTCCCGCGGAACCGTTCGCCGCAGACATTCGCGGGGTGCAGGATACGCCCGACCGCTGGCTTGTGACTGGCTGCCTTGCGAACCGGAGCGACTGCAGCATCGTCGTGCCCGGACTGCCCTAGGACAATCGGGCCCCGTTCTCAACTTTCGCAAGACCTCCCGCCCACCGAATCCGCTCTTTAAGCGGGACGGGAAGTCCGAGCTTCTGCATTTCGTCATAGATCCATTTCACGTGATAATCGTAGACGATTGCCGGCGCCGCTTCGGCTTCCATTCCGGTGTCCGCCTGCCCGGTACGGGTTCGCCCTACCGCCTCGGATTCATCGCCGCCATCCGCCTCCGACAGCTTCAAGCGATGCTCGTCAATAAGCCGCCGCAAAATAATAAAATGCTCATAAATATGCCGGTACGATTCGATCTCCTCGCCGATCTGGTCCATCGTGCCGCCCAGATCTTTTTTTAGATGGAACTCGTATTTGCACAGCTGATAATAATTCTCCAGGCTGCTAAGCTGGGAACGAAGGCCCTTTAAATCAGGTTCTTCTCCTTGCTCGGCCATCTGCTCGAACATTTCGGCCATCCGCTTGGCCAGCGCTTTGCGCGCCTTGTGCAGGCTGACTTCATGCCTGGGCGGAAACACGACGTAATTGACGATAACCGCAACGGCGATCCCGATCAGCGTGTCCGTAATCCGGTGAAACCCGTAAGACAGCGGATTTTCGCCCGGTTTTAGATTAAGCATAATGGCCAGAAAAACGATGCACGCGATTGAAACCGACTTGTTCCATTTCAGCAGGTTGCAAATGTAGATCACGACCATGACCCCGATAGCGCAATAAAAGGCGTTTCGCGGTTCGAGAAAAGCGAAGCTGGCGCCCACAATCGCGCCGATAAACGTGCCCATCGTCCGATGTTTGCCCGCCTTAAACGAATTGGTCACCGAATTTTCCATCGAAATAATGGTGGCGATCGCCGCGTAAAAAGGATACTCCAGATGCAGGAGCGTTGACACAATTAAACAGATGAAAATGGCAATCCCCGTCTTCACATTGCGCAATCCGATGATCCATTTCAATCAAATCAACCCCTAGTTAAACTCGACCCGTATTATATAGAATGTCTTATAATGCTTCAACTATAAATCGCATGGAAAGTCCACATTTTTTACTCAGCAGCAATTTTAAAAACGGGAACTTTCGTTCGTGTATTGTTTATGTTATAATTATCTGCCTTGAACTAAACAAAACACTAAACTTAATTAGGGCTATGGAAGCTTTTTTTAATAATTACATCTTGCTCTTTTGCCGAATGGCATAGTAATATCGAATCAACGTGTCATCACTGCTTATATTTATATAAACTTTGTAAATTATCAACTAAATTAACACTTAATACAATCATTGACTCTCAGCGATTATAGAATCACGCCCCTCAGGGCAATGTTAAAATCACATGGAGCAAAATTCCGCAAGAAAGGAGCTGCCTCTTGAAATGAATGCACGTATGGTTTCCATTCTCCAGCATTTGCTCGTTTCCGACGCTCCTGTCAAAAGCGAGTATCTTGCCAAATTGATTCAAGTCACTTCACGAACGATTCGCAGCGACATTCGGGAGCTGGATGATTTCCTGAACAAGCACGGGGCGACCATTGAACCTGTACGGTCAAGGGGATATGCGCTCAAAATCACGGATGACCGTGCTTTTCGCGATCTGCTGCAGCAGCTGTTCATCGTAAATGAACCCAATGATCCCGCCTCTCCCGAATACCGTCAATTGTATGTGATCAGACGGCTCCTGATTGCGGATAATTTTTTAAAATTAGAGGATTTGGCCGATGAGCTTTATGTCAGCAGGTCTACCTTGAATAACGATTTCAAAGAGGTAAAGCGAATCCTGCAAGCTTACGGAATTACAATAGAGACGCGCCCCAATTACGGCATCAGGCTCAAAGGCGATGAAATGCGGTTGCGCTTCTGCATGTCCGAATTTATCATCAATCGTTCAAGCGACGAGCAAATCGGCCGTTTGGAGAACGCGCCGCGCATACTCGCGCCCGGAGAGATGACCCTGATTCGCGGAATCATTCTGGAACAGATTCAAAAGTTTGGCGTAAACCTTTCCGACGTGGCCTTCAACAATCTGGTCATTCATATGGCGATCGCCTGCAAACGAATCCGCGACGGCAATCAGGTAGCCATGCCTTCGGCGGAAATCGCGGATATTCGCGGCAGCGAGGAATTTAAAGCCGCGGAGCAAATCGCGGTACTGATCGGGGAAGAACTGGGTATGGTTTTTCCGGAAGCCGAGGTCGCTTATATCTCCTTGCATCTGTCAGGAAATAAATGGCTCGCGGGGGTCAAAGATCAGCGAACCGAAAGCATGACGCCGGAAAAACTGCTGGACGCGCGAATATACGAGCTTGGCAAAAGCATTCTTGCCGAGATCGACAGGGACTTGAATTTAAACATCAGCCATGATTCCGAGCTGTTAATGGGCATTTGCCTTCATCTGAAGCCGGCGCTAAATCGGGTGAAGTACGGGATGAACATTCGCAATCCGCTGCTGGACCATGTGAAAGCCAATTATCCGCTGGCCTTTCAAGCCGGAGTCATTGCCGCCAAGCTGATTGAAAGCAAACTGAATATTTCGATTCCGGAAGCGGAAATGGGGTATTTAGCGATTCATGTCGGAGCCGCCATAGAACGGCAGCGAATGACTTCCCGGCCCAAACGCTGCCTCGTTGTCTGCACTTCCGGAGTCGGCAGTGCGCGCCTGCTTCAATATAAGCTGCAAAGCACGTTTGGGGCTCGGCTTGAAGTGGCGGAAACGACCCCGTACTATAAGCTTTCGCAGATTCCGCTGCAAGAAATCGATTTTGTCGTCAGCACCGTGCCGATTCCCCAGACTCTGCCCGTTCCGGTCGTCGTGGTGCAAACCTTGCTCGGCACAGGCGATATGGATAAGATCGAAGCTCTGCTCAGCGGCAAAGGAGAGCACCCGCTTCGTTATATTCGCGAAGACCTTGTTTTTCTGAAACAAAGTTTTACAAGCAAGGAAGAGGTTATCTCTTTTCTTGGCAAGCGTATGCATGCCGCCGGCTTGATCCGTTCCGCCGAGGGTTTCATTGGACTTGTCCTGGAACGTGAACATGCCGCGCCCACCGCTTATGGAAATTTAGTGGCGATCCCCCATCCGCTCATCCCGCAAAGCGACGGTACCGTTTGGGCGGTTTGCACGCTGGGGCAGCCCATTGACTGGGCCGGCAAACCCGTGCAGTTCGTCTGCTTGCTCAGCATAGACAAGAACGGCGAGGAACCTCCGACCACCATGTACGACCACCTGATGAGGATCGTGGATCATGCGGAAATCGTCCAGCAGATGTTAGGCTGCGAAACCTATGATGAATTTGCCCGCATTCTGATTAGAGCAGCCGATTTCCGCTAGCAGCGGAAAAGGAATGCATACAGAAGTGTAATGAAATCGTATACACTAAGTTTGCAAGAGACAGAGAGATTATATACGAGGTGATAGCAGTGGATGAGTATCAAGAAATCATAATGGAGATCATTACAAATTCAGGTGTCGCCAAAAGCAAGGCGATGGAAGCCATCCTTCTCGCCCAAAAAGGGCAAACTGAGCGAGCTCAAGCCTGTCTTCAAGAAGGCAAAGACGAACTGGTTAAAGCGCATAGGGCGCAAACCCGTTTAATCCAGTCGGAAGCAGGCGGAACCGCCCATGAAGTTACACTGCTGATGGTGCATGCCCAGGATCATCTAATGTCGGCGATCACGACGCGGGATTTGGCCGAACATATCGTGGAGCTTTACAACAGACTAAATCACCTGTAAGAGGAGGACAAACAATGAAACAAATTACGTTGGTTTGTGCGGCAGGAATGTCGACCAGTATGCTTGTGCAGAAAATGAAGAAGTCCGCGGAGGCGCAAAAACTTGAAGTTGAAATCAGAGCTACTTCCGAAAGTTCTTTTAAAGAGTACGCGGATAAGACGGACGTGCTATTGATCGGGCCGCAGGTCGGTTACCTGGAAGGCGACTTCAAAGCAAAATATGAACCTCAAGGCATCAAAGTGAGCGTTATTAATACGATGGACTACGGGATGATGAACGGAGAAAAAGTACTTGCCGACGCATTGGCCCTTTAAGTTTCAGCGCTTAATCCATACAAATGGAAGCGTTCTCTAGCATCTCACTATGAAGCCTGGAGCAGGAGTTGAAAATAATGAACAATCAACCAAAGTTCTCGCACAAATTGCAAAGAGCGGCCGGGAAAATTCAGCAAAACCGTTATATGAGCGCCATTTCCAACGGGCTGATGTCCACCCTTCCCTTCTTGATCATCGGCGCCTTCGCCACGCTTTTCTCCGCGCTGGCGTGGGAGCCCTATCAGAACTTCATCGCGCCGGTGAAGGGCATTATCGGCCTGGCCTCAACGATGACGACCGGGATTATCGCAGTGTACGCGGTGTTCTTCATCGCTTACAGACTGGCTCAAGCTTTCGACAAGGACCCGCTGCTTCCCGCGGCTACCGCCTTGCTTTCGTTTTTAATCGTTACCCCCGTTCAGACTTTTGATACGGTACGGGCGCTGCCGATGCAATGGCTGGGGGCGCAGGGTTTATTCGTCGCCATGATCGTCGGCCTGCTCGCCTCGCGCCTGTACATCTGGATTGTCGACCGCAATTGGACGATCAAAATGCCCGACAGCGTTCCGCCAACCGTGGTTAAAACCTTTTCCGGACTGATTCCCGCCATTCTGGTGGCTCTATTATTCGTCATTGTGGCCGGCGTGTTCATGCAAACTTCCTTCGGCACGGTCCATGACTTTATCTACACGTATCTGCAGGTGCCGCTGGAAGGACTCGGCGGATCGCTGGGGGCTTTGATCGCCGCGGTGCTGATTATGCAGGCGTTGTGGATGTTCGGTATCCATGGGGCCATCGTTATCCTGGCGATCGTAAAACCGATTTGGATGAGCCTGGATTTGGCCAACCTGGAGGCGTTTCAAGCCGGGGCTCCGCTGCCGAACATTATCGGCGTGGCTTTCTGGTCCATCTTCTGCAACTACGCGCCGATGCTTGGGTTTGCCCTGCTGCTGGTGTTTATGGCCAAAAGCAAACAGCTGCGCACCATCGGTAAGCTTGGCCTTCCGGGCACCTTCTTCTCGATTCACGAACCGCTGATCTTCGGGATACCGGTCGTATTGAATCCGATACTGGCCATTCCGTTTGTCGCAGCTCCTCTTGTGTGCGCGGTGCTTGGATATGTGGCCACCACGATCGGCTTGCTGCCGGCGCCAATCGGAATTTATCCGCCGTTTGGCACACCGATTGTTGCGCTTGGTTTTATTGAGGGCAGCTGGAAATTGGCCGCGGCGCAGCTGGTGCTGATTCCGATTTGCATGCTGATCTACTATCCGTTCTTCCGGGCGCTGGACAAACAGCTCCTGAATAAAGAACGCGAAGCTGAGGAAAAGAATGAGGGTGCCGACGTGGCCTCGGTAAGTCCGGTTACCCCATAATAGGATTATAAAACGAAAAACGGCGGGCGACTTTAATCATCCGCCGTTTTTCGCCATTACGATAGCTGGAGTGAAACCCTATGATCAAACTTGGAATATCCGAAAACAAACGTTATTTCGTTAATGGAGAAGCACCGTTTTTCTATTTGGCCGATACCGTCTGGAGCGCATTTACCAATATCACCCTGGAGGAATGGGCCTACTATCTGGATTACCGCAAACAGCAGGGCTTTAATGTACTGCAGATTAATTTGCTGCGGCAATGGGATGCCAGCGGCAGCGAGCTAAAGTTTGAGCCTTTCGCCAGCGATGCGGACGGAAGTTATAACTTTTTTGAATTAAACGAGTCCTATTTCGACAGGGCGGAAACGATGGTGCAAGTGGCCGTAGAAAAAGGTTTTGTCCCCGCGCTTGTCCTGTTATGGTGCAATTATATTCCGGACACCTGGGCTTCCAAGCTTCGTGAAGAGAAAAAAATGCCCCTGGAAGCAGTGGAGCCCTACGTCCGTTATGCGGCCAACCGGTTTTCCAAATATCACCCGATCTATGTGGTCAGCGGCGATACCGATTTTCCTTCCGAACGCGCCAAGCAATATTACTTAACTGCGCTGCGGACCGTGAAACAGCATAGTCCGCAGTGTTTGACCACCCTGCATATCCAAGGCAGGCTGGCGATGCTGCCCGATGAATTCTCCGTAAGTCCCGATCTCGATTTCTATATGTTCCAGTCCGGCCATAACTCGCAATTTCAAGCTACGGCGTATACGCTGGCGCTGGAGTTTTACAATAAGCCTGATACCCGGCCGGCGATCAATTCCGAACCGTGTTATGAGCAGATGGGCTACAGCCGGCGGGTTTATGGCCGCTTTACCCGGGCCGATGTCCGCAAAGCGGCCTGGCAAAGCCTTCTTTCCGGGGCCGGAGCGGGAGTGACTTACGGGGCGCACGGGATTTGGAGCTGGCATCAGAAAGGCCAGCGCTTCGGCGTGACCGGCGAAGGTTTCGACAGCCCTTACGATTGGCGGTCCGCGCTCAAATTTGAAGGCGCCTGGGATTACGGGTTTGCCAAACGGCTGTTTGAGCTATACGGCCTGACCGATTTACGCCCTTGGAACATTATCCTGAAGAACACGGAGGAGATTCGCGCGGCCGCCACCGCCGACTTCAGCAAGGTGGCCGTTTATGTGCCGGTCAACACCGTACTGAAACTGGATGCGGACCTCAGCGATTACGAATTTACGCTTATTGACCTGGAACACCGGCGTTTCGCGGTCCCTCAGGTTACCGTCCGGGAGAACACCACTATGATTGAAATGCACGATTTTGAAGCGGATGTTCTGTTGATTGGCAGCAAGAAATGATTTTGTTTCACAATGAATGTTTGTTTCACAATGAATGATTGTTATTTTGTGGATAATCATGTATATTGTGAAATATAGTAAATTGCATATGGATCGACACTAGGGGTGCCACAAGGCTGAGACGAATGTAAATTCGGACCCTTTGAACCTGAACTGGTTAATACCTGCGTAGGGAAGTGGAGAGTTAAGAACGGATTTATGCCTGTCATGGCTTATTTTTCCGTTATTGTTCTTAGCCGCCCTCCTTCAGGAGGGCGGTTTTTTTAAATAGAGGAACTTTAGGGTCTTATTTTCCGAATTTGACCCTGTTCACCACCATAGGGGAATTTTTGGGTCTTATTTTTCGATGAACACGTCGAAAGGCGGCCTTTCGCCACTAAATCGTGAAAATAGCTCCATAAAATTCCCCTATTGCACGCAACATGGGGATATCGGCTGAAATAGCGCCCTTTTTTCCTTTATGCTGTCACCCGAGATTTTCAATAGACTAATTTTGCCGTTTTCTCAAGTCTTCACTCGCATCATGCTAACGTTATTTCCAGAATCGTCTACTAGGAGTGATATCCGCCTGATGAACCGTTTCCCATCCTATGCTGCGCCTGAACTTCATTTTATATCGACCGCTGGAATCCGTATCCATGAAATGCTGAGGGTGTCGGCGGCTGTTCTTCCTTATGTCGATTACATTCATTTACGCGATAAACAGCTTTCGGCCAAAAAGCAGTTTGAGATGGTAAAGCTGATGTGCCAAGCGGGGGTGCCGCTGGAAAAAATCGTCATCAACGACCGGCTGGACGTTGCGCTGGCCGCGGGCGCGGCAAATATTCAACTGGCGGGCCACAGTCTTCCGGCGGCTTCCGCACGCTCTCTTGCCCAAGGAATGCGAATGGGATGTTCCGTTCATTCCGCCGAAGAAGCGGCCCTGGCCGCGAGCGAAGGAGCGGATTACTGTCTTTTTGGCCATGTCTATGATTCGTCCAGCAAACCCGGCCTTCCCGGGCGCGGGCTTAACATGCTGGCGGAGGCCTGCGCTCGCTGCCCTGTTCCGGTCATTGCCATCGGAGGAATACGGCCGGATAACGCGGGGGATGTCATCCTTAGCGGCGCACAAGGGATTGCTGTTCTGTCCGGCCTCTACTCTTCCGCGGACCCGGCGGCGGAGGCCCAAGCATATCGCGACGCCATCCATGCCGCGTGGCTTGAGAGGAGGTGAAGACGTTGCAGGTACATCTAAATGGTAGGGACACCATGCTGAGAGAAGATTGCGTTACGGTGGATGATTTATTAACTGACAGCCCGTGGAATAGGGAAAGAATTTTGGTTGAGCTGAATGGGACGGTTGTCCGAAAAGAGGCGTACCCCAGTACCCGGCTGTCCGAGGGGGATCGCATTGAACTTGTACATTTTGTAGGGGGAGGCTGATAAGCATGGAAGATGTATTTCACATTGGCGGCAAGACGTTGTCCAGCCGATTATTTATCGGCACCGGCAAATATAACCGGAACGCGCTGATTCCCGAAGTGATCGCAAGGTCGGGAGCGGAAGTGATTACCGTAGCGTTAAGGCGGGTTAACCCGGACTGGGAGGAGGAAAATCTTCTTCACCATATTCCCCCGCATATGACGCTTCTGCCGAACACCCCCGGGCGGCGGATATGGGCCATTGGATCAAATTAGAGGTGATTAATGATCAGAGATATCTGCTTCCGGACAATATGGAGACGATCAGAGCCACGGAAGTGCTGGCCGCCGAAGGATTCGCGGTGTTTCCTTATATGAACCCGGATCTGACGGCTTCCTTCCGGCTAAGGGACGCGGGCGCTGTGGCGGTCATGCCGCTCGGGTCGCCCATCGGCAGCAACAGGGGCCTTCGCACCAAAGAGCTGATCGGCATGATGATCGAAGAAGCGGGGCTGCCTGTCATCGTGGACGCCGGAATCGGCCGGCCTTCGGAAGCCGCGGAAGCGATGGAAATGGGAGCCGCCGCCGTTCTACTGAACACGGCTATTGCCACCGCACGCGATCCGCTTGGTATGGCGGAAGCGTTTCGCGGTGCGGTGGCGGCGGGCAGACAGGCCTATTTGGCGGGATTGGGCCCGATGCAGCAAGAAGCCGTTGCCTCCTCCCCATTAACCGGATTCCTGGACGAATAGGAGCGGACGAATGAGTTTTTATAACAAGCTATTGTCGTTGGAACAGTTTCCCTTTCAGGAGCGCTGGCCGCAATATTCCGATGCGGATATTAGGCGGGTGCTGGCAAAGCGGAAAATAAATGAAGAAGATTTGCTCGTTTTGCTGTCCCCGGCGGCCGGGAAACATCTGGAAGAAATGGCCCAGATGGCCCGGCAAGTGACCCGGAGCCAGTTCGGTCATACCATACAGCTGTTCACCCCGATGTATGTGTCCGATTTCTGCGTGAATCACTGCGAATATTGCAGCTTCAGCTCTATCTACGATTTTCCGCGCAGGAAATTGAATATGCAAGAAGTCGAGCGGGAAGCGGCCGCGATCGCCTCTACCGGCACCCGCCATATTTTGCTGTTGACGGGCGAATCGCGCAAAGACTCTCCGGCCGGCTATATTAAGGATTGCGTTAAGGTTTTGCGCGGGTATTTTGCTTCGATCGGCATTGAAGTAAATCCCATGTCCCTCGCCGAATACCGGGAGCTGGCCGAAGCGGGCGTTGACAGTTTGACCGTCTTTCAGGAAGTGTATCACCGGGAAACGTACGGGAAGCTGCATATTAAAGGCCCCAAACGTAATTTTAAAAACCGCCTTGACGCGCCGGAGCGCGGCTGTGCAGCGGGATTTCGTTCCGTAAATATCGGCGCATTGCTCGGTTTATATGATTGGCGGCAGGAGGCGTTTATTACGGCGCTGCATGCCAATTATCTTCAGCAGAAGTACCCCGACTGCGAAATCAGCTTGTCAATCCCGAGATTCCGCCCTTTTCTGGGAGACTTTCATCCGGCAGCGGAGGTGACGGACAGGGCGCTGGTGCAGATTATTGCCGCTTATCGCCTCTTTTTGCCCCGGGCCGGCATCACCTTGTCCAGCAGAGAACCCGTTCCATTACGCGATAAATTGGTGCATCTCGGGGTGACCAAGATATCGGCGGGCGTGTCCACGGCGGTCGGGGGTCACACCGATGCCGGAGGAACGCCGCAATTTGAAATCTCGGACGGGCGCAGCGTGCCGGAAATCCGTGAGATGCTGTATCAAAACGGGTTGCAGCCGGTTTTTAAAGATTGGGATGTTCTTGTTTGAGAGATAGTCGGGTAGTGGATACACCAGGAAGCGGCGTGGTTCATTAGCTGGACGCGCGCCGCTTCCTTTAATTTTTTGGAGTCCGTCGTATACCTTCTAGAGTCCTTTACGTATCACACATGAAGTCAATCAAGGTTATCTGCAAAAGACCGGGTATTACAAGTTAGGCGAATAATTTGGATTAGCCAGCATTTGAGAAACGATATAAACGAGGTCACCGTCATTGACATAACCATCTATGATCTGATCAGCATTGTGCAATACGGTGTCCGTATCTGCCGCTGCTTTCCCGTAATAATATCCATCGATTGCAAGGTCAACGAGCGTGTATTCCCCAGATTTGTTAACGTCCACTAAAGGTGCTTCCTCAACGGTTACGGTGTCGAGCAAACAGTTTTCTTCGTCCAAGTCAAATTCCCGCTCTATGTCCGCAATTCTTCCTTTCAGGGCATCTACATCGCCCGTGCCTGTTGCTATTGCCCTAAATTTAAGTTTTACAATGACCGTATCTTCATTAATGCCATAGTCTTTCCCTTGGCTGGCGATGATAAAGCGGATGCTACCGTTTTTATCTACGGGATCATTATAAACCTTGTAACCCGTTACTTCCTCGTATCCTACGAATTCAAAAAGGCCGGTATCATAGTTAATAGTGAAGTCCTCAGCATATATATTCTCCACGTTTTTCAAGGAAATGTTTGCTACAAACTCTTGACCAACGACCACCTTTTCGTCATCAATAGTCACATAGAGAGTTGGATCGGCAAGAGCCGCTGCCGGTGTTGCCGCTACCTCATTGGAATAACCGGACTCCAACCCATCCTCCATTGCGGACACAACGAAGTAATAGGTTGCGCCGTTCGTCAGCCCGGGGATCGTGTAGTCTCCATAAACAACTGATGTTACACTTACTGAGCTTGTATATTTTCCTGATTCCATACCGTAGTATATGGTGTAGCTGTCCGCACCTTCAACCGTTTCCCAGGACAAGGTTGCATTGCTATCCCCGGCTGTGGCTTCGAGATTAAGAGGCGCATCCGGAACGGTATTATAAAAATTCAACTCCGCCACTTGGTACGTAATTGTGCTGGCCTGATAAACCATAACCTTTGATACATTCGTAAAAGCTTTCGGAAAATTGTAGATATTGCTATCTCCTTTAATCACCTGCTTGGAAAAACTCCCGATTATAGTGCCGTTGCTGTTATAAAACAGCATATATATGGGCCCGTTATTATAATTAAGTATTTGCATTTTGTATGCACTGATTACTGTGGGGCTGGCAAATTGATAAATGAGCATATCTTTTACGGAAGCGTCACTGCGTTCATGAACCAGATTAAAATATGTGGACTCATTATCGTCTGTAACTAACGTGGTAGATCCCAAAATGTTATCGATTCTTGATCCCGTTTTTATTGTCTTTCCATTCAGAAGTCCGACAGGATCGTCTTTCGCCTGTACAAGTGATGTCATTAAAAATGAAGCACACAACACCAATAATAGTGATATAATAGCCTTTCTTACCCATTTCACCGCCACAAGTTATTCCTCCCTACTGTATTAACTTACAACTCAATAGTAGAAAATTCCCAGGAATCTTGTCCAAACATTATTATACATATTTATAATAATATGTAATATTATAGAAAAATTAATTTTAAATGGAAGAGATTTTATGAAACAAAAAATATTCGTTAGGCCAATACATAGACATACATGCACCTTTAACGCTTTATTTTCGGAACTTGTCATAGATCTTCTGAATCCCTTTACGAACTACATTGGAACGAGTCGTTTTCAGCGCCTGACTTTTTAATCTATCTACTTCCGCCTCCTCACCCATCCGCTAAACTTATTTTTTCTGTCCGGTAGCTGTCCGTTTCATGCACATCAAAGACAACATAGGATGGCTTAGAAAATCACCTCACAAAAAAGGAAGGGATGGCGGTGCCTAAAGTTACTGTGCTTCTCCCAACTTACAATTCGTCGCGCTATATTCTTAGATCCGCACAGAGTATTTTGGATCAAACATTGAAAGATTTTGAATTTATCATCATTGACGACGGATCACAGGATGACACCTTAGCGAAACTGCAGCAGTTGAAGGACCCTAGGATTCGTCTCATAAGTCACAAGACAAATAGGGGGCTAATTTATTCCCTCAATCAGGGCATTGAAATGGCCGGCGGGGAGTATATCGCCAGAATGGACGCCGATGATCTCTCTCTTCCAAAGCGATTGGAGCGCCAGGTCGCATATCTCGACACCCACCCCGATGTTGGGGTTTTGGGAGGGCTGATGAAATGGCTGCATAACCGCGAGCTTATCCCCAAACCGGTCACCCATGATGGAATCCGCTGCTGGCAGCTGTTTCACCCATGCCTTTGCCACCCTACCGTGATGATGCGTACAAGCGTGCTGCAAAATCACGGCTTTCGTTATGACGAACAATATAAACACGCCGAGGATTATGAGTTGTGGGAACGGCTTGGCCAAGTCACCCGGTTGGCGAATTTGCCCTATTGCGTTCTTTATTACAGGTCCCATGAAGGACAAGTATCAAGACAACACCGGTCCATCCAAGAGCAGAGTTTAAAAAAGGTGCAATATCGGCAGTTGCGCATGATCGGCATTACGCCAACGGAAGAAGAGTATACGCTGCATATGCAGCTGGGCCATTTTCATGTCCCGGTGTATCACGCCGAGTCTTATGAAACAGCCGTAGATTGGGTCGGCAAAGTGATCCGGCACAATCATGACGCTAAAGTTTACGATGCGCAGACCCTTCATAGCGTGCTAAACAGATGCTTAATCTACTCGGGCCGACTTCCGGAGGGGGTTTACGAATCGGACTAGTAGACGGTATCAAAATAATGTAAGTATGGGGGAGTGTTGGGCATCTCTTGCAGAGTAGAGGTGGAGGTTATGGAAAAACGGCCAAGCTAGGCTGTTAAAAACTCTAGCGAGAACATAAGGGGAAAAAATGGCGCTATTTCAGCGAGATCACCCATTCTGAGAGAAATAGAGGATATTTATGGCGCTATTTTCTCAAACCGCAGGGTGGTGATTGCTTTTTACACCATGCATTGGAGAATAAGACTATAAAAATCCTCTATTGGTGATGAACATGCTCCCTTCCGGAAAATAGGACCATAAAGTTCCGCTATTTTTATGAGGGGCTACCTGCATGCTGAGAATTTCCGGATCATTTCACTAGTTTTCCACGATCAACTCCCGGACATCGCGGCGCATCGTTTGCGGAACCTCCCGCGTAGGGCGGCCGATGCGGACGAGCATCTGAATGGTCTCTCCGCCGGTAGCATATTCACGGTGGATGCCATCGTACAGCTCCTTCATCTCGGCATACTCTTCCAGCGCCTGGCTGAGCGGCTGCATCGCCAGCCCCAAACGGTGCGCTTCCAGGATCAATTGACTGTACGCGATGCCGCTTTCGATTTGACTCGTGCGGCTGTTGCCGCTCGAAAGGATCATCACGTAAGCGGAGGTGCCGGAGACCGACTCTTCGGCGGTCTGCACATACCGATCGGCCGCGGCTTGCCCGGCGTTCATCGACGGGAACAAGGTAACCAACGCCTGTACAACATGCCGCATGATGCCGGACGTTCCCTGCCCCTCCACGGAAAAGCCGTACCGGTCACTGTTTTTCTCGCGTTCATTGGCGCGGAAAATCGCACCGGCCTCCTCCATCACGCGGCTTACGCTCGCTTCGGCCGCGGCGGCTCTGAGCGCGTAGCTTCCCAGCTTGCGCACATCTTCCTCGTCCTGGTACACCTTGAAGGTGATGCCGTCCTCGACGCTCAAGCGCTCGAGCGCTTTGACCTCTTCCAGGGTAAGCTTGCCCGGCTGATACGCCAGTCTGTTTGTATCCGGCAAGAACAGGAAGTCATATAACGGCTCGCTTTGAGGGACCGTTTGTTCCAGCTCGATCCTTGCCGCCGGTTTGGCGTCCATGCTTGCCCGCAGGTTTCCTTCGTCATATCCGCCATGCGGGAACAAAGTGACGGATGTTACGTAACCCAACTGCCGTCCGGCCACCCGCACATACTCCAAAAACGTGCCCTGGCTGACCATCATTTGCCTTGAAAGCGGGTCCGCTTGTTCGGACAGACGCTTACTATCGGCGTACAGATAAAAAGCCAGCGGATCGCTGTCGTCAAGCTTGATCTTCCACGGCTGCATGTTATGTCCGCTGGCCGCCAGCAAACCATGGGCGGCAAGGCGGACACGCGGGTCGTCAAACTGCTGCGCCGTATTTTTTTGCCAAGGCTCCAAATATTCGGCGGGCTTATACGCTCCGCTAACCAGCAGCAGTCCCGCAAAGGCTGCCAGACCTAAACCTGCGATCCCCGCTATTGCTATCAACAAGGCTCTTCTCCCCCTTTGCCGGCTCATTGGACCTTTCTTTCCCGCCCGGACTGAATGGACGAAATAATCAGCGCAATCGATTCCGAAACCAATTCCTCCGCCGTTGCGCCGTAATAGCTCTGCATATATTTTTCCTTCTTGCTTGCGGTGTTAAAAACGCCGATAATACAGGCCCATGAAACCAACGCCGTTTTGACCGGATCAAGATCCGCGCGGACGGAACCCTCCGCTATTCCTTTTTTCAGCAAGCCTATTAAGGTTCCCATGATCTCTTCGCCGAGCGCATAACACTCTTCCTGGGACGCATCCGGGATTCCTTTTTGAAAATCGCGTTCACCGGTTTCATATTCCATAATCGCCTTAAAATAGTCCGGAAACGTACGGTTGAACCGGTACATCGTCCAGCCCATCCGCCTGATCGCTTCAATCGCGTCCGCAAAATCCCCGTTGTTCAAATCCTCCTGCAGCATGCCGATCAGCCGTCTGTAACCCCGGATCATGATTTCAAAATAAATTTGTTCCTTGCCGGTGAAGTAGATGTATACCGTTCTTTTACTGAATTCCGCCGCCTTGGCTACATCATCCATGGTGGCCGAATAGTACCCTTTTTCGAAAAAAACCTTCTCCGCCGCTTCGATGATGTCGTTTCGGCGGATTTCCTGTTCCTTCTGTCTTCGTTCCTGAGTCCCCAATAGGCTCCCTCCTACAGTTTGCACATGTATGCAATAAAGTAAACTCTAAGTTTACTTTATATTGATATGGATGCCCTTGTCAATCGCTCCCTTCCCAAAAAGGGCAAACAAAAAGCACAAACGCCGCTGACGGAATTTGTACCCGTATATCGCAGCATTTGTGCCTGTAAATCGCAATAACAATAACATTTAATTTGCTTGAGGCCTACGCCTCACAGTGTTATGTCCAAAACCTCCGACTCCTTATCGTAGCTTAAGTTTGCTTTTAATCCTTTGGCAACGGCTTGCGCCGGGACATACGTAACACCTTCGATGATCTTCGGGGCGGCGCCGATCGTTTCTTGAACGCCATTATAGAACACCGTTGTACTTCCGATCGTTAGTGTGATCTTATTGTCGTCTTTGGAGACGCCGATCGTTTGGGAATCGGGATCCCAGGTCGTTGACGCCCCCAAACTTTTCGCCAATTCGCGCAGTGGAACGAGGTTCGTATTTTGAATCATGATGGGAGAATGCTCCAATGACACCTGCTCGCCGTTTACTTTCAACGTCAAATTTGTCGTTTGATAGGCGGGAGCGGCAGGCTTGCTGCTCGTTTTCTTGTTCGCCGACTGTTTCTTCGAAGTAGAACTGCTTTTTGTACTCGACCCGGATTTACTGCTGCTGGATTTACTGCCGCCGGACTTGGAGCTTGAACCTCCGCCATTATGATAATGGTACTCCCCGTACTCCAGCCCCCACTTCTCGCAGTTGGTCCGGCACGTATGGCCTCCATTGGCATCGGTACGGCCCGGATGCGCATCGGCAGGGGCAGCGCTTGCCGCAACCATCATGATCGCCATACTCAAGACAACAATACGCTTTCTCATGAATTCTACCTCCCGGATAATTTTTCCTATTTAATAGTAACATAGACTTGGTTGATTATGCCGAAAAAACGGAATTCAACTGGTGGAGGCCAGTTCCAACAGACCACAGCGCCTTTTTTCGCCGAAATCAAGCGCTTTCAGAACGTAACGACACCAGAGACCTTATTTAGCACTAGCGTTGCATAAACTTTTGCTCAAGATTTCCCGTAAAAGCTGACCGGAAATCTAACGGTTGTAACAGCGGCTATTTTCCGAAAAAAGACCTTTTCTAAATTCTAACGGTTGTGAGCGTTGTTATTTGCCTGAATCTAAGCAAAAATAGCCGGATTTAAGTGAAATAAGGGTCATGGCAACCGTTAGAGTTTGAAATCAACGTTTTTGGAACAAATAGTGCTTGTGGCATCCGTTAGAAAATTTGTGTGGCTAGTAAATGTATCTTGTCAGATCAGATTTGATGCAACGCTAGTGCTTATTTAGCAATTAACGCCGGATTTCGCTCCATTTCGGGCAAATAAGGGCACTCAGGTCCGTTAGCCGCACGCGATCGGCCACCCGTCGCCGAGGCCAGATGACAACTCGCGACTCCCCCGACTAGGCCAGCAAGCAACTCGGCAACTCACCGATTCAACGGCAAACCCACAAAGCGGCTCTATTAGTCAACAAGCAACTCGCAACAAGCAACTCGGCAACAAGCCCACTCTGCTAACCAACTACTCGATTGCTGCACCCGTACCGGATTCTTTCGCTGCCTGCAAGGCGCCCCCAGCTCCCGCCGACCTTATCCAATCGGCGATTTCCTCGTTTTTCATCGGCTTGCCGTAGAAAAAACCTTGCATGACGTGACAGCCCAATTGCGTCAAAAAATCGATGTGCTCTTTGTCTTCCACGCCTTCGGCGACCACATCCAGCCGCAGCTTCTCCGCCATCAAGACGATCGCTTTAATGATAGCACGCTTGCTGGGGGACTCCAGGTCACCGATAAACAGACGGTCCAGCTTGAGCGCGTCGATCGGAATCCGGTCGAGCAGCCCGATCGACGAATATCCTGTGCCGAAGTCGTCCATGGACACCCGCACTCCCAACTGCCGCACCGCTTCCAGTTGCCGGACGATTTCGTTGATGTCGTAAAGCACCATGGATTCCGTGATTTCCAGCTCCAGCATGTCCGGAGCGAGAGCCGCCTCCGCTAGCGCGCTTTGCACCATATCGATCAAGCTATCGGTATGAAACAGGCGCCCGGACAAATTCACGGAAACCGGCTGGCCGATTCCCTGACTCTGCCAAACCTTGCATTGGCGGCAGGCTTCCTCCATGGTCCAGCGGGTGATCGGAACGATCAGCCCCGTTTCTTCGGCAAGCGGAATGAATTCCGTCGGCGTAACGGTCCCCAAACGGGGGTGCTGCCAGCGGAGCAAAGCCTCAAACCCCGCCATCCGATGCATTTTCACATTCCATTTCGGCTGGTATTCGATATAGAACTGGCGCTGCTCCAGCGCAAGCTGCAAATCTTTTTCCAACTCCATTTTGCGGACCTCTTTAACGCCCATTTCGTCGGTGTAAACCGAGTACTGGTTTTTGCCCAAGCCTTTGGCCTTGTACATTGCCGTATCGGCGGTCTTGAGCAGGACGGAGCGGTCGGACTCCCGGATCGAACCAACGCTGATGCCGATGCTCCCCGTGACGTACAGCTCGTTCCCCTCCACCCGGACCACTTTCTTGATGCTCTTTAAAATTTCCCCCGCCAGTTGTTCGGCTTGCTCCCGCTCACACCCTCTTACGATGAACAGAAATTCGTCGCCCCCGATCCGAAAAGCCTGCCGGTCCGGGCGAACAAACTGCTGCAGGCGATGTCCCACTTCCTGTACGAGCAAATCGCCGACATTGTGGCCCAATGTATCGTTAATCGCTTTGAACTGGTCCAAATCGATAAACAGGACCGCCAAGGTCTCCTTACCCGTATATTTGTCAAAAAACCGGTTCATCTCGTTGCGGTTGGGAAGTCCCGTGATGGCATCCATGTAGGCCATTTTTTCAAGGACGTGACGGTCAAAAAACATCGCTCCCCAGGACACCAGCAGAATGATGAATATCGTCACGGTGACGGCAAACAGCAAGTAGATATCCATGGAAGAATCGTGAGTTATATTTATATCTCCGGCAACGTGAAACTGCGCCGCTCTCATTCCCGTATAATGCATCCCGCAAATCGCAAAGCCCATCACGATCGCGGACAGCCATTTCGGCCAACTGAACGCTTTCTGGCTGCGAAATCGTAAAAACAAAAGCAGCGCCGCGTAGGATGCGGCTATCGCGATGACCACCGACAACGCCCACAGCGTTTTATCGTACGACAGCTTCACCGGCATGATCATCGCTTCCATTCCGATGTAATGCATCGCCACGATCCCGGCCCCCATTATAAGGCCGCCGATGGCAATAGGGTAGCGCTTGACGTCGTTAGGCATGGTGATATAAAACGCGATAAATGACGAGGTTACGCTGGCTCCCATCGACAGTAAGGTGAGCCACGGATCGTATTTCATGGGAACATGCAGATGAAACGCCAGCATTCCCACAAAATGCATGGACCAGACGCCGCTTCCCATGACAAGCGAGCCGCCGAGCAGCCAGAACAACCTCATTTTTCCGTCAGCGAACGAAATTTTGGCGGCAATGCTTAACGCAGAGTACGATGCCAATATCGCGATGGCTGCCGATAGCGCGACAATATAATAGTTGTAGCTGCCTTCCATCATCATTTTGCTGCCCCGACTTTCTGAGATGTGATCTCCAATAACAAAGTATCATCTCATCATACCACACCGACCTCTACAAATTCTGAACAATAAGTATAACGGCCAAATAAATATAACCCGCACGCGAACGTACGGGCATCTATGATCATTCTCCACTCCACAGCTTCACACGGTCTTTGACGAATTGTCCATAAGCCTCTTCCATCTCGCGGACCCCCGCTTTTTCCAGCTCGGCCATGTAGTCGTCCCAGATTTGGTCGAACCTGCTCGGGTCGGCCATAATCGCTTCCGGGATGCGCTTCCAGGTGATGTCCCGCATTTTGGTCCCGAGAATCGCGGCCGTGCTGTCGCTGGGCAAAGCGATGTTGTAAACGGCGCCGGCCTTTCTTTCCGGGAACTCCTCCTCCTTCGGGAACAGATCGCGCCAGTGCTCGATGCCGTAAGCGGCGAGCGCCTCTTTTTCCGGTTCGCTGTAGGTAGCCGTCAGCAGTTCGGAATTTGATTTCGTAAAATAATTGCCGCTCGAATCCTTGATCCCGTCCCCGTAATGCACCATCAGGTTCCAGTATAAGCCGATGCCCGATTCTTTCGTGTAGGCGTTGCCTTGGCTCTCCATCTTTTGCTGGATTTCCGCTGGAACAATGCGTTTGCCGTCCTGCACCACGTAATCGGTGCCTTCGATGCCCCAGTTGTTCAGAATTTGGCCTTCCTCGGATGCCAGGAAGTCGAGAAACTTAATCGCGGCCACCGGGTCTTTGCATTTGCTGGAGATCGCGATGCCGTATCCGCCGTCAAAACCGGCCGGCCAGAAGCTCGTGTCTTTATATTCCTTGGTCAGTGTAACCGGGTAATGCCCGTAAGTTTGGTCGTATTTGCCGGCCGCTTTCAGCGCCTGCTGGGATTCGCCGAAATCCCAGGCGGGATCGATCAGTCCAAGCACGCGCCCCGAGGCGACCTTCGCTCTGAACTGGTCCGTTTTTTGCACAAAGCTCTCCGGGTCCAGCAGCCCGATATCGTTCATATGGTTGAGCCAGCGGAAATATTCCCGTTCCTCCGGGCGGCGGAAATGATAGGTGACGTCAAACGTTTCCTGGTTCACGTAATATTCCCCGTCATCCGGCGCGCCGGTCGTCATGAAACCCGAATTCGTCACCTGGTACATGTGCCAATCGTCGGCGTTAAGCGTAAGGCCGATATTTTTGTTGCCGTTTTCGTCCGTCGGGTATTTGGCCAAATAGTCCTTGATCACCTTCTCGTAGTCCTCGACCGTGCGGATTTCCGGATACCCCGCTTCCTTGACGACGCGATGCTGCAATTCGAACCCGCCTTCCGCCTTGAACTTCCGTTCATCCACCGCAGACCACGTCGGGATCGCGTAAATAGCCGGATCGTCCAGGCTGTATTTGATGCGGACGATTTTGTCGCCCAGCATCTTTTTGATATTCGGGGCGTGCTGGTCGATCAACTCCGTTAAATCAAGCACGGCGCCGACATCGATCAGCTTGCCGAGGTCCGATTTGGCGGCGATCAGATCGGGCACGTCCCCGGTAGCCGCCATGATCGAGACCTTCTGCACGGGATCGCCGACCGCAAACTCGGCATCGAGAACCACTCCGGTTTTTTCCGTAAGCACCTTGCCGACCCGGTCCTGCATATTATTCCAGTTGCTGCTCGGATCTTCGGAAAAATAGGTCAAGGTGACCGGTCCGGAACGGTTTGAACTCTGCCCGCCGCTCTGATCCGCCCCGTTTGTCCCGCTCCCGGACGTTCCCGCAGTTCCCCCGCCGCAGCCGGCAAGCTGGCCCAGCAGCAGGAAACATCCCAGCAGCAGCGCCGCCACCTTGGTCTTTTTTGCCTTCAACATGCGATATCACTCCTTTTTTTGTGCTCAATATCAGCTTTTCACGGCCCCCAGGGTCATCCCTTTAACGAAATATTTTTGCAGGAAAGGATAAACGACCAGGATCGGCACCGTCGCGATGATCGTGATCGCCATTTTGATGGAATCCGGCGAGATTTGCGCCATCAACTGCGACATGTTCTCCCCGCGAATGTTGTTCACGTTCGTCGTCGTGCTCTGCAGCACTTTCATCAGTTCATACTGCAGCGTCGTCAAAGCATCGTTCGAACCGTTGTACAAATACGTATCAAACCAGGAATTCCACTGGCCGACCGCCAGGAACAACGCGACGGTGGCGAGCGCCGGCTTGCACAGCGGCAGGATGACGCGCCAGTAAATCGTAAAATCGTTGGCCCCGTCCAGCTTGGCCGATTCCTGCAGCGCATACGGAATGCCGTCGATAAACGAGCGAATGACGAAAATATTGAATGCGCTTACAAGCCCCGGAAGGATATACACAGCGAACGTGTTGATCAAATCCAGATTGCGGATCAAGATGAACCCCGGAATCAAGCCGCCGGAAACGTACATCGTGATCGCGAGGTACGTGGATACGAACTTTCTTCCCTGAAAATCGCTCCGGGCCAGCGTATAGGCGACCATGGAGCCGCTGACCAGGCCGGCGGCGGTTCCAACGACGGTCCGCAGGACGGAGATTTTAAACCCGGTCACCAAACCGCCGTAGCTGAATATCTGCTTGTAGTTTTCCAGCGTGAACTCGCGCGGATAGATGGTAATGCCGCCGCGCACCGTATCCACCGAATCGTTAAACGAGATCGCCAGCACGTTCAAAAACGGATACAGCGTAGCCACCGTAATCAGGGAAATCAGCAAATACACCACGCCGTCAAAAATCCAGTCCGAAAGCGGCCTGGAAGCCCGTTTGCCCGCTTTGCCCCTGATGGGCGCCGAGGTTTTGGCCGTTTCCACGTTCAACTCCCCCTTTCCGTTTTACATAATGCTCTCGTTCGTAAATTTTTTGAACGTTCCGTTGGCAATGAACAACAGCAGCAGGCTGATCACCGAGTTGAAGATGTTGATCGCCGTACCAAACGAATAACGGCCCATCGACAACCCGTAGTTAAGGGCGTACAAATCGAGCACCTCCGAATAGTCGCTGACCATATGGTTGCCGAGCAGGAACTGCTTCTCGAACCCGATTCCGATCAGATGCCCGATCGACATAATGAGCAGCACAACGATCGTCGGCCGGATGCCCGGCAGCGTGATATGCCACATCTGCTTCAGCCGGCTGGCTCCGTCCACCCGGGCCGCTTCGTACAGCTCCGGCCCGATGCCGGCGATCGCCGCCAAATAGATGATCGCGTTCCAGCCTGTCTCTTTCCACACATCGGCGGCCGTCACGATCCCCCAAAACATCTCCCCCTTGGCCATAAACTGAACCGGCTGGTCGATCAGGCCCAACTGGACCAAAATCGCGTTGACGACCCCGCCGTCGGTGGACAGCATTTTGCTCACGATGCCGGCGGCCACAACCCAGGACACAAAATGCGGCAAATAGGAGACCGTCTGCACGAACCGCTTCATCGCCTGAACCCGGACTTCGTTGAGCAGCAGGGCGAACAAGACCGGAAACACGAACCCCGCGACCAGGCCCATCAGGCTCATCGCCAGCGTATTTCTTAACACAAGATAAAAATGTCCGTCCCGGAACAGCGCCTCGAAATGCTCCAGCCCCACCCACTTTTGCTGCCAGAAGCTTTTGCCCGGCTTGTAGTTTTGGAAGGCCATCGTCCAGCCCCAGAGAGGCAAATATTGAAACACGAACACCCAGATCACAAACGGAAACGACATCAGGTACAAATACTTCTGGCTCTTGAACACCTTCCACCTTTGCGGCTTCCGGCCCAAGCTGCCGCCGGTCCGCGGCTCGGCTGTTACCGTTTTCATTTTTCTTCCCCTCCCTCCTCGCGTTTATTGTATTTCATCCGAACCGCCCTGGGACATACAGGAAATTTCGGGGATTTCACCCGCTAATTTAGACGGCTTTCCGAAAGTTTCAGCGTTTTCACCCATCCGGTGGGTGCCGGAATTCGGAAGGAGAACGTCCCTCCAGCTTTTTAAATTTCTCGTAAAAATAGTTCACATTGGCGTATCCGACCCGTTCCGCGGCCTCATACACCTTCATGCCCCGGGCCAGCAGCTCCTTCGCTTTTTGAATCCTCACTTGATCCAGATAAGCGTTGAAATACTCTCCGGTCTTCTTCTTGAACAGCTGCCCCAGATAAGCGCTGCTGTAATTAAACAGGCCGGCCAGCATCTCCAGCCGGAGATTTTCGTGATAATGGCGGTGGATAAAGTCGAGCAGCCTTTTGATGTCCTGATCCTGGCCGGGGGAGTCCGCGGAAAGGGCAAGCTTTTCGAGAAACCGCAATACGTAGTCGAACAGCCCGCGAATATGCCTTTGCTCGTAAATCCCGCTCAAAAACGCGGCCGGCGCAAGCACATCTTCGGGTTTGGCCCGCAGTTCCGGAGGAACTTTGCGGATCACCTCGTTTGCCGCCTGAAACAACCTCTGCTTAATCTCCGCCTCTCCGCTTCCCTCGGCCACCCACTGCCGCAAGGCGGCCTCCAGCAGCGGCTCCAAAGCCCCGGCATTGCCGACATCCACGAAGTAAAACAGCCGGAACGCCAGCTCCCCTTCATCCAGCCGTTCTTCGTAAGGCCCGTTCCGCGGGATTTCGGCAAAATCCCGGCGCGAATCCGGACCTAACATGTTTCCGGGCTCGTAAAAAAAGCTCCGCCCCAGGAGCGTTTCGGCCGCCTTGTACGATTCCCCGATGCGCTGAAGCTCGTGCACGGCTCCCCCGGCCGCGGCGTCCACCGGCGCATCCGCCTCGCCCGCCAGCATCCGCAGCTCGCGGTAAAGCCGCTTGCGGCCGGAGTCGCCCCGCAGCGGCCCATTAACCAAAAGCACGGTATAAGGAGCGATCCCGAACACGATGCCCCGGCCGCCGGCCGTAAAGGCGGAAGCCAGCTTAGCCCGGAAATGCAGGAGGGCTTCCGCCTGTTCCCGCTCGGCAACGCCCAGCCGCACAAGCACGATTTCATACCGGGGCCATAGCATCCCGGTTTGTCCGGCCATTTCCCGTACCTTTTCCTCGTCTTCCCGGATCTGTCCGGTCAGCAGGGAGTAAACCAGCCATTCCTTCGTCAGCACGCCGCTTTTGATCCAATCCTCCCGCTGTTCCTGCGCCAGTTTATGATTTAATTGCCGCAGCTTGGCGGTTAATTCCTCCTTGTTGACCGGCTTCAGCAAATAGCCGTCCGCCCCGAATTCCAGCGCTTTGCGCGCATATTCGAAATCGGCATACCCGCTTAAAATCAGGAAATGCGGCGATAAACCCAAGAAGTGTATTTCCTGAATCAAATGCAGCCCGTCCATGCCGGGCATGCGAATGTCGACGATCAGCAGATCGGGGACATTCCCCTGGAATAAACGGAGTGCTTCAATTCCGCTTGCCGCCGTGGCCGTCACTTCATAACCCAAGCTCTCCCACGGAATCAGCGTTTTTAAACCCGACCGCAGCTTCGGCTCATCATCCACAATCATTACTTGATACATCCTTGGTCCCTCCCGGTATGTAAAATGAAACTCTGGTACCTTCTCCCCGCTTGCTTTCGATATGCAGGCCATACGCTTCCCCATAAGACAGCTTAAGCCGGTCATGAACGTTGCGCAGTCCGATCCGGCTCGCGCCATCCGTTTCCTGCGGCTCGTTTAGCTCCCGGTCAATCCGGGACAGCCGCTCCGGCTCCATTCCCGCGCCGTCATCCCGAATCTCCACCATTACCTTATCTTTGGCGGCGCTGGCATGAATGCGGATCAATGTCGCCCCTTCCTCCTTGTTCTCCAATCCGTGAATGATCGAGTTTTCAACCAGTGGCTGGATGACCAAAGGCGGGAGTTTGGCGCCTTCGGCCCCCGGCTCAATATCCAGTTCATAAATCAGCTTCTCCTCATAACGGAATTTCTGGAGCTCCAAATAACATACGGCCATATCCAGCTCTTCCTTTAAAGGGATCTGTTCGTTGCCGATCTCCAGACTGCTGCGGATCATATGGCTTAGCTGCCAGACGGCCTGGGAAATATCCTCCTCGCCGCGGAGATGGGCTTCCATCCGAATCGATTCCAGCGTATTGAACAGAAAATGCGGATTGATTTGACTGGCCAGCATTTTAAACTTGATTTCATTTTGCTTTTGTTCAAGCCGCCGTTTCTGGCGGTGGGTTTCCTGCACTTCCGACATCAGTTGGCCGAGCCTTACGACGAGCGCGTTGAATTGCCGGGACAACTGGCCGATTTCGTCCTTGCCGTCGATGTCGAGATACGTATTCCATGAACCGGTGCCCACCTTGGACATCTGTTTGCTGAGCCGCAGCAGCCGGCCTGTGATCAGCGAGGCGGAGGCATAAACCAGCAGAATGGCGGCCAGCATGCTGGCGGCAATGACGATCGTCGCCTGTACAATCACCCGGTTCGTGTCCTTGACGATTTCCGCTTCCGAAAACACCGAAATGATTCTCAGGCCGTTCCAGCTGCTCTGCGGAACCAGGCTGGCGATGACGACTTTCGAAGGCTGCCCCTCCAGCCAGGCGTCGAAGCTGCCCGCCGCTTGCGTAAGCACATTGCGGTCGACATGCACGTCGGACAGGTTTTTGCCGTACATACCGGGGCGGTTCGCGGCCACGATATTATTGTCGTCATCGACAATCATGGTCGAAAACGACTCCTGCGCGAGAATGGAATTCAGCAGCGAGGAATTCACGTTAACGACCAGAACGCATTCCTGCTTCCGGTTATCCAGCGTAATTTTCCGCGTTAGGCTAAGGTAGCGGGTCTGATCGCGCTCGTCCTCAATGTAGCTCCAGCCGGCCAGTCCCTTTTGGTCAAGGGCGTTCTTGTACCAGGCGGATTGCTCCGTCGCGGCGTCCGGCTGCATGAACTCCCAGTTGTTCAGGATCGTCGGATTGGGCGTATACAGCCGGATACCCTTCACTTCTTTATAAAGCCGCAGAAAATCGCGAATATCCGTGTACTGCCTAAAAGATTGGATGACCTCGGTATAACTGCCGTAATTCCGTCCGGCCACCAGCTTCATGCGGCTGTCGTTGGAGAGCTGGTAGGAAATGTCCAGGGGTACCTTGATGACTTCCTCGGTTCTTTTTTTGACGCGGTCCACATTGCTTTCCGCCTGCTCGAAGGCCTCCCTGATCATCACTGCGCGCAGCTTGGCGGTGAGGAACACCCCGCTGATCAACAGCGGGATCATCGATACCGCGATGAAGATAAGCGACAATTTTTTCCGCAGCTGCATGTCATTCAAGGCCCTGACGAGAAACACCAACATGCAAAACCTCCTTTTTGACGTAAAATCACAGAAACGCAAACACCCCTTTAGCAGTAAAGGGGGATGGATTTGTTAGCGTTTTTTGTTAGTTAAATTACAACAAATATAATTCCGGGAGCATTTACAGTCAAGACCTATTCGGACCTTATCGCATTTCATCTTTGTCGAAAGGCTTGATATCTTTGTCACGATTTTGTTGTATCTGGGCTTGCTGATCAAAATGACCCTGTTTTTGCACCTGGAGATCGGGCTTGGCCTCAGCCTCAAAGTGGACGTCGTTTTCCAGGCGGCCCTCCCGCTGCTGGTCGCGGGTTCGCTGCTCGTACGCGGGCGCGGCGGAAAACGGGATGCTAGGTCCGCCGGTTAGGCCGAAATGTTCGGCGGGCGGGTCAACCGGCGGGCCGTCGGCCTGCGGCAGACGCCTGAACGCCAGCAGGGCGAGCAGCAGCATGCCGATATAACCGAACAGCGGATACAGATAAGTCAGCAAGGAAGCAAAACCGATCTGGCTGATCAGAAAGCAGGCCAGCAGCACCGCCAGAATAACGGCGTTTTTCGGCAGCGAAAACAGACTTTGGATTTGCCGGGTCATGCCGAACACGTTGCCGATCAAGGTGGTGAAAATCTCTCCGTAAATGACCAGCAGGAACAGCACATACGGGAGGGCCCCCAAACCGCGCACGATTTCGGCCATCGGGATTTCCAGCTCCATGATTTCCGGCATGCGGGCATTGATGGCAAAATGGTACGTCAGCAGCATCGCGCCAAGACCGATTCCGCCCCAGAAGCCTCCCCACTTCAGCGTGCTTTCCTCCTTGACCTCGCTGCCTAGGGGCACCATTACCGCCTGCGCAAAGGCAAAGTTCAACGCCACATAAACAAACGCGCTCAGCGCCCACCCGTAATCCCGCAGCTGCTGGCGCTGCCACTCCGTGATCCGCATGATGCCGCCCGGCTCGACAACGTTAATCGCAATCAGGCAGGTGAACAGCAGCATCATCGGCACGACCAGCGCATTGACCACCACGATCCCGTTCATCTCTTTGGTCATCACCCAATAGGCCAGCACGATGCTCAGCACAATTCCGATCTGATAAGGCAAGTGCAGCTGCTCCTCAAAAATGGAGCCCGTGCCGGACAACATCACGGCGGTTACGCCAAGCAGAATCAGTAAAGTCAGCGCATTCGCGAGCTTGCCGAGAACCGGCCCGAAGAGATGCTCGTTAAATTCCTGATAGGAGAACGCCTTGATCCGGTGAGCCACCACCATCATTTTCGTTCCGAGCCACATAAACAGAAATGTAGTAATGGTTATCCCCACAGCCCCCACGGGTCCGTAAACGGTAAAAAACTGCATGATCGATTGGCCTGAAGCGAATCCGGCGCCGACGACCGTGCCGATATAAGTTGCGGCAATCTGAAATATTTTGACCCATCGCTCAAACATACACCCTCCAGAAACTTCCATTTTTTGTCTTGTCCTCACTATCCTATGATCCTTGCTTGCTTCCTATTCCCACCTCCGTTTTATTTAAAAAAGGCTGATTCTCCGGCAAAAATGCAGTACATTAAGGATAGGCAGTACACCAAATCCGCGCGGAGTGAGCCAAATCGTGAAATCTTTTTATCAAAACTGGAAGCTCGATCCCGAACTTCCGATGAATATTTTCCGCAGCCAAAACATTTCGTTTTATCCCCATTTCCATGCGGAAATCGAAATTATCTACGTGGAATCGGGGAGCCTGCTGATCGGCGTCAACGAGGAAAAGCGCCAGGTAAAACAAGGCGATATCGTCATCTGCAGCAGCAGCGACATCCATTACTTCGACAGCCGGGACCAGCCTTCGCAGGTGCTGATTTTGCTCTTTAAGCCGGAGTGGATCGGTCCGGTCAAAGGCTGGCCGCAGGATTTCCGGTTCGCCTCCCCGTTCATTTCGGACAAGGATCCGCGGTTTCAGCCGATCAAGCCGTGTCTGGACCGGATTTTCCAGGAACGGGCCGATGCCCGGCCAGGATATCAAATGTTGATGAAAGCCGGCGTGCTGGAGGTTTGCGGGACGCTGCTCCGGCATTTGGAGACGCGGCGAATGGACACCGGCGCCAAGGAGAAGCTGGAATCGCGGCGGGCCAGAATCCAGCAGATCCTCTCCTACATCGAAGAGCACTATCAAGAGGAATTAAACGTCAGCCTCATGTCGCAGCAGTTTCATATGGAGCCGTCGCATTTCAGCAGAACGTTCAAAAGCGCCATCGGCATGAATTTCAAAACCTATCTCAATTCGATCCGGGTGCTCACCGCCGAGCAAAAGCTGCTGACAAGCGATCTGAGCATTATGGAAATCGCGCTGGAATGCGGCTTCACCAGTATTCGGACGTTCAACCGCGTCTTCAAGGAGCTAAGGGGATACATCCCCTCTACCTTGCGAAATTCCGCGCCTTGATGAGCCCAACTTATATAGTAATTTTTTCAGAGATTGGTATATCTAGCAGTTTCCGCGAATATCATAGAAACGTAAAGCAAAACAAACTTAAAAGATTCAAAACGCAATTTTTGACTATGATTCCGCATAAACTGGCGAGCGCTGAAGGTTTCTACCAACTTATAATGAATGCATGAAGACAAAATTTTGTTCTTCAATCGATTTGGAGGGATTCAATGAAACAGCTGCGGATCGGAATGATAGGTTACAAGTTTATGGGCAAAGCCCACAGCAATGCTTACCGGGCCCTGCCGATGTTTTTCCCCGGCGCCTTGCAGCCGGAGATGGCTGTGCTGTGCGGGCGGAACGGCGAGGCTGCGCGCGAGGCCGCGGACCGGCTCGGCTGGCCGGAAGTGGCCACCGAGTGGAAGGAAGTTGTGGCCCGGGACGATATCGACCTGATCGACATCAATGCCCCGAGCGACACCCATAAGGAAATCGCTTTGGCCGCGGCGAAGGCCGGGAAGCACATTTTTTGCGAAAAGCCGTTAGCGCTTTCATTACAAGACGCCAGGGAGATGCTGGCGGCGGCGGAAGCAGCCGGCGTCACCCATATGGTCGGTTTTAACTACCGGTTTTCCCCCGCGGTGAAGCTGGCCAAAAAGCTGGTGGAAAGCGGCCGGCTCGGGCAAATCTATCATTTCCGGGCCTGGTTCCTGCAGGACTGGATTCTCGATCCGGAATTCCCGCTCGTCTGGCGGCTGCAGAAGGACGTGGCCGGTTCCGGTTCGCACGGCGACCTCGGCGCGCATTTGATCGATCTGGCCCATTACCTGGCCGGCGATATCCGGGAAGTCATCGGCATGAGCGAAACGTTCATCAAGGAGCGCCCGTTGGCGGAAAACATGACCGGCCTCAGCGCCAAAAGCAGTAAAGACGCGCCGAAGGGACCGGTTACCGTGGACGACGCAACGCTGTTTCTGGCCCGGTTTGAAAACGGGGCGCTGGGCAGCTTCGAAGCGACGCGGTTCGCCGCGGGACACCGCTCAACGAACGCGTTCGAAATCAACGGGAGCCTGGGCAGCGTGAAATTCGACTTCGAACGGATGAACGAGCTGGAGGTGTACTTCACCTCGGACGACGAGGATGTCCAGGGCTTTCGGCGCGTGCTTGCGACCGATCCGGCGCATGCGTACTCCGAGGCTTGGTGGCCGCCGGGGCATACGCTTGGCTTCGAGCATACGTTTACGCACGAAATGCTGGAGCTAACAAGCGCGATCCGCGAAGGCAGACAGCCGGAGCCGAACTTCCGCGACGGCGTCAAGTGCCAGGCGGTGCTGGAAGCGGTGGAACGTTCGGTGGATGAACGGCGCTGGGTGGAAATTTCGGAGATGTAAACACATTTACAAGGAAGAAGGAATTACCGTGAAAAAAGCATTAATCGTTTGGGGCGGCTGGGATGGACACGAACCGGAGCAGATTGCGGACATTTTTGCCGGCATTTTGCGGGAGAACCGCTTTGACGTGGAGGTATCCGGCACGCTGGAAGCCTATGCGGACGCCGAAAAGCTGCTTGGCCTCGACCTGATCGTGCCGGTCTGGACGATGGGGGAGATCTCCAAAGAGCAGGCCGCTAACGTATCAGCCGCTGTGCAAAACGGCACCGGCCTGGCCGGATGCCACGGCGGCATGTGCGACTCATTCCGCAACAACGTGGACTGGCAGTTCATGACCGGCGGCCAATGGGTCGCTCATCCGGGGAACGACGGGGTTCATTACAAGGTCGAAATCAGACCCGGATCAAGCCCTTTGACCGAGGGAATCGAGGATTTCTTCGTGGATACGGAGCAGTATTATCTCCACGTTGACCCGGCCGTCGAAGTGCTAGCCACCACCCGTTTCCCGGTGGTCGACGGACCGCATCGCCTCAACAAATCCGTCGATATGCCGGTCGTATGGACGAAACGATGGGGCGTGGGCCGGGTGTATTATAATTCACTGGGCCATCACGCCGACGTCGTCGAACTTCCTCCGGTGAAGGAACTGATGACGCGCGGGCTGCTGTGGGCCGCCGAAGGAAAGCGGCGGGCCTTGGAACTTCAAGCCGCCGGAGCATTGAGCGCAGCCGGGGCTGGAGCCTACACCGGGATGGGGGACAGCCAGTAATGGAAAAAATAAAGGTTGGCATCATCGGCTGCGGAAAAATCAGCGGCATTTACATGGAAAACTGCCGCAAATTCGCGGAGCTCGAGCTTGCGGCCTGCGCGGACCTGGATCTGTCCCGGGCGCGGGAACAGGCCGAGCGGTACGGCATTCCCCGGGTTTGCACGGTTGAGGAACTGCTGGGCGATCCGGACATCTCGATCGTCATCAATTTGACGATCCCGGCCGCCCACGCCGAGGTGTGCTTGAAAGCGCTGGAGGCCGGCAAACATGTTTACGTCGAGAAGCCGCTCGCCGTCACCCGCGAGGAAGGGCGGGCCATCCTGGAGGCGGCCCGCCGCCGCGGGCTGCTGGTCGGGAGCGCGCCGGAGACGTTTTTCGGGGCCGGCATTCAGACAGCGCTGAAGCTGATCCGGGACGGCGTGATCGGCCGGCCCGTGTCGGCCACGGCGTTTATGATGAGCCGCGGCCACGAGCATTGGCATCCGGACCCGGAATTTTATTATGCCAAGGGCGGCGGCCCCATGTTCGACATGGGCCCCTATTATTTGACGGCATTAATTCAGCTATTGGGTCCGATTCGGCGCATCGCCGGGATCACCGGCAAAGCGCTGGCGGAACGTACGATCACGAGCGAAAAGAAACGCGGCCAACGGGTCCCCGTGGAAGTGCCGACGCATGTCGCCGGCACGCTGGAATTCGCGGAGGGTGCGATCGCCACGCTGATCACCAGCTTTGATGTGTTCGGCGGCAGCACGCTCCCGCCGATTGAAATTCACGGCACCGAAGGCACGCTGCTGGTGCCGGATCCCAACACGTTCGGCGGCCCGGTGAAATACCGCAGGCTCGGCGAAACGGAGTGGACCGAGGCGCCGCTGCTGCCGGGCTACGCCGAGAACAGCCGCGGCATCGGCCCGGCCGATATGGCCGCCGCCCTGCTCCGCGGCCGCCCGCACCGCGCCAGCGGCGAGCTCGCGTACCACGTGCTGGAAGCGATGTGGGGCTTCCACGATTCCTCGGACTCGGGCCGCTATTACGAAATGCAAAGCACGTGCGCGCCCCCGGCCCCGCTCCCGTCGGACCTGGAGCCGTTTCATTTGGACTGAGCGGCGTTTGCCACAAAAAAGGGTGATCCCATGATCGGGACCACCCTTTTTTCATTAAATCAGATCCGATTTCTGCAGCAGACGCTGCACAATCGCAGCAACTTCGGCTCTAGTAATATGCGACTTCGGCGCAAGCTCCGTGCCGCTTCTGCCCGTAACGACGCCTGCCTCCAGGCGCTCCTCGATGCTGTCCTTCGCCCAGCCCGCCGCAGCCGAGAAGACGTCCTCCGATTACCACAAATAAAGATCGTTGCCTTTCAGCTTAAATAACGCCTCCATAAAATAATAATCGCCGTAAATAATGGCGTGATGATGCGTCTTGGCATAATAGGCCCCTGTGCCATAGAGCAGGAATTGATCGGTATCCGGCGACCAATCGATTCGCGATTCGTCCAATGTTCTCAGCAGCTTCAGCGCCGCCGCTGTAAACGACCGGCTTTCATGTCCGCCGACGGCTTTGGCGATCTCGATAAGCCCGCAGGCCGCGATGGCCGCAGCCGTATCGTCCGTAAGCCGCGGCTCTTCCGGCTGCCGGAAATCTACCGGGATAATGCCGTCCTCCGGAATGTTCGCCATAAAATAATGCGCAACCCGCTTGGCCGTCTGTAAGTACTCGTCTTTCCCGGTATGAATATAGCTCATCATAAATCCGTACAAGGCCCAGGTCTGTCCGCGCGTCCAAGAGGAGCCTTCTCCGTAGCCCTGTCCGCCATGCGTACGGACCACGCCGCCGTTAAATGGATCGAATTCGACGATGTGGTTGACGGAGCCGTCGGGGCGGACAAACGCTGACATCGACGTATCCGCATGCTTCATCGCGATTTGCTTGAAGCGCGGGTCGCCCGTTTCTTCCGTGGCCCAGTACAGCAGCGGAATGTTGAGCATGCAGTCGATAATCGCCCAGCCTCGCGTATCCCCTTCCTCCAGATCGTTCCAGGCGCGAATGAAACCTCCCGCCAAATTGAACCGCCCTGCCAGCAGGTTCGCGGCATGCAGCGCCCGCTTCCGGGATTCTGGATTCCCTGTCACCCGGTAATTCGCGACGCTCGTAGGCAGCCACATAAACCCGACATCGTGATGCAGGCCGTAAAATTCCTCAAAGCACCGATCCAGCTTCGCTTCGGAAATTTGCGCAAATTCCTTGTATTTTTCGTGGCCGGTTTCATGGTGCATCAGCCATAACATGCCTGCCCAGAAACCGTTGGTCCACCAGTTGATTCCGTCCGAATTATATCCCGTTGGATTGCTTGTGGCCCGGTCGTCATGCACACCGTTCACCGTCGTATAAGGAATTTTGTTCCGGGAACGTTCGCTGACTGCGTCCATTTTGTCCGTCAATTTGGCGATAATGTCATTCAACCATTGCTGCTGTGTATCGTTTAACAAAGGAGGTTCCTGCCTTTCATCGTGTAATTGCTTTCAGCACGGTATCCGAATTTCCGCTTATCGAAAGCGTAACACTGCAGTTTTGTGAATAAAATGAAGTTTTTTAAGCTAAAGATGCGGTGATTTTAGAGCTTTCCCGCTTATCTTCCCGGCAGGCAATCTTATTCTTCCTACTTGGACTGAGGTAAGTAGCTGAGGTGACTGTCCTTAGGGTTCGTGTCCTGGTATCCCTGCCTGCTGCCTTTACACGATTATCCCTTTCATTAAGGGGGTTGAGGGCTAGGGTAAGGGATAAAGAAAAAAGGGATCAGAAAAAATGAGGCGGTTCAGGTGAGATTTTCGGCTTGATAAGCAAACGTATGTTTGGTATAATGAAATAAATGGAATTTACGTTCGTAAATTCTTGATTCGGGAGGTGAGCGGATATGGAAGCCAATGCGGGAACAGACCTTCAACCATTCAGTAGCCGTTACCACAGCGAGCAGGATTGCATGGAGGCGCTAATCGAGATGAAGTGGCCAAACGGCTTTGTCTGCCCGCGCTGCGCTCACACCCGGTGCAGCCGTCTGACCTCGCGGCATATCCCCTTATTCGAGTGCGGAAAGTGCAAGCATCAAACGTCGGCTTTGGTCGGCACGATTTTTGAAGGAACCAAGGTGCCCCTGCTCAAGTGGTTCGAGGCCCTGGATTTATTCCTGCTCCCGGGCGGCATCTCGGCGATGCGGCTGAGCAAGGTGATCCAGGTCACCTACAAAACCGCCTGGTTGATGCTGCACAAAATACGCCATGCCGCCCTAGAATTCGATGCCCGGGAGCTGCTCTGCGGAGACGTGAAGGTGAACAGCGATCAGTATGGGCGCAATCCGTCCCGGTGTCAGCTTTCGCATCCGTATGCCTCGGCGGTCGTAGCCGGCTGCACGGTCACGGAGTCGGGCGAGCCGGAGCAGGTCAAAATCCGCCTGGTGCCGCATAAGCGGGGAAACGAAAAAAGGGCAAACCGTCACGATCTAACCGCGTTCATCAACGGGCATGTGGATGTCCGTACATCGGTGGTGCAGTTGTTCCCTCAAGCCTTTCGGCTGTATATGCCCTTGCGGAGAGTGGTGAGAGAGGCGTGGGAATCGCTGAAGAGTACGTATGGAGCCTTGGGACTGAAGCATCTGCAGGCGTATCTGAACGAATACACCGGACGCCGGCGGCTGCGCCTGCAAGGAGAACTGCCCGGAGCGGAAGAAACGATGCGGCAGAAGTTACTGTGCATGTGTGTGGCGATTCCGGCAATCCCTTACCGCCGGCTGATCGCACGCCAACCGAATCAGCCCCTTGCGGCTGCGGCCTGATCGTGACGCTTGAACGGTAGGGGTTACTTGATGCAGATCAATTTAATGGGTAGGGGTTAGCATGAACAGTGCGGGCGTTGCTGCAGACGGGAGGGATCAGGTTACAGCAAAATCACGGTCTTTTCGTTTCCCTCGCGTTTTGTCCTTGACCTCCTGTCTTGATCTCTTGTCCATTCTGTATCCCCTCCCCTAAACCTGCTTCCTTCTTCTAAGACAGTTTCATTATCTCGAATCGATCAACTTCTCCACCAAATATTTTCTTCTTCCAAACTTGTCTGTTTCTCTGCCACCTGATCAAACGGGATAATCGTGCTAAGCGTCCGGACAGCGAGTGTTGATCTGACGCCACCCCATCGGCCTTCCCTGTCCGTTACCTAACCAGGTTTCAAGAACTTTCTTTAAAATAAAGAATTAATTGTTTCTTCAACCTCTTTCAAATGTCCCTTGAGGGCCTCTTCACCAACGCTTGGAACATTGCCAAACAGCAGATGTTCAACGGATTCAATGCCTGTAAAGTCAAAAATGCCCGTTGTCGAAGTGAGTTTCAGCGCTTCGCTCATGCCGGTTTGATCGTAAATTTCCTTAGGCGTACCGTGAGTGTTGATGATCAGCCCTTTTTTGCCTTTCAGCAGCTTATCTATGCCTTCAGCGCCATAAGCGTAAGCAAAGCCGTATGCAAATACCCGATCGACGTATCCTTTGATAATCGCAGGCAATCCCGTCCACCAAATCGGATAAATAAACGTAATAACGTCCGCCTGAGCGATATATTCCTGTTCCGTTTTAATATCCGCTGGAGTTTGTCCGGCTTTCATAGCTTCCGTATCTTCAGGTTTAAGAACAGGCTGGAAGCCGAGCGCATACAAATCACGTACGACAACCTCATGTCCTTTGTTTTTCAGCGCACCTGCCGTAGTCTCCAGGATGGCGTGGTTGAAGCTTTCTTGGCTAGGATGAGCGTAAACGATCAAGTGTTTCATGAGTAATACCTCCCGCAGCAGCAATATTTTCGATTATTATTAGCAAACTGCATAGATATCTATGTAATGTCAATTGTACTAATTTCCGAATATAGCAAAAGACGACCGCGCCGAGTTCGACTGAGCCGTCTTTGCTGTCTTTTCAAAGTGACTTCCTCAGCCTTTCGTCGCTCCCGCCGCAATCCCTTTGACGAAATATTTTTGCAGGAAGATAAAGGCGAGCAGCACGGGGACAACCGACATCGTTGTACCGGCAAAAATCATATCCCAGCGGGAGGAGAACTCGCCGATATAGCGGTAAATTTCCACGACCATCGTCTTTGGTTCACCGGACGGCAGGACGAGCATCGGCATCAGGAAGTCGTTCCAGATCCCTAGCCCGTTCAGCACGACCATGCTGGCTGTCACGGGGCCGAGCAGCGGGAACACGATGTTCCAGAAAATCCGCACCCGGGAGCAGCCGTCGATTTCCGCCGCTTCCTCGATCTCTACCGGGATACCTTTAACGAAGCTGGAATACAGCAGGCTGCCGAAGCCGACCGAACCGGCGATGTATATCATGATCGGCCCCGCCAAGCTGCCGTAAATCCCCAGCAATTTGAGCTCTTTGAACAGGGGGATCATGTAGGCCTGGAACGGAATCATCATCCCGGCGAGAAAATACAAAAAGACGAATTTCGTCCATTTCGCGTTCCGCCGCTGAATGGCGTACCCGGCCATCGGGATGAACAACACCTGGAACACGATCGATACGACCGTTAAAATCAAACTGTTTACGATCGCCTGCGGGTAGTTCGTCTCCGTCAGCAGGTATTTGAAGCTTTCCAAGTACAACGATGCCGGAAGAGCAACCGCGTCTTTCATGATTTCCGCATTGCTCTTGAAGGCGGACATGATGTTGAAGAAGATCGGGAAGAAGAAAAATACCGCCGCGATGACCGTCACCATTAATATCAAAACATCTATCACGAGCTTACGTGTTTGCAGCGACATTACATTTCAACCTCCCTTTTTTGGAGGATCTTCACTTGAAACACGGTAATGATCAAAATAATGAAAAACAACACCATGGCCAGCGCCGTCCCGAACCCTTGGCGCAGCTCGCCGAATCCGACCTTATAGATCAGGTAGGTTAACGTTTCGGTTTCAAAGCCGGGACCGCCGTCCGTCATAACCGCGATCTGATCGAAGATTTTCAGCGCGCTGATCATCGACAAGACCATGCATACGGTCACCGATCCGGCCAGCAGCGGAAACGTGATATGCCGGAACTGCTGCCAGCCGTTTGCGCCGTCGATGCTGGCCGCTTCGTTCATTTCCTGGGGAATACCCTGAAGTCCGGCGAGGTATATGATCATATAGTAGCCGGCGCCTTTCCAGACCGTGGATAAAAGAATCGCCAGCATAGCGTAGCGTGGATCTCCAAGCCAATCAACCGTGAAAGCCCCGAGGCCGATCTTGGCCAGCAATTGGTTGACGACGCCGAAGTTGTAATTCAGCATCATCGCCCAAACGAACCCCATCACGATGCCGCTAAGCAGTGTGGGGAAATAAAAGATGCTGCGGAATATTTTGCTCAGCCAGCGCACTTTGTCGACCAGCATCGCAAGCAGGATGGCAAATAAGTTCTCGAGAACGACAAGGCTAATCGTTAAAATCAACGTGTTTTGGAGCGCGTTGTGGACGCGCGGACTATTCCAAATTTCCACGAAGTTGGCCAGTCCGATAAACCGTACGTCGGCGCTAATGCCGTCCCATGACGTGAAGCTATAGTAGACGCTGCCTATCGTCGGAACGATCACAAACAATGTATACAAAATAAAGGATGGCAAAATGAAGAACAGCGCATAAGGCTGCCATTTTTTCTTCTTTTTGGCAGCAGCATACGTTTTTCCTGAATTAACGGCAGGTGCAGCCATGGTTGTCTCCCTCCTTCGGAACGCTTGAGATTAAAGAGGAACCTCCCCGAAGGAGGTTCCTGCGGTTTTGCCGGGCTGCCTTACATCGCGTTGGCTTTGACTTCGTTGTCGTATTCCGTGTCCGCCTGCTTCATGTATTCCAGGACGTCCCCATCCTTTGCGACCAGTTCCTGAAGCAGCTTGTAGTACCAGTTGCGGAACTGCGGGGGAATTTGGTTTTCGCCCCACCAGTTGTTGATCGCCAGCGATTTCCTAACATTCGGATCGGCCATCAGACCGAGCACCACCTGCATCTGCTCGCTGGATTCATAAGTGACCTGCTCTTTGGTCGAAGGAATCGCATTGATGCTGGCCAGATAGAGCGAATAGTTTTCCGGCTCAAAGAAGAAGCGGATAAACTGTTTGATCGCTTCCACCTTGTCCGCGTCTTTGGACGCTTCCGTGGAAATGGACCAGCCGGCCGGGGATGACAGACCGATCACGTTCACGTTGCCTTCGCGGTCAGGGAGCGCGTAGAAGCCAAATTCGAAATTGGGGTCGGCTTCGGCGATTTGAGTGAACATCCACGTTCCGGAGTACAACTGTGCCGCTTTTCCGCTCACCAGGAAGGATGCCGTCTGATTGTCGCCCGTGCTCAGCCAGCCTTTATCGACGTAGTTTTGGAACAGTTCTTTATAGTCCGTCATCGCTTGCACGACGTTCGCATCGGTGAAGCTCACCTCTTGGGCCGTGCGTTTTGAGTTCCAATCCGGATCGTTCGCGTACACCTGGTCGATCAGAAACTTGTTGACCCAAAAGCCCATATGAAAAATATCTTTGCCGCCGACCACAATCGGCGAAATGCCGCTGGCTTTCAGCTTCTCCTGAATTTCGATGAATTCGTCGTACGTTTTCGGCAGCTCGGTGATGCCGGCCTGCTCATATGCTTTCTTGCTGTAAATAATCCCCTGCGGCGAGTTCACCTGCATCGGCGCGTTCCATACCTTGCCGTCGACCTTTGGCGGGTCGTTGAACAACTCCAGCAAATCGGACGGCAGTTCTACGATTTTGCCCGCATCGGCAAACACTTCCGTATCCCGCATTTCCACCAGGTCCGGGAACTCGCCGACCGCATCCTTCGTTTTCAGCCAGTCCAGATAAGCGGCGGACGTCGTTTCGCTGATATCTTTGATTTTGATATGCGGATTCGCCTCCATAAACCGCTGGACCGTATCGGCAATCGCTTTTTTCGTGGCTGGATCGCCGGAAGCGTAGCCGATCGTAAAGCTGACCTCTTTTGGAGCATCTCCCCCGGCATCGTTTCCATTGCTGCTGGTTGAAGGCGTTGCCGCCGTATTTCCGCCGGAGTTGCCTCCGCCGCATGCGCTCAGCACCATGAACGCCGCCAAGACCAGGGCGGAAAGTTTTGAGCCTCTTTTTTTAGCCATCTTTCAGGTAACCTCCCTTATATCCTGCGAACCGGAAACGGATGAACGATGTGCGCATCACCGCTTTGAAAACGTTTCCTTGGTTCAAGCATAACATTTGCCTTTCTCGGGCTGAATGAACTTTTTTAAGCTCGGCATGCGTTGTTTTTAAGAAGGCCGAGGGCAGCCGCAAGCACAAAAAAACGAACGGAATGTTTACGTTCCCGTCCGTTCTGCCGCCGTCTCCTCCACAGTGGGAAAAGTAAGCACAATCGAGGTGCCGATATGCTCCCGGCTGTTGATGACGATTCCATAGGCTTCGCCGAATACCGATTTGATCCGTTCGTGCACGTTTTTGAGCCCGATGTTTTTGCCGGGAGCTTCGGGATCGTTCAGCACGCGGTTCAAGCGTTTCAGCGTATCGGAACTCATCCCGGCTCCGTCATCGTAAACCGTGATGACAATAGACCGCTCGCGTCTTTCGACGGTTAGCCCGACCGTGCCTCTCCCCTGCTGCTTTAACCCATGTTGAATCGCGTTCTCGACGATCGGCTGCAGGGAGAGCTTTAAGATGTGCCAATTCAAATCCACTTCCGGAGCCACATGACAGTTGAACTCAAACCGCTGATCGTAGCGGACCGAAATAATGTAAAAATAGTCTTTGATATTGTCCAGTTCACTGCGGATGCTGACCTTCTCCTCGCCGTAATCGATGACGTATTTCAGCTGATTGGACAGGGAGAGAATCATATCGGCCACTTCATGGTCGTCTTTGTCCACCGCGCTCATCCGGATCACCTCAAGGGTGTTGTACAAAAAATGCGGCCGGATTTGGCTTTTCAGTGCGTTTAATTCCGTCTGCTTCTGTTTGATCTGAGCCACGTAAGCTTCGTCGATGTACGCCTTCAAACGGTCGACCATCCGGTTAAAGCTGTGGCTGAGCCTGCCAAGCTCGTCATTGCTGCGTACCTCCACCTGCGTATCGAGGTTTCCCGATTCGACTCTAGCCATTTGCTTCATCAGCTTAAGGATCGGCGCGGACAAACGCCGCGAGAACCAGGCGCCCATCACGACAAGCGAGGCGGCACTCAAGCCGATGGCGATAAACACGGTCATTCGCACCGACAGCAGCTGCTGAAACAGCGAAGCGCGATGAATCCGCGCGGTAAGGCTGCCGTTCAGAAACGGGATTGGCTCCGATATCACCATCATCCCTTGATCCGGCTCGGGCCCATCTTGCTCCTCGGGCAAAAGGACCTCCTCCTCGCGATTGTTGAAATAGACGTTGCCTTCCCCGTCCAGTAAATACAGTTCGTCTTGCTCCCGCAGATGAAGCTCCTTGAAAAACTGATCGAAAATCGCGGCGTCCACGTCAATAAACAACATGCCGACGATCTTCGGCTCAACCGTCACTTTGCCGGAAATGTCGATCAGGCTGCGGCCGATGGTAAACACTTTGCGGCCTGATGCAGGGTAATAATTGTCGGCATGCGTAGGGAAGATCGCGACTTTCGAAGGAGTGGGGCGCATTTGTCCAAGCCATTCCTTATAGGGCAGCAGCTCCACGTCGATCGCCCTGTTTTCTCGTTCCTGATAATACAGTTTCCCGTCCCGCTCCCGGACAAAATACACGCTGCTGATGTAATTGTCGCTGTACAGCACCGTCTTCAGAAACGAATTGATCGGAATATTGTTGATTTGCTCCAGTTCATTGACATTATTGGTCTGGTTTTGCCTGGAGCTTTCGATAAAACCTTCGTAATTGCCGGTATACATCAGCTTCGACACTTCGTTGTATTGGTTAAACGCGGCGTTTAGGTTGTAGCTCATGTACATGACCATCTGCTGCAAATTTCCGGTGGTATACCGCTCTACATACCTCGTAAACGTGTTCACCGAAAAAAGGCTCAGCGTAAACAGCGGAACCAGCCCTACCAAAATGAAGGCCCCGGCAAATTTAACGAAGATACTGGTGAATTTTTTGCTGCGTAAGCGCATATGCCCCTCTCCTATTCCACGCTGGCGGATTGCCGGTATTCCTGCGGCAGCTTGCCGTACATCTTTTTGAACATGTCGCTGAAATGGCGGGCGTTGTTGTAGCCGACGCGCTCGGCGATTTCATAAATCATCAGGTCGGTTTCCAAAAGCAGGCGGAGTGCATGCTTCATCCGTTCCTCCGTCAAATACTGCTTGAAGTTTTTCCCGGTATGCTTTTTGAAAAAGCTGCTGAAATAGTATGGGTTCATATAAATCATAGCTGCCATGGACTCCAGCGTGATGTTCTCGGCGTAATGCTCTTCCATATACGCTTTGACCCGGCGCAGCTCGGCGATTTCCTTGTTCGCCAGCTTATGAACGATCTGTTCGCAGGCATGCTCCACGATCGCCGCAAACTCCTTCTTCACGCCTTCATAAGCCACATGCCCCGACAATCTCGCCAACAACGCGTTGGGATCTTGGCCCGATGCGCCCAGCTGGATGCCGATGCTTGCCATATGCTGATCCAGCAGCAGGATCGCGTTGTACACGCTCATCACCGCCAGTTGCTTACCGCCCGCCGCCCGCCGCCGGGTCGCCACAAGAAGCCGGTTCGTCGCCGCATGCAGTTCCTCCCTGTTCTGCGACATAAGCGCCTTGGCTATGTTCTCCTCCAGCTCCGCGATGCTGCATAACTCTTCCGAGTGATCCGCCGCGGTTTCATCCGTCTCGATCACCCGGTTAAGACCGGTGAAATATTTGTAGTTAAGCGCTTTCAAAGCGGCCCGGTAGGAATCGGAGGCCGTCTCGATGCCGCATACCGGCCGGCCTATTCCAAGGGAAACCGGCAATTTGAGGAAAGCGTTGATCTTCCCGTGCAGGTCATCCGCCAACTTACGCGGCTCGTCCGCGTGTTCATGCTGGATCAAGATCCCGAACCTTCCGTCTTTATGGAACATCAAGCAGTTGCCGCCGGGCTCGATCGTTTCTTTGATAATGTTGTGCAGCGCGAAATGGACAAGCTTTCGTTCCCGTTCTTCCCAGCGGGAGGCGCTTCCCATCGTTTCATCCGGCTCCAGCATACAGACGCTCGTATGCCGGCTCAGCGCCACCGCGCCCATGCGGGTCAATTCGGCAGCCGCCCGCTTGTCCCCGTCCATCAAGCCGTCCAGCAACTCTTCGATCGTCACGGTACGATGCTTCCGTTTGTAATGGGTCAGCATTTCTCTGGCCCGCTCGCCTTCGTATTCCTCACGGATCAGCGCCGCCGCCTTGCCGACGACGCTTTCCAAATGTGCTTTGTTCACCGGCTTGACCAAATAGTCTACAGCGCCGTATTGAATCGCCTGCCGGGCATAGGCAAACTCCTGGTATGCGCTAATGAAAACGACTTTTACCTGAAGGGATTGTTCATGAATCTCGCGGATAATGTCGATGCCGCTGCATCCCGGCATGCTGATATCGCTGATGATCAGATCCGGGCGGCATTCGCGCAGCAATTGTCTCAGTTCGTTGCCGTCATTGGCCTCTCCGATCATCGAAAACCCCAATTCTTCCCAATCTATCAGTTTTTTTAGCCCGCGCAATATTACCGGCTCGTCGTCCGCCAATAAGACCCTGATCCTCAAGCCGCATTCCTCCCATCACAAGGGTATAACACCGAGCTCAAACGAACTGGAACGATTACGTGTTTTCCATTATACAGCTTTGTCACTTAACTTTAACATGCAGGTTTTCTCCGCTTACTGCCATTTTTTAAGCTCCATGTGCATTTTTTTAAGTTCTTTGTAGCCCGGCATGCACAAAAAGGCCGCCAAGCGGTTTTATCCGCACGGGACTTCCAAATTACACGCATGGTACAAACCAAACAATCAATATATATGAAAAACAGCGAATACTGTTTCTTACACTACGGAAAAGGTGGAAATATCACATGGCCGAAACGAAACATCGTCCCTTTATATTTGTAACGATCAAGGCGTCTACGATCCGGAATTTTATCATCCTGGATTTAATTGCCGGGACCGGACTTTACTACCTGATTAAGCTGGCTACCGCGAGCGCATTGCTTGGCACGGTGGGCAGCGCTTTGGGAACGGAAGGGATGAAGCGAATCCCCGCATTGCGGTTCGCAAAGTTTATTTTTCAACGGTAAAAGCGGCCCCGCCTTTTCCGGACAGGACCGCTATAGATAAGTTTCATGACCGCATTTACCTGCGTTGCCGTGCCGTCCGCGCTACAGCACCGCCGCGGAACCTCCGTCGATATTCACCGCCGCCCCGGTTACATACGACGCCGCGTCCGAGACCAAAAAGGCGATGACCTTTGCCGCTTCCTCGGTTTGGCCGATGCGGCCAAGCGGGATGCCAAAGCGGGGATCGGCGGCGAATTGCTCCCAGGTAAGCTCCGGAGCCGTCGCCTTCCATTTCCGCTCGATTTGGTCGCTGCGGATGAGGCCGATGCAAACGGCGTTCACGCGGATGTTATCGCGTGCCAAGTCCTTGCTCATCGCCTTCGTTAAGGCGAGCCCGGCCGCCCGGCTGACCGAGGTGGGCAGCGAAGAGGCGCCGGGCGCTTTGCCGCTGATCGCGGTGACGTTGAGGATCGCGCCGCTTCCGTTCTTTCGCATATGGGGGATGGCCGCCCGGGCGAAGTTTACCGCCCCGAACAGCTTAAGGTCGAGGTCGGCGCCCCACGCTTCCAGGTCAACCTGTTCGAAGGGCTGCGTAGCCGAAGTGCCGGCGTTATTCACCAGAATGTCGATGCCGCCAAACTGCTCCGCCGCCTGCTCCACCGCGCGGCTCGCTTCGGATTCCGAGGAGACGTCCGCCTGCAGGATAAGCGGCTTGAGTCTCGTTTGTTCCTTTAGCTTGGCTTCCGCTTCCTTTAGCGCCTCAAGCCCGCGGGCCACGATCGCCACCTGCGCCCCTTCACCGGCAAGCGTCAGGGCCGTAGCCAAACCGATGCCTTTGCTGCCGCCCGTGATGATCGCCCGCTTCCCTTTCAGTCCCAAATCCATGCCGCATTCCTCCCAAATAGTTATCGATGCCTCGAAGCGCCATCAGATATTGAAAATCTGCCACCCGCCCCGACTTATCGGCTCGTAGTTCACCGCCACAAGAAATGTCGTGTGTAATAACGTCAGAGCTCCCGCACCAAGGTCGTTCTCCACCTCTCATTGGAAAAATTCCAATAGATTGCCGAACAACGGTCTAAGTTTTGCCCCCACATTGGAAAATTTCCAATAGAATTCGCTCAAACCGCCCATTTTGCGTCTGCCGAGTCTCATCTATTGGAAATAGTCCAATCAAGCTGCTGTATTTACCTCTCAATTTCCAATTCTATTGGATTATATCCAATCAGAACGTTGTGTCACGCCGTGGAATCCCCGTTACCTGCCCCACCTGCTACCTGTTACCTGCTACCTGTTACCCGTCTGCAAACCCAAGACTATAATAGCCTGCAGCTCGTCCCCGCCGGAACTGTCGCAGGTAGAATGTCACCGGATAGATTAACGCAGCCGTACGAAACAATCTTTCGCCTATTGTGCGGCTAGTTGTCCATTCGTACGGCTGCCCACAGCTGGTATTATATTTTCCGCAAAAATCACTTCAATCCCTTGGCCTTCAAATATTCTTCCTTGTAAGCCGCCGCCTTTTTGGCGATCAGCGAGAAATTGCGCTGCTTCACCGCTTCGTTCGTCAAATCGGAGCCGATACCGACGGCCACCGCGCCAGCTTTGATCCATTCGCCCAAATTGTCCAGCGATACGCCGCCGGTAGGCATGATGTTGGCCTGCGGCAACGGTCCCTTGATCGCCTTGATCATCGCTGGATTATACAGGTTGCCCGGGAACAGCTTGACGATGTCCGCTCCCAGCTCCAGCGCCTCCTGGATTTCCTTGATTGTCATGCAGCCGGGCATGACAGGAATACGATATCTGTTGCAGAGCAGCACCGTATCGCGGTTCAGCGAAGGCCCAACGACAAATTGGGCGCCGCTCAATATAGCCGCCCGCGCCGTCTCGGGATCGAGCACCGTGCCGACGCCGATAATCGCATAGTTCGACGCTTCTTTCGCATCCCAGGAGTATTTGCGGGCCAGCTTCTCGATCGCCTCCAGCGCAAACGGGATCGTCATCGTTACTTCGATCACTTTAATGCCGCCGGCAATCGCCTGTTCGGCCATTAACACGACTTCCTCCGGCGTCTCGCCGCGCAAAACGGCAACAACGCCCTCTTCGACGATTTTTTGTACGAGCTGCAGCTTTTTCATGGAAATTCCTCTTTTCTATTGTTTCTCTAAATTAAATGTAATCTAAAACGAATCATAATTCCACGTCAAACGTTGGCCGTTCAATTTCGGTTCTCCCGGATCGCCGGGACCTGATGCGCGCAAGGAAAGTCTGTCGCCGTTCAAGCTGACGGTTTACTCTACGCTCATCTCCCCAGCCGTCGCTGTGAATCGGGGCGCGCGGACAGACATAGCTGAGGAAAAAGCCTTCAATTCGGCAATGCCCAGCCGCTCGGCATCCTCAAGGCCCATCGCTTCGATAACAGCGCCGATCCGGCGCCCCCGGCATACGACCAGGTTGTACCCGTCCTGCCAAATATAGCATTCGCCGCAAACGTCCATTCTCCTTCCGGAAGCACGCCGATCACTAGATCCGGCACGTCCTCCGGCAGCGGGTACAGCGCCATGACGACGTTTTTGCGATACAGTACGCTGGTCCATTCGCTCTGATGGCGCGGGTCGCCGCCCTCCATATTATACCCTTCGCCAGAATGAAAAAAATACAGCTGATTCCCTTTCCTGCCTGTTCGGGCACCGGATCAAGGCCCAGCGGCCAATGGCCGTACAGCGGGCTGTCCGGGTTCGTATCCTGCAGCCGAAGGACGCGCAGCAGTACGCTTCGGCCAAACGTCTTCCCTCATCGCGGTCAAACGGTGGTTTCTCCCCGGCATCCGCCACGGCGGCAAACAAATAGGATGCGTAATAAAAGTTATCCCGCACATCGCCATGGAACCAAAGCCCGCTGTTCAGCAAAGGCTGATTCCACGCTCTGCAGGCCGCTTTTCCGGCGATTTCTTTCATTCTTTTTTGATAGGGATTCATAACCGCTCCTTCCATCGCATACGGATTCACGAAGATAACGCTTGCCAAATGAACCCAAATAGGATTAATATGAACCTATGTGAACATTATACACCCAAACAAACGAAAAAAAAGGAGACGGTAGAAAAATGGAACGTCGTTATGCCTCTCATCCGAATGAAGTGAAACAGTTTGATACGGCCCGGCTGCGCCAGGAGTTTTTGATTCCGCAGCTGTTTACGCCGGATAAGCTCGAACTGGTGCTCACGCATGAGGATCGCCTGATCGTTGGCGGCGCCGCGCCGGTAAATGGCGAGGTGAAGCTGGAAACCGATCTTAAAGAGCTGGGCGTGGCTTATTTCCTGGAGCGGCGCGAGCTCGGCGCCATCAACGTCGGCGGGCCGGGGTCAATCGTGGTGGACGGCACCGAATACGAGCTAGGCACCAAAGATTGCCTGTACGTGGGGAAAGGATCGCGGGAAGTTATTTTTAAAAGCAAGGACGCGGCGAAACCGGCGAAGTTCTATTTGAACTCCGCTCCGGCCCACAAGGAGTTCCCTACCGCCAAAACGACTTTGGCCGAGGCGGAATCGGCCGCGCTCGGATCGATCGAAAATTCCAACGAACGGACGATCCACCGCCTGATCCACGAAAACGGCCTTCAAAGCTCCCAACTCGTTATGGGGATGACCCAGCTCAAGACGGGCAACATGTGGAACACGATGCCGGCTCACGTCCATCCGCGGCGCATGGAAGCTTATATGTATTTTGATCTGCCGGAGGACGCCGTGGTCGTTCATCTGATGGGCGCGCCTGATGAAACCCGCCATATCGTGATGCGTAACGAACAGGCCGTCATTTCGCCGAGCTGGTCGATCCACAGCGGCGTCGGCACGAGCAATTATACATTTATCTGGGGCATGGCCGGCGACAACAAAGCGTACGGGGATATGGACGCCGTAGCAATGAAAGATTTAAAATAAGTAGAGGTTGTTCAAAAAGTCATCTTTTGATGAACTCTTATTTTAACAAGCAAAACTAACGGAAGAGTGAAGTTATACGATGAGTCAGATACGGCGGTACGAGAAAATCATGGAGATTCTGTTAACCAACAAAGAGGTTACGGTAGCGGAATTAAGCGAAACTTTGGGGGTTACCGGCAAGACAATCCGTGAAGATCTCGCCAAGCTGGAGGAGCAGGGCTTGCTGGTCCGTGTGCACGGCGGGGCGGTGCTGGCCCAAGGGGACCAATTCGGGATTTTGCCGTCCCGGGAACCTTTGGCCAAGCATGCGGAAGAGAAAGCCGAGATCGCGCGCAAAGCGCTGCTTCATATCGAAGCGGACGACATTATTGCGCTGGACGGAGGCAGCACGACGCTGGAAATCGCCCGCCGGCTCGACAACCGCCCGCTGACCGTCATTACAAACGATGTGTATATTATCGGCGAACTGGCCGTCAAAGACCAAATCCGGCTCGTTGTTCCGGGCGGTTACCGGGTTCGCAACATGTTGGCCGGTCCGGAGGCGGCGGCTTACGTTAAGCAGTTGAATATTCAAAAAGCGTTCATCTCGGCGACAGGCATCCATCCCGAACACGGGCTGTCGATTTATACCGGCGACCTGATCGGCCTCAAGCGCGCCATGATCGAAACGGCCCGCGAGACAATCGCCGTCATGAACCACCAAAAATTCGGACAAACGGCGCTGCGCACGTTTGCCTCGCTAAGCGAGCTGTCGCGAATTATTACCGACGGCGGACTTAGCGCCGACACGGCGCACAGGTACGAACATACCGGAGTCATTATCGAGTTTTAATACGGAAAATTGAAATGATAAGGAGTGCATTATCCATGAAATGGTTCGATTTAACAGGGAAAACAGCTTTAGTTACGGGCGCGGCCAGCGGTCTCGGCCAGGGAATCGCCGCAGGGCTGGCCGAAGCGGGAGCCGACGTCGTCAGCGCTTCGCTAAGCACCAGCGCGGAAACGGTCGAACAAATCAAAGCGTTCGGCAGAAAAGGCGCGGAAATTATCGTTGATTTGAGCGATCACAGCAAGCTGCAGGAGACGTTTGACGAAGCGCTGGGGCTCACCGGACATATCGACATTCTCGTCAACAATGCCGGGATTATCCGCCGTGCGCCGGCCAAAGACCACAGCGAAAAAGACTGGTTCGACGTCATTAACATCAACCTGAATACGGTGTTCCTGCTGTCGCAAATCGCCGGCCGGCATATGACCGAAAGAGGCAGCGGCAAAATCATCAACATCTGCTCCATGCTCTCCTATCAAGGCGGGATCAACGTTCCCGGCTACACGGCCAGCAAGCATGGCGTCGCCGGACTCACCAAAGCGTTCGCCAACGAATGGGCGGAGAGCGGCGTTCAGGTGAACGGGATCGCTCCCGGCTACATGGCCACGGACAACACGGCGCCGATCCGCGCCGACGAGAACCGCAAGTCCTCGATTACGGACCGCATTCCCGCCGGCCGCTGGGGCACGCCGGACGATGTAAAAGGCCCGGCCGTGTTCCTGGCCTCCACCGCTTCGGATTATCTGAACGGGCACATTTTGTGCGTGGACGGCGGCTGGATGGCCAGATAATTTTAAAGTGCGAGGTCAAAAAGTCGGATTTTCAGGACCGAGAAGGTTGAATGAAGCTAGGGACTGAGTAGCGGAGCGTAGACAGATCTACGTGAGTCAAATGTTTCCGAAGGAAACATGCTTCGGAAGCATCCGCTTGGAAGGCCCGGCTGAATTCAAGATTCGACGCCCGATCGCTCCCTGAACTACTTCGTCATGGGAAGACGACTTTTTGAACAACCTCTTAAACCTCAATCACCTGCAGGCAGCTCCGGATTTCTTCCACGGCGGCTGCCTGCTTCCATTCTCTCCGGTACCCCAGGCAAGCGCAGATCATCTCTGTCTCCCGCTCGATATGTTTTTTGCGGTAATGGACATGTCCCATCACGGCGTAACGCACGCCGTATTTAGCGTACAAATCCGCATATTCCGCGCTGCCCAGGAAGGCGTTGAAATATTCCCACTGCGGATGCGGCATCGGCACCTTGAAAAAGGGATGTCCCAGCATATGCGTGACCATGATGATCCGTTTGCCCGGATGTTCCGCAAGCTCCCGTTCCAGCGTTTTGTAAAAATAGCGGTGAATGTCGCGGTTGCTTCTTCCCCAATCGACATACAGACTGTCCTGCCAAGTCCGGTCCGGGGTCTTCATCCGCTCGAAGTCGGCAAAACCGTACTTGAGTTCCCCCAGCGTATAATCGTACCACCCCGAATTGCCGATCACGACCCAATCGTCATTTAGCGCAAAGGCGCGCTCGCTCAAGCATCCGTCAAACGTTTGAAATAATCTGTAAATCTCCCACGTATCCTTGATCCCGTTTTCCTTGCTCCAGTAATCATGGTTTCCGGGAACGAACAGCACCGGGATGCCGCTCGCCTCGCGCAGCCAGTGGAGCACCTTCAAGCTAAGGCGCACATCGTTGGAGATGTCCCCGGCGATAATCAGATGATCCAGCCGGCGTTCCTTAACGATTTCCAGCAGCGCTGCTTCAATCGGCCCGTCTTCGGGCAGGCCATTTAGATCCACGTGCAGATCCGAAATTACTCCGATATTCATCCGTTATTTCCCTCCTTCATATAAATGGCAGCTCACCCGGTTGCCCGACTCGTGCCGCTGCAACTCCGGCGCCGTCTGCCTGCATTTGTCCGTCGCGTAGGGGCACCGGGGGTGAAACGCGCAGCCCTGCGGCGGACTGACGGGGTTCGGCAGGTCTCTCCGGAGCAGAATCCGCTCCCGATCGTGGGCTGTGACCTGGGGAATGGCCGAAAAAAGCGCTTGGGTATACGGATGCAGCGGCTCCCTTTTCGCTTCCCGAACATCGATGATCTCCACCATTTTCCCCAAATACATCACGCCAACCCGGTCGCTCATATACTGGACGACGTTCAAATCGTGGGAAATGAACAGATACGTTAGACCGTGCCTTTGCTGCAGCTCTTTGAGCAGGTTGAGGATTTGCGATTGGATCGAGACGTCGAGGGCGGACACCGCTTCATCGATGACGATGAATTTGGGGTTCAGCACAAGCGCTGAAGCGATCCCGACACGCTGTCTTTGGCCGCCGCTTAATTCATGCGGGTAACGCTTGAGGTAGCTGTTGTCCAAACCGACCTGCTCCAGCGTATCGGTAACGATTTTCCGGCGTTCCCGTCTGTCCCCGATACGGTGAATGATAAGCGGCTCCTCCAAAATCCAACCGATGGGCTTCTTCGGATTCAAAGAAGCGTACGGATCCTGAAATACGATTTGCAATTCCCGGCGCAGCGATCTCATCGCCCGCCGGTCCAGCCCCGTAATTTCGCTTCCGCGATAACGGATGCTTCCTTGCGTACGCTCCAGCAGCCGTACCAGCATCTGGCCGGTCGTCGATTTGCCGCAGCCGCTTTCCCCGACCAAGCCGAAGGTTTCGCCTTCGCCAATCTGAAACGATACGCCGTCCACCGCCTTGACATACTGCTGGCGTTCCCACAGCCCTTGGCGCGGTACGGGATAATTTTTGACCAGCCCTTCCACCTCGATCAAAGCCGTGCTCATCGGTCCACCCCCATCCCCGCCGCAGGCAGATGGCAGCGCACCAGATGGTTGTCCGCGCGCCGTTCAAGCTGCGGCACGAGGGTCTCGCAAACGCGCTCGGTGTGGGGACAGCGGCCCGCGAACGGGCAGCCGCCCTGCCGTTCGGCCAGGGAAGGCACACGTCCCGGAATCGTATACAGCGGCTTGCCTTTGTGTCCAATATCGGGAATGGAGTGAAGCAGACCGGCTGTGTAAGGATGCTGCGGGCGTTCCAATAGCTCCTGCACCGGGGCCTCCTCCACGACATAGCCGGCATACATCACGATGACCCGGTCGCTCATTTCGCGAATCACGCCCAAATCATGGGAGATAAAAATCATCGCCGCGCCGGTTTCCGCCTTCATGCTCCGCAGCAAATCCAATATTTGCGCCTGGATGGTGACGTCCAGCGCGGTTGTCGGCTCGTCGGCGATCAACAGCTGCGGCCGGCAAATCAGCGCTGTTGCGATCATGACCCGCTGCCGCATTCCTCCGGACAACTGGTGTGGGTATTCGCGAAATAGCCGTTCCGCACGGGGCAACCCGACCCGTTCCATCATTTCGAGGGCAAGCCGGCCCGCCTCTTTGCGGGAAACGGGCAAATGGGTCAGCGCCGTCTCGGCAATTTGCCGGCCGACCGGAACGAGCGGATTCAAGGCCGTCATCGGGTCCTGGAAAATCATCGCCGCCTGCTTTCCCCTAATCCGGCACCAATCCTCCTCGCTTAATTCGCGAAGGCTCTTCCCGCCAAGGAGAATGTCCCCGCCGGAAACCGCGGCTCCCTTGGGCAACAGCCCCATGACGGATAAAGAGGTCAGGCTTTTGCCGCAGCCGGATTCCCCGACAATCCCCAGCACCTCCCGTTCCCGCAAATGGAAAGAAATGTTCTGAAGCGCCGGATAGCTGGTTTTGCCGGCGGAAAAATCCACCTGTAGGTCCCGCAGTTCCAACAATGCCGCTTCCATTCGCTCTCCTCCCTTTAAATGAGTCTTCAAAAAGGTAGGTTTTCAGCACCGAGGCCTCGCTACCCTTTCTTGTCGTATACATCCCGAATACCGTCCCCCAGCAGATTGAAGCCAAGCACCATCGTCGTAATGACCGCGCCGGTGATTAAAACATACCAGGGGGCGTTGATGATAAACGGCTGGGCTTCGCTCAGCATCCTGCCCCAGCTCGGATCGGGCGGCTGCACGCCAAGCCCGAGGTAGCTCAGCCCGGCTTCGGCCAACACCGAGCCGGAAAATCCTAACGACGCCGCAACAATCAGCGGCGATACCATGTTCGGCAAAATGTGCCGGACCATGATCCGCAAGGGGCCCGCCCCTTTGGCCACCGACGCTTTGACAAATTCAAACTCCTTATATTGGATAAAGCCGCTGCGGGCAATCCGCGAAAATGAAGGAACGCTCATCAGCCCGAGGGCCAAGATCGTATTGTTCAGGCCCGGACCGAACACGGAGACGAGCATAATCGCCAGCAGAATTCCCGGAAAAGCCTGCGTCGCGTCGATGAGGCGCATGATCGCTTCATCCACAAAGCCGCCGAAGTAACCGGCTGTGGCGCCGATGACCAGCCCGAACGCAAGCCCGATGGAAACGGAAGTGAAGCCGATCAGGAAAGCCGTTTGCGTCCCCTCCATGATCCGGCTAAAAATATCCCGTCCGAAATTGTCGGTTCCCCACAAGTAAGCCGGCTGCGGGGGCGCGAGCCGCATGGCGGTATTCATCTCATTTGGTTCATACGGGGTATAAAACACGCCCGTCAGCATGAACAGCAGCAGCAAAATGACCAGTACTCCGCCGATCACAAGCGGTTTGCTTTGGAGCCATCGTTTCAGCTTCATCGCCCTCTCACCTTTTCAGTCGAATGCGGGGGTCGATCGCTTTGTAGAGCAGATCGACGATAAAATTGATGCCGACCACCAAAATGGCGATATACAGCACAAGCGTCTGCACCAGCGGCAAATCCCGGGTGCCGATCGAAGTGATCAGCAGATTCCCGAGGCCAGGGAGGGCAAACACGTTTTCCACCACGATGCTGCCTCCCAGGGTGTCGGCTATAAGCAAGCCGATGATCGTGACGACCGGAATCAAGGCGTTGCGCAGGATGTGGCGGTACATGATCGCTTTTTCGCGCAGCCCTTTGCTTCTGGCCGTCCGCACGTAGTCCATGCGGGTTTGATCCAACAGCGTATTGCGTAAATAGCGGATCACGACGGCGATCCCGGGAATCGCCAGGGCCAGGGACGGCAGAAACAGGGAGCGGACCGCGCCGGCCGGATCCTCGCTCCAGGGCACGTAGCCGTAGGTCGGAAACAGCCGGAAAGTTACGGAGAATACCAGAATCAGAATAAAAGCCAGCCAAAAGGACGGTACGGCCACGCCGAGCTGGGTCAGGGCCGACAGCCATACCGCCGGCCACTTGCCATCCTGTCTGGCGATAAATATCCCCAGCGGGAGACCGATCGCCAAAGTCAGCCCCAGGGAAAACAGCGCGAGCGAAACCGTCACCGGCAAGCGCTCCGCCAAAATGTCCGCGACCGGCCGCTGGTAGCGCAACGACTCGCCGAGGTCGCCGGAAGCGGCGCTTTGGATCCAGGTCAGATACCGCTCTCCCGCTGGCCGGTCAAGCCCCATCGTTTGCCGGAGCGAAGTGAGTTGATGCGGGTCGGCGTCCACCCCCAAAATAATTTGCGCGGGGTCCCCCGGCAACACCTGGAACACAAGAAAGGTAATCACCGAAACGAGCAAAACTGTGGCGGCCAGCGTAAACAGCTTGCGGATATAAAATCTCAAGGCGCATTTCCCCTAATTAATCTTCCGTGTAGTACATGGCGGCAAAATCGTATTTTTGCACAGGGTACATTTTAAAGCCGTGCAGGTTCTTCTTCATCGCCGCGTTCCGGCTCGGGTCCATGATGAATACGGCGACAGCTTGCTCGGTCAAAATGGTCTGCGCCTGCTTGTACAGGCCGGCCCGTTTGGTCTCGTCCAGCTCCGTGCGGGCCTGACCTACGAGATTGTCAAATTCGCTGTTGCTGAATTTATAGAAATTTTTCGCATAAGTCGTTTCGTATCTGCCCAACACCTCATGCGGGTCCAGCTTGCCCGTCAGGCCGATAATCGTCGCTTCGTATTTCGCGTTATTGTAGACGTCCTCAAGCCAGCTGCTCCATTCGATTTGTTTGATGGCAACGCGAATCCCGACATTTTTAAGCTGCTCGCTGATCACCTGCGCCGTGTCGACATGGAATTGATAGTTGGAAGGAACTGTGATCGTCAGGTCGAATCCGTTCTCGTAGCCCGCTTCCTTCAATAGCTGCTTCGCTTTCTCGGCGTCCGGCGTATAACGATTTTCCAGCCCTTCCTGGTAGTACAGCTTCATGGCCGGGCTCATGTTCGAGCCTAATTTGGTGCCGTTGCCGTCCGCTGCCGTCTGAATGATGACGTCTTTATCGATCGCATAGTTGATGGCCTGGCGCACCTTGACGTCGTCCAGCGGCTTGACTGAATTGTTCAATGCCATTAGTTGAACCATATTTTGCGGGCCGGATACGATCGTGTATCCATCGCCCAACTGCAGCACGCCTTGCGCGCTGACGCCGGGAACCATGTCGATATCGCCTGACTGCAGGGCCAGCACGGACGCATTGGCGTCCGGCATAATTTTAAATTCAATGCGGTCCAGCTTGGGCGCGTGCTCCTTGTCGTAAAAATTTTCGTTTTTCTCCAGCACCAGCTGTTGTCCCGGCTGGTATTCCGCGAACTTGAAGGGGCCCGCCCCGACCGGCTGCTCGCTTTGCTTCCCGTAGTCTTTCGGAACGATCGCGGCGATGTTGGCGGCGAGGAAGGCGGCGTCCCGCTCCTTCAGCTTGACGACGACGGTATTGTCATCGGGCGTCTCGATGCTTGCAATGCCGGAAAATTTCGAGGACAGCGGCTCTTGCCCGTTCAGCCCGGCGAGTTTGGCATATGAATAGTAGACGTCCTCCGAGGTCAGCGCGGAGCCGTCGTGGAACGTTACGCCTTGCTTCAGCTTAAAAGTATACGTCAAACCGTCTTCCGACACCTGGTAGGACTCGGCGATGGCCGGGATCAGCTCGCCGTTCTCACCAGCTTCGAACAAGCCGTCGAACACATTGTCCATCATCGAGCTCGTATCCGTGGCCGCCGACAAATACGGGTCCAGGTTGTCCGGTTCCGTAGCCATCGCCACTCTCACGGTTCCGCCAGCCTTAACTTTCTCCGTCCCGGTCTCCGCCGCAGTCTGCGTTTGCGGCTCCGCCGCCGAGCCGTCCGCCGTTCCCGCCGGCTGGGCACCTCCGCCGCCGCATCCGGAAACGATCACAGCCAACAAGGCCAAAGTGGACAAACCTGCCGCAATGCTTTTGTTCCATTTCATTGACGTTTAACCCCTCTCCTTTGAGTGATTTGCATAAGCTTATTTCGTTTTGTGCATCCATTCAAAGCTGTCCTGGAACTCTTTAAACATCAGTTCCATCCGCTCAAGATTGCGCCCCACCCCGCCCTTCTCCAAATAGGAAATCTCATTGATGATGGCGTTCGCCACCGACAGGGACGCGGTATAGGAATCGAGGAAGCCGGTGGATTTGCATTCCGCCAGCAGCGTCAGGTCGGCCAGTTTAGCGAAGGGAGACAGGCCGGAGTCGGTCAGCGCAATCACCTTGGCTTCTTGTTCCTTGGCCAGTTTGGACAGCTTCAGCGTCTTGGAGCAATATCGCGGAAATCCGCAGGCGAACACGACATCGCCCGGCTTTATGTAGGACGCGTATTCCGCAACACTTCCTTGGGGAATCAACTCACAGTTACCGAGCATGTATTTCATGACAAAACTGAAAAACGCAGTTACCGACAAGCCCATTCTCCATCCGGCTACCCAGATGCGGTCGGCATGCAACAGCAGGCTGGCGGCCTCGTGAATTTGCGCCTTGTCCACCTGCAGCATCGTTTGCCGGATATTTTGCACCTCCTGGGCAAAATGCTTCTCCAGCCACGACTCCTCCTGACGGCTTGTGGACTGGATGAAATTATGCACAGCCCGCTGATCCTGAATGACCATTCGCTGCAAATCCTGATGCATGTCGGAGAAGCTGGAATAGGATAAGGCTTGGGCCAACCGGTGCACCGTCGCTTCGCTGACGCCGGATTTCTCGGCGATTCTTTGCGCCGATTGCAGCGCGGCTTCGCGAAGATGGCTCTCAACATAGTGCGCCACTCTTTTTTGTCCGGGGCTTAAGGCTTCGAATTGTTCCCGGATTCGTTCTTCAATCGTCGGCATAGTCTATTCTCTCCCGATGGTTTGCTGGGGCAGCCGATCCGGCTGCCGGGGGTGTCCCAGATAAGCGGGGACCTCGTCGATCCCTGAAATCACCCGCTCGTAGCTGAGCTCCTCAATCCCCCGTTTGCCGTAAGGATTGATTAACAGGCAGTCCATACCGATCCGGTGCGAACCCAAACAATCGTCATAATAATTGTCGCCGACATATAAGGACTCCTGCGCGGTGACGCCGGCTTTGTTCAAGGCGAATGCGAATATGGCCGGGTCCGGCTTCTCCGCACCGACCTCCGAGGAAATCACGATTTCGTCCAGCTCCTCGTCTAGCTGGGTTTTCCTAAGCACCTCCCGGGCGGTCCGGTCCCAATTCGAAATCAGTCCCACCTTGTACCCTTGCTCCCTTAAATGCCGCAGGGTCGGTTTGCTAAAATCGAATGCGCTCCAGCCTGCTGCTTCTTGCACTAGGGTCCGGTGCACACGCGTCACTTCTTCGATGGGCAGGGCCAAACCCAGGTAGTAATTCAACACACCGATATACCAGGGCATGTACGATTTGCTGTCCTTTCCCAGCACGCCCCGGAACTCCCTCATAAACAGCTTGTCCGCCAGATGATAAGCGATTGTGATTTCATCCAGAGGTTTGACACAATCAAATCGCTCCAGCGTCCTTAGATAAACTTCTTCTCGATTGGTCTTAACCAGGGTATAGCCAAGATCAAACCATACATACCGAATCATAGATGCACCCGCTTTTTCGTTATGAAGGATTTCCATCATATCCCACAAAATGTTTGTTTTCCTGCATCATCAACTCCATCTTAAAGGTAAAATATTTGTCGAAAATCAATTCAAATGATGATTTACGTAAAGCATCGGAAAATCAGCAGGTAAGAAGAACCGCCGGAGAAATTTGCTCCGGCGGTTCTTTGATGTTCAAACCTATACTTCCAGTATGAAGATGGAACAGGGATGGGGCCTTTCGGGCCAGCCAAACAATCATGAAGAGCTCCAGCGAAAAACATAAGGGCAAAAAATGTCGTTATTCCAGCGATATCCCGCATTCAAAGAGAAATAAAGGAAATTTATGTCGCTATTTTCTCGAATCACAAAGAAATGCCCTTGCTCTGGACCATTCACAGGAAAATAAGTACATAAAATGCCGCTAATGGGGATGAACATGCCTGGCTCCTGATAATAAGAGCATAAAGTTCCGCTATTTTGAAGGTCGACGCTTGGTTCGCTCCAGCAGCCGGCTGTCAAACACCGATTTCTAGGTTTAGCCCCTTTTTTGCCGTTCGTGCTAATACAACACTCTCCACAAATAGAAGGTCGCATACGACTCCCACTTCTTCCAGCCTTCCGCCCAGGCCAAAAGCTCCTTTTTGGCCGGCTTCCGGTCCATTCCAAGCACATGCTTGACCGCGTTATGCAAACCGACATCGTCAACCGGGAACGCGTCCGGCATCCGCAGGCAGCGCATCAGCACGTAATTGGCCGTCCACGGCCCGATGCCGCGGATGCTGACGAGCTGTTTCTCCGCTTCCATGATCCCGCCCGCCGCCTGCAGCCCTTCCTTCGTCAATTCGCCCGAGGCGATCAGCCGGGCCGTATCAAGCAGGTATTCGGATTTTTTCCGGGTCATGCGGACTTCTTCCAAATCCTGAACGGTCAAATCGGCGATATCCCGGGCGGAAGGAAATACAAGGTACCGTTCTCCCTCACAATCTACAGACCGCCCGAAGCGCTCCACAAGGCGGCGTTTTAACGTATAGGCAAACGCCAGGTTGATCTGCTGGCCGATAATCCCCCAGGCCATGGCTTCAAACAAATCGGGAATTCCGATATTGCGCAATCCGTAGAATGAATTCACCGCTTCCCGGAGCAGCGCATCCCCTTTCGCCAACTCATAAAACGGCCGCAAATCCGTATCCAAATCGAACCAATCCCTGACATAGCAGACCACCGCTTCGCGATTCTGTTTCCGGGAAGGAGCCGTGCCGCCCAGGAACCGGACCATAAGGGCATCGCTCCCGTCCGCGCTGATCTCCACGACGGAAATTTCGCCGGATTTAAGCGGAATGGCTTTGTACAGCAGCTGATCACTGGTGCGCAACAAACACTCATTGGACGACCGCGACAAGTATTTCATGTTTTCGGCAAAACTGAATTCCTTGGGAACAAGCAGCCTCAATCTATCCCCGTGATCTTCCCAAACAGCGTCCGGCTTCCCTGAATATATCTGGCTGATAAAAGTAACCCCCTTACTTTGGCGTCCGCTTCTATTCGTACGCATCTACACTTATAGTTTTAACACGATTCGCGATCCTATCATTTCGTTATCTTGCTTTTCTATTCGAAAAGCATGGCTTGGTTCGGGAGGCAAAGGTATACTGAATCTGGAGGTGATCTTATGACAAACGGGAAGCATCCCAACGTCAGCGAGGAGCGGTGGCAGGCGATTATCCGTAACGATGCCGCGTATGACGGACGGTTTTTTTACGCGGTGAGCAGCACGGGGATCTTTTGCCGGCCATCGTGCAAATCGAAACCGCCGAAGCGGGAAAACGTGCGAATATTCGCGGATGCCGAACAGGCCAAAGCCGCCGGATTTCGTCCGTGCAAGCGCTGCAAGCCGGATGGCCGGCCGCTGCCCGATACGGAATGGGTGGAGCAGATCGCCAATTACATTGACGCGCATTACCAGGAAAAGCTGACGCTGGAAACGCTGGCCGACATGTGCCACGGCAGTCCCTTCCATTTGCAGCGTACTTTTAAACGCGTCAAACGGATGAGCCCCGGAGAATACATTCAGCAGTGCAGAATCAATCAGGCGAAAATGGCGCTGACCCATTCGCGGCGAAGCGTTGCGGACATCGCCCTGGATGTCGGCGTCGGCAGCCCGGCTTATTTCATCACTTTGTTTAAAAAAGCAACCGGGCTCACGCCTGCCGAATATAGAAGTTCGCAAAAGCGTTGACCGGTGGAAACCACAGCTATCTATCACTTTTGGAGGTGCTTATTATGATGAAAACAACCCAAGCGCAAACCTTATTCTGGTCGCAGCTTACCGAACAAGATTGGAACTTATACATCTGCGCGACGGAGAAAGGGTTGGCGTATGTCGGTTCTCCTAATCGTCCTTTTGACGAATTGACCGATTGGGCTTCCCGCCGCTTCCCCGGCAGCCCGCTCGTTCGTGACGACCGGAAGCTTACGCCCTATGCCGCCGAGCTCATCGAGTATTTTCAAGGCAAGCGCCATAGCTTTACCGTTCCCACCGACTTGCAGGGAACCCCGTTTCAGCTCACCGTCTGGCAAGCTCTTTGCGACATTCCGTTTGGACAAACCTGCTCCTATTCGGATATCGCCGAATCCATCGGCAAACCGTCCTCCGTACGTGCCGTCGGCGCGGCGATCGGATCCAACCCGCTGCTCGTGACCGTGCCCTGCCACCGGGTCATCGGCAAAAACGGCTCGCTCACCGGCTACCGCGGCGGACTGGAGATGAAAACCAGGTTGCTCGCGTTGGAGAAGTAAACGATTTACAAATAAATCAATTATAGACATATTATTCTTCGTTTATTATAATAGAGTCACATAATGTAAACGCATACATAACATAGAGTTAAAGGGAGGGATGCTCACCAAATCTGCCAAACTTTAATATTAAAGGAGATGTGTTATGTTAAAAACAAAAGCAAGTAACGTATCCTTGGTATTGGCCTTAGCACTTGTTTTGACGATTTTCGGCGGATTGTCGCTGCCTTCCGCAACCGTATTCGCCGCCGATGGCAGCGGGACTACCGCGAGCATCTCGGACATTCTGAAAAACCAGCAGGCGGATGGCGGCTGGAAAAAGGATTACAAAGCAACCAGCGGGGAGTGGGCAAAGTCCACGATTGACAACAAGGCCACGTATACGGAAATAAGAAGACTCGCGGCTGAATATACCAAAACCAAAGACAGCAAATATTCCGCCGCAGCTATCAAAGGAATCAATTTCTTATTAAACATGCAATACGCCAACGGCGGATGGCCGCAGATTTACCAAAGCTCGGGTTATCATAAACACATTACCTACAATGACAATGCTATGGTCAATGTCATGATTCTGCTTGACGAAGTTGCAAACAAGAAAGGCGACTTTTCCTTCGTAGACAGCTCTTTGGCTAATCGCAGCAAATCTGCCGTTGCGAAAGGCGTGGACTGTTTGTTAAAGACTCAGGTTACAGTTAACGGAAAGCTGACCGTTTGGGGACAACAGCATGACTCCGCCACGCTAAAACCGGCAGGGGCAAGAGCATATGAAGTTCCTTCTCTTACCGCCAGTGAAAGTGTCGGTATTGTAAAATTCTTAAAAACCAGACCGGCCACCACGCAAATTAAGGCTTCGATTCAAGCTGCGGAAAATTGGTTTAGAGCCGTTAAAATTACCGGAATCCGCATAGTAAAGACAGGCGATGATGTGATCGTTGTGGACGACCCCAGTGTAACTACCCCGATCTGGGCCCGCTTTTACGAGATCGGTACGAACAAGCCTATCTTTGTAGGGCGTGATGGCGTAGTGAAGTACAAACTCAGCGATATTGAACAAGAGAGAAGAACAGGATATGCTTGGTACGGCAACTGGCCTTCAAGCCTGGTAGATTAATCGAATGATCATAAGTAAAAGAGCTTATGCCAGCGCTGGCATAAGCTCTTTTACTTTCTTGTGTCCGCTTACGCCGGCCACCTGCCGCCTCCCGGCATGGGGCAAGCGCGTTCTTTCAGCTTGGCGACGACCGGAACGATGCAGCCGCAAACCCGGCAGGTCGTGCTGTTTTCGAGTTTGGGGCAGGCGCTGCAGGCCTGAAGGCGCTCCTCATAAATCTCCTCGGGCACGCAGTGCTCCGCAGCGAACATCGGCGAAGCCAAAATCCGGGCGATCTGCGCCTCGGTCACCTTGTATTCCTCCCGGCAGCCTTTGCATTCCGCTGTTTCTCCAGCCATCTTGGGCGCTCCTTAGCTTCCCGCCGTCAGTTCCAGCGTGGTGACCGACATCGGCGGCAGCGTGGCCGCGAGTCGGCCGTCCTGCAGCGCAAACCCGGAAAACGGCTGCGGTTTGACATTGTCCGGCACGGCGAAGGTATTGTGCGCGTCGATCTTATCGCCGGTCAGCGTCGTCCCGGTGACGGACAGCTTTTGCCCGGCCACTCCGCGAATATCCAGAGCGACTTCGGTTGGCGCAAGGTGGCTTAGATTACACAAGCTGATGTGGATTTTGCCTTCACTGTCCCTTGAAGCCGTAGCCGACACCGCGGGGAGTTCCTCCCCATCGAAGTTGAAGCTTCCGGCATCCAGCGTCAGGTCCAGGAATTCGGCATCCTGATGCACCTTGTACATGTCGAAGACGTGGTACGTCGGCGTCAGGAGCATTTTTTCCCCTTCGGTCAGGATCACCGCCTGGAGTACGTTCACGGTTTGGGCAATGTTGGCCATACGTACGCGTTTATGATGTTTATGGAAGATGTTCAGCGTAAGCCCGGCCACCAATGCATCGCGGATCGTACTCTGCTGATACAAAAACCCGGGGTTCGTGCCCGGCTCCACGTCGTACCAGGTGCCCCATTCGTCCACGATCAGCCCGATCCGCCGCTCCGGATCGTATTTATCCATAATGACGCTGTGGCGGGTGATCAACTCGTCCATGTGCAGCGCTTTCCGCAGCGTCGTGAACCATTCGCGCTCCGCAAACCCCGTAGCCGGACCTTTATTCTGCCATTCTCCAGGGACCGTGTAGTAGTGCAACGTAAGCGAATCCATGAACCGGGCCGCTTCGCGCATCAGGACCTCCGTCCAGTTGTAATCGTCCGAATTCGGTCCGCAGGCAATCCGGTGAATTTTGTTGCCGCCATAGTTGCGCACGTATGTCTGATAACGCCGGTATACGTCGGCATAATATTCCGGACGCATGTTTCCGCCACAGCCCCAGTTTTCGTTGCCGACCCCGAAATAGGTCACTTTCCACGGCTCTTCCCGCCCATTCTGCGCGCGCTGCTGCGACATCGGGGACTCGCCGCCAAATGTGAGGTACTCCACCCATTCCGACATCTCCTGAACGGTTCCGCTGCCCACATTGCCGTTGATATAAGGCTCGCATTCCAACTGGCGGCACAGCTCCATGAATTCATGGGTACCGAAATGGTTGTTTTCCACAACCCCGCCCCAGTGAGTGTTGACCATCCGCTTTCTGCCTGCGCGCGGGCCGATCCCGTCCTTCCAATGATATTCGTCGGCAAAACAGCCCCCCGGCCAGCGCAGCACCGGGATTTTAATGTTTTTAAGCGCTTCCACAACGTCGCTGCGTATCCCGTTCGTATTTGGAATCGGCGAGTCCTCCCCGACCCAAATCCCTTCATAAATGCATCTGCCCAAATGTTCGGAAAAATGGCCGTAAATATTTCGGTTGATCGTTCCTTGCCCCAAATCGGCGTTAAGCACACCCTTCAGCGTCATCGGTCGTTTCACTCCTTAATTAATATTATTATTAATTAATTTATATATTACAAACTCATTATAGTCACATATCACAAGCAACGTCAATCGTATTCCGAAAAAATCGCCCATTTCATTTTGATTCTTGTAAATAATCCGACTTTTAAGTAATATATTTATTAATCAAAGGATAAAGGCGGAACATGATGAAACTCGATCTTACGGAAAAATCTTTGCCCGTGTACGAAGCGTTAGCCAGCCCCGTACGGCTGCATATTTTGCGTTTATTGGCCGAGCAGCCGATGAACGTCAAGGAACTGGCCGGCGCCGCCGGATTGTCCAGCGCCATCATGACCATGCATGTGCGCAAGCTTAGCGAAGCGGGCTTGATCGCCACGCAAATGGCCCCGGGCAAAAGCGGACTGCAAAAAATCTGCTCCCTGGCGGCCACTTCGCTTGAAATTCTTTTTCCGGCCGAACAAGCCGCGCCCCGCCAAAGCCACCGGACCGAAATTCCGATCGGGCATTACTCCGATTTCCATATCGAGCCTACCTGCGGCCTGGCCACAATAAGCCATATCATCGGGAGCTTTGACGATCCCCGCTACTTCTGGGACCAGGAACGGATTCATGCCGCCATCCTGTGGTTCGGCAAAGGTTATATCGAATACAAATGCCCGAATTTTCTGCTGTCGAGCCAGCGGCCCCGCGAGCTCTTGATCATGATGGAAATCGCCTCGGAAGCGCCCGGCGTGAATAACAACTATCCGTCCGACATTACGTTTGCCCTGAATGAGGTCAAGCTGGGAACCTGGACCAGCCCGGGCGATTACGGCGATCAGCGGGGGAAATTCACGCCCGACTGGTGGCCGCAATATACGAACCAGTACGGGCTGTTGAAGCAATTGCGCGTCACGGATGAGGGGACTTATATGGATGGCGTTAAGTTATCCGGCGTTACGCTGAACGACGCCGATATTCGGCGCAAGCAATGGACGCTCAGGATCTCCGTGGAGGAGGATGCCCTGCACCAGGGAGGGGTTACACTGTTTGGCAAAGGCTTCGGCAACTATGACGAGCATCTGGTGGTGGAGTTGGTATATGCGGGTGCTTGAGGTGAGGGAGCGTGAAGGTGGATATCTAAGGAAACAAATACAAAAAAACGGGTCGCCCGATCGCTGCTGGAAGCGATGGCGGACGACCCTTCGGATTTTTGCTCGTGCAAATCCGCAGCACTCTTGTCATCAGGGACATCGATTTGCTGCTGAAGCTGTGAGACCGGGCCAAAGAATCCGGGCTTATAACAAGCTGCTCCAGTTCCTTTTTCCGTAAAGGATTCTTAGGGGGGAAGGAATTCACTGCGAAAGTCCCTTCCGAACATCGTTCAGTACGTCACGAAACGGTTTTACCTTGTTATCCTCAGCCGCTGCCACTCCTTCCTCAAGAAGCTTGTAAAGCTCTAACTTGCCAGTTAGTTTCTCATATGTTTCGATACTCATTACGGCCAAATCACCCTGGCCATTTTTTGTAATGAATACAGGTTCATCATAATTGCGGCAAAACTCGGATATCTCGTTGTATTTATTTCTTAAATCGGAGCTGGGTCGGATCGTAGGCATGGGGAATTCTCCTCCTGCAAGTTAATATATCTATATTTTATCAGAATAACGATATCCTCTCAATGCCAATTACCAATTGATCCAAAAAAGAAACGGCGCCCCCCCATACAACCCCCTGTTTGCAGCTTAAGCCAAGGTTATGCTTATTTCACCGCTTCCCGCCTGCGGGACAATCCGCACGCCCTGCTCGCCGGCAGCCGCCGTGCCGCCTTCCACCGAGGTTACGGCCGAGATGCCGCGCAGCACCAGCTCCCAAGGCTTGCCCGCCGTCTCGCGCACCCGGCTCACCTTCAGAACTTCGCCCTGCCGCTGCACACGCACCTCGAGCTCCAGCTCGCCTTGCGGGCTGTACACCCGGGCCGCCGCCTCGCGGCCGTCCTCCAGCTCAAACAGCTGCAGCGTGATGCCGTCCGCGTAGTCGTAATCTGGACGCTCCCGGTTCGCGCCGACCGCGATCAGGCTGCCGGGACGAACCAGCAGCGGCAAGCTGAAATAATCATGCCGCTCCTCCACCCAGCGTCGGCCCTCCACAACCTCGCCGCTCAGGTAATTCGTCCAGCGCCCTTCCGGCAAGTAATACTTGGCAATCCCTTCGCTGTTGAAGATCGGAGCGACCAGGAGGGAATCGCCCAGCATGTACTGGCGGTCCAGCGTTTCGCAGGCCGGGTCGCCCGTGAACTCCAGCACCATCGCGCGCATGACCGGTACGCCCGTTTTCGTCGCTTCAACAGAGACGCCGTAAATATACGGCATCAGCGTGTCTTTCAACTGCGTAAAGTGGAGGAGCACGTCGCACGCCTCCTCGTCGAACAGCCACGGCACCCGGTAAGACTGGCTGCCGTGCAGCCGGCTGTGCGACGACAGCAGCCCGAAGGCGGTCCAGCGCTTGTACAGGTCCGGCGTAGCTGTGTTCTCGAAGCCGCCGATGTCGTGGCTCCAAAAGCTGAAGCCGGACATGCCGAGCGACAACCCGCCGCGCAGGGTTTCCGCCATCGAGACGTACGTCGCCGAGCAATCGCCGCCCCAATGCACCGGGAACTGCTGACCGCCGGCCGTGGCCGAACGGGCAAACACCGCCGCTTCGTTTTTGCCCCGCACCTCCTCCAAAACCTCAAACACCGCCTTATTGTACAGATGCGTGTAGTAATTGTGCATTTTGACCGGATCCGATCCGTCGTAATACACAACATCCGTCGGAATCCGCTCGCCGAAGTCGGTTTTGAAGCAGTCGACGCCCATCTCAAGCAGTGCCTTCAGCTTATCCTTGTACCAGCGGACAGCCGCCGGATTGGTGAAATCGACCAGTCCCATGCCGCCCTGCCAGCGGTCCCACTGCCACACGTCGCCGTCTTTCGTTTTTACGAGATAGCCGCCCTCCTTGCCTTCGTCGAACAAGTAGGACTGCTGGGCGATATAGGAATTGATCCAGACGCAGATGTGCAGGCCTTTGCTTTTGAGGCGCTTCAGCATGCCTTCCGGATCGGGAAACACGTCTTTGTCCCATTCAAAATCGCACCATTGGAATTCCTTCATCCAAAAGCAGTCGAAATGGAATACGTGCAAAGGGATGTTCCGCTCGATCATGCCGTCGATAAAGCTTGTCACCGTCCCCTCGTCATAGCTGGTGGTGAACGAGGTGGTCAGCCACAGCCCAAACGTCCAGGCCGGAGGCAGCGCCGGTTTTCCCGTCAGTTTGGTGTAGTTGTCCAGCACTTCCTTCAGGTTTTCCCCGCCGATGATATAATATTTGAGCGATTCGCCGGGCACGCTGAACTGCACCTTGGATACCACCTCGGAAGCGACCTCGTAGGAGACGCGCTCCGGATGATCGACAAACACGCCATAGCCGTAACTGGACAGGTAAAAAGGAACGTTTTTGTAAGCCTGCTCACTGCAGGTGCCGCCGTCTTCATTCCACAGGTCGACGACTTGCCCATTTTTTACGAAAGGAGTAAAGCGCTCGCCAAGGCCGTAGATGTACTCGCCTACCCCGAGATCCAATTGCTCACGGATATAGGTGCTTTGATCCGGCATTTTCATATGCCCCGGGCTTTTATAGCCGCTGCCGGTGAGCCGTTTGCCGCCGTACAGAAAATGCGTGCTCCAGCCTTCCTTTTTATGAACCTCCACGCTCAGCTTTCCGCTGGTCAGTCTGGCGATGTCCTCGCCGTTTTCGATAAGGACCGCAAGTCCGCCGTCAACCCGTTTCTCGAACTCGGGCCCTTTCGCTTCCCGGCCTTTATGGTGAACCAGTTCCACCGCGATTACGTCCTTCATCGGAGATGTGTAGTTGACGGTCAAAATCGCCGTATTCAGCGTGTCCCCGCGGGTGACGATTTTTTTGCAGGAAGCAAACACCGATAATTGCTCCCGCGAAGCTTTGACGTTGCGCACCTCCACCGGATAATTAAGCGTTACCCCCGGCCGGACATGCCAGTACCCATCCGTAAATTTCATCTCTGTTTCCTCCACCCTTACTATATGGTATTAAAAAAACTAATCCTTCATGGAACCCGCCGTTATCCCGCCGACCACGTATTTTTGCATGGAGACGAAAATGACGATGATCGGCAGCGCCGCCAAAGTAGCAACCGCCATCAGGTTGTTCCACTCCGTGCCGTATTGGCCGATGAATCGGTACAGGCCCAGTGTCAGCGGACGAACCGTATTGCTCGACGTTAGCGTCAAAGCGAAGATGAAGTCGCCCCAGCCAAACAGGAAGCAGAACGCGGCAACCGTCATCAGGCCAGGCTTCACCAGCGGCAGGATGATTTTCGTAAACGAGGTGAACTTGTTGCAGCCGTCGATCATCGCCGCCTCCTCCAACCCGCTGGGCAGCGCCAGGAAAAACGGCCGCAGCGTGATGATGGCAAACGGAAGCGAATGGATCAGATCGGCGAAAATCAACCCGGCGAAATTATCGTTCAAGTGCACCTTCGAGAACATGATATACAGCGGCATCGCCATCATGATGCCAGGCAGCATCTGGATCGACAGCACCGAAATCATCATCAGCGCCTTGCCTTTGACCGGGAGGCGAGCCAAGGCGTACGCCGCCGGAATCGACAGCAGCAACGACATCACCATCGTCCCGGTGGCGATAATCAGGCTGTTGCCGATATAGCCAATCATGTCCTGGTTGCGCACAAAGTTGTTAATATACGACTCCAAGGTAGCACCGACCGGCCAGAGATGCGGCGGGTTGTGATACAGCTCCGTGACCGGTGTGACCGATGTTTTCACCATCCAATACACCGGAAACAGGAATACGATCATGATCAGAATGCCGATGAAGGTCGCGCCCGTGGATTTCCATTTCGCGTTCGTCATTAGCGGACCTCCTCCTTGCTGGACATTCTTAAGTAAACGATCGAGATCACGATCAGAATCAGGAACATGATCATGGACACCGAAGCGCCTTGGCTGAATTCCAGCGTCGTGAAGGACAACTGGTACGCGTAGATCGGCAGCACGGTCGAAGCCGTGATCGGACCGCCGGCAGTCATGATAAAGATAAGGTCGAACACCTTAAACGTGTTGATGATGCCGAGAATCAGCAGGACGAGAATCGTCGGGCGCATCAGCGGCAGGGTGATATGGCGGAACTGTACCAGCCGGTTTGCCCCGTCCAGCTTGGCGGCTTCGTACAGATGCTCGGGCAAGCCCTGCAGCCCCGACAGCAAAATGATCATATTGAACGGAATCCCGATCCAGATGTTGGCTACGACCGTTCCGAGCAAAGCCGTGTTGCTCTCGCTGAGCCAGTTCACCGGCTGATCGATGATCCCAAGCGCCTGCAGAAAATAGTTAACAACCCCATAGTCGCCGGACAGCATCCATTGAAACACGGTGCCGCTGATGACCACCGGAAGCATCCAGGCGAGCAGCATCAAGGAACGGAACAGGTTGCGCCCCGGAAACTTTAAATTGAAAAAGAGCGCCAACGCAAACCCGATCGTAAATTGAAAAAAGATGCTCAGCACGGTAAATACGGCGGAATTTTGCAATGCGGCATAAAACACCGGATCTTTCAGCGACTTGATGTAATTGGACAACCCGATGAAATCGTGCTGTCCGCTTAAATTGTACACATTAACGTTCTGAAAGCTCAGCATCAGGTTGTAAAAAAGCGGAAAACCGATAAAAACAACCATGAACACCAAGGCAGGTACGACGAACAAGTAGTTGTTCCATGAGGAAAACCATTTCGCTCCACGGGAGATTTCCCCGCCAGAAACCGTTGTTTTCCGGGACATGACATCTCCCCCTATTTGACTATTTTTTCACGTATGGCTCGATTTTGCCGGCGGCTTCCTTCACGGCCTGCTCCGGCGGCTTGCTGCCCGTAATGACTTCTTGCAGCATAATTTGAATTGCCTCGGAAATTTTCGGATATTCCGGACCGTAGGCTCTCGCTTTGGCCACTTCCATAGCGTCGGCGAACACCTTCAACTCCGGATCGTTCTGCCAGAACGGATCCTGCAGCAGATCGGAACGGCTCGGCAGACGGCCCGCCGCCTGATCAAACGCTTTCAAACGTTCCGGCTCATTGGCGAATTTGATGATGTCAAAAGCGATATCTTTGTGTTTGGACGCGTTCGTGATCGCCCAGTTTTCCCCGCCGAGGATCGTGCCGCCTTGTTTGTTCACCGGCAGCTCGACGACGCCCCAGTTCACTTTGCCTTCTTTTCGCAAAAGCGGAATTTGCCAGGTGCCGTTAATCATCATTGCGACTTTTCCCGTGGAGAACTGTACGACCGTATCGGACTGCTTCTGGTTGATCACTTCTTTGGACATGTAGCCGTTGTCGGCCATATATTTCAAGAGCGTTGCCGCTTCAATCGTTCCCGGGCTGTCAAAATTGTCGATATCCGTCCCGGATTGGTACATCAGCGGCAGGAACTGGAACGTGCCTTCTTCGGTTTTCACCGCGGTCATGGCAAACCCGTAGACATCCTTTGTCGTCAGCTGTTTGGCCGCTTCTTTCAGTTCATCCCAGGTTTTCGGCGGCGTCAGGCCTTTGGCTGCCAGCAGGTCCTTGTTGTAGTAAAGCGCCAGATTGTTGCTGCCGATCGGCACGCCGTAATTTTTGCCTTCGTACATCGTCGAGGACCATGGGCCTGCAAAATATTTGTCCGCCTGGCCCCACTCTTTGATCTGGTCCGTCAAATCGGCCAGAATGCCCGCAGCCGCAAACGCTTGATGGTCCGGATTGTCCAGCCAGACGATATCGGGCATGTCGTTGCCGACCGAACCGAGCAGCAGCTTGTTTTTGATGTCCGCAAACGAAACATAGGTGCGCTCGATCTTCACGTCGGGATGCGCCGCCTCATAATCGGCGATGATTTTTTGCAGCGCCCCTTGGGTCGCGTCGCTGGTCATCGAATCCCACCATTTAATGACGACCTTGTTCCCACCTCCGCCTGTTCCTCCGGCGTTTGCCGCCGAGTTGGAGCCGCTAGACTCCGTATTCGGCGCGCAAGCCGTGAGCAATACCACCAACGCGACCATCGCTGCCATGAGAGCCCTTACATTTTTCAACATGTCCAAATCCCCCTTAGTCTGACTTTGTTTGTATTTGCACGCACTGCCGCTTTTCTGCTCAAAACTCTGCTAAAAACGGAGGCAGTTATGCCACATTCATATATTTTCCATCACAAAAATGATGTACGTACATCATTTTAATTTAAAAAAAGCGCGTTTACTGCAGCCTTCTGACTATACGTAATAACGCGCATTTTCCTTTGTGACCAGCTCCAGCTTCGTGATGTTCTCCTTCACGCCTCCTTTGTAGCCGGAAACGAGGTAATCAAACATCGACTTTACGGTCAGGTACCCCTGATTCACAGGATCCTGGCAGATCGTCGCGGTGACGATCCCCTTTTTCATCAACTGGTACGTCTCCTCCGTCATGTCATGACCGATCAGAATCGGAGGGTTGTCCAACTCCATGTCCTCCAGATGCTTACCCACGACATCCAGCTTCGCGCTGGATACGTAAACGCCGTCCACTTCCCGGAAATAATCGGCGAACACTTCGGGCGACTCGTAATCCTTCTGGCTCAGCTTGAGCGGGCCAACCATGTCGATATGCTCGTATTCGGCCACCACCTCGCGGAATCCCGTCACCTTTTGCTGCATCTGAAAATTGGTGTAGGACATGACGAGCCCCACTTTGGTTTTGTTTGCGACGAATTTGCACAAGGCATCCGCGGCCAGACGGCCGGCAATGCGGTAATCGCAGCCGACGTAAAACAGCCTATTGCTGAGCGGAGAGTCGCTGTTGAACGTGCAGATCGCCACGCCCTGATCGACGCCATGGTCGATAATGTCGGCCATTTCCTGCGGATCGTTGGGCGAGATCGCAATCGCGTCGTATTTGCCGGAATCGATCAACTGCTGCACGGTTTTCTTCTGCGGCTCCAGGTCGTATTTGTCGGAACGGATCACGGAGACATGCAGACCGAAATCGCGAAACTCCTGGGTAGCGATGTTGATTCCCTTCTCCACCTGCTTCCAAAAGTACTCCGGCAGTTCCGGGAAAACAATTGCCATAGCGTATTCGTTTTTCCGCGACAAAAAGCTCGCCGAACGGTTGGGCATGTAATTCAGCTCTTTGATCTTCCCCATCACCTTCTCGTAAGTCTGCCGTTTCACGTTTCCCCGGTTGTTCAGCACGCGGTCCAGCGTCGCCGGCGAGACCCCGATTTGCTTGGCCAACTCCTTGAGCGTCAATCGTCTTTCCAGTTCCATACTCCATCCTCTGCCAATCTTTTATTTTTTATAGCTTCTTTAATGATTACATCATAGCAACACCCCTCCAACATGTCAACGCTTTCATGATGGATATATAAAAATAATGATGTACGATCATCAAAACACTCAATATTTGCAACGTTCGCACCGGAATACCATTACCATTACAAGCAGGCAAGCATGTGACGAAAAGCATAAGGGCAAAAAATGGCGTTATTCTGGCGATATCCGTCCATTTGAGAGAAATAAAGGAAATTTATGGCCCTATTTTCTCGAATCGCAAAGAAATGCCCGCGTTCTGGACCATTTATAGGTAAATAAGGGCAAAAAATTCCGCTAATGGGGATGAACCTGCCTGGCTCTGGATAATAAGCACATAAAGTTCCGCTATTTTGAAGGCCGACGGTTGGTCGTTCCGGCAGCCGGCTGTCAAACCGCAGTTTTGCTGAAAATAAGACCATTTTTTACCGCTACTCGTTTCGGGCAAATCACATGGAAGAACGGCTGTCCCCTGACTAAAGTCAAGGAAACAGCCGCCCATGGAGCAAAACTCTAATAATAAATCCGTATCACGCCCTGCTGTTCATCCCCCTGGACTTCCGCAACCTCAACCCGCTTGACATGCTCCTGCCCGATCGGGACAATCACTGGCGTAATCACCGTGTAGCCTGCCTGCTCGATCGCGGGGATATCGAATTCCAGCAACAGTTGCCCTTTTGCAACGGAATCGCCGGAGTTTACGTGGGCCGTAAAGCCTTCTCCTTTCAGGGAGACGGTATTCATTCCGACATGAATCAAAATTTGCGTTCCGGATTCGTGTTCAAGCATGACGGCGTGTTTGCTTTTTTCCATCACATGAACCACCTTGCCGGCAAACGGAGCGGTCACCTTCCCTTCCACAGGTTGAATCGCAATGCCTTCCCCCATCAGTCCGCCGGCAAACGCTTCGTCGGGCACCTCTGCAAGGGGGACAATCTTGCCTGGCAGCGGAGCCGGAACTTCCAGAACCTGCTCCGCAGCCTTTTTCTTTTTCCAACCGAACATACTCTGCCTCCGATATTAGATTAAAGATTTTTGGCGATAAAATAACCTTCCCTGGTCGCATCCATCACGTTTCTCGGCTTGTTGGCATCGCCGATGATGAAGGTGTCCGGGACGATGTTGTAGAAGGAGTCGATGAGCCGCGGATTGGTCCGCATCCCCGTCGAGAGAATAACGGTCTGGGCTTTATGAAGTTTTCGCTCGCCATTCTCCTCGTAAATCACGCCATCCGGGGTGATCTCCCCGATCCGGACGTTCATTTTCGTATGCAGCGTTTTTTGCTTTTCCATCGCTTGTCTTAAAGCGACGCGATACAGAATATTGCCGTTTTTCGCCAGCAAGTCTCCCGCTTCCATGATCGTCACGTTTTTGCCGTGCCGCGCCAGCTCGATGCCGAGCTCGCAGCCGGTCGAACCGCCGCCGATCAGCACGACCTCCTGCCCTACTTCATCCATCCGGGTATATACGTCCAGCGCTCCGAGCACATGGCTTTGGTTCACCCCTTTAATTGGAGGCGAAAACGGCACCGCGCCAACGGCAATGATGATCGCGTCCGGGGACAGCTCTTTAACCCGCTCCCGCGTAGCCTCCACCCCCAACTGCACCTTGACGCCGGATTTATGGATTTGAGTGATCAGATATTTCATGTAATTGTATAAATCGATTTTCAACTCTTCGTATTCGGCATACCGCAGCGCCCCACCAAGCGAATCCTGCTTTTCCAGCAAAATAACCTCATGCCCCCGCTCGTCCGCCACCAAAGCGGCTTTCATGCCGGCCGGGCCACCGCCGATAATAACGACTTTCTTGCGCTGCTTCGCTTTCGGCAGCTCCAAAGGAACAAGATCGTAACGGGTATAGCGCGGATTGACCGAGCAGCCGACATTTTTCCGCTCCGTGGAAATATGGTAGCAGTATTGGCAGCGCAGGCAGGGGACGATATCTTCATCTCGTCCTTCCTTGGCTTTCTGCGGCCAGAACGGATCGGCGATCAGCGGGCGTCCCAGGGCCACGAAATCGGCCTTGCCCTCGGCGATGATCGATTCGGCTTCGGCCGGGCTCATAATCGCGCCGACGACGGCCACGGGAATCTTAACGTTCCGCTTTACTTCGGCGGCCCATTCCACGTTGGGCATATGCTCTTTAAAAATCGTCGGGGCCATGTGCACATTGCCTTCGTAGTTGATGTCCAGGCCCGCCGAAATATGCACCATATCGAGTTTGTCTTCGACGATTTTAATAAATTCCAGCACGTCCTTGAATTCGATCGAACCATCGACGATTTCGGAAGCGCTGATCCGCATGTCCACAATAAAATCGGGGCCTACCGCTTCGCGCACCCGGTCGATGATCATTTTCGGGAACTTGATCCGGTTTTCAAAAGAACCGCCGTATTCGTCCGTGCGTTTATTAAACAGCGGAGAGAGAAATTCGGCGGGCAGCCAGCCGTGGGCAAAATGCAGCATGACCAGATCGAAGCCGGTTTCCTTGGCCCTTTTCGCGGTTTCCGCCCAGTCGTTCGCCACCTCGTCCATCATTTGCTCGTCCATCGCTTTTACGATCGTGCCGTCCGCCCTGACGAGATCGACCGGGCCGATCGCGTAATCGTCCACGCGCGCGTATTGGCCCGAATGGATCAGCTCAAGGGAAGCTTTTGCCCCGGCCTGATGGGCGACAATGACGCGGTTTCGCGTCGCTTCCATCTGGTATTTATCAAAGGCGTAGGGCTCGTCCGGCCGGGAATAGCTCGCTCTTTTGCGGCTGACATTGACGCTGCCCGTAATGATCACGCCGGCGCCGCCGATCGCTTTGTCATGGTAAGGCCCCGCTGGGGTGGCGATAATCCGGTTGTGGAACACTACGTTTTTAATGCGGATCGGCTTGAATAGGTTGGGAAATTTCATCCGTACCACTCCTCTGTCTGCTATTTATCGGGACTCATCCAACATCTCGCCGTTTGACAAAATGACATTTTTATACCAGTAAAAAGACTTCTTCCGTTCGCGGTTCAAAGTTCCCCGGCCTTGATCATCCCGATCCACGTAGATCAGGCCGTAGCGTTTTTTCATTTCCCCGGTGGAAGCGCTGACGAGGTCGATGCAGCCCCAGACGGTATAACCCATCACGTCTATCCCGTCCAGCAAAACCGCGTCTTTCATATGAGCGATATGTTTTTTTAAGTAATCGATCCGGTAATCGTCCTGGATCATCTCGCCTTCCCGTTTGTCGTCCACGGCGCCAAGGCCGTTTTCCACCACAAAAATCGGCAGCTGATAGCGGTCATACAGGTTGTTTAAAGCGATTCGCAAGCCTAAGCCGTCGATCTGCCAATCCCAGTCGCTTTTCTCCAGATAAGGGTTGGCAATGCCGTCCAGCATGTTGCCTTTCACTTGAATTTTCCGTTCGGGGCTAGCGCTCGTGACAAGGGACATATAATAGCTGATGCCGACATAATCGACGGTTCCGGCCATCAAATCCCGTTTGTCCTCCGGCGTTACATCAAGCACGATTTGCTTCCGTTGCAAAAATTTATAGGCTTTGGGAGAATAGTAGCCCCTGACCTGAACATCGGAGAAGTAATAATGAAGATCCATATTGTGCATATTTTCCAGGTTGTCTTCCGGGGAACAGGTTTCCGCGTAGGACAGCGGGTACAGCATCATCATGCCGATTTTGAAATCCGGATTGATCCGGCGCCCCAATTCCACGGCTTTCGCGCTGGCCACCAATTGGTAATGCGCCGCTTGATACACCGCTTGCTCCGGGCGGTCGTATTGCTCGGCGCGGATACCCGCGGCAATCAGCGGATTCAAAGTAATGACATTGATTTCATTAAAGGTCATCCAATATTTTACTTTCGTGCGGTATCTCCGGAACAAGGTTTCACATAGCTTGACGTAAAAATCGATCATCTTCCGGTTCGTCCAGGAACCGTATTTCTCGACCAAGTACAGCGGGGTCTCATAATGGGAAATCGTGACGACCGGTTCGATTCCGTATTTACGACACTCGTCAAACACCCGGTCATAAAAAGCCAACCCTTCCTCATTCGGCTCCGTTTCATCGCCTTGGGGGAAGATTCTCGTCCAGTGAATGCTCGTTCTGAAGCATTTAAACCCCATCTCGGCGAACAAAGCGATATCCTCCTGATAGCGGTGATAGAAATCAATCGCCTGATGATTCGGATAATAAACGTCATTCAGAATGCCTTCGGTATACAATCGGCTTTGGCCATGCTTACCGGCGGCGGCGACATCGGCGGTGCTTACCCCTTTTCCCCCAATGTTCCACGCCCCTTCGCATTGATTGGCCGATACGGCTCCTCCCCACAAGAAGGCGTCCGGCAACTTCCGAGTTGACATACGGTTTCTCTCCTTACTCTCTATTTTTAACGGAACCTCTTTCGATAATTTCCGATTGGAAAATAGCGTCTTTTTGCAGTTTTTTCACCACGTCAGTTTTCGTCTTGCTTCCTTCCACCATCGCGATCAGAGATTTGGCCACTCTCCGCATAATCTTCTGCTGATGCAGGTCCACCGTCGTGATCGGGGGCGTAACCATTCTGGAAATCGGATAATTGTTGTAACCTACGATCGATACATCCTCAGGCACGGCAATTCCGTTTTCCAGCAGCTTTTGCAAACCGCCGACCGCCAGATCGTCAGTGGCGTAAAAAATCGCCTCGACCTGCCCGGAAGCGATTTTACCGATGATTTTTTCCGTAATGCCGTATCCATGGTCGTAATCGCTGCCGCGCGCCTCAAAAATGAGCTCCTTGTCGAGCGTAAGCTGAAATCTTTTTAAAGTCCGCAAGTAGCCTTTATACCGGTAACTCGTCCCGACCGAGGTTTTGCTGCCTTTGACGAAGGCGATTTTACGGTGCCCTTTCGCAATCAGATATTCCGTAATATCCTCTCCGACGCGTTCATAATCAAGGGCGACATTGACCGCATACTCGTTCGCAATCAACTCCGGCGCTCTGCCCATGACAAAAATCGGCATGCTCTTGTTGGCATACAAATTGACAAATTCGTCGGAAATAAACTTGGACATACAGATCACGGCATCCGCTCTATTTTCGGAAATAAACCGCTCCGCCGTACCTCTGTGCTTGTCGTTTGCCGTAATAATAACCAAATCGATATTTTTCATCATCAGCTCATTTTGCACGACGGTTAAGGAATCCGTAAAATACGGGCGGGTCGGATTATCGGTTATGAGCAGAACCACATTGGTTTTTTTGCGCTGCAGATCGATCGCCGAACCGTTTCTGACATAGTTCAACTGTTTTGCCGCTTCTCTCACTTTGATTTTGGTTTTCTCACCGATTTCGTGACTGTCGTTCAAAGCCATGGAGACAGCCGAAACCGAAATATCCAGCAGTTTTGCAATATCCTTGATCGTAGCCATTTCTATTTGCACCTCGCGCCTATTCATCCGTTTTTAATTTATTATAAAGGTTTTTTTGAACCCTTACGTTAGTAGAGTAGTTTTAAACGTCTGCGCGATCTGCGGCTTCGGCTGCCCGACGTTGGCGTCTCCCGTTTATGCCTGCGGCTTTTTGAACCGGATATTTTGCTTGCTTAACAGAACCGTCGTAAAAAACGATACGATCAGCGTAACGCCCACGGCGATAAAATAAGTCAGCGCGGTCGGGGACGACAGGAATGCCGGCAATCCGAACAAGCCGGTAAAGGCAAAGTTCGTAATGTAGGTTTTGGTCACGCCGCAGATAATGCCTCCGGCCAACCCCCCTAGCGTCAAGGAGATGAAATATTTTTTGTTCTTCATCACCACCCCGTACAAGCCTGGTTCGGTAACGCCCGACAGAAAATTGACGAACGCGGAGGAACTGGCGATTGTTCGTTCTTCCTTGCTTCTGGAAATCACCATCACGGCAAGGCAGACTCCGAGCAGCGCATAGTTGCCCATTCCGCCCGATCCGAGGCTGTATTCCATGCCATGTTCCGCCAGGTACGATAACTGCAGCGGCAGGACAACCCAGTGTATGCCCAGCATAATGACATAGACAAACAAAGCCCCGAAGATCGCATTAAAGATAATGACATTGGAATTAAGGAAAAACTCGTATCCGTCAGCGACAAGATTAGCCAAAAATCCGCCGACCGGCCCGAACACCATCAAAGTCAAAGGAACCATGATCAGCACGGACAGGAGCGGCACAAAGATGAACTGGAGCGCTTTGGGCAAAAATCTTTTAAGCAGCTTGTCCAGATAAGAGTAGGCCCAAATCGCCAAAATGATCGGGATGACGGTGCTGGAAAAATTCATCGCGGTAAAATGAATCCCCAAAAAGTCGATCACATTGCCCGTTGTCGTAATCCCCGTAATGTTCGGCTCCATCAAAGCCGCGCCGATCACTGCGCCAATATAAGGGCTGGCCCCAAACTTTTGCGCGGCCGTAAACGCCAGCAGGATCGGAAAGAAATAAATCAAGGCATTGCCCGCACCGGCCAGAATCAAATAAGTATTGCTTGTGTTAGGGAGAATCCCGGACTGCGCCAAAATATCGATCAGACCTTTAATAATCCCGGAGGTCGCCAGAATGGGAATGTACGGCGTAAAAATCGCCGAAATCGTGGAGAGCAGCTTATCGAACCACGATTTTTTAGGGGCTTTGGCGGTGGTTGGAGCGTTATCCCCCGGGTTGGCGGGACCGCTGTCCAGCGCTTGTCCGTCTGGGCCGGTCTCTAACTGCCGCATAATCTCGGCATACATTTCATTCACTTGCGGGCCGATAATCACCATCGTTTGCCCTTGCGAATCCACTACCCCGAGCACCGCCGGCAGCGCTTTAAGCGCGTCCCGATCGGCAAGAGAGCTGTCGTTTAGTTCAAAGCGCAGCCTTGTGGCGCAATGAATCAAGCTGGAAATATTGTTCTTTCCCCCCACTAGCTTGATAATGCTTGTTGCGGCCTCTTTGTTACTCATTTTTGCGTCACCCCGGTAACTTTTTTTCTCATGTGCTTGCGCTTACTGAAACGTTACAGTAAATGTTCAAAAAAAATAGTCTCAACAACACTGAAACGTTTCAGTAATGCTTTAAAAAAATATCTTACCCTGCAGGTATGCCCCCAGTATAAACGACAATATTCGACTTGTCAATAAACCGTTTTCAAAAAATCGCTTTATTGCTCGCGAAAGAGGATTATTTATGCTTCACCGCGGTCGGCGAAAGACTTGGATCGGTTACCGGTTCAACGCTATCGCATCATCTGAAGCAATTGACGGACTCCGGCTTGATTGATTTTCGCTTTGCCCGTCAGTTTTTTATGAAAATTCGGATCAAAGCTCACCTTAACTCCGTTCCGTTTCGCATAGTAGTTATCGAGGCAATAAGAAAAAAGCCTGACAGCGTCCTTTAATGGCTCTGACTTCTACTTTGGACACTGCTCTAACGGACACTAGCGACCTTATCCGCCCATTTCCCGGGTATTTCCCAGCCTAACGGACACAGGCGACCCTATTTCGCTCTAAACCAGTTCATCCAGGCCGATTCGAGGAAAATAAGGGCATCTGTGTCCGTTACATTTTGCAAACCTCTGTTTTTCCGAAAATAACGGCTCTGGTGTCCCTTAGCCCCCAAATTCCTCTTCTCCTTCCCTCTCTTCCTGCGCATCGCCCTCCCATAGTTCCACTATCAGCTTAAAATCCAATAAAAAAAGCCGAACCATGCCAGGGCTTTTAACCTCAGATGGATCGCCTTTAACATATTCAATAACCAGTTATGTTTCTAAGGGGAAATTACCCCCCAACCCCGTTCTCCCAAGCCGTGGTTCCGCCGGATGGAGGCGCGAGCCCTACGATGCCGGCGCCTAAACTAATGACCAGCACGAAGGCCAGAACCCATTTCCGCATCTTTTAATACCTCTCTCATCAATGTTTCATACTCTTTCAGCTGCTGAGCCGAAGCCTGTCCCCTATGCTGCTCAAACCAAGGAACCATCTTGAAGAAATGCTCCTTATTGTTGAGGGAAATCGCATAGCTGAGGGCATATAACAACTTCTCCAGCCCGGCGGCGATCTCTTTGCGGCGAAAATGGTAAATCGCCAGTTGATAAATCAAATCGAGATAACGATCCTTGTTGACCATCGGAACATAGTAATTACCGGACCAGTTATAAAAATTCGTATTAACGGGAAACTCTTTTAAGACATCGTCTATCGAAAAGTTGTTCATATTCGCCGCTTCGGCGATGATCCGCAAGCTGGGGAGAATTTCATGCGGATGTTTCTTGAGGAACGCCACGTATTCCGGGAGAACCGCATCATTGCCGTTCAGTACCTCCAAATTGTACCTGTTTGCTTCGGCCCAGATTTTAAACTTCGCCACCTCTTCCCGGCCGGTTTCGTTTAAGCCCTCGAACCAGCTTAGATCCGCATAGCCGTCCACGCATTTCAGCGCTTCGCTATATTTGCCCTGGTGCTCCAAGGCCGAACCTTTAAGCAAATAACTTTGGCCGTAGTACACGACCAGTTCGCGCTCCGCTCTGAATCCTTCGAAAAAACGCCGTTTTTTTGGGTTGCACTCATAGATGCTCGTAGCCAGAGTCCGCAGTTCATCGGCAAAAACTTCGACGTACTTCCAGCGCTGCAGCGTATAATACACATTGGCCAAATGCAGCAGCCCGTCAAGCTGAATATCCTCGGGCAGACGGTTGCGGTACGGTTCGAACCAGGTGGCGGCCCGCATATTTTTTTCCGCATCGTCACCGATGGATAAGCGGAACAGCCGATATTGGCTGATCGCCAGCCGCTCGGCATGCTGATATTTCTCATTTTCGCAGACGCTAAAGTAAAAAAGAATCGCCGCTTCATGATTACCGCTCGCGTAGAGCTCTTCGCCGGTCGCAAAAATCATCGGGAGATAGGACAAGTCCTCCGTTAAACGCGACAAAATTTCCTCAATCCTTGCGAGCTCCCCGATTTCCGCGCACCGCAGCAAAAACGCCTTCAACCGCCGCCGGTTCGGATGATCCGTATTGATACATTCTTCGATATAAAGCGAATAGTATTTCCCGGGAGGCTGATCAAGGGCTTCAGTAATGGAATCCAACTGGCCGATCGAGATCGGTTTGGGAGGATTGCCGTTTAAAATTGCGCTGAGTGTGCCGCGATTGATTCCCGAGCGATGGGAAAAGCTGTTTAGCGAATAACCCTTCATTTCCAACTGGCTGCTGATTACCGAACGTAACGTGGATATATTCGTCATCCCCTCTCGCCTCCCACCCCTATTTTTACACATTATACGAAACTATGAATCAGGGGGTCCATTAAAAAAAAGAACCTCCCTGATTCGGGAAGCTCCTGTCGGCCTGGATTTTACACCTCTAAAATGGAAGGCATAATATGCGGCGTTCGGCCAACCTCTTTCATAAAATACCTCCGCATCACCTGCTGGGTCGCCCGCAGCCAGGCTTTGCGGTCATATTCCTTGTCGCGCATCCGGTTCAGGCTCCGCTTCAGCTGTGCCTCCGCCCGCCGTAACAGCGGTCTGGCATCCTGCATATAAACGAAACCGCGCGTCACGATGTCAGGTCCCGCCAAAATCTGCCGCGTGTTCCGGTCCACCGTCATGACCACGATCACGATGCCTTCCTGGGCCAATTCCATCCGCTCGACCAGCAGCTCGTCTTCGAAGGTGCGCATTTCCCCGTTGCTGATGAACACTTCGCCGGACGGGATCGTTTTGCCCCGTTTGGCCCGGTTGCGGTACACCGACAGCGTGTCGCCGATGTTCAGGATAAATACGCGGTCCTCCGCAATACCTGTCTGCAGCGCCAGGTTACGATGGTTCAGCAGCATGCGGTATTCGCCGTGAATCGGAATAAAATATTTCGGCCGGATAAAGCTGAGCATCAGCTTCAAATCTTCGCGGTTGCCGTGACCTGATGTATGGATGTCAAAAATCGAGCCGTAAATGACGTGCGCCCCGGCCCGCAGCAGCGCGTCGATGCTCCGATTGATGTTTGGCGCATTGCCCGGGATTGGGGACGAAGAATAAATGACCGTGTCCCCGGGATAAACCTGCACATGGCGATGAGCGCCCGAGGCGATCCGGCTTAAGGCGGCATTGGGCTCGCCCTGGCTGCCCGTGCATACGATCAAAATCTGCCGGTCCTCAAAACGGTCGATATGCTTGACGTCAACCAGCATGCCTTCCGGTACGCGAATGTACCCCAGCTCCTGTCCGATGGCAAATACCTTCTCCATACTGCGGCCGATGACGACAATCTTCCGGTTGCAGAGCGCCGCCGCCTCCACGACCTGCTGAAGCCGATGGACGTTGGACGCAAACGTGGCGAACAAGATCCGCCCCTTGCAGCCGCGGAACGAATCCAGAATCGCGTCGCCGACGCGGCGTTCGGAAGGAGTGAACCCTTCCTTTTCGCTGTTGGTGCTGTCAGCCAGCAGCGCCAGCACGCCTTCTCCGCCGACGCTGGCCATTTTGAACAGATCGGCCGGACGGTCCTCCGGTGTGAAATCGAATTTAAAGTCCCCCGTATGTACAACGGAGCCGTAAGGCGTATCTACTACGATGCCAAACGCATCGGGAATGCTGTGCGTCGTCCGGAAAAAATGCACGGCCAGATGGTTAAACTTAAAGCGGTCATCCTCATGGAAAACATGCAGCTCCGCCTGCCCCTGCAGCCGGTATTCTTCCAATTTCGCCTTGACCAGACCGATCGTCAGCGGCCCGCCGTAAATCGGAATCTGCAGCTGGCGAAGCACAAACGGAATGGCCCCGATATGGTCTTCGTGACCATGCGTCAAAAAAAGCCCTTTCATTTTATGTTTGTTATCAATCAAATAACGAATATCCGGAATAATACAGTCGATTCCCGACAGCCGGGAATCTGGAAATTTGAGGCCGGCGTCAATCAGGACGATTTCATCTCTGTATTCGATGCCGTACATGTTTTTGCCGATCTCGCCGATGCCCCCAAGCGAAAAAATACGGACGGGCGGCGGAGACGATTTGGAGCGCCGGTTTGTTTTTGCTGGTTTATTTACTGCTACATTCATTAGATCGTTAATCCTCTCCTGAAGGGTTCATTCTTCGTAAGCATTCATACAAAATTATACTGAATAATGGGCATAATAACTATTTAAATTTTTCTCATGAGGCAAAGGCGGTTTGGAGTTGTTCCATTCTAAATGGAACAACTCCAAACCGAATTGAGGATTATGCTGTGTTGGGCGGAGTAGTTTAGTTCATTTTATGGTGCTTGTTTTCTTCAGCTTCACCACCTGCTCTTCAGACAGCCCCGTAACTTTGGCCACCAGCGATATCTCCATTCCCTCGCAAAGCATATTGAGGGCAGTTTTCTCGATTCCCTTTTCCATGCCCACTGCTATGCCTTGTTCTCTGCCTTTCTCAATTCCTTGCTCAATCCCTTTCTCCAAGCCTTCTTCCAAACCTTCCTTCAAGCCTTCCTCGTACCCCAAACGACTCCACACAGGCATCAGTTTCATAAGGGACCCACCTTCCTCCGGGTATTGTTCTTTCAACTCTTCCAACAACCGTTTGTCTTGCTCGGGATCGGCATTGAAATACTGATCCGCCACCGACATGATCAAGGCCATTCGCGCATCATCCAACTTACCTTGTAGCCGTAAAATCATCCGTAAATACGCCAGGCGTATTTCTCGCTCTTCTCCCTTAGTATAGCCCATTTTCGCCAGCAGTGCAGCAGCCACCGGATTGCCGGAATCGATAAATTGCCGCCAGGGTTGCTTCCGCAGCTCCACCTTCATAAATTCAAACCGCAAAATTGACTGCTGCGGCGTGCCCATCTCCAGCGTATTTATCTCCTCCTTGGCTTCGTCCGCTGTAAAAACGGCGATGGGAATAATCAGTTTATACTCCTTCCGATGCCGCTCAAACAAACGGCTGAAATAGATGAACATCCGCTCATGGAAGTCGTTCTCCCGGTAGGACTGCGGTTCGATGTGAATCAGTATGTACGCATCCAGCTCCAAGTATCTCGTCTCCAGCAGCAGATCCAGCGTCCGCTTCTCCCCGCCAACGATATCCACAAGCAGTTCCTGCATTAGAAAACGGGTATGACGATGATCGAGCAGTTTGTCGAACTCAGGAAAGAACAGTTCGATAAACTCCGCAAAAAAGGTTTGTAGCAGCTTCTTAAACGCTTCGTCGTGCGGGGTAAACGACCTGCCTTCCGGCCATTTCGCCTTCTCTTCTTTCACCGCTAGTTCATAAGTACTCATGTTTAATCCCTTCCTCCCCCCATAATATAGAAATTTCGCAACAAAAAAAGCACACCGCCACAGCGCCCCTTAGGCGCCAGCAAGTGTGCTTCACTTTTTCGTTTCATTTTTATACGTAAACTATATCACCGATCGGGATGGAAAGTAATGTTGTTTTCCCCAAACAATGTTATTTCAGAGTATCGATCAAATCTTGATAGGCCGCAGCGACTTGAGGAGAAGCAAAGCTTTTATAACGCTCAAATAGTTCCACGTATTTGATTAGCGACGACCTGGTGTTTATATTTAAACTGCAGTATTTCTCCAAACTATCTATTAGATATTTGAAGCCTTCCGAGTATTTGCCTTTGCGCAGATAATAAGCTGCTAACTCAATTAGAAGTCGGGAAACACGATCTGAAATCATCTGTTGAGAATACACTCCAAGAGCTTTTGGTTGTGTTGCTATAGATTTAATTTCCTCTTCAAAGCACTGGAGTACGTCATCAACTTTAAAATCATACCGGTTGGCGGCTTCCATGATATTTAATAGTGAGAGAACTATCTCATCTTTTCTAGGTTCGATATTAGCCACATAATCTGGAAGTACGCTAACATCCCCAGACGATAGTCTGATCAATAGAGTATTCACATGACCCCATTCTTGAAACTGATTTTTCCAATGTTGCGTTTCCTTGTCGTTCTCCTTCACCCAACTTAAATCTATATAAAGCTGATTAAATCGTAGTGCTTGCTCATAGTCTCCTCGTAACTCACAAACATTTGAGCGAAGGAGATAAGTATAGGCTAAATAATAAAACAACGGCCTACTCGTTTTTCTTAATGCTCCTGCCCGCTGGTGCCGTTCCGAGAAATAGCAAATCTTGGCTTTAAGCTCCAACATTTGAATTATCTTTTCTACCTTATCCCATCGGCGTAAGGCCCGATAAGCACTAGCCAAATCCCTTAACGCATCTAACTGGTCCATTTCATCCAGCCGTTCCACAAATGGCTCGAATTGAATAGCCGCCTGATAATTTAGCTCTTGGTCAGTTCCTTGTCTTATCAAAAACAACCGGTACTGGCACATGGCCAACCGCTCCGAATGCTGATTCCGCTCGCTCATCGCCACATTTTCATATAAAATCTCCGCTGCTGCATACTTACCCTCTTCATAAAATTCTTCAGCCAGATCAAACAATAACGGAGCGTAAAATAAATAATCCAACAGCAACCCGACGATTTCACGGATACTATCCAGTTTATCCAACTCAGCGCAATGACGGATTAAAGGCCCTACTCTACGCCAGTCGGGATTGGTTTCATACAAATACTCTCTAATGTATTTTTCGTAGAAATGACCTCTTGGATGCCCCATCGCCTTAGTTAACCGTTCCAATTGTTCGACGGCCAGCGGACGATTGCCATTTAAAATAGCACTCACCGTTCCAGTGTTTATCCCAGCTTCCTTTGCGAAACGCGTAAGATTCAGCTCATGCTTCTGCATATATTCGTTTATTTCCGTAAGAATCGTGGCTGCATGTCTCAAATTAACCTCCCCTCTCTTTATTGAAAATATAATTATGTACATTTTTCTCGACGCATTTTTTCCCTTTTAGTATACTTTAGGGTATTATGTCTATATTTAGGTGGATCGATAATAAAAAGTACGAAAATTAATTATGATAAAAAGACCAGCTCGTATGAACTGGTCTATGCAAAAAAACAGTTTCGAATGTATAGATTAACCGCCTCCGTGGTGTCCGTAAAGAGAAATTGCGGGGCTGGCCTCATATGACATGACTTGAACGGGACTAGTCAGCATTATTAAAAGACTACTTAACAAGAGGAGTGACGCCCATTTTCTTTTCATCTTCGTACACCTCGTTAATCAAAATTTTGTAGGTCGAATTAGTTTCGGAAGTAGCATAATCTCTGAAAACTTCAAATAATCCCACACACTTGATTATACATGCCTTATTATTTATTTTTGAACATATTTCCAAACTATCAATTAGATATTTAAACCCGTCCAAGTATTTGCCCTTATGTAAGTAGTAATCGGCTAATTCATTTAGAAGTCGGGAAATATTATCCATGATCATCTGTTGAGTGTAGACCCCAAGTGCTTCTATTTTTTTAGTTATAGATCTAATCTCCACTTCAAATCGTTGCAGTATATCATCAACATCAATACTAAATCGATTGGCGGCTTCCATAATATTCAGTAAAGATAGAACAATTTCATCTTTTTTAGGTTCAATATAGGCCACATACTCTGAGAGCACACTTGTATCCCCAGAGGATATCTTGGTCAATAAATAGTTCGCATGAGACCATTCTTGGAAAAGATTCTTCCAATGCTGCGTTTCCTGGTCAGTCTCCTTTACCCAACTTAAATCCGCATAAAGCTGAATATACCGTAATGCTTGCTCATAATCTCTACGTAGATCACAAATATTTCCACGAAGAAGATAAGAATAAGCCAAATAAAAAAACAAAGGTCTTTTCGTTTTCTTTAGTGAATCTACTCTCTGACGTTCCGAGAAGTAAAAAATCTTGGCTTTATGCTCCATCATTTGGATCATTTTCTCTACTTTATCCCAGCGGTTCAAGGCACGATAAGCATTAACCAAATCCTTTAACGCATCTAACTGGTCCATTTCATCCAGGCGCTCCACATAAGGCTCGAATTGAATGGCTGCCTGATAATTCAGCTCTTGGTCGGTTCCTTGTCTTATCGTAAACAAACGATACTGGCATACGGCCAAACGTTCTGAATGCTGCTTTTGCTCGCTCTCCGCTATACCTTCATACAGGATGGCGGCTGCCGCATACTTGCTGCTTTTAAAAAAATCCTCCGCGGCTTCGAACAGCACAGAAGAATACAGAAGATTATCCAATAATAAATCAACAGTCTTCCGTATACAGTCCAGCTTATTCAGTTCCTCACAGCGGTAAAAAAAAGGTCTGATTCTGCGCCAGTTTGGGGGACTAGGGATTAAGTAGTCCTGAAGGTACTGCTCGTACAAATCACCTTCGGATCGTCCAAATGAAGCTGTCAGGCGATCCAATTGCTCAACACTCATCACCTTCTTTCCGTTTATAATCGAACTCAACGATCCTGAATTCAGCCCCGTGAGCTTCCCCAATTGGTTAATATTCAGGTTTTCCCGTTTCATAAAGTCTTTCAATTCAGCTAAAATCGTGGTTGTCTGACGCATTCAAACCACCTCTATTAGAATCATGCAAACTGGAAATAAATATAAATTATAGATTTAATGCTTTTTGATCAATGGTCAATTTCTATTTCCTAATTTAATATAAATGTTATTTTTTGTCAATAATTCACATGATCAAATTAAAAGGCCTTACCCAGGAGCAATTGGCCGAGGCCTTGGATACATACGGCTCGTTCATCGGGCGTTTAGAGCGTGATGAACAAAATGTTCAGTTTGCAACCTTGCAAAAAATCGCAGACACGCTGTACATGGCCAACCGAGTGTTGAAAGAGATGTTCAGGAGCGGAAAAGGAAACAACTAAGCCGATAATATCATTTGTTTGCATATTTTCTGAGGACGTGACTTTATGAGTCGAAAAAGATTCGCCGCGGTCAATTGGTTGTTATTTTTAAGAGGCGTGGAACCTAAGCAATGGGAGGTGTTGACGGTGAACAAACCGATGCTGAAAAAAGCAATGACAACATTGGAATTTCTCAGTCAGGACGCTCAGACACGAATAGTACGAAGCTCGGCTGAAATTCTTGCGTGATGAAGCATCCCGAGCCGAGGGTTTGGCTGAAGGTATCCTTCAAGAGAAACGGCAAACAGCCTGGCGGCTCCTTGCCCGTGGCTTCGACGTTTCGACTATTGCAGACATGACCAAACTTTCCGCAGAAGAAGTCAGAGCTTTAATTCAGGAGCACTGAAAGTCACGCTAACAGACTGGATTAAAAATTGCTCATGCCGCAATGTATCCGCATGAGCAATTTTTTATGCCAGTGGAGTTAAGAAAAACGTCTGACAGCCCATTAGTGGCTCTGACTTCTACTTTTCCTAAACTTTGGACGCCGCTCTAACGGACACCAGCGACCTTATCCACCCATTTCCCGGGTATTTCCCAGCCTAACGGACACAGGCGACCCTATTTCGCTCTAAACCCGTTCATCCAGGGCAATTTGAGGTAAATAACGTCATCTGTGTCCGTTACATTTTGCAAACTCCCGTTTTTTCGCAAATAACGGCTCTGGTGTCCCTTAGCCTCCAGGTCCCTTTTCCCCTCCCCTCTCTACCTGAGCATCGCCCTCTACCATTGACCATCGAAAGATCATGAGCGATAAATAAATAAGTCAGGCCTAACCGCTGCTGAAGCTCCTCCAGCAGCTTGACCACCTGGGCTTGAATAGATACGTCAAGCGCGGAAAGCGGCTCATCGCAAACGATAAACTTGGGTTCCGCCGCCAGGGCGCGGGCAATGCCGATTCTTTGCCGATGTCCCCCGGAGAACTCATGCGGATAACGCCGGGCAAAAGCGGGGTCAAGCCCGACCATATCCAGCAGCTCCTCCACCCTTTTCTTCCGCTCAGCCCGGCTGCCCGCCAGCCGGTGAACATCGAGGGCCTCGCCGATGATACCTTCTACTTTCAGCCGGGGACTGAGCGAGGCATAAGGGTCCTGAAAAATCATTTGCCTATAACGGCGCATCGTTTTCATTTCTGCAGATGACAACCGGTTTACCGGAATCCCCTGGTAATACACATTCCCGGCCGTCGGCTGATGCAGACGCAGGATAGCGCGTCCGGTCGTCCATTTGCCGCTCCCCGACTCGCCGACCACGCCAAGCGTCTCCCGTACGGCGACCAAAACACGGTCACGGAAGGCAGCCAGTACAACAACACCTTGTATGCCAGCGGCCCTTATATTTTGTCATCCAAAAATGATTATGAAGCAATCTTTTACAAAAATCCCGGTTATCGCAAAGGCTCCAAAGACGAGCCTAAAATTTCCACGGTGAAGGTGCGCTTCATCGCCGATACGGACAGCGCGCTTTCCGCGCTGCGCAACAGCGAAATCCACCTCTATTACGGAGTGCCGGAAACGAAATACGATATCGTTAAGGGCGACAGCAAACTGAAATTGCAAACGATCGAAAGCAACGGCTAAGCTACTTGCTCTTCAATACGGCGGGGCGGGACGTAGCCAAAAGCGAGGATCTGCGCAAAGCGGTGCTTTATTCCATCAACCAGGACGAAATTCTCGCCTTCTACAATAACAACAAGCTCAAAGCCGTCTCCACCGTCAGCCCGCTGGTCAAAACCGGCAACGAGCTCGCCGCCGATCCGGCGAGGGTCAAAGAGTATTTGGACATATATAAAGCATCCAAGTAATAGATCTCTACAGCTACACGCAAAAACAGCCCCTGCGCTCACCGGGAAGCGCAGGGGCTGTTTCGCTCTCTAATTTAGAAGTAGCCTGCTTTCGAATTGAAACTATCGTCCGCCGGAAATCTAACGGTTGTAGCATCTGCTATTTTACAAAAAAAGGCCTTTTCTCAATTCTAACGGTTGTGAGAGCCGTTATTTACCTGAATCTAAGCAAAATTAGCCGGATTTAAGTGAAATAAGCGCCATGGCAACCGTTACAATTTAAAATCAACGTTCTTGGAACAAATAGCGCTTGTGGCAACCGTTAGAATAGCTGTGTGGTAAAATCCAGCGTCTTCGTAATACTTTACACTTAGCACCGCCGGAGTTACTCCCACACCCCACCGCTTTCCGCGGCCCCAAGCCAGCGGTTCGCAAGCAAATCGTGGCCGGCCGCGGTCGGGTGCATGCCGTCCCATAGCCAGTATTCCGCATCAACCTTTTGCGCGGCCCGATCAAAGGCATCCTGCAGCGGAACATGCACGGCGCCGAACTCTTCCGCCAAACGGAGCACGGTTTGCTGGTAGCGGGAAATGATCTCCCACCACAACTCCCACTTCTCTGCCGTTGCGCTCGTTTTCAAGATGAAAGGCTCGCAGAGAACAAGTTTAGCGTCCGGCAAAACCTCTTTCGTCTCCTGCAACAGATGGCGGTAAGCGCGTTCAAACCTATCCGTAAACCCGCCCGGCTGATCGTTCACGGTGAACCAGGCGTCGTTGACGCCGATGAGCAGGCTGATGACGTCAGGCTTCAGGCTGATCGCATCCTCGTTCCATCTTGCGTACAAATCGGATACCCTGTTTCCGCTGATTCCCCGGTTGACAAAAGAAGGCTGGAGATGAGCGTATTCGTTCCCCAGTTTGGCGGCGATGATGTAGGCGTAGCCATGTCCCAAAATATGATTGAGGTCGGTTCCGCGGTCCCGATTGCCGTCGGTGATGGAATCCCCTTGAAATAACACGGTCATTTGTTTTTTCATCGTTATCGTTCGGTCCTCGCTCTCCTCATTGTAGCGGCCATGCGCTATTTCACGGCCACATAAAACAACCGGGCAGCGTCATCCCCCGCTTCGACCCACTCGAAGTCGGCGTAGCAGTTCACTTCGCGGAAGCCGCATTTCAGCAGTTCGCTTTTCATCCACGCCGGATCGTAGGCGCGCTGAGTATGCGTCTCTTCAAAACGGCGGTACAAGCCCGGCCCGTTTTCCTCTTCGCGGGCAAAGATCGTCAAATGGTGTTCGATCTCATTCCGGAACGGGTCGCGCGCGCACGTCCAAATATACCCCACCCGCGGTTCGTCCCAAACAAACGGCTGCTCCTCCTCGTACCGGATCAAAGTATTCGGGTGATGCACGTCGAACAGGAACGTCCCGCCGGGTTTCAATCCCTCGTATGTACGGCGGAAGGTGCGGACGATATCGTCCTCCTCCAGCAAATAATTGAGGCAATCGCAAAAAGAAATCACCGAATCGACCGGCTCCGGCATGGCCCATTCCGTCATATCCTGCTGCACCCAGCGCACGCTGCCTTCCCGGAACAGGCGGACGCCCTGGGGCGTGCCTTCCATTTTGCGCCGGGCCACCGCCAGCATGTCGGCGGATAAATCGATGCCCGTCACCTCGAAGCCGGAATTCACGAGCGGAATCGTGATGCTGCCCGTGCCGCAGCCGAGATCGACGACTGACTTCGGCATCCCGTGCCGCTCCCAGGCGGTGCGGGCAAAGCGGATCCAGTCCGGATACGGCATATCCTCCATCAGTTCGTCATATACGTAGGCAAATTTTCGATACGAAGCCATTTCGTCACCGCGCCTTTCTGAGATTTAGCCTATTCCGCGGCATTTCCTTCCCCGGCTTCAGGCTGCGTCAAGTATGTCCAGCTCTCCTTTTGCACGACCTTGCCTTCTTTCATCAGCTTGCCGAGCGCCCGCTTAAACGCCGCTTTGCTGATGCCGAAGCGCTGCTTGATCAGGTCGGGCGGCGTCGTGTCCGAATACGGCATGCCTCCGCCAGGCCGGCTGCGCAAATACGCCAAGATGCGCTCGGCGTCCTCGCCCATGCCGATTTCCTTGCGCGGGGCCATCGACAGATTGACGCGCCCGTCCTCGCGGACATGGGCGACCCGCACGTGGACGCTCTCGCCTAGCCGCAGCAAGCGGCCTCGCTCCGAGGCGTGGATCATGCCGATCGCGCCGAAGCCGAGCACGCCGCCCTGCACGATTACGAACGTGCCCATTTGCAGCGGCTTGTACACAAGCGCGTCTACCCAAGTGTTTTTCCACGACTGCGGGGCGTGAAACGTATGCGGAGCCAGCTCCTGTTCCCCGGCGAGCTTGGCCTTTAGCCGCCCCTGCTTGTCATGCTCCATGATCACATAAACATGGTCGCCCACCTGCGGATGCAGCTCCTTAAGCTCAGGCAGCTCGCGGATCGGAAGCAGCAGCTGCCGCCCCAGCCCCATCTCGAGAAAACAACCCAGCCGGGGATGCACGTCCGCCACCTCCAGCAAAGCGAGTTCGCCGAGCGTAAGCAGCGGTTTTTTCATCGTCGCCGCCAGCCGGTCCTCCGTATCGTAAAACAAAAACACATCCACCGTTTCGCCCGGCTTCACCTGCCGGGTCAGCTCGGAATAATGCAGCAGAACGTCCTGCCCGCCCGCACTGAGAAAATAGCCGTAAGGCGAAACCTCCCGGTCGATCGGCAAAGCAACGATAGTGCCCGCGACGAGACTCATACCGTCTCCACAACTTTGGCGTCCGACCAGAGCCGTTCGATGTTGTAATATTCGCGCTCATCGCGATGGAATACATGCACGACGACATCGCCCAGGTCCATCAGCACCCAGCGGGCGGAATCCATGCCCTCGATGCCGCGGATTTGCGCTCCGGCCTCCTGGGCCCGTTTCCGCACCTCGGTGGCGATCGCCTGCACCTGCGTATCCGAGTTGCCGTGGCAAATAACGAAATAATCGGCAATCAGGGAAATGCCTTTTAAATCAAGGGCCACGATGTTCATCGCTTTTTTATCGTCAGCAGCCTGAACCGCCAGGTTTAACAATTCATTTGATGTTACCGCCATTCATTCAGCCTCCTTGGTTTTTGCTCTTTGATTGATCAAATCGTTGCGCGCCAGCAGCGTCAGCGGAAAAATCGGTTTACCCTTCTCCAGCAAAAAAGAAATGGTCGAATCGAAGCCGGCGATCAGCGCGTCTTCCAGATTGGTCTCGGCCAACTCGCGAATCTTCTCCACGCCCGGAAACTCACGCCCCGGCTCCATATAATCGGCCAGGCAAACGATTTTGTCCAGCAGCGTCATGCCGACCCGGCCGGAGGTGTGGTAGCGGATCGCGTCAAGCACCTCCCGATCCTCCACGCCGTAATCCTTGCGGGCGATAAACGCGCCCACCTCGGCGTGCAGCAATTGCTTGTCATGCTCCAGCAGCTCGGCGTTGAGGCCGTTGTCACGGATGATCGCTTCCTGCTTGTCAATCGGCCAAAACTTGGCCAAATCATGCAGCAAGGCCGCCAGGTCCGCTTTGACCGGGTCGGCCCCGAAACGCCCCGCGAGGATAACGGCGGTTTCCATCACGCCCTCGACATGCTTCCAGCGTTTTGCCGGCATCTCCGACGAAACCGCCGCAATGAGCTCGTCACGACTGTATCCCATACAATCCGCTCCTTGTCATATAATCATGCACGGAATCCGGCACCATATACCTTACCGAACGCCCCTGCGCCAAGCGGCTGCGGATCAGGCTGGAAGAGATGTCGACCAGCGGCATTTCCGCCAGCCGCACCGCCTCCTGGATAAACGGAGGCAGCGCATCCAGCTCCAGAAAACTGCCCGGCCGCTGCAGCCCGATGAACGTGATCATTCCGGTCAAATCCTCGATCCCTTCCCATTTGGGCAGGTAATTCACCATATCCGCGCCGATAATAAAATACAAGTCCAGATCGGGATGTTGTTCCCGGATTTCCCGGATCGTATCCACCGTATAGGAGACGCCGCCCCGCTTGAGCTCAATGCCGAGCGGCTTGAAGGCGGGATGGCCCCCTATGGCCGCCTCGACCATCTCCAGCCGCTGCTTGCCGCTGACTCCGGCCCGGTGTTTGTGCGGCGGAATATGCGAGGGCATAAACCACACCTCTTCAAGAAGATGCTGTTCTCTGGCGGATTCCGCCGCAAGCAAATGGCCGAGGTGGATCGGATCAAACGCTCCGCCCATAATCCCGACTTTTTTCATGTTCGTTTCCCCCCGGGCAACCCTAAGGAAGCTCGATTTGTTTATATTCGCGCGATTCCTTGTACAGGACGATCGTGCGGCCGATGAGCTGCACCAGTTCCGCTCCGGCCCCCTCGGCCAGCTCTTCGGCAATTTCCTTGGGATCGTCCAGATTGTTGTTCAGCACGGAAATTTTGATCAGTTCGCGCCGTTCCAGCGCCTCCGCGATCTGGCGGACCATATGCTCGTTCGTTCCGCCTTTGCCGACCTGAAAAATCGGCTGCAGCCCGTGCGCCAAACTGCGCAAATAACGTTTTTGTTTTCCTGTTAGCATTGTATATTCAAGACTCCTTAACATTCAAATGTGCAATCCCCATACTGGCCATGACCGCCGCGCGCATCGCCCCGACCGGAGCCGGCAGGCCGGTCCAACGTTCAAACGCGTACGCGCCCTGGTAAATAAACATCCCGAGTCCGCTGTGGATCGTGCAGCCTTTTAGTTCGGCTCTCCGCAGCAGCTCCGTTTTCAGCGGATTGTAAATCAGATCGCTGACGACGATCCCTTCCGGAAGGAGATCGGGATCGATCGGGGTATCCTGCACATGCGGGTACATCCCTACCGATGTCGTATTGATCACAATATCCGCCGCTTGCAGATATTCCGCCGCTTCCCCCATGCCGCAGCCGCTTAGGCGGCCGAGATCGGCCCATTCCGCGGCCAGCTCGTTCGCTTTGTCCGCCGACCGGTTGGCCACAATGACATGCGCAGGACGTTCCAGCAGCAGCGCGTAAATAATGCCGCGGGCAGCGCCGCCAGCGCCCAACACGACCACGGTTTTGCCGGTCAGATCGGGCACCGCTTCCTCTTTCAAGGAACGGATATACCCGATGCCGTCGGTATTGTACCCCGTCAGCGTACCGCCGTCATTGACCACCGTGTTGACGGCGCCGATATAACGCGCCCCTTCGTCGATCCGGTCCAAATATTTCATTACTTCCAATTTATGCGGGACGGTGACGTTGATGCCGCGAAAACCAAGCGCCCCGATCCCTTGCAAGGCCTCCTCCAGCCGCTCGCTTTTGACATGAAACGGCAGGTAAGACCCGGCAAGTCCGCAAGCCTTCATCGCCGCTTCGTGCATGGCCGGCGATTTGGAATGGATGATCGGATCGCCGATCACCCCGAGCAGCAGCGGCAGCTTGTCTTTTTCTTGATCGTTCATATTTCTTCCCCCTAGGCCACCCTCAAAATCAAATTAAAGAACGCCGCACCAGCACCTTGATTCCTTTCGGAACATGGACGGCCACGACGGCCCCGGCGTCGCTGTTGATTTTAATCCAGCCCAGGCCGGAAATGAACAGATCGCTGCTGCTCCCTTTGTCAACCCGGAACTCGTGCCGCGTCCACGCTGGGAGCTTGTCTAAGTTTTCCCGGCTTGGCGGCGCCAGCATCTCGCCCGCATGCTCCGCGAACAGCTCATCCGCCCGCGCCAGCTTCGTCCGGTGAATCGGCACGCGCCCGCTGACGAAGCAGGTGAACGATTGCCGATCCCCTTGCACGAAATCAAAACGTCCGAATCCGCCGAAAAACAACGTCTGCCCTTCATTCAGCTGATACACCGCCGGCTTCAGCGGCTTCTCCGGCAAAATGACGCCCAGATCTCCAGGGGCGACCATTTCGCTGTACCGCGAAGGATACACGATGCCCGGCGTATCGATGATCTCTCGGCCGTCATCAAGCGGTATATGAACCATATCGAGCGTCGTGCCCGGATAACGCGAAACGGTGAGCTCCTGCTCCAAATCGCTGTAATCGCGGATCAGCCGGTTGATGAGCGACGACTTGCCGACATTGGTCGCCCCGACCACGTATACGTCGCGATCGCCGCGGTGGGCCGCCACCGCCTCCAGCAGGCGGTCAAAACCGCTGTTTTGCTTGGCGCTGCACAGCACGACGTCCTCCACCTTCAGCCCCATATCCTTCGCTTCCTTTTGCACCCAGTTCCGCACCTTGTTCCAGTTCGTCACCTTCGGCAGCAGATCGATCTTGTTCACGGCGAGCAGCACCGGATTGTTGCCGATAAACCGCTGCAGCCCGGAGATGACGCTGCCCTGAAAATCGAACAGATCCACGATATGGATGACAAGCGCTTTTTTGCTGCCGATTTGCGCCAGCAGCCGCAGGAATTCATCCTGCTCCACCGTCACCGAAGACGATTCGTTGTAATTTTTGATGCGAAAACAGCGTTGGCAAATCACCGGCTCTTTGGCGAGCGCTCCGCTCGGGACATATCCCGGCTTATCCTGCGCCTCGCTTTGCAGCGTGATGCCGCACCCGCTGCAGCGAAGTCCGTTTGCTGTTCCCCGTACCTCCGTCATCGTTTTTTTTCCTCCTCCAGCCATAATCCAACCTTGCCCAGCCGCCGTTTGACGAAACGCTCCAACAGCCGGTTGATGCGCGTTCCCAGCCCTTCGTCCTGCACGGAGATCGGCAGCACCAGAATGGTGAACAGGTCCAGGCGGTTGCCGCCGAACACGTCGGTCATCATCTGGTCGCCAACCACCACCGTTTCCTGCGGCGTCAGCTCCATCATTTCCATCGCCCGGCGGAACGCCGCAGCGGACGGTTTTTTGGCCGCATGCACAAACTCGATATTTAAAGGGGTCGCAAACACCGACACCCTGTCCAAATTATTGTTCGACACAATGACCAGTTTAAACCCGCATTTTTTCACCTTCCCGAACCATTCGATCAACTCGGGCGTGGCAAGCGGCGCCTTCGCCCCGACCAAGGTGTTGTCCAAATCGGTGATGATGCCCCGGTAGCCCTTGGCGTACAGCTCATCAAGGTCGATTTCGAACACGCTGTCGACGCGTTTTTTCGGTATGAATATCTCAAACAATTATGTTCACCTCAGTTTCCATACGACAAACTATACCATAATCTGCCGCCCAATGCCTACATTTTGAGAGGTAGTTCAAAAAGTCATCTTTTGATCACGAAGTGTGAACTATGGGGATTAATCGACATCGAATCTTGAATTCAGCCGGGCCTAAGCATATGCTTCCGAAGCATGTTTCCTGCGGAAACATTTCAGTTACTCACGTACCCAAAACGTACGCTCCGCTCTGACGTCCCTAGCTTCATCCGACCTAAAGCGTTTTGAAAAAACGCACTTCGAAAGCATACGCTTCGGTGCTGAAAACCTGACTTTTTGAACTCTCAATTTAAAAGAAAACGCCCCCTCGCGCGGGAGGCGCGGGGGAACGCAAATTTAGCGTTGATTCACCAGCTTAAGGCTGCAAAGGCAGCTCGCGGTTCGGACCGCCGCGTCTGCTCATCCGCTTGAGCAGATCGCGGGTGAGACGACGGACCGCTTGCCACTCTTCCTCCGAGACGGAGGCGGAGCTGTAGTTCGCTTTTTCGAAGCTGGCCAGCAGCGGGTCGAGCGCGCCGGACAAATGCGGCTTCTCCCGCTTCCAGCGGGCGAACGTTTCCCGCAGCGTTTCCTGGTCGCCGCGCGTCAGTCCTCTGACCCGCAGCCTTTTGACCACCCGCAGCGTCTCGAACACCGTCTTCTCGCCGGGCGTTAACGGCCGGCCCAGGCGCAGCCGAAGCCATGCAAAGTAAAGCTCGTTCCGCACCTGATACAGCCCCCAAGCCAGCAGCACGGCCAGCGCGCTCAAAGATACGCGGCGAAGCACGGCAGGGTCGATCTTATCCAGGAAGCTTTCTTCTATGGCTGCGGTTTCCGTCTCTTGGGCGGGCTCCGGCGCCAGCGTCTCCACGCTGTCCTCCTCGGCCAGCAAAATCGGCGCGTCAAAGCCGGGCGTCGCCTCAAACGGAACCCAGCCGTAGTCGCCAAAGTACAGCTCAGTCCAAGAGTGGGCGTCGGCGTTGCTCACCGTGTAATCTCCGCTAATCCCCGGGTTTCGCATCATCATTTCCTCGCTCGGCTGGGTTCCCGGCGCATAGCCTTTCACCCATCTGGCCGGAACCCCCAGCGACCGGGCCATGATCGCCATCGCCGTCGAATAATAATCGCAGTAGCCCTGCTTGATTTCGAACAAAAAGCCGTCAACGAAGTCGCCGCTTTCCCGCCGGGACAAATCCGGCTTGTTTGTATATTCGAAGTTTTGCCGCAAATAAGCCTGCAGCAGCTCCATTTTCTCATACGGCGTGGCTCCTTCCGCCGTGACCTCCTGCGCCAGATCCTTCACCCGCTGCGGCAGGCTGTCCGGAAGCTGCAAGTACTCCTCGTCCAGGGGCTCCGGATACAGTGAGTCATAATCGGCCTGCTTCAGCTCCTGCAGCGGAATGAGCGGAATATTCGCCACAACCTTGTATTTTCGCGGGTAATCCGGCAGGTCGCCGGGATCGCGGTACCCGTTCCAGAACAGTTCGCCTTCCCGCCGGGCCCAGCGCATATCGGCAGACTGCTGCCGGTCGTCCAGCAGCTCGACACTCTCCATCGCATAGCCTCCGAACAGCACCGGATATTCCTGGTCAGTGTTCATCGTAATGATTTGTTCAACCTGTCTCGTCTCGATCTTACCGGGACGATCCGCAGCAAGCGGCCCATCGGAGGGCGCCCCCCTATACCGCTCGGTTTGCCTCGGTTCATCCTCAAGATCGGCCCAGCCTTTCCCCGAGTAGATCCGGCGGGTTTCCCCGCGCCAATAAGACCTGACGGGCGTGGATACCGACATGACCGGCGTATAGCTGAATTCGAAGCCGTCGCCCAAGTCCTTGTCATCCCGGCTGTATCCGGACATGATTTCCTCCTGGGACACGATCGTTCCAGTGGTTTCTACAACGCCCGAAAGCGTTGTTCCGGCATCGCCCCCCGCTCCGCCGCTTCGCTTGATCCAGGCCGTGTAGGGATCGGTCAGCGTCGGCGAAACCGCCGGCATGCTGATGCCGATCAGCAGGACGCAAGCAAATACGAGGGCGATGTTTATAGCGACCTTGATCGGCTGCCGCCGGAGCCGCTGCCATCCTTGCGGATATTTCAGCCGGTACTCGTAAAAATGCCAGCTGGCCAGCCAGCCAAGTCCGGCAAAAACGAGCCAAGCGACATTGGACCATAGATAATAGGAAGTAAAAGAGTCCAAAATCGTGAAAGCCAATAGATGTGCGGCCAGAAACAGCAGGATGCGTTTGCGGCCGACGACCAGCCGAACGGCCAACTCCAGCAGCGCCCAAGCCGCCAGCGAAAACCAGATATACGGAACGAACGAAAGCGCCATGCCGCGGATCTGATCGGGAAACAACGGCCCGTAAGGGACGTAAACGCCGTAGCCGGTCAAGACGATCCGCCATCCGGCGAGAACAAGTGCGATTTTGACCGTCCATTTCCAGGCCGCCTTAATCGGCAGCAGCACTTCGATAAGCGCTATGGTAATGACAGTGACCGTGACCAGCGTGGTCGTGACCGAAAACCATATCGGCTCTGTGAATTCGATCCACTGCATGGCGATGACTGTCAGCCAGAGCATGACGAGCAGCCGGTACGAAAACCATTTCCAGTGCGGCGCCGTCGTCATCATAACCTCACACCTCCCACGGCTGCGGGCAACTCGCCCAGGGAAGCGATATGAACGCCCCGCAGTCCCCGCTCGTGAAGCGTCTGCTGCCAAGCGGATGGCTGGCTCCGATTCGCCCGCGGATGGGCGAACGCGGAGTTCTCCCGGCCGATTTGGATATGATACGGCACCATTTGCCGCGTTTTGGCCCAACGCAGCATGCCCAGCGCTTTGTCATCGGCCAGCGGGCTGATGAGAATAAAAAACGCTCCCGGCGGAAACCATTCTTTATGCGAATCCAGCTTGTCGAGAGGGTTGCCGTAGCCGTCCGCGTCGATGTCCACGAGATGATGGATCATCTGTTGACGTTCGAGATAACCTTCGGCGGGGGCAAACAGACGGAACGCTTTTCCCATCGTGCCCATTCCCATAATGATCCGCGCCCTTGCCCCATACTCCAGCAAAGAAGCGGCCGTCGACACGGCCAGCTCGAACTGGGCTGCGCTCGCATAGCTGGCCATATGGGCGTCGAGCAGCAAAATCGTCTTCGGCAGCGACTCATGTTCGAACTCCTTGGACTTCCACGCCCCGGTTTTGGCCGTAGCGTTCCAGTGAATCCGTGAGATTCGGTCGCCGTATACGTAATCGCGAACCCCATTAATCTGCGTCGTTTCCCGCCGCGAAAGGGAGATGGCCGTCTCCGGCCCGGCCAGACGCGAATTGCGGCTGTACAGCTCCCAATGCGGAATGAACACGGTGCGCGGCAAAATGCGGAACTCCCCGCCGTACTGGACCGTTCCCGTATGCTCCATCAATCCGAAAATATCCTGGGCACTGCAGGTCGTGCCGGCAAAGACGTATTTGCCCCGTTCAAGCGGAGGCGTCTTGTACACCAGTTCCGCGCGTCCGCGAAAATACGGGACCACGCTGTCCTCAAACGCCCAGGTATCGCCGTTGTGCCGCTTCAGGGTCTCGCGGATGACGAGGTACGGCAGCGGCATAAACGCCGGAAGCTGCAGTTGAAGCCTGACGAGCACCTGCCCGCCCGCTTGCAGCACCCCGCCGCGTTCTTCGAGCGCTAAATTCCTCGCACCCCGGATCCGCTTGACGCCGCCAAGCCCCCCGAGCGCCCAATAAGCGGCCAGCACCGTTACCATCATCAACAACATGAACGAAGTCTTGCCGCCCTGAAACAAAAGGTACAGGAGGCAGATCAGCCATACGGCGGCCACTCCCCAAAATTTCCGGGCGGCAAGCCCCGCTTTAACTCCTTCAAGAATCGCCCGCATAGTTATCGTCCTACGGAAACCGGCACCTGAACCTGCCGTATGATTTGCTCCAGAACCTGGGCGGCATGGATTTGTCCCAACCGGGATTCCGGACGGAGCAAAATCCGGTGCCCGAGCACGTACGGCGCCAGCGTCTTGATGTCATCCGGCAGCACGAAATCCCGCTGCTGCAAAAAAGCGTACGCTTTGGCGGCCAGCACGAAGGCCAGTGAGGCGCGCGGCGAAGCTCCGAGCAGCACATCCTGGTGCTCGCGCGTGCGGCGGACGATTTCCAGCAGGTAATCGGTCAGCGCTTCGCTGATGTAAACATCGCGGATTTCGTGCTGAATGGCCGCGATTTCATCCATCGTCGTCACCGGCTGCAGCTGATCGACCGGCTGCCCCTGGCTGTGGGAGCGGAGCATCGTTTTTTCGGTGTCCGCATCAGGGTAACCGAGCCCGATCTTCAGCATAAACCGGTCCAATTGAGCCTCCGGAAGCATATAAGTCCCTTCGAAATCGATCGGATTCTGGGTTGCGCACAGCATGAAAGGCCGAGGCAGCTCATAGGTGAGGCCGTCGGCGGTCACACTGCGCTCCTCCATCACTTCCAGCAGCGCGGACTGCGTTTTTGTGGTCGCGCGGTTGATTTCGTCGGCCAGCAAAATATTGGTCATGACCGGCCCGGGCCGGAATACGAAGCGTTCCTCATGGGGATGAAACACCGATACGCCCGTGATATCACTGGGCAAAATGTCGGGATTGCATTGAATCCGCCGGTAATCGCCGCGCATGGACTTGGCCAGGGCTTTGATCAGCTGCGTTTTCCCCGTACCCGGGACATCCTCGATTAATACATGTCCGCCGGCAAGCAGCGCGGAGAGCAGGAGATGGATTTCAAAAGATTTTCCTAAAATGCACGATTCCAAATTGTTTTTTACGGCGGTTAAAGTTCGTATCGATTGCTCTTGTACGGGCACGTGTTTTTCCCTCCCAAATAGAACCTGTATATATCTACCTATTTTACATGAAGATAGATTGAGAGTACACTCGCCTGCCCGCAAAAGCCGGGTTGCTATTTATTTCCTAACCTTTTGGCCGGACGACCAACGCCGCCAGGAAGGAGAAGATGATCGCTGAAGAAATCCCTGCGCTGGTCACTTCGAATATGCCGGTAATGACCCCGATCCAGCCATCGTGCTGAAGTTCGGTCAGCGCCCCGTGAACCAGGGAGTTCCCGAAGCTGGTGATCGGCACGGAAGCCCCCGCCCCGGCGAATTTGACAAGCGGATCGTACCAGCCTAACCCATCCATGATCGCCCCCACAACGACCAGCGTGCTCATCGTATGCGCCGGTGTCAATTTAAGTACGTCGAACATCAGCTGTCCGACAACGCAGATCAGCCCTCCGACCACAAACGCCCAAACATAAATCATGATTCGTTTTCCTCCTTTTCCAGAGCGACCGCATGGGCAATGCAAGGAATGCTCTCCCCCTGCTGATAGGACAGCGGGGACAAAAGCGCTCCGGTGGCAACGACCAGTACGCGGCTTAACTCCTTGTTTTTTAATTTTTGCAAAAGCGAACCGTAAGTGACCACGGCGGAACACCCGCAGCCGCTGCCTCCCGCCATGACGAAAGGCTGTTTATCGCGGTCGTAGATCATCAGCCCGCAATCGTTAAATTCCGTTTTGTTCATCTGGACGCCGTCTTTGGCCAAAATATCTTGGACAATAGCATGTCCGACCGACGCAAGGTCCCCAGTGACGATCAAGTCGTAATCCTCCGGTCCCCGCCCGGTGTCGCGAAAATGGGAAACGAGCGTATCCGCGGCCGCGGGCGCCATCGCCGCCCCCATGTTGAACGGGTCCTTTACGCCGAGGTCCTGGATGCGGCCGATCGTCGCATGCGTGATCCGCGGTCCCTTTCCCTCAGAGGACACGACGGCGCACCCCGACCCGGTTATCGTATACTGGGCCGTCGCCGGCTTCTGTGAGCCGTATTCCGTCGGATAACGGAACTGCTTCTCCACCGTGCAATTATGGCTCGCCGTGCCGGCCATCACGTATCGTCCGGCTCCGCTATCCGCAATCAACGCGGCCAGCGCCAAACTCTCCATGGAAGTGGAGCAGGCGCCGAAGACGCCGAGATACGGAGCGGCGATGGCCCTGGCCGCGAACGTGGCGGAAATGATCTGGTTCATCAAATCGCCGCCGACAAAGCAGGACAGCTCTTCCCGGGCGATTCCCGCGTTGACCAGAGCAAGGGCGGAAGCATGCTCGAGCAGCTTGCGTTCGGCCTTCTCCCACGTCTTCTCGTCGATTTCCAGATTGTCGTATACAAAATCAAAGGTACCGCCTAATGGTCCGTCCCCTTCCTCAGGACCGACGACCGTGGCCGCCCCGACGATGGCCGGTTTGGATCGGAACTCCCATGTTTGTGCGCCGATAAGCATCAGTGGCCTCCCTCCAAACCGAAAATCGCATAAATCACCCCTACGACAAATGCGGCCACCACGCCAAACACGACCACCGATCCCGCCAGCTTGAACATATTGGCCCCTACGCCAAGCACCAGCCCTTCCGCCCGGGATTCGATGGCGGAGGAGCACATCGAATTGGCGAAGCCCGTGACGGGGACGGCGGTGCCTGCCCCGGCCCATTGCGCGATTTTATCGTACACCCCAAGCGAGGTGAGAATGACGGAAATCAAAATCAGCACGGCGACGGTCGGGCTGCTCGCTTCCCTGGAAGTCATCCCGGCAAATGTCATGAACAACTGCTGGATACCTTGTCCGACTAGACAAATGAAACCGCCGACCAGAAAAGCTTTAAGGCAATTGCCCCAAATGTTCGGCTTCGGCTTATGCTCATCGGCAACCTGCTTGTACTCCTCTTCCGTCAGCAGCAGATGGTTCAGCTTCACCCGGGCGCCCGGTTTACTTTTTGTTGGCAAACGGTATCCCTCCTTTTTCTGCTCATGCCTTATAAGCACGGTATATTCATTATTTGTCAGTGCCCGGCTTGTTATGTTTGGTAAATCATCCATAGCTGGCATCGGCAAAAAAACAAAACCCGCCAAAGATCGCTTAGGCGGGTTCGGGACACCGGGCATTGGGTGAAAATGATTAGCGTAGTCAACGGAACTGGCGTCCAAGGCGTCCTATTTGTTTTTAAAGAAGCAGAAGAATGATGACCAACAGGATAAAGAGAAGACAGATCAACAGCCAATCCATGGAGCGGAGTTCCATACTTGTGCCTCCCTTATTTGGCCCCTTGCTTGCTGCAGTATATGCACCGCTATGGATTTGGTGCTTGGTCCGGCGTTAAAGAACAGGCCTTTCCAGGCTCATGGACAATCGGAATCAGGTAGTTCATACTAAGTAAGGAGCGTATGGATTTGCCATTTGCAGGAAAAAAAGGAGAGAAGCAAAATGAATGAAAAAACGCAGCAGCTGTTTAAACAGCTGACCGAATTTCCGGCGGCCCCCGGGTTTGAGCGGGAGCTGCGCGCTTTCGTTAAGGACAAAATGTCCCTTTATACAGAGGAGTTCGTGCAGGACCGGCTCGGCAGTTTGTTTGGAGTACTGCGCGGCGATGAGCAGGGGCCGCGGGTCATGGTCGCCGGTCATTTTGACGAGGTAGGCTTTATGACCACCGGCATCAGCGATAACGGGATGGTGTCTTTTCAGCCGCTCGGGGGCTGGTGGAGCCAGGCGGTATTGGCGCAGCGCCTGCAGATCATTACGCCGAAGGGGAACATCGTCGGCGTGGTCGGATCAACGCCTCCCCACCTGCTGGATGAAGCGCAGCGCGGCAAGCCGGTCGAGTTGAAATCGATGTACCTCGATATCGGCGCCGACAGCCGCGAGGAAGCGGAAGCGGCCGGCGTGCAGATCGGGCAGCAGATTTTGCCGATTTGCGAGTTTACACCGCTCGTCAACCCGAAAAAAATCATGGCCAAAGCCTGGGATAACCGGTATGGCGTCGGTCTGGCGATCCAGCTGTTGGAAGCTTTACACCAGGAAAAACTGCCGAACGTTCTCTACTGCGGAGCGAACGTGCAGGAGGAATTGGGCACGCGGGGAGCCCGCACGGCGGCCAATCTGATTCAGCCGGACATCTTTTTTGCGCTGGACGCCAGCGCGGCGAACGATATGACCGGCGACAAACGCGCCTTCGGCAAGCTGGGCGAAGGGGCGCTGCTGCGGGTGTTCGACCCGACGATGCTGACGCATCGGGGGCTGGTGGAATATATCCGGGACACGGCGGATACGCACCGCATCAAATACCAATATTTTGTGTCCACGGGCGGAACCGACGCCGGCCCGGTACATTTGAGCGGCATCGGCGTGCCTTCGGGCGTGATCGGCATCTGCTCGCGGTACATCCACACCTCGTCGTCCATCATCCATACCGACGACTACGCGGCCGCCAAGGAACTGCTGATCCGGCTGGTCAAAGGACTTGACCGCACTACGCTGGCCACCATCCTGGAGCAGAGCTGACTGAACGGCGGGTGAGCTTCCCGTACATCTTGCCAGCCTGTTTGGCTTCCGTTTGCGCATAGCAGCTGGCAGCTACTTTTCGCGTAGATCGGCGGTTGAAGCTTCCCTGTCTCACTCTAACGGACCGGAGCGCCGTTATTCCGGCGAAATCGCGGGCTTTTAAAATCTAACGGACACCAGAGACCTTATTGAGCATATAATGGCATGTTTTTAGTCGTTTTCCCGCAAATAAGTGCTCCCCAGTCCGTTAGAAGTTGAAACTCCGCTTTTTAGGGCAAATAAGGCCGCTCAGGTCCGTTAGCCGCTTACGGGGTTGCGATGGTTCTACGCCAGAGGTTGCCCCATTCGTATACGGTAGGTCAGCCATCAATACCATAAATCCAAAAATGGGATATATAGTACTTACATCCTATTGACTCCATGTTTTTCCTTCTTTTTCTAGAACCAAAGTCATCCCCTTAAAGTCCCCTATTATTGAAAATTTTTTGAATTTACCGAAAATTTTATGAAATATCACATCCCCTCCACCGATATAAGTAGTATGTTCCTATTTGTGGGAGCGCCGCGACTTCACTCTCCCATCATTCACAAACAAATACAAGGAATAGGATGTAAATCGCAAACCTGGCCGAAAGGCAGGGACGCAAAGCCACGGGTCTAAAATTCTTAACGGAATCATGACCGCCGGGATGCCAACCTTATGCCGAATCTCGGGCTTGTTGGCCGCCGGACTTTCTTCGCGAAAGTCTTTTTTTGGTTTCAATTGAGGCTTTGGGTCAGGCTGCATCGTCGCGGCGGAGAATCGGGCACAAGGAGGGAGGGGACCTGCTTCTAAAAAGTTAAAACGGCGAAACACGAAAAACGGCAACTGCTAAGGGAATTAGAGTGACAGCAAAGGAGTAAGTAACTTGAAATTATCACATTTCGGTAAAGGCTTAGCCCGCAAATTGTTGTTGCTGGTTGCCGGGCCGCTTGCGGTACTGGCGATCGTGCTCGTTCTGATCTTCTATCTGCTTGGACTGATGACCGGCTGGGGCGCCGCGCTGATGGTCGTCCTGTTTGCCTTGATCGGCGCTGGGGAAGCCGTGCTGATTGCCCGCCTGCTCGACAAATCGGTCCAAAAAATGGCCGAGCGGACCAAAGCCATGGCTGAAGGCGATTTAGCCTTTGACGGCGACGTGCAGGTGACGGACGAGTTCGGCGAGCTGGCCGGCCACCTGAAGCTTATCGGCGCCCAATTAAGGGAAGCGGCCGGGCATATGCAGGACATGTCGGCCAAGGTAGCCGATACGTCGCGGGATTTAACGGGCAATATGGAGTTTTGCAATGACCTCGTGGTAGGGGTCACGGAATCGATCAAAATGATTTCCGAAGGAAGCGAGCAACTCGTCGAGAGCGCGCGGAACAACCATTTGATGCTTGAAGAAGTCGGAAAAGGCATGGAGCACATCGCCCTATCATCGCAAGGGGTGGCGGAGGAAGCGACTGAGGCTGCGGCCCAGGCCAATGCGGGGAATGAGGGCATCGACCGCCTGGTTGACCAAATGAGCAAAATTTACGAAACCACGGTCGCTTCGTCGCAAACCGTAAACCAACTCGGCGAACGGACGGAAGAAATCGACAAAGTCACTCTGCTGATCTCGGAAATCTCCAGCCAAATCAATTTGCTGGCGCTCAACGCGGCTATCGAGGCCGCAAGAGCGGGCGAATACGGCAACGGGTTCGCGGTGGTCGCCGGCGAAATCCGCAAGCTTGCCGAGCAATCGGCGGCATCGGCCAAGGATATCGCCCAGATGGCCGGCCATATCCGAACAGGCTCCGATCAATCGATCGAGGCGATGAAACGGGTCATGACCGAGGTCGAGACCGGAAGCGCCCTCGTTACCTCTGCCGGCGATTCATTCCAGCAAATCGTGCATTTGGCCGAGCAGGTGTCCACCCGGGTTCAGGAAGTTTCCGCGGTTACGCAGCAGATCAGCGCAAGCACGGAACAAATCATGGACTCCGTAAGACAGACGCTCGAGATTACCGAGGTCAATCTGGCCGGGACCAAAGAGATCATGGCTTGCTCGGAAGAACAGTTGACCGCCATGGAAGAAACGCTCGAATCTTCCAAGCAGCTTGAGACGGAAGCGGAAAAACTGAAGTCCCTATTAAACAGATACTCAATCTAGCGAGCGAGGAGGATGGGCATGGAGCGTTTAGCTTTGCTGTTTGAAGCGCTGGAGCGCCTGACCGGCGTGGCCGATATCGCCTATCACGAAATCAGGGAAGGCCGCTTGAATCCGGTGTTAAAAACGAAAACGGATCACCTTGGCGTAGAGCGATGGAAAAGCGTACATGCGCAAAATCCGGTCTATATCGAACATGACCGCCTGCTTCGCGAACTGATGGTCCATCCCGAAACGGCGGCAGTGGTCCAGGACGTCAAAAACGATTCCCGGTCGGCCGATGAGTTTTTCCTGTTCGGGATCGACAGCATCATGGTTATCCCCGTCATGCAGGACGGAGCGGTACAGGGCATTGTCGTTGTCGCCTCGATAGGCAAGCTGCACTTTTTCTCCGCGAAGGAGATCGAACGTGCGGAAGCACTGGTGAACGAATACAGAGATGCGTTTCAACTTTAGGATAAGGAGACATCCGGAATATGAACATAGCCGAAGCCATACTCAAGTATTTGAAGGAAACCGGAGTGGATTGTATTTTTGGGATTCCGGCAGGAATCATCGGTCCGATTTACGATGCGTTGATCGATGTCGATATGAAGCCGATCATTACGAAAAACGAAGCCGGAGCGTCTTATATGGCGGCGAGGTATGCCAGCACCTCCGGGAAGTTGGCCGTTTGCGCCGGCGCCGGGGCGGTAGGCGTAGCGAACATGATGAACGGGATCGCCGACGCCATGCGGGCCAAAGCTCCGCTGCTCGTGATTACCGGCTACGTGAACCGGTGGCAGATCGGCAAGGGAGCCATCCAGGAGATGGATGCCCAGGATATCGTCAGACCGATCACCAAATACAGCAACACGGTCATGAACGAAGCGGAAGTCATGGCCGAGCTGGACAAGGCGGTAAGGATCGCCCTTACACCTCCTTTCGGGCCAGTACATATTTCCGTGCCTATCGATGTACAACGGATGGATGCACCCCCTAATCTTCCCGCTGCCCCGAATCCCGCGCTGCTTCAGCAAATTCCGTTCGATCCGGCGGAGCTGGACCGGGCGGCCGCCCTGCTGAACGAAGCGGAGCGCGGGCTCATTATGGTCGGACGCGGCGGGCGCGCCGCTGCCGGGGAGATTATGCGCCTTAGCGAGCGGCTGCAGTGGCCGATCATTACGACGCCGTCGGCGAAAGGAATCATTCCCGCGGACTTTCCCCTTAACCTGGGGAACTACGGATTTTCCAGCACCGACGCGGCGTTTGAACACGTCAATGCTTCGCCGGCTTCGTGCCTGCTCATCTTGGGAACCAGCCTTGGCGAAGCCTCTACCTGCAACTTCAACGAAGCGCTGGTGGCCGGACGCAAAGTGATTCATATCGACCGCGACGGCAAAGAGCTTGGGAAGGTCTTCAAAACCGATGCGGCGGTAATCGCCGATCTTAAGGACGCGGTTCCCTATCTTCTCCAGCATGTTCAGCCAGTGCCAGGGGCTTTCAAGAAGCCGCTGCCGCTTAACGAACCTTATGAACTCAACCATACGGGATTGTCGCTGCGGCTGTTCCTGGAGAAGCTGCCCAAGGTGCTGCCGCGGGATACGCGTTATGTGTGCGATATCGGGGAATTCACCAACTTCGTGCTGAAGTATTTGGATGTTCCCGCGGGCGGGGACTTTGAAATCAATTTGAACTATGGAGCGATGGGCTCGGCGATGGCCGGCGGGCCGGGGCTGTATCTGGCCGATCCAAGCCGTCCGGTCACCGTGATCGCCGGAGACGGTTCATTTTTCATGAACGGTTCCGAAGTGCTTACGGCCAAGGAGTACAAGCTGCCTATCACCTACATCATCATCAATAACGCCATGCTTTCCTATGTCGAACGCGGGCAAAAATTTCTGTACAACCGCACGATGCCGGACTATAAGCAGGAGCGGATTTCCATCGCCGACATGATGCGGACGGCCGGAATCCGGACGATGTCCGTGGACCGGCTGGAGGATATGGACGAAATCCCGGGATTCGTCCGGGAAATGGCGGGCCCCTGCCTCATCGAGGTGAATACCGACGGCAGCGAGCCGGCGCCGATTCTTGATCGTCTGAAGGCGCTGAAAAAGTAAATCTTTTTACAATCTATCGATTACAGGAGGAACCACATCCATGGGAAGCTTTAATATTAAAATCGACCAATCCGCTAAAGTATTTCACGCCGAAGTAGAAGGAACCTTTTCGCCCGAAGACGGACAAGCGTCCATCGAGGCTTACAGCAAAGCGATTTCCAGCATTTCCGTTCCGGAGTATGAGATCGACATCGACTGCACCAAGCTGAACGTCTCCGCTCCCGATTCGCTGCCGCTTCTGGAAGGCTGCTTTGGGCTTTACAAAAAAGACGGCTTCAAAAAAGTGACGCTGCGTATCGCGAAAAATCCGATTTTGAAAATGCAGCTTTCGCGCGTGGCCCGGACCGTTAAGTTGGACAGCTACGAAATCATCGAAGTGTAAGGAGAGATGGCTATGAGAGGTGTGCAAATTCGCGAGATTGCCATTTACCATCCGGCAAATGAAGTGGACAACGAATACTACATCAACTATTTTGCGGAAAAAGGGACGGATGTGACCGGTCTCGTAACCGCGCTCGGGCGTAACAAGCGTTTTATTATCGACAACCCGGAAGAAAATACGCTGACGATGGCGGCGGAAGCCTCGAAGCTGGTGCTGAAAAAGAGCGGTCTTGAGGCCAAGGATGTAGACCTGATTATTTTTACATCGCAAACACCGGAGTATCTGCTCCCCAGCAATGCGCTGAAGCTGCACCATACGCTGGGCGGCGACCTCTCTACAGCCTGTTTTGATATCAACGCCAACTGCGCGGGCATGCTCGTGGCGATCGAGCAGGCCTGCCGGTATATGACGGCCAATCCCCGGGTGGAGCGGGCGCTTGTCGTGGGGGCGGATTATTTGTCGGTTCACAGCCCGGAGCAGCCCGTCTATTATTCCAACTTTGCCGAATCGGCGGTTGCCGTCATTTTGGAGCAGGCGGAAGGAACCCGCGGGCTGATCGATTCCGTCTATCAAACCGATACGTCAGTGATCGACAACTCCCTGTTCCCCGCTCACGGTTTGTCGAATTTGTACCGCGAGGAGTTTACGGCCAAAGACGCGCAGGTGCAGTTTACGCCGTTCGATGATTCGGTCTGCGCGGAATCCGCGGTGAATTCCATCCGCATTTTGCTGGAGCGCAACAATCTGAACAAGGAGCAAATCGGCGGCTTCCTGTTCTCCCAGTTTACGATCGGCAATATTAAACGGGTTTCCGAAAGTCTGGGGATCGATCAGGACAAAGTCGTCTACATCGGCGACAGATTCGGATACACCGCTTCGACCAGCCCCTTGCTGGCTCTTCATGAGGCCGTGCAAGCCGGCAAAGTGCGGCGCGGCGACTACCTCGTCTTCTGGACCGTTGGCGCCGGTTGGCAAAATGTCAGCCTGCTGATGCAGTATTAAGAAGAGGTAACATTGCGTGTTGTTGCATTCGTTGCATCTATGTTATGCATATTCTATATGATATATATTCCGTAGATGCAGAATGCGCAGGTTCACCGGTTCCTCGGCAGGAATTATGCGAAATGCAAAAGTGCAGGCGGTTTTTGTCGAGGTTCCTCGAAACGTGTGGTTCAAATGTAAAAGTGCAGTTCATTTGCGGCCAATAGCCACTTTTTGCCGAAATAGGCACAAAACAACTGCACTTTTGCATCCCACTTGCCTCGAATTGAGGAATTACGGAAAATCAAATGCACTTTTGCAGTTGGTTATGCCAACGCTGAAACTTACATCTTATTCCTAAAAAAAACGCGGGTTGCCGGGGAGAATCTCCCTGCAGCCCGCGCTTTTGTTGCTCCCACCGTTACAGCATGAAGCGGCCCCCGTTGTTATGAACGGTCATGCATATGCTCGTGCGTCATACTTATGCCTTTATGAGTTATGCTCATGCGTTATGCTCATGCGTTATTCATGCCATCGGCCCTGCGCTTCCCTCATCTCGCTAAAATATGCTTCATCCGGGTAATCGGCCAAAATGCGGGCCAACATTAAACATCCCTATTTAAATCCGCTCCAGGTACGGGTTAAATGCTCCTCCGCCCAGCGGATATGATTCGTGTCGGTGTACTGGCGGAACCTGCATTCGATGTGAAAAATCAACGCGATATACAGGTCGTACAATGCCATCCGCTCGCGCTCCGCACCCGTAAAAACCTGCTTGCCGTAGCCTTCAAGGAACGCCCCGTTTTCCACAAACGAGCGGAAGTAGTATTCCATCAGCGGATCGCCCCACAGGGCTCTTTCGCAGTCGATGATGGCGATAAGGCGCCGGTCTTTGACGAATACGTTCCCATCCCACAAGTCCCAATGGACCAGCCGCGGAACCGTGACCTCCGCCAGGCTGGCCTGCCGCTCCCGAAGCAGGGCGAATATCTCCTCCGCATCCATCGGGAGGGGAACGGCTTGATCCGCGGCATCGGCCAAAACGCCGCCGATCATGTCCGTAAAGACGGCCGGCCAGCTATCCCCCTGGCTAACTTCCCGTGCGTAATACCCGAAGCTTTTTCCTTGAAATTCGTTAATTCGCCGGTTTATCCGCCCTATTTCGGCTTCAATGTCCCGCCGTTCCTCCGGCCCCAGCTGCTCCTTCACCTTGTTGTAAGGATCGCCCGGAACGAACTCCATCAGGAACCACTCGCTCCCCTCTACGCCGTGCTCCTCGTACAGAATCCGGGGCACCGGGATGCCTTCCGCCGCGTCCAGCAGACGAAGCACCTCCACCTCCGCGGTCATTACATTCCGCTCATACCGCAGCATCCCCTCCTCGGAAATGGGAGCAAGCTTCAGCACCGTCTTTATCCCGTTATCCAGGGTCAAGGCGTAGGCGGAGTTAAACCAGCCGTCCTTTAATTCCTCATAACTCTCTAATCGTCTCTGTCCTTGAAACGCCCGCTCCACCAAGGCCGTGAGCTCCTCGGCGGACACCTGCCGCTTGATTGCGCTTTCCATACCCGTTGCCTCCTTATGCAAAAACACCCCGCACACGAAACCGTCTGCAGGGTGCTTGATGAACGTGATACTATTAATTCCCTTCGAGGATAAGCACGCCGCGGCCGGGCACGGTCACGGTTCCGGTCAGCGTGTCCCCGCTGAGCAGTTCCTTTTTGACATCAGCGCCGATGTCCACTTGAACGTCTTCCGCGTTGTGGTTAAGCAGGAACAGATAAGCTTTGCCATCTTTCACCCGGCGCGCCGTCTCAACACCTGCGGGAGCTTCGAGCAAAGGCTCGATTCCTTTTTCCTCGCACAGATTTTTGAGGAGCCCTTGAAGAAATGAAGCCTCCGGACTGCTGGCGACATAATACGCCCGGCCGTTTCCGAAGCGGTTCACCGTCAGCACCGGCATGCCTTTATAGAAATCCGAGCCGTATTCCGCCAGCACTTCGGCGCCTTCCGCATGAATGAGGTCACAGAGCAAGCCGCATTCGTATTGGTCCTTTAATTCGCCCCAAGGCTGCTTCATGACGATCTGGTTTTTCTGGTCCGGGAACAACGCGTCGATCTCTTCCGCCCAAATGCCCAGCAATTGACGAAGTTCTCCCGGATAGCCGCCCGTCGTCACAAGGTCGTTTTCGTCCACGATGCCGCTGAAAAACGTCGTAACGAACGTTCCGCCGTTCCGGGTGAATTCCTCCGCTTTTTTCGCAAAACCCGGCTTCACCATATACATGACCGGAGCAATCACGATCTCGTATTTGCCCAGATCCTCTTCCACCGACACCATGTCGCATTCCACATGCATCCCGAAGAGCGCATCGTAATATTTATGAACCTCTTTGACGTAATTCAACGCAATGGTCGGACCGCTGGAGAGCTCCGTCGCCCACCGGTTTTCCCAATCATACAGAATCGCCACCTTGGCTTCCGTTCGGGCATCGAGCAGCGTGTCGCCCAGCTGCTGCAGCTCCCGGCCAAGCTCGGCAACTTCGCGGAACACCCGGGTATGCTCGTGGCCGACGTGCTCGATCACGGCGCCGTGGTACTTCTCGCATGCCCCGATCGACCGGCGCAGCTGGAAGAACAACACTGTATCGGCGCCATGGGCGACCGCCTGGTAGCTCCACAACCGCATCACGCCCGGGCGTTTGAGCGAGTTGTACGGCTGCCAGTTTTGCTGGCTCGGCGTCTGCTCCATCAGCATAAACGGCGCTCCGCTTTTCAGCCCGCGCATCAAGTCGTGCGTCATCGCCGTATGGCTGACCGGCGTATCGAGGGAAGGATAGTTGTCCCAGGACACGATATCCATGTATTTGGCCCACTCGAAGTAATCGAGCTCCGGATAAAAGCCCATCAGATTCGTTGTTACCGGTATGTTCGGCGTATGCTTTTTGATGGCCTCGTATTCCAGCTTGTAGCAGTCGAGCAGCGACTGGGACTGGAAGCGGCGATAGTCCAGGGAAATCCCTTGGAAATTGGTGCGGTTTCCGTTCCATTCTTCACTCAGCTCGTTCGGAACGACGATATCTTCCCAATCGTAAAACGTATGGCCCCAGAAGCGGGTATTCCAGGCGCGGTTTACTTCATCCAGCGTGCCGTAACGCTCCTTGAGCCAAGTGCGGAACGCCGCGGCGCAGTTGTCGCAGTAGCAATATCCGCCGTATTCGTTGGATACGTGCCAAATCAAAAGGCCCGGGTGATCCTTGTACCGCTCGGCCAAGAGACCTGCGAGCTTCTCCGAATACTTGCGGTAAGCCGGCGAGTTCGGGCACGAATTGTGGCGGCCGCCGAACCGGCGTTTCCGCCCCTGCACATCGACGCGCAGCACGTCCGGGTATTTCTGGGCCATCCAGGCGGGATGAGCGCCCGTGCTTGTCGCCAGGCACACGTGCACACCGCTTTTATATAAACGGTCGATCGTTTCGTCGAGGAAGCTGAAATCGTAAGTATCTTCATCCTGCTGCAGCATCGCCCAGGAGAACACGTTTACGGTAGCCACGTCGATGCCGGCCAGCTTGAACATCCGCTCGTCCTCTTGCCAAATTTCAGGCCCCCACTGCTCCGGATTATAATCGCCGCCGTACCATATTTTCGGCAGTTTTTCATTGATCACTGCGCACACATCCTTTTAGAGAGTAATATAATTATATCTCCATTGTAGAAAGTTTCTTATCCGCTTTATATATAATATTATTGTTTTGATATATAATAATGTGGAACTCATCCCAGGAGGGAAAAATATGAGCGCACGCGCGTTTACCCGTTTTGTTTTTTCTCCCGCCGCCAACCCCGATCTTCCGCTTCTTGTGGAGAGCATCGGTTACAATCCGAGTCAGGAAAAAATCACCCGCCCGAACGGATATCCCTATTATCATTGGCTGCAAACCGAGGAAGGCGAAGGCCTGGTTACCTACGGCAGCGAAAGCGTAGTGTTGCCGTCCGGTTGCGGCGTTTTGCTGCCTCCCGGGATGCCCCATGCCTATGAGGCGAAGCGGGGCGCCGGCTGGGCAACGTATTATCTAACCTTCGGCGGCGCGGCCGCCGCGGCGATTCTGTCGGCCTTCGGCATTCGCGACTCCGCCTTGTTCCGCTGGGACCCGGAGGCCCCTTTGGTCCCGCTGCTCGGCGAAATGCTGAACAAGGTCGGCAGCGGCACCGACCTGTTCGGCCTGGAGACGTCGGCCGGCACCTACCGTTTTTTGGGCATGCTCAGCAAATTCGGGCAAGCCAGCAACATGTCCGTCTCCCGCAATATGGAGAAGCTGGCCCCGCTGCTCCATTGGATGGAGCAGGAGTACGGCAACCCCGACATCGGCCTGGATCAGCTGGCCGATGTCATCGGCATGTCGGGGCGCCATTTAAGCAAGTTGTTTCAGCATACACTTGGCGTATCCCCGTACGCTTATCTCACCCAAATGCGCATCCATAAAGCGAAAGAGCATTTGGCCGGCGAACCGGGAGTTACCGTGGCCGCCATCGCCGGCAAAACCGGGTTCCGCGACGCCAGCCATTTCGTCGCCACGTTCCGCAAGCATACCAGCATGACGCCGCAACAGTTCCGGCGGCTGCATTAGGTGTGGCCGGTGGTTGCCTTAGATGTAGCCGATGGTCGCATCGGTAGTGGCTGAAGTTGACTTAGGTGCAGCAGGTGGTTGCTTCGGTTGTGGCCGGAGTTGCATTAGGTGTAGCTGGTGGTGCCTTAGGTGTAGCTGGTGGTGCCTTAGGTGTAGCTGGTGGTTGCCTTAAGCGCGGCCCCGGCGTAAACGCCCCAAGTAACGCCGATCGCCATAAAGCTTGGCCGGGCGTACACACACCAAGTTCCGCCGATCGCCATTTCGGCCCGGCACGATGCCCAAGCAGTTCCGGCAGCCAGCGATGCGGCAACATATCGTTTTTGACCAAAAAACAAACTCTAACGGTTGCCACAGCCGCTATTTGCTCCAAAAACGCCAATTTCAAACTCTAACGGTTGCCGTAGAGCTTATTTCACTAAAACCGGGCTATTTTCACCTCGACTAGGGCAAATAACAGCGCTCACAACCGTTAGAATCTAGAAAAGGTCATTTTCCGTAAAATAGCCGCTGCTACAACCGTTAGATTTCCGGCAGGCGCAATACTGCAAAAAATGCAGGTATTCCCCGCACGATGCCCCGATTTTTCCAAACAACTGTAGATTTGCAACTGTTCGGTTCATGCTAGCTAGTAGGCTACTTTGGCCATAAAGAGAATCCTTAACGGACACCAGCGACGTTATTTCGGCAAAATCAACAGTTTTCGAAATGTAACGGACACCACAGACCTTATTTGGCACTTATGCGCATATTTCAAGCCTCTTTAGAGCAAATAACGGCTCTCCTGTCCGTTAGAAGTGAATTCTACGTCTTTTCAGGCAAATAAGGTCATCCAGGTCCGTTAGAGCGTTAGCCTCATGCGCAGAAATCTGTCGTCACCAGCGTTCAACGTTATTTAAGGAGCAATTTCATTTCTGCTGTGCATTTGCGATTCTACCGTCAATAGCAACGCGGATTTGCCTTCAAGAGGTGCGAACCCTGCATCCCTTTATTTAATCCAATAAACCGCGTGAGGCTCCGTCCAAAAGCGTTCCCCATCTCCAGCGGTGCTTCCGTCCGGCAGATGAACGCGCCGTCCGTTCAGGCCGCGCACCGTGCACCATCCGCCGCCGGCAGACGTGATGCAGGCCGATGAGAGGCCGCCGCCCTCCCAGGCCATATCGACGGTAAATCCGCCGCGCGCCCGCAAGCCATGGACCTGCCCGGACGCCCAGGCTTTCGGCAGCGCGGGAAGCAAATCGATGCCGTCCATATGGCTTTGCAGCAGCATCTCGGCGATCCCCGCCGCCCCGCCGAAATTGCCGTCGATCTGGAACGGCGGATGGTCGTCAAACAGGTTCGGATACGTCGAACGGGACAACAGCGTTTCCACGAACCGGTGCGCCGTTTCTCCGTCCCCCAAACGAGCGTACAAATTGATCAGCCAAGCGCAGCTCCAGCCGGTATGGCCGCCCCCGTTTTGGATGCGGGATGCCAGCGATTTCCGCACGGCTTCCGCCAGCTCCGGCGTATCCCGCACCGTAATCGAATCGCCGGGATAAAGCCCGTACAAATGCGATACGTGGCGGTGTCCCGGCTCCGCTTCGCTGAAGTTTTCGCTCCACTCCTGCAGCCTGCCGTCCGGGCCGATTTGCGGCCCCGCCATCCGTTCCGCCATTTCCGCCAGCTCGCGGCGCCACTCCTCATCCACGCCCAAAATTTCCGCCACCCGAATCGTATGCGCAAACAGCTCGCGAATCAGCGTCAAATCCATCGTCGTTCCTGCGGATACGCTGCACTTCTCGCCCTCCGGCGTCAAAAACTGATTTTCCGGCGAGGTCGACGGCGCCGTAGTCAGCAGTCCGTCCGGGCCGACAACAAGCCAGTCCTGACAAAACTCCGTCGCCCCCTTCAGCAGCGGATAGGCGGTCTCCCGCAGGAACTCATCATCCCTCGTAAATTCGTAATGCTCCCAAAGATGGCGGCACAGCCATACGCCGCCCATCGGCCAAAACGCCCAATTGGCCTGGCCGTCCGTCGGCGTCGATTGACGCCACAGGTCGACGTTGTGGTGAGCCGTCCATCCCCGGCAGCCGTAATGAATCCGCGCGGTTCTCGCCCCCGTGTCGCTCAGGTCCCGGATCAGCCGGAACAGCGGTTCATGGCATTCGCTTAAATTGGCCACCTCCGCCGGCCAATAATTCATCTGTGCGTTGATATTGGTCGTATACCCGCTGTTCCAGGGCGGCTGAATATGCGGATTCCAGATACCTTGCAAATTGGCCGGTTCCGTTCCCGGCCTGGAGCTGGCCATCAGCAAATAGCGGCCGTACTGAAAATACAACGCTTCCAGCTCTAGATCCTGCGCTCCGCCGCGGTAAGCTTCGAGCCGCTCGTCGGTGGGCAACTGCGAAGGCTCCGTGCTCCCAGGCCGTTCAGAGACAGGAAACTCCGCAGGCTCCGTGCCCTCAAACCGTTCGCCGGCAGGCAGCTCCGAAGGCTCCCCGCCCCCAAGCCGCAGCTCGACGCGGCGGAACAATCCGCGGTGATCCGCGGTATGTCTTTCCCGCAGCCGCTCATAGCCAAGCGAAGCCGCTTCCTTCAGAACAGCGCTGCATTTTTCGCCAAGTTCGCCTTCAGCCATCCCCGTTCCCGGCATCGCTTGATAACCGGCAAAGTCGGTAGCCGCGGCCAGCAAAAACGTTGCCTTCCGCGCTCCGCGGACGATCAATCGGCCGGACTCGTCCGCCCCGACGGTCCCGCCTTCCGTCAGCGCTTGCACATGCGCTTCAAAGGATAACCCCAATCCCTCTTCATACAATACGGATTGCGGGTGGTCGCCGCGGTAATTGTCGGCAATATGGCTGGGGCAATGCCCTCTCATGATGATTCCCGCTTGTCCCGGAAGCGCTTCCGAACGAAACACCTGCGGAGAATCGAGGGACACGGAAAGGTCGATTGTCCCCTCCCCTTCAGCGCTGATATGTACCGCAAGCACCTGATCCACCGCACTGACCAGCACCTCGCGAGTATAGGCCGTCCCGCCAAGCCGGTAAGAAACGGTCGCCACACCCGCGTCCAAATCCAAATCCCGCCGATAATCCGAAATCTCCGGAACATCTTCCAACAGCTCCAGATTTAAATGGCCCAGCGGCTGGTACGCTTCGGTCCCTGTGCCGACCATTTTGGCTTCAACCAACTGCTCAGCCTCTTTATATTTCCCGGAAAATATCAGTTCCCGGGCCTTTTTCAAATGCCGCAGCGCATCATAGTTTTGCGTATCGCGCGGAAAACCCGACCAGAGCGTATCTTCATTTAAAGCGATAAGCTCCTGCCAGACCCCGCCGTAGATCATTCCGCCGATTCGCCCGTTGCCTATGGGAAGCGCTTCCTCCCAACGCGATGCGGGCTGTTTGTACCATAATTTCCATCCGGCTTCTGCTGAACGTACCAGTTTGGCCACCTTCTCCCGATTTTTTGTACACTCCTAGATTTTACGATAAATCCGCAGAAAAGGCCCGATGAAGATACGGGCCTTTTCGTTCTGTCTTATTACAATTCTTTGCCGGTGAACAACGCGACTCTCTTCTTAACGAGTTCAGTATATTCGGCTTCCATTTTCGCGGCTCCGGCTTTGTCCAGTTCGGCGAGGAAAGTATCGTACACCTTATCGAAGTCCGCTTCCTTAGCCAAAATGGCTTCCGGAATCCGCTTGCGGACAATATCCTTTGTTTTCTCGAAAATAACCTGATAGTCCCCATCGGTCGGAACCGGCATGTTGTACAGCGCGCCCCATTCTTTATCCGGGAACTCGTCTTCCTGCGGAAACAGATCCTTCCAGGTGGTAGCGTTGTAAGCTTTCAACGTTTCCTTCTCGGCTTCGGAGTAGTTCTCTACAATTTGTTCCGGGAAGTTGGTCGTATAATAATTGCCGGAAGGATCTTTAACACCGTCTCCGTAGCGGGCGCCAAAAATTTTGTACAAGCCGTCCGGATTGCCAAGACCGGTCTCTTTGGTGAAATTCGTCGTATCGTTTACTTTTCGGTCTACAACCTCGGCCGGAATGACGCGTTTGCCATTCTCATCGACCGTGTAGTGTTTGCCTTCAATCCCCCAGTTTACCAGGACCTGGCCTTCATCGGAAGAAAGCCAGTCGATGAATTTAATCGCCCGCACCGGATCTTTGCATGCGGTCGTAATGCTGATGCCGTAACCATCAACGCCGGCGGATTGGAAGGAATGGTCCTTATACTCTTCGCTTAACGTGACCGGGAAATGCGCGTATGTGTATTCGTCTTTGCCGGCCGTTTTCAGCGCGTTTTCGGCATCCATGTAACCCCATTCCTGATCGATCAGGCCAAGCACGCGGCCGCTGGCGATTTTCGCCTTGTATTGGTCGTCTTTTTGCACAAACGTGTCTTTATCGAGCAGACCCTCATTGTACATGTGGTTCAGCCAACGGAAATATTCCTTTTCTTCCGGACGTTTATAGTGCAGCTTCGCTTCGTACGTCTGCGGGTCCACGTAGTATTCTCCATCATCCGGAGCGCCCGTAGCGATAAACGCCGGGTTCGTAACGGTGATCATGATTCTCCAATCGTCGGCGTTCAACGTTAGCGGAATCGTCGGCTGTCCGTCCGTGGTTGGATGTTTTTCCACATATTGCTTGAGGACGTTTTCAAAGTCTTGCACTGTGTTTACCTTCGGATATCCGAGCTCTTTCAGGACGCGTTGTTGAATTTCAAACCCGCCGCCGGCATCAAAATATTGCTGGTCCACACCAACGTTGGTCGGGAGCGAATAAATCGCCGGGTCTTCATTGCTGTATTTCAGGCGGTTCATATTTTCGCTGAATATCTTCTTAATGTTTGGCGCGTGCTCCTCAATCAGATCGGTCATATCCACGATATAGCCGGCATCCACCAGTTTGGACAAATTCCCTTTGGCAAAAATCAGATCAGGCACATCGCCGCTCGCCGCCATCAAGGCGACTTTGTTGTCGCCGCCGCCGCTGCCCACGTCGAATTCGGCTTCGAGCGTTACGCCGGTTTTTTCGGTTATGACTTTCCCCACTTCATCCTGCATATTGTTCCAGTTCGGGCTGGCGTCAGCGCCGAAAAATGTAAAGGTGACAGGGCTCGTAGCATCGCCCGCTTCACCTTTTGCCCCGGACCCGCCGGACGCGCCGTTGTTGCCGCAGCCTCCGACCAGCAAGGTGCTGGCCAGCAAAATCGCCGCGAAAGTTTTAGGGCTTTTCCATTTCATGTCTTCTTTCCCCCCGTATTCTTATTCAAAAAAATGTATTGTATAACAGGCTATATAAGTTGATCTTGCCTAACTTTCGGGATTTCTTTAGTTCAACTTATATAGACCTGTGTCTACCGGCTAAGGGCCAATCATCTTAGGCTTTAACCGCTCCCAGCGTCATCCCGTCGACAAAATAGCGCTGCAGGAACGGATAAACGACCAGAATCGGAACGGTAACGACGATGGTGATCGCCATTTTGATCGATTCCGGCGACACCTGTGCCATCTGGTTGGCCAAATCGTTGGCATTGGCCATGTTCGCGCCTTGGTTGGTGCTTTGCAATATTTTCATCAATTCGTATTGCAGTGTCGTCAAATGCGGTTTGCTGCCGTTGTACAAATACGTATCAAACCAGGAATTCCACTGGCCCACCGCCAGGAACAAAGCGATCGTCGCCAAAACAGGCTTGCACAGCGGCAGGATCACTTTGTAGTAAATCGTGAAATCGTTGGCCCCGTCGAGCTTCGCCGATTCCTGCAGCGCATACGGCAGTCCGTCGATAAACGAGCGGATCACGAATACGTTAAAGGCGCTGACCAAAGTGGGCAGAATATAAATCCAAAACGTCCCGATCAGTTCGAGGTGACGCATCAGCATGTACGTCGGCACCAGGCCGCCCGTGAAGTACATCGTCAGGGCCAGGAACGTGGATACGAATTTGCGCGATTTGAAATCGGGCCGGCTGAGCGTAAAGGCCAGCATCGAAGAGCTGATCAGCCCAAGCACGGTGCCCAGCACCGTCCGGAGGATCGTATTTTTGAAGCCCTGAATCAGGCTGGTATAACCGAAAATCGTTTCGTAGTTTTTCCAGGTGAATTCGCGCGGCCAGATATAGATGCCGCCCCGGACCGTATCCGTCGAATCGTTAAGCGATATCGCCAGCACGTTCAGGAAAGGGTACAACGTGATGATCAAAATGACCGACATTAGAATAAAGTTGAAAACATTAAACGCTTTTTCGCCTCTGGTGAGGTTAAACGCTTTGCTTCTGCTTGCCATTTATGTTCCCTCCCCCTACATAATGCTTTCTTTCGTCGTTTTCTTCATAATGCCATTGGCTGCGAGCAGCAGGATGATGCCTACAACCGAAGTGAACATGCTGATCGCCGTACCGTACGAGAAACGGCTGATATTAATGCCGTACTTCAGAGCATACATATCCAAAACTTCGGAATAATCGGTAACCAGCGTATTGCTGAGCTGGAACTGCTTCTCGAAGCCGATGCCGATCAAATGGCCGATCGACATAATCAGCAGCACCGCAATCGTTGTCCGAATCCCCGGCAGGGTGATGTTCCAGATTTGCCGGAAACGGCCGGCCCCGTCGACACGTGCGGCTTCATAAAGCTCTTTGTCGATCCCCGTAATCGCCGCCAAATAGATGATGGCGTTCCAGCCGGTTTCCTTCCATACATCGGAAGCGGTTACAATCCCCCAAAACCATTTCCCTTGCGACATGAACTGAATCGGCTCGTTGGTAATATGAAGCGCCATCAGCAGCTCGTTGACGATCCCGCCGTCGTTGGAAAGCATTTTCGTGATGATCCCGGCTACAACGACCCAGGATACGAAGTGCGGCAAATAGGAAACCGTCTGTACCGTACGCTTGAAAAATTTGCCCCGCAGTTCATTAAGCAGCACCGCAAAAGCGATCGGAAAAATAAAATTTGCAATCAGCCCCATAACGCTCATGGCCAGCGTGTTTCTTAGCACGAGATAAAACCTCTCGTCCTGGAACAACTCCACGAAATTATCGAACCCCACCCATTTCTGGTCGGTAAAAGATTTGGCCGGCTTATAATTCTGAAAAGCCATCGTCCAGCCCCAAATCGGAACATAGTTAAATACGAACAACCATATGACAAACGGCATGGACATCAAGTATAAATACTTTTGCTGCGCTAAAGTCTGCCAGGTACCTTTTTTCCGCTTCTTTTGCGGCTTTGGGGCAACGCTTACATTAGTTCCGGGCTTTGATGACGGCGTTTCCACAGGTTCGAGTCCCCCCTTCATTTCTATAGTTCAATCATAAGCGAAGGGAGAAAACGGAAATACCCGACAGATTTCAAACAAAACCATATAAAAATTAGACATATTCCGGAATTGTAAAGGTGATTTCCGTTCCGGAGCCAGGCGTGCTGGCTATTTGAAGACCGTGCTCCTCCCCATAGGACAACACCAATCTTTGATGGACGTTGCGCAGGCCGATCCGCGTCCGCTGCGATTCCTCGGCGGCGGAAATGGAACGCTTCACTTCCTCCAGACGCTCCGGCGTCATCCCTATTCCGTTGTCTTTGACGGTCACATGCACCAGCGCTTCTTTCACTTCCACCCTGACCTCCACGTTAACGCCGTCCTCCTTGCCCTCTACGCCGTGAACGACGGCATTTTCCACCAGCGGCTGAATGATGAGCGGCGGCACTCGGATGTCCTCCGCCGCCGGATCGATCCGCAGCTCGTACTTCAGGCGGTCCTCGTAGCGGAATTTCTGGACCTCCAGGTAGGAGCGCACCATCTCCAGTTCCTCTTTGAGAGGCGTGTATTCCCGGCCGACTTCAAGGCTTTTCCGCATCATTTTCCCGAGCAGGCGCACGACGTTGGCAATCTCTTTATCCCCTTTCAGATGCGCGTTCATCCGGATCGATTCCAGCGCATTGAACAGAAAATGCGGGTTGATCTGGCTGGCCATCATTTTCAGCTTGATTTCCCGCTGCGCCAGCTCCAAAGCGTTGTTTTGCTCCGTTTTTTCCACCACCTGATGCATCAGCTGATTGATGCTGCCGACCATGTAGTTGAATTGGCGCGACAGCTGCCCGATTTCGTCGTTCCCGTCAATAGGGGATACTACGGTCAGGTCCCCGAGCGCCAGCCGGTTTAAGTGGCGGCTTAACCGCAGCATCCGGCTCGTGGTCAAAAAAGAAACGATATAAACGAACACGAAAGCGATAAGCAGGACGAGTAAAATGATCCCCATTCCAAAAAGGCTGACCGTATTGGCGCTCTTGACGATCGACTCCGTCGCAAACACGGAAACGATCTTCAGCCCGTTCATGCTGGAATCGGGAAGCAAGGTATCCACCACCAGGTAGGAAGGCGCGCCCCCGACATCCGCCTTGAAGGTCCCTTTTTGCAGGTCCCGCAAATCGGTGCCGAAATCGAGCGATTCCAGCGTCGTGCCAACCAATGACGGGTTTTTCGCAGCCACAACATACCCCTGCTCATCGGCGATAAACGTTTCAAAAGGCTCCTGCCGCAGCATCCGGTTCAGTTCGTCCTGATTCAGAACAACCATAAGCACTCCGCTTTTCCGCGTGCCTTCAAACGAAATCTGGCGGACGAGGCTTAATTTGCGGACGGGAAGCTCCTCATCCTCTTTGTCGTTAATATAAAACCAGCCGATCCTTTTTTCGGAAACCGCCCGCCGGTACCAGTTCGCCGACGCGGTCTGCTCATCGACCGGTATAAACTCGAGGTTGTTGATTAATGTGGGATTGTCGAAATAGAACCGAATCCCCGAAATTTCCCGGTACTGCCTGACGTAGCTACGAAAATCGTTATAGTTCAGGTAAGCTTTGGTCAGCTCAAGCACCGACGGATAGCGGGTAGTGACGAGGGCTTCGAGTTTTTTATCCAGCACAAAAATATCCGAGATGTCGCTGGGCACACGAAGCATCGACGCCGCGCGCGATTTCACTCTTTCGACGTTGTTGGTGGTCTGGGCGATCGCCCGGTCCATCGCCTGATTGCGGAAGTATGAGGTGACGACAGCGCCGACAATCAACACGGGAATCATCACGACAACGATATAGGAGATCAGCAGCTTATGCTTAAGCTTCAAATTGTTCGTGAACTGCACGATTTTACCTATCACAGGAATGAATAACCTCCTTAAAAGGAAAATATCCCCTCTTGCCAAGGGGAAAAGGGGATATTTCCAGGCGGCCGTTCGTACGGTCCGTCTGTCCGTGTTTAATTGTACACCCTCGTGCTCCGGCGCCGCGATAGACAATGGAGCATTATTTCAAGGTGATTTGCAGCTCCGCCTTGCCGGTGAGCGCGGCCACTTCAATGGTTCCGTTCGCAGCGAGCGTTCCGCCTTGTACGGAGGCGATTTCGCCCATGCCGTGCAGTGCGGCGCGGAACGGTTTGCCGGCGCCTTCGGCGCTCAGCGTTACAACGTTGCCATTGCGGGATGCCGTCACGTTCAGCTCCGCGGCCCCTTTGGCATTGCGCACCGTGCGGGATACCGCGGCGCCGTCGGCCAGCTGATACAGGCCGAGCTCTACGCCGTCGGCATAATCGTAATCGGGACGCGTGTCGTTTGCGCCGGTGGCCAGGATCGAGTTCGGGCGGACGAACAGCGGCAGGCTGAAGAAATCGTGCTTTTCCTTGCGCCATTTGCCGCCTTCCACCGTTTCTCCGGTCAGCAGATGCGTCCATTTGCCTTCCGGCAAATAATACGTGACAGCGCCTTTTTCACTGAATACCGGGGCCACAAGCAGCGAGTCGCCCAGCATATACTGACGGTCCAGCGTATCGCAGGCGGGATCGTCCGGGAATTCCAGGAACATCGCCCGCATCGTCGGCACGCCCTGCTCTGTCGCTTGCACCGCCGTATCGAACATATAAGGCATCAAGCGGCATTTCAGCTTCGTGAAAAAGCGGGTGACGTCGACGGCTTCGTCGTCGTATGCCCAAGGCACCCGGTACGAGCTGCTGCCATGCAGGCGGCTGTGGCTGGACAGGAGGCCGAAGGCGAGCCAGCGTTTAAATACGTGGGCCGGCGCCGTGTTTTCGAATCCGCCGATGTCATGGCTCCAGAAGCCGAAGCCGGCGAGTCCGAGCGACAGGCCGCCGCGCAGGCTTTCCGCCATCGATTCATAATCGGCGTAGCAATCGCCGCCCCAGTGAACCGGGAACTTCTGGCCGCCGACCGTTGCGGAACGGGCGAACAGGGCGGCTTCGTTTTTGCCCAATTTTTCTTCCAACACTTCAAATACGACTTTATTGTACAGGTACGTATAGTAGTTGTGCATTTTCACCGGATCTGCGCCATCGTAATAAACGACATCCGTCGGAATCCGCTCGCCGAAGTCGGTCTTGAAAGAATCGACGCCCATGTCGACCAGTTCGCGCAAGTAGCCGGCAAACCATTCGCAAGCGGCTGGGTTCGTGAAGTCCACAAGCGCCATGCCCGGCTGCCACAGGTTCCACTGCCATACGTCGCCGTTTGCTTTTTTCACCAAATAGCCGTTTTTCTTGCCTTCCTCAAACAGGCGGGAGCGCTGGCCGATGTACGGGTTGATCCAAACGCAAATTTTCAACCCTTTTTCCTTCAGGCGTTTCAGCATGCCGACCGGATCCGGGAAAACGCGCTCATCCCACTTGAAGTCCGTCCAGTGGAACTCCCGCATCCAGAAGCAGTCGAAATGGAAGACATGCAGCGGAAGATCGCGCTCCGCCATGCCGTCCACGAAGGAGTTTACCGTCGCTTCATCGTAATTGGTCGTAAACGAGGTGGTCAGCCAGAGGCCAAAGGACCAGGCTGGCGGAAGCGATGGTTTGCCGGTCAGATCGGTGTATTTGTTCAGCACGTCTTTCGGCTCGGGACCATCGATCACGAAATATTCCAGCGATTCCCCGGGAACGCTGAACTGCACTTTTTTCACTTTTTCCGAAGCGACTTCAAACGAAACCGCCCCCGGATCGTTCACGAGTACGCCATACCCCTTATTGGTGACGTAAAAAGGAATGTTCTTGTACGCCTGCTCGGAGCTGGTGCCGCCGTCCTTGTTCCAGATATCAACAACCTGGCCGTTTTTTAGGAATGACGTAAAGCGTTCGCCGAGGCCGTATACCCATTCTCCGACACGCAGATCCAGTTCCTCGCGCATATACGTATTGCCATTTGACTCCGTTGCATGAGCCATCGACTTAAAGCGGCTGCCGGTAATTCGCTCGTCACCACGGTAGAAATCGACCGACCATTGCGGGCCTTTGTTGATGCGGACGCTCAGGCTGCCGCTTTTTAGTTCGGCATATTGCTCGTTTTCAGTAATTTCCACATGGGCTCCGCCTTCGTTGAGCTCGAAGTGAGGACCATGGTCCACTACGCCGGCAAAATGGATCAGCTTGACACCGATCACGCCGGGAAGCGGGGAATGGAATTGCATCGTAAGCAGCGTTGTATTGATCATGTCGCCCCGGCCGCGCAGCGGCGTCGTTGAAGCGGAAGCGATCAGCGTGTTGTTTTGGACTTGAAAATCGTAAGCTTGTACTGCAGGAGATAAGGTAATTCCATCGCGAATCATCCAGTTGCCATCGGTAAATTTCATTTTTCAATACCGTCCTTCCTCATATCGCATTGTTTTACGGTGAAAAACGTTCTATACTTGCATTATACTGATACGCAACACAATAAACTAACATAATTCGACGTTATTATAACACTATATTGATGAGGTGATCATAGATGGACCAAGCGCTCCGCCGCGCTTTGCACGAGAACAAAAGCCACGGCACGCAGAGCCTGCCATTTGGCACCTACTGGTACCGCTTCGGGCCGGGCGAGCATGTCATCGACTGCCATTGGCATGAGGAAGCCGAGTTTTTTTATTGCCTTGAAGGGGAAACGCTGTTCCAGGTCGACACCGATTATTTTCCGGTCCGCGCCGGGGAAGCGGTGTTTATCGACGGGGGCGACATTCACGCCGCGCATGCACACGGGGATCAGGGCTGCACTTTTTTCTCCCTGGTGTTCGATACGCAGCTGCTGGCCAGCGCCCATTATGACGCAGTTCAGGAAAATCTCATCCTTCCCCTGCAGGAACGGAAAGCGACGTTCCCCCGCCATATCCGGCGGGAGCAGCCTTGTGAAATTTCGCTGCTCGAGCACATCCTCGCGATGATGCGAAGCTGCAGCAACGAAACGACCGGCTACGAAGGCGCGGTGAAAGGCCATCTGTATCTGATGCTGGCCGAAATCGCCGCCGAAGGACGGGCCGTCAGCCGCATAGCCAGCAGCCGCAGCGAATCGTCCAAAATCGAGCGGCTGAAAACGGTCATTTTGCACATTCAGCAAAACTACGGCCATCCGATCCGCCTCGCGGAGCTGGCCGCGCTGATTCCGATGAGCGAAGGGCAGTTTTGCCGCTTCTTCAAGTCGATGACCCGGCAGACGCCGATCGATTACATCAACTCGTACCGCATCCGCCAGGCTGCCGAGCTGCTGCGCGAGCCGGAGCGGAAAATATCCGACATCGCGCTCGAGGTCGGCTACGACAACATCAGCTACTTCATCCGGGTGTTCCGCAAGGCGATGAACTGCTCGCCTTCGGAATTCCGCAAAAAGCTGCAGGGGCCGGTCGAGGCTTAGGGCGTGGGCGGTGCACCGGGCGGGTGCGGTGCGCTGGGCGGCGGCGGGGTTGCGCTGTGACGCTAGGCGCGGCCGCCTAGGGCGGCGGGGCGCGGTGGTGCGGGCCCGCTCGCGGCAGTGGCGCTAGGCGCGGCCGCGAGCGGCCTCGCTCACACTAGTGGCGCCTGCAACCGGCAACCGGCTGGAGCGATACGCTAGCACCTATGACGCGAGGCGGCGGGTGCCTCCGGTACAAGACGCGGTGTGCCCCACTTGCAGCAGTGGCATGTTGCGCTTGAGGCAGGGCCAGCTGTGACGCCATGCGCGGGGCGTCCCGCGCCCTAATGTGGCGCTTGCGCCGGCGGGCGACCGGGGGCGGTTCCCCCGGTGCCATCCGGCAAGCGCCGCTTTGCGGGCCGCCCATTCCGTGAAAACATAAGGGCAAAAAATACCGCTATTTCGGCGCTCCCCCCTACTCTGAGTCAAATAGGGGACATTTATGTCGCTATTTTCTCACCCCGCTGGGAGTTAGCCGCATTTCACACCGCTCATTGGAGAATAAGGCCATAAAATTCCGCTAATGGTGATGAACATGCTCAATCTCGGAAAATAAGACCATAATTTTCCGCTATTTTTATGAAAGAGACTTAGTCAGGGTAGTGTTTCACCGTTTCATTCCCATAGTTGCCAATTCCCCATCTTTGAACCCGCCTTTTTAGCTGATACGGAACCGGCTGATTTGCACTTCGCCTTTGAGGTGAAGGTATACACTGCGGCGGCCTGATGCCCCTGTTACCTGCGCGGTTACCGTCGTCCAGGCCTGGCGGCCGCCGGTCGGCAGCACCCGGCACGTTCCGGCGGCTTCTCCATCCGGCAAGTCGAGCGTGATGACGATCTCCCCGCCCTTGAGATGCCCTGAAACTCTCGCTTCGAACTCCGACGCCCCTGCGCCGAACTCCACGTCACGGAAAGCGATCCAACCGCAACCGCTGTACTGAGTGGTACGGATGCTCTCGCCGCCCTCGCGGCATTCGTCGATGAAAACCCCGTCGTAATCGTCGTAATTCACCGCTTTGACAGGCTCGCGGAGCGAGCGCGGCGGAACCGTCTCACCTTCAACCCGAAGGGTTGCGGCAGCCGCGATATGGCCTGAGGACGGTCCGACCATAATCGTATAGTAGCCAGTTTCCACGCAATACCGTTCGCGGGTTACGTCCCAAAAAGCGAGCTCGGAAGCTTTCAATTCCAGCGTGACCGTCTTGGACTCGCCTGCCGCCAAATGAATCCGCTTGAAACCTTTAAGCGTCTTCAGCGGCCGAGGGACGCGGGAGGCTTCGGCCCGCACGTACAATTGAACAACCTCGTCTCCGTCCAGCTTTCCGGCATTCCGGATGTTCACCGATACGGCGACGGTGTCATCTTTCCCTATTTCCGCCCGGCTCAAGGACAATCCTCCGTATTCGAATGTCGTGTAGCTCAGCCCATGCCCAAAAGGATACAGCACTTCCCCGTCAAAATATTGGTAGGTCCGCTTCCCTTTAATAATGTCGTAATCCATAATATCCGGAAGCTGATCAACCGACTTGTACCAGGTCATGTTCAGCCGGCCCGCCGGGTTGTAGTCGCCGAACAGCACGTCGGCTAAGGCGTGCCCCAGCTCTTGCCCCGCATGGGACGTAAACATGATCGACGGGACATGCTCCTGCTCCCAGTTCACCGCAAACGGATACCCGCCGACGATGGCGACAACCATTCGCGGATTGGCCGCTTTAACGGCTTGAATCAGTGCCTGCTGGGCTGGCGGCAGCGTAATGTCCGGCCGGTCGGTCGTCTCTTTCCCATTGATAAACGGGCTGTTGCCGACAAACACGATTGCCGTGTCCGCGTTCTTCGCCGCTTCGACGGCTAGCTGTACACCGCTTTGCACCACTTCTACGATAAATCCGTCTGCTGCGTAGGCAACGGCTTTTTCGTTGGAGGTGTTGGTTCCCGCGCTTACTACAGCTCCTGCGTCAACTATTGCATTTGCGTCAACCTTTGTGGCTTCTTCCCCGTCTCCACCAGTTGCCTCTTCACGGTCCGTGTCAATGTTCATATATCCTTGGACGCCAACCGACACCGGTTTGCCCTCCCAAGATTTCATCCGCACGGAGCCGTCTTCCTGCGTTTCGAACCCAAACGCTTCCTTCACGAACCAGCCGCGCGCTTCGTCCGCCATCGCCTCAAGCCGGCCCGATTCGCTTTCGGTGACGAATTTCCCGCTGCTTAAAGCCCGCAGCGTAATCTGCCCCCAGCCCCAATCGTTCCGCTCAAACACTTCGGCCTGTTCCGCGTTTTCGCAGTCCGCAACCAGCGCAGCTCCGCCCGATTCGCCAGCGGCGATGGCGACGTATTTGCCGGTCGCCGCCGAACGCAGGCGGATTCGATCCAGGCCCGTTGTAAATTGCACCGGACGGCCGTTCATTTTCTCCGTCACGCCCTGCAGCGGAGTTACGCGGTACGGCGGCGTACCGCTGTACCAGTCGGTGAACGCCTCGTCCGCCAGCGGGCCGATCACCGCCACTGAAGCCGCGTCCTTGCCCAGGGGCAGCAGGCTGTCGTTTTTCAGCAGCACGACCGATTCGCGGGCCGCTTCCAGCGCCAGCGCGGCATGCTCCGGCGCGCACAGCTTCGATTCCGGCACATGGCCGTACGGATTCCGGTCCTCGGGATCGAATTCGCCAAGCCGGAACCGGACGCGGAACGTGTTGCGCAGCGCGCTGTCCAAATCGGCCTCCGTCAGCAGTCCCTGCTCCAAAGCGTCACGCAGCGCCTGCTGCGAGATCGGCTGATCGTCCGTAATGCTGTCGATGCCGGCCTTAATCGAGCCGGCGACCGCTTCGGCGTAAGAGTCCACGTAATGGTGGTCCATCACGGTACCGAGCACGTCCCCGGCATCGCCGACGACAAAGCCGTCCATGCCCCATTCGCCTTTGACGATGGTTTTCACCTCATGGTTGAAGTTGCAAGGCGTCCCGTTGATGCCGTTGTACGCCGTCATCATCGAACCTGCGCGCCCGTCGCGGAAAGCCGGCTCAAACGCCTTCAAGTAATATTCCCGCTTGTTTCGCGGATCAATGCTGACCGATGCGCTTCCGCGATCCGCCTCATTGTTGTTGCCATAGAAATGTTTTAAGGTAGCTACGGCTTTGTAATAAAAAGGATGATCCCCCTGCAGGCCTTTGACGAGCCCCGTCGTCAGGGCTCCCGTTAAATGCGGATCCTCCCCGTAAGCCTCTTCAGTGCGCCCCCAGCGCGGGTCCCGCTCCATATCGACCGTCGGCGCCCAAATCGTCAGCCCGTTAATGGCCGGGTCGCGCTGGTAATAGACCCGCGCCTCGTCCCCGATGACGGAGCCGATTTTTTGCAGCAGTTCGGGGTTCCAGGTACAGGCCAGCCCCGTATTTTGCGGGAACACTGTCGCTTCGCCAAGCCAGGCCACGCCATGCGCGCCCTCCGTGCCATGCTTGTATTTGTTCACCCCAAGACGTGGAATATTCGTCTGATATTGGCACATCAGCTCGATTTTCTCTGCGAGGGTAAAACGCGATATCAAATCGTCGACCCGTTCCATCAGCGGAAGATCCGGGTTTTGATAAGGATAACTCATGTCACGACCCCATCCCATTTTGATTTTCCGGTTTGTAAGCGCTGCACAAATCACGCGTTCCAAAACCGCTTTCGTTTCATCCCCCCCATCATACAATGCTCCGAAAGCGCTTTATACAACGATAATTAGTCATGTTTTCATGTAAAAATCTAGATTATCTGCTTAAGGAGAGGAGAAATGATATGAAACGCAAACTAAAAATCGTTGTTACGGGGATTGTACGGGCGTTTCCAAAACGAAATAATGGCCTTGTCGACGGACAAGTTGATCTCTGAGGTCAATATCCGCTGTCCGGACGCTTTGCACGATTATCCCGTTTGATCCGGAAGCAGAGAGCAAGTTAAATTCAGAAAAAGAAAATAGATCTTGGAAGGAGCAGACATGTTCGAGATCGTTAGACAGGTTTGTGAGAAAGAGGTTTGTTGAGAAGGAGGTTTAGGAGAAGTGAAGCAGACCTGACGGGAGGAATGGGGCAAGACACCGAAAAAAATGAAAGGACCGTGATTAGCCCCTACCCTTATCCCCTGAACAAAAGGAATAATCGTGCAAAGCAGCATGCAGGGATACCAAGACACGAACGCTATAGACAGCCACCGATATCAAATTAAAGGATGCTGCGTTCTTTTCCATCTCGGATCTTAGGATCGAAGAATCGGTTAACAGTATCCTTAACGACAGGGATCTCAATGAAGACCTAGGGCGTTTGGGTTAATGTGAGCGAGATTACTGGAATGAGATGCGACGGCGTTGTAGAGTATATTTATGAGTATAAACCATAAGCCTTCTGTCGATGAAAGCATTTTTCTAATAACGTTAAACTAACAAGTAATACACGGTAAAGTAAGTCTGCGAGCGTGAATCCGTCCTGCGATCCGTTATTTATGTCATTCTTTGGGGCGTTTACGGGTTTATCCTAGGCAGGAAAGGGATAAGGTTCATCAGGTTCTTAACGTATTATTGGGGAATCGGGATGTTAATATATATATATATTGGGTTACTTGTTACAACTTGAGTGGCTGCAGTTACTTCCTAATCTTGCAGTGTTTATTTTCGCAGGTCCCTTATACGGATTAAGGCATCTTGGCCAACCATCAGAGAAATACCTCAAAAACGTTAGGAATCACCAGGCCACCCCAATCGGATAGGAGGCTACCCATTAGTTGAGTAGCCGACCTTCCACACCACCGTACGTACCGTTCGGTATACGGCGGTTCAACCGTTTAAGTGCAATTGACGAAGGCGCTCGTACTGGGCAGGGAAGTCATAATACCCTGCCCGTGCGAGCTTTTCGTTTGTAACAGAGCGTTGTAATACCGCGCTTCCGGCAATGCGCCAATAACCCAGCCGAGTGTTTCCCCATGGGTAGGCCTGCCATTCCGGCACTCCCAGCTTCCGCAGGTTCTGCACCTTCGTTTTCGGCTTCTTCCACTGCTTCCAGATGTACATGCGTACCCGCCTTCGCAGCCATTCATTCCAGCTTTGCAAGATTCGTTTCATGTCGGCTACATAGTAATAACCGATCCATCCACGAATGTAGACTTTTACCTTCTCCATAACCTGCCTGACATTTCTTCCTTGACTTCGGCTCGTCAGTTCTTTCAGCTTCTTCTTTGCTTTGGCAAGGGATTGCGGGTGGACTCGAATAAATACGCCGCTTCCGTTCTTCCCCAATGCAAAGCCTAGGAATTTGAAATGCTTCCGGGCAACTGCACTGACCACCTTGCTTTTCCGAGCGTTCATCTGGAGTCTTAGTTTGTTCTCAAGATATTTCCGGCATGATTCCAGAAGCCGCGTTGCTGCTCGCTTGCTCTTGGCTAGCACCACGATGTCATCCGCATAGCGGATGACGATGACGCCTCGGCTTCTCATCTCCTGATCGAATTCGTTCAGATAGATGTTCGCCAGCAAGGGGGATAAGGGGCCGCCCTGCGGAGAACCTTCCTCTGTTTTGCAATGAACCCCGTTCTCCATAACCCCGCTTTTCAGATATTTCTTAATCAGGTCGGTTACGCGCTTGTCCTGGACTTGCTTGCGCAACAGGCTCATGAGCAACTCATGGTTCAGCGTGTCGAAATACTTCGAGAGGTCGATTTCTACGGCATGGCTGTAGCCCTGCTCTGCATAAGCTTTCACTTGCTGGATGGCCTGCTGGGCGCTTCTTCTGGGGCGGTAGCCGTAGCTTCCCTCCGAGAAGAGCCGCTCAAATAGCGGTTGCAACTGCTGGGCGATGGCTTGCTGAATCACTCGGTCCACCACGGTGGGAATACCGAGTTTTCGCACTCCGCTTCCATCTGGTTTGGGGATTTCCTTGCGCCGTACCGGGCTTGGCTTGTATCTTCCTTCCCGGATGCTTTGCAGTAGCTCGTTTCTGTTTTCTCGCAGCCACGGTAATGCCTCCTCCACGGTCATGCCGTCGATTCCCGGCGCCCCGTGGTTGCTTTTGACTTGCTTGTAGGCTTTGTTCAGGTTGTCCCTGCCCAGGATCCTTTCCAGCAAGTCCTTTGCACCGTCTCTTTCTCTACTCTCCCGAGTGCCAATGCTCTGCGCTCCTGCATACTCTTCGTGTTCCACACTATCCCTTTGCCGGCAGCCCTTTCGGTATTCTGCTTTCATCACACCGACTCTCCTTCCTGTATGTACTCGAGATTTACGATTGTTCGGCCCTTCCCGAAAAAAAAAATTCGGTAGTATGGCCTCTGCTGACTTCTCACAACAAGCTTTACTCCGTCTTTCGGATTTTTTTTTTTCTACTCGACGTCTGTGAGACCTCCCCGGGTAAGAGCGATAACCTTCCCCTCATCTATCTGCCACATTTACATGATAGGATTCGGGCAGTATTGGACTTTGCTTTGGTGTGCAAGCTCGTCCGTCCCACCATGCCTTTTATGTGATTTCTGTTCGTCAGACCGAGGGTTTGCCTCCGGCTTCCTTCAGATTCTACCTCACGGCAGACACCCTTGCCTTTGGCTAACAGTTCCTACTGCCAAGCCTGTAGCGGACTTTCACCGCCAAGTTATCGCCCATGCCGGGCGCACACACCAAAACGACCGCTTTCCGCACTCGGAAAACGGCCGTTGCCACGCCCCACCTGGGCTTTCTATCATCCTTTTTCTTCGGCAAGCTTGTGAATCACAGCCTCCGTAACCGGGATGTCATAGATACGGAGCTCATCCAGCATGCCTTTGAACGGCGGGTCCCACCAGTTTACGCCCAGGCTGAACGTGCCGTCCTCCGTCGTAAACACGTCCGGGAATCCGCTGCCGGCAAACTTTTGATCCCCGTCGATGTAGACCTTCACCGCTCCCTCATCGGCCGTGAAGGCGACATGGTGCCACTCGTTCAACGGGAGCTTAACGCCGGTCGCCCCGTCGTACCAGGCTTCGCCCGACCACAGCATCGTGTTGTTGTCCCACGCTTCCGGCACCAGACTGATCCAGCTTGACGCAGAGCTGGCGCCGAAAAACGTTGTCGTAAACTGCGTATACTGCTGCGGATAAACCCAGAACGAAACCGAATAACGGTTTCCGGCAATCAGTCCGCTTGGCAGCTTGTTCCCGGAACTTCCGTCAAACACCGCCGCCTTGCCGCCAACACCGTCCGCATAAGCCATCGTACCGCCTGTACGGTCAATCCGATCGCCGGTCACGACCCCTTCACCAAACCGGCCATAGGAATCGCTTAAATCGCCCTCAAAAGAAAACCGCGCCTGCAAACCGTACTCCGGATCGATCGGAGCCACGACAACCGTGAACGTTTTGGTGGCGGAAGCTTTCCCTTTCTTAATCGTCGCCGTCAGCGTTGCCGCCGCACCAATCTCTCCAACCTCCGGCGGATAAATCACCCCGGTATCGGAAACAACGCCAGGGTTCGAAGATTTCCAGGCGATCGCAGCGCCGTGGGTCCCTCGCGCAGGAAGGTTCAAATTGGCCATCACCTTGCTCGTATCCCCCAAATCCAGTGCTTCAACCACCGCTTTCACGACCTGCCGGTCCGACATGTCCGGCTGCTGAATCCCCCAAACAGACTCTCCTTTGCTTGAAACGGCTGTAAAGGTCAACGTTTCGCCGCCCAAATCGGCGTCCCAGCCGCGGACGAACACGCCGCGATAAACCTCGTCCCCCAGCGTAAGAGTCGCCTCGTACTTGCCGGACAGCCGCCATTTCCCCGTCACGTCGCCGCTAATCGTGTTGTCCTTGTTCAGGCGGATATGGACTGATTTAACGATATCCCCGGAATAGGCCAGCCCGTGGTTCACGAATTTATAATCGCCGGCCACCTGGGACGCCTTCACCGTTTGCAGGTTTTCCCCGGCATAACGTTCCGGAGCGACGACAAACCACCCGTCCCGGTTGAGGAACATCTGATGGACTCGAACCTCGTGCAGCTCTCCTTGTTGCGGAAAACGCGTATGGAACACGAGAAAATACTTGCCGGTCTGCTCATCATACAGCACCGAATTATGCCCCGGAGACGCATAACCGTAGCCGATGCCCGTGCCGCTGTCCCCGATTTCCCGCTGGAACAGGAAGTTGCCCAGCATTTTGATGCCATAAGCGGAGTTTTCCGTATTCGGCGGCAGTACCGCATTTTGCCCCGCCGCGTCCACATACGGGCCGTCCGGGCTCGCCGTGCGGAACTGCCTGATGTTATATCCGCCGCTTGCGCCAAGCCAGCCGTACGATACGTTCAAATAATAGTAGCCGGTCCCCCGATCATAAACGATGTACGGACCTTCCCCGGACTTCGTATACCCGCCGGCGATTTTCGTGCCGAAATAGCGGTCAACCAGCCTGCCGTCCGCCGTCGTCCCATCCTTCCCGGGAAAAATCGGCCGGCCCGTCGCCGGATCTAGCTCCAGCAGGAAGATTCCACCCGACCAAGAGCCGTAAGCCATCCACAACTTCCCCTCCCCGTCAAAAAACGGCGCGGCATCGATCGCGTTCGGATACAACGTGTTGTTGTAGGAGCCGTCGCTATTGAACCAACCCGCGTTCACGCCCGAAAGAACTCCGCTCTCAATCAGCCGCTCAATATTCGTATTCGTCCACTTTTTGTTCACCTTGCTGTCCGCATCATACGCTTCGTCCCTCGTAAACCCGGAGTACACGACGGTATCCGCGTACTTATAGGGCCCTTCGATATTTTTCGACACCGCCAAGCCGATCGCCGAACGTATATAGGTGGAGGACGCGCTGTAATACATCATGTACGCCCCGCGCGTGCCGTCCTCATTGACGAAATGCTCGTTCCAGATAAGACCCGGCGCCCAGACGGCAAAGCCGCCTTTGCTGTCCGCGTCGTTTTCCCCGGCCCAGGTGAACGAACCGGCCAAATTTTCCGATAAATCCCCATACAGCGCATTGCCCGGCGTTTGGTAGCCGTTCGTGAACGCCGCCCAATTCAGCAAATCGGCGGATTTGGCCGCTTCGATATGCGAACCGAACACGTAATACGTCTCACCGTCCTTAATGATCGAAGGATCGTGCACCGATACGTTCGTAAACGCCGGGGATTTCCCCGGCTTCTTCGCCGCCAGATTGTCGGCGGAAGCCGCGGCCGGCACCAGCATCACGAGGATCAGAACCATCGCCGCGAACCTGCCAAACCCTCTCATTCTCATGAAAACTCCTCCCTGCAATGGAATGGCTGAACCTTAACCCTTAATCCCCGAATTCAGATTGATCGATTGCAAAAAATATTTTTGCGCGAACACAAACAGCAGGAACGTCGGAATGATCGCCAGAATCGCCGAACCCATGAGCTGCCCGATCATCCGGTAATTGCCGTAAATGTCCTGCAGCAGCAGCAGCCCCGCCGTCACCGGCATTTTCACTACATCGGTGTACACGATGACCGGCCAGAGAAAATCGTTCCAGGACCCGACAAACGAAAATAAGCCGCACACGATCAGCACCGGTTTGATCAAAGGCAAAATCACGGAAAAATAAATCCGGAAATCGCCGGCCCCGTCCACGCGGGCGGATTCGTCCAGCTCATGGGGAATCCCTTTCATAAACTGCCGCACCAAAAAAATATTGCCCATGCCCGCCAGCCCCGGAACGATCATCGCCCATGACGTGTTGACCCAGCCAAACGCGTCGATGATTTTGTAGGAAGGAATCAGATTCACGACGGCCGGAAAAAAAGAGATGCCCAGCAGCGTAAAAAACAACGTGTCTCTTCCTTTGAAGCTCATGCGGGAATACCCGTACCCCGTCAGCGAAATGACGACGATCACCAAAAAGGTATGGAACGCCGCAATATACAAAGAATTGCTCAGCCAACGCAAAATGGGCGCCGTCGAGGTATTTTCCAGAATCGTCACATAGTTATCCAAAATCCACTCTACAGGCAGCAGCCTGAATCCGGCGGACACGACCTCCGATTGGGAACGGAACGATGTGGTGATGCCGAAGATCACCGGAACGACCCAAACGACGCACAGCGCGATCAAAAACAGATAAGCGATAAGCCGGCTTAGTTCGCTCGCCGCGCGGTTCTTCATGCGAGTTGACACCCCCTGTTCTTATTTTTCGAACCTTGTCATGGCGTCCCGGATTTAGGAAGCATTCCGGTTCATCACGTAATACTGCAGCGCGGATATGACTAAAATAACGAGGCCCAGCAACACCGCCATCGCGGATGCCATCCCGGCGATCGATTCCCCGGTGCCGAAGGCGAGCTGGCGGATATACATCATCAAGACGTGCGTGCTTTGCCGCGGCCCCCCGTCCGTCATCATCAGCGGCTGGCCGAAAACGTTAAAGGCGCCGGCCGTCGTCATGACAAACGTATAAATGACCGGAAAGCGGATCGACGGCAAGGTGATGCTGAAAAATTTGCGGACCGCTCCCGCCCCGTCTATCTCGGCAGCTTCGTACAAATCTTTGGCGACGCCGTTAATGGAAGCCCGGTAAATGATCATGTTCCCGCCGACGCCGCCCCATACCGTAATGACGATGATGATGATCCAGGCATACGGCTGGTTGGCCGCCCACACGACGTCCGAGCCGAACACGTTGCCCGCGATCCCCAGCTGTTTGTTGAAGATGAGCAGCCAGATCAGCGCCGCGGCCGAAATCGAGATCAGGCCGGGGACATACAGAATGGACTGGATAACACCCTTCAGCTTCACCTTTTTATGCTCCAGCGCGACGGCGATCAGCAAGGGAAGCACGATCAAAATCGGAACGCTGAGTCCAACGAAAATAAACGTGTTTTTCAGCCCGTTCCGAAATTGGTTGTAAAACGTCGAGTCGCCGTCAAACAGAATCGTCTTATAGTTTTGCAGCCCGACCCACACCGGATCGTTCATTAGATTCCACTGCGTAAACGAAGCATAAATTCCGTAGATCGTCGGCACGAAAACAAAAACGGCAAACAAAATGAAGTGCGGTCCTACAAAAAATACGGGCGCAAGTTTGTTTTTCATAGGCGTTTACTCCGCTGCTTTGCCGCTTTCCGCAATTTTGTCTTCCACGTATTTCTGCATCGTTTGCAGCGTTTCGCCGATGCCGACGTTGCCGCGCACGATATCGGCCGCATATGTGTCTACCGCCTCGGCCACGTACGGATAGTATTCATAGGTGTAAATGTAAAGGGACTTAATCTCTTCCTCGTTCGACGTGAAGAAGGATTGGATGTAGTTTTGATATTCGGGATCTTCAAACACCTGCTTGCTGGCTACGATTTGGCCGGCTTTCGCCCATTCCATCGAGTTTTGGCGAATGAATTCCAGGAACGCGCCGATTCCCGCTTCTTTTTCATCGCTGCGTTCGTCGTTTTTGAGCATGGCAAACAGGTGGGAAGATGCCCGGTTCGTGAATTTCTCGGCCGTTGGGGAGTAGATGTTGGTCACGCCGAAGTTCAGGCCCTCCACCGCGGCATGCGCCGTCGAGCTCCAGGTTCCGTCCGTGGAAAAAAGCACGTTCCCGGATTGAAACATCAGGTAACCGTCTTCACCAAACGGCGTCATCAACCCCGCGTCGGCGATTTTTTTGACGTTTTCGAACGCCTGCTTCATCACTTCCGTATTCACGGCCGGTTTTCCGTCCTGCTGAATGTCCCCGCCGAGGTTTTGCACCTGCGCCAAAATCACCCAGCCGAGCAAAGCGTCGTTTACGGCGTAATCGCCTTCATCCAGCTTTCCTTGAAGCGACAGCATTTCATCGATCGTAACCACGTTATCGTCCAGGAACGATTCCACGTTATATTTCTTCAGCAGATCCTTGTTGTAATACATGGCGTTGCCATGAATATCCAGCGGCACCGTATATTGCGTTCCGCCGATATTGCCGGTCGCCCATGCCTGCGGCAAATAATTTTCTTCTTTGATTTCAGGCTGCGACGCCAGGACGGCCGTCATCGGTTCCAGCACGCCCTGCTTTACGTAGCCGGGCACGCGGTCGGCGTGGATAATGGCCAAGTCCGGCACGCCTTTCCCCGTATTCAGCACGGTGGAAATCTTCGTATACATGTCCGCCGTCACGATATGTTTGACTTTTAATTCCGGATTGGTGGCGTTGTAATCTTTGACAAGCTGATCCATATAGGCCCCATCATCCCCGGTCAGCGGCGTCCAAAAGCTGATCGTGTTTTTATCTGCACCACTGCCGCAGGCTGTCAATAAAGCGCTTACCAAAAAAACAAGAATACATGTAACCGTCCACTTTTTTCTCAACGTTTTCCCCTCCAACTTTGTTTTCCCGGATCGGGAATTCACTGCCCTGGTTGTAATCCCTTACAAATTTATCATTCTGGGACCAGCCTCCTTCCTCATCCAATATTTTCATGCGTTATGCTTAAAATACTAATATCGTTGTCCGTACATGTCAACAATTACTTTGTGTTTTTTATTTTATGTACGTACCTATTGATTTGCTTAAAAAATGAGATTTTCGTGGATTTTCGCCGTATTTATTATAAGTTTATTTAAAATAAAAAGTCTAAAACGATTAAATTCCCTCTAAAAATGCAATAAATTCTTTTAATTGTACGTACAAGTTATGTTGCAAAAATATTCCGCTTTTCTTCATCCGGCCGCAAAAAAAGCAGCGCTGTTCGTCCAGGCGACCAACATTCGCTGCTTTGTTTCCAGGCGCTTTATCTAATTTCACGCATCTTTCCTCAGGCATTGCTCGCTGTTTTGCGGTAAGCGGACGGGGAAGTTCCAACGTATTTTCTAAACTTGCTGTGGAAGTAATCGACGTTCGTATAACCGACCTTTTCGGCTACCTGGTACACTTTCAGCCCTTCCTCCAAATACGCCTTGGCCTTTTCGATCCGCACTTTGTCCAGGTAAGTATTAAAGTATTCGCCGGTGGCGTTTTTGAACAGCTTGCCCAAGTAAGCGCTGTTATAATTGAAAATTCCCGATAACGTCTCCAGCTTCAAATTTTCGTTGAAATTGCGGTGAATCAGGTCCAGCATGATCTTCACTTCGCGGTGTTTACCGCCTTCCCCGAGCTGGTGCATAATTTGCTGCAGCAGGAATTCCGTTTTCTCGTACAGTCCCTCAATCGTGCGCATTTTGTGAATCTCCGATAAAAAATCGGAAAACTCTTTGCTGCGGTCCTGCAACGCGGAAGACTGCTTTAAGGCCTTGCCGAGAATCAATGTCAGCACTTCCACAAACCGGCGTTTGATTTCCTTCTCCGGACACCCGCCGGCGGCAAGAGTCTGCCCGGCTTTACGAACGAGCGATTGTATTGCCTCCTGGTTCCCGATATCCAAGGCATAATACAGCTGCTCGCCGATCTCTTCGATCGAGGCGTCCGGCAATTCCGATGGCGCCCCGCTCCGCAACGCTTCCGGAGAAAGTATGGCACCCTGATCCAAAAAGAAATGCCGCTTAATGAGTTCGCACGCCTCAAGGTAGGAACTGCGGATGTCCGGCAGACAGCCGACCTTGTTCCCGAGCGCCGCGGTAAACTCGGCTCCGGTGCCGTTTAGCTCTTCGCGGATCTCTCTGTATACGCTTTCGTATTCTACAGCGAGCAGCGGATCTTTTAACAGCACGCCAAGCTTGGCCTGAATGCCGAACACCCAGCCCCGCCCGGTATCCTCAAACATGTGGCCCAGTTTTTTTCTCAGCAACTCCCCCGCGCCCAGATCGGCATCGTCTTCGGCATGTACGGCCAACAGCAAAACCTGATAAACCTTGCCCGTAATTCCCACTTCTCCGGCCCGTTCGCAGATCGGCACCGTCTGCTGCTCATCCGCCCCCGCCAAAACGGACTGGATCAGCGATTCGCGGGTCCACTCTGCCGTAACGTGCTTCCATTCCTCGGATGCGGTCTCTTCGTCGACCGCCTTTTTGATTTTCGCCAAGTATTCCTCAAGCTCATCCTCGTCAACCGGCTTCAGCAAATAACCGTCCACCCGCTGGGTCATCGCTTGTTTGGCATAGCTGAAGTCCGCGTAACCGCTGAGGATCAAAATATGAAGCTGCGGATCCTCGCTCCGCAGCTTTTCAATCAGCTGCAAACCGTCCATCCCGGGCATTCGGATATCGGCCACAACCAAGCCGGGATGATGCCGCCTATATTTATCCAGCGCCTCGTTTCCGTTTGCGGCCGTGTCAACCACATCGTACCCGAGCGCATTCCAGTCGATAAATGTACGAAGCCCCTCGCGCAGCTTCGGCTCGTCGTCAACAATTAGCACTTTAATCATGCTGCATTCCTCCAGCCGGAAAATGTTTCGCATACACCAACCTTCCAGCGAATGGTCTGATGAAACGTTTACAATAATTATAAGTTATTCGCAAAAAGAGGAACAAACATTATCCTGCTCCGTTATAGCACTATTTTGATCCCCCGGCGGCGCAAACCATAAAAAAAACCTCGCGTTGGCGAGGTCCTTTGTCGTGCAAACCCATACGTTGGATGTGCTGGAGGGATGGGTATGGGGCTCTAACGGACTCCAGCGACCTTATTCATCCATTTCCCGGGTATTTCCCGGCCTAACGGACCCAGTTGACGCTATTTCACTCTAAACCAGTTCACCCGGGCCGATTTGAGCTAAATAAGGTCATCTGTGTCCGTTACATTTTGCAAACCTCCGTTTTTCCGCAAATAACGGCTCTAGTGTCCTTTAGCCTCCTGTTCCCTCCATAGTATAAAAAAAGCAGCCTCCCTGCGGCCATCCGGCAGCGGTTGGTTGCCTTTTTCTCCGGGTCTATTCCGTCATATCTCGCCTCAAGAGCGAACTCCGTCTGGCACGGGAATGCCGAAATCCGGGGTTCCGTCGGGATTCCAGGCGAAATACTGGGCCCGGGTGTGGCGGTTCGGATCGTACAGCGGATCGCCGGCGATTTCCTTGTAATTACGCGCGTGATAGATCAGAACGTCCCGGCCGTCTTCGGAGACGGTAAAGCTGTTATGCCCCGGCCCGTATTGCCCCGTCTCCTCGTTCGTACAGAATACGGGAACCGGCGATTTCGTCCAGGCCGCCGCATCGAGCGGATCGGCTTCCTCGCTGGCCGACAGCAGCCCCATGCAATAATGATGATCGGTAGCACTGGCCGAATACGCGATAAAAATACGCCCGTTCCGCTTTAATACCGCCGGACCTTCGTTCACTTTAAAGCCGATCGTTTCCCACGGAAGCTCCGGCGTCGCAATCATCACCTGTTCCCCGGTCAGGGTCCACGGGTTGCTCATTTTTGAAATGTACAGATTGGAGTTGCCCTCAATGTCCGGGTCCTTCTGCGCCCAGACATAATACAGCACCCCACGGTGCTCAAACGTCGTTGCGTCCAGGCAGAACGTTTCCCAGCGAGTGCGGACCTGCCCCTTTTCTTCCCACCGGCCTTCCAGGGGGTTGGCCGATTCATTTTCAAGCGCATACATCCGGTGGTCGAACAGACCTTCCTTCGTCTCCGTCGTACGGGCGGCGGCAAAGTAGATGTACCACTTACCGTCGATATAATGAATCTCCGGCGCCCAGATGTTGGCGCTCAGCGGGCCGGAGTCGTATTTGCGCCAGGCCACGACCGCTTCAGCCTCCCCCAATCCCTGAATGGTCGCCGATCTGCGGATTTCGATCCGGTCGTATTCGGGGACCGAAGCGGTAAAGTAATAATATCCGTCGCTATGCTTGTATACCCACGGGTCGGCCCGCTGCTCCACGATCGGATTCACAAATTCTCTATTTTTGTCCATCGGTTCTCTCTCCTTTATATATGTGTTCGGAAATAACGGAATATTATGGTCTTATTTTTCACCCGAGTTTTTATAGCTTGCTTATGCCCAGAGCCTCGCCCTAACTTTAATATAGCTCCCCAGTTCCCCAATTCTCTTTTACCCGGTCAACCTTTCACTGCGCCCGCGGTCATCCCGTCGATAAAGTACTTTTGAAACGCGACGAACAAAATAAAGATCGGAATGATGGAAAAAAAGGAGCCGACGATCAGCAGATCGTAGTTGTTGCCGTAAGGCGTCAGCAGTGTTTTGAGCCCGATCGGCAGCGTGTATTTATCGGCGTTGCTCAGCACCATAAACGGCCACAGGAAGTTGTTCCAGCTGTTCATCCCGTTCAAAATCGCCATCGCCGCAAAAGAAGGCTTCATGACCGGAAGGATCAACCGGACGTAAATGCCGTATTCGCTCGCTCCGTCCACCCGGCCGGCCGCGATGATCTCCTTCGGAATTCCGCGCAAATATTGGCGGAAGAAGAAAATCGTCGCCGCGCTGGCGATGCCCGGCAAAATAATCGCCGAATACGAGTTCATCAGCCCGATGTTGTAGGTCAGCGTATACAGCGGCAGCAGCAAAATTTCAAACGGGACCATCATGATGAGGAGGACGCAAACAAACAGCGTGTTTTTTCCTTTAAATTCATAAGCCGAAAAGCCGTAAGCGACCGTTGCGCTGACCAGCAGCGTTAAGACGACCTGCACAACCGTCAGCAACAGCGAATTGAAAAACCACAGAAAATAAGAATGATCCCCGGTAAACAAATAAATGAAGTTGTCGAAGCTCATGGCGGACAAATCAAGCCTCAGGTTCAGCCCGTAACGAATCAAGTCTTCCCCCGGCTTGAAGGAGGCGAGCGTCACCGCGTAAAACGGAATGAGGATCAGCACGCACAACACGGCAAAAAAAACAAAAAGGACGATCTTTAGCGGCAGTTCTTTTTTCATGCTTCCTCCTCCTTTTTGAACATGCCGGTGAAGGCCAGCTGGGTTAAATTAATCGCCATCGTAATGATGAGCAGCACGATGCCAACCGCCGCCGCGTATCCGAGATTGTTCTTCTCGATGCCCTGCCGGTACAAGTAACCGACGATCGTGAGCCCGATATTTTTCGGAGAATTGTTGCCGTTCCATAACATCATGCTCTCGATAAACATCGCCAGCCCCGCGTAAATGCTGATCGTCAGCACGTAAATGGTCGTGGGCTTCAGCAGCGGCATGGTGATTTTCGTAAAGCGCTGGAAACGCGAGGCTCCGTCGATCGACGCGGCTTCGTAGTATTCTTCGGGAATGCTTTTAAGTCCGGATAAAAAATAAAGCATATTAACCCCCGTCCACCGCCACGTCGCCAGCGCCACCAAAGCGATCATCCCGGTCGTCTGCCCCTTCAGAAACTTGACCGGATCCATGCCGAACCAGCCCAAAAAGCTGTTGATGAGCGAGCCTTCCATTTCGCCGAACATCAGCCGGAAGATCGTCCCGGCCACGACGACGGAAGTCAATGCGGGAAAGAAAAACGAGGACTTGAAAAATTCCCTTCCCCACATGAATTTGGTGTTGATCATCACCGCAAACAGCATCGGAAACGGAATGAGGATCACCAAGGTCAGCACCATATAGACGGCGCTGTTTATCACCGCTTTAAGAAACACGCCGTCGCCCATCAATTTGCCGTAGTTGTCAAAACCGATCCAGGCCGGTTCCTGTCCCAAGGTGACTTTTTGGAAGCTCATCCCGACCGAGTTCGCCAGTGGATACACCCAAAACATAAGAAACACCAGCACAAACGGCAACACAAAAACGTAAGGAGCAACTTTTTGCGAGTATAGGAATTTTTTTATCATCACTCTACTCCTTTTTAAATGGAGCTACTCTTCGTGGAAAGAGCAGCTCCGCAGCTTTTTCATTCTATTTGAGTTCCTGTTCGATTTGCGCCTGGGCATCGTCCAGCGCCTGCTTGATGTCTTTGCCGTCTTCGAAAATTTCGTTCAGCGCGACCGTGCACAGCACGTTGTTGATCGTCGGTGAAGCCGAAGTCGATTTGATCAGTTGGATTTCGTCTTTAATCTCATTCAGCACGTCAAACGGGTTGTTGATGAAATATTTCACGAACTGGTTTTCCGGATTGTGCGTTACGTCTTTCATGTCCCATACGTCCATATTGACCGGGTCAAACCCGAGCGTATTCCAAATCTCTTTGTTTGCGTCCAGAGACAGTTTGGCGAAGGCAAGGAAGTCCTTGGCGAGCTGCACATCCTTCGCCGTCTTGGTCACCACGGTCCCCGTTCCGCCGCCGCCCACCGATCTCGGCATGCCTTCCTCGATCACCGGGATTGGCGCAATCGCGATTTTGCCGGTAAGATCCTTCATATAGTTCGTGTACCGCGACATCTGCCACAGCGGCATGAAAGCGGTCGCATAGTTTCCGGCATTAAACTCGCCGTAAGCTTCCTCCGTATCCGGCTGTCCGCCGGCGATCGTGGCGATAACGTTGTTGTCCTGCAGATCTTTCAAAATCGTCAAGGCTTTGACCATTTCCTCGGAGTTGACCTTCGGGGTGCCCGCGTCATCCGTAAAGTCGCTGCCTTGCTGCGCCAACAACTGGGAGGTCTGCCAGGTTGCGCTCGTATCGGCGGTGCCCATGTATTTGCCGGTTTTTTCATACACTTTAATTCCGGCTTCCTTGAAATCGTCCCAGGTCTTGATTTGCTTGTAGTCCACGCCCGCCTCTTCCAGGATCTCCGTATTATAGAAAGCCACGGATGCGCCAACATGGGTAGGAATGCCGTAGTTAACCCCGTCTTTGCTATAAAGTTCGATCCGCGATTTGACGATCGTATCCCGGTAAGGATCGATAACGTCGTTCAACGGCTCCAGCTGCGGTTCACCCGCCAAAAAGTCCGGGAATTTCCCCAGCTCGATATCGGCGATGTCCGGAGCGCCTACGCCCGTTTGCACCGCAATAGACAATTTATTGTGCATATCGTCATAAGGCATGACCGTAACATTCAATTTGATTTGCCGGTCCGGATTTTCGGCGTTCCACTTCTCCAGCATCTTCTCGAAATGCTGTCCGTGCAGTTCCACAAACGTCCAATAGGACAGCTCCGTCGCGGTTTCGCCGGCCCCGCCTTCGAGCACGGAGGTTTCCCCTCCGGCCGTCGACGAGGACTTGCTGCAGCCCCATAAAAACGTGGCCATCGTTAAAATCAGAAGCATGGCTATTCCTTTTTTCATACTTGACCCTCCCTGGAATTTGAATTTCTACACGCTTTATACTATTCAGTTGCTTGTTTGCTTAGGCGTATGACGTTCCAAGACGCTTTGGCAAGACGGGCGCTGACCATACCGTCCCGGCACACTGCATTTCCCCCGGTATGAGGTTTTACGTTCTCCCGGTCCGCCGTATTGACGGCCTTCAAATCCTCATGTCCCAGCACAAGATGCTGGGTCAAGCGGTATCCCTCAAAACCGCGAATATCGCAGGTAAGCTCCAGCGCTTCCTGAAGATGGCGATTGACGGCAAAAATCGTGAGTTCCTCTTCCGCTTCGTTGTAAACGACGGCGCTGTCCAGGTAAGGAACATCGGTGAAATCCTGCGCGTCATAAACCGGCGAGTCGACGATCGGCAGCAGCGACGTGCCGCGTCCGTATTTGGACACATGCATATATGGATAAAAAATCGTCTGCTTCCAGGCTCGGCCGCCGTTTTCGGTCATAATCGGGGCGATGACGTTGACCAGTTGAGCCATGCAGGCCATTTTGACCCGGTCGGCGTGGCGCAGGAACGTAATCAGCATGCTGCCGACGAGCAGCGCGTCCTCGAAGTTGTAGATGTCCTCGAGCTGCGGCGGAGCGATGCTCCACGGCGCGATTTGCGCGTCCGCCTGATTGGAGTGGTACCAGACGTTCCATTCATCAAAGCTGAGGTTCATCGTTTTTTTGCTGCGTTTTTTCGCTTTGATGTAGTCGCATGTCGCGATCACCGTGCGGATGAAATGGTCCATATCCATTGATCTGGCCAAATAATTGGCCGTGTCGTTGTCCCGGTTGCCGTAATATTGATGCAAGGATATGTAGTCGGCTACCTCGTAGGTGTGATCGAGCGTAATCGCTTCCCATTCCGGGAACGTCGGCATTGAGGAACTGGAGCTTCCGCAGGATACGAGCTCGATGTCCGGGTCCACCAGGCGCATCGCCTTGGCCGTCTCATAAGCGATCCGGCCGTATTCCTGAGGCGTCTTCTGCCCGATTTGCCACGGTCCGTCCATCTCGTTGCCCAGGCACCAGGTTTTGATGCGATGCGGCTGTTCGTAGCCGTGGCTCCGGCGTAAATCGCTCCAGTAGCTGCCGCCGGGATGGTTGCAGTATTCGATCAGGTTTCTGGCCGCGTCTACGCCGCGGGTGCCCAGGTTTACGGCCATCATCACCTCCGAGCCGATTTCCTTCGCCCAAGCCGCAAACTCGTTAGTTCCTACCGCGTTTGGCTCCACCGTTCTCCAGGCCAGCTCCAGCCGCTTGGGGCGAGCTTCCACGGGGCCGACTCCGTCCTCCCAGCTATAGCCGGAAACGAAGTTTCCGCCCGGATAGCGGATAATAGGTACGTTTAGCTCCTGAATCAACTGCTTTACGTCGCTGCGGAAGCCTAAACTGTCCGCCGTAGCGTGCGCAGGCTCGTAAATCCCCCCGTATACCGCCCTGCCCAAATGCTCGATAAATGAGCCGTATATGCGTTTATCAACTTCGGCAATCTTGAAAGCTTTGTCTACGACCATGCTTGCTCTTGGTGCGGTTGACGACAATGGTATCACCTTCCGTTTTATAATTTTATAAACTGATTTGAAATAACTTGAATGAATCCGCTTACAGGTATAAAATAGCACATGAGAATATCGTTGTAAATATATTTTTCTAAATCTTTTTATGTTTTTGTGAAATCAATTTAAAACAAGCTGATAAACTGTAGTTTTTTCGGCAAAACGAACATTCAACCTGTGCTTTACCGAGTATTTCATTTTATAATTTAGTAAATTTAAGCGTGTATTTCCTGCAAATTTTAACTAATTTTGAAGTTGGATTTACATTTTTTTATTTAACTATTTATTAAACAGTATCATTAGTTTATAATTATCTAAAATAAACAAAAATAGAACTCTATTATTTCTAGCGGAAGAAGGTCTATGACGATGATCTACATTAAGGATTTGATGAGCGGGATTGATATTTTTAAAGCGTTAAGTTCGGAGATCAGAATTCAAATCCTCGAATTGCTCGCCAAAAATCAGGCGTTGAATTTAAACGACCTGGCCACCAAGTTGGGCCTCAGCAACGGCGCGATCACGATGCATATCAAAAAGCTGGAAGAGAGCGGACTGATCGAAATCAACACCTCCGTCGGCAAACACGGCATCCAGAAAATTTGCTATTTGAATAAGGATAAGTTGATGGTGGATCTGCGGAGCAAAGAAGTGGACAATTTATACGAAGTGGAAATTCAGGTCGGGCACTACAGCAATTATCAGGTTCTCCCTACCTGCGGGCTGGCCACCAAAGACAGCATCATCGGCGATTTTGACGATCCTCGTTATTTCGCTGATCCGCAGCGGATCGATTCGGAGATCATCTGGCTGTCCGAAGGTTACCTGGAATACCGGATCCCGAACTATCTCAAACCAAATCAGACGTTCCGCGAGATCCAATTTTCGCTGGAGCTTGGCTCGGAAGCTCCGGGTTTTAACGACAATTATCCGTCGGACATCTATTTTTATCTGAACGGCGTGGAGCTTGGCTTCTGGACGAGTCCAGGGGATTTTGGGGACGCCCGCGGAACCTTCAATCCGGACTGGTGGCCGCCGCATTTGAACCAGTACGGCATGCTCAAGCTGATCCGCATCAACCATGAAGGCAGCTTTATCGACGGCTGCCGGATTTCGGACGTCACGCTGGGTGAAATCGGACTTGACTACAAATCCGAGCTGACGCTGCGTATCGCCGTCACCGACAAAGCCGTCAACAAGCGGGGCCTGACGATCTACGGCAAAAACTTCGGCAACTACAGCCAGGACCTGCTGGCCCGCGTGCTGTATAATGTGCATGAGGAGTGAGGCAAGCGGTAGGCAGGACACGAGCTCGATATCCAGGTCCACCAGGCGCGCCGCCTTGGCCGTCTCATAAGCGACGCGGCCGGCCGTTAGCGGGTAAACAAGAGCGGGCAAAACAATAGTGCGAAAACGATAGCTGAAGACGATAGCTGGAGACGATAGCTGGAGACGATAGCTGGAGACGATAGCTGGAGACGGTAGCTGAGGATGATAGCCGAAACGACCGCATGACAAAAAGTCTGCCTGAAAAGCTCGATTATTGAGCTTCAGGCAGACTTTCGCTTTGGGCTAAACTCAAGTCAAGAAATAAGGGTATAAAATTCCGCTATTTCGGCGGGATCACCCATTGGGAGAGAAATAGGGGAAATTTATGTCGCTATTTCCTCGAATCGTAGAGAGCTGGCCACTTTGCGCACCTTTCATTGGAAAATAAGGACAAAAAATTCCGCTAATGGGGATGAACATACCGGGTTCCAGAAAATAAGACCATAAAGTTCCGCTATTTCTATGAGGGTAGTCTCGCAAGCAGGTCCGTTAGAAAATGAAACTCCGTCTTTTCGAGCAAATAAGGCCGCTCAGGTCCGTTAGCAGCCAGAGTTTCAAAGTTTGCTCCATGCTGCTAGGCTACATCGTCTGCCCATTATCTACCGTAATGATCTGCCCGGTAAGCGAAGGCTGCTCCAGAAGGGCGCAAATGAGCTGGGCGATCTCTTCCGGCGGGGAAATGCGCTCCAGCGGCAGATGGGTGATGAGCGACCGCATCTGTTCTTCTTTGCCTTCCCACCATCTCGTCGCAACCGCTCCGGGAGCGATGCCGCATACGCGAATCTCCGGCGCCAAAACGTGCGCCAGCGATTTGGTCAACCCGTGTACGGCCGCCTTCGACACGGCATAAGGGAGGGACGAGCCTTTTCCCGTCGTTCCCGCGACGCTTCCGACGTTGACGATCGCCCCTTGTTTCCCCTCTCTCAAATAGGGGGCCGCGGCGCGCGCGCAATTGAACATCCCCTTGACGTTCACCCCAAGCAGCTCGTCCCATATCTCCTCGGTCACGGCTTCCAGATCCTTCATCGCGATATACCGGGTGATGCTGGCGTTGTTGACGAGATAATCGATCGTGCCGAATTGGCGTACCACCTGCTGCACCATATCCCGGACCTCATCGTCCCGCGATACATCCGCCCGGATGGCAAGCGCCCGGCCCCCCGCTTGTTTGATTTCCCGCACGGTCTCTTCCGCCTCCACCGCGGACCGCGAGTAATTAACGGCGACGACCGCTCCTTTTTCGCCCAGCAGCAGGCTGGTGGCCCGGCCAATTCCCGTGCCTCCGCCGGTGACTAAGACTACTTTGTTATAAAAGCTCATATATCAGTTCCTCCTTCTTTACATATCCGTTATGGCGCGGCTCCCTCGCCTCTTCGTCTCGGCCGTGTCGCTCTTTCCGGCCTCCCTTTCTTTGACGCCGCCGTTCCCCTTCTTCCCCTGCCAATTCACCATAAAAATACCGGCACAGATCAACGCTCCGCCCGCATATACATACCAGGTCACCTGCTCGCCCAGCAAGAGCCAGCTCGTGAGCACGCCGAACAGCGGCACCAAAAACAGGAATGCGCTCGTCTTGGCCGGATCGCTGTTTTGAAGCAAATAAAACCAGACCGAAAATTGCACGATCGAGCACATAACCACCAGCCAGAGCAGCACTAGCATCGACGTCAAGGTAACGGAGAAAAAAGGCTGCTCCGTCAGTCCGCTTAAAATAAGCACAGTAATCCCTCCGGCCATCATCTGATAGGCGGCGAGGACCTTCAAATCAAATGACGGGCCGATGCGGTTGATGATAAGCGTGGCAACAGTGAAGCAGACGGCTCCCGCAAAAGAAACAAAGGTCCCGGGTTCGATTTTCATATGCAGTCCAAACGTCAGCATCACACCGGCAAACCCGATGGCAACCCCAAACCATTGCCAAATGCGGTAAGCGCCGCGGTTCATGACCGCCCCGATTACGAGCAGCATCAATGGGCTTGTGCTGGTGATGATCGCCGACTCCCCCGAAGTAATCCAACGCATGCTGTAATAGGCACAGCCCATCACGCCCGCAGACTGAAACAGACCTAGCGCAGCCACCTGCAGCCATTGCTTCAACCCGCGGGGCTGCCGTTTCTTCATCGCCAACAGCGCCAGTAAACCTCCAGCCAAAATGAACCGCATCCCTATCAATAAAAAAGGCGGGGCATAATTTAACCCAAGCTTGCCGACCGGAAAAGCTACCCCCATCAAAAACGTGGTCAACAGGAGCAGACCGGTATATTTGAATCCGTTCATTTTCATGCCGCAGCCTCCTTTTCATGAATCATGTTTGTATTGTACCGGAGGTCCGCAATTATGTATAATGATTGATACAGATATCAGATATCATTTTTTTTGATACCAAAAAGAAACGGAGGAGATCAACCGTGGAGAGTGCGGATTTACGCATCTTTCAGGCGGTGGCCAGGGAGGGCTCCATTACGAAAGCAGCGCTGCGGCTTGGTTACGTACAATCCAATGTGACCTCACGCATTCGCCAGCTGGAGTCCGAACTCGGAACCGCGCTGTTTCATCGCCATAACCGGGGAATGACGCTGTCTTCCGGCGGCAAAATGCTCTTGGACTACGCCGACAAAATCATCGGCTTGCTGGATGAAGCCGCCGCGGCTCTCACCTCTTCCGGCGAACCGGGCGGCCCGCTCCTGATCGGCGCTTCGCAGACGACGGCGGCCGTGCGCCTGCCCAAGCTGCTGAGCCAATATTACAAGCGGTATCCGAAAGTGGAAATTTCGCTGATCACCGAGTTGTCGGAGCGTTTGATGGAAAAGATGCTGCAATACGACTTGGACGTCGCCTTCATCAGCAGCCACTGCAGCCACCCCGACCTGGAGGCCCATCCCGTCTTTGAGGAGGAGGTCGTACTGATCTCCCCGCCGGACATTACAGACGTCGACGAGGCGCTCGCCAAGCCGAATCTTGTGTACAGCAGGGGCTGCGCGTACCGGGAGCTGTTGGAGAATTGGCAGCACACCCGCGACATAACCCGCCCGTACACGATGGAGTTCGGAACGCTTGAAGCCATCATCGGAGGCGTAGGCGCAGGGCTCGGTATCTCGTTGCTGCCACGGATTGTCGTCGAAAAAGAAGCGAGCGCCGGCAATCTTATCGTCCACCAGGTCCCGGAATCTTTCCGGCAAATGAAAACCGAACTGGTCGTACGGAAAAACTCGCATCCCACCAGCGCCCTGCGCGCCCTCATGGCCATGCTGAACATCGGAGAAGGAGAAGAGGAAAAAATCCCTTCATGAAAAACAAGCAAATGCTAAAAAAACGAGCCGATTCGCGGTTTATGCCGCCATCAGCTCGTTTTTTGTTCAAATCGGCTTAACATCCTCGGAGTTTCCTCACCGGTATCCCGCCGAGGCCCCTTTATCATGCGTCGCCCGACATCACTCGCCCGCTTCGTTAAGCGCCCGCAGCAAAGTATGCCGGTCCCGGACCCGATGGGCTTCACGCAGGCTGCGCGCGAATAATTCATCGTCGATGCCCAGTTCCGTTCGGCTCGCCGGTCCGCCCGCCTGGCGAAGCAAATCGCGAAGCTGCGCCTCGGACGGCAGGTCCCGCAGCCATTCGCGGACCTGCGCGCCATGCTGCCGGAGCGCCTCCGGCTCGGCGCCCGGGCAGATCCCCCGCCCGGCCGCGTCATGGTAAACGCGGGCGATCTCGGCGCAGGCCGCGCCCACTTTCGCGCCGTGCAGCACCGCCCGCTCGCCCCGGCGCAAAAATTCCATCTCCCAATAATGGGAGAGATGGTGCTCCGCGCCCGAGGCCGGGTGCGACTGCCCGAACAGCAGCATGGCGATGCCAGACTCGATCAGCGCCGTCATCAGGGCGCGGATGCCCTCCTCCGAGCGGGCGCCGATCTCCCCGGCATGCTCCACGCACGAACGCAGCGCCCGTTCGGTAATCAGGGCCGCCTGTTCGTCATACGGTTCCCCCGCCGTCAGGCTGGAGAACTTCCAGTCGAACAGGGAGGTGTATTTGCCCAGCATGTCGCCGAAGCCGGCGGCGACCAGGCGCTGAGGCGCCGACATCAGGATATCGAGGTCGGCAAAAATGGCGACCGGCGGCACGGCCGGGACCGTCTTCTTGACGCCGCGGATGATGAGCGGCGCGCCGGCGGAGGTGAAGCCGTCCACGGAAGGCGCGGTCGGGACGGAAACAAACGGCTTGCCGCTTTTATGGGCGGCAAAGCGGACGATGTCGTGGATCGTGCCCGACCCGACGGCGATCAGCGCATCCGTCTCCTCCGGACTGACCTCCAGCAGCAATTGGACAAGCGACGCTTCTTCAGCCACGACGTCGCCCACGTCGTTCGGCTGGATCAAGCATAGCTTGGCGGCGAGTCCGGCGCCCTCAAGATCGCGGGCCAGCCTTTCGCCCGCCGCTTTGTACGTGTTCTCGTCCGCCACCAAAATGGAGCGGTGATATTCCCGCTCCCGCAAAAAAGGCGCGACCTCCCGCAGCACTCCCCGCTCCAGCTCAATCCGCTCCAAATGCTGTAATTGCCAACCATCCATCTCCAGCATGGTCCCTCTCCCTCCTATTCACATAAACCTGCCTTTTCACATAAACCTGCCTTCTACTCGCACGAACACATCGCCCACCAATATTATCGCATACCATACGCCGGTAATCCTATGAAACATTTCTCCGCAACCTGACGCCCTCCACCTCTCATTGGAAAAATCCAATAGATTGTCGGAATTCGAACGCCATTTCACCCGCTCATTGGAAAACTTCCAATAGATTTCGCTCAGATTGCCCATTTTGCACCCTTCCGAGCCAATCTATTGGAAAATATCCAATCAAGCCGCTGTATTTACCAATTAATCTCCAATTCTATTGGAGTAATTCCAATCGGAACATGGTGTCAGGTCAAAACATGGTGGCAGGACGCGGAAACCTGTCATCCGACGATATCACTTACTCCGCCGATTTCTTAATCCGCTTCAGCCGCTTCATAACGTCGTTTTCGCCGCGCCCGAAGTAGTCGTGCAGCTTGCTGTATTCCTGATACAAGCGGTCGTACACTTTGACATGCTCCGGATTCGGCTTGAACGTTTCCTCTTTGACCCGGGCCATTTTGTCGGCCGCGTCGAGGATCGTGTCGTAGCCTCCCGCCGCCGCGCCGGCCGCCACAGCCGCAAACATCGCCGCGCCCAGCGCCGGCGTCTGCTTGGAATCGGCCACGAAAATTTCGCGGTTCGTCACGTCCGCGTAAATTTGCATCAGCAGGCGGTTTTTTTGCGGCAGGCCGCCGCAGGCATACAGCGCGTCGACGCTAACGCCGTTCTCATGGAACGCGTCAACGATCTTGCGGGTGCCAAAGGCAGTCGCCTCCAACAGCGCCCGGTAAATTTCCGGCGGCTTGGTCAGCAGCGTCATGCCGAGAATCATCCCGGTCAAATCGGTATCGACGAGCACGGACCGGTTGCCGTTCCACCAGTCGAGCGCCAGCAGACCGGTTTGCCCCGGCTTGTAAGCGGCCGCTTCCCGCTCCAGCCATTGATGCACGTTCAGACCTTCTTTGTCGGCCGCTTCTTTGACGTATGCCGGAAGCGCTTCCTCGACGTACCATTCAAAAATATCGCCTACCGCCGATTGCCCTGCTTCATAACCGTAATACCCCGGAATGATGCCGTCCTCGACGACGCCGCACATGCCTTCCACCTGCTTCTCCTCGGTGCCCAGCAGCATATGGCAGATCGACGTGCCCATCGCCATCACCAATTTCCCCGGCGTTACAACGCCGACGGCCGGTACGGCCGCATGCGCATCGACGTTGCCGACCGCGACGGCGATGCCTGGCGCAAGGCCCATCATCTCCGCCATCTCCGGCAGCAGCCCGCCCGCGCTCGTACCGAGCGGAATCACTTCGCCGCGCAGCTTCGTGTCCGTCAGATTTTCCAGACGCGGATCAAGCGCTTTGAAATACTCCTTGCCCGGATAGCCGTCCTGCTTGTGCCAGATCGCCTTATAGCCGGCCGTGCAGCTGTTGCGCACGATGGTGCCGGTCATTTGCGCAATGACCCAATCCGTCGCCTCCAGGAACATGTCGGCTTTTTCATAGATTTCCGGCGCTTCGTCGAGAATTTGCCATACCTTCGCAATCATCCACTCGGACGAGATTTTCCCGCCGTACCTTGGCAAAAAAGCTTCCCCCCGCGCGGCGGCGATCTCGTTGATTTTATCGGCTTCCGGCTGGGCGGCATGATGCTTCCACAGCTTTACCCAACTGTGCGGATTATCCGTCAGCTCCGGGTCGAAGCTGAGCGGCTGCCCCTTGGTATCGACCGGCAGCATCGTGCAGGCGGTAAAATCGATCCCGATCCCGATCACGTCGGCCGGGTCGATCCCCGACTCCTTCAGCACCGCCGGTACGGAACGCCGCAGCACTTCCAGGTAATCGCCGGGATGCTGCAGCGCCCAGTCATGTTCCAGCCTGATCCCGGACCCGGGAAGATGCTCATCGATCACATGATGCGGATAAGGCGTAACGTGATCGGCAACCTCATGGCCGTTCGACAGATCGACCAGCACGGCGCGTCCGGACTGGGTCCCGTAGTCGACGCCAATCGTGTATTTTTTGCCCATGTTCATACCCTCCCCAAAAAAATAGCGAACGCCCGCTCGCGGCAAAACTTGCTTTTTCCCATGACGTTCGCTTCATTTGCTTTGACCTTCGCACAACTTGCTTTAATTACTTCTGCCCATAGTACGCGTTCGCCCCGTGCTTGCGCAGGAAATGGCGGTCGAGCAGCGTCTGGTCCATCGGCGGCGTGTCCGGGTTAATCTGCAGCATACGGGCGGCGATTTTCGCCACCTCTTCCAGCACCACCGCGTTATGCACGGCGTTGTGGGCGTCCTTGCCCCACACGAACGGAGCATGCGAATGCACCAGTACACCAGGCACCTGATTGGGGTCCAACCCCTTAAACCGCTCTACAATCACATTGCCGGTCTCCAGTTCGTAAGCCCCATCGATCTCCGCTTTGGTCATCGGCCGCGTCACGGGAATTTCTCCGTAAAAATAATCCGCGTGCGTCGTCCCGTACGCCGGCAGCGCCCGCCCGGCCTGCGCCCAGCTTGTGCCCCACGGCGAGTGCGTGTGCACGACGCCTCCGATATCCGGGAACGAACGGTAAAGCACCATATGCGTCGGCGTATCGGAGGAGGGGCGCAAATCGCCCTCCACCACATTCCCTTCCAGGTCGACCACGACCATATGCTCCGCCTTCAATTCCTCATAGGGGACACCGCTTGGTTTAATGACAAACAAACCGCTTTCCCGGTCGATTCCGCTGACGTTCCCCCAGGTAAAAGTAACAAGCCCGTGTTTCGGCAGGTCCAGATTCGCTTCCAGCACCTGCTGTTTTAACGCTTCCAGCATCGTTCGTCCAGCTCCCTTCCGAATCCATTTCAAGTTAACCCAAAGTTTCACGTTCCCAAAAATACTCCCGCCGCAGCGGGGGGATTCCCGCTCGAATTAGCGTTCAGCTGCCGCGTTAGGTTTCCCACTCTAATTGCCGCTTAGCTACCGCGCGGGTTTCCCGCTCTAAATGCCGCTTAGCTTTCGCACGGAATCCCGCACGATCAGCTCCGGTTCAAACACCGTATCCTCATATCTATCGCCCTGTTCGATCATGCCGATCAGTTGCCTCGCCGCCAGCTCGCCCATGACGGTTTTCGGATGCGTCAGCGTCGTCAGCTTCGTTCCCGAGGCGGCCGCCAGGCTGGAGTCGTCGAACCCGATGACGGAAAGATCCTCCGGAACCCGCAAACCGCAGGCTGCGGCGGCGTCCATCAGGATGACCGCGAGTTCGTCGTTGTAGCAGACGAAAGCGGTCGGCCGCTGCTCGGGCGGCCCTTGCAACAGCTCGATGGTCCGCATATACGTAAAGTCGGCCTTCTGCTCCGTCGTATAAGTCACAACGTGCTGCGGCGAGACGGAAATTCCGTATTCCCGATGCGCCGACAAAAAGCCCTTCAAACGGTTAACGCCCTGCAGGTCGTCCCTTTTGAAAAATCCGGCGACCTGCCGGTGCCCTTTCTCCAGCAGATAACGCGCCGCCTTGCGGCCCCCCGCCTCGTCGTCCACCTTCAGGCAGGGGCATTCCAGCTCACGGTATTTTTCGTTGATCATCAAATACGGAATTCCCTTTTCCTGCAGGTCCAAAAAATACCCCAGATTCGGATTTCCCTCCGCGCTTTTCGTCGGCTCGATAATCAGGCCGCTAAGCGGCTGGCTCGTCATCAGCTGCAGACTGTCCATTTCCTTCTCTTTCGTGTTGTCCGTGCTCGACAGCAGCAGGCGGTACCCCCGGCTGCGCAGCTCCGCTTCCGCCCCCCTGACAATATGGGGGAAAATATAATCGGAAATGTACGTCGTAATGATACCGATCGTTTTGACGGCTTCGCCTTCCCGGCGCTCGGGATTACGGGCAAATGTCCCCTTGCCCTGAATCCGCTCCAGCCAGCCGTCTTTCTCCAGCTCCCCGAACGTTTGCCGCACGGTCTGACGGCTTAAGCTAAACTGCTCGGCAATTTCATTTTCCGATGGAAATTGGTTGCCGGGCTGCAGTTTTCCGGACTCCAGCCACGACAGCAGTTCACGTTTCAATTGCAAATATTTTGGAATTCTTTTATCGTTCATTTCTCGTCCACCCTCACAATTACCTATATACCCGCTATTGTATCACATGCCGGGTGAACGCATAGGTTAAGCAAGATACGAAACCAATGCAACTGCCGGGGCCGTGAATCGGCTGCGATTACGCAAGCAATATCCACCCGCTGGTCCGACTCGGCTGCGATTAACGCAAGCGGTATGCGGCGTCGCTCCAGCGCAGCTCGTTTTTGAAGCGCTGCACGGAGGTGTCTTTGTCGATGAACACCGCTTCGATGCCGGCCATTTCCGCCCAGTCCGCCAGATTTTCCGCCGTGATGGCATAGGACAGAACGGTATGATGCGCCCCGCCGGCCAAGATCCACGCTTCCGCTGATTCGCGCAGCGACGGCTGCGGCTTCCACAACACGCGGGCCACCGGCAGTTTCGGCATCGGCTTGTCGACCTTCACGCCGTCCACGACGTTGACGAGCAGCCGGAACCGGTGTCCCAGGTCAACCAGCGAAGCGTTCACCGCCGGTCCGTCCTGGCCGTCGAACACGATCCGCGCCGGATCCGCCTTGCCGCCGATGCCCAGCGGATGCACTTCGATCGCCGGCTTCGTCGCCGCGACCGTCGGGCATACCTCAAGCATGTGCGCGCCCAGGATCATGTTGTTGCCCGGCTCGAAATGATACGTGTAGTCCTCCATAAAGGACGTGCTTTTGTTGTTCGCCAGCACCTTCAGCACGCGCGTCAGGGCCGAGGTTTTCCAGTCGCCTTCGCCGCCGAAGCCGTAACCGGCTTCCATCAGGCGCTGCACCGCCAGGCCCGGAAGCTGCTTCAGCCCGTGCAGGTCTTCAAACGTTGTCGTAAACGCGCCAAACCCGCCGGCCTCAAGGAAACGCTTCATGGCGATTTCCAGTTTTGCCTGATAGGCGATCGAATCGCGGACCGGTCCTTCGCTTAAACCGGCTTGCGTGATCGTGTACGTTTCCGCGTATTCTTCCAGCAGGGCCTTCACTTCGGCGTCGCTCACCTCATTCAGCACCTGCACCAAATCGCCGACGCCGTAGCCGTTCACCGACCAGCCGAACTTGATTTGCGCTTCGACCTTGTCGCCTTCGGTCACGGCCACCTCGCGCATATTGTCGCCGAACCGGGCCACCTTCAGCTGGCGGCTTTCGGCGTATGCCGCGGCCGTCCGCATCCAGCCGGCGATGCTGGCGCGCACCTCCGCGTCCTCCCAGTGGCCGACGACGATTTTGCGGGCGATCCCCAAGCGGGCGCCGATGTGACCGTATTCGCGGTCGCCGTGCGCCGATTGATTCAGGTTCATGAAGTCCATATCGATCGTTTCCCACGGAATATCGCGGTTAAATTGCGTGTGGAAATGAAGCAGCGGCTTCTGCAGCTGAGACAGTCCCGCGATCCACATTTTGGCTGGGGAGAACGTATGCATCCAGGTAATGATCCCCGCGCACGACTCATCGCCGTTCGCCTCCAAAATCAATTTGTATATTTCATCAGAGGTTTTAACAATCGGTTTAAACACCACCGGAAACCCAAACACCGGATCTTTGCCGAACTGCTCCGCGATGATCCGGGAGTGCCCGGCAACCTCTTCCAGCGTCTCCGGTCCGTACAAATGCTGGCTGCCTGTCACAAACCAAAAAGAATGCGGTTTCAAATGCATCATAATATAAAACGCCTCCTAAAAGTATTGTTCCTTCCATCGCCAACTTGTACATACATCAGAATACAAAAAACTTGAGATAAAATGTTGTACGTACAAATTTTGATACTTTTATTTTAAAGTCGTCCGTTCAAAAAGGCAATAGCGTTTTTCGCTAAAAAGCGCCGTGTATAATAAGAAAAACACCTAACGGCGTCCTTTAATGGCTCTGACTTCTACTTTGGACGTTACTCTAACGGACACCAGCGACCTTATCTGCCTATTTCCCGGGTATTTCCCAGCCTAACGGACACCAATGGCCCTATTTCGCTCTAAACCCGTTCATCCAGGCCGATTTGAGGTAAATAACGGCATCTGTGTCCGTTACATTTTGCAAACTCCCGTTTTTTCGCAAATAACGGCTCTGGTGTCCCTTAGCCCCCTGATTCTCCTCCCTCGGAATTTTATACTTTCTGATATGTTTAAAAAAACGGACCCCCAAATCGGAGCCCGTTTTTTTCGGTACGTATCCTTTATTCCAATATCCCTGCGGCCGGCGTAACCCCAAACGCTTTAGCCAAATCGAGCAGCTGCGCGTCGGTGATTCTTTGCTTGATCGGATGGTGCACGACCAGCATATAAATCTGCGCCGCCTTCTCCACCGTCTCGATTAGCCCAAACGTTTCGTCCATCGTGCGGCCGGTGCCGAAAATCCCGTGCTGCGGCCAAATCACGACGCGATGGTCGCGCATTTTGGCGGCGGTGGCCCGCCCGATTTCCGGGCTGCCTGGAACCATCCACGGCACAATGCCGACGGCGTCCGGAAAAACGACCAGGCATTCCGTACACATTTCCCACAGCGTTTTCGTCAGCTTTTTCTCGTCCAGGTCATGAATGAACGTCATCGCCAGCGCGTTAGTGGCATGGCAGTGCATGACGATCCGGTGTTCGGGATCGGCCTTCAACCGTTCGATGTGGCTCATGAAATGCGAGGCCAACTCGCTGGTCGGAACCGCATCGTCGCGCAGTCCCCACAGCACGGAGATCCGCTCCCCGTCTGCGGCAACCCGCACGACGCCCAGGTTCGCTTCCGGATCGGAGATCACGTTCCGGAAATATTTGCCCGACCCCGTCACGATAAAATATTTGCCCGCCAGCTCCTTCACCGGAAAAGAAAGCGGAATGCTTCTCGTCTTCTCCTCTTGCCCGGCGCCAAGATATTTAAGCACCTCTGCTTCGTCCAGCAAATAACTAATGTTGCCGCCGTTGCGTTCGTCCCAGCCCAGCCGCCACATGTGATACGTAATCTCCGCCATTTCCCGGACAAAAGGAATTTCCAAGTCCCGCGAACTCCGGCTTTTCTCCATCTCCGTTATCGTATTCACAGCAGGTTCCTCTCCTTATATATATTTTGAAAGTGCGTTAACGCAATCTTACCCGCGAACCGCCAGGACGTTCTCTTCGTATTTTTTCACGTCCGCCAGCCACGCTTCTCTCACCGGAACGCCCTGCGCAGCGCAGAAATAATCCCAGATCGCCCCGTACGGATACGATTTGAATTCTTCAACCAGCGCCAGCCGGGACGTGTAATCGCCCGCAAGCTCCAGCTCCTTCAACCGGCCGACCGGCTCCAGCATCGCCCGCAGCAGCGCTTTAAGCGTGTTCCGGGTGCCGATCACCCAAGCCGCGATATGGTTGATGCTGCCGTCGAAGAAATCGAGCCCGATATGCGTGCGGTCCAGCAGATTGCCGCGAACAAGCTCCCGGGCGATATCCAGCAGCTCGTCGTCCATCGTGACCACATGGTCGCTGTCCCAGCGGACCGGACGGCTGACGTGCAGCAGCAATTGATCGCCGAACAGCAGCCAGGAAGACAGCTTATTCGAAATCGTTTCGGTCGGATGGAAATGGCCGGAATCGAAGCATACCGCTTTGCCTCTCGTCAGCGCATAGCCCATATAAAACTCATGCGATCCAACCACGTAGCTTTCCGAACCGATGCCAAACAGCTTGCTTTCGACAGCGTCGATGTTATGTTCTTCGCTGATCTCCTCGGCGAAAACCTCGTCGAGCGCTTCCTTCAGCCGCACCCGCGGCGACAGGCGGTCGACCGGCGTATCCTTGAAACCGTCAGGAATCCAAACATTCGTCACGCACGGCTGGCCAAGCGTCTTGCCAAACGATTCGGCGATTTTGCGCGAAGCTTTGCAGTGGTCGATCCAAAACCGGCGGATTTCCGGGTCGGGATGACTGAGCGTAAACCCGTCTTTCGCTTTATCATGCGAAAAACAGGTCGGGTTGAAATCGAGGCCCAGTCCCTGCTCCTTCGCCCAGTCGACCCAACCGGTAAAATGCCGCGGCTCCAAGGCATCCAAATCTACGACTTCGTTCGTGTCGGCGTAAATGGCGTGCAGGTTCACCTTATGTTTTCCCGGAATCAAGGCGAACGCCTGCTCCAAGTCTTTTCGCAGCTCATCCGGCGTCCGCGCCCGGCCGGGATAGCTGCCGGTGACCGCGATGCCGCCGCTCAGTTCTTTGTCTTTGTGCAAAAATCCCCGGACATCGTCCCCCTGCCAGCAATGCACGGACACTTTGATTTGGGCAAGCCGCTTAAGCGCGCCTTCGACGTCAATCCCGTGTTGTTCGTACAGCTTTTTGGCTTCGTTATAGCTGTTTGTTATGCTTTGCTCCATCGTTTTCTCCTCCTCTTTTTTTCATTGTGGATGGACCGTCGGCGCCGTAAGCGCCGCGAACCGGCTGCGCGCCTCAGCGATCGTTCCGGCATCGACCGGCTGCGGGGCATAACTGCGAACCGGAAAAGAGCGCCGGATGATTTCCCTGGCCTCGCCGATATTCCGGATAACGCCGCAGCTCACCAGCTGCACGGCCAGATTGCCCAAAGCGGTCGACTCCGCCGGCCCCGCTTCCACCGCGATCCCCAGCACGTCCGCCGTCAGCTGGCATAACAGCCCATTGTTGGCCCCGCCGCCGACGATATGCAGGGTGTTGATTTTTTTCCCGGTCAAACGTTCCAATTCTTTAATGTAAAAATCATAAGATAAGGCCAGGCTGTCAAAAATGCATCTCGCCACCTCGCCCGGCGTATCCGGAACGGGCTGCCCGGTCTCCGCGCAGTAGCGCCGGATTTCCTCCGTCATCTGCCGGGGGTTGAGGAAGCGGTCGTCGTTGCAGGAAATCAGCGAACGGAAAGGCGGAACTTCCTCGGCCAGCGTGACGAGTTCGGCAAAGCTGTACTGTTTTCCGTAATCCTTGCGGACCTCCTGGATCAGCCACATGCCCATGATGTTCTTCAAAAAGCGGTACGTCCCGTAAGCGCCCCATTCGTTCGTATAGTTCCGCTCCATCGCCTCCCGCGTGGCCAGCGGCGCATCCCGCTCGACACCGATCAGCGACCACGTTCCGCTGCTGAGATATCCCCAGGATTCTCCGCGGGCCGGTACGCCAAGCACGGCGGAAGCCGTATCGTGCGTTGCGGCGCAAATCAGCTCGCATTCGGGAAGATCGTAAGCCTGCATCAACTCCGGCTTCAGCGGGCCAAGCGGCGTTCCCGGTTCGGTCAAAGCGGGAAACTTCGCCCGCGGCAACCCGAGCAGGGCCAGCAATTCCGGATCGTAATCCCGGGTTTGCAGGTTCAGCATGGCCGTCGTCGAAGCGTTTGTCGTTTCATGTATCCGCCGCCCCGACAGCAAATAATACAAATAGTCCGGAACAAGCAGGATCTGCCCGGCGGCCGCCAGCTCGCGGAGGTCATGAGCGTACAATTGATACAGCGTATTAAAAGAGAGGTGTTGAATTCCGGTTTTGGCGTAGATCTTGGCAAACGGCATTTGCCGGTGGACCTCGTCCACCGCCTCATTCGTACGGGGATCGCGGTAAGAGAACACGTCCCCGATCCGTTCGCCTTGGCTGTCCAGAAGCGCATAGTCCACCGCCCAGGTGTCAATGCCAAGCGTGCATTTTTCAATGCCGAGCCGTTTAGCCTCCGTCAGCCCCCGCAAAATTTCCCGGAACAGATGATCGATATCCCAGTAAAAATGTCCGTTTTTCTCCGCAAAGCCGTTGTCGAACCGGTGGATTTCCCGCAGCGTCATCAAACCGTCCTGCAGTTCTCCCGCCACAAGCCTCCCGCTGGAGGCGCCGATATCGACAGCGATATGATGATTCATCCCTTCAGCGCTCCTCGCTTTGAAATGTTCATTTTCATCCTACGCCCGTTTTTCTGTGTTGTCAACGAAATAAAGATTGTTTATGTTGTTTTATTTTTGTTTTTGTCTGATTTATGACATTGATAAGGTTAAGGATTACCGCTATGATGAAATGGAAGCCTAGGCCAATTGGGGCCTTGCAAAAAGAACGAATCCCGAGGTGAACGCCATGCTGGCGGCTGAACGAAAGCAAAAAATCATCGACCTGCTGCATCAGGACAAACGTGTGCTGGTGTCGGAATTAAGCCGGATGTTCGAGGTGACGGAAGAAACGATCCGCCGCGATCTCGAAAAGCTGGAGAAGGAGGGGATCGTCAACCGCACCTATGGCGGCGCCATGCTGGTCCTGCACACGAACGAGGATCTTCCGTATACGACCCGCAATACGCTGAACGTGGAGGTCAAGCGGCAAATCGCCCTGAAAGCGATGGACCTGGTCCATGACGGCGATACGCTGATGGTTGACCCGAGCTCGACCTGTTTTGAATTTTTGAAAACCTTGCCGCCGAAAAACAACGTCACCGTCATCACCAATTCCGTCAGCGTGCTGCAGGAATTCGCCGGCTCCGGGCTGCAGGTCATCTCGACCGGCGGTTCGCTGCGCGGCCGCTCGCTGTCGCTGGTCGGGCCAACCGCCGAACAGACGGTGCAAAAATACAACGCCGACACCGCTATCATCAGCTGCAAAGGCATGTCGCCGGAAAAGGGCGTCTCCGATTCCAACGAGCCGGAATGCGAGCTCAAGAAGCATATGCTGCGCCATGCCGGCAAAGTGATCCTGCTCGCCGACCACACCAAATTCGATAAAACCGCCTTCGTCAAGCTGGCCGATTGGGAGCAGATCGATTATTTGATCACCGATCGCCGCCCTTCTGAGGCTTGGCTGAAGCTGCTGCGGGACAAAAATATCGAGGTGCTGTACTAACCGACCAGCAGGGCAAACACAACGCCAGGGCCGTGCACGCCGATCGTCAGGTCGTTTTCGATGTCCGCGGAGCGGCTTGGCCCGGAAATGAAATGAATGCCGGCCGGCAGGGCGGAGCGTCCCGCTTCGTCAAATTCGTCCAGCACCTCGCCGAGCCGCGTCTTCATGCGGTCGACAGGGACGACGGCGATCAGCGCCGTCGGCAGCAGGCTGACCGAGCGGCCTTGATCCGGGGACGATTTGACGACCAGGGAGCCGGTGTAAGCCACGGCGTAATCGGCCATCACGATGCCGAAATCAGCCTCCGCCGCGCGGGCGATCCACGGCTCTTCGGCAGCGGTGTTCCACACCGACAGCCGGGCGCCGGAAGCGGTGAGCGCTGCTTCCAACCCAAGCTCCGCCAGCGCGGGATCGTTTTGGCGCAAAATATACCGCGCCTTCATTTCCTCCGCTTTGCCGAGCATAAACGCCTTGGCCGCGTCCATATCCGCCAGCCGCACCACATGCCCCCCGGCGCTCGTGAAGTTTTCCGCAAACCGGTTAACCCGCTCCTCCGGACTCCATGCGAACTCCCGCCAATAATCCGGCGCTCCCCTAAAGGCCCGCGGCGGAGCCTCCTGCAGCCTCGGCCGCTTCAAGCGCTCCGCGATCCGGTCCATAAACTGCTGCTGCTTGGCGCGCGAATCCGCTTCCATCTCCTTGAGCCAACGGCCATATTCCTTATCCATCATACGTATGACCTTCTTTCTGCGCGGATGCCTGGCCGGCCGGTTGCCGGCCTGAAGGCTGCTGCCCGCCGGCCAGCCTTTGCTTCAGCGCGTCTTGGAGCCGCTCATGCGCGTTCCGGCTCGCCGCCGGCTGCGCCGCTTGGGCCGCCGCGTTCAGCTCGCGCTCCAGCCCGCCCCAGCGCTCGCGGAACGGCTGCCGCGCTAGGCTCGGAGCGACGCGGTAGCTGTTCCAGCCCGTCAGCGGGCCGATCCGCGCCGGAATTTCGCCGCCGCGCACGACGAGCTTTTGCGCTACGCGCCCGAGCTTCAGCGCCTGATGAAACCGCTTGGAGCTCGCCATCACGGCGGCGAAGCCTTTCATCCCGGCGTTCTCCAGCTTGTTTCCATAGCCACGCTCGACCTTTCGTCTGCGCAGGTAAACAAGCATGTCATGCAGCGGGATTTTGACCGGGCAAGCTTCGTAACAAGCTCCGCACAGGCTGGAGGCCGAAGCGATGTCGTCCCATTCGGCCACATTGCGGTTGAGCGCCGGCGTCAGCACCGCCCCGATCGGGCCGCTGTACGTGCCGCCGTAAGCGTGACCGCCGATGTGGCGGTACACCGGGCAGGCGTTCAAGCAAGCGCCGCAGCGGATGCAGTTCAGCAGCTCCTGGAACTCCGGATCGCCGAGCTGCTCGGAGCGCCCGTTGTCGAGGATGATGATGTGCATCTCTTCCGGGCCGTCGCCATCGCCGGTTCGCCGCGGGCCGGTAATGCCGGACATGTAGACGGTCAGCTTTTGCCCAGTCGCCGAACGCGGCAGCAGCGTCGCCATCACTTCGAGATCGGTCCAGGACGGGATGATCCGTTCCATGCCCATAAACGTGATCTGCGTTTTCGGCACGGTCGACACCATGCGGGCGTTGCCCTCGTTTTCGAACAGCACGATCGATCCCGTCTCAGCGATGGCGAAATTGCAGCCGGTCATGCCGATGTCCGCTTCCAGAAATTTGGCGCGCAGCTTCCGCCGGACAAAACCGGCCAGCACGGCCGTTTCGGGCGGCAGCTCCTCCCCCGCCTCGCGCGACAGCAGTTCGGCGATCTGGTAGCGATTTTTGTGGATCGCCGGGATAATGATATGCGACGGGGCCTCCCCGGCGAGCTGGATGATGTATTCGCCCAAGTCGGTTTCCACCGTCTCCACGCCTATGTTTTCCAGCGCTTTGTTAATGTGCAGTTCCTCGCTCACCATCGACTTCGATTTGACCACGGAGCCGGCGTGCTTGCGTTCGGCGATCTCCAGGGCGATGCGGACCGCTTCCTCGCCGGTCGCGGCAAAATGGATGTGTGCGCCGTTGGCCCGGGCCTGCTCGGCAAACCGGTTCAAATAGTAGTCGAGATACGCGATCGTATGCAGGCGGATCTGCCGCCCGCGCTCCCGCCATTCCTCCCAATGGCCGTGATCCTCGGACGCTTTCTTTTTCCCGTTCCGCAGCCGTTCCGTCGTAAAACGCACCGCTTTGCGCAAAAAATCGTTGTTCAGCGCTAGCTCCGCGCGTTTTTTGACCGTGGCAGGACGGGTTTGGGCTTGAGTTTGGGCTTGAGTTTGGGTTTGGGACGCTGTTGTACTTCCCTGGCTCATGTTTCGCGCACCCCCTCGTACAGCAGTTCGGCCAAATGCATGACGCGCACCGGCTGCTTGCGGTAACGCAAATTGCCGGCGATGTTCATCAGGCAGGCCATGTCCAGCCCGGTCAGCACCTCCGCCTCCGTCTCCAACACGTGGTCGGCTTTTTCCGTCACCATCGCCCCGGAGATGCCGGCCATCTTCACCGCAAACGTCCCGCCGAAGCCGCAGCAATCCTCGGCGAACGGAAGCGGAACCAGGTCCAGTTCCCTGACGTTTTGCAGCAGCGCCATCGGTTCGTCCTTGATGCCCAGCAGCCGGCTGCCGTGACAGGAAGGATGGTACGTCACTTTATGCGGAAACACAGCGCCCAGGTCGGTGACACCCAGGACCTGCACGAGAAACTGCGTAAACTCGTACGATTTGCTTTGCAGCTCCCGCGCCAGCTCCAGCCGGACGGGATCGTGTTCGAACAGCTTGGGATAGTGGTGGATCATCCCGATGCACGACCCCGAAGGCGCAATGACAAAGTCACTGTCCTGAAAAGCCTCCAGCAGCGTGGCCGCCGACTTCCGCGCCTCGTCCCAGTACCCGCTGTTGAACGCCGGTTGTCCGCAGCACGTCTGCTTCTCCGGGAACTCCAGCTTGACGCCAAGCCTTGCGAGCAGCCGGGCCATCGCCTCGCCGATGCGCGGGTAAACCGCGTCGCTGATGCAGGTGATAAACATCGACACCTTGATGTCCGGGGCGGCGGCCGGATCTGTCTTCACCGCTGAACTCGTTGCGATCCCCCCTGTTTCCGCACGCACTTCATCGTCCGTTTGCATGTCCATCTTAGGCACCTCCCATGCGTTTTCTTGCTAACCGTTGTTCGCGGCAGCAACGGATGCTCCGGTCAATCCGGTCATCCGCTCAATCCGGTCATCCGCTCAAACCGAGATCAGCTCGATTGACCGCTGGCCAAGCTCACCCAAAACCGCTTTATCCGGCCGGTAATCGGTAATGATCGTATGCAGCCGCTCGGTCGGAGCCACATGGGCAAAAGACTGCTGCCCGAATTTGCTGGCATCGGCCAACAGCACGACCTCGTCCGCGATATCGATCATTTTCCGCTTGACCATGGCCTGCAGCTCGTTCGACTCGCTGATTCCGCGCTCTAGATGGAATCCTTTGCATGACAAAAACAGTTTGTCGACGTGATACGCGTCCAGCGAACGCTCGGCGAGCGGCCCCACCCAGGACATCGAACGCCGCGCCATCTGCCCGCCCGTGGAAATGACCTCGATCTGCTCCTTGTTCCCGAGCTCGGCGGCGACCTTTAGCGAATTGGTCAGCACAGTCAGCGGCATATCCGGCAAATCGGCCGCCATATACCAGGCCGTCGTGCTCGCATCGAGCAAAATCCGGTCCCGGGGCTGAATCCGTTTCACCGCTTCGCGGGCGATCCTTTTTTTCTCCTCCGCCTGCATGACCTCGCGTTCGAAGTAAGGCGTTTCCGGCTGATGGTCACGCACGCTAACCGCGCCGCCGTGGGAGCGGAGCAGTCGCCCCGCGTTTTCCAGCCGGTCCAGATCCCGCCGGATCGTCTCCTCGGTCACCTGGCACAGCTCGCTCAGCTCCGACACGCGTATGCTGCCGCGTTCGTTGACGAGGCGGACGATTTTTTCATATCTCTCCGCAGCTAACATCTGTATCCTCCTGCCCTGTCTTTTCTGGTCTTCATATTAGCGAACAAATTAGCGAACGAAAGCCGCTGGTACCCCGCCGTCGATCGTCAGCATGCAGCCGGTCGTTTTCGCCGCTTTGGACGAAGCGAAGAAAGCGACGCCCTCGGCGATGTCGCGCGGATAAATGTTGACGAGCAGCGTCGTCCGCTTGCGGTAGTACTCCTCCAGTTGATCCGGCTCGATGCCGTAAGCGGCGGCCCGCTCATTGCGCCAACCCGAGTTCCAGATCGCCGAGCCCTGCAAAATCGCATCCGGCAAAATCGTGTTGACGCGGATGCCGATTTCCCCGCCCTCGGCCGCAATGCAGCGGGCCAAATGGGCTTCCAGCGCTTTGGCGGAGCTGTAGGCGGTGACGTTTTTCCCCGCATATACCGAGTTTTTCGAGCCGATGAACACCATGCTGCCGCCGGTATTTTGCTCCTTCATCAACTTGAACGCTTCGCGCGCCACGAGAAAATACCCCGTACCAAGCACGGAAATATTCAAATTCCATTCCTTCAGCGATGTTTCCGTGAACGGGCTGGAGGTGGCGAGTCCGGCGTTGTTGACGATGATGTCGACGCCGCCGTAAGCAAGCGCCGTTTCAGCATAGGCGGCCGCCACCTGCTCTTCCTGCGTCACGTCCATTTTGACCGCCAGCGCCCGGTTTTCCCCGTATTTGGCGTTGATTTCGGCGGCCACTTTTTGCGCGCCTTCCAGGTTGAGGTCCGCGAGCACAACATGCGCCCCCTCAAGGACCAAACGCCGCGCCGTTTCGCTGCCGATGCCGCCCGCTCCCCCGGTAATAAAAGCGATCTTGCGGGAGAACTCCGCTTCCGCGGGCGCAAGCGACAATTTGTACAGCTCCAGCGGCCAGTACTCTACGTTATAAGACTCGTTTTCGCTAAGCGAAACGAATCGGCCCAGCGCGGTCGCCCCTTTCATCACCGCGACCGCCCGGTGGTACAAAGCACCGCTTAGCTTGGAGTTGCTCCAGCTTTTGCCGGTGTTCAGCATCCCGAGGCCGGGGATCAGGATCACGCGGGGGGCGGCGTCAAACATGACGTCGTCCGCCTGCTTGTTGCGCTCGAAATAAGCCTGATACTGCTCTTTATACGCGGCGATGCCGTCCTTTAATTTGTTCTTCAGCCCGTCGATGTCATCCGCGTTCGGCGTCCAGTCGACAAACAGCGGCACCACCTTGGTATGCACCAGGTGATCCGGGCAGGCGGCGCCGATTTGCGACAGCTGCGCGGCATCCTGGCTGCCGGCGAACTCCAGCACGTCGGCTTCGTCGTCGAACGTAACGATCACCGGCTTGTCGCTGCTCGCCAGCCCTCTAACCAGCGGCATCACCGCCGCCGCGATCTGTTTGCGCTGCTCCGCCGGAAGCGGCTCGGCTTGCCGCCCGCCGAACACGCGGCCTTCCGCGGCTTGCGCCTGGATCTTCGCTCCGATGTAGCGCTCCGCTTCATTGATGATCGCGATCGTTTTGGCGTAGCAGGCTTCCGGCGTATCGCCCCAGGTTACGAGCCCGTGCTTCTCCATCAGCACCAGCTCTGCTTCGGGATTGGCCAACACGCCTTCGGCAATCATCTTGGACAATGTGAAGCCCGGCCGGATATAAGGTACCCAGACGAAACGGCCGCCGTAAATTTCCCGGGCAATCTCTTTGCCGTTATCGGCGCAGCACAAGCTGATGATCGCGTCCGGGTGGGTGTGGTCCACATGCTTAAACGGCAAAAAAGCGTGCAGCAGCGTCTCGATCGACGCGCGCGGATGTTTGGCATCGATCATGCAGTTCGCCAAGTAAGCGACCATCTCCTCATCGGACATCTCCTCCCGCTCGAACAGCGGACGAATATCGTCCATGCGCAGGCCGGTAAAGTTCCCCGCCTTCATCGTCGCCAGGTCCGATCCGCTGCCTTTCACCCACATTACCTCGACGTCACGGCCGCGAAAATCTTTTTCGATCGTTTTGCTCGACGTATTGCCTCCGCCCCAATTGCATACCCGGCGGTCCGCGCCCAGCAGGTTAGAGCGGTACACCAGTTCATCAAGCCCGGGAGTTAATGCTGCTGCTTTGGATGAATCCCATAAGTTCTGAACCATGTTTTTGTTTTACCTCCATTTTTGAATATTTGTTTTTTTCTTTATTTTTGTTTGTTTTAATTTTAAACCATTTGTTTCGTTTTGGATATAGCGCTTTCAAGAAAAAATAAAAAAAATCCTCCGTTCCTTAAACGGAAGATTTTCGAAGTAGCCCGTTGATAACTGTGACAAAGTCCGCCTGCCCCACCGCCTCATTGGAAAATATCCAATAGATTGACGAAAATCAGGCGTAATTTTGAGCTCTAATTGGAAAATATCCAATAGATTTCGCTCAAAGCGCCCGTTTCTCCCCCCGCCTGCCTAATCTATTGGAAAAATCCAATCAAGCAGTTGTATTTACCAGCGATTTTCCAATTCTATTGGATAATTCCAATCAGAACGTTGCGTTGAACCCAGACCGCAGGAATCAGCTATCTGGCTAGAACAGCCTCTAAGGCGCCTGAATGACGACGCCCTTCTTTAAAATCACATTGGCATACAGCGCTTTTTCCCCGGTGGATACGATGGCATAGGCCTGTTTGGCCCTGTCGTAAAAAGCGAACCGCTCCACCTCCTCAAAAGGATCGCTGTCGTCCACCGGATGGTACCGGCTCACGATTTCCCGGTATTTGACCCAAATCGGCGTTTCCACCGCGTCCCCCGGCGTCACCGCCATCAAGGACACGGGCCGGTCGACATAAACATCGAGGGGAAACAGCGGCAGAATCGCCTCCAGCAGTTCGGGGATTCCGTGCCCGTCGCAGCGCACCAAACGCAGGGCATGGCTGGCCGCCGGAAAATTGCCGTCGGCGATGACGATTTCGTCCGAATGCCCCATCTCCATCAAAATTTTGATCAAATCCGGCGTGATCAAGCCGGAAATTCCTTTTAACATACACCGGCCTCCCCAATTTCTTATAGTAAGTAAACGATCCGCCCACCTAGCTGCCGGAACGGGAACGGCCGCCGATCGGAGAAACAGCAAGCCGCAGATACCGCTCATAGGCTGCCGTCCATTCCGCCCGGCGCTCCGGGCTGTCCGGCTCAAAAGTTTGCAGCGGGAACGACGACTTCACCAGTTCCAGCCCCTCCCGCATATCTTTGATCTGGCCGGCGGCTCTGAACTGGACGAGCAGATTGCCGATCGCGCTAGCCTCCACCGGTCCGGCCCAGACCGGGCGTCCGATGGCGTCGGCCGTAAAGCGACACAGCAGCTCGTTCTGAACGCCGCCGCCCACCATGTGCAGGCCGGCAAAACGCGAGCCGGTCAGCGCCTCGGCCTGCTCCAGCACCTGCCGGTAGCGCAGCGCCAGGCTTTCCAGGATGCAGCGAACCGTGCCGCCGGCCGAATCCGGCTCCGGCTGGCCAGTCTCCCGGCAGTAGCTGTGGATTTCCCCCGGCATATCCGCCGGATTCATAAAGCGCAAGTCGTCCGGATCGATCAAGGAACGCAGCGGCTCGGCCTCCTCCGCCAGCCTGACTAGCTCGGCAAACGTGAAGCTGTCGCCGCCCTGCTCCCATTTGCGCTTGCACTCCTGCAAAATCCACAGCCCCATGATGTTTTTCAGCAAATGGAAGCTTACGTCCACGCCGCCTTCATTGGAAAATTGCTGCTCAAACACCGCTTGCGTGAGCAAGGGCCCGGGCATTTGCGTGCCAAGCAGCGACCACGTGCCGCTGACCAGATAAGCGAAGGACGAAGACGCCGCCGGTACGGCCGCTGCGGCTGATTCCGTATCATGCGAAGCGACGGCGACCACTTTGATCGGCGGCGCGCCCAGCTCCGCGCAAACCTCGGCCGTCAATTCGCCGATCACCGTCCCCGGCGGCACCGGTTCCGGAAATATGCGGTCAGGCAGGCCGAGTTCCTCCATCAGCTGCCGGTTCCACGCCCCCCGCCCCGGGTCGTACAGCCCGGTGGTAGTCGCCATTGAAAATTCGCAGGACCGTTTTCCGGTGAGAAAATAGTTCAGCAAATCGGGTGTCAGCAGCAGAGTTTCGGCGAAGTCCAGCTTGGGGGAACCGGCTTTTTTCATCGCGTAAAGTTGATATATCGTATTAAAGGGCATAAACTGCAGCCCGCTCTCGCGAAACAGCCGCTCCGAACCGGCCAAGGCGGATACTTCTTCCACCAGTCCTTCGGTCTGCCGATCCCGGTAATGGTACGGGATGCCCAGCAGCTCGCCGTTATGGTCAAGGAGTCCGAAATCGACGCCCCAGGTGTCGATGCCGCAGCTTGCCGGTTGGAAACCGGCCTGAAAAGCTTTGCGGATCCCGTTTTTGATTTCCTGCAGCAGCATCGGCGTATCCCAATGCAAATGGCTGCCGATTTGGACCGGAACGTTCGGAAAACGGTGGACTTCCGTAATTTTGAGCTTGCATTGGCCTTGTGCTCCCTCATCCACAATCTCGCCAATAATGGCGCGGCCGCTGCCCGCTCCCAAATCAAACGCCAAAACGCAAGGACATGGAAGTCGCCGTTCGCTCACGTTCGTAGACATGGACATGCTTAACGCACCTTCCGTTATTTCATTTTTTGGAGCAGCTGAATCCGGTAATCCTCACTCTCCAGCGCGGCGATATCCGCCACCTCCTGAGCGGTCAGCGGCACCGGCGTTCCCGCCGCCCGGGCGCTTAAATAAATCTTCGCGCTCTCCTCGACAACCTGAGTCCGATAATACGCCTCCCGAAGATTCCGGCCGGTTGTCACGAGCCCATGGTTGCCCAGCAAAATCGAGCTCGCCTCGTTGACTTTGGCCGCCACGGCGTCCGCAAGCAGATCGGTCGTCGGAATCAGGTACGGAATATACGCCGTCCGCCCGACCAGCGCGGCCTGATCCGGAAACATGATCGGCAGCTCCCGCTCGATCAGCGTAAAAGCGATGCAATTCGGCGGATGGGTGTGGACCATGGCGCCGATATCGGGCTTTTGCCGGTATCCGTACAAATGCATCAGCACTTCCGATGACGGGCGCAGCCCAATATCCGTCACCTGTCCCGTCGGAATGTCCACTTCGATCCACTGCTCCGGCCCGATCTCCTCAAGGGCAAAACCGCTCGGCGACAAATACATCTTATCGCCCGCCCGGGCGCTGATGTTCCCGCCCGGCCCCACGACCAGCCCGTTGTCCACGATTTTTCGGGCGTATTTGCAAAGTTCCTGCCGTATGCCTCTGGCATTATCCTGATCCATTTTTGCAATTCTCCTTTTGGGCTTAATATATTGATTTTGATTGTTGGCGGTTAGCTGACTGGCTTTTCGACAAGCGGGATTTCGTCCACTAGATGCGGACTTTCGGCGAAAATGTCTTTCAAAAGGTGGACACTTTGAAGTAAGAAAAGTAATATCCTTAAACCAGTCTGTCTACTATATATAGAAACAAGTCTGCCCCTGATCACCAAATATGGATATTTTCACCTTGCCGCTCCCTATATACCTCATGTCCTCTTTTGAAAAGACAAATTTGCATTTTGTCCTCTGTAAGAATACATTATTGGCCCATCCCGCCCATAAAGGACGTCCGCAGCGGTTTCTACTTATACAGCGGTCCGAACGCCGTGCAGGCGCGGAAGTCGGCGCTTTCCGCGTCTTCGGTGCCGAACAGGCCCCAGGCGCGCGGGCGGAAGATTTTCTCCTTTGGCACGTTGTGCATGCTGACCGGGATGCGCAGGATCGACGCCAGTGTGATCAAGTCAGCGCCGATGTGCCCGTAGCTGATCACGCCGTGATTGGCGCCCCAATGGTCCATGACGTCGTAAACGCTCGTAAACGCGCCGCCGCCGGTCAGGATCGGGGCGAACCAGGTCGACGGCCAGGTCGGGTCGGTCCGCTGGTCCAGCGTATCGTGTACGTGCTCTGGCAGATCGACCGAATAACCTTCGGCAATTTGCAGCACCGGACCAAGCCCCTTCACCAAATTGAGCCGCGCCATCGTCATCGGCATGCCGCCGCGGGTCAAATAATCGGTCGAGAAGCCGCCGCCGCGAAAATATTCCACCGAAGCCGGACGCCACTCCGTTGCTTTCAGCATGCGCTGGGCCTCTTCTTCGCTGATTTCCCAATACGGCTTGATCGCGGGCGCGCCGTCCTTCGTCTGTTCGCCGGTGCCGTCCAGCGCTGCCGAACCGGAATTGATCAGGTGCAAAATGCCAACCGCCGCGCGGCCCTCCAGCTTATAGCCGGTCACCCGCTCCACGGAGGAAGGGCTCCAGTACGTGCGCACATCGGCAAAAATTTGCGCCGTATTGGTCAGCAGGTACCCGAACAGCATGCCGACGCCATTTAAGCTGTCGTTCTCCGTCGCCACGATGAACGGCGATCTTGTTCCGCTCCAATCGAAGGAGGAATTTAACAGCGTCTCCATAAAATCGCCGTTCGGAAAATGATCCGTCCACTGACGCTGCCCCTGAAACCCGGAGGCGATCGCATGATGGCCCTGCGCTTCCTCCTCAAAGCCCAGCTCGGCAAGGCGCGGATTGCCGATCATCAGATCGCGTGCGATCAGCGTCATTTTTACGACTGTTTCCCATTCCCGATCCTTGCGCTCCCGGGACGTTTGCAGGTGCGCCGGGTTGTTGTCCGGCCCTTCCTGACAGTTCTTTTTCACCCAGTCCAGCGCCCGCTTGTATTCCTCGGGATCGTAAATCTCCTCTTCGATCCGGCGCGTAAATTCGCTCATGTCAACGTATTCGTTCCGCATGCCCAGATATTCCTGGAAAAAAGCGTCGTTCACCATCGACCCGGCGATCCCCATCGATACCGATCCCATCGACAAATAGGCCTGATCCCGCATCATCGCCGCCGCCAGGCCGCCGCGGGCAAAACGCAGCAGTTTCTCCTGCACGTCGGCCGGAATCCGGTCATCGCCTTCATCCTGCACGTCTTCCCCATAGATGCCGAACGCCGGCAGCCCTTTTTGCGCGTGCGCGGACAACACCGCCGCCAAATAAACCGCCCCCGGCCGCCCCGTTCCGTTAAAGCCCCACACCGCTTTCGGAATCATCGGGTCGGTATCCATCGTTTCCGTGCCGTAACACCAGCAAGGCGTCACCGTGATCGACAGGCCGACTTCGGCTTGCTTGAATTTTTTCGCCGCGGCCGCCGCTTCCGCTACCCCGCCGATGCAGGTGTCGGCAATGACGCATTCCACCGGCTGCCCGTTCGGATAACGCAGCTCAGCGCTGAGCAGGCGCGCAACCGCCTTGGCCAGATTCATCGTCTGCTCCTCCAGCGATTCGCGGACCCCTCTCCGTCTGCCGTCGATCGTCGGGCGAATGCCGATTTTCGGAAATCCGTTTCTCCATCTGTAATCGTTTTCAACCATACCTGTCCTGCCTCCTTGGCCTTGGAATATGGTCCCATTTTAAAATGAGTTAACCAGCTTCGAGAACCTACTATATTGCCCTATTCGCAGCACAAAACCGCAAAAAAGTGAACCTCTCCCGCAAACCTGCTCCACCCGCCCCGGCATGGATTCCAATTTAGGTTATCCGTCGAAAATATGCAGCCTGCGCAGGCGTGAATTTCGCGTACCGTACACTAGTGATCTTCTCAGCCCGTCGGAGTTACTCCATCCCTTATTGGAAATATCCAATCAAACTGCTGTATCCTCACTTCATTTCTGATTCCATTGGAGATTTCCAATCTGGACGCCAGGCCAGGCAGGCCGCGAAAATCTAGAACCGCCCCCCCTTCCAACCTTTCCAACTTGGGATATAATAGGGATACCATCCGATCGTGGGGAGGAACCCTAGCGTGCCGAAAATCGAAATTCCGCAGAGCAAAAGCGACCGTTTCCGTTTCAAAAAAACGCCCGAGCTGCTGTTCGCCGGCCAAGTCGTCGATGAGCGCCGTTTTTACGCCCCGCCGCAGATCCACGATTTTTGCGAAATTATTTATATTGTCGAAGGCGCCGGAGAATTCCGGATCGCGGGCAAAACGTACGAGGTTCGCCCCGGGGACGTGGCCGTATACAATGCCGGCGTCCCGCACGAAGAGCGCTCGCTGAGTCCGGAACCGTTCAAATTGATTTACTGCGGCGTAAGCAACGTGCATATCGACGGCGTTCCGCAGGGGCAGCTGCTTCCCGCATATGTGGAACCGGTCATTCCGTGCGAAAAATACGCCTACAAAGTGGAAAGCTGCCTGTCCGAAATGCTGCAGGAATGCGATTCGCAGGTGCTGGGCTACGAAACGCTCAGCAACAACCTGTTGATGTCGCTCATTACGCTCCTATACCGGATCGTCGACGTCAAACATCCGTTTGACCCGTTCAAGGACAAAAACGAAATCACGGTCCGAACCAAGCAGTTTATCGATAAAAATTACACCCGCAGCATTACGTTAAAAGAAATCGCCGACACGCTGTACGTCAGCCAGCATTATTTATCCCACCTGTTCAAAAAGGAACTGGGCGATTCGCCCGTCAACTACCTGATCACCCGCCGCATTGAAGAGGCCAAACGCCTGCTGTCCGATAGTGACGCGCCAGTCCATGAAATCGCTTCCCGCGTCGGGTACGGGAATGACAAGTATTTTTCCATGCTGTTCAAAAAAGTGACCGGCCAGTCGCCCAGCGCCTACCGGGACGCGGCAAAGCAACAACGGGACGGGCGTACCGAGCCTTGAGCAGCGGGTGCGCGGTAAAGCCGCAGGCGATCCCGTGCGAAATGCCGTCAGGCCGATCAGAGCGTTAAGCGACAGCTGGGGTCCGTACGTTGAGCGCAGCAGGTGTTCGAGTGTTTGAGCGTTAAGCGACAACAAGGTTCCGGCGTTCAATCGGTGATCACAGTCCCGGCCAGTAAACTATGAGAGGCTCCGCCCTCTGAACCATAGAAACGAACTAGTCCGCCAGACCATCGAGGGGCCGGCCGCTTAACCGCAGACACAGACTTGTCCGCTAAACCATCAAGTAGGGCCGCCTGATAAACCATCAAGTGAGGGCGCCCGATAAACCGCAGAAGGGTTACTCTCTTTGGTTCGGCATGTAGTATTGGCGTGAAAAAGAAACGAGAGGAGTGTGCGAACTTCTATGAAATGCAAAAGTGCAGGCGGTTTTTGTCGAGATTCCTCGAAACGGGTGGTTCAAATGCAAAAGTGCAGTTCATATCCGGTCAAAAGAGACTTTTTTATCGAATGGCTGTAAATCAAATGTACTTTTGCATTTCACTTGCTCGAAAATGGGGGTTAGCGGAAAAATCAAATGTATTTTTGCATTTGGTCCCCTCTATCCGCGCAGGTGCTAGCAAAAAAGCGCGAGCCGACAGAAGTTAAGTACTCCTGTCCTCGCGCTTTTTCTCGCACTCTGGCGGAAGACGTTCATTCGTCCATTCATTCGCCTGTTCACTCGACTCAACCCGTCACGGCCAGCTCCGCAGAGATCGTATCGCGGCTGTTGCCGCCGACTTGAACGGCAATCCGGCACGGCTCGGCCGCAAAGCGCAGCTCGCGGTTCCAGACGCCCAGTTCTTCGCGGCCAAGGGCGAATTCGACCGTCCGGCGTTCTCCCGGGTTCAGCTCGATTTTGCGGAACCCCTTCAGCTCGGCGATCCGCCGGGTAATGCCCGATTCGCGGGCCCGGATATACAGCTGGACCGTTTCCGCTCCGCTGCAGGCCCCCGTATTCTCCACCTCCACGCGCACCGTTACCTTCTCCCCGCTCTCCAACTCGCCCGCCGAGACGGCGTCCCGCGACAACGACAGATTCGCATAGGCAAAAGTCGTATAGCTTAACCCGTAACCAAACGGGTACAGTGGCGTAGAAGGCATATCGACGTAGACGCGGGGCCGGCCGGGGTCCTTCTGATTGTAATAAACGGGAAGTTGGGCCGAGGAACGCGGCAGTGAAACCGGCAGCCGGCCGCTTGGGTTCACCTTCCCGAACAGGATTTCCGCGACCGCCCGGCCGCCTTGCGTGCCGGGATACCAAGCGCACAGGACGGCGCCGCACAGGTCGACGATCCCGGTCAGCGCATGCGGCCGGCCCTGGATCACGACGGCGACGACAGGCGTACCGGTGGCGGCGACGGCCTCGGCCAGCTCCCGCTGCACGCCGCCAAGCGACAGGTCCGCGAGGTCGACGCCTTCGCCGCAGTCCATCTCGGACGGACTGCCCTCCGAGACGATGGCCGCGCCGTTGCTGTCGAAGTCGCCGCCGAACTGCCGGGCGCTGCTGCCGCCCAGCACGAGCACCGCGACGTCCGCGCCTTGCGCGGCCGCCACTGCCTCCGCGATCCCCGCCGCACTCCGGTCGCGGATGCCGCAGCCCAAGGCGTGAACGATCTCCACGCCTTGCGGGGCGCACGAGCGGATGCCCTGCAGCACCGTAATACCGGTGCCTTCGCGCTGTACGCTCGTGTAATCGCCGAGCTGGTTGTACAGCCGGTCGGCGTTTGGCCCGATCACCGCGATCCGCTTCACGCCCGGCGCCAGCGGCAGCAAACCGGCGGCGTTTTTGAGCAGTACAGCCGCTTCGCGGGCGACCTGCAGGTTCGCCTCCTGAAATTCCGGGCTGCCGACAACACTCGCCGGCCGCAGTTCCGGAACATACGGCCGGTCAAACAGCCCCAGCCGGAATTTCAACCGCAGCACGCGCGCGGCCGCCCGGTCGATGTCGGCTTCCTGCACCAGCCCCTGCAAGACCGCTTCCTCCAGCGTCGAAAAAGCCGTATCCCACAGGCTGAGGTCGACGCCGGACGTCAACGCCAGCGCAGCCGCGGATTCGTGGCTGCCCGTCAGCGCCAGCAGCCGGTCGACCGCGCAGCCGTCGGCCATCACGATGCCGTCAAATCCCCACTCGTCGCGGAGAATACCGGTCAGTAGCTCCCGGTTGGCATGACAGGGCACGCCGTCGATCTCGTTGTACGCCGCCATGAAGCCGGCGGCTCCGGCCAGCGCCCCCGCCCGGGCTGCCGGGAGATGGATCTCCCGCAGCTCCCGCGGCCCGATCGCCGCCGGACCGGCGTTGCGGCCGCCCTGCGCCGCTCCCTGCGCGCATAAATGCTTCAGCACGACCGCAAGCTTGTCCGGCTCGTCCAGCTTCGCCGGGTCGTCGCCCTGCATCCCGCGGACTGCGGCCTCGGCAAACCTGGCGGCCAAGCAAGGGTCTTCGCTGAAGCATTCCTCGGAGCGCCCCCACCGGGGCTCCTGCAAAATATCCAGCGCCGAGACCAGGCCGACATGAGCGCCGCGGCTGCGGATTTCCGCCGCCACATGGGCGTACGCCCGCTCCATCAGCGCCGGATTCCAGGTCGCGCCGGCGCCGAGATTGACCGGCAGCAGCGTCCCGTCCAGCGCCTGGTGGCCGTGCGGGCATTCTTCCGTCAACAGCACGGGGATGCCGAGCCGGGTATTCTCCAGCACGTACCGCTGGACCATGTTCGCCGCTTTGGCACTTTCCGCCGCGGTGATGCCGTTTTCGTAGTTTACGCCCGACCAGGGATCGCTGCGGAACAAGCCGTACAGCGCCCCCATTCCCCCGCCGCGGGCCACCTCTTCTTTAAACGCCCCGGTGAGCGCAATTTCATCTTCCTGCCGGACGTAGGCATCCCAGCCGTACATCCGCTGATTGAGCTGCCCTACTTTTTCCCGCAGCGTCATCCGGGCGAGCAAATCCTCTACCCGCTCCTCCACCGGTGCCGCAGACTGCTTGTATTTTTCCATCCCGTTTCCCCCGTTCTATCGGCCTCTATTCATTTGGGTCCGCAGCCGCATCTTTGCTGACGCTGAGCCCGCGATATTCCTTCGGCGTCATGCCCGTATACGATTTGAACACGGACACGAAATATTTATATTCCTTGTAGCCGACCTTGTCGGCGATCTCAAACACCTTGTCATGCGTCGTCGCGAGCAGGTCTTTGGCATGTTCGATCCGCATTTCGTTCATGTATTCGGTGAAGCCTTTTCCCGTGCTTTGCTTGAAAATATAACTGAAATAGCTCGGCGTGATTTTCAGCCAGGAGGCGACTTCGGAAGCTTTGAGGTCGGTGCGGTGCTGCTCGATGATGAATTTTTTCGCCTTTTCGATAATCCAGTAGGACTTGTCGATCCCGTTCTTATCGATCAGCCGCTGCAGCTCCTCCAGATCCTTCAGAACGATCGCTTCGAGCCCGGCATAGGAGTTGTAAATGTTCAGATCCGGCTGGCCTTGTTGGCCAAAGTCCAACCCGGTCATGCCGCTTTTGCGCAGGCGCTGGCGCAGCAGCGCGAACAATTCCTCGTACGTTTTCACGATTTCCGCAAGCAAAAACCGCGATTCGCGGAAAAAGCGGAACATCTCTTCCACCAGCGTTTTGACTTCCCTCTGGTCTTGTTTGAACAATGCGGAGACGAGGCGCTGCACCGTACCCGCGATATTGAAGTCCGGCAGCTTCCGGCCGGCCGCCAGCTCTTCGTCATCTCCGGCCAGCAGAACCTGGCGGCCCTCCAGGACATGGTAGGCCATCATCCGGGCGGCTTCAGCGCAGCGGTCGGCGGTATCGGCCAGGTTTTCGTAAATCCGGGAAGCGCCGCAGTAAATGCGTCCGTCCTCGAAAGGCGCCAGCGGCGGTATGGCCGAGGCCAGCAAATCGTCCCAAATTTTCGGCTTGACCCGTGTCTCCGACAGCAGCAGCGTGATCAGCAAATTATCGTGGTCAAAGACAGAAACCGCTCGGAAGGAAGCGTCCTCCAAATGGCCGTGAAGCCCACGAAGCCAGGCTTCCTGGACCGTTTCATAACGCTCCTGCTCCATATTGGCGAACCGTTCGTGGAAATCGGCCAGTTGGGTGGCCAAAATGCGGAACTGGACACCCTGCAGCGAAGGCGGCGCCTCTTTTCCGTATGCGGTCCCATGACGGGCCATGCCCAACAGCCAAAGCTTGATTTCCTGGCCGCTGCTCTCGTTTTGGCGCACGCGGATGCCTTGGACGATTTTTTTGACCACATCCGTCAATTCCTCGATATCGACCGGCTTCAGCAAATAATCATTGACCCCAAGCCGGATCGCCTGGCGCGCATAGCCAAAGTCCTCATAACCGCTGATCATGACCACCTGTACCTCGGGATGGTCCTGCCGCAGCCGGGCGGCCAACTCCAGTCCATCCATGCCGTCCATGCGGATATCCGTGAGCAGCAGGTCGACATTTTGTTCCGCGACCAAACGCAGCGCTTCTTGCCCGTCATAGGCCTCTCCCACGACCTCCACGCCAAGCTCCTCCCAGTCGATCGTATAGTGAAGCCCTTCGCAGATCACCGACTCATCATCCACAATCAGCATTTTTATGCGCTTATCCGCTCCGCCGGACGCCATGCTCGAATAAGGATTACGAATCACAGTGCTCACCCCCTAATTCTTGGCCTTGGGTATGGGGAAAACGGAGCCGTACCCACGTCCCTTTGCCCGAAGTTTTAACGATTTGCAAACCATAATCCTGCCCAAAATAGATCGACAATCTCTCGTGTATGTTGTGCATGGCGCCCTCCCGGTTGCCGCTCCTTGGCGAATGCTCCAGGGCCGCCCGGATCTCTTCTTCCCTGCCGGGGGCCATCCCTTTGCCGTTATCGATGACGTCCACCCAGATTTCGCCTTCGCGGGCATAGCAGCGTACACGCACTTCACTTACCGGCTTGCTGCGGTCCAATCCGTGTTTAAGGAAATTCTCCACCAGCGGTTGAATCGTCGCTTTAAGGGTGGCGGCTTCCTCAAGCCCCGCCTCCACATAAAGGGAATATTTCAACTTGTCGCCAAGCCGGCGCTGCTGCAGATACAAATAGGACTGGGCAAACTCCAGCTCCTTGCGCAGCGTCGTTTGATAACTCCCATTATTCACGCTGGAACGGAAAAATTTCGACAGCATTTCGATCAATTGGCTCGACTTGGCCGCTTTTTCCAAACGTGCCGTCCAGCGGATCATATCCAGGGTATTGTATAAAAAATGCGGGTCCATCTGGTTCTGCATCAGCTTCAGCTCCGACTCCCGCTCCCTCAGTTCCAGCTTGTATTTGTGCTCGATCAGTTGCTGGATCGTTTGCACCATCTCGTTGAATTTGCGGTTCAATTCGGAAATTTCATCATTGGAACCGACCGGCACCCGCGCGTTGAAATCTCCGTCGTGACTTTGTTGGTTTCTTTTTTCAGGCGCAAAATCGGACGGATAATCGTATAGTGAAAACCGATCAAAGCCGTTAACCCGAGCAGGAGGATCGCCGTCAAAATCACCAGCATGGTCAGCTTGATCCCGCGGAACTCCTCGGCAACCTTGTCTTCCGGGATCATCGCGATCACTTGCCAGTCCGTGTTCTCCATGCGGTTGTAAATCGTCAAATAACGTTTGCCTTCCACCTCGTAGGTCAGATCGCCCCGGCCGGAAGCCAGCTTGTCCAAAAGCAAAGCATCCGGCTTGAAGCCGCTTGGCATATGATCCTGCGATCCCAAAATGACCTGCCCGTCGGCACCAACGATAAAAACGCTGCCCGCCCCGTCCTTGAAGATTCCTTTTTCCAGCAAACCGACGATACTCGCTTCATCCATACGGATGATCAACCGGCCGAGCGGTTTCGTAATCTGGCTGTAGGAATTGAGAACGCGAAACATCGACAGCACGCGGACTTCTCCGTTCCAATCGCTGTGCAGCGTGTAACCTTGGGTCCAGGTGATCGCGCCTTTCCGCGCTTTGGCGGCCTGCTCCCACCTTTGTTCGTCGCCGCTGAACGGTTCGCCCATTTCGATAAAGCTGCCGTTAAACCCGGAAATCTCGATCGACCGGATATAGGCTTTCGACATCAGCTGGAACGTCAGAAAATCCTCGATGTTGCGTTTCAGGTTCGCCTGCTGTTCACTGCTAAGCGGTGGGGAGGTCCTTAGAAAGTTCCTCATGTCCGGACTCAATATCAAATAATTGGCGATGTCCTCGACCATTTTCGTTTGCTCGCCGAGCTGGCCCACGACATTGTCTAAATTTCGTTTCGTCGAATTGATGAATTCGTTCCTCAACACTTTGTTAAATTGGTATTGCACAACCACACCAACGCCGAAGGTCGGCAAAATGACAAAGAGCAAAAAGATGACCAGCGCTTTCCGTTTTAAGCCAAAGTTGCCGAGAACCTTTCTGTAGCTTGTCATCATGCTGTCGCCTCCGTGGGGTCGTATGTTTGGCCGATAAGCGCTGTAACGGACTGTAATGACCTTATTTGCCCATTTCCCGGGTATTTCCCGATTTAACGGACACGGAAGACCTTATTTGGCTCCGATGGAGATCATTTGAGCCGTTTTGAGGGCATAACGGCGCCTGTGTCCGTTACAATTTTCAACCCCCTGTTTTCGGCCGATTAACGTCTCTGGTGTCCGTTAGCTTCATTGTCATGTGCGTTGGCCGTTCGTCACGCCAGTTCTTGTCTTGCGCAGGCAGCTTTACCGCCAGTTCTTGCCTGGCGCGGGCGGCCTTCCGCTCGCCTGTCCCTATCGCCTACCCTTTGACCGCGCCCGCCGTCATGCCGGTGACCAGCTGTTTCTGCAGCAGCAGGTAAAAGATAATGATCGGGATCAAAGCCATCGTCAACGCGGCCATTTGCAACGTGAAGCTTGCCGTTTCGATGCCGACGAAGTTGGCCAGGCCAAGCGGCAGCGTTTTCAGTTCGGCCGAGCTGATCAGCACGAGCGCGAACAAATATTCATTCCAATTATAAATGAAGTTGAGAATAATAACGGTAGCGAGCGCCGGTCTGGTGATCGGGAGAATAATCGACCAGAAGATCCGGAAAATCCCCGCGCCGTCCATAACGCCCGATTCCTCCAAATCTTTGGGAAAACCCCGCATGAAGCCCTCCAGAATAATGATCGTCAAAGAAAGGTGGAACGCCGTGTACGGCAAAATAAGCGATAAATACGTATCGAGAAAATGCAGTTTCTGCATAATCAGAAAAATCGGAATCAGCGTCGCGTGAATCGGCACGAGCATGCCCAGCAGGAACAATCCGTAGGTCAAGCCGCGCAGCTTGAATTCAAACCGCGACAGAAAATAGGAAGCCAATGCCCCGAAAAATACGGTCACAAGCAAGGAAGCAAACGTGACGATGATGCTGTTCAAAAAATAAACGTCCATATGCGCGACCTTCCACGCTTCCGTATAGTTGGAGAACTGCAGGCCTTCCGGCAGCGAAAACGGGCTGGCCGCATATTCCTGCTCCTTTTTGAAGGAGTTCACCACCATCCAAAAAAGCGGGACTATATTCATAATAGCGAATAGGCTCAAAAAAGTGTACGCAAATAATCGAAACCCTAAGGACTTTTTACGCATGGCAAATCCCTCCCTCCTTAAGCATCTTTCTCTCGGCCCAAACGGTTAACCAAGCTGATGACGATCAGGCTGAACAGCAAGATCAGGATCGACACGGCGCTGCCGTAACCGTAACGCATGTTCATAAAGGCGCTGTTGTACATATGGATCGTCATGACCTCCGTCTGATGAGCGGGACCGCCGCCAGTCAAAATCTGAATCAGGTCAAAAACGCGGAAGGAATTGCTGATGCTGTAAACGACTCCCACCATGATCGTGCTGCGGATCATCGGAATCGTTATGCGCCAGGTGCGCTTAAATCCGGTTGCTCCATCCAGCTCGGCGGCCTCGTTGACCTCGTCGGGAATGTTTTGCAGCGCTGCCAGGAAAATGACCATATAAAGCCCGCAGTTTTGCCAGATGTAGGCGATGCTGATCGCCAGCATGGACCAGCGGTTATCGCCGAGCCAGTTCTGCCTCCAGCCGTCCAGGCCGAGAAAGCCGAGCAGATTGTTCAGCATGCCGTACTCCGTGTTGTAGATCATGCCCCAAATCAGGGACACCATTACGGAGGAAATGACGACCGGCATAAAGCCGACGGTGCGGAAGAAGCCGGAACCTTTCAGGCCGCGGTTGAGCAGGAGCGCAAGCAGCAGCCCCAGCGGAATTTGCCCGATCAGGCCGGTCACCATGATGATAACGTTGTTTTTGACCGACAGCCAAAACGTGTCATCGCTTAAAATGTGCGCGAAATTTTTGAGACCGATAAATTTCATCCCGCCGATGCCGTTCCAATCCATCAATGAATAATACAGAGACAGCCCGATCGGAACGATGGCAATGCCCACATAGATGATCAGCGCCGGAAGCAAGCCGAGAAATATCGCCAGCTTCGTTCCTCGCAAAGTTTGCATCTTCAGGTCCCTCCTTTATGTCGAGATTAGGCTCATGCCTTGCTTTTACGGCCTATGAATGAAGAAAACCCGGTAATCGGGTTTTCTCCTCAAGGCTGATTTTTAAATCAGTTCATGTTATCCATGGCTTCCTGAACTTCCTTAGCCAGCTCCTCCGGCGTGCCCCGGCCCACCGTCAGCGCCTGCAGCCCGTTTTGCAGGACGTCCACCACCTGCGTAGGAATGACGCTGTCGAATACCGGAGCCGTCCCGTTCCCGGTCAACGCCAGCATTTCTTTCAAATAAGGGCTGGCATCGTCCGGAATCTCCACTTTCGCCGGCACGACAACACCGTTGCGGATCAACTCTTTGTAAAGGTCTTCATTTACAAAAAATTTCATGAACTCTTCGGCAGCCTGCTTCTTTTTCTCATCGAGCCCGCTCTTAATGGCGATCCCGTATTGCACAACGCCGGCGCTTTTCTTCGGATCGCCTTTGCCGCCTTCTACGCTCGGGAACAAGGCGATGCCGAACTTGTCTCCCTCTTCGTTGTTGATCCGCACTCTGCCGTCAACGGTCGCGGAGGAAACATGCATGGCCGCTTTGCCTTGGATGAAATAATCCTGGGCTTGCACGGAGTCCATGTTGTTGGCGTCCGTATTGAAGGCGCCCAGCTTTGTCAGCTCGTCGATGACCGATAACGCTTTGACGAACTCCGGATCGGTAAACTTCGCTTTTCCCGCCAGTACCGCCGGCAGGAAATCGCTGCCCGTAAAGCGGTCGCCGATGATCGAAATGTAAGACGATTGCAGCGGCCATTGCTCCTTGTTGCCAAGCGAAATCGGGGTGATCCCCGCCGCTTTCAGCTTTTTCACCGCATCGGTGAATTTATCGTAGGTTTCCGGAAATTGATCATAACCTACTTGCGCGAACATCTCTTTGTTGTAGTAAATGATGTCCACGAAGTTTTGTTTGGTCGGAATCGCATATTGCTGTCCGTCCACGTTGAATCCGGCAAGCGCGCTCTCCGGCAGGATCGAACCCCAGTTATCCATCATCCCGTTGATCGGCTCCAGCAGATTGCCGGCGACGAGCGGGGCCAGATCCGCGCCAGGCCATACGACGTTGATGTCCGCCAAATTGTTGGCCGCCGCCAAGGTACGCAGCTTTGTTTTATATTGGGCCGACGGCACGCCGTCCTGCTTGATCACAATGTTCGGATGCTCTTTTTCGAATTCGGCGATCCGCGCCTTGTACACTTCGTTGTCCACGTTCGGGGACGTCCACGGATGCATCATGTTCAAAGTAATCGTTTCCGTCCCGCCTGACGCGCCGGCGTTGCCGCTGCCGCCTCCGGCCGCATTTTCGTTGCCGCAAGCCGCCGCAAACAGGGACAGCACCGCAACCAAACCGAGCAGTACCACTTTTTTGCCTCTCTGTGTTTTGCCCATAATCAACCCTCTTCTCATGTTATTTTAAAATTAATTCCGAAACATAACAAATGATGATCCGTTTCTTATCTTCATCCGTTATATTACCTATTATAAAAGGAGCGGATATTCGACTATATCCCACAAATGTTTGATTATATCCAAAATATTTAGGTGATTTTGACGGTTCAGGTTTTAGTCACAGAAAAATATGTTATATAATCTAACATTCTTATTTCATTTTTACGATGCCTCAGTAAGCGTTTGCAAATCCCTTCTGAGAATAACCGCTCTGACGCGGTCATTCCATGGAACAAGCTTCAAGCTTGAGGTTCGTTCAGGATGTAGTCGACCAGTTCCTCTACCGGTACTGTGGCCAGCGCGATCGCCGTGTCGGTCACCCCGTAGTAGATGTAGAGCAGGCCGTCCTTCACCACGTTCCCCGTCGGGAAAATGACGTTCGGAATCTGGTAGCCGAATTTTTCGTAATACGTTTCCGGCTCCATGATGAAGTTTTTTGTGCGGGCGATGATTTTTTCCGGATTATCCAGATCAAGCAGCATCGCGCCGACCCGGTACACGACCTCGTCGTCCACCCCATGGTACAACACCAGCCAGCCGCGATCGGTGCGTACCGGAGGTGTCGATCCGCCGATTTTGCGCGATTCCCAGGCCGGGTTTTCCGCCTTCGCCAGCAACTTCGGCTCCTCCCAATGGATCAGATCATCCGAATAGGTGATCCACATCGCCGCTTTTTCTGTGCCGTAGGCTTCGCCCACATATTCCTCCGGCCGGCGCAGCAGCACGAACTTGCCGTTTATTTTCTCCGGGAACAAAATGTTGTCGCGGTCGTTAATGTCCAGCGGCGTCGTGTCGGACACAAACTCCCAGTCGATCAGGTTTTTGGAGGCGAGGATCGACGAGCGCGTCAGCCAATGCCCCTCCTGCTCGCCCCAGCCGTCCGGATATTCGGGAATCGAGCGCTCCGGCACGCCCCGGCCGGTCGGATAGTAGCTCATCGCGCACGGACGCAGCGCGTAGTTCATATAAAACGTATCGTCGATTTTGACGATCCGCGGGTCCTGGACGCTGCCGTAAGGGAATCCGAGCATGTCCGGCGTGACGATTGGCTCGTCCTTCACATGGGTGAAATGCACACCGTCTTCGCTTTCCAACAGCCCCAGAAAGTTTTTGCACGGGGTCAGCGATCCCGCCGTCCGCTCGATCATATAAAATTTGCCGTTATCGATAATCACCGCCGGGTTGAATACGGTTACTTTTCTCCATTCAAAACCTCCCGGTACCACGATCGGATTGTCCGGATGCCTCGTAATCTTCATCTGTGTTCCTCCTCATGTAAGCCCTTTATATATGCCCTACTGCTATTATAGCCCCGGCTTTTCGGAGGAAATATCCCATAAACTTTCGAAAACGTCCGAATTATTTCGGTGGGTTGGCCGGATCAACATCCGCTATCCGGGCGCTTTGCACGATTATCCCATTTGATCAGGAAGCAGAGAAGAAGATCTATTCAAGAGAAGAAGATATGTTTGGGTGAAGAAGACAGGTTCGAGATTATTAGACAGGTTTATTAGAAAGAGCCCCCGACCCTTGCCCCTGAACAAAAGGGATAATCGTGCAAAGCAGCATGCAGGGGATACCAAGACACGAACGCTATAGAGCCGGCCGCACCAAAAGTAGAGTTATAAATTGTAATCTTAAAAAAGGCTCTCCCGAAGCGGCCTTAACCGCCTGCCGGGACAGCCTTTATTCAATCGAATGAACGCTACAGTTACGCATCGTAATCGACGACGTAATTTTGCAATTCCGTATTGTAGTACCCGATACTGAATTCGGCCACTTTGCCCTGGGCATCCCGCGAATAACGCGAACGTTTCAGGACGGGCAGCCCTTCGGCCAGGCGCAAAAACTCCCTTGCTTCGGACGGCGGAACGGATACCGCAAACTCGTCCCGAAGCTTATCCAGGACAATGCCCTGCTCTTCCAGCAGTTCGTAGAACGAGTGACCCCGCAAATCCGCCAGCTCCAACTCTTTTCGCGTCGGCGCCACGTAATGCACGTAATAAATATAAGGCTTGCCGTCGAGAAAATAAACCCGCTCCAGCTTGGTGCAGCGTTCCCCAAACAGCCCGTAAAGCTCCGACTCCGTTGTGTTGCGGACGGTTTCGGCGCTCAGCCACTCTTTTTGGATACGGTGGCCATCCTCCACCAAAATCTCCGTGAAATGCTTCCATTTGGACCATTTGGAGGCCGCTTTGTTGCGGATCACCCGGGTGCCTTTGCCGCTGCCCTTTTCCAAAAAACCTTCCTGAACAAGCTCCTGGATCGCTCCGCGGACGGTGATCTTGCTTACGGCAAATTCCTGCTCAAGCTGCGGTTCGGAGGGGATGTTCGTCCCCAGCGGGTAAACGCCATGGAGGATCCGATCCTTAATGATGTTTTTAATTTGCAAGTATAGCGGTCTATCTTTACGGGACAAACTCACGGCCCTGTTCCCTACCTTTCCACATCGCCGGGGGAAGCTTGCTTCATCGCCCGGAGGATTTCCGCCTCCGTCGCCATCGGGGTGTCGCCCGGCACGGTATGCGCCAGCATCCCCGCCGCGGCCGCAAACCGGACGGTTTGCTCCGGGGCGAAGCCCTCCAGCTCGCCATGGATGATCCCGCTGGCGAAAGCGTCTCCTGCCCCTATTCTATCATAAACGGAAAACGTCAGCCGCTCGGAAAAGACCAGCCGCCCGTCCTTATATATAAACCCGCGCAGTGAATGAGAATTGTCTCCGTGGATGGAGCGGTGCGTTCCGGCGATCAAGGAAATGCCATACTCTGCCGCCACGCCCGGAATCAGCTCCGCGAGCTGCTCTTCCCGTTCCCGCTTCGTTGTGCTCATGCCGAGGGTGAGCATGGCGTCTTTTTCGTTCATCATCACGATATCGGCCAGCCGCAGCATCTCCTCGTAATGCGGTTTGGCTTTGGCATAGCCGCCTTCTCCCCAGAGGGAGGGGCGGTAGTTGCAGTCGAAAATCACCTGGCCACCCCGCCGTTTGACCGCTTCGGCGAGTGATTTCATCTGCGCGCGTACGCCGTCATTCATCGCCAGCGTAATTCCGCAGAAATGAACCCCATCAATGCCGGCCGCGACTTCCGCAAAATCGTAAGTCCCTTCCGGTGCGGTGTTAAAGCTGCTCTCCAGACGGTTCGTGTAAGTAACGCGGCTGGGCCGGGCGCCAAAGCCATTTTCCAAAAAGTATATGCCGATGTATTTGCCGCCGCGAACGATGCGGGCGGTATCGATGCCGAGCTTACGCAGGTAGACGGTGGCGGCGGTGCCCAGCGGATTGTCCGGCAAGCGGGTGATCAACCATCCCGTATGCCCGTAGCGGGTTAAAGCGGAAACGACGTTGACGCCTGTGCCGGAAAAAGAGTATTTCAGCGTATCTCCCTGCTGCAGCGTCTCATACCCCGGCACCTGCAGGCGCATCATAACCTCGCCGAACGCCGCAATGCGCTTAGGCATATTGATCCGCCAGTTTTTTCATGATTTTGGTTAGCAGCAGCACGTCCTCGACTCTGGTTTTGCCAGTCGCCTTGTCGATAATCGAGGAATACACATGCGGAATCACCTGCGGAACTCCAGCTTCCAGGGCGATCCGTAAAACAGCTTCGAAGTTGTCCACGTCGATGCCGCCGGTCGGCTCGAGGGCAAAATCCGCTTCGGCGCAGGCCTTTGCTACGGCGCGCAGCTCGTCTTCGCGGCTGAGCCCCTGCATCGGAAAATATTTCAGCGCGTGGCCGCCCATGTCGCGCACCAGCGCGATCGCCGCCTTAACCGGAACGACCGCAAGCTCCTGCTGCGCGGCGCTGACCGGGCCGGTGGAAATATTCACGTACCCGGCCTGGCCCGTCGGCGACACCAGGCTGTTGATCCAGCTGTCCTGCGCCCCAAGATTGGCCCGCGTGGCTCCGACGGCCGGAAACACCTGGTTGATGTGGCTGCCGGGATAATGCTTGGCGATCTCCGCGACGACCGCCGCCTGGCGGTTATCGCCGGCGCCGAGGCCGATCGACACCGCGTCGTCGATTTCCCGGCCGTACTGCTTCATCGCCGTCACGGCTTCCTCTACCGTGGCATAGTCCTTGGACAGCACTCCGACCAGCACGTTGCCTTCCGCCGCTTCGAAAACCTCTTTGGCATTGGCGATATCTTTTGCCAGCACATTAAGGGCAACACGTTGTTTGTAAAATCTTTTTGCAATCTGCGACATGTTAACGTCCTCCTGCCAATTCGCGTATTTTTGCGGCAATCACAAGGATATCGTCGCCCAATAGCGGACGCGGATCAATATCGAAATACCCCTGTCTTACCCCGTAGTCCCTGGTATAGATGGCGATCTCGCCGTTTTGCAGCCGCTCGGCCATTTCCTTGGCGGTGATACCCGCCTGCTGCGGATCGATTTGTACCCGAGCCCGGTAAATCGCCCGGCCGGCTTCGTCCTGCACGATGGTCACACGGACCCCGGGGATGCTGCCGAGCGGCAGCAGCGCCTGCAAGGCCGCTTTTTCCTGCTCGCTGTTATCCTTTTTGACGGCGTATTCGTCCAGCGCCTGAAGCAAGCCAAAGGATGTTTCCTTGCCCACCTTCATGCTTCGTCCGATCCCGTGCAGCTGCACCTTCACCCATTCGACGCAAGTACGCTTCCCGGCAACGATCCCCGAAGTGGGCCCCTCGATCGCCTTGGAACCGCTGTAAATCGCCAAATCGGAATATTTCACGTACTTTTGCAGATCCTCTTCCGCCGCCGCGTCTACGATCATCGGCACGTTGTTGCGCCGGGCCACCTCCCACGCCTCCTCGACGGAGATCATGTTCTTCTGCACGGCGTGGTGAGATTTGACGTACAAAATCGCCGCCGTCTTGTCGCCGATCGCGTCTTCGATATGCTCCGCCCGGCCTTCGTTGGCGTAGCCGACTTCCACCAGCTTACCGCCGCCGAGATAAACCATCGTTTCCACCGGCGCGCCGTACTGCACGTTATGGCCTTTCAAAATGATGATTTCATTTTGCGGAATTTCTTCCTGGTGCAGACGCAGGCTGCGGCGCCGGTCGCCCCGGGTCACGATCGCCGCAACCGACAGGGCGATGCCGCTCGAGGCCGAATTTACGATGACCGCCGCCTCGGAACCGATAAGGTTTGCGATATGATCGCCTGCCTTGTCGACCAAGTCGGCGATTTCCACATAACTTTGGCCGCCCCGCTTCATCGCCTCCATGACGGTGTCGCTCGGTGCGGATACGCCCAGAATGCTCATCCGCCCGCTGGCGTTAATGACGCGTTTAAGCCCGTACTTCGCATTTAATGAATTTTCCATGGGTAATCACTCCTTTGGCTTCGATGCGGCGGTCCGAGACGCGCTGCTCTCCTTCTGAATCAACAAGCGTGATTGGTTTATCCTCTACAGTGAAAAGCGTCAAATTAGCGGGATCGCCGACCCTGATGCGGCCAAGCTCCTCCCTGCCCAGCCACTGCGCCGCTCGGGTGGTGACTGCGGCGATGGCTTCTTCAAGCGGGTAACCGAGATATAGGAACTTGCTCAGCACATTCGCCATGCTGTACACCGGGCCGTTCAGCCGGTTGCCCCGGTAGATGTCGGTGCTGATCGTATCCGGGCCGATGCCGTGCCGTTTGGCCGCCTCGGCCACCCGGAAGGAAAAGCTGGCCGTGCCATGGCCGACATCGAGGTGAACGCCCCGGCTGATGGCGTCACGGAGCACCTGAAGCGGTTCGCCCGCGGCATCAAACAGGTTGTTGGCTTTGCCGTTGAGGTAATGGGTAATGATATCTTTTCGCTGCAGCAGCGGGATTACCTCCCGGATATCGGGCGGCGCGGAACCGATGTGCACCATCAGCGGCAGCCCCGTCTCCCGCGAAAGCTCCCGCGCGATGCGCAGCGGCTCCACCCCGCTTTCGCGAACCACGCTATGGCTAATCCGCGCCTTGAGACCGACGATGGAATCGCCGTATGCGGCAATCGACTGCTTTACTTTTTCCCGGTCAATCCAAGCCAATTTCGACAATTCATCGATGCGTTTCAGCCCGATCCGCGAAATGTTCAAAAACGCCAGCAGGTTGGTGTCGGCCTGCTTCCCGCCGGCCACGAGATCACCGATCCGGTCCGCGCCGCAGCTGCCGGCGTCCACGATCGTCGTGACGCCCCGCTTGACGCCGATCTCATCGATTTCGTCGCCGTACGGATCGAATTCCGGAAAAGCGTGGACATGCATGTCGATCCAGCCGCTGGATACGTAGACGGGGGAAGCGCTGGCCATTCCCGTTTCGTCGGTGGCGTCCACACGCCCGGGTAGACTGGACACCTCCGATGTTGCCGGCGCGCCCGCAAGCTCCTGTCCGCTCCATCCTATGTCTCCATGAGCCTGGCCGGCTGCGGTAATCGCGGAGATTTTCCCGTCCTCGATCACGATGTCGATCTCTTCTCCGGTCACCCGTTTGAGATGGCGGAGAACGAATCTTTCCTTCACTTTGATCGCCTCTTTTGGATAAACGTTATAATGTTTAAACTGTGTTTAGCATAACACGGAAATATTGCATAGTAAATATAACGTTATAATGTTTATTTCATCCTTATTGTTGTTCGGTACTCTCATGGTCAAATATAAGATGCCCCTTGCTTGCGAGTATTTTCCGTTTTTTGGAGGCTTGTATCATCTTTGCTGTGATTTTTTTATCAATTTCATTGTTGACAAGTGCTTTTTTTTGAAATATATTGAAATTGTTTAATATCTGTTTGGTAATATCTAACTAATCGCTAGGCCTTTTTAACCATAATCGAATATTTGGCACACTAATCGAAAGATTAGGTCGCAAAGCCTTGGAGTCTAACAATTTGTGAAGAATTAATGACCGTCCGGCTGCATAACAATGAATGTAATTGTTTATGCAGCCTTTTTATTTTCCCCTCGTTCTCAACGGATTTTTTCCGTGAGATATATAAAATACCCAAGCAGCAAGGGAGGGTAGATCTTAGTGCCTGAAAGGGAGGAATTCTATGAAAAAATGAGGAGGAACCAATGAAACGCGGGTTAAAAATTATATTATCTTGGATTTGCATGTTTTCGCTTTTTGCGAGCCCCATCTCCGTCTTCGGCGCAAGTTCGGGGGATCCCGTCTGGCCGAATCCCGGAGCCATTCAATTGAGCAAAACCGCCCAACCTACGGGGAACCCGGGCGAATGGGAAATCACGCTCAAGGCTGAGGGAAAAAACGTCCAGACTAGCTCAGACGTGGTGCTGGTCATCGATAAGTCGGGGAGTATGGTGAATACAAATTGGCCTTGGGAAACCAATAAAAAAATGGCCAACGCAAAAACGGCCGCGAAGAAATTCGTGGATAATTTGCTGTTAACCGAATCGTCCACCAGGATTGCGGTAGTATCCTTTAACGAATCCGCCACGCTGGTTTCCGATTTTAAGGGACCGGCGCAGAAGGAAGCGTTGAAGAACGCCATTGACGGCATTAATGCCAACGGCGGCACCAATATTCAGGCAGGGGTGAAAAATGCCCGCGAGCTTTTGAGCAGCAGTTCGGCGCAAAATAAGTTCATCGTTGTATTAAGCGACGGCGAGCCGACCTTCAGCTTCAAAGGAACAGAGGCTACGAGTTTCGATTGGACTAACAGCAATTATAAATTTGCGATCACGAAATTTAATTATGGGAATAGGCTTGGAAGTGGCGGAGATTATGAATTATCGCGATCTTCAAGATATAACATTAATAATTTTTCCGTTAGAGATAACGGCATCGGTACCATTTCCGAAGCAAAAATCGCCAAAGATGCAGGACTCAAGATTTTTTCGGTAGGCTTGGAAGTCTCGAACAACAGCAACGCGATGAACGTCTTGAAAGATGTTCAAAGCGAAGGTTACTTCCCTGCCAACAGCGATGATTTGAACACAATTTTCCGCGAAATGGCTGGAAAAATTTCCTATGCGGCTCAAAATGCCAAAGTCGTTGATCCGATGGGAGATATGTTCAATCTCAAGAAGCAAGGCGCACAAGTCGGTCCTCAGGATTATTCCGTATCGCAAGGTACGGTAACTTGGAACGCCGCAACCGAGACATTTACTTGGGACATCGGCAATATCGCCGAAGGTGAACCTGCTACACTGACTTACAAAGTGGTCTTGGACCAATCCAAAAACCCCGTTTCTGACACCCTCTATCCTACGAACGGCAAAACGACAATCGAATATACGAATGTTAACAACGAGAAAGTTTCGAAGGATTTTGAGGTGCCGAAAGTAAGCATCGGCAACGGTTCCATCCTCATGAAGGGCTATAAAGTCAATGCGCACGGCAAGCCCGTCAATGCCGAAGGCGTTGAAGTGGAAGGGCCGGAATTCGCGGAATTGCTTTATAGCGAGTATTACAAGGATCAAAACGGGAATGAGGCTTTGCCGATCGGGGCTGCGGAATATTCCGTAACAGCCAAAAACATTGCCGGGTATCAATTGAAAGTAGGGGAAAATCCTGCAAGCATCCGGCTCACCGCCACCAATCCAACACCAACGGTTTGGTTTGGATATGAGGAAGCGGTTGAACGGACAGTCACCGTTCATTATTTGGAGCAGGGAACTGAAAAAGAACTCGCTCAGTCGACCACGGTAAAAGGTGCTGCTGGACAAAAAGTGACTCTGACGGCTGCCGATGTTCCGGGCTACACCCCGGTAAACGAGTCTTACGAGTACACGATTCAGCCTGAAGGCAACGAGTACATCTTCTACTACACGGCTAATAAGCAAAGCGTAGAGGTTCAGTATCTCGAGCAAGGCACGGAAAAGAAACTGGCTGACCCAACTACGGTTGAAGGCGTGACCGGGCAAACGCTCGAGCTCAAAGCTCTTGACATCCCGGGCTACACCCCGGTGGAGTCAACTTACAACTATGAGCTTGGCGTGGAAAATGCTCCGCACATCTTCTACTACACACCAAGCGAACAAACCGTTTCGGTGAAATTCGTGGATAAGAACACGGGGAAAGAACTGCTTCCGCCTCAAAGTGTTCCGGGTGTGACCGGCGAAACCGTAACTCTCAAAGCAGCTGAAGTTCCGGGCTACACTCCGGTAAACAAAACTGCCGAGTACACGATTAAAGCCGAGGGTAACAATGAGTACACCTTCTACTACACCGCTGATAAGAAGAGCGTAGAAGTGCAGTATCTCGAGCAAGGCACGAACAAGAAACTCGCTGACCCAACTACGGTTGAAGGCGTGACCGGGCAAACGCTCGAGCTCAAAGCTCTTGACATCCCGGGCTACACCCCGGTGGAGTCAACTTACAACTATGAGCTTGGCGTGGAAAATGCTCCGCACATCTTCTACTACACACCAAGCGAACAAACCGTTTCGGTGAAATTCGTGGATAAGAACACGGGGAAAGAACTGCTTCCGCCTCAAAGTGTTCCGGGTGTGACCGGCGAAACCGTAACTCTCAAAGCAGCTGAAGTTCCGGGCTACACTCCGGTAAACAAAACTGCCGAGTACACGATTAAAGCCGAGGGTAACAATGAGTACACCTTCTACTACACCGCTGATAAGAAGAGCGTAGAAGTGCAGTATCTCGAGCAAGGCACGAACAAGAAACTCGCTGACCCAACTACGGTTGAAGGCGTGACCGGGCAAACGCTCGAGCTCAAAGCTCTTGACATCCCGGGCTACACCCCGGTGGAGTCAACTTACAACTATGAGCTTGGCGTGGAAAATGCTCCGCACATCTTCTACTACACACCAAGCGAACAAACCGTTTCGGTGAAATTCGTGGATAAGAACACGGGGAAAGAACTGCTTCCGCCTCAAAGTGTTCCGGGTGTGACCGGCGAAACCGTAACTCTCAAAGCAGCTGAAGTTCCGGGCTACACTCCGGTAAACAAAACTGCCGAGTACACGATTAAAGCCGAGGGTAACAATGAGTACACCTTCTACTACACCGCTGATAAGAAGAGCGTAGAAGTGCAGTATCTCGAGCAAGGCACGAACAAGAAACTCGCTGACCCAACTAAGGTTGAAGGCGTGACTGGGCAAACACTCGAGCTCAAAGCTCTTGACATCCCGGGCTACACCCCGGTGGAGTCAACTTACAACTATGAGCTTAGCCTGGAAAATGCTCCGCACATCTTCTACTACACACCAAGCGAACAAACCGTTTCGGTGAAATTCGTGGATAAGAACACGGGGAAAGAGCTGCTTCCACCTCAAAGTGTTCCGGGTGTGACCGGCGAAACCGTAACTCTCAAAGCAGCTGAAGTTCCGGGCTACACCCCGGAAAACGAGTCGTATGAGTACACGATTAAAGCCGAGGGCAACAACGAGTATATCTTCTACTACACAGGCGATGAGCAAAGTGTGGAAGTGCGGTACTTGGAACAAGGCACTGAAAAAGAACTCGCCAAACCGTCCACGGTTAAAGGCGCGACCGGTGAAACGGTTGAGCTGAAAGCCATTGACATCCCGGGCTACACCCCGGTTGAGTCGAGCTTCAGCTACAAGCTTGGCCTTGAAAATCCGCCTTACGTCTTCTACTACACCGCCAACGAACCGGATGACAGCAGAACCTTGACTGTCAGATACGTGGATCAGCAGACGGGCAAAGACCTGCTGAATCCGACCGAACGTTCGGGCAAAGTAGGCGAAAAAATTACCCTGACAGCCGAAGATTATACGGACACCGTTACGGGGGCGGTTTATAAACCGCACGTTTATGAAGTACCGTATACCTTCACGGAAGATCAAGTGCAGCAATTCGTGTTTGAGTATACCCAAGGTGATACCGGTCAGGAACGCAATGTAACGATCCACCATGTGGATCGGGAGACCAATGAAGAGCTTATCGCCCCTACAACTTCCAAAGGCATTGCCGGAACAGCTTTGGTCTTGTATCCTGAACCGATTTCGGCTACCGACGCGGTATATTATCCGGAACAAGCCGAATACCGTTTTGAAATTACACTAGATCCGGAACAGGAATTTACCATCTATTACAGCAAAGGAGATCCTGAGGATCTGGTACAGCTTTCGGTATTCTATCTTGATAAAGATACGGGTACCGAACTTGCCGACCGGACGGTAATCACCGGCAGAACGGGATCGGAAGTTTCGCTCACCGCGAAAACCGTTGCTGGATACACTCCTGAAGTAACAAGCCATAATTACAAGTTTGGCGATGATCCGGAGCAGCGATTCGTCTTCTATTACACGAAAAACGCAGCGGTGGATCGTCAATTAACCGTCAAGTATTTGGAAAACGGCACGAATCGTCAACTGGCAAACCCGACCACAGTTTCCGGCAAACCAGGAGAGACGAAAACACTGGCGGCCGTATCGGTATCCGGCTACACTCCGGTAAAAGCAACCGATTCCTACACGTTTAGTGATCAGGAAGGCCAAGAGTATATTTTCTACTACACTAAAAATTCGTCCAGCTCGGGCGGAAAAAGCGTTCGGGTTCCGGTAAGCTCAGTTCCTGAACCATCGGGCGAACAAGAGCCGCTTCCTCCGTTGCCGCCGCTGCCTGCCGTTCCGCCAACGCTTGAAACGGAAAATCATTACGACTACATTAACGGGTATCCGGACGGCACGGTTAAGCCGCTGAACAATATTACCCGTGAGGAAGTCGCGGCGATCTTCTACCGGTTGCTGGATGATGAAAGCCGCTCCGCCTACCTGAAAACCGGTTATTCCTTCTCCGACGTCGGAAATACGCGCTGGTCCAATAAGCACATTTCCACGATGGAGAATGCCGGAATTATTACAGGATATCCGGACGGCACCTTTAAACCGGGGCAATATATTACCAGAGCCGAGTTTGCGGCGATCGCTTCCCGCTTTGACAAGCTGGACGAACGGCCAAACGATATGTTCACGGACATCACGGGACACTGGGCGGAAAAATATATCGCCTCCGCAGCCAACAAAGGCTGGATCAAAGGCTACGCGGACGGAACCTTCAAACCGGATCAATACATTACCCGGGCTGAAGCCGCGAAATTCATCAACAGCGTACTGAACAGAAAAGTCGATAAGGACGGAATTCATAAGGATACGAAGCAGTGGCCGGACAATATCACTAGCATGTGGTATTACTACGATATTCTTGAAGCCACCAATCATCATGAATACTCCAGAAATGAATCCGGAGTCGAGGTTTGGGAAGAAGTAAAACCTAGCCGCGTCTATCCTTAATAAAAACAAAGCACGCTCCCTTCCGGTTAAGCCAACCGGAGGGGAGCTGTTTTTTTACGTTTAATTGGCGTTTGCGTACAGCTTGTCCAAAAATTCGTAGGTCAAAGGCATGTCCTCTTTCAGCTTCTTCTTTGTTTCTTCACTGTAAAAATACAAGGTTGACGTCTCCGCAAAATATTCGTTCGAATACGCCGAGAGATAACCGTCACCGCTGTAATCATTGTTAGCTTCTTTTTGCCAAATTTCCGTAAATTCAAGCGAAGAGCTAATGTTATTCAGTACAATCCGGTCAATCGCATGGAACGTTTCATGAAGCTCCAGATTTTGTCCGTTGTGGCCCTTCCCCTTGTTGCTGTACCCGATTCGTACGATAACCACGTTCATGCTGACGCCCGGCACATCGTCCCAGGTCAGCCCAGTCTTTTCCCAGCCTCTCGGAGTAACGCCCTTGTACTGGGCAAATTCCGGTTCATCCGTAATTTTGCCGTTGACCAGCTTGATTTTGACGCCGTTGTCCTTCAAGCCCTCCAGAAGAGAAGCCGGGATTTCGGAGAGTCGGCTTACCATTTTGCCTGCGTCGCTCTTGTTGTAGTCCCCCTTAGGCAACACGACAATATCAGCAACCAAACTTTGATTATCTTCCGCATAAGCCGGAATTGCCGCTAGATTCATAGTAAAAATAAGTGCAAACGCCAAATAAACGATTCGTTTCATCCCGTGTTCCTCCCGAAGCGCACCGAATACGATGCGTATTCAACCGAGTCAGGAAGAAACGAAATACCGCGTATTTACGTTTGGCTTCCATATCGGCAACTGGCTGGCGTTACGGATTCCCGTGGTAGCCCCTATAGCTTTGCGTCCCCATCTTTCGATGGATTTGCCTTTATCAATATGAAAATGAAGTCCAAGCCAACAAAAAAGACCTTCTTACCGAAATAAGAAGGTCCGCCGTGCAACGTTAAAGAAACGCTGGCCTCTTGATCGGTAACTGGCTGGTATAGCGGACATGCCGCCTTAACCCCTATAGTTTTGCGTCTCCACCTTTCGATGGATTTGCCTTTATCAATCACTAAAATATTTAACTTTCATAAATCTACCAATCTAGTTTTAGAATAAGTCCGATAGACTAGATAGTCAAGAGTTCTTTTGCAAAAAAATGTCGAGAGCATTTAGTCAGTAAAAATTACCGTTTTTTCGTAAAATTACACATCATTTCCGTAGAGAAACTACTTCCTTTTAGAAGAATTGGCGTTTATGATAACTTACATTAAGTTCTATTATTTTATAAATTATAGTAAAGGAGTGAATATATCGTAAGTTTTATTAGTCTGAAATTGTTGAACTTCTGAAAAAATTGGGAGGGTACTGATGAAAAAATATTGGGTGTGGTTAAGCATCATGGCATTGTTGGTAGGGGCTGTTCTGCTCCCGCTCGGTTCATCTGCGGTTCAGGCCGCCGAAGGGGCGAATCTGGCACTGGGAAAAGCCAATGCGGCAAGCGGACATAACGACGTTTATGTTGCTGCAAATGCTTTCGATAATAATCAGAACACCTATTGGGAGAGTACGAACAATGCGTTCCCGCAATGGATTCAAACCGATCTGGGCAGCAAAACGAGCATCGACCGGGTTGTTTTGAAGCTGCCGGCGGGCTGGGAGCAGCGCACGCAGACGTTATCGGTTCAGGGAAGCGATGACGGCGCAAGCTTCTCGTCTATCGTCGATTCCGCCAAGTATACGTTTGATCCGGCGGCCGGCAATACGGTAGAGATTGATTTCGCAGCCGTGACCACCCGTTACGTTCGAATCCATGTGACGGCCAATACCGGCTGGCCGGCGGCGCAATTTTCCGAAGTGGAGGTATACGGGAGCGAGAACGGGGGCGGCGATCCCGATCCCGGTACCGATCCTGGTGAAGAGCCAGGCGACGGGACGAATCTGGCGGCCGGCAAACCGATTGAGGCCTCCTCTGCCACCTTTAATTATGTGGCCGCCAATGCCAATGATGACAACATCAACACGTATTGGGAAGGAAACGGCCATCCAAGCACATTAACCGTAGACTTGGGAGCCAACGCCAACCTTTCCTCGATAGTGATCAAACTGAATCCGTCAAGCGAATGGGGAACGCGCACGCAAACGATCCAGGTGCTGGGCCGCGAGCAAGGCTCCTCGACCTTTACGAGCCTGGTTTCCGAGGCAAAGTACACCTTTAACCCGGCTACGCAAAACACCGTAACGATTCCCGTCAGCGGGACGGCGAGCAGCGTGCAGCTCAAGTTTACTTCGAACTCTGGCGCACCCGGCGGGCAAGTGGCCGAGTTCCAGGTTTTCGGTGTCCCGGCGGCCAACCCGGACTTAACCGTGACCGATTTATCCTGGACGCCGAAAAACCCGGGGGAAACGGATGCCGTCACTTTAACCGCAACCGTGAAAAATATCGGCACAGCCCCCTCCCCGGCGACGGATGTCGGCTTCTACCTGAACGGAACACTGGCCGGCACTTCCCCTGTCGAAGCGCTGAACGCCGGCGCTGTGGCGGCGGTATCGCTAAATGCCGGCGCGAAAACCGCCGCTTCTTACTCGGTCAGCGCCAAGGCCGACGAGCGTAATTCAGTGATTGAGCTGGATGAGACGAACAACGAATTTACGAATCCAACGCCGCTTGTCATCGCGCCCATAGCCAGCTCCGACTTGGTCGGAACGGTCTCCTGGACGCCGAGCACCCCGGTTGCGGGGAACGCGGTATCTTTTCATGTAAACCTGAAAAACCAAGGCTCGATTGCAACGGCCGGCGGCGCTCATGAAGTCACGCTGACGCTTAAAAATACCGCCGGCACTACGCTGCAAACGCTAACCGGAGCTTATCAAGGCGCATTGGCGGCAGGTGCGGACGCCGATATCGCGATTCCGGGAACGTGGACGGCAGCGGACGGAAACTACACGGTGCAAATCACCGTGGCCCCGGACAAGAATGAAGCTGCGGCGAAACGGGAAAACAACACCAGTTCGGCCAACCTGGCCGTGTACGCTCAGCGCGGGGCAAGCATGCCGTATTTCCGCTATGACACCGACGAGGCTGCCCGCGGCGGCGGTGCTGTACTGATGAGCGCGCCGAACTTCGATCAGGCGCTGACCGCATCCGAGGCCTCCGGTCAAAAATACGTCGCCCTGCCTTCAAGCGGCTCCTATTTGGAATGGAAGGTTAAACCGGGGCAAGGCGGAGACGGCGTAACGATACGCTTCACGATGCCCGATTCCTCCGACGGGATGGGACAAAACGGCTCAATTGACGTTTACGTCAACGGCGCCAAGGTGAAGGCCGTACCGTTGACCTCGTACTATAACTGGCAATACTTCTCGGGCGATCAGCCCGGAGATACGCCCGGCGCGGGACGCCCGCTTTTCCGTTTTGATGAAGTGCACTGGAAGCTGGACACGCCCCTTGAACCCGGCGACACTATCCGCATTCAGAAGGGCAACGACAACATCGAATACGGTGTAGATTTCATTGAAATTGAGCGGGTACCCGATCCTATCGCTCGTCCGGCCAATGCGGTTTCCGTCACCGATTACGGCGCTGTCGCGGACGATGGTCAAGATGACCTTACCGCTTTTAAAGCAGCCGTGAATGCCGCGGTGGCGGAAGGCAAAACCCTGTATATTCCGGAGGGCACCTTCCATCTTGGAGGTATGTGGGAAATCGGTTCGGCGAGCAAAATGATCGATGATCTCAAGGTCATGGGCGCGGGGATCTGGCATACGAATTTGCAGTTCACCAATCCCAACCGGGCGTCCGGCGGGATCTCGCTCCGCATTTCAGGTCAGCTTGACTTCAGTAATGTATACATGAACTCGAATTTGCGGTCGCGGTACAACCAGGAGGCCGTTTATAAAGGTTTCATGGACAATTTCGGCACGAACTCGAAGATCCACAACGTGTGGGTGGAGCATTTTGAATGCGGGTTCTGGGTCGGGGACTACGCCCATACGCCGGCCATGATCGCAACGGGGTTGGTCATCGAAAACAGCCGCATCCGCAACAACCTTGCCGACGGGGTCAATTTCGCCCAGGGTACCAGCCATTCGACCGTACGCAACAGCAACCTGCGCAATAACGGCGACGACGCGCTGGCGATCTGGACGAGTAACGTAAACGGCGCTCCCGCCGGCGTGAACAATACGTTCTCGTACAACACGATCGAAAACAACTGGCGCGCCGGCGGCATCGGCATTTTTGGCGGCAGCGGACACAAGGCCACCCACAACCTGATCATCGACGCTGTCGGCGGCTCCGGCATCCGTATGAACACCGTGTTCCCGGGTTATCATTTCCAAAACAACACCGGCATTGAGTTCTCGGATACCACGATCATCAACAGCGGCACCAGCAAAGACCTATATAACGGGGAACGCGGCGCCATCGATCTGGAAGCTTCGACCGACGCCATCCGGAACGTCACGTTCAACAACATCGATATCATCAACAGCCAACGCGACGCCATCCAGCTCGGATACGGCGGCGGCTTCCAAAACATCGTGTTCAACAACATCACGATCGACGGCACCGGCCTGGACGGGGTAACGACCTCGCGCTTCTCGGGACCGCATCCGGGAGCGGCGATCTTTGCCTACACGAACAACGGTTCCGCCACATTCAATAACCTAATTACCCGCAATATCGCCTATCCTGATCTGTATTACATTCAGAACGGGTTCCATTTGGTGATCAAATAAGGGTTCCGTACAGTGAAAAGCACGCGAGCAGCAGGGGATTAGTTCCCTTGCTGCTCGCGCTTTTTATGACTATTTATTAGAGGCTCTTACGGTATCACCGATGGCCTGCAGCAAGCTTTTGCTGGAATCGGTGGTATCCTGGGTCAGCTCCCAGGCCATGATGCCTCCAAGCTGCTCCAGCGCAAATTGGGTCTTTTTCTTAATGGTCGGAACACCATTATAGTAAGCTTCCATACCGTTGATCATAGAAACGTCGGTGTTATAGGCATTGGGGTTGGCTTGCAAAATAGCGGCATAGGAAGCCCAGGAAGGTCTGCCGTAGAAAGGAACGCCCAAAACGACTTTTTCCGCGGGCATTTTTCTCGTTTCCTTCCAATACTTTCCGCTAAGCACGGCAAAATCATAGGTGGAATGCCTGTTCCCGTCGCCTCCGTCATAAGCCATCACATTAAACCAGTCCACTGCATTGATGACCTTGTCAGTGTGAGCCGCCGCATCCCAATAAATCACGCCTTCCGGAGTCACACCGCTAAGGACGGCGGAGGTCAGGAGCATGTTTTGCTTTTTAAGCTCCTTGCTCAAGTACACCATCAAATCTTCATACTGCTGCTTGCTCGAACCGTCCGTTCTCGGGTGCTCCCAGTCCATATCCACGCCATCAAACCCGTATTGCTTAGCCATTGTGATGATAGCGTCGCCGAACTTTTTAATCTTCTCCGGCGTACTGGTCGCCGCCATGAAGGTGTTCTCCAGCGGGGTTCCATTGTAAGACCAGCCGCCTATCGCAAGCAGGACCTTCACATCGTTGGCATGAGCCGTCTGGATAATTTGGCTGGCGGCACTGGCATTCTCCAGCGGCAGAAGCCCGCCTTCACTGGTCGGAATGGCGAACGCATAATTGATATGCGTCAGGTTATGATATTGAATCGTGTTGATCTTGCCGGGTTCCCAACTTGGGTAATATCCCACTACTTTGAAGCCGCCTGAAAGGGGCGGATCCGTCGGGTCGGTTGGGTCGGTTGGGTCGGTAGGATCGGTTGGATCGGTTGGATCGGTTGGATCCGTTGGGTCGGTAGGATCGGGATTGCCCGAAATCAGCTCCCAAACGTCCGCAGCGCCGGGGGTTTCCCCTTGAGTCCACCATTTGGCTTTGTACAGTTGGCCGTTGTAAGAAACGATATTACCGGCAACATAAGCCGTTCCGCTGTTCCATGCCGGATGGGTGCCGTCCGATGGTGCGTTTAGTTCCCAGACCTCCGATGTACCGGGAGCTTCTCCTTGAGTCCACCATTTGGCCTTGTATTCTTGCCCGTTATAGGAGACGATGTCTCCGCCGAGATAGACTTTGCTGCTATCCCATTCCGGATAGGCGCTGGCCAGCAAAACCCGGCCGGTATCGGCTACGGTCGCAGCTTGATCGGCTGCCGCTTGGGAGACCTGTGCGTTTAATCCTAGTGGTGTGAAAAGTGAAATCAATAATGCCAATACGACTAAAAAAGAGAATTTCTTTTTATGATTCCTCATATATTCAATCCTTTCTTCTTAACAATCTACTAAATTGAAATAGGCAGCAATCTACCAGCCTACTCTAACGATCACACCTTTGGGATCACCGACTTCCAGGTAAGCGGCTTGTCCGTTTACGTCATCATAGGCGAAACCGTAGGCCAGGCCGTCGATGCTGTGATCATGCCAAAATTTTGCATAATAGTTGGCCGGCGCGGCCTTATAGTATTGGCTGACATCATTCCAATTGGAAGACGTAAATACGTGCCGGTTGAGCGCCGCGCAAACCTGAGGATCGCTGGCGCCGCCGATGCCGAGCAGGATGTCGCGGGTGGAGATGCTGGAATAGCCGGCAAAATAGTTTTCATAGGCTCCCCCGGACTTAAACGGCCCGATCATGGGACTGACTATGCGATAGGGCGCCTGCAAGGTTCCCAGCGATTTGAACTCGGTAGGCACCTCTTTCTGGTATTTTGCAAACAGGCCGGAACGGGTTTCCGATTCGAATTCGCCTACGGTCCGGTCGTAGTTTCCCGCTTTGTTGACCAAGCGGTGCTGAATCGGGAAGCCGAACTGATCAACCCTTGTTGTGTTCCCGTGATATCCGGCATCATCGACCGTAAATTCGGCAAAGTCGAAATAGACATCGAGGTTGGGATCGGTAGGATTGTTGAGATCCGGACCGGCGAAACCGTCGTCAAAGGTTTTAATATACAAAGGAGAACCTACGCTAAGGAACAATCTGCCTGAAGTGATCTTGGGAAGATTAACCCAGGAAGTGTCGCTGACCTTGTGATAGATGTTGGCATAGTTGGCGCCATTTTTCGTTAAATGACCGGGAGCATCGTTTAAAGCGGTTGAAATGGGCACGAGTTGACCGGACAGATTCAAATAACTCCATTGGCCGTTGGCCGGATTTTTGCCGATAACTCCCCAGTAAATTTGATTGTCGGCATAGGCCCCGCCCGTGCCGTTCATGACTTTGAGGCTAACCCCGCCTCCGGTAGGATTGGGAATCGAAGAAGCCGGGATCGAGTAAATTGAGCCGCCTGTTGGCTCTGTTGGCTTCGTTGGTTCCGTTGGGTCCGTTGGGTCCGTTTGTCCTGTACCTCGATAGGTGAAGGTCGTCGTGTCATAAGCTGGAGTGCCGTTATTATAAGTGAAGAAATATTCAATCACGGCTCCGGCGGCCGAATCGATAAATTGCTCATATCTTCCGGCTCCGGCGTTGTAAGTCATTCTGAGATTTTGCTGAACGCCCGAATTCACCGTATAATGGACATCCACCCATGTCGTATCGACCTTTGACTTGAACCATAAAGTCACGTTGTTGCCAGATACGTCAACGCCCTGAGTAAAATCCTCCGCTGCGGAGACGTTCATAGAAGAGGCATTCATAGTGAAAGATAAAAGAAAAGCGATGAACAAAACGGTGCTGCGCTGAAGCCATTTTTTTGTCATAGTATTCCTCCTTCTCATTTGGGAACGTAAAGTGATACCTTGATGAATCCGCTATCCCCTCCCTGTTCGTCAAAATCTCGTATAATCGCCTGGTAAGCTATCTAGTTATTTTTTATTATGTAAAATGCAGGCAATTCTACGATTATAATTTGCCTTATGTACTATATTTTGTCAATGATTTTAGTTATATTTTTATATATTCATAGAGACAAAAAAAGCTTAGCCCTCCTTGGTTTCCCAGGATGCTAAGCTATTCTTGCAAGTTGCCTTGGATTACGTCAGATTCCCGATATTACTCTTCAACATTCGTTCGATCTTCACGTATTGATCCCGCGCCATCGAGAGGGAACGGATTTTCCGCTGCATTTCGGCAGCGACTTGATTGCGGCGGTTCCGGACATCGTCGATCGCCCTTTGCAGCTGGCGAATTTGACTCTGCACGTTAGACTCGCTATAGGCGCGCGAGACGTTCGACGCGATCCGCTCCGCATCGTTCACAATTCGGCTGGTTGTGGAAACAAAATCATCGTCCATTCGTTTAAATTTGCTCTGCAGGTCGGTAAGCCGGTTTACGCTGACCATTAGCAGCCCGCCGGAGATTTTGGACATTCCCTTCACGACTTTGCCCGTAAATCCCTTGATTCCCTTAACGGCCTGTTTACCGAAATCCTTCACTTTGCCCCTGGTCATGCTTACCGCCGACTTCACGTTGTCTTTAAATTCATCGACTTCCTGCCGGATCAAATTTGTCGCTTTGCTGAAAAGCGTAGAGATATTGCCGACGAGGTTATCCCAGCCCTGTTTCAGGCCTTCCATCATCCGTTTATAGGCTGCGACAATTTTATCGCAGAAGCTTTTAACCGCCCGGCTCAACGTTTGGGCAAAACGCGCCATCGCCTCGGCAACCCGGACAGCGGTCTCTTTAATGTTCCCGGCCAAATTTTTCATGCCGGTCTTCACGCTTTCCCAACCTGCCTTCAGTTTATCCGCCATCGCCGTAAAGGCCGCGCTGACTTTGGCCCCGATCTCGATCGCCGTGTTCCGGGCCTGATCCAGCTTGGTAACGAGCCAATTCCCGATCTCCTTCGCTTTGGTTACCGACGCGTCAATAAATTTACGGAAGCCCTCCCGGGTTAGTTCGACTACATGTTTTATCCCGTTTTTCAGGGCACCCACTTTATTGGAAATGCTCTCTTTCACGTCCCCAAACCAGCTTTTCACCTTATCCACGGAACTGTTCCAGGCATTTTTGGCAGCTTCGATCGCCTTTCTGGTTCCCTCGGCAATCCAGTTGCAGAAATTCTGAACCCCCTGAACGAGCTTGTCCATAAACCGGTTCACTGCCTGCATTGCGGCTTCACCGGCATGTTTGACATCCGCGAAAAAATTTTCGATACCGCGGACCATAGCGTCCCAACCGTCTTTGATTTTGCCGGCGAAGCTGGCGATGGCATCCCCGATCGCTTTGGCTTTATCCGAAATTTTATCCGCCAAATCGGACAAGAAACCCGATAATTTCTCCAGGACAATGTCTTTAATGATCGTTCCGACTTCTTTCCCTAGTTGAAACATGTAGCCGAAATTGTCGGCATTGATTTTCAAATAACGCAAAAAATCATCCAGATATTCCCGAGGCATGACTGCGGCACCCAAAGCGCTTGCCAAAAGGCCCCCAAAATCTTTGCCTCCCTGGGCAGCTTTCTCTAGCAGGTAATCCCCTACATACGGCAGCACAATTTTGATGCTTTGATCGGTTTGGGATTGGCTCTCTTTTTGAAACCCCTCTTCCCCGCTTTCCATCAAAGCCAACAATCCGTCCATCGCATAACTTCGATCCGGCTCTTCCATATGGGCGTTTAAATAAATCGTTAAGTCGTTTACGAGCTGAGGAATCGCCCCTTGGTTAGTGACCTCCCGCAGCTGCCCGTTTTCATCCAACACGATGCCTGGACTATGATTTCTGAGAAAATCTTTTTGATATTCGGTATCGATGTAGATGATTTTTCCCGCCACCGGAATCAGCAGGCAATTTACGTAGTCATTTTCCGCGGAAACGGATGTGATTTTATGACTATTCGCTTCGATCAGATCCTTGTATTTTTCAACAAACTCTTTGGAAAATCCCTGTCCGTCCAAGGAAACAACCCGATCCACCTTATCGGAAAGAATCCCGACATACTGAGCCTTGTTGCCTCCCTTGGAGTGGCCGGTAACCGTAATGTTGCTATAGGGCAATTTCTCAATATATGCCAAAGCGCGCTGCTGCATCTCGGTATCGGTTAAATATCCGCCTGTACCGTTGTCATGCCATTCGAGATCCCCGGAAGTACCGCGGAAAACAACAGTAGCTTCCTTTACTATCGGTTTACCAGCCTCATCTGTCCCCGTCTCGACAAAAGTAGCCATCCGGGCGCCAACTTCCAACGGTTTCCCATGCCCATCAGTGATAAGATTGCCACTTTTGTCATATACGTTCCCGACTTCGCCATGTTTAACTTTTAAATTCATTAATTGGGGATCTTTTTTAATGGCTTGTAATACAGTAATCCATTCTTCTCTGGACATTTGACCGGGGTAGCTGACAATACCGTCTTTTACGGTGCGGTTTTTGTCCAGCCCGCCCTTCAAAAGATCATTTACAATCACTTTAACGGTTTTACCGTTTCTGTTTGCCACACCATCAAGATATATTAAATTATCCAAAAGTATTAACTGACTTTCACTTAGTTCCCCCATTGTTCCGCCTCCTTCCTACTCCAAATCCAAAATCTTCAAATCGTTGCCGATCATAACAGTGTTGCTATCTCCAATGAAGTATTCATCCTCGTTTACCGCATTCAAGGCTTCCATCGTTATAGAATCAAACTTTTCATCCTTAACTATATAAATGGATACATTCCCGACCAATTTCTTTTCTATCATTTTCGCAGCAACCTTACTTAAACTATCAGTAGTATCAATTCCCTTGGCCGATTCTTCCTTTACAAAAACCGTAATATCCGCATTGAAATATTCGTTTTCGTTATAAATTTCTTCCAGTTTCGTGTTCTTGTTCAAACGGTCCGGAAACACACCTTCCCCAAAATCGACGGAAAACTTAAAATCTTTATAAATTCCTCCCACGAATCCGGAAACCATTTTCGCGTATTCGGGAGCGATTAAAACCCCAAAATACCCGTCGCTAATATCGTAGGTACCATCTTTATTAATCACAATGCGAGCTTCAAAACGATTTGATTCCGAACCATTCTTTGGATACAAATACATTTGGTTATAAGGGTAAGCCCAACCACTGCCGCTAAAGGACACCGCCACGAACTCTTCCCCATATTTCTCCTGCAAATGAGTCAGAACCCGTTCTTTAATGACTTCCGGGTTTGGTTTGTTTTCCCCGGCTTGCTGTTCCTGCTTCTTACCCATACATCCGCTCACTCCTAAAGTAATGATCATTCCTGCCAACACAACCAGCAAAATTCGTACCGCCCGTTGACTCATCCGTTTTCCCCCTTACCATTCAAAGCCGAAATCGGGAATCTGGAAGGAATCTTCCAGCCGGCGGGCGATTGCTTGGTCGAGGCAAGCCTTCACCCGCTCCAATTCCTGATCCAGCAAGTCATAAATCTGCGTTCGGAAACTGTCAATCGGGGTATCCATATCGAACGTTTCCTGTTCCAGCGTAAACAGAGTGACTCCCATCAGCACCGTCTGGACGCTTTCAAAGATACGCATCACGAAATCCGTTGCCTTCATCGCATATTTTTCCGCCTTCTCCGAAACTAAGGTTTCATAGTTGTCATCAGGCAGTTTATCCAGTTCGGCTGCCAACTGATCGCGGCCCGCTTCCAATTGTCCGGCGGCATATCGCACTGTTGCGTCAATGGCGTGTAGAAGCTTCTCTTTATTCAGTTCACCGACCTTCATGAAAACGGAGTAAACCCCAAGATCCGCCAGCAGCATAGCTTCCTCTTCTTCCGATCCGGGAAAAAAGATTTTCCATACCTCGGGTTCCACGGTCCCGGCTGTATTATAAAACCAGCTCACAAACCGGGAAAATTCACTTTGTCCCGATACAACCGCTTTCCCGCTTTCTTCAAAGACCAGCTTTCTATACAAAAAGGCTTCGTCCTCTTCGCCAAGGTCCTCGGCCTGCTTCACAAAAACAACCTTCCTGGTATGGTCCCCTACCGGATCATCTTCTCCCACAAAGTTGACGGACTTCCCCGGAAGTTCTTCCATGGCCGGGGCGCCAAAAACGACGGCTTCCGCCTCCAGCGCTTCCGCGAGCAAAGCGGCATGCCAGCCTCTTTGCCCCAGACCGGTAAACACATGCTTTATCCCGGGGACCAGCACTTCCCGAAGTTTATGGACCACTCCATCCAACGGGAACGAATATGTATCATCATCTTCGGACACCTTAGGGTCCGAAACGGTGATTACGCCTTGACGATGCGCTTGATCCGTAAAAAGAACCCACTCGGCGCCGCGTTCGCCGCCCTGGAAGGCCAGCTCCAAATCCGCTAAATGCGCGGACTCCAGAATAGCCTCGGCCAAATCCCCCAGCCCCCGATCCGCAAGGGAGGGCTGCAGGCTGCGAGCGATTTCCTTCACACTGCCGGTGTGCTGCGAAGTCAGCAGCCCGGTGCCCGTCAATTCACATAACCATAGGTATTGTTGTTCATTCAGTATCATTCAATCGCACTCCGTATCTCGGATTATCTCTTGGCTTTCTTTTGCTTCTCTCGCTCTAGCTCCTGTGCCTTTCTTGCCGCTTCAGCCCTGCGCCGGTCATCGGCGATCTGGACTTCCCGGGCCAGCCGTTCAAGTCCCGACTCTATATCGCGGATCTCCGAACACAGCCGGTTGATTTCATTCCTGGTTTTTCCTGTATAATCATCCTTGAACGCAGTCCCGGCCTTTCCTTTCCACCAGGAAGACGTCTCCTGTACATGGGAGCCAAGCTGTTTCTCGGTCTTTCTCAAGTCCGCTTCTCCTTGCGCCGTTCTTCTCGCGGCCGAACGGATTTCACTCGTTGAATACACCGCTTATTCCTCCCGCCTTAACGTTTCGCGTAACTTTAACCCAGCCGTTTCATAAAACTCCGGCTTTAAATTGGTCTCTACCACTTCAGCATCCAGCAACCCTTCAAGCAGCCCGATCACATCCTTACATTTCTCCCCTTTGATGCCCAGCGTTTCCGCTTCGATCCGGCCATCGGGACATATCCGGATTTGTATTTTTTCCATCATCATGATGCCCTCCTTAAAAATCGACCGTTCTTCCGCCGCGTTTAAAACGGACATCATCAAACTCGCCCGTGCCCGCCAGAATTCCCCCGTAAGGGTTGGCGAGGCCTTCATTCGCGTACTCTTCCCGGTCCTCCCGGGGAGTTGCCGCTACCGCCCGAACGTTCGCCCAATCCCGTATGCCGCGGATATGTTCGGCAAGCGTCACTGAAAGCGGCACGGTGTTGGCGATGGCCCGTTCAAAAAACTCCAGGCGAACCGCCGAATTTTCCGCATAGGCCTCAAACAAAGCATCGATCACCAACTGCTCGATCTCCGCACCCACGAAACCTTCGCATCTGGAGCACAAATACTCCAGGATTTCTTCCGTAAGCTCAAACTCGCCGGAAACGTCCGGGTCCGTTAACCGCTTCGAAATATGGACCTTCAAAATATCTTTTCTTTCCCGCTTGGTCGGCAGGTCCACAAAGAAAATTTCATCGAACCTTCCTTTGCGCATCAGTTCGGCGGGCAGCGCGGAAATGTTGTTCGCCGTCGCGATCACGAACACGGGGCTTGTTTTCTCCTGCATCCAGGTCAGAAACTGCCCGAACACCCGGGCCGAGGTGCCGCTGTCGGCGCCCCCGGAGTAACCGCTGAAGCCCTTCTCGATTTCATCGATCCACAGAATCGAAGGGGAGATCGCCTCCGCCGTTTTGATCGCTTTGCGCATATTCTCTTCGCTGCTTCCGACGATGCCCCTGAATATTTTGCCCATGTCCAGACGCAGCAAAGGCAGCTGCCACATCGAGCTGATCGATTTGCTAATCAAGCTTTTGCCGCAGCCCGGGACGCCGGTAATCAGTACCCCTTTGGGAGCCGGCAATCCGTATTTACGGGCCGAATCCAGCCAGGATTTGTTGCGTTTGGACAGCCAGCGCTTCAAATTTTCCAGCCCGCCGACATCCGCCATTTTCAGATCGCTGCGCACGAACTCCAAAATCTCGGTTTTCTTGATGATTTGTTCTTTTTCTTGCAGGACGACTTCGACATCATGAATATCCAGCTTTCCGTCCTCGACCATGGCGCGCGCAAAGGCGTTTTCCGCCTCCGAAAGCGTCAAGCCGAGCGCTGCCTTGGCTAACCGCTCCTTGCCCTCGTCATCCAGATCGATCTGAATCCGCCCGCTCTGCTCATTAATTTGAATCATTTCCTCAAGCACAGCCTTGATCTCTTCAAAAGAAGGCAGCTCAAAATCGACGATCGTGACGTCCTTTTGCAAATCATCCGGAAGCGTCAGAAACGGGGATGTAAAAATAACGTTGATCGGATGCTCGCTCTGCTTGATATTGGTCAGCATATCCCTTAGCTTGCGGATAATCTGATAATCCGGTGCCCGCCACTCGCCGCCAAAAAACACATGAAAATCCTGCAGCACAAAAATGCACGGCTTATCGTATTTTTCGATAAATTCCAGCGCCTTAAGGGGAGATTTTGTATCTCCCTTCGCCTGGCCTTTCCCATCGATCATGCCGGTCGTTATCCGCCACAGCATCACTTCCCGCGGCGTTTTGATAAGTTCGGCGTCCTGGGCAACATCGCGAATCAAGGATAAAATCCGGTTCTCCTCCCAGGTCTGAATGTAAAGGTACGGAAATCTCGCCCGGAACAAATTGGCCAGATGTTTTTTAGTTTTATTGGTTGGGTTCGCCGCTGTCATTTCTTCATCCCCATCTCATCAGTAATCGATCCGGCGTCCGTTGCCGGTTTGGTTTAAGTTGGTTGCGGGCGCTTCTGCTGCGGGCCCATCCGTCTTTTCGCGATGTTCGGCATCTTGTTCCTCGTTCCCCGTACGCTCCGGCTGCTCCGCCTCCGCCTTCTGTCTGGGAGCCGGAGGCTTAAACTGGGTCGCACTCCCCGCCGCTTGGAACTTCGCTTCCGCCTCTTGTCTCAATTGGGTGACTTTTTGCTGGCTCCTTACATTCTCATTAGCCTTATACACATCCATTTGAATCAGAAAAACCGGCCTTACGTTAAAAGCATGTATAATGCTCGCAACCCACACGGACAGCGCGATGGCCGCGCCAATCCCAATAGCTGTGGTGGAAAAAGCGGTAATCATGGCTGCCAAATAAACAATTCCCCAGATTTGCCAACGCCAAAGCTTTACCCGGAGTCCTATGTACAAAAAAGCGATAAAACTTGTCATCGCAAAAGGAACCAAAGTCAGAAGAATCCACCAGCTGTTGGTGATTTCCCAGGCTTTCCCGCGCTCGGTATACGTTCTAAACATGCCTATCTCCTTATCTATTCAATATGTACGTCAGTTGGATCGAACGATCCCTAAGCCGCTCCTCCTGTTCCAGGATCAAACCCTGGCTTCTCGCCTTCTCCACCAGATTCTGATAGACCTTTTGCTGAAGGTGACGGGTATAAGATTGCTCAACGTTGGCAATCCACTCTTCGTAAGCGGCCTGGTCCGCCGTTTCAGGCAGAATCAGCGTGTAGCAGCCCGCTTCATTGACCGTAAAAATAACTTCGTTTGTGACGGATGAAGCAAACTCCACGGCCTCTACCCCCTCAGCGGTACGGAACGAACAATCCCACTCCTCGAGCGCTTGCTTCAGCAAAGCTTCATCCTTCATGCGCGTTTCCAGGATCAGCAGGTTGTTCTCCTTGTTTTCCAGTTTGCGGGAGATCCCTTCGGCAATTTCCTTGGTTAATGCAATCGCGACGGGAATCAGCACAATTTCCAGACTCATTTTTTATCCTCCTTACGTTCATAACCCAGTCCCAGCAAAAGCTCCAAATCCGCCAATTGAGCCATTCCGTTCGCAGTGATGGTGCCGTCGGCGTGCAGTTGTATTTCTATTTTATTCGCGATGGCAGGCAAACGGGCCTCCAGTTCTTTATATCGATCCGTGAGAAAACGGTACTGCTGGTTTCGCGAACCGGTCCACGGGCGGCTTAAATCATGCTGGCTTTGGATATATGGACCATCGATCAGCAGGTCGGTTTCCTTCAGCAATTGCTGCCAACCATGATGGCCGGATTTGCGGATGGTGTCATATTCATAACCCGAAAAAGTGACGACCGATAGCTTCATCTCCTTGACCTCCTTGGCCAAGACGCTTAGCTCGTACGCCTGACTAAACGGCTCGCCCCCCAGGAAAGTTACACCTTCCAGTTCAGGTGAGGTATTTCGGACAGCCTGTATATCTGAAACGATCTCGTCGATGTCGCGGATTTCCCCGCCGTCCATCTCCCACGTATGCGGATTAAAACATCCCGCGCAGCGTATCGGACACCCCTGCACCCATACCGCATAACGCAACCCGGGCCCTTCGACTTTTGTTTTTTCCACAATTCTTGATATGCGAAGCACAGTCACCCTATGCACCAACCTTAACCTTAGGAAAATTCAGGAAATAAAATTACGGCAGTTTGGATTAATTTTACTATAAATCCAAGGTTAAAAATATATACCCTTCCTACTTGATACATCCCAGGAATTGGGTATAAAGGCTTGGGAGAATAGGCTCGGGTGGGTTTATGTGAGGGCGGATGAAACTCGCGTGGCGGCAAATGAAAAGGCTTATTCCGAAGGGGAGTAAGCCTGGATGTTTGGATACTAAAGGGGTCATAGTAAATGTCCGCGCTAACGGCGATTTCTAACGGTTGCGGACGCGCTTATTTGGCGAAAAAACGGGCGGTTCGATTTCTAACGGTTGTAGTGGGGCTTAATTAGCGTAAAAATGCTCCTGAAGCCTAAAAAAATGCTAAATAAGCTCTCTTACAACCGTTACGATTTATTCTTCCTTGATTTTGCCAAAATAGCGGCGCTCACAACCGTTAGAGTGATGATGCGCTTTGGGTTTGTGCCTACCGGATGCTCGAGCGCTGTTGTTGTCTCTAACCTCCAAAAAGACTTTTCAAAATCAATGCGCTAAATTTCCTCGTGTCATTTCCCCAGTTTGGTTATTAATAATAAAATGCCAACGGTTCCTGTTGTAAGAATCAGTGTGGGCCTTGTCCCCATCACAGACGACAGAGGGTTGATTGTTAGAAATTGACAAATAATTAAAATCAAAACCTTGTGGCGGTTGATTAACAAAAAGTAGTGTACCATCTAGCGCAAAACCTTTAAGTACTTTTTCGTTTTGTTTTTCTGAAGATAGAATAATAACTAAATTCTGTTCAAAGTATATCTGCGCATGAAGAATAACTTTGCAATTTAATTCAACGTGTTGGTCTTTTAATTGCCAGCTAATTTTTCCATTACTTTTATCCATTGTAAATAAAGTTGAGCCATCGAAAGAAAGGTAATAAATTTGATCCTGGGAATAATTTTGGCCAGCCTCGACAATTACATATTGTCTCTGATTATTTATAGAAGCAAAATAAGCATTATGAAAGGTTTTAATAATAGATTTTCCGTTAAATGACCAACTTACATTTTGATTCTCGCTATCCCATTTAAAGTTTTCTACATCCAAAGTTTTCACCTCATAAAAAATTAATTTATCTGGCGTACTGAAACAATCTCTAGGTAATCCATTTTATTAATGCTCCTATCAAGTAACATCTGTATTTGATTACTTCCGCCCGGTAAGTATTTATCGATACTTAAGTCTACTTGTGGGCCAACTGGGCCATTAACTACAGGCAATTCTACGCCTTCTTTAACCCTATAAGTAACAACTTTACTACAATCGGCTTTCCAATCAGACTTAACTGCTAAATTGCTTCTAACAAATTCAGTATTGAGTATATCATCAAACGTAGCAAAATTACCTGGTGATGTTAAGGGTTGTGTACTATCTAGAGCCATTTGGAATGTATCCCCCGGTTTAAGTGTAGTCATGTTAGCTTTTATATCGAATCCCTCAGGCCATGGGGACTGTTCTTCTATTAATTTGATGTATGATTTTGAGGCATCTTCTACACTTTTCCCAGGGTTTGCAGCCAAAAACTCTTTCCAGGTTTTTTCACTTCCTTTTTCAAGTGCATTTTTAACTGCTTGTTCATCTACACCGACAATCGCACCCTTGCCTGACACCTCTACATTCTTTGTTGCCGGCACCTCATCCACTTCCGATCGCTTCAACCACCCGGTCAGCTTTTGTCCCGCTGTGCTCTTGAGCGCGTTGGAGATAAGCTTAAATGCATAGGTGAAGGTCACGTCCCCGGCTCCGGCCAAAGCGGTATCGAGCGCGATATTTTGGGCGCGGTCTGTGAGGTTTTGTTCACCGTCATTCTTGAAGTCGGTTACCGCGTCAGATGCTTCGGTGGCCGTGCCAAAAATCGCTCCCGCCGTCATGGATCTGACCACCGTCGGCGATAGCTTAGAGAGAACCGCCGGGGTTTTCACAGCCTTCAAATATTTAAAGGGCAACAAGAACCCGACTACATTTCCGGCAGCTTCACCGACTCCTTTGCCGTACGGATCGTCCAACGGATTTACGTAACCTTCCGGTTCCGGTCCCATAATCCATTCGGCAAGCAGCTCCGGCAATCCTGCCGAGGCCGTGTTGATTGTGTTCACCACAGCATTCGATCCGCCGACCATCAGGTTAGCAACAAACGGATTACCGATGCCGCTTCGCTTTTGCCGCATCTCGTTTTCTTCTTTTTTCTCAAGCTCTTTCAGCTCGTTATATATCCTGTCTTGTTCTTCCTTGGTCAAATCTGCCCAATAGGTCTGCTTTAGCCGCTCCTGAACTTCCGGATTATCGCGGTTTAGCACATCGTCCATCGAATAGCTTCGCGGATCTACCGACGTGATATAGTATTGCGGTTCGCTCTTGGATTCCTCAACCGGTTCCACTTTCGGCATGTTAAACAGCGCCTGCCAGGTTGCCGGCCCGATTACACCCTCGAGCCCGTCTTGATCCTTCTCGTAAACCTCCCTGAACCCTTTCAACGCGCGTACGGTAGCTTCATCAAAATAGCCGTTCGCCTCGACCTCAAACCCCAGCTCTTGCAACCGCAGCTGCGCCATTTTCACCGGCTCGGAGTAGGTCTGACCATGCATTTGTTTCGTCAGCAGCCCGCTCAGCGTCCCGAACAAGGTCCGCCACACATTTTCATCCACGATTCCTTGCCGATCGCCAGCATTGTCCAGTTCGTATTTTTCCTTATACCGATTAATTGCTTCTAGCGTGGCCGAGTCAAAATAACCGTTCGCTTCCAGCTCATATCCCATCTCGTGCAATCTTTCCTGCAGTTTTAGCACTTCATCGCTCTTATGCTCCGGGTCCAGGGTCAGTTCTTTCGTAAGCGGCTCCACCGTGATAGGGAGATAAACCGCCGCCCGGGAGAACAAGGAAAACGCCGAAAACGGAAAAGGTAGGACGGTCGTTTTATTCCCTGAAATCGTTGGGAGTGCGGCAAATTTGTTTAAGGTAACCGGAAGTTTTAACTGCTTCGCCTTCAAAGAGGACTCCTGCTCCTGGCGAGTATACTCGTCCGCCGCCCAACGCAGCGTTTTCTCTTTCGTGCGCAATTCATCGCCAATCTCCCGGGACAGCTGCCTAATCCGTTCCATAAGCCGCTCCACTTCAGATACTGCTAAGCGGACTCCCGACTCGGAATAAGCCGAGCTTGTTTTGCGGATTACCTCCGACACTCTTTTTAGCGTAACTGTGACTTGATCCCCGAACTGTTGCTCCAACCGGCGTACTTCGTCTGCGAGCCCGTTAATGCGGGCCGGATCGACCTTCAGTTCCAAGACGTTCCCCTCCTTTCGCCAACATGCTTGGAAACGCAAAAAGTTGTTCAAGGGCGGAAAGCGGTTTGCGCCGAAACAAAAGGACCTGATCCCGCTCCGGCATCATCCCCAGCATCCAGGTTCCTTTTTCTGTTCGAGCGCAGGTAAACAACGATTCGGCCTCCTCTCCGGAAGCCAAATGGTAACCTGCAATGACCCGGCAATCGGACTGGGGTCCAAAGGCTTCCGCCAAGTCTGACGAGGTTTGGGCATCTATCCCGAGCTTTTGCAAAAGAGCCGTTGCTGCTCCTTGTTCTCCCGCACCTGCAAGCGCCAGAGCATAATTGGCCTCCGTCGCGGGTAGACGGTAAGATATCTCCTGCTCACAATCGCTAAGCAAAAACTGCTCCCGAAGCATAGCAATCGCTTCTTCCCGCCCGGTACAAAACTGGACCTCGCAAGTCCCTTCCCCAGCTAAGCGCGTGAACATCCCCGCCCGGCAATGGATAAATTCCATGGAGACTTCCCCGTTTTTTTCCACCAAGAAGGCAAACACCTGGTCCGGGAACGACAAAATTTTCGCAATCGCAGCATAATTACGCTCTATGTATAGTTGATCCTCATCTTCCTCCGTCAAAATATGTTTACTTTTCAGCCGGCCGGACACCTTCTCCCATCGTTGGCGGGCCTCCTGCAAATCAAGGCCATCCAGCACATTTTCCAAACCGAACAAGGTAGTGGCTCCGGAAAGCAAGCATAGGTAAAACCACTCATCATTCGACAGCACATAGTTAGTCCTATTCATTCCGTGGACATTTAGATATTTTATGGAAAAGACACTTCAATACATTCTATCAACCCACCGCTGGCCTCACAATTCCTCAGTTGGGATAATATCCCACAAATAATCCATTCCACCTATATAAATGAACAAAAAGTCCGGAGCAGCGTGGAGCTGCCCCGGACACATTTATGAGGATAATTTACTAATCTAGGTTGCGATTTCGATTGCTTCGACCGTCCTCGAAATAAATTCTCTACTGACGTGAACAAAAGGCCGTTTTTAGACACGATGTTTATCATAATTAACCCCTTAGTCCGAACAACTGTTTGATGGGGACTTCAATTTTCTCTTTACCCGTATGGTAGACGAGAATGTCGTCTTTTGCTCGAACTAACTCTCGTGTGGCTTCTACATTATCGTCAAAAGCCTGAATGATTGCCATATCGTCAACATATCGCACTTGATTTTCGATGCGCCCCTCCAAGATACGGAGTTTAACAAAACGGTTTGGGTACAGCCTACGAACTTCCTCCCACTTCAACGTCTACACCTCCAACCAACTTATTTTGTATTTCCATGATAACGTTTCCGCCTGAAGCATGCTATGCAGTATGAACGGTTGAAAAACACCGGAAGGCCAGGACTCCTCCCCCAGGTTAAGAAGCATCATGGCCCCGGTGTTCAACCGGGACACAGGCCAAAATCCGATCCAGCCGAAAAGCCCGGGGTTCGCCGGAAGCAAGGCAAGTTGCCCGCACCAGACCTTCACGGACGTCATGAACCTCGATCTTTCGCTGGGTGATTTTTCCCAAGCGGTCCATGTAAATGATCTCAACGGTCCGGCCGATGTATTTTTTCACCAGTACCATCTCCAAATAAGAACGTTTGTTTGTAGTATATGAAAACATACGTTCTTTATTCAACAGGGAAATAATGTTTTTATGACTCAACCTAATAATCAGTTCTTGACATCAAGCCGGCAACCGGTCGTGGCAAGAAAAGCCGGAAGGGCGTTGAGAGCGTGAGGACAGGGAGGCCAGTGGGTTGGTCGGCAGATCAACATCCGCTGTCCGGACGCTTTGCACGATTATCCCGTTTAATCATAGAAGCAGAGAAGAAGATAAATTCAGGAAAAAAGATAGGTTTGTAAGAAGCAGATATTTTTCCTTATTAATCCTTCACATCCTAGCCCCCAATCCCTGCCCTCTGAACGAAAGGGATAATCGTGCAAAGCAGCCTGCAGGGAAACCAAGACACGAATGCTATATATAGACAGCCACCTCAGTCCTCAGTCCGGCATCTCGAATCAATAGAGCTTGAGTCATAATTTATATCGTCAAGCACTGATCTCGGCTTAGTGCCGTTTTTATTAAATCAAATGTTAATCCTCCTTGATATTTGACCATCCCATACGGACTGGTCCTCAAATAAAAATAGAAAAACCGCTTTAAAGTAGCGGTTTCTTTATAAGACTCTTATAGAAAGATTGATATTTACTTAAATGAATCAAAACATTAAAAAATATCATTTTGTAGAGTATACTCCGTGGATTGTTGTTGTAGACAACGGGATAATAAATCCAAAAAGAGGTATTGTCTTGAAATCATGTTCTGAAAGGATGGGGAGAAATGAACAGTCTTATAGAGCAGCTTTACAACGGCATTTTATGTCCGGCTGAAAAGATAGTTCCCGAGGATCCGCAGTATCGTCAGGTAAACACAGATGTATCCGAAACGATGACGGACTGGAAAAAACGGCATTCCGAAGAGGAATTTAAGGAGCTTGAGGCTCTACTGGATTTGTACGCTCAGATTCATGATATGGAGTTGACTTCAACTTTCACCTACGGATTTCGACTTGGAGCAGGGCTGATGGCAGAAATTTTAACGGGCAAAAATGAACTTGCCAACATGCTAAGCCATTTTCCTGATGACTTACCGGGGGAGAAGAGTTGAACGAGCATACAAGATATTATCAATTTGAGAGATTGCTAATATTGCCATTGTTTTCTATTATCCTCTCTCTGTAGCTTTCCAATTTGTGGTATAATACCCCTAACAACAGAATGGCTGAGATGGGTGGTCGGCTAGTCTCCCTTGAAGGGAGGTGATGCCTGTGGAGGTTAAGGACGTACTGTCTTTAATGATTCAATTCGGAGCGTTTTTAATAGCGCTGATCGGTTTGGTCATTACGATAGTTGCTACGTTAAACCAAAACAAAAAGAAATAGACCGCCCGTGCTAGGAGATGGTCTATTTCTTTACCATTGACTACAGCTGACTGCTCTTCAAAGCGGCTGTTGCCAGAGTGAAGATGTGCGCATCTTCACTCTTTATTTTATGCAGTTTCATTTGATTTCATTCTAACATAGTAAAAAACGTATTGACAATATTAGAAAACATGATTTAATCATTTTTTTACAAATAAAGCATACTTCGCCGATAACTCTTTTAAATACGAGTTATAATTAAATAATTAGTACTTCCACTTAACAAAGTTGTTTCGTAAGTAGATAACATTCTTAAATCAATTTTAAATCCTGCATTAACCTTCACTTCTATTGAACCAGATACTGATCCTCCCCCTGAAATAGGACTCGTTCGATCATCAAGAAAAGCCCAAGGTGTCCCTCCCGTTGGATTGTTCGTATTTAAAAATAATGCTAGTTGAAGTCTATTTCCAACTTGTTGAACGCCAGTCATCTGCAACGAAGTAATTCTGTAATATCCGGTATGTTTTGCAACCCATTGATAATTGACACTATCAAATTCTCCAAGTTCATCAAAGGAGATCACATCTAATTTTACCCTTGTCCATATACCGTCTGTTATATGTTGAGTTGACCCAACCTGAGTTTTCGTTCTAGTTAATCCCATTACGGTTTTGCCGTTCTCATTATACTGCTCAACTATAATAGAGGCTCTTCCCGTACCATTCTGGTCATGATACTTTCCATCAGAATAAGGAACGGTATTAGCTAGCTTAACATATACATCTTGAATTGAAGATCCGCCTGAAAAGCTAACTAATTTTTTTAAATTACTTAGGTAACCACCTACCTCGTCAATCACTGTTGACTTGCCTTTTACAACATCTACAAAATAGTTCAGTTGTGGTACTGTTTCGTTGATTTTTGCACCAATAGCTAAAGTGCTTGAACGAATTACGATATTTCTACATTCTGAATTTGCGCCTAGTCTAATATATGCAGGAATTGTTGCTCCATAGTTCCCTGTTGATTCATACCAGTTTCCATCGAGTAACATCGAAAAGCATCCATTTAACTCTATTGGATAAGTAGTTGCAGAACCTTCCTTAACAAATTGACAATTTAAGATTCTTCCTCCCGTACAATTAACCATTGTAATTGTATTATCGTTACCAAAAGTATATAGCCCATCGCCTAGAAATTGATCACTTTTTTCTTCCAGATAAATTGCACACTTATTATAAAAAAGTTGGAGATTGTTGAATCTATTTATATCACTCTGAGTACCCCATATTCCATACTCAAAGTGCTCAATTTGAGTATCAACCAGATTTATTCCTCCCCCTCTCCAATCTCTTATTCCATATGTGCCAACTCCATACCATCCATTATAAGCATTCACAGCGAAGGGATTCCTTAGAGAGCCTCTGTTTGATCCCTTATAGATTAAGGAAATCTGTCTAAGAGTGAATCCTTGCTGACCAGAGAAGCTGGGAGTAGTCTCATCGCCCAGACAAATAAACTCACCTTCTCCATAAAACTCAAGTATTGTAGCATTTTCTTCTTTTCTTCCATTTCTATGGCCAATAAACTCCACAGCCCGATTGTTTATTTGTATTTTTCTATCAACTCTAATGGGCCCTTTTGGAAAAATAAATTTAGTATTACCTGAAGCAAGTGCTAGTTCAATATTTGCAGATTGATCTTGTCCATTTGATACTACACCGTATTGAGACATGTATACACCTAATGTATCATCCATATGTAACCCCCTTATAAAATATAAAAAGAAATAGGCCACCCCAGAGGTAGGTGACGGCCTATTTCCTGGAACCGTTAACTACAGCCAACCGTTCTTACAAAGCGGTTACTTGTCCTTCGTCGTTCCCGGACGGTTATTGCCAAGCTCAAACAACCCGGTTGCCGATAAGCCGGCCAAGCCGCCTGCCCACAATCGCAATACCAGGTCCAAGTCGGTAAAAGGATACGCCGCCGCACCGATCAACACGCCGATGATCACACCGATGAACGGCACCCAATTTTTCGGCAGGTTTATCGTTGTTTTGACGAGCTGTACGACAGCTAAAACAAATACAGATAAGACCGAAGCAAAGGCTAGGACATTGGTCAAAATTTCATTTTGCATTCTTATCGTCTCCTTTCCTATTCCTCGGGAATCCCCGCCGCCCGCCGCAGGTAATTCGCCAAATTGTGAAAATGCTGAGCCCGCGGGTCGTTTCCTTCGGCTTTCGCTTTAAACCATGCGGGGGAGAGCCAGCGGAAAATGATTTCCTGGGCGTTGCTTTTGGGAAGCCGGGTGAGCGGTTTTGCGGCCGCATCGTTTGCAAGCGGGATTCCGGCAGCTAAACGCAGATTGTTCGCCAGGTTATGAAAATGGGTTTTGCCGACTTCATCGTTTTTCCGTTGGGACGCAAACCATGCCGGGGATACGTAGTTGTCGATCAGCGCTTGTGCAATGTAGGCCGGCAATGGAGTGAAACTTCCGTTAGCGTTGGTGTTTGGATTCGAACCTGCGGATCTGGTGGACTTTATTTCAGCGGATACGTCATCCAGCAAATTTATTAAAGTTTTGCTGCCGGTGGCCAAAGCCTGCTCACAATCGCTCCTCCGCGCCGGATCCAGCTGTTTGTGGGTGGGAATAAAGGTGTAAGGATTTTTGTTCCACTTGTCGCAGCAAAAAGCCAAATACCAAACGTATCTGTTGTACGCTTCGGTAAAGTTGATTTTCCCGCCGTAACACAGTTCAATGCCCAGCGCGGCGTCGTTGGCGTCGTAGCCAAAAGTGTCGTTGTCGGTGGTCACATCATACCGCACATGCCAAGCCTTTTCCGCTGGATCGGATCCGGTGCCGGTCGGAATGATTTCTAAAATTTTCGTATCGTCAATAAAAACGTGGGCCGAGGCCGAGCGGTCGGTTTGCGAGTTAAAATAGCTGTAGTGGTTGTCCGCCGTAGCCCCCGGATTACCTGTGTCGTGTGCCACAAAAAACTCCGGCGTTCCTGTCTTCAGCCTCGTGCCGGGTCTTACGTTTGCTCGTTTTGCAATGTAACGGCGCTCTATATTATATTTACTAGCGTCCAAAACTATCACCTCCATGATACAATCTATTCTTCCAACCGGTCGATCCGCTTGTGCGCTTGCTTGGTCGATTCCTCGACGCGCGTCAGCCGCTCGGAAAATGCCTCGAACCGCTGCCCCTGCAGCTTTTGTTCGATTTTCATGTCGTCCACGCCGCGCTTGATGTATTCGACGTCGGCGCGCTGCACCGCCTCCAGCTCCGCGGCCTCTTCCGCTTCCTGCCGCATCGCCTTTGCGCGCCCCGCCCACCCTAAAGCAATACCGCTCAGCGCGGCCAGAACGGACGTAATCGCCGTGATTGCTGTTATATCCATAAATTCACCTTCTTTTCAATCTTTAAAGTAGAAAATAATAATCCCCCGGAAGTTCCAGGGGATCATCAAAGACGCCTTAATTGGCGTCAGCTTCCAATAACTTTTGTACTTGCTCTTTCCAGTGCAACGGCACATCATCGATCGATTTGAGTTCTTTTTTGATCAAATCATAGTAAATTTTAGCCAACCTTTTCACCTCCTCTTCCGGCGGCAATCATTTCAGCCAACTCCGTGAGGGCGAGTTGTATTTTCGTCTTGTCGGCTTCGCTTGCTTCGGCCAGTTCGGCGATCGCAAGTTTTAGTTCCGTGTTTATTGCTTGCAAGCGCTCCAGTTCGGTTGGTTCTTGCGGTGGATCCATGGCTTCGATTTGTTCTCGGGCCAGACCCTCGGTCCAAAGCTGCTTCGGCTGCTCCGGCGGTGTATAAGTCGGAATCTCCCCACGCTTGTCTTCCGGCAAGGCGGACCATTCGGCATAGGCTTTTTGGTACGCCTCTTGCGCAATGGTAACCGCATCCTGGTGCGCCAGCCACGACGCCAGATCAAAGCGTGGCAAATACAGGCCCGGCGGAATAGGCACTCCGATAATATACCCGGCGGGCTGCGGCCGCGTTTCCTCCACCGGGTGCTCATTTTCACTGGCAACAACTTCAAATGGTAATTCCCCCGGCGCTGGCACATCGGCATAAAAAGGGACGATACCGGAAAAGGTATCGTCCGTGATTGTATCCTCTAAGTAAAGGCCATCAAGACTAATTTTAGGTACTACTTTCATGTGAACGCCTCCTTATTGCTCGACTAAAAATGGCGGTAGGAATAGAGAGAGAAACCCGTTATACCAAATACGATTTAGTGAAACAACGCCACCAGGGGAAACATTCACTAAAGCTGGGTAAACTCCATCCCCATCAGAACAAGCTGCATCCAGCATAACGTATTTTTTAGGCCTGTATCCGATAGGTAATCTAAAAATAACGGTCCCAGCAACAATCGAACCGCCTGTAATCATCCCCCGTAAATGTACATAACCTTGAGAGTCCTTTGTAAATTCAGCCGTTGGATATGTGGTTGCGTCGTATGCTACCCACCCATTAAGTAGTGTCGGCGCAATCCACCCAGGAGCATCCTCCTCCGCTTTCTTCTGCTCGACCACGGAGACACGCTGCAACGCTTCGGCCACGCCTGCCGTCAGGTCGCTGAACTGCGCCTTTTCGTTTGCGGCCAGCATGCCAGTAATCGGCTGGATCGGTGATTTATCTTTCTTGATGTATGTGACTGAATAGGCGGCGGTTGGGTCGAAGTCTGATGACAAAAATCTGATGTGCTGTTTGCCGTATGCGTTAGTATCATTTTCGATCTTTGCAAAATTATCAGCCCGGTCGTTACGGTAAACCCGCAATGTGAGAGACACCCTGTTCTTCAATAGACTTCCACTTACTGCGGTATTGTTAATATAGTAGTTTCCGTTGGGTGAATAGTACATAGGCTTCGCCAGCTCCCGCAGCACAATCCCCGTACCAACTTCAACCATGTTGTCGCCTTCGGATAGCAGTAAAGCGCCTTCGGATACAACGGGCTCGACGGTTTCTTTGGCAAGGCGATAAAGGAGTTGGTAGGGTGTATATCCTTGATCATTCGATTCCGTCGGCAAAGTGTCCACTCCGCTTCCCATTATCATCCCGTTTCCATCAGGCGCTCCAATACCACAATATATTTTCCCCCAACCTTTTTTCCCTGTTCCGTTGTAAAGTTGATCAGATGCGCCCCAAGTATACATCTTCCAGCCCATAAAATACGCCTTAATCTCGTCTTGAGACGGAAAATAGTCCGGCCCCCATCCACTGTCTGTATTAGCAATGGAGACATGGATACCGTTTAGATACATTAAGCTTTGATCAGATCCAGTATAAGAGGCGGTTGTTCTATTTATTAGAAGTGCGCCGGTGTATTTGGTTACATAGGTGATGTAGTCTACAGCCGAGATTGTCCCGTCGCGAACAAAAACAGGCTTATAGCTGGAAGTAACGTGCCCTGTATCAACGTTCCAACTCAATGATCCATCCAACACAACCTTTTTCCACTTCGCCAGTTTAAAATATTGCCCTTCTTTTTCAAACAATACATCAGCTTCCCAACCGCCTACGGAATTTGCATGTAATTCAGTTTGAAAAGCGAGCATAGATTTTTGTTGCGGCTTGAATGGTTTGGGCCCGGAACCAATAACGAGAATTGGTTTTTTAAATCTGTACGTTCCAGCTACATTAGCGGATATAAAAATACGTAGTTTATTTGTTTTTAAACTCGTAGTAAACGTTATTGTCTCATTTCCTCTGGTGACCGTGTTGCTAATTAATAACTCCGTATCCCCTTCGTACTCCGCCGCATTAACAAAACCTTCGCCATTATTCCCGGAAATGGATTCGCAGCTCATTGTGTAAGTGGTGCTAGGAATAGCAGGGATATCCACATAATAGGAATTGTAAGCTGTTGCTAAGGTTATTTCAGATTCGTATGGATCAATAATTCTTAAAGACGCACCGCTTGCTGAATACTCATAAAAAGGCGGCAGCAGATTTTCCCCATACCCAATAGCATAAGGACCGTCTACACCATGAATACCGGAAGAGACAAAAGGATATTTTTCAGCAACTTGTTCCGCCTTCATTCCATCCAATACCGCGTATTCGTCTGAAGAAATTTCAAATATCCTTAATGCATCAGCATTTCCGCCCGTTCCCGGATTGCCAACAAATACAGCTCCGAAATACACGATTTTCGATCCTGAGAAGGCATTTTTCGGAATTCGAATAAAAACAGTTTTGAAGTTACTCCCTGTTGATGTTATTTGCTCTGAAGATATTTCAGACGAAGGGTTATTCAGCTCAATCATTCGTATCCTTGCTTCTACTCCGCTCGGGACCTTTAATTCCCCAACCGCAACGTACATTTTATCCGGATCGTATGGAAACTCACGGTACATATCGACATATTGGTCCGTATCTCCTATAGTCGCTTTAATACTGGCTATCCCTTCTACATTATTAGCTGTATCGAGAGAGAGACGTCCCGTATTGGGCCACGATTGGAGTGAGTCACAACTTCCCGCATTCCCCAACAAATTTATCAGCGTCCGCCCCCGCACCTCCCCAAGCCGAAATCGCGCATCCTTTGGCGAGTTGACTACCTGCAACCCTGGCTGCAACGTTACCGGCTTAGTATCTGCGGTATCAAAACGTTCTTTGAACTCGTTAAGGCTCTCCCCTACATTGCCAGCAAAAGCGTCTACTTTATCCGCGTTTTGATCTACGTATTTTTCCAGATCGAAATAGGTGGTTTCCGGCGATGTTCGGTCAATTTTGTTCAGTCCAAGATTTGGCGTTATAGGATTTGCCACTATGCTCCCCCTCCTAAAAATTTGTCTTGTGTGGTGGATTCTATCTGAGCGATGGTCATGGCCTCAACTTCAGCGATGGTCAGGTACCTAAAGCGATAGTCCACGACCATATGGGCAGGTTTGATTTCCTCAATCACTGCCTTCAGATCGTTGAGATTCTGAGGGACGCCGATCGTGTCAAGGAATTTAACCGTAAAGCTCCACTTGTCTGGCTGAAAAATCACATCCACCGCGCCGCGATCATACGCCTCCGCCACATTCTTCACTAACCGCCCCGAAAACTTCCCGCTGCCCCGCAGCTTGGACTCGACGACGGCGCGTCGCTGGTCGAGCGGCTTACTAGGATCGGTCTCGATGCCGAGCTCGCTCTCCCAGCGCTCAAGGCCCCAGGTGGCCGTCCGCACAAAAAACTGCTCCAGCGTTTCGTCCAACGCCTCGAATAGCCGATCCAGTTCAACGCCTTTGGCATTCATATCCACCTGCATGACCCGGGAGTTTTCGTAATAACTCGGCAGATAGGAAAACATTTCGCGCCCCCGCGGGCTCGTACGCAAAGGTTTACTTATACTTGCCGGCCATGGCTCGCCCGCACTTCTCGGCAAAGCTCCACTCTTATCCGCCAGCAAAGGTTCGCCCATGCTCCTCATGTCCGTTAGCATATGCTCACTCATACACTTCCACCGTCCCCAGCACCGCGACCTGCCCCGGGTAAATCTCCAAATTGGTATCCGCGTTCCCGTTCACCGTCAACTCGGCGTAGTCGATGATCGGCGGAATGTCGAGCAGAATCGCCGCAATCCGGGTAAACCGCACCAACGGATCGGCAAAGGCCAACTGCTTCAAGTAAGCGCGCACACCATCCTCGATACGCTTTCGCACCTCGTTCAGCGTCGCCCCGCTCGCTAACGTCAACTTCACCCGGATGTCGATCGGCACTTCATCGGCCGCCATCACCGTGACGATCGGGCCTGCCGGCGCCATGCCTTCTCCCTGTCCATCCTGAGTCGGATCAATGTAGGCCTGCGCCGCCGCGACGATTTCCCCGTTGGCTGCACGCTTTTCCGTGTCCAGCAAATAAATCCCCACCGTTCCGGGCCCCTTCCACAACGGCTCCACCTGCACCCCGCCAACGCCGGGCACCTCTCCGGCCCATTTCATATACTGCGCTTTGTTGCCACTCGTCCCCTGGTTTCGCACCTGGGAATAAAAACGTTCCAACAGCAGCTCATCCGACTCGGTATCGGCGCCGCCCCGGGTCTCTTCCGGGTTTGTCACCGCCGTGACGCCGCTCACCGGAGTTGCGATAATCTCGATCACGCCCGCCGGCACGTTGCCCGCTTGCCCGGCAACAACAGCCCGAATCGTGGCACTTCCCCCACCGTTATCATCCAGGGTTACCGCCATCGTCGTCTCGTATTCGATCGACGCTTCCGCCGTAACCTCGTCGGCCGGCGTCGCCACGATCGTTCCCGCCGGAACCGTCCTCCCGGGCGTCCCGGTAAACCTGACCACGCCCGCCGCCGCCACGGCCGGCCGCCGGGTCACCCCATGCTCCGCGGCCCGTAAATCGAGGTACTCCCCGTACGTCGTGCTTGCGAACCCGCGCTCCAGCACCTGCCGGGCCCACACCGCCGCCTCCGCCAGCATAAAAGCCGCCGGGGCTTCGGCGTCCCAAATAAAAGAACCCTCGGATTTATCGATATCCGAAGGCACCCGAGCCAGCATCCGCTCCATAATTTGTTCTTCCGTTTGATCCTGCAAATAAAGCGGCAGTTCCGCCATCATGTCACACTCCCTTCCGCGATAATCTCTTCCTCCCGGACATTTTTCACCCGGCAGCTAAACCGGCATCCATCGTCCTGCCACGAAAAAGCAAAATCCCCCACGCTTAAAGTACGGGGATCCACCATCAGCGTCTCCGTCGCGATCCGCTCGATCTCGCTTTCCTGGACGGCGCGGCTGTAGCCTTTGCCGATCAGTTCTTCGAATTCTTGACCGTACGACCGCGAATAAATCAGATGCCGGTAGCGCGGCGTGCGGATTGCTTTTTCACACCACACCACCCAAGCGGCGGTGTCGTCGGCCCGGGCGATTTTTCGCGTGGGCGTCATCACGAATTCCCCGGCGTCGAAATCAAACCGCCAGCTTCGCCCAAAAGCCACCTCATCATTCGTCGTTTCCAGCGTTTCCCCCTCGGCAGAGGACCACAAATCCACCACCGCTTCCGGAAAAAGATTAGCCATTCCCGCTCACCACCCTGCAAATGACGATCGCATCATTCCCGCCATTAATCGGCAGCGCCAGCACCCGGTCGCCCGGCTGGTACCGCAACGTGAGCAGCGCTTTTTCGGTTTCCGAAGGCTCGAACGAAAAGTTCCCCTGTCCCGACACGGCGCCATCCCTGCTGTCCTTCAATCCGTCAACGGTACCTGTCAACTTAACATCAGGCAGTTTCAACGTCCCCGGAAATTCCGCAACCAAATAATCCTGGATTTCATGTTTGAAGCTATCCAGCTTCAGTCCCGATCCCGTAATGGTTCCCAACTCGGCCGAAACGCCCGCCAAAGCTTCCGCCGTTTTTCTAACGGCATTTTCCCGCAGCGAAACAGCCAATGCCGCATATGGATCAGTTGTCAAGAAAATACCTCCTTTTCACGTCGGCCTCCGTCGCCAGCTCCAGCGTCATATGACCAGGCTCGCCTAGCTCATGGGACACCGACGTCACGATCAGATTCAATCCGTTAAAATTCACCTTATCTCCGGCGCGAACCGTGTTCAAATCCACACAGGTGACGCTAAAGGTCTGTCCCAGACCCATCAGCATGGATTCGGCGAATTTTTTGGCTGCGCTGGCGGTTTTGACGTTTTCGTCCTGAACAATCCGCTGCAGTACACCGTATTTGGCGGTCTCCCCGTTCGCTACGGCCAGCACCTTGGATGGCGCATTTTCCTTCTGATCCTCGGTCCCGATAACCTTCACCCTTGTGACCGAGCCTTCCAGTGTGCGGTTTTGCGTCGCTTCCTCCAACTGCTCCAGCACCCAGACCGTTTTGTTGCTGCCGATTTGAAAAAACGTGAGCCCGGCAGGCGTCATCCGCGGAATGTACATATTGCCCCCAGCCTTAACCGTCTCTTTTAGATCGGACATGATCATGCTGTAGAGCGTCTGCGGCCGGTAGACGGCTTTTTTCAGTTTCGTTTTCGTGTCGGGCACCGAATCGAGCTTGATGTTCCAGTCCGCAGCGTATTTTCGCAGGCGTTGGCTGGCCGTTCCTCCGGCCGGAAAAAGGCACTCATCCTCCGATTTGGCCAAATATATCGTCCGGTCGTAAACCGTCACCGTCATGTGTTTCGTCTGCTTGATCGAGCTTGTGCATTCCCAGACGACGCCGGGGTGGAGCAAGTACACCATGCTTTTACCGCCAGCGCCTGAAGCGCCGCCATCCCCGCTAAACGGTACTCCACTGATGCGGATTTCCTGCCCCGGTTCAATGCCGGGAAAAGACGCCGGAATTTTCAGCTGTATCGTCCCCTGGTAAGAAATCTGGTCCAGCGAATCCTTCAGCGTGATCCCTTCCACCAGTTCGCGCAAATAATATTTGTTCTGCAGCACCACTTCGTAACTCACTGCGGCATCACCAGCTTTTGACCGGGCTTGATTTTGTTCGGGTCCTTGCCGATCGTTTTCTGATTCGCTTTGTAAATCTGCTGCCACTTCGAGCTGTCGCCAAGCTCCAGTTTAGCGATTTTGGTCAGCGTGTCGCCGGATTTGACGACGTAGGTTTTCGCCGGCTTTTTCGTATCCGGACGGGTCGATTTTTTAGCCGAAGCCCCAGCCGAAGCAGCCGTATGGACCTTCATCTCCCGCCAGGTGCGGGCGGTCAGGTCAAAGTATACGTCCCCCGGTTCCCCGCCTTTAAAGCTGCTGTTATGCGCAGCAATCATAACCAGCACATTCACCGCCGTTCCGGAAATAATCAGCCGCACTGGCGATTTGCTGTTCATCATCGTGGTCAGCTGATTCATCGCCTCCTGCGGGTCGGGGAGATTTTCATAATTGCAGTATCCCGGATCATAGACCGCCGGAAAAAAAGAAGAGAAGGCGATCTCTTTCACCTTCTCACCAGCCGGGAAATCGTATTCCCCCAGCGACAAAATATTGACCGTCTCCAGCGCCTTCCCGCGGGAAATCGAAATTTCGTCCGGATTCACCGGAAAATAAAAGTCATTGCCCGCTCCGTCAATCAAATGGATTTCCATCTTCCTCATCGCCCCCTTACTTCAGATTTTGCATGGCGAACCTGACCTCATTGGCGATTCTCAAGCCCGCCGCCTTAGCAAGTTCGTCATAATTGATCTCGTCTTTGTTGACGGTGAGGTTGAGAGCGCCTTGGGATAGGGAGACGTTGATTTGAAACGGCGTGGAGTTTTGTTTTTGCACCCCTTCATTCCGCCCATTTCCGAAACGTCTGTAGGTTCTAAGCCCGTTAGTATCAGGAATTGAAGCAGCTTGCGGAGACATCGCCTGATTTGAAGCGCTTTGTGATAAGGAAGCTGCCGGAGTGTTCATCGCTTTGCTCGCACTTGACGAAGCTTTATTTTTCTTGGAGAAAAATGTATCGTGCAAAAATCCTCCGACTTTGTTCCCCAAAAAATCACCGGCGATCGATCCCAGGGTTGCGCCGATAACCGTACCTGCCCCAGGAATGACGGAACCGATCATTCCTCCGACGACGCCCCCTGCCGCCGATAAGACAGCCGAACCCGTCGCTTTAAAACGATCTTTCTTCGAATCCGCAGATGCTATCGCGGCCGCATCTCCCACAAGCCCGAGAGGACCGGGCAAATTTTTGCCGATGAACTTCGCCCCTTTTCCAAGCCAGCCTGCACCCTTCATGAGCGATGATAGTCCATTTCCGCTAATTAAGCTCTTTCCTACATCCATTAATTTGGGCACCTTACCGCCGATCAAGCTTTTCCCCTTATCCATGAGCTTCGGGCCATTTTCAGCGATCCAATTTTTACTCGTATTAATGATCTTTGAGCCGCTTTCTCCCACCCGGGAGGCCCCTTTCTTTATGGAAGAGATTCCTTTTCCAGCCAGGTTCTTGGCGCCTTCCAGTAGTCCGGGACCTTTTTCGGTGAGTAGATCGATACCCGTATTCATTAGCAGGCCCAATCCCATTTGTCCTATAGAACCTCTCCCCAAAGCTCTTCTGCCGGCTGAACCGCCGACTCTTCCCGTTCTTCTCCCAAAGTCCGTTCTTGAGCCTGAACTGTTCTGATTATTGCCTCTCACCCTTCTTCCTGTGTTTCCCTGGGCATTGGTCCCCCTTCTCCCGCCGGAGTTTCTTCCACCGGAATTTCTTCCGCCATTGCCGCATTTACAAATACATATGCAGGTACATTTTTCTTTTTTGGAGTCGTCCTTTTTGCCGATGATTTTATCGATCAGCCCTTTTAAGCCATCCTTGGCGTAGTCCTTAGCCGTATCCTCGCCGATGCTTTTAACAAAATCTACGGCTCCTTTCAAAATCCCTTCACTTTTCTTGTCGTTTTCCGACGCCTTGTTTCCCTCTGCCGGGCTTGCCTTACCCAACTTCTCGCCTATCCGGTTTGTGGTATTGCCTGATGTCGCAGGATTGCCTGCCCCGCTCGCCTTTACCGCATCCCCCAACCCCAGCGCCTGCATCATAACATTCTTCAATCCACCGCCAAGCGCGCTGGCGATCGACGCGGAGATGCGCTGCATCGTGCTTTTGCCGTCGGAGCTTATCCATTTCGTAAAAGAATCCCCGACCGCGGTCTCCCAGTCGACTCCGGCGACTGAAACGCGCCAGCGGGGGGCGCTGAGCGCCGCAAGCGTGGCGTAAAGCTTCACCGCCGATTTGGACGCGCGGTCGTCGAGCTGGACGGTCGGTTTGACCGTGGTGCGGTGCAGCCGCGTCAGCGTGTCGCCGATTTTACGGGCGGCCGAGGAGAAGCGGTCGTCCAGCTTGACGGCGGGTTTGATTCGCGTTTTGCCCAAAAGCCCGGCGCGGCGTTGGGTTTGCTGCAGCAGCTTATCCAAGGAGCGCAGCTTTTTTTGCGTTTTGTCGATGTCGCGGTTATCGATCTCGATATCGAGCTCGTAGATCTCTTTGTCGGCCATTCGTTACCTCCTTTCTCCGTACTTCGCCTGCCTGCCCGGAAGCGGGAAAACCGGGAGCCGGGAGACGCTCACTGCATCTCCAGCTCCCGCTCCGCAAACGCTCTAAGCAGCAGACGCTCTCCTTTGGGGAGCGACCAGTATTCCCCGGGGCGCAGATGATGCCGTGTCCACAAATGGAACAGCAGCGTCGTCGTGCCGCCGGAGCCGATCAGTTTTTTAGGTCATCGATGTCGACCCCAAAGCCGGAAATCTCCAGCACTTTATCGCCAACGGCGTCCAGTTCCCCGGCCAGCAGCAGGCGGCGCACCGCTTCTTCCCCGCCGGACAGCTTCAGCCGGCTGATCAGGCGGTCGTCGCCCCAGCCGCTCAGCTTCAAGCTTTGCGTTTCCCGGCTGTCCTCGCCCTTCTTAACCACCTCGAGCGAGGCGGTCGCTTCCTTGATCAACGCGGCGTTAAACAGCTCGCTGTCGATTTTTTCCGTGACCTGGCCTTTCGTCGTCTTGCGGATCGTGCACCGCTCCCGGATCGCGTCCACCTTGCTGGATGTCAGTCCCCGCAAAGTCACGCGCAAACCCAGCCGTCCGATAAAAACGGTCTCCTCCGGCAAATTCGCCGCCGTCTCAAAAAGACCGTCCAAAATTTCCTGCTCATTCAACAGCCCGTCCTGACTCAAAATGGTTCCTCCTTCTTTTTCGTAACTGGTCTATTAACCCAAATTAAGACCCCACGATCGGGTCCAGCAGCTCGTATGATTCGAACGTAAACGGCGTTTCCTCGGTGACTTCTTCGCCGGCCGTCCAGTTGGCCAGTTGGATTTTGTCCACCATGCAGTTGTTCAGCTGAACCCGCTCGAAGCCGTAAGCTTCCGGGTCGTCCAGCTTATGGATGATCGAAAACTTCTGGAATCCCCGCGCGATCATATCGGACGTCACTTTGTAGCCGCTCATCGTGCCGGTTCCCTTTTTGCGCCCCAGTTTGTAAACGGTATAGTCGGTGCCGACGAGATTCAGCTCCTTTTTCTCCGCCTCAACGTTCGCCTCCAGGTGATTCAAATTCGACTGCCATTGGCCTTCGATAAAAATTTGCCCGTACGTACCCATAATAACGCGGCCGGGATCAAGAAATTGTGCCATAGATAAGCTCTCCCCTCAAAAATTATTGCACGTAAAACGTGCCGAAAATTTGTTCCATCACATCGGTGTCGTCCGCTTTCCACGCCAGGAAAACCTGATCGTCCTCAGGGACAAACTGCGGCGCGCTGCCGTAAAAACGCGGATCAAGCGTGACGTCAAAACCCGTCGCCTCAATGACGCTCTCCGCGGCCAACGTCTGCAAATACTGCTTCCCGGCGCCGATCAGGGCCAGCCGGCCTTCCTCGGTGTTGTTCACCTTGCCGATGTAATAGTCCTCGGCGGTGCGCTGCAAATCGGCGTTGATCTGGTCGATGACGCGGATTTTGCGGATTTTTTTCCAGCCTCTGTTCTGGCCTTGGCGTGGAGAAATCAAGCTGTTCACGCCGCGCAGCACCTTCACCCTGCGGCCGTCATGGACGAGCAGGAAAACGCCGCCCTGCACCGCCTGCTCTTGTTCGGAGCGGGTCCAGCGCCGCGTAACATCGTCGAAAGGCGAAGCCGCATACGTCGTCGATTCCTTGAGCGACTGACCGGCGATCAGCCCGGCAACCCAAGCGGCGATCTGCGCGGAACTGTATTCTTTGCCGTTCAGAACCGCACCGGTGCCGACGTTGACGATGCCCTCATAATCAATGACGGCGCTGCGCGCGATCGCTTTGCTCACCGCGTCGGCTCCGGTATCGTCGGCCGCCGAGCCGCCCAGCACCGCGAGGACGCCTTTGCCCTCTTCACGGACGCGTTTCACCCAAGCTACGATGCTTGTGCGGAGTGCCGGGTCGGAAACACCGTCAAGCGTCAGCACGTGGAAATCCTGCGTTTCAAAAGCGGCGATGGTCGCCACATAATTGGCGTTCGTGACCCCGGAAATGCCGCTTTCTCCGCCGGTCAAAGCCGCGCCGGACACATCGGCCAGCGTGCCTTCGCCAGCCACCTCCGCCGTAATCCAGAGGTTGGCCGTGTCCGCGTTGATCGCGTCCGCCGCAAGCTCGGCCGATCCGCTGCCCAGCGCAAACGTCCGCAGCAGCGTCGAACCTTCATACAGCTTCAATTCCTTGCTGCCGGAAACAGACAGGCTCGGTTGAACCGTAACTTTGAAGCTGTTGCCGCGTTTGCCCGGGTACTTGGCCTTGAGCAAAAGCGAAGCGGTACCTTCCGCATTGTTCAGCGTCAGCGACGCCTCCGCCGACGTGCTGTCGGCGATCCGGTAGGCGAGCAGCTTCTTTGGTCCGCCCAACAGAGCGAGGTACAGCGTCGTCAACGCGGTCGCCCCATCGGATTCATCCTCCCCGAACAGCTCCCGGATCGCCGCTTCATTCGCTACCTCCGCGAATTGTTCCACCGGCCCCCAGTGGGCTTTAACCGGAGCAACGACAACGCCGCGCGCTCCCGACCCAATCGCGGTCCCCGCCGCGCTCACAAAATTCATATACAGTCCCGGCAAAACCGGCTGATCCGTTAAACTCCATGTTCCTCCTGCCATTTTTACAGCACCTTCTTCCCCAAAAATTGTTTGACGAGCCGCTTGGCTTCATCCACTTGCATCTCTACTTGCATCATCTCTTTGCCAGTTCCGGTTCCGGCTCCGGCTCCAGCCACAGCTCCGGCCAGCACCTCCGGCTTGACCCCCAGCAGCGTTTCGGACGCCGCCATCAGTTCATGAAGCGGATAACTGTTAACTGTAGCTCCAGCTTCTACGACTTTCGCAGCGGCTGCTTCCTGAGCTGCCTTCATCTGTGCTGCCTTCGTTTGTACTGCCTTCGTGGCCGTCGTTCCTTTTTTCCCTGCCAATTGCCTCACCTCATATTGGATTGATAATGGACGTATTGCATGAGCGGCGCTTCCTCCGCCGGTTTGGCGGTACGCCGGATCAGCGAAACGGTCAGCGGCCCCACCGCCGCCGTCGTCCCCGTTGCCGCCCCGGTTCCCGAGCCGGCCGCCGGCACGCTCCCCCTTGGCTCGCCGATGCGTAGAAACGTCCGTTCCGCGCGGTCCAGCGGGATTTTCACCGCAGCGCCCAACGCCTCAAGCAACTTCAACATGCCCGCGTGCTCCCGGTCGGCATCCTCCGCCCGGAAAAACGCGGTCATCCGCTTTTCGATCTCATAGGATGACGGACCAAGCGTCCGCACGTCCATGCCGATCATTTGCCACAGCACTGCGGGCGTTGCATGGTCAGGCGGCCAAGCGCCGCAGAACGCCGACCATTCCGGGCCAAGCGTCTGCTTCGTCCAGTCGGCTAACGCCGTAAGCCACGAATCGCCGGTAATCTGCACCGGCTGCGCGACAGGCTGCGGCGACAGCAGCGCGATCTGCACCCCACGCTTCACCGCTCCACGTGTTTCGTCAATGACGTCCCCTGAGCTCGGCATCCCCATATACAAACCAGCCCAAAGCTCTCCACTTTCCGCCTGCAACAGCTGCTTGTCGAGCGCATTGATGACGAGTTCGCCCAGTCGATCCACTTCCTCCGGGACAGCCGCGGATACATAGAGATCGATTTCATTTAAAAGCCTGAGCCCTTTCCAAGGGCTGCCCGCACTGTCCCCGCCGCCCGGCCGCACAACCGCAAAAGGCAGCGTGCTTCCCGCTTGGGCCGGAGGAGGCGAATCGTATATTTCCTTCAACTCCGGCACGGATTCCAGCAGTTTGCCGCGAATTACGCTTACTGCATCTCTAGCAATGATGCTCACCTCCTTTCCAGGTGAATCTCATTGATCACGCAGCGCGGAAGGCTGCAAAACTGTCTGGTTCCTTCAAAACGTCCCCAAATGCAGTCCCGGCAGCGTTCCGGCTGAGCCCAGACCTGCGCCGAAGCCTTTATCGGCGGGCTATTGCTCTTTTTCCGCACACGCATCCTTCCTTCCAAAACAAAAACCGCTGATGACTCAGCGGCTTTCGCAAAATTTTATAGTCGGGATCAGGTGTCCCTGATTTCCACACTACCAATTTATCACGGATAAACCCAAGCGAACGGACAAGCAACGGACAAGCAACGGACAAGCGGCGGACATTCACCGGACAGCTAACGGACAAGTGTGTGAAAAGCGCATAGGAAAGGTATAGTACCGGGAAAAATTTCTGCAAAAACCACGCTGCCTGAGAAACTCCGGCATAAAACTCAGGCGTAAAAAATAAGTGCAAAAAATGTCCTTATTCCAGCCACATCCATCCATTTGAGAGAAATAGGGGAAATTTATGCCGCTATTTTCCCTCCTCGCAAGAAAATGCCCATGTTCCGGACTATTCTTTGGAAAATAAGTACATAAAATGTCGCTAATGGAGATGAACCTGCTAGGTTCCGGAATATAAGCACATAAAGTGCCGCTATTTTTGAAGGCCGGCGGTGAGCCAACGGCCAGCCCACGTCGAGCCGACGGTCAGCCAACAGCCCCAGCTACGGCCGGCCCGCAATCAGCCAACGCTGGCTGGTCCGGCAGCCGGCTGTCATGCATCAATTTCTAGGCTGCACCCTTTTTTGCCGCTATTTGCGCCTCCCACAAAAAAACTCAGGCAACGTGCTCCCTCTCATCTGAAAAATAAGAAAGAACGCCTGACGGCGTCCTTTAATGGCTCTGACTTCTACTTTGGAGCAATTGGAGGCTCTTCCTAAACTTTTCCTAAACTTTGGACGCTGCTCTAACGGACACCAGCGACCTTATCCGCCGATTTCCCGGGTATTTCCCAGCCTAACGGACACAGGCGACCCTATTTCGCTCTAAACCCGTTCATCCAGGGCAATTTGAGGTAAATAACGTCATCTGTGTCCGTTACATTTTGCAAACCTCCGTTTTTTCGAAAATAACGGCTCTGGTGTCCCTTAGCCCCCACGTCCATCTTCTCCTCCCCTCTCCACCTGCGCATCGCCCTCTACCATGCCCAAAATTTTATAATTTCTATAAGGTTAAAAAAAGGCCGGCATCAGCCGACCTCGTGTTTCGTTTTTTTCGCCTCTTCCTGCTCCTCATAGACCTCCAGCCTCATCGCCGCCGCTAATATGCGGATGGCGCTGGCTTTGATCCGCCGGTAGGTCCGGTCGCTGATGCCCATTTCCCCGCAGCTGATAAAATCATATTCCCCTTCCGGGCTGAGATAGCTGCGCTCGATCACTTCCCGCTGATCCGCCGACAGTTTCTCCATCGCCATGTCGAGCAGTTCCGATTTTCGAATCAGCTCCGCTTCCTTGTCGGCATTCCGGATCGCCAGGTGCTCGGTTGGTTTGCTGACCTGATAGGTAGCGCCATGATACCGGGGTTCGTATCCGGGCGTAATCATCGCCTCCTGCCGGATCATTCCGATTTGCCGGAACTGCCTCACTTCCTCCAGCCGTTTTTCCACCGCCAACCGGGTGGCTGCCTCATCGACCGGCACCGAACTAAAAAATGTAGTATATACATGAATCCGTCTTCTTCCCATTAGAAGCCCTCCTGTCCATTATGCTAAAATGAATGCCGCGGTTCTCGGATCTATAAAAACGGGTTCTAAATCATTGCCATTTTGGTAACTCTAAACAACCTCTGCTTGTCCGCTGCCGTTTCGCATACCTCCTTCTCATCTATTTTCCCTCCTCAATTTTACCAATTTGGTAAGTTGTATCCTAATTATAGATTACCATTTTGGTAATGTCAATATATTAAATTGCCACTTCGGTAATTTTGTGATCACCTTAATTTTTCCATTTATTATATAGACGAACATATAGCAAAAAATGTTACTTTAGGTATACCTCCCAAAATAAGCTGCTTTAACTGATTTACCCAATTCCTCTTATAATTGCTATCGGACAAGGTAAAAGGGGGACGGAATTCACATTAAAGTTAAAGCGCAGGGGGCGGTTAATTTTGCCAATTCGTCATCCCATCCAAAAACATCTTTTCTTATTTACCATTTTGTCAATTTGTGATATACTGGATTAAACGGCGAAAGAGGAGTATGTATGCAAACGCTAGGCGAGCGGATCAAAATCTTAAGAGAACAAAATAACCTTACGCAAAAAGACCTGGCTGCCAAAGCGGAAATGTCGGTCGCGCAGCTGTCCAGATACGAAACGAACGACCGTAAGCCCGATCCGGAATCACTGCGGAAGATTGTTGACGCCCTGGATACGAACGCCGACTATTTGCTGGGCCGTACGCAGGACCCGTCCCCTTCCGGGGAGAAAGGGACCAATATGTCTTTTTTTGGCGGTCCCGAAGCGTATACGGCCGATGAAATCGCCATGATGGAAGCTGCCTTAAAAGCATACCGTGAGCAGAAAAAGAAACTGCTGGGCGGAGATGGAGATGAACAGAAGTAATCAAGAGGAACGCCGAAAGGAATGCCGATCAACATCCGGTTTTTACATAATGCACGTTACGGCCCTGATTGCGGGGCCCTTATTTTGGGCTCCAAACCGAACATACATTCTTATTTGAGGTGGTTTTTGGATGTTATACGCCTATTATCATGAGACCCTTCTGGAGCAGTGGATTAATACGAAATGCCTGAACCATGGGATTAAGAGCCCGGCGGATCTCGACATTGAGCGGGTGGCCGAAGCTTTTGGCGTGGAGCTGGTTTATGGGTCGTACCCATCCTTTTCCGATAACGAAGAGAAAGTGATTTTTCTGAACAAATACAAGGATGCGGCGGAAGCCCGGGTTATTTTTTTCCATGAGTTGTGCCACGTGCTCCGGCATGCCGGGGATCAGCGGCGCATGACCGCGTTGTTCAAAAACGCCCAGGAAAGCGAAGCCGAGCAATTCGTGCTCTACGCCGCCGTGCCGTTTTACATGTTCGCCAGGCTGCCCGTGCCTGACCATCGCGGTGAAGCGATTCCCTATATCGCCGAACAGTTTCAGGTCCCGCTTACGCTGGCCGAGCAGCGGCTGGATCAAATCCAGCGGCGGGTGCTGCACGGCAGCCTAATCGCGGCGGCCCAGGCGGCGAATCGGCGGCAAAAGCAAACGGCCCCAGGATGGTCGAGCGAAACCCAACGGGTGCTTTCCCAACTGGAGCGTCAAATTAAAGGAAATGGAGGAATGTAACGGATGCGGATCGCGGCTTTTTGCGATTTTTACGATGACGCCCCCCGTCCTCTGCAGCTTGTGATCCGGGCCCGGCCCGGGGAGCTCGATTGGACACAAACCATATACATACCTGTTTCCGGTCCGTTTGTACCGTTCGAACCCGAGGATTTTGGCGATCTTCCCGGCGTGTCCGTCCTGCTGGAGGATCTGGTGCTTCCTAAGATGCCGTGGGCGGATGGGGAAACGCTGGATAGTCCGGAACATGCGTCGGTCAAAATCATCGGCATCCTTCTCTCCCAAATTGCCCACAGGCACGGAAATGTGGAAGACACCCAGCAACTGGTGGTCCAGATGGCCGATGTGGAAGAAGTATTGAAATACGAGCGGAATCGCTAATATTTCACCACCGGCCACTTTTCCTTCCGCAGCGAGTCCATCAGCAATGGGCCGGCGTGCAGGTTGCTCTGCACCAGTTCCCTGGGGGTTAAAGCCATCCACTGATTCAAGGAGATGTCCGCAAACCGGTCGCTTTTGAAGATTTCCAAAAACCAGATGCTTTTGTCGCCCGTATTTTGGATGTAATGCCCGAAGGCAAACGGTACATAACCTACATCCCCCGCCCGGACGTTAAACGTGCGCGCCGCTCCGTGTCCGGCAAAAACGGTCATCCGGCCTTGGCCCGACAAATAATATTGCCACTCGTCATTATTCGGGTGCCAATGCAGCTCGCGCATGCCTCCGGGTTCGATTTCAACCAGGGCGGCAGCAACCGTTTTCGATATGGGGAAGTTGGAAGAATCGGCGATGCGGACGCTTCCGCCCGGGGTCTTTATCGGCTTTTGCGCCAACATGCGGTGCTTGAAGCTGACCGGAACTTCGCCGTACGGTGAAGTAATCTTCTGGCTTTCCAGCGGACCGGGGACACGATCCTGATAAATATATACCTGCTCTTTCGGGATATGATCGAACGCTTTGCGGGGAACCCCGAAATTGGCGGCCAGCACTTCTTTGGGCGTATGCGCAAACCAATCCGAAATCGACAGCGTATTCATGTCGGAGAAATGTCCGTCGTCAAACACGAGCAGAAATTCGCATCCCTCTTCCAACCCTTGAATCGAATGGGGGATGCCGGGCGGAAAATACCAGAGGTCCCCCACGCCAATATCGGCGATAAAATTTCTCCCGTTTTGATCCACGGCCGTGATCCGGGCTTTGCCATCGATCATAAACGACCATTCCGCCTGTTGGTGCCAGTGAAGCTCCCGCACCCCGCCCGGCGTCAGCCTCATGTTCACGCCAGCCAGCGTTGTCGCGACGGGAAGCTCGCGTATCGTGATTTCCCGCGACCAGCCTCCGTGATTCAATTGCATGTGCGTGTCGGAAAACGAAAATTTTAAATTAGGAATCAACCCCTGGTCCGTGACCGGAGGAACCAGCATATCCGGATTTTCCAAGTCCCGCATTATGTCCCGGGGACCCGGGTCCGTCGCCCCGCTGCCGTCCGGACGAATGGGCTCTGGAATAGCCACGCCACCGGAACGAGGTTCACCAGGAAAACGGTTCTCCATAAGGATCAATCACTCCTCTGCCGAAAGTACGGCATCATTTTCCTTAATCAATTGATCCTATTCGCCTCGCCGGCCAAATATGTTTGTTTGGCGTGGAATCTATTTCTCAAGCACCAATTCCAACCGGACCGAAATATCGTTTTCCGTTTCCAGGACAACGTTGTGCGGATTTTGCAGGCCGAAATCGGCGAAGGTTACGGTCGTTGTTCCGGACAGTCTCACCTGGTTGTCCTGGTAAAGCGCTTGTCCATCGAACGTAGCCTCTTTGTCGATCCCTTTGACATTCATCGTTCCGGCCATCTTAAAGTCGTAAACTGTCCCTTCCTCCCATTCGGCGGGCAGCCCTTCAAAAGAGGCGGCTGTAAATGTAGCCTGGGGATACTGCGGCACATCAAAAAAGTCCGCGTTTTTAATATGTTCGTCACGCTGGCCGTTCCCGGAGCTGACTTCGCTCATCTCCAAGGCCCCTTCGGCCTTCATGTTTTCGGGCTGGTCCAACTGGATCGTCCAAGTTCCGCTGACCGCGGCATTTTCAAAGTTTACGGTTTCGCGCGAAGTCGTCACGGAAAAATAAACCTTGGAAGCATCGGTCATCTTCCATTCCCCGTTCAACTGGTCGGCGGTTACGGCCGGTTTTTCACCGTTTGACGAAGCATCGGCCACAGCCCCGCTTGCCGGAATGGCTTCCACGATTTCCACCTTGTTCCCCAGGTAACTGTCCATAAACATATAACCGCCTACTCCTATCAATATCACTGCAGCAGCTCCAGCCATGATCCAGTTTCTCGTTTTTTTATTCATTTTTCAGAAAACCTCCTAATCCCTATTTATCACATAAACTACCATTTGAATGTGTCGGGATGATGTCAAACGATTATTCTTCCTTAGATTGGTTCTACATAGTTCTGTTTGGAAAAGCTTGCGGCTGGATTCAGCATGTGGTATTGATGTAAACAACGAGATTTGGAGAAAAAGGAGATTTCCGTGAAGACTATATTAATTATCGAAGACGAGGAAGCTATTTCGCGCGTGCTCGCCGCATACGTAAAAAAAGCGGGCCACCTCCCCGTCAGAGCGGCCACCGGCGCGGAAGCGATGGAGCAATTCGACCGCAAGCCCCCGGACTTGATTCTGCTGGATCTCATGCTGCCCGATTCGGACGGAATGGACCTGCTGACCGCGATCCGAAAAAAGAGCGCCTGCCCCGTCATTATGCTGACAGCGAGGGACGGAATATCGGACCGGCTCAACGGTTTGAACGGAGGGGCCGACGATTACATGGTCAAACCTTTTGTCCCGGAGGAGGTCATCGCCCGGATCAACGCCGTGCTGCGCAGGCCGCCCCATTGGAATGACCACCGCAGTACAAGAATTTACGGCAACCTGCACATCGATTTGGCCGCCAAGCAGGTTCTGGTCAACGGGGCCGAGGTCGCGTTAAATCCCCGCGAGTTGGCTTTGCTGCTTTTCCTGGCGGAGCGGCCCAACCGGACTTTTACCCGTGAACAGTTGATCGAGCAAGTTTGGGGGATGGATTACGACGGGAGCGACCGGGCGGTCGATCTGTCGATTAAGCGGCTGCGCCAGGCGCTGTCGCACTGGTCGGAGAAAGACGGAGAAATCCGCACACTGCGGGGAATGGGGTATCAATTATGGGTCAAAGAATAAAACCTAAACCTAAGCAAATCTCGATCCTGTCTTACTGGACCCTGCGGTATTTTGCCATCTTGTGCCTGGGTCTCGCCATTATCACCGTGGCCGCGGTGTATTGGATCCGGGAAACGGCGAGGGATAGCCGGCTGAAAACGACCGGGCTGCTCGGTCAGGAAATTTCGGAACGGGTCACCTCCCCAAGCGGGGAAATTGCCATTCCTCCCGATTTTGAGCATTTGCTGAAAAGCCGGTTTGTTTATTTTAATCTGGACAAAGACGAGCTTTGTCTGATTATTACCGATGATCAGGGGAAACTCGTGTTCTCCAAGCCGAAAATCAGCGATAAAGATCTAAAGTACAAGCTGACGGACGATCTGGCCGAGTCGCGCGACAGCCGGTTTATGGCGGTGACGACTCCGATCATGAGCGGGGGCGAAAAAAAGGGACAGGTCGCCTTGCTTCAATCCGAGCGCTCGCTGACCTATAGTCCGAACGAGATCATTTTGGTCGTTCTGCTGCTGCTGACGCTCATTTTGTGCGGGTGGATCACGCTTTACGCTTTATCCCGCAAGCTGTCGCGCCCAATTCGCCGGGTGGCCCTGAGCGCCAGGCAGATCGCCGCCGGCTCTTACGACGTCAACCTGGATATCGCCACGCCGGAACGCGAAATCCAGGAGCTGATCGGTTCCTTTAAAGACATGGCCGTTCGCCTTAAGCAGTTGGAAGCGTGGCGGGCTCTGCAGCTCGCCGGCGTAACCCATGAGTTGAAAACCCCGGTCACCTCCATCAAAGGCCTGCTTCTGGCGGTGCGCGAAGGGGTGGTAAACCGGGAGGAAGCCGAGGAATTTTTGGATATCGCCTTGAAGGAATCGGAACGGTTGGAATGGATGGTCGCCGACCTGCTCAACTACAACGCCCTCTCCTCCGGCAGCCTGGAAGTGAAGAGCAGCCCTATTAATGTGAAGCTGCTTATTGAAGAAATCGTTTATCAATGGGGTTTGTTCCATGAGGAAGAGCAGGTCTCTGTGACGATCGAACCCGGCGGGGAGGAGCTTGTCGCCCTCGGGGATGCCCTGCGGATTCAGCAAATCGTGGTGAATCTGCTGAACAACGCCCTGCAAGCGGCGGACGAACGCCCGCTCCGCGTCGAGGTCCGGCTGATCCCGTACGACAGATACTTGGATATCCTCGTCCGCGACAACGGCGGCGGCATACCGGCGGAGGAACAGCCGCATATCTTCGAACAGTTCTACCGCGGGCAAGCCAAGAAGCGGAAAGTACGCGGGCTGGGGCTCGGCTTAACCTACAGCCGGCTGCTTGCCCGCGCCCAAGGCGGCGACCTGCTGCTGGACAGCAGTACGGACGCGGGAAGTGCGTTTATGCTTAAGCTGCGGCGGGAACATCAGGACTTGGAGCAGAAGGACTGGGAGCAAAAACCGAAACGTGCGCACAGCCTTGAGCGGGCGGCGGATACCGGCCGTCAAGCGGTTGAAGTTTGAAGAGCATGTGATTAGAGCGCCAATTCGGGCGGGCATATTCGTGCGGAGCCATATTCATGTGGAGCCATATTCGGGCGTGGCCGGTTCAGGCGAGTCCGTATCCCACGAAATCCACGAAATGCAAAAGTGCATGCGATTTTCGTCGAAATTCCTCGAAACGGGTGGTTCAAATGCGAAAGTGCAGTTCATTTCCGGCCAAAAAGCTCTTTTTTATCGAATAGCCCCAAATCAAATGCACTTTTGCTTTTGAAACCCGCTAACAAGCTGCAAACCTGCAAGCCGCGCTTACCAACAAGCGATTATTCCTGGGCGGGAGACAGCCGCAATTGAAACGTACGGTCATACGGTGTCAGCAGGTTGACCAGCAAAGTCCGGCAATGGGCCGGATAACTTAGGTTGTTGAGTTCTTTCGCTCGGTGCTCATGGCCGCCGCCCTCCAGTTCGATCCAATCGCTTCCCGATCTATACCGGACGGGTCCGTCCTGCCAAAAGAACGTTCCTTCGTCCGCCTGTGCAAGCCCCGGCCCGGATAATGCCCTATTGCTACCGAAGATGAAGGAAACCTGCGTCATCAGCACCTCCGGCAGGTGGCAGCAGAGGCGGAGGCTCCAGCCTTGCCCGGTTTCCGCAAACTCGATCTCCACCTCATGTTTCTGCTCATGGGTGACTTCCCGAAGCTGATGCGGCAGCAAATACCAGGGACTCACCGCTTCCCTCACCGTGGCAGGCAAATTCCGGGCCGGTACGGGGCCATAGTAACCTTTAACTCCTCGGCCCGCAAACGATAACCTTGCCCCCGACGCTCCAGCGTCTGAAATTTGACGAACCCGGGCCCAAAGGAAGTGCCGATCTGCACGCCAAGCAGCCGGACCTCACCATGCCACAGGGCGAAAAACGAATTCGCTTCGGCCATGACGGTCACACTCGTTTTTCCTTCCCGCTGGCGGGCGACCGGAGCGCCAAAATCGGGATGCAGACGGCTGTGATAAATTCGGCCGCCATGTCCGGCCGCCTCCATTGCCTGCAAATAGCGCTCGCGCGGAAAACTCCCGTTAATGATCATTTTGTACCGGTCCGGCAAGGGGCCAGGCTCCACCTGGCGCCGCCGCAGCTCCGGGTAACGCAGATAGCCGATCAGCGCGTTGTTCGGCAGCATGCCGGGTTGCGCCAGCGCCTCACCGGCGAGACCGGCCATCGCCGCAAACAGCGGATCGCGATCGTGCTCCTCCATCAGCTTCAGGATCAGAAAATAACCGCTCAAATCGGATTTGCGGCCGAAATCCTGGCGCCCGGAATAATCCGTAACCACGTCCCCGCCGGGATGGATCAGGTACGCCATCATCCGCAAGTTCCGACGAACCGGCTCCAGCAGCTCGGGGCGGTCCAACAGCTCCGCCGCATAATACAGCACGAGGTCGCTAACCGCGTTGTAAATGCCGTTGCTGCGTTCCGTCCACTTCCCGTCCTCCGTGCAGTCGATGCCTTCCGCAAGCCATCGCTCCCGCTCCTTCAGCTCCGCTCGCCCTGTCAGCTTATACATAAACCCGAGAGCCGAAGCGATGACCCACCGGCGATTCGGGGTATGGCATCCTCCCGTCAGCAAGACGGGAATAGTTCGTTCCAGAAAGCGGCGAATGCAGATTTGTCCACGGCGGCGAAATCGAACCATCGGCATGCTGCGACCGCAGCATGAATTCCGCCGCCAGCTCCAAACGATGCAGCAGTTCTTCACGATGATAAAATCGGGAATCTTCGTTAATGAGAGCAGATGTCCATATGGTCATTTCCTTCGGCGTTCCGCCGTGGCTTGGCCAGGCAATGCCGTTCGCCGGATCGGTCACGCCTCCTTAGAATCGGCTGGCTGTGTCAAGCACTTGACGCTCCATCGCATCTTGTACGAAATCATCGTTCGCTAACACGATTTTTTCATAACTCTCCACATGTTTCCCCACACTTTCTTTAGCCGTCGTCCAGCTCATCTATTTGACCATGTCAGCCTTTTACCGCGCCAAGCATCACGCCGCTTACGAAGTAACGCTGCAGCCACGGGTAAACGAGCAGAATCGGTACCGTTGCGAACATGACGCTCGCCGACTTCAAGCCTTCCGGAACAAGCCTGGAGACGGCACCGGCGCCTTCCGCCTCCAGAAGATCGGAAGTCATATTGTTCTGGATGAGCTGGTACAGCTTGAGTTGCAGCGGATAAAGCTCCGGGCTGTTAATGTACATGAGCGTATCCTGAAATCCGTTCCACCGGCCTACCGCATAGAACAAACTAAGCGTCGCGATAACCGGCAGCGACAGCGGCAGGATTATGCTGAGCAAAGTCCGAAAATGGCTGCTGCCGTCAATTTCCGCGGATTCCTCCAGGCTCTCCGGAATATTGTTAAAGAAGGTAATCAAAATAATTAAATAAAAAGGATTGATAAGTCCCGGAAGCACAAGCGCCCAGATCGTGTCCAACAGGTTCAGGTTGCAAACCTAAATATATTCCGGATGATGCCGCCGCTAAAGAACATCGTAATGACCACGATCGTCATAAACAGCTTGCGGCCATTCAGCTTTCTTTTGGACAAAGGATAGCCTGCGGCGAAAACCGATCGTGGCAAGAAACACAGAGGGGCGTTGAAAGCTTGAGGATAGGGAAGTGGGGTGGGCGGCAGATCAACACTCGCTGTCCGAAGACTTTGCACGATTATCCCGTTTAATCAGGTTACAGAGAGAAAGACAAGCTCAAGAGAAAAAATATTTGGTGGAGAAGCAGATAGGTTCGAGATAATTTAAACGGGTTTAGGAGAAGAAATCAGGTTTAGAGGAGGTGAAACAGACCGGACAGGAGATCAAGGACAAGACGCGAGGGAAATGAAAAGACCGTGATTTTGCTGTAGCCTGAACTCTTCCGTCTGCAGCAACGCCCGCACTGTTCATGCTCACCCCCACCCATCAAGTTGATCCACATCAAACTCCCCCCACCGTTCCAGCGTTTCGATCAGGCTGCAGCCGCAAGGGGCTGGTTCGGTTGGCGCGCGATTAGCCGGCGGTAAGGGATCGCAGGAATCTCCACACACATGCGCAGCAACTTTTGCCGCATCGTTTCTTCCGCTCCGGGCAGGCGCAGCGAACGGCGTATGGTGTACTCGTTCAGGTACGCCTGCAGATGCTTCAGTCCCAAGGCTATATATGTACTCTTCAGCGATTCCCACGCCTCTCTCACCACTTTCCGCAAGGGCGCATACAGCCGAAAGGGGAGGGGGAACGACTCTACCGCCGATGTGCGGACATCCACATGCCCGTTGATGAACGCGGTTAGATCGTGACAGTTTGCTCTTTTTTCGCCTCCCCGCTTATGCGGCACCAGGCGGATTTTGACCTGCTCCGGCTCGCCCGACTCTGTTACCGTGCAGCCGGCTACGACCGCCGAGGCATACGGATGCGTAAGCTGAAAGCGGGACGGATTACGCCCATACTGATCGCTATTCACCTTCACGTCTCCAGAGAGCAGCTCCCGGGCATCGAACTCTAGGGCGGCATGGCGTATTTTGTGCAGCATCAACCAGGCGGTTTTGTAGGTGACCCGGATCACCTGGCGCAGCCGCAGCGCCGAGATGCCGCCCGGGAGCAGGAACAAATCCAGGGCCTCGAACCACTTGAGCAAGGGCAGACGCGTTCCTTCAAAAATCGTGCCGACCAAAGGCGATGTTTGATGCTTGCACTTTCCGCACTCGAACAAAGGGATATGCCGGGAAGTCAGACGGCTGCACCGGGTGTGAGCGCAGCGCGGGCAGACGAAGCCGCTTGGCCACTTCATCGCGATCAGCGCCTCCATGCAGTCCTGCTCGCTGTGGTAACGGCTGGTGAATGGTTGAAGTTCCGTTCCCGCATTGATCTCCATGTTTGCTCGCCCCCGAATTAAGAATATACGAACATAAATTCCATATATTTCATTATACCAAACGTACGTTCCTTTATCAAGTCGAAAATCTCACCTGAACCGCCTCATTTTTTCCCTCTCTTTTTCTTATCTCTTTTTTTGCACCCCTTGCTCTAGCCCCACTGCTCCCTGAACGAAAGGTATAATCGTGCAAAGGCAGGCTGCAGGCAGGGACACCAAGACACGAACCCTTTAGACACCCCCCTCACCTGGCGTCGGCATGAGCGGCATGCGCTGGCGATCAATCTCCGGACTGCAGTTCAAGCTTGAGGTCCATATGCTTGCCCGTAAATCCCGGGCGATAAGGATAAACGATCTCCACGCAGCCGTCCCGTTCCCGGACGAGCGGCTCCGGAGCGTTCGCCTCGACGCGGATCGACAGCCCCGGGAACACCCATTTTGCAGGCGTAATTCCCGCGGCGGATACCCCCGGCCCGCACACCTCGAAGCAGACATCGAGCGCTTTGCCGGTGGCAAGCGTTACGGCTGCGGTCAACTTGCCCCGCGACGCTTCCGCATCCACATAATAGCCGCGCAAATGCGTATTCCAGCCGCCTTCCGGTTCCCTGCGGATTAACCGCAAATAATAGCGACCGCCTGAGTCGTTCCGCCAATGTATCGTCGCCGGATGCAGCTGGCCGTTGGTATTCCGGCTTCCCGTTAGTGCGCCGATCATGAGATTCCGCTCAATCCAAGCTGTCGCTGTGCACACGAACCGGTTCTCTCCCGGCTGATCCCGTTCACACAGCTCGCGGAACCGCCTGGTAACCAGGCGATCCTCCTTGTGGGCCAGCAGCATCGGCTTCACATGTTCCGGCACGTCAGCGCCGACGAGCGCAATCATCGGGTCATGGCCTGTCTCGCAATTGACGCCCGCCAAATGCTTGAAACTCTCGCCAAACGCCAAATAGAGAAACACGCCCAGCGAGCTGTGAGCGGTCATCTCCATCTCGTAAGCCCGGGCAAAGGGGCCAGCCATATTTTCAAGATGAGGGTTGTAAAACAACGCAATGTTTTCCCAAAGTCCTTGCTCCACTGTACGCCCCATCGCTTTGAACTTCTCCGTCCGGGCATATTTCCGGATCATCCCGAGCACGGTGAGATCAACTCCGTAATAAGTCGTAGAGTTGAATTCCGCAAGCGTGCCGAATTCCGCAAAGGCTTCCAGGAATCTCGCGGCTTCCCGGTCGGCATGCCGGATCCAGGCCTCATTGCCGTAGCGACAGCCGTAATAATGGACGATAAAAAGATGCATCAGCTCGATATTCGTGTTCATCGGAACCACGTCCGACAGCCGGCGGTCGATGGAGCCGGCGACGGCCTTTTTCATCGCTTCATCCATGCGGATGACCAGTTCCCCTGGAAGCTGCTGCTCGAAATGCTCCAGAATGGCCGCAAAGGCGCTGGCAATAAACTCTCGCCAGTTCGGATCATAGGTTTGCCAAACCGTAGGAAGCACCTGACGGGCGGCGTTCGCAAAAACCTCCTCCACCCGCCTCCACTGCCCGTTCCCGGCGCCAAGCTCATCCGCCAGCTTAGCGGAAATCGCCTCCAGCGTGCGGGCCATGTAATACGCAAAGCCCGGGCCGAAGCTTTTCCACGGAAAGCTGCCAGCTGGAGGCTCCGCCGCTTCCGGCGAGGTTTTGAAAGTGCCGTGGTAAATTTCATCCGGACGGTCAAGCTGCATCTCCAGCACTTTGTTCAAAACCGCACAGGCTCTTTCCAGGTCTCCTGCGCCGTTCCTGATCAGCAGGCCAACAGCATAATGGGCGCTGCCGCGGGTGGAGTGCCGCTTGCCCCCGCCATCCTCCACGTTCCACAGCATGTGCATCTCTTCATCATAATGGATGTCCATCTCCGCCATGGCCTGCCGCACTAAAAACAGTCAGTATGGCAGCGTCTATCGGCCGGAGGCAATAAACTAGTTTCCGCTCGATAAACCGGAAGCCCAGTCCTATAAACGCCAAGGAACAAACCGTTGTCGTGCAATAAACATTTTTCACAAACATCTTCCCGCCCCGAATAAAATACGACAGCCGAAATCCGCTATTCGTTCATATCGAGATTTTCTCGAAATAAGCGGGGTCATGTATTATAATTTTTTTACCTGATACGGTGATAATATGATCTTTCTTTAACTGATTTAACACGCAGCTAACCGTTTCTCGTGACGTTCCGGATATTTTGGAGATTTCGATGGTTGTCAGTGGACACGAAATGACAATCTCTTCACCGTTTTGTTCCCCTAAATCCTGTCTTAAATAATTAAGTGACTGAATTACCCGATCCTGTGCATTGGGTGTTGTAATATATTGAACACGATGTTCATGAAGTTTTAAGATCAAAGAAAACTGCTGAACAACAAATATTAATTGCTTTTGATTGGCCTTCAACATATCTTCAAAAATCGCCGCAGGAATATAATACACATCTACATCTGTCAAAGCTTCCGCCGAGTAAGTATATCTTTTATCCGTAAACATACCGCCGTAAGGAAAAATTGAAAATCGTTTTACATAATCCTCATAGAGTAAATTTCCGCTTTGATTGACCCGCTCTAACTTTACAAAGCCATCCAACATAAGGTAGATTCGTTCCCTTGAATCCCCTTCCAAAAATAAAAATTGACCCTTCTTATAAGTTCGCCAATAGACAAACTCCGTTATGCTTTGTAATTTTTTTTCTGTTAAATCAGCAAATAAGTCAAACTGTTTTAAATTTTCAACCACATTCCTTTTATTCATAAATACACCTCTCTTGTTGTATAATGGAATTAATTAGAATTTTATCATAAACCGGAAATCATCAATGAAACAAGCAGGCCGAATTCGGGAGTAAATATGAGCCCAAATTCGACCATTTTGATTAAAAGTAGTATTTAAAAATCTTATTTATGCATGCACAGGTCCCTTTTGTTTAGAAATAACCGTACCCGTTTTTCCTTCCAATGCTTCATTGACTTTGTCTAGAGAGGTAATAATAGCTTTTCGTTCTGAATTTGCATTCACAAAATTGATGGCAGCTTCAATTTTGGGAAGCATACTTCCCGCCGCAAAATGTTGTTCCTTTACATATCCTTCTAATTCATCAACGCTTACAGACTCTAACCTTTTTTGATTTGGCTTATTGAAATTCACATACACAAAATCCACTGCCGTTAAAATGACAAGCGTATCGGCCTCTACTAATTCAGCTAATTTCTGAGCGGCGAAGTCTTTATCAATCACCGCTTCGGTCCCCGTTACTCCTTCTTTAGCATGAATGACCGGAATTCCGCCGCCGCCAACAGCAATGACGATATTCCCGGCCTTTACCAAAGAATCGATCACTTTATATTCAAGAATGCTTACAGGCGTTGGTGACGGTACAACCCGTCTCCATCCTCTTCCTGCGTCTTCTTTAAATACTACTTTGGTTTCCTTCATTAACGCTCTTGCTTCGTCCTCTGTATAAAAAGGCCCGATTGGTTTTGTGGGGTTATTAAAGGCTTCGTCTTTTTCATCAACGACCACTCGGGTTACGATGGTTACCACGTCTTTATTTATATTTTGTTTTCTCAATACTTTCGCAATCGCATTTCCCATCCAATAGCCGATCATGCCTTGGCTCATCGCACCGCAAGTATCCAACGGCATGGCGGGCGTTTTTTCCGATTCGGCCGCCTTTTGCTGCAATAAAATATTCCCCACTTGCGGGCCGTTCCCATGGACAAATACGACATCCACATCATTTTCTATAATTTTCACAAGTTGTTCCGCCGTTTTTTCCAATGCTTCTTGCTGTGCCTTTGCCGTAGCATTACCGGATTGTATCGCATTTCCGCCTAGTGCCACTACAATTTTTCTTCGTGTCATATTTCAACCCTCCAATAGTTTTTCATTTCCAAAAACTTCAAATCGTAATGTTCCCCGTAACTAATTCATAGATGGTGAATACTGCCAAAGCAGCAATAGCAACGGATAAGATCAGTTCCGCCCGAGTAAAGATCCGCTTGGGATGATTTTGCTTTTGCAGCTTATAATAGATGAAAATGCCAGGTGCATATAAGGTCATGGCCAATAACAAGTAATCCAGCCCAGCCGCATAAACCAACCAAATTCCATAAATACTTGCGACTATACCAATGATTATATTGATGGTTCGGTCTTTTTCTTTGGATCGCAAGCTATACTTCAATTGATAGAACGCCGAAAACGCATAAGGAATTAAAATAGCTGAAGATGCTAGAGAAAACGCAAAATTATACGCTTGATCCGAAATCATGAAAGTTAATAAAAACAGTTGAATTAAACCATTGGTAATCCATAATGAGTTTACAGGAGCTTTATTTTTATTCTCTTTTGCAAACCATTTTGGAAATACACCATCTTTAGCGGCTAAATAGGGAATTTCAGATGCAAGCAAAGTCCACCCTAGCCAAGCGCCTGAGGCGGAAACAACCAAACCCAGGTTAATAAATGCAGCGCCCCATTTTCCAACAACACTTTCAAATAAATAGGCCATAGCCGGATTTTTTAACTGGGCAATATCCGCTTGCTGCATCAGCCCGAGAGATAATAATGTAATCAACACGTAAATAATAAGTGTGCCTATCAATCCAATGACGGTCGCTTTCCCGACATCACGTTTATTTTTGGCGCGGCCGGATAAGACAACAGCCCCTTCAACACCAGTAAATACCCAGAGAGTTACAAGCATTGTGCTTTTAACTTGGCTGCCTACCGCCCCCCAAGCAAAAGTACCGCCTTGTCCCCAAAATCCGTCTATGAATATATCGATTCGAAAAGCAAAGATTCCCACAACAATAAACACAAACACAGGTACTAATTTCGCGATTGTAGTTACTAAGTTGATAAGCGCTGCCGATTGTACGCCTCGTAAAATCAGCAGGTGAACACACCAGAGCAATATGCTCGCCCCAATAATCGAGGCTATATTTTGCCCCCCATCAAAAATGGGAAAAAAATACCCCAACGCACTAAATAATAAGGTCGCGTAAGCTACATTGCCAAGCCAAGCGGCTACCCAATACCCCCATGCGCTGTTAAATCCCATAAAGTTTCCAAATCCAGCTTTGGCGTAGCTAAAAATACCGCCATCCAAATCCGGTCTTTTATTAGTTAAATTCTGAAAGGATAATCCAAGCGCAATCATACCGATTCCTGTGATAATCCACCCGATAATAATCGCTCCGGCGCCGGCTTCTTTGGCCATATCGCTTGCCAGGTTAAACGCTCCGCCGCCGATCATCGAACCGACAACTAGAGCCGTTAGTGTAAATAATCCTAATTTCTTATCTTCACCCATTGCGCTCACTTCCCAAAGTAGCCGCTAAAACCGCTTTAATGGTATGCATTCTATTTTCCGCTTGATCGAATACTTTGGAATGCTTGCTGCGGAACACCTCATCGGTGACTTCCATTTCTCTCAATCCATGTTTTTCGTAAATTTCTTTGCCATACGCGGTTTCCAGATCATGAAAGGCAGGCAAACAATGCAAGAAAATCACATCACTATTCCCCGTTTCTTTAATCATTTTCCTATTTACTTGATAAGGGGAAAGCAGTTCAATACGTTCGGCAAATTTATCTTCTTCCCCCATCGATACCCAAACATCCGTGTAGATTACATCCGCGCCGAAAGCGGCCTCTTCAATGCTGCTGGTTACCATGACCCGGTCGCTAAATTTTTTGGCCAAATAAACGACTTCTTGTGCCGGCCATAATGATTTTGGCGCACAAATCCGAACTTCCATGCCAACGATTGAACCGCCGACCAATAAGCTATTGGCCACATTGTTCCGGCCATCGCCAACATAAACGAGCTTCACATTCCGCAAGTACCCTAAATGTTCCCGGATGGTTAACAAATCAGCGAGCGTTTGGGTGGGATGCCATAGATCCGTTAGACCGTTCCATACCGGTACACCCGAGTGCTGAGCTATTGATTCCACTGTTTTATGGGCAAAGCCGCGGAACTCGATGCCGTCAAACATCCGGCCTAACACTTTCGCCGTGTCTTCTACGGATTCTTTTTTGCCGAGCTGGATATCACCTTTACCCAAATACTCGGGATGTGCGCCTAAATCCGTACAAGCTACTGTAAAGGCACACCGGGTGCGAGTAGAAGTTTTTTCAAATAAAAGAGCTATATTTTTTCCTTCCAAATAACGATGGGGAATGCCGTTTTTCTTCTTCTCTTTTAAATCCCCCGCCAAATCCAGAAGATACAACAATTCCTCTTCCGTAAAATCGATCTCCGCCAGAAAACTTCTGCCTTTTAAGCTTGAACTCATTTTTCCCATATTTATCCCTGCTTTCTCCGTAATTTAAATATCTTTGCGAACGATTGGCATGCTCATGCAACGCGGGCCCCCACGGCCACGGGATAATTCCGAGCTCAATATTTCAATGACCTCGATGCCGTGTTCACGCAATAAGGCGTTTGATACATAGTTGCGGTCATACGTAACAACTACTCCCGGCGCAATGGCCAATGTATTGGATCCGTCATTCCATTGTTCGCGAGCCGAGGCGATTTCATCTCCTCCTCCGCAAGGAATGAGAACCAAATCCTTTAAGCCCAATACCTCTTTTAGCGATTCCATTAAAGAAGTGTGGCGGGTAATATTAAGCGTTTCTTCATCCGGACCTTGCTCCAAAACATAAATGTTCATATTACCTTGCGGTCCCTGGATCGCCGGATGAATGGTAAATTTATCATAATCAACCATCGTAAATACGGTGTCCAAATGCATAAATGCGCGGCATTTTGGAATTTCTATGGCTAGCACTCGCTTGAACTTTTCTTGGCGGCTAAATAGATTTAGGGCTAAACGTTCGATGGCTTTAGCTGAAGTGCGGGCAGACACGCCAATGGCAATCGTTTCTTCATTTAAAATAAGCTCATCGCCGCCTTCGATGGGAAATTGATAGTTGCGATCCAGCCAAACCGGCACATGATGACCGGCAAATCTCGGGTGATGATTGATAATGTACTCCATAAACAGTGATTCACGTCTGCGTGCGGTTTCTCTCATTTTATTAATCGTTAATCCATCGCCAATGACCGCTGCGGGATCACGGGTAAAATACAAATTCGGCATGGGAACCAAATAAAATGGGGAATGATCCTCGATAAATTCATAGAGTTGTATTTTCTTGCTGGTTTCAATTTCGTTTTTCCGTACCCCGCTCATTATTTTTTGAACTAAATCTTCATTGGCGAAGGAAAGTAAATATTCTTTTAAAATTTGCTGTGAAATATCTCCTTCAGCCCTCGCTTCCTCTAAAACACGATCAACAAATTCTTCTCTCAATTTCTTATCCGCCAATGCCTCAGCCGCGAGTTTTTCCAAATAAAGAACTTCAATTCCCCGATTGCGTAATGTTTGGGCAAAATAATCATGTTCTTTTTGAATCACCGGCAAATAGGGGATATCGTCAAATAATAATGGCTGTAAATAATCCGGCGTTAAGTTTTCCAATTCCTGTCCAGGGCGTTTTAATAAAACCGTTTGTAATTCCCCAATTTCCGAAGCAACATGCATGGGATGCTCCATTTGATGTACCTCCTTTGTATGCTTTGATGTTTACAAAGACATCATAAAGGGTCCATGCTTTCCGCCTCGTGAAAACGCCAGCATATTTGTCGTGAAATATTGCACAATTTTATTTTTAAAATCATAAAAATCTGTATTTTTATAAAAGATTTTTCCATTTTTTTTGCGAAACCTATTTTATACTGCGCATATATGATGAATAACAAGTAAAAGAGCGAAGGAATGCCCGTTTCAGGCAGCCTACGCTCTTTTCAAGTAATCTCGTATTCTCACTTAACAATCTACCAGCTCATTTTATCTAAAAATCAAATTAAATCTTTCTTCTAAAATCTTTCGCTCCGATCGGGTCCGGGAAATGACAAGACAGGTATCATTCCCGCATATACAACCCGCCATTTCTTTCCAATTTAGATCATCCAATAAAACACCGATAACATGTGCATTGCCAGGCAACGTTTTAATAATCGTTAATTGATCAACATAATCAATCCTTACAACAACTTCTTGCAACTTCCTCTTTAACTTCAAATCCGTTTGCAAAGGCATTTCTGAAGAAACATGATATATCATAAATCCTTTCGGAGAAGCTATTTTGATTAAATTCAGCTCACGGATATCCCGTGAAATTGTAGCTTGCGTTACCATCACATCTTGTTCTGCCAACAATTCTACTAATTTCTCTTGGGTTTCTATTTCATATTCGCTCACCAATTGCTTAATTAATCGTTGTCTTTTTTCTTTTTTCATAGAAAGACACTCCTTTATATATTTATAGCATTATCACAATCTTGCTCTAATTTTCTATTATTTGCTATTAAGAGGGATACAGAAATTCCACATCATACCTTGTCCCGAAATAAAAAAAGGCTGCCATGCTTTTACACATGGCAACCTGCGGGAATTATAACCGCTCAATATTCAAATGCAAACTGCCGGCCCAGCCACTCCAGGCAGAGCGGAAACCAGGTGGCGAGATGATCGTCGGGATCGCCTACCTCCGTGCTGCACATCGACATGCCGTGTCTGCCGTTCTGGTAGAGATGGCATTCGAACGGTACGCCGGCTCGCCGCAGCGCTGAAGCGAACAGCATGGAATTTTCCACCGGCACGGCAGCGTCCTCCACTGTATGCCACAAGAAGGCCGGCGGCGTCGAAGCGGTTACCTGTTTTTCCAGCGAAAAAGCCGCTTCTCTTTCCGCCTCATTCCATCCGGGACCCAGACGTTCAATGGACCCCCGGTGCGCAAACTCACCTGCCGTAATAACCGGGTAACACAGCACCATCGCATCCGGCCGGCCTTGTTCGCCTTTGCCGCCGGTGGCCTCCTGCAGCTTGGAATGGTCCCATAAGGTCCCCGACGAAGCCGCTACATACCCGCCTGCCGAAAAACCGCAAACGGCGATCTTGTTGGGAATGATACCCCACTCCGCGGCGTTTTCCCTGATTTTCCCGATTGCCAGCGATATGTCCATGACGGGCCGCAGTTCGCTCGCATCCTCGCGAATGGAATAATACAACGTAAACACATGATATCCTTTGGCAAAAAAAGCCGCAGCCGGCGGGTCCGCTTCCCGCGGGGAGAGCATTTCAAAGCCGCCGCCGGGGCAGATCACCACGCAGGGCCGCTCCAAGCGGTTGCCCATGCTTTCTTTTTCGATATCGTGCAAATAACCGACCAGTCTGGCCCCGCTGCCGGGATTCGGGTTCAAGTTAACGATCCTCATTTTTGCCGCCCCCATCTCGAAATTTTTTCATAGTCTATTATACTAAGTTCAACGGGATTTGTTAGGAAGAATGTAACAGGATTCAAAAACTCATCGTTCCAACCACTATGGAGCTTTCACTCTAAGGAGGACATTTATGGACATCCCCAAAGGCACCTACGGTTTTCGGTTCGCGGAAGATAAGGAGCTCCAGTTATGCAGATTATTTGCGGCGGGCTGTGATTCCATCACCACTGCTTCTTATCGCTGGGACGGACTGGAGCGGACCGATGGGCCCCTCCTGCTGTTCCAATACACCCTCTCCGGCGAAGGCGTATATGAGTCGGGGAACCGGACTCACCGCGTCACCGCCGGGCAGGCTTTTCTCGCGGAAATTCCGGGACCCCATCGCTATTATTATCCCCCGGAATCTAAAGAGCCTTGGGATTTTCTGTTCCTGCTGTTCCGGCCTGATCTGATATTACCCCATTGGCGTAAGTTCCTGCGTGAAGCGGGGGAGGTTCCGCATCTGCCGGCAGACTGTGCGCCAGTCCGGTTATTGCGAATGATTGTGGCCGATGCGGCAGCGGGCAGAATCAACGATCCCCTGATCGCGTCGTCTTGCGTCTATCAGTTTGTGACCGAACTGGCCAGACTGCAGGTCACAACGCTGCGGGATAGGGAGAATTGGCCGGAGAACGTGAGGCGCGCAGCTGAATTTATAGAGCACAATTATTCACGGATGATCAGCATCGATCAGCTTTCCGAGTATGTCTCCCTGTCCAAATACCACTTGATCCGCCGGTTTTCGGCCAGCACGGGCTTGACGCCCGGCGCTTACTTGACCCGCGTCCGCACCGAGAAAGCGATGGAACTGCTGCGGGGAACCGGCCTTAACATTGAGGCCATTGCCGAGCGGATCGGCTACTCCAGCGGAAGTTATTTCATTAAAGCGTTTCGCGGCTTGACCGGGCTTACCCCGGGAGAATTCCGCAGCGGGGGTGAAAGCCTTGCTTATCGCAAGCTGTTCTTCGATTGACCGCAATATTGTACTATCGGCTTTCAAAATTACTATAGATATTGCTAATCTCCTTTATTATGATGAACATGTCAAGAGCAATAATTAATCAGTAAAGGAGATTAACAAATGGATCATAAGCTTGCAGCGCCTACTCCGCCGCTTGGCTGGAACAGTTGGGACTGCTACGGCGCGGCCGTAACGGAAGACGAGATTCGGGGCAACGCGGAATACATGGCGAAGCATCTCAAAGCATTCGGCTGGAGCTACATTACCGTCGATATTCAATGGTACGAGCCCTATGCGAATTCCTCCCAATACAGGCCGTTTGTTCCGCTCGTGATGGATGACTATTCCCGGCTCATGCCTGCTGAAAACCGTTTTCCCTCCGCGGCGGGCGGCCAAGGCTTCAAGCCGTTAGCCGATTATGTACACAGCCTTGGACTGCAATTCGGCATTCATATCATGCGCGGCATTCCACGGCAGGCTGTTCACGCCGCCGCTCCAATCCTGGGTACGTCCGCGACGGCACGCGATATCGCGCATACGAACTCGATCTGTCCATGGAATACGGATATGTACGGCGTGGATGCCTCGAAGGAAGGGGCACAGGCCTATTACGATTCTCTCTTTGAACTATACGCCCAGTGGGGAGTCGACCTGGTGAAGGTGGACGACATAGCAGCTTCCAAGCTGTATGACACCCATCAGCCGGAGATCACTCTGATCTCCAAAGCGATTGAACGCTGCGGCCGGCCCATGGTGCTAAGCCTATCTCCCGGCCCCGCTCCGGTGGCATACTCTGCGTTCTTCGCCGAGCATGCCAACATGTGGCGAGTCACGGATGACTTCTGGGACCAGTGGCCGCTCCTGCTGGATATGTTCGACCGTTGCCGGGTTTGGCAGGGCATACCGCAGGCAGGTTCCTGGCCGGACTGCGACATGCTGCCGCTCGGCCACATCGGCATTCGCTCGGTGGATGGCGGGGGTTCGGACCGCTGGACCCGGTTCACGCGCGACGAGCAGCTAACGATGATGTCGCTCTGGAGCATCTTCCGCTCGCCGCTCATCTTTGGCGGCGAATTGCGGGACTGTGACGACTGGACACTGTCGCTGCTTACCAACCGCGAGGTGCTGCGCATGCACCGGGAGAGCCGCGGAGCCAAGGAAGCGTTACGCCAAGGAGATCTCATCGTCTGGACGGCCGAAGACGCCGAAGGCTCCCGCTACGCTGCCGTATTCAACATCGGCGAGAGCCCGCTACCGCTGGACCTGGCCCTTCAACAGATCGGTCTGACAGGTACCGCCGCAGGCACCGAGCTATGGAGCGGAGCGCCGGCCGAGCTTACGGCAGGCGTGCTGCGAGCCACTGTGCCGCCGCACGGGGTGCGTCTCTATCGTTTTTTTGAAAATACAGCAATAAGAAAAATCCCGCCACTGGCGAGGTCTTTTACCGTGTAACCCCCTATAGGGTTCCCCGCATGCTGCCTTTGCACGATTATCCCTCTCATTCAGGGGTAGGGGTTGATACCATACCGTCGGAGAATATTTCTCTGCTACCTGATCAAACGGAATAATCGTGCAAAGCGTCCGGACAGCGAGTGTTGATCGCAAGAAAAACGTCTATCGGCGTTACTATCTGGCCCTGACTTTTACCTTGGTGTGCCAACTGCATACTTGCAATTATTGGGGCCGTTAAGATACGCACGGATGACAATGTCTTGATCGTGATTGCCGAATCCGGAACCATACAACGTCAATCCCCCTACGTTAACAGCCTGCTCATCCACCGCGAAACGAAGCGTCCAGAACGGCTCCCGCAGCCTGATATCCGCGAGGGTCACCTCCGACATCCGTTCATCATCCATAAATGTACCCGACGCATCAATGCGGATCGTCTTCAATAACCCGTATTGATTCACATTCCGATGCCACCATTCGGGTGTAAATTTACCCCGTGCAGCTCTTCCGAAGTCAGCCGGACTTGTCCATGTGCCAAGGGAGATCCCGTTAAATATGAACTCAATATCCGAAGGCCAATAATCTCTTAAACCTGGAGCTTCCGAAGCGATCTCCATGGAGATTTCGATGGCGTCCGCGGTTTGATCGGCCAGCAAAAAGTTAGGCATTTTGTATTCCACATAACCCCGCCCAAACCACAGAATGGCGGCCTGAACCCGCTCGGGATCGAGAAAATAGCGCGGATCGTCCCAAACTCCGATTTCTTTCTCGCGCGTACCAAGCCCGCATGTGGGATGAACTTCAAAAGCGGTGTAATGACCGACGGAAATACTCTGCTCTCTGACCTTTGCAGTGTGACCGGCAGACGGCAGCTCAATCTCGACGGTTTTTTGCTTGAGGAAACACATTTTGTGCGTCCCCCCGTTCAGCCGTACCCTGCGGCTTCCGATGAGCCCGGCTCGTTCGAGTTTTCGGATATGCATGGTAACGATCGAGGGGCTAAGTTCCAACCGATCCGCAATATCCTTCACATTCATCTCGCGATCGGCAAGGAGACTCATCATTTTCCATCGGACTTCACTGGCCAACGCTTCGTATAACGGCATAAATTTCGTTTCCCCATTTGCTTTAATGATCATCATAATCTCCTAATCGAATCTATTAAATTCACATATATATTAATTTAAAAGATTTAACATGAACCTTCAAGCTTAATCCATTGCAAGAACTTAAGCTGTGGTGTTTAATTTCCTTAGCTGCCAATCACATTAGATTTATATATATGTGAATTTATGAAAGAGGTGGAGATATGAAATACAATAACCCGGTCATCAAAGGATTTTATCCCGACCCCAGCGTATGCAAAGTAAAAGATACCTATTATCTGGTATGCAGTACCTTTCAGTACTTCCCCGGCGTTCCGATTTTTGAGAGTAAAGACCTGATTAACTGGAAGCAAATTGGTTTTTGCCTAACCCGAGAGAGTCAGATTCAGCTCGGCAAAGTGGGCAGTTCCGGCGGCGTTTTCGCTCCCACGATCCGGTACAACAACGGGAGATTCTACATGACCACGACCAACGACACCACTCGTCAGAATTTTTATGTTTGGACTGACGATATTTACGGTGAATGGTCCGAACCGATCTATGTGGATCAGGGGGGAATCGATCCCGATTTGTATTTTGAAGACGGAAAGGCCTTCTTTATGAGCAACGGGAAAGACGATAACGGGATCGGCGGGATTGTTCAGTGTGAAATTGACATTGAAACAGGCGGCAAGCTGTCGCCAAGCCGTTCGATTTGGCGAGGAACAGGCGGGCGATATTTGGAAAGCCCGCATATGTATAAAATCAATGGCCGGTATTACCTCATGGCGGCTGAAGGCGGAACTGAATATGGACATATGGTCACTTATGCACGGGGAGACTCCATCTCCGGTCCGTTCGAGGCTTATCCGCACAATCCCGTGCTGACCAATCGCAATCTGGGCGGTTATGAGCTGCAGGGGGTTGGCCATGGCGATCTGATTCAAGATAACGACGGAAATTGGTGGATGCTCCATCTGGGCTTCCGGCAAATCGGCCAATGGCTTACCTACCATCATCTAGGACGTGAAGTTTTCCTTACGCCGGTTACTTTTGACGAGGATGGCTGGTTTACGGCAGGACATAACGGCACCACCCTTACGAGTTTTGAAACCGACCGGATCCCAAGTGATGTCATCCAGCAGGAGAAAAAGATCTTTACATTCGAGAACACGGAGTGGAATCTGGACTGGTGTTATCTCCGTCATCCTGTTGCAGAGAACTATCAATTAGAATTCGATAAGGCAACGCTTAAAGGAACCGAAGTGACACTGGATGTTCCGGCATCCCCAACTTTTATCGGCATTCGCCAAAGGGACTTCAACGCGGCAATCTCTTGCGATGTACAGCTTACAAGTGGAGAAGCCGGCATCACACTTTATATGGATGAACATCATCATTATGATTTGGCTGTACGTAAAGATGAGCACGGGTATAAAGTGATCGAGCGCCTGAATATCGGTGATATTAAATCCATTGAATATGAAGTAGACCTAGGAAACGACGACCATGCTACTCTGATGATACGGGCAAGTCATGAGCGTTATAGTTTCCTCATTCGCGCAAACGGCAAGGACATCCTCTTAGGCACGGCACAAACCAGATACCTTTCCTCTGAAGTTGCGGGGGGATTTACGGGCGTACTCATCGGTTTATATGCGTATGGGGAAGGCTCTATGGCTGAGTTTTCAAAGTTTAATTGCGAATATCTCTAAAAAATGAAAGCCGGTTACTCAGGATGAACCTGGGAACCGGCTTTCATTGTAAGATGCACATTCATATTTTCCTACAATGTATTACTACTTTATTTACCTTTAAGTTTATCGAGTTGTTTCCATTCCGACTTACCTAAATCCGTAAAAAGATAGACAACATCCGGTTCATTCTTGAATCTTACATAAACAGGGTATTCGGGCATTTTGCTATGCCGAGCTTTAATGCTAATAATATCAGACTTCGCATAGCCTTTTTCATTAATCAGGTAATCTTCCAGACTTCCTTCCAATGCTCTGAGTTTCAAATTGTCACGGATAAAGAAAATCGATACAGCCAAAATAACAATTGCAGCAATAATAATCAGAACTTTTTTCTTCCTAGTCATTGTACTGTATGTTTTCCTTTTCTTGAATATTTTTTATATAGATCTTATGATCTATGTTCCATTTCAGCATTAAAGCAGCGTTAATTATTTAGAAATATTCGACTTCAAAGGTTAAATAATGCACGAATGATGAACTATTAGTAAACTGAATCGGTAAAATATAGGTATTATAGGTGTCGTCGAAATTCAGGTCAGTTATATCTATTCCCTCTCCATAATAATATGCCTGCCATAAAAATTTCGAGCAATAATTAGGACTGATGGTTGAAAGTTTTGAAATAGGATTAATTAGATAATCACTAACCTTAGTATCATATTTTGTAATTAATTTTTGGAAATAACTCTCTTTTATAGAAACTACTTAAATTTGTCACATTTTCTACGTTTAAACAGAAACTAATATTCTTGTTTTCCAAGAAACTTACCGCCAGCCAATCGATTTAAGTAATTGTTGTTTTGGCTCGATCAGGAGTGACAAAACCGTTCCGAAATCCACCCTTTAAAATAGTAAAACCGGTTACTCAGGATGAACCTGGTAACCGGCTTTAGTTGGGGCGGTGTTATTCTATAGTGGCCCTCACTTCTTCTGCTTATAAAACTCATGATAAAGCTTCATGAGCGCTCTTTTCTCAATCCGCGATACATAACTCCGGCTGATCCCCAGTTCCTTAGCGATTTCGCGCTGGGTCCGTTCTTCTCCCCCATGTTCCAGCCCGAACCGCCCTTTGATCACTTCCTGCTCCCGCGCGTCCAATATATCGAGGTTCCGGTATATTTTGCTCTTTTCCATTTTGAGCTGTACCCGATCCACCACGTCATCCGCTTCCGTCCCCAAAATATCGATCAGGGTAATTTCATTGCCTTCCTTATCCGTCCCGATCGGATCATGCAAAGATACGTCCTTGCGCGTTTTTTTCAGCGATCTCAAATGCATGAGAATCTCGTTTTCGATACACCGTGCCGCAAACGTTGCCAATTTTGTGCCTTTTCCCAGACGGAAGCTTTCGATCGCTTTGATCAGCCCGATCGTGCCGATCGAGATCAAATCCTCCAGATCCTCGCCGGTGTTGTCGAACTTCTTCACGATATGCGCCACGAGCCGTAAATTATGCTCAATCAAAATGTTGCGGGAGACCGCGTCCCCTTCAGCCATCCGCTGAAGATGCTTCGTTTCTTCCTCCTCCGTGAGCGGCTGGGGAAACGCGTTGTTTTTCACATAAGAGACGAGCAGCGTCAACTGTTTGATGAACAGTGCTATGGCGGTAAACAATCCTGGCATAGATGACACCTCCTGCTGAATCACATGGCAATGAAAATAAACCTGCTTCATTTTGGGTCATTTCATTGTATGTGGGCAGAGGCCCAACCGTGCCTGTACGGGAGAGAAAAGAATTCACCTTTTCCATTCTTTCTAGAAATTACATTCATCATCTGTATTCGTTAATTCGGCCCATCTTGCAGACAATAACTTCGCATAGTCTATAGAAAATAAACCATAATGCCCAAGTGCATACCCATCATTAACTTCGATTAATAAAGTTTCCCCTTTATCCGTCAAGCCGATATCTACCGCGTAGCCTTTTGGAGCAGACTTGAATTGTGCAACTATGTTTTGAACGATTTGATGATCAAAATGCAGTCTCCAGTCTCCTCTGTACCTGCGAACATCCAAGATCTGTCCATACCTCACGAAGCATCTCCACTCCGCTGCGAATTTGACCACTTCGGAACATAAGATTTCAGGATCTTCACCGTACGTCCCGATTCCCATAAGTTCTTTCGTACTTCGAACCACAACGCCTGTAAACTTCTTATCCTCAACCGGCTTAATAAACACGTTCCAATTCTCGGGATTATTGGCGACCACACTCAGTTTTGATTTCCATACTTTCCTTCCCAGATACGCTGCCAATTCTTCAGGATAATCGATCTCAGGCACGGCAATATCATATTTGCGAAGCATCGATCTAACGTCAGCGACATAACTAACAACAATATCTTCTTTTTGATGATCGGACAATTCATTTACATCCTGAAAATAGCATAATTCAAAGCCCATTTGTTTAAATCCGTCATAAGCGGCATAAAAATTATGATTCGCAATTTCATGGTCTGCGCCTTTCTTTAGGTATATCTTCACGAAACGCCACCTACCTTATACTGATTTTCTGTGTCCGGTAAACGATCATAAAATCGCTGTCCGTCTCCGCAGGGGCAATCAAAGAATCACCGCTAGTAAGGAAGTACGGATCATCTAAGTCGATGATTAATTTCCCGGGGTTTTCATCGGATATAACATTGTAAACCAGAAAAAGTTGATCGGCCGATTCGGGCACTTGGCTTCGGTTTATTTTTACGGCAATCGGATCATCCCAGTCTACTTCAAGGCCATTGTATTCTTGCTTGGGGTAATTCACGCGGTAAACATTACTGCTCAGCAGCTTGTAGTCATATTGCTCTTCTCTGTCTGGAGCCAAAGCACCATAGTCGGCCCCGGCAAAGGGATCGTCTTCCGTCAGCGGACGAACGGAAAAAACGACATCTTCGGAAGTTTGAAACTCCACATTTTGCAACATAGAGGCCAGGCTAATCCCCTCTCCGACATCAACATATTCAAAATGGTTTTCTTTCACTTTCAACGGTTCCATATCGCTTTCGGGGTTGATCCTGATTCGCCTTGCCGCCTTTGAAGAAAACCTCCAGTTCCAAGCCGAAATTGCCGCCCTTCAAAAAAGTCTCCAAATCGCCGTCATATTTTTGCTCCAGCGTAAAATAATCGATACCTCCGTGGTCAAGTTCGCTGGAGATGCTGTACTTTTGGACGTAATACTCATCAGTTACTTTAAATTTGTCAATCAGCTGCTCTTTAATATCGGCTTTGATCCGTTCGGTTTGATAATTATCCGAAAGTACATTTTTAAACTCATCGCTGTACCGATTCCATGTGGGTCCGGCCAACACTCGAAAAGAGGTACCATTAGACTCCAAAGTAACCGCTCCGCTTTTGGGAACTTCACGCTTAAAAACGGGAATCGGCCCGTTTAGCCCAGCATAGGACAGCTTCACTTCCACCACTTTCGCGTCGTTCATCCCGTATTTTTCCATGACGTAAATTTGAGCTATTTGGGCCAGCTCTTTTTTCACCCGCTTTTCCTTCGTCTCCCTCGAGCCGGAGCATCCGGTGACAATGATACAAACCGTTAAAATGATCACTATGATGCAGATGGTTTGAAGTGCCATGTAACTTTTCATTTAAACACCATTCCTAAGTTAAAAATTACAAAATATACAGTTCCAACTCTTCGCAAATGTCCTGTGTAATTTTGGCTAACACCTTTTTATCCAGATTTTCATGTCCAACGTAGTTCGATGTAATCATTTGGATCACATCTTCACGGCTGGAAAAGAGCCGACCGCTGTACAGACTGTACAACTCATCAATTTGTGATTCAGTGTAGACGACCTTTTTTCTAATCAAATCGAGCACATGATCTTTGTGGTGATTATATAACTCCTTGATTTTAAATACCTGAAGGTTATTTTCTACTTTCTGCCTCAACACAGGATCCGTGCATTTGTCCCGTATGACGATTTCAAATTCTTCGCCTTTCCCAAACAAATAATCAATCCGAGAGGTAACACCTGGTTCTAATTTACTTTTGTCAACCATATCGATTCCGAATTTGAAATATTGACCGAACTCATCTACGTATGGATTTAAATGCGTGTCTATTGTAAAATCTTCGGTTCCTTTGAGATCGGAGTTGCAAATACTGCAACAGGGAATCAGATTGTATAAGGATGTAGCAAGATAGGGATACGTCGCTTTATCATAGAAATGATCAAGCCGAGCTCGCGTTTTCCCTTTGTAGGCCGGGTCGTCGCTGATTACCATAAACGTATATTGGCGATTGCAATAGGGACAAACCTTTACATTCAACTTGGAAACAAGTTGGTAGGCTCCCCATTTTGCCGGCGGATAGCTAGTAACAAAAGTATTATAATTAAATATTTGAAGTAATTCCCTGTATAGTACGGTTTTTCTCGAGGATTTATCTTCGAACGCGACTCCATACGAACCTTTAATTTCCTTAGCTATTTGATCTAATCTCTGTGGTTTACCGATTAGAATATCGTCAATATAATCTCGAAGATATGTATAAAAGGGTTTGTTTCGACCGTGCTTGATTCCAATTTTGAAGCTTAACTTGCGAATAATCTTTGTTTTAAAATATTTTAGATGTTCCCTCTCAACTTCAGCCATTTTGACTTGATTATCCGCATTAATTAAAATCATTGCCTCTCCCTCTTTTCAACTCTTCAATCTCGATTTGCATCTTTCTGATCATTTCAACAAGTTGCCTGTTGACTTGAGTATTGTCCACGTAATCTTGAATTTTATTTTTCAGCATACTAGAGATTTTCGTTCGCAGTATAGGTTCCCCGATTTGCCCAATTAGAGATTCAAGCTCAACCCGTCGTTCAATCAATTCCGGGGACGGGGTTTCGTTTATGGTGTTGATAAGCGATAACAAAACTTGATTCGCAAATTCACCAATAAGCCCGGTCCTTATAAAAAAGGCATCGGCAAATAATGTATGAATATTAGCGGCAAAGGTTTGTTTGGTTTCCTGCAGCCCATCAATGACCCGGCATCCGCTTTCTCCTTTATCTATAAAAATAAGGTTAGCCTTAGGCAAATCTGAAGCAATGATAGGCGAATTGGAAGTAAGTATGATTTGTATATTCCTATTGGTATAGATGGACGGTAAATATCGAATCAAATTGTATAAAAAACTCTTTTGCCATTCCGGGTGTAGATACAATTCGCCTTCATCAATAAGAATTAGCACATTTCTCTCTAGATGCATATTGCTAGCGATCTGTTGATTGTCAGCTAAGGCATAAAATCTTGCGTAGCAACTTAAAAATGCTTTTTCCCCAGAGCTTAAATCCCCCCAGTTAAAATCGAGGAAAGGGGTAAAGCGTGCCACTTCCGCATGTAAATCTAGTAGTTTTTTTAAAGGAGATTCGGATTCATTTTCTGATCCATTAAGCGGAATAACAAACGAGTAATCTACAGGGCTGACAGTATCTTTAGTTATATGTACTTCGAAAAAATCAAGTAATTGCTTGATGCAATCAAACCAATGCCAAAGTGAATCGTAACTGTACTTATTATTTTTAATACCCTGTATCATGGTCTGGAGAACAAGTGTTAGTTTTTTATAAAGACTATCCTCTTCGTTAAATGCATAGTTTAACACAGTTTCATCTAACACTAACTCTAAGTTCATTTCTTGAAGTTCCTGAAAGAATGTATCTAAAAGTGAGACCCAAAAGTGTTTTTTTACTTTATCGGTCCAATTTTGTTCTGGATGCGAATTCACTAAATGTCTTATGATGTAATTAAAATTAGAATTGTCTTTTTTCCTTTTATTTTTCGAATCTACAGCCTGAATATCGAATCGAGTGGACCGCATAGTTACAATCACATGATCTGGTAGTTTGAAAGGTAAATCTTGCAATTCATTTCGAGTGCTATAAATAAAATGAAGTTGTTTTCGGATTTCCTCCAATCGATACAATTCAGTTTCGCTAATCGAAAAATCTTGATCCTTTTCTTTTATGCCACTTTTATATTGTTTCACTAAGTAATTCGTGGAAATATTGCGCATTCCATCCCATTCAAATTCTTGTCTGGCGTCGAAGATGTTCGAATAGAACACAACAGTTGTGTCGCTTATGATAGAAGTAAACAACTGCAGCATTTTATCTGCATATTCATCATAATAATAGGGTTCTTCAAAATCGAAGTTATAAAAGTTACCTTTTTCAATCCTTAGGTCGGAATGAACAAAAATTATCCCTCTCCCTTTCTCATTTCGCATGATGATGATTGCTTTGTCTAAACGCCTTTCTACTTCATCTACAAAGTTCTCCTTTATGTATTCCAGAATGGTTGTTTTGCCAGCTCCATTTTTACCGATTATACCCGTAACGTTCACGATTTTACCATGCTCAGGATCGCGTTCATTACCGATTTGAAAGAATTGAGGGAGATACTGATCATTCCTCTCAACCCGTAATTCCCTTGAGGCCTTGTTATATTTAAAACGCAGCTCACTACTGAAATTAAACTGCTGTTCCTTAAATACACCTCTGTAGTTGTTTAAATAGATATATAATAGCTCCATTTCACACCTCGTTATTAATAATTTAATAAGTTATAAAAACAAATGGAAACCTCCTTTCTATTACAATTGCGGCAACTTTAATAGGGATTCAAAAATTTGTCCTTTGATGGATGCTGCGTCGCATACGCCAACAAGGGGGATTACCTTTCCAACTGCCTGCTGAAGGCCCCAATACCGATTTACGGACTTGTCTCTTGTCTTGCTTTTCCACAGCCCTTTATTTTCTTCAGTGATAAAATGATTTTCTAAACGGTAAGGATCGTGAAACAACCAGTGATCCGAAATGGCGGGCATACGTTCCCATTTGGACAAGTCGTAATGAAAACGCGACAAAGTGATTTGCGGATACTCCTCTTCTCCCTCCAAATCAATCTCCACCACGAATACCGGCCCATCCTTTAAATCTGGAACTTGATCGTTGCCGGCGGATTCGCCTTCCAACTGATATAATTTAATAAAGTTACTGAGCAGCCAGCCATCCTCGTAACTGTCCGATTTCCAACGCAAAAATTTGGAGTTAAGGGAGACGAACCCTTGCTCCCGTCCAACCATGTCCATTTCGCCCAAGAGCAGGCTCACATTTTTGTACGTTTCCCGGATCACTTTTACCGCAAGACTAATATTCCCGCCATATTCATTTGTTGAAGACACAATGTTCCTCCTTAATGGCCGTTTTTGTAGGCCAGATCATATTTTGGTATTCATGTGCCTTGGCTTTAAAGGTATAAACCTGTTCAAGAGTAGTTAATTGTCGAACTTCTCCGGTTAAAAACCCGCGGAACCGCTCAAATCCCTTTTTCTTTAACAAATCTGTTAAATCCCGAATGATCATTTGCTGTCCCCTGTCACAAGAAGCGGTATCGACCGTTTGTATTTGCTCCAATACGTTCTGCCACGCCAAAAAGCCCAAATGGATGCCCAAAGGAATAATCGCCCGACTCTTTATATCGGCTTCCACGGGCAACAAAACACCAAAAGGAGCCAAGAAGACAAGGTAGGCCGGGCGTCCGTTTCGAATGTCCTCGAGCATTTTGGCATATCGGGCTAACTGATGTCTGCTCGCTTCAGGAGAAACCTCCTTCAAATCTTCATCATCCGACGAAATTCCGCTATAATATTTGACTTCAATCCCAATCACTACTTCGGGATGATCTATGATGAGATCGATTTCCCCCTCTGCATGTCGCGGCCAGAAATGGAGTGTATAGTCAAAATCTTGAATGGAATCAAGAAGCTTACGCCAACTTGAATCAGGAGCCTGTACATCATCTTCAAACCGAACAGCAGCAAGTACATGTTTCAGCCCCTGTTGAAAAGGCAGATAACGAATCGCCCCAAAAAAGTCCCCGGTCAGTTGGTCTTCCAGCCGATCGGACAAATTGCTTCCAGTATGTGAAATTTTATTGTGAATTTCAGCAATCAATCCACTTCCCCTCCTATGGACAAAATATGATCCACCCACTCCATTAAAGCGCTTCGGTCTCCACCTTGAGTTAACCCGATAGCTCCCATATTGTATCTCCTGTGAAAATCCGGCTTAAAAAAATCGAGATCCTCATCCCTAATCGAAGTCACGATAAACACGTTATCCACCACCCGTTGATCGCTGCCCGCCAGCAAGATCCATCCCTGTATTTAGCATCTCTCCAAGAGCTTTGTTGGCAAACTTCCAATCATCCTTCGCCGCCTAAATACGCCTCTTCCAATAGCGTCCAAACTTCCCCTTCCGTACGCGAGGGACATTATTTGGGGTTCAGCGAATCGTAGTAAGTAATATTTAGCGTTTGACTGTAAGTAGCTACCTTGCAATCCTCGCTCAGCAACTCCACGGCCAAACGATCCATTTCTGCTTTCCATGGCGGCTCCATCGTTTCGTATACCCTTTTGCATCGTTCAGTGTTTTTTTCAATTTCAAAGATTTGCAGGTAATGGGATAGATTGATTATGGGTAGCTCTTTTGTTGAACAATTTTTCTAGTAGTATTGTACTACGATTTAGTGTCTAGTAGTTGTCAGCGAATGGGCTTTCTATTTTTTAGCCACAGTTCTTTGATATAATTCATTTAAATCATCGATAATGAACGGACGTTGTTTTGGAATTTGGGGACACGGATGGTAGTAATAATAGCCTGATTTTCGTGTTGGATGTGGTTTTCCAAAGGATGGGATACCCGAGCTTTGAATTAACGAAAGCCAATGATCTTTAATTTGAACTAGACGTTGCCAATGTCTTTTATGCGGCTTCACTCCCCACGCCAGAAGAAGTTTGTCCTGCCTATTTGCAAGGAGTAATCAATCCTGATCATGTATAATATCTACTAAATTCATAGATTCGACCCTTATAGGGGTGGGGAGGACATTTATATGAAAAAAACGCTAATCGGGGTTTTGCCTCTGTACGACAAGGAGAAAGAAAGCTACTGGATGCTGCCCGGTTATATGAAAGGCATTGAGGCGGCCGGCGGGATTCCGGTCATGCTTCCATTAACGACGGACCCGGATGCTATTTTGAGTATTGCCGATACGTTTGACGGGTTTTTGTTTACGGGCGGGCACGATATTAACCCCCAAATTTACGGGGAGCCGGTCGATCCGGTTTGCGGGGCAAGGTGCGAGGAAAGGGACGTCATGGAAAAGCTGCTGTTTAACCACGCGATCGAGCAGGATAAGCCCGCTTTCGGCATTTGCCGCGGCCTGCAATTGTTCAACGCTTTGCTCGGCGGGACGCTGTACCAGGATCTTCCAACCCAGCGAACAAGCGCCGTGCGGATCGAACATAAGCAAACCCCGCCATACACAATCCCCGTCCACAACGTCTACATTGAACAAGGAAACCCGCTGTATGAGATCGTGAAGGCGGAGTCCTTAAAGGTCAACAGCTATCATCATCAGGGGATCAAAAAATTGTCCAGTCAGTTAGTGGCCGCTGCGGTCGCGGAGGACGGACTGATCGAGGCCGTCGTCATGCCGGAAAAGAGATTCGTCTTGGCCGTACAGTGGCATCCGGAATTCAACTATCAGATCGACGACAGCAGCTTCCGGCTTTTTAAAGCATTTGTACAGGCGTGCAGCCCAAAGCAATAAAACCGTCCTTCACAAAGACGGCCATATAACCGATAAGTGTATTTGAGACATAACTATTCAACTAGAGAGAGGGAATTTTCATGAAAAAAACGTTGGCTGTTCTATGTTCTTTGGCGTTGTTCATCCTTTTGGCCGCGCAGCCCCAGTATGTCAAGGCGGATAACAAAGCGTCCGCGATTACGACCAAGGCTTTGTCCTATAAAGGCCAGCAGTACGTACAAATCTCCGGGGCCAGTAAAACCGTCACGCAGCAAATCAATAAAATTCTCAAGCTGCACGCCGTAAACGCCGCCGTTTCCAACAGCTCCGCCAAAAAGCAGTCCAAAAACGGTTCGTTCAAAACCACGCCCAGCACGAAATACAACAAAAACAACCGCCTGTCCATCGTGTACAGCGATTACTACTACGCGGGCGGAGCACACGGGATGCTCGCTTCGGTTTCCTACAATTTTGACGTGCAGACCGGGAAACAGATCAAGCTGAAGGATATCCTCACCAAGGATTATCAGAAGGACAATCTTGAGATCGCGCTCGCGAACGAACTGGCCAAAAAATCGGCCGCAGGGGAAAACGTATTTCCGGACAGCGCCTATTCGTTCACTTTGGACATGGACAATAGTTTTTATTTCTATGACAAAGGCATCGTGTACCGGTTCCAGCCTTACGAGGTCGCGCCTTATTCGGAAGGTTTCGTGGACATCAAAGTACCGTACGAGACGATCAATAAGCAGACCGAAGCGCCCTTCTCATTGCCCAACAAAAACAATATCGCCGATTCGATCAAACAAGATCCCAATTATGCCGAAACCAGCCTGAAAGGCGAGTTCACCGGATTCCAGCAGGGCAAAATTTACGAGCTGGCCAACGGCCAAAAATGGAAACAAATCAGCGATCAGGCGACTAACGCCAGCGTATCCAATCCGGAAGTCATCGTCTTTCCTTATGAAGGGGACATCTTTCTCGTGATAGAGGGCCAAAGCGTCATGCCAATCATCGAGAAAGTCGAATAACGATCACTCGCTTAATAACTAGTAGAATGATCCGGAAATAATATGGCTTATCTGCGGACAGGGGCGATGGATCACTTTGTTCTATATTAGTCTTGTGGCTAAGGCGGTCTTTCGCCACTAAATCGTGAACATAGCGCCATAAAATTCCTCTATTGCACGCAACATGGGGGATATCGCTGAAATAGCGCCCTTTTTTTCCTTTATGTTGTCACCCGAGATCTTCGATAGACGATTTTGCCGTTTTCTCAAGTCTTCACTTGCCATCATGCTAACGTTATTTCCAGAATCGTCTACTAGCTTAGCTGGTTAACCAGCGCTGCAGCACAACCGCATGATTGCAGACCGAATCCTTGGCGGCATAAACGAGCGCCACACGTTGCTTCTCCGCCATCTCGCGGATGCGGGCCGCAAGTACGGCCCGCTCCGGATCCGTCTCCAATTCGCGGACATAACTTTCGCTGAAAGCCGCAAAGCGCTCCGGCTGATGATTAAACCATTTGCGAAGCTCGGGGCTGGGCGCGATAGCTTTCATCCATTCGTCAATCGCGGCCTGTTCTTTCGAAACTCCGCGCGGCCACAGCCTGTCCACTAAAATACGGTACCCATCCCCAGGAGCAGACGCTTCATAAACACGCTTCACAACAATCCGGCTTTCCATCACAGAATCCATCCGATATTCGCATCCTTTCCACATTTTCTACGCTAACGGTTGCCATCGCGCTTATTCGAACGAAAAAGCCATGGTTTCTTTTTTAACGGTTGTAATCGTGCTTATTTAGGCCAAACCGCCCCATTATTGCCGAAAAAACGGGAAATAGGCTCGCTGGCAACCGTTACATTTTGTATCCGCTCGTTTTTACCCAAATAGCGTCGCTCACAACCGCTAGATTTTTTTCGCAGACGGCCATGGGAACGGTGGGACTTATCCTGGGCTTGCTAAGGGACAGGAGCGCCCTTATTTGCCGAAAAAGCCGGCGTTTTATTCTTTAACGGACAGGGTTCGGTCCGTTTGCCGGCCCCACGTACTCCGAATAGTTTGTCAAGCTCAAGCCCCGGTTTCGTTTTAGGCCCGTTCAGCCGCAAACAAACGGACCTCTTCCTCCGTCGGCATCCCCGCCTGGGCGCCAAACTTCGTGACGGCCAGCGCGGAAGCCAGCGCCGCGTATTCGACCGCTTCCCGCAGGCTCCGTCCCTGCGCGATCGAAACGGCCAGCGCGGCGTTAAAGCAATCGCCCGCCCCCGTCGTATCGACCACCGGCACCGGATGGCCCATAGCGAGGCGCACCTCGCCGTTTTCGTCCAAATAAGCCGACCCGCCGGCCCCCAGCGTCGTAACGACGTTGGCGGCGCCCAGCTCCTGCAAGCGCCGCATAGCCGCCCCGAGCGTGTTTCCATCGGCCGCGATGCCGGTATAGCCGCTTAGCTCGGTCCGGTTTGGCGTCACGAAGTCGGCGCAGCGGAACAGCTCCTCCGGCAGCGGCTGCGCCGGGGCGGGGTTCAGCACCACCGTTTTGCCGAGTTCCTTGGCTTTCCGGGCGGCATAGAGCGCAGTTTCGACCGGGGTCTCCAGTTGCAACAGCACGATATCCGCCTGCTCCAGCTTCTCCGCATTGCGGTCGATGTCCTCCGGCTGAACCTGTCCGTTCGCCCCGGGAACCGCCACGATGCTGTTGTCACCCTCGCTGACGTAAATCGAAGCGATGCCCGTCGCCGTCCCGCTCAGGCGTTTTACGCCGGTTACATCGACGCCATCCCGCTCAAGAGCGCTTAGCAGCTCCTGGCCAAAAGCATCGTCCCCCACGGCCCCGATCATCAGGGCTTTCGCCCCGAGACGCGCCGCCGCAACCGCTTGGTTGGCCCCTTTGCCTCCGGGAATAAACCGGACCCGGTCGCCAAGCAGCGTCTCTCCCACCTGCGGATGACGCGGCGTCTCCACGACGATATCCATATTCAGACTGCCGATAACCGCCACTTTCGTATGGTTCATAAACATAACATCCTTTAATTATAAATGTGCTTGAATGCACAAAATATTTTATCAGAAAAAATGTCCCTATTCACGCGCGCCGGACCGGTTTTAGAAATTGTAGAGTTTTGTATGGTCTACTATAGTATAGTCTACTGCTTCCAGTTGACACAGACTACAGAGGAGGGACCGCAATGAACATCGGCGATGGCGATGGTTTCGCATACCTGAAAAACCTGCGAATCGAGCGAAAAAAAGCGCAGAATCGGCATTTTTACCGCGTTGCTCTGGAAATCGAATTAAAGCTGCGGACGAAACCGGTTGATCACGCCGCCGGCGAGGATAAGCAGCTTGTTTTGACCACCCTCGACATCAGCGGAGGCGGTCTTTCGTTTCTTTGTCCGGATCCGTTGGAACCGGAAGAAGAAGTTCAAGGGTCCATTTATTTAAAAACGAGTATCTACCAAAAGCATATTCCGTTCACCGGTAAAATTATCAGCTGCGTCAAACATTCCGATCAAAAATACCGGATCGCCCTGAGGTTTGTCGAAATCAAAGATTCTTTCCGTTCCGACATCATCCGATTTTGCTTGTATAAACAGACGGAAATGCGCAATAAATTTAAAAACTATCCAATATAACGCCACCGGTTAAACGCTTGCCATCAATCAGGACAAAAGGAATTCCGCCGCAAATGTCGAATCTTCATAGATTATGAGAACGTACAAAAAACAAATTATACTCATTTTGCTATTTCTAGCCGCGATCAACGGAATCCGGCTTGTCTGGCTTAGCTTTCATCATACGATCGAGCAGCCGGTCGCCGCCGAAAACGGCATTCTTGATTTGCGGGGATGGGAGCTTCCGCCAGACCATTCGATCACCCTGAACGGGGAGTGGGAATTTTATCCGAATCAGCGGCTGAAATCCGCACCGGATTCGGAGCCGGCCCCGGAGCCCCCCTCGTCCGCTAAGCCCGGGAAAGTCGTTGTTCCGGTGCCCGCCGCTTGGGATAAATATTTTCCGGACGATCATCCAGGAAGCTATACTTACGGAACATACCGGCTGCGAATTTTTCTGGACAAACCAGCCTCCCAAACGCTTGCATTGCGCATCGCCGAAATAACGCGGGCCTCCGCCGTTTACGTCAACGGCCAACCCACCGGCGGCAAGGGAACCCCTTCCGAACACAGCGAAACGTACAAGCCGGGGCCTCGTCCCTACACCGTAAGCCTCCCTAAAGGCAGCGATACCTATGAAATCGTGATTCAAGCCGCGAACCATATCGGAGAAGGCGGAATTACCAAATCGATCCGGTTCGGTACGCTGGAGGCGATCAATCAGCGAACTGTGCTTTCCATCGCACTGCAAGGCTTGCTTAGTATCGTTTTTCTGGTACACGGCCTGTATGCCTTGATGCTGTATTTTTTGGGATCCGCCAATAAAGGTCTGTTGTATTTTTCGGCGGTTATCGTATGCGCGGTGATCAGCGTTTTGGGCGTTGACGACAAGATTCTGTTCATATTATTACCGTCCATGCCGTATGCAGCCGACGTGAAAATCGTGTTATTGTCTTACGTTGGGGTCGTTTCCTTCATCCCGCCATTCATCAAAAACATGTTTCCCGAATACGGCCAGCTGAAAATGGTGCGCTGGTTCGCCTATTTCGCTTCCGGCTATGCCCTGTTCGTGCTGATCGCGCCATTGCAATACGTCATACCGTCGAAAAAAATCTTTTTGGCGCCCATTTTGCTGCTGTCGGTCTCGATCGCAGGGTACATTCTGCAAGCCGCCGCCCGAAAGCAGAAGGATGTCTTCTTCCTGCTGCTGGCCTGCGCCATCCTTGGGAACAATATCGTTTGGATCGTTGTTGCGGCCAAACTTTCCATTGAATTGACGTTTTATCCGTTCGATCTGATCTTCACTGTGCTGGCCTTTGCGGCCTTCTGGTTCAGGCGGTTTTTCAAGGCGACGGCGCAAACGAAGCGGCTGGCCGACAAGCTGCAGCTCGCCAACCAGCAAAAAGACGACTTTCTCGTCAATACGTCGCATGAACTGCGAAATCCGCTGCACGGGATTATGAATATCACGCAAAGCGTCTTGGACGATCCGGTTCACCATACGAGCAAGGAGCATCGCCAAAAGCTGGAGATTCAGTTGTCCGTCGCCAGGCGCATGTCGCTTCTGCTGGACGATCTGGTGGACATAGGGCGGCTGAAACAAAACACCGTCCGGCTGCAAATCAAACCGGTTCGCGTCCAATCCGTTATCGGCGGTATTTTTGAAATGCTCAGATTCATGTTAAACGGCAAACCGATCGAGCTTGAAGTGAATATCCCGGACGGGTTTCCCGCCGTAAAAGCGGACGAAACCCGGCTCATTCAAGTTTTGTTCAATTTGCTGCACAATGCGATTAAGTTTACGGACCGCGGGAAAATTTCCCTGGATGCGGAAGTCGTGGACGGCACGGCTTATATTCACATCAGGGATACGGGGACCGGCATGGACGAGGAAACCCGGCAGCGGATCTTTTTGCCCTATGAACAGGGAGATACAACCGCTGCGAGAGCCGGCGGGGGGTTCGGACTGGGCCTCAGCATCTGCAAGCAGCTGGTAGAGCTTCACGGCGGGACGATCACGGTGCAGTCCACACTCGGCCAAGGATCGGAATTCACCTTTACGCTCCCCGCTGCCGGGGAAGAAGCCGAAGTTGCTGAGCAACCGATTTTCGCCCATGGTGCCTTCCCTTCCTATGCCGAAACTGCGGCGACGCTTGCCGACGAAGCCGGCATACGGGATGCGGCGGGCCATATGGCCCAAGCTGTGGGACATCCGCCGGAAGCGGGCAGCAAACCGAGATTGCTCATCGTGGACGACGACCGGTTAAACCTGAAAATTCTCGCGGACATTCTCGGTCCTGTCCAATATGAGATCACCACCGCTGTGAGCGCCGACGAAGCGCTGCCCCTGCTCGACAACGCGCGATTCGATCTCATTATCTCGGATGTGATGATGCCCGGCATGTCGGGATACGAATTTACGCAGGCAATTCGCAAGCGGTTTTCGATTTCCGAGCTTCCGATCCTGATTCTGACGGCGCGAAATCGTCCGGAGGATATTTTTACCGGCTTTCAGTCGGGCGCCAACGATTACGTCACCAAACCGGTGGATTCTTGGGAACTCCGGTCCCGGGTCCGGGCATTAACCCAGTTAAAGCTGTCAATTGAAGAGCGGCTGCGGATGGAAGCGGCTTGGCTGCAAGCCCAGATTAGACCGCATTTCCTGTACAATACGATCAATTCCATCGCCGCGCTGGCAACTATGGATCTGTCAAAAATGCAGGCGCTGCTGGAGGAGTTCAGCAACTATTTGCGGACGAGCTTCGATTTCCACAATTGCGATTGGGAGGTTCCGGTCTACCGCGAGCTTTCCCTGGTCCGCTCGTATTTGTTTATCGAGAAGGAACGATTTGGCGAACGGCTTCAGGTACAGTGGGAGCTGGATTCGGAACTGCACTTTTTCCTGCCGCCGCTGGCCATCCAAACGCTGGTGGAAAACGCCGTGAATCACGGCATCCTTAAGCGATCCCGGGGCGGCAAGCTGGTTATTCGCATCAAGCGTTTGGCCGGCGAATATGAGGTATCCGTCAGCGATGACGGCCTTGGCATGAGCGCAGAACAAGTCCGCCAGATCCTTGATCCGCCGGAACGCCGCGACACGGGGGTCGGCATCCGCAACACCGACCGGCGCCTCGCGCAGCTGTACGGCCGCCGTTTGGAAATCGAAAGCGCCCCCGGTCAAGGAACGACCGTCCGCTTTTGCATTCCGATGTAAGCCAAAAGGCTCTCCCCCAGCTTAAAGCTGTCCGGGGAGAGCCTTTTGGTTTTCGTCGGCCCACTGCTGGTACCACTCGGTTATGTATGGACTTGGCCGCTCGTTTAATTCCTCCGTCAGAATCGCGGTCAGCAAACGGTACTGACGATGGACGGAAAGGTGATTGTCCAACGACCCGTAAATTTTCATCAGCGCAAAATGCGCTTCCTCCGCCAAAGGATACCGATTGCAAATTTCGAGATATTTTTCGATCGCTTTCTCCCGATGTCCGCTGGAATCGTACCACTCGGCCATTTGAAAGGAGGCGCGGAGCCATAGCGTTTTTAATCGGAATCGTTCGCTTTCCGCCCACCAGTACTCGTAATTCTGCAAGTAATCCCCCTGGTACAGCTCCATGACCTCCTCGTATTCGCCGATCGTTGCTTCGCCCACCGGATACCCCACAAGGATGAAACGTTCCCATTCCTCCACGTCCAACCGCACATGCTCCAGATTCAACACGTACCCGTCCGTTGCATTCGAAATATGAAAATAAGGACCAAAGGACTCAAGGGTTTTCCGAATATGGTAAATCGCCGTATATAATTGGGAAAAGGCCTTGCCAGGTTCGTATTCCGGCCAGAGAAATTCGATCAGGGCCGACTTTCGCACAAGCTGGCCGCGATGCTGCAGCAAATAAAGGAACAATTCCTGAGCCCGGGACGTTCGCCAGCGGATCGGTGCATGCGGATGATTCTTCGATGTCATTTGCAACTGCTGGAACATGCATACGCGCAGCTCTTCTTTGGCCATGTCCGCTGCCGACGGTACTCTTTCCAGGCGATCCCGGATGCGTTCCAGGGTGATCGTCAGACGTTCTTTTCGCAGCGGTTTCATGATATAGTCAAGCGCATTCAATTCAAAGGCTTTAATGGCATAATGATCATAAGCCGTCACGAAAACGATATTGAGCCGAGGCTTAAACTGCAGCAGTTGTTCCGCTAGTTCAATTCCGCTGATTTCGGGCAAATGAATATCCAAAAACACGACATCGATGTCCGTTCGAAGAATAAATTCCTTGCCCACAACCGGGCTGATAAACTTGCCAACGACATGAATCCCGTACATGCTTTCCAAATGATGCTCCAAGTAGTTCAAAGCCAGGTTCTCATCATCGATTAGGACAACGTTCATATTATTCTCCTCAGGTATGTATATGATATATGTTACATCAAGTATACATAAATTCTGTAGAACTAGACAATTTCTTGACAAAATAAAATTAAGAAAAAATATCTAGGAGAATGAAACCTCACAAAATGCAAATGTGCATGCAATTTTCGTCGAAATTCCTCGAAGCAGGCGGTTCAACTGCAGAAGTGCAGTTCATTTCCGGTCAGAACACCCTTTTTTATCGGATAACCCTAAATCAAATGTACATTTGCATTTCAATCGCTCTAAAATAGAAATATGTGGTGGATAGAGTGCACTTTTGCAGCTGATCGGTCAATCCAATTAAGAAAAACGCCTGACGGCGTCCTTTAGTGGCTCTGACTTCTACTTTGGAGCGATTAGAGGCTCTTCCCAAACTTTGGACGCCGCTCTAAGGGACACCAGCGACCTTATCCGCCTATTTCCCGGGTATTTCCCAGCCTAACGGACACCAGCGACCCTATTTCGCTCAAAACCCGTTCATCTAGGACGATTTGAGGTAAATAAGGTCTTCTGTGTCCGTTACATTTTGCAAACTCCCGTTTTTTCGAAAATAACGGCTCTGGTGTCCCTTAGCCCCGAGGTCCCCCTCTTCTCCTCCCCTCTCTACCTGCGCATCGCCCTCTACCGTGCCGGAAATTTTATAAAAAAAGAGCCACGCCTAAAAGACGTGACCCTCTTCCGTATGAAAAACTATTTACGCTTGATTGGGGGCGGCGGTTTGAACCGCGCCTTCCGGCCCTCCGCTCGCAGCGGCCGATGGGCTTGGTGCCTGGTTCGTGGACCGCAGCGGAAGCTCCTTCAGGAAAAACACCAGAATAAAAGCTGCCACGAGTACGAGCGTCCCGGTCAAAAACACCGTGGACAACGTCGTTCCGAGCGCATCGCGGATTCCTTGAATCATCTGCGCGAACAGCGGCTGCACATCGGCGGGCAGGCCGGCCTGCGTCTGCTCCAGCAGCGGCTTGTTCATCAAGGTCTGCGGATTGGCAAAGGCCAAAATCTGCTCGGACATTTTCGGATCCACCTGGCTCAAATCCGGAGCGGAAGCGGAATGCATCTCCGCCTGCAAATTTTTCGTCAGGTTGTTGGACATCACCATCCCCATGACCGCGATCCCGATCGTTCCCCCGAGGTTACGGAACAGCTGGGTCGAAGCGGTGACGACCCCGAGCTCCTGATGCGGCACCGCGTTTTGCGCAGCGAGCGAGAACACCGGCATCCCCAGGCCAAGCCCGAAGCCGAACACGATCATGCTCAGCACGGCCAGCGGCACGTTGTTCATAAAGATCATAATGGCCATGCCGGCAATCATGATCGGCACCCCGAGCAAGGCAAAAGATTTGTATTTTCCTTTTCTAGCAATCAACTGCCCGGTAATCGCGCTGGATACGACCATCACGATCGACATCGGCATCGTCACGTAACCGGCATAGGTCGGCGAAATGCCAAGTACGCCTTGCACGAAAAAGGACAGATAGACCAACGCGCCCATCATCCCGAAGTTCATCAGGAAGCCGATAATATTTGAGATGGTGACGATGCTGTTTTTGAATAAGCGAAGCGGCAAGATCGGATTTTTCACCTTGGATTCAACGAATATAAAAATGATGGCGGAAATCACCGTGGCCGCGATCAAGCCGATAATCGGCGCCGAATTCCAGGCATATTCCGTGCCCCCCCATGAGAATGTGAGTAACAGCGGCACAAGCGTCGTCGTCATGAACAGCGAACCGAGGTAGTCGATTGCCTGCGACTTGCCGCGTTCCATTTTTGGAAACAAAGTAAGGATCATGAAGAAAGCCACGATGCCGAGCGGGAGGAAAATCCAGAACAGCCAGTGCCAATCCATATGATCGACCAAATATCCGCCGAGCGTCGGCCCCAGCACACTGGAGAACCCGAACACTGCAGTCATCAGGCCCATCCATTTGCCGCGTTCACGCGGCGGGAACAAGTCGCCCACGGCCGTAAAGGCCGTTGATTGAATAATCCCGGCGCCGATCCCCTGAATCCCCCGGTAAGCGATAAACTGAAACACATTGGATGAAGTCCCGGTCATGAAAGCCCCGGCCATAAAAAATAATATCCCGATCAGCAAAAAAGGCTTCCGCCCGTAAATATCGGACAGCTTGCCGACCAGAACGGTGGCGATCGTTGAGGTTAACAAGTAAATATTGATCGTCCAGGTATAATAATCCATGCCGTCAAGAATCGAAATAATCCGCGGCATCGCCGTGCTTACGATCGTCTGGTTAATCGCGGCGAAGAACATCGCCGCCATAATGGCGATCATAATCGTGATTTTCCGCTTTAAAGAAAGGTGTTCCATTGTTGTCTGTTTCATCTCCATTAATTTTTGGTCTGCTCTAAACTCGCCAGCAATAGGCCGAATATCCGCCGTAAATGCTGCAAATCTTCCTCTCGGAGCTGATTGAACATCCCGTCAATCATCTCCTTTTGGTTTTCGTTCACTTGCCGGATGATATCTTTGCCCAGTTCAGTAATCGAAATATTAACGACCCTGCGGTCATTTTCCGCGCGTTCGCGTTTGACGTAACCTTCCGTAAGCAGCTTGTCGGTAATGCCCGTGATGGCCGCCGGCGTGATTCCGAGGCATTCTGCGAGCTGCGACACTTTTTGCGTTCCCGACATATCCAAAATATAGAGCATTTTGTATTGCGGAAAACTTAGGTTGTATTCCCTGCCGCGCTTGTTCCACTCCTGTGAAATCGATTTGAGCAGGGTGCGGAACATCGAGGTCACTTCAAACAGTTCTTCTTTTTTGACCATGCATTCCTCCTCCCTTCGTTCTAGAGGTAGTTCAAAACTATTTAATAACTAATTAATTTAGAACTAAAATATTAGAGCATTTACATACTATAACGCTGTTGATGCGGTTCGTCAAGCTCATTAGGTTTTTATGACCCTACAATTAATTGTATGAGCGCGCTGACACCAAACCCTAGCATAACTAGGCCTGACAGTTTATTGAATATGGACAACCTGGGGGCATTTAGAATCTTGGCATGGAAGAAACTTACCGCACTCACCAGCAAAAGCCACCAAAGCACTGATCCCAGGAAAATACCGCAGATCAATAAAGGAATCCCCTTGCCGCTGGCCGATGAAGAAACAATACCGGAAACACTGAAAATCCCCAGAAAAGAAACGATCGTCATCGGATTGGACAAGGTGAGAAGAAAGGTTACGGTATAGGAGTTTAACGTGCTTTTTGGCACCGGTTGTTTTTGGAGATGGACTTGTGGAGTGTTAATAAAAAATTTGATGCCGAGGTAACAAATAAACAATCCGCCTAAACCTTGAAAAAGGGCTTTATACCCCATCAAATAACTGATGAAGGAGGATAGGCCAAGCCCGGCGACGCTGCCGTAAACGGCATCTGCCGTTGCCGCCCCCAGACCGCTAAACAGTCCGCTTTTAAATCCCGACGACAAGGTTTTTTGAATGCAGTAGATGCCGATCGGACCAAGCGGCGCAGCAATCGCAAGACCCAATAATACGCCTTTGAACAACCATTCCCAAGCCATACCGCCTACTCCCCCTACTCTTCTTTCAATGTGGAGAGAATAAAGACGGTGTTGGATCTGACGATATTGTGGTTAGCTTTTAAAGTGTGCATGATAAACCCCTCAAGTTCGGAAATTTCCGCAAGCGCCACTTTTAGCAAATAATCGTATTCTCCGGAGGTGTGATGGCATTCCAGCACATGTTCCGATTGAACGATGGCTTCGCGAAATTTGTGGGTTTCCGCCGAACCGTCCAACTGCACGAAAATATACACGATACAATGCTGCCCCATCGCCCGCCGGTTCAGCTTGACGGTAAATTGATCGATGACTCCGTTTTTCTCCAATTTCCGGATTCTTTCCGCAATGGAAGGAACGGACAAATGAATCATTTTGCTGATGTCGGAACTGGTAGTACGGCTATTAGCTTTTAAAATTCGCAAAATCTGCAGGTCGATTTCATCCATTCACTGCTCCTCCTAACTCCTTAAACTAAAGCTTTCGAATCGGTGTGACAAGGGCTATAACGACTTCCAGAGCTTTTGCTCCAGCTGCAACAGCGAATACCACTTGTGGATCCGTCCATTCCGCGAGCGCGGCTCCCATCATTGCACCTAAAGGCATCGCCAGACGGGTCAGCACCCGGGAAAATCCCAGCACGCGGCCAAGCATTTCGGAAGGAATCGTTTCTTGACGGACTGATGTGACGATCGTATTCCAGGCGACATTACACACGGTTACCGCTAAAAAAGCTATACCGGGCGTCAGCCAGAATTGGCTGATAGAAGCAAAAACAAAGCCCAATGTTCCTATGCCCAGAAGAGCCGGGATTAACGCCCCCCGGCGAAATCGTTTCTCCAACGGCACGGCCAATAAACTGCCGATAATCCCTCCTAATCCTAGCAACGTATAGTTCATGCTGCTTTGCTGCGTGTTCAACTGAAGTGTGTTGAGCAAATAGAACATCAGCACACCGAATGCTGCACTGAACCCAAAATTTCCGATCATCGCTTGTAAAGAAAATGATAAATTTATTCTGGAACGAATCAGCCACCAAAACCCGTCTTTGATATCTTTAAAAATTTGCGCAACACTTGTCAATGACTCGGGCTTACTAAAGCTTGGCATCAGCATAAGAACAATAAATGTGCCCGAGAATGAAATGGCGTCGAGCCAAAGAACATTAAACCCGCCAATGGACACGATCAGCACCCCAGCCAGCAAAGGACCCGTCAACTCCGCAATTTGATTGATGAACTGGTAAGAAGCATTGGCACGGGTCAACTGCTTTGGAGCCAAAGATGGAATAATTGCTACAATCGATACATCAAACATCAGTGAGAGTATCGTGAGTACAAATGAAATGGCATACAGATGCCAAATCTGCAGTAGACCCATAAAATGTAAGACCGGAATCAAAGCGACAAGCAACGCTCTAAAATATCGGTAAGGATCATCAACTTTTTTCGTTCCCAGCGGTCAACCATACTGCCTACAACCGGGCCAAACAGAACAATGGGGAGAACACTCACCGCATACATAGAGCCCATTACGATGCTGGATTGAGTTAATTTGTAGCAGATCCATGGAATTGCAAAAGTAAATAACGAATCTCCCACTCGTGAAATAAACATCCCGATTAAAAAACGAAGATAAGAAAAGGGCCGTTGCAGCAATTGGAAAGCAGGAGATTGACTCGCCGGCCCCTGCTCCTTAGCCTTTCGTGATGGAGCTGTATTTAAATTTGTCATAAGTTTACCTCGTTTAACTTTAGGGCGGCAGAAAAAATTCGGTATGCACCCATTCTGGGTTTGGACGTATAATTCCAGAGTAAATGAATTTGGTTCATCAGCACTTTTTAAGTTAATTATAGTTCACTCATAAAAAATGAAAATATATTCCTACTATTTCAATAAATATTTAATTTATTTACCATTCGTGGTTAAAAAAATAAACAAAGCCGTTTGTAATGCAACACTTTTACTTAAAAAATTTAAGTTCGAGATGGGGCTTAACCAAAAAAATCGGTGCTTGACTAACGTGTTAATCTCGAATGATCAAGCTATACGGAACTTTTTCTACGCTAACGGTTGCCACCCGCGCTTATTTAGGCGAAACCGCCCCATTACCGCCAAAAAAAAAAGGAAATAAGCTCGCTGGCGACCGTTACATTTTGTATCCGCTCGTTTTTGCCCAAATAGCGTCGCTCACAACCATTAGATTTTTTTAGCGCTTTTTTACGCTATCGAACTTGTCCCCCGGTCAAGCGCCGATCACTCAGTTGTCCGATTGCCTAAGCGCCTGTTCAAGCTCCTCTTCCATCGATTGAAGCGATTCCCGAACCGCACTCTGATCCGACATGATTTTTTCCATATGCTTCTGCGAGATTTCGTCTATTTTGGGCAAAAAAGAAGCGGGAAACTTGCGTAATTGATTAGTGAGCGTAACATTAACCTGTTCAAGTTTGTAAAAGGTTTTCAACGGTTCATCCATCGCGTCCAGATTAGGCCTTGTCGGCAGGACGGTCATATCGATTTGCGGCAATAACTTCGCGTAACTTTCACCGCAAATATATTGAATGAATTCCAATGCCCCTCCAGTTTCTTCAGCCTCCAGGGGAACTGCAAAAATATCGTTCATATAAACGCCATTCCCCATATGAGGGTTGTCCGCGCTGACCGGAAGAGTCACCATTCCCCATTCCCATGCCAGCGGTTTTGACGTCGGTTCGCTTTTACTCATCAATGTTCTATATAAGTTTGATTCGTCCAAAGCCATGGCTATATTTCCGCGTAAAAAAGGATACGATATAGGTTCCATATCTTTAATATCCTTCATTTTCATAGAGTCGCTGCTCGGAACCTGGTTAGGGTCGTAACAAACCTTGGCTTTAAAACAATCCGTGACATTTTCGAAAATTTGATTCCAGGATTCCGTGTTTAAGGTAATATGCTCGCTATTATTAAAAGACAAACCGCTGGATTCTCCGATTTTCAACGCCATCATAAAAGGATTGGCCGAGTCTCTATGATAAAGCCCGTATTGAGGCTCATGATTTTCGCTAACCGCAGGAAATTGCCCAGCCAACTTGAACATCTCTTCCCAAGTCATGAAATCATGAGGGTATGCAATCCCGTATTGATCAAAAAGACTTTTATTATAATAAAGCGCTTGTCCGGTAAAGACCGGCGTCAGCCCGTACAATTCCCCTTGTTCATCCCGTAAAAAATCGATGATTGCCGGGGAAAAACCGGTTAGGTCAAAGTTTGCGCCTTGAAGCGGTTTTGTTAGTGAGGACAGCTTCCCTTTATCTTTTAACACCACATAGGATTCCATAGGAATGGATATGACGTCCGGGTTTTCCTTAACAAGAAGATCCTCAATGGATTGCGTAATATTGGTCATCGGTTCCATATTTTCAATGATTGAAATGACCTCCAAAGTATAATTCGGATGCGTCGCCAGAAAAAAATTACCATATTGCTGATTAAAGATGGTTTCATTCCAAGCAAGAACTTTTAAGGTAACATTGGCTTGCTCCTCTTCTTTTGCAGTACACCCGGTAAATAGGATACACAGCATAAACAGAGTAAAGATTCTCTTAAACATTTTAATATTGCCCCTTTTTTGTAATATTTAGCAGAAGGGTATTTTCATAGTTGATGGAAGAATATAAAGATGATACCTTGAATCAAACTATTTTTCCATATATTTCATTATAAAAAGGGGACACGCAGGATGCATCCGATGCGAATGTTCTATCATCATAAACAGACGCTGGACAATTTTATAGAAAAGTGGAAGTCCGATTCCTCTTGCCTGGCCATTATGATCGGCGGATCGATTGCTCACGGAACGGCCAAGGAAACCTCTGATGTGGATGTTTATCTGCTGATGGAGGATGAGGCTTATGAGATAAGGCGCAGGGACCATCATTTATCATTTGCGGATCATTCCGTCAGCGTATATGAAGGAGGTTATGTGGATGTGAAGGTCATTTCCCTGCCCTTTCTGGAGCTTGCCGCCAAGGAAGGCAGCGAACCGACAAGGCATTCGTTTATCGGTTCCAAAGCGGTGTACTCCACCATTACCGGATTAGATGAGCTGTTGTCCCGAATTCCCGTTTATCCCGAGGAGAACCGCGAGAACAATCTGCGGGACTTTTCCGCCCAGCTATATTTGCACGCCTTTTATTTCGCCAAGGAAGCCGGCAAGAAGGATGATCCCTATCTGATGGCCCATGCCGTAAGCAATCTGGTATTATTCGGCAGCCGCATCATTCTCGCTGTTAATCGCCTTCTGTTTTCCGGGCATAAGTCCCTCATGGAAGCTGTTGAAGCTGCTCCGCAAAAGCCGAAGAATTTCCGGAAGCTGGCCACAGAGCTTCTGCAGCAGCCAAGCGCGGAGAAATGTGCGCGATTCGCAACGATGATGCTGGTTTATTATAATCCTGGGCTATCCTTCGAGCAGGCTTTGGGTATCTACGTCGAGAACAACGAGCGGAACTGGGTGAACCAGGCTCCTCCCCTGCAGGACCGTTAGCCTCTTTAAACAAATAAAGCCCGCATCCTGTACGGCTGTACCGCAGAATGCAGGCTTTTTGATTCACGGCTCTGCTTCCTCACCGGCAGCCGCTGCGCTGTTCAGCCGCCGCCAGAATCGTAGATTGAAGCTCCACCCGTTCCAACGCTTTTTCATATTCCTCCGCACGCACGCCGCCTATGACCTCCGTAAAAGCCTGAAGTTGGTTCACATAATAATACATCGGTTCAAATTCCACAACGGTGCCGCGGTCATGGGGCAGGTCATGGCGAATTTTCAGTTTGAAAAACCCTTTAATGGCCCGCAGAAAATCCGGAACCAGCAATACGGTCTGATCAAAATAAAGGGTGTGCGAAGCCCGGTAAGGCAAGTCATAAGAGACAAGGCATTCCGCCTTCAGTTTGCTGCCATAACCCAGCTCCGCCTGAAAGGTCCAATCGCACCCATCCGGGCCGTCAAAATCGGACTGGGCGGAGATGTCCGTACAATCAAGCCCGACCAGCCTCTGCACAAACTGCAGCCAATAGCAGCCCAGATCGGCAAAAACCCCTCCACCCCGATGCTTGACGCTGCGGTAATTTCCTGAGTGCCTGTCCCTGGCAGGTATGGAAATCCGGGTGCGAATATGGTGAAGCTGCCCGTATTGTCCGGATTCCACGATAGATTTCAAGGCCTCCTGCCAAGGGTGATGCGCCACCATCAGACCTTCCACAAGCCTCGTCGCCGGATTGCGAAGCTTGGCTTGTCTTAGCCGGTCCGCTTCATCCGGATTGAGGGCAATGGGCTTCTCGACCAGGACATGCTTGCCCGCGTCCAGCGCTTTGATAGCCCATTCGGCATGAAGCTCATTGCTTAGGGCGATATAGACCGCGTCCAGTTCCTCCATGTCCAGCAGCTCATCCAAATGGGTTGCGATTCTCGGAATACGGTACGTTTCCGCCAGCCTCTCGGCTTTCGACAACGTACGGTTGGCAATGGCGTGTACGGTGACGGACGGAACATCCCGCGCAGGATCAAGCAAGGCGGGCCCGGCTATAGCCGAAGCGCCCAGTATGCCCAGCCGGCAGGGAAGCTTACTGCCTTCGGTCTTCATAGGTGTACCAGCGATGACGAAGTATTCAGGTATAATACATTGCATTTGGAGCAAGCCGGGGACAAATTTTTATCCAAAATGCACCGCAGCCGATCGTAACGCTCGGAATTCCATATTTCCGTCAACGATTGCTGCTGCACATTGCCGATCGACAACTCTGAGAAAAACTTGCATGCGCTCACATTGCCATTGGGTGAAACATCCACTCTAGTACTTAGCGCCAGACATTGAGACGAACTGCGGGGCGCCATTGGCTTACCGGACACGAAAGCCTCGATTTCATCGAAATCAAGCCCTGGCTGGTAACGAATTCGTGTATTGTGCCAAGTTCGGCCATTGATTCGCCCCAAGTCCGCCATTAGAGCCTCTACTTTTTCGGGCTGAAGATGATATTTGAAAGCATGCCAGCTGCTGCGATGATGCGGATCCAGTTCCCCAAGCCACTGAAAATGTTCGTTGTAAAACCGATCCATATCCAGACTCGTCTCGTTGGAGATGTACCATGGAAAGCAGAGAAGCACCAAATCTACGCCCTTTTGTTCGAGAAATTCCACCAGTTCGTACAGCCTTCCAATCATATGATCATTGATCACGTTGTGTACCGAAATTCTGCCGCGAAAAAGTCCCTGCTCCCGCAGTTCAAGCAGGCGGTCCACACTGTTCATTACCTTTTGAAATGATCCTATTCCCCGCAGCAAATCATGCTCCTCGGCGAAACCCTCAATCGGAATCAGCAGCTCCAGATGATCTGATATTTGGCAAATCCCCTGCTCATACTGCTGGATCAAATACGCATTGGTGCAAATCGTAGTGTCCCGGGGATGCTCCTTCAATAAATCCAGAATCTCACTAAAATTTCTGTGAAAAAGCGGCTCCCCTCCCCACAAATACAAACGGGATTCCGCTTCATTCGTCTCTTCCAGCAGCCCGCGGATCATGTCCAGGCTCATATCCAGATTTTGCTCCGCCTGGTCCATATCATGGTGATAGCCGGATTCATTCCATTGATAACAGTGCTTGCAGCGAAGATTGCAGCGGTTGGTCAGCTTCAAGGACATAATTTCCGGCATGGCTGTCTTGAACCCCGGATTCAGCTTCCGCCTTCTGTGGGGGATAACTACGTTTTTAATCGTCCGTTTTAACGCCTCGAACGATTTGTCATTCAAAGCCACCTTGCTGTTAGGTTGCATGCTTTACCCTCCTTCCGTTTGCCCTCGCCCTGCTTCATTCTCTTCCTTCCATGGCGTACAGCCGTTCCGCATAGCTGGCGATATAGTCGGGATAACGCTCTCTGGCCTGCATTAAATTGCGGGCCAACTGCTGCAAAGGTTCCGCCGCGAAGCCCGAATCCCGCCATCGGTCATAACGAATACCGAAACCAAGAGATTCCCAGATGTCACTGTTGATCTTCTCATGAGGGCCAAAAGGCTCCAGCAGCACAAGCGGAGTAGCCGAAGAGAGGGAATCCAGCAAAGTTCCTCCCCCCGGCTTGCTGATAATCGCGGCCGACTGCCGGATGATGCCGTACAGCCCCTGACCATATTCCGCACAGGCCTGAAAGTGCTGTTCGCTCCGGCTTACCCTGCCGAACCGGGGAAACGTATGTGTCCCGCCGCTGTCGCGGAGCCAGGTGCGCCACTCCGGGTCTATCATGTAATAGCGCCTCCCGCCCGTATCCTCGCCAATCTCGTCCACGCTGTAAGCGGAAATATCCAGCTCGTACCCCGCAGCCTCCATCTCATCAATCTTCTGACGGAAGGTTCCAATGCCCCAGCCACCGCCATGGACCACAAGCCGGCCGTTTCTTGCCGTATAAGGCAGCGGCATCAGCCCCTCCACATCCAATCGCCACAGCACATTCTTGTTCTCGCGGTCGTACATGCTCACCTCCCGATATGGCTCCGCATATCCGGGATTCAGTTTGCGAAGGTTTTTCCAGGAAGGAGACAGATCGGAATCCACATACAGCAAGTCGGCATACACCGGGTAGTCCGCAGCTTCCCGAAACAAGTCAAGGATGTGAACCCAGTGTCCGGACAGAGCGATGAAATGCTGCCGGCCTTCACTCCGCCAACGCTCAAATAAACTTTGCACCTCCGCCAGATCAAGACTGTTGCGAATGTCTCCCGGTATTTTTTGCGAGCCCAGCGCTACGGAAAAGTTTTGCTGATACGCTTTACGGCTATTGTCCGTCATCCTCCGCTTGTCATCGGCCATCAGGCTTTCGAAGACCTCCGTTTCCGCTTTGATCCCAAGGGCATGAAGCTTCCGCTCAATCAGCAATCCGGGAACATAGAAGCCTAGTCCAAAGCCGGAGCATAGTATTGTCACGGTATTGTTCATTTGCTCGCTTCCTTTTCTTTTATTGTATAACCCATACTGCTTCCTGCGGCCGTTCATCAACGGAGCATGGTAAACCCGGTGCTTTGCAGAGCCGGACCCAACTTATCCAATAACTGCTTTTTGTGGCCTTCGTCATGATAGGCAAGAGCCGCATACAGCTTGCCTTTGCGGGGCCCGGAGGAACGGGCCATACCTGGCGGGTTCAGAGCTCCCGAAGTTAACGGCAGCACACCCTCCCCGGTTTCCTTGGCAAACAAAATGCCAGCCTGCTCCATTTGCTCCAGCAGAGCCGGATAACAGGCATCCTCCCGGGCGAGAAGCGCCGCCTGAATCAGACAGGTTCGAATGTCCGCCTCACCAAGATAGCAATCAAACCCGTACTTAATCAGACTCATGGACTTTCTGGCATTGATCTCTACCAAAGGTGCCAGAGTTCCATCGCGCAGCAACATCGAGTCAACGCATACATGTCCAAAATAGCCGTCTGCGTAAAGCTCATTTCCAATCCTGTGCATCAGTTCAAAATAGCGCTCCCGATTCAGCCTTTCAAGTAAAGCGGCGTAAGGAGATTGGGATTCGCCGAAGGCAAAACCGTTATTGATAAGCTGCTGCACGGAGAGAATCGTAACCGTACCGGCCTGATCAATGCAAAACTGGCAGGAGAAATCCGTTTCCCGATCCAGCAAAGGCTCCAGTACAAAACGTATTTTCTTGGCTTTGTTTCTGCCGGATTCCAGGTATTTGGCCAATCTGCGCAAGATGCTCTCCGAATCTACCGTCTGGTTTCCCTTGCCGGATACCCCATAGTCATCCTTAATCAGGAACGGCCCATTTCCCAGCAATTCCAGTCCCTTTTCCAGCAAATCCTCACTGCTGCGGACTACAATTCCCACATTGGGCAAGGACAGCCTGTCCCGCATGGCGATGGAATAGACTTTGGTATTTACCCTCCGAACCGTTTGTTCATCCGGAAGATCGGGCAATAAACGGTAGCGCTGAACCATCCTTGTCGCCCCGGGCAAAACAGCGAAAGGCTCAAGCGCAGCCCCTTCGGGGATGAGTGCGCCAGCCGGGTCTTCCAGCGTTAAACCTTCCAATAATTGAAAAACATTCATTCCTTCCTGCGCCTCAGACCCTTCCCCGCTGTTCGTCGTAAGCGGTTCCAAATTGACTTTGAACGCATAACCCAGGGAATGCAAATAATCGTACTGGGCCCGGTTCATGCCATGGCGGGTCAGCAATATATCCCCGCTGCGGCAAAACACAAACAGCATTTCATCCAGCGCTGAAATGACCGACATGGCCCCGGCATCGGGCAAGGCCGGCAACGCAGCCAACTCTTCCTCCCGCCAATAGCGCTCCGCTTCGAAGCTGCCGCAATGAACGGAGCTGCTCATACCTGTACTCTGACTAATTCCGCAATATAGTTGGAGAAGGTTTCTACGGATTTCAGATGCTCCTGTTCAAAGGTGTCAAAATCAATCTCCACATTAAACTCATCTTCAACCCGCAGAATAAAATTTATGATTTGCAAAGAATCCAGCGCAGCATCAAGCATCAGATCGGATGAGCCGTTAAGAGAGCAGATGAGTTCAGGGTCTTCCTTGACTTCGGCAATAATGGCTATTATTTTTTTCTGCATCGTATTTGCCCTCATTTCTTTGTGGTTTTTAACTTGAATATAGCAAAATTTAACTTTCCAATATATGGTTGAATACGCCAAACTATTTAGTTATACTAGAGAGTAATTTATATATTTGTAATATTATGTAACAAAAGAATAGAAAGCGAGGTTTGTCCATGGGGGGGTTTCCAGTATTAACCGCAGACTATCTATTCGACCGCAATTCGCCGCTGCAAATGCTCTTATCGGAGGAAACACTGACTTCCGTATGCCATCAGTATGATTTTATGGTTGTGGCGTACGTTTATGAGGGAGAGGGTATCCACTATATTGCCCAGGATAAAATTCGGGTAGAACCGGGAGATTTGTTTGTCATTCCCCCCGGTGTAACTCATGTCTTCCAGCCGCTTGACTTTACAGGCTCACGGCCCCTTCGCATTCTGAATGTATTGCTCAAGCGTGAAGTTTTCGATATTCCCCCGGAATTAACCGGGTCCCTCTCCGAAGCAGACCTTGCCCGATTAGCGTTCTTCCGTAAGCAGACAAGCTGGTCCGGGTATAAGGATAAAGCTATGGAGCTTACCGATTTGTTCAACAACCTGCAAAAAACTTATTCCAACCAGACCTCCACCAGCCTGCCGGCGATGTATTCCTTATTGTGCCAGCTTTTTTCCAGCATTGACCCGCATATGCAGGTTCCGTTTCATGAGGAGCCTCAGATGGAAAATGACCCTTTTCACGATGTCATTCTGTTCATGCTTAACCATTTCAACCAGCGTATTTCGCTTCAGGAAATCAGCCGATATATCTCCATCAGCTCCCGTCATTTTCAACGCCTGTTCAAATACAAAACCGGGAAATCCTTCATCCAGATGCTTCAGGAAATCCGCATGAAGTACAGTTGCGTTTTCCTTGCCTTTACGGATATGCGCATCCAGAATATTGCCCTGGAGGTTGGAATCGGCGATATGAAGTATTTCTACCGTTTATTCCGCGAGTACAGCGGAATGACTCCGGCCAGCTACCGCCATTGGCAGCAATATCACTATCATTCGATTCTAGAGGGGATGATTTATAGTGCTCGACATTCAGCCCGTTAAAAGCACACCTCATCCGAGTATTCACAATTGCATCGACGATGTTATTTTCTCCGTAGCTTTATGGCTTGGAAGAGACTGCAAGTATATGTATGGGAATGCCTGGGAGTTATCGTTTACGAAGCAGCGGCTTCCCGGTCAGCCATTGATTGAATGTGTATCCATTCCCCAAACCAGCATGGAATACCTGGCTGCTTATCACGGGATCAACCTCCGCTTTGTGGAGCGTGATGATCCGGCTATGGACAGAACCTTCATGCTGAACCTGCTGGAAACAAGGCTGGCCTCCGGCATGCCCGTATTGCTCGGATTCGATTCCTACTCTTGCCCTTGGTGCAAGGCCTACAAAAGATTGCATACCAGTCACGCCTGCCTGGCTATCGGGCTGGATCGCTCCGGCAACAAGATCTATTTAATGGACGCCTACTACGGAAGGCCGATAGAATCCCTGGATTTTGACTATTTCGAGCAATCCAGCCACTTTTATGGACTTTTTACGCTTTGCGATGAGGCGCTCCTCCCCATCGACAGGTCCAACATACTGCGGACAACCCTGACAAGCACTGAAGAACATGTACAGCCCTCCCTTGTTGGAGAGCATATCAGAGCGTATGCCGACGCGTACCTGGAAACCGATATGATTATTTCAGAGTCTCCCGAATATATGTTCATGCGCTCCATGAAAATCCCCATAAGCCGGGCAAGATACAGCATTTTTCTAGAGGCTGTTTCTGAAGAATTAAGCCTGCCTGCACTTCAGGAAATATCCGTTAGATATCAGGAGGCTGCGGAACAATGGCTTTTCATCCATCAATGGATGATCAAGTGCTTGAGCTCCGGAAACAAACCGAGTCAGCGAAAAAAAGTCCATCAAAAATTATTCGAGCTTGCGCATTTGGAAGAACAGCTGTTGCATGAGCTTGCTGATATTGCAGGTCTATGAAATTTCATAAAAGGGGAGCGTAAAATGGTCATACTGCATTGTTTGAAACAAACTACATGGGAAGAGGTCAAGGATCGTTTATATTACGGAAAACAATCTATTGAGCGTGACGGATTTATCCACTGTTCTTCGATTGAAACTTTTTGGCGGGTCGCTCCAAATTTCAAGGATATTCATGAACCATTACTCCTCTTGTGCATTGACACGGACAAAGTCGAAGCACCGATAAAATGGGAAGACACCGGCAACTATGGGCAAGTTTATCCGCATATCTATGGCGAATTAAACCTGAGCGCCGTCATTAAAGTCTTGCCGTTTTTGAGGGATGAGCAAGGGAATTTTGTTTTAAATGAGGAAATAAAAAATTACTTGCAATCGTAGACAGGCGGTTTGCGGAAATAATTGTGAATCCTGAATAAGAAGAGGGGATCTTTTCAGTTCTCTTAGCATACAAAATTTAGAGCCCTAACAATATGTTGTCAGGGCTCATCATTTCATTTACAGTGAAAAGAAACCATTTTGTATCGAACTGAGTAATTCAGTTGTAATTTTATAACCCGACAATATCAATCAAATTTCCATTGGCATCATATCTATACTGATACTCTTGGCCGGATGGTAGTTTAATAGATTTAATACGTCCTGAAGCATCGTAAATATATTCAATACTTCCTGAGGGATCATCGTTAATATGCCAAACACCAACTAAATCACTTGCATGATTTACAGACATTGGCTGATACATATAGCTCCGGACCTCGTCCTCCGAAAGTGCTTTATTCCAAATCCGGAGATGTGCAATCTTACCCTTGAATTTATAGCCTTCATCGGCAAAGCCCGATATATTCGCTGAGGAAAAAACACTCCTTGCTCCTGGTGCTGGGCCTGAGGCATAAAGTTTTTGTTTAACGCCGTTTATATACAACTCATTATTTATTGAATCCGGTACCCCATTATAAAAAACCGCAGCTACATGCACCCATTTCTGTTTCAACTCTTCCGCTGGAGCTCCTATCATATTACCTTCATATGTATTGAAACCAAAATACCCATCCGCTAAATATAGATCATACCAGGAGTTCCAACTAAAAGGCATCTCGTAGTTGCCTCCTTCCCAGTACATCCAGAAATCCACCGTTGTTTTGGCTCCTGCAGCAGAATTAATGAGCAAATTATTTAAACTGATTTGGTTTGAACCGTTAAATTTTTTAAAAATTTGAGGTTCCTCTATGAGTTCCCATGCTCCTACTAATTCGTCCTGTTCACCAACAACCAGTGTTTTTTGCATGTTTTCCTTAATTTCTTTAGCATTTAAAGCTTTGTTCCATATGCGTAAATTTGCAATCTTCCCCTTGAATTTATAACCTTCATCGGCAAAACCTGATATAAATGCTGAAGGAAAGACGCTCCTGGCTCCCGGTGTTGGGCCCAGTGCATGCAGATCTTGCTTGACCCCGTTTATGTATAGCTCATTATGCGTCGGACCAGGTACTCCATTATAAAAAATCGCAGCTACATGCACCCATTTCTGTTTTAACCCTTCCGCTGGAGTTCCTATCATATTTCCTTCATATGTATTGAACCCAAAATACCCATCTGCTAAATAAAGATCATACCAGGAGCCCCAGCTAAAAGGCATTTCGTAGTTACCTCCATCCCAGTACATCCAAAATTCTACGGTTGTCTTAGCACCTGCAGATGTATTGATCGGTAAGTTGTTTAAACTGATTTGATCTGATCCATCAAAGTTTTTAAAAATTTGAGGCTCATCTATGAGTTCCCATGTCCCTACTAATCCGTCCTGTTTACCAAGAAGCAGTGTTTTTTGCATGTTTTCCTTAATCTCTTTAGCATTTAAAGTTTTGTTCCATATGCGTAAATTTGCAATCTTCCCCTTGAACTTATAACCTTCATCAGCAAAGCCTGATATAAATGCTGAAGGAAAGACGGTTCTGGACCCCGGCTTTGGACCTAGTGCATGCAGATCTTGTTTGACTCCGTTTATATACAGCTCATTATTCGTCGGATCAGGAACTCCATTATAAAAAATCGCAGCTACATGCACCCATTTCTGTTTTAACCCTTCCGCTGGGGTTCCTATCATATTGCCTTCAAATGTATTGAACCCAAAATACCCATCTGCTAAATAAAGATCATACCAGGAGCTCCAGCTAAAAGGCATTTCGTAATTACCTCCGTCCCAATACATCCAAAACTCCACAGTTGTCTTAGCACCTGCAGTTGCATTAATGGGCAGATTATCCAAACTGATTTGACTTGTTCCGTCAAAGTATTTGCCTTGCTTATCTATATTATTACTTTCAGCAAAAGACAATCCATTAAATAGAAACTGGGAAAGAAATGCAACAACGGAACATAAAACTATCAATTTTTGTTTATTCATATCTAAATGTTCCTCGCTATAAAAAATTTTTTAATTCCGAGCAGGCTCCAAACTCAATCCCTTTGCATACCCTTCTCCGGCCGTATTACCGTCAGCTATCACTTATTGCCCATTACATTTGACAAAATCCTGATTATCCCTTTTCTTTCATTATCATCTTTGGATATAGTGGGTGTAAATAAAACTTTTTTTCTTAGAGGGTCATTCTTATTAACTCAACTTTCGCAGAGCTTAAAATGGGCATAATCACAAGTACAGCATAGGACAGGCCCATCTGGTATGAAGCGCCCCTCAATTATCTCGACGCCTTTGTAATTACACATTTGCTTGAGAATATCCCTTATATTCTCTTTGTATTGATTATAGATTGCTTTTCGTCTAAACTTTGGGGTAAATACGATATGATATTTGCACATCCACTTCGTATGTGACATTTCACTTCGATTAGCCATTAATCCACCTTTTCCTTTCATTATTAATAGTAGCTTGAACAACTCTATTATAACGTTCGTGATCAGGTGGTTTTTTGTTTCGCACGATCCGCGTGCTCAACTAGCTAAAGCCACTAATCAGAACCACCCGTATAACGGGTGGTTTGCTCTTGGGGTATAACCCCTTGGTGCCAAACTGCGCCTAAAGACGCTAGCCTGACCACAAATCTGTTCAGGCTCAGTGTAATTTGTCACTTTCACTTACCAGTTAAACTGGTTTATTTCTTTTTGCTCCTATTGTCGCTGAACGGATCTTGCCGTAGTCGGAATTTCCGGTGTCTGGTCGGTGGTTAAACTGCTCCGGTTATCTCTTTGGTCGTAAGCGTACAGTTCATTGAACTGGCTGGACGTCTTAATTCGGTTCAGCGCATCGTAGCTGTAAGTGTAGCCCGTGCCGTTATCATTTTGGCCTGTGATGTTCCGGTTGTTGTCATAACCATACGAATATTGCTTAAGCGTTGCCCCATTTTGAGTAAGACAAACTCCAAATTGGTTGGATAATTTGTTTACTCAGCTCTCAGTAGCCACCACCTAAGAAAAAACCTTGAAAAGCCGAAGCCAACCAAGGTTATACAAACACATTATTCTTGATAAAATTAGCATTTATTACCAATAAGTCTCCGCAAACCATAATAGCATATTATATTTTTGATACTTTAACTATTGGTTTAAATGCTGCTAAAATGTCAACTACTTCTTCGCTTGTAACGATACAATAATGATTTAATTGCTTCTCTTCATAAAAATTACAGCTTTCTTCTTTAGCCCATTTCGATAATTTAGAATTTTGAACCTGATAGAAAAACCAATTTTGAAAGAAAAACTTGTTCTGATACTTTAATTGGACTTCACTCCAAGTTCTCATTCTAATACCCTCTGTAGAGATTCTTATTAACGATGGTATTCCATCAAAAGTTATTTCGACAACGTTCTTTTCATCATCTAAAACTACTTTTGTTCCATCCGAATTTTGGATAAGGTTTGTAACTATAAATTGCCCTTCTGGAATTACACCTTGTTCCAACCGAATCCATTCTTCTTGCATATCAATGGCTCTATTCTCCATATCTAATCTCTATACCCCTTCCGTTAGAATATCTAATCTCAAGTGTTGGGCGACCGTCTGTACTTCCAGGTCGAAAACCGCCCAGTATTTAATCAATAGTATCGTCCCAATTAACTTCCTCTGCGCAAATCTTAATTAATCCCACGTCGTCGATACCAGTAAGAATAATCTCAATATCTTCTGTGGCGGGTGATACTTTTGCATCAAGAATTTCATTACTTTCTATCGTGAATGCAACTGGTTCGATTTGAAAAGACTTTACCCCAGTGAAAGTTAACATCCCAACCTTCATTTCTGGTTTTGATTCATCATAAAAAGATTGTTTCCATTGACACAGTTCAAGGAAAACATACAGTTTTTTCTCATTTGGAACGTACTCGATATTTTCAATAATGCTATCATGTAAATCGTACGTTTCAATAAACTCTTCTAGTTTAATTTCAATCCCTCCTATGGGACAATATGAGATGCTTTTGAACCTTTTCCAACAGAATTACCATTAACATCAAGGTAATAATCTGCTTTTGTGGTACGATTTGGATTATATATGTGGTAATGATCTTTTCCTTCAAAGCCATTTGTACCTGGTCTTCCAGGGTCAAACCTAACCCTCATTCCAGTTTCAGGGTCGATGTACTCTCTAGATCTTGTATTTTTAGCCATCCCCTCGGGGGTTATATCTCTCCATCCATTTTTAACCAATTCCTGTGGATCTTTCGGTAAGTTATTTGTAGAAAACTTAACTTTACTCTTCCTCTTATTACCGCCAACCAACCCTTTTACCAACTTAACACTGTTTGAAACCCCGGTTTTTACTTAATTAAGCTGCAGCAACTTCTGATATCGCTCAACCCACAAAACCTAAACACTGGTATCGTAAGCACATCCGATAAAAGCATCCGATATCCCTGTCGGGTCTCCTTTAATATATACGGCCCCTTCGGGATACCACTTACCTTTGGCTTTCCCTGCATCAATAATAGTCCGTCCAAAATTCGTTGCGTTATCGTCCGGAATATAGTATTGTCCGCTGCCACTGCCGCTACATTTCCCAGGGTGGGAATAATATTTTCCATTAACTGTTGCTGTACACCAATTTCCCGTAGGATCGGCATAAATTAATGGATTATTTTCCACATACGTATACAAGTTTAAGCTCAATGGGGATTAATTAAGCTTCCCTCATACGTATTCTCCCCAATAAACCTTGCTGTCGCTGGATCATAGCACCGGGCACGCAGATATTGCAATTTCGTATCTGCATCCCAGTATTCTCCTGCATATCGCAGTACGTTCGGTACGGTTCCCTGTACCGTCAACGGATTGCCCCAGATATCGTAACTGTAACTGTTCAGCAAGTTGCCTGAAGCTCTGTCACATCCCCATGACCATTGGTTACATAATATTGCAGGCCCGATTCATTTGCGCCCTGGCGGCCCACCAGTTTTCCAGTCGCATCAAACACATAGCCGTAAGTAATGCCTACCGTTCCAGAGTTTACTGTTCCTTCCGCTACAAGGAGTCCACGATCATCATAATAATATCTGGTCATCTTTCTTCCCTTTGCGGCCTACCATCAGGCCATTGCCGTTGTAGCAGTAGGTGATACTCGTTCTGTCTGCCGTAGTGCTCTTTAGCCGGTTTCTAGCGTCGTATTAGTACGACACGGTAGTCGGGATTTCCGGTGTACGCTCAGCTGTTAACCTACTCTTATATCTCTCACTCCCCTTATTGCGATAATGGTATGCCGTGACGCAAAATACATATTGAGTTTATATTTCCGTCTTCACCTAAATAATACAATTAATAGGTTATTCAGTTTTACTCGGCACTAGGTAACCCCGCCAAAAAACAAACCTTGAAAGGCGAGTAACCAATCAAGGTTATGTAAATTATCTCTGCTCAAGAATTACTTCTTTACAAAATATTTTTGCCCATGGAATAGAGTAGTCAAACGTATTTATGTTTATTTGATGCAGGCCTTGATTATTGGGAACTCTTTTGAATAATACTATTGTGTTCCAGCTGTCAAAATTAATCTCTTCTTTTGGCATTAATAATAAATTATTGTTAATACAAAAATCGGCTTTCAAACAATCTTTAAATATCAAGGCTAATTCTCTTGTTTGACTCTTCGCATCTTGAATATCCCAATAGTAATCAATACCTATTAATAAATCTGTTAGATTATTAATCCACTTAACATCTATTATTATACTGTCGGTAAAATCAAACTCTCTTTCAATTTCTTCTATATTATTTGCAATTATCAGTTCAGTCACCTACTTTCCAAAATAAAAATGTGTCAGTTCTCTTAATTCCTGCCTAGAAGCGTTAGAAGGAAAATTCCCACTTTGGTCTAAATAGTTTCCTCCTTTATTTTGCACCCTAAAATATGGGGTTCCTTCTCCAGGATTTGCGTGTATACGTATTTTATTCCCCGTACTCGGGTCTGTAAATATTGTAGCAGGACCACTTTTTCTCCCCCCTGGCTCAACTACCTTATTCCATCCTTGGTTTTCTAAATTTCTAATCAAGTCCTTTGGATTAGTGTTTTTTGCTAAGTCGTTAAAGTTTGAATATCTTGTTAAGAGATTTACATTACCCTTGTCCTTTTTACTTCCAATCAACCCTTTTACCAACTTAACACCGTTTGAAACCCCGGTTTTCACTCCATTATAAGCTGCAGGAACTTCCGATACCGCTCCACCCACAAATCCTAAACACTGGCTATCATAAGCACAACCAATAAAAGCATCCGATATCCCTGTCGGGTCTCCTTTAATATAAACGGCTCCTTCAGGATACCACTTACCTTTTGCTTTTCCTGCATCAATAATAGTCCGTCCAAAATTCGTTGCGTTATCGTCCGGAATATAGTATTGTCCGCTGCCACTGCCGCTACATTTCCCAGGGTGGGAATAATATTTTCCATTTACTGTGGCTGTACACCAATTTCCCGTGGGATCAGCATATATTAATGGATTATTTTCCACATACGTATACAAGTTTAAGCTCATTGGATTAATTAAGCTTCCCTCATACGTATCCTCCCCAATAAACCTTGCCGTCGCCGGATCATACCACCGAGCACGCAGATATTGCAATTTCGTATCCGCATCCCAGTATTCACCTGCATACCGTAGCGCGTTCGGTACGGTTTCCTGTACCGTTAACGGATTGCCCCAGATATCGTAACTGTAACTGTTCAGCAAGTTGCCTGAAGCATCCCGAAGCTCGGTGACATCACCATGACCATTGGTTACATAATATTGCAGGCCCGATTCATTTGCGCCCTGGCGGCTCACCAGTTTTCCAGTCGCATCAAACACATAGCCGTAAGTAATGGCTACCGTTCTGGAGTTTACCGTTCCTTCCGCTACAAGGAGTCCACGATCATCATAATAATACTTGATCGTCTGGCCATCCTTCGTACGGCCCACCATCAGGTCATCACCGTTGTAGCTGTAAGTAATGCTCATTCCGTCTACCGTAGCGCCCTTTAGCCGGTTCTTGGCATCGTATTGGTACGATGCCGTAGTCGGGATTTCCGGTGTACGATCGGTCGTTAGGCTGCTCCGGTTATCTCTTTGGTCGTAAGCGTACAGTTCATTGAACTGGCTGGACGTCTTAATTCGGTTCAGCGCATCGTAGCCGTAAGTGTAGCCGGTGCCGTTATCATTTTGGCTTGTGATGTTCCGGTTGTTGTCATAACCATACGTATATTGCTTAAGCGTTGCCCCATTTTGGGTCGTTTGAAGCCCCGTTAAATTGAGTCCTGTATAAGTATAGGTTTTCGTGAGCCCCGTGGCAGTTGTCGTTTGGGCCAAGCTGTTGTTCTTTCGGTACGTATAGGCTACGGTCGAGATTTCTGTTCCACCGCTGTTAAGTACCTGCAATTGCTGCGGCAGCGCGGACGCTCCTTGATACGTTGTTTTGGAAGACAGTTGGTAACTGCCCAGGGTAAAGGTTTGACTTGTCCGTGCTCCGCGCCGGTCATAATCCATCGTTAGACTCGCGCCATCCGGGTACGTTAGGCTCGTAAGCTCTCCGGTTGGTGCATATGCATACACGCTTGCCCCCGTTCCATCGGTCATCGTCAGCCGGTTCCCCATGCTGTCGTACGTATAGGTAATCGTCTCGTCGCTTGCCTGATCTTGGATCAAAAGATCGCGATTGTTGTACTGATACGTATGCGTTTGGCCTTTCCGGTCGATATGCCGGATGACATTACCGTTATTGTCATAGCTGTACGTTTCTACCTGTCCCAGCGGATCGGTCCGTTTTAACAAACGCCCGATTTCATCATAGCTCTTGGTCAGGGATTTCCCGTCGGCGTACGTCAGCTTGAACATATCCCCGGCCATATTATAGCTGTAGCTGGTTGTTTTTCCTTCCGCATCGGTCACCGCGATTAATTGGGACAAGGCGTCGTACGTATACGTTGTCTTGTTCCCGTTCGCATCCGTTGTAGACAATAGATGCCCATAGTTGTTATACTCGTTGCTCGACAAAACCACACTGCCGGAAGATCTTATTTCCTCCGTTCTAATCGCCCGGCCTGCGATATCGTAAGTTTCACGGATTTGGTTGCCTTCCCCGTCAATCGTCGTTTTAGACCGGGCCGCATCATTATAGATGTACGTTGTCGTACTGGTTCCGTCATTTTCGGTCAGTGCTCGGCCATAGGCATCGTACGTATAACGGGTGGTCTGACCTTCGGCATCCGTTTTGGCGATCATCCGGTCAAATTCATCGTAAAGATAAGTACTGCTTCCCCGGGCGTCCGTTTCCTTGACCAGTCTGCCAAATGGGTCGTATTCATATGTGATCTGGCTGCCATTCGGCTGGGTGACCGTAATTTTATTGTAGGCATCGTCATACGCTGCTCTGATGCTGCTTCCATCCGCATACGTTTCCTGAATAATCCGGCCTACACCATCGTATTGGCTTGTGGTCCCATTGCCGTTCCCATCCACGTAACGGGTAATATCTCCTCGCTGGTTATAGTCGGCCCGTACTGTAATTGGCACGGCGGTCCCGGACGCATCCGTGACCGTCACCGTTTGACTCGACGGCAGTATCGAGCGGTAGCCAAACTCCTGCGTTAGGACGGTATCCGCCTGATCCCCTCTTAACCGGATGGAGGTCGGATTTCCAAAGGTATCGTACCCATAATTGGTCTGCCCCCACAGCTTGCCGCTTGAATCCACTACGGCGCTTTGGGTCAAGGTGGCCGTATTCGGATCGTAAGTATGATTCGTCGTTAAAGTGTTGCTCGCGCTGACCGGCACATTGACCATTTCGGGAACCCACTGTTGAACGGTATTCGCCGGTTTTAAAGTATACGTGTACGTGCTCGTGACCCCAAATGGATCTGTCGCCGCGGTCACCAGTCCCCATTCGTCATATTGTGTCCTTGTCGTGATTGCGGAGGAACCGCTGGAACCTGTGTAACTTCGTTGGGACGTGGCGATTGGAACGGCCCGGCGATTCGCTTCATCGTACGTATAGCTGGTTACATTCCGCAAGGTACCGTCCAAGGATCTGGAATCCACGGTATTCAAATACAGGATGTCCGGCACTCGGTTTCCAATAAAGACCTTTTTATAGCTATAGGCCGTTTCAGTTAGTCCGTCATTGACGGCCACCGAAAACGTAAAATTTTTTCCGTACGTTTCCCCAACGTCTCCTGTATAGCTAATCGTCATGGCCTTGGATATCGTTTCCGTTTGCGTACTGTAAGAGACGATGCGACTTCCATAACGCGGCTCTTCCTCCGCAGCATATTGCCCCATCCGGCGCAACACGACATCATCCAGCGAATACTGGGTGATCGCTTTTGTGGGGTGTTCTATTGATGTAAGCAGCACCCAGTCGTTCCATCCCCAGTTGAGTCGCCGATTGCTCCCTTGGTAGTTTTCATAACCACGGATCAGGTTAAACAATGTACCGGACAAAATATTATAATTATACGTCGTTACTCTTCCTGCTGGATCAATCACCTGTTTCAAAATTTCCTGGTTCCGGTTATTGGCTTCTACCGTGCCTTTGATATATTGTACGGTTTGTTGTTCACCGGTATTGGAATCGTAAGACGTGGCTGTGATTTTGCCAGAAGAATAACTCAAACTAATAAAATTGCCTAATTGTCCTGCTCCGGGATAGGTAATAACCCTTCTTAATCCGTCGCTGTTCCAGGAAAACTCAATATAATTGCCATATCGGTTCGTGATCAGGAGCGGATAGCCGCGTGAGTCAAAGTAACAACTCGTACCTCCTGTATAGTCCACCAATTGATAAGCCGCATCCGACACGCCAAATAGATCATCCAGTTTTTCTGCGGTTTTTTCGCCGACTCTCCCTACCTGCGGGCTGCGCCAAGGGTAGCCTTCGAGTTTAGCCCCATCCAAGGCGTAGGTGCCGATTCCCGGGATATAGACATACTGGATTCCCGATTCCGTTTTCATGTAAGGGATGTCCCAGATCCAGCCTTTACCCAGTCCAAAACGTTTCTCTTCCGTGGGAACCCCGGTGATATTTTTATCCCGGCTGCTTACATAAATCCGGTCTTTGCTTAAAGAACTGTCATACATCCGGGTCAGGGCAAAATCAAGTCCATTGGCTCCCTTGATAAACAAATCGGTACTCCGGATACTAAGCGAACCGTCTACGGTGGAAATGCTATCGTTGACGGAACCTACACTGTAAGGAGCTTGGTCAATTTTTAGCGGCGCCCGCTGCAGGGCAAGTTCATCGTATTTGGACGTCGCAGCCAAGGTTTTAAAAAAACCATAGGTATCCTCCGTCACTGTCTCCGGGTAGACACTTTCTGTTACCGTAACCCGGTAGACCGCATCTGTGGCGCTTTGTTGATTGAAAGCCGTGAGCGGATCAGGTTTCATGTTAGGATACAACCGGTCGAGGTAGGCTTGATATTCTCCCCCTTCCTCTTGGAACAACAACGCTTGAAAAATATCGCTCAGTTTGTAGCCTTTCACCAGTTCAGACGCGACCCAAGAGCGATCTACACCAAAGCGGTCCACTACGGTGGAGATGGTGATAATCTCGTCGGGATCAAGCGAATCGGAGAGCTTGTCCAATAGTTCATCGTAGACGCTGGAGGTGACCGTAGAAATGTCGGATTCTACCGAATCCGGCAAAGCGGCGGATTCTTCTGCAGACACATATCCCCCATTCAAAAATACAAGATCTACTACCAAAACAATGGATAATAATAATGAGATCCATTTTTTCATCTAAAAAATCTCCTTTGAACATAGTTAATACTTTACAATCTATCTTTGTTTAAAAATATAATTTAAGCCTAAATTAGTTATTTTTAGCGAACAATTAAAAAAAGTTCTAGGATATTACATCCGTTAAGTTCGCTCCAATGATAGTCACATTTCCATAGTTATCCTTTGCATAAATGTGCGTGATATATTTTCCTGATTCATTCCCATGCTTACTGAACGGAATTATTATCTTCCATTTATGTTCATTGACTTTTGTTCCCTGAATCCATGGCTGTTCCAGATCATCTTGACCATTTGCTTCAGTCCAAGTCGGAAAAAGTACTTGAGCCACTTCGCTATTAACCCCGTCTATAGTTACTTCATACGAGCCTTCACTAAGGTTTACACTAGAAGGGGCTGTTACCACTGCCGATGACGGTTTTATTATCGGAACTACTCCCCCATAAAATTTTCCATCTACGTAAACATGTGTGTTATATGTACCTGTTTCATTATGGTGCTTGCTTAACAAGATGGTGGCCTTCCATATCCCATCCGTTACCTTTTCTCCCTGTATCCGCCACAAATTGTTGGACATCTTTAGATTCACTATTTTCTGCGAATGCCGGACTAGGTGAAAGAAATATCATTGAGCCTAATAGTAATAAAAATAGATTTTATACTTTAAACAAGCTCTACTCTCCCCCTCAAGACTGAAACAATGTTCCAATTAAGATAAATACAAAAACAAAGACAGCAGATTTGAACGCCTACAACTTGGTTAGTCGCATCATAAAAATAAAATATGATCGATAACTTTGCATTCCGCATGTTTGCCAGCTTAAGCATTCCTTTTACACTATATGTACCGCCCCCCCTGAGTATAATAGTTCTGCCATATGTTCATTCCATCTTCCACAGGCAATCCCGTAGCGGTCATTTGTTGAGCTCTTTTCTCTTCAACCGCTGAAATAGCCAGCATCTCGTATGTCTCGTTAATTCCCTGCCCTATGTACATATTCCAGCCATTCGCTACATTTCCATTACTATCGAAAGTTTCAAAATCAGGATTATTTAGTAGATTGCTTTTATGAGATACATTGGACAAATTCTCATTATTATCATACTGATAAACTTGACTTACCCTCAATCCTGATTATCCCTTTTTTATCATTATCATCCTTGAATAGAGGCGTGTAAATAAAAAATATCAATTAATCAGCCTATATTTTAATAGACAAAAAAGGGAGCCCCGTAATTATAACCAGGAGCTTCCCTTTAAATAAACACCTAGAAATTTTCGATTATATCAATCCCCCTTAAACACCGGCGCCACCGTCAGCTCGAAATCAAACGATTTCTCCTTGAACTGGTATGCCTCAGCAAGCTGTGGTCCGCATGAGCCCGAGCCTGCCCCGCTCATTTTGTAGTCGATCGACACGATCGTTTCGTCACGTCTCGTGAGCTCGTAGATATGCCGGGCCCCGGTCAGGTCCTCCGGCGTGTAATGCAGGGCCTGGAAGGAGAACGGCTGCGGCGAGCGGAATTCCAGCCCCATGCCCAGTTCGCTGGAAGCGATCGCCCATTCCGTCCCGTAGCGGGAGCCGTTTTCCTGCGGCATAATGTAAGATTCAAACATGTCGTCCACGGTAAGCAGGTATTTGCCTTTGCGGACGCTGGCCCGCTTATCGACATAGCTTTCATGCGGACCGTAGCCGTAATACTCGATCTCCTCGGTCCCTTTCGGCATCGTCAGCTCCAGGCCAAACCGCGGCAAAAACGGAAGATCCTCGCGAACCTCGACGTGCACGGCCAGCTTCACTTCACCGGTCGGCACAAACGTCCATACCGCCTGCCCGCGCAGGAACGGACTAAACGTATATCCGCCCAGCGAAAAATCGATGCTCACCTCGACCGCCGCGTCCGAGCGTTGTTGCCACCGGCTGCCGTACACCTTCATGCCGGCGCGGTCCAGTCCCGCCGCCTCCCAGGCTTTACGAATGTACATGTCGTTGTCCATCGGCGCCCGCCAGATGTTGAACCGGGCAGGTTGCTGCAGCAGCGAAACGCCATGCTTCGATATACGGTTGACTGCCCCGGTCCGCAAATCAAAAACATGCTCGAAATCGAAGCCAGTCACCGTCAGCAGGCCGTCGTGCTCCCTGGCGCCCATAAACTCGGCGTAATGCTCGCCTAGCGGCGGTTGAACCTCCAGCGCGGCCGCCTTCGCTCCCGAAAACTCGAATTGATAGAAGGCGATCTCGTAGCCCTCTTCCGCCCAGCGGTTATCCTGCTGCTGCCGCACCGAGCAGGTCAGCACAAACGGCCCCGGATGAAGCTCCTGCGGAAGCAAGAAAGGAATCGTCAGCGGCTGCGTTTCCCCGGGTTGCGCCGAAAGCGGAGCCGTCCGGCCCTGCTGCAGCGTTTCGCCGCCCCGCTCCAGCTTCCAGCTCACCGCCAGGTGCGACAGGTCCAGAAAATCGTAGCGGTTCAGCACCCGGAACCGGCCTTGCTCGGCATCCTCCGCTTCGATCAGCACCGGCGCGATCACCTGCTTTAATTCCAACAGCCCGGTGTGCGGCTTACGATCCGGTGACACGAGGCCGTCGATGCAGAAGTTGCCGTCGTTCGGCTTATCGCCGAAGTCGCCGCCGTATGCAAAATAACTTTCACCGTCCGGCGTTCTGGCCGCGATCCCGTGGTCGCACCACTCCCATACACAGCCGCCCATCAGCTTCGGATAGGCATAAATAACGTTCCAGTAATCCTGCAAATCGCCCGGGCCGTTCCCCATCGCATGGCTGTATTCGCACAGGAACAGCGGCTTCGTGTTGTTTTCGTCCTTGGCGTATGCTTCGATTTCCGGCACCGGCGCATACATCCGGCTGTCCATGTCGAGGTTTTCCGTATTGGGATCGCCATGATACCGAGCGGCCGCTCCCTCATAGTGGACCGGTCTCGACGCATCTCGCGCCTTGGTCCATTCCGCCATCGCGATATGGTTCGGGCCGTAGCCGGATTCATTGCCCATCGACCAGATGATGACCGAGGCGTGGTTTTTGTCCCGTTCAACCATCCGCACCGCCCGCTCGACAAAAGCTTCTTTCCAGGCCGAGTCCACCGTTAATTTATGAAAAGAACCCTCCTCGATTTTCCCGGTCTGCGTCACCCCATGGCATTCCAAATCCGCCTCGTCGATCACGTAAAACCCGTACTCGTCGCAAAGCTCGAGGAATCTCGGATCGTTCGGATAATGCGAGGTGCGGATCGTATTGATGTTGTGCCGCTTCATCAGCTTCAGGTCCCGGATCATGTGGTTCAGCGGAACGGTCTGCCCGAGCGCCGGATGCGAATCGTGGCGGTTAACGCCTTTGAGCTTGACGGCCCGGCCGTTGATTTGGAAGACGCCGCCCGCGATCTCTACCTTTTTAAAACCAACCCGGAACCGCAGCACCTCCGCTCCCGCATACAGCAAAAGCTCATAAGCCCTGGGCTGCTCGGCGTTCCACAGCTGCGGCTGCGGCACGTCCAGCTCGATGGCGCCCTGGCCGTCAATCTCAGCCTTTTGTTCCCCAACAAGGTTCCCGTCCGGGTCGCACAGTTCGGCTTTAACCGTGATGCAGCCGGTTGTGTCGATTTCCGAACGCAGCTTGCCCGTGGCCAGATCATCCGATAACAGCGGTTTGTTGAACACGTCGCGCACATGCGCCTTGTCCCGGGACAGCAAATATACATCACGGTAAATGCCGGAAAAACGCCAAACGTCCTGATCCTCCAGGTAAGTGCCGTCGCACCATTTCAGAACCAGAACCGCGATGCGGTTGCGGCCGGCCTGCACATACGGGGAAAGATCAAACTCAGCCGGAACGCGGCTGCCTTGGCTGTAGCCGGCAAACCGGCCGTTCACCCATAAATAGAAGCAGGCGTTCACCCCTTCGAACACGATATAGGTTTCCCGTTTCATCCAATCAGACGGCAAATTGAAATCCCTTACATAAACGCCCGCGGGATTGTCGTCCGGCACGAAGGGCGGGTCATAAGGAATCGGATAGTTGACGTTCGTATAATGAAGCTGGTCGTACCCGTTCGTCTGCCAGCAGGAAGGCACGATCAGGTCGTCCCAAGCGGCGGGATCCGTGTCTTGTTCAAAAAAACGGTCATCGATTTCACGCAAGCTGCGGTGATAACGGAACTTCCAGGCGCCGTTCAAGGTCTGGTAAAAAGGCGAACGCCCGCGTCTTCCCGCCCTGGCCGCTTCGGCTCCCGCGTACGGAATAAAGGAAGCTCTCGCCGGCAGGCGATTTACGTGCAGGGTGGACAACGTTTCCCAATATTTTTCCAACTCGATCATGGCTTCACTCTCCTAACAGGTTTGCTCTCATTATAGATGTGAGCTATAATCGGGCGGAAGCGACAAATCGGACAAAACACCGTACAAAATGGACAAAAAGAGGTGACGCCCCATGGAACTGCTCCCGCTCAGAAGCAATTTGACCCATTCCCTGCGCGAGTTTCTGCCGCTATCCGTTTATACCGCGGGCACAGAAATTCAGCCGCCGATCACGCGAATGAAAGGTTTTTCCGCCCATCAGCTGTTTCTTACGCTCTCCGGCTCGGGGCGGTTTCGCCAGCTACAGTTAGATAAGGACAAATGGGACACACTCAGCGCAGGGCAACTCTTGTACATCCCCGCTGGCTGCGCGCATGAGTATATGCCGTATGGAGAACAACCTTGGTACGTCGGGTACGTTACGCTGGTGGAGAATTTCGGAGACCTGCTAAGCCGGTGGGGATTCCATCATGCTCCAAAAAAACTGCAGTTGTCGGACGTGTCCCTGTTTACCGGTCCGCTCCGGGAAATCTGGGAGCGCTCCGGCGCGGATAACGATCCGTGGCAAACGACGGATTTGCTGTTGTCCCTGCTGCTGGCGATCGTCAAGGATACCGCCGCCGCCGGGACGCCCGGCAAACCGTCTCCCGAATCACCGCAGCACGCCCTGCCGCCCGCTTCCTACCGGGAATCGGTCGTTGACGTGGCCGTCCGCTTCCTTCACGACCATATGAACCGGCCGATCACCATCGCCCGGCTGGCGGAGCATGTCGGCTATTCGCAAAAACAACTGACCCGCCTGTTCCGCCAGTCGATCGGCCTGACGCCGCTGCAGTATTTGCAGCAAATCCGGCTCAGAACCGCGCGCCTGCTGCTGCAGGATCACCCCGAGCTAACCGTCAGCCAAGCCGCGTCCTACGTCGGCCTGGAGCCGGTTTATTTCACGCGGCTGTACAAACGCGAGTTTCACCGGCTGCCTTCGGAAGATCGCGGCGAAGGGACATTGGGCTCGCCGACCAGTTCGCCCAGGCGGTGATCATATTCCTGAATCACGATTTCGCTTGATTTGTTGCCCTCGCGGATGCGATAACCCCCCAGGCAATTGAGCAGCCGCCGCGCTCGCGGCTTCGATGGCGGCTTAAATCGCTGCGGTCGTGGGCGTTATACCATCACCGATCGCGCCTAAATCGGCAATGTTGTACACTTGCATCCTTTTTCCTCCTGTTCAAGGGGCCCCTTTCATATCCTCGAGCCATTCCACCTCGGCGCAGGCCTGCAGAAACGCCCCAACTCCCTTTAGATCGTTTGTAATGATCGGCTCGCTGATGTAATAAGCATAGGTGCCGTCCCGGCGATCCTCTCCGCCCAGCCCGGCCACCTGGCAGTTTTTGTTCAGATTGACCCAGCCTTCTTTCGTTTCCAGCACAAATTCGTTAATCAGCCCCCGGTAAGCCTTATCCAACGTTTTCCGCCAACCGTCAGCATTCAGCACCCCAAGGCGGATTCCTTTAGCGATGGCAAACACGATCATGCTGGAAGCCGACGCTTCCAAATAGTTGCCTTTACGTCCGCCCATATTCACGACCTGATACCAAACGCCGCTTGCCTCGTCCTGGTAATTCCGCAAAGCCGTCAGCACCTCGGCGAATATCCGGACAAGCTCGGAGTAATCGCGATGCCCTTGCGGCAGCAGCTCCAGCACATCCGCCAAGGCCATGACGTACCAGCCCAGGGACCGGCCCCAGAAATTCGGGGACAAACCGGTGGCGGGATCGCACCAGGGTTGAACTTTTTTTTCATCCCAGGCATGATAGAGCAGCCCCGTATCGGCGTCCTTCGTATGCTTTTCGCACAAAATAAACTGCTTCGTCACATCGTCCAGGCCGTTTCCATCTTCGAAAGTGAGCAAATACTCTAAATAGAACGGCGCCCCCATATAAAGGCCATCGAGCCAAATTTGATAAGGGTAAATCTGCTTGTGCCAAAATGCCCCCTCCGATGTGCGCGGATGCGCGGCCAGCTGCGATCGCAGCAGGGCGGCCGCTTGCCGGTACTTCTCCAAACCGGTTTCCCGGTGCAGCAAAAACAGCAGCTTGCCGTTATTCAGGTGGTCAATATTGTATTCATCCTTGCGGTATCCCCGCACGCTTCCGTCTTCCCCAATAAAATAATCCATATGATCGCGGATATACTGAAAATACTTGCGCTCCCCCGTCCGTTTCCAAACAAGCGCAAAGCCCTTTAGCACCACGCCGTAATCGTAGGACCATTTGCCGTTATACCCCTTCTCGTACAATTTCGGCGTCCGCTCCATCACGGATAACGCGGTTTTTACAGCCCATTTCATCTGATTCATCGATCATTGCATCCTCCCGTCGAAAGCTTATTTATATGCGGCTTCATACTCGCTGATAATTTTGCTGCCCCCGGATTGCTTCCATTTCTCAACCTCCGCCTTGAACCCGTTTAAGTCGAGGGAGCCGAAAATGTATTTATAGGTGGCGTCCGTAATAATCTTTTGCAGCTCCGACCCCATGGTCGTAAAGGTTTCCGATTCCAGCGAATAAGCCGGATTGTAGACCGCGTATTGCTCATTTTCCAAAATCAGTGCGGCGGCTTCGACCTTCAGCGGATCGGCATCGTGAATTTTATAACCGGGCTCCTTGGGACGGGAAGAGGAGAACGGTTGGACTTCCTGCTCCCACTTTTCCTGATCCGTAATCGTTACGGCTTTATTCGCGTCAATGGAATAATGAACGCCTTCAATGCCATAGGTCATCAAGGTGAAGATCTCTTCATCCATCAGATCGTTCACGAATTTCAGAACACGCTTCAATTCCGCTTCATCCTTGACTTCGGATTTGGGGAAGGCCAGCAGCCCGCCAATTCCGCCGTTCCCCGCCCAGATCGCCCGGTCGCTTTCGTTGCCGGTGAAAGTAATGTCGTTGACAAGGGCAATCTCCATATCGTCCTGAATTCCCTTTGCACCATTCAGCAGGTTCTTGCCGTCAAACAAGGCGCCGACATAAATCCCTGCCTTCCCTTGGTTAAAGCCCTCCTGTTGATCCTTCTTGGCCGTAACGGCAAAATCCTGGTTAATATAGCCTTTTTCATACAATTCTTTCATATAATCCATCGTTTTGATGTATCCCTCGGTTTCAAACTCCGGTGTAAATTTACCGTCTTCGCTGACTTCCCAGTTGTTGGGGGCGCCAAAATAAGAGCTCAGCGTCTTAAATGCTCCGTAAATCAAATCGCTGCGGTCGATAAATCCGTACGTGTCTTTTTTCCCGTTGCCGTCCGGATCCTGCTCGGTGAAAGCTTTAGCTACAGCCATTAATTCATCGGTTGTTTTAGGTACTTCCAGGCCCAGCTTATCCAGCCAATCCTTGCGGATCACCACGCCATTGCGGGCCACGTCCTTGAGAAAAGGAACCCCGTACAGCTTGCCGGCGATTGAAGCGGCCCGCCGCTGTTCCTCGGAAATCGCCGCCAGATTCGGGAATTCATTCAGGTAAGGCTCGACCTCCCAGAACATCCCCGATTTAAGCGCGTTGCGTACGGATGCGTTCTCAAGTATGGTCAGGGAAACGATGTCGGCCAGCGAGTCGGACGCAAGCGCGGTATTGATCCGCTCCTCCTTGCTCGCGTCGGGAACCCAGGAAAACTTGATTTTCGTATTCGTCTTTTCCTCGATGAGCTTCTGAATATCGCCCGTAGGCGTAGTAGCCGTATGCAAGATATTCATCCAGGTGATGTTAGCCGGCTCTTCACCTCCAGCACTTCCGCCTCCTTCGCCCGCGCCGGTGGTTGCGCTTTTCCCGTTGCCGCAGGCGGACAACAAGAGGATGATGGCGAACCCTAAAACTGCCAATTGCTTCATTTTCAATTTCATTTTTATGCCCCTCTCTTTTCATAAATTTATAGATTGCACTTATTAGTACACTCCATCTTCCCCGAATTTTTTGGCCAGCTTGTTGGAGAGCATCACCAAAATCAAACCGACCACACCTTTGAACAACCCGACCGTTGTACTAAAGCTTAGTTGTCCGTTCTTCAAACCGGCGGTATAGATATAGGTGTCGAAAATTTCCGCTACCTCGCGGTTCAGGGAATTAAGCATCAAATACATGTGTTCAAAGCCGAGATCCAACGTGCTGCCGATTTTTAGAATCAACAGCGTAATGATCACGGGACGGATCGCCGGCAAAGTGATATGCCACGTTTTTCTCCAGCGCCCGGCGCCGTCCATTTCAGCCGCTTCATATAGTTGCGTATCCACGACCGTGATGGCGGCCAAATAAATGATCGTCGACCATCCGAGCTCCTTCCAAATGATCTGCAGGATATACACGGTCCGCAGCCATTCCGGAGAAGTCAAAAAGCTGATCTTGTTAAAGCCCAGCGCGGCCAGAAATTCATTGATTACCCCGCCGTCCACATTCAGTAACACATACGTGATGGACACGATGATGACCCATGACATGAAATGAGGAAGATACATGATCGATTGCACCGCGTTTTTAAACCATCTGTTCCGCACCTCGTTCAGCATCAGCGCCACAATGATCGGCAGCGGAAAGAAAAATACGATGTTCATGGCAAACAGGATGAGCGTATTCCTCAGCAGCATAATAAACGTAGGCTCCGTAAACAAACGGATGAAATGCTTAAGCCCCACCCAAGGGCTTCCGGCAATCCCCAGGAAAGGCTGATAATCTTGAAAGGCAATCACCAGCCCCCCCATCGGCAAGTACTTAAATATAAGGAAATAGACAAGCCCGGGGAAAATCATCAGATACAAAAGTTTGTTGCGATTTAAGCCTTTGAGAATCGGGGAAGAGTTTCGCTTAAGTCCGGGCTCCATCCCCCCATCCATCGGTGCGACACTTGATGCTTTCACTAGAGCAACCTCCTAAAAGTTTTGTGAGCGTTACTTCCTGAATGAGCTTCGAGCAAAACTCGCTTCGGAAGCATAGGCCTAGTTTTGTGAGCATTACTTCCTGAGTAGACTTCGACAAAACTCAACTCGGAAGCATGGGCTCGGAACTATCCTTTTTACGTCCTTAAGCGTAATGGATGAGCGGCGTTCCGTATATAATCACCAGATGACAGCGGTTTCAAAATCGGCTGGGGACGGGCCTTTTCCGCGATTTAGCCTCATTTGCTGATTACGAGCTAAGCTGGTGAGCATATGCTTTTTTGCCCCCTTTTTCACAGTCCGAACAAGACCTCAATTGGGGATTATATACGTAATCCTCCTTTCGCTGGTAAGGTGAAAATGTTAAACAGACGAAGAGGAGGAAACTTAAGTGGCACAAACTTTACGCAAAAAACAGTCTATCGGCGATCGTATCTTTACGATAGTCAACAGTGCTTTGTTAGCCTTCATTGCTCTGGCTTGTCTCTTGCCTTTTGTCAATGTCATCGCCAGCTCTTTTGCTTCAACCCAGGAAATTATTGAAAAGAAATTCATCTTGTTTCCGACCACGTTTTCCCTGGACGCTTATAAGTACATTTTTTCAACGCCAACGATCTTCAGAGGATTGGGCGTATCCATCGGAGTCACTTTGGTCGGAACGCTCGTGAGCATGGCCCTTACCGCCTTGATGGCCTACGGATTATCCCGCAAATATCTGTTTGGCAGAAGCTCCATCAATTTTATCGTCGTTTTCTCCATGCTGTTTAGCGGCGGGATGATTCCCACATTTCTCGTCGTAAAAAGCGTACATCTGATTGATTCCTACTGGTCCATGATCATTCCGACCGCCATCAATGCGTTTAACTTGATCATCATGCGCAACTTTTTCCAAGCGTTGCCGGACAGCCTGGAGGAATCGGCCAAAATCGACGGCTGCACCGATTTCGGTGTTTTCTTCAAAATCATGCTGCCCCTGTCGCTGCCCTCGGTTGCAACCATCTCGCTCTTCTACGGGGTGGCGTATTGGAATACGTACATGAACGCGATTTTGTATCTCAACGACTCCCTGAAATGGCCGATTCAGGTGCTGCTGCGCCAGATCGTTATCGTGTCCAGCGGCATGCAGGGAGACAACAGTGTCGTCGATATCGTCCCGCCGGCCCAAGCGATCAAGATGGGCGTGATCGTCGTCGCCACCCTGCCGATGCTGATCGCCTATCCTTTCGTGCAGCGCCACTTCGTGAAAGGGGCCTTGCTCGGCTCGGTCAAGGGCTAACACTTCCCAGCAAAGTGACTAAAAAACTGCCTGACGGCGTTCATGGATGGCTATGATTTCTACTTTGGAAGGATGAGAAGGATGGGTATGGGGTGGAACCCCATACCCATCCTTCTTTGGTTCTACGGCGAGCACCCTTCCCCTTCTTTCTTAATCAGCAGCACCAAAAAATACAAATAAGGACATATAATGTCGTTATTCTGGCGATATCCATCATTTGAGAGAAATAGAGACAATTTATGTCGCTATTTTCCCTCATCGCAAGGAAATGCCCGCGTTTTGGACCACTCATAGGAAAATAAGTACATAAAATACCGCTAATGGGGATGAACAAGCCAGATTCCTGATAATAAGTACATAAAATGTCGCTATCTTGCAGGCCGCCTACCGGAACGGTCGATCGTTCCGGTAGGCGGTCTGCAAGCGCCGATTTCTAGATTGATCATTACAAAAAGGAGCTTTTCCGCCCATGGAAAAGCTCCTTTTTATATCCTTCAAACCGCTTGCCTCGCCTTGCGGTACTCTCCAGGGGTGACATGCTCTTTTTTGCGGAATGAGCGGATAAAGTTTTGCGGTTTATGGTACTGGAGCCGCTCCGCGATCTCCCTGACGGTCATGTCGGTTTCGACCAGCCACTTTTTGGCCATTTCCAGCCTGTAGTTCATCAGATATTCGCTAAACGTTGTGCCATGTTCCTTTTTAAAAATATTGCTTAAATAGTTCGGATTATAATGCAGCCGGTCAGCGATTTGCTCAAGCGTTAACTCCTGATCATATTCGGCCCTGACAATGACGGCGATTTCTTCGGACAGGCTGCGGAATTGCTTGTTCGTCTTATCCTTCATGCTTCTTACCATCGGAAAAATAATTTCGTCCACCAGCATCCGTTCGATTTCTTCGGGATTTCGCGTATCCAGCAGCACATGATACAGAGCGTAATTGTCCTGCTTTAGCAGAACCTCGATGCCGAGCAGCTGCTCCAGCTCAATCAGATTGTTCACGAACCGGACCAAGGCCACCTCGAAATTCATGGAATGTTTGTTCTTTTTCATCATCTCTGCGAGCAGCAAGTACAAACTGCGGCTAACCTGTTCCTCATCGCCGAGACGAATCGCATCGAAGAGCTGGGATTCCAGCTCCGCCGGATAATGAAGCAGCACCGGGCCCGAGACGCCCTGCGAAATATCCTCATAAAAGATAATCGACTCCTTGCCCAAATTAAGCCGGTGATGCAGCGCCTGTTTGCCCATTTCACAGGCTTCCTTACTGCCCGGCAAACTGCCGTACGGGTTGCTGATGCCGATGCTGATGGACACCTTCAAATATTCCCGGGCCATTTTCATCAAGGCCGTCGCTTGTTCAAACAGCGGTTTGCGGATCTCCTGTTCGGTTTTGCCCGTAAACATCAGGATCGTCGCTTGGGTCTTATCGTTCAAAATAATCGGCAGCATCCGCTGCTCCGGCGGAATTTGCTCTTCCACCAATTTATTGACCGCCAGCAGCAACACATCTTTGTCCGAAGCTTCACGTTCGCCCAAATTGTCCAATTGGATCAGCATCGTTACGTAAAGGCGGCCTTCCATCAGCCGATATCCCAGCCTGGGCAGCTTTACGTCCAGTTCGTCCGCGGAGACGCGGCCCCGGAACAGATTCATGACGAGCTGTGTTTCCAGCTGCGGTTTTTCCGCTTCCATCAGGTTTTCTAAACTTTCCTTTTCGGTTATGATCGTATCGATGGAATGAATAATCGTTTTGATTTCATCTTTGAAGCCGGTTTGATCGTCAAGCGACAGACTGCGTTTGATTTGCCGGATCGGCCTGGTAAAATAAACGGCCAGGATATAAGCCACTATGACGATCAACAACGTCAGGACCGTCCCCATCGTGATGATCCCGAACCTGGTCAGCTTCAAGGCGCCGGCGACTTCCTGTTGATCCAGCAAAGTCAGATAGATCCAGTTGTTATAATCCGATACGGCATAAATGATTTTTGGCGGGGAAGTAGGATCGCCGGCCTTTTGCAGGGACAGCACTCCCGTTGGCTCACGATCTTCGTCAATCCGGGTGATAACCTCCTTCAATTGCGCGGAAGTAAGCCCGGGGGCCTCCGGATGGCTGGTATACATGAGTTCGCCCTGCTTATTCAAAATATAAACGCCGCTGCCGTCACCGGATTGAATCGTCTGGTTCAGCGTCTCCAGCGAGATATCCGACATGGCGATCGCTTGTTTGCTCTTGGAGGACACCGGCAAAGTGTTGACGAACCGAATCCCCGTATCCGTTTTGATCCAGAACAGGCTTTGGTTTTTATCTTGCACATAGGTTGCGATAAGCTCGTTTCTCTCTTCTTCGCTCAGTTTGGCCAGCCTGCCGTTCGAAATCCGCCAGTTCTGCTCCAGGCTGATCAGCGCGTATTCCGTTCGCTCCATCCCCAAGGTGGCGATATAGTTAAGCTGGCTATTCACGTTCCGGTACGCGATGAAGTCCTGCTCCGTGATCGGATTTTTGACGATTTCACTAAACGATGTCGTTGTGCTGTACGTATCAAACGCATATTCGATCGACCGGATCTGCTGCTCCAAATTGTTTTTCGTCTGTAAAATAAAGTTTTGCTTGCCGCCGGCGATCCGTTCATTCACGGAATTGACCGTACTGATATAGATGTAACTGGCAAAGCTGACCACAAGACCAATGCCGAGCACGAGAATCGGGATGAATATTTTATAAAACAAACTTCCTTTATGCATGGGCCGGCGCTCCTTCTCTCAAGTGATCATTTTTATTATAGCGCTTACATTATTTTTGAGGCAATTTATTTTTCACGTGTGCAAAATGATATTTTACTTGACTTTAAAAGAAATGTGGATTTAGAATGAAAACGTGAAAAATTTAATTGACGAAGAAGAGGTAGTATGGTCACGATCAAAGACATCGCACGCGTCGCCGGCGTATCGCACACCACCGTATCCCGGGCGCTGAACGGAAGTACGCTGATCAAGAAGGAAACGCGCGACAAAATCGAAAAAATCGCCGCGGAGATGAACTACGTTCCGAATTTCAACGCCAAAAGCCTGGTCATGAAAAAATCGTATACGATCGGACTGTTTTTTTCCAGCATCGACCAAGGGACTTCGTCCAGCTTTCTCGTCGACGCCATCAAAGGCATCAACGCCGTGCTGGACGAAAACTACAGCTTGACGGTGCACGGGATCGACAGCATCCGCCACCTGGACGGCATTTCCCCGCACCGGTTTGACGGCATTCTCGTCATGAGCCAAAGCGACGCCGACAATGCCTTCATTTATCACGTCAAAAGCATGGGCATTCCGCTAATCGTATTGAACCGGCTGCTGGAGGACCGCAGCATTCCCAATGTGGCGGCAGGCGACCGCGACGGGGTGCGGGAAGCGATCGATTACGCCCTGGCGCAAGGCCACCGCAGGCTGGCGATCATCGAAGGCAAACCCGGCTTCAAATCGTCGGCGGAGCGCCGGCAAGGTTTTCTCGACAGCCTGCTGGCCCATGGCGTTGCGATCTCTCCCGAGTATATCGCCCTCGGGGATTACAGCATCGAAAGCGGGCACGTCATGATGGCCCGGCTGCTTTCCTTGCCCGAGCCGCCGTCGCTGGTGTTCTGCTCCAATGACGATATGGCGATCGGCGCGATGAACGCCTGCTTCGAAGGGCGGGTAGCCATACCGGACCAGGTTTCGCTCATCGGCTTCGACGACATCCTGTTTGCCAAATACACCAACCCGGCGCTGACGACGGTCCGCAGGCCGATTGCCGGCATTAGCGAACTCGGCATGCGCAAACTGATCGAACTAATGCAGGAGCCGGACGCCCAGCCGGAGCAGCTGCTCGTTCCCACATCGTTAATGGTGCGCGGTACGGTGGCGAAGGTTTAAGGGCTTAAGGGCGAAAATCTGCAAAAGTAAGGCTACAAACTACTCTAACGGTTGCCACAACCGCTATTGGTTCCTAAAACGCTGGTTTCAAATTTTAACGGTTGCCGCCGCGCTTATTTCACTTAAAACCGGCTCTTTTTACCTGGAATAAGGCAAATAACGTTGCTCACAACCGTTAGGATTTAGAAAAGGCCTTTTTTCGGAAAATAGCGGCTACTACAACCGTTAGATTTCCGGCACAGCCGATTCTCGATTTTCACGCAAAATTGTTAACGTGTGCATCAAATCTATACGATTCAGCAAAGGAGCGATGACGGATGACGCGATTGCTTTCCAGAACCATGTACCCGGATTTGCCTTCCTATCCCGAGCGTGTGATTCAATTCGGGGAAGGCAACTTTATGCGCGCTTTTGTCCCGTGGCAGCTGCAGCAGATGAATAAGCAAGGGCTGTTTCAAGGCAGCGTGGTGATGGTCAAACCCCGGAACAGCCCGGTGAGCGAGGATTTCGAAAAGCAGGACTGCCTTTATACGGTCGTGATCAACGGCATCGCCGGACAAAAAACGGTGCGGGAACGCGAGATCATCACGAGCGCCAGCCGCCTGATCAGCCCTTACAGCGACTATGAAGGATTTTTGGCTTTGGCCGAAGACGATAACCTGGAATTCATCACGTCCAATACGACCGAATCCGGAATCGCTTACAATCCTGCCGACACCCTGAACGACCGCCCCCCCAGCAGCTTTCCCGGCAAGCTGACGGCCCTGCTCTACCGGCGTTTTCGGCTCGGGAAAAAAGGCTTTGTCATCCTCCCCTGCGAGCTGATCGACCGCAACGGCGAAAGACTGCGGGAAATCGTGCTCCGCTACGCCGCGGATTGGGGGCTCGGCGAACCTTTTACGGCCTGGCTGGACCGGGAAAATACGTTTTGCTGCACCCTGGTCGACCGGATCGTCACCGGTTATCCGCGGGAGCAAGCGAGCGAACTGGAGCGTGAATTGGGCTATCAAGACCGGTTGATGGTGGCCTCCGAACCGTACCTGCTTTGGGTAATCGAAGGCCCGCCCTGGCTGCCCAAGCGCCTGCCGCTCGTCCAGGCGGGATTAAATGTTGTTTTTACCGAGGATCTGAAGCTTTACCGCGAACAAAAAGTCCATCTGCTGAACGGCCCGCACACGGCGATGGCTTCCCTGGGGCTGCTCGCCGGGCTGCAATCGGTGGAAGAGCTCATGAAGGACGCGGATTTTTCCGTGTTCGTGCGGCAGTTGATGGATGACGAGCTGCTGCCGAGGCTCCATTTGCCCAAACCGGAACTGCAAGCTTATGCCGGGACCGTGCGGGAACGGTTTATGAACCCGTTTGTCCGGCATGAACTAGGAGCGATTTATTTGAACAGCATTTCCAAATTTACAACCCGTCTGCTGCCCGTCCTGCTGCGTCATGTGCAGGAAACCCGGAAGCTGCCGAGGCTCATTACCCTCTCCTTCGCCGCCCTGCTGCTTGGTTATCGGGGAGACCGCCTGGAGCGGAAGGACAGCCCGGAAGTGCTGGACGTTTTTGACGAGGCCTGGAAAACCTCGGATCCGAACTTGTTTATCCGGATCATCTTGAAGAGCGAAGTCCTATGGGGATTGGACCTGTCGGACATCCCGCAGCTTACCGAAGCCCTGAAGGACGATTTAAGGCAGCTTGACGAAATTGGTTGCCGCGCCGCCCTGCGGCAGCGTTTAGGAGGAGAAATCACATGCAACGACTGATGAAAATGAACCCCCGCGACACGGTGGCAGTGGCTCTGCGCCCGATTGAGGCCGGGGAAGAAATCTCGTTTGATGCTTTGTCCATCAAGGCCCGGGAAGCGATCCCGCAGGGCCATAAAATCGCGCTTGCCGATATGGCGGCCGGCTCCGCCGTCACCAAATACGGTTATCCGATCGGCCGCGCGGCGGCGGATATCGCGCAAGGCGATTGGGTGCATACCCACAATGTAAAAACCGGTCTGGCCGGGGAAGAAACGTACGAATACCATCCCGATCTCCATCCGGTCACTTATCCCAAACGCAATCTGACCTTTGACGGCTATCGCCGCCGAAACGGCAAAGTCGGCATCCGCAATGATTTATATATCGTACCGACGGTCGGCTGCGTCAACGGCATCGCCGAGCAGATCATCGCCGAATTCAAGGCGCTGCATCCGGACCTCGGCCCTTTCGATAACGTGACCGTGCTGAAGCACCCGTACGGCTGCTCGCAGCTCGGCGACGACCATCGGATGACCCGCAGCATTTTGTTGGACGCCGTAGGTCATCCCAACGCCGGCGGCGTGCTCGTGTTCGGCCTCGGCTGCGAAAACAACGTGGTCGCCGAGTTCCGCAGTCTGCTTGGCGATATTGACGAAAGCCGGGTCAAATTCCTCGTCGCCCAGGAGGTGGAAGATGAAGCGGAAGCCGGTGTGGCACTGCTCGAAGAGCTGTATGAAGCAGCCAAGCACGACCGGCGTGAACCGGTGCCGGTCAGCGAGCTGAACGTGGGCCTGAAATGCGGCGGATCCGACGGATTTTCCGGGATTACGGCCAACCCGCTGCTGGGGGCGTTTTCCGATTTTCTTATCTCCCAGGGCGGCTCGACGGTGCTGACCGAAGTGCCGGAAATGTTCGGCGCGGAAAAAATGTTGATGGCTCGCGCCGCAAACAAGGATGTTTTTGCGCAAATCGTCACCCTGATCAATGACTTCAAACAGTATTTTCTGTCTCACGGCGAGCCGGTGTACGAAAATCCGTCCCCCGGCAACAAAGCCGGCGGCATCAGCACCCTGGAGGACAAATCGCTCGGCTGCACGCAAAAGGCGGGAACCGCTCCGGTCGTCGACGTGCTGCAGTACGGCGAGAAGCTGCGCAAAAAAGGCCTCAGTCTGCTCCAGGCGCCGGGCAACGATTTGGTCGCAAGCTCGGCACTTGCGGCCGCGGATTGTCAGCTCGTCTTGTTCACGACCGGGCGGGGAACGCCGTTCGGCAGCTTTGTCCCGACGGTGAAGGTGGCGACGAACAACGAGCTGTTTGCCCGCAAAGGGCATTGGATGGACTTTAACGCCGGCCCGCTGCTGGAGAAACCGATGGAAGAAGTGCTCGAGGAGTTCATCGCCTATGTGATCGCGGTGGCCAGCGGCCAAAAAACGCGGAACGAGCAAAACGAAGTGCGCGAGCTGGCGATTTTCAAAACCGGAGTTACGTTGTAAATCGGACCCACAGGAGGAATGGGAAAATGAAGATCACCGTATATATCGCCGGAGATTCCACAGCTGCGCTAAAAGGCGCCGCCGAAAAGCCAATGACCGGCTGGGGCGAATACCTGCAGGATTATTTCGATTCGTCTGTCCAGGTCGACAACCGCGCCATTAACGGGCGCAGCAGCAAATCGTTTCTGGACGAAGGCCGGCTTGCCGACATTGAACGGGATTTCCGGCCGGGGGATTACTTGTTCATCCAGTTCGGGCACAATGACGGCAAACAGGAGGATCCCTCCCGTTACGCCGATCCGGAAGAAGCGTACCCTGGCAATCTAAAGCGGTATATCGCCAGCGCCAGACAGCGCGGCGGGACGCCGGTGCTGCTGACTTCGGTCAGCCGCCGCCGGTTTCTCGCGGATGGAAGCCCGGATCCCGAAGCCGTGGAGGGGTATCCCGAAGCGATGAGGCAGGTCGCCGCGGAAACCGGAACGCCGCTGCTCGATATTTTCGCGGCATCCCAGCAGTTGTACCGGGCGCTCGGCGAGGACGGGTCCCGGCATCTGTTCATGCATCTGCCCGAAGGGGCCCATCCCAACTATCCGGACGGTATTCGGGACGACACCCATTTTTCCGACACCGGGGCCCGCCACATCGCCCGACTTGTCGCCAAAGCGCTCAAGCCCTCCCCTTCCCTGCCGGAATTGAAGCTGCATTTGACCGGACTTACGGAAGTAGCACAGGAAAGGAAATGACCTGGACAATTTGGATGCCGCGCACTAAAAATGCCCGAGGCCGGGGGCCTCGGGCATCCATCGTGTGGGCGTTGCACAAAACGATTCTAACGGTTGCCCTGGCGCTTATTTCGCTTGAACCCAGCTAATTTTGCTTAAATTCAGGCAAATCACGTCGCTCACAACCATTAGAATGTAAAAAAGGTCTTTTTTCGTAAAATAGCCGCTGCTACAACCGTTAAATTTCCGGCAGGCAATAGTATCGGCTCGAAAACCTGCCTCTGGCGGGAAATTCTTCTATACGGTACTCCCCCGAGCCCTCTCCCTATCCTGGAATTAGGCGGAGGTGGGTAGCTGTGATTGGAAAAAATCCAATAGATTAACGGACTTTGTACGTAAATTTGCACTCTCATTGGAAAATATCCAATAGATTCTGCTAAAATTGCCCGTTTTGCCCCCTACCGAGACTCTTCTATTGGAAATATCCAATCAGGCGGCCGTATTTACCACCCAATTTCCAATTCTATTGGATATATCCAATCACAACTTTACTGTATATCAAATCTTCGACGATATCGTCTCCTTATGGCGATGTCTGGCCTGACGCACGGTGAAGAGCAGAAGCAGCAGGGTGAACAGCACCAGGACGAGGCAAGTGGCGAATCCGAGGGCCTGCCAATATATTTGCTTCAAAAAAAATAACATATTTTTATATATGTTATTTAACATTATATGAATATGAGATTATCCGATTTATCCCGAATATTCCGACAGCTTGTCGATTTCCTGGTACAACTGCTCCGCTTCCACGGCCAGCCCGGGCTGACCCAGCCTGATCGACGTCGCGAGCAGCCGGTCCGCTTTCTGCTTCAACCGTTTCATCTCCACCAAAACAGCCTCCTTGTCCATTTCCAGAGAAGAACCATTCACACGCGATAACCCCTTTCAAAAAAATTCCCATTCATCTCATCTTTAACCAATTTACCGCATTTTGCATTAATGGCATTTTTAAGGAGTTTTGAATTGGCCTCTTTTTTTGGGGGTACAACCGCCAAAACCATGAACACGCAAGCGGACCGAACATGGAAGCAGACCGCGCCTCAGTGGTTGCTGAGGAACGGCCCGCATGGCTTTCCGCCGTCATCCGGCGGCAGCAGTTCCGGCGCTCCGGCGCTAAAGCGATTCGGGGCGAACCGCGCCGCCTTCGCGGGCGGAGCGGTACGAGGCCTCCATCAAAACGGTCAGTTCGACGGCGGCCCGGATGTTCTCCTCGGCCTCCGTACCGTTTTGGATATGGCCGACCCATTGCTTAAACGCGCTTGGGAGGCTGCCATGAACCGGCAGTTCATGCCATTTTGCCGCGTATTCCTCCCCCTTGGCGCGCGTCCGCACAAGCAACTTCTCCTCCGGCGTGCCGTACAGCAAGCTGCCGTCAGTGCCGTGCACCTCGATCGTAAACGGCGAGAAGCTGTTGACGAAGCCGGTTTCCACGATGCCGACCGCTCCCGATCCGGTGCCAAGCAGCACCGCGGCGTTATCCTCCACCGGCTTTCCGGTCAAAGCGCCGAAGCGAGCCGACACCACCACCGGGAATTCGCCCAAAAAAAGCCGCGCCAAATACATCGGATGGCAGCCGAGGTCGATCAGCGCCCCGCCGCAGCAATCCTCCAGGCTGTAAAAATGCTCCGGCAGCCAGCCGGCAATCGCCCCGTTATGGGATAGGCGCACACGCACCTGCGTCACGCGCCCCAGCAGTCCCTCCTTCAGGGCCTGCAAGATCGCCAGCGTATATCCGTCATTGAGCCGCGGCAAAGAAACCGTCAGCTTCACGTTGTTTTGCCGGACTTCATCCATGATTTCCCTTGCTTCCCGCAAGGTAGGCGCCAGCACCTTTTCCGTAAAAATATGCTTACCCGCCCGGGCGGACTTGACCATCACATCCCGATGCATCCGGGTCGGCGCATCGGCGATCACCGCGTCGATCCCGCTGTCCAGCAGTTCCTCCAGCGAAGCATAAAAAGGAACGCCCAGCTTTTCCGCTTCCGACCGGCCTCTTTCCGGATTTTCGTCCCACACTGCCGTAATTTCCGTATCCGGATGAGCGAGCGCCTCCTTGGTATAATCCCAAGCGTGCACATGCCAAAAGCTGATTTTCCCGATTCTGATCTTTGCCAAGACAATCCCTCCTACGAGAATATAATAGAACTTTCTTTCGCGGTAGTGATCAAAGTCTCACATCCCGCGCCTCACTTCAGGTAGGCTGTACGCCCTTATCCGCATGGATTAAAATAGAAGTAAATACGCCCTAAGGAGGTCTAGCATGAGCGAAAAGAAGCAGGACAAACCGCGCACCTTCGTCAAAGAAACTCCAGGCAGCTATTGGATCGAAGAGCGATTCGAAATTATCGGAGGCGTACGTTACGATTTTCTGTCCTCACCCAAAATATCCCACCAAATTGTAGTGACGGAATTAAATGCATCGATCAGGGAAACCTGCCATTCCCAGGGGATCACGATCGTCGGGCCGATGGACGTCCATCTTGACGAGGAGAACATCGTCCAGCCTGACCTTATTTTCATCCGACACGAGAACCTGCATATTATCCGCGACGGTTTTGTCAAAGGCGCTCCCGACCTGCTGATTGAGATCCTCTCTCCCAGTACCGGTTCCAAGGATAAAGTCGTCAAAAAAACGCTGTACGAGCGGTTTGGCGTCAAAGAATACTGGATCGTTGACCCGCTGTACGCCACGGTCGATCAATTTGTGCTTACCGACGGAGCATACACGCTCGCCGCCACGTATGACGATCAGGGAACGATCACTTCGCCGCTGCTCCCCTGTCTTTCCATCGATTTGAACCGGCTGTTCCGGGAAGCCTTGCGGTTTGAGGAGAAGCCTTCCGGCTAATTATGTCATTATGTTAACCGCCGCTAGTTGTTCAAGACTCGGGCTGCTGAAAAATTCAAGCTGAAACATAAGGGAAAAAAATGGCGTTATTTCGGCGATCCCCCCGTGTTGAGAGAAATAATGGAAATTTATGTCGCTATTTTCTCAAATCGCAGGGAGTTGGACGCATTTTGTACCGTTCATTGAAAAATAAGGCCATAAAATTCCGCTACTATGGTTGAACATGCTCAATTCCGGAAAATAAGACCATAAAGTTCCGCTATTTTAAATGAGTGGGACGAATAATTGCAAAAGCCAGTCGGACTTGACGGTTAGCTTCAAAAAGCTCTCTCCTTGGGGTAGTATTACCTTAAGATTATGTAAGAAAGGAAAGGAGCACTACAATATGTTATCCCGTAATCGCAGGCCCGCCCGCCTCGATACATCCGTTCCGGCTCAATCCCGGGCCCGAACGTCCCGGTCCACCCGGCGCAACTGGCGGCGAGCTCTCCTGTTTGGCCTGTCCGCGCTGCTGCTGTTCGTCAACTGGAATACCGCCGGGACCGGCAAAACCGCAGCAAGCCCGGACAAGGCCGCCGTAGCCGCGCAAGCGGAAAAAGAAACGGCCGCCCCCGGTTCACCGCAAAGCGGACCTTCCCCGGACGCATCGCCAGACGCATCGCCGGGCGAATCTGTCGAAAAGCTGAATCAGCTGCCCAAAGGCAAAGGGTTCGTATATCTCGATGAAGTGATCCCGGATGCCGTTTACGACATCCGTTATTATACCGGGGACAACTTTATCGGCGAACGGATCGACGGCTATAACGGCCCTTTTGCCATAACGACTTTACGAGCGGCCCGCGCTTTAAAGAAAGTCAATGACGATCTGGAGAAGCAAGGCTACCGGCTCAAAATCATCGACGCCTACCGCCCGCAAAAAGCGGTCGACCACTTTGCCGCCTGGTCCAAAAAACCGAAGGACACGCTGATGAAAGAGAAATTTTACCCGGACGTCGACAAGAAAAACCTGTTCAAGCTCGGCTATCTCTCCTCCAAATCCGGCCATTCCCGCGGCAGCACGGTCGATCTCACCATGGTGTACAAACGGACCGGAGAAGAGGTCGATATGGGCAGCCGGGTCGATTTCCTGGGGCCGATTTCCGCCCACGGAGCCAAAGGGCTGACCAAAGAGCAGCGCAAACACCGCTACATCCTGAAAACCGCGATGGTCAAGCAAGGTTTTAAATCGTACAGCAAGGAATGGTGGCATTACACGTTAAAAAACGAACCTTATCCCTCGACTTATTTCGATTTTGACGTGGAATAGCCGGGCCGCAGGATTACTCACCACTTTAAACGATAGATCGCCTTGTTCTCCAAACCGCGGATGAACGGCGTCCAATCCTCGGTCTCCGGCGTCGTATTCAGCGCGTCCTCCACCATCTGCAGCTTGGCGTCCAGCGCATCGATATGGTGCAGTGCGACGGCTTCGGCCATTTGCGGCTGCACCGGGCTCCCCCATTCGCCCAGGTTGTGGTGCGACAGCACCAAATGCTGCAGCCCCAGCACCTTCGGCGAATCGGGATCAACGCCAACGCGGAGCGCCGCCTCGGTGATCCAGCTCGAGGCCATCGCGATATGCCCGACCAGCTTGCCCTGCACGCTGTATTCGGACACGATGCCGAGCTGGGCGACCATTTCCTCCGGCTTGGCGATGTCGTGGAGTATAATGCCCGCCTTCAGCAGATCGCGGTTCAGGAACGGCCGCTGCCGGCACAGGAAATCGCCGATTTCCAGCATCCGCACCATATGGTACGCCAGCCCGCCGAAATAAGCGTGATGATGAGTTTTCGCCGCTGGATAATGGGACAACTTCTCCTTCACCTTGCCGACGCAATATCGAACGATCTCGCGAATTTCGTCATCATCGATGTCCGCGATAACCGCCTGAATCGTATAGATCAAATCGTCCGGTGAAATCGGCGCGGAGCGGATAAAATCCGTGAGCGCCACGCCATCCTCCGCTTTGGCCGGCCGGAGCTGCATGATTTTGACCTGCAGCTTTTCCCGGTAGGTTTGCACAACCCCGCGCACCTTTACGAGCCCCATCGGAAAAAACGTCTCTTTGTCCGTCTGCGAAGCGTCCCAAAATTTCGCCGGCATCTCCCCGGTTGCGTCGCATAATACGATGTCCAAATAGTCCTTAGGCGGATTCGCGTTCGTCTGCTTCACTTCCAGCTCCTTGAGCAGATAAAAGCCGACGAATTCATCCTGGTTCTTGAGCTGCTTAATTAAAGTCACTTCCAAATTCCTCCCCCAAATGATACATCCATTATACTACGGGATCGGGCAAACCGGCATGGAGCAAAAAAAAGAGCCCTCCCGTCCACCCGGGAGGAACTCTCTGCCTGCCTTAATCCTCAATCACCGCCGAACATAACGCCCGCGCCATCCGTTCCAGCGAAACTTGCTTATCGACCGCCCCCAGCTCATAAGCGACTTTGGGCATGCCGTACACGACGGATGACGGCTCATCCTGCCCCAGCGTGCGGGCGCCCTTGCGGCGCATGGACAGCAGCCCTTTGGCGCCGTCGTATCCCATGCCGGTCAGGATCACGCCAACCGCCCGCGAGCCGCATTCCTTGGCCGCCGATTCGAACAGCACGTCAATCGACGGACAATGACCGTTGACCTTGTCGCCTTCAAAACACTCGACCTTGAACCGTCCGCCCACTTTGCGGAGGCGCATATGCCGGTCTCCGGGTGCGATCAGCACTTTTCCCGGCTCCACGACGTCCCCCGATTCCGCTTCCTTGACCGTAAATTTCGTGCTGAGATTCAAGCGGTCGGCAAACATTTTGGAAAACAGCGGCGGGATATGCTGTACGATCACCATGCCCGGAAACGACGAAGGCAGCTGTTTCAAAATATGCGAAATGGCCTCCGTCCCCCCGGTTGAAGCGCCGATGGCTACGATGCGGTCGGCGATAAACGGCTGCTCCGGGATGGTGGCACCGGTTCCCGCAGTTCGGAACCCGGGCCGCACAACATTCGTAACGGCGGCGATCTTCACCTTTTCGATCAATTCCCGGATAAACAGCTCCACGCCTTTGGGCGACCTTGGATCCGGCTTGCCGACAAAATCGACGGCCCCGGCGTTCATCGCCTCAAACACGGCGTCGCTGATCGTGCTCACCACGATGACAGGCAAAGCGTATTGCGGAAGCAGGCGGCGAATGAATTCAATCCCGTTCATCTTCGGCATTTCCACGTCGCAGATCATCACGTCCGGGCGCAGGCTGACGATTTGGTCGCGGGCGTCGAACGGATCAATCGCTTTTCCGACAATCTCAATATTCGGATCCGATGAAAGACCCAGGGAGAGCACTTCCCGGTACATCATGGAGTCATCAACGATCAGCACGCGCAATTTCCTGGATACTCCCATACGATCTCCTCATTTTCACAAATCTTATTCTTTTCGATAAACCGCGGGCATCACGTATTTGAACGGCGTCGTTTCCCGCTGCAGCGATTCGGAATGGCCGATGAACAAATAGCCGCCCGGCTCCAAATGCCTGTAAAACTTGTCCACCAAAGCCTGCTTGGTAGGCGCGTCGAAATAAATCATGACGTTCCGGCAAAAAATGACGTGAAACCTCCGCTTAAACGGAAACGCCGGCTCCATCAAATTAAATTTGCGGAAAATAACCTCTTTTTTTAATTTATCGGACACGACGCTGTACATTTGATCCACCCCGGTGAAATATTTCATCCGCCAGGCGGGAGGAAGAACGGCGATGTCTTCATTGGCGTATACGCCCCTCTGCGCTTTGTCCAAAATTTGCCGGGAAATATCGGTGGCCAGCACCTGCGAATCCCAAAGCGGCTTGTTCCGGGCAAAATATTCATCCATCAGCATCGCCAGCGTATAGGGTTCCTCCCCCGAGGAACACCCCGCGCTCCAAACGCGGAGGTCCTTGTCTTTTACCGCGGCTTCCAGGTAAGGGAGCACCTTGTCGCGAAAAAACTGAAAATGATCGTTTTCCCGCATAAAAAACGTGTGGTTCGTTGTGATTTTGTCCACCAGCGTCATGACCGCTTCTCCGGTCCGGTCGGAGATGATGTATTCAAAATAGTCCTTAAAGCTGGTGAAGTTTTTGCTCATCAATACGTTGTTCAGCCTGCCCATCACCAGCGCCTGCTTCTCTTCCTTGAGGTGAATCCCGTAATGGAGCTGGATGTAATCCGACAGTTGCCGAAACTCCTGGTTCGTAATGCGGATCATACCTCAATATTTTCCGAATTCCGAGTCGCTGAGGAGAATTTTGGGCGCCGCGGAAGCGCCGGAAGGCTCGTGGTTCCGCTCTTTATGATTCATGTTCTCCAGGACGCGCAGCACGTCGGAATTCAATTCCTCAAGTCCGCCGCTGTATCCCGCAAAACCTCCGTATCCGCTGCGCTTCAGCTTAAACTGCGCAACCTGCTGCTTCAAGAGAGCCGCCTGGCTGGACAGCTCCTCGCTGGCGGCGGCGCTTTCTTCCGAGGTCGCCGAGTTGGTTTGGATAACTTGGGACACCTGCGAGATGCCTTGGTTGATTTGCGTGATCGCGGCCGCCTGCTCCGTCGAGGCCATCGCGATATCGCCAACCAGGTTGGCCACTTTTTCGATGTCGCCCACGATCGATTGCAGCGCTGCGGCCGTTTGGTCGGCGATTCTCGTGCCTTCCTGCACTTTGTCGATCGACCCTTCGATCATATCCGTCGTTTCCTTGGCCGCGTTCGCCGAGCGGGCCGCAAGGTTGCGGACCTCCTCCGCCACGACGGCGAAGCCTTTGCCGTGCTGGCCGGCCCGGGCGGCTTCCACGGCGGCGTTGAGCGCCAAAATGTTCGTCTGGAAAGCAATTTCGTCGATGACTTTGATGATCTTCGAAATGTTGCTCGAAGCGTCGTTGATTTCGCGCATCGCCGTCAGCATATCCTTCATCTGCTCGTTGCCCTGCAGCGCGCTGTTTTTCGAATCGGCCGCGAGCTTGTTCGCTTCGTTCGCGTTTTGCGCGTTCAGCTTCGTCTGCGAGGAGATCTCTTCCAGCGAGGCGGTCAGTTCCTCGACGGAGCTGGCTTGCTCGGTGGCCCCTTGCGACAGCGCGATGCTGGAATCGGACACCTGCTTCGAGCCGGAAGCCACCTGGTCCGCGGCCGTATTGATGCTGGTCAATATCTCGTTGTTGCGTTCGATCATTTCCTGGATTTTTTTACCCATCAGATCGTTTTCCGACCTTACCTTCACCTGCACGGTCAGATCCCCGCTCGCCACCATCTCCACCGCCTGGGCCTGCTCGCGGATGCTGGCGATCATGCGGGCAAACGACAACATCAATTGACCGATCTCGTCCTTGCTCTTCGTCTCCACGTTGATGTTTACATTGCCCAGCGCCAGCTCATCGGCCGCCTCGGACAGCTTGCGGATCGGCTTCGTGATGCCGAGGACGATCAGGAAAGCCAGGCCGATGGCGATCAGCGTGATGACGATAATAAGCGTGGTCAGGATGGTGATCGTGCTGGCGTACGTTTTATCGCCGGCATCGCTCGCCAGCTGCGAATGATTCTGATCATACTTAACCAATTCGAGCAAAGAGTTCGAAGCCTGATCGAATAATGTTTTGGATTCCCCGCGCAAAATTTCCATCGCTTCATCCGCTTTATTTTGATCCATCAATCCGATAATTTGATTGCTGGCCTGCAAATAACCGGCCCAATCCTGTTTGAAGGTGTTGAACAGCCGGGTGTCCTCGTCGTTTTGGAGTTTCTGCTCATAACCGGTAATCAGCTCTTGCAGCTCTCCCCCTTCGGTGCCTAAACGGTCTTTCAACTCCTTCAATTCTTGGGGATTGCCGGCCGCAAGGACGATCCGCAATTCGGTGACCCGGTAATCGGACGTGCGCGTGTTCATGGAATGGGCCGAATCCATCGCCGGCAGCCAATTTTCGCTGATGATCGTGGACTGCAAATTGACCTTGTTGACCGAGTTGATCGAATAGATGCCAAGGCCGACAAGAGAAAGTACCAAAAAGCTAAAGGACAGGATTAATCTTGCTTTGATCGTTAGCTTCATCATTTTCCATAACCCCCGTTGTGGTATTCGCTTACAGTTGACTTAAATTTTCGGCTTCATCATGATGAATTAGCTTGTCGCCGTCCAGCAGCAGCTTGACTTCGCCGCCTACTTTTCCCACCCCTTTGATAAAACCTTGCTGGTTGCCGCTTTTGATTTCCGGCGGAGGAACGATATCCTCTTCCGCAATCGTTACGACCTCGGCGACGCTATCGACGATCAGCCCGATCGAAATGTCCTTCATATCCACGACGATGATACAGGTCCGGTCGTTATACTCCCGGAACGGCTTTTTAAAGCGCAGCCTCACGTCCATGACCGGAATGATTTTGCCCCGCAAATTGATGATGCCGCGGATATGCTCCGGCAGCTCCGGCACCTCGGTGATCGCCTGGATGCCGATGATTTCGGTGACGTATTTGATTTCGATGCCGTAAACGTCGCTCCCGATCATAAACGTGAGAAACTTCCCTTTCTGCGTGTCGTCGTCCTGCTCCAGCGGCAAGCTTGACTCTTGATTCGCCATGTCTCCTTCTCCTTTGCTTGGTTGTCCTATGATGCCGATGCCTTGACGAGTCCCCCGACATCGAGGATCAGGCTGATGCTTCCGTCCCCGAGCATCGTGCAGCCGGCCAAACCCCCGATGTTCCGGATTTTGCGGATATACGCCGGCAAGCTCTTGACCACAACCTGCTGCTGCCCGATCAATTCGTCGGCAAAAATGCAAAACGGGGTCCCGTCCTGTTCCACCATGATCAAAATCCCGTCTTCCATCGCGGTAATCCCGGTCTTGACCTTATACCGTTCGTAAAGGCGCAGTACGCCGTAGCACTGTCCGCGCACCATAACCATTTCGTTGCCGTCGGGATCGGTGACCACGCTGCCGGGGGCGGCGCGGAACGATTCCTTGATCGCCGTCGTCGGGATCGTATATCTCGCCTTTCCCACCTTCACGTTCATGCCGTCGATAATCGCCAGCGTCAGCGGAATGCGGATCGTAATCGTCGTTCCTTCGCCCGCCGAGCTGTCCACCGACACATTGCCGCCGACGCTTTCGATATTGCGCATCACGACATCCATGCCGACCCCGCGCCCGCTGTATTCGGTAATGACCTCTTTCGTGGAGAAGCCGGGGTGAAAGATCAAATTGTAAATCTCGCGGTCGCTCATCTCCGACTCGTCCTTGAACAGCATTTGCCGCTCGCGGGCGCGCTGCAAAATTTTCGCTTTGTTCAGCCCCCGGCCATCGTCGCGTACGATGATGAACACCTCGCTCCCGACGTTTTTCGCTTCAAGGGTCAGCGTCGCGGATTCCTCCTTGCCCGCCGCCAGGCGTTCCTCCGGTGTCTCGATGCCGTGGTCGATCGCGTTCCGCACAAGGTGCATGATCGGATCGGAAATATGCTCGATGATGTTTTTGTCCACTTCCGTATCCTCGCCAAGCAGTTCCAGCCGGACCGACTTATCCTGTTTTCTGCACATATCCCGTACGATGCGGTTCATCTTTTGAAACGTATTAACCAGCGGCACCATGCGGATCGACATGACCTTGTCCTGGATTTCGCCGGTGATCTTCCGTAAATGCCGGGCGGCCTTCTCAAACTGTTCAAGCTCCAGTCCGGCCAATTCCGGGTTTTGCGTGACCATCGATTCGGCGATGACGAGTTCGCCGACCAAGTCCATCAACTCGTCGAGCTTGGCCAAATTCACGCTGATGAAGCTGGAGTGCTGCGAGGCACTAGCTCTGGCGTTATCCTGCGTTTTGGCCTCCGGCGGCTGCGGAGTGCGGGCGGCCGCTCCCGGCACCGGGTAGGGTCCGGCGGCGCCCGGCTCGGAAGGGGCGGCTGGGGCAGGGGCCGTAGAAAGCGCTGCTGCGTGCCCTGGAGAACGTGCCGCCGCAGGCTCTCCTGTTCGTGCTTCCGCTTCAGGTATCGGCCGAAGCGTCTCAGCCGCGGCGGCTGTCTCAGCCTCTGGCTCGGCCCGGCTTTGTTCCGGCAAATCGATCATTTCCAAATGCTTTAAGGATGGCGCCTGCGACAGGTAAGAAGCTACCGTGTCCGCGGATTCGCCGTTCCGGAACAGAATTTGGAAGCCCTGCTCTCTTATGAGCGAGGCAGTTTCCGGATTTTCGGCAATGTCCTCGGGCCAGTAGGCGAAATGCTCGGTCATTTCCTGCAGGCTGTGAACGACTTGATATGCCCGAACATTTTCCATGTTGTAATCGTCATCGAAATAAAGAACGGCTTTTAAATGAGCGCCGGGGGCGGAATCCTCACCGTCCTGACGTTTGCCGGTCTCGGGGCCTTCAAGAGGGGAAACGGCCGGCCCGGCATGCTGTGCGGCTTTTAGTTCTTCCAAATATCCGGTAATGCTGCTTTTGAGCGAAGATGCGTCCCCGTCGGGGGAATCGCCCTGCCTGATCTTATACAGCTCAAGCTTAATGAAATCGCCCCCCTGCAGCACCAGCTCGGACAATGCCGTGCAATCGGCCAAGCGGGGCTGATGTTCGCGGATAAACGCAAACAAATCTTCCATGATGTGCGACAAAGCCGCGATGTTATCGAAATTCATCATCGTGGAGGAGCCTTTGATCGTGTGCATAATGCGGAAAATGTCGTGGATGGCGGCGGACGGAAAAGCGTTAAGCTCTTCGCATTCCAGGATGATCTGTTCCAACTGCTCGAGCAGCTGCGAATTTTCGTGAAGATAGACTTCTAATAACGGATCGCTATTCTCTCGTTCTGCCATAAACTATCTCCCCGTTTTACATAATTCGACACTATTGATGTTTTTTCGACAAATTTCAGGCATAAAAAAACTCCTTCTTCATGAACCTTCTAGCGAAGAAAGAGAACCCGAAGAAAGAGAGGACGCCTATCTAACTATAGAAACCCGGCTGCCGTAGCTGTTGCTGGTACTTTAGGCCCGTGGCTTTGCGTCCTTGTCTTTCGGCAAGTTTGCCCTTCTAGTCTTTGCTATTTTTTAGTTGGTTTCATACTAACACGCCTGAGCAGATTGTGTAAATACTAAAAAAACGGCCGGTTTGAGCCGTGAGCAAGCCCGATGGACCGGCGAAATACGCAGCGGTTTCCGAGCCGGAATCACGGCCATCCCTTGGGTAATTCGACGCAGTTCCGGGCACCGGCAGGGATGAATCCCCGCCCGGCAGACACGGCAAAAGCCGCCGAATAACTCGGCGGCCCTGTTTCAACCTTGCCGTCTCTAGTCGCTAATGCGTGTTACCGATGGCAATCCACATGACGAAACCATAGTGGATATGGCTTTCCTTCAGCCTGGAAATCGTGATGACGGCCGATTCCTGAGTTTGTTCGCTTAACGTGGCGTAAAAAGCCGAATGGTTCGTCATCGCGACGATAACAAAGTTGGGATTGGCAAACGGCTCTTCAAATTCAACCATCACTTGCGTTTCGGCCTCATCGCGCTGCAACAAAAACGCCGACATCCCAAACTGCTGTTTGGCCGGCTGGTCCAGCAGCGTCTGAACCGGAGTAAAGGCAAGGTGCTCAGCTCCAACCGCGCCGATTTTCAGGTGGCGCGAGGCAACCGCTTCATCTGCAAGCTGTGCGCTGCCGATTGCCGCGTTTGCAATATGCCCGCTTTGCACCGCTCCCCGCTGCAGATGTTCGCTGCCGACTGACTCCTCGGCCAGAATATCGGCATCCACAACACCGGCCTGAAGGTGCACCCGATCTATCGACAATGGCTGAATGTCCTCACCGCCGATCCCGTTTTCCGGCAGCAGTCCATTTTGCTGCAGTTCGGCCGACAGATGCCGGACATCAATCGATTCGGGGCCGATGTGACGGGATGTAATCGCCGCTTCCTCAATATGCCGCCCTTCTACGCTCTCCTTCGCCAGATGCTGCGCCCGGACGGACTCAGGGGCCAAATGAGCGCTCTCCACCGACTCCGCGGCGAGATGCCCGCTTTGCACCGCTCCCCGCTGCAGATGCTCGCCGCCGACCGACTCCTCGGCCAGCACCTCGCCGTCCACGGCTCCGGATTGAAGATGCGCCCGGCTTATCGACAACGGGTGAATATCCTCTTCTCCGATACCGTCTGCCGGCAGCAGCCCGTTTCGCTGCAATTCGGCCGACAAATGCCAGGCATCGATCGATTCGGGGCCGATATGGCGGGATGCGATCGCCGCTTCCTCAATATGCCGGCCTTCTACGCTCTCTTTCGCCAGATGCTGCGCCCGGACGGAATCAGGGGCCAAATGAGCGCTCTGCACCGACTCGGCGGCAAGATGCCCGCCTTGCACCGCTCCCCGCTGCAGATGCTCGCCGCCGACCGACTCCTCGGCCAGCACCTCGCCGTCCACGGCTCCGGACTGAAGATGCGCCCGGCTTATCGACAACGGGTGAATATCCTCTTCTCCGATACCGTCTGCCGGCAGCAGCCCATTTCGCTGCAATTCGGCCGACAAATGCCAGGCATCGATCGACTCGGCGGCAATGTGGCGGGATGTGATCGCCGCTTCCTCGATATGCCGCCCTTCTACGTTAGCCTCCGCCAGATGCTGCGCCTGTACGGCCTCAGCGGCCAGATGGGCGCTCTGCACCGACTCCGCGGCGATGTGGCGGGATGCGATCGCCGCTTCTTCAATATGCCGACCTTCTACGCTCTCTTTCGCCAGATGCTGCCCCTGTACGGCCTCAGCGGCCAGATGGGCGCTCCCCACCGACTCCGCGGCAAGATGCCCGCCTTGCACCGCTCCCCGCTGCAGATGCTCGCCGCCGACCGACTCAGCGGCCAGCACCTCGCCGTCCACAGCTCCGGGCTGAAGATGCGCCCGGCCTATCGACAACGGGTGAATATCCTCGCCGTCGATCCCTGCTTCCGGCAGCAGCCCGCTTCGTTGCAATTCGGCCGACAAATGCCAGACGTCGATCGACTCAGCGGCAATGTGGCGGGATGCGATCGCCGCTTCCTCGATATGCCGCCCTTCTACGCTTTCTTTCGCCAGATGCTCCGCCTGTACGGCCTCAGCGGCCAGATGGACGCTCCCCACCGACTCCGCGGCGAGATGCCCCCTTTGCACCGCTCCCCGCTGCAGATGCCCGCCGCTGACCGACTCCGCGGCCAGCACCTCGCCGTCCACAGCTCCGGACTGAAGATGCGCCCGGCTTATCGACAACGGATGAATATCTTCTCCTCCGATACCGTCTGCCGGCAGCAGCCCGTTTCGCTGCAATTCGGCCGACAGGTGCGCACTCTCGATCGCTTCGGGCGCGAGATGGCGCGATCCGATCGCCGCTTCCCCGATATGCCGCCCCTCTACGCTCTGCTCCGCCAGATGCTGCGCCTGTATGGCCTCAGCGGCCAGATGGGCGCTCCCCACCGACTCCGCGGCGATGTGGCGCGATGCGATCGCCGCTTCCTCGATATGCCGCCCCTTTACGCTCTGCTTCGCCAGATGCTGCCCCTGTACGGCCTCAGCGGCCAGATGGGCGCTCTGCACCGACTCCGCGGCGATGTGGCGGGATGCGATCGCCGCTTCCTCAATATGCCGGCCTTCTACGCTCTCTTTCGCCAGATGCTGCCCCTGTACGGCCTCAGCGGCCAGATGGGCGCTCCCCACCGACTCCGCGGCGAGATGCCCGCTTTGCACCGCTCCCCGCTGCAGATGCTCGCCGCTAACCGCTCCCTCGGCCAACACCTCGCCGTCCACGGCTCCGGACTTAAGCTGTGCCCGGCCTATCGACAACGGATGAATATCCTTACCGTCGATCCCTGCTTCCGGCAGCAGCCCGTTTCGCTGCAATTCGGCCGACAAATGCCAGGCATTGATCGACTCGGCGGCAATGTGGCGGGACTCAATCGCCGCTTCTCCGATATGCCGCCCTTTTACGCTCTCTTTCGCCAGATGCTCCGCCTGTACGGCATCAGGAGCGAGATGGGTACTCCCCACCGACTCCGCGGCAAGATGCCCGCTTTGCACCGCTCCCCGCTGCAGATGCTCGCCGCTAACCGCTCCCTCGGCCAACACCTCGCCGTCCACGGCTGCTGACCTAAGCTGCGCCCGGCCTATCGACAACGGATGAATATCCTTACCGTCGATCCCTGCTTCCGGCAGCAGCCCGCTTCTGCGCAATTCGGCCGACAGGTGCGCACCCTCGATCGCTTCGGGCGCGAGATGACGCGATGCGATCGCCGCTTCCCCGATATGCCGCCCCTCTACGCTCTGCTTCGCCAGATGCTGCGCCTGTACGGTCTCAGCGGCCAGATGGACGCTCCCCACCGACTCGGCGGCGATGTGGCGCGATGCGATCACCGCTTCTCCGATATGCCGCCCTTCTACGCTTTCTTTCGCCAGATGCTCCGCCTGTACGGCCTCAGCGGCCAGATGGGCGCTCCCTACCGACTCCGCGGCGATGTGCCCGCTTTGCACCGCTCCCCGCTGCAGATGCTCGCCGCCGACCGACTCCGCGGCCAGTACCTCGCCGTCCACGGCTCCGGATTTAAGCTGTACCCGGCCTATCGACAACGGATGAATATCCTCACCGTCGATCCCTGCTTCCGGCAGCAGCCCGTTTCGCTGCAGTTCGGCCGACAGGTGCGCACTCTCGATCGCTTCGGGCGCGAGATGACGCGATGCGATCGCCGCTTCCTCGATATGCCGTCCCTTTATGCTAGCCTCCGCCAGATGCTGCGACCGCACGGCCTCAGCGGCCAGATGAGCGCTCCGTACCGACTCCGCGGCGATGTGCCCGCTTTGCACCGCTCCCCGCTGCAGATGCTCGCCGCCGACCGACTCTGCGGCCAGCACCTCGCCGTCCACGGCTCCGGACTTAAGCTGTGCCCGGCCTATCGACAAAGGGTGAATATCCTCGCCGTCGATCCCTGCTTCCGGCAGCAGCCCGCTTCCGCGCAGTTCGGCCGACAGATGCGCACTCTCGATCGCTTCGGGCGCGAGATGACGCGATTCGACCGCCGCTTCTCCGATATGCCGTCCCTCTATGCTAGCCTCCGCCAAATGCTGCGCCTGTACGGTCTCAGCGGCCAGATGGACGCTCCGCACCGACTCCGCAGCGATGTGGCGGGATGCGATCGCCGCTTCTTCGATATGCCGCCCCTCTATGCTAGCCTCCGCCAGATGCTGCGACCGCACGGCCTCAGCGGCCAGATGAGCGCTCTGCACCGACTCCGCGGCGATGTGGCGGGATGCGATCGCCGCTTCTTCGATATGCCGCCCCTCTACGCTTTCCTTCGCCAGATGCAGCGACCTTACGATCTCAGGGGCCAGGTGGGCGCTCTGCACCGACTCTGCGGCGATGTGGCGGGATGCGATCGCCGCTTCCTCGATATGCCGCCCCTCTACGCTCTCCTTCGCCAGATGCAGCGACCTTACGATCTCAGGGGCCAGATGGGCGCTCTGCACCGACTCCGCGGCGAGATTCCTGCTTTGCACCGCGCTCCGCTGCAGATGCTCGGCACCGACCGACTCCTCGGCCAGCACGTTGGCATCCACGGCTCTGGACCGAAGATGTGCCCGGCTTATCGACGAGGGTTTTATATCCTTCCCATCGATCCTGTCTTCCGGAAGCAGCCCGCTTTTACGCAATTCGGCCGACAGGTGCGAACCCCCAACCGCTTCGGGCGCGAGATGACGCGATCCGATCGCCGCTTCTCCGATATGCCGCCCCTCTACGCTAGCCTCCGCCAGATGCTGCGCACGTACGGCCTCAGAAGCCAAATGATCGCTCTGTACGGCCTCGGAGGCAATATGTCCGCTTTGCACCGCGCCCCGCCGAAGATGCTCGCCGCCGACCGATTCTTCCGCCAGCACGTCGCCGTCTACAGCTCCGGACTGAAGATGTGACCGGTCTATCGACAACGCGTGAATGTCCTTCCCGCCGATCCCGTCTGCCGGCAACATCCCGTTTCTGTGCAATTCGGCCGACAAATGCCGGGCATCGATCGACTCAGGTCCGATATGCCGGGATTCTATCGCCGCTTCTTCGATATGCCGCCCCTCTACGCTGGCTTCCGCCAGATGGAGCGACCGTATGGCCTCAGGGGCCAGATGAGCGCTCCGCACGGCCTCGTCGGCGATATGCCCGCTTTGCACGACGCCCCGCTGTAAATGCTCGCCGCCGACCGACTCCCCGGCCAGCACATCGGCATCCACCGCTCCGGACTGAAGATGCGATCGGCCTATCGACAAGGGCTTTATGTCCTTCCCATCGATCCCGTCTTCCGGAAGCAGCCCGCTTTGCTGCAATTCGGCCGACAAATGCCAGAAGTCGATCGCTTCGGTCGCAAGATGGCGCGATCCGATCGCCGCCTCACCGATGTGCCGGCCTTCTACGCTCTCCTCCGCCAGGTGCTCCGCGTGCACCGCCTCCGGAGCCAGGTGGTCGCTCTGAACGGCCTCATCAGCGATGTGGCCGCTTTGTACCGCCCCTCTTTGCAGATGCTCGGAACCGACCGCTTCACCGGCCAGCACATCGGCATCCACCGCTCCGGACTGAAGATGCGACCGCTCGATCGACAACGGCTGAATATCCTCCCCGTCGACGCCATCTTCCGGAAGCAGCCCGCTTCGCTGCAGTTCGGCCGACAGATGCCAGAAGTCGATCGTCTCGGGCGCGAGATGGCGGGATGCAACCACCGCCTCGCCGATATGCCGGCCCTCTACGCTGTCCTCCGCAAGATGCCGCGCCTGGACCGCTTCGGCGGCCAGTTTTCCGGCCGAAACGGCGCCGTCCTGCAGCACCCGCGGCGAAACGGCTCCGGAAGCAAGATGACCCTCGTCAACGGCATGCATTTGCAAATGCGCCGAGGAGATAGCGTCGTCCGCCAGATGCAAGGGCAAAACGGCACCCGCGGCCAGGTTCTCCGACTGCACGATGCCCGGAGCCAGATGCCGGGGCTGGATAGCCTGCGGAGCGATCTTGGCCGCCGTTACGCTGCCGTCGGCCATTTTGGCGGTGGTTACCGCCAGATCGCCCAGCTTGTCGGTCGTGACGCTTTCCGGCGACAGCTTCAGGGACGTGACCGCATGATCCTGCAAATGCGGAGAAAAGATCGATCCGGCCCCCAGATGCTCCTCCCGGATAGCACCGTTCTGCAGCAGGCTGCCGTCAATGCTCTGTTTGGCCAGATGAATGTTTTGAATCGCGCCCGGGGTCAAATGCTCCGACGACACCTGGCGAGGGCCGATCGCGTATCCCGTTACCGCGCCCGGAGCCAGGCTGCGGCTGGTCACGCTGCCCTCCGTGAGCTTGTCGGCGGTGACGCTGCCGGGCTGAAGGTGAGCCGACCCCACCGCGCCCTCCGTCAGGTGATGCCCGGCAATTTCACCGAAAGCCAGCTTTTCTCCCGTGACGGCCCCATCCGCCAGATGCCATTCCTGGATCGCTTCCGGCATCACATGCTCCCCTTGGACCGAGGCAGGCGCCAGATGCATCCCGGTAACGGAAGATGGCGCAAGCTGCGGCGAATGGACAGCGGATTTGGCCAGATGGCGGGACTGCACGGCCTCGTCGGCGATTTTTCCCGGCAAAATGCTCTGATCGGCGATTTTGGACGACGTGACGGCCTGTTCGACGATTTGCGCGGTACCGATGGATTGATCGGACAATTTGGTGGACAGTATCGATTTATCGGCCAAATGCCGGCCTTTAATCGAACCGTCCGCAAGCTGCTCCGCTCCGACGCTGCCGGGTTGCAAATGGACGGTTCCGATAGTTCCCGAGCGAATATGGCGGGATTCGACCGCCTGGTCGCAGATATGGCCAGTGCCGACGCTTCCCTCCCGCAACTGCTTGGTACCGACGCTGGAGGGAGCCAGCATCTCGCCGCCGATCAGTCCGGGAGCGAGGTGGCTGGCGGTAATGGAATTTTTCGCCAGATGCCGGCTTTCCACCGAGCCATCCCGCAGCTTGGCGCTTGTCACAGCGCCGTCGCGCAGCTTGGACGTCGTGACCGATTCATCGCCCAATTTGGAGGTATCCACCGCACCGTTCGCCAGGTTGACCGATTCGATCGCCCCGCTGCGGATTTTTTCGCTCGTCACCGACTGGTTCTGAATCAAATTGGTCGTGACGATCCATTCGCTTAAATGCCGGCTTTCGATGGAACCGTCTGCCAGCTTCTCGCCGGCGATGACCCGGTCGGCCAATTTATCCGAGGTGATGCTGCCGTCCGCCAGCTTTTCCCCGCCGACGGAGCGATCCTTGATCGCTCTGCCCTCGATCGCGCTGTCCACCAGATGACTGCCGGTTACGGACAAGGGGGCAAGCTTGCTCGAAGTGACGGCTCCATCGGCCAATTTGATGGTGTCCACGGCATAATCGGCAATCCATGCGGTACCGATGCTGCCGCGCATAATCCGCGAAGCGTCGATCGTATGGGGCGCGATTTTTTCCCCGGTCACCGCCGCATCCATAATATCGTCCGTGTAAATAATTCCCAGTTCCTGTTTCAGTACGTTTCTTTCTATCTGCGTGTTTTGTACCTGCAGCACACGCTCGCCGGTAGGGTATTCCGGCGTTTCCTTCCTGGGTGGAGGGGCCGCCATCGTTTCCTTCGCGGGCGGAGGAGCCGCCATCGTCTCCTTTACGGGCGGAGAAGCCGCTATCGTCTCCTTCCCGGGTGGGGGAGCCACTAGCTCCTCCTCAACGTATAGAGGGGCTTCTATCGCCTCCTTTTCGGGTGAAGGGGGTTCCAGTTCTTCCTCTCCGGGGGCGGACAATAGCGAAGAGGCGTTCTGATGAATCTGGATCTCCTTTGATGGCTCCTCCGGCCGTACTCCCTTCCTTTCTTCCAACAACATCAACTCGTTCATATCCGGATTATCCACATAGTAGAGTGAGGATTTTCTCGCCCTGCCGGATTTCATGGCTTTGCTTTTTCTCAAGGACCGCTCGCTCCTTTACCAAAAGATGATCATCTCTTCTGGTATCATATGCGGGCGTATAGGCACTCGTCACAGACGACTTTCCCCGTAGCTGCCGATGACCTGACAAAAAAGCAAAAAAATCAATCATTGGGCCGTCCTGCTCGCATACTTGCGAATTCGCCTCCTGAACATTGTGTAACAAACGCAATACGCGCCAAACGCCAAAATCCGCGGATACGGCCTGCGTACCGAATCCGCGGATTGATGATGTGCATATCGCCAATTACTCGTAACGAATCTATGGATGTTTATGCGGGAATCGTCACTGCTCCCGCACCCATACGGTCATTTCGCCTTCCCCGCGGTTTGCCCAAGCATAATACGGGATAAATTTAAGCGTCGCCGGCCGGGTGGCCGAAGGCGCCTGCGGACTGTACAAACCGCCGGCCCACGCCCCTTCGTCCTGGCGCTCAGCCTCGGCCTCGATCGTGACGACGCCGCCGAGCAGTTCCTCTTCCCGCCGGGCGGAAAGCTCCGCCGTTTTCGGCAGCACCAGCCCGTGCAGGTTCGCTCCGTTATCCGCCTGCTCGAGGCAGTACACGAGCGGTCCCCGCTGCAGCGCAACCTTTCCGGCGTTTGCGCGAACCAGCGGATGACTGTATACGCGCGTCGCCGGCATAGCAAGCCGCAGCTCTACGACGTCCCCTTCCTGCCAGCGCCGCAGCACCCGGGCGTACCCGTCCTTGACCGTGCGGCCGTCCAGCGGAACCGTTTCGCCGCAGACGGAGAGGCTCGCTTCCGGACACCAATCCGGCAGCCGCAGCGCCAGCGCAAACTCTCCGCCCTCCTGCGGGTGGACCGTAAAGCGCACCAGGCCGTCCCACGGGTAATCGGCCGTCTGCACCAGCTTCACCCTGCTTCCACCAACTTGCAGTTCGGCTTCCCCGCCGATGTAGAGGTGGGTATACACCGTATCCCCCTGCACCGTATAAATGTATTCCCCGAGCGAAGCGAGCAGCCGGGCGACGTTGGGCGGGCAGCAGGCGCAGCCGAACCATTCCTGACGCACCGTTTTGATATGGTCGTATTTGTGGTTGGCGCCATGGCAGGCTCTCGGATTCACCTCAAGCGGATTGACGTAAAAAAAATGTTTGCCGTCCCGCGCCATGCCGCCGACAACCGTATTGTAAAGCGCCCGCTCCATGACGTCGGCGTATTTCGATTCGGGGGCGAGCCGCAGCATCCGCTGGGCAAAGAAAATGAGCCCGATCGAAGCGCATGTCTCGGCATACACCGTATCGTTCGGCAAATCATAGTCGAAGGAGAACGCCTCGCCCTGGGGCATCGAGCCAACCCCGCCGGTGATGTACATCTGCTTGCCGGCGATGTTGTCCCACAGCTTGCGGCACGCCGCGAGCAGCGACTCGTCTCCCGTTAGCGCCGCCACATCGGCCATCCCGGTAAGCATGTACAAGAGCCGTACCGCATGCCCAATCGCGGTCTCCTGCTCCCGCACCGGCAGATGCGCCTGGTGGTAGGCCAAATCCACATGCTTGCCGGCTCCCGGCCAATGCGTTTTGCCGCCCCGTTTTTGCAGCTCCGCTTCAAAAAAGTCCGGTTTTTGCCCGCGTTGATCCAAAAAATACTTGCTCAGGCGCAAATAGCGCTCATTGTCCGTCACTTCGTACAGCTTGACGAGCGCCAGCTCGATTTCCTGGTGGCCGTCGTAGCCGGGCAATTGCCCCGGCTCGCTTCCGAACACGGTGTCGATGTAATCCGCAAACTTGCAGACGACATCGAGCAGCTTTCTTTTTCCCGTGGCCCGGTAATAAGCCACCCCCGCCTCGATCATATGCCCCGCGCAGTAGAGCTCGTGGCATTCCGTCAGGTTGGTCCAGCGTTTGTCCGGTTCCTTCACCGTAAAATACGTATTCAAATACCCGTCATCCTGCTGGGCCTTGGCAATAATGCCGATCAAGCCGTCGGCGATTTCCTCCAGCTCCGGATTTGCATCCGCTTCCAATAAGTAAGATACGGCCTCCAGCCATTTCGCCAAATCGCTGTCCTGAAACACCATGCCGTAGAAATCCCCTTGCTCAAGCCCGGCCGCAATCCGGAAATTTCGGACGGCGCCGCTCGGTTCGGCATTCTCCACCCGGTCGTTCAGCGCCTCCCATTGATAGGGGACAACCACGTCGCGCACAAGCCCAATATAGTAGCTCCAAAAATCATCCCGGATCCGTACCCGGTTTAACGGCACTCTGTCGGAACGCATCGTTTTGTCTGTTTGGAACATGCCAGGGAATCCTCCTCTTTTTTTGAAATATCATACTAACCAACCCTATTCTATCTCATAGATTTGGTTCATAATATGGATGTCAGCAACTTAAAAGTTATAATATTTCACACTAATCCCGGAGGGATCGTTCCATGCTGAAAGCAGCGGAAATCGTGCAAATCGCCGCTCCTCCTCTGCCCTATTTTCTCGAATGCGGGTATACCGTTTACAAGCCCGGGGAGGAGCATCCAAGCCGCAGGAATCTCGGCATTTTCGACCTGCTCGTCATGGAGAGCGGCACGCTGCATATCGGCGAAGCCGGGCAGCGGTGGAGCTTGACGGCGGGCCAATCGCTGCTGCTGCTCCCCGACCAGTATCACTATGCGGCGGGGCCGTGCGAGGAACCTGCGGCTTTTTATTGGCTGCATTTTTACATGGTCAGTTCCTGGCAGCAGATTCCCGCGGAGGAACCGGATTTCCCGTACCCCGGCGCGGAGGAGCACTACCGGCGGTTCCTGGCCTCGCCTTATTCCATTCAGCTGCCGAAAATGTGGACGATGCCGTACCCCGAGCAGACGTACCGCCTGTTCCGCCAACTGCTGCATCATTCGGGGGAACGCCAGTCGAGCGCTTTTTGGGCCGGGCAGCAGCTGTTCGGGGAGCTGCTCCGTACGATGGACCTCCGGCAGCTGGAGTCGTACGTTTCCCCGGTCGTCACCGTGGCGGAAAAAGCCGAAGCGTTCATCAAAAACAATTACCGCGCGGAAATCAGCAGCGAGCAGATGTCCGAGGCGCTGCACTACCACTACAACTACATTACGCGCTGCATGAAGCAGGTATACGGGATGACGCCCAATGATTATCTGCTGCATTACCGCCTGGAGCAGGCCAAGCTGCTGCTGCTGAAAACCGAATGGCCGATCTCGGTGATCGCCGCTTATGTCGGATTTGGCAGCACGCCGTATTTCTCCAACCGCTTTGCGCTCAAAAACGGCTGCTCACCGCGCCAGTTCCGCAAACAGTACACGTCGTAGGTGTCCTAAAATAACGCGAGTATAGCGGAGCGGGAGACGGCGGGCTCCCGGAACATAAGGACAAAAAATGTCGTTATTTCGGCGGTATCCATCCGTTTAAGAGAAATAGAGGTAATTTATGTCGCTATTTTCCCCCGTCGCAAGGAAATGTCCGCGTTCAGGGCCTTTCATAGGAAAATAAGAACATAAAATGCCGCTAATGGAGATGAACATGCCTAGCTCCGGATAATAAGTACAAAAAGTTCCGCTATTTTGCAGGCCGACGGTTCGTCGTTCCATTAGCCGGCTGTCAAGCGCCGATTTCTAGGTGGGACGAAATGAACCGCAGGTTTTGCAGGTTTTGCAGATTTCGCTCCCCTTTTCCCTTGTCCCTTCCATCTTCCCTTCCCCTTCTCCCGTCCGTTACCTGTCCGCTCTTTGTCCGCTCTTTGTCCCCTCCTTGTCCGCTTCTTGTCCGTTCGCCGCTCCTCGGTTCTGCTACATTGGTAGTGCGGGAACTATAGGGAACCGGCTCCTTTGGATCCCGATTGAAAAACACCACCCGGTTACTTAAAGTCTTTGCGCGAAGGAGATGAAACTTGCCGGAATACTTAAACGGCCATAAGGTAAACAAGCCAAAAATCAAAAAGGCAAAAGTCAAGGAGGAATCATGATGAACAACGAATTCGAAAACAAAACCGTACAGGCTTCGGCCTTAACGACCACCTGCTACGTCATCGATCCGGCGCAGTGGGGCATCAAAACCGATGGCACCGAAGCGGTGAAAACGACGGAAGGATTAAACAAGGCAATCGCCCACGCGAAAAGCGCCGGGTATAACGAAGCGTTTATTCCGAAAGGGACGTACTTGATTCAAGCCGTCGGGACCGGTTATCCCGCCCCGGAGAAAGGCGGCGGCATCGTGGTGCCATCCCATATGAAGCTTACTCTGGATCACGAGGCGGAACTGAAGATTCAGCCAAACGCGGAGAGAGGTTACTCGTGTATCTATCTGCGCAAAGTGCAAAATGTCACGATTTCTGGCGGGATCATCACCGGGGATCTGGACCAGCACGATTTCAGCAAACTCCCGAAATCGACGTATGAATGGGGCTTCGGGATTTACGTCCACGGCGGTAAGAATATTACGATCGAAAATATGAAAATCCGCAAATGCATCGGCGACTGCATCTTTCTCGGCTCGGTGGGGCTTTTGGGTGTAGACCCCAACTATGACTGCCCAAGACTAGTATCCATCCGTAATTGTTCGCTGGACGGGGCGCGCCGGAATAACATTTCGATCACGGCCGGCGAAGGTGTCTTCGTCGAGAACAACGAAATTACCAACGCGGGGACCGTAAAGGGAACGACCCCGAAAGCCGGGATCGACATTGAAGGATACGGCGAAGACGATATCGACTACGAGGAGCCGCGCAAAGTGGTCATCCGCGGCAATGTGTTCCGCGGGAACGCCGAATCGTCCGTGCTCAATTTCAGCGGTTACGAGGTCGTGATTGATGGGAACCATTCGGACAATACGCTTTCCTACGGCTGCGGTACGGATACGATTATTTCCAACAATGTACTGGTGCGGACGGACAAAGCCAATACCGCCATTAAAGGGGAAAAGGTATCGAACGGATTAGACGGCAACAACGTGGCGATTACCGGGAACACCATCAAAGGCTTCAGCAGCGGCATCGACGCCCGCGGCAAAGACGTGGTCGTGACGGGAAATGCGGTTTCTCATCTCGGCGAAGGAACGGGCGTCGGCGCATGGGAAGCGGAAAACGTGCTGATCGCGGACAATGTCGTGCATCGCGGCAAGGGCTTGCCATACAAGGTCGACAACTGCAATGACGTGCAATTCCTGAACAACAAGGCCCTCCATTCGGAACGCTTCGGCCTCGAACTGGACAAGTCCACCAATGTCGTGCTGCGGGGCAATTCGTTTGGCCAGTGCAATGGCGGCATATCCATCAAAAACTGGGGGACAAAGGGGACATCGGTTTTTGCGGAAGACAATTATATCGACTGCGCCAGCTACACAGGAAAACAAACCAATAATTACGCGATCAGCTTCGACAAAAACAGCGACGTTACGCTCAAAGGGAATTATATACTCGGCTCCCGATCCGTCGCCATTTACGGAGAGTGCAGCGCCGGCAAAACCGTTAAAATCGCCGATAACGATATTTCGGACACCGCGGGCGCTTCGGCGATTCAAATCAAAGGGGGACAACGCGCCGAGATTGTCGGCAACCGCATCACTTTCAAAAGAACGGATAACACCGGGTACGGCATTTCATTAACTGATGACGCCGAAGATGCGATCATCGCTCAAAACACGATTTATTCCAATACCGGTAAATCTATATCCAACTCGATCGTAACCGAAAAGGCGAAACGAACCAAGGTTCTAAACAACTTGCTGATCAAAGGCAACATGTTCCTCAATAAAGACACGGACACCAATGTCGGCAACACGATTGTTTAAAGCTGCTCGGGTAAAACAGCAAAAAACCCCTATCCCTCAAGTCAAGAGGGATAGGGGTTTCAGTTATCCTCGGGTCCAGCCGCCGCCGTCCTGCCGGCTTAAACCTGATAATGGAAGGACACGGTTCCTTTTGCGGTTCAATCGGCCGTTGCCACGATCGAATTCAGGGAAGCGTACGCCAATGGACCGAAGCCTTCCGAAGCTTCGCCATGCGGCATGTTGATCTTAAACGCGTATCCCTGGCCGCCGATATCCTTCACAATGTACTCCCGGGTCAGTTTATCTCCGCTGGCAATCAGGAACAAGGAAGCATCACGCATCGATTCGTAAATTTCATCGCCCGAGCGCTCTTCCACCTGGCCCGTTTTGGACAACTCCGCTTTAGCTTCCTCCGCCAAATCGTCCACGTTGTATCCTGCCGGAAGCTTGACGATGTCCACGTGGTACTCGTTATCGTAGTTCATCATCAGCCGATTCGCTTTAGCGTCAAACGAAAACCCGTCAAACGTATACAAAGCGTAACCGTTGCCTTGAGCAAGTTGGGCCGTACGCTCTTCCTTCATGCCCTCCAGTTCAACCTCGATCGTTTTGGCGGATGGCAAATCGGCTACCGCCGCGTCCTGTTTGGTGCCAGCGGCGGCATCCCCGGCCGCTAAAAGCTTCGTAAGGACCAACTGCTTCACCGAAGGATCGCCCTCTATGGCCTTCTCCACGTATTCAAACTCCACAGCCGTGCCCTCAGCGATTTCCTGAGCGGCTGCGGACAAAGTTTCATCCATTTGAAAAGCGGTCGGCACTCCATTCAGCTTGATTTCCACCGAATGATTGTCGATGAGGCCAACGAAAGTCCCTACGGCTTGTTTGGTTTCTGACGCCTGTTCGGGAGTGGTCTGGCTGCCGTTGTTTTCTTGAACCTGATTGCCTGCGCTACCGTTGCCTTCGTTGCCCGGGTTCCCCGGGTTTGCCGGTTTGCCGCTGCAGGCGGCAAGCGAGATTGCCAGCAAACTCACGGTTACGATCCCGATCATTTTCGTATGTTTGTTCAAAAACAACACCTCCGCAACCTTAAACGCCCTTCCCGGCCAAAAGGTTGCGTCACGACAAGCCGCCAAGTTCTTCCGTCTCCACCGCCTCGGCCTTACGGCGCGCCGCCAGCAGGCACAAGACGATCAGAACAAAAGCGACCAGCGCCATAAACGGAATGGTAATAAAACCAAACCAGCCGCTGCCCAAATAATCCACGTTGCAGGGAACCCCCACTTTGCAAGGAAGCAGCCGCGCCAGACCCGGTATTTTTTGCTCTCCGTAGTGATAAAGCGAAATCGCCCCGCCGATAATGCTGAGCGGCAGCACGTACGGAATAATGCTCCGGTCGTTCCGGTAGGCCGCGATGCCCAGCAAAATGACCTGCGGATACATGAATATCCGCTGGAACCAGCAGAGCCGGCACGGTTCATAGTGCAGCACCTCGCTGAGATACAAGCTGCCCGCCGTAGCGACCAGCGCGACCAGCCAAGCGAGATAAATGCCGTAATCCCTTAGAAAAGCCCGCACGCCCGTTCCTCCCCGTTCGTTATTTGCTTTGGAGTTCCTGATCGATATATTTTTTCAGAGCAGCGTAATCGCCAACGTTGCCCGCATACTCCAACCCGTTAATGAAAAACGTCGGCGTGCTGTCGACGCCAAGCTTGTTCCCTTTGGCGTATTGCGCCTCGACTTCGTTTTGATAGGTTGCTTCCGCAATGTCCTTCTGCAACTGGTCGTAATCGATCGGCAGCTTCAGCTCTTTGGCCAATTCGACGAAAAACTCCGCCGAAGCCCATCCGGCATTTTCATCGCCTTGGCGCTCATAAATCGCATCGAAATAAGTCCAGTAAGCGTCGCTGTTTTGATGATATACCGCCTGCGCCGCCAGGGCGGCCGTCGTCGAATCCGTCCCGATAAACGGCAGATTCATGAAATAAAAGGCGACTTTGCCTTGATCTATATAATCCTTAACCAGTTCCGGCTTGATCAGTTGATTTACGTTTTTGCAAGCCGGACACTGGAAGTCGCCAAACTCTACGATTTTCACCGGCGCTTCGGCATTCCCTAACACAGGAAGATTCGCGTAATCAAACGACGTCGCCTTTGCTTTCGGCTGGATCGCCAGGACGGCGATGATCAGCACGAGCAGGACTCCCACCGTGCTGAACCAGATCAATCTTCTCGTTTTTTGTTTTTGCTGCTGCTTAAGCTGCTCGGCTTTGCGCTGGGCCAAAGCGTTGGTTTTCGTTTTCGGCGGCATTCGAACCCTTCTTTCTGATATAAAATTCTATTAAATTCCGGTTATCCTGCAACCATTCTAGTTACAAAAGCGGGTTTCGTCAAGCTTGGACACCCCTAAGACGAACATCGCCGCAAGCGAGGTCTTTGCCTGCGCAATCCCATACCTTGATGCGCGGGACTCTAAGGGACACCAGCGACCTTATTCGCCCATTTCCCGGGTATTTCCCAGGCTAACGGACACACATGACTCTATTTGACTCAAAACCAGTTTATCCGGGCCGATTTGAGGTAAATAAGGTCATCTGTGTCCGTTACATTTTCAAACCTTCGTTTTTCCGCGGATAACAGCTCTGGTGTCCCTTAGCCATCAGAATCCTCTTCTCCTCCCCTCTCTTCCTGTGCATAATCCTCTACCCGCTGGAAATTTTATAATTTCTGGTATTTTTTTGAAAAACGGGCCGCTCCCCACGTGATCGCGCAGGGAACGGCCCGCCTGATAGCTGTCTGGACTCCAGGCCTACGATGTTGCCGGCTGTTTATTCGATCCGTTATTCGCCGGCGCCCTCGGCCGGTTCCTCGCCGGCATTCCGGGCCGCATCCGCGTCCGCAGCACGCGGCAGGACGATCGAAGCCAGCAGCTCGTCCGCTTGCGAATGCAAAACAACGCCGTCCGGAAGCCGTACGTCTCCGGCCAGCAATTTACCGCCCGCATCCAGGGATGAAATATCTATGTCCAGGCTGGCCGGCAAAATATCCGGCAGCCCTTCCACTTCCAGCTCCGTTTCTTGGATTTGCAGAACCCCGCCAACCTTTGTGCCTTTCGCCGTACCAACCAAGTGCACCGGCATTTTTACGCGGATCGGCTTGTTTTTGGTCACCTGCTGAAAATCGACATGGACGATTTTCCCGTTCTGCTGCTGAATATCCTTAATCAGCGCCGGTAAAACCGGTCCTCCTTCCACCTCCAAGTCGAAAAACTCCGATCTTCCGGTGCGAACGACCTGCAGCAGCTCCTTCACATCCACATGAACCGCCAGATTTTCGGTTTCCGCCCCGTAGATCACCGCGGGCACGCGGCCGTTTTGTCTCAGCCGGCGCAGCGACGAACGGTTGAACTCCGTTCGTGGCGCCGCATTCAAATGATAAGCGTGATGGTTTGCATTCATCTTGAAACTACCTCCTTGAAATATATAAACTTCATGGCAGGCGTCAAAAGACGTCGTAATTCCATTTTACTCCTTTTTTCTCGGAAATGTACAAGCAGCGGATCATTTTTCGGAAGGGCGATTTTACATGGAGTTATATTTTTTACATAGATTTTACAAAAGGAGGTATTTCGCCGGCATATCGGCATTGTAAAATAAAAGAATAAAGCATTAGCCCAAAAACAAAAACTATAAGACAGCTTTTCGGCCAATGGAGGTCATGGTAGAGATGGCGCTTGCAGAAACGAAAAACCAAGGTTCAAGATATTTAAACCGGGATTTAAGCTGGGTGGAATTCAACCGCCGCGTGCTGAAGGAAGCGAAAGATCCGGAGACGCCTTTGCTGGAAAAAGCCAAGTTTCTCTCAATCGTGTCGAGCAATTTGGACGAGTTCATGAGCGTGCGCGTGGCCGGAATCCAGGATCAGATCCGCGCGGGTTACACCAAAAAAGATTTTACCGGCTATACGCCTGATGGATTATACCAACGCCTGATTTCGCGAATCTCGGCGATGGTCGGCGAGCAGTACCGGACATTCCGGGACCTGTCGAGACAGCTCGCCAAAGAGAACATCGTGTTCCTGAAATACGATGAGCTGACTTCGACGCAGCGCAAATCGATGGAAACGTATTATCACGATATTATTTTTCCGGTGCTGACGCCGATGGCTGTCGACCAGAGCAGACCGTTTCCGCTGGTTCATACGGGTTTTGTGTATTTGTCCGTCGTGCTGGAGCGGGAAAAAGAGGCGCGGAAACCGGACGGCGAGGAGGAGAAGGAGCCTTATTTCGCGATCGTGCAAATTCCTTCGAACCTGTCCCGCATCATTCCGCTGCCGCATCATTCCAACAGCAAAAAGCAGTCTTTCATTCTGATCGAAGAGCTGATCCGCCATCATATTCAAACGCTGTTCAGCGGTTATGTATCGCTCGCCGTACACGAGTTCAGGGTAACCCGAAACGCCGATCTGGCGTTTGACGAAGAAGGGGCCGAGGATTTGCTCGAGGAGATTGAAAAAGAGCTGCGGAAACGCCGGTGGGGGGCGCCCGTGCGGCTGGAGATCCAAAAGGGCATCCATCCTTACGCACTGGAGGTGCTGAAGGAGGAATTCGAAATTACGGACGCCGTATTTGAGATCGACGGGCCGCTTGATTTAAGCTTTCTCGGCAAGCTGCCGGGCGTGGTCAAAGGGTATCCGAAGCTCCGCTACCCGCAGATCGATCCGGTGTACCCCCGGGAATTCGAAGCCGATGACGATTTTTTCGAAGTGCTTAAGCAAGGGGACGTGCTGGTCTACCATCCTTACGAAAGCTTCGACGCCGTGACGGATTTCATCAGCCAGGCTTCGGAGGACCCGGCCGTGATGGCGATCAAGATGACGTTGTACCGGGTCAGCGGCAATTCGCCGCTCATCCGGGCGCTCGCCCGGGCCGCGGAATCGGGGAAGCAGGTTACCGTCGTCGTAGAGCTCAAGGCGAGGTTCGACGAAGAGCGCAATATCGCCTGGGCCCGCACGCTGGAGAAAGCGGGATGCCACGTCGTGTACGGCTTGGTGGGTCTCAAAACCCATGCCAAAATTTTGCTCGTCGTCCGGCAGGAAGGCCGTGATTTAAGACGGTACGTGCATGTGGGAACGGGGAATTACAACGACATCACCGCGCGCCTGTATACCGATATCGGCTTGTTTACGACGGATTCCGCGATCGGCGAGGACGCCTCGCAATTGTTTAACCTGATCACCGGATACTCGGACGCCGGCGAGTGGCAGGCATTTACGCTGGCGCCGACGGGGATGAAGGACAAACTGTTTGCGCTGATTCGCCGGGAAGCCGAACACGCCGCGGCCGGAAGGCCGGCCAAAATCATCGCCAAAATGAATTCGCTGTCCAACCAGGAGATGATCGACGAACTGTACGCCGCTTCCCAGGCCGGGGTGTACATCGATTTGATCGTCCGCGGCGTCTGCTGCCTGCGCCCCGGTGTGGAAGGCCTAAGCGAACGAATTACGGTGCGCAGCATCGTCGACCGTTTTTTGGAGCATTCGCGTATTTATTATTTTGAAAATGGAGGAGAGCCGGAGGTCTGGCTGTCCAGCGCGGATTGGATGACGCGCAACCTGACGCGCCGGCTGGAGCTGATGTGTCCCGTGACAAAACCGGAGACCCGGGAGGCGCTCGTGCAGATTTTAATGCTGTCGCTCTCCGATAACGTCAAAGCGAAGCGGCTTGTGCCAAGCGGCAAATACGAGCCGGTCTCCGGCAGCCAGCCCGTCTGCCGCAGCCAATTTGACGCGCTTGACATCAGCGTGTGGAAGAAGGGCGAACCTCCCACTCCAATCTGAGGTCCCACGCTTTTTTGAAGTTTTTTGCCGCAGCTTCGAGCTGCCTGATTTCCAGGTAAGCTTGACTGCGGCTTTTTAGCGTCAACAGCAGCGCGCCGTCGGCAGCTTCGGCCTTGAGCAGTTCGACGCATTGCGTTTCGCTGGCATCCAGGGCGACGGCCGTCTCCACAATGGCGCCCAGCTTCTGAATCAGCGTTTCGTCCTCCTCCGTGAGCAGTTCCCTGTAAATCCCCAGGTTCATTTTTTTTCCGTGATTGGCCGGATAATCCGCCACGTACCCGCATATTACGGCCTCGCGGTGGGTTAAAGCGCCAAGCGGGGCTTGCGTCAGCCAGTATAACGTATGCTTGTCGTACTGGTGATAACGTACGGTGCCGCCGATTTTGTACAGCATCGCAGCCGCAGCCGCAAGCTGCCGGGTTTTCGGTTCGCCGACGGTGGCTCCCAGCAGGAGATCATGCAGCCGGATGGCGTACCGGCTGACCTGCTGAAAATGAGCGTGCGGAGCCTGGATATGAAAAGCGAGCAAGCCCTGGGCCTGCCGCGCCAACACTTCGGAGGCGGCGGGAGCCTTGAGGCCCAGCGCATCCTGCAGCAGGCCTTCCCGCAGGCCCGATCCGCTGACCAGGCAGCAGTCCGCCCCGATACGCGCGAAAATGGCCTGCAGAATAATCAGCCCGGGAGCGATAATATCGGTCCGCGCTTTGGCCAACCCGTCAAGGCGCTTGCGTTTTTCGAGCGGCATGAACGGCAGCGTCTCGGCATAATGGCGGATACTTTCCGGGGCCAGCCTGTAATAGTGGGCAAGCCGCAGCGGATATTTGCGCCGGCGCTGGTCCAGCTTGCCGAGCGTGCGGATCGTGCCGCCCAGGCCGATTAACGGCAACCCCGGGTGAGCGGACACCCAGGGATGCCCCGACAGCATCCGTTCAATCTCGGCCGCCAGACTGGCCGTGTTTTCGGCCGTCCACGGTTCTTTTCCGTTCCCGAACCTGACCTGGGCATTCACCGCCCCTAAAGGGAGCGAGAAGCTATGCAGCAGTTTGCGGGCGCGAAACAAGGTGATCTCCGTGCTGCCGCCCCCAATGTCAATGATAAAACCGTCCTCCTCCGCCATGGCTCCGGCGACGCCGAGAAAGCCGAAATAGGCTTCCTGCTCCCCGGTGAGGATTTCGATCTCAAGACCGGTACGCTCCTTAAGCAATTCGGCAATTTCCCGCGCATTGGCCGCGTTCCGGATCGCCGCCGTCGCGGCGACGCGGATTTGCCGGCAGCCATACACTGCGCAAATTTCCCTGAATTGCTCCAGAATCGGTACGATCGAAAGGACGTCCTTCCGCTCCATTGCTCCCCCCGCGTTCATCTTTTCGCTGAGGCGGGCGGACTCTTTAATTTCCTGAACTAACCGGTACTCCCCTTGCGGCGTCGCTTCATAAATAGCCAGACGGATGGAGTTGGATCCGATGTCAATGATTCCGATCGTCATGCGGCTGTTTTCCATAGTTTGCTCCTAAACACGACATAAAAGTAAGTTTTACCTCACTTTATCCCAAATTCGTCCAAAAATAAACCTTGCCGCGGTTAATTCGGCAACATTTTCAGCTTTTCGCAAGTTTAGGTAGTGTGATCGTTCTGATTAGAAAGTCTAGCCGGCAACCGGTCGTGGCAAGAAAAGCTGGAAGGGCGTTGAAAGCGTACAGGGCAGGGGGGCCGATCGGTTGGTCGGCAGATCAATATCTGCTGTCCGGACGCTTTGCACGATTATCCCGTTTGATCAGGGAAGCAGAGCAGAAGGTAAATTCAGGAGAAAAAGATATATTTGTAAGTAGCAGTCATGTTCGAGATCATTAGACAGGTTATTGCTGCAACCTGAATCCGTCTGCATCAATGCCGGCACCGTTCAAGCACTTCGATCAGGCTGCAGCCGCAAGGGGCTGATTCGGTCGGCGCACGATCAGGCGGCTGTAGGTGAGCACCGGCATCGCCACACCCATACGCAACAACTTCTGCCACATCGTTTCTTCCACTCCGGACAGGCAACCGCCGGTGTCCGGTGTACTCGTTCAGGTACGCCTGCAGATGCTTCAGTCCCAAGGCTATATATGTACTCTTCAGCGATTCCCACGCCTCTCTCACCACTTTCCGCAAGGGCGCATACAGCCGAAAGGCTAGGGGGAACGACTCTACCGCCGTTGTACGGACATCCACATGCCCGTTGATGAACGCGGTTAGATCGTGACAGTTTGCTCTTTTTTCGCCTCCCCGCTTATGCGGCACCAGGCGGATTTTGACCTGCTCCGGGATCGCCCGACTCTGTTACCGTGCAGCCGGCTACGACCGCCGAGGCATACGGATGGGAAAACTGATACCGGGACGGATTACGCCCATATACATCGCTGTTCACCTTCACCTCTCCGCAGAGTAGCTCCTGGGCATCGAACTCGCCGATGGCATAGCGTATTTTGTGCAACTCCAGCGCCTGGAACCACTTGAGCAGGGGCAAATGCGTTCCTTCAAAAATCGTACCGACCAAAGCCGACGTTTGATGCTTGCACCTTCCGCACTCGAATAAGGGGATATGCCGGGAGGTCAGGCATCTGCATCGGGTGTAAGCGTACCACGGGCAGACGAAGCCGCTTGGCCACTTCATCGCGATCAGCGCCTCCATGTAGGCCTGCTCGCTGTAATAACGGCTGCTGAATGATTTGAATATCCGCTCGCCCTCCGAATCCAGAATGCAGAATATACGAACGAGCGTTCGTTTTACTTCATTTTACCAAACATTCGTTCTCTTATCAAACGAACATCTCACCTGAACCGCCTCATTTTTTCCCCATTGATCCTTGTCCTACCCCCTAACACCTGTCCACTGAATGAAAGGGATAATCGTGCAAAGCAGCATGCAGGGACACCAAGACACCAAGGCACGAATACTAAATAGAACGCGCCATTTTTAAAGCTAACTGGAAAATATCCAATGGGAACGCCAGTACATAAATTCACCTAGAAAAAACCGGCGCCTCTAAAGGCGCCGGCTTAACAGAGAAACCCGCAAAACTAGTTGGAAAAGAATAGATAGAACTTCTTACTCGCCGATGCTGCGCACCAATTCCACGACTTCCTCCGCGGTCCGCATTTGCAGCGCTTTGGCTGCCAAGGTTTCCATCTCCGCTTTGGAAAGCTTGGAAATCTGTGAGCGTGCCGGCAAAATCGAGGTCGCGCTCATGCTGAACTCATCCAGACCGAGGCCGAGCAGCAGCGGAATCGCCACTTTATCGCCGGCCATCTCGCCGCACATGCCGGCCCATTTGCCTTCCTTGTGCGCGGCGTCGATCACCATTTTCACCAGGCGCAAAATCGCCGGGTTATACGGTTGATACAAATAAGAGACGCGTTCGTTCATGCGGTCGGCCGCCATCGTATACTGAATGAGATCGTTGGTGCCGATGCTGAAGAAATCCACTTCTTTGGCGAACTGATCGGCCAGAACAGCGGTCGAAGGAATCTCCACCATAATGCCGAGCTGAATATCGCTTGCGACCTGGACGCCTTCGGCCACCAGCTTCTCCTGCTCTTCCAGCAGCACCGCTTTGGCGGCGCGGAACTCGTCCAGCGTGGCGATCATCGGGAACATGATCCGCAGCGAGCCGTAAACGCTTGCCCGAAGCAGGGCGCGCAGCTGCGTGCGGAACAGGTCTTTTTGCTCCAGACAAAGGCGAATGGCGCGGAAGCCGAGGAACGGGTTCATCTCCTTCGGCAGATTCAGGTAAGGCAGCTCCTTGTCGCCGCCGATGTCTAGCGTTCTGACGACAACCGGCTTGCCCTCCATTTTCTCCAGCACCGTTTTGTATGCATTAAACTGAACTTCCTCCGACGGCAGTTCGGTGCGGCCCATGTACAAAAACTCGGTGCGGTACAAGCCTACGCCTTCGCCGCCGTTGTCGAGCACCCCGGCAACATCGTTTGGCGTGCCGATGTTGGCCGCCAATTCGACGTGCACGCCGTCCTTCGACGTGGTCGCTACTCCGCGCAGCTTCTTCCACTCCTCGATTTGTTTGAGGTGGTCGTCGCGTTTTTGCGTGTATTCCTGCACCACATCGTCGGACGGATTGATAATAACCAGGCCGTCCAAACCGTCAACGATCACCAGATCGCCGTTGTTTACTTTGCCCAGCACCTCTTTGGTTCCGACAACGGCCGGAATTTCCAGCGAGCGGGCCATAATCGCGGAGTGCGACGTTCTGCCGCCGATATTCGTCGTAAAGCCTTTGACGTATTTCCGGTTAAGCTGAGCGGTATCCGACGGTGTCAAATCCTCGGCAACAACGATTACTTCCCGGTCGATCTCCGCCGGATTGACATAGGTGAGGCCCAGCAAATGGGTTAGCACCCGTTTGGTGACGTCCCGCATGTCGGCGGCGCGTTCTTGCAGGTACGCGCTTTTCATGTTCTCAAACATAGCGATAAACTGGTTCGCCGTTTCGTTCAGCGCGTATTCCGCATTCACTTTTTCGCTGGAAATTTTGTCCCGCACCGGATCCAGCAGCTCGGGATCGTTTAGAATCAGCAGGTGGGATTCGAAAATTTCCGCTTTCTTCTCGCCAAGCTCTTGAAGCGTGCGCTCTTTGATCGCTTCAAGCTCCTGCTGCGATTTGGCCAATGCATCGTCCAGCCGCGCCAGTTCGGCGGCAGGATCGGAAGCATCCCGGCGTTTTACCGTAAAATCGGGATGCTCCAGTTTGAATACCTCGGCGATGGCCACGCCCGCCGAAGCGGCGATGCCGTCGATCTTAAGCATTTACTTCTCCTAACCCCTCGTTAACCATGACGTCGGTGAGCGCTTGAAGAGCTTCTGCAGCCTGTTCTCCTTCTACGGACAACGTAATGGTGTCCCCTTGCTCCAGTCCCAGGGACAGCACCCCGAGAATCGATTTCAGAGTCACTTTTTTACCCTTCGCTTCGGCAAAGGATTCAGCTCCTTTAAACTTGTTAGCCGTATTTACCAATGCCGTAGCAGGGCGTGCATGAATACCGTCTTCATCCGTAATTCTAAAGGTTCTTTCCATAATAAAATCCTCTCGCTTTCTCATCAATGTAGTATAAATGTATATCAACGCTCCCTTTTATTTTAAGGGAACGAGGTTACAATTCCAAATTTTTTACTGGCGCCCGTGACGCCAAAGCGTTTGGCGGTTCTTATTTGATTGTGACGATACCAGGTTCGCCTTTCGCCAGCTTACCGGTTTTGTTCAGCTTGACCGCTGCCCCTTCCGGCAGGTTGGAGAACACGATCGGCGAAATAATCGAAGGCGCGTGCTCTTTCACGTAATCCAAGTCGACCTCCATAATCGGCTGTCCGGCCGAAACCAGGTCGCCTTCGCTCACGAGCACGTTGAAGCCTTGTCCTTTCAGCTTCACGGTGTTCACCCCGATGTGCACCAGCACTTCCTTGCCGCCGTCCGACATGATCCCGACGGCATGCTTGCTCGGAAATACGTTAAACACCTTGCCGTAGACCGGAGAAGCGATGACGCCGTCATGCGGCAAAACCGCAAAGCCGTCGCCCGTCATTTTTTCCGCGAACACCGGGTCCGGCACATTGGAAATATCCATCAGTTCGCCGTTGACCGGCATCACGATATCCTCGTAGATGATAGCGTCGCCGTCCTGGGCCGCCTGCTGCTCTGCTTCGGCGGGTTTGTCCGCCTCCGTCTTCTCGGCGGCTCTCGGCGCCTTGCCGCTCATAATATCGGCAATTTGCGTCTTGATCGTATCGGAGCGCGTGCCGAAGATCGCCTGGATATTGTTGCCGACCTCCAGGACACCGGAAGCCCCCAGATTTTTCATCCGGTCCTTGCTTACGTTCGCTTTATCCTTGACTTCAACCCGCAGCCGCGTGATGCAAGCGTCCAGGTGGACGATGTTTTCCTGTCCGCCCAGGGCGGACAAAATATTGTGCGGCAGCTCATCCTGCGTAACTTTTCCCCGGCTGGCTTCCGCATCTTCATTATCATCAGCCGGGTCTTCCCGTCCCGGCGTCCTGAGGTTGAACTTGCGGATGACGAACCGGAATCCGAAATAATAGATCACAGCCAAAATCAAGCCGACGATGATGACGTACCACCAAGGCGTGCGGTTTGGAATAACCCCAAAAATGAGGTAGTCAATCAAACCGCCGGAGAAAGTCATCCCAACTTTTACGCCCAAAAGATGCATCGTCATAAACGACAAACCGGCAAAAACACAGTGCACTGCGAACAGGACCGGAGCTACGAACAGGAACGAGAATTCGAGCGGTTCGGTAATCCCCGTCAGAAACGAGGTCAACGCCGCCGAGCCCATAATCCCCGCCACATATTTCTTATGCTCGGGTCTGGCCTCGTGATAAATGGCGAGCGCCGCCGCCGGCAAGCCGAACATCATGAACGGGAATTTGCCGGTCATGAACGTACCGGCCGTAAACGGCACGCCATCGCGAAGCTGGGCCATAAAGATGTTCTGGTCGCCGCGCACCAGTTGGCCCGCCGCATTGGTGTATTCCCCGAATTCGAACCAGAACGGCGAATAGAAGATGTGGTGCAGACCAAACGGAATCAATGCGCGTTCGATAATCCCGAACACAAACGCGGATAACGTCCGGTTCTGATCCAGCATAAAGTGGGACGCGGCGTTTAGACCCGATTGAATCGGGGGCCAGATGACGACCATCAGCAAACCAAGCAGCACCGAGGTGGCCGCCGTCATGATCGGAACAAACCGTTTTCCGGCGAAAAATCCGAGATAAGACGGCAGTTCGATCTTAAAGAAGCGGTTATACATGGCGGCGGCCAATATCCCGACGATAATCCCGCCAAACACGCCGGTGGCTAGTGTCGGAATGCCCAGCACATCGGCGTAGGCCGCGTTGGTTCCGATCATCGATGGCGTTACGCCAATGACCGTACCCATCGTTACGTTCATCACGAGATAGCCGATAATCGCGGCCAAGCCGGCGACACCCTCGCCTCCGGCCAGACCAACGGCAACGCCGACGGCGAAGAGCAAGGCCAGATTCGTGAACACGATCTGTCCGGCGTTCATCATAACGGTCGCTATCGCATGAATCGTATGGTTGTCCAAGGCTGGAACCCGTTCAAGAAAGTCCGGGCTGACCAGCATATTGCCGATCCCCAGGAGCAGTCCTGCAGCAGGGAGCAGCGCGACGGGCAGCATAAGCGCTTTCCCGACCCGCTGCAAAACACCAAAGAAACGCTTGAACATAATGCACCCTCCTGAAATATTAAATTGATCATAACAACAAAAAAGCATGAGTTAAAAAAGACTTTCGGTTATCGTTTCGTTAGGGATATAGTACCCCGTAATCCAACGATACACTCAAAAACCTTTTATCAACTCATGCCTGATCGAATCAGTTACACATTGTGATTTGATATTGTTGTTAATGCATTTGAAATTATAGCAGACCTATTTTGCTTACGCAAGAGGTCTAATTTATTTCGGGCGGTACGATGCGGTGCAAATGCATTGTCAAATAGGAGACTTCCGCCTGATAAACCGGCATTTTCAGGCGTTTTTCCATCACTTTGGTCAATTTCCAAGCCAGCGAATACAGGATCGGATACTCGCGCTTAAGCAAGCTTTCCAGCTTATCGACCTCGGCCACCCGCTCGCCGCGGCGGACCCGTTCGATGGCAAACCGCAGGTGCGTCAGCAGCCGCGAATAGTCGAGCGAGTGCCGCAAGATGGAAAAATGCAGCTCATCCTCAATAATGCCGACCAAGTCGGCGATCAGTTGGGCATGCCCCCGCACCTCGCTGATGTGGCGGTTCGTCAAGGCGCTGTTGATGTGAAGCGCCACGAATCCGGTTTCATCCTGGCCGAGATCGACGCCCATTTTCCGGCGGATCAAATCGATGGCGTATTCGGCCAACTCGAATTCCAGCGGATAAAGCTCCTTCGTTTCAAACAGAAACGGATTGTGGAAGGCGAGATCCTGCTCCGCCCGCTTAATGGCAAACGCCAAGTGGTCCGTGAGCGCAATATGGATGTGCTCATTCAATGTCGCTTGCGTTTTGCTGGAAATATACATGATGATTTCGCCAATGAGCTCAATCAGTTGTTCGTCCACCTGGGGAATGAGCTGTTTGTATTGTTCCTGTTCCTGCTGATTCGTAAGAATGAACAGTTTCTCTACCGCCTCAAGAGGAATGGACTCGCCCGATTTGCGGTTAAATCCGATGCCTTTGCCGATCACAACGACTTCGCCACGATCCGGATGGTTGGCGATAATGACGTTGTTATTCAACACTTTGGCTATGCGTAGACTGTTCACAGATTGCACCTCTTCTTGTCTTTTCTCCGAAAACATGTACGCCCATTATAAACGATTGGCCGAGCCCTTGTCAGCCGTTTGCGGAATAATTGAAAAGAAGAGTCTGTTACTCTTTATCTTCCCGCGAAGCCGCGCTTTCCAGTACAACCGCCTCCCGGCCAGCCTCGCCGGTTCGCGCGGCCGCTGCGGGCGCCGCCTCCGCCGGCTGCGCGGACGCAGCCACTTTGCCTTTCGTCAATCCCTGAATCAAGCGATCGAGTTCGATGCCCGACACGCTTTTCAGCATATCCGGAGCCGTCGCCATCAGTTCGGTGACGTAATTGCTGACGCGGGCCGCCCCTTCTCCTTTGCCCGTGTCGACCACCGTCAATTTATCGATGGAGGACAATGGACTTGCGATCTGGCCGGCCAAGTCAGGAAGCATTTTGACAACGATATCCAAAACCGCGGCTTCTCCGAACTTCGAGAAAGCTTCGGCCAGCTTTTCCTTTGCCTCGGCCTCCGCCAGCCCGCGCAGGCGGATAATCTCGGCTTCCGCGGTCCCTTTGGCCCGCTCGGCTTCGGCGATGGCCAAACCTTCCAGCCGTTTCTGTTCGGCCGAAGCTTTCGCCTGGGTTTCGATGGAGTACTGCAGCGCGTCGGCTTCCCGCATCTTCCGCGCCTTCTCGGCTTCCGCCGCCTGTTCGACCGCGTAACGGTCGGCATCGGCTTTTTTCTTCACTTCGGCATCATACTGCTTCTGACGTACGTTGATTTCTTTATCCTGCAGGTCGATTTCCCGTTCCTTGCGCACGAGCTCGACCTTCATCTGCTCCTCGACCGCGATCTGCTTGGCCCGGGCCTCCTGGATAAAATAAGCCTGGTCGGCGTCGGCCTTGGCGGTATCTTGCTCTTTTTTGAAGGAAGCGATTTTCAGCTCTTTTTCCTTCTCCGCTTCAGCGATATTCGTGTCCCGCAGCAGCTCGGCTTTCTGTCCGGACTCTTCGGCCATCGCCTTTTGAATCCGCGCGTCCCGCAGCGCTTCCGCTTCGGCGATGTCGGCGTCCCGTTTAACCGCCGCGATCCGCGGTTTCCCCAGCGCCTCCAAGTAGCCATGCTTGTCGCGGACGTCCTTGATCGTAAACGAGACGATCTGCAGCCCCATCTTTTTGAGGTCGCGCGCCGCCACGCCTTGCACCTCTTGGGCAAATTTATCGCGGTTGCGGTACACTTCCTCGACGGTCATCGAGCCCAAAATTGAGCGCAGATGCCCCTCAAGCACTTCCTGGGCTTCGCCTTTCAGCGATTCGATCGGCTTGCCCATAAACTGTTCGGCCGCGGTAGCCACGTCTTCGATCGAGCTGCCTACTTTGATGATCGCCACGCCGTCCGCCGAAACCGGCACGCCCTGTTCGGTATACACTTCAGGCGTCATTACGTCAAGTTTATGGGACAATAACGATAAATACTCCGCTTTCTGAAAAATCGGCCAGATAAACGCCCCGCCGCCGCGGACGATTTTAATTTTGCGGCCGGACTGGTCATCGGAAATGTTCCGGTTGCCGAGAAAAGAACCGGTCACGATCATCGCTTCATCCGGGCTTACGGTTTTGTATCTGGCCCAAAAAGCCAGGCCCAGCACGATGATGACCGCGATCACAACAACGGGAATCAGGATAATGTCAGGAATGGTTTCAAACAATCACATCAGCTCCCTCTTAAAGATTGGTTTTCATACAACTCGGATACTTGAACGGTTCCGTCCTTCGTATCCACGACGACGACGCGCGTTCCGGCGGGAATTTCCCGATGATCAAAGCTGGAGGCGATATGAATCGTGTTGCCGGCCACCAGCGTTACCATCACTTCGCCGAAACCTTCCGAAGGAATCGGCACGGTCACCTCGCCCACTTTACCGGGCAGTTCCGCGGTCGAATAACCGGTGGAATTTTCGCTGTTTTCCGCCGGCTTAACGTAAGCGAAGTAAACTGCGGCGGCCAGTGCCAAAGCGATGACGAGCGCAAGCAAGATCACGTTGGCGCTGCTGAGTCCGGTATAACGATTCAATAAAATCCCGGCCCCGCCAAAACTGGTTACCGCCGAAGCCGTAACGACCGGTTTGAGGAAATCGGCGGACACCGCGTCGAAAATCCCGTCTATCCAACTTCCGATCAAGTCTCCGATCAGCGCGCTGACGAGCGCAAACAGCGCTCCACCGATAAAACAGGACCAAAACAGCGTTTCCATGCCGTCCCTCCTTTCGATAAACAAATATGTAAATCTATATATTTCATACGTTATTTTAGGGAATTTGTTTCAACAAAAAAAGCCCAAAGGCGGCCGGAGCGCGTCTTTCCGGCAATCCTTCGCCCTGAAAACAAAAGGAGCCGGTCCCCAAAAAACGGAACGGCCCCTATCATATGTTTACAACGACATCCGGTAAATTTCCACCACGTCCTGCTTATTGAGCAATGCGAACCGGCCGAACGGACCGAATTTGACCGCCTTGTCGGCCATGACCTCAAGTTTGCTGCCGTCGATGCCGTAATCCGCCAGCCGGCTTGGCGCGCCGATTGAATTCCAGAACGAACGAAGCACCTCGATGCCCTCCAGCGCTACGGCCTCGTCGCTTTTGCCCTCCGGATTTACGTTGAACACATTTACGGCCAGGCGTTTAAAGCGGGATAGGTCATGCTTCAGGTTGTATTTCATCCAGTTGGGGAACAGGATGGCGAGCCCCCCGCCATGCGGAATATCGTATACGGCCGACACGGCGTGTTCGATATTGTGGGTCGCCCAGTCGCCCGCATAGCCCATATTCAGCACGCCGTTCAGCGCCATCGTACCGCAAAGCAAAATCGTTTCCCGATGTTCGTAGCTTTCGAGATCGGCGATCAGTTGGGGCGCCGTTTCGATCACGGTGCGCAGCAGCGCCTCGCAAAAGCCGTCCTGCAGCAGGGTGTTGGTCGCTTGGTGGAAATAATGCTCCAGCACGTGCGACATCATGTCGACCATCCCGTAGACCGTCTGATCCAAAGGCACCGAAAACGTATTTTGCGGATCGAGGATCGAAAAAGCGGGATAGGCGAGCGGGCTGCCCCATCCTTGTTTTTCCTGCGTCGCTTCGTTCGTAATGACCGAGCCGCCGTTCATTTCGGAGCCGGTGGCGGCCATCGTCAGCACCGTTCCGAGCGGAAGCGCCGCCGTCGCCGAGGCCTTGCGATCTACGATATCCCACATGTCTCCGTCATATTTGGCGCCCACCGCAATCGCCTTGGAGCAGTCCAGCACGCTGCCTCCGCCGACGGCAAGCACCAGCTCGATGCCCTTCGTTTTGCACAGCTCGACCCCACGGTGAACCGTGGACAGCCGGGGATTCGGCTCCACGCCGGCCAGCTCCGTCACTTCGGCGCCGATTTCCCCCAAAATCGCCATCACTTTATCATATAGGCCGATGCGCTTGATGCTCCCGCCGCCATACACCAGCAGCACTTTTTTGCCGTAAGCCGGAACCTCGGTTTTTAAAGCTTCCAGCTGGTTTTTGCCGAAAATCAGCTTCGTCGGATTACGAAACACAAAATTGTCCATGCCAAGCTCCCTCCAACCTGTTTTATGTAGAAATTACGACCTTATTATACTTCCAACCGGAAAAAGAAAACAATGAAAAGAGGATCCGTGGTTAAGCTGTCTTGGGAATGACGCCACGAAGGAGGCACCGCGGGAAGCCGTCACATTGAGGGACCGGGCCTGCTCGGGAAAGGCCAGGCTGCCTGAGAAACCCACAGTGAAAAATAAGGGCAAAAAATGTCGTTATTCCGGCGATATCCGTCCATTTGAGAGAAATAGAGGGAATTTATGCCGCTATTTTGAAAGCCGACGGTCGATCGTTCCAGTAGCCGGCTAGCAAAGAGCCGATTTCGCCGAGGGGCTCAACCATAAAAATGGGAGCTGTCCCGAAGCCACATGCTTGCCCGGGACAGCCCCCTGATACATCTCTAAATAAACCTTATGCTACTGCTTCCGGTAACCCGCCGAGTAGACGAAGCGTTCAAAGGCCTCACGCCCGGCTTCCGTCGTCTTAAACACGCCGGCGTGCTCCAAAATTTGCGCGAACTTGCGCCCGACCTCGTCCCGCAGCAGCGCATCGGCCGCTTCTCGGGCCAGCGAGGTTCCGGCGCGGTCAACCAGTTCCTTCACCCAGCCGGCATGGACGGCCAGAGGGGCGTTCGGGTCGGTTACCGTCTGATCATACAACGCCTTGTCCCCGCACAGGATGCCGGCGATCTCCGTCAGCTCTTCCTTCAGCCGTCCCGGCAAAATCGCCAGGCCCATGACCTCGATCAAACCGATGTTTTCTTTTTTGATATGGTGCATTTCCCGGTGCGGATGGAAAATACCTTCCGGATGCCGCTCGTTCGTCCGGTTGTTCCGCAGCACGATATCGGCTTCGAAGCCGCCGTCCGCACTGCGCCGCACGATCGGAGTCACCGTATTGTGCGGTACGCTTTGCCCGTCCTGTTCGGTAAACGCGCAGATCTCGGCATTAGGATCGCTGTAGGCTTTCCACTTCTCGTACAGATCGTCCATCGCCTCCAGCAGCACGCCGGGGTCGCGGCCTTTCAGGCGCAGCACCGACATCGGCCATTTCACCATGCCGGCCGTTACGCCGGAAAACCCCGGATGGGCGAAAGCCGCTTCGATCGGCGCTTTTTCCAGCGGGAACGCATGGCGGCCCCCCTGAAAATGGTCATGGGTCAAAATCGAGCCGCCGACGATCGGCAAGTCCGCGTTGGAACCGATGAAGTAGTGCGGGAACAGCGCCGTAAAATCGAGCAGCCGTTTAAACGTATCCCGGGTCAGCTTCATCGGCACATGGTCGTGATGGAACACGATGCAGTGCTCGTTATAGTACACGTATGGCGAATACTGGAAAAACCACGGCTCCCCGTTCAATTCCAGCGGAATGACGCGCAGATTTTGCCGGGCTGGGTGGTTGAGCCTTCCCGCATAGCCGACGTTCTCGCGGCAAAGCTGGCATTTCGGATACACGGGTGGCGGCAGCAGCTTGGCCATGGCGATCTCTTGCGGATTTTTTTCCGGCTTGGACAGATTGATCGTAATCTCCATCTCGCCGTAAGGCGTAGACTGGGTCCAATAAATATTTTGCCGCACCCGGTCCATCCGGATGTAGTTGCTGTCCACCGACAGCTTGTAAAACGCGTTCGTCGCAGCGATGATCCCCTGTTCGCTTTCCGTTTTGCGAAAGGCGGCGATCGCTTCGGAAGGGCGCGGCATCAAGAGGCCCATAATCCTGGCGTCCAGCAGGTCGCGGTATGTCGCGGCATTTTCCGGGATCAGCCCGATGGCAAAGCCGTAATCGATCAAAATTTCCAGCGGCTCCTGCGGCCCGGGCAAAGGCTCTTCCGCCACCGCACCGGCAAACGGCTCGTCAAAAGAAAACAGCTCCAGCAGGCGGTTGCGCGAGTAATCCACGTCCCACCAATCGATCATGCCTTGCTCCAGCGCGTAATGGACCAGCCGTTCGATCGCGTGCAAAGCGTCCAGACGGTTTTTCTCTTCAACTCCCATCGCCTAACTCACCCCTTAGTTGTCGTTATAGCCGTCCGGGTGATTGCTGTGCCATGCCCAGGCGCTCTCGATGATGTCCTCCAGCTTGCCCCTTGAAGGCTGCCAGCCAAGCACGCTGCGCGCCTTGTCGGATGAGGCGATCAACACCGCCGGGTCGCCGGCGCGGCGCGGGCTGATAACGACCGGAAAATCGCGGCCGGTCACGCTTTTTACCGTTTCGATCACTTCTTTGACCGAAAAACCCTGTCCATTGCCGAGGTTGAACACCTCGCTCTCCCCGCCGCGCAGCAGGTGGTCGACCGCCCGCAGATGGGCGTCCGCCAAATCGCCGACATGGATATAGTCGCGGACGCAGGTGCCGTCCGGCGTATTGTAATCGTCCCCGAACACTTGGATCGACGGGCGCTGCCCCAAAGCCGCCTGAATAATGAGCGGGATCAGATGGCTTTCCGGGCGGTGGTCTTCGCCGATTTTCCCGCTTTCGTGGGCCCCGGCCGCGTTAAAGTACCGCAGCGAAACGTATTTGATCCCGAGCACTTGGTCGAACCAGGCCATCATCCGCTCCATCGTCAGTTTCGTTTCGCCGTACACGTTGGTCGGCTGGGTTTTGTCGCTTTCTTCGATCGGCACTTTTTCCGGTTCGCCGTAGGTCGCCGCCGTGGAAGAAAAGACGATTTTGCGCACGTTCGCCTGATTCATCGCATCTAGCAGGCACAGCGTGCCGTAAACGTTGTTGTCGAAATATTTGACCGGATCCTTCATGCTTTCCCCGACCAGGGAGTTCGCGGCAAAATGAATGACCGCCTCGATGTCGTTTTCGGAGAACAGCTTTTTCAGCAGCTCCTTGTCCCGCAAATCCCCTTCGTACAGCTTGCCGCCCAGCAAAGCTCCCCGGTGTCCGGTCTGCAGATTGTCGATGACGACAACCTCCTTGTCCTGATCCAGTAGCGCCGCCACCGTATGCGAGCCGATATAACCCGCTCCGCCCGTAACCAAAATCGCCATGATTAGTTCTCCCCTTTCATTTCATGCACACCATCGCCTACACCGCAAACGTAGAACTCGCCTTCGATGCCGGTCCGCTCCCGATAAGCTTTGCCGACCTCGGCCAGGAACCGTTCCACCGCGTCCTCATGCACAAGGGATACGGTGCAGCCGCCGAAACCGGCACCGGTCATCCGCGAGCCCAGCGTCCCCTCGATTTTGCGCGCTTCCTCCACCATCACATCCAGCTCCAGACAGCTGACTTCATACAGATCGCGCAGTGAATCGTGCGAAGCGTTCATCAGTTCGCCGAAGGCTTTCAGATCGTTTGCAGCCAGCGCATGGGCCGATTTCAGCACGCGCGCGTTTTCTTCCACAACGTGTTTGGCCCGGTTGAACAGCACCTCATCCTGAAAATCCCCCCGCCATGCGGTAAGTTGCTCCGGCTTCAGATGCGCCAGGTACTCCAGGCCGGGCTCGCGCTTCCGCAAAATCTCCAACGCCGCGTCGCACTGCGAACGCCGCTCGTTGTATTTTGAATCGACCAGCCCGCGCCGTTTTTTCGTATTGCTGATTACAAGCTTGTATGCCCCCGTCCGGAACGGAACGAGTTTATATTCCAGTGTATCGCACATCAGCAGGATTGCGTGGTCCTTCGCCCCGTTCGCCACCGCAAACTGATCCATAATCCCGCTGTTGACGCCGACATAACCGTTTTCGACCCGTTGGGATAAGCGGGCGATTTCCACTGTATCGGTTTCTTTTCCTTCCGCACTGAGCAGCGCGTAGGCCGTTACCACTTCGAGCGAAGCGGAGGAGGACAGGCCCGAACCGTTTGGGATTTCGCCTTGGAACAGCAGATCATAACCGCCGCTAAGCCGGGTGCCGAGTTTTTCCAATTCCAGGATAATGCCAACCGGGTAATCGATCCATTCGCCCGATTTCTCCTTGCCGAGCTCATCCAAATCAAGCTCCGCCGTATAAGGCAAATTCATGGAAGCAAATGACATTTTGCGGTCGGCGCGTTTGCGCAGCGCCAGCGTGGTGCCGAACTCGAGCGCCGCGGGAAATACGTATCCTCCGTTGTAGTCGATATGCTCGCCGATCAGGTTGACGCGTCCCGGCGCGTTGAAAATTCGCAGCATTTCCGTGCTTTCGCCGTATTTGGATATAAACAATTGTTCCATTTCCTGTTTTCTCATCAACGTACACCCCATCGTCAAAGAATCTGTACCTCTTGTTCCCAGTATAATGAAAACGCTCCGCTTTGATAATGCATCTTTGCGAGTTCTATATAGATAAATGTGACTTTTCCGGTTAAAATGGGGACAGGTATTAGAAGGAGAAGTCGATATAATGCAAAAAATCCAAGAAACCTACAGCGCGGCAGCCAATCCCGATATTTATGAATCCGGCGATCTGCACGTCCTGTTTGCAGGCGAAAGCCAAACCCGCGCCGATCACCGGCTGGGCCCCAAAGTATACGATTATTTTCTGCTGCACTTTGTCGAGAGCGGCAAAGGAAACTTCCGCACGGAATTCGCCGCCTTCGGCTTAAGCAAAGGAGACTGCTTCCTGATTCATCCGGAGCAGCTCGTCAGCTACGGCTCCGATCTGTCCGAGCCATGGCGCTACCGCTGGATCGCCTTTACCGGAGCCAAAGCCGCGGAGTTGGTCCGCCGGGCCGGCCTGACGCCCGAGCTTCCGGTGTTCCGCCACGGCGCGGACAGCAAAATTCCCGGGATTTTGCAAAACGTGCTGCAGGCTTTCCAAGCGAAAAAACCAAGCTCGCACTTGCTTTCGCTTGGCCTGCTGCATCTCTTGATGGCCGAGGCCCAGGAGGCGCTCGCGAAGGAATCGCCGCTCCCATCCGGCGAATCCGGGGTCCAGCGCATCGTCAAACAAATGATTCACTATATGACCAGCCAATATGCGCACCCGGTATCGATCGAGCAGATGTGCTCCTCCCTCGGCTACAACCGGGCGTATTTATCGCGCATTTTCAAAAAAGCGACCGGCTTGACCCCCGTGACCTATCTGCTGAAGCTGCGCATCGATAAATCCCGCCAGCTGCTGCGGGAGCGGCCGGAGCTGTCGATCGAGCAGATCGCCGCCTCCGTCGGGCTGACCGACCCGCTGTATTTCTCCCGGCAGTTCCGCCGCTTCCATCACGAATCGCCAAGCGAATACCGCAAGGCGGTTACAGGGCCGGTTCAGGCCGAACCCAAAAACGCCCCATCCTCTCATCCATGAAAAGATGGGGCTTGCCGCTAACGTAACCCAAGATGTCTGCTCACTTCGCCGAATACGGCGCCGATCGGTTCCGTGATCAGCAGATCGGCCCGCTGGTCGTAAGCGGTGGATGAGGCGTTGACGAGCACCGTTTTATCCCCGCGGAAATACGTGACTAAGTGAGCCGCGGGCTGTACCGTCAAAGACGTTCCTCCAATCAGCAGCAGATCGGCCGCAGCGATGGCGGACACCGCCGCATCGATGACCTCGTTATCCAAACTTTCTCCGTACAATACGACATCCGGCTTAATGATGCCGCCGCATTCGCAGCGGGGAACCGTGTCTTTTCCGCCCATGATTTCCTCCAGCGTGTAGCCGCGGCCGCAGGACATGCACGTATTGCGATGAATGGACCCATGCAGCTCCAGCACCTTGCGGCTGCCCGCCAGTTGATGCAAACCGTCGATGTTTTGCGTAATGACCGCATCCAGCTTGCCCGCGCGCTCCAGATCGGCAAGAAGGAGATGCGCCGGGTTCGGCCGGGCTTCGGGATGGAGCATTTTCGATTTGTAAAAGTCAAAAAACACCTCCGGGTGCCGGTCGAAAAAGCGGCGGCTCAAAATCTCCTCCGGGGAATAAGGCGATTCCTTCTCCGTTTGGTAGATGCCCGCCGCCGAACGGAAATCGGGAATCCCGCTTTCCGTAGAGATTCCGGCGCCGCCGAAAAACACGATACGGCCGCTTTCCTTCACCCAGGACGCCAGCCGCTCCGTTTGCGTTTCACTGTTCATCGAATTGAATTCCTCCTTAAATTTGATCGCGCCGCCTTAGCGCACCGAGAGCTCCCGGTATCCGGAAACAACCACGTCCGCATCCCGCAAATAGGTTGCCCCCGGCGGCGCCCCGTCCTCCGTCTCGGCCAGCCCGACGGTCAGCCTGACGCCAGCCCGCTTGCCCATTTGCATGTCGGCGTTGCTTTCGCCGATGACTACGGCCTCCGCCGGGGAAATGCCAAGCTCGCGGCAGGCCAAGAGCGCCATGTCCGGTCCGGGTTTCCCGCGCCCTACCCGGTCGCGGCCGACCACGCTGCCAAACCGCTCGCGCAGGCCCATCCATTCCAGATGTTCCAGCGCTTCAGCGGTCACATCGGAGGTGACCACCGCCAGCGCGAGCCCCGCCTCCCGGCAAGCGTCAAGGAACTCGCGCAGGCCCGCCATCGGCCTCGCCTCCCGCCGCCGCTTGAGCTCCGCCAGCGCAGCCGCATTGAACTCGCGAATCCGGTTCACCGCATCGTTCCAAGGAACCCCCGCGGCATAAAGCAGACCGGCCAAAAGAGCGGTGACCTCCTCCTCCGTGCCCATCGCGACCGGACCGGTGCGGTCGTACCCGATGACGCGGTTCGCCTCGTCCAGCCGCAGTCCGAGCAGCGCGCTTTTATTGAACAGGGCTCCGGCCCCCAGGGTCTCCAATTCCCGCTCTACGAACCCGGTTAGCGTCTCCGCCCAGCTTCCCCACAGCGCCATGAAATCGAGCAGCGTGCCGTCCTTGTCAAACAATATGCCCCGGCAGGAGACAAGGCGCCCCGCCGCCTGTATGTTCGCCATCCGCACCCCAACCTTTCCGGAAATCCATGGTGATATATTCCATTATACCATCTTGGCGCCGGGGTTCATCAGTTCGACATAATTGCAGCAAGTGACAGCGCTTTCGGTCGTGATTTTAATCACAAAGTTTTGCAAGCAAACATCGTACCTTAATACTTGAGTCATATATTTAAAATTTTGAGTTTTTAGCGGGAATGAGGAGGAGGCAAACGACATGACGGAAACCGGCATAACCCCTCGAGGCGAAACGTTTTTTCTAAACCTGCGCTTTCTGCTGATCGTCTGCGTGTTCGTCGGCAATGCCATCGAACCCCTGATGGGGCGGATCGGCGGCATGACCTGGCTTTACACGTGGATTTTTACTTTTCATATGCCTTTGTTCGTGTTCGTTACGGGGTATTTTGCCAAAGCGAATTTGCTTGGCGAAGCCGGACGCAAGGCCCTGTTTCAGATCGGGCTGCAATACGTCATCTTCCAAAGCCTTTATTCCTTGCTGGATGTTACGGTGTTTCACGTAGACGGCATTCACCGCTCCTTTTTCGCCCCGTATCTGCTGCTCTGGTTCCTGGCCAGCCATTTGGGCTGGCGTTTGATGCAGCTTATGCTGCGCAAATGGTCCGCGCTTTACCAGTTGGCCTTCTCCATCGCGCTGGCCGTGCTGGCCGGCTATCTGCCCGTGGACGGGAGCTGGCTGAGCCTGTCGCGGACGTTTGTCTACCTGCCTTTTTTTATCGCGGGATATCATTTTTCGTTTGAACGGATTGAACGTCTGCTCACCTTGAAAATCCGGCTTGCCGCCATCGCCTTGTCGCTTGCCTGGTTTGGCGCAATCGCCCTCGGCGGAGCGGATATCGCCCCCGGATGGCTGTACGGCAGCATGACCTACGGTCAGCTCGGGCATCCGGAATGGTATGCCGGCGTTTTCCGCTTGCTGCTTTATCCTCTGCAGCTGTTTGCGGGGATCGCTTTTTTGGGATTTGTTCCGGCAAAAAAGAGCAAAGTCACCGAAATGGGACGCCATACCCTTTACGTTTTCCTGCTGCACGGCTTTATCGTCCGCCTGGCGGCGGTTTCCCCGCTTTATGCCGGCGTGCGGAGCCTGCCTGCCGCCCTCGGCGTCGTGGCCGGGGCCGTGGCGCTGACATGGCTGCTCACCCGGCGTTGGGTGCGGATATGCAGTTCCCCGCTCATCGAGCCGCCGGTATCCTGGCTGCTGAAACTGGAACGCGGGGCCTCTCGCCAAATAGGCGCAACGGGCAAACATTTATAGGCCCACAGTCCGTTTTTTTGCTCATAACCGAGATCATGGCCTTATTTCCTTTCGAAATTCGTTTCAAAACGCAAATCTGTGGTAAATAAATCATACCATTTATTTACCAACCAGATTAGGAGGGATTTCATGGCAAGGAATGGAAGGAAAATGACTCGTGAGGAAGCCGGACGCTTGGGAGGTCTCGCCACCGCCAAAACCCATGGCAAACAATTTTACCAGGAGATCGGTCAAAAGGGAGGGGAGGCTACCTCCAAATCGCACAACAAGGAATTCTACCAGGAAATCGGCCAAAAAGGCGGCGAAGCCACCTCTCAAAAGCACGATAAAGAATTTTACCGTAACATCGGCCGCAAAGGCGGCGTTTCCCGCAGCAAAAGCTATTAAATGCTGCCATTCTCCGAAGTCCCCGAAAAAACTCGGGGATTTCTTGTTTTTTCTGGGGCAAATCCGGCTTTTCCTTCCTGCTGCTCCCTATGATCTCCGCTAGAAAAAGATAACTACTTGTGATAGACTTTAGAGAAAACCTTTAGCGGTGTAAAGTTACAAAATCACAATAAACCATCATGGGGGGGATAGGCATCATGACAGCCAAGAAAATGCGTTCTGACATGATCAAAAAAGGCTTCGACCGGGCGCCTCACCGCAGTTTGCTGCGAGCGGCGGGGGTCAAGGAAGAAGATTTCGGCAAACCGTTTATCGCGGTGTGCAACTCTTATATCGATATCGTTCCGGGGCACGTGCATCTGCAGGAATTCGGCAAAATCGTAAAAGAAGCCATCCGCGAGGCGGGCGGCGTTCCGTTTGAATTCAACACGATCGGCGTTGATGACGGTATTGCGATGGGGCATATCGGGATGCGCTACTCCTTGCCGAGCCGGGAAATCATCGCCGATTCCCTGGAAACCGTCGTTTCGGCGCACTGGTTTGACGGCATGGTCTGCATTCCGAACTGCGACAAAATTACGCCGGGCATGATGATGGGCGCGCTGCGCGTCAACATTCCGACCATCTTCGTCAGCGGCGGCCCGATGAAGGCCGGTGTGGACAGCAAAGGCCGCAAGCTTTCCCTGACCTCCGTTTTCGAAGGTGTAGGGGCTTACCAATCCGGAAAAATCGACGACAGCGAACTGCTGGAACTTGAACAGTACGGCTGTCCTACCTGCGGCTCCTGCTCCGGCATGTTCACCGCCAACTCGATGAACTGTCTGGCCGAAGCTCTTGGCCTGGCGCTTCCGGGCAACGGGACGATTCTGGCCGTTTCCGAAGAACGCCGCGATTTCGTGCGAAAGTCCGCGACCCAGCTGATGGAACTGATTAAGCTGGACCTTAAACCGCGCGATATCGTCACCAAGGAATCGATCGACAACGCGTTCGCCCTGGATATGGCGATGGGCGGTTCCACGAACACCGTCCTGCATACGCTCGCTTTGGCGCAAGAAGCCGGAGTCGATTACCCGCTGGAGCGCATCAACGAAGTGGCCAACCGCGTACCGCATATCGCCAAGCTGGCCCCGGCATCCGATATTTTTATCGAAGACGTGCAACGCGCCGGCGGCGTGAGCGCCGTGCTCCACGAACTGCTCAAGAAACCGGGAGCGATCTTCGGCGATCAAATCACCGTCACCGGGAAAACGATCGCGGAAAACGTTGAGGGATGCGAAATCCTCGACCAAAGTGTTATCCATCCGATCGACAAACCTTATTCGGAAAAAGGCGGCCTGGCAATCCTGTACGGCAACCTTGCTCCGGAAGGCTCGGTTATTAAAGTCGGCGCCGTGGATCCTTCCGTCGGCGGTTATCATAAAGGCCCCGCGATTTGCTTCGATTCCCAAGAGGAAGCTTTGGAAGGCATCGCCAACGGGAAAGTCAAAGAAGGCTCTGTTGTCGTCATCCGCTACGAAGGGCCAAAAGGCGGCCCGGGCATGCCGGAAATGCTCGCTCCGACGTCGCAGATCGTCGGGATGGGACTTGGCGCCAAAGTCGGCCTGATCACCGACGGCCGCTTCTCCGGCGCTTCCCGCGGCATCAGCATCGGCCACATTTCGCCGGAAGCCGCTGAAGGCGGTCCGATCGCTTTCGTGGAAGACGGCGATATTATCGAGCTGGATCTGAACAACCGCAAAATCGAACTTCATGTCAGCGAGGAAGAAATGACCCGCCGCAAAGCAAACTGGAAAGGCTTCGAGCCAAAGGTGAAAACCGGCTATCTGGCCCGTTATTCCAAGCTCGTCACCAACGCCAGCTCCGGCGGCGTTATGAAGATCTAATTGACCCTTTTTTACCGTTATTCCGCGGCCTGCACAACGAACGTTACCCCCGGTACTTCCTTCCACGAATTAAAGAGCCGTCCCGGAAGCAGCTTTAAGCTACTCGGGACGGCTCTTCTTTGTTTTTAACTGCAGGGCAACGTTGTCCGCAGCGTCGTCTCATCTTCCTCCGCCGCGGCGTGCTGCTCTTTGACCAAACGGTGGCGATGCGACCCGGAATCCATAAATCCGATCAAATGTTCAATCGGCATCACGATCAGCTTGGGAACCATCTCTTCAGCCTGCTGCTTTAACCTCGAACTCCCCTCCGGATGAATAACGCTCATCAATAATTTCAGATAAACCCGGGAGGAACGGGCAAACCAGCCTTTGGGCAAGTCCGTGACGATAAAGCCGAACTGCTCCGGTCCCCGGTTGATCATGCTTACCCCGTACAATGCCTTAACGCCGCTGAGCTCCGGATGAGCGGCTACATATTCCGCTAACCGGGGCAGCGATTTCTCCATGGCGCGGATCATTTGAATCGCAAGCTGAACCGATGATCTGGCACGTGTGCTGTACTGAAACAAGGTCTTATTATCCAAGTGAATTTCCAAAATCCGGTCCCCCTGCTGCAAAGACGTCCCGCCGCTCATGGCCACCGGTTTGCCATGATAGGTCGTTTCCCGAAAATGCAGGATCGGATTATGCTCGTCGGCGGTTTTAAGCTGAAAAACGAAATGGAACAATTTCTCCCACAAAAGCCACAACGCGACAACGCATCTTTTGAATCCGGATATGGATGCCGGCTTTTTCCGTCCGGTTTCCGTTCCTTTCGCTGGCTTGGCTTTTTTCATTTGGCGTGCAGCCTCCGTCTCTTGGATCATTTCATCGATCCGGATGCTTTGCAGGCCTCGCCGTTTCGCTTCCTGCAGCACCCGCTCCAGAGCTACCAACATTTCCCGCGGCGCATCGCTGTTTGCTCCTAACGTAGCGCCGCAATCGTGAAGCAGAAATATTTCTCCGCCGCGGAGCTTCCTCATCATTCGCTCCGTTAACCGATCCGCGCCGACCTTGACGCGCCAATCGCTAAACATGGCCGACCACAATACGATTTGCGTATTGCCCCGGCCCGCGAAATCGAACAAATTTACGATACCCCACGGCGGACGGTAATAATGGGAACGAACACCGGTGGCATCGTAAATGATTTTGTTCGTTTTTTGGATTTGTTTTTTTACGGCGGCAGGACCCATCAGCCAATTGGTTTTATGAACGTAATTGTGGGTCCCGATCAAATGTCCCTCTTCATGCATCCGTTTTAGCAGCTCGGGATACTTCTCCGCGTTCGTACCGACGACGAAAAAAGTGGCCTTGGCTCCTAAACGCTTCAACAAGTCAAGCAATTGCGGCGTATATCTCGGATCAGGGCCGTCATCGAAAGTCAGTGCGAATTGCTTCTCATTGCTTCCATGCTTGAATACGCGAAACCCGAAAATCCGGGTAATTAATCCGGGTATAAAAGCGTACAGCGTCGAAATGTAAAACAACCATAGCAGCAAAGTCTCCATATGCTTTCCCCACTTTTCTATGATCACTGACTTTGGCATGCTTTTTAGCATAGCATCTACATTATTTTATCATATCCCCTGCAGGTTTAGGCGTATTTTTTTGGGGAAAGCATAGGGAAGTTTTCGCGCCTTTGGCTTAAAGTGCGAGTTTAAAATGTCAGGTTTTCAGCGCCGAAAAACTTTACGAACCGCGTGCTGCCAGCAAGTCCATCGTCTTGCGGAACAACTCGGCCGCTTGATGCGCCGAACCTGCAGGACGGTTTTGGACCAGCACCGCCACGGTGTATTTGGGATGATCAATGGGCCCGTACCCGATAAACCATTGATGGTTTTTTTTCACGCCGTCTATCAGCACCTGGGCCGTACCGGATTTTCCGGCCAAGGGCCATTTGGCCCGGTTTAGCGAACGCCCAGTCCCTTCGGTCACTACCTGTCTCATCCAGGACAGCAGCGTGTCCGCGATACGGGGCGAAATTTGCCCGACAGAAGACGGCGCGGCTTGTACCGGGAATTCGGCCAGCAGCGAACCGTCCTTAAAACGGATTTCACTGACCAGCCGCGGCGCCGTCACCTGGCCCTGGTGCAGCAGCGTAACAACCAGATTGGCCGCCTGGAGCGGGGAGACAAGCACATCGCGCTGGCCGATGGCCGTCTGGGCAAGCACGCCTCCGTCCGCTTTCGACATATCGTTAAAAACGGCCCCCGCTTCTTCCTGATCGAGCTGTTTGAAATCGTCCCCGTCCAAAAAGCGAGCGGTCTGCCACCCTACCTGGCGGGCAAGCCCCAGCTTGGATGCCGTTTCCGCGATTCTTGCCGGACCCAACCTTTCACCGAGCGCAGCAAATACGACGTTGCAGGAGCGGGAATATCCCTCCTCCAGCGTGATCGTTCCGTGACCGCCTTCCTTCCAGCAGGACAGCCCGTATTTCCCATAGTGTCCGCTGCAATGGAAAGTTTCATGCGGGGAGGAAACATGTTCCTCCAGCGCCGCAGCCGCGATCACGGTTTTGAAGATCGACCCCGGAACTGCCGCTTTTACCGCATTGTTGGCCCAGTCCGGCTGCTTCGGGTTCACGTGACGCGGGTCGTAAAACGGCAAAGAAACCATCGCTACGATGTCCCCATTGGCCGCATCGAGAACGACGACGGCGCCTTCCTGTACGTTCATCCCGGCGGCAAGCTGCTCGATATCCCGTTGCAAACCTTCGTCCACCGTCGTCTTAATTTGCAAAGGATAGTACCGGCTGTTTTTCGCATTGATCCGCGTGCCCAAACCATCCAGCGGCCGTTTTTGCCCGTCTACCGTAAAAGCCGCCCTCACTCCGCCAATTCCCCGCAAATAGCGGTCAAACGTCTTTTCCAGCCCGGCCGCTCCAACCTGAAGCGTCATCGGCAAAGGGGCTCTCGGCTGATCCCGGCGCAGCCGGCGGATCACATCCGGGCGCTGAGCGACATAACCCAGCCATTGATTTCCGCGTTTCCCCGGATCATAACGCATTGCGTAAGGCAACACTTCCAGCCCTTCAAGCCGGGGCAGCCGGCTTGCCTCCGCTTCAGTCAGTTGAAGCGGCTCCTCCCCCTCCTTGGGCCAAACGTAAGGTTTCCGTAACTCCGCCCACGTTGACCGAAGCTCCGCAGGGGAAACCCCAAGCGAGGCCGCCAGCTTATTTAATGCTTCTCCGTCCGGGACGTCTTTAACGGGAAAAAGAATCGGAGACCAGGCCATCCGGCCGGTTAAAGGGAGACCGTTCCGATCGATGAAGCGGCCTCTGCCGGGGTCCAACTCGATGCTTTCCTCCCGCTGCCGGACGGCCAGTTCGTTGATCGTTTTGCCGCCTACGGTCGCCGCCCGGAAAGCGGAATCCGCTTGGATCCAGGCCATCCGCAAGGCAAACACGCCAAGCACGACAGTAAATAACAGCAAAATATAAAAAATGCGTTTTTTGCGCAATAATGACATGCTTCGCCCCCCTTGTCCCATATTATTTCCTGGGAAAAGCAGGTTCACACCCAGGGGCGGCCGCTTGAAATTGAAAAAGACAGTTTTGAGGAAATAATATGGGGGCAGGTTGGCTATCGGCGCTGTGTGAAATTGCGCATGCGGTTGCAGATTTGGAGTCGCATTCGCGCTCTCATTGGAAATAATCCAATAGATTACCGGAAATCGAACACCATTTTGAACTCTCATTGGAAAAAATCCAATAGAATTTGCTCTAACCGCCCGTTTTGCACTTCATTGAGCTTCGTCTATTGGAAAATATCCAATCAAGCAACTATATTTACCAGTAGTTTTCCAATTCTATTGTATATATCCAATGACAGTGCCAATACCTGATTCAACAGCTTATTGCTTGTTAAATCTGGCTCGGGATGATAGTTGTAAACATGTACAACTAGATTTCAACAAAGCAACAGGCTCTTTCTATTCTGTGGACGCTGCTCTAACGGACTCCAGCGACGTTATCCGTCCATTTCCCGGGTATTTCCCAGCCAAACGGATCCAGATGACGCTATTCCGCTCTAAACGAGTTTACCCGGGCCGATTCGAGGTAAATAACGTCATCTCCGTCCGTTACATTTTGCACACCTCAGTTTTTCCGCAGATAACGCCTCTGAGGTCCTTTAGCCTCCAAATCCTTCTCCTCCTCCCCTCTCAACCTGCGCATCGTCCTTAACCCCAGGAATTTTTATAAACTCTATAATGTTTAAAACAAAACAGCCCTGCAAATCCGCATTTCGATTTGCAGGGCTGTGTATGTGCTTTGGTTCAATATGCTCGTTTAAACCGTAAACTTGGACAGCGATTCTTTCAAGCCGGTCGATACGTTTTCCAGCTTGCTCGACAGTTGCACCAATTGATCGCCAACCGTCTGTTGCTCGCTGCTAAGCGAAGCCACTTCTTCGGAGGTGGCCGACGATTGCTGCGCTACGGCGCTGACGTTGCTCATCGCTTCCGACAGCACCGTCTGCGCCTCGTTCAGCTCGTCGATCGAAGACGTTACCGAATCAAGATGCCGCACGAAACCTTCCATTTGCTCTTGTACGGAAACGAAAATCTGACTGGTTTCCTGAACGGAGTTGGCTTGCTCCTGGAACAAGGGGCTTGCATCCGACAACGCTTTGACCGTTTCGTTCATTTCCTTTTGGATCGTATCGGTAATCTCCCCGACCATCGTAATGGATTGACGGGACTGCTCGGCCAGCTGGCGGATTTCGTCGGCGACAACCATGAACCCTTTGCCTGCCGCGCCTGCCCGGGCCGCTTCAATCGTCGCATTCAGGGACAAAATGTTCGTTTGCTGCGTAATGTTTTGCATCACGTCAAGCACCTTCATCACGGAATTGGTGCTTGCTTTCAAAGAATTGACTTTGTCGGTCAAGGCATTAACCATTTCTCCCGTGATATTCGTTTTTTCCAAAAGACCGTTCAAATATTCGGTACCCAATTGACTGGACTTCTCGACTTGCCGCGCCGATACTTCCATCTCTTTGTTGGTTTGAATCACGCGTTCCATTTGACGGGAAATGTTCTCCGTCAACTCGTTGCCGCGCTCGGCTTCGTTCGCCAGGCTGGTTGCCCCGTTGGCGATTTCCTCCGTCGCGATAGCGATCTCCTTGGCGGAAAGCGCCGTTTTGTTGGAGGCGTGCGTCAGTTCGGTAGCGGTATCAAGAACATCCTGAGCCGAGCTGTTCGTTTGCTTCACAAGCGAGGTGATATTTTCCATCATCACGTTAAAGCTGTCGGCCAATTGCCCGATTTCATCTTTAACCTTGAGCTCCAACCGGACGTTCAAATTCCCTTTCGAACCTTCCTCCATCAGGTTTTTCAATTTGCCCAGCGGATGCGCGATCATCCGCACCATCCAGACGCCAATCAAAATCGCAATAATAGCGACGCCAATCAGCGAGAAAATCGTAACCATCAAAATGGCGTTGGCGCTCTCGGTCAATTCTCCCGCGTCAACGGTACCGAGCAATTTCCAACCGGAGGATTGCTGCGTGTTGAACACCGCCAAAACGGTGTTTCCGTTTGCATCATCCGTCCGGAAGCTGCCGTAAGGCTCTTTCGCGGCGGCCTCGCCGAGTTTAAATTCCGATTCCTTGCCTTCATCTCCGGCCACCGACGAACCGACGACGATATTTTGGTCGTTCACCATTTGAAGCTTGGAGTTTTTGCCCAAATTCACTTCCTGCAGGTAACCGTTCAACACTTCCAGATTGATATCCGCGATCAAAATGAACCGCTTCATGCTGTTGACGCTTTGCACGGATCTCACGAGACGGAACACGGAGGAGCCCGCTTTTTGATCAGGCACGTTAATCCACATCGTTTTGGACGTTTTGGTCACGTCCTCGAACCACGGCTGCTCCCGTACCGTTCCCAGGAAAGCCGTATCGGCGCTCCCGGAAGTGACATCGTCAATGGCCTTGTCCGGGGAGAGCATATAAACGGCGGCAACGCCCGTAGTGGAAAATGTCAGCGTATTCAAACGAGTTCTCATTTTATTCGTTGCCGTGAACCGGTCATACTCGGAAACCCCCGATAGCGACGCGTCCATAATCGCACTCTGCATTTCGTCGTCCAGGAACATTTGCTGCAGATTCTCTTCGTATTTTTGCAAAACGATATCGAGCTTTTGGGATGTTTGCACAATCGTCTGCAAATTCGCCTGTTCGGCGTTGTCCTGGATCGTCGCCTTCGCCATCTGGGAAGACAAAATGCCGATCGTTAATACGAACACCATAATCGCCACGAAGAAAATCAAAAACAAACGTATGCCAACCGACTTGGATGGATTAACCTCTTTGGGCAGCTTATCCTTCAGCGAAACCGCCATCGCTTTCCAGTCAAATCCCGGCTTGCCGGTGTTCGCTTTTTTGGATTCCGTCCGCTGCCCCTTCTTGCTTTTCGCCTTTTTCTTGCTGTCGGCCTGTTGATCCTCGTTCTTTGGAACCAGACTCATGTTGATCACCCACCACTCATAATAGTTGCACCCTCAGGCAAAAATAGGCTTGAGGTCATGCCTTAATACTGCTGGTATGTATGACTTCCGTCAGTACTAGTTCGACAATAACTGACGTTCTCCTCTTTAATATCGGCTGGAAATGGACTGGATTTTAAATTTTCTTAACAAAAAAGTCCCGGAACGCAAAAAAGAGGCCTTTTGTCCTAGACAAAAACAGGCCCCAAAGCATATTGCATTTTTCTGTTATTTCTTCTTGCGCATCATGTCGAAGTAGGATACCGGATGCTCCACTTTTATTTTGATCCGCTGCAGCGGATGTCTTGCCGCATCCAATTCATTGCCGTTCTCGTCATAAATCGCCCCAACCGTCTGCTTGAAAAACGTCCCGCCCGGCCCGAAAAATTCGACTTCCTGCCCGGGTTTAAAGTGGTTGCGCTGCTGAATGACCGCCATGCCGGTCTGTTCGTCATATTCCATCACCAAACCGGCAAAATCGTAAGGCGCCGCTTTTTCTTCCGGTTCGTAAATATGATCTTCATGGTCCGGCGTATCGTAGAAGAACCCCGTATTCAGCGGGCGATTCGCCGCTTTGTTAATCTCCTCCACCCACTCCGGCTTCAGCTCATAGTTATCGGGATCGGCCATATAAGCGTCGATCGCCTGGCGGTAAACGTTCACGACCGTGGCTACATAGTGGATCGATTTCATCCGTCCTTCGATTTTAAAGCTGTCCACCCCGGCATCGATCAAATCCGGGATATGCCCGATCATGCACAAATCTTTCGATCCCATCGTAAACGCGTTGTCGTTTTCTTCGAACAAAGGCAATTGGGTCACGCCCAGACGGAACTGCTGCAGCACCTGGCTGTCCCGTGCCTCCTCCTCGGAAACCCAGGCGGCTTCCGGACGGCCGTCCTCAAACAAATCGTATTTCCAGCGGCACGACTGGCAGCAGCCCCCGCGGTTGGAGTCGCGGTCGGTAAAATGGTTCGACAGCACGCAGCGGCCGGAGTAGGAGGAACACATCGCCCCGTGAATAAAAGCCTCCAGCTCGATGTCGACATGCTTTTTGATCTCCTCGATTTCGTGCAAACCGGTCTCCCGGCCAAGCACGACCCGGGGCAGGCCTTGTTCCTTCCAGAACTTGACCGCCTGCCAGTTGACCGTAGACTGCTGGGTGCTCAGGTGGACCTCCAGGCCGGGAACGACCCGCCGCGCCGTTTCGATAATGACCGGATCGGCCACGATGATGGCGGCGATACCGGCCTCGTACAAATTCCGCAAATACTCTTCAATGCCCTCCAGGTCCTCATTATGGGCATAAATATTGGTGGCCACGAACACTTTGGCCCCGTATTTCCCCGCGAACTCCACGCCTTCGCGCATTTCTTCAAAACTGAAATTATCCGCATTGGAACGAAGGCCGTATTTTTGCCCACCGATATACACGGCATCCGCTCCGTAATGAACGGCGAATTTCAGCTTCTCGAGATTGCCCGCCGGGGCGAGCAGCTCGGGTTTCGCCAGCCGGTAACGTTTCCCCGCATATTTCGGGATGTGTTTCTCCGCTGTCCGCATCTTCGTTCACCTCTTCGTTTGTTTTATTCAATACACCTGCTCTTTGTAAAAGAAACCAAAGGACAGCTCGCGCTCGGGGTCCTGCACGCGGCGGATGGCCTCGATCCAGGATTCGTCCAATTCGTAGCCGTCCGGATCGCGGAAATAAGCCTCGATCGCCTGGCGATACGCGGAGATGACCACCTCGTTATAAGCCGCCGGCTTCAGCAGCGTTTCGATCTTAAAGCTGTCGATGTCCGCCGCCATCAGCACATGCAGGTCCTCCAAAATGCAAATATCGTCCGAGCTCATGATATGCGTTCCGTTCCGGTCTTCATAGATCGGGAACTTCTCCTCGGGGCGTTCGGCTTCGATCAGGAACAAGCCGCGCCGCGGGCCCAGGTCGCTGCCGGGCTCCACCGGCCGCCCCTGATGATTCATATAGCTCTGGACCAGCCGGCGTTTGGAATGGTAAATGTTCGTCATCCCGTGCACCTGCACCTCCGCTTCAATCTGCAGCGAAGGGGACATGCCCGTAATCTCGTCCATATTCAGCTCGCGCGCCAAAACGACGCGGGACGCGCCTTTGGACCCCCAATAATTGGCGGTCGCGTAATTCGTCGAAGTCATTTCCGCGTTCCAGTGCAGCCCCAGCTCGGGCGCAACTTCGCGCACCGTCTGCAGCACCGCCGGATCGCCAAACTCCACCGCGTCGACGCCGCAATCGGCCAGCCGCTTCACATAATCGGGCAGATCCTCCAGCAGTTCGTTTGACATCAGGTTATTCACGCTTACGTAGATTTTGGCTCCCCGCCCATGTCCAAGGCGAACGGCCTCGGCAATTTCGTCAGGCGAAAAATCGCCGGGAAGCCGCATGCCGTATTTGGCTTCGCCAATAATAGCCGCGTCCGCTCCAGCCGCCAAATAACGCTCCAGCTCCTCCAGCGATCCTGCGGGAACGAGCAGCTCCGGTTTTTTCGTCATACAGTTACCACCCTTATTTTTCGGCCATAGCCTTGCTAGTCTCGATGTTTTTCAAATGCTCCGCGTACGTCTTGGCAAACAGATGCTCGCCGCTTCCGTCTTTTTTCGTCACGTAAAAAAGATATTCCGAAGCCGTCGGCGCCAGCGCCGCCTCGATCGACTTAAGGCTCGGCGCCGCGATCGGGCCGGGCGGCAGACCTTCGTAAAGATAAGTGTTATAAGGGCTGTCCACGCTTCGCAAATCGGAATTCAGCAGCCGCTCCTTCGGTTTGTCCAGCACGTACTGCACCGTCGCGTCAATCTCCAGCTTCATATGCTGCGCAAGCCGATTGTAGATGACGCCGGCCACGATGCTCCGCTCCCCGTCAACGACGACTTCCCGCTCCACCAGCGAGGCTACCGTCATCAGCTCGTTCAAGCTCAGCCCGCGCTGTTCCAGTTTTTTTCCGAAGTCCGGAATTTCGTTTAACCTTTTCTCCGTTTCCTGAAGCATACGCTCAGCGATATCCCGCTCGGTGCTGCCTTTTTTCAGCTCATAGGTTTCCGGGAACAGATATCCTTCCAGCCGATAAGTTAATTTGGCGTTTTGCGGAATATCCTTCAGCAGTTCACTGTTCAGCCCGGAAGCCTCCCCCGCCACCTTTAAAAAAGCGTCCTTGTCGACGGCGCCTTCTTCGCTCAGCTTATCGGCCATTTGCTTGACCGTAAACCCTTCGGGGATCGTAAACCGGACCATTTCCGCTTTTACGACATCGCCGCTGTTCAGCCTGGCAATAATTTCGTCGTACGTCGCTCCCGGCTTGAATTCATAGACCCCGGCTTGAAAACGGCCGCCTTCTGACTTCCATTTCAAGTAAAAGCGGAATAATAATGAATTTTTAATAAGTCCCTGTTCCTCCAGCGAATCCGCAATTTCGCCGGTGCCCGTTCCGGGCTCGATTGTTATTTTTACGGCCAGTTCCGACGCCTTGACAGGCTGCATGCCCGTATATACGTAAGCCCCCGCAGCACCTGCCGCGGCAATCACGAGCACGATCAATATGCTCAGCCATTTTAGCGCCTTTTTCAATTGCTCAACCCCTTTACAGCCAAAAAGAGCGGTTGTTAACCCGCCCTTCCCAGACCGTTCTTATCCGCTTAGTGCTTAGAACCTGGTTTTACGTTTCATTCCGGGAACGTCAATTCGTCATAAAGCTCGGATACGTTCTCCCACTCATCGTCGTCATCGATGGTAATGAGCTCCAAAGATCCGTCCGCCGCTTCCACGATTTTAAAAATCTCCGGTTCATCGTCCCGGCCGGCTTGTTCCGGCAGCAGAACGGCGTAGGCCGCCCCGGCCACGTCAAACTCCCGTTCGACCTTGTAGTAGGCCGCTTTGCCGGACTCTTCCTCCAGTTCCACAACCGGGCCGTAGGCGTCGCGCACGCGCGAAGACCAAACGACTTGATCCGCCGTGTACTCAGTCATGATCATCTTCTCCGTCGAACTCGTCGATCAGCGTGTTGAACGTCTCTTCCACGATCTCCCATTCTTCGTCGCTTTCAATCGTGAACAGCTTCAGATCATCGCCGTCTTCCTCGTAACGGAATGCGTATACCTCTTCGCCCTCTTCATCCTCGTTTTGATCGGAATCCAAAGGAACGACCATCATATACTTATTGTCGGAACCGTCAACTTCGAATTTCATAATCACTTCGAACTCTTCTTCATTTCCCTCTTCATCGGGAATATAAATAATTTCCGGTTCTTCTTCATTACCGATACGATCTTTAGACATGAGCGGGTCCTCCTCACAATTTACTCTTAGAGTCTAAATAATTTTGCAAAATCAAACTGGCGGCCATTTTGTCCACGACCCCTTTGCGCTTCTTTCTGCTGACGTCCGCCTCGAGCAGCGTCCGCTGCGCCGAGACGGTCGTTAGCCGCTCATCCCAAAGATGAACGGGCAGATTCAGCCTGCTCCGCAGGTTGTCGGCAAAAGCCTTGCATATTTCTCCACGGGGACCGATCGAGCCGTTCATGTTCTTGGGAAGTCCAACTACGAACTCTTCCACTTCATGCTGCTTCGCCAGCTCCGCGATCCGCTCGAATTCTCCGCCTTCCTTGCGGCGTTCGATCACTTCCACGCCTTGGGCGGTCCAACCAAACGCATCGCTGACGGCTACCCCGATACGGCGATCCCCGTAATCCAGACCCATAATTCTCATGCGTTGCTCCTTTAAAATACGTGTTCAAAAAAGTCGACTTTTCAGCACCGAGAAGGTTGGATGAAGTTAGGGACTGAGTAGCGGAGCGTAGGTGAGCCTACGTGAGCAACTGAAATGTTTCCGAAGGAAACATACTTCGGAAGCATATGCTAGGCCCGGCTGAATTCAAGATTCGACGCCGAATCCGCTTCTTGTCCTGCTTCGTGATCAAAAGTCGCTTTTTGAACTTTAACGGTGGCCGGCCATGTAATACCGAACCAACTCTTCAATCAATTCATCGCGCTCTTTCTTGCGCACTAAACTTCGCGCGTTGTTATGCCGCGGTATATACGCAGGATCCCCCGACAGCAAGTAACCGACGATCTGGTTGACCGGGTTGTATTCTTTCTCCTGCAGGGCTTCGTATACCGTTAAAAGAATTTCCTTGGCTGACGCCTCGTGCTCATCGCCCTTGACGTTAAACTTGACGGTTTTATCCATGGAGTCCATGATGACACCTCGCTTCTTCAGACATCCCTATATGATCGCAGCCGGCTTCCTCTTAGCCTAATCATACTATACCATATCATGGGTTCCTTAAGGAAATTTTCGGCAGTCCCCGTCAAATTTTTATCGCCGGATTCAGCCTTGAGATGCGATCAGTTGCTCAGCCAGCTTCAAGGCTTCGTCCAGCTTGCCGGCATCCTTCCCTCCGGCTTGGGCCATATCCGGCCGGCCGCCTCCGCCGCCGCCGCAAACCGCCGCGATTTCCTTGACGAGTTTGCCGGCGTGAAGTCCGCGTTCCACCGCTTCCTTCGGCACGGCTACGACAAAATTCACCTTGTCTTCCATCGGCGCGCCCAGCACGAGAACGGCGTCGGGGAGCTTGGCCTTCAGCTCGTCGGCCAGACCGCGCAGCGCCTCCATGCTGCCGGCTTGCACCTTGGCAGCGAGCAGGCGGGTATCGCCTACGCTGACGACTTTGCTGGTCAGTTCACCGGCTTCGATGACGCTAAGTTTGCTCTGCAGCGACTCGTTTTCCCGGCTTAACTCCTTCAATTGCTGATACAGACCCTCGATCCGCTTCGGCACGTCGCTTACGTTCGCTTTAAGCAGGCCGGCCGCTTGATTCAGCAGGTCCAGCTGGCTGTCCAGGAACAAGTAAGCGCCGCGTCCGGTCACCGCCTCGATCCGGCGCACACCGGAACCGATGCCGCTTTCGCTGACGATCTTGAACAGGCCGATTTCAGCCGAGTTGTTCACATGGCAGCCGCCGCACAGCTCCAGGCTGTAATCGCCGATCACCACGACGCGGACGATATCGCCGTATTTCTCGCCGAACAGCGCCATGGCGCCCATCGCTTTCGCTTCGTCGATCGGTTTGAGCAGCGTGCTGACCGGCAGCGCCTTCCAGATCTGCTCGTTGACGCGGCGTTCGATTTCAGCCAGTTCCTCCGTCGAAATGCTGCCGAGATGCGAGAAGTCAAAGCGCAGACGCTGCGGCTCGACGAGCGAGCCCGCTTGATTGACGTGTTCGCCCAGCGTTTCCTTCAGGGCCTTGTGGAGCAGGTGGGTGGCCGTATGGTTTTTGATCGTATGGGCCCGCTGCTCCTTGTCGACCGCCGCGGATACGCTCATGCCGACCCGCAGCTCCCCGGATTCCACCGTCACCTGATGCACATGCTGGCCGTGCGGCGCTTTGAACAAACCGTCCACTTTGGCACTGCCCGACTCGCCGCGGATGATCCCCTGGTCGCTCACCTGGCCGCCGCTTTCCGCGTAAAAAGGCGTAACTTCCAGGATGATCTGCCCCGTACTGCCGGAGGCGAGCGCGTCGACAAATGCATCGTCCGCGATAATAGCTACAATAGTAGTATTTACTTCAAGCTCATTATATCCAACGAACTCCGTTTTAGTCGTAAAATCCGCCAATACCCCGCCCTGCACTTTCATGCTGCCGCTATCGTGCCGGGCCGCCCGGGCGCGCTCGCGCTGCTCCTCCATCGCGGCTTCAAAACCTTCACGATCCACGCCAAGGCCTTGCTCCGCCGCGAAGTCTTCGGTCAAATCAAGCGGGAAGCCGAAGGTATCGTACAGCTTAAACGCATCCGCCCCGCCGATGAGCGTGCGGCCGGCCGCTTTCGCTTCGGCGCTGATTTCGGCCAAAATTGCCAGCCCGTCGCTGAGCGTTTCGTGGAAGCGCTCCTCTTCGTTATGAATGACTTTCTCGATAAACTCCCGTTTCGTCACGATGTCCGGATAATAGCTGCCCATAATTTCCCCAACGGTTTCCACCAGGCCGAACATAAACGGTTTGTCCATCCCGATCAGCTTGCCGTAGCGTACGGCCCGGCGCAGCAAGCGGCGGATGACGTAGCCGCGCCCTTCATTGGACGGCAACACGCCGTCGGCCACGGCGAAGGCCACCGTACGGATGTGGTCGGCGATCACTTTGAGCGCGACGTCGCTGTCTTCGGAAGCCTTGTACTGGATTCCGGCCATTGCCGCCGTCTTGGCGATAATCGGCTGGAACAGATCGGTGTCAAAGTTGGAGTCCACGTTTTGCAGAATCGACGCAAAGCGCTCCAAACCGGCGCCGGTATCGATGTTTTTGTTGGGCAGCGGCGTGTAGCTGCCGTCTTTGTTATGATTGAATTGCGAGAAGACGAGGTTCCATACCTCCAGGAAGCGTTCGTTTTCGCCGCCGGGATACATTTCCGGATCGGACAAATCGCCGTAAGCATCCCCCCGATCGTAGAAAATTTCGGTACACGGTCCGCAAGGGCCTTCGCCGATATCCCAGAAGTTGTCTTCCAGCTTGACGATCCGCTCCGCCGGGATGCCGATCTTCTCGTTCCACAGCTTGTACGCTTCTTCATCCTCGGGATAGACGGTTACCGACAGACGCTCCGGATCGAAGCCGATCCACTTGGGGTCCGTCAGGAATTCCCAGGCCCAGGTGATCGCCTCTTCCTTGAAGTAGTCGCCGATGGAGAAGTTGCCCAGCATCTCAAAAAACGTATGGTGCCGCCGCGTTTTGCCGACGTTTTCGATATCGTTCGTACGGATGCACTTTTGCGAGTTGGCCAGGCGCGGATTCTCCGGCTTCACCCGGCCGTCAAAATACGGCTTGAGCGGCGCCATGCCGGCGTTGATCCACAGCAGCGACGGGTCGTTATGCGGAACGAGCGAGGCGCTTGGTTCGATTTTGTGGCCTTTGCCGGCGAAAAACTCCAGCCATTTGGAACGGATTTCACTTGCTTTCATAGTTTTTAACCTCCTAGAGTTCGTATACAAATAAAGTGCGCAGCCCTGTTTCGATCACCGGCAAAAATAACGGCTTTTGGGGGCGTTATTTCGGGAACTTGGCCAGTTTTGCGGTAGATAGCGGTAATTTTAGGCGTTATTCCGTAAGCGCCTTAAGGAAACGTGCCCATTTGCTGCTCTCGCTCGAAAATAACGCCAAAAAAGTCCACTATTTACGGCTTGGCCGGGGAATCCGTGAAATAAGGCCCTTTTTTTCCACTATTTAGCCCACGCTCATAACCCCCTCGCGGAACAACAAAAAAACGCCCCTGAAATTCAGGGACGATTAAATCGCGGTACCACCCTGGTTATCGCTTCCGCGCCGTCCGAAGACCGGCACACCGTATAGCGATCGCCTCATTGGTCCGGTAACGGGGACCTACGCCGGTGAATTTGGGTTCACACTCCGAAATCAGCTTTCCGTCCGCGCGATATTTCGGGTTCTCTCAGCCGACGCTTGTTCAAGGGGGCGTTAGTGCCCGGCCTGAAGCGAAGGAACCCTTCTCTGATAAATCCGCCAATCGAACGTACTCCATTTCATCAACATTTTCATCTTATTTCAAACATAATATTTTTAGTATATAAGGCGAAAAACGCGCTGTCAATGCACCTTTACACTGGATGGCACCAGCCCGCTTACACTGGGCGGCATTGTGCGGAATCCTTGCCAACTCCCCGCCGGCTCCTGAATCCCTTCACATCGCCTTGCGCCGCACATAATAGCTGAAAAAATGCTGAATGATCACCTTCATCACGGCGAAAAACGGCACGGCTAAAATGAGCCCCGGAACCCCGGCGATCTCTCCGCCGACCAGCAGCGCGAAAATGATCAGCATCGGATGCAAATGCAGGCTGCGGCCGACCACCTGCGGGGAAATGACGTTGCTTTCGACCGTCTGGCAAAGCATGTTGACGAGCAGCACGAACAGCACCATTTTCCAGGAAATCGTGGAAGCCATGACAAGCGCCGGGGCGGCCCCGAGAAAAGGCCCCAGATAAGGAATGATATTGCAGACGGCGACAACCCCGGCAAGCAGCAGAGCAAACGGCATCCCGATCAGCATGTACCCGATATAAGCCAGCACGCCGATAATGACGCAGACGAGCAATTGCCCCCGAATGTAATTGCCGAGCGCCTGGTCGATTTCCCTCAGCAGCGTGATGATCGATTTGCGGCGCGAACGCGGAAGATATCGAAGTACGAGCCGTTCGATCAGCTCAATGTCCTTCAGCATGTAGAAAATGAGAAAAGGGATGATAAACGCGTTAAAAACGACCCCGATCGTAGCCCCGATATTGTCCAGAAAACGGGAAATCGCGCTCGCCAGCCGGTTCTCGAATTGAAAAAACCAGTTGTTCATCCCCATGCGGACGCTGCCCGGCAAAAGGCCGTTATCCCAGCGGCTCATCATTTGCTGCGTATGGATGGTTAACTCCGGCAAATGCTCCCCCAGTTCTTCCAACTGCTCCACGAACATCGGGATGACGTTCATCAAAATAACCGATAGCGCGGTCAGAAACACCGCATAAATGAGCAGCACCGCAATCGTTCGCGGCACTTTGCGCCCGCCGAGCATGCGGACGACCGGATTCAGGACATAGGAGATGATGATGGCGATCACGAACGGGGCGAGCACCGCTTTGAGAAAACCGTAGACCAGCGCAAACATCGGGCGAAGCAGCCAAATGAAGTATAAAATCAACAGCCCGAGCAGCAGCCAAACCCCATACCGGAATGCCTTGCTGTTGAAGATCGGATTCATGCGCGATTCCTCCTTGGCCACGGATTGGCTACAGTTCATTATTTGCCAATGGAGGGAAAAATAATCGCATGCGTTTTGGGCCATGGCTAATCCATGGCTAAACCATGGCTATGCCAAGGCTAAGCCAACTATACCAACTATGCCACGTACGGCCAACTATGCACCTATGCCAGGTACGACCAACTACGCCACCTATGCCACCTATGCCACCTATGCCAAATCCAGCGAAATGCAAAAGTGCAGTCCGTTTCCGCCCAAATGCCCCGAATAAAGCTCACCAAATGCAAACATGCAGTTCATCTCCGGTTGAAAACGTCTTTTTTATCGAAAAGCCCCAAATCAGATGTATTTTTGCATTTCAATCGCTCTAAAATGGAAATTTACAGTGAGTTGAAATGCATTTTTGCATTTAATCCAGTAGAGGGTGCAATCTGCACTCAATTTAAGAAAAATGCCGGACGGTATCCTTTAATGATGACTCTGACTTCTACTTTGGAGCGATTGGAGGCTCTTCCTAAACTTTGGACGCTGCTCTAACGGACACCAGCGACCTTATCCGCCCATTTCCCGGGTATTTCCCAGTCTAACGGACACAGGCGACCCTATTTCGCTCTAAACCCGTTCATCCAGGCCGATTTGAGGTAAATAAGGTCTTCTGTGTCCGTTACATTTTGCAAACCTCCGTTTTTCCTCAAATAACGGCTCTGGTGTCCCTTAGCCCCCAGGTTCTCCTCTTCTTCTCCCCTCTCTACCTGCGTTTCGCCTTCTACCATGCCCGAAATTTTATTAAAAGACCGCCGGAGGAATTTGTTCCGGCGGTCCCTTTAGCCCCATTAATTAGCGCGCCTTACTCAGCTCTTCGTAATGACGCAGCGCGGCTTGAACAATCGGGTGGTCCGCCCCAAGCCCCGTGTACTTCGCAAGGGTGCTCTCCGGCCCGGCCCCCCGCAGATGAGCCTGAAGCTCCTCTACTTCCACGTCGTCCGCCGCGGTGAAGAACAACGCCGCCGCCATCGTCCGCGCCAGGTAATCGTATCCGAGCCCGCGCTCATAAGCTTGCGTCGCCGGGGAGACGAGCCGGTCGCCGGGGGACAGCTTGCGGAGCGGCGAGCGGCCAACGCGCGACACTTCATCGGTCAGCGCCGGGTTGGCGAAGCGCTGAAGCGTCGTTTCTATGTAGGCCTGATGCTCCGCTTCCTTGAAGCCATGTTTGGCTATAAGCACCGCTCCCGACTCGGCCAGCACCAAACGGACATGCCCGGCTACTTTTTCATCTTTCATCGCTTCCTGTATGGTTGCGTAACCTTGCAATTGGCCGATGTAGGCTGCCGAGCAGTGCCCCGTGTTAACGGTAAACAGCTTGCGTTCGATATACGGCTCCAGCCGGTCCACGTAATGCACACCCTCAACTTTGTGGAAGCCTGCGAACATTTGCGATTGATCCACCGCCCATTCGTAAAAAGGCTCCACGACGACCTGAAGCGGATCTTCGTGCTGCTGCAGCGGAACGATCCGGTCCACCGCCGCGTCAGGAAAGGCCACCGTTTGATCCGCCCAGCGGCGCATCTCTTCATCAAGCAGCGCATACACGTGCTCTTTTAGCTGGGAGCTGCCGCCGATGGCGTTTTCGCAGGCGATGATGTGAAGCTTCGCCTCCGCGTTGCCCTGTTTGCGCAGCTTGAGGCCTTCGGCAATCGTTCCGGCGATATGCTTCAGGATCGAAACGCCCACCGCCGTCGTCACCAGATCCGAGTCCGCGACCGCCCGCGCGGCTGCCTCCGGCTCGCTCATGCTGTTCAGCGCGGTAACGCCCGTAACCGTCAGCGTTTCGCGTTGTTCGCTGGCGAGGATGACGGGGTATTCCCCGCGCCGTTTCAATTCGGAAACGACGCGGTCGTTTACGTCAACAAAGCAAACCTCGTAACCCGAACGGGACAGCAGCAGCCCGATAAAACCTCTCCCGATATTGCCTGCGCCAAAATGGACCGCCTTCATCATTGCATGCCCCCTTCGAGGATATCGGCGATTTCTTCTTCGGTCGCGGCGTTCATGATGCGTTCCAAGTTCGATTCCTCGGTGAAGATCATGGCCACGTTGGTCAACACCTCCATATGGTCGCCGCCGGCCGCGGCGATGCCGATCACGATAAACGCCGGCTCATCGCCGCCGAAATCGACGCCTTCCGGAAAACGGACGACCGACAGCCCTGTGGAGAAAATCAGGTTTTTCGCTTCCTTGGTTCCGTGCGGGATGGCCAGGCCGCCGCCCATGTAAGTCGAAACGATCTCTTCGCGCTCCAGCATTTTGTCGACGTATTCCGGCGCGACGTGGCCGGCGTCGACCAGCAGCTTGCCGGCCATGCGGATGGCTTCGTATTTGTCTTTGGCCTTTCCGTTCAGGGTAATTTTTTCTTTAGACAGCATTCTCATATTTATTTTCTCTCCTTTTCCACTAATATCCTACCAATTCCTATCAATAGTTCTCAACATACTGCAGCAGTTCCGCCGCCAAAAAATCGCGGATATCCGCGCGCTCCCCGGTTTCCAGCAGCTCGATCAGCTCCGGCTTGAGCAGCAGGGCGCTGATTTCGCTAAGCACCTCCAGGGTTTCCTTCGGCAGCTCTCGCGGGGCCAGCATAAACAGGATGGCGCTTATCCGCGTATCCCCGTCCAGCACCACGGGCTCCGTCATCCGGAACAAAGCCAGCGAACGATAGTTCACAAACCGGGTACGAGTATGGAATAATGCAAGCGAGGTGCCGGGAATGACTTGGCTGGCCATTTTTTCGCGTTCCAGCAGGCGGTCGGCGACGGCCTCAATATCGGACATCGCGCTGACGCTTTCCGGCCTCTCCCGGAACGCTCCGGTTCCGGGAGAGACGGCGGCGCTCCCTGGAAAGGTAGCGTTTATCTCTTGGAGCGCCGCCAAAACCGTCTCACGCAGGGAATAACCGGCGTTATCCATTTCTCCCACCACGAACTGATCCAGCAAAAGGACGATTTCATCCAGCATGGAGCTTAAGGTTCGCAGCCGGTCATACGCTCTCGTTTTGGCCGAATCTTTGTTCGGAGCGGTTTTTCTCGTTTTAAGCGTCGTATTTTGCACAAAATGGAGCAGCCGGTCGCTGTCCTCGTCCGTCAGCAAAGGACTAAGCCTAACGTACCGATCGGACGGAAGCGGCAGATCGATCGTGGAGATGATCAAATCGTAATCTTCCTCCGGCAGCCGTTTGGCTTCATACCAGGACACGTTCCCCATCACTTCGATCTGCGGCATTTCCTTGGCCAGCCGCGTAGCCAGCAGCTTGGAGGAGCTGAGCCCGCTGGAGCAGACGAGAATGGCCCGGACGTTACGGCCCAGCTGATTCAGGCGTTCTACCGACGCGCCGAAGTGCATGACCAGAAAACCGATTTCTTCGTCGGGAATCTCCAAGTTCACGCCGCTTTCGTTCATCGCTTCCCGCACGATGTAGTACAGATCCTCGTAATCTTTGCGGATCGCGCCGAGCAGCGGGTTGCGGATTCTTGCCCCTTCGCGGATCCGTTTGAACGCCGGTCCCATATGCTCGAGCAAGCCGCTGCGGAGCAGCCGGTCCTCCTGAAACGGGATGCCGGTCCGCTTCACGACGTTGTCCGTCAGCCGGGATACGGTGTCCACAAGCTCCATGTCCGCCTGTACCAGTTCCGGCGAAGCATCCTTGGCCTGATGGAACAGGCGGCACATATATTCGGCCTCGTCCGGCGGAAACCGCAGATCCAGCTTTTCGCCCAAAAGTGTGGCAAAACGTTCCGTTTCGCCTTCCCCCGGCCGTTCATCGCTTCCTCCCAGGGACGACATTCCCTGATCCGCACCGGACACGCACTGTCCCGCCCTAATGCGGTTTACGGTTACGGCCAGGTTGATCAATAGCTGTGTGTAGGCCTTTTCGGACAAACGCTCGGTCCAGTCCCAATTCATTTGCCACAGCGTATTTTCCACGGTCATCAGATGCTGCGAGCCCGCCGCGTCCAGCAAATGGCCGATAGCCGCCGACCACCTTCGTTCGGATGAACCGCCGATCAGATCGGAGTAGTCCAGATGATCGGAAGCCAATTGGCAAATGGCGGCCCTTTTGCCGATCTCCTCTCCGACGATTTCCACCCCATACCCTCTCCGGCGAACCAGTTCCAGTCCGAAGCGGCGAATCCACGGCTCGACCTCATCGAGATCGCTGCTTACGGTAGCCGCCGTCACTTTCAGCTCATGAGCCAGCGTAAACAGCTTACATGGCTCAAGTTCATCCAGCAGACGGCAGATCAGCATAATCTTCCGCTCTTCGCCGGAATAATCGCCGGGGCTGCCCTCAAGCAGCAGCCGGCGCGCTTCCTTCAGGCGTTCCTGTTCGTCTTCACCCGGGGTATCGCTCCAAACGGAAATGCCCGTGCCGGATTTGCGGTACAGTATCAGGCCGAAATAGGCGAGGCTTTTCTCGATTTCGTCCAATTCCCGGTGCACCGTCCTGACGCTTACCCCGATATCGGCGGCGATCTCGGCGGCGGTCATGCCCGTTTTCCGCCCGAGCAGGAGCAAAAAGATCTGCTTTTGCCGGGCGGTCATTTTCCTCACTAGAACTCCCCCCCTCAGAAAAACAGACACAAAACACCGGCGGATCGGACCGCCAGTGTTTTGCCCTAGTATCGTCCCCGCGAGCTTAGTCTTTCAGACGTTCAACCAGCTCGTCGTATTTCGGACTCTTCAGGAAATTGTCGATGGAGATATGCTCCGCGTTCGGCCGGTTCGCCTTTGCGCGCTCTGTGAGCGTTTTTTGCGTAATGACGATATCCGCGTCTTCCGGAATCTCGCTGACCGCCGAATTGACGACCGTCACCTTAACCCCGGCATCCTGCATTTTTTTGCGCAGCACCGAAGCGCCCATGGCGCTCGAGCCCATACCGGCATCGCAGGCGAACACGATTTTGTCGACCGTATCCTTACGAACGCTTGTCACTGCTTCAGCCGCCGCTTGCGTATTGATGCCGGCGGATTTCATCTCTTTCATTTTTGCCGAAGCTTCTTCCAAATCCAGTTCTTCATCGTTTTGCTTACCCGTTTTCAGCAGCAAAGCCGCAACCAGGAAGGAAACAACCGCGGCTACGATGACCCCGCTGAACATCGGCAGGAACCCGCCTTTTGGCGTCATCATAATGTAAGTGATAATACTGCCTGGAGAAGGCGCCCCGGAAAGAGCGGCACCGGTCAACTGGAACGTAAACGTACCGGCTACGCCTCCGGCGATCGCGGCAAGAATCAGCACCGGCTTCATCAGGATGTACGGGAAGTAAATCTCGTGAATCCCGCCGAGGAAGTGGATGACGACCGCACCCGGAGCGGATTGCTTCGCCGAACCGCGTCCGACCAGCCAGTAAGCAAGCAGGATACCAAGGCCGGGGCCGGGGTTGGATTCGAGCATGAACAACATGGATTTACCTACCCGCGAGACTTCTTCAGCCGCGATTGGCGTAATAACGCCATGGTTGATGGCATTGTTCAGGAACAACACCTTGCCCGGTTCGATAATGATATTGACCAGCGGAAGCAATTGGGCATTCACCAGGAAGTTCACCCCGGCAGACAAAACCTGGCTGATCGCTTGAACGAACGGGCCTACGCCGGAGTAAGCTCCCAGCGCCATCGCGCCGCCCAAAATCCCGATCGAGAAGTTGTTGACCAGCATCTCGAAGCCGGAGCGGATTTTGCCTTCGATCGCTTTGTCGAACTGTTTGATCACCCAAGCCGACAAAGGACCTACGATCATGGCACCAAGGAACATCGGAATGTCGCTGCCGACGATAACCCCCATCGTCACGATGGCGCCGGTGACGGCCCCGCGTTTGCCGTGAATCATTTGCCCGCCGGTGTAGCCGATCAGCAGCGGCAGCAAATATTTGATCATCGGGTCGACCAGTTTGGCCAAATATTCGTTTGGAATCCAACCGGTCGGAATAAACAAGGCGGTAATCAAGCCCCAGGCGATAAAAGCGCCGATGTTCGGCATGACCATACCGCTAAGCGCACGGCCGAACTGCTGCACCTTTACCCGGGCTCCGCCGGTTCCCTTTGGTTGTGTTTTGGTTTGTGCTATAGCCATAAAGAGAAACCTCCTTCAAAAATTGTGCGGACCACCACAAACTTTATCATTTACCGTGTTCCTAATCTCATCCTAATTCAAAGCGCTTTCCTTCTCAATGAAATCAAAACACGGTTTCGTCATGATCATTGTTGACAATTTTTTAGGAGCACAAAAAAAAGCCGCCCGCTCTATTCCGATATAATAGATGGACAGCTTTCAGCATTTCCGCGGGCGGAAGCGAATATATATCTTTTAAGAAGAAGCTTGGATCTGCGGGAATTCCTGCACGATTTCCTCGCCGAAAAACAAGTCATCCAGGGAGCTCAGCGTCCCGTCTTCCTCCACTTGATAAACCGACATCTTGTCGCCGTTTACCGTCAGTTCGATAAAGCATCCCCAGCAGTAAAACTGATGGGAACCGATTTTGCCGATATCCTTGGAATTGCAATTTGGACATTTCATCATTGACCGACCACCTACCGTTCGTAAAAATTCATGGCTTTTCAAGCAACTGCTCGCTGCTTCGGGGCACCATGATCGCATTTTCCCCTCGGGTCATTTCCGGGACAAAGGGGAGCATTTTCCGCCCTTCCATCAGATCGGTGAAAAACCCGTCGCTTATTTCAATTCCAGTAATTGTGTTTCCCAATTCGTGTTCAAAATAAACATCCGTGACGTATCCGATCCGAATCCCGTCCTCCGTAAGTACGGACAGATCCTTTAATTTGCCGGGTCCGGACAAAAACGTATTTTGTATATGCTCGGCTTCCCATTTGCAGACAGCCTGTTGATTGCGTATCATCACAGCATCTTCGCCGTAAGCGGCGATATCGTCCCAGAGCACCACCTTAACGCTGGAAGAAAACAGAGATCTGTTCTCCAGCTGAATGCCCGTGATCGACCAATCGCCCCCCAGCAAAACATCAAGGACTTTCCCGACCCGCTTGCCTTGTTCTACATCAAAGACAGCCAGGCCGATCATCTCCTGCATTCTCATGAATCGACGACACTCCCTGCTGGCATTTCCCTTGATTGCTTAGCCGAATTCAACCTCCCTTCGCAAAAGCTGGACAACCCCTGTTACGAGTGCCCATGATTTCTTTTACGAAGACGTTCCAAAATGGTTGCAATTTTTTCTGCGGTTTGCACAACTTCTTCTTTAGTATTACCCCATCCAAAGCTAAAACGAATCGCCGAACGTAAAAAAGCCTCAGATACGTGCATCGCCTCAAGCACATGCGACGGTTCCAGCGACCCCGAGGTGCAGGCCGATCCGCTTGAAGCGGCGATCCCTTCCATATCCAGGTTCATCAGCATCGTCTCCGAATCACACTCGGGAAAACTGATATTGACGATATGCGGCAAATGCTCGGTAGGATGGCCGTTGACGTGGAATCTTTCGCGCGTAATGCGCTCCTCCAGCGCGTTGAGCAATTCCCGGCGCAGCTCCGCCTCATGGGCGGTCCGCTCCTCCCGCTCAGACGCAACCAGTTCCACCGCCTTGGCGAAGCCGGCGATCCCCGCCATGTTTTCCGTGCCCGCCCGGCGTTTTCTTTCCTGAAGTCCGCCGTGCAGAATCGGCTCGATCAGCAGGTCCTTCCGCACATACAAAGCCCCGACTCCTTGCGGGCCATTGATTTTGTGGGAGGAGAAGCTCATCAGATCGACCGGAAGCTCGCTTACGGAAATCGGAATCGAACCGAGCGCTTGCACGGCATCGACGTGAAACACGATCCCCTGCTCCCTGGCAACTTGTCCGATCTCCTCAATCGGCTGAATCGTCCCAACCTCGTTATTGCCGTACATTACGCTGATCAGGATCGTATCCGGCCGAATCGCCTCCCGCACCTGCTCCGGATGCACCAGGCCGTACCGGTCGGCCGGCAGATACGTCACCTCGAAGCCATCCTTTTCCAAACGCTCGCAGGCATGCAAAACGGCATGATGCTCGATGGACGTCGTAATGATGTGGCGCCCCTTATCTTTAAGGGCAGCCGCCGTGCCGAACAGCGCCAGGTTGTCGCTTTCCGTGCCGCCGCTCGTAAACACCAGCTCATCCGGACGGCAGCCGATGCGCGAGGAGATCGCATCCCGCGCCCCGTTGACGAGCCGCTTGGCGGCGCGGCCGTAAAAATGCACGCTCGAGGCGTTGCCGAACTGCTCCCGCATCACGTTCAGCATCGTTTCCGCAACCTGCGGATGGACCGGAGTGGATGCGGCATGGTCCAGATATATTTTCATGAATTATCACCTTATCCGGTATACTTTTAATCATGCATATTATATATTTATTCCGGAAAAATTCGCAATCAAACCGTTATTTCTTAAGTCAACGTGAGATTTTCTCAGGCTGCCCGGACAAGCCGTAGAAAAACAATTCCATCCACCCGTCCATATTCCTGATTGCGCCTTCCTCGCGGGAAGCTTCCGCCGATATCGCCCCAGCTCATTTCGGTACATCGCAAAGTAGAGCAAGGCCGTCTCATCCGTCCGGTCTTTATGAATATATCCTTCTTGCTTTCCCAGCGCAACAAATTTCATAAAAAAGTCCATCACCTTCTGCTCGCTATACCTTTCCATCATCTGTACCAATCCGCCCAATTCGGATTTTCTTTAAGCCAAGAAACGCAAATCGGCCCTTTGCCCGTTTACTGCATGTTTTATCGAAAACCTCCTCTTTAAATGAAATGGGCACGATTCAACATATTTCCTTCCTTTAACCGTAAATTTATAGCATAATAATTATAACGTTATAATGATAAAACAGACGGGTAAAGGGGGGAGGTTATTCATGCCCAAAACAGCAAACCATTCAAAGCCGATGTTCGGCATCCCGGCCAGGTGGAACCATTTCAAATCCAAACTTCTGCTCAAATACACGTTATCCTATATTTTAATGTTCCTCATCCCGCTGACGCTGGTCACGGCACTGGTTTATGAAAGCGCAGTCAGAAGCCTGCGTACAGAGATCGAGCAATCCAATGTGAATCAGTTGAACCAGGTCAAAACGACGATCGACGAGCGGATGGCCGAGCTGCAGGAAATCGCCAGTAAAATTTCGTACGACGAGCATTTGACACCATACATGGTGCGCCATCCTTTATACAGCGCCGACGCGATCCGTACATTGGCCAGCTATAAAGCAAACAGCAGCATCCTGGAGGATCTTTTTTTGTATTTTCACCATGACTCAATCATCTACTCCTCCACGGGCCTAACCTACGTCAACGTGGTGTTTGAACGAATGTACAAGTTTGAAAATTGGACAAGCGAGCAGCTGTTGCGCGATTTAAACGAGTTGAAGCAGCCGATGATGCGGCCCGCGGAGAAGGTCAGCGTCTATTCGCGCAACGACCCCATGCTGACCTTTTTGGTGCCGATTAAACCCAACGATCAATACCCTTACGGCACGGTGGTTTATTTAATGAAAGAATCCAAGCTGACCGGGGTTATGGATTCCATATTGAGCGATTTTTCGGGCAGCAGCTACATCTTCGACCAGAAAGGCAACGCCTTGACGGTCAACAATCACGGCGCAAGTCCGCAGGCTGAAGACCTAAAGGTGTTACCTACCCTTAAACCGGGCATTCATAGCCTTTCTTTTGACGGTGAGCAGTATTCCGTTGTTGTCGTCAAGTCTGAAGCTAATGGATGGCTTTATGTAACGGCAATGCCCAGCTACCAATTTTTCAGCCGCGTTGCCCATATTAAGGAGCTTGTCTTTCTAATCTTCTGCATCGCCGTGTTAACCGGGATCATCGCGGCCATGCTGCTGGCGAAGCGGCAATATCACCCGATCAAAGACCTGCTTGAGTTCGCCAAAATCAAAAACCATTCTGCGGACAATCTCAAAACCCGAAACGAATGGGATTGGATCAAGCAAACCATCCATGATTACAATGCCAGAATCGATATGCAGCAGCCTTATGTACGGAATCAATGCCTGCTTTTACTGCTGAAATACGGGAAACCCGACGATCCGGAAATCGAACGGATGATTGACGGGGCAGGGTTGATGCTTCCGCAGGGCCAAGGCTTTTATTTTTCCGTGATTTTGGCGTGGGACGAGACGGCCGAGGGGGAGAAAAACTGGAAGGAACAGCAGCACTTGCAGGAAATGCTTAGCGAATTCGAATTTGCCGAGCTGGGGACTCATGTTTACGGGATGGAATTTTCTGCGGCCGAGCAGTTTGCGCTGATCGTATCGCTCTCCGCGAGCAGCCGGAAGGAGGCGCAAGACCGTATCTTGCCTATCATTGAAGCGATTAAAGTATGGGTGATCGAAAACTCCCGGCTTGTCCCCTATTTCGGGGTTGGAACGTTATACGATGATCCGGCGAATCTGAACCAGTCATTCATAGAGGCGTCAGCCGCCTTGGAATACCGCATGATCGGCAGCAACGGACGCGTCACCTATTTTGAACAGATCGCGGAGCTCTCTATCCCTTCGGCGGAAACGTTCTGGATTTCGCGCAAGACGATACTGAAGCTCGAGCACGGGCTGAAACAAGGCAATGAGTTGGTCGCAAGACAGATGATCGCTTCGATCATCAATGAACTGAAGGATGAGTCCTTATCGGTCTCCCTGCTCCGCTGCATCTGTTTCGACCTGTTGAATTCGCTGCTCCGCACAGCTTCCGAGTTGGGGATGAACGAGGTGTTTCAGAACATATCGAGCTTTACCTCCTTCGAATCCTTGGAGGAGCTTGAGGTTAAACTATGCTCACTCGCTTCCCGGATCTGCCTTCAGGTTGAGCGCAATGCGGAAACCGGGCAGCATTCCCTAATGGACGATATCGTGGCCTACGTGGACCAGCAATTCGCCGATTATACGCTCAGCCTGGAGCACGTTGCCCTCAGATATTCGATTTCCACTTCTTATCTGAGCCGCTGCTTCAAAGAAAAGACAGGCTACAATTTCTCGCAGTATATCTGGCAATGCCGCATGAAGGAGGTCATCCGGCTGCTCGTAAACACCGATGCCCCGCTGAAAGAAATCATCGAACAGGTCGGCTACCTGGATGCGCCAAACTTTATCCGCAAGTTCAAAAAAGAGACCGGGTATACCCCGGGGCAATACCGCAAGCTGCACGCGGCCAAACCGGAGGCTGTTAAGCTGCAATCCGTCAAGCCGCAAACTGTCAAGCCGCAAACTGTCAAGCCGCACATGCCCGAGCCATCCGTGCCCGAAGCGTTCGAGGGTCCATGACACTAGCGGCACTAGCGTTGCATAAACTCTTGCATGATTTGCAGCCCTGATACTTTCCAGATTTCCGGAATTTATCAGGTTTTCGAATGGAAACTATCGTCCGCCGGAGATCTAACGGTTGTAGCGGCTGCTATTGCACGAAAAAAGCCCTTTTCTAAATTCTAACGGTTGTGAGCGGCGTTATTTGCCTTAATCTGGGCAAAAATAGCCGGGTTTAAGTGAAATAAGCGCATGGCAACCGTTAGAATTTGAAATCAACGTTTTTGGAACAAATAGCGCTTGTGTCAACCGTTAGAATGTATGGTTAGGGGAGCCCCGTGTCCTCGCAGGGCCCCCGCTCCTCGCCTGAAAGCGCGGCAAAGCGTCCCGCGCCGGGCATGAAGACCGGCCGGGACGCTTATTTTTGATATGAATTATTCCGCTTGCTCCAGGAGGTAATCGACGAGCTCTTCTACCGGTACCGTGGCCAGCGCGATCGCCGTGTCGGTCACCCCGTAGTAGATGTAGAGCAGACCGTCCTTAACGACATTCCCCGTCGGGAAGATGACGTTCGGAATTTGGTAGCCGAATTTTTCGTAATACGTTTCCGGTTCCATGATGAAGTTTTTTGTGCGGGCGATGATTTTTTCCGGGTTCTCGAGATCCAGCAGCATCGCGCCGACCCGGTATACGACCTCGTCGTCCACTCCGTGGTACAGCACCAGCCAGCCGCGATCGGTGCGCACCGGCGGCGTCGATCCGCCGATTTTGCGCGATTCCCAGGCCGGGTTTTCCGCCTTCGCCAGCAGCTTCGGCTCCTCCCAATGGAGCAGATCGTCCGAATAGGTGATCCACATCGCCGCTTTTTCCGTGCCATAGGCTTCGCCCACATATTCCTCCGGCCGGCGCAGCAGCACGAACTTGCCGTTTATTTTCTCCGGGAACAAAATGTTGTCGCGGTCGTTAATGTCCAGCGGCGTCGTGTCGGACACAAACTCCCAGTCGATCAGGTTTTTGGAGGCGAGGATCGACGAGCGCGTCAGCCAATGCCCCTCCTGCTCGCCCCAGCCGTCCGGATATTCGGGAATCGAGCGCTCCGGCACGCCCCGGCCGGTCGGGTAGTAGCTCATCGCGCACGGACGCAGCGCGTAGTTCATATAAAACGTATCGTCGATTTTGACGATCCGCGGGTCCTGGACGCTGCCGTAAGGGAATCCGAGCATGTCCGGCGTGACGATCGGCTCGTCCTTCACATGGGTGAAGTGCACGCCGTCCTCGCTTTCCAACAGCCCCAGAAAGTTTTTGCACGGGGTCAGCGATCCCGCCGTCCGCTCGATCATATAAAGCTTGCCGTTATCGATAATCACCGCCGGGTTAAAAACCGTTACTTTTCTCCATTCGTATCCGCCCGGGACCACAATCGGGTTCTCCGGGTGCCTTGTTATTTTCATCTGTCGGGCCTCCCTTTATCATCTTGGCCTAGCCTGATTTTGATCGTTTTGACCTCGAACGGCCTGAAGGTCAGCCGCAGCGTTCCGTTTTCCGCGTGAAGCTCCCCGGATTCCTCTTCAAGCAGGTTGGCCGCAAAAAAGCGGGCCTGCTCCGGCAATCCGCCGATGACGGCCTCGGCCCTGCCGCCGGACGATTCATACAGACGCAGCACTCTGCCGCTTCCGTCCTCGGCCGCCTTGACCGTCTCCAGGATCACATGGCCGCTGCGGAAATCCAGCCAGCTTTGCCGCGGCGGATAAGCCGCTTGCCCACCGCCCGCAGGGGCCGCAACTGGCCGCAACGGAGCGTTCAGCGCGGCCGCTTCGCGGACGACCTGCGCTTCCCGCCAATCGCCGGCATGGGGATACAGCGAATAGGTGAACTCATGCTCCCCGCGATCCGCATGGCGATCCGGCCAGCTTGGAGCACGCAGCAGCGATAGGCGCAGCACATTGCCGTGAATGTCGTAGCCGTATTTGCAGTCGTTCAGCAGACTAACCCCATACCCGTGCTCCGACAAATCGGCGAAACGGTGGCCGCAGACTTCGTATTGAGCCTGGTCCCAGCTCGTATTTCGATGGGTGGGCCGCTCCAGCGCACCGAACGGAATCTCGTAGGTCGCTTTGCCGGCCAAAACGTCCACCGGAAAAGCCACCTTCAACAGCTTATGGTCTTCCTGCCATAACACCTTCGTTTGGAAATCGACGCGGCGGCCGCGCTTGGGAAGCAGTACTGTTTGCTCGATCACGGAACGCCCGTACTCCCACCGGAACTGCAAAATATCGAGCACGCGGCCCCGAAGGACGGCTTCGCGCCGGGTTAGCAGCGGGCTGCCCGCCGGCTGCTGCTCATAACGCGGGTCCAGGTCCCAGGCGTCCCAAAGCGAAGGCCTGTCGTGAAAAAGCTGTAGCTGGTTGCCTTTTTGCCTCTCGGCCAACAGCTCCCTTCCGTTGTCTTTATCGTACCAGCGCACGATTTCGCCTTGCTCGTTAAACCGCAGCAGGTAATGCTCGCTCTCCCAAACCTCGGGGAAATCACCGGAAACGGACGAACCGGCCAACGCCGGAGCGGACGCCTCTTCCGCCGCTAATCCCTGCGCTTCACGCAGCCATATCGCCTTACAGCCGAACCCCGGTATCGCCGGTACTCGGACGGCCAGCGTCGCCTTTCCCCGCTCCGGATCGGAGAGCCAGGCATCGCTTTCCAGCGGCTCCCCCCCCGTCAAATGCCCGCAGTCCAAGCAAGCTCCGGTCCCCTTCCAACAGCACGATGCCGCCCTGCTCCCAGCCTAAACTGTTGAATACCAGATACGGCCGGCCTTCCCCGGAAGCAGTGACATCTGCATGCTCGGCGTCCCGCCCGCCCCGGTGCGCCTGATGCCGCAGTTGTTCCGCCAGCGCTTGCAGCGAAGCGTCCAGCGCCTGACGGCCCAACCGGAATACCTGACTGTATTGCTCCCGGGATGTTTCATACACTTCGGGAATCGAACTGCCGGGAACGATGTCGTGGAACTGGTTTAGCAGCAGAAGCTCCCAGCCCTCCCGCAGGGTGGCCGTTTCGCGGCCTGTGCCATGCCATGCCGCGAATTCGCCCCAAATCTCCGCTTCCCGGTACAGCGCCTCCGCCTTCCGGTTGCACCGCTTGTTGAAAGCCTGCGTCGTATAGGTCCCGCGATGCAGCTCCAGGTACAAATCGCCATGCCATGCCGGCAATTCGGGGCGACGCTCCGCCAGCTTCGCGAAAAAAGCCTCCGCGGTGGAATACCGGCTGGCCGGAAGTCCGGCCATCAGCTTGGCGCGCTCGGCGTACTCCAGCATCTCGTGGGTCACGCCCCCGCCGCCGTCGCCGTGGCCGTAAAGCAGCATCAATTCGTCATGCCGATCCTTTTCCTCAAACGCCTGCCAATGCTCCCCGATATCCTTGGGGCTGGTGGATTCGTTCACGCCGTGATTCTGGTAAGCAAGCACGGATGTGCCGTCGATGCCGACCCATTCGAACAAGGTGTACGGAAACTTGTTCGTATCGTTCCAGCCGAGCTTCGTCGTTAGAAAATACTCGACGCCCGCCTGCTTCAGCAACTGAGGCAAGGAAGCGCAATATCCGAATGTGTCAGGCAGCCATTCAATCGCCGTCCGCTTGCCGAATTCCCGCTCGTAAAATTGCTGCCCGTACAAAATCTGCCGGGCAAGCGATTCCCCGTTCGGAATGTTCAGGTCCGGTTCGACCCACATGCTGCCGACCAGTTCCCAGCGCCCTTCGCCTACCCTCTCTTTGATGCGGGCGAACAGTTCGGGATAATGCCGCTTGACGAAGGCGTAAAGCTGCGGCTGGCTCTGCGAATAGCGAAAATCGGGATAACGCTCCATCAGCGTGAGTACGGTGGAAAACGTACGTCCCGCTTTTCTGACCGTCTCCTTCAACGGCCACAGCCAGGCCAGATCAATATGTGATTGGCCGACCAGGTGCATGAGCCCGTCCCGTAACCCGGGCGAAGCTTCCGCCGCCGCCAGGTCCCTCAGACGTTGATCAACGACGCTCACCCTGCCTTCATCCGCCAGCGCCCTTGCTTCCCCCTGCTCCAGCTCGTCCATCGCCTGCTCCAACGCCCTGATCAGCCGGATCTGCCGCATATCCTGAGGCGGCAGCAGCCGCGCCGCCTCGAAAATCGTCTTTACGGTATGGAGCAAGGCATACACCGGCCGGTTGACCCATACCAGGGACAAGGCGGCGCCGGTCACAGAGGGGCGAATGACGGCCTGGCGGTTCAGCGGATCCTTGGGCTCGGGAATAGGATCGTACAGTTCGATGTCGATCCGCAGCCGCTGTCCTGGGGCTGCGGCCGGCAAAGGCACGAAACCGTGGTTGCGGTCCAGCCCGTGGTAAGGAGCCCCGTCCAGGCGCAGCAGCCCTTCGCCGCCGCCCTCGTAGACCAGGCCGATATCTTCGCCCTCCCAGCCTTGCGGAAGGGCGAATTCGCCGCTCAGAAAATATGTCGTCCCGTATCCGCCGTCCAGCACGTCGGGAGCGCTAGCCTTCGCTGGCTCCGGTCCATGCTCGTACACGCCCGGCGCTAAATACCGCGAGCGGCGGATCGACCACTCCCGCAGAGGCTGCCGCCTGCGCCACTGGCTTTTGCCGAGAACCGCGATAAAACGCTCGATCCGCTTCATGACGAACCACGCTCTGTCCTGACCGTTAAACCGGCCGTCAAATATTCCGCGGAGTTCGGCCCGACCATCACGTTAAACTCGCCGTCCTCCACGATACGGGAAAGATCCGCCCCGACGAACTCCAACTGCTCCCGCCCGACGTTAAAGACTACGGTTTGGGTTTCCCCGGGAGCCAGGGAGATCTTTTGAAAGCCCTTCAGCATTTTCTCCGGTCTTGTTACCGACGCCGCCAGGTCGGAAATGTACAGCTGGACGACCTCCATACCGGCTGAATCTCCTGCGTTAGTAACCTCCGCATAAACCCGTGCTTGCCCGCCCGGGCCGATGACCGCCGGTTCCACCCGGAGATTCCCGTATTCAAACTTCGTGTAGCTAAGTCCGAACCCAAACGGATATTCGGCCTTGAAATCGGTCTCCAGGTACCGCTTGCCTCTCGTTCTCCGATGGTAGTAATAAACCGGAAGCTGACCGACCTGCTTCGGCACGCTGACCGTCAGGCGGCCGGACGGATTCACGTCACCGAACAGCACGCCGGCGATGGCATGGCCGCCTTCCTGGCCGGGATACCAGGCTTCCAGGATGGCGTCGGCATGCTCCGAGATCCACGGCTCGACGATCGGGCGTCCGTTGATGTACACGACGATCAGCGGTTTACCGAGCTTGCGAAGCTCCTGGATCAGCGGAAGTTGGGCGCCGAGCAGATTCAGCGTGGCACGGTCGATCCCTTCCCCGCACTCCATCTCGCTCCAGGCATGTTCCGTCACGACGGACGCGCCGGTCAGCAAATCGATCGTGCCTTCGCCGAAATCCCTGGCGCTGGACCCGCCCACCGCCACGACGATGGCATCGGCTGCGGCGGCGCATTCCAGAGCGCGCGGAAATCCTGCGCGGGAATCGTCGCGGATGCGGCAGCCCGGAGCGTACAGCACGCGCTCTCCTTCGTCGCCGAGCGCGCTGCAGATGCCGTCCAGCACGGTGACGATCCGGCCCGGCGGCTGGGGGGAGGTGTAGTCGCCAAGCTGATTGTAGGCCGCGTTGGCATTCGGCCCGATCACCGCAAGCTTGCGGATATCCTTGCGCAGCGGCAGCGTGCCCCGCTCGTTCTTGAGCAGTACGATGCTTTCCCCGGCGATTTGGCGGGCCAGTTCCCGGTGCGCGGCGCTGCCGATGACTTCGCCCGCGCGCGCCGGATCTCCGTATGGGCGTTCAAACAGCCCAAGCTCGAACTTCAGCTTCAGCACCCGCAGCACCGCCTTGTCCAGCTCCGCTTCGGACAACCATCCCGCCGACAAAGCCGAGCGCAGATGTTCCCGGAACATTTCTCCGGACATCTCCATGTCGATGCCGGCCCGGATGGCTTGGGCAACGGCGTCTTCACCGCTTTCGGCCGTGTTGTGCCCGCTTGCCAGCATGCCGAGCGCCCCGCAATCGGTGATCACAAAACCGTCAAACCCCCACTCGTCCCGCAAAACGTCCTGAAGCAGATAACGGCTAGTTGTGCAAGGAACGCCGTCAATTTCGTTATAGGCCGTCATCACCGAGCGGGCTCCGGCCGCCACCGCCTTGCGGAACGGCAGCAGGTCCACCTCGTGCAGCTCCCTCGGTCCCATATGCACGGTCTGAGCGTTGCGCCCCCCTTCGCTGCTGCCGTAAGCGGCGAAATGCTTCGGCGTGGCCAGCAGGCTGTCCGCAGCGTCCAACCGTTCGCCCTGTAGCCCTGCGATCGCGGCCGCGCCCAGTTCGGCCACCAGGTACGGATCTTCGCCGTAGCATTCCTCCGTCCGGCCCCAGCGCGGATCGCGGACGACGTCAAGCACGGGCGAATAAGTGGCCGCCGCTCCCTGGCTGCGCGTTTCCGCCGCCACCGCCCGGCACATGCTCCGGTAGAGCTCCGGGTTCCATGTGCTGCCGATGGCGAGCGGGACCGGGAAGACGGTCGCGCCGATCGCCATATGTCCGTGCGAGCACTCCTCGCCGAACAGAATCGGGATGCCGAGCCGGCTGTGCTCAAGGGCGTACCGCTGCAGCTTACCCAGGGCTTCCGCGCCCTCCTCGGGAGACAGTCCGGCCGCCAGCGTCACCCCTGTCCACGGATCGGCGCGGAGCGTCCCGTAAAGCGATCCGACTCCGCCCCGGGCGATATGCTCCTTGAAGGAATCGGTGATTTCGACCGATCCGTCCGCGGTTTTCTCGAAGCATTTCCAGCCGAAAGGCTGCACCAGTTGGCCGATTTTTTCATCCAACGTCATGCGTCCGAGGAGATCGTCCGCTCTCCTCCCAGCAGACAGAAGTTTGTTTTTGTAATCCATCTTTCGCACCTTTCTCCGCTAAATTGAAAGCAGAACTCGCGTATTAACCGCCTTCCGAAGGGAAACCAGCCCCCTGAGATAGGGATCTCGGAGAGCCGGCCGTTTATGCGTATTTCCAATTAGTTGGACTTCCAGCTGTCGTAGGCTTCTTGGTAAATCTGCCGCATCCGGTCTCCGCCCATTTTTTTAACGGTATCCACATAGCTGTCCCAGCCCGCCAGCGGCTCGGCGCCGGTTACGAATTTCGCTTCCATCTGCCGAACGTAAGTATTTAAGTCCGAGCTGAGCGTCGTCACTTCCGCCTGCTGTTCGGAGGTCAGGAAGAGGGTTGGGAACGGAATTCTCGCGCCTTGATCCAGCAGCTTTGTTTTGGATTCGCTGTCCACCCAAATCTCAAAATCGGTTTTCAAACCTTTGTAAACATCGTCAAAAGAAATCGTCGGCGCCGGAATTCCGTAGTTCGGCGTCAGCGTCGCGCGGTATTCCTCGCGGTCGCCGCCGCCAGGAACCGGCAGATATTGCTTGACCCGGTTCGCTTTGTCCGTGTATTCCCAAAGCACGCCTTCCGGGCCTTTATTGAACAGCAAGGCGCCGTCGTAAGAGTACAGGTAGTCAATCCAGCGCAGGGAAGCTTCCGGAGCAGGGTTGGTGTTGGTGATCGCAAAAGCCCCCGTTGTTATCCCTTTGTTTTTGGCGATGGCCGGTTTGTCCACCATATCGCTTTTCACCGGCGTGAACATCGGATCGTCCGTGCCCGGCTCGCCCCCGAGCGTCATATAAGCGTGCCATTCGGAGAACAAGGCGACTTGGCCATTTTGCGCCTTCGCTTTTTTCTGTTCCGCCGTTTGCGAAAACGTCTCATGATCGAGGAGATCCTCCGCCCACAGCCGGTTCAGGAAAGCGAGATATTCCTTGTAGCCCTCTTCCATCGGGGTGTAATGAATCACGTCCTGGTCGTCCACGTAGATTTCTTCTTCATAAATGCCGTAAGCGCCAAGCAGCCAGGTGCGGATATCGCGCAGGTTCACGGAGGACAGCGGAATTTCGTCGGCCTTGCCGTTGCCGTTGGGATCCTCCTCTTTTACGCGCTTCAGGTAGGTATACAGTTCTTCCGTCGTTTCCGGAAGCTTGCCGATATCCAGCTTTTTAAGAAAATCGCCGTTGTACCACATCGGGTTCCGGTACCAAGGCTGGTTGAACTCGATGACCGGCAGCGAGTAAATATGCCCGTCCGGGGCCGTGATCGATTTGCGCACGTCCGGATACTCCTCCAGCACCTTCTTGAAGTTCGGGGCGTACTCGTCGATGAGGCCTTCCAGCGGAATCAGGATGCCTTGCTCGCCGTAGTTCATTTGCTCGGCCGGGGTAAGCCCTGCCGCATAAAATACATCAGGATATTCCCCGCTGGCGAACACGAGGTTCTTCTTCGTGTCGAAGCTGTCTTTCGGCGCGTTGTTATACACGAAATGAATGTTCGTCAGCTTCTCCATTTCCTGCAAAACGGCCATGTCCTTCCAGTTTTGCAAACCTACGTCCGGCGCCATCATCGTCAGCGTGATGGGCTCCTGAACGATCGGGAATCCGTCTTTGCTGACGCTATTCTCCGCATTGCCGCTGCCCTCTTCTTTTTTGGCATTGCCGGAGCCGCCGCAACCGGACAGCAAGCTGACAAACATAGCTGCGAGCAACAGCAGGAGCCAGCCTTTTCTTTTTTTCTGCATCGGTATTCCTCCCTTTTGAACTATGATCAAAAATTATAATAATCGAAGACAAGATCTCCGTTATTACCGGTGTGTCCACGGGCTCGCCGCGTTGGTTCGGGTTTCAGCCCGTTTTGACTAGCCTTTGACCGATCCGATCATGACCCCCTGCACGAAATAACGCTGCAGGAAAGGATACACGACGATGACCGGCAGCGTCGAGACGATGATCACGGCATATTTCACCAGCGAGGCGATTTCCGCCTTGTTGGCCATGGCCTGGGCGATATCGCCGCTGATCGCCGCTCCTGTCGTCTCCGCGGACATCTCCTGAAGCACCAGGATTTGACGCAGTACCATTTGCAGCGGATATTTCGTGTCATCGTTCAAATAAATTAAAGCCGGAAAGTAGCTGTTCCAGTGGCCAACCCCGTAAAACAGCGCCATGACGGCCACGATGGGGGCGGACAAAGGAAGCACAATCCGCAGGAAAAGCCTAAGGTTCGTACATCCGTCCACGTGGGCGGCTTCCTGCAGTTCCTTCGGGATGGTCGATTGGAAAAAAGTTCTGGCAACGATGATGTTCCATACCGAAGCCGACACCGGCAGGATCAGCGCGCCGACCGTATTAATCAGCCCGAGGTTTTTGACCATCAAATAAGTGGGCACCAGGCCGCCGCTGAAAAACATCGTGACCAGGAACATCCCCATAAAAAAGTGGCGCCCCACGAAATCAGAGCGGCTCAGCGCGTAGGCGGCCGGCAAGGTCACCGCCAGGTTCAGCAGCGTGCCGATCAAGGTGTAAACAATCGTATTGCGGTAACCGAGCCAGATTTTCGGATTTTCGAATACAAGCCTGTACCCGTCAAAAGTCAGCCCTTTGGGAAACAGCCACATTTCCCCCGAACTGACGTATTTGGGACTGCTGACGGAAGCGCTGACGATATAAACGAGCGGATACAGCACCACCACCAAAGCAATAAGCAGATACACGTAATTCAAGACCAGAAACAGCTTGTCCGATTTGGACTCTTTGATTGTCGTGACCATTCGTTTGTCCTCCTTCCTTCTACCATAGGCTTGTTTCGCTTGTCCGCTTGGCGATTTTGTTCACGGTGATGAGCAGCATCGCGTTAACGATGGAATTGAACAAACCGACGGCGGTGGAGAAGCTGTACTGCGCGCTGACCAGGCCCGAGCGGTACACGAACGTGGAAATAACGTCCGAAGATTCCATGTTAAGCGGATTTTGCAGCAGCAGCACCTTTTCGTATCCAACCCCGAGAATATTGCCCATGTTCAGGATAAGCAGGATCGTAATGGTCGGAACGATCGTCGGCAGGTTGATATGCAGCACGCGTTTGAAGCGGCTGGCCCCATCCACGATCGCCGCCTCATGCAACTGCGGGTCCACTCCGGCCAAAGCCGCGAGATATATAATCGTCCCCCAGCCCGTGCTTTGCCACACCCCGGACAGCACATAAATCGTTTTAAACCAGCGCGGATCGGTCAAAAACGCGGGCGCCTCCATGCCAAACGCCTCGATCATACGCACGATCATGCCTGATGAAGGCGACAGGAACGTAATGATCATCCCCGCCATGACAACCATGGAAATAAAATGCGGGGCATAGGTGACGGTTTGCACCGTCTTTTTGAACGCACCGTTCCTGATTTCGTTAAAGGCAAGCGCCAAAATGATCGGGAGCGGGAATCCGATCGCCAATTCGTAAAAACTCAGGCTGAGCGTGTTCCACAGCAGATCCCAAAAATAGTAGGAATTAAAGAAACGCACGAAATGATCAAATCCTACCCATGGGCTGGCCGTAATGCCCTTGACCGGCGTAAAATTTTTGAACGCGATTTGGATTCCGTACATCGGCCCGTAATGAAAAATAAGGAAGTATAAAAAGGCGGGGGCCACGAACAAGTACAACTCCCAGTTTTTCAGCATTCTACGGCCGAGGGAGGCTTCGCCCGATGTTCTCATTGCGGTGCCGGATACTTGCCGGCCGTTTTTCTTCATATCGTCTTCTCTCCTTTCTCATATCCAGTCCGTTAACTTCCGTTTCCGCCTTGCCCGTTTTTCTTTTTCCCGGTTCAGACCGTCCCTTGCTAACGCTTACAATCAAAATTGTAGGGAATCGAATCTGACACCGTAAATATGTCGAATATGAATTGTCATGTTTAAAATGGCGTTAAACCGCGGCGCACCGGCATTTATGCGATTTTACAATCCGCCCGACACCGATGGTTACCGGCCTTTGCGATGTGTCAATCATGTGTTCTTTAGGGGGGCAGCAAATCATACATATTGTGATTTCCGGCCGGATGTGTAAACCTGCTTACGAGTGTGTCTTGGCTCAAATCTCCGCCATTCTAGGAGGAATGATGATGACCCGCAAAACCGCGCACCTGATTTCCCACACGCATTGGGACCGGGAATGGTACATGCCTTATGAAGCTCATCACTACCTATTGATCGAACTGATGAACCGCCTGCTGGAGACCTTGGAGCGGGACAGCCGGTTCCGCCATTTTCATCTGGATGGGCAAACGGTCGTCCTGGAGGATTATTTGCAGGTGCATCCCGAAAAAAGAGAGCTGCTAAAGAAGCATATCCGTGAAGGACGCATCGCCGTCGGACCGTGGTATGTGCTTCAGGACGAATTTCTCACCAGTTCCGAGGCCAACGTCCGCAACCTGCTCATCGGCCACCAGGATGCCGCGGAGTTCGGAGCCGTATGCAAATTGGGCTATTTTCCGGACTCCTTCGGCAACATCGGCCAGGCGCCCCAGCTGCTGCAGCAGGCCGGCATTGATGTTGCCGTGTTCGGACGCGGCGTCAAACCGACCGGCTTCGACAATAAGGTGGACGAATTCGCCGGCTCCGGGTACGAATCGCCGTTTTCCGAAATGCATTGGGCCGCGCCCGACGGTTCGTCCGTGCTTGGGCTGCTGTTCGCCAACTGGTACAGCAACGGGAACGAAGTGCCGGTCGATGCGGAAGAAGCCGCTATTTATTGGAGCAAAAAACTGGTGGATGCCGAAAAATACGCCTCCACAACGGAGCTTCTGTTTATGAACGGCTGCGACCATCAGCCGGTGCAGACCGGCCTGCCGGACGCGTTGGAGACCGCGCGGGCGCTTTATCCGCAGGTCGATTTCATGCATTCCAGCTTCGCGCAGTACTTGGAAGCCCTAAAACGTCAACTTCCGGATCGTCTCGTCACGATCACCGGGGAGCTGCGCAGCCAGCATACCGACGGCTGGGGGACGCTCGTCAACACGGCGTCGGCGCGGGTTTACCTGAAGCAGATGAACCAGCGCGGGCAGACGCTGCTGGAAAGAGGAGCCGAACCGCTCGCCGCGCTTGCCGCGCTGACCGGTGCTAAGGCCTATCCGCATCGTCTGCTCACGTACGCCTGGAAAACGCTGATGCAAAACCATCCGCATGACAGCATTTGCGGCTGCAGCGTGGACGAAGTGCACCGGGAAATGATCGGCCGGTTTGATAAAAGCCGGCATACCGCGGAGGCGATGATCCGCGAAAGCCTCGAAGCCGTCGCGGGGAGTATCGGCACGGCCCAGGTTGAGGCCTGGAATGAGGACGCCGTCCCCGTCACCGTATTCAACACGGCCGGCCGGGAGCGGAGCGGGACAGTCAGCGTGGAGCTGATCGTGGCGAAACGCTATTTCAAGGAAGGACCGAATCCGGCGGCGATCGCCGAGCAGTTGGAGCGGCTGCCGCTAGCCCTGGAGGATGGCCGGCTACTGGATGACCGCGGCCAAGCGGTCGCCGCCAAAACCGAGGATCTGGGCGCCGGGTTCGGCTACGAGCTGCCGAAAGACCGTTTCCGCCAACCGTACATGGCGCGCAAGATCCGCCTGACTTTTGAAGCGGAAGCGGTACCAGCCCTTGGCTTCAAAAGTTTCGCTTGGCATCCGGGCGCTGACAATCCCGTACGGCCGCCGGCGGATTCGCCGCTGGTCACGTTGGAGAACGGAATGGCCAACGAATTTCTCGCCGTGCAGTTCCGGGAAGACGGCTCTTACGACCTGACCGACCGGAGAACCGGCCGCACGTTTCGGGGACTGGGCGTATTTGAGGATTGCGGGGATATCGGCAACGAATACGTGTTCAGGCAGCCGGACGGCGATGTTGCCTTGACCACCCGGGGAGTTCCGGCAACGCTTACGCTGGTTGAAGCGGAGCCTTACCGGATCACTTACGAGATTGTCCATGATTGGGTCATCCCTGCGGGAGCGGACGAAACGCTTGAGGAAGAACGGCGCAAAATGGCGCCTTTCCGCCGGCGGCAAGCAGGGCGGAGCGAGCAGACGGTCCCGCTTCGCCTCACGTCTAGGGTTAGCCTGGAGAAGTCCGGAAAAGGGCTGCTTGCATCGACCTCGTTCGAAAACCTTGCCAAGGACCATCGTCTGCGCGTCCTGTTTCCGACCGGCCTTCAAGCCGGCAAGCATCTGGCGGACTCCGTATTCGAAGCGGCGGAACGCGACACCGAGCCCGCTCCGGAGTGGATCAATCCGAGCAACGCCCAGCATCAGCAAGCTTTCGTCAGCGTATCGGACGGACATGCCGGGATGACCGTGGCCAATAAAGGATTAAACGAGTACGAGGTGCTGCGCGACGGCAGGAATACAATCGCGGTCACGCTGCTTCGTTCCGTGGGCGAGCTTGGGGACTGGGGCGTATTTCCGACGCCGGAGGCGCAGTGCCTTGGGGAGCATACCGTGGAGTACGCGGTTTTCCCGCATGCCGGGGATGCCATCGAATCCGGGGCATATGCCGAGGCCTACGCCTTCCAGGTTCCCTGGTTCCATGTGCAGACGGAGTTGCGGCACGGCACCTTGCCGACGACGTACGCGCCGATCACCTGGGAAGGACAAACGCTGGCGCTGTCGGCCTGCAAGCTGTCCGAGCAAGGCGATCTGGTGCTCCGCTGGTACAATCTGGACCGCCGCCACGCTGCCGAACTCGGTGTCGAGCTGCACTTCCCGGCCCGGGCCGCGTACCGAAGCGATATTCTGGAGCGCAGGCATGCCGGACTGGAGCTTGAGGACGGTAACCTTCGGATCGAGGCCGGCAAGGCCGAAATCGTGACCGTTGCCATTTCCGTTTAGCCCAGGCCAAATGAAACCGATATGAACCTAATCTTGGGAGGAACCGATTATGAAATTACCCGCATCCATCGAACGATTTCTGGACGAAGCCGACGCTCGCCTCGCCGATAATCCGAAGCTGAAGCAGTTGTTCCGCAACTGTTTTCCGAATACGCTGGAAACGACGACCAAGCTGCTGGACGACGGCACAACCTTCGTGTTTACCGGCGACATCCCGGCCATGTGGCTGCGCGATTCCACCGAGCAGGTCCGCCATTACATCCCTTTCGCCAAGGAAGATCAGGAATTGCAGGGTATCATCGGCGGTCTAATCGCCCGGCAAATGTTCTATATCAACATTGATCCCTACACCAACGCGTTCAACGAAACGGCCAGCGACAAGCACTACCGGGCTACCGACGAATGCGGCTTAAACCCGTGGATGTGGGAGCGGAAATACGAGCTCGACTCCTTGTGTTTCCCCGTCCAGCTCGCCTATTCCTACTGGCGGGAGACCGGCGTTGATTCGATTTTCGACGACGCCTGTTACCGGGCGCTGAGCACCATCGTTCAAGTGCTGAAAACGGAACAACGGCATATGGAGCAATCCCCGTACCGTTTTGTCCGCCAAACCAAGCAGGAAACGGAAACGCTGCAAAACGGCGGACTCGGGCTGCCGGTCAACTATACGGGGATGACCTGGTCGGGTTTCCGGCCGAGCGACGACGCCTGCCTGTTCGGCTACAACATTCCGTCCAACATGTTCGCCGTCGTCATCCTGGGGCATATCCGCGATATTGCGCTGGAGATTTACCGCGATGAGCGGCTGGCCGACAGAGCGGAAAAGCTGCGCAAAGAGATTGACTTCGGCATCCGCGCCTACGGGATCGTCAATCACCCGGTCTACGGCAAAATCTACGCTTACGAAACCGACGGGTTCGGCAACTACTGCCTGATGGATGACGCCGGCACGCCCGGACTGCTGTCGATTCCTTATATCGGCTACGTATCGGCGGAGGATCCGGTTTACCAAAATACCCGGCGTTTTGCCTTGAGCTTCGACAACCCGTTTTATTTCGAAGGCAAATTCGCCAAAGGCATCGGCAGTCCGCACACGCCGGGCGGTTACGTATGGCATATGGCGCTGTCGATGCAGGCGCTGACGGCCACGGACGACGAGGAAGTCAAAGCGCTGATCGACACGCTGATCGCTACGGACGCGGACACAGGGTATATGCACGAAGGCTTTCACCCGGACAACCCGGCCGATTTCTCGCGGGAATGGTTCGCCTGGTCCAACAGCCTGTTTGCCACATTGATCTGCAAAGCCATGGATAAAGGGCTGGTTTAGATTTAGGAAGGTCACCTGCGGTTTCAAGATCAACAGGATCCGACATGACAAGCAGTGGCTTTGTACTTGAGGAGGCAGCCTGAGAAACTCCAGCGAAAACATAAGGGCAAAAAAGGGCGTTATTCAAGCGATGTCCGTCTCCTTGAGAGAAATAGAGGCGATTTATGTCGCTATTTACTCGAATCGCAAGGAGATACCCGCGTTCTGGGTCATTCCTGGGGAAATAAGGACAAAAAATGCCGCTAACGGGGATGAACAGGCCGGGCTCCGGATATTAAGAACATAAAGTTCCGCTATTTTGAAGGCCAACGATTAGCGGTTTCAGTAGACGCCTTTTCGTTGTTCCAGCCACCGGCCGTCAAGCGCCGATTTCTATGATGTGCCAAACAAAAAGCCTGCGAATTCGCAGGCTTTTTGTTTGCTGATATACACTGTTGTAAATATTCATTTATCTACAGGTCACCCAAAGCCGCTACAGCAATTGGGAGATGACTTCGAATGGGTCATCAATAACTAATGCGGGTAGTGTGCGGGTAAAGGATTTTGTTAAAACAGCCTTCAATCCCTTTGAACATGCGGATTTCTCAATCCCTGTCAAATGTAAAACATGTAGTTCTCTTTCGCGCCATGCTCTTCATAGTTAACTAAATTTTCCAGCGTTGTCAAATCGAGCACCTCCGCAATGCTGTCGCGAATGCGCAGCCACAAATCGCGTTTGGCCGGATCGTCTTCCTCGGTAAAATCGACCGGAGAAATCGGGCCTTCCAGGACGCGGATAATGTCCCCCGCGGTAATTTCGCTCGCGTCGCGCGACAGGATGTACCCGCCGTAAGCGCCGCGTACGCTTTTAACCAGACCGGCGTTGCGGAGCGGTGCAATGAGCTGCTCCAGATAATGCTCGGACAGCTGGTTTTTTTCGGCGATGCTTTTCAGGGAAGTCGGGCCCTCGCCGAATTTTGCGGCCAACTCCATCATAATCGTCAATCCATAGCGCCCTTTTGTAGAAATCTTCAAAGAAGCCACCTCTTTCAATTTTCAGGCAAACTTTATACAATTGGACTCCGATCCATTAAATGGCGATTGACGGCGCCTACGGCCCAAAACCGCCGATGAAGTCCAGTTATTTAAAGAATACCTCCCTATTCCTATCTTTAACCTCTGCTTATCGTAACATATCATATGTGTTTTGAAAAATAAATCAACCTTTTTGGGTTGCAATTTGTTTTACTTACTTTAATATAGGGAATACCCATCGTATAGGGTTGCATGCCTATGGTAAAATAACGGTAGGGCTATAGCGCCCAAAGGAGTGATAGAAATGAAGAAACCGAATAACGAAACCCGCGTTGTCGTCGGCATGTCCGGCGGCGTCGATTCTTCGGTAACGGCGCTCCTGCTGAAACAGCAAGGATACGACGTTATCGGCATATTTATGAAAAACTGGGACGATACCGACGAATTCGGCTACTGCACCGCCGAAGCGGATGCCGAGGATGTCCGCCGCGTGTGCGAGCAAATCGATATCCCGTACTATACCGTCAATTTCGAGAAACAGTATTACGATAAAGTTTTTGCCTATTTTCTCGATGAATATAAGCGCGGCCGGACACCCAATCCCGACGTGATGTGCAATCGCGAGATCAAATTCGGCGAATTTTTGAACAAAGCGCTTGATCTTGGCGCGGATTACGTCGCCACTGGCCATTATGCCCGCGTTGTCGAAGAAGACGGTGTGTACAAGCTGCTGCGCGGCGTTGACGGCAACAAAGATCAAACGTATTTCCTGAATGCCTTGAATCAGGAGCAGTTGTCCAAGGCGATGTTCCCGATCGGCCACCTTCCGAAGCCGGAAGTCCGCCGCATCGCGGAAGAAGCCGGCCTGTATACGGCGAAGAAAAAAGACAGCACCGGCGTTTGCTTTATCGGGGAACGCAATTTCAAGGAGTTTCTAAGCAATTATTTGCCGGCCCAGTCCGGCGATATGGTCGACATCGTAACCGGCGAAGTCAAGGGCCGCCATGACGGGCTGATGTATTATACGCTGGGCCAGCGGCAGGGCTTGGGCATCGGCGGATCGGGCACCGGCGAACCGTGGTTCGTCGCGGATAAAGACCTGGAACGCAACATTTTATATGTCGTTCAGGGCGACAAGCATCCGCGCCTGTATTCGACGGCGCTGACCGCTTCGGGCGTCAATTGGATCGCCGGCGCGGACAAGCTGCCGGAGGGACCGTTCCACTGCACGGCGAAGTTCCGTTACCGCCAGGCGGATCAAGGGGTAACCTTGACGAAGCAGCCGGATGGCACGGTGTATGTAGAGTTTGACGAGCCGCAAAAAGCGATCACGCCAGGGCAGGCTGTCGTATTTTACCAAGGCGATGAATGCCTTGGCGGCGGCACGATCGAGTCGCCGGTGAAGCTAGAGGCGCGTGAGGCGGAGAGTGCGCTGGGGTAAAGCGGGGCGATGAGTTCCCCTTCCCTTCTCCTTCTCGCGGTCCTCTAATCGAAATAAAGGAACAAAAGGGCTCAGCCTTCCAATGTGATGGTACTTAGACCAGTGCCTTAGGGGAGCGGGACGCCGCTGAACATCAAAACAGGAGCCCGCCGATAAGCCGGCAGGGCTCTTTTATGGTGTGCCAAGAAAACCAAGCTAGAACCAGGCAGCCTGAGAAACTCCAGCGAAAAAAATAAAGACAAAAGGTCGTTCCATTGGGCCGGCTGTCGAGCGCCGATTTTAAGGTTGAGTCCAAATAACTTCCTATTGTCCCGACTCCGGAGCCGCAGACTCATAAATACCAATATTTCAGGTGTTTATCCGGTAGTGACCGATAAGGATCCAGTAAAAAAAGGGCAGGCGTACACACCCGGATGCCCGCCCCTACCGTTTCCCCCTGCGCCGAAGCTCCTGGTTGTGCTTGATTTTTGCCTCGTTGCCCTGCTCCGTCGCATTGTAGAATGTGCGGCCGGACAACCTCGGCGGTAAATACTCCTGCTCCACATAATGCCCCGGATAATTGTGAGGATATTTGTACCCTTCATGCCCCAGCTTCACGGCACCCTTGTAATGAGTATCCCGCAGATGCAGCGGCACCTCGGCCGAGACGACCTCATCGATCGCCGCCATGGCGTTCCCGATCGCCTCAACCACCCCGTTCGATTTCGGGCTTTCCACCGCGAACAAAATCGCCTGGACGACATTGAGCTTGGCTTCCGGCCAGCCGTTGTTGCGGTAGGCCTCCAGAGCGCTGACCGCCTGCACCATCGCCTGCGGATTGGCCAGCCCGATGTCCTCGCTGCTGGCGGCGATCAAACGCCGGATGAACGTCATCGGGTCCATCCCCAGCTTTTCCACCGCATACAGAAACCAGAACACGGCGGCGTCGCTGGAGCCGCGAACACACTTGTGGAACGCCGACAGCACGTCATATTGCGTCGATTCGTCCGCCTTGACCAGCGGGCGGCGGATCGACTCCTCGGCGACTTCGAGCGTCAGATGCACCGTGCCGTCCTGCTGCGGCGGCGTGGTCATCGCGGCCAGCTCCAGCGCGTTCAGCGCGCGGCGGATGTCGCCGTTCGCCATGGAGGCGATGTGCAGGAGCGCCTTCTCATCGGCATTCAGCTTCATGAAGCCGAGCCCTTTTTCCTTATCGCCCAACGCCCGGCGCATGGCGATGAGCGAATGCTCCTTCGTCAGCGGCTCAAGCTGAAACAGGGTGGAGCGGCTCATCAAAGCGCCGTTGACGTAATGAAACGGGTTTTCCGTCGTCGCGCCGATAAAAATAATCGTTCCTTTCTCCACCGCCGGCAGCAGCGCATCCTGACGCGAGCTGTTGAAGCGGTGCACCTCGTCCAGGAACAGAATCGTTTTAGTCCCGTAAAAAGATTTGTCGTTTTGCGCCTTTTCAATCACTTCCCGAACGTCTTTGACCGAAGCGTCGACCGCGTTCAGCCGGACAAATTCGGCTTTCGTATGGTTGGAAATAATGTGGGCCAACGTCGTTTTGCCGCATCCGGGAGGGCCGTACAGCAAAATCGAGGACACCTGGTCCGCTTCGATCGCCCGCCGCAGCAGCTTTCCTGGGCCGACGATATGCTCCTGTCCGATATATTCATCCAGCATGACGGGCCGCATCCGATCGGCTAAAAGCCGCCCCGCCGGGTTTTGCTCCTGTTGGTAGGAGAACAAATCCATATGCTCACTTCCTTGATCGTAGGCATTGTCTACTCTATTCTAGCACACCCGCAGCCGATGCGGAAAAAAGCGCTTATACGTAAAAAACACTTATAGTTGTTCTTTCACTTTTCCCGCGCCGCAAAATATGAGTTAATATAGATGTCGGGCCGACGAATCACGGGAAAGGGGGCTGATCGAAGTGATTTCAGTGAGTGAGGTGGCTTCCGCGTAAGCGGAATCCGCAAAAAAACGGGGGGCTGGGAACAGCTCCCCTTATTTCCGTTTAGATGATGACTGTGTTATGATAGATCTTAAGCTATATTTGCATATTATTCCAAGCCGAAAGGGGGATTTACGGCCATGTTGACTTATATCGTAACAACTATGGAAAACGGACCACGAAATAAGGAGGTACATGATCGTGAACTACAAAAATGGGAAGGATGTTCTTCCCCCTAGGCTGCTGCAGGAGCTCCAGAACTATATTCAGGGCGAGCTGCTGTACATCCCGAAACCGGAACGGGCGAGAGCGTTATGGGGCGAATTGAGCGGATCGCGAACGTCCATCGCCAAACGAAACGAAGAGATTTTCCTGCTTCACCGTACAGGGTGTTCCGTACGGGATTTAGCCGCCAAATACCATTTATCCGATGAAAGCATCCGAAAAATTTTGACCAAAATGCGGGCGCTCAGACCCCAGGCAGCGGTAACGGAGTAAACGCGGGCACACAAGTCCGCCCCGCAGCCGAGGCGGAAAGGCCGGCAGCTTGGTTCTACGATAAATCAACCATATGCGAAGCCAAGACCCGCGGTCTTGGCTATATTTATATATTTGATCAGGTATAATAGAAAATATAACTAACGCAGAATACGCCGCTTATCCGAAACCGAGGTGACATCTTTGACGCAGCAGCACGCCCCGTCTTTCCGCCGGGACAACATGGAAGAGCAAAAACCAGATATACGCCGGGACGCGCCGAATCCGGCGACGAAAACCTGCGCCCACTGCGGTGAGGCAAAACCGGTTTCCGAGTTCCTCCGGCGCACCGGCAAGCGCTCCGGCAAAGGCTCGCGCCGCGGGGCCTGCCGAAGCTGCCGGGCGCTTCGGAAGCAGCAGGCCCGCAGGGTCCAAGAGCCGGGGAACGCGGAATTCCCCGCTGTAGGACTTGCCGGGACGGTGGACGCCGGCGCTGCCCAGGCTACGCGGCAGAGCGGTACGGCCGATGCAGGCAAATTGGCCGAGCCGGGCGGTCAGCCGGTTGCTCACCCGGTTGCCGGCAAACCTGCCGGGCGAAACGGCAAGGCGGATACGGTCAAGGCGGGCGGAGAAAGCAGGAAGCCTGATGTAAACAGGACTGTACGGCAGAGTGGAAAACCTGAGGCAAGCAAGGCTGCACGGCAGACCGATAAACCTGAGGCAGACAAGACTGCATGGCAAAGCGGTAATCCTGAGGCAGGCAAGGCCGCACGGCAAAGCGGTAATCCTGAGGCAGGCAAGGCCGCATGGCAAAGCGGTAATCCTGAGGCAAGCAAGACTGGACGGCGCAGAGGAAGGTCTGCCATGAACAAAGCTGCCAGGCAGAGCCGCAAGGAGGATGCAATCGTTGCCAAAGCAGGCGGAGACGTTGCGGGAGCCTCTTCGGCTAGGCTGGACGCCAAAGCTGCTTCCTCCCTGCCGCCTCACGAAGCGACGCCAAAGCGCCGGATCAAGCGGGCGCTGCCCGCACCTCCGCCGCGGGCGGAGGGCCTGGACGTGCGGACATTGCGCCCGAACCGCAACGGCATGATCCGCATGCGCGGGCGCACCGACAAAGGCCGCCGCTGGCAGCAGGAGGTCGACCTCGAGCTGGCCGTGACGCTCGTCCGCGAGCATGCCGCCGTGGTCGTTAATCCGTACACGATCCGGCGACTTTACACCAACAAAGCGTTCCGCAATTATATTCTCACCCGCGACAATCATACCTGCTTTTTTTGCGGGGAATACGGAGACACGATCGATCATCTGCTGCCCAAAGCGAAAGGCGGCCATACCACTCCGGTGAATTGCGTTTGCGCCTGCAATTTGTGCAATCAAAGCAAAGCGGACCAAGACCTGGAGGATTTTATCGAGGGCCGAGCCCGATGAAAAATCCTGACCAGCGGCCAGGTCCGTATTTATACACCTGCACTTGGTCACAAGGTGCCCAATCAGAGGCCATCTACCGCACGAAATGTAAAAGTGCATGCGATTTTCGTAGAAATTCCTCGAAATAGGCGGTTCAAATGCAAAAGTGCAGTTCATATCCGGTCAATAGATACTTTTTGATCGAATGGCCGCAAAACAGATGCACTTTTGCATTTCATCCGGTTTAGCGGTTGTTCCTCCACATAGGGATGCGGAGACAAGAGTTCGATCGGTAAAGTGTAACGGACCTGAATGACGTTATCCGTACATTTCCCGGGTATTTTCCTAACGTAACGGACTCAGTAGGAGCTATTCGGCTCCAAATGAGGCTACTTTGGGTGACTTCATGCAAATAAGGTCATCTCGGTCCGTTACAATTTTGGGGGCGGCGATTGGTAGATGTCTCTACGGTCCGTTACGCACCACACGCTGGATGTAGACTGCCTAATCAACTCGCCCAATCATTTAATCGCCCTGGCCGCTGATCGCTAACCTCGGGTCTCGAAACCTACGCAGCCGCAGATCGTTATCCCTCCGCAACCACCGGACGTTATCCCTCCACAGACGCGCGGGCGGCGAACTCGGAGTTTTCTTCGGGTACGTAGTCCGGCAGCTCGTCGCCATGCAGCAGCCACAGCTCATGCAGCGCGCGGGTGCAGCCGACGTACAGCAGCTTGGCGTCCTCCGGCCCGTAGTGAAGCGGGTCGACGTCCGTCACGATCACCGCGTCAAATTCCAGCCCTTTGGACAAATAAACGGGCAGTACCGACACCCCGCCGGCATACTCCTTGAGTTCCCCGTTGATCAGGTGAATATCGGCGCCCGCCTTCGTCAGCTCCTCATGAAGCTCTTCCGCTTCCCGCATCGTCCGCGTTAAAATCGCCGCCGTCCGGTACGAGCCCGACAGCGCCTTGTCCAAGGCGTGCCGGATTGCGCCAAAGCGCCGCTCTCCGGCCGCCGGCAGCAGCCGCACCGGCTCCCCGCTGCGGAACACCGGCACAGCAAGCAAATCCGTACCCACGCCCCGCTGCAAAATTTCGTTGGCGAACTCAATGATCTCCATCGTCGAGCGGTAGCTTCGGGTCAGCGCAAAATAAGCCGTTTCCTCGGGCCGGAACAGGCTTTGCATTTCCTCCCAGCTTCGTACGCCCTTGTAATAGTGGATGCCCTGCGACAAGTCACCGAGGATCGTAAACGAATGTCCTTTGACGAACCGGTCCAGCACATACACCTGAAATGGCGAAAAATCCTGCGCCTCGTCGATCACCACATGGTCGAAGGTCATTTTTCCGTCGATTTCATTGACCACGGAGTACAGATACAACAGTGCGGGCAGATCCTCTTCTTTGAGGGCGTTTTTCTTCAAATAGCCCTGCGTTTCCCGCCAAATCTCCCGCGGAATCCGCGCCGACATATCCGCAAGGCCTGCGGCTCCGCCGCTCCTCCGAATGCCAAACAGCTCCCGGTACAGGCTAAGTGGGGCGAGCTCGGGCCACTTTTTGGCGTACGCTTTTTCCCGCTGCTGCGCCTTCTTCTTGCGTTCCTTCAGCGCCGCTGTAGAAGGCGACTTTTTCAGTTCCATTTCGATCCAGCGATGAATCCGCGCCAGCACCCGTTCCTTGCGCCGGGCGACCGGATAATGGCGGTATTCGCCTTCAAACCAGCCGATGATCTCCTTCCGGGATAAGCGCGCTCCGTCCCAGGGCTCAAAATCCCCTTCAGGCACGCAGACGGACTCCAAATTTTCCAGATAGACGTCAATTAACGTTTTAAAATGCATTGAGCCTTTAAAGCGGTCGGACAGCCTGGTATCGTCCGGGCAGCCCTGAATCTGCGCTATCCCTTGCATCCGCTTCCGTCCCAGACCTTGCGCCAACACCTGCTCTTCCGCCTGATCCTGCACCTGCCCCTGCTTCCGTCCCAACCTTTGCTCCTGCGCCTGTCCTACCGTCTGTCCCGGCGAGCCTCCGTCGAACCAGCGCGACAGCGCTTCCGTACCGTCGGACGGCACTTCATTCAAATCAAGCACTCGAGCCGCCCAATCGCTGAACGTGTTTTGCTGGATATCCCCGACCCCCAGTTCGGGCAACACTTCGGAAATGTAGTCGATAAACATATGATTGGGCGCAAAAATCACCAGCCGTTCCGCAGAAATCTGCTCTTTGTACTGGTACAGCAAAAAGGCCAGCCGATGCAGCGCCACGGTCGTTTTCCCGCTGCCGGCGACCCCCTGGATGATCAATGCCGTATTTTTGGCCGCGCGGATAATTTGATCCTGCTCAGCTTGAATCGTCGACACGATGTCGCGAAGCCGGTTATCCTTGTTTTCGCCGAGGCGGTACACGAGAAACTCGTCGCTTACGGCCGGCCCGTCACTGTCCTTGTCGTACGTATCCACCACCCGGTCGAGAATGCCTTTGCGAATCACAATGTTGCGTTTTAAGTACACCAGTCCGTCAATCAAACCTTCGGGAGCGATATATGAAGCCTCATCCCCGCCGGTAAAAGAATAAAACAAACTGGCGATCGGCGCGCGCCAATCGATGACGAGCGGATGCCCCACTTCCGGATCGCCGACGCCTACTTTGCCGATATAGATCGGTGTTCGGCTCCTGCCCCGTTCCGCAAAATCGAGCCGGCCGAAATACGGTTCGTGCACCGACTGCTCCAGCTGCTTTCTTTGCGACTCACGGTTTGCCTCAAGCAATTGCTCCGTAAAATCATGCCCCGTGTACACCGGGATGCTGCGCAGCTCTTTCAGCTGCCTTTCGATCTCTTCCAGGGTGCGATCGAGCCGCGCCTTTTCTTCTTGATAGGCACTTTGAAAATGTTCCACTTTCAGTTACCTCCTAAGATTGATGTACTCCGCCGGTCAACCGCAGGGCAGTCGAAACGCCCGCCATCCGCTATTTCCTTGATCCGGAGCCAGAGAAGACTCATTATATCACTACGACGGAAAAAAGGCTAATCTCTCCGATAAAGAGCTATTTGCAATTTATTTTTTTATTGGTACGGGGAGAGGACGAATTGTTGAAAAATATGCGTTCAATAGAGGCGATAATAGATCACCAGGGACTCTTCGAAAGTGTTGACTTAAATTTCATTTGTTGTACGAAATTGATTTTTACATCGGAGGCGTTATCGCAGACCGCGCGAATCGTAAAAATTTGATTGTGTCATTCGATGATATCAGCTTTGTCGTTATCTGCAGGCAGCTTGCGTTTCTCTATATGGGCGAAAATCACGTCATTGGGGTCATAGGAGTTGTCATGACGATACTGGCTATGGTGAGTACGTTTTACCAACGCTTTTGACCTTACATACGAGAATTTACAGAAAGAAGTATGGTCGGTATCGTGGAGACAGCCAGCAAGACAGCGAACATTTCGGCCGATCCAGTCAAATCGAGGATGAACAATGACAAAGCAAAACGAGGCCGCATCTCCATCCCACAAAAAAAGCACAATGTGCAAGGCTTGTTAAACTACTTCATTAAACCATTTAAGAACTCTTCAACAGATCTAATCATTACTGTATCTGCAAAATTGTTGTGAGCAGCACAGACCGAAAATCTATATGCTTTATCAAGAGAATACTGCTGAAAATACCATGATTGATCCTCTATGAACTCTTGCATCTCACTTAAAAACAAAAATAATTTAATTTTTTCGGGTAGTATTTGAATAAAAAACGAATCTAATGGAATACTTAGTCCTTTTCCCATAGCTTTTATGTAGCTTTCCTTCAAAGTCCAAATGTCATAAAACCTACTCAATTTTTCTTGCCCTTCCAATGCTAATAATTGGAACCATTCAGTTGCAGCAAAAAAACGCCTAGCAATTTCAAAATCGATTGGCTTAATACACTCCACATCAATACCAATTGGTCTATGATCCACTACACCAACTACCCAATTTCCTGAATGTGAAATGTTAAATTGTAAACACGATGGATTAATATAATAAGGTTTTCCATATTTTGTGTGATCAATTTCAATTTCTTCCACTGATAAATTGGATTGCTGGCTAGCCAGTGTCCGCCCAAGTAAAGCACCCACTAAGGCTCGGTCTCGATCCTCTTGCTTCACGTATCTTAAAATTTTTTGTTGCACAAATAAAGGAAGTATTCTAATACAATGATCAAAATCTTTATTATTCACACTATGGGTAAATTGTATAGCTTCTATATGCACAGTAGACATCTCTCCTAAAAAACTTCAACCTTGGGTGTGTGTCTTTTATCAATCACTCTTTTCGGTATTTGCATATTCATACGAATGCTAGCTAGACTACTCTCTATAAAATGATGCCGATCCACCTGTAAAAGGAAACAGAATAATCTAAATTTTGGGTCATGCATGCTTTAAGTACTCGAGTACTATTATATTTGGATTTTACTGGAGAATAAAATATTATTCTACACTACTACACACCACAAACGGTATCCAACATGACAAAATCATGAAACGTTATCTAAAGAAGCGGTGGATCGTTCATAGAATGATCCTGAATTCGATTTTGTCCTAGCGGCGAAAAGGCGAATTTTCTCAAAAAAGAAAGACGCCGATCCGATAGCGACAGTAACCATCAGATCCGCGTCTTGCTTCCTTGCTATTCGGTTCCGTTCACGCCTTGTCCGACGGGCGCTTCAAGCCCTGCTTCAACTTCTCCAGCGTTTGGACGATCCGATTTTGTCGCGTTTCCGCGCGTTTGGCGTCCGTGATCCACTCGATATACGCTTTCTTGTGAGAAGGAGCCAACCCGCGAAAAAATGCCGCAGCCGCCTGCTCCGCCTCCAACGCCGCGGCCAGATCCTTCGGCGTTTCAACAGGGCGGGCCGGCTCCCGCTTGGCGTTGACAGCTCCGCTCCCCGCAGCGCGGCGGGACGATGACGGCGCAGCCTTCACCAATTCGGCCGGGCGAAAACGCATGGCCGACCACACCTCGTCCACCGAGACGAGGGCGATTCCCTCAAATCCCGCCGCTCTCACCGTTTCCCAGCCCTTGTCCCGGGTCAGGTCCGTGCCCGCTTTGGCGCCGCCCTTCGGGTAGCACAACCACAACAGCCCGTCGGGTTTGACCGCGCCAAGCGCCTCGCCGGCCCGGTCCTCCACTTCTCCGATCGAGTGAAAAAACATCTGAACAAAGTCATAACTTCCGGCCAGCTTCGCATCGTACACGGCGTGATCCGGCCCTAGGCCTAGCTCACCCAAATAACCGTCCGGCGCATTCAACACCAAAGTCCGTTCGCCGCCTCCGGGCAAACGCAGCTTTTTCGCCAGCGCCTCGTTCATCCCCGTACTCCCCCGCGCTCCAGCAGCTCACGGACGGCAACGCTGACCATGATCAGCCCCACCACCGGCGGGACAAACGAGTTGCTGGCCGGCGGCTGCTTCGCTTTGCGGATTTCCGGGGCGTTTTCCGGGACGATCTTTTTCGTGACGTCAGCGCGCGGCTTCACCGGCTGCTCCGTGGAGAACACGACCTTAACGCCCTTGCGGATGCCTTCTTCCCGTAATTTCGCGCGGATAACGCGGGCCATTGGGTCCATATGGGTCTTGGAAATGTCGGCCACCTGAAATTTCGTCGGGTCCATCCTGTTGGCCGCGCCCATGCTGGACAAAATCGGAATCTCGCGCTGCAGGCACTCCTTGATCAGATGGATTTTGTATTTGATCGTATCGGAAGCATCGAGCACGTAGTCGATTTTGTATTTAAACAATTCTTCATACGTCTCTTCCGTGTAAAACATATTCAGGGCGATCGTTTCGCATTCCGGATTGATCAGCTTGACCCGTTCGCACATCAGGTCTGCTTTCTTTTGCCCGATCGTCGTCGTCAGCGCATGAATTTGCCGATTGATGTTGGTGATGTCGACGACGTCTTTATCGATCAGGATGATGCGGCCGACCCCGGTCCGGGCCAAAGCTTCGACGGCGATCGAACCGACCCCGCCGATGCCGAGCACGGCTACGGTGCTTTTTTTCAATATGTCCAGCCCTTCCGCCCCGATCGCCAGCTCGGTCCGTGAAAATTGATGAAGCATCGTCTATACACCTCCCGAAATATGATATTTCATGTTGTTTATTTTTTCGCTTCCACCGGTTTGACGGCGAGTTTGATGTGCAGCTGTTCCAGCTGCGACATGTCCACTTCGGAAGGCGCGTTCATCAGCAGATCGGTCGCGCTCGCCGTTTTCGGGAAAGCGATCGTTTCGCGCAGGTTCGAGCGGCCGGCAAGCAGCATGACCAGGCGGTCGAAGCCGAAGGCGATTCCGCCGTGCGGCGGCGTGCCGTATTCGAACGCGTCGAGCAGATAGCCGAATTTGTCCTGGGCTTCTTCCGGCGACAAACCGATCGCATCGAACATTTTCTCCTGAACGTCGCGCCGGTAAATCCGCATCGAACCGCCGCCCACTTCGTAGCCGTTCAGCACGAGGTCATAGGCTTGGGCCAAAATTTTGCCCGGATCGGTATCGAACAACGGCAGGTCTTCATCCCGCGGACGGGTGAATGGATGGTGCTCGGCGACGTACCGCTTCTGCTCCTCGTCCCAGCCAAGCAGCGGGAAGTCGACCACCCAGGCGAATTTATAGACACTGTCGTCGATCAAGCCAAGATCGCGGCCGATTTTGAGGCGCAGCGCGCCAAGCACGTCGGCAACGACTTTTTTGTTGTCGGCGGAGAACAGCAGCAAGTCGCCTTCTTCCGCGCCGGTGCGTTCTTTCACCGCCGCGATTTCCTCTTCGGAGAAGAACTTCACGATCGGGCCGCGGAATTCGCCTTCCTTCACTTGAATCCAGGCGAGGCCTTTCGCGCCGTAACGGGCGGCGTACGGTCCCAGATCGTCGATGTCCTTCCGGCTCCAGGTACCGCAGCCTTTGGCGTTCAGCACTTTAACTTCGCCGCCTTTTTCGATGACCGAGGAGAACACCTTCACGCCGCTGTTCGCCACGAGATCGCTAACGTCCACCAGTTCCAGGCCAAAGCGCAAATCCGGCTTGTCAGAGCCGTATTTGCCCATCGCTTCCGCGTAGGTCAGACGCTGGAACGGCGCTTCGATCTCAATCCCCTTCGTTTCCTTGAAGAGGCGTACAACCAGCTTTTCCATCATGCCGAGCAGATCGTCCCGCGACAGGAACGAAGTCTCGATGTCGATCTGAGTGAATTCCGGCTGGCGGTCGGCACGCAGGTCCTCGTCGCGGAAGCAGCGGGCCATTTGGTAGTAGCGTTCCACGCCGCTGACCATCAGCAACTGCTTATAAAGCTGCGGCGACTGCGGCAAGGCGAAAAATTCGCCCTCGTGCACACGGCTCGGCACAAGATAGTCGCGCGCGCCTTCCGGCGAGCTTTTGGTCAGGATCGGCGTTTCGATTTCGATGAAGCCTTCTCCGTCGAGGAAGTCGCGGAATACTTTAGCCGCTTTCGAACGCAGCCAAAGCGTTTGCTGCATCTCCGGACGGCGCAGGTCCAAGTAACGATACTTCAAGCGCAGCGATTCGTCCACTTCAATGCCGTCTTCAATGAAAAACGGCGGTGTTTTCGCGGCGTTCAGCACTTCGATTTCCGTGATCCGCACTTCGATTTGCCCGGTCGGCAGGTTCGGGTTCACCGTCTCCGGGTCCCGCTGTACGACTGTACCGCTCACGGCAAGCACGTATTCGCTCCGCACCTTGTCGGCGATTTGCAAAGCTTCCCCGGAATAAGCCGGATTAAACACGATTTGCACGATGCCGCTGCGGTCGCGCAGGTCGATAAACAAAACGCCTCCCAGGTCGCGGCGGGTTTGCACCCAACCGTTTAACGTGACGGTTTCTCCAATGTGTGCGGAGCCCAGGGCGCCGCAATGATGAGTACGCTGCATCATTTAAAAAAACACTCCTTTATATATGTTGTTAAAAAAGTCATCTTTTGATCACGAAGCAATTCATGAAGCGGATTCGACGTCGAATCTTGAATTCAGCCGGGCCTTCCGTTGCTCACGTAGGCTCACCTACGCTCCGCTACTCAGTCCCTGGCTTCATCCAACCTTCTCGGTGCTAAAAACCTGACTTTTTAAACCCGCACTTATAAGCATCAATTTTTTATGATTTTAGCTCATGAATCAATTCGCTTAGCTTCACGGTGCGCTGCTCGCCGGTCTCCATCGATTTGAGGGCGATTTCTCCGCGCTCCAGCTCGTCGTCGCCCAGGATCGCCGTATAACGGGCTTCCATCCGGTCGGCGGATTTCATTTGCGCCTTCATTTTGCGCCCCAGATAGTCGCGTTCGGCGGAAAATCCCGCCTGCCGCAGCTTATACAGCAGCGTCGTAATCTCCTTGTCGGCCGCTTCGCCAAGGGCGACAAGATAAATATCAAGCGGTTTGGCGGCGCCGGCGTCGATTTCCTGTTTTTCCAGGATCAGCGCGATCCGCTCCAGGCCCAACGCCATCCCGATGCCCGGCTGATCCGGTCCGCCCACTTCGGCAACCAGGCCGTTGTAGCGGCCGCCGCCGCCGATCGTGTCGATCGCGCCGATCCCCTGGGCCTTGTATTCGAAGGCGGTATGCGTGTAATAATCGAGCCCGCGCACGAGCCGGGGATTGATAACGTAATCGACGCCCATGGCGGTCAGCAGTTCACGGACTTTGGCAAAATGCGCCGTGCATTCCTCATCCAGACTGTCCAGGATCGAAGGCGCTCCGCCGAATTTATCCTGATCCACTTTGCAATCAAGCACGCGCAGCGGATTGCGCTCGATCCGCGACTGGCAGTCCTTGCACAAGGAGTCCTTCATCGGCAGCAGAAACGCAAGCAGTTGCTCGCGATAGGCGGCCCGGCTCGCCGGATTGCCCACAGAGTTGATTTCCACTTTAACTCCCTGAAGTCCCAGCTCGCGGCAAAACTCGTAACCAAGCGATACGACTTCGGCGTCGATCGCCGGGTCCGTCGCCCCAAACGCCTCGATTCCGAATTGATGAAACTGGCGCTGGCGGCCGGCCTGCGGCTGCTCATACCGGAACATCGGCCCGATGTAATACAGCTTGCTGACGTCCGGCTCCCCGTACAGCTTGTTTTCCACGTATGCGCGAACGACGCCCGCCGTGCCTTCCGGCCGCAGCGTCATGCTCCGGTCCCCTTTGTCCAAGAAGGTGTACATCTCCTTCTCGACGATGTCGGTCGTTTCCCCTACCCCCCGCTCAAACAGCGAGGTCTGTTCGAAAATCGGCGTGCGGATCTCGCGGTAATTAAAACGGCGGCAAATATCCCTGGCCGTGTCTTCGATAAACTGCCATTTCTCGACGGTACCCGGCAGCAAATCCTGCGTGCCCTTCGGTTTTTGAAAAGCCATAGCTCATCCTCCATCCTAAATTGCTCATCAAAATAAAAAACTCCCGTTCCTGTTTGATACAAACAGGGACGAGAGACTGGTTTCCAAATCACCCGTGGTGCCACCCACATTCCGAATTCCTTGATTCGCGCCGCGCCAGCCGTGGGACGGCAATACAGCATACGACAAAGGGATTCGCTTTAAGCGGTTATCGCCCGCCTACGCCGTACGTCTACTCTGCCGAAGCGGAAGCTAGTTAAAGCGCCGCTGCCGCATTTCGCCGCCGGTTCTCGGGGAAGTCTTTCGTTCAATCATCACCGGAATCCTTCCAGCCTGCTTCATAAGCGGGTAAGCCGCTCCTAATGGGCGCCGACGCCACGAAGACTTGGGATTCCTCTCTGAGGGTGTGGGGTTGAATTACTTTGTCCCGTCATCGAATCATTATGATACATTCCACTGCTATTTTTTGATTGTATGAAACCACCGCGCTAAAGTCAAGTCTATACGAAAAAAATGTCAGATCAAAGAAAAAAACCTGTCACCAACGGGGTGCAGGTCCAAAGGTATATATTGTATTAAAAAGGGGGTCATGCTGTTATTATAAACAGCTTATGTTAAGGGATCATGAATCTAATATTACAGTTATATTACAGGTTCGCTTAACCCGCTGAAATATACGCTCCGTGAGCGCGCAATTTTTGCACGATCCTGTCGTAATCCTCGTCCTCTACCGCCGCGCTAAGCACGTATTTCCACCCTTCCGGTTCGTCCCCGGTGTCGATAACGTCCCGGGCCGGGTCCATTTCCCGCTCGCCGGCCACCGCCTCGCTGTGCTCTCCGTTCAAAGTGTCGCTAGCGCCACGGCCGCCGAAGGCGAATGCCGGCAGCGCGCTTTGGCCGCCCCGCAGCGTCCCCGGAAGCGGCAAGCCAACGGTGCCGCCGGAATTCATTGAGCCGCTCGGAACGGGGAGCATCTGCACCAGCAGCTTGTCATTTTCGCCCGTTCTGTCGTCCACATGCCCCGCCTCCACCTGGCCCGGCGCATACGCCAGCAGGCTGATCCGCGCTCCCTCCACCTGATCCTCCGTGCGGAAATAGGCCTGAATATGTTTGGTCATGTTTGATCATCTCTCCTTTATTTCGGTAGCAAGCATCGATTGCCGAACGATTCTTTGCTTGTTATTGCCCGAATCGGGAGACTTTATGACGAATGCGCCTAAATCCGAAATGCCGTAAAACAACAAGCGCAAGCCGCTAGAGAACACTTGAACTCCTACAGCTTGCGCTTGTTTTCAAAACAGAACGGACTTGAGCACCGCCAAAATTTCTCTGTTGCCACGCCACTGCGTACGGCGGCCGCACTTGGCAAGCGTTCAGCTTCCCGGACGCGGAAGCCACTCGGCGGACGGCTTAACCTCCCGTGGGATCAACTCATAGGCTTCCGGTTCCGCCGAACGCGCCAACATGCGAGCTTCACTGCGGTCCCCCGCCGCCAGCAGCGGAACGCTCTGCCAATCTTTGGACTTCGTCGATTGACGCATGGGATTATGAACTCCTTCAGGTACGTTGTTGGTACCCTCAAGTGTACCCTCGGCAAACCCCAATTATCCCTTTATGAAACGTGATAGATCTAAGGGAGGGTGCCCCCACTTAAAAATAGCGGAACTTTATGACCTTAATTTCCGAAATTGAGCACGCTCATCGCCAATAGGGGACTTTTTTGTCCTTATTTTCCAATGAACGGTGCAAAAAGCGGTCATCGTCCTGCGAATTGAAGAAATAGCGACATAAATTCCCTCTATTTTCCTCAAAGTGGGTAATCACGCCGAATTAACGCCATTTTTTTCCCTTATCTGCTTGCTTGAGTTCGACTCCCCGTGCTCACGTTATTATAGGAACCGCCTATTAGCTTGCATCAGACGCTGGTGTCCGTTAGGATTGGATTCGCCTGCCGGATCGTTGGATCGTCCTGTCCTGCAAGCGCCAGCAAATCCCCACTTAAGCGCCGCCGGGGCTGTCCAATATCAGCGTGACAGGTCCCCAGTTGACGAGCTCGACATCCATGTCGGCCCCGAATTTCCCGGTTTCCACCGTCAGCCCTTTCTCCCGGAGCAGAGCGTTAAACCGCTCGTAAAGCGGCTCGGCGGTTTCCGGCCGGGCGGCCGCCGTGAAGCTTGGACGTTTGCCATTGCGGCAATCGCCGTACAGCGTAAATTGCGACACGGACAAAATAGCCCCGCCGATATCCAGCACGCTAAGGTTCATTTTGCCGGCCTCGTCCTCGAAAATGCGCAAACCGGCGATTTTTTCCGCCAAATAAGCGGCGTCCCGCTCCGTATCCCCGTGAGTAACGCCAACCAGCAGCATTAAGCCCCGCCCGATGGAACCGGTCGTTTCCCCTTCCACCGTGACGCGAGCCTGCCGGCAGCGCTGAGCTACAATTTTCATCTTCCTTCACCTTTCAAATACGGCTATTGCATAATCCGGTGCACCGTATACACGTCTTTGACCCGCTTGATTTTCTCCACCACGGATTGCAGGTGATCGGTATTGCGGATCAAAATCGTCATATGCACCAAAGCCATTTTATTTTTATCCGAACGGCCGGATACCGCCGAAATGTTCGTTTTGCTTTCCGAAACCGCCTGCAGCACTTCGTTTAGGAAGTTGCGGCGGTCGTGGCCGGTAATCTCGATATCGACGCTGTAGTTCGCTTCGATCGCGCCTTCCCATTCCACCTCGATCACGCGGGCCGCCTCTTCCCCGTCGGCGCCCGACGGGATATTCGGGCAGTCGCTGCGGTGCACGGAAACCCCGCGGCCGCGGGTAATGTAGCCGACAATTTCATCGCCAGGCACCGGATTGCAGCAGCGGGCAAAACGCACCAGCAGGTTGTCAATGCCTTTGACCACCACGCCGTTCGTCGGGCGATGCTTGCGTTCTTCCGGAGCCTTCACTTCCTTGACCTCGGAGGTCAATTCGATATGGCCGGCGGCCTCCTCCTGCTCCTTGCGCAGCTTTTCGGTCAGCTTGGTGACGACCTGGGACGCGGTAATGCCGCCAAAGCCGATGGCCGACAGCATGTCGTCGATGTCGTTAAAGGCGTATTTCCTGGCCGCCTCCAGCAGCTTCTCGTCCGTCATAAACGAAGGCGGCTCGAGCCCCGCGCGTTTCAGCTCGCGTTCGATCGCTTCGCGCCCCTTCTCGACGTTTTCCTCCCGCTTCTCTTTTTTGAACCATTGCTTGATTTTGCTTCGGGCGTGGGAGGACTGGGCGATTTTCAGCCAATCCTGGCTTGGCCCATAGGAATGCTTCGAAGTCAAAATTTCGACGATATCGCCCGTTTTCAAGCGATGGTCGAGCGGCACGATGCGCCCGTTCACTTTGGCGCCGATCGTACGGTTGCCCACCTCGGTATGAATCCTGTAGGCAAAATCGAGCGGGACGGAGCCGGCCGGCAGCTCGATGACTTCCCCGGATGGCGTGAACACAAACACCAGGTCGGAGAAAAAATCCATCTTGAGCGATTCCACGAATTCGGAGGCGTCCTTCGCCTCATGCTGCAGCTCCAAAATTTCGTTGAAAAACGTAATTTTGTTCACCAGGCCATTGGCGCCCGAGCCTTCTTTATAAGCCCAATGGGCCGCAATCCCGTATTCCGCCGTCCGGTGCATTTCCCAGGTGCGGATCTGCACCTCGGTTGGCTCTCCGTTCGGTCCAACGACCGTCGTATGCAGCGACTGGTACATATTCGCTTTGGGCATCGCAATGTAATCCTTGAACCGCCCCGGCATCGGTTTCCACAACGTATGGATAATGCCCAGCGTAGCGTAGCAATCCTTAATATTATCCACAATGATGCGAATGGCCAGCAGATCGTAAATTTCGTTGAACTGCTTGTTTTTCGTCGTCATTTTTTTGTATACGCTGTAAATATGCTTCGGCCGGCCGGACAAATCAGCCTGCACGCCCATTTCCTCCAGCTTTTCGGCGATGCGGGCGATGACGTTTTTGATGTATTCCTCGCGTTCGGCCCGCTTCTTGCGCATTAAGTTGGCGATCCGATAGTACTGTTGGGGATTGAGATACCGCAGCGCGATATCTTCCATCTCCCATTTGATCGCGGAAATACCCAATCTATTGGCAATCGGACAAAAAATTTCCAGCGTTTCGTAAGCGATCCGCCGCTGGCTTTCCTCCGACTGGTACTTCAGGGTCCGCATATTGTGCAGACGGTCCGCGAGTTTAATCACGATCACACGGATGTCCTGCGCCATGGCGATAAACATTTTCCGGTAGTTTTCGTTTTGCTGCTCTTCTTTGGATCTGAATTTGATCCGTTCCAGTTTCGTCAGCCCGTCGACAAGCAGAGCGCAGTCATTTCCGAATTGTTCCTGTATCTCTTTCAAAGACACGGTAGTGTCTTCTACGACATCATGAAGCAAGGCCGCAATGATCGACAATGCATCCATCTGCATGTTAACCACGATATCGGCCACCGCAAGGGGGTGAAGAATATACGGCTCTCCGGATTTGCGGACCTGTCCGTGATGGGCCTGCTCCGCAAACTCGTACGCTACCCGTATGCGCTGAAGCTCCGGTTCCTTTATATAGGCAGACGCCTTTTCGAGTAATTGCTCTATGCCCATTGAGATCCCCGTTCGATTCCTTTCTATATGAAAATATGCATAAATCGCCTTATTTTGATTTCCTATAATTATGACTCTTGCGTCCCCTCCCGTCAACTACCGGCTATCCGGCGGCCCGCAGCATTTCCGGCATGGCGGGATGCCCTGTTGCATGTCAAATGACCAGGCAGGGGATGTTATGGAAAATGACATGTCCGAGTAATTTCTTGTTGAAAAATGATGGCAATGTATTTAATCTATTAAGGATAGTTATCCTATGAACGTTTAAATTTAGAGGAGTGGTCCTGGTTGCAACGCGAAATTCAAGTTAACGAAAAAGTTCCTTTCGGACCCGGCGTTCTGCTGAGCTTACAGCATTTGTTCGCCATGTTCGGAAGCACCGTGCTCGTCCCGAACCTGTTCGGCGTCGACCCCGGCATGATCTTGCTGATGAACGGCATTGGCACCCTGCTTTATATTTTGATCTGCAAAGGGAAAATCCCCGCTTATCTCGGCTCCAGCTTTGCGTTTATCTCCCCGGTTACCCTGGTGATCGAGAACAATCCGGGTAACGGCTACGCCATGGCGCTCGGCGCTTTTATCGTGACCGGCGTCATTTTTGTCGTCATTGCGCTCCTGATCAAATATGCCGGTACCACATGGATTGACGTTGTGTTCCCTCCGGCGGCCATGGGCGCCATCGTTGCGCTGATCGGCCTCGAGCTTATTCCGGTGGCGGCGGGCATGGCCGGCTGGATCAACAGCGATCCGAGCAAACCATGGACTCCCGATCCAACCAGCATCATGCTCTCGCTCGTTACGCTGGGCGTTACCGTGCTAGGCGCCGTACTGTTTCGCGGATTCCCCAAAATCATACATATCCTGATCGGGATCGTCGTCGGTTATGTGCTGGCTTTAGTCCTGGACCAAGTCGATACCGCCAGGATCGCTGCAGCGAATTGGATTTCGCTGCCGACGGTGACCACGCCGCAGTGGAGCGTGCCGGCCATTATCACGATCATCCCCGTGGCGCTCGTCGTTATCGTTGAGCATATCGGGCATCTGCTCGTCACGAGCAATATCGTCGGCAGAGACCTGTCCAAAGATCCGGGCTTGCACCGTTCTTTGCTCGGCAACGGCATTTCGACGATCCTCTCCGGTTTTGTAGGCTCTACACCAAACACGACCTACGGGGAAAATATCGGCGTCATGGCGCTCACCAAAGTGTACTCCATATTCGTCATCGGCGGAGCCGCCATCTTTGCCATCCTGCTCTCCTTCTCGGGCAAATTTTCGGCGATCGTCGCCTGCATCCCGGCCCCGGTCATGGGCGGCGTTTCGCTCCTGCTGTTCGGCGTCATCGCCGCTTCCGGCCTGCGGATTTTCGTCGAGCAAAAGGTCGATTTCTCCAAGCCGACCAATATGCTGCTGGCTACGGTTGTCCTTGTCATCGGCCTCAGCGGAACGAAGTTGACGATGGGCAACGTCGAGCTTAAAGGAATGGCCCTGGCCACGATCGTCGGCATCCTGCTCAGCCTGTTCTTCAAGCTGATCCAGGTGCTTGGCTGGTCCAACGAGAAAGAAGATGCCGTGCATTAACACGATTAAGCGGATAAAAAAACCGTCGGAGCATATCACTCCGGCGGTCCATTGATGTGCAGCCCGATTGCCAGAAATAGCGGTAAAAAATGCCGTTATTCCAGCGATATCAGTCTAATGGAGAGAAATAAAGGAAATTTATGCCTCTATTTTCTCGGATCGCCAGGAAATGTCCGCGTTCTGAACCGTTCACAGGAAAATAAGGCCAAAATATTCCCCTATTGCGGATCAATCTGCATGGCTCAGATAATAGGAACATAAAATACCGCTATTTTGAATTTAATAACTCAGCTTTCGCAGCAACTGTATTTTTGCATTTGGTGGGAGCCCCGCGCTCCATCATTGAGCTAATAAAAGGCCGAGTCAGGAATCTATCCTGCTCGGCCTTTTTTCATTTTTAGTAAGTTACAAGGGAGAATACTTCAATGCCCGGCAATTTGGCCCGGCCGTTCAATTCGCTAAGCTCGATCAAAAACGCCGTGCCGATCACATTACCGCCCAACTCGCGCACAAGATTAACGGAAGTGGAAATCGTTCCCCCCGTCGCCAGCAGATCGTCAGCAATCAGCACGTTTTGGCCGGGTTTCACCGCGTCGCTATGCATCGCCAGCCGGTCTTTCCCGTACTCCAGATCGTATTCCACCTCAATCGTCTTGTAAGGGAGCTTGCCGCTTTTGCGGATCGGCACGAAGCCAACGCCAAGCGCATAGGCGAGCGGCGCCCCGACGACAAAACCGCGCGCTTCCGGCCCGGCGATGAGATCGATTTTCAGGCCCGCAACGAGCTCCTTCAAATCGTTGATGGCCTGCTGGTATTTGGCACCGTCGTTAAGCAAGGTCGTGATATCTTTGAAGCTGATCCCGGGCTGGGGAAAATCAGGAATCACCCGGATATAATTTTTATAGTCCAATTCAATCTCCTCCTAGGTAGAGTTGAACTATTGATTGTACGGATTAGGACAGCCGTGTGAAATGTTCTTACGATCACTGTTGTTCGCGGATTTCTGATGATTTTTTAGATTCCAACAAGGAAGAAATCCGCTCACAAAGGCGAACGCTGGCGCTTCTTCAGCATCATTTCACACTCTTGCCTATATCCCGCTCTTTCCTTAGTTCAACTTATAAAATAAGCTTGTTCCGTTCTTTAACAATACGCCGATAGACACTTATGAAGCCCCGCGCATACGGGTTAACATCCATTCGGTAATTTCCGGAACCCCGGCATGAAGCAGCATCTGTTCCATTTCGGCGAGCAGCCCGAGCTCCCGGTAACGGCTTGAGGTTTCCAGCGGCCGTTTGGAAGGAGAAGGGTTGACGGTGATGGTTCCAGACGTCCGGGAAATAAAACCCAGCTCCTCGAACACGCCCAGTGTTAACTCCAGCATCCGCCGCGACCAGCCGGTCCGTTTCAGCAGCGCCGCCATCATTTCTTCCTCGCGCAGGGCCTGCCCAGCGGTTCTGAGCAGCAGTCCGTAAACTTGCTTGAAATGATCGCGGGACGGTGTTTCGATCCTTTCCTGCGGCGAGCGCAGCGGATGAAGCAGATAGATCCTTTCCAGTGAAACAAACGCGTTCATCATCCGGCTCCAGCCTTCTGAGGAATCCGGAAGCTCAATCACAAACAACGTCGTAACGCCGTTCGCGCCCGCCGATTCCGCCAAGGCGTTCCCCGGTATGGCGCCATCGTCCTTATCATATACCCAAACTGAGGTGTCCTTCAAATCGCCAAGCTGAAGCAATTGGGAGCCCAAGCCCGCCGCAATCACGGCGGGGTTGTCCCGTTCATTCGCCGGCAGGTGAACAAGCGTGCTCTTAAGCTGCTCCAATTGCGTAGCCGGATTCCGCGAACCGCGGTAGTCGAACACCTGAAGATGGGAAACCGCAAGATCCTGAATCATCAGCTGTGGCTTGCGCGAGCCGTTCCATTCGTTGATTCCGGCTTCGCATACCATGTCCAAAACCGCTTCTTCCGCCAGCAGGGGCGCAAGCTCTCCTTTGCCGAAGGCTACAGCCTCCACGGTTTTTCCGTTTTGTCCGACAACCAACTTCAAATGTTTGCCGTCTTTGCCCATTTGCCGGCATTCCACCAGTTTTACGCCGCGTATCAGCAGGCGCGGGCACGTATTGGCCATCCCGAACGGAGCCAGGCTTTCCAGCTCCTCGATGGCCGATAACGTGATCTCCTTAAGCGAGCATTCCAAATCGGTCGTAATCACGGGTACAAAATGCTCCGGCCGAAGCTTGTCTGCGGCGAAGGCATTTAGGCGCCGCGAAAACTCGGCCAGGTTGCCGCGCGCCAGCGACATGCCCGCCGCCGACGGATGGCCGCCGAAATGGCCGAGCAAATCGGCGCAATCGGTTAGCCCCTCGTAGATATCGAAACCGGGTATGGAGCGGGCGGAGCCTTTGCATTCGCCGGTTTCCGGATTGATGCCAAGCACGATCGCCGGACGATAGTACCGCTCCAGCAGCTTGGAGGCTACGATGCCTACGACTCCGGCATTCCAGCCTTCGCCGGCCACAACGATGATATTCGGCAAACCCGTGTCACCGGTTTGCTGTTCCAGCTGCAGCAGCGCTTCCTGCACCATGCTCTCCACCAGCATCTGCCGCTCCTTGTTGAGCACATCGAGCTCCTCGGCAATCGCTTCGGCCTCGTCCGCGTTCTCCGCGGTCAGCAAGGCCACCGCCCGGTCCGCGTGGCTCATGCGCCCGCTGGCGTTGATGCGCGGCGCCAGCCCGAAAGCAACCGCCGTTGAGGTCACTTCGCCTTTGGACCAACCGGCCGTCCCAAGCAAGGCCGTCATCCCCGGGAAGGCGGATCGCGACATCGCGGCGAGTCCGGCGCGGACAAGCATACGGTTTTCTCCAACCAGCGGCATCAGGTCGGCAATCGTTCCAAGCGCAACCAGCTCCGTCCAGCATTCCGGCGTGTCATCTCCAAGCAGCGCTTTGGCCAGTTTGAAAGCGACACCGACACCGGCCAATCCCTTAAACGGATAAGGACAAAAGGGGAGCTTCGGATTAATTAAGGCATAGGCTTCCGGAAGCACCGCCGGCGGCTCGTGATGATCCGTCACGATCACGTCCATGCCCGCCACACGGGCATAAGCGATCTGTTCCACCGCGCTGATGCCGGTATCCACGGTAATGACCAGCGTAACTCCCTTCTGCCTAGCCTGCTCCAGAACCGGAATATGTAAACCGTAACCTTCCTTGGTGCGATGCGGAATATAGTATTCATATGTAGCGCCTAGCTTGCGCATCAGACAAATCATCAGCGTCGTCGAGGACACCCCGTCGGCGTCGTAATCTCCGCAGACTAGAATCCGCTCCCCGTTTTCGACGGCGCGGCGGATTCTCGGAACCGCTTCCTTCATGCCGCTAAGCAGCATCGGATCATGTTGATCGGCGACCGTTCCTTGCAAAAAAAGCTCCGCTTCCTCCGGCTTCGCAATCCCCCGCGTGACCAGCAGCGAGGCTATAAGCGGGGAGAGATGAAGCCCTTCGGCGAGCAAGCGGGCAGCTTCTTCGTCCGCGGGAAGCGGGTCCCAGCGATACTTGGAATGAAGCATAGGTGGCGTCACCTTCTTTCTAGAAGTTGAACTTCATTAATGTCTTTTACTCAGGGCCAGTGTCATTGCAGTAAATTCGGCAGATCGCTGCCGTTTTCCTCCGTGTTGCTCTTATAGGGATAACCGGCGTCGTAAGGCGCCACTTGAATCCGTACGTCGCTCACATGGGAAAACCGGTTGAGCAGCAGCATTTTGGCGCGGTTGGCGATGTCGTTGGCTTCCATGACCGTGATCCGCGGATTCACGCTGATTTTGGCGTCCACGGTGACGTAATGCCCGTTCTCCTGCGCTTTCAGCTCATCGACGGCAATCACGCCGTGAACCCGTTGCACCGTCTCGATAAAAGAAGCGGCATCCTCCTCTTGAATGGCGGAAACCAGCTGTCCGTAAAGGGATTCCCTGATCAGGCGGTACGCTCGCCAAAAGACGAGACAAGCGATGAAAAAGGCGGCCGCAGGATCAAGATAAAGCAATTCCTGAACCCCCATCGCCTGACCGGCTACCGCGCCAAAGACGCCGATGAACGCAGCCACGGAGGAATAGAGAGAGTAACGGTGCGTGGCAATCAGCGACTGTGCGGTTTTGGGCTCCTCTTTCCGCGACTGGCGAAAACGGAATTGGAACACCGCTTCCTTCAGGGCAAATGAAACGACGACGGCAACTCCGGCCATCACTTCCGGAGGCTGGAGCTCACCTCTGGCGATATTCGATATGGCGGCAATCATCATCTGCAGTCCGCCCATAAGCAGAAACACGGAAAAAAAGATCGCGAGCAGCGGCTCCGCCCTTTCTCTCCCGGCATATGCCGCGTGCAGCGCTCTCCGCTTCCTCAGACCGGGCCACTCCACTTTGCCGGCGATCTCGGCCGCGGCATCCGAAGCGGAATGCAAAGCGGCAGCCAGCAGCGCGCGGCTGTCAAACCATAGCCCCACCATCCCTTTGAAGATGGCGAGCGCAATATGACTCACGATGCTGAGCCAAGCGGCGGAATCGGAAAAGGCAGCATGTTCGCGTTTCATAATGACCTCCTAAAACCATGTAAAAACTGATGAAGAATGGTAGAGCCGCGTCTTAAATCGACGCGGCTCTTTTTTGAACCAACCGATGGCTAGATATCTTCAAAAAGCCGCTTAGGATGCTTTAGCCGGTTTATTCTTTTGCGTACCTTTAAAGACAAACCAGAGCGGGCTGGCAATAAAGATTGAAGAGTAAGCTCCGAACAGCAGGCCGATGACCATGGCGAGCGAGAACATCTTGATCGACTCGCCGCCCAACAGGAACAGGAAGAAGGCGGCCACAAACACGGTAAGCGCGGTATATAAGGAACGCATAATCGTCTGCGCTACGCTGTGGTTGACCAATTCAACAAGATCCTGCCGCGTTTTGAGCTTGGAAAAGCGCAAGTTCTCGCGAATCCGGTCGAAGATAACGATCGTATCGTTGATCGAATAACCGATGATCGTCAATACCGCGACGATAAAGGTCAAATCGACCTCCAATCGGAAAATGGAGAAAACCGCGATGACCATAAACGCATCGTGCAGCAAGGCCACGATCGCGGCAAGAGCAAACCGCCATTCAAAACGGATGCTGACGTAAATGATGATCCCTATACAGGAAATCAGCACGGCGTAAATTGCGTTGCGCGCCAATTCCCGGGCCATTTCCGGATCGACCGTATTGACTTCAAAGGAGGCTTTGTCGTCCAGCTTCGAGATTTCGCTTTTCAGCTGCGCATCGTTATCATCGCTAAGCACTTGTGTAAAGCGGATATTCATCCGGTCCTCGCCCGGGCTGATCGTCGTGCCTTCCGCAATGCCGAGCTTGTCCAAGACCGGTTTTACTTGCTCCGCCGTCAGCGGTTTTGTAAGCGAGATGTCCACATTGGAGCCCGCTTTAAAATCGACGCTGTAATTCAAGCCAAACACCGATAGGCAGATGAGACCAACGATCGTCAAGACGATCGACGCAATATAAAAGTACTTGCTGAGATGCACATAGTCCAGGTTTTTATTAAAGCGCACGAATATCACGCTCCTTTACGCCGAAATACTTCGGTTTCGACAGCTTGCCCGCCTTAAGCAGCAGATTCAGCAGGAAGCGGGAGAGATACACATTCGTGGCGATGCTGAGCACGATTTCCACGATCAGCACGAGCGCAAAACCTTTTACCGCGCCGGTGCCGAACCAGTACATTACCGCGGCAACGATAATGGTCGTAATATTCGAATCGAGAACCGTACGCAGGGAATGCTTGTCGCCTGCCTTCACGGCGGACATAACGCTCTTCCCGGAACGCATTTCTTCATGGATCCGTTCATTGGTAATGATGTTGGCGTCGACCGCCATCCCGATCCCGAGAATTAAAGCCGCGATCCCTGGCAGGGTAAGCGTAAAGTCCGCCCACACGAACACCAGAATAAGCAGCCAGGTATGAATGATAAGCGTAAGCGAGGCGATCAGCCCGGGAACCCGGTACATGCCGATCATAAACAACAAGATGAACACGGAAGCGATCAGCCCGGCTTCAATCGTTTGTTGCAGTGATAGCATGCCCAGCGTAGCGCCTACGCTTTGCGAATATTTCTCGGTCAATTTCAGCGGCAGGGCGCCGAGATTGATCTGGTCGCGCAGCTCCTTGGCTTCGTTTAAGTCTCCGCCAACGCTGATTTGCGCGGAGCCGTCCGTCAGCACCGCCTGAACCACGGGAGCCGATATCAGCTGGTCGTTCATGAAAATCGCCAGTGGTTTTCCAAGCAAACGCTTGGTTATTTCCGCAAACTTTTCTTTGTCTTTCACTTTAATGCTGACAACCGGCTCGTTCATCTGGGTGTATTCCAGTTTTGCCCCGTTTTCGACGAAATCCGTACCAACCATTTCGATCTTGTTGTACTCGTCCGGGTTCTTCTCCGTACCGTCCTTACTGCGGAATGTAAGGGAGGCAGGCTCTTTCATCGTTTTGCGCACCGTTGCCTCATCGGTGACACCGGCCAGCTTCAAGCGAATCCGGTTGGTGCCTTCGGTCGTGACTTCCGGTTCGCTTGTCCCCAGTTTGTTCGCCCGGTCCTCCAGGCTTTGCGCCGTCTTGAGAAGCGATGCCCTCGTCACCGCTCCTCCGCCTTCCAGCGGCGATGCTTCATACAAAATTTCAAAGCCGCCTTTCAAATCCAGGCCGAGACGTACGTTTTTCAACAGGCCGGGGCTTGTCCAGCCCATAATCCCGAGCGAGACAACCACGACGGTTATGAATGCGATGATTCTTTTCATCCCGTACTTCGTTCCCCTTTCAAATTCTCAATATTCCTATTATAGCGATGCCTGAAAAGCGAGTCAATTTATCAAATTTTGACGAAAAAAAGACCCCAGCCTCATATAAGACGGGATCCACGGTATGCGGAAATCGTCATATAATTCATAAATTGGGTCACTTTTAAGGAAAGTATATCGTTGACAAGTTGGTGCATTGGCGGAATGCCTTCTTTTTCATATTTTTGACTGACGCATTCCCAAATCTCAGGCCCGGTTACATGCTCGTAACCGATCAATCTGAATTCCTCCGCTTTGCTGCGGCATAGGCTTTCTATCGCCTCGTTCAACTCTTGTTCCGTCAATTCCTCTTCAGCCACGATTTCTGCCCCCTTCAACCCCCGTCTTAATACATTCTACTCCAATTTACCGATTCCTGCCTCTACTGACTTTTTCCAATTTTAAAAGCTTCCGAAAAGACAAGTCATGAACTTGTACAGGTAGGACATATCCATAGAATAACCCCCAAGAAAAAAACTATCGGCGAAGCTATTTCCGGGAGAGAGGGAAGCACTTTGAACAAACAAACCTTCATCCAAGGAACGATGATTCTGCTGGTGGCGGGAATCGTCAACCGGCTCCTTGGTTTCATTCCGCGCATTATGCTGCCCCGCGTGATCGGGGCGGAAGGGGTAGGACTTTATCAGCTTGGATATCCTTTCTTCCTCGTAATCGTAACGATCATTACCGGAGGGATTCCTTTGGCCGTCGCCAAGCTGGTGGCCGAAGCCGAGTCCTCGGGGAATCCGGGGCGTTCCCGCGCCATTTTGCGGACGAGCCTGGTGTTCACGACGGCGGCGGGTTTTCTGTTCACCTTTTTATGCTTGTTCGGGGCGCCTTGGGTAAGCCGTTATATCCTTACGGATGCCCGCGTTTACCATACCTTTGTCGCGATGAGCCCGATGATCGTCATCGTTGCCGTTTCTTCCGTTTTTCGCGGTTATTTTCAGGGCAAGCAGGACATGATTCCGTCCGCCGTCTCCTCCATTATGGAAACGGTGGCCCGCATCGTCTGCACGTTGTGGTTCGCGTATTTGCTTCTGCCGATGGGGATGGCGTACGCCGCGGCGGGAGCAATGCTAGGCGTCGTGGCCGGGGAAATCGTCGGGCTTGGCGTGTTGTTATGGCAGTACCGCCAGCTCAAACGGCGTGAGCGGAAGGAAACCGAAGCCCAGGAAACGCCGGGCAATCCGGACCCGGAGAAACAACCCTTGCTCGGCAAACTGCTGCGCCGGATTTTGCGCATTGCGATTCCGGTTACCGGCGGCAAGCTCGTCGGCTCGCTGTCCTACCTGCTGGAATCCATCACGACAGCGCGAAGCCTGGCGATGGCCGGAATCGGCGTCGCCGTGGCCACCTCCCAATACGGGGCGCTGCAAGGCATGGTTATTCCGCTGCTGCTGCTGCCCGGGGCGCTGACGTCTTCTTTGGCCGTCTCGCTCGTTCCTTCGCTGGCCGAAGCCCAGGCTCGCGGGGATATGCGGTCGATTCAGCTGCGGCTGCATCAATCGCTCCGGCTTGCACTGGTCACCGGCGCCCCGTTTGCCGCGATCATGTACGTGATGGCCGAGCCGCTCTGCCTGATCATCTACGACAACGCCGAAATCGCCGGAATGCTGAAGACGATGGCTCCGTTTGCGCTGTTCCTCTACGCGCAGGCGCCGCTGCAGGCGACGCTCCAAGCTTTAGACAAGCCGGGGCGGGCCCTGATCAACACCCTGACCGGAGCCGTCATCAAAATATCGCTGATCTTGTATCTCGCCTCCAATCCGTCCCTGGGCATTTATGGAGCCATCATCGCCATTGTCGTCAATTTTATCGTCGTGACGCTCATGCACGGATACAGCGTGGCCCGCATGCTCCGCTATTCGCTGCCATATCTGGATTTCACCAAAGTATGCGCCGCCATGGTCATTATGGCCGCAGCGGCTCATTACGCGATGAACCGCCTGCCGTTCGCTTCCGTCCCGGCAGTCCAATTTACCGCCGCGGCGGCGGCCTCCGGAATCTTGTATCTCGCGCTGGCCGGCGTCATGGGGCTGTTTGACCTGCACGACCTGAAACGGCTGCCGTTCCTGGGCAAGTGGTTCCGCCGCTGATGCGGCTTAGGTTTAGGTTCTTCACGTTTCATCCATAGGGTTGATATACAGTTTGCCATTATGATCGATACTGCAGAAAAACACCAGTTTAAAATCGCTAAGCCCTTTGGACTGAATTTGATTTTTCAGCCAAAATCTGGTTTTTCCGATCTTTTGCAAGTTTTCTTCGTTCACTTTGCCGTCCATAATCAGCGGCAGCGGCAGCTCTTCATATTTAATTTTGGAGACGATGGACGCGCTCTCCTTGTTTTTGCGCCCCCCGCTATTGTCCGCATTGCCGGATTTGTCCTTGGGGAAAACGCTTAGCTGTCCGCTCGTTTCCAGAACGGCAAACTCCACGTCCGCTACGCTGTCGACCTTTTTGGCACGCAGCTGCATGAGCAGATCGTCCAGATTGTACCGCTGCTTTCTCATTTCCTCGCGGTTGATTTTACCGTTATGAATGATGACGCTCGGCTTGCCGTCAAGCCATAACCGCAGCTTGCGGAAGCGGAGCGACAGCATGGCCATGCCGATTTGAATGAGTACGAGCGTGGCCATAGGGACAATTCCTTCATAGAGCGGTTTTTTGACGTCTTCCAAAGCAAATACGGCAATATCCGCAATCATGATTGAAATCACCAGATCAAAAATCGATAGCTTACCGACCTCTCTTTTTCCCATGATTCGCATCACGACAAATACAGTAATATACATCAGAACGGTTCGAAAGACATGGGGCAGCATATCATCGACCACGGCAATCCCTCCTCATGAAAAGATCGAACAGAACATGGTACTGGGTATTCTGACCGCCGCTTCTCCATTCCATGCGGTGTAACATGGAACTAAAAAGCGGATTGCCTGCAAGAATCTTCCTTAGAGGTAGTTCAAAAAGGTCGCTTTTGATCAACCTCTCCAAAAATATCGGTGCTACGCGGTAATAACTGCATGGGCTTGACCATAAAATGGTGGTAATAAGAGGACAGGAGGATGGCCTTATGCATTTCATCCGCAAATTATTTAGTTTTCGGATTTCGCAGCCTACCGTCTCGGGACTTTGGTACGCTTTCTTATGGATGATGATCGGGGCTCTGGTTTTGTCGCTGCTGCTGCAAGGCGAAATGCTGGAGGAGCCCGAGCTTGCGCTGTACACCTATCTCGTTCATGGCATCGCCGTGTTGTTCGGCGGCATCGTATCCGGAAAAAGAGCGAAGCAGAAAGGCTGGTACAAGGGTGGCCTGACCGGTCTGTTGTACGTTGTGCTGCTATTGCTTATCAGCTTTCTCGCCCTCGACACGTCGCTGACCCTGCGCGACTGCATCCTGCTGGCGCCGGGGCTTGTCATCGGGGCATTTGGGGGAATGATCGGGGTGAATTTAAACCGGAAGTGAATGAAAAAAGGGCCTAAGCCGGAAAATGGCTAAGACCCTTTTTGTTTCGATTATTTGCTGTCGGACTCCGTATTAACGCTGTGGCTGATGGCGCTGCGGTCAAACGTCAGCTTGGTGACGTCGTTGACGCGGATGACGACCGTATCGTCCGTCATCTCCATGATCGTACCGTGCAGGCCGCCGATCGTGACGATTTTGTCGCCTTTTTTCAGCTGATTCAGCATGGTGTTGCGCTGCTGCTGCTTTTTCTTTTGAGGACGGATCAGCAAAAAGTAAAATACGGCGATCATGATAACAAACGGGATAATCATCTGGATCAGAGAGCCTGTGCCTCCGGCTGCTCCGGCTCCTCCTGCTGCTGCAAACTGAAACATCTTGCGCGTTCCCCCCTTTCAAAAAACAAACTACGGACTTTTAAAATCCTTTTTCATTGCCGAACAACCCATACTGTTCGAAAAATTCATCGCGGAAACTAAGCAACCTGTCTTCCATGATGGCCTGGCGAACATTTTTCATCAGGTTAATGAGAAAATGCAGGTTATGGTATGTAGTTAACCGAAGCCCGAACGTTTCGTCCGCTTTAATCAGATGGCGAAGATAAGCCCTGGAATAATTTCGGCACGTGTAGCAATCGCATTCGGGATCAAGCGGTCCGAAATCCTTGGCATACTGGGCATTCCGTACCACCAGTCTGCCCTGGCTAGTCATCGTCGTGCCATTGCGGGCGATGCGGGTCGGCAGAACGCAGTCAAACATATCGACGCCGCGAATCGCACCTTCAATTAATGCATCAGGCGAACCGACACCCATTAAATACCGCGGTTTGTTCGCAGGCAAAAGAGGCACGGCATGTTCCAGCATCTCATACATTAATTGCTTGGGCTCGCCTACACTTAGTCCACCAATAGCATACCCCGGAAAATCCAGGGAAGTCAAATCGCGCGCGCTTTGTTCCCACAATTCTTTGTACATGCCGCCCTGCAGAATCGCGAACAGGCCCTGATCATGCGGACGGGCATGGCTTTTCAGACAGCGCTCGGCCCATCTCGTGGTGCGTTCCGTCGATTTTTTCACATATTCGTACTCTGCCGGGTAAGGAGGGCATTCGTCAAAGGCCATCATAATATCGGAGCCCAGGGCGTTTTGGATTTCCATGGCCACTTCAGGAGAAATAAACAGCTTGTCGCCATTCAAATGGGAGCGGAAATGCACGCCTTCTTCCGAGATTTTACGCATTTCGGCCAGCGAAAACACCTGAAAACCTCCGCTGTCGGTCAGAATCGCCCGATCCCAGTTCATGAACTTGTGCAGTCCGCCCGCTTCGCGGATAATCTCGTGGCCTGGCCGTAAAAAAAGATGGTACGTATTGCTCAAAATAATCCGCGCATCCATCTCCTTCAATTCCTCGGGACTCATCGTTTTAACCGTGGCTTGGGTACCGACCGGCATAAATGCCGGAGTATCAAACGACCCGTGCGGCGTGTGCACGCGGCCCAGTCTCGCCCCGGACTGCTTGCAGGTTTTTATGTGTTCATACGTTATTGCTGCTGCCACTCTAATCAACCGTCCTCTTCTTTCTTAATAAATAAACATGGCGTCGCCAAAACTGAAAAAGCGGTATTTCATCGCGATCGCTTCTTTGTAGGCGGCCATAATATGATCTCGTCCCGCCAGCGCGCTGACCAGCATAACAAGCGTTGATTTCGGAAGATGGAAATTCGTCAGCATAGCATCCACCAGCCCGAATTCATAACCCGGGTAAATGAAAATCCCGGTCCACCCGCTGCTGCGGACAATCGGACCGCCTTTGCACGCTTGAGCGACCGTCTCCAACGTGCGCGCGGACGTCGTTCCTACGGCAACGACTCTGCCGCCCTTGGCTTTGGTCTCGTTGATGATGTCGGCCGTCTCCTGCGGCAGCACGTAATATTCCTCATGCATGACATGATCCTCGACCCGCTCCACCGACATCGGGCGGAATGTGCCAAGGCCGACATGCAGCGTAACAAACGCGATGTTGATCCCTTTGGCCCGTACCTGCTCCAGCAGCTCCTCGGTAAAATGGAGCCCGGCCGTGGGCGCCGCCGCAGAGCCTTCGTGTTTGGAATAAACGGTTTGATACCGCTCGCGGTCGTCCAATTTTTCTTTGATATAAGGCGGCAAGGGCATCTGGCCCAAGCGATCCAAAATTTCGTTGAAAATGCCTTCGTAAAAAAAACGCAGCACCCGCTCGCCCATGTCCGCTTCCGATTCCACCGTCGCCCGCAGCTCATCGCCAAAAACGATCACCGCGCCCGTCTTTAGTTTTTTCCCGGGCTTGACCAGGGCTTCCCAGCGGTCTTCCCCAAGGTTTTTCAGAAGCAGCACTTCCGCTTTGGCGCCGGTATCCTGTTTGACCCCGAACAACCGGGCCGGGATCACGCGGGTATCGTTCAGCACAAGCGTATCGCCGGGATGAAGATAATCCAAAATAGCGGAAAAACTATGATGGCGGATTTCTCCGGTTTCCTTGTTCAATGTCAAGAGTCGCGAAGCGCTCCGCTCCGGAAGCGGAGTTTGGGCAATCAGTTCCTCCGGAAGATCGAAGTCGTACATATCTACATTCATTGTTCTGCTCATTCCTTAACGATAGTTACATTTTGGTAGTAGTGTTGCAATATTTCCCGGTAATCATACCCGGCGTCGGCCATTCCTTTGGCTCCCCATTGAGATAATCCGAGCCCGTGGCCGTTTCCGCGGCCGACAAACAGAAAAGCGTTGCTCTTGTCGATGACCCGGGCCGTTTGGTCCGCGCCCAGCACCACCATACTTCCGCCGCTCAAGGACGTTTTTCCGGAAGCGGATAAAACCGCCGCGTCAGAAGCGGCCGAACCGGTGGCCTCTCCGGCACCTTGAACAGTATACCTTCCGGTTGGAACAATTTCAAACAGGGTGCTGGGCAAGCCGTTTAAGGCGGATCGGAATGAATCCGGATATTTAACGTCCAAAACTTGGCCGTTCGCTTTGATTTGCGTCACTCTTCCGGACGTTCCTCTTTGCGTAACCTCCAGGCTCGTAATCGGAGAAGGCGCTTCGGCCGCCGTTTTGCCTTTTAGCGATTTTGACAGCTGATCGGAGGTGTAAGGCCCCCGAATCCAAGCATAGGAACTGGACTCCTCCACCTTGCTGAGCACGATGGCCTTATCTCCCGGGCTTAGTTTCGCCACTGGATCAGCGTCGGATTGAATCAGGGGAAGCGGACGCACGTTCACGTTGTCTGCCGTCACGGTCAATAGCTCCAGCCCGGCCGCGTTCGTTCCCGCGATCTTGGCGTTGTCTTCCCGGACATACCCGGTTTTGCCGTTGTCGAGCAGAATCTGGTACCACGATTTCAAAGAAGCCTGGGCGGACTCGTCACCTTCGCTCTTCACGCTGGCGTAAATCGGATTGACGTTGCTCCACACTTCCGCGGCATCGGCGGTGACGCCGCCGCTGTTGGATGAGAACAGGCCTTCAACCACTTTGCCGCTTACCTCCAGCACTTCGCCGGCGGTGCTTTCGACCGCTTTCACGACGCTGTCCGCCTCCTGATCCACGCCGTTGTAAACCTGGCTTAACGTGGTATCCACCAAACCCGCGACCTTATACTTGTTCAATTCGGCATTGTACAGCGCGTAGCTGCGGGCGGCGACCGCCTGCGCCTTGAGCGCTTCCTGCGGCCATGAAGACGGTACTTCGGCGGATACGACCGAATATAAATATTGCTCGAGCGGCAGCACGTTAACGAGCGCCAACTGCCCGTTCACTTTACTGATTTCAAAATCGCCCCGGTACCTGCGTTCGGAACGCTCGACGACCTTAATCGCCGAGTTGTCTTTATTGTCACGGACCATCAGCTTGGCCCCTTCTCCGTACAGTTCGTAATGCGCGGCCCCATTCGGAGCGCCCAAAGCGAGCGAAACATCATTATGCAGCAAAATAGCAGGCGTCACCATATCCACAGGGGTTAAAAACAGCTGCGGCTCGGTTAGGGCCAGCTCGGCCTGCAATGTCGCTTGTTCGGCCACGCTGGACATCCCCCCGATCCACACCGCATACTTTCGCGGGCCGGTCATGACCGCAAACGCCTCGATGTCCTGCCCGTTCAACGTTTTGGCTAGCGATTCGGCTTCATTCCGTGAACCGAAAAGGCCGGCCGATATGTAATAAGGCCCCCGCACACTTGGCTTTTGGCCTAGGAGCTGGCCGGATAAGGACTGACTGACCCGGCCGGCAGCTGTCAGGGCCTCGGCCGCGCTGGCGTACGGGCCGGTATAAATCCGGTAAACCGTGCCGTCCGGCCGATCAACCGCGTAGGCCACCGGTTTGTCGGCGGTGCCCTGCAGTTTTTTGACCGCGGCGGCGACCGTTCCCCAATCGGCGCTTTCCAGCGCCTTCACTTTAAAGCCGTTGACGCTAAAGCGGGAGGTTTCGGCTGCGGCCATTTCCAGCCAAGGCTCAAACTCCCCGCCAGTTAAGATGCCCGCTTCCGCGGCCGCTTCCGCCTTCAGCGTTACCGCCGGCGCGGTCGATCTGTAGGTGCTGCCAAGATCCAGGTACATGGCTACGCGAACTTGTTCGGAAGCCGCAGCGCCGGCAACCCCCGGAAATTGTACCGCTGTAGTCAGCAGCAGAGCGGCTGCGATTCCTTTTCCCCATTTGCTGAATGTGATTGCCCGTTTCGTCCCTCTCAAACGCGATTCTCCTCTCTATGATGCGATGCTATCGATTTGCCGCCATTAAGGCGTTTCCGGCATGGGCAGCCCCAGATGCTGATAAGCCGCGGGGGTCACCATGCGGCCGCGCGGGGTCCGCTGCAAAAATCCGATCTGCAGCAAATAAGGTTCATACACGTCTTCAATCGTTTGGCTCTCTTCGCCGATCGTCGCCGCAATCGTATCCAGTCCGACCGGCCCTCCCCGGAAGCTCGTAATCATCGCCCGCAGCATTTTGTGATCGATGAGATCGAGTCCCATCGGATCGACCTGCAGCATCTTCAGCGCTTCCTTGGCGATGTCCGTCGTGATCATCCCATCCCCCCGCACCTGCGCGTAATCCCGGACACGTCTCAGCAGCCGATTGGCGATCCGCGGCGTCCCTCTCGATCTTAAGGCGATCTCCTCGGCGGCGTCGCCGACCATTTCGATGCCGAAGATATCGGCTCCCCGGGATACGATAAAGCTGAGCTCGTCGACCGTATAAAATTCGAGGCGGCTTACGACGCCAAAGCGGTCGCGCAGCGGCGCCGACAACAGCCCCGCCCGGGTGGTCGCCCCCACCAGCGTAAACGGCGGCAGATCAAGCCGGACCGAGCGGGCGCTTGGCCCTTTCCCGATCATGATGTCCAGGGCAAAATCCTCCATCGCCGGATACAGCACTTCTTCCACCGTGCGGTGCAGGCGATGAATTTCGTCGATGAACAGCACATCGCCTTCCTGCAAATTCGTCAGCAGGGCGGCCAGGTCGCCTGGCCGTTCAATCGCCGGGCCCGACGTCGTGCGGATGTTGACGCCAAGCTCGTTGGCGATAATGTTCGCCAGCGTCGTTTTGCCGAGTCCCGGCGGCCCGTAAAGAAGAACGTGGTCCAGCGCTTCGTTGCGCATTTTCGCCGCTTCAATGTAGATTTTTAAATTTTCCTTGATTTGGCTTTGTCCGATATATTCCGCCAAGTAGCGGGGCCGGAGGCTCAGCTCGACGGCCTGATCCTCCATCATCAAATTCGCCGATATGATCCGGTCTTCCATCATCGCGCGTTCGCTCTCCTTCCTGTCCTTCTCTCATCAGCCGGCATACAGCAGCTTAAGCGCCTTTTTCATTACCGAATCCACCGCTTCATCCGGGCTGACATCCTCCTTCATGCGATGCCACACCTTGTCCAATTCGGCGTCCGTATATCCGAGCGCCTTAAGCCCTTCCCGGGCTTCCGGCCAGCCGGGATATGCGGATTCGGCCGCAGGGAGAGCCTCGGACGGATCATCAAATAAAGAGGGGCCGCCCATCCCTTCGAGCTTGTCTTTCAAGTCCAAAATCATGCGCTGCGCCGTTTTTTTGCCGATGCCCGGAAGTTTGGTCAGAAAACCGATATTCTCCTGGTGAATCGCGGCCACCACATGGTCGGGACTGCCCCCGCTCAAAATGCCCAGCGCCACGCGCGGCCCGATGCCGGACACCTCGATCAGCTTGCGGAACAGCCTCTGCTCCTCGCGGGTCGGAAAGCCGAACAGCAAAATCGCGTCTTCACGGACGTGATGATGCGTATAAATCGTCACCGTCTCTTGTCCTTTCGCGGCAAAGGCGTACGGGTTTGGACAAAACACCTGATAACCTACACCCTGCACGTCCAGTACAACATACTCCGTTTCCAAATGGGCCACCTGGCCCCGCAAAAAATCGATCATGAACGCAATACCTCATTTAATTTAGAATTTAATGTGTAAGAATGCGCGTGGCAAATCGCGACGGCCAAAGCATCCGCCACGTCGTCCGGCTTTGGGATCGCCTGCAGCTTCAGGAACATGCGGGTCATCTCCTGCACCTGCCGCTTCTCGGCTTTGCCGTATCCGACGATCGCCTGCTTGACCTGCATCGGCGTGTATTCCGAGACCGGCAGCCCCTTCTGGACCGCGGCCAAAACCAGTACGCCTCTAGCTTGTCCTACCGACATCGCCGTCGTGACGTTGCGGTTGAAAAACAGCTTCTCCAGCGCCACCGCATCCGGCTTATATTTTTCGATCAACTGAACCATGCCTTCATACACATGAAGCAGCCTTTCTTCCTCCGGCGTATGCGCCTCCGTCTGAATGCAGCCATATTGAACCGGAGTCAGTTTGCTGCCCTGTTTATCGATAAATCCGAACCCTACGATCGCGATCCCAGGGTCGATTCCAAGTATACGCAAGCTCATCTCTCCCCAAGTGTGTGCTCGAACTCCCGTCTTTCTAACGGAGCTCGCGTCCCTTTTTGAAGCGAACATATGTATTCACTTTATTATAACAAAAGATCGCATGCATTGAGGAAAAAGTTTGTAGAGCGCCGGGATAGATAAGTACATAAAGTTCCGCTATTTCTTGAGCAGCAAATAAGCAGCTTCTTTCTGCGATAATACCACACTGGAGGGCAACGTCAACGTCCATTAAAAAAAGCGCCGCCCATCCCATGATTCGGAATGAGGACGCTCCTTTGGCCCGCCGCACTGCTACTGCTCTTCATTTTGCTGCATGACCTTCTCAGTCTGCTCTAAGGCAAAATCGCTAAAAGTGGACAAAACGCTGTTGTACTCTTCAACGTCCTGAATGCGGATGCCCTGCTGCAGCTGCTTCAAAACATCCGCCGGCAAGGCGCTCTCCATCATCTCAACATCCAATTGAAAAAAGGTCCGGATGACCTTTTCCTTCTTGGGAGGTCCGTCGAACAACGTCAGATTGCCATCCTTGTCGATGCCGATATATCCTTGCTTGCTGCAGGTTTCGGACAGCCCGTTGATCCTTTCGTCGATCCACACATCGCCGCCGGCCCCAAGCCGCCCTTCCCATTCCGGATGGGCTTTCATCAATGCCGCGATTTCATCCGGCCGCATAATGCCCAATACGCTGCTTTCTGCGCCACAGGTATAGATTTTATTCAAATGAACGATGCGGGTGCGATCCGTTCTCTTCAATTCGGTTAACCAATCATCCTCGGCCGCTTCGGGCGCTGCCTCCTGCAGCTTGCCCCAAGTTTCCATCGCGATCGGCTCATTGGTCATCAAGTTTTCCATCTGATCGGACAAGGGCATCCCGAGCCAAGCCATGATCGCAACCAAACTGCAGGCGCCGATCGTCCAGATGGCACGTCTCCATCTTCTCCATCTTCTTTTGAGTTGCTTTTTGATATGGAAGATATTCACGGTTATCCCCTTCTGTCGGAGTTTATTTTCTATTGTGACCGACGGAAAGGGGATTTATTCAGTTCAAAAAAACAGCCATCCGCGCGGATGACTGTTGATGAATCGGGACGACACGATTCGAACATGCGACCCCCTGGTCCCAAACCAGGTGCTCTACCAAGCTGAGCTACGTCCCGTAAAATTTCAGGCCTCCGGAAATCAGGCCGCTTTTTCTATTATAGCGTCGGCAATTAATTAGTCAACTCTAATTATTTATTCTTGGCTCCGAGGCATATTCAATATTCGATCTTGTCGCTGGAAGCTCTCCAAGCGTTAAACGGCAGCAGGCTTTCGGCTGTTTTGATTTGTTCCATTGGAATAAACCGCTGCTCCATCGGTCTGGCGATTTCTTCATAAATGAACTGATCGTCAAATCCGATCCCGGCCGCCTCCTCCTTGGTGCAGGCATAATAAACGGCGTCGGGACGCGCCCAATAAATCGCCCCAATGCACATCGGACAAGGTTCGCAGCTGGTGTAAATCGTACAGCCTTTCAGTTGAAAATCGTTTAGATGCCGGCAAGCTTCGCGAATGGCCTGCACCTCGGCATGGGCTGTAGGGTCCTTAAGTGAGGTAACCAGGTTGCGTCCCCTCCCGATGATTTTCCCATCCTTAACCACAATCGCGCCAAAAGGGCCTCCCTGTGCATGGCGTACATTTTCGTAAGCTTCGCGTATCGCCGTTTCCATCCAATAATTATGGTTATTTTCTCCCATACGATGTCACCTCTCGTGTAATGCACCTTAAGCGGTGCTTTAAGCATTATAACCCGGATTGCCCGCTTTCGAAAAAGCATGAATGAGCCCTACTTGAGCTGGAGATAATTTTAGCATAATTCTTACTTCCGGAGGCTAACAGCGTGAACCAAACGATCGTTTCCGATACCCGTTCTGAAATGGATATGGATATACAGCCGATTTCACCCGTATTGGAATCTAATTTAAAGTGGCTCGAAAAGCGTTTTGAACACTGCGATGATTTATCCGTTTTTCAGTGGCACTTTGGACCGGAGTTCCGGCACACCGCATTTTCCGTTTATTTTGATTCGTTAATCGAAAATAAAACATTAAATTATATGAAAACATCGCTTCAGGACCTGGTCCCCCACGAAGTAGGCCCTGCAATTTCTATCATTCCCGAAGATGTAATTCGCTTTTTCAGCAACCACGGTGTTTCCACACAATCCGCCAAACTTGTAAACGATTTAAAAGAAGCAACGGATCATATTGTTACAGGGCATCTTGTTATTTTCTTTGATGGTTGGGATCAAGCTTTGTCTTACAAAGTTGCTTCACTAATCACCAGGCAAGTGACCGAACCGAATGCAGAATCCGTAGTTCATGGCCCGCGCGAGAGTACGGTTGAAAATGTGCAAAAGAATATCGGTATGTTGCGGCAGCGGCTAAAAACTCCTAATTTTAAATTAGAAAAATTTATGCTTGGCGCAGAAACCAAAACGGAAGTCAATATCGCTTATTTGATAAATACGGTTAACTCGGAGGTCTTAAATGAGTTAAAAAAGCGAATTTCCGGGATGCAGCAAGTTAATGTTCTTGATACCTCTTTTATTGAAGAGTCGATTGAGGATTCGACTTATTCTCCATTCCCTCAATACCGCTATACAGAACGGCCGGATACCGCTGCCGCAGCTTTGTTGGATGGCAAAATCCTCGTGATCGTCGAAGGCACGGGTTCGATTTTAATATGTCCGGGACTTTTTGCGGAAATGTATCAATCCCCGGAAGATTTTTACCAAAGAAGTATGATGGCCTCTCTAATTCGCATTATGAGGATCATTGCATTTTTTATTGCTTTAAGTTTGCCCAGCATCTATATTGCTTTAACGACTTTTCATCCGGAATTGATTCCTACCGTTCTTTTGCTTGCCATCATGAATGCGCGGGAAGGAATTCCGTTCACTGCATTTATTGAAGCAGCTATCATGGAATTTTTCTTTGAACTTCTTCGAGAAGCCGGGGCCCGATTGCCAAGACAGATTGGCGCCACGATCAGTATTGTCGGCGCTCTCGTTATTGGTGAAGCAGCCATATCTGCAGGTATTGCTTCTCCGACGATGGTCGTGGTCGTTGCATTAACCGGAATTGCTTCTTTTGCCATTCCTCAATACAACATGGCTACCGCTTTAAGAATTATAAAGATTCCGCTCATGATTTTAAGCGCAGTCCTGGGCGGATTCGGCCTGATGATCGGTTTTCTCTGGATCTTGCTGCATTTAGCGAGTCTCAGATCCCTTGGGCAGCCCTACCTTGCCCCGTTAGCGCCTCTTCAACCTAAACAATTATTGGATACGCTCATTCGTGCCCCGTTAAAAATTTTACTGCGTTCACCGCGCAGCAAGCTGATATTCGGATCTAAAAAATAAAAAGCAATTTTTTTGAAAGAAGGCTTTGTGATGCGAAAAATTGCTGTTGCCGGTTGTCTGATAATCTGCGTTCTATTGCTGCCGGGTTGCTGGGATAAGGCAGAACTTACGGATCGGTCCTTTATCTTAGGACTTGCTATAGACAAAGCCGATAACGGAATGGTTGATCTTACCGTGCAAATATACAAGCCGATACACTCCGGCGGTTCGGAAGGAAAGCAAGGCGGTGGAGATATTTCCTATATCAATGTGCAAACTAAGGGTGAAACGATGTTTGACGGGATTCGGGATATTACCCTTCATGTAGGACGCAAAGGACAATGGAGCCATTTGAAGGCGATCATTGTAGAAGATCAGGTAGTACAAATCTATCCTGTCGGTGACGTTTTGGATTTCTTTTATCGGGATCATGAAGCTAGACTAAGTTCTTCGTTTTTTATTTCCCAGGGGAAAGCAGCGCAATATTTGGAGATAAAGCCTTTAATAGAAAAAACAGTAAGTCAACAGTTAATACAAATTACAGAATATTCTAATCGGCACAATTACAAAACAACCGACACTTCTTTACTTGATCTTTTTCTCGGTCTTCGCAGCCAGACGGGGATTTCGTTAGTCCCTTACATCACTAAAAAAGACGGAGAAAAAGGAGCAGAACTGATGGCTAACGGAATGGCCGTCTTAAAAAAAGGAAAATGGCAAGGGATCGTTTCTCCTCAAGATACGCGAATGATTCATATGTTGCTAAATCAGTACAAGGGTGGAATTATCCGAGTTCCGTGCGAAACGGGGAGCGATTCGAAAGGTGCACGCGACAATTCCCTGGAAGTATTATCCTTCCATTCCAAACTAAAACCGCAAATTGAAGGTGAGACGGTCAACCTTCAAGTATTCGTTCAGTTCTCAGGAGCTATGGGAGAGATGAAGTGCACGAAATTAAAAACTCCGGAAGATGAAAAAAAATTTGCCGCGGCCGCGGCTCAGACAGTTGAAGAATCTTTAAGGAAAACCTTGAACCAAATGAAACAAAAGAAATTAGACCTGATTGGATTAGGAGACCGGATTTATCGTAAAGATCCAGCCTTATGGAAACGGTGGAAGCGGAATTGGGAAGAGCGTTTCGCCGATACTCAATTCGACGTTAAAGTAAAGGTTGAAATAAAGAATAGCGGAACTGCAATACCAAAACCGCTTTCTACGGACAAGTAGCAAAGGAGCATTAAACGAATGGCTGAAAAATTGATGGTCGTGATTTCGAGTTATTTGTTAATGACGGTTTATAATCTTGCCAAAACAAAGAAAATAGAGCTGCGCGACAAGATCGCATACGGAGTGACCGTAATTGTCTCTATTTATCTTGGTATTGAGTATGTTGGGGATTTGGGAATGCCGATTCTTCACGACATTGCAGCATGGCTGTATAAAGGTTTGGGGCGTAGTATTACCAGGTATTTAGACGTAGCTTCTTAGAAAGGAGCAGCATAATTTTTATGAATAAGCAAATCATAAGTCAAGAACAATTGATCGTATTGTTTTTTGTTTATTTGACCGGCTCGGTTATTGTAAACCTTCCCGGTCCGTTAATTGGATTCGCCCAGAACGGGGTATGGATTTCTCTGCTGCTCTCCGGCGCGGCTGCCATGATTCAATTGCTGCTTGTCCTTTATTTGGATAAGGAATATCCCGGGAAATCTTTTATTGAATACAGCCAAGCTGTTTTGGGAAAGTGGCCCACCGTTGTTATTGTTATCCCGTTTATTTCGCTCATGTTTGAAATGAGTACGGATATCGTATTTGAAGTAGGCAAATATGTTAACAGTTCTTTAATGAGGCAAACTCCCCAATACATATTCGATATCTTTATCTTCACCACAGTGGCCGTCACTGTACGTGCAGGGATTGAAGTCATGAGCAGAATGTTTACTATTTTAATCTTCGTCGTGATGCTGTTCATCATCTTGACGATGTTGTTGTCCTTTCCTAATTATCACAGCGAATTTCTTTTGCCTATTCTTCCTGACGGAATCAAACCTGTATTACATGGCGCCTACGTTTCATTTGGTTTCACCCACGCGGAAGCGGTCTTGCTTGCCCTGCTCTTTCCTTTTGTTCGCCGGCCGGCCGGGGGGTTACATAAAAAGCTGATTATTGCGTTTGCTATCAGTATTATCACATTGATTGCGGTCACGATATCAACCATTCTTGTTTTCGGACCCTTGGCCGGGGAAAGAAAGTATTCGATGGTAGAGGTTGCGCGAATGATTGATATACAACCTATTATTCAGCGGGTAGAATTCATTGTTGGGATAGCTTTAATCGTAAGTTCCTATATGAAAGCCTGCATTACACTTTTCATATTAAATCAATTAATTGTACGTGTATGTAAATTAAAGGATGAGAAAGTGCTTATATTACCACTGGCTTTTATCAATATGCTATGTGCTTTTATTTTGCATAGAAGCGAAACCAGATTGTTCGAGCACATCACGGTAATCCTCCCCCTTTGGAAGTTTAGCGGATTTACAATTCCTTTGTTAATCGTGGTTGCCATTCATCTGCTGAAGAAAAGCCGCACCACATGAAATTCCATGTGATACGGCTATGAAAATGGTCGTTATCGCGCAAGCCATCCCAATAAAAATTCACTTGATGGCATTGTCGTGCAATGAACCTCCAAAAATTCTGTTTTCTTTATACTTCACCAGATTTTCATACCCCACCGTGTTATTTCCCCATGTTTTTTCATACTCCCAGCCGGTTAATTGTTCAAAAACTTTGCGGGCTTCGGGTGTAACCTCTTGTTTAGAGCCGCCATTTTTCAAGCGTTTAATTTCATCCAACAATACGACGTGATTTTCTTTCGTTAATTTGTAACGATAGGAGATCATCAAACCTCCCGCCAAAAAGATCAGTGTGCCAAACAGCAGGATAGAAATAATCATCGTTATAGCCGAATCCGGTTGCGATGATTGTCCGGATACAAAACCTGCTTCTTGCAAGGCCACACCCACTAAAAAGACAGCTAAAGCCTGTGTCCCTTTTCGGATCAAACTCATGACACCGGCGAACACGCCTTCACGTCTTTGACCGGTTAATGCTTCATCTACGTCCGGAATAAATGCGTAGTTGTTCCAGGGGATGTAGTTCAGCCCCCCGCGTCCCAATCCGCAAATTCCAATCATAACAAACAATAAAGCGGTGCTATTCAGCGTTCCGGTGAACTTTAAGACGATAAAACCAATAATTCCTGCGATAAAGAGAGAAATTGCCGTTCGATACGCCGGGGCGGGATTTAATTTAATCGTTAAGGTAAGAGCAATCCATACGCCAAAAAGCTGCATGACATACATAAAGGTTAACAAGTTGGATGCGGCAACAGCACTTTGCATGAGAGCAAAAACAACAAAATAAGTAAATACGGCGTTGAATACATCCTGGCTTAAATATCCGCCCAAATACATCCCCAGATGGTGGCGGAATGTTTTTACCCGTAAAGTCGAAATTAAATCCGCATAGATCTTATGAACATTTTGGAAAAAGGTTCTACTATCAATGACTTCCTCTTGAGGGATTTCATCGAAAGGACGTTCCCATGTATTTTTGTAAAGCAGGGACAATACCACTATAAATATGACCGTGAAAATCATACCTGAGTACAGGAAGGTAAGAGGATCATCCTTACCCAATGCTTCCACAAGACGGCCGGGAATAAATGCGGCGAATACGGCGGAAGCTTGAGCGACAAACATTCTGGCTCCCGTAAACTTCGAACGTACTTTATAGTCGCTGCTCATTTCGGCGGCAAGCGTATCATAAGGAATTAAAATCATGGAATACACAATTTCAAACAAGATATAGGTTAATAAGTAATACCAGTAACTAAACCCGGAAATCCAAATGGCCGTATAAACAAGGACAAGCGGAATGGACGCTAATATAAAGAACTTCCGTCTTCCAACACGCCGGCCAAGTTTGGTTTTATGAAAATTATCCGTAATATATCCCATCGTTGGTGCGGCAACCGCATCTACAATCCGGGCAATCGCGAAAATAGAACCGGCCTCCACGGCGGTTAGGCCGCAAAACGTGGTTAAGAAGAAAAGCAACCACGCTGCTGTCAAGGCAAAGGCGCCTGCCCCTAAGAAATCACCTAACCCGTAGGACAAATAATTCATAAATTTGGGTTGTCTAACCACTTTACTCTCCTCCATTTTGGGAAATTATGAGCTGGAAATTTAGATATACGTATGAAGATATTCCGATAGGCAAAGCACGGCAAGCGATTGTCCATAAGGCATGGTGGTCGTTCTAATTGCCTTGTAAAATTCCAAGGTGTCTCCCATACCTGTTCCTACGGACACTTTTTGCAATGCGCCTGCTTCATTAATTTCACTCATAATCCCACGGATAGCCTTGTGGACGACTTCTTTATATTCCTGGCTGACATACCGCTTATGCACGGATTTTAAAATTCCATAGGCAAATCCGGCTGTAGCTGAGGCTTCCAAATAAGAGCTCGGGTCATTAATTAGCGTATGCCATAAACCGCTTTCATCCTGGTAGCCGGCAAGAGCTTCAATTTGCCTGTTCAATGTATCGATCAGGAATTCACGGAGAAAATCCCCTTTTTCCAATTCCAAGATTTCAATAATCTCGGGAATCGCAATCGTGATCCAGCAATTTCCTCTTGCCCAGAGCGCTTCGGCAAAATTATGGTTTCCTTCAAAGGTCCAGCCGTGGTACCATAACCCTGTCTTTCTATCCGTTAAATATTTGATATGGATGAGGAACTGCTTTTTGGCTTCTTCCAGGTATTCAGGTTTGTTTAGCAGTTTGCCGATTTTTGCGAGCGGCAGCACGGTCATCATCAATGTGTCATCCCAAAGCTGATTTTTGTTCTCCGGTCCATAGGTCATATGCTGTAACCCGTCTTCTTTTGTCCGAGGCATATCATGCATGACCCATTCAGCCCAATCCTCCAAATAGGGCAGGTAGGTCTGGTTTCCGGTATCCTCATATAAAAAGGCCAGTGTTAACAGCGGCGCCATCGTATTGACGTTTTTCGGCGGCGCGCCTTCCTGGATTCTGGCATGAAACCATTCATTGATCATTTCCAGAGCCCTTTGGTCATTGGTCAATTTCCAGTATTTATAGATTCCGTATAACCCTACGCCTTGCGGCCAGTTCCACACGTTCCAGCTTTTGTCATCCACAATCAACCCATCAAAGTTAAGTAAAAATTCACCGCTTTGGTCCTTGATTTCCGTGAGATTATTCATTAATAAATGAATGTCATCAATGACCTCTTTCTTGGCGATCGCCCTTTCCTGCAACACCGTAATCCCTCCAAATCATGATCTCTTTCTGCCCGATTGTGACCGTTTTCACTTATATTGCCATTGTAGTGAAAGTGCTTTCTTGAAACCATAAAAAAAACAGAGGTTTACGTTTAATTTACAGACTGAATACTTGCTTAAGTTTTTAGGGCGCACCAATCAAAACAAAAAACCAGCCCATAGGCTGGTAGCACATTTCATGAGTGTTTTAGGGTGACTTATTTCTTCCCAAAATCGTATCCGCTTGCATTCTAAAGGACTTTGCCCCTTCTTCCGGTGTAATTTTCTTAAATAAAATCTGCTCGGATAGACCGTGGAAGGGTTTCTTTTCGCGCATTAATGAGGAAGAAGCTGCGGAGAAATTTCGCTTCGCTGCAGAGCGGCGGGAATTCGTGTCCCGATGGGCACGCTGGAGCAATACGGAAAGCCGACGCGGCTTGTTTATTACGTAGAGGCAAGAGCCAAGGAATTGCAAACCACGCTGGCCACCTTAAACAGTTCCTTGCCTTCCTCCGCTGTCGCCTATTCCGTAAACGGTACGGTCATTGAAAGTTTGCAGAAAACGCTCAAAACGCAAAGCGCCTTCTTTTTCGCGATGGCTCTGTTTTCGTTTTTGACGGCGATTTTGATGATCGGGAACCAGGTAGTCATTTCGCTTCTCCAGAAAAAAGGGATGTGGCCATTTTTAATACGGTCGGCTGGTCCACTGTTCGCCTCTTGCGCACCATCCTGGCCGAAAAACTGATTTTGGCCTTCGCCGCCGGAACAATCGGCTCCACGTTAGGACTCGCTTTACTTCTTTCATACCTTTGCTGATTGGTGTCGATTAAAATGGTTCATATGGTATATTCATAGAAAAAAAGCATTCGACGATCTCACCAATTTCTTGACTGGAGAAAGATTAGAATGAGTTCAAGTTTTAAGCTTTACGCATCCGTTTATCTCATTCGGATCAAGCATATGTCATGGCACGATATCGTTTTAACTTTGTCTCTTGCTGACCCGGGGGACATATCAATTCACTACGATGTTAGCCGAAAAGGGCTTCTCATCCACATTTATAACGGGTTGCTGGGAGCTAATAGGGATGTCCGTTGGAATTGGTCTGTTTGCCGGGAACCTGATGATGGCGGAAATGCGCTTCTTATGGTCGCTTAGAATAGGACGTGAGTTTCAACGTTATCTCCCCTATAGGACTTGTTTATGTTGATCAACTTGATAGTTTCTGCCATGACGACCTCCAAATTATCGAAATTTTGTGTGATAGAAAAGATCAGCAAAGATATATGTATATGATCCAAATTTTGGATGGAAAGGTGAGAATATATGAAGGGCCGCGTTCCAGGTTTAAGCAAGCATAACCAAAAGACACCGAGAAAACCGCCCGGAACGAGTTCTGGGCGGCATACATAATATTTTACGTATAGGGCAAAGGAGACGCTACTCTGGCTTCGCCTGGTCTCCTCTTGATGTACTGATAACCACGTTCCCTTTCATCTTGCTTTCCATTTGTCCATAACGGCCATAAAATCCTTTTATAGCGTCTGACTTTCCATTATATATTTCTCGTTCAGCATCATGCAGCTTATTATCCGTCAGTTTCGTGACGGCCAGAACCTTCACATCCGTAAAGAACCCATTTCCCTCTGCTTCATACTCGATAAAAATACAAGCTTAACTAAAGCAGTTGAATATACTGCGAGGGTAGCCCTTGATAACGTAAGAATAAGGCCGGTCCACTGGCCGTTACTCCAAAACATGTATAATAAACCTTCGAACCTATGGCATTGAAGCTTGATGTAAAACTTAGGGAGTTAAAATTTTGACACCACCAATGTTAATGACGTGCTCCCTTACTATGTTGTAGAGATCACCAAACAGCTGGTAGCTATCTTGAAAACCAAGTATTGTAACGCGAATAAAATAGCCTATCTTAATGACCTCGTTTGGACGAGCGGCTCTTGAAGCGATAAAATTGAAGGGAAATCTTTATCTGAAGCAAGACGGAGCATTTGATATCCTATCCCGGATAGACCTAACCATAGTCCTTGAATGTTTGAGCACTTAGTGATACCTGTCAAGTACTCTCCTTTGCTCTGATAGTAATTTACAGCTTCCATTCCATATCCTCGGGCCAATTCAACCCATTCTGGCCGATTCAAGTATTTTCCCGCTAGAAGTAATAATTCTAAGTTTCCAAGATCGCCATGGCATAAACAATGACTATTGCCAAAACCGTATCGAATCGTCGTCGCTACTGCCTGTTCAATTTCGTTTGTAATTTGCTTGACTTGTGAAGATCGTAAAAATGGAAGACACATCGTCAAGCCAAGCCCGATTCCACTTGCTCCGTGACACCAATTAGCCAGGGTGGTACCAGCTTCGCAATCAACCCAATTCCCCCATTCACTCGAATAATGAGAACGAACATATTGAAGTGCATTTTCTGCTGTCTCACGATAAGCTTCCTTTCCTGTGACCGCTGCAAGACGGAAAAGGGCCCAAGCAATTCCCATGCTTCCATGTCCTAAACCTACATAAACATCTGATAACACGCTTGACTGCCAAAAGTATCCTTTATCACTTTTTTGGGCATTTTTAAGCAAGTGATCTCCGTACATAGAGGCAATCTCAATCTCCTGCTCCGAACCACGCATCTTTGATTCGTTGAGGAGGACATGAATAGCTCCAGCTGCCCCGCCAAGTAAATCATAGAATGTGTCCTGCTCTACACTTCTACTCAAATTGTCCAATAGATTTAGACGATGCTGTTTCCATTCTTTATTTTCCCCCATTATATTTTCCAGTTGGGTGATAACATATAGTACGGAAGCCTGTCCATAAAAAGAAGATGGGAATTTAATGGTTATTGGGAATTTCTCTAACGTCGATTGAAATGCCGCCAAACTATATTTCTTAAAATGTTGTTTCTGCGTTATTCGATACAAATGTGCAAAAAAGAGCGAAATGCCGCCTGTACCATCAAATAAGCCCCCTCTTAGTCCAGACATACCTAGTTGCCCCAAATAATTAGGATTTAATCCTATCCAGGTCGCTGTCCGTTCGTTACGACTCAATATAGCTTCCTTTACCAGCTGTTCTCCTATTCTGATTGCTTCATTTAAAAATTGATCCGACTTAATAACCGACTCTTTGGTTGTATCCATATTAGCTGCCTCTGGTTCAACAGAGTGAATTTTTTTGCTTAAAGATGAACCTATAATAGATTCGGTAATCCATTTAGCGTATAATTCAATTTTTTCAGGAGTCAGAGATAACAGCTTCTGTTTAGTATGATCCATGGCGGTTTCTTTAAAAACATTATCAATCTTTTGGTCACGGCTATCCCACAGATGATGAGAGTCGGGGAACGAATAAAAATAAGGAATATCCCCTATACACAAATCCTTTATCTCTGAAGAAATAAGCCTATCGTCAAGGTAGGAAAACCACATTCTATCGAGCAAACGTTCATAGTCAAGGGCATCCCTTCCATAATCGGGATGTGTTAATTCTAGAAGAAAATTCATATAAAATTGGGAGGTTCGCAGAAGAATACGTACTGGAACTTTAGAAAATATCTTTAATGGTCCATCGATGCTGAGCATTTCTTCTCTGTTCTCGATAAAGAAATAACAAATATCTTTATAGCCATTTACATAATCGGTTAAGTAATCAGCAGCTGATATAGTTGTACCGTTCAATGATGGTAAGTTGTGACTTGATGTAGTGATATGCCGCGCCCGAATATAGCGCATATTATCAGTATTCATATCTACAACCTTTAACACATTGTAGGGAATTAATTGCTCTCTATCGTTTAGACCGCTTAACTCAATTCCCAATCCTTTTTCGTCCTGATGAAAAAGGATTGGTAAGAATGATGTCCCTATAGGAGAATTACGTATTGCAAATTGAGCTTCTACATCGGCTGAATCAGGAACATCTTGCTTTACTTGGTTATGGAACAATGTCTCCAAGTCAATAAGCATTGGATGCTCTCCGCAAGCAATAATGTTTTCACTGTGGAAATCCGCACCTTCCAGGAGATGAACGATTCCTAAGTAAGCACCTAATCGCCGATAAAAATTCCGAATCTGGTCCTTAGTCTCACATTGTTCGGCTCTCACAAAGGCTTCATATCCATACTCTTCTCGATCGATAATTGGGACTCCTTTAAACTCAGGATAAAACCTTTTACTATTTATCCAACTTAAAAAAGTGTGGAATGCATGAGAAACAGCCAGAGACTTGGGCTTATACATAAAAGTTTGACCAGATTTAAGTTGAAAGCGCATTACAGTTTTTCCGCCCTTGTGAGAATCTCCTAAATCAGCTTTTATCGCAATAAGAGGGCTTTCTTCTAGTTGGAATGTTTCTTTCAGCACCTTCCAATCCTGAATAAATCGTGTTATTGCTTCTTCTATGACGGTAACAAACATGATTGTCCGTTCCGAAAGTAATCGGGCAAACATAGCATACTCTAAAAAAAACAATCGAAGATTACCATTGTCAACCATATGTTTTTCTACAAAATTTGAGAACCGTTCTTCCGGAGTGTCGCCTTCCAGTTCCTGCATAGCCTTCGCAACATGTAATTCCAGGACAAAGGAACGCCCTGCTATTTTACATAACTGGGATGTTAAATGCGGTAGAATTGATGATATTAAGAGGGAAGTATTTATATATTTTCCTTGTGCATCAATGGATGCCAATAAATTTTCCAACTTCATATTTGCCCATAACAAAAATGGTCTTACTAGAAGTTCGATCGAACGTTGTTCATTTTCTTTTATATTTATCTGGCAATTCAATTCCAAAGCTTCCTCTAGTACCATTAACCAATCTGCATTGTAATCCATAATAGCTGGAAGACAGCTCTCGTTCCATTTTAAATCCTGTGTGGTCTGTATTAACGAACCAAAAATCAATTTATTAACTCCCAATGACTCGAGCTTAGCTTTTCTTTTCGCTTCTGTTTGAACTAGAGCAAACTGAAACCATTCCTCTAAAGCCGAATTACTTTGTTGCTGGGAAAAAGCACGGGTAATTTCATGATTATGTAACAATTGCAACCGCTCATGTACAAAAAGTGAACGTAGAAATTGTTCTTTCATATAAGCGCTCACTCCTTATTTAAATAATAATAAAGATGGGGTACGTAATTAATACGTACCCTCCTAGTAGCCTATTTACCTTAGTGCACTGTTGTAGGGAAACAAAATAATCCTGTAATAATGGTAATTGGAATAGTAATAGTCGGAGTAGCTTGAGGTTCAACCAGACCGCCGTGAACTCTTGCCAATTCTTCCGCACCTACTTCTACCAGAGCGTCACCAGCAGGATGAACAATATCCACAGTGCGGAAGTTAGGATTCTTCCAAGCCTTTACCAAATCTTGCGTTGTCATATAGCAACCTCCTTTCATTTATTTTTTTACTTCTATTCTAATATATTACAAAAAGAGTTTTATTTGCACTTCATAAAGCTGCAGAAACGTCTTTGACAAAAAAAGAAAATAGTTGGATAATTATTATTACAAGTAAATAATGGTATTATTATCTATTTTGTCATATACAATTTTTAAATTTCGACAAAGCTTTTTCTTTAAATTTATCCATAGCTCTATAGGAGGTTGAAAGGGGTTGGCAAAATTATCTTGTAGAGAACAAGAAGTCGCAATTCTTGTGGCACAAGGACTTAAAGATAGCGAGATATCAAAGACGTTAGGTATAAGTATGCGACGTACCGGTGAAATTGTAGCTTCTATTAAACACAAATGGAATATTAAAACAAGAGCGGAACTTGCGATAGTCGCCCATCATTTTGGGCTAGTCTGCATAACGACTAATTTGGAGGTGATTCCAGCTGAACATATTCAAAAAAAAGATTCCCTTCATCGAACAGATGGAACACAGTGAATGCGGCCTGGCTTGTCTAGCAATGATATTGGGTTATTATGGGTACAATACAACTCTACCGGAAATACGTAAAAGATTTGGGGAAGCCCCCTCTGGAGTAAACATGCATCAACTTCAAATGATGGCTCTTGAATATAAATTGGAATGTAAAGGATACAAGATAACTACAGAGCAACTAGATCGTATGAAGCCCCCTCTTATTTTGTTTTGGGACAATAATCATTTTGTTGTGATGGAAAAATTCAGGAAATATAAGGTGAGCATACTAGATCCGGCTAAAGGACGGTACGGAATTAGTATAAAAGAATTGGGTGAAAAATTTTCTGGTTTTGTTCTTTCACTTGTCCCCGGAGATCTTTTTACACCGAAAAAAAGGAAGAAAGAGTTTTTTTTTATTTTGTCCGTGCTCAAAGGATGGAAACTGCTTTTTTCTATCATTCTTGTAGCCTTGTTCTTACAGGCTATGGGAGTATTCATTCCTCAATTAACACAGTGGTTCATAGATGACGTAATAGGAGGACAACGTCAAAATTTATTGTTTCCATTTAGTATTGCTATCGTTCTATTATTTTTATATATTTTGGGATTTCATTGTTTAAGAGGATGGCTTATTGCAAAGCTGCAGTCCAAAATAGATACAACGATGATGACACAATATATTGGACGACTTTTTATGCTCCCTTATAACTTTTTTGAAAATCGAAAGGGAGGCGAACTTGTTTTTCGAGCAAATTCTAATATCCTAATCCGAAATGTTCTTTCAAACCGTGTTGTTTCTATTATAATAGACTGCCTTTCTTTTATCACCTTTGCAGCATTAATGCTGAACAACATGGTTAATATGGGTATAATTGTTATTACTATAGGAATTTTCATGCTTGGATTTATTTTTTTAAGTTCATACATTTCGCAAAGATTATCCCGTCAGGAAGTTTCAACTCAAACTGAACTGTACGGATTTTTATCCGAAAATATTCAGAATATTACTGATTTGAAATTATTAGGAGCAGAAAGGGATGCGATTGCAAAATGGAAGTCAATCTTTGAAAAGCAATTAAAAGCAACTGAAAAGCGAAACGTTTGGACATCGATATTAAGCTCCAATTCGGTTAGTATTCAATTGACACTCCCCTTATTTGTACTATGGCCAGGGGCTTATTACGTACTTGAAGGTAATGCAACCTTAGGAAGTTTAATGGGTTTTCAAGCATTGGCTGCCTCTTTTATAGTTCCTATTGTTTCTTTGGGGCAAACCTATTCTGATATTGTGAATGTTCGAACCTATATTCAAAGATTACAAGATGTTATTGAAAGTCCGCCTGAATATACAGGAGAAAAGGTACCTTCAATATCTTTTCAAGGCCATGTTGAATTTTGTGATGTTTCCTTTAAATACAATAAATATGGTAATGAAGTTCTAAAGAATATTTCTCTCATTGTACGTCCGGGTGAACGGTTAGCTATTGTTGGCACGTCGGGATCTGGAAAAAGCACACTCGCAAAATTGTTGCTTGGTCTATATGAACCAACCGAAGGTTTTATCAAAATCGATGGAACAATGTTACATCTATGGAATAAGCAAGAGCTTCGAAAACGAATTAGTTCCGTGGTACAAGAATCTCGTTTATTTAATTCAACTATCGCAGATAATATAAGAATGCATCACAACGATATTACGTTGGACATGATTGTTCAAGCTACGAAACAAGCAGCCATTCACGATGACATTATGAAGCTTCCACTTGGTTATCAAACAATGGTATCCGAAAACGGATTTAATTTTTCTGGAGGTCAAAGACAAAGGCTTCTCCTCGCACGTGCATTGTTATATCAACCTAAAATCCTTGTACTGGATGAAGCAACCAGTTCGTTGGATTCGACTTCGGAACATCTTATTTGTGACTCTTTAAGTCATATTCAATGTACTCAGATTATTATTGCTCATCGCTTAAGTACTGTTCGACATGCTGATCGTATCGTAGTTCTTGATAATGGGCAAATAATTGAGGAAGGAAGCCATCGGGAATTGTTATATTTAAAAGGGCAATATTACAATCTCTATACTTTACAGGAAGAAAAGCATTCATTCTCACCAATTTCTTGACAGGAGAAAGATTAGAATGAGTTCAAGTTTTAAGCTTTACGCATCCGTTTATCTCATTCGCATCAAGTATATTTCATGGCGCGATATCGTTTTAACGCTATTTCTCCTTCTTTTGCTGCTCCGCGGGACATATCAATTCACTACGATGTTAGCCGATAAGGGCTTCTCATCCACATTTATAACGGGCTGCTGGGGGCTAATAGGGATGACCGTTGGAATTGGTCTGTTTGCCGGGAACCTGATGATGGCGGAAATGCGCTTCTTATGGTCGCTTGGACGAGGGGCTCGTTTTTTAACGTCATATATGATCTGGAAAAAGTCCCCCTTTGTTCTTGTGCTTGTTTGGATGCTGCTGGGTCAATTGCTTTGGTCACCGTCATATAGTTTTGGACAAGCATTCCTAATGCTGTTGCTCGGACTCTCTTATGCAGAACTCGGTGTCTATTGCTTTGTGGTGCTTTCGGGAATGGCAAGAGAGCGAAAAGCCGGATCGCTATCGTTAGCCTTGCTGTTATTGACAGTATTGGCGCTTAATATTTCATTGATGATGATGCCCATGATGCCTACGGTTCGGCTGATTGTTGCAATAGTCGTTACCTTGCTGCAATACATCGCCGCTTTTCAAGCGTCACGCTTCTCCTGGCCGCAAATGATAAGCGCAGCTCCGCCGGCTGAATCCGGCGCCAAACGGCATATCTTGTCCCGCTATCCGTTACTTCGTAAAGAGGTTTATTTTCTAACCCGCTTCAAAGATATGTTTCCTTTTCTTATTACCGTTTGTTTATTACAGCTCTTTACCTACTATTCGGCAGTTGATACCCCGATAGTTGTCCCGGTAGGTGCAGCCTTGATGGTCTGGCTAGTCAGCGACGTTTGGATTATAAGAAGCTTCGCTGCCGAAGGCAGAGGTATAGCACTATACACCGTTACCTTGGATGCCTGGCATAGAGGGTTATGGGCAAAATGGCTTTTTTATGGGACAGTAGGCACAAGTTTGTTCATCGTTCATACCTTAATCTGGGGATTTCGTTTAGACTGGACTTGGACGGTATGGTCGTTTTTCGAGTTATTAGCGCAGTGCCTGCTGCTTACTTCCACGTTAGTATCATTCAGTTTGCTGGTTGGATATTACTTTACAACTCAAGGACGTATTTCGCTGCCCGCTCAGCTTTTAATTACAATCTGCATGTTTTTGTTCATCTATTTACACCAAGCGAATCTAGTATTATTCATAATCGTCTCAATAACTATACAACTTGGATTTTATCGACTTTTACGCCAGGTACCTAAAAGTCTTCCCGGCAAGTTTTCTATATAAGGAGAGATCAAATAAGATGCAGACAAGCTTAGCGCTGTCCTTGCAACTGCAGCAAGTCAGCTATGCTTACGAAGATAAACGCATCCTGCATGGCATCGACTGGACCCTACAGGGGGGAGAAATTACGGTACTGCTCGGTCCCAACGGCGCAGGTAAGACGACGCTGTTGCATTTGTTGGCCGGGATGAAGCCGGCCCAGCAAGGCAGCATTTTGCTAAACCAGCAAGCAGTTCATTGGCAGGACCAACAATATAAAAAACGCATCGGCTATATGATGGAGTTTCCGTTTCAGTATCCGTTCTTGACCTTAATCGAAATGATGCGGCTTATCGGCCAACTGCGCCACGTCTCCCCTGATCAACTGGAGGATCGAATACGGCACTGGCTCAAGCATTTTACATTGGAACCGTACAGCAACTACGCGATTGGCGCTTTGTCCCAAGGAACTGCAAGGCGGGTCGCACTGGCATCCACATTGCTGCACGAACCGGATATCCTTCTTTTAGATGAGCCGACCAACGGACTTGACCCAGATCAAGTCATAATCGTACGCGATACATTGCAGCAATACTGTGCCCGAGGTGCTCTCATCCTGTTATCCACTCATATTATCGGGCTAGCGGAAAAACTGGCGAATCAAGCCGCTATATTGCGAAATGGCCGTATTGTATATGCCGGCAAATTTACGGGGGATCTGGAGAGTCTATACGTGGCAAATAAATAACCTGCTGCTTAAATCAGTAATAGCCACCGGCCTAGCCGGTGGCTTCCACCAGGCCTAAAAGGGCTATAGTACAAGCAAGCGCCTCAAATGCGCATTGAAAAGTCTACTAGGGGCGCGAGTGCCCTTTAAAGGTGATTTTATTGCCTGCCTTTTTTACGTAATCCCCCGTGAACCGGTACAATTCTTACATGGTGAGTTGTTCGTAGTTCTTGCTTTCTGCTAGTTGATTGCGAATGTCCCCCTCAATTCCCTATAAATCCACCAGTCTTCGGGATTTCGGCGCAAATACGATGTGGTATTTGCAGTTACATTTCATGTGAGCTAGACTGCTCTTATCCATCCCTTGTCCTCCTTGATGATTTGGTAGCGGTTGGTAGACCAGCTCCCATCTTATCACCAAAGTTCAATGGATGACTCACTCATATCTGTAAGCTTTCCTGAACCCCAGTCGAACTTGGGGTTTTCTTATACAATAAAAGGCAGTCCCTTCTATAGGACTACCTTCGCAAAAATCAATTTTCTCTTATTTTAAAACAAGTAAATTTCCATGCATATTGTGATAAAAATAAATTAGTTGAATGTTGGTGCGAGGGATGTATCCAAAACAGAAGTGCTTAAATTTATACTAAATTAACAAAGACAAACATGATAAAAAATAATACGGTTAGTTCTGATCAGAGTGAAGATTATCCAAATTATCGTTATGACGTTTTTCTGTGAAAATCAAGCAGAAACACATGCAAATACAAGTAGCTAGTGTCGAAACAGAGGGAGTATACTGCTGTGCAGCATTTTTGTTTAACATTTTTAGTCCTCCTTTTTTCTTTTAGCATTCTGCTTTGAATACATCTCTTGCGCCAACATGACAACTTATTACTTAATAACCGAATAATTCAAAAAAGTTGAAGAGTATCTAGGTATGAGTTTAGTTAAGTTCTCGATAGTCAAATTTTTAATTTCGTCGATAAATAAATCGTCGATTACTAATCCAAGATCTTTTTCAAGGTCCGTCAAAATATAAATAATATTACGAACTGACGTTATGCCAAAAAGATTCGTTGTATCATTAAAGTCTTCTTTTATATACATAGAAACCGTCTTCTTGATAACTTCATATACCTTTGTGTAAATCATATTAGTCTCCCCTCCTTTTAAACTGCAGCAACGTTATTTTGGAGCTCTTGTATAATCATTTCAAAAACCATTTGCGTACTCGTTGAATCTGAAATATTGAAGGTATTCTTGTTTTGCTGTGGCTTGACGATATTTTCAACTAAGTAAGAATTATCTACGGAATAATAATTTATTCTTTTAGTTTCAAAATTGTAATCGCATATTTTTTTAGAAATATGAAAATAATTCACTACTACGCCAAAACGGTAATAACAAGTTGATTTAATTTCTTGAATATTCTGTTCTGTATAATTTCCGCCATATAAACTCAAAATCGATAAATCTGGTGTTACAGCATTACTAATTAAAAACGGAAGATAACCATAGCCATTAGGAACACTGTTGCTATACTTTAAGATACCTCCGGGAACACCTAAAATAATCACATCGGGTTTCTCCTTTAACTCAATTTTTTTTATAAAAGAGTTCAAATTCTGAACTTGCTGGGAGAAAATCAGTCCCTTGTTATCAAGACTTGATGGAAGAGTATGAAACCCCAAGAGTTGAGATATTGGATTACTCGAAATTAGACTGGCACGATATCCTTTAAGGTGAAAAAAGTCACGTAGATCAAGTTGTATTCTCCACTTTTCACAATTTTCACCAAGTCCTAGAATCATGATAACCGGAACATCTATACTGACTATCTCGGTACTTGGTGTTATGTCAGACAGTTCAGGGTTTAAACAAATCCCTTGCCCTTTAAATAATTCCTTAATGATTGGTTCCAACTCAATTTCATAAATAATTTGTTTACCATACTGCTCTGCGAGAGTAATTATCCGATGATATATAGAACTATTAATTTGGAACATGGGTAAACACAATAAAAATATGTCGATTGAATGAATTAGATTTTCCGAATAAAATCTTTCTTCAGAACAAATGTACTCTGAAAATTCGCCAGATTCACTAAAGGATTCCCAACCAGTAGGAGTAATGGCGTACACCAGTTCATAATCTCGAATTTTGTTTTTATACTGTAAAACCGGCATTAATTCCTCAAAAAACGGATAAATCGCCAACTTCTTTCTCATGTTATCAACTCCTCCTTATTAAATTGATATTTGAATTCTCTTAGCATTGTGTAATTTTTTAAATTTTCTAAGGCTACCGCCCTTACCCTATTGCATTTACTAAGTTTATAGCTTTTTGAATATTGCTCATCCTTACCATTATCCGCTGAGGCAGGACATATTGAACAACAATGAAATGCCCAACAATCTTTACAATGATCTTCTGTCACTGATCCAACATTAAGAATTTCTCGAACTTTATCTATTTCAAATCCCTGCTCTACATTTCCAATTTTCATTAACGTTGAATTTTCATTTATTCGCTCACATGGAAAGAAGTTTCCATTCACATCAACAAAAAGTTTTTTTAGTCCTGGGACACAGGTTCCACTTGGGTGGGCTTCTGATGGTGTTTCTTTTATAGGAGAAAAAAATTCTTTTAAACTAAAAATCATTTCTATATCTCCTTTATGATACGAAACAGGTTCTTTTTTTAATTTTCCTAGAAGTATTAGATAGGCTTTAAGTGCCTCATAATTTCTTTCCTCGAAATAATCCTTTCCGTAAGTAAAGCTCATATCGGTATAGTTCAAAGATAATGTATTGAAGTTAACTTTTGAAAGATCTACTATGTCTTGGTTGCTCCTGAAAAAATCAAATATTTCACCATAATTGCTCCCCGGGTTAATTACTGTATTAAATTTCATTTTTTCATGTAACTGGGGATACTTCTCTTTAATTCGCTTAATGTTTTGATATAACACGTCATAAGAACCACGTCCACTAGCAAAAGCACGATTTCTATCATGTATTTCTTTTGGCCCATCCAAACTAACCATTATGGTTAAATTATAACTACTGGCTGCATTCGCAAACTCGTCATCTAACAGTGTTGCGTTCGTAGTCATACCAAAAGATATATCTTTTCCATGGACTTGTTTTAAAGTATAGTCCATAGCAGCGATTACTAAATCTTTAGCAATTAAAGGCTCTCCCCCATAGAAGGACACATGTAAATGATCGACATCTTTAGAATGAGCAACCATAAAATCTATACCTTTTTTTACAGTTTCCCACTTTATATTTTTAGCCAAATGAGAACGATTTTCGTAAATTCCATTATCAGAGTAAGGACAATATGAACACCGCAGATTACAATTTTGGGACATTTGAAATGTTATAGAGTTAATGCAACGCTCTAATTGATACTCTAAAAATTCTGTAGCCGGATGTTGTACTTTTGTTATCGGTGAATCCAACAATATTCCTTGTTTTTGATATTTTTCCAAAATCTTAAAATCCTCAGCATCATCACTTCCGGATTTAACTCTACACAATGATTCGTACTGTCGTTGTGTTGTTCTATAAATACTATTTTTGTTCATATCATATACGTAGAACAGATTGGGCCTAGTTTGAAAAGGCATGAACGGCATGGTCTTGCATCTCCTTGTTTTGAGTATTTACGATAATATTTCTAAAGCCTTCCATAGACTCGTATAACTCATCAAAAGTACCTGTCCCCATAACTCTACCTTTATCTAAATAGATGATTCTATCTAGTTTTTTCAACACTTCTGGCCTATGAGTTATTATAATAGTGAAAATATAACAACTTGAAGATACAATATCCTCATTAAAATTTTGTTCTGAATAATAGTCATAACTGGATGTAGCTTCATCTAGAATCAATGCTTTTGTATTCTTTCGAGCTAATGTACGAGCCAAAGCAACCTTTTGTCTTTGTCCTCCAGAAAGTTTTGAACCGTTATAACCAATACGAGTTTCGAATTTTTCCGGTAATTCTTGAATGAACGAATAAGCGCCTGACTTCTTACAGCTTTCAATAATTTCGTCCATGGAAAGCTCTTCGGATATATTAATATTATTTTTAATAGTGTCATTGAACATATAATTGTCTTGAGCCATTAAACTCCACATAGAGCGATAAGACTCAAATGTATAAGTTCTTATATCATTATTATTTATCTTTATAACCCCTTCCGTTGGTTCATAGAAACGTAGAAGTAAATTTACTATCGATGTTTTTCCGCTTCCATTAAATCCAATAATAGCAATTTTTTCACCTTTATTTATGGTAAAACTAACATGATCTAATGCTTTTTCTTCGTCATAAACCAAAGAAACGTTTTCAAATTTGATCTGTTTTATATCCATTGAATTTGGAAGTTCTATGGATCCTGGATTATCATTTTCTATATCTGTACTAAGAAATCTCAAAAACCGCTCAAAGGCAGGCTTTACAAGCGATAGTTGAGTAATAAGGTATGAAATAATTCCAATTGGCTCAAATACTAAAGAAGAATAGGAAACAAAAGAAACCAGACTTCCAATCGACATTTCATTCTTTTGGATTAGCCACGAACCAAACAAATAAAGAATGCATGTAAAAAGGATAGATAATGTAGAACCTGCCACGTTGTCAATATATCCGCAAAACATCAAGCGAGACTTTGCCTTCATACTGTTTTCTAATATATCGTTCAGTTTGGAGAGCTTTTTGTTAATAATTCCCCATAATTTAATTTCGACGATTCCGCTAATCCCATCCCCAAGCCAAGCCGAGAAATTTGATTGCACTCTCATAATAACTTTATAAATCGATTCTTGTTTCTTAAATAAATAACTACTAATCAAGACCTTAATAGGTATAGTCGCTAGCATAATTAATGTTAATTTCCAATTAATTAGAAAAAGTGCGACTAATCCAGCTACTATTTTAAATAAACTAACGAAAGAAGAAAGAAATTGTGTATCAGTTAGAGAAGAAATATTGGAAATGTCTTGAAAAAGTTCCGACATTACCTCTGAGAAATTCCGATCTTTGAAGTATTTCGTACGAACTAATAAAACATGTTTGCATGCTTGATTGTTTAGATCAAAGGGGATCCTTAAACTGATATTTCTATAATAATAGAATTGGATTGCTCCAAATAATTGCTGTGCAAAAAAAATTATAAATATCAATCCAACATAAAAAACAGTTTGCAAAAAATTACCTTTCATAATTCCAATATCGATGAGCTGCTTAGTTAACCATGGAGTTAAAAAACTACCAATCGAAGTAATAATCATAATTACACTTATAATGATTAAATTTTTTCGATAGGGTGCAAATAGTTCTTTCATTTTTAAGACAAGTTCTTTGTGCTTCATTTCACATAACTCCCGATTGTAATATCTCTACAGCTGACAAAGCGCTTACAATCATCATTAAAAATTCTGCAGCTTATTTAAGTATGAATATCACTCCTTTCAAAAGAAATTTTAGTAACGATCAAACAGATGGCAATGATGACTACGGGAATTAGCGTCATACGAATATAATCATTTATACCCGATAACCCGTTCAGCTGTGAGTTCACAACGATCCCCCGAGAAAATTCCAAAATCTGAGTCATTAATGTATTTTCAGAGATAATTTGCAGAAATGGGGATGAAGAATCTTTAAGATAACCACTTAGTAAGAAATCTCCAAAAACAATGACAAAAGTGACAACGATTACGGAAGATGTTCTTCTGATAAGCATACCTGCCATCATGACAATGGCAGCATAAGCTGCCAAGTACAGAATATTGAAGCTGAGTGCCGAGATTATAATTATGAAATCTTTCGTTAGGTTGTTAACTCCAATGTGAGAGCCCGTAATAAGTGCGGCAACCATATATAAAAAATAAAACAGTCCAAAGAACTGAAAAATCCACCATAGGATTGCTTTGATTTCTGTAATATATTTTCCAATAAAATACATTGATCTACTTCGACCAGATGAAATGATATTTTTTACAGAACCATATTCAAACCCTTCTGTTGCGAAAAAACAGACATGTATAGGAATAATAAAATACATGAAAGGAGATAATGAGACTGCAGTTCTTAAGGGCTGTAAAAGGTTACTAATTTCAAACCCAGCCTTTATCCCTATCCAAGCAAGCAATACAATAGTTCCGATCAGAAAAATATAACTGATTCCTCTAAAAGCTGAATCCTTTTTTAAATAATAGGTTTGACCTTTTAGAAAACTTCTCATGAGTTACTACCCCCTATTAGATCCATATAGTAGTTTTCAAGATTAGGAGTAGACAAATTGATTCCTTGAATTTGAATTCCTCTTTGTAAAAGAACGGACATTACTTTTTCCAGATCTGCATTTTCTTTAGGGATTTGAATCTCCTCAGTCTCAGAGATTGTAATATACTCGATTTGAAGTTCATCTTTTAATATTTGCGCAGTTACTTCAGGATCGGGCGTTCGAATACATATCTGTTTTTCTGCAGATTTCAACAATTCGTCAGCAGATATTTCTTTAATTAATCTCCCTTTATGAATAAATCCAAACTTTGTTGCCAGCAATTGCAACTCACTTAAAATATGACTGGATATTAATATGGACACCTTCTTCTCGTTTGCCAAATACTCCAAAATTTTTCGCACCTCTACAATTCCCGAAGGATCAAGTCCATTGATCGGCTCATCTAACACCAGAAACTTTGGATCATTAAGAAGAGCAACAGCAAGACCTAAACGCTGTCGCATTCCAAGTGAAAAGTCCGATATTTTCTTTTTTCCAACATTAGTCAAATTTACTGCCTGTAATACGTCAGTAATCCTATTTGGATCATTAATACCATAAATTTGGCAATAGAATATCAAATTTTCTTCCGCAGTTAAATGTGGATAAAGAGCTGGCCTTTCAATCAGAAATCCAATCTGTCGCCTAACTAAATCCAGTTGATTCTTATCATCTTTTCCAAAAAGGGATATTTTCCCACTCGTTGGATGAACCAAGCCGCCAATAATTTTCATAAGGGTGGTCTTCCCCGCTCCATTCTCGCCAACAAATCCATAAATATCCCCGGCTCTAACTATCATATTGATATCTTGTAGTGCAAAAGCTATTCCATATTGCTTTGTTAATCCTGTTGCCTCAAAAATTGTTGTATCCACCAGAACACTCCTCATCTTACCCCTGCTAACATCAGCAAAACTTGATCATCGTTTGTTGACAAGGTAATATTAACATTCGTACATAGATTTGGCCTACAAATTGTTTATATTAAGGCTAATTATGTCATTTTTAGTTCATTCACCCTAATTTGTTTAGTTTATCATATAGATTTTTTTTCCAAAATTATATAATAATAATATAATATCTGTGAAAGGGAATGATTTTGTGATTCATATCGCTATATGCGATGATGACATTCAAGTAACGGAACTGGTTGAAAGATTGATTCTAGAAATCTCGAATAGTATTTCAAATAAAGTAGAGGTCACTACCTTTTACTCGGGGACAAGATTCTCTAAGGCTATTCAAAACGGTTGCCCATTTGATATTATTTTCATGGACATTGAAATGGATGGTATGAATGGCATTAAAGCAGGACATTTGTTAAGGGCTGACGATGGAAATGATTTGGTGCGGCTCATTTATATTTCTAGTCATGAACAATATCATGTACAACTTTTCGACGTTCAACCATCTGGGTTTATTAAAAAACCTATTCAACCAGAACTATTTAAACACAAACTACTTTCTACCATGCAAAAAGTAATCCGCAAACGACAACTAGGTATCAGAAACTTCCTCCCTGTGCAACAAAAAGGTAAGGAAGTTTTAGTTCCTTATCGGGAAATTATGTATTTGGAAAGTAGAATTAGAAAAGTACATCTTTACACCAGAATGGATCGAATCGAATACTACAGCACCTTAAACAAAGAAGAGAACAAACTTCCTTCTAGCGATTTCATCAGAATACATCAATCATATATCGTGAACTTTTACTTTATTCGTGAAATCAGCTATAAGAAAGTAACTCTCATAACCGGCCTAGAACTTCCCATTAGCATGAAAAACAGCGCCTCCGTTAAGCAGAACTATTTGAAGTTTAGGGGGACTCTGATTGAATAATAATATTTTTATGGAAGAACTGTTTTATATAGTGACCTTCCCGCTTTTGCTGCCTATCATTCATTATTTTTATAGCCATTTTTTCTTTTGTCGTATCGAGAACAAATTTCAGATTGCTTTACTCTATTCTCTCTATTTTGGATGCCACCTCACTTTATACTTTAGTTCCTGGCCTGGCTCTGTACTTCTTACAATAAATACAGGGCTCATTGCAATTTTATCATTTCTTTATAGGGGAAATCTTAAATGGAGGATGTGTACTGCTCTGTTTATTATGGCTCTTATACTTCTTAGCGATGCGATCATGCAGCCTGTTTATTCTACAAGCGGTTATATTATGACTCTCTTTCTGTCCAAGCTACTCATGTTAATGCTGGTCTACATATCTGTGCGTATATCACATGCATTTGGCGAGGGCAGTCTATCAGGATGGTACTGGGTTGTCTTATTCTGTTGTCCATTTATAAGCATTTTGGGGATAGTCCAACTATCAGCCAACCAGCTCTTTCGAACTTCCCCTATTCTTATACCTTTGGTATCGTCTGGGTTACTTTTGATTAACTTCCTAATTTTTGTATTATCTGATCGGATTCTATGTGTCCAATCCGCTCAGAGTAAAAATCAGCTACTTGAACAACAAAATACGTACTATATAAACCAGTTTCAATTAATTAAAGAAAGACACGAAGAATCCTCTACATTTCAACATGATTTCAAAAACATTCTTCTTGGGCTGCGGGCGCAGCTGCAGTCTGGTGAGGATGACATAAGCATTAAAGAGATAGACAAATTACTTGGCAATGTCGAAAATCCGTCAGGAATCTGCAATAGTGGAAACTTGATTATTGACTCCATAATCAGTTACAAAGCTCAAGTCACGAAAAGGTACGACATTCCCTTTTTCATCGACTTGAACATCCCGTCAGGGCTTGAACTAGATACCACTGTAATCAGTGTCATTCTAGGGAACGGATTAGACAATGCAATCGAAGCATGCAAAGCAAAGACCAATATTGATCGCTACATTAAACTTCAAATGCATTATTTAAATGACAGTTTATTCATGAGAATTCAAAACCCGTATGTTCATGAAATTCGCATGAATACTTATGGGGAATTCTTTTCTACGAAGTCTAATGCACATTCTCGTATTGGTATAGGACTGAAAAGTATAAAAAAGATCGTTGACGATAGTCGAGGCCTGGTAGATGTATCTTATAGCAACCGTCTTTTTCAATTGGAAATTGTTCTTTTTAATGTGATTATCCCTGAAACAACTGAACCGAAAGAGATTCGTAGGTGAGTTCATATGGTAAACGGATGTTTAAAAAACATACTTGTTTTTAGGATTGCTTATTTCTTCCTAAAATCAGTTCTGCTTGCTTTCTAAAGGACTTCGCTCCGTCTTCCGGTGTAATTTTCTTAAATAAAATTTGTTCGGATAACTCATCAAGCGCTTTCATGATTTCCGCATTGCCCAGCGGATCAACCGGATCCGTAGCGCTTACATGCCTGGACGCTTTTTCAACATAATCAAAGATTTTGGCTTCAACTTCGGATAATTCCGGTTTAATTTCTTTGATCACCTTCGAAGATACCGGAACACCTCGGTCGCCTTTGATCAACTTATTGGCTTCCACATTATTTACAAAGAAATCGATAAACTTGGCCGCTTGTTCTTTTTGCGTTGAACTCTTGGGGATGGAAAAAAACATGCTTGGTCTTAAGAATAAAGCCGCCTTGTCCGCATGCTCGGGAGGCAGATGGATGGATAACGGCGCTTCAGCCGATTCGGCAAATCCGGAATATTGGTTGGACCAGTTCCAACTCATGGCCGCATTTCCTTTGACGATAAGATCATCGTTAATTCCCGTAATATGCGCTTGAACGTCCGGAGTCGGGAAGGCCTTGGCATCAACCAACCTGAGCTGCCTTTCAAAGTAAGCGGCGAATAACCCATCGTCCGTGTAGCCAAGGTCTGTACCGTCTTCATTATAAAGACGCGCCCCTTGTGTTCTTAAATAGTACGGAAAAAATACATCGGCAGGGTACATTCCATTTGTTCCATACACGCCTGCAGCATTATGGACATCGATTGCTGTTTGTTCAAAGTCATCCCAAATCCAGTGTTCATCGTCAATGTTAATGCCCGCTTCTTGGATCAGATGATCATTTGTAATCACCGAAAGAACGTTTGATCCAAGGGCGAAGCCATACAATTTGCCTGCCATCCTTCCTCCGGAGATAGCGTTATCATCAATGGAGCTAACATCAATCGTGCCATCCTCTATATACGGAGTTAAATCGTCCAGTTGGCCGGTTTCGCCATATTGAAACAGATAGGCTCTGTCCATTTGAATCACATCCGGCAACCCGCTGGCGGCCGCCCGCGGGGCAAGCTTCTTCCAATAATCATCCCAGCTGGCGTATTCCTCTACAATTTCTACATTTGGATTTGCTTGCTCATACATTTGAATCACTTTCTTGGTGTAATCATGCCTGGATTGCACGCCCCACCAGGCCACGCGCAGGGTCACTTTTTCATGTTCTTTTTCACCGTTGCTTTCATGATTGCTTAAATCGCAGGCAGCGGCTAAGAGGAGCATGATAAAAGACAATAAGATCAAGCCAAATCTTCTCAAGCTTTAAACCTCCCTTTTCCGATATTCAGACGGTGTACAGCCCGTATATTTTTTGAAAACCTGGCTAAAGTATTGGGGATTGTCCCCAAAACCGACGATTTCCGCCAATGTTCCGACGGTCACATCGTCCATTTTTGCAATCTGCTCGACTGCCTTTTCAATTCTTAGTTTAGTCAGATAGGTTGAGAAGCGCTGGCCGGTTTCCTGCTTAAACAATTTTCCCAGATAATCCGGGTTCATATATAGAATCTCATTGGCCACCATTTTAAGGGATAAATCAGGATTGCCCAGATTCTCTATTAGAACTTCTATAACTCGGCTAATCACGGAAGACCGCTTTGACTTGAAACGATGATAGTATTCATTCGTGATTTTTTGGGCGGTTGTTTCGATATATTCCTGCATTTGCTGGACCGTTTCCATGCCCAATAACGCCGATGTTCCCATGAGGTAATCTTGCATGTGCTCTGTATCTACAGTATGAACAATAGCCATATAAAGCTGGATACAATAGGTTTTGGTCAAATCGATCCCCAGCCTTAAATCGGCCATTTTTGCAAATATGTTGGTGATTTCTGCACATACATCCTGGATCAGCCCAGACTTGATTTTTAGCACCATTTGCTGTTCATCGACCATAAAATCATTGGGGACGGCTGGATTTACCGGTAAAATATCTTTTCTCGTGATAATGCTGCCTTCTCCCAAATAAAAACGGTGTTCCAAACACTCCATGGCCTCACGATACAGCTTTCTGGCGTTGCGGAAATAATCCCCCTCACTTATGGCCACCGTGGTATCCCTTTTGAAATATTGAGCAATAATCTCTCTGATCCGGATAATTTTTTGCTGCAATTTCTCTGCGTCATAATCATCCTTGATCAGGAACAATGCATATTCACCAATATGGGTAGTTACCAGGACCGAATCAAGGATCTCGGCTCCAATATTTTTGATCGCAAACAAATGCTCATAAGAAAAATAACCTTCCAGCTTAAAGAGGATCAGTCTTATCTGCTGACGATTGATTTCAAACTGAAAAAGCTGCTGATAAAATGATAAATCGTTGTCCAGGTAGCTCTTGCTGGTTAAAAATTCGGTCAACAGATGCGCTTTGGTATAAGGTTGAGCGTTTTCATATTTCTCCCGGAGCTCGCTGATAAAGGTTTCCTGAGCCTTCTTTTCGTTTAATTCATGAACGATATCGTTAAGTGCGGCCGTAATTTTAGCCTGATTGCAAGGCTTTAACAAATAATTTTTAACATCATATTGCATGGCGGTCCTGGCGTATTCAAATTCACTGTATCCGGACAAAAGGATGAATTTGATAGCTGGATACTCCTTATGAGCCTTTGAGACAAGACTGAGTCCGTCCATACCGGGCATTTTGATATCACTGATCACAATATCGGGTTCCAGTTCAACCATTTTCTCATACGCATCAATCCCGTTTCTCGCTGTCGCTACAAGTTCCGTATCCAATGCTTCCCAATCGACCACACTGGCAATGCCTTCCACAATAATTTTTTCATCATCTGCCAATAACACTTTATAAGACATCCTATCACCCCGTTTGAACAGGTAGTACCACCGTAATGGCGGTCCCTTTTCCCGAAAGATTTTCAATTGTTAAGCCATACTGTTCGCCAGCATAAAGCTTGATCCTGTCATCGATATTATTTAATCCTATTCCCGTACCTTTGGGATTTACTTGGCCTTCTTTTACTTTCTTAAGGATTAGGGGATCTATGCCAGGCCCATTATCTTCGATCCGGATCAATAACCTGTCTTCTTCCTGATAAGCCTGTAATTTTATAACCGACAAATCGACGGAAGGCTCAACGGCATGCTTGAACGAATTTTCCAGCAGCGGCTGCAATATTAATTTGGGAATCTTATATTTTTTAACATAAGCAGGAATGTCCATTTGAAAATCGATCCGGTCGTCAAACCGGTATTTTTGGATGGTTAAGTAACTGTTGACAATCTCAATTTCGTCCTCGAATATAATGAAATCCTGGTTAAAATTTGTGGAGTATCTCATGAGATGGCCCAGGGCTTCCACCATGCTTGAAATTTGCTCCTGTTGATTTATTTTCGCCAGCCAGTTCACGGACTCCAGTGTATTGTATAAAAAATGCGGGTTAATCTGAGCCTGCAGCGCTTTAAATTCGGTTTCCTTGATCAGCAGCTGCTTGGAATAATTCTCCTGGATCAACTCATCGATTCTGTGGATCATCGTTATAAAATTCCGATAAAGAATGCCCACCTCTCCTTCATCAACCATCGCGGGATTTAATAAATTGACGGCTTGAAAGTCCCCCCTTTGGACTTCCTGCATGGTAAACGCCAATTCTTGAATCGGGTCCGTAATCTTTCTTAAAAAATTAAAACCAAGGGAAATCAGAAAAACGAACATTAACATAAACACCAGCACCAGGGTATATTTCGCGGCAGTTATCTTGGAAAACATCATGTTAAACGGAATGAGGCTCCAGTATGTCCAGTCCTTAAAATCGGTTGTAATATGATTGACAAAGGTTCTTTCCCCATGAATATCTTCAATACTATAGCCCTGAGCATTTTGGGCCATGAAATGATATTCTTTAAAATCATCCATTCCATTTTCCGAATAGAAAACCTCATCCCCTTTTGTAATCACAATATTCCCTGCGATTTCTCCGTGAGGCTTTGGTAAATCGCTTACAATCCTATTTAAATTAACACGAACTAGCAGTTTGCCGATGTTTTCAAAGTTTAGATTCCCGTAAGACCGGATCAGGCGAACAGAAATGAGATCCCCATTGTTCCCGGCAAGCTCCATCCAATAGTTCTTTCCCTCATACCGGTCCGCCTGGCTAAAAGCAAGTTCTTTATCCTTCTGCTGTATGGGGTTACTGCTATCCCCGGCTAGAAATTCCCTTCCCGCCGAATCGTATAGATATATGGAATCAATGTAATTTTCCGGATCGATATATTTCTCCAATGCATCTCCCATTTTCTGTTCAAGACGATAGAAATCATAACCTTCCACATTTTCTTGAAGATCCAGTAAAATTTTTTGAATATACGGATCGACCGCGATGTTGTAACTGACTTCTTCCACCCTTTCAAGTTCCTCTTCGATGCTGTTGGACGACATCATCAACACTTGCGAGGATTTGGCATAGATTTGCTCATCATAGAGGGAAAAGGCATATTGCAGGCCTCCCAAGACAAGCACCAGCGTTGCCACCATAATCAATGTAATCGTTAACAAAAGCTTTACGTTTAGCTTTGCGTTTTTATAAAAATTGACAATGCGGAACCATATCTTTTTCATGGAATATAATAACTCCCTTGGTTGGGAAATCATTTCTTCATTGATATAAAAAAGTACCCTAAACTTCTTGCCTAAGGGTACTTGGATTTCCTCTATTTGTATAATACGTAAAATGCTTAAGATGTCATATGACTCAGTTCACTCAATTGAACACGACTTGCTTCTTTCCATATGAATCGTTTCCCAATCGTCCCGTTGGTCCAGGAAGATCGAAAATCCCTGACGCTGCCAAAACGCGACCGCGCCGCTTAAGAAATGATGAGTGTGCAAATACAACATCGAGTACCCGGCATCCATGGCAAAGTTCGCTGCCTTCCGAAAGAGAAGGGAGCCGACCCCTGCCCTTCTGGCTGCCGGACCGACAAAACACCGGACAATCTCCGCTACGCTTTCTTGATTATAGCGACCGCGGATCGCTTCAATGCGATCGTCGTAACGCAACACGCCGATGGTTCCGACAACTCGGCCATCTTCTGCGGCGGCTGCAAAAAATGAAGCATCCTCGGGTCCCAAATAAACCTGTTCAAAATCCGACATGTCTTTTGGTAATGGATCATTCTGGAGCATGGGAAACACTTCACTGCGTATGCCCACCATAAAATCGATCGCAGCCTGAACTTGCTCCTTCGTCACTTCGTTCACAGAAACAGCCATTCTCGTATTCATCCTTTTCTCCCTCTGGTTGCTAAAAAATTGAAATGAGCTCTTTGGTATACGGGTGCCGTTCATCGGACAACAAATGATCGCGATGGAATTGATCGACAAGCCGCCCTTCTTTCATCACCAGAATACGCCCGCTCATTTGCGCGACAGCGGCCAAATCGTGCGAAATGAATAAATAAGAAAGATGCAAAGATACGCGAAGCTCCGCCAATAAAGCAAGAATCGCCCCTTGCGAGATCACATCCAGGCTTGCGGTAGGTTCATCCAATACAAGAAGTTCCGGTTCGATGCTAATCGCACGGGCAATCGTCACCCGCTGACGCTGTCCGCCGCTTAATTCATGCGGATAGCGGTCCGCCAGGCTCTCCGGCAGCTGGACGGCTTCAAGAAGCTGCTTCACAAAGGCCTTCTTTGAGGTATAGGAAAAATGCCGCAGACTCAGCTGTTTTCGATACTGTTCGTATGGATCGATTAGGGAATCTTTTATTTTTAGCTTCGGGTTTAAGGCGGACGATGGATTTTGCAGCACAATCTGCATCTTTTGCCGATAAGCGTGCAATTGGCGCTCATTCAGACGTTCAATCGCTTCATTCTTAAAATAAATCGAACCTCCGTCTATCGTTTCGATACGCAGCAAACAGCGGGCAAGCGTGCTTTTGCCGCAGCCGCTTTCACCGACAAGACCAAGACATTCGCCTTGATGCAGTTCAAAAGAGAGCGGATGAATCGCCGTTTTTTGCCCTTGATAGGATTTGGTCAGGTTTTTCACCGTAAGCAACTTCATACGATTTCCGCCTTCCGCACACTTGTTGAAAGGAAGCGATCAATCGTCGGGGCCGCGTTGATTAATTGTTTGGTATACGCATGCTGCGGGTTGCCAAGCACATGATCTTTCTCTCCTGCTTCAACCACTTGGCCTTCTTTCATAACAGCGATGCGGTTCGCATAACGTTTCACGGGGCGCCAATCATGCGTGATAAACAGAATGGCAAAGCCGGTTTCCTTCTGTCTCTTTGCAAGCAACTCCAAAATCTTGTGCCCGGAGACACTATCCAATGCCGTGGTGATTTCATCGGCGATCAATAAATCCGGCGACAGCAGCAGCGCCATTGCAATCGAGACACGCTGAAGCTGCCCCCCGCTTAACTGAAACGGATATCGCTTGTACACGGACTCATCCAACCCGACGGAATCAAGCGCGTCCAATGCGCTTCGTTGCCGGGCTCGGGAATCGGAGTTGCCGTGAGCTTTCTGGTATTCTTCAAAATGTTGGCCAATCGTTCTAAAGGGGGTAAAAGAACCCTGATAATCCTGAAACACATACGACAGTTTTGAGCCGCGAATCGTTCTCAACTGTCCAGGCGATAAAGCAAATAAATCCCGTTCCTTATAAAAAATGCTCCCCTCTGCCTGCAAATTAGGGGGAAGCATGCGGCCGATGGCTTGAGAGAGCAACGTTTTTCCGCTCCCGCTTTGTCCGACCAGGGCATGCCAATCTCCCTCGCGAATAGAGAGCGACACGTTGTCGACAAGTTTCTTGTCTCCGCTGCGAATCGATACCTGTCTGATCGACAACATCACGATTGCACCTCCTTCTTGACATCAAAACGATCGCGCAAATAATCCCCCAGCATATTCGTCAGCAGCACGGCAATCACGATCGCTAAACCGGGATAGATCATGAATTCGGGTTTGGACTGAAAATAAGGCCGGGCATCGTTCAGCATGGCCCCCCATTCAGGTGTCGGCGGCTGCACTCCAAGGCCAATGTAAGAAAAGGCCGAAATGAGCAAAATCACTTTTCCAAGATCGAGACTGGCGAGTACGAGAACATGCCCTGCAATATGAGGAAATAAATGCTTGCGCATGATCTTGCCGGAAGACAGCCCGTTTGTTCGGGCAATGAGCACATAGTCTTTTTGGGACTCCGCTAAAACGGTGCTGCGAACAAGCCGGGCATAACTGACCCACTTTACGATGACAATCGCCAACACCAGGTTGCCGATCCCCGCTCCAAGCAAACCGCTCAAGACAATGGCCACAATCGTATCCGGAAAGGCCAAAAATCCATCGGCTATGCGCATAAAAATCCGATCCACCAGCCCGCGTCTAAATCCTGAGATCAGACCGAATGGGATCCCGATAACGAGGGAAACGATCAAGGCCAGCAAGCTGTAACCAATGGTTTGCTGCCCCCCTAACAAGAGCCTGGTCAGCACATCCCGACCTAGCTGATCGGTCCCAAGCGGATGCTGCAGGCTTATTCCCTGAAGGCGATTGTCCAGATTCGTTAATGTTGGATCATGACGCAAAACAAAAAAGGCATAAATGGCGACTATACCTGCCAGGAGTACGCACATCCATGCGATCACCCCCAGCCATCCGCGTTTTTTTACTTTTGGCCATGGTAAAGACGATCCTTTCATCCGCCCATCGCCCTTTCCTTTAGTCTCATCTCAGGGTTTAAATACCGGTAAGACAAATCCACGCACGTATTCACAATAAAAACAATCACCGCCATCATCAGAATGTATCCCTGAATGAGCGGATAATCGCGCCCGCGTATGGCATCCACGACAAGTTTGCCGATCCCCGGATACGCAAACAATACTTCAATGACCAGCACGCCGCCAATCAAGCTTCCCATGCTGACTCCGAAAAAGGTAATGACGGGGGGAAGGCTGTGCCGGAACGCATGAACGAGAAATATTCTCCGCTCGGTTAACCCGCGCGCCCTCGCCGCACGGATAAATTCCTGGCTGAGCGAATCAAGCAAGCTGGAACGAAGCAAACGAACATATACACTGGAGATCGCAAGACCCAGCGTCAGAGACGGTAGGACCCATGTGAGCGGGCCGTCTCTCCCCATGGTGGGGAGCCAGTTTAACCGCACACCGAATAAATCAATGAACAGCAGGCCAAGCCAAAAACTGGGGACGGCCGCTCCAAGAATGGAGAGGATTCTGCCAATATGATCTATCCAACTGTTCCGGTAAAGAGCGGATAGCGAACCAAGCGGAATCGACACCATCAACATGACGATGAGCGCGCCAACCGCCAATTCCAGGGTAGCGGGCAGCCCCATGAAAATGACATCCATGACGGGCTGGCCGGTCCTATAAGAGTTACCGAAATCAAGCTGAATGAATTTAAGCAGCCAACGTCCATATTGGACAAGCAATGGCTCGTTGAATCCCATTTCCTCTCTCAGGGCCTCTACTTGCGCTTGACTAACGGATAATTCATCCACATTCAAAATGGTTAAAACCGGGTCGCCAGGCGCAAGCCGAATAAACAAAAAGCTGACAAACGTAATGAATAACAAAAACAACAGAACTTCCAGAAACTTGCGTACCAAAATTTGAATCACTTAATTCACATCCAACCGGTTTGTGATCATATAATATTCGCTTCGGGTTGTCACCCAATTTTTCACTTTGTTTTCGTTATAAGCCACAATGGTCGAAGGATGCAGAACAAACGAATTAATCCGGTTTTCGTGGACATAATCGGCGATTTGCTCGGCCAGCAACGCGCGTTCCTCCTGACTGACCGTTTGATTGAGTTTATCAATCATGGCCGTCAGTTCGGGTTCCTGAGCGCCGCTAAAGTTGAGGGCGCCCGTAGGGTGATACGTTGCATTCAAATAATAGCCTGCATCCCCGCGCGGGGCGGTTAGATTGCTATACGTCGCAAGATCCCAATCCCGGTTGGACGCCATGTATTCCTCAGGGACATCAATCTGACGAATGTCAACTTCGATTCCGATCTGTTTGGCGTCCGATTGAAAAACTTGTGCGATTAACGGCAGATCGGCTCTTGCACTATACGTTAGCAGGATAAATTTGAGCGGTTCACCGTCTTTTTGCATTTTTCCGTCTACGAGGGAGTATCCTGCTTTTTCCAAGTAATTAACAGCTATGTCGGCTCCGGTATCATTCTGTTCATACGTTGGCGCGAACGGCAGCGACGGTAAAAATGGCCCGACCGCGGGTTCAGCGTAGCCCAACAAAATGGTATCGACAATCTTCTGCCGATTAATGAGCGCATCAACCGCCCGGCGCACATTGACGTCCTGCAAGCTTTTACGCTGCATATTCATGGTGATTTGGTGCACACGGAAAGTCGCGGTGGATTCTACTTTAATTCCATCCTGTTCTTGCAAAGATTCCAAACTTTCCACCTCCGGGCGATAAACGATATCGACTTGCCCGGATTTCAGTGCAAGCGTGCGAGCATTTGCATCCTCATTAAAAGCAAACGTTACGGAATCCAGATGGGAAGCCCCGTCCCAATAATCATCATAGCGCTCGAGTTCAAGCTTGCTCCCCGGCGAGAACGACTTTAATACGAAAGGGCCGGTTCCTACAGGATGGTTGACAATGTCATCTGCCGCTGCATCGATAATGGAGACATTCGGATTCACAAGCTCGGATACGAACTCGGGAAAGGGCACCTTGGTTTTTATTTTCAGCGTATAATCGTCCACCGTTTCGATCTTTTCGACTTTGAGCGCATTTTGAATTGCCACACTCTCTTTCAATGCGCGTTCAAGAGAAGCTTTCACCGCTTCCGCATCCATTTTCTTACCGTTATGAAACGTGACGTTTTCCCGAACTTTAATCGTCCAATGCTGACCATCCGTACCTTCCCAGCTTTCCGCCAGCCAAGGCGCAATGGACAGATTGTCTTCATCCAAGCGTACCAGCGTTTCCGTTATCCCTGCCCTTAGCGGGACATAACTTGAATCCACATGGGGATCTAAAGAATTCGTTGAGAAATTATATAGAAAATGAATGTGCTTCTTTTCTTCGTTGCTCTGATCGGACTGGGTGCAGGCGCTGATCAAACTGATACAGATCAATAAGATGACAAACTTCGGAAAGTGATTTCTTAAGAACCTATGGTATTTTTCAAATTTACCAGGGTAATGCCGATTGCTATTATCAAATTTCATTGTAAGTACTCCTTTTTCGTAATCGTTACGATTTATATAATATCTTAATGAATTTTATATGACAAGCCCATTTATTTGAAATCAGATGACTAAATAATAAGCTGTTGATTATATAATCAAATAATTATATAATAAGTCTGAATTAAGGTCGCTTTTAATTAAAAAGGAGGTGAAAGGATGGTCGCCACTGAAACATCTATCGCCGAAATGGCGGAAACCCTGAAGCTGCTCTCCGATAAGACTCGTTTAACGATTATTGCCTTGCTGAAGGAACGTGAGATGTGCGTCTGCGATATTGTTGACATTCTGGAGACGACGCAACCGAATATCAGCCAACATCTGAAAAAACTGAAGAACGGCGGAATCGTAAACGAAACCCGGCGCAGCCAATGGATTTACTATTCATTAAACTTAAGCGATAAGCCGTATTTAAACGACATCCTGAACCGTCTTCCCTCGATGAAAGAAAGGATTGAGGCGCTGAAACCCAATAGCTGCTGTTAATTTGGAGGTTCTATGCTGGTACTTGCTTCTGTTATCTTCCTTGTCACCCTGATCTTCGTCATTTGGCAGCCGAAAGGACTGAATATCGGCTGGTCCGCTTGCGGCGGCGCAATCCTGGCGCTGATTTTCGGCGTCGTCGATTTCCACGATGTATGGAACGTCACGCAAATTGTTTGGAATGCCACGCTTGCGTTTGTAGCGGTAATTTTGATCTCTCTGATCCTGGATGAGATCGGGTTCTTTGAATGGGCCGCGCTGCATATGGCCCGTTTCGCCCGAGGCAACGGCAACCTGATGTTTGTCTACGTCGTCCTGTTAGGAGCTGCGGTTGCCTTTTTCTTCGCCAACGACGGGGCCGCACTTATCTTAACGCCAATCGTCCTCGCCATGGTCCGGGCTCTCCGGTTTGATGAGCGGATGATACTCCCCTTCATCATGGCGAGCGGTTTTATTTCCGATACGGCCTCGCTTCCGCTTGTTGTCAGCAATCTGGTCAACATCGTCTCGTCCGATTTCTTTGGGATCGGGTTCGTCGAATATGCAAGCCGAATGATCGTACCGACGCTCTTCTCGGTTGCGGCCAGCTTGCTTGTCCTGTATCTGTTTTACCGCCGCAGTATCCCGAAGCGATACAACTTGGAGCAGTTGAAGAAGCCGGTCGATGCCATCAAGGATCGGCGCCTATTCAAGATCTCATGGATGATCTTGGCGGTTCTCCTGATCGCCTACCTGACGAGCGAATGGATCGGCATTCCGGTATCCATCATCGCCGGTGCAGCCGCGATCGTCTTTCTGATTCTGGCGAGACAGAGCCGGGAAATTCATACCTGGAAGCTCGTCAAAGGGGCGCCATGGGCTGTCGTCGTCTTTTCCATCGGCATGTACGTCGTTGTGTATGGACTCCGAAATGTGGGCCTGACAGATGAACTCGGGCATGTATTTCAGTGGATAGGGGATCAAGGACTGTTCTTTGCGACCGTCGGTTCCGGGTTTGTTGCGGCAATCCTCTCCTCTATGATGAACAACATGCCGACGGTCATGATCAACGCTTTGGCCATCGACGGTACAAATCCGCCAGGCATTCTGCGGGAGGCGTTCATTTATGCCAATGTGATCGGCTCTGACTTGGGACCTAAAATTACGCCAATCGGATCTTTGGCTACCCTGCTATGGTTGCACGTTCTTTCCGGCAAGGGTGTAAAAATCTCGTGGGGAGCCTATTTTAAAACGGGTATTGTCCTTACCGTTCCCGTATTGTTCATCACCCTGACCGGGTTATATTTGTGGCTTAAAGTAATGGGTTAAGATTCACCAAAACTTTTATAAAGGAGCAATCAAAAATGAACAATAAACCGCTTGTCTATTTCCTGTGCACGGGCAATTCTTGCCGCAGCCAAATGGCTGATGGCTTTCTGAACGAATTAGGAGGGGATAAATTCGAGGTGAAAAGCGCGGGTCTGGAAGCGCACGGGCTCAACCCTCGCGCCGTTCAAGTGATGAAGGAAGCCGGCGTTGATATTAGCGGCAACACTTCGGACGTCATCGATCCGGAAATCTTGAATCGGGCAACATACGTCATCACGCTTTGCGGACATGCCGATGAGCATTGCCCGGTGATCATGAATCCTAACGTTATCAAATGGCATTGGGGTTTTGATGATCCGGCGAAAGCCACCGGCACCGAAGAAGAGATTATGACGCAGTTCCGCAACGTACGGGATGCCATCAAATCGCGGATCGAAACGTTCGTTCAACAAGGGGAATAAAAGGGGAGCAGGTGAACTCATCTCCTTGTTATTTGTAGACATTACGATTAAAATGATAGAAGCAATGCATATTATTTAGTTATTAAAGGGGCTTTTATCATTGGCATGGCTTCAGTCAAGTTTTCCAGCAGACCTGCTTACCTTTAAGACGATGTTTATCAGCATCTTTCTGGAAGCTCTTCCGTTTATTTTGCTGGGGGTCATTTCCTCGTCATTGCTGCAATGGTTCGTTTCGGAGCGACGCTTGGCGCGTATCATCCCCCGGAATCCCTTGCTGGGCATGCTGTTCGCAAGTCTTGGCGGCATGCTCTTTCCCATTTGCGAATGCGGCATGGTTCCGGTCGTGCGCCGGCTTGTCGCCAAGGGAATGCCGGTCTATATCGCAACGGTTTTTATCTTGAGCGGACCGATTCTGAATCCGGTCGTTCTTTTCGCGACCTATACCGCTTTTCGCAATCGCCCGGAAGTGCTTTATTCCAGAATCGGGCTCGCCATCATTGTTTCTTTCGTCGTCGGGCTGATCGTATACCGGTTTGTCCGCTACAATCCGCTCCGCTTGAATCTCGAAGCCTTGTACGATGAAGGCCCCGAAAGCATCAAACACGATACCTGGACGGGCAAATTCACCGCTTTTTTTATGCATACGTTGAATGAGTTTTTTGAAATGAGCAAATATCTTGCCATCGGGGCTTTGATAACGGCAATGATTCATACGTTTGTCAATACGGGACAGCTGGCGGCGTACGGACAAGGTCCCGTCTCGTCTCACCTGCTGATGTCCGGTTTTGCTTATCTTCTATCGATATGCTCGACTTCGGACGCCTTTGTCGCTTCTTCTTTCGTGGGCACCTTTTCCGCAGGGTCTCTGATCACCTTTCTGGTGCTGGGGCCGATGCTTGACTTGAAAGGAACGCTGATGCTGATATCGGCATTTAAAACGAAATTTGTGGTGACATTGGCCGTGGCCATCCCGGCAACGGTGCTCGTTTTCAGCATCGGGCTGGATCAATGGTTGCTCAGATAACGCACGAAAGGGGAGTATCATGAAGGATCGGAAGTCGATCACGTTATTTCATCATATCGTCAGGACCGTTTTATTGCTGGGCCTTTCCGTGTATATCGCTTTTTTGGTCGAAACGGACAGCCTGCAGCTGTATATCGGCATACGCATCATGCCATTGGTCAAAGCATCGGCCCTGGTCGTTTACGCGCTAGCCGTCATTCAGGGCTTTATTGCCTACAGAAGCTATAAGGGCTCCGTTATCGAATGCGATTGCTGCGGCAATCCGCCGGCCGGGTCCCGGACCAAGGCAAGTGTCCTTTACGGTGTGCTCGCCCTGCCGTTGTTGCTTGGCTTTTTGCTGCCCGATACCGTGCTTGGAGGCTCCTTTGCGAACAAAAAAGGGATGATCTTGGGGGCAGCCGCCTCCCCTTATGCTGCATCGGGCTACTCGCCGCCAACAGCAACGGCCGCCGATTCTGCCGACGCTTCGATTGGTTCCTCCGACACTTCATTGGAAGGCTCCGCTGCTTCTGCATCCACCGAGGAGGAGGGGGCTGCAAACGCCGCCGAACCAACTGAATCGTCCGAATCTGTGGACGGGCTGTTTCAAGCGGAGGACGAGTTTGACCGGGAATTGGCCGAGCTGGCAAAACGGATCTACGTGCTGCCAGTGATCAACGTCAAACCGGAAATCTATATGGAGATCCTGTCTTCGGTCGTAGTGTTCAAGGAGCAGTTCATCGGCAAGGAAATCGAAATCGCCGGTTTTGTCTACCGCGAACCGGGTCTGGCGGACAATCAACTGGTAATCGGGAGAATTGCCGTCCAATGCTGTACGGCGGACGCGACGCCTTACGGGGTTCTGGCCGAATTCGACGGCGCCTCGGAGCTCAAGGACGACACCTGGGTCAAGCTGAAAGGCACTATCGGCCAAACCGAGTATAACGGAAACGCCATTGTCAAAATCGATGCGACGGAATCAAACCTGATCGAAAGGCCAGACAACCCGTACATCTATCCCAACTTTGATTTTCTGAATGTTAGCGTTGAATAAATGAGGAAACTTGAGTCAGGAGGCATCCCCATGAAAACACCTGTTATCATTATCAGCGGTTTTTTGGGCAGCGGCAAAACCACCCTGCTGCTTGAACTGATCAAAACGCTGTACAGCCGGAACCTGGGGCCGGCGATTTTGATGAACGAATTGGGCAAAGCCGACGTGGACGGCCGAATTCTGACCGAAGCCGTGGCAGGACTTCCGCTGGAAAAGCTGTTTGACGGTTGCATCTGCTGCAGCAAAAAAAGCGAAATCGCCGGTTCCCTTAAAAGCTTGCTCGCTTTGGCCCCCGACGTGATCCTCGTCGAGCTTACCGGCGTCGCCAATCCCGAGGAGGTCGTCGACGCCATGGCCGAGCCCGAGCTGCTGAACGAGGTGATCCTGCATAAGATCATCACCGTGATCGACGCCGAAAACGCGCTGGAGTATAACAGCATCTTCGCCTCCGATAAGCAGCTCGTCCATACGCTCCGCCGCCAACTGGAAGTGGCGGACGTGATTCTTGTCAATAAGCAGGACCTCGTCTCCGACTCGCATTTATCCAAAGTGACCCGTTTGATTCAAAAACATAACGAGCAAGCCGCCGTCTTCAACACCACGTTCGGGAAATTTAGTCCCGAGGCCGTGATTGAAGGACTTGAACCATTAAATCGTCAAGCCAAGACCTCCGGCCGCCTTAAAATCGCGACAGTCCGGCATCCCCATCAACATGGCGGCGATTCCGCTTCGTCAGCCGGACAGGGGAACGCTTCTTTTTCCCGCATTCAAAGCGTCTTCATTCCTATAAACGGACAAACGCCCATTTCCCTGAAAAAGCTGGAAAAATGGTTAAAAGCCAAGGGAAAGCATATTTTGCGTGCCAAAGGTTATGTTTGCCTTGAGGGTTCGCAGAGCGCCTCGCTGATTCAGTTTGCGGGCAAGCGTTCCTATCATGAACGCGCGGAATATCAAGGTCCTTACTATATGGTCATTATTGGATACGAACTTGATGAACCCGCATTATTGGCGGAATGGCGGGCCGTCGGGTTCGGCTGACCGCATGCGCTAATAAAGCACGTCCGCCTAGCTACTTCTTCGCCCCGCCGAGGCTAGGAGTACTTTGAAGCTTCCTGCGAAGGCCCCCGGTTACGGATAGCCATGATTAGGAGCGCCCCGGACAAGAGAACCATTAAAGCAGCGGCAAAACCGTACGGAAGATGCTTGTCGATACGGTATAATCCGGTACTCAACAAAGGGGCCGCAACAGCGGCAATTCCTTGAACCATGCCGACGAGGCCGGCGATGCCGCCTTGTTGCTCCTGCGATACGGCAAGCGAAGCCCCCGTCATAAAACCCGGCATGATAAGTCCTGCACCGATCCCAAACAAAAGATAGGCCGCATAAAACACGGACAACTTCGCAAATAACAACATACCGATAAAGCTGAGTATAAGCAGCAGCGTCCCCCACAAAATCTGCCGCCGGGGTTCGAGCTTCGAACGCTTCATCAGCAACCCCTGCGTTGCGATCATCGAAAAGCCGCAGATCATCAGCCCGAAGGAAACGAAACGGGCGGCTTCTTTCGTTGTAAGCGACAACTGATCCTGAAAATAGAATCCGCCGACGACCTGCAAAGATACGATGCACGCCATGACGGCCATCCCGGACAGCAGATAAATCCGGAGGCCTCGTTGCAACGGATTGATACGGGGGGGACGGGCACGAACAACCGCCTTGTGCTTCGGCACGACGAACACTACGGTTGCAAATGCAACGACAGGCAGAAGCGCGCCGACATAAAGCGGCCAGATCAAGCCAAGCAGCGCAAAGGCGCCTGCGATGGCAGGTCCGAGCACCAACCCAAGCCCATTAGCCGCTCCGATCAGCGCCATCCCCGCCGATCTGCCTTGTTCGTCCGTCACATCCGCCATATACGCCTGGGCGGAAGAAGGTACGGCCGGAATAAATGCACCGATCAGCGTTCTCGCCGCAATCAACAAAACAAGGAGAAGACCGCCGTTCAACAGTTCGCGGAGTCCCGCGTACATGATAGCCGTAAAGCACACATAACTAACGAACATCCCGGCGAAGCCCGCGAGAATGACCGGTCTTCTGCCGAATTTATCGCTCCATCTGCCCCATAACGGGGACATGACGGCCATGGCGACGGAGCCCAGCGAGATGATAATCCCGGAATGAACTTCGTTCAACCCCAATTCCCGCACGAGCGAGGGCATCACCGGCGCGATGATCATCAGCCCGACCATAGCGACGAATACGCTGAAAAACATGCCAAATCGAATATTCCCCATCTGTTCACACCTCCGGTATTCCGGCTGGCAGGCGACGCTTCGGAGCCGATAAAGGCCCCGTTTTCCGCTACATGAATGCGAATATACTCATTCATGTAGCGGAAAACGCCATGCTGTCTCCTGTCGCCGGTATACCTTCATTGTACGGAAACGGGCTTCGACTCCGCCGCTCCCGGGCGGATTATCTTTAACGGTCGGCGGATTTATTTATTCCCCCGTCTTTCCGTTGCCCCTCAGACATTCGCTTGGATTGTGGCCGAACATCCTACGGTAGGCAGCCGCAAAGTGGCTCAGATTCAGGTACCCGACGCGGAAAGCCGCTTGGCTGACCGTAGCTTCCCCCCCTTCCAATAAACGGCGCGCCTCGTTCATCCTTAAGTTTCGGATATAACCAAACACCGTCGTGCCGAACAACTCTTTGAATCCCGCCTTCAGCTTGTAATCGTTGAGGCCTGCCGACCGCGCCAGCTCCAGCAAGTTGGGGGGCGTTCTCCAGCTATGCGCCAGCACCTCGCGGGCAAAGTGCAAGCAGCGGATATCTTCCGCACTCAATTTGGAACTCGGACGTCCTGACGAAGCATCCATTTCCGCTTGATCGAGATAAGTGGCAATCAGTTCATAACATTTACCTTCAAGATAAAGATGGCGCAACGGTCCGGCGTACGAACAATCCCTTATTTGCTCGAACAATTTCACAATTTGCGGGTGGCCGGCCAGTTGGCGGCTGAAAAATCCGCCGGGCGATCTACGAGAAAGTTCCGAATTCAACGCTTCGAAACGGCGCAAATCGATACGAATCTCCATATGGGACAATGGCTCGACCGGGCTCAACTCCGCATTCAGCCGACGATCCGACATGTACGCGAGCGTTGAGACGCCGGGAGCCATTTCAAATCCGGCTGCACCGTCCCCTGACCAGTTTCCGCAACCTGACATCGTATAGGAAATTTCCAAATGGGGGTACATCGTTTGGAATTGAAGTGAAAGCGGTTTGCTCAAGAAGCCTTCGTAGCTGCTAATCTCCAACCCGCTGCGCAAGTTTGTGCGAGTCGCTTTGACGGAACAGAAGGGAGCTTTCAGCTCATACGATCGCTGATTTTTGACCCGATCCTCCTCCAACCGCCGAACGTTCGGGTTCTCATACAAAGAGTCCAAATTATGAGTGATCACTTGAATGTTCAAAACAAGCCCGCCCTTCCCCTCTCCTGACTGATGCTCAAATCATTTTGCATTTTTTCGCCTCCTGTTGCCATGGCAACCGAGTTGTCTTATACACTCTGCTACAATCAGCCTAAATGAGAACCATTCTCATCATTGTTCTTAATTATATCAAATGGAGGGAATCCTTCAATAGAAACTGGGGGGAATATGAACGAGATTATTTGCCTGATTTTAATCAAGCCCTACTTTGTACACGCGGTCGCACAGCCGATTGAGCAGGCTCTGCTCATGGCTGACCACAACGACGCCAATGGCCCGGCTTTGGCAAATGTTCAAAAACGCGTGCCAAATTTGCGCTTGTGTAATGGCATCCAGCATGGTGGTCATCTCGTCGGCAATAATATACTTCGTGTCTGGATGTAGCGCGCGAACGATGCAAAAACGCTGCTTCTCCCCTCCCGACAGCTCAAGCGGCCAGCGGTCCAGCCACTCCTTACGGATTTCAAAAGCCTCGAGAATTTCTGGGGAAGGGGTATAGGATTCGTTCAAAACATCTTTCATCCTCCACTTTGGATTGATCGCCTTTTCCGGATGCTGATAAATCAATTGCACCGGACGAAAAGAGCCCCGCAAAAGCGGCCTTCCGTCCAGTATTATGCGGCCGGCGCGCGGCGGAACATAACCGGCGAGCATTCGGGCCAGCGTGGTTTTGCCGCATCCGCTATAGCCCGACAATCCCAGTACTTCACCCGGGGCAATCGTGATATTTATATCCTGCAGTATCCAGCTATCTTTCCGATAATAATAGCCCAGATTCTCTCCAACTAAAGCCAAGCTTCCCCAACTCCCCTTTCCTTCCACTCCAGATCAAAATCATTCTGCGGCAAAGCCCTCCAAAGCCGGCGCGTATATTCGGATTGGAGAAGTTCCCCGCTACCGTTAAATGCCGCCGCATCCGAAATTTCCACCGTCGTTCCGTCCCTCAAGACCGCCACCCGATCCGCGATTTCCAGCGCCGACACGATATCATGGGTAATCAGCATCACACCCGCCCCGTCGATCGCGAATTGCTTTAATTGCCGCAAGATTTCGGAAAGGGCCTGCGGATGGATTCCCGGTGTGGGCTCATCGGCGATCACCAGCTTGACTCCCTCCCGAACGCTTGTGGCAAACAGCACCCTGCGCAGCATGCCACCCGACAATTCAAACGGAAAAAGGCGCCCGTCCCTTTCTTGCAGGCCGTATTGCGCAAACAATTCCTTCTGCTTTTTCTTTGCGGTTTTCCGGTCGAGTCCGATCTGAACCTGCCGCCCAACGCGCATCAAAGGATCGAGATAATTGACGGATTGCGGGATGAACGAAATTTCACTCCCCCTCAGGCGCTTCTTTCTTTCTTCCGTCAACGCTTCCCCTCTGTACAAGATTGTTCCGCTGCAGATCGCATTCCCGGGCAATATCCCCAACACGGCGTGAGCCAGCAAGCTTTTGCCGGAGCCGCTGGCTCCGACAACGGCCACGATTTCCCCCTCGCCAATTTCCACATGCATATTTGCTATGGGACGTATGATCCGCTTTTGTGTCCCCTTCACATATTGCGAAAATCCAATCGACAAATCCTCCACTTTCAACAAAACATTTTTCTGAGCGTCTCCCATGATAACCTCCTCAAAGTTTTGTGAGCGTTACTTCCTTGATCATCTTCGTACAAAACTCGCTTCGAAGCATTAACCTAGTTTTGTGAGCGTTGCTTCCTTGATCAACTTCGTACAAAACTCGCTTCGGAAGCATCGGCTCATTCGTGGGAACTGACCGGTTCCGTTAAAATGCGGAACTGTTCGCCGATACTGTCAAAGCTTTTGATCACCGTGACCAGCAGCAAGCCGGGAAACACGACCAACCACCATTTTCCGGTCGAAATATGGTTCATCGCTTCCGACAGAATAATGCCTACAGCCGGCGTTTGAGGCGACAGGCCAAAGCCCAAAAAGGTCAGTGCCGCTTCATGCAGGATCACGTGAGGAAACATGAGCAGAAAGCCGATCATCATTTGCGGAAAAATCGCCGGCAGCATATGCTTTCTGGCTATATACCAAGGGGATTTCCCGTAGCTTTTGGAGATTTGAATATATTCGGCGTTTTTGATTTGGAGCACCTCCGCTCGGACGACTCTGGCCAGCGCTGTCCAATGCGTCAGCGAAATCCCCAATACGATGCCATACATGCCCCCGCCGGCAATAAAGCAAATTAGCACCATAAAGACAAGATGGGGCATGCCGATAAACAAATCGATGACCCAGGAGATGACGGAATCCACGGCTTTGCCAAACGTTGCCGCACAAATCCCCATGACTACGGCAATCAGCACACTGAGCAGGGAAGTAAACGCACCAAGCGTCAGCGACAGACGCAAGCCTTTGATCGTCCGCGTGAACATGTCTCTTCCCAGCCAATCGGTTCCAAACAGATGATTGAAGCTTGGAGCCAGGTTTTTACCGCCTGCGCCCAAACGAAGATTGTCGTTACTCAGCAGGAAGCTGAGCAAGAGCAGCACAAACAGAAAACCGATCGAGGCGGCGAACATCCGGATCATTTTTTTGCGAGTATTAAATCCTGCTTGTACGGACTTCATTATCGCGCCTCCTTCGTTCGGGGATCGATTACATTGTTCAGTACATCGGCGATCAGGTTTCCGGCAAAAACAAACAAGGAGCTGATAAGAATGATCCCCACCATCAGCGGAAGATCGCCCTTCAAACCCGCCGTCGTTAAAGTGCTGCCGAGCCCGGGATAGGCGAATACCTGCTCGGCAAGCATAGAACCTCCGAACAGCTCGCCAAAATACGCAAACTGGAGCGAAACCGCCGGAAGAATGGAGTTGCGGAAGCCGTGGTTTTTGAAGATTTGCCACCCGCTCTCTCCCCTGGCCCTGGCAAACACGACGTATTCCGAATTCAGGATGTCGATCATTTTCTCACGCGTGTGCATGGCGACATTGGCTACGCCCAAAATGCTTAAGGTTACCGCCGGCAAAACAAAGTGATGCAGCCGATCGATGAACCGCACCTCGCTTTCCATAACTCCCGCCGGCACAGCCAGACCAACGGGAAACCAATGAAGCCAAACCGCAAAAACGATCATCAGGATCAGACCCATCCAGAAAATCGGCGTAGACACCAGCGTGTAGCTGTACCATTTGATCGCTCTGTCAATCATTTTCCCGCGATTCATGGCGGCCAAGCTGCCGAGTGCATATCCGATAACTCCGGACAGTACCCAAGCCGTTCCCATCAACGCCAGCGATGTTAAAAAGCGGCTTTGAATGATATCGAAAACCGGGCTGCGATACAGCAAAGAAGTGCCGAAATTGCCTTGCAATAACGCCCCCGCCCAGGAGAAGTACTTCTCCACCGGACTTTGGTCGACGCCCCAATAAGCTTTGAACTTCTCAATTTGCTCCGGCGATGCCGAGCTGTCTCCGCCGATATAAGCATTCACGGGATCGATCGGCGAAAGTTGCACAAGCGAGAAGGTCAAAATAGATAATCCAATCAGCAGGGTAACTACACGAATGCAACGAATAGATATACTTCTGATCAAGCGAATCCCCCTTCTTTACAGATGATCATCGGCAACGGACTAATCCCCCCATGTCCATTCGGTTATATTGCCGAACAACGCCCATTCATGACCATGCGAGTGAATCGGCTGTTTGCCGAGATCCAGCTTTTCATCGGCCAGATACAAGTGGTCTACGCGGAGCAGCCAAACGATCGGGGCGTCCCCGATTCCGCTGAAACCTGTCTGTCCGTCCCATTGCGCCAGCTTCCAGTATTTATTGGCCTCCTCCTGCGTGGTTGCCGTAAGCGCATGATCCAGGTACTCATCCACTTTGGCATTGCGGTAGTTGGACATATTATTGTAGCCCGTGTCGATAACCTTGGAGGAATTCATAGTATACAGCTGGTGAGGATGATGCCTTCCGCCTCCCCATGCTACCGCGGCGGTTTTGCCTTTAACGTAAATTTCGTCCCAGGTAGCGCCGATCAAATTGATCTTGATGCCCAGTTCCCTGACTTGGTCGGCAACGGCCAGCGAAAGGTCGGTGCGAAGCTGGTCGCTGGAACTGTAGAACATGTCAAACTCCGCCTTCAGGCCGTCTTTTTCCACAATGCCATCCTGATCGGCATCCGACCAGCCGCCGCGGGCCAAAATTTGCTTCGCCGCTTCAATATCGCCGTCTTCTACAACCGTCTCTTCATTAAACCAGGGCATATTATCGCACAGGCAGTATGCTTTTTGGCCGTACCCGTCCAGCGCCACATCCAGCAGTTTCTGGCGGTCAAGCCCGATATTCAGCGCCTGGCGGATAGCCAGATCGGAAGTTACATCATTCCCGGCTTCCACTTCTTTGTCATTCGTTTTTCCTTTGCCGCCGCTTGGCACGGTGGGCAGCATGATTCCCCGGGAATCGATGCTTTCGAATGTGCGAAGCGTCATCCCTGGAACTTGTTGTTCCGCAAAGGTTGGCGGGACATAAACAATGTCCGCTTGCCCGGCTTTCGCCGCGGCCAGTGCCCCGTCTTCCTCAAGTAACAGAAAGGTCAGTTTTTTGAACTGGGGCTTCGTCCCGTACCAATACGGGTTATACTCCATAATGATTTGTTGGCCGTCATTATATTGAACGACCTTATAGGGCCCCGAACCGATCGGATTATCGGAATATTGGTCGTTATAGTGAGCCTTGGGAACAATCCCGATCTCGGTAAGTTGGCTGACAAAGGTGGATCGCGGCTCATTCAGATGAATGACGATGGTATTCCCGTCTGCAATTTCGATCGACTTGACAAAAGACAAATCGAATTTGATGCCGTCTTCCTTGAGCATTTCGTATGTAAACTTGACATCCTCGGCCGTTACGGATTCGCCATTGGAGAATTTCACGTCTTCACGGAGCGGAAAAGTCCACGTTAGTCCATCCGCGCTGACGGAATAGGATTTGGCCAGATCTCCAATGAAGTTCAACTCGGAATCAATGGTCAGCAATGAACTGTGAGTCAGGCGAATCTGGGCGTGCGTTCCCCAGCCCTTCTTCGGGTCGAACATCCCGATATCCACTTTTCCTACAGCTAACACTAATTCCTCCTTGACCGTAGAATCATTGGGGTCCGCGGACGCATTTTCATGCCCGGTTGGTTCGGAAGAGCAAGCAGTAACAAGCAATAACATAATCAATAAGTACGCGAAGACAGGCATCGCCCTTCTTCCAAGGAACTTTCTTTCCAATATTCTCATATCTTCCTCCATGGGATAAATTTTTGTAGAGCCGGCACGGTCAAAGGCGCAGAAGTTCTGTTCCTTCTTCCATAATAGTAATAATTACGATTTAATGACTTAATTGTAATTATTACTATTATTAGTGTCAATCATTATTTCTTGTCTACCACAAAGGCGATGTCCCACCCCGGTAAAACATAGCTCCCTTGCAGATGATCCCGCCGTAACAGGATACCAACAAAAAAATAGCACCCCCGCCTGTTTTAGGTTGAGGTGCTATTCACGACTTTTTATCAAAACACAACGGGTTATCAGCACCTCATCCTATGTCCGCCACTTCATGAATCGGTAGTCCAACAGGTCCACCAGCAGGAACAGGACGAAGCCGACCAAACTGAACAGCAGGATCCCGGCGTACATTTGCGGATAATCCAGCCTGAGCCAGGCATCCATAATAAAGAAGCCCATACCATGTTCGGTGCCGTAAATTTCGGTAAAGAACAGGACCGAAATGGCCGTGCCAAGCGAGATGCGGATCGTGCTGAGGATCACGGACAACGCGCCGGGCAGGGTGATATGCCAAAATTTCTGACCTGCCCCTGCGCCAATGCTTGTCAGGACATCATAGGTGCTCGCCGGAATGGCCTTTACCCCGTCCCGAACGGAAATGATAATCTGGAAAAGCAGGATCAGCATAATCATGAGAATCTTGGAGGTCTCGCCAAGCCCGAAGAACAGCATTGCCACCGGGAGCAAGGCGATCTTGGGCACCGGATAGGTCAAATACACCACCGGGTCCAGCAGCTTGTTCCAGAGCGCCGAACGCCCCATCAGAAGCCCGATCATCAGGCCAACGACCAGCGCCAGCAGGACTCCGGCAAAAATACGCATCAGACTATAGCCGACATTCAGCACAATATCCCTTCCGCCGAGTTGTCCCATCGCCTGATAGACCCCCAGCGGGCTGGGCAGCATCGGGTGATGCACCAGCAAATACGCCGCGTACCAGACCCCATTCATTCCTAAGAACACTAGCAATATTCTAAAAATATAGTTGAGCCGCCGTTTATTCACCATTTCTCCTGCATTACCTTTCTGATTCTCTTGATCTGGGCAAAAAAGCCATCACTAGCCCGCTTCTCCCCATGCTCCAGCCCAAATACCGCCTCATTGTCAATCATCTCCGGCGCCTCGCTCTTGCTTGACGGGAGCACGATGATCTTCTGCCCCAGCAGAATGGCCTCATCCACATCATGCGTCACGAACAGCGCTGTGGCCGGGTTCGCCTGCCAATGCTCCAGGAACAATTGCTGCAGCGTTTCCCGCGTCATGGCATCCAGCGCAGAGAACGGCTCGTCCAGCAATAAAATAGACGGCACAATCGCAAACGCCCGCGCAATGGCCACCCGCTGCTGCTGCCCCCCGCTCAGCGATAGCGGATAACGCTCCGCCAGCTCCTGAATGCCCATAGCGGACAGCCAGCGGTCAATCTGCGCCTCCTGGGCCTGCCTGTCCTGCCCCTTAGGATTAGCGATCTTCATCGCTACCCTGATGTTGGCTTTCACCGTCTTCCAGGGCAGGAGGCCGTAATTTTGCGGCACCAGACCGATCAGAACGTCCTGTCCGCGCAGGGATTGTCCATTGAACAGCAACTCGCCCCGGTATTCCGGCAGGAGGCCGGACACGGCGCGCAGCAGCGTGGATTTTCCGCTCCCGGATGGCCCCAGAATGGTATAAATCCCATGCTCCGGCAGGGTAAAATCCACTTTTCCAAGCGCCAGCTCCCCGCCCTTGTACTCAACCTCAAGCTCCTTTACGCGCAATCCCTCATTTCTGGAACTGGACATCGGAGATCACTTCTTCGGGGGTGATGTTTTTGGTCAGCAGACCCTGCTCGCGGGCCCAGGCAAACGCCGCCTCGACCTCTTTGACATCGACCTGGTTGGCCGGAATGTAAGCCGGCACCTCAATTTGGTCCTTCAAGGTTTCTGGGTAGCCGACCTCCTTGATCACGAGATCGATGTAATCCTTCTGGTCATGGGATTGCATGTACGCTACCGCATCGTCATAGGCCGCGTACATGGCGCGGATCGCTTCCGGCTTGGCATCAATCGCGCTTTGCGGGAAAGCCAGCACGAACGGGTTCACCTGAGCCTGGTTCGTGGAGCTAAGCACGCGTAAGCCTGACGCTTTCCCCATCGTGACAAACGGCTCCGGCAAAATCGCGGCGTCCGCTTTGTTATTTTTCAGCAGCTCCAGCCGGGTGGGAATTTGCGGCACTTCCGTTACATGGATATCTTTCTCCGTCAGACCGGCCTGCTTTAGCATCATAGCAACGGTGTACTGCGTGGAGGTGTTTTTGGATAGAATCACGGTTTTCCCCTTCAGATCCTTCACATCCTGAATCTCGTTATTGCCGGTCAGCAGATCGAATTCCCCGAAGGTCGTGCTGGTGATTTTTACGTTCAGCCCTGCTTCATTGTAGATCGAAATGGCGACCAGATCGGCGCTTAACCCGTCAACTTTTCCTGCTTGAAAAGCTACATCGCGGTCTTTGGCGCTTTTGAACGTCTGAATGTTCAGGTTCACCCCACGCTTCCGATCAAAGCCCTGCTCATGGGCAATAATAAACGGAATCGCATCAATCGAAGGCAGTAGGCCGAGCGACAGCTCCGGCAGCTCAGCCGATGTATCTCCCGTCTTCTCCGTCGCCGCCGGTGTGTTGTCCGCGCCGCCGGTGTTGGCATTATTCGTCTTGCTTCCGCACGCCACGCCCACTATGCTGACGACAAGCACCAGCGCCAACAGCATCATCATTCTTCTTGTTGCCCCAAACTTCATGGTTGTCCCATCTCCCCTATGTGTTTCTATGTAGAATTGACATGGCAATGTGCCAGTTTTACTTGAGACCTCTTTCGCTAACTTGCGCTTTTATTCACAAGTTATGTTGCAAATAGACCATTGCCCGTCCAGTTGCCTCAAGTAATGTCATTTTACACCCATCACTGCATTTTGTATATTTGCAAATTTAAATAGTCTGCAAAATAAAAGGACCTTGTTATCTGGACACTCTTTCTGAACCATCTTTTCAGTTTCCCTATATCCGCCTACATTTTCTTCGATGTCCTTGCTCAGCACAAACACCCCAGCCTCCTTCACGAGGCTGGGGTGTTGTATTGCGGGAAATTCCGAGGTATTACGGCAGCGCGATGCCTGTCTTCTTTCATTTCAATATTTGAACTTCGGGTTTCTTGCGCCTGAACAGAAGGTGTTCCAACAGCAAAGCCAGAATAATCCCAACAATCAAGCCGTTGTCCAGAATGTAGACAAATACGGGAGGAAGCCCGCCGAATGCCGAAGTAGGGATACCAAAGATACCAACCCCAAACAAAAGCGACAAACCGAGCACATAAATATTCCGCTGATCCAGCATCACTTCCTTATAATCCCGGAGGCCGAAGCCGATCAATTGCGCAATGGCGACGAGCATGATGGCGTAGCCAAGCGGCGCAGGAATGGTCGCGAGCCAGGCGCCCAGAAAGGGGAAAAAGCCCAGCAGCGCAACAGCCGCAGACGCCAAGATGAAGGGCAGCCGCGAAGCGATGCCCGTCACGGTAACGAAACCTGCGGATATCGCCATCGGCATCGCGCCGACCAGCCCGAAGATTCCCGCAAAAGCCGTTCCGACGCCAGTCACGAGTGCACCCCGGTTGAGTTTGCGGTCCGTAATCTCCTCGTCGACCGCGAGCCCGAAGGCTTGCAAACTCGCCACCAGATTCGAGAGCAGAATCATCGAGGTAAGCACGCAAGTAAGCGTGATGCCCCAATTCATCGACGGCGCTCCGAACGGGAAGATCGCCGGGAGTTTAAACATCTCCGGAGCCGCGCTGGGCCAGTCCACGAAGCCGAATGCGGCAAACAAAACCCAACCGGCGATTAAGCCGATCAGAATGGACATCGATTTGACGATGCCGCTGCCTTTGAAACTCAAAAGAATCGTCAACGCCATGACAATAACGGACAGGACCGCGACGCCCACGGACAAGTTCGGCTGATTGCGATACCCGATGCCAAGCACACCTTCGACGAGCGTCTTGGACAACTGCAGGGCGACCAGGATGAGGAAGGTTCCGGAGATGATCGGCGTAAACAAACGGCGGATGAAACCGAGCAAGCCAAAAGCGCCCATAACAATGAAGATCAGGGCGCCGATCATCAGCCCCATTTCCGTCTGGCGCAACAGATCGTTCATGGAGTTGCCTTGATCCTTCGCCATTTGGACCAAAACGATAAAGACTCCCCACCACATGCCGGCCGGCGCTTCCATCACGGGAAACCGATGTCCGAGGAAGGCCTGCAGCAATCCGATGATCCCGCAGACGAAAAAAGTGCGTTCCGTATATAAAGTAATGTCGGATGGGGACAAACCCAAGGCATGTCCCATCACGACCGGCACGGTTAGCGTATTAGCCACTAAGAAGACAAACCACTGGACCGTCGAAAGGCCAAGCGCCAAGCCTTGCGGACGCTCGTCGACCCGAACACGTTCATTCAACGAAAATCAACCCCTCTGCAAGTTTAGCCGTTATTTCGACCTATCGAGACAATCGTTCACCGCAAACCAACGCGGAATTTCGCCGAGTCCGGTCGGAAAGCGGACCGTCTTTGTGCGGCCAAACTCTCGAAGCGTCTCGACCGCATGCTCCCGGCCGTAGCCGCTTCCGTCAGCACACGGCATCCTCCGTTCCTGATGTAACTATAAGGCAGAGCGGTTGATTGATCAATTCAATGAACGCTATAATAATGATTGAATTTCACAATGATTAAAGGAGAGGCCGCTCTTGGAAATCAAGCAATTGGAATATTTCATGGCTGTCTGCGAGGAGATGCACTTTACCCGGGCGGCCGAGAAGCTCGGCATTGCCCAGCCTACCCTTAGCCTGCAAATCCGGTCCCTGGAAACCGAGCTCAACACCCTGCTGTTCGATCGCATCGGCAAGCGCATCGCATTGACGGAAGCGGGTTCGATCCTGTATAGACAAGGGAAGCAGTTGCTGCAAAATCTGCAAAATACGTTCACCGAGATTCACGAGCTGCGCGAAATGCAAGGCGGCCATCTATCCGTTTCCGTATTACCCGCCGAACTGGATTACCGCATCACTCCCCTGTTCATTCAATTCCACAAGCAGTACCCGAAAGTCCATTTGAAAATCTATTCCTCCGTAGAGATATACAAGCAGGTTCTCGATCATGAGATCGACCTAGGCATCACGGCTTTGCGGACGCCGGACGAGCGATTGGTCACGATTCCGCTGTCGCAGGAAGAATACGTTCTCGTCGTCTCCGAAAATCATGAGTTGGCCGATCGGGAGGCGATTCCTTTGGCCGAATTAAAGCAAATCCCGATGGTGATGTATCCGAAGGGCTTTACGGGAAGAGAATTGGTAGAGGATTGGTGCCGGAAAGCGGGATTTGAATTAAATACCATCGTCGAGGCCGGATCGGGGCTTTCCACTTTCACCTTTGTGCGGGAAAACGTCGGCGCAACGGTCATGCCGCTGCCGTTAGTATTATCGGTGAAGGACCCGGCGCTAAGGTGCATTCCAATAACGGACGCGCCCCCTATCCGGGAGATCGGGATGATCTACAGAGCCGATCGGTACCTTGGATTCGCCGCCAGAGAATTCATGAAGATGGCAAGGGCGACGTTAAAAACTACGAATCAGAGATTATGATCCACAGTGATCGATGTATAGCATGCGCCTGCAGCCATCAGCTATTTTAAAATCCTCTTCCACTTTTAAAGGAGGATTGCATATAATTAGATCAAACGTTTAAAAACTTAAACGTTTGGAGGTGATTCCAATCGCCCCCCGTAATCCAGACCGCAGAGAAGATTTGAACGCTCCTCCTGACGATCGAGATCAGACTGCCGTGTCAAGACACGACGTCATACAGAATTCAACACCTTGGCAAAAGATCGTCATTTGAATTCAATGACCAGAATCCGGTTCTTCAATTCCGCATACTCCGACTGCTCCTTCGACTTTAAACCGAAAATCAGCAATTTACGGTTATTCGGGCTCCAAGCCATTTCCGAGACCGCGAATCCCTTATAGATTTGTTTCATATCGAGCACATTGTTTCCATATAAAGTGGCCGCGTAAACCGAATCCCCGCCCTGTGTATAGGCGACGAGTTTGCGGTCGCTCGAAAGGCGAAATTGTTCGATATCCTTCAATAAAATCGAAAGATTGCCATTACGCCGATCGTACGCATACAGCGTGCCGTCGGCCCCCGCAAAAGCGATCTGATCCTGATGGATCCACTCTACCCAGCCCCGGCCTTCATTGCTTATGGGATGCCGATATTGGCTGATGAATTCATTTCCTCTCAATTCCCCGAACTCCAATACCGAATCTTGGCCCCATTGCTTGACAACGGCCGCATCTTCGCCATTGTCCGAAATATAAACCGCAGAAACGAGCTCGTTCGGTTGCTTAAACGGAAGGAAGTACTTCTTCCCGTTTCCTTCCATCGTATCGTAGACGCCGAGTTGAACGGCCCCATCGACTTCATTTTCAATGGCATAACAGAAAAAGCGGCTGTTGTTCGACCACGACATCCGCGTAACTAAAATTTGCTTGGTCCTCGTCGTTTCAATCCGTGTATTTCCGCCATCGTCAAGCGAATGCAAGTACAGTTGAAATACGCCATCGGTCAAGCCCATATAGGAGGCATAACCCCCGTCCGGCGATAAGACAACGCTTTCCAGAGGAAGGCCGTCGCTGAATGAATCCAACTCGGACAACTTGTGCCAGGCGGTATACGGCCCGTTCACTCGATCAAAATGGGACCGGGACGGATACTCGGGCGTAAACGTGAGCAGCGCGTCATTGTCGATCCAGCCAAGCGGATATACGTTGTCCGTTTGTCCATCCAGTGCGGAATAAATCGTTTGCACTGCAAAAGACGAAACTTCTTCGCCGGACGGCTGCTGCTCCGCATCATCCAAAATAATGGTTTCCGTCCGCGGCGCACCCAGGCAGCCGGTTAACGCAAGGCAGAGAGCCATGAATAAAGCAAACAAGCTGGTTCGTCTTTTCATCGTCATCCCCTCCCTAAGCTGTCGCGGGCGGAAAGTCCATATCCGCACTCGTTTGCCCGTTATCGCTTGATATCCGGATGCGGCCCCGGTGTTCGTCGACAATTTCTTTGCATATACTGAGACCAAGCCCAACGCTGGCCGATTCCGTAAAAGCAGGTTCCGCCCTGTAATAAGGCTCAAAGATTTTTTCCAAATGGTCTGCGCTGATCGTCTCCCCTTGATTGGATACGATTATGCGGATGCGGTCATCCTCCAAGCCGGCAAACGCGGTAATTTCGGTATGCGCGTACGAATACTTGATCGCATTATCGAGCAGATTGATAAACAGCTGCCGCAGCCTGTCCGGCCTGCCCCGGACGTAAAGTCCTTTTTCCGCTTCGCAGCGGATGGTTTTTTTATACCGCCTCGCTTTGATCGCCATCGTGTCGCAAACGTCCAGCAAAATTCGCGCCGCGTCCACGGTCGTATCCGCCTGATACTCCTCCGTCGTCTTCGACTTTTCAAGCAGTTCCAAAACCATGGTATGCAGCCGCTTGCTTTCATCTACGATATGGTTCACCCCTTTTTGGAAAAGGGCCTGATCTTTGCCGCCGTTCTTACGAATGATTTCCGCATATCCCATAATCGTGGTCAGCGGCGTTTTAAGCTCGTGGGTTACTTGATCGAAAAATTGTTTCCGGTGAAGATGCAATTCTTCGAGCCGATCCTTGTCTTTCTCCATGATCGCAAACTGTTCCCGAAGCTTCTCGATCATGCTTCTAAAGTTGGCCGCGAGTTGACCGACTTCATCCTTTCGCTTCATCGCGATGCGAACGTGAAGATTCCCGTTCATGACCTCCGTGGAAGCTTGCGCCAGCTTGCTTAAAGGCACGGTGATATGCCGCGAGAGGAGGTATGAGAACAGGAACGCGCAGGCAAATACGGCCAGCGCAATCGAAAAAATCGTACGCTGTATATCGTTGCTTTGCATGTAAAGGGGAGTAAAGTCCTTGGCAAAGCGAACGATCCCCACCTTTGTGCCGCGGATCACGACAGGATAGGCGAACAAGACGGAAGCCTCCCCATTGGACCGTGTAAGGGTATACGCGGTTTTGCCTTGCCGCGCCAGCCTTAAATCTTCTCCACCGGGCGTAAAGACCGCTTGATCGGAAGCGTAGAGCGGTTCGCCCGTGAGCGAATACATGGCAACCTCGCTGGAAGCGGCATGCTGCAGCTCTGTTCCCATCTCTTTGGCGATTTGCCCGAAATAAAGCTCATCGCTGGCAAAATGATGCGTCAGAAAAGATTGCTGTATATAACTGTTGCTGTTGTTTTTCAAATCCTGCAGTTGGTTGTTTACAGTGTTTCGATTGCCGGATTCGATATTTACGGTCACCCATTGAAGCAGGATTAGGAAAAACACGCCAAAAATAACAAAAAAACCGATCATAAACTTAGCTCTAATCGTGCGCATCATATGACGAATCCGTTTGTTTGTTGAATTTATAGCCGATGCTGAAAACCGTCGTGATCAAATCGCCGATATCCAGTTTTTTACGCAATCGTTGAACATGCGTATCGACCGTTCGCGTATCCCCGGAGTAGAAATATCCCCACACTTCATCCAGAAGTTCCGAGCGGGTAAAAATTTTCCCTCTGTGCGAATATAGCTTGAGGAGAAGGTCATATTCTTTGGGCGTCAATTCGATTTTCTTGTCGCCTTTCCTGACTACTCTCTCGCAGGTGACGATTTCGATATCCTTAAAACGCAAAATCGGCCCTCCGGCTTCCTCCGCCTCTTCTCTAATCCGGCCTGCTTGATCGACTCGCCGGAGAATCGTGCGGATGCGGGCGCCCACCTCTCTCATATCGAACGGCTTCGTTATATAATCGTCCGCTCCGAACTCCAGTCCTAAAACTTTGTCGGTAATGTCCGATTTCGCGGTAATCATCAGAATGGGAATATTATAGGAGGACGTTACTTTCTTGCAAATGTCCAGCCCGCTCAGATCGGGCAGCATCCAATCCAGTATAAGCAAATCAGGCTCGAAATCCGCAAGCACCTTCAATCCGTCTATCCCTGTATAAGCGATCTTCGTATGGTATCCTTCCTCGTTTAAACCGTATTCCAAGATATCCGCAATGGCGGCTTCATCTTCGATAATCAATATTTTGGTTTTTGTCATAGGGATTCCTTCTTAAAGATAGATTTTATTCATTCATTATAATCTAGTACCGGACTCGCCGGCCATCTTCAAGAGGCTCGCTGCTCTCGACAATAATGTTTACTTCCTGTCCCATAAAATCACTGTCGATCGCCGTTCGCCGATCGTCCGCCCCGGAGACGGTAACGGATCTTTTGGCTGCGTAATACACGTTTCCGAGCGGTCCGGAGCTGCTCTCAAGCGTAAACACATAAGCTCCGCTCCTGTCTTGCCGCACCGCTTTGCTCGAAATAATAAGCGCCTCGCCGCCGACGTTCTTCGATAATTCCACCTGCACGCGGTCGCCTTCGCGCAAAAGTTCATCATGAAGGCTCACAAGCAGGCGGCTCGTCTCGCTCGCTGCAGGCCATTCATCTGAAGACGGTGAACTTGTTTCGGAACCGTTCGTCGACATACCGCCCTCATACGATGCGTTCCCTGCTTCGATTTTCATAATTCGGCCCTCCACAGAACGGCTGTTTTTACCAAAGGTCCGAACCTTGATAGGATCGCCTTCGGCCAGCTCGGCGGCCAGCTCGGCCGGTACCTGAATATCGAATTGAAGTCCTTTTTCCGTGTTAAAGAGACGAATATCCGCCGCTGAAGAAGGAAGCCCCTCAATGGCATTTACGGTAGTCACGATGCCGTCAAAAGGAGCCTTAAGCTCTCTTTTGTCCGCCAACTGGGTTTGCAGCGTTTGAATCCGTTTCTCCTGCGCGCTAATATCAAGCTTGGCGCTTTCCAACGCGTTGCGGGCTGCGGCGATCGCGGCGGGATCTCCGTCGCGGGCGGCTTGGATGTAGTCGTCTTTCAACGGATCCACGGAGAGCTTCAGCTTCGCCAGCGCGGCTCGTTCCGTCTCGATTTGCTGCTCAGCCTCGCCGCTGTCATACCGGACCAAAACTTCTCCTTTGCGGACCACGTCGCCTTCTTTCACCAGCACTTGCGTCGTTTTCCCGCCCGCGGGGTTCGACAAATCCGCTTCTACTGCAGGCCTAAGGATGGCTGTGCCTTGAAACGCAAGATCGAGCGTGCCGGAGATCGGTTGTTCCGTTGTTACTTTCGGCAGCGTCAGCGCGACCAACGTGTTGCTGAACAACGTCAAAGCGATGAGCAAAGCAAAAAACAAGCCGGCGATCTGAGCGATATGACGCTTGCGTGTTTCCCGTTTTTCTTGGTTTGCCAGAGCATCCATCACATTCACTCCTACCTTGAAAACTACCCCTTGATTCCGGAATGCTCGATGCCTTCGGTCAAATACGTTTCGGCGTACAAAAACAGCAATACCATCGGGGTCATATACAGAACGGAAGCAGCGAAGATTACGCCTCGCTCCCCTTGTTGAATTTGCGACAAATAAAGCGACAGCGGATACTTGAACTCCTCCTCCAGGAAAATGAGGGGCTGCTCGACCATATTCCAGTAATCGACGAACAACAGCACGATCAATGCAGCCAATCCCGGCTTGATTAAAGGAAGGATGATCCGGACGAAAATAATGGCGTGCCCCGCACCGTCCATTTGGGCTGCTTCCGTATAAGCATGCGGAAGATGAGCCATAAACTGGCGCACCATAAAGACGCCGAACGCGCCGAAAATACCCGGCAGGATGATCGCTCCTGCCGTATTCATCAGCCCCAGTTTGTCGATCATAATGTAATTGGGAACAAGCGTAACCTGAAACGGCATGAGCATCGTCATCAGATAGATCATGAACAGCGTATCACGCCCCCGGAAACGGAGCCTGGCAAAGGCATAGGCCGCCAGCGAGGCCGCCAGCGCCTGCCCTGCCACGATCGGGACGACAAGGCCGGCCGAGTTCCAGAACATCTGCAGAAACTTCGGCGTCGTGATCAGCAGCTTCACGTATTGGTCCAAAGTGACCCAATCCGGGATCAACTTCAGGTTTACGAACACATCTTGGGCCGAAGCATCGGTCATCTTGCCCACCAGATCATAATTAAAACCCATCTCCCTTTCGGTCATCAGCGAGTTCGTGATCGTCAGGATGATCGGTGCCATCATGACTACCGCGACAATCCCGACGAGAAGGGATAAGGCCATGGCGGGAAGCTTTCTTGTCTTGGGCAATGGCTCTTCTCCTCCCGGTTACTCCATATTCTCCCGAAATTTTCGTTCGATGGACAACAGGACGGACACCAGCATCACCATACAACCGACCATGAGCACGGCGGCAGCCGTTAATTTCTGGATATCCAACGAGAAAAACATGTTGTTCATATAATGCTGCATCATATAAATCCGGTCGTACGGATATGGACCCGCAAGCAAGTAAGTTTCCCGGAACACCTTAAACGAATTGACGATCGAAATCAGGATGACGAAGAACATCGTTGGCGTTAAATAAACGAGGGTAATGCCGAAAAACCGGCGAACTCCGCTCGTGCCTTCGATAAGCGCCGTTTCGTAATAGCTGCGCGGAATCGTCTGAAGCCCGGCGAGGAAGAGGATCATGTTGTATCCGACGTTTTTCCATACATAGATCATGGCCACGATGATCATCGATCCATCCGAGTTCAGCCAATCGATGCGCGGCAGATGAATACGGTGCAGCCAGGCATTCAAAACGCCGTTCCAATCGATGAAAATCTGCGAGATCATCACGATCGAGGCGACGGGTACGACCAGAGGCAAGACAATCGCCGTTTGCAGCAAATTCCGCAGCCAAATCCGCTGATTGAGTAAGAGCGCCAGGATCAGAGACAGCGCGATCAGCAGCGGAACGCTGATCCCCGTAAAGAGCAGCGTATTGCCGGCCGCTTTGCGAAAGGAACTGCTAAGCAGCAGTTCCTTATAGTTGCCCAACCCGACGAATGTTCCGTTCAACACCTGATCGGTGAACGAATAGTAAACGCTCATGGCGAACGGAACCGCAAAGAACAGAGAAAATCCGAGCAAACTGGGCGCCAGAAAAGGGATGGCCGCTAATTCGTCTTTACGCATCCAGTACAAGAAACGATGTTTATTCATTGAGGTAAGTCGTCGCTTTGTTCTGGATGATTTTCGCTACGGCTTCGGCCGATTTCTGTCCGCTGAAGAAGGCCGACGATTCATTAAACAGTTCCACCACTCCTATATCGATATCGGCGATTGGATGGTTGGCTTGCAAAAGAATCGACTCCAGTTGCCGCACATCCTCTTCCGTCACCCGCGTTGTGCCGCTGTCCGTAAACGTAGATACCTCGCCCGCTTGCAGCAACTTTTCCGTTTTCGCTTCATATACCGCTTTGGAGATCGGAAACGTCCCGTTGTATCCTTGACCTGCATAGGTAAGATCGTCCGGCCCCCAACTCGAAGCAGCGCTCGCTTCTCCCGACATCAGAAATTTGAGAAAGTCCCACGCCTCAGGTTGCACGGATGATTTTGCATTAATGGAAATATTGGTATACGTCGAGAAATATCCCCCGGGCTCTCGGCCTTCAGCCTTTGGTTTTTCATAAAATTTGGGCGTATTCGCCCCATTCTCTTTCATATTCGCGATATAAGCGAAATATTGATAGGGGGTATGCAGCTCGCGTTCCGTAAAATAAGCCACCGAATCGGCTTTGTCTTTCTCCACGGAAAACGACACCACCTTTTCGGCTTCCATCGTCTTGATCTGCTCCAGCATATGAATAAAGAACTCGGAATCGAAATAGGCTTCGCGGTTCACCGGATTCACGAGCAGAGAATAGTTTGCCCTGATCATATCGGATAATAAATACCTCGGATCACCCGCAACAAGCGCGTATCGGTCGCCATCCAATTTGGAGAGCTCCTTGCCGGTGTCATTGAATTGATTCCAGGTCCAGGTTTTGTCGTCGAATTTTACTCCCGACCTCTCCAATGTCTCTTGATCCCCCATTAGTACAGACAGGGAAAACGATAACGGCACGGTGTACAAACCGCCTTTGCCGTCTTTCAAATTGTCCAATATGTTCTGGAAATATTGCTCTTCCTGGAATGCAGGGTCGCCGCTCATCATCCGGCTCACATCCGCGAGCAGACCTTTACCGATGTATTTGCTCGCAGGCAAGCTGTCCATCACGATCATGTCGGGACCCTTGCCGTTCAGAAAATCGGCAATCATGGTTGACCTGAATTTCTCCAGTTTAACTCCCGAAATATCATCTCTTCCATCCTGGATCATATATTTCAAATCGATCGTGATGTTCGGGTGCTGTTTCTCGTATGCTTTCTTCGCATCCTGAATGTAGGCGTCGTTTTTGAACATAGTGAAAACAACGGTGCTCTGTTTATTGGGATCAGGCGCAGGCATTATGGTGGATTGTTCCGACCCGGCCGGCGCATCCGTCGGCGTTCCTTGCAGGCCCCGTGTCCCGGTTCCGCTACCCGACCGACCCTCATTGCTGTTGCCGCCGCATCCGGCCATTACAATGATGAGTAAGCAGCTCATCAAGAAAGCCGTCATTTTTGTCATTTTTCTCATGCGGTATTTCCTCCCCTGGTATGTCTGATTTCCACTCTTTCGAGTATAGAGGAGAGATGTCAATAAGAGCCGTCTAACTTGTAAACAAAATGTCTCAATCAACTATTTGATTCCTGTTATTGCTCATCAGCTTTCCACGATAAAATTCTGCGGATGTCATCCTCATGATGAAGAACGGTATGATTATTGAAAAAGGAACCCATGAAGAGTTCCTTTCCGACGATACCTTCTATGCGGATTTGTATAACAGTCTAGAATACTTGTACAACTTCTTTAATATCATCGATTTCCTCAAGAATTGCGCGTTCAATAGCGGCCTTTAACGTAATCGTAGCGCTTGGGCAACCGTTGCAAGCTCCCAAAAATCTTAATTTGGCTATACCGTTCTCAATCTCGACCAGTTCAGCATCTCCGCCGTCGCGCAGTAAGAAAGGACGTAGTTTGAGAAGCACTTCCGATACTTCATCGAATAAAATTCCATTCTCCTCCATTATGCCAGCTCCTTATTAAGTAACCTCGAACTTCTTTAAAGAGGCAAACGCTTGATTTATTAAATTAATGAATCAACCGATGCTTCCTTCCATCTCAAATTGAATCAGCCGATTCATTTCAACGGCATATTCCATCGGCAATTCCTTGGTAAACGGCTCAATAAAGCCCATTACAATCATTTGTGTGGCATCTTGTTCTGTAAGCCCGCGGCTCATTAAGTAAAATAATTGCTCCTCGGACACTTTGGATACTGTTGCCTCGTGCTCCAAAGTTATCTGATCGTTTTTAATTTCATTGTACGGAATTGTATCTGATGTTGAGAGGTTGTCCAAAATCAACGTATCGCACTTAATATTGGACTTGGACCCTGCGGAATCGCGGCTGAAGCTGGACAACCCCCGGTAGTTTACTTTGCCGCCCTGTTTGCTGATGGATTTGGATATAATCGTAGATGTTGTCTCGGGAGCAAGGTGAATGACCTTCGCGCCGGCATCTTGATGCTGATCTTTACCGGCTACGGCAATAGACAGAATGGACCCCTTGGCTCCCCGTCCTTTCAATATTACAGCCGGATACTTCATTGTTACCTTGGAGCCGATGTTGCCGTCCACCCATTCCATTGTGGCGTTTTCCTCTGCCACAGCCCTTTGGGTTACCAAGTTGTAGATATTAGGCGCCCAATTCTGAATTGTCGTGTAACGGACACGGGAATCTTTCCGGCAAATAATTTCAATAACTCCGCTATGCAGAGAACTGGTACTATAAATAGGCGCTGTACATCCTTCAACATAATGGACAAAGCTGCCCTCTTCGGCAATAATTAATGTCCGCTCGAATTGGCCCATATTTTCAGAATTAATACGGAAATACCCTTGTATAGGGACCTCACACTGAACGCCCCTCGGAATGTATACAAAGCTGCCGCCTGACCAAACCGCACTGTTAAGCGCCGCAAATTTATTGTCGGCGGGAGGGATGATCGTTCCAAAATATTGCTTAAACACTTCGGGGTATTGCTTTAATGCAGTATCCGTATCAAGGAAAATAACACCCTGATCCTCCAGTTCTTTCTGCATACTGTGATAGATTACTTCCGACTCGTATTGAGCGGATACACCCGCCAGGAACTTTTGCTCCGCTTCAGGAATCCCCAGCTTGTCAAAGGTCGCTTTGATCTCGGAAGGAACCTCCTCCCAGGTCTTCCCCTGTTTTTCAGAAGGGCGAACGTAATATTGGATGTCATCTAGATTTAGCCCGGCCAAATCCGCTCCCCATTGAGGCATCGGCATTTTGTTGAATTGATTCAACGCTTTCAGCCGAAAATCGAGCATCCATTCCGGCTCTTCCTTGATTCGGGAAATTTCCCGGACGATCTCTTCAGTCAGACCTTTTCCAGATTGAAAAATAGACTGGTGCTCGTCGCGAAACCCATATTTATATTCACCCATATCCGGCGCTTTTTTAGCCATTAGTATCACTCCTTATAACCTTTCAAGACTCATTTTGATTTGCTATGATCTGCCGAGCTTGCTCTCCACTAAATCTTGCAGGCGACCGCGAACCCCCTCCAGCGGGATCTCCGAAATGACAGGAGCGAGGAATCCAAAAATAACAAGATATTCGGCTTCTCTCCGAGATATCCCACGCGACATCAGATAATAGATTTGTTCCGCATTGACTTGCCCCACGGATGCAGCATGACCGGCGGTTACATCATCCTCATCGATCAGCAGGATCGGATTGGCATCGCCGCGCGCTTTAGGACTTAACATAAGCACGCGTTCTGTTTGCTGACCATCACAATGGGTTGCACCCTTTTCAATCTTTGTAATGCCGTTGATAATGGCTGTAGCTTCTTCAAGCATGACTGCACGCGTAATCATCTGGCTCACCGAGCTTCTGCCAAAATGCCGGGCTTGAGTTGTATAGCTCGATTTTTGATTGCCCGTGCCAATAGCAATCACCTTAGTGTCGGAGACCGCCCCGTTGCCTTGAAGCAAAGTCTTGGTATCGCTGGCGGTATTACCATTGTTCATCTCACCGATAATCCATTCCACACCGCCATCCGCAAGCACGACCGCCCGCCGCTGGGTGAAATCCGTTGTTGCTGCAGCAAGCTGATGAACCGAAGCTACTTGCACCTTTGAGCCCGCTCCCGCAAAGACCTCCACCACACCGTTATGCAATACCTTGACATCATCCCCGCTCGATACACAATTATCCACAAAAATGATCTTGCTGTTGCTCCCGGCCACAATTAAGATGTGAGGAGCAAAACGCACACCGCTTGTATCGTTAAGAAAGATTGCTTGAATGGGCGCTTCAACCTCTACACCGTCCGGGACATATAGAAAAACGCCACCACTCCATAAGGCGCTGTGTGCAGCAGATAAACTATGCTCTTCCGGCTTCACTGCCTGAAAGAGATAACGTTGAACCAACGCCTCATGTTCTTTTGCCGCAGTATGCAGGTCCGTTAAAATGACTCCCTGGGCGGCTAAGCTCTCGGACAATTTCGTATACACTACATCCGAATTGAACTGAACGATTAGTCCGCCTTTCACTGGAGAAGCAACCAAACCTCGAACAACCTCCGGCGCATCTTCCAAACCTGACCACGCATTCTCAGCTTTGTAATCTCCACTTTCGTAGATATCCCATTTTTCAAGTTTGATTTTCTCCACTTTAGGCAGTTCCAGCGTCCCTGCCAGCTCGAGTGCCCGAATCCGGCGTTCAAGCAGCCAACGAGGTTCATCCTTAGCACTTGACCATGCGCGTAAATCGTCCACATTCATTGAAATTCTTGCTTGTATACCCACTTGCTGTTCCTCCTCTCCGGCTCTTAAACTTCCTCGCCTACCGTCTCATCCGTAATCCCAAGCTCCTCTTTCACCCAATCGTACCCTTCAGCCTCCAAACGGTGGGCAAGCTCCGGGCCGCCAGATTTGACAATCCGGCCTTGCATCATGACATGCACAAAATCCGGGGTAATATAATTCAACAGACGTTGGTAATGGGTGATGATTAAAAAACCTCTATCCGGGCTGCGCATCTCATTTACACCATTAGCCACAATACGCAGTGCATCAATATCAAGCCCGGAATCTACTTCATCCAAAATCACAAACTTGGGTTCAAGCAGCATCATTTGCAAAATCTCATTCCGCTTTTTTTCGCCGCCGGAGAATCCCTCATTCAAATAACGATGCGCGAATTCCGGGTTCATCTCCAGCCCCTTCATTTTGCTCTCCATTTCACGGATAAAACGGATTAAGGAGATCTCATCGCCTTCTTCACGCCGTGCATTGATGGCACTTCTGAGAAAGTCCGAGTTCGTCACCCCGGCAATTTCACTTGGGTATTGCATAGCTAGGAACAAGCCTGCCCGGGCACGCTCATCCACCTCCATCTCCAGAAGGTCTTCATTGTCCAATGTCACCTTGCCGCCAGTAACTTCATATTTGGGATGGCCCATTAAAGCCGAAGCCAGCGTACTTTTTCCCGTCCCATTAGGCCCCATAATCGCATGAATCTCTCCACCATGAATCTCCAGTGTGAGTCCTTTTAAAATTTCTTTCCCATCAATCTTGGATCTTAATTCCTCAATTTTTAATGTCGTCATTTTCCCAGACTTCCCTTCCGGAGTTTTCTTCGGCATGCGCCACCAAATCACTCATAAATTTTCCAATAGTCTGTAGCTCGGCCTCTGAATAGGATTCAATGAATTGGTAAAACCTTTCTTCTTTTTCTTTGTGCAGCTTTTTATGCAAATGATAAACAATTCTTCCCTTATCCGTTAAACTAAAATAAATCTCCTTGCGATTGTTGTTCAGTTGACTTCTCATAATAAAGCCCATTTCCAGCAGCTTTGCACTAATTTTAGTAATGCTAGCTTTGGACAACCCCATCTTCTCCACAATCCCGGTATGATTTATCGGTTCATAATCACCAATGCAATCAATAACGTGTACACTAGTGATATTGTTGGAGAGCATGTCAATCCGGTACTTACTGGCCTGTTGCCGAAACGAGTTAAATTCTTGTTCAGTATACAGCTCATTCAGATGCAGCATTCTAATATATTGCTCGTAAAGATGACCTTTAAAATCATTTTGAAACTCCAATTTCGCAATCTCCCCTCTCTTGCATTAGTTGCAGACCAAGTTCAGTGTCAGCACCAGATTATTATGCTTTTTGTTCACTTGTGAACAAAATTTATATTAACATATATGATAATGATAATCAATATCAATTATTGAACTACCGCGCTTCAATACGCTACCGTGAGCGTGTATGGCAACACTGACCCCTGATAAAAAAGAAAACCGCTCCAAAGGAACGGAATTTAGTAAGCTTGCTTATGCCAATCTTTAATAGTTCGGACAGAACATCCGGTAGCTTGGCTCATTCTCCGGCAGAGCCATCATCATTACGGTCAACATAGATGGAGCCGTAACGCTTCTTAAACTGGGCCGTCGAGGCGCTGACCAGATCGATGCAGCCCCAGGTTGTATATCCGCCACTTCCACGCCATCGGCAATGGCTTCCGCTCATCCGCTCAGGTATGGCTGATGCACCGACACCGAAAAGACTATAAAAAAGATGGCTCAAGACGAAAATCAGTGCTTGACAAAATAAATGATGACGGAGATGGGGAGTTGTCTCTCCAAACCACTTTGCACGATTATCCCTTTGGTTCAGAAAGCCAAGTCACATGATCAAACGGGATAATCGTGCAAAGCTTCCGGATAGCGAGTCTCGCTCCAGGCCACGGTCTGTTGTCGGCTTGACTGTCAAGCACTGATGATTAGGTTGAACCAAAAAGATATTATGCTATTTTTTAATGCTATTCTTCGGGAGTATGAGAAGCGACTCGCTCGTCTGATGGGAGGGTGAACGAAGCGGGGGAGAAAACGGTGGAAGACGGCGGACGAAGCCTTTTCCAGCGAAGCGATGGGTAAGGGATTCGCCATCATCCCGTCAAGCGGAAACTTTACAGATTTCTTATCACTAACTAAATTCTAACAAGGTAGAAATCCGCTCGCAAAGGCGAACGCTGCCGCTTCTCCAGAATCATTTCACCCTCTTGCCTTTTCCCGCCATATTCAAAAGTTCAACTTAACGGCTCTAAACTGATTCCTTCATAGTCCGTCATGTATCCTGATCGACTTAATAACAGTTTCTGACCTAACAACAATTCATTAGATTCGGAGCTGGCACGAGCATAATCTTCACCGCACACATACTTAATAAATTCCCATGCTGCATCTTGATGGACTGATGCTATATTAATGGCGAATATATCACCTGGAGTTACATAAGTTGATGTAGGATCAAGGGGATCAACGGGTCCAGCGGCAATACCAAGTTCAAAGGGTACATAATTGTTCAAATCATTCTTGAAATGATCCATAAGTGCTAGCGACGTTACAGATCCAATATGCATAGCAGAACGCCCCATGAGAAATGGTTGGCTATCATAAAACTCCTCTTTCGTTCCACGGGTGAATAATTCATCCATAGAATTAAAAATAGCTCCCGATTGGTCTGCCTTGATAGCGGTCTGAATCACTTTCTTCCACGCATCTGTATCTATGGTCACCTGCATCTTATCTGTATTCACGATCGACAATCCATCAGCCCGGCTCATCTGATCAGTCAGTGTAACTAGATCTATGGGGGCTTCATACACATCTCCACCGCTATATCCGTAAACTCGTGTCTGTTTATCCCCTTCAGTAGGAAAACGGCGGGCAAGCTCAATGATATCGTACCAACTCATTCCATCAGATGGTAACTCTATGCCATTTTTCTTGAACAGGTCCTTGTTATAAAATATCGCCTTACTTGAGAATGACGGAGTAAGCCCATACAATCCACCACCGCCTATTTCTCTAAGTTGATCAACGAGACCGGGAACGAACCCATCCAGATTATAGTTATCTCTAGTACTAAGCGAATCAAGTTCAGTCAGTATTCCATCGTTAATTTGATTTTTAAACTGATGAGCATCCAGAATCAAGATATCCGGCTGTTCTTCACGGATAAACGCTGCATACACCTCTTCCTTCGTCTTATCACCCATATCCTTGTAAATGTCTGCATCACTGAGTACTTCAAATTGGATTTGATTATTAAGCGTGGTGAACCAATCTCCATATTGCTTGTAGAATAATTCCGAATCATGATAGATGACCTTAAGCGTAGTCGTCTCTTGATTCTCCTTTGGTTCAATCGGTCCCTTAGATTCACTTGTACAACCTACTACTAACAGGCAACTAACAACAAACACCGTAAGTACTTCCAACCATGGTCTGTTCATTACCGTCTCCTATCTCTGCTCAACATATAACATAGTTATCTAAAAGGTACTGTCTTAAAATCATCCCAATTGATTGTCATGTCTGTTCTCATGCCATTGTCCGACTCTCCCTCCCCATTTTCTCCATTAACTTTCCTGGCAAGGAATGCTTCATCAAGGGCAACTTGTGCATCTCGTTGAATCGTCTGTAGTGCGTCATCGAGGGATTTTCGAGACTCCTCTACTTGGGTCAATTCACGATACGTAATCTCCTCATATTTTTCTTTGAATTCATCCGTAATAATACTACTATCAGGATCATCGTAATAATTACTTAGCGGCAAAGAGGTTAAGTGATAGAATCCATCCAGGTTAATCCCATAATAATCGCTTGTTTGACCCATACGTGAAGGTATTCCATTATCAGGTCTTCTCGCCAAATTGCTGGCAACCTTATCACCCTGCATAAACTTCAACAATTCCCATGCAGCATCTACATTGGAGGAATCGGCCCGAATCGCATATACATAGTCATTACCCAAATTGAGATCTCTGGTTATTTCTCGGTTAGACGGATCCACTGGACCAACCACCATACCTACCCTAAATGGCTTAACCCCTGATTTACCACTTTTTATATAGTCAAGTACACTATAGGCCCAGCTAGGTTCATCATCGATCAACATCGCTTGCCGCCCCTTAGCAAAAAGTTGCTGTCCATCGAAATCTTCATCCGCGTTAAATCCTCCCTTGTGAATGGCATTCGTTGATAATGCCGCTTGAGCTTGTTCGTACGCTTGCTTCCAGCCTTCTGTATCCATTGTAACTTGCATTGTATCAAGGTTAACTGCCTTTAATCCCATAGAAAAACCGATCCACAAACCTAACTCTCTTAGAGGGCTTTCTTTGTCTAACCCAAAACACGTGAATCCGCCGGTTTGAATGCCGGGCCAAAAATTTATCCAATCGAACTATCGAGTTTTACGAAGAAAATATGATCATGATGCAGAAGACTTTCGAAGAACAAAATCTGGGCTTTGATGTCCTCGCCATAACCAACCGAGACATCAAACATCATTATATCGGATCTATGCTTGGCAAAGGACTGGCCAGCAACACGGTAAACGGGCGCATCAAAACCTGCAAAGCGTTTTTCAAGTTTTTGCATGCAGAAGGCTATATCAAGCATAAACTGGCAGACGAACTAAGGCTGGTCAAGGCGGAAAAGAAAATGATCCAAACCTTTACCAAAGAGCAGTTGCTTGCCCTGCTCAACCAGCCCAATCGCCACACCTTTACGGGATTTCGGGATTATACGATCATGATGGTCATGCTGGAAACGGGGATGCGGATCGGAGAATTACTGAATTTGAAGATCAGCGATCTTTTCTTAAAAGAAATGGAAATCCGAATTGTTCGAGGCAAAGGCGGGAAAGCGCGGCGCGTCCCCATCCAAAAAACGTGCGTGAAAGTGTTGAAACAATACTTGGTCGAACGCGGTGATGTAGAGACGGACTGGCTCTTCGTGAATGTAGAGGGCACCGCCCTTTGTACACGAACCATACAGGAGAACATTCAGAAGTATGGGAAGTTAGCCGGAATATCGGGTGTACGGGTATCGCCTCATACATTCAGACATACGATGGCGAAGTTCTATATTCTGAACGGCGGCGATGTTTTTACCCTTCAGCAAATTTTAGGCCACAGCACACTGGACATGGTCCGCTATTATGTAGAGCTTTTTAGCAAAGATATCCGGGAGCAGCATCAGAAGTATAGTCCGGTAGAGAATATGAGTCGACTCCGGATCGGTGGATAATGGACGAAGTACTTAGGGCTGCCTCTAGGCAGCCCTTTATTATTTCATATATGATCCTCAAAGGGAGAAACGACCTCTAAATTTTTGTCTGAGAATCAAGTTCTCAAAGATCATGAAATGAAGCATATGTTCGTGCAGAAACTATTACCAGCTATATTCTAAACACGTTCAGCTAGCCAAACCAAAGCGTTCGGTGTTGTCTTCCATGCTTGATGAGCGACAGAGGCATAAAAAATCGCTTCCTCCTCACTCCCTCGTGTATAGGCATCGGGAACAACATGCGGAATATGTTTTACTCCTAGCAAATAAGCGGAGACATGCGAATTCGACTCGAGAGCTTTACGCAACGATCCAGCCGCCTTGCGTGCGCCTTTACATCGAAAAGAAAGCAATGCTTCGCTATATTGCATAAAGCACGTAGCCTCTTCGTGTTCTAACAGAAGTTCGTCAACTTCTTTGTTCATCTCCTCGGCCAGCAAATAATTAACCAGAAGATAGCGAATTCCCTGATTGTCATTCGGGTTCAATCGAAGCAGTTCTCGGCAATGCGAAATGGCCTCCTGCCGTTGTCCATCAATCAGAGGTTGCCTTTTTGCGTTTGTATTCGATCAGAATCGTTTGTATATGCCGACCTTAAACTTTAAGTTCAAGTGCGAAAACTTGATTCAAATGTCCGCGAAGCTTGGCGATATGTTTTTCGATATCCGGATTCGTGATCACATCGTGAATGCTGAAACTTTCCAACGGCTCCATGCCGACGAAACGTTGAGTAGCGTGAATGTGCTCTAATGTCCCTTCCAAATCCAGCCCTTTGAAGAAGCCTTCCGGGTTGTTATATTCGCTCTCCGGAGCATTCCAAGTCGTGGAGATCATGTACTTCTTCCCTTTCAACAGGCCGCCATGCCCATACTTTTCGGCTCCTTGAAAAATTACTCCGTATTCATAAACTTCATCGAAATACTTTTTAAACAGCGTAGGTAAAGAGAACCAGTAAATTGGAGTTTGAAAAATAATCGTGTCGGCCCACTTGAATTTCTCTTGTTCTTCTTTAATATCGTAGCCGTCTTGAACAACCGTCGTTTTTATGTTGTATTTTTCCGACAAGTTGGAAACCATCTCGTCAAACAACGTTTTATTCAATCTTCCTTGCGAATAGGGGTAGAACTGATGACCGTTAATAATCAAGATATTATTCATGATTTTCTCCTTTAATCCCTTTGGATTTGTGAATGTGTTAAAATGAAGCATAATAAGTGATGGCTTTATCCTAACTCGATTCGGATCACCCAAGAAGAACTGTGTTTATATCATTATTTCCCCTAACGTCATTCGCGATTCTATATTACGCAATCCTGATACTGAGAGTATCAGCTTGAAAGGAGCGTTCTGCTATGAGCGACGATCAACGCCGTCAGGAACTCGGGCACTTTCTTCGTACGCGACGGCTTCGGCTTTCGCCGGAAGAAGCGGGCCTGCCGCACACCGAATTTACGAGAAGACGAACGAAAGGACTGAGGCGCGAAGAAGTTTCAGCGCTCGCCGGGATTTCGCTGCCGTGGTATACCTCTCTGGAGCAGGGACGGGACATCAACGTTTCCGACCAAGTGCTGGACAGTCTGGCCCGCGTTCTTCGCCTTGACCAAGACGAGCATCACCATCTCCATTTCCTTGCGAACCCTCGCCAAAACGCCTTCATTCCGAGGGAAGAGGAACCGGCGGTATCGTCTTCGCTGAACTATTTATTGGATCAGATGCCGCTCTGCCCCGCTTACATTACCGACGCGAAAATGAATGTACTGGCTTGGAATCGTCTGGCTCTCTCCGTGTTCGGCACTTTCGGCACGGCCGACAGCCGCGAACGCAACATGATCTGGCGCATATTCATGCTGTCGTCCTACAGAACGATGTTCATCGACTGGGAAGACTTGGCTGCATCTCTGCTCGGCCACTTCCGCGTGATGTACAGCCAGAATCTCGAAGATACTTGGTATCCGGAATTCATCGCGGAAATGACGGAGAGCAGCCCCGAGTTTGCAACGATGTGGGAGAACTACGAGGTTCGTTGCACGAGCAAGCACCCGCAAGCGATTACGCATCCGCTGGCGGGACTGCTGAACCTGTCGACGCTCGTCTTACCGGTTCAGAACGGAAGCGGGCAGTTCCTGCATGCTTATACGCCCGATCTGCAGGACGGCTCGGTTGAACGCCTGGCCCAACTCGCGGAGGAAACGACGGTTAAGCAATAAGCGGCAAAGTTGTATAAGCACCGGTCTATAGGAGGCCGGTGCTTTTTTCATTAATGGCTTAAGCCAGTTGAGTACGCGAAGCGTGCGAAACAGAAAGAGGCTGTCCCAAACCGGCCGACTGTATCCCACGAGCACCGCCAATTGTTGCCGCGAGCACGTGTATAAAAATTCTTAGTTCATGAGGGTACATGACCTGCATCCAAATTTATTTCTGGAGTGTGGATCTGGGATGGAGGCGATTTTAGAACGATGTGCTGGGCTAGATGTCCATCAAGAGACAGTAGTTGCTTGCGTTTTGTATGGTGAGTTAGACCGTAAACCTAAACAAGAAATACGTACTTTCTCAACGACAACGAAAGGATTATTGGCGCTTCATGACTGGTTAAGCGACTGGGAGTGTACACACATAGCTATGGAAAGTACTGGTGTGTATTGGAAGCCTGTCTGGAGCATACTGGAGGAGCAATTCACGCTTATTCTGGCGAATGCAAAACGAATCAAAAACGTACCTGGGCGGAAAACGGATGTTGCAGATGCAGCATGGATTGCACAGTTACTTCGTTCCGGACTCATCACTCCAAGCTTTGTACCTCCAGCCGATATTCGAAATATGAGGGATTTAACACGCTATCGGCGCAAGCTGCTTCGTGACGCGACCGCCGAGAAAAATCGGATCCATAAAATACTGCAGGATGCTAATTTGAAGCTTACCACTTACATTAGCGATATCTTTGGGACATCCGGGCGAGCTTTGTTGGAGTCAGTGATTAACGGAGAGGCTTTGGAAGCTCATGAAGTCAGAGAGAAGGTAAAGACTTCCCTCAAGCGAAAAGTTCCTGAGCTTCTCGAAGCTTTAGATGGACGAATGCGGAAACATCATCGAATGATGTTAGGCCTTCACCTGGATCACTTATCTTATGTTGAGAAGCAACTGGAGAAAGTAGAGTCTGAAATTGATCGGTTACTTCAGCCTCATTTGCCCGCAGTTGAACTCTTGATTACCATTCCCGGAATCCAGAAAGATGCGGCGGCGGTCATCTTGGCGGAACTCGGAAATGATATGTCTTGTTTTGGAGGCGATCCTCAGATAGCGGCTTGGGCCGGTTTAAGCCCTGGTAACAATGAAAGCGCAGGTAAGAAGGAAAGCTCGAGAATAGCTAAAGGAAACAAAAGTCTAAAGGCCGTCCTTTGCCAAGCAGCTTGGGCAGCGAGTAAATCCAAAGGTACAAGGCTAGCTTCTTTCTTTTACCGCATACAGAAACGACGAGGTCAGAAGAAAGCGACGATAGCGACAGCCCATCTAATCCTTAGAATCATCTATCGTATGCTCAAGGACAGGGTTCCCTATCAAGAAATCGGTTGGGACTATCTAGCCTCTTCAAAACCAACGGTGGATTACTGGATAAAAAAAATCGAGGCTATGGGATTCATGGTGAAGTTGGAATCCGCCGAAGCCTCTTTAACATAGCGCATTTTTTTTGAAATTCCCGTCTAAGTGAGGAGTGTCTTTTTGCGCTTTTTTGGGGCTTACATTTTCGTATAAAAAGTAACTTTGGAACATCTCTACCAACAAAATAAGATGATATTCATAAAAAACCAAGGAGCTAAGTGGTCTGTTTTCGCTCAGTTCTTTGGTTTTTGGCGTTTATGGCTGCTTTCTTAAGCAGATTGTGAGCAAGGGAAAGCCACCCGACTTCAAGGCTTACTTTTTCTAAGCCCCGAAGCAGGAATCTTCTAAAGCCACGGTTACTCTTGATATCGCCAAACACAGGTTCCGGCTCAATCATGCGCCTTACCGGAGCCGGAGGCGTCCGTGAGCATCTGCGCAGAAACATCTACATTAAGGCGCTGGAAATCCTGGTTTCGGGTGCTTGCCGTCTACTTCATGCTGGCCTTGCTAGCGCTGAGTGCTCGATTTACCGGCGTGGTTCTTCTGCCCCGCGAAGCTTTCTTTACTTCGCCTGTTGTCTCCATAGAGACCCTTCACCACGAAGGACCCGGCTGGCTGGCCAGGCTTGTCCGCCCCATCGCTAACGCCCAGTTACGGGTACATACCCGTTTTGCCTACCTGTCCGCCCCCTCTCTGCGGTAGACTCGCCTTGAGTTCAAACAAGGAAGGAGCCTATCCCATGAAAGACCAAACCAAAGCCGAAGCCTTAGCCGCTGAGCGGATGCAACTTCTCGCTCCTCTGCTTGCGGACGGTCTGGATCCGGCGAAAGCCCGGGAGATGAAGACGAAAATCTGTGAACAGACCGGACCCTCCGAGCGTACGCTGCCGGTATATGGAAGTTACCGTAGCGAAGGATTTACCGGGCTGAAGCCCAAAAGCAAAGGAAGACCGCCCTCGGACGAAGCGATACCGGCAGATTTCCTGGAACAGGCGATCCTCTTGCGCCGGGAGATCCCTGGCCGCAGCGTCGCACAGCTCATTCAAATTCTGGAATGGGAAGGTCGGATTGCCCCGGGCCAAGTCAAGTGAAGTACGCTTCAGGAACGGCTGACCGCTCGTGGCTACAGTTCGCGTCATTTACGAATGTACGCCGAATCGGGCGTGGCCGCCCGGTGCTTCCAGCAGCGCCACCGCAACCAGCTGTGGCAATTGGACCTGAAGTATGGCCCGTATCTGCCCCTTGGCGAAGGCGGAGCGATGAAGCAAGTGTTCCTGGTGGTGTTTATTGACGACGCCACGCGGTTTATTGTGCACGGTGAATTTGTACCCGTCATGGACCAGCGTCTGGTGGAATCCACCTTTCGTCAGGCGATCCAGAAGTATGGGGTTCCCGAGGCTGTTTATTTCGACAACGGGAAGCAGTACCGCAACCAAGGGATGACCCGGACCTGCTCCAAGCTGGGGACCCGGCTGCTCTACACCAAACCGTATTCACCCGAAGCGAAGGGGAAAGTGGAGCGATTTAACCAAGTTGTCGATTCGTTCTTGAGCGAAGTCGCCCTAGAGAAGCCCAAGACACTTCAGCGGCTCAATGAGCGATTTGAGGTGTGGCTCTCGGAGTGCTACCAGCACAAGCCTCATTCGGCGCTAGCGGACAAACGAAGTCCGGAAACTGCCTTTCGCAGTGACTCGAAAGCGCTGCGGTTCATGGACCCAGACACCTTGACCGACGCCTTCCTGCATAGCGAAAAACGTAAAGTCGACAAGTCCGGCTGCATTAGCTTTATGAACCGGAAATACGAAGTCGGCCTCGGCGTGATGGGCTGTACGGTCGAAGTCATTTATGACCCGGCGGACACCACCGAGCTGACGATTGAATACGAAGGTCGAGCCCCATGGCGGGTGCGCGAAATGGTCGTGGGGGAACGTGCGGGAACCCGGCCAGCGTTGCCGGAACACTTGGGCGCCTCTTTGACAGACCCCTCGAGACTGCTGGAGGCCGCAGAAACCCGGCACCAGCGCCGGAAGGAACGGGAAAGACAACGACGATCCGGCGGCTTGGCGAAGAGCTAGACGAGACAAAGTTTAAGCTTTTATACCTGTCGGATTCCAAACTGACGCCGCGCCACTTTTACAAAGGGCTGCTCGAACAGCTTGGATGTGAGTCGAAATTTTACCATGGGGATGCCAAACGGCAACTGCACCGGGAGATTGAGCTCATGCGGGGGATTCACCGGCTGCAGCCCGTGGTGGTGGTAGATGAAGCCCATTTATTGGACCGGAAGATGCTGGAGGAGCTGCGCTTTCTGCTGAACATGAAAATGGATTCCCAGAGCCCCATGGCCTTGATTCTGGTTGGACAAAGTGAGCTGTGGGACCGACTGGGGCTGCAAGCGTACGCGGCGATTCGCCAGCGAATCGACATGCAGTGTTATCTTCCCCATCTGGACCGCGCAGAAATGGGAGCCTATATGAAAAGGCATCTGAGCGCTGCGGGTGCCGCGCACGAGTTGTTTACGGAGGCGGCGATAGATGAAATCTACCGTTATTCCAGCGGAGCCGCCCGGCTGGTGAACAAGCTATGCACGCACGCCTTAATCTACGGCGCACAGAACAAGCACCGGATTGTGGACATATGGTCAAGCGTGTGATTCAGGGAGAATTGTCATGATTCTCCCTGTTTTACTCCCTTGCTGCGGACAGATTGACCGTCAATAGCAGGACAACTCATGCCGTCAACCTCTGGACATTATGGGCTAGCAGTAACAGGACGTGCCGAAAAAGACCCATAAAAAATATAATGGGTCTTTCATTTCGAAAACATTGTTTAACTTTAGTTTATTGTTAATACATATTAGGGCGTGTATGCAAACCTAGGCGAGCCACACCATAATCGAAGCCAGTGTCAAAAAAGCCTTATACGAGCAGGCTAGTTTATCATAGCGGGTCGCCAATCGGCGGTAATGCTTCACTTTATTGAAAAAACATTCGATGAGATGGCGTTCCTTGTAGTTTTCTTTGTCCCATTTGCGTTACTTTCGACGGTTTTTCTTACTGGGAATCACCGATACGGCAGCATGTTCCTCCAAGAGCTGATGAATTCGATCCGTATCATATGCGCGATCGGCCAAGACTTGTCTTTTCGTTAGCTCCATCTGGCTCAGCATCTCGTATCCGGTTACCGAGTCGTGGCATTGGCCACCAGTCAGCTCAAAGCGCAGGGGATTGCCCAAAGCATCCACAAGCGCATGAATTTTGGTCGTCAATCCGCCACGGGATCGCCCAATTGCTTGCTGAAGGCCCCCCTTTTGCTCCCGCTCCATGCTGATGGACACGGACAATCGTTGCATCAATCATGATACTTTCAAAGTCGGGTTCAATGGAGACATGCTCAAGTATTTGATCCCAAAGGCCAGCGATCTGCCAGCGTCGAAACCAGCTATAAACAGTAGACCAGGAACCATAGTATTCCGGTAGATCCCGCCACGGCGCCCCTGTTCGTGCGATCCAAAGCATCGCGTTTAGCATCTTTCGATGGTCTTTCGGGGGTCTCCCTCCTTGGGGTTTTCGTTCTGGCGGCAGCAGGTCTTTGATTTGTTCCCATTGGTCATCGCGTATTTCGTATCGTCTCTTCATACCTACTACTTACCCATTTTATGGATTTATAGTTTGCATACACGCCCTAGTTATTTGACAAATTCTCACCATTTGATTTAATGACCTTTTTATACCATTCAAATGATTTCTTCTTAATCCTATTTAAAGTACCATTGCCTTCATTGTCACGATCAACGTAGATGAAACCATAGCGTTTTTTCATTTCACCCGTCCCACCAGAAATAATATCGATAGGTCCCCACATCGTGTAACCAATTAAATTAACTCCTTGGTTTAAAGCTCTATTCATAGATTGAATATGGTCTATCAGATATTCTATTCGATAATCGTCAACAATTTCACCATCCTCATTGAAATTATCCACTGCTCCCAGGCCATTTTCAACGATCATTAGTGGTAATTGATAGCGATCATATAAATCATAGAGGGTATAGGCTAATCCTTCAGGATCAACTTGCCAACCCCATTCGCTTGCTTTAAGATAAGGATTTTTGGCGCCTCCCAAAAGATTCCCCAAAGTCATTTCAACGCCACTATCGCCACTAACGCAAAATGACATATAGTAACTAAATGTATACATATCAACGGTTCCTGCTTTTAAGATTTCCTCATCTTCTGGTCCAAACTCGATTTGAATTCCATTCTTATCGAAATAATCCAAAGCATAAAATGGATAAAAGCCTTTAGCTTGTACGTCTCCGCAGAATTTATTAAACATCAGATCTTTTTCTTTTGTTAACAAAATATCTTCTGGCTTACATGTTAATGGATACATAGTAAAATGAGCAATCATATTCCCGATTAAAAAATTAGGATTAATGGAATGTCCAAGGACAACTGTTTTAGCACTTGCAACAAACATATTGTGTAGCGCCTGAAAACGTACTTGTGGATTATCCGGATTATTTGGACTATCAAAAACTTCACCATCTTGTTCAGGTTTAATACCTAAAACAAGGTTCCCTGTTGGAAGCACACCAACGTTAATTTCATTAAAAGTTAGCCAATACTTCACTAAATCCTTATAACGATTCATTACAGTTTCAGCATAACGGACAAATAAATCAATCGTCTTACGATTATGAAATCCGTTATATTTATTCATAATAGCCATAGGTATATCAAAATGACTTAAAGTAACCAGGGGTTCAATGTCATATTTACGCAGCTCTTTAAATACATTCTCATAAAATTTCAGTCCAGCCTCATTAGGCTCGGTGTCATCTCCGTTAGGAAAAATGCGACTCCACGCGATGGATAAACGGAAAATTTTAAAACCCATTTCTGCAAACATCGCTATATCTTCTTTATATCGATGATAAAAATCAATGGCTGTATGAGCAGGGTAGTAGGTATCCTCTTTCAGGGATAACGTAAACATCCGAGGTTTATTGATGCTGCCGGCTGTCATCATATCTGAGATCGACAAGCCTTTTCCATCCTCAAATGCTGCCCCTTCTGCTTGGTTGGCTGCTATTGCACCGCCCCACAAAAAATCTTTCGGAAAATTGTTATTCATATTCAGCTACTCTCCTTTAAAATAAGTTTAGGATTGTTTCTCCGGTAGTTACCTTTTTTCTTTCCGAGGCTAATATTTCCAAATAATTATCCGTATTTGTAATAATAATTGGAGTAATAACATCGAATCCTGCCGATTTTATAGCCTCTATATCAAATTGTAGTAACAAATCACCTTTCTTAACTACATCTCCAGCTTTAACATGAACCAAAAAGTGTTCTCCCTTTAATTTGACTGTATTTATTCCAATATGAATCATCACTTCAACACCATCATTTGAGACCAAGCCTATGGCATGTTTCGTCTTGTAAATAGTTTGGATCTTCCCATCAATAGGTGAAACCAAATTTCCGCTTTCAGGAATAATGGCCACTCCTTTGCCCATTAGTTCTTTAGAGAATGCTTCATCAGGAACTTCAGATAAAGGAACAATTTCTCCATCTAAAGGACTAGAAACCGTAGTTTTAGAAGATTTTGAAGGAATAACTTTCTCATTTTTTTTAGAAGAATTCTTTTCTTCATTAGGGATATCATCAAACCCAATAATCCAAACCATAACAAAAGCTACGACAAACGCAATCGCTGCTGTAATGAGAGCATAGATAAAATTATTTCCTGATCCAGCAAAAATCGCTAATGAAGCAACCCCTGCAGAAGCTATTGCATAAGCTTTAAGACCTACTAGACCTGCAAATACTCCGGCCGCTCCACCACCTATCATGGCTGCAATCATTGGTTTTTTCAATCTAATCGTTACTCCATACATTGCAGGTTCTGTTATTCCTAGCACTGCTGTAATTCCTGCTGAAAATGAAAGTTGTTTCAACTCTTTATTTTTTGATTTTAGAGCAACTGCTAATGTAGCACCACCTTGGGCAACATTTGCGGCAAGACCTGCTGGCATGATTAATGTTTCATATCCCTTAGTGGAAAGAGAAGTTATCATGAGTGGGAAAAATCCATAATGCATTCCCGTCATGATTATTAATGGAGAAATTGCTCCCAGAATCCCCATTGTCAACCAAGGTGCTTTTCCTTCTAAAAAATTCACCATTGTAACTAGATAATCACCTAAAAATGTTCCAATAGGACCAATAATAATTAAAGCAATTGGTGCTGCAATTAAAAGCACAATCACGGGTTTTAAGAAGAATTTAATTAAGTTGGGTATAAATTTATCTGCTAATTTCTCAATATAAGACATTAACCACACGGTAAGTATGATAGGGACAACTGAAGATGAATATGACACCAAAGTAACTGGTAAGCCCATAAAATGAACAGGTGATCCGGCAGTAACTAACTCAGCTAGCTTAGGATGTAATAATACTGCTCCGATAGTCACTGCTAAAAATGGATTGCTGTTAAATTTAATAGCAGAAGTATAGGCTAAAAAGATAGGTAAAAAATAGAACGCCGCATCTGAAATCAGATTTAAAATGTAATAGTTTTGTCCCTCGACAGATAACCACCCCAAATTCACAAAAAGCACAAGAAAAGCCTTAATTAAACCTGCACCAGTAATAGCAGGAAGAATAGGGGTAAAGATACCCGCCAATATATCCATGATTTTCACAAACACATTGCGTTTTGCGTTATTTTCAGAAGGTTTTCCGTCATTAAAGCTTCCGAGAGCAACAATCTTTTCATATACTCTATTAACGTCATTTCCGATAATAACCTGAAATTGTCCTCCTTGATTCGTTATTCCCATAACACCTTTAATTTGTTCCAGGGATTGCTTATTAACTTTTGAATCGTCTGCAAGATTAAACCTTAATCGTGTAGCACAATGAGTGACATGTTCAATATTTTTTTCGCCACCAATATTTTTCAAAATTTCACTTGCTATACTTTCATAATTCACTTTTCGTCACCTCTCATCTTTTTAGCGTGATTCGACGAATATGGATGGTTAAATATGCCATTTCGTCATTCGTTAATCGAATTTGATATTTCTTTAGGAAATATTCAAATACTTTTAATGCGCAGAGGTATTCTTCTTTATACTTATCTTTTAGAATAAGCAGGAAGTCTTCGTCCCCATCATTTAGTTCAATGCCTGAAAAGACACGTTGAACAAAAAATTTAAGATGGGTAATAAATCGTTCATAATGTAATGAATTTTCATCTAAATCAATTGAAAAATGATAAGTTATTAGATTTAATATGTTTCTTATAATCTCTAAGCTTTCCTTAATTTTTCCTGTTTCAACAGAATCTAACGAAGCGCTTACAAGGTGTACAGCAATAAATGCACCTTCATCTTCTGGTAAAGTAACCCCTGTTACTTCTTTAATTATTTGTAAAGCCTCAACACCAATTGCATATTCCGCACTATAAAATCGCTTAATTTCCCACATTAATGCATTGCGAATGATTAATCCTTTATTTTGTCGTTCAATTGCAAAATTAATATGGTCGATCAAACCCAAATAAGTATTATCTGGGAATTCTCTGTTAAGAACATCCTTAGCTTGCTCAACAATTTTATTTGCAACCTGAATACATTCAAAGGATATATTAGCTAATGCTTGTTCAATCTGGTTAAGTGGGCGTTCCGGCAAATTTACATAAATTTTCTCGATTTTTTCGTTCTCAACATCATCCCCTATTTGCTTTTTAAATCCTAATCCACAACCGACTAATAAAACCTCTTGTTGATTTTCATTTTTTGAACGAACAATATTATTATTAATGATTTTTTCAATTATCATGACGAATCCTCCCTTCTTTAGGTACGCAAAAAAAGGCTATACCTCTGCGCGCACGAAATAACCACGTCGCATGATCGGTATAGCCTGCTTTACCAGTAACAATCTTCTTCATACACTCCGATAATAACAAACAATTTAATGTATTTCAATAGAAATATCTACCGCATGTTGTTCTTCTGTTTATAATGTCACCCTATAACTGTTCTGAGATAATATCACTATGGGACAGGAGACATTAACATTGACAAGAGCAGAATTAAAGAAGGTAGTTGTGGTGGAAAAAGTCCTTGGGGGACATATGACGAACAAGGAAAGAGCAGCAGCCCTAGGGCTGACTGAACGGCAGATGATTAGATTAAAGAAGAAGTATATTGCTGAGGGAGGAGCGCAAGGGTTGGTTCATAAGAACCGGGGAAGGAAACCGATTCATGCTTTAGACAATGAACTAAAGACGTCGTACCTGAAGAGGTGAATGCCGTGAGGCATTTGATGAAATTGGGTGGTACCACGTGAGCACAACTCTCGTCCCTTTGGGATGTTCCGCCCGCGGGCGCGAACCCGGGAACAATTACTGCAAGGTGGTCACAAACTCCCCGGTCAACGACTCCCGTACATCCGCATGCGCGTCTTGAAACAAGTTGAAGCCGCGCGGCCGTTCGGTAGCCCCGAGCGGAATCAGGTGCAACTTCGGATACAACTTTTTCGGGATATAACTCAGCAACGTTTCAATTGCCCCGCCGTGCGGGTCGAGAAACGTAATACCGGGCGCTTGGTCCGGCTTCCGCTCCAGATCTTCAACCATACGGGTCATGATCGAGAGCAGCGTAGACGTTTTCCCGGAACCGGTCGTGCCGGCGAGAAACGCATGCTTGAGCATTTGACCCAGCGGCATACGAAGGTCCCGTTCCTGGCCCGGCACGTTGCTTTTCCCGATGTAGAGGCCGTGGTCGAGTCCAGTCGGAGCCGGTACAATTTTTGCATGCATCTTCTCCATATGCGCGGCGGCCGGATCGCCAAAAGCAGGAATGCGCAGCCAGTAGCCCAGTTCCTCCGAAGCGAGCAATAACTGCTTGGATGGCGTTCCCGGTGCTAATACCTGCTTTCTGCCTTTTACCGGCCGCAGGACGATGCCATTACCGCTTCGCATCGATTGCAGCATATCGTTCATCGTTTGCAGCCTTGCTTTGGCCGAAGAGGAACGAATCAGCACGCGAAATCCGGTCCACAGCCCGATTTCATCCTCATCCTGTTTGCTTTGCAGCGTCCGCATCACGTTTTGCTGGTAGGCGGTCAATTCCCGCGGCCGTGATTTGGCCTTTTGGTTCGTGTTCATCTCCCGCCAAATGGACTGTATGGACACCGGCTCATTGGCCGGGGAACGCAGCCAGTTCTCGGCTCTGCGGACACGGTGCTGAAGGAGCCGCTTGGACGCTGGCGCAAATGCCAGCTCCAGCCACACCTCCTCGCCTTCCGCCAGTTCGCCTGCACCCATCGCGGCGATCATTTCGTTCAGCGGATCTTTGCCGGTCGGATGGATACTTGCAACGGATAGAGCGCCCTTATACGCCGGACGGCCTTCGGCAACGATCACGTTTTTGCCCGAACCAGCGGTAAACACGGGGGTCTCGACCGGAAGCAAATACATTCCGGACACCTGGGTGTGGAACCCGGTACGAAATCCCATCCAGCGAATGTCGGGGACAGAAACGTAGATCCGTACCCGTCCAGCAAGTCCTGCACACTGGATCAGGAAACGAAAATAGAGTTGTCCATACCGAAGACGCTGGAATCGGGGAAGCCCAAGTCCGCTGATATGCCGGGCAAATCGCGTTGCATTGGCAAAGTCCATAGGCGTGGCATCAAGGGAGGATTGAATTTCGAACCATAGCGTTCGCTTGTGCTGACCTTGGCCGGGCTCGCACCAGCTTGGAAATAAAAAAGAGAGCATCGCTGCTCCCCTCCCCTCGATCTTCCGCTCCTCAATTGTCGAGATATTGGATGGATCCATCACTCCTTTCCCTTCAGGAACGACCGGTAATCTCGATCAGCCCTGAAAATGAAAAAGACAGGCCGTCCGGGATGCCCGGGAGCCTGTCCACACCTTTTTGACACTATCAGATTAACAGGATTAAGTGACCTTCAATTGACCTTTGATTTTTGGTAGCTTTAGTCCTCTACTCGAGTCGAATTATGATATTGACTCACTTATCCGACTCAAATAAACCATCTTAATTCTTTTCGAAAGAAAGGAACCCCTTCCGTGTTTTCATAATCATAAACCATTAAATAGAGTTTACTAACTTGATTTGCTAACTGAATTATTAGCTGGTCTTTATCTATTTCTTCCATTTTCAAACCACTAACATCGAGATATGCAGGATATACAGCCGTGGACAAAGATGAACTCTTGATCAAATAAGTAAAAAACTCATTTTCTATAACTTCCCCTTCATCACCTTCTATTTCAAAACACCCTAGCTGGCGATAATCATTCTGAAATTTTCTACCTAGAATAAAGTGGCCAATTTCATTGTTAACCTGTTTTTCTTTAATCATGCTTTCAAAAACCTTATAAGCGATATCTTTGGCGTTATTAACCTGAAGATTGCATGGTTCCCCGTATCTGGTCTTTGTTACAGTAACAGAATCAAAAATCATGCTAAACATTAAAGCTTCATCATCCACTTTATTAGTGATAAAGAAGGAGTAATCTTCTATATTGGAGCTTCCTAGTTCTCTTTGATAAAAATAATGCCTAGCCAGAATCCCTTGAATATTGATCATGTTGATCAGGATTTCTCTTATTTGCTCTTCATCAGTCGTTGAAATAACAGGCAGTTTACGAACAACGAGCTGGTTTGGAGAAAAAAAGGAAGTGTGGTTTTCTTTCATTTCGTTAAAACTTATCTTTTTCATATCCTCACCATTTTCTTTAAAAATGGAAATAGGTGAACTAACTACTTAGTAGTTAATTCACCCAAGTCCTCCCTAATTAATTAGCATTAGCAGTTTCAAAAATAATAGATAGAGGTGCGGGCGATAGAGGGTCTGTCTCTAAAAAGGAGACCTTTAAATCACTGGCCCTTACTCGAACCTTTTCAACATCTGAAGGTATAACAAAATCGTCACCAACTTTTGCTGTACGTAGTCTTGTTGCCGTAAAAGTTGAATTTACATCTTTATCGAGGTATGTGGCAGGTGAAAGTACAGAAGTATTTGTAACAGTAAAATTCCCTTTTAATCACGTTGCAGGACAACTCCATCTTCCTGAAATTGGGCAGGAAGCATTTCTTGTAATGGTGCTGTTGTTATCTTTATTTACCAGCCACTTGCTCTTCATAAACTGTACCGGCAACTTGAGTGGTTTCACCCATACCATATGCGCTTGTCGCAATAGATACTACGAGCATAATACAAAACAAAGCAGACGAGAATATCTTCTTCATTTAGATTCGAAACCCTCCCATTTTTTGAAGGCTGGCCAGCGATCAATTATTATTTTGTAGCAATTCCATTATATCCCAATATATCAAGTTCTGTTATAGCAGAAATGCAATTGTTTTGAATATTCTATGTAATTATCCAAATTATAGAAGATATTTTATAAAAACATCTAGATAGTGATAAGTTATATAATATGTTAATTCTAGTGAGTTTAACTCTTTCTGAGAAAATAGGCAAATCGGGTAAAGATTGACCCGACTCATGGCAATCATTTAGCAAGTTCCAACGGACGACAGAGCCTTGATCCACCACAAGCGGAAGCCCAACCGTTCGTCTGAAGAGCACCAGTATTGAACTTACCACCGGATTGCCAACAGCTACCATAATTCAATGACAACAAGGTTCCTAATCATTTTGCGACCTTCGATTGACCTGACCTTATTCCTCGGAATCGTTCGATGAACCGGCATCCGAATTCGCTTCATTATCATCCACGAATAGAATGGAAGCCTCTCCGCCTACAAAGCGGTAAATGTGACTGAGCAATCGTTTCCGCCGCTTATAGTACATGCGGTGCGTAAAGCCCAGCTTTTCCATGACAAGCATGGAAGGCAGACGGCGCAAGTAACGCTCTTCCACAAATTGCCGATCTTCCTCTTGCAAGGAGTGAATCGCAGCTTCCAGCACATCAATCTTCAGTTCCATTAAAGGGATTTCTACATTTTGCAATTGTAACCGGCGGATTACCTCGTTTAATATTGCTTCGTTTTTCTGACCTTTGCCGTAGATCGGGACCAAATCGAATTTTTGCGTAAGTCCGGGGATACGTGATAACTGTTCCCGCATGGACTCCAACTGCGATTTCCAAACCGGTAAGGCGAATAACCAGTTTTCGACGCGAGTGAACGGGATCGGTCGGCTCACTGCCCCCACCCCCGTTGCCGGATACGGTGGCGGACTCTACCATACCAGTCGTGACGCATCAATTGGGCGTAAAAGTCCAGCGAGTAACTGCCTCCACTCTGCTTTTCGGGCTTGTTTGATTGACATTGCGCCAGCAATTTCGGTTTATCCGTTTCGGAAAGAGAGACTTCTCTGAAAGACTGCCCCGCATTAACGACTTCGTGCTTCCCCATAATTTTTGCTCCCTTCGAATTCATGAATGGGCGCGCGCTTGACCTTATTGTACGGGGAAGGTCACTTTTCGGTAAGGCGACTCTTTTTGTACAACCTTTTTACAAAAGGTTCTACATTTTTCTGGAACCCCCATGGGGTATAAATCCCTTCATTGATCTTCTACTACATGTATAGGAATTGCAATCAATCATCCATCTCCAACAACTGGACTTAACTTAGAGATAAGCGACTGAACTTAATAGGTCGTTCCCACCGACTGGAACATCAGAAGAGAAGGAAAACAGCGATTGTAAGTTAAGCGATATGTTCTCGATAACATTTTTAGGACAGCCCCTCCATATTATAAATAGATTTGTTCTTCTCTTTTGTCGTGACGTCTCCAAAAAATAGCCGGGATAACCAACAAAGAAAAGATGCCCCCGGAAAAAGAATGGGCAGCATAACTGGAGTGAACCACCACCATACCGGATAACACTCCTCTCGATGTCCCAGCGAGAGCGATGAAAACATCAACCAAGCCTTGCACCTTGGCTCGATTTGCGGGGTTGTTGCATCGACAATTGAGGCTGTGCCACTTATCAAACCGAAATTCCACCCCAACCCAAGAAGAGAGGGCAACAACCAACCTCAATCATTCAATTGATTTGCTGAACAACATAATCGGATTTTATATAAATTTTCGCTTCTTTCAAATAGCGTATATTTGACAATATATCCGCATGCTCCTATAATTTAATTGTAATTTTTACGATTAGAAAACTTGTCCTAGGTGAAGGAGTGAATTACATGTCAACCTTACAGGATCCCCGTATCCCCGTTACGGTATTAACCGGGTTCCTCGGCGCCGGAAAAACGACGCTGCTGAACCATGTGCTCACCGCGGAGCATGGCCAGAAAATCGCGGTCATCGTCAACGAGTTCGGCGAAGTCGGCATCGACAACCAACTGGTCGTCGGCGCGGACGAAGAAATTTTTGAAATGAACAACGGATGTATTTGCTGTACGGTGCGGGGCGACCTCATCCGCATTCTTGCCGATTTGAAGGATGCGAAGCTCGGACAGAGCGGCCGCCGCAAAGCCGATTTTGACCGCGTCCTGATCGAAACCACCGGCTTGGCCGACCCCGCCCCGGTGGCGCAAACCTTTTTCGTCGACGACGAAGTCGCCAATTTCTATAAACTGGACGCGATCGTCACCGTCGTGGACGCCAAGCATGCCGGCCAGCATCTGGACGAGGGCCATGAAGCGCAGGAGCAGGTAGCTTTTGCCGATGTGCTGCTGCTCAACAAAACGGATCTGGTTTCCGAGGAAGAGCTTGAGCAATTGGAAGGACGCCTGCATGCGATGAATCAGGCCGCCAAGATCTACCATACGCGGCAGTCGCAAATCGAAATCGACCGTATTCTGGGCATCAGCGCTTTCGATTTGGAGAAAAAATTGGAGCTTGAACCCGGATTCCTGGAAGAAGAGCACCATGACCACGATGACGAAGTGTCTTCCGTGTTTTTCCGCGAATCCCGCCCGCTCGATTTGAAGAAGGTGGAACGTTTCATTAGCGAATGGCTGGTTGAACACGGCGTGGACACGTTCCGTTATAAAGGGGTGCTGAATATCAAAGGCAGCAAAAAAAGAGTGGTCTTCCAAGGCATTCACATGCTGTTCGGCGCATACCCGGACCGGGATTGGAAGCCCGGCGAGGTGCCCGTCAGCGAATTCGTCGTGATCGGCCGGAATTTGGACGAGGCTTGGTTCCAAAAACAATTTGCCGCCTGCGTAGCCGACTAAACCAGCTCAAACCTAAAGAAGAAGCGACACATTAGCGTGCCGCTTCTTCTTTTGTGTGACCGACTTATGAGGACTTCATGGCTTCTTTCAACTGCCCGAGCAGAGCCTGCTCTGAAAAATGCTCTCCGATAAAAACGGCCACGTCCTGGACTTGACCTTGCGGCCGGATCGGAATGAGCTCCAGCTGCCTGTAGGCGTATTGGAACATCACCCGCTCCCCGGTTTCGCTGGACGTAAAGATGCCTTTCGCCCGGTAAACCCCGGCAGGCAATTCCTTCATCACCCGTTCCAACCGCCGGTCGTCTACCGGTTTCGGAAAATAGTGCGAACACACCATGACATGATCGTAAGAATGATGGTGCCCGGAATGGCCGTCGCCGTGTTCGTGTTCGCACCGCCGTTCGCCGGAAGCGTCAGGGGCGAACCGCTCCCGCTGCCCGGCCAGCAGGCGGTCCAGGGCGCCGGCTTCGTCCTTCCCCGCCAGCACCCGCCTCCAAACGGCCTCGTCCATTTCGCAATGGGCCGTCGTTACGATCGGCGCAAACGGGTTCAACTCGGTCAGGCGCTTCCGGATTTCCTTCAATTCTTCCGCGCCCGCCAGGTCGCTTTTGTTCAGGACAAGCATTGAGGCGCACCGGATTTGATCCGTCATCAACCGGTAGGTTTTGCCTTTCCCGTTGCGGGAGCGCTGCAGAAAATGCGCTGCGTCGACGACGGTGATCATCGCCCGGATCTCGATGGGGGTAAGCATCGCCGCCTCCGTGATCGCGTCCAGGATTTCGATCGGGTTGGCAACCCCCGTCGCTTCAACGAGAATCAAATCGGGAGAGGCTTCATCGATCAACCGCCGGGTCTCCATGGCCAAGTCGCCGCGAATCGTACAGCAGATGCAGCCGCTGAGCATTTCGCTCATCGGCACCTCCGCATTCACCAATTGGCCGTCCAAATTTACATCGCCCACTTCGTTCATAATGACGGCCGGCCGGATCCCCTTTTTTAGACAGTCATCCAGCATTCGGGTCAGGAAGGTCGTTTTTCCGCTTCCCAGGAACCCCGATAAGATTAGAATCGGAACCATTTTCATTTTGTCTGCCCCCTCTTTCGCCGCGAATCTCAGTCACGGATTGCTTTTCCTGGCCTGCTGCGGAAAGCCCGGTGGCCAAGAAGCGCTGCTCAAATCTGTAGACGATTCGTTCCTCCAAACGGCTTCCGGCAACATGCCGCCGTACCAATTCCCTCCCCAACGCGGGAGTCATATCTTTGTACCATATCCCTTCCGGATAAGCGATCACGACGCAGGCGTCGGCGCATCGTCCATTGCAGCGCGTACGCGTCGTGTGGATTTGCCGATCCGCCCCGAGCAAAGCGATTTCATCACGGATCGCTTGGGTGACCTCCTCCGCCTGCCGCTGCATGCAGCTGCCGCCGTTGCAAATGAGGAAATGGCAAAACGTCTCCTGCAAATTCCAAGTTGCCATGAAAAGCCTCCCTGTCGATAGATCTCCCCGGCAAAAAGCTAAAAATCGGCTTTCGCGGGGGCTCGTGTCAATTTACGGTTTGACTTTATCCGGATACATCCCGGCGGCGAGCGTTTTTAGCGCGATCGGCGCCCGGACGCCCTCGGCCGCCGCCGACAGCGGCAGCACGATAAAGCGCGCGTCGCGAATCGCCTTCACATCGGCCAGCGAGGCCATGTTCAGCAAGCGCTCTTTCTTCTGCTCTGCGGTTTCGTCCCCGTAGTCGACGATCACGATCACATCCGGGTCGCGGTGCACCACCTCTTCCCAGCTTACTTCCGCATATCCCTTATCGATATCGTCGAAAATGTTTTTCCCGCCTACCTGGTTGATCAGGTTGGTCAAGTACGTATTGGCCGCCGTATACGCCTTGTCCTCCCCGCTGTCATAGACGAAAACCTTAAGCGGCTGATCCACGGGGCCGATTTGCGTCTGAATCTCTTCCAGCTGGCCGCGAATCCCGTCCACCAGCGCTTCGGCCCGGTCCTCGACGCGGAAAATTTTCCCGATGTTCAGAATGTCCCGATACACGTCTTCCAGCGTCGGCTTCGATTTATTGGAGGATTCCTGCACATAGGTCATCACGCCTTGAGCGGCCAGATCCGCCCGGGAACCGAGCGTCTCCTCCGTGAACGCGCTTTGCCAGCCCGCATAAGCGAAATCGGGCGAAGCGTCCAGAAAAACCTCCTTGGAAGGATATTTATCCGATAATACCGGGATAGGGTCATACTTCTCCTTGAATTCGGGCAGAATGCGGTCATCCAGATAGGCCGTCCCCACCATCGACGACTCGAGGCCCAGCGCCAGCATCACCTCGGTCGCATGCTGATTGAGCGTTACGGCTCGCTTCGGCGCTTCCGGGAAACGGAGCTTCTCCCCCATATTCTCCAATTCGACGAGAGTCTCCCCGCCCATTGACGGGGTGGCGGAGGAGCTTGAGGGCGAGGCGGGGGAGCCCGACGGGCCTTTGCCGCCGCCGCAGGCGGACAGGACCGCGAGTAAAATAAGAATGACCAGCAGAAACGCCGGGGTGATAATCTTTTTCATGAGCTTTCTCCTTCGTAGGATCGTTGTATGTTTCTTTAAAGCTTGCGGGCAATCAGCGTCACCGTTGCCGGAGCATCCGGCGCTTCGCCCGGCATTGCGCCACCCTTCTCCCTCCTTCTTCATCGGTTTGCAATCGTCTCCGGCAAGTAGGTAGTCGACGGCTTTCCCGTATAGGGATGCCGCGAAATTTGTGTCTCCACGCCGAACACGCGGCGCAGCAGATCCTGCTGCAGCACTTCATCGGGGGTCCCCGAGGCCACGATCCTGCCGGCCTCCAGCACATAGATGCGATCACAGTAATAGGCGGCGATATTCAAATCGTGAAGCGCGGCGAGCGAAGTCAGTTGAAGCGTCTTGACCAAATCCATCATCTGCAGCTGGTAGCGGATATCCAGATGGTTGGTCGGTTCGTCCAGGATCAAAAATCCGGCTTCCTGGGCCAGCGCCCTTGCGATCAGCACCCGCTGCTTTTCGCCCCCCGACAAGGTGGAAAAGCTGCTGATAGCGGCATGCCCCAGACCTACCCGCGCCAATGCCTGTTCCGCGATCTCGCGATCCCGCGCGGAGTCCGCCTCCAGCATGCGCTTATGGGGAGCGCGTCCCATCATGACGATGTCCATGACCGTAAAATCGAAAGCGACGTTCGCTTCCTGGCTGACGACGGCCATCTGCCGCGCCGTTTCCTTATGCGTCATGCGAGACAAATTCTGTCCGTTCAGGTAGACACCGCCCATGTCGGGCTTCAGCACGCGGTACATATTTTTGAGCAGTGTCGATTTCCCGCTGCCGTTCGGACCGATCAGCCCGACGAACTCCCCTTCGCGGATTTCCAGGGAAATGGCTTCGATCAAGCTTTTGTCCCGAATGCCGAAAGACAGCTCCTCCACTTTGATGTTCATTCCTGTCCACCCCCGAATGTATACGAGCTGCGCCGCAGCAGCCAGATAAAAAACGGGCCGCCGCATAGCGCGGTGACGATGCCGATCGGCAATTCCTCCGGCGCCAGGACGAGTCTGGCCAGGACATCCGCCCATACGATAAAGACGGCTCCCAGCAGCAAGCTGATCGGGAGCACCCGGCGATGGTCCGACCCGACAAGCAGCCTGACGATATGCGGAATCATCAGCCCGACAAACCCGATGGAACCGCTGATGGCTACAAGCGTGCCGGTGAGCAGAGCCAGGATCAGGATCAAGCCGATGCGCAGACGCTGGATGTCCACGCCCAAGGTAACGGCCGCATCATCGCCCATCAACAGCGAGTTTAACGCCCGATACTGGAACAACAGCAGCGCAGCGCTGGCGAATACAACGAAAGCGGGGAGGCCCAAATACGCCCATTTCGCCCCCGTCAAGCTGCCCATCATCCAATACAGCGCCGTGCGAATGCCCTCCTCCCGCGGCGCCATCGTAACGATAAAGTTCGTGGCCGCCGACATCATCATGGAAATGGCGATTCCCGACAGCAACAACCTCGTCGTGGAAAGGGTTCCCTTTACCCGCGCCAGCAGATATACCATCCCCATCGCGGCCAGCGAACCGAGAAAAGCCGACAGAGACAAGGCATATTGTCCGAAAAATTGAAACGCTCCGAACAGGATGACGAGTGTCGCCCCGACCGAAGCTCCCGACGATACGCCAAGAATATACGGATCGGCCAGCGAATTGCGCATGAGCGCTTGCGCGGCGACGCCGGCAACGGATAATCCGGCACCGACGATCACGCCGAGCAGGACTCTGGGGAAGCGGATATCCCATACGATATGCCCTTGACCGGCACTCCAGGTTTCCTCCACCCATCCGGAGAAGCCCGGCACATGGGAAAATGCGATCTTCCAGACGGTCGCCGGATCGATCTCCACCGGCCCCAGCATCACCGCGACCGTAACCGATACCAGCAGCAAGGCGGCCAGCATGATCACGATCCCGGAGAACAGGAAGCGGCTCCCGGCAGTTTGGGGTTGCGTCCCATTGTTCATGGCTCCCGTTCCCCCAGCAGGATCATCCGCGGAGAACGCCGTTCGTCGTAAGCTTCCCCGTCATAACTTCCGCGCATGGCATCCAACCGGAGTCCCGCGCTTTTCAGCAGGCTTTCCATCGCCTCTGGCGAATAGAGCTTTACGCGTTCCCTATAGCTTCGGCGCTCACTCCCCGGTTCCTCAATCACGATATCCTTGACCACGAAGCCCTGTTGGATCGACCGGCTCTCCGAAATGACCGCCCCGTCCGCTTCCCGACTGGAAAAGGGAACGAGATGATCCCGGGTATACCCGGCGTTCAAAACATCGATGACAAAACGGCCGGCCGGTATGAGCGCCTTCCGGATTTGCTTCAGGACGTTCAGCTGTTCGCCGTCGGTCTCGAAATAGCCGAACGAAGTGAACAGGTTGACGACCGCATCGAAGCCTTCCGTAAAAGTGCCGTCTTCCGGCAAAGCGCGCATATCGGTTTCAACCCACCTGACGCATCCGGCGGCGTCGGCTTCCTTGGCCTTTCGCAGCAGCACGGGGGAAAGATCCGCGCCCGTGACGCGATAGCCGGCATCGGCCAGCGCCAGCGCGTGTCTGCCCGCTCCGCAGCAAAGGTCGAGAACCCGGCTTCCCGCTGGCAGCTGCAACCAGTCCATCACCCGTTGAACAAAGCGATCGGCTTCCCGTTGATTGCGATGCTTGTAAACAAGCAAGTAGTCTTCGCCAAAGCTGTTCTCATACCATGGCATCATCAATCCCCCTCCCCATTCGAACCTTCCTTTATCTTAATAGTAAAAATTACGATTAATCGACAACCCTGTACTCCCTTATTTTCTACCCCATCGCTCTATCCTCCTCGTAAACATAAGCAGTCCTCTACTATATTAATCGTAATTTTTACGATTATCAATAAAATTTTGACGATTCTTTTCTGCAGCCTGCCTTCCTTCCCGTGAAGAGGCAGGCTCGTCCGATCGCACGAACTATTTTGGAGGTTCTTCGCTTTGCTGGGTCTGGCATGCCTCGCAAATCCCGTAAACCTCAAAACGATGGCGCAGCACTTTGTAGTTCCCAGGCAGCTCCAGGCCATGATCCATCGGACAATAATCAAACGGAAGCGTCTTTTCGCAATTGACGCAAATCAAGTGATGATGATGGTGCCCCGTACAATTATCCTTGAATTTCAAGCCGCCATCCATAAAGTAGAAATGCTCCAATACCCCCATCTCGCTCAACATCCGCAGATTGCGGTAAACCGTGTCCAGGCTCATGCTTGGATAACGAATGGACATCTGATCATAGACATCTTTGGGTGACAGATAACCTTCATGATCGGCAAAAATTTGCGCCAACGTTTTTCGCTGTTCGGTCACTCTCCAACCGTTGCGCGCCATCGTATCCAGCATCTCTCTTACTTTGGACTGGCTTTCTTTCATCACATTGCACATTCCCTTCTTCGATATCCACAGCATAGCAACCGGCTTCATGGCGGACGTTTCGTCGGAAAGAATGCTGTCTTTATATTTTAGCAAGAACGGGGGGCGTTGTCATATTGTAACCCATCGGATCCGCAGGCGACGGTTAGGTTTACCCGATCCGTTTTTTGTAGTAAACTCTTAATTGTAATAATTACTAATAAATCTCGGCAAATAGCCGGCGCTTCGTTTGAATCGCTTTGCCGCTAAACTATAAGGAGTGTACCATGCAGCCAACCAACACCAAAAAGACGTTCCCCGCCAAACCGGAGCGCCATCGGCGCTTCGGCTCCACGGATCCGATACCCGGAAGCAAACCGACGCGCAAAGAACAAATGGCCGATTTGCAAAATCGCCGAGAAGATTATCTGTTTCCCATCGATCATGTCGGGATTTGCCAAGTTCAACAACCGATCCGGGTTCTTTCGGAACTCGAGCCCAAGTCGCAAACCAGCATTGCGACGATTGCGCTGACTACGAGCCTGCCTCGGGAGTCCAAAGGCATTAACATGAGCCGGCTGACGGAACAGTTGGAAGTGTATCGTCAGCAGGGCTGGACCTGCCAGCTTGCGGAATTGTGCGGCTTCGTCGCTGAGCTGGCCGATCGAATGGGCCAGGACAACGCTGAAATAACGCTGACCTTTCCTTGGTTCTATGAGCGTTCGGCGCCGGTTTCAGCGAGAACGGGACTGAATCATGCGGAAGCCTCGATCAAGGTCGCTTATGGGAAGGGACAACCCTTCACGGCTGCAGTAAGCCTGCGCGTCGCCGTAACGACGCTCTGCCCGTGCTCCAAGGAAATAAGCGAATACAGCGCCCACAACCAGCGTGGAATGGTGACGATGACCGCCGAGATCGATCCGGCCTCCCCCCCGGTGCGTGATTGGAAAGCAATGTTGCTGGAGGCGGCGGAATCCAATGCCAGCAGCGCGCTTCACCCGGTTCTGAAACGTCCGGACGAGAAAAGGGTTACGGAACAGGCTTATGAAAACCCCCGTTTCGTGGAAGATATGGTCCGGCTTGTCGCTGCGGATTTGTATGAGTTGGAGGTGGCGCAAGCTTTTACCGTGGAATGCCGAAATGAGGAATCGATTCATATGCATGACGCCTATGCCAAGATTACGTACGACAAAAGAAAGGAAGAGGAGGCGCGTTAACGGCGCCTTTTCTTCCCCTGTCCTCCAGGTCCCTCCGATTTCGCAAATAGAAATGCCGCGGATTCCGTTGATCCGGCGGCATTTCGTGATTTTGCTTTAAAATTTGGGCAGCGGATCGCTTAACGTACGCCAATTGCTTTCCATTTCTTCGGCCGTCAACAAAGCTTCATCCAATGAGCGGGTGATCTTCTCTTGGTCAAGACCGACGCCGATAAACACCAGCTTGGTCACCCGATCCCCCCACCACTCGTCCCAATCCGCCCAAATATCCGCTCAGGACCGTCACCGGAATTTTTTCGTTTTCCTTAGCCGGAACGCCCATATTTCACTTCAGCTCCTCACCTTTGCTTATTTTCGGTATCGAGATAAATTCGGCTGCCGACCGCGCTTTGCTGCCCCTGGTATTTCCCGCGATAGGCATTCACGGCTTCCCGGTCCATCCGCGCAAACACCAGCTGGCAGATGCGGCGTTTGGCCGACAATTTGATCGGCAGCCGATTGGCATTGAACAATTCCAAGGTAATCTGCCCCTCGAATCCCGGATCGACCCATCCGGCATTTTGAATAAACAAGCCCATGCGGCCGATCGAACTCCGGCCTTCGACAAACGCGGTTACATCATGGGGCAAGCGAATTTTTTCCAGCGTCGTCGCCAGCAAAAAGGACTGCGGCGGAATAACCACCTCCTCGCTCTCAAACGCCTCATAAGCGATCTCCTGGGTAAGCGTCATGAAGCTATTCAAGTATTCATCGGTTTTCAAGTAATGGGTACCGAGCCGCAGATCGACGGAAGCCGGCTGAATTTGCTCTTCCGTTAGCGGTTCAATGATCAAATTCCCTTGCCGCAGCCGCTCCCTGATCGATTGATCGGACAGAATCATGGGACGGTCTCCTTTCTACCATCGTTTAAAGACATACTTTAGGCTTATATTCCGAATAAGCGTCTTCGATATGCACGCGGCCAAGCGAGGTATCTCCAATGATCGCCTTCCGCTTGGCTTTGAGCAGGATTTGTTCCATATCGGCAAAACTGCACCCCTTCAACAAATCCGACGCTGCCTTATGAAGCGCCTCCTCATGCTCGAAATCTTCCAGGTGCAGGCGAATAAATTGTTCTCTGTCCGTCTCTTCCGGCATGCCGTAAATCATTTTCGTATCAAACCGGCGCCAAATCGCTTGATCCAATTCCGCTTCAAGATTGGTAGCGGCGATGAAAACGCTGCTTCCTTCGAATTCATCCAGGCATTGCAGCAAGGTATTCACCACTCTGGCCATTTCCTTGACCTCATCGTTGTTATCGCGCGTTCTGCCGACCGCGTCGAACTCATCCAGGAACAAGACGCACGGCGTGGTTTTGGCGTAATCAAATATTTTGCGAATATTGCTCCCCGTCTCGCCCAAATGGCTATGAATCACCGCGTCCAGCCTCACTAAAATTAACGGGAGCTCCAGACAAGCGGCGAGATAAAAGGCGGTTAGCGTTTTTCCGGTGCCCGGCGGCCCGAACATGACGATTTTATTGGGCATCGGAACATCGTACTGCTCGAACTTCTCCTTCATCCCGAGAATCGCAATAAACTCTTCAATGATTTGCCGATTGACAGGCGCAAGTACGATGCGCTTTGTTTTCTTTTTACACTCTTTTGGCGTAAAATAGGTTGCCATATCCGTCCCCTTGGAGCGGGGAAGGCGAAAATTTCCGTTATTGTTTTTGCTCATGCAGGCCATACTCCTTTTTCGATACGCAGCTTTTTTGTCCGGCCCTATGAAACCCAAAAGATCCCCTCGCGATCCAGTTCGACCTGTTCCAACTGCCGTTCGAAATCCGGATGGGGCGCAATGGATTTAACCGGTCCCCACTCCCGGTTCGCATTTTGGGCATACACGCTCCATTGATTTTGCTCCAAACGGAACTGTACGATGGCGGAGCCGATCCATGTTCGTCCGTGGGAATAGGGCCGTTCCTCAAGCAAAGTCAGCCCCTCACCGCTCCATTCGTATTTTAATCGGACAGAGGAGCGGACGTTGGGAGGAACCTTCACTTCGAAATAGCCGTCCAAAATCGCTTCAAGTCTTCGGGCCGTAAATGAATCCACCGCGATCACCTCCTCGCTGGTTCAGTTTGCGGGCAAGCGGATCGACTACGAACGCGCGGAATGTCAAGGTCCTTCCTATATGGTTATCATCGGTTACGAATTGGATGAGCGCGCGCTATTGGAGGAATGGCGGAGCCAGCTGACCAGGTGAAAATCTAACGCTTACGAGAAAGCTTATTTCCCGGTTTCTCTTCAGAAATGGATCGGTTTTGTTCTTATAAAGCGTGTGATCAGCGTTAGAAATGAAAATCATGCTCTTTTGCCCATATAAGCTTCCTGACAAGCGTTAGCGTAAATACGAACGGAACCCGTCGGTTCTTTGGCGCCACCTCGTTCGTCAAGTGTTGATTTTTTTCAATTGCGCTCCCCCTCAAAGCATAATAGCGCCATAAAATGGCGCTATTATCGAGCGAGGGCAGGAACAAAGACCGGGTAACGTTCCGCCGAATCGGACGCAACTCTGAATCGGATACAGCCCCAAATCGGTAGCTTCCCCAACCGGATTACCAACTGGCCTTTTTCACGCCGGGAATTTTCCCTTGGTGGGCCAGTTCGCGAAAGACGATCCGGGACACCTTATATTTGCTGATATACCCTCTTGGTCGCCCCGTCACCGAACAACGGTTATGCAACCGGGTCGACGATGAATCGCGAGGCAGCTTTTGCAAAGCCGTAAAATCCCCTTGTTCTTTCAGCTCTCTGCGCTTTTCGGCATACTTTTGCACCAGAGCTTGTCTTTTCTGTTCTTTAACCACTTTTGATTTCTTGGCCATGGCTGTTCTTCCCTCCTTTAGCTTGCGGCACACGAGCCGCATAGGCCGTAAATTTCAAATTTGTGCGAAACGACTTGGAACGTTTCCGGCAGATTGATATCGTTGTCCAGCGGGCAAAAATCGATCGGAAACGTCCGCTGGCATTGGAGGCAGATCAGATGATGATGATGCCGTTCCGGGCCGCATCGCAACTTAAAGCGGACCCCCTCCGGAAAATCGAATTGTTCAATCAGGTTGATCTCCGTGAGCAAACGAAGATTTCGATACACCGTATCGTAACTAGCCCCCGGAAGACGCTCCGCGATATAAGCGTGAACCTGGCGCGGCAACACGAATCCGGTGGAGACGGAGAACAGCTCCGCGATCCATCTCCGCTGCGAGGTTATGCGCAAACCTTTGGACTCCATGGTTTGAATCAAGCGATTTGGTTTGTTCTCCATCCTTACATCTCCCCCGGTAATCAGATCTCCGCCACTGATTCGCCAAGCCTTATTCGTTTAACGCCGTCTTCAACGCATCCAGATTTTGCCGCATGACCGCAATATAGTCGAGGCCGCCGGCCAACTCTTCTTCCGTCAAACCTTCAATCGGATTCAGCACCGCCGATTTTGCCCCAATTTCGGAAGCGATCGTATCGGCGACCTTGGAAGAGACCAGGGTTTCAAAGAAGATCGTCTTCACGTTGTGCTCTTTGGCAAACTCGACAATTTCGGCCATTTGGGCAGCCGACGGTTCATGATCCGGGGATAACCCGGCAATCGGAACCTGAGTCAATCCATATTGTTTGGCGAGGTACCCAAATGCGGCATGCTGTGTAATGAAGTCCTTGCGCTTGCTGTCCTTCAACGCTTCGGTAAATTCCTTATCGAGCGCCTCCAACTCGGCAACATAAGCGTCGGCGTTGGCTTTAAACGTATCTTTGTATTCCGGCGCGGCTTCGGAAAGCCCCTTCTCGATATTGCGAACCTCTTGAATCGCCAATGCCGGCGACAGCCATACGTGGGGATCCAGGCCGCCGTGATCATGGTCATGACCGTGTTCTTCATGCTCCTCGCCTTCATGGGCGTGTTCGCCTTCCTCATGGGCATGCTCACCTTCTTCATGCGCATGCTCGCCTTCTTCATGAGCCTCTTCGCCATGCTCATGCTCATGTCCATGATCATGCTCTCCGGAGCCTTCCATCACCTCAATCCCGTGGCTGGCTTCAATCGCTTTAAGCCCGGTGCCCTTGGCGCTGTCCAACACCTGCTCAGCCCAGCCTTCCATGCCCGCTCCGTTGTATACGAGCACATCGGCCTCGGAAATGGCGGCCATATCCTGCGGCGTCGGCTCCCAATCATGCGGTTCCATCCCGGCTGGAACCAGATTCTCCACGTTAGCCAAGTCCCCCGCTACATGACGGGTAAATTCATACATGGGATAAAAACTCGTCTTGATTTCCAGGATTTCCGCCGCAGGCTTATCCGCACCCGCCTCGGGCGCGGCGGACGAGCCGTTATTCCCCCCGGCATTCCCCGCCGTTCCTGCATTTGAGCCGCAACCGGCTGCAACCAGCATCACCGATAAGGACAAAACCGTTAAACTACGATTCCAAAATTTCATGCTTCATGTACCCCTTTTTTTCATATTGTTTTTTGGTGCTGCGCCGCCCATGAAGCCGCAGCAGCTTTTGTACCAGCAACGTCGTCAGCAGGAAAGCCAGCAAAATCAGGGCGATCGTCCCGCCCGGCGGCGTATCGATATAATAGGATAGCGTCAGGCCGGAAAAAACGCCGGCCAGGCCGGTGCCGACGGAAATCAGAAGCGCCGCCGCAAAACCGGAGGCAACGCGCAACGCCAGCGAGGCCGGCAGGACGATCAGCGCCGAAACCAGAAGCACCCCTACAACCGGCATGGCGGCGGCGACGGTCATCCCGGTCAACACGGCAAAGGAGAAAGACAGCAGCTTGACCCTGACGCCGGATGCCGCGGCCGTTTCCTCATCGAAAGTCAGATTGTAAAGAGGACGCCGCAGGATGATAAAATAAAGCAGCCCGACCAGCGCTACGGCGGCAATCAGCAGCAGTTGGGTATCGCTCACCGCCACAATGGAACCGAACAGATAGGAGCTGAAGCTTTTGCTCCAATTTTGCTTTAAGCTCATCAGTACAACCGCAAGCGCCAGCCCCGAAGTCATGATGATCGCGACCGGCAGCTCGCTGTATGTACGGTAGGAGCGGCGCAGCTGTTCGATGACAACGCCTCCGGCAACGGCCACGGCAAAACCGCTGAGGGAAGGATTCAAATACATCACCGAGCCCAAAGCTACCCCGGCGAGGGAGACATGGGACAGTGTATCCGCCATCAACGCCTGACGGCGAAGCATAAGATAAACGCCGAGCAGCGGAGCGATGATGCCGATCAAGCCTCCTGCCCAAAAGGCGCGCTGCATAAATTCGTAACCGAATATCGCCATCCCTCATCCTCCTTCCGCTCCAATTGAATCAATGTATCAAGATATGGCGCCGCTTCCTCAAGTCCATGCGTGACCATAATCACCGTTCGGCCTTGCTCGGTTACGCTCTCTCTCAGCAGTTTGTAAAGCTCCGCCCGGCTTGCCGCATCCATCCCCGTCATCGGCTCATCCAACACGAGCACTTGCGGCTCCTGGGCCAGTGCGCGGGCGATGCAAACGCGTTGCTTTTGCCCCCCCGACAACTCTCCGACTTTGCGATGGCGAAACTCCCACATGCCCACCTGTTTCAAGCTTCGCTCCACCGCCTGCCGATGTTCTTCCTTGAACCGGCCGAACAGTCCGACGCGGGAAAAACAGCCCGAACGGACCAGCTCGATCACTTTGCTGGGAAAACCGGCATTAAACGAAGCTACTTGCTGGGGCACATAGCCCACCGTCATCTTTGAACCGTCTTCCTGAACCCCGCCCAACCGGACCGAACCGCTCCAGGGTTTAAGCAGCCCCAGCATCAGCTTCAGCAAAGTCGTTTTGGCCGCGCCGTTCGACCCCGCGATGCCGATGAATTGTCCGGCATGGATGTCCAGCGTCAAGTTATCAATGACCGGCTCATTTCCGTATCCAAACACAACCTCATGCATGGATGATAAAATCACATCAATCTCTTCCTTTTAATCGTAATCATTACGTATTATAGAAAACATAATATCGTAATGATTACGATTTGTAAACCTTCTTCGCCAAAACGCTTCACACCTCAACCGGCCAAGGCAGCGGGTTGTTGAATTGGTTCCAATCCTGCTTCATTTCTTCTTCATTCAACAAGCAGCGGGACAGTCTTGCTTCAATATCTTTCTGATTCATATCCATGCCGATAAACACCAGCTCGGTCAATCGATCGCCCCAGGTCTCATCCCAGCGTTCCCGAACTTCGGGTTCGCTGTCCAGCACTTCACGCTGCTGATCTTCCGGCAAAGCCGCCAGCCAGTAACCGGCCGGACCAAACTGAATGGAAGGACCCGCCTGACTTAACGATGCCGCCATATCGCCACGAGCCGCAATCCATACCAAGCCTTTGGCGCGCACGACCTCCTCGGGCCAGTTGCTTAAGAAATAGCTGAGGCGCTGCGGATGGAACGGAATTTTGCTGCGGTACACAAACGACCCGATTCCGTATTCTTCGGTTTCCGGAGTGTGCTCCTCTTTCATAAGCTCCGCAATCCAGCCTGAGGACATGCTCGTCTTTTCAAAATCAAACAATCCCGTATTCAAAATTTCCCTGGGATCGACGACCCCATTTACGGTGCGAATGATTTTGGCCGTCGGTTGAAGTTTTCTGAGCACCGCCTCCAGCTTAACGAGCTCACGCTCCTCCACCAGATCGCATTTGTTGAGCAGCAACACATCGCAGGTCTCGATCTGGTCGATCAATAGATCCACGATATCCCGGTCATCGTTTGCGCCGGCTGCCTGATTGCGGTCAAGCAAGCTTTCGCCCGAGGCAAAATCGTGCCAGAAGCGGTTGGCGTCAACGACGGTAACCATCGTATCCAACCTGGCCAGGGCGGTTAAATCGATGTCCAAATCCGGGTCGGCGTAAGTGAAGGTTTGCGCCACCGGGATCGGCTCGCTGATGCCCGACGATTCGATCAGAATGTAATCAAAGCGCCCCTCGCCGGCCAGCTTCTGCACCTCGCGCAGCAAATCGTCCCGCAGCGTGCAGCAAATGCATCCGTTGGACATCTCCACCAGCTTTTCTTCCGTTCTCGATAAGGCGTTCCCCGATTTGACCAGGTTGGCGTCCACATTCACTTCGCTCATGTCATTCACAATGACGGCGACCTTCAATCCGTCCTTGTTATGCAAAACATGATTCAACAACGTCGTCTTCCCGGATCCCAAATAACCGCTCAGGACCGTTACCGGAATTTTCTTTATGGTTTGTTCGGCCGACATCGAACCCCTCCTAACGCGTTTCGCGGTGCAGCGTGTATCTTCTTAGCCGCGGGCAGTATTTGCGCAGTTCCATGCGTTCGGGATGCGTCTTTTTGTTTTTGGTGGTCGTGTAATTGCGGTCACCCGTTTCGGTACACGCCAAAGTAATCACTACTCTCATTTCAAAACATCTCCTTTATTCGTAATCATTACGATTTAAACATTGTACCCTCCCTTCCCCTTCCTGTCAATCGCTCCGACAAACAACATCGATCAGCCGGCTGCGGAATTGTCACATAGCGGGAGAGTTTCCGTTCAAAGATTCACTTTGAATTGGATCTCCTTCAATAATTTCTTTTACATATTCCCGTAAAGCCGTTTCGTTTGAAACGGTCAATACAGCGGCTTTGCCGACATAAGTCTCCTTCAGCAGCTCCATCGGAGGGATCTGCTCACTCCTCTCGACAGTGCTCTCATACCCTGCCGTAAACAGCTTCAACATATCGTTTACCGATAAGTTGGTATCGATATAGGGACTAACCTCCTGGAGGATCGAAGGCAGCTTCATGAGCGAAGTCGTGGATTTCATTTTCTCGGCCACCGCTTTAAGGAAGTCCCGCTGCCTTTGGGTACGCGTAAAATCGGACATGGCATCATGACGAAAACGAACGTATTGCAGCGCGGTTTTCCCATCCAAATGCTGCTCGCCCTTGTCCAGATGGATATCGTATTCATGCCGATCGGCCTTGCTTTCATAATGCATGTCCTTTTCCACATAGAAATCGACTCCGCCGATCGCATCCACCAGCTTAATAAAGCCCTCGAAATCGGTATATACGTAATATTGAATCGGAATCCCCAGTAAATCGCTAACGGCGTTCATCGCCGTTTTGGGTCCATGGGTGACCGCAGTATTAATACGGTTTTTACCGTGTCCGGGAATGTCCGTGTAGGTATCGCGCAGTACGGAAAGCACATGGATACGTTTATGAATAGGATGCAGCGAAACCACGACCATACTGTCGGATCTGGCGATTTCGCCTTTCTTGGTTCCGCGCGCATCCACTCCCATCAACAAAATATTTACAGGCTCGGTTCCCTCCCATTTAGGCGGATCGACGGCCAAGGCTTCCTCCGCGCTCACCCCTTTAAATGGAGAATTTTCCGTCGATTTATTCAGGCTTTCCAAGCCTTTATACATGGATGAAACATAATGTACTCCAAAACCTATTACAGCTATTAGAATAAAGCCCGCCAAACAGAGTATCGTTCTTCTTCTGTAGGTCATCCCTACCATCCTTTCATCCTTTTGATACATGCTGCAGAGGGGAAACTGCGGCTCACAATTTCTGCAGGGCTTCGACCAGAAGCGAAGCGAAATACCTGCTTCCATCCGGCTTCAGATGAACCCCGTCCTGATAGAAGTAATCTGCTTTATCTTTACTGGCCGCGTACCAATCGACGACATCGGCATTGCTGAATTCATCGGCTACGCTCTGGATATTTGCGTTTACCGCGTCCTGCCAATCTTTCGGAACCCGAGTCGTTACCAGCAAAACCTGTTCTTTATCAGACAGTGATTCCAACAAGGAACGCAGTTGCTGTTTCTTGAATGGGCCGTTGGTACCGAGCTCAAGTATAATTTGATCGCCCAGCTTCCCTTGCGCTTGCAACTTATCGATCACATCCCGGGCTTGGGACATCTGCCTGCCCTCCTTACCATCAACGACAATCTTCGGCAACACTTCCTTGAGGTAGGGCTCGACTCCGATGATCACCGAGTCTCCGATTACAGTGACTCCCTCCCCGGTCAGCGGCTCCCGATGATTGAGCTGCTGCTCTCCCGGAAGCGCCGGCTCGCTCTTCGGAGCCAAATTCCGCGTCTCCGGAAGCTTCTGTACAGCGGATGGCAGCCCTGTTGCCTCCTGTCCCAAAGCGTCAACCGTCGTTTGGACAGGGGCGGCCCTTTCAGGCTTGTCCGCCGTATAGACCTGGGAGCGGAGTCCCACGCAAGCACATATAACGATAATTATTAATACGATTCCCCATGCGGCCCCAACTTTGCTTCTTTTCATCCTGGTTTCTTCCTTTCCCGAAGTACTCTTGCCCCGGCGAATCGGCTCTTCGACATACTTGTATGAAAGGGCTGAAAGTAAAAAGCTGATCGCCAATTGCAGAAAAACACGACCTAAGCCCCCGGCCTCGTCATTTGCTGCGGAATTCGTCAAAATCATGACCGGATAATGCCAGATATAAAGACTATACGAGCGCTTCCCAATCCATTTTAGAGGTTCGCAACCCATGATTTTTCCCAACCGGCTGGCCGGATGCACCAGTACAGCGATGACTGTCGCGGTGAGCAGAGCTATAAAAAGAAACCCGCCGCGATACAGCCAATCATCAAGCTTATTGGTACCGAAAATCAGAATCATCAAGATGGCAAGGCCAAGGCTGCCGGAAACATCGAGCAAAGACCGGGCCGAAGTCGAGATCGCCCCGTTTAACTTCCAACTGGGCCAGATGACCGCCAAGGCTGCTCCAATAAGAAGGGCAAATGCCCGGGTATCCGTTCCGTAATAAACCCTGCTCGGATCCGTGCCCGGCTCATAAATGACGGCCATAGCCAGTGCGGAAACGGCAGCACAGGTGAGAAGCCACAGCATAAGTTGGCCTCGCCGCGGCGCAAGCTTTATACCGATCACCAGTACGATCGGCCAAACCAAGTAGAACTGCTCTTCAATCGAAAGCGACCACAGATGACCGATGGGGGATGGTGGGCCAAAGCTTTCAAAATACGAAACCTCATGAAAAATGAGGTACCAGTTATTTACGTAAAATAAAGAGGACAGGAACTCCCCCTTCAATGCTTGAAAAAAGGGAGGATCGCTGCCGATAAGCCATACGGCCACGAAACTTAACATGCAGATCATCGCCGGCAGCAGCCTTCGTATTCGGCGAAGCCAGAAATCCATAAGGGATAACCTTTGGTACGTTTTCCACTCCAGGAGAATCTGGTCCGTGATCAGGTAGCCGGATAACACGAAGAAAATCCCTACGCCCAGAAGCCCGCCCTGAGCCCACTTCAAATCAAGGTGATAGGCGATGACAGCCAGCACGGATAACGCTCTGAGGCCGTCCAGCCCAGGCATATAGCGTCTGATCGGTTGATTCTGATTCCCATTCATTGTGATTCAGTCCTTGTCTGTGTACGGCATAGGTCCAAGAAGTCCAAGCTCCGACGTGCTTCACGGCATACCGATCTTTTCATAGCTAGTGTAATACGCGGATATATAAGAAGTGAGACAGACTTGTATGGAAGTTGTAAAACGTTGAAAACGGCAGCTTCCGGCAATAGAAAATAGAAAAGGAACGGATTCGATCCGTTCCCCTGCTAAAAGAAACTATTCGTTCAAATACGTCGTCACGCGATTCTGGATCAACTGGCTGACTTTCTCGGCGGTTTTCTGTCCGTTCATATAATAATCAAATTCTTGCATAACGATATTCGTAATTTCCAAATCCGCCGAGCTGCTGGAAACGGCGGATTCCAATGCCGATTTCAGCGTTTCCTCAGCTTGATCGAATGCCTTGGCATCAGGCAGCGGAAATGCAATCGGCGTGGAATCCGCGGCCTCCCCTGTGGATTGCTCGATTTGCTCGCGGGCTTGCTGAATTTTCTTCTTTGCCGCCGCTTTGTTCAACGGGAATCCGCTCAGTTCGGTAGAATTCTGCATCTCCTCGGAGAGCATAAAACTTAAGAACTTCCAAGCCTCCGGCTTCACTTCCGATTTGTTGTTAATCGCATACGCCTCCCCGGCCTCATAACCGATCTCGCCCGTTTGACCGGTAAACGAAGGGGCTCGGTAAATCGACATTTCCGGATTCAAAATACTGACAAGTGCGCCGGTAGGATTCGACATATCCGCAAAGCTGAACAATCCTTTGCTGTGCTCTGCGCCAAACTCTAAAGGCATGGCTTTTTGATCGTATAAAGACTTGACCTGTTGCATCGCATTGCGAAACGCTTCGGAATCGAAGCTCGCACTGTCGCGCTGATAGTACCTCTGCAAATCGCCCATCATCAAATAAGATGGATCGATGTCCAGGAAGGCGTAAGCATCCTGACCGGCCTTTTCTTTCAGCTGTTTGGATAAATCGCTGACCTGGTCCCATGTCCATGTCTTGTCATCGACGGCAATCCCCGCTTGCTCCATAAGCGACTTGTTTCCTTGTACCAGCCCAGTCAGCGAGAAAGCGATAGGAACAACATACAAACCTTCGTTAGATGCTCCGGAATCCACAAGATAGTACTCGCTCTTCTGAAAGGAACCGTCCCTATCCATCAGTTCCTTGACATTGGCAAACGCCTGCTTTTTAATGAATTTATCCTTCGGCAAAAAGTCCGTAGCGATCAGATCGGAAGCCTTGCCGGATAAGATCTGGGTCGTAATCGACTGCGTGTACTTTTCCACTTCCAGCAGCGATATATTTTGCGTAACCTGTCCGTTGGCATCTTGTTTGGCCTTCATCGCCGTAAAATATTCTTTGATCTCCACATGAATATCGGGATGAATAGCTTCGAACTTTTGTACGGCCTCCTTCAGATACGGACTAGCTACCGGGGTTGCGATAACAACGTTTTTTTGTGTCCCGGGCTGCTGACCCGCTTCTTTTCCTCCGTTCGAGCAAGCTGCGAGCAGCAAGCTCATTACAGACAATATAACGATCCATTTTTTAAACATAGGTGCGTTACCTTCCTTTCTATTAATTCAGTCTTATCTGATTACCGTCTTGCAGCGGCACACTGGATTCCGTGATCACATCCATCTGCTCGTGAAGTCCCTCAACAACGAGCTCTTCGTCGGTTTCATTCAGCACCTGAATATATTTTTTCTGCGCATAATAAGCGTTTCCCAGCGAGCTTTTATTTTCCTGAACCACAAAAACATAGCGCCCTTTGCCGTCTTTCTTGGTATACTCCTTTCGAAGAACCATACCTTCCTGCAAGGAGGGTTTCTCAATCCGGATACTTGCCTGCTCCCCTCCCTTCAAATCCTCACCCGTAAGGGCGACGACCACGATGCTTTGCGCGGCCGAGATCCCTGGGGCACCGGTCCCGTCTCCGTTGGCTCCATCAAACGGACGATCCTTAAATTCCGCCACCCTGCCATTCATCCGCTTCGGTTGGCCGCCTAGGATGACGCTGACGGGAACCTCCTCCTCCAGCGTGAGCAGTGCGGCGGAATCGGCACGGACGGTAAATGATACTTCAAACCCTTTACCGGGGCTTACCAAGGAGAGTGCCCTCTGGCCCTGCGTTACGCGAAGCCCCTCCCGTGCCTGAACATCGCTTATAATCCCGTCATAGGGCGCTGTCAGCACCTTCTTTTGCTCCAGCTCGTTGCGAAGGGCATTTATTTTGCGTGTGGATGTCTCCTCATCCAACCTGTAGGTTTGCAAATCACGCTTCGCTTTGAGAATGGCGTCCTCATCGCCATGCTGCATCGCGACTTTGAATTGTTCCTCTACATCTTCCTTTTCCAGCATGCGTTTTCGCCGTGCCGCCTCCTCGTCAAGCAACGTTTGTTCCAGCTCGGTTCCATCGAAGGCCACAAGAGCCTGGCCTTTGGCCACCGAATCGCCCTGCTTGACGTACACCTTCGTTACTTTCCAGCCGCTCTCGCTGATCAGGTCGTCCTGCTGCCTGGGCGAAACGACACCATTTCCTTCAACAAGATGATTCATCGTCCCCGTGCTCGGCTTTTCCGTAATGACTTTCGGCAAAGTCATGGTTCGAAGCGTATTGGAAAACAGTGTAAACACGGCAAGTATCACCAAAAACAGCACAAGTAGAGATGGCGCCAAACGTTTTTTGATCACATTCATATTTGTCCCCTATCCTTTAATGCCCGAGAGCTCGATCCCCTCGATAAAGTATTGTTCCATACTAAAAAAGAGCAGCAGCATAGGCGCCATATAGAGAACGGACGCAGCGAACATAACCCCCAATGTTTCATCCTGGACACGGGATAAGATGACCGATAACGGCTGCAGCGCTTCATCCTGAAGAAAAACAATCGGCTGTTCGACCATGTTCCAGTAATCCGTAAATAGCAGAACAATCAGGGCGGCGATTCCCGGCTTCACCATCGGTACGGCGATCCATCCGAATATACGCAACACTCCCGCCCCGTCCATTTTGGCGGCTTCTATGTAAGCAGTCGGGATTTGCAACATGAATTGCCGGAGCAGAAATACGCCAAAAGCTCCGAAAATACCGGGCCAGATGATCGAGGCCGTCGTATTCAGCAGCCCCAGCCGATCCGCCATGATATAGTTCGGCACGAGCGTGACCTGAAACGGCATAAGCATGGCGATCAGGTAAAGCAAAAACAGCGGCTCTCTATAGGGAAAACGCAGCTTGGCAAACGCAAATGCAGCGAGCAGCGCAACCACGGTCTGCCCAATGATGATCGGGGTCACCATCAAGACGGAGTTCCAGAACATATGCAGATATTGCGTCGTCTTGATCAGCAGCTTGCCATACTGCGCAAAGGAAACCCAATCGGGAACCCATTTCATGTTAACCAGTTCCTTGGCACCGCTCTTGCCAAGCATATCGAAATTGGCGTGGACTTCCCTTTCGGTCATCAATGAGCTCACTACCGTGAGCACGACCGGCATCAGCACGACAACGGCTCCCGCGATCAAGACCAGGGTGCGTATCCACGCGAATGCAAATTGTCTCTTCTTCATTTCCTGCCCCCTGCCATCTATTCCATGAACGAATGAAACGACCGCTCAACGCGATAAAGGATAAACACCACCAATAGAATACAAAGCGCAAGGAGTGTCGCAGCGGCGGATAACTTTTCGATTTCGAGCGATAAGAACATGTTGTTTATGTAATGTTGCAGCATATAGATGCTGTCATGCGGATAATCGCCGGCGACCAGGTAGGTCTCCCGGAACACTTTGAACGAATTCAAGATGGACATCAATGAGACCAAAAACATGCCGGGCAGCAAATAAATCAGGGTAATGCCAAATTTACGGAAAATCCCGGCCCCCTCAAGATTGGCAATTTCATAATACTGGTCCGGAATATTCTGCAATGCCGCCAGGAACAGCACGACATTGTAGCCGATGTTCTTCCAAATATAAATCAGTATGATAGAGGCCATGGCCCAATCCGACTTCATCCAATCGATCCGCGAAATGCCGGCTCTTTCAAGCAGGACGTTTAGCGCACCGTTCCAATCGAAGAAAATTTGCCAAACCAGGACGACGGAAGCGACCGGAACAACAAGCGGCATCACATAGGCCGTACGCAGCCACTTTCGGAAAAATACCCTTGAGTTCAGAAATAGGGCAAGCGCAAGGGAAAGGATGATGAGCAAAGGGACGCCGATGGCGGTAAACCGGAGCGTATTCGCCGCCGCTTTGGCGAAGGATGCGCTCTGTATCAGGGTCTCGTAATTGGCCAAAGTCAGCTTACCGTGGTCCAGCCCGCTGCGGAATGAATACAGAAGGCTCTGACCGAATGGAATCACATAAAAGGTGAAAAAGCCGACCGCGCTCGGCGCGAGAAAGCACAGGGCCATCCACATCTCCTTCTGCGCTGGACGTGACATTTTCATCAACCCCCTTTCTTGTCCCTTAAGTACAATAAAACATCCATATATAAGAAGTAAGGTGGAGTTGTAATGAAGTTGTAAAATCGCAAAAAAAAAGCACCGTGTCAAGGGACCGGTGCAAGAAAAACAGACATGATATCTTTACTAAAACCCACGACCTCTCTCGTGCTTAAATGCAGCGTGAGAACGTACTGTATGTTTTTGGTTTCCTTATTTTGGAACAATATACTTCCGTATACCTGATTTCCCAAAATGGGTTGCTCTCTAGGCTCCAAGTCGTCCGGATTTACATCGCTTAACTGGTTTAGAAACTGCCTGGCTATGGAAATCAGTTCATGTTTGCCCGGTTGGCTGCCGCCTTTATCCGGATCGGACTCGTAGCCTGCATAGCTGTTAATCTCCAGGATATCGCCGTCCTTTGCATTCACCATCACGATGTATTCAATATAAGGAGTGTCCCGATTGCTCATGATGACACGGTATATTCCGTTAGGAATGGCGTTTAAGTAAGCTTCATTCTGGGCAACGGGATCTGTATTCGTATCCCCCGAAATCCGATACAGCATCCTTTTTACCTGCTCCAAATCGAGTGCGTTGACTTCGAGGCTCAAATCCTCTGACGATATATGGGGATGAAAAAACCGTTTTACCGCATCCACACTTAAATTTTTTACGGTTTCTTCCGATAAGGTTCCGGGGTACTCCTGCTTCTTTTCCGGCATGACCTGGTTTATTTTTTTGATCATCACCGTATCTTTGACGATCGGTTGGTATATTTCTCCGCAGCCTGCAAGAAGCATCAGGCAAGCGATCCCGCCGATGGCGAACGTTTGGGCCTTCATAAGTCCACCTCGCTTTCGCCCATCACCTTAAACCTAACAGTGACGGTGGTCCCTTTATGTTCTTCACTGGTCACTTCGAACGTCCCCTGATGAATGCGGGCGATGCTTTGGCAGATGGATAACCCCAATCCCGCTCCATTGTAGCTGCGCGTTCTTGCTTTGTCCGAGACATAAAACGGTTCAAAAATTTTGTCCAAATGCTCAGGGGCTATCCCGATGCCGTGGTCTTCCACAGCGAGGACACACTGTTGCCGGTCGGCGTACGTGCGAATCGTTACCGTCTCCTGTTCCGGGGAAGCCTTGATCGCGTTATCCGCCAGATTGAAGATGAGAATTTTCATTAAATCCTTCTCCAACCAAAGCCAGCAATCCTCACAGTCATAAACCAGGCGGATGTTCTTATCCTTCGCTTTCATGGCCAAAGCCGAATCCATTTCGTCAATGACGGTTTTTAAATTTTCCCGTTTCATCTCAAAATGGTCCGCCTGGGCCAAAATCAAATCCATCATCTTCATAGAGAGGGATTCCAGCCTTTTGGCCTCGTTATAAATGACGTTCAACCCATCCAGGAAAACATCCTCCTGATATTTTGTCACCCGCAAAAAATTGGCGTAGCCGATGATCGAGGTTAGCGGGGTTTTCAGCTCATGGGTAAAGTTTTGGATAAACCGCTGCTTCTCCAAATTGTGCAGCTCCAGTTCATTGATTTTATCTTCAACCACCGAAACCATATGATTAAAATGATGGGCCAGGTTGCTGATTTCGTCTTTGGATTTGATCTCCACCCGTTTTGAGAAGTCGCCTTGCGCAATCACCTTTGCGGTTCTCATCATTTTGTCGATCGGTTTGGTTAGGCCTTTGCTGATCAAAAACATGAGAATGATATAGATGAGACAGGCGGCAATATCCACTTGCAGGAAAAAACGGAACTGTTCCGCCCGCTCCTGATATATCGGCGTGACGTCTTTCATGTAACCGATGGTAAATAAATTTTGATTTACCCGGACCAGACTGGAGGTAAACAAAATCGTCCGCCGATCCACGTCACTTAGCATATACCGGATCTCATCCTCGGAAGTCCCCTGCAGTTCCGGGTGCCGCACCGTAAAATCGACGTTGCTGTACAACTCGCGGTTCATTCCATCTACGATGCTTAGATACATCATCTGGTCGTTATTCCTGGCCACAGCCTCATTTCCTATATTCGTAAACACCGTTTTTTCATATTCAAAGGAATTGTACATTTTCAAAAGCGGGGCCACCATCTCCAGCGTCGAGCGAATACTCATGTTTTCTCTTAACATCGTATTGATTTCCTGCTGCAGCATTTTACTGTGATTTCGCTCGATGATCAGCACGGAAGCCAAATTAAAGATAATGATAAAAGTCAGGATCGAGCCCAGCGATATTTTCTGCCAAAACTTCATGCCTAGTCCTCCAACCGGTACCCGATTTTATAGACCGTAATAATGCGATCATGCAATCCCAGTTTCTTGCGCAGCGCTTTAATATGCATGTCCACGGTTCGTGTTTCGCCATAGAAATCGATTCCCCAAACTTTATCCAACAACTGCTCCCTGGACAAGGCGATATTTTTATTCTTCAACAAAACAACGAGCAAATCGAACTCTTTCATGGTCAATTCTACCGGTTTCCCCTGAACCCTGACCTCCCGTTTGTCCAATAAGACTTGAAGGTCTCGAAATGTTATGACGGTTTCCTCCCTGCCGAACCTGCGCAGCACCGTCTCAATCCGCGCCAGCAGTTCAAGAGCTTCGAACGGCTTCACAATGTAGTCCTCCGCTCCAAGCTTCAATCCGTGGACCTTGTCCGTCACTGCATTTTTCGCCGTCAGAAAAATCACCGGAATATGCAGCGGTCGGATTTTCTCCATCAGCTCAAAACCGTCGATCCCGGGAATCATCACGTCCAGCAGCACCAAATCGAACTTTTCGCGCTGAATCTGCTCCCAAGCGGCATGGCCATCGTACGCTTCGATCGTCTCATAATTTACGAGATTCAAGTTCATTTTGATAATGTTCGAAATGTTGATATCGTCTTCAACAATTAATATTTTTTGGCTCAAAGCATCTCGCACTCCCTGCCCCTAAGGATTCCAAACACGCCATTGATTATATCTCTTTCTTCTATAAAAGTGAATTTGTAAACAAGTCGCAACATATGAAAAGAAGCGGGGGCGGTCTGTTGGCCAGACCGCCCCCGCCATGCAACCGAGAAGCAGGGAATCAGGGATCGGGCGCGTCATTTCATTTGTCTGCGCGCCAAATAAATAAAGAAGGGAGCTCCCATGAAAGCCGTCACCGCGCCAACCGGAAGCGACGCCGGTCGGCCGCCGTCAAATAAAGGAATCGACAGCCCTTGGGACAGAATGTCCGAACCGACCAGCAGCCAGGCGGTAACCAGAGCGCTAAACGGAAATAATCTTCTTGCATCCTGACCGACGATCCGTCTCGCAATGTGAGGGCCGATTAATCCGATAAAACCGATCGCGCCCACGATCGACACCGCTCCGGCCGTCAATAGGGCGGCGATAAGCAGCAATCCGGCTCTCGATAGGCGGACGGGAACCCCGATTCCTCTGGCCACGCCGTCTCCGAGCTGTAACGCATTCGCCGCTCCCGCGCTCATCAGGCCGATCGGCACCATGATCAGAAACCACGGCCAAATGATATTCCAGTGGAGCCATACCCGTCCGTTTAACGATCCGACCGTCCATAGCAAAATGCTGCCGATCGCCTCCGAATGGCGGAGCAGTACCAGGGAGGTGCAGGCCGACAGAAAGGCGGAGATCAGCAAGCCGATCACCGTAAACTGCAGCGCGTCTCCTCTGCGCGACCAGCCCAGCAGATAGATGGCCGACACCGTAAGGATACCTCCCGCGAGGCCAAATAACGGGACCTGCAGGGAAAGGCTTGCCGATCCTCCCAAATAAGTCATATACAGGACAAGCATCAGCACGCTGCCGGCGGATACGCCCAGCAGTCCCGGTTCCGCCAGCGGGTTGCGCGTCACCGACTGCAGGATCGCCCCCGCAAGTCCGAGCATAGCGCCCGCGGCCAGCGCAATCAAGGTGCGCGGCAGCCGCAGTTCCCACACAATCTGGCGATGGTACGTTTCATCGTGATTGTTCAGCAGCGCCAGCACCACTTCACGCGGAGACAAAACCACTTGGCCAAGCGCAATATGCAGAATAAAAAATACGGCAAGCCCCAATAAAAGAAACAGCCCCCAAATCCGAAACTTCCGCGCGTATAATCGGCCGTCTGTTGTGTTACGATTGATCATCGCGACCTCTCCTCTTCGTGACAAGCATCAGGATGAGCACCGGTACGCCGACCATCGTCGTCCATAAACCGACCGGGATTTCTCTGGGAGTGAACACGGTTTTGGCAAACCAATCCGCCGTTACGAGAAGCACCGCACCGACCGCTGCGGAACAAGGGAGCACCCATCTGGCGTCTTCCGTTCTTAATACAGCTCGGGTCAGGTAGGGCCCCAGCAAAGCGATATAACCGATCGGACCGCAATTAGCGACGACCGCCGAAACCATCACGCCGCTGGCGATCAGCAGCAGCAAACGCAGCCTGCCCACATTTTGCCCTAACGCTTCGGCTTGCTCGTCTCCGAGCCGAAGCAGATTCAACGGCTTGGCAAACAACAGCGCGGCGGGAATGCCGATCGCCGCCCATGGAAGCAAATGCCCGACATGGTGCCAATAACGCCCCGACAAGCTGCCCATCAAATACGTGTACAATAGATTGATATCATTTTGGGTCCCCATCGTAATCAGCCACACAATCATCCCGTTCAGCATGGCGGACACCGCGGTTCCCATCAGAATCATGCTCGTGCTGTCCGAGCGGCCGGATACGGAAGCGATCACGATGAACCCTCCGGCAAAGCCGCCAAGCAATCCGAACAATGGAAACAGGCTGAACGCAAGCGGCAAGTGAAACACCGTGATCACCGCGATGATCAGCGAACTGCCGGCCGATACACCGATCAAATCGGGGCTCGCCAGCGGGTTGCGCAGGCCGCTTTGCATCAATACGCCGGAAATGGCCAGCATCGCCCCGGATAACAGGCCAAGCACAACGCGCGGCAACCGCAGCTCGAGAATAGAGGTAACGGCTAGTTCGGAACCGTGGCGATACAACAAAATATTCAGCAGTTCATCCCAACCGACGGCCGGATAACCCGATTTTAATGCCATCAGGATGGAAATGGCGCCTATGACGATAAGGAGCAACACGAGGAGGAGCACCCGCCCCGTCCTGGTTGCTCCCGTATTGGATCGAATGGCTTCTCCCACTACTGGACAGACCCTTTAAAAGTATCGGGATATAAAGCGCTCATCGCTTCATCCAGCACGATGCCCAGCGAGCGCGTGCCCCTGCCGTTCGCCCAAATGGCCGTTCTTACTTCGGTGATCTCTTTGCCTTTAACGGCCTTCAGCTTGCCCCAAAGCGGATTGGCGGCAAATTGTTCGGACAACGGCTGGGAGTCCGGACTAAAGCTGAACGTCTCGATAAAGATATGATCGGGATCCGTTTCCAGCACCTTCTCCAGTGAGTACGCCATTCCCCCCGCCTGATGGCCTCCGTCTTCCGCCGGAGCCGGCCACGGATAAGGGGTAAGCTCGGCCAGCAACGAACCGACCAAAGAACCCGCCGTATCGATGCCGAAGTTGACGTCCGCGCCATAAAGAATCAACGCGCTTCGGTTGTTCGGCGATTTTTGTTTGTAATCGGCGATCTTGTCGAGGAATTTCTGCTTGGCAGCCGCGGCCGCCGTCTCCTCGCCGGTCCATGATCCCACCGTCTCAAGAAACGCGATCGAGTCTTCATACGTTTTGAGCTCGGCGATATATAACGGAGCGATGCTTTGCAAGCCGTCCCGCAGCATATCGTGGGTGCCTTTTAGTCCAATGACCACGTCGGGGTTCGCTTTGGCGATATCCTCCAGGCTGGGCTCCATGAAACCGCCTCCGATCTGGACAAAGGAAGACGCGCGGTCCCCGAAAAATTCCGGCTCAAACGCGATGCTGTCCGGAACGACAGCCACCGGCTCAAGCCCCAGCTCCGCCAGACTGTCCACGCAGATTTCGGTCAAACAAGCGATCCGTTCAACTTTAGCGGGCAATTCCAGGGAGGCCCCGGTGCTATCCGTAACCGTATTCTGCTGCGGGCTTGCCTCCGAGGCATTGTCATTCGCAGCCTTCCCGGACGACAGTCCGGCGGCATCGTCCGCCGCGCCCGCCGCGTTGGCGGCAGAAGGTTTTCCTTCCTCCTGGACTTGGCCGCAGCCCGCAAGCAATACCAGCACGACCAATATAGCTGCAATCCATTTAAACCCCGCGTTATTTCTTTTCCTGTTCACAACAACTCGACCTCCAAAAAAAATAATAACATCGTCCCTATTATATTCGTAATTATTACAGTTTTAAAGTGTAATAATTACGTTTTAGCATCGGCTTGCGTCATCGATAAATAGAATCCTTCCTTCTGGAGCAAGGATTCCTTTGCGCCGCGATCCGCGACTTTTCCGTCTTTAAGCACCAACACTTCATCCATCAGCCGCAGCGTCGATAAGCGGTGGGCAATCATGATCACCGTTTTTCCTTTGGCCACCCGGGCAAGTGCTTGCTGCACGCTGTGCTCATTGTCGGCATCCAGATTCGAGGTAGCTTCGTCCATCAACAGAATCGGAGCATCCTTCAAAAAGGCCCGAGCCAACGCAATTCGCTGCCTTTGCCCGCCGGACAGCTGAACCGCCCGTTCCCCGGCGTTCGTCTCATAACCGTCCGGAAGCTGTTCAATAAATTCGTGGCAGCAGGCGGCGGCCGCAGCCGCTTCCACCTCCATATCGGTCGCCTCCGGCTTGCCAAGCCGGATATTCTCGCGAATGCTCGCATGAAAAAGATAGACATCCTGCGGGACAATGGAGATCAGCTCGCGAAGCTCCTCCAGCTTAAGCTTCCGGATGTCCACACCGCCGATGCGGACCGCTCCCTCCGTAACATCCCAAAACCGCATGAGCAGTTGGAGACAGGTGCTCTTCCCGGCGCCCGACGGTCCGACCAGCGCCAGCTTGCGCCCTGAATCTACGCGAAATGAAACATCGCTTAGGGCTGGGCGACCGGAGGCTCCCGGCTCGTAAGCAAACCGAACGGAATCAAGCAGTTGAACGATCGTCGATTTGCCCGAGCCGGAGTACCCGACCAGCGCAACGGTCTCACCGGGCTCGATCTTAAAGGAAACATCGAGGGCGGCAGGCGCCGAAGTTTCACTGTAGGCAAAAGTAACATGATCGACTTCCACCGAGACAACGTTTCCCGCAACAGCAAGCTTCTTCGTGCCTTCATCCCGTACATACGGCCTGCTGTCCAACAGCTCTAAGATGCCGGGAGCGGCCGAAACGCCCAGGAATCCGGCATGCCAATGTTTATTGAGATCGCCGACGGGCCGGAAGCATTCGGCAGACAAAAACAAAATCATCAGCAGGCTTCCGATCTCAAGCGATCCGCTTGCCACCTGGAACACGCCGATGCCGACCGCGATGGCCGATCCGAGCGCGGTGGCCAGCCCGACGATGCCGCTATCCATCAAGGAGATGGACAGTTGCTTCATCGTCTTGCGATACAAGCTTTGCGATTCGCGTTTCAACTCCTCGCCGCGTCGAACGCCGGCGTTAAAGGCCTTCAAGGTGATCATTCCCTGCAGACTGTCCAGCAGCTGCGATTGAAACTTGGCATAAGAGGCCCAATGATTAAAGCCCCTGCTGCTTAACAGGCAGTCCCAAAGACGCGGTCCGAACAGCGCGGCAAGGATAGCCGCGAGCAGTACGAGCGCGACCGGCCAACTCAGGGTTGCCATAATGCCGAGCAGTACTGCCGAACTAAAGACGGTAATGGCGATTTGCGGCAAATAAGACGTCAGGTACGCTTCCAGCCCCTCCACCCCGTCTACGAGCGTGGATTGAATATGCCCGGTACGCTCGTCTTGCAGATGATACGGCCCCAATTCAAGCAAACGCCCGAACAATCTTTGCCTCAGCGCGCCCTTGATGATTCCGGCCGTCTTCTTAGCGCTGATCTCCTGGCGCCATACCAAATACGTTCGCACCGCAAGCATGCAGGCGATGCCCGCCAATAGCCAAACGGCCTGGTCCCAGGCGATCGTCGTCTTAAACATGTCGGCGACCAGCAGCGCCGTGAGCAGCCCCTGGGCAATATAGCAGCCGCCGATGGCCAGGCCGATGGCGATTCTTCGGACAAGCGCCATGCGGATCCCTTCGGTCAACAGAAATAAGCGGCGTTGAATCATCATGAAGCATCCCCTCCTCTACGAAAAAGAAATTTGACTTTCCAGAAAAATGGATATAGAATCGTTATCACTAATGGTAATTATTACGATTAATGGTGAATTTGACAAGTCTTTTTTAGGAGGGAAATCGTGAGTATCTCGATCATGTCCATCCCGGCGGACGACGAAGTTCTATTGTCCTGTCTGATTGCTGTGCCGGATGAAGACGGTCCGTTTCCGGTGATTGTCACCCGAACGCCATATGACAAAATGCAATTTGCCGAAACGGCGAAGGGCTGGACGTCCGCCGGGTTCGCCTTTGTCGCTCAGGATGTTCGCGGACGTTATGGATCGGAAGGCGAGTGGCTTCCCTATCATGATGAAGAGGCCGACGGGCTGTGCACGCTGCGCTGGGTGATCGCCCAAGCCTGGTGCAACGGACAGGTAGCCTTGGAAGGCAGCTCGTACGGGGCTTTTGCCGCTTATGCCGCAGTGCAAGGCGACGAACAAGGGCTGATTTCCTCCTTGATCACGCTTGTGCCGGCGATGGGGCTGCGCGAAACCGCCTTTCACTCGTCCGGAGCTTTCCATCTCCTCGATCGATTATGGTGGGAAGCCAGCTTCGGCACTTCCGGAGTCAGCGCGCAGGAACGTTTTTGGGAAGCGTATGCGCGCTGCCCGGACGCCATTTGGCATCTGCCTGTCAAGGAGTTGCCTCTTGTGTTCCCGATGGAGCTCCGTCATTGGCCGCGGGCGATCGATCCCGAAGCCGAACAAGAGACCATCCGATTGTCCGATATTCGCCGGCCCGTGATGCATATCGGAGGGTGGCACGACGCTTTTATCGGCGCCCTGCTGAACAACTATCGCAGCTTATCCGAGCGCGCCGATCCCCGTCCGCAAAGCCTGATCATCGGGCCGTGGACGCATGAGGTCAACAAAACGCCTCGTTATGAGGCTCGCAGCTATGGGCCGCATGCCCGTTTGCCTTTAGCTCAGATGGAAATCAACTGGTTGAGGCACACGCTTAAGGGGGAACCTTTGAGTTTCCCGTCCGTGCTGATTTTTGCGATGGGGAGGGGCCGCTGGATCGCTCCGCCGGCCTGGCCGCTGCCCGGAACGATAACCAGAACCTTTTATTTGACCGGCAAGGGGATGCGGCTGCAGGAAGGCCTGCCGGATCGGGAGGAACCGTACCCTTCTTGCCATTATCGCTATGATCCCGCACACCCTCTTCCCGCACGGGAATACCCCAGCTTTCGGCAGGATCTCGATGCCCGAAGCGATGTGCTTTGCTATACATCCGATCCGCTTGACGAGGGCCTGCTTCTGGCCGGCTCCGCCTGTCTGCGCCTTTGGGTCGGCTCGACGGCGAGCCAAACCGATTTTTATGCTTGCTTGTCGGAGGTTGACTCATCGGACAGCGCCATCTATATTACGAGCGGCTTAGCCCGCTGTGTAAGCGCAGCCGTCCAGGAAGCCATCGCCGAACAAGAGGCCGAAATTTCACTGAAACCGGTATGTCAATGGCTGCCGCGGGGAAGTCGAATCCGGATTTCCATCAGCAGCAGCTGTTTTCCCGAATATGCCCGTTCGCTCAACACGTTAGGAGATTCGCTGCACCAAACCCGTTTTGTCCCGGCCGATCAAACGGTCTGGCACGATGTTATGCGACCATCATGTCTAATGCTTCCCTGTCATAATGATGCTTTGGAAAGGTGGTACTATGAGAACGAAACCTCTGTATGAACAGCTTATCGACAGACGCACCGGCTTTATCACACGATTGACGCCTGCGCCGATCCATCCGAATCTCCCCCGGCAAATTTATTCATGGCGTGCGCAAATGGCGGACGGCTTCATTCTGGCAGGCATCCCTTCCGACCGGATCGCCGGGGGGACCGCTTTTAGCGATGAAAAGGCTCGCCTGGCCGCCATCGGCGAAGCCGTGGAACGCTATTGCGGCAACTACATTGGAGGGCCGCTGCTAAAGGGATCTTATAAGGAGCTGACGGCCAAGGGATACAAGCTGCTTGATCCGTTAAGGGTTCCTCTCTATTCCCACAATCAGTATACTGCCGCGGGATTTCCGTTTGTTCCGATGGATCGGGATCTGGTCATGAACTGGATCGAAGGCGAATCCTTAACGGGCGGCTACCGAACCTGGCTCCCCGCTTCTCTCGTCTACATCAACTATCATCAAGAGGCATTTCGCGGCGAGCCGCAGACTCATTTTGTTCAGTATGCAGGCATCGCTTGCGGTTCGACGCTGAATCATGCCATCATTTCCGGTCTTCTGGAACTTATTGAACGAGATGCCGTTGCCGTCTGGTGGGGGGCTGATGCTCCGCTGCCCGCTTTGAATGCCAGTGCCTATCCCCGTCTCCGGTCCTACATGGAACCGATTCAGGCGGACAGTCCCGTGAGCTTCAAGTGGTTTCCGATCCCGAACGATTCGGGCATTCCCGTCATCGGCTCATTGCTGTACGATGCCCGGCAGCATATCGTATGCATGGGCTTTGCCGCCCGTTTTTCGGCCGAAGAGGCGGCGCTTAAAGCGGCGGCTGAGGCTGCTCAATCCTATCATATCGCGCTGGACTTGCTTGAACCGGACAGCCCGACCTGGAACGCCATGAAGCAAGGAATCCTGAACGACAAGGCGCTGAAACCGTATCGCGCGGGCCGCGGTTACCGGTCGGCATTCCGGGCCGACTACCGGGATATGGTTGATCTCTACCTGAATTCGCAATATTACATGGATCCCGCCACCCACGCCGAAATCTCGAGCTTGCTGAATGCCGAGGAGGCGGCCATGCTCCCCTCCGATGCGGAAATTCCTTATACCGTGGAAGCTTTGGCGCACAAGTTGTCCACGCTTGATCTGGAAGCTTTCTACGCAGAGGTGACGACACCGGACATTAGAGATGTAGGGCTTTATGTGACCCGAGTGATCGTGCCGGGCCTTGTTCCCAACGCGCCAACCGCCTTTCCTTATCTGGGGCCGGGCCGACTCTACTCCATTCCCTGCAAGCTTGGCTGGACAACGCGGCCGCTCACGGAAGATCAAATCAATCGCCGTCCGTTGCCTCACAGCTAATGAAAGGGGTGGGATTCATGCTCCTCCATGCGAGGTTCAATCAAATTATTTTGATGGAGCAGCACAAGGTCTATGAGATCGAAAAAGGACTCGCCTTCATCTGGAGCGTGCGGTCCGACGGCAAACAATCGCTAACCGACATTCTTCATCACGGGATGGCCGCCGAATTTCCCGACACGCCGGATACGGTATACGAGGTTCGGGCCCAGACCGCATCCCGTATTCGGATCCACGCTTTGGAGCCGGCGTCTCTGTCTCCCGAGCAGATGGTGCAGCTGCTGACCAAATTAAGAGCCCATTCCTGGCGCTCGCTGCAGCTTGCGATGATTTGCCGGCAGAAATATATAAGCGAACGATTGAACCTGTTTATGGCCTTCCTCAACCAGCAATTTGGCGTCGAATTTAGAAAGACACAACGTCTGATCCCTTTTGTCCTAACCCATGAAAATATAGCGAACGCGATCAATTCCACCCGTTCCACCGTCACCCGGATGATGAACGAGCTTGAGCAGAAGGGACAGATTTCTCATGTACAATTGGGCAAAAATCGGCTGATCGTGTTCCCTTCCGCCCCTTCCTCCGAAGTCGGCAGGTTGGTGCAAACCGATCCTCGGCGCTAATGAACAAGAAATCAACAAAAAGCTATTCCTTCCGTTTCCGGAGAGGAATAGCTTTTTGCATTTTGCATTACTTGGTCAATAATTCAGGCCTTATTCCTGATCTTCCCAAACAAACGGATTATGAACAAGGGCATGATGATGCGGGTCCACCTGCACCGGGGCCGCGTTCACTTGATCCAGAACTTCGAAGATGCTTTGCTCTTCGGCTTGCGAAAACTCCTTTTTCATTCCCGATCCCTCCTTTCCCCAGCTTGTCAGGCGATCTCACGCTCACCCGCTCCCTAAGCATATCAATCCCGGTGACTCCGCAAGGTCCGGCGCAACACGCATCTTTGGTGTCGGCGAACACATCGTCCCCTTGCGATCCCCTTCACAATATAGGTAAAGCACGTGCTTGAAAATTCTACCGGATAAGGTGATCCCATGCCCCTGTACCGCATATCTCCAGCCTGTGTGCCGTTTATTGGCCGGGACGGACGATCCTATTATATGAACGAGCACGGCCAGCTTGTCCGCGTGAATTTTAAAGAAACCGTCTCGGTTAACCACTGGGCTGCGCTTCGCGCCGGACAAAGCCGCGAATGGCGGGAAGACGAGCTGACGGATGAACTTCGGCTGGCCCTGTCCAAGCTGGGGGCCGAGGAGCAACATCCCCCGCTTTCGTCGCCGGTTCGCGCCGCCATTGTTGGACATGCCGATCTATCCGCCGTGCTGAAAACTCTCTTATCGTTATCCGGCACGCCATGCGAAACTTCAGAGGATCCCCGGCTGCTTGATTCCCGAACCGAGTATGTGCTGGTCGCTGCCGGCTACTTTCGCAAGGATTGGTTCCGGCATGCGGAAGAAGCCTTCCATGCTACGGGAACCCCTTGGGCGCCGCTGTATCTGGAAGGCAAGCTTGTCCGGTTTGGCCCTCTGATGGGACCTTATTTAGGGTTAGAGGATTTGACGACCCGGCTGCTGTCCGCAAGTTCTTCCCCTGATGTTCTTCAAGATTTATGGACCCATGCGGAGAAGATCAATTATCCCAGCCTTCCGTTCACTCGTCCCGAACAACATTGGCTCGGCGCGACCATTTCCCTGCTGCTGGAGGAGTGGCACAGCGGACGCAGCATGAGCCGCGGCTTCCCGCCCGACCGCTATCAAGTAACGCTGGTGCCAATGACCCGAGAGATCATCTATCACCCCATATTGAGATTGCCATCTTCGGCAACTGCAGAAAGGATGGAAAGCCTATGAAATCCGTTCATGTGCTCGGTTTGCTGGGAAGTCTGCGCGAGCGTTCACGCACCGAGCTGGCCCTTACCCGCTGTTTGGCGGCGGCCCAGCGGGAAGGGGCGGAAACGTCTGTGTTTGATCTGCGCAAGTCTCCCCTGCCCTTATGCGATGGGCGCGACGATCCGTCGCTGTATCCGGAAGCCGTCCATGCGCTTCGCCGGCAGGTTGAACAAGCCGATGCCCTGGTGTTTGCCTCGCCGGAATACATCGGCAGCTATTCCGCCGCGATCAAAAATGTGCTCGATTTCCTCGGCCCCGATCATTTGCGCGGCAAAATCGCCGGAGTGATCGGGGTAGCGGCGGATCATTCAGCCTCCAATACCGTCTACCACCTGTCGACCATTCTGCTGCGCTGCGGCTGCTGGGTCGTACCGATTCATGCCCAGATCCCGGCCAGCGAGATCATCTTTGAACAGCCCGACTCTCCCTCGGCACAGAAGATGCTGACCATTCTGGATGCATTAGGCCGGGACATTGTAGTTACGGTGCGCAGACACCATTCCGGCAAGCCGACCGTGTAAAGCTGGTCTCTTCAGCGGCTGGTTCAAAATCCAACTTGTGATTTTGGAGCCTGTCCCGAACCGCTAACGGAGCTCTGCTAGACCTGTCCATTACAAGCAAGGGTTTGTACGTTTTTTCGTACAAACCCTTGCTTGCTTCCGCACAAAAGCCCGGATGGCTCTTTCAGCCATCATTCGCCGCTTTTCCCCACAATGGCGTACGGTAAAAAAACGGGGCTGCCGCTATCCGGATCTTTGATGACGTTCGCATGAATGCCGAAAGCCTGCTCCAAGGTTTGAACCGTCAACACCTCGTCGGGTTCGCCATCGGCCACAATCCGGCCCTTCTGCAGCACGACCATCCGATCCGCATATTTCGCTGACTGATTCAAATCATGCAGTACCACTACAATGGTCATCCCCCGTTCCCGGTTTAAGCGGCGGATCAGCTCCAGGATTTCCAACTGATGGCGAACGTCCAGAAAAGTGGTCGGTTCATCCAGCATAAGCACCGGCGTCGATTGCGCCAAGGACAGGGCAATCCAGGCCCGCTGCCGTTCGCCGCCGGATAACGTGTCAAGCATCCGGTGCTGGAAGCCCGTCATCCCCGTCAGGTGAAGGGCATCATCAATCGCCGAATGATCTTGTCTTTTCAACATGCGCAGCGGCCCGGCATGCGGGTATCTTCCCTGCTCGACTAACTCCCTTACCGTCAGGCTTGCCGGAATTTCCGGGGATTGCGGCAGGACGGCAAGCTGGCGGGCCACGGCGGCTGTAGATAAGGTTGAAATCGCGACTCCATCCAAATAAACCGTTCCCTGGTACGGCTTGAGCAGCCTGGCCATGGCTTTCAAAAGCGTGGATTTGCCGGAACCGTTCGTCCCGGTAAGCGCCGTAATTTTGCCCGAAACGATCGTTAAGCTCAGGCTCCTCACAATCGCGGCATCCGCATAGCGCACATCCAGATCTTCGGCAACCAATACGGATGGCTCGTTCATCGTTTTCATCATGGCTATTGCACCTCCTGGAAGTCATTGCTCCCGAGCTCGGTTATTGTGCGTCCGAAACAATCGTAATTAATACGATTATACTCGCAAATCGCAACCTGTTCAATTCATGCGCCAACTCGGCCGTATAGGCCGAAAGGCTTTCCGCCGCGCGAAATCAGTCCCTTCTGTCAAGGAGACGCGCTCTTTGGCTCGGATGTGTTATGAGCATGGCATCGAGCAATTTCAGCGAGGCGGGATGCGAAAGGTTCTCGGCCAGATCAGCAAACGCCTCATCCACAATCCGGCCTTCGTGCATGACCAGCAGCCGGTCGGCAAAGACACAAGCCGCCTTTATATCATGGGTAATAAACAAATAGGACATATTCAAACTCCGCTGCAGTTCTTTCAGCAACGCAAGGATTTCGAACTGCGTGATGGCATCCAGACTGCTTGTCGCTTCGTCCAATACAATCAGCTTGGGCCGTACCGCAATCGCCCTTGCGATCGCCAGCCGCTGCTGCTGCCCACCGCTGAACTGATGCGGGTAACGGTCCGCGGACGCAGGATCAAGCCCCACCGTCTCCAGCAGTTCGCCGGCACGCTCCCGCAGCGCCGCTTTCCCCGCCTTTTCGTAGTTATACAACGGCTCGAGCACGATGTCTCCCGCCTTCATCCTGGGATTGAGCGCGGCGGAACTGTTCTGAAACACCGCGTGCATCCAGCGGCGAAACGGTTGGCGCTCGCGGGGCGTCATGCGATGCCATTCTTGTCCCATGAATCGCACCGCGCCCGAATCGGGCCGTTCCAGTCCCAGGATAAGATGGCCCAGGGTGCTTTTGCCCGACCCCGATTCCCCCACCAAAGCGACGCATTCCCGCTCCCCGATCCGCAGCGAAACCCGGTCAAGCGCCAGATGGAAATCGTTTCTCCCAAGCCATCCCCCGGTCTTCGCGGGAAAGGTTTTGGTCACCTCATCTATTTCCAACAGAATCATGAGCCCTATCTCCTCCTGCCGGATATAACGTGTCTGAATTCAACGGAAAGCTTAGGCGGGTGTTCAACAGGCGGCGGGTATAAGGATGCTCGGGCGCATCAAACAATCGGGCGCACGGCGCGGTTTCCACCACTTGGCCGCTCCGCATTACAGCGACCGTATCCGCCATCTCCGCGATCACGTCCAGGTCGTGGGTGACGAGCAAAACCGCAGCTCCGGTTTCCCGCTGCGCCTGCTGCAGTTCCCGCAAAACGGCTTTCCGGTTGCAGGCGTCCAGCGCGGTGGTCGGCTCGTCCGCAATAATCAGATCGGGATTCACGGCCAAAGCCATGCCGATCATCACCCGCTGCAGCATACCTCCGCTTAACTGAAACGGATACTGCCTGATCAAATCCGCCGGCCGCGGCAACCGGACTCTACTAAGAGACTCTGCCGCCAATTCGGCCGCCTCCTTCTTGCCTAGGCCAAGATGAAGGCCAAACGTTTCCGTCATATGAGCCCCAATCGTGCGCAGCGGATTGAACGACGCCATCGGATTCTGCATAATCATCGCCATCTTACTCCCTCGGAGCAAACGAAATTGTCCCGAAGACAATCCTCCAATCGGGCTTCCACGGAACCGGATCTCGCCTTCCGCTATCCGGAACCCCGAAGGAAGCAAACCCATCACGGCCCGGCACAACATCGTTTTGCCGCTGCCGCTCTCGCCTACAACGCCCAGAACCCCGTGGGGAGGGAGAGACAGACAGATGTCATCCAGCACACGAGATTGGTTCCGCCCATAACTAACCGTGACATGCCGCAAGTCCAACAAGGCCGCATGGCTTGCAAATTCCGTCCGCATCCTCACCGCTCCCTGGGGTCGAACCGGGCTCGAAGCCCATCCCCGATCAAATTAAAGGCAATGACCGTAAGCAAAATGGCTATTCCGGGATACACCATAAGCCAAGGGTACTGCCAAATATAAGACTTGCTTTCATTTAACATCATCCCCCACTCCGCTTCCGGCGCCTGAACACCCAGCCCGAGGAACGTCAACCCCGTCATATCCAGCACGACGCCTCCCGTTTCCAGGAACGCAAGCACGGCCACGGGAATGGCCACCTGGGGGATAAGATGCCTCCGCACCAATTTCCAGCCCGAGGTCCCCGAGACGATCGCCGCCCGCACATAATCGCCGGTTTTCAAAGACAGAACCAGACTGCGGACAAATCGGGCATAGGCAATCCATTGTGAAAAGATCAGAGCCAGCAATAAATTGACAAATCCGGGGCCCAGGACTCCGACAAGCGCAAAAGCCAGGACAAGGGTCGGAAACGCCAGCAGCAGATCGCAGCAGCGCATAAACAACCGATCAAGGAGACCGCCTTTCCAGGCAAAGAAAGCCCCCGCAACCGTACCTGTGACAACGCTGCACACCATAACGATAACAGCTCCCCCCAGGGAATAACGGATGGCCATCAAAAGCCGGGACAGGATGCACCTGCCCAGATGGTCCGTTCCAAAGGGATATTCCCAGGAAGGCGGACTGAATTTGACGGCCAGATCGACCAGGTCCGGATCGTTCGGCACGATCCAGGGAGCCAGCGCCCCGGCCGCGCCAAGCAGCAGCAGGAAGACCAGCGCGGCTCCCGCGAGCCACGTATCCCCGCCCGATATCCGGCGAGTCCCGAAGGACGAAGCGTTCATCTTTGCCGGATTCAGCCTCATGTCTTCCCCTCCCCATACTCCGCTCTGGGATCGAGCAGCCGCTGTATTCCGTCCGCCACCAGATTCACCGTGACATATACAACCGCCATCAGCCATACGTAGCCTTGAATCACCGGATAGTCACGGTTCAGGATCGATTCCATCAAATACCGGCCCATGCCGGGCCAACCAAACACCTGCTCGACGATCACCGTTCCGCCCAGCATATTCCCGATGCCGAGTCCCAGAACGGTAACAATCGGCGCCAGGGCGTTCCGCAGCACATGACGAAGCAAAATGAAGCCTTCGCCCAGCCCCCTGAATCGACCAAACAACACAAAGGTTTCCCGCATCTGTTCCAGCATTTGGCTGCTGAGCAGCCGGGCCACCACCGCTATCTGGGGCAATGCCAGCGTGAGCGACGGCAGAATGAGATGCGCTAAGCCCGCCTTGCCCTGAGACGGAAGCCAATCGAGCCTGAGCGAAAAGACATAAAGAAGCAAAAAACCGAGCCAAAAGCGCGGCATAGCCGCGCCTATGTACATGAAAACCGCAATGACCCGATTCATCCAGCGGGTATGAAATCGTGAAGATAGAATGCCCAGCGGCACGCCGATCAAGACGGTTAACAGTAAGGCCGACAGGGCCAGCTGGAGGGTGGCCGGAAATTTGGCGGCGATCTCGTCCGCAATCGGCAATTTGCTCACATAGGAAGACCCGAAATCAAACGTGATCGTCCGGGAAAGCCATAGCCCATATTGGACGTAGAGCGGCTCATCCATCCCCAATTCGGCTCGAACCTCCGCCACCGCCTCATCGGTCGCGGGCAAGTTCGACAGCCGCAGAATCACTTCCGCCGGCTCCACGGGCACCAGCCGGACCAGCAGAAAAGTCAGGAGGGACACGCCCAATAGCACAAACGGCAATTCGGCCAGACGTTTCAAGATAAACCGTGTCATCCGTCCACCTGCTTAAGGAGCAATGTCAATCGTTTCCAACGGAAAACGGTATTTGGACGCCGTCGGCGCGACGCCGGTCAGGTGCGGTTGATACACCGCCGCGTTGGCTTCGTACGAAATCGGATAAATGACTGCCTGCTCATGAATGCGGGACAGCAGCTCGGCATAGAGACGGCTGCGTTCTTCATCGTTTTTGCTGATCAACGCCTTTTGCACGATGCCGTCCATTTCGGCTTTATCCGGCAGGCCGGAAAAAGCCTCGTACAATCCGTCCATCGTCGGCGTCGCGATGACCGTCGCAAAGTTGTGCGGATCGTTGGGCGTTCCGTAACTGGACCAAAAGTTCATATTCGCTTCGCCGTTGCGCAGCATTTGCAGCCCCAGCATCACCTCGGCTCCCTGGAGATCGACCTTGACACCGATTTTGGCCAGATCGCCTTGGATCACCTCGGCCATCTGCTTCTGCACCGCCTCCGTCTCAATGTATACAAATTTCAGCTCCAGCGGGCGGCCTTGCTTCATCCGTATGCCGGAACCGGGTTCAAGCCTCCACCCCGCCTCATCCAACAGTTGCCCGGCTTTCGCAGGGTCGTAATCGATCGGTTTCAGATCGAGGTCCGCGTACGGAACATTGCGTCCGAGCGCCGTATCCGCCTTGAGCTCCGTTCCTTTCGTGATGTTCTCCAGCAGCGCCTCCTTGTCGATGCCGTACTGGATCGCCTGCCTTACCGCCTGCTCGGAGGTGCCGCTCATCTGCGTATTCATAACGATACCGCGGGTGTTGAGTCCCTCCGACAGCGCGACGCCGTATTTCCCCGAGTCCTTCAAATATTGAAAGCTGTCGCGGCTGATCACGCCCTGACCGTAAATCAGGTCGATGTCGCCTTTCTCGAACGCCATGACGATCGATTCGGGGTCCGGAATGATCTTCACCGTAATTTGCTCTAACCGGGGCTTCTCGCCCCAATAATGCTCGTTGCGCTCGAATATCGCGTATTCGTCTTTTTTATAATCCTTCAGCTTCCACGGACCGGTACCGATCGGCCCCGCAATCGTTTCCGATGTTTTGCCGTCCTCCGGAAACCCCGCGTCGCCAAGAAAACGGAACGGGCGCACAAAGGACAAGTCCTGCAGCACCGGGTAATAGTAGTCGGTCAAGCGCAACCGGATCGTGTACTCGTCCACCTTGTTCACTTCGCCGATATGGCGCACGATTCCCATCCAGCTGTGCCGGTTTCGGTTGGCCATGACCGCCTCGAAATTGCGCACGGCATTGTCGGCATCAAAAGCGGAGCCGTCGGAATAACGAACCCCCTGCCGCAGATGAAACGTATAGGTCAAGCCGTCGTCGGATATCTCCCAGCTTTCGGCAAGGGCGGGCTCGATTTCTCCGTTGGCGCCGTAAGAAACCAGCGAGTCGTACACCATAGACTGGGCGAACATCTCGCTGGGCGTGTACAGATGCGGATTAAGCGGGCCGACGTCCCGGGGCCACGCCATCGATATCGCCTTAACCGGCTGCGATTGGCTCTGTCCCGCGTTGGAGCAGGCCGCCAGCATCGCCGCCGACAACAGCACCGTCACGATTCGCACCAACAGGCCGGTTTTCATTTTAAGGTTCGTCATAAATAAATCTCCTCTATTTATAAGTACGAGTTCAAAAAGCCGGGTTTCCAGGACCGAGAAGGTTGGTTGAAGCCAGGGACGAAAGGAGCGGAGCGTAGGAGGAGCCTACGTGAGCAACTCAAATGTTTCCGCAGGAAACATGCTTCGGAAGCATACGCTTGGCCCGGCTGAATTCAAGATTCGACGTCGATCCCGCTCCTTGAACCTACTTCGTCATGGGAAGACGACTCTTTGAACAACCTTTATAAAGGCGCCGTAAAACGGAACAGATAGGCCTCTTCATATTCATATTGGATGCGGTCCCGCACGCTTTGGAAGAACCGCTCATCCGCGGACAGCGGAATGTACGTTTTCGGCGTCAGCCGGGTAATGCCCGCTGCGAACCCTTCCGCGAGGAAAGCCCCGGCAATCTCGTCGAGCGAGTGCAGATTCATCGGAAGCTTGCCGCCATTGTCGATTTTCTCGCGCATGAAGGGCAGGCTCGGATTGTTGCTGTAATCGCTGTAGCTTGCGTAATATACGCCTCCGGGTTTGAGCGCCGCTTTGAGCTTTTGGGCATGCTCCCGCAGATCGGAGATCAGATAGATCACCGCGGTGCTCATGGCCAGATCAAAGCGCTGCCCCCATTGCTCCGGAGACGCCGTCGCTACATACGTGAGCGGCAAGTCCCCCTTCCGTTCATTGGCAACCCGGATCGACTCGATGCCCAAGTCGGTTCCGACCCCTTCCTTGAATGGGTGGCGGGCGTACAGAAACCGCAGGAAGCCACCCTGATTGCACCCAAAATCCAGAACGGAGAAATTCCCCAGCTCCTCCTTCTCCACTATGCGGTCCAGCACTTTCTCCCAAAAGGGAGCATGACTATCTTCCATTTGCTGTTCGCTTTCCGCCGGCGCATGCCACCACCGGTCATACAACGCTTCCTCTTTCATCTAGCCGACTCCTTTCAACTTTGTTATCTTATTTTTAATCGTAATTATTACGTTTAAGAATTCTACCAGCATATTTCCATTCTGTCAATTCATCGCGATAGTTCATCGTTTTAAAAGAAGGCGTCCACATGGAAAAAACGAAACAATTTGTCCGCACCGCGGGCATTAAGCGGATCATTGGCAATCACTCTGCCTTTTTCAAATTGAAGAAAATGAGTGTAGCAGGACAGAATAAACTCCGGAACATGCGTTACGACGAAATGAGTATTCCCAGTCGCCGCCAGCTGCTTCAGATTTGCCGCAACCTCCTTCATATACCGAAGATCGAGACCGCTCGTCGGCTTGTCAAACACATTAATATCCCGCTTGCTGGCAATGGCAACACGCTGCTTTTGTCCTCCAGAAAGGGATATCGGATGCCTCTTTCAAACCCCAGAGAACATCTGGCAAACGTTGGTTTCCCGGCTCCATTGTGTCCAACGACGGCGATGATCGCTCCTTCCGGAATACTCAAGCGATCAAAGTCAAGCGCCAGTTCCTGTGAATTCCTGCGACTGAAAAAGAACTTTTCCAAAGTCAGACTGCTTCAAGTCTTAAATACCGTAACATGATTTCCCATCAGGCTTTCAAACGATATCGGATACAATCCCATTTGATCAAGCTCGGAGGCGGACAACGCTTTCATCTCCTCGGCGCTGAAGATACGTTCGATGTGTCCATGTCACATCCATCAGCTCACGTAAAAAGTACAGCTTCCCCCATAGCCGAAGGAAATAATGGTTAACAAGACGGCAGCAGTCCAAAATATTTTCCCGGAGACGCGGAATCGTTATCTAATGGATAGGTCGATAATTATTGCCAGCTCCCCTCTTCTTTCTCGGCCGTTAATGAAATAGACCTAAAAAAGGGCCATCAGCGAAAAGTAAATAGTCAACGGGGAAACTGTCTCTATATCGGTTTCAGAAGCACAAGACGAGATCAAGCATATTCCCACGAAAGAAGAAAATATGCAGCTTCTGAAATATGAGGAAGACAAGCGCCGCAGTTCATGGGCGTCAAAGCCAAAAATCAGAAAGTATGACTATGTTTACAATGGCCGAATCAGCTTTTCGGTGTATGCCGCAAAAAACTTTCGCGATTGCAAATCATACGTCATCGAAGATCGCCTTGGCGATATCATGATTGCGTTTTACGAAGCTTCCGATATTCTCCGGCAAGAGCGCGAGGCCCGCGAGGAAGCTGAACGTAAACGCCAGGAAGAAGAGCGGCGAAAAGTGGAGCGAAGACAACGCTTTAATGCTGAAGTGGAGCAAACGCTCGCTTTGGAAAATCTTTCGGAGGACTACGATACCGCCTGCAAAATAAGGCGTTATATTGCCGCAGTGGAGGCATTCGGAAACCTCGATCCCAAGTCGATGAAGTGGGTGGAATGGGCGAAAGCCAAAGCGGACTGGTATGACCCAACGATCGCGAGAGAAGACGAATTTTTCGGAAAACGCGATCATGAAAAGAACTCGGATCAGAAGAAGCTGGAGCGTAACGGCTACAAATGGTGGTGAAGGGCAGGCAGAGCAAAGCAAGCGGACTATCTCTAGGTTCGCTTGCTTTGTTTTTTATCGAGATCGTTTTCCAAAAATTTGTGTTCTTCACCGAACTATACTTTTAGGTTGATCCCGAATATCTCTTCTAAACAGCTCGATGTCGTTCTGCTACTGCCAATCCATAATGTCCTGAACATTAAAAAAGCCTTAGGATTCCTGATCCCAAGAGCTTAATTTCATAGTTGGTACCGGCGAGAGGACTCGAACCTCCACGGTTTCCCACTCGATTTTGAGTCGCACATGCTATTCGGAAGATAGCAGAAGTTAAGTCAAAGAAGAGGAATATAAAACCCGCGAAAAGCCTTGTAAAATCAAGGTTTTTTGCGGGTTTTTGTGTTTTTTCCAGCACCCGTAGGGCTTCCCGGCGACAACCTGAAATGAAGCCATTTTTGGACGTTGGAGAGAACTTGGGAAGAACTCGGAAAGAACTACTGCAAAACCAGCCCGCTCCCTGCCATTGACAAATTAATGGAGCAAATGCTCCAGGGAGGGTTTTAATATGTCCAACACAACAGTAATTACCATTGCGAACCAAAAAGGCGGTACCGGGAAAACGACCACCGCCTACAATCTGGCCTACGCCTTATCTAATGAAGGAAAAAAAGTGCTACTCGTCGATTTCGACCCGCAAGGCAATCTGTCCATGTGCTTTGGTATCGAGCAGCCGGATCAACTCAAATACTCCATGTTCAATGTCATGAACGCGATTATGAGCGATGAACCGCTTCCGCCTGCTGAGAAGTACATCCACTCTCATGGCAACATAGACCTGATTCCGAGCAATATCGAATTGTCTGTTGCTGAAATCAACCTGAGAGATGAAATGGGCGGTGAAAAAACACTGGCCTCTCTGCTGGAACCGATGAAGTCCAACTATGACTACATCATCATCGACACCAATCCCTCGCTTGGCTTGCTGACGATCAATGCTCTTGCAGCCAGTGATAGCGTGCTGATTCCTGTTAACCCGCAACTATGGTCTGCGACAGGACTTACCCAGTTGCTCCGAATCATCGTAAAAGTCAAAAAACGGATCAACCCACGAATCAGTATTGAAGGCATCCTGATGACCATGTGCAATACCCGTACCAATTTATATAAGGAAGCTTTCCGTCTGGTCAAAGTCTATTACCGAGAAACCTTCCGTATCTTCGATGTACAAATTCCATTGTCCGTCAAAGTGGGAGAAGCGAATTTTTACAGCCAAAGCATTTTGGAGTTTGAACCCAAATCAAAGGTAGCAATAGCCTATCAAGAATTGGCTAAGGAGCTGATGCTTCATGGCAACTAAACGCCCTGTTCCCAAACTGTCCAGCATCGACGAGTTGTTATTGCTATCGGAGCAGACTCAAGCTCCCCTTGAGCAAACTGGCGGAATCCAGACTGTACCCATCAGCAAAATCAGAATGTATAAAGACCATCCGTTCCGCTTGTATGACGGTGAGCGATTGGCGGATATGGTGAGCAGCATCGAAAGCAACGGTATCCTTGTTCCGGTCATTCTGCGAAAAATCGAAGCAGATGAGAATGGCTGTGATCATGAAATGCTGGCTGGACATAACCGGATGAACGCAGCGCAATTGCTGGGGCTTGAACAACTTCCCGCTATTGTGAAGGAAAATCTCACCGATGAAGAAGCGCTCATGTATGTGGTCGAAACCAATGTGCTGCAGCGTTCCTTTTCGGATATGTTGCCCTCTGAAAAAGCTAAGGTTCTTGCACTGCGCTATTCGGAAATGTTCTCCCAAGGCAAACGAAACGATATTATTCATGAACTTAAAATGCTTGAAAACCCGCAGTATGACAAGGAAAATTCAACTTCTGCTCCAGTGGGTCAGAAGTTGAATAGCCGAGAAAAAGTAGCAAATGAGTATGGTCTTTCTCAAAATTCAGTTTCTCGCTTACTCCGTGTTGATAGGCTAATCCCTGAATTGAAACAACGAACAGATGATGCTGGATTATCCCTACGTTCTGCCGTACATCTCTCCTATCTTACAACGGATGAACAGAAATTAATTGATGCTTCTATATCAGAGCATGGCTACAAAGTGGATATGAAAAAATCTGAGCGTCTACAAGATTACGCTGGAAAGCTCACTTCAGAGCAGATAAACAAAATCTTGTCCGGCGAAGCCACACGCAAGCCGCGCAACAAAACGCCAGCACCCTTCAAGCTCAAACATAAGGTATATGCGAAATATTTTTCCTCAGCCCATAAAGCAGCCGAAGTCGAGGAGATCATCGACAAGGCATTGGAAATGTATTTCGCTACTCAGCAACGACAGCAAAACGAATCATCCCATGAAAAAAAAGGAGGACAACACCCATGAATCCGGTCTTTAAAGACATTGAGCATGAGCAATTCTATGAGGGCAACATTCGTATGACCCACAGCCAACATGATCCGTACCGTCAGGCTTTCTTCTATGTTGTTGGCCTTACGCCGCAAACCCGCCAGCATATCCGCGATCTCTACGATTATGAAGAACAAGCGATTCGCTTGGAGGCTCTGGAACAAGGCTGGCAAACCAGCACTTCCGTAAAAATGACTCGCCTCGCCTTTAACCTGTACAACGGCTATACCGGAGATGCTGAAACGGGCCGCGATCATCCCCGCCATTATAGTCCGTATCATCTATTCGACACCGGGCTGATGCCGTACTTCTTTGAAGCGATCAAGCTTCGTTATGCGGAATATGCCCGCTCCCTGGAGCTACCGTACTTTCAATTTTCAACAACAGAGACAGAAAACTATGCTTCATATGAACACGAAGCCTGAGACATATAGCGCCAGCCTGATTATTCTATTCGGAAAGGAGAGCCTGATATGAGCCGAATTCAACCCTTGCGCCAACTATACGCATCCACTATTAGCGACATCACATCAAGCGGAGACGCCTGGCAACAATATCTACACTTTGCTGCATCCATCTACAAATACTCATTTGACAACAGCCTACTCATTTATACCCAACGCCCGGATGCGACCATGCTGGCTCCCCTCCCACTATGGAATGAGTTAGGCCGTTATGTGAAAAGGGGCGAAAAGAGCATTGCCGTCTGTGATTTCCAGCAAGGCACTCCGACACTAAGTCATTTGTTCGATGTCAACCAAACGACAGGCAGACAAGTCCCTGTCCTCTGGAGCCTGGAACAGCTTGATACCGATGAACTGGCTGGGCGTCTGACTTCCTACGATACGCTAAACCTCGCTGAAGCCATTTCGCAGCTTGTGCATGACACTGTCCTTTCATCCTGGGAAGAGTGGCTGCAAGACATTGAGCATGACATTCACGATCATTTCCTAAGTAACATCCCCTTGCTTGGACTAGAGCAACATATGGGCGACTTAATTGAAGACAGTGTTCGCTATCTCATCCATCGCCGCTGTCAGTTGCCTGAACCGAATCACACCGACTTTTCAACGATCACCCATTTTGATACTTTACCGCTTGCCGCACGTTTGGGCTATCAGGTGAACACTCACGCCCGTAACTTACTTACGGACATTGCCCGTTACGTAAAAATTATGGAACAGGAAAGGAGCCTAGCTCATGAATCATCCCGACAAACCGAAGTTGATGTACCACGAAATGGACGGATTGCTGTATCCAAACCTGCAAATCTCGAGCGAAGCGACAACCGATCAGCAGCCCCTGGGCAAATTCGGTCGGCTGGCGCTGAACCATCTGAAGAATCATCACCCACAACGCTTTCAGATTCTTCAAATGGAAGGCAACCTGATGAAAAAAATGCTGCAGGTCGAACAGGAAGCCATAGAACGGATGGAGCAATTGACCGATCAACTGCTTCGCCTTCAGCCCATGCCACAGACGGACGACACATTGAAAAGAGCGCAGCACCTGAATCAGATCAAATCGACAGCAGAGGAACTGGTCATGAACGACATCATCCTGAAACCACGGTAACCGAAGCAAATCTCCCTTCTTCCCCATCATCCGAGCCGCCGATAAGCGGTTCTTTTTTTATGCCCAATGAAGGCCCAGTTCTTTCAGGAACGCGAACAGGAGAAGATATGCTGGCCTATCTGTTAATCAGCGGCAGAGGCGCTATGTCCGGTAAAGAGCGCATTTATCAATTTATAGTGGATCATCATCCCGTGAAAGCGCCTGATCTGATTGCTTTTCTAAAGCTGCTATATGGCATCGGCGGTGCCAGAGGAGATTTAGGTAGTGGATTGGTCGGCTACATGACAGATAGTAAAGGCGTTCAGCTTTCCTGGCAGGATGTTTCCGGATCACATGAAGAACAATTCAAATGGAAAAAAGTCAGCGATACGCTACTGCAACTGATCTCTCATGGACATTACGATGAACAATTTGCTCCTTTTCCGCCTGTAGAACCGGAATGGACGCTATTTGATTATGCCAACAAGCAAGCAGAGATTGAAGATGTTTTTGAGGAATCCGAAGACCAGAACGCTTTGCCCAAACATACTGATAAATTGAATCAAGATATGCCTTCTCAGTTAGCAGACGCCAAAATCATCGGGGAAAACGCCACTCTTTCCCCAGATTCTCAACCCAAACTCCCCGCTGCACTGAACTATCGCTTTCAAGCCGAACAATCGCCTTATGTATCCGGTGCAAAGAGCAAATATAAACGGAACGTGGAGGCCATTCGCCTGCTCAAGCAATTGGAATCAGAGCAGCGGCAAGCGACTGCGGAGGAACAACATATTTTAGCCGGTTATGTGGGCTGGGGTGGATTAGCGAATGCGTTTCATCCTAACGCGAATGGCTGGGAAACCGAATATGCCGAGTTAAAGCAGCTCCTGGATGAAGACGAATATGCGGCAGCCCGCAACTCCACCATTACTGCCTTCTATACAGAGCAGTCCTTGATTCAGACCATCCATGCAACATTGCAGCGTTTTGGCTTAACCTCTGGTGCTGGACGCCGCTTGTTAGAGCCTTCTATGGGCAGCGGAAACTTCTTTTCTGTTCTACCGCCGGAATGGGAGAATGCCGAGCTTCATGGCGTTGAACTGGATTCGTTGACGGGACGAATTTCACGACAGCTCTATCCCAAGGCGAACATCCACATCCAAGGGTTTGAGACCATTGACTGGCGCGAACAACGCTTTGACGCCATATTCTCCAACATTCCCTTTCATAACATTCGCATCCATGATCGCCGTTACAGCAGCAGCTATTACATTCATGACTACTTTTTCATCCGTTCTCTGGACTTGCTCAAACCTGGAGGGATTCTCACCTTTATCGTCAGCAAAGGCACCATGGACAAACAGGACTCCAGTGTGCGGCAGATCCTGGCACAGAAAGCGGAATTAATCGGGATGGTTCGCTTGCCGAATACTACCTTTCAATCGCTGGCCGGAGCTACAGTCACAACAGATATTGTATTTCTACAAAAATTGGAGTCCTCGCTCCCCCTCACTCAAGAAGACATGCCGGAATGGATTGAAATTGGTGAAACGGCTGACGGTGTGCCTGTCAATCGCTATTACCTGTCTCATCCTGAAATGCTGCTTGGACAAATGCAATGGGATCGTGGCATGTACGGTGCAGAGAAAACCAGCGCCTGTATTCCACACGAGGAACAGCCTCTGCTTCACTCCTTGGAGAAAGCGCTTGGTACATTGCAAGCTCGCTTTCCTGACTTGCCAGAGCAAGTTACACAAGAAAGCAACACCCGCTCCTCCCTCCTACTGGATGAGGAAGAGGAGCCAATTCGAAAAGCGCCGCCTGGCACAAAAAACTTTACGTTTATCGTCGAACAGGAACGCATTTATTACTGTGAAAACGGTATTCTTCTCCCTCAAGACATCAAAGGGAAAAAGGCAGAGCGCATCAAAGGCTTATGCGCCATTCGTGCAGCGCTACTGGATGTAATCGAAATCCAATCCCGTGAATACGGCTTTGAAGCAGATGAACTGAAGCAAGCCCAGTCCAGACTGAATCACATCTATGACCGGTTTGTTCATCCGTATGGAGCCATTAACGAACGGGCCAATACTTCTGCTTTTGCTGATGACGACCAACTACCGCTTTTGCGCTCCATTGAAGATCTTACAGAAGATAAAACCTGGACAAAAGCCACTATTTTCAGCCGTCCGACCATTAGGGTCAACACCTTGCCGGAACATACGGATGATCCACTGGAAGCCTTGCAAATCTGCCTGAACCACCGATTGCGCATCGACCTGCCGTATATCGCCCATCTTTGCGGCAAAACCACGGATGAAGTACGGGAGGCGCTTGGTGAACGCATTTTTCAAAATCCGCAACACTATACAGGAGGTGCAGATGAAGGCTGGGAGTTGGACGAAGAATACTTGTCCGGCAACGTCAAAGACAAGCTCGCCTATGCCACGCTCAAAGCACAGGAGTACCCGGATGTATTTCAGCGCAATGTTGCCGCGCTTACTCGCGTCCAACCTGCTCCGCTGCTGCCGGGAGACATCGACTTCCGTATCGGCAGCCCCTGGATTCCAGTTAAAGTATATCGGACCTTTATGTATGAAACGTTTGGCACAGCCCGAATCATGCAGGATTCGAAGACCATTGATGTAGACTATCTCGAATACACTAATACATGGCGCGTATCCGGCAAATCTTTGGAAAGAGGCTCGATTAAAGTTAACCAAACCTTCGGCACAGGGCGAGCCAACGCTTATGAGATTTTTGAAAGCACCCTCAATCTACAAAGCATTACCGTGCGCGATCCGGTCACGTATCTGGATGTGAACGGCAATGAGCAGATCAAGTATGTGGTCAATGCCAAGGAAACGATGGTTGCCCGCGCAAAGCAGCAACAGATGAAAGAAGCTTTTGCATCCTGGCTTTTTCGGGATAAGGAACGATCCGATACGCTACTCTCGATTTACAACGACAAATTCAATACGATTCGTCCCCGCACATATGACGGCGATCATCTGGTGTTTCAGGGTATGAATCAAGAAATGAGTCTACGCAAGCATCAACGGGATGTGGCAGCCCGCATTATTTACTCCGGCACAGCGCTTATGGCTCATGAAGTCGGAGCTGGTAAAACGGCGGCGATGATTGCTGCAGGCATGTATTTGAAGCGGATTGGCGCGGTTCACAAGCCTTTATACTGCGTTCCCAATCACTTGACTGAGCAGTGGGCTAACGAATTTTTGCGCTTTTTCCCCTCTGCCAATGTATTAGTAACCACGAAAAAGGATTTTACTTTGGCTAACCGTCAACGATTCGTTGCTAAAATTGCGATGGGTAACTACGATGCCGTCATTATCGGCCATTCGCAATTCGAGAAAATTCCCATCTCACGTGAACGGCAGGAGCAGATCCTGCAAGATGAAATCCGTAACGTCTCCCGCATGATTAACCAGATGAAAAAAGAAAAAGGCGACAACTGGAGCATCAAGCAAATGGTTGTGTTTGAAAACAACCTGAAATCCCGCTTGGAACGCCTGATAAATGAAAGTAAAAAAGACGACTTGCTCACTTTTGAACAGCTTGGCGTAGATATGTTATTCGTCGATGAAGCCCATGCCTACAAAAACTGCTTCACCTTTACCAAAATGCGCAATGTAGCGGGGATCGGTAAATCCAGCAGCCAACGGGCCACCGATATGCTGCTCAAATGCCAATACCTGCAGGAGATGAATCAAGGGCGCGGGGTCGTATTTGCTACCGGTACACCGATTAGCAACAGCATGTCCGAAATGTATGTCATGCAGCGGTTTCTCCAGCCTAACTTGCTGCAAAAGTTGGGACTGAACTTTTTCGATAATTGGGCGGCAACGTTTGGCGAGGTCGTTTCTTCCCTGGAGATTACACCCGAAGGCAGTGGCTACCGCATGAAATCCCGTTTTGCCAAATTTCATAATTTGCCTGAGCTGATGAGCATGTTTCGTCTCGTTGCCGATATTAAAACCGCTGATATGCTCAAGCTGCCGGTCCCACGGCTGGAGGGTGATAAAGCAAGCATCGTCGTCAGTGAGCGCTCTCACTATCAAGAGCAGATGATGGATGAGTTCGTTGAACGTGCCGAAAAAATTCGGAACAATGTGGTCGATGCCAAAGAGGACAACATGCTTAAACTGACCCACGAAGCTAAGCTCATGTCGATTGACCCGCGCTTGGTGCATGAGGATGCTCCCCTTGATCCGATGTCCAAGCTAAATCTCTGCATCAATAATGTATTTGATATTTGGCAGGAGACGCAGGCTGATCGGCTCACCCAAGTCATTTTCAGCGACAGCGGCACACCAAAACCAGGGCAGTTTAATGTTTATGATGAAATGAAATCCCAATTGGTTCTTCGCGGTATCCCGGAGCAGGAAATCGCCTTTATTCATGATGTAAATACGGACGCGGCACGAGAGGCTTTGTTCGAACAGGTGCGTCGCGGAGAAGTCCGCATCTTGCTAGGCTCCACACAAAAAATGGGAACCGGAACGAATATACAGACGAAGCTTATCGCTGCCCATCATATCGACTGTCCATGGCGACCTTCCGACATCATTCAACGGGATGGCCGCATTCTGCGGCAAGGCAATCAAAATGAAACGGTGCGAATTTTCCGCTACGTAACCAAAGGAACCTTCGACTCGTATTTGTGGCAAATTCAAGAGCAAAAGCTACGCTACATCTCGCAAGTTATGACGGGTAGAAGCATTTCCCGTTCATGTCAAGATGCCGATGAAACGGTATTATCTGCGGCTGAGGTGAAGGCTGTTGCTGTGGGCAACCCGATGCTCGCTGAAAAGATGGAAGTGGACAATGAAGTCATCCGCCTCAAGCTGCTCAAGACAAACTGGCATAACGAGCAAGTCATACTGGAGCGGCAGCTCAGTCAGCACTACCCGCAAGTGTTAGCTTCTTGTGTGGAAAAGTTGGAGCAATATCAGGCAGATTGGAAGCTCGCTGAACAGCACCAACTTCAGGAGTTTTCAATCACCTTGGATGGTATGGTTTATGCCGAGCGTCCCCAAGCTGGAGAAGTGCTGCTGCTCTTATCCAAAGTCACTGAGCTGGAGCATCAGACTGTAAAGGTAGGACAATTCAAAGGCTTCGATATTCTACTGTTCCGCTCCGGTTTTGAACATGTCCAACTCCATCTGCAAGGATCTGCGACCTATTCGGTCGAGCTTAGGGATTCAGCTTTAGGCAATATCAGCAGGCTGGAAAATGCTCTGGAGAAAATCCCTGCCAAGATTGAGGCGACCAAACAACAGCAGCAAGATACCCTCCACCAGATCGAGACTGCGAAAAGAGAAATCGGGAAGCCTTTTGAATTTGAAGATCGGCTGAGTCAATTTGTAGCGCGGCAGTCTGAGATTAACTCAGCGCTGGAGTTTAAGGAATTACAAGAGCAAGCAGTAATGGATGATCCGGAAGATGAGCAACAAAATGAGGGTTTGGTAGAACACAAAGGAATGCAGCACTAACCTATGAAAAAAGAAAACCGCTCCAGAGGAACGGAATTTAGTAGGCTTGCTTACGCCAATCTTCAATCGTTTGGACAGAAAATCCGGTGGCTTGAGCAATGGATGAATCATCCATTCCCATCCGTATTAACTGTTTGGCTACATCTTCTTTACCCTTCTGTTCACCTTTGTGTTGCCCTCTGCGTTCAATGTCATCCAAGATTTTTTCCAGCCCCATGAACGAAACATCTCCTTTCACGTTTTGGATAAACTGCTGCAAGCTTGGCTCATCCTCTGGCAACTTCTGTAATAGAATGTTGGCCATCCAAGCCACAAATTTCTGCTGACTATCTACTGGCATTTGCTGAATCGTACTCATCAGCTTGCCAAGCCGATTCAATAATTGCTCTTGGTCTTCGGTCTGGTCAAGCAAGAAAACGGAGCCTATCGTATTCGATAAAGACAATAGTTCCTCTTCCGTATATCGTGCAACATCTATAAGCAAATATTCAAAATTGAGCAGTTCCGAACCAAACAGGTTCTCGTTAGAGAGCAGCTTGCGGAACTCCAGCTCCGCTGACCACTTTTGTTTTCCATTATACAACACAATCGGAACAATCGGCGGCAATTGAAATGTTTTCCGGTTCAACAAAGCGTCCTCTTCATTTTGTAATAAAAAACGCCAAATCTCCACCTGATACAAGAGTAACCGATAAGGCATCCGAAAATCCACACTGGATTGCATCTCTAAAAGTAAATAGAACACAACATCTTGGCCGTTCAACTTCACACGGTAGACCAGATCCGCCTCTTGACGCTTAAAGTCCTGCAGCACGAAGGAATGAGGAATCTCCTGTACATGTTCCTCGTCTACCGCTTGTACCCAACCTTTATGGATGAACGAACGGAGTAGTTCAACAAACAACTTTTTACTGGAGAGCAAAAAACGGTAGGAGGTATCGTGCCGCTGATGTAACTTTTCTGGATTTACATCTGAAGACATCCCATCTGCTCCTTTCCAAAATTCCTATCTTTATTATACGATTTCCCACCTTCCTAAACAACGAATGGAGGGAACCATTCATGACACAACACACCCTATTTACCAAAGAGCAAATTAGATCTGCCAATCAGGTAAATCTGATCGAGTTTGCAAAATCACAGGGATATTTACTTGAGAACGGCGGTCGCCGCGCGTATCATGCCAAACAAAGCGGCGGTCTTTATTTCTTTAAAGACAGCAATAGGTACTTTCACTTTTCCAGTAATACACATGGCGGAACGATTGACTTTGCCATGAATTTTTGCAGGATGACCTTTAAAGAAGCTGTCGCTTATCTGCTGGAATTGGATCTGCCTCAAAAAGCCGTTGCATCTTCTACAAAAAAACGAGGGCAACTCATCCTTCCCGATAAAGGACCAAATTTCAGACGGGTTGCGTGGTATTTAACTCAAATGCGCGGAATAGCACCTGAAATCGTCTCATTACTCATGCATGAAAAGAAGCTGTACCAACAAGACAAAACGGGTAACTGCGTGTTCGTCGGATATGATCTGGAGGGAGTTGCACGGTATTGCTCTATGCGCGGCACTACACCCAACAAGCCATTCAAACAAGATCGGGAGGATTCAGACAAAAGTTATCCGTTTCATCTTTGCGGGTATCCTGACAGTAAACGGGTATATGTATGTGAAAGTCCTATTGATGCTATGAGTCGGGCTACGATTGAAAAACTGCGTGGTCAAGATTGGAAAGCCGGCCACTACATTTCGCTCGGATGTCTATCCGATCAGGCACTTGAGAGATTTCTAGAATACAATCCAATAAAAGAGATTGTGTTCTGCCTGGATAACGATGCAAATGCTACTTATAGCAACGGCAGCCCCGCTCCCAATTGGGGGCAAAAGGCTGCTTTAAAATTTTCGGCGAAATATGCTGACTTAGGCTATACTGTCATAATTGAAACGCCTGAAGGTAAAGATGTGAATGAAGATTTGCTTTCACTAAGCATACCAGTAGAGCATACGCATGAGTTTGACAGATAAAGAATTTCACGTTAAATCATAGCGTCACCGGCTTAACCAGTGGCTACTTTTAGTTTTAAATGAACCACATGCACATAAAGCAAGTTACTTAAAGATTACCGGATTTTAAGAGATATCGGACCTAATCAAGTATTGTTGATTAACGGATTTACTGAGTGCTTAGCAATATCCTTAATAATGCCATCCATTTTTTTTAACCCTTCAAGTATTTCCTCAAAATCACTTTTCACTGAATAGAGATCACTTTCTATTTCATTACAAATATTTACTAACGAATCATTTGCTTCATCAGAAGAAATTTCCATATAATGTTCAAGTTTTTCGCCATCATCCGCCATTGAATTGTATTCATCCTGAAATATTTCCAATGTTTTTTCATTCACATCAAAAGCAATATACTCATAAATGGGGCCATCTATAGCTAGAAATTCAACAATATTATTGATGGGCATATTCTCAAATATTTCAAGTAATTGCTCCAAATTATCATTTAATTCATCTCCAAGAGGTTCTATGTTCTCAACAAGTCCCTGAATATCACTAAGTTCCTGAAAACTATAAAGCAATTCATATAAATCATTCTCATTAAAAGTTGTTTCTTCATTAATAAATACGGCCTCTCCATCTTTCCGAATTCTAAACAGTGAATCAATGAAATGTTCGTAATGAGTCATTAATCTTGCAAGTATACTAATAATGAATAATCTTAATTGGTTGTAATCATCGTTAAAGTAAGGTATAGATTCATCCCGCAACTTATCAAACCACACGTACAGTTCTTTTATGAATTGCTTATCTTCTATAATGACTCCAGCTTCATAATTTTTTTTACTCTCAACTGAAAAGTTCTCTGAACCAATATAAACTTTATTTTCTGTACCTATAATTTTGGAGTGATTGTGGAAATTAAAGTACGGGGTAATCGGACCATCGAATGTTTCTGGGTTAAGCTTAGTAAGGTACGAGTTTATATTTTTACTTGCATTGCTCCTCCATGCATCACCATTTGAATTTTTTTGATACGTTCCTACTCGTGACGGAATATTAGTAATAAATTGAACATCACAATCTTTATCAACATCTTTCAAAAGTTGCAGAAGAGGATCGTTGTTCTTCGATGAGGGTCTGTCAAGAATTTTGTGTAAACGAATGTAGAGGGTGATGCTTAGAGGGGGACTCCGCCCCCCTACCTCAAGTGCTGACCCACGCGATCAGGGAAGAAAACCGAAAACTGTAGCAGCATTTGTCCCCAGTTCTGAACACGGCCCGTCCATTTCCGTACAACGTCCATTGTGGATAAATACAGCATTTTAAGGAGAGCCTCGTCGCTCGGAAAGATGCTTTTGCCTTTCGTCACTTTGCGCAGTTGACGGTGATAACTCTCGATCATGTTCGTGGTGTAGATCAACTTGCGAATTTCCGGCGGGTACTTGAAGAATGTAGCGAGCTCGCTCCAGTTGTTGCGCCAAGAACGGACGATCAGTGGATACTTTTTGCCCCACTCCTCCTCAAAGCGATCTAGCTCCACAAGCGCCGCTTCTTCGGTTGCTGCTTTGTAGATCGGCTTCAGATCGGCCGTCACCTTCTTCAAGTCCTTGTAGGACACGTAGCGCGTTGAATTACGGATTTGATGGATGATGCACTTCTGAATCTCTGTAGCGGGATAACAAGCGCTTATCGCTTGCGAGAAACCGGTTAGATTATCGACACACGTAATGAGAATGTCTTGTACGCCGCGGTTTTTTAACTCGTTCAAGACATTGAGCCAGAACTTGGCCGACTCGTTTTCGCCAATCCACATGCCTAGGACGTCTTTATTCCCGTCCAGATCGATGCCGATGACCATGTAAGCCGCCTTGTTGACAATAGCTCCGTCTTGCTTCACTTTGAAATGAATGGCGTCGAGAAAAACAACGGCATATACGCTCTGTAGCGGCCGATTTTGCCATTCCTTAACCATAGGGATAACCTTGTTCGTCACGTTCGAGATCAGTGTCGGGGAGACTTCGATGCCATACAACTGCTGTAGATGATCTTGAATTTCACGCGTGCTGACGCCCTTCGCGTAAAGCGCAATGATCTGTTCCTCAATGCCTGTGACATTGGACTGATGCTTCTTCACCACAAGCGGTTCAAACTCGCCCAAGCGATCACGGGGTACGATTATTTCTTGCTCACCATACTCACTGACGACAGTTTTCTTGCTTTTGCCATTACGGCTGTTTGACGTCGCTTTCGCCGTGATGTCGTGCTTGGCATAGCCCAGATGTGTTTCCATCTCCGCTTCGAGCATCTCCTGGATTGTTTCTGCAAACAGGTTCTTTAATGCGTTTTGAGCATCCTGTGCCGTTACCAGATTATTCTCTTTAATGAAGTCGCGCAACTGTTGTTTCGTCCAAAGTCCCATGTATTCTCCCAACCTTTCTATTAGTTCCATTTTAATAGGTTTTGGAGTTTACACAAACTATTTTACAGACTCTTCGATGAGATATTATAAGTAACTATTCTTACTTTTTTTGCATTTTTAAAATCTTTTAAAACTTCCTCATATCCATATTCATCTTTAGAAGATACTAATGTCCCACTTTGAAAGTTTAATTTAAACAATTCTTAACACTCCTCTTTGCAAATTACAATTGAAACCCTCTTCTCAATAAATTTAAAAAACTCCCTCAGACCTCATAAATGTCCCATCCAACATTATGTAGGTCTTCTAAGTGTGATTTACTATCTTTATGAGTTGCAACACATAATAGGTGGGTAGGCCTTGTCATTCCAACGTATGCCATCTTCAAACTTTTTTTTGTTGTTTCCAACCTAGGAGTGACATGTTTACCTTTCATATATTCAAGAATAGACTGTACATCAAATTTCTTATTATAATAAGTTTCTAGATATAACGTCGCCGTATGTGTTTCTCCTTTCACACTATGAACTGTTGAAATATCTATGGAGATACGACTATTATTTTTCTCGTGCGTAAATGAATTTGACTGTAAATCTACTAATATCTCACTATCCGAATTGTTGTTTAAAAATGAAAGCAACTCTTTGTTAGGAATAAAACCTAGTTGAGAACACAAATCAACGGTTATATAATTTTTAATGGATTGGAGAATATCCTCTCCTTGATAAAGCTTCAAGCACCACTGAATCATCTGTAATCTAAACTCTTCGTAAAATCCTTTATGCTGGGTCTTTAAATATTCACTAAATGAAGATTCTGTATACGGAAGACCGTTTGGACGTTTAACCCCTAGCAATCGAAGACTTTTTAGTAATGCTCCTAAAAGTAATTCACTCTTGGATTTTAAAGAACTCTCTTTTGTCCCCGTGTTCGCCATTTTTAGATAACTACTCAAACCATCGAAATCATGCCTCTTGTTCAATCCAAATTTACTGTAAGGTTCGTAATAATCACAAATTGATCTTGGTTTGCTGGGATCACCAACCCATCCAACCGCTTTAAAAATAGTTTTCGTTAGTAGATGTAGATTACTCTCTATAATAAGGTCTCCAAATTTCGGTAATACTTTCGAGATTGAAGAATCATCAAATACAATTATCTTAGGTCGAATATTTACGATTTTAGCATTTCCCGTTAAATTCTGGGGAGACAAACAAATAGTCTTTACTCTATCTGCTATGTTAGTAGAAAATCTTTTGCTCGTTGATATCGACAGATAGTTCTCAGTAATTTTCCACCCACTTTTTGAGGATGAATCAAAAATGGATTGATTACTATCCCCAATCCTCTGAATGACTACTTTTTTTTGATCAAAAATGCGTTCTAATAAATCATTTTGAATATAATCAGTATCTTGCATTTCATCCACAAAAACATATGCAAATCGCTCTGAAATCGCTTTTGCTAACTGGGGATACTTTCGTAAATACTCAAATGCTAATGAGTATGCATCTTCATAACATAGGACCCCTTCTTCCAAAATTCCTTCTTTAAATTTTTTTATTTTTTGATAACTTGGTGCTGTTGGATTCATAAGAATGGGGCCATCGATTTTTTTTGTAATACAAAAATCACTAAGACTAAATCGAAGATCTGCTAAAGAAATTCGTTTTCTATCAAGCCAATTTTTCGCACCATAATCCAATTTCCCTGATCGCCTTTGGACAAATTCGTAATATATCTCATCATCAATTCTCGCGATCCTTTTTCCATATCTATCAATATAGGCAGGTATAGCTAAAAACTTATTCACGAATGATTGAATTGTGCCAAAATGGTTTGGGTATTGGAATAAGATATCCGCTTTACCTTCCAGTTTATTTCTAATTTCATCAACTGCTACATTGGTATGTGTTAATACACATATTCCCTTACTTGATTTCAAAGGAAGTTGACGACTTATTATAGCTAATTTAGCCAAAAGAGTTGTCGTTTTTCCACTTCCAGGACAAGCCTGCACGTCTTTAGACTCCATGCAATAAATAACTTCTCTTCTCTCTTTATCGAAAATTTCCCCTTCTGGTAGCAGTAATCTTTCTGCATTCTTAATATCTTCATCATTTACAATAAACATTACCTTTCACCTTCTAGATGATTAGTGGCATAAATGATAGCTTCGACAATATACTTGAGATTTGGGTTCTCTAAAATCTTTGCTTTAAATGCTTTTTTTTCTTTAGGCTGACTAAGGATTTCAGCCAGACACTGGGCAGTGATTGCTTTTGACACAGTATCATTATTTTTTAACATCACATTTTTGTATATTTCATACGAAATCCTCTCTTTAGAAAATCCACTATCTGTAATTCTTTCAAAACTAATTCGACCTCATTGTCACACTGTGCCTTCTTTTCTTCAGTCAAACCATACTTGTCACTATTCTGGATTTTTTTTGCGTATAATACTGCCTTGTAAAATTCTCCCGTTAAATTGCCACCAGCTATTAAGTCATACTCCAGTGTCCAGAAAGGAGAGACAAACGCACTTACAGTCTGACCATTGTAAAGATTGATTTTTCTTTGTCTCGACGGCTCAACTTGATCTATATTTATGACCTCATTCTCATTAGATGAAAATACAGGTTCAATATCGTTATCAGTAATAATTGAAACAGGAATATTCATTTTCCCAAATGTCTCATTTTTTCGTTGAAAAATTCTACTATAACGTAAAAAGGCTGTACTACCTACGTTTACAATAGTCGTCCCATATTTTGATAATGGTCTATCAATAAGCTCCGCAATAGTTGGTACAAGAAGATGTTCAGCATCACCTTCAACCAAAATAACCCCTTTAGCAAAAAATAAATTAGCTTTTGTGGAATCTAAAAATCTTTCAAGAAACGAATAGTCTCCTATTTCTAGTTTTGTGCTTTCCGAGTCCATCAAAAAACATTTACCATTATTGCATAGTATTAGATTTCTTAATGGTACTTTAGAAGCTAAAACAGTACTATGTGTAGTCAGAATTAATTGGACACCTAAATCAGAGGACTCTTTTTGCAAAAAATCAATTAGTCTTAGTTGTGCTTGCGGGTGAATATGCGCTTCAATTTCCTCAACAAGTGCAATTTTTAATCCAGTATAATATTCACGATTAAGCAACAACAATTCTACGGCGATGAAAAGTAAATTTTGTGAGCCGAGTCCTGATTTATTAATTGATAATTCTAAACTAAGTTTCTCTAAAATAGTTCGCAACTTCATATCAGATATGGAAAAAACTGAGTTCAACGGCAAATCAGTTGCGGAAAACTCTTTTAAGTATGTATTGATTTTATCGAGCAAAAGTTTTCCATTTTGATCCTCAAAAACTTCCTTATCATCTTTACCTTTAAAATAATTAAGAATCATTTCGTTAGCTTGTAACATCACCTTTTTTAGATGATGATGCTCTTTGTCTTCAAAAGCCTGATGGCTATCCAATATCTGAGAGAGTCGAGAGTTTTTCCTCGGAGCCATCTCATAGTCAGCATCTCTTAATGGCTTTAGATATGTTGATTTTAATAAAGCCCTGGCTTCACTGTTCATCAGACTACCGTCCTCATCAGTTCCACCTTTGACATCATAATATACTCTTCTCCCCTTGCGCCGACCTTTTAAAGTAACTTTCAAAAAATAATTCTTTTCTGTATCAACACTTTCAAAACTCAGCCACTCAAGAAAATTCTTGGCTTCTTCTGGTTTAAGCCCCCTGAATATGCATTGAATTTCTAAGGAATCTGTCCTTTTTTCTTCCATTGTTTCACCAAATGGCATATGAAAATCTTCATATTCTAATTTAATGAAATCGTTACTCTGAGTTGTTAAAACAAGTTTCAGAGCATCAATAATTGCTGTTTTACCTGAATCATTCTCTCCTACAATTATGTTTAGATCAGAATTAAACTTTACTGACAATCCTGGCCCAGTCTTACCAGATTCGGTCTGAGTCACACTAGAACCATACTTTCTAAAGTTCCAAATACTCAATTCTGATAAATACATTTTTAAAGTTCTCCTTATGGTTTAAGTCGCTTTGCTTTTAATTAGTGATATAGTTCGACAGAACTATATAAATTCCCTTCTAAATCTTCCCAAAAACGTATCATAAGTCTGAATTATATCCCCCTTGCCAGGTATAGATTAAAGATGTTGTAGCCAGTACTAATAATTATTCTCTTTTGTTTCTCATTTCTAGTTCCTTTGCCTTCCAGCTCTTTTAAGAAGCCTCCTCTTAGAGAGTAGCGTAAATGCAGTAAGACATAATTATTATCAAAAGTCGAGGATAATCCAATATCCGAAGAAATGGGTCATGATGCCTAGTATCTAATAAAATAATCTGTATAATTAAGGAAGAAGGGCCATGTTTCCTAATCTATCATTTTACAATTATCATGAACGGAGCAAATACTATGTTACAAATCAGCTCAGGAAAATTTTTCGAAGAGAATGAATTGCACATTACAAAACGGACCGCAGTTTTGTATTCAAACTTTAAATACCATTCAATCATAGAAACTACTGTTGGGAGGCTAGAACCTATTTTATATGGAGACGATCAGGTTGAGACATACTTATTTATATATGAAAACAAGATGCCCAAGGGAGGGATTCTAGTTGCTGCTGGTGATAATGAGATAATTGAACAATTTATTTTCTTATGTAGTATAAAACTTAAATCTATTTTTTCGAGAGACCCTGATCTAATAAAAACATACTGTATTAGTAACCCAAAGGAAAACGACTTGAGTAACAGTCCACTTTCTTTAGTTTCCAATTTTTTTAACAAGGAAAATTATGGGACTAATGCTGATGTTGAAGATTTTATAATATCAGTTGAGAAATTAATTGGTTTGCCCCGTAAAGTGTATTCTGGAATATTGGCATGTTACCGGAATACATATCATTCGTTACTGCATTTAAATACAAATATAGACCTTGCATTTTCACAACTTGTATATTGCTTAGAATCATTAGCACAAAACTTCGATGGATTTACACCAACTTGGGATGATTACGATCAAAATGTTAGGATAAAATTAGATATTTTGCTCTCTACTATTAATAATGAAGAGCTATCTGAAAATATTCGGACCGTGTTACTTAAATCAGCGAACTTAAAAAGTCAGGCTAGGTTTATCAATTTTATTCTTCAAAATATTGATGATATTTTTTTTCAAGATGAAGCATTTGAAGCGAAGTATGCAATAAAAAAGCTTGATCTGAGAATAGCTCTAATAAATACGTATAATCAACGATCCCGTTTTGTTCATGCTCTTGAAACTATGAAAAAGGAGGCTAAAATGCCACGAATGGCAACAGGCGAGGTATTTCACGAGAATGCAGAACCATTTCTCACCTATAGAGGACTAATAAGATTAACTTTACACGTCATCACTAGCTTCATTAATACACAACCATTTTTAGAAAAAGAGGAGTATAACTGGCATGACGAATTGCCAGGTTTAGTTCACGTTAATTTGGCACCGCAGTATTGGTTAGGTAACACGACAGGCTTTAAGCCAGAATACGCATCAAAAAAGTTTGAAGGTTTTGTAGGTTACATCACATCTATGATTTATAGTAAGAAAAATGTGTTTGAGTTCGAATTACATCCCTTGCTTGAACTATATGAAAAGCTAATTCCAATATCAAAAACAGCTGACAAATTAGATATGTACGCTCTTTATGTACTCTATCACAAGTTCATCGTCAAAGAATCAGCCCTTCCTAATTTTCAAGTAACAATTGAAAAGTATAAAGAGCTATTCAATGAATGTTCTATCCAGGCAATGGTGGTAGCTCTCTTTAAGGAAGACATTTGGAGTTGGGATGCAAATACAAGTGAACTTACTTTTATGAGATATAAAAAGCAGAGCTACAAAAGCCAAAAACTGTTGTTGCCAAATTCAATTGAAGTAACTCTAATCCTCGTCATAGCCAATTTATATCTTGAAGAGAAAAATGAGATGAAATTTAAAGAATTATTAGTTATAGCAATTAACCAGCTGCCTGGATTAAAACATCTTCAAGATAGAATTTATGAATATCTAAACGACTGCAAAACTGTACCTCTCGATTTTATTCTGTCTCCAGAAGATGATAGCACAGAATTAACCATTGATTATTACATTTAATTGAATAAGAATCTCTAGTTCTATAGGCCATTTATTTAATATGGAGGATTTCAATGGGTAAAAAACAAAAGGTAATTAAACCCGATGATTACTTTGAGCATGGTCCTTTTCAAATCACTCGTTTCGGTAAACTAGTTTACTTTCAAAACAATATCACAGCCGAACAACATGAAGAACTAATGAAAAAAATAGAGAGCAGCTATGACAAACAAGTCTCAATCATTAATTCTCTTGTTTCAGATATTAGGAAATTAATTATACAATGTAATCCACTTAGTCTTTTAAAATACGCTCACTCCCGATTCATTCAATCATTAATCGGAATTGAATCGGAAGTTCAATTATCTAAAGAAAATGTTCACATAGGTAGAGAATTGGAGTATATACAAAGCGTTTTAGCTGCCTCAACCCCTTTGAATTCTTCCAATGAACTTGAAGATCAAAGTTATGTTTTTTTTGAAATCTCTGATAAAATACAGCAGCTTTATTCTGTGTACGAGAACTTTATGTACTACTACACAGTTCATCATGCAAAAAACATGATTACATCCGACCCAGACTATATTTCATTTTTAATTGAAGCACAAGCTGCCAATTTTCACAGAGGTGATCGTTACGCGGTCCATGAAATTACTCATATTAAGGACTTATTAACCCCTCATAAAGATGAGTTACAAAAAATATTCAACATTTCTGTAGCCCAGTTGTTAGAAGGACTTCAAAACATTCAGCAATCCCTTTCTCAAGGAATGCTACAGAGTATGAACAAATTAGAATACCTAATGGAGTTATTTGAGCAGAAAAAAGTTGATATAGTTGATCAAGAAGATGCATTGCAAATTATTGAAAGTGACAAAGAACTGAAAAATCTTAGAGATGAATTTGCTGAAGATTTCCTAGGAGCCGGCTTACATGATTTAAATAAGCTAACAGATTGGAGTCAAATCTTTCTAGAAAATCTGTCTTGGTCGCTCGGACAATGTAATAATTATTTCACAAGAAATCAATTTCCCGGATGGCCAGTCATTGAAATGCCTATTTATAGAAAACCTTTTATAAAGATTGATCAAAAATATTACTGTTTTGATTATTACAACGTTTTCGATAATATTTACCGAGTTATCCAAAAAACAATTACAGATTTAGACCATGATTACAAAGTCAAATGGAAAGATATACAAGCTAAAGCAACTGAAGATATTATAATAAATCTCTTTAAAAAGTTACTACCAGGATGTATTGTTTTTCAATCCAACTACTATCCAATTGGCACTTCTCTGAAACAATGTGCTGAAAACGACTTACTTGTATTATACGATAATAATTTAATTATTATCGAGGTTAAGAGCGGATCTTATACTTATACATCACCTATGCTTGATATCGAATCTCATATTAAATCTTTGCAAACATTGATTGCAAAAGCGGACAGCCAAACAGAAAGGACGCTTAAATATCTTAAATCACAAGAGACAGTGAAAATCTATAATGAACAACGTATTGAGAAAGCTACTATACGCATTTCTGACTTTGATGAAATTACACAAATGTGTATTTCATTAGATAACTTTAATGAGTTCGCTGCCAAAGCTGATAAATTAAAATTTCTGAAAATGAAAAACGACACTGTCTCAATAGCTGTTGATGATCTTAGAGTATATTCAGATTTATTCGACTCTCCATCCGTCTTTCTTCACTTTCTAAAACAACGAAAGTTGGCTACACAAAGCAAAGTTGCTTTGAATGACGAGTTGGATCACTATGGATTGTACATGTCACATAATATGTATTCTATAACGGCTGATCAGATGGACTCTGACCATATCAACTGGTATGGTTATAGGGAGAAAATTGATTCTTACTTCGCAAATCTGATTAATGAAAACATGAAATTAATTAAACCAAAGCAAGAGATTCCGAGAAGGATTGAAGAAATAATTAATTACCTTGATACATCTAATATCCGGAAAAGAACCATACTCTCGACTTTTTTGTTGGATCTTTCTGATGAAGCCCGCCAATGGTTCTGTGACGCAATAAATAATACATTAATACGTCAAAAAGAAACTAAAAGGATGACAATTGCAAGTTGCTTTGGTGAAGCAAATTACTCAATGTGTTGTCATCAACCATATCTCAGAGAATTGGAACATCAATATGTTACTGACTATGCATTAGCTGCAATTCTACAAAATCAGGAGTCGTCACGTCTAGTCATTCATTTATATTTTAATGAGAAAGACATTTTATATGCTATAGATTTTGAATTACTAACACCCGCGGACATTCCATCAGAAAAAATTGATATATTAAGTCAGCTAGCTGATGAATATGCCGAATCAAGAATCATGAGTTATAAAAGACAAAATGGCCTACAAAAAATAGGTAGGAATGACCTTTGTCCTTGTGGAAGTGGAAAAAAATATAAGAAGTGTCATTTAAGATAGTGTCCAACAACTATTTTTTAATTATGAAGAAGATAACATTATCTATTCTTATCAGGGTAACTATTGACCTGATATAATCTTTATAGTGTATCAAACAATGGGTATAATTAACATAAAAACTAGAATTGGGAGGTGTGCTTATGCCTATTGATTTTTCTCAATTTCTTAAAACTTCAGATAAAACAAGAGAGACACATCCAATAAAATTATACGATAGTCTTTCAAGAAGTGGAGGTATGAATGACCTCTGGCGTGGTCAGTATCTCGCCCTTGAGGAATGGAACGAAATTCGCACCCAGCCAAATATATCAACAAACTTAAATACCGGTGGGGGCAAAACAGCAATTGGTCTCCTTCAAGGCCAAAGCCTGGTGAATGAGACTAGAGGCCGCATTTTATACCTATGTGGTTCTATCCAATTGATTCAGCAAACAGCTGATGCTGCATCATCGATGGGGATGAAAGCAGCTACATATTATCGAGGTAACTTAGTAAATGAAGCAGAATTCAACATGGGAGATGTTCAATGTCTAACCACATATCAAGCCTTATTTAATGGCCTGAGCAGACTTGCACGAAAACCTATCCGCGGCCTTTTGTTTGATGATGCCCATGTTGCATCCAGTATTATCCGTGAAAACTTTACGCTTCACTTAAAACGTAATGAATTTCCTGACACATATAAGCTAATAACGAATTTATCTCGGAGTTATTTTAAAGAAGTTTATCGTAATGAAACATTTGAAGTAGTTGTTGATGATGAAACCGACCCTAGTGTTTTATTTGTACCACTATTTATATGGAATCAAATTTATGAGCAGGTAGCAGATGTTTTAAAGGAAGAAGGAGTTGCATCTAGAGAGAAGGATACAAGGTACGCCTGGGAGCATCTAAAAGATAACCTGGACTTGTGTAGCTTGTTCATCACTTCAAATAGTATTGAAATAACACCATTTCTACCACCAGTACATGAACTTGCTTTCATGAATGATACTACTCGCAAGGTATTTTTATCAGCTACAGTTCAGGATAAAGCAGAATTTATTCGAACATTTGGATTTGAGCCTGGGACTACAATTTCTCCAAAAACTCGTGCGGGTGAAACAGAACGGTTTATTGTAACACCGTACATGAACAAAAACATTACTTCGGAGCAGTGGTTCGATCATATCATACAGTATAGTCTTAATCGAAAAGTACTTATAATTCCAACAAGCGATAAACGTGCTCAGAAGTGGCGTAAGTATGAGATGGCATTTTCTAGTGATGATTTTACAGATCGTGTAAATGAGTTTAAAGCCGCTAAGAATGGGATATTGGTTGCCCCAGCTCGATTTGAGGGTATGGATTTTCCAAATGATACATGTCGTACTTTAGTTATTGATGGCTTACCAGCAGGTTCCGGCCACCTAGAAAAATTTATGTGGAGCGCACTTGGAGAAACCAAAGCCTTACAGGGTACAATCGCATCAAGAGTAGTTCAATCATTAGGGCGAATTTCGCGAGGGAATGATGACCACGGTATTGTTTTCTTAATGGGGAATGATCTAGCAGAATGGATCACTCTTTCCGAAAATCGAGAAAGATTGCCTAAATTTATACGAGCCCAATTAGATCTTGGACAAAGAATAACAGCTTCCTTAACTTCAGTTGAAGATCTACTAGCGTATGAAACCGCCGTATTTTCCCGAGAAGATGGTTGGCTTAAACTTCATGAACAAGAAGTTAAGGACAACTCGGTAGTATTCCAATCGGATGTAGATTCAACCGCAGATAATGCATTATTACCAGTCACCATTGCTCTTTCAGAGAGAAAATTCATCAGATTTTTTTGGAACAGAGAATATGAAAAAGCAGCAAGAAGTTTGGAAGAAATATCTGGACAGGTCGGAGCTTATGATAAAACACTCAGCGGTTGGCACTTGCATTGGATTGGATACTGTTATTTGAAAAGTGGAAATGTTGGGGCTGCTAACCATTATTTTGGGCGTGCTGCCGGATGCTCTAAATCAATCGGTGCGTTACCCAACTTTGAAAAGCCTGCCAAGCCATCACCAATTATTATAGAGAAGGAATCGCAAGTAGGTAGAATCGTTGCAACGTTAAGTGCGAGGGGAGATTTGAATTACGGATCTATTTCTCAAATGGATGAACGTCTTCAACCATTAAAAAACTGGACATCAGTTTCAGCGCCTCAATATGAGGAAGCTGTCAGATGGCTCGGAGAATATTTAGGCTTCCAATCCTCCCGCCCTGATAAATCAGAAGGAACCGGTCCGGATATTCTATGGATTTCGCATGAATACGTCATCTCACACGAAAGCAAAGTTGGAAAAGATAAATCTCCTACTTACAGCAAAAGTGAGATCGGCCAGTCTTATAACCATCTTGGTTGGATTGCAGAACGATTTCAAAGTCAAGAAATTCAAAATAAATTTATGATTATTAGTTCTGTGACGAAAGTTCATTTTGCCGCTAGTCCTTCTAAGGAGATGAATGTTTGGTTACCTGAAGAAGTAGTAACAATAGCGGAGAAAATCAGGAGTCTTTTTCATGATGTATTGTTAGAATCGACACCTTCTACATTCTATTCTATTTTGGAGCGACGTCTGCTGGAATCAAAGCTTACCATAAAGGACATTTTCGACATGCTTCCTATTCGGCCCGTGACCAAAGATGAACAATAGTTAAATACTGGTGATATCCCATATAAAGTGTTCTTAATATACATGATTATTTACAGATTGAACCGCATTCTGTATATTGTTAGTAATTCAGGAAGCACCGGTAAGCCTGCGGCCAAGCCTCAGGCTTCTTATTTGTCCACCCATTCATGTTTAATAATTTTGTATCATTTTCGGACATGTTTTAGTACTTCCTTTATGGTCTTTCACTTTAGACCTACTACATATTCCTTCGTTCAACTCTTCCATCTGAATAAGTGATTTCTATCCATGATTCTTCCGTTACTCTATTTGGGGTATCATATGTTTCTTCATCGAATGTCTCAATTAAATCTTTTTTTACAATAAAATAGCCACTATCCGTGTCGTTAAAAGGCATCTTCCAGCATTCAAATCCTTTATGTGTGGCAACCATTTCTGATTTTTTACTTAAATCGTTATTTGTAATTAGAATTACACCAGCAACTCTAGTAATTTCGGATACTTTTCCCGCTAGTTCAGCCACTTCCCCGGGAGTCAATTTTGAGGTAGTATAATTCTTCGCTTCTATTAAAAATTTATGTTCTTGTCCTCTGTTATCTTTTATCAAAAAGGCAACATCAAATGCCCACTCGACCGCCAGAAGTACCGACTATTTTATGCTGGTCTTCTACCCATTCAATGTGCCCTTTCTTAGACACGATACTGAGAGAGTTACCCCACTTTTCTATAAATTCCTTAATGTACTTTTCATACTTTTTTCCTTTTGTCATTTTTACCCTCTCCCATCAATCAATGATATGTAAGGATGAATATTATTCCACCAATATTTACTATACAACATTAATATGATATTTGCTTCTCAAAAAAATTATTCGCACACATTCCCTTATAATCAAAAACTATGTCAAGTAATCATTTTAAACATATGGAGAAATTGTTTTCTGATATGCAAGGACATTTAGAAGGAGTGACAGAACTATGCCCCTCTATCCTTTTTTTCATTGGGTATATGAACCTTCCTCCCCCCCAAGAGGCCCGCCTCTTGGAAGGGTGTAAAGGCAGGAATAGCAAAATGTCATTTTGCGTGAAACACCGCGTGGAAGCAGAGCTTCCACCGACATTTTTAGCGGATTTGCCCCGATGATCGAATGTCACTGACGGAATTTTCAAAAGGAAGGTGGTGCCGTTGGCCCAAAATGAAAAAACGGTCCAGATCACCGTCAAGCTTCCCAAAAAGCAGTATGAGGCATTGAAGAAATACGCCGCTTCCAAGCATCTGAGCATGGCGGATATTGTGCGGGCATTTGTACAAAAAGGAATGTCCGTAGAAGCCTATACAGAAGAGATTGATTTCATCACTGGTATCATCCGGCAAGAAATCTCGATTGCCATAAACGGACTCAGCAATCGACTGGCTGGACTTGCTAGCAAGGATCTCATCATGTCCGCCGCAGCGTATTATTCCACGATTGCAATCATTGCCGACTTAATCGATACAAACCGCTATACCACCTTTCGGGAAATTGAACGGAAAGCGCGGCAGCTTGCGGTCGAATACACCAAGATGAAGCTGACCGATGCGGAAAAGCTGTTCCTCTCCGGCGATACGTTCGAACGCAATTTGGAACGGTTGCGTGGAGGTGATGGCGATATCGCTGATCTATAAGCAGCGGTTCTTCCATCCCAATCACCCGAAAACTGCGGTCGGCAACTATGTGCATATCGGGTATATTGCCACTCGTCCCGGTGCGGTTCGGCATGAAAACCTGAGTCACGGATTGTTTGGTAAACTTAAGCCCGGCAGTCTGCAGGCATTCGATTCCTGGCAGGAAGTCGCACGGATCGCCCGGCAGATTTCGCGGGAAGGCAAGAATATGTACCGCAGTGTCATTTCATTTCGGACCGAGACTGCGCTTGAACTCGGTTTAACGGATTTCACCGATTGGCAACAATATATCGAACAGCATATCTCCACCCTTGCCGCTCATAACCAGATCAAGATCGAAAACTTGTGCTGGGCTGCTGCCTTCCACAATGAGCGCAATCATCCACACCTTCACGTGGTGTTTTGGGACAAATCGCAAACCATCACGAAAAACTTCACCCACCCCGAAATTCCGAACCGCATTCGCAAACAACTCATCAAAGACACCTTCGCGTACAAAATCAGAGAATTTTGTGCGCAACGCGACCAGTTCAAATCTGGCATCATGGAAGTGACAGACAGTATCATTGAGGAATTTGAAGCCTATATGAAGCGACTAAACCCAAGGACTTTCAAAGCTTTACAGCATCGATTTGAACAAGAAGACGAGGATTCCCTTCTCCGCTTCCCCAAGCACCACCTGATCGAACCCGCTTCGGTCAAGCAATGGGCCAAAAAGTTATTTAAACTTCGCCGGAACATGCCGAAAAACGGCAGGCTTGCCTACAAGCTACTGCCCCCGGAAGCCAAGTTACGAGTGAATGCAATGGTTAAAGATTTACTGAATGACAATCGGTATTTGGCGCAAATGGTTGAGAATTATGTGCAAGCCAAGTTGAAGCTGGCTATGCTCTACAACAACCATCCAGACTGGTTAGAAACGCTCCGCACGAGCTATCGAAATGAAGCAGAAAAACGTATTGCTAACCGTATCCTGCAAACCGTCCGTACGATGATTCAGTTGGAGAAGGAGGCCACGTCGAGCTTTCGAGAAGTCGATCGGCGATATGCGCTGACCGAGCAAATGCTGCTAAAACTGCTTACCGCAGCGGAAGGGTGGATGATGCGTGCAGAACTAAATTACGACGACAAGGCCAGAGTCATGGGCGGAGACTTATCCAAGCTCGCCAAAAAGGAATGGCTGCTCCGACATAAGGATCGCGATATGGAGCGGTAATCATTGAAACCTATTTTAAAACCCGAAAGGACGAATAAATATGCTTTTCACAGATGGCCATCTGCAAGGCCTGGAACAGTTAATGAAACAGCCCCCACGCCGAAAATCCGCTCAATCTAACAAGCCCAACCAAACGAAAGTAACCCCCGCCCCCTTCTCTACTCGCCCTGATCAAAAAAACGACCGAGAAAGTAAATGATCGAATTGCAGGATCCACACTAATTTCAACCTTCTCACAAGACTTACCGTCGTCCCATCCGAAAGGAATGATGATGAGATGAAAAGTAAAAGTGAATTTTACAAAGCGTACTTCACGACCCTGGCTGAACAGGGAATCGAAGTCCAACGCTCGACTTCGGCAGATTATTTGGCCGATCTCTTTTGGAAAGACCAACTCGTCGCCTTCTATACCCGCATGGATACAGTCGAACGCAATCCGTTCGTGACGGTCCCGGATCGGTTGATATCACAAATCCAAGACTTAGCCCGAAAAACAGCGCTTCAGCTTGGGATATGCACCGAAAAACCGTATACCGAGAATACGCCCAAGGTTGCAAATGGCGTGTATAAACTTTGCGACTACGGTGATGTCGTCCTTGCCTGCAAACACCATCCGCTGTTTGAATACGTCTTTTCTACGTATCGTCTATCCCCGGACAACAATACGCCGGTGCAGCGGCAATACTTCTACGACAAGGAACAGGCGCTGGAAAGCTTCGCCTGTCGCAGTGGACTGGTGGATGAAAAGAAGCTATTCAGCGAAAACGAACTCATCCTTATCCATGACGAAATCGTCAAATTCCTCATCAGTCCGAACGACAAAACCATCGAGCAATTTGAACAAGCGCAGATTCTGATTGAGAAACTGGAAGATTTACTGCCCGAACTGAGTGATCGGGATATCCAACTGGATTACGACCAGCAGTTCGCCTACGATTACGACGGTAATCCGGATGCACTGGAGCTTGCCGAAGATCGCTGAAAGGAGGACTCCTTATGTCCAAACCGGAGATTTCCATTTGGGGCAACATTTTGACCTGCGCGGAGATTGCCCTGCATGTGTATGAAATGATAGCCGAACGGGGCAGCGGAATCGTCATCGACGCCGATCACGCCAAAGAACTGTTAAGCCAAAAAGCGCTCAATATCGGGGAACAACACAGTGACCATGTATACTTTGACGATGCCAAAAGCGTAGTTCCCACCTACGAATTGCTCCAGAAAAATGCGATTTCGGATCCCGAGTTCAAGGAGCGCTGCGGCAGCCAGGAGAAGCTTGCCGAGGATGGCAAGTTTTTCGCTCCAGAATACTTCGGCTCACTGCAGGCTCCAAAAAATACACCTTGGGGAACGGTGACAAATAGCCAACCTCTCCATAATGGACTGTATTTTTTGGAGAGCGGCGGAAAATGGCAGCTTGCCGTACACCAGACTGTCGCTAGTCATTGCTTGTCGGACATGGCCCAAGAGCAAGCTGCTAACCATGGCGAATATTTGTATTATCCGCTGGACCATTGTGCCGTTCCAATCTATGAGTTATCTGCCTCTCATCCTGCGGTCATGGCGCAGGTGGTCAATGAAGACAGTCTGCTGCACACACTTTGCGTGGACGACCCGCTGTATGTCGCAATGCATAACCAACACACCGAAGAGTGGGGACATATCCACGACCGTCCCGCACCCAAATCGCTGTTTTTACAACTTCAATTGGACCAGATTGCGGAGCAATCCCATGAACAGAAAAACCCTACCTTCTCCCCTGCTGCTAATCCCTCTCTTTTGTCGTTATCTGCCAAAGAACCTGAGCCGGACGACTTTTTTGAACCGACCGAGGAACTGGAACTGTGAAAACGAAGCAAAAATGGGCAGTTTCCTTGCTATTGTTCGGGATTGGGGGCATACCCAATCTCTTTATCAGCACCGTCCTTCATCGTCTGTTGTCCGGCTACACCTCCCGACTTACATGGCCAACCCTCGAGTCATGTCTGTCCAGTCTGATATCCAACAGCCAGCATGTTATGCTGTTCGTCTGTCTGCAAGGCTTTATTTTGTTGCTTACTGTGCTGTTTTTCACGACCAATAGCCGGCCCTACCAAAGCAAGCTGCAACGGGTGGCTCCCGGCATCGAAACACCGATTCCGACCGGGCAGCATCAACACGGGTCGGCTCGCTGGTTAAAGGAAGAGGAATGGCCTCGAGCTTTTGACCATTATTCGCTCGATCTTCGCCATCCGCTGATCCGACATTTGATCGATACCGGTTATGACGACTTAAACTTTCTGAAACCGCCGAAACAGGAGGATTGGCATGATGAGGCTGTTTTATCCGAAAACGATCCCCAAACCTGATTCACCACCACCAGACGCGACCAAACCGCTCAGCCTCAACTCCGGCGGCATCGTGCTGGGAATGAGTCAGGAACGCGGACGTGAGAAGCTTTACTATGTCGGCGATGATGTCCATACGCTGTGTATAGGCGCAACCCGTAGCGGCAAATCCCGTTCGGTTGTGCTGCAATCCATCGGTCTGCTAGCCCTCGCTGGCGAATCCATGGTCATTTCCGATCCGAAAGCGGAATTGCTTCACTACAGTGGCCCTATGCTAGAGAAGCTCGGCTACGAGGTGCTGGAACTCGACTTCCGCCATCCGGAAAAAAGTCATCACTACAATTTGCTCCAGCCGATTATCGATGCCGCCCTTGCCGATGATCAGGAGCAGGCCGAAATGCTTGCTTGGGATATGACGAATGTCTTGGTTGGCAAAGCGCAAGGTGAAAAGATCTGGACCAACGGTGAAATGTCGGTTATCGCCGCTTCCATTCTCAGTGTCGTATGGGATAATATCAAACGTCCCGAATACCAGAACCTGACCAATGCGTACTGGTTTCTGGCCGAGATGAACAAGCAAATCGGCAACAAAACGCCGATGCAAGAGTACGTCAAACGTTTACCGCAACATCATCCGGCCCGAGCGCTGCTCAGCATCTCCGATATCGCCCCCTCCCGTACCAAGGGCAGTTTCTACACGTCAGCGTTAACGACGCTGCGGCTGTTTACCTCCAAGTCCATATATGCCATTACCCATAAAAGCGACTTTTCTTTAGCCGAGCTCGGCGAAAAGAAGCAGGCGCTTTTTATTGTTTTGCCGGATGAAAAGACCACGTTCTACCCTGTTGCATCCCTGATGGTTTCGCAGCTTTATGAACTGCTGACCGCCGAGGCCGATAAGCGCGGCGGGCGGCTGAAACGGCGCGTCAACTTCCTGTTGGACGAGTTTGGCAACTTTACGCCGATTGCCGACTTCACGAACAAGCTGACGGTCGGCGGTGGACGCGGGATGCGCTTCAACCTGTTTCTGCAAAGCTTCGAGCAGCTCAAGGAAAAATACGATGCCCATGCAGCCAGCACGATCAAGTCCAACTGCCAGACATGGATTTACTTGCAAGCTGATGACCTCGAAACTTTGCGAGAGATTAGCGAAAAACTGGGGACGTACACCACCTCCAGCTATTCGCTCTCTTCATCGCACGGCAAATACTCGACACCAAGCACTTCACATTCGCTGAATTTGCTGGAACGCAAGCTGCTCACCGTGGACGAAGTGCGGCGAATCTCGCGTCCTCATCAAATCGTCCTCTCTCGCAGTCATCCGGCCATGATGTATGCTCCCGATCTCAGCCAATGGGCATTCAACCGCATGATGGGGCTCGGGGACAAGGAGCATAACCGCAAAGTGCGAGAGGAACGGGAAGTGCGGCGGCCGATTCGGACCAACACGAGAGAGGAGGTGAAACTATGGAACATATGGGTGTACTACCACAAGGACATCACCCGGCAACTGGCGGAGCAGCAGCGCGCGGCGGCCGCGCAAAACGGTTTTTCCCCTTTTTCGTTCGACGATTGAAAAAAGGAGGACAAGCGGCACTTCGGTTGGCGTTATCTGCGGCTTGGGCGGGACACTTTTTCTTTTCGTCCGTTTCCTCCGCTTTCGCCTCTGACATCAAGGGCAGCAAGCTGGCTACCGGCACGGAAAAATTGATTAACGATGTGACTACTTGGCTGATGATTTTGTCCCCTGTCGTGTCCGGTGTGCTCATCATTTACTTTTTTATCCGCCGGTCCGCAGCGGACGAGATGGATCAGAAAAAATGGAATAATCGGATCATTGCTGCCGTTATCTCTTGCATTGGCGCGGTACTTGGCTCAGCTACACTGAACATCATCATTGGCTATTACAAGTAAGACAAGCCTGCTGGAATACGGCAGGCTTTTTCAATTTTTCATACCATTTAGGAGGTTACCCAATATGAAACAATGGCTGAAAGCTGCGAAAAAGAAAATTATCCACTCGGTTGCTCGGACCAAGCAAGCGCTAGGTAATCGGCGCGGTGAAGGGTTTGTCGATACGGCGGTTAAAATCCTGATGGGTGTTGTTATCGGGGCGCTGGTGCTGGCAGGTCTGTACCTTTTGTTTGAAGACACGATTCTGCCTACGTTAACGGAGCGGATTAAAGATATGTTCGATTACGGGGGATCCTTACGGTGATCAAAGCAACCTCGTGAAAAGGAGAAGGCGATGGAGAAAATCCTGCTATTGCTCATCGTCGCGATTTTGAACGGTGCCCTGATTTACATGGACACGCTGTTAAAAGACATTATGCCGATTTCCTTATACGCGGAACGGTTCATGTCGCTATCTACCGGCGTGGACCTTGCCGAAAGTTTGTACGACATTCTGTTTTCGTTTGGCATCGCTCTAATGATTCTCAAGTTTTTAAAGAAAGGCTTTGAAATCTATGTACTGTGGACGGACGGCGACCCGGACGAAGAACCGCTTTTTTTGTTAACAAACTTCTTTCGGGCTTTGGCGGTTGCCATATGTTTTCCCACCATTTACTCCTGGCTGGCTCAAATCGTGGGAGAGCTGACCGATTTGCTGCTAAACGCGATTGGGCAATCAACCAATTATGACTGGCAAGTCTGGATAGATGCCATCAGTTCGGCGGGGCTTGTAACCGCGATTTTCGGGCTTATTTTTGTCATATGCTTTTTCATTCTCTATTTTCAATTCCTGATGCGGGGACTGGAAATGTTCATCTTGCGTGTCGGGATTCCACTTGCTTGCGCCGGACTGCTAGACAATGACCGAGGCGTCTTTCGTGCATACGCCCAAAAATTCATGCAATCCATGTTGGCGGTCGTTATTCAGATCGCCTTGGCCAAGCTAGGCGTCGGGCTGATGCTGCAAAATCACGTATTCTGGGGCATGGCCTGTATGGTGCTGGCTATTCGTACGCCACGTTTCCTTTCGGATTTCTTGATCACTACAGGCGGCGGAGGCGGCATTGTGAACAATGTGTATCATAGCGTCAGGCTGATTGGCATGGCCCGCAAGATGATGAAGGCCGGGTGATCCTATGGTCACCTTGGAAGAATTGGCGCAGGCGCTCATTGTCCTGATTCGTCTGGGTTGCTCGGCCCGCTTTATTTACTGCATGGTACGATTGGCCGGAGCCGACGAAGAGGCTACCCGCTACAAAAAACGTGCCCGTAACGTGACGTTTTTTTATGTGCTTGCGGAATGCATCTGGCAAATCAAAGAGATCGTTTTGTTTTACTACCAGTAAACCCGAAGGAGTGCTTCTTATATGTCGTCCGAAGATCAATCGCTTTATATCCCACTTGGCGTGAAACCGGAAGCGGAATGGTTTCCCGGCTTCGGTCAACGTCAACTCGGACAAACGGTCATTGGATCGCTAGCTGCCTCCCTTATCGCCGTCGTGCTATGGCTCGTTTGGGGCGGTGTGCCAATGGCCGTGGTCGTCTTCCTGATCGGAGTATCCGCTTCGGTGATGATGACGACCAAAGATCGGCACAATCTGTCCGTGCTTGATCAAGTTATATTTATGATGCGCTTTATCAAAAGCCAGAAGATGTACCCTTATCGTTGCCTGGATGAATGGCCGCTGACGGAGTGAATACCGTAATGCTTTCTGATCTATTACTTCTTAGCAAAGGTTTATTGTTTGGTGCCTTGCTTCTAGTAATCAGCTTCCATGATATCCGCACCCGTGAAATTCCGAACAGGCTGCCGCTTGCGATCCTCGGCGTTGGTATGTTGGAAATTTCCATTATCCCGGCCGTTACCGGGCTTGTTGTCGCCAGCTTGCCCTATTTGCTTGCGGCCATCATCACCAACGGGAAGATTGGTGGCGGCGATATCAAGCTGATGGCAGCTTCCGGCTTTGTGCTGGGACCCGCCGGCGGCTTACTGCAGAGTGTTCTAGGCTTGTCGCTTGTACTCTTCTTTGCCGCCGGACTTGCTGTTCAAGGCGGTATGACAAAAGCCGCAAAAACTCCCTTGCCGCTGGCCCCTTTTCTTTCGGCCGGCGGCTTTGCGGCGTTTTGGCTGCTCTATTTTTGTTGAACGAGGAGGCTTCAACCGTTTATGAATTGGTTCAAAAACCGCTCCGTCCTTGGAGCATGCTGCATTATCCTCTCCCTGATTCTTTGCTTCGGCATTGCCCCGCTGCTCAATCGAAGTGCTAGCGAGACAATCGATATTGTGCGCGTCATCGAAGACGTAGACAAAGGAACACCGATCAAACCTGAACAAGTGGAAACCGTCGAAGTAGGAGCGTTTCATCTGCCGCAAGAAGTGCTGAAATCCGTCGATGATGTAGTCGGAAAATATGCCGCGACAGATCTCAAGAAGAGTGATTATTTGCTGCCGTCCAAGCTATCGGCCGCTCCGCTTGACGCCTACCTCATGCGTTTGGACGGACAAAAGCAAGCATTATCCGTCACGATCAAAAGTCTTGCAGCAGGACTGTCGGGCAAACTGCAACCCGGCGACATTATCAGCCTGATTGCCGCGGACTACGGTGATCTTCGCTCGACCACCCTGCCCCCGGAACTCAAATATGTGGAGGTGCTGTCGGTAACGACTAACAGCGGTCTCGACGCTCAAACTGGAAACAACGAAGAAACTTCCGAGGATGACAGGGAACTGCCTTCCACACTCACCCTTCTTGCGCTGCCAGAGCAAGCGGTGCTTTTGACCGATATCGAAAACAAAGGCAAACTGCATGCAGCTCTCGTCTATCGAGGAGACGCGAAAACCGCTCAAACGTTCATCGCTAAACAGGATGAATATTTTAAAGCCCAACAAGCGAACACGGAGGACACCGCCCATGGGTAACAAACTCGTCGTTATTTGGGGCAGTCCATCCAGCGGAAAAACGATTACGACGCTCAAACTGGCCCAAGCTCTTGCTGCTAAAAGCAAGGACGTGCTGGCGATCTTTAGCGACTCGCTCTGCCCCTCTATTCCGTTTTTGGTTCCACAATTTGCGAATAAACAGCGCTCTCTCGGAGAACTGCTCAGTTTACCCACGCTGGCTCAAGAAGACCTGCTTCGTTATTCGCTCTCAATCAAAGGTACCCCCCATCTCGGCTTGCTCGGATACAAGAAAAGGGATCATGTATTTACCTACGCCAACTACGAACGAGAGCGCGCCGTGGATATGCTGACCTTGGCAAGACATACCGCTGATGTCGTTCTGGTCGATTGCGTCAGCTACGTGTCCGCCAATTTGCTTTCTACTGTAGCGATGGAACTGGCCGATTCGGTTTTTCGGTTTCATACGTGCGATTTGAAAAGCATCATGTTCTACGCCTCCAATCTGCCGCTCTTGTCCGACACCCGCTTTCAGCACGCCGCACAGGTCCCGATTCTTTCTAACCTCCGGCCCGATCAGGACAGCCGCACCTACGGTCAGGTGGTCGGCGGCATCCAGTTTCATCTTCCGTATGTTCAAGCCCTGGAGCAGCAAACGCTCGAAGCATGCTTACTCGACCCGCTACCGTCCGGCAAGGAGGCGGTGGCTTATCATCAAGGGCTGACCCAAATGATGCAGTTGATTGTCCCCGAGGAATGCCCATCCTCAGTACCTGCCCGAACCAGCTCCTCTGTCAGCCAGTGGCTCAAAAAACGGTTATGGAAACGGCGAGGTGAACGGAAATGAATCAAGCCGCAGTTTATTTCTCCAGCCAGTCCAAACCATTCGATGACGTATTGAAGGATGTGCAAGCCTATCTTTCCAGCAAATACGCAACGCTACTCAGCCGTCATCCGGCAGAACAAAAACAGCAACTGATCGCCTATATCAATCAGTACCTGATCGACCATCGACTGCATGTACCGGGGTTTTCGTTTGACGTACTGGCCGACCGGCTGTATGCGGAAATGGTAGAGTATTCTTTTTTGACCCGGTATCTGTTTTCACGGGAAGTCGAGGAAATTAACATCAACAGTTACAATGACGTGAAAATCAGCTACACGGATGGCCTCATCATGCCGGCTGATGAGCAGTTTTCCTCCCCGGAACATGCGCTCAACGTCATCCGACGTTTGCTGCATCAGTCCGGCATGATCCTCGACTACTCTCAGCCCATCGTACGCGGACACTTGGCAAACAATATCCGTATTACCGTGTTTGGTTCGCCGGTAACAGATAAAGAAAAAGGCATCGCCGCATCTATTCGGATTGTTAATCCGCAGAAACTGGCGCGAGAGGATTTTATCCACGGCGGCACAGCTACCGGTGATATGCTGGATTTCTTGAGTCTTTGCTTGCGATATGGCTTATCTATCTGTGTTACCGGAGCAACCGGCAGCGGCAAAACAACATTGATGAGCTGGCTGCTGTCCACGATTCCTAATGATAAACGTATCTTTACAATCGAAAACGGCACCAGAGAGTTTGATCTGGTGCTAACCGATGATGAAGGGCACGTGCTGAACAATGTTGTGCATACCGTCACTCGCTCCAGTGATGATCCCCGCCAAAACATTGATCAGGAAAAGCTGCTGGAATACGCCTTGACCGCCAACCCCGATCTCATTTGCGTCGGTGAAATGAAATCCGCCGAAGCATTTGCCGCCCAGGAGGCTGCCCGTACCGGTCATACGGTGATTACTACGACTCACGCTAATTCTTGTCTGGCCACGTATTACCGGATGGTGACGCTTTGTACACAGAAATACGAAATGAACGACAAGACGCTGTACAATCTGGTGACTGAGGCCTTTCCGATCGTCCTGTTTGTCAAAAGACTGGAAGACAACATCCGCCGTATCATGGAAATCACCGAATGCCGTATTCTGCCGGATGGAACCCGGGAAATCGTTCCGTTATTTCGCTATGTTGTTCGCTCCACCCAGGAAAGCGCCGGACAAATCCGCATCGAAGGCGATTTTGAAAAGGTAAACGATATCTCCCCTGGACTGCAAAAGCGCTTAGTGGAAAATGGCTTGCCGTTCTCCATACTGCAGCAGTTGTTATCAGGAGGTGAAAAGCCTTGACATTCTTGTTGCTGTTTTCCTTTGTTGGGCTATCCGCTGGCATCCTGCTTCTCCACCACTTATCTCCTCGGCAGTTGTTTCTGGAGCTTGCCGACCGCATGCAGCATCGGCAAACCCGCAAGCTACCCATCGGCCGAAAAATCCGCACCGTGCAGCAGCCGAAAAAGCTGAAAGGTTGGCAAGCGACCATTGCCGAGGCTACAGCCATCATGCAACAAACCGGCAACGGGCAGCGACTCGGTTGGCTGTTCGTTCTCTCCCTTTTGCTCGCTCTTGGCGGTGCAATGGTGTCGCTGCTGTTCGGCAATGTCTGGCTGCTACCTATTTTGGCCTGTGGCTTTGCCATGTTGCCCTTCTGGCTGGTGTTATTTACTGCCACGTTTTATAAAAAGCGGCTTCACGCCGAACTTGAAACGGCGCTATCCGTCATAACAACTTCCTATCTCCGCAGCGAGAACATTATATCCGCCGTAGAGGAAAATCTCCCTTACTTGCATCCCCCTGTTTTCGATGTGTTTCAAGCATTTCTGGCGGAATCCAAACTAATTCATACCAATCTGCGCTTGGCGCTGACGCGGCTGCGCGGACGAATTGACAACAGCGTATTTCAGGAGTGGTGTGATGCGCTCATGGCGTGCCAGGAGGATCGGACGTTGAAAACAACACTGATGCCGATCGTGAGCAAACTGTCGGATATGCGCGTTGTATCCGCTGAATTGGATGTCGCCCTGTACGAACCGCTCAAAGAGTTTCTGACCATGGCGCTACTGCTTATCGGCAATATTCCGCTGCTTTATTTCCTGAATCGGGACTGGCACCGTGCATTATTGCATACGACCCCTGGTCAACTTGTGCTGGCGTTATGCGCCCTGACTCTACTCATCTCGTTGGCCGCAGTCATTCGACTGACGCGCCCATTAGAGTACAAGCGATAAGGAGGAACACCATGAATGACAAAGAAATAGCCGTTATACTGGGCACATTGATTGATGCTGATGCCAAGGAATTCGATAGTTTGGAAAAGCTCATTGGATTGTATGGGCTGGACGATTTTTTCCGGCAACTCCAAGAGTGGTCGTCGTTTTCTGCCGCGAGCATAGAGAAGCTGCAGGCCGTGCACGTCATGATCCGTCACTTTTCCAGACCAGATGCCCCGCCCGCACAATGAAAGGAGGAACAGGTATGGATGACCTCACCTCCGTGGAGAAGTACGCCCGTGACTTTGTTCAGTCCGTCCACAAACTGACCCAAATCCCGCTCCGCAAGCTGGAACGATACGGCTCTTCAAACAATCTGATGAATGTGCTTGAGCGTCCCCTTACCTTGGAACCCACCGAGTTGCAGCTAAAAAAACTCGAGCAACTCAACGCCTTTCTTCGGGCCTATCGCATCCTGAAATGGGAAGAGGAAAATACCAAGCAGGTTATACGTTCCCCAAATGACGCCGGAAGTTACTTTAATGCGCTGCTGGAAGGTATCCGGGATCGGGAGCGATTTATGGCCGCTTTTTTGGACAACGGCAATCACATCATTGAAACTCGCACCCTTGCTGTAGGCAGTATCGACCAGGCACCGATTTATCCACGCTTTATTTTAAAAGCAGCACTCAATTGCGACTGTGCCTCAATCATTTTAGCTCATAACCATCCCGGAGGAAGTATGAAACCTTCATCCGAAGATCTCCAATTGACGAAACGATTGGTCGACATTTTTAATCCGCTGAATATCAACATTCTCGATCATATTATCATCGGTAATAAAGGTTTTGTTTCACTGGCTGAGTTAGGCAATTTACCGAGTGTCGCGGAGGGACCCGCTAGTTATGAAGCCATTACCATGAATGTTATGGAAAATGATCACTACAATGCTTCTGTGAACCCCTGGCATGCAAATCACGATCCCTTTGAAGATGAGTGGGAACGGTAAAGGAGGTGTTACCCGAACATGACCGGGCTACTTTTGGGCTTCGGACTGTGCTTTGCAGCCGGAGCTTATTTATTGTTGGCTGATCTTTTTCATGTCTCAACCCGGGCGAATACAAAAGCCATTTTACAGGCAGCAAAGCTGAGAAAGACTAATACATCCGGCTTGCATGTGCTGCTCTTTCGTCTGTCCACATGGCTGGCCGAACGTTTGCCGCTCACCGATTACTACAAGCGCAAAACAGAAGCTACACTTCGCTCTGCAGGTATCCGTCTCACTCCCGAAGCCTTTGTTGCACAAGCTATCATCAAAGCTACCCTGATTTTTTGCGCCGGTATCGCATTGCTTCCTTTACTGCCTCTCCTCTCGCCGTTATTGATCTTTCTGGCGATTGCCCTCTTTTTTAAAGAAATTCGCTCCGCCGATGAGCTAGTCCGAAAAAAACGGGAACAAATCGAAGCGGAACTACCGCGTTTTGTCGCTACTATTTCCCAGGAATTAAAGGCTTCACGGGATGTCTTGCGCATACTGGAAGTCTATGCTAGTAACGCCGGTGAAGGCTTGCTCCACGAGCTGCAAATTACGATTGCGGATATGAAAAGCGGCAATTTGGAAACAGCACTGATACGGCTGGAAACCCGGATCAGTAGCACGATGCTATCCGACCTGGTACGCGGCCTGCTCGCCGTCCTGCGCGGTGACCAGGGCACCGTCTATTTCGAGATGCTGGCGCATGATTTCAAACTGTTAGAAATACAGCGGTTAAAACGAATCGCGATGAAGCGCCCCGGTAAAGTCCGGAAATACTCATTCCTTATGCTGGGTTGTTTCATCCTAACGTACATGGTCATAATCGGCATGGAAATCTTTAAAGCGCTCGGCAAGCTGTTTTAACTCTTAGGAAAGGAGGATTTCTATGCAGCGAGTCATCGTCTCCCGCCGCGGAGAAGGCTATGTCGATGTGGTTGTCATCGTACTTGTGGCGATGCTGTGTATCGCACTTGCGCTCAAAGTGTTTCCGGTATTTATGGCACAACAACAGCTCAACACGTTCGCCGATGAACTGGCACGCGAGGCGGAAATCGCAGGCAGGATTGGACAGGAAACGTCGCAGCGGACCCGTGAACTGCAGGAACAAACCGGGCTCAATCCTGCAATCGAATGGAGCAAAACCGGCACGGTTCAGATCAACGAAGAAGTTACGGTTATTTTGCGAACAACCGTCAACATTGGCTTATTCGGAAATTTTGGCTCATTCCCCATTGAACTGTCGGCCGCCGCAACCGGAAAGTCCGAGGTGTACTGGAAATGAGCCGTTTCTGGAAAAACCGATCCGGCGGCGGGTACCCACTTGCGATAACCGTCGTATTATTCATCTTGATTTTCTCCTGCGGTATTTTTGAATATTTTCGGCTAACTGTCATCGCCGCGCAGGTACGGGACGCTACGCAAAGCGCTATACTTGCTGTCGCAACGGAAAACTACAGTTATGTCTACAGTGGATTGCGTCAAAGTTATTCAGGCGCGTTTGTCCGGTCCGGAGACGAGTGGCAAGAACAATGGTCGGCCGGCGATATTTATGGTCGAATTAGTCAAATCTTAGGCCTCGTTCAGGAAGGATCAGAATACGTGCGGAAATCCACAGACCTGATCGAATACAGCATTTCCGAGCTAGATGTAAAGATTATCAATTCGCCTTTTGCGCCTGCGTTGCCGGGTTCGGCCAGCCAATTCACCGCCGAGGCGGAGATTCATTTGACGGTTCCGCTTTCTTTTGGCTGGGGCCACCTGCCCCCTATGCAGGCCGATTTGAATGTGCAGGCTGTTTATAGACCACGATTTTAACGACAAATCACATCACGGTTCGAGTTGGAATTTACAGATTTATACAGTATAATGAAAGTAACCATTCCCTTTCTCGACCCTCTTATGTAAAAGGAGATGAATCTGTATGAAGCGAAAAGCTTGGCTGCTTACAGGCGGCATCGTGATGCTTGGGGCCATTGGAATATGGGCGCTCAGCCTCTCCTCGGGTAAGCCTGCTCAAACCGAACCCGTTACCACTGTATCGCCTTCCCCTACTGTCACCGATCCTGGTGATATTGACATACCAAAAGATGCAACGGCGAATTCTCCTGAAACCCAAGCTCCAAGTTCTTCCCCCGTCGTGTCTGACGTAAAACCGGATCAGGAACCAACGATTAAGGAACAACCTGTCCTGCAGCCGGACAAGGGACCCCAGCATGTCGAAGCTCCAATTACCGAACCGGAGGCAACACCAAAACCGACCGAGTCACCTAAGCCGGAGCCTAAGGAAACAAACAAGCCGCAATCAACGACATCTCCCCCAAAGAATGAAAAAAAGGAGACGAAGCCGAGCGAACCGAAGGAGGAGCCTAAGGCGGGCGAGCAAGGTAATAGCGGGAAAGTATATGTGCCCGGTTTCGGTTGGGTGGAAGACTCGGGAGACAACAAAGGCGAGCAAAGCAGTTCGGATGGAGACTGGGACAAACAGGTAGGTACGATGGATTGATTATATTTTTTGTACAAGGGTACAGGCAGCCGCCTGTACCTTTTTACTTTATAAAGAAGGTGATTCTTTTGAAGCGGATTCTTTGGGTCCTGCTAACTTTTTGCTTATTGATCAATCCCACACATTCAAATGTCTTTGCCAACGGAGACGGGAACATTGATAATGGCGGCGGCGGTATGGGCTCAGGTACTTCGCAAAATAAATGGACCCCCGGCTATGACGGCGTAAGAATAACTGTTGTTCGAGCGTCAGATCAAAAACCTGTTTCCGTATCCATAGACTACACCAATAAAAGGCCGTCTACAGGACTGATCCATTTTGGGAAAGTAAGCAAACTTCACTACCGTGCTGGAAAATCACTATCGGTGCAAGTAGGGGGATATGCTTATCAGATTCCCGCCACACCTATGCCAAGAATTATCAGTTCCGGAGATTCAGTAACTAACATCGAGGTTATCAAAAGGTACTTTTGTTCAGAAGGTGCCGTCAAAATGGTCGCCAATGATACCGGGATCGATTACAACACATTGACGGACGGAAACTACAAACTTCTGTTGGAGCCCATCGCATATTTTACGTTCCAAGGCGGTTTTATGGGAATGACCGCGCATGAAGCCGCTCTGTACGACCAACTCTTAAATGGCGGTTTACGCTCCAAAATGGTCAGCCTTACGCATCAAAACTTGCCTTTGGCAATGTTTTTGGAAACTCCTGACTTGGGGTATCCCGCGTGGAACGGCTCTGCTAGCGGTCGGGTCAGCAATCACCAGATCATCACTTCTCTAGGGCTTGGTATTGTACGGTTTAATGACGCACCAGTGACACCTCCGCCTAGTCAAACAAACTTTCAGTACAGAGCCAACACCGACGTCATAACTTCCGTATGGCTTTCGACCTCAGACCAGATCACACCCGATTCCCCGGCCAGCGTGACGTTTCGTGTCTTAGGCAGCAGTTACACCGTAACCAATATCGTCATCCCGGAAGGAGATAGCCAGCTTGTTTGGATGAAGTGGCGTACCCCTAGCAAACCGCAATCGCTGTCCATACAAATCAGTTCCTCTGACGGCACTTTGAGCGCTAACTCCATCACCGCCTCCATTGTCGATCTCAATCAAAATGTGCCGCCTGATCCAAAGGCTACAGATCGAAATGACAGCTTCCGCCAACCCTCTGTTCCCTCCTACACAGCGAAGAAATCTTCCTCTTGGGGCGTCTGGTCGGCACATTGGCATTCGGATGGGGAAGGCCACGGCTGGTGGGAGTTCGATTGGACAGAATATTCCGCCACGCTGTCCGCTACGCAATCCGTTCTCCCCGACGCCAAATCACCCTCAACAACCAAGTCCCTTAAATCCGGATACGGTATTGATATCCGCACGTCCACCATCATATCTTCGAATGCACCTAGTAGTCATACTACTGGAGTGCAAACCGCTGTATCCTATTTCCCCGAGTTTCAATATAAGTCGTATTGGCGGTTGCACGACCTGAAAACGGGTGCATATAACGCGAGCTTCTGGCTGAAGCCCAATGACTATTCCACGTATCGGAGCCGGGTTCATTTCACTCCTATCTGGTACCCGGACGGATCATATACCCCAATCACCCGAGTAATGGATGCATGGACGCCCGACGGCATGCTTACGTTGCAACTGCAAACTCCGGTTACGATTTCCGGCAACCTGTTTTCCGACTGGCATATCGCCCCGCAAAAAAACAAATAGCGAAAGGATAGTGCTGCGAACATGCTGCTGCCAATCCTCATGCTGCTTCTCTGCTTGCTCGGCGGAGGAGCAGCTTTCTTTTTCCTCCGTCATGGCAAACGCCGCTCGAAAGAAACGGCGGATCTCGCGGCGCAAACAGCTCAGCAGTTTGTCAATGTCAGGGATATTCAAGGTCATTTCCTGTATACCATGGACGGATGGATGCTCTGCTATCTTCGTATTTTTCCGATCAGTCTGGATTTATTAAGTTTGACCGAAAAGCGGTTACTGATCCGCAAATTAACGGCTGAACTGTCTTCCATACGCTTTCCTTTCAAGTTTCTAGCTGTCAGCCGGCCGGTAGATATTTCGCCATTGATTAACGACCTGTCCTCCCTGCTTTCAGTTGCAGACGCCACGCAAAAGGAATTGCTGCGGCAAGAAGTATTGGAAATGAACACGCTGGCGTTGTCCGGCGAAGTTGTGGAGCGGCAATTTTATTTGGCGCTTTGGCAACGGCAGGATGCTGGCGGCGAAAGGGATTTGCTGGAGAAAGCCAAACGACTGGCTCAGCACTTTGGAGATGCCCAGGTGCAGTCTCATCTCTTAAAGCAGCAGGAAATCGTACGGTTATGCAATCTGGTCAACAATCCCGCTTACACTCATCTGGACCTCGACGAACCAGAGAGCACGATTCCGTCTCTGCTCCGAATGGAGGCGTGAGGGATGGACCCGACAACCGCAAAACTGCTGGCACGCCTGGCTGTCAAAGTTGCTACTGACGAACAAACCCGCAAGCACATTTTGATGCTGATCATCGCCCCCGTCGTAACTTTCTTGCTGCTTGTCGCGATGGTACTGCAATTGCTGACCGCTCCTTTTGAGACACTCAAACTTTGGCTGTCCGCGGATGAAACCGTTGTTGTTGACGAAATACGCACCGATTACGGATATACGCAACTGGTGCAAAAAAACGAGGATAGCTACATGGAAAGTTACGGCCAGCAATATGAAGGCGTGATATTCAAGGATGGTAGCCGCGAGGTAGTGTACTACAACCAACTTGATTCGCGCTGGGCAGACAAGCCTTATGGCCCCCGCGATACAATCGGCGTTGTCGGGTGCGGGCCGACATCACTGGCTATGGTTGTATCCACGCTGACGAACAAAACCGTCGAGCCGGTCGCCATGTCCAAATGGGCTTATGATAACGGCTATTTGGCAGAAGGCACCGGCAGCTATCATAGCCTGATTCCCGACGGAGCCAAACATTTCGGCTTAAAAGTACAGGGAGCTACGGTCGACGAATCACAAAAAATCATTGATGCCCTTGCTGGCGGTAAACTTGTCATTGCTATCATGAGCAAAGGTCATTTTACTTCTTCCGGCCACTTTATCGTCCTGCGCGGCGTTACCGACGACGGTCAAATCTTAGTTGCCGACCCAGCCAGCAAAAAACGTAGCGAAAAGGAATGGGATTTTTCAATCATTCTCAAGGAAGCCCGGAAAAACGCCGGTGCCGGAGGCCCATTTTGGATTATCAATCCCTGATAGGAGGGCAGAATACGATGAGTAAAAAACAACCTGAGCCAAGCGTAAATGCCTCGCTTTTAAATGCAATTACTCCGATGGGTCTGTCCTTCTCCCGCAATGGTCTGGTTGTCGGAGAAGAATCCGCCAAAGTATACGGTGTGATTCAATATCCGCAAAAGGTTGAGATCGGATGGCTTTCCACTTTGACCAATCTGCCTGCTACAATGGTAGCCATCGGATTTCAACCCATCGACAATAGCGCCTTGATCAATGCCATTTCCAAATCGATCACGCAAAACCGCAGTCTCGCCGATACCGCCAAAGACCCGCTCACCAGGCAGCGGGCCGAAAAAGCGGCGGTTGACGGCGAGAATATTATGCTGCAAATCGACCAAAACGGCGAGACGGTGGGACTCATGAATTTGGTCGTCATGCCATTTGCCCATGAAGAAAGATTGTTCAAGCGTGCCTGCAGGCGAGTGGAGAACACATTCAGCATGATGCGCTGTAAAATCCGTACATTGGCTCATTTGCAAAAAGAAAGTTTCCAACACCTCTCCCCTTTGTACCCCGCACAGGAACAAATTGCGCAGGTGTTGGATAAAATCATGCCGATGAGTTCCTTTGTTGGCGGGTTTCCATTTGCCAGCAGTGGTTTCAATGATGGAACCGGGTATTATTTGGCCAAGGATGCCAACAGCGGGCTGATTATCGTTGATCTCTGGCGGCGCGGCGGAGATCGGACAAACTCCAACATCGTAATTATGGGCGTGGCGGGTGTCGGCAAATCGACAGCCGTGAAGCATATCGCAATTAGCGAATACATGAAGGGAACAAAAGTTATCTTCATTGACCCGGAGTCCGAATACAAAGAGCTATGTCAGCGATTGAACGGCGACTGGATTAATGCAGGCGGCGGAGCAGGCGGAAAAATCAATCCGTTGCAAATCCGCCCGGCTCCCCGTGACGATGAAGACGAACCGCACCCGCTCTACAAGGACGAAGGCAACGGAATGTCGGATATGGCATTGCATCTGAAAAACTTGGAAATCTTCTTTAACCTCTACGTTCCCGATCTGACGATGATGCAGAAAGCCGTTCTTAAGCAATGCCTGATTGAACTGTACAATCAGTTTCATATCACTTGGAACACGGACATTAGCCAGTTGTGCAACACTGACTTTCCTACCTTCTCCGATCTGTACGAACTCCTGCAAGCCAAAGAAGAAAAGCATGGCGATGAAGTTTATAAAGAGTTGTCATTGCTACTGCATGATATTGCCCGCGGCGGAGACTCTTTTCTGTGGAACGGCCATAGCACGATTCAAACCCGCAGCCGTTGCATTTGTTTGGATACCCACTCGCTACAAAACACTTCCGACAACATCAAGCGAACTCAATACTTTAATCTGCTGTCCTGGTGCTGGGAACAGATGTCGCGGAATCGAAATGAACGGGTACTGCTCATCTGCGATGAATCTTACCTCATGATCGACCCTAACGTACCGCAAAGCCTTGTCTTCCTCCGAAATGTTGAAAAGCGCGCTCGGAAATATGAAGCGGCCCTTGCGATCATCTCCCACAGTGTCGTTGACTTTCTTGCTCCCGAGGTCAAAATGTACGGCCAGGCGTTACTCGACATACCTTGCATTAAAATTTTGATGGGGACCGATGGAAAAAATCTTCAAGAGACGAGAGAGTTATATAACTTGACCGAAGCGGAAGAGGAACTATTGGCAGGCAAAAAACGCGAACATGCCCTACTGATGATCGGTTCCAAACGAATGCATGTTCATTTTGAGATTCCCGAGTATAAGTTCGCTTATATGGGAACGGCGGGAGGACGATAAGGCGTGGACAAAAAGAAACAGATTCTTGAGCTTTTCCTCTATGTCGCTCTTGTAATTGTGGGGACGATTTTATTGTTTATGAAGGAAGGCTGACTAATGATTTTGTATCTGACCAGTAACGATCACGTCAATTTATTGGATATGATAGAGCAGGAGCAGAATCTGCCGTTAAAGAAACTGACGGGGCAGTTTTCACTCCTGTCTTTTGTAGTCAAAGACATGCGGCATTTCAGTCATGTTCGGTTCGTAGCCATTGATCGAAAGGCGATCCTTGAACCTGATGATGAGATGGTTCAAGCTCTATTATCGTTTCAAACCATGTATGAAATCCGTCTCATTGTGATTGCGATCGGGCCGCCGGAAAGCAGCCCTCTTCTGCTTCAATTGACACAAGCGGGTATTTCGAATATCGCGACTGCAGAAGAAATCGATACGTTGCGGGATGAAATTAGGGAGTGTTTTTCCGAGCAAGGGATGCAACGATTTATCCCTTCCGCTCCCCATATTCCCATCGATGAGACACTGACAGCTTTACAATCCAATGAAGAGAAGTATCAATTCGATTGTATGAACATACGTATTGCCGTAGCTGGAAGCGATAGGCGTGTAGGCGTCACGACGACCGCAATGAATCTGGTTTATTGGCTTAATGAACATGGAGGGGATGCCTGTTATTTGGAAGCCAACACCAGTAAGCATTTAGCTCACATTATCCAATTGTTTGAACCAGAAAAGGCGGGCAACGCTTATACTCTAGAGAATGTAGATTTTTATTTAACCCCGGAAATAAATCGTGATTATAACTTTATTGTAACGGATTGTGGAGTAATAGGAGATCCCAAGCTGCAAGAATCCTTCATCAATGCAGATGTTCGACTTCTTTGTGGCTCAGCTATGCCATACGAGCTGCCGGTATTATATCGAGCCTTGGAGCGCTGTTATGATCTTCCTGTACACGTTGTTGTATTATTTGTTCCTGACAATTTAAAGCAATACTTGCTCCAAATGATAAACAAGAATATCATTCTCGGCGATAGCTCCCATGATCTTTTTGATTCTAATGCTAACAGTCAACTTTATTACCGATTAATCAAAGAATATATCCTTTTAGACAGAAATTAGCCAAATTATGCTAATGCTTTGTAACCTGACTTCTTACAGAACGGTTTTGATGCTCCATGCTATACAAAAAAGCGCAGCATCTTGAGAAGAGAGCTGCGCTTTTTGCTGTAATTCTTTCGAGCCAGAAAAACATGCAAAAGCACCGAGGATCTTTCAATACAACGATACAAGAACTTGGATGTAAAACTATTAGCCTTATTTATTCCAGATGACCTCCGTCCATATATTCATAAGCTGAACGATCGTATGATGTTTGGCAAGCCTCACATGAAATATTTGCTCATAATGTTAATTCTCAGTTCCATATTCTTTTGCTAAAGAATTTAATAATAATTAATGCCTTTACACTCAGTGCAGTAAGGAGAAAAAAATACATTTTTAACATATGACCACGGATACCTGGAAGCTCAAACCATGTAATATCTATCAGTATTCCATGTGATCCTTCTCAGTAATTCGTTTATGGAAAACAAAATAGCTCCATGCCTGATTCATCAATACGAAAGGTAGCAGAATAGCGGCTACGAGGGTCATCGCCTTCAAGGTATACGCACTGGATGAAGCATTATATAAGGTCAGATTATAGCTGCTGTCCAGAGAGCTGACCATTAGACGCGGAAACAAACCAATGAACAGCGAAGCACAGGTGAGCAGAATGAGCATGCCTGTCATGACAAAAGCCCATCCCTCTTTTTGCCGCTTTAATGACCAGAATGCACATAGCAGTGATATTAATGCAACTACAAGCATAACCGAAATCCAGATCGGCTGACGGTCAAACAGATCCGTTTCAATATATGTCCATCTCGCGAGAACAAGCAGCAGTACGGACGTCACGGGCAGTACTCTTACCGCAAAATGCCGTGCGCGTTCTCTCAGTTGACCCGTTGTTCGCAGTGAAATGAAGGTGAAGCCGTGAAGTAGGCAAAGGCCCACCAGCGTTCCTCCTGCCCATATACTATAGCCGTTCATTACCTCGGACAGTCCCGCTCTCATTTCCATATCCGCTCCAATCGGAACACCTCGAACCATGTTGGCAAATATAATGCCAAACATCAGCGGCGGTACAATACTGCCAAATAGGATTGAACAGTCCCATATCTTACGCCATGCGCCCCGATTGACCTTGCTTCGGAATTCAAACGCAACGCCTCTGACGATCAGCGCCAGAAGGATGAGGGTAAAAATGAAGTGATATCCGCTAAACATAGTGGCATACCAGTGCGGAAAGGCCGCAAACATCGCTCCGGCTGCTGTAATCAGCCAAACCTCATTCGCATCCCAGAAGGGGCCGATCGTGTTGATCAACATCCTCTTCTCCAGATCACTCCGGGATAATATGCCCGTCGCCATCCCTACGCCAAAGTCGAATCCCTCAAGAAAGAAAAAACCTGTGAACAATACAGCGATCAGCACAAACCACAGCTCATTCAGCAGCATGCTGCTTTCCCCCTTGATATTGATATGGATCGTCGATAGTTACGTCCGGATTGTGGTGATCATAAGGACTTTTACGTGCTTCACGTACAAACAGAAAGGCCAGAATGCCGAGTAAAATTAAATAGAGCACTGTGAATGAAACGAGAGAAAACAAAACATGATGAGTGCGAATACTTGCCGAGATAGAATCCTCTGTCCGAAGCAGTCCAAATACAGTCCAGGGCTGACGTCCAATTTCGGTCATAACCCAGCCGGCTGTGTTGGCAATGAATGGGAGAGCTATGGCAACTATCATAATTCTCATGTACAGAGGGGTAGCCTGATCAAGCTTCCTGCGGACCGACAGATACAGTCCATATAAAGCAAGCAAAATCATTGCCGAGCCGCTGCCTACCATGATTCGGAAGCTCCAGAAGGTAGTACGTACAGGTGGAATATAGTTGCCCGGTCCATAGGTAGCCTCGTATTCTGCCTGCAGTTCCTTCATGCCTGTCACGGCTCCCGAAAACTTGCTGTACGAAAGATAACTGAGAAAGTAAGGAATTTTCAGCTCAAAAGTATTTTCCTGCTTGTCAGGATCAATGCCCGCCACTACAGTCCAGGGTGCAGGGTCTTCACTTCTCTCCCATAGCCCTTCACTCGCGGCCATTTTCATCGGCTGTGTCTCCACCAGGAACTGTGCCTGACCATGGCCGAAAAGCGCGATGGCTATGGATGATATGGAAGCAACAATGATGCTGATGGTAAACGATGTTTTGAAAAACGGAACATCCTTTTTGCGAAGCAGCTTCCACGCACTGATACCGGCCACCAGAAAGGCTCCGGTTGCAAAGGCCGCAAAGATCGTATGCGGATATTCCCATAGCACCTGCTCATTGGTGATCATGGCCCACATATCCGTCATTTCCGCCCGACCATTGGCGATGGAATAGCCTACAGGACGCTGCATGAAGGAGTTGGCTGTCAGAATCCAGAAGGCGGACAGCATCGATCCGATGGAAACCAGCCACATGGAGGCCAGATGTACCCCTTTGGACAGACGATCCCATCCAAATATCCACAGTCCAATAAATGTGGATTCTAGGAAAAAAGCAAGTAACGCTTCAACGGCAAGCGGAGTACCGAATACATCGCCAACAAAACGCGAGAAGTCAGACCAGTTCATGCCAAACTGGAACTCTTGCAGAATGCCGGTCACAACACCGACCGCAAAATTAATCAGCAGAAAATGTCCCCAGAACTTGGCCATTTTCTTGTAAAGCTCCTTTTTGGTTACTACATATATTGTCTCCATAATGGCTATCAGTAGGGACAGGCCAATCGAAATGGGGACAAAGACAAAATGCAGAATAGTAGTTGTTGCGAACTGAAGCCGTGCCAGTTCAATGACCCCCATCGTAATTCCCTCTTTCTTGATGTATTATTAACAGACTTGATTATGTTGAAAAAAAACAGTCTCCCACGTGAATTTCTTCACGAAAAAAACAAATAATTCAACCTCTCGCTATGTTTTGAGAGTTTCTCTTATCACAACTTACCCGTATAGCGAGTCCTTCATTTTTAAACCGTATTGAACAATTTCCTGCATACTGTTTTTTACAATCAATTGGAAGACATCCGGACGACTTAGTGGCTCACCACATCAAAGTCAAATCTACTTTGGGCAATCTGGGAAAGTAAAAACTGCACTTTCCCTGTAGCGTTCTCAGTTCCTTCTTCCTCGGTAGTGAGGCTTCCTACTCGAGCACTAAAGCTCAGTCCCAAGGATAACCTGGTAGAAAAACCACGGGAAAGACGATCAGCTGTTCTCCTTGACTAGTGGCTTTTCATGTAACTCCTCCTTCCGATTGTGATAACTCTGGACTGGCAATATGATATAGAAAAAAGGATGATAAATAACCCCCCAATTACCGAGTACTTAAAACCATCCAATTGTAGAGATCTGGGCATGCACTAATCATTCATAAAACCGTTAAACATTTGTCATTGATATGATGCAATTATTGGTTTCACCTGGATTAAAATTACTACGATATATCACTCACCATTTCGGAAATTACAAAGCGAAAGCTGGTAGATCGGCTTGCCGTCAATCGATAAAGACCTTTTAGCAAAGAGCGACATTGCAAATGGAACTAACAAATCTCCCAATACTTAGGTTTGATAAAATAATCTTTCAAGAAAATCGCCCTTCACATGACCTAATTGGTCAACTGAAGAGCGATCTACATCAATGATAGTACCGGTTGAGATCAAAACGACGAACAGCTAAAATGAACTCCAGAATCAATTGTTGCTTACAGTCTTCGTTAAGCTTTCCATCTTTACGAGAATACTTGTTAATCAGCGGCTCATATCGTTGAATCAGTTCAGCCACAGCTTGTCTATCACCATTCTGAGCGAGTTGAATTAAATCAATTACTTCGTGCATCGAATGTCCTCCTTTATTGAATGTTCACTAATAAATATCAGAAGAGGAGGAGCGCGAATGCGAATTTCGATCTTACAAATATATCTCCAGTTGACTTTTAAGCTTCACCAATACGTTCGTTTTTGACTTGGAGACGGCCTGTCTCGTGACCCCAATAAACTGTGCAATTTCCTTATCTGTTTTATTTTGAAAGAATTTAAGATACAGTACCTTTTTTTCTGAAGAACTCAATGTTTCGATGGCTTGTGAAAGCACTTCAAAATCCTCTACTGTCATTACCGTGCTTGTCTGGAGATTAAGGGTGAGGTATGGCTCATATACAATTGCATCAAGAGGTCTTACGTAAAATGAATCCCGATTAAGCTTTCTAAAATAATCCCTGCTGACATGTCGGATACATAGCTTAATGTAAATGCTGAATCCCTTTTCAACCGCTTCACAGGTCCTTGATTCTGAGCACATAATAACATCTCCTTTCTTTTCCTCTTATTGGGTAAATGGGGAATATGGAGTAAAAAGGCAACTTCAATTGACAAAATTACGCAAAAAAATATCCCTCTGCGGTCCTAGATGTCCGAATGTGTCGGGCTTCTAAGAATCGGAGGGATTATGATTCAGTACTATTGAAAAGTCGATGTATTGTGTATGCTTTTCCCAGTTGTTTTATACCATTAAAAGAACAGTTTTTGAGTTTATTGATTTTACGTATAACTAGAAAAGGAAATTTCAATCAGAATAAGCCATTTTACTTACAATTTCCTGCTTTCGATCATTAACGACAAGTTGAAAAACATCCGGACGGCTGTAATGCCCGACAACGTCGAAATCGAATCTGCTTCGCGTGACCTCGTCGAGATCAAGAGTCGCGAACAAAATTCCTTCTTTATTATAGAGTGGCTCCACGATATATTCACCAAGCGGCCCGACAATGGCGCTTCCGCCCCGACTGAGCACATCATTGTCCTCCCGAATATCACCGTAATAAGCTAGGTCAGTTGGATAGGTCGCTTTGGTGGTGAACTGATTGCAGGAAATGACATAGCAACGACCCTCGCATGCAATATGACGGATTGTAGCCTGCCACGTGTCTCGGGCATCAGCCGTAGGGGCAATATAGATATCGATACCTTGCGCGTACATAGCCGTTCGGGCCAATGGCATATAGTTTTCCCAACAAATTAATCCTCCTAAGTTGCCGAACGGTGTTTCGATGACAGTCAGTGTGCTGCCGTCTCCCTGCCCCCACAAGAGACGTTCGGAGCCGGTGGGCACTAGCTTACGGTGCTTGCCCAGGAAAGTTCCGTCAGGTCCGATATAGATCATGGAGTTATACAAGGTACCTGAACTGAACTCTTGATCCCGCTCTACCACACCGATAACCAAATAAACCTCCAATTCTTTTGCCAGTTCACCCAATATATTAGTTTCGGGTCCCGGAACCTCGATCGAGCTTTCCCAGTAGCGCTGCCAATCCTTTCTTCCTTCATGTGAGCGGCTACCGACACGTACGCCGAAGCTGAGCCCCCGCGGATACCCTGGTAGAAATACCTCGGGGAAGACGATCAATCGCGCCCCTTTTCCGGCGGCCTCTCGTGTCAAGCTTGTGATTTTATCCAGGGCGGATTGTTTTACAAATAATGTGGGTGCAGACTGTACAACAGCAACCCGAACATGACGGTTTATCATTCCACCATCCCTCTCTGAGTAAACTGCATAATCTCTCTTCTTCTAAAAAGTCCTCTAAAAGAGGTGGAACCCTTTAAGACGGATTGTTCTTTCGATCCGCTGTATTATCCCCAGATTCATTGACTTGGTTGCAGGGTAAGAATCCGAGTATAATAGACGAACACTTCGATTCCCCAGTACGAATTAGCCCTTAGCACCGTACTTCACCATTCTTTTAATATCGGTCCTTTGGCGGTCGGAGGGCAACTGCAGCGCCAGAAGGCCAATAAGTGGCAGAAACGCGATACCCTGCATAATGCTCGTCATTCCGAAGAGGTCAGCAGCCTTGCCTAGCACGACCGCCCCAATCGCACCCATACCGAACGCTAGGCCCGTTGTCAGCCCCGACGCCATGCCAACCTGAGTCGGCATCAGATGCTGCGCGTACACCACGGCGACAGAGAAGCTCGACATCAAAATAAAACCGAGCGCCGCAATCGTCGGATAAATCCAGACGAGTGGTAAATGGGGAAGCACCAACGAGAAAGGGACGGCTCCGGCGATTGACAGCACGATTATCTTCTTCATGCCGATCCGGTCCGCCCACACCCCGCCGAAAAATGTGCCTACGACACCGGCCAGCAGGAACAGAAACAACGGAATTTGCGCCTGTTTGGCCGATAAACCGTAATGATTGATCAGAAAAAATTGATAATAATTGCTGATTCCCGAGTAATACCAAGAGCGACCAAACACGATAAAGACGAGCAGTGTCATTGCCACTGCGACGCGCTTTCGGGGCAACACTGTATCGGGATAGATCCGTTTAGCCGGGTCATCTTCCCCTGGGGGCCTCCAATCGACCAATTGCTTTTTATACCAGGGGGCGACCGCCAACAACACCACGATGGCTGCCGCCGCGAACAGCGTGCCCCACAGGGCACCTATCTGTCCGAGTGGCACGAACACGAACAGCGTCATGAGCGGAGCGAGAGAGCTGCCCACGTTGCCTCCCACTTGGTAAACGGACTGGGCGAAGCCGAGCTTGTTCCCGGCCGCGAAATAGACGACCCGCGAGCCTTCCGGATGAAAGATCGCTGAGCCGAAACCGATCAACAACACCGCCAGCAGAACAACCCAAAAAGACGGTGCAAGCGCGATCCCGACCATGCCGAGTAGGCTCATCGCCATACCGAACGGCATCAAGTACGGCTTGGACGCCCGGTCGGTATAGAGGCCGACGGCGGGCTGCAGGACGGACGATGTGATGTTGAGCGCAAACGAGATCCAGCCGACTTGAGCGTAATTAAGGTGAAGCGGCTTTTCCAGTACAGTGAACAGAGCCGGCACAACCGCCTGCATCGAATCGTTCATAACGTGAACAAAGCTGATCCCGGCAAGCACGGACAGCACGGGTAGCGTCGCCGCCGCGTACGCGCTTCGGATGGGGGTAACCGAGGACAAATGGATTCCCTCCTTTCGATGCCTTCAAGAGCCGTATGATACTTCTATCTAGTTTTGATAATTGCAGGCGTCCTTCTCCTTTTCATCTGAGATTAAAACTATCTAATAAGAAGGGGAGACGTATGCATGAAGTACTCATTTGATTCAACTAGCTAAGGTTGAATTAATTATGACGTTTTTTCATTTCACCATTCCCCGTTGTGTCGATGCGTTGCGGAAATAATAGGCCAGTTCCATGATCATCGCACCCATTCGTTCGTTCTCGGGTGCTGATATTCGTTTAATCCCTTCTTCTTTTAACGCTTCGGCCGTTATCCGGCCAATCGCAGTTGCAAGTACCCGATGGCGGAACCTCTCGTTAATCTCCAAATAATGACCATGATTTTTGACATATTGAAAAAAGTAACGTACCTGCACAGCGGTTGTAAAACAAACTGCATCCACATCTTCAGTTAAAATTTCCCGGCAAAGCCGAAGTGAAATTTCCGGATCGGGAGCCACATGAGCAGTTGAAGCAGGTCCCGTTCCAATCCCTGCTCCTGTAGGACAAGCAGCCCCTGTTGCGGGCGAACGACCGCCTCGCCACCTTGCCGTTCAATAATTTCACTGAGTTCTCGAATTTTACGGGAGCCGGTAATGGCAACTCGTTTTCCTGCCAATCCTTTATCCACGGTGTCCACCCGCTCCTGTTCGCAGCCAATACGTCCCGAAATCTTCTCCAGGTTCCCGATCCTGGATGAAAGATTCCAGCACCGGACGAACTGCTGATACCAAGTCCTTGAACGGTACCGTATCCCGAAATCTCTCGTTCAAGGCCGTTCCCAACGCGCTGCCCCCCAGAAAGATGTCATATTTCCCCGGCGCGCGTCCGATAAAAGCGATATTGGCGTTATATGGTCGTGCACAGCCGTTCGAACAGCCGGTCATTCGAATGGTGATGTTCTCATCGGACAAACCCAACACGTCGAATAGCCGCTCGAATTGTGGTACCAGTTCCGGAAGCGCCCGTTCCGACTCGGCAAGTGCTAGACCGCATGTGGGCAGCGACACGCAAGCCATCATATTTTGCTGAACGTTTGACAATTCCTGGGGAAGCGGCACACCGGAAGAGCGCAGTACTTCTTCGACAGCGGACCGCTGCTCGTCCGGTAGACCGCTCAGAATTACATTTTGCTGCGAAGTAAAGCGCACGGTTGGCCGAAACCTATGCATGATGTCACGGAGCGCCGATTTTAACTGCATCGTTTCCGTATCTTTGATACGACCGTACGGCACGAATAATCCCAAATAACTCACGCCGTCTCGTTCCCGATGCCAACCGAGATGGTCGTTTCCGTTTGTCCAAGTAAGCTGTCTCGGCGGCTCCAGCTTATGGCCTAACCGCGCCTCGACTTCGTCACGGAACCATGCCAGTCCCCGCTTGTCAATCAAATATTTCATGCGGGCAAAGCGGCGGTTCGAGCGATCGCCGAAATCCCGTTCGATCGTGACGATCGCCACGCACGCATCCAGTATCGTCCCGACAGCCTCGTTCCGGGCGACATAGCAGAGTGGACTGGCGAGTCGAGGATAAGTATCCTGATCCAGTGCCATCCGTCCCATGCCGCCGCCAACCAGCACCGTATATCCCTCGATATGACCATCCCGAATATGTGCCACCAGACCGATGTCGTTGTCGTATACATCCAGGCAATTGTCCCCTTCTGGCACAATCGCTACCTTGAACTTGCGCGGCAAGTACACTTCACCGTATAGAGGCTCTTCCGTTTCATCTTCAGCTAACTGAACAGGCTCACCGTCGATCCAGATTTCATGGTAGGCATTGGTCTTCGCGCTGAGCCTGTCCGCAAGCGCGAGCACATCGTGGCGCATCTCCTCCCGAAACGGCTCATCTCCCGGCTCCGCGCAACAGATCGTATTGCGGCCGGAATCGCCGCATGCTCCTAGCGTCGTTACCAGTGCATCATTCAGTGTTTTGATTGTCGTCTTCAGGTCGCCCTTCAGAATGCCGTGGAGCTGCAAAGTTTGGCGGGTAGTAATGCGCATGGTTTTGTAATCCGTATACTCATCCGCCAACCGGTCAAAGACGAGATATTGTTCCGATGACAGTAAACCGCCCGGAATGCGGGCGCGGATCATCATACTGTAATGCCGCTCCTTCCCCTCCCTCTTTAGTTGCGCCCGTAAGTCCCGATCATCCTGCTGGTAAACACCGTGAAACTTCAGTACTTGAACGTTTTCTTCGGAAAATTTCGCTTCACTATCCTGCAGCGCTTCCTTGATCGTGCCCCGAAGATGACGGCTTTGCCGCTTGATGATCTCAATTTTGGATACTTTATCATCATTAGTGGTTGTCATTAACCGAACTCACCCCCGCTGAATTCCGACTTGACCACTATGATAATAGAAAAAGTATCGAAAATAACCATCCAATGCTGGATCATTTTCCACCATCCAATACAAACCTAACCATCCAATTATTCATGAACCGAACCATCCATGTTCAACAAATAGATAAATAATTGTCAAGGTTAAGTCGAAATGGTCACTTTCATTTTTGATCATCGGTGGTATGATAAAAATCACATTATGGCTAGTCTTACATTTAAAGTAGGTGAGAGTTATGTGGAAGCCTGATCGTCAAAGCAACAAACCTTTATATGAACAGATTGCCGACTATCTGGAGCAACGAATCTCATACGGCGAGTTTCCACCGGGCAGCCTGCTGCCTTCTGAACGCAAGTTGGCGGAGCAACTAGGGGTGAACCGTAGCACTATCATTCAAGCCTTTGCCGAACTGCGCTCGTTTGGTATCATCGAAAGCCGAACAGGTAGCGGAACGCGTGTAAGCAGAACCAAGTGGGGAGCTACGCCTAAGCATACGCCAAATTGGAAACGATATGCCGAAGGAGGCAGTTTTTTACCCAATCCGCCTTTTATGCGTAAAATCCGGGAAGCACTGACAGATCAGCCTTCGCGGATCGATTTCGCAAGCGGCGAACTGGCGGCGGATCTTGCACCCATGGATGAAATCGCAAGTCTGATGAGCGCGCATCACTATACGTCTTATTTGGGCTACGACAATCCGCAAGGGTACGTTCCACTCAGAGAAACCCTTGTTTCCTATTTAAAGAGATACCGGTCAATTCAGACAAGCGAATCGTCAATCCTGATCACGTCCGGATCGCAGCAATCACTGTATTTGATAACACAATGCCTGTTGTCGCCGGGAGACGCCGTTGCGATCGAAGACCCTTCCTATTGCTACTCGCTGCCGATGTTTCAATCCGCAGGACTCCGGCTGTTCCGACTTCCTGTCGATCAGCACGGTATCCGTCCCGATGACATTCGCACCCTGTACAAAAAACATCGTATCAAAATGGTGTTCCTCAATCCGAATTATCAGAACCCAACGGGGACTGTACTCGCCGATGAGCGTCGCGAACAACTGCTGGAGGTAGCCAGTGAATTGGCTTTGCCGATCGTAGAAGACGATCCTTTCAGTTTAACCGCTTATGAGGGAAATCCGCCCGCACCGCTAAAATCGTTGGATACAGTTGGTTCCGTCCTGTACATCGGCTCGTTTTCCAAAGTCGCCGCGTCCGGCCTACGTATCGGCTGGATGGTCGCACCGCGCTCCATTGTGGAGCGTCTGGCAGATGCTAGGCAGCAGATGGATTTCGGATTAAGCATCATTCCGCAACAGGTCGCTGCGCAATTTTTAAAATCGTCTCATTTCGAACCTCATTTGGAACGCTTGCGCATACAACTGCAATTTAAGCGAGATCTGCTGATCGATACCTTGCGGAAAGAGCTTCATGATTCGGTCATTTACGACATTCCCCACGGGGGACTGCATCTGTGGTGCAAGCTGCTTCCAGACGTTAACGACGGCAAACTGCTGGATGAAGCGATCCGAAGAGGGGTCGTGTTCGTGCCGGGAAGCGTCTACGGCTCGGATTCCAGCTTTGTACGATTTACATTTGCCAGGGCCAAAAATGATGAGATCGAGCCCGGAATATCCCGGTTTGCTGAAGCGCTGCGGTCGCTGACTAGCATAAACTCATAGCCATAGACAACTAAAACAAAACAACCGCTAACCACCGCGGTTGTTTTGTTAACATCGATTTGTAGAATTTCATTCTGGTCCAAAATACAAGGTTTATATTTTTTATTCCTCACTAATTTCGCTGACCTTCGTTATTTTTTAGAAAACTGTCGGACTCTTTTTCCATTTCCAAATTATACTCATACTGACTCCTCCCCAGATCGTGATTTCCAAACTACGCTAATGTATAACTTTAGGGGTAATCTGAAACCATCCAAATGATTAAATATTTCACCGCCATTTTTTCATAAGCTGGTTGGCATAAAATGTTCAATGATTGGCGGGTTACGGACTTCTAGGAATCGTTTATATTAATTTCATTCCAATGAACCAGTGCAATTGAGAAAGGAATGAGCTTAATGCATGCACGACCATACAATTTTTATGCTGGACCAGCAGTGCTTCCGCAAGAAGTCTTGGAACAAGCACAGTCGGAGATGAACAATTACGGAGCAACCGGGCTTTCCTTGATGGAAATTTCACATCGTTCGCCAATTTACGATGCAATCCATAATGAGACTCAACTTCTGTTTAAAGAGCTGCTTCAATTGCCGGATGAGTATCATGTGCTTTTTCTCCCCGGCGGTGCCAGCCTGCAGTTCTCCATGATTCCGATGAATTTTCTTACTCCCGGAAAGGTTGCCAATTATATCTTGAGCGGTCTATGGGCAGAGAAAGCTATTGAAGAAGCCTGTAAAGTTGGAGATGTATATGTCTCGTTTTCGGGAAAAGCGAACAATTTCACGAAAATGCCTTCATTGCAAGATATACAAGTTCATACGCAGATGGATGCTTATTTGCACATCACTTCCAATGAAACCGTAAATGGTACCCAACTTCATCACTTTCCCGTTATTCAGGATGTTCCGTTGATCGCGGACATGTCAAGTGACATCCTCTCTCGTCCGTTCGACATCTCGAAATTCGCCGTCATATATGCCGGCGCTCAGAAAAATCTAGGCCCGGCCGGAGTCACGATTGTCATTTTGCGGGAAGAAGCGCTACCACAACACACGACTTCATTACCCGCCATGCTGGACTACCGCACATACATCAAACATAATTCTCTCTACAATACTCCACCTGTCTACCCCATTTACATGGTGAATCTTGTATTGAAGTGGATTAAGCACAGTGGTGGATTGAACATTATGGAGAAACGAAATGAAGAAAAAGCACGGTTAATCTATGATGCCATCGACCAGAGCGGTGGCTTTTATAAGGGATTGGCACACCCGGCCAGCCGTTCGTTAATGAACATTACATTTAAAATATGGAACGATGAACTGGAGAAAAGATTTATCCAGGAAGCAAGTACTCAGCAATTGGTCGGACTGGAAGGACACCGAAGCGTCGGACATATTCGCGCCTCCGTTTACAACGCCCTGCCATATAAAGCCTGTCAAGCACTTGCCGAATTTATGAAAGAATTTCAAAAACGCTATAGTTAGAGTCAAAAGGTTGGACTGAACATCCAACCTTTTATTATGCACTTGTAACGCCTTTAAGGTACGTATCTCCTATCGTATCTTTCCCTCGATGGATTACTTTACGAAACATCAGGAGGATAGGAGGAGTGAAAGATAAGGTACACTGTCAGAATGATCAGAAAAAAAGCGATAAGCAGCAGCTTAGGAAATTTATGGTTCATAGTCCTCTCCCCTTTCGGACACCTGCTGCCGTCCTGATCAGATCGATAACTTTACCGGCGGCGTCTCCCATGTCAGTGTTCTTCATACGATCTACAAATGATCTGCGCTTCAAATAAGCGTTCTCGACTGCTTCAAGGAAAGCTTGACTTGTCATTCCCTCTTCGTTAAGGAGCTCCGCATAGCCTGCATCCCGAAAGGACTGCGCGTTCGCCGTCTGTCCCAAACGGGATCCACCGTTCGCGTGCGGAATCAGAAGCATTGGCTTCCGAAGCAGCAGCAGTTCATGGATCGCCCCGGAGCCCGCACGCGATACGACCAGATCCGCCATAGCCAGCAAATCGGGCAACTCGTTATGGGCATATTCAAGCTGCATGTATCTTCTGTCCGGCCGGATAGCAGAATCCATTTTTCCATGTCCGCAGATGTGAACGACCTGAAAGCTTACAAGCAGCTTTGGAAGCGACTCTCTTACGATCCGGTTGATCCGGTCCGCCCCCTGGCTACCGCCCATCACGAGCAGGACCGGCTTGTTGCTATCGAAGCCGCAAGCATAGATACCTCGCGCACGGCTGCCGTACTTTAGCTCCTCTCTGACGATCGGTCCAACATGAACGAGCTTCCCATCGGCACAGCGATCGTTCCCGACAGTCCCCTTAAAGGTCGTGCACATTATCCGGGCAAACCTTCGGGAAATCCGATTGGCAAGACCGGGATTAAGATCGGGTTCCAGAATCACGACTGGAACTCCGTTCCATTTAGCGCCGATCACGACTGGAACGGCAACGAAGCCGCCGAGGGAAAAAACGACGTTCGGCTTGATCCGGAAAATATGTAGCGCAGCTTGGACAATGCCGACCAGCAATTTGAAAACGTCCGTTATATTGGCCAAGGCAAAGTATCTTCTCAACTTGCCCGTAGCAACCACATGATAGCGAGCTTGCTGGAAGTCGTCGACCAGCCGGCGCTCGATGCCACGCTTCGAGCCGATATAATGAATCTCCCAATCCTCTTCCTCTCGCAAACGCGCCATTAAGGCCAAATTAGCCGTTACGTGACCGGCGGAACCGCCTCCGGTAAATACGATCGTCCGTTTCATCCGAGGAATCCTCCTCGCTGGAGAAGGGTGGCTGTTTCTTCCATGGACAGTGTCGAATCCTCCGAGCAGTATCCCCCGCTCCACTTCCCAAAAGCATCCGCAGGCAGCCGCTTACTCGCCTGGAACTCGTCCGTGCAAGAAGATACGATAGTATAAAAATCCTCATTGCTATCCAGTACGCAACCATCCTCCCATTCCGAAATTAATGTCTCATGCAGTCTCTCTCCCGGCCGGATGCCGATCACCTTTTGCTTCAGATGCGTCTTTCCAGAATGCTCAATCAGGACCTGTGCGATATCGGTAATTTTACATGACGGCATTTTCGTCACGAAGATTTCTCCACCCCGGCAAATAACCATCGCGGATAACAGTGTTCGAACGGCATCTTTTAGCGTGAGAAAAAATCTCGTCATTCTGGGGTCAGTCACGCTCAGGTCCTGCCCTGCTTCTATCTGTTGTAAAAATAGAGGAACGACGCTACCTGCGGAGCCAAGGACGTTACCGCTTCTCAGGCAGGCAAATCTTGTATTCGATCTAGAATCAGCGTGCAGGACGAGTTTTTCCGCGAGCGCTTTGGTCATCCCGTAGGTGTTGGACGGATTCGACGCCTTATCCGTAGAGACATAGAGTACTTTCTGTACGTTGCTTTCGATCGCTGCGTCGATGACATTCTGCGTTCCCATCACATTTGTCTTCAACGCACTGTCAGGCTGGTCTTCACAGATCGGAACATGCTTGAGTGCAGCCAGATGAAACACGTAATCGACACCGGCGCAGGCTTTGAAGAGCTCCCGTCTGTCGCAGATATCGCCGATAACGAACTGTAATCTAGCATTACCAAAGGCTTGCTTCATCTTTACCTGAAGCGACTCGTTTCGCGAGAAAACGCGGATTTCCTTAGGCTCCAGAGGCAACAGTTGCCTAACCAATTCCTCTCCCCAGGAGCCCGTCCCACCTGTAATCAGAATCGTTTTATTGTTCATATGATTCCCTCCTATTATCGCAATGAAGGCACTGTCTTACCAATTGACAAGTTCATCATAAGAGAGCCATGTTACGCGGATATGACACCGGTAATCTATTCACAAAAAAACATCGCCTATAAAAGTAAAACCACTGAAAAACCAAGCATCGCATCTTAGCCTTCACCACATGCGAAGGAACTAAAAATAACACTAATTTCTCAAAGACCACGCGGTCATTTTCTATAAGGATCATGTAGTGGACACGGTTGAAATGAAATAGTATACTTTTTTTCATAAAAACCTTTCATATGAGGTGTTTGCACGATGAAGAACGGAATTCGATATGAATTTCATCACGCCGGTATTCCAACGACAGAAATCAGACCTAATGAAAAGTATAGTGAGTCGACCAAAATGTATACGTCGGATAACGAAGGCAACTTTCGAATCCAATGGCACCGTTTTGAAGCCGATTCTCCTCTCCATCCCCTCCTTAAAAATTTGCCTCACGTCGCCTTTAAGGTGAATGATTTAAAAGCTGCAATTGATGGAGAAGAAGTGCTTTTAGGGCCATACGAGCCAATTGATGATTACTGGGTTGCGGTAATCAACGACGGCGGCGTTCCTGTTGAACTGATCCAAACCTCCCTTTCGGACGATGAGCTATGGGGGAGGGCGGAAAAGGGTCAAGGTTCTCTTTACAGAAATTAATAGGCAACTACAGAAAAGCTTGGGCTTTTGAAACAATCTATCCCCCCTGTTCTATACAGGGGGTAGTTTTTTTTATTTCTAATCCTTCTTATAATAGGTTGGTCATCCAAGGTGCAATATTAGTCGGATACAAAAAGACAGAGAAGACGAGGGATTGAAATGAGGAGCTATATTATTGATCATCATAGAGTAAATCGCATCGACCATTACAGAATTAAATGTCAAGAGGTGTTTGCACAATGAAGAGTGGAATTCAATATGAATTTCATCACACTGGTATTCCAACGTCAGAAATCAGACCGGATGAAAAGTATAGTGAGTCGGCTAAAATGTATACTTCGGATAACGAGGGTAACTTTCGAATCCAATGGCACCGTTTTGAATCCGATTCTCCTCTCCATCCCCTCATTAAAGATTTGCCTCACGTTGCCTTTAAGGTGAATGATTTAAAAGCCGCAATTGATGGAGAAGAAGTGCTTATAGGACCATACGAACCAATTGATGATTACTGGGTTGCGGTAATCAACGACGGCGGCGCTCCTGTCGAACTGATCCAAACCTCTCTTTCGGATGATGAGATATGGGGAAGGGCGAAAAAGGGACAAGGTTCTCTTTACAGGAAGTAACTATTATCTAGCCCCGTACCATAGGAGCTGTCCCCTGTCAATTAGACAGTAATCAAGAAGCAATTTAAGCACCCTGAGCCCTATATTCAAAGGCTTAGGGTGTTTAATTTTCGTATTCTAGACTCAAAGCCTATTTTGAGGCTCAAGAGAATGCACCGTGTTCACTAACGTATCCGTGAACGTACTATCTTCGGACATTGACGATGGATTAACATCATCTTCATGGTAGGAAAAACAAGAAAGAGACACCGCAAAGAATGTCTCCAATATTGTTCTTCAATGGTAAATGTGCCTGTCAACATCGGGAATCATCCCAACTTCGTTGCTTGAGGCTTCGTAGTCAATAGAGAGAGAAAGCACCTTTAGACACCTGACCAGCTCTGCAGCCGCAGTATCAGCACAACCGCTTCCGCCCGGGTTACTGACGCGTTGGGCGCAAAAAGATTTTCGTCTCTGCCCTTCATGACCCCATTATTCTGTACTGCTTCTACCGCTTCCTTTGCCCAGACCGGAATGTTGTCTGCATCGGCATAAGGGAGCTTCGTTTCCGGCGCTTCCGGCATATCCATCACGCGCACCGCAATCATTGCTATTTCCACTCGGTTCATAAGTTCTCCAGGCCCGAACGTTCCGTCCGCGAAGCCATGGATCCACCCCTCCGAAACGGCTTCCGTGATAGACGGTCTCGCCCATGCCGGCACGCTGGCCGCATCCGCTAATGTCAGCTCCGGGCTCGCACTCCCTTGTCCGTTGCCGGACGGCTTCAGTGCGCGCATCAACATCACTGTAAATTCCATGCGGGTAACCTGCCGATCCGGACGGAAAGTGTTGTCATTATACCCCGTAACGATTCCCTTAGCCACTGCCTCCCTAATCTCCGCATTCGCCCAATGTCCGGAAATATCGTTGAATTCGTCGGCAGGCGCTTCCGGTTGGGACGGTGGCACAGACTTTTGGACTACGGAAAGAACTGCAAATCTGGTAAATTGATCCGTTTGAGCCGTAAAGACATCCCCGTTCAGGCTGCCTCCCAGTTCTACCCACTGGCCGGTCGACTCATCGTAAGCAAACAGAACGGCTCTGCGATCATCTCCAATGTTTTCGGACTGGAGCTTGATCTGCAGCGTCATGGGCTGTTGAAGCGGTTCTCCAGTACTCTTCATCAGACGGAATACCACACTGAGCAATTCCGCTTCTTCCGGCAGGGGCACCCCATCCGGGCCAAGCTTCTCTATCGTCAGGAAAAAAGGTCGGTCGGCCGCATGGGCCGGAACAGACACTTTGACCTGATCCCCCAGACTTGCCGTACAGCCCTCGGTTCCGCAAAGAACCGTTATATTCGTTGATTGGACCGCCGTTGAATTGTCTCTCCTTGCGGAAACAGCAGCGCTTACTCGCACCGTTGCCGTGACGGTAAAACCGCCAAATTCGGCCGTGATCGTTGCGGTTCCCGGCGATACGGCCGTGATTAGACCTTGATCGTTGATGAAGGCAATCTCCGGCTGAAGCGAGCGAAAGACGACACCTTCGGCCATCGCTTTGCGGCTGTTGTCCGAATAAAGGCCGTACACGATCGCGGAATGAGATTCCCCCGCCTTGAAACGGTACTCGGAAGCATTCAACTCCAATCCGTTCAGCAGGGGTTTCGGAATCTGAACGTCAGCCACGATGACCTTCACGCTGACCGTCTGACCGTCCGGATTCGTCAGCCCTTCGAGCGCGGTCAGCGTGCCCGTAAACCTGTACGTGCCGGGCTGCTCTCCGTCATAGTTCGCTTCGTACACATCCCACGTGACCGTTGCCAGCCTGGTTTCTCCGCTGCTCAGCGTTACCTCGACGGTTCCCGGCAGATTGATGTCCGTCAGCTTCGTACCGTACGAAACATGAATGTCCGGCAACTCCGCCACGGATTCCACCGTTGGTTCGTCTACGATAACGTTGACGATCGCCTGTCGGATATCCGGTTTCGTAGGCCCTTCGGGCACGGTCAGCGTGCCCGTAAACCTGTACGTGCCGGGCTGCTCTCCGTCATAGTTCGCTTCGTACACATCCCACGTGACTGTCGCCAGCTTCGTTTCTCCGCTGCTCAGCGTCACCTCGACGGTCCCCGGCAGACCAATGTTCGGCAGCTTCGTGCCGTACGGAACATGAATGTCCGGCAGCGTCCCCACCGATTTCGTGATTGGTTCGTCTACGATGACCTTCACGCTGGCCGGCTTGCCACCCGGATTCGTCGACCCTTCGGGCGCAGTCAGCGTGCCCGTAAACCTGTACGTGCCGGGCTGCTCTCCGTCATAGTTCGCTTCGTACACATCCCACGTGACCGTCGCCAGCTTTGTTTCCCCGCTGCTCAGCGTTACCTCGACGTCTGTCGGCAAGTTAATGTCCGTCAGCTTCGTACCGTACGGAATATGAATGTCCGGCAGATCCACCACGGATTCCACCGTTGGTTCATCTACGATGACCTTCACACTGGCCGTCTTGCCGTCCGGATTCGTCGATCCTTCGGGCTCGGTCAGCGTGCCCATAAACCTGTACGTGCCGGGCTGCTCTCCGTCATAGTTCGCTTCGTACACATCCCACGTGACCGTCGCCAGCTTCGTTTCTCCGCTGCTCAGCGTCACCACAACGGTCCCCGGCAGACCGATATCCGACAACTTCGTACCGTACGGAGCATGAATGTCTGACAGCGCCTCTACTGATTTTACAGTCGGTTCGTCTACGATGACGTTAATGCTGGCCGTCTTGCCGTCCGGATTCGTCGACCGTTCGGGCGCGGTCAACGTGCCCGTAAACCTGTACGTACCAGGCTGTGATCCATCGTAAGCCGGATTACCATCGTCCCACGTTACAGCTGCTTGCTTCGTTTCTCCGTTGCTCAGCGTCACCCCGACGGTCCCCGGCAGACCGATGTCCGACAGCTTCGTACCGTACGGAATTACAATACCCTGCAACGTGAAGACAGATTCAAGAGTGATGTCTTTCCAGCGGGCGTAAAGCGTCGTGCTGCCCGTGCTTGTGATCGCGCTGATCTTAGCCGTATCTGTCAGTTGTTCCCCGGCAGCCGTAAACCAACCTTCGAATTCATATCCCGAAGAAGTCGGACGATTCAGGCTCAAACCGACTGCTTGCACCGTCGGCGCCAAAATGCGCAAGGAAGGCGGAGGCGTACCGGGTGCGCCATTCAAGTCGAAATTCAGATCGAAGTTATTTCCGCTTACAGTGATTCCCGACACGGCACTCTTGATCGTGCCGGCATTATCGATGATGCCCTCGCCTTTAAGCGTACCTTCGCCATCAATCGTGCCTGTGTTCTGAACAGTAATGCCGGCTGGAATGTCCAGAAATTCCCCACTCGGAAGCATAATCGTACCGCCGTTGTTCAAGGAACCGAAAGGGGAGCCGCCATTCCCGGGACCAATGGTAGAATAACCATTAGGCGTTACAGTCCCCCCACCAATCATTACCGTTCCGCCGGCCCCTTCGTAACCGCCTCCGATTCCTGCACCTCCGCCTTCACTGTCGCCGGTCGCATTTACAATCCCGCCGTTGATTGTCACCGTTCCGCCGTCCCCTCTGTAACCGCCTCCGATTCCTGCACCTCCTCCGTTTCTCGCATCCGTGTGCTGAGAGATTGCATTTACGGTACCACCGTTAATCATCACGGTTCCACCGGAACCATGAGAGCCTCCGCCAATCCCTGCACCACCACCGGTTCCTGGATCAGAATTCACTAAAACATCTTCGCCAAGAACACTTACTGTACCATCGTTAATCGTTACTATTCCACCGTCTCCTTGAATACCGCCACCAATACCTGCGCCTCCACGGTTGCCAATCGCATTTACAGTCCCGCCGTTGATTGTCACCGTTCCACCGGAACCATACTTGCCTCCACCGATACCCGCGCCGCCGTAGTTGTTGGCCGCATGTACAGTCCCGCCGTTGATTGTCACCGTTCCACCAGAAGCATACACGTACGCGCCTCCGCCGATTCCCGCGCCGCCGTAATCGCCACCGAACGCGTTTATCGCTCCGTCGCCAACTGTGTCTTCAATAGTCAGGGACGCGTATGCGGGAACCCCCACCGCGGCGTTTGGAGTTCTACCCGCACTAATAAACAGTCTGTGTCCGTTCAGGTTCAGCGTCAAGCTTGTTCCCTCTGGCACGGAAACTGAGCCATCCAGCTGCGTAATATCGTTACTCAACGCGATCGTGTCGCCATCCTGACCGTTCGCGAACGCAGCAGCCAACTCATCCCACGTCCCTACCGTCCGTTCGGCCGCATAGGATGTCTGGGCACCGATTGCGGAAAGCGACCCGAACAAGAGGATTACGCAGAGACTCCCGTAGATCCATGTTTTCCGGAACCGGCGAGCATCCGTGAGTCGCCGATAGAGATTCATAACTTTTCCTCCTTTCTGCAGATGCAATACAACATTCTTCAAGTCCAACTCTGCCGCCGACGTATTTTTAACCCTGATACACTAGCGTTCCGCCGTAATTCGCCAACCGGACAATTAAGAATAATATAGGAAAGCCTATTTCAAAAAAACTACCCCCTGTATACACGAAAGGAGGGACTTTCTCAGGAGAAGTTCCTGGGCTGCTGCGGCGAGGCGAAGCCCAGATTCTAAAACGTGTAACCATTTGCCCTGACAATCAAACACATTTACGACAATTTCCCCTTCACATCGGACATTGAACAAAAACAATCTGAACAGTTCCATCGCTTGAAACCTTTACAATCCGCATGCTTGGTCCCGCTTAATCGCTTCCGTTCTTCCATCTACTTGCCATAAATATTATTCAAGTAGAACTGAAAACCCGTTCACCCAACGAAGCGTCCGGTCGGACGATCCCGTTTCCCGATCATCTGCAAAAAGGCATGCCAAAAAAGCGAAGTCCCGGAACCTTCGTTTCGTCTTCGCTATTTTGCTGTTTCATGCGCGCGTAAAAAGGTACCTAGCCCTTCGGCACTGCTTACTGTGCCGGTGCAAATCTCGCTTTAACGCAAATTGCGGATAATGGACTCGTAGGCATCATGCATTGATCGGGTGAAGTTCAACATCATATCAGTGGCTACATCGTATTCGTTTGTCAACGATCCCATGAGAATCATTTCCATTTGCTGCGAATTTTGGAGGACGTCAATCTGCCTCTGGATGCTCTGAATGGCTACCGTATCCCCTTGCTGTGTAGTCTCACGCAGTCGGTCATTCAATTGGGCGATCTGCTGACTGCGCTGTTGCATTTCTACAATCTGGCTTTCAAGCAGTTGAGCATTTTGGTTTTGCAAGCTCAGAAAATTGCTTGAAATGGAAGGTATAGATTGGCTCACGACACTATCATATTTACTTTGTGCCGAAGCGGCGGATACAACGGATACAGCCGCGATTACCACAACCACGGTTGATAAGATCAATTTGCCTGTTTTTTTCACGAAAAACGCACCTCCTGGGATGAATAGAACGCCGATGGATATCGGATATCTTCACGTACATATTAATTCGGAATTTTTAAAAAAACCGGACACAGCCCCGGACAACATCAGGACATTAACCAGACAACTTCACAAACTCTTGTTCTGCTAATTTCCTCCACCGCCGGAATGTTCTTTCCGTGATGACGATAGTGGCCGCCGCCTCCGTCTACGTCTTTCCTTCGACATATCGAAGCTTCAACAGTCTTGCAAATTCTGGTTTATACTCTTCTAATGCTGCCAAGACGTTATCAATTTTCCTAACTTCAGCCTGCAATTCCTGCAGTTCTTTTCGGAGAGCCACGGAGTCGACGGTATAGGTCTTGAAGTTGGTCTTCTGAATTCAACCGGCTAACTGTAATGTCGCTGCCTAAGCTAACTTCGGATAGCACTTTGATCCTAGCTTTCATTTTTCGATATTGTACATGTCGATCAATGATCTCTTGTTCGGTCATCGACGTTGCCTTCCTTTCTCGCTAGTCATTGACGACGTAACGTTGGCGATACTCCCTGATTTCAAGCACCTGCACTAAAGGGAACATGTAGTGGACTCGGATGAAGCGAAACAAAAGCGAACCAACCATTCACCCTGACGATCATGCACATTCACAACAACTTCCCTTCACATATCGGACATTGAACCAGAACAAAAACAATCCCATCGTTTGAAACCTTTACAATCCGAATGCTTGGCCCTGCTTAATCGCTTCCGCTCTTCCATCTACCATCAACTTGCTATAAATATTATTTAGGTGAGACCTTACCGTACCGTGGCCAATTCCAAGCTCTGCCGCGATCTCCTTGTTCGTTTTTCGCTTAACTATAAGACAAAATACTTCATACTCCTTTTTCGTCAGAATGAATTTCAGGTCCAAGGCCGGGGTTCCTACCGTCACGCTTCTGCCAAAGCTGGCAAGCAGATCTCTGACGTAACCTAAAGACGGATAGCCCTCTTCATTCACCTTATCCCAGGATCCGATAAGCAAGGTAAGCAGCTCGGCAACGATCTCACCACGATCAAGAAAGGTACGTATATAACCTAGTGGTTCAGTAGCGCGCAAGATCGGCAAAAGACATGTTAACGCCTCACTTGTCCTTCCCATTCGGTATAGCAGTGCAGCATGAAGCACCGAAATCTCGACCCAGAGATGAAAACGGCCTGCTTTCGACGCAATATCAATCAATTTACCGGTAAGGGCGTGCGCTTTCTCAATTCGCCCCTGAGCCGAATACATTTGGCCTAGATAATGGTACTCGTACAAGTGGTCATCGGTAATCTCCTTATCTCCTTTAAAACGATACAATTTCATCCAGGTCTCCATAGGCTCCGAGTTGCCTTCTTCCAAAGCCATTAAAGCAAGTTCAGCATCGCAGTAAATTAGCGCTCCCGCCATTCCCAGCTCAATGGTTCTTTGCCGGGTTGACTCCATGGTTAGCTTTGCTTTGTTGCGATTGCCTTTTATCCATAAAATTCGGGATAAAACCAATTGTGCCGGAAGCAGCGCCTCTATGGAGATATTGTCTCTCGTTTCCAAGGCTCTTCTCGCCCATTTTTCAGCTTCGTCCAGCTCATTAAACTCGTAATAACATTCAGCCAAGCATCCTAGCGCTACGCTTGCAAGGCCAGCCCCATCCAAAATGCCGATCAGTTGATTTAAAAAAAGGATAATACGCTCTTTGCTGATATCCCCCTTCTGCATCGGCATGTGTTCCTTCAAAATCGAAGGCAACCCGGACTTCCGGGAATTTGCAAAGACGAGCTTCGTACCCGTAGGCTTATGCTGCTTTGAAAGCATCATATATTGCAGACTTTTTTCCAGATTCCCTTCCACATAAAGCTCATAAAACATGGCTACAAAATAATAGCTAGCCCAAAAATCATTAATGGCATCTTCCGTCCATCCCTGCATCTTTTCTTTATAAACTTTCTCCGAAAAACGCATCATTTTCTCGACCTTTATGAATTCATTGCCGGCATATATAAGATTATAAACGTATGAGAAATAAAGGATTGGATGCTCCAGTAGAATTGATTCGGGGATTAGCCCAAATTGATCGCACAGCCATTTCGTATTCACATGCACCATCTTTTCGGTCATCTCTTCCAGCAACCTGACTGCGTGACCGTAGTGCCTGCCCGTCAGATAATAATCCAACGCCTCCTCTTGCAGCCCTTCTCTTTCACACCACTGTCCGGCTTGCTCAAGCAAGTAAGGAATTCTTTCCGGTTCCAACCGTCTAAGACGGTTGGACAAAAATTCGGCGAATAAATGGTGGAATCGGTACCATCTTCCTTGATCGTCCAGTGATATAATGAAAAGCTGTGAGTTAACTAAATACTCCAGTTCTCCCCTGTTTAATAAATCTCCCGCGACTGCCTGACATAAAGGTGTACTCATTCGCTTCAAAACCGAGCAATTTATAAGAAACCGGCGAATGGGTTCGCTTTGTTGCAAAAATACCTCCTCAAGCAAATATTGATCAAGGAGGTGAACGGCTCCCGAAAAATTACGCAGTAAGGATTCCGAGTGCGCCGAACCTTGCAGAGAAAGAGCAGCCAGCTTCATTCCTGTGATCCATCCTTCAGTCTTCTGCATCCATTCGCCAGTTTCTTTCTCAGACAATTCTAAATCCATGCAAGTGAGATAAAACTCACTCCCCTCTTCAGGGGAAAAGCGTAAATCCTCCGTACTGAGCCGCGTCATTTTTTCACTGAGTTTTGCTATTGAAAATGGAAGATCCGTCCTGCTTGTAATAATCAGATGAACTTGCTCTGGTAAACATTCTATGAAATAAACAAATGAAGCAATTAAACCCACATCTGAAATGAAATGAAAATCGTCCAAAACCAACACGAACGGCTCCATATGATTAATCTCATTGAGCAGCATTGTAATCGCCATCTTATAATAAGAAGGTCGGATCATTTTAGATATACTGTCGCCCTTTAATTTGAACCTTGGAAAAATCTTGTGTATAGCTGCAATAACATATTGCCAAAAACGAACAGGATCGTTGTCTCCCTGGTCAAGGGAGTACCATGCAGGGCTCTTTCGGGCTTGTCGCGCCCAATGTTCAAGCAAGGTAGACTTGCCAAAACCCGCCGGAGCTGATATAAAGGTCAGCTTACCTGTTGTGTCTGTATTAATACGATCAATCAGTCGTTGCCGTTTAATTGTTCGGGCGATATCATGTGGGATGTGAATCTTGGTGGCTAAAATGGGTGTACGGGTAGTTATTTCGTTGTTATTTTCAGCTTTACTCATATCCTTCTCCTAATTTGATGCATCTCCTTATCTTCTGTGAATATTATCCTCTTATAGATACATAGAAAATACCAAGTTTTTTCAATCTTTCGATGTACTGTTCTGTCAAGACGGTACCCTTCTGCAAGAGTACCAAACCGTCGCCATTCACAACAGTTTGGGCAATAACTTGACCTCTATTCAACTCTCGTACACTCACGTTTTTCAAGATAATCTCTCCTATTCCTAACTTGCAAGCTTTTCTACCTACTTTTGGTAATCATGTATTATAGTTTGGGAGCAATTAAAATAAAACCTCCCCCTGTATAAAGAGGGGGTATAAACATGTGGTCATTTTCCATAGGGTTAGTGACACGTATGAAACGAAATAGTATGCTTTTCTCCATTAAACTTTTTAAGTGAAAAGTGTGCATGCGTTGGATAACGAGGGCAGCTTTCGAATTCAATGTTATCGTTTTAATGCTGATTCCCTGCTTCATCCTCTCCTTAAAAATTTGCCTCACCTTTGCCTTTAAGGGGAATGATTTAAAAGTCGCAATTGATGGAGAAGAAGTACTTTTAGGACATAAAAACCAACTGATGATTTCTGGGTTGAGATAATCAACGATAGCGGCGTTCCTGTCAAACTAATTCAAACCTCCCTTTCGGACGATGAGCTATGGAGAAGGGCGGAAAAGGGACAGAGGCCTCTTTACAGGCGCTATTACCTTCCCCTGAACTATACAGGGGGTTGTTTTTTTTGATTCCAATTCTTCTTATAATGAATTGGTCATCCGAAGTGCAATTCTGAAACCAAAAGATTGGGAAAGTAACCGACTTATAATATTGGGGCCTGTTACGGAATCCGTCCGGTGAACGGGCCGGTCTGAAACGAGGATTGAAAGTGAACAAAGTAGAATCGTTGGAAAGTCTGGTTGCGGTGCTGCCCATCATCCAGGCGGCTGTGCCGGCGGACATGTCTATAGCATTGTGTGATCGCGAGAAGTTTATCGTCTATTCTCCGGGCAAGAACATCGATCTTCGCATCGGTATTGGGAATAAGATCAGTCCGGAAGAGCCGTTGATGTCCGCTATGGTCGAAGATAAATTTTTAGTTGACGATGTTCCCGCCGAACATTACGGCTTCGAGTTTACCGGAACGGCTCTGCCGATTCACGATGAGCAAGGCGCTGTCATCGGTGGATTGGCCGTGCAAATCCGGAGGCAAAGCGAATTGCTCCGGCTTGCCGACCACATCGAGGTCGCTCTAAACCAGGTGAACGAAACAATGGAAAAAGCGGTCGGACGTTCCAACACAATGGCCGAGTTGAACCGGCAATTACTCACGCTGTCTCAACAAGCAGGCAAAGACGTGGAAAAGACCGATAAAGTGGTGAGTATCGTTCAAAATGTCGCCGATCAATCGAATTTGCTCAGCTTGAACGCTGCTATCGAAGCGGCTCATGCAGGCGACAAAGGAAAAGGCTTCGGCATCGTCGCCGATGAAGTCCGCAAGCTGTCCCGGGAGACGCTGGATTCGACACGTGATATCCGTCAGACGCTCCAAGCGATCAAAGAAATGACTAGGCGGATCGGAGACGCGATCGGAGAAGTCTCTTCGATTAGTCAAGAGCAAGCGTTATCGACGAAGCAAATATCGGACTTTATCGAGGAAGTCCGAGAGATGGCTGTCCAATTGAACGAATACGCTCGCAGACTGTAGTGCAGTGAATCCCTTACCTAGCTCGAGCCCGAGAGGCTTTAACTTCCTACCGTCACAAGTCCTCCCGTAAAATCTGTCACTTGCGCCAGTCTTTTAAAGGGCGCTTCACGTCAAAACTACAGACCTATCTGTTCACCCTTTTGGATCGCTTCCTCGCGGCCTTCGAGAAAAAGTTTGCTATAGATGTTATTCAGATGCGTCCTCACTGTGCCGTAACCGATTCCGAGCTTGGCCGAAATCTCCCGGTTGGTCAGCCGCTGTGTCAACAGCCGTAAAATTTCATATTCCTTTTTCGTCAATATCATCTTAAGATTGGCAGACGAATCGCCGGATGCCATCTCCTTGCCGAAACCGGACAGCAGGCTGCGGAGATAGCCGATCGAGGGGATGCTCTTCTCCCGCTGCCGGTTCTGCGGAAGAAGCAGCAGCGAAACCAGCTCGGCCGCCGGCTCGCCGGCATCAAGGAAGACACGTCTCAAGCCGTGCGGCTCTGCGACGTAGAGGAGCGACTGAAATCGCTGCAACGCCTCTTCCGTCCTCCCCGACCTATACAGCATAACGACTTGCATTAAGCCAGCCTCGACTTCAATGTACAACCGGTTCTCCCGCTTCCCGGTTGCCAACAGCCGGTCCGTCAAACGCCACGCCTGCTCGTCCCGGCCCCGCTTCATCAGCAGCCTCGACCAGTAGATTTGCTCGTACAATTGCCATACCGAGAGCTCCCCTCGGTCATTCAAGCTGTACAACCGCTCCCAAGCGTCAGCCGGGGCTGTGTCGCCTTCCTCCAAAGCGAACTGAGCCAGCTCGGCATCACAAAAAATCAACGCCCCGGCCATACCCATCTCCACGAGATCCCGTCTCGTTTCCCTCAAGGTCTCCTTCGCGGCCGCAATCAAACCGCGGATTCGCTGGATGCGCGCCAACACAAGCCGAGCCGGAAGCAGCGCCTCAGCAGCAGCTCTGCTCGATCTTGGAAGTCCCGTAGACTGTAGAGCTTTGCGTGCTGCCTTCTCCGCCTCGTCCAACTCGTCGAACTCATAATAACATTCCGCTAGACAGGCTGTCACCGGATTCGCCAAATCGACTTGTTCCATCATTTCCGCTAGTTGGGTTAGAATAGGGATCAGAAACTTTTGGCCGGGATGTCCTTCCTCCTTTTGCATATACTCTTTCAAAATCGAAGGCAAACCTGACCTTTTGGGCCGCGCGAAGACAAGATTCACTCCTGTGGGCTTATGCTGCTTCGACATGATCATATACCGGTATCCCTGTTCGCGGTCCTTTGATACGACAAGCTCATAGTACGCTTTTATAAAATAATAGCTGCCCCAGTAGTCGTCTCTGGCTTCTTCCGTCCACTCGACCATCTTCTCTTCATACATCTGTTCGGCGAATAGTAGCATTCGGTCGACCTTCGCAAAATCGTTGTCGCCGAGTAGTAGCGAGTGAACATAGGAAAAATATAGCGTCGGCCGTTCCAGCAAAATTGGCTCGGGAATAAGCGCCAACTGCGAGCTCAGCCACAGCGTGTCGAGCCGTATCATCTTCGCAGTCATCTCTTCCAGTAGTCTGATCGCTAGGTCGTAATGCTTGCCTGTCAAATAATACTCCAGCGCCTCCTCCTTCAATCCTTCCTGCTCGCACCACTGCCCCGCAACTTCGAGCAGAATCGGCATGCGGTTGGGACTCTCTCGTTGCAGCCGATGCAGTAGAAATTCTGCGAACAGATGGTGGAGTCGGTACCAGCCTCTCTGATCGTCCAGCGGAATAATAAATAGTTGCACGTGTTCCAGCAGTTCAAGCATTTCCTGGCTTCGGGATTCTCCGGTGACGGCGCGACATAGAGAGGCATTCATACGTTTCAGGACGGAGCAGTCCATTAGAAATTGCCGGATGGATTCGCTCTGCCTGATAAAAACCTCCTCCATCAGGTACTGTTCGAGCAGATGGGAAGCTCCGGATAAATTCCGGAGCAGAATGGAAGGATGGCGTGAATCTCGAATCGACAGGGCGGCTAGCTTCATCGCCGCAATCCAGCCCTCCGTCCGCCGGACCCATTCGTTCGTCTCTTCCTCCTGAAGATCAAGCGCCATGCAAGACGAATAAAATTTACTGCCTTCTTGCGGGGTAAAGCTCAGTTCCTCGGCATCTAACCGTTCCATCGACTGATAGCTGCGCAGCTTAGCGGTCGGGATGGGAAGCTCCGTTCGGCTGGCAACAATCAGGTGGACATTCTCTGGCAAATGGTCGAGAAAAAAGCTGAAGGAATCGAGCAGACTCTCGTTTGTAACTGAATGAAAATCGTCGAGAATAAGCGCAAGCGGCTTCTCCGTCTGCTGAAGTTCGTTGAGTAGCATTGTCAGCGCCAGCTCGTAATCAGAAGGATGAACCAGCTTGACGACGTCGGCGGTCCGTACCCTGAATCCCGGGCGGATCCGGTCGATAGCTGCGATGACATAGCGCCAGAACCGCACTGGATCGTTGTCCGCCGGCTCGACGGAGAACCACGCTGGACGCTCCGGCGCCTGCAGCGCCCAATGCTGCAGAAGGGTCGATTTGCCAAAGCCGACCGGCGCACAGATCAGGGTAAGCTTAACCGTAGCACACCAGTTTAGCCGCTCGATCAGCCGAGGACGCACCATCGTCTCGACAGTTCGGGAAGGGATATTCAGTTTGGTCTCCAGTAGCGGCGCTTCATACGGGGAATCTATAGGGTACGTCTTTTCATTCATAAACAAGCTCTCCTAAATAACGGAAAATCTGCATCCAAATATTGCAACAAAAAAACGAATGCTAAAACACCAATATGACAGTAACTGGCTTAACTTTGTTTATCCTTCTGTCCGCCAACAAAGGGCAAGGAAAAATAAAATGCTACCTTACCGTCCCTCACCGTTAATCCGAAGGAAGAGTGATGGTTCTGTAGGACGGTCCGGACAATAGATAAGCCGAGCCCGGTGCCGCTGAATTTTTTGCTGCGTGAACTTTCCATGACATAAAAGGGCTCCCATATCAGATCCCAACGGGCGTCCTCGTCGATGTCCGTTTCATTGACAATCTCGAAGTAAATGGCATCCCCCTTTACTTCTGCTGAAACGCTCACTCGATTGCCAGTCGTGTACTTCATCGCGTTCGTTAGCCAATTGTGGAGAACGGATTCCAGCTTCTTCCGATCGGCCGTCACCCACACCACCGCAGGCAACCGGTCTTCAGTCTCCAGTTCCAGTCCCTGCTGCTGGTAGGCGATCCGGTAAGCGTCAAGCAGCTTTCCGAGCACTTCCTTGAAGTCGACCGGCTCGAAATGATATGTCTCCTCCTGCAGTCGGGACAGCTCCAGAAGCCGATCAATCAGGACACTCATCTCCTCGCTTTGCTGACGAATAACATCGGCGTAGGTACCGTCGTCCAAGCCGTCCTGAAGGCCGGAGGCATAGACCCGGATAAGCGAGAGCGGAGTTTTCAGCTCATGTGAGATATCCGCGATAAATGTCCGCAAATTGGTATTTTTTGCTTCCAGCGACTTGTGCGTTTCCTCCAGCTTATCGCTCATCCGGTTGATACTATTCGCGAGAGACTCAATTTCGTCACCGGTCCGGATGTCTACATTGTTGAACTTAAGATTAGAGATCGCTTCTGCCGTCTCGTTCAGCTTCCCGAGTGGCTTCACGATCCGGGTCGTAAAGAGCGCGGACAGCAGAATAAGCAGCAACAGCATGCCGAGCCAAATATAGAGATTGAACCGGTTGACGATTTGAATCGTCTCCGACGAATGGCTGATCGATTCGCCCACCGCGAAGACCGAACCATCAATCGCCAGAAAATTGACCAGAAAGCTCGATTTCAGCTTTGTCTGATCGTAAATTTTATTGACTCGCTTGCCTTCTTGCAGCTTTGCAATGCTTTCATCGGTCAGCCAAAACTTTCCCAATGCTATGCCTTTACGTTTCAATTGCAGAAGCAGCTCGTTGTTCACGTCGTCGACAGTTTCTGACAGAGAGGCGTATGCGATCGTGACCTGATACTGATCCTCGATCGCCCCGATCTGCTGTACCATTTGCTCGTATGGCATGGAAGAAAGATCGCTTGTCAACTCGGCAAGTTTGTTTTTCTTCTGATACAAAAAAAATTCCGGAAGAAAATAGGTGTTCACAGCAAAGGAAAGTACGAACACGACGCAAAGCGCAGCAGTAATCCTTATAATCAGCTTCCTGCTTAACTTACTCATCTTCAGCCTCCAAGCAGTAGCCCATGCCTCGGTACGTTTTGATCGGCTGCTCGCCGATCTTCTCCCGAAGCCTGCGGATATGGGTATCGACCGTCCGTTCTTCACCGAAATAGTCAAACCCCCATACCTGATCGAGCAACATCTTGCGGGTGACGATCTGTCCCTTATTAAGCGCCAGATATTTCATTAATTCAAATTCCTTATGTGTAGCTTTAACGTCTTTACCGCAGCGGTATATTTTCTGCCCCTCCAGATCGACGGTCAGTTCTCCGATCGTAATTTTCGAGGCAATCTGCAGAAGCTTTTGTGCGCGCAGCAGTAGGATACGTGGATCGAATGGTTTGCGCAGATAATCGTCTGCCCCGGACTGCAAGGCAAGAAATTCATCGTTCGTGTCCCCCTTTGCCGTTAACAGCAGCACCTTCGCCCGCCCGGTCTTTTTGATTTCCTGACACACCTCGATACCGCTTCGCTTCGGCATCATCCAGTCCAGGATCGCTAGATCAATCTTATGGTTATAGAATAAGTCCAGCGCTTCCTCGCCGTCCTGTGCCAGAAATGTCTGAAAGCCTTCTTTCGCGAAATAAGCCTTTAAAATTTGCAACATGAGCAGTTCATCGTCAGCTAACAACAAATTCATGTCCGCCCCCATTTTACACTTCCACCTGAAATCCTATATGCAGACAAATACGGGAAGCTAGAAGGTATCCTTCGTCATTTTTCAATTTAATAAACGGGTGATTCTCTACTTTAATGGGAATTGGAAAACAGTCGAACTCTTTTTCCATTCCTAACTTATACTCGTTCACACTGAATCCTCCCTGAATCGTTTTTTCCAAACTACGCTATTGTATAACTTTAGGGGTAATCTGAAACCGTCCAATTGATAAAAATATTCACCCGCCACTCTTTCATAAGCATGTTGGTAAAAAATGTTTTAGAGAAATGAAAATAATACCCGAACAACCACACCATTTTATGCCGGACCGGCGGAATTCAGCCAGCTTACCTGATCATATTACAATCCCTTGTCACGCAGCTGTTTAATTTTAGAAGACGTTTGTTACATCAGTATGACAAATACTCTGACTTCGTACAAACGTAATTTATTTTTATTCTTTTCTATTAAGCATCATCTTTGACATACTCGTGTAACAATACACACTTATAATGCCGCTGAATGACAATAATCAAGAATGGAGGAAATTAAAAGTATGTACAAAATGTTTGTTTGGCTTTGCACGCTCTGTCTGATAAGCGTTGCCGTTACCGGATGCGGGTACGGTGTTGCTGGATCGGCGGAATTACCTACGTCAGTGGTAAAAGCGTCACAACAGACTGCTGCAATCACGGAGCCGTTTGATTTCGAAGTCGATCCGGAAACCTTTGCGCTAACGATTGTGAAGGATGGGACCCGTATCCCAGCGTCGGTTCCGCTTCCTAAGATGGAAATAACCAATCTGGTCAAAAAGGAGGACTCAGTCCAATGGACATATCCGGGCAAGGTGGATGTCAGCATCGTCCGCAAAAGCGGCTACCTCGACATTCAGTTAGTTTCCGCCGGTGCTGAGCAGTTCGCGTGGCCGACCGTCAAGGCGGACCGCTATACACTCCCCATCGGAGAAGGAAAAGAAATTCCAGCGAACGATGCGGATTGGCGATCGTTTTTGAACGATCAAACCTATACCTGGAGCGAATCATTCTCCATGGATTTTTTTGCGCTGAACGCCGATCCTTACTCTCTGGTTTACGTGGTCACGAACAAATTTAACAATGAGGTTCATTTTGATACGACAAAGTCTGTTCAATTTCAATTCAAGCATGAATTTCCATCCATTAATCCGGACAAAAGCTATGGCTTCCGCTTGTACGTAACCGGTAGCGATCCGATGGAAATCGTTAACCCTTACAAAAGCTATGTGACAGAAAAAGGGGACTTCGTCACGTTGGAGGAGAAGGCCGCAAGTAATCCGAATATCCAAAAACTGTATGGAGCACCGCAAGTATATCTATGGAGCGAATCCATTCTTACCGATTCCGACGTCAAGTGGCCGAAGATCCGAACACTTATGGCAGGCCCGTTCGGTTCCTGGCTAACTAAGCTTCTTGCCGACACTCCCGACGGAAGCGGCGAGCTTAAGGACGTGCTTCAGCAAATCGCAAAGCAGGATTATATGGACAAGTATCAAAAGAGAATCGTGCTTGGCGCAATGAATCAGGCGCTCAAGATGAGAAACTTTTACACTCCTGACATGTTTCCAAATCCCGGCGAATCAGCTCTTGAGCTCATCAAGCAAGGAGTCAGTCAATTAAGCGAGCAAAAATTGTATGAACTGAATAAATTGCTGTTAAAAAGCGTGCTGCTGGATGCCGCTACTGACCTTGACGATTGGGGGCAGGCCGATTCGACGGACGTACTGGATGACATGCATAGCTCAGGTATCGACAACGCTTGGATTGGCCTACCAAACTGGGCCGATGGTCTAATGAATCCGCAAATGGTTAGCGAAGCGGTGAAAAACGGCTATTTAATCGCCCCATATGATTCCTACCATTCGATCCAACATGACGCGGACATCTCCTGGAATACCGCTTCCTTCCCGGATCCGACACTGTATGAGGAAGCTACGATTACGAAGAAAGATGGAACCAAGGTGGCCGGCTTTCTGGGGCGTGGTCGCAAGCTGAATCCCACACTGGCTATGCCCAGTGTACAACAGCGTGTATCGGGGATCCTGCAGGACGGAATCGGCTTCAATTCCTGGTTTGTGGACTGCGACGCGACTGGAGAAATTTACGACGACTATTCGCCGGCTCACCCGACCACGCAAAGCCAGGATCTGGCCGCCCGCCTGCAAAGGCTTAGCTATTTTGCAGGAGAAAAAGGAATGGTTGTAGGCTCGGAAGGCGGCAATGATTACGCGAGCGGAACGATCGCTTTCGCACATGGGATTGAGAGTCCGATTATCGCCTGGGGCGATCCCGATATGCGAGAAAATCAGGATAGTCCCTATTACGTTGGAGGATATTATGCAGCGGAAGGAATCCCCGAACGTTACGGCAAGTCCGTACCGATCAAGCCGCTGTATCACAAGGTCTATACCGATCCGGCCTATTCTCTGCCTCTCTATAAGCTGGTCTATAACGACTCAATCATTACGACCAATCACTGGGAATGGGGCAGTTACAAGATCAAGGGTGAAGAGGATGAACGAATGCTTTATGAGTTGCTGTACAATGCTCCTCCTCTCTATCATCTGGATCGCGCGTCCTGGGAACAGGATAAAGCAAGCATCGTCGATTTTCTAAAGGTCTGGTCTCCCTTCCACCGTCAGGCCGTTACCCGTGAGATGAGCAATTTCTCTATCCTAACAGACGACCGGCTCGTACAAAGCGCGCAATACGGAGACGATCTGAAGGTGATTGCCAATTTCTCCGACCAGGACGTGACGGTGGATAGCGAGGTGATCCCGGCGAAGTCTGCGGTAATCCATGAAGATGGAAAGCGCCTGATCTTCAACGCTGCGAACAATGCCAAGATGCTTTCGGAGTAAAACGATTCATAATCCAGCCAAATTGGTTTTATAATAGAATAATCCCGGATCTATTTGAAAGACCAATACAAAAAGGAGGGGTTTTTGTGGATAAGGCCCAAATTATTGCTAATGAAGAACTTCTTCGGACAGCCATGTTATCCGGTAATGTGGAATTGTTAGATGAACTGATCGCTGACGACCTTATCTTCGTCAATCAATTCGGACAAACTTTGTCAAAAGAATCGGATATTGAAGCGCACCGGTCAGGGAACTTGAAATTGACTCAAATTGATATTGTAGACCAAAAAATTAAACTTTTAGATGCGGTAGCCGTAACCATTACTCAAGTGACAATAGCCGGCACCTTCGGAACACCATTTCAAGGTGATTTCTGTTATACCCGCGTTTGGCAGTATCGCATGGGGAAATGGAAAATTGTCTCAGGACATTGTAGTTCCATAACATGATCCTTCAATTTTTGCTTATTGGAGTTGATCATTTCAACAGCAATTAGAGTAAGTGCAGTTTTAGAATAAGATGTTAGGAACAGAAATAAGAAATTTCATTAAATAACGGCAATGTAAGATGATATTATCCCCTTTGAGTAGACAGGTGCTAAAAAAGCGCATTAAAGTCTACTTGGAGGGGATTACGGTATTGAGGCCATCATGTCGCGAAAAGACAATTTTCTCGATGATACTTGTATAGAGAGCTTTTTGGGCCATCTCAAGAGTGAGTCCCATCACTTTCAATAGTCCACCGATTCAAAGGAACTTAGGGATGAAGTTCACCGCTATATCCATTTTTATAACCACCATCGGTTTCAGAAGAAATTAAAAAACCTTAGTCCAATACAGTATTGGACTAAGGCTGCTTAACGCTAATCATTTATTTTATATATTCATGGCTAACCAACTGGTCGGAAATAACGTCTGTGGGAATGATAAATTCAACAACACCCATAACTCCAGGAGCAACCTCGTATTCGTTAAAGGCAATCACTAATTTCCCTTCATTATTGATATAAAAATTTTGATCCTCTGTAATACCCTTAAACTCATCTTGAGGCATGACTTCCTCTCCACCGGGATAGGAAACCCAGTAGATCATATTCGGGTCGTTCTTCATTTGTTGGATCATCTGTTCCTTAATATATTTACTGATTACCTCAATATAGGAATCATCCTTAAAGAGGCTTGGTAGTGTAATCAGTACTTTCTTTTGTTTATCAACCGTATCATATTGAAAGGTTTCATTACCAGATGCCGCTGTATGAACTACGTATCTGCCAATCGATAAAATGCGTTCATTATTGGTTTTTACCTCGTATCCACTATCTACTGCGAGATGTCCGCCGACATCCTCCGTTTTCTCTCTATCGATTTGGGCCATGAAATCATCGTAAAGTTTTTTGTTTTCCTCCAGATATTTTTGATTCAAGCCATATTCTAATGATGTATCCCCTAAATTAGCAACAGCAGGCACTTTCAAATCCGCCTTATAATTTTCATCCTCCATTTTGAATTCCCTAAAAGTAAATACCTTTACAATATTTCCTATCACAGGTATTTCGGAAAAAGCATGGGCAATAGTTGAACTACTATTAATCCCTGCTACGAATACAATCGCTGCAGCTCCTGTTCCAAGAAGCCATTTCACATTCATATTTCTTTTTATTCTTTGATTCAATGCCTTTTTCACAACAAAATCCAGTTCATATGGGATAGGGATATCGCTATATTCTTTTTTTAATTGTTCTAGCTTTTGATCCACTTATTTAACCTCCTCTATCGACTCATCCTTCATTTTGACACGAAGGAGTCGAAGTGCTTGATATAGTCGCGTTTTTATGGTGTTTACATTTTCATCAAGAACTTCAGAAATTTCTTCTATTTTCATATCTTCAAAATATCGAAGTACAATCACACTTCGATATTTAGGCGGTAAATCATCCAATGCTCTTTCTAAATCAATATCGTGATAAGCATCATCCGTTCCAGGGCTAACAGACTCCAACACTTCCTTATCCAAGATATAAACCTTATTTTGTTTCCTCAAAAAATCTAAGGAAATGTTGACCACAATTCGATAAAACCAACTCTTCATTGCTCCAGGATTTTTAATGGTTCGTATTGATGAAATCGCCTTGTGTATCGAATCTTGAACGATATCTAAAGCGTCATCCGGGTTTTTTACGTAGCTATAAGCTAATCGATAAATACTTTCTTTATTTTCTGTTACATACCGAATAAATAAGTTCTCCAATTTTCCCATTAATAAAAGACTCCTTCTGGTAAATAAAAGACTCCTTTTGATGCGCATCAATCATTGTCATATATTTTATAGACGTATTACGTAGCATAAAAAGTTTTTTAAGTAATCAAATAACGAAGAATAGAGCAGGCTTTTCCTTGTTATAAGAAAAAACTGCTTCTGAATTTCAAAACATAAATGATTATCGCCTGTTTTTTTGATCATTCTTAAGGGTGTAAATCCGCAAAAAGCACTTGTATGGGGGCAACCTTTGGTATTGAGCCTTAATTTTAGTCGCTTAATTGGGCTTTGATTTTTTGTGATAAGCCAGGACTAAGGCAAATATCAACAGTAAAAAGCCATAACCATAAAAGACTTTTGTAAAACGTTCATACACTTGGTTATCCCAAAACCAGAGGATAGAGCCTATGTAAGTCATTACCGAAACAGGAATAACGAATTTTTTATAAGATTGCAGTATAAGCAATCGGGATAACGCCTGACATGCGGCTAACTGTAACAAATAAATCCGCAAAAAGCTACTGACTGTCATAACGTACATACTGTATATATCTACTCTCTGAAAAAATCCAAATCGAGCCATCTTTACGGCATTATGCATTGGGTAGTCCAGTTTCTCAACAAGTGGATAATCAAATAGCGCTATGATTGAGATCAGACTGACAATACTGAGAATAGATACAAATAAAATGACAGTAAAAATCCCATAAACTCCTTTTTTTGTTGAACCAAGCGTTACTGGAATAAATAAGAACGCCGTTAACTCAGTCCACATTGAGAGATAAAGTATCCCACCTAACCACACTGATGTCCATCCATCAGCTAAAACAGGAAGGATTTGCGAATATTGCTTCATTTCCATAAGCCCTAAACTCATACCAGAGCCTGTAATGAAGGAAAGACATACAAATAAGACAGCTAAATTTCCAACACTTCTCAAACTTTTATGTATAGAGAAAACAACAAGAAAGATAAAGGCAAGCCCAATTGCCCATTTAGGGGTTTCCGGTAAAAATACGGTTACAATAAATTGCTGCAAATTAACTAATGCAGCAATTGCCGCTATTAAAAAATAAAAAACAAAAACTATCATTATTATTTTTTTTGATAACGTATCTTTATTGTGGAATTCGTCCCTTTGATTTATTCTACTTCGTATGAAGAGGACCATCCCTCCAATAAAGCAACCTACTGGTATGCTTACTAGTACGGAAAGCCAACTATCTCTCCCAGAAATCTCGAGTTCTGCCTTGACCAGTATAAAGTGCCCTACTAATGTTAAAGATGATATTAGTAAACACACCCATTGTTTCAAGGTAAATGCTGTCTTTTCCAACACAATCAATCCTTAATTAGTTATTTAGATATAAACCGTTTTGAAGTAGTTTCACTTGGACATCGGTTTCAATGTCAGTACTCACAAATATTTCTTGCCAGTCTGTTTTAATGTTTTTCCATGTACTTGGATATTTCCTAAATACATTTTTCCAAATGCCAAAAATATCAGCTCTGCTTAGTTGCGCCCGTTTTAGCGCATGTTGAATTTCATTTATTATTACATTTTGAACTTCATCTTGAATTTGGTAAAATTCCTTTACGGTCAAGGAGTGTGATTCATGGTATTCACCTATATTTCCCTCTACCTTGACATAAATTTTAATTTTTAGTTTGTCTTCTTTGTCGTAGTAAGACTCAATTTTTGTATTTGAGTTAATCACTTCAAAGGAAGAAAATGGACTATCCTTCTGGCTGCGAAAATTAATGATTCGGCCTTTTACTTTATTGGTGATCCACATAAGCCCTCGTGACTCGGTGATATTCATATCCTGTACTACTTTACCGTCTTTAATTAAGCATGTTTTATAAATTTCAAAATTCTCACCATCTGTTTTAATCGCGGCTATATATCCGTTTTTGTGGTTAACCTCCATGAATTGCAAATAATCATATATTTGAATAGCCGGAAAAGCCCCCATTAAATCCATGGAATCCATGGCATCATAAATCTGTATAGAAAGTAGTGGTGATAATGATTCTTTGGTGTTTAACAATTTTGATGCAGAGCCATCAACAACAACAAGCCAAATTTTGAAATTCAATTCATGATCCCTGCGAAAGAAATCGAGGGATTCAAAACCTTCTTTTTTAACTAATTTATCCCCCAGTGCAATATACTGTAAATGTTTATAGTTTAGTTTATATCCCGACTTGGCTATGGCATTTCGAATTGCCTCAAAAACGGTCTTTCCCCTACTTTCTAATACGTACTTTTTTGCTTCACCAGACTTCGAAGGGACTAAGACTGAATATGTGAGTAAGTATTGGCCATTCTCAGTAACGTCTATACCAACAGCCCCTACCCATCTCGTCTGATTTATTTCGATGTTGTTCCAGCACCCCGAAAGTAACACGATGTTTACCGAGAGCAATGTCAATCGTATGATTTGAGTAAAAAAGTTATTCGTGACCTTACCCTCCAATCAGTACAGCATTTAATACTGTTTAGATTCTCGATTTCTTAAGTAAGGAGACGAAGGGGAACCGGACCAAAAAATCTTTCCAACCTCTCCTACGTATAGGCATAATTGGTTTCATGTAATGGGAACCAAAAGAATGTGTATCACCTAATGTTATAAATAAGGCAATAAGCATTATAAATAATCCATAAAGCCCGAAAATACTCGTGCCTATTAAAAAAAGCAGTCTGAGGATAGAAACTAACTCGAGCAGTGCTGGCGTAATGAACGATGTAATGCCGGCAGCAGCAATTATAATAACAGTTGATGCTCCAATTAGCCCCGCGCTGACAGCTGCTTCTCCAATTACCAGTGTCCCGACAATACTCAGTGCTTGGCCGATATTTCGAGGCATTCGAATACCTGACTCGCGAATCCATTCAAAAAGGATAATAATCAACAGCATTTCTATAGATAATGGGAACGGTCTTCCTTCTCTCTCTCCTGTAAAAGTAACTAACAGGTTTGTAGGAATTAATTCATCTGAAAAGTTTGCCACTGCAATATAGAGAGCCGGCAGCACACAAGATGTAACTGTCCCCAAATACCTTAGTATACGATTTAGGCTTGAGAACAAAGGTCTTGCGTAATAATCATCAGCTGTTTCAAAAAATTCTTTAAGTAAGACAGGGACAAGAAGTACACCCGGACTCCCATCAACCATTATGGCAATTTTACCCTCAAACAGCTTTGCAGCAGCGATGTCCGGTTTTTCAGTTCGGTAAACTGTTGGAAAAAGAGAAAGAGGTCTGTTCTCAAGCCATTGTTCAATAAAGCCGGAATCCAATACAGCATCCACTTTTATTTGCGATAGCTTGTTGCGTATAACCTCAACCTTTGTATGATCGGCAACTCCATACATATATATTATTGAAACAGCCGTTTTACTCTTTTCCCCAATTTGGATGGATTCAATATGCAAGTTCTTATTTTTAATTATTTTTTTTATTAATGCCAAATTCGTCTGTAAGCTTTCAATAAAACCTTCGTGGGATCCTCTAAGCGATCCTTCAACTGTCGGTTCGGATATCTGACGCCCTTTACTGCTTCTTGCGTCGACGATAATTGCCGTTGCTTCTCCATTAAACAAAATTAGAGACTTACCCTCATAAAGTGCAGAAATAGTACTGCTTAGCTCCGATTCTTTGTTTATCGTTGCGACAGAAATTACAGAGTTATAAATGTCCTCTGTGGAAGTCGAATCTGTTTCTTCTTTAAGTGTCATTAGCGGTTTTAAAACATATTCATTTAAAACGGACTCATCAATCATTCCGTCCAGGAATAATAATGCTCCTTTACCTGAATTTCCAAAGAAGAATTTTCGAATACGAAGATCCTGACGATTTCTAAGCTCGTCTCGAATGAAGGCAAGATTTTTATCAATAGATGTACTCATTCGAACAGAATCATTTGATTTCAATTGAGCTCTAATCTCTTTACTCCTTAGGAATCGTTTTAACTTTCTAGACACGTTAACACCCCCTATGATTGTACAGTTTCTCCTGAAAAGAATGATTTATTCCAGCAACCAAAAAGAGGGGGCAAACACAGTCGAAGTATCTATGCGCCCCCACCAAACATTGTTATGAAGTTAACCATTGAATATGATCATTAATCACCATCCATTTGCCGCAGTTCTTGAGATCGACCAATCCTCCTGACTAAAACCCCCGCCGTGCTTACGACAACCAGCACATCGTCAACGCCCTCCACTTTTACCTCCAGTTCGGTTTCGTTAATTATCGTAACCTTTCTGCCGCTGCGCTCTTCCATCTCCCTTCCTCTTTGCTCTCTTCTTACTTGCTCCCATACATCCCAGCTCCCCAAATCCCGCCATTTCCCTTCAAATGGCAGCATAATGATATCCCTTGTCCGCTGAAGTACTTTGTAGTCAAAGCTTATCTGTTCCAGTTCATGAAATCGCCTGGAGATCATACTGCTATCCAGTTCAAAACCATCCTGCTCCAGCAAGTGCACTAAGGTGGAGCGCGTTACGGCCGCAGCGCCGCAATTCCACCAGCCGCCCTGGGCTACGAGCGCCATTGCCTCATTCTGGAGAGGTTTCTCGACAAATCGTTCAACTGTCATATATTCGCATCGTTGCGAATTATCTTTGGCGCCGGTAACGATATAACCGAATCGTTCTGACGCTCCCGTCGGCTTAGTTCCGATCAGAGCCAGCTTAGCGCCTGACCGAATCAAGGATGGCTCAAGTTTCCACAGCAGATCGAAAAAATCATCCTCAACGTAAAAATCGGCGGGCAAAACAAGAAACATTTCATCCGCCTGATTGAGCGAATTCAAGGAGGCCGCCGCATAGACAATCGCTGGATAGGTACCGCGCCCTGAAGGTTCGACAAGATAAGGGACCGAATCACCTAACTGCTCAAGCAGGATTTTCCTCTGATCAGGTCCAATCAATATGCAAGCGAAGCGGGAGAGCCCGCTTCGCTGAAGTTGATGCCATATACGCTGGATTGCCGAATATTTCTTTCCGCCGCTTTCAAATAATGGGATAAATGGCTTGGTCCGGCCCGGATACGAAAGCGGCCATAACCTACTTCCCTTGCCTCCGCAAAGCAGAATAATTTTCAACAATCCATCACACTCCTTGCGATACGCTTGTCAGCGCCCCCGACATATGCACGATCTGCGCGGCAAGCGAATCCATTCTCTTCAGCACATCCAGATCAGAAATTTCATTTTGACCGTTAAAATGATCACGGTGAGCGTAGACATAGTCCGGCGCAGTGTAAGCTTTGAAATAACCGGCGATCGGCTTGAGTTGATTTTCAATGACGAGAAAATGCTGATAAGTGCCCCCTGTCCCGACAAATCCAACAACCTTGCCACGAAAAGCAGTGGCCGGGAGCAAGTCGAATAAATTTTTCAGTGCCCCGGACAATGACGCTTGAAAGATAGGTGTGCCGATCACATAGCAATCGGCTGCGATAATTTTCTCAATCGCTTGCTGCGTACTTTCATTATAATGAGCCCGATCGCGGCCATCGCACAGCTCGAGCGCATAGTTCCTTAAGTCCATCACTTCCGTCTGAAGCGCCGGATTTAGCCGCGCTGCGCGATCCACTACACCACTCACTAGTGTTAAAGTTTTCGTTCCCATTAATGTTCCAGAAATGCCTAGTAGCTTCATCCCTTTACTCCTTCCTATCCGACTGCACCAATTGATCATACAAATGAGTTTTTAAGCGCCGCATAAAAGGGCGGCCTCGGGCTATGCGTATTTCCTCCAGAGAGAAGCGATGTCCGAAAGCTTCCCCCTCCATCCTTCCTTCGAGGTGAACTTGACGGTGTAAAAACAGCAAGCTCTGGTCGGATTCGGGTGGAGCGGCCATAGCCAGAACAGCGTCGTTCTCGAACGCCCAGATTCGCCGCATCCATACCTCTCCTCTTTCCGAACCATTGCTGCTGACCGCAATAATGTCTGCACCTTGCTTCGCCAGTATCCGGAACGATTCTGGATACCCTGCGTCTTCCCCTGTCAGTATGCCAACTCTGGCGAATGGCAGCTCGAAGGTTCGAAATGCCGTCTGGCCACCTAACGCATCAAGCTGTACGGCATCCGAATGAACAACGTGCGCCAGGCCGATTTGACCCTCCGGTCCGACAAGATAAATGCTTCTCTTCAGGTCCGCCACGCCGGATTCTACAAGCGCCGCCACAAGATAACTGCCGTATTCTTCGGCGAGATGGCCAAGCCCGGTCAACATGCTGGCCTTACCTTCTTGCATCGGATCGAGCCTCAGTTCCGGAAGAACAATGATCCGCCGCTCCGACTGTCGCTGCAGTGCCTCGACTCGGCGCAGGGATGCGTCAACCGCTTCCACAGTCTCGCCATCCTCACTCCGGTGCGGAACGAGGATTACATCGAAGGGTTGCTGCACAGAGATGCGCCTTGTCTCTCCCTCCTGCCATAAGTAGGGATGAAGCAGCAATTCCTGATAAGCTTGGGGACGTCTCCCCTTCAACTGGCGACGTCGCCGTTCACCGCTTGCTTTGACAACGCCGTAGACGATCCCTTCACCGGATACCTTAGATTGTTGTACCTCCCCATTGGGACTAATAATGCCGCTTCCGCCTGTAAATTGTGCGCCTCGCTCCAGGTCGGACCGGTTGGCCGCTATCCAATTGACGCCATTCTCCCAAGCCCTTAAGCGCCAAGTGTTGCTGGGCGGATTATTCCCGCCCCCCACCCAATTGGTCGGAAAAGCCACGATATCGGCTTCTTGTAGCGCCGCAAGCCGGGACGGCTCAAAGTACATGGCATCCATGCAGATCAGCATGGCGATTTTGCCAAGCGGGGTATGGTAAACTTGGACGCCTTCTCCTCCCTCGCGCGCCCACCTGGGATCCGCGGCGAATAAATGGGTTTTGCGATAGACGCCGATAACACCATGCGGACCAATCAAAACTGCGCTGTTGTAGTAGGCGCCCGTTTTGAGATCAAGCTCCGGTAAACCGACTACGGCGTAACAATCATAGCGGCTGGTCATCTCAAGCAGCGCATTCGTCGTTGGTCCGGGGATCGGCTCCACGAACGGGGAGATTTCCTCCCGACTCTCCCATACATAGCCGCTCGACGCCATTTCCGGAAACACGATAAGCTTTGCGCCGTGTGCAGCAGCCTCCCGCAGGAGCGCGGCCATCGCTTGCCGATTGCGCTCGGGCACTCCATGCACTGGATGAAATTGAACGGCCGCCGCTATCCATTCCCTACTACTGTCCTTAGATGTCATGGACCTTCCCCACCACCATTTCTTCCTTTAGCCAATCGATCAATACCGCCTCATCCTCTTCGTAACGAACGACAATGCGAGGATCGTCCGTAAGCTCACCGACAACGCAGGCCGTGATGCCTTCGCCGGCGAATAATGCCACCAACGCATCGCAATGCTGCGGCTCAGCACTTAATACAAAACCGTAGCCCGGATACACCCGCAGCCACCATTCCCATTCCACCGCCTCCGGCTTTGGAATGCTTGTAATCCGGATAGACGCACCGCAGCCGGCGTTTTCGGCGAGCATGGCGATCGTGCCGAGTACGCCTGCATTACTGATATCCCGAGCCGCCACTGCCATTCCGGCCTCGGCCAACGCGGGTAGCAGTTCCAGCTTACGGCGAATCGACTCGGCAGAATGGAAGCTAGTACTGTCCCATTGGGGATAATGCTTGACCTGACGACCGTTCAGATCAATCGCAACGATCAGCGAATGTCCTGGTCTTCCGCTTGTGCCGCGAAGTAGACGAGTTGCCCTGCCCAGTATAGCCGTGCCGACCCCTGCTGTAACGCCGGGCAAATAGTGGCCTCCAACCATAGGAACGCCCAGCTTACGGCATCCCTCCGCCATTCCTTCAGCAATGAGTACCGCCACCGCTTCGTCCGGAGCGCTCAGCAGATTGATCATTGCGGTTGGCCTGCCTCCCATCGCATAGATGTCGCTTACGCTAACCAGTACCGCGCAATAACCTGCCCAGAAAGGCTCATCCCGGGCAAGCTCCGGTAGAATGCCGTCACCGGACAGGAGCAAATACCCGTCGCCATCCGGCAGCACTGCTGCGTCGTCTCCGATCGGGTCCAACATCCCTTCCGGAAAGGTAGGGAGCACCCGTAAAAGCGGCAGGATCTCACGCTTCCGTCGAATACCCGCAGACTGAACCAATTCCTCAATCATTCGCGCCAACGCTTCCATACGCCATCATCCTTTCATAGAGCGACAAATGTTTGTCGGCTGCCGCCTCCCAACTGTAGAGACGAACGAACGCCTTCCCTTTTTCACTCAGCCGTCCGCGCAGTTCGGGCTCGGCCGCGATACGTACCATGCCGGCCGCGATGGACGACTCGTCCTCCGGATCAGCCAGAAGAGCGTTGAACTCGTGCGTAAGAAATTCCCGGAATACTTCGATGGTGGAGGCGACAACCGGTGTTCCCACCGCCATCGCCTCCATTACCGCGAGTCCCCATCCTTCCTTCATCGACGGCTGCATATAGCAGTCCGCCAGCGAGTAATAGTCGCTAATCACTTTCGCATCCAGGGTCCCCTCTAGGCGCACACTACCGCGGACGTCGTTGTCCATGGCGCCCAGTTCCTTCTGGAACTCCTCGAGGTAATGCCGGTAATCGAACAGCGTCGTTCCTCCGGCTATGACCAGCGTTGCGTTCGGGATCGCCCGCTTTGCCACGGCGAAGGCGCGTAGCGTGCGGATGGTATTTTTACGGGGCTCAATGCCGCCCAATGTCAGATAAACCGTATGGCCTGCCAAACCGTACGCCTTTTTTAATTGTTCCTTGGAGCCAACAGGCTCGAAAAATCGCGATTCCACTCCGTTGTGGATGACGGCCGATTCTCGGCCGTACTCGGCGTGCAGGCGATGCCGCCAGTAATCGCTTACCGTGACTAAAATGTCAGGACAAATCACCGACTTCAACTGACAGTCGACCAAAACCGGCGTTGTAAAATCGTCCAGATGGTGAACAGTTCTCAGAAAGAAAGGAATGCGCCCGCGCTCTCTGAGCCGCGCAAGCACGTTGGCGCTGATGCAATCCTGCGCATGGTGTATGTCAAACTGCTCAAGCGGCTCCTCGGCAAGCCATTTTTCATAGGTGTCAATATACCGAACGATCCTTACTTCGAAAGGTTCGTCCCCCTTAGGTACAAAGGGCACGATTCTGATTTCCGCCGTTGTTTGCCGATAAAATCCGCTCTCCCCTCCGGAGCCCAAAGCGTATACGGTTATCCGGCAGCCGCGACTACGCAACGCTTCGGCCAGCGCTAGCGTATGAACCACTCCGCCACGCGGCTTGGTGTTGTATGTGTATAGTGCGATTCTCATCAGGTTCCTCTTTTCCTGATGCCCAGCTTCCGAACTAAGCACCGATCTCCGCCGCCCTAGCATCCTTCAGACCGGCCAGTTGAACCACTTTGTTCACGCTGTTTTCGGCTCCGCCGATCGGACGAATATGAATTCCTTTAATGCCTTCGATTTGCCGGAGTTTGCCGATCAGCTCCGCTGCAAGCGAAAGGCCCTCTTCCTGTGATTCCGATTGGACCAGCCGCTTTTTGAACGCATCGGGAATAACGATGCCGGGAATTCGAAGCGCGGTATCGACATGCGCCGCGTCACGGAGCGGCAAGATACTGGCCATTATGGTGATGCGCTTGTGCAAACCACGCCGTCTGGCCTCCTCCATCCACTCACCGATCAGATCCATATCAAACACCAATTGAGTACGGACAAAATCGGTGCCTCCTTCCGCCTTCGCCTCCAGCCGGTCAATCAGCTCTTTGATCGGCTTACCCGCGATATTTTCCACCGTTCCGATCGTAAAGATCGGCTTTTCCTCCATCAACGTGCCGTCGAACAGACGCCCCTCGTCAACGAATCGTCGTACCCGGCTCACCAGTTCCATCGTTTGCAAATCGTAGACCTCTTTAGCTTCCGGCTCAGTGCCCACCTTGGCGGGATAGCCGCCAAGGATCGTGATGTTTTTAACTCCCATGGCAGCCAGTCCCATCAGATCGCTCTGAATCCCCATTCGGTTTCGGTCGCGCAAATTAATCTGTACGATCGGCTCAACGCCGACCTGACGCACGAAGAATGCGCCGACAACGGGCGACATACGAGCGATGGCCAGCAGATTGTCGCTTAGATCCACCGCGTCGACGTTGCCCCGGTAGCGGACCGCCTGCTCCACAAGAGGCTGCGGATTCCAACTGCGAGGCGGTATCAGCTCTGCTGTTACAATAAAACGATCGTCGGACAATCGTCCTTTCTCCAGCGATAAAGTCATATTGTTTCTCCTTCCCTTTCCTAATGTGCGATGCCACATTTTTTCGTTAGATTTGGAATGTACTCAAGATAAAGGCGCCTGCACGCGAATACTCGATCAAACAATCCTGCAAATCCAGCGGATGGCACGGAATTGTCCCTTCAATTAAATCCTCTTCGCGATGTCCGTGAAGTCCGAGACCGAAACGGCACACATACACCTTTCCGCCTTCCTTAATAAAGGTGGCCAGACTGTCATTATGGCTCATTTGTCCGGCAAAGGCGGCGTTACCGATCGTCGGAAAGCCGCGCGTAGCAATGGCGTTCATTGCCCCCGTGCCATAGAAGTATATTGCAGTCTCGAAACCTTTACGCTGCGCCCGGATCGCCTGCAAAATGGCGATATAAGATAAAGAAGATTCATGTGCGATGCCGTGAACCAGCGCCAGAAATTTTTCCCCCTCGTTAGCCTTGTAATCGGGAAATACTTTTGTATCTCCATAGATTTTCTCGCCGACGGGCAAGCTTGGATGGGGAATCTCGTTCATCGCCTTTAATTCGTTTTCTGTGTAGTTCGCCATTGTTCGTCATTCCTCCATTACGTTGTTTTTATATGGAAAAGAGCGAAATGCCCTTAAACCAACTTGCTGAAATATTGCGCCTCGGCATTGCCCCAGAAAATCCGCTCCTTGATTTCATCCGATATTTTCGCGCCTTGGATTTTCCAAAACTCGCTTTCGAAGTCGCTCCATGGTTCGTCACACCCGAACATGACCCGGTCGACGCCGATGCCCGTTCGATCCAGCTCCTGCAGCAACTTGCGCACTGCAAAGCCGATCGCCCAACTCGTATCCAAATAAACGTTGTAACCGCCTTCGATCAAATCCCGCCATTGGGAAAGCAGCCGGATATGTCCACTGACACCGCCACCCATATGCACAAGATGAATCTTCAAATCCTTGCCCCACCGTTTGATGATCTCAAAAAATCCCGTTATATCCGATCCTCCCCCAGGACTGGTGTGGAAGTGAATCGGAATATCCCTTTCGATCGCCGCCCGGAAAATCGTCTCGTGCTGCCTGAGCGTCTGCCCATCCCATTGGTTCGGATCAGCCGTTCCACCCAGCAAATAACTCATCTTGATCGCTAAAATATTCGGCCGATCCAGCATACGCAGCGCGCCTTCGGTAAGCTCGCGGTTTCGGGGCAGACCCGACATCCATAAAGCTCCCGCCACCTTGCCTTCTCCTTGCTGAGATAGACTGGCGACCAATTCGTTATGGCCGAACGGCTGCTCCTGAATAGGGATGCCATAGTTCGGAATAATGAGCGTCTTCTCGATTCCGCGGCATTTCATAAACAAGTCTAGCTCCTCGGCCGTTTCCGGGCCGGGATCGGCAGGCGAGATCGGTCCCCGCGCTTCGTAAAACGCCCATGGTTCCAGCCGTCCGACGTGGTTATGGACGCTGTACACCTTTCTTCCGATGCCCATAGTCAGCGGTTTTTCCGGTTCCGCTAGCTTCTCGCCCATTCTGTCAGCTTCCGGCAAGCCTGCGGCGCTTGTGGGATTGTGCATCATGCACATATAGCTTCGCCTCCATCAAGTAATGTTCGCGGCCCTGAATGATCCGCTTCTGTTCAAGAGTAGTCCAGTTCAACTTGCGGAACAAATTTACGTTCTGCTCTTGGACCCAGGCGAGAAACCTGCCCGTCCCTAGACGCTCCATCTCCTCCACTGCCGCTTCGATAAGATAAACCCCCACTCCTCTCAGCCGATAAGCTTCATCGACCGCCAGCCTCCCTCCCCACCAGGTTCCCTGATCTGACCGGTCGGGAAAGCAGCGCACGGTTCCCATTAAAACAGTGTCGTCTCGCCAAGCGTTAATATGGATCGCGTCACCATCATACTCATCCTCGTCCGACGCTTCGAACAATCCTTGTTCCCCGACAAACACCCGTTTTCTCAAAGCCAATGCGGCTGCCTTTTCCTCAGGACTCATGGCCACTTTTAATTTCACTTTACTCATCGGGTCGCCACCCCTGGGGCCTTCCGGCGCTCAAAGGAAGCCAACGCCGAGCATGCGCCGCATTTGGCACATCCAGCCATGCTGTCCGCAGAGGATAATCCCGTATCCGACAGCATTTCAGCCACCTTGCGATAGGCCTTCTCCATATAATCGGAGGAAGGCGGCTGCGAATGCTCGAGCAGTGTGCCTCGTAGAGGACGAAGCGGTACAACGAACGGATATACGCCCAAGGACACCGCCCGCGCACAGCCGGCAATTGTTACCTCCTCATCCTCTCCCATTCCGAGAATGACATAGGTCGTCACCTGATTCCGTCCGAATACCGCAACAGCTTTGCCGAAAGCTTCGAAGTAGGTGTCCAGCGAAATCCGGGATTTAGACGGCATCATTCGGCGACGAACCTGCTCATCGAAAGATTCGACATGAAGACCGATCGTATTAGCGCCGGCTTCTTTAAGGATGTCGTACCAGCTATCGTCTTCCGGTGGCTCGCACTGCACCTGGATTGGCAGTGAGCTCACCTTCCGAATCGCCCGGACACATTCGGCCAAATGATGCGCTCCTCTGTCCGTTTCATTCGGCGTTCCCGTCGTAAGCGTAATCTGCCGGATACCGTCCAACCGTTCTGCGGCCATGACGACCTCGGCCAGTTGCTCTGGCAATTTCTTGGCTAATGTGGCGCCAGCCGCAAGCGAATGACCAATGGCGCAAAATTTGCAACGATCTTCCGGACCCCAGCGAATGCAACTCTGGATAACCGTACTCGCCAGTACGTCCGAACTGTGCAGTACAGCGATCTTGTTGTACGGAATCCCATCCGCCGTGTACAAATCATAAAATTGGGGACGGTCCACAGGGTTCAAATACATCAAGGTTTTGCCTTCATACTGCAACTTGTAGCCGTCTACTCCATCTACCAGAGAGTATGGGGAACTCTCCGCAGGACCGTTGAATACCGGCAGCATCATCGTTTGATCACCCAATCGGAATGCCGCGTCGTCCGTCGGTCCCGCACCTCCCCGTCGTCCTGAAGCAATCCCTTGGCCGATCCGTATTCCCCGGTTTTGAATATCGACTAGTATCAACGACTCGTCCGAGGAAGGACCGATATCTCGCTCCTTCATCCTTCGACCGCCTCCTTCTCACTTTCGCGTTAGATTATATAACACATGTTAAGGCGGAATAGCGTTAAAATCACCATCCACAACAGCATTTATTTGACCATCCACTGTTTTATGTCAGGTATATAGCAATAATTTGTGATATATTAAATTTAAGGAATAATTTCATTGACATTATGTGTAATGTTATCGAACATCTTAACAAGGGAGGGGTGAACGCGGAAATGACACGCAAAAGCTCAACATCAACCACCATCGCTAAATACAAACAAATCGCCAATGAGATGGAGCAACGAATACTGTGCGGAGAATTCCCGGCCGGAAGCTGGCTGCCTTCCGAGCGCGCGTTGGCCGCCATGCTGGAAGTCAACCGGAGCACCGTTGTCGCAGCCTATGACGAGTTGCTGGCTGCTGGCATAGTGAAACGGATTAAAGGCGTTGGAACTCAGGTTAGTTCCAGTGTGTTGACGGATCGGAACAAACGATTACCCGATTGGGAACAATATGCGAAAGCGGGCTTTTTCCAGCCTAACCACCCTGTCAACCGTCAAATCCATCAATTCGTACAATCTGAACGGCAAATGATCAATTTTGCAATTGGCGAACTTAGTCCCGACTTGCTGCCGGTGTCCTTAATGAAAGACGCTTACCGAACGATGGAAGCGGATCGTTATGCCGGCTATGAGGATTTTCAAGGCAATTTGAAGCTGCGGGAGGCACTCTCGGGTCACCTCTTGGCCTATCGCGGCATCGCGTCCCCTCATTCATCGCTGCTCATTACCTCAGGCGCCCAGCAAGCACTGCACCTCATTATCCAGGCGCTGTTAAACCCGGGGGACTCCGTTGTCATCGAAGATCCATCCTATGCCTATTCCTTGCCGATTTTTCACTCGTCGGGTATAAAAACCCTCCCAATTCCGGTGGAACGAGATGGTATAGATCCCGATGCCATCGTCCCCCTGCATAAAAGGCATCGCATCCGGATGATTTTTGTTAATCCGCATTTCCATAATCCAACAGGCACGCTGATGAGCACGGACAAATGTGCAAGATTGTTAGACATCTCCACAACGTACGGTATTCCGATTGTCGAAGACGACCCTTACAGCTTGACCGAATATGATGGTCATCGCATCCCGACTCTAAAATCTATGGATAAGGACGGAACGGTCATTTATATCAGCTCGTTATCCAAAATCGTTGCGTCCGGCCTTCGGATCGGCTGGATAGCCGGACCTCAGGCCATCATCAGCCGAATGGCTGACATCAAGCAGCAAATCGATTTCGGGCATCCCAGCTATCCGCAATGGATCGCCGCGCAATTACTGACCTCGGAGCAGTTTAACGCCCATATTCAAGTACTTCGAACCGGATTAAAAAACAAGCGGGATCGTGTCGTCCGCTCTTTGAGACAGTATTTTGCAGAAAAAATTACGTTTACGGTACCAAACGGGGGCATTCATCTTTGGTGCAAATGGCAAATCGAAGCAACCGAGCAGCAGCTCTTCAGGGAAGCCGTTTCCCATGGGATCGTTTACGCTCCCGGCAGTATATTGGGAACTTCTCTCAATCATTTCCGACTGACGTTCAGCCGGGCCAATGACGACCAGATTGAGCAAGGCGTTCATAGACTTTTCCAAGCGACGAAAGGTTTTGCGACTCTTACTCAAAAACACAGCTAACGAGGAACTGTGTAGCCTGACTACCTCAATATCGGCTTCAACATACTTTCGTGGACACTATCTTTTTAACTTTTCAGTTCCGAATATTTACGCCTGGTACCATGACAGTGTTCAAGTTCTCGCTTATTCACAATTGGCATAATAGAGAAAAATAAAGCAAAAAGCGCAAGTTCCAGAGGTGAATTAGCCCCGGAACTTGCGCTTTTTTTTGGAATGTTTTGTAAAGTTACTTTGATCGTTAAATAATCTTCTTAATTATATTGGGGGGATCCAGCAAACATGGCTACATTCTCACGGTCCATTTATTTTACAGTCAAATTGATATGATCCAAATGCGCATTGTCATTAAAGATAAAGGAGAGTGCATAATCTCCGCGGTTATAGACGATTTTTTTCTGGATAAGCTTGCCGTTTTTGATCGTTTTCGAAGCGTTTGGCTTACCCCAATTATGTACCAGCATTTGCAAGGTGATTCCTCCGATATTCGTTTGCCGCTCTACATTCGTACCAAAATAGCGGATTTCGCGAATCCGATCTTTTTTGTAGCTTACGGTGTAACCCGGATGACCCATTTCCGCATTGTAAACATCGAAGGCATCGGAATCCTTACCCGGGCTATCAGGTTTGCCGATTTTCTCCTGAACGTCTTGTCTTGTACTGACACCTACGGTCAGATCAGCTACAGCCCCGGGAAATTGGCCTTTCAGGGCCGGTTTATAAAAGCTGTTCAGGGTCTTTAAAGCTTGAGCTTGATCACTGCTCGCCGCCGCAGCGGATACAGTTTGGGGTGCGAATGGCTGACCCGCAGCTCCAATGAAATTTAGCGTAATGGCTGCAGTAAAAAATGCGGCGCCTGCCAATTGTATTAAATGCTTCATGTTGTTGTCCTCCTATGAAATCTGGTTAAAAGTACACGTAATATATTAAACGTACCTTCGCAAAAGAAAGTTGCATGTGCCAATAGTATCCAAAAGCAGCTCTTATTTTCTAAGTCCAGCAGCGCTTTAACTTCATCGTTACTACGCAATCCCCTCGTCCTCCGCTTCACAATCCGTTCTCGTCTATAAGAGCGTAACCGGCAATTGACGCGATATTTATTCTTTATTTCATTGCCTAGATCCAGCCAACAGTAAAATCTAGGTCTAATTCCTCTTACAAACCGACGCGCCCGCTCAGGAGTCTCGCCAACGTCAACGGTGATTAACGATTTTGTTTGTTGTTTCCCACCTTAACGCCGTCCCGAAGGAACAGAGCAGCGCCACCGACGCACCGGCCAATAAACCGCCGGCAATGTCGCTCGCATAATGGACGCCAAGGTACAAGCGGCTGATCCCGATCAGCAAGATCACCAGAATAATGATAACCCCCCACGCTTTGTTCCCATTACGGCCGGAACGAAGCAGCAGGATAGCGATAAAACCATAAAACGCTGCGGAAATCATCGCATTGCCGCTCGGAAAACTGTAACCGTCCGGAACGGCCAGGCTGTCCCAAAGCTCCGGCCGTTCGCGGTGATAAGCCGATTTAAGGAGCTTGTTCAGCAGCCAAGCGCCGGCCAAACTGACGGTTAACCAAATGGCGTACTGGCCCCGACGCAAAACAATAAGCGTCCAAGCCAGGACAATCACAAACGCGACCACGAACCCCGACGTCGTTCCCAGATTGGAAAATGCTTTAATGATCGGGTTCAAACCGTCTGTACGGAGCGCGAAAAAGAAATCACCGATCGCTTGATCAATTAGCACCAACATATCGTGCTGCACCATATATCCTAGAAGCACAAAACAGACGGCAAGCAAAGCCGCCCAAATCCCATATCTCAATCCGTCTCCTCCTTTTGATCCCCAAAATGCTGCTAATCCACAATATTTTACCGATTTTACGATATGCAGACAAGACCGAAATTGCAAACCGGAAACATCCGCAAATATCCGCTTGAAACATTAAAACGTACCGTCCAAAGCCGACAGGATACAATATCCACCGAACCTGCATTAATATACTTACTACTTCAGCTTAATTGGACGATCACTTCGACGAATCTTAGATCTGGATCGAAGAATTTATCAGGCAAATTTTATCCGTTAAAACCGACGTCTCTTTCTCAGACAGCAAGATGGGGCCGATGCAGGGTGTCCAGCCAGCAGCAAACACAATTCCAACCAGAACGGAACCTAGTTTGGGCTGAATCACTTGGATCGGTAGCGAAATACGCAGTTCCCGCATGAGGAAGCGCAGACGAATACGGCCCAGCAGGAAACAGCCTAGCAGGAAAATAAATGCCCCCAAGCATCCGAATCAAATCCCGATATTGTTCAAACCAATGCCCCAATAAACTCGCCGAGAAACCTAACAGGTAATACACCGTGAGAATCCGGCCAAAAACAATAGTGAATGACCGATTACCGTTCCGGAAACGCCCTTTGCTTCGCGCGACTTAATGTCGCTTATGGAAACGCCTGTGATATATGATAGAAAAGAGGGGTATAGCACACGTGCATGGAGAAATAAACGCCAGCATTTCCCCACCAAAGGCCATCCACGACGTAACCTGTTCCACTTAAATCAATCTCCTGACCAACTATCATTTGTCATGGATGACGAAACTTATCCAGCAGCGCTTCAATTTGCTCGTTGCTACGCAGTTCCCCCGTCCTCCGCTCCACAATCCGGCCGTTCTTGTCTATTAGGAGCGTAACCGGCAATCCATTGATGCGATATTTTTTCTTCATTTCATTGTCTCGATCCAACACAACAGTAAAATCCAGGTCTACTTTCTCTACAAACCGACGTGCCCGCTCTGGAGTCTCGCCGACATTGACAGCGATTATCGCGATATCTGAGGATTGCGCATAAACCTCATTCAAAAGTGGCATTTCGTTGACGCAAGGTCCGCACCAAGAGGCCCAAAAATTCAACAGAACGTTACTTCCCCGAAAATCGGCCAAGCGTACCGTTTCCCCTTGGAGATCGGTAAGTTCGAATGAAGGCGCAATACTTCCCACTCTGCTATCTTCCTGGTGCTGCAGGTTTTGTATGAATGCATTTATGATTGCAAAAACCGTAAGCACAAACAGGCTCCACTTCACCCACCTTAAACGGGCCACCCTGTCCATATCCACAGGCCCCCTATCGCAGCAACGTTTTAATATCTTTGATGATTTTCTCGTATGGTGTATTTTCCATGCCGTCATATTTAGCGACAACCGTCCCGGACTGATCGACCAGATAGAAGGACGTGCCGTGTATCACCTGATCGGATGCCCCATCTTTGGAGATCGGAGCTTTAAACGATTTCAGCACAAACGTTTTAATCTCTTCAAATCCGTATCCGGTTAATGCACTCCAATTGGTAAAATCGGCGTCAAATTTCTCCAAATAGCTTCTAAGCGCGGCCGGATCGTCGCGCTCCGGGTCTACCGAGAAAGAGATCAGCTCCGCCTCAACATCGGCCGACTTCAAACGCTTCTGTAGCTCGGCCATGTTCGCCGTCATCGTCGGACATACCGTCTCACAGTACGTAAAGATAAAATCGGCTATCCAGACTTTTCCTTGTAAATCGGACAAGGATACCTCCATTTCATCTTGGTTCGTGAACGAAAAAGGCTCAACGGGATAGTTCAACTGATTTGGCTTGCTGCTACCGCAGGCGGCTGAAATCATCAAACTCAGAATCAACAGGCCGATTACCACTGTTTTTTTCACCCTCACATCCCCTTTCTCACTTCAGTGCGGCCAACCATTCCGCCAACGCTTCAATCTCTTCCTTTTCCAGTCTTTTTTTATATGCGGGCATTCCATTTGCACCTTCTTCGAGAATGGAGATCAATTGTTTCTTGGATAAGCTTGCACCAACTTTCTGAAGGTCCGGTCCGACCCGACCGCTTAAATCCGCAGCATGGCAAGATATGCATTGATTTTTATATAATGCGGCCGCTTTTTCATCAGCAGGTGTTGTGATGCTCGACTTCAGGAATGTATCATCTTTCTGTTGCCCGCACCCGGACAATAGCAGCACTGTCAATGTCATAGCCAAGATATATCGTTGCCTCATCTGCCTCCGCCACCTCTTTCCGCTATCCCTCACCATCAGACATCGATGTCCGTAGACTCATAACGCCACCATGTTGTACATCATAATCCACATCGATCCGGCCACGATCACAACCAGTATGACTAAACCTAAAAGAAGCGAAATCAGGTTATAACGAGGCTTCTTCTCATCGCGCAAATGCATAAAGAATAATAATTGCACGACTAACTGCAGGGTGGCGGCTATCATCAGCACTATTGCGTTAGCCTTGCCCTCCAGCCAACCGTTCAGTACGATCACGATTGGAATAACGGTCAATACGATAGAACAAATAAACCCGATCGTATACGATTTGAACGAACCGTGCATTACTTCCCCATCATGCGTTGCATTCGGCTGCGCCATTTAGCTCACCCCCATTAAATAAACGACCGTAAAGACGAAAATCCAGACGACATCAAGGAAATGCCAAAATAGACTGATGACGTTCACTTTCCGCTTCGTCACAGGTGTGATGCCTCGCTTCGCCAATTGCATAATGACGGCGATCATCCATACCAACCCAATGAGCACATGCAAGCCATGCGTGCCGACCAAGGTGTAAAATGCCGATAAAAAGGCGCTTGTCCCCATCGTCGCCCCTTCATGGATCAAATGAGTGAATTCGTTGACTTCCATCCCAATAAATATTGCACCAAGCAATGCGGTTATGCCCAGCCAGTTGATTAATCCCTGCTTATTGCCCCTATGCATCGCCAGCAGCGCCAGACCGCAAGTGTAGCTGCTGGTGAGCAGGATAAAAGTACTGGCGATAATTCCACCTATCTCGAATAATTCAGCGGGTCCCGGCCCGCCGTTCGTGTTACCACGAAGAACAATGTAGGTGGCAAAAAAAGTGCCGAATATCATCACATCGGTCATCAGGTAAATCCAGAATCCGAATGTGCGCATTCCTTCCAAATCTGGATGTTCGTGACGCTCCGCATGAGATTGTGCCATTAAGCGATCACCCTGCCTTTCCGTGCTTCCGCTTCCGTATGTTCTATTTCGTCAACCGGAATGTAGTAGTCGGTATCGTAGTTGAAAGAATGAACTAGCATGCTGATCGCTATGCCGGCAAGTCCCGCGACAATGAAACCTATCCAATGGAACACGAATCCGAAGCCGGCGACAAACCAGCAAGCTGATATGATAATCGGAATGCCGGAGTTCTTGGGCATATGGATAGGCATAATCTTTGCCGCTTCCGCTCCTGATTGTTCTCCACGAGCACCGCGTTGCTTCCGTTCCCACCATTCATCCTGACTTGACACCTCAGGCAGTACAGCAAAGTTGTAGTGCGGAGCTGGTGACGGAATCGACCACTCCAGTGTTCGGCCGTCCCACGGATCGCCCGTTAAATCTGAATTGACTTCTCGGTGCTTGAAACCATGCGCAATTTGCCAGACTTGAATCAGGAAGGCAACGCCCATCAGTACAGCACCGATAGTGGACACCAGATTCATCTCCCACCAGCCTTTGTCCCAACCATAGGTGACGACCCGCCGCGTCATCCCCATTAAACCAAGTACATATTGGGGCATGAAACAACAGTAAAAACCGATATTCCAGAACCAGAACGCCCATTTACCGATGCGCTCGTTCAGCTTAAAGCCGAACAGCTTCGGCCACCAGTAATATAAGCCGGCAAAATAACCGAATACGACCCCGCCGATGATGACGTGATGAAAGTGGGCGACCAGAAAGTAGCTGTTATGAAACTGGAAATCGGCCGGCGCAACCGACAGTAGCACACCCGTCAGGCCGCCGGTTACGAAGCACGGAATAAACCCGATCGTCCATAACATCGGTGTTTCGAACGTAATCCGGCCCCGGAACATCGTAAATAGCCAGTTGAATACTTTGGCCCCCGTCGGAATGGCAATCAGCATCGTCGTCAGGGCGAAGAAGGCGTTGACGTCGGCACCCGAACCCATCGTGAAGAAGTGATGCGCCCACACGAGGAAAGACAAGATGCTGATGATCATCATTGCGTACACCATTGACTTGTAACCGAACAGCTTCTTCTTCGCGAAAGTCGACACGATTTCCGAGAAAATACCAAAGGCTGGAAGGACGATGATATACACTTCAGGATGTCCCCACATCCAGATCAGATTGATGTACATCATCGGATTGCCGCCCCCGTCTAACGTGAAAAAATGCGCGCCGGCGTAACGGTCGAGAAACAGAAGCGCAAGCGTCGCCGTCAGAATCGGAAACGAGAAGATTATCGCGATGCAGCTCGACAGCACGGACCATGGAAACATTGGCATCTTCATCAACTTCATGCCCGGTGCACGCATCTTCAGTATCGTCACGATGAAGTTGATTCCGGTCATCAGGCTGCCGATCCCCGATATCTGAATGCCCCAAATATAGAAATCCTGCCCGGGGCCGGAATTGTACATCAGCTCCGAATACGGCGGGTAAGCCAGCCAGCCGGCGTCCGGCGATCCACCGATGACAAAGCTCAGATTAAACAACATCGCACCAGAGAAAAACAGCCAAAAGCTAAGCGCATTCAGAAACGGATACGCCACATCTCGCGCCCCGATCTGCAGCGGAACCATTACATTGAACAAACCGAACATAAACGGCATGGCCATAAACAAAATCATAATGACGCCATGCGTCGTAAAAATTTCGTTGTAATGATCCGGCTTGAGAAAATCAAATTCCGGTACAGTAAGCTGCGCCCGCATGAGTAGCGCATCCACGCCGCCGCGGAACAACATTAGAAAAGCCGACAAAATATACATAATACCAATTTTCTTGTGATCAACGGTTGTCAGCCATTCCCGCCACAACCATTTCCATTTCCGGAAATACGTCAATCCAGCGACGATAGCAATAAGCGTCAGCACAATCGCGGCATCCGCCCCGTAAATTAATGGATCGCCTGTTACAAAAAAGTCTGAGGCAAAGCTCCTCACTTTGTCCCACATAAACATCTCCCCCTTGGCTGTTATTGGCCCGACGTTGTCTCTTCGAGTTCGAATCTCTTCGCTTTCTCCCAAGACAACCCGTGGTTGTGAGACGCCGCGTATTTGGTCACGGACATTTCAAACAATCCTTCTGGAAAAGAAGAAAAGAATTGCTTCTGCGAGACGGAAGGTTCCGAAAGTCGTTTGTACCCGTCCAGCGTTAACGCAGGCGAAGAACTTTTGATCTCATCCACCCATCGGTCAAACTCCTCCCTTGAAGTGGACTTCACGTCAAAATACATGTCGGCAAAGTGCGTGCCCGTAAAATTGGCGCCAGAGCCCCAATACATTCCTTGTTCATCAGCCTGCAAATAAAGCGTCATGGCCATGCCGGACATCGCGTACATCTGCCCGCCAAGCTGCGGAATCCAGAACGAGTTCATTGGCGAATCAGCAGTAATTTCAAATTTAATGGGTACCCCTTGAGGGATTCTCAGCTCATTCACCGTCGCAATGCCCTGCTCCGGATATTGGAACAGCCACTTCCAATTCAGAGAGGTGACCTGAACGGTGAGCGGTTTTTGATCCGACTCCAGCGGCCGCGATGGTTCCAAAGCATACGTGGCTTGAACGGTGATCACGCCAAGTATCAAGATGACGACGATCGGAATCCCCCACCAGACGACTTCCAGCTTCGTGCTGTGCTCCCATTCAGGCGTATAAGTCGCTTTCCGCCCCTTCCGGTCTCGGTAACGCCAAACGATGACCGCAGTCATGATAAGAACCGGAACAATGACGACACAACACAACGCCAAAGAGATAGCCATCAAGTCCCGTTGCTGCTCGGCAATTGGCCCTTTGGGGTCCAGTACAATCATGTTGCGGGTACAACCGGTCGTGAAGAGCAGCAACGCCGGCACCAGACTCATAGCCAATCGCTTGCTAGCTTTCGATTGTTTCATCAAACTCAGCTCCTGTCGACTTCCTTTCGTTTTGAATCCTTTTCACTTTATAAAAGAACTATAGAGATGTCACCAGCCGCTCAACACGAACATGCAACCATCCATATTCATAAATTTGTAACAATTCAAGAGTCTTTTAGTGACAAAACTCATGTACGTATCCAAGAAAAATTCTTGCAATTTCGTTGGCTTCACTTCAATAAACGAATGCTTATATCGGTTAGAACTCCGAACAATAGCGTTGCCAGGCCATTATGGAGAAGGCTCGTAAACAGATACACCTGATCGTTATTGATGGTAAGGGTCAACCATACGCCGCTAAGCATTTGACCTATAACAAGAAGTAGGAGCAGCAAAGTTTCGGTGAAAATGCCCCCATTTCTTTTTGATTCGCACTTCCGAACAAACAAACATACTCCTAAAACCAAAAAGAACAACACCAGTGCGGCCAACCGATGGAGAAACACGATGCTTGCTGCTCCAGACATGGGAGGAACGATTTGATCGTTGCAGAGCGGCCAGCCTGCACATCCGGCCTCCGCTTCCATATGTCGGATGTATGCCCCCAAATAAACAACGCCATAACAAAATACCCATACTCCCAATGAATAAAAGACAAGAGACTTGGACATTGGTTTCCTTGTTGTCTGCTCGTTGTTTCTTCCTGAACGGTATGTCCATAAAACCAATAGCATACTGCTGGAGACCGCAAGCAGCGATATACCAAAATGAAGGGCCATTACGGCAGGCTGCTGCGGCCATTTTACTGCGGCAGCTCCCATGAGCGCTTGAACAATCGTAAAAAACAGTGTGCCGCCGGCATACCAGAAGGGTTTCCGGTTGTTTCTGTAGTGACGCCAGGTATAAAGAAAGGTTGCCAGTACCAGCAACCCGACAATTCCTGTGGTCATGCGATGAGAATATTCAATCAGGGATTCCAAGGTATAAGCCGGAATAAACTTGCCGTTACATAACGGCCAGTCGTCTCCGCACCCACGTCCGGAACCGGTTTTGGTCACGATCGCTCCAGCCATCAGTACGACAAACATGCCTACAAATGATACCCAAGCTAACCATCGGTAGCGCAACGAAATCCGATGTTGCACCTTATTCACCTCATTCCTTAATCGGGGATGATCTACCCGCCCGTCGGTCCGACTGTTTCATGTTGCCGACCATCTTCCATGATCACTTTGATCTCTTGCAACGTCGAATCCTCCGGACCTTTGACCGGGAGCCCCGCTGCAACGTGACGGCTGATGTAGTCGACGATTTCAGCTGTAATCCTTTGCCCGGGCATTAGAATCGGAATTCCGGGAGGATAGACATAGACAAATTCCGTACACACTCCCCCGATGGCCTGAGACCATTTCAGCGGCTCCGCGGGCATATAAAATGCTTCTCTCGGTGTTACGATAAATTGTGATGCTGCAGGAACAACAGATGCTTTAATATGGCGAACTGCGTTATCGTCAAGTCGAAACGTTTGGGATAGATGTCGTAATGCTTGAATCAATCGGGCTGTCTCACGCTCGGTATCGCCAATTGTGATCAGGCACAAAATGTTCGTCAAATCACTTAGTTCGACTTCGATATTATACGTTTCCCGAAGCCACCGTTCCGCTTCAAACCCGGTCAAGGGAAGTTTCTCAAGATGAATGCATAGCTTGGTTGGATCGTATTGATAGACACCAGCCAGTCCGCAAATCTCCTCGCCGTAACAATACAAACCTGGAATTTCGTTGATTTGACGACGAGTCTCATGAGCCAGGCGAATCGTCTGTTCCACCAAGGCTTGTCCATGTAAGGCGAGCTGCCTTCTCGCAGCATCGAGAGAAGCAAGCAGCAAATAAGAAGTTGAAGTGGTAGTTAGCATACTCATGAACGAGCGGATACGCCGAATGTTCACGCGGTTACCCTTGACATTCAGCACAGAGCTTTGCGTCAGCGATCCCCCCAGCTTATGCACGCTTGTAGCCGCCATATCTGCTCCCGCCTGCATCGCAGACATCGGCAGCCGGTCGTGAAAATGAAGAAGTGTTCCATGCGCTTCGTCTACCAATACTGGAATGTCGTAGCTATGGATCAACTTGACCATTCGAAGCAAGTCGATGCTGGTCCCATAATACGTCGGATTGATGAGTAAAACGGCTTTGACATTCGGGTTCCGTTCGATGGCTTGCCGAATCGATGTCAATGTCACTCCATGCTCGATTCCTAACCGCTCATCTTTCTCAGGTTCCACCCATACAGGGATCGCCCCTGCAAAAATGACAGCGGACAAAATCGATTTGTGCGCATTGCGTGGAAGAATAATTTTGTCGCCGGGGGCACAAACGGACAAAAGCATTGTCATTATGGCTCCGGTCGTGCCTTGGACGGAAAACAACGTTTCGTCCGCGCCAAAGGCATCCGCTGCCAATCGCTCCGCTTCGCGGATGACACCTGCCGGTTGATGAAGATCGTCAAGCGGCACGATGTTGATAAGATCGATGGACAACACATTATCCCCCATAAAAGTACGGAATTCCGGGTCCATTCCGCTGCCTTTCTTGTGGCCTGGAATATGAAACTGCAGCGGTTTGCATGCCGCATGTCTCCGCAGCGCTGTAAACAATGGTGTATGATAATGATTCATTAGCTTTCTTTCCTTTCAATGAACGCGATTCCGGCTGCCGCCAGGATAGACATCGATGTGATTACTCGCACCATAGGCAATTACCTCTTCATCCAGGTTGGGCGAAACGATAAATTGCGCCCCCGAATTAATGGCTTGTTTTGCCATTTCCATACCCAACACCGTACCGACACCGATAGTCAAATCGCGGCCATACGTTTTTCTCCATCGTTCAACCAAAGAGTAAACGCCTTCAGTGTTCGTTGTCACCTCAATAAAACGAATGCCGCCTTGCACCAACGCTTCTACGGTCCGCTCCGCAGCATTCGGATGTACGCCGCGAATCATCGCCATTATTTTTTCCTTATTCAGTTGTTCCAACATACTCATCCTGTCTCTTCCCCCTTCACCACAAATTAATCCGAATATAACGGCTATCCAGCCTGGCGTAACCATCCATTTTTGTTTTTTCTGCGCCAACCGCTTGACTGGCCCAATCGGCTTGCCTAAAAGCGTCGTCAAATGGGTGGTTACTTTTCGGATGAAACGGTTTATATTCATGCCACATGGCCCATTTTTCACAATAAGGAGGAACAAGTTTGAAACATTCATTCCCTATTCCGGTACGGGGGGCACTGCGCAACCTGTCGCCTTATTCGCCAGGAAAACCGATCTGGGAGCTCCAACAAGAGTTGGGACTATCCAATATCATCAAATTGGCTTCTAACGAAAATCCGTTGGGCCCGTCACCCAAAGCGCTTGAAGTGGTTGCGCAATCGTTATCCGATTTGCACCGATATCCGGATGCGAGTACCGTCCGCCTGCGGCAGGCGCTCGCTGCTCACCATCAGATGACTCCTGAACAATTCATCGTTAGTAACGGTGGTGATGAGTTGATTACTCTCATTGCCAAAACTTTTCTGGAACAGGAAGATGAAGTGATCGTATGTTCACCTTCCTTCAGCGAGTATGAATTCGGAACGCATTTGATGGGCGCAACCGTCGTTCAAGTGCCTCTGGGTCCTTCCTTTAAGTTCGACAGAGAAGCCATCATCAATGCCGTGACCGCCCGAACCCGATGGCTCTGCCTTTGTTCGCCGAATAACCCGACTGGCACTTATCTTACAAGGAAAGATCTGCACTACATCTTAGATGCACTCCCTAAGGATATCCTCGTCCTGCTGGATGCCGCTTATAGTCAGTTTGCAACCGCATCCGATTATACCGACGGTCTTGAGTTTGTTCGTGCAGGATATCCGGTGATCGTGCTGCAGACTTTTTCGAAGTTGCATGGCCTGGCTGGTTTAAGAGCCGGATATGGCGCGGCAAGTGAGACTCTTATTCAACAAATTGTCAAAGTTAAAGAACCGTTCAATGTGAACGCGTTAGCTCAAATTGCTGCCACAGCCGCACTTCGAGACAATGAACATATCCGACTGACGCTAGAAACAAACCGTGAAGGGAAATTACAGCTTTATCACGCTTTTCAGAAAATGGGTTTGCCTTATGTGGAAAGCATGGGGAATTTCGTGCTGGTTGAATTCGGGGCTGAAGCGAAGGGAGTATACGAATCCCTCATGGCTCGAGGGATCATTGTACGATACGGGGAAATTTGGAACCTGCCCCGCCACCTTCGCATTTCGATTGGAAATCGAGAGGAAATCTCGGCGCTCACTCAAGCCATCGCCGATATTCTGGCATGCGGCTAATAAATAACAACAATCTTACCCAATGATAACTTTAGGGAGGGGAATTCAAAATTATGCTAAGCGAAAAATCATTGCATGGCGTCATTGTTCCTATTGTCACACCGTTTGATCAACGAGGAAATCTTGACATCAATTCCTTTCAGAAGCTCGTTGTCCGGTTAAAAAGTAGCGGAATACATGGGCTGGTCGTCAACGGGACAACCGGAGAATCGCCGACGATTGAAGATGCCGAATTGGAGGCCATGATTGCCGCAGCGCGCAGCGTTTTGGGAGAGACTCCGCTGATTGTAGGCACCGGATCCAACAATACCGCGGCTACCATAAAAAAAACAGCCTTAGCCAAAGCGCTTGGAGCCGATGCTGCACTGGTCGTCACCCCTTACTACAATCGTCCTTCGCAGCAAGGCATTATCGAGCATTTTCGGGCCTTGGCCGAAGCCGACTTGCCCATTATACTGTACGATATCCCGCATCGCACCGGCGTAACGTTGGAACTGGACACAGTTAAGGTCATAATGAAAATGGATCATATCATCGGACTGAAGGAGAGCACCGGCAACATCAAACGCCTTATGAGGCTGGTCAGTACCATACCTAAGCCCATCCTGTGCGGAGAAGACGAGTTGTTTTTCGCTTCGCTTTGTTGTGGAGGAAAAGGAGGCATTCTGGCCAGCGCCAATCTGGACACCAAGCAATTCGTGCAAGTGTACGAGCTGTTCGGCGCTGGAAAAATAGACGCATCCCGTGAACGATTTGACCAACTGTTGCCGCTTATTCTATTTCTGTTCTCGGAGCCGAACCCTGCTCCGCTGAAATGGTTACTCGCCCAACGCAGACATATTCGCACGGATCGGCTTCGGTTGCCGATGACCTCAATTAGTAGCGATTCTGCGGAAAAGGGAGTTCAACTGCTATAAGATACTCTGAGGGATACTTAAAAATCCAATTACATCTGTTTCACTTTACTGTCACATTTCTAACAGCGCTCTAAATGTCAATTGACTTGACATATCCAATGGTGAGAGGTAGTATACAAACGAAAATGGTATAAGGAGTTTATTAAATGCGAAAAGGTATTCTTAAATAACTATCAATTGAATGATGGTGGGAATGGAAAAATTTTACCTCATTATTAGCTGAATGAGGTTGGTTTTCTATACCTTAATTTAAGAATACTTTCGTACTTCATTTGCTGATGCCGCTGTGCATTTCATATCTCCACAGCTTCTGAGGCCATATCCTTATAGCGATATGATGGTTATCCCCTGTGATGAAAGTATTTCAATCACAGGGGATTTTTATATTCTGAGGAGGAAAATTTATGAAAGTAATCAATATTGGCATTTTAGCACATGTGGACGCAGGAAAAACAACATTAACCGAAAGCATGTTATATACAAGTGGTACAATCACTGAACCCGGACGTGTTGACGATGGTTCTACTATCACTGATTCTATGCTCTTAGAAAAACAACGGGGTATTACAATCCAGGCTTCAATTGCTTCTTTTCAGTGGAAGGATACCAAAATCAATTTAATTGACACTCCGGGGCATATAGATTTTTTCGCAGAAGTTGAGCGTTCATTAGGTATTTTAGATGGAGCTATCCTGCTAATTTCCGCTAAAGATGGTATCCAATCTCAAACTCGTATACTTTTCGAAGCGATAAAAAAGATAAAAATTCCTACTTTAATTTATATCAATAAGATTGATCAACCAGGAGTCAATCTTGAATCGCTTTATCAAGATATCAGAGAAAAACTCACGCCCAATATTTTTGTCATGCAGAAGGTTTCAATGGAAAAGGCACTTTCGGTTAAAGGGATTGATATGTCCTCAGGGGAATATAAGGATATGATTATTGAAGCAAATGAAACCCTGCTAGAAAAGTATATGCTCGATCAACCTATCTCAACCGAAGAATTGCATATTAGCAGAAAGCAGAATGTGAATAATTGCAATCTCTTTCCCGTTTATCATGGAAGTGCCCTTAAAAATATTGGAACAAGAGAACTAATGGATGCTTTTCTATTAGAGTTCAATCCGTATATATCACAAATAACTTCCAAGCTATCTGCATTAGTATACAAAGTTGAGCGAGATGATCAGCTGAACAAACGTACTTATATTCGTATTTATGAGGGTTCTATCAAAGTACGTAATGCAGTAATGCTAGAAGGACGCTCTGAAAAAATCAAGATTAAGAAATTGTTAGCTCCCCAAAATGGGAAAATTGTAGAAGTGGAGCAAGTCGAAAGCGGAGATATTGCTATTCTTCCCAATGAAAGTAATTTAAAAATTGGGGATATAATAGGATCAATACCTGGAAAGAATTTGTTCTTTCACAATACACACCAAATGATGCAGGCCAATATTTCCCCAATTTCTCCCGAAGACCGAACATCGTTTTTAGAAGCACTTTCAGAACTATCCGAAACAGATCCGCTTCTACAATATAAATTAGATTCTCAGACTGATATTATTGTTACTTTTATGGGAAAAATTCAGATGGAAGTTATCATTGCTTTATTGCAAAACCGATATCATCTGCCAACCAAACTAGAAAATATTACGACAATCTACAAGGAACGACCACTGAAAAAAGCAGAATATACAGTTCATATGCAAGTTGCCCCAAATCCCTTTTGGGCATCTATCGGATTATCAATTGAACCGCTTCCCATTGGTTCTGGATTATGCTATGAAAGCAAAGTGTCTTATGGCTATTTAAACAAATCTTTTCAGAACGCAGTTGAAGAAGGAATAAAATACGGATGCGAACAAGGATTGTTTGGATGGGAAGTGACTGATCTGAAAGTTTGTTTTGAATATTGTTTGTACAATCCATTAAGTACTCCAGTCGATTTTCGACAGTTAGCTCCTATTGTGTTTGAACAGGCCTTAAAAAAATCGGGGACGGAACTTTTGCAACCATGTTTATCTTTTGAGCTCTATGTACCTCAAGATTGTAACTCTCGTGTCTATAGCGACTTAAAAAAACTTTGGGCTACCATCGAATCTTTAAAAACGCAACATAATGAAATCATAGTGACAGGTAAAATTCCGGCTCGTACAGCACAGTATTACAGAGAGCAGCTTACGGAGTTTACAGAAGGGCGTGGAGTTTTCTTGACGGAACCGGCTGGGTATCAGCTAAATGATGGAGAGCCTGTTTATCAAGCTAGAAAGCCAAATGCTCGACTGGACAAGACACGCCATTTGTTTGAGAAATTTCAAGAACAGAAGGATGGATGAGACCAACAACTTGACATAAATCTGAATTTCGAAAGCCGGTAGCAGACATTTCCCAATCAGACCGAAGCAATCGGGAGGGGGGCATTGATAGTTCTTCCCCCTCCCCGCGCATTTCTTTTTTATTTAACAGTAGAGGATCACCTCTATGTTTTAATGTTTCTAGGAAACTATATTCCAAACCAATCTTAAGCAGTCATGAACTATGGAAAAAACGCAGAAAAACTCTGTGTTCTTGCTTTATCTTGTCTGTTTTAGTTCTTTTCTCGCATCACTAACCCAAAATATTTATTCCCCCATATTGTCGGTATTAAAGGGATTCTTTTCAAGTATCTCTTTCTCTCGTCAATGCTTCGGAATCCCTTTATATGTTAATTCTTGCTATTATGCAGATTGTTTGGGACCATTAATTGATACAAGAGGAGCCATGAAGATACTTATACCTTCAAATTGTTCTAACGATAATCGGCAGCATTGGATGTGCATTATCAATACATTTTGGTTTGTACAGGGGCCCTGAAATGCCTGTCAAGAACGAAACCGTTACGAACGGCTGGCGGGCACCGGGTTGCCAAGTATCGTTGGCTCACCCGCCTCCCACACTCCTCTCGAAGCAGCTATTCCTGCAAATACAGGTTAACTTTGTTTTGGATGCTCTTCGCGACCGTTTCCGCCGTCTTCTGTCCGGTGAAGAACGGCTTCGTCTCCTCTTTCAGAATGGCTTCAATTTTCGGATCGAGTCCGGCAAACCGGTTCACTTGGGACAGCAATTCATGAATCTTGTTCAACTCCTCGGGCGTCGCTTTGGGGCTACCTTCAACGCTGGCATTCTTCGCTGCTTCCATCTGAGCCTCGCTCGCCTTTTTCAGAACCGGCAGGCCTTCCAATTCCGGGGAAAACTGCATTTCATCCGTTAGCAGAAAGCTCAAGAACTCCCACGCTTCCTGTTTGTTCGGCGACTTGTTGTTAATGGCCAGCATTGTGTGCGCATCAAACGACATTCCCTGCTCCCCGCTTTCAGACGGAACTTCGTAAATCGCCGGGTTGGCGAAGAGCAAATGGCCTATTGCGGCCGCGGCGAAATCACCGACCCTTACAGGAAAAAATACTGACAATTCGGAACCGGCTTTGTCTCCGGAAAGTGATATAGATACATCCGGCTGCGAGAAAAATTTCTGGTCATATAACGATTTGGTCTCCTCCAACAAATCGATAAACTTTTGTCCGGCAAATTCGGCGGTTTGGCTGTCACTGTCGATGAAGGCGTTCCGTTCCGCGCCGACCCTTTCGATGATCCAATCTCCCGGGTCCTCCCACTGCAAGGGAGAACCGCTCGGGTCCTGCGCCAGTGTGCCGATCTTCTCCTTGAATTCTTTCCACGTCCAGCGGTCCGGACGGATGCCCAGCGGCTCGAGCCGATCCTGATTGCCCATCCACACCATCATGGAGACACTGTAAGGAATCCCGTACAGGCCGCCATCATACTTCAACGCGTCAAACACGTTCATATAATAGTTGTCCGGGCTGAACCGGTCGTCGTCTTTCATGAACTCGCCCATATCGGCCAGCAGTTTTTTGTCCGCATACTTCGTATACGGCAGCGGATCAACCACCAGCAAGTCGGAGGCGGTGCCGTTCATGAGATCCGCGTTGATCGTCGTCGCATATTTCTCAAGCGTGTTCGGATCGAAAAAGCCCGTCGCCCTGGCCATGCCAGATTCCGATTGCGGTGTGGAGAAAGCCGGTTTGATCTCAATGCGGATATCGGGATGGGCCGCTTCAAATTTCTGTTTCGCCAGGTCCAGAAAGCGGTTGGATTCGACGACGGACACCGCGATAACTTTTTGTCCGTTCTGCCCACCCGAGGCGGAACCGCCATCGCCGGGTGCGCCACTTCCTCCGTTCTCGGCGCTGCCGCCGTTTGACGCGCTGCAGGCTGCCAGTGTCAACGCCAACGCCCCCAGCATCCACGCTTTCCAAGCAGAACGTTTAAAGCTCATTTTCTTCATTTCCTTCATCGTCCTTTCGTTTCATGTGTATATTGGTCGCGAAAATCGCGCAACACCCAAGCAGCGCCGTGATCAGGCCCGGGCGCATCGCCTGCGGAATGCCGGATGCCGCGGAAGCGAGTCCAGTCAGGAAAACAGCCCCCGTCATCCCGCCGCACACCCGAATCAAAGCGGCGGACGGTGTCAGCCCGAGCAGCCGCCATTGCCGGAGTCCGATCCGCAAGAGCGGCAGACCGGCCAGCAAACCTGCGGCGGACAGGCCGCCGATCAAGCGGCCCAGTTGTTCTCCCGTTCGGTCGAACGGGGAGAGCGCCGCTTGGGATAGAACGGGATGCTCATTCCATAACGTCATCAGCTTGCTCTGATAGAAACCGAGATCGATCCATCGTTCCGGTACCAGCTCCCGCGGCACATAGAAGGGATAGCGGATGAGCAGCCACATCATCACCGCTGCGGCTCCGCTGGCGGCGAACGCCGCCGCCATTCCCAGCAGGACGCGGCGACGCCTGTCGGATTGTTCCGGAATCGCCGCCGGAAGCGGCTCTAGGCCCACGCGGAGACGGGGGATGGCGGCTTGGATCAACCGGCGCATGCGGGCGATACAGGAGCCGATGGCCATCACCCCCGCCGCAAAAGGAATCAGCCGCGGCAGCTGCGCGTTCAGCGCCCATTCCCGGACTCCGCTTCGCAGCGAATAGTTGGAAGTGGCAAAGCCACTTTCCGTCAAAGCGCTCCTCACCGCCTGCTCTCTGCCGGCGTCCCCTTCGCCGGCGGCTTGCAATTCGATGGCCTGTACCCGAAGCTGCGGCTGGAGTTCCGCCAGCGCGCCGATCGGCACGAGCGCATCCGGCAGCGCGCCGCCGGTGGTCCATCGAAGCAGATCGTCATCCGAGCGGTAGACGCCGACGACCCGAAACATCTTGTCAAGCAGCCGAACTTCCAGCCCAACCGCATTCGCCGAGCCGAACAGTTTCTCCGCAAAAGCGTCGCTTAGCACAATTTCCCAACTATTGCCGTTAGCAGATTCTTGGTGGAACAGCCTGCCCTCGCGCAAGCGCAACGTGGTGAAATCGCTGAACGCGCCGCCGATTCCGGCAATTCGCCCGGTCCGTGCTTGAAACCTTGCCTTCAGAGGGATATCATCCGGTATTCCGGCAGCATAAGCAACCTCGCCCTGCCACTTCTCGTCCAGTCTTTCCGCCTGCTGAAGGGTGAAACCTGAATCGCCGTTCGCGCCGCCGGAATCGGGCAGGGCGTATATGGTCCATCGATCCGGACCGACCGAGCCGCCCGACTCCCGCCAAGCCTGATTCGCCGCTTCGGAGAAGCCGCTGCCGAAGCACATGAGCAGGATGCCGGCCAGAACCAGAACCGTCGCCCAGCGTTTCTCCCTCATATCCGTTAGCCCCCCTCCGGCGTTGCATCGTCCACACGCACCCTTTTTCCATCTTTCAACGACGAATCCCCCGAGACGACCACCTGCTCGCCCCATGCGACGCCGTCTCCGATCAGCGCGTTTTTGTCGTCGGTGTCCTTGACTGTCACCTTGGATGTCCGGAGGTAGTATTCGGTGCCTAGCGCGCCTTTTCGTTCCTCCAGCAAATAAACGAACGTGCCGTCATCTTCGCTTTCGCGAATCGCGCTGAGCGGAAGGAGCATGTTCTCCTTCTTCTGCTGGGTCTTGCGGACCCATTCGAACGTAGCGGATTCACCTCCCCGGAGCCGCTTGTCGCTGACCGTCGCCGTCACTTCTTTCTGTCCGCTCGCGGGCGGATTCTCTTCCTTCCCGCCCGGCGATTCGGGCGCCGGCGTTTGAATCGACTGGATCTTCCCCTGCAAAGAGGCGTCGTCCAGTTCCGGCACGGTGATCGAGAGCGCATCCCCGACCCGGAGAAGCTCCGTCTCTTCTTCCGACAAGACCGCGTGGAACAGGAACCCGCCCGCGAGCGACGCCACCTTGACCGCCGGCGTCCCCGCCGGCACCACTCCGCCTACCGATACGTTCAGTTCCGTTACCACGCCGTCCGCTGATGAAGTCATGACCGACCCGCGCGAAATTTTCTCCCGCAGCCGGTTTACCTTGAGCTTCTGCGCCTCCAGCGATAGCCTTGCGCTCTCTAAATCGAGCGCAAGGGAGTCCTGCTGCTGCTCGTCGCCGTTATAGACAGCCTGTTTATAGTCGAGTTGCAGCTTTTCAAGGTTGATTTTTAGTTGCTGGTAACTAAGCTCCTCGGTGTCAAGGGTGTTCCGCGCCTCCTCGGTATCCAGCTCTAACAGCGGTTGGTTTTTGCGGACCGAATCGCCGACTTTTACCTTAAGCTCTTTTATCGGCCACTCCGCCTCCGTCCTCAGCTCGAACGTCTCGACCGGCTTGATCGTTCCCGAGCCGTTCTTCTTGTACTGAAGCATTCCTTGAATAGGCATCTTTACGGATACCTGCGGCAACGAATATTGCAGCAAAGTATTTGAGAACAGTGTGAGCAGCAGTAAAGTCGCGATAAATGCGAGCAGCAGGCGGCCCGCCGTCCTGCGGCCCGGCGGGACGGCCGCGGCCGTCCCTTTTGAGGGAGCAGCTGTTTCCATCCTTTTCACCTTCTATCCTTTAATTCCTGATGTTTGTATCCCTTCGATCAGATCATTTTCCGCGTACATCATGAGGAGGATCGCCGGCATCATGTACAGCACGGACGCCGCAAAGGCGATGGCCCGATCTTTCTCGTTAATGGCTGTCAGATAGACGGACAACGGCTGCCTGAATGCATCCTGCAAGAAAACGAGGGGCTGCTCCACCAGGTTCCAGTTATCGATAAACGTGAGAATTGCCAATGCAGCCAGACCGGACCTGCACATCGGCAGTACGATCCGGATCATAATGGTCTTGTGACCCGCCCCGTCCATGCGCGCCGCTTCGATATAGGCATAAGGCACGGCTTGCATAAATTGCCGCATCAGAAACACGCCGAAGGCGCCGAAGATGCCGGGCAGAATGATCGACCAATCGCTGTTGAACAAACCAAGCCGCTTGACCATGATAAAATTTGGAACAAGTGTGACCTGCAGCGGCATCATCATCACCGTAATATAGACGAAGAACAACGGCTTGCGCAGGCGGAACCGAAGCTGCGAAAACGCGTAGCCAGCCATAGAGGCGACGACGAGTTGTCCGGCGACGATCGGCACGGTCAGCTTCACGGAATTCCAGAACAGCAGCAAATATTGCGGTTGGCCGACAAGGGTATCATAGAACGCATTCAATGTCGCCTGCAGTGGGATCCAGCTCAGTTGAACGAATTCATTACCCTCGGTCATCCGCCCGGCCATGCTTGACGAATCTCCCGAGATCGGCGTCAATTCCCTCGCCAATTCTTTCTCGGACATAAATGCATGGGTCACGGTCACGATTATCGGGAACACGAAAGGTACAGTCCATATGAGCAGCAGAACGGTGAGCAGTCCTTTGTATAACCCGCCGCCAATGTTGCGGCGCAACCGATCAAAACTCCGAGCCACCCCCATTTGCATCACCTCCTTTGCATTTGGATGTTCTTCCCGCTGTCTTATAATGAACGGTTGAAACGGTCTTCCGCAATAAACAGGATAAGCACGAGCAACGAAATACCGGCTGCGAGCAGAAAAGCTGCTGCCGTCATCTTCTGATAATCAAGTTGCTGGAACATGTTGTTCATAAAATGTTGCAGCGTATACATGCTCGGGTCCGGATACGCGCCTGCAAGGATGTACGTCTCCCGGAACACTTTAAACGAATTGACGATCGACATAACCAGAACGAAAAAACTTGTCGGCATCAAATATACCAGGGTAATCGAGCGCCACTGCCGCCATCTTCCCGCGCCGTCGATTCGCGCCGCTTCGTAATAGTCGACCGGGATGTTCTGCAGGCCGGCCAGAAACAGCAACATGTTATAACCGACGTTTTTCCACAAATAGACGACAACCGTGACCCCTAGCGCTGAGCTGCTGCCCATCCAGTCCGTCGGCGTCCAGCCCCAGGACTGGAGCCAGCCATTCAGAACGCCGTTCAGATCGAAGAACATTTGCCAGACGAACACAACGGAAGCAACGGGGATGACCAGCGGCGTGACGAACGCGATGCGGAACCAGCGGCGGCCGTAGGCTCCGCCGTGCAGCCAGGTTGCCAGCGCCAGCGCCAGCATCATGTTGAGCGGAACGCACAGCGCGGTGAACCGCAGCGAGTTCCAAAGTGCCCGCCGGAAGGAAGCGTTGTCGAGCAGCATCGCATAATTGTGAAGTCCCACGAAGGAACCGCCGACAGGCGTATCCACCATCGAATAATAGAAGGCGACGCCGAACGGCAGGATAAAAAAAAGGCAGAAGCCGGCCAGACTCGGAGCCAGAAGCCAGATGGCGCTGGCCCCATCCGATTTTCGGAACCGCGCGAGCCGGCGACCGATGTTATTCGCGAACGCGGTTCTCATCATCCTTGTCCTCCTTGGGAAGCGTCAGACGGAAGACGACGCCGGTTTCTTCGTTGAACACTTCGATCTGCGCCCCGCAGCCGTTCAATATTTGCCGGACGATCGCAAGGCCCAGACCGAACCGGCCGTCGGCACCGGTACGATACAAATCAAACAGGCGGTCGAGGAGAGAGGCCTTCACCTGCGGTCCGTCGTTGCGGATTTCAATCGCACGCGTCCGGGAATCGTCCGCGGAAACCGGCACGATCGAGATCTGTTGATTGGCGTAGCGGATTTGGTTGTCGAGCAGGTTCTCGAACACGACCTTCCATTGGTCGGCATTGCCGTGGATGCGCCAAGGCGGCGATTCGACGTCCCAGCGCAGCTCCGGCCGGCGGAAGCGCAGCCGCTCCACCGCGTCCTGCAGCACGTCGCCGACGTCAAACCACTGATTCGGAACCTCGCGTGAAGAAACGTATTGGAGCCTGCTTAGCGACAGCAATTCGTACACCCGCTCCATGAGCCGGTCCGTTTCCTGCAGGATGGTGTCCACACTGCCCGCCAGCGAGCCTCTCGGGTAAATGCCGTCGACGATCGACTGGGCATAGTTGCGAATAATCATCACCGGCGTTTTCAATTCGTGGGAGATGTGCTGCAGCAACGATTGCTGTGCCTCATCCTGTCGCAGGAGACGCCGGCGCATCCCGTCGAAAGCCCGGGACAGCCTGCCGATCTCGTCTCTTCGCGTCGACTCGAACGGCTCGTGCCAATTGCCTTCCGACATCCGTTTCACCTGCCGCTCTATCACGTCGAGCGGCCTGGACAAATAGCGGGCAAGCCAGATGCAGGGAAGCGAACTGAGCAGCATGAGCGCGATCAGGAGCAGAAGCAAATTGCAGAACATCGTCCCGACCATCTCATTGCGATAGTTGGCCCACGCGTAGGAAATCAGCGCATTGGAACTGCCTTTGCCGATTTTGAAGATGACGTACAACAGGGTGTCGCCCTCGACGTTGGCCGAGTGTGTCTCCACTTCCCGGACTTGCCCGGCGGCTTCCCGCTCAAGGCGTTTAAGGAACGCTTCAGGGAGATCCGGATTTTTGCTCAAAAAGGCCGTCTCGCCGTCCGCCAACACCAGATGGCCGATATTCGGGCCTCTCGTGAAACCTGTTACAGGCGACGTCTTCGAGCTACTCTCCCCGCCTGCGTTACCGTCCTGTTTCGGTGTAGCCTCCCCGCCTGCGTTACCATCCTGTTTCGGTGCTAAATTTACCGAGGACAAGGGGCGAATGGGAGTAGCCGAGATCGTTAGATTGTCGTCTCCCGTGATATGGAACACCCTCCCTTCCGTATCCGTTACAATCCGAAAATCGGCGAAATACTGCTGCGAATCTCGTATCATCCCGAAAATTTGCCCGGTAAAAAAGCTTTTCAGTAAGTAGGGAAGAATAAGGGCGACGACCAAGAACAGGCATAGCAGCAACGACGCGAAGACGACCCAGATTTTTACCGCCATCGGCCAATGTTTCATCTTTTCACCAGCCTGTAGCCGAAACCGTATACCGTTTCCAATCGCAGTTCCGGCATTTTTTTGCGCAATCGCCAGATGAGGTCGTCCACCACGCGGTCCGTACCGAAGTAGTCTTCGCCCCACACTTCATTCAGAATGTGTTCGCGCTGTACCACCTGCCCGGCATGCGAAACAAAGTGCATCAGAAGATCGAATTCCTTGGAAGTGAGCTCCACTTCCTGATCCGCCCCCCGCTTTACTGTCCGGGCGTGTCCGTCGATCGTATAAGGCGATACTACCACCGGCGCGGGAGGCGAAGCAGCAAGGTCGGCTTCCTTTGTCTTTCCATAAACGCGCTCGAACAGCTTGCGGACGCGAATGATCAGTTCGCGAGTCTGGAATGGTTTGGCCAAATAGTCATCGCTGCCCAGCTCCAGACCGACGATCCGGTCCAGATCGGCATCCCGCGCGGAGATGAAGATGACCGGGATCGCCTCATTTTCTTTCTTGATTTCGCGAATCAGTTGATAGCCGTCCACCCCTGGCAGCATGATATCGAGTATCCAAAGATGAGGCTCTCGCGCAATCGCAGCCCTGGCTTCTTCGCCGTCCGTGAATGAGACGACATCCCAGCCTTCTTGCCGTAGGTAGGAGCTGATTAGCTGATTCAAACTGATCTCGTCCTCGACCAGATATATGGTGTACATGATGTTCTCCCCTTTATGTGGGCTCTTTATTAACTTACCAGAACATTTTAGCAGGAGTATCTTAAAATTATCGGAAATTATCTGAGGAAAGTTCTGGGTGAGCGATTTGCCGGAAAATCATCAATAAGCAGAAGCGTTAGCCATGCCATTACCTCAAGTCGGCAAAAGGAAACAACGATAACAAGCACGACAAACCAAGAATGCCATTCGGCAGGGCTTTCGAACATGAGGCCTCGTATCCGCGAAGAACTGTCGAGTCCGGTAAAGGCAGAGCGACCGCGCATCCCGAAACCGCAGGCTTCCCTTGGCTCTGGTTATGGGTATACCTTTAAGAATTATTGCTAAGGAGGAATGAAATCGAGGTAGTCCGTGGAGGATCTGTGGAGAAAATCTGCCAGCAAATTGAACAAGCGCTCATGGCACCTGACGGTCGTTGCGGCACCGGCAAGTACATGAACGCTCAGTCTGATGGGTTATTGATCATCTATAACAATATAGGTTGTTCTTACAGGCCCATGAACCCCGACAACAAGGTTCATTTCGATATCGGCACTGTTGGAAGGACCGGAAATAAAATTCACGCATGCCGGAATTTCCTCCCCTTTTAAATTCCGTTCATGAATCGTCTTCACGGCTTGTGTCAGTCTTGGCACAATACTACTTTTGGGAACCAAGGCAATATACGATTCGGGCAAGAGACTAACGGGTCTTCCTTTGATCCCTTCGTTAAATAACACGATGGTTCCAGATTCGGCAAGTGTGATGTCACTGAAAGTAATCCCAATGTCTGCATTTTTAGCAAAGGCGATACATCCCTCCTTATCCCTCGAGTCCCATTTTCGACATTGAGACATGTTGTTTAAATATTCGTTAATTCCGAATTGGTCAAACCGTTCATCATTAGCATAAATGACAAAATTGGCTTTCCAAGCCTGAATTACGGCGTGCAAGGTATCAACAAGTTGACTTGTAGTAGTTCGTTTGACATCAGTATGAATGTCTTTACATTGCTTCTCTAATTGCAAGACCAGTTGATCCTGTGTAAATCCCTCAAAAACACGCCACTGTGGTGATAACTCCCACTTCGGTTTATGAACCGTATCCGGACGTTTTCTGCCAAGCTTGTCCGAAAGCTTAGTTAAAAAAGGATCGCGATTGGGGATATCCATTTATTTTCCATCCTTTCTCCGCTTCTCGAACCATTCCCGAAACGATTGTTTTGGCGGAACCGGAAGATCCTTGACATTAGTCCAGGCTTTTAATGGACCTATTCCGTGCTCAATCATCCGTCCGTCTTTGGTCAAAGGCTGTAACGCATATGGTGCGGTTTTCGTTGCAAAAGAGAACAATCCGGAATGGTTAGCCACTTTTTCAAATCCCTTCATGGCAATTTTCCAAGACAGCGGGCCTCTGTTTTCATCTTCAGCAATACGGCGTCGATGTCTAATCAGGAGTTCATGTAAAGGGATTTTAACGGGACACGCTTCCGTACAAGCACCGCAAAGGCTTGAGGCAAAAGGTAAATCTTGATAGTCATCATACCCGCCCAATAATGGCGTTAATACCGCTCCGATGGGGCCGGGATAGATCGAACCGTAGGCATGCCCGCCGATATGACGATAGATTGGACAGACATTAATACAAGCCGCGCAACGAATGCATTGCAGCGCGCTTTGAAACTCCGTACCTAAGATATTCGAGCGGCCATTATCCACTATGACCAAATGGAACTCTTCGGGGCCGTCCATTCCGCCAGGTTCCGTCAATCCTGTTATATAACTTGTTAATTTTTGGCCAACTGCACTTCTGCACAAAAGAGTGACCAGAACATCAAGTTCCTCCCAAGTTGGAACAATTCGTTCCATCCCCATCACAGTCACGAGTGTTTTAGGCAGAGTAGTAACCATTCGTGCATTGCCTTCATTGGCCACAATAGAGATAGATCCTGATTCCGCTACAGCAAAATTACATCCTGTAATTCCTACATCAGCTTGAAAGAAATCCTCACGCAGATGCTTACGTGCAAACCTTGCGAGCTCTTCAGGGTTAGAGGTGCCAGTATAACCTAATTTTTCCTGGAATAATTTACATATACTTTCTTTATCTTTATGCAAAGAGGGGACAACAATGTGAGAAGGGCGTTCATTATCTGCTGTTTGCAATATAAATTCTGCAAGGTCTGTCTCTAATACCTCGCAGCCTACTTGCTCCATCGCTTCGTTTAAGCTGATTTCTTCGGTGACCATTGATTTGGACTTCACGACTTTTTTAGCATTTTTCCTTGTAAGAATACCTTTTACATATTCTCTAGCGTCTTCAGCGGTTTCTGCGAAAAATACAGATCCGCCATGCTTCGTAATGTTTTCGCTTAGCTGAAACAAATAATAGTCGAGGTTATCCAGCGTATGCTGACGAATGGCTTCACCTAACGAACGCCATTGTTCCCAATTCCCGAGGCTTTCCGACGCTTTTAATTTTTTGCTTCTGAGCCCGTCTTGTGCTTTCGAAACGGCGTTGCGCATGAAGGAATCTTGAATCCCCTCTTCGGTTCTTTTATGAAACGGTGCATCACCGATCTTGATTCCCATGGTTATAGCCCTCCCTTATTTTCTTCCTGAGTTTAAAACCTGAGCAATATGTTTCACTTCAATTGGAATTCCTTTGCGATTTAATCGACCATTAATATTCATCAAACAGCTGCAGTCCATCCCGATTAATAGTTCCGCCTCTGTGTCTGTAATGTGCTTTACCTTTTCATCCACCATTTGTTCAGAGATCTCAGGCATTTTTACGGAGAAGGTACCGCCAAACCCGCAGCAATCATAGCTATGGGATAAAGGAACGACCTCTAATCCTTTTACATGCTTTAACAGCTTTTGAGGGGGTTCCTTAATGCCCATTAACCGATTCATATGGCAAGATGTATGGACGGTTACTTTCTTGTGAAGTTCTGCACCCAAATCTACTTTCCCCAATACTTCAACTACGAATTGCGTAAATTCATACGTTTTATTCGCAAGTTCTTTCGCCTTCTGCTTCCACTCCATCTCACCTTTCGTGAAAAGATGCGGAAACTCGTGAACCATCATCACGCAAGATCCTGATGGAGCTACTACATATTCAGCGCCAGCAAAGGTTTCAATCATGTGTTTCGCTGCTGTTTTGGTTTCTTTATGATAGCCGCTGTTATAAGCTGGCTGACCACAGCAGGTTTGCTGTTTTGGGAAATCAACATCACAACCTAAATCCTCAAGAATTTCAACCACGTCTTTTCCTACTTCCGGATAAAAGAGATCTGCGAGACAAGTAATAAATAATGAAACTTTCATGTGTGAACCCCTCCTGGTATTCCCGCTTTAATGATGATCATCGAATGCTATGCGGCTTCAGCATTATTCGGCACTATCCTTAAAATTGTAATTATCGTAACTCTAATTCAATAAAGTTGTAAAACACTAAAAACTTTATATACTAAGATTTATTACAACTAAATCGCAAGATTGTGGAGGGATCTAAGTGGAACTAAGACATCTTAGATATTTTGTTGCAGTGGCGGAAGAGCTACATTTCGGTAGGGCAGCATCCCGGCTGCAAATGACGCAGTCACCACTGAGTCATCAAATCAAAGAGTTGGAAGAAGAGTTGAGCGCACAGTTATTTCATCGAACGAAACGTTCTGTTCAGCTCACGAATGCCGGTAAAGTTTTTTTGAGAGGAGTATACACTGTTTTTGAGGAAATTGAGGCCATAGTAGACGCCGCTCAAAAGGTACATCGGGGAGAAGTGGGGCGTTTGAATATCGGGTTTGTAGGGTCGGCTATTTATGACATTCTTCCTGCAATGTTACCGGTCTATAGAAATAAATATCCGGAAGTTGAAGTAGAACTAAAAGAAATGTCAACGCCTGAACAAATTGAAGCACTCATACACCAAGAAATCGATGTGGGACTTTTGCGTCCACCCATCAACAATCCTTTATTGTCCAGTGAGATTATACAGACCTTGGACTGCGTCTTAGCGCTCCCCGGATCGCATCCGCTAGCGAAGGCTGAAAGCATTTATCCTGCTGATCTCAAAAATGAGTCATTCGTTCTGATCTCGAAAGAAATTTTTCCGCGCCTTTATTCCGATTTCATTAATATCTGCAACTCAGCCGGTTTCAGACCTGATGTTAAGCAGGAAGCGAAAGAGTATCAAACCGCAATCGGGTTGGTCTCAGCAGGCATGGGCATTAGTGTTGTACCAACAACTGCCCGTACGCTGCAGGCGCGGGATGTGGTATATCGGGAAATATCAAGCGCAATACTTAAGATCGACATGGCACTCGCGTGGCGTAACTCGTCACGTATGGATTTAATTCAACGCTTCGTTCGATTAGCTAGAGACGTTGTAGTATAATTCCGGAATTGATGGCCAACCTCTTATATTGTCGTTTACGAGAAGAAGGGATTTAAGACCATCCCTTGATCACTAAATCCGAACGGGGCGGAACCAGCTTTACAGCATCATGACCGATCCGCCTACTTCATGCTACGATGCGTCCCCGATACCACAAAGGAATTGTTAAAGCCGTCACAAACGCTGTATTAAGCGGCTGTGACGGCTTGAATGATAAGATCAATGTAGTTTCAGGCATTGTTGGCTATTGCTTCAGCAAAGACATAATTAGCGCCAGAGCTTCTGCACGGGTAACACTCTGCTTCGGAGCAAATCTGTTTTGACCTACTCCTGACACGAAACTCTCCTTGCTAGCGGCTGCAACGTATGGGGCAGCCCACGCAGGGATATCTTTCATATCACTAAAAGTCAGAACCGCCGCTTCATCAGGCTGAATATTTGCCGCACGGGCAATCATGACAACCAGTTCGGCACGATTCAATATTTTGGACGGCCCGAAAGTACCATCCGCATAGCCACTAATTATACCGGCATTGGCCGCTCCCACAACATAGATTTGCGCCCAAACAGGGATATTAGCCAAATCCTTGAACAGGGCTTTGCTTCCCGAATCCTGTAGCTTCAAAGCTCGGCCAAGCATGGTGATAAATTCAGCGCGATTGACAGCAGCATCCGGGCGGAAGTTTCCGTCTCCGTAACCTTTAACAACCCCCGCCTCTATGCCCCGCTTGATCGCCGCCGCAGCCCAGTGTCCGGCAATATCATTCAAATGCAGCGTAGGGGCCGTTCCATTACCGTCATCCGTTGGATTAAGTTCACTTTCTTCATCTTTGATCGTATTCTCCCCGGCCCCAGTATCTGTCCCCGCTCCTGCTCCTTTAGAGGGGTCAGAATCAGAGATGCCGCCCGAACTGTCGTGGTCTCCCGAACGGACAGGCTTACTCGGGTGATTCGGAGTGGTATCCGCCCGTTCCTTCACTATTCCGAACTGGTCGACAATAAACGGTTCGGCATTGTTAAGGTTTTGATCAATCTCATAGGCTACAGCCGTCAGCTTGCGCCCGTCCACAGTAATGCCTACAAAATTCTGCACATGCCCTTTCATCTGGTTAGGAGTCGATCCATACTTTGCGGCGTGGTTCTCTTCCGCCCGCTCAAACAAATTAAAGTATGCATCCCCAAGTTGTTCCTTTTTATTTTTGAAGTACACAAATGCCCCTGCGGTAGCTGGAATCAGATAGATGGTACCATCTGGGTTGACCGTATACTCAATCGACTCGCCATGCAGCGTTTCTGTAATTTTATCCGTATCAGCCGCCGTCCCGTCTCTTTTAATCGGCTTGGTCCGGGCGTAAATATGGTCATGCCCCTGCAACACAAGGTCGATTTTCAACTCGGCCATTAGCGGAGCGATCTTGTTTCTCAGTCCGTTCTCACCGATAACATCACTATCCGTCGCATGATTGGAGATCGTGTAAGGGCCTATGTGCATATTTACAATGATCCACTCCGCCCCAGCCGCTCTAGCCTTCTCCACATCCTGCTTCAGCCATTCCACCTGGTGCAGTGACATATCGGCATATTCCGTAGAATTCTCATTCGTATTCAGCACAATAAAATGAACATTGCTGTAGTCGTAGGAATAATAGGCTCCCGTTGTCGTGTCGGAATTTTCCGCCGGCTCCACATTGAAATGTTCGAAGAACGCGCTGTTGTATGGTTCATGGTTGCCTGCCGCTGGTACGATCGTCGTATTCAATAGGCTTTCTTGTGAATAACCCAGCAGTTGGTTCCATTCTCCCTCCGCATGTCCATTTTCGACAAAATCCCCATTATGAACCACGAATTTGGCATCCGGGACAGTAGCCAGCGCCTTAGTCAGCGTCTGGCTCGAGAGGACCGCTTGGTCCTCTTCTTGCGCTTGAGTATCGGCAAGATCGATGAAGGTGAACGCACCTCCTTCTGGAGCCGTTTCGAACGTCCCAACGTCGCTCCAGATGTCCAGTGTCTGATCCCCTACCCGGAAGTAATAAGCTGTATCCGGCTTCAATCCTGTTGCTTCCGCCTTATGTACATGCTCGGTAGGCGAATTGGAGGAAACCTGGGTATGGCCTGTAAAAGAAAGGGCCTGGTCAAAATCAGGTGTTGCGGCTGTACGCTCTACAATCTGCAGATCACTTCTGGCAGAGGCAATCGGCGTATACCATACGAAGCCTTTCGAGGTTTTGGGATCGCCATGGAACGTTACTGCAACCTTACTCACCTCAGAGGCAGGCGCCTCCTTTAGAGCGGTCAGTTCCATATCAAAGTATAGATTGGAGCTGGACTTTGAGCCCTGATGAACTTCGACGGCGATTACATTCTCCCCATCCTTCAGATTTGCCTTTAACAGAGCTGTTAAATCCACATTTTTGAACACAACGGGAGCATAGTTCAGGGTAGCGGCCAGTGTTGAAAATTGTATCTCCCCTTTCGGCATACCCACACGGTAAACCTCTGTACCATTCACATAAATAACGACCCCGTCATCAACAGCAAATGTCGCAAGCAGTTGCCCGTATTGCTCAATCTCGTTCATATCCACATGCATTTCTGTTACCAGATAGGTTGTAATAGGCTTGTTTCGGCTGTCCGAACCATAGCTTGAACTTGTTACCGTCTCCAGAGGGCCGAACTGGGAGGTCAGTCCGCCGTAAGCAGAAGCACTATATCCGAATGGGGCAGAACCAGTCGGCCAGTCCTTGCCGGAGTGATCCGTGCGCCATAAGTTTTTCTGGTCCACACCGGTATCAAGATATTTCCAGGTTGAGTTTTTCGGCAAGAGAATGGTCTCTTTCTCCTCCGCTTTCACTGATGGAATTGCAGCTTGTATCAATCCCGTTAAAAGTGCGAATATCGCCAGAAGCATTACCAGCTTCTTCCACATCATCCTCGTATTATTCATCTTTTTCTCCTTTGCCTAGTTTTTTTCAGACGGGTACAAGCTTAACAGGCTAATGTTATCTCCTTGTTATCACAAGGTAAAGGAGATGTAACTTATTAGGATACAGGTAACGATTAATTATCTCGTTCCTCCAAGCTGTTCAAAGAATCGTTCATGAGAGATACGTGCAATTAGAAATCCTAAATAAAACTAGGGAATAATGACTCCCTGGTTGCTTTTGCTGTTTTCTATCCCACTTAGATAGTGAGAGGATAATAGAGTACGCAAATATATTGAGCGGTATCCTCTTGTAATTGATTAAGTCTTTAATCTGATCCTTGAAAACAAAAAATACGCTGTTATAAGTACGTTCCTCTTACCACTGTGAAAACAGAAACGACGAAGCGGAAACACCATGACGGTTATGAGTTTTCTCATAACTTGAGCGATCTACTCTCCGGCTTAAATCAACCTGTGGTTGGTTGAATCGCCATGATCGGCCAAGAGGGATAATGATACTTCTGCCTGGCCAGCGTCACGGCATTGGGGGCAGCCCGCTTGGATGAGGGGGAGCTTTGGGACACCGAAGCTATGATGCAGACTAACTACCTGCAGCTTAAAAACAGCTTATATAACGATTTAATTACTCTTTAATGATATTTACTACTCCTCCTTGTGAATACATACTAACTTTAAGGAAGGGGACTTTGGATAATGCATCCACCTGAACTTTTTGAGCTTATGTTTCAAAAGTATCCTGATGTTGTCAATGTCCCACAAATGTGCGAAATGCTCGGTGGCATCAGTTCGAAATCGGCATACAAGCTTTTGCAAGCAAACAAAATCAAACATTTCAGAATCGGCAGAGTCTATAAAATCCCCAAAGCCAATATTATCTCCTACCTCCATAGCATCATGACCGATTCTCCCACTTCTCACTGTGACGCTTTAGTGCATTGAATCATTCGTTGTGACTATGGTATATTAACAGTGTCAATGGTAGGAAATCTGGCTGCTAACCAAGGAGGGACATTTTCATGGTAGCAGGCCACCTACAGGAAAAGAAAGGTCTTTTTTATATCGTTCTGAACTACAAAGATGACGGAAAATGAAAAAGCAAATGGATTCCCACTAAACTTCCGGTAAAAGGCAACAAGAAAAAAGCGGGGACCATGTTGCTGAAGGCGCGCAAAAATTTTGTGCCCCCTCAGAGGCCAATCTGGAAAATGAAGAAAAGGTGGTTGCTGAAGAAAAAAACGATCAGACGGATGTGCCCACAGATTACAACCCACTCCGCTTATAGTTTTGCTGTTAACACCAGAATTGTCCCGTACTTCCGGGAAAAAGGAATTTATCTGAAGGATCTTCAGCCTAAACACCTTCATTATTTTTATCAGTATGTATTGAAAGGATTCGGGCTTACTACGAACACCGTGCTGCATTATCATGCCAACATCCGGCAGGCGTTACAATACGCTTTTGAAATGGACATGATTCCTTCGAATCCAGCAGACAAAGTCAAGCGGCTCAAGAAGAACCAATTTATCGGGAGATACTACACAAGTGATTGACTAAACGTTTGTTCGAAGTCGTGAAAGGAGATCCGGTTGAGTTGGCTGTCATTCTGGCAGCTTTTTACGGACTGCGACGAAGCGAAATTGTCGGCTGAAATGGGACGCCATCAACTTTCAGCATCAGACGATTACCATTAAGCACACGGTTATCCCTGTGTCGTATCAGGGCAAACAAATCATTGTGGCGAAAGACCGGGCCAAAAACAAATCGAGTTATCGCACCTTACCACTCGTTCCCGTCTTCCTGGAACTGCTTTTACGGCTACTGGAAGAGCAACAAGCAAATCGTGTTTTGTACAGGGACTCTTACAGTAACCAATATCAGGACTACATTTACGTCAATAAACTGGGAGAGCGTATTAAGCCGGGTTATATTACTCAACATTTTCCGCTCGTCTGAAAAAGCATAATTTACGGCGGATTCGGTTTCACGATCTTCGGCAAAGTTGTGCCAGCTTACTACTTGCGAACGATGTCAGCTTAAAGGAAATTCAGGCATGGTTAGGACATACCATTATTCCACGAACGCCAACTTTTATGTTCACCTTGAGTACAACTCAAAGCTTTCTTCGGCTCAAGTGATGAGTAACACTTTGCAAATTCCGAGCATGCAAAAAGCTCCTGAATCTCCGCGAAAGGAAGCATTAAAGTTGGTGCGGTCGAGAGGACTCGAACCTCCACGGGGGGTTAGCCCACATGGACCTGAACCGTGAGCGTCTGCCAATTCCGCGACGACCGCATACCTGGAAAGTATTACTATATTGGCAGTGTTAAGGGGTTTTATTTTTATTCGGATCAAGATGATGTCAAATTTCAGAACACTAACTATGATGGCAAAATAATTGATGGAAAAAGAACATACGCTATTAATGCTATTTGTTATGGATTGTGGTGTTCTTGGCGAGCAGCACTTGCAGGATGATTTCATATCGGCTGATCTACGAATACTCTGTGGATCTGCCATGCCTTATGAGTTAGCTGGGTTTTATAGAGCTATTCAACGATGTAATAACATTTCTGTACAACCGCTTAGTTTATTCGTACAGGAGCATTTGAAGGCTTATCTACTCACATAAGCAAAATTATCCTTTTTGGAGAAAACTCACATGACTTGTTTGACTCAAAAAAATAGTATGGTATATCAAGCACTAGTACAAGCACATTTACTGCCATAAACTATAAATCGTATTAACACAATACTCCAGTCTATACTTTTTAAACCTTCGAGATTGAATTACCTACTATAACTCAATTCGGATTCAAAAAGCTAAACAGCCAGTCGCCGGTTGATTCCCGACGACTGGCTGTTTAAACCTGAAAGATGTTTTGATCCCTGTCTCACAAATGGGGGTAACCCCAGTGACTCTAAAGCTAATTCTCATTTTTGATAGATAAATTACCGCTTGTTTCCAAATTAGTTTGTTCTTCTGGTTGATTAAAAATGCTCTGAATGTAATCCTTAAGATCCTTTTCACTAGTTACAGTCAATACAGCCATTTTCCCAACATAAGTTTCTTTCAATAATTTCATTGTAGGAATTTGCGCTGTCTCCCCAATTGTACTCTTATAACCTACACTAGCTAGCTTCCACATATCGTCAACGGATAAATTAGTATCAACGAAAGGGCTAACTTGCTCAATAATCGATGGAAGCTTCATAATTGATGTCGTAGATGTAAACTTATCAGCTATTACCTTAAAAAACTCCCGTTGTCGCTCTGTTCGTGTGTAATCAGAAGTGGCGTCATGACGAAATCGAACATATTGAAGTGCCTTAATACCATCTAAGTGCTGTCCACCCTTTTTCAAATCAATATCATACTCGTGCTTATCTGCTTTACTTGAATAATACATATCCTTCTCAACATAAAAGTCTACGCCATCGACAGCATCGACTAATTTAATAAAGCCTTGGAAATCCGTATACACATAATATTGAATTGGAATACCTAGCAAGTCTCCAACTGCCTTCATTGCAGTATTGGGTCCATGCGTTATAGCTGTATTTATGCGATTCTTTTTAAATCCAGGAATTTCTACATAAGTATCTCGAAGAATAGAAAATAGATGAATTTTATGTTTAACTGGATCTAACGAAACAACCATCATGGAATCAGATCGCGGAATTTCTCCTTTAACAAGTCCTCGCCCATCAACGCCCATTAGAAGAATATTTACAGGTTCAGTGCCCGTCCATTTAGGAGGTTCAGCTACACTGAGCTCGGATGGACTAATCTCTTTAAAAGGAGAATCCTCTGGTGATTTTTGCAATCCTTCTAATCCATTATAAATAGATGTGAAATAATAGGCTGCAGAGGTGATCATAATCAGTACTACAGTAACTACATTCCATACAACGATTCTTTTTTTCCTTATCTTCATTCTAGCTCTCCCTTTCATATGTCACTAGCATCTTGTTAGTCATACCCAGCCTTCATTCATTGGAATGAATAGCATCCATCATTACTGAAGCATAGTATTTAGAACCTTCTGTATTTAAGTGAACACCGTCTTTGTAAAAATACTCTCTTTTACCTTCACTAGCAGAAAACCAATCGATCACTTTTGTATTACTATATTCATCAGCAACCTCTGATAAAGTCTTATTAACCGAATCTTGCCAATCTTTAGGAACACGTATATTTACCAAATAAACCTGTTTATCACTAAGGGAATCTAACAAAGACCGAAGTTGTTCAGTACAAAAGGACCATTTGTTCCAAGTTCAAAAACAACTCGATCCCCAAGTTTCCCTTTACTCTTAAGTTCATCAACAATGGATTGAGCCTGTTTCATCTGACGACTGACCTTACCATCTATCACAATCCCCGGATACTGCTCTTCTAAAACAGGGGCGACACCTACAATGACAGAGTCACCAATAATAGTAATCCCCTTACCAGATTTAAGCTCAGTTTTACTCGAAAAAGATGGAGTAGCCTCACTAGTTAAACCTGAGACTGATGAAAAATCATCTGTAGCTGGCTGCTGTGTAACTTCCTCATGTAGATTAGGAGAATTAACCTCAACTTTATTTACAGGTTCTTCGATACGAAGATTGCTATCCTTAGCGGTATTCCCTTGCACCCATTTGTATCCAATAAGAACAATGACTATAGCTATTGAAATTAGAAATGTTTTTTTTAACATATGCTTACTTCCTTTCTACCTATCTCTTATTTACTATTGCAACCCTCTATTGTTTTTCATTCTTTACGGCATCCACTAGTAGTGATGCAAAATACTTGGCTCCCTCTTTACTCAGATGAACCCCATCTTGAGAGAAATAACTATGCTTATCTACACTAGCTGCATGCCAGTCTACCACTGACACATTATCAAACATATGAGCAGCTTCAGATATTAACTCATTAACTGAGTCCTGCCACTCTTTCGGTACACGTGTATTTACCAAAATAACCTTTTTATCACTTAAATGATTTAGCAATGAGATTAATGTTTTTTTATGAAAATATCCATTTGTTCCAAGCTCAATAATAACCTGTTCGCCCAATTTGCCTGTATCTTCTAATTGATTGGTTAATTCCTCTGCTTGTCTCATCTGTCTGCCAACCTTACCATCAATAATGATACCTGGTAACAATTCTTTCAGAAAAGGTGCCGCGTCTAAAATAACAGAATCTCCGATAGCAGTAATACGATTAGACTGAATTAGTAATTCACCAGAATCAGGTTGGATAGGTTCCTTCTGTATAAATTCATCCTTTTGAATATTTTGATGATCAGCAGACACAGACTTTATAGTGTCAGTTTGATTTAAGCTCTCAAACCAATATGTGAATACCAAAAGGAGAAGAATTAATACTACTGGTACAGATGGTTTGATTCTAGAGCGACTTAAGCAGTCTCTATTCAGTTGAAGATCATTTGATCGATGCTTCTTACCACGACGTAGCGGCTCTTCAATATACTTAAAAGACAAGGATGCCAGAATAAAAGTGGCAATCAATTGTAATAAGATACGAGTATAGTCAGAACCATCCATATTCACATCTGGATTGGATAATATAATAATGGGAAAATGCCAAATGTAAAGACTATATGAGCGAACACCAATCCAGCGAAGCGGTTTACATCCCATCACCTTTCCGAGACGGCTCGCAGGATGTGCAAGTACAGCTATGACTACAGCTGTCACGAGTGATAAATACAAGAATCCACCACGGTATAAAGATTCATCGAACTTATTACTAGTAAAAATCATGATGAATAAAGTACAAATTCCGATTAAGCCTATCATATCCAAAAACCGGTTTGCTTCAGCTGAAACATTTTCCTTTTCCTTTAGCCTCCAACTCGGCCAAATTACCGCTAATACTGCCCCAACTAAGAGAGCGAACGCCCGTGTATCTGTACCATAATAAACTCTGCTTGGGTCATCTCCTGGTACGTAAATCAATGCCATTGCCAGTACTGAGGCAATAGTTGCCCCAACCATCCAGAGTAGTAATTTCCTTTTATAAACGATATGCTTTAATCCTATAGTAAGAATAATTGGCCATATAAGATAAAATTGCTCCTCAATAGCAAGCGACCACAGATGACCAATTGGAGAAGGAGGACCAAAGCTCTCAAAGTAAGAGACTTGATGAATAATTAACCACCAATTATTCACATAAAAAAACGAAGAAATGAATTCTCCCTTCAATGAAATGAGTCTATTCGTATCTACAAACAGTAACCATAGTGCTACACATATGAGCATTGTGAACATAGCAGGTAACAGCCTTCGCACTCTTCCAATCCAAAATTCTAGAAGTCGAAATCTTCCCTTCTGTTTCCAGCCCATGATGATTTGGTCTGTAATTAAGTAACCAGAAATAACAAAAAAGATTCCTACACCTAGAAGCCCACCTTCCGCCCATTTCAGTTTTAAATGATAGGCAATAACAGCAAGAACAGATAACGCCCTTAGTCCATCCAAGCCTGGCATATATCGTTTAATCGGTTGTTTGCTATAATTTTTCACTTGGATATTCATTTGTTTTTCTAATTGCATATGATGTCCTCTCCCAAATGTACTTAAGCCAATATCTAACTAAAACATTCTTAACAACAGATTATTTAGGTACTAGTGAACCTGCTTTTTCAATATAATCGACACATATATGAAAAGAGAGATGGACTTGTATTGAAATTGTAAAATTTGTATATTGGTCGCGAAAATCGCGCAACACCCAAGCAGCGCCGTGATCAGGCCCGGGCGCATCGCCTGCAGTATGCCGGATGCCGCGGAAGCGAGTCCGGTCAGGAAAACAGCCCCCCATCATCCCGCCGCACACCCGAATCAAAGCGGCGGACGGTGTCAGCCCGAGCAGCCGCCATTGCCGGAGTACGATCCGCAAGAGCGGCAGACCGGCCAGCAAACCTGCGGCGGACAGGCCGCCGATCAAGCAGCCCAGTTGTTCTCCCGTTCGGTCGAACGGGGAGAGCGCCGCTTGGGATAGAACGGGAATACCGTTTCCAACCGCAGTTCCGGCATTTTTTGCGCAATCGCCAGATGAGGTCGTCCACCACGCGGTCCGTACCGAAGTAGTCTTCGCCCCACACTTCATTCAGAATGTGTTCGCGCTGTACCACTTGCCCGGCATGCGAAACAAAGTGCATCAGAAGATCGAATTCCTTGGAAGTGAGCTCCACTTCCTGATCCGCCCCCGCTTTACTGTCCGGGCTTGTCCGTCAATCGTATAAGGCGATACTACCACCGACGCGGAAAGCGAAGCAGCAAGGTCGGCTTCCTCGTCTTTCCATAAACGCGCTCGAACAGCTTGCGGACGCGAATGATCAGTTCGCGTGTCTGGAATGGCTTGGCCAAATAGTCATCGCTGCCCAGCTCCAGACCAACGATCCGGTCCAGATCGGCATCCCGCGCGGAGATGAAGATGACCGGGATCGCCTCATTTTCTTTCTTGATTTCGCGAATCAGTTGATAGCCGTCCACCCCTGGCAGCATGATATCGAGTATCCAAAGATGAGGCTCTCGCGCAATCGCAGCCCTGGCTTCTTCGCCGTCCGTGAATGAGACGACGTCCCAGCCTTCTTGCCGCAGGTAGGAGCTGATTAGCTGATTCAAACTGATCTCGTCCTATGGTGTACATGACGCTCTCTCCTTCTACATGAGCTCTTTATCAACTTACCAAAACATTTTGGCAGGAGTATCTTAAAATTATCGGAAATTATCTGAGGAAAGTTCTGGGTGAGCGATTTGTTGTAATTCGTCAATGCGCAGCAGTGTTGGCCCGGCCACTTCAAAAGTAATATAAGGAAGGAACATTGACAATTTAGAAATGCACTTCGGTGGGGCTTCGAATATGAAGCATTGCATAGGTGATGTACGATAGGGGCGGATAGTTTTAGATCGACCATCGCTTCGAGGTTGGTATAGAAGCGAGTTGGTGTTTCAATTCGAGCCTAACGAGTAGGCACAAATAGATTGGGACGAGTTAGAAATCGGTCACTTGCGCAAAAATAGCTCTGTTGATCGTCAAGTTCATGTATTTGATCAGCTTCGCTTGTCCACAATCTGATTAACTTCCCGAAACATTGAGTCAGTTCGACTCACTAGACATGACCTTATGCGGATGTATTTGATATTGGAAAAACATACTCAAGAATATCCAGGTGTTCTTTAATCCGTAATTGCTTCCGATGACTTATGTCTGTCCCTTTACTCAACTTTCAATACAAACTCACTGACTTTAGGCTCAAGTAATGCCCTACTGAATGTCATTCTTATTGAAAATCCTTACATAGTCGGGTGGCAAGGTTGCTTTTTTTAATGTTGGTTCCCATCTAAATAAATAGAAGATAAAATTTCATGATCTTCAGTTTCTTAATTTCTCCAAGCCATTGTTCTTTGACAAAATAATATGTCCTGTTTACAAGTACGTTCCTCTGCCTCTGCAACCTGCAGAAGCGACGAAGCGGGAGCGCCATGACGGCTTAGTTAGCTTTACGAAGCCACGAGCGAACAACTTCCGGCTGAAATCAACCTGTGGTAGGTTGAATCGCCATGACCGGTATGAGGGATTATGATACTTCTGTCTGGCCAGCGTCACTGCATTGGGGGCAGCCTGCTCGGATGAGGGGGAGCTTCGTAAAGAAGTTATGTGTGGACTAACCAACCGCAGCTTGAAACAGGCATTTTATTGTATACATACTCTTTTCTAGAAACGAGGCAGATTAAATGCAAGACGAGACTGATATTCAATCTGATACGTTAGTCGCTTATTCGCGCATGTTTCAAGATTACCCGGATGTAGTCAATGTATTACAAATGTGTGAAATGCTTGGGGGAATCAGCACTAAGACGGGATTTAAGCTTTTACAGACCAATAAAGTAAACCACTTTAGAATTGGAAGAGCGTATAAGATCCCCAAAGTCAGTGTTACTACTTATCTTCACAGCATACTGACTCATCAACCGATTTCTCACTGTGACGCTTTAGTGCATTGAATCAATTATTTTACTATGGTATATTTAAAGTGTCAATGGTGGGATCGGTGCTGCTAACCAAGGAGGAATTGAAACATGGTTGCAGGCCACCTACAAGAAAAAAAAGGTCTTTTCTACATCGTATTAAATTATAAAAATGAGGAGGGAAAGCGGAAAAGTAAATGGATTGCTACGGGCTTGCCCGTCAAAGGAAACAAGAAAAGAGCGGAATCCATGCTAATGGATGCACGCAAAAATTTTGAATTAGAGCCAAATAAAGAAGCTGAAAAAGATCAAGAAAAACAAAGCATCGAAGAAAACTCAGATGTTGACCAGACCTTATTTGCGGATTACTTGCTAGATTGGCTGGAAACGGTGAAGTATAGGATCGAGCTAATCACGTATATCTCGTATGTTAACGCAGTGAAAGGACGCATCGTTCCATACTTCCGAGAAAAAAGCATTACGCTTCTGGAATTGAAACCTCATCACATTCAGGATTTTTACAGTCATGCCTTAAATGAATGGGGCGTTAGTGCCAACACTGTCATTCATTATCATGCCAATATCCGTTCGGCACTTCAGCAGGCGTTTATTACGGATCGAATTCCTTCTAATCCTGCCGACAAGATCATTCGTCCGAAGAAGGAAGTGTTTGTGGGCAGTTCATACAGCGCTTCAGAAGTGAATCAACTATTAGAAATTGTAAAGGGTACCAAGATTGAAATGGCCGTGATCCTGGGAGCTTTTTATGGACTAAGACGAAGTGAAGTGGTAGGTCTAAAATGGTCTGCCATTGATCTGGTCAATAAGACCATCACAATCAAGCATACCGTCACTTCTGGTTCCCTGGATGGGAAGCTGATCACGATTGAGAAGGATCGAACAAAGAACAAGGCTAGTCTTCGTACTCTGCCCCTTGTAGATGCCTTCTACGACCTTCTGTTGCAAATGAAGCAGCAGCAGGAAACCAACCAGCAGCTCTTTAAGGATTCTTACTGTCAGGATTACATCGGTTATATTTATGTGGATGCTATGGGAGATCGAATCAAACCTAACTACATCACCCAACATTTTGCCCTTGTACTGAAGAAGAATGGCATGCGGCACATCCGTTTTCATGATCTTCGCCATAGCTGCGCCACGCTGCTTTTGAGCAATGGCGTCAGCATGAAAGAAGTTCAAGAGTGGTTAGGTCATAGTGATTATTCCACCACAGCAAATATTTATTCTCACTTGGAGTACAGCTCCAAGGTTTCTTCAGCCAATACAATGAATGAAGTCATAAAAATATAAAAAAGCTCATTAGAATTAAATCTAATGAACTATTGTTGGTAAATGTGGTACCGGTGAGAGGACTCGAACCTCCACGGGTCTCCCCAAACGATTTTGAGTCGCGCGCGTCTGCCAATTCCGCCACACCGGCAAAAAAATACGCGCCCTAAGAGATTCGAACTCCTGACCTTTAGATTCGTAGTCTAACGCTCTATCCAGCTGAGCTAAGGGCGCAAATAATGGAGCGGACGACGGGAATCGAACCCGCGACCCTCGCCTTGGCAAGGCGATGCTCTACCGCTGAGCCACGTCCGCATATCAAATTAACGTGAGCCATGAAGGACTCGAACCTTCGACACCCTGATTAAAAGTCAGGTGCTCTACCAACTGAGCTAATGGCTCGTGCAAAAAAAATTTCTCATCCCTTTTCAATGATGAAATGGCGGAGCCGACGGGATTCGAACCCGCGGTCTCCTGCGTGACAGGCAGGCATGTTAGGCCTCTACACCACGGCTCCACACTTGATAATTGCAAACTCCGCAAATCGATCCGAGCAATCCTCAAGGCTCTCATCACTTATTTTGGAGTTAATTGCGGGGGCAGGATTTGAACCTGCGGCCTTCGGGTTATGAGCCCGACGAGCTACCGGGCTGCTCCACCCCGCGTCGATAAAAATGTTCTTATGGTGGAGGCTAACGGGATCGAACCGCTGACCCTCTGCTTGTAAGGCAGATGCTCTCCCAGCTGAGCTAAGCCTCCATGGGATACTTTAGTTTTCCCTACTTTGATCCATTATAAGAAAGTGGTGACCCGTAGGGGATTCGAACCCCTGTTACCTCCGTGAAAGGGAGGTGTCTTAACCCCTTGACCAACGGGCCGCAATATAAATCCAAGCTGGCGGAGAGAGAGGGATTCGAACCCTCGAGACGCTTGTGACGCCTACACGATTTCCAATCGTGCTCCTTCGGCCAACTCGGACACCTCTCCATAAGAGTTGGTCTCCCCGGAAAGCAACGGAATGTTGATCCGCTTGCTTTCCGGGATAACTCCCCGAACAGGACTCGAACCTGTGACAACTCGATTAACAGTCGAGTGCTCTACCGACTGAGCTATCAGGGAACATTGCTTGGCGGCGTCCTACTCTCCCAGGACCCTTCGGTCCAAGTACCATCGGCGCTGGAGGGCTTAACGGCCGTGTTCGGGATGGGTACGCGT
>NZ_RRCN01000002.1:0-52485 GCF_003863965.1 Paenibacillus oralis
GGTGCTTCGCAATGCTGATGTATTGATATTACCGGTTGTCGGTACAGACGACCATGGCAGAGTAGAGTCTTCATTTTCATCTGAAACGTTATTTCAAAAAGATGGTTGTGGCCAAGGGGAAAGAGATTGGTAATATGACAGCGGTGGCGCGGCAGCATGAGCTTGATCCGAAGATGGTGTTGCGCTGGGCTAAGCAGTTGGATCGCCAAGACCTGGATCAGCTAGACGGATCAGCGTTGAAGCAGGCGGCGTTCATTCCTTCAGCAGCAGACTACGCGGCCTTGGAAAAAGAGCACGAAAAACTCAAGAAGCTTTATGCCGAGCAAGCGCTGGAAAGGGAAATCCTCCGTGACCTATTAAAAAAAACGAACCCACACTTGCGGATAAAATAGCCCTTGCGCAAGATTACATCGAGCAGGGTCATCCCATCGCTCTTGTACTGCGCATTCTGGAAGTGGGGCGTTCCACGTATTATGCCCATCTGAATCGAACGGAGCAGCAACCCGAACCCATCCACAGAAGCGGTCGCCCCGCGCCGGGTTACTCCTGCACGCAAGAGGGCAAACGCATAAGCGATGAACAAATCAGTGAGTGGATTATGGAACTGTTAGCCGACGAATACACGTCCGTCTACGGCTACCGCAAGCTGGCGAAAATGCTGCGGCGTGAGCATCGCCTTGTAATCAACAAGAAGAAGGTCTACCGGTTGTGCAAGAAGATGAACGTACTGCGGCCGCAGCGCAAGCTGAAGATCAAGCATCCCAAGCGACTGGCGAACAACCGAGTCGTCACTGCCTCCAACCAACTGTGGGAAACAGATATTAAGTATGGCTGGATCGAAGGCGAGCAGCGCTTCTTCTTTCTGATGAGCATTATCGATGTATTCGACCGGGCGATTGTTGCCTATCACCACGGTCTGTCCTGCGAGGCGAGGGATCTGGTTCAGATCACGCAGGAAGCGCTCATGAAGCGCCAGCTTTTTGACAAAGCGAATCGGCCCGTTATTCGATCGGACAACGGTCCACAGTTCATCAGCCATCGATTTGCAGCGGCCTGTGAGCGATTTGAAATCGTCCATGAGCGAATACCGCCCAAGACGCCGAATAAGAACGCTCACATCGAGTCATTCCACGCCATACTGGAGTCGGAATGCTATCAGCGTCATGATTTTGAGAGTTACCAACAGGCGTATGAGATCGTCAGCGGCTTTATTCACAACTACAACCGCAAACGCATCCATGGAAGCATTTACGACATGTCGCCATACGAATACAGCGAAGCGATCCAGCAAGGCAGCGTAAAACCCAAGGTAATCAAGGTATGATCGCAGTCATCTGTAAAGCACAAGAAATGCAAGGTTTTCTACGCAATCAGTCGAATAAGAGGTGCAGTGTCCATAATTCGGGGGTTAACCCGGTACTGGCATAGCCAAGTCTTACTTGAGGAACCTTTGCGTGGAACTAGGAATAGATCTGATTGAATTATTCAGCAGGGACGATGTTGCCATATACAATTCCATTCCCACTGCGGAAGGCGCCTTATTGATGGCCATTCAACATACGGACATTACCATACATGGTTCCTGTTGTATGGTGCTGGGTTTGGGGAGAATCGGTCTTACGCTAGCCGGAATGCTTCAGCGCCTGGGTGCACACGTCAAAGCGGGGGTGCAGAAACCGGAGCAGTTTGCACGTGCATGGGAGATGGGGATTGAGCCGTTTTATACGAAAGATTTGTACGATGAAGGCGTAAATGTGGATATTATTTTTAACACGGTTCCGGCGCAAATCCTTACTTCTCGTGTGTTGACCCGTATTCCGCATCACGCTATTATTATTGATTTGGCTTCCAAACCAGGTGGAACCGATTTTCGTTTTGCCGAAAAACGTGGAATCAAGGCCTTGTTGGCACCAAGTTTACCGGGATTGGTCGCGCCAAGAACGGCTGGACGTATATTGGCGAGAACGTTATGTCAATTGATCCAGGACGAACGGAGTCAAGATCGTGAGCAAATGGATTCACTTGCTTTTTCTTCCGGGTTATGAGATCGCGAACGATGGAACCGATCCATCGTTTTTTTTGAGTTTCAGCGTGCATCACTGAATAAACGGGGCAGGATTGTTCAGTCATTTACTCGAATACTTTGAAGAAAAAACATGCGGTCTATTTATTTGAATCATCGTGGAAGAAAATGTACACGGATCGGGGAATACGGAAGATTTTGGCCAAATATTTGGAGGAAGCTAAACTTGCTCAAAACCTGTCGCCACACAAGCTGCGTCATTTTCTGTTGACCTGGCTCAATAAACAGGGCATCGATGACGCACTCATACAGCCGTATTCCGGTCATGAAAGCCGGAAGTCATTGGAAATCTATTCGAAGCTTGCAATCACCGATGCCCAGCAGGAATATAACGAGGTTATCAATAAATTTCCCATTTAATTTACATCTACTTTGCCCTTGGTGACAGCTACGCTGGTACTACCCCCTTTCGTGAGGATACCATCCAAGATGCTGAAGAGGTAATCGATTGGCTATGCAAAAATGTGTTATTCCAGGATCACGACTTCGAACATTTGGTTGAGATTGTATACCGGCGATTTCGGGAGATAAAAGTTGTACCGCCTACGCCCGATCGCATCGAGCGACTTATTAGAGCGGCAATCCGTACATATGAAGAGCTCCGTCGCTTCGCCGCGCAGATCCACGATCACGTCGATACCTTCATTTTTCACCATCGATTCCACATCCGTTGCCGCGCCCATGAAAATTTTATCCGGAATCAAAGCATGGTAGGTTTTTTCAGACGCCATGGACTATACTCCTTTTTTGAACGATCCAAACTCAATAGGAACCGGGGCCGCTGGCGGCGCGCAGCACAAGGACAAATCCCTGGCTTCTCCGGCGGATTCGAATTCGGAATCTTCTTTTGTGTAGAAAATCTCCCAAGCGTTGCCGTCCGGATCATATACCCAAACTTTATCCTGCACCGCATAGCAGCATGTGGTATTCATCTCGTCAATCAGCAGCAATCCGCTTTGACGAAGCCTCTCCCCCATGGCCAGCACTTCTTCCGTATTATTCACTTGAAATCCCAAGTGGTTCAGTACACCTTTTTGTTCGAAGGGACGTACATTGAGCGAAAAATGAAGCGCCGGTTCTTCTAACTCGAATTTGGCGTAGTTATCTTTAACCTTACTCGGTTCGGCCCCAAAAAAAGCGCGATAGAACTCCAAAGACTTGTTCAGCTCCGTGCAGTTTAAAGCAACATGCATTCGTTTGATCATCGTCGCCACCTCATTTCCCTTCTTTGACGAATTGTTCAATCCGGTTCTTAATCGAATCGCGAACGGCGCGGAACTGGTTCATGATTTCGTCTTCCGTTCCGGTTGCTTTTGCCGGATCATCAAAACCCCAGTGCCATTTCGTTACGTTCTTGTTGGAGATCACAGGACAATGCTCGTCGGCGTGGCCACAAAGGGTAATGACATAATCGGCGCGATTCAAAATGTCCGGATCGATCACATCGGAGGTGTTTTTGCTAATATCTACGCCAGCTTCTTGCATGACTTGCACCGCACGCGGATTCAGTCCATGTGCTTCAAGACCTGCGCTTTTGACTTCATATTTATCGCTGCCTAGAGCGTTTAAAAACCCGTCCGCGATTTGGCTTCTGCAAGAATTTCCGGTGCACAAAAAATAAATTAACGGTTTTTTCTCCATGGTGAACAATCTCCTTTGATTTCAATTCGTTAATCGCCTTGATGAACTCTTTTCGCTTGTTTACTTTTCATAAAAGTCTTCATGATCATTGCAACTGCCACCAGGACGACCACGATCACCGCGATACATAACCATACATTCACCTGTAGCGTCTGGAGAACATAAAGCCATACATAAACACCGGTGAGCGTAATGAACAACGTGGGAACGGTTAACAGGATGCCGACTTTAAAATAATAGCCCCATCTGATTTTCACGTTTTTCGTGGATAGGACATGCAGCCAAAGCAGCGTGGCCAAGGAGCCGATTGGCGTAATTTTCGGTCCTAAGTCCGAACCGATCACATTCGCATAGATCAGCGCCTCACGAATGAACCCATCGGTTTGCGTTCCTTGGATGGCCAGCGCATCGATCATGACCGTGGGCATGTTGTTCATAATGGACGACAGGATGGCTGCAATAAAGCCCATACCTACGGTAGCCACAAATAACCCTTGTTCTGCGACCGTTTGAATGACGCTGCCTAATGCATCCGTAAGTCCGGCATTGCGCAAGCCATAAACGACCACATACATGCCGATAGAGAAGATCACGACAGCCCAGGGAGCGCCTTTTACCAGTTTCCATGTATGAATCGCAGGGCTTTTTCTCGCCGCGATTCCCCAGCGATCCGAATGGTTACCCCAAGCGTGATGAAGTCATTCGTTATTTACAGGATTACCGGGCAAAATTTCAACTGCCGGTCCGAACCAATCAGCGCGTAGCATCGGTCGAAAGGGATGGAGAAGGGTTTACGGTCCGTACGATGGTAGGGGATACGTTTCGGGCGCGCACCATCATTAATGCGACCGGCTCCTTTCACAATCCCTATACGCCAGTTGTGCCGGGGCAGGAGGCGTTTCAAGGCCGCACACTTCATTCCTCCGAATACCGGAATCCGGAGCCATTTCGCAATCAACGCGTAGTGGTGGTCGGGCGCGGCAATTCTGCCGTACAGATCGGTGTTGAGCTGGCCGAGGTGAGCAAGACGTCTTTAGCGGTACTCCGGCCGGTCCAATTCATGAAATCGAGGCTGTTGGGTCAGGATGTGCATTTTTGGATCAAACTGATTGGGTTTGACACCTTTCCGTTTTGGCGGTTCGGGAAAACCGCGCCGAGTTCAAGTGCGGTGAACGATTCGGGCGGGTACAAAGAAAAAGTAGCGGCAGGAAAACCGGATCAACAACCGATGTTCACATCCTTTTATGAGGATGGCGTCATTTGGCCGAACGGGAAAAAAGAGCCGGTGGATACGGTGATCTTTGCGACAGGCTACCGGCCGTATCTTCCCTACCTTCAAGCGATTGGCGCGCTGGATGCGGAAGGAAGGCCGTTACATCAAGCAGGCATAAGCGACGTTCCGGGGCTTTATTATGTGGGGCTGGAAGGGCAGCGTTCCTTTGCTTCTGCTACCTTAAGGGGGGTGGGGCCGGACGCGCAGTTTGTTGTTAAAAAGCTTTTGCATCATCTTAAACACTGAATGCTTACATTACATTTTTTTGATAAAAGGATGGGACCGACTTGAACCTCAATTGGTTTGCTGCGGAAATGCTCATGAAACAACGCCAAAGGGAAATCGAACGATCTGCTAGAGAAACGTGGAAATGGTCAGACGCTATGCAAAAGCAATCGGTCCGATTCTTTAGTAGGCGGTCAATCATTCGTGCAACACCAACGGCTTGCTGCGCTGCGAGCTGCTGTTGATTGTATAAAAAACTAAGGAGTGATCTTTCATGAATCAAGTGAGTAATGATCAAATTCGTCAAAACGTTCGGAATCGGTATAAAGAAATCGCCTTACAGGACGTAGGGGCGGGGTCCTGTTGTACGCCAGCGCCATCCAATGATTGCTGTAGTTCGGCCGCGGATGTTTCCGCTAAAATGGGCTACTCGTCAGAAGAATTAACAGCCGTTCCGGATGGGGCGAACCTTGGCCTCGGCTGTGGCAATCCTCAAGCTATTGCCGCTTTGCAACCGGGAGAAGTCGTGCTGGACCTGGGCAGCGGCGGCGGGTTTGATTGCTTTCTTGCCTCCCGTCAGGTGGGCGCTTCCGGCCGCGTCATTGGTGTAGATATGACACCGGAAATGGTCAGCCGCGCCCGCGAAAATGCCAGCAAAAGCGGATTTACCAATACGGAATTTCGGCTGGGCGAGATCGAGCATCTGCCGGTTCAGGACCACTCGGTGGACGTAATTATTTCAAACTGTGTCATTAATCTGTCCCCATCAAAGCAGCAGGTTTTTGATGAGGCGTTCCGTGTGCTGCGTAACGGCGGCAGGCTGGCCATATCGGATGTCGTGGCAACAGCCGATTTTCCGGATGAAATCAAGCAGGATATCGACCGTATCTATTCAGGGTGCATTTCAGGAGCTTCTTCCATCGGCGAACTGGAGGCCATGCTTGCACAAAGCGGTTTTACCCAAATTGAGATCGAACCTAAAGACGAATCCCGGACGTTCATCAAGGATTGGATTCCTGGCGCAAATGTCGAACAATACCTGGTGTCCGCCGCGATACGTGCCATCAAGCCTTGAGCCATGACGGGCCGAGCTGTTGCAGCTCGTGTTGGGCTGAACATGTTACGGCATTAAATAATAAGGCGCTGCCGGTTAGCTGGCAGCGCCTTCGCCTTTGCGCGTATAGCCGCGCCTTGCGGTTTTGTACCCTATTTTATTTCGCTTCCTGTTTAAAGGAAACAATGCGAAGTGTTGGTTGCCCGTCGATATGTTTGGTTCCGTACAGCGGCGGTGTTTTGCCTTCTTCCAGAATGGTGCGCGGACACCACGTTTTAAATTCGGTTTCTTCTCGCCTGGATATGCCAAGGTGTACGATGGCATTATCAAAACCGCCGTATATGAGTAATTCTGCCCCTAATTTATGAAATTTAATCATGGCTGTGTCGGATGTGAGGATGCGGGGAATGGCGAGAAAATAGATCCATTTTCCTTTCAGGCTGTTAAAGTTCGGTTTGCCTGCGCGGGACCGCATATGATCCCGGTCAATCGTGCCGTTTTTGATGTTGTCCCAGCCTTCCGGCCCCCGATACAATTTCAAGTCTTGAGAACGTACTTTTCCCGCGACCATCTTTTCCAGACCCAGCAGGTGACAGAAATTGTCCTTTTCAAAATGCAGCTTAACAGGTTCATGGTTCTCCAGTTCATATGTAAACGTGTAGGGGAGAAGATATTGCTCATATAACTGCTGAAGCACTTGGAGGCTAATATCCGCGATCAAGGGTTTGGTCGTTCGGGCAACTAATTGTTCGAGTGTTAGCGTCATGGAATCATGTCTCCTTGCACAAAAAAAGCTCTGATGTATCCACATCAGAGCCGCCTTGTTAAGCTGATGGGTAGCAAAAACAGTCGGTAAACACGGAGATTATGGTCCCCCCGGCGGGGAACACCACGCTACCCGGTGGTGCGGATCGTTGGCGATCCCTATATATAAGTGTTTCCTAATTGCTGAAAATCCATATCATTCGGCAACACAAACGGTCGGTAAACACGGAAATTATGGTCCCCCCGGCAGGGAACACCACGTTGCCCATGGTGCGAGCTTATGCTCCGATTTACTTTATCTTGCATGTATATTATACAACGGAAACCCGGATTGTGCAACGGACAGTTGGGATGGAGCGAAATCAATCTATTGGAGTAGCGGCGAGGGAGTGAAGTCAGGGAGGGATTGTTCTTAGCACCGGGGGCGAAGCCATGTCCGAAATCGAACAGGGCAACATCCCTTTAGTGTTTCAACATTTCACGCAAAACCCGGAAGGCTCGTTCCTGATCCTGCACGTTCTGCTCTTTGAGGAGCATCACGGATTGCCATATCCATTCATCCTGTTTTAGATGCTCAAACGGATCGCGTTCACTGAACAAGGCATAAACGTTTATATGTAGCGCATCGGCTATTTTTTCCAAGGTTTGAAGCTGTATGTTTTGTTCGCCGCGTTCGACGCGACCGATATAGGTTCCTTGCGATTCTAGCACTTCCGCCAATTGCTCTTGGGTCCAACCCCTCAATGTGCGGTAGTGCCGTATCTGCTCTCCTATCGTTTTGGCTAGATGACTCACGCTGGTCGTTCACCTCTTTCTACTAAGAAGTGTAGACCAACGATATGATGCGCTTGGAGAGTATCGAAAGTTCAAATATATAAAATATAATTGAACTCAAGGGTTCTTTTGGTGTATACTTTCCACATCTTGGGATTTCAAACGCGTCCTTATTTCCTCATTGGGACCGGAACATTTCTCGTGCGATATTGAGTACCTTTTTACGATCCAATGGGTCACGGCTCATTAAGAGAGCCAACATTTCAATAATGGTTTCATCCTCCGGTCCGTCGAGCTGTAGCATCCGGAACAAGTCGGTTCGACAAGCTTGCGCGATTCGATCTAGGGTTTGAATGGTTACATTGCGCTGTCCGCGTTCCAGGGAGCTGATATAGGTATAACTGGTTCCGATCAGTTCGGACAATTCCTCTTGCGTCAAGTCCTGGCTTAATCGGGTGTGCCGGACGGCATTGCCCACCCGTTGCAATGTTGTATACGCCACGGTTGTTACACTCCTTTCTATCCATTTGAGTGTAAGCAACTTGGGCATAACTATGCAGAGTACTAAGAGATAATTTTTTTGATGTAAACTTATTTTATAAGATAAAATGTACTCTAAAAGTTTTGTTTTTTCTCATGTTATGTAACTTAAAAGATAATCGGGGGGAGATCGTGTGGAATATCCTGGTTCCAAACTTGACGAAACCGGCAGACATCCTCTTGCTGCTGCTATTGTTGATGATCCTGCTGTTTTTCGCGATTTGGCAGGAGGAGGGGAAGGCCAAGGCGACGCGGCAAAAAGATGGGAAGTGAAGGCGTCCGATGACGAAGACCGCTCATACCTGAATGTTTGGGACTTCTACCAGACTTTGCCCCGGCCGCGTTCGGTTTGGATGGAGATAGAAGAGGAACCGATCGCTTGGTACTGGAAGCTGTGGGGTTATGGCGGTATGGCTGTCGCTTATTCCGGCTTTGTTGGTTATATCGTGCTTACCTTTTGGGCCATGATCTACTACGCTTATCAATTCGTTTCATTTGCACTTTAGGAGGGAAGGCAATGTTTTCCGAACTATTATTCAACATGTCTCCTGCCGGAAGAGCTGCCATTTTTGTCTTTGGTGTCATCTGTTTTAGCTTGTTATATGTCCTGGACCGGCAGGCAGTCAAACGCCGGAAGCAAGAGGGGCGAGATTCTTCTAAATCAGACTAATCCGGATGGTTCGGACACGGCCGTTCAATGCTTCGACGAATAGATCGTGCGCCAACGGATCGCAGCTCGCTCCGGAAGGCCGGTGACTTGAAGTAGACGCATAGGGTTGCTAACGGCCACCGGCATACCGTTATGGGAGGCTTTGCGTCCAATGCCGCACCAAGGGGGCGGTTTTGTCATTTCCGGCTGTTCTACCCTTTTTTGAGCTTCGGCCTTGCGCCTGGGGCTCTTTTTTTGTTCCGCAGCTTCATGCGGTTCACGTTTGGCATAAACCGGATCGTTCGGCTTTTTTTGCGGAATGGATCTTCTGCAGCCGGAAAGAGCTGCGTGGATCTCGGCGGAAAGCCGAACGTTTTTTTGTGGCCATTGGATCCAAAATCATCAGAATCCGAATGAAGGAAACCGGTTCCCCCGGTTCACCGGCCCTAAATCCCAAGCGACCCCGGAAAGACGCCGGGTTCCATTGGGATTTTTAACGGGCCTCGCAGGGAAGCAAAAGCGTTTCTCGGGGTAACGCTCGATCCATCATGGGCGCTCTCGCTTACGCTGCCGCACCCATCATGGCTCTACGGGGCAGGGCGGCACCATGATTCCATTTCGCTGACGCTCCATTTCATCATCGTGCCAAAAGCGATTCGGGCAGGTCGGGGAAGCCAAAAGCTTTGCAAGCGGGTTCCAGGAAGCAAAAACGGCCTGGCAGCGCAGGGGTACTTTCGTCGCGCGGGCCTTGCTCCTTCCGTTTTTCAAGGCCCACATCCTGTACACCGCAGCCGATCCGTCGCATGGGAGCATATCCGAACCGTGGCTGGCAAGGGTAGTCAAATTTTTTTGAGAAGAGCGCTCAAAAAATTTTGCCTATCCCTGACGGGCAGACCCTTGCCAGCCAGAACCGGATATGCTCTAAAATCTGCGACGGCTGCGGTATACAGGATGTACCTGTTCCTTGAAAACTCCATACGCAAGACCAGGAAGCACGAAGGAAGGCCCTACGCTCCAAACCTTGAAAGAAGACGCTCCGCGCTGGCTCGACCGGCAAGCGGGACCAGGATGAGGGTTTCAGGGCCAAAAAGTCAAGTCAATGAAGAAAAAAACGGGATGGACAAGCAAAGGGATTCGGCCGCATCCGCGCGATTTTAGCCGGATATTGGCGGCGTGAAAGGAGGTGAGAGCATGCGGGGAGCAAACGAGCTGCGCGAAAAAATCGAAGCGGTGCGCGCGGAATTGAACACGCTTGCGAAACAGGTAGGTGCGATGGCGAAAGAAGTGCTTTTGAAGTCGCAAGAATTGGACGAGCTGCTAAACGAATACAACCGAGCTTTGAAAAAGGGAGAGTGAGCAGGTATGAGGATTCATGTTTTCCGAGGCAAGTTTCCGCTCGGGCAGGTGTACACCACGCCGGGCGCGCTAGAGGTTGTCAGCGAGGATGAACGCATATCCGCGCTGACCCGGCATATTGGCGGCGATTGGGGCGACGTCTGCGATGACGACCGGGCCGCTAATGACGAGGCGCTGCAAATGGGGGAACGACTGCTGTCGGTTTATCACACGGCGGCAGGCGTCACATTCTGGATTATAACGGAACGCGACCGAAGCGCGACCACGTTTTTATTACCTTCCGAATATTAAAAGGCCCGTTTGCTTTAGGGAGCAATCGGACCGGGGCGAAGAAATTTTGCGAACCCCTTCGCCCCTCTATTTTACCACATGTAAAGGAGAGGGCAAAACATGAGCCAAAAAATTTATGAAATGGTGACGGAACGCATTGTCAAGCTGCTCGAAAGCGGCGTCGTGCCGTGGCGTAGGCCATGGAGAAGCGGCGCGGCGGTGAACTGGCTCACGCAAAAGCCGTATCGGGGCATTAACGCGCTGCTGCTTGAGGCTGGGGAGTATGCCACATTCAAGCGGATCACCGAGGCTGGCGGCACCGTCAAGAAGGGTGCAAAAGGCGAAATCGTCGTTTTCTGGAAGTGGCTGGAGAAGAAGGACGAGGAAACCGGCGAGACGGAGAAAATACCGCTTTTACGCTATTACAAGGTGTTCAATATTGCCACGCAATGCGAAGGACTGGAAAGCAGACGGAACAGCGAACCGGCGTATGAGCATGACCCTATTGAGGAAGCCGAACGGCTTGTAACCGGCTATGCGGACCGGCCACCTATTCATTTCGCGCCGGGCCGGGCGTTCTATCGGCCGGGGGATGACATGATCAGCGTTCCGCCGATAGCGGATTACAAGCAGCCCGAGGAATATTACTGCACGCTGTTTCATGAACTGGTGCATTCGACCGGCCATACCCAGCGGCTGAACCGGTCCGGCATTACGGAGCTGGCCGCATTCGGTGACGAGAATTACAGCAAAGAGGAGTTGATAGCCGAGATCGGCGCGGCCATGATGTGCGGCGTCTGCGGCATCGACAATACGACCATTGAAAACAGCGCGTCCTATATTAACGGTTGGCTGCGGGCGCTCAAAGACGATCAACGCATGATTGTGCTGGCCGCAGGTAAGGCGCAGCGCGCCGCGGACTACATGCAGGGCATCAGCTTCACGGACGGCGAGGAATAGCAGCCAAGGCAACCGACAAATCGGGGGCCTTGGCCCCCATATCCAAATAGGAAGGGAATGGGCAGCGATGCAAACGGTGACGTATCCGGATTACGTGTTTTTTTGCAAGGCGTTTCAGGAATGGAATTTGTTCGATTTCGAGGAAAGCGACATCAAGCAGGAGCCGGGGGAAACGCCGTCCTATACGTATGACGCCACGTTTCGGGACGAGAGCAATTATAAAACGAATGTCGTCATTTCCTTTGATGGCGCGGCGATTACATGGGCGATTGCGGACGGCTGGGAAGATGCGCACGAAGAAATTAACACGCTCTATGATTCCATGATGCAATTGAAAGCCAGCGGCCGGCAGCTCGTTTTGTAAAGCACGGCCGGGGGGCTACTAGCCCCCCGGACCCCCACACGAAAGGAAGGAAAACCGATGCACTATGAAAGCTCTACCGAGACGGCAAAAAAAATCCGGGCGGCGCTGCGGCGCGCCTTTCCGGGGCAAGCCTTTTCCGTGCGTTCGTCGGCCGATAGCGTTTCAGTGAGTTGGGAGGACGGGCCGTTTGTGCCGGACGTGGAAAACGTGCTGGATGCCTTTCAGAGCTACGAGACACGGCGCAGCAGCGGCGAGGATCGCCGTGAGGCGGTCGGCTATGGTTGGGAGGGGCGGCGCATTGTCGGGGCGCAGTATTTGCGCACAAGCCGCCGCTTGAGCGCTGCGAGACGCGCCCGCGTAGCCGAGCATTTGGCCAAACAGGGCGTATCGATGCAGGATGCCACCAAGCCCCTTTTATTGGCCGCTGAACGGGAGATCATCAACCAGCAGACGCATTCCGTCCTTGAACAAATGGAGGCTTGGGAAGCCGCCTGGAGCGAGTACATGCACCGGCTGCGGCGGCTTGAGGACTTGGCGGCCCAAGGGCGCTACGGCTATCAGCTCCGCATGCCGCGCGCTGCCCTTGGCCGGGCCATCCAGCGGCTGCGGGCGCTCGACCCGGATTTTTGCCGCCGCCTGCATATTTAGACGCCCACATGATCGCCGCTTTTGGCGCGGCCGGGGGGCTTTCCGCCCCCCGGACCCCCCGGCCTGCTCCCAAACCCCGACGACCGCGCATTCTGCGCCGTCGCCGCTTACCTCAACGGATCAGCCGAAGTCCGGTTTATTTAGTGTAAACATCGTAAACGGTGTAAACATAATATGTTTACAGGGTTTAAATGTTTGCAAAACGGAAAAGATAGAATCAAGACTGTTTACTTTGTAATCTATGTAAACATATTGAAAAATGAGGATTCAAACGTTTACAGAATGTCAGGAATCGAACAAGAGGGGTTCCGGGTTTTTGGGGGAAGGTTGAGGGAGTGCAGCCGAGGTCGCGCGGTGGTTTCTTTTATTCGTTAAAATTATGTTGTAAACAGTGTAAACATGGTAAACATTATATGGTATAATAAAGAAAAGTAAACAAGGGAGCGTGAAGCGCATGTCCATGAATGAACCAACAAAAGGGCCAACCGTCACGAAATCGATCCGGGTACGTCCTGAAATCAAACAAAAGGTTGAGGAATTGTTTGCGGAAAGCGGTTTGCCCACAGAAGGCGAGTTTTTGGAATACATGGCGCAGCTCGTCGAGATGCAGCAGCTCAAAGAAGGCGTTGCTGCGGGCTATCGCAAACTGTTGGAAGAACGTGAATACCACAAGCGCCGCGACGAAGAAATCTTTATGATGATGATTCAGTCAGAGGCGGCAGCGCGGTTGGAGCTTACACAGGGGCATGAGGCGGTATTGGCCGAGCGAAATGCGGCATTTCTGGCGCAGGAGCAAACCATTGCCGATATGACGATTGAAATGAAGCAGCTCAAGGATGAAGGCGGGCGCTTGAGCAAAGAAAACAGCGACCAAGCGAAGCAGATTGCGCAATACGAGGATAACACCAAAAAGTCTAATTTGCTCCTGGAGCAGTACGAGGAGAAGAACAAGGCTTTGAGCGCGCAGCTCACCGATTTTCAAGCGACGATGGACGAAAATAAGGAACTGCACCGGCAAGTGGACGAGCTGTCGAGGCAAGCGGAGAAACAAACCGACCAAATCGCATCGCTCGAACGGGAACAACAACGCATCGAGCAGCAGCATGCGGAGCGGATCGCGCAACTGGAGGCGCGTCATGCGGAAGAACTGGAACGCCTCAAAGAAAAGCTCGATGTGCAGCGGGAGCGCGAGTTGGTTCAGGCGCGGAGCGAGTACCAAGAGAAGTTAGAGAAAGTTAGCGCGGAAGCGACGGCGAAGCAGCAGGAGTCAACGACGCAAATCACGAAATTATATGATCAGATTAATGAGCTTCGGGAGCAATTACAAGCGCAAGGGCGTTCCGCTGCATCGAAAGGTCGGGGCGGGGATAAGCAACAACAATAAAGGAGGCCGGATCGGCGCGAGGTGAAGGCGAGAAACCGCCTGAAGTGCCGAACGATTCTTCCACTCCTGAAGATCCACTGTTCGGCATTTGAAAGTTAGTAGAGTGATCAGAACGGACATGCTATAATCGACTCTATGGACTTTGAATAGTGGTGGATGTTTTCGGACCACGGCACAGCTTCCCGAAAGGGGGTGACGCCGATGGTCGCACTTGTGGCGTTTTATGATGTGCTGCGTTGGACCGTAACGATACTAAGCCTTGTGTTTGGTATCCGGAAACTCTATCGCTGGGCGCGTCGTAAGTTTCGTAGCAAGCGAAAAACCACCGCTAAGTAGGTTGGAGACCCTAAACGGTGGTTTTCGCTTGAACTAGCTATTTAGTTTCACGCGCGCCGTGGTGATCCACAGCCTTTCGGGTCCTAAGAGTCTTTACCGTTCGCAGCGTGAAGGCTCTTCTTAGTATACGGATCAACGTGCGAGCCTTATACCAGTAACAAGGTTGGTGACCATCGTACTCACATCTTTATACCCGTTATTTTATCACGTCATACCATGTCATGCAACGTATAAAGGCTTGTGTGGGGCTTTCGCCGTGGCCGCGTATGAAGCAGGCAAGAGAGCCGTCCAGGGCGCGTCAGCGGCGGTAGCGAACCCTTGACGAGCGGTTCCGACCGCCGACGCTATGCGATGCCATGCAACCCCTTGCATGGCCCGCCCCCTTTTGGGCGGGGGGGGCGGGTGTGCAGAGGGCGCAAGCCCTTTGCGTTCCCCCGTTCCGGGGGCGGAGGGGGAGCTTTTAATACATGACTGGGCTATGCTATGATTGAATCATCTAACTGAAACGTAAACTTGAACACTAAAACTGAACAGTTTATCTGAATAAGAAAACTATTACATGAAAGAAGGTTGAAAGTATGGCGATTGTCTACGCAGTTTCCGCCAACAAGGGCGGGGTTGGGAAGACCAGTTTTGTCACCAATATTGCGACGGCCATTGTTACGAAACAGCCCAAGGCGCGGGTACTTATCATCGATACCGATCCGCAAGGCAATGCTTCCATGGCTTTCGGGAAGGTTCCTGCTCATTTCGAGGAAACCATTTACGATGTGCTCGTGGATGGTGTATCGATGGAGGCCGTAAAGGTGCCTTTAATGGATCGGCTTGATCTTGTACCGGCCAACAAGGATATGGCCACTCTCGTATTTGATGTGCTGGCTGACGTGGAGACGTACCGGCGTCCGCTATATTTGCTGAAAGGCCCGTTAGATGCCATTCGGGATCAATACGATTTTATATTCATCGACACGCCGCCGGATATGGGTTTGATTGCCGGAAATGTATTTGCTGCTGCGGATCGCGTCATTATACCGTTTGAACCAGAAACGTTTGCCGTTGCGGGTATTATTCAAGTCATCGAAGTTGTTGAAGATTTTCAACAAAAGCATCGGCCTGAACTGGTCATTGATGGTATTGTAGCGATGAAGGTTGATTCTCGGACTATACTGCATTCAGAAATGCTGCCAAAGGCTCGGAAATATTGCCTTGAACATGGTTTACATATGTACGAAACCGTCATATCCAAATCGATCCGTTTCGCGAATGCTACTGCCTACGAAGGACAACCGGCTGTTCTGGCCGATCCTGGAAACCATCTCGTAAAATCTTATTATGATATTTTGGAGGAGGTATTGACGCATGGCAAGACAGCGCAAAGCGTTGGCTGATTTTGATACATTTTCCTCAAAAAAAACTGAACAGTTAAATGGAACAGAACATAGAAACAGTGAAGTGGAACAGATATCAAATGAAGCAGTAAAACTGAATAGCGAGCCTGAACAATCGAACGAAGCAGTAAAATTGAACAGTGAAACTAAACAATCGAACGAAGCAATAAAACTGAACAGTAAATATGAACAAACAAACGAAGCGGTAAAACTGAAGAGTGAATATGAACAATCGAACGAAGCAGTAAAATTGAACAGTGAAACTGAACAATCGAACGAAGCAATAAAACTGAACAGTAAATATGAACAAACAAACGAAGTAAAACTGAAGAGTGAATATGAACAATCGAACGAAGCAATAAAACTGAGCAGTGAATCTGAACAAACAAACGAAGCAGTAAAACTGAATAGCGAATCTGAACAATTAAGCGAAGCAGTAAAACTGAATAGCGAATCTGAGCAATTAAACGAAGCAGTAAAACTGAATAGCGAATCTGAACAATTAAACCGAGCTGTAAAGCTGAACAGTGAATCTGAACAATTAAACGAAGCAGTAAAACTAAACAGTGAATCTGAACAATCAAAGCGTGAGAGCTTTTTAAGTATTTACGCCGAAGAAAGAAAACCGCCGCGTGTTGAGGATACCCATACACGTGACACGTATTTAATCCGCAATGATTTGCTCGAACGCTTCAACAAGCTGGCAGCAGGGCAGAAAAAGGGCTTTAAGATGCGCTTTATCAATTACGTGCTTGAAAAAGAGCTTAACAACATCGAGAAATCAGGCGGGCGGTGAGTGCGATGGATATGGACGCCCTGCGCGAAGTGGATACACAGCTCAATGAAATGACCCATGAGTTTATCGGCAAGACTCAACGCCATGCCGACCCCTTGAAAGCTGCGAGTATTCATCAAGAAATGATCGAACAACTAAGCGCGGCACTTGTACAGCGCGTATCCGTCAAAGCCCTTTTTATGTATGCGAATCAATGGGGGGAAACGTTAAAGTCACAGCAGTTGGAAGGCGGAAACGACCGGTTACTGTTAAAGGCGAAAAATGATATTCTCGAACGGGCGCTCCGCGTCAAATCGGTCGATTATTTGCGTGAAGTAGTCCCATTTAATACGAACATTGCCCAACACGCCCTATTCTCGGCCAATCCGAACGGAGGGAACGGACAAGCCCCGACAACTGTTCATGGTGTCCGAAATGTGTATATCAAGCAAACAACAGGGGAAGTGCTAACGACATATGAGGCTCGCGTGATGGGGGCCATTCAATCTCTGTGGTTTAAGAAAAACGTAAACGGACAACCCACAATTGAGTTAAAATATGCAGATATCCTGGCCGAATTGGGCTTGACGGATGGTGCAGCCAACTACAAGCGCGTTCAAGAAGCCCTTACGCGCTTGTGGAACATCGAAGTGACGCTTACCCAGTATCAGCGCTCCAAGAACGCCGAATACGAGGAGATCGCCTTGACGCGCTTGATTGACCAAATTGTATTCCGGCGTAAGGTGGGAACACCAAGCCATTATCAGTACAAGTTTGAAATCAAGCTTCCGGAATGGTTGGTCGAGGCGAACAGAGAAGGGAACCTGTTTGATGTATCGCTCATTCTCATGAACGATCTGAAGTCCTATCTGGCGCAGGGGTTATATTGGCTCGTATCCTCCTACCCGGATGAACCGGCTGTGACGCTAGAGCTGTCAACGTTAGCCGGACATTTTCACTTTCTGGATGATGATCGCGAACCGATTATGCCGGTTTATAAAATCGTGGAGCGCATCAAACAAGCTTGCGAGGAATTGCAAACTGTAGGCTTCATCGACCACTTTGAATTTTCGGGAAAGAAACAAGGGCTGTTGGGACGCTTTTTGACCGTGACGAAAAATCCGGTGTTCTTAAACGCTCCGGTCCGTTCGGTCCGGGAACTGAACGAGCCGGTTCAATTGGATCTCTTTAATGCATAACGAAATCGAACGATCGATCCATAGGCAGCAATTGAATGTTCGGACTTGAAGGTTGAATGTCTCCTGCAGCTCGCCCCGATCTGACTTGGCCGGGGCGAGCTACGACAAAAAAAGCGAATAATACCGAAATAAAAAGCCACGCTCCTTCACAGGAATGAAGTGACCCCCAAAAGTTAGACACGGTTATTTCATCAGGCAGCTTTTTCAAAATGAGTTCGGTACTGTACCGGGCTCATTTTTGTTTTTGCCTTCAACCGTTTGGTATTGTAGTATTCCATATATTTTTTCAGTTCTATCTTAAAATGTTCCACATTTTCAAACTCTTTGTAGTACAGAAACTCCGACTTGAGAATGCCGAAGAAATTCTCTATGACGGCGTTGTCGTAACAATTCCCTTTTCGTGACATGCTTTGGAGAATGCCTCTCGACTTAAGTGCATGGCGATACGGTTTCATTTGGTAATGCCATCCTTGATCTGAATGAAGAAGAAGATGGTGCTCTTCCGGCAGACGCTTCAGTCCTGCATCCAGCATCTCGGATACCAGAGCATATGTTGGTCGTGAACCTATGGTATAGGTGATAATCTCCCCGTTGAACAGGTCCAAAATGGGCGATAGATACAGCTTTTCCCCAAATAACTTAAACTCCGTGATGTCCGTCACCCATTTCTCATTTGGCGCCTCTGCCGTGAACTGGCGATCCAGATGATTCGGTGCGGTCTTACCGACTGTCCCTTTATACGACTTATACTTTTTCATGCGGACCAGGCATTTAAGCCCCATCTTCTTCATGAGCCGCTGAACCTTCTTATGGTTCACTTTCCATCCACGGATTGCCAGCTCATCTCGAATACGGCGATATCCGTAACGACCCTCATGTTCCGCGTAAATGGACTGGATCTCAGCCTCCAAATCAGCATTTGAATCGGGTTGATTCATACGTGCTATAAGGTTGTAATAGGTGCTGCGCGGGATACCAGCCAGCCGTACGAGTGCCATCACCGGATATTTATGCCTCAGTTCCCAGACGACTTGGGCTTTGTCTTGTTTGGTGATTTTTCCTTGTTTCGAACTAAGGCATTCAACTTTTTTAGATACTCATTTTCCATTTCAAGCTGCTTGATACGTTCTTCAAGTGCTTCGACAGACCCTTCAACTGCGGATCGTTTTGAAGGTGAATTGGGATTTTTCTTCATGGATGGACGCCCCTTCTTTTTTGGCTCAAGGGCTTCTAAACCGCCTGTCTCCATCTTTCTCTGCCAGGAATACAGCATGGAGAAGTCCGGAAGCTTAAACAAAGCAGCGGTATCCATGAGAGAAGCGTGTGATTGAGCCATATGATTGAGTACGTCCAGTTTAAAGCTTGCCGGATAATTTGTATAGCCGTTAGTAAAGGCAGTCTCACCATGCATCTCATAGAGCTTCAACCAATATTGGAGTTGAGACTTGGTAACGCCCATTTGATTTGCGTATTCGGTCTGAGATAGAAGATCAGAGTCATACCCTTGAATTAATGCCAACTTGCTATCCTTAGTAAATTTAGTCATAAAAAAACTGCACCTCCAACTGTTAGATGTGTCTAACAATTGGGGTGCAGTTCAGAATGCGCGGCTTTTTATTTCGGTCATGTATTTGCCTTTTTGGAAGGATACGGCTTTTTCTGATCTGTGCGGCCGAGAAGGTAGTCCGTACTGGTCTGGTACAAGTCGGCCAATTTGATTATTGAAGCGGATGGTAAATCCAGCTCTCCCGTTTCGTATCGAGAATACGTGGTCTGATTGACCTTAAGAACCTTGGCTACATATTGCTGTGTCCAGTCGTTATCTTCTCTCAGTTCTTTAATTCTTGCGTACATTTCCATCACCCAAGCTCATAGTAAGCTATGCGAAAACCGCATATTGACATTTATGCGGTTTTCGCATAAAGTTTCCGTACAGAGCGAAGGGAAGGGACGGGAAACATGATGAAAACCTTGTTGCAGAAGCTGTATAACGGAGAGCTATGCCCGATTGAGCAGATCGTATCGAAAGAGACGGCATATCGGCCCGTCAACCGGCAGATTACGGAAGCCATGGGCGTTTGGCGGAAGCGGTTGGACGAATCGGAGTATAAGGAGTTAGGAGTTGGAGGATTTGCTGAACCTTCGCGCTCAAGCCGGAGAAATGGACCTGGCTGCATCATTTGAGTACGGCTTTCAGCTCGGCGTTTCTCTTATGGTGGAAGCGCTAGCTGGTCGGAAAGATATGTTGAAGGAGGGAAAATGAGAGGCGCGGAAGCCTGGGCGAGAAAATTTTTTGGGGGCAGGAGCGGGCAAAACATCCGTTTAACTACGGAAAATCAGCAAATCATCCGTTTTACTACGGAAAAAAAACCAAAACATCCGTTTTACTACGGAAAATGAGCAAAAAAAAATAAAAAATCGTGATTTTGATGAAAACACTTTGTCGAATACGGGCGAAAAAGGCCGAAACATCCGTTTTACTACGGAAATTGAATTGAAATCATCCGTTTTACTACGGAAATGAGATTCAAAACATCCGTTTTACTACGGAAAATTGAAAACGGCGCAATTTGCCAAAATTAAATATCGTGTCGTATAGTAGGGATAGATTCAGAGAATTACTGGAAATGCTCCAATTACATAAGAAAAAAATAAAAGCCCACACCTCACACTTTTTGAATGACTAGTTTGCCGACCGGCATTCAAAAAGTGCCCCAAGAGTGAGAGCTTCTACTTTTATACGCATTTTATAGGGATATTATACTCTATCTGCGAAAAAAAGTGAAGAACCTACTCTCTCTTTCCTATTGCCTTTTTTGAGGCGTGGTGCGAAACGAGGGAGTTTTTTTATGCTGCCTGCAATTGCTGTGCGCCCGGCCGCTGTCGGGACGCAAGAGGCATTTCGACTGCTATTTGGCAATCAGCTCACCGAGACGCCCAAGCGCTTCCCAACGGAAGCAACCGGCCGAGCGAAAACGCTAGGATGGGTATTTGTCAGCTCCGATTGCCGAAACATGAAAGCATGCCGAACCTATCAAACGCTGTTGGCCATGAGTGGCCAACATACATACTATACGCCGAATACTTTTTACCGGAATGATCGACGCGAGGAAGCGACGCTCCGGTACTTAAATGCGCTTGTCATTGATGTGGACGTAAAGGGAGCGGACAATCCCAATGCAGGGCTTTGTCTGTCCGATCTCCTGGAACGGATCTCAAGCGCCGGTTTGCCATGCCCAACGATGATAGTCCGTACTCCGTCAGGGGGGTATCATGTTTACTTTCTTCTCAATGCACCGCGTAAGGCATACACGAATGCGATCCAGACCTACCGACGCATTCAGACGGCCATTGCAGTAGCCATCGGAGGGGATCGGCAGGCGATTGGGGCCGAACGTTGGTTCCGTTTGCCGACTCCGGAAACGCTTGTTTATGCGTCCGAGCAACGCGTATCGTTCGCAGAGCTGTTGGATTGGGAGAGTATCAACCAGGACGCCATACAAGAGGCTAAACGCGGCTCTATTGTCCAGAAGGGATTATTGGACCATCCGGCCGTGAAAACGCTTCTAGCGGGCGTAGAAGTCGGGAAACGGGATAATACGTGCTATACTCTTGCCCTGGCTTTCAAGCGAGAAGGCTATAGTATGGAGGATGCCGAGGCGGAATTGCAGGAATGGAACACACGATTGGACGAGCCAATGCCGCAACGTATTGTATCGCGGAAAGTTAAGAGCGCCTACAAGGGGGATGCTCCGGCCGGGCCTACCGGGGAGTGGATCACCTACCTTTCCGGCGTACCATTTTCCTATGAAGTATGGGAGACGGCCAAGCCAAGAGGCGAACGAAAAACGAGTCATTATAGCGAGTGGGCCGAAGATGTGGAGCGTGTTTTGCAGCAGCTTCCGGATCGGTCTATTACGGATGCGCAGCGCAAGCTTGCGTCTTATTTCGGCATGTCGCTATCTACTTATCAGGCAGTTGTCGCCCTGATGGTGGAGTCCGGCAGAATTACCGTGGAGGTACATGGTAAAGGGCGCGGAGCGGCAACTACGTTAAGACTGGTTTCAAGTCCCGAACCGGCTCCAGAAGTGCCAGTTATAACACCGGTTAAAAATGTACCCGATTCCAACACACTTACCCTAGTTGGGGTGGCGGGTGGGGTTCTGCCGCGCTCTCCGGGGGATCGTATTCGTGGAGGGCTTTCTTTCTTGGTTTCGTCTTGGGGTCCGCCTGGTTGATTGATTCTCTTTCTTTTGGGTCGCGATATTGTATGGTTCTAGGGTTGGGGGACGTAGCCCCAGCGGAGGCGCGGGAGGCCGCTTTTTTTCTGGGACTGCTGTTTTCTGTCAGTTCTTTCCTCCTAACTTGACTAGGAGATATTATCCATTTTCCCCCTAATTTATTCCATCCTGTGTACGGTAGTGATATACTCCGCGTATATCCTCTCTGTTAACTCTCCTAGACCATGAGTGTCTAACTAAGGCGTTAACTAGCATGTACATGGTGTATGGTTTTAGTTGTTATTCTTCTGCTGGGAAAACCCTTGCTGTTGCTGCGTGCAGGCGTTCTGGTACCGCTCGAAGGCATTTCCCGACCCCACCCTCACAACGTCCGAGGCTGGGGTCGGGAAAACGAGCGGTACCAGAACGCAGATACTTTGGGTGAGGGGAGAGACTTTTTAAATGCAGGAGAGGATACAGGATATGTGAGGAAGGAGGGATTCGGGGGAGAAAGGGATTTAAGTTCAAAGTCGAAAGATAAGATCAAAATCAAGATCAAAAGCAAAATCTTTGTGGGTAATTCAGAGAAGCAAAGTCAAAACCTTGAAAGTTGTTCGAGGAAGAATAACCCTGTGGGCAATTTCATGGATGCCAATCATTGTGAGCTGTTTAGGGAAGATGGTTGGTATGCTGTCGCATACCGTGATCAAAGTTTGAATGCCTAATCAATGATGCTGTGGGGAGCTGATCGGGGAAGTTTGTAGGCTGATTCAGGATGTATTCTGAAGGGAGATCAAATGAAGAATAGCGGCTTTCCGCTGACGATTTTTGTTGCATAGTTAGTTGCAAGTCTAGTTGTACCTTGAGCAGCGGGTTCCCAGGAGGCACACGGACGGATGTGAGCGGGCTTCGGAGCTTTGATATTGATAGCGGGGAGCGTGGTGTGACGCTAGAAACGGTAGCATGGAGGGAGTCGTTTCATGTTAACGAAATACTCGGATTTCAAGGAGAAAGACCTTGAGATTTTACGTTTTGTGTTGAAGCAGGGAATTGTTACGTCTCAACAAATTTTGCGGTACACCGGTGAAACTTCGCTACACAACGTATACAGGCGACTTCGGAAATTGGAAGCGGCGGGACTTGTGTGGAAGAAGAAATTAACGCTGCGTCTGAATGTGTACTTTCCGAAACGTGAGGCGAGGGATTACTTGGACTATCCGGTTACGGTTGCGAACGATACGTCATTGTACACGGCCGAACACGACCTCATCATCAATGATCTTATCCTGCATCTGAAGGCGTCGGTGAAGGCTGAAGGTTTTGATTACAAGACCGAGCGGGAATACCGTTTTGAGCTGCTGGAAGATACCGAGGGCAAGCAGGAAATGCTTCAAAAATGGAACAAAATTCGGGATACATTGCCGGATGTAGTGCTGCTGCTTCCGGGGTTTACGATTGCAGTCGAGGCCGAATTGCATACCAAATCGAACGGCCGTTTGCAAAAAAAGATGCATCGCTATGCAGCCGAGCTGGTTGCAGGAAAGTATACCGATGTGTGGTATTTTGTCCCGAACCAAACGATAGGGAATGCCCTCAAACGAGCGATTGAGCATGTGGCGCAGGAATGGCGATCTGTCGGACGCCCGGCGCAAACTCAATCCGGAAAAAACGTGTTTCAGCAGATTCAAGTACGGTCGCTACCTGCGGAGGTTGTGGGAGAGTGAACCAATGGCTCGTCGGAGCGAGGAGGAATTATTGCTTCCCCAACAACGGGAGAGCGAAGGTGCAACAACGGTTGGCTATATCGTCATAGCGGCACTGGCATTCGTCCTGCTTATTGTGGGGCTTCCAGCCGTGCTTATGGCGGCGGTACTTTATGGCCTGTTTGTGTTCGTAATAAAGAAACCTTGGATATTGTACGCGATCATGCCGGTGAGCTGCATCGGTCTATTTGTGCTACACGGCGCAGGGGAGTGGGCGTCGATCCTGGGCTTTTTGTCGATTCTGAACATACCCATTCTCACGGAAGCGGCCGAACAGTATTTACATGGGAACGAACCTTTCCGGATAACCAGTTTTAGCTATGCGTCCGCCTTCATTTTCGGCAATCTTTTGGCAGGGGCAGCGCACCCGTTTATTGACTATTACCGAAGCAAAATTGTGAAAACGAAATACGATGCGCTGCGGAAAAAACGCTCTTCGGGAAGCTATCGGTATTTCCGGGCCAAGCGGTTTAAATTGGTGCAGAAGGCGCAGCTCAAATTCCGGAAATCGAACTCGAAAGAAAATTTTATCGGCTACGACGAGTTTCAAGAGCGCGTTGCGCTAGAGCCTCATGAGCCGAATCAGCATGTGTTTGCGGTAGCGACGACCGGAGGCGGGAAGACCGTCATTATCGGGACGATGGTTGAAAATGCTATACGCCAGGACAAGCCGGTTGTATTTATGGACGGCAAGGGCGAACGGGCATCGATGTTGGAGTTTAAGGAACTTTGCGAACGGTACGGCAAGCGCGTCCATATGTTTACGGATGTGGACGAGATTAGTTTTAACTTTTTGCGACATGGTTCCGCGACGCAGCTCCGGGACAAAATTATGAATTTGTTTGAATGGTCCGAGCCGTACTACAAGCTCAATTGCTCCCGATTTTTGCAGCTTGTTCTCAAAATGATGAAAGAATTTGATTTGACGATCGATCTAAAAAATTTGTATGACCTCACCTATCCATCTAAGGTTGCGGCTGTGTTGAACCGGCAATTAGAATTGGCCAAAACGGAAGTTTTCGTAACTGACGAAGGCAATGAAAAAGCCGTCCCCCATCACGACGAACCCAATATCACATACGAAGATGAACATGAAGTAACAACAGCAGAAGTGACGGCGATTGAAGACGTACCAAATGCGAAGCCGATTTTGGAAGAGCATGAACAAGAGCCGAAAACAGCTTTGTCATTAGAGGAAATCGATGCTTTGCTACAAGGGCAGACCGTTGGGGAACCAAATGTAGCGCCAACGAACGTGCGGGAATCGGCTGCCTCATTATTTGAGGGTTTAGAACCGGCGCCTGTATCAGTCGCTCTCGATATGGAGCCGGAAGCGGAATATGTGCGTGAAGGAGATCCATTGGCGGAAGAATCGTTGCAGGAGGAGCCTGTTTCCGAATCGGAGGAAGAAGGGGAGCCGCCGCGCGATACCGTTCATGTGCAACCGGCCAAAGCAAGCGCTTTATTTACCGGTATGGAAGAAGAAACAGAACAGGAAGAACCTGCGGCCGCGCGTCGATTGGTTTGGGACGAGGCGCGGCGGGCCAGAGTGGAATATTACCGTGAGCGTTTTTTTGGCATAGACGACGAAGAGGAAAGCACGGGTATTCCGTTCGGGACGCTCACCAGTTTGCGCAATCAGCTCGCAGAACTGATGGAAAGTGATCTTGGGCCATTGTTCGAGGAAACCGGCGAAGGAATTGACTTGAAAGAAATTACGGATCGGGACGAGGTTGCTATTTTCTCGCTATCCGGGAACAAGTACCGGGACTATATCAAGACACTCGGGCGGCTTGTTATATCCGAAGTGAACACGCTTGTCGATTACCGGCAGAAGGAAGGCAAAAAGTCGATCATGTCCGTCTATGACGAATTTTCGGCCTATGTCTCCCATGAGGTTGTAGACGTGATCAACAAGAGCCGGTCGGCTGGGTTTGAATGTCTTATATCGGTGCAGGGCTTATCTGACATCGACGCCGTTGATCCGGTGTTGACGCGGCAGATCATCAACAACTGTAATACGTATTTCGTCGGTCGCGTCAACGAAAGTGAGGATGCGTCCACGCTTGCCGCCACGCTCGGCACCTATGAGGACGGTGACATTACAAAGCAAGTCCAGAAAACAGCCGTCAAGCTTCGGATGGAATCGGAAATGGGGACGGTTCGTAGTGTGCAGCGGTTCCGGGCGCATCCGGACGAAATCAAGACGCTAGCGACCGGCGAGGTATTTTTAGCACGGAAGACCATTGAGAAAAACGGGGAGCCGTATGTAGCCCGCGTTTACGTGCGAAATGCGCTGGATACAACCGGCATTCCTGCGAGAAAGGAGCAGCAGTATGCCTAAAAGTTTAGCCAAACTGAAAGCGGCGTCTGATGCGCCGCAGCGGGAAAAAGGAGCGATCCTTCGACAATTCAAAAGTTGGATGCGTAAGGAGAAGCCCGAGAAGCGGCGGGCTTACCGGCCGCGCGGCTATATGACGCGGAAAATTGGAGCTGCCGCATTTTGGCTCGCCTTTGCCTTTATGTTCCTGGTTGTGTTTTTCTCGGCCATTCAACCGAACGATCCGGCAGACGCCCAAACGCGAAATGAAGGAGCCGAGCTGACGCTAAACCCGGCCACGACAACGACGGCCGTCCAATATGCCGAAAATTTTGCCAAGGAGTATTTTACGTGGAAGCCTGGCGACGAGGCGACTCAAGACCGGAAAAAGCGTCTGACTCCGTTTCTGGCGAAAGGGCTTGATCCGCAAGCTGGACTACAAACCTCCGGCCTGAAAACAACTTCGACCTTCCTGAAGGCCGAAATCAAGCACATTAAAGAAATGGGGCCGAACCGGGCGTATGTGACCTTGGAAGTGTTCTATAAGCTTGGTCTGCCGAAAGAAGTTGAGCAGCCCCCGGCGTCGCCACCGTCCGGAACGGATGCTGCAAATGGGGGTACGGCCCAAGACGGACAAACTCCCCCACCGGAAAACACGGCGCAGCCTCCAACGAAGACGATTCAATACGAGCCAAAAGAAGTCAGCAAATTTTTTGTCGTGCCGGTTGGTTACGACAAAAATTACGGCATCTACGACTTGCCGAAATTCACGTACATTGATCGGCAAACGACGATGGAGGCAGATGATCGGGCCAAGGGGTTGCGAGCCGCGGATGAACCGTATGAAATCAAAGAAAACATCCGCAATTTCCTGACTACGTTTTTTAGCTCCTTTGCCGCCGATCCGAAGGACAAGCTAGGCTATTTGTTGTCTGATCCGGAGCATCAAAACGGGTTAAATGGAGCCTTACATTTTGTCAGTGTTACGTCGACCGAGATTTATCAATCGGGCGAGAGTCAGACAAAACCGGCCGACGCTGCTCCGAAGGAAACGGAAGCGAACGGATCGCAGCAAGCCGGAACAGCGGCCTCCCCTGCGTCCGGTGAAGTGACTGGCGCGGCAACGGCAACGCCGGTTACGCGAACGTATATCGTGCTGTGCAGCGTAACCTACGAAGACCCGGTTTCCAAAGATCGTTTTATGACCAACTACCGGCTGACCGTAACCGAAAAGGAAGGCCGATATATCGTAACCAAAATGGACGAAAAATAGGAGGGATCGGCTATGGACTTCAAGGGACTACTGGATTGGGCTTCCGAGCAAGGCGGGTATCTTATTCTGTTTGGCGGCATTATTTTCATTGTTGTCCTGGCGTTCCGGCGACATTTCATCGGGGCGGTTGGTACACTTGTCATTTTGATCATTGGGTATGCCGTCGTCAAAAATCCGACGATACTTGGCAACATTTCCGAGTTCTTCACCGAGAAGATCGGCCTGAAAAAGTGAAGGAGGGCCAGCGATGGAACAACAGCGAAAAGAACTGTGGGCTTTAAACGATTTTTTGAAGTTTGAACGCAGGCTGTATCAGTTTGCGGGCTTGAAGTTTGGCCGAGAGATTAAAATTAAGGCCGTTTTATACTGGTTGTCGTTTTCTGCAATTGAGTTCGTGTGGTATTGGATTCCGGTTCTGAATTTCCCCTTGCGGCTGCTTCCGGAATCGATCCTGTTTGCTTTGCCGTTTGCAGCAACGTATCTGCTTATGGATGTAGGGACGGAGAATCGGCCTCCGATCAAATTTCTAAAAAGCGCTGCTGCTTACCACTGGCGTAAAGGAAAACGCGTGACCTACTACAAAGGCAAGGAGCTGGAGCAATCCAAGTCATATGGGTTCGGCGGCCAATTGGCCGCCAAGGACTTTCCCGTCGCCAAGAAAAAGCCCAATCCGAGCTATCAATTTCGAGGCTACTTTACAGTAGACGATTGAAAGGCGGGTGAATGTGCATGAAGGTATTTACGGACTTTCCGGTGCGTCATATTGAAGGCAATTTGGCGTTTGGCAGGGACGGCAGCGTATGGGCCTATTATCAAGTGGAAGGGTTCGGCTACGATTTTCGAGACACGATGCAGAAGATCCATCCGTACAATCGGCAGCTCTCTTTCTACGTTGAAAATGTACACGACCTGCATTTCCTGATGATACCGTCACTGACAGACGTTTCCGGGATCATTGACGAGACGATAGAGGAGATCGGCCGCAAGGACTATGCGCTAAAAGAAAACGGGATTCGTTATTTTCAAAGTCTGAAACGAACGCTCGCCGCGCAGCGTTCGTCCCGAGAAACCAACGAATATCATTCCTATATTGGGGTGCAGCTCGATCCGAGGAAAAACGAAATGCGCAAAATCGGCAATTTGGGTTTGGCAGCGGTGACAACGCTAAAAGACTTGGTTGCCGGATTTACTTCTCCCGTTTACCGAGCTGTGGGCCTGGAACCGAATGACATCCTCAAACGGGATATTGAGCAATGGAGGCGGCAGGCCGATGGCTTAAGGGAAACGCTCGGCCAATCGATGTCGTCGCTCGTACGGGCGCTGACGAAGGAAGAAACGGTTTTTTTAATCGAACAGAACTTTAGCGTCACACATAACGATACCCGGCTGCGAAAAGGATATGAAACCGGTATGGACGTAAACGGGATCGAGGATAGCGGCCGGGTTCATGAGGCACGGCGCGGTAATTCCAAAGCGTTCTACGAACTGCAAAATGCGGAAATCGAGGAGTACGACCAAAAGACGCTCAAGCTTTATAAGATGGTTGGGGAAGAGATCGAAGAAAATTATGTGCAATACCTGGTTGCCGATAAAATCAGCCCGCGCAGCTTGCATCCGGGATCAGAATGGATGCTTCATTTGCAAAACAGGCTGCGCTTCCCGGTATCGGTGTCGATTAAAGCAAGCTTCATGCGTAACGATCAGATTATTAAGCAACTCTCTGATGTGCGCTTGGCCTATGAAGATCAGCGAATAGAAGCGGCCAAGGGCGGCAGTGAAGTTGACCTGAAGGTATCCAAGTCGGAGAGCGGCGCAATTCAGATGGAGGCGCGGTTCCAAGAAACAGGCTATCCGGCGTATGTCTGCTCGTTTGTTTTCAAAGTGACGGCCAAAGACCCCGACGAGCTGCGTGTCCGGGTAGACGAATTGAAACGCGAGATGAACCAATTCGGCATGCACTTGCTGTCGCCATATGGGGAAATGATTTCGTATTTTATGGAGTTCATTCCAACTTCGCCGCGCTACAATGCTGACTATTTGCAATATGTTGAGCCGACGAAGCTCGCGGGAATGATGTTCGCGGCCACGACGAATATAGGAGACAACCGCGGATTCTATCTCGGCCAAACGCTTAAACTCAACCGGCCGGTATTCATCAAGCCGGACTTGGCCGCAAAAGCATTTGAAGGCGTCCAAAACGTTGTCGATTCATTAGCTGTCATGATTGCCGGAATGACCGGTAAAGGCAAATCGTTCTTGATCAACCTGTTCGCATACTTGTCCGTCTTGAGCGGATCGCTTGCGCTGATTGTAGACCCGAAGGGCGACCGGAAACGTTGGGCCGAGGGGTTGCCGTTTATTCCTCCGGAATTTATATCGGTGTGGACACTAGGAGCCGACGAGCGCGATGCGGGTTGCCTTGATCCGTTCCGGACAAGCGTTTCGACTTCCGAGGCCAAAGATATTGCAATGGACATTCTCTCGTTCCTGTGCGACAAGCACCTGGGGGATGTTGGCTTTACGCAGCTCTCCGAAGCCATCGAGCATGAGGGAGAGCAAGACGACCCGTGCTTGGGCGGACTGCGGGATTATTTGAAAGCACGTTTGCCTCAAGAGACGACGGAGCGCCGCCGCGAATCCTGCATGGAGCTGATCGAAACGCTGGAGACGTTGGGGCGTCTGCAAATCTCGCGTCTGCTGTTTGGCGAAAAGGGGCAGCGCTATCGCGTCCTGGAAGTGAGCAAGCCGCTGCAAGTGCTGATGGTGCAAAACTTGCAGCTCCCGAAAAACGATAAGGACCGGGGCAAAATTCGGCCGATTGAAAAGATTTCCGAAGCGATCCTGATTTCGATTGCGGCCTTTACGAAGCAGTACATGTTCAATCAGGACCGGCACATTCATAAAATAGTGGTGCAGGATGAGGCGAAAACGGTAGAGCGATCCGCAGAAGGCAAGGCCCAACTCGACTTTATTACGCGTATGGGGCGGCATTACAACACAACTTTAATGAAAGGGACGCAAAACGCCAGTGACTATGACGAGGACGTGGCCAATATGGGGATGAAGTTCTCGTTTGCGCTCAAGAAATATGATGAATCGCTGGAAATGTTGCGTTACTTCAATCTGCCGGACACTCCGGCCAATGCGGAGTACCTGAACAGTTTAGATCGGGGAACGGCGCTGTTCCAAGACATTTACGGCCGGACGGCGGCGATTCGCATTCATCCGGTTTATAAGGAAATCGAGGAAGCGTTCGACAGCTCCACGGCGACCGAAGAGGAACGGACCTACGAACGCCAAAGGCAGGAACGCATCCGGACGGGAGTGTGAGACAAATGCGAAAAGGACTATTCATAGGAATGCTGATCGGGGCGCTGCTGCTGTTGGCCGCATGCGGATCATCCAGCGGCGGCAAGCCATCGGCTGATGTAAAAGCAGCGGATGACCTAGCGTTGCAATATGTTCAAGCGTCAGTCGATGGAGATGACGAGCTTTTCCGGAAAATTCTTTCTCCAGAAGAACCGCACTATCGCATTTTAGAGAAAGACGAGCTTACGTTTCCAGGAAGATTTAAAGAGATTGGAGAACGTTACAGTATTTATCGGTTTGAAAAGGAACCAGGCGAAAAAGGAGTGTTACATTATGAAGTGATTTATTATTTGCCAAACCATAATGGAAACGCTAAAGACTTCCTGGAAATGAAGAAAGAAAAAGGCGAGTGGAAAATACGTGAATTAAAAGCCGAGGAAGCAGAACAAAAAGTCGAGAACCCGAAGGATGGTGTTTACATTCACAAATATGTAAAAGAAGGTGAGGGCTGATGAAACGGCTGCGGCCCTTCCTGGTATTGATGGTACTGTTCCTCTTATTGCCGGTAACGGCGGCGGGTGCAGCAACCGGAAACACGGGTACGGGCATATCTGATAATTTGTTTGATACCAAACATGAGGTGACTAGCGACGGTTCCAAGGCATATTACCAAATCGATGTAACAAGCAAGCAACCGGGTGAAGACGACGACGGTGGAGGTTTCAAAAACCCATTCAAGACCATCGGGAGTTGGATTTCCGGCGACGCCATTAAGGATACCGTGCTGGCTCAATTCTATGAGGGCATGAATTTCGTTGTTAACATTTTGTTCAAGGTCAATGTGTACATGACGAACATGATGCTCACGGTCCTGAACTACGCCTACCATTTCGATGTGATCAACCGGATCATCGAACAGATCGAAGGTGTCGTTCAAAAAATTACAGGCATCTCCAATTTTCATTTTGAGCAATACGGGCTTTACGGTGATTTTCTTATAGCCATAGGTGTAAGTGTAGGCTTGATGTTTGTCTATAAATATTTCTTTCAACATGCGCAGCTTGAGGCGACCGGCAGTGTTGCAAAAAGCGTGATCATTCTGGTGGCGGCTCTGTTCTTTTTCACGAACTATGGCACGGTTCTGAAAGGCGCGAACAATATTACAACCGAACTGACGGGTCATGTCATCGGTGCGTCTTCCGGTTTGTTTGAAGGGAAGGAAGGTGATTCGACCAGCGGCCTTGGTGAAAATATGTGGAATCTGTTCGTTCACCGGCCTTATCTCTATATGCAGTACGGCAATGATGACGAAAGCACAGTCGGAAAAGATCGGGTCAATGCGCTGCTCAAGCTTCCGCCAGGCGAGGACCGGCAAGAGTATGTTGAGAGAACTGAAGTAAATAAGCGCTCCAATATGATGATGACCTATTCAATGGTTCCGGATCGGCTCGTGTTTACCGTTCTGTATACGATTGTCAACGGCATTACGTCGATACCGATTTTCGCTTTAGCATTGCTGCTCATTCTATTCCAGTTTTGGTTTTTGACGATTGCGGTTGCTGCGCCGTTCTATATGGTGATTGCTGCATTTCCGGGCGGGGGAGGCGTATTCCGCCGATATACCGAGGAACTGGCGTTGCCGCTGCTGTTGAAAATCGCGGTGTCCGTCATTGCTTTAGTCGTCTTCACCATGTCGGCCATCGTATATGAAGTCAGCAATTCTGACAGCATCGGCTATTTCGCGACGGCCTTTGTGGAATTTATTGTGCTGTTGCTTATTTTTGTACTGCGCAAGCGATTTATGCGTATTCTCATGGAAGGAAACAGTTTAATCCGCAGCGTGGCCCATGAGGTATCGAACTTTGACCATCATGTGAGTAATACCGCCCGCGAAATGAAACGTAAAGCGACTAAGGCGGCTGCGCAAGCGGCGGGTGCAGCGGTTGCCGGTCCGGAAGGGGCGGCGGTCGCCGGTGCTGCCGCAGATGGAGCGATGGGCGACGATAACAAAAGCGAATCGCTTGAAAACGTATCGATGCACGATGATGAAGGTAAAGAAAAGGACGAAACGGTATACGCCGATGCGGAAATTGTTTCACCCGGATCGCAAGTCGTGCCGCATAGCAAGCAGGCGGATCGCGACCCCGATATTATCGATATGCCGCTCACTCGTTTATCTGACGCAGGGTCGTGGCATCCTGGCGGTCAGTCAGCGGCAGCAGAGGCGGCAGCGGCAAGCGAAATGCCGGGTACCGGAGAAGCTTTGCCGATGTTGATGGCTTCTGCAGGGGCGAGAGGCAGCAGAAATCCTTCTCGCTATCGTCTATCTAAGGGCGGTATGGGCAGGGCGGCAATGACTGCGCGGCGCGGACAAGCCGTATCCGGTAGGAATTATGCTCATACCCGGACTGCTTCCAACACGCCGATAGCGCCGGATGGGATCACTACACCCGATTTGACAGCAAGTGAGGCGGTTCATCGAGAGCAGGGCCGTGCCGCCCTGCCTAATACAAGTCTTTCTTCAGCCATGATGGACAAGCCAAGGGAGCAAATGGCGACGCCGCCGCAACCCATGAATGCATCGGCACCAGTTCATGAGACAATGCAGCAACCGGCGCAGCAGGAGGGGAGAACCGTACCTTCGGCCGTTCCTGAATATGTCCAAGCTATTCCACATGGAACGAGAACAGCAGCGCCAGAGGTCGTTTCATTAGACTCCCGACGTCAGGGAGGGGAGCGTAGAAGGCAGACCAAGTCCGAGGCCCGTTCCGATTCGTTCCGGACGGCGCGAGGATCAGCCATATTGGAATCATTGGAGATGCCATTCGTTTCGCATGAAGCAGCTCCGATGACTTCACAGGATAACCTTATCCCCCGAACCGGGGCGACGGAACTGCCGTCGAAGAATGCCTCCTTAGAGGAGGACGAAGGGGAGCGTGAGAGCTAATGGCGCGTTCCCCACAGCTTCCTGATCGGGCTAAAACATGGTTCAGTATTATCATTGGTCTGCTGCTGATCGCGCTTTTTATCGGATCATTGTTTTCCGGAAGACGTGCCGCGCAGCCGAAAGAAACCAAACCGGCTGCGGTCCATAAACAACAAGGAGACGTATACCAGTACGAGGCTCAGCCGGAGCCAGAGGAAACGACAAGCAAAACACCACCTATTACCGAGGAAGCGGTAAGTAGCGCACAGGCCGTTCTTCCGGATTTTCTGAAAGCGTATGTGCCGTTCGATAGCAAACAGCCGGACGCTTACGTGGATCGCTCCAAACCCTATATTACCGATTCCTTTTATAAGCAGCTTTCATCGTTTCAGCGGCGGGGAACGCTTTCTCGCGCGAAGACCGATTATGTCACAGCCGAATGGACACCGGCCGAGCTGAAAGCAGACGAGCAATGGTACAACGTGGATGTAACAGTGACCCATACCGATATAAACGGTAAGAATGAAGATGGCTTGCTGCTTTATGTGGTGTTGCTCAAACGGGTTGATGGGAAATGGAAGGTTGATGATGTCGGTATTCGTCCGGGATCGGGGGCGATTCCGGAATGAAAAAATGGGGATGGCTGATCGCAGCAATTCCGATCCTGCTCGTTGTCGCCTTATGCGGGATGTTTCTTTTTCCGCTGTTGTTCATGGGCGGGGGAAGTATCGGATACGGCTTTTTAGGAGGGTCAATCTCGCCGGTTGGGGAACGTGAAATACCGGCCGAATATATTCCAATCTATAAAGAGGCGGAAGCCAGGTACGGCGTTCCTTGGAATTTGTTGGCCGCGCATCATCGCGTCGAGACGGTATTTTCTACGCTTCAGCCAATGATTTCGAGCGTCGGAGCAGAGGGACATATGCAGTTTATGCCGTGTACGTGGGTAGGTTGGTCGCATCCATCTTGCTACGGTGCCGGGCGGGGGAGTTTTACCGAAGAAGAAAAAACGAGCTTGGCCATGATCGCCCGGTACGCCGGGTATGGTGTGGATGCAGACCGTGACGGCCGGGCGAGTATGTGGAGCCTGCAAGACTCCATCTTTTCCGCCGCGAACTATTTAGCCAAAAACGGCGCGTCGACCGGCAACCTGGAACGTGCCATTTTTGCCTACAATCACAGTCAGGATTATGTAGCGGAAGTGATGATGTATGCAAGACTCTACGTGACCGAAGGATTTATTCCGATTGAAGTGATTGAACCATCCGAAAGCGGCTTTGCACGGCCGGTTTCCGGTGAAGTCACATCCGGTTTCGGTATCCGGATCGATCCAGTGACCGGCAAGCCGGGCGCATCTCATGAGGGCATCGATTTTGCTTGTCAGGCCGGGCAACGCATTCCGGCTTCCAAAGCCGGTAAGGTTGTGTTTGCCGGTTGGCAGGATGCAAACGATAAAAGTAAAGGCTACGGCTTATTTGTTTGGGTAGACCATGGCGGCGGCTTTAAGACTACGTATGCGCATATGTCACAGACGACTGTTCAGGTCGGGGATATCGTTCAGGCAGGGGATGTGGTCGGCGTGTGCGGTTCCACGGGCAAAAGCACCGGCCTGCATTTGCACTTTGAAATCTTTGTAAATGGGCGGCGCGTCGATCCGTCTCCATTTATCGGTTTGTAATGTTCGGGGTTTTTAGTAGAATGGATCTCCTGTAGCCAACTTGAAGCAAGTGGGTCTCGCTGTAAAAACGAACGATCGCAGACTGCTCTGCCGGCGAAAAAAACCGTCAGATTACGAATAATGGAAACAAAACAGCTCCGCCCATTTTACACTCCTCTAAGTAGGCAATTGCATAGGATGAAGGAGAGTAATGAAACAGGAAAGGAGAATGCATTTGTACCGCCAATCAAGCTATCATCATCAATGGCTTAATCCGATGTATTACAACTGGCATTTCAACAATTGGAGTAACCAAGGTAGCCCTTGTTTTATCGATTATGCCTATAATTGCTATGAAAGAAATCACTTTTACGGAAACATTGCATTAAAGGACTATGGGCCAAATCCATTTGCAATTAATATTGAAGAGGCTGCAAAGCAAAACAGTAACTACCGTACCGCATTATGGACAGGAGAACATTTACAGGTTACTTTGATGAGTATCAATGTTGGGGAAGATATCGGCTTAGAAATTCATCCGGCACTCGATCAATTCCTACGCATCGAAGAAGGTCAAGGACTTTTTCAAATGGGTAGGAGTAAAGACAGATTAGATTTTCAAGAAAAGGTCTTTGAAAATTTTGCAATCATGGTCCCTGCTGGAACATGGCACAATCTAACCAATACGGGTAATAAGCCAATTAAACTTTACTCTATTTATGCACCACCTCAACATCCGTATGGCACAGTTCAACAAACAAAACCAATTGCCATAGCTACCGAAGAAAGCCATCATTACTAGATGGGCGACCGCCAACATAATGCGGATTTTGTACGCTAAGGATCGAAAGCCCTGAAAACCATGTATTTTCTGTACGCTAAGCCTATACCAGCGTTCGTGTCACCAAGGGGCAAACGTATGGAAACAGATGGTAACCACTTTGCGGGCTGTGACAGCTACGCTGGTTTTCTTAACGTGGTAAATTCGCGTTTTGCTGGCGGCACCATAGCTAATTAATATGACCGCTAATTAAGATTAGCGGTCATTATGTATTTCAAAGCACACACTTGATGTCCGCTAATGTTTCGGTTAAGGTAAGAATATCATGTCCGCTAAGGTAAGTCGAGATTTGGAGGCTTTGCTAATGAGAGAAGCGACCGGGATTTCACAACAGGGCGAGCAGTCGATTCAGGACTTCATTCACGCTCTCACCACCCACGAGGATTTGAATCCCAAAACACTGAAAGAGTACGCAAGCGATTTGAAACATTTTATCGGCTGGTTTGAGACAGCCAATCACCAAGAGGAAGAGGTCATATTTCAAATTGAAGATGTGGCTACTCCAACATTAACACGGTACCGGGAAGCTGCGCAAAAAGTAATGGAATTGAAACCGGCGACCATTAACCGGCGGCTTATAACCCTGAAACGTTTTTTTGAGTGGGCCGTGTCGGATTCCAGGATTCGCCGAGACCCTTCGAAGCCGGTTAAATTGGTTCCGGAAGAAAAGGTAAGCCCAAGACAGATGACAGACAAAGAAGAAGCTGCATTGATCGCTGCGGTTGAGCACAGCGGTTCTTTACGGGATCAGACGATTCTAATCGTGATGTTTCACACCGGCTTACGAACAATGGAAGTGTGTGACCTGGCTCCCGGAGATATTCAGATCGGTAAACGCAGCGGTCAGCTTACGGTCCGATCCGGAAAAAGGAATAAACAGCGGGAAGTTCCTTTGAACGCTACGTGTAGAGCTGCTTTAGAAAAATATCTGGCAGAACTCCCTCCGAACAGCCCTTATCTATTTCCATCGGAGAAAACCGGTGATCGATTAACCGAACGTGCTTTACGTCATCTGATTCAAAAATATATGAAAGCAGCTCAGCTCGAGGGATTGAGTGCCCACGATCTACGGCACCGGTTCGGCTATGTGATGGCAGAAAACACGCCGTTGCACCGCTTGGCGCAAATTATGGGACACGATAGTCTGGACACAACGATGATTTACGTCAAGGCGACCCGTGCGGATCTGCAGGCGGAAGTCGAAAAAATAGCATGGCAATAGGGGGATGAGAACGATGTACGCGAGAGTAAGGGAACTGCTGACTCCGGAGGAACGGCTGCAATATTCACAAATACCGCCTGATCTCGGCGAATGGGAATTGGGCACCTATTTCACATTTACCCAGCATGACCTTGAAATCATTCAGCAGCGGCGAAGAGATTATAATCGACTCGGCTTTGCCGTGCAGCTATGCGTACTTCGTTATCTCGGTTGGACGCTTTCTGATATTAAGGAAGTGCCGGTTCAAGTTCTTCGCTATATTGCAAAGCAAATTAATGCCGATGTGGGGTCTTTTGCATCTTACGGTGAACGAGAAGCCACGAAATACGAGCATCTGGAGGAAATCCGGAAGGAGTATGGCTACCAAACATTTACCTTGAGCGAGTATCGTTCTTTGTGCAAGAATCTTTTTAGCCATGCTTTGGCAAACGGCAATCCCTTACACCTGATTCAGCTCGCACTCGAAGACTTACGTAAGCGTAAAATCATTCTACCCTCAATGGCCACGATTGAAAGAGCTGTTTGGGAAACTCGCAAACGGACAGAAGAAAAAATATTCAAGCTACTCAGCAGTTCACTGACAGAATTACAAATTACCAAGCTGGATCGCGTCTTAACCGCCATGCCGGAAAGCACCAAAACCTACTTGGCATGGTTAAGGGAGATTCCAGGGACCAGCTCTCCGGATTCTTTTTTGAAGGTTATTGAAAAGCTCGAATACATACGGGATTTGCAGCTGAAAATCGATACGAAAGGCATCCATCCGAACCGGCTACGACAGCTTTCCAAAATCGGTTCGCGTTACGAACCTCATTCCTTCCGCCGTTTCAATGATCCGAAAAAGTACTCGATATTAGTAGCGTACCTATTAGAGCTGATTCAGGATTTGACAGACCTGGCTTTCGAGATTCACGACCGGCAGATTATGATACTACTTTCCAAAGGGAGAAAAGCACAAGAGGAACTTCAAAAACAAAACGGTAAATCGATCAATGAAAAGGTTGTTCACTATGCCGATCTTGGAGCCGCTCTTATTAAGGCTCGAAGTGAAGGTACTGATCCGTTTATTGCGCTTGATGCCGTTATGCCGTGGGATCAGATCGTTGCATCCGTGGAAGAAGCTAAACGGCTTGCGCGGCCCGTAGATTACGACTATTTGGACTTGCTGGAAAAGAAATTCTATGCGCTCCGGAAATACACGCCAACGCTGTTAAAATCATTGGAATTTCGGTCAACCAAGTCGGCAGAACCGCTAATGAAGGCGGTCGATATCATCCGGGATATGAATGAAACCGGGAAGCGAAAGGTTCCGGAAGGCGCACCACTGAACTTCGTTTCGAACCGCTGGCAAAAGCACGTTTACGACGAAGATGGAACCATCAATCGGCATTACTACGAAATGGCTGTCCTAACAGAGCTGAGGAATTACGTTCGTTCCGGAGACGTATCCATTGTCGGAAGCCGTCAGCATAAGGATTTCGAGGATTACCTTGTATCGAAATCTGAGTGGAATGGTATCCGTCCAAACGCTACAAAGCTTGTCGTTAGCTTGTCCGCAAAGGAATATCTTGAAGAACGGACTGAATCACTTCTTCAAAGATTGAACTGGGTTTCGGATCACATCAACGAGCTGGACGGTGTTAATTTGGAGAATGGGAAATTGCACATCGAGCGATTGGAGAAAGATGCTCCCGATGAAGCCCGGAATTTCAGCCTTTCCCTCTATGAGCTGCTGCCACGAATCAAGCTAACGGATCTGCTCATGGAGGTAGCCAACTGGACGAATTTTCATGAGCATTTTATTCACGCTTCCAGTAACCGCACTCCGAACGAGGAAGAAACGACAATCCTTATGGCTACCCTTATGGCAATGGGAACGAACATTGGGCTTACAAAGATGGCTGAAGCCACGCCGAGCATTTCATATCGGCAAATGGCCAATACAGCGCAATGGCGGCTGTATGAAGACGCAATGAATAAAGCGCAGGCTGTTCTTGTTAATTTTCATCACAAGCTGTCGCTTCCCTCATATTGGGGGGACGGCACGACCTCATCATCTGATGGAATGCGCGTCCAGATCGGAGTTTCGGCGCTTCACGCAGATGCGAATCCCCACTACGGAACCGGAAAAGGAGCTACGATTTATCGGTTCGTGAGCGATCAATTTTCCACATTCTACACGAAAGTCATCAATACGAACGCTCGGGATGCCGTACACGTCATTGACGGTTTACTCCACCATGAAACGGACTTGGCTATCGAAGAGCATTATACGGATACGGCTGGTTATCAATACCTTTTTATAAAAAAGTTAGAATTTAATTGTGTTCTTTCATTATAGACATGTATTTAAAGAATGATTAAAAATGACTAACGACTCAAAGTCGTTAGCCATCATCTTCCATTAAAGCACTTAAATAAATGGAATTAACAAGAACCATCCTTACTTTTTAGTTATATTTGAGGAGAGCGTCAAGGGACAATGGAAACTTCTCATGTGCTAATTCCTGCACAGCTTCAGCAAGAACTCTAATTTCGTATTGGGCATCCTCTGGGAGTCTTAAATTCAAGAAATGGGCTACACCTTGAAGAGAACCAGTCCAATAATATCTCACAAACATAGAGTAAGCAGGAAGAAATAATCGAGCTTGTTCTGGAGCCACACCAGCTTCCATGGCTTCTTCATAAAGGCGTTCACCTTCAGCAATATGCTCTTCAAGCTTCTTTGTAAAAACTCCTCCAGATAATTCACTTAAATTCTCGCCAGAGCCTTGTTTTGAATTTGCTGGTTTCGATCTCCACTCATTAGCATTAGGTATGTAAAACTCTGGTTCTTCAGTAATATAACGACGAGAAGATTCATTCCAAGCAACGAATGGGTCCTGAAATCCAGAACCAATGATATGCTTCCAATGTTGTCTTGCGACGTAAAGAGGGACGTAAACTTCAAATTGAAGTGAAGTGTGTCTGAATGGACTTGTGTGACCTTCACGAGCGAGAAAGTCAATGAGTCCCTTATCTTTATCGTCAAGAACGTCCTTTTTCTTGTTATAAGAAACACGAGCTGAATTTGTAACAGATAAGTCGGAACCCATGTAGTCTTGTAAGATCACATATCCACCATTTAAAATGTCAATTTTTTTCATTTTCCAAACCTCTCTCTAACCAAAAATTATTGTTGCTTAATATTTTAATCATTTTTTAAAAGTTTTACTTAAAATCTCTGAAACTGTTAGCTTAATAAATTTATTCTTTTATAAACATGAAAATAGTAGTTATATGGGTTTTTTTCATTCATAATTCCTTTTTCAACAGATTCTTCTTTCCATTCATCAAAATTAACTTCAGGAAAAAATGTGTCTCCCTCGAATTCATGATGAATTCTTGTTATATACATTTTTTCAACATAAGGTAAGAACAAACTATAAATCTGTTCTCCACCGAAAATAAAAATCTCTTCTTCATCTTTACATAACTCAAAAACATCTATAATTGAATGGGCAATTTCACATCCATCAAAATTAAAACCTTTATCTCGTGTCAGAATAATATTCCTTCTGCCAGGTAAAGCTATTCCGATAGACTCAATGTTCTTTCTACCTAATATAATTGAATGTCCATTTGTAGTATCTTTAACATACTTCCAATCATTCGGAATTCTCCAAGGAATGTCATTCTCTTTACCAATTACTCTATTCTTATCCATCGCAACAATTAAAGAAATCTTCATATATACTCAGCCTTTTTTAACTATTTTACCTTGCAATTTTTTATTTCTATTGAAATTTCTTTTTCCACTAAATGACCCTATATTTTAAGTACAATCTTTCAAAATCTCTTCGATATTTTAACATAAATATTCATGAATCCGATGTCATTGTACAAAAAAGACATTCAACATTTTTATGGCTTCGTCATATTACAAGAAAAAAATCAACAGGGAAAGGAAAAAGAGTGGGAACTTAAATATCCTCATACATTTTCCCATATTGAGGGTCTGTCAAGAATTTTGTGTAAACGAATGTAGAGGGTGATGCTTAGAGGGGGACTCCGCCCCCCTACCTCAAGTGCTGACCCACGCGATCAGGGAAGAAAACCGAAAACTGTAGCAGCATTTGTCCCCAGTTCTGAACACGGCCCGTCCATTTCCGTACAACGTCCATTGTGGATAAATACAGCATTTTAAGGAGAGCCTCGTCGCTCGGAAAGATGCTTTTGCCTTTCGTCACTTTGCGCAGTTGACGGTGATAACTCTCGATCATGTTCGTGGTGTAGATCAACTTGCGAATTTCCGGCGGGTACTTGAAGAATGTAGCGAGCTCGCTCCAGTTGTTGCGCCAAGAACGGACGATCAGTGGATACTTTTTGCCCCACTCCTCCTCAAAGCGATCTAGCTCCACAAGCGCCGCTTCTTCGGTTGCTGCTTTGTAGATCGGCTTCAGATCGGCCGTCACCTTCTTCAAGTCCTTGTAGGACACGTAGCGCGTTGAATTACGGATTTGATGGATGATGCACTTCTGAATCTCTGTAGCGGGATAACAAGCGCTTATCGCTTGCGAGAAACCGGTTAGATTATCGACACACGTAATGAGAATGTCTTGTACGCCGCGGTTTTTTAACTCGTTCAAGACATTGAGCCAGAACTTGGCCGACTCGTTTTCGCCAATCCACATGCCTAGGACGTCTTTATTCCCGTCCAGATCGATGCCGATGACCATGTAAGCCGCCTTGTTGACAATAGCTCCGTCTTGCTTCACTTTGAAATGAATGGCGTCGAGAAAAACAACGGCATATACGCTCTGTAGCGGCCGATTTTGCCATTCCTTAACCATAGGGATAACCTTGTTCGTCACGTTCGAGATCAGTGTCGGGGAGACTTCGATGCCATACAACTGCTGTAGATGATCTTGAATTTCACGCGTGCTGACGCCCTTCGCGTAAAGCGCAATGATCTGTTCCTCAATGCCTGTGACATTGGACTGATGCTTCTTCACCACAAGCGGTTCAAACTCGCCCAAGCGATCACGGGGTACGATTATTTCTTGCTCACCATACTCACTGACGACAGTTTTCTTGCTTTTGCCATTACGGCTGTTTGACGTCGCTTTCGCCGTGATGTCGTGCTTGGCATAGCCCAGATGTGTTTCCATCTCCGCTTCGAGCATCTCCTGGATTGTTTCTGCAAACAGGTTCTTTAATGCGTTTTGAGCATCCTGTGCCGTTACCAGATTATTCTCTTTAATGAAGTCGCGCAACTGTTGTTTCGTCCAAAGTCCCATGTATTCTCCCAACCTTTCTATTAGTTCCATTTTAATAGGTTTTGGAGTTTACACAAACTATTTTACAGACTCCATATTGAATTTTCAATTGTTCTTTAATTTCTTTATTTTCCTTTTCTAAATGCTTGACTCGCTTCCGTAAGGAAGCGATAATTACATCTTTTGATGCGTCACTCATATTCCTTTTAACTTGCTTTATTGAGGGGAGACCCTCTTGTTGTTTGCGAAGTGTTTCGATTCGATCTCGGAGTTTTGTATTTCTGTATAGAAATGCCTTTGAAACCCCTGATTCTGCAGATATAGAGTTAAAATTGATTTTCATTTGTTTTTTTATCATCTTTTTGATCGCTTCTTCAACTTTTTGAATGGACTTTTCCGTTTTCAACTTCGCATATTTTATAATACCTTCAGTATTTGGGGTTTCATTAGACATTTTGCATCACCTTCTCACGTTCATCTCCAACATACTCACGTCTAGTTTTATCTAAACCAAAGATTCCACCAGTATGTAGTAAACCATTTGCTAATTCTTTATATCTTTTTAATTTGGGTTCAATTAACTCAATGGAACGTAACCTTCCGGATTTTTTGTATACTTCAATATCAGCTTCCATTTTAGATATCTGTTCTTGATAATAGTCGAGAAAAGTCTTGTCAACGTGAAAACTTCGGCAGTTGTTTTTAATACATGGTGGTTCCAATGTCTGTTCAAGAAAATCACAATGAAGTTTTGGGCTTTTTACACAAAACCCATGATCTAAACGAATGGAGTCCATGTTGTGACGTATCCACTCCAGTTCAACTCCATTTTCTTTAGCCTGTTGAGCTAAATCAGCGACAATAACTTCTCCACGTGTATCTAATCTTACTGCGCCATTATCTCGAGCCTTTTCCCATTCATCACGGAGTGTCTGGTCATGAATTTGGGCATAGACTAATGTCATTTCAGGACTGGCATGTGCCATCAATTTTTGAACATGAAGGATATTCATTCCGTTATTAATCAAATTAACACCGTAACGGTGTCGAAATGCATGATTTTTAAACCAATAAATTTCTCCATCCTTGTCCTTAATATTACATCTGTTAGCTAGTTTATTAAGGTTCAGCTTTATGGAATCCTGCGATATGGGATTACCCATCCTTTTCCCTTTAAGTACTGGAAACAAATATTTCTTAGGGTTCGTGTCTAAAGAGGATCTCTTTTTTGTAATTTCTTGCTGCACCAAGACAACATTAGCAATTTCTTCTGAAATAGGAACTTTATGATTTTTATAACTTACTTTTCTTTGATCTCCGATAATCCACCAGCCATCTTCTTGTTTTACTAAGCAGTCAATTATAAGTGATAAAACGTCACTAATTCGAAAACCTGTAGCTTCCATTAGAAGAATTATAGGTATATGATCTGAGGAAAGTTGGTTAATATGGCAAACTAACTGTTCCCATACTTCATCCGGAATATATTTAATTTCATCAGCCTTTGCTCTTTTCTTTTTAGGAATATCCTCAATTGACAATAGTGAAATAACTGACTTTATCGGAGCTTCTTCCCATTCGAATTTTTGTATGTATGAGATAAACGTTTTAAGGTCTATTAAAAAACGATTTACATAATTGTGATCTGGATTAATTAAATATTTTCCTTTTTTAATAGTAGAATGTCGCAAGTATTCAATATACTCCTCAATATCCATTCTAGATAGCTGATTTAATTCTTTCCACTCAGGATATTTCTCCTTCAAAAAGGTGAAGAAAAACAAAAGTCTATTTAAATAACATATTGCTGTAGAAAAGCTAATGGATTGCTGAACAACTAGGCAAGTCTTTATATATTTTTTAAATAATTGTCTATAAGGTTGCGGAATTTTCGAAAAGTCTAATGAATATCTACTGATTGTATTGTTATAATTAATCTTCAAATTTCGTACATCCCAACAATCCTTATCTGTTTCTTCTCGTTCGTCATAAAAGTAATAATAAAAATCATAAACTTGAAGAAATAGTCTAATATACAATGATGGTTGAACTGTTGGTGACATCCACGGTGATGACTTTTTCCGGTGTACAATCTCAACTGATTTTCCTTTCTCTACAAGAAATGTTCGATACTCTATTAGAAACTTTTCTTTCGGAATATCAATAATAGAATCTAAATCAGCATAATATCGAGAGATGAATTCTGTAAAAACTTTAAGACATGGAGAATAATGCATAAAAGCATAGATAATCGAGATCCTTGTCTCCTGTAACCCCTTATAAAAATAATATTTTAATTCATTTTTTAATCTAAGATTGTGTACCTTATCAAAAATCAATTTTCTATTCCAATCATAATGTTTATCCAAAAAGGGACATTCTTGTACATCCCACACATCATTTGCCCAATATCCAAGTAATGGTTCATTTATCTGTTCCAAATGATGGGGAAGGGGTTTTATTTTGAATGTGTTCTGTATCATTATTTATCTCTTCTTCCCATTTTTTTATTTGAATGAGCTTGTTCCCAGCTTTCACGTATGGTTTCATCGGATGCATGGATATAAGTCTGTATGGTTGTTTGAACGTGTGCATGCCCTAATAACCTCTGTATGATGGCAATATCAACTCCTGCTGCGTGTAACTCTGTGGCATATGTATGCCGGAGCATATGAGGGGTAAAATCTATTCCTGTTTTTTTCTTCATCCGTTTAATTAAAGAACGTACAGAACCATCAGTCATTGGTTTACCACGATTTGGTCCAGTTAAGGTGATAAAAACATAATTGCTATCAATTTCGTAAGAATGATAGTCTATTAGATAATCTTGAAAGAGATTCATAGTCTCAATAGACACATAAACTTTTCGTTTTTCTCCATCTGATGTTTTGGATTTCCTCACCGTAACAGCGTTTTTACCTATATCAAAATCCTCTACCCACAAAGAAAGGGCCTCTCCAATCCGTAATCCTCCTTCATATAATATACGGAATAATAATTCATCCCGTATATTGCTGCACGCATCATGGATCACTTGGATTTGATTTTTACTCAAAGTTTTGATTAAACGCTTTGGTTCCTTAATCTTTAAAATGTTTTTATCATAAGAATTCCCTTTTGTAATGTGATGAAGGAAAGGTTTGAAAGTCTTAAAACGCCCTGGGGCTTGCTTTATTAATTGATCATTTAAATTCCCCCCGTAATCCTCATTACGAGTCAAATAGTCATAGAACCCTATGACACACGTTATGATGGTATTGACCGTTTTTTCTGATCGTTTCGCTAAGGTTGCTTCAAAATAAATGACTTTTGTAGATTGATCAGGGATTCTCAGCCAACCGATGAATTGAGCTAAAATATCAAGGTTTACTTCTTGATATTCTAATCTACACTCCTCTAGGAATTGAAAGTAAAGCTTTAGATGGTAACAGTATGACTTTAGTGTGTTTTCAGCTTTTCCAATGTTATCTAAATACTTTATATACTTTGCAACTGAAGTAACTGGATGCCCTCCATTGTCAATTAACAGATATCTTTTCTTCTCATGAATGAGAACTTCTTGTACTTTCAAAATTTCCCCCCATGTCTAAAATCATTTCGTTAGATACTATATATCCATAAAATTCATAGTACATATAATGAATCTATAAGGAAATAAAAAAGAAGTAGTTGATAACATGAGATACGTTAATTACTACTTCTAATACTAGTACAATTAAAGCCGGTTACACCGATCAAGTCTTTGGCTTAACGCATCTGCTTGGATTTCGCTTTGCACCGCGCTTGCGCGACTTAGCTGATTCCAAGCTCTACGCGATCGGGAAACCTTCCGATTTTCCTAAATTGGAGAAGCTGCTGCGCGGACAGATTAATACAAAGATCATTCAGGAAAACTACGATGATGTTCTCCGGCTGGCTCACTCCATCCGGGAAGGCACCGTTTCAGCATCACTCATTATGGGGAAAATCGGTTCCTATGCAAGACAAAACAGCTTGTCTACTGCGTTGCGGGAAATGGGACGTATCGAGAAAACGATCTTCATCCTAGATTACCTTTCAAGCGAGGCGTTACGGCGAAAAATCCATCGTGGGTTGAATAAAGGGGAAGCAATGAATGCATTGGCCAGAGCGATCTTCTTCGGCAAACATGGCGAGCTGCGAGAACGTGCGCTACAAGACCAGCTCCAGCGGGCAAGTGCGTTGAACATTATCATCAATGCAATTAGCGTTTGGAATACCGTCTATCTCCAGCAAGCAACAGAACACCGCAAAAAGCAAGGGAAGTTTCAGGAAGAACTGCTAAACCATATTTCTCCACTCGGATGGGAGCACATCAATTTCTTAGGCGAATACAAATTCAATTTTAGACAGAATACGTCTCTCAATTCATTACGACCGCTGAAACAACAGGAAGTTGAATGACCGGTTGGTCCGGGCGGTATAGCTCGGACTATTGGGCTTAGAGTAAGAAAAAAACGCTAAGCCGGACTGATCCGAAGGCTTAGCGTATATTTTCGTTAAAATGTTGGCGGGACCCCCTTTAGGGATTGAATTTCTACAGCTGAAAAGCAAAACGGCAAGAGACCTATTCGACGGCAAAGCAACAGTGCTCATTAAGGACGGCAAGATCATGGAGGATAACCTAAAAAAAGAAAGGATTACCACGGATGAACTTATGGAACAGCTTCGAATAAAGAATGTGTTCAAAGCTGCCGATGTTGAATTCGCCATCATGGAGTCAAGCGGTGACGTTAGCGTTCTTTTAACCAAGGAAAATCAACCGTTAACGCCTAAACACCTGGGAATAAATGTCGGGCCAGAACAAGAACCTCAATCGGTCATTATGGATGGAAAAATAATGGACGAACCGCTTGCCACGATAGGTCTAAACAGGAAATGGCTGGATACGGAACTGGAGAAATTAGGTGTTTCGATTGATAACGTATTTCTTGGACAGGTGGATTCCTATGGCCAGCTATACGTTGATTTATTTGATGATCAGATCAAAGTACCGAAACCCCAGAAAAAAGCCGCGTTGCTTGCAACATTGAAAAAGTGTGAAGCGGATCTCGAAATGTTTGGCTTATCTACCAAAGAACAAAATACAAAGCAGATGTACGAGCAATGTTCAAAAGCGTTAGAAAAGATTATTGATGAAGTTAAACCATTGCTGATTCGTTAACAATTCGCCAATTATACGTCAGCTGAAATTCGAGGAGGATGTTCATGGCAAATAATATAAAGAAAAATTTAACGCGGGTACAACAGGAATATAAAGAATTGGCGCAAAGCGTCGAACCTCCGAGGCCCATACTCAAAAACTTCATTCGTGCGTTTATAGCTGGCGGGGCCATTTGTTTGGTTGGACAAGCCATCCAGGAAATGTTTGTGCATTGGGGCGGCTTTGATGAGAAAAAAGCTGGAGACCCTACCGTGGCGGTTATGATACTCCTTTCTGTCATTCTGACCAGCATGGGGGTGTACGATAAGTTTGCCCAATGGGCTGGTGCGGGTTCCGCAGTGCCTGTGACGGGATTTGCGAATTCGATGGCATCCGCTGCGATTGAACATCAGAGTGAAGGTATGGTGCTCGGTGTTGGCGGTAAAATGTTTAAACTGGCTGGACCGGTTATTGTATTTGGTACAGTCGCCGCCTTTGCGGTAGGAATTGTACATTTGCTGATCAAAGGCGGGGGAGGCTCTTAATATGTTAAAGGGACACCAGAGTTGGCTATTTGAGAACAAGCCGTTCATCCGATCAACAGCAACGGTAGTGGGTCCATTTGAAGGAAGAGGCCCGCTGGCCAAAGATTTTGACATTGTCCATGGAGAATCCATGATGGGACAAAAGAGCTGGGAGAAAGCAGAAAAGGTATTGATTGAAGAAGCGGCAAAACTGGCTATTGAAAATGCGGGGTTGACAAAGGAACAAGTACAGTTTTACATAGGCGGGGATTTGATGAATCAAATCATTAGCAGCAGTTTTGCCGCGCGAACATTATCGATCCCTTACATCGGTGTGTTTGGCGCTTGTTCAACCTCGATGGAAAGTCTGGCATTAGCAGCTAACCTTGTAAATTCCGGTTCGGCGAAATTTGTGTTGGCGGGGACATGTAGCCATGATTCCAGTGCGGAGAAACAGTTCCGATATCCGACCGAGTACGGTTCGCAAAAACCGCCAACCGCCCAATATACGGTAACCGGGGCCGGTGCTGCCATCATATCCATGGAAGGTGACGGACCGGTTGTTACTTCTGCCACCATTGGCCGGGTTATCGATATGGGCATTAAAGATCCGTTTAATATGGGCGCAGCGATGGCTCCTGCAGCGGTAGACACCATTGAGGCGCATGTTCGGGATTTGGGAATTGAACCGGGTTATTACGATTTGATCGTTACCGGCGATCTTGCGAAAGTCGGATATGAAATCGCCTGTAAATTGTTTAAGAAACATAACTTTCCCATCGAACAAACCGAATATTCCGATTGCGGGATGATGATTTACGATTATGAAACCCAAATGGTTCAAGCCGGAGCAAGCGGCTGCGGTTGTTCGGCAGTTGTTACCTATGGACATTTGCTAAATCGGATGCGAAGTGGTGAACTGAAACGAATCCTCGTTGTCGCTACGGGGGCGCTGCTATCCCCGATTTCATTTCAACAAGGGGAAAGCATTCCTTGTATCGCTCATGCCGTATCCATAGAGGCAGGGAGGGAGATATTATGATTTTTCTTTGGGCTTTTTTGGTGGGAGGTGCAATCTGTGTTTTCGGACAATTTTGTTTTGATGTCTTGAAACTTACACCGGCCCACACCATGACCCTGCTTGTTGTACTGGGCGCGATTGTCGATGGAATTGGATGGTATGACCCGCTGATTGAATTTGCCGGGGCAGGAGCATCGGTCCCGATTACAAGCTTTGGTAACGCGCTTGTCCATGGTGCGCTTCAAGAACTAGAGAGCAATGGCTGGATTGGGATCATCACCGGAATTTTCGAAGTGACCAGTGCCGGAATATCTGCAGCGATTATTTTTTCGTTTCTCGCTGCATTGTTCGTAAAACCCAAAGGATAATACGGGGCTCATTGTCACTGTAACGGTCGGTCAAGGTAATCCCTAACCGACCGGTTTTAATTATGAAAAACCCATTCAGATGCTATTTATTTCGGTTCCTATATTCTCCATCGCTTCTTTGGTTCTCTCCATCAAACTCGGCTCGGTTGGAACTTTTTTACTTGCCTTGCCATCCAATACTATTGGAGATTTATTACTTGCCGTTTTGATTCGGTGTTTAAATTGTGATTTAAGTTCGCTTTTTTCCATATTTTCTCCTTTCCATTTGCCATTTTCAGAATATGTAACTGATATTATTCCGATATTCATATCCTTTATACATCATCGGAGTCAGTAGACGGTCGGCGCTTCGGTTGGTGAACCATCGATCTTACCCTTTTGGTCCAAAGCATATCAAGGAAATGGCCGAACTGTGGAATGTAAGCGAAGAAGATCTTCCGATCGGATCAGAAACTTCTCATAGGTGATGCCGGACATATCGGCTGGCCTGCCTTTGGACACCCTCTTCCATTCCTCAAAACACTCCTCTGGTATACGGTAAGAAATCAAGATACCAAAATCGGATTTTACGCCTACCGAAGGATCAACTTTGGGACATCATCGGATTCGTGTAAATGTTCAAAAAGACGCCGATTCTCCCTGCTCCATCAACTCAGTAATTTCCTCAATGCCTTGGAGAAGTACAATGAGTTGTGTTGGCTGGTCAATAAAGAACTGATTGGCCGGTTGGTACTGGCATTGGCATACACGAACCAAAACTGGAAGATCCCCATACCTGCAAAGTATTACTCCAAACGGTTATGCAGAGATTTGCGCTTAATACATATAAGACGCTGACCGGATTAGGCCTGCGTCTTATATGTTTAAAAAGTATTGTAAATATTTTCGCATTCTACACCTGTCGGTTCGTAAAAGCAGTGGCTTTTGTATCTTCCGACAAAAGGCTGATTGTACCATGTCGAAGGGCAATTTGCGGGGGGTTTGAAATACCACAAAGAGAATTTAGCAGGCCATGGTCGCTCACCGTTAATTGACTTTCGTGCAAGGCGTCTATCTTTGTCCCTTGCCTTAAATAATCGCACTGCGAACATAAAAAGGGAAGGCATCTTGAGGATGCTTTCCCTTTTTTGCATGCGGTTATTCATCTGCCTTTTGATAAAAGTAAGCGTGTATGGTTGCTTCAAACGCATGCGGCTGAAATACCATTTGCGGAATCGTACGAATGCCTTTAAAATCGGAGCAGTTTGCCCGAATCCGATTAATTCCTACAGCCCCGACGAGCAGCATTCCTTGTTCGCCTTCCCCTTCCGCTTCGGCTCGAAGCAATCTTGCCAACAGATCTATATCACTTGCCCTGGCTTTGACAACGGCCATTGTATCACCTCATTTTAGTATCGGTTCACATTGCAAAGTGGGTGCTGATTTATATCGGTGTTGAATGGGTCGGATATCGCCTCGGTTATATTACCTACTCCCGCGGCTGGAATTGCTGGTGGTCGCTTTTTTTTTTGACGTACACATGTTTCTCATGCTTCGTTTTCATCATACAAAGCCGGTTTGGAGCATCCCGGTGACGGTATTGTCGATCTTCTTTTACTTGAACATGTTCGGTTATCTGTAAAGGAATCCAAGCCCCGTGACGGGCATTTTTACCGTGGACGCATATAATGGCGTAACCGAATAAGAGGAGTGATGAGTCGTGGCCGATGCCTCGCAATCCATATCAAAGGTATTACCCCCCTTTTCCATTTGGGGAGTTTATGCATCCGTCGCCGGCAGGCCGGTTGTATGGGGCAAGCTTGTGATGCGCGTTTTGCCGGACCAACGAGTTCAAGGCACTATCCAATTTCGCGGAACGCCGATTCCGATTGAAGGAAGCTGGAATGAAAGCGCGCAGCAGATCGTGTTTCATTCCCCCTACGCTGCCTATTCCGGTCATTTAACCATCTATGACGATGTCCAGATTCAACTTCGGCATTTGGTCCTCACCGGACGCCTTCGAATGCTCCCCCCCCCCTCTTTACAGGCGGGCGAATATGGAACCTGGGTAGCGACAACTGATATCAACTTGCATAGAGAAAGCACAACTAAAATCTCGTATCGAATATTTAGAAAATAAAATTCAAGAACTAAGGGAGAGACAATTGAAACCATTCAAATAAAGGCTTGTGCTTGACCGCCACCATGTGACGAGCCGCACGCTGGGAGTCGCGCGCGGCTAATAGAAATAAATAAAGGTTTCGTATACATGCCATATAAGCAGCAACCCTTACCCGTATAGGAACGCAACACCTTACAATCCGGCGAGCTTTTGCAGCCGTTGGGCAATCTGCATAAAATCCTCATTCGAGATGCCAGGGGCAAATTCTTCCGGCACTTCTTCAAGATCGGGCACTTCCCCTCCTTGGGGAACTCCTCTGACGACTTCCAATCGCTCTCCGTCGGAAGGGTGGGATCCTTTCCAGATTTGAGCGATATCTTCATAGTCTGAATCGCTAAACGTATATAACTTTCGATGAATTCCCTGTTCTTCGTATTTGCGGGTCGCATCAAATGCCCGATTCTCTAGATTGGGAATAGGGAGCATTTTTTTGACGTCGACTCCGGTCATGATTTCGAGCGCCTTCGCGTAAGCAAGCACATGAACTCCCCCGCGGACCAGCAAGTAACCCGTCATTTCGCGGGCGACAGGATGATCTGTCATCTCGTACACGCGCATCTTATGGGTGCGGGCGCCGCATTCGAGAAAAAAGTTATGCAGCAGATCAAGTACCAGATTGCCACTGTTAAAGACATAATCACCGTTCCATGCTTTGCCCATCGAATCGCCGGGCAACGAGGTTTGAGCCGTTGCAATAAAATGGTAGGTATTGCGTTTGTCAAGCCCGTTGCGCAGAGGAGCCGCATCCGGATCTGCCGGAAATGTGGAACCGGACAG
>NZ_RRCN01000002.1:57017-62264 GCF_003863965.1 Paenibacillus oralis
TCATTGACCAGGTCACTCCACGGTTACAACAAATTGAACAGGAAGAACCGCAGTATAAAGGTTTCTAATAAAGGCCATGCCGATCTCTTCTCGGCATGGCTGCCCCTTTATCTTTATTCCCTCGTAGACGACAGGATTGGGAGGCTGATTTTCTTGGCATGGATAGCAGGATTATGGCTAGTAAATACGGCACTATTGATCATCATTGCGGTTCGGGAGGTGCGCCGCCCCGCCAAAGCGTTGACTTGGATATCAGTCGGACTTGTATTACCGATTATCGGATTCGTTTGTTACCTGTTCGTCACGAATCCTGTGCAAATGCGGCGGGACAAGCTCGTTTCTTCGCACAATAACCCGATAGCGTTGCCTCCAGCATGTGGTGACTCCGCTTTTGTTATCGCTCGGGCTTTGCAACCTTTGTCTGTCAGTGGCCTTCGAACCGGTTACGTCCAAATCCTCACGAACGGGATGGAAACCTACGGAAAACTCCTTCAATCAATTCAGGCCGCACAAAAGTCAATCGATCTGGAATATTACATATACCGGAATGACCATATCGGTAAACGTATCACAGATGTGCTGATTGACCGGGCTTTATCCGGTGTGAACATTCGTTTTATAAGGGATGGCTGGGGAAGCCGGTCGTTTCCCAAACATGCGGTTCGCCGGATGATGGAAGCAGGCATTGAATGCAGGACCATCTTTCCCTTGCGATTCCCCTGGGTACTATCCAACTTGACATACCGGGATCATTGCAAGATCGTCATCGTCGACGGAAAGGAAGCCTTCATGGGAGGAATCAACGTTGGGGACGAGTATACCGGAATGAAGCCGGATGTCGATTTTTGGCGCGACACTCATATGCGGTTAACCGGCGAAACAGCGGATGATGTGAAAGCCGTTTTTGAGGCTCACTGGAAAATGGCGTCACCGGACATGCTCCATTTAACGAGAAAGGCAAAATTTCTCCCTGAATCGGCTCAACTTTCTGACGATAAAGCCATTCATCCATTTCCATCCGGCAAAACAGAACGAGGATACGGATGGGAATGGGGATCGGAGCTGGGAACGATGGAAGGCCCCCACATGGGAAAAGCTTCCCCATCCAAGGATTCGCATAACGTCTATATACAGATATTCGAAGGCAATCCCGGGCTGCCTACTCCGGTCATTCGGGAAATGCATTTCATCTGCCTGACGCAGGCGACCCGAACCATCGACGTGACCAACCCTTATTTTATACCCGATGCGGATATCATGATGGCCATCAAAACAGCCGCGGCGCGTGGCGTTCGAGTGAGATTACTGGTGCCGCGCCAAGTGATTCCTAAAGTTGCAGGAGCTGCAAGCCGTACGTATTATGGCGAACTCGTGGAAGCAGGGATCAATGTGTTTCAGTACAACAAAGGGGTATTGCACGCCAAAGTCATGATTATCGATGGCGAGATTGCCGAAGTGGGTTCTTCCAACTACGATCCCCGTAGTTACCGTTTAAACTACGAAGTGTGTGCAGTGCTGTATAATTCCGATGTGGCTCGGGTGCTTACGGAACAATTCGAACGGGATCTCACCGACTCCATTCCTTTGCGAATGGAAGATTATCTGCATCGTTCTTCTTCTGAGCGCATTCTTGATCAAGCAGCGCGCGTTTTATCTCCGTTGTTATAAATAGGGCTTGCTCAACAAGAATCGTTCCAGGCGCGCATGTCGCATCGAGCATGAGGGTGCCTTGTTCGTGACATTCGCTACCGGGGAGGCTGCGATTGGCAGAACGCTCAGTTCTTTCGCCATCTTCCGGTTTTTCTTTGCCACAGTGGTGGGCTCCTGTGGAAGGGAGAACGCCTCGCCTACCTCCATGGTGAGCTGCGAACCGCCCGCGTCGTTATCGTCGTCATCGCGGTCCTGCTTGGACGGTTTCGTCTTGGCCTAGCGCTCTGCTTGCAGCGCGGCATGGGCAATCCAGCCGTTAACTTCAGCCAAGACTTCCAGACCGAGCCGTTCTCGGAAATGGGTTAGTAAAGAGTGATGAAAGGGCTCTTCATCTACATATGTGGTGTAGCCCAAGAAGAACTGCAAATACGGATTCTCTTGGATTTGCAAGGTCTCACGATCGCTTAAACCAAGGCGCTCCTTGATGATGAGCGAGCCGAGGGCGATAATACGTGCAGAGTACACCTTCTGGCCGATGGGGTGCGCCCCCGTATTCGCGAACTCCGGGCGCTTGAAGTGCCTGATTGGGCTGCATTCATGATGGCTAATTCAAGGCGAGGTGTTGGAAATGTCTCGTAATTAAATAACGCCCTTCCAACTTCCTACTGGGAAGCGAAAGGGCTGAAAGGTTTACTTTTTCGTTACTTGGAACATGTTGATTTTTGGAAACACCTAGTGCTTAGGTGTTGTGAGAGGACGGGGGTTAGCCGCCTCCTACTCGATTGGAGAAGTAGTTCACATTCGTGCCGAAACCAACCTGTATTCTTTTGGAGACCGAAACTTTATCGGGCTTTTGGAAACAGGCGTTGAACAATCTCTGTGAATTGCTCGTAAAACCCGGAAACAGGGCGGCCTTGTCGTACGTCTGTTACATAACTGGTAATACGGTCCACAAATTCAGGATTCGCGGAGATGTACACATTTTGAATATTCGGATCGGTCGATCGAACTTGCTGCGCAATTTGAGCTTCCAAATCACGGGATAACTGATTTTGGGGAGTATCCACGATCACGGCTACATATGCATTTCTTCCCGTTACAAGTACATTGGCTTGTTTTACTCGGTTTATTCGAACAATTTTCTCTGCCGCCGCGTCAGCAATTTGAATTCGATTATCGATATGTGTCTGGGGAGGGGTTAGGATTTGCTGCATTTGCACGCCTTGTTGCCGCGATTGATTTTCTGTTTTGCTCGCGCACCCTGTTGACATCATCGATACAACAACAAGCCACACGGCGATTCTCTTGATGTTACGTTTTTTGGCCATGGTCATCTGCTATGCCTCCATATTCCATTTACTCTTAGTATGCTTTCCACGATGAGTTAAAATTCACAACCGTTCCTTATTTTTATTGCCAATTCGAGGTTGAGCAATGAATTATTGGAAGTTGAAGAGAGAAGAATTGAAGTACCGATACCTCTGACACCCGTCGATAACCCTCACGAATAAAACGACGAAGTATGAAATTTGATATCCGATTTAGGCAGCAGTCTATGGTGCAAATATCATGCCCGGCATATAGTGTAGAAAAAAAGAGGAGATGCAAAATGGATGATACGGATGAAACCAATCGAAGTTGAAGGTTTCAAGGTGATAGGTATCGAGGTCGCTCTGCCAAAAACAACACTTCTTGCGGTAACAACGGATATTGTGCGGCGCTTTGGATATCCACTTGCTAAATCAGAAATTAAAAGATCGTCGAATTGTGGCAGGACGCGCAACCGGGGTGCGTACAATGGAGCAATTGCTGGATGCTCCTCTTGATATGGTTACCTTTGAGGCGGAATTGCACGGGATTCACCCTGGAATGAAGGGAACGGATGCGCTTTTAAAGATGATAAACATTGCCGAGTGACTCTTTAGAAAAGTGATTATTGAGGAAAGAAGGGGAATATTTTGCTCACTGGTTTACAAGTTGCATTCCTGGGAGTTCGACATAAAGTGGCTTTTTCATCTTTGACACAGTCCTCCGATAGTTGTCGTTTCATCAGTGTAATCTGTGTCTACTATTAAGTCTAGCATCAAACTTCATTTAGTGGGCGGTTTTCATTTGGTTAAAAATCAACATTAGAATTCGACGGCAAAGCAACAGTGCTCATTAAGGACGGCAAGATCATGGAGGATAACCTAAAAAAAGAAAGGATTACCTCGGATGAACTTATGGAACAGCTTCGAAAAAAAAATGTGTTCAAAGCTGCCGATGTTGAATTCGCCATCATGGAGTCAAGCGGTGACGTTAGCGTTCTTTTAACCAAGGAAAACCAACCGTTAACGCCTAAACACCTTGGAGTAAATGTCGGGCCGGAACAAGAGCCTCAAACGGTCATTATGGATGGAAAAATAATGGACGAGCCGCTTGCCACGATAGGTCTAAACAGGCAATGGTTGGATACGGAACTGGAGAAATTAGGTGTTTCGATTGATAACGTATATCTTGGACAGGTGGATTCCTATGGCCAGCTATACGTTGATTTATTTGATGATCAGATCAAAGTACCGAAACCTCAGAAGAAAGCCGCATTGCTTGCAACATTGAAAAAGTGTGAAGCGGATCTCGAAATGTTTGCCTTATCCACCAAAGAACAAAATGCAAAGCAGATGTACGAGCAATGTTCAAAATCGTTAGAAGAGATTATTGGTGAAGTGAAACCATTGCTGATTCGTTAACTATACGCCAGCTGAAAAAATACGAGGAGAATGTTCATGGCAAATAATATAAAGAAAAATTTAACGCGGGTACAACAGGAATATAAAGAATTGGCGCAAAGCGTCGAACCTCCGAGACCCATACTCAAAAACTTCCTTCGTGCTTTTATAGCCGGCGGAACCATCTGTTTGGTTGGACAAGCCATCCAAGAAATGTTTGTGCATTGGGGCGGCTTTGATGAGAAAAAAGCTGGAGATCCTACCGTGGCGGTGATGATCCTCCTTTCTGTCATTCTGACCTGCGCGGGGGTGTACGATAAATTTGCGCCCAATGGGCTGGTGCGGGTTCCGCAGTGCCTGTGACGGGATTTGCGAATTCGATGGCATCCGCAGCGATTGAACATCAGAGTGAAGGAATGGTGCTCGGTGTTGGCGGTAAAATGTTCAAACTGGCCGGACCGGTTATTGTATTTGGTACAGTCGCCGCCTTTGCGGTAGGAATTGTACATTTGCTGATCAAAGGCGGGGGAGGCTCTTAATATGTTAAAGGGACACCAGAGTTGGCTATTTGAGAACAAGCCGTTCATCCGATCAACAGCAACGGTAGTGGGTCCATTTGAAGGAAGAGGCCCGCTGGCCAAAGATTTTGACATTGTCCATGGAGAATCCATGATGGGACAAAAGAGCTGGGAGAAAGCAGAAAAGGTATTGATTGAAGAAGCGGCAAAACTGGCTATTGAAAATGCGGGGTTGACAAAGGAACAAGTACAGTTTTACATAGGCGGGGATTTGATGAATCAAATCATTAGCAGCAGTTTTGCCGCGCGAACATTATCGATCCCTTACCTCGGTGTGTTTGGCGCTTGTTCAACCTCGATGGAAAGTCTGG
>NZ_RRCN01000002.1:63166-64558 GCF_003863965.1 Paenibacillus oralis
ACTCCATATCGTTTGGAAGATCATATGCATCGTACTTCTTCCGAGCGCATGCTTGATCAAGCAGCGCGTTTGTTATCTCCTTTGTTATAAATCTCAAAAATTACATGGAATTGAATCGAAGTCCAATTTACACATGTATATGGCGAAGGGGGAGAAGGCTTCCAACGAATACAAGTAATATCGGATTTGGGCAACAGTCTATGGTGCAAATATCACGCCCGGCATATAGTGTAGAAAAAAAGGAGCTGCATCATAGATGATCATGATGAAACCGATTGAAGTTGAAGGTCATCAGGTTATAAGTATCGAGGTCGCCCTGCCCAAAACAACACTTCTGGCCATCACAACCGATCACGGATATATCATGTGCGGCGCGCTGGATATCCGTTTGTTAAATGAGAAATTAAACGATCGCCGCATTGTCGCAGGACGCGCAACCGGGGTGCGAACCATAGAGCAATTGCTGGATGCCCCACTCGATATGGTTACTACAGAGGCGGAATTACGCGGAATTCGCCCTGGAATGAAAGGAGCAGATGCGCTTTTAAAGATGGTAAGCGGGGGCAGGTAATTGTTGAGTCCATTCTTAAGGAAAGTAGGGGGATTTTTTGTTAACGGGTCTGCATATTGTCTTCCTTGGAGGCGATGCCCGGCATCTTGAAATCATTCGGTCATTCACTGACCTGGATGCAAATGTTGCGGTAATCGGTTTTGAAGATTTGCACGAACAACTTCATGAAGTCCATTATTCCAAGCTTACGAAGGAGGTTCTTCGCAAAGCGGACATATTGATATTACCGGTTGTCGGTACAGACGACCATGGCAGAGTAGAATCTTCATTTTCAGCTGAAACGCTATTGCTGAACAAGGAATATATGTCTTCCTTGCCGAAACACGCAAAAGTCTATACTGGCATAGCCAAGTCCTACTTGAAGAACCTTTGCGCGGAACTGGGGATCGATCTGATTGAATTATTCAGCAGGGACGATGTTGCCATCTTCAATTCCATTCCCACTGCGGAAGGCGCCTTAATGATGGCCATTCAACATACGGACATTACCATACATGGTTCGCGTTGTATGGTGCTGGGCTTGGGGAGAATCGGTCTTACGTTAGCCGGTATGCTTCACCGCCTGGGGGCACGCGTCAAAGCGGGTGTGCAGAAACCGGAGGAGTTTGCACGTGCCTGGGAGATGGGGATTGAGCCGTTTAATACGAAAGATTTGTACGATGAAGGCGTAAATGTGGATATTATTTTTAACACAGTTCCGGCGCATATTCTTAGTTCTCGTGTTTTAACCCGTATTCCGCATCACGCTATCATTATTGATTTGGCTTCCAAACCTGGTGGGACTGATTTTCGTTTTGCCGAAAAACGTGGAATCAAGGCCT
>NZ_RRCN01000002.1:64568-518225 GCF_003863965.1 Paenibacillus oralis
GTTTGGAAGATCATATGCATCGTACTTCTTCCGAGCGCATGCTTGATCAAGCAGCGCGTTTGTTATCTCCTTTGTTATAAATCTCAAAAATTACATGGAATTGAATCGAAGTCCAATTTACACATGTATATGGCGAAGGGGGAGAAGGCTTCCAACGAATACAAGTAATATCGGATTTGGGCAACAGTCTATGGTGCAAATATCACGCCCGGCATATAGTGTAGAAAAAAAGGAGCTGCATCATAGATGATCATGATGAAACCGATTGAAGTTGAAGGTCATCAGGTTATAAGTATCGAGGTCGCCCTGCCCAAAACAACACTTCTGGCCATCACAACCGATCACGGATATATCATGTGCGGCGCGCTGGATATCCGTTTGTTAAATGAGAAATTAAACGATCGCCGCATTGTCGCAGGACGCGCAACCGGGGTGCGAACCATAGAGCAATTGCTGGATGCCCCACTCGATATGGTTACTACAGAGGCGGAATTACGCGGAATTCGCCCTGGAATGAAAGGAGCAGATGCGCTTTTAAAGATGGTAAGCGGGGGCAGGTAATTGTTGAGTCCATTCTTAAGGAAAGTAGGGGGATTTTTTGTTAACGGGTCTGCATATTGTCTTCCTTGGAGGCGATGCCCGGCATCTTGAAATCATTCGGTCATTCACTGACCTGGATGCAAATGTTGCGGTAATCGGTTTTGAAGATTTGCACGAACAACTTCATGAAGTCCATTATTCCAAGCTTACGAAGGAGGTTCTTCGCAAAGCGGACATATTGATATTACCGGTTGTCGGTACAGACGACCATGGCAGAGTAGAATCTTCATTTTCAGCTGAAACGCTATTGCTGAACAAGGAATATATGTCTTCCTTGCCGAAACACGCAAAAGTCTATACTGGCATAGCCAAGTCCTACTTGAAGAACCTTTGCGCGGAACTGGGGATCGATCTGATTGAATTATTCAGCAGGGACGATGTTGCCATCTTCAATTCCATTCCCACTGCGGAAGGCGCCTTAATGATGGCCATTCAACATACGGACATTACCATACATGGTTCGCGTTGTATGGTGCTGGGCTTGGGGAGAATCGGTCTTACGTTAGCCGGTATGCTTCACCGCCTGGGGGCACGCGTCAAAGCGGGTGTGCAGAAACCGGAGGAGTTTGCACGTGCCTGGGAGATGGGGATTGAGCCGTTTAATACGAAAGATTTGTACGATGAAGGCGTAAATGTGGATATTATTTTTAACACAGTTCCGGCGCATATTCTTAGTTCTCGTGTTTTAACCCGTATTCCGCATCACGCTATCATTATTGATTTGGCTTCCAAACCTGGTGGGACTGATTTAGCAAAACGGCTTTTTGCACCTTAGTTCCGGAACAACCGTGGTTCAAATGGCCCTAACCAGCGCGGTTCTTGCCGACCTGCATATAACGCGAGTACGTTATGTCAATTGATCCAGGACGAACGGAGTCGAAACCGAGAGCAAATGGACATACTTTCCTGTCCTTCCGGGATATGAGATCGTGAACACTGAATAACGAATCAATTGAAGGTGTGATTACTTGTGTATACTTGATCATAGAGGCTGGCAACTTTGCCGGCCTCCGTCTTATTTTCGTAAGAATTCGGATGATGAAGTGCGTGGTGAAGCGGCTCTTTCGCAGATCACAAGTCGGTTCCGTTTCCATGGCTAGCGTTCGGGGACTCCAAGTTAAGTTGGTCTCGGAATCTTGTTCCAACTGTTACAAATGACCTATATAATAGAGTACATACATAGGTTCTTAACAGAAGAACGTTACGTATGCAACTATACGCTTATTGCACAGTCGGAGGTTACTTGCACAATGGATATTTCAGATTTGCTTTCGCATCCTGTCGCCCACCACGCATTTCATTATACACTTGTCGGAAAAGCTATGGTTCGGCTCGGCGGGGAAGTGGAAATGGTCAATCGCTCGCTATGCAACATGCTGGGCTATACAGAACAAGAACTGCTGCGAATGAGAATACATGATATCATTTATACGGAAGACGTTCCATTATATAACGGATCCATCAATGACTTGTTAGGCGGTAATTCCGATTATGTCGAAATGGAAAATCGTTATATTTGTCTTGACGGCAGACACAAATGGGGAACGACAACCCTATCGATCATCGAAGTGGAGGAATATCCGGAAAGGATATTCTTGATCCAGATTCAGGAGATCACGTATCGCAAAAGGCTTGTTGAATTGAACGAGGAATACGCGGATAAATTCAGAATGCTTGCTGACAATCATTCCGATCTTGTTTACGACGTCATGTTGGATGGAAGTATCAGCTATGTGAACCGCGCCTGCACGAAATTATTGGGCTATGACTTATACGAATTGGAAAGAACACTTGGAGACATCATTTGGAAAAGTCTGGAGCACGTGACGGAAACGTATACCAATGCCCCGTTTGAAATGGAAACTTCAATTGAAGCGAAAGACGGCCAAATATTAAAATTCAGCGTATTGCATATCCCGAATTTCATTCAGAATGAACTCGTAGGGCTGCATTGCATCGCAAGGGATATTACCCTGCAATCCAGTATGGAAAAGGCCCTGAAGCACAGCGAGAAAAAGTATCGTTTGTTAGCGGACCACACGGGGGAAATGATTGCTACACTGAATATCAATGGCATTATCTACTACATATCGCCGGCGTGCAAACCATTGCTGGGTTATGATGCGACGGAATTGATAGGAAGACCTGTCTGGGAACTGTTCTATCCTCCCGATATAGAAAAATTGGACAACTCGCAAGAGTGGATGAATGAAGACGGTTATGTCAACATTTTGCGATTACGTCGAAGAGACGGCTCCTTTGTTTGGGTGGAGGTCGTAAGCAACACGCTACGGTACGATTCGGGCAATGTTCGTGAAATAGTTAAGGTTTTTCGAGATATCACGAGCCGAAAGACGCTGGAAGACGTCCTGGCTACTCAAGAACGTGTCATGAGTGGTATTGTCGAAATGATGGATGTCGGCGTTGTGATTTGTGATGAAAATGGGATATTGACAAGCATGAATAGAGCCGCAAGACAATTGCACGAATTCGTACAGATACCTCTTTCGCCCGAACACTGGAGTTCTGTATACGGATTGTATCAAACAGATGGAAAAACGCTGTTGAGCAAGGAACGCGTCCCGCTTTATCGGGCGTATCGAGGCGAAAGTTTCCGGGATTTAGAAATGGTGGTTAAAAAGTCGAATGGCGAGCATCGCCTCATTCTCTGTCATGGGAAGCCGATCATTGTTCAAAATAAAATTGTGGGCGGCATTTGTGTCATGCATGATATTACCGAATTTGATGCAGCCAAGCAATCTGCTCATCAGGCAGACAAATTATCCATAGCGGGTCAAATGGCCGCGGGAATTGCGCATGAAATTCGAAACCCGCTTACCGCGCTGAAAGGATTTCTGCAATTGTTAAGCGCCGGCAAAGAAAAAGGAAGTAAGTATTACGATATTATGAAGGAAGAATTAACTCGTATCGAACTTATTCTAAATGAACTACTGGCTTTAGCCAAACCGCAAGAGATGAACATGACACAGCATGATCTTTCTGAACTGATTCAGGATATCGTCGTGCTACTTCAGACGCAGGCCACATTACATAATGTAGAAATTCACTCTCATCCAACCAAGGAACCCGTGCAGATCCGGTGCGATGGAAATAAAATCAAACAGTTATTTATTAATTTGATTAAGAATGCCATTGAAGCGATGCCTGAAGGGGGAACCGTCTGGATCGAACAAGTGCAATGCGATGAATGGGTTAAAGTAAGCATAAGGGATAATGGTGTTGGAATTCCGCAAGAATTGTTGCAAAAGATCGGACAACCTTTTTTTACACAGAAAGAGACAGGGACAGGTCTCGGGCTATCCATTTGTTATCAGATTGCAGAGTATCACAATGCGAATATTGAGGTTGCAAGCGAGGTTGGCGAAGGTACAACTTTTACCGTATCCTTTCCCATCGCTCTGTAACGGCTTATAGGTATAATCTTAGAAATCGGGTTCCACTTCGTGACGAGAAATTAGCTGGCTTGTTTACTGCAGTTTGCACATGATAAGTGGCCGGGAAGGGAGTTAATGGAGGAAGCAAATGGAGGACGTTAATAGAGATGAAGCAAATCGTAGAGTTCCTTATGAATTCCGATCAAATGGATATTGGACTGGCTGTCGTTGATTCAGAAGCCAGAATTTTATGGTTAAATACAACCATGAACACATGGTACTCAGTAACCCCCGAAGAAGAATTCCCTGCACACTCGGCAATACAAGCGATCGTGGGGCAAGTATTGCAGGATAAAAAGAATTACCCGGGAGTACTCGTACAAGAGAAGTTAGATGGCAAAGTGCGATCCATGATCGCCTATGTATACCCTCAGTTAAAAGGGGAATGTTTTGTTCTAATGGCCGATATCCAAGATTTTCAACAGTACGTGCAAATTCAATGTGAGAAAGAAAGAAGGGAAACGATTGGGCATATGGCGGCGGGCACAGCCAATATCATTTTAAATCCTTTAGCGGTAATCAAAGGGACGCTTCAACTTCTGGAAAAAAGTTCGAAGGATTGGATCGGCTACACTTAGTTGGACAATAAAAATAAGGGCTTGTAGAATAGACCTATCATACGAAGGAGCGGATTTCTACAATGCCAAAACAACAACGACGTACCTTTACCGCAGATTTTAAAAGACAAATGGTGCAGCTCTATGAGAATGGGAAATCTAGGGCTGCGATTGTGGAGGAGTACGACCTCACAGCTTCTGCTTTAGACCGCTGGATCAACCAAGCTCAGACTACGGGTTCTTTTAAGGAAAAGGATAATCGTTCGTCAGAAGAAACCGAACTAATGGCGTTACGAAAAGAGAACCAACGCTTGAAGATGGAGGTAGATATTTTAAAGCAAGCGGCGCTGATCATGGGACGAAAGTAGCTATCATTCGGAATAACCTCGATAAATACTCGGTATCAGCATTGTGTAACGTCCTGCAAATCGCTAGAAGTACGTACTATTATGAAGCCAAAGAACGACAGAATGAAGATGTACTCGTACAGGCGATTGTGGATATCTTCCATAAGAATCGAAAAGCCTACGGTACACGAAAGATCAAAACCAAACTCCAGGAACAAGGACTCACCGTGTCCAGACGGCGTATTGGCCGAATCATGCGCGAGCAGGGCTTAGTCTCCACCTATACCATAACCCAGTTCAAGCCCCACAAGACCGCCCCTAATGAGGCAGTAACGACGAACGTGTTAGATCGTGAGTTTGATCAGGCTGAAGCTAAGCGCTTCGTGGTCAGCGATCTAACGTATGTTAAGGTTGGGCACCGCTGGCACTACATTTGTGTCCTCATTGACCTTTTCAATCGAGAGATCATTGGCCATAGTGCAGGTCCACATAAGGACGCTGCTCTAGTTTCGCGCGCCTTTGCTACGGTAGAAGGCGACCTGAGTCATATCCAGTGGTTTCATACGGACCGTGGAAGTGAGTTTAAAAACCAGAAAATGGACGAGCTTCTGAAAACCTTTGAGATCGGTCGATCGTTAAGCGCCAAGGGTTGCCCTTATGATAACGCTGTGGCAGAAGCTACCTACAAGGTTATGAAAACGGAGTTCATCTATCAGATGGAGTTCCAGAACCTTGATCACCTGCATTTGGAACTATACGACTATGTCAACTGGTTTAACAAGCATCGAATTCATGGATCATTAGGGTACATGACGCCAGTTCAGTATCGCCAAGCAGCCCTTAAAAAAGCTGTCTGATTTAATGTTGACAATCCAGGATCATGTTTCCGTTTTGCAATTTGCGGCATCTCCGCCTCATCAGAAAATGACAGGATACTTTAAGCTGCTCGATGAGCAAATTCAGACGATCGACAAAGCGTTGCAGCGGTTTTTGCTCTTTGGGAAACCTTTTGAATGGAAATTTGCTCCTGTTTCTGTCCTTTCGTTTATGCAAGAATGGGTCCCCGATATACAGGTTCAAGCGTTGGAGAAAACAGTACGTTTCGCTCTGGAATATCCGGAGCGAAACGGTTTTGTGTTTGGACACCCCAAGTTGCTGCGAGCGGCGCTGCAAGAAATCATTGACAACGCATTAGATGCAAGTCCCCCAGGTTCTGTCTTAACGCTCCGAATAAACATTACGGATAATCATATCCACATCATTGTTCGCGATCAAGGAGCAGGAATTCCAAAAGATCTGCAGTCCCGAATCATCCTACCGTTTATTACAAGTAAACCGGACGCTATCGGATTTGGGCTTAGTTTCAGTCATGCTATGATCGCAAAAATGGGGGGCTCTTTGAATTTCGAAAGCTCGGAGGTCGGCACAAATGTTATCGTTCAATTACCGACATTTACGGGAACAACTTAAAATTGTCGGTAACATTGCTGTAAATGCCAATGGCTACACAACAAACCCTCAAAAAATTTTTTCGGGGGCTATTGCCGGGAGTTTCTGACCAAAGGCATATTCCAATTCAACTATGCAGGGTAGCAAAGAATAATATTTTCCGAAGAGTACAAAATAAAGCTGAAAAAAAAGATAATGTGACAATGGAGGAACTTACATGCCGCTCATTCCTTGGGATTCGTTTCGCAATACCGATCTATGGAGAAGGGATTTGGAAAAAATTTTTAACGAAGGTTTTCCTGAAATAGGCGCGCGTCTGGGATTTGCTACCCCTCGTATTGATGTATTTGAGACTGAACATGAAGTGATTGCTTCTTGTGAAATCCCTGGTTTGGATAAAAAAGAAGACCTTCATATCGATGTGGATGAAAACATGCTTACAATTAGTGGGACCATAAAGCAAGCGAATGAAGTGAAGCAGGAACAAATACATCGCAAAGAACGGTTTGTCGGACGGTTCCAACGGTCGGTGTCTTTGCCATCACGCGTTCAAACGGAAGGAACGACAGCCACGTACCGCAACGGTGTCCTTGAAGTTCGCATGCCGAAATTAAAAGCCGATACCCAACGGCAAATTGATGTGCAGTTTCATTAAAATGAATTGTGAGATCACAATATAGGCGTTACATGAAAAATGGGCGCTTGCACATAATAAGCTTTGGGGGATGAAGTCCTACCATATTGAAGGAGGTCAAAAATCGTGTATCAACAAAACCTTTCACAGCAAGCAAGCCAATGCGCGCAGATTATTCAACAGTTGATCCAGCAAACCCAGCAATCGAGCAACATGTATCAACAAATGTTGCAACAGGAGCAGCAAAACGCCGCCCAACTGGATCAGCTGGCCCAGAAAGAACGTCAAGCGGTTCAAACCATTCAATCTGTTCTGCAAGGACATCAAACTGCCATACAGCAGATGCAGCAGGCGATGCAAATTTGTTCTCAGCTTCAACAAACAGCGCAACAACAACCCGGCTTGCAGAGTGCGGGCTGGCCAACGGCTCAGAGCTGGCAGAATCAGAATTTGCAGCCACGGCAATATCAATAAAACAGCAAGTGAAAACGATCGTATTCTTTAAAAAGAAGGCGGTCGTTTTTTCACTTGACGATGCGTATACCCCAAAACCATCCAAGCCAAGGCGCGCTGGTTTGCCCGGGATGCTGAAGGCGCTGGGCGAAGCAGAGGTGCAAGTCACGTTCGGCATGCTGCCTCTTGCGCGGCATTTGCGACTATTTGCAAAGAAAACAGGGTAAGCTTTTAGCGGCGGACATTTGTCCATCGCTTTTCTGGTTGCAAAAAGGAATTTCACTCCCGTGAAACTTGAATTGTTGAACCATGCCGAATTGCCCAGCAAGAGGCGAGGATCTGACCATTAAAAATGTGTATGTACCACGAACCCCGATTTTGTGGAACACGTGAACCGATACGTGAGGGATGTTGAGCAAGGAAGACCCGTTTAGCGGATTTTTCGAAGAATTTAGCGATATGGTTCAGCGAATTTTTCCAAATGTCCAGAGTAAATTGAATGAGGATCCTGCCTTCATAGGCGGGGGATTTTTTTCGCCTATCTGATTAGGGATTTTGGTGCTAGGAAAAAGCAGATTGTACACTTCGTCCTTCATCTCGCGGCTAATTCGTATTTTTTGCGACGTGTTCAAAGCCTTCTTTGGCCAGGGCGTGGTATGATTGATAACCGGCTTGCCCGCCGGGACGGCGCGCAGTCCACTTTTCTCTGTCGGCCGCTCATACCGACGACGAACTAACCAATGCCGCCACCCGCATATGCGAAGGATACCATTAGAGTCGCTGTATCACTTCTCGTACAGGCTACCAAGGCGCTGGCGCCGACAGCATTTATCGCATTAAAGTATCGCTGAAGGAGAGGATGAAAAACAGGAAACCGTCTACGGAAAGTTAGCGTATAGTATGAAAAATAACAGGACAACGAGGGCTTAGTACAAAAATTACATATACATCTTTCGTCTGGGAACGTTTAAATTTCTGCCTGTTTAGTTCTGGAGAGACAAATAGACTACCATAACTAACAATCGTGGTAGCCTATTTGCTCTAAATGCAAGGAGGGGACTGTACCCCACCATTAGTATATACACCGAGGAGGTTGTATAAGTACGTACAATTATCGAGGCGGAACGTGGCCCGATTAAACATTTGATTTTTAGATGTATTTGTGGTAATTTAAGAAAAGTGAATTCACGATTTACACAGCGACGTGTGTGTAATCAATAAAAACTCAATTAGAACAAGGGGTATTGGGGAATTACACAGTGTACGTTCTTCAATATTGCCATTTTGAAACACGAGAGCGTGAAAACTGTAAAATGTCCTCTAACTCCATTTGTGCTGCGGTTATGGTTTAGATACTGTGTAATCTGGAACATCATTAGAATGAATGAAAAAGCATTGCGGAGCAATTAGACCAGGAGGCAATATGACCAGTCAAAAGTACCATCTTGATGCACTGAATATACGACTTTCACATGAACGGTCCTATTTAGCTCAAGCTAAAACTGAGAAGGAAAAAGAGATTCGCAAAGTGTGGATTAAACAAATTGAAAAAGAGATTGCAAGAGAGAAAAAAATACTCGGCATGGAAGAAGTTGAGGTAGATGCAATCAGTGATGATGATTTGTTGAACAGTTTGCTTTCTTAAGATTTTTTTCTCTGGCCTAGAAGGTACGGAGCCATTCGGTTGGTTTAAACAACTCGACATGAGGTTTAAGTCTGTCTTCAGACGACAATCCCCCAGGGATTAAACCTTGTGCCGAGTTTTTTTAATTTTATTCTTCTGAAAGGAAACGATCCAATGAATAAGTTTGACATTCGTGCCATTGAGCATGAGAGACATGCATTAAAGCAAATTAAGAAAACCGGCAGCTTATTTACATGCACAAATCGTGAAAACTTTATCAAAAAGGTAGATGGAAAATTCATTTACTTTCGGACTAATCACAGTAAATCTATACACAAAGTACCGCGAGAGCATGTTCGCAAGGCTATTTCATTCTTACTTTATAAGAGGAGTGTAACTAGACAACAACTCGAAAAATTCCACAACTTTAGTTCATTTCTTATGGGTTTCCTTCGTTTGGCGCTTGTGGATATTAAACAGATCGCTCGAATCCAAGTTCTAAGAACTCGGGCATATCGCATTGTCATGAAGGCGATCCGTTTCTGGTTTGCTGGTCTCGATAGAGATCCACAAATGATGTATATGGTGGGGGAATATACCCAGGCACCTGGTAACTGGATATTGATGAGTTACTGGAATCTACGTCATGATAAGCATGAAAACTGGAAGAAAAATGCCCGGAAACATAAATGTAAGATACTTTTGGATTCTGGAGAATTCTCGTACTTCAAGGCAAGAAGAAAATTAAGGGCTGCCCAACGTTTATTGGCAACGATGATCGAAGGCACATATCAATGGAGCCAGCAGCTTTTAATGATTGAGGAACTCAGACAAAGGGTTGCTCCAATTTCAATCAAAGAATACGCTGAGTTCGTTAAAAGACACCAAGACATTTTGTTCGGATGCTTTAATCTTGATGTGGTCGGAAACCCAATTCGTAGCAAGATGAATGCGAATTTTTTAAAATCACAAGGTCTGAATCCAATAGAAATCTGGCACCCTCAGAGTGGGTTTGAGGCACTAGGAAAGCTGGTGTCTGAGGATCACGATCTTATAGCTATTGGGGGGTTGGTTTTCCTCAGTGACGAAGAACGGACAGAGGTTCTTGACAATGTATTCGCTTTGTATCCAGACCAGCCGTTTCACATCCTAGGCTGCAGCTCAAGTGCATTATATCGGTATCCCATTCACTCCAGTGACTCCACTGGTCCAATTATGGGCAGACGTTATCTATCTCTGATTACCGAGACCGGACATGACAAGGCAGATGTCGACCATAGTTGGCATGAATGGAACGAAGATGAGGCACTTGTCTTTAATATTCGCCAGCTTTCAAGGCTGGAGGAGGCTTACGATGGGGTTCAAATTGAATTAGTGACTCCGCCCGTTATGCATACTGGTGTTCAATTGACGATCTTTTAGAAGGAGGGAAAAGATGATGGAATTTGTTAAGGCGCACTATTTTGATATCGCAGTTGTAATTGTTGCGATTTATCTTTTGATGAAAGTGAAACGAATGGCACAGAAGGTAATTGGTATTACCTTCAGCTTGGCGGCAATCGCTCGGGTTATTGTGATCTATACAAATCTTCATAACTGAGAGAGTTTACACAACACAATGAAAAAAGAAGCTCTGTAGTTAAATGGACAGGGCTTCTTTACTTTTTTTCGGGTATTCAGATGCCAGGTTCAACGAATTGAGTCTATATGAACCTGGCATTATTTATCCGGAAACAAAATCTGAAGAGCCTTTTTTTCTATTTGTGTTTTGGTGGGAAAGCAACGACTTTTCCTTCAGAGGCTCCGGCAATTTCGCGGTTTTTCTCGATAATCCGTCGTCTATCTTGAATGCTTTGGTCAAAGAATGTTTTTTCAGCGGCATCGGCACATTCCGGCACTTCTTCGCTAGGAAATGGTTTTGGAGCGAGCCCTTGACTTGTATATTCCATTCGGACAGGAATAGGTCGGCCGGATGCTTCGTATGCCAGACGTTGCCTTCTTTCGCAGTCAGCTCTCCAAGCAAATAAAATAGATTCGCCATAAGGCCGATCCGGGAAAAGATCACGCCAAGTAATTTTAGGTTCTTCCTCGTCAAAATGCTTTTTGATTATCCCATAGGACTTATTTGGGTTTGCCATAGTGAAAGCTCTCAGGATATTGGCATTCTGAAACAAAAAGAACGCAGCTACAGGGATGAATGCTTTTCCCCAACCTTCTGTAATGTTTGCAAATGGATTCATGTAGAGCATGCCGGCGATGATAAGTAGAATGGCAGTCGCGTTAACGAGAAACTGGAGCATCAGGGATTTACCAATGACCATCACTACTGACGGTTTGGAATAAGGGTCAAACTGTGTATATTTAGCGTTAATATACACACGGTCCCTGAAGTCAGAAACAACAGATCTATAAAATGGATCGAGAGCTTGGCTTTTAGCATCGCTGGTTAGTGCTACTGGAGGTGCCAATAGATAGTACAAATGGAGTGGAGCAATATACGGCGTATCCTTCCAGCGATAGAATTCCAATTCATAGAGCCGGTTTCTCATCTCTTCTACATATTTGAAGAATTTGTCTCCAGATCGGGTTAACAACAAGGTAGCAATTACGACCAGAATCCAATCCCAATAGTGGCCGAAGACATACCCAATGTAATGATTGTATTCGGTAAACGGTTTTTTATCCTTGGAGAACCACTGAACAACCATAGTGACAGGATAGGCTGCGATCGCCAAGAGAATTGCATTTTTTATGATAAACCATACTGGTTTAAAAGCATCTCGCATCTTGCTCACCTCTTAATTTGATGATGTATTCTCATTATACCGTCACTTCGTCAAACCTGCACTTTTCAAAGGGATGGACATGAAAAAATGGTTATGATAAGATCAAGATATACCTTGTTTTTATCTTTTGCCCTTCTCGGTGTCATGCGACTTATCCGAGTATTCTAATGATAATCAAACTTATTTTAACTTGAAAAATCGCGTTTTAATTAAAACGACCAAAGAGCCTGCTTTAGGCTGGATTTCCTTCTGGTTTTTTTAATTAGTACGCGTTTTTTTGCATTTAAAAAACAGAAGGGAGAACGATCATGAACAGCTATATTGAACAAGAGTTTCGTAAGTTGGTCAAAGTTTACGGCATTGCGGAAGTGAGCGCTGCTATTAGGAAGCTGCTTCCCCAACCCGCAAAACCTACCGGCGAAAAGAGAAAATAAAAGGTGAGTTGTCGATTGTCTATTTTAAATGATCAATTGGAGTTTTACTGAGGGACTTATGCGAATCACAAAGCATAATGTCCCTTTTTTATTTTTTTCTTAACAAATTTATAGGAGGTCAAGAAAATGGAGAATCGCATTGGTGTTTCATTTTCACCTAACGGCACTGTAAACAGCACGATTGTCAGCTTTGAGAGTTTGATCAGACAACTCCCCAATATGTCAGCGAGGGTTTCACATGTATCTTTCGAGAAGAATTGGCTAAAAATCGTATTTGATGAACAGAAAGGAAGCTCCGACTATACGGTTCAACATGAGGGCTTGTGCTTAAGTATGACATTGAAAAACCTCACCATGAGTGCTCTCAAATGCACCATTTATGAATTCATGAATCTATTGTTTTCGCTTCAAGTAAAGTATGGGGGGATTTACGACGTACAAAATCTTGTACTTCAAGATGGGGTGTTCTCTTTGGAATTGAAAGAATCTAAACAAGAACAACAAAGTCGTAGTTTAGACTACAAAGATGAGGACAGCCATAAGGCCAAAGACCCCAAACAGTTTATGGATTTAGCTGGCCGGTTGCTGTTAATTGATTCAAGCAATCTAATCAATGCTTGTTATTATGCTACTGCTGGGGGGAAGAAAGAGGAGGAACTTATGCGTTCTTCTGCTGGCGTGTACACCAATGCAATTAAGGCATTGATTGATCGATTCATAAGTATCGTTCGTATCTATGCCCCTACCCATTGTGTTGTGGCAATAGACCCGGAAAGGTCTGAGCTTTTCCGGAGGGATATTTACTCGGAATATAAAGCCAATCGTGATGGGAAAGAGAAGCCGAATTCCCTAGAAGAGCAGATCCCATTGGCTTATGAACTTTTTGATGCAATGAACGTCCCGCAACTGAAAGTCGAGCGGATGGAAGCAGACGATACAATAGCTGCTCTTACAAAACGGTGGATACGAGAGAATCGCGGTGATGTCATTGTATTAAGCAATGATAAAGACTTATATCAACTTCTGGATGGTAATGTGATTCAAGTACTGAGTGGAAATGTAGAAATGACACGTGATTTGTTTATTGCAAAGTACAGCATTACCCCAGAACAATTAGCTGATTATAAAGCATTGTGCGGGGAAGTTAGCGATAACATTCCCGGTGTTCCTGGAATAGGAGATAAGACCGCAGTGAAGCTTTTGACGGAGTATCAGTCATTGGAAGGGATCTTGACTAATGTCGGGCAATTGAAGGGGAAGGTAAAGGAAAATATGGAGCTCTACGCTGAAGACGCAAAAATGAGTAAGCGGCTTGCAATCTTGTATACCGATCTTCCTCAACTCGAATCCATCAATCTGGACGAACTGGTGATGAAAATTAACAAGGATGGCATGCGCAGAGTACTTGAGAAGTTAGAAATTAAATTAACTCGATCCGCTGCATAAGGCGAGAAAAGGGGGAAACCAATGATTATTTTAAATCACAATGCCGTTCTTGAAGCATCTCAGGCATATTTCAAAATGGTCTATAAATATTGGATATGCGAAGCTTCCTTGCAAAAAATCACTGAAGAAGTCGCTAAAATCGAGCTTTCGAAATTCTCGGAAGGGTTCCTAAACGAATATGAATCCTTTAAGAAATTATATGAGCAACACGAGGGAGATCTAACTGATATAGAAGATGGGAAGTCTGCTGCAGCCGCTCTGTTTATGGAGATGGTTTTACGATTTACCGAGAGGTTGGCCAATGCTAGGGAAATCGCTCTTGAAATCACTTATAGCGACCCAGAGCAGTTCACAGGTGGGCTTTCGAAAGAGTGGGGGACGTTTATAACGGACATTAAAAATGAAGAAAGGTAATTGCCAAACAATGCCGTGCATTACTGCACGGCCAGCCTGTTGAGAAACCCTCAACAGGCTATTTTTCTGTCTCTGCTACTTATGCCGCAAATCGTTATGAAATTGATGTGGATCATATTCTCCAACAATTTATTTCAGAAATCGAAACATTTGTATATCCACAAACGAATGATTTGTATAAAGTCAGGTTATTCCTGATTGCTACCCTGGCTTTTTATATGAATTATCGCTATATTTGCATCGTAAGGGTAATCACATCAAAGGATTTAGATATATGCTGCAAGGTTTAGAAAATTCAGCTATGATCAATAAAATGGTGGTTATTAATAAAAGCTCAATACAAAACATACTGCTTAAAACTAAGAAATGAAAATGCGTTGGCTATAAATTTTCAATTTGATTAACAATGTGGTGAGACTACACCCTTAGCCCTCGGTTGTAGTGCCTATGGAGTTATGGAGATATTGGATTGAGAAAAAAGACGGTTGAGTAAAATTCTCAACCGTCTTTCAGCCTGTTGAGAAACCCTCAACAGGCTATTTCTTTGTTTCTTTTCTTTATGTATTCACCGCGTTAATATGATATAATATAGTTATCCTAACAAGGCGGTGGTTGCATGCTTCGCTCCAATCCGAATGTGCAAAACAGCTACGAATTCGTTTGTTTAGAAGAACTTGTACCTCAAAATCATTTGCTTCGTAAGATCCATAAACACATCGACTTTTCCTTTATTCTTGAAAAAGTTAAACCTTATTATTGCGAGGATAACGGACGTCCCTCGGTCGATCCGATCATGCTCTTCAAAATGATGTTTATCGGCTATTTATATGGCATTCGTTCTGAACGCCAGCTTGAACAGGAGGTCCAACTTAATGTGGCCTATCGCTGGTTTGTCGGATTAGGTTTGACGGATCGCGTTCCGGACCACAGCACATTAAGCTTGAATCGCAAGCGACTTCAGGACAGCGATGTTGTTCAAGAAATCTTCGACCATATTGTATTCAAAGCTATTGAGCTGCGGATGGTCGCAGGCCGTGTATTGATTACAGATTCAACCCACCTCAAAGCCAACGCTAACAAGCGTAAATTCGTCAAACAAGAAGTTGAAAAGAGCGTTAAAACCTATCTGGATGATTTGGACGAGGCCGTTCAAACCGATCGAGCGGCTCATGGAAAAAAGCCTTAAAACCCCGGAAGGAGGTGACCCAGACCAAAGAAACAAAAGTGAGTACAACAGACCCCGAGAGTGGATATATGGTCCGCGACGGTAAACCGGAAGGCTTCTTCTATTTGGATCACCGGACGGTTGATCATAAATACAACATTATTACCGATGTACATATTACGCCCGGAAATGTCCATGACTCGACGCCTTATCTTGACCGCCTTGAACTACAAATCGAGAAGTTTGGGTTTGTTAAGACATTGGAAGCCGTTGCCCTTGATGCTGGTTATAACACCGCCGATATCTGCAAGAAACTCCATACCCGGAAGATTTATGCCGTCATTGGCGGTAGAAGCTATACCCCAGTAAAGGGCTTGATCGCCAAGTGGCGATTTAAGTATGATCACGAACGCGACTTGTATATCTGTCCACAAAAACAGGAATTGACTTATGCTACAACGGACCGGGAGGGTTATCGCCAGTACAAATCGGCCCCCCAGATCTGTAAAGACTGCCCGTTGCTTGGGGAGTGTACACGTTCAAGGAACAAACAAAGGGTCTTGACCCGGCATGTCTGGCAAGACAGCAAGGAGTGGGTAAAGCAAAACGGGCGCTCTCGCTCGGGCAAATATTTGTACCGCCTCCGATACCAAACGATTGAGCGAAGTTTCGCGGATGCCAAAGAGCTCCATGGACTTCGCTATTGCCGGTTTCGCAGCAAGAAAAAGGTCTTAGAGCAAGCGCTCATGACAGCCATCTGCCAAAACATCAAGAAGATCGCCAACCACCTGGCCAAGCTGGCTAGATAGGGCGATCTTCTTGTTTTTTAATACTCGAACTTCAGGAATTCATCTAACTTTTTCAAACAAACTCAAAACCAACAGAGCTTTGTCAACAGCCTGGCCGTGCATTACTGCACGGCTTTTTTGGTGCTCTGTAGCTACTTCCGTTTTAACTATTTTGGTGTTATTATTGGTTCATACCTTACTTCCAATTTTATCTTAGGTTCCCGCCAGCGCAGGAATCCATTCTAATGTAAATGCACTCACCTTTCGAGTGACCGAATTTTATTTCATAGGGCTAATTATGTCCTCTGAGATTTGGTCATTGGAAAGGCGCGTGCATTTTTTTGTGCCTGACAACCCATTTTATTTAGGAGGACAAGCGATGTTAACAACAGAAAGCAAGATGGAAAGAATGAACTATTTGGTGAACGAGGTCAACCGGCTCAACTATCACTACTACACATTGGATAATCCCCTTATGTTAGATCCGGACTACGACAAGCTTTATGACGAACTGGTTACGTTGGAAAAGGAGACGGGAACGGTTCTTCCGCAATCCCCCACTCAACGTGTAGGCGGTGAGATTCTTTCGGGATTTACCGAGCACACGCACCTGGCACGACTATGGAGCCTGGATAAGGCACAGTCGGTAGAAGATCTGCTTGCATGGGAAGAGCGCGTTAAAAAGGCAATTTCGACGTTTAACGCAGCGAATCCAAGGAACCCGCTTCCTGAGCTGTCATTCGTAATTGAATTGAAATTTGATGGTTTAACGCTCAATCTGACTTACAACGATGGGGTATTGGTTCAAGCTGCCACGAGGGGGTCGGGTGTTACTGGGGAGGGAATCCTCGCTCAGGTAAAGACGATCAAGTCGATTCCGTTGGAAATCCCCTACAAGGGTCTTGTTGAAATCCAAGGTGAAGGGATCATGAATCTTTCTGTCCTTGCCAAGTATAACGAAACCGCAGCAGAACCTCTGAAAAATGCTCGCAATGCAGCGGCCGGTGCCCTTCGCAACCTGAATCCGAAAGTGACAGCTGAACGTCGTCTGGATGCCTTCATCTATAATGTTGGCTACGCTCCAGATAAGTATTTTTCCCACCATAGCGAGATGTCTGACTTCTTGATTGAGAATCGATTCAAGGTCAATCCGTATACCCGTTATGTAGGGACGATCAAGGATGTTATTAGTGAGCTTGATTCCATAGTTGCGTGCCGTGCAGACCTTGATTTCTTGATTGATGGTGCAGTCATCAAGATTGCTGACATGCATACCCGCTCCGTCCTGGGATACACGGAAAAGTTCCCACGATGGGCCATCGCTTACAAATTTGAAGCCGAGGAATGCTCCACTACATTGGAGTCAGTCAATTGGGAGGTTGGTCGGACCGGCAAGCTGACTCCGGTGGCCATGCTTATGCCTGTGGAGATCGGCGGGGTTACTGTAACGTTCTGTACCATGAATAACGTGGCCGACATTGAGCGTAAAAACCTCAAGTTTGCTCTCGGCAAAGAAGTCATCTTGAGACGATCGAATGATGTCATTCCGGAACTGTTGGGAAAACTGACGGATGAGAATGATGGTCTCGAGATTGTTACGCCTACACATTGCCCATCTTGTAATTCGAAGTTGGTTCAACGAGGCGCACATCTATACTGCGAGAATAAGTGGGAGTGCAAACCACAAAAAGTTGGTTGGCTGACTCACTTTGCCTCCCGTGATTGCATGGATATTGAAGGCTTCAGTCAAAGCACGGCTGAACTCCTTCACGATAATCACCTGCTCCGGCACCCCGGTGACTTCTTTGATCTGCAAGAGGAGCAGCTGATCTACTTAGAGGGGTTTGGGAAAAAGAAAGCCCAAAATCTTCTTAAGGCCATTGAAAACTGCAAGACAAAAGGGCTTTCAAATCTGATCCATGCGCTTTCCATTCCAAACGTTGGTAAGACCTCTTCCAAAACTTTCGCTGAAGCTTTTGGTTCTTTGGAGCGCTTCAGCCAGGCTAGTAAGGAGGAACTTCTTGCCTTGTCAGATGTTGGGGAAATCGTTGCAGATAGTGTACTTGAATACTTCGCTAATCCAGTCACATATGGCATTGTTCGTATGATTCGGACGGCCGGTTGCGATCCAGTGTTTGAGAAGGTGGAAGTCAGCGTACCAGCAGATGGTTTATTCAACGGTAAGACCGTTGTCATCACCGGCACTCTGTCCACAATGGGGCGCGACGAGGCATCATTCATCTTGGAGGGACTCGGCGCAAAGGTTACTGGCAGCGTTTCGAGGAAAACGGACTTTGTGGTCTGCGGGGAAAATGCAGGTAGCAAAAAGGCCAAAGCTGAAACACTCGGGATTCGCATCATTTTGGATGAAGAGTTCATACAGTTGATCGGAATGCAGTAACTACACCAGGTTGGAGGCATACTTTTTGCGCCCCAACCTTTTATAAAATCCAAAGTACGATAAGAGGGGCTTTCTAAATGTAGTGGGACAGGACTAATCCGGAACAACTATTTCCTAATTATTATCGACTGAGGGCAGAAGCAGAATGTGACCGGGCGAGAACTGATCGTATTCGTTGGCAGGCATGCGGCGGTACGGATGTATCTGCTGAATGGTCCTCTAACGGCAATTTTTCATTGGTGATTAATCCCGGAGAAGTGGGAAACCAATTCTGCTATGTCTGCGGCCTTCATTCAAAATTCACTGGTCGAGGAGCTTGGAAAAGGTCTTACTACACCCTTTATGTTGGTGTGAAGTATGACACGTTTTCAAGCGAGTGTATTCTTCGAGTCAAAGTCACAAATCGTAAAAAAGCCCTTCTCCAAGTGCTTGAAGCCATCCAACACTATAAAAAGACAAACCACTTTTGGGGGGAGTATGGCCGAGAATTTGGCACCGAGACGCACGAAAAAAGCACATTTTTAAAGAGTAGCGGGAAGGGAGCCAAGTTTGGGTCTGCACTACCGGTGACGAAACATACAATGTGATCGATGGCAGCCATTTAGGAGAGAGGCCTTTGGACAGGTGTATTCTGGGTGTTCCAGCTCAATGAAGATTTTCGTTGGAGCGGCGATTCCTTGATTCTGTCGAATCGATCCTTTCATTGGGGGAGGCGTCATGTTACGGGAAGTTTGATTGGGACTTCATATCCTGGCTGCCCAATTGGAGGGGGAGCTGCCATAAACCAGATACAAGGATTGGTCGGCAAAGATCCGCTCGCAGTAAGTTTAAATCGCAGGGAATTGAAACAGGGGCCCAGATAAGGTCCCTGTTTTGCTTTGAAAAGGTGTGCAAAGTGAACACTCTTATGCTAATATTGTTTTATACCTATCATTAATATATTTTCCCTCTCTAGCAAGCGCACAAGAGAGCATTCTAACGTACTCAAAGCACTTTTTTAAGTGATTAAGGCTAAATTGCACGCTACCAGTGTGTTCTTTTACCCTTCACTTGAAAAAGTGCTTTTTTGCGTTTTAACGGTTTTTCGTGTGTGAAGCATTTGCAGGCACTAGCCTGTTTTTATCCAATCCCAGTATAGGAGTGGTTGTCATGCAATTAATCATTATCTGCTCATTGGTTTATGTTATCCTCACGGCGGCCCTGGTCTGTATGTTCAAACATGAATATAAAAAAGGGCGTATCTCTGCGAGGATGGTATTATTCCAATATGCCAACTTTCATGTTGTCGCATTGATTAGTATGGTTGCTGTGTATCAGAATGTAATTTTAGCCTAAATACGGTTTATACCGGCGCTTTAGAAAAGGATAGGTGGCTAGCCGCCTATCCTTCTTTAATTAAGAATTAAGAATGCTCGCAACAAGCGATCATTTTGTTTCTGAGGATTGATCGTTTGTTGGGTGCATTCTTCACCCTACAACCCAACTTTTTAAAAAAGGAGATGGAAGATGAGCAAGATCCCCCAATTCTGTGGAAGAGGTTCTCGGTTCGCGATGACATTGACTACTTTGAAGACTGGCTAGTAGTGAACCAAGGAACCACACCTGAACAGCTTCGTGAGTCTTTAATTGCGTAAGACAAGTCGTCGGGTCAAATTGGAAGTCATTTCGAATTCGAAAAATTGGTGCGAACAAAACCAGCTTCACCCAAATTGATTAATATCTATGAGGAGGAAAGAAACCATGGCAACTTTGGAATTGTCGTATAGCGAAATTATGGAATCGAATGTAACTGGAATTCACGCAACCATTTATGATGACAGCGGCCGCATCGTTGCTCGCTTTCGGAATTTTGATCCTGAAGCCGGGGAAACTTACGGGAACCAAGCCGATTCCTTTTTCATCCCTTCAGTTGAAACGGGTCTCGCAATGATGCGAAGCAATAAGGGGTATCATCAAATTCCGTTGAAAGAAGAGGACTTGGAGCAGAATTCGAACATCTTCGGGGTCTCGTTTACCACGGATCAAGTGCAAATCAGTATCCTTAGCAGCATGGGGCTCGTTACCGCTCAACTGGAAACAGAGGAGTCTTATCCAGGAATTCAAATACTTGTCGATGGTAACCTTTCTTCAGTGGTTGAATGCTGCGAAGACGAAGGAAGACTTATGATTCGTAACTATGTGGAATCCCATGATGTTCCGGTCTCCGTGAATGTTAAGACAGCCGATATCTCGATTCCAAAGGACTGGCCGGCTGAAATCAAATCGGTTTAGTTTATCGGACGATTGAAAAAGATTAATGGAGGGAATAGTCGAATGAATCACTACTTAGCAAATTATGAGCAGGGCATCGGCGACTTCAGTGTCGAGAGTCAGTGTGTTATTACTACTAACGGAGATGTAATGGAAGCTATTTCGTCTGTGTTCTCTCAAAATTGGGGCGACGAAACAATTCAGCATGATGGTGATAACTATCGGTGGTTTGATGCTGAGGAGGAATGCTATATCAAGGTTTTATCAATAAATCCGATCGGGGACGCCGATGCTGATGTCTTGAAGCAGTACATTGGGCATCATGAGGTAACTCTTGGACCCGTTATCCGCCATATCAGTAATGCCTGGGATAACCTCAGCATGAGTGATGTACAGGAGTTCTTGAATAGTCTTAGCAAAGAGTTCCCGAACATGCCATTTTACTTTTATGATGTAGAAAGTGACCGGTTCAACGAAGTGGGTCTCATTGCTGCAAGTATTCCCATGACGACCGACGAGGCGATCGCATGGTATTTCGGCAAGTTAGAAGAGAATTATATCGCAACTGGGATGGAAGCTGCAGATTTGAATACTCTTGAGAAATGATGAATTTGCAAAAGAGTTAAAAACATTCATGGAGGGCTCGATATGCCAAAAATCCATTGTAGAACAACCGGCGAAATATGGGAATGTGATAGATTAAAGCCACTTCAAAATGTTATCTCTGTACGTATCGTTGAAACAACTGAAGCTCAGAACAGAGATGACTTTGAAATAATAGAGGCGACAGAGGACCAGAAACAAAAACTAAATCATCATATCGGCCGCTGCTTAAGGTTTTCAAAGCAATTTTATGAAAATGAATTACGGTATGTTTTTTGTGAGGATTGGTTCATATATGCCAAGGATCGGTGTGGTAAGCTTTATTTTATAAATACCGAGTTGTGGCATAACTGGGCAGACCTTTCGGAAGAACAGCAGGACGACGAGAAAGCCGTTGAAAAGTATATGCTGCCTATTGCCAGAAAGAATTGGAATAGTTTGCGTTGGATAAGAGCAGACGAGAACCATTTCTCCGAAGTAAGTTTTCTTTTGTTGAGGTATCCAGCCTAGTAATCAGGCTTTAATACTCGATATGAAGCAGATATAATATCTCCTACAGAAGAAAGGTAAATTCATTTCAAAATAGTTTATATAAAAACAATGAAAATGAGGAAAAAGCCAATGGAAATCTTTACACCTTCATCAAATATACTTAAGTCAAATTTGTATAGAGAGGTGATTGAATCAATTGAAAGTATAGGTATGAATTTAACATTCTTTATGAAAGATAATCAACCTGAGTCTGCGCTAACAAGGTATCTAGCAAATAAAGAGGTACAAATTATATTTAAATCTTCTGAAATCCATTACGAAGCGCTATATTATCATGAATTGCTTCATGTAAAACTAAAATTATTGGGCTTTCCACAAATACGAAGGTTTAACAAAGTGAAAATTCCACTGTGGCTAAAAGAATCTATCAATTCGTTATCAAATACGTTAGATCATACTTACATCTTTGAAGAAATGAGAAAAATAGGCGTTAATCAATCTGAATTAAATCAGGCCTTTTTGAATGATGTACTCTTAACTGTTGAATTGGAGAATGTGGCCGACCTGTGTCATGCTGTTAACTTCCTGGAGTTAAACTTACGTAATGAGCAAGCATTCAATGAATTAAGAGATCAATTATCTCAAAAACAATATATTGGTTATAGGCTTTTTAAAGAAATGGAGAAACTTGTTGTAGATGTTTCAACACCTGAGAAAATGAGGGGGGCATACGCAAGTTTATTTAAATTGATTGATAGTTTTCTTTATGATCAATTTGGTAATAAACAGTACCTGGATTTAATATACGCAGTAAATCCTGGGTACCCGAATGACTTTTTGTATAAAAACTCCCGGGAATTGTTATATACCAAAGAAGTTTCAGATTTTGGATCTTATGTTTTTGTTTTAGATAGGATACATCATCAGAACTGTTTCTTATTGAGTGATAGCAATGGAAATAGTGTATCTAAAGAAATAATAAATGACTTTCTGCAGGAACGTACATTGGCAGAGGTTGTTGAATATTTTGAGCATAATTAGAAATACGTTTTTTCTTGAGAAAGGAGCTGCAATCTTACAGCTCTTTTCTCATATTGGTGGTTTGTACTCTATGTAAAAACAGACTTGTTATATCGGTGCTCCGTGGGCGTAGATATGTTGTTAAACTGATGGTCATGATGATGAACCTCGAGGGCTGACCACCGTTGTTGAAGTCTGTTCGAAACCCTTCTGGTTGTTTGCCGAAGAACTGCTACAATTCCGAAATTAATGGGGAATATGTATAAAAGGAGGGATGAAACTTTGATAGCAATAGGCGACATTTTGAAAAAGTATCCAGTACACATAGTAACCTTATATTTTTAGGTTACTCTTCTTCAATATATAAAAATAAATACTTGAAGTTTTAGGTGCATTATTGGGACCCGTTACTATTAATTTCATAAAATATACTGCTTCAATATTCATTATGGGAGGAATGTGTGTGATCCACCTATTCGTTAGAAAGGATGTTCCTAACGTTTTGATTCGGTTATTTCGTCCCTTTCCGCTTTTATCTATTCTTTGATTGCTGGTGTTTATGCAGTCATTTCAATTTTGGGAGGACACATTGAAACTCTTTTTCCCTTTCGCCATGGGTTCTGTTAGTCACGACGCTTTTCACGAAAGCGATCGGTGCAGTTTGTATGGCTGTCATTGCTTTATGCTTGTTGCAGGAGCGCCAAGCCAGATGGGATTAAGAAGGGGATTGTGCTATTCAATCGCAATCTTTTTTTCTTCAATCCTCTCCTTTATGATATAATATTTTCATATCCTAATCTCTGTTAATTTGTTCTTCTCCCAGCATGCGCAAAGGGAGCATTCTAAGCCAACAAAACACCTGACAAGGTGATCAAGATTGAAACTCACACGATTCGTGTGTCCTTCCTCCTTGGTCGGTTTGTCAGGTGTTTTTTGCACCTACAACACAATTTGATATAAGGAGTGACCAAGATGAAACAGGAATTCTTGCGAAGCGGATAGAAGATGTAATTCAACAAAATGGACGGCCCATGAATTAAGGAAAATCGCATCCGTTGAGCACTACTGATCCTCGTAATGAGAAAATGTAAAACATTCGTCGTGATGGAAATAAGACGTTTTCTGCCTTGCTAAAGGAAAAGCCAACTGTGCAAAAACCCACATCATGTATTTGTGTGAGAGTGTCCATAATCAAGGAAATATCATTTCTATTAATAAAGAGCGGGAGGGCTTTATGAATACAACAATCGGAAACTTTAAGATTTATGATTTGGTGGAAAAATGTATTGTCGAAAATGATGTTGCCATTACATCGAACAATGATATCGCTACGGTGTCCAAGTTTGAAGAAATCCAAGAAGGGCTCTTTCTTCGAGCGATTGGCCGGCGTGATAGGTATGTATTAATACCTGAAGTACCGTTCAATGATATCGCATCCGGAGCCCCTTTATATTCCGGTGATATTTTAAGTAACGGAAAGAATAACTGGGTCATTAAGTTCGACCTTGTGCGTGGCGTATTCTGCACGATGATCGAGTTCCCTGACGCATACAATCGATTGGAAGCCCTCCAGGAGTTTGGGTTTGAGAGGATCGGTAGTATTTTTTCTAATCCTGAACTCCTTACAGATAGGGAAATTGAGGTGTTCCTCTAAATGCAGTTCTTCTACCAGCAAATGCTATGCCAAACCTGCCCTGACAAGAGAAGGGTGCAGCAAGCATTAGATGAAGCAAAGCGGATTACTAACCGCCTTCGGGAAATGATGGACGACAAGAGCAGAATGTTGCATACTCAAAATGTACGGGCCACTCTTTTTCATACACCGATACAGTGCTCGGCGTCAGAAAATTCGTGCAATGAATTCAGCCAATATGAAAATGACCTTCGTCTAGCCGTGCGGGAATTGGAAGCCACTTTCCTGGCCTTCCAAGAGGAACTACAAGGTCTTGAGGAGAAGAAAGCCTTAGCTCGTAAAGGCCGCGCTTTTGATCTGTTGAGGGGCTATTATCCTAAAGCGGCTTGTCTTATGCGAAGGTAAGCAGAAGGGAGTCTTAAAACTGAAATTCAAGGATATTCCCAAATTCACTTCGGTACACGGTTATCAGATCAATGTTTTTCTTCATCAACTGAAAAGGAACATTGATGAGTATTTGGAGGCGGGACTTGAAATAAATCCCGATTTCCAAAGGGGCCACATTTGGACAGAGGATCAACAAATTCGATACGTGGAATATTTCTTACGCGGTGGAACATCAGCACGGATTATTTACTTTAACTCTCCGAATATCATGATGGGCGAGCTGCCGTTTGTCCTGGTAGACGGATTGCAACGACTTACCGCTCTTCTACGGTTTCTGAACAATGAAATCAAGGCCTTCGGATACTATTACATGGAGTTTGAGGGTCGGACCGATGTAAATCTGATTTTTGTCGTTAACGACCTTAAAACAAGGGAAGAAGTGCTTCAGTGGTATATTGAAATGAATAGCGGTGGAACGGTTCACAGCGACGAGGAAATTGCTCGGGTGAAAATGCTCCTTGAGGAAGAACGACAAAAGGTAGGCTAATTTATCTAAAGTGACAGGAGGCTTTATATCCGTGGTAATTGATATCGCTTTTGAAATGATGCGCGAACTCAACGGAGTGAAGTATATTTACAGCACGACTTTGACCGATTGTTTTCATGCGGTATGTAAAAAGTACGGGCTTGATCCAAAAGAACAAAATCAGGAAGACGCCGTTCAGAAAGTGCAGGCAGCCCTGCGGGTCACATACTAAACATCATCCTTCTCCCTTGGTTGGGATGAGTTGGTACAAGGGAGCGGAGCCCCGCTCCTTTGTAAGCAAAAAAGAAGCGGGTGGTCTCCCGCTTCTTTTTTTATAATCAGAATTCGCTCGGATGCGTAAGTATCGAGATCGTTCCTGATGAAGAAACTTCGATATCCGCGTGTGATTGGATCACAATTCGCTTTTTCTGCTTTTTGACTTCAACCGTTGCCGGGATTTGATTAGAGAATAAGACATCTCCATTTTTAAATATTTGTATCGTGAGAAGAGTGAAGTCAGCTTTTGCCGGCATCAGAACGAATTGCTCGCATTCTCTTCCTCCGGAAAATGCAGTGCGAAAGACTCCGGTAAACATATCTTCATTTTTCATGTTTACAACCTCGATGACCCAAGGGGAAAACCCTGGCCTGTCGTAGATCATGCTGCAGGTTTCTTGCGTTTCATCCTCAACTACGTAGTTTGGCATTTTGGAATAGACCTCCATTGTTTTTTATCTTTCCCAGTCTGAAGTAAGCTTCGAGAATTTCTTGAAATAGGCTTCGATTGATTCGTTGTTGGACTTTTGTTTCTGGTATCACATGATATTTTTGGTATCACATGATATTTTTGGTATCACATGATATTTTTGGTATCAAATGATACCATCATATTGACTGTTGAAAGTGTTTTTGTCAATTCTTTGCATACAAAGGTACCTATGATAGATATATTTTGTAAGAAGTTATAAACGGATATATTTGTTTGAGAGGGAATGTGCTTTGAAAGGCATAGGAATTTTGATGAAGCACGTACTGATCGTATATTTGCTCAACTCTTCTTTTTTTCATTATGTAAACATTATGAGATAAGGGCGAAGAAAGGGCCATTTCGGAGCAATCCATATTCTTCTTTCATCGTACCCTTTATGATATAATTCTCTTGTATCCTATTTCTCAATTTCTTCTCCCAGCGTGCGCATAGGGAGCGTTCTAAGCACATGAAGCACCTGACAAGGTGATCAAAAATCGAAATTCACACGACCCGTGTGTCTTTCTTCTTTGGTCGGTTTGTCAGGTGTTTTTTTTGCACCTACAACCCAAAAAGGTTTAAGGAGTGAGCAACATGAAACAAGAAATTCTTGCTAAGCGCATCGCAGATGTCATACAACAAAATGGCAGGCCCATGCACATTAAGGAAATCGCAACCTACTTTCCCGATAAGCCTGAATCGACTATTCGCGGAAGGTTATACACAAATCTTAAAAAGCGGTTTGAGCGTGTATCGAGGGGAGTATACATGCTGCTATCGGAAGATGGGGCCGCATTCGTTGTAGAAGGGGATGGAAGGAATCTTTCGGCTTTTGAGGATGAGAGCGTAGATGCCATTGTAACCGATCATCCTTGGAAAGATGAAGTGTCCAATAAAGGGACCAACCGTGTTTTTGACAAAACCTACGATCACACTTCGTTTCTCTATACCATTGAGGATTTTAAAGAAAAAGCGAGAGTCTTGAGGGAAGGTGCCTTCTTGGTCGAAATTCTTCCGGCAGAAAATGAAAATAACTGGAAGTATCTTTTTAAGATCAAGGCTATGGCTGAGGCAGTTGGCTTGAATTACTACGCGAAAGTTCCGTGGAAGAAAGGAAAGTGTGTTTATAACACCGGTCGCAAGAGCAAAAATAGTGAGGATATCATGTTTTTCGTGAAAGGCAAGGCTCGACCTCTCCGTCCGGATAAACAACGTGGCGGTTGGATGAGTGGTACTTCCTATATGCTTCCAACAGAGTTTGATTTCGAGCCCATTCCCCCTAAGAAAAGGATTCATCAAGCCGAAAAACCGGTTGAGCTTTATGAGGCTATCCTTGAGGCAATTACGCTCCCAGGGGAAGTGGTAGTAGACCAATTTGCCGGAAGCGGGAACCTTGGCCGCGCGACGATGAGGAAAGGACGAATCGCCGTTTTATTTGAGATTCTGAAGAAAAACGTAAGCCGTATGATTCAAAATCTCTCCATTCCAGAGCTAACTTTACAAGTGTAAAGGGAGGGAAGGTCTGCTATCCGCAGGCCTTTTCTTATCTTATTTAACATCTCCTGGTTTCGTGATATACTGAATACATACCATTTTTTTCTTTATGAACTCTTACTCTTCGGCACGAGCAGAGGAGCATTCTATTTAAGAAACACCTAACAAGGGTACTAAGGTTGAATTCACACTATCCGTGTGTCTATTCCGACTTTGGTTGCTTGTTAGGTGTTTTTTATTTGCACCTATAACCCAATTTTCTTTAAAGGAGCGAAAAGGATGAGAAATGCTTATGTGACATTCACCCGAACGGTGAGAGTTGAAAACGTCAATAAATCTAGCCGAAGCAAATCCGGGAGCGAGCTGTACAGGTTTTCTACTAGGCGGAAATGGATGACTTCTATGCGTCCGAAGCAAACATTCAATCCGTAGATATTGAGGAAAACGGTGAAGAAAAGAATGAAGAAGCAGGGTGATCAACCCACTTCACTTTTTTGTCCAAAAACCAAAACTAATCAAGGGAGCGATATTTGTGCAAAACAAAATGAATTTTCAACTTACACTGGGTTTATCCGACCCTATTCAAAACAAGGAAGAGGTTGCAAGAAACATTGCGAATGGTATCTTGAATCAAGTAATGGATTTTGGTATCACTGCCGAAGATGATGAGGGGTTTGCGAACGATATCATTATCGGATCTGAAGACGGTGTGCCACTTATTCATGCCGAAATTAGCCCCCATGACCTTAATCTAATTCCCATTTCCAATCTGACGGAGAATGAGGTTGCAGGGTACATTCAGAGGGAGGCTATTCGGCGGGTATCTCGTGGATTATCGACGATTTCTAGACAGATGGAATCTGATGATCGGTTCCGCGAATGGATCGAAGCAACGCCGTTCTTCAGCTTCTTTACGGGATGTATCGACGAAGTAAGCCGGGAAATTCTGCATATCGTCTCGGAATCTGAATCTGTTGAGGAAAAGCCGGTACCCGCCAATCGAATCAAAATTGATAATGTTCCCGTTGAGGGACTTATTTCGGAACAGACAAAGAAGGATACGCGGCCGGTGCTGGTTAGTCAAACCGGATTAGTTCATGAGCCGAAATATCAAGTGTTTTTCTCCCCGGTTCGCCAGCTCGAATCCGAGTTCGCCAAGTTTTTAAAAATGGAAACCGGACTTGACCTCACCATTTCCTTGGCTGGCGATGAGTTTGGTAATCTGTCCTTAAACATAAAAGAGGAGAATAACTCCATTACCATTGCGGGCGAAGAAATGACGGTTGCTGAGTTTCTGGACAATAAACATAATTACACCCTGTACTGCAACGATGAATCTCAAACCGCTCGGGATGTTGCTGCTCACTTCTTCGATATTCACGTCAACGATCTTGCTCATCTTCAGTATTTAGAAGACGATGATAATTCAGATAAGTCAGAAGTTCGGTTCTCGATTGCATCTTTTGCGCTTCAGCCCAATGATAATGAGGAAACGATCGGCGGGAGCTACATCGCACGCCGCGCGGTCAGCAATATGTTGTATTTCTTACTGAAAGCAGCTCAAGCTGAAATTAAACTTTCACTTTTGTACCCGGAATGCACTCACTTTGAGGACGTAATTTATGGGACAATATTAGAGTGGTCCAGTGATGTAGAGAAGCAGTCTTCTTCATGTGATCCGGCTTTTGATGCCTTCGAGGTCCTTCTAAAAGAAGAGCTTGTGGAGGGCACATACTTGGATGAGGGAGCTCAAAGTTTCCTTCAGAAAGTCGCGGCTGCTCTGGATCCCGGAAACGTCGACCCCCAAAAACTCGTCTTTTACCAGATCATCGAACGCCTGGCACTAAAAGCCGAAAGAATCCGCAGCGAACGTGAAGAAAACTAAAGTCAATGGTGGAGGTCAGGCCTGCAATGCTGCAGGCTTGGCTACTTCTTTCGGAGGGAAGGTGCTGATTTCGATCTCACCAGCCCGTTGTAGTAACCTAGGAGGTCTTGAGGAACAGATTATACTTTTATGATGCTCCAATCGTTTTGATTAATGTCCTGACTGCAGAGTTTGCTCCGGTCCATTTGGGAGTGTTCTTGGCTTTATCGGTAACATGGTTGATCGGCTTTACTTTTCGCTTTGCGATTGGGTTCAGCATACTATCGGCGGAAAAAAAGACCAGTTTGGGCTATTGGCCTTGTGCTTGCAGCATCTGCTTTGAGTTCTCATTTGCTTGAGAATATACTTTATATTGTAGGAGCATTAGCGATTTCATTTCTTATTTCTGAGTCGGCAGATAGAGAATCTTTACAGGTTTTAAGACAAGCTTGGTGAAGCGGATGTTGGTCAGCGGAACAGATGCCAGTGTATTGGATAGCTTTTTTATTTCGTGGGCGGTCGTATCTTCTGTCAATGCCGGACAGGTTATTGTGAAGACAAAGCCCCAGCTGCGAATGATAGAGAATAAACGAGCATATTTTAATCAAATAATAATGGGTGGTGCTGTCATGCAAGTATTAGCAGAGAGAATAAAAGAGGTCAGAATGTTAAGAGGTAAGACGCAAGAGCAACTTGCGGAGGGTGTTGGGGCATCGAGTGCGACGATTTCTAACTGGGAACGAAGCATAGCTAATCCCGATCCAGATCAGGTTGTCAAGTTGGCAGCGTTTTTAAAAACATCAACTGATTATTTACTGGGGATTACGGATAATCCTCTACTCCAGAGGAAGGAACCCAGCACGCTTTCGCAAATCGATTACGAAATTGATCAACTGAACAAACTTAGGGAATCACTCAAGAAAGCGGCACTCGAGAAAAAAGTTGAGGAGTATGTTGATCAACTTACCGAAAAGCCGGCAACTGGAAAAGATGATTTGCGACGCATGTTGCGCTTTTTGGCCATGGACGTAAGGGAAATTGAGAAGTCCTGAAAATAGTGAGATGCCCTTGCTATCGCAAGGGCTTTTTGATTTTACCCAAATATCTCAAAATCAACAAAAGTCGATACAAGTCTTTGCACTGAAAAAAGTTTTTTAAACTTTTACAATTACGGTTGTGATGATATTATTGTTTTATACCTTATCTTAATTTTTTTGGTCCTGTCATGCGACACATGGACCCATTCTATTTCGAAATGACGCTTAACGAAGCGTATCAATGCTAAATTGTGCAGGTCTGCACTTTTTTGGGGATTGATGCTTTTCGTTAGGCGTTATTTTTTGCCTAAACAACCCAAATACTTAGGAGAGGATGAGAAAATTGATTGATGGTCAGTTATTGATTTTCGATGTTTTGCCAGCACATGAAACTATTTCTGCAAGCGCAATTGAAAAGCCCGAAAACGTTGCAACTGAAGAGGTTAATGAACAAGAACCGAAACCTCTGGAGGATAGTGATTCAGGGTTTGATTTCGACATCATGGCCAAGTTTGACGCTGTTAAAATTGGAGGCAACATGTTGATTTCTGATGAGGATAAAGAATTTTGTGAACAGCATCAGATTCGCATTGATGCAGCGGTAGCACTCATTCTGAAGGCAAAACAATTTTACGTGGATAACGAAATGTCGAATATCTTTTTAAGTACGAAAAACCTCATCAAGGATCTCGATGAGAAATTAACTTCCAAGATTGACTCATTTGTCAGCAAGATCGTAACGCATTTCCGGACGACGTACTCTGTCACGATTAATCGTGAGAAGTTCCGGAAGTATGATCATACGATCACATACAAGGATGTCGTTGACGATATCCTGCTGCAGATGGACGGGATGAATTTCTCCGAAAAGGCGAATGAGGAAATCAAAGAAGCTGTCCGGAATACAATCTATAATTCGTCGAAGGTAAAAGTTCAGTCGCTGAAAGTGGCTATTGCGGACTATCTTTATTTCGAATCATGGTTTTCTGGTTCTTGGCTTAACAAGCGAGATGAAAACCTCGCCAAGCTTCTTCGTGGGGTGGAATTGTTTGAGTCTGGAAAGACCACGACAAGAGACACTTTGGCAATAATTGCGAATGATCGGATTCGTAAAGACTGGTTTGATGAATTCAGTTTCACGTTCATGAACAAATTCGAATCCCTGAAATGCTTCAAGAATGGTAAGGTCGAGCTTAAGTTCAAAAGTCATGAGCTGGCCCTTCAGTTTGCAAAGGAATATTTGAAGTATACCTAACCCAATTTATCCATTCCGGAGCGACACAGCAAACAGCAGAATTTATCTGCTTTTGCTGTGTTTTTTATTGATCCGAACTTACGGGAGGCTAATATGAAATACAAACATTTGGGGCGAATTATCCCGCAAGAAAAGCGAAAAGAGATTAACGAGAAGATTCTCCATATTATCGAATCGAAGATGGATTTCGGGATTACTCAATCGGATATTTACCAGGCTTACACGGGTGATGGTGCCCTTCACGGTCTCTTGCGATCCAACTTCAGTAGTTACTTTGACTATTCTGAAGCCAAGAAGGATATTGAGCAGGGCCAGTTCTTCACACCTCATTCCTTCTGCGAATTTCTGGTTGCAGCTATAAATCCAAGTCAGGAAGATTTGATTGCCGATCTGACCTGCGGAATGGGGGCTTTTATAAACCAGGCTCCTGTTGAGTCCAATGTATATGGGAGTGAATTGGACATTAAGGCATACAAGGTAGCGAAACATCTTTTTCCTGAGGCTCATATCGAGTGCACTGATATTCGTCTTTACGAACCGGAAGTACGATTCGATGTAGTGTTTGGAAACCCGCCATTCAATTTGAAGTGGGAGTACAAAAACGAACGATATCTGAGTCAATTGTTTTACTGCATTCGCTCCTTTGATCTCCTTCAGCCGGCGGGGTTTCTCGCTTTGATTGTGCCTAACAGTTTTCTAAGCGATAACTTTTCTGATGGCGGTATGATCGAGGAGATCAATAAGAGGTTCTCATTTATTTGCCAAATGGATTTGCCGGCGGATGCTTTCAAAATGTACGGCTTGGAGTCGTTCGAGACAAAGATGATGATCTTCCAAAAGAAGAGCGAACACCTATCGGCAGTTCCGTACTCTCAGGATAAGATCACGGTCCCTTCTTTCGATTTAGTCGGTGCGCGTTTTGTTCATGAGCGCTATATTAAGCCGCTCTTGGAGGACAAAAACAAAATCCGTCATAAGATTTTGTTTGAACAGAAGCATCAGGATATAGAAGCGAATGAATTCACGTTTCAGGTGAAGAAGCTGCTCTTCGATATTAAGCGTCATCCGATACTGGCCAAACATTACTCAAAATCGGTGGACTACGTGAATCGTTTTTATACGGAGAAAATGCCGGATGGAATGAGTGTTAAGGAGTGGGAAAAGAAGCGTTTGACCAAAGGGAAAGTGCTCGCTTATTTACGGAGAGTGGTTAAGAATCAGCACGTGGTTCATAAGGATGAAATCCGTCTCGTCAAAAGGAATTACAGCTTGAAGCTCAAGGCTTATAGTCCCAAAATGCAGGCAAAGTTGAACAAGCTGAAGACCATTACGGAGATCTCATTTAACGATATGGTTCTCAACGAGCGGTATCCCTTTGAAGACGAAAGCTTCATGAAGTTGGTAGATGAAAAGAAACTGGCTTACTTGAACCAATGCCAAGCCTTTGATTCCATGAAGCGAAACGCTGGCATTGACCAATATTTAGATCAGTTTCAAATCTTCGATTCGTCCCGGAATGAAGTCATTAAGCTGAATGAGAAGCAGCGGAACGATCTGGGGTTGGTCATGCAGAAGAGGTACGGCATTCTCAATTGGCAGCAGGGAAGCGGGAAGACGATCGCCGCCATTGCTTGGTATAAGCGGCTCTTGGAGAAGAAGGCGGTTCGCAATGTGTTCGTTGTAAGCGCGGCACTTGCGATCCATCTTACCTGGGAGGAGAAGCTGGGACACTTTGGAGAGAATTTCATCGTGATCCGTTCACTAAAGGACATCGAAGCCATCCAACCCGGTCAGATTGTCCTAGTTTCCTTGAAGCGTCTGCAGAAGTATAAACGGCAAATTATGAAATACCTTCGGATGCAAAGCCAGAAGGTGGCGTTGGTGGTCGATGAATCGGATGAGGCATCCAACGCCCGTTCACTTCAGACAAAAGCAATCCTTGCATGCTTCCGGAGATCTAAGTATAAGCTCCTAACGACCGGCACAACCACACGTAACAATATCGTCGAATTGTACCCACAGCTTGAGCTGCTCTACAACAACTCCATCAACATGATTTGCGATTGCGAATCTATTTATGAAGTGAACAAGGAAGGCGATATTGAGGAAAAGATGAACCCCGTTTTCAACCAGCCTTATCCGGCGTATGGGGGACTAAGCTTATTCAAGCAGTGCTTCAGCCCGGCGAAGGTTACAGTGTTCGGGGTTAAGAAGCACAATCAGGATATTTTTAATAAGGATAGTCTGGTTCACCTCATTCAAAAGACAATAATTACCCGTAAATTTGTAGAGATTGTTGGAAAGAAAATCTACAATCACATCACCCATCGAATTGTTCAAAACGCTGCAGAAAAAAGTGTGTACAGCAAGATCATCCATGAATTTCACGAGATGATGCACTACTTCTCCAGCACCGGCAACGTCAAGAAGGATAGTATGCTAAAGATTATGCGGCAGCTCCAGTTGCTGATCAAATCGACATCGTGCCCTCATTTGATGGACGAATACGGGTCGACGGTGCTGCCAAACAAGTATTATCACATCATGTCTCTTGTCGACCAGTTCGATGAAAAGGTCGCGATCGGAACAGTTTTCCTTGAGACGGCAGCCGAATATCAGCGTTTTATGCAGGAACGGTTCCCAAATCGGCCTGTATTCCTTATTAAGGGGGATGTATCGTTCTCGAAACGAACACAGCTGATAAAGGAATTTGAAGCTTCTAGCAACGGAATTCTCATAAGTACCCAGCAGAGCCTCAAGTCCAGCGTCAACATTCCGAGTTGTAACAGAGTCATCGTGGAATCACTTCAATGGAACATACCGAAATTGGAGCAATACGGGCGGCAGATGATGTCTGCGTAGCAATGTAGAGAGCCTGTATTAATACGGGAATCTACCGCGACTGTGTAGAGTCGTGACCTAATCCCTCCCCACGAACAAGAGCAAATCCTTGTATCGGCGGGTCAAGCTTGGAGGGTGAAAGTTGGGGCGTGAGCCGAAAGGATTGTAGGCAAGAGCGTCACTTCAAGGTGCGAATATCTAAGGTTAATAGGTTATTTATGAAGCTGAGATGGATGGGGAATTTTCCGGGCTCTAGAGCGAAAGAATCCTTGAAAAGCTCTATTCATTCAATGTGGGGTACAGTATTGGCCTTGCAAAGCCGGCAAAGCTGGTAGGACGGAACACTACATATGTCACCGTCTGGATGAACATGAACGCCGATGGCGTAAACCATTTGAAGGCAACCTAAGGATATTCAATGCGTGCTACGTTTTATTGCACTTACAAACCCTAGTCGTAAATGTAGTCGATTATCTATTTTTCTTTTGCATCCCTGAGTGGGGGAATTTATTCAGACAATCTCCCACTTGAAAGGGATTGTTGAGAGGAGAATATTGAATATGAAAGCTGTATGTCCTTATGATAAAAATCACGATAAATTTGTAACGGTTGCACACGTAACTCAAGACTGGGTGGTAACACCAGAAGGTGAGTTCCTTGAGGTGCTGGCTACGGTGGAGACAACTCATGGTCCTGACAAAGATAATACTTGGAGTTGCCACATCTGCGGAGCAGAGGCTATCATTACCGACTAATTACAATAGGGTGAAATAAGTGCAATAACAGATAACCTGCAAAGGAACCTGTATGGAGGGTGCTGGCTACCCTATGATAGACAGGTATCCGAAGGAAGCGTTAGAGTAATCGGGGCCAGGGAAAGCCTGTGCACACCTATGTCGAGGGACATAGGACACCTGCGCGGCGGTGACGCTGTGCACGGTGCTGGTGAATGACGCTAGGCTAATTTAAGCAATTCCGACCATTGAATAGGAGGTTGATCCTCTATGAATGTCATGGAACGAATTGCTTACCTGTCCAAAGTGGCTAAGGCGGACAAGAAGCACAGATTCAGCAAACTGTACAAAATCGTCCAGAACGAGGCAATGTTATCGTACGCATGGGACTGCATAAGAAGCAACAAAGGCATCAAGACTGCAGGCGTGGACCGGATGAATCGAAGCGGGTTTGAAGAGCGAAGGGACGAACATATCCTTACTCTATCAGCCCAGCTGCGTAACGGTGAATACGTGCCGGCACCGGTCAGGCGTGTTGAGATCCCGAAAAGTAATGGTAAAGGTAAGCGGCCATTAGGGATTCCCGCCATTAAGGACAGACTTGTCCAACAGGCGGTGAAGCTCATTCTGGAAGCTATCTACGAGCCGTTGTTCTCGGATTCATCTCATGGCTTCCGGCCACGTCGGAGCTGCCAAACGGCGATCAGCGAAATCGTTCCTAGAAAGTTCGACTGGGTAATCGAAGGAGACATCAAGGGTTGCTTTGACAATATCAAGCACTCAAAGCTTCTGAATGTCCTGCGTACCAGGATTGCGGATGAGCGGTTCATTCAACTCATCAATAAATTCCTGAAAAGCGGATATCAGATGGGATTTGGCACAGACGGGTCCAATCCAGTTTTTGCTACCAAGGACGGGACTCCACAGGGCGGTATTGTTAGCCCCATTCTGGCCAATATCTATCTCCATGAATTCGATAACTTTATGGCCCCGCGGCAGCAGAACATGGACCGGAAGAAGCGTAGAGACTCCAAGGAGTATGCGGACTTCCAGAACAAGTTGCGAAAACTGTCTAAAGCGTTGTCGGAGAATCGGACAACCTACAAGGTCGAACTGAAGGAGAATACGTCATCCAGTGAACACTCCGCGCGAGGGAATCAAACGTATTAGGAGACGGCTACAGGCGTTAATGGAGCTACACTCCAACAATCCTGCCTTCGACATGATTGTGGCGATCAACAGGGTTGTAAGTGGGTGGAGCAACTATCACCTGATAGCGAACAACTGGAGCTCAGTGGCCAACGCCTTGGGCAAGGAACTCTATTGGATGGTAATGCATTGGCTTGGACGGAAGCATAAGTGCTCGATTGCCAAGGTAATCGATTCTTACGTGGTCAATAAGATACACGTCTACGGAAAGACGAGACAGCGGATTCGTGCCAAAAGTGGAAACAAGCCGGTATTCCTGCGCTATTTCAGCGACTATAAATACCGAACTCCTCTGGAGGTCGCGAATAAAATCCGAGATGCGTTCGAACAGCATGGATGGCATTCTACTGACGATGACAAGGTGGAAAAGGAAACACTCGGCCGCCTAGTTCAGGGTAACTCACTGCGAGATAAACTTGAGGCTCTCCTCGGATGGTAGCTGTACAGAATGCGGTGGGGATATAGAAGTTCAACTCCACCACAAAAGAGTGGTCAAGAGGAATAAGCGGAGGGACGCACTCGCAGTAATTGCGGCGAGCAGAGACCTTCCGAAACAAACTCTGTGCCCTGAATGCCACGCTAAGAAACACCCGAACACTCGGGTAATCAACGGATAGGCTTAAATTAGTCGCGAGCCGTGTGCTGTGAAAGCAGCCCGCACGGTTCCAACGGGGGCTTGAGGGAAACATGCTTCGTAGTTAACCAGACTACGCTGTAATGCGTCCTCTCTCTACCCACCTGCTTCCGGTTTATCCGGTACAACAGCACAGAACAAAAAGAAATCCATATGGTGACCTATGACCACACGATTGAACAAAATCTCCTCGCATTGCTTATGAGCAAGGAACGCATCAACGAGTATATCAAAACCCTCGACTTCAAGGAGCAATCCGAAATTTACGACGAGTTCGGAATCGACTTGGATGTTCTCAATAGCGTTATTGAGAAAGAGGTGGATGAAGAAGGACGGGTGCGGTTGACTTGGGGGAACCAACAAGTCTCGTAACTATCCACGAATCGCTGAGAGAGCCGCGAAATATAACGCGGCTCTTTTTGCTTTCACTTATTTTTATGTTGAGTACAAAACGGAGCAAGGGTAATGCAATGATCCTCTTGCTTTTTTATCTTAATAAAATGGGAGATGAGTATGGGAGCTCTTTCGTTTGAGAATTTTATACGGCCGGTCCCTTTACCCATTATTGAGTATCAGGCTTGCCGGCAGGCCGAAATGCGAATTCCCAGACACTTTGAGACACCTGAAATTAGTGCGACCTATACCGGAAAAGGATTTATCCGGCATGCCCGTGTTAAGGGATTTATCTACGCTGAGGTTCCGATCGATCTTCTGGAAATATCCAAGACGGATTTAGCTCCAGAGAGAATGGGTCGTCTTGAAATGATCGGGGGTACTGATGATCCCATTTGGGTATTTATTGATCGGGATATGGAAAGTGACGGCCTGATTTACAGTATCATGGACGGAAATAATCGTGCCCAGTATCGTTCGAGCCGTGGTATTGAGACGATTCCGGCATTTGTAACGGGCCACGACTACCGGCATTTTTATGAAACGCTCAAAAATCGTGATCTATTAATCAATACCATTAAAAAGCTCGAAAAGATGGCACTTGCCTAATAAAAATATAGAGGAGAATACCTATGGAGAAGAACTACCGGGGATAAACGGATTGGGAGTTTATACTGCTTAAGGAGATTTTTGCAGAGAAGCTTTCCTTTGATGTGAAGTTTCATAAGGAGAAATACCTGGGCAGCTTGGTTAGCATCAAGCCCACCAAGAATGAGCGATATTATTGGAACAAAGCCCAGTTCGCTAAAGTTCTTGAATTGCTGGTGCAGCTTGGGGCCGAGTACAATCGAATTGGGGTACCGGAGAACATGATTCACTCGGTATATAATAACGAATTCTCTCATCTCGGATTCCGGTTTGATGGGTCCAATCAATTGTTCTTTCCCGGACTTGTGCCCAACATATGCATCAAACATGGATGTTTCGGAACCCGCTCTGCTGCTGAGAAATATAAGAAGAAGAATACGGGGAAGTTGTGCTCCGAACTATTAATCGGGATGCATCCGAAGGACTGTTATGTCTAGTCCGCATGCAAGGATCGTATGAAACTGGGCAAGTGGGAAGTGAGGACAAAAGCTGAACTTCATATGGTCGACATTTGGAGAAAAGGAAAGTTCCTTAACGGACCCGTTCCCAAGCCTTTATAACCGGATTTACTCCCGTTAAGGGATTGGATGATGAAGGGCTCCAGTATACGTATGACGGGATCATGGTTTATATGTATTTCCGTGCAACTGGAACTGAACTCGTTGGGGAACGCGAATTTCTGCCCTGTTTTGGAGAAAAAGTCAGAAACGTGGATGTCTCTTCCGACTTAATCGGCGGTACCCGTAAAGCTACTAGAAAAAATCCTCCTCTTGTATTGTAGCCTGCCTTATCCTAATCAACACTCAGGAGATCCTGTAAGACCAGGGATCTCCTTTTGTTTTTCTATCGTCTATGCTATATTAAATTCATGTCATGTCTTCATTTTCTTTTCCTGAGCCCTGGGGCGTGCAGGCATTCTAAGTTTTAATTCGATTCCCACAGGGATAACTTTGCCTATAATTTAATCCGCTTGAAGCGTAAGAGTGATCTATTAGAATCCAAACGGAATTCTAAAGGGTCGCTTTTTTTATTGTCCAAATATCCAATCCGGATGAAAGGAGTATGATGATGAAGTTTTCTCAATATCGATCGACCTGATGTTAAGCTAGAGTCCAACGAAATTGTTCTCAGCACGACCGAAGAACACCATAAGTTGGTTCTCTTCAATAAAGCTGGTTTACTGAATGTGTACGTGAAGCCATCCAAAATCCATGTGTAACGAAAAGAGGGAGGAGTTTTTATGCGTTCTACAGCTAAAATGACGATTGAGCAAAGTATCAAAATAAATAAATTTGTCCCAAGGAAGCCCAACTATAAGGACGAGCAGTTCTATTACGCGGGAATCTGGTGGAATGTCAGCAGCATGCTGGAGTACATCGAAGCAAAAGGTTTGCAACCCAGGGAGTATGCGATGGTCCAGTTGAGGACAGCGAATGACCTTGTAGAAGTGGATCATGAGTACGCGCTTACTACTGACCTCTCAAAGCCGGGGATTATCATTCAACTGACTCGGGAACATAGCCTTATGGTGGATGGTCACCATAGATTGTACCGGGCCATTGTCGAAAGCCGTTCAACGTATCCCGCATACTATCTGTCACTGGACGAACAGATCCATTTCATCACTGATCGTGACGGGCTAAATCGACTCAACTCGTTCAGGAAGCTAAGTGGGCAGCCGTTTAATAATGGGGAGCGGGAAGATCTGAGATGGAACAGATACAACTAAACAATAAACGGAAATATCAAAGAAAAAAAGGAAAGCATATAGCCATCGTTGGTGCAGAAATTACCCGATTACGGAATGAAGAAGGCATTACGACGATTGAACTGGTGGAAGCCTGTGGCGTGTCTGACGCGTCCATATCGCGATATGAGAATGACCTTTCAAAGCCAAGTCATAGAAGAGGGGAGTAGCAACCAGGTTGCTCCTTCTTATTGATCCGGCAATGCAACGGGAACCACTTCCTTTACATTTAATCGCATACCCAATATGATATAAGTAATTGAATACCTAAACAGGGAAGTACCCTCTTACATTGATGCGTTTTGTCATGTTAGAGGGTACTTTGATTTCATTATGGGGGTTAGCAACTTACCGTGATGGGATTTGCATTTGCTTTTCATCGGCAATGGAAGGTGATACAATGAATGCTATACAGTTTCCTTTCATCCCCGTCTCTCGAGCATGCGCAAACGAGAGCATTCTAACTAAGATGCCTCTTCAAGAGTGATTAACTATGTCCAATTTCGGACGGAATCCCCACTTTTTTGTGGAGTTAATCAATGCTGAAGGTCGCATCTTTTTTTGCGCCTTAAAACCGGAAATTAATTCCAGAAAGGAAGATGAAGATTGGAAAACAACAATTACATGGTCTGTTGGACAGATTCTGATGGACAGAAAAAGTGGGAGATCGTACCCGCCAAAGATGAAGTGCAGGTCGTTTCTGAACTCTTTTATCGTTCGCCATTGGTTTTTCCGATGTCAAGTGAATTGGATGGAAAGACGGATGGCGGTGTTGTAACTGTGGAGGCTCCACAGCACATTAAGACTCCCATTGGAAGTATTGCGGTTAACCAAACTAGCGATCCGAATTATCCTGGGGTTTATGTATCTGTCGATGACACCAGCTTGGTTTTGGTTGAATATGACCCAAGCCAAAGAAAACATGCTATTCGGGTTTGGAGCCAGGATGAGCCGGAGAATGATCCTGAGTACATTCAGATGATCGAGTCGAGATCTGCAGATCATTAATTGACCATACTTATACGGGGAGAGATATACTCATGGCTATTTTAACTGTAAATAAATCGGTCGATCGGAACGCATTGGAGCGTTTTGGTTTCTAGTTTGGAATCGCTGATTGGGTAGAGGCTATCATAGAAAACGAATACCTCGAAACCAATAAATATGAAGCGATTTTAACTTGCGGGAATGGGGATCAACTGTCGGTAATGTTTTATTTCGATGAGGACTCCACAACACTTTTGGGTGTAGACGAGGTGGTTCACGACCATGTATTGATGGGCTTCTCCTACAAACTGGAGACCACACCCGCATGGGATAAAATTCACACCGCCATTAAGGATTATGAGATTTGAGTTCATGCCGAACTTGATCTTTCATTCGAAAAGCGGCCCGAATTATACCCAGATGTTCGATTAAGGATTATTGGAGGAGGCAACGGTGTTTGGGAGCCTTCTTCTCCAATCGGAGGGGACAAATGAATCGATACTGTGTTGAATTTGTAAATGGCGGCCATAGCATAATCGAAAACAAAGAACCTTCATACGCTCAGTATGAACGGCAACAAACTCGCGGCAAAGATGGCCGGTATACGGAAATGGCTAGGTGCGAGATTTGCAATAAACCGGTAGGAGCCAACTACTATAGCGATGAACGGGTAGATTCCAAGTTTCATGGGCTCGGTCTAACTTTATGCAAAAAGGATGCCTTTACGTTGGCTAACCATACGGATGATGCAGCATACCGGATACTTCAAGAAGCTGAAGCGAAACGCAATCAATCGAAAGGGTAGGTAACCAGCATGGTTAATTATTTTTTTTAATCTAAAGGGAAATAGTAATCGAGCTATTCTTAGCATGTTACAGTAGTTAGCGTGGGATTTCTTTTTCCAACGATAACCCATGTTAGGGACGAAGATTTCATCAATCCTGAATTTGACCATTACCTGAGTGTACGCGAGACTGCAAGACTGTTTAGTTTGCCCAATTCCTTTTTCTTTTGTGGCAGTTTGACGGCCATTTTCGAGCACCTCGTGGATTACCGAACTTCTCACATTTTGGCAAAGATCATTAAAGATCAGGTGCATCCAATAATTAAGCGTGGGACTGTTTTGAACATAGAAAAACTTGATGAGATGTCTTAAAATGATTTTAATTTCGAATTATGAATAAGGAGTTATATATAACAGTGAACAAAAAAATGATTATTGATAATCTAACGAATCAGGAACTGGAATTTGCATTCTGGGAGATTGTCTATTATCGGGAGAATAGTGGTAAAACAGTTGATGGTGTTATTAGTTCTACCATTTACTTTTCAAAGGAGGAGCATGGCATCGTTTGGGACAAAGAAGCGCTCATATGTGAGATCTTGTTTGAGATTGCTCGTCGCAAATATGCTACCTAGGGTGATAATAACCAATCATAAGGGCAAGCTGCCTATCACGAATTGTAACAAACAAATTGAGAAGAACAGGAGAGGAGGTACTTTTCCTGTTTTTCATTTTTATTCAAAAATTACGGAGGTAATCTACCTATGAAAAAGATTGCACTTATTAGCTGCACGAAGAAAAAGCAAACTTACGAGTGTCCGGCCCAAGAATTGTATCTTCCGTCATCCTTGTTTAAGAAGGCGAAGCTCTACGTCCAGCGGAAAGAGTATGATGGATGGTACATCCTTTCTGCTTTACATGGTCTTCTATCGCCAGATCAGGTTGTAGCTCCCTATAATCAGACCCTGAACAGCATGTCCATCGTTGACATTAGGGACTGGTCGAAAAAAGTTGCTGACCAGGTCATTTCCCTTAATCCGAAAGAAATCCACTTTTACGCAGGGGATAACTACCGAAAAGAGTTGATTCCTCGGCTGGAGAAAGCGGGAATCGTCTGTTATGTCCCCTTAAGGGGAAAGCGAATTGGTGAACAATTGGCCTTCTATAATGAAGAGTTAAAGGGCTTTTAATCGTTTAGAGAGGGGCCATCCCGGTACCCTCTCTTTCATTACACTTATTAAGCAAATGATGGTATGATAGAAACATACCATAAGTTATTTTTTTCATACTCCAAGCTTGGGCATATGGAGCTTTCTAATTCTTTAATGCGCTCTTCTTTCGAGTGACCGATCTGTCTTTATGACAGAAATCCCTTCTATTCGGATTGGTCTCTGGAAAGGGCAGCGCATTTTTATTTTGCCCTAAAAACCAATTCTATTTTAGGAGGTGTCTTTGTGGCCATGCTTATTGAGAAAAAACAAGAAAGGAATATTACCATTGATTCTAATCGAGCGGAATCCCTAAGACAGCAGTTCACTACACTGCAGAAAGAAATGGTTAATCTGGGGATGGAACTAGGGCTATCTCACCCATCTGTTATCCGGATTAGCCAAGAGCTAGATGAAGTTCATAATCAGATGTTGAGGGCACGCGTTTAGAGCATAACCATTTATGTATGTGAGGAGTGTTTTGCGACTATGACGAAGAATAATAGATCGAGGTTTGAGAGTAATGTCTCGGACGTAGTCTCTGAAGCGGGTGGCAGATTGAAGTGCTGTGTTAAGGACTGCTCGGTTAACGCTAAAGAAATATTAGGAATAATTGATGACGGTACGTTCAGAACGGTTCTATGTCCAAACGACCAGGTCAAGTATGTGCTATGGATGTTGGAACACGAAAACATGGATCTAATTCCGTCATTACACACTGAAAAAAGCAGGTGTGAACTTTGTGAACAGAGTGCTATTCGCTTTGAAGTCTCAGAGACGACGTATGAGCTCTGTAGTCATCACTTGGAAAAGCTCATTCGACTGAATCTGAACCGAGAGGAATTCTCAAAACTATATCTGAAGCACGGGGATACCTACTTCCTCCATGATGATTTTTACTCCGATGACGGTGAGGCGATACAACCGGTTGAATAAGTTTAGTGAAGGGGAAGGATCATGCTTGATTCTTCTCTTTTCCTATCATATAATACAAACATACCATTTATTTTTTCATTTCTCCATCCTCTAGCCAAGGCATAAGAGGACATTCTATGTTCCCTAATTCTTACCTTATTTAGGTATGTCTATATTTTTTAAAATAACGCTCGTTTGCAGCGTCCAAATCATTTATTCTCGATTATCGAGGTTGATCTTTGGGCTTTGCAAAGGAGCGTTTTTTTGCTTCTACAACCCAAAATCTAATCACATTTAGGAGGAATAATTTCATGACTCGTGATCAACACATTGCTGCATCCAAATGGGCACGTTGGCAGGCACTGAGAAATCAAAAAATACACGGAAATTTATTATTAAAAAGTGGTTCAAAGTCTCTCACAAGCGCGTTCAACGAAGCAATCAGTAATGCTCGTTGAATCCCTAATCATTTTTGAATCAACTCTCATAGTGCCGATAAAGGTAATTAGGAACTTACACTTTAGTTCCGACAGCAGGGCTTTGCTCATTTTGGGCAAAGCCTTTTTTATTTTGTAGATGCAACGCATCAGAGTGAATTTAGAGAAGAACTAATTTGAAGAAGATTTTTCGGATTTAAATCCGTATGTATCCCCTTAGGATTTTCATTTCAATCAAAGCGAGGATAGCGCCGGCTCCAATCAACCATAGAGCGAACGTTGGGTTTTCTATTCGAAAGGTTTGTAGAATACGATAAGTAAAGACTAACGCAAAAGAACCATTAGAATAATGTCGAGGTTCAACCCGAAACAACCTTTCACTTCATGAAATCCGCTGCATTGCGGAAGATATTATACTCTATCGACTTAAGTTGATTTTGTAGCTGTTCCAATTCTGCTTCTTCGTCCCGAAGGATATGATAGGAGGACGATACCTCAGTAATATCATCCAGAATGGAGGTTCTGCTGTAAGTATTTGCTTGAATCAGAATGAACGGACCATTTAGCTGGTGAGCTTTCTTAAAAAATTCTCTCTCTGCCTCCATAAGATCCAGAAGTTCCAGTATAAACCCTACGTTATCCTCCAATGTTGCCGGATGGTCCTTAAAGTATTGGTTTACTCGCTCGTTGAACTCAGTTTCTGCCTCCATGCTGTAAAAATCGAATTCTGTACAGCCATCTTCGCCTTCATTTTCAAAGATTCCAACCTTATGACCGTCCAACATAATATACCCCATATAATACATACCACTATCCGTGACACTTTCAATGTATTGGTCAACGCTTATTCCTCGAATACTAGCCATAGATACTGCCTCACTCTCTACACAGATATCATTAGTATAGCAACATTAGGGATAATCAACCATTTTTGCTCTTAACTTTTCAAGGGAATGAAATAATGATAATATTGATCCATACCATTTTTCACTGTTCTTCTTTGTTTATTTTACTCCCCAGCATGCGCAGATGGGAGCATTCTATAAACGATTTGTTTCAATGCACTCTTCTTACGAGTGACTACCTGCATTCTTCTTATGCAGAACTCCCAATTGGTTTGGGTTTAGTCATTGGTAAGGGCAGTGCATTTTATTTTGCCCTACAAACATAATATCTCTAAGAGAGGAGTGAAACGCCCAGTGAACCTTAGAAAATTTCAGATGATCGAAAAGTCCGAGATCCCGCCTGTTAAAGCAGATGGTTTCCAGGTCAGTCGTGTGTAATAGTACACAACCCACGAAGATTTGCTACAAATCTAATGGCTACGCAAGTCGCCGCGATTAATTAAACAACTCGATCCACAACTTCTCAATTTATACCACAAGGTGTACTTCAATGCTCAGTTCGCACAATCCAAGCCGACCTTTAACTCAAAGGGCGTGGGAGGCATACGAGGAGTTGTGAAAATAATGATGATTCCTAAATTGGAGGTATGAACTACGTGAGTGAAAATACTTACTTGGCAGTTCTTGAATCGATGCGAAAATCGATCGACGAGAAACTTGTCCCCATGCGGCAGAATTATGTATACCATATGGAGCGAATGGGAGGAGCGGGCTGGTTTCTCATTGCTCTTAACCGATCGCTGTTTGATTTTAAAGGCTACAAAGAAGTTCGTCCAGATAATGTCGGCGTTTTGAAACAGTTTGCTGGATCGGCAGCAACAACCTATCTTGGATTCGCAGCGTTTAGCGGGCTTAGTTATTTGTTTCACTTCGAGCTCACTAACATAATGACTTGGATCGTTCCCTTTTTATGGCTCGTATATCGTGTTCGAACGAATATTAAGGATATGTGTACGATCGGGAATCTTAAGTTCGATATCAGAGCCTATAAGTTCAAGAATAAAGAGGAGTTCGAGATTTTTTCATCATTCTTGCACCATAAAGAGTTTACCTATGAAGGGCTTTACTCGTGGATTCGAGATGAGCTTATTATTAACGCATCCCGCCGCGGAAACGAGATCACAGAAATTCGTGAAGCATTCGAGAATAATGCTCAGGAACTCATGGAAAAGATCGAGGAGCTCTCAGCATACCAAGAGGAGAACGAAAAACTCAATCAGGTTATCAAACGGCTCGCTAAGTTAAGCAGACAAACACTCATGGCATATAAATACGCGATTAGTGAGCTGTACCGGCTACTTAAAGAGGAGGGGCTTTTTAATCCATATGACTTACGGATCTGCTCCGATTTCTCGTTGTTTGAATTACGGGGAGACTTGCTGTATCGTCTTTATGAGCAAGGGAACTCAACAACTCCTCGTGTGATATCAATTAACGATCCGAGATACCGCACATGGGCTGCGGTTCGGGTGATCCAACACCTTTCCTTCCGTGAATACAGTAACCTTGATATAAACGGTGAAGGACGTTTTGTTGATTCATATCGGTTCGTGATTAAAGGAAGAACTTTTGTTTACAGCTTCCACTTTAATAACGAATCTAAAGAATTGAGAGGCCTAATTGAATCACGGGAAATGTACCGGCTGATTCAGGGCATTCTGCTCCATCTTGAAGAGCGAGGGATGTTGCTCAGTGAGGAGGCGATACGAGATGTCCAATAAAAACGGGTTAAGAGGCCAAGAGGATATCATTAATGATATTCTCAAAGTGCATAACGTCAACCAACCAGAAAAACATTCAGTTGGTAAAGGGGATGTAAAAACGATTTTCCATTCTCATGGTGAACTCATACGTAAACTGAAAGACATCGAAGCAGATATTAAGGCATCTCCAAGGAAAAGCGGAATTCACTAGGAGAGGACCCTTAGGGTAGTCGGTTCTTTTGATTTTAGGGGTCTTGCTGTATACTAACCATAAGTATCATGAAGAGGACGGGGTTACTTATGGCAGAAAAAGCTAAAATCATCCCAATAGATACAAGCCGACTTCAACTGGATAGCTTGGTTTCCATGGAAGATCAGATTGATGGGTGCGTGTATGACTATAAAAAAATTACTGATGTCTATAAGGCGAAACGTTCGAAAAAACCGTTGATGTGAATTAACCATCAACGGTTTTTCTTTTTGTTTTACTCCTCGATTATGCCATTTTTTTATCTCATGGTATTTCGACAATATATGCTACTATCCAAAAATTCAGAAAGGTGTTAAAATTTAACTATATCTTACGATTTATCTTTTTCCTTAGTCCCGGCAGGCGCTAGGACTCATTCTAACCGTTGAATACGCTTTATCTTAAGGCGACCAATCTGTCTTCTGACAGTAATTCCTTTTGGTTTATTAAGATAGGGCGTATTTTTTAATTCCCTTTTTTAACTTGAGAGGAGTGAGTAATTCCATGCGAACCTGATTGAAGAAAAACCTTCTAATTTCGTATTGTAGTTGCTTTTTCCTTCTAAAGAGGAAAAATACTTTAGCGAAGCTAATAATTATTAGAAGCGTCGAAACCAAATCATTTTAAGTTAAGGTAGGTAAATTACATGTTGCTGGAGGTTAACAAAATTGAAAATCGAGAAGATCAAAAATTTATTGGAGGCGGGATTTCCCGATGTCAAATTTGTTGTTGAACATGACGACTCAAGACCAATTGTGCGTTGGACAAACGGCCCTGGAACGGATGAAGTATATGATGCAGCATCATTAATCGGGATAAGAAAAAGTGAACTCATCTGTTTTAAAACAGAGATTATAGCTGAGGAAAATTCTTCGTGGAACAAGGAGTAACGAGTAGTTTTGTAAATGAGATTACCTGGGTCGAATAATGCGTTATTCCACATCGTAGGCACTGGGAGTTCTGTTATATTGACAAAGACTGAGGCGGAGAGTTGGGAAGTAAACGAAATTAGGAGTGGCGACAGAATATCTGGGGCAGATAGTCATTTAGTTTGACCCAACCGGTACATTAATGTGGTGGTAATTCTACATACGAGTTGCAGGTGGGGCCAAGAAGGTAATGATGAAAAACAAGACTTTATTCACATCGTACCATCAAAAGAAATTGAGCTTAAAGCGGATATGGACGTTAATAACAACCGTCCATCTGCTAGCTTGCCCCAAATGTGGCACAGTAGGGATGTATGGAGAATTTTATTAGAAAAACCCGGCTAATTGCGACGGGTTTTTCTTTTTGCAAAAATGTTTTCAACTACCATTTTAAGTGGTAAAATAATGATATACCTTATTCTTTCTTTTCTCAGTCTGGCCATGCGGCAGGACTCATTCTAATGACGAAATGCGCTTATTCGTAAGTGACCATTTGTGTCTTTTTGACACCCAATGCGGTCATTTTACGGATAGGCGCTTTTTTGTTTGTGAAAAGGGCAGAATAAGTTTTTTATTTTAACTCTAGATATAGGAGGCGAAACTCTTGTTGGATCAAATTAATCGCTATTCCGGCTGGTTTACAGAACGGGCACGCAGATCGTCATGGAAACGCTACGTTGTCTTTACAAAGCTAACGCTCCCTTTAGATTTCATCATTCTAGTCCCGGAGCACTCGAACGATGTCTCTGAGATGCGTTTAATTCTAGATTCTCACGAGTTTCCGGAAATAACCCCCAAGCTTATTTTTGATCAAGAAGAACAGGTTGTTCTCCGGACGATGAACGGCGAATTAGTACTGAAACTGTTAATCCGAATTATAGAAAATGAACTAGCCGAATTCGAGGAAACAGGTACATTAAGCGGTAATTGGCGACACAATCGTGTCCAATATTTTTCGAAACTCAAACCGATCAATTTGCTGGTTCAAGATGGCGAACCATTTGCCTTGAGTCTTCATTAATGGGGTTCTTTAGCGAAGGAATATCGCTCGAAGCCAAGTAGGAATGGACTTTTAGTTCATTCCTTTTTATATTTTTATTCTGATCAGTAGTAGGTGAAAAGAATGAAATCTATCAAAATGGTGAGGAACTTAAAGACGACCGAACGTGATGGCAATACCCGATTGTACTTCGAACCAAGTGTACTCGAGGAAGCCGGCTTTAATGTTGGAGAGTCTGTCAAAATATCAATTCAACAAGATAGTATTATACTTTTTCGTGCACCTGACGAACAAAATTCAGATGGTATCATTTCTCGGCGTTTACGTCGGGGGTGGGAAAAAGCAAGGCCGTATTTCGACCGCAGCAATGCAGAAATATCTTCGGTTCTTCGGGCCAAAGAGCGTATCGATATCATCATTCGGGAAGGACATATAACAGTTCGTCATGAGCGTTCCTTTGACCTTACGTTATCGGAGGGCATGCTGCAGGGTGAGGAACTTCAAAAGCTTCGCCTATTGAGTCTTCCCTCCGGTATGGGCATGGCGACCGCCGCGCTTGTGAATACATCACTTTATGAGGCTGTAGGTGCCATCGATATGTGGCCGATTGCACTCGACGTTTACCGATTCAATTTCAGAAATGGTATTAGTCTGATGTCCGACATCAAACATTTGCATCCGGCTTATATACCACAAGCAGATGTTGTAATACTTTCCCCTGAATGTGATGAATTCAGCGCACTCGGGACCCAGAAGGCGAATGTTGCAACAGGGTTAGCCCCACATTATGCACGGCTAATTTGGGCCACAAATTGTAATGCGGTTTTGATTGAGCAAGTGGCTCCTTATTTCAAGTCTCGGGCTTATCACCAGTTGCGTACTTTGCTTATTGCCAGCGGATTCAACAGATTTTACGAAACCCAAATATGTGCCCATGATTTTGGAAGCGTAGCTGGCCGAAGACGTGGTTATGCGGTTGCTTTTCATGGGGACATCAACTTTGTCTGGCCAACACCACCTCGAATTCCAGATCGTTTTAGGAAAACAGTAGGCCAGGTTTTAGGTAATGGCTGGGAAGAACGAGGACAGTGGAGTACGATTGAAAACTCTCCTATGGAGAAACTCCTTGCCAAAAAAAAGGAGAACAACAATTTTAACGCGGATCGCAACTATACCTTAGTTGATTTGGATTCGAAACGAATATCTGCAGTCATAAGCGCTTATCGAAGAACGCAAGTGACGAGCTCATATCTACGCCATCCCGACGGAAAACATTGGCGACAGTTCACTTCGGATGAACTTGGATATGGATTTTTGAGTCTTCCGGATTGGTTTGAATGGCCTGACGGTGGGTACGTATCCGAGACCAGAAAAGTTGAACTCATTGGACAAGGTGTCGACTGTACTGTTTTGGCAGCAATCGGAAGCGAATTGGCCGTCTCCTTGATAGGGGAGAAGGTTAGGGCAAAACGAGAAGATATTGAGCCTTCATTATTACAAAACCGTTCCGGCCAACTTGAATTAATCTTTTAAGACGAGTGGCGACTTCACATGGGGGTCGCTTTTTAAATGAATTCTACTTGAATGGAGTGGAGTTACATGGGTACATGTAAACAAGAATCCCCGAAAGTAAAACTGATTCGAAACATAAGAACCAGCGAGAAGGCGGGAAACACCTGGATTTTCCTTGAGCCGACCGTTTTAGAGGCTGCTGGATTTGAGATCGGTGATGGGGTAAGTCTCACTATCGAACGCGATGCTTTGATTTTCCGTAAAACGGATGATAAGACACACATTATTTCTAGAAGAAAAAGGGCTGGGTGGAAGAAGGCTCGGCCGCTGATGGATAAAACAAATAAGGAGATTAGCGCTGTGATCCGGGCCAGGGAGAAGATTGACATCCTTGTATCGGACGGCATGTTAGTGATCCGGCACTCTCGCAGCTTTGATCTTGCCTTTATTCGGCAGCCTATGCTAATGGGGGGTGACCAAAAACAGATCCGGACCCTATCGGTCCCCGGAGGCGCTGGAGTGGGTATAGCTTGCCTGGTAGACACAGGATTTTTCTCCTCAGTAGGCTCCCTTGATCTTTGGGCAGAAGCGATAGATACCTATCGACATAATTTCAGGGAAAGCCTATCTTTATTTACGGATTTGAGAAACGTTCATAACGACTATATCCCTGCAGCTGACATGGTACTTCTCACTCCAGAGTGCATAGAGTTCAGCATGCTTGGAACAAGGAAAGAAGATATTGCAACTGCACTGAGTCCTCATTATGCCCGCGTTGTATATGCTTCAGGCGCAGATTATGTGCTTGTGGAGCAAGTGGTTCCATACTACAAATCTCGCGCATTTGAGCAGCTCAACACGTTACTTCGCATCAAATTTCCTTACAGTTCAGGCCCGGTAATGCTTGATGCATACGATATGGGTAGCGTAGCTGGTCGTCGAAGAGGGTACTGTGTCTACAGCACTCGGCCGCTTAATTCTTTCCAGATGCCGACACCTCCAAAAATCCCCGAACACCGCCGTCCTAATCTAAAGCAAGTTCTGAGCGGGATGGATGTATTGGAGGGGGATTGGAAACCAATTGAAGGCACAGTAATGGAGGGGCTTTTGAAAAAGAACGGAAATAACAATTTCCGTGCGGAGTCCAATCATACGTTGGTAACACTCGAAAGCACCCGTATTTCGGCTTTTGTCACCCATTACCGGAAGGTACAAGTTACGAGTTCTTATTTAACTCACCCGGACGATCCAAGTATGTGGAGAATGTTTGAACCTCACGAAATTTCCAGGATTCTCGGGGTACCGGAATGGTTCAAATTTAATTCTGAAAGCATCAGCGATGCTACTAAGACTAAGCTTCTTGGTCAAAGTGTGGATGGTAATGTCATAAGAGCGATCGGGGTAGAGCTTGCAACATATATCATGGGCAATTGGCTACGAGATCAAGTTGGCTCACCCCAATTCATTGAAGAACAAGGGCAACTGAGCCTTTTCTAATATTGCCACTAAAGGGAAGGTCCAACTGGGCCTTCTCTTATCATAGGAGGAGAATAAGTCTCCAGGAGGGAAACTACAATGAGCCAATTAACTGGACAACTAACACTTTCTTTTGACTCGGAAGAGAAGGATATAACAGTAATTCCAGATGTAGAAGTGATTCGGGATCGGGATTGCACAATTGACACCCCAATATTACACGGTTATCAGCCAGAATCTATATACGGAAAAGGTGTAGAGATTTACCCCGCTGTTCCCGGTAAGACAGATACGCCACACATGAAAAAGTATTATCTTAATAATCTTGATCCTTTGGAAAGCTATGATTATTTTTTTTCGCTATTTAGTGGAGGGAAAGACTCTGTAGCATCTGTATTGAACTTGCTTGAGCTAGGGGTTCCGAAAGATAAAATAATTTTGATTCATCACGATATTGATGGTGGATCTGAGAAAAAAATGGATTGGCCGGCAACAAAAGCATACTGTAAAGCCTTCGCAGCTGCCTTCGGATTGGAACTGAGGTTTTCCTTTAGGGAAGGTGGATTTTGGGGCGAAGTTTACAGGTATGGCTCTAAGCAACCTGTTCAATTTCAAGACGCTGATGGTACTATGAAACGCATTGTTCCACAAGCCTGGGCGAGAAGCTTAGAATTGAAAAAGTTGATGCGCAAAACTGAACTTGAAGATGACATGGAGCTTTTTAAAAGGTATGACGAAGAACTCCGCAGCTACGGCTATCGTTTTAAGTTTCCAGCTAAAGCAGCCGATCTTTCTTCAAGGTACTGCAGTGGTGTCTTAAAGATCGAAGTTGGCTCGGTAACGATCGCCCATCAGGTTGATACGAAGAAGGACTGCAAGATTATGGTTCTTAGTGGTGAACGGCGTGGGGAAAGCACTAACAGATCCAATTACAACATGATGGAATTACACAGAACGCATGCACCGGTGAGGAATAAACGGGTTGTTCACCATTATAGAAATATAATTGATTACTCTGAAAAGGACGTATGGGAAATTCTAAAAAGGAATAAGGTGAGCCCACATCCTTGTTATTTAGCCGGGTGGGGGCGAGCGTCATGTGCTGCGTGTATCTTCAGCTCACCTTCACATTTTGCGGGGTTAAGGGAACTTCTCCCGAAATATTATGAACAAATTAAGAGTTCAGAACAAGAATTGAATTTCACCCTCGATAATAATAAGTCTATTGATGAATTCGTGGGGAATGCTAAGAGTTGTGTTGATCATTCTCAAAAGAAAGCAATATACCAACTTGTTTCAGGAGACATAAAAATCGAGGATATAATCCTACCTGCGGAAGAAGAATGGACATATCCATCTGGCGCTTTCCGCCAAGGCGTGGGTGGTCCTTGTTAATCCTATATGTAAAAAGAGCCCTTACAAGTAAAGGGTTCTTTTCATTTATTTTGGGAGGTATATGTTAATTGCAACGTTAGATTTGATTTAAATAGAAAAGGTGACTTGTTATCTGTTCGTGAGCTTGATTGCAATACTTGGTGTTTCTGAATTTAACCGGGACCTAAAAACAAATGAAGGTAATGACAGCTCTGTCGATAATCTTCTATGTGGGCATGCCTAAATAATTATATATATGAACTCTGTTGGATTAACATGTTTTCGAAAAAGTGGTATCATAGAGTCATACCTTATTTTTCTACCTCTTGTCCTGTCATACGACTCATGGACTGATTCTATTGCTTCGAAATGACGCTGAACCACAGTGTATCAATCTGTGGTTGGGCGTTATTTTTTTGCCCATACAACCCAATAACCCATTTTTAGGAGGAATTTTTGTGGAGAATTATTTTTGTCAAAAGGTAGATTTAAGAAGTCGAGCAGCAATGGTTCAATTTCTAACTTCGCATTTTCGGTATAACACGATGAACTCGTGGAATAACAGCACGAGTTACGCGAACAATGTTAAGGTGAACCGAATTATCCCTCGCGAGCACCAGGATCAAGCGTACAATCTCTTAGAACAGGAAGCAGTGTTCCACCATATCCATGTTCTTTTTTCAGAGTGGGCAGAGCAGTATCATTACCGCTGGCATGCCGGTTTTAATGGGCGTAGCGGTGGATACATTGTTCTGTATCAAGGGCAAGCTGAAAGTCCAAAAAGTGGACCAAAATCGTACTGTTTGGAATGCGGTCAACACAATTTCAAATTGGTGCCACCCGAGAACCCTACTCCAGAACAACGGTTAATTCTTCTTGTTCACCAGAATCAAACCTGGAGAGACGCTGTTATCTACGAAAATAACGAGGAACTCATTAAGAATCTTGGTTTTGAACGAGAAGCAGCGCTGGCCATATTTGCTGCCGAGAAAAGGAAAATTTCTCAAGGCGCTGGCGAATTCAGTTCATCTAACAAATGTGGAAAGTGCCATGCTCCTGCGAGAGTTAATTACGAGACACCTCCTACGCGGTTTAACATATTCCCTGTTCGTTCGACGGATATGGGCGAAGACTTCCATTCCGAAGATTGGGACATGGAATCACTGCGTGATAGGGTTCGACTTGTCCAGAGCTTTGATCAATTGTGTGACCAAGTTCGAGCTCTTTTCATCGCTTATTGCAAAGACTATAGAGTCGAAGAAGTAGAAGTCATGGTGCCACAGAAAAGAAAAATTCTTAAGCCTGTTGAGGTTTAAGTTGGTATGGAAAGGAGCGAAGCAGCTGTCTTCGCTCTGTTCTTTCACTTTTTAATTCCAAAAAAATAAGGAGGAGGAAAGGGCCTTGTTTATTCAAATCGGCCGCCTACAATGAGCGTAAAGGAAAATATCAAATTGATCCTTCAAAAGGTGTATCAAATCAGTCGTAAGAAAGAGACTCCTCGCATTTGGCTGCAGCATCTTGTATGCGAAGCAAGTGGTTTTGTCCCAGGTCAGGAGATTTACATTAAATTGAACGAAGAGGATAAAGAGATTCTGATCCAGAATCGCGAATTCGAAGAAGGGGATTCGGAAAGCATTCATCAAGTCCATGTCTCCTCGAGAATCAACAAAGTAAGTGGGGAGGCAAGGCCTCTTGTTGATTCGGCACGGGATTCGTATGCTTCGGTGATTTCTGTACAAGATAAGGTTGAAATATGCGTGTATAGTCTGGGCGGATACTCTCGCGTTGTTGTTCGACCGCTTCGCTTTAAGCTTTTCAACACTGAGACTTTCGAGACACCTAGCGACGAGAGAATTCGGCTTCTGAGCATTGCGGCAGGCGCGGGAATCGGAACGAGCTATTTTCGGTCTACCCAGTATTTCACCCCCGTTCAAGAAATCGAGATGGATGAGGATTCTGCAGAAAATCTGAAGCTAAATTATCCAAATTCTTTTTTGTTCCACGGTGACCTAAGAGACTGCAATGTCGTGTCGAAGGCTGACGTTGCGTTGGTAACGTTACCGTGCAATGAGCATTCCAGTTTGGGGGATGGGAACCAAGGGGTGTTTATCAACCTAACTTTGGCGGCGGCTAAGATTATTAAGGCTGCTGAACCTCGAATCGTTTTTTTTGAAAATGTTCCGGCCTTTTATAAGACCCGAGCATTTACGGATCTACAGGCTTTGCTTATCAGAGATTACCCATATTGGATTGGGCCAGTAAAACTCGAAAGTCATGATTTTGGTTCCATCGCGAAGCGAGAGAGGAGCTATTCTCTTGCTTTTCGTTACCAGGAGGATATGATGAAATTCAGAGTCCCTTCACCTCCTAGCAAAGTTCGGAGAAAGAAGCTTAAGGAATTCCTTGATTCGAAAGAGACGGAACACGAGTGGAAGTCGTTGGAGAAGTGGCTTGCCTCATTCAATTCGAAGGCAGATAAAAACAATGCGTGGGCCAATCGTTCAACTGACCTAACGTTTGTGGACGAAAATGCGACGATGATCCAATGCATACCTAAGCGTTACCGTTCCCATTGTGCCAGCAATACTTACGTTATGAATCCAGACAAGCAACAATGGAGATTCTTGACCGTTACCGAGTTGCGCCGCATTTTCGGTATACCAGATGATTTCAAGTTCTCCATCCATACGCCTCTCTGGAGGATTTATGAGCAAATTGGGCAGTCCGCATGTGGTCGTGTTTTCCGTGCATTTGCAAATGAAATTGCTGCAGTATTCTTCGAGGCTATGCTGAGAGTGCCTTCTCCTGAGAAGAAGGATGAGGATGTTCTTCCTTTTGAGCTGGACGCAGATGGTCAGTTGCAGCTACTGATGATCTAATATCTATGAATTTGGGCCGGTGGGTTATCCGGTCCTTTTTCTTTTCAATTGTAAAAGTACATGATACAATAAGGCCATACCTTATCATTTTCTATCACATTTTTCTTATCCTCGGTCCCGGGACTTATGAGGAAATTCTACCTTACACTAATGCGCCTTCAAGCGAAAAAGACTTAATTGGGGATCTGCGTCCTTTATGTCTGTACTTTGAACGACGTTTTTTATATGATAATGGAAAATGCGTTTATCAGAGTTACTAATCACTGTTTTTCAGGTATTAGTGGCCGTGATAGACGCATTTTTTGCGTCTTACAACCCACTTTATTCACAAGGAGAGGATGTCATGAAACTTGCAAAAAGCCAAAAAAAAAGCCGAGTCGTAGTTCATGTCTCGGGGGTGTCGCAGACGTGGCGAGCACCAGAGGTGATGTTGAAGTCTGTTTGCTGGTTTTCGAAAATTTTGAAGAAACTCCAAACATGGGTGACAAGGATTCTCGCTTGATCAACTGTCCACATTGCGATAGAAACGGTAGCGTTTATGAGTGGAATGCCACGACTATCCATGCCAAAACGGATTCCGATTCCAGTGGGGGCGTTACTCGAATTCACGAAGCTGAACCTGAAGACGAATTTCATTGTCCCTATTGTTTTGAAGTTTCGACATTTGTCGATCTAAAAATCTTTAAGGAATAAGCAATTCACTTGCTCTTTCCAAAGAGCCATTTTAATGACAAAAATATCTTATGGAGGGAATTGAGATGATTCAATTAGCACTTTCTCTGGATGGATCAGCTACACTTGTCGAGGAGATCGTACCTATCTACATAGAAGATGGGGATTCTAAGGAAATGCTCGGTAACCCCGAGATTGAGGAAAATGTTTCTGATGCTCAACTTGCTTTCGCTTTTTAATCCATGCATGGCGTGTCAAAGGCCCGGGAACTTTCAACCAGGCCTTTTTTATTTTTATTCACGATAAGGAGAATGCCGGATGAATGGGATCATGGTTTTGTTTTATGACCCTAACTATGGACTCGCCATTGAAGATGCTCTTGAGAAATCAGGAGTTTCATATTCAATGTTAAAGACACCTGAAATGTTGTTTGAGGTCGATCCTCTGTTTTGCAAAACGATGATCGAAGCAGATACAAATAAAGAAACGTTGAAGGGATTAAAGGATTCACGTCAGCTCAATATCGCAGGAGCTTTTGTGAAATTTAACGATCGGTATGAGTCCATCACTTTGGAGGCGATCTAATTGGCGCAATTGACTCTATTTGCAGAGTGGGAAGAGAAGGAGAAGGTTCCCAATCTTACCCCGCGAACCATCGTCCAGGCTGAGCTAAAGCCTGTCTGTGACGAGGTTCGAGAGGTGATTGAACGGATCAAAGAGGCTTACCTCGATCCTACGATAAATCGGCCATGGGTCATCGCTTCGTCGATGGGAAAAGATTCGACGTTGCTTTGCTTGTGTATTTGGATTGCATTATCAGAGATACCTTCGGTACAACGGACGCGGCAGGTGTATATTATCAGCAGTGACACGGGCCTCGAAAATCCAGGATTAAAGGCGTTTGTTCATGAATCTATTGAAAAGATGAAATTGAGCGCCGTTGAACAGGGGCTCGATTGTTTGCATGCTCAAATTGTCATGCCAGATCAGAAGAACAGATTCGCTGCGAAAGCAATTGCACATGGTGTACCACTTTCAACACCAGCTTCGCCTTTTAGATGGTGTACGGATTCCTTTAAGATATCTCCTACCGAAGTTTTTATTAAGAGTCTGCTGGCCGAGTATGGGGAAGTCGTAATTTTTACCGGTGTTCGTAATGATGAATCCATAAATAGAGCAGCTTCCATCAAGCGAAATGGTGCGGACAAGTTCATTTTCCAAAAGTATAAACCGACCAAAGGAAAGGATGGAACCCATGAGCGTAAGCCCATGAAGGGAAGATTTGAGTGCCATCCTATCAAGGAGATTTCTGACGATGTATTGTGGGATACCTTGATGAAATGGTCTAAATTCCCTTGGAAAACCCGGTTTCTCCAACTTTACGCATTGTACCGAGATACGGGAGAGTGTCCGATGCAGGTGCGCTTTGTTCTCAGACAATCTGCGTAGAAATACGCAATAAAACTGGGGGAATTGACGGAAAAAGGGAGCAATCCATATTGAATCACTCCCTGCGAAGTCGGCGTATAAGGTCATCATTCAACAGTGAACTATACGTGATTAGATCTTCTTCTGATATTGAATTGAAGAGCACTACCTTATCAGGGTGAGTTCTTCTTGCTTTCAAAACAGATAATACATCATCCAAAAGAATGTTTAAATGAAGGTCACTAAATCCGTTAAGTTCCGTCCGGGGTTCTGATTTATGGCTGTCAGTAAAGCCGAGAACGATAGTCTTGAGATAGTCCACAAAATCAGAAAAACGTTGCTCTATGGTGTCTGGCGCAGACAAGTTATCTTGGATCTGATTAATCGACATGACCATACCTCTTTCCTAGTGGGGTTTCGCACTCATTATAGCATATCAGTTCCAAGACCGTTGATTCTAACTCAACATTCGAATAGGTAGGGGCAGTTCCTACTATGGTTATAAGATCGGATAACTTTCCCTGATACTCCGACATGCATCATATCTTCCAATATGGTGTATGAAGCTCGGTGAAGACGGCGAAAAGCTGACCTGCGAAGTGGTAAGCGAAGTAGTCGGGGGGCCAAAAGGTTGCTATGTCGAGAATGTACCCACGCGGTACTGACGAACCTCCGAAAGTAAACCTCGAAAGGGCAGAAAGAGTTAAACAAGAAGCTCTTCCCCTCCACAGTGAGGATTAGTCGCGGCCGGCGTAGAACTGCATTGCGTGCGGCTGTAGGTATCTCGCAGAAGATACTTGCCTTACGTCCACCGATCACGGACAAAAAGGTGGCTAACGGGGCTAGGAGGCGGCTAAGGCAGTTGTTAAAGGCTAGAATGTTGGGAACAAAGGAAGTTCAGCTGGGAATGCGAACGGTGGAAGGCCGAATGTTCCACTCAGGTAGGAAATGACCTGAAAAGCTGAATGGCAGCAGCCCGTAGTAGTGTTGAAGCAGAGTAATGTCTGTGGAGCGAAGGGGCATAGCCGACATCTGCAAAATTTTTTCTATCATATAGGGAAAACTAGCAGTGCAATTTTGAATGATGTCGGTGGAACGCGGAATGACGGGAAACTGTCACGTTCCGTGTGAAGTGGGGGAAAAGTGGTTCCTAACGGGTAAAGTCGAGGAATGCCCTTACCTATCACTATGTTGGTGAAATGAAACAATCTTGCGGCACATCGAGGAACGGCTGTGTAATTTGCCTCTTTGTCGTGTGCCTTGTTACCGTACAATCCGGGAAAGTTGGTATTAAAGTTGTGTCCTGAACAATAAAGTTTTGTTCTGGATGCAATAAAGTTGTATTCTGAGCAATAAAGTTGTGTTCTGAATGCAATAAAGTTATGTACCCAACAATTAAGTTGTGTACTAGGCATCTAATACCAATGTCCATTCGTAGAAATACACGGTAAAAACGGTGTACCCGACCAAACGGGTATAACTCTACAGTCGAAATGGAAGGGGAAGTACCTTCCCGAGTAGAATGTTGGCTACTCCGCTCTGATACTCCGACATGCAATCATCATTACCGTTGATTGTATGAAGCTCGGTGAAGACGGCGAAAAACAGACCTGCGAAGTGGTTAGTGAAGTAGTCGGGAGGCTATAAAGTCGCTATGCTTATGGGATTGCGAAAAGCAATAGCAAGAACCATCGGAGGTACGGTTCGTAAAGGCAGGAATACTGAAAATGAAGGTATCCACTCCTTAAATGGAGTTCAGCCGCGACTTGGGTAATTACAAATGCTCATGTTGTATCGTTTCACAGAAACGGTGTCCTGCGCCCCCCCAACTACGGGTAAAAGGATGACTGACGGGTCATAGATGGAAGCTAAGGCGACTATGTAAAGCTAGACTGTAGGGAACAAGGGAAGCTCGGAAGGGGATGCCAAGTGCGGTAATGCACGATGACCCGAAGAGGTAGGAAATGACCTCTGAGTCCGAGCGGCAGCTGCCCGTAGTAGCGTTGAAGCAAAGTAATGTTTGTGGAGCGAAGGGGCATAGTCATAAACCAAAATGGGGAAATGATCTAACCTGTCAAGGAAGCCGTTGTGCATACCTGACTAAAGCCAAGCACGGTAATTCCTCGAAAGGAGGGATGCCATTGGTACAAAAATTTGACTATCCAAACTCTGAAACAGAATTCAGAGCCTTACAAGACGAGATGTATCGCGTCTCACATGAGGCTGTCACACGAGGCACAAATGCTTCGTTTAAGGGACTCCTCGAAATCGTCTCGTCGGAGGCCGTCATTATGACTGCTATCCATAAGGTTAAAGCGAACAGCGGAAGTAAGACACCTGGACCGAACGGTAGGAACATCGACGATATCCTCCAGCAACCTTATAAAAAGGTCTGCGAGTGGTTCCGCTCGTACATCCAACACTATTGCCCAGGTCTCATACGCAGACAATTCATCCCCAAAAACGGAAACCCATTAGAGGTTCGCCCTCTTGGTATCCCAGATATTGAGGATAGAATCGTCCAAGATTGCTTGAGATCCGTTCTGGAACCCATTCTCGAACCCCAGTTTTTCCGCCACTCATATGGGTTCCGTCCAATGCGGGACACCAAGATGGCATTAACCAGGGTTAACGGCACGATCCACAGAACCGGCTACCATTGGGTAATCGAGGGGGACATCAGCAAATTCTTCGACCGGGTTAACCATACCACTCTTCTCAAGAAGCTATGGGGCATGGGCATACGTGATCGGAGAGTTCTGATGATGGTCAAATCGATGCTTAAAGCCGGGGTCATGGGAGAATCCACCTCTAATGAAATGGGCACCCCGCAAGGCGGTATCATCTCGCCCCTCCTTGCCAACGTTTATCTAAATGTATTTGATAAATGGGTGGTAAGAGAGTGGGAGGACAAGAAGCTCAAGCAACAACACTCAAGGGACGATTCGCGCTTCCGAGCAATGCGAAAATCCACTAACCTCAAACCAGCCTATCTGGTGCGTTACGCAGACGATTGGGTACTCATTACCGATTCAAAGGCTAACGCAGAGAAGTGGAAACGCAGAATCGCTAAATTCTTGTCGGTGAAGTTAAAGCTGCAGCTCTCTGAGGAGAAGACGAAGATCACCAACGTCACTAACTCTCCAGTAAAGTTTGTCGGCTTCAACATCAAAATGGTAAAAGGGCAGGCAAGGCACGGATACATCACAAGAACCAGACCACCAAAGGAACGGCTTTCCACGAAAGTGGAGGAGGTTCGAAAAGCCATCAGGAGACTGAAATCAATCCCAATATTCGGGAAGGATCGGTTGGTTCACGAGATCAACGTGGTAAACTCCAAAATCCGAGGAATTATCGAATACTACAAAGCCGCCACCTGGGTCAACATTGACCTCAATAAGTACGCTGAGAGCCTACTTTACCTCGGACACCACGTTTTAAGGAAGTTCGGGGGAGAATGGACAAAAGCAAACGAGGTCAATAATCTGGTGAGTGTCCATTCCAAGTACGAGACGAAGATTCCTGCTGTGTCACATGAGGGAATGAAATTTGGCCTAACCAGTTTAGCCTTCGTTAAATACGAAGACCCTCTAACAAAAGACCCGCTGGAATCACCCTACACCCCAGAAGGAAGTAACCGGTACTTCAAACGTACCGAGAAAAAATCCGTCCTCGCGCGTGCGGATGAACTGCTCAGTTTACACCTATCAAGTAAAATTGGGCACGATCAGACGTACGGCAAGAAGTTATATAACTTCGAATACTTCCTGAACAGGGCATACGCCTTTAACAGGGATAGAGGGAAATGTAGGGTGTGTGGAGAACTCGTCTTCGCTTTCAACGTGGATATCCACCATGTCAGCCCGTGGCTGCCTGTTTATCTTGTGAACAAGGTTAAAAACCTTGCCACTTTACATGATACATGCCATGACCTAATTCATTCCGATAAGGATGTCTCATACCTACCTCAAAAAGAACAGGTCAAAATTCAGAGTTTTAGAGAAAAGTTAATCGCTACCCCATGGCGGATATGATGGAACGCCGTATGAAGGGAAACTTTCACGTACGGTGTGAAGCGGGGGAAAAGGGCTCCTAGCGTTTAACCAAAACGTTGCCGCGAGTTGGATTGTTGAACCATAAGCTTGCCGCGAGTTCATTTGTTAAACCATATCATTGCCAAAAATTCAAATCGGCAAAGTTATGCTTTAATACCCGGCAAAGTTATGCTTCAACTCGATGAAAGCTGGTTAGGCGTGGATGACTCTTACCTATCGCTATAAGGAAGACAGCATGTTGAAGTACTTTGTTGAAAAAGGAGAAGAATGGGCCCATCCAATTCTCATTCTTCGATCGATCATGCGAAATATGCTTTACGATGCCAATTTCCGTGAACCGATTAGAAAAAAACGTTTGAAGAAACTGGATTCTACCGATCCACTCACTAAAAAGGATCAATCGGAAGGACAAATCACACTGATGGACTTGGAAACCCGGACATGTGGGCGAGATGGCGACTTACCATACGAGCCTCTTTGTCTTGACGGTAAACCGGCAAACCCTGATCTTGCATGCGCAAGTTTTACTTTGCAGGGGCGGATTTTCCTGCTGAAAACAGTGCTATACTTCCAGAAGCAAGCTGGAATGGAGCTTGTGACCCCGGAGGACATCGAGTACATTAAAAAGGTTTGGAAGCAGGAGATGGGATGGGTTGAAAATGAAAAGGACCTCACACCAGAAGCTGTACCATACTATGGAGCACTTGTCCTCGATAAGGAATACCAGTTAAATGAAGCTGAAACAACCATACCCAATTTAGTTGTTGATCCTAAATACTATGCTCTTGAAGAGACGTTGCAGCTTAAAAACCGGTATAAGGAAGTCAAGGACTTGGTAAAACATGAAAGACTGAGAGTCCTCAATTCAACAAAGGATGCGACTCCGGAAACCTTGAATTTTATTTTCTATGTAACGACCGATTTTGGCGGTGGTGAGGAAGAAATTTACGATGTTTTGAATCGAGCCAAAGTCAAGACCGGGCACAACATACCATTTTATTGGGTGCCAGTTGTGGCAAGAGAGAAAAACAGGAACGTGTTTTGGAATAACGTAACCTTTATAGTCTCAAGGCCAGACATTAAAACATCATCAGATGCAAGATCGTTTGTTAACTCCTTCATTGAAGCGGGGTGCAATCATCAGGAGGAAGTTTACAACTGCGAGAAGCACTTCTGGCAAATGCTCAAGGGGAAATCTACATTTGAAGCCAGAAAGAAGCTATTCATGCTCGGTATGCATCCAAATCAACTTTCGGAGGAACTGAAATTATTTGTAGGCGTAAATGATGAAGAACTCATGGTGGCTTATGCCATTAAGAGTTCCATTGGCGATGGTCTTTCCAGGATGGAAGCTGAAAAGGCGAAGAAATTATGTTGCTCTAGCCAATACTGGGACGAAGTATTCTGGACTCTGCTTTATGAGTTCAAAACTTCTGAATCTGTTAAGCAGTACTTGATCGAGAAAGGATATGTACCTCAAGTGGTTCCGGAGGCAGTTAAGTTTTATGCTGATATCAATAATTTGGAATTGTTCTTCGGGAACAAGGTAAGGGTACACGGAATGAGAGATTGTCTTAATTCTCTATTGTTCTTGCCCGATCAGCATCATAAATTGCCCGATTTCATGAAGAAGGCTTTGGAAAGGTACGTTCATGAACTCCAGGCATCTAGACAGAAAACGCCGCTGTAGGCACTTAATGTATTAACAAAGGAATGGTGCAACCACCTGATAAGGATTGCACCATTTCTTTTGTTTATCCCTACAATTTAATTAGGTAATACTTGTATCCAGACAAGGCGTGATTCTAGCACTTTCAGGAAACCTTGTTTTTTAAGGTATAACTGCCGAAGACGCTTCTATTCACGCCCTCCTTAGCACTCATGTCTATTCCGCAGTTAGGCCCAAATCGTATCTAAAGATCGTTACTCGGCTGCAGTAAACAATAATCAAACCAAAGTGTCTGTTTAACCGAGCCGAATTACAACTTGCGTATCTGAAACAATTTCATTAAAATTAACGTATACCCTTATCCACCTCTTATTTCTAACCTCTGAGCACGCGCTGAAAGAGGAATTCTAAGAAGTTATACAATGCTATTCTTTGGATAGGGAAAATATGTCTTAATACGCCCCTGTGGGTGACAAAAAGCTTTTTAGCTAATTGTCGCTTGCAGGGGTTTTTTGCGCTCCAAAAATACGGAGGTGAAAAGCTAGGGGCGCATTTTTTTCCAACAACCCAATTATCTTTAAGGAGGAGAAAGTTTATGTTCATAATCAAGAGTGATGCCCTTAAGAGTGTCGTTTCAATGCTGGTTAAGTCAGCCCGAAAGGCAGGTATCGGAGACAAAACAATTTACATTCGCACGTTGGATGACGGGTTGGTTTCTTTCTATTATCACGCGATAGAAATATCGGTTGAAAAGAAAGTTTCGGCTGAGATCCATGGGAATTTGGAAGTAGCAACGAGCATCGGAGAACTCGATGTTAAGGTTACTGCTCTTCCGGATGAAATAGAAGTAACAGTTGAAAAAACTTCAGGTGGACCTGTTCAATTCACTTGGGGCGGGAGTGGCAAACGGAGATCATGTCTGAAACTCGATGTTCTCCCAGAAACCTCCCCTATGGTCGAAGTTCCCCCGTTTGAAGAAATTGTGAATTGGAAGCCTGGTGAATTACATAACCTAGTTCGTCATATACCACCGTTTACTCTGGACTCCAAAAGCCCAAAGGCGGATCAATTGTCGAATACTCTAGGCCCGAACTTTTCAAAAGATGATACCGGTCGAGTAATTATTAGAGCAACTGATGGAGTTAAAGGGGTTATTATGTATCCTAAGCAAATGGAATGGTTTGATGATACTATGAGTATTCACATTTCAGCGCTGCAAGGTGTTGCTGATGTTATCCCAAGTGATGCTAGGATCCAGGTCGGACTTAGCGGTGGGACAGTAGTGATTTTTAAAGCGGGTTATACAACAGCAGTCTGCCGAACGTTGGTTGGTAAGTTCCCCCCAATTGCCCAATTATTCAAAACCAAAACTAAAGGGAAAATGAACATCGATCGTCTTGAACTAATCAAATTGTGTGAGCGTGTAAGACGGCTTGCACCGACTTATCCAGTGGTTCAATTTTATGTGGAGGGTAATAAAGTTTCCGCCGTAATCTCTGGTGTTTTGGAACAGGCGCTCCCTGCGTCGGTTGATGGTGAAGTTCCAAGCTTTGCGGTTATGGCCAATCATTTGGAAAAGGCAGCTCAGCTGTTCGAAATGTCGAGATCTGCTGACGAGCTGACTCTTTACGTAAATGCATTCAATGAGGCGGTTTCTATTGCCCACGACGGCAACGAAGATATTCGTTTGTGGGTCTTGCCGTACACCTCGCAATTTATTAAAGGGATAAACAATACATCTTCGAAGCGAATTCCAACGACTGTATAAATACAAGAAGAGAGAGGAGGAACAGCCCCCACATGGGTTTAGGTGTGGGGGCATTTTTATGGCAAAGTTAAAATACTCGAAATTAGGTGTCGTCTTAAATCCAGAATCTATCGCTGAGGCGATGAGTATCAGTGAATGCTTTATTGGAGTAAGGAGCAACCCGAAGAAGTTTTCATGGCATTCGCTGGTCACTCGTAGCGAAAAGCCCTTATCCGAAGTTCCTCCGATTGCCGAAATGGGCTTGTGGGGCATTTCCTTGGACCAAGAGACTCTTGAAAAAACAGAAAGTATCCTCCGTAGCAAGAGGAAAGTATACCGACGCGGGATGTTGCCTCTCTCAGCATGGAAGGATACTCCGGCATATAAGAAGGCACGAGAACGGGTGGAGGCCTTGTTTGGTAAGCCGATGAAGGATGGCCGCGTATTGTTTCCGTATCAATTGGATCTCGCTGCCTATATTGTTTGTGTAAAGCGAATTCTCAATGCTTGGGAGATGGGTCTAGGAAGTGCGCAACGTTAGCCTATAAGCGGAAATTTTGGCACTGGAAAGAAAGTCTGGAACCAGTAAAGAAAGTCCGGAACTAGTTAAAAATCTATGGAACCAGTAAATAATGTCTGGAACCATTTGAAAAGAAATTGTGGAACCGGTACGCGAAGTGGCTGAAGCGTAATACACGCTTTAACTGTAATTCCGATATGTTGAGTGAAACCCTCAACCCGGACAATAACCTCCATTGGGTCCGGACCATGATACTCCTGTGTGCGGCGACGATCTAATGCGTCGACGGTACGAGAGCCAGGCAAAGTCGTATTTGCGAGGAGACCGAAATCCCCCACATAATGCGGTGGTCCTTAAAAGCAACCTATGCTGAACGAAGATGAATCCTCGTCATGCACGCTCCGTCACCCATCCCCGCCTTACTTCGGTTCAAAGGGCGGACTAAGGGGAATCTCAAACCAGGTGCCTATCGGCTTGAGGCGAAATACACCACTTTCCGAATGGTGTATCTTCGAACTGCTCAGTTCGGGTTAATCTCGGGCAGCCAGTACCCTCGGAGTATAGAGGACAGCTAAGGGTTTGCAAATGAAGGGATAGGAATTATGGAACGTTGGATACCTATTTGGCGGAGGGATTAGACCCGTCGATGCCTCATAGGAGTCAGCAGCGTCATACTAGTGATGACGGCAGGCCTGTTGACCGCACCTATAAAACAGCAGAGGTGTTGTGGAAGTGGGCGAGAGGGGAAAAACCGGCCCGAGCGAAGGACGCTAGTCAACTGATGACAATCTGGTAATTTCATCCACATGGACAGTGTGGGAGTAAAACAGTCAATTCACAACGTTACCCTGGTATCCAAGGGGGAATGCGACGTGAAGGTTAAAAGACGTGAAATAGCAAATGAAAGCAGTCTACGAGCAACCTTGGACGAGATGAAATCGACTCTCCAAGGAAAGAAACTAACCATTTTACGACTTGTTGAACTCATGTGGAACAATGAAGAAACCAGCAGTGTAGCGGTTTAGTGGGTAACCGCTAATTTAGCAGCGCGTAATAGCGCCATCAGTTGATGGAACGCCGTGTGCAGGGAAACTTGCATGCACGGTGTGGGGTGGGGGAAAGTCTGGAGATTACTTTCAAAGGATTACCTATCACCATAGACAATTGGTACGCTTGTCGGTCTTGCTTCTGATCCAACAAACAAACTGAGTTTAATTGTTACGATGAGCAGAAACATGAACGACTGGGTTAAGGAACTGAACCTATTAGGGTTTGAAGAGAACAAAGATTTTATCATTTTAAAAAAACCAGGGGATCTCAAAAAAACCGCTGGGGTTCGCTTTCACCTCGTCTCTTACGAAAAATGGAGCACGGATCGTGTGACCTTCCGTAAGAAGAAACATACAACATGTCCGGATTGCCATTCTGGAGCTGGGTTCTTTAACCGGCATCGGCAATATTGTATAGCCTGTAAAAGGAAAGCTGTTCCCATCATGTTGGATGATGATGGCAAACTGCTCGAGGCTCGTTGGTCCGAGAATGATCTCCCAAAACACTGCCCTGCATGTGGCGGTGAGTGGAAAAAGGGTGCGTTGTCCTGCGATCACGAGTGTACTGTTTTGCATAATGGCATTGAGGAAGTAAGAAAATGCACTTATTCATTGATAGAAAAGCGCATCCCCTCTCTTTCGCACTATTACCACAAAGGCTACGACGCGGTGGCCGTTGATGAGGCTCACTACATTAAAAATGCCGAGAGCCAACGTGCAAAGTCGATACTAAGGATTAAGGCGCGGACAAGGGTATTGCTGACAGGCACACCGGCAGAAAATGAAGTAACCGATCTGTATTGGTTGCTCGGCTGGCTGACTGGTTTCTCATCCCGGTATGACGATCCCATTGAGGGATTTGGGGGTAATCCGAAGCCATTTGCTGGGTATGGGAAAGTCGGTCTCGAACATTTCCGAGCTCATTATGGCGGTGGCTCTAAACGGCGCGTCCTTGATGTGGATTCCGTTGAAGCTCGGGTAGGTCATCATGAACAACTTTGGCAGATTCTCGATACTGTTATGGTTCGGAAAAAGAAAACGGATGACGATGTTAAAGATTACATCGCTGTACCAGAGCCAAAGCATATTCGGTACCATCTTGAATTGCTTCCGGCAGAACGCGAACTCTATGATTTACTTGTGGAACGGTTTCGTGAGTGGTATGAGGGCGAAGTCACCAAAAAAGAGGCTGCTGAAATGCGTGGCGAAAAATATCGGATCAATACTATCGAAATCTGCACTTGGATGGATAAGCTTCGAAAAGCAGCGAGCTGCCCATGGACCTTCCCGGAATACGATGTTCTTAAAGGGAGCACGACGGCGAAGCTACAATATATTGAAAGTAAAGTTAAAGACTTTATGCGTCGGGGAAAGAAAGTATTGCTGTTCTCTGGCCATAAGGAAACGATCGAGCAATTGAAACTTGCCTTAGACGAAATTATCCCAGGACGATTTGCTGAATACATTCATGGGGATGTTGCGATGCAATATCGCTGGGATGTCATGAAAAAATTTCAGGACCCTGACGATCCTCTTAGTATTCTTATAATGAGCCACCGTACGGGGGCCGAGAGCTATACATTGACCGAAGCCAAGGGAGTATTCATCGTTGATTTAGATTTCAATGGAAAGGTGCGACCAGAAGTTGCCTAGTGTTAGTGTGAAAGCATGCTCGGAACAAAAAAAGAAGTGTCGAGAGGCACTCCTTTTCAGCCCTGGGATACTAGCAAATAGGTGCCAGTGGCTACGAAAGATAATACTCCGATAACACCAATGTATAACAGAGAGAACTCTTCTTTAAGTACCTTGGTGATTAACCAGAAAAAAAGGATAGAGATCACGAACAACGTAATAAAAATCCAAAGGTAAATCATACATTACACCTCACACATATTTTCTTATCTTTGTTGTACCATCGTTCATGATTCATGTCCATTACTGGAGCATGTCAGTAGCTAGTCCAGTCGTCCGGACTATCCCTATCCGAAACTGCTGTGGAAGTAATTCCGCTGTTGGGTTGCATGAGGAAATGCGTAAGGTGTAGGTGAGCACACACTGAAACCGCGCTAGGGGAAGACGATCATGGTGAACATTTATGTGAATCTACGCAAACGTCGTTATGAAGAACCAACAAAAAGGAAACGTGCTGTGTTGGAAAAGTGATTGGGAAGTCAGGGAGTCTTTCCGCCCTGGCTGTGACGACCCATACGATCACCGGCGTATAGTAGGCACCTAAAATCGTCGTATCTATCCTATGTGGAACTGGGTAAGCCCCATATCGTCCGTCTTCGCACCTGCGAAGCGGTAGGGAGGCCGTAAGGTCGAACGAAAAGGTAGGGGGTAGAGGAGGTTAGAGGAAGCGAAAGCCACTGGAACGAAAGTTCAGAGGAAAAGGGCAAGTCCCTATAACTCGGTGGATAGTGCTCGTTGGCACGACCCGAAAGGGTGCTGACTTCTAACTGGTCTTCATACGGAATGAGAAATTTGTTGAATCTTTTTACGAGAGGAAGGGCTATGTTATGAATACCAACTTCAAATCCGTTGCGTCGGCTAGTCCTTCGCTTACGGATTGGAATATGATCCAATGGATCAAAGCCGAAAAGTATGTTAAGAAGTTGCGGCAAAGAATCTTCCGTGCCAATAAGCTAGGTCAAACTCGAAAGGTACGCAAACTTCAACGATTAATGCTTAAAAGCAAAGCTAATCTGCTACTCTCGATTAGAAGGGTTACCCAACACAATAAGGGTAAGCGTTCTGCTGGGGTCGACGGCTACAAGGTGGTCAAGCCGCAACAACGGGTTGAATTGTACAACACGATGATGCAAAAGAACATTATGCTCCACAGACCCAAACCAGCCAAACGTACCTACATTGAAAAGAAGAACGGAAAACTCCGTCCTCTAGGTATACCTACTATCGTTGATCGGGTTTATCAATCGATGGTCAAGAACGCACTCGAACCGGAGTGGGAAGCCTCTTTCGAAGCTATCTCATACGGATTCAGACCTAAGCGGAGCATCCTTGATGCAGCTGAGGATATCTGGAACAAGATCAATTCTAAAAGTAAGAAGAGATGGGTCTTCGAGGGCGACTTCAAAGGATGCTTTGACAACCTGAACCATGGCTACATCCTGGAACAGGTCAGCAAATTCCCGGCCAAAACAATTATTAGCAGATGGCTTAAAGCTGGTTACGTCGACAATAACGTATTCAACGTTACCGATGCTGGCACACCACAGGGAGGCAGCATCTCGCCCCTTCTCGCTAACATCGCTCTTCACGGAATGGAAGATGCCCTCGGTATCAAATACCGTAGTGGGGTTCTCCATGATAAGGTCGATGGCAGATGCGGTCGTTCAATGGTTAGATACGCAGACGACTTCGTTGTCTTCTGCGAGACCAAGGAAGATGCAGAGAAGGTTTACGCGGATCTTAAACCATACCTGGCCAGTAGAGGACTGGAATTGAGCATGGATAAAACGAAGATCACTCACATTGACGAAGGTTTTGACTTCTTAGGCTTTAACGTCAGAATGTACAAATCTTCGACTACCAGAAATGGAGGAAAACTCTTAATCAAACCGAGCAAGAACTCAGTCATTAAGGCTCGTGTTAGGATCAAAGAGGTCTTCCAAGAGTGCTTCGGACAGCGTGTACTGATTCTTATTGAGCGGTTGAACGAGGTAATTAGGGGATACGGTAATCTTTGGAGATACTCAGTAGCTTCCAAGGAACTGAAATCACTTGATTACTATGTGCGGAAGCTTATCACAAACCACTTAAAGGTTCTTCATCCTAAAAAGTCATCCAAATGGCGAAGCGAGAGATATTTCCGCAAAGCTAAGCACGGTGGCAACGATAGATGGATACTGACATGTCCGGTTACTGAAAAGCAGGTCATCAAGTTCGCCTGGTTCAAAATTAAACGGTTCACGAAAGTCTATTTCAAGAACAGTGTTGACGACTCCACGTTGAATAAGTACTGGATGGAGCGGGACATTAAGGAATTCGATTCCACTAATGTTATGCATCGAATTAAGCTGGCTAAAGTACAGAAATATCTGTGCCCACTCTGTAAGAGAAGCCTACGAGCAGAAGATGAAGCTCTGGAAGTGGACCATAAGCTCGAGAGGAGCAGTGGTGGCAAAGACCAATACAAGAACTTTCAGTTAGTTCATGTATCTTGCCATATCGAACGACACTCGAAGTGATAAATTGGCGTGTGAAGGCTTGAGCCGTATGTTCCGAAAGGGACACGTGCGGTTCTTAGGGGGGAAGGAGTGGTAACACTCCCGACCTACCCGACAAGCTCGAACAATGCTTTAGCCGAGCTGTACGTCTTGGTCAAAAGGATGAAGTTGAGGTTCATTGGACTTTGGGTATCAATACAATCGATGTGAACATGCATGGGGTTGTACTATCCAAGACAAGCGGTGTTAACCTTGCCGTTGACCGTGAACTTTTGGATTTTGCTGCATTGGCAAATGAATTTGAAGGGGATACCAAAGCTCCATCGTCTACCATTGATATGGAGCAGTTCGCAAAGGACATGCTCAAAGGTGGTACGAACCGGAATGCTGTTACCCCTAAATCAACTGCAGTATAGAAGGGAGTTAAAGAATGTACCCCAGATATGACGAATCAACGCGGCATTTTGTCATCGAATGGTATGAGCGAAAGGACAAGAAGGCAACCCCCATTCGCCATTACTTTGAGCAGGAACCTATGAAATTGCAACTTCATCCTAAAGACCCTAAGAAAATTGTTAGGGCCCACTTTTTGGGGAAGATGCCGAGATGGATAAAAGCTTATTGCGAACAGAAAGAACATCGCTTTAAGTGTGAAGAAGTATGTATTGGAGATGAAACGGGTTGGATTCTGCTTGGTTGGTATAATTTTACTAGCGAATTTCAGCCTTTAGTTTCCCCGAGTTTGAAAGGTGCAATCCTAAAGTTAACTGAGATGGTTCCGGAATTCTTTCCAGAACTTAAACAGCAACTCCTCGATCATTCCGAAGTCGCTTGTCGTAACTTGGCTAATTATAACAACATTTTTGAAAACATAGGGGTTTATTATCGACCGGAAGAGTTATTCGGTCAAGAGGGATGCTTGGTGATTGACCGTTGCATTTTTCTTCAACGTGAGAAAGATGAGTCCGATGATGATCTTAAAGCCCGTTATGAGGTTGAAGGAAGGCTAGACCAGGTCATCCGTGAACTAACCACCCCGTTGCCGGTGCCAATTCTCGATAAGAACACAAACGACACTGAAGATTTCGAAGATGCATCGGGTATGAATCCAGATTCCGCCAGCAAGAGTGCCATAGGAGAACTATCCGCGGTTGATGATGATGATGAGCCTCTTGGAAATCTGTCTTCGTGCGATGAGGAAGAGGGGATTATTGCAAAAGTATCACCTGAGATTGAGGATGAAGAAGTTCTTGGCAAGCTAGTTCCTGAAGAGGATGTCTTGGGGGAACTCAAATCCATTGAGGATGAGAAAGATGACAGTAACATCGGAACATTAAAAACTGAAGTTGCAATCGATAATGATCATCCTAAAACTGATGATGAAGCTGACTTAGAGACTACTCCTGCAAGCGTCGGGAATACTTGTACTCAGTCACTGGTTACAACAGGTATGGAGGAAGTTGCGCCTGCCGACGATTCCAAAAAGGATGAATCGGACCTTAAACTTGTTATCCTAGATTATTCTGACAAACGAAGAGGAATAATAGAGGGGCAAATGTCAATCTTCTAGAAAATTGCAGATTTAATGGAGGAGCCGTCGAAATATTCGACGGCTTCATTTCCTTATTGTCGAACGAAATAAAATTTGGTATTATAAAAACATACCATTGTTTATTTATTCTTTCACTTGCCTGAGCCATGAGGCATGCAGGTCATTCTAAGTTTTTAATTTTCGTTACCTTCAACGCTATTTCTATGTCAAAATTCACCCTTATGGATATCATTGTATCTTTGATACTAATGTGTGCTCATGGGGTTTATGTATATTATCCCTAATTCAAAACACCTTTGGTGGAGTATAATCTCTTCGGAGTATACCTACCAAAGGTGTTTTTTATATAGAAAAAATGGATTATCTTGACTTACGGGAACGCATGTTCCTATAATCTTGATATATCCTCAAAAATTATGGAGGTGTCTCTATTGAGAAAATCAACTGCAGTGAAACGTCAACCTATAGGAGTTCTGGGGGAATACAGAAGTGTTTGGGATGGTGCTGGAGACGAACTGGAACAATTTCTCATTGGTCAAGAACTCCGTAAGAACCACCGTCGATCCATCGCGCAAATTCGCCGCGCTGTCACTGTTCGCTATTGGATACAAGTCCTTCGGTGGACCCTTGAGGACATGCGGGTTTACTTTCCGCTTTTTGGAGGCATTTTATTGGCCTTGATTCTCTTATTTATCGCTTTGTATTGAGGTGATAGATTTGAGTCTCGAAACAGTCCTTATTATTATTTTTTTATCGCCTATTGTTCTGGGCCTTCTTGCAGCTCTTTTTGATGGGTCCTCACCAACTCCGATAATAATTGACTATCGGCCCGCTGTACCAGCGACAACTATTTCTCAAGAAAATAGTGATAGCGAGGAAGAGTTTATAAATCATGATCCTAAATTGGACCCAAAACTGGAAGAATCCCCTGAAGCCTTAGAAATCTTACAAGAGATCGTGCAAGAAGGGGATAAGCCGGCGTCCAAGCCACTTGAGTATGAGGCTTATGAGGCTTCCGAATTACCTGATGCCGTAAATAAGTCTCTTGATGAGTTATTTAGGGCAATAGATGGTCCAACAACTCCACCAGAGAGAGAACATAGTCCGGTTGTTGAAAACCTGAATGTTTACAAAGCGCTTCAGTCCCAACCGGAAGTTACACCGATTGTGCAAGTTGGGATTCCTGATGAGACGGCTCAAGTAATATCAAGTGCTGAAGAATTTGAAGCTACCGTTCCGTCGATTGACGACATGCTCGACCAAATAAGTTCCGATTTTGAAGATTCAGGAGCGAAAATATATAATTTTCCTTTTGGAGAAAACCTTCCACTGCCACCAAGAGAATACTGGGCTCTGCAACAGAAATATGGAGCGGAAGTTGTCAGCAAAGTGACGACAACCCCTGGTATTGGTGGAACAGGAGATTATGATTGCATGATTGGGAGAGTGCAACAGAAGGAAGATATGACACTTCTCCAATATGGAAGTCATTTTATCCCGTTAAAAGGGATGGAAAATCTCGAAGGTGTCTTCCTGGTCGAAGGTATGTTTATAAAGCCGGATCTGTTCTTTGTAAGTAATTATACAGATCTAGCTGAAAGTACAAATTACATCGTTCAGGCAGCGGAGAAATAAGGGTTTCTCCGCTTTCTCAGGCAACTAATAGGTCCGATAGGCCTATCGGTTCCTTGAGAAAGCGGAGAACCGTTTCTCTATAAGACAAAATTCCTAAATTGTCAAAAAGGGCTGTCGACATTTTTCCAACTGAGGTGTAAAATGGGGACATTATGATGAAATTTCACGGTATTTGGAGTGTGAAAGTGTGAAAAATAGCCTAATTTCAATTTTTTTCATCTTTTTTTTTCTTCCTTACTTATATAACTTAGTTCGATTGTCACATATATATTCATACTTTATTCAGTGGAGGCGTTGTGAACATGTCAAAACAATATACCAAAGGAAACGGCAGCGGAGACGATCAATCCAAGCCATTAAATAATATCGTGTTAGTAGAACAGATGAAGGCAGCGATTATCCAGCAATGTTTTCCTAAGGAGATGTCTAAGAAAAGAGAAGGACGCCTTGAATTTGCTGTGCGCGGTGGGGAACTTGGCATCAACTATATCTCCGATGACAGGGATTTAAGCCCTGATACTAATGAACTAGTACGGAACGTGGAGATCAAACCTTTGGTCGGTTTGTCGAGATCTGGATTGAAAACGATGCTGATGATTTTGGAGTCCGCATTGATAGAATCCGATTATATTGATCACGCCACTGTCTTTGTTTACTATTCCGCTGGGGATAATGGAGAATTTATCTCAGGTAAGCTCTCGATAAGAAGAGGCATTCACCATCCACGCTACTAAAACTAGCCTTGACAATTCCCCCCCCAATAAGGATAATCATAGTATGTTTACTAATTGAATACTCTTATGAGCGGAAGCACCGCCTACCTTGGGTACAGCCCAACGGTTTGGCGGTGCTTTTTTTTTTGTTTCCCAAAAAAAGGGGGGGTGCCATGTAACCAAATAAAGAGGCTGTTTTCAATCGTTCGGACAAAACTTTAAAAAACCACATATCGAAAGGAGAATTACCTTGCTTAAGAAGCTCTTCTTGACCTTATCTCTTATGTTCTGCTTGGTTTCTGCCACGGGCATTATTGCAACTCCAGCCGCACACGCAGCGAGCAGTTCTTCTGTTATCGATAGCGATATTTCAGGCGGCTCCATTTATGACCCGAACAAAGCAGGGGATCAGGCTGAAAACATTGCGAAAGTGAACAAACCGCTAAAGCTGATCGTTCAGATTCTTGGGGGGGTAGGTGGAACGTGCTTCGTTCTGGCAGTAATGTATTATGCCGTTATGATCATCTTCGGCTCCCTTAACCCACAAAAGGCCGCAAGCTACTGGAAAGCTCTTTTGGGATGCGCCGCTGGTGCGTTTGTATTCTTTGGGGCGGCTACCTTCGCTGACGTAATTGCAAAACTTGCGATTGCAAACTAAGTAAAGCAGCAAGGTGACCACACTGCCAAGAGATGAGGACATTTAACATCTAGGATCATATAGGCAGTGTGGTTATTTTTGTTCAGACTGGAGGATTGCTCATGAACAATGAAATTGTAGTGCCAATCGATATCACACAGGAAGAAAAGTCGATCCTCGCCATCTTATCGATCAGACAATTTCTGATTATCTTCCCTACGTTGGTATTCTGCGGGGTATTCTTCATTTTTGGAAAGATCCCGTTTTTAAGTGAATTGGCTGATTGGATTGGAAAATTGGTCCTCTTTGTTGTTCTGGGTGCCATTGCAAGCTTTTTCGCTTTTTTTAAGTTTGAAAAATATGAACAATTTGCGAGCGAGTTTGTAGTAAGTAAGATCAAATTCATGCGCTCCCAGAAGGCATTCTCTCACAACTAAATACGGAAGGCGGTTCACTAATGCAAATATTTATTTTTTGCATGATGGGGTTCCTTGCACTTATGCTTGGCTTCCTCATGATTGCAAAGAAGAGAATGGATCGAAATGAGCCGGTAATTGGTTGGCAGCGTAAACAACATCTTCAGGAAGTCAACCAGTCTGCAGGTACAAATCTTCCGGTAAACAAACCCAAGAACAAGTACGCTGAAAAGCAACTGAAAAAAGAGCGGCAGAACATGAAAGACCTAATCGGCATCGATGATATTCACCACGGTATTTTTGTGAAGAAAAACAATGAATATTGCGTGGTTGTGGCTACTGATTCTGTAAACTATGACCTCTTAAGCGCTCAGGCTAGGCAAGCTACAATTCTTGGATACAGTTCGTTGTTCCGGGTGATTCGCTTTCCGATTCAAATTCTTGGCCAAGCGGTTCGGCAGGATTTGAGAAAGGAAGAAGCGCGTTGGAACACAAACTTGGATAAATGCAATCCACAGACGAAGGATTACAACTCAAAAGTTATCAAACACATCAAAGACAAGTCGGAGAAGGAGTTCCGGATTTCTCGTAAAGTTTATTACGTAATTACGTACATTCCGATTCCGAGCAAAATGGGAGCCTTGAAACCTGAACAGCGAGAAGAAATGATCCGGAACGAGCTTTACCAACGTGCTGCAACCGTTGTCGGAATGCTGCGTCAGTGTGAAATCTTCTCGTATATGCTGGATAGTCTGTCCGCGATGGAAGTTATGAAAAGAGCGCTTAATCGAGATCGGATGGTTATCAACCCTGTTGATGACTTGATTACGCAGGGGAAGGAAAAGCTCTCGGTTTACATTACGGCGGACGTGACTTCGCTGCCTGGTTTTGATGATCTTGTTTATGACCCGGAGGAGGTGCGAAAGTATGTTCAAGCTTTCGAAGAAGAAGACGCAAACGCAAGAGATCTCCAAAGAGCAGCAAATCAATGATGTGAAGGGAAGCGCGAAGAACGACGCCCCTCTTTCTTTTCCGAATATCGTCGAGAACATGCTAAATGATGGTGCCCATTTTGAAAGTGACTACTTCATTCTAAAAACAGGTCTGGGGACAACCAAATACGGGCGTTCGTTTTTTGTTAAGCCAAGTGGTTATCCACGCTCCGTACGGATCGGGTGGCTTGAAGCCTTGTTCACTGGAGACGATTTGGATTGTTCCGTTCATATTGAGCCCATTGACCGAAATATCGCGATAAAGAGACTACAGGATAAGATTGATGAGTTCGATACGGTCATCTATTCTGCGTCAAATCGTGGAGACCAAGCTAAAATCGATGATGCTCTTCAAAAGAGGGAGGATACAAAGTTCCTCCAAAGACAAATAAAGAACAATACGAACGGGCTATATTACGTTTCTGTGCAAGCCACGGTTTATGCTAATTCACTTGACGAATTGAATGCTAAGTGCGTGGAAGTGGAAAATGAAGTTGCTGGAGAGTCGATAGAGATTTTAAGTGCTTTTAATCGTCAAAAGGAAGCATTTCTCTCTACTCTACCTTTGGGGAAAAATTACCTTCCAAAGTCGGATCGTAATCTCGATCAACTTAGTCTCACGGCGATTTTCCCGCATGCCTCCTCCAAACTTAATCACCAAGGGGGATTTCCAATCGGCCGATTTGGTCGGGATTATGTTTATTACAACAACTTCGACTCCAGTCTTAACAACTATTCGCTTGGTATTTTCGGTGTTTCGGGTTCCGGGAAATCGGTACTGGTGAAGCAGATTATTGCTCGCGGGTACATGGACGGAATCATGAAAAACGTCATTATAGACGTTGAGCCCGAATATCGTGAACTCACTTATGCATTAGGCGGGGTCGTCGTTCCAATACATCCGTCCAAGAATGACGATGTAAGTAGAATTAATCCTCTCGACATTTTCCCGGAAAAAGAAGTCAAGAACAAGGGAACCGAAGATGAGTATATTGAGGAAAAAATCAACCTTAATGAAAAAGTAAAGGAAGCTCTTGAGTTTTTCAAGGTCATGAAGGAGTCGCTGACACCGGATAATCGCGGTCTTAGCCCTGTTGAGATTGGGGTCCTTAACGACATCCTTGAGGAGCTCTATATCTCCCGCGGTATCACCGAAGATCCGGCATCAATTTACGAGCAAATCGAACATATCGATGATTTCGGTACTATTACTTATCGGAAGCAACTCATCCCGATGCCAACCATCTCGGAAGTATACGAAGCACTTTGTAAAGAGATGAAGAATGATTACGGCGAAGAACTCCGCGAAATTTGTAACATCGTCAAGCTTTTCACTCGAAACAAAGCCTTCGGAATGTTTGATGGGCAAACGAAAATAATTTCTGAAAATAATGTTTCGCTCGACGAGGCCCCGGTGGTCACATTCGATATTAGTAAATTGTCAAGCAATGGTATCGAAAGGCCACTCGCTCAGCACGTTCTCATGACATGGGTTTGGAATCGTTTCATTGTTTCTAATCCGAAAGTGAAAAAACGTGTCATCTGTGACGAGGCGTGGATGATGATAAAGTATGCTTCCATGATGGAGTGGTTGAAGCTTCTGAGTGCTCGCGGCCGGAAATGGAACGTATCTCTTACCCTTGTTTCCCAACGTTATGAAATGTTTGAACGTACAGAGGCAGCAAGGGATGTCGTAGCCCAATTCGATACAGTTTGCTTCTTACGTCAAAGTGATCAAGATATTTCACCGATCCTAAACACCTTCCGTTTGAGTGAAGATGTTGGAAACCTCATTAGAACGGCTTCAACGGGGCAGGTGCTGATGAAGGCAGGTAAGCAGATCGTTACCTTCCAATCGGAGCCTACTCCAGAGGAATGGGTGTATCTCAACACCAACCAAAACGTAGAGATGACACCAAAGAAGAAAAAGACAAGATCGAGAGAAGAAATGATCACCTGGTTGGAGGATAAATCCCATATACCGGATGGTGATGTTGCATGATAAAGCGTTCGGGTCTGACTCTGGTCGCCCTTTTGATACTGGTTCTTTTACTGGCAGGGTGCGGTTCGAATGTATCAGGTTATGAAGACCCAAGTAAAAAGACAACAGCTGGCAGTTCTTGGAGCAGCTCGGCTATTGAGACGAGGTACACCTCCAGGACCAGTACCTCTGCAGGGGGCGAAGTCAATTTTTCTTCCGGTGATTTGTCCAGTGCTGGGGACGATTCGGGAGCACTCGTTGGACAGAAAACGCAAGATATGCTGGATAAAGCTGAAAATGATGCGAATCTAATGAACGGGTTTATTATTGGGCAAGCCAATAATCTCTTCAAAATCCCAGGAATAAACAGCATTCAAAATCTCGTATTCGGTAACCCGTATAGTACGTGGGGCTTCGGTAGCAATACGGGCGACAATTTGGTTGACGGCATTTTCTATCAGTCCGAATTGAAGCAGGTAATCAATCCCTTGATCGCCACGTTCTCAGGGGTGTATGCAACGATTTTGATGCTGGCGATTATGCTGTCTAGCCTGAAGGCTGGAATGAAAGCTCACAGCCCTCAGTCCAAAGAAGATTTCTGGAAGGACGTTCACATGTATGTTGCATCAGCCTTTTTTATGGGGCTTTTCTGGATGCTCTTCCACACACTAATGGCAATCAACTGGGGGATCGTTCAAGGTGTAGGATCGACCTTGAAGAGTCTCGGGAAGCCCCTCGATGGAGTTTCCATAATTGCAACTGCTACGAATGATGATACCTATCAGTTTAAAATGGGCGACCTATTTGTTTTCCTTGCGGAATGGGGACTGGCTGCCTATCTCAACTTTATCTACATTGCGAGAAAAATCATTATTGTTCTTCTTTGTGTTATGTCTCCTTTTGCGGCTTACAGCTTGCTGTTTGCAAAAACTAGAGCTTTTTTTGGAACATATATGAAGGAGCTAATCGGTAATATTTTTCTTCCAGCTATCCATTCCACGATTTTGTTCGTATTCGTCCAGATGGCCGGCAACTTGGGGCAAGGTATGGGGCCAACTATCTTTAAACTTGGCATGATTATCATGTTTGTTCCGGTTACAGGCATGGTCAGCAAATGGCTAAACCTCGGGGATTCCAGTACCGCGATGGGACGAACGGCAACTGCCCTTGGACTTGCAGGTATCGGGGGAGCGATGATGCTTTCCAAAGGTGTCATGAACATGTCTGGAAAAGGAAGAGGTTCAGCTAATGGGGTAAACCCAGCTGGTGGTGGCGGTGTCGGAACGGAAACTCCCGGAGGTACTGGTGTGTCGATGGGGAATGACTCCGGAGCATCAGTTTTGAGTAAGGCAGCTGAAGGCGGATCTGTTTGGAATAAAGTGAAGAAGGCTGGTGCAACAGCAGGTGCTGTTGTTGGCGGAACTGTGGGTTCACCATTTGGTGCAGGAGGAGTGGTAGCAGGAGCGGCTATTGGCTCTAAAGCTTTTAATGGGCTTTTGCAAGCAACAAGGAATAGCTTTTCTGGTTTAAAAGGCACTTACTCTACCATTAAGAATGCCGGAAAAGGAATTGGTGAAAATGAAAAACCCAATTGGAGTTTCGGTAATATCGGAAAAAAATGGGGGGATCTTGCAGAACGTCGTGCAATGATGGGTGAACTTGGTGAATCAGTAGGTATGTTCGGAGGAGGAGTTGGAGCAGCTATCGGTACAGCGATGGGTGGACCAATCGGTGCAGCAATCGGTGGAGCGATCGGCGGCAAGCTTGGTACTGGAGGAAAAGCACTGGGTCAAATGTTATCCGGTGTAAGTCGTCAAAGAGCCTTCGAAGCAGGAAGAGGCGAAATACGTCCGGATGGAACAATGAGTGCAAAAGGTTTGACTCCTGAACAAATCGTGGGTGATAACAACAATAATTTCACAAGATTTATGGGTGGGCCTAACGGAATGGGAGAAGTTCGCTGGTCACAAACCGACACTCGCTCTTGGTACGAAGCGAAAAATAAGGATGGTAGCTGGGAACGAATTGGCGCTTATGGTGCTGGTGATGCATCACTTAAAGGTGGGGCACGCCGATTAATTGATTACAATCTTCGTGGTCCTGGGGATCAGTGGACTCGGCAAGAAAATGGCTCCTACACACGTTCCATTCAGCACCCAGAAAGAATAGACGCCAATGGACGAGTCACGGAAAAGGCTAGAACTGAGAGGGAATTGGTCGGTATGTCTGGCTCTACTGCTACTCTGGGAAGAAAGAGTGAGGCGTACATCGCAGATGCGACAGGGAAGAAGCTTCATTCTGACAATAGCTTTGACGTTAGAAGAGTCAATCCTGATGATTATTTCAACCATACCCAAATTGGTAAGGTGAATGCCAAAGGGAAACCGACGGCCCCAGATGACAGAGCTGCAAATATCGTGGCCGGAACTTACAAGGCTACCGGTGCTGCAACAAAAGCCGGCATCAAAACTGTAGCATATGGCCCCAAAAAAGCAACTGGATGGGTTCAGCAAGGATATCAGAACTATAGAGATCGGAAATCGTCTGGGGTTATCTGATGAACTGAACAAGTAAAGATCGTAGGGGGATATCTTGAAAAATAAGGTGTCCTCCTTCGATTGGAGGTGAGTTCTTGAGCGCAACTGAGGTAGGGCAACAAGCAGCGGGACAAGCAGGTGGAGCGGCAAAAAAAGCCGGCTCAAAGGCAATAACAAAGGCAGTAGGTAAAGCAGGCAAATATTTAAAAAAACTCTTAGTGAAATTTCTGAAACAACTCATTATGTCGCTAGGTAAGATGATCGTTGCAGCCATAGGTCCTTGGGGGATACTTATCATTATTGCAGTACTACTGATTCTAGCGCTCCTTTCTGCCATTCCATTTTCGGATTGGTTTCTCGGTGGGAATGCCAGAAGTGCCGAACAAAAGAATGCCGATTTGCAGTATGAACAGGAGTTTAAGGAGACTGCTAATGCAACTGTAGCAGAATTGTGGAAAATTGAAGCAGACAAATCATGGGTTGAAGAAGTAGCAAAAACAGTTAAACCAAGCTGGGGGATTCCTTCTGGACTTGTTCGCTACGAAATTCTCGTTAATGAGAAAAAGGTTGAGTTATCTGATTATAAACCATCAAAACTCATTAAACCATTTACACCGTATTATACTTATACAACTATAAAGGATGACAAGGAACGAATTAAGACTGTCATAAAGTGTCAATCGGGTACAACAACGGACATTTCTGAAACGAAGTTACCCAAACATGATGTTCTTTCAAAAATCACGCTAGATTATGCCTTTATGGATATTCAACCTCTAAAAAGATATTATCCTGGGGGTACTGTTAATAAAACAGACGAATGGGAATACATTGATTCCAGTAGGTTCGCAGGCTGTACTACTACCAGATACAAGCAGTGGGAGCACACGACGGTTGATGATCGTTTTGTCCCAACTTTTAATGTAGATGCTCAGCAATTCCAGAGCATTTTAATCGGACTTGGAATAAATCAGGATGACATGAAATTATTCTACGAATTTATTGCAACAGCTGATCCTGATTGGGATTCTACTCTATATGGTATAAATACTGCCAATAATGGCATATCGGTTGGATGGCTCCCTGGGACCGCGAAAGTTTCTGACTTTGTTCTACGTTATGAACCTCTTGTCAGGAAGTATCTTGAATTATATGGTATGGAAGAACATACACAACTTGTACTGGCAATCATTATGCAAGAATCTGGGGGAAAGCTCTTGGATGTTATGCAATCATCAGAGTCTGCCGGAAAGCCTCGAAACTATTTTACTGATCCTGAAACTTCCATAGCACAAGGTGTTAAGCACTTTTCGCAAGTTTTCAAAGCAGCAAATGGAGATATCAAAATCACACTCCAAGCCTATAACTATGGGATCGGTTATGTGTCATATGCTTTAGAAAGAGGTGGATACTCGAAAGAAAACGCCCTTGAATTCAGCCTTATGATGAGGAAAAAACAGGGATCAGACGGCTATGGTGACCCGGAATATGTAGACCATGTGTTGCGTTATTATAACATTTCAAATAATACTATTGAATATACTCCTGGAGATCAAATCTTTGACGTACAAGAGGTACTAAATATAATGATGCAATTTGATGGAACTAAGTATTTCTTTAGCGGTAAATCTCCAAAAACGGGATTTGACTGTTCAGGTCTCATATCCTATGCCTTTGCTAAAGTCGGGATTGATTTATCCGGAAATGCTGCTTCTCAATACAAAAAAACAGTACCCGTATCAGCGGATGAAGCCAAACCGGGAGATCTCGTTTTCTGGGAAACGTACAGGCCTGGACCTTCACACGTAGGTATGTATTTAGGAAATGGAGAATTTTATAACTCTGGTTCAACTTTAGGGGTAAGTAAGGATACCCTGAACCGATGGAAAAATTATCCCTTTCTTGGGTTCAGACGTATTGTTAAGTAAGTTATGAGAGGGTGGGAGAATGAAGCATTTTAAATTTTATTTGTCTTGTGTGCTAATATTGATTCTCGGTGTGGTGAGCATTGGTTTTTATTCTTACAATAGTGATATCCAAAAGTCAAAAAGAGACGAGCAAGCAGCGCTTTTAGTAAATAACGATTTTGTCAATAAGTTTTTTACGTATAACACAACCGCGGAACGTTACAGAAATGTTGAGCCGCTTATGACTGAGCAGGGATTTAGAGCAACTCACCCATCCGGCGAAGGAATTCCAATGGATAGTGAAATCAAATCCGTTGCAACTGATATTAAAACTTATGTGCAGAAGGACCCGGCATTAAAAGAGGATAACGTAGTAATGCTTAATGAATTCACGGTTTCTACCGAATACAATCAAGTTCAAAGTTCACAAATGGTAATAATGAGGACTATTCTTAAAAAAGATGCGTCGAGTCATTGGAAAATCGACGACATTGAAATGATTATACAAAACATGGAGTAGTTCCTGCTAAAGGAGGTAGAACAATGGTAGACAATTTACTAGACGCAGTTCATCAACTCATTAGGCTTGCCCAAATTGTTGGGATTCCTGTGCTGTCCTGTTTGTTTGCTTTGGGGTTCATCCTCTTGTTGACAGCTGGGAAGAACCCAATACGTAAACGTAGAGGGATGATCTTTATTATCGTATTTGGTATCGGGACCTTTCTTATTGCTTATGTTCCAGCAATTATACATTCATTCGCAGGAGAGGCTCCGGGCCAAACATCAAGCGGCCATTCAGTTGAGCAGCTTGTCGACTCTGCAATGCCGGTAGGCTCCATTATCTTTAGTGCCTTAAAATATATTGCCATTCCAATTACCGGAACAATGTTTTATATTGGCATCTTTGTTCGTCTTATGGCCGGAAAGAATCCAGGTAGAAAGCGCCTAGGGATCGGTCTAACTATGTTCTCCCCACTTACGATGGGGGTAGTATTGCTCATTCCATTATTGCTTCCAAAACTGTAATACCGAAAAAAATACGAGTTGAACTGTAAGAGAAAGCGATGAAGCGAGGGCCTGTACCCTCGCTTTTTTCATATATATCGTATCCTAGTTGCATGGATGGCACTATATACAGGGTTTAAACTTATTTTTCTTATTGTGTTTTTTTGATACATCAACTATTATGAAGTTGAAGAGATGTCACTCTACATATAGGAATGATTTGAATGATTGAAAACTTCTCAAAAGAAGAACTCGAAACCTTATACGACGAGATTATGTTCAAACTCACTGCTCCATTCCCTCCCAATACGGTGGAGTTTAAAAATCCAAGAAAACCGGCGAGCGCATATATTCCATCTCATGCATTTCAACACAGGATTCGTACTGATGCAGGCCCTTACTGGTCTTGGAGAATTACGACAGACAAACCAATTTATCATGAGGAAACGGATGAAATCGAGGTGCGTGGAGTCCTTACTATTCTTCATGCGAGTGCAGAAGGGCAAGGATTTGCTACCTTAGACCGATACTCGGATACAAAAAAGATAAAGTTTTATAAAGAATCAGTTAGGGCCGCAACCAGCGATGCGCTTCGAGATGCAGCTGATTTTTTCGGGATCGGTTGGAGTGATTTGGCGCCGTATAGAGAATGGGCTAAAAATCCAGGAGCGGGCCTCGAAAAATCTGGTGGATCTGACGACCTGAAGGCACTTCACCTGCCAAAACAAAAGGTTGAGGTGAAGCGCTGTAAAAAATGCGGTGCTGTATTGACGCAGGAAGACTTGGACTATCTGATATTAGTTCGGTGGACAAATCAAGTCTGCATGAAGGACGTACCAGACCACCAAAAGAAGAAGTTTGATCCTCATTATGGGAAGGTGAAATAAAATGGCGAAAAACCTTGTCTTAACCTGTTCGCTCTGTGCAAATTACTGTCCGAATACCTCGAAATGCAGGCTCAATGATGAACCTCGGAAAGCTTATGATTCTTCCTTTGCGGAAACATGTAAGGAAAACGGGGGATTCATTCGATATATTCATGTCATTCCGGATGTATATAATTATTATTCCATGAGCGAAGATACTCCTCCGAATTGGACACCTCCAGATCTCAAACGAATCCCGACTGACAGAAATGGCCTTCCGCTTGTTGTGAAAACAAAACGGGGGCTAGAACGTGCGATCCCGGCAGATTCTTCCGTCATCCTTGAAGTGGAGACTACGATTGAAGGAAAAGTCTCTCCGATCACTACATATCAAGGTCAACGTGAAATAATATATGAGATAGGGGTCAAACTTGCTGCTGAAGAGGCTTCTAAAGCTGGAGTACCTCTCACTGTCCTCCCTGATGAAAGAGATTGGGAAGGCATTCCGGAGCACGTTTATGCCTATCTGGGGGCAACAAAAAAATACAATCGAGGTGGTAAGGCATGGTTAACGGACAAACCGGTTCAATGGAATTATTAAGTGACTTGGCGAATGACAAACGCTCAAATATAATCAGCAGATTATCAATCCTTTACAAAAAGTTGAATTCTGGAGCAGGGGAACAGGACTATAAATTTGAGAATTATCACATTGTCTTTCGTAATGGAATTCTTGAAGTACACGGATGCATCGATGATGTGAGGGTAACCGGTCCAAAATATTCGGAAGTTCATTTGGGGCGTATGATTTCAAACTATGGGCAACTACCTTACTATTGGATTGAAGGTATCATTAGTTAAAGCCGTGAAAAGAGACACCTCAATTACGGTGGATGTATTTTACCTTCTCTTGGATGCGGTCAAGACAAATCTCATCCATGAGTATTATCAAAGCATCGCGGACCTAGTTGATAAGGAAACTGAATCTTTTTTATTGTCACCATATCCATTGCCCTACAATCCACAACGAATGTTCATTTCAAAGAAGCAGCAGAAGCTTTGCAATGAACTTTTCCCTCGACACCGAACTGTCATTTGGGTAAATAGCAAAAGGTTTTCTGAGTATAAAACCAACGTTCATAGGCTGTCTATCGAGCAGTATGATTTAAACTCCAATGAAATTAAAGGAGTGACGAATCGTTTTGCAATTGAAGTGTCTATCTGGTCAGCTTTAAAGAAACATAACATCGAACTAGAAAGTCCGTACTTTTCGGATAAGGAATTACTTGAGCTCGTGAATATAGAGAGTTTCATTCTCAAGGCAATAATGGATGTTTACGTGTCTCTTGGTCGGTCCCCAAGCGCTAGAGAATACGAAATGATCCAGAAGAATAATGGGGGCCCGTCACTCAGTTTCATTAAAAGCGAGTATGGTACTTTTAATAATGCGAAGGCAAAATTAAAACTTGAGTTGTGGAAATGGAAAGGGGAAAAGTATATTTAAACAATTGGTTCTGCTATTCACCTCTAATAAGTAATCTGTTATAATTAACCTAATAAATTGAATAAATACAACAGCAGGAAGCACCGCTGATTAGGGTAAAGCCTAATTCGTGGATGCTTCTTTTTTTAATATTATCCATCGGGGGGATATTCAAATGTTGCAGGCACGAATTCCAAGTCGATTTGTGGGCATGGTACCAGGGGCGTATATGGTTGTGGGGTTATCATTCAAACCCGAGGTAACATCTAGTGTCAATACAGGATTTGGTATGTTCGATTTTAAGTTCAAGATTGGGGACGTAGATAGACCGCTTGATATCCTGTCGGCTCTTCAGGTGAGCGAGCAAAAGATTCTTAACTAATTTACTAGGACAGAATTCCCGCTCCAAGAAAGACATCTTCCGGCAGAAGGTAATGTTTGCACAAGTAGTGATCCAGCGCTGGGTCGCCCCTCGTTTTGGAACGCTGTTTCCTTTGCCAAGAGAGATAGTAGATGAGAGCTCATTCATATTATGGAACCCCTGATCTTTAATCAGGTCAGAATCCTGAGAAAGGCCTAGTGGAACAAAGTGATTAAGAATTCCCTTGGTATGCATAGAGTAATTCAAATACAGGCTCACCCAAACGGTGATTGGTGATGTTTTTGTTAGGCATTAAACAAGAAAAGGTGTGGTCATGCTGAAGAATCGTCTGGAATATGAAAAATTGAAAATTTCAACTTCATTTGTTAAAGGTCGGGAATTCTTGGACATAACAGGCAGTGTAATCTTAACCGATGAAAGAACGGGGTTCAGCAAGGAAGGAGGCTATATTCGTGCAATAGTTATTTCTTCGAAGTGGACCCGTCAATCCTTTATTGAGCTCACTGCTGGAATAGACGAGAAGTTATTTAACTGTGCATGTTGTTTGGATGCGCATAATCTTAGTGCCGGAACAGTCGCATTTCTTATGGAAAGTGAATTTGTCGGATCAGAAAGATCGCATGAGGACCGGGCTTTCGTTGACCTTTTCTCATTTTTACAGGAGGTTCTGAGTAGCGACATCATCGTGACGTTCCTACCTTTTAGTCTTGAAGTGAAAAAACAGCAGGGCTTTATTCGAGTTTGGGGGCCGGATAAAAGATCGTATTCGATCAGTTACAATGCCGTTAGTAATGAAATGTTAACATTAGATTCCGTTGAAGGACAGATCGGTGCTGACGAAGCGGCAGCAACTCCCAACTGGTCTGTTGCTCCAGTTCTTAATCGGTTGCGCTCAGTATCTTTGGCAGAAGGAGTATCCTGGCATAGTGAAGGGGCAAAAAAGGTCGTCGAACTCTTTAAAGAAAATGAGAATGCCCCCTTAACCAAACAACAAATTCTGAACGCTGTTGTGTTAAATGAGGACGACTTGAGTATGGCCATGATGGAATTGTTGGACCTCGATTTACTAGAGGAATGGGAGTTAAAGGAGGAAGAAGAGAAGGAGACTCAGGATGAAATAAAGCCGATATTCGAAAGAAAGGATTTCCTGCAGGCAGTTTATGATAGGGAACATAGCAAGGTACAAGAACTTCTGCGGCAACCGGGTGTACAGGTAAATGATATCGACGCTGACGGACGAAATGCTATGTTTATTGCCCTTGAGAATAAGGACCTCGATATGGTTAGACTTCTTCTTGAAGCCGGGATAGATCCCAACTATGAAAATGAGGATGGGATGACGGCAATTAAAATATGCTGGTTAACTCGAAACCACTCAGCGGAATCTCTATTAAGGGAATACGGTGCAGAATTGGATATCTGACACTCCACCCGGCTAAAGCCGTGGGATTCTTGGATAGTTAGCGCACTCACTTCATTTCTGCTTCATGCAACCCCCAAGTATAGGGCTGTGCCATCAGCCCATCCTAAGACAGTGCAAATAGCATCTTAGCCTGACAGACTGTTACCATATGCCACAGATGGGTGTTTAGATGTTTTTACGTCTTGTGTTTTACGGACTCATAGATTTTACGCTCGGAAAGTCTTCTTTAAGTCCGAGCAACCTCATTCCATACCTAAAGACAAGGGCTTTCTCGGCTAAATATCTGTAACGAGAAGGTCCTATATTGCATAGGAAAAGACGGGTGTTATGAAGCCCCGTCTTTTTTGTTTCTCATTTGCGAATACAATTTGTAAGGCAACGCAATACCGGCTAAGAATAAGGATGCGGACATCATATAGTAAAGTACGGGACTTGTCGTTATAAGCTTTGGCAAACTTGTTGATATCCAGATGAGTGCGATCAAGTAAAAGGATGAAGCTCCGGCTATTATGTTGTAGCGTACCAAGTAATTGAGAACCCCACCTGTATCATCCGCTTTCTTTTTTGCGATCACGAAGCCAATACACTGAAGTACTAACACAATGGCGACAATCCAAGGAATAATCACATTCTACCTCTTCTCCCCCTGTTTGTCTTCAAGGATTTGCTCCATAATGAAGATATCGAGAGCACTTTCGATCCCTTGAGCAAATAAGGCGGCCTTTTCCGGACTGTCAAAGGTGAATTTCATGCGGGATGAATACTCTTGTGTGTACTTGCTTGGAGAATTGGTTCTGAAGACTCGCGCCGATTTAATTCTGTCTTTTAACCAATATTTCTTAAACTCGAAGGCAAAGTACACATTTGTTGTTTTTTTCATTTTTTCACGGAGTTTGTTGTCTTGGAAACTTACCTTTACCTCCACGATGTGTTGATTAGGAGTCAGGGTTGATTCGCTGACCTTTACGTTCCAAGGATGGACGGCTTTATTTTTATATCTCACGATCATTCACCTTCGCTAGTATATTTATACTTATTTTACACCATCATATTGACTCCTGCACTTCCGGAACACCGATCCTAATTTACATTGCCGGCTCATCATAATATAATAAGAACATACCTTTTATTTATCTCTCTTAGTGGAGGCACGCGCCAGGCCACTTATTCTAAGCTTGTTAATTCGTTCTTGGAGAACTTCTTTGTCTATTGGACATAAATTGCTCACTGGCATTAATTATATTGGAATAACGCTTGATCAAAGCGGCTAATTGATGAATTAGACGTTTTGGTCAGGCGTTTTTTCTTTGCCTGAAAACTAAAAAAACGTAGAAAAGGAGCTTAAAGAGTATGGGGAAATACTGGAAGATACCGGTCATACACTCGATGCTGGAAGTATCGACTGCTCACCTGTCCAAAGAAACACTGAAATGGCTGGGGGAACACGCGGATTCTATAGAGCCCAGTGGCTTCATCGTCTATGCTAAATCAGAGTACGGATACTTTATTCCGATTATCGACTCTGATGATTCCTTGTCTGAAGACAGAAGCATACCCGACGACTTAAGGAAAGTCATCGAATTTGCGGAAAGTCAGCAATGTACTTGGATCATGATTGAACGTGACGGATTCGTAATCGACCAGCTTCCATTGCTTGAATAGCAATGGTATGCGAAGCGGTCCTTGTTTTTCTGGGATTCTTTTGCGAATCTCTTTTTTAATTCCAATTTTGAGGAGAGGTGGACATGGTGAAACGAATAGCATTGATCACTGAATCACAAGCAAGACAAGAAGTACCTACCGTTGCCTATGAATTTTACAAAAGCCCCAAAAGCCGCTGGGTCAACGCAATTATGGAGTATATGGAGACCAGGGAGTTCCCAAGGAGTGACATGTTTTTCGTCAGCCTTGTTAACAAACGGATTTACGGATATGACGAAATGATTAGTCCTTATCCCAAGAGGGTTTATCATCCAAGAAAACAGGATAGCGCCATGTTTGCTCAGGACATTTTGAAATTCATCCAATCTTATGGAGAACCGGTATTTGTTGAACTCCATATGAGCCAGACGCTGGCCAATGAATTGAAGTCTTTGTTCCATACCCATGGAATTGACTACAAGTTTTACGGGGAGGGCCAATCGCTTGCAGCGAAACCGATATATTATCAGCGGCTGATCCTTGAAGAGATGGATGTCCGTAAGGTAAGGGACATACACCGAGAGAAATGGGGGTTAGCAGCCGGCATTATTAAGAGGTCTCCGACTGAAGCTCAACGAATCTTGGACGAGTACGGACACAAACAGTATTTGTTTAAACCCGAGGTGGAAACTATCCTTGAGAGCCTGAAGCAGGTAATGAAAAAGCATTATGAACGGCGTAAGGATGAAAGGGAAGCCTTCGATGAATTTCTCCAGGAACTCGCGGCGGAAGAAGGTTCTCAGGACTTCGAGGCATTTTTCCAAAACGTCAATTGTATTTATGAGCTTTGTGCGCAGTCACAGAAGTACGAGCAACTGAAGACACGGTTCGGTCGCCCAATGTCCAAGTTTGAGCGGTATCTCATCAAGCGGGAATACGCTCTTGAAATTGAAAACAAGATCAGTGCGACCTTACTGAAGTTACAAATCAATCTGTTATAAAAATAAATGACATGGTGGTGAATATGAAGCGTAACCGAGAAAAAATTCCGATTGTTACTCGTTAGTTTAGGCGTGATGAAGGAGCAAGAAAGCAGGAGAGGAAGGGGATGATCCTGAGTTCCTTTCTTGTTTAGAGCCCATTGTGGCCACCTTCGGCTCATATCCCTACCGGGAAAAGTAGCGGCCGCGCAGCCCCTTACTGTACGCGCGGTAGGAAAACTGTTAGATTCCTGCCTTCTCCGAACCTTTCAAAAGTTTCGGAAAAGGAGAGTAACAATTCATGAATCAATTGTCAAATAAAAAATCTACCCTTCGTTATTTTGGTGGCAAAGGGTGGCTTGCAAAGCATCTTATTTCCCTATTCCCAGAAGATCATACCTATTCAACGTTTGTCGATCTTTTCGGGGGTGGCGGTCACGTCATCACGCAGAAGGCTCGAACGTCGCAGGTGGAGGTCTTTAACGACAAGGATGCTGATTTGGTAAACTTCCTTCTTGTATTGGCTGGTCCGCAGCGACAAGAGCTCAAACGCAAATTGCATTCCCTGCCTACCAGCCGGTATCTCTTTGAGAAATGGCAAGATGAATGGTTTCAAGGGATACGGCCGGATAGTGAACTAGAACGTGCAATTCGGTATTATTACATTCAACGAATGAAGATTGTTCCCAGTCCGAATGAAAAGAGTGGTTTTCGGTCGAGTAAGACGAAGAACACTGCTACTGACTTTCAGCATTCAATTGAAAATCTTGATGATTTTGCTGAACGATTCAGAAACGTTATGATCGAACAAAGAGATTTTCGTGATATCATCGAAATTTACGATTCCCCAAACACCTTCTTTTTCTGTGACGCACCCTATGTGAATAGGGAGCGTCGATACAAAGGAGGCTTCAGTAAGGGAGATCATATTGATCTGGCAAATCTTTTGTCAAAGATACAGGGGAAAGCGATGGTCACCTATTACGGACACCCGTTGATTCTGGAACTTTACTCCTCCTGGCGTTTAGAGACTGTTGATGCTGCAGTAGGAGGGGTAACGAAAGGAGAGTTAGGCGAGTCAAGAAATCGGAAAACTGAGCATATTTTTATGAATTATCAATATGAGCGGCAAATGACGCTCTGGGACTAAAAATCATCATCAGCAGGAGCGTAACCCGCTCCTGTTTTGCTTTTGAAAGCGAGGTATAGAATATGAAAGTCGCATTTATTATTGAATCCTCCAACCGGATTCTCTCCGGCCCTGCCAAGGAGTTTTATTACGGGAAGGGTAGCCGGTGGATATCCGCCGTTTTAGATTATTTAAAGGAATGTCAGTTCCCTCAGGAAGACATTTACTTTCTAAGCTTCTACAACAACCGAATTATTGGATTTGATGAAGTTGTTGAACACTACCCGCTTCAGCCTTCTCCATCAAAGGCACAACAAAAGGAGTTCGCTGGAAAGATTTTTAATTTTTTAGAGGATAAATACCCAGGGGCCGAAGTTGATCTACACGTAAGTAAAAATATATCCGACCATCTGATCCCTTTATTGAAACAGGCTGGGATACGTTTTCATCTGTTTGCCGATGGTGTGCAGCTTGGAATGAAGCCGAATGTCTATAAGGATTTAATCCTCCAGGCAAGGTCAATGAAGAAGATGAAAGAATTGCAGAAGGAAAAAGAGCGATTGATCGCAGTTCCTGAGCATTTTACCCCTCATGAGGCAGAGAGGATTCTAGAACAATTTGGTCATCTTGGGTCTCAGAACGGCTTTAAAACATTGTTTTCGGAGTTAAAGCAACATCTAAAAGCTTATAAGCAGCAGGTACGCCAATCATTAGCTGCCAAGGACGAGTTCTATCGTACATTTTTTAAACAGGAAGCAGGGGAGGAACTGCAATCCTTTTTTGAACAGATTGGCAGTATTACGGAGATGTTTAGGCGACATGAACAATTGGATACTCTTAAAGCCAAACATGGAAAACTAGTTGCAAAGTTTACTAAATGCCTGATCAAACAGGGATACGTTAAAAACACCGAGAACCAAATCAGCGAATTACTATTTCTCTTACAAATTGCTCTATTAAAAGGGTGATGAATATGGTAAAAGTTCAAGGTTTATGGGGCTTTCTCCACTAAAGGTGCAAGAGGGTAACTGATTTGTTCAGTTTGTAAGTCCAATGTGGCTCGCTCTCACGCTGGTAACCCGATCGGGGAAGAGTAGCATCTGCGCCCCTTGTGGAGCAGATGGGGCAACAATAGAGTCCCGCCTTATCCAAATCTGAATTTCTGATTTGGAAGGGGAACTCCCTATGAATACCATCGAACTAATGGATTGTTTAATTGGCATGCAGCACTTGCAAGAAGAAAGTGTAGATCTGATCATTACTTCTCCACCGTATAACGTAGGGAAATCTTACGAAACCAAGACGGATTTGGACTGCTACTTATCCTGGCAGAGGGAAGTTATCTATGCATGCGAAAGAGTGCTTCGTGTAGGAGGCAGTATCGTTTACCAAGTTGGTAATTATATCAACAAGGGGGCCGTATATCCCCTTGATTGTATGATGTTCCATTACTTTTTGGAATGCGGATTGATTCCAAGGAATCGGATCGTTTGGCATTTTGAACATGGTCTGCACTGCAGAAATCGCTTTTCGGGCCGCCACGAGACTGCCCTATGGTTTTCCAAGGGGGAGGAGTATACCTTCAATTTGGATTCTGTACGTGTTCCTCAGAAGTATCCAGGCAAAAAACACTATAAAGGACCGAAGAAAGGGCAGTTATCGGGAAATCCTCTTGGCAAGAATCCTGGTGATGTTTGGATTATTCCAAACGTGAAGCATAATCATCCAGAGAAAACGGAACACGAATGCCAATTTCCGCTCGATTTGATTCGCCCCTTGATAAAGGCCTTAAGTAATCCGCACGAGCTCGTATTAGACCCTTTTATGGGATCGGGAACGGTTGCGGTTGCCGCTTCGGAATTATCAAGGTGTTACATTGGTTTCGAGTTATTGGGCAAAAATATTCAGATTGCACAGCAACGATTGACAGCCTTAAATGTTGAGTGAATAGAGACAAGGGGCCTTATAGATCGGCCCCTTGTTTTTTTACTAATTTTCTTCAAAAACAACCTGGTGCTCGTTCATAATGAAGTATCGGAAAGATGCTAATTTAACAAAGATGCAGGAAGATATGAAAAATGGGTTTCCGTGAAGTCTTCGATCAATGAGAAACTTGAAATTCATTTGAATCATGGTATGATTAAGTGCATACCTTGTATTATTTTTTCTAACTCTCAGCCTGGGCATAGAGAGTATTCTATCGTAACCGAAGCACCTGAGAAAGGTGATTAAGTTTAATTCACACTATTCGTGTGTCTTTTTGCTTAATCCCTTTAATTCAGGTGCTTTTTTGCGTTTAGCCAAAAGTTCAATCAACCAACTTCAAAAATCACCTGACAAGGGAGCAAGAGACACACTTTGTTTTATTGTCAGGTGATTTTTGCGCACCTACAACCCAATCATAATTCTTTAGGAGGAGATTCAAATGGAAAAAGTTCGTGTAGACTATTTGCTTAAGGGTTCATTAGAGCTGGAGGCAGCGGATATTTCGACTCATAAGGTTCTCGAAAACCTTAAGTATGATGTACCGATTAAAGAGTTGGTGAACGGCGTTCTTACCGAACATCAAGGTATTGATCCAGAGCACATCTTCCTCGCCTCGATTTATCGGGCAGGCGGCAGCCGCGACGGTGAAGCTATTTTTGATGGGATCACCAGTCAAGATGTTGAAAAGCTTGCCACAATTGCTGCCACAAACAACCATCGGGCCTTTCGGGTTTGGACAAAGCTAACGATGGCGCTTAAGGATGTTATTCTTGGTCAGCGGGACATCGAGATGGCGTTTAATCAGATTGACATCCGAGACTGCCTGAAGCAACATACGGTCCTTGCTACGACATGGCACATTGACGATATTCGTGATCGATATCCTTTCGGAACCACCGATGAGGAGCTATTTGATAAACTGAAAAGTCTTGAAAGTGCCCTGAGCAATGTCGCAAACATTTCCGGGAATGAAGTAATCGCAGACAACTGCCCAAAAAGGGAGACCGACCACGAGGTGATCGTCCGGACTGCTTGGGCAACCCGCAATGGCGAAACGAGCTACGGTGACATTTATACCGATGAAGGCGTTGCCCTCACTGATCACCCTGCAGATGATATCGTGAAGGGATACATTATTACGGGAGGCTCTTCCATAGAACAATTCATCAAAAAGAATTTCTTAGAGTTCTACGAGGACAAACGGGAATTGATGGCGACGATTCTACGTTTTCCTGATATGGTGGATCTTATCAAAGATCTATCGTTTCACGACGATCATACTTTACTAATCAATCCAGAGTCGACTTCCAACCAGCAGGTTGTAGAAGTCAAATATGTAGTGGCGATGGATGACTGCGGTTTTTTCAACTATCGTGTCGATCTTGGGGACTCCAAAAAAACCTACACCAGTGACCTTGATCGAGCTACAAAGTATGATTGTGAAGCAGACTACCTTGGCTATCTTGGAGCAAATGAACTGATTTGGCCCGTTATTTTCCTAAAAGGACAGTGGGCCTGTAAGTAGTAAGTAAATCATCAGTGTAAGGAGTGGGTTTCTTTAACGGACCCGCTCCTTTGCTTTTAGTGATTATGTTCTGGAGGGATAAATATATGAACTCATTGTCTTTGCCTGAAGACTCGGTATTGGAGTATCGATTTGAAGATGGGCCCAACAAAATTAACCCACAAGGGGATTTGAAACGGCATAATTCTATAACCAAAGTGGTATGGGCGATGTTGCAGAAATACGAATACTCTTTCTGGGGTGTGCTCCGAAATTGGAGTGCTGTATTTCAGTTTGAAAAATTACATATGGTGGTTCACCACTTTATTAATGACATTCCGGATGAGCGTTTGATCGAGCGGAGTTGCGGCCTTCGATGGGATCTTTTCTTAGTCAAAGAAGGAATCATAGAGGAACTCTTTGATTATTTTGAAAAAAAAGGGTTCACGGTTGAAGTCCCAAATCAGGATTTTGTGGATGCCTACCTCACGGAAGCTTTTGGGATGGACGATTGGCACCTTCATTCTCCCAAGCATAAATTCATGATTTGGGTTAGGCGTTCAGATATGGCTTTCCTGATCGAATTATTCTTCGACAAGCCTTATGCCCCTTACGGCGTAAAGAAGAGGCTTGAATGGCCTGATTTTCAGTCTGGTCAACTTTCGCTCTGGGATGACCTGCCGGACGTTCAAAAACGTCGTAAGCAGTCAACTGCATCGATTACCATCAAAGGGGAAGATCTTACGATTGAAGAGAAGGTTCCGGAAGAAGTTGACTCGATCACGGATATGGCCATTGAGAGAATCTTTAATGAGAACTCTACAGTGATCGCTAACTATTCCGGGGGGAAGGACTCGACGGTCATTGTTCAGAAATGCATTAAATTTAAGCTGGAGCATCCTGAAAATAAGACCCGGTTGGTCATCCTCAGTGCGGATACCGGTGGTGCTGACAATCCCCTGATTCGACAGCATATCCGAAAAACCAAGCAAGCTGTCGAAGATTTGAACCTCAACATCGAATTCATTATCGTTGAGCCGGACGTCGAAAACTCCTATTTTACGTGCGTATTTGGTAAGGGCTATCAACCGCCTTCATCTCAATTTAAGTGGTGTGTTGATCGGCTCAAAATCACTCCTGGACGCATCGCTTTGTGGGATTATGTCCAAACTGGGGAGAAAGTTTGCCAGATCTTGGGGTCAAGGAGTTCCGAATCGACGACACGGGCATTAAGCGTAGAAAAGGAATACGGCGATGAGTTCTATGGTTCTCACATTGCCTTTGATGGGAAACTGAGAACGGCAGCTCCGATTCGCCACTGGACAGCCCGAAATGTAGTAACGTATCTTGTTCGGAACGCAGCTCCCTACGACTACTCCAACTACGTCCTACTGAATCTGTATGGTTCAGCAGCGGGGGGAATGGACGAGTGTCCCATTGGAGCAGCAATTCAGTCAGAATCGCAAGCGGTGTCGGCATGTACAGGGAAAAGCAGCCGGTTCGGGTGTGCCTTTTGCACGGTTATCAACGAAGATTCATCGCTTTACAATCTGTCGCTTGATTACCCTGAAGAACTAGAGAACTTCTATCTGTTTCGAACTGCACTCAAAAGAACTCAGGACATCCGGTATGGAGGATTTACTGCATTCCAGCGCAAAGGTAAGTATCGGTTTGAACCTGGCTTCGGAGATATGACGATTGGGATACGTACAATCCTTCTTCGACTGATGAGGGAATATGAAATTCCGATCTTGGAAGAAGAGGTCTACACGATTTATCGAATGGTTGAAGAACGAGAGTGCAGGGAAGGGTTTGCGGTATCTGAACGCTTCCGAAAAGCCCTCTTTGGATTGCTCGATACTTCACCGATTTTCTATCCGCATGCGGACCCGATCATGAATCCAACCGGTATGATTGATGTTTGTACGAGCAATGACAAAGATGCCATCGAACGAGTTATCGCGATGATTGAAGCGGGAGAAATTGAAGTGGCGGAATAGAACTACCTTTGGTCTGCCGTGGAGGGGAAAATCATGGGAAAATGGTATCACGGTACTTCGGAGAGAAATATGAAGTTGATTCTGCAATCATGGTTTAGGCCCAAAAAAGGGGTATGGGGGAAAGGAGTTTATTTTTCATCTTCGAAGGATGGAGCCTCCATATTCGGTTCATGTATATTGGCCACACAGATTGTGGACGAAAGAATCATTCCAGTTGATTATGAAGAATGGGTAAGCAGGCATCCGGATCGGTCGACATGGCCGAAGGAAATTCAAAAATTGGGGGGCAAGGGTATATCAGTGCATTATCACCATTCCAATGAAACGGAACTGTGTGTGTTTGATCCTAGTATTATCAATCAGATCTTTTACTGATCAAAGAGAGGATTGAGAATGGCAAGTTAAAGAGAAGAGGATATATACCCGTGTTGGGCTGTATCCTCTTTTTTTACTCACTTGTGCGCAAAAAGAAATGGTCAAAGAAACGTCGGCTGCTTGCGTCCTTATCGAATTGAAAGGGGATTCCTTCATTACTTCGGACCAGAACATTGTGATCACTTTCGGAAACAGCAGCATATTCTTGATCACGATCATAGGTTGCGCCGCTAATTACAATGGATTTCGTACAGGTGACAAAAGGACGCTTATCGACGATACCCTTTCCCCAAGCTGCGAGGCGGGCTCGAGTAATATTACCCTCTTTTTTGATACGATTTCGCGAGCCAGTCACGATGAGGTAACGTGCATTGTCTGACTCCATTTGTCCGGGGTACAACACATATTGGGGACCGAGATCCAAAACTTCTCGCTCCTCGTAAAAACGCCCTTCCTTGCCGTTATGAATGATAACTCCTTTTTGGATTTCCTCTTTTTTCATGCCATAGCACCAACCTTTAATTTATGCCGAGTACATCTGCTTTATCAACACTTATTTAGTCTCCTATTTAATCTTCAAATTTAATCACCAACTATACGAAGACCGTTTTTCTAGCCCCTCAATAATCTCTTCTCTACTCATTTCTTTTCGCCCATTAATTCCTGACATACATCTTTCCCAAGTAGTGACTTAGCATAAGACAAGCTCTCCTCAACATTCCCAGCTTTTTCTCCTGCCAGCACTTTCTCAAATTGATCCACAACCCATCCTAGAGCATCCTTATACTCTCCAGCACTTACAACACGCTTTTCTTTTCCCTGGATGGCATCGTACTCATCTTGAGTTAAATAATCTTCTGGTTTTGCCGTCCCTTCTCCCCACCAGAAAACTGTATGTAAACGACCAGCATATTTTCCAGTAAGCACCTTAAACTTAATAAGATCGACATCACAGCCCAATACCTCCAATGAAGTATATTGAGTTAATTGACCATCTGGATTGGGCGAGTCAGATTCATCATCCCAAAAGTTTTCTCCCTTTGCCGTGTATAGAATCAATCCTTTTTTAATCTCTTCATAATCTTTCAACGATCAACCCTCATCTTTCTAATTTTAAGTGTATAGTGTCTTGCAGGTCGTCCAATGTGTTTAATATATCCTTTTTTAAATAAATCGCTTTTGTCCAGTGCCGATAAAACCCGATTATTAATTTTTAAAGGATGGTGATCACCTGGTTTATCATACATACCAGCACGCTTGGCACATTCATGGATTTCATCTAAATCTCCGTACCAAACTGAATCGCGACCATTTTCGATTAGTATGTCATACATGTGTTCTGCGATAGTTTTCTTCATGCTTCCTCCATATCAGCATAAAAGAAAGATTTATGTACTAGTTTTAAGTATTGCTGCAACCTTTTTACCGAGAGATGTAATTACCCATCTTGTTGAGTAATTGTACATTTCTCCAGTATCTTTAACCAGTCCCTTATTAGCGAGAAATCTTCCTGTTCGTAGGCCTCTTCCGATATTTAAAGACTTGCTCCAATCGTCCATAGCAAGCAAGTCCCTGCGTTGTGGCTCTGATAATTTATTTATAATGGATTCAATGCCGACATCCACAAAGCTTCCTCCATTTCTTAATTAAAAGGAAATTTCATTCAAGCATTCCTAAATGTCTTTTGACAAGCGAACGCAGTATATTCCTTATTTCCCCATAGGTCTCTTTATTAAAAGGATTCTCAAAGTACTCTCGTTCTAAATCAAGAGCATTCTTCTCGTTCAAATCAGCAATCTTTCTGAATTCTTCAAGTGAATATCCTCCGTGCTTTATACCTAGCATATATTCTCTACTAGCACCCTCATATGTAATTGCACTCTTAAAATCCTTAAATCCTAGACTATAAAATTTTATTAGGAATGATAAGAAATGAAGCGACATCATAGCCTTCTTTGTATTATATCCATGCTTAGCAATTAAATTTCTCTGTATTTCAGAGTTCGGCTTCGTGAGATCTTTCATCTGCCCTCTGTACATACCAAAGCAACTATTAAATAAACTTCTAAGATTGATTGTTGCAATATCATCTCTCATTTCGAGCAACCGTTCAGTTTCAGGGTAACCGAATGTTTCAATTTCTATTGAATATAACAGCTCCAGAAAAGTAAGATTTGAGTTAGACAGTAATTTTTCTAGCTTCCTTACATCATGGATTTCAATATCTTCTGCATCTGATGTTTGAAAGTTTTTATATAATATTCCTGAATACAAATCATTAAATGTTGGTAGAACAAAATACTTAATATCTCTATCAGAAGTTCCTTCATTTAAATTTCTATTAATGCTACCAGACAATGCTTTGAATACTACTTCTCTACTATGTATTTTCAATTTTATTGCCCTCCTTCCTTCTGGATAAAAGGAAAATTTGATCAGCTAAAACCCGCCGCTTTCAGTTTTTTCCCAATCCTCATATGAGGTCTCAATTTTGATCATATTATTTTCCATTCCTCCCCAGGAAATCAACACATGTTTTCTGACTTTAATCGATTCACATCGGTCTCTTTATAGTACCAAGTGGTTGTCCCATCCATCGAGAGGAGCTTTGCATCAATTTCGTTCCTTTTGGCGAGGTTTCGAAGTTTGACGATATTCACTCCCCGCCGTGTATAGTAATGGGCAGAGAGCCATCCCTCCTTTTTCAGCCGCTTTTTTAGCGTTTCGGACTCGCTACGATTAACGGTTATTTCTTCGATCATAACACCGACTCCTCTTAATTAGGATTTAGTTCCCTGATTCAAAGGTTCTTCGACTTCGACAATATGGTCTAAGAGAAATTTTCTAAAACGAGTCAACGATTTTCTCTTGATTGTATAGTAAATATGTAGTTCGAGGTACCCTAGATCGGGTAACTTCGTGCCATCAGGTTGATAGGTTGTAGCTTCATTGAAAAATAGACCTAGAACACCAACGGTTTTTTTACTTAGGCTATCAATATCTTTCTGCAAACGATCATTAAAGATTTCGAGTCGGTTAGCTCTGACATAGCCAATATCCTTAATGAAGGGGGAGCATGACAGACCGGCCGCTTCACAAGCTTTAGTGAACTCTTCAACAAAAGCTTCAAGGTTTTCCCTTTTGATAACCCCAAGGACATTGCGACGACTATCACGATTCCAAGCCATTGCAGACAAATGACGTGGCTCGATGCCTATCAATTTGGCTTTGTTCACGCTGATTCCTCCCGTGTCAGTTTGGTGATTTCATTATAGCATGCTGTGCATTGGCCGGCATTTTTATGAAGTTTACACAAGGAACGAAATTTCATATAATTAATACATACCTTATTTTTTCTTTTTCTGCGGGGTCACGAGACAAACCGTCATTCTAACGTAAGTGCGCTCTGTCATGAGTGATTAAAGACTGCCTATTTCAGGCTGATTTCTTTGATCTCATGACAAAGCGCATTTTTTTGTTCTTAAAAAAAATCAAATCCTTTAAAAAGGTGGTGTCCATTGAATGAACGAGGACGGGGAAATTTTGATTCCAAAAGAGTGGGTTTATGTTGGTCAACGTGTCGTTGACGGGAAGAGGGTTTATGCGTGGAAGGTTCTCGGGGAGAACGATAGTATCGGATATTACAAAAAACCCCTTGCTGCAGCTAGTGTGGGTGGTGTTTATCGGTTTTTCGAGAGTGATGATGGGAAGACAATCAAAGTCAGCGGGACCTATTCTCCGGTCTATTTGCGGAAACATGACAACATTGAAGAAGTCCGGATTTGGGCTTTCAAAGATGAGGCAGCTAAGCAGGAATTATCGGTAAAGTCCATGAATACGAAGGCTTCGAAAGTTGATCCACTGGAAGACCTACTTAGTTCATTGAGGAGAATCAGCAAAAAACTTAGCAGCACGGAACGAAGAGCTCTTCTTTCAAGGATAGCCGATGAAATATTCACTGAGAACTGAGTGCTCTTTGGTAATATAATTTTCCAAAGGTGACGACTCTAACCCCGAGCTATTGATGGTCGAAGGAAATCCCTCTCACAGGATTTCCTTCTGTCCCTATTAGTTTTCCCCTCTCAGGCACCAATTCCATGAATGATAAGGAGAAATCAACAAGTATTATCATGTAGTATCCAAAAAAATCATCGATATAAAAAAAGGACACGGGTTCTAAGAACTTTGTGTCCTCATAATTCTTAAAAGATAGAGAGTTGAAGCTCTTCGATTAAGACTTTAAACCATGATTGGTTTTTGAACCATCTGTCTTCATAAAGGAGGCGTGATACTTCACCCATCTCAAATTCGATCGTAATAAGAGGGGTATCATCATTTTTGATGCTTCTTCCATTCACACTCACAGGCTGAGTTACGAAAAAAGAAATGCAATCGCCATTTATTATTGCTTTGTCAAACTGCCCATGGTAATGATAGTTTTTATTCCCGGAGCGAGGTTTTGCATTCCATGAATACGTACCAGCAAGACCAGGCATCATTTCTACCTTTCCAATGTCGATAAGCATTCCTTTCGCTTCATCAGATTCTCTCCAAATTGAATGTTTTAAGACTTTCCCTTTATATGAGCGTTTTTTTATCATAAGAAGGCTCCTTTACAACGGTTTTCCTATTAACATTTTAGCAGCCAAGGGGGCGTTTCACATTTTTTAAAAGGAGAAGTTCTCAGGCTACTTCTTTACATGGTTACCAAATATACTCGCGGTTTGATTTGCGGGAGAAAGGAAGATTAGATCATCTTCAAAGTGAGGAAACTATGCAGGAACTACATCAATGAAGCAAGGGTTTAAATTATTGCAACAGGTACCCCTTTGAATTATAATTTAGGTATACCTTAAAGATTCCATTTTTTTATTATCGATCGGAAGGTCGTGCGACGAATCCGCATTCTAAAACCCCTTTGGGTTCATTGACATCTGGAACTTTTGTTTCAGTGTGTATAATGTTGAATCGGAGTCGAATGCATGACTTTTTTAATTTTATGGGATCTTAATTTCCCTCCCCAAATAGCACTCGGATTTGAGTGATGTAAAAGGACTTGTTCCTGCAGCATCATTCAGACCGGGTGCTTTTTTTATTTCAAATTCTCGAAAAGGTGGGTAGCTATAGTTCCAAGTTCAAGGACAACATCACATTTTAATTTGGAGGTAGAGAGTAAATGGCAATTAAATTTATTATCGGACGAGCCGGCAGTGGAAAGACGGAGAAATGTTTGAATGAATTCCGTCAAAAATTACTTGAAAGCCCCAGTGGTGACCCACTCATTCTGTTGGTTCCTGAACAGGCAACATTCCAAGCAGAACATGCTTTAGTTACCACTCCAGGATTACGTGGGTTACTTAGGGGGCAGGTCTTGTCCTTTCGTCGTTTGGCCTGGCGTGTGATGCAGGAAACAGGGAATACCATAGGAAACCCCATTGATGACACCGGCAAAAAGATGCTCCTAATGTGGATTCTCCAACAGAAACAAGAAGAGCTTCGGCTGTTTCATGCATCTGCAGAAAAAATGGGGTTCATCGACAACTTGAATTCTCTTATGAGTGAGCTTGGACGGTACTGTCTTACGCCTGACATGCTCAAAACACAGTTGGAGAATATGGTTTCTGATACCGCCGATGAGGTTGTTTTGGAACATAAGCTTCATGATCTCCATCTTGTCTATCGGGAGTTCGAGACACAACTAGCCACAAAGTATCTTGATGCAGAGGCATATCTTTCTCATCTAGCCAATCAGCTTCAATTTTCATCCTTAGCGAAAGGTGCGGAGCTATGGATCGACGGTTTTTATGGGTTCACACCGCAAGAGCTTGAAGTTGTTCTTCAAGCAATGCTTCATTTCAAGAACGTAACCATTACACTTTGCCTGAATCGTCCGTACGAATCCGATGAAGAGCCAAACGAGCTTGATTTGTTTTATCCTACAGCGATGACAATGATTCGGATTCAGAAAAAAATTGAACAACTGGGGTTATCCCCCGCCATCTACGAGCTGCTTACAGATCACCCACGGTTTACTGACCGTCCAATGCTTGCTCACCTTGAACAGATGTATGAACAACGGTTGAGTGGACGCAGGGTGGCATATGACCAACCAGGTGACGAAATCACGATCTACTCTGCTGCAAATCGAAGAGCAGAAGTAGAAGGAGCGGCACGGGAAATCATTAAGATGGTAAGACTCGACGGGCTTCGGTATCGCGATATCGCGGTTCGGGTTCGGAATATCGAGGAATATGGTGACTTGATCGCCACGACCTTCAAGGATTATGACATTCCATTTTTCCTTGACCAAAAGCGGACAGTCCTACATCATCCATTGGTCGAATTTATTCGGTCGGCCCTTGAAGTAATATTGAACAATTGGCGCTTTGACTCGGTTTTCCGGTGTATCAAAACCGATCTTCTCTTGCCGCTCGTCGATGGGAAACTTCCTCGGAAGAACAGCCGGAGAATAGCTAGGAATGAAATGGATGAGCTGGAGAATCTGGTGCTTGCCTACGGGATTCAAGGTACCCGATGGAACGATACAAAAAACTGGAGCTTTACTAGGTATCGATCCATTGACGATGCGGTACCGGATGAGGCAGACCCGGTATTTTCAAAACGTATGGATCACTGCAGAAGAACCGTTGCACGTCCCTTGAAGGCTCTTCAGAAGCGAATGAAAGATGCCGTATGTGTCCGCGACATGATAGAGGCTCTATATCTCTTACTGGAAGAAGCCCAAGTTGCTGAACGGCTTCAACGGTGGAGTGAAGTGGCACTTCTTAACGGTAGGCCGGAAAAGTCAAAGGAGCACGCTCAAATCTTCGATAACATCATCGATATGTTTGATCAGATGGTGGATATCTTAGGAGACGAGAATGCTACTCCAGAACTTTTCCGCAAGTTAGTTGAGACGGGTCTCGAAAGTATCAGACAAGGGCTTGTTCCTCCTGCTCTTGATCAAGTACTTATCGGCAGCATAGACAGAACCCGCTCCGCCCAAGTTGCGGTTGCGATGGTTCTTGGTGTTAATGATGGGGTCCTACCACAAGCAATGAGCGAATCCGGCATCATTACTGAAGCTGAAAGAGAAGCGTTAACCAACCGCGGCCTACAGCTTGCTGATGGGGCACGTCGAAAGCTTATGGACGAACAATTCCTCATTTACACGGTGCTTTGCTCACCATCGAAGCGACTTTGGTTGAGTTACCCGCTGGCGGATGAAGAAGGCATGACGTTGCTCTCATCAGAGGTGATCAAGCATACGAAAATGCTTTTTCCGTACGCTAAATCCAGTCAGCTTCATTCCGAACCCGAGTCGACGATGAGTGAAAGCGAGCAAGCCAGTTACATCTCCACACCTTCTAAGACAATCTCCTATCTTCTTGTTCAACTGAAGCAATGGATGCGAGGCGAGTCTTTGTCGGATATATGGTTCGATGTTTACAACTGGTACCTAAAGCATCCCGAGTGGAATAAAAAGCTGGCAATCCTGACAGGGGCGCTTGCGTACACGAACGAAGAAAAGCCTCTCCCGGCTTTCACAAGCCGACTTCTCTACGGAGATCAGCTTGTTTCAAGCGTCTCGCGCATGGAACTCTTTGTTGCATGTCCTTTCAGTCATTTTGCGCTTAACGGATTGAAGTTGAAAGAAAGAAAGGTATTCCGTCTGGAGGCACCCGACATAGGAGAACTCTATCACGCGGCATTGAGTAATCTCTTCAAGGAACTCCAGGAGAAGAAAATAACCTTGGGTAGCCTAAATCGAGAAGAATTGCTAAGTAAGACATCTGAGATTGTGGAGCGATTAACACCACGTCTTCAGAACGAAATTCTTACAAGCTCACATCGTCATCGCCACATTGCAAGGAAACTTACGAATGTGCTCCAATCATCTGCTCTTGCGCTGCATGAGCATGACAAGAGAGGGGTTTTCCATCCGGTTGGCCTTGAACTTGCATTCGGCCCGAACGAACAACTTCCTGCACTTCAAATCGACCTGCAAGACGGACGTATCATGGAGGTTATCGGACGTATTGATCGAATTGATGTCGCGCAACTGGAGAACGACTCGCTCCTTCGGATTATCGATTATAAATCGAGTGCAAAAAGCTTGGAGCTCGACGAAGTTTTCCATGGCTTGTCCCTTCAAACGCTAACCTACCTTGATGTAGCCATTAGCAATTCGGAGAAATGGCTGGGTATGAAAACTTCGCCGGCCGGTGTACTGTACTTTCATGTACATAATCCGATGATTTCAAACTCGAACCCTTTGACTGAGGATTCCGTGGTGAAAGAGAAGCGTAAAAGCTTCAAAATGAGCGGACTTGTCCTTGCAGACCATGAGGTGGTTCGCATGATGGACAGTGAGGTACAAACTGGTCATTCCGAGCTTATTCCTGTGGGATTGAAGAAAGACGGTGGATTCTATAGCAATTCGTCCATCGCATCGGCTCCACAATGGGACAAGCTTTCGCAACACGTCCGGGAGACCATTGGAAAAATCGGAATGGAAATTGTGAACGGTAAAGTGGATATTTCTCCGTGTCGGACCAGCAAGAAGACAGCTTGCGACTATTGCCCCATTAAACCAGTCTGCAAGTTTGATTCGCAATTCGAAGGGAATAACCACAATGTCCTGAAGGGTATGTCGAACGATGAAGTTTGGCAGGCGCTTTACTCTAAGAGAACGGAAGAAACGGATTGACGAAATTTAATCGGGAAGGGAAGAGACAAATGTCTATAACGGCTCCTACACCAAGCAAGTGGACCGAGGACCAATTGAAAGCGATCAATGAGAAGGGGAAAGATATTCTTGTCGCTGCAGCTGCCGGCTCCGGGAAAACAGCGGTGCTTGTGGAACGGATCATCAAAAAAATCAGCAACCCGATCAGTCCAGTGAATGTTGATGAGCTTTTGGTTGCCACTTTTACCAAAGCTGCAGCTGCCGAAATGAGGGAACGGATTAGGGAAGCTCTTGAAAAAGAGATTTTCCAAGATCCTGACAATGCACATGTTCGCCGACAATTGGCATTGATCAACCGTGCTTCGATTACGACCTTGCATTCATTTTGCAAAGACGTAATCAAGCGCTACTACCAAACCATCGAACTTGACCCAGGCTTCAGGGTTGCAAATGAGATCGAGTCATCTATGATCCGCCAAGACGTTCTGGACTCCTTGATGGAAGAAAAGTATGAAATGATGGCAACTGGAGATTCGTTCTGGTCCCTAGTGGAATGGTTTGGTGGTGAGCGAGATGATACTGCATTGTTCCGACTGGTTCAGCAACTATATGATGCTTCTCGTAGCCATCTGAAACCTGATGAATGGCTTCGTCAAATGGCGTTTCAATTTGATGGACCAGAAGCGGGTGAGAGCTGGTTTGCCAGTCTGATGCTTGATGTTCGTCTTGAACTTCAAAGCATTCTCGCAACGCTTAACGAAGCGCTTCATGTTGCGACCTCTCCCAGTGGTCCGCTTCCGTATGTCGACAATCTTCAAAGTGAACTGACTTCGGTTAATTCCTTAATAGCTGCATCAGAAACGACTTGGGAGAGACTTTATCAAAGTCTTCAGTTGAACGTCTTTGATCGACTGAAGCCTTGCAAGAAGGATGCCTTTGATGAAGGGATGATCCAACAGGTCAAGGATTATCGTGATGCTGCCAAGAAAGGCCTAGAAAAGATTAAAGAGGACCTGTTTAAGCGTTCTCTCGAACAGTACCGTTTCGAATTTGTTTCGATGGCTCCTATCATGCGCGAATTGGTTGAGCTTGTTATTTTGTTCGCTGCTCGCTACCAATTGGCCAAGAATGAGAAGAACCTCGTGGATTTCTCAGACCTTGAACATTTTTGCTTAAAGGTTTTGAGTGAGGAGAAAGAAGAAGGCGTTTTGACTCCTTCAGCTGCGGCCTTATCCTACAAGAAGCAATTTCAAGAAGTGCTTTTGGATGAGTATCAGGACACAAACCGGGTGCAAGAGGCAATCGTTACTCTAATCAGCCGACAAGAGCCCGGGAATCGGTTCATGGTAGGCGATGTTAAACAGTCGGTGTATCGTTTCCGCCTTGCAGAACCTGGCTTGTTTTTAGAAAAATATAATCGGTTCCGTAAGGATGGGAGTGGTGATGGACTAAGGATTGATCTTGCTCAAAACTTCCGAAGCCGCCGCGAGGTAATCCACGCTGCCAACTTCATCTTCCGCCAGATAATGAGTGAGCGAGTCGGTGAAGTTCCTTATGACAAGGATGCAGAACTCATATATGGTGCTAATTATCCTGAAGATCTGTCGCCGGAAATGAGTTATAATACGGAGCTCTTGCTCATTAATCGAAATAAAGGGGGCGGTTCTGAACCATCTATCTTTGATCAACCTGGTTCAGAGGATGCCGGTGAGTTCCTACAGGATGAGGCTGAAGACCTTGAGCCCGCCCGCATGGAAGCAAAAGTGGTTGCCCAAGAAATCAAAAAGCTGATGGGGCTTTACGATGGGGAAAGGTTCCGTGTATTTGATAAGAAGCTCGGTGATCTTCGGCCGATAACTTACCGTGACATCGTGGTTTTAATGCGGTCACCCCAAGCTTCCTCGCCCTTGTTTATTGACGAGCTGAAGCTTCAAGGAATACCCGCATATGCAGAGATAAACACAGGATACTTTACGGCTAGCGAGGTTGAAACAATGCTCTCGCTCCTGCAGGTCATCGACAACCCATATCAGGACATACCTCTTGCTGCAGTGCTGCGTTCTCCCTTGGCCGGCTTAACCGCAGACGATTTGGCTAAGGTTCGATCGACACATCGCAGAGGTGATTTCTACGAGGCCGTCGTAAAGTATGTGGGAGAAGAGCTTCCATCCGACCAGTTCCCAGAAGACATGCAACTGTCCATTTTGGAAGCCGCGGCGGAAGGCGAAGTACCTTCGGTATCCACTGCCCCAACCGTTAGCGACGAGCTTGCATCAAAGCTTTCTTCCTTCCTAAGACAGCTGGAGGCGTGGAGAACTGAAGCAAGAGAGGGCTCCCTTGCCGATCTCATTTGGCGGATTTATCGGGATACCAATTTCTACGATTTCGTTGGAGGACTTCCTGGTGGTGTACAGCGGCAGGCAAATTTAAAAGGCCTTTACGATCGAGCCCGGCAGTACGAAGCGACCTCCTTCCGTGGACTCTTTCGTTTCTTGCGTTTTATTTCACGGATGAAAGAAGCAGGAAACGATCTCGGTACTGCTAAGTCAATAGGTGAGCAGGAAGATGTCGTACGCCTCATGTCGATCCACAAAAGTAAGGGCTTGGAGTTTCCAGTAGTGTTTGTGGCTGGCATGGCGAAGCAATTCAACCAACAGGACCTGAACGGCCATTTCCTCATTCATAAGGAACTTGGATTTGGTCCTAAATTCGTAGATACGGATCTTCGAGTAAGTTATCCGTCACTTTCTTCCTTGGCAATTAAGAGGAAAATGAGAATGGAGATGCTGGCCGAAGAAATGCGAGTTCTATATGTTGCACTTACGCGACCACGCGAGAAAATGTACCTTGTCGGAGCAGTTCGTAATCTGGAAAAGCAGATTCAAGCATGGTCGAAACATATTCTCCATAAAGGAATACTTCTACCGGACCATGACCTTGCCAGAGCGACCTGTTACCTCGATTGGATTGGGCCTGCACTCGTGCGTCATCCAGATGCATCCATCTTCCGAAATATGACGGGATTTGGTTACGCCGAAGCTCTCGAAGATGAAGAGTCAAAATGGACCATCCGGATTATCGAACCATCTTCATTAGTAAACGCTGATGTATCTTCGCTCATTTCGGAAGTTGACGAAGTTGTCAGAAATCAACTAATCGACGAGGTGATGAACCATCGACCAATTGTTGGGGTAACGACAGCTTTCAAAGCGGATATTGAATCTCGCCTAAATTGGGATTATCCGCTTGCTGTTGGATCTACCGTCTTTTCCAAGACTTCTGTCACTGAACTCAAGCGGATTGGTGAGATAAATCCGATGATGAGGGACTCTTTGACTGAAGATGGATGGAATGCATCAACGTTTACAGCGGGTAAAAAGGAATCGAACATTGCATCTGTTGCTTCTCGCCGGCCGCGCTTTATGGAAGAAAGAAAGATGACGCCTGTAGAACGGGGAACAGTTTATCACACCGTCATGCAAAATCTTCCTCTAAATAAAGGGAGCATGACCGTAGAAGATATCCGTGGAGCACTGGATACGATGGTCAATAAGAGACTGTTTACAGCAGACCAGGCAAACGCCGTTGAGATCGAACAAATCGAACAATTCTTCAAACAGGATATTGGATCGCGCATCCTTCAAGCAAAAAATGTCATGAGGGAGATCCCATTCAGCTACGGGTTGTCTGCAGCGGATATTTACCCTGATGTGGACGGACAAGTTGCTGACGAGATTATCCTCACTCAAGGGGTTATTGACTGCTTGTTCGAAGAGGAAGAGGGCTTAATCCTCCTAGATTATAAGACCGACTCCACAAGGGGGAAGACGTTGAACCAACTCATTGATAAATACCGCCTGCAGATCAATCTGTACGAAAGAGCAATCGAAGACACCTGGAAGCGTCCAGTCATTGAGAAGTACTTGTACTTCTTTGACGGAGGACAGTTAATTGAATTGAAATAAAAAGAAAGAGGCTTTCCTTTTTGGAGGCCTCTTGAGTCTGTAAAATAGTTTGTGTAAACTCCAAAACCTATTAAAATGGAACTAATAGAAAGGTTGGGAGAATACATGGGACTTTGGACGAAACAACAGTTGCGCGACTTCATTAAAGAGAATAATCTGGTAACGGCACAGGATGCTCAAAACGCATTAAAGAACCTGTTTGCAGAAACAATCCAGGAGATGCTCGAAGCGGAGATGGAAACACATCTGGGCTATGCCAAGCACGACATCACGGCGAAAGCGACGTCAAACAGCCGTAATGGCAAAAGCAAGAAAACTGTCGTCAGTGAGTATGGTGAGCAAGAAATAATCGTACCCCGTGATCGCTTGGGCGAGTTTGAACCGCTTGTGGTGAAGAAGCATCAGTCCAATGTCACAGGCATTGAGGAACAGATCATTGCGCTTTACGCGAAGGGCGTCAGCACGCGTGAAATTCAAGATCATCTACAGCAGTTGTATGGCATCGAAGTCTCCCCGACACTGATCTCGAACGTGACGAACAAGGTTATCCCTATGGTTAAGGAATGGCAAAATCGGCCGCTACAGAGCGTATATGCCGTTGTTTTTCTCGACGCCATTCATTTCAAAGTGAAGCAAGACGGAGCTATTGTCAACAAGGCGGCTTACATGGTCATCGGCATCGATCTGGACGGGAATAAAGACGTCCTAGGCATGTGGATTGGCGAAAACGAGTCGGCCAAGTTCTGGCTCAATGTCTTGAACGAGTTAAAAAACCGCGGCGTACAAGACATTCTCATTACGTGTGTCGATAATCTAACCGGTTTCTCGCAAGCGATAAGCGCTTGTTATCCCGCTACAGAGATTCAGAAGTGCATCATCCATCAAATCCGTAATTCAACGCGCTACGTGTCCTACAAGGACTTGAAGAAGGTGACGGCCGATCTGAAGCCGATCTACAAAGCAGCAACCGAAGAAGCGGCGCTTGTGGAGCTAGATCGCTTTGAGGAGGAGTGGGGCAAAAAGTATCCACTGATCGTCCGTTCTTGGCGCAACAACTGGAGCGAGCTCGCTACATTCTTCAAGTACCCGCCGGAAATTCGCAAGTTGATCTACACCACGAACATGATCGAGAGTTATCACCGTCAACTGCGCAAAGTGACGAAAGGCAAAAGCATCTTTCCGAGCGACGAGGCTCTCCTTAAAATGCTGTATTTATCCACAATGGACGTTGTACGGAAATGGACGGGCCGTGTTCAGAACTGGGGACAAATGCTGCTACAGTTTTCGGTTTTCTTCCCTGATCGCGTGGGTCAGCACTTGAGGTAGGGGGGCGGAGTCCCCCTCTAAGCATCACCCTCTACATTCGTTTACACAAAATTCTTGACAGACCCGGCCTCTTTTTGATTTGGTGTCAGCTTAGATTTTGTGCAATTGATGCTTAGTCACAATCGACAAGTTATTCCATGTCTTTATATAGATAGATCACATTGGAGCTTTCCTTGTTTATTTCTCTCACGAGTTCTGTGAATTTCTCAATAGTAACATTCATTTCATTGATTTCTTTCTCAGTGTACTTTCCTAACAATTCAATTATTGGGATTTTATTTTCTGGAATAGGTATATCTTCATGATATTCTAACTTAATCGAGACCCACCCTTGTTTTGCTTCCAATACATTCTTTAATGCTTCCTGAATTGTTATACCATCGCTCTTGCAACCTTTTAGCATCGGTATATTTGCAATGTAGTATCTTTCAACCCCATCATCAAACACTTTTAAAGTAATAGGGTGCGGCATTGCTACATAAGTTTGTTCTTCTCTCATGGTTTGATATTCCTTATCCTTTCCTCTGTTTCTCGTTGTATGTTATCGTTACGTTTTGCTCGCTCAGCGTCCTGATGTAGCTAATCTTTTTTTCGAAGAAAAGCAAGGCGCTTCTGCACGCCGCGCGTGGGTCGATTAAGGGCTTTGCCAATATCCTTTTGAAAGATTCCCTTAGCGGTTAATCTAAGCAGCTCACGGTCCTCCTCGGGGGTCCATATCTGCTGATGCCGAGTAGGAATTATTTCGCGATCTTTTTTTCTTTCAACATCGACCCATTCGGGTTCGGGTGGTAAGGCGTGCTTAGGTATTTTGGAAAAGTTTATACGATGTTTATTTCTTTCTGCCCACATCCAAAATCGTTCTGGCTTGATAAATAAATTTTGTTTTTTAAATTTGGTGATACGTCTTTTATAAGGTAGCCCATATTTATCTATCCACAACAATACGGTGTGCGAATCGACATTTAACAAGGAAGCCAGAGAATATGCTGTGACATCATCCGTGGAATTTCTTGTACTGATTCCAAGCTTTTCAAGCTTTCTTTCAATTCCCCCTTCATTGCGACCAAGCTTGGTGGCGATAACCGGTATGGTATAAAATCCTACCATCTCTTTTAATCGGTTTTCTTCGGGAGTCTTCCATTTTTGAAATTTGTTTTGCATTTAATCCTCCGCCTGGTATGTTCTTACTATTTCTATATTATATCGAGTAAAGGGGAGGTTGCCCTTTTCGGTTAGAGTAAAGTAAAGAAATAATACAGCCTCTCATAATGGGAGAGGCTGTTCTTAGTTTGATGAAATAAAAAGTTTTGTTGAAGCTTACCGCGCAAGAATATGTACTTATACTTAACTTAAAGTAATCGCATTCTTAGGAAGGAGCTGCTAACCTTTCTTATTCACGGTTTGCTGCACATATGATGTTAAATTGGATATAAATTTGGGATCTAGATAATCGAAGGATAAAATCGTTTTCGAAACTGCTTCATAGACAATACTTTTACATTCTGTGAAATAGGGACACTTTCTTGTTCCGAGTTTGTCAGCATAAAGGTTTCACCGTCATATTTAATATAGTTTCCGTTGTTATCCTTAAGATCTCCCTCAAAAATATATTTTAACATCCATTTAAAATCATCTTTCTGCATAGGAGTTAAATACGACATTGTTTTTGAATAATCTGGAGAGGAATAAACATCGCTTGCTTCATAAAGCATATCACGAACAGCTTCTGGCACACTTAAGTATATACAAAAAATATTATCTGAAAAGTCTTTATCAGAAATAGTCAACCCTAACTTCATTTTTATAAAAAGTATCTTTGATTTTAGTACGATACTATCAACTTTAATGTGCTTCTTACAAAACTCTCTGAATTCTTCCACATCTTTCGGAAAAGGATCTGGACTCCTTAATGCTTTAAGTCTTGCTTCACGCTTCCGTTCCTCAGAAATTTGATCTATTACTTCAAGATGTGACTTCATTATAGAACTTTTGTTATTGATATATATGGTGAATTTCAATAAGAAGACATTGAATACAGATAGGGCCACAAAAATAACTTTTAATATATCCGATTCTACATGTATAGCTGAGAAAATACACAGAACAGCAGCCAATAGTTGAATACAAATTCTTCCTACAAAACTAAACATTGTTCTACTCCTTTAGTGTGTTAATCTGAGCACTTATTATCATATCAAATTAACTAGTAGAATTGCACCGAATTAAACAGATTACTTTTGCCCCTCACTCATTTATCGGCTGAATCTATTTATAATATAATACGAAGATTCCTGAAAAAGTTATCAATAAACTGAATACAAAAGTATTGAATAAAATGAATACTTTTCTTCCTATTAACCATAATACTTTTGTATTATCATAAATAATATATTTGTGCGTATAAAAGTATTTAGTTTTCTTAATCTGGAGATCACCATGTCCTTATTCCAAAATAAAGAGAGTAGAATGGAGATGGCATCTCGAGTTTACATATTTATTATTATGTAAACCTAACGATTTTCAATGTACAATTGGAAGAGTTCTGATAAACTGATGGGAGTAATTAGTTTTCTCAAGGGAATGAATAGTCGTGGATGAAAAGGCGTTTCTAATCGATATTTATAATAGATTTCCAAAATATTCTTCGAATCGGTCCTTTCTTGAACGAATGATGCTGGATGCCCGCAGTGAACCTGGAATACTTCTTAATTGTGCCGTAAAGTTCGGTTTGTCTTTCAGTGATATGAGTTCAATTTTGGATGAAGAAGGAGTTTTCACGGAAGATGGGAATCTCAACGAGACTCGGCTTATTGAATTAGCAGCATCATTCTCTAAGTGGCGAAGAAAACGCGAGGAATTCGCAAAGAGGCACTACCATCAAGCCATGAATCGTGGTGATTCGACGGAAAGAAGAAGGTCGATAATAAAGATTTCAGAAGTTCCAAAGATATTGGTAGGAAAGATGGATGTTAATTCTTATATTGAGTTGTTAGGTAAGCCCTACGAACAGATACTTGAAGTTCTTGTTCCAGAACAATCAATGGTTAGTGGCTATACAAAACTTTTTGATAAATTTACGATTAACTACCGCGTCCCGGACGATGTTATCACGGCAATGATCCATTTTATGCTAAGTGAACAAAGAAGATGGTCATATGCATATTTCGAAGCACTAGCCACAGATTTGTTATTGCATCGTATTGAAAAATTTGAGGCAGCTCTTCAACATTTTCATACCCGAGTTAACAGGTACACCGATCAGATTCATGTTAATGGGAATAATAAACGTTACCCCAAATGAGAAATGCTCAATATTTTAGCCGTCTAACATCAGTAGGCGGCCTTGTTGGATTTATTATTTTAAATGCTTCTGTTTCGATTTGATCGGAATCGTCTATTGGGTTGATTCCTTCTCCTGATTTTTATATTTCCATATCGATGAAACATATACGAAAAAAGCACAGCTCCTAAAATATTGATACCTATTCGCATAAATAATCCTCCTATTATAACCGCACAAATAATCAATATCAAAGACCCAATACCAATAAGAGCTTTTAATCTTTTAAATTTAAAAACCTCATATTTTATCATTAAAATTATAAGAGCGAAAGTTAATACCAAACCCATCAGAAACATGACCAGTTCCTCAAAGTCCCCCAAATTCAGCCCGTTCAATAATACTTATACTACCTATGGTTTTAAGGATGCACGTAATGAATAATTCATTTTCATAAATTCTCGTTGGCTAATAACCTTTTTAACCTGATTTTTAAGAGATATCTTAAGTAACTCACTTTCCTTATCACTATCCTTTTTAAATACTTCATCAATTAAATGAAGATGGTTATTGAGTTGTATGATAGACATATCCCAGTACAAGCGTTCCAGTATATCGTCAATTTCAATTGCATCGCCCTTTCGATCTTGGGGTTCAAGCTTAATTTTCATTCTAATGTCTACCTTTCAGTGATTGATTTAAATGATACTTTATTTGGATAAGTAGTTTTTCCTTTTGTTCAGGTGAATTGTTGCTGTTCATGCGATTTCGATTTCCCTTTTTTCAAGCGCACAAATTATATCATCTAAGATAATTGTATCAGTCTTTAGTGGTTTACCTCTAAGAGTCTTTATCTTCCTAATTGCTATTTTATCTTATCTTAGAGATCTTGGCGAAACAAATAGTGGCATATTTGAATTTTAGATACCGGTAAGAAAACCGATTCAAAAACCGTCACCAGAGTCATAATCTCACACTCCAACCATTCTCCGCTCACTTTTGTTCAATGGATATTTTTAAACATTTACAAGAACATATGTGCTATAATAAGTACGCAAAAGACGGATTTTGCGTACTTTCGATTCTAAGCGATTTCTCATGCTAATTTAAGGGGGGTATATCGATGTATTCCAATTTAAAGGAGCTCCCAGATGGAGTAATTGAAATCAAAGCTGATCTCTATGACGTAATAAATGATGTAGCTAAAAAAGCAGGAAATATAGAGGATGCAGCGAATCGCTTACTCCAGGTATATATTCAAGATGGCATTCTATATATTCAGTTGAAAAAGGAGAGTTGAATGAAATCGAGTACAGGGTATTTTGAAAAGAATAAAGCAGAACTCACAGAAATGCGCAAGTTAGATCTTTAAGACCTTAAGTTAATGAGGTTAGCTGTAGAGGTAGATCACTTCAATAAACAAGTTAGTGAGAATGCGTCTGCTCTTTTGTGATTTTGGGTGCGTTCAATATTTAGTTTGTTTGGTCGTTCGGTATGAGGATGATTCGTGCCATTCAGCTCATATAGCTAACCCGATACGTTTGTCGATATAGTTTGGAGACAATTATAGCCGAAAAAGTGGTTTGGACTTGATAGAACTTTTTCAAATGGAGTGTGGCGACCGATGGAAAAGGGGTTAATCGTTCGTGACCCTTGGATTGAAATGCTACTCTCTGGGTTCAAAACTTGGGAGATTCGAAGTAAACCGACTTCGATCAGGGGGAAAATTGGTCTTATTAAAAGTGGGACTAAGAAAATATTTGGGGAAATCAACATTATTGATTGCGTAGAAATTCCGGTGACAGATTTTAACCGCTACTTTGAGTTTCATCATGTACAGGATATTTCGAGTTTTGGCTATTCAAAGATTTTTGCTTGGGTGATGCAGAACCCAATACGGTATGCAGAACCAAAACCATATATACATCGGCCGGGTTGTGTGGTCTGGGTCAACTTTAAAGATAATCGTGGACAATCTGAAGGTGATACAAAACATGTTTCGTAGTATCTTCAAAAAAGAAGGAACGGCAAGTTTCAAAAATACATGCCTTTAAGGAACCTGGATTAAACCCCTTTGAGGATTTGGATTTGAATGAGCATGAAGGATAAAGGGCACATACACACCTCACGTTACTCAGTTTTTCAAGATAAGATCCCAAGCAACTCAGTTCCAGTAGCCTCCTTTTTTTACTGTCATTAAGAAATTTGAATTCTATTATGTGAATCTAGAATTGGGAAAGAGAGGTTTATTCTTAAAGAAGGTTGAGCCTGACGAAGCGAGAAAAATTTGCTGTTACATACAAATGAATGAAAGAGTGATACTCCTTGAAAAAAGAAGATATTAGGATTGGGCTGTACTTCAATAAATCGTCTCACTCTTTTAGAGAAGTCATTTCATATTCGGAGTATTACGATAATGTGGAGTGGAGACGGCCTAATGGGATGAGTACTCGACTATGTAAAAAATGCTCCTTCGCTGCATGGGCAGATTATCATGTGCTTTTCCTTGTTTCTTGACTGAAGGATTTAACTGTCGGGAAAACAACAATTTTAATTGAGGGAAAATTATATCCCGTAATTGCAGAAAACACGATGGGCATAACCTTGATTGATGTGGAAGGGAATGAGCAGGGTATTCAACTCGCTGGCAGCCAGTATGTGTCTAAGATGTAAGGTTATTTTTCAGCGGCTTAACATATAAAGGATTACGAAAATATCATGACTGCTAGGGAACTTCTAAGACATTCAGCAGGATTGATCTTGAAAAAACTGTTCAAGATTATATAGAGTTTCGGGGAGTAAGTACAAACATCCTTCGAACATCTGATCCTCTGTTTCAAGAGTCCCATGCTGAATCCTAATGTGATAAGAGGAAACCAATTCTGCTTGACATTCCTGTGTCTGACCTTTCATTCGCTTTTTCTCTTCAAGTATTGCAGGTTTAATGTTCACTTTAAAACCTCTTCGATTTCAACTTCGATAGCTTTATATCACAACATAATTGTCCCGTTCAACCAGGTGTGCCTGAAGCGTAGCGCGTACGAATATTACCATCACGATGATTTATACTGTGCCGGGCGTGGAAGATCTGGAGGATGCAGCGATCAGCTGGACGTGAAGGGAGAATAATAGTGAGTTTAAAATATTTAAAAACAAGATTCATCATATTTCTTACTACATTTGTCTTTATAGGTATTCTATTTAGTTTGCAGGGTTACCTAGATAATCAGCGTGGATCGATTTTTCTTGGAAAATATATTCCTACATCAAAAAATGACCCGCTAATTTTCTATGATACAAAAGTCTTGCGCGCCTCAGGGATACATAATGCACAGAAAATATTTGCTCAGAAAGTATTTGAAAACAAAATAAAGATTGTAATTGTAGATGAAGTTGGTCAGAAAGTGGATGAGGAGAGTATACATCCAGGAGATAAGGTTACATCAAAACTAATAGTAGATGACACTCGTAAGGTAATAGGTATCAAATTTATTTTAATGAATTAAGCTTGGCGTGGAGGATCTGGAGGCTGCGGTGGAGTAGATCAGCTGGACGTAATGATACACAAAATAAACAGGGTGGTATTGGTTATGGGGAGAACTATATTATTTAACGATGAAATCTTGGGTCAAAAAAAACATGTCTTTCACGTTTTTAATCAACATACGAGTCTATTGATTACTTCGATGTTCAATGATCAGGAATATGTTCTTTCTCTTGCAAAAAAATATCTGGTCAGAGAGTGTGAAGCAACCCCTGAAGAACTTGAAAATTTAAACTGCGAGTATCACCATTTTTTCGAACGTGAATCTATCATGAATCTGGATTATCTGAATAATATTCGGAGTTTCAAATGCAATAATTGCTAAACGTTTCTACTCCGGGTGCCTAGGCTCTGGAGGATGCGATGGAAGCGATCAACTGGGCATAATGCAAAGGAGTGCAACAACTATGGCTAAATCTGTTACATGGACCAGGCGAGAAAGCCCATGGATTTATTCGTTGGGATGAATCGCTTAAGATGTGTATAGTTCATTAATGTATTTGGAGATGAAATCATGCAGATCACTATTCAACTAAAGTTGCAGCTCACAAAGGAGCAAACTCAGTGGTTAAAAGAAACTAGCAAAGAGTATATTCGCTTGGTGAATCAAGTAGTTGCCGATTGGGTGGGAGGAAGCCAAGTGAAACATAGTAGCCGTACTGTATCAGCTGCCCTTCCTAGCGCTGTAAAGAATCAAGCTCTTCAAAACGCCAAAAGCGTATACCGGAAGATTATTAAAACAAACATCCCGACTATTCTCCGGAAGCCAGTATGTATTTGGAACAATCAGAATTGGAAGCTCAAGGACGGAGTGATCAGCTTTCCTTTATGGATTGAGGGGAAAAGCAAAAGGGTTGCTGTGCCGGTTAAAATCACCGAATACCAGGAAAAAAAACTCATTGGAAAGACAGGCACGCTCCGGATCACGGAGAAGTCACGAAAATGGATTGCCCAAATTGCGGTAAGTGGATTGGAAACAGGCTTATCCGGAACAGGTGTCATGGGCATTGATCTCGGGCTTAAGGTTCCAGCGGTTGCGGTAACGGATACCGGGAAGACGAAATTCTTTGGAAATGGACGGCAAAACAAGTATATGAAGCGGAAGAACCGCAGCAAACGCCGTAAACTCGGTAAATTAAAAAAGCTCTCAGCGATCCGGAAACTCAATAACAAAGAGCAGCGCTGGATGAAGGATCAGGATCACAAGGTAAGTAGGCAGATTATTAATATGGCCATACAAGAGAAGGTTGGTGTGATCCGACTTGAAAAATTATCTGGCATCCGGCAGACGGCAAGAACAAGCCGTAAAAACGAAAAGAATCTGCATAGCTGGTCATTTTATCGACTTTCACAGTTTTTGGAGTATAAGGCCGCATTAGCGGGCATCCGGATCGAGTATGTTGATCCAAAATATACAAGCCAAAAGTGCCCCAAATGCGGAAGCTTGAACAAAGTCAAGGACCGGGATTACCAATGTGGATGTGGGTACCATACTCACAGGGACCGACTCGGCGCGCTTAATATCATGCACGCGCCTGTGGCAGATGGTAACAGTCTGTCAGCATAGGGAGCTAAATGCTCTGCCCTATGAGGCCCGATGGCACGGCCTTAACTTGCACGTCAGCGATACCAGAAATGGACTTCGCCTTTGGTAGCAAGAATCCCACGGCTTCAGCTGTGTGGAGTGTCAATCGGTGGTTTTGTGAAAAATGCAATAATGAGTATAAATCTGAACAGGAAGCCAGTAAATGCGAATCTAAACATTTCGATGTTTTAAAGATTCAAGAAGTTGCTTATAGCAAAGGTAAGAAGTGTCCTATCAGAATTGCAGTCGATATCGCTATAAATGCCGATGATGTCAAAACTGTATATTATAACCTGGATGAATCAGTTGGATGGGGAAGAGAATAAGCAGATGCAGTGGAGGCGATCAGTTGGACTTAGTTATGTGAGAAGGGATTGAAGTGAATGCTTGAACCAGTGGAGTTGCAAGATATTCTGGAAACTTACAGTTTGCAAGCATGTCAGTAGTTATTGGAGTTCGTGAATAGTGAGAATTTCAATTACACTGAGCAACCAAAAGAGCTGCAAAAATTCCATCAAGCTAAATTGTATAGATGTTTGGTAGAGCGTGTAGATAAGGGGGGCATCAACGTCATGTTTTAAATCCCACCTGCTGAGTATTTGTATTCGGCGGTGAAAACGATCAACTGGGCGTGATTAAAAATGATTGGGAGCGTGTTTTATGAGTAAAAAATCAAAGGAAACGAAATGGTTTGAAAATCAACAAGAAATTCCGGGCATTGTGTCCCAATTAAAGAAACATTATTACGACTACAAGGGCCTTGCCGGAGTGTTCCAAGCGTACCCCTTCGAAGTTGATTATGACAAGCTACTTGAAGTTTCGGAAGGGAATCAGCAACTAGTAGATGCAGTAAAAAAATATATTAATAAATGCTATTTCGATGAAGAAGGAAATTCAAAAGAATATGGTGGGTTTAAAAGAATTCATATTTCTCATTATCGGAAACGTGAAGAGATCGTCCCTGATCTACATGCTAAGGATTGGATTCATGTAGCTTTTGACCATGATTATTCAGTCTATATGATTGCTGGGCCAATCGGCGACGATTATGTAATTGATGACTTCGCGATGAAAAAGTCATTCTTATACAGTATGTCTAAGATGCTGTAGTGAAAGGGCTGAGGCGGCCGTGGAAGCTATCAACTGAACGTAAATAAAAGGAGTGGGGTTCTTGTTCAAAAAATATAAACAAGATAACAAGATATTCGTGATCGGAAGACACTTTGATCAGGGGGGGATAGTTTGAAGATACCCAATGAATTTTTGGGGGAAATCGAGTGAAACAATCAAGGTGAAAATGTATTTGTACCAATTTCTTTTGAGTAAAAAGTATTTGTCAGTAATTCGTTCTGAAACGGATTTTTATGAGGAGCTCAAAAAGTTTTTTGAGGAATTAGATATCAATGAGGATAACATTACTTTTGAAAACGGATTTGTTGAAGTTTTTTTATAATCCTAAAGGAGTGGCAGTGATAGAAACGATAGACTTGAGAAAAGGCTCAGCTAGACGTATTTTTTTAAAATATGTGTAGACGAGTGAAAGATATGAGGATGAATAAGTCGAAAAGAGAGCAAAGAGCTTTCAAAAGAATGCAAATGTATTGAATAGGGTAAAGCGTAAGAATTGTGTAGCGCTGTAGATAGTTTAAATCGAAAAATGTGTTTCTATAAACATATATTCAATTTTATGTTATGAATGAGGGGTGGTTGTTTGCCACGCGATTATGAATTAGAAGAGTTGTACGGAGAGCAGATACGTGCCTTTAAGATATGGATGATGCAAAGAGGCTTTACTGATTCAACGCATAACGAATATTTGAGAGAAGTGTTGGCGTATCTTAAATCATTAAAGGGGCTTGAAGTTACTGAAGCCAGTAAGGTGAATGTTATTGGATTTCTGGTATCAAAAGAGAAAGTAAAGGATCAGACAAGGAATCGGACCCTTTCAGCAATTCGGACTTTTTATGTGGCTTTAATTGACTTTGAAATGGCCACACGAAATCCTGCATTAGAAGTCAAAAAGTCAAAAACGGAGAAGAATAAAAATCCGGTCTATCTCGAAGAAGAGGATCTGGTTGATTCATTACAATATATAGAAGGGCGTTATCGTAATAGGAATATTGCGATCTTTCTTTTGATGGGATACTGCGGCTTGCGGGTAGGGGAAGTACATCGACTAGATCTTAAGGATTTCAAGAAAACAAAGGGGACTATCGTTGTCTTTGGAAAGGGCAGGAAGTGGAATGAGATCCCGGTTCCAGAGCTCTTGGTGCAATATTTAATTGAGGTGGAGCGAGAGAGGATTACTCCTTATAGTAAAAAGGAAGAGGCTTTTTTTGTTTCTCAAAAAGGAAAACGACTCTCTATAAGGCAGATTCAGAAATTAGTTTCTCAGACGTTTAAAGCCTTTAAAGAGAATAATCCGAAAGTGACCGATATGAATCTTTCTTGCCACAAGCTGCGTCACTCGTTCGCAACAATGCTGCTCAAAAATGGTGTTGATATTCGGGTTGTAAAGGAATTGCTTGGGCATGCATCCATTGAAACCACAATGATTTATACTCACATTAATGATGATCAGAAAAAGCAGGCCATGTCCACTGTAAACATTCCTATTTCAATCGTCTCATAAGGCATTATTGACCAAAATATGCTGAAATTGATATGCTTGTGTTAATCGAATATATGAAAATAAGGGAAGCACCCTTGATGTTACAAGCATCTTGGTGTGCTTTTTTTGTTTGATTTCAGGAGGCGAAGTATTTTGTCCAGCATAAAAGTAGAGTTTCCCAATGGCGACTATATATTTGTAAGCCCACAGGACCAGCATCTCTTTGAAGGAAAGCTCATTAAAAGACCAGATGACAGTAGAAATATCATTTATAGCCCTGTACACAAGAATAATATTAGCATTCAACGTTATATTTTAAATCCTCCCAAAGGCTTTATGGGCGTTCAGAAGATTAAAGATCGATACAACTTTACACGAGAAAATCTAGAGATTGTTGATAAAAGGGATGCTGCAAAAAGGCAAAGACAAAAATACCTGGAAAGAAATCCTGGAAGAAGCAAACAGCCTGTTTATACTACATCAGATGATAAGGTGATAGTACACTACTCTTACGGAGAAGATTCTTTCTTTATTATTGATCTTGAGGATCAGTCGAAAATTGAAGGATTTACTTTTCGAAAAATGGGCACTCCTAAAAGAATAGAAGCAATAAAGGAAGTTGATGGAGTTAAAACATATAGGTCCTTGGAAAGACTGTTGCTATCTACTGATAAAAGTTCTCGGGTTATGCAAATAAATAAGGACTTGTGTGACTTTACAAAAAGCAATTTGATGATTGAATCAAAAAAGAGATCTCAACTCCAACGAGGTCCCAACAAAACCGAAGGAAAATCATCGCAATACAAGGGAGTCTATCAAGAACGGAAACGCAAAGGGATATGGAGAGCCAAATTAGTAGTCGATGGGATAGCAAATCATCTTGGGTGTTTTCCTACTGAAATAATGGCAGCTCAGGCATATAATAAATATGCAATAGAGCTTTACGGGGAAGGTTACGTTAAACTCAATGAGATTGATTAAAATATTTTCTATAGCATCGAAAATGAATGGAAAAATTGGGTATTCAGATGATATTATAGAAATACTAATTGCAAATATACTCAATTGAACAATAATGAAGAGAAAACTAAATGATGATTTAAATTAGGTAACATTGACCAAAATATGCTGAAATTGATATACTTGTCTTAATCGAATATAAAAATAAGGGAAGCACCCTTGATGCACTATGCATCTTGGCGTGCTTCTTTTTTTATTTCAAAAGATGTCTGCATGGGAAGTATACGGGGGTGGGGAATGTGAAGGCCGTCATCCTTGAAATGTTGCTTGAATTAGTCTTACCTTATGTCTTGTTTAGTTCATGGTTCTTTGGGACTGCTTCAATAAATGTATGGGTTATGTACTTTACTGTTATGCATAATGACACAATGCATTACATTATGGTTTTTCATCACCTTGCAAATTCCAAAAAGATTAAAAGAAATGTAACATGACTGTTTCAATAACTTGTATGAGCGATTGGGTGCCGGACCAAACGCTTGTAATCCAGGAGTGACTGAAATGTTCAAATGGCTACAATCTTTAAATTTTTATAAGAAAAGGCATGAAGAAATTCGTATTCGAATCGAGTTTCTTACCGAACTGGAAAAGGTATGGACACGAGCGTGGGACTATCGATTAGGGCAGCTAATCGAAGACCTGGTTTCTTATGAAAATGATCAATTCTATTCAGAAAAGTCAATAAAAATGATGCATACAGAAGACTGGCTCGAACTGATTGAATCGATTGGACAGCGTTTTTCCTCTGGACATTACGAGGTGAACTCTCAATCGTCGCGAACTCCATTGCGTATCCCAATTGCCATGAGGCGACTACGTGACGAGTGGATATATAGTCGACTATCGTTCGGTGCTTATCTGCTTAAACGGCTGAAAGAAGAGAGGCCAGGTGGGACACTATATGGCTATGATTTTTCGGATGAGGTTCAGAAAGTAAGTTAATTAATCTCTGAATGGTGGTGGTGATTTGCTTTTTATATATTATATTCTTGTGTTCGTTACTAGCTTCATTTACATGGGATTTGAAATCGCTGCAGTGCGCGTATTAACGCCTTACTTCGGGAGCACCATGTTTACTTGGGGTGCTATTATATCAACGTTTTTAACTGGCTCCACGATCGGTTACTGGATAGGTGGAAAAAATGCCGACAAGGAAAGTTCCAAGCTGATAATCATCCTTTATCTCGTTGGTGGGGCTGCAACTGTAGGGGCTGTTCCGGTTATCTCAACTCTTTTGACGAATTTTATTTTTTTACCTGAGCGTATTGGAGTGTTACTTGGATGCGTCATGCTCTTTCTTATCCCAAACGTATGCTTAAGTGCGTTGGTACCTGCGATTTCAAAAGAAGGTCTATCGTTGTCGTTTAGCGGATCTCAAATCGGCAAGTTTCACACCATTTCGGCACTTGGTAGCATCGCTGGAACCATGGTCATAACCTTCTTCGTTCTTCCTGTGATGGACTTAAAGCACATCTTCGTCATTTTTACTTGCGGGCTAATCGCGGCGCTATTCTTATATACAGGAAAGGAATATCCCCAAAAGGTTGCCTTTCTTATGCCCTGTATAGCCCTGTGCTTTCTCCCATTCGCACAGTACGGAAGTTCGTTGGTTCAAACCCAAGGAAGTGTATTGGTCGGGGAAAAATCAAGCCAGTACCACAACATCTATGTGGTTGACCACGATAAACTAGCCGGAATAAATGGAAAGTTCAGGGTGATGATGTTCGATCCTAATGGTATACAGGGAGCCATTAACCTTGATAACCCCAAACAGGTAATATTGCCGTACAATCAGAACCTTATCGAGGTCGCTGAGAAGACAGTTCCCCAGTTATCAAATGTATTTGTAATTGGTCATGGCGTAGGGACATCAACTCAATACTTCGAAGATCATGGGACGAATGTTATTACAGCCGAAATTGATCCGGATGTTTTATCAGTTAGTAGAAAGTATTTCGGGTATAAAGGGAATTCAGTGAGAGTGGGCGACGGTCGAAAACTGCTTTTTGAACAAGATGACAATTCGATCAGTTACTTGATACTGGATGCCTACAATAACGAGACAATTCCATTTCATCTTACCACCAACGAATTTTTTAGGATCGCCAGCCAAAAACTCAATGAAAATGGAGTCCTGGCAGCGAACGTCATTGGAAAAATGAATAGGGATGAATTTTTAAAAGCGATTCATTCCACGATTCAAAAAAATTTTGCATACGTTAGGGTCTATGCCAGTTTGCACGATGAAAATGTTCTTCAGAACCTGACGATCGTTGCCAGTAATTCCTTACTCGAAAAGGTAGGTTACAGCAATTACTTTGAAGTACAAGTTGGATCGGGTGAAGTCATTACTGATTCCAGTACGAGATTTAGACGATTGAATTAAAAGTGTGCAGGGGCCAGCGCTGAACAGAAATTCACTTTAAAAGGATAACAATCATTTGCAGGTGCTTAAAATAAGTAATATTTGGAGGAAAAATACTTGAAAAAATCGAAGGAAATCTTACTAAGGAAATGGAATCCGAAGTTTCTAATCTGGATGTATGGAATCGTGCTGATTTTATACAATGTGGCAGTTACCTTGATTTTTGGAAGCAACTTGTTAGGGTATGTTGCTACCGCACTTGGTTCGATGTTAATTGGTAGCCTTGGGTTTCAAACGGCACGGTCAGCTAAGCGTAAGGAAAAGGTCTCTCTGCTAAAAATTTTGGTGTTTGCGGAAAGAAGCCTATCGGATATTTGGCAGGTCGGAAAATATTTCTATTATCACTTAAGAAGATTTCGGCGGCCAATTCTATTGATGGTGCTACTCTATGCTGCGAATGCAGGTGTAGCAGAATGGGCATTAGAGAAATGGGGAAGTTCGTTAGCTAAAAATACTCAAGGAACCATTCTGGAAAGTATTAGATTTGTTTATACAGTAGCTTCCATACTGTTCTTCTCAGCAACTATTTCTTCAGTCCTTTGGTTATTCTTCAAGGTCGCAATTAGGAACCATTTATTAGGCGCAGAAGATAAGGTCGATTCTATTATGTGTCGTTTAAAACAAGAAGGTATTAAGACATCTTTTGTTCATGGCCAAGATGGCCGGTGTTATTTGGATGTAAAAAGGATCTTGAATAGACTTGCAAACCAAAAAGAAACGACTAATTCGAAATATGAATTGTATTGGGACATAAAAAACAATTATAACCTACTGTTACGCGTTGAATTTTTTCCTTTAGGGAAGCCCAAAACGCTTGTTCAACAATTTGCTGATCACATTCAGGGTGTAAAGATGGCTCAACTTGGGAAAAGAGATCAAGCGTGAAGAATCAACTCCCAAAAGGCATTACACACTACGTCAAGTATTTGAATTAGCCGGCTCATGGCGATACTATGCGTAAACGCATCCAGGTTAAGCTTTCGAAGTATGGGTAAGGAGGAGGGAGAGTAGGGGGACCCAGCTCTCCCTTTTATGTTAAAACAGCCCCCTTAATTTACGAGTCAGAAGAGGTCTGCTATAATTAAAGTATATCTTATTCTGTATTTTATTCTTTTGAGTGGGGCATGAGCCAGACCACTGATTCTAATTCCTTTAATGCACCCTGTGGGTTATTTTTCTATGTCCTCTGACATAACCCCCGGGCGCTTTTTATATATTTTCAAAATTACGCTTGACCAAAGTGTCTGATGATTAAATTCGCTATTGCGAGTAATCGGATGCTTTGGTCAGGCGTTTTTTAGTCCTGAACAACCCAAATTTCACTGGAGGAGTGTTGTCTGATGATTCAAGGTGAACAAATGTATCGTGTGTTGTATGACTTCGCGTATAGCTCGGGAACGCGGCGGGAAGATGAGCAGATCACGCAGTCACGTCTGGACCGCATGCGCGAGATGGCAAAGAAAGGCGAGTATTACAGCAATATCGATGTCATAGAGGTTCTGGGGTACGAGGATCGAACATGGTGGGGAACATGGTACCAGATTGGTATGGCAAACCAGTGGATACGTAAGGCGAACGATCCGCCATTCAAACCTGACTCTTTCAGCGAGTGCAAGAGCATCGCATGGCTGATCGATCGTATGGAACGCGGGAACTGGTGTATAGGCACGGCATTCACGTACAAAGACCTGTGCTTCATCAACCAGATTGAGGGTGGCAGCGAGTTCCTAGTCATACGAAAGGACATCGCCTTTGAGACCTGGTCAACCTATGATGTACTTAAGGGGCGCAACGGACGAGCAAAGTTCACGGAAACGGTAAACCGCATGCTCGCGGCAACGGACGAACAGCTACGCACACTGACGTACATGGAGGCAGGCCCGGTTGTTCACTGTGCTCATTGCCAGGCCAAGCTTTACCCAGGCGAAGGCGATATCTTTAAGGATTCCGCTGCTGACGTGTGCAACACTTGCTATTGTGGCAAAAAGCTGCACATTCGTGATGCCGCCAATAAGGTCAAGCGCGGGGAACGACTTATGAAAGATGATCTGCGATTCGTTGAGTACAGGGACAAGTTCGTTGCGTGTGGCGTGAATCACACGGGGATGTGTATTCATTGGGACGAAGAGTTGGCCGTCGCGCTATCGTATGACAATGACACCGTGACGCTTTATCGACCTCATGAGGGCGGATGGGTTGAGTTTGAAGAATATAAACCACAGTAACACATGGAGGCGACGAATATGGCAAATTTCAAAATGGTGCGGAGCTATGAAAGCCCGCGCGTACTCGACACGCAGGACTTGCTGACCGCAGTCAAGACCGTTTGCAATTACGAGGGCGATCTGTACGATGGCAACCGTCTTGTCATGTCCTGCTTGGGCCTAAGCAGGACTGAGAACACCAGACGCCTACTGGAATACGGTATTACGTCATATGTTAACCAGCGCAACCAATGCTGGAACTATCGCTATTCAGACCCGAGTAAGAATCTCGGAAACTATTATGTGAGTGCGTATCATTATCCGTGGGGTGATGAGCACAAGATCGATTTCACTATAAAAGAGTACCGCGAATCCGAAAAAGATCACATGTTCACGTCCCTAGCTGGCGTGATGGAGTTCGTACGAAATACAGTTGCCGCCTCCCCATTCTCCCATAACATGGATGAGGATATTCATGTAAGGCTGTTCGGAGGGGATGGTCTGATTTACTTCGCGGCAGGGGATTGGGAGGTCAATGGTGAACCTGAAATGTACATGCTTGTAAAAGATGGTCATAAGCCTGAGTTCGGGGCTAAACATTACCTGCAGAAGCGTTACGAGAAGTTGCAGTCAAAGTTTGGCGGTTACGAATTTATCCCTGCAGACACGCTGATTCGTAATAAGTTCGAGGACGGCGATGTCGTTTTGCTTGAGACTGCCGTTGATGGCCTTGTGAAGGGTTGGTTGTATTTGATCACCGAGATCGATAAATCTGGTGAGCAACCAGTGATTACGATTCGCGATCTGGACGACTACGAGGTAAGCGCGAACGTGTCAGCTGGCATGATTACAATCCCGGTAAATACAGGGCAGATGCAAATGGTATGATTCAGTGACAAATTCAAATATTAAGAGAAGAGGAGCGGTTTCATGTTGCTCCTCTTTTTTGTTGACAAAACAGTTCAAAATTTACGTGCTTGAGAAAGTCTGTTATAATCAGCGTATATCTTATCTTGAGTTGTTTTTGAGTGGAGGCATGAGCCAAGCCACTGATTCTAATTCCTTTAATGCGCCCTTTCAGGTGATTTTCTCTGTCTTTAGACATTAAATCCCCCCGAAGGCACTTTATATATGTGTACGAAACTACGCTTGACCAAAGCGTCTGATGACTTAATCGCACTTGCGAGTAATCGGATGTTTTGATCAGGCGTTTTTTTGTGCCTGAACAACCCAATAATCATTTTGAAAGGAGAGAACTAAGTTGCAAACCGTTTTCTTAAACAAGCTACAGCAAGTTGACACCAAGAAAAAAGAATCTGGAAACGTAATTATCAAGGAATCTGAAGGGAGATGGATCGCGGGATGGAGCACCAAAGGCCCCGATAAGATTGAGGAGACATGGTATGACGGGGAAAGTTGGGAAGATTTGTTGGCCGCTTTCCGGAAAGGTGTTGCCGAAAAATTCAGCCAGGGTTTTAAGCCCGAACTGGAGATGCAACCCCAACTTCAGATCTTATCTCGATGTTATCGGCATACTACAAGCCAGTGAAGATCTTTTCAAATCACATGCAAAAACTCGAGGAAAAGTATAGTAATTACGAGATTGGTTATCTGAGTTTGACCAATTCCTTCGTGCGAAAGGGTGGAGAAGAGTTTGAAAGTCGTCCATAACAAGCAACTGCAGCAAGGCTTGGAGAAACTCATGAGCTCAATTGTGGTCCGTTTCAATGAACAGTGGGGAACCAAACTCCATGTCGTTGAAGTGGAAATCACCGATACCACCTTGGAGGAAGTCGTAGAACATAACTTCATTTATCTCCGAACTATGATAACGGACGGAGCAAAAGAAGCTTATTGGACTTCGAAGCTGACTCCAGTGGAATACTCTACCGAAAGTATTGAATTTGTTTATCTACCGGTAGTGCATCCCCGGTTAGAGATCGATCCGGGCACAATCCAGTATTGGCATGGTGAGATTATCAGCCATTTTAGTCCAAAGTTTTTCGAAGCCGGATGGGATCGCTCCTTGTATGTAAAAGCGGATTGGTGAGTCAATCGAGCAAATATATGGCTAGAATCGAGGTGAAACCAAATGGGAAAGCCACGACCGATTGAACTTCATGTGAACAGCAAAGGGGTCAAGAAACATCAAAAGCTCCAAGAGCTGATTCATGATGAGGAAAAGTATCTTTTCCTGCCGATCGACGGGCGAAGAAAGACAGACCTATACAATAAGGGTCTGCTGGATGGTCGAAAGGAAGCAATTCCTCTCTATAAGTCCTACTCTGAGTGTAGCGAACTTCATGCTGCCGTTATAGCGATTCCGAGAGAGACCATAAGCTCATTCTTCACACCTAAAGGTGTGTTCATCGGGGTTATCCAGTTGGACCGCACTTTTCTGATTGATACGAGGGAAGCTAACCGTTTCATCCAGGATTTCTGTAACGAGTGTGAATATGTTGGCACACCACAATGCTTCAAGGAGCTTGATTATGACTGTGCAGAAGAGGATAGAGACAAGTATCGAGATACCCCTTACCTCATGAGACAACAAGAAATAAGAAAAGCTCGTCGCAAACGTACGCCATTTCCGGTCTAACCGGTTGAGTGAACGATACCCCTCCTTGCCACGGTAAGAAATGATTTCTTGAGGGCTGTATCGATTCTAAAGTAACTCATAAAACTGTTGTAGCATGGGGGAGGGTTAAAAAGCCCCCATTGCCAGTGCAGAGTGCATGCCCGAATGCATTCCAAGTCAGTTGTCCTCTGTAAAGCTGTGAGCTTTACACATAGGGGACTTATAAATGGCATTTCAGGAACTAAACAAATTCAAGGTTTGCTCATTCTTCGCTGGAGGCGGTTTGTTGGACCTTGCGTTTAAAGATGAATATCAAATCATATGGGCAAATGAGTTGCATGAGCAGCCTGCACTGAGCTACTTGCACAATATTGGCAGGCACATTAAGGTGGGGGACATCCTTCAATATCCTAACCATCTAATACCATACGGAGACGTTTATATTGGCGGCCCGCCTTGCGTGGATTATGTGCGTCCGTAAAGATATGCATATCGTATCGCGGCGCTTAGAACATACCTGCCCTAGCAAGCAGGTGGGTGAAAGACACTAACGCTTCAACCCAACATCAGCTGACTTATCCCGGAGGGAAACCGTAAGGGAGAACACAGCATGTCAGCATAGCCAAAAAGTTGGTCAATTGCCAGACCACGACTGAAATGGCGTGATGTAAGGTCGTGAACGAGGATGAAAGCTGGATTGCTTGAACGATAGCTCAAGGTGGGCCCACGCAACCGGGATCGAAAGGCAATTGTGACGATCCACCGCTAGGCCAGTCTGTTTGAGTAGTCGACAGACCGGAAAGTGTCTCCTTAACGGACCAGCCTCAATAAGAGGTCAACGAGCGAAAGTCGCATCCGACATCACGACAGGCTCAAGTGTTCTAGGTGCTAAACGGAGATTACCTAAACCAGAATGCCACATGGCTATGACCAAAGGGTCTGAATATCTGGCATGGTAACGGAGTCTTCATAGTAGTCTGAGCTAGGGAAAGCCTAGTACACCCATATCTTCTGATCATGGGACAGTTGCTATATCGAGATCTGCCCTTTCACGGGAATAAACTATTCCCTGAGAAGGGAAGAATCGAGGAATATTAATGAACATTGAATTTTTGCCGCTCATTGAAACTCATATTGATGCTCTACGGTCAAATATTTGCTACGAGGAATTACCTTGTGAAGATAAGGCGCTCGCATCGCTCATCGGTCCTGATTTAGTTGGGGCAGATGGTATATGGGTTGATAAGCTGCTAATAGGGTTCTACTCCCTCACTGAGAAACTCTCTTCTGTGGGATTAAAATCAGGTCACATTAACTTGCTTTACATTCTAACCCATTACAGAGGGCACGGGTTTGGATCTGCTCTGTTTGATTTACTCAAATCGGAGTGTCCTTTCGACTCGCTGTCAGCAAATCCATTTACCGATAGGTCCGAGCGCTTCTTTCTCAGCAATGGTTTTATCGTTGATGAAGAATTCTTAACCGAGGATACCAATACGGTTGTCTGGCATAAAATTCAATCACCATTACCTTCCTAATGAGCAATTGCTGGCGAAGGAAGACAGATGTTGATTGATTAAACAATTTAGGAAGTGGTGCGAGACCATGAGAGATCCCAACATTGTATTAGTCAATCTAATCAAGAACGCCCAAAAGGAAGAATACCTCTTCACCGATCTCTACCGCATTCTTTACAACCCTGAGTTCTACCTGAAGGCATATGCCAAAATTCAGGGGAAGGATGGGAACATGACTTCTGGTACGGACGGAGAAATGATCGACGGCTTCAATATGGACCGGGTAAGTAGGCTTATTGATAGCTTACGTGACCAGTCATATCAGCCAAAACCTGCTAGAAGGAAAATGATACCCAAAAAATCAGGTGGTCAACGTCCTTTAGGCATTCCATCCTTTGTGGATAAGCTCTTACAGGAAGTTCTTCGAACCATCCTGGAAGCAATCTACGAAGGCAGGTTCTCCGGCAACTCACACGGGTTTAGACCCGGAAAGAGTTGCAGAACGCTGCTGAGTAAAATTAAGCTGGAATGCACAGGGGTCAAATGGTGGATCGAGGGAGACATCAAAGGCTTCTTCGATAATATTGACCACCACATTCTTATCGGCATCCTCAGAAAACGAATCAGAGACGAACGATTTCTGGCCTTGATATGGAAACTATTAAGAGCAGGGTACGTCGAAGACTTCGTTTTTAAGGAATCATTTAGTGGCACACCGCAGGGCGGTACCCTGAGCCCTCTTCTCTCTAATATCTATCTCAATGAACTCGACAGCTACATGGAAAACATGGCCAAGAGCTTCAATAAGGGAAACGAGAGAAAGAGGAATCCAGAATGGAAGCGGCTCGAATCGAGAAGATACAAGCTTAAAAGAAAACTCGACGAGAACTGGGACAAACTCTCCAAGGATAGCCGTAAGGCGATCGTAACGGAACGGGCGCAACTCCTCAACGAAATGCAGAGGATTCCCTCCCGAAATTCAATGGATGAAGGATTCCGCAGACTGAAATACTTCCGATACGCCGACGACTTCATCGTAGGAGTCATTGGCAGCAAAGCAGACGCGGTGAAAATCAAAGGAGCGATAAAGACCTTCATTCAGGAAAAACTGAAGCTGGAACTCTCCGATGAGAAAACCTTGATTACCCACGGACAAGACCGGGCGAAGTTTCTTGGCTACGAAATCTACGTGGCACAGGATTCAAACTCCACTCGCAGAAATGTTCTGGGAATCAAACAAAGAAATATTTCCGGGCACGTCATGCTCACGGTCCCCATGGATAGAATCGAAAGATTCCTCAAGTCCAAGAAGGCTCTAGGGTTCGACAAAAACGGAAACTGGGTATCAATCCATCGGAAAGGATTAACCAATCTTTCCGACGCAGAGATTATAGAGGCATATAATTCTGAAATCCGTGGACTGTACAACTACTTCAACCTTGCCCATGACGTAAGTCAAAAACTTCACGCGGCAAGGTACATCATGAAGTACAGCTGCCTAAAGACACTCGCAAACAAGCACAAGTCAAGCACGAAGAAATTGCTTGGCTCAGAAGCATACCGTCTAAACGGTAGCTTCGGTGCTTATTACAAGACCAAGAGCGGCAAGAAGTTTAAGGAATTCCACAACGCACCGCTAACTAGGCAGGAACCTGTCCAGAAGGACGATGCGACTGTGGACCTGATCCACAACTTCGTGATCGGAAACAAAATCACGAGCTTGGAACAGAGAATATCCGCTAACAAATGTGATTGTTGTGGCAGAACGGATGGCAAGTTCGAAGTTCACCACGTCAGGAAGCTCAAGGATCTGAAAGGCAAGAAAGCCTGGGAGCGGGTTATGATAGCAAGGCAACGAAAAACGATGGTACTCTGCGTCCTCCCTAATGGACAAGGGTGCCATCACAAACTCCACGCGGGAAAGCTTGATTAGATGTATCAGCATTGGAGAGCCGTATACAGGGAGACCTGTAAGTACGGTTCGGGGGAAGGGGCTTGGAAACCTGTCTGAGGAATCAGATAAGGCGCTGGGCTCCCATCCTACTCCTCAGATGGGAAAAACCGTGGAGAAGAGGGGCTTACCGGCCGGCTCATTTGGAAGTATCAGAGCACCATTGCCCATAATAAACCGATGGCATTTCTCATGGAAAATGTTTCAAATCTAGCTCGGCGGCACAAGGATACCTTATACCGTTTACTCACTTCCTTTACGGATTTGGGTTACAATATGGGGTACCAATTACTAAATGCTGCCGATTTTGGGGTTGCACAGAGTAGAGTACGGGTGATCATTGCTGGAATTCGAAAAGATCTCGGATTCTTTTATGAGTTCCCTAAACCTCCGCAAATAAGAAGGACTGTGCGTGACGTGATCGGAGACCTACCTGAGGCTGCTACGGTTACCAAGTTTTTGTACGAGGAACCGTTAATCCCTAATCATACGACCAACTGGGAGAGTCCGAGTCCAGAACGGCTTTATGATGTCATTCTTAATCCAAGGAACCAAAGGAGAGGGATGCGCCGGCTTCCATGGGACGATGTTAGCCCTACCTTAACGGCCCATATCGCCAAGGATGGACGTGAATTCCTTCATCCAACCGCCGATCGACGGTTAACGGTCAGGGAGGCACTTCGGATCATGTCGGTACCCGATAGTTACGTCATTCCGGGATCAGTAAAGCTCAGTCACCAGTACCGTCTAACCGGTAACGGCGTTCCGTATTTGCTTGGTAAAGCTCTTGCACAGTCTCTTCGGCTGCAGCTGCTTAACGCCAGGGATAATAGAATGGTTGGAATCATCTGACCATATGTGCCAAAAGAATAGAGCCGTTCACATTAATATGTGGCGGCTCTTTTTCGTTAAGCTATCACTTAGGCATCTAACTTCACGTTGTATTTCAACATACAGTGATAAACGTTGCCCAAGTCTACGATCATATTTTTCGGAGACATGTTTCTCTTATCTGCATATTCTAAAAGCCAATGATTTACTTCATCCATTTTACCTTCAGCAATCAGCAAAATATTGAGATGCAAGAAGTCCAATTGTTCTTTCACATCATAAACTTCCGGTTTAAAGTTATGAATGATGTAATGAATGGAATCAAGAACCTCTTGTTCAAAAGTATCATCACCGTGTCTGGACATAGATTCACCTCTCAATTATATTTTACTACCCCTGCCGTTCACATAAGATGTGGGCGGTATTTATTGTTTTTGAGATTCGTCACCAGTACCTGGTAAACGAAAAAATGTCGGTACCAGAAAATTCTTCACGCGTGCGATCAACGACAGGTGACTTCTTTTCGAACCTTCACTTCTCAGAAATACGATAAAATCTCCGAGTGAATATTTTCCGTTCATGCGGTTTTCAAATAATCTTGCCATTTTATTTAGCAGTTTTATATGCTTCACCAAATAATCGAAACTTCCTTCAAAAATAATACCATTCCGTACGCGACCTTTATTTTGAGGAATCGCATTAATTAATGAAACAATTTCCTCCAAGTTCCTCTGTACATACACATCAAACTCTTGATATGTGTAGAGATAGACCAAAAGATCACAAGAAATTCGCTGAATCCTTTTACTATAATGCATCTATATATACAACCTCCAGCTCACTTTGATCTTACACATATTGTACCGTAGAACCGCATTAGACTGCATCCATCGTTTCGAAAGAGTAGGATAGGGTGACTTAAAGTAACCCAAAGGTCACCCTATTTAATTATTAAAACAAGTGAATAAGGAACTCTGGATTCTTATTCGGATAGATCATAGCATTAAGGACGAGTACAATTTTGGTCGTTTGCTCTGTATACACTTGGCTATGATACATTCCAACATTGACGACAGTCTGTGCGTGGCAGGATTGTGGATCGCTAACCACCATATGAGAACGACATGTCTGTGGCCGGACAGGGTAAATGCCGCATGTATTATCCTCTGTTGAAAGAAAAGGGCAGGGTCTTCCTTCGAAAAAGTACTTGCAAGCTCAGTGAAGGTTGAGTTCCCTTTGGCTTTAGGGTAATGATCATTTAATTCATTGATTTTTTTGAGCCATTCGTCTCTTCTTTCGTGATTGGCAATGAACTTCTTAATTCGGGCCGTTTCAAGAGCAGTGGAGGGGATAGCCTGATAACAACAGGCAGCGCACCCTTTCCGGCAGGACATTTGATTCGAAATAGCGTTGTAATCTGGAGCGATCACTTCATACATTTCATCCAGTAGATCCAGAGCTTCTTGCTTAGTCTCGACTTTATAAGCACGTTGTTCGATCTTGTCCAATCTTTCTTTAATTGCGGATTCCAGGGATGGATCGGTATAAATCGGCTCTCCAAGGTAGTTGTTACCCACGAATTCCCATTTTGCATTTGCTTTCTTATGGCATTCGGCAATTGCTTTCCCGCTTCCACATGGACAGAAGGTTGCTTGGTTTATGGTTCGGTGCATTGTCATCTGAATATCCTCCGTTTACTTGGTAGTTTCATTGTAAAGCAAACGGAAGGTATCTTCGAATCCCAAGAGAGCAAAAATAAAGCCCGCCCCTCTGGGAGAGCGGGTGGGAGAGATTACGCTTCGACTACTTCTTCGTTTTCGGGTTGCCATAGGGTGATCTCTATAATGGCTTCGACAACACGGATAATTGTAAAAATGGTCAAGACCAAAGCTGACGTATAGGTATAGAAGTTGTTACCGGTGAGATATCCAAGAAGAAGTCCTCCAAAGAGAACTACCACTTTTAGAATATTATCGACGCTCGTGAGTCGGAACCCATATAAAAGAATACCAAGCAAGAAGTACGCGATTCCTGTAAAATAAGCAGCTGCGCAAAAGGCCAAGCATCCAGATATTAAAGCAGTCTCGATAAAGTATGGACGCAGGTCCATTATTTTTAGTAAGACGAGAGAAACAACGTTCACAGCGATCAATATACAAAAGATAATCGCAAGCCCAAAATTCAGTTCCATTTTGCCCTCCTGGTTTCATTTTCTTTTTTCCACGAGTGATCGACAGTCCATCCTGTCACTTGAATGGCAATCACTTCAGTTTCAAATTCCTCGATTGGATTAAAAATAAGGCGAGAAAAATCGCAGATAACCATATCGAATCCATGAACTTTTAACATGTTGGTAAGTTCGCCTAATGTAGGGTTCCGAAATCGGTCGAGCACAAGTGGATATTCACTTTGTTGTGGTTCACTGGCCCTCATCGTGTGTTTCGTACGAATAAGATAACGTATCCCCGTCATTTTTCCTCCTACGAATTAATTGGCACCCGCGCATCCATAAGCTGATCCTCCCATAGTGATACGGGAATTGATTTACCATGAATGCGACAATTCCTGTATAAAAGGGCAATAGTATTGTTGTTTCGTTCGATTACAAAATCAATAACCCACCAGAAGTGTAAACCGCCTGCTAATCCCAATATCCACTTAATGTCGCTCGTTTTATTAAATGTAATGGTGAGTCTCTCTTCGTTATTTTGGTCGGCCGCGTTAATAGCATCCCGGATCTGAAAGAGAATTTTGACCTTATCCATGGATTGATTGAGTTTTTTATACGATGTGTATCGATCCCAGGTGTATGGTGTTACTTTTACAGGTTTGTCATCATGCGAATGATTGGTGCCGGATTCAATGCTATTCATAAGAAGGGAGGTCAAATACTTTACGATGACGAGTTCTTCATTCGTGAAAGTAGCGAGATTCCCGAGCTTGTTGTCCTGAATAAAATCGTAGAATTCATGAAAGGCGGGGAAGTGCTGCCCCTTAGAAATGCATCCTACGCAAACATCTACTCGGTGTCTTTGTGTCGGGGTAACGCTGTTTAAAACGTAAGTCGGAAGTTCTGTTAGGTTTGAAGTCCTGACGAATCCCAAAGATTCGGCAAGCCAGCTCAACAGACGGTAAACTTCGGTGTCACTAATTGGACTGAAAAAGTTATCTCCAGCTTTCAGACAGTTCAAAACCTCTCTTCTTGATAGTTTCATTTTCCATGTTCCTTTCGTATTTTATTTCGACATAGCGTATAAAAAAAGAAAACACCACACGAGACCCAAAGGGTCTACGAGTGGTGCTTCCACTTTCCAAGTATTCAATTAATCTCATAATAACATAATTGTATCGTGCCTCAAAAGACTAATTTATGCTTGCTCTATAAGGGGGAACTCCCTTATACTATCATTAATCAAATAATCGAAGCTGGAAGCACCAGACCTGCCCAAGGGCAAGTTTGGTGCTTTTTTGATTTTGAAAGGAGAGATGCTTTATGTATTACAGCAAGGCGAGAAAACTTCTATTTTCTTTGGTCATTGCAATACCAATTATATCTGCGTTGTCACTATTATATATTCTTCAGGTTGAAGGGCAGTCAAACGAGCCCCAGATCCTTGAAAAACATCGAGTTGTAGTCATGGCAGATAACCAAAACATAACGGTTGATACTCATGTAGAAACTGTTGGTGAAGTGCTACAGCAACTGAAGATCGATGTGGGAAGACAAGATCTTGTAGAGCCGGCTGCACTCACGAAACTGTCTGCAAACACTGAAATCCGGATAACTCGAATCTCGCAAAATGAATCAGAGATCATAGAGGAAATTCCATATACAACCGTTAAGTATGATGATCCGGAGCTTTTGATTGGACAGGAACAGGTCATTCAAGAAGGGGTTTCTGGTAAGGAGAGGATTAAGAAATCCTTGCGAGTTGAAAACGGCGTTTCCGTGACAGAGAAGATCCTCTCCCGTAGCGTCATAGCACCTTATATTCCGAGAGTTGTTGCTGTAGGAACAGCTGTTTCATTTCAGCCTATAGAGCCAGAGCCTGTTATATCGGAAAGGAATGAAACAGGGGCAGGGGAAACGATTCCTTCTCCTACTTCTCAAGGGCAGACTAGCTTTCCTTCTTCGAAGTCAAAAGTGATTACCATTGGGGCCAGGCCGGTGAATTATGAGTTCAAGCTTGATGAAGTTGAGCTGACGGCATATACAGCAGGTTTTGAATCAACGGGTAAATATCCGGGTGATCCTGAATATGGAATTACATCTTCAGGAACCACCGTATCGGAAGGAAGGACAGTTGCTGTCGATCCAACCGTTATCCCTATGGGATGGTGGGTGTACATCGAAGGGGTTGGTTATAGAAAGGCTGAAGACACGGGGGGTGCAATACAGGGGAAAAAGATTGATATATATATCGAGGATCTAGAGAAGGTAAATAATTTCGGACGTAAGCGCGGCAATACGGTGTATGTTATCGGTCCCAAGAAACCGAATTGAATAGTTGGTCGAAACAACTACTCCGAGTTTAGCAAAAGGTTAGGATTGTTGGAAGTTAGAGTTTTGAAACTCTATCCAATAAATAAATACGATGACCAGGAGGCTAAAAATGAATTCATTCACGAGGACTATTACTCCAAATGGCTTTACAGAAAAGCTTGTTTACGAAGGGAAGGTCTATGAAAAGAGATATGTAAAGGACAAGAGTGGCTGGACCGGGTTGAATAAAGCATGGGATCTTGAGAATTTACCTGACGATTTGATATGGGCCCTTAAAGGAAATGAGGAACTTGAGATCATGGAAGCATTGGCCAGAGATTGAATCACAAGTCTAAAAAAATTAAAACTACACATATTTGCTCACTATCAAGCTGAAATGATAAAATGGATATGTATATTATTTTTACATTTTTCACATCACTCCCCAGCCTGGGCATAGGGAGCATTCTAATCCTTAATTCATTCTCTCACAAAAATGGGGGTTAGTCTGTCTCAAAATTCGCTTATGGCGATCGTGCAAAATAAAAACCTTTGGTTATTAAGACACCATTACCATTCATGACTGTTTTTTTGAATGTCATGATCACGTTTTGGTGTCTTTTATTTTTACAAAGAGTTTCGTGAGAATTTGCTTTATACTAATTTCCTGAGAGGACTGATATTGGATAAAGTGTACAGAACGATTTTCCAAAGGAAAAGCAACGGATTTAGTCCATAACGGTAAAGTAGAAGGGTGTTTTGATGGAGAATCATGCTATTACATATTTCTCCTGAATATCTCGTTATCAGCTGGTTGGAAAGTAAGGGTCGGAAGGTTAACCATCCGAATAATCGTCTTTGTGGTATAATAAGGAGGAGTTCATTTCATGAATACTGACTTTTTTAAGGCGAATTCAGGGGAAGCAGCAGATTGATGTTTTGATCGATGAGCTTACCCCATGTTTAATCCACCGGCAATCAGGCGAACAATATAAGACTGAGTATAGTTGGCTGTTGAGTTCTGATTTGAAGCAGGTTAATGCCAAATCCGGCTGGTTATTCGACTGGAATAAGGAACACAGATCTTCCGATCGGGAAGTATTCAAGCTGCTGGTCGTCGGTTCAGACGACATTCAAGGTTTGGTGAGCTTAACGGTGGATCAAGGCTTCGTTTTCGTAAATCTAGTCGAGAGTGCCCCTGCGAACAAAGGGAGCGAAACGAAACTCTTTAGTGGGGTTGGCGCTCACCTTTTCGCAATCGCATGCAAAATCAGCTTTGAGACTGGCTGCGAAGGCTTTGTAGCGTTCAAATCCAAATCCAGTTTGGTATCCCATTACGAACAAGCCATTGGAGCTCAACGTATTGGGAATGGGCTGTTAATGGAAATAAAGCCTGATCGTGCAAAGCTTCTCGTAAAGCAATACTTTCAGGGGAGTGAGTAAGATGAGAATAGAAAAACGTGATTTTTTCGATGAAGTCGAAGACTTAATGGATAAAGGATATCAGGTTGCGATGCCTGTTGAACCGGAAGAGATGGAAGACATCCGTCGAACCATGAAGAAATCCATTGAGGAGTATAAGGCCGACAATACAAAAAAAGAGGAGATCCGCCGATAGGATCGCGTTGGGAAGGTTAATGAAAGTTTGCTGAACTGTACGCTTTGGATTATAATGATCTCAATTGAATAAATAAGAAGTGGAAGTACCACTCAGATCTTAAACGATCTGTTTGTGGTACTTCTTTTTTTATTTCAGGCTTTTGGGGATAAATGAAATGATATTTAAGATAGGTGGGATTGGTTTGAGTAAGGGTCTGTTTCACATGTACAGTTTGGTCTATGTGATATTTGCTTATACAGTGATGTATGAGTTCAGCTATCTCAAGCAGCAATCTTATCAAGGATGGATTGCAATTTGTATTTTAGTTGTTTTAGGAGTCCTGCTGATGAAACCTGTTCAAGCCATAGCTTCAAAAGCGGGGCAGTTGAATAAGTTTGTCAAAATTATTATCTTTGTTGAAAACATTGCCGTATTGATTGCTGCCTGTCGGTATGAAAACGATTTGCTAATTGCTCTTTCCGGGCTATTAATTGTGTCCATTACAATTCTCATAGGTTCAAGAAAATGGAAAATGAGAGATCAGCGCTTGTAGACTGAGTTGCAAGGGAGGGGTAATCGCGTGGGGTGGGTTCCATCTATACCAACGATCACCAAAGCTCATGGCAGGGACGGGAAGGAACGTTTTTATCTAGTTGCTCACCATTCATATGACATTGAAGTAATGCTCCGCGAGGCTGGCCTTGCTTCAATCGGTATTCATGCACAAGATAACGACTATCTCACTGGACATTATCGCATACTCCGGTCTTGGGAGTACAAAGAATTGAAGAAACGTTTTCCATGATTATATGCTGTAACATCTGAATAACGGTTTATTTAAGAAGCGGGGGACAAACTTGCGTAAATTATTACACAAATGGTTTAGTACGCGCCAGCGCGATCCAGAAGATGGAATGGATGAATACCTTGATGCTCAAGAAACAGTAAGTGAAAACTTTCCTCGCATCCATCCCACATTCTCCGATCAGATCCTCGGGGCCGTAGTTGGCTCCTGTGTGGGAGATGCATTGGGTGTTCCGGCCGAATTTAAAAGCAGGGACGCACTTTCGGCAAAGTCCATTGAGGGGATGACAGGATTCGGAACCTGGAATCAACCAGAAGGAACGTGGTCAGATGATAGCTCAATGAGTTTATGTACACTCGAGGCCCTTGTGGATGGGTATTCCCTGACCTCCATTGCCGGAAGGTTTTTAATGTGGTATAGAGAGGGATATTGGACTCCTTACGGGAATGTATTTGATATTGGAAACACTACCAAGATGGCGTTGGATAATCTCAGCACAGTACCGTCACCTGAACTTGCAGGACTCTATGATGAATACAGCAATGGGAATGGTTCCTTAATGCGGATTCTGCCGATTTCGTTCATCACCTACAAGATGCCATTTGAGAAGCGTATTCAGATCATCTCGGAGGTTTCGAGCATAACCCATGCCCATAGGCGTTCAATCATAGCCTGCATCATTTTGGTTGAATTTGCTTCTAATTTGCTTTGTGGAAATGATCGATTTATGAGTTATAAGATGATGCAGGATACCATTAAGGAACATTTTGGGTCTGAAATGGAAGTCACTCATTTCCCGCTCGTTTATACGGATATCTCAAGGCTGCCGGCTGATTTTATTCGTTCTGGTGGCTATGTGGTGGATACCTTGGAAGCAGCATTCTGGTGCGTGTTGAACTATCACTCTTATCGGGAAGTCGTTCTTTCTGCAGTAAACCTGGGGGGAGATACTGACACCACTGGCTGTGTTGCTGGTGGGCTTGCCGGATTAGCATTCGGTTTCGAAAATATTCCACCAGAATGGGTCAATGTTCTGGCAAGAATGGATGAAATCAAGGATCTAACTCATCAGTTTCTTAACTCCTTGGATTCTTAATCAAAAACAATTCTTGCGGTGCAGAGAATATGCCTGAAATCGTACTCTCAATAGAGGGGATATAATGTGTCTGGATGAATTGCCACGTTCAGGTAGGACTTTTTCAAGGAAGAAGAATATATCAAAATGAATAGGGAGCATGCATAACAATGGATGAGAAAGAACTGCTAGAAATTAAGCAAATGGCGATTAATTATAGCGATCCTGTCCGCGGAAAGTTGCTGGCATTAATCACTTATATCGAACTTATGACTATCGAAAGAAATACCTTAATGGAACAAATTGAGCGGCAAAATTCCAACTAATTCAATGAATAAGATGGTGTATTGTTAATGGATAAAACTTATGTAACCTGTATTATCTCAGGTTCTTAGCAACACATTTTTTATGCGGATCAAGATAATGATGCCTCAATTAATACAAAGCCTGATAACCTGCTAGTTTATGATGGAGATCCGTATGTCAGGGTATTCGAAAATGGAAAAGAGATCGGTTTAATAATAAATGAAGAGTTTAGAAATAAAGGTGGTTGTCCGACGTAACTCATTGAATAGGAGAGTGAATTATGGAACAGTTATTACTTGTGGAAATGTACGACACATGCTTAGAAGTGTCCATTCGTGCGGGTAAGTATAATGAGATTCTTGAAGAAGTGGAGCAGTACGCGATCGGAACTGAAAAACATTCAGTTAATGTAACTCCAATAAAAGAAGTGGACGGGTACAAGATCATTATCAAAAAAAGTGAAAATGAATCTGGAAGCTACCTTCAACACTTTGAAGAAAAGTTGCATAAAAATAAGATTGATCCGGAATATGATCCAAGGGACATACTGCTAAATCTACTGATTGAAATTACATCAAATGAAAATCATGATGATGAGACGGTAGGTACAATGGCGAAAGATCTAGTAAAAGCATATAAAGCTACATATTAGATAATCAGCTGTATGAAAGAGAGAGACGAATCATGAGAAAAACAATTTTTTTACTAAGTCCGATAGGGATGATTTTCATTCTTGGGTCTGTCAAGAATTTTGTGTAAACGAATGTAGAGGGTGATGCTTAGAGGGGGACTCCGCCCCCCTACCTCAAGTGCTGACCCACGCGATCAGGGAAGAAAACCGAAAACTGTAGCAGCATTTGTCCCCAGTTCTGAACACGGCCCGTCCATTTCCGTACAACGTCCATTGTGGATAAATACAGCATTTTAAGGAGAGCCTCGTCGCTCGGAAAGATGCTTTTGCCTTTCGTCACTTTGCGCAGTTGACGGTGATAACTCTCGATCATGTTCGTGGTGTAGATCAACTTGCGAATTTCCGGCGGGTACTTGAAGAATGTAGCGAGCTCGCTCCAGTTGTTGCGCCAAGAACGGACGATCAGTGGATACTTTTTGCCCCACTCCTCCTCAAAGCGATCTAGCTCCACAAGCGCCGCTTCTTCGGTTGCTGCTTTGTAGATCGGCTTCAGATCGGCCGTCACCTTCTTCAAGTCCTTGTAGGACACGTAGCGCGTTGAATTACGGATTTGATGGATGATGCACTTCTGAATCTCTGTAGCGGGATAACAAGCGCTTATCGCTTGCGAGAAACCGGTTAGATTATCGACACACGTAATGAGAATGTCTTGTACGCCGCGGTTTTTTAACTCGTTCAAGACATTGAGCCAGAACTTGGCCGACTCGTTTTCGCCAATCCACATGCCTAGGACGTCTTTATTCCCGTCCAGATCGATGCCGATGACCATGTAAGCCGCCTTGTTGACAATAGCTCCGTCTTGCTTCACTTTGAAATGAATGGCGTCGAGAAAAACAACGGCATATACGCTCTGTAGCGGCCGATTTTGCCATTCCTTAACCATAGGGATAACCTTGTTCGTCACGTTCGAGATCAGTGTCGGGGAGACTTCGATGCCATACAACTGCTGTAGATGATCTTGAATTTCACGCGTGCTGACGCCCTTCGCGTAAAGCGCAATGATCTGTTCCTCAATGCCTGTGACATTGGACTGATGCTTCTTCACCACAAGCGGTTCAAACTCGCCCAAGCGATCACGGGGTACGATTATTTCTTGCTCACCATACTCACTGACGACAGTTTTCTTGCTTTTGCCATTACGGCTGTTTGACGTCGCTTTCGCCGTGATGTCGTGCTTGGCATAGCCCAGATGTGTTTCCATCTCCGCTTCGAGCATCTCCTGGATTGTTTCTGCAAACAGGTTCTTTAATGCGTTTTGAGCATCCTGTGCCGTTACCAGATTATTCTCTTTAATGAAGTCGCGCAACTGTTGTTTCGTCCAAAGTCCCATGTATTCTCCCAACCTTTCTATTAGTTCCATTTTAATAGGTTTTGGAGTTTACACAAACTATTTTACAGACTCTCATTCTTTGCATACCAGCAATTATAATCCAATCCCTCAAGGGCCAAAGCATAGGAGATATTTATTTCGCAGCAGCCCCTTTCATTCGGTTTATTTTTTTTCTCGACATAAAGGAAACAGGAAGTTCTATAGCGAATGCCATGCTTCATTCAAATATAGGACATGGAGTCAGGATTGGTTACTGGATCGTAGCTTGTCTACTCTTCACTATCGGTATTTGGAGTAGTAAGTATCCGATTAAAGCACTATTCAACAAGAATGCATTTGTGGCTGGTTTGGTTGGATCGCTTACAAGCAGCCTAATTATAAGCATAGTATTTATTATCATGAACATTGACTGAATATTTAAGGTAAAGGTCTATTATTTATGATGAAAACCGTTGAATAATTTGATCACTTGAGTAAAATGTGATAAACAGTCATAATTGAAATAGAAGCCATACTCCGGATATCGAGGAGGGGTGATGCCAATGAAAGACCAAAAAGTAACTTTTGAAGGCGAGAAGACGCCTATTTTTAAAACCTGTATTGTTTGTGGAACGACGAAAAGTGCAAATGACTTTTTAAGGCCCAAAAAAAACGGCGGATGGAGATCCGTAACTTACTGTTCGAATTGCGCAGGTTTGGACGATCTGGAACAGCGTATCCAAGAAGCAAAAAAATTAAAGGACCAAATGGATGCGCAAAGTTCATATAACTTTAACATAGAAGATTTAGATCCATCTGCCCCCTCAATTATTCTCATATCGAAAAAGCCTAAGTATAGAATGGAATTATCCTATAATGAGGCGGTCAAATATGTTCATCAAAAAGCTGCAAGGGTCGTTAATGAAACCAAGATTTTGAAGATCTATGATAAAAAACAACTTAGGGATTTCGTAATCGAACGTGATAGTGGAATATGTTACTTTTGTGGAGAGCAAGGGGAACAAATATACCGATTAGTTCCAAAGGATAAGGGTGGTATATGGTCGCCAGCAAACTCGGTTTGTATTTGTAGATTGTGCAATTTGCTCCCAATTTCGGAGAAATTAAAGAGAATAGACAAAAATCCTCATAGGGAAATAGGTGCTCATTCTCACCTTAGAAAAGCTTGCTCAGTTTGCCAGGAAATGCGCAATAAAAATGAATTTGTATATAGTTCGATCTGCAAAAGTTGTTGGAAAACCCGTCTTAACCTTAAAGAGCATCCGTCACTTAATATGGAAATCAAAAAGTCATTGTCCGTTATAGATCGCCTTAATATTAAGAATGTTATTCGATCCATGGAATTTATTATGCAAAAGCGGCAGTTGATCGACGATGTTAGTTTGTTACATTCAAATTCACATATCATTCAGTTATTCAAAGGCGGGAATAATAGGTGGGAATGGCGTTTCATACACACCGAGTTAGCCATTCTACTGATTGAAGAAGGGTTTTGTAAAATAGTTCCGTACTACCCGAATATTATTATTAACGTGTTCAGTCAGAATTACAAAACGTTTCGTAAGCAAATTTTACGGCGTGACAAACATACATGCCAATACTGTGGCAAGCCTGGGCATACCATAGACCATATTCATCCAGCATCACAAGGTGGGTTCACATCGCCGCGAAATTGTGTCACGGCGTGCCTAAGTTGCAATGTTTCTAAGGCGGATACAACACTCGATCTTTTTTTGGTTAATGAACAGATGGAAGAGGATGGGGTACAAGAATGGAATATGGAACAGTTGAGTTTTTCAAGGCTGAGATACTAAAAGAAAATGAACGGAAATTTCAACAAGCCGTAGTCATTGGATATACAAGGTCTATCCTATTTGTATTGGACAGGACGAAATCAGAAAAGCTTAAAATCTTGGAGAATCTAATGACTGCTTGGGATGAGATTCAGTAGATGTAATGAATAGTACGAAAATGAAGCGCACCTGGCAGTGGCCTGGATAGTTCGGCTGTTGCGAAGGTTGTTTAGTTTGCCGAAATGAATACAAATCTAATAGCAAATGTGGAAGCACCTCTCAGACGCGTTATTAGTCTGTAGGGTGCATTCTTGCTTTTTCATGAACCCGTAAGGTGGTTGGTGTTTACTGAACCATAATACATTTGAAGAAGCAGTTCTAGCTGCTGTAACCTGGGTGGAGACACTGATACCCCCAGAGCAGTAGTAAGGCTGCAGAAGTAGCAAGAAGGAGAAGAACATTGTGACAAAGTTTGTACTTACGAAAGACTGGATCATTAATCTCGAACTGTGGAGCCGAAGCACCTCAGAGTGTTATGCGAAGAGGGAGAGATAACAGAGCATATTATAGTTCACTCGATTATGTGGAAATGATCAAGATTTCGGAATACGACAAATACTAAGAGAGAGCAAATATTATTCCGTATTCAGGATTCATATGATAAAATAATGGCATACCTTTATTTTTTCATTGCTTCAATCCTTGGGCATGAGCCGAAAAGGACATTCTAATTGTTAAATAGCGCTTATTTGAGCGGTTTATTTTTTATTCGCATTTATTGCGTCTAAAACAACCAATCAAATTAGCGCTTTTTTTATTTTCATATTGGTAAAGGAGCGATTAGTATGCAATAATTCTCAGGCGGTAGAGAAAGTCATTTTGTTAACGTTCCTGTGGCTGGTATTTTGCCAGGTTGCGGCAACCAGAGGAGGATACCTAATGGCCGATGATATTTATTTGACGTATTTTAACAAATATAGCCGGATCTTTCTTGTATAGGTATGTTTTAAATAATTCAATACGAAGTGTCATCAAATAGCGGCTCCTGTATAAATTACAGGTCCGCTTTTTCTATTTCAAAAAATATGAGAGTGAGGAAATTTCAATGGATTTAAATTGTATTACATACGAACTTTTTCCTAGTATTAACTTTTCTCTTATGCAGGAGATCATTGCTTTCTCTGAACAGAAGAATGTAGCAGTTTTGAAATTCTCGAAAATGTACAATCTAGAATACATCGGGGAGCTTGCAGAGCGTTGGCAGGATCGAGGAATCATTAAAGATAATCGGGATCTTCTCGCATTGATTTTGGCCATTATGCAATCCTCATCAGGAACTTTTTTGTATGACCAAAAGAAATTGTTCATCAAGAGCGTATGCGAGTATTTGAAAAATCATTGGCATGCTCCATCTGCAGCTGCCATTTTGAACTATGGCCGAAGAGACCTGGAAAGTGTGCCGGAATTGAGTCATATTCTCGACGTGCTGGTTACGTCCTCAGAAACGTTCGATAGTGAATCGGAACGGGTATTATTAATTTCTCTACTTTCCGATTTCCACGCAGCTCAAGCAACAAACCATGAGCTTCGTAACTACATCCTAAAGCAGATCGATGAAATGCAGCTGAGTCTTACCAACATTCATGTGGAATATCCACTTTTGCTTCTTTTAAGTGGGGTATATAGAGATCTTAACAAGCCGACTTCCAAAGAATTTAAAACGAAAGGTATGTCCCGGCTCCTTCAGGTTATTTCGTCTCTCCGGACAAAAGAGATCACCAGAGATAATAACTACCCTGCAAGCCAGGTTCTAGGTGTCAAGCGCAACGACATTACGGTCATTAATTTCTACCTTGCATATGAAAATACGCCGAGGAACCATTCCATTACAAATCCCGGGTTTGAACGGATCAAGGATAATTTCCTCGATGTCCATTTTACATCAGAACTCGATGTACCAGAGCAAGTTATCCGTATACTGGATAACATGATCCTGGAATTTGAGAAGGATAAAAGTGAAGGTCATCCTCTGCGCTTCCTTCTTCGACGGCTTACGCACCAGGAAACAAAAATATTTCCGAACCGGAATAATTTAAAACTTCTCGTCGAAAAAGCTAAAGATATCCTTTTCCTCCATCTGAACGAATCCTATGTATCTTTACTCCAAGAAGAGGTTGTAGAGGGCAAGTTGAGGCTTGAAATCATCGAGAGACTCTTAGAGTCGTACAAAATGACCAAAGAGCAGTTTGACTACCTTGAACATCTTAGGGAGATGCTCGGTATAAATTTTGAGGTGACGAAGACCTACACGGAAATGTGCTTGGAGCATGGTTACATTTTTTTGGACCAAATTGACGACTTGGAAGAGCGCGGTATGACGAGATTTATTATCGAAATTCTGAAAGAGAAAGAATCGTTCGCTGAGTTACTTGATTTCTTGGAGCGGGTGAAGGCTATTTACCACCGTTTTTTGGCTGAAGAGGTAGTGTTCAACCGGCTAAAGTCTAAGATGTCAGACGACCTGAAGAAACGCCTATATGTGATTTATTTGAATGCCTTGTATACATACAATGCAAGCAAGTATCCGGAAAGAGTCTTTGACATGCTGAAGAATGTTGAGTTCATCAATCTATTCGAGCTTTCAGATGCAGATATTGATGGCATTGAACGGAAATTGTATAACAGCAAACTCCTTTCGGAATACCAATTAAAAATGATTCGAGAAAAATATATGACTCCGGAGGAACTTGAGGAGCTTCGGATTAAAGAGCTGTGTAAAGAATTGAAGAGTTGCTCGCGGTATAGTCTCTCCACCTTTGCAGGAAAGCATTGGAGCAAAATGATGGAAAACGAAAGCCTTCGAACTGCCTTTATTGAAAGTCTTATTTCTCTTGAAACGAAAGATAATTTTGACGTAGGTAGAATGCTATTCGTATTCTATAAATTACGTTCGAAAAACGTCTTTAATCCCGATGAGATTGCCCGAATTGAAGTTGCCGCATTGGAAAAAACCCAAAAAATCAAAATAGCTTAGTGGAGGTAATAATACATGATCACATCGCTAATAGGAGATCATTTGAATTCGCTTTTTGAGGCTTCCATAAAAGGAATTTCTTCTTATGATTTTGAGTCAATAACGATTTTAAATCGTTTAAAGATCACGGAGATCACTCGGAAAGTTGAATTGGGAGGGACATCGTGGAACAAAGTTCTTTCTTCACAAAAACTCATTGACTTTGTAAACAACACCACAATTTCTGATGAGATTTTGGACCAGTTGTTTAAAACCAGGTTTCCGGCATCTGAAATTGAAACGGTCCTTGATTCCTCCTTTTTTCAGGAAGTGTATGATAGGCTGAGTGAAGGATTAAAGGCAAGGAACACCTACTATTACTCGAATAGGGACCGTCTTAGTTTTCCTGACTGGTTTTTAGATACTTTGGCTTATCTTAGGGTCTATTCCGATACGCCATTGGAAGAACTGGTCGAAACAGTTTCCGGCATGAATTCAATAGGTTACATGGAATATCATTATCCGAAAATGAGAATTGACGAACGAGTAAGACTCATTCGGCTGTGGGGATCATCCTACTTAAACGTTGAAGAAGTACCATGGGATGAACGGCTTGAAATTTACAAAGACTGCATTCCTCATATCGAATTTTTTGAAGCTCTATATGAGGTGGTCGGTGAACCTACATCAAAGAAGATTTTTTCAGTACTTCAGGGAACACTGCGAAATTCGGAAAATGCCGAATCCCTTTGTGAGGATCTCAAGAAGCTCTTGTATACCGTTAGCCCGCCTCTCCTTGCTGAATGGTTTGAGCAACTGTATGGTGAACAGGACCTTGTAGTACTGGATTCGGAAATCCAGAAGTTGTCGGAGAATGTCTATTCCCGAGATTCCACCAACGTATATGCCGTTATCTATGGAGAACAATCACTTGCCTCTGATGCGCTTAAGCATGCACATGAATATGCTCCCCATCATATCAATCTGCTGAAGCATTGCATTGAATCCAGGAAGAAAGGATTCCTTCGCCTTATCTTGAATGAGAAGGCGAGAGAGGTATTCGTTAAATTAACTAGGTACAATCTCCTTTTCACCGAGGAATTTCGGACGATTATTAATCTCAACAGCTTGAGTGAAAGGAATCTTGTGGCACTGTCTATCATGATCAGAGAAGAGGAGCATCTGAGACTCTTTAATATGGATATTCCTTTAACCTTCGAGGAGTTTCAATTCCTCTATGGCAAATCGAACATGGATATCGATTTTTACTACAGTCTCATTGAGGATTTCACTGTTGGGGAACGGCTTCGGATTGCACGGGAACTGCCAGAGTTGAAGACGGTTAGGAATTTGTACCAAACTGATGAAGACCTATTTGCTGCTGTCAAAGATTTGGTAAAAGTCATGCCGATGAAACAATGGGTAAAAGAAAAACACCTTTGTCTTTCAGGAGCGGAAGACCACCATTTCCTTAAGGTATTGCTTCTGCCGTCACTGTTTGAAAAGTTCCTGACGAGTCTGAAAAAGGGCAGTGATGTAGACTTTATTCTGAATGAAAGGGAATTGTTGGCTATTGCTGACTCGCTTGATGAAGCAAAGCTTATGTTCGTTCAAAGGAATAAAGCCTGCCAGTTCCTGTTTGAGAAACTGAATGTTTCCAGCGATTTCATTCAGAAGTATAAAGTCAACATTGTCGATTATTACGAACGCGGGCTATGCGAAATTTTTCAACATCTGTACCAGAGCAAGAAATTTGAATCGTATCAACTGCAAAATCTAAACTTGATTACGAAAGCGGAACTTTCTGGAAAGCTAAAGGAAATCAAGTTCGTACAAGAAGACTTTGAACTCGAAATTGGCATGCCAGTGACAAATCAAGTCATCAAGGAGTGGATGAGAAACCGGAGCATTCAAATGAAAGAGATATTGGTCCATGAGACATATGATTACGAGACAACGCTACGCCTCGGTCAATATCCGGTTGAAACTTGTCAGCATTGGGATGACGGGAAGTATTCCCGCTGTCTCCTCAGTAACTTTGATACAAACAAGAAAGTGATTGTGGCCAAGGGGCGCAAAGGTCATGTTGTGGCCCGCGCGATCATTCGTTTAACAAAAGGCTCCGAAAAGTTCATTACGAAGAAAGAACCTTTCAAATCTAAAAGGCTTGGTTTCAAAGACGTAGAGGCTCATCAAGAAGGGGAAGTGATCGAAGACGTAATCGAGCCAAAAGAAGAGCTAATTTTGTTCCTGGAACGTTGCTATACAAATATGGATGGTGAACATGGAAGAGCGGTTCGCCGAGAAATCGTTAAGTTGGCAATGGAGAAGAGCAAGGAGCTCGGTGCCAAGTTGGTTTTAGCTGACGAATACGCTTCTGATGATTTGGAAGAGCTCAATTCCTTTGTAACGGATTACTTCCACATCTTCATTTCGTTTTCGAAGAACGGTTTTCAATACTTGGACAGCCTCTCTGGTCAAGCTATTGAAGAAAACGAGGGACACTTTAACAAGGGGAAGGTCATGTTCCAAGTGGCAGCATCCTAAATCGCTAAATACAAAGCTCGACCCCTTTGGGAGCGAGCTTTGTTTATTTACTATAATTAATCGACCATTTTGATTATGCATCAATTATCGCGAAAAGTAATTCCGCTTGTAGGGCGCTTCGTTTTGCGACCTTATCACGAGATAAGGGAATAATGTTTTACTCAAGATTATCTATTGGTTACTCCGCGAATCATCTTGATCGTCAAGGAGGCTCCTGGAATATCGCAAATTGAGCGGCCGTATTTTTGTAAAGCGAAATCCATAGCCATAAAAAGATCATCATCAATCGTAACATTATACAGGTAATGCGGCGCATAAGCAATCATGTCTATTCCCTGGTCCTCATATTGATTTGGTGTAAGCGGTGTGCTTCCCACAAGCAGCGTTTGAACATCTCCAAGACAGGCCAGTAAGGTAATGTGCGTATCAATCTTCGGATTGATGAAATATAGAAGATGGGGGAACAGACAAAACAAGGAGTAAACCCAATCCCGGACCTCTTTTATCTCGTAAACTTGCTCAGACGTGTCATTATACCCATCGAAAATAAACACCACGCTTTGATAAGCTGCGCGGCCTTTTGTAGTTAGTTGATGAAAATATCTTTCAATTCCAGTGGTGCTTTTTTGCTCGATTACAGCTCGTGTTATGGTCAGACCCACGACATCTTTCATAGAATTCCCTTCCTGTGTGTTATGGAGAAGATACCCCCGCTTCCGGAGGAAGAAAAGACACTTTCTTACCTCGATTTAAAATTAAGTGGAACCACGTTCGATCCGCCTTGTCCAGGCCGGTTAAAACGCTTTGGGCGATTATCATGATTGATGCTTTGATGTTGAAGGGTTGTACAGGATACTTGCTTTTCAGAGAGCCATTTGCAGAAAGAAATGATGAACTTCGGCATAGATACGACAAGCCCAATCAGAAGCGAAAGCACAACGGTAAAAGCGAACACCACCGGGAACAGCCAGAAAACGACAACCGAAGTGAGGTTTGAAAATCGAGGGGAAGCAAATTTCCAAGCATGATAAAGGGACAAGATTAAATAGCCCCCGAGGAAGGCGATACCGATGCGATCTATGGACGGCATCCGTGTGAACAGATCTGTACCAAAGACAACCACACCGATAAGAAGACAAATGAGATACTGCTGAATTTATTGTCCATTATAATTCACCTGCCTGATTAATATAACTAAAGTATAAAGGAGACCGGAGGGACCTGTCACTTTTCTATTGTCTTGATTTTACACGTTTGACTTGCTATTTTGGAGCTACCACATCTACTAATTTAAATTCATCTTACAAGTTGAAACTGCGGTCTTGTAGCGGTTTCTTTATGCACGATTATCCTTCATGATTTACATAGAGAATGATTTTTAATATAATGAATTTAATTACATACTAGGTAAGGGGAAGCACCCCTAACAAGGTTATTGTGCCTTGTTAGGGGTGCTTTCGTTATGTCATCCGGAGTAGGTAAAGTATTCGTTACGGTATTGGTGGAACATTAGAGGGAGTCTGAGGCTACTTACGAATTTTCAAACATCGAAAAGTAGGCCCATACTTCAGGCATCGTTTATTCATGATTTTACAGAGGAGGAATGGAAGGGATGTTAAAACGAATTGGTTCTTACTTTTTTTCCTTATTTCCAAAGAAGAATAAAAGTGGTGAAGTTATTGTTGAACGCGATATAGAATGTGAGGTATCCAAAAATCTAAGTGAAACAGAACAGACTGAACCACTCATGGATGATAGTTTAAGAAACGATTATGGCGACGACGAATACGACCCATATGAAGAAAAATATCAACCAATGTTTGATGTGTTCTCTGATTTAGTAAAGGGTACTCGTTATGAACGATTTGCAGGGAGAACCACTTCTCTTTGGGCATTCGAATCTCTTTTATCCGACTCTTCTGCAGGAAAAACAAGAATATCGGCAAGATTTCGGCTCGAACCGGAGATCCGGTTCGAAATTGATGCTTATCACATAAGTTCGTCGGACTTTGAAGTTTTAAAACGTGTGTTGGAGATTGCGGATGTAGAGGCCAATGATCCTGAAGAATTTGAATACGCTCGTTTCGAGTTTGAGATTATTCAAAATGCAGATGATGTTGCATTCCAAGAATGCTATCATCCTCATTACTCGTCGTACAATACAGTAAAAGGGAATATGTATGACGATAATATTGACACGTACGGCACATGTCTCAGGATTATGGCGGTAAGAAGTTATCTTCTTTATAACACGGATACCAACGAATTCATCCTGACGGATGGCCGCTATTGGTGTCTTTAAAGTCTGGTCCCATACATTTATGGAATGTATATATAAAGGAAACAGGGGCGTTAAAGTTGAAAAGAATCGTGCTATTACTGAGTATATTCCATCTTGTTTTTCGAACGGTAAAATGAACACAAAATAATAAGGATATCAGTAAACTCCCGTATTTCGAGACGATTTGTACTCAGCTTTTTGAGGCAGTAAAACTTAAAAATACACAGAAAGAAAAATGTACATAATTCTCAGTATGACCAATGATTCCATATACCTTTTTGGTGCACCCTCATGTTATGTTCATTATGGAGGGTTTTGCCTATGTTGAATCAACCATTAAAACCTATGCTGCTTCATCCCCTACATCCGACCCAGATAAAGAAGAGCTGGAAATCAAGCATAAAATGGGATGGATTTAGGATTCTGATACACTATGATCACGGTAAGGTTAGAGCTTTTACAAGACACGGGACAGATGTCACATCAAGGTTTCCCGAATTGATGAATATTACACTTCCCGTAAAGACAGCAATATTGGATGGGGAATGTATTGCGTTTGATTTAACGCAACCAAAAGATCAGCCTCCGAAGTTATGGTGGGATGATGCAATGGCTAGATTTAATACGAAAAAGGAAGCTGCTGTTAAGCAAATAGCTACAACACTAAGAGCACACTTTCCGTTGTGGGATATATTGTTTTTAGATGGAAAATCAATGTTGAACATGGGCTTTATGCAGCGCAGAGAGGCGCTTACAGCGGTAGTAGAGCCATCGGAAACTCTATCTATAACTCCTTTATATGATGACGGTGAAACTTTATTTTTGAAATCTAAAGAGCTCGGATTAGAGGGGATCTGTCAATATAATCCTAATGGACACTTGGTATTAAATAGCCGGTCAAAAGATATCGTAAAGATAAAAGCTTATCAGTATATTGTTTGCCAAGTAGCTTCAGTAAGAATCAAGGGTGGTTTTGGCTGGGGATTATCAATCAATGGCTCGTATGTTGGTGTAATGGAGTTCCCTCCACGTTCTGAAGAGATTCGCTCATTTAACCGGATGTCAAAGCAGTTTATTCGGGGGGAAAAGAAAGACTGGCGTTTTCTAGATCCGGTAATAAGTTGTAAAGTTAAATTTCAATGTTTCACAAAAGACGGCAAACTTCGGTCACCAAAATTTGAGGAATTCTGTACACCTATTCTGTATAATTCGGATCGTTTCATAAGTAAAGGCGGAATGGTATAGATGCCGTTTCGTCCTTTAAGTGATTTGAAATTAATAAACTTACACGGGGCCGGCTATCTTCAGGCCGATACTCCTCTTCGAGAGCTTATTTTCTCTGGTTTTGTATAATGCATTAGGATCGTCTTGATAGGCAACTGAAGCCTTACAAATCCACATCTTGCGCCGCCGGATCAGGATTCGTAGATTGTTCGAAAATACCATGTTTCGTTTAAATAAAATAGTAAAACCCTTTAAACTGCATTATTACTAAGGAGATTTCTGTCATTTTGTTCGTTTTTATGGTAAAGTTATAGAGAGGTGAAAAAGATATGAAACAGACGAGCCGCTTCATGCGATCGCTTACTTCCAATATCCACCTTTATACCGCGCAAATGGAACGGACGCCCATCGCAGTTTTTGTCGCGGGTGAACTTGTAGGAAGCGGTAAGATCCAAGAAATAACGGAGAATAGTGTTAAGATCGGTGATGCGCGGTATCTTCGCACAGTGTGCGAATTTAAATACGTGGTATAGGAATGTACAGACCCACCAGCGCACGGTCGGTGGGTATCTAGTTGACAAACGATTATTTTTTAAGCTAAAATCGTGCTATCTTACCTAAAAGGAATTGCAATTTGATTTTTGTTTTTTAGATATGTAATTGCATATTATTAACGTACCTATAAGGATTTGAAATTTGGTTTTTATTTTTCAAAAATGTGTTTTATCGTACCTAAAAGGGGTAAGGGGCCTGCGATTGCAGGCTCTTTTTCATTCCAGATCAATCATCGCATTTTCCACCATTTCTGGCACGTTTACGTCCATCCAGACCTCTTCCCAACGGGCCAGCGTAGCCTGCCAGCCTCCAGAGTTTGCAGACGAATATTCTTCCCAAGTCATTTCGCCAGCATCATCCGGTTTATCATTTGTCCACCACTCGCCCAAATCCTCTTTATCGAGTGGGCGGAAGCTGGTTATGCGGTAGATCGGTACGTATACCTCACCTTTCCGGTCTCCAAGTGTCGGACGATTGTTCTCCGTGTTTGGGAACGCTACAACCCGGATTACTCCGTCTTGGTCGCCGTAAACCTCTACTTGAGAGCCATATTTGATCAGAGTCGCCTTTTCAATCGCTTTTTTAATCGAGTTTTCGACTTCGTCCCGTTCAAAGACGGTGCTGTCGATTACAATTTCGTCCATTTCTATTCTTCCTCCCCATTTGTGATGAGCTGATATCCGCGCCGGTGTAACTCTGCAATTAGATCGTCCGTGCTGACATTGGCAAGCCGGGATTCTATCGGTGCCGTCCGCTGCGTCTCCCAATGTTCGAAAGCGGATACCTTGTCGACTTGTTGCAACACACCGTCATTTTGGACGATATAGAGGATGTTTTCTGTGTTTTTCCCGCTCCGGTTATCTTTCTGGCCAGAAGCGATCACGTCCCCGGGGGTGCACTCAATGTAGAGTTTGCCTCCGGCCTCGTCTCCCAGGTAGCTGCCGTTACTGAAATCGTATATCAACTTGGGCCCGTTAAAACTAACGTGTGCGATCCACGGTTTGCCGTATCGGCGGGAATTGTACGGTTGAATATCAATAGTCACTCTCAAAGCCATCTGCTCCTTATCAAATATTATTAAAGATCAATCTATGTGAAGGTAGCCCGGCCGGGCCGACTCGTGGTGGATATCCGCGACCATCACTCCAGGGCGTCCGCTTCCGCTGCGAGCGTCAGATGGTCGTTTATATTCATCTCGCATTCCATATTCATGTAATCGTATATTGTCATGTATCCATTAGCAGGCTCCCGCAGTACCGGCAGTGTTTAAGATCATTCCTGATCACTACCAGGATTGATATCCACCATAACGCTCAGGCTTGCCGTAATCGACCACTTATTACAGTCTCCCCATAATGTCACCCTCCTTAATATAACTCTACTCTACCAAATTGTTGTTTGTATATCCAAATTCATGACGGCAATAATACAAATGATATAAGCGGCGTCACTGATTTACTTCTCGGCCATAACTACCCTTGTATTGGGATAGTATAGGAATTAACCTCGCTTCGATATCTTTCAATCGCGCCTCATCAGCGACGCGGGTATCAATGTCTTTTTGTACCACTTCCAAAACGGATGAAACCACCATCCAGGGTAACGGGAATATGATTGTACACATCAACGAAGCGCTAGGTCAAAAACGTTTTAAGAACGCTTGAACTCTGTTGACTACGTATCCTACAAGGAACGTAAACCGGAGTGGGATTCCTGTTAAAGCAAAATGTGGCGCTCAGGTGGTTTAATTCGTGACCCCGACGTCCACCTGGTTAAGTTGAGGCAAGAATGTGGCGATACATGTAGTTCGTCAAATTTGCTTTCGTAGTTTTAAAAAAAGCCCCTCCGAAAACGGAGCGGCGAGTAATTTCATTAGTTTTCCTCTACTTCACATAATGTTCATATCGAAACCAACAGAATGCAACTAGTTTCATTAAAAAATAGGATATCTTAAATAGTAGATTTATATAAAAATCAAAGGGGGAAATCAGGATGAAAATGTTGTCCTTTTTAAAATCTAAGGAGCCCTGTATTAATATCATCACTCTGGTCTTGATCCACTTAACATTAGGTTTCCTTGATCGAGTCTACTATAATTTCACACGAGAAGCATTGATAAATGAACAGGTTGAAAAGATGAGGCTTGAGGCTTCAAACATCAGCATCTCAATCCAGTTATCAAGAAAAGGTGAAAAAGTAGTAGAGGACCTTATTGGTCAAAACCTTCGGTCAGCTGCGCTATTTGCCCAGTCTAATCTTAATCCAGATATTGAAAAGGTATCTAACGAGGACCTTGATAAAATTAGTAAGAAAATCGGTGTGAGTCACATTACACTGATGAAGCGCTCAGGGAATGACATTATCGGTTACAAATCTGACGAACCAGAAGAAATTGGAATGAGTACAAAAGGGTGGCGGGGATACTGGTATCAGGCATTTAACGAGTTGTTGAATAATAAAAATACGACCGTACCTGTTGGTCAAATCTTGCCAAATTACTGGGCAGGCCCAATTAACACTTCAATGACAGATCCTCATTACGTCAACATGTGGGGTTACTATTACGACGGGACAACCAATTACATCATAGACCCATTCGTTCATGATACAGTATTTAGGAATTATCAAAAGGAAACTGGCGTAGATGCGCTGATTAATCAAGTGGTCGCAGACAATTCAAACGCAGTAGAAGAAGTAACCGTCTTTAATCCTCTGACATTTCTAAAGGAGCAGGAACAATTCAAAAAGAACGGTGTGGTTTGGTATTCAGATAGAGAGATACTTTTTGGTACATACAACTACCAAGACCAGCAGGACTCACAATATATAAAGCACGCCTATGAAAGTAATCGAGAAGTTTCCTTCGAGTCGAACATAAACGGCAAGGATGTGTTGAAATCGTATATTCCGCTTCACTTGGAATTACCTGTTGTAGTGGGTTTGGTATCGAATACCGATCAAATCGATGCATATATGTCTACCTTGCTTAGTAAAATGCAGGTAACGATCGGGATTGCCACGCTGATTACTGTTATCGGTCTTTATCTGATTTCAAGGTACTACACTAGAAGTAGATTGGCAGCTGCGGAGTCCGTACAGGATGTATTTGTTAGTAATGTCGATCAACTCTTCACTTCCATTAAAGAGCAGCGACACGACTTCAACAATCATATTGCCACTATCCAATCACTTGTTACCAATGAGGAATACGATGAACTGAAGAAATTCACGAAAGAACTCGTTGGAGAAACAACCGTTATAAATGACATAATCAAGATCAACTCGCCGGCACTTTGCGCCTTGATACAATCGAAAATTACCGAAGCCTTGGATCGGAAGATTTCCTTTGATCATGAAATGATTGGTATGGATCGAATTTCGCTAGATGTTTTGAAAAGTACAGACTTGGTGAAAATTGTTAGCAATCTGATAGATAATGCCTTTGAAGCCGTAGAGCAGCTGGAAGAAATAGATCGAATAGTTGAGTTGACAGGTTCTGTGGAAAATGACCGGTTGTGCTTTAAGATTTATAACAAAGGAGTTCCTATCCCTGATGCTCATGTTGAGAAACTCTTTGAAAAAGGATACAGTACCAAGAAAGAAAAAGGGAAAAACTCCGGGCTTGGTCTTTTCATTGTGCACAAGATCCTTGAGCAATATAACGGCAGGATTACCGTAGATTCTAAGCAGGACGGGAATACTTTCTCAGTAGAAATCCCAATGTAGCGAGTTTCAATAATATTAACTTTAAAGATCGTACTATAACAGGCTATGCTCAGAAATTATTTGAGGATTATGTTTCGGATGCGCTGTTCGATGCTCAAATCATGTATTTCGAGTCAGGATTGGAGGGCGCTCCGTGAACTTGTCAAGGAAGATAGTCGACCTATCTATAAAAAACAAAGCGTGATGTAAGGTTCTGGGAACAGATCACGCGGCCGAAGCGGTTACTGGCTTCTATACCAAGTTTGGAGACGGCGCTGCTGATCTTACACCAATTTATCGCTTGAACAAACGGCAAGGAAAGATGATCCTGAAGGCCATCTGCCCGGAACAGCTTTTTATGAAAACTCCAATCGCAGATTCGGAGGATGATCAGCCCCAGTTGCCGGATGAGGTTGCTCTCGGTCTAACCTATGATGAAATCGACGACTACTTAGAGGGGAAACTGGTGCCGATTGAGACGAGAGAAAAGATCGAGGGACGGTACCTGCATATTGAGCACAAGCGTCAGCAACCCATCACCGTATTTGATGACTGGTGGAAATAAATGAAGTAGGTACGAGAGAACTCGCTTTAGAAGCGGGTTCTCCTTTTTTGCATTGGAGGAATTATGAACCTTAACCTCAAATGTTTACCACATTTGTTTCGTGTGATATTATGAGACTAAAGTGAATACTTCAAAACGCGAAGCACGCGCAACCCATGTGGTATGTTCGTGCTTCTTTTGCGTTCAGAACTTGAATCGGAAGGAGATTAATAAGTGATGATTGCTCTTGAAGCGCTGTTTGTGAATCAGTATGTAGAGCTTGAAGATGCTGAAGGAAATATGCTGGTAGCCCAAATTGATGATATTGGATCGTACTCTTTTCAGATTGGTTCGATTCTTAGTAAGCACCGGGTGTCGATTCCTGGTTTGGTTGCACAGGAAGTCTTTGTCTATTTTCAGGGAGGAGCTGGAATTAAGTATCAGTTCAAGACTAAGGTAATTGCTCAGAATGGAACTTCTCCGATTAGACTTCAACTTACTATGCCTCAAGATGGAGAAATCCTGAGAGTGCAAAAAAGAGAATATTTTCGTGTGCCCGTCGAATTGAATTTTGAATTGGAAAATAAACAAATCGGACATCCCAACCGTCAGTATAGAACAAGAGATATTAGTGGAGGAGGTCTATCTTTCATTACATCCGAACGTCCATTCCAGGATGATGAGACGGACCCTAAAGGTATACTGTTTATCGAAAATGGGGAATCTACCAGTATGATTCCATTCGAAAGTCGTGTTGTATATCAAAATCCGACTACCCTTGGTTACCAAGTGGCCCTTAAGTTCACGAAAATCCGGGAATCTCATAGGGATACGATTATCAAATTTTGTATGAAGGAGCAGCTTAAACGAAGAAAACTTTGAACAATTGTCATCTCAAAGCTGTAGTTTCATACGGTACCGGTCGACGAGTCAGCCGGCTCTTTAAAGACAACCTAAATTTGGATTGCTCATCTCAGTAAATGATGAGAAAGAAGCGTAAGTGGGGTAAAAGTGCCCGCGGTTTGTTGTCGTTATGAATTCCTTATGGTAAGATAATAATAAGAAAGACGGGGTGCCAGCCCCGTCCCAGGACAACTTTGTGGGCTAACTACTCACGGAGATTCGTTATTTCGTGTGAAACAAGCGAACCCTGCCGCAAGGCGGTCACCCTTTTGGGCGGTGGGTGTTCGCTTGTTTCTTTTTGCGTCTCCATCTGTAAAGCTTCCTTAAGCTGAGCCAAAGGCTCAGAAGGGTTGCTACAAATTTGAGCAGCAGGTAAAGAAAATTAAGCGTGGTCATTGGTACATCACCTCCTTTACAGGAAGTTTCTCCATGACCAGAGCCCACCGTTGTCCTATCATTCATTATAGCAAAGACTCTATTATTTGGCTCGTTTTGCTAATACATTCTGGACATTGGACAACAGTAGCTATATAATATGGTTAACTAAATACCCGAATGCGAGGAAGCACCCGCACTTAGAGGATCTAAGTGTGGGTGCTTCTTTTTTTATGGGTTTTCCGGGGTGAGGAGGGAAACAATGAAAGTTATTGATGTCCTAATTGAATTGCTTGAGACTGGAAAAAAAATATTTGGTAGTGGAGAGTGCGAACTCGTGACGAGCGCTTTGGGGACTGAAGATGAAGCGCTCCGAACATTCGTACAACTCATTAATCAAATTGTGCGTTATGATCGCAGCGAGACCATTTACGCATATTTTGAGGGGAAAATAAATCAGAATAATGCCCTTCTACAATTGGTTATTGATGAGCCTAAAGAGCCTATGACCGATTCACTAGCTACCTTGGTAGATACGGAGTCTAATAAGCGACGTAAAGGCAAGGTAATATCAATCCAAAGCAAACGAGGAAGAAAATCCATCTACAATAAAAATACTTGTATTCAAGCATTGCGTACTGCTTCTGAACACCTCGGAAACCGTTTCAGCCGAATGGATTATGTGAATTTCACCAAGCAACAAAAGGGCTTTCCGAGTGCTGACACTATTGCAAAACATATCGGAAAAAATACAACTTCTTGGGTGAAAATTTTGTCTTTTGCAGGCATTGATTGTAATGCGAATAAAGTTGCGAAGTGAAAGGTCGTACGGCATTTATAACTGGGAACAGGGGGGAGACGTTAATGCCACTGTTACTATGTATGAGCAAGGCTTTTCAGTCTACGAATAAGTCTCGAGATCAGTGAATTCGATCTCCCTGTCCTCAACTAAACATTATTTAAAATTATTTACTTTAAACACATGTAAGTGTATAATCTTACTAACTGAATACTTTCAAACGAGGAAGCACCTCGATATAGGCTAAGATGCCTAATATCGAGGTGCTTTTTTGTTTTCTGGTCAAAACGGGTGTTCAGAGTTCATAGCTAAAAGCTATACACTAACTTACATGTGAATGCAGAGGGTGATTCGATGGCAGCAAGAACTACGTAGTAGGAAGGCAAGATGGTAACTCATAGGAAGTCCAGTGAGGTATAGATATCTATCTCTAAGCCTCGAATAAAATGAATGAAGAGGTGAGTAGTAGTTGCATAGCTTTAAAAAGTTGTTCTCTATTATGTTGTCAGCAGCGTTGCTAATAAGTAGTTTTGCGGGGTTAGGTTCAGCAAAGGCATCGGGATCTCAATATGACGTATCCGTTAAGCAATTTACTCCTGATAATGATAACTTTATATCGGTTCGTTCAAACTCTGACGGTAGCAAAGCTATTGTTCGTGGCTCTTATTATATGTATTTGTATAATGACTCAACTAGTCAGCTTGAGCCTATGTCATTCGTTGGTGGAATTCTTGCAAATACAAAGGACTTTTCTAAGTTGGCTTATATCAAGAGTTCAAAAACGTATATTTATGATTCAAATTCTGATACGCATACTGAAGTGGCTAATTTCTCGGCAGATTTTGCAGATTTCTCGGAAGATGGCTCTAAATTAGCTTTTTCGCAAAAGTCTACAGGTTTCTTTTATTACGACCAATCAACTGGAGTAACTACACAAATCAAACCATCTACTGTAAATTCGGGGTATAGTAATTTGCCTGCGGATATAAAATCTGCAGTGGGCAAGCCCATTATGATTACTCCTGACGGAAGTAAGCTGATTTTGCTTTTGTATCGAGATAGTAATGTTTTGCAAGCACTTTATTCATATGATTTAGGAACAAATAAAATGAAGTATCTCAATTATAGATCCTTCCCTAATTCATGGCTTGCAGACGGGAGATTGTTTTATAGTACAGACTGGAATGGGGCATATGACTATTATGCCATGGATGTTGGCACTGGAACATCTGAGAATTTTAATATTAAGTCCGGAAAGTCTTCTCCTTATACAGCGCCAAATGTTAAGATTAGTGCAGATGGAAAGCTCTATTTCAATGGTTCATATTTCATTGTTAGAGACACCGGAACCAGACTTTCTGCTAATAAGATGAATGAGGAGCTCTCGAGGGAGGGTTACATTGCTTATTACACAGAATCCAAAGCTCTATATAGAGCAGACTTTTCCCAGTATGTTGCCGATGAGAATAAAGAAGCTTCCGACACTGTTACAACTCCATCTTATAGTCAAGGTAGAGTAACGCTGTCCTGGCTACCAAATCCGTCGTCAGCATCTTTGGGGTACACCATTTATCGTAATGGTACGAAATTGTCTACATTAAATCATGCTTCTCTTACTTACACAGATCAAACCCCGGTAAGAGGGGAAGTTAATACTTATTCTATTGAAGTGGACGGTCATAAAACAGATATACAAGTTGCAGTGCCTGCCGATACAGAAGTGGCAATTGGTAATAAAGTTACTAGGATCGGGGATTATGTGATTTTAGGTTCTAAAAGATTTCAGGTCTTTGGAGATAACACTTTGATTGCTGAGCCTGGACAGTTCTCTGATTTAGCTGGTCCTACTGGAACTAGAGGAGGCTCCAGCGATACAAGTGTATCAGCCATCACAAACTTGTCTTCTAACTTTTATAATGGTCTGGATGATGAGACTAAGAAATCTGTAACTCAACATAAATATACTTTATATGAAAAAGGGGATACGCAGCCATATACCGTTGTATATAGCTATCTTGGTTTACCAACTGCTACCCAACTTCAGTCCTCTGAGTTGTACGTAGCGGGTACATGGACATGGACGTATAATAGCTCAGAGTCAGCTTTGAGATCTATAAACTCTTCTGGCAGTTGGGGTAATACAACTTATCAAACAAGTCCTGTTCGCCCTATTTTGCATCTCAATCCTAAAGCTAATGTACTTTGGGGCACTGGAGATAAAATTGATCCTCTCTTCATTAGCGGCCTATCTGACACATCGGCGCTTGTAGCACCGACTAATGTTCAGATAAAAGACATTACTTCTAACAGTGCAACGTTCACTTGGGATTATGCAGGCAATGCAGGATTTGAACTAAAACTGAATGGTTCTGTAGTTTACTCTGGCATAAATAAGACTTTTACAGCTACAGGCCTTAATCCTTCGAATGTTTATATGTATTCTATAGCTGCAACTGATGGTTCTTCTGTGTCTCCAGCAGTTACTGGTAACTTCAAAACTCTTGACGGACCTGTTAAACTACATGCTCCCGCTAACTTTGTTGCTACAGACGTAACAGAAACATCAGCAACTTTAAAGTGGGATGTTGTAGAGGGTGCAGAAAGTTATGTTCTCATGAAAGATGGTGTACAGGTGTACTCCGGACCTTCTACATCATATACAGTAATGGGGTTAAGTCCTTCTACACCTTATCGTCTTTCTCTGAAGGCAACAGCTACCGGCAAAGAAGATAGTTCGGAGGTGCTTTTAGAGGTTACTACCAAAGGCGAAGAAGTTATCCCATATCCATCTAATTTTACTGTTACTGATGTAACTTATAACAAAGTTAAGTTGGCCTGGAATCTAGTGCCTGGTGTTGAAGGATACATCCTTCAACGTAATGGTGAAGATATTTACATCGGAACTAATCTTTCATATGAAGATGAAACTGTTGAGCCTGAGACAAATTATGTTTATGCCTTGAAAGCGTATAAAGGTTCAAAAGAGGGTTTGCAGACTGTAAAGAGCGTTAAGACTCCTAAAAAGCCAGGTAAAGCACCCACAGAGTCTCCAGTTCTTAAAGTTACTAGAGCCTACCACGATAAGGTGAATTTACAATGGACTTCAGTAACTGATGCAACCTACTATCGTATTTATAGGAATGACGCATTAGTTGGTGAAACAACTTTGAATGTATTATCTGACCAAACTGTAGGTCCTGAATCGGTATTTCTTTACAGAGTTGTAGCTGGGAACGATTATGGTGTTACAGAATCTCAGATTGTTCAAGTCTCTACTCCATCTGAACCTGCTGTAATTATCATCAATCCTTCTGTACCTTCTGAAGGCACCATTAGTTGGGAATTTAAAACTATTCCAGAAGTAGATAATTATTATGTGGAAAGAAACCCCGAGTGGCATTATTTTAAGAACCCAGATGGAACTTTCCATGTATCGTACAAAAACGAGGCCACTGGAGAGACTAAAGATCTTGGGAATGTCGAGGAAGTGAATGGTAAGTTGCCCTTCACTGAATCTGGAATAATTCCGGGGCAAGACTATCATTACGATATTCTTGCGGTAGTTAAAAATCCTGACGGCTCGGACACAGTTGTTGGTCAGACTCCAGTAGATGTTACAACACCGAACGATGGTAGTGGGGTAACTGTCCCAGGTCCTGGAGATGATGGAAGTACACCAACTGATCCGGACAACGGCGGTTCCACTCCAACCGATCCAGGCAAAGGGGGAAACACTCCAGATGATGGAACTGGTTCAGGTGGATCGGATGGAGGTTCTTCTGGCGACGGTTCCAATAACACGGGTTCCGGTGGTTCTGGCGGAAGTTCTGGAGGGGGAAGTTCAAATGGAGGGACTTCAAATGCTGGTACAACGGCACCTTCAACAGAAAACCCGTCTACGGGTGATAGTCCATTGGAGGAAGGCCAGTCTTCTGGAGATATTCCAGCGGGTGTTAATGACCAGACAGGCGAAACTCCAATTGAGTTTACAGATGTGATTCCTGAATATGCTAAGGATGCTGTTGACTATCTGTCCGCTAAAGGAATAATCAAGGGACGTGCAGATGGTTCGTTTGAAGCAGATGCTCAAGTGACTCGTGTTGAATTTGCAATAATGTTGGTGCGCTCTTTAGGTAAAGAAAGTTCTGTTGGATACCAAGGAGGATTTATTGATGTTGACACATCTGCTTGGTATGCAAAGGAACTTGCAGCCGGCCTTAATACGGGCGTAACAAAAGGTTTTACAGATGGCACCTATCGTCCTAACGCAATCATACCTAGAGAACAGGCAGCTATCATGGTGGCTAATGTCTTGGATTACAAAGACCCTACTAAGTATGATTTTACTGACTATAGTAGAATTATCGAGTGGGCCAAAGAATCTGTAAATATTGTAGCTAACGCGGGTATTATGACCGGGGAGCTAGACGGTTTCTTCAATCCAAAGAAGCCAATGACTCGTGCAGAAGCTGCCGTAGTAATTTACAGACTTCTTCACAACTAAGTGTTGTTAAGAGGGGAAACGAGATTTCCCCTCTTATAGAGTACTTAGTTTGAGTACAAGCTGAAGTTAGCTACTGGCATACGCAGCAATGGTTATTATTGGTGGTATCGAATCCGTGATAATAGAAACTAACTCTATATATATGAGGTCACAAAATGAACCCAGCTCCGTGCTGGCCGCGCTGAGCGGCAATGCATTAGGGTGGATGGGCCGGGCGAGGACAATGCGGAAGGAGGCCGGGGACGCCGCCGAATCCGAAGCAGTGCAGCGTGCTGAGGTGGAATATATCAAGCGCGGCGTGGGCGATATGAAAGTTGAACAAAAGCTGCAGGAAGCAGTTCGAGGCGTTCTCCGAGCGTCTGACGCGCGTTGAGGAATCGTCTAAACAGGCTCCCAAGCGGATCGATTGCTTGGAAGAAGGGAGAGGTTAACGTGTAATCACTTAAACAAGGAAATACCCAAACAAGGTATTGATGTAAGCCATCACAACGGCACGGTAGATTGGGCAAAGGTAGCGGCGTACGAGATCTCGTATACAAAGTACTGGGGCCTGCGCTTGCAGGCTCTTTTTCATTGTCTATACCGATCCTGAAAGTAATTTTGACATCCGGCACAATAACGAGGCTTCGCATTCGAAGAGCGAAGGGGCGAAGGCGCCGCCGCCGGTAGTCATAGGTTTTATGCGTTGCGGAGCAATATTTTTGATGTTCTACATTTGTTGTAAACTCCTCCCCGCACTAGGGACAAGTCTTGTTGTAGCGTCCAATCATTCTTAAGATCAGCCATCGCCGTTAACACACGAGGTAAGGCTTCAAACCGTTTTTTACCGTCAGCCTTAAGCCAGCCAGTTGTTCGGACCAGCAGATCATAATCCTTATTGCGAATCGCCCGCTCAAAGTTCTGTACGTGTTTCTCATATTCAGCTTGCCATTCGGCGGCCCAATTGACTGCTATTTCCCGCTTTAGCTCCGGCGATTTGGCCTTGTCTAGTCTACCACTTATCGACAACCTTCCCATTACGTCACCCTCCAAATTTGCTATAATCCTAATCTACCAAATTTTCGGAATTAAATCCACGGATCATACTTAAGATTGTCTTTTTCAAAACCGCGTTCTACAATTTGATTTAGATAATCTAATTCAAAAAGAGAGCCGCATATGCACCGCAAGGAATGGATGGGTATTTTGGCACAAAATCAACGTGAGGTCGAACGCCTGTTATCGACGATCAGAATGGATGGACGTGAAGGGGCGCGTATGTTTGAAGCCCTGGCTAACGACTTGGCCGAAAGCTTGTTTTTGTTACAAGAGCGAAAAGACCTAACGCTAAATAGCCTGCGATCGCAAGCAAATGGTTCGATAAAACAAGTAGCATATCTGCAGCAGACTACTTGTGGTTCGACAAAAACCCGGAGAAGTTTATGCAGGAGTATCGCGAACGCTCCGAGAAGGTCGAGAAGCGCGGCGGAACGCGAAAAGGAGCCGGCCGGCCATCGATCGGCATCAAAAAAATGGTCACAATAACACTTGAGGCTGATGAATGGGCCGAGATTGACGCCCTGATTGCTGTCGGCGAGTTTAAAGGCTACACGGATTACTTTCGATCCCAGCATCGAGCGAATAAAGAAGCTCACTAACCAATTGGTCGGTAGTCAGTCTTCTTTATTTTTAAGTTCTCATCGTGCATTCCTTCACGACCATATTTTGACCTTATTTGTATCAGAACGGACCTGAATTAATCGGAATTTAAAAATCGTTTCCTTCATAATAGCGGAAAACCGAAACTTATCCAAAATAAAAAATTACGATAGGAGGGAACCGATTACTCTTCAAAACTTAGTAGAATTGAACGCCAGTTGTGAGAATAATAGGACACGAATAAAAGAAAATCGGATACAAATGCCGGACGCGGTTATCACAATAGAAGAAACGATAGCAAGTATAGGAGGGTCACGAAAACTGCAAGAGATCCAAATGCGAAAATATCCTTGCTAATCGTGAACGGGTTCTTAAGACTGTCAAGTCTTAGTCGGTCAGATTCTGTCAGATCGAGATTTTCTAAGTCGAATTCAATCCGTTTGATCTTTAGAGTTCTTGACATGAGACAACCTTACCTCCTTTCAATTCATCTCCATAAATACCACAATTCATGTTTTGGCGGAGAGAAAGTGCAATATCTAAGAAAAGATGTTGAGGGCTTACTACACTACCAACACTACAAAAAAATCCTTCCATTTTGGATTGGTAGGAGTATAATTTTAAGTAATCAAATACAAAAGTGAGGAAGCACCTCAAAATAGACAATCAGGTCTGTTTTGAGGTTTTTTGCATTTTTGTGCGTATTAAGACTTAGGGGCATATCCCAATTAATGTTAGGAGGTATATGATTGATGGTTGGAAAAGCGGTGTTGAAAATTCTTAGTATGTTGTCTGGGGAGTTTGAATCAAAAGTATTGGCTGATGGATTTAAGAGGGTACTGATAAAGCAAATGGGTAGGCCCTTTCCAAGCAGACAGTTGTCCAACTTGCTCCGTGAAATGCCTGTACAGAAAAAGAGGTCATTCTCTTTATTCATGAATATTCCAATCCGTCAGAATACGAATCATCCTTTTCCAGACGATAAATTCGTGACGCTTGTGAGAGTAAAAATGAAGAGTCAATCGGACAAAGCTAAGTTCATTCAGGGCATGATTAATATCGTGATTGACATATATGGGGACATCGAACAACTCTCAGCATCTAACTATTTACTGAATGAAGAAGAAAAAACAAAGGAATTTGGACCATGGCATTATTACTGGGGGCTACGGCTATTTCCGATTGAAAGTGATGCGATCGAAAAGCGTCTTACTGACCTTGAGGCACTACTTCCGGATGCGTCATCTCATGATGAAAAAATCCATGACATAAATGTTATTCGAATAAATCCTAACCAGTGGACGAAGGAATCCAAAGAAAACTCACTTGTATCCAAAGAGCGCGAGCTGCGTCAGAAAGCAGAGCAAGAGGCTGCAAGGTTAAAATCTCAGGTTCGCTTACTAGAAAAGAATAACGATCGGTTAAGGCAGGAAAAGGAAGTGCTTTTTGTTGAAAAAAATCAACGTGATAAAAAGCTCAAAGATACGGAAGAGCTATTGGGATTAGAGAGGAAGAAAACGCATTCCCTTGAGCGTGTAAAAATTGAGCTACAATACGAGATCAAAAAGCTTGAGAGGTCTGTAAAACATCTTGTCGAAAACGAAAAGAAATTGCTGAAAAAGTTTGAAGAAGAAATGAAAGCATTAAGAGAAGAGATGTCTGTACCTGATCTGCAGATGACTGATATGGTAGAGAAACTGATAGTTGCTTTGAATATTGACGTGGATACCTATTTTGCTCAACTTAGATCTGGACAAGCCTCACGTCAAGACCAGGCAATCTTTCGAAAGAAGGTCAAGGACTATTTTGATCTGATCGAATCCTTGGAGGCATATTTATCACTTGTTGCGGTGCCAGCCCTTATACCGCTACCAGATGAAACCGCTCTTGAAACGGTTCAATCCGAAACAATCGATTCTCAAAATGAATTCCAACAACATTTGAAGGAACGCCCGACTGTTGAAAACCAGGAGACCCCAGAGCGGTTTCTGGGGACGTTTTATCGGAAAGATCATGGTGGCTACATCGCTTGCGAGAATAATGAAATTTTCAATATAACTGAATCCATGGTGAATTCCATTGGCCTGGAGCATGAGGCAGAAGTGGAATGCGAGCCATTCCGTAGGGGAGATGGGTCGACACAATACAACATTCGTCTGCTTTTCCAAGGAGATGATGCTTATGCTCCGATAACTCGATATATGGGTTATGTAGAGCTGAGGGAGCACTTTTCTTACTATTGCGTCGACATAAATAACTCGAATAACCGTTTCCCTATCTATGAAAAGGATGTTGAAATCCAACAACCGAAAGACGGAGATCCATGCCTGTTTAACGTAGCGATTGATGGGGAATATGCAAGACTCTCTAAGATTTATAAGCAGCCTTCTGTTGGAAGTGCATCAAAGGACTTAAAGGTGAAAGAAAAATCTATACGTACCACAACAAGTAGAAAGAATGAACTCACAAAACAAGAGGCATTCCTGCAGGGCTGTAAAATAGTTATTGTCGGCGGGTTGGAAAAGTGGTTCGAAACTGTGGTTAAGGAGACTGGTGCTGAGCTCTATCATGAAAATGGAGATAGACCTGAACGGATTCATCCAAAATTACGCCGTGCAGATGCTCTATTTTTACTTCAGACAGCCACATCTCATGATGCCACTTGGAGTTGCATTGAAATCGCGAAGGAGTATAATGTGCCGCATTTTAAAATAGAAGGCTCAAAGTCGAATCTTCGCAAATTACTTTGGGATAACCGCGATAAGATCAGAAATGAAGCCATCAGAAGTGCATAGATATACTTGTTAGACGGAGCAAATATTTTTTTTGCTTTGAAGGAACGTCGCTGACTCGCAGGAATATAGCATTCAAATGGATCAGGGGGACTATACCAACTTATTTAAATCTTTGTATTGAATTGTGATACGAGGTAGCCCAAAAATCGAAGGTTGATCCTTGGATTTGCTTAAATATTGTTGTATGATATTAACTAATCAAATACCGAAAAGAGGAAGCACCTCTAACATGGGCAATATCCTATGTTTGGGGTGTTTTTTCATTTTCAACGAGGAGAGAGTGTACATGAAGATGGTCTTCAAGCGAGTTGTCCTTTTGTCGGCCGTCGTCCTGATGGCTGGAGGTTGTAGCAAAGCGACAAAGTCTTTGCCCGGTGTCTACGAGATGAGCAATAGTGCCTATGCTGCCTATGATGAAACAGTTCTTTCCGGGCAGCAGGTGGATATGGCATTGAACCGATATAAAGAATTTCTGGCCATCATCGTGGTTAAAGACGGGCAAAGTTACGTCTTTGGTGACAATAAGGCCGCATTGAAGGTTGCCGGTGAGTCTAAAACAGTTGATCTTTCTGAAAAGGAAGAAGTCATTGACCGGGATCGTACTTATAAGAGTTTTGTCCTGAGAGACAGCAATAACGAAGTCGTTGGGTTACAACTTACTGAACGGAAGCAATAGCGTGAAATTCACAGTTGGCTCACCTGACTTCTTGAAGTTGGCTGGTAGAACGAATGTCTTTCAACGACTATCTGTGAAAATTACGACGTTTATTCGATTCTCCCTCGCCATTAGGGGTGGAGCCGAATGAGATCTTTGTCTATTACACTGCCGTGGAGTATAAGGTGATTATATCGAAGTAATGCAAAAAAATAGACCTAAGATTCGTCTTGGAATACCGGAAGGCATGTTGTATAATTATACTAATCGAATATCCGGAATGAGGAAGCACCTCAGAAGAGAACATCTCTTTTGTGGTGCTTTTTTTTCGTCCGAATTTTAAAATAGGAGAGATTTCATTTATGGTAGTAAAAAAGCTAAGCAAAAAGAAGGTCGGCATCATTGCTGGGGTCGGCGTACTGGTCCTTGTCGTTATGATCCTGCTCTTTGTTTCCGGATTTAAGAATAAGGAGGAAGTGTTTCCGACTTTCCAAGACGTAGGCGGCAAAATCGAAACGCAGGTTGGAAATTACAAACTGGACAACCAGCCGTACCTTGGGGGCCCGAATTCACCGGTGAAAGTGATCGAGTTCGTCGATTACAAATGCCCATACTGCGCGGCTTGGACTAACAATCACCTTCCGAAATTCAAAAAGGACTATATCGATACTGGTAAAGTTCAGTTGTATGTAGTGAACTTTACATTCCTTGGCCCGGATAGCATAAAGGCAGCGATGGTTGGAGAGATCTTGTGGAAGCAAAATCATGAAGCTTTCTGGGAGTACCACGATGCGTTATATTCTCACCAAGGCGAAGAGAAACGCATTTGGGCAACAGAAAAATACCTCCTTTCGATCGTCAAAAAATATGTTCCTCACGGGGATGCTACAGCTGTAAAGAAGAGCTTGGAGGAGCTGGATGGACTGCTTGAGGTTAAAGAAGACTTCAAGATCACAACGACCAATGGTATCTCCAGTGTTCCAACCTTTGTCGTAGATGGCCAAAAATTTGTGAATCCGGACTTGCCTGAGCTGTCTCAAGCAATTGATTCAGCCCTTGCTACAATAACGAATTAAAGTGTTAAAAGGTTCCCCAACGGTTTGAATCCTAGTAACTCAACTTTCACTGCATGAAATTGGCAAATAAGCCTTGAAGTGACTTGGTAGAGCGGTAAAAGTGTTAATCCTTTACTTTCAAGTATTCTACAAGGTATAATATTGTCAATCGAATAATTGGAAGGGGAAGCACCTCTAACTAGGACTCGTCCTATGTTTGAGGTGCTTTTTCTGTTTCTCGATCTTCTTATGAGAAAGGATTGATGACATGGAGACTGTAAAAGGCTTGTTTGACATCGAGCTCGGTTACGACATGACAACAAAGGAGCCGATCTTCCTCACGGAGCAGGCACGCTTAATGCATGAAATGATTATTGGGCACCCGGGCAGCTTTAATCAGATTAAACAGGATCTAAAGGGCATTTCCCGAGGAGGCAAAGCCGGGTTAATTGTCTTGGATATCAAAGATGAAATGCTGAAGGATATTATGAAGGAATGTGAAGTCCTTGGACTCCAAAACATCAGTTACCTTGATCTTACCCAGCCCAATCCTCATTTGAACATTAACCCGTTCAAGGGACCCGCTCGTGGTGTGGCGGCAAACTTCAAGGAAATGGTGTCCAATGAAATGGGAAATCAGGATGAATATTTCAAAGGGATTCAAGACGAGTTCGTATTCCACTGCATAATGCTTGGCAAGACCCGCTTCGGTAACGCGTTTGACCTTCATATTCTTCTCCGCTTGATGACTGAGGTGCGGTATCTGGCCGTTGTCGTGGATGAAGTGAGAAGATATGCAGACGAATTCAGTGAAGAACTGTCTTTCTTCGAGGATGCAGATGTCTCTAACATCGTTGAATATTTCAATAATGAGGTACTGCAATACCAGTGGAACGATTCTTCCGATAATCCATTTGAAAGGCTCCCTGTTTCTTACCCTAAAGGGCACAAGTATGAAGGTATGCAAGTGGTTCAGAACCGAAAAGAGAATTATATTATTGGGATAAGAACGTGTATCAGCGACATTTTAAGTAACCCAATAATTGCTTCTAGTCTTATGCCGGCCGAAGGAGCTCTTGATCTGGATTTGTTTCTCGCAGCACTTTTTAAGGAGGGGGGTGTGCTGCTGGTGGACACTGGCGAATCTAAGGTATCCCGATTTATGGGGCAACTTATCAGCCAAAAGATTCAGTCTGCAGTATTTGAACGGTCCCCCTTTATGGCTAAAATCCCTATATATCTGTATGTGAATGCCATGAGGACTTACATGAACTATGGACTAATCCGTCTCCTATTGCAAGGACGTTCTTATAAAGTCGGGGTTATCTGCTCTATTAAAGAGCTTCGAGAGATAGAGAACGATTCTGATGACTCATTATTACTGAAGAACATCAAAAATGTGGTTTACAGGGGTATTAACCCGAATGATGCGAACCGGCTTTTTCGCAGAAAACCACACCTTAATCCCGAAGGAGTAAAGCAGTCGGTTATTGCTCCAGAGGAGTTCGCGAGACTTGATTTCGGGCATTTCTATGTTGAATCTGTCAATGAATCGTTGGATGAAGTCAAAATCCGGTTAGCGTATTTCAAAAGCGACCAAAATACCCCTTCACACAATTGGTGAAAGTCTGTAGTATCCTTTTCCATCATGGGGGAGGGTGATTGAGGCGATGCGGCAGTTCGGCAAGCCGTATTGGACTGCAGGAAAAGATATTTCGATCACCGTCCCCCTTTTTCACCTCTGGACAATCACGCTGGATTCCAGCCCCTGACTAAGGTACCCAATCGACAGACAATAATAGAAAGGTAGTAAGGGGCACGGTTGTTTTATTAACAAATCCGCGGAACCACCTTACGCCTATATCAAGGTGACAAAAAGCTTTTTTAAAGTTCGTGTTAGTTCCACTCTGGTAGTATGGCCGGTATCGAAACGGGATGAGTTTTCGCTAGGAATGCCGCCTTAAAGCCCAAACTATTCGCCAATCGTACATTTTTTGTTGTTCGGTTATCCTTGTTCAGGCCAAGAGGGGTCCAGCAACTCTCGTAAAATGCGGTACGCCTGGTATTGCTTTTTTCCAGGATGCTTGAGCAGGAGCAGCATGCTCTCCCACGCCCATTGTTGCTTTCGCAAAAAGCCTTCCAGTTCATCGTCAAATAAATCATTAACGCTCATGTCCAGTGCATGGGCGATTTTTTCCAGGGTACTGATGCGTACATCTTTCTCGCCGCGCTCAAGCTGGCCTATGTAGGAAGCAGTCGTACCGCTTAATTCCGCGAGCTGTTCTTGAGTCCAATTTTTTGCCACTCGATGTATACGAATTTTTGCACCAATTTGTTCTGCAAATGTTCCCACTCCCTACCACAACCTCTCCTATTATGAAGTGTAGACGAATGACAAAAAGGGGTATAGGGTATATTTACGACTATTGATATATATTAATTGTCGTAATTATTTTTGTGAGTTATAATTTCCCATGAGTCGGCATTACCCGATGTGTATTAAACCAAGTGAGCGGATGGAGGAGGAATCATTTGTGCATCTGCTATCTGACGAACAGTTGTTGGAGAGTTTTGGCCGTGCAAAACAGCTAGGCCTAGATGAACATTTCTTGGAGCTTCTCATGGAGGAAGTAAAGCGCCGCAAGATTGATTTAAAAGAAGAAGAGGAGGCTTAGCACCGGGAAGAAAAAGACTTGTTCGAAAAAACAGGACAAGGTAGTTCTATCCGATTGCTGAAAATTGAGTACGCTATCAGGAAGCGGAATATCTGTGCGATGTTAAGTGCCTTTCAGTTGACGAAAGCGCCGCGGCTCATATATTTGATTTGGAATGACGAGAGTTTTGAAATATAGAGATTTTCAATTGTAGGAAATTAGATTGGAATATTCCGATGTCACGTCCTCTGATAAAACCGGCAGAAAGTGCTACAGATTTGCCATATACTTCTCATAACGCCAAAGCTGGAAGGCAAAGAGTTGCGACACAAAGATGGAAAGTCGCAAAAATACATGTAGCTCTTTTTATGCTTCTAAACAAACACTTGTGTTGAAAATGGGCCCAAAAGGCAATCTTTATTGAGTGAATACTTGCCTTACTTTCAATTCGGCATAAGAGGAGCGAGAATTGGGTCTGGCCGTAGGAACTTGCGTCGCAGGTTTAGATAGATTACAATAATGATATTAAATCGAATACTGTTATCTGGAAGCACCAGACCCCTGTGAAACAGGCGTTGGTGCTTTTTTGCTTTTACCGGAAAATGAGGAGGTTAAGGTCAGGATGTTTAGCAAAAATAAAAAGTTTATTGTTACCATGCACCCGGTATTCGAAAATGCCATCAACCGAGCTAAGGAACTGGAAAGTCACCTGCCAAGGGCAATGCTTGAGTTCATTTCAAACGAGAGCGACATGGCTAATGACAGACGGAAGAGATCCCTCAACGTGGTGACAGCAATTGCAGAAGATGTTATCCATATCGTACATCCTGCTCCAGAGGATGCGGTAAAGCTAGAAATGTCAATCCGGACAGACATAGGTATCGAAGGTATTTATTGTCCAAATGGATGGTTTGTGAAGAATGGACCAGACTCTTCCCCCCAGAAATATCGAGTAAATACCATTGTGCCCCCCAGATATCTTGCAGCTCTGGTATGTAAGAATATGTTGGAAACGCTTAAGTCAGACCGGCAGGGGACGGTAAGCATCTTTTCGGGAGAAATTAAATCGGAGGAATATAAACAAACTTTCCGTGTTACTCGGGAGTTCGGCGTTAAATTTTACGATGGTGATAAAATCCTTGATATTCTTGTTTTCGAAGAAACTGGGGAAGACAATCATGATTTGTTCGTGCGTAAGATGAACAAGGTTACTGCTCTCATGGATCAGTTTTATTACGAAGTGTCTGGTATGCATCCGTCGCTAAAGATGCAGATAGAGGTGGATTTCGATAAAAGCGGCTTGCTGTGTCCGACCAATTTCGAATTCGTCGATCCGGAGGCGAATTTAACATTTAATCAATAGCCAAAACAAAACCCGCTCTTTTTTCAAGATGCGGGTTTTGTTGAATTAACCATCTAATTCTTTGAGGATGGGCTGCAGCAAATCATCGGGATGTAATCCTGCCTCATGGAGCCGTTTGGGTATTACGCCTTTATTTAAGTTTGCCCGTAAGGAGCATTCCGTACATGCGGCAATAACTCTTCCTGCGAACATTTTTACAGCTTCCGGTAAGTGGGGGGAGGCCCAGCATCTCTTACCACATAGGGGACAATCAACCTCCTTAGCGCCGGCAGTAGACATATGAATGTTGGAAACCAAAGGCATACCTACGATCATTAACTCTCCCGGATTATCGTTGTTCTCGGCAGGCTTTATTTCTCCTTTCAAATTTCCAAACTTGAACCGATATGATTGGCTCATTACATTCTCCTCATTTCTAAAAGGATATGTATCAGTATTCATAGACTAGAGGAATTACGCTAATTATAGCATAATTTTCAGATTAGGGCGGTGAGGTTCAGCCTTGCCAATGTTAGAAAAAAATAAAGTATATATTCGGCAGTAGGGATTTATAATTGCACACAGAGTCTATCGACAGTCACTTCGGGTGTTTTATTGATCTCATGGATGAAGCCTTGAACGGCCTTGCGAATTTTCTGAACCGTATCAAAAAAGACGTTATTAATGACCGATTCCTTGAGCCAGCCCCAGAGTCCTTCGATGAGATTCAGCTTCGGGCTATAGGGAGGAAGATACAACAACGTGAGAACGGACTGATGCTCGGTCAAAAAGGGTTGGATCAACGCCGCGTGATGTATTTTCGCATTGTCCAGTACAAGGACGATGTTCTGATTTTCGTATTTCTGCAACAGTTTTTCCAGGAAAGATAAAAATTCTTGTGCGGTATATTGGATTTCTTGTGTGCAGAACACCTCTCCTGTCTCGTAATCCAGCGAACCAATCAACTTGGCTCCGTGATGCTTGCCGTAGGTGGGGACGATTCTCTGTTGGCCTTTGGCAAACCAGGTTCGGGATAGCGCTTGGTAGTCACGAATCATGGACTCGTCAATAAACAAGATGCGGTCGATTTCACCGTTCAGGAGTTTTTTTATAGGCTTCAAACTCCTGCACAAATGCTTCCTGCTTCGCAGGGTCTGCCTTGGCCAGGGTGTACGTTGGCACCGTGAAGCTGAGCTTCAATCGATAAAGCAGTTCTCGGGTTCCGCGGTCCGAATACAACACGCCAAACTCTCGCTCAATCCATTTTCGGATGATCGGTGAAGTCCAATTCATTTTTGCAGGAAAGCCAACATCCGCAGGTGTCTGATTGACAACCGTTTGATAGACATATTGCTCTTGTTCGGCGCTCAGAAAAGGCTGACGTCCCGGAGGCGTTTCGATTCTCAACCCTTGAATGCCTTCTTGATGATAGGCATTGGTGTAATTGTAGATAGTGGAAAGAGAACGTCCGATGATCTTGCTGATGTCTTTCTTGGACACGCCTTGTAGATCAAGCAAGATCGTTTGATATCTTTCGTGCATTCTCAAGTCTTTGTTTGCTTTCATGGCCGCTTTAATCGCTAGAATTTCAGGATTGTTCCGATCTTCTTCAAGAAGTTTTGGCAGTTTCACTTGTCGTACCTCACCGGCTCATAGAGTAATAATTTTACGATATACGACTCTGCTCTCACTGTCCAGAAAATTATTCCAACTATCTATTGCCGAATATATAGTAGGCTTGGAAAATAACGTTGTTTACTAGGATGAGAGCGGATACGATTGGTTGGTTCTTCTGGGTTCGGCCTGGTCGTACCAAGGTTTGCGGAAAGATCATTGCGTCGCCGGTTAACACGTACAGCAGAAAAAAAAGGAGACGGCCAGCGGTGTCGTTCTCCCTTTTTTCATTCTCAAATCTCAATCCATCTTCTGAAAGATTGACGCGAAGACTGTCCTCTCGCCGCGGAACCAACTTCTTACCTCGTTTTTCGCATCGTCTGTACTCAGGAGAGACAGTATCTCGCTTAGATGAGCATCGCTTGGCGTCTGTAATAATTTGGCGTCGGAGATCGAGCGTGGTGAAAACTCATCTAAAATTCTCATCTGATAATAGTCCTGCATGCGGTTCAATAGGTGTTGCGGGTATTTTTTGCTGGACATTCTGACCCGAGGGTATAGACTTGGAGTAATTTCCCCTGTAGTCGGATCGAAATCATCACATAAATAACTCACCGCAATTCCGTACTTAAGAGATTTACCGGTGAGCCGTAAAAACTGGTGCTGGAAATTCTCTACTTCAATAACTCCATTCTCTCGGCAGACAGCACATTTATGGTCAACTATATTTCCAGATCCGGCACAAATCGGGCACTTGAGTAGTTGACGTCACATATTTATTCTAAATAAAGCGTAGAGTCAGCCAGTTGCTGAAAGCTCTGACCAGCTGAAAGCAACATATCACGTAAATTGCTGGAAACTCGTGGTTTGATAATTAGTTCCGAATCTACTGTCGAAATAATGATTCTGCCGCCATCACTAAGCGTATACTCAATAATTCCGGTTCTCTCGTCTTCATCCAATCGGCCACCTATCTCCTCTTCAGCGTCCTCAAACTTTTTTACCAATTCATCATAATCGAGTTCTCCACTAATTGGCATGACGATCTCATTTGGAGTGACCGGAAAAACATCCTCCCATCCTTCGGGCAAGCTACTCTGTGGCATGTTTAGTACTAGTTTGCGCGTTGTTAGTGCATTTTCGGGATCGTCCGGATCTTGCTTAGTATCAATAGAAAATCTAAAGTATACTGTATCAATGTTTCTTTCTCCTCTTGTGATATCTCTACGTCGAAGTTTTAGAGCTTCTTTGCAGTTATCGTAGATAGACTGGATTTCATTTTGAATAGTCTGGTCCATCAATTCAGAAATAAACATATCAACTTTGGGGGATAATCTGTCTGGAATGAAGTGCCCTCTCTTTTTATTAAATCCAGGCAATCGGGAAATAGGTTGGTTGTCTTGTCTACGAAAATACATTTCGTCAGTATCAAGTCGGAGTCCCGCAAGAGGGGGTGAAAATGTATCTTCTTCAGTGAGTGGTATCTCATGGATTACGAATGTGTTGTTACTGGATACTTCTGACCAAGGGGTTTGCGTACCTTTAATCTGAGTTCGTTCACGGATAAAACGTGGGACAGCCTGTCTTAAGTAATTTTGCAGAGAAGCGTTAGTAATAAATTGCCCACGTTCAAGTGCTTCAGGAGCATTACCCTTAAGCGCCTCCAGAAGATGGTATGTCCAAATACCATGCTGTAAAGTTTGATTTCCGTATGATTTTTCACCACGGGAACATGACAAAAACATAGCTCGGTAATTACTTGATCGTATAAAATCAATGAACTCATCGTTTCGCATTTCAGAAACAATATCGCGGCCGATATTAATGTCCCGTAGAAAGCTCGAGCACGAATCAATAAAGAGGATGCTCTTATTACAGCGAGATTGGCGAAGGGGATTAATCAGAACATCAAGTAGAGACACAGACGTCCCCCTAAGATTACTTGGATGTGTATCTGAAGTGGTAATTTTATTATGTCCTTCATCAAATAATCCGTGGCCGGCATAATAAAAGATAAATCGATCGTTATCTCCCAATCTACGAATTTCATAGGGGAGTTCGTTTTCAAATAGGCTCTTTGTAACATCGCGATTTACCCATAGTTTTATATTTTCCTCTGGAACACCGGCATTATCCATAAGCCAACTTTTAAATGCATGTGCATCGCAGGCAGCAAAATCAACATTTTTAATATCAAATTGGTAATTTTCAACGGCGGCAATAAACGCATATGTATTCTCTGGGAATTCAACTTGCATAATCAGCCCTCCACTTCAACAGATGCTCCTAGTATTACAAATTAAGGAATATTGGTCAATATTCAACGAGGTCGATAAGACTTGACATTATGGTGAAAACGACGAGGATATAATACTAATAACGTTCGTTGCTGAATTCTTCACGCTAAAGTTAGTGGGAGGAGCCGGACAACATGTTATGTGGGGGTGATTACCCAAAAATTTGATGACATGTGTTGCAGTAAATACATTCTTGCTTTAGAATAAAGATGTATATCGTTCTCCCTGCGAGGGCGTGGATTGTAACAATTTTTCTTTGCTCACAGATAAAGCTTGGCCTTTTTGCCGATTTAACCGTGCGCACGGTATCGGCATGGGTTGGGCCAAGTTACTGCACGCTGGAGAGCCGGGATTTTAGCCCAGCTCTATCCATTATTAATTCCGTTCTAAATGTAATAAGTCATACCATTTAATAATCGAAAAAAGATGGAAGCACTAGCTACCTGAGAACCAGGGGTTGGTGCTTTTTGCTTTCCAGAAGTAGGAGGATGAACAAAAATCCTTTTTTGTAACAGACGAGCCGTATCATCAGTTCATCGAGCTGGATAAAACGATATTTGATCGAGAAGAAATGCAAAAGCTGATGGTTTTCATAACGTTTACGAATACCTGCGTTGGAGAGCAGGGCAACAATAAATAGAGGTAAGGGTTTATGCCGAATCCTATTGTCTGAGTTAAGGCAATATAGAAAATGAAAAACACCCTAGAAAACATAGGGTGTTTTTCAAATGAACGCTTAGTTATTAAGATTGTCATTCATTCTCTTCAGCCAACATTTCGCGAAGAACTCGGTATATCTTCCGTTGTTTAGTCTCGCTTTGTTGTAAAATAAGGGTCAAACTTTCCCAAACCCATGCTTTTTGATAGAGATATTCATCGCTTTCATTTTCTAGTAAAGCAAAAATACTAATATCAAGTGCATCTGCTATTTTTACAAGTGTTTGTATACGGAAATTTTTCTCTCCGCGTTCCAACTGACCGATATAAGATCCAGTGGAGCTTATGGCTTCAGCTAACTGCTCTTGTGTCCATTTCTTGGCCAATCGATACAATCGTATTTTCGCTCCAATATGTTCAGTTACATTAACCATCTTTACACCTCTTGTAAAACAGTGTATTCGATGGAAGGCAATTGTTTGGAGTTTCTATAACGACAGATTTTGTTATCTGGTTGTCGTTTTCTATTGATTTAGATATAATTTTCCATGAGCCTCCATTTACTTGCTGTGTTCGCCTATCTGTGGGAGAAAAGAGAAGATATGCGTGAAGGGGGATCTTACCTTGTTTTTTCAATTTTATTCTTTAACAAACCTTAAGTGGTTTTTTCTTGTTTCGCTTATTCTATTATGCTTCTCTTTATTTATTTCAATCAAGTTAGATAAGCGTGGTAAAAAGAACCAGGAAACTGAAGAGGGAAATAATGATGAGGTATAAGATTGTACGGGGGAGTAAAATTTATGTTGGTCATCGTAGGAAGGTTCAATTGAAAGAACAAATAGAGGTCCTACGTCGTGATCTTCATGAACTTGCGGAGAAATTCGGAATCATGTCACCTATTGTTTTGAAAAAATCCGAAGAGCTTGATAAGGTGCTTAACAAATATAATCTCTTAGTGGTGAAAGGAATCTTAAAAACGGAGATAGTGAGGAGGACGCAAAAACTTACGGCTGGTGATGCAAAAAATTAGCCGGTTAATCAATCGATTGACCGGCTACATCAAAAAAACGGCATCTTATCACCCTGCTGGGGTCTGTCAAGAATTTTGTGTAAACGAATGTAGAGGGTGATGCTTAGAGGGGGACTCCGCCCCCCTACCTCAAGTGCTGACCCACGCGATCAGGGAAGAAAACCGAAAACTGTAGCAGCATTTGTCCCCAGTTCTGAACACGGCCCGTCCATTTCCGTACAACGTCCATTGTGGATAAATACAGCATTTTAAGGAGAGCCTCGTCGCTCGGAAAGATGCTTTTGCCTTTCGTCACTTTGCGCAGTTGACGGTGATAACTCTCGATCATGTTCGTGGTGTAGATCAACTTGCGAATTTCCGGCGGGTACTTGAAGAATGTAGCGAGCTCGCTCCAGTTGTTGCGCCAAGAACGGACGATCAGTGGATACTTTTTGCCCCACTCCTCCTCAAAGCGATCTAGCTCCACAAGCGCCGCTTCTTCGGTTGCTGCTTTGTAGATCGGCTTCAGATCGGCCGTCACCTTCTTCAAGTCCTTGTAGGACACGTAGCGCGTTGAATTACGGATTTGATGGATGATGCACTTCTGAATCTCTGTAGCGGGATAACAAGCGCTTATCGCTTGCGAGAAACCGGTTAGATTATCGACACACGTAATGAGAATGTCTTGTACGCCGCGGTTTTTTAACTCGTTCAAGACATTGAGCCAGAACTTGGCCGACTCGTTTTCGCCAATCCACATGCCTAGGACGTCTTTATTCCCGTCCAGATCGATGCCGATGACCATGTAAGCCGCCTTGTTGACAATAGCTCCGTCTTGCTTCACTTTGAAATGAATGGCGTCGAGAAAAACAACGGCATATACGCTCTGTAGCGGCCGATTTTGCCATTCCTTAACCATAGGGATAACCTTGTTCGTCACGTTCGAGATCAGTGTCGGGGAGACTTCGATGCCATACAACTGCTGTAGATGATCTTGAATTTCACGCGTGCTGACGCCCTTCGCGTAAAGCGCAATGATCTGTTCCTCAATGCCTGTGACATTGGACTGATGCTTCTTCACCACAAGCGGTTCAAACTCGCCCAAGCGATCACGGGGTACGATTATTTCTTGCTCACCATACTCACTGACGACAGTTTTCTTGCTTTTGCCATTACGGCTGTTTGACGTCGCTTTCGCCGTGATGTCGTGCTTGGCATAGCCCAGATGTGTTTCCATCTCCGCTTCGAGCATCTCCTGGATTGTTTCTGCAAACAGGTTCTTTAATGCGTTTTGAGCATCCTGTGCCGTTACCAGATTATTCTCTTTAATGAAGTCGCGCAACTGTTGTTTCGTCCAAAGTCCCATGTATTCTCCCAACCTTTCTATTAGTTCCATTTTAATAGGTTTTGGAGTTTACACAAACTATTTTACAGACTCCCCTGCTGCATAACGTTCACGTTCACCAGCAGTTGGAACGATCATCAATTTTTGCTCCTGCCAAGCCCCAGACCTTTTTTAACATAGCTTTACCAGAGACAAGTGATTCTCTTTTTAAAAGGTGCACCTATCTGGAGTTCGTTCTACAACCTTATGGCTTGTAGCTTTGATCTTGCTGTTACCGCCGAAAAGCTGAACGAAGTCTACTCGCTGCTTGTTAATCCAATTTAGTTTGATTTCCTCCTCTTTAGCTCGTCCAGCAATGTTCCGTACTACACGACTCCAGTGGGTTAGAAAGGGCAACTTCTAACTGTTGTACGATCTCATTCCGAACCTTCTGGGCCTTATCTTTCCTATCTGCTTCCATGATCTGTTACAACCCGCAAATAGCCGTTAGTCTGATTCGAGGTACTTTTTTTCGCTTACATTCAAATAAAATTAGGATAACATTTCGCTACCAAAATTGATACTATATTGATAGATAGCAAGTATAACTGCGACTATTTTGTGGTTTGTAGACATTCAATTCAATAAGGACTTTTTTATGAGGGTAGGGGTGATGGCTGCAGCCAATGGGAAAAGACTATCTACCCTAGCTCTATTTTAACCTGTACTCCCGAGTATCCCTGAAACCTTTCAACATAGCCCAGTATTAGGGATAAGTGAAGAGGATAAACTGCGTGTAAAAATAAACGAAAGGATGGTGGACTGGAGATGATACATTTCACCGATCATGCTCTGAAAAGATGTAAAGAACAAGGCATAAATAAGTTTGCGTTGCTAAAAGAGTTGAAGGAGCTACCTCCAACCACTGGTCGCTGGATATCAAAGTACGGCCATACAATTATATTAAAGATTGACGGCAATGACATGATAGTTGTAAATGTAATTGGTTTGAATAAATACAATCGTAGAAGTTTGCATAAGGGAAGAAAAACATTTTAAAGAAGCATTTCGTTGTTCATTCTCTTGAAGATCACTTGAAGGGACAAGCACGAGAGACTTTATTGGTATCTTACTCGCTACATTAATTATCTTTGTAAAATAAAATTATCGCGTTGATACGAATATCAATACGATTTCATGATTAAATAAAGACTTGGGAAGAGTGAGTGTATAAGTATGAAGAGAAGAAATAGATTCTGTATTTTTGCTTTAGGGCTACTGACGTGCGTGTTTCTCTTTATCCATATAATAAGTTCTGATGATCTTCATACAAGTGCCGATGGTAGCGATTTTCTTGTATGGAAAAAGCATGCTGATCAGGCTCATCTCCAAATAAGAAGAGTGCCTACATCTTTTCAATTGTTATCATTGGAAACATATTTTGATGTTTCTGTTTCACCTAGTGATTGGAATCGTGTCTCGGAGGGCTACATTGCCAGACTGGTGATAGATGAAAGAACTATGGATAGCAAGGTCATTTATGTTTATGATGGCCCTTGGGACCCTCTGACCCTTTTGCGTTTTTAAAGGCTCATATCTATTTTATGAGGAGCATAGATATCATAACAATATAAAAACAAATTATAGGGGGAATGGAATTGGAATTGTCAAATCTTAATTTTGTTAATGATATAGAAGAGGGAGCCAAAGAATTAATTACCCGCTACCATGAGACTGGGAACACTGACGGTTTTGACATAATTGAAGCCAAAAGCGCACATGGGATAATATATCGTGTCGTAGGTTATCCTTATGTAATTAAGGAATATAAGCAGCAGGCGGAGAGTTATCAGGAGCGGTTTATCATAAGTCAATTAGAGGACTGCCCCTACAGTCCGCGATTGTATGCATATGTAGAAAATAAATTTATAGTTTTGGAATATATTGAAGGTTTAACGATACAGCAATATCTACAAGAATTTTATACATTACCCCAAGGATTCTATGACGACTTAAGAGATGCCTTGTATGAAATCGCATGGGTAGCAAATTTCATACTTGGTGACATGAAAATTGAAAGTACTGTAATTATAAACCGAGAAACAGGATCTATAAAACTTATAGATTACGTGGTTGGAGACACAGTTGATTTTCCGGATGAAGTAGTTCTTTACATGGCACATAAAAATTACCTTCAATTTCTTTCTTTAATGAAGGAATCCAACTTGTTTAATACTAATCAAGAGGCAAAAGAATTATTACTTGATGCTTTGTATAAACAAGAAGAACGTGATGTAGATTACTTTATTGCAACTAATTGCAGAGATATACTATCCGTATTTGAAAGGCGTAAATTACATAACATGGGATAAGCGGATCTCGTAGAGTACTCTCCCCATGAGACAAGGTCACCCCCCACTTCACCTTAGGAAGAGGGGGCTTTTTTGTTCAGAATCCGAGATGTACCTCAGTTGTGGATATACCTAATATGCTGATTGTTATAGCGAACCCACTCATCACTTGTCGGGGCAAATCTCAACGTGTGATCCTGCCATTCTCCATCAGTTTTCAAAAGTGCTTCACCAGGTAATAGATGTTCAGAATCAGTATAATACTTGGATCGGAAAATAAGAACGTTTTTAAAATGCTTGTCGACCAGGGAAGAGTAGAATTCAGAAATTTTAGCAACCTCATTGCTTGTGCCGATTACAGTGATATTGCTCTCATTAAGAGTGTTAAACCATTTGCTTAGATCGTCTGGTTGGACTGAAGAAAACAATAGATCAACCCTATCAATAACAATGTATTGGTATTGTGCAGGGCTAACATTAACTAATTTCGAAAGAAATTTTTCAGCCCAATCATTTTTGTCCGGCGGTAAAAACGTAACATTAGTTATTCTATTTTCACATTGAAGGTCATTAGTAAAATTCGGTGCGGGAACGTTCTTACCGCCTACTGATTTGACGTAAGGAATAAACTCTCCACTAAAATCAATCGAAAGAACGGTACGACCGTCAACTACCACTTGATCAATTACATTCTTTATGGCCAACATACGACCACTATTGATGTCTCCGACAAGCAATAGGTTAGTAGAAAATAAGTCTGCTTTTAAAGCACCCTTGACCGAATCAGAATAAAAAGCATTTTGTGAATTAATTTTGATGCTGTTCATGAGTAAGCTTCCTCCTATGTTTTTGTGATAAGAAGATAAGAAAGAAAAAGCACCTCGGAATAAACCTAAAAAGGCTTTATCCGAGGTGCTTCCCCGTTCAAGTATTCTATTATTAACATTGTAACATCCAAAATAATGTATGTCACTATTCATAGGGATATACCTCTGTTTGAAACAAACTGTTTAAATGAGTAGGCACTTCATGTGCAGAATATTAGGAGACTAGGATGTTGTTCAGATGTCTGAATATTTAAATGTGACCGAAGTGATCTGAGCAATAATTACTTAATGAAAATTTAAAAGACGCTTACCAGGGCAATGTTCCCTTAGCGTAAGCGTCCTCTTTTTGATACAACTCTACTCTGCTTTAATGAGTAAGCGCTCCCGTGTCAGAATATAAGGAGGCCCATCCCCCGTTAGAATTCAACCTGCTCCTACCCCATGATGATTAGTAGTAATTTCAGGTTTGGTCATGTTCCCGATAGGAGTAAGAATTGTAACAACCGGGGTTATTGCGAAAACAGCAAAGTTACACAGGGCTACCAACAAAATCAGTTTCTTTTTCATTCAGTTTTTGCACCTCGCTAATTAATGTTTTATACCGAAATTTTGCATCTTTATTTGCGAAATCTCGATATTGTTCAAACAGCCCTACACATTTAAGCATATCGTGTTCACTGTGAATTTCAATAGCGAATGCTAAACTATCCAAGACATATTTTAGCCCTCGATCATACTCGTTTTTCTTCAAATAATAGGTTCCTAAACCTGATAACAAGCCTACAAAACGATCATCAGTATATTGCACGCTAATTTTCCCAAGACGACTTTGTTGTTCTTGATGTCTTAAAAATGACTCATATTGTTCAAGTATAGAATCAATGTTAATATTGAATTTGTTAGCTGCAATCACGATTTCACATAAAGCTATAAACACTTCATTTTCCCTGGTTGAAATATAGTTCAAGTATTCTGGTAGAACCTCGACCTTCCCGGACAATAATTGATACGTGTAACGGTTGCCTTCAGCCCATTCCTGAAACTGGTAGATTACAGCCTTTTCGTCTTCATTCGGCTTCTTAACCCAGCTACAATCCGTATACAAGGAAACATAGTGCAATGCGTCCTCATATCTGCCAAATTCAAAATGGGTTACACCTAATATCAAATAAGCATACAAAATATAAAAAATAATCTGATTTTTTATTTCTTGCGGTTTTTTACTTCCATTCAATTCATAGTGAACCGTCGCTCTGATTTTTAGCTTTTCCGCCAGTCCCGCTAACTTGTCCCAACGGCGAAGTGAAGCAAACACATTGATTAATCCAATTAGCGCATCCAATTGGTACTGCTCTTCCAGTCGATCGACAAAATACTCAAAATGTAAAGCCTGTGCTAAATTCTTATTCTGGTCCTTAGATAGCCCTAACGTAAATAACCGGTATTGGCAAAGCGCCAGACGTTCAGAATGCTGTCTCTGTTCACTTTCCGCAATAGATTCGTAAAGTATAATAGCCGCTTCCCGCTTTCCTTCTTGAAAAAACTTTTCAGCCAGATTAAATAGCAAAGGTATGTAAGAAAGATTATCCATCATTAATCTAACTACTTGCATGATACAATCGAGCTTGTTCAAGCCGGCACTACGTTGCAAAAAAGGACCAATCCTACGCCAATCCGGGCTGGCATGAAAAAAACATTCATCGATATACATTTCATAAAAATATCCTTCCGGTAGTCCCATTCCCGCTGTGATCCGGTCAAGCTGCTGCATGGCAATGGGGCGATGACCGTTGATAATACCACTTAACGTTCCGGAATTGATCTGCGTTAGTTCTGAAAATTGATTTAACGTCATGTTATTACTTCTCAGAAAATCCTCCAGCCGATCACGAATCGTTGTCGTCACTTTGTTTAACGTTTTCAAACGGACACCTCCTTTGCTCATTTATGGAATATAAAACCATATATTTCTATATTATTGTTTTATTAAACAACGGTCAATAGGTAAATAAGGAAAAATGTGTAACATCACCAAATAAAATTAAAGTCTGTTCCGTTATCCATACCAAAAAAGATTTAAGCAGAAGCTAGTGCTATATCCCCCTCGCAGCTCATAAAACATCCAAGCAAAAATTTCCTTTGTATAACATTGTGACCTTGACATATAATATAGGAACAAATGTTCTTGCGGGGGGAGGAACGTATGAAGTTTGATATCGCCAAGTTTCCGCGGCATGACATCTTTTGCATTGATTTTAAGTCCTATTATGCTTCAGTTGAATGTGTCATAAGGGGCCTAGATCCTCTTAATGCTTACCTTGTAGTGGTTGGCGATTTATCTCGTCGGGGTTCTGTGGTTCTGGCCGCAAGTCCTCGGATGAAAAAGGAGTATGGTATTAAAACTGGTTCCCGACATTATGAAATTCCACAGCTTCCACATATTCATGTAGTCGAAGCACGGATGCAGACCTACTTAGATTATTCGATGCAGGTACCGCGAATCATAAATCGCTATGGTCCCGTGGAGTGCATATCAATTTACTCCGTTGACGAATTATTTTACGTATACGACTCACATAACCTATTCGGTGACAAGTGGACCGTCGCTAAGTCTATACAAGACTCCATAAAATTTGAACTCGGACTGCCGATTGCGATCGGAATGGGACAAAACTACTTCCAGGCAAAAAGCTGCCTTGATTGCATTGCAAAAAATAGCGTAGAGAGTAACTACATTGCCGAGGTCACCTACGAGACATTCCCAACTAAAATGTGGCATTTCCCTATTCGTGATTGCTGGGGAGTGGGGCGTCGTATGGATCGCAATCTCAATCGGCTTGGTATTTACACCATTGGAGATCTTGCAAACGCCAATATCGCCAAAATGAGATCCAGATTTGGCGTCATCGGTGAACAGCTAGTCCTGCATGCCCGCGGGATTGATTTCACAGATCCTTATTACCGGCCCGAACTAAAGCATCATGCGATCATACAAAAAGGACATGGTAGCGGGATAACACTTTTAAGGAACTACTACGCCGCAGAAGTAATCACAGCTCTGCTTGATCAAGTAGATGAAGTCGCTCGTCGGGCGAGGGCAGTTAAGACGGCTGGACGGACCATTAGCCTTGCAATTGGTTATTCAGACGACGTTGGCGGCGGGGGATTTAGTAAATCTCGAACAATAGCATCACCAACGAACTTAACTCAAAAAATATTTGCAGTATGCAAAGAACTGTATTATGAGAACGCCGATATTGGCCGGCCAGTACGGAATATTCATGTTAGCCTAACCAATCTTACTAATGATGATATCGTGCAACTTGATTTGTTCGAGGATGATACTAAGGATCGTAAACTTGCTTCGACCATAGACGATATTCGGAAAAGGTTCGGTATTGGTTCAGTGTTCTGGGCCCGTAGTCTCACCGATGGCGGAACAGTCCTTGACCGAAGTAAAAAAATTGGAGGTCATAAGGCATGAATGATCGAGGCCGAATTAAGTGGAGTCCTTTTCTTATTCCAGAGCATAAAAAACTTATAGCACAATTTTACGAATCCGAAGAGGATGTAAATCAACCGGAACTCGATGAGCAAGTGCTTGAAATTCTTCAGGAAACCATTCAAAACGCTATTGAACTATGCAGTGAAGTGCGGATTAATTATTATCGCGGAAGGCGAAACAGATCAATTTACGGAACAATAAAAAAAGTCGACCCATTAACAAAGGTACTTACCATAGCTGAAGTGGATGGGGCAGAATTCCGGATTCCATTTCAAGAAATTACAGATATAGATATAGTATAGTCTCTGTTTTCTAAGCTGCTATAGACGCGTAGCTGCGGTGAAGAAGACGGTAAAAGGGGATATCTCATCGCTTTACTGAAGTATGAGTGTTAAACTATCCCAAATCACCTAGAGCAATAACTTCAAATCATGCGGTGGACTATTAATCTAGGTGGATTGCCGATTGCCTTCCTAATCTGATTACGGGTATAATTAGATCGATAAGCTTCTATGTTATATCATTAAGCCTTTATTCTGGTCTAAAAGCTGTAAAACTACCTCGTGGGGCAGCGAGAGTGGTTTTACATAATTAATGAGGTGTGTTTGTGGATAGAAATAAAATAGAATTAAATTTAGATGAACAGATGTATCCTCTTTCTCTTGATGGCAAAAAAGTAACACCAGCAGAATGTGTAATCATGATTGAGACAGTAAGGACAATGAGAAAAGAAAAAATGTATAAAGAACAGTTGAAGAAAAATAAAAAAGAAATGTAGGTTACCGAAAAAATTTCATTTTGAGAATCCTTATTATATAAGGGTTCTTTTTGTATATTAAGGATAATTGTATCATTTTTTTTGTGATGCAATTATCCTCATGTAATTGGAGAATTACACAGCCACGGGTATAATGACGTGAAATTTTTTGACGTAATTATAATTTAATTTGAAAATCATGAACTGCTAACATACATCCCATAAACACTTCTTTCTAAGATCATTTTACCAGCCATACATTTTTTTAACATTACTATGATATTATTGAATATAACTAAAACTATTTGAAGATGCGGGAGGGAGAGTATGAATGAACTAACAGAATGCCCATCGAGCGAATAAGGACCGCATCCGGCGCCGGCGATCGACACGTGCACCGCGCGGATGACTCATCGGAAGGAGCGATGGGCGGCAGCCTCGCTCCCGCATGCCGGATACACCGTATGGGACTGCCTATGCACCGGCACCGCGCCGCGTTCGAGTACTCCAAGCGGAACGAACGGGCATCGCAGCATCCATCGCACCACCGCACACCATCACCGGCGGTCTGTTGTGCCGCACATGAACTTTACTCTTTATTTCACATTTAAAGGCATGAACATATGTTGAAAATAAACCTGTGTTGAGTCTTGGCGAAATAAACAGTAAACAATGGATACAAGTGTTTTGCCAAATCTATGAATAAGGTTCTATTCTTGAAAAACAGGGGGAACAAAATGCAAAAGATCTATACAAGTGCCATTTCTATACGAGATCAACTTCGTTCTCTGGGGGGGTTACAGCAGAAATTCATAAAGCGGCCACCGACCTATATCTTGAGTTGCAAAAAGTAGACTCTTCGCTTTCTATCAGAACCAGGCAACCTATTATAAACCGATATACTTTCCCAAAACATGTTGTATGTGGGGATGGTGAAAGTGAAACAGTTACAGAGGAACTCCTCTCTAATTATTTTAATGACCCCATTCGAGTAAATTATCTGGTGGATTGGATTCTGCTGGTGTTGCCGATTATTAGAGCGGTTAAGGCTGGAGGAGACTTGCCAACTGATCGTGATGATAGTGGTTACCAAGCCTTTTTCGATTGTTTGATGGATACTTATGCAAACGAACTGCATCATCTGCCGGTTGATAACGTAATCGCTTCTGCCGATTTGCAAATTCTTCGATTACTTTGTGACTCTTTAAAAAGTGCAGTTGCCCATTACTTGAAAGGGCAACCCAGCATTGCTTACATGTACTGGCAGCCGCTATTGACAAATTTGACGACCATTTGCCGCTTGACTCTATTGCTTCCGATATTTCTAGTCGAGCAAAGGATTTGTATAAGATTCGAGTTAGTGATGATCTTGCACTTAATAAATATGACATGCTTCATATTCCATTCGAACAACGAGGTAGAGCGAGCACGACTCGTTACAGTATTCCTGGGTTGCCATGCCTTTATCTCGGAAGCTCTCCACTAATTTGTTGGGAGGAGCTTAATCGTCCGAACAAAGACAAAATGCATACATCACTGTTTATTGCAAAGGATGAATTAAATTTTCTTGATTTTTCTGTGCCACCGATGGTATTTGTCAAAAGGGCTCAGGAGATTTTTGAAAGAGTATTTGGACCACTCCAAGAAGACGTCGACAAATTAAGTGAGTTGTACAATACGATGAAATTATATGCTTTGCTCTGGCCATTGATTGCGGCTTGTTCAATTCGTGTAAAAAACCGAAATGACCCATTCAAACCTGAATATATAGTTCCACAGCTCTTGCTTCAGTGGGTGCAACAGTCTGAGAAGTATGACGGCATATGTTACTTTTCTACCAAAATTAAACATTATAACTTTCAAAATATCGCTCATTTTCGCAATTATGCTCTGCCAGTTAAGAGCTGCAAGGATAAGGGATATTGTACCGAAATTCAGAATTTGTTCCATGATTGGACGGCAGGAGTGCCTTGGCCGATTTTTGAGCTTCATAAGGGCACGGTCCCGGGTGGCAGCAACGGGAAAGGTAGTGCGCTGATCGAGGTTGTAGATAATATAAGAATTTATTATCATCAAACGGATTTTTGCAAGTTGGAATCTTTCCTTCACTCAGTTTTATATCCTAACATATAATTTTGAAGCGTTTGTAACATAGTCAAGAGTTACTTTCCTAAGTGGGTATATAGAATGGGTTTTCTTCATCAAGCAATAATGGGACAAGGAACCGGAGTGCACAATCGGGGCGCTCGCCGGTGGCGCATACTGCCAGACCATCCTGGTAAGCTGAAGAGCAGGGAGGATTGGAGAGGCCAAGGCGTATTTCCGTTCCTGTAGATTGAAACAAATGTATCATTGTGAGAAATCTTATTTAATAGGGATTATTTTTATTTACTAGGGGAGAATTGGTCAATACTATCTGACGCAATTCACCCTTTATTATTGGAAATTGACACAATTGTACCCCTGTTGATCGATCGATTCAGCAATAAACTAAAAGTGGGTGTTTTTGTAACAAAAATACTGGGGGTTTTGTTTCAATCAGATCCGGAGACAGCCGCAGAAGCGTTCAAAGGCAGAACTGTTGACCGAAAAAAGGAACAACGGGAGGGCCTGAGCGGTGGCGAATTATAATTACGTATTTGACGTATTTAAACTGAATTTGTACACGTGCCTGCTTGTGAACGGGAAAGCCGCTCCTGGGAAGGTCGTCCGGACGATTACCGGGGCTCTGTAATGGCACTTCTACAATGACACATAATCCCGACAGACGCAGGTCCTGAATGCGGCTCGTGGGACGTAATAAGGGCCAAAGACCGCATCGCTTTTTTATGATCTTCTCAAACGCTTTCCTCGGCCACACTGCTGATAATCTCCAACCTTGTATTATGCACTTCTTGGCTTAGGGCAGTAAAGGTGATCTGTGACAGTGTTAGAGGAAGCAATGAGACCGGAGGCCGACTCCAGCGGAATGTCCGACGAACGCCAGGGCTTTGTAATAGCGGCTATAGTCGATGTCACATATTAGTTGGAAAGAGAGACTCGGTGAGCTCTCCTACCCCGTAAGCGGCTGGACAGACGCCTTTGTACACCTTACGAATCAGCGCCCCCAGGCGGATCGGCTGCTTTATGCTCATCCGTCTCTCTCCGATTGATCCCTACAGCTCGTTGGCCATGCTGGAGACCGCAGCCTTGGCGATGGTCACCTTCCGTAAATGACCAGTTGCTTGACACCAGGAGCAGGCATAAATCAAACTGATTTCGTCAAATACGACCTGTATTGAGCTGCTCCATGGTAGAAATCGTAATTTACTTGTGGCAAATTTAGTCTGTATTCACCCTTATCATTGAGTCCTAACCAAGTCGTTTTTTTATCGAAAGGATCTACACCCAAGCGAATTGTTGTAAATCGCAAAAGGAGCGGAGTGAGGAACTTTGAGATATACTCATCATACGTTTTACACAAGGGTAACTGCTCTTTGTACCGTTCGTAGTTATTAAGGTAGATTTCATAAAATCGTTTTCCATCATTCTCGAGAAAAAAACTGAATTCTAGTTTTTCTTTCCCTTTAGGCGGAAAGTGAACGAGTATATCATTAATCAAGAGGCGCTCTCCCTTCTATTCTGTTCAACTAATCAACTCCCCCGTAACTTCAAGTTAAAGGGAGTAGTTACACCCAAACTTCAACAATTACCGGATCATCATTAACGCTGCGTTCAAGAACTGAAAAATGTGGGGGTATTTCTTGGCGTAACTCCTCTAAAGTATTCCGAATGACAATATAAGGTGTTGGCTGATCCAAATCAAATAGTCGTCCTGCATACTTATGGGGAAAATCAGATGTATTATACGTAATTGAGATGATAGGCACTCTAAATCTATTGAAATGATGAAAATCAACAAATGTATGTAAGGGAACATTAATCATTACGTTCATATCCAAATTTCCTACATCGTCTGCACTCATTTCAGAATAACAAGTGCTGCACAAATCGTGCTCTTCATTCACCCAAAAACAGGGGCCGGCCTCTGTTACACAAGCATTCGTATCCGTACAACCACAAATTTGACAGATACCTCGGGGAAAAATCGACAATCCGATCACTTCCTTTCTCATACTTCACATATGGAACTTGTTTTTTCTTCAAGCTTTGCTGCGGCGTTCTCAGCACGAACAAACTTGGAAGTATAATTAAATCATAGAGTATATATAAAAAAACAAGCAGTGCTATTTAGCATAAACTCAACAACTTGATCATTAAGGAGGGGATGACACTAATCTTCTGATAGATGTATAAAATATACAACTGTAACCCGTACATAAAATATAGGAAACCACGGCAGGTGCTTCAGGCACTTCCCGTGGGTTTTTTAGGAAAAAGAGCTTACATTAGAATTACTCCGATTTAAGGCTCGGTACTTATCCGCCGTCACGGTCATTTCATGCAACAGGCAATCATTGAATTCCTCCTCGCTTTTGCAAGAACGGCTTTTTTGATAGATATTATGTATTTCAAAGTCCATCAATGAGCACGGATTCCACTTCCCTTCCGGAGATTCGGCATAGATTCTAATTTCATTCCGCATCCGATCGTAGTGATTTCCATTATCTCGCTGCAAGGACAGTTCAATACATTTAGACGTTAACTTCTCTATAATATCCTGGTGTTCCTTCTCCGTTAAGCAGGTCAAGCCCAACCTTTCTCTATATATCGCTTTATCAATGACCAGCAGATCCAGCTTGAGTTTGTCAGCAATTTCCCGGGCCCGTATGAAACCACCGTTGTAATACCTGTCTCCGCTTATAATACAGAAAACCGCAAGCCGGCGGTTGGCCTCGTTATTATATAATAAGATTTCACTGTAAATGCGCCGGTTGTCGTAATTGAGCAGTTCTCCATTTTCTGCCTGGGTTCTGTTGAGACAGTCCAGCTCTACTTGCTCTGGTGTCATCGTTTTGGTGGAACGCTGATCCGTGAACATTAGGATCTGGTTTTCACCGATATGCTCATGATAAAAAAAGTCTACTGCCGAATTCTCTGTTTCAAAGATGTTGGAATACAGATCGGCTTTGGAGATGAGGAACAGGTTGTCGAAATTCACTGGATAGATGAATCCGTAATTATATCGGTAGGTTCCCAAGTGTTTTTCTGTCAGTAGGCTTGCAGAAAGAAGGGGCTGAGATATGGTCTCATCTTCGAGAAAATTGATGTCTTGAGTAAGACAGTGCGCAACGAACTTAAATGGCTGTCCTTCCTGATATTGGTGAGGGCTAGTTAGCTGCTCTTTCCATATTTTGACCGTAAAGTCCTTTATTAAATTTTCTGAACGCTGAAAAGCATTAAGCTCCTCCATCAGTTTCACGCACTGCTGATCATCAATGGACAAGAGCTGGAGTAAAAGGTTTATGGGCTGCTCACTTTGGGTAGTTTTTCCGTCCATAGCATCTGCAAGCTCTTCTTTCCATAAGGAGATTTGTTCTTTACGAAAGTTAATGATTTCGGTTATATTCGCAAAGCTTTCGCGGATGGAAATTGTATAATTGTTGAGCAAATGCAGCTCAGCTTCAGTAAACAAGTGGCTATAACTCTTTTGAATGAATCTGACATCTTCGATGATCTGTTCCAATCGGTAGCCTTTGAAGGAGAGGCACAGATCTAAGCGATTTATATTGAGCTTGCCGCTTTCCAGAATAGAATCGGGGAGGAAGTTCATTCCGTTGTCATCAAGGTAGGCGCTTCGCTCTAGCATATTGAGGCTGCGCAGCATAGTATCTTTTCTAGAAGTGAGATAGCTCTGCAAGTGATTCATAGAAGGCGTCATTTTTGTTCATCCTTATCCGATTAGAATTGTTAAGCATCTTCGTTTCCTTTTTTACTTGTCCGGCAAAATAGCCATACATCTAATCTTTGCAGTCGATATTCTACCCGGTAAAGTTGATGGTGTTCCCGCTGTGTTCGGACAAGCGAATATAGTCCCTAAAAAAATACCAACTTAATCACGAAAGCCTTTAAATGCAGTTTTCGCTGCGGCTCCGAGATTCCCTAGAAGCAAACCATAGCAGAACTTCTTCTGCTTATGATTTTAATGTAAAACTTTAGAAATTCAACCCTTACAATATCTAGAAGAGGGAGCCTAGCTATAATATAATTACTATGAATAGAATATATTAGGAATTGAGGGACCGACATGTATTTGAAAGAACTGAGAATTTGGAACTTCAGAAAATATGGGGTAAATGGTGTTGATAATCATTTGCCCGGAACTACTGTACATTTCCATCCAACTTTCAACCTACTGATTGGTGAAAACGACTCCGGTAAAACGGCAATAATTGACGCAATTAAGCTTACTCTAGGTACAACGAGTGATGACAATCTGTGGATTACGGATGAAGACTTTTTTGTTTCTAAAGATGGAGTAAGTGCGACCGAACTAAAAATTGAATGCATCCTATCAGGATTAACAAATGAAGAAGCGGGGATTTTTTTTGAATGGCTGACTTTCGACGTTAAGGGTAACTATGAATTGCAGGTGAGGCTAATCGCCAAAAAGAAAGCAGCAGAAGCTGGTGTTGCTGAACGGATCGAAAAATACATAAAAGCAGGTCCGGAGATCTCATCCTCCCGGATTGAGGGATTGGCAAGAGAAATCCTTCGTACAACTTACTTAAAACCTTTGCGAAATGCTGAAATTGAACTCCAGCCAGGCATTCGCTCCCGCTTAGCGCAAATTCTTAGAAGTCATCCTGCATTTTTTAAAAAGGATCGTTCAACTAAGCACGAGTTGGAGCTAACCTTTGAAGAAGCCAATAAACAAGTAGAAGCGTTCTTTGACAAGCCTTACAGTGAAGACACAGACAAGACGATCCAGTTACAACTCAAACAATACTTGAAAGAATTTTTCAACACGTCTGTTGGGGACGAACCTGAACCTGAATCCATTTTCAAAATCACATCAGTGAAATTGAATGAAATTTTAAGAAGGCTAAGCTTGCTGCTTGAAGAAGTGCCCTCTGGTTTAGGCAGTTTAAACTTACTTTTTATCGCTGCTGAGTTGCTGCTCCATGATGACAATCTTGCCATCGGCCCCAACTTGACATTAATCGAGGAAATCGAGGCCCATCTTCATCCCCAAGCTCAATTACGTCTAATCAAGTATTTGCAAGAAAAGGTAGCTAATGAATCCGGAAGCGCCGGAAGTCAGTTCATTTTGACTACTCATAGTTCTACCCTTGCAGCATCTACCCAATTAAAGCATATCATTCTACTGTATGGTGGGGTCGCCTACCCCATGGGGCCCAAACATACTGACCTTCATCCAGATGACTACGAATTCCTTGAACGTTTTTTGGATGCGACCAAATCGAATCTCTTTTTTGCAAAAGGTGTTATTTTTGTAGAAGGGGACGCTGAAAATCTTCTTCTTCCAACAATTGCAAACCTGATTGATCGCCCATTACATAAATTCGGAGTATCCATCGTCAATATCGGTAATACGGCATTTAAAAGATATGTGAGTATTTACTCCAGATCTAAGGCTTGGCTGGAGAACTATCCTGAAGCGGAGCTGAAGATGCCTGTTTCTGTGGTGACGGATCTTGATGTGCGGCCATTAGCCTATTATGAAGACAAGAAGAGCAAGAGTGATGAGACTCCTGCAATGCGAGACATCTACATTATAAACGAGGGTAACATTGATCAAGTTGCTCATGAGATTGGGGTAGAAACTGAACAAATCAATCACCTGTTGAACAAAGCTTTTGGCACGCAATCCAGCTTTAAAGAAGAAATTCAGAGTTATGCTAAGATAGGTGGAACCACATTGAAACGTATTATCGAATTGATTAAGGAGCCTCTTTCCGCGGAAACTATATTATCCTTAAGAAGCCATAAAGCGAAAAGCCTCACTGACACATATGGTTCTTTACAAGGGAATATCGGTCTTTTTTTTGCGAAAAATTGGACTTTAGAGTATGAAATTGCATTAAGTAGTTTAGGAATGATGTTAGCTGAAGCTATTCATAGCATTCAACACAAAGATATAAGTTCCCCTGAACGAGAAGAAAAGTTTGAAGCGTATAAGCAATTACTCGAAGATCTTCCTCAAGAAGAAAGAGCTTATCAGATTTACAGACCATTGCTCAAGAAGAATGTATCAAAAGCAACTGCAGCTCAATACTTAGCAGTTCTTTTGCAAAAGAACTCAGAAAAAGCGAAATGTAGCTTATTAAATGATGGAACTTTGAGCTACTTAAGAGATGCTATATACCATGTCACTGGAGGGGCACCGCGTGATGCTAATCAATGATGTAAACCGTGGAAATATAGAATCCTTGCTGCTTGGCGGCAGCCGGCAATTTCAACCTGAACAAATCAAGGTCATAAATTCGACTCATTCAACGAACATTATGGCTTGTCCGGGAAGCGGGAAGACTACTGTACTGATTGCTAAGATTGCTTTGCTTTTAGAAAAGCTTAAAAAAGAAGGATCGAGAAAAGGGATCTGTGTATTAACGCACACGAACGTCGCCGTTGAGGAAATAGTTAATAGTCTTGAGAAGTTAGGGATAAGTAATATTGCGTACCCTCATTTCATAGGAACCATTCATGAGTTCTTTAATACTTTTTTTTCTTTGAAAGCGTACGGTATTTACACCCAAAAGGATACTTTTTACTTACTGGATAATGAAGAGTATAAAAAATATTTTGAAAGATTCTTTGAGTACCACAAACCAGGGTATTGGAGTTACCCAACTCCTATTAATGCAGTTGATAAAACAGATATACACATTGATAAAAATAACCAACTCCGCATTATTTCCAGAAAAGAAGGTAAGGATTACAGCGCTCCTGTTTTAAATACGATTCGGGACATGTTTTATAAAGGTTTTATAAGGCATTCCGACACTGTGGAGCTTGCAAATTGGTATATCCGAAACCATAAAGAGGCTCTTCAAAAAGCATTTCAGAGCCGCTTTCAATACTTCTTTATAGATGAAGCGCAGGACACCAGCATCGAGCAATATGAGAATCTCAGCATGTTGATCGAAAATAACGATGGTACCATTGTGCAATGGTATGGGGATTCTTATCAAGCACTCTATAGTCTGTATGGTAAGGACGATGCCTGGAAGCCAGATCTTGAAGAGAGTCTCCAAATTAACTATAGCAATCGCTTTGGAGAGAACATAGCCAAAATTCTTAGAACCACATGTATCGAGGAATATAGTCGCTTAGAAGCAAATAATGCGATCAGTTCCGCCATTCCACACCTTTTTATATATAATGATGATAACAAAGAACAATTATTGAGAGTTTATTATCGAACTGTATCTGATTTTAAAGCTGCTTCTTTCGAAACTGCCCGCATCAAAGGGAAGATAGCGGCTGTTTGTCATCATCATGATTCGCTCGAAGGGTATTCAGAAACATATCAACGATCAAAAATTAACAAGCCATTACAGTCAGAAATGCAAGCTTGCCTTCATGAATGTCATCAATCATTGTTGGCCGGATTAAGAAAAAATGATAGAAGAGGAGGGAAAGAACGAAGTGAGTACCTGAAGAATATCTCTCAATTCTTAAATGATAAATATCCATCAAAATATAATGAACTAAAAGTACTCTGGGCGAGGTGGATTAGAGCCATAATTGAAGAGGGCGATGAATCAATACTCTTAGTTGACCTAGAAAGTAAAAACAGAGAATTGATTGCAACTACTTTGAATAAAGATATTGATGAAATCGACGTAACAAGAATTCATGACTTGAGACCCCGCTTAGTAAAGATTCTTCATAAGAATACACAATCGGAACCAGCTGAAACGGTAACCGACACTTTTCCCGTTGAACTGGCCGTTGAATTAAACACTATACATGGTGTTAAAGGTGAGACCCATTTCGCCACTCTCCTATTAGAATCAGTAAGAGATGGAGTCTCAGACATGCAGAAAATCTTCAGTTTTCTCACAGGTACTTACCAGTCTGATTTGATTGAAGAATCGCTTGTGAAAGATACATTAAAACTGGCTTATGTTGCGTTAAGCCGGCCACGTTATTTCGCAGGCGTAGCGATGCACGAAGAAAATCTTTCGGCTCAAAATATTCAAGAGGCAGTAAGACATGGCTGGAAGATCGTAAATGTTGAAGAACACCTTAACACTGTTTAGGCATAATCTAGTAAGGTCACGATGAGCAAATGCGAAGCAGCTCTTTTTGTCTTTCAGCGACTTCATTTAAATCTAAGTGTCGATAGTTTTTTAAGCTCAACCGCTTAAGAATCCCGTCATCCCCCTTGAATAGGGATTAGTGACCGTATCTCAAAAGAACGGAGAAGCACTCCAAAAAGTTGTTAATGTAGCTTCTTGGAGTGCTTACTTATTCGGTAAATATCAAATTGGAGGGGGGAGATACAATTTACTCCATATTTGAAGAGGGAAACAAGTACTAATCGCTTATGCTGGGAGAATATGAAATGTTTCGAATCGGACGCCGTTATTCGTAACCTAAAGGAATTGGCGAGTCTTGCTCACGGCCATGCTGTCCCCAGGCTACACGGCGTTGCCTAAGCGCCCGCACGTACAAACGCTGCTGCTGGGACTTGGAGGACGCCTAGGATGTCGTGTCGGCCGCACTGTTGCGGGCTCGGTGGCTAGACCTGTTACAGCAGTCCTCGTACCGAGCGCTGGGTTTAGGTGAGATCATGACGCCGGTGCTGCTGGGCGAAAAGACGTCACACCGAGCGAGGCGCTGGTCTGACATCACAACGCGCTGCCGATTTGTATTACGTAAAATATTGTTTTGACGTAATTTATCTCGAAACTTTATTGTTAAATTCCAGTTTGCTTTTGGATTGTTTCTATAAAGAAGTATCCATTGAATACGTTCACGCATATAACGATAACAAGAAAACGAACAAAAGGGAATCTGTATGCATAAACCGAAATTAAAACGACAAATTTCTGATGCCAAGAAATTAATTGGAGTCCGATTCAAATGGGCGGCAGATCCATATCAAAAGTCTAAATCATTTGACAGCTCGTCTTTTACACAATACCTCTTCCTACAACAAGGTATCCGTATCCCCCGAACCGCTAAAGGACAATCCCAGATAGACATAGAAAGAGTCCAGTAGGTACATGTTAATGGGCTGCGGTTCAAGCGCGGGTTCTGCAGTGATCTGGAATTAGGTGAAGTAAGCAGGTAAAAGTTTCTTGAGAATATAACCTAGGGGGTTAATTTCTTCGGTTAAGGATATGGTACATATGAAGTCGATGTGACGGCTTGTGTCTTGTCGACGACACCCTACATCTAAACGCGGCTCCAACTGGCTAAGGCGCGCTCTGTTCCTGAAGCAAACCCTGATTTGTGCGAAGGTAAAATTATGAATTCATATCGGTTCGATCTAGGGCAAAACTAATGTTATTCAAATCGTAGGAGGGATTTCATGTCTAAATTCGAAGACATTAAACATCAAGGATCATCTGAATTGGATATACCATTGCCCGCAAACGGATACTATGGAGAAATGTCCTCACGTGATACGGGAGCACTTGGTGGATTCGTTACGAGGAATTTGGTTCAGATTGGAGAGCAGATATTATTAAACTCAACGAAAATTTTAAGCGGTGGCTATCCTGTAAAAGGATCAAATGTATCTTTGATGGATATGGGACATGAAACTCCAAAGGACCCTGGTGGAGCTTCCGGTAGTGGTGGTGAAGAGCCAGATGATAGATCTGATGAACCTGTTCCGGTAGGTGGTTCAAGTGGTATAGGTGACCATGTTACGCCAGGTTTAAGTCCAGATAGTGGCCCAACAAGTCATCGCGGTCACTCTAGCCCTTCAAGAGCCTCACACGGAAGTCTTAGGAATTAGTCGATCCGTAACGCGACTACTAAGGACTTTTCGGAAGTGCTAAAAGCGACACGACACTAACTAAATGTGTGGGGTCGCTTTTTTATTTATAGGCCGGCGTACGGGAGCGAGAAATGTCGAGTCGACGAGAAATGTCCCAAAGTTCTTGTCATCCTGTAGACGGACACAAAAGAACCCTTTTAAGGAATCCTTATTTTATAAGGGTTCTTTTTGTTAATGATGGGAGAATTGTGTCATTTTTTTACTGGCTGGAGTACAAGGGAGATAGTAAACAAATGTCTATTTTTGGATATATGTACAAAATACACTGTAATATCAAGTATACAAGACATCAATTATGGGTTGTCTTAGTGAGCATTTTATATAATGTGACACAGTATTCGGTTACCAACTGTAGTATCGGAGTGATTTTGTCTGCAGTGGGTAGTCGACGACGATGCGGTCGTTAAAGAACTCAGCATGACACGCTAATTCCTGTGATTTGGTACCGCTTTGATCGGCCTGATCAGACCTCCGCAGCACATTCGTCAACTGGTTTGCCGATCCTACAGGTAACTGGAGCTTTAGATGAAGGAGAATATCAAAAAGCACCAACTCGGAACCCGGGCAAGCGCCTGCCGTTGTCCTGATCGGCAGGACACTTAATTACGCATAACAACAGTTAGACGAAATCATAGTAAAGGGAACTCATGTTTGGTATAATGATGATAAAGGTAATCATAATCTCTTAACATCATTAATAATTACACAGACATTTGATTATACGTAATTAAATTAGTTGTATTATCGGAGGTTATTTTATGCACATTGATGAGCGCAAACGTCTATATGAAAAGACTGAAAATAAATTGATTGAGCTTCCATGGTATGCTCAGGAATACATTGAACGAAATAAGCGTAAAAAATCACCTAATACTCTCTTGAATTACTGCCTCGATTATATAACATTTTTTGATTGGTTGATTGCAGAAGGATTCTTTGGCGGCTCTCGAGGTGATGTTCCCCTCGATATTCTGGAATCCTTACGTGCATCTGATATAGAAAGATTCATGGATTTTTTGTCAATCGAACTACGCAATTCAAAAGATTCTATTGCTAGAAAAATTGCATCTCTCAAATCTCTTTTTCATTTTCTATCCTTATTATCCGAGGATGATAACGGATATCCTTACCTAAAACGAAATGTGATGGTCAAGATTGAGACAGAGAAGGAAAAACTCACGGTTGAGGCAAAAGCAGCCCGAATAGAAAATAAAATTCTGCGTGATGAAGAGATCTTTGATTTCCGCCTGTTCGTTGCTGAAGGATTCCAAGCAGTTTATGCAGACAATATACGGATTCTGAATTCTCATATAAAAAACAAGGAGCGCGATTTAGCATTGATCAGTCTCATTCTCGGTTCAGGCCTCCGTATTTCTGAAGCCCTATCGCTTGATCTTGTTGACATTGATTGGCTTAAGGGAAAAGTAGATGTTACGAGGAAAGGCAACAAAAAAGATACCGTTCCTATCAGCGATATTGCTCTAGAAGATCTTCAGTCTTATTTGGCCATTCGAAAAAAACGATATGGCGTTGATGATAAACAACAGGCTGTCTTTCTTTCCCTACCTACTGGACCGAATGGTAAAGTAAGCCGTTTAACTGTTAGGGCTTCTCAGAAAATGTTTGAACGTTATGTTGATTCTTTTGGAAAGCCGTCTCTCACGATTCATAAGCTGAGACATTCGTTTGCGACCAAGTATCATAAGGAAAATAATGACCTTGCTTCATTGAAGGAACAACTCGGCCATGCCGACATGAACACAACCATGATTTACACACACGTAGGACAGGAAGAGCGCCGAAATTCTGTTAATAGAGCGGATAGTTAAAACGAATCTGCAATTCCTTCAAGTGGCGGCTGCTCACCTTCTGGCCGCCACAATGATCTTTCGTGCACGTTCTTTTCGTTGTTCCAAAGTATTACTTCCTTTTTTATATACTCCCTCGCAGCCACAAATATTGTAGTAAATCCAAGTACAAAATAATAAATAGGTGGAAGTTCTTGAGTGGGGATCGCTATAATGTTCATTTGACTCCCCCCTTCCGCTTTGTTATAATTTAACCGTAATAAGCATAAAATGTAAGGCAAGGGGCAAGTATATAGTAAGCTGGGGCTTTTACCCTGCTAAAGCGGTAAGTAATCCGTCAACTTTCCTACGGTTGGGGCGGATTACTTTTTTTGTACACATCTTTTAGGACTTTCGCAATCACTTTCAAAAGTGTTACCGCAAAGGTCGCCCCTGCGATAAAATAAGCTACTTTTTCATACTCTCCCACTAACCCCTCTAAAGATTGACAAGACCCCGAAGAAGAAGCCGGCTAAGCTCTGCTGCAGGTGACGAATATTTAAACTCTTCATCTACCAAAGGCCATATACGGCGATTCATTTTTGTGGATATTTATGTCTCTCAGAAATTCAGAGGCAGCTTATAATATTATGAGAAGTAGCCTCTCAAAATCTGAGAGGCTGACTATAGAATTTTGAAACGCTTCGTTTCTCAAAATTTGAGAGTCGGAATATCAACAATAAATTCGCATCTCAAATTTTGAGAATCAGACTTTCAAACATGTTAGGGAGTAAAAGGCCATAATTAGGATAGTATGGATGCCACATAAAGGGATCATTTGCCACATGGTTGGGAAGTTTAAAGTGCCACATTTTCAGGAGTGTCAACGGAGGTCAGTAGGTTCATCGTAATAGATTTTGTGGATAAATCGATCAATTCCTCCCATTCAAGTGGCCTTTTTCTCTATTATAAAACAGAACTCCATATTTATTGTCCTTCGTAGCCTTCAATCACTCCTAACGGTGTGGCCTTTCTATTGATAAAGTACCGATATGACTGTGTATTTTTCCCATTAAGAATGGATTGTGAATAAATAACATCAAGTATTCCCTTTGATGTGGCCTTTTTTTTGTAATCAGAGGGTAGTACCTGTCCTGTCGGATTAATCTTTCCCTCTTCAGCTCCTCATAAGCTCTCTTAACCGTATTCGAGGAATGGCCATTTTCTAATCCATTGACATCTGTACGACTTTTGTGTAAATGTACCATAGTTAGGTACTTTCAATGAGCATAAGCAGCTGCACAGACGCTGTCGGATGACAAGAACTTGATAACATTCCCCTAGAGTGAGTTCGTTACATTATTCTTTTTGAGCTTTCCATATCCAATAATAAAAACACCATTCAATTTTTTGAATGGTGTTTTTATTATCTATAATGGTCCTAACTCGCTTGAATTTGCTATCAATTATAACGTTCCTCGTTAGTTGAATATTGATCCTCTTATATACTGTGTTACCTTGTTCTTGTCACCCGACAGACGCCTTTGTACGCCTCACTAGTCAGCGTCCCCAGGCGGATCAGATGCTTTATACTCTTCCGGCTCTCCCACGATTGGTCCCTACAGCTCGTTGACCATGTTGCAGACCGCCGCCACCGGCGAAGTCTCCATCTGGGAAATGACCAGTTGCTCGGCTCTTCCTGATTGGCCACGCGCCACCGGGCGGTCGGCCACTTTGTGCTCTCTTGTATCTACCAACCGTTCCCCACAACCCGGTGGCCACGCTGCAGCCACCCGGCGACGTCTCTACGACCAGCTGGATTCTGGAACATCCGAGATGGTCCTATGGCAGCATCTGCTCTGCCAGGAAAGAGCATAGCTGCAAAACAAAATAGTAAAATGACTGCAATTATTGACATGGTCCATTTCTTTATCTTTAACATCGTGTCTGCTCACTCCTTTCACTTAAAAGGATTAGTGAACGCGACAATATAGTTTTCTGGGAAAATAGCGCTAAAAGCAATATAATCCGCAGACTTTAATTTAAACTTTGTCCAATCTATACCTGTATCTTTACCATCAATCAAAGTATCATTTCTACTTTGGACTGGGTAATAATTAGTAATGGTTCCATCCCCATTAATAGTTCCCCCATTATGTACATCCCGGCGGTAATGAGCATAATTATTCTGTTCCATAAAGTATATTGGATTTCCGTTTTCATTACTACGAACGGCTAAGTAGTCATTCCCATCTTTTTTTACCAAATACATATCGTAGATAATAAAATCATCCGCCAATTGGAGTGGAAGTTGTGAAATATTAAATATCTTTATCCCCTCGTACGGCTTATCTGAAATATTCTTTAAAAGAAATGGAGTTTTATTGTAATACTTGCTGAAATCACTCAATTTCTTCATTTTAAACTGCTCATCATCCGTACTTGGAATATTCTTCTCTCCGATCCAGACCCATTGACCGGCTTTATCCCAACTCACCTTTTCGCCTAGGTTTTCGCTAACAAAGCGCAATGGGACATAGGTTCGTCCTTTCACCGCTTTAGCCTTGGTATCCATTGTTATCCTCATACCGTCTACCGTAGCTTTGTTGCTCCCCAGTGTCAAAGAAATAGTTTTATTCCCTTTAGTATAAGAGACTTTCTTCCCTTTATAGCCAACTTTCGCGCCTAGCTCTTCCCCAACTCCACGGAGAGGAACTTGAACACGCCCATTCTCCATAACCGGATCACCGCTATCAAATTTCACTTTTTTCCCGTTAACAATGACAGCCAGTTCAGGGCCACCTACAATTACGGGAGTATTCTTGCCTACTGCATCAACAACCGGCGCAGTTAAAGAAAATGAACTAAATAGAATTGCTCCACCCAATAGTACTGCTATTAATCTTTTCATACCTTTACTTAGCTCCTTGATATTTCATCACGGTAATTTTGGCTTCCTGAAAAACCTTCGCCACCCGTAAGAAATGGGTCCCCATAAGGGGGACCCATTTCCCCTTGCTTGGCTCCTCCTCGGTTGGCCACACGTGCACCCGGGCGAACCGGTTGCTTCGTTCACTTCCGGATCTCCCGAACGTTCCCTTAAGCTCGTTGGCCACGCTCAAGCCTGCGGACGCCGCCAGCATCTCCACCCGAAAAATGGCCAGCTGCCCGCTCTGTATCATTTGGCCACATGCACCAGGTGGGCTTGCTGCTTCTCTGCTAGATATCCCGATCGTTCCCCACAGCTCGTTAGCTAGGCTGCAGAACATGGCCGCCACCGGCATCTCCATCCGAAAAAGCAACCAACTGCTCTAGTCCTCCTTGTTTAAGCGCCCCAGGCAAACCCGGCTGCTTCGTGCTCTTCCAGAGCTCCCGATCGTTCCCTGCAGCGCAATGGCCATGCTATAGCACGCAGCTACCGCCGGCATCTCCATCCGAAAAACGACCAGCTACTCGGCGCCGCGGTTCGCCATCAATTCCCTATTAGGGAACAATCGGAGATGGCCGCCACCTTCCTCCCATAATAAATACTCCAACTGTTGACCACTAGTAATCTTTCTTAAAGTGCTAACCATACAACTTCCCTTAAATATCGAGATCATTTATTTCGGTTAATAGCCCAAAAAATCCAGGCTCGTAATTTAAGGATCTGAAATGCTCTATACTCCCATTAAGTAAAGGATTAATCCACAAAATTTTTCCTTGCTCTACTGCTTCATCTAGTTCTACCTGAAACCCATATTTCTCATAGAAATGCTGATTTCTCTCTACATGGTGCCAGTCTACGGAAGAAATCCAACCAGTTATATATTTGATTGGGTGAGTGAATTTACTTACAAGAAAAAATAAAGCCTCCATAAATACAGAACCATATCCTTTATTTGTGTCTATTTCTTCTATTCGAATGTCAGCAATCTCCAATATCTCGTGTTTTCTTCTAAATGTTAAATACATACTGGGTGTCAATGAAAGAATGCCTTCAACTGAAAATATACGACTCCTTAAAATGATGTTACTATACTCATCATCCACATGCTGTCGATATATTATAATATTCTCTCCTAATTTTGTTATACTTGATAATACGATTTCATTTCCGTGGGAACGGAGCTCCGCCTCTAAACTTTCAAGTTCAAAGTCAATATCACCTTTTCTTCGAAGAGGCCTCTTCCTTGATTGACTAGAGAATAGATCCTCAAAAATCGATCCAAATAAATCACTCATTGTTTTCACTCCGTATCTGGGCGATATCAAGGTTACAATCAATAACCTGGGAAATTATAAAAAAGTAAGATATTAGCATTTATTTGCATCCAATACTTCCCTCATTATTACACAGCGGAATAGAGATTGCTATTCATTGGAGAAGGTTTTGGTAACTCCGCTTGTAATAATAGGGGTTTTGTGTCACTACCGCTAATCATAAGGGGACATTTGTGTCAATCTCCAACCACAAGGGGAGAATTGTATCACAAAAAAATGACACGATTCTCCCCTTTTAAATGAATAGAGTCCTTTAAAATAAGGATCTCTCTTGTGAGTGTCTTCGGAATAACGACTACAAAAGCTTACTCATTCTGACTCACGGATATGTAGTTCGACGTAATATTTCTGATCTGTAAACTAAATAACAATTGAAGCTTTGTAGACAAATCCGAATAAGACATGTTTCCTTCAATGGAGACACTTATCAATTACATCAGAGACCTCTACATATTACGATAATAATACTTTTTTTCTATTGACTGTTGAACTTAAACTTGATGTAAGTCTGAAAAATGGATTTTATTAACTTATTGCAAACCCCTTAGATGATTCCACGTAACTCGACGTCTGGATTTGAAAACGACTAACTGCTCTGCAATTCCTTCATGTGGCCCAGTTGACGGGCTTCCACCTTCTGGCCGACACAATGATCTTTTGTGCCCGTTCTTTTCGTTGATCTAAACGTATTACCTTCTTTTTAAATATTCCCTTGCAGCCATAATCACAAATATTGTAATAAATCCAAGTACAAAATAATAAATAGGCGGAAGTTCTTGAGTTGGTATCTCCAAAATGCTCATTTGACTCCACCCTTTCAGTTTGTTATAATTTAGTCGTAATAAGCATAAAATGTAAGGCAAGGGCAAGTATATTGTAAGCTGGTGCTTTTACCCTGCTAAAGCAGTAAGTAATCCGTCAACTTTCTCACGGTTGGGGCGGATTACTTTTTTTTGTACACATCCCTTAGGACTTTCGCTATCACTTTTAAAAGTGTTAACGCAAAGGTCGCCCCTGCGATAAAATAAGCTACTTTTTCATCCATATACTTTCACCCCCTCGCCTACAGAGTGAGAGTAGCCCCAACCACTATATTCTTGCTTGTCTCTATTATACCTATACCGTTATTCCCATATGATTGTAAGGCGAGTGTTGAATCAGTTTTGTTGAACAATACAATAGTCATATCTGCTCGCGGCCAGTACTTGTCCCGCTGCCCAAAGAAAACACTTTATTTTCTCCGAACACCCGCAGTTCCTGGATCAAACGACCGGTTTCCTTTATACTCCAACTTGACCGTAGCAAACGGGTTTGTCGTTTCAAATCAGGTCGTACCTAAATGGTTTGATCACCATGCGCACCTGGTAACGCTGGCAAAATTCGTCCCGACTAAACAAATACTCTCCCACTAACCCCTCTAAACATTGACAAGACCCCGAAGATGAAGCCGATTAGCTCTGCTGCAGGTGACGATATTTTATACTAATCAGCCTCTCAAAATTTGAGAGGCTGACTATAGAATTTTGAAACGCTTCGTCTCTCAAAATTTGAGAGGCGGAATATCAACAATAAATTCGCTTCTCAAATTTTGAGAATCAGACTTTCAAAAAATCTATAGACGGATTCGCTTCTCAAATTTTGACTAATCTTCTTTCAAAATTAGAATAACCTTTTTTCATTAGTTGAGAGACTCGCCTGTATTTTTTTTATATACCCTCTATCAAACTTTAGGCCACAATTAAGTGAGTATGGATGCCGAGTGGTTGGGAGTTTAAAGTGCCACATTTACAGGAGTGTCAAAGGGGGTATATAGGATCAACGTGATAGATTTTGTGGATAAATCGATCAATTACTCCCATTCAAGTGGCCTTTTTCTTTATTAAAAGCAGAACATCCATATTTATTGTCCTTCGTAGGCTTCAATTACTCCTTTTGGTGTGGTCTTTCTATTGATAAAGTACCTACAAGACTGAATTTTTCCAATTAAGAATGGATTGTGAAAAAATAACTTCAAGTACTCCCTTTGATGTGGCCTTTTTTTGTAATCAGAAGGTAGTACCTGCCCTGTCAGATTAATCCTTCCCTCTTCAGCTCCTCATAAGCTCTCTTAACCGTATTCGTGCCTTGAAAAACTCAGCTGTTCCATATTCCACTCAGACGGGTTCCACTTACTGATTCTTTAACACCATGCCGCCTCTTCTAGATATGATAGGAGTTGACTTTCTATAGTGTTACAATAAAATCATAAGCAGAAGAACTATGGTTTGCTTCTAACTGCATTTAAAGGCTTTCGTGATTAATTTGGTACTTTCTTAGGGACTATATTCGCTTGTCCGGACGCAGCGGGAACACCAACAACTTTAACGGATAGATTACGGCCGGCGCAATGGAAGGATATTACGGCTATATACAAATAAGGAGTGATACGTAATGCAAATGATGACATTTCAAGAGTTTCTGGACCGCTGGATTCCTGGCTCTCCATTAATCGGCCCGAAAGATTATGAAACTAGGGATCGTAACGAACTTGGCGTCATTGATGGCGGGAACTGGTCCCCCATCACTTTCTCCCCAGTCGTCGAAAATTTGATCGGCGAATATATACGTAGTCAGCTCCTGGAGTATTGCGATAATCTTCCTGATCACATTGACGGAAGAACAGCTACAACTGTTGATTGACTCAAAATTTCCCATATTAACTGGGGATAAAAAAATATCTCCTAATTATTTGTTATCCCTTCAATAAAAGTAAAAGAGACAACCCAATTGCTATTCATTTGGGGAAGGTTATGTTAACCCCGCTTGTTATAATGGGAGTTTGTGTCACTCCACTATTCATTAGGGGAGAATTGTGTCACAAAAAAATGACACAATTCTCCCCCTTCTAATTGAAAAGAGACTTATAAAATAGGGATTTCTCACAATGGTACATGTGTGTCGCTCTACAAAAACGCCGGATTCCGTTGCGACCTACAGGAGTTTACAACAAACAAATAGTTTACGTGTTTTTCTGATGTCCGATCTGCAGATAACTTTCTAAATCCAATAGGGCCTGTATGCAGAAAACGCTAGGTGAAGAAGTATTCAACCAGTCCTGGTCCACGCACAAGTGATCACCGTTATCTCTGTCGTTGAAATTAGCGATTAATCACATTACCTGCAGCTCAAAGCACGTTCCCCTTTCTGAGCATGTTGGCTTTGTGATCAAATTAATTATGTATCTATTCTAAGACCATTCGCATTCTTTTGCGTCATAGGAATTTATGTCCAGAATTCACATAACGCTTATGTCTACCTCAATATACTCCTTAGCCATGTTTCATGATTTACATAAATTTGATTTTGAGTCGATAAATAATATAGGGGGGATACCAATGATTAAAAACTCAAGAACTGTTAGGAATAGAAGTAGATCCAGGAATAGAATCTCTGTATCTGATGGGACAAAACATTCGGTTACAGACCAAAAGTTGAAGCAGAAATTATATAAGATCTGTTTTAAGGAGAATTCTAGAAGATCAGTCTTATTGGATAAGCGGGCTATAGCCTTTGAAGTGATTGCAATTAGCGCATTGAGTACTCTTATTATTTTTGTTATGCAAAGTACCATTAACATAGCTGTAAAGAATGTTGATCCGCCTACTTATTATGGCCTAGCTTTCGCAGGACTTCTGTTGATAGCAATCTTATGTTTGATCGGTACAGGAGTATCATCAAACCTGTATGTAAAAAGAAAGTATTCTGATCTTTCATTTCTAGTCAGTAGATTCTCCATCAATTTCAATACAGATATTCTCTTTTCTGTCCGTTGTGACGCAGTGTATGAGTTTTTAAAGAATGAAAGTAAATTAGATTGTGATCACATTGATTATTTGATTGGACATTACACGGAAAGGAGCGAAACTATCCGGAAACAAAAATGGTTGCCTTTCGCGATTCTCTCTGCGTTCTTATTTCCATTTTGGAATGTAACAGTAAGCAAAACATTGAACTGGTCTGATTTCGGGACAAATATCCTGTTATTCATTTTTGCTATTTTGTTGTCATCTTGTATGTGGATTTGGAGAAGAAATATTGAATCTACTCTTTTCTCAAAATCAAACAATTACCTGTATATAGCTAGTATTTTGCGTACAATCAAGTCTTATCCGAAGAGAAGATATGAATAATTACTTATATGAATGAACAAATTTCGCCTCAGTTAACAACATAACTCAATACGAGGTTGTTTGGATTCGCTGTCAAATTAAACCAATATATCGTGCCGACTTCATTTTGATTAATACAGCTGGCAAATTAACGCCAGGTCTGTAATTTACTCACTCAGACTCTCGAATTCGTAGTTCGACGAAATATTTCCGATCTTTTGATGAACTTAGTAAACTAAAAAGCGTCTCAAGCTTTTTAGATAACTCCGAATAAGACATGCTGCCTGCAAGAGAAACGCTTAAATTATTTGTATGTACGTCTTCGGGATGAGTATCTACTGAACTATCTTGTTTAGTAGATGGTCCACCATTTTGCAAAACAGGGTCCGAATTATCATTTTGCGATTGATTTTCAGAAGTAGTTTGGCTACCTGTGTTACGTTTCGGAGTATCTAGTAGTTTGAGTGCTACCTTAACTTCATCCAAAGACTTCGACCTAAATTCCTTCATGAATGAATCAGGATCACCTATATCAGGCATAGTTGTATCGCGAAAATAGGTTCTCTTTTTAGGTTTAGGGATACCTAGCGTGTTATACCATTGATATATTGCGCCTTTTGAGACACTAAAATAATCAGAGAGAGCTGAAACACCATAACGTTCTCGAAAGAATAAGATAAACTCTTTTTTATCTTCAGAATCCATGACCTTAAACTTTTCATAATATCCGTTCATAAATTTAACCCCTCTACTCTATTACAGTATATAACTATTATATCAGGGACTGTTACTTTATACGATAAAAATCCTCCTTTTTTCCTATAAAAATACCGGCTGGATCGTCTGCAACAATTGTCCAAGCTCGTCATACACATACTGAGTCAATCGGCCATCTTCGTCCGTTTCGCTCAGCAGGTCAGCCGTATCGCTATAGGTATATTCGTATATCTGAAATCGTTACGATTCTACTCACTGTCTTAAGGTTGGTTGGTGAACAACTGCTACAGCAGTATATCAATTGCAAGTAGAAGGAAGGTAAGTGAAAAGCAAATTATCGTAGATGTGGGGTTTTCTGCAGACGAAAAAAAACCACTGTTCCCCGCCAAGGTAAAAAGTGATTTTTTTCGTTGGTATTAAGTTTGTATTTGGGCTCACGTAATAAAAACCTTTAAAGACCACGATCCTGGTAATTAAATCATAACATTATTGCTTGTATAAATAAAGAAGAAAAGTCGAAATAAACTACAATATAGTGGCCGAACGGATTAGCAAGTTACTTGGATTTTTCTTCCACTTTTTGAGGGATGCTAGCTCATCATTTTAGTTAGAACTTCTTTAGAGAATACCTTCTCGACACACTTATCGACAGATAAAAGAAACAGGCCTATCCTTGCTTCTAAATAGGCCCTTCCACATAACATAAATTTACCGCTTTAATAAAAGAGTTCAACCTCTCCTCCTAGCTCATTTCTTAAATGCTCAACAATTTCTTCAATGGTAAATCTTCGTTGTTCCTTTATAGTTCTCTCTACGAGTTGAAATCTTACATCTCGACCTTCTTCGTATCCAGTTGGGAGAACGGGGGACTTGGCCATTGTTGTTTGAAAAAGCTCATGCTTAATCTCAGGCACATCCAACCCTAATTTTTTTCGTACCTTGAACACATTTAATAGCTCCATAGGAACAAGTCCGTAAGCAATAAATTCTTCCTTTTCCCTCGTTGCCCCCGTTAAACTTAGCCCATTTAAGTGATATTCACACAGGCTGTTCCAGTAATCGTCCTCTATTTCCTGAAAAGAGTTATCCCATTCATCCACGATTCTTTGGTATATCCCTAGTCCCTTACCATATTGCATTACCTTATCTTTTACGGGATTGTCCATACCCCATTTTTCAATTAAAAAATGTATCAAATAGGTACTTGGGTATACTGGCTGTTTGATGTAGTCTTCCTCTGTTTTGTATTCCTCCCTTGCCAAATATTCTTCCGCTTTTCTTAGTAGAATTTTTAGTAAATCCTCTCGCTCTACATATAAAGCGTAATTCAATTGGGGCGCAATATGGTCAATAAATTCATCATTGATATGTGCATACGTCCATAAAAGGGCCGTTCGCTCAAAATACTTCCAACAATCCGGATTATCTTGAAATAGTAGGTTCTTAGCTGCAATATGAGTTCCCTCAGGTCCCCATTTCAAAATACCATGTAAATTTGTTAGGCTTTTCTTAAGCTTTTTTCCTTCTGTGCGAAATAAATAAGTGTTGTATACTCCCTCAATCCCTTTGTTAAAATCCGGGGTTTCATAATATTTATATTGCTTAACTGCCTTCTGTAAAATTTTATGACCAAAGTTCAATGACATCGTATCCCTCTTTTTTTTACATTTATTTGGAGGACCTTATTCTTTAAGTTTCCATTCGTCTGCGCATCATCTAATATATCTAAAAGCTTTTCTTGATAATCTAGTTTATTTAACCATCGACCGTTCGTATTATTTATTATCTTGTTTATATTCTGTCTAGTCCATTGAGCCATGTTCTTTTTATCTATCCAGGTTTTTGTACCTGTCTTAACCTCAACAACCGTTATTAGTTGTGTCTTTATCTCTTTTGCAATCAGGTCAAACCCATGGTTAGAAGCATTTTGTATCGAACCAAGCACTTTATAACCTTTTTTGCTTAACCATTTTGCTGCAACCTTTTCTCCCCAGTCTCCTAATCTGGTGTTTAATCCCAACTCATCTATCCAAGTTAACGGATCAACCACATACCCATACAACGTAGGGTTATTCCCCGCCAGCCCTATCGGGTCCTGCTGCGTGTACATTCCCTCATGCGGTAAGTAGTAGCGGAAGCGGTTGTAGTATAGACCAGTTTCCTCGTCCTCGTATTGACCTGGGTAACGGAACGGACAATCGGACCTTTTACCCTTGAGATAAATATTTTGGACGTTACCGTAAATGTCCAGTTCGCAAGACCATACACGTTCCCCACGTTCATTATATATTTCTACCGGGGTGCCCAGGTGATCGGTGATGATGCTGTACGTCCCATTGGCCGTAATTTTGGCGGCCGGGCGGAAGGTTCCGTCTTCAAACACCCAGGTCGTGAGCGTGGCTGGGTCAGGTTCTTGTGAAGCAGCTGGTTGAGATAGCAGGTATTTAAATTTTTCTGCCGCTCCTTGAGGTCCAGCTAAGTCAAGCTCCGGTTTTTCCTCATGCTCGTCCTGCTTGCTCTCCGCTGTCCATTCATGCAAAATTTGGTTGCCGTCCCACATATAACAGTATACTACGCCGTTGAAGCGCTTCTCAATCCGGCGACCTAGGCTGTCATAAGTGAACACCACTTCCTGTTCGTCCGGACGTACGACCTTGCTCATCATGCCGTTGCCGTAATACTCATAGCGCCAGCGGCTGCCGTCCTGCTCCAGCTTTTCGATCAGTTGGCCTTCTTCGTCATAGCTGTATTTCGTTCCTTGGAATTCGAGCAATCGCCCGCCTGCGCCGTATTTCCGGTCCGTGCGATGGCCGCTGCTGTACAGGTTCCCGACATCGTCCGCCATGCGGAAGATTTTATCGAACTCGTCGCTGGCCCCGATCAAGGTGCCGAAATCGTCATAGTTATAGCGAATTCCCTTGCCTGTAAGTTCGTTCGTCAGCGATTTCAGACGGTAGTTGATATCCCAGGTGTACCTTCTTTTTCGGCTTTCGCGGCCCCCGCTGCTCACACTGTGCCGTTCCGGTCTTCCGATGATATCGTATTGCCATTTACTCACTACACCGCCGGGGAGCAGTCTTTCGATTTCTAGTCCCAGCTTGTTATAGGTCATTTGCGCAGTCCATGGCATGCCCGCTCCGGCTTGGGACGTGCCGTGCCCATTCTGCGCTTGCTCCTGAACTTTTTGCTCCGCCTGCAGTTGGCTAATCCGACCCAACATATCCCGGTCCATGTTGATGTGAGCGCCCAGGCTGCTGCTTACCACCGACCGGTTCCCGAGTTCATCATACTTGCTGGCAATCCAATATTTATCCCGCCATTCCTGGATCAGACGGCCGGTTGCATCATACTCCAGCTTGACCGTGGCAAACGGATTGGCGGTCTCCAGCAAAGCCCCGATTCGGTTGTACTTGAACGTTTCGGTCATTTCGTCACTGTAGGCTGTTTGCGTTATGCGGCCCATGTCATCATAGTTAAATGCCGTCCACCGGCCGCCGGGACGCTCCACCCTTTCCAGTAATCTGCCAGGGCCGCGTACATATTGCCTGACGATGCCGTCAAACCCGGTTTCTCGAACGATTTCACCGTTGGCGTCGCGTTCCAGCTCATACCGCTCCCCATGCTCATTAACGACTGCCGTCAGCTCTTCCTCGTTGTTATATGCCAGCTCAACCCGCTTGCCTTTTGCTTCGCGCCAGGTCATTTGTCCGAGCGGTGTATACCCGAACGTGACGCGCTGCTTGGAATCCTCTGCGGCGATGACTTCTTCGTACGCATTATACTGCAGCTTGATCACGTTGCCATCCGGGAGTTCGGTCCGGACTACCCGTCCCAAAGCATCGTAGGTAAAATACTGATTTGCGCCCAGCGGGCTCGTCGTTTGCAAAAATTCTCCCCGGTGATTATAACTCCACTCGGCACCCGTTCCATCCGGCAGCGTCATCCGGGTCAAATTGTAATGATCGTCATACTCTAGCATCGTCGCCGCGTCCTGCGGGTTTCGCACCTCGCAAATCCGGTGGCGTTCATCATATACTAACGTCGTAGCCGTTCCATCCGCGCTGACGACCCTGTTTAATCTCCCCTGTTCATCATAATCCCAGGCTTGGCTCCCGCCTTCCGGGTCGGTTACTTGCAGCAATTGCCCCTGCTCGCTGTACATATACTGCCAGCTGCCGCCGTCCGGCTGGATCGTCTGCACCAATTGGCCCAGCTCGTCATACACATACTGCGTCAATCGGCCATCCTCGTCCGTTTCGCTCAGCAGGTCAGCCGTATCGCTATAGGTATATTCGTATCTGCCGCCTAGCGGGTTGGTGATCGCTGTACAATAATACTCCGGCGTATATTCATACTTTGTCGTATGCCCCTGACTGTTCGTCACCTCATTGTATCCGTCAAAATAAGCGATGCGCCCTTCAAGCAGCCCGTCTTCGCCCCATGTATGAACGCAGCGCGCTCCCGTGGTTGGGCCGTCATAGCGCCAGTAGAAGCTATACCCGTTGCGGTCCTTTTTCTCGGTCATAAGATGCTGGTCATAGGTTTGATACGTCGTCTGGCCCAGCGCGTCCGTAATGGCGGTCAGATCGCCCGCTTCGTTGTACCGGTATTGCACCAACACTTCGCGTCGTTCGCTCAGCGGGCTATCCGGATTCGTGCGGTACACATGGGCGACCTTCGTGATCCGTCCCGCAGTATCCGTAGTGATATCCAGCACCCTTCCCACGCTGTCGATGACCTGCTGCAAAAAGCCCTGCTCGTCATAATGCAGCTCAATGCGTTGGCCGAGCTCATTTTCCACCCGCACCAACTGATAAGGCACGGAAACCTCATCTTCCATTTCAGTGTCTATATCCGCTTCAACTTCCGCCTTGGCTCCCGCTCCTGCCTTTGCTCTTGCTGCTATAGCCCATGCCCTTGATTCAGCTTGTTCCTTCGCTACTGCTTCGGCTGCTAGCCACGGCTTCGTTTCTGCTTGCGCCTTCGCACCCGTTTCCGTTCCCCAAGGCGCCCCTTCGGTTAACGCGGCAGGCCCCCGCAAATCTCCGCTTTCCGTCACAGGTGCAAAATAATACGTCAGCCGCCGCTCATGCTCAAACATTGCGTAGTTGTGCCCCAGACGGCGCAGCGTCAGCCGTTCAGACCGGTTAAACGTCTCCACGCGGCCCCGGTGCAGTAGTTCAAATGCCGCCGCCCGCCCATCGCCAAGCAGCACCCCGATGCCCTCCTTCAGCACGGCTAAACGCATATCCAGCACATGATGCACGCCATGACCCAGCCATCCGCTGAACCGGCTGTCGCTGATCCAACGGCGCTCCCAGACCAGGGGCAGCGGGCCGGGGAATTCAAAGTCCGTCGCTTGGCTCATCATCCGTCCGGTGATCAGATCCACAGGCTCAAAGCCCCATTTACAAAACTTTTCACTCAACCCTTTCGTACGATCGAAATTTTTTAGTACCTTGTGATTTAGAGCGGTCAACAATTTATCCGTACCTGTTTTCTTCGCCGCGGCTTGCAGCAGCTTGCTCGTTCTCTCCGCCAGCTCGTCCTGCATTTTCGCCAGTTTTTCCGCAACCTGCTTCTGAATGACATCGGTCTGGCCCATGACCTTTTTCGCGGCCGTAAGCACCTTGTCCATCTGGCTTTTGCCTAACTTCAATATTTTTTCCCCGCCAACCTTCATCACCGCTTTGCCGATCTTGCTTGCGGCTTTCCCCGCCAGGCGAGCGGCTCCAAAGGCATCTCCGACCCCGGGAATCATACAAACGAGTGACAGACCCGCGCCGACAAAATCGCCTCGCGCCAGGCTGATCCCCGCATTGATCACGTCAAATACGGCCCCGACGCCCGGCAGCATGCCAAGCACGTCCAGCCCCATCTGAACCTTATCCCAAAATCCTTCCTTCTCCTTATCGATCTTCGCCTGTTCGGCTTCCGGGTTGGTCAACTTCGCAAACGACTGCCGATCCCGGCCCTCGGCCACAATGACCTCGCCGGATGTTTCCACATAGTCGTTAATGATCACGCTGCCGCCCTTGCCGACGACGATGATCTCCTCCTCCGCGATGGCCTGAAACTGCTTAAATCCACTAAAATCAATCTCCTCCGGTGCCATCCAGATGATGTCCTGTTCACTATGCAGTTCAATCCCCGTATCTTCGTGAATCGAAAGAAACAGCGATCCCTCCTTGGCCGTAAAAGAAATGTCCTTCTGCCCCAGCATAAAATCCTTACCATAGCTGGTCGTAAACGACTTTACCGTGGAGTCGGCCATTTTCTGATTGGCTTTGGCGGCCGCTTCCCCGCCGGCGGACAGAGGCGTTCGCACCGAATTGATCAGCATCGCGTCGTCTTCGTCTTTCCCCGGAAAATACAGCTTAACCCGAGCCCCAACCTGCGGCATCGTATGCAGCAAGTGGCTGAACGGCGAAGAATAAGGGAACCAGACGGCTTCCGCTTCATCCTGCTCCCAATCGATGTCCAGATGCACTTTGGCCCTATTCGGCGCGACCCCAATGACTTTGCCTTCGACCGCAAGCCCGACCAGATACGGATTATACAGTTGATTTTGCCGAATCCCTTCCGGAAGAGCACACAAATAATCAAACTCCAGGATTCCCTTGTGCAGTTCCGCTTCCAGCCCCATCACCGTAAACCATATTCCGTTCAATTCCACCTGATCGCCTAACTGCAGCAGTTGCTCCAGCCTGACCACACAGCGGGTAAAAGACCTCTCCTGCAGCCTTTCGTTCGGTGCCACGATCGCGGTGAGGAAAGAGTCCACCTTCCGCCCGATCCGGTAAGCCGTCCCTTCCGGCAGCTTCAGCCGCCCCGATCCGGTCGGGGCACCGATCCAGATCCGCGCCTCATGGCCAGCGACATCCGGGGTTAACACCGCTCCCGCGTGGGAAGCGACTCGCTCTAGAAACTCCCAATCCGTCTCTTCGTACTGCAGCAGCAGCTTGCCGATGGACCGCGACGTATCGAACGCATTTTCCTGAAGCTGGTGCCGGTAAGGCGATAGCACCTCGTCAATAACTTCGCGGTAGCGCATATTCATCTGCTGGAACGAGCGGCTTTTGCGCTCGATATCCAGTTGATATGTAGGCGAGATCACAACCAGTTCCACGTGTTGATTATTTTGCACCTCATGCAGGTCAAGCTGATGAAGCTGCCCAAGGAACAGCGGATAGTCCTGCCGGCCGTACCGGCCATGCCCCCATAATCCGATAGGATCGTCACTGCTGGCCCGCTCGACAATTTGCTCGCCGTTATGCTCCGGCAATAGGCCCCGCAGCAGCATTCGCGCGTGATCCCCCGGATGGCGGATAATCTTGATCCGTTCCAGGCGAAGCTGGCCATATGGCCATTTTAGATAAAGATCCTGGAGCGTCAGACTCTCGTGCTTTCGTTCTTTTTGATCCAGCATCCCGCTCCTCCTTCCTTTTATTTCTGACCGTCGTCTTCCACATAAATAATGCCGTTCTCATGATGCACACAATTGACGTAAGAGCAGCTCAGCAGCGCGGGCTTGCCCTCGACCAAGAGGTCCGGCTTGCCGTTCACCCACTCCATATGCACCTCGGGTTCGCACGGCTTATCCCTCGCCTCGCATACCCCGAAGGTGGAGATATTGTCGTCTACCTTGCTATCGGCCACATTCATTAGCGGCTGGCCTTTAATATACATACCGTGACTTGTCGGCAAGTTCAGCATGTTCGGATGACTGCCGCATACGCAGCGCAGCATCGCTCCGCGCACTACGTAGCTGAACTCTTCGCTGGCCCCTTCCTGCACGACGGTGCGTGCCATTTTTGCAATTGCCATCATCTGGCCCCCTTACGGTTCATTTAAACTTCTGGTCCTCCGTCCACTGTCACCGGCACCAAACGCAGCCCCATATAAGCCCGGCGCAGCAAGCTTTCGGCAACGTCCAGATGTACAATCACATGCCCTTCCGCGCAAAACAGCCGCTCCCGCCGCAGCCGCTTTCCGTCCAGCACCATCGCGGTCACGTTGCCGGACTGATCGCGTTTGCTTTTATTCGATAACACATCCCGTTCTTTCGGTTCCAAAAACCAGTATAACTCCTGCCGCTTCGCCTCTTTTGCCGTAAGAACAACGGAAGTCCAGCCTAGACCTGCTTCATATAATTCCAGCAGCTGCTTCATCCGGTTAGACACCAAACGCCGCGGCCCCTCCACGTAGTCGATAAACTCGACCTCCGCTTCCTCCCGGACATACAAACTGTTGTATTCCTGCCCGCCGTTACCGCTGCCGCTATCGCTATCCCGCTGGCCGCCGATCACCAGCAACGGCTTGCTCCGTTCATCCTGCTCCAGTAAAAAATAATGCATAGCCACCCTTCCCTTCTTATCTCCCGGCCGGTACGGGAACGCCGTTTTCGTCTTCCTCCATCCAGACGACGCTGCGCTTTTGTTCCTCGCTGAGCCGCCATTTCGCGGCATCTTGTTTCATCACCGCGGCCCCGGCTAAATTCGTGCCCCGAAAATCCGCCCCGGCCAAATCGGCATAAAGCAGGCTGGCTCCCTCCAGATTGGCATCGTTAAAGCGGACGCCGCCAAACCCCAGCACCATTCCTTCGTGGATAAAACGCTCGCCGCCCACGGCTTCCGTCAACCGGGCCCCGCGCAGATCGCTTCCGCTGAAATCGGCATCGTACAGCAAGCTTTGGCTTAAGTCGGCGCCGCTCAGGTTGCTGCCGCGAAAATCGGTGCCGATACAGACGCTTCGCTGCAACCGCGAACCGCTAAAATCGCTCCCCGCGCAGTGGCTATAGCGCAGATCGATGTCCTCATAGCTCCCCTCGCTCAAGTTCAGTCCGCGGAAGTCGCTGTTCATATAAACGTTCGGCAATTTTTGCTCCAGCCACCGCTTCAGGGCCGCCGCATCCTTCTCCGAAACATCTTCCATCCAAACCTGTTCGCTGAAGTCCTTGTACTCCCCGGTGCGGAACCTAAGCACATCAGCCCGCTCCACCAGCCGGAACTCCGGCAGGGCTAGCAGCTGCGGCATAAGCCGCCGTATCCACTCTTTTACAAACTGGTGGAGAACCGTGATCTCCCGCAGCAGGATCGCATCCTGTTCCAGCTCAGGCACGATTCTGAGCAGCTTCTTACGCAATTTTTGCTTGAAATCCTGTAAAAACAAGTGCAGCCACGGCAGTTCAACCAGCTCCATACACTCGCTTCGGTCCATATACCAGCGGTCATCGTAAGCCTCCAGGCTGTAAACCAGCTTCTCCTGCAGCAGCCAGGACCGTAAATAAGAAAAGTGAATAAAAGCGATTTTAGCTTTCGTCCCGCCTGCCTGCTGCTCGCGGATACGCAAGCAGAGCTTGCGAAACGCTTCGATCAGCTCGGCGGAATGCGCCTCCATCATCCTGCTGCGCCAAGCCCGGTCGGCTTTAAACAGCAGTTCGTCCCGCATTGCGGCAATCTCCCGTTCTAATACCGGCTCCGTCAAGCTCGTCCCCCCTGTCCTAGTTGTTTCGCACCTGATTTCCTTTCAGCACGACATCGTTTTCGATCACCAGCGAACTGTCCTTGCAGCTCATCTCCACCTTCTCGCTTGCCGCCAGCGTAATGTTCTTTGACTGTAAAATCACATTTTCCGCCGCGGTTACTTTAATATCCTTGCTGCTGGTCAAGGTGATGCCGTTTTCATCCTCCAGCAGAATTGATACACCGTCCCCGGAAATCATAATGTAGTCCGGTGCCAGCACGATCATTTTCCCGTTCTTCGTCTTGAGCGTTTTGATTTCCGGGTCCTGCATCGGATCGCCGCAGCCCGCGCCGGCCGAGCCGCCAGAGCCGCCGGCCCCTGTCCCCGCACCCGCGCCTACGCCTGAACCCCCTGCCGCGCCGGAACCGCCTCCAGCTGCTCCGCCGCCCGAAGCGCCGCCGCCGGAGCCTCCCGCTTTCGCCACTGAACTGGTGGCAAAAGCGTCCTTCTCCTCATGCGTTGGAAAATAAATCCGCACATTATCCCCCTGCTCGGGCATAAAGTACCATCCCGCATTGTCCGCGGACGCGTAAATCGTCGAGTACGGCAGCCAGCAGGCCGTTCCTTCATCCTGAGCTGAATCCATGTTCAGATGCACCTTAACCCGATCTTTGCTTACGGCGAGAACTTGCCCCTGAACCGAAGCGCCAACGATCGTTTTGTTGTACTGTTTGGGGATCACCAGCCCGCCTTCTCTGGCTAATATATATCTGCGTTTTAAAACCCCTTGTTCCAGAACCATCCCGACCTGGCTCACCAGCAGCTTTTTTCCGTTAAACTCCACCTCATGCCCAACATCCAGCACCTGCGGCGACTCCACCTCATAGAACACAAAATCATGCTGCGAGACCCCCGGAATCCTGGCGCTCAGCGCCTGCTGATACAGGTCCATCCGTTTTTGAACGCGGTAATTGTGGACGGTCAGCTTGCCTTTGCCGCCGAGCTGGGGCAGCCCGAAATAACACAAGGTCCGCTCATCCATGGCGGCGGGGACAACCCCCGTATGAAAATGCGAAGCGAGCCGCTTGAGCAGCTGCCAATCGCTTTCTTGATACTGCAAAATCATACTTTCCAGCGAAGACCCGTTCGACGCGTAATCGATTAAGTCCGCCTGGGGATAGGCGCCGATGATTTTTTTCATCAGGGAGCTGTAGGCCAATCCGATTTGCTGAAAAGACCGGTCCACCGGCTGCAAGTCCAGCTTGTAGGTGTTTGACATCGCGGTCACGGAAATGAAATACACCCCTTGAACCATCTGGATTTCCACATCCAAAATCATGCCGTGGAACAGCGTCACCTTCTTGCCTTGCTCATCGACCTCTTTCACCACGATCTCCGTCTGTGCGTCGGCCATTTGCACATAACTGTCCTTGCGGCTTTCCGGAACGATCCCTTTAAACGTCAGCTTGACATGCTCGTTCATCCGCTTGTCGATCTTCAGTTCCTGCAGCCGCTCCAGTTCAAACGGCTCGATGACGATGTACGAATTCAGCGCCTGTTCCACCGTTTATCCCTCCCCTTTGCGTTCCTGGCCCATCACCTGCAAAGATGCCATTATGCCGTGTGCGATCGGACGCCATAACTTCATTTCCTTCTCCATGCAATTCACCCCGAAGAAAAGTCCTTTTTCTTCCCAGGCCATAAAAAAAGTCAAATTATAAATGTTGCCGTCCATCGCCGGGGAAACAAACTCGTAATATCCGACGCGCTTCTTACCTTGATGCTCCATCTGCACGGACTGTCCCTGGGAACGCTGCTGCCCTGCTTCCGGTTCAAGCTCACCCAACGCAAACACCCCGTCGGACAACCAGGAGGCATTGGGCTGCATGCGTTTCAGCATCTTCAGCAATTCCGCCTGATACACCTCCATCTCATCGTCAAACAGCCGATTCTCCGTAGGATTGACCGTCACGTTGACCGTCAGGGTATCATTGGTGTAAATCAGCTTGGGACGCCGTTCGGACGGGTATTTGATTTTCGCATAGTCCTCTGGCATTTCGGTAAAAGACGCCGGCAAACGTAAGGCAACCTGCCCCGGGAACACCTCCGTTACAGTAAACTCGATGCTTTCCTCTGCAAATTCCAGATCCCCGGCAAGAACCGCTCTCGTTACCTCCGGAATGGAAAGCCGATTCTCTCGAATCCGTTCTTGTTCCTGCTGCTCTTCCTCCCGAATCATCCTCAGAAACTGCTCATCGATAAAGTTGGACATGTACGCACCTCTTCCGCCATATGAACTCGCTTAAGCCCTATCAATTTCCGCCGTTTCCCCCAGTCAACACCCCGACAGTTACAAAAAACAGCGACCCCATCCCGATAAAACCGTCGAGAAAGCAATCGCCGTCTAAGGTGCAAAGATAAATCCTTTCTTACACTAACTGCATGGAGATGTATAGGAAAAAGGGATGATAAAACTCTTTCTTATGTATATCGGTATAAACTTCCAATTGCTTTACATCCATCTACTTAATATGGGTTAATCTACAAGCAGACACAAAAAAAGAAACCGCCCCTTTTGGAGCCGGCTTCCAGTGAAAATTAGTAGAAAGATCCTTAAATAACGATTTGTTTATTTAGAGACAAGGATTAGGGGGGGAGTGAAGATGCGCAACTGGACTAAATCCCTAGACGATCCGCTCTTTACGCGGTTTGTTATTTAGGCACCCTATTTAAACTTGCAAGCGTCGCGCACGTTATATACATCGCCGATCTTTAGTAATATTGTCTGTGGTTTGCTCAATTTTCCCGCTCCCCATCATTTCCTGGCCTATAAAAAAAGCCACTGGTGGTTGTTCAACCTCGAGGTATTGTTGAGCCAATGGTTTCATAAATTTATTACCCAATTGCACTTATTCTCCAGAAATTTTTAAATATTAACAACATTGTCCCATTCAGTTTGCATAAATGATGAATACCCTGCTGAAATTTTGATCAGCAGGGCATTCAAATTTAGATAGTTTTTTGTGCCGAATATAAAGTTACAACATGACCTCCAGAGCCATCCTCATCAATAAATCTAATTTGGCCAGTTAAGCGTACTCTATAATGCCCTTCCCCTTCAGATGGAGTCCAGGTATGCTGATTGTTTTCATGATCTGATAAACTTCCTGCGTAGTCAAAAGAATATGAGTCCACGTCGTCCCAAGTTAAATTATACCAATGTTCTTTGTACTGAAGTGTCATTGTTAAATCTACTTCAGTAACTATTTTTCCTTTAGATTTATAAGACCAGTTGCCTTCAAGATTACCATTCGAAAGCACATCAAGCCATAGGTCAAATGGATTTGTTGCTTGTATACTGATTGACTCATCAGTTGTTGATGCATCTGTAGCCGGAAATGTAGTATAAGCATCAATACTACTTCCTTCTAAAGAATCACGAAACTCATAAACTGATGATTCCTGGCTTGCCGATGCCTGTCCTTCTACATCTTGGGCAGACGCTTTAGCTCCCGTGAAAGAAACCATGGATACTAACAAGGTTAGTGCTAGTAGTATAGAGCCAAGTCTTTTCATTCTACCAATCTCCTTTTCTGTTTTATTTTTCCTTCCCAAATTTAATCTTATTATTGGTTATATATTTAATCAATGGGAAAAGTTAACTATTTATCCTTCCTTTATGGGGATAAAGTAGCAAAATATGTCAAGAACAATAAGTTTTATGGCTTTGACTTTATGGTTCTGGTTTTGTAATATGAAAGTTATATATATTGTGTAAAAAGTTTACATAAAATAAAGTCAGGGAGGACTTACAAAAGTGGATCTGATTAAGATTTACAAACAAATGCGTGCATGGGAAGAGGTTCGAGAAAGAGAGAAGAAAATGCTAGATGGAGTTATTGAATTAGACCCCCGTATTCTTAAAATATGCAAAGAGCAACAAGAAACTATAAAGGAGAAATTACTTCAATTTGGTGTGGATGTAGAGTATGTTTTAACAAACATTTTTCCATATTTAAAAAAAGAAGCTTGGATACTCGATCACGGAATTAAATTAAATAAAATTGAAAATGGTGGTTACGAATACGAATTGTATAAAGCACCGTTAAATGGAGATGCGAAGCCGCTTAAATTATTTTCCACACTAGAAGAAGCAGTCACTGAAATTCTTTCATGCTATCCTGAACTGGCACGCATTAAAACTGTAGAACAGGTTATTTCTGAATTGGAGTTCAAATAATTTATGAGTCAAAATATTTAAAAAGGCCCATCCCAAAGTTCAAAGTCTGTAGTGCTTTAATATAAACTTGCAGTATTTTTACCTGACCTACAGAATAAACGTCTTCCACTGCGCTGGATAGCACAAACTGGAAAATATACCAAGGTCATTAACATGAGAGAAAATGAACACAAAAAAACTTTACGCTTATAACGCGTGTCTGTAAAGGTATAGAGTCAGTAAGTTGTGTGAAGCTACTTGGCATGAATATGCGGATTGAATCTTAAGGCCCCTTCGAAGGGAATGTATGACTGCGCTTGACTCCCCAACTGTATGCGATATGCGTCATAGGCTTCTCCTGCTCCTCTCACTTCAAACCCGCAATGCGATGACAATACGATATTTTAAAAACCGAGACACTTTCCGCACAGCGCTTCATACTCTCAAACCGCAGCGGCAACATCGCTGCAATTCCTCTGTGTCTGCAGCCAGGTGAAGATAACGAACATGGCCGCGAAAGCCAACTCTCCAAAACCTAGCACTCCTACTGACTATTTACGGACACGCTTAAACGACTGGTCGACCGTTCGTGAGCGTAGACGATTTCCCCAGTACAATCTTCACAATCAGCTCATGCTCTTCGCCGTTCACCTTGGGAATGAAATACCGCAAAACAAACTTCCCTCGGGCCTTGTCGATGGATACTCCAAATGATACGTCTCCCCGAACAGCCGCATCCTCAGCGCATATCACCCGCCCTAAACGGCGGAATTCATAGCTCCGATTCGATTTTGCTTACTCGTTCGGAACTCAGGACAGCCTGGTAATTTGGGTCACGATGTGGTTGAATTGTCCCGCGGTTTGCACGATCGGCATGGACTCGCTCGGTGGGACTGTCCGAGGCGGGGCACCTGATCAACCATGCCCATCCACAGTAACTGACTGGTTGCAGGTAAGTGAATAATAGGTAGAGCGGCCGTTTATATGTCCGCAAATGGTAAACAGAATGTCTTGCGACCCTGATACTGCATTATAATGATTCCAGCCGGGATTATTAACACGAGCAATCAGTATCATTAAAGCCAGGCACACAAAAAAGGGCGCTCCCAGTGATTCAGGAGAACGCCCTTACGTTGATGAATATTCGCCTCTAGTCCAAGCCGGATTACATATCATACATCTAAAGGCGGCTTTTCATTTAAAATCAGTGATCCGAATTAACCCCCATAATGGAAGTCGAGCGTCCCAATAAGTGGTCCTACACTTATCACCAATACGACAAAAAACCTCTGGCCATACAACGATCCATTCTTTGTAGTAATATAAATATACCGACAACCGCAGAGAGTTGGGGTGACAGCGTAACTTACACTTAGGGTATCACTGGAACCGATGAACTAAGAAGAGCCTTAATTTACTTTAAATTAAGGCTCTTCTTAGTAATCGAAATAGTTACCTGCGTCGGTGGTTAACCTGAGTTTTAAACTCAATACTTCCATCAACATCACCATCATCCATTAGCTCGTAATTGATTAAAATGGTTCCATAATCAATAGGTGGATGTTGAGTAATCTTGTATTCGATTAGGCTCAAAAATGTCATTAACCGTTTTCTTGTCATGCCCACTCCTTGAAGTGCATTTGGTTGCTCTCGCAACCCGGTTTTGACATTATGATAATTTATTGCAAGTTCACCGTCACGAATAAAAAATTCCATTACTCCCTTAGGTAACTTAGATAAAGTCTTTGGGTAATAATCAGAGATGATGCATAGTTTTATTTGGTCAGATAATTTTAGGTTGTTTTGTGATAATCCAATCTTTTTACTTTCATATATAGAAGTATGTACTAAATTCATGATGCAAGCTCCTTTTCTGCCATAACCCTTATGACCTAATATATGTTGATGTGTAATCTTGGATCGCTAGGACCAAATGCTCTCATAGATCATGTGAACTAGAAAGTCCACTTAAGAAAATCCTACCAAGGTATTATCTATTAGTAAAGAATAATTCATTTTGTGAATAGGCGACATTTAGTGTATTATTTCGACAATTTTAGCGCTTTTTTATCGACAAATTTAGTAAGAAAACCAGCCTTATTGAGGCTGGTTTTCTAGTTCCCGAATGTATGCATTATGTTTCATGGTTAATTCGACAAATTCGTTAAAGCGGTGTCGTGAAATATAAATAAATTTGGACTTTGCGTCTGGGCAATCAGTGAAATATGCGCGTGCCCAGTCTTTATTAAATTTCCTGATTTTTGTAATATCAGGGATATCACCACGATCTGACCGATAGAAATGACATCCACTTGAATTTAGTGCACTAAGAAAACGATTAATCTTTTCTCCTCCAACTAGGTAGTATTTATCCGTTGAAGTATGGGCAATTAAGCGACCACTTACAATGCGAAAAAAAAGGATATCATCCACACTTAGAGAGAATAGTCCGCTTTTACCATCAGCATCTTTTGTCACTGCTAGTGTTCTATTCCATTCCATTACTTCATTTCTCTTTCATTTGGAGTAACTCTACTGGAGGCTTCGGTGAGTGAATCCAACCGATGCAGGCTATCTGCTGAGTCTTTTTTATACCGATTTTTCCAAGGAAATTAGTAACTCGGTTTAAGTCCATTAAATCACCACCTTTCTTTTGAATGTGATTAACGATAAGGCTTGTAAGAGAAATGTAACTGATAAAGGAGATGAAATGAGAAAAAAATTAAAAAAAATGATTAATGCTGACTTGCTCTTAAGCAAACTATATTTCTCCTTGGGAATAACCGTATCTTCTTCAATACGGGAAGGAGCATATATATAAACCAGAATGATGGATATAATGCAAAGTAAATAGTTTACATAAAAGGACAACGAAACATAAGGAATAAGATTCGACAAAATAATTGTTGTTGTAATGCATTTCCACGATTTAGACATGTGGTAACCACCTGAATATTGCCGTAAGAAATAAGAAGCAATTAATAGAACAAGCGTATCAACTGTATGACCTAGAATATAAGCCAGAATTAAGGAAAAAACAAATGTAAATAGGACATTCAAGAGAAGTATAAGAGAGAACTGTATAGTAGCAATGGAATAAGTATTTCCGGGACTCCTTTTCAACAAGGCAACAGCAAGGTTATAGGCTATTTTTGAAATCATACTCTCGCTCTTTCTTTATTCCGAAGACGGTCATGACAAGAATTAACACAGATAAGGTTGCAAAAGCAAAAATCAAGTTTTTAAGAATAAATAGGTATCCCAAAATTACAAATGATGCACTGATCAAAAAAATAGAAAAAATAATTTCACCTTTGAACGATAATCTATCAAATTCACGAGAGTACCCATATCCTTTATTAAATAGGTAGAGACTTGGGACAACGAGAGTAATCGCGGTTAGAAATTGTCCAATAAACTGATCAGATGAAGCGTTTTGAGCAGTCTCCAGAGAAAGTAAGCCAGTTGACGTTAATAAGAGCAAAATGCCTGTTTGCACTAAAAAGAATATGGCGTAACTTGCTAAAGAAATAATTATTGACCAGGTTATGGATGTCTTGAGAACAAATTTCACGAAAAATATAAACACAAGTAGTGCAATTAAAGGGAAAATTGTTTTAATTCCCATCTCTTCTCGTACAAAATAAGATAAAAAAGAAATAACTATGCTCACTGATGTGCTTTCTATAAGATATAACTTTGGATTAAATCTGAAGACACTTTGTAGGAGAACGAAGTAAGAAAAGGTCTCTACTGTTGAGAATACAATGTAACCTAATGCCAAAAAAAAAGCTTCCAAGAAAAAAATCCTCTCTACTTAATTTATTCAACTTAGTATTTACAAATACATTCTAGCAAATTGAAAATAACTATTCCATCAAATAAATATCTTGGAAAATTCGACGGCTATCCGGTGTATGTAGGTTTAATTTTTCAAATTATATAATGTGTTTAAAATCACATTTTAGGACAATTCTACATTTTTTTATGACCCCATCTATTTTAGTAGAACAAAGTGATCAATTCTATGTAATTCATCTCTTTTATTCGATTAATTTTAGTTGAAATTTAAAGATTTCTTTAATTCACTACATTCAATTATTTTAGTGCCAACAATGTAGTGATCAATATCTTCATAATTTATTATTTATTAACTCCCCTCTAACGTCATTACGCCTTCTGTGTTAATCATCATCCGTGTCATCTTCCTCGTTATATATTTCATCAGGGTGTATGCTACCGCTCCGAATATCCTTTATCATGCATTCGACAACCTTCAACTCGGCTAGCATACCGACTCTTCCGGAATACTTTAGCCTTGACTGCTCTTTAGCCCGTCCACGTACAGGTCGCGGGTCGTTATCCTCTATCCTACGGAGTTTCCGGCGAAGATACTTTCGGCGCTTTTCGATAGCAACCTGAAGGAGATTCAGTGTTTCTTCAGCATTTCTCACTAAAGAACTTTCCTTTCCGGTTCTTAATTGAACTACATGTGTTTTAATGGCATTAAAGTCGCAAATAAATCATCATTTGGGAACCATCTTGATACACTCTTTAGGGATCTCCGAGAAAAAGCTTCCGAAGTCGACCACATATTTGTACTACCAGCTATCAGCCAGAAAACTAGTACAAATAAACAATTCCCAATTTCTATTGTTTTCTTCCCTGGGCAACTTGATCAGTGATGTGCCGAATTAATACTCCGTGGCTTGTAGGAATTTCATACCCTGCATCACTGTGAAAAAAGTTAAGTATTAGCACCAGTCATCCTTTTTCCGCTTTGTCTAATAACCCAGGGTACGAGGATAAAAGAAAGTTAGCTCTGTGCTCCGTGGCGGCAATATTCATGTACGCCGACTCACTTCCATTAGTATGATTCTTGGTAACGGCCTGATGGTTAACGCTTAATCCATTCCTTGCTCTCCATCCTAATCAATCGCACTCCTAAAAATTCTTTTCTTTACTCTTTGTTTCTTATGACTCCTTTCTACCTTTTTTGAACATATCTAGCAAAAGTGTCGCAGCACCAATTAAAAAAGGTGAGCAAACTATAATTAGTATAGACATTTCTAATGAATTCAATTAATTAGCCTCCTCATTGATTTTGTCACCCAATGCGTACAACCAATTGTGCATTACTGGATTAATTCATAATCATGTTCAATCTCAAAGTCCCTAATCTGTACTCTTCTCCCTTAATAACTCTGGGATATCCCACGCATTGACAATGACTTGCAATTTGACACCGCGCTTCTACCCACTCATCGTTATTTATTCTTTTACTTCGCTCTTTAATCTTTACTGCATCAAATTATTTGGAATGTACATCAATCATAGATGCTCTTGGATGTACATTTTAATTATTTGCTCCTTGGTAATTGCCCCTGAGCCAACCATTAAATCCACATTATACTCACCGTCGCCAAACCAATGTTTTGCTTTGGGGTAAATTTTTTCGCATTGTGGGCAACTTTCTCCAGTGGTGAACATTCCCACGAAATCGTCTCCTGGGTGCTTACAAACAGTACAAATTTTAATTGACAATGCGACCTCCTCCTTTTGATTTTTCAACTACTTCTTCATCGGCCGAAGCGTAGATTTTCACGTCAGGAAGTTTCTGTATTGAGTGGCTCCAAAAGAATTTGGTGTATAGGAATCATCTTCCAAAAAGTACATGAAACTGTTTTTCATGCGGATCGCCCTTACAGTTGATCCTCCGGAGAAAGTTTTTGGGAAGTATCACATGAACCCACAACCCATCTCCGGACACCTTAACCCCTTTCTTTTGTTTACTACCTCTTATCAAAATATTGGGGAGTAAACATATTCGTAACCCACTTTGGTCGTTGTCTTTTCACGCTTAATCAAACGTAAATCAAATAATTTAGACAGGTAGGTGCTGCACTTATTCTTGCTAATACCTAACCTTTCAGCAGCGCCAGTTGATGTTATACTTAAACTGCCACATGAATAAAGATACTTAAGAAATTGACCAAGATATGGTTGCATAGGCCCTACAATATACACTTCAAAGGAACCGAGTTCTGTCTTTACACGAGCGAGCAGCGGCAATTCTGCATCACGAAGAGCCCGATCGATGTTAAAAATATGCTCATAGTTATTCACTTCTGTTTCAACGTAGAGATATACCTCTTGCGGTGACTCCTTTAAAAAACGTAAAGCCTGTCCAATAACCTCATCAGCTCCGGAACTATTTATCCACCTTATTTTTGAAAGGTCGAGGCAAAGTATGGTACCCGGAGTGGACGATATTATTTCGCTAACCATTTGCTCTCGGAGGTTTTTTAGCTCCGCGCGATCAAGTAAATCAGAGGTTTTCGTTTCCGAAAAAGTAATCTTTCGAGTTTTATATGCTGTATTCATCAACGAATTACTCTCTTCACTTCAGGATCAATTCCCTTCTCGTTTTTATCAGGGGTAAACTCTTCAAAATCTTTCCGGATCACCCGTATACCTGAATCTGATTGGTCTTGTATCGGATATGCATTGGCACTGGTATGGATAGTCGTCGTTTTTGATGAATCCAGTGTATTTGACTTGGCAAGCATGTTTTCCAGTGCATCTGCTACCGAAGCAGGTCGATGTGGACGTATGGGATGATTATTAGATTGGCCTATAGCTGTCTCCTGCCCACCTTCCCAAGGAGCAGATATTCGGGATTCGATAGAGCTTCGTGCATACGGAAATATTAGCCTTCCCAATAATAGTCCAATTAATAATGCAGGAATAATAAACCAAAGAGCTCTAGTAAATGAACGTAAACCACTTGATTTGTCGGTTACTTGCTGTTTGCCCTTGGTTTCGGAGCTCAGCGTTGGAGTCGTAGTCTCTATGGTATCTGAATTCGTTGTTGTCGAGGATACAATTGAACCGAGTGCTTGAATACTCTTTGAAGTCTGTGTCGTTACGCTATTGCAAAATAATAGAAGCGCTGTTATAAGTGAAATCGTTAGAAGAAAAGCGGCCGCCATTTTAATTGAGTTTTCCATATAACAAACCACCTACCCACGAATGACCCGCTTTACTTCTCCAGAAGAAGTATCTGCCGGCTCTTCGATCACAGAATTTGAATTGTTTTCACGAATTACCCGCGTAGCGGGGCTTGAATTGATATCCTCTTCTACCTTCAGACTATGTTGGCTTTTTCCAAGCTCCAGCCCCGTCCCAACTTGAGTTGGTACCGAAGTGACTGGTGGAGACGTGTCTTGAGAAACCAACATCCCTTCAAGTGCATCAGCTACTGACGGCTGGGGAACTTCTTGTTGTCGTCTTGCACGAATAGGTTCCGAAGAAGATCTTCTCGTAACTGATTCCCCGTCAAAGACAATTCTTATTCCTGTAAAAAGTATACCGAGCGTACCGAATGTAACAGCAACACCCTGAACAAATTTGAGGGACTTCTTTAACGGCTCAGCAAGGTTAACAGCTGATAGATCCACGTTGTTTGGATCGTAAGTTTGACTTTCACTGGCTGCCGAAGATTCGGTCGTTTGTTCACTGGATGATAGGGAAAACACTATATCAACAAATTTTGGCGCGGACACAAAAAACATTACCATGAACAACTGCATGATCAAGGATTTAAAGAGTTGCGCTCTGCGTTCCATAAATGCTCCTTACTATGCAAGATTTTGAATCTCTCATGGCTAAAGCCACGAGATTCTTGGGTAGTCCGTTCTGCTGAACAGAATTAGCACGTAATATGCCACCAAGCTATCCCCGAAGTTCCTGCGGTTCCTGCAATTATGCAGATAGGAGTCTCTTGCCTTCGGCAAGGATGTTTTTGCTTGCATTGATATCCCGATCATGGCGGGTATGGCAGGCCGGACATATCCACTCCCGAATATGAAGATCTTTAACTTCTTTATTTTGGTAACCACAACACGAACAGAGTTGAGAAGAGGCGAAAGTTCGGCCTACGACAACAACCATTCGCCCGTACCACTTTGCCTTATATTCAAGCATCGTTCTAAATTGATACCAGGACACTTCACCAATCGCTTTGGCCAGATTATGATATTTCATCAGGTTAGACACCTGCAAATCTTCAATCGCAATCATATCGTGGTTTTTGACAATATGCGTTGAAAGCTTTTGCAGGTAGTCTGTTCGGCAGTTGGCAATGTATTCATGGATTCGGGCTACCTTCACTCGTTGTTTATTCCAGCCCGAGGAACCTTTCACCCGTCTGGAAAGAATCCGCTGTTCCCGAATGAGCTTTTGTTCCATCTTCCGCAGGAATTTCGGATTCTCAAACACTTCGCCGTTGGATAATACCGCGAATTCTTTTAGCCCCATGTCTATACCAACTTCTTGGTTTGTTTTTGGCAGGGGATGTACATCGGTTTCTACTAACAAGGAAACAAAGTATTTTCCAGAGGAATTCCTTCTAATCGTCGCATGCAATATACGACCATCTACTTCTCTTGACTTGGCAAACCTTACTAACCCTAATTTAGGGAGTTTCATCTTGTTGCCTATGATCGAAATATTTCCATTGGTATAGTTGGTTTGATACGACTGTACAGGATTCTTTTTACTCTTAAATCTCGGTGCGTCAGTTTGTTTCCTAAAAAAACGGTTAAACGAATCCGCCAGATTTTTCAAGGCATTTTGCAAAGAAAATTTGTCTGGTTCTTTTAACCATTCGAGTTCTTGCTTCAATTTCGTGAGTTCGGCAGAACATGCAGCATACGACAATCCTTTTCCTGTGCTGCGGTAAGCTTCATTCCATAATCCCAAAAAGTGGTTAAATACAAAACGGGAACAGCCGATCGTCTTGTTGATGAGAACAACCTGATCTTGGCTTGGATAAATGCGAAATTTATAGGCTTTATGTACAAGCATGCACTCTCTTCACTTTCTGATCTTGAATATACTTTTGGATTTGTAGGTTCGCTCACCGTAGTAACAAAATAGGATGATTCATCACCATAATAATTTTACCATACGTAACAACCATGTCGGTCCATTGGCATGTCAAATGACATGACTGAACCAAAGTTTTCTTACTCATGAATAAAGTCGCGAGTTTGCGAAAACTCGTTATCAATGCCTTGCCGAAAATCCATGGTGGGAAATCCAGTAATGGTTAGTTTTCCTTCAACGTCGATGGTTATTTCGACGTTTCTCTCTTGAAATTCCTCCAGACGATGGTGATCGGTAAGAAGATGGATCGTTTGATTCTTAGATCCGCGCAATCCGTCTTCCGCGATTTTATCCATTTCAAAACGGCCGTCAATAAGCACATCGACATGTTTCAATATTTCAGGTCCGAGTGGTATTCTTTGAATTTCATTCAGGTAAAACCCACTGAAGATAACAATTGAGTCGTACTGATTTCGTAGCGCGATTACCAACTCCAATAAACCCTCTGGTTGAAGAAAAGGCTCGCCGCCACTAATAGTCACCCCATCAACCGTGAGAGGAATTCGGGTTATCAAATCGTTCACCGAGATTTCCTCTCCACCATTTTTAGAATGAGTTAAAGAGTTGAAGCACCCTGGGCAAGCCAGGGTACAACCTTGGAAATGAATCATCGCCCTATTTCCGGGGCCGTTAACAAAGGTGCTTGGGGTAAATGAATGTATTCTCATTTTAACTACCATTCACCTTCGTGGATTGAATCGAAGTATCTACGTTGAAGTATTCCGCCTTGCGCTTTTTATCGATCGTTTCGCCGCCAAGTGCCTCCTCGTATGGGGCAGTTGCTTTTTCACATGTATTTCCATCGAAGCCGAATGCTTCGATGGAAAATGTTCCGTCAGTTTTGCAGGTAATAACAATGCTCTTTTCTTTCATGGTTTATCCCCTCGCTCCCACTTTAAGTACCAGCCTGATGTCGCCGTTTTCGACACGCTGCATTTCCACGGGATGACCTTGGGCTCGAGCTACTTTTACGGTCGCAGCAGCTGTATATGCCTGCTTTAAATTATTTCCTTCTTTCCCGATCGCTCTAGCAACAGAGCCGTCGTACCAGTCGGCACTAATGTCATACCCATCTCCATTGTTGATCAATGCGACATCGTACGAACCATTCAGCTTTATGACGTAATCTGCTTGGATGGTATTACTGCTCCACCCGCGCGCTTTTGCATTTTGAATAAGCTGCAGGCCGAGCATAGTGCAGGCTTCTTTAAGAGCATCAATGTCCTTAAAATTCGCTTTCTTTTCTACCCAGTGTGACATGTAAATTCCTCCTTTAATTTGCGATCTTCCGCAGATTGGAATAATTATCTTCCAAACTTTCGGTATTAACCTGAGTTGTGACTGAGCTTGCATTTCTTGCACGTCCTTCAGCCCATGCCCGAGTTGCTTCAATGGATTCTTTCTTCGTAATCGATATGGGTTTGGTGGCTGCAAGGGCATGAATTATATCATCGGTTGTGAGATCTCGTTTCCCTTCGTTAAAAGCAGTCCAAAGGCTGGATTCAACAGCACTCTCAATTTCAGCACCACCGTATCCTTCACTATGTTTTGCCAGAGACTTCAAATCGAAGTTTTCAGGATTTCTACCACGTTTATTGATGTGGATTTTAAAAATAGCTTCCCTTTCTTCTATTGTAGGAAGATCGATGAAGAAGATTTCGTCGAACCTCCCCTTACGTACTAGTGCCGAATCCAGTTTGGAAATATCGTTTGCGGTCGCAAAGACAAAGACAGGCTTTGTCTTTTCCTGCATCCAAGTCAACAATGTAGCACCGACGCGGGATGTCGTACCGCCATCAGTCGAATTGCCACTAGATATCCCAGCTAAGGATTTCTCAATTTCCTCGATTTGAAGGATGCAAGGAGCGAGAGCTTCCGCTGTACGAAGGACTGTCCGGAGTTTTTGTTCTGTTTCCCCCAGAAGACTTCCGAAAATTTGCCCAATATCGAAACGAAGCAGAGGAATTCTCCAAGCAGCGCTTGTAGCATTAGCGGCAGTAGATTTACCTGTTCCTGGCTGGCCGGTGCAGATAACTCCTTTTGGAGTTGCAAGGCCAAACTCGGCCGCTTCCTTAGTAAATGCCTTCTGGTACATAATCAGCCATTTTTTCAGTTCATCCAAACCGCCAATGTCATTGAGAGAAAACTTGGGCGGAATGTACTGCAAGAGCCCACTGCTATTAATGAACTGCGTTTTGATCTTCTGAACAAACTCAACGGCTTCTGGGCTGGTAAAGGATTCGTTTTCTACCCAGGTCAATGCAAAAGCATTTTCGGCTTCAGAGCAGGTTAGACCCAGTGCGGCTTGTACTAGTCTGTAACGATCTTCTTCCGAGACTCCCATCTTGTTAACAGCATCTTTGATCAATCTGGGTCTATCTTCAGGCGATTTCCTTTCTAAACTAAGTTTGAATTTCGATATAGCTACTGAGGATAGCACATCGTATAGAACAGAGTCGAGAGCATCGGCATCCGGCAGGTCGAATTGAAGGAAGGTAATGTCCTTAGATAGCTCTTGGGGAAGGTTAACCTGAGAGCTTACGAAGATGAGATGTCGTTCCGTTCTTTTGGCTATTGGAATTAAATCTTTGATCAACTGAACAATCATGTGTTTCGAGTTTGGGTTATCTAAGAAAAAGTGCAGGTTTTTGAAAACATACAGGGTTTGCTTGGGCGATTCACCTGTCGCAACATATGTCAAGGCAGCGATGGGATCTGTTGTATCTTTGTGGACTTTGTTATTTTCCGCTGGATCAACAAATCCTTTTGTACAGCTCCACTCTAGGTATCTAAGCTTTACGTCGGTTCCCTTGCCTTCTTTAGCAATTCGCTGCAGGTCTTTGCAGATCCTTTCCTCTTCCCAATCTTGAATCCATATAGCAGGATACCCCGCCAAAAGGTATTGCTTAATTTTATCTCTCAAAGTTGGTCCTCCTTAGAAATAAATCTTTGTAGTTTAACTATACTCTTTCCATATTTAGGTTTCAATTATTTTGTTGAAACCTAAATATTCAGACCTTTTCGCCTCAACTATCTACTATATAAATACGTTTTCATGCATAGTGCGTTTCTGTAAGCTCTTCGATTTTTTGATATATTTCGTCAGGGTTCGGGATGTCAAACAAGTTTATTGTTTTTGAACGGACTCCCGTTGAGATAGAAACCGTTCCAAGGCCGAGACGTTCCTGAAATGGTGAACAGGTGTAATCAACTGCGGATATGCTTGAATATTTTATCGTAGTTTTTATTTTTTTTCTGTAGGACTCGAAATACGTCATATGATCTTCAAAGAATGAATAAACCGTCTTTTCTTTATTTTGCTTAAGTGCCCTGTATACAAAAAGAGTTACTGTGAAGTATAGGACCATTCCCACGATTATTGGTAGGGAGGAAAAAATAAATGCCAATGTATGGGTGTTACCAGAATCAGTTGCAGATGCTATCGATTCCTTTAATCCCGGAGATGATTCTATGATGATGGCACCAACTATAATTCCAAGGATCGGGACAAGGAATGAGCCGAAGAACATTGTGATAAAGATGCTGATAATTAGTGAAAATACTAGCGTCTGGAGAGGACGGAATACAGGTTTTACCTCAAATAATGGGCTCAGTTGATTGTACAAATGAGTTACCTCCTTCTGGCAAGTGATTAAAAAAATGATTTACCTGGACGTAATTGAATACCCAAGTAAAAAAGCACCTCTAAAAATGGCGATACCGCCGTTTTTAGAGGTGCTTCCTCGTATAAATATTCAATTAATGAAAGCATATCAAATTATCTAATAAACTACAATGATTTTATTCCTCATCAATCAGCTCATATTCTTTATTTTCGAATAACACGTAAACTCCCTGTTCGATGTATTCTTCGATCGGAAGCTCTTGCGGTTCCTCATAATCGGAACTATCTTCCGGAATCGATCCTGCGGCCTTCTGTTCTTTCCATGCTTCAATGTAAAAGGCTTTTCCTACCGCTGAAGCGATCACCTCTCTTCCCGTTTCAATATGCCGGAAGCGTTTGTCTAAAACTCACTTGATTTGAAGACGAGACTTAAAATAGATCTCTACAAGCTTGAGGTAGGCTGCTGGAAGATTTAAAGAACCAGAGACGTGAATTTGTGGAACACCAGTGTCATTTTCTTCTGTATGTAATGTTATTCCAAACTTTCTGGCATTCATGGTAACCGACGCAAATTCACCCAAAGCTCCCATTGGGTGGAGTCTCATTTTGCCCGTACCATCGCATACTATACAAGGGTGACCCAACAGGGTCCCGGCAGATTCACAGAGTTTACAACCGATCTCAGGCCCCACTAAGGACACTATCAGGTAAGGCTCTTGTATATGGAATGAGACCTCCCCTTTCCCTGTTATACCCCATGATCTAAGTATATTTGCTGGAATAGTAAATTGGCCTTTATTAGTGATTCTTCTTCTAGGAAGTAGCTTATCTAGTTCTGAATTTAGGCCAACGATTCTAGCCTGGAACCTACCCACCTGCTCAATAATTATTTTTCCGTCATTCGAGTCCAAGCCGAGGAATTCTCGTGCCTCTTTTGGAAGAGTAACCAATCCGGATTTTGAAAATGGACGATAAATCACCGAGCACCCCCTCTATATGATACATAAATAAATGAATTGGCAGCGATTTCTTGTTTCATTTTAACTTCCGCTCCGTGTAAATCACTTGAGTTTTTTGGAGCTGATATGTCATCAAGGTCTTCAGGGGAAGCTTCAATTACGAGGATTTGACGATGGCTGCGGCCGATGATAAGAATTTCCCTCACTTTTCCCCAAAGTGCCGCGTTGGTTACCTGGTTAACAGGGTCCGCAGTGTTCAACATAATGTCTTTCCAATGAACAAAAAATGGCGTGAAATCGGAGAGACTCTCCTGCATCCTTTCTTCCGCATCTTTTCGAATGGTTTCCCACTCGGTTGGTGATTTCGTAGTAATAATGTGTCTAAACAAAAAATCCTCTTCCATTCGAATCTGCTATTTCCATTCATTACTTACTTTTATTATGCTACTTTTCTATTTGTTAAAGGAATTGGCTGTTTTCTCGCCTATGTTAACAGATCCTTAGCCTTGTTTTCTTCGTTCGAAGGACCAGTTTTCCTTAACCATGCATAGTAACCAGAAAGACATGACAAAAAGGATTTTACAATATAGTTAGTTGCTTCTGTCCGTTTGTTAAAGATGCTGTCCCAAAAAGTATCATCATCAAACTGTTTGAAGTCGCTCGCCATAAAACCGGGTATGTTATGAAGGGCATTTGCTAAATCTGAAAGATACTTAAAGTTGTAGATTCGTTGGTTTCGAATTTCCAATAAGAATTCCCTTATAAGAGCACTATACGCATACCTCTTTGCTTCAAGTGGCTGGCCGGAAACTTGTTCGATGAAAGTAGGATACGATAGTTCCAGCACCTTATTTACATCGTGAATTGTCAATATAGTACGCTTTGCAATGTCATCAATGGAAACAAATCCGGACACCGGGAACGGAGTCGGAATACTCAGCTTATCGATGTTGCACTTACCTTCCAAAGTTTCTTGAATCATTTCCAGAACGCTTTGGACTTCATTAAGCAACTGAATTGAAGAGGGGTGATTAGGAAGAAAATCCTGCTGGGCTTTCAGAGTATTGTAGACAGCAACAACAGCGTTATAACGGTCCTGAAGTTCTCCACTAGATAGTTGAGTTGTTTCATGATTTTCGAGTACCTGGAACCACTCCAAGAGCCCTTCTGCCTCCCTTTTGAGATCAGTTAAGCTCTTGGTCCAATGCTCTTGAAAAAGCTTCATCTTTTTGTTGAACATCTTATCACCTCATTTTATTACTACTCAATGTACTAGCAGGGACAGCGATGGTACTAAAATAAAACAAATTAAATAATTAAAGCAATCTGACCCATAAGTTCCCGATGCATTCTAGTACGAATCCGACTGAAATTCACTCAAACCCGATATTTTCCAGAACTAGCGAATCGACAACCGATTTAAGAATAGCCTTTGCTTTTTTTAGATTTCCACTTTCTAAACACAAAAACGCATCTATCCCCAGAGATAGATGCGTGCTTCGCATTTTTTGCTTATTTGATTAAGTATATCGTATCATAGGAGTCGAACCCTGTAAATGTATATTTATACTAACAGATCGGCCGTTGACTTCTTCATTACAGGTGGGGATATAAATAAAAAAGCTCCACTAAGGTTTCAGTGAAGGAAGTGATCGATGCAATCAATTGCGTACAATCAACAATAGCCTCTTTTCCAAATTTGGAAGAAAAGGCTCTTGTTGATTACGAAACTAAGAAGGATTCAGTAAACATTTTCTTCATGAGATAAAAATTCGCAGTTGCGTCGGGCAATGCTCTGTGTGGTCGTTCGTTATGAATATCATATAATTTCAAGAGCGTTTCCATTCGATAATCTTTAACGATGAGGTTTGACTTTTTTGCTAATCGCTTTGTACAGATAAGTTCTACATTTAATCGAGGCAACCTAAATCGCTGGCAAAACGTATCAATAAGTGAGAAGTCATATAGGATGTTATGCCCTATCAAGTATCTGCAATCCTTTAAGTAATAAACCAGTGCTTTAATGGCATCATAACTTCTTGGCGCTCGGTCCACATCCCTTTGGGTAATACCGGTGAGTTCTCGAACAGCTTTGGGAATTTTCATATTAGGGTTAACAAATGATTGCAACTTATCGGTTATCTGGCCGTCAGTAAATTTTACAACACCATATTCGATCACCCGAGCATATTGAATCACGGTGGAAGTCGCTTCCAAATCTAAACATGCACCTGTAGCCGGCATGAAAACTCCTTCATAATAGATAGGAGAAACCTCAAACTTTTTCTTCTTGTTTGATTTAAAACCAATCAATCTTGTTTCGTATTCTGAGATTGTATATCCCCTCAGCACATTAATGGGATGATTATCCTCTAGCCCCAGTTTATTAACCTTATCAAGGTTCCCTTGATATTCGAAAAAGGATATGTGCTGAGAAGCCTTAAAAGAATGAAGAATTCGTAAGACATGATCTTTTGTCCTGCCATCACCCAGTTGTAGATAAATAGGGGAAAAGGCCATTAGAATAGTTCGGTTACAGTATTGGCTAGCAAGGCGTGTAAGCACTGCAAGGAGTCCTTTCCAAATCGCATTTTCCGGCAGTTCGCTGCCCATTTGTATGAACATATAGCCTTCCTTGATACCGTGGACATTACAATAAAATGCCATGCTTACTAGCCGATCTTCTTGGAAAAGATCCATAGCCAATGTTATTTTATCATTCATCGTCATCACCGGATTCATTGAAAATTAATTGACTTAAGTTAAGCATATCTTAAGAAAGGCTACCTAGTAAATTTTGACGATAGTATATATTAAGAAACCGGCCTTTAATCGAGCACCTTGCTGAATAATGGGTCCATAATTGGGTCTAATTTAACATGGGTTATAATAACCCTGAATGCTATAATGCAATTGTGTTTTTGAACTTGTCTAAGTAAGGAGGGGAAGTTATGGAGCAACAAGGATATAAAGTTTTAATTGCCGAAGATGATATACATCAAATGTCTTTGTTGAAAAAGATAATCAACGACATGGATTTAGTCATTGTCTCCACAGTATCCTCCGGAATACGCTTGATTGAAGAAACAAAACAACATAAACCGGATATCATATTACTGGATATTAGACTCAAAAAGCTAGATGGGATCTCTGGCATTAAGGAAATTCATGCTGCAGGCCTCCACCCGCAAGTGATCTTTGTAACAGGTTCATTAAAACCAGAGCATCTTTTGGCAGGTTTTGAATTCGAGTCTGTGGACTATATCACAAAACCAATCAACGAGATCAGATTAAAAAAGGCTATCAATAAGGCGAAGGATCAGATTCACGCAAAAAAGCTTCTGGATGCAGATGTCCAAGAATCCATTCATTGGGTCATTCTAAAGCAAAACTACCGGGATGTAACCGTTGCGGAAAATCAAATAATTTATGTCGAAAAGGATAAGCTACACCGGAATAAATACATAGTTCATCTTAAGGACGGTACTCTCCTTGAGACCAGTACTCAGTTGAAAGAAATCAAAGAAATGTGTTCGGACAATCTTGTTTACTCTCACCGTAGTTATTTGGTGAATGCCCTTTATATTGCAGCGATCCAACCAGATGGGCACATCTCCAAGAGTTACACTATTTCCCTCGAGCACACATCCGATAAGGTGCCTCTTACAAAGAAGAACATCAATGAGGCTTCGGATGTTTTTTTGAAATTTCGTGCCCAACTTACTTTTTAAAAGGGTCATTCGTAAGGCAAAGGAGCAAATACGCGCAAAAAAACTTCTAGATGAAGATGTCCAAGAGACAATTCGTTGGGTCGTTCTAAAGCAAGACTATCAGGCTGTAACCGTTGCAGAAAATCAAATTATTTATGTCGAAAGGGACAAGCTATACCGGAATAAGTACATAGTCCATCTTAAAGATGGTACTTTCCTTGAGACCAGTACCCAGTTGAAAGAAATCAAGGAACTGTGTTCGGACAATCTTGTTTATTCCCATCGTAACTACTTGGTGAATATTCTTTATATAACGGCAATCCAACCAGAGGGGCACATCTCCAAAAGCTACAACATTTCCCTAGTGCATACATCCGATAAGGTTCCTCTTACAAGGAAGAATTACAGTGAGGCCCCGGATGTTTTTTTTAGATTTCTTGTCTAACTTGTTAGCGGCGGCGATGGTTGACTTGAGTTTTGAACTCAATATCTCCGTCGATATCTCCGTCTTCAAGAAGTTCGTAATTAATAATGATGCTTCCATATTCAATTGTCGGTTGTGCCGTAATGTTGTCTTCTACCAGCATCAAGAAGGAGAGCAGCTTTCCACGGCTCATGCCAACTGATGTATTGATTGGCACTGGTCCGCGAAGATTCGCCTTTTTTATATGATAATTTATTGCAAGTTCTCCATCACGAATGAAAAATTCCATGGTGCCTTTTGGCATCTTGGAGAGGGTCTTAGGAAAATAATCAGAAATGATGCAGAGTTTTAACTGATCATAGAGGTTTTGGTTGTTTCTTGGGAAAAGATTATTGATATTCTCGTTCCCTGACACTTTAGACATATCCATAATGATCGCACCTCTTTATTCTATATAATCCCAAAGAACTATCTCGCATAATTTAATATACCAATAGTCTTAGGGCCGGAAAAGAGGTTGTGCATGAAATGTCCGAAGTTCTGTCTGAAATCGACCATTCGACAAAACTCCCTATATTGTGACATGTTATGATTTATTTAACTTGAGAGTTTTTGGAATATTCTATAAGTTTTTATTCCGTAATGTCGAGAAAAAGGAAGAGACTGGTATGCCTCTTCCTTTTGCTTCTTGACTTGTTATAAGAGCATTTGTTCCTGACGAATAACCATATCATTGAATTTTTCTTTTAAATAATCGATCGTAATTTTGGGCTTGGAGATATTAAAAACTTTGTGGCCTTCAAACTCATACTTACTAATCCACCACGCCTCCATACTATTTAAGTATTGCTGGTTTTGAAGGTCATTCCATCTTTTGTCTCGGTAAATTTCTGACAGGACGCTGAAACTCAAATCATTAATATGACCTTTCTTTCCTTCTTTTACGTGCTCCTGCCAACGAAAGAAGGGCATATACCGAGTTTGGCCAATGTAATAATGGTCTTCGGCGCGATTATATATTAGGTAGATGTATCCAAAAATATCGCCATTATTGCCTTCTTCTTTGATTTGGAATTCTCCTTCATCGCTCTTCTGGCTCCGCTTATAATGAATTTCGCAGTCCGTAGTACAAAAATATGCCGTTTGCTCTAAGTCAGTAAAGACTGAATCCCGGGATTCGTAATAATGGCCATCACCAATGTAAGCCCGAGGAAACTCGCTTGCTTTTCCTTTGACGGGCTTCGTACACCAAAAGCAGAAGGTATCGATTTGTGCGTAAAAACGATCATACCAATATTTTTCACTATCCATGACAATAGCGTAAATCCCATTCTTCTTTTTCGGTTTGGCGAATTTCAATTCGGTAGAGGTGTTCGTACAGAACCTATCCAATACTTTTTGCTTAGCCTCATCACGTCCTCCTGTTATATCCGATAGATAGAATTCATCCAGAAGAGTCCCTTTCTCACCTCCGTCACGCTCGAAAGAATAATCATATACGCGTACCCAATAATAGGTGTTGGTTGTATTCATTACTGCTCCCTCCTTTTTCACTATTCGTTGACAATGTAATGTTCTAAGAAAAAAAGCATCTCCTCCAATTTTAAGGCCGATGGGGGGATTCATAATGCAAAGGTGAACAACGCCTGTATAATGCAGCGGTTTCAGGCCCAATTACTGCATCAATTGTTGTAGAAACAGTATTCATAGAAAGTTCCCCCTTTCTCTCGACTGCAGCAGAAGGAGATGGAATGGATTTCAGGTGACTGATGAAATCTTTGAACGAGAAGGATTAAAGAAAATCTTTTACTCCCATATCTATACAACTCCATTCTCTTTTTTCTTGCGTTCTTCGTCGATCCAAAACCGGACAGGCTCAACGCCGTACCGCTTACACAATTCGATGAAGCCGGATTTACTGAGATAGAAGCAGACGCTGAAGTTCATATCTCTCCACGGATTCTTGACCACCCATTCCATAGGATCAACTCGATCAAGGATGGAATTGCCGGAATACTGTTCTTCCTTTGCCCAGTGCTGGAGTACGTCTGGAAGGTCGCCTAATTCTATTCCGCACATTTTAGCCAGGGCGGCTGCCGTGGTAGGGCTAAACTTGGCGTAAAGTGAAGCTTTACTCCGATTAATATAGCAGTAATATTTGCTCGCCCAACCTTCCTGACCATTATGAAGGCGCAAACCGGTATCGTACGTCGATTCTGAAGAGTTGTATTTGCCTTTGTCCCCGGCTTTGCTAAAACGAAAAAGGATGTTTTCATCGTCAGTGAACTCGTAGCCGAATCCATGCTTTTTATATCTCATGGACGGAGCCAGGAACTGGCCTTCGACGATGGCTTTATAAAGGTTCTCTTGGTTCGCTACGATGGCTTGCTCATACCAGTCGAACACTTCCTCCTTACGCCGCTCATATTCTTCGTGTGCCGCCCAGTTGATCTGCTTCGCCATGTTGTAGCGAGCGACCCAGCGCTGGTCAGCAATAACCTGTTCGGCTGTGCCGAACATCGTAGAGTCCATAGCCTGAATCTTTGCCGAGCTATGGAGAATAGCGTTTCTGTCATAAAACCATACCTTTTGCTCCACAACGTCTTCCCGAATGAGGGCTATTTTGTCATCACCGACTTCGATGGTGCGGTAATCGCCTTTCAACTGCTTCAGTACATCTTCTTGACGCTTGCTCCCAGTGAGTAATAACTTAATCTCGGTGCCATCATCCACCAGGTTCAGCATCTCGTCTTTTACCAAGTGTTTGTAGCGCTGCTCCAGCCAGTAGTGCTGCCCAGTAGGCACGAACTGCCACTCGTCCTTCATCTTCTCGAAAGTCACATCCGAAGACTTCAGCGCCGGGGCCTCCAGCACTTTGTAGTTATCCATGACAGCCGGAAGGTGGGCGGCTCCTGCAACCAGAGCGTGCTGTACCTTCAGCATCTCTCCGGTATAGGAAAGCTGCGGAGTCTTATAATTTTCCTTCCAGAACTTGCGCTCAATCTGGCTGAACATCATGGCAATCCATATCGTCTCGTCCGGATTGAGGTCGGCTATTTTCTGCAATGGATTGGCCTGAACATTGTATGGTGCCAAGGCGGTGGATTCCTGTTGCTCGATGTACGCCGATCTGCCGTCCTCAGACATGGCTATGCCCATAAGGTCGTAGGGGAAATGGTAGCGCCAGTATCTGGAGGCGAAAGAGCGATCAGGCCGCCTAGACATATACTTCGCCAGCGGGTGGGGCTGCTTGTCGCGGTCGGTAAGAATGGATAGCGTTCCGCCGTTTCTGATCGCAAAAATAAAGAAGGAGGAAGTCGCCAACGGATCACGAATCAGGTTCAGCGTGATACCAGACTTCTTTGTTTGCGTCATGGACTTTATCAGGCTGTTGATGTTCCAGAACTCGAAAACTGTTTCATTATATACTGGCCTCCCTCCGTCAGGGTCGCCTTGAAGGAATTGATGGCACTCCAGAGCTTCGATGGCTCGCAGCGCATCTCGCCGTAGGAAGGCGAGGGAGTGAAGGTCGTTTGCCATATCGAAGGTTTCTTTATTGGTCACGCCGTAATGTGTCAGAGCGGCTATGACGCTGTCTCTGAACTCATTTTTGGCTTCGGACACTGCTTCCGAATCTAAAATGTCCAGTAGCTCGCGGCACTTCTCCAGGTAATCGACTAGGATGCGGTAGTCGTCAAGGATGGACTGCACGGTGAAATTCCGATTTTCCAAGTAGTCTCGGACGAAGTAGTCCAGCATCATCATCGTGGTGATCTTTGTGGGGTCGATCCGAAGGGATTCCTTTAATTCATCATTGACACTTTTAATTTCCCATTCTCTGGATGTGAAAGTACCGTACTCCTTGGCAGGATCAACGCCAGTAAGCTCTACCCATAAATCAAGAGCGCGGACTATGTTGTCAAGGTCCTCAAACTTCTCCTTGTTCATATAAATCCCTCCTGTAATCTTTGCTTGCTAATAAAAATGAGATGTTGACATCCCCTTTTTGGAACACCGTTTCACTAAGAATCAAATAGATTGTGTGGAGTTTTTTCGCCTGACGTCGCATTGAAATTTTCATAGAATGGTTTGTTCAGTTTATCTGAAATTTCCAGTACGACATTTTCCCAGGTAAAGAGAGCAGTTAGTTTCCCTTGAGTTTGCCTTGATTTGGTGTCTTCATTTTCTCCATAGCTAGAATTTTTTGATTTAAAAATTGTATGAAATCATAGGCGGATTGGAGGTCATCATCGTGGAGATTTTTCACGATCGATAGAAGTTCCATTTTTCTTACCATGATTTCTTCCCCGCCTTTTCCTTTTAATTATCTACCCTTGTGAAAATGGAAGCGAATTTTAGAGGACCCAATTTCTTATTCGAAGAGCTTGAATCTGCAATCATCTTGGGTAATAGCTATCTTCCATACTTTATCTGCCGAGGAAAGTGAACTGAGAAATATACAGATCTCAGGATAGAATTTAGGTTTTCCCGTAAGGAAACGATCCTCTGGAATAACCCCCTCCTCAATTAATCTTTCACAGATCGCTCTAACGCTCTCTTCGCCGGCATGAAGGTGCTCCAAACATTTCAATTCAATTGTATTTAGAGCGTTATCCGCGTCTTGCTCTCTTATTTTAGAGACAGGTATTGGTTCATCAAATAACGTTGCTCCTTCGTATAAATCTATCTCTTTACGCGGCATTAAAGTATCCCTCCGACTAAGAACGGGTGCCTATGGGGTACCTGTTCACAATTTGAGTATCAGCTTTAGTAGATAGTAAAATGTCCCAACATTAAGGCATAACAGGAGCGGAACACCAATTCTAAATGACCGGTGTTTTGTTTTATGATGGAACACATACATTCCACCTAATACCCCCAATGCACCGCCCAATAAGGCGAATCCAAATAGCCGCTTTTCCGGGACCCTCCATTCTGAATTTTGGGAGCGCTTTTTATCGACTCCCATGACGATATAACCACCAAGGTTAACGATAAGATGGTAGACAATAAAAACAAGAAACCCACTTTGAACATTTGGGATATAATTATTCAAGTCAACGCAATCCTTTCTATTTGTAGTTATGAACCATTAAGAATGAACCTACAAAACCGATCACAATTCCAGATAATCTTATATACTCGAACCAGATAAAGCACACTCCTTCTTCAATAGAAAAAGCACCGAAGACTGGCCGTTCGGCCAGTCCTGGTGCTTCCAGGTTTCAGTATTCGATTACCATAATTATACCGGAAGGCTCGGAAATACGGAAGGGTGCATTCTGATCTTTCGAACGGATTGCAAGCTTTTTTCGTTCATGATTGATCTTACATATCGATGATCAACGATTTCTTTTTCGCTATATTTTGAAGAAGCAATGCCATTATCGTAATGTACGTTCTTTACCAATGCCAATATGGCTTCATCGTTTCGTAATCAATTTAGGGGCCCTGTTGGAATTGAACCAATGTATGGCCGGTTATGAGCCGTCTGCTTCGCCACTAAGCTAAAGGCCCTTAAATATGGTGGGAATGGAGAGACTTGAACACCCACGAACTTTCGGTTCGTAGCTCCTCAAACGAACCATCGTTTTTACTTCCAATGGACGGAAAAACAATTTTGCGGAACGTCCGGCAGTGAACCGGATCATCGGAGTTACCGAATGCACTTTATGAGCGTTCCGATGGCAGGGGCATCCGGATTCGAACCGGAGATGCGGGAGTCAAAGTCCCGTGAATTAGGCCTCTATTCTATACCCCGATATTGGCAGGGAGCGTGGGTATCGAACCCACCACAATCTGCTTTGGAGGCAGACTCGCCGGCCAAGGAACATGGCCCCCTAAATAGATGGTGGAATCGAGAGGATTTGAACCTCTGACCTTCTGCTTGCAAAGCAACTGCTCTACCAATTGAGCTACGACCCCATGGCAGGGATAACAGGACTCGAACCTGCATTACACGCATTAACAGTGCGCTGCCTTACCAAATCGGCTATATCCCTAAATATTGGTGCTGTCGATTGGACTTGAACCAACGACCTCTCGGTTATCAGCCGAGTGCTCTAACCAAGACTGAGCTACGACAGCATGATTGGCGGTCCGAAGGGGACTTGAACCCCTGACCTCTGCATTGACAATGCAGCATTCTAACCAACTGAACTATGGAACCAAGATGTAGCCATTGACGGGATTCAAAGCCACGAGCACTTGTTCGAAAGACAGGTGTTTTATTCCCTTTCACCACTACACTAATATTGAATTATGGTCGGGATGACCGGATTTGAACCGATGGCCTCTAGTACCCAAAACTAGCGTTCTACCAAGCTGAACTACATCCCGTAATGGTGGGAAAGGACGGATTCGAACCGCCGAACCCGAAGGGGGCTGATTTACAGTCAGCTGCGTTTATCCTCTTCGCTACTCTCCCATATTTGGTGCCGGCGGAAGGAGTTGAACCTTCAACCTACTGATTAAAAGTCAGTTGCTCTACCGATTGAGCTACGCCAACATGTATACAAAGTAAATCCTTCTTGAAGCGGGTTTATCTCCCTTAGATCTTTTTTAAAGCTAATAAACCCGAACTAATTACCGACTCACACTCCGCGAAACTTTAAAATTCTAGTTTATGGTGCGGCCAGTGGGACTTGAACCCACAGGTGAGCTTTCACTGCACGAGCTTCTGATGCCCGCATGTCTGCCATTCCATCATAGCCGCGTGGCCCCCCTCCAGGACTCGAACCTGGGATCGCGGCTTCAAAGACCTCAGCCTTACCAACTTGGCTAAGAGGCAATTTGGGGAGATCAACCGGAATCGAACCGGTGATAACAGGGCCACAACCCGTCGCGTTGGCCATTTCGCCAAGACCTCCATGGTGGTTGGAGCCGGGATCGAACCGACGACGCATGGTTCTTCAGACCATCGCTCTTCCAACTGAGCTACCCAACCATTGGAGCGGAATACGGGAATCGAACTCGTACTGAATGCTTGGAAGGCACTCGTTCTACCCTTAAACTAATTCCGCAAGATGGTGACGCATGCCGGATTTGAACCGAGCGAATGTAGGATTGAAAGTCCTGTGGCTTAAACCGCTTGCCCAATGCGCCGTTTATTGGCGGACTGAACAGGTTTCACACCTTTTGTATAACGTCGCGTTACCAGCTTCGCTATCATTCGTGTTCTGCCACCTCTCCAAAAAGGAAAAAGCTACTCATCCGCAGTGGTTCCATTTTAATTACTTGTCTGACCCGGCTCGACGGAAGAAAAAGACAAGCACAAATGGGACCACATGCTCAGATGCAAGTAGCCTTTTACGTACAAATTTATGGATCAACGGATTTTAGATTCAGAACGGTCCGTGATTCATAATCACCTTAGCACCGTTCCTCCTCTCTTAAGGATTGAACGGACCAAACGTGGCACGTAAATGCTACTGATGATTGGCTGGAAATAAGTTATGAAATAAGTGCTAAACAGCCCTTTAATACCGTTATCGTGCCAAATATCCGCGTGCTTTTGATTGATCGATATCTCTTGATAACCAAAAGTCTGCTGATAAGGCTGCTCGCAGTGATTATTAAATAACTGGTTTCTCATAACTTATCCCTTCCTTTCTCCGTAGTTTTCGTACCGATAAATTTTTAAACTTTATCGCTTTAATGTTTTACCGCTTTATTGTGTATGAATATATCACAGGATATTATTGCTGTCAACACCTTTTTTTATCATTTTGCCAATCACGTATAAAACAAAAAGACCGCTGAAGTTCAGCGGTCTTTCCAAATCCAGACAAACATGCATCAGTAGATGCTATTTTGCCTTAAGTTCTCCCCATTCATCAGGAGAATTTTGGATATCGAAAAAAGGCCGCGTGGCGAGGTATAAGGCTTTTGGGCATTAAGAAAGAAATGATCACCTTTCGACAGGCTCCACTGTTGAATGCTCTCGTGTCCAAATAGATATAACGCCTTGTTCATCCTTGCTCACGCTCCTCTCCCTGTTCCTGAATTTTCCTTATCATAAATCACCCTGATGTTACCTGTCAAGCAAAGAAAACTTCTCCGCCATTAGGCGACCTCGACTTCGGAATTCTTAGATTTCTTGCGTCTGGGTGCTAAATTGAAATACTCCACAAATTGGAGCAACTCTATGCGGCTTAAAACGTATCCGTATCTTTTTAGACGTTTTAGGATAGTACTGCGAGGAACCTCCTCTTCGCACTGGATTTTGATGAACTCTTTCAGATCCTCCAGTTCCTCACCCATTACAAGCGGCAAAGGGTTGTCTATCCCTAACTTTCGGTTCGGGTTATTTCTTCTATGATTCTGCACTTCTTGGTCCGAAGCCACCATAAGATCGGCAGTTGTAATTTGATAGGAGCCATCGTCATTACGACGGATGACATCGTAGGTTACCAAACGGCGAACCAATGAATTCAACGTTGAGTAATCAATACTGAGGCGGGATGCGATCTGTTTGAAATCGTTCTTCCCTTTCATCAATTCGAGAATGATGCGATGTTCAACTTGCCTAATCAGCATTTATTACCATCTCCAGTCTTTACATGTATTAATTATACCCAATATAGGTGAATTGTGGTAGTTTCGTAAAAAATCGAATAGGTTTTTTTATAGAAGGTCGGCCGCAAGTTGCGCGAGGTTCGATCGCTCACCTTTAAGAAGTTTCACGTGTCCTGAGATATCTTGATTCTTGAAGCGTTCAACAATATAGGTCAATCCATTCGTAGTACTATCAAGGTAAGGATGGTCGATTTGTTCAGGGTCGCCAATCAATACAACCTTACTGCCTTCGCCCGCACGGGAAACAATTGTCTTTACTTCATGCTTAGAAAGATTTTGTGCTTCGTCGATTACAATGAACTGGCCGGGGATGGATCTTCCTCGGATGTAAGTCAGAGCTTCGACTTGTATGCCCCCCATCCCCATCAAGATTTTTTCAATATCGCCGGGCTTTTTTGTGTCGAACAAATACTCGAGATTATCGTAAATCGGTTGCATCCATGGGCGGAGCTTCTCGTCCTTTTCACCAGGTAAGTAACCGATGTCTTTACCCATAGGAATAACTGGCCGGCCAATTAACAGTTTCTTGTACTTATGTTCGTCCTCCACCTTGCTCAGTGCTGCCGCGAGAGTGAGTAGAGTTTTTCCTGTACCAGCTTTACCAATTAACGTTACCAACGGAATTTCGTCATTTAATAGGAGTTCTAAAGCCATACGTTGTTGAGCATTTTTTGCGGAGATCCCCCAGACGGGTTGGTCGTTTGTAAAAAGAGGTATAAGCATCTTTTTGTTGATATCGACCTTTCCAAGAGCGGATTTAGTTGTCCCGAATTCATCCTTCAAGATGATAAATTCATTGGGATTCACTTGATGATTGAGTTCCGACAAACTGACTCCCCGATTGTTATAAAAAGCGTCGATGATACCAGGATGAATCTTAAGTTCGTTATATCCCTGGTAGATGTCATCAGATGCCACAACTCGATCGTTTTCGAAATCCTGTGCAACAATCCCCAAAACATCTGCCTTGATCCGAACCAGGACATCTTTACTTACAAGAATCACCGGCAGAGGATTGATCTCTTCCTTTTGCTCCATATGAAGGTTAAGGGCAACGGCCAATATACGGTTGTCATTGGTATATTCCCCAAATGCCTCCTGAACGTTTGAAAAGCTCCGATGATTCATTTCTATTTTGATGGTACCCCCTGCAGCGGTCCGAATTCCTTCATGCAATTTTCCTTCCTCCCGAAGAGCATCAAGCATTCGAGAGAATCGACGTGCGTTACGGCCAAGATCATCGTCACTACGCTTTTTGGCATCGATTTCTTCAAGTACAATGGCGGGAATGATTACATCATTATCTGCGAATGCTTGAAAAGGAGCCAACGGGTCAGCTAATGGTACATTGGTATCCAGCACATAAATTTTTTTCATCTGAAGGTCATCTCCATTTTAGAATTGGATTAGCCAAAAATCTCGACGTTTTTTAACACTCAATCCTTTGCAGATTATGATCTCCTACTCTGATCCTCCCTTAAGTTTTAAAGAATGGCGATGAATTTTACTGATCACTTTTATATGTCTTTTGGTATGACTTACGCGGACTCGAAATTCCACGATAACCGAATCACTGCCTTTAAAGACTTTCTTTACTCTCCCAACTAAATGGTCTTTGGTTATAACAAAATCGTTTCTCTTCATATGATCTCCTTGTAAAACAAAAAAAGCACCCCAAAAGGCTTTCGCCCTCGAGGTGCTTCCTCAGTCGTGTATTTAATTAGTTTTATTATCTGAAATTAATTACCTGCTGTCAATCAAAAATACCTTCAAGTTTCCTCATTTAATTTACAAGCCACATAAGACTTCCAAAAAACGACCACGATCTGCTATAATTAATTTAATCAAATAAAATGAAACGTGGAAGCACCACGGTAACCTCTCATGGGTTGCTGTGGGCTTTTTTTGTTTTTAGGAGGGCAGTTAGTACATGGCTATCCGCATAAAATTAGCCACACTTTTCAGCTTTATTGCAACTGTATTTCTCATAATAGTACAAGCGGCTACGGACTACTCGTCCATGGAGCTCAAATCGCTAATAGAGAATCTACCAAGAGAATCAGTTAAATATTTAGCTACCTTTATTTTCTTAGCGGCATTGAACTATCTTATAACCGGCCCAATTGTAAAGCCGCTATTGATGATTATCAATAAAGTGGATAATGCGACCAAAGGTAAGGTGGAACTGGATGACCGTTTTAATGGAGATGAGATTCGAATGTTAGAGCGTGGTCTTGAACGCATAACCAACACAATTCAGCATCAAGATGAGCAAATTGATCATATCCACGCCGAGCTCGTTCAAAAAAAGGAAGATTTGAGTACGCTTTTCAAAAACACGATCACTGCTCTTGCAAAGGCAGTTTATGCAAGAGATCCGTATACAGCCCTTCATTCGAGAAACGTAATGAGATATGCTCGAGCTCTTTCCAAAAAGTTGCAACTCCCTGAATCGGATATTTACTATTTGGAGATTGGAGCCTTACTTCATGACATCGGAAAGATTGGAGTCCCAGAACATGTACTAATGAAATCAGGAAAATTAACTGATACGGAGCTTGACGCGATTCGACTGCATCCAGAATACGGATATCAAATTATTAAAGAGATTGAGGAACTGAAATGCAAAGGGGTGCATGATATTGTTTTGCATCATCACGAAAGGATGGATGGTAAAGGATATCCTAAAGGATTAAAGGGCAAAGAAATCCCTTTGCAAGCTCGAATCGTATCTATCTGTGATGCGTTCGATGCCATGACAACAAGTCGTTCCTACCGGCAGGCACTCGGTGTCGAAACCGCTATTGAGCAACTGAAGAAAAATTCTGGTGACCAATTCGATTCGGATATCGTAGAGGCCTTTATAAAATGTCTTGAAGAAGACCCAACTTTATACATGGAACAAGAGGTTTTTCCCGAAAATATGCTCGCAAGCTCGTAACTTGTGAGTGTTTTTTTGTAAGCAGAATAGAAGCTCCCGTGATAGGCAGCTTCTATTGAAAAATCATGTTACATAGTCTGTTTGTTGACCTTTCATATTCAACTTCGACAACTCTTTAATAAGCCGATCCCTATCCCATAGTAAGACATCGTTTGCTTTAGCTAATTCCTTGGCAGGTTCGGTAAAGTAGGAGTTGGTGACTACCCAGGCTTCCGTTGCTTGATATACCGCTTTCGAAGCTACAACCTCTTGTACGGCTGAATTAGATACTTTTCCTTTTTCTCTCTTAGCTTGAACAACAATTCGCTTTCCGTCTGCCTTCAAGACTACATCAGCACCTTGATCACGAGTTCGTTTTGTCTTTTTGGCCGAATAGCCTTGCATGCGAAAGAAGATAACCAAAAGCTCTTCAAATTGATCTCCGGACATGACATCAATCGAGTGAATGTTCGATCTTCTGACCATCCGTATCTTCCGGTAGTAAGGTATGACCTTCATTAGCACAAGTGTTAGGATAATCACAGAGATGAAGAACACTCCCCATGTTTTGATCCAATCGAAAATTGGTTCCACGGAAGTTGTGAGCTGAGACAAGTCTGGCACAACTTTATCAAGAAACGTAACACCAATCGGGCCTGAGGAATACCTTTTAAATAAAGTGATCGCTACGGTCAATGCTGAAATCAAGACGATCAGATTGACGATGTTTTTTAATAATCTCCTAGCTTTCCTCTGTACACGCCACATATTTTACCTCCTACCGAATACGTCTTTATGTGAGAATAACTTTGAAAGATCTTTTTCGGTCATTCCCAGGTCATTAAGGGCCTGGTGTGCGGCAAAGACATGCACTTTATGGTTGGCAGTACCGTAATAATAGTTGGCGCATACTTTGGATCGGTTTCTTAACGGAATACTATCGCTTAGGCCAGCTTTGCACAAGAGATGCATTTCTGCAAGCAAAACTGCCGCGGCGTTTTGCGTTCCTTGAAGCCAAAGGATGTGTTCTCTTTCATTCTCCATGTCGCAATTCTGAATCAGTTCGTCAACGATTGGATATTTGGAAAAATCGATACCACTCATCTATGTTCACCTTCCTAATTAATGAAAATTGTCAAAATACCTACCATCATTATGGAGCGACATTTCTCAGTCTGCAAAAATCGGGTAGGTATTTTTTTGTTCTAGTTCCTTTGTGCTGCAGAAGGCGTGATTCTATTGCCACTGGAGCTTACATATTGAACGACTTTATCAATCTCATCATCGGATACATACGCAGATACCAGACGGCGTTTTGCGCCATCTTTTGGAAGGTAGAACATATCCCCTTGTCCAAGCAATTCTTCCGCGCCTGGTTCATCAAGGATGACCTGTGAGTCATGGTGATTGGCGACTGCAAAGGCGATCCGGACAGGAAGGTTTGCCTTTATAACTGGGCTGATGACCTGTTTAGAGGGCCGCTGGGTTGCAATAATCATATATATACCAGCAGCTCGAGCCAGTTGGGAAAGGCGCTGAATGCAGTCTTCAACTTCGGGACCGGTCTGAATCATTAAGTCAGCCAACTCGTCAATGACAAGAACTATGTAGGGCATTCTCGGTGCGGTATGGTTTACCGAGAGCACCCGCTCGTGGTAGGACTCGATATTACGGACCCCGTACTGACGAAGAATTTCATACCGTTTTTCCATCTCAACGACAAGCTTTTTCAAGGCAATCAAGGCCCTGCGAACGTCGGTTACAATCGGCCCGAACAAGTGAGGGATGGTCTCATAAACAGAAAGTTCCACCATCTTAGGATCGATGAATAAGAACTTCAATTGGTCCGGAGTGTGCCCGTACAGGAGACTCACAATTAGAGAGTTCAAAAATACGGATTTACCTGATCCTGTTGTTCCCGCAACAAGTAAGTGAGGCATTTTTGGTATTGCTGCAAAGACCGGTTCTCCTGACATGTCCATGCCGATCGGAAACGACAAGTCCTTTTTTGAAGCAAGAAACTCTTTATTTTCCAAGAGAGATCGAAGAAATACCGTATAAGGGATTTTGCTTGGTACTTCAATGCCAACAACGCTTTTTCCCGGGATCGGAACGTATACCATGATTTTTTCGGCTTTAAGAGCCAATTGGAAATTTGCTTTATATCTCTTGAAGTGCGCGATATTTAGCCCTGCTTCAGGTGCCAATTCGTAACGAGTAACTCGCGGCCCATAAGTAGCTTTGATAACTTTCACTGGCAACTTCAAGTTAGCCGCTTCTTTTTCGATTTCGGCAAACTCCTTTTTCTGTTCTTGCTCCGAAGGGGGAGCAATCGTAGGTGCCTTAAGCAAATAGGTTGGAACTTTCAAAATATCCAAGGTCGGATACTTAAAGCAAAGCTTGCCTTGTTTATCGAAAAGAAGAACTGCATCGAATGTGGAATCCGGCTTATTGGGGTCCTTCGATTTATGAATAAATCCCCGGATTAACCCACTTGTTCCACCTCGAAGGAGCTTGGCGACAACATGCCGTTCAATCAGTACCCCCTTGATGGTTTTGCTAATTTTAAAATCGCATTTGGTATCTTCCCACGCACTACAGCCATATAAAACGCCTTTGTCGATTACCGGCCGGCCGCATTTTTTGCATGGCCCCAAATCCTGTTCAGCGGGTACTTGACGTAATGGCCGTTCCGGAACACCATTAACAGGAGGGGGGGGGCCTGTAAATTCACTATCTGGCCCATCAACAGGTCGCAATTTCTCCTCTGATCTATGAACAGGGCTTGCAGGAGGTGAGGCTTGTGTCGTGACTTCGGGTGGCTGTTTTCCCGGTTGAACGACGGTTCCTGGGTGATCTTTTAATCTGCTCATATACTGCTCCATTGTCATGAGAACCCGCCTTGGAGAGTTTCCTTGGTACGGACCAACAATCCCTTCTTGCTCCATCTGGTCAATAAGACGAGCGCATGTGGTATATCCCTGGGCCAATTTCCTCTGCAGAAGCGGAACTGATACCTGACCTGCTTCAATCACCATTTTGACTGCAGAAACATACAAATCTTTCATTATAGGCTGACGATGTTGTCCCCTACCTGCATCCGTCGCTGGTCGATTGGAATTCTCTAATGCAGGATTAGGATGTTGCTTTGGTTCCTGTGTTGTTCCGCCAGTTTGTTGTAAACCACGGTTTGGTGTCTGCTCCGTTGGTGGTGTATCTGAAGGTGTGGAATTATTCGATTCAGATCGAGTGACTGGTTTTTGCTCGCTTCCTGATACTGATCGAGTTTTACCTAAAGATCCAGGTCTTGATTGGGCTGCGGACGCTGGTCGACTGGATGTTCCTGATTTCAGTGCAGTCGCTGCGGTATCAAGGTCCAACGAACGCACCGAATCAATTGCATCCGATACCAATTTGGTGGCCAATTTTCGAGCTTGATCAATGAAACTGGTGTGTGTAAACCGACCTTCACCTATTTCACTTAATTTCTGCTCCCATTTTGCAGTTGTTTCGGCGGAAGACAAGGCGGATAGACCGATAGCCTTTATCAAGGTGCGGCCTTTTTCTGTTGGATAAACCAGATTCTTTTTGATCTCGATATAGCTCTGGTCTTTTAAACGTTTGATTATGTTCGCGCGCGTTGCTTCAGTACCAAGTCCATGGGTTTTTCTCATGATGCTTTCAAGTTCTTTATCCCCCAGGTTGCTGCCGGCTGATTTCATCAGAGGAATCAGATCACCCTGAGTCAGCCGCTTCGGCGGGGTGGTCCAGCCTTCCTTGGCATAACATGAAGCAGCGATGCCTTCTTCTCCCTTTACCACATCTGGGAGCGCAGGTGTATCTTCTTTCTTTTCATCTGGATCTTCTGTCTCTAGAACAACGCGCCACCCCTCACGGATAAGTCGTTTCCCCCTGGTAGAGAATGAGAATTGGTCACCAACATACGTCAAGATTGTTGTGTGTTTGAAGATGGCTGATTCATAGTGTGCCGCAATGACCGATTTCACCACTAGATCATAGATCAAGCGCTCGTTATCGTTCAGTTCATTCAGTTCCGGAACGTTTTCGGTCGGAATTATGGCATAATGGTCTGATACCTTAGAAGCATCAACATATCGTTTATTACCGATCAACGTCTGAATAGGAGTAGGAAAAAATTTTGCATATGGCACCAGTTTGCTAATTTTCTGAAGAATACATGGGAATTCCTTAGCCTCTTCTTCCGTTATCCGGTTGCTATCAGTACGGGCATAGCTTTGATACCCCTTTTCGTAGAGACTCTGGCAAGAATCAAGGACTTGTTCAGGACTTAGCTTATACAGTTTATTGGCAAGCGTCTGCAGAGCAGAAAGACTGAATAAATGAGGTGGCAACGTCTCCTTGTCCTCTTCCAGGATGTCTTCAATTAAAGCTGATTTGCCGGAACACCAAGCGGCCAACTTTTCTGCTTTGACTTTATCCGTAAGTCGATTTTGTTCGCCGGTAAACCATTGTCCTGTGTACTTTCGTCCATTGAAGTCGAATCCGGCAAGAACTTCCCAAAACGGTGTAGAAACAAAGTTTTCAATTGCCTCCTCCCGTTCCACAATAAGTGCGAGAGCCGGTGTTTGAACACGGCCGGTAGAAAAGCTTTCGCCCTTCTCAACCTTAATCCCCTTCTCACTGAGAAGTATTGAATATGCTCGAGTTGTATTCATGCCGACCAACCAGTCAGCACAGGACCGTGCGTATGCTTCGAAAAACAAATTCTTTTTCTCCGATTCCGGAAGTAGCTTTTGGAATGCAGCAGCTACAGCATCTTTTGTAAGCGAGGAAGTCCAAAGACGCTTAACCGGCTTTTTACATCCACTCAGTTGATAAATTAATGTGAAGATCGCTTCACCTTCACGTCCAGGGTCACAAGCATTAATGATTTCGGTAAAGCTCGGATTCAGTAGTAACTTTTTTAGGTGTGAGAAAAAACGTTCTTTCCCTTTTGAAGGTTTCAACTTAAACTGATCCGGGAGTATAGGGAGATGCTCCATTTTCCACTGTTTGAATTTCGGATCGTAATCTTCAGGTTCCATCAATGAAACAAGATGGCCTGCTGCCCAAGAAAAATAAGCCCCCTTGGGGAAGGTTGGGCATGGCAAAACCTCTACATAACCAGAACCGTTTCCTTTTGTCGGAAAAGGAGCAGCGAGCTTTTGGGCTTGGTCTTTTTTCTCTGCTATGACAAGTTTCATTACTGCCCTCCTCGTTAAAAGCACGAAATAAAAAAAGCACACTTTCCCTAAAGGGGAAGAGCGTGCTTCGCTTTTATGAGTATTCAATTACATTTATTATACCTCAATTTTACAACGAGGTCATCTCTTCTCATCCGGAGGTGTCCCGGTCAGTTCTTTTTATTGCCGTACTCTGAATAAAGATACTTGAGTTTCATGTAGTCTTGTTCGTTTATGATGGACAGTTGATAATAGAACTCAACTTCATCGATATTGATTTCTGAAGGGATTGCTTCCCATTTGTCCTTTTTAAGTACGAACATGTAATCATAAAGCAACATGTATTCTGTCTTGGTATCCCGATATTTCTGAATCCTGGCGGTATACTCCGCCTCTGTTAGGAGGATTCTTTTCCTCTCACCTGGGAGATGATATATTCGGCCAGACTCGGTGTAGAAGATTTCATATGCAAGTAGTAATGGAAATGATGGTGTTGTCATGGTTATTCCTCACGTTTTAGATTTATCGTAAAACAAGCGAATTTTGCGGTGGAGTAATTGGTTTGCCTATATATTTAGCAACCCTTGCTTTATCCCATCTTCTGTTTTCCAATGTTCAAATTTTCTCAATTTATCTGGTGATGTTAAATCAACATTGTAAACACAACGGTAGAAGTGACTTCCATATATATTCCTTTTTGAATACTCAATTCCACAATAAAATTCGATTACGTTATATTTCTAAGAAAGAATGTTCATGAAACAGATGAACCTTTTGTAACTTCATGAATCCACGAATTTCTTTGACCTTCTTCAAAACTGAATCTGTATCAGCCTTTGCAACTTCGATACCGATAACTGGGATAAAGGGCGAAACCCGCCATCGAATAGATGCTATCCCTTCCAGTAAGTTAAGCGCACGTTGGTTCCTTCTTCAAATCGAACCAGGTATATATCATGGTTTTCGTCTTTGGCTTTAATCGGCTTATTCATCAAGGAAATTAAGTTCTCGATTGAATTTGAAGGGAATTGCATGAATCCAGTAATTGCATTCGCTTTTAGTTTTCCAATCTCAATTTGTAGGGAGTCAGCCTCCTCATGCTTTCCCTCACTTCGAAGGGTTTCTAAGCGAGATTCCAATTCGGGTATCTTCATAAGAGATTCTCCTCTATTAATAAATGATCATTTGCGACTGTATTTGTTTCTTTTCAATTCTGCTTTCTTTTTTCGGCGGATGGCTTCACGACATGTTGGGCAATGGGTTGGATGATTGTTATTCAGACGCATGAAATGATCTTGTGTGACACTGAAAAAGACTTTCCCGCAAGTAGCAATCTCGCACTTTTCTGAGTAGATAATTGGCGTGCCCGGGTCGCGGCCACCTGCAAGGTTGATGGCAGAGACCAGATCGTCAATTGTAACGCCTGCTTGTTCTAGGATCTCAGAGATATTTTTTTTCATGAAAAATCTCCTTTACCGGAACTTAACAATACGATCCGCAGTACGTTTCGATTCACTACGTCCTACAAGGATTTTGGTAGATATCCCTATATTCGGACTTGTGCTACCGACGAAGTGAGGATAATGGAATAGCTCAATGTAATCGTTCACAGGGATGATTCCCTCGTATCGGAAGTGAAGCGGGTGGCGATAATCAGCTTTTTTAATCGGCACTTCACCGGGTTTGAGAGAAAATTCATCATCCTTATAGAAATCGTTAAGTACAGATAAGGCTTGATGTTCGTCCGACGCTAATACATATTCCTCCCCGTCCTCTTCGGTCGAATGGTCCCGGAAGATGAATGTAAATAGGGTCAACTTCACCTCTGGACCAACGCTCTCGAATGGTTGTCGGTGTAGCCCGTCCTTGATTTCGGTTTGAATGACGTTAAGATCCCGTACCAAATCATTCGGACCATTTGACCTAAATTGACGGAGCCTGTACTGTCCATAAGCTTTCTCCTGAATAACTTCCTCATAACAGGAGGTGCATGTGTCGTATGGAATTTTGTAATAGCTTTGCCCGACCTTAATTTCCATGTGGCACTTGGAACAGTAGTGATGGGTGCGGGCCTTGATGAGCGGATATTTTTCATTTTTATTCACAAGTTTCAACCCTCCTTAGCGTCAATTACTATTAGCCAGCTTTAAATCTAATCCTAATAAAAAAAATGCATACTTCAAAGATCGAATGTAGTCTATGTAAGGAGCAATTGCCGTTGATAAGGATAATTGATTGTTTTCATTTTCAATATCAACCACAATTACAGTTACAAAAGGATAGTTATCTACGGATTCCCCGTTTTGTAAAATCGTTAGCCTTTTCTTGAGATCTATAGTTATATTGAGGAGGAAAGATTCAAACGCACTTTCATCGCCGTAGTAGTAGCATTCTGGGAGTAAACCATCGAATCGATCAGAGTCGGTGGATAAATCTAAATAGTGAACCTCACCTTTATCTAGTAGTACTTGTTTGGCATACGCCTTTAAAATAAGTTTATAGCTTGATCTATTTTTATGATTAAGATAGACGATATGATTTTTCATAATACTTCCCTCCAATTCCAGTAACAGAGATTTCATTGTACTTATATGATTGATTCTACCATAAAGCAAAGTCTAAGGATTAAAACCAGATGTCAATCTTAAGCGGAGTTTTCAAGGGTAAACCCTTACCATAATGTGTTGATAATAAGCAGTTAAAACGCTGCTGTATAATCCGACGCACTGATTCAGATGTGAGAAGGTTTGAGACCTAATGCCGGGCCTTTTTCAAGGCGCAGGGTGTGCTTTTCAACTTCCTTTGACAGTGCACGGAATTGTTCGATCGTTTCCCGCATTTTATATATTTGGTCATTATGAGGGGGATTTTATAAAAGTTACGCGCGGATCGTCCCCAGGGAGTGATGCCAGATTTCTTCTTCCATCATTTGTTCAGCTAGCATGGTGGAATCCTCTCTTTAAAGTAAATTCGAATGAAAAAAAGCACCAAAAAAGAGATGTTCCCTTTTGAGGTGCTTCCTCATTCCAGTATTCAATTAGTATAATTATACATCATATCCTTTTGAATTCCTAGGTTAGATTGAAATAGCCCTCTAATTCGTCCATCATAATTAGGTTTTCCCTCTGAAAGGTGCCTGCAGACTTAAGGTACGTAATGTGAAATTTCGGTTGGCTTTCTAAAACGTCGCAGGAAGCGCCGTAAATTGAAATATGTATTTCCCTCTAATTTGAGCCTTCAAAATGCTTATTTTCTTGCCTGATCACAAAATCTATAAAGTCCTTTAACGTCCAGTTTTTGTTCTCTTCAAGATAAGCAAATGCAATGCAGACAGGCCCTTTATACCATCCGTATCCTTCATGGAGATTCAGTTCATATCCACGATTCTCCATCCATTTGATGGCTTCGATGTAAGTTCCCTCGACCTGGAATAGATGAATGCAGTACGGATCGAGACCGACACCATTCCGAACTTCCATTTTGACCTCAAGCGGTATTAATTCGCTTAGTGCGATAAAGACTTGTCGTGGCGAAGGTTTACGACGATTTCCTGAAAGGCTTAAATGCCAAAGACCATTTTCCCTGGCGACAATTACACTTACCTTAAAAATCCAAAAACCCATGGTGTAAAGCCGGGCACCGTTCGGAGACTCTTTTACGAATTTGCAGTTATAGGGATTCCGATTCAAATATCGTCTCTCTCGTTTATGTTCTTCATAAAACTGATTGACCATCATCTTTAGCGTCACCTCATTCCAAGTTGGGGTGGGACCCCCACAGGTTTATATATCGTTTAATCGCATTTTGTAGGTAAATCGTACCAAGAACGTTTTCCTTTTCTCGTATTTCTCCGTCTTGTAACACAAAGAGATATGACCAATCATTTAACTTCCTTCCTCCCCTTGTTTAAAGAGAACGTGCGAAATGTTCTGATAGGACTCAACCACAATAAAGAGGTCGAAGAAACTTTTCAAATACATATTGATATAATCGAGATCATCCTTGTTATATGATTGGAACGTCGCGATCATCGGCAACTGAATATCCTTTTTTATGCGACTCACGATATTTGAGAGGTCGCTACGATGAATATCATCGATCACAAAGAATTCCGGCTTCATCCAGTAACGCGGATCTTCAGAAGGAATGCCTCTTTTCAAAATGTGAAACGGCATTTTTTCCATGTTAATGGAGTATTCAATGCGGTCATGAAATTCAGTCTGCATCTCATAATCGTGGAATGAATCTCCTGTGGAACGATAGATATATCGGAACTTTTTACTCGGGTCAATCATTCCGAGGAGCTCGTTCACGAGTTTGGTTTTCCCGCTGCGACATCTTCCAAAGACTAGTATGTTCTTCTCTTGGCCAATTGCTTCGGCAATCCAATGAGCAAACGCGGGGTCCTCCGTCCATTTGAAAGCCAGCTGCAGGTTTTGAACGAATCGCTCCCCATGTGTATTTACCTTCATGTCATAGGCAATGGCGTCTTCAATTATATTCTTCATGTTTGGATACCTTTCTTCGGGATCACCATATGTTTTATTGTACGCTAAATCGACATTCAACGTCTAAATAATGCTGCTTCGTTCAACGAGGCATTGAATTAACTTCGAAGATCAAGCATCTTGAACCCGCTGTTTGTTTTCATTGAGATGTTGCTCGTAACACATATTGTCTAGCAGTGTCATACAGAGATCCATGAGGTCTTCATGTGTATGCTTTAATTTTTTGGCGTAAAGGAAGGCGCTCTCCGTTAATTTTCGAATCGCCGGCGTGGCATCTGCACCATTTAATACGAGCATAGGGGTTCCCATGTATCTCTGCAACTCATTTGGGATAAAGGATTTGACTGGATTAACCATACAAAGGGCCATATCATGAACATAATTGTCGCTTATGTTGACCATGAAGTAGAAGAGGTGAGGCTTGTTTTTTACAATCTTCTGAACCCAAGATTTAATCTCAGGCACATCATACATTTTACGGTTATCATTCTCACCATAACCATCAAAAAGGATTATAAGCGAGCTTCGACCCTTTTGTTTCTTCTTTTCAAGAGATTCAATGACTTTGAGGTACGTTTGAACGTGGCCTTTTAAGACATGTTCTTTGGAAACCTCAAGGCGGGTGACCTTCAGTTCTTTTTCGGTACGCTCCTCTCCATTAAGCTTAAAAGGAACCCCGTATTTTTTGAAAAGCTCGAGCGTAAAGTTTAATGATTGCAATGTATTCACTCTCCCTGTACTATTGGAAGCTCGTAATCCGATCACACCGAAGCGTGATTGTTCGGCTGATTATGCTCCGGAAAGAGATTAAGGATGAAGTTGGTGTATTTCTGCAACTGACGAAGGAAATGGAGTGCAGCTTCCGCTTCTTTATCGATAGCTTCTATTCCTAGATCAGTGAGGCGGTAGATGTAGGAGCTTCTTCGTGCTGTTGTCCATGCTCCTCTGATATAGCCTTGGTCGAATTCCATTTCATGAGCTAGTTCATAAAAGTAACCTTGAGCCGGTTGCCACTGGTGACGTTCCTTAAGGAGATACCATATATTTTTTCCGGTCTCCTCCCGATGGTCCGGTTCCGTAAGGATTTTCAGGATGAGATAACGACTCAGATAGCGGACGTTTATCAGACGACTAAACATTTTACGTTGTGCTAAAGTGAGCTCCATCGGTTCCGGGTTTCCAGTACCGGTGATATGGGATGAAAAATGGTCAGCCATTCCTTTAAGGCTCTTAATGGAGTCTAAACATGATTCCCTAAAGCTATCAACCTTCGCCCGCCCTGTACTGGTGATAGCATAATACTTTTTATTGTTTTTGTTCTTGGTTCGGATGGTTTCGATCCAGCCAAAGGATTCCATTTGGCTCACTACATGATACAAGTAGGAGCGGGCCCGGCCGCGATCGATGGTACTCAATTCTTCCCGAACAACATCGTACATCTCAGAAGGTGATGCATTGTGCTTATGGAGTTCACGAAATACGAGCAGATACATGATGTCTCGCTCGCTAAGGCCAAGCCGTTCTGGTCCAAGCTGGAAGTCATCCTTGGCAGGCATGTCTTTCATCCCTCACTTTCTTTTTGGTTTACGGTGTTGTTACCTGGTTTCGTCATCCAACATACGTTGAGCTGTTGCACGAAGCTCCTTAAGCTCAATACGTATCTTCATATATTTGCCCAGCGTCATAAATACTGCATAAAAGCCTATACTATAGGACAAAATCCAGACCCATCCCAGTGCAATAATATTTGGGAGGTAGAGAATTGTGCAAATGCCCAATGCGATGGCAAAGCTAAGGGCAGCCGAACGATAAAATTGGGTTTTGTCATAATCATCCGAAATGACTTTTTGTTCGATCATGGTCTGAATTCGGCGGGCATTTGTTCGCCAAAGGTAATACATGGCGGTAATTTGGAACAATCCTATGGTTGCAAAAATACGAAAGATTTGTTGCGCGATAGACTCACCCACATGGTTGGCCATAAAGAACATCGCAATGATAAAGGTCGTTATTCCCAATCGAAGGAGTAATATTTGCAAATAGGTCATCCTTTCCCAACATCTAATATGAGAAGCAGGTGCTCATTTTTCGAAAACGCATCCCCGGCCTTCAGGTCATCTAAAACACGCCGCTTAGAGGCAGTTACTTGCAATTGAAAACCACTTAACGCTCAGAGAGTTTTGGTGTGCGCGGGCGTCCGAACTGCCGCTGCGCCTGTTCTTCGCTGTACAGATCCATCTTATAACCTGTTAGCTTGGCTGCGAGGCGAGCATTTTGTCCTTTTACTCCTATAGCCAAGGTGAGTTGGTCATCGGGTACCACCACTAGAGCAATTGGTTCATTTTCATCCTCATTTTCAAATAGCTGAACGTCAAGAACTCTTGCAGGGGCTAAGGAATTAGAGATGTATTCTTTCTCGTCGCTTGACCATTTTATGATATCAATTTTCTCGCCGTTTAGTTCGGCGGCAATAGATTGAATGATTGCCCCTTTTACTCCAACACAGCAGGCAACCGCATCGACTTCCGGTGCCGCGGCAGTAACCGCAATCTTAGATCGAATACCGGCTTCGCGAGCAATGGACTTGATCGCAACCTTGCCTTCTTGTACCTCCGGAATCTTTTTTTCGAACAATTTCTTCAAGTGACCGGGGTGAACACGTGACAAAATGACTGAAGTCCCCTTTGTAGTCGTCTCAACCCGTGAAATGTATGCCGAAACCATGTCTCCGAGTTTGTATCGTTCACGGGAAGGCAGTTCAGACAAGGGAAGAATCGCCTCAATACGGTCCAGAAGAATGTAAAGGTTGTTCGAATCCATCCCTTGAACTTTCCCCGTAACAATCTCCTCTTCTTTACCTGAGTACGCTTCAAAGACCAACCCACGTTCGGCTTCTTTAATTCGCTGCATAACGACAGTTTTTGCTGTCTGAGCTGCCATACGTCCGAAGTCTCGCGGCGTTACTTCGATGTCAATGACTTCGTCCACTTGCGCCTCCGGATTTGTCTTTTTCGCTTCGTCAATGAGAATCTCCAGGCGCTCGTCGATGATATCTTCTACAACCATCTTTTGCGCCACAACTTTCATTTGACCGGTTTTTCGATTGATATCGACACGTACATTCGTAGCGGTATTGAATTTTTTCTTATAGCTTGAAACCAAGGCATCCTCGATAGCGTTCAAAAGCACTTCCTTTGATATCCCCTTTTCTTTCTCAATTTCGCTTAATGCTTTTAAAAAATCTTTATTCATTGCATTTAGTTCTCCTTTTCTTTAGAAGTGTGATTACCAAGAGCCGCCGCCAATTATCATATCCGTTTGAATGCTGTTATCCCCGTCGTGCTCCGTGCCACCTTTAATCGGCATATCAACTTTAAGATGAAAGTTAAATTGGGCATGCTTTAAACCGAACCCGTCTTTTATATCCCCAATCCGTTCAATATAAGACGTGTCAATATCATCTTCGAGATAAACATTGGCCGGTGTTACATACATCCATACTAATTTTTTATCTGTGTCTCGTAATCCGACCTGATAATTGTCATTGGTGCTATGTTGCAGATACCAGATCTTTACCTTCTTTCCGATCGGAATAAAGCTCTCCGCGTCAGAATTAGTGTTCGACGTATTCATGGTGGAGGTTTCGTTAGCCGCCCCATAATTATTTGAATTGGATGCCAGTCCCTGGGCTTCAGTCAGAGTACCGGAAACGGAACAACCGGACAAAAGGGAAACGACTAAAAGGCCTAATATAACGGGTGTAGAAACCTTCAAAAGTAGATTCACCCCTTCTTGATTCTTTTTTCCTTACACATTATTTCGGTATTGGAGGCAGCCAGATGCGAAAAAGGCCATTTCATGCTTGATTATGTACATTCGCCTAGTCTTTACCAACGTCTCATTAAACGGCCAGTTCAGGGACACAATTTATTACCTCTAATCTTCGTGAAGATTATTCGAATATCAGGATTATCTTCTCGCTCGGATCTTTCTCCGGACTTTTTGTTAATTGCTTGCCCATTATACAAAACCATTTCGACACCATCGTTCAACGCTCCTTCCTCAACACAAAAATGGCGGATCACTCGGGGATTTAAGTGTGACAGTAACATATTCGAGCCGCCGTTGACCCCCTCTTTTTTCGGCTCCAGGTGAATCCATCCTAAAGCAACCGCCCCAAAATGCCCCCTCCAAATCAAACGCGTATCTGGATGGCCACAGTCCTCCAAGTTGTCCCCATATTCAAACGGTAGTGCTGCTGAACGCACGTATTAGTTACGTTCACGAACCCTGGTTTAATAACAAACAGCACCCGACATTCCCCCATTTTAATGCCAGAAAGACAACTATGGTCGATGGGGGAGAGGAAAACATCTCATAATTTCGCCTTATAGTGTGTAGATCATTCAGAGGCCACACTACCTACTTCATATAAAATCTCTTTCAAGTCGAACTTTCGCTCGCTTTTCATATACCATATTATACCGTACAACTCGCTCAGAGGAAAGCAATTCCGTTCTACTGCTACAGCTCATGCTACGTGCCTTTTCCTTCCCCTTTTCACCCGATCTTCAACCGAGTCCTGCTAAACACGGACTTATACACTTCCAATAATCCTGCAACCTAGATACGTATCTATTTACTTTTTACTTGGTTGGTGTGGGGGTGAGCCGCGCGGGCTTAGATCGAGGGCTACATGCGAATACAAAAGTCGAAGCTTTCTAAAAACAAATCTAAAACCAGGTATAAAAGGCCGAAAATACAACAGGCAGGCCAAATAGTCAAGAGTAAAGTTAGAAGCAAGATAGGTGCAGGTATAGAAAGGTTTAAAAGAGAGAGACAGTCCTATGAACGAGTTGTACGTTATAGTGGGTAACTTGGACTGGACGGGAGAAAAGATTGGGAAGAGAAATAGCTGGTAAAAAGCGGCGTGGAGAGAGGTTTAGTCCTGTGAACGAGTTGTCTTTTATCATGCTTATTGTGGAATTTTTCTAGGTGTTCTCAACAGGTTAATCGTTTTGTTGCCTCTTAATTTCCAAGTGTCCATGCCGGCTCAGTTTCGTTTCCCCTCCCTTCTTTTCAAAGATGACGTGCCCTATTATGAGGCATAATAGGGACGAAATGATAGAGTCACCTTTGGGTGACTTTAAGTGACCTGTGGGTTAGTTAAAATGATAAATTATCCTCATATCCCTCAACTTCAAGATTTATTTAACGTTATCGTTTTAAGAGGCCCGAACCCAAAGCTAATTATCGAACAGTAAAAGAAGTTAATTTTGAGGAAAACAAAAAAGCACACGTCACCCATTCTAAATAATGCACAAAGCCGACCTCGTGCAATTGCTCCGAAGGAGCCTTAGAAATGGAATAAGCGTGTGCCTGTTCCTGCGTAAGTGGTCAATCCATGAAGAAGGTATGGACTTATTATACATGGTCTTAGAGAGAAAAGCCATTCATCGTATCTTGTATCTCTTTACCCGAGACATAAGAAAGCCCGCGATCGCTCCCCACTTTCGATAGGTTGTCGGCAGCCAATCGTTCCTCTCCTCTTTGCTGAATTTGCCCCCCCACTCACTTTTCCTTATATCGTCTAAATAGGTCAAGAAATACATGTAAGCCATGCTTCTCAGCTAATCCCAATGCCGTCTCACCCCCATTTATAATTGGTTCTTCAGGGGAGGCACCTGCTTCCAATAAAGCTTCGGCATAATCTTGTTGCATTTTAAGAACACATGTAACCAACAACCAGTTGAGTAAGTCCTGTCTGTATTCGGCTCCTTCAAGAAGCTTAATTCCTTCTCTTAAGCACGAAAGTGGTCCTTTTCTTTTTATCAGGAGGGTGAAGGTTTCCCCTACAAGATATTGATTATCTAATACAGACGACAATTCAAAAAAGACAGGCAACAGTTCAGGGTTATCCATCTCTATGGCTAAAAGAAGCGGATGCATTTCTCCCATATCATCTAAAGAATCTACTTTTAAGGGTAAGACGATTCCTTCAAGTTTGAGTAACGAGCGCACCATTTCAGCATCATTGGCAATCGTTGCAATTTGAACTGCCATCATGTTGTTTTGAGCAGGTATTTTTGCATTAAGGAAATCGATAGGCGGATGATTACTCTGTAATAAAACTTGTAATGATGATTTGAGATGTTCATCATACCATAAAGATATTTTTTCTTTAATCTGTTTCTTTACAAGTACAGATTTTTCTTCAAAGAATGCTTGAATATCCTCGAACTCTTCTTTCGTTAAGAGAATGCCGACTTCGTGTAATTCTTTGAAGGACTTTTTCAAGGTAGTAATTTTATCAGTAGACCACATAACCAAATCTTCTGGATTCTCCATTCCGTTTAACTCAATCCAGGTGTTGATTCCCTTAGCCTCCCAAGACAATTGAGTATCAGAAAGAAAACCAACAAAAGGGTCATATGAATCAACTAAAACAATGTTGTTATTCTCCGGTTCGTCAAAGTCCATCACCAGAAGATTCCCATATTCCTTTTTAACGGAAAGCAGACCAAGCTCCAACAGGTGGTTTACTGATTTACGAAATGCTTGTTTTGAATGTACACTTACGTCCTCGATCTCATCCAAGTCAATATACCCGCCGTTCACAAAATATGCGTATGCAAGTAATCCTTTTTCACTCAATGAAAGGTTAGTGTTTCGAAGGATATTTTCATTAAAAAATCGCTTGTAATCTTCGATGATCAACTCTCCTAGCCCTTTGTCGACGTCTTCATCGATATCGAACAACTCGTCGTGATCAGGCTTCTCAACTGCATCCTCTTCAAAGTGTTTTGAAATAAGCTCGTGCACTAATTCAGCCGCGAATAGAGGGTGGCTTAAAAAGATATTCTCCAGTTTTTGAAGATCCCCAAGTTCATTCAGAAATATGCTTAGATACTCCTTCATTTCTTCCCCGATCTCACCTTCATCTTCAACAAGCAAGTGCTCACTGAACGAAGCGGAGACCATCGCCTCATGAATCAATTTAATCGGATTGTATTTCGCAAAGTAAAGTTGGAGCATGGTTTGCTTTTGTTGTTCAGTTAAGTGACCAAAGATGTTTTTGGGGCCACCTTCGTTACTATCTCTGAAAAGGTCTTCCAAGGTAGATTCTCGTCGATTGAATGCAGGTTCCTTATTTGGTTTCATGAGAAGGAACAACGGTTTCATTTGTAGGAAATCCCGCTCCATTTTTGATATAAAGTCGTTATGTACCTTTTGGATATCCGGGTGCTTCCGAAGGATCTGATAACATTTCGTGTAAGAGATTTCATCAAAATCCAGAGGCTCCTTAAAAAAGGGAGAATACGGATCATTAATCCATGCATTCAATTCTTTTTGCATGCTACTCAAAAGATGTTTAGAGAGCGCCGCACCGACATGTGATAAAACTTCATGCTCCATCCGGTCTTTCATCGCATCAGTAGCCGGAACCACAGTGAAGTTTCCATCCCGAAGAGTGTTCGTTTTGAATACCTGAAGCAGTTGCTCAACAGACTCATATTCCGCTAGATCTTCCACCAGATTACTTTGTCTAATGATCTGGGTTAGATAAGAGATAAGATCGCTTGTAATTGCTTCGTATTTCTGCTCCCATAGCCAATCCAAGTAAGCAAATGTACGTGCCAAAAACAGCTCCTTCAACGAATCTTGCTCATCAAATTGCACTTTGCTTTTTAGGTACACCTCAACTGGGTATCCACCTAGTTTTAATCCTAAATCATATAACTGTTCAAGAGTGCCAGGAAAGTTTTGAACGATTTGGGGGCGGATCGTAGCTACCCGCTTCTCTCCGATAATAGCAACGCGGCCACCTTCAAGGTCTAATTTTGCTTTCGCTTCATCTAGCGATATAAACTTTTTTCTACCTTGGATAAGGTACATCCGGCTCACCTTCTATAAATAATTAAAACCCGTTTTCTTCCTAACATATTAATTATCCCATAGTTGAATAGAGAAGGTTAAGTGAACTCAACCAAAATTGTTTAAACTTATTAGGAACAAAAAAGAGCAGGATGAATGCCCGCTCTATTAGCAATGCTACATAGTCCCAATCTGCAGAAGACCATTGTTAGAATAAAGGAACCTTGGCTTAGGCCCTTCACCACCATATTATGAAATTGCCCTGCCGCTAGAAAGGGCAATTCAATTAATTTAGTATGTACAAATTGTGATAAGAGCAAGCTAGCTTTCGAGAACTTTACGAAACTCCTCAATCTTATCAGATGCATGTTTCCACTCTTCATAAGAAATGTCGATATAATGGGATACTTCATCGTAGGGCTTAATAGTCCCCCATGGACTGATGATATCGGCAGGTGTGAGTTTACTCTTCGTTTCTCCGTCCGGATCGAGTGGGTTAATGAAATGAAATCCCGTTTGGGAGAGGTCGATATGAACAATCTCACCTCCGAGCTTCTCAATCAATTGCTGCCAATCCCGTTCCTCCATGTTCAAAAGATCCTCCCCATCTAATACTTCGGTCAAGGTTGGAGTCTCGTACTTATCAATCTGTCCTTCTCCCTTACATACAGGACAGTCTTCTCCATTGATCTTTTTCGCTCCCAAGCATGCAGTACAAATCACGAATTACGTCCTCCTAATATTTGGATTTTGGTTTCGGGCTCATTTCATGGAGTATTTTTGTGGCAAGTTTCGTTCCCCCTGGAAATTTACCGTGGCCGTTTTTTTGGTATAAATAGTAGTCAAGTAATCACAAGTAAATTATTGCATTCTTCCGCTTGGCCCATCTTGCTCCCATTGCGTCCTTGCTGCCAAAAATTCATTTTGGTCAACAACTTCGTAGAACTTTAGTAAATTAGAATGATGTACACAAGTCTTGAATCCATTATCTAAAACAACATCAATCATTTCACGAGAAAATTTTGCTTTCCCCCTTAAACCGTTGAATTGTGGGAGCGCCTTTCCTTTATTGATGACTATAAACTCTATCATAGGATAATTCTATCCTTTCGAAATAATATCAATCTATTGAAAACATGTACCCAACACGGCTCAAAAAAGTTTCCCAATTAAAACTGGATATCTAATTCTCTTTGTAGCCGGTTCAAAAAATACGCCCCACTGATAGAATTACATCAATGGGACGAAGTTAAGTAAACCAAAAACGATTTACCCAGATCCCTAACAATGTACTTCTTCCCTTGATGTTCGATCATTTCACCAACCGAATATACCCGCTCTGGCAAGAGTATGTTGTAGTCAAAGGTGATACCTACCATTTATAAACCTCCTTCATTAGCCTTGTCATTATTCTTCCACGATTCGCGCCTTATATTTGGATTCTTCCAAGATAACTTCGCCAATATTTTCGAATTTACAATTAGGACATACAAAGACAGCGTGGTCGCTAACCGGATCACCAATAGGAAAAATATCTTCCCCCCATTTAGCAGCCGTCTCCTGGTTCCATTGTTCTGTTGGACTCGAAACTTTACATTCAGGACATACCCAATTACACTCTAAGTCCTTGTCTAGTAATGAGTTACCTTTTTCGAGTAGGCCGTAAGTAGCCGGATTTAAACCCTCAACCCGTGAGATATCCTCTTGAATGGTCTCGTCTGTAATTTGAAATCGTTTGCGGAGTCCAGACAACGTGTGTACGAACATAGTCCGTTCTTGTGTTTCCCAATTCGGAGTTAACTTCATGAAAGGGGTTCGTTCGAACACTTGTTTAGCCCTCGATGTCTCCGGCATTTCAGAGAATGCTTTTTGAAAAACATCTAAGGAGAACTGGAAAATCCTCGGGTTCTGAAGCAGAACATCGAAGGCCACCAAATCATTTGGAAAGGTGGAAGCAAATAAATCCTCCAAGTAGTAAAGTAAAAGGCTTAGAACCGATTCCTCCTGCCGGCTAAAAAACGGGTTGGGGATGGCATGGCGTTCTGTTAGCTGCATAATCCCATTCGCAAGAGGATGAATAGGGTATTGGAATATCTCTTTCATTAGGGCATCTGCCTCCTATCAATTGAATTCTTTAAATGAGATTTCGAATCGGTCAAGCAGTATAGGATCGATAACACCACGCATGTATGAGCTCTCTTCAGGTATTGTGAAACTGCCTATGGCATCCGTCGAAAGAACCTTCAACCCCTTGATCACGACCGTATAGTATTTCTGTTGAATCGTTTTGACCTCGAACCTTCTTTTGCTCTGCTTGGCCATGGATTCAAGGATACGGAATTCAACCGGCTTTTCATTCCGTTCCCTAAAATGCGAGAACAAAGCATTGAGGATTTTTGAAGTCTTGTGAGGGCGGACTAAAAAAAATTCGAATAACCACAAGATCACTAATACGAAGATCATTGCAGAGATTAAGATGACATAAATAAATTCCATGATCCTTCCTTTCGATTGATTATTTAGCGGAACCGGCTTCCTTTATTTTGAGAACTTCAGACAACTCTTCTTCTGCCATTGCAAGATCATTTTTGACATTCTGAATGTCAGGTGCTTCAGGTTCGGTTTCAATGCGGAACTGCAACTCGTTGATAAACTCACGCAGAGCTCTTTCTACAATATGAGGATGTTTCATATCCATTTTCCTTTCATTATGAATTGACGGGTTTGTGGCCGAGACCTACTCAAAGCTAATATCTTCATAGAACATGCTCAATAAAAAGGCTACCCCGGCTATTTTATGATCATGATCCGGTTTAAAACTATTTAAGATTGCCCGAATGTGCCGCAGTGCAGCATGAACATCAATGCCTGCTCGATCGCTAATGGTGATGTTCAACGGCCTATCATAAAAAAGATCATCCGCGAGCTGGTGCCATTTCGTCCAATCATTAATAAATTCCTTTGGGATCTCAGATAACGGAGGCAGCAGGTTATCGATATTCCCACCAAACGCGATATCGGTATCTGTGACAATTTGAGGTGTGTCCCATTTACCACTCATTTTTGTACTCCACCTTTCTATATAAGTCTTCATTTGGGTAATATGTAACCAAAAGAAATTGCTTTTAATTTCTGATAGCTCCTCTTATTCGGTACTCATTAAAACAAAAACCTTAGTTTATTGAAGAAACGCAAAGCAATAAAACGGTTTTTAACTATCACATAAAAGGGTAACGCTAAAAAAAATGAGAATGTTTATTACAAAGATTTTTTTATTTCTTATATAAAAGACATTCATAGGGTGCTTCAAATTTATCTCCAATCAATATGTTCAAGTTTACGTTTCATCAAACTAAAGATAATGCTTTAAGATAATCATTCCTCACCTTCCATGCCTCATTATGCAGCCTTATCAACTCTTTTTCATCATCATCATTATCTATATAATTTTGGAGCGCTATCATGTAATTGTTGTCACTACTGATTATACCGTCCTGTTGTTCTTTCGTTAATTTACTCATGTCAATTATCAGTGACACTGTAGCTTTAATTTCTTTAATCCCTTCGATTCTACTATAATATGCACGATGATTTCCTTCGCCATTAACAATTAAGGCGCCATTTGGAAGCTTCCACAGTAAAATGGTTTCTGGGCTTATATCTTTCCAACCATCCTTTTCCACTTTTTCACGCAATCGATTCAATTTATCTTCATCGATAGATCTCGAAAGTGCAATTATCTTCTTTGGTCTTACTGTTTGAATTCCCAATTCAACCTGGTAATATTTTTGCTCTTTATTTTCAATATATTTTTTTTGGATTCTCTGAGCGCTTTTCCATTTAACCTCTTCCATAAAATCACTCCAAAAATTGTTTTATCGTCCTTTTTTCTCGTTATAATATGAAATTGCTTCATTAATATCGCCCTGATACATTGTTCTTTTAGCTAGAAGTTCAACTAATTCAATAAATATTTGCTCCATAACTACTGTATCGTTTGATGATTGAATACAAGATACCAGATAAGCAACGTCCTCTCTTTTACCCAAACTACTCCCCTACTTTCTTAAACAAAACCATATTTATTTATATCTTGGCCTATAGCAGTATTCATTGACAATGCTTTGACCATAGGACAGAGAACCATTCGAGCAAGTTATGTAAGCGTGAATCCATCTTCTGTTTTTGATCTCTTCTTTTAGGTTTATTAGTGAATCAGAAGCAATAATTTGACCGTTAAGAGATTTTGCTTGATATATAAAATTCCACATTGAAAAAACATCTACATCACAAACTGGCTTTCTCTTCTTCGCGATTTTCTCTTCTTGTCTAATTTTTATATACTCATTGTCTACCGCAATCCAATACCTCTTCTCTTCTTCTGAGAGTGAATTGTTCATTTATGTAGCCTCCCCTATTTTGACAAAAGCCATATTTCATTAGATTAATTTGCGTACTTATCCCTGATACATGCTTTAGCATCCTCTTTTGTTGTCCAAACTTGCTCCCCTCTACTGTATGAGCAACTTCCGTATTCTACATCTTGAAGTAATTCAACTTGAACAAACCCCAGGTCTTCGTATCCTTTTGAATCCACGCATCCATCTTCCTTTCTTTATAAAACTCACTAAAAATTGATTTATCGTGTCACTTCAATTCCCTTTTTCTCAAGATACTTCATTAAAGGTTCAACCATTGTTTTTAGTGATGTCGTTCTGTATTGCTTCTTTTTTAAAGGAGCTCCAGGCTATTCAAGTAGTATCTCAGAATCGAGGCCGATGATTCTCTCCACTGTGCTAGTTGAGGATGTTATTCTATCATTCCAACTGCATGCACCGCTGTAAATAGGTACGTGCTCGATACATTCTAGATTTGATTGTACTCACGGGTATGTTGTTTGCAATGCTCATTTCTTCATAGGTCATTTCAAGGATATAATGCTGGTAGATGAACGGCTTCCACTTGGAAGGGAGCTCATTTAATAGTCTTTCAATCTTTATTATGAGTTCATTTTTAAGAGCGGCATCTTCTGGAATATCATCTTTAGACTGGAGTGTGTCCATCACAGCATAGGTCTCGCTTTCTACGAGTTGTGTCAGCGATATATGCTGTTGTACTGTTCTCCTACGAAGAGTATCAATGCAAATGTTTGTACCGATCCGATAAATCCAAGCCTTAGCATTCTTGCTATTATCGAAACGATGTAGATTGGTGTAGACCCTTAGAAAAGTCTCTTGGACAATATCTTCGCGGTCAGCGCGATTTTTGAAAAACTTGCCAGCCAAACGATAAATCTTATCCTTATAATCGCCAAAAAGCGCAGCGAATTGACTATCGCTATTGGTATTTTCATGCACTACTGAATCGCTCATGCATTTTCAGCCCCCCACCGTCTGCAGCTATTCTTAAGAAAAGTATATCAAGATAGGATAAACCACGACGGATATGAGAGAGCTAAATTTAAAAAGGAAGCGGGTTCTGTTGTCACCCGCTTCCCATACTCCTAATTCTGGAGTTTTTTTAACAGGTATCGCTTATTAAAGACTTGGTTGAGGCATACCAAATGATCTCGATGCAGATCCATGTCCTTTTGGAGAAGCGACTTGATTTCAATAAAGGTGTTTAGTTTACTAACAAAAATATTGTAGTCGTCACGCATCCCCCTAACACGAAAGGCCTCGATTGCCTGTTTGAGATAACTAATTTCCTGATTGATATTATCCTTATAAAATTGTCGGTGACTACGGATAGTATCATTCGTTATTGGAAAGTAATTTTTTATCTCCCGCTGCGCTATTATGTGAGTCAATCCTTTTGGTATCATGTAGAGAATAAAAATAGTAGATGCACCTAAAATAATAACAGGTACGTCAGGTAATTTCGTATAACCCTGCCAATGTAAGATTGAAACAATACCAAGCCCAGTAAATATTGAGGTGGGAATGAATAGCATAAAAATAAAAAATCTGAGTACAAATCTTTGCATTCGATGTATGTTCATCAAAATTTGATCCTCCTTTCAACCTCCCTCGATGCTAGAATCAAGGTCAATATACAGCCCTTGTTTCCTCTGATAATCCGAGCTGTGCCCATTTGGCGCGTATTACCTGTAATGTGGATCGGCAGTCTTCTCTAGCTCGATGAGCTGTGTAAATACCGGAAGCATCGGCTAGACTGATCCACTTTTCAGAACCGGCTGCTAACCGGTATGCTTCCATAACGCACCCCCATTTAAGCTCAATGGGTTTAATCCCGTTGCGTCTACAACTATTCGCAACCATTGTTTTATCGAAATCTGCGTTGTAAGATAAAATGAGCTTGTTATTCAATACTGAAAGTACCTGATCCCAAACATCAGACCAACGCGGTGCGTCTTCCAAATGGTCGTCCGTGATACCGTGTATTGCCGTCGCCTCGCTATCGTCAACTACCGGAAGAATCGGCTTGATAAGTGAATGAAAAACCGTTTGGCCGGAACGATCCATAATTCCGATCTCGATGATCTCCCCGTTTAAATCCGTCGTTTCCGTGTCCAGTATAACGAAATCTTCATAAAACCAAGATCGGAACACTCTCTCCCCTTCAACAATCATGTCCGTTTTCCTTTTCTCTAAGCGTATCCATTCAAGACAGAATTTGCATATCCGACTACCGTCCTCCTGTTTAACAATATCCTTAGCACTTACAATTTCCTCGCACTCAGAACATGTTCGATTTGCTTCCGCCGCCGCTCTAGCTTTCTCCAGAGCTGCTAGTTGCTTCACTGTGACAGGCTTCTTTTCCGTAGTCTCATTGGCATCGTAAAGCTTTGCCCACTGATAGCTGGTCCATACTTCTGCCTTTGGTTCGCCAGTAGGTTTTTTCCCTTCCTTGGCTAGCATCGTTTTCGTTTTCAAATTCGGCGGGACGTTGGCCCATCCGCCGCGTATTCGTTCCAAACTCCTCACCTCCAATTGAGGACGGGCTAATGGCACAGCCCTATACTTTAGAGTTGCCCGAAGGATAAATAAATTGTGTGGACGTGTATTGACGGCAGTCAATCACCGATACGAGTGTAGCTATTGATCCCCATGACCATAAAAAAACCAATCGCATTCCGAACAACTCCGGAGAACTGCCTTCATCTCATTTAGTTAACTACGGATGAGCGAATAAATGGACTCATGCTATTCAATGAATTACCAACTATTCGGATAATCCTTCTCATAAAAGAATTTCGATTCTCTGATATCTGCAAGCACATCTCTTTTTCTGGAATCATTCAATTCCTTCACTAATAGTACAGCTTGCTCTAGTTCATTTAAAGGTAAATAAATCTCCAATATGTCGGTACAGGTCCAAATCGTGTTTTGAAAGCTAACTGACAATGCTACATCGTAACTCCAACCACTAATTGTCCAAAATTGAAACGCCCATCTTTGTACAGACAGTATGCATGCAATCTCCATTTTGTGCATGACTCTCCAATTGGTTCCGCCTCTGGGCTCTATGTTTACCGGAATCCATGTTTGGTTAGAATCCAATATAGCTTTGATAATCAAATTTTGATCAGGCATAAAATAGTTAGCATCGGGTAATGCTTTGAAAGAAGTTCGGAATTTTCATGCAACGCCCTCCACATATTTGTGCGAAGTTTTTCATTAAGCTTCCTAAAACTCAAATTCTTCAACCTTACGAGAATCTGTATAATAAATAGTAAGCCTGTATCCATCTATTTCATGAGTCTCATTGCCGTCAAGTCTAGCGTCTGTTTTTTTATATTTCTCATTTCCTTTACGATAATAGAGCTGCTTAAATCCTATTTTAGTACTTATTGAAATGCCCAAAAGCTTCTCCCAATTCCAGGTATCTATTTGCTTATTCATGAAGTTTATTTTTAAAAAACCATGAGTAGATTTGATCATTAAAGATGCAAATTCTAAGAACTTTTTGTTACCTTTAAAGAATTTGTTCAACTCGTTTATTGCCTCTTCTTTGGTCATGGATTCAATTTCTTCAAACTTCACCTCGTCATACCCCACGCTTTACAACCTCCTTACTCAATATGATTCTTATAAGCGGTGAATACCAGTCGGCAATGCTGATAATCTCGATATTCATAGTAAAGGATGGGGGTTAAGTGATTGATACAGCAAGAACATAAATCGCAAAACTAATTCCTATAATTCCACTACTTAACATTGCTATAATATCAGCTATTTTTATTTGTACTCCTGACCCAGTTGTAAGTCTTAAGGACAATGCAAAAATAAAGCCTGTTACACCTACTCCTAACGAATACCAAAATAATTCCATATGTTATGAACTCTCCATTTTTATTAAGTTTCAAAAACCGCTTACTTGCATTTTTCAATTAAACTCAAATTACTTGAATTTTGGACCTTGCAATACATAGTCATTTTCGCGTACTGCTCGTGCTAAACCGTATGAATCATCGCTGACCTCAATGATGCGGACAAGACCATCGTATACAGCACTCTGCCAAACATCATTTTTATAGATAGGAAGTAATTTTTCATTAAGTGCTGTTAAAGCTTCTTCGAACGTGTTATTCTCGTTGAAGAAAAGACGCGAAGAGCTACATTTCATGTGAAGAGATTCGTCATAGCAGTTGAACTTTCAATTCGGAGATAACCCGTTCAACTTCAATGATTTGTCGGTCAAGCTCCGCTATTTGTCGCTGTCGACTCAGAAGCCTCATTGATCGCAACGGCAAACTGCCTCCAATAACGGCTCCGCCAATATTAATAAGATCACCTTCCAGTGTTACGACACGATACTGTTGCTTTACATTTTTCAAGATATTATCAGCTGATGAAAGGTTATCAGTGATAATAACGTTGCCAATAAGGTGATTGATAACTTCTCGATATTTAGGATCAAATGAGATTAAATCAATGGCCAGTCCAATGTATCCCTCTGTGTTGGAAACTTTTTGCTTATCATCCTCAGATATTGATTTTCCTTTAATCCGGTTCAGAGGAAGAAACGCCGCCCTGCCCAACTGACGTGCCTTTAAATACGAAATAGCTGCTCGTGCGCTATCTTCTGTTTCTGTAACGATATGTTGTGCTGAGCTGTCCAGGATAGTTTCTATAGAAATTTCATACTTTTCAGGAACAGTAACGAGTTCCGCAATTACTCCACATATCCCTGAAAGTGTCCCGCGTCGCTTAGCCAAAAGAATATCACGAGCCCCCTTTGCGAAACCCTCATAGGACTCCATTAGCTCTTTGAGAGCCTCCCTCCGCGACTCAAGCGCTTCTTTCTTTCTTCCCCACTGCAATAGCGACGCTTTTATTTCCTCAACCGATGGAGGTTTGTCCATAATTCGCCCCTCACATTCAAATTTATTACAATATTATGATTGCTTAAGATTAATGCAATATCTTATGATGAACCAGGACCAAAACTTATATAATCTTAAATGCTTTATGTTTATTTCTTTCAATTCTGATTGCAAAATGGATCATACGATTTTTCTGCTTTCATTGTATGTGATTTAGTAGTAAACCGGCTCTTCCGTTCTTTGAACAATTCGATCGTCAATGTTGTTGACCTTCCTTGAGTACCCCTTATTGCATTTAGGACAAATTCCTTCTATACGAGGCGTATTGTCATACGAGGGGTAAGTATGTTCTAAAACGTTATCGCAGGTATCATTGAAGCACTTTACACGAATGGTGACTCTGTAATAATCAATCTGTCCTGGGAATCCGTACATTCAAATACATCCTCCTATTCGATATGATGTGTCGTTAATTCGATCTTTTACATACATGATCCATCTGCTCAGTTACATGACAGAAACCTCTTTCTAAAATTTTCACTCATTAACTTCCATTCGATGCTTTCGCATTTATATACCGCTTTTTATATAGACAAGTTATTTATTTCATACCTTTTATTACGCATATATAATTAAAAAGATTCTTTATTAAACCCTTCTCCTCTTCTATATCAAGTTCCTTCCTGAACTGGTTGTAAACTTTGGGAAAGAACTTTTAACTAAGTTGATCACTAAAAAACCGTTCAGAAAGTGGCTTCTCCTCCAAAACCTCTAGCGTGACACTGCTTATTGTCACATGATAGATCGTTCCTTTCCCTTGGTTTTGTCTCAAAAGAACGAAGTTTGGTTGTAAGATATTGGGATTTATCATGTGTTTTCACCCTACCCTATTAGCTGTTTGGAAAAGTGCGAGAGCTCTTTCGGAGCTTTCTTTTTTTTGGATAAGTATTGTTCCGCCAAAGCTTGTATACGTGTCTTATCCGAATGCTTGGGTTCGAACTGACAACCTGGGTCAACAATTCCACTGGCTTGTGTAGACTTAAGGCCAAGCAACTCAACCATAGGAGGATCTGATCCCTCATCAACATTCAAGTAAATTGCTGTAATTTGTTCCATCTGGCCTTCTCGGTCTAACCTTCCAACCAGTTGTTCGTGTACCTTTGGTGACCAATCCAATTCACCAAAGAGGATTGTAGAGCATCGATGTTGCAATCCATCAAGACCCGCTCCGCTCCGTAATGAGATAATGAAGACGTTGGTTTCTCCCGCAAGGAAACGCCGAACCGATTCTGCTTTTTGTTTTTCGGATTCACTGCCTGTATACATTGCCGGTCTATAGTCAGCCAATTCGCGGAGCCAAATATCGTATACGTCTCGGTGCCAGCCGGCAAGCAAAATAGGAATGTCAGCCTCAAGCAATATTTTTGCATATTGGGCAACGCCCATTGCTTTGGACACGCCGGTTGCATGCCGCATAAGTAGATCTAATTCCCTGCCTGCACGACCACGTTCCATGAAACTTCCTATGGTTGTCTTTATGGCCAACTGCCGGGCCAGATCCTCAACCGATTTCAGTGTTGCTTTATCAGACTCTACATATTCAATAATGGTATTAATGGGTGGTAATTGCTGTCCAACATCTTTTTTCGTTCGTCTTAGGAGTATGTTTTGTTCTCTCAGAAATGCTCCCAGCGCAACCGGATCGCGAACTTGTTTATCATTAATGCACCATTCACGTATGAATTCATCAAATGAACCCAGAATTCCATCGTCCAAATATTGCATAATATTCCATATTTCTATACCAAAATTATAAATGGGGGTCGCGGAAAGACCGAGACGGTATTGAGAGGCATCCGACAGCTTCTTGGCCGCTTCTCCCTTCCCACTCTTCGTACCGGTCCGCAACTCTTGTATCTCGTCGTAAACAACGGCTTTAAAAAATCCATCACCAAAGGTATCGATCCATCCTAGTAACTGGCTATATTTGAATAAGTAGATATCCGCAGGCGGCAAATCGTACGGGCGAGTGCCTTTAATTTTATGTACCTTGAGCGTTGTGAATTTTTCGATCTTTTCTTTCCATTGACCCTGCAGATGAGTCTGGACTACAACAGCAGCTGGAAGGGTCCGTGGGTCAAGTAACATACCTGCTGCTTCGTATGTTTTCCCGAGGCCAAGATCATCTCCTAAGAGTAACGATTTTCGAGCTAACGCAAGATCTATCGCTTGGTATTGATAGTGACGAAGCTCTTGTCCTTCTCTAAGTCCGTTACGGGGAGATGGTTCATAATCGGGACGCAAGATCTCCTCCATGATAGCCAGTTCTCGCTCATATCGAACACGCCGGCTTTCCAGAAGGGTAAGATCCTCTTCGGACATCTTCATAGGGTAGCGGGACAGAAACCAAGACAAGTCAGCACAATGGTTTGTATCATTGGGAAAAGTATACGTCCCTGTCTGCCATTTCGGTATTCTTGGGAATAACTGCTTTAACCTTATTGCTACATGAGGCATAATATCAGATAACTTCCACTGGCTATTCACCAAGGCTAATGATCCGAAGGTTTTCTTCATAGCCAACCCGCTCCCAGTGAAACGACAATTGCGGGTTTGTCGTTTATAATGCCCGGCAGATGCATGCTCGTCCCTGTTAATAGAATGAGTCCTTTCACATTCTCATGTACTGCATACCTTTCGAGCTGGCGATAGATCGCTCTTTTGGAATACCGGTTCTTGACTTCTAGAACAATGCAGCCATACTTACTCGGAATGTAGAAATCTGGTATGTCTTGCGCAGACAAACGTTTTTCCCTTTCAAAAGCAACATTGGCATGAAGCATGAACTGCTCAACTTCATATTGAGTCTGTTTTTCCTGAGCAACACTAAAACGCTGAAGCTGGAGTTTCTCTCCTAGAATGCACATATACTCGAATAATTTTTCATTCGATGGAGTTTCGATCATGACCTAACCTCCTCTTGTAAATTAAATTGAAATTCGATTGGTGTTTGGAAAAACAGCTTTGCCTTCAACCAAGTCAAAACGGTGTTTACATTATTTGCTCGATATATTTTGATTTGAAGTAAACTTGAAAACCCTTCTCTTTCGCTTCAAAAATGAAGTTTACTCCATATTGAAGTTGTTCAATTATTTCATTCAGCTCCATATCTCCTTCATTACTTGTTCTCTCGAATTCGTTCGCGAGGTACTTCGCGAGTGCTGAAAGTTCATCATCGTTGATACTGCATTTGTCGAGAACATTATGAATAATTTCGTCGTCTCCAATAACTACATAAAACTTGCTATATTCCTCCACTACTTTTTTGAATTTTCCTAGCTCCACAAGCGCCTCCTGTGTACATGTATTTCAGAAACACAAAACTAAAAAAAGAACACATCATCCCCTTAGAAAGGAGTAGATGCGTTCTTCGCATTTTCGAGTATTCAGTTGATAATATCGTACCATCTTTCCTTGAGTCATTCAATACAATGGGAACCTCGGAGTTGAAAAAGAACACTTACTGCCTGGCTTGTTCACATGAAGTCAACTTCCCACTCTCGAATAAACCTCTATAATTCTGCTATGACCGAATCTTCTAGGATATGTTTCAATGCAAACATTTCTTCGTGCGCCGGGCAGTAGACGATAACACTTTATTTGGCTCACAATCTTTCATGTGTAGTGAAGAGTTACATTTTCACACCCATCACAAAAAAGACAGCCCTACATAATTGTAGGGCAACATTTCCGAATTTGTGAAGTTTATTTGGCTTTTCGCTTCAACGCTCCGGTGATTCCCATTTCTTTCTTCGCCTGCTTCATTATCTTGGCCAAGGCGCTCGCTTCTGTTTTTGACATTGTATTGGAAGAACACTTCATCAGTTTCACCCTTACTGTATATATTATTATTCTCTATTATCTCCTCTATTCAAATAATTAAACTTGTCATATCAAAAAACTTTCATTCATAGACTGTAATAATTCAATGCTTGTCCCTTGGAGGAATCTAATAATGCGAAAATATGAATTGATTCGTTCGGAGATCGTGACCATGCAAAATAGAAGTAATGTTAAGGGAATTCTAAGCTCAATCCTGACCCTTCCCTCTCGGCCGGCCGCTGTTTTTATAAAGATTGACTTACCCGAATATGAGGTGCTTCGAGCTCAAGTGTTCTTAGAGGACTTGTCAGAAAAACTCGAAGATGCTTTCCAATTAACAATCGTTGATCTTATTGCACTTTTGTTAAAAGACTTCCTACACGTTGCCTCAACGACTACGAAAATGGAGAAACTCAAAGACTCACTGCTGGAGAAGAAAGCCCAGTTTCTTTCTAAGACGGAGCGGATAGAAGAGTTTGTTGAAGTTACTCCAGCACATTCTTCCTTACGAGTACGGGATAAACCTAGACGAATTCGTTATTTCACTCTTGAATTAACTATACCGCGAAAAACTGCTTTGAGACTTGAAATTGTTCTTTATGACCTGGAGCAACTGTTTAAATCTTTCCGGATGAGTGTCGAGGAATTAGTGTCTATTGTTTTCCTTGAATTTGTACACCATCTCAAGATTGGGAAGCAAAAGGATATGATAAAGCGATTCATTCAATGTTTTGGATAAACAGAAAATCCGCTCCTACAATTACGACCAAGGAGCGGGTTTTGATTATACTGAGTAAGGGGGAATTTTGAATAAGCATTCGATTTGTCATTCCTGAATTGAGTATATCGGGGTTGAAAGGACGCATAACAAAAAAAGCGTCCCATTAAATAGGGAACGCTAGTTGTATTTGCTGTTGCTGCGCTTGTTTAACGCTGTTGCTCGAAAGAAGAAGAAGGCTTGACGGTTTGATTTCAAGGAATGTTGCTCCGGATTCATCTTCATGAAGATCATAGCCGTCCAGGAGAGAGATCTCCTTCATATTTTCGCAGGCTTCTTTAACTATTTCTTTCTTTTTGGCAGGCCGATTCCCCTTTGTCCCCATCAACAAGGCAATTTCGTCTAAAGGCCAACGTGTAATCCCTTGTGCAATTTGTGCCGGCAGGAAAAGGTAAAGATTTTGTGCTGTATTCGTCTTCAAATCCTCCAAGATGGCGAGACTTAAGTAAGCAATAGCTCCTGATTGAAGTGATCTGTATATCGGATCAGAGAACATAATCTTAAAGGTACTGTTTCGATCCCGGCGGCCAATCGCCTGGAGGATGTTGATTCGGTCCAGAGAATCAATCATACCTTTATCATAATAAAACGTGAATTCAAATTTACTGTCTTGGAGAACCTCAAGGGATTCCCAGATTTCGTTATAGGTTTTGCCACCGGTATCTCGATTCATCGCTTTTGCCAAAGAGTATATGGTGAATTCAAATTCCTTCTGTTTCCCACTCTCTTCCCAAAGCTTATGAATTCCAATCAAGACTTTTGCATCTTGTAGAGTTAATTCCTTTTTTCCAGGGTGATAAATTTTCGTTCTTCGATTATCTCTAACAAGATTGTCTCCATCCACGTTAACCGTAGCCTTGCTTCGAGACTTCGCAATAGAGCTAATTGCACTTTCTGAGAAAATATTCCCGTATGGATGTGACGGCTTACTATAATAAGTAGCCCTTCTGATTTCTTGTGCTGTCTTCCATATCTTTTGTTTTACCTGGTGCTTGTATATTTCTTTATTAATATTCTCTTTTTCTTCATCCGACAGACCCTCACTCGTCAATGAAAGCTTTTTTTGAAGTTCCAGCTCACCTTCGTTGCGAATGTGTCGTTGCGATTCTTCCTTGGATTTCGTCTTTAATTGATCAGCAGCTCTATTTATCAAATCCAAAACTCTCGGATCATCGGCAGGCAATTCCATGGCTGTTATTTTTGAGACCCATAGCTCGATATTCTGTCTTTTGGCCACCATGAATAACAGTCCCTCCTTGTTCACTACAATCAGTATATTTATACTATTAGAATACCACAGGTTTAATTTCCTAGGTATATGTTGATTTAAATGTTCTTTCAACCCCGATATTTCGTCCGCCAACCCCCGACATTCCGTCCTTTCAACCCCGATACTTATATCACTTTTCCCTCAATACTTATGTTTGATGTTCTTTCAACCCCGATATGAAAGAAATTTGAAAGTTTATATTCAACATCCTTTACGTCCTTTCAACCCCGATACTTTTATATTTGTATATTGCTGTTGGTCATACAGCCGGGATGTCCTTTCAGCCCCGATACTTTATGAATCTCTGAGATGATTAGATGTCCTATTGTTCTCGATACCTATTTTGATTGCCTACGTCCTTTCAACCCCGATACCCATCTGCTGAAGGAGCCCTGTCCTTTCAGCCCCGATACTTTTCTTGGAGGCACGTCCTTTCAACCCCGATAATATGTCCGATCAAGCCCGATAGGGAAATTTCAACAAAAAAAAATTATATTATTTTTTTTCGTCCTTTCAACCCCAATATAATGTCCTTTCAGCCCCGATACCTTGTCCATTCGGCCCCGTTAATGCGTCCTTTCAACCCCGATAGATTGAAGCGCGTCCTTTCAACCCCGATATCTTGACGCGCAATTTATCAAAAAATACAATGACCATAAGGCATGAAATTAGTAGTTTATGCCACATAACAGAAAAATATACCCTATATAAAAAAAGAAAACTCCCAATAAAGGGAGCCTGGCCTTAAGGCCGAATCACAAAAAAACTTCATGCGCTGACTCGAGCCGCTAACTCAAGGCAGCAACCGAACAATTCCACAGGACCTGTTTTCTGCAAAAAACAGCGATCCTGGGGCCGTGTTAAAGTCGCTTAAAAAACGACATAAACAATGCCGGTGCTCTTATTATACGGAAAATGTATGGTAAATTCAAGAGGTTACCGGCATGAAGAAACGTTTAGGAGGCGTTATTCATGCATGTGAATCCAAGTCTTAATGAACAGAACTTATTAATTGGGTTGAAGACCATTTTCGAAAGTGAAGAACTTAAGACATTTGAGAAGATGATCTTAGTCGTGATTAAAGTATTCCAAGCCGAACATGGCGATGTATTTCCAGACTACGATACCATCGCATCTGCGGGTGGAATGTGTAAACGTAAAGCTCAATACGTCGTTAAGGATTTAGTTTCTCGGAATTTTCTTGAAAAGAAACCCCGTTACAAGGAGCTTACTGATGGTACGCGTAAACAAACTTCGAATCGATATGAGTTGATCGAACCGTCCTCTACTGCTCCGGAAAGAAAGATTGTTCCCCCGGAACAGGATGCATGTGATGCATCTCTGGATAGCTTATGCGCATCACATGCACCCTATAATGCAGGGTTTAATAATCAAGATCATTTAGGTTTATATCCTGCTACTGAAATAAATAAAGAAGATGACGAATACATCACCCGCACGCGCGAAATCGAAGCCCAAAAATATGCATGTTATGCAGATGTGTTCGAGAAAATGTTGAAATTCCAAGGAAGCGGTGTACTTTGCTTTCATCAGACAGAATTTCTAGATTGCTGCAAAATGTTCAGACTCCCCAGCTGTGTAGTCACGGAGTTATACCCACACATCGAACTGGCAATACAACAATATCACGTTGATTCCATCTACCGTACCATAAAGAAATTTGCGAATCGGTTGCTTAGAAACCGCATTGATAATCCTATTAATTGGTTCGTGGCAACTTTTAGGAATGAGAACCTCAAAGTACGGTCGGAAATCGAACTCAATAAAATCGATAAGGTATCATAAAAAAAGGAGCCCCTTGGGCCCCAACTAAGCAAACAAAAAAATCATCCTTACAGATCGGCTGGTCTACCTATCCCAGGATAATTGTAATTCCCTTTCTGGACTTCTTGGAGTTCAACTTCAACAGCTCTAGAATACTCCGGATGTCGCTTCTCCAAGTTCTCGCAGGGAATACAAATGATATCTGTGTTGAAACGGCTCATCGTGGTTACTTTTGCTTCCTTTTTACAACGACTGCATTTCGGCACCATTTCATTTATTCTCTCGAGGCCCATACTTGCAGTATGGTTTTCAGCGAATGCTGAGGCTTTCCTGGAGCAGCCGGGTCCGTTTTCGGGTAATACATATCGATGTGGTATTACTTGATGTTGCTCGAAAAAGCGAACATTGGACTCGTCACTACTAAGAATGTTTCTTGGTTTCATGGTTAACACATCCTTTCGATTTTTTAGGTTTATTTGGGCGCAAAAAAGCACCCAACATTGTAAAAAAGGAAACCACAACCACGTGTGAATTAACCTTAATCACCTTGTTAGGTGCTTCGCTTTAGAATACTCTCCATCGCGCCTGCAGGAGAGAAAGAAAAGGTGTGAATTGGTATGGTTAAATCATACCATGCAATGTGCGATCTGAGAAGTGATGGTCATTACCTTAGCCCGTCTTGTCTTGATGCAAATCAGAAAAAGGTTCGTCATGCATCAATTGATTGGCATGCTGTAAGATTGCCAACAATGCTTGGTAATTCTCGTTCACTTCACCCGATAACACGGTTTTTTCTGGTGCAGCAAGAGACAGCAACCTCTCCCTCTCCATTTTGAGTAAAGAGATGCTTTTATTTGCTGATTCCAGATCGATTTTCAATTGAGTGAGCCGTAATTGTGCATTGCTATACGTTACCTTGAGACTTTGAAGAAAAGTGATTAAGGAGTTAAAATCAGTTTTTTGATCGAGCAGCCTCCCCATCTTCATTGGTTGCGAACTTCTTTTGTTCTTTTGAGCCTGTCTAAATGTTTTTGCTAGTAGAATTTCCCGCTCATTTTTTTTGCGAACGGTACTATTCCAACGAAAACCACATGCAGCTGCAGTTCTGCCCAGTTTCTGACCTACTTCATCAAATGCTCTTAGCTGAGTGCTACAGTGTTTAATGTGATGAATAACGATCTGAGCAAGAATTGAATCGTCATGTTCGCTCCAAGCATCAGAACGGGTTGTACTCATTATCTGCACCATCCTTTGCTGTTTTCCCTTAAGTCAATATATGTATCGGTCATCCTAAGTATTCAGCTAACCGATTCTGTTCCCATTGTTAACCAGCCATTTGTTTTCTAAACATAAATTAAGGCCCCCTCCGAAAAGGGGACCTTTCATATCACAGTTTTAATGGATTTGCGGTGTATAATTTTCTGATGTTTGAAAGAAAGGAATAAAGTCTATGGGTTCGTCCCAATCGCCAATCTTAAATCCAATCTTTGTATCTTTCTCCATACCCATTATAGTTGTCCGCGGCTTAAAGGAAAGTCCGACCACTTTAAAAATGCTAGGATTTTTTTTAAGATATCGTTTAGGTACTTTCATCGTATTTCCCTTCTTAGCTCATTTTTTTTAACCGTACATGTATCTACATATAGATACTATTGAAAGGACATTTATGATTTAGTAGGGTGGATCTTTCTAACATTAATACCCTAAATTTCACTATCAGAAACAAAACTCATTGACTATAGTCTCATTTTATTCGAGGAATTCGAAAAAGACAACCCTCCAAAGGTTGCCTTCTTGCATTTTTATACATCTTTTGATCTTATTTTAAGGCCGCCTGTAGCTGAAAATCAAAATTCTTATATTATATTCCTTCTCTTTTCACCACATAGGATGCACTCTTCACCATTGGGTTCAAGAGTGCTGAAGTCTTCTGATATACAAAATGCTTCAGCCCACTCGTGAGGGCACACCTCATCAGTTTTAGGTTCTTCAATCGCTTGTAATTGTTGAGGCAGTTTAGCCATGACTCATTGCCGAATTCCCAACACCATTATTTGTAGCTGGACTGGTAGTAGCTGTTGTTTGATTACCCCTTGTATATCGAACAACGCAGTTCTTGCCGTTCTCCTTGGCAATATACATTGCTACGTCGGCCTGTTTGATCAGCTGGTCTGGAGCCACTCCTGCTTCGAATAAACGATATCCGATACTTGCAGTAACAATCGTCTCCTTTTCGATCCTCACCCGCATTCTTTCGGTAAGCTCATTCATGTCGATGTCGGTATCTTGAATGAGCATAACCATCTCTTCTCCACCATAACGGCCGGCCACACCAATGCCTTCGACTTCTTCCATAAAAATAGTTGCGACTTGCTTAAGTACTTCATCGCCCACTTTATGTCCTTTTGTGTCGTTTAACGTCTTAAAATTGTCGATGTCGGAGAAAATGACGTTTACCGGATAATTTCTTTCGATGTAAGTCGTTATGAACCTGGTTAAATACCTTCTATTAAATAGTCCGGTTAATGGGTCTGTAATAGCAGAAACATACGAACTCTGCATGATAACCATCGAATGTACAAGAAGGTTAATCAGAAGAAGAGTGTAGGCTGCTGTTGGTAGGATTCGGCCAACCATATAAACAGCACCATGAATGTCTGGAACTAAATTCGTAATGGATGAAATTAAAAGAGACAATCCAAAAAGACTGGAAGAAATCAGGTTTTGCTGTCCCCGTCCAAGCTTTCTTCCGTGTAAAAAGAAAATGGCTCCAATAGAAAGCAAACAAATTACATTACCGAGCAAAGGTAATACTATGCCTGTAATAGCACTTAGAGCTGCAGGTCCAATAAAGACGAGTAAAGTCTTAAGATCAGCTTTATTATGAATTCTAAAATAGCCGAATAATAAAGTTACATATGCCGCGTTAGAGATGCCACCTATAATAGAAGAAAAAAGTTGGGTTTCTCTTCCCAAGGCAGACAAAGTGAGTGCGGCGAGGACGGTGATCCCGGTGAATATCGCAAAAACCATCGATATATTTGACAAGATCACATAAGACCTCCTTTTGCGTTTTTTATGCAGTTCCAAGGAAAAAGCCCATATGAGCAAAATAACAGGTAAGAGGAGAAGAGCTTGAAGAAACTCCCCCTTCACCCCAATGAAGAAATTGAAGATATTCACCCAAAGTCACATCCTTATCATTGATAAAAATTATTGAACCAATCACGGTGGAGTTTCATCGGATTCTTTAGATACTCCAGCCAAGCTGAAAAACCATTGTTGGATTCTCGTTTGCGAAATTTAAGTTTTTCACTCTGCTCAATAATAAAAGGAAGCAGAACGGGCATCCATAAAAGGCTGCCACTAATTATGAAGTAGCACATTCCCTGGGTTGTATTTAAAACGAAATACCATCCATCGTAACTATTGTCCAACTCCTTAGCTTTGGCCCAGCAGAAGAAAAAGACATATAGAATGAATCCAATCGAGATATAAATTGCTGGGACAACGATCTGTAAATTAAATGCAAATAGGAGGAAGACCCCAAGCGCAATCCATAAAAATTTGTACCTCTTTTTCATATTCCACCCCATCTTTCTTTAGAAAACAAAAAAACGCGAACTACCCACCAAGGGTGTTCGCGTGCTTCGCGTTTCGTACTATTCGATTAGTATTATTATACAACAAGACGCCCCCTTCCTCAATGCGGACATTTAATCTTCGAAGAGTTCGTCTTCTAGTTCCTTAATCTTCTGCCGCCGTTTTTCGGTTTCTACTCGGTTCGGTTGCCATATTCCGTCATGGAGTTCCACGACATCTCCATGAGCTACTTCAGGAGAAACCATAACACGCGGGATATCTTTTGTATGGCTTCCTTCAAACTCAATGACCACGAATTCATTCTCGAAGCGATCAACAATCCCCTTTTTCACCTTCTTAAACACCCCCATTTATTTATCTGTTGCGACTTTTAATGAACTTCCATCTGTAGTGAAAGTAATTGAACCATTCTTGTCGGTGCGTAAGATTTTGACTTTTTGATTCTCAAGTTTCTTTAACGTTTTCTCGGTAGGGTGGCCATATTTGTTATCCTCCCCAACTTGGATGACAGCGTACAGTGGTTTAACCTTTTTAAGGAAGCCAACACTGGTGCTAGAATTCGAACCGTGGTGGCCAACTGCAAGAACAGTTGATCCAAGTTCGGCTCCAGATTTAATCATGTCTTGTTCACTTTTATATTCAGCATCACCTGGGAACAAGAAGGATTGCTGACCATATGTAATTTTTACCACGGCGCTCATATTGTTTGTATCTTCATACGTATCTGCCGGTGCCACCATCACGACTTTGATTTTTTCATCAAGGTCAATCGTCACGCCAGTTTTTGCCGTCTTAATCCTAAGACCCTTATTCTTGATTGAAGTAAGCAATGCTTCATACGTCTTAGTATTGCTGGAGGCTCTGGGGAGATATACAGCTCCAATATCCAATGCATCTACGAGTTCCGGAAACGTTCCAATGTGGTCCGCGTCCGGATGGCTGCCGACCAATACGTCGATTTTTTTTACGTTGTATTGCTTGATATAGTTAAACATATCCTTCTCTCTACCATTGTTCCCCCCATCGATCAACATCGTTTTGCCGGAGGGTGTCAAGATCAATTGTGCATTCCCTTGTCCAACATCAAGGAAGATCACTTTTAGTTGGCTGTCTTCGCTTATCACGGAAGAAGCGGAAGTGCTGGATGGTTTCGATGCGGCAAAGCTTGCATTGTCTTGAAATGAAGTGCATCCACAAAGCGTCAGCAAGATGAAAGCCATGCAAGCTGCAAATATCATTTTACTCTTTTTCATGATTAGTTCTCTTTCCCCTTCCAAAATTCATTTCGTTAATTTTACTTTAACATCTAATCTATACCTTGTATAAAATCCATGTACTTAAATTGTAGTTGCGTAGACGCTACAAGATTATGGATTTATAATAGAAATAATTGAATACAGTCAATGCGAAGCACGCATCTGATCGGTCTGCCGATTTAGGTGCGTTTACTTTTTAAGGGGGCCATTTATTTGGAAATATCTGAACTAACTCGTTGGTTACTACTTGGTTTTATTTCGGAGGACGAGCTTCTTAAAGATTGGAAATATCACTGCTCCGCGAATTATGAAATATTGAAAAAATATATTGATGGAGCCCGTTCATACGGGAATGGAGATTCCGAAAAGGAAATCTCTTTTCTCGAGATCAGGCTCCCACTGGTCTTGTATACGAAAGACAGGGTAGCAGAAGAACAAAAATTCTGTATAGAGTTTTATCGAATGGAAGGCAACAAGGTACGTTCAACCATTCGAACTCATGCACTCGATTTCAAACCATCCCCTGAATATGCCGAGCAGCTAATGAAGCATTTGAGGGCGCAATGCTTTATGGTAAAAGATATCGAATATTAAGGGATATAATTAATGGATTGGGCATCTTTAAGAGCGTCCTCCGCTTTTTTCAGGCTGTCGTTTGTTTCATCGACGGCCTTTTTGATCTTCGTTAAGTTAATCAGGTCTTTCCATCCACCATTAATTAACGACTGCAGAGAGGATAGAAGATCTGATGCACCGGATTTGACCTTCGAAAGAAGTTCCGGATCGCTTACTGACGACTTCACATTGCCGGCGAATGTTTTAAGTTTATCTGCCAAGGCGAGATCTGACAAAGTTGAGGATAGATTCTCGATTGTTTCCGAACTCTTGACCGCTTCAGCCATATGAGAAAAGTATTCCTGTAAAGGATCGTGAATATTTTTAGCTTTCTCTACTAGAAGGATGGCATCGCCCATTGTTAAGTTGGTTTTAGCATTTGTTAGATTAATAGAAACACCAAAATCGCTCAAGTTAACGTCTTTGCTTATTTCATTAAGATGAAGGGCTCGGCTAATTATGGTGTGTGCATAAGAAAGCGGCACCGGATCGTTTCCATCTATTATTTCGTCTTTTGCAACAAGACCGGCTTTAATAGCGTATTGAAGAATCTGCTGGAATTGTTCATCTTGGCTGAGATCATAGAATGACTTGGCCAAGAATAAAGCCTTAGTTTCTGGGTAGATGGCGATAATAACAAACTTCAGAAGCATCTCTTCCGTGATCAATTGATCCGGTTGAAATTCGCCATTGGAATAACCATATTCAGAAGCTTTCTTCTCAAGAAAACTCATCAGTTCAGAATTGGTATTGGAGGTTGTTGCATCCGAACTCCAGAGTCCCCGCCGCGAAGACTTAGCATCTGCTTCAAGATAAGAGAATAAATCTTTCCATTGGGTATTCGGCTCGATTGCAAGTGCCCTTGCATATCCCTCTGCAACGAGATCCGCATTATACAATGAACCATCTTCCAAAAATACATAGGCGAGTGTCCGCCCGTATGGATCATCCGATTTATCATTTACAATGTACACAGATTTGTCTGTTAACATCTTTTTTGTATGATCGGAACTTTCAGGACCGTAAAACTGAACTGGTGTATTTTCCTTTACGGTTTCTGGAGTGTCCATTCCAATCATCCGAATCACCGTAGATTCACCGGCATTTGGTCCTTCCAGATACTTCCCCTCGAAAGTGTCTCCATCACGGACATGAGTTACTTTGAACTTTTTCTTAAGGGCAGTGTTGATCGTAACAGTGCTTGTTTCCTTAATCCACCCCACATCTGTACCTAAGGACTCGCTTACAAAGCGAAGCGGGACATACTGTAAGATGGATCGTGCTTGCTTCCTTTTTTGCTGTAATTGCTTGTGTTTCTTTATCCCATTCCAAGGAAGCACCCAGCTCTTCGAAGATGACTCTCATGGGTACCATTGTGCTTCCATTTCGAACTTGAGGAGCTGCATCGAAGTTGATGCGTTTTCCATCCAGATATACGTAGACTTGGCTACGTGCCGCCGCACCATTCTGGAATGGAGCTGACAATGAAATAATTGCAACCATGGAACTGATGATGAGCCTTTTAATCATTTCGATTTTCCCCCTAGAAAAAAATAACGCACAACTCCAGAGGAGTGTGCGCGTGCTTCGTCGCTTAAGATATTCAATTAACCCCATTATATAGGAACTTGAGTATTGGCGGCAAGCATTCAGAAGAGAACGGCTCTTAAACCAACGAGGGTTGCTCTTTCAAAAGAGTTTTGATCGAGTGTTACGAATTTTACGTTAATGAGATTTGTTTTTTCCGCATACAAATACGAACCGATTGCACGATCAGAGACGTTTTTGTAGTCCAGGCCGATCTTCCGTACAAAAGAATCATTTACGACGGAAATGTTCAATGTTTTGTCTTGTTGGGACATTAATCCCTTGAAATGTTGAATGCCAACCACGTTATTTTCTATTCGAGCAGCTTTTGCGACTTCTTCCGTAACCAATAAAAGTTCATGATTAAGGTACTCAGTAATTTGTGGGTATTTCGACATTAGGCTTGCGTCCAGGCCAACCATAAAGCCATGATCGAACATTTCATTAATCTGCTTCAAAATGTCATCCAATGAAAACTCTACCTTAGTAGAAGAAGGATTATTCGCTACCAATTCCTTCATTTTTTTCTCCTCTTCTTTCTGACGCCATTCGTTAACTTCATTTCTGAACTCAATTTTAAATACAATGTATTGGTAAACGAAAACAGCACAGACAATAGCTGCAGAAATTTGTAGAACCCATTTTGCGGTTTCACTCATGGTATTCACTTCCTCATGAAAATGATCTCATGGGGTATTATACCATGATCAAATTAAAGTCTGTCGTCAATTGAATTGTGAATTTCTTAATGCGTGGGATTCCAACAGAATACTTGATTTTTATAGTACAAGGAACCGATTTGAAACATTCCCCTATAAATACAAAAGGCTTCTTAATTACCTTTTAATCGTGCCCCCGAGATTCTTATTAAACCTCAGTCTCACTATGTAAAATTATAATAATTTTTTTGAATACAATTCGTTAAGAATTGCAAGTTCATCATTCGTAATCTCTTTCTCTGACTTCAGTTTATTTAATATGCCTTTATATGAATCAGCCTCTTTTTGGGAATCGTCATACAACTTTTTTAAACTTTCGTTATCATCATGATCTTTTAGTCCTTCAAGGAAACCCATGAGATAACTGATATGTGTTTCAACGCAGAGGATTAGAACTTTCCGGAAGACGGACATATTTTCGTTTGTTATTGGGTATATTTTGCTTAAACGGCGTCTTGTCTGCGCTTTTTCTAACTTGTACATCAACATAAATGAACCAATTAGAAAAAGAGTAGCCCCTGTTCCCCAATACATCTGATGTTCAGCGGGAATTATTAAAGAAAACCAACTTGCGACTTCCTTTAGGCCGATTCCGACGAATGTGATTATCAATAACAGGAGTCCGACTATTATGAAATAAAACAACGTATTCGCGATTATTTTTCTCATGAGATCTATCCTTTTATCCTTTAAGATTTTCTAATCAAAGTATCTGGCTCGAGTTGGTCAATGATCATTTCGAGGTCTATTACGACATCAACGATGTTCCTAAGGTGAAATGCAGCTTTTTCCCTTCCTAACAAAGCAAGAACCAATGTGCCATTTTTTTTTGCCCGTTCAACCGCAGGAACAAAATCAGCATCACCGGAAAAGACAACGACATATTCGTACTTATAAAACGCGAATTCTACTAGGTCTAAGCCAATGAGTAAATCAATTCCCTTCTCCACGTACCTGTTATCTTGAAAATAGCATTCGCCTCTGTAAACGTTTATCCCATCATGTTTCAAGGCCTCTAAAAATTTGTAGCGATTATTATACTTCGTTTCATCAAGTTGTTTCGGGGGGAGGGTCCCATAAAAGTTGTAATCGGTCAACATCTTATCTCCGTAGTTTGCTTTAAGATAATCCTCAACTACCTGATAAAATTTTTTCCATGATCTGATTCCGGTGATTCCCATATCATGTAACTGGTGTATTGCATTGCTTTCATCAATAAGGATGGCGCTTTTTAAGCGTTTGCCAATTGGTCTCATGTTGTCACCCTGCCATCTTTCGGTTTTTTGAAACTAACAATAGATGTATTTCCGATAAATCAAGTAAATCAGCAATAAGTGGTAAATGTTGCTCTTTAGGGAATCTCACGTCCCGTTCCCACGCTGAAATTGTCGTTTTAGATACACCTAATTTTCTAGCAAGTTGTTTCTGCGAGAATTTCCTTCTTAAACGCTCTCTTTTCAAGTCGGCTGCAATGGTAGTAATTCTATCGTCTTGACCATTTGACAAGATCCTTCACCTCACGATTCATAAAAATTAAGTTGAAGATTGGGTTGAATAGCGAGGATTTTCTTCTTCAATCCAGCATAATTATTTGCTAAATCTTCTTTGAACACATTCATATAATAGCAATCCTTTCGGTTTACAAAATAGTCTCTCTTAAGCTCCAATGGTCCATGAAGTATATCGTTAGGCCTTTCTGCAAAGTCCACTACCACTGGTGCTTCTTTAAGAAAGATCACCCAATCAGGAACCAGTATCGAGTTCTCTTGTTGAAAGTAAAGCTTGGCCATAGTAGGATTGGGGACAGTATGGATAATATTCCTAGTATAAAAGAAATCATCAATTTCTCTTTTTTCGCTGTTGTCTAGCCAATCTCCATCCATGCTTGTGTACTTTCCAAAATCAAAATCATCCACATCGCTAACAAACGAGATGATCTCTCTTTTATTCTCATTCATTTTGTATTTTGCATAGACGATGATCGGTCGATTCTTATAAAAATCACCAATATGTAGGTTCATAACATCTAAGGCTCGTTTCATGAAAATTACTGTGTGATTAATATAGAATCCAGATTCTGTTTTTTCGCCGCGAAGGGTAACTTCAATGTTTTTCTTAACTGTTTCTTTTGCTGAAAGAATAGAACCTACAATGAATCTCTTTCGATTGCTTAGTTTCCCTTTAGCATCCAATTGAATAATACTCTTATATGAAGGTATAAGGTCTTCAGCTTTGATTTTTGCTAAAGAGCCTCCTTCTTCGAGCACGAATCGGAATTGAAGAACATGGTCATGTTCATTCTTCAAAAAATTATTGTGGATATCGAAGATGAACTTAAAAAGTTCCTTTTCCTTTACACACTGATGAAAGCACATGTTTCGAAGCGGTAATCCATCAGCAGAATGGTTTACTGCCGATTCTGCAAATGATTGGTCCCGTCCTTTCGACTTCATTTTTAGTTTGAAGATTGGGCTTTCATTATTCTTCCGATCGAGTTCTACAACCGAGGAACAGGCTGAAACAATTTCTTCGATATCATTACCGAAGTATTTGCAGGTGTGAGTTTTTCGATCACTAACACGAAAATGCGGTGATCTATTCCCTGTTTTTACATAAGTCATCTTGCCATTACAAAATCTGCAGAACACATCACCGTGCTTTGCTTCACGGTAGTACATTGCCGAAATATTCTTTTTTTCTGAACCGTACCTTGCCCACTGCATAAAGCCTTACGCCTCCTAATTAACAAAATGGAGATCGTCTGTTCTTCTCGATGCAAACGAAAAAGCACCGGATCACGTCATAATTGACGTAAGCGGTGCTTCCACTCATAAGGTATTCGATTACGAATATTATACCATAAACACTCGAATAAATTAAGCATTTCTTCAACGATCACTTATGTAGTGACCACTGAAGACTTCACGTTTATCTTTTTGGGAAAGTTTCTTCATTGCTCTGGGGTTGTGACCTAAGTTTTTAATTAGTTCTTCATTAATGAAGACTCTACTGTATTTTTCGAATAATACTCTTCTGTCCATCTTATAAATGTATTCCAGATCGGACTTTGTTTTTCTGGCCCATAGAGAATAGAAAATAAGAAATAGTGCATGCACCATCAAAAATAATCCAGTTACACTCATCATGAAAGGACCTTTTAATTTCCAGGAAGGATTCGGAACACCAAAAAAATTAATTCCGTTTATTATGGTCCAGATAAAGAAAAATACAGATCCGACAGTGGCAGCAGATACAGCAAGGTGTCGAAGCATTTTAGTGGATTGTCTGTGTAACTGCATCAATATCCTCTTCTGAGAAACCAAGGTTTCTCTGGGCGGTTTCAAATGCTGCGCTGTTAAGATGTTTGTGGATGATTTTGTCTAGCACCTTGATATGTGTCTTGGCGACATGTTTCTGTTCAGGAGTACCGTAATTAATCATTCCTAGTAGTGTTACGTATTTTTTCATTAGAACTGCAGCGTCAACGGGGCTGAGTTCATGAGTTGTTGGTTCCATTGTGTATGTCATTGCCACTATATATCACTCCAGATGAGGTTTTGATTGATTTCAATGTAAAACCAAATTAGATAGTTTGCAACTTTTGCTTTATTCAAAAAAATCGGATTACTACTCTCCCGGTTGAGCTTTCAAGGGTGTTTCGTTGTTAAGAATCGCTTTTTTGAAAATATCCTCGATTTCTGCTTTTCTGATTATGTTGTCGGTAAGGTGATATTCTTCGAAGAGATTGGAATATTCGTCGATCTTCTCAATCAACTGCTTTTCCTGTTGAGTTAGCGAGACTTCATCGAATCTTTTGCTCATTTCAAGCAATGAAGTATATTTATTTTGAAGTTCTTCTTTCTCGATAATATTATCAGATACGTAATATTGCCGGAGTATTCTCGCCATTAAAGATTTAATCGCAATATAATCTGTAACAGAGCTATCATTATTCATAAAGCAATCCCTCCTATGAACCTCCCCTACTTACGCTTCGCATAGAAGTAGGGGTTTCTTACCAGTTCATACCGTTACTTTCTGCAAACAAGTAGGTTGGCTACTTGCTTTCGCTACCAGAGGCGGAAATCTAACGGTATGATTCAGTAAGCAACACTTTTGCAAGTGGGTGGGAACTCACCGTCTACTACTTCTCGCTCAGGCTATGCGATCCGTAGATACTTGATCGATTTCGTTTCGCCCAAATATCGGATTTCTCTATGCAGATATTTGGACAAAATTCCTTTGCTTCCATGAACGTCCCGATGTTCTTTGTAGCCGCAGGAACAGCTATAGTTTCTTGTAGAAGTCTTTTTTCTTCTACCGCAACAAGGACATTGTTGACTCGTGTAGCTTTCATCTACCATCTTCACGCTTGTTCCATGTTCTTCAAGTTTGTATTCGAGTTGTTTCCGAATCTTGCCGAAACTCCAATTGGATAACTTTTGCGTGACGGTCTTTCCTTTCTTCTTTTTCGTATGACGCTCTACGCCTTCCACTTGACCAATCACGACTTCTCTGATCTCATTTTCCGTACACCACTGAACAAATTGCTTGGTTGTTTTATGAATGACATCATGGAGTTGGCGTTCGCTTTTGCTGAGTATGTAGGTTTTGGCTCTCTTGTACTTTTTCCACTGCCGACTGCCTTTTTGGCATTTGCTCATAAGCTTCTGGATCTCGGCCAGCTTCTTGTTTCGAAGCCGATGAATACTTCTTGCTTTCCTTCCCGTGATGATGATCGACTGGTTTGCGGTGGTCGTTGCTGTAATCGAGTGGATTTCACCCAGATCAACTCCTGCAACCTCGCTTCCATCGTTTTCCATTGCTACTTTCCCATCCTCATAGCAAAGAGAGACCGTGAGTTTTTGGTCATACACCAGTTCTATTTCTTTGATCTCGGCATCGGGCAAATCGGCAACAATAATCTGAATCGGCTCTTGGCGCTTCCCATTCTGGATGCCAAGACTTAATTGTATCGTGTTGCCCTCTATTTTGAATGATTGGTCTACCCATTTTGTGTTGAAATACTTCTTGTTTTTATAGGGGTATTTGGCATTCAGGCCCTGGTTTTTCGCTTGCCTTGCACTCTCTCTGGCAAACAGATATTTATGACAAACCGCCTGTACGGACTGTGAGTGAAGGGGGAACTGATTTTTCAAAGCGGTTTGAAGTTCTGTTTTTCCAATCCATTTTCCATCATGCTGCAGGGAATAGTTCTTGGCGACCGACAGACACTGGTTCCAGATTTCGGCTGAAATCCGGTTGCACGCAAACAGTCTGTCCAGGTCGGCTTTGGAAGTTCGAAAGGTTGTTTTGACACATCGGATCACTCCGCTTTCACCTCCTTCCCTTGACTCTCAATATAGGATAGTTCCGTGTGGGATGCGCCATGAAAAGCACATGAATATGATCGTGATTCCATTCGCTGATCGCAATACGATAGTTTGATCCAATGCGTTCAAAAACGCTTTTCGCATACTCGGAAATCTCATCCGTTAACACCTTTCTACGGTATTTGATACAAAGTATGAGATGGTAGTTCAAGGAGAACACTGAATGATTATTGGAGTCTAATTTCATCAATACACCGTATATCTAGCTAGGACTGATTATATCGAATTACCACAAACCAGCGCAATAAGAGCTTCCAGGCTTCGCCTGGCCGATATTCATCCCCTCCCTATAGAGGAAGGGGACTTCTCTCGGAAGGCTGTTAAACAAGATAACACTTCCCGGGCTTTTTTCATAAAATATCCGTCGCCCTAATTAGCTATGGACGAGATTTGATCTGCCACCCAATTTGTTGTGAAATTCTTTTAAGGTCATCTTCTTAAATCCATGTTTGGTTACTTTTAACCATACTCGAATTCTTTCTGGCAAATCCTTGAGTATTTTGTTCGCTCCAATTTCGATTGACTCTTTAGTCCCGAATAAAGCGGACAAAGGAATCTCCATTGGAAAGGCACTTTCACACGAATTAAACTGAATTAGGGCATAAATCTTATCTTCTGAGTAGGTGAAAATATTTTTTACTTCGGCCCATGAAATATCTTCGAGGTATACCTTTTTAATCAGTAATTCGGCTAAACAAAAGGCACGAAAATGTATGACACCTTCATGAACAGGTGGTACACAGAACGATAGCTCTCCAAATTCCACATTTACCCCAAGCGCCCGACAATACTCTTCGAAAGAAACTGAATTCATCATTAAACCTCCATAAATTTAGATAATAAAAAACCCTTAAGGCGGTCATTGTCGTCAAAATAGACAGACATAGACACCTTAAAGGTGGATTCCGTACATAGAATGTCCCCCATCGCTTGACCAGGGAAAGAAAAAAATGGATGCAAGGTATGAAATTATTATACCATACGCCTTGATCGGAATGGAATAGAGCGCTACGACAACACGAAGTCATCCCAAAAGAACGGAGGAAAATCACCAATACGAACGAGAATTTGCCTATCGTTTTCATCGATTGCAAAGTCATCCATCCAGATGCCGACGTTTTTATTTCCTCTTTCCCATTCATGGAGCAATGCTGGGTCGACCATATTTTTGATACCTTCGTTTGTGAAATCTAGATCGGCATCAGCAGTTTGGAAAAGAAGCTTGTACCTGAACGCCAACTCTGGAGCCGGATACAGCATTTCTGAAGATAGAATGATTGAGGTCGTTGTTACGGCCGATACGTATTTAAGAATACTAATGGCTTGAAATATCACTTTCTCAATTAAGGGATCTATGCCTTTACGCAGTAATTCCTTCGGAATTTCGATTACAAGAAGCATTTGCTGCGGTTCTTCTGTTTGGCAGGTGTATGCCCAGAATGACCAAGCAGCTCGTAAGAAAGAAAGTGCCTGTTCGTATAACGATTGATTAGGATCAATAAAGTATTTACGGCCTTGATCTTTTACAGAGACCCAAGGAACATCAGTAAGTCCAGATAGATAATTGATCATATCTTGCTTATAAGGAACGTCGTCGCTCAATGCTTCAATCGCCCGCTTATACCCAATTAATGGACCTTCAATGTGTGGTTTGAAGCTTATTGGGGGCAGAAGTTGGCTTCTAGGAATACCTTGAATTTTTGCAATCAAGTTAAAGTAAAAGCTGGAGAAGAAGTGTCGATTATCAATGTAAAACTGACGGTCATTAAAAAACTCTGGAGGATCGGGAAAATCTTCTACCCATAGAATAGCTTTTATATTCGCAGGTTCACCCAACTGAGGTGGCTGATTTGTAATCGTGAAAACTGAATTCGGGTCACGCCGGCCCATGAGTTCCGTAATCTCGGCCACAATCTTCTTCCTAGGGGATAGATGTAGGTCGCCAACAATGGACAAAAGTCCGTGTTCTTCCAGCCACCATGCCCAAGCCATTTCTCCCTCACCGTTGTAGAAGTTGCCTAGAATCAAAGGCTTTTGAACGCTGTTTTCCATATTTTCCTCCCTAAAAAAAAATAGCACCGCCAATTCAATGGGTAATAACCCTGAATGGCGGTGCTTCCGCTTTTTATATTCGATTATGTTAATTATAAACTATTCAAACCCTTTATACAATGTAATATTCAACTGATGAAAGTTTTAGGAAACGTAAGGGGGCCTTGAACTTAGTGTGTTCCTTTTGGTGCATAATCGTCATACGAGGAGCGATTTGCATCATAAAAGATCACGTCTCCGTCTTCGATTTTAAATTGCACACCGTACGGATCGGTGATGAGGTGGTCGCGTCTGCCACCTGTACTATCATAACCTTCCATATCCCACCACTGATTATTAAATGGTCCATGGATGTATTGTAGATAGGGATGCGCAAGATCCGCGTTCCGGATGGTCTCGATATTGAAGTTAACGGTAATATAACCATTCTTCAAAAATATAGGAGATTTATCATCTAACCGATTTTTCCGGCCATAAACTGCCAGGTCAGTGCCCTTTGTCACTACATATACTGATGCCGGAAGGCTGTATTCACCATACCACTGCTGAACAGAAGCATTTACTCGAGCAGGTGTAGCATTCGCGTTAGCTGGACGTTCAAAGGTATTAATGAACGTTCTAAGAGGCGAAGGCAGAATCTGTACATCATAACCTCCGACGTATGTCAGCTCTGTTGAACGCTTAACGAAGGCACTCACATACTGGTCTCTGGTCATTGACCATCCAGTTGATAAGTCGTAAATCGATCCAGCGGTGTTTACGATATCTGAGTAGGGCACATTGCGAAGTCTGTTGTTCAAAATGATCTCCCGACGTTCAACATCTGCTGCGGAACCAACCTTTACAAACTTGTTAGTATCAGAGTGATAGTAAAGGTCAACTGGAATCCGATTTGGCTGCGTGGATGGATCGTTGTCTTGAAAATAGAACGTTGGTGTAATCCGGATCGCATCCTTGTCATTGTACATGTTGCCCTTTGTCTTCAAATCGAATTTTAAATGGTAGCCCGTTTTAACAGAAGCGCTTTTGTAATTTGCCAACGGATGACTACCTCTTAAAATAGGCAGAACGTACGGGAATTGAGTGCCCTTTGCAGCTCCATCAATTCCGTTCAAACCGACCCAATAGGAGGTCCTTTAGGGTTACTACTCCCTTTTGAAGTTCTGAACACAGTTTCCCAGCTTGGATCAGCGATATCAGTGATTCTGAAATCATAGACACGTCCAATTACTTGAACGGGAACGGTGTTTGTTGCAACGTAATTCGCCAAGTCTAAGTTAGCATCCTGCTGGGTAGTAAATCCTGAATTTGGTGAGTTTTCAGCAAAATTTCGGTAATATACTGTATAGTCCCCTTCATTTACCCACTTCGGAAGATAGAAAGTTGTGGTAATCTGTGGCACAGGAATATCAATCCACGTTTTGGCCGGGTAGAACTTGCTAATATCTCCCGAATAAACATCAAACTCGAATTGGACCTGTTTTAACTTGATATATTTTGCGTAGTCACGGTTGCCATATCCCGGAATGTTTCGATGCTGCCCCGATGTTGGAATTGTAACTGTAAAAGGACGATCAAGAATAAAGGCTCGTCTTGAGTAATCAGGGCTTGTTCGTTAATTATGCTCTTTGTCATCCGAAGCATTTGAATAGTTTACAGTCGGGGTATGGACCGTAACAGTATTTATACCATTGATTGGGAACTGCACATCTGCTCCACCGTTTACGTTATTTGGTAACAATTCATAGAAAATAGTTCCTGTCCCTATAGTATTTGCTTTGTTCAGAAGTGTATTGCTAATCATATTGTTGGCTTTATAAAGCACGTCACGACTAATTTTGGTAGGGTTAGGGATATTCGTAGGTGTTGGTCCATCTTTCAATGTCACATTTGGACTCATAATCGTTGTTCCGTTGAAATTGACCATATCGTTATTCACTTTACTTTGGTCGGTATTACTTTCAGCCATACTTTTCAATAAATCTGTATCGTTAGGAATAGCAGGAGGTTGATTTAATCCCCCTCGAAGTATAGGTGGTGTGTAAGTAATCGCCCTAGTATTCGCAGGGTTTACATGATTGTTGACTGCTTCGTTGTGTGTTGAGTCGAGAGATGGTGGTGTATATCCTGTAGGTGTCATAGTGACTTTTTCGTGAGGTAGGGCGTAGTTACTCATTTCAGCACGATTTATAACGTACACTTCCAGATTATTAATCATCCAGTAAGAGTAATCACGGTACATTTGAAATGTGTATGTTTTTGACTGCGTATCTGCTTTTTGGACAGGTGGGCCAGGTACACAACCTGTTTCTGAGCATCTAGGAGGTCCAGGAACTGTCCATGTACGAGAATACTTAACTTGAACAGTGCAGTTATATGTTGTTTTACCGGACATCTTAGCCCACTCTTGCTTAAAGAGATAATTATCTGATGTCGCATTTATATATAGAGATTCAGATGTTGGAATTCCTTGAAGTACATCAAATTTCTCAGAATCTCTATTGTCAGCTCTTATAACGCCATTTGCATCCGGTTCCATATCACTTTGCCTCATGAGAGATGACTGAGTAGGAGTACCAATGATCCATGTGCATTGACCGGAGCCTCCAGGCTGTTCGGGATTCTCATTGCCAGGGTTATCCCCTCCATAATCTATGCACGTACATCCGGTTCCAACTGTCATATCAAATGTGTCTTGTTCGTTAAGTGTTTGAGCCTGGTCAACAAAATGGGCTGTGATTGTAGCTGTTCCAGAAGTTGCAACAGATGAAACTAGCCCAGAATCATTAACGGTCATTATACTCGGAGCAGAACTCGTCCATGTTAATTTGTCATGCTTCTTCAATGGCCATATACTTCCGTCAACTTTTGTAAGTGTAGCGGTCAGTTGTGTGGTTCCCCCTGGAGCAACGCATGTATTTCCAGTTATTTCGAGACCGGAAACACCATCTGCAAATGTTGCTCTAAGAACTTTATCCTTGTATCGATAAGTAAAAGAGTTGAAATCAGCATAAAACTTTGAAAAATACCAGACTTGTTTAGCACCAGGACTTGACCAATCTCTATGGTACGTGTCGTTGTTAAATGTTTGTTGGAAGTATATTGTAATTTTATTTATGCTCTCAACATTCGCAACTTGTCCGCCTACTGTACTTGGATCGGAAGTACCAGTCGTTCCGTGTACGTCGGGAATTTCGGTGCTATCGTCTACCACTACATTTGCAACAGTTACATCCGTAACAGAGATAGCACCGTCTTTAATCCAAAGATCATTTAGTGGGTCAGTTGGGTCATTAATATAAAAAGCCTGTGATCTGGGAATATCTGCTTCCAGATAAGGGTCTGTACAACCAGGATAACGCGGAAGAGCTTTTCCACCAAATGTCTCAGTTGGTACATTATCATCACAGCCTATACTATCGGTTTTACTGACGCGCCCACCGCCTGCTCTCCAGTGTTCACCATACCAATTTGCTGCACTGCCAACTGACCACCGATCCCAGTAATATACTCCTCCGTAGTTTGAGTTATTACGAGAAGTGACTTTGAGTTTTGTTCCAGATAGAGTATCTTTCAACCCATCAGCTGAAGTATATTTTGACTTTCCTGGAGTGAATCCAGATAGCAGGCGTAAAACTTGCCCAGTAGATTTATCTAACCATTCAAGTTTCTTAATGATTTTTCCTGCAGGAGCTTCAACTACAATAGGTTTTGTACTTAAGGTGGCTTTATCTGAAAACAAATACCCTCCGTAATCGTAATCATTGCTTTCGCCTTCCATTTCATAAGTAACATCTCGGGCCTCTTCACCTGCAGCCCTAGCTACATTCAAAGATGGGAAGATAGCCATTGTTCCGGTTAAAAATGAGACAAGTAATGCAATAGACACGACTCGAAGAAACTTCAATTGATCACGTCCTTACTTTGAAAGAACCGAAGAAGATAACGTACTGCTATTTAGTGGTGCACCAAATGGCATTGTCTCGACAATAATTTGAAGCATACCACTGGTTTGGAATTTCGTCTTTGGGATGACAAGTCCGTAAACTTCCTTTTTCGGATCTTTAGATTTTATTAGTGTCGGTTGATTGATACCGTTACGCTGTCCAGAGTATCCACGAATTGATAAGGACAGACGGTTCGTAGGATACAATTCTGGTTTTTTATTTACAACCAATGTTGAATCCAGTAAAACTACATACACGTCCATATCATCTGTAAATTTTGTTTCTTTGCCACCCAGCACCCAAACGAGTTTGTCTTTAATAGGCAGCAACTTACGATTCGGATCTTTTAGGTCGTTCCAGTCAATAGCGGTAATGCTATTCACTTGGCCTTTGACATGTCCATCGCTTGCTGCAACCGTTAATTTTCTTTCCTTCCAAGAATTGATCCCGTGATTCTGATTGTTTTGATTTCCTGGAGCATTAAATATGTCCTCTGCCACAGTGAAAATATTGGTTTTATGCCAATACATTTCTGCAGCGGCAACGGCGTATTTATCGACTGATAGCTTCTTTCCATCCTTTATGGATAAGATACGTTCAATCACTGTAATAGATTGGGCTCTTGTAGTTGTTCCATCAGGAGCTATAACTCCAGGAGCGGTTCCAGTTATAATCCCTTGTTTTGTTGCTAAATACATCCATTCTTTTTCTTCTACATCAGTTATACCAAGAGATCTAACAGCGATTTTTGCCATTTCTTCACGACTCATTACTCTTGTCCAATCTGAATCGCTAAAGTCTCCGGGTGCATAGATACCCGCTGATTGTGCAGCGCTTACATATGGCGCATACCAACCACCACTTGCAGTACCGACATTTAACCCCACTGCGGAAACAAGCATTTTAACGAATTCAGCTCGGGAGACATTGTTATTGGGGAGGAAATTACCATTAGGATAACCATCAACATAACCTCGATTAATTGCTTCGACGATACTTTTTTCAGCCCAATGGTCGACAACATCTTTAAAGTTTTTATCGACATTTTCAATGGGACTTTTTGAAGTATCACTACCAAAATCAACAGTTGCATTGATATCATCGTAAACTGCAGCGTTTGCCGTCTGGTTACCAACAGGTGCTTGTGCATATAAGAGAGTAAGTGCTGTCAAGCATGCTAATAGTGACTTTTTCACATTTTTCTCCTCCTAGAGTCTCTTTTTCTCCATAATACTCCGCTTTAGCCTGAGAGCACGAATGTTGGAGCTTATAATTTAATATCGGAAAAGATGATCATTTTTGTTGTTCAAGGTATTCCGATTGGGGAGAAATATATTGTGGCGGTTGTCGTAATCTCGCCGAGAGACTTCAAATCATATTGGCATCAGCAATCTGGAACAGGGGTTTATACCTGAAAGCCAAATTAGGAGATGGATAAAGCATTTGGGAAGATAGAATAATCATGTTCGTAGTCAAGGCAGATACTTATGTTAGAATTCTCATGGTAGATTCAATTACGGTATTTACACCTGAGTGAAGAAAATACTTCGGAATGTGGGCAATGCAAAGCACTTGATACGCTTCATCTGTTTGTCAGGTGTATGGCCCATAACACCTATACAACTCGCAGGAATGACAGAGCTTATTAGTATAACGATTGATTGCTATTCTCCATACCTCCTCCCTCAAAAAAAAGCACAGCCGATTCATTGGGTATAACCCTGAATGGCGGTGCTTCCGCTTTAGAATATTCGATTAGCTTCATTATATATCATTCAAGACCATAATACAATATATTCCAAGATTGAGTGATCCTCACCAATCGACAAACTTAGTGTGTTCCTTTTGGTGCAAAATCGTCATACGAAGAAAGATTTGCATCATAGAAAATTACATCGCCGTCCTCGATGTTAAACTGTACACCGTATGGATCGGTGATAATGTGATCTCGGCTGTCATCTGCACTATCATACCCCTCCATATCCCACCATTGATTGTTCAAGGGACCATGAATGTATTGGAGATATGGATTAGATAGGTCCGCGTTTCGAATGGTTTCGATATTAAAGTTCACAGTTATATATCCATTCCTCAGAAAGATTGGAGACTTTTCATCTAACCTGTTCTTCCGGCCATATTCTGCCAGATCAGTCCCTTTAGGCACGACATACACCGCTGCAGGAAGACTGTATTCACCATACCATTGCTGTATTGATGCATTTACTCGGGCAGGTGTAGCATTGGCGTTACTTGGACGATCAAAAGTATTGATGAACGTTCTAAGAGGTGATGGAAGGATATGAACATCATATCCCCCTACGTAGGTAGGCTCAGAGGAACGTTTAATAAAGTTTGACACATACTGGTTCCTGGTGATGTTCCAACCGGTGCTCAAGTCGTAGATCGTTCCCGCCGTATTCACGATATTTGTGTATGGAACATTTCGAAGACGTTCGTTTAAAACGATCTCCCGGCGTTCAACATCAGCTGCAGATCCAACCTTCACAAACTTTTGAGTATCCGAATGATAGTACAAATCAACAGGAATCCGCTTTGCAGAGGTTTTTGGGTCATTATCCTGAAAATAAAAAGTTGGTGTTATCCGAATTGCATCGGTATCCCCGAACATATTTCCCTTTGTTTTCAAATCAAACTTAAAATGGTATCCACTCTTTACTGATACGTTCTTGTAGTTAGGTAATGGATGGCTACCTCTTAAGATTGGCAACACATAAGGATAGGTAGAACCGTTTGCAGCACCATCAATTCCTTTTAAGCCAACCCAATAAGATGTTCCTTTTGAGGCGCTACTTCCTTTTCCTATTCGGAAAACAGACTCCCAATTGAGATCCGCTATGTCTGTTACTCTAAAGTCATAAACGCGGCCAATTGCATCAACAGGTACCGTATCATAAGCGATATGGTTTTTTAAATCCAAGTTAGCGTTAGTTTCGTTTGTAGCACCTGAGGGTGCATTGTGAGCAATGGTTCGAAATTCAACATCATAATATCCTTCGTCGACCCAAACTGGTAGGTAGAAAGTGAAGGATTCCTTCTCTTTGTCAACCTCGATCCATGTATGTTTAGGATAAAACTTTGTTTTTGAACTATTATATACGTCAAAGGGGAATCGTACCTGCTTGCCGCCGATGTACTTGAGATAATTTCGGTTTCCGTATCCCAGGTAATTCGTGTGCTGCCCACTGTTTGGCATGTCCACTGTAAACGGCCGATCTAGGATGATCGCGGAACGCCCTTTAGCCGGCTTTGTCTTCTGGTTGTGCGCCTTATCGTCGGAAACGCTGGGATAGATCACAACCGGCGTATGTACCGTAACCGAATTGATGCCGTTGATCGGGAAATTTTTATTGGTGTCCCCGTCGGTACTCCCGGCCATGAGTTCGTAATAAATCGTCCCACTACTCGGTTGATTCGCTTTATTTGTTTTGCTTGTTGGAATTGTATGATTTGGGCTGTACAATACGTTGTCATTAATGATTTTCGCTTCCGGAATTTTACCCGGCATTTCAGTTTTCTCCTCTGCCCAGGCGTCATTTATAATTGTTTGACCTTCAAATTCCAGCAAATCATTTCGGACAAACAGTTTGGGCGCACGTTTACTGCCTTCTGCTTCCATTTCCCCTCTCTCGCGAGTATCGTTTTCAATATCCGGTCTTTTAGTTCCGCCATCGATGTCCTTATCATTCAAGACAATGGTTTTAACCGGAGGAGATTTGATATGGGTAGTGTAAGACGCCAACACAAAATCGGGCGGCTCATAACCCGTTGGCACAATAGTAATTCCACCACCATCAAAAGCATAGTTCAATAACGTCGCCTTGACTATCTCATAGATATGAAATTCATCTACTGCCCAGTAAGCATAGGGCTTTGTAACCTTAGCGTCATAAGTCAACGTTACATCTTCAGACTTGTTCCTCCAGCCGACACCGAATACGAGTTCCTTCCAGTGCAGATTAAAATTTCTAGTTACAGGCACAGTAAAGGTGCAAGTCCCTACCATTTTATTGTATTTGTGGTTATACAAATATTCTTTTGTCGTGACATTCCCATACAAACTTTCCGAGGTCGGTATACCATCTGCTACATCAAAGCGTTCATTCCCCCGGTTGTCTGCTTTAATGACCGCGCTCGCGTTAGGGCTAAAATCCTTGCCGACCATAGACTGCTCCGGCGTAGGCTTGGTACACTTCACATCCGGCTGCTCATCCGTATCCTTTTCTTCGTAGTAAAAATAAAGATAATATGAAGAAAATTCACCCTTATAGGTGAACTCCGGGGGATCTCCTGTCGCGTTTGGACCACCTGAAGGTTCTCCCTGCGTGCTTTTACGATAGCCTTTATACTCGTAATTTGTAGTACCTGGCGTCGCCCTATACGCATAAGTCTTGTTTTTTATCAACTTTTCCGTGTAATCCTTAAACCCTTCAACCCCGTCGAGGGGTTTGCCGGTTGTAGTAAAGTGCTTGATGATCGCATTGCCTTCTGAAGGTTCAAGGGTGATGGTAAATAGGGTTGGAAAGTAGTAACGATACCCCTCTACCCCATCCGCAAAATGCTGACCCTTTTCTTCTTCTTCTTTTCTACGATCAATCGGTTCGACTTGAGCCCCTAAGTAACCTGCCGTAATATAAACCGGATACGTGGCAATGTTGGTTCCAATACCTGAAGGAGTATATTTGGTGTACTTATAAGTTCCAGTTGAAGTGGCGTCTTTATAATAACCAAGATTTTTACCTTCCAGTTCTCCAGTTCTTGATGCATTAAAAATTTCTTCCCAGTAGTTGCCTGAATACGTGAATTGGCTTGGAACAACGCTTTTTATTTTCCGGTTAGAATTAAATTGAAATGTATAATCGAACCCATCAATCGTTGGAGACATTCCTGGTGCTACTCCATTTGTCCATGTACCACTAGCATTTTTCCAAACTTCGTAGTATACCATTCCAAGGAAATAGTATACATTTTCATCATTTGGATCCTGGAACATCCGAGATGGCTCAATGGCTGCATCAACCTTGCCAGGATAGATCATTACCGTAGAGCAAAAAAGTAATATGGCTGCAAGTATTGATATAGTCCATTTCTTTAGCTTTAACATCGTGCCGCTCACTCCTTTCACTTAAAAGGATTAGTGAACGCGACAATATAGTTTTTAGGATAAACGGATCTAAATGCAATATAATCAGCTGTTTGTAGATCATACTTTTTCCAATCAACATTATCCATATAAACTCCATTAACAAATTTGTCTCCTGTACTTAACACTGGATAATAGTTCGTAATCGTTCCATCTCCATGCTTAGTCCCTGAATTTAATCCGTCCCGACGATATTTCACGTTATTGTTAGCAACCATATGATAGATGGGTGAACCATTTTCGTTACTGCGTACAGCGATATAATCCTCCCCATTCAGTTTAACCAAGTACATATCATAGATTATAAAGTTATCGGCCATTTGAATTGGAAGTTGTGAAGTATTAAATATTTTAATCCCTTCATACGGCTCGTCAGAGATATTCTTTAACAGAGCCTGACTTTGCTTAAAATACTTACTGAAATCACTCAATTTCTTCATTTTAAACTGCTCATCATCCGTACTTGGAATATTCTTCTCTCCGATCCAGACCCATTGACCAGCTTTATCCCAACTCACCTTTTCGCCTAGGTTTTCGCTGACAAAGCGCAATGGGACATAGGTTCGTCCCTTCACCGCTTTAGCCTTGGTATCCATCGTTACCTTTTTACCATCCACCGAAGCTATGCTACTTCCCAAGGTTAGTGAAATAGTTTTATTCCCTTTTGTATAAGAGACTGTCTTCCCTTTATAGCCGACTTTTGCGCCCAGTTCTTCCCCAACTCCACGGAGAGGAACTTGAACACGCCCATTCTCCATAGCCGGATCGCCGCCATCAAATTTCACTTTTTTTCCGTTAATGATGACAGCCAGTTCAGGGCCACCTACAATTACGGGAGTATTCTTGCCTGCTGCATCAACCGGCACAGTTAAAGAAAATGAATTAAATAGAATTGCTCCACCCATTAGTACCGCTAACAATCTTTTCATACCTTTACTCAGCTCCTTCATATTTCATCATGATAATTTTGGCTTCCTAAAAAGCCCCTTGATAACCCCAAAACATAGCCTTTGCACACGCTACCCAAAGTCCTGCCTTCACATCAGAAAACCACTGTCTGCAAACCACTGTCTGCCGGTACAGTACTAAGTGCTCCGAACGCTCCAAACGTAATCTCACCCGCCAAGAAAATAAAAACATTAAACCAGAAACAACAAGCTTAAAACAATACAACCAGAGATTATAATGAGTATTTCCTGGGTATCAGACTTCCGTTTAGCATCTCTGGGATAAAGGTCTGATCCGGGAGATCGTGAGCCGCCTACTCTTCCTTTGTACCACCACCTGTCTCCTAACTATATGGTAAACTAAATATCTTTTGCGCGCGATTTTTGCTACCCCCAATATATCGGAAAGATTGGTGAAATTCTGTAAGACTCTTGATTATAAAAACATTGGAGGCAAAAAAGCACGCAAATTACCCAAAGGTAATAAGCGTGCTTCGCTTTAAGGACCCAACGGTCATATTCAGTTTATTTATACAAATATATTAGAGGATTTACTCCTCTATGTCAAATAGATATTCCAACTCCTACCTAATGCCAATGGTACACTCTAAAGGAATATAGCCATTAGCAGCTGCTTCCTTTTCTGAAGTAAAGACCTCTACTGTAGTAAACTCTGATATACATGACTTTTTGGAGTAATAATACTTCCTCCCATTTGCAATAATTCCGTTGTATACCGGTTTTTTAACAATTCGGCTTCCACCAAGAGCATAGTTATTGTAGTATTTTTCACCCATCGGAATACCTTGGACAAATGATAGAACTCCAACGTCATTAATCGTATTGTTCCATTGTTCTTGGCTTATTAGTGGGAGTGTAAATGTGTACGCTACACCGATCCGCTTTGCATAATTGTTGTATTGATTAATGTAATATTCAAGATCACGTTGAATTGAATTAACTATGGACGATCTTCGTACTTGATCAAAGACCTGAGAATCACTTAGTAAAGAAATTCCTGTATCAGATGAGATTTCTCCTCTGAATCCCTCAAACCATTTTTGATCTGAGTTCCGATTCACGGTGACATAATCATCTAATGTAAAAGCAAATGTGTTCCCTTTTTGATCTGCATGGGCGTATGGTTTCTTCGGACTCCACACATGTTTAAGCTCCTTTTGACCGGCAGCATTCGTATACTCATCCATGTAATAGACGTAATAACCGTCATAGCCAACAACCAAGAGAACGGGCACATAATTTTGAATTACTCCTTGGCCAATCGGATCGTTGAATACGTTGAAATTCAAGTACAATGAATTAAAAAATGTCTGTGCTGCTTCTTCTTTATTAATTCTAAGACGTTTTTGAAATTCGTACTGAGCTTCGGCACTTTGACTTGCGTTTGTAATCAGCGCTTTGGCAGCATCTTGAGTCGCGGTATCCATTGCATGGTTATACCTTGTTTCGAGAATTTGATGTTTCCGGTTATGCGAAATATTGATGTTATTTATAATAAAAAATGGGAGAAGAATCAGAGTGAATATTATTACAAATTTAGTAATCCTCATTTAGTACCATTCCTCCATAAGGTACCACGATCTTTTCGTTTGGAGCATTTATGGTTCCTTTTAGAATATCATTAATAAGGGTAGCAGGAGTACGGTTTGTATTTTTAACAGTTACCGTGAAAAAGTCGCCGGCAGCTAACTTATAGATACGATTAGGGTTATCGATTTTTTCAGATGAGTTTCTTGGAAAAAGCTTGTCGTTAATTTGTGCGTTATAAAAACCTTCGTAGTTAACGCTAAAACCGCCCTGAAATTCACCGGCATCATTGTAGTTCGGATCATATCGTTTATGAAGATGCTCCATCTGAATATTATAGGTATTTCCCGTTAAAGCCATTTGATCGGCAAACTCATTGTACATCGAAGGAGTTATAAAACCTTTATCCCTTACCGAATCAACAAACTTGGTGACAGCGTTCATAACGACAATTTCGGATATATCATCCTGATTATCAAAAGCTGAAGAAATGGGCCACATGTAAAGGAGTAATACGGCTAAGATTAGAGTAAATACTTTTAATATATGATTTCCCACGTTAAATACACCCCCTCTTCTAATTAAACCGCAACAACGTTAGATTTCCTTCTGTATCCCGAACGTATGTAGGGGCATATTGTTTTGTCAAAGAAATGCTGGAAACATTGATAAGCGTCGGATCTAAGCTCTTGGAATAAGTAACACCATCTACCACGATATCTACTCCGATGTCCTTAATCTTATAGATGGACTGTCGAACCTCTGCACCGGATACCGTGTATTTGGTAGGTATTTTCAAAGTTGAAGTAATGTTTTTATCAGTTTGAGTCGACATTTTATAAGTTAGATCATTAGTTTCAGAAACAGATTTAAACATATAAAAACAGATCGTTAAAGCAGTTACAAAAGTAAGTGCAGCAAAAGATAAATATAAAGCGGATCTTGTATTCTCACCCAATCCCATGATAATCACCCTTATAATTCTGAAAGGAAACTTCAGAAAGTTTAATGTTACTCCCCTCTTTCTCTTTGCCCAACATAATGCCTATTTGAAAGGGGATGCCGTCAGGTGCACATCCCCTTTCAGTTCAGGATTAGTTTTGTTCAAAGATGATGCCGCGGATTACGTTGCTGTTGTCTTTAATGATTTGGGCTTTAAATCGACCAGATGGATTGATATAATCATTATCCGCTTCATCCAATGCATCTTCAAGCGTTCCAGACGGTGTGGTACCAATGATCGAACCGTAACCAGAGCTGCCTTTAGAGACAGAGATATTAACCGTCTTGAAGTACCAGGTGCCGGACTGGTTTTTACCGGTGATAACTTGGATACCGAATTGACCTTTGTCTTGGAACTTCCGGAGAGCGTTAACGACTTGACTACCACTAACTGTGGTGTTGTCGTAGACCGTGAATTGCGTTTGGTCGAGCTCTTCTTGGATGGAGGAAAAGTTGCTTTGAGCTGACTTGGTCGCGTCCTGCGCGTTGATAAACATCACTACAGCAATGGTGATAAGTGCGATTGCAAGAAAGAATCCTGCAGCCATTTTTAGTGCGCTTTGAGCGTTGTTCATACTCTTTTTTTGTCTCCTTTATTTTTAAAGTTTGTGAAGCTGTTCGTAGTACGTTCCCATTTGTTGAATACTCATGTACACAAACGGGAATACGACATACAAAAAGATAACTGCGTACATAGGTGCAAAACCAATCATTTGACCCCAGCCGGCCTTTGAGTCAATTGTGCGATCGTAATTATGTTTCCGTTGTTCGAAGTTGTAAGCACGCTCGCTTTCAAGATCATCAAAGGCTTGTTTTACCGGAATTCTTTCCACTGCCAGTTGCAGCTTTTCAACTGTTCTTACCAATGGAGTAAAAGGCGCATCAAGTTTTAACTGCTCCAACGCTTTTAATGCTCCACTCTCGTAGTTCATGACACATTTATGAAGCGGAGCTTTGAAAATTGAAGCGAATCGCTCCATCCATTCGAGGATAACCTCAACGGATACTCGGTCAATTTCACTCAACATTGCAATGATTGTATGGAATTGGTCTACCTCATTTTGCATATCCATTTGACGCATCTTCTTTTGGAATAGGAGTAACCAGTACGGTCCTTGATACCCGACCCATCCCATCAGGAGAGAGATAAGGATTTCCCACCATTTGAAATACTCAGCATCGATCTTGTTAATCTTCGCAAGTATTCTTTGCGTTGTTGAATTGAGCAGTGTATCATTGTTTGCAACCTTTTGGTCTTGCTTAACCATCTGTACAATTTTGTCGTGCAGGCTGTTTTTACTCACCCCCTTCAATTGCTCAATGATCTTTCTATCAAAATCAGTGGTGGATTGGGCTTCCTGCAATTCTTGGCTCGACATTCTGCCAAACATTGAATCGTTTTTTGTAGGAGCCTCCAGCACGTTTTTGACTGTAATGGTGTGCATGGTTGCAAAAGAAACTAACAAGGTTACCGAAAACAATACCGATAGTACAAGCCGATGGAGGTAGTGCCAATCCATTGGGAATCCCGCGTTAGCATCTTTGAGTAGCCTACTCACTTTAAAGTGCTCTGCAGTTAGTTTTGCCGGTACAAGTCGATCAACCAACCATTTAATGCCTCGCCATTTCAAAACCGTTTTCTCCCAATGCCGCTTTTTAACTTTAGCTACATAGGTCCCCTCTTGCTGGTCTTGCATCTTTTTGAGAAGCACATACGATAGAAGGATAATTGCGAAAATCACAATTTTTGTTATAAAGCCAAATTTGCTTGAATAAAACTCATCCATCGCAGGGAACCGTTCCCGCGCCCATATCTCGATCGGTTTTGTAAATATGATCGGGGTCACGGCTATGACGGTTAGGCCTTTGAATAGATAGTTAAGACGTGATCGCTTCAAAATTTCAAGGTTAATCTCACCAGTCAACTTATTCAGGTTGTCCAGATAGAGAGAGCCATTCTTTACAATCTTGTCACCATACTCTTTAACCAAGAAAGACATCCCAGCAAATGCCTTTAGGAAACGATTTGGAGCCTTTTCATAGTAAGCACCAAGGCTTTCGATGGGTTTGCTGGAGACAAGCACATCATGAATCTTCTTTGCGTGAAGAGAGGCTTCATAAGATGAACTCTCTGATGCTTCAAGAATGGCTACTTCTACCATCCCATGTTGATGGTAATGATGGCGTACGTCCTTGTTCAAATCACGCAGTTGAACCAGCAACCGATCCTCAACCTTATGTACAAAGGTATCGATCAACATTCCATTCACGACAAGAGCTCCTAAGAAAAGCATGAAGAGAAACGTTATATCGTGATTCATCAATAATAGAACCAAAGTGTACGCAGCTATGATGCCGAGAGTGTAGAATACAATTTTCATCGTCTCGCGGCGCATCGTGAACTCATCGTAGGAGTGAATAGCCTGTAGTCTCTTCCGTATTTTTTGGATGTATCCTCGGAGTAACGGAACCCTGTTATAAGCTAGGTAAGAGTCTTGCATAAGTGCATTGAATTTAATCATGAACTTGCTTTTTAACGAACCGTCTTCTGCATATTGTTCATAGCTTTTGTAGATGTCCTGCGTGCCATCTTGTTGAGATTTTCTGGACAAAAGCTTCATAATAACGAAGAATATAACGCTGAGAAACATAGATGACACAAGAACAATTGTTGCTAATGTCTTAGCATCCACTGAATTATCACCTCCATGTTTCTTCGATGAATTGCTTAAAGTCTGCCTGATCCTTGTCAGTTAAAACGTCCATCATTTCTTCAATATGCCTTTCCGAAATAGGGTGAACTGCAACGTATTCACCGTTCCGATATTCAACAATGTTACGTTCATCAAACAATTTGCGGTTCCCGTTTTTTTTGAAAACCTTCATAAAGGATTCCATGAATACGGCCATTCTCTCTTCAGGATCTTTAATTTCTCGAAACGATACAGAAAAATCGTTGTTATCTTCAATCAATGGAATACATTCAGTGATTCGTTCAATATAACGTTGACCATTACGTTTCCTAACAAGGTGGATGTCGAAATTCAATACACTCACAATCTGTTCTTCTGCAATCAACTCATTGGAAAAAATCCTCATTTTGAGCAATGAATTACGAAGATACTTTACGAGAGCTTTAAATGTCTTCGCATGGTGAGTGAAGAACACATCTGCCTGCTGTGCCATTTGAATCATCCAGGGGACAACTTCATCTTGTGCGATCTCACCGAGCATATATGCTGTCCCATCCAATTTCTTAGTTACATCCAGTCCTTCTTGACCCGAAATGGAGTCCGTTTCTCTAATGGTGAGTACGTTCCAATCAGAAAAGATTTTTCGAAGGTGAAGTTCAAATGCCATTTCAAAAACTCGAAGAGAGTGAGTTTTATACATCTCTCCAGCCATAGCCATAAGGAGTGTTGTTTTTCCGGAACCAGTTGGCCCTGTTACAGCCGTTATACGCCCGCTTCTTACAAGATAACGGATTGTCTTAATAGCGATTTTTCGCCCTTTTACATCTTGCGGAATATAATGCTCTAAGTCTGCTTTTGCTGTATCAAATTTTCGAACGAAAAATGCCCAAGACTCCGAAAACCCCGGACGTACGACAACAACCCGAGAACCATCTTTCATTTCATTGATCTTATATCCATTGGTTTCTGAAAGCTGACCAGGGTTATTATACCGGTAGATATTTTGACAAACTCTTCTAAGTTCAGCCTCAGATTCAAAACTCAAAAATTCAAGATGGATTGGTTTCCCCTTAAAAAGAATCCAAACACTATCGTAGTTCAGAGGTGTTTTCTTTGTATTCATTTGCTTCGCGAGATAGCTCATGTCGTCCCACGGTTCAATTTTGTCGATCGGGACTCCAGAAACCCCGCCAGATAGTCCATCGATTTTCATATCTCTAAGTTCATCAATAACACCGAAACCTTTGTATTCTTGATAAATTCGCTGGACAACAATCATAAGCATGTCCTCAAAAGAGAGAGACTTATATTCATTCTTGAAGATTTCGTCAATTTTTCTACCTGTAACCTTATATGACACTTCCGCCTCGTCATCGATGTCGGGATCTGATACCAACTCAGCCAGGGCGTATGCTTCAAAAAGGACATTGACCGCATCGTAACCGTGTTTCTTCTTATATAAATAAAGGATGATTTCAAACTTATCCTTTGCTGTAAGAGCTTTTTTGTTATCAAACGGGATAACCTGATTGATATTTTTCTCGTTTAAGCCGTAGGTCTTAAGCAAAAGGTCGAAAATCGTGTTTTTGACGTAATTCTTATCCTGAAGGTCACCTGTCGAGCAACTCTTTAAAGCTTTCTGGAGCTGTAGACGCTGGTTCATCCGGCGGTTATATTCATCTTCCGTTAAGCCAAGATGTTCGATGTTACTCGTTGTCATATCGTTTAACGCAGCTTTTACGTATTCAATCATGCCAGGGATTGTATACTTACTATCCAAATCATGCGGATCTCGCCGGGGATGGCGTTTCTCAGTGAGTTTAAAAAACACCAGTACCCCAGCAAGAAAGAGCATGAGAATGATTAGAGCATAATTGATAAGGTGGCCGATACTCATTCATTAAGCCCCCTGTTCGCTATATATCTTGGTGTCCACGCCTGCGGCTTCAAAAATCCCTTTTGCGAGCTTTCGCACTTCTGCCATGAAATAGTGGTTATCATGATTTCCGCCGATATTTTTGTTCCGAAGAAAAAATTCAACTACCGACTTATCGTTGAGTGCATCCATAAATCCAGTGCAATGAGGGACAGTGAAGATTGGAGCGTTGGGCTTATACATTCGCTTGATGTTTGAGACCGAATATTTGGAGTGTCGGTCGTATTGTCCAAGGACAATCACATATTGTTTCTCTTTTAAAAAATCCGGCTGCTCATGATCAAAAAATTCTTCTAAGACTGCGATATTCTGATTCAGATTCACAACGATGACATCGGATGTTGCAAGAACTATATTTGTAAGTTCATTTTGGGTTCCGCTACTAACATCAATCAATGAGAGGTTATAGTAACCTTTTACCGTATCGAGGATCGACTCAATGACATCGTGAATAGAACTGAACATTTCTTCGTTTGGTTTAGCTGTACCTCGAAGCAACTCAAGACGATCCCGGAGGATGGTGTCGGCATAATCTTTCACCATATTTGGTGTTAGACGATTGCTTCGTGCAAGCCTCTCGAGGGCATCAATACCGACATTGGAATACTCAATGTCGTTTACAGTTGATGTCTTTCCCTTCAGAAATGTTGATTCTAATGAGGACATGGACCAATGTGTGTGGCTAATGAGCGTCCTTGTCACATATTCCATACCGATCAAAGTTGCAACAGCGATCATATTTGTAGAATTACCGGACTGCCCATATCGGTTGCTCCAGAATGCTACTTGCCCCATGCGAAAGACCTCCTCATTATTTGCTTTATCGCTAGTTTTACTTCCTTATCTTCAAGACCCGAAATTTCTTCACTAATTTGTTGAACCACTTTCTTGTAATTTCGGGAGAGGCGACGAATGTTAATCTTACCTTCATGTTGGTTGTTAATTTTCGTGGAATAATCGACTTCATCGAAAAATAGCTCGTACGGTTCTTCAGACCAAGTGATTGGCAGTTTTTCAAGGATCATCTCAAGGTAATCTTGAGCCATATTCACCTCAACGTAGTTTACGAAAATTTCGGTGAATAACATTTTCGTTGTATTTTCGTCGGTATGATAATCCTGCTCAAGAATCGATGTAATAGCGTCTACCGTTTTGTCGATGCTCATTTTCTCCGAAGACGTTGCAACATACTTGAACTCGAACTTATTCAGATCTTCTTTCTTAATGAAGGAACTTTTATCGCAATGGACAATCAACAGATCGTATTGCTGGTTTTTTTCGAGGAATGATTCAAGTTCATTAAAGCTACTAAAGTCAATACCAACATCGAAACTTTCAAATTCGACGATTTTAAGTTTGGAACTCGGAATGGGAGTTCCATATTGGATATATTTTTCGTTCGTACCATCGACTAAAAGTACCTTCTTGCCGGAAGCCGCAATAACCTTGCTTACATATTGCAACAGATCACTGATATCGGAGGCTCCGAAAAAAAGTGCTTTATTCATGCTTTCTCCCCCTTTCTATTTAACAAGTGGCTGTTCAAAGACATCCTGTTGTTTTTGCTCATTCGCAGCCTTATCTGCTTCCGAGTTAGGGCGTACGATTTCTTCTTTCTGTACTACGTTATTATCACTGGTAACCTCCGATCCGTTTGTTGGAGTCGATGGCACGGGTGTTAAATTTGTAGAATCTACACTGTTGTTGCCTGACTGTGTTTGAGCACCCGTTACCGCTTGATTGTTTTGTTGATTAGTAAGTTGGTTATTTGCGACTTCCTGCTGCAAGATCAAGTTACCGTTTTGAATTCTCGCTTTATCCGCTTCGCTAATTTGAGAAAGATTGCTCTCAAGAGTTTTTCTTGCAACTTTCCGCAGTGTATCTTTCGCGGTTTCAAGAACATTCGGATTCGATTGAATAAGGTCGATAACTTTAACGTTTGCCGGATAGTTCGGAATTGCTTTGCCTTGCATGTAAGGATCAACATATGTGACGGCAGAAAGCTTTGCCCCTTGTAAATATGCATCCACAATCGCGCTCGACATCAAGAGCATTTCCGATTCAGAAACATGGAACCATACGGTAGTCCCTGAATATTCTTGCACTTTCTTTTTGGCCAAAACGATGAATTCTTCCCCTGTTGGGAAGGTAATACGAACGTCAAGAAACTGCCCTTGTTGAATTTTCGTCGGTAAGATGATGACGTTATATTCTTGACTTCGAAGATCCCTGGGTGTCGGTCCCTCATCAAAGACCATAGAGGTGATTAACGGCGTGTTTTTGCCAACATCGATTTTGACCACTTTTCCGATAAGTTCGTTTTTGTTCAGAATCATGTTGGTTGGAGCTTCTGTTTCAGGAATTTCAATCGTTTTAAGGTCTGTAGACGTTAACTTTACACCCGCAGCGAGTTCTTTCGACGTAACGACTACAGATTTCATGGTAGCTTTTTGTCGTTGGAGTAGTTTTTCAGCTTCGGCCAATCTCGTTTCGTATTGAGCTCGAATAGCCTTTTGTTCTTTTGACTGTTGTTTGATCAGATAAACACCACCAACCGAGGATATAGCACCCATAGCAACGGCCCCCACCACACCTGCTACTATCAGGTTTTTCGTCCGCTGTCTCATCTTTGACAATTAAATACACTCCCTCACCTAAAAATAAAAAAAAATATAATGCCTACTAATAGAAGCCCGATACAAAAGCCGGCTACATATCTTGCCATTTTTAATCTGGTGGCTTGTCTGCCATCAAAAAGTTGATTGAACTCCTCATCCGTATCCGTTTGGCATTCAAATGGATCTGGATGAAAGGGGAGTTTGTATGCAGCAATATCCTCATTTTCACCTCTGATGTCACTAATCGTTTGTTTATCAACCAAGGGTATAAGGAAGATCCATCTACTTTGATCAACACTTCGATTCGTTTGAATGAATCGTTTGATCGTGTATTGCTTCCATTCACTTCCCTGTGCAACTAGGAACTGTCTTCCAGCTCTATGAAACTCTTCAATAAAATCGGAATGCTCATAAGGGCCCATATCTAGGACGATGTGTGAATGATCAGAAGTAACATGGTAGGCCATGTCCAATTCGGAACTTGCTTTCACATAGGTAACCCCGTTTATCTCAAACTCGTCTGTTTTTTGTGTATTAACGTTTTTTCCTTCGTAAGCTCTTTCGATATATACAAATTCCTTGCTGCCATTGCATTCAATTAATTTGACTGAATATCCCCTACCAGCTAAATAATTTGCAATTAGGACCGAGGTATGCGTTGTTCCTGCACCTTTTTCTATTCCTGCTACAGCAATTATTGATTTTCCAACAATACGATCGCGAACAATGACCTTCGGAATTATTGGTGGAAGCTGCCACAGGAACTCATGATCCTCCAGTTCTTCTTCCAAAATGTCAGGAAACTTCTGCGGCTTATTTGTTTTGGTTTCTTGTTTCTCGCTTTGTTTTCTACTCCCATCTCCGTCAGGTACGAATTCCGGTTTGGATATTTCTTTGACAACAGGTGTTGGTGTATCATCCGGATCTTGAATTGGAGTAGTTCGTCTTGTAGTTTTTTCCTTTCCTTGTCCTTCAATATTAATTGTGATTGAGTGGCCGCCATTAACGAATGATCGTCTCCATGGAATTCCGGTATCGTAATTCCGGTATTTCTTTACCTCGTGATATAACATCGATTGGTCAATGCATCGTATGAGTTGTTTTATATTCAGGGGTTCTGATTTCTGAGCAGACTTGACGAAGATGTTATATATCCCCATCGAAACCAACTCTGCCAATAACGGGTGACCTTGCGATTCGTCGGACAAGAATATAATAGAAGTCTCACTAAATTCGTCCCGAATCTTTTCGACAACATCAGCGAGGAATTCGAGTCTTTTATCTGAAAGTTTTGTTGCTATTGCACTCGAAATAACGATGCCATCTAGTTTTATTGAAGGTTCTGACTTTAGTTCATGAAGCTTTTCAAGCAAATGGTCAACAACAACACAAACTTCTAGAACATTGAGCCCCTCGTTTTCGAAGTGTTTTCTTAGTCCATCAGCAAAAGCAGGCGTTGGGATGGCTATGATGACATTTTTTTTTCGACTTATATCGTTATTAGGCTCCATTCATTGCACCCCCTCTCTGTTGAGTCCAAATGTTCACTTCCAATGCATCTTCTATTTTTTCGATTTCTTCAGAAGTCGGTATCTCGATTTCATTCTCTAATCGACTGACCCGTACTTGATAAGAACCAATTTTTTCCGCAAGTGCTTCCTGTGTCATATCTTTTCTTGTCCTGTGGATTCGCATTAGTTCGCCAGGTGTAAAATCCACTTTAATCCCCCCTTTCCTTCAGGGTTGGAGAAAATAAAAAAAGCACGCTTAATGCCTAAGGCATTTAGCGTGCTTCGCTTTTTGGACCCATCAGGATCATATTCAGTTTATTTATACACTCAATATAGATGATAACCGTATCTGTGTCAACCATCCACAAAATAAAATTAAGGCGTTCTGTTTTTTACGAAAATTCAAATAAACTACTTCGATATGGATATAATTGAGGAAAATTGTGCACCCCAAACATGTCCTTAATATAAAACTGAGTACATTAATGAATATAAAAATGAATAACTGCATATTAAGATATTTGTTTAGAACTATTTGATAATACTCAAGTATTCAGTTTTGTGATTAATTGTTTGAAACATTATCTTTGTAATTTCCTGTGCATTTGTCTTGACTCTTACTTATTTATCTTTCAAAATAGTAATCAAGTATATTTATACAAATTGGAGGCCGACATGGGTACTACCGTATCTATTGGAGTTCAAAAAGGTGGAGTTGGTAAAAGTACTACGACTTGTATAACCAGCTTCCTATTAGCAGAAAAAGGTTATAAGGTCTTGGTCGTTGATTTTGACTCTCAAGGGAATACAACTCAAATTCTCTCCGGGGAAGATATATATTCATTTGAGGAGCAAACTGTCCTGAATGCTATCATCGATTTGGATCCCCAAAAATACATTATAAATGTCCGAGAGAACTTAGATCTATTGCCGGCCGATGACATCCTTTCAACGTTAGGTAACCAAATGGGTGCTTTTAAGCGCTACGTTCCGACTTCGTTAAAAGAAACCCTGGATATCGTAAAGGACAATTATGACTTCATAATTATAGATACCCCCCCAAACTTGGGTGAACTTTCTGTATCTGCCTTGGCTGCGAGTGATTTTGTTGTTGTAATGCTCCAGTCCGAGCCATTATGTTTTAAAGCAATACCTAGATATCTTAAGTTTATCGAACTGGTAAAGGACCGAATTACTCCATCACTCAAATTAGCAGGAATTCTTCCGAGTATGTCTGATACTAGAACAAAGATCGATACCAGTATTATTGAACAAGCTCGCGAAGATTACGAGGATTGGGTCTTCAATACCTTGATTAAACGTAGGAATCGAATCAAAGAATTTTCTATACTAGGGATTCAAAATTCCACGAAAGAAGACAGAGAAGCGCTTGAACAATATCAGCAATTTTTAGAGGAGTTGTTGACCCGTGTCCAGAAAAAAGGAATTTAAAGGTTTGCTAAGTGATAGTGGAGATACGGGAATTAGTCAAAAGGAACGTATACTTACCACTCATCTACTGTCACCTAATTCAGATGAAGTCAAGCCAATAAATTCGCAACAGGAAGGCGCAATGAAGGACAGTGAGAGTACAAATGTGCCAACTGAAGCAAAGAAAATCGATGGCCCTTTGGATATTCCCCCAGTTATATTGCCTGCGGATGGTAATAAGACAGGTGATCCAGTATCATTGCTAGATGAACGAGGTACTCCTATCCCAACCGATGATCCACTTTATCCTACAGGACAAACAGTTGATCAGATTGGTATTTCTACATTAGTAAGTCAATTGAAAAACACAGATGAATTGAATGTGGAAGATACACACACGAGAAAGACTTATCTAATAGATAATCTCCTGCTTGCTAAACTGGATGAAATATCTGCTGGAAAGAAAAAGGGGTATAAGACTAAAGTAATTAATACAGGTCTTCAGATAGTATTAGATCTTTTGCGTCAAGATAATAACTTTAAGTTGTGATCGTATGGATAATCGCTGGACGATTTTTTTTCAAAAGAAGGTGCTTTGAGTACGATCCTCAAAGCACCTTCTTTTTTTGATTTATTTATTTTTCGAGTTCTTGTTCCAATTTGCCCACGGATTGGACGTACCCGGTTCAGTTGATGATCCTCCGAATTTCTTCTTTGGTGCTTCTTGAGCCGGTGTTTGCAGTGCCGCGACACTTTCTTGCTCAGCACCCTGTTCTTGTTTTCTGCTAAATACCGATCCTCCGCCAACACCTGCTGATCGAGATCCAAATTTATTCTCTGTACGTCTTTGATACGGATTGAAGGTGGACTGCTTTACAGATTCCATTGCGCCTGAGATGTCAACATTTACTTCCTTACTCTTTATTTGCTTTTGTCGTTCCTTGATTTCATCATATTCTCTACTCATTTCAACCACTCGATTTGGCATTATCATACCGGAAAACATGGTATAAACTACTGCGTATGCTTCATTCCAGATCGGATCACCGTACTTACCCTGTGCAGCTGGAGTGGACTCCAAGATAGTCTTCCGAATGGTTTGTTCCATTTTCACATCTTTGAAAATCGATGCGCTAGAAGGTCTCAATACAAATCCGCCATACATCTGGGCTGTGTCATAATTATGGCCGCATGCGAAGTAACCACGTTGGATGCTGTTTTTCATTTTGTTCTTCAGATCATCCGCATCGAATGGTGCTTCAAGACTTGCCTTATGAATGCTCAGGAATCCACCGGTGACTTGCATTAATCTTACAAAGTCCGATGGATCATATGTGACGTTATCCGAACCAAAATTTGCTGGAATTACATTAGCTTCATGAATGGTACTAATTATTACATCATTGCCTTCATCTTTCCACGAAATTAGAATATCGTTATTCTTTCGGTTTTCTTTCTTTCCGGAGAAGTCATTAAACAACTTTTTGTTGTCAGTAATGATAACACTACCGAGTGGTTTAACGTCACCTGGATCAAAATGATCTTCTTGAAGCTTAATGAATTCGTTAATTTCCGACATCAAGAGAATTGCATTGGTCATTTCCGTTGGATCATCAATTGGGATAGATACTAATAAGGTAACAGGAACAGGAAAAAATTGTTCTTTGATTAATCCAAGAGCCAATGAAACAAAACCAGTACCAAATCCACCTCCGGCGCCTGCACAAATAAACAGATGATCAACCTCGCTGAACTTTCTTTCCATTGCATCAATGAGTTGTTGACGATACTTATTAGCATTTTCGTTGACCTCAGGGTCAAATGCTTCAATAACAAGTGATGGTGTTCTCGCGGCACCTTTGAAACCATCAAAGTGAATTCGATCTTCTTCATCGATGTGTTTCAGATGGATCATATCCGTTTTTGAGAAGTTAATAGCCAGGCTTGGGTAAATTTGTTTTCCGTCTGCGTATGTATATGCAGCAAAAATGTCGGCATCCTTATTTCCCTTTTGACCTGCACCTATTACACCAAAGCGAAGAGACACATCTTTGATCAAAGCGTTTTCGTTCATAAATGATAAAACTTTACTATTAGAGAGTCCCACGGTTTATTCCTCCTTCATCATTCTTGTTGCATAATCATTAAATGCTTTTCCGTCTTCCGAAAGATAAAACTGATGTTGCTTTTTGACATATTTGAAGGAAATCAATCCTGCAAATAGTAGAGCATCAATGGCATTAACTATTGGATTTTTTGAATAAATGTCGCTCAACTTATCAATGATATCCTTTTTTGGTATAAGGTTATTATCTGTAACAATATTCAACACTGATACATGTGCTTGGCTCAATCTATCCAAAAACCCCTGATAGTGTATTTCGGAATACAATCGTTCCGGCATAAAAACACCTCCTCCGTAATAGGGTGACCTTTGGGTGAGATAAAGTGACCTCTAGGTTACCCTAAGTATAAATGCAAAAGTGATATTTAGCAAATTTAACCTTCATATGACCAAACATAAGCACAAACGTCTTGATAAGTATAACTCTAGGGTCACTTTAAGCCACTCTTTCTTGTAATAATATTACTTAAAACCATGACTATTTGAAATAATTTGCTCTTTAAGGGCATTTTAAGGTCACCTTTGGGTGACATAAAGCGACCTTTGCGTTACTTATATATATCATTAACTCGTATTCAAATGAGTAACATATTAAAGAAAGTTGCTATTATTCTTCGTAATCATAGATCTGTGTAGTTCTGTCATAAATGTTTTAGTAGATTAAATATTATCTATCGTACGACCGACTTTAATGATTGATTGAAGTATCCTTATTTTATTAATACCTCAGAGGCAATATTTATTAGTCCGTTTGGATTTTGCCTGTCTCTAACTAATAACTTTGAGTCAGAACGTGCAATTTATTAATTATTCCTTTCAGCGAAGAGTATCTTTAAAAAACTCCTCAAAATTCAGTGAGAATTGACATGAGAAATAGGGTGAGAATTGAGGTGACCCACTCACCTTGATACTCACTTAGTTTCTCACTTTATTTCTCATTCATTATTCGAAATAAAAAGGTCGACAAATCCCTTGATGTTTAAGGATTTACTCTGATATTCTTTATTTAATGATTTTAGTGAGAAAAGTTAGTCGCCAGAAAGGCGAGTAAATATGTGCTAAAGTCGAGAGAATTTTTACTAAGGAGTTGTTCTGCGTATGGACCTTCGAAAAGCCCATAAATTATCACCTACAAAATGCTTAATAATAGAGCGCCTTTTTGAATATCGTGCTTTAACTGCTTATCAAGTTTATTTCCTTTTAGATCCAACCAATATTCCTCTAACCTACCCCCATTTTTCTTGGGAACAAGCTGATACGCCAAAAATGCGTAGTTTATACAATCAACTTTCACAACTCCAAAAGCTGGGAATGGTTTACGTAGTTGCCAAGCATGATAATGGGCAGCGAGTTTTTAGCTTAACTGAAGATGGGTTATCAGTTGCTTATTCCCTTCTTGATATCCCTCAGGTCGAAGGTTATCAGAGAACTGGATGGGATAATGAACACGGTTATTTTCCTTATGAACTTTATCGTCCTCCGAAGGATCGGTTGCTTAAGCATCACACTCTTGGGGTGGATTTCAACGTTCTTATGGAGCTGTTGGCAATTAAGCACAATTTCTCTTATGACTTTATTGATAACCGCTATGCTTCAGTCGAGTTTACGTCAACGGATATTAACTCCAAAAGGGAAGTGGAAAAGATATTCCGTCCCGATGGAGAGTTTATTGTTAGGTCTAACATCAATGGGAGAAGGTTTCATTCCTGGATCGAGTTCGATATGGGTACAGAGAAAGGAAATATGTTGCATGACAAGTTTCTGAAGTATAATCAGTTTCTCACTTACATTTCGTCAGGATTAGATCACTCATCGTTAGCAAACTCAATACCAGATACTATTTTTTTCGTTACTACTGCGCGTCAGAATATCTGGTCACGGTGGCAAAACATATTTCGTAATTACATGAATACGATTGGGCGGTGGGGGACCTATTTGAATTTGTACGTTGGTAATCTTGAAAGTTTGGAGAACCTTGTAATTTCACACATCAATGTAAATGAAATTTACAGGCGACAGCTTAATTCAAATTTGCGGCCACTCTTAGATGATCCTCGCTTCGTAGGGCAGCCAAAACCTTCGAAGAATCTAGTTAATACATCTCAAGTATCCAGCTTCTGCTTTCTTTACGAAAATGAGATGAAGGCATTGGGATGGAATCCTTTTTTTACAGTTACTCAGATCGATTCACACTCCCATCAGATTTATTTATACGTCAAATTCGAAGAATATGAGACATCTGGTATTTCTAAAGCAATTGACTTCGCACATAAGTTTCGAGATATTGATTCAATGAGGCGCATTAATGCTCGTGAACTTATTCCAGTCTTAATCTACTCAGAAAACAAGCCGCATTCTCTAAATTTTCTTGGTTGTGATCAGAAAGAAGCCTTTGAACAAGTCTTTGTTAACTTTCTTTGGCATGATGTTCTAGGAAATACCTGGATGGATAAGGACGGAAATGAACTCGATTCTAATAAGGTTAATCCGTTAACCTATTTTCTGAGGTACCGGGGGTAACTTCCCCCGGTTTTTTTGTTCGCTGTGGTGGTTTGGAAGAGGTCAGGCGCTTCGCACAAATCGTAGTCACATTAAGGTGTCTACTCGAAATGATTTTTGGAAGGTAGACATGTTGAGGTGTTTACATTTGAACCGGAGACCCGCTCCGGTTATATTCAGTCTTAGATACATACACACCAGTTAATATATTTTCTTGTATCTTTAAGTATATTTTCTATCAGAGGACTATCTTTTTCACAAGTACCTAAGAGTATTACTTCACAAAACTGTCCTTCCACTTCTTGTAGGTCGACATGAACTACTATTGGTCTTATAATACTGAGTTTCTCACTAAGTCTAGTGAACATATCTGTGAAGGGCCCGTTAGTACCCTTATAATACCCTTTAAAGTAAGGTTTATCCACCTTTATACCGGCAACTGCACACCCTAATCTAAAGTCATTGCTTGTTCTATTTGTGTCAATCCCCCCAATTAATGTTCGATGTATTTTATAATCTTCTTTTATCTTCAATTGTTCCCCCCCCTTTTGTAATTATGATGTTGTATCCCATTATATCGAATAAATCGAGGCGTTTGTGTGAACCCGCTCTCCCCGTAAAACAATAGTTAAATTATATGAATATAAAACTGAACGTATTTATGTTCAGAAAAAGTATTATATAGAGGATCTCACACCTCTATTCAATTTAGTCCCATCCATTCTCTCCAGCACATATATATTTAATCAAGTAATAATCATAACATTTGTTACGATATATAAGAATTCATATTACTGATCAAATAAATATTAATGAACATATTTCAAAAACTGAACAGTTGATTAAATATCTAATTGTTCTCCATGGATAATTTTGAAAAAATGTTTTCTTCTCATTTTATTGCTTCTCACTTATCTATTATTCCAAACGCTAAATCAAAGTATTGCATAAACTGAATACTTGCCCATATAAAATTCTATTCATTTAAATTCAGCATATCATCAACAACATATTTCTCTAAAAGAGGCATTGTATTTGATTTTATTTATAAGTGTATCTATGAATATAATACTTAATATATTTGTAAATATAAAACTGAATATATTAATTAATATAATTTCATAATTGAACTTAGACTATCATTAGATATTCCTGTGCACTTTTAATATCAAGTCGTTTTTTAGATCCATTATTATATAAAGTCTAGTGAATACATTTTCAAAGTATTCGTTTCAAACCTAACATCCTTACTAAATATATGAATTTCCATATCGCAGAGCGTTTGATGTATTGTTGCGAGAAGTCATGCCTGATTATAAGCTACAATTAAATGAGAGTATTAAATAAACGGAATATATAACTGAATATATGAAATAACATTAATATATTTAGGGAATTAGAATGGACGGGGGATTTGTAGGGAATATCGTGTGTATTTAATCCGAGCCGCAGAATGGGTTTGACAATCTGTGCTCATTGACAGCCAATATTGGTCGACTCCGCTTCTTCTTCACTTTCTGTGGCCTATAGCCTTTAAAGACTTAAAACTGAACATATAACTGAATATATAAAAGAACATTAATATATTTAGGATTTTAGAAGGGACGGGGAATTTGTAGGGAATATCGTGTGTTTTTAGTCCGAGCCGCAGAATGGGTTCGACAATATGTGCTTATCGACAGCCAATATTGGTCGACACCGCTTCTTCTTCACTTTCTGTGGCTTATAGCCTTTAAAGACTTAAAACTGAACATATAACTGAATATATAAAAGAACATTAATATATTTAGTAGTTTATTAGGACTGGTGATTAATAGGGAATATCGTGTGTTTTTTATCCAAGCCGCAGAATGGGGGTATTAATATGTGCTCTTCGGCAGCAAATATTGGTTGATCCAGTTTCTTCTTTGCCTTCTTTGTCTCATATCACTTTAAGTCAAAAACTGAACATATAACTGAATATATGAAATAACATTAATATATTTAGGATTTTAGAAGGGACGGAGAATTTGTAGGGAATATCGTGTGTTTTTATCCGAGCCGCAGAATGGGTGTATTAATACGTGCTCTTCGGCAGCATATATCGGTCGAACCCGTTTCTTCTTTGCCTTCTGTGTCTCATATCACTTAAAGTCATAAAACTGAACATATAACTGAATATATGAAATAACATTAATATATTTAGGATTTTAGAAGGGATGGGGAATTTGTAGGGAATATCGTGTGTTTTTTATCCGAACCGCAGAATGGGTGCATTAATACACGTGCTCTACGGCAGCAAATATTGGTCGAACCCGCTTCTTCTTTGCCCTTCCTGGGCGATAGCCCTTAAGAAAATAAATTTAATATATAACTGAATATATTACTGTTTATATATATTAATAAATAATGTTTCCTTAAAGTTTCTTATTTCTGAATTGCAAACTAGCCAAATTATTTCTTAATACATCAATTGGCAAGTGCTTCTTAAATAAATTTTTTTATGAATATAAAACTGAACCTAAAAATAAACATAAAACTGAATATACATATATAAATTAAATTTTATACATTTTACTGGAAACCTAATCTCATTTAAAATATTCCTGAGTCGATTTCGCTCAAGGCAATTTACATTCATATATGCATTCATTAGTTAAACAGAATACGTCTCTTATTATCTGTTGAATCTTATAATATTTTTATGGGTCACGTAGGTAGGTGAACAACTACTCCTAAAAATTCAGTATATCAGATTAAATTAGAGATTGAACAATAAACTGAATATATTCCTGAACATATGTATTATCATTATTATATTCCCATTTGAAAAAATACATTTTATATTATTAGGCCAGTATTACTTACACTGTATTTTTACAAGACCTCATGGTATGATAAAAACATACCATTTACTTAACGCCTTTTATCATTCATCAGCTCCTAGCATGCGCCAGAGGAGTCATTCTAACTAAGAATGCACCTAACAGGTGATCAAAGATTAATTACACACGATAAGTGTGTCCTTATCTTTGATCGTTGTTAGGTGCATTTTTTGATTTGCGCCAACAACCCAATTAATTCTTAGGAGGAATCGATCAATGTTAGTAACTGTTCAAAACAAATCTTTCGTCAAAATGACTAATGTCATGACAACTCAGAACCTTACCTACAATGCAACGGGAAAAGAGGAGTTCAAACGTACCAGTACGGCCGCACTTCGCCAGATTGCAAAAGACCTTTCATTGAAGGAAAAAAAGGTTTGTTTTAATCCAGGTGGCATTGGAGTAAGTGGTGACGCATCTTTGTATGGTATGTGGGAAGATAACAAAGGCATTTACGTTACCATCAGTCAATTTGGTGGAAACCGAATTATGTTTCGAACTATAAAGCACATTTCTGATTATACCGGTGGTGTAAACCAATGGGACGACGTGGAGAACGCGAATGCTGATTATGGAGCCTTCCTCAACCGGTTATCCCGTTTGAGAACGTAGGCTTAATCCACTTACCAGTTGAAGGGGGTTATTCCATATGGGAGAACCCCCTTCAACTGGGCTTACTCAAGGGGAGTACCAATATGCGAGAACTCATCATCAAAGAGGCTCAATTACCAGGTATGAAAGTGTGTATCGAATGGATTACGGGTTCTCTTGACCAGAATCTGGAACGTTTCAAGTGATTTGACCGAGATATGTTTGACCGCTATGTGCAATTAATTGCAACGTCTATATGCTGAAGGCATAACTACGCTTAAAAGATTATTCCATTCAGGAAGTGCGCGATATTACAGACGTTGCTCACACTGCTGGTTGTTAAGGAAGCACATGCGTTGGTTATACGGGATGAAGGTTTCAATGATTCATAACGTTGCTATCCTCTCTGAAGACAGGAAAGTCGCTAGGATGTTCAATGAGGGTACAGATCCATTAGAACATCAGATTGTGTACGAAAAGGGATCGCTTTTCTCGTTCATATGACCCATATAAGGTTATTCATGCCGTAGATGTGAGAAAACATCTACCAATCGTATCTTAAACAGTTTTTATAGTTTTTCAATTATCGGAGGTTATGATAATGAGCCAATCGAATTATAAACACACCTATCAGGAGTTTCTTGACTTTTGTAAGGCAGCGGAAGAATACAATAATGAGATCTTTGATGAAGCCAGGCTTGTAGAGGAACCAGATGGAAGCACCCAGTATATCGGCACTTATCGTGACACTTATAACTACAAGCACTCCTTTCATGTGACGTTTAATGAAGGAATGGGTTCGATCGCCTATGTAGCTGGTCCAGATGAATGCATGACTGAACTCGATGCCATCTACATGGAGATGTTCCGATCACAGTTATTCACGGATATGACGGTTCCTGAGGATCAAATTGCTTATGTACCAGTCACCACATCTGGAACGGTAACCATTCAGGATACTTCAGTGCTCATTCAGATCATGGAGGCTATAAAATTAAATATTTCCAAGGTTCTGACTGGTGATGATAGTCCGGAAGAGTTGCTAAAACAGTCACAGCGCTTACTTTTTCAAGTTATTGACTTCCTAGCAGGTATTCGCACTACAGGTGAAGCATCTCGGGATGACTCTGATAATCGCCGTGAGCGATTTAACGTATCTCAAGGGCGCAAAATCCTCAAGCGAGATGATATAAGCGGGCGGGATCATGATTTTGCTTCCGACGAGAGTGCATTATTCGCCTTAGGTAATAGCTCGCTAATCGTTTTTGGAGATCCATTTGACTGTAACCAGTGTAAAGAGATCGAGACAGACCTTCAAAATGGGGAAGCAATCATTGTCCAACAGAACTTGGTAGAAGCCTATGGGTACAATACCTTGATTCGGACAAGTGAAGGCTGCTATTGCCTTATATCTCTCGGCGGTACCATTTAATAGACCTCAGTGGTCCAGATTAATGAGAGGAAGCAGATACCCGCTTCTTCTTCATCATTTTATCCTATCGATGGGAGTGAATTGTCCTTGAAGAACATACAAAGCATTCTGAAACAATGGGCTTCCGATGTGCTTGAACAAACAAAGAACTTCGATATTGAGGAATGTGTTACCGTCCAATATGGTGATACTCCTCATTGGGAACGATTCTTTAAGGAAATGCGTGAGTCGCGTGGCTGGGACAAGGTCAGGATGGAGTTTCGACTGAAAACAACAGAACAGGCTCACTTCAAAATGATTGACTTGTTGAACCAGGAGATCGAGATTCAATATATAGCTCGAGTGCAGGCAGTTCTCCCGCCGAAGGAATGTTCATCTCTGGAGGAGGGGATTCCGGCATGCAGCTGACGATCGATCATCTCAATGGTCCAGGGACTTCGATATTAAAAATACTCCAGAAGTGGGCTATGTTCGAATTCTTCGACAGCAGCTTCGAGAAAACCGGATTGATGGTCTATGAGGGGAAAGGATACCGCTTCAGAATACCTTTTCAGATCGGTGAAATGCACATTGACTTAGCTTCCAAGGGATTTGGCCGCAACCAAGTGCGTTTAACGCATTGGGCAAGCAAGCATTCCTCTGTGTTTCTGAAAAACAACCTCACCTCACTGATTGAATGTGAGTACGGGTATAAAGCGGTCTACGCTCGAGAAACGGGAAGCGGAAGGGAGCGGGCCTTAGAAGAGAATCTGGTTGGGAAGACGTACTTTTTACTTAGGGACTACCCGATTGGCGTAACCCGCTTCCTCAAAATCGAAACCAATTGGAATCACTCAGATGCATTCAAAGCATTGCATGGAGCTCATGTGCAACTGAAGGCACGCGTCAATCAGGATTGGATTCAGGAAATCACGAGCATTCCCTTTGTCGTGGAATATATCGGAATACAAGGGGACGAAATCACCCTTACTGGCTCCAATGATACGGAGATAATGATAAAAGGTTTCAAAGGGATTCGTCCTAATCCGGACCTTGGTTTCATCATTTTTGATGTCTACGATCAAGCCAATGGGTATTCGCTCTCATTCCACCTAATGAGCCAAAAAAGCCGTTAACATATCATTATTCTAATCCAGGTGTGATTTCACAATGATTCTAGTTAACAAACCTTACCAGACCGGGTTAATTCATTTGCTCAAAGCCTTCTGAGTCCCGCTACTATTTATAAAAAGGAACAAGGAGTGTGACAATATGTTAGACTTGCCAGTCAGGAGTAATAGCAAAGGGAACGTTTACCGTAAACTTATTAAAATTCCATTAAATGAAGTCAATAAAGCCGATGAAATTCTTGCAATTGAGTCTGGTTATTATCCGAACTACGCTGAGACGGAAAGGATTGCGTGTTATTCAGCAACCTTCAATATTAAGGAAGGAACTTATCGGATTGACATTGGTTTAAATAATGGAAACACACCTTGGCTCGATCCTTCATTGTTCAAACTCACAAAGAATGGTTCCTGGTCACTAATACAGGCACTTGACTTTAAAGACACCGTCAAATCTATTATTGGTAAATACAAGTTTGAGATCGAAGAAAATGGACTATCCATCGTATTCATCATTTATGTACACTCGGATGATATGAACCAATCACAGTAAATTTGCATATGAGTCATGTATTAAGGAGTTCGTAAACCCGGGATTCTTGTTCCTTTCTCGGAGAAAGTGTTCAGGTATTCCACGAAAGGTTTAACGTAAGTGGTTAGTACGTTCCCTAATACGTTAGGTCCACTATCTTCGATGGGCAATAACATCAATATAATTCTTGATCGAAAAGAACGAGGAGGATACTATGGAAAATCGAAAAAAAGTAAATCCCACCCCTTCAGTTAACTGCAGGAACGAGTCTAATGATTCCTCGAGTATATATGGAGTGGATCTTGAGAAAGTAGAGCTACGGTATCAGGAACTGGTGGCAAACGGAGACGAAAAGCAGATGGCAGACTATGCACAGCATGTAATTCCGTTGCTACTCAAAAATGCAAGGAAAACGAGATTAGTCTTTAACTCTGAGGCGGAAGAAATTGCTCGCCGCTGTTCTGCATTCGGACGAATCTTCACACACTGGGGAGATAATGTTGAGGAATTGCTCGATCAGATGGAGATTTTTCTCACCCGTTTCATGGAGGTTGAGACAAAGCTGGTAGTTGTTTGGGAGCGGATAGAAGACTGGCGTCCGACCGGCGATTTTGATCTTTGGATTGTTACCAAACAAGCGGATGGATACGTAGGGTCTCCGATCACTACGCCTTCCTTGGACAGTTTTCTACAGGACTTGTATAAGTTTGGGGAAGGCAAATTGCCGCTTCAACCGATTGAGTTTCATTGGATTTCCAGATGCAATATGGTACAGAAATATTAAACACTAGGTCAAACAAACGGGAGTGCTTTTAGTTATGGAGACGGTCCAAATGAACTTTGTTGATATGGTAAAGGATTTATCCCGCCGCTTTGAGGCTTGCGGGATTTCCGCCACTCAGTGGGATGAAGGATATACGAGCGATGATGTGGAGGAAGTGTTAGAATACCTCCAGATGGTCCTCACCCGCTCCATGAATATACAAGTGGAACTAGTAATGGTATGGGAGTATCTCGACAAGTGTGGGAAGTTCCCTGCTGGCGCTTCCGAGGTTTGGATCTTATCCAAGCTCTCTGACGGCTATGTCGGTTCTTCGATCACTACACCGTTCATTTCATCGGAAGCCTTAGAAAGCTTCCTGAGAGATGTTATTCAATTTCGCGATGGGACATTGGCTTTACAGCCGGTATCCTTGGAGCGGTTCTCTACCTTTAACATGATACTGAAACATTAATTACTGAGATATCAGGTATGAGGAGCAGGCGTCGTCAATACAGGCGAACCCGCTTCTCATTTTTATTTTCTTTAAAATGAGATTCCATGAAAGGAGACTGACTACTTGGATAAACAGCAAGAGGTGTTTTTTCGGTAACTTTGCGCGGATCATTTGAGAATTCAGGGAGCCAAAAACGCTGATGATCTTGAACTCAAATCCACACATGACCTGTTTATAGAGGTCTATAAGTCATTAGCGTATCTTATTGAAAAAAAGAATGCTGCTAGAGATACAAATGACTTCCCTCGATTCAGCAAGGCAGATGAGGAACTCTGGGAAAACGGATTTGCAGTCATGGTGTATGGTTTGCTGAGAAGCTTGGATGGGTGAAAGATACGAAGCCAGTTTCCTTAGAGCAAATTCACGCTTCACGGGATGAACGATCCTAAGCAAAGGACGGAAGTTATGAGTATAAATCTACAAATTCTGGATGATTTGTGAAAAGGGAATTTCCGAATGTGAGTGCCTTCAATACGGCAGGCGTTTGTGGCCATCACCTCGATTTCTAAGGCTTCGAAGGTGAAGATCAGCTTGGAATGCGATAGGGTCACCTTTGGGTCACCTTTAGGCTACACAAAGTGACCTTTGGGTGACTTTATCGAAATCCCACGTGTAGCAAGGGTTTTTCGGATTTATAAAGCTTAGGGTGACCTTATCTTTTCTTTTGTTTTACCTCATTGAAGAACTCATGCTGCATATCGTCAAAATACTACACAAAATAAGGAGGACAAATTTATTATGGCTAGATATGTGATTGGATACGTCCCGGGTGGGGCATACGCCAACGGAATTTCTTATTTGGAGTTATCGGATACGATGCATATTCGTGGGTACGGGCACGCCTCTTGCAGCACGTCGGACGAAGCGCTGACCTGGCTCTTTGATGAGCAGAAGGTTAGTCCCAATGACGTGATCTGTGCCGGCATTGACACCTTGATGTCCTGGGCGACAGTGGGGACGTTCCGGCCAATGGATTACTTTCTGAAGCAGGAGTACCCGGAAGTGGAAAACCTCATCTTCTCAGTGAACTCAGCTTATGGGGCCATGGCGATTCATGGCATGGTTTTTGCTCACGCCCTGATCCGTTGCGCTCCCCATATCCATTTTATCAATGAGTCCCATCCGAAGGTCGCCTATTATGCCCAGACCGGTTTTTGGCATGATTATTTGACTCGAACCGACCAATTGAACATAGATCCAAAGGAAAGCCATGAATCGGCTCGTTGGACCTGTAACAAGATGTTTAATGAGGTGGGGGCGGTCCGGATGTGGAAGGAGCTTCTACAGTGGATCAATCACGATGCCGGTTATTCCATGGTTCAGTCTTCGGACATCACCATACCGATTGACGACAGTGAATGGGATGCTCTTTACTCGGCGTGGTTCACCTATCACTTGGGGTTCCGTTCCACTTGCCGCGACTTGATGAAGCTTGAGGAACAAGGGCTACTAACCATCAATCTGAGTACGGACCAGTCCTCACGTATTAAGCTGCTTCGTCAGCGGTTTGCCGGGGAAGATCAATCCATAGTTCGGATGATGGAAAACAGGATTATTATTCCTTGCGAACTTGAGGAGAAAGTGAAGTACCTCTGGTTACCCGCTTCGGCAGGCGACGCAAATGAGAGATTTACTTGATTATGAACGGGAGCGGGAAACCTGCTCGTTTCGATCAACCATGTAGGTGAGGAGCATCTTAAGTTACACCTACCTAACGTGATCCGAAGCGTACTAAGGAGTTCATTAAACGAAAGTATACAGAGCACTTTTAGTAACCACGTTCCCGCCGTCTAACTCACACACATGAGTAACCGCATCCATCGTTCATTTAAGAAGAGCGACGTATATAACTAACTCACGATGCAAGGCATCTAAAGGAGTCGGGAAACCGGCTCTTTTTTGTTCCATGAAAACAATAGAGAACTCCAATTACCTTACAAGCTAACTTCCGGCATCAGATCCGGAAGAGGGTGTTGAGATCGAATTCATTGGAATATTGAATGTTGTCGAACATTCCTGCTTGATACGCAAGAATCTTACTGACATTCCAATGGATTTTATACATGAGCTGACTATGTGGATCTGCGATCAATTGCATTTCAGTTCCATTGAAAAATAAGTTAGACATAATGGCCCCCTTGCTTTCCTTGAGCGCCTGGTGAGCTCTATGGTTCCCATCAATAATGATAGCCTCCATCACCGGAGCGTAAAGAACGACTATGATGGGAATGTTCAAGTCAGGAGTGCCCTTAACATAGCTTTTGAGATCCGCTTGGTTTGTCTGGAGTGCTACCTGCAGATACTCCATCGGAAAAAGGCCTGGACTCATCCTCTTTGCCAGATGAATGGCCTTATCGATATCCCAGAATACAGTATATTCTGTAAGGGGGTCGATAGTCATTTGTTTTATAAACACTTCGATGGCCAGTATTTTCTCACGAGGTACAAACGGAGTACTTGCCAGCTTTTCCTTATATGTATCCAGTTCCCCTGCTAGGTTAGGGAAACTTCTAACCATCCTTTTATTTAATCGCTTGTTCGCTTCACCGCTGCTGATTCTTCTAAAAAGGTCATCGAGTTTCTTACTAGTAATCATGTCATTACCTCAACTTTCAGCTCGGATTATGATATACCAACATTATACACCGTACTATACTCTCTGACGATTTGCCGCTGAAATGGGCGGAACGACACCGCATAACCCGCTCCAGTCATTGGTTTAGAAAAAGAGAGGTAACCCTTTTATTTACCCCCTAGATGAAGAGCGGTTTATGGTCAGTAAACAATATCGAAGTATGGGAGTGGACACAAAAACTGACTCGATTCGCCAGACATCAGAAAATCGACAATTATTTGTCCCTCGCGATGAAGTTATCGAAGAACCCAGTAAAATCAAGGCTTTGGCCCTCCATCATTTAAGAAAGGGAAAGATAAAACACCCCCGAAAAGAAAGAAAGATACGTTAGCGAATGGTTGGATATCCGATAACGTACCATCTTGTGATCTGTTCATCAGCATAGGCACAAACGGGGCGGTTTATCATTATATTAGAAGGGCTCCCGAGTGTGAATGATTTATCTAATCCATTATTAATTGTACAGATATGCTTAGTACAATAACATCTAAGTTGATTATTTTTGTGTTAATTTGAATTTGAACGATCGAAGTATAGAAAGAACTCTCTTCTGTTAGTTGAAGGCAAGAGGGTTTATGCTCATAATTGTGTAGTGACACGTTATGTTGATCGATCGTCAATCTTTTCGTCGTGAGAAGGAGTTCAAAGAGACGAATTCTACGAAGGTATTCTGATTTCCGTATAGAAATTTAAATAATACTACTAATGGACTGCGACGTCCACATCTTATCTATTCCTCTCGATAGGGAAGAACCGCTAAAAAAGAAAAAGACCAGTGTGCAGTTCGTAGACCGAACTACTCTCCTAGTCCCTGTGATCATGAAGTTACCGTAGACCGGTTTTCCCCCAACCACAATTTAAATGTAACTTATCCGTTGAATTATAGCAAGTATTTGACCTGTCGGAATAATAAAAAAAGCGATCGAAAGGTAAAGTAAAAACCCGCTCTTTGAATCTAGAGGAAGCGGGTTCTTCATACACTAATAATCGAGGTAATCTCAGTGCATCTTTCCGTACTCGTACATAGGTGACGATTCCGTCTAGAAGACAGATGTATTGATGTTCACTCTGATTTGGCGTAGAAGTTTTTGTAGTACTCAAATATGAATTTCGTCCTGGCCTGTTCCGTTGTGAAACTGACTTCAACGCCACCTGTCATTTTCTCACGATAACCGGTTTCTGTCCTTGTTTGTCCGATCTCTATACCATGATTCATGAGTAGTAGTTTCTCCATAGCTGAGAGGTTTTCGTATTCCGGATTTACTTCAAAGAAGGAGTATTCATTTGAGATTCCGTCAAAAAATTCGTACACCAACGCTACTTCATGCGGCGACTCCTTTTGCAACTTGAGGACGATTTTTTCTGCCAGTTCCGGATCGATTCTTTTGTATTGGTAGATGTCAGCACTACTAAAGTCCAGTCGGAAGAAATGACGTCGATCCTCCTCTTTGGAAAAATCGAACATGGGCAGTACATCCTCAAGATAGTAGGCCAGATATTCGGCTTGATTATGAAACGCGCCGTGAGAGCGGCTTACATCCGAAATGACCTTAAAGAACGCATACCCTTCGTCAGTCGTATAAAGCCACCTGATTTCTTCCGGTGTTATTGCTTTTCGTAGAAATTTATAACGTAACAACCATTCAATATCCGACGATTTTTCAAATGAAAATCTACTTGGACGAAATTGTTCGCTGGCTGGCCCCTTTTGAGAAACAACTTTGTACAGATTCGTATCCAACTTTAGCGTAAGAGCCAATTTGAAAAAATTCCGGATCTTGTCATGATACTCAAGCGGAATTTCGTTTATGATAAAGAATTCACCGCCGGGATAGTTAGGCTCACTATTACCTGCAAGCGAACCTAGTTGTTCATAGATGGAATGATAGTGCGTATACATGCTAACTTCTTTATTAACAAAAACAGGATTTAGTTGGATCAAGCTGCCGTCCTTTTGATACTGCAGAGAAACCGATTTACGTTCCTTATAATTGCCTGATGGAACTTGAATGGTTTGAGTGTCTAGAAGCATCTTGGAAAGTGGGCCATTTGCATATTTTTCTACGATCCAGTACGAATCTTCCAGTAGACGGAGTGCAGCTTGAATCACGATAGATCTTGCATATTCCTTTGCTTCTGTGATTCTCGGCGGCGGTTCAAGCAATCCGTTCCCAAAGGATGTGATTTTCTCAGTAATTCGCAAACGAAGTTCCTCAAAGGTCTTATTATCTGTATTCTCGCAAGAATGGTACCACGATTTGATATAAGCGAGAAATTGTTCTATTGTATCAAATCGGTTAAGAATCGTTTTCGCTGGATCGTATCGAAGGCAGCGGATTAAAACAGCGTACATATTCAAAGAGGAGTCTTTCAATTCCATGTTTTCAAAAAAAGCTTCCCATGGTTTTCGTTCCAATATCTCTGAAGTATATTTCTTTATACCGAGTCGAACCAGCTTCTTTTGATCTTCAGGGTAATAGATATTGAATTCATTCATCATGTCAACCCATTGCTTTTTTGTGATTCTTGACATAGGGATGTCCAAATGCTTCAGTTCTTGCTTCATCAACGACGTCTTCTCTTCGGAAACAACGATTTGTGTTTCTGTTGCTTTGCCTTCAGACTTAGTTGCCTTTTCCGCCTCTGCCTTAGCAGCTTCGATCAAAATGAGGGTGTTCTTTCGAGCATCGTTGATCTTATCGATAAAGAGATTAACTTTTTGTCGTGTGTTCATATCTTTGATTTTCGCATCTCGTACCCGTTCAATCATCGATTTAATTCCAGCGAGTTCATGTAGCTGCCACTCGAAGCGGAGCCCCTCGGAGTTGAGAACCCGTTCATCAACATACTTGATAAACGCCATCAGGTTTTTGATGAAATCCTCCGCATGTTCAACTGGGATCTCAACATCTTCGCGTTCTAACTCCCACCCTATGGTATTGCCGAAAACCACAGGTTCACCGTGCAGGTGCTTATATAAATTGAAGGTTCGCCCTTGCCGAAAATACCGGTATAGGAGTTCTAACCATACAACTCGCTTTCGGCCCTGGTCAATAGGAGCACTTGTTGTCGCCAGAAAAATTACCGAAGCCAACGGTAGTCCGGAATATTTCGAGAAGTTTTGTTTTACTGCTGTGTCCAAAAGTTATCAACTCCTATTTTGCGTATTATAGGTGCCGCAAAGAGACGATTATGTTGCATGGACAGAGGTTTTCATAGGGGCAAGAAAATAAGCGACCTCAGTGTTTTGGAAAAGTTCACCCTCAATGATTGCAATTAGTGCTGCTTCGCGCTTCTTTGATCCATTTCCTACAAAATCAAGAAATTCCTTCACAGGAACAACGTTTGAATCACCAGTTACTTTGTTTAATTTCGTGACGACATTCATCGGAGTAGTCCCCCCTTTCTTTGTTAGTCGTATTGTTTGTTATCGACGCGTTCCAGTAAAATACGAATGGCTTCAGCCCATGCGCGATACCCTTTGGATTTTTTTTTGAACTCCCGCATTATGCTCTCCAGAATATGTCTATAGGCTTTATTTTCCTTCTGGAGATCCGTTCTTTCTGGGTTGAGCAGTTTCCTTCTCAGACTAAGATCGTCGTAATTGTCGCTCTGACCGGTCGTGCGGAGATATTGGAGGGCATCCAATAAATCAGTAATGGTTAAGTGGCCAAGCCCTTTGGATTCCTGTTCAATCAGCATCTTGACTGGTATGCCATTCCTAAGAAAATGTTCCATCCGGTCACCGGATAATTGGAGGTATTGCATCTTATTGAATATGTCCAACGAGAGGTTGGTTGCGTTACTTTCATCATCATTGGAGGAAGCGGGTCCCGGCACCAAATCTTTCACTACGTTCACCTCTTTTCTCACTAAATAATCGCTTTATTTATATTTTACAACGAGTAGGGAGAAGCCGCGCGTTTGCGAACCCCAAAAATGGATTATCTCGCTAAGAGTAGACGGAGTAAACCATGTAAACTGTGGTAAACCAATTTTTATTTGAAGTAGACAATGGTTTACCGGATTCTACTTGTTCTACTGGATGAACTGTCGGAAACAAGCCAAGCAGTGAGCATGAGGTAGGGTGGGGTGATCGTGTATTTATTTAGTGAATTATTCAGCTTAATTAATATGTTCTTAAAAGTATTCAGAATTTTGAATATATGCATGTTCAGTAATACTTATCATTTAAGTTTTGTTGAATCTCGCCGGAAAGCACGTCGAAGAAGTGAAGAAATTCCTTTATGAAGTCATCTGCGAAATATCTTGAATGTCTTTATTCGGGCAAATGAAAGGAAGCACCAACAAATGGCCGATTGCCTTTGTGATGGTGCTCCTGGTTCGCGGAGAATATCCGCTAATTGTTCCGTATCCGTCTTGGTCATTGCTCCTGGAGAAGCGAAACATCATAGATGGAGTAATCGCAGCGATAGATAAAGAGATACTTCCCATCTATCAGAATACCGGTGGATTTATCTACATCTGTTGCAAAATAAGAAACCTGATTCCCAACGTAGGTAGCAAGAGGCTTTCCGCTTTGCGAGCGAATTAGAATTAAGAGATTCTTGCCAGTTGTCATGTTGGACATCGAGTTAACCAATCGATTTAAGAATGGTGTTGACCGGTCGAGATTCTTGATGTTTATAGTCTTTGCAAATTCCTCGAAAATATTGTGAAGGTCCTTCTCTGCCAAAATCAATGAACTGCCGACGTGCATCATTGGTTTTCCGCCTACCGTGATGCTTAATACTCCTGAATTTTTGATCTTATTGCCTTGACTATCGATCGTAGAAAACATATCTTCAGGGCCAATATCAATAGATCTCGCCTCGATTCTATCGATGATATTGCTTTCTTCATCGTACGTTTGAATAATTGCTTCGCGGCCTTTTAAGGCGCTTTTCATCTCACCTACTTTGTTCTCCAAGAAGTTGCATCCGGACAGTATTGTTGTTAGCGACGCCAATAAAAGAAGGACCAGATAGATACTGTTCTTTTTCATACTCTTTAAATTCTCCTCTACTATCGTAATTAGTACTGTGATCGAAAAATCTAATATAAATCGTAATACAGGTAACATGCGCCCCTCAAATTTTGCAGGAGCATATTTATATATTCGGCAATAGATAGTTGGAATAATTTTCTGGACAGTGAGAGCAGAGTCGTATATCGTAAAATTATTACTCTATGAGCCGGTGAGGTACGACAAGTGAAACTGCCAAAACTTCTTGAAGAAGATCGGAACAATCCTGAAATTCTAGCGATTAAAGCGGCCATGAAAGCAAACAAAGACTTGAGAATGCACGAAAGATATCAAACGATCTTGCTTGATCTACAAGGCGTGTCCAAGAAAGACATCAGCAAGATCATCGGACGTTCTCTTTCCACTATCTACAATTACACCAATGCCTATCATCAAGAAGGCATTCAAGGGTTGAGAATCGAAACGCCTCCGGGACGTCAGCCTTTTCTGAGCGCCGAACAAGAGCAATATGTCTATCAAACGGTTGTCAATCAGACACCTGCGGATGTTGGCTTTCCTGCAAAAATGAATTGGACTTCACCGATCATCCGAAAATGGATTGAGCGAGAGTTTGGCGTGTTGTATTCGGACCGCGGAACCCGAGAACTGCTTTATCGATTGAAGCTCAGCTTCACGGTGCCAACGTACACCCTGGCCAAGGCAGACCCTGCGAAGCAGGAAGCATTTGTGCAGGAGTTTGAAGCCTATAAAAAAACTCCTGAACGGTGAAATCGACCGCATCTTGTTTATTGACGAGTCCATGATTCGTGACTACCAAGCGCTATCCCGAACCTGGTTTGCCAAAGGCCAACAGAGAATCGTCCCCACCTACGGCAAGCATCACGGAGCCAAGTTGATTGGTTCGCTGGATTACGAGACAGGAGAGGTGTTCTGCACACAAGAAATCCAATATACCGCACAAGAATTTTTATCTTTCCTGGAAAAACTGTTGCAGAAATACGAAAATCAGAACATCGTCCTTGTACTGGACAATGCGAAAATACATCACGCGGCGTTGATCCAACCCTTTTTGACCGAGCATCAGTCCGTTCTCACGTTGTTGTATCTTCCTCCCTATAGCCCGAAGCTGAATCTCATCGAAGGACTCTGGGGCTGGCTCAAGGAATCGGTCATTAATAACGTCTTTTTTGATACGGTTCAGAAAATTCGCAAGGCCGTTCAAGGCTTCATCCATGAGATCAATAAAACACCCGAAGTGACTGTCGATAGACTCTGTGTGCAATTATAAATCCCTACTGCCGAATATATAGAGAGTAATTATAAATAAAAAGCACAAAAAACTGAACACTTAAATATTGAGTTCTATAATCATATAAATATTATAAAGATTAATACATAACTGAGTGTTTTGTTAAATAGTTTGTTAAATAGTTTGTTAAATAGTTTGTTAAATAGTTCACTGTGATGTCGTTTTTATATCAGTTCAGTGAGTGGGGCAGACTTCAAGAGAATTTGTTGATATCGGTAATCATAATAAGAAGAAAATAATGAGAGTTCTCGCATCCTTGAAAAATCGGTATACGGACTTACAAATCGATCTCAGTATGTACCTTCCGATACGGATATAAGAGTAAGTAGAGGTAAAAGAAAAGACGGGGCGCGGAGCTACCGACAATGCCAGATCCAACTGCTCGGGAGCCGATATATTTTCGACTCCCAGTGCAGCGGGAGTCATGGGAGGCATAAGGAAATGCAGTACCTGAAGAGTGAACTGCACTATCGGCTTGAAGATACACCAAACAAGGTGAAGCCCGCTCCGAATATCAAGATACATACGAATGAGACACGCCAGGTTTGGGCGCTGCTGCAAGAAGCGGGCTTACAATTTTTTGGAGTTGTCCGTCATTGGAGAACCATTGTTGGCACAGGTGGTACGTATCTTGTGTTGCCACCACTTTATGGCGAAACTCCGATAGAAGAGCTTTTCGGAACAGAAAGCGGCTATACATATACGCAGATTCCAATGGGTGGTCCGATCGAGGATGATCTCTCCTGTGAAGTCATCAATGCAGATAGACTGTAGCCACTTTTACACCGCAATTCCGACCGCATAGGATAACTATGCGGTCTTTTACACTGTCCAGCGAGTCTCATGAAGCAACTTCATTAACGGAAGCTTCGAACCACTGAGGGGGCAAATCTATATTATTTAGACTATTCGAATTTTTTGGTGGAATGGCGTCGTGAGATTTTCAGGATTCCTCTTTCTTCCGCTATATTTTTGTAATATTTCATTTGTTCATCTAGGCTTTTTCCATCAAGTTTTTTTGGATGTTTAATCCTGTAACTCAATTCAAAATCAAAAAAATGAATTTTGATTTCATCATGATTCACGTTACTTAAAGTAGCTAGTTCTCTTATTCGTTCATCCGAAATAAGATGTGGATTTCGCAACTCTTCCGTTGTCATAATGTTCGTTAACTTTTTTAGCTCCTGATATTTTTCATCAGAGATGAATTTAATCCGCCCTGTACCTGATTCCCAACAATCTGCTTGAAATCCTCTATTGAGCGTTCTTAAGTACGCGTCGAAAGTAATTATGGAATTTAGATACTCGTCTATTTTTTTGAACATCTCATCGTCACCCTTTAGTTTTCAGTAATTCCGCAAAAAAATCCGAATCCGAATACCATTAACTATTTGCTTTTTACAAAAAAACTTATTAAGACTTTCGCAAATAGTCTCGTCTGAAATTTCCTCTATACCTACACCTCGGAACCCAACTGAGTTTTTCACAGCTTCTAAAGCATTCTTAACTCTCTCCGCTATTATCAATCATTTTTGATTTCTCCTTTGACTCAAACGATATTAGCTTTTGACGTGCCCCAGTGAAATTCAAATTCAATTTTCCTGGAGCTCCGAACGCCATCGGGCGGCAGGGGAGAGCGGCAGACCGTCCTGTCGGATAACACGTTCCTGGTGGCTCTGAGTCCAGAAACGGAGCAGTCGTGAGTCAATTCGTCTGATCAATCACCGTGGCCAGGTGTGATATTCTTTTTAAGTGAATCTTCAATGTATTTCATAACGTCGGCCCGTTTTGGGTCCCACACCGGTGTACGGTCACCGGTCAAAAGTTGATCAGGTTTCGGTAAGGGATTTCGCGCATTCGGATTTTGAGATCGTTTGTATCGGTCATGAAATGCATGTTTACTAATACCAAGTGCTTCTGCAAAAGTTTTTGAGTTCCACATTCTAACTCGACCCCAGCCCTGTTCTTCACATCTGTAAATGTATTCGCGCCCAAATAAATTCAATCTTTCAGCAGCGTTTTCAACGTGTATAAATTGGATTTCAAAGCCCTTCTCGCTTACGAAGGCATCGATGGTATGATCCCTTACGTCGAATAAAAATAAATCTGTATGATAATTGTAAGGATTGGTTATCTCATACAATAAATAAAGCCGTTTGAATCCAATAAGCTTGCGAAAAACATGGAAGGTGTCATCTTCAGATAAATTCAATTTTTCTGTCACGATATTTAGTAGGTCAAGTTGGCCATCGAATTCATGAGCTTCAAAAATTTCCGGTTCGTTTTCGCCATCGAATAATTTAATCGTCCTTCCGATTAAATCGATGCTTGTATATCCGCCTTGTTGTTTATTCAAGTATTCACCATTTACCGTCAATAGTCTATACTCATAGTCACCAACTTGTTCCCACGCCAGCAGATTTTTCATTTTTGTTCCTCCTTTTCCGCAATACACACCCAAAATCTCACTGCAATTTGATCACCAAAGAAAGAATTGTATTCTGACGACCTTATAACGTTCGCAAAAACACTTGCAACATCTGCCAAATAAAATAATCTCGATTCGCTTCACGAACCTTTCTAGGATTAAAACTCAGTCCAAACGTTTCGATATAAAATTTAGCAGAATTGTTATCAAACACCGCTCGCTCAATCTTTTTGCTACCTTCCTTAAGTTTCTTTTCGACTTTTTCGTTCCACCGCTCACGATCTCTATACCACTTTTCAAACTGAACCTTGGCTGCTTCAAAAACCTCCCGTAAATCCGTTCTTATTTCAAGAGCCCACTGTACTTGCTTTTCGCTACCGATTAATTCAACCATGCACCTTATAACCTCCTTTTTTCGTTTTATCCGAGCATTTATATTTCAATAATATTCCATGTACTTTACTAAGTAAAAGGGAGCGCAAAGTAAATTTCGTATGGTTTCTCAGACCAAAAATCAGATCATCCGATACGCTTGCAGTCGTAAGGATATGACTCGAGAACAGTCAATAGACTTCTGGAAGATCCGCAATGTAACGGATTTTGGTGATACATATGGTCTTGATCGTGTATCTAGTTGCCGAACCCCATAATAAGCTTTCTTTTCAGTCATTCATGAGATCAGGAAAACGGGTTCTTTATCTAATCGCTGCCGATCAGAAAGCCCTGTGGTTCCACGTTTCTCTGGTCAAGTAGTTGGTGTGTCGGCGCCTGGTAGTACCGCACACAGTTTCTAACCTCTCAAGCCCCAAAGTCAATGTTGGCCGAGGCCCTCGCAGTTCCCCAGGCCATCGCCGTATTAGTATCCCGGATTGCAGCACAGAGGAATGCGCGACTTCCCGCCGTTATCAGGGAAAAACTCCTCGGTACTTTACCCCTAGTCCGCCTTCGGCTGCAAGCCACCAAAACGAGTGGCCCCCGCGGCTCCTTCACCCTCCAGAGCTTCTGCATTCTTGTCGCTCGCCGATCGCAATCTAGTGAAATATACGTCTCCATTCACAACGAGAGTCAGCAAATTACCTCGGGAGACCGTCGTGGGACTTGCCGAATGTAGTAAAAATATTGTCTTGGCTAACTCTGCCTATATGTTATAGTTAAAATAAGGAACTTGTTCTACAAATAAGAGGAAGCAAAGCATCTGTTCATGGTCCGGAAGGTGATAAATTGAACGACGGAATTAACTGGAATCTCCCTGTTCATGTCAGAGTCTATTTACATGGACGGTGTGTATCCTGTAACGCAATTAATGAGATGGAAATACACGATTATGGATGCTTACCGTATCGTGAATTGGAACAAGCCATGGATAAAACCAATCATCCTATCAAGGATCTGGTTTGCCAACAATGCGGAATTAAGTACTCACCAGAGCATGTAGTGTATCGTGAGGCAGGGAGCAAATCTGATATTGTACGTGTAGGCATTATGTACGGTTCTGTAATGTCTCCCGAAGAAAGTGCCGCTGTTACCGAGGGACATGATCGACGATTCGATATTTTTAAATCCCAGGAAAAAGAGTTTTGGTCAGCGTATGCTGATTTTGCCTTGGAGGACTGGCGCGCATCAGTAAACGAACTCCTGCGGGCGGAGATTGAAGAGGGGTATGCTGCCTTAGGAATGTCTCATAACTTTCGGACAGATCAGCATGCTCGGAGGGATACACTTAATCGTATTCAGGACAGAGCTGCTTTTTGGCAAGCAGCCAACCGATACTTTATTTATAATGAGTTGCTCGATATTGGCGCAATAGGGTGGACACCGGAGGTTTATACCAAGCGGTATGGTCTTCGGCGTTCACAATTTGCGCTACTGCACTTTCCGGTTGCAGAAGCACACGAAACCCTCCGAATACAAGCAATTGGTAAACTGTTTCGGCGTGATAAAGGTGATAATGCATTCTTGCTTCAGCACATTTCAAAGCAGTCTGAACAGATAGAGTTAGCAAGAAAACGAATAGCAGAAATGTACAGAACCATTGAGGTACATAAAGCGGAGATAGCCGAGGGGCAACGTAAACTAGCTAACGCCTATGAAAAAATACGAACTCTTGAGGATCACCGAATTGAATCTTTCCGTGATCCGGAAGACAAACAGAGGCTCCGAGAACAGAAAACTTTTATCGGAGAGTTGCTTACTGAATTACGACGCTTAAGGGCGTTGGTGCCGGTGGAAGAGGTAGAAGTAGAAGAATCGGGTGATCTCGAGCATGTGGTGCCGATTCAGGACACTAATCCCGACTTGTCCCAGCTTTCCGATATTACTATTGCGATAATCGGTGACTTACAAGTACCGCAAAAGGCGTTAGAGAAGTATCCGTGTCGCATCTTGGTTAACGACGGGAATAAGCTCGATCCCGACTTTTATGCAGTGTTGGCCTCAGCGAATGTTCTGGTTATCCTTACCCGAAAGATTTCCCACGCTGCTATGTGGGAGACGAAAGCGCACGCGATCGAAACGGGGAAACCATTTCTCCCCAGTCGTATGGTTAATATTATGCAAATTTTAGTACATGTCTTCCACCTCTGTAAGAAAAACGGAATGCTACAAGTCATCCAGAGTGGAGAAGAAGCCACCGGCTGGCGCTAGATAATCCAGTACTCTCCCGGAACCTATTACCGATTGTCTTTTATGACGGTTGCCAGCCAGACTGATATTATATATTAAGTAGTGCTCTTGATTTGAAAAGTCGAGGAGGTAATTCGGTTTGATCATTGACTTTGACCCGAAAAGTGGGATACCTGTCACCCCAGCGGAAAGACAAATGTACGCTCGACAAAGTGGTGTTAATCAAGGTGTTTTGTACTTTGTGGAGGGATCAGGAACCCTTCCGGATGAATGGAACCAGGAAGATTTTAAAATATTGAAAATTGAAGATCGGAATATGTATGCAATACCCGAGATACGTTTTTTTATTTCATCAGATTCCGAATCCAGGATGTTGGAGCGGAATAAGGTGCAACATCACTTACTTTACCATAATATCCAAGGCATCCATATAGTCCACTGGATTGTCTGTGTTCGAGACAAGTGGCCTGAACCTTTTATGGGTGAGATCACATTAAATCCAACGATCCATCTATCGACGATTCAAGCACTGGCTGCTAGCCCAGTAATCTTACTCAATATGTATCGTCGGTTAGAGTATGTTGAGACTCGATACATGGACAACCCGTTTCGCATAGAGGCACAAGGAATACTTGGAAAGCTGCATGGTATTAAGGATCAACCGATGCCGGCTTTTATGGCTGCAAAAGCTGCCCTCGAGAGCTACTTCGACCTAAAATATAAAAATTTCGAATGGAGTGAGCCTAAGGATGCCAAAAAGTTGACTTTTTCGGCGAGTCGAAAGAAACCATTGCGAAAAAGCCTTCAAGATATTGCAAGTATGGTGTCGGAACAAATGTATTCAGGGTTGCCCGCAGAACTGGAACCATTCCATTTTTACATCTCTGACACAGGTCACTCGATTATGGCGGTACTTGAACAGCACTGGGGAGAAGGCAATCCCGATGATTATGAGCTACCCGTTCCAGTCAAATACGTATTGGAAAAAGGGTGGAGAATTGAACAAGGGTATTTGATTGTGAATGCACCCTATGATGAAGTTTTCGGACTTGATATTGATGAGGGTTATGAGGAATTTTGACGTTATTTGTGGCGTCTGCCCGATGCTGCAGATGATCGTCCGGCCGTCCGCAGTAGGCGGCGAGTCCGAAGGTTGCTAGAGGTTTAGGTGCCCAGCTGAGGGGTAAGCATCCAGGAGCCTCGGTTTGCAAAACGCTGTAGGCGGGACCTAATCAACGCACGCCCCGCCGATTGTTTCATATAATTACTCTCCACGCTCCGGTTCGCCGCCGGGTGGGGGGGCAGCAGTCCTCTTACCCAGACCCCCATTATGCTCTGAAGCAAGAATGCGGTCAGCCCCTACCCTCACTGCAAACTCCAAACAGCCATCGTTTTGGTGCTTGGCGAAACACGTCCTACTAAACTAGCGATACTGTTCAATTTTACAGTGGGAGTTCAATAACCAGTAAATATAATGTTGGACTTGCATTATCTGATCCTAAGGGTAACCGTGTAGACTCCGTGATTCTACCGCCAAATTCGGAGAGTGACGGGGATACCTACACAGCTACAGTAAGCGGAAATTACATTATTGGTTTGGGAAGCGGGGGCGGAGGACAAACTGGTTGTAATGCCTATGGAGTTTTGGAGAACTTTTGATTGAGTAAAAAGAATGTTTAAAATTCTCAACAGTCTTTTTATTGTACCTCCAAACCATGGGAGCGGTATTTGAAAGATTACCCGGCCCCTTCACCACAGTCAAGGCATTTGCAATTTTTGTCAAATATTCTATGGCTGTTTCTTTTTCGATAAGTTTACCATTCATTTTATCAATAAGGATCATGTAGCTCCTCCCTATTTTATCAAACCGTAATGCATAAAATAATTTGCTTTCCTTATATTCCGCTTTTGTTTTATCACTTAAGGAAACGGCGTAATTCCCGCTTAATTTGGAATTTTTAATTTGGGGATTAACGTGAACACGTATTTTCTGATTATCACTTACATATTCCGTTTTTAGGATAGCTCCACATCCTACAATACGCACACTTTTTAAAGGTGCATCAAATGGTAACCATGTAGGCATAAATACAGGACTAGAAGACGTTAATTCTTTATATTCTGTAACAGCTTTTTCAAGGGTATCAAAAAATGTTATTGGATAGCAGTCCCCATTCGCTTTTGGCGATGCAAAAACATAAGAAGAATCTGCCAGTCCTACAACAGCAAGTAATGCTAAAATCAGTAACCTCTTCATAAACATTCTCCTCCAAGCCGGCTTTCAGCACTTTCTGTTCATACGGTATTACCTATTACTCCCCTTATGGCATCTTTATTATTCGTGATTTGTTTAGAATAACTGCACTCGAAGAGCAGGGGACCTCGAATTAAGAAAACTGAGAATTCACCTGGTTGTATCCGGAAACGTTAGGGCAGAGCGAGCGGCCGACGGCGGCCAACTACTATCGGAGTTGTAAGGCAAAACGCACGACATACCGCAGACGCCCTACAACCGCTTCACACAGACGGCAGACGCTACCCGGGCAAAGCGCTCAGCGTACGATGTTGAACTTCTCTTGAAATTGCTCGGGTAACTGTTTGCATCCGGACCAAAACGGTCAAACGTTCGGCACAGTGTCTGCGGGATGTTCCTTCAGTTGTTCAAAGGCGGACATGGTGAACATAACGCTCGGGGCAACTCTGGCGGGGGGCTCTTTCCGAGACCTTGTACGTGTGGATGCTGCCCTCGACCGGCAGCGCGCTCCAACCAACCATCTCCAGCAGCTGTACCTTTTGCTAAGTGGTGCAAAGGGGTATGTACAAGATAATAAGCGCTATATCAAAGATCGTGAAGGTGGATTTAAAGTTCTGAAGGAATGACTCACAGGAACTCGGAAAAACAAGAGGGGGCATAACTAAAGGTGCTAAATATTTTGCCTACTGGTTCATTAAATTAGATAAAACTCCCGCCGAGTAACTTCAAGCATGTAGCTTGGTTGAAGAGCTGTACAAGGTCGTTAAAATGTTCTATGATTTAATCATACCTTGATGATGTACGAAATTAATTTACTCGCCGGCAGACGCTGGTGGGCATTCTAAAGCACTTTTTGGAGAATGAAGCAAACACCCTCGGTGTGCCCTGCTCATTTCCTCAGAAAGGTGCTTTTTTGATTACCCCCTTGTCCTAACTTGCTTAAAATTAATGCTTTAAAGGAGCTGTTTTGGATGAAAAATCACCGTGTTGGGAAGACCCGAACTCAAGTGAAGACAGATTACCAGGAACACCTCATTATTCCGATAAATGAAGTGCGGGAAGACTACGACACCATAATCGAACTAAAAATGACCGGCGAAGATCCCTCTTTCTGGTTTGAAGTTATCAGCAATGCTTTTGCAGTTGTTATCGACCGGCAAGATGTTGATGTAATGGAGAACATAGACGATATAAGGGAGTACGACAAGATGCTTTGTGAGCTTGAGGAGATCATGGAATGTTCGTCGGATGGTTGCTCGATGCACCTTACGATCAATCAACTGCACAAGTTGCTCAGCGCTACTGAAAAGCGAAAGTTATGTCACATGTCTTGCGAGCCGGATTTCGAGCTCTCCAGGCTTGTGGAACGTTACGAGAACGAGCTGAAGCGACTTGCCTATCCATATCAAAATCAACTGTACGCATTTAATCAAGTAACCGGAATTGCACGTTAAATATTCAATATCGGCCGAAACAAAGGTCTTTTCGAGATAAGGTGTCTTTTGGGTGTCCTCTGGGTCACTCTAAGTCACCTTATCGATTTAACCATGAATAAAAGACTTCATATAATTAATGACTTGAATTGGAATGCTTCACGTCGTATTTCCTCTAATGAACAATCGTGATACAATGAACGCATATCTTAATCCATCACCTTCTGCATATACTTTCCAGCAGGCGCAGGAAAGCTTTCTAACAAAATGCATCTCTCAAGATGATCAATGTTATTTTGCACGGAATTCGTGTGCTCATTGGTCAGTTTGAGAGGTGCATTTTTTGCACCTACAAACCAATTCCATAAGGAGTGATATCAATGGCTGGTTTTAAATTGAAAACTGTTACGGCAGAGGAAATATGCAGGGTTTATCGTACGCTATTTCCTCAAGAATTAAGATCCGAGACAGGCTTCAGGAACGGCTCGAATTCTTGGCAACTGACTTAAAAGATATGCTGAAGCTCAGTTCCCGCCGCCGATCAAACTTTGAGACTTTATGCATCCTCGGGAAGGACATTAAGCACTTTGAGAAAGAATCATTTTGCATCCAGGAGGCATAAACATTCCCATCTTTTTCTTTTTTGATAAATAACCGATAAGGAGATTGTTGTATGAATATCAAAGGGCTTAAATCCATGGACACTTGGGATGTTACGGAAGATCGCGAATATTCGCTAGATGAAATCCGCGAACTCCTTAAGGGGGGCAAGCATTCTATTTTTCTTGGTGTCATGAACTACACGATCAATGACACCCCATGTTACGGGTCAGGATTAACATTGTGGGATGAGACACATGCCCCAATCCTACGGGAAGGAAAATTTGTGGTCTCTACTTATTTCCATCGTTCTGAAATTGGTAACGTAGGAGAGCAAGGGGACCCGTCTGAGCTTGTCCCTGTCGAGGTTATTATCGACCCCAATGAGCCCATCCTTTTCGTTTCGATTAAACGGGTTCATGTAGCACCGCTCCAGTCTGAGGGATTCAAGTCATAAACGAGTAGTAGGATCTAATCATGAACCTAAAATTATTTGCGGAGTATTTTGGAGACAAATCCGATTAAAATTCTGAGGCCAATAGTATGGAAAAACTCAATAGTATTAGGTTAACATTATTAATGATTGGAGAGTGTGGCATTATGGGGTACCAAGAATCATTTGTCCAGTTTGCAAATGAGGATGACTTGAAACAAGAGTTGCAGAGGTATAGTTTAAGAGAAAAGCAACATGATATTGCAGAAATTGTTTGTGTGGACCGTGTGAGGAAAACATTATTTCCATTTCACATAGGGGAGTTGCTTGCAGTAGTTTGTGGGGAGCGCAGTGTTCAACGTAGCAAAGAGGACCTGTCCGCTGGTCTTGGCCTACAAAATGTGAAATCAATCGTCTTTATTGATCATTACCTTGAACTTTCAAATGGCGATTTAGACAACTTCTTAAACGAACATTTTGAAAGGCTTTCTGACGACGAATATGAAGAGTTAATCAAGACAAAGTAATCATAACAAGCGCATAAGTAGGAAAGAAAGGGCCTGCATAATCATTTCAGGCCCTTTCTTGTAAGATTCTCCATTTGTATAGAACGTGCTATAATAGAGCCATACCTTATTTTTTAATATTCCTTCTTTCCCGCAGGCGCGAGAAAGCATTCTATGAAACAAGCACCTGGCAAGGTGACCAAGGCTAAATCCACACGATACGTGTGTCTTTTTCTTTGGGAGTTTGCCAGGTGCTTTTTGCTGCGCCTACAACCCAATCCAATTCCTTGAAAGGGGTAAATCTCATGTCAAAAGAAATTTCAATTGGAAGTAAGATCAAAGAGGTTCACATGAAACTAGAGCCGTCCGGTTTTGCAGAGCCAATTATCATTGATCTCATGGTTCAATTTGTTGATAGCGAAACCATCAACTTCGGTGTCATTCGGCACAAAACTTTTTACCGGCCTAGTGAAATCAATCTTGTTCAAAGCCGGCCAGAGTTTCCAGATAGCCTTCAACAAATTCGTCGCTTTGGCATCTGCCGCGAGGAAGACCTTGAGGCTTTCAAGCTAAAGATGATGAACAACATGCATGATGCCCTTGTCGGCTACCGTGATGGTTTGAGGTCGATGCAGGAGCATCTTAATGCTCAGTTGCCTCAAGAGGTGGATAACAGTATCGCAATCGACTGGGAAGAATTCCGTTGCACAGCTATATCTGACTCTTCTCAAACGGTATCCCCCGATGTGGAAGAGGACGATATGGATTGGAATTCGACGGAGGAAGTGACACAGAGTCAGTATGTCGAAATCGAAGACCTAACATTAAACATAGTGGTGTATGCGAGAGGTCTGGAGGGTCTGGAAGGCGCAGCGTTGATCAATCGAATGAAGCGGGCGATTCGTGAAGAGGAAAGCATTCCGAAATTCATTATTGTTTCGGATGAAGGCTTCTGGAAGGAAATTGGCTGGTGCTCTTCAAAGGCCGATGCAACCCGCTTCGTACATCAAATTTCGGAGTTGCCGACTGGATTGGGGGTAAAGCTTATCCCTGAATCAAAGCAACATTCTTTCACCGACGCAGAAGGAAACCAAATTACGGAGTAAGGAATCGAATCCGGCATATGAGGCCTCTAAAACTGATTTTCACCTTCTGATGGTGAGATCGGCCCGGAGGTCTTTTTTAATCTAATTATCCATGAAGGAGTGAATTGAACATGAAATTTAATGCTTGGTACCGAATGTCCTATGGCTACTTCCTGAAAATCCGATTCGAGGGTATTCTGAATGCCATCATCCCATTAGAGTTGGAAACCGAGGAATGGGGAATAAGCGGGGATGAGGTCAAGACGACTCGATTTTCCAAAAGGAATACAATACAAGATTTTATCAGATGTACACCAGTTGATGAAGTTATTTCGTACTCATTTGAGCTCAACAATGGTGTCTTGAGGGAGAGGATAGCCTTTCATGGATCTATCCATCGGCCAATTGTAAACATCAAGTGTATACTCAGTCCGTTACTGGAGGATGTTTACCTTCGGAATATATTCAAAAGCTTCGGGGTGTACCTGGCTGTATTCATTAAGGAGCATCACTTTGCTTTGACAGGGCAAGAGTACATTTTGAGTGAGTACAAACAAAGGCTAGAAAGACACAGCGCCTATACTATATCGTGCGGTGATTATACATTCGTTCATTCTCGTTCCAAATCATTTTCTGAGGACTACCTGGGTATTGAGGCTGAACTCGATCAAAATCCTTCCATTGCTATGGATTCAAGAAAAGGCATTACCCTGGTCTTGTATCGAGACATGGCTGAGAAGGACTCCTTTACTGTCGATGAACAAACGGTAAAGCTCTTTGGATCTTTAAAGAAAAACGATGCTCAACTGTGTAATTGGGCATTGGTCCCGTTGTTAAAGGAAAATACAACATTCGATTTGTTGTATTCCTTTACTTCGGACTATCCGGATACAGTTCAATTTTTAAGTTGTTAACCTGTCAGAGGGGATCTATGGCCATTGGATTTGACCTTTACATAAAAGAAAATGTTCAAAGGCTTTTTATTAAATTCGAAGGAGAGAAAATGACTATGACGACAAAAAAGCGGATTGAGGTTTGTGATTTTTGCTACGAAGAGAGTCAAATCGGTTGCACGGGTGTCGGGCCAAAGACGGAAGTGGGCATTATCGACGTAATGGCGATTTGTTCACGCTGCCGCCTGAGATCGCTCCACTCTTCCATTGAAAAAGTCAAAAAAGAAATTTCTGAATACCAGAAGATGTTTGTGCTGGACGAATATGAAATGGAGAGCTTTTACGAGTTCAGAGAATACCTTAGGGAAGCCATCGTGGACCTCCGGTATTTGTTGGGTAAAACTATACAACACTATATGAAATTGTACCCAGGCCTGTTTCACCCTTTGAATGAGGGTATCAGTGGAATAGCTCGTTCAGGTATTTACACCCAACTCGACGAGGAAAATCATATTACGGTTTGGATGGTTGAACACCATGGTGTGCAGTTCCGTGACGTTGCTTCTGCCTTTACCCGAGATTTGGGTTTGTCTTCGTTCACTGTTGTGCGTCCGATTGCCAGCATTGGTTCTCGTTCTCCACTGATTAGTGGAGCTTCCGAACTCATATCGATTGTGGAAGGCAAGGGGGAGAGCGCATACTGAAGGCGGAATTCCGGCGCTTAGTGCGTATCGCCTTTTCTGGGCATTCCATCGTTTTTGAACACAATGAGGTTCAAAATGGTGCCGAGATCGGAGGCCGTATTTAGTGTTTGGAGTGGAAGAACTCTGGCCGTGCTAATGGCATTAAAAATGTAGTGAGCTGGTGACACCTTCAAACAGGAGCAAGCTTAGAGACGAACTCTTTCAAATATGTTATAATGTCAATGGAGGATTATATGGCCAATTTCATTACCTCATTAAGACTTCCTGATGTGGTTTACCACGGAACAACAGTGGCAGCCATACCAGGGCTAAAACAGAAGCTCATCAATTTTGAATTTCTTAAGGAAAGTCGTCTGCGTGATTTTGGAACCGGGTTTTATACAACTCTCGATCTGAACCAAGCGATGAAATGGCATTTTGGTAAGCTTGCCAAAAAGATCAAACGTGGGATGGAGATCCGGAAGGAAGAAATTCCAGTTGTCGCCAAAATTCGAATAAATCCGGACCGCTATGACGATGATATTACTGTCCTTGATTTTCGAGGCGAAGGGATGGACTGGATTAAATTCCTGCTCTCCCATAGACTCGACAGTTCGATTCATCAGTGCAACTGTATGGACGATTTTGGACATCCTCACCCTCAAATTGTTTGTGGCTCAATGGCGGACAACGATACAGGTGCAGTGCTGTATGAATTTATGATAACCGGAAGGTCCAAAAATAATCCAGATGATGTTCGCTGGTTTGCAGACAACATCACCAGGGATGAAAACGGAAAAAGGTTATTAGGGCTTGAGCTAGGAGATCAAATCACATTTTTTGATGAGCGTTTGAATAATATTCTGACGCTTGATGGATACTATAAATTTAATGTGGAGCAATTCTCGGGAAAGCTTAATCGAGAGGAGTGGACTTATTATGGCACAGATGACGAGCCGGCGAACGATGCATAAACATTACGCTCAAGGCGTAATTGGTGAACTTCAGCAACTTGGATATCCCGCCGATCAAGCTAAGGATGTTTTCTTTCGTCATTATCGGGACATGAAGCGAACATTTGGTCTTGAGCCGAATGTAACTGACTTTGCTAAGATGATCGATGAATTTGAACGGGCAATGAAACGTCCATACAATCCGAATGATCCAAATCAGATTTACGTAGGGCATATTCGGGAACAGGCGAGAGCGAAAAAACGAAAGGCGTTATTTGCTCGTGTTCGGACGGTGAAGATTCAAGCACTGAAGGTCGAATCCCTGAAAAGGACAGTTAGATAAAATGAAAAAACAGGGCGGAGTTCATTTAATGTGGACTCCGTTTTTTTATTTTTGCATATCAGTAATCGTATGATATAATTTCCTCATACCTTATTTTTTATTTTATCTTCTTTCCCGCAGGCGCAGGAAAGCTTTCTAACGAAAATGCACCTCACAAGGTGACCAATGTAAATTTCGCAGGTTATACGTGCGATTACAAATGGTCGGTTTGTGAGGTGCTTTTTGCATTTTGTAGCGCCTACAAACAAACTAAATTGAAATGGAGGAATTGTCATCATGGAACTTGTCACAATTACCGATATCTGCAAACACGAGGTAAAGGGTAAAGATGAGAACGGTACCGAGTTACCGGTAAGTAAGTTCGACCGTATTCCGGATCTGAAAGTAGGCGACCTTGTTCAAGGTCATCTTCTTAACAACGATACCGACCTGGGCGACTTTTATTTAGAGGCAGTCCAGCGAGTTTACAAGGTCCGGGTAGAATACATGATCACTGGTACGATAGACATGCTGGTTAAAGAACCTGATTTGGAGAATGTGGAGAAGGCGATTGCTGACGAAATCAGCGATGCTACACTTCTGCGCGGCATCGACAATGATGGCTGTGGAATTGATGGTGATCAGATCATCATTAGAACAATTGAAAGCATTCCGGATGACGAAGGCAACAACAAGATTCATTTTGATGCCGGCCATATCCTGAATTCTTAATCCCATTCCATAGGAGGATTCACAAATGAGTGAACAAGTTAAATGTCCACATTGCCGATCGATGCTAATATTGAACCCTGGGTGTACTGCATGTGCTGGGAGCGGGGTTGTAGAAAAGAAACTTTTTAATCGATACCATGCCCTTGCTACAAAGCTTCGAAATAAAATCCAGATCCCTTACAAGTATTTCGAAATTGAGAACCTTGTACTGATTAACATTTCGTTGTCTGAGGACCCGAATCGGTATCAGGAGTATGCTGTATACCGGCGCGACGAAGACGGCGGCGGATACACCAAGATTGAGTCTATCACTGTTAATGGAACTCGAACTCAAAGGCCCATCTTGCGGCTAGTTGCCCTCTTAATGAGCATCAGTAAGCAGCCTCTGAGCGATTTTGAATCGCATATCCGTGCATACGATGATAAGTTAACTGCAGATGAGTTCGAGGCGTTTAAAGTGAGTTTCGCTGCTTATGAAGCAGCCTACTGAGGGGGAGTGACCGTGGACAAATTGAAAATTTGGGGACATGACCAAAACGGGTATTGGGAACTAAACTGCGATTGTGCCACTCGTGAGGTGAACGAGACTGTCGTTCGGTAGGTTGAGGGTTGTGAAGGTTTCCAAGACTTTGACTATGACTATGATCCGGAAAAGGAACAAGGAAGAGAGCTAAATCCTATGAATAAAAACGAAGCTATTCGAATGGTGTTGGATAAACGAGTGACGGCTATCGGAGCTCGCATGATGTCACTCGTTGATGTTCCAAATGGAGAGGTTTATGAAGACTGCTTCCTTGACCTCTATAACCAAGACCACAACGCTAAAATACTTGAGGGCAACTTGGTGTTGGAACTTTGGTTTGCCGACTACAAAATTACTGGAGTCACACCTCAAGCGATTTTGGATACGCGAATCGAGAAACCGATCTTTCGAAAGAATCACGATGTTTAAGGTTCGGGCTAAAGTGGACATCGACCGGGTGTATATAGGTGGCAAGCGCATCTATATTGAGGAACAGCAGGTTAATCCTGATTAAATTTTGGGTATTCCTACCCCCAAAACAAACGAATGGAGCTGTTAGATATGGAAACCAATGAAAATGTAAGAACGATGGAATATGTCGGAGTTGACGACTGGGACAGACCCGTTTATAAGTGTATCGAAACTGAGGTGCTGTGGAAGGACGTAACGCTGGGAAGTGATAACCCTAAGTTGTATAGTTGTGGGAACGACTTCGACGGCGAACCTTGTTCACCTATCAAGAGTGACTTGGTTGTAACCTTCAAGACGAAGCACGAAGAGAACCCGTATAGGTTTAACTACATGATGCTGGACAGGCTACGTAGCGATTGTGACTATTACCTTGGGTATGGGAACCGAAATAAATCTCGTCTGTGCGGCGGGAGCGTAAAGGAGCATATTGAGAAGATGAAGGAACTTCACAATTCGTTCCCTGAAGGGCAAAAACCGGAATGGCTGACGTACGAAGGCATCCTTGAATACGAAAAACAAATGAGCGAATAGGCTAGACTTCCGAAGGATGGTTTTCGTTTCCGGTAAATAACAGGGACTGCAATTTAGAACGGGAGAAAATTATAAGGTTATTCGGCGTTTAACACGATAATCCGAATAACCTTAATTTTTAGACATAGTTTTATTAGGAATCCTCCTTTTCGAAGGGGGTTTTTTGCATTTTTTCTTACCCGAATGATCAATGTTATTAGAATTATATGAACCAGAAGGGAGAAAAAGCAAATGTCTAAATATATCAATATACTATTTAACGAACCGATCCTGGAGGAACGCGTTCACACGATAAATGAATTGGGTCAATGGGAAGTCGGAGATGGATTTTATTCATCAACATAAACGATCAGTTATTTGGGGAAGATTTGAGAACTCCCAATATCGCTTTTAACCTGAAACCAATGATCCTGCGATTATCGAAAAGCTTTCGGCAGAGATTCATGCCAATCAAGACAACTGCGTATACAAGGAGTTCCGTACGATTCGATTTTCCTTGATGCAAGACCAAGTCGAAGCATCGCAGGTATTAACGGCGCCATGTATCGGGGGATTACCGGGTGGGCTAATGGTGGGAAAAGGGAGCTGATATCTTCATCGGTTGATGCGCCTATTAGAGCGACAGCTCCAGTGCCCGTGTCGTTTGAATCGGCAGGTAGCCCTGAGTACCGGCTCGAACGGTCGGTCTGTTTGCCCATCAGTTTGCGGCCCAGTCCGGGGCATACACTGTAGGGGACGGTCAGCACTGAGGAGAAGACGAAGCAGTCGTCAGTGCTTCCTCTAAGGAGGCAACTCGCATCTTCGGGCCATATGCCCTGATCATCGATTCGGTCGGCGGGAAGCTGCCTGCTTTCCTGCTACAACTTGTGCCGAAAGGTATTTGCATTGCGCGGTGGGGGTTCTCCTCTTCGCCTACGTAGACGGCCGATGGAAAGACTGGAAAAATGACCGTGAACGGGTTCATGTCACTTTTCGCAAAAGGCCGATAACACTGAAGAAATCGCCGGATTGATGTGGAGCCATCACTCCGGAATACATCAGCTCGTCGCCTTCGAGCGGCTCGTCGAAGCCGTCAACCCGGTAAAACGCGTCAGGGTCGAGCCCTTTGAGGCGAATCGAGCGCAAGCACGCGGTAGTAGGCGAACATTGCTTCATTCCGATCCGCTAAAACGAACTTCCATGCCGCTTCGTGACCCTCGAAAGGGATGAGCAGGCGGATAAAATCGCCGAACTGGATAAGCAGCCGGATTTCCTTGTAGAACTGACCTGTTGCTTGACCGTTTCCTGTTCGTCTTCCAGCATGGCGGTCAGATCGAGCTCATAACCGAAATTTCCGGACATGGCGACATCCCCCGCATTTTGAGCGGGGTTATCTGCTCCCCCTGATGGTTCGGAACGACCGAAACGGCATACCGCCTCGGTGTTGTCGCTCGACCAGACTTGCGGCATGTAATCGCCGCCGCCGAAGCAGTTTTCGAACAACACTTGCGGAAACCGTGTTACCACCGCTTCCATCATTTCGTACAGCCCCAGCATATACGGTTGGTGGTCTCGCGTTGACGCTGCGACGGGAGCGCGGCGGACAGAACGCCTATCACCATCTTCACCACCGCATCGCGCACATACTGGTCTCGTCCCTAAGAACGGAACCGGCGCGGCTCATGCATACACCAATCGGGATGCTGATAGAAAATGCAACCTCTCACACGCTGGTGTAAGAAAATAGAGGCCGGTCATCTGCATAAAACGAAGAAGAGGTCGGATCATCTAAGTGATCGCGACCTCCTCAAGCTCGATACGCATTTTTCGTCCTACAACCCAATAGGAAGAAAGAGCAATTGCCCTTGTTTGAAGTATAAGTGATAAAGAATAATAAATGCAAATAATAAAGCGTGCATCTTTGATAATTCGTTACGCTCGATTAACAGCTCGAACTTTTTACTCCTAATTACCGGTTTTGTAATGAAGTCCCTTTGTATGAGTTACTCTGTCCAAGGGTACAATAGACATAAACTTGCGCCCAAAAAATGCACTTGGAGTGATATTTATTTGACGCCATTTAGAATTTCTTCAACCCACTTAGGAATTGGTTGGGATGCTTTTTGCCTTGTTTGCCAATAATCAAAGCCAACAGGGCACCAACAATCGCCTTTGCCGCTCAGATCTTCAGGATAGTTCCTGCAATCGCCACCTCTTCGAGCATGAACTTTGCATGTGGCCTCAGTTGTAAACTCATCCCGCTCCAGCCATTTACAAGGTGTACCCATCAGTTCTGCATGTTGACTTAGGTAAGAGACAGCTTCCTCGAAAGGAAGTGAGTCAATATATTCTGGATCTATATTACTCTCGTATTGGATTGGAACAACAGCCACCATAGAAGTGCAACACTTTCCGCTACGCATACATCGTTTTGTGACTTGCATAAGGATATCGCCTTCCTTTACATAGCCAATACTGAAGAAGAGGTCGGATCATCGAGTATGATCACGACCTCTTCGTGTCCGTTACGCATTTCTCGTCCTACAACCCAATAGGAAGAAAGAGCAACTGCTCTTGTTTGAAGTATAAGCGATAGACGCCAAATTGTGCAAATTTATAATGAGTCATTTAAACTGATTTGAAAGAGATCTTAATTCGGAATTGACGATAGTGGACTAATGTCGAAAATGAAGAGGAAGGATTAGCACTTCCCAAGGTCACTGAACACACTTCGTTTCGAGTAGCTTCACAGACAGGCTCACCATTAATCTACACAGCTTCTTTTGGCATTTACTCATTTAGCATGCCGGCTACAGCGATAATCTTAGTTCCGTTTTAGCAAAACTCTTCTTTAGACCAGGTGTAACCAGCTTCGTCTTCTATATATCGATGCCCGAAACGTGGTCCAGCAGATAATAAACGGGTTTGAAGTTGTGCCCAGGTAATCGTCCGGTCACATTCATCGACGATTTCAAGGTTATCTTTATTTTTAAGGTAAAACGCCTCTATCTCTATGACGGATTTATAAAACGTATCCTGTCGCATAAGAAGGCAGGAGTGTGCAGCGTATTGGCCAATATGAATTTCAACAGCACCGCCCAAAACATTATTGGCATCCTCAGTACTACGAAAATAATAGTTGTTGCTCAACGAGCACGCCCCCTTTCAATTAGATTCAAAATCTATATGCTTCTTTCCATTCTCTAAAAAGCAGCCAGTGGCTTCACCGTATCCATTTTAAAATGACATACTACGGCAGAATCCAGATGATATCTTTTAACCATCTTTTCATAAATGGTCAGAATAGAGGTAGGCCCCTTCCTTTAAGCAATGGATGCAGTACACCGTTCTCATGCGAGAGTTCCTCCATGAGTTAAGGATTTATACATGCCCAGACTCTTGTTCATCATCACTTGATAGGCGATATTTGGGATGGTCATTCGATTCTTGTTCTTTTTTAATTCTTCTCACATCGGCAAGCTCATCATTTGCAAAAGATACGGTGATATGAACTTCCATGACACGATCCATATTGATTCCTACCACGTCACCATTTGCATAGTTCAGCCGCAGATCATCCTTTTTGAAGAAGCACTCCAGGATATTAAATGCTAACTCTTCATTAGTGTGAACGCTTCGTGTATGGTCGTATCCGTATTCGAATGTAACCTGTTTCATGATCTAGCCCTCCTAACTTTTAATAGGGTTAATATAACGAAAAATTTCTCCAAAAGGCCATATGTATTTAGTTTGAACAAGTTTACCGGCCTTCCGTTTTCTTCTTCAGGAAAAGGGGGAGTTTAAACGATTCCTTTAGCAAAACGCTTCATGGTCTCAATTGAACAATTTCCAATCTTTCCACTTCCGACATCGATGTAGTCGACTCCATTTTGGCCGTCGAACCTCGTAACCTTTCTAGCCTTATATTTATCCCCGGACTTTCCGTTGTGGTAAGTAGTTTTGACTTTAATTTGCATGCTGATCACTCCGTTCTTCAATTTGGTTAGGGAATAATTTTTCTGTCTTCTTCTCTAAATAAAGCGAGATTTTTCCCATGACTTTGCCGCGGATAACGCCCGTCAAAGCCCTATCCTTTTAACCGAGGGGTGCAGTTTATGACTTGCGCGAACTTTTGGATATTCTCTCAGTACATTGGCCCATAAATAGAAGACTTTAATGCTTCAATCAGGGCAAGGTTTGTAGCGCTCATTGTTGCTGATGTAGGTAAGTGTTAGACCGAAAAATTAAGTTGTAGACTCTGAGAAAAATAAATATTAGACTATCTGTAGTTTTTTGACTGCAGCTTGAAAGGCTTCTTCGTATAGATCAATGAGTTTCGCAATTACAACTGTGAATACATCCTGATTTCCATATTTCTCTTCAATATCACTCAACTCTGAAGCAGATGGTGAGAAGTATTCGTACATTTGAACAATATCTGATTCATGAATGCCTTTAAAATGAATCTCTGGAGCCTCAATTACTTCTAAGTACCAGGTATCTTCATCTTTAAGCTGTTCAAAAGAATATCTTTTTAAGAGACTGTTTCGAACTGCAGTTACATGTCCCCTTAAGATCCAGGGCATTTGTTCCCGCATAATTTCACCCTCCAGTCTAATACTTATTTTTGGTAAGCTAACGTTTTAATTAAGGAAAAAGCTTTTAGATCAATGGTGTTAGTTTACAACTTTATTTTCTTTAGACAGCTGATTTCTCAACTGCGGGAACAGCACAGAAATAGGCTTGTTAAGAACAATTTCGATTTGTTTCCACAAAGATGGTTGGGGGACCCGACCCTCAAAGATCCACCCTTGAACAGTTCGGGAAGAACGGTTCATCAAATTTGCAAAGAGTTTCAATTGGTCAGGGGCACTAAAGGAAATTCCTATATTTGAAAGAGCATTCATGAGCTCATTATTTCCGGATTCGAGATCCCAGATATCAAGCCTTCTAGGGTCTCGAGTAGCTTTTTTAATTCCTTTTTTGAATCTGATTTGCCGTTTCCGAGATTTGTCTCGACATGAACTACAAAGATAAAACTTGCCGCTGTGGTTTTTACAATTAGAACATTCACCTCGAGCACGACGTTCACGACGGAGATGCTTCATGTTTACTCCTGCATTTTTGTCCATTATTTGTTCCAACTCCTTACATTCAATTATATCAACGTTATATGAAATTTCCGATATTAACAGGGAATATAATTTTTCAGAGTTCAGTTTATAATGGAATTTATGAGAATCAAATGATATTATGTAAATATATCTTATTGATTTAAGCTTTTTTCAACTCTCCTGGCAGGCGCACGGGAGCTTTCTAATGAAAATGCACGTAACAAGTGATCAAGCGAATCCCACCTTTGGTGCGTCTATTGATCCTTTGTTAGGTGCATTTTTTGCGCCCAGGAAAATTACACAATAATAAAGGAGTGAATTAACAATGATAAAACAAAATTTGCAGATTTTCGAAATGCTTGATTCGTTGGAGCTGGAATGTGATGGTCTTTCTAGAGTTATCAGTAGCCTTCTTTCATCTGCCGGTGTTTCGCATAGGCTTTTTATTGGGAGCGTCACAACGATTGGGAATAAAGGGATGTGTCCACACCTTTGGATTGAAGTGGACGATTATGTTATTGATTATCGCCTCCGAATGTGGTTGGGTCACGATCCTTCTATTCCACACGGGGTTTTCAAAAAATCAGAGTTCAGTCATATTACATACTCAGGATCTGTCAGAGATTCCTATGGTGATCGAGATCTAGTTGCTCAGATATTTTGTTCCATGGCTGGTATCAAATATGAAGATATAGCATTTAAGCTTAAAGAGTCACTTCAAGGGGCTGTTTAGCCAGACCCCTTCAATCTTTCTTTATGGATGCACGTAACAAGTGATTCAGGGGAATACACCTCATGGTGTTCATTGATCTCTTGTTAGGTGCATTCTTTTTTTGTGCCTACAACCCTATAACCCATTTAAAAAGGAGCGATCATAGTTGATCAAGACGAAGTGCTCTGTTCCGAGTGAATTCGGATAAGGATGCATGGCTATGCATTTGGCCAAAATAATATATTTGAAAAAAGGAGTAATTGACTTTATGGAGAAACATTGTTGGAAGATCGTTGAACATGAGCCCAGTATATTTGCTGATGCGTCCAAGAAATATGGTGTTCAATCTCCGGATAGAAATTTCCGAGAAAAGTATTTGACTCAGGAAGAAGCAGAGGCTTGGTGCGATAACGCTTTCGCTCAAGTCGGGGAAGATATCAAAAACTTGCTTCAAACGAAACTGGGGGAGCTTGTAAAAAAACATATCTCCGAGTTTGGCGAATATTATCGCGGTATTCTGCTGCTGGGAGGGGCCGATGTACTCGACCGGAAAGCTTACGATTTTACCACGGAACTCGATATGCTTCGATATGAATTACGCCGGTGCATTACTGTGATTGAATATGATTACATTTCAAGTCAAATTAAACCACTTGTCCTAATCCATGTGCTGAATTCCATAAAGGAAAATGGACATGCATAGGCCTGGGAACCGGACGACATCCAGGTAATACAAAAGCGGAGGAGCTCTTGTATGTGCTGTCCAAACGTCTCTTAATAGCTGTAATCACTAAACAAACCCGCTCAGAATAAAGGAGCGGGTTTGTTTAGTCGATCTCGAATTTAATTTCTAAAAATCTTCTGTTACTTCCCTGATGGAAGAATTTTATTAGTGCACATTTCTTTGTCAACGATGATTTTACTTCCTCAAAGTTAACATTGTACGCTGTGCAAATGCCAGTTAGATACCCCCTAGCAAAGTTCAACTCAGACGATTCCTCCCTGTGATAAACAATTGATCTTGAATAAGTCCCGGCATAATTATTTGCTGCTATGTTTATTCAATTAGAATGTTCTCCCGTAAACTTTTAAATGCAATTTGTCCCTGATGACGGCCATTCGCAGAGTTTCTTTGCGAATATGTTCCTGGAAGTTTTTCATTTCCTGGGTTGATTTACAATCAATTTCGAGGAGAAATTCCACATCCTCTCTCGGTAGAAACATGGAGGCAGGTGTAATAATCTCACAAGTGAAGAATGTGTGTTTGTCTTGGCTAGGATCGACGAGAAAACGCGTAAAGGTAGCCTGAAGCACCCCTAGTGCTATCATGGCTTCATACAACTTTTCAAGGGTTTTATACATTTTTGCCTTATGGTTCATGTACAGTTTAAATACAAATAGAAAAAAGATTACCGTGAAAAAAACGATATTTGCAAATGGAAAAAGGGATTCAAATGCTTCTTGACCTGCCATAGTATACTCCTTCCCTAAAAGTATCAGTTTTCTATCAGTATTTAACTTTACCTTCGAATATACTATTATTTGTTCTGACTACGTTACAGGCATTAGAAACAAATCCAAATTGACGAATACAACATCATCCCTTCAGAAACGTGGTATATCCATCGACATCACCTAATCAACATTAATCTTTCGGGTACATGTCCCCACAAACCAGGATTTTTCTCTTTCGTTTCAACCATCCTACGAACACCTCTTATCATTTTGATGCCTGACGGTCTTTTTCGATTAAGTTCAAGAGCTCAAGAATACATGCGTAGCACAGCGATACATTATCATTATCTGCTTTAATAGTCCGAACGTCTCCAACCCAACCGCAACCGCTGCATCGTCCTTTACCGCTTTCCAGTTTTACATTCACATATAACCCCCCTCAATAAGTACTAAGACTATGTATTGCTTTTGCGGCTTCTTCAAGTGCTTGTTCTCGACCCTTTTTAATCCCGTTTTCCACACCGGTTTCAAATGCTTCAGCTAACAACAAAATGATATGATTTTTAATTCCTGAGTCTTTGACCTCTAGTAGTTTGAATAATTTTTGGGCATTCGTATCAATAATGTCATTCACTATTTCATTCGCTCCTTATGTACGTTGGATATGTATCTATGAAGTCCCTTAAGTAAAAGACGTAAAAACATTTGAGCAAATATTATAAACCTGTAGCAGATGGTAACAGTCTACCATCCTACGGAGTTAAAATGCTCTTCCGTAGGACGAACTGATACACAGCCCTATACTCTAGAAAGGTACTGAGGACTCAAACTACCCTAGAATCCCTCGCCTCTAGGAGCGAGAAGTGTCATATGTCATTATCAAAATAAAACCGATCTTCTTCTCCGCACTTTTCTAGGCATCTGATCAAAGTAATCTTCTGGTATCCCCAATGGACCTCTCTTCTACCTAATTGATAGGCAGTTGTAACGATAGCAAGCCCTAAACCCCACTGAAAATATATGATGGACATTTGAAACTCTGGAATTATAACATAATAAGCTGAAATTAAAAAAAAGAAAAGGTAGGTAAACCATTGACCGAACTTGGCTAGCTTTCTGAACCGATTTTCCTTTTGCACAGCATCCGCATGGAGTTGAACAAGATCAGTTCTAAGATATCCATCGTAAGCTGCTTGCCTTGCTTTTGAATCATTAATGATTTCTGTTAGAATATCTTCATAATCATCAGCCTTAGACCAACCAAAATGCTTCCCCAGGATCACTTCCTTCACCTGAGTGCGGATCTTTTTCGGGATGAATAAGATGTTATAGACTATAATATTTCCGACTGATAGGAGGAGGAAAATTGGTGTTCCAATGGCCAGGGAGGACACGGATTGAGGTCGAAAAAAATACATAATAATCCCCTGGCCAATAAGGGCAGGAATCATATAGATAAACCATTTCAATAAAATTCTCATTAAAGACACTTCGCTTTCGGATGAGTAATGGACAACTTAATTGTGACGAAACCAATCGATAATGACATGACTAGGGTCAATAGTTTCAAGGGAAATATAAAAGGTTCCTGTTGGTTGTATGGGTTTCCCATCCTCAGATACAACATGAAATCCGGTATCTTTCAAAGATGCGAATTTTGTACCTTCTTTGACGAACATAAGTGACCCCCCCTTGACTACGAGGTTTTTCTTATTTCGAACGACTACGACGGCAGCATAAGGATGTGGGAGATCCATTTCAAATACCAAGTGTTTAGACGTAAGCGGGTGCATCAAGTTACCACCTTTATTAAAATTCGATTTCCTCTTCATTTTACCATGTCTTGTATATTTCGACGTTGTTGAATGAAGAAATAATGCTCCAACCCTAGTCGAAGAGCTTAAATCTTTTTAAGATTGAAACAGAGTATCGAAGTTGAATATAAATGGTCCTTACGAGTATGGTTTACTTACTGCATGATTCATCGCTTGTAGGATGCGAGTATTGTATCATAGCCGACAATCATACATATAATTTGATTAAATGAAGCCCGCCAGATAGAAGCGGGCTTTCCACATTTATGACTCGTATGTTTGGTTAACTGCCATAAACATCGCCTCTGCCCTGATTCCCCCCGGTGCCTGTGTCAATTTCAAAATAGCGGTCGGCGTTAACTTCCAATCTTCGATTTGCAGAAGCATGGTAAGTGCAGTCGTATATTTTTCCTGTACTTCTTCGTTTGAGTTGGTGAAGATCTTTTCCGCCTCAATAGCATCAGATGCGTTGTTCAGAGGGTCCCACGAACGAGAAGTTCCTTCTGGAGAACGAAAAATTATTTGACCGCCATAGATCGCAAACCATGGTCCCATATTTCCTGTCCGGCATCTTCGCAAATCCTCATGTTCCGAAACAACTTCCATTTTCATAACCGTTTCACATATCCACGACACTTTTTCAGTATCGGTATATGTTTCCCATAAAGCGGATGCATGTCTGTACATAATTTCACCCCCAATGCTTTTTGCTAAGGATAACAGAAGAGTTCTATTCTTGCATTTTTGAAGAAGGTAAAGTTTTCATCATCTTCTAGTCGTGTTATGATATAGTCATACCTTTAACATTTAACCAAACTTCCACTCTCCGGCATGAGCATAGAGAGCATTCTAAGCTAAAGACACCTGACAAGGTGATTAAGGAACAATTCACACTACCCGTGTGTTTCCTTGATCGTTTGTCAGGTGTATTTATTTTAGGCACCTACAACCCAATTATCCTAAGGGACAAGGAGCGAGCAGTATGGAAAAATTTATTTTACTCAGAAGAGAGCTTAGATCGGAGAATCAAGTATGGCATGATTTATTTGTTGCTATTGATCATTCTATGGACATTGAACAGCATTACGGGCGGCCGTAAGTGATTTTTTGTCCAGCGAAAAAGGTAAAACAGCTGCCGAAAATACTTGCTTTGATTTTAACTGGGGTGATGCTGTAACGATGGTTCCGGAAGAGATTTGGAATCGACATGGTATCTTCAGTGTGCAGGAAAAGCAGAGTTATACCGTCGTAGGCGAAATAAGCGAAATCACCGTAAACCAAGATGAGGTTCTCTATTCTGAAATGGAGCCCGAATCAGATGAAGTTGTTTACCGCTGCAAAAACGGCGGTGAATATTCGAAGGCCAAATTCAAAACGGAGATCCTTACCTGGATGGACAAAACGCCTCTGTTCATCAATATGTCGGAGGAAGAAAAAAGCCAAGCCATGAAAGTCGTTTATCCATTTGTTTTGCACCGGCTAACATGGGAATGCCCTTCGACACTTCTTCAGGATTTGGATGAAGAGAGCCTGGCAGAGTTCATGTCGCTTATTCTAAAGGCAGGTGCCGAATCAATGTCTAAGGATGTGTCATTTCATTCCTTGCATTAAAAGGCTACAATCGCGATGATTTGGAAGGAGATAAGGACTTCTTCTGGGAAATCGTGAGAGAGTTCTTTGATTATGACGATAAGAATGAAACATTCTCGCCAGTTAAATAACTTATGTATTCGGATTTTTGTCTTAGTAGTAAATAATTGAGTTCTATTTAGAAAGGAAATTCTACGTTGAGAATTCATGAAAGCGGGCTGTGGGATTCGACATTCAACAAAAACATAGCTTACGTGAATAACTTAGAGTTGCTTCATGAGTTTTGATAAAATATGAAAAAAACGAGGTTTCGGTTTTTACTGGTTCCTCATTTTTTTTCTTGGTAGACACCTTAACATGTCTACCCATATGGTTTATATAGTGGTAGGGGAGGGAAGTTATTCTTCAACCATCTGACCTTCTACCACCAAGGGAATGGCCTCAAAGAAAATTCACCTTGATGATGGAGTGAAATGTGCAGGGACCATCTCCTTTCATCTCCAGAAAGCGTATCCTTGAAGCCTCATAACTTTTCGCTACCTCTTCTTTGCCCAAGTATGCAGAACCACTTCTTTATTAACGTTCTTGTTCACCAAAATCAGCTCCTTTTTGTTTGTTGAATAAAAAAGACGGAAGCACGAGTGGCAAACCCCGATTAGGGATTTGTCAGAACTGTGCTTCCGTCTGCACGTATTTTTTATTTATTTGCTCGTATTATAACCTATTTTGGGTTTGTACCGTAAATCATAATATTTCCTTTCACCTTGAGTGGTGGTAAAATATATCCATACCTTATTTATCTTTTCTCGTACTCCAAGCAGGCGCATATGGAGCATTCTAAGTAAAATGCACTTCTCAAGTGATCAAGACGATTATTCATGTCTTTTTGGCATGTTAATTTGCTGATCTTTTGAGAGGTGCATTTTGTTTTGTGCCTATTAGTCAAATTATCATCATTTTACAAGGAGAGTGTTTATCTTGTTGGGAGTTACCATTAGTTATCATCAGCTTGAACAATTTTTAATTAAAGAACTTCATGTTGAGTGGGTTCACAAACCGTTTCTCGACCATCTGCATTTGAAGGCTTATCTTGACAAGGCACACCGTCAAGGCGAGATAGAACTCTTCGGCGAATCCTATTCCCCAAGTGATATTGAGGAACTGTCTAAAGAAAAGGAAGGTCGTATTTTTGAATTTAAGTTTTCCCCAGGTCCATGTGAAGGGTATATGCTGTTGCTTAAGATGGAGTCCGGGCAGATTTTCTACATAAAAACATTTGATCGGAATACTTTTGAATTATTTCTGAGCTGGGTAAACCAACTTGAAGCCTGTTACCGTGATAAACCTCGACGGAGAATTTACGAGCCTATCCCTGTGGGGAGTATCGTCTATGTGGTTGATAATAACCCAGCAGGTACGCAAATCATTCCCCATCGGGTAGAGCTTAGGGAACCAACCGAGGAAAGTTCGTATCCCCTTTGTTTGAAGGATGTAAATCCTGTAACTCACGGTGTGCATTACCTTGAGGACGGCTGGGAAAGATGGCCACATGTTTTTTTTCGCATAGAAGATGCTATTTCGTACTTGGAAGGTGAGGAGAAGCTGTCCGTTAACGTAAAGTCGTAACAATGGGGTTTTAAAGATACTTTGAAAATTACTAGACAAGGACGCGATATCATGGGAAGAAATTTTAAATTATTTCGAATCTACGTTTGGTTTAGTGCACAAGACAATAGTTGGGCCGCTGAGGGCAAATGGTGGAAAGAAAACGAGGATGGAGTCCGATATTTACAAGGTACGATTGGCCGGATATTTTTCATGGATCTAAATTTAAGTGATGCAATCGATGAAGTTCTCCAAGCTGCTGAAGATATGAACATTGTGGTTTGGGAAAATATTCGTTTGGATTATAGTGAAAAGTTTGAATTTTGGGATGAAGAGAGTTATGGAAAACCCAATCCATTCCCTAAACCTGAGAACTTTGAGGAACTAATACAATCAGAGCGTCAGAAAAGAAAATGGACAGATAGCGATCGTCGCGAAAAGGAGGATTTCATGTCATGACCAGAATAACGTATGCGAATTATGGGGATCTGGAACACATATATTCTGATATGTCAAAGGATGATTTTGTCGATCATTTCTGGACCATTTTCGGACAACCAGGTGTCCCGCGTAATACCGGTGGTATTCAAATTATCAGCATCGGTCCTGCAACCGATGAACGCGATACGGGCGGTTTCAGTACTGGGAAGGTTGCATAAAACATGAAGTGAAAAAGAAGCGGTCTCATTGAGTACCCGCTTCTTTTCATTTCCGATTTATGAGAAGATTAATTAGAAAGAGGGTTGCTAGATGATTTGGAGTAAAGCTACCTACGACGGGTTCATACCCCCTTTGTATTTAAACACCTTTTCTGGAAATAGAGAAGGGGTTATTGTAGAGGGAAACCGGATCAACATCGATAAAGAACATTATCTAAAATATGATGGGAAAGACGTGTGTCTTCCGACTGGTACCCCTGTAATGGTGAAGCTTAATCGTTGGTTCTGGTTCATGAGTAAAGACGATTTCGATAAGCTGCAATTGCAAAAAGAGGAAGAACGCCAAAGGCAAGAAGAGGATTACCGGTTAAAGTCGATTACCCGCCGTGAGGAGGCCGAACAATTCAACTCCGAATTCAACTTTCCATTTGAGTGGGAGATTGGAGTAAAGGCAGTTTTGTCCGGATTAACCGAACGGTCGATGGGAAACGGTCTTTATCAGAACACCGTACATCACATTTACCTCAAGAACTCTGTTAACATAGACCGAGTCAAGAGAAATGCCGGCGATTTTTTATGTACCTCCAAAGGAGGAAACAATGGACATTTCGCTGAATTACGTACTGAGGAGTATTTTCAGGATGCTGAAGGTGCGATTTATAAGCCAAAGATCACCTGCAAGTCGTGTCTCAAGATAGCCGAGCGCTGGCGTGCTCACGAGATTTAAAACAATGGAGGTAATTAAGGAGAATGACAAATAGATCGTTTCGCTTTCACGAACTTGATTGTGAGCGGGAAGAGGTCCAGTCAAAATTATATTCTTTAGAAAAAAAGCTTAATCTTCAGAGATCCAGATTATTGGACCCGTTATATTTTGAAGATCGTCTGTCGTGAACTCGAGATCCAAATAGCAGACTCTATGCGAACGATTGCTGAAATTGAATCCAAGCAGAAGGATCAGTATGTTGTCCTCAATAACAAAGAGGAGAACGGTATAACTTGGGCAGCGCTTCCGAAAGAAGCAAAATCTATTTTAGAGTGGACTGAGCATGTTTATACGGGTCAAAGGCAGATTCTCGTAATCGAAAGAAGAGAACCTTTCACGCGATTCGGACTAAACATTCCCGTGACAGATTATTTGTTTGAGGAGATACTGGCATACATCGCCGCATCAAATTATTATTCATATGATATAAATGGGGATGCAGTCAAAGTCGTGTTGAAGAAAAAGACTGAGATGGCATGCTAAAGGATGAAGAGTGGGAGATCCCAGCCCCTCTCCGTTCTTTGGGTAATAATTACTTGAAAAGCGAGGAATGGTCGTGAACGAAAAACAGCTGAAGGTATTATCCTTCCTCGGGACAAGCCCGGAGAAGTTTTTCCGTCCTACAATCATCGCACTTCGATCTTATCCTGAAAAAGGAACAAGTTGGGGATACGATCGCGGCAGCGGGTTTATTTCACCGGTTTGTAAAAAACTCGTTGAAGCAGGGTACGTTGAACGCAGAGACCCTGGAGAGTACCGAATCACTCTGAGCGGTGTTAAGGCGTTAGTTACCGCATTGGAACCTCCGAAATCATAAGCTTTACCATGGAGCAGGCTAGTGTCTGCTCCTATTTACTTTGTATAATTAAACACGAACCTTGGTACCCGCTCCCCTTATCGGGTAATCAAGAGGGGAGGGGTGATCATGAATATATCTTCGAGTTGAAGGGTATCTTGTATAAGGATAGAATCGGATTTTTCTTAAAGGAAATGTCGGTCGATACGGAAGAGGATAGTCTCATTGAAATCCGAATAGGGGGTACGGTGACGAAGATAAAGCTACATGAGGTAACGGATATTTCTATCAATTACGATAGTGGATCAGCCCTGGTTTATTGCAAAAAAGATTCCATAGATAGATGCAGTCCCTTCTGACGGAAATTCTATTAGGTGGACCGAATAATAATGCAAATGGAGCTTAAAGTTTTCATTGCGAATGAATCATGATAATATATGATCATACCTTACGATTTTCTTTCCCTTTCTCTCTGGCAGGCGCAAGAGAGTATTCTAAAGTTGATTTTTAAGCACTCTTTTGAGTGATCAATTCAGATTCACACTACCCGTGTGTTTTATTGATCTCTCCGGAGTGCTTTTATTTTTTTATGAGCTCCAAAATACGTTTCTCCGGGCCTTTAATCAAAATCCTCACTCTGCGCAAGCGATGATTAAAAGCTGGGAGAAGCGTGTTTTGCGCTTCTACAACCCAAATTTCACTTGTAAAGGAGAATGCGAATGAATGCTTTTCCAGAGCAAATTTTTACGCCGGATGCTCGTAACACTGACGAGTACGAAACCCAGATTCATCGGTACCTTAAACATTGGTTCCCCGATGATGAGATGGAAAGAGATGCAGAGAAAGTAATCCATGAAATTTTGGAAAAGGTCGAAGAAGGTCGTCTGAAGGTGTCCGACGTGGAGGATTTTATCAAAGGCCATTATCCTGCGCATGATCAAGTTGGATATACGGTCGACTGGCAAATCCTCAATCTCTGGGAGTCGATTCTTATGGAATGCGACATTGAGTGCGGTATTTAGGTTCAGACATTTTATCCAACGAGGGAGCGTGTAAATATGATTCATGTGGTTGCTTGGATGACTTCCGCCGAGGAGGGCATCAAACCGTACCAGTTGCACAGAATGTTGGGTTTTCTACCCCAGGAAAGCGAGCTTTCCGGCATTGTTGAAATCTCAGCCAACAACAGTACGGCTCATGTGTTCTTTAATCTATGTGCCTTGGAGGATCTAGCGATGAACTTTGAAGCTGCAAAAGCGGAGGTCATCGAGCGTCTTACTCCAGTTCTGGAGGATTGGAATAACGAAAGTCCGGATTGTTTCTACACAACCGAAGGGCAACTTCAAATCTTTATGGGCTGTGACCAGGCTACATACCACGGAAATGGATTGTATACCGCCGTGCTGCCTGATGTCAAAGAGCCTATCCGTACCTATCGGGCATTACGGGACCGCTTGAATTGTTTGACCGATGAACAGCTTGATTGCGGTCTTCAGAAGCATGAAGAGGACAATGATGAATTCTATCCGATCGAAATGCTGCTGAAGGTGTCCCCTGAAGATGTTGTCTTGGATCAAGGTCATCCATTCATCTCTTATTCTTATCGAAATGATGGTGAGAACAATGGCTAACCACTGCCAAAACATCCTTACCATTTCCGGCGATAACCTAGCACCTTTTATCAAAATGATGAAGGCTGCAGAAGCAGGAACGATAGGATACGACAAACCGTTTCGTCTTTCGGAGAGCGAACATGAAGCTTCCTTCTAATACGTCACAGCATGGAAACCTAACCTGGAGTGGGTAAAGGAACAAAGCGTGCTGACGAGCGGCTCTACATTCGCATTGTCTTATCTTGAAGATATGTGTTTCCAATGCGGCCAAGTGGTGTACAAAAACGGTGCCATCGAGCGGCAGAAGGAATGGACGAAAAAAAACGACGAATCGATATCATTTATCAAAGAAGCTTTCGGATGGGTTAACTATTCCGCCTAAATTACGAAGTAAACGGCTGCTCGACTGAGACGGCCGTTTACTATTCTAATGTGCCTGGAGGGGTAAACATGAGCCAATTTATAGCTGATAATTTTATTTCACATCTTAAGGATGTTGTACCGTTTGAAGGAGCCAAGATCAACGAGGAAGGCTTGCTTAAAGGCCAATTTAATGGCGAGACAGCAGGTATGTGTGATCCGGACTCCTTTATGGATATTCTCCTAAATGATTTTCCACAAGTCGTCGTTACGGTTCATAAAGGCGAAGACCTGAAATGGAGAATCACTGGCGGAAGTGTTGGTGTTGGGGAAGACAAGCTTAGTCCTTTCGACAATGAGGCGATCGCCGGCTACATTCTCTCGCTGCTAGGTTATGAAATTCCCGTAAGCTCAACGTTTGTACGAAATGTCGATCGAGAGCCGGGATCTGGAGCTGATGGGTCTTACTTCATTCCTAGCGTCGATAAAACTGAGGGCGTTCTGATCCTCCCCAATACGCATCGTCAGGTCGTTCTGGAACGCCTTGAACATGATGCTGACGAGCAGGTTGTGATAGGAAGTAACGACCTCGATGACACATCGGAGATTGTTGGATCGTATTTGGCTAAAAAGGGTACGGATATCGATCCGGAAATCACGGTTGGAATTTTGGCAGTAAGTGATGGCGGCACACCTTATCGAATCGATAAGATCCTTGTGCCAAACCTTAAAATCGAGTTCGAGGTGGAGATGCTTTACTGCATGAATTGGGAGGCTCGTATCTCCAGCGTGACGGACCTGTCTCTCAATCAAGAGACCTCCTCAAGCACCATGGATAACCAGAAGAAAAAAGAAATTGTCGATATGATCAACAAGGAGCTGTGCGACCGGGGAAGCGTAATCCGAATTCGTGGGCAACAATCTGATGGGGATGTCTACGTAATCGGATTGATGCGTGATTCTTTCATTGTTGACGAAGTAGCACTTCCACTGCGCCCTAATCTCATGGAGTTCATTTCGAACGTTTATGCAGCTGAAGGGCTCCAAATTTCCTTCAATAATACATTCAGTCGATATTGGATTACCGGGCCGGCTGGGACAGAGGTCGACGGAGGTAACGATGAATCAGTATTTTAAAGCAGTGGGGAGCTTTCTGAGAGGGAGCATCTCGCGACAGTAGGCATCACAGCCATTCTCGCTTCAATCCAAGGTAAGTGAGTGGAAAGTAAATTTCAATGAAGTAGAAGCGGGCCTTTCGGGGACCCGCTTCTTTTTGCATAGCCTAATTTTAAGTGGGATATGCCACATAAGGTGCATCTGCTACCCAATCCACCGATCCCGCCGCCGTACTACTACTTATTTCCGATGGCTTTGCCGCCACACAGAGGGCAAGTAAACTCTACCCTTTCGATCTCTAACCAGGCCTGTTTGAATGCTTCATTTTCGGCTTTCTTCTGTGGCATCCCCTCGTTATTAATTTAACCGAGTTGCAAGAGTCATATCTCCTAAGAGCTTTTAGTTTGTGAGATAAGAAATGGCCTCGTTTAGATTTCTAACCCCAACGAGCTCGATATTATGGATGTTGTACTTCTTAACTGCAGTTGTTACCTGGTCTTCCTGAAATTTAGGGTAGAAAAAGAGATCTGCATTTTCTCTGCTTGCGGTTAGCACCTTCAGGTCCAAATTGCCTATAGGTTGAATGTCTCCGCCTCTTGATATTGCACCGGTACCGGCTATTTTTCTCCCCTTAGAGAAATCTATATTAGGCTCCAGTTGTTGGATTAGGCCTAAAGCTAAGATGAAGCCGCCTGATTCTCCTGAATAGCTATCGTCAAGACTTACAACATCATCTTCAGAGAGTCCGTCAAAGGTAAATCGGTTTTTCATGTACACTCCTAAAGTTGCCTTGCCACGCATATCCAATTCCTTGATCGTAACCGGAACTTCCTGTTTATGCTGATTCCTGATAACCTTTACAATCACGGTATCTCCAACTTTTTTATCTTTAAGGAGCAGATTGATATCATCGGCAGAGTCGATTTCCGCACCATTTAGGGCTACTACTTCATCTCCAACCTGTAAATCTCGTCCGGTTTTAAATTTCTCAGGATGAAAGATTACAATTGGTTTTGATATTTGTTCAGGCCAATCGATGTTCTCATGAACCATTGCTGCCTTGATAATGTCGTGTTTCATATAGGGAATAAGTGCTTTACCAAGTGCATTCAAATCCCGCTCTGTAAAATCACCATTAGCTGCTGAAGCATAGGACTGTAATACAGCACGTTTTTCGAACCCTTCAATCCCTAAAGTGAATTTCTCCCAACGGGAATTGACTTCCGTCTCTTTTACATAGGTCATATATAAGTTCGTTGTTATGTGTCTGCTTTCCTTTCGTATTGGCTTAGCGTCTATAAGAGGGTCAATCGATACGATGTTCCCAGGCGCAGTCCACAACTCGGGTATTCGAAGTGGCCTTACTAAATACCAAAGGAAAATTAGGATGATGATTGCACAAATATTGAATACGGCCATTTGCTTCACCGATGGTTTTCTTATTTTCAAACGATCACCTCGCACTAAAACTAAATCTTCAATAACTATCCAACCGTTCGCACGCGAGGTGCAGCTGATAGTACCTTTTATAAGTTTATTATTGTTTCATGTTCAGTTTCAATATTTCAACACCCCTGTATTCAATTCCTTCCCTACATACTAGGAATGGCCGGCAGCTAAGAGCTGAGCTGTCCTTTTTCTTTTTATCAATCATGATGATCGAAAAACTCTCCGATCTTTCTGTTCTCTTAAGGGTTGCCAAGAAACTCAAGGAGAAACAGAATGCGATTACCGGAGTTTTTGGTGTTGAGACTGAATTTCTGGGAAGCGAAATCGGTGCACTCGAATGTGAATTCTGCAGAAGCGTTGGTTTGGAGCGGGATATGGGGAGTTCTCAAGATAATTTATTCTGGAACTTCTATATGGGGTCCTTGTCAGGTGAGGCTTTATTGGAAATTATGCTTGAGGATGTTGCCATCTTTAAGCGTTACAGCAACAAAGAAATTGACTTGGAAGACATGTATGAAGCAAAACGGGGCCTTCGGTCCAAACATGGTATCGATTAGAAAATGAACATATTCATCTGTGAACTTTTAAAAAATTGGAGGGACATAAAGATGTCCCTCTACCTAAGCAATTAACCTTTACAACGGTTATGATATAATATTGCCTAACCGGTACAAATTCAACTCTTCTTATTTCCTATTTCTCCGGAATGCCTCCGTTGCGGGTGATTTTCAGAAATCCGTCCGACAGAATTTTGTGTACCATGAACGAGAACTCGTCCATATGCGCGGAAATCATGATCCTTGGCGCATCCGGTCTAAGCGGGGCAATCCGGCCCATAACGCTGCCCAGGCGATAGACACTGACTTCCTCCGCAAAACTCTGCATATAGTTGCTCAATTATATGATCAATGGCACCTCATTGCCGCTCGGCGCTCCGATCGACGTCAGTTCCTCCAGCAGCTTTAATGTTTCTTCCATGACTATTTACAGTCCTATTATTAGAGGTCGCAATATTAGTACATACGCTGCCGCGTCAACCCTTCAGCCCCAAACGAAACTCCTTGATCCGGTCCATCAGCGAACTCACTTTCGACACATCCGCCTTGTTTTCGGACTTTCCATCAACCTTAAAAGCCGTTTCCATCACCACGCCGTCCGCGATGGACAACTGTTCCCGGAAATTGGCGGCGTTGACGCCGGTATTCGCCAGTACCACCGTGCCGGGCACCGCTTCCTTCATGAAACGCAGCAACTGCGGGTCCGTCGGAGCCCCGGCGGTTAGCCCGGAGATGCACAAAGCATCCGGTTTGCCGACAAACACGGTGGATACGGCAATTTCGCGAATATCGCGCACGGCCATATACTTGGCTGATTCCGGCACGATGTTGAACAGCAGCTTCACATTGTCCGCGCCGACGGCCTGCCGGTGTCTGACGGTTTCGCCGACATTGGTGTTCCACAAGCCGAAATCACTGCCATACACCCCAGTAAAAAACCCCCGCACGAACTGCGCTCCCGTCGCCGCCGCCAGGTCGATCGACTTTTTGGCATCCCACAGCACGTTGACGCCGTACGGAATTTTAATTTCGCTTTTCAGTTCCCCGATAATGCGGGCCATGGCCGCAACGGTCTCGGTTCTTACATCCGTCAAATACGGAAGGCTGAACTCGTTGGAGAACATCACCGCGTCCACTCCGCCATCCTGCAGGGTGCGCAGTTCCTGCCTGGCCATTTCCACAACGTAGTCCATGCCTTTGGCCTTGTCGTAATACGGGTCGCCCGGCATGGCCTGCAAATGGCACATGGCAATGACCGCCTTATTTGTACCCGTCAACTCTTGTAACCAATTCATCAACAAATCCCTCCATTGTAAAATACGTATTTCGCTAACCGAGGTCCGGAAACTAGTTCATACCCTTTCATGAGTATCACACCTCCTCGCCTAGTCGGATTAATAAGCCAAGGTAAAGTACAGCAACAACCAAAGTAATGGATGCAAGTTACAACCTTTTATTAGTTCACTATATTTCAATACTTTCCTAGATATTGAGCATAACAAATTGAAAAATGAACTTCCTTATGACAACTTATGTAGCCTTACGAAGAACGCTAGTGTTATGACCACTTGTTGAAAAACCTGCTACGATATTTCCAACAACGATAATTCTCCCAAGCTCATCGTATTCAAATTCGTAATGTTCTAAACATTGGGGACAGCGCAACATTTCATACAGTACATACTTATCGTCTTCGGATTGCCTCATTCTCCGATCAAACAGCTTTCCGTTTGGACCAATCCTCCATTGCTCACGATAAAAAAATTCCTGAGTAAATATAAGGTCGGTTCCGCAATTACATATTGGTTTGATATACGCCATTTCAATACACCGCCTTATTCATATTGTAACATCATATACTTACTTAGAAATTATATAACAGCAGCCTTCTTCTTTCTGATTCTGAACGTAGTTACGAGTTGGCGCTATAAGATCTTTCTTGTACATCGAAAGACTCCAATTCTGATGCTATCTATCCTTTTGAATAAACCTAACTGCAAGCACATTCGAATTTTCATCTAATTCTATACTCGACTCGAAAGTTTTATATGGCCAGTCTTTGATGAGATCGGACTGTTCTACCGTTTGGCCATTCACAGTAAAAGGAATATCGTGGTCATTTAGTATCTTTGCACTGGTTTTCAAACCATCATAAGTAATAATGATGTTATCCAAAGAATGAAAAAAATTAGCATCAAGTATATAAGGTGTACTTGGGAAAACAGCTTTACGTTCTGGAGAATAATTAAATATAAATAGGGTTGCATTTAATAGCAATGAACCTATCAAAAGCATTTTAAATTTCATAAACATTTTCCTCCAATGAATTTTTGCATGTAATCTTTTGCTGTATTACTTCTATTATCAGCTTTATCTAATGTATATTTTTATTCAAACGGTGTTCATTCAGATTACGTTCTCCAGTTATTTTCTTCAACTGCCCGTTTATAATCCAATAACTCTTCGTCTGTTATAAAGCCAATTCTGTTATATATTTCAGCGGTTCCAACATCAATTCTAAATGGATTATCAACTGCCAATAAATAACCCTTTGCCGAATCGAATTGTGTTTTATGCAAAACTATAATTGGATCAGCCTTACTTGGTGGCGGAACAACATCCACCAGCTCCCTCGACAGATCCTGCTTATTGAGTTTATAGAACTTATTATCAGCGAATGTAAACGTAGACTCTATGGGTATTAAAATATAAATGGAATTGCTGGGTCATATTATCGCACTCCTTATAAATGAAATCCGCTAATTGCCTTATCTATAATGTCTTGATTGATCCCTATGTATCTCATGGTGATGGATGGTGATGAGTGATTAAAAATTTCTTGTAAAAGAGCTGCATCCTTTGTTCTCTGGTAGAAGTGATACCCGAAGGTCTTTCGTAGAGTAGGGGTTCCTTTTTCACAAAGACCGATTTCTGCCGCTGCTGCGTTCAATATTCGATAGGCCTATTGTTTCGTCTTCCTGGATGGGAGCAAAAATTCATCATCAGTTTTTCCTTTGATGTATTCATTGATCAAGGAACGCTGTTCCGAATTTATTGGAAAAAGCTTCTTCTTTCCGGTCTTTCTTTCACGAATAATAATATGTGTTTTATTACTCGCACGCTTTACTTGCAATGGTAATAGATCGCTGATTCTCAAACCTACGTTTATTCCCTTCACAAACAAAAACCAGCCACGTATCGAACGATGAAGCAAATAAGATTTGATCATTTCTATTTGATTAATATTCCGGATTGGCTGTACGAACTCCAATGTCACCCCGCCTAACAAGCGAACAAATATTCTTGTTTGGAATACGTTTTATATTCCGGAAACTGTCTCATTATGAACATTCGATATTCATTAAGATATTTTCGAGACGAAGCACATTGATACTCTAACGATGCCCCACCCAAAGTCTACAAAGCCCGTACCAGCCAATGGATCGTATCCATGGTACGTGCCTTTTCCTTGATGATAATGTTGGACGATTTCACTTATTTCAAATCCCATAATGTACGCTCCTTATTCAAAGAATTACTTGCTGTAAGTAAGATCCGCAGGCCGTCCTAACCAACGCTCTCGATCATGTTCACGCCATTGTGGGTCAATCCTGGCCGTTTCTTCATCCAAGATTTTTGATATTGGATCTGCCGCTCTAGGGGTGTCGAGGATCAATGAAACAGTATCTATTACGCCGCTCCCATATTTTTGGAGAAGAAGTGCCGCGAGACGTGGAGTTTCTGCCCCTCTTGCAACGTCCCTTGCCCTTCCATCTGCGTACTCCTTCACTTTAAGTACGAGCCTATCAATTAAGATTTTTTCGTCCACTCGAATGATCCTCTCTATTCAATTTGTTGTATCTCGGACTTAACCAGTTAGTTATAGATTGAAGTGCCCAACAGATTAAAAAAAACATTATTGCAAATCCTACGAGTGCCGGCGGCACAGCAAGAAGTAACTTCCAAAGCGCCACGTAATATACTCTCCTTATTCATTTTGTTACAACCAAGCCCAAATTTTTGCCAATACTTTTATCACATAAATTCATCCTCTTACTCATTTTCTTTATGTAGTGAGTAGTTCACCAGTACCTCGTTACTTTTTATGATTCCCAGAAATCTTACAATGCTCGTTAGCATATACGCTCCCTGCGTCACAAACCGCTTTCTTACCCTTAAAGAGGGTGGTATAGCCTTGCCATCTGCCTAATGTTAAAATATCACCAATTTTTGCTGTCTCTTCCCAACCTTCTGGGATGTCCTTAATAACTTCAAATCTCAATTTATCCCCTCCATTACTTATAATGATCTAAATCTAACTAATCTTTGGTGTGGATATTTTACTTTACTATCATTATATTAGGGGAGTAAATATTCTCCTAATTTTTCAAGTATCATTTCTTCCCCTAACATTGTTAGAAAAAAATATTCATTCAACGTATGTTGGGCTTTTGGGCGTGAGTGTAAAGGACTGACGTTTCTGCAAATCCACGATTGGTAGACCGTATGAGCAGGAAATCCTGTGTACAGCAGATAACGAATCACCACCTTGTTTCCTAGCCTTTATTGCCTTCCGGATAGTGGGGGGGATTCGCCATATTTCACCCGGAGCTGCAGCCTGCGTGAACCTAAGCAAGTATGAATGTGACATGCAACATGCGGATTGGCTCAATTTGCTTATTGTGAGTAACAATAAGTGATAAGCTAAAATGGCAAGTACAGCTCCTTTTCGAAGGGATCTTTTTTGTTTATTTCTCATTTGGTACGCATTCGGATATAATATATTCATAGACGTATCGCATGTTAGGGGTGGCTCTATATGTCAATGCTGATGGATGATTATAATAAAAGGCTAAGTCAACTACACTCCACCCTAGATATCTTACTTAAAGAATATGACCGACTACCGGATGCTGCTTATCAAGTATTCAGTATCGAGGCGGAAATCCGTAGCTTTGAGCTACGAAAAGACCGCCTAAACCTCGAGTTTTCGCACTTTAACTGTAGCATGTGCAAACAGAAAATAACAGATGCAGATGAGCCGGTGCGCATGGGAGCAAAGGGCTCTTTTATGATTTGTCCTCGATGTATTCGGACGATCAATCAGATAAAGGGAACTACTGAGCTCGAAGAACAGCTTGGTCTAAAGAGTCCAGGTACCGTTAAGCAAGATTGTGAAGGACCTCTTAAGCCGCTGCAAGCAGAAAAATTAATTCGAAAATCTGAAAAATGTTGGCTCGTTCATGAGGTGGTAGCTGATCTGTTCTATAGAGTCGGCCGACGCAGAAATAATTTACTCCATTCATGGATTGAAGAGATGAGTGATCGACTTAACATGCTTAAGGATCAAAAACAGCTACTTGATGAGTTGCGGACATTGATTCCAGATTCTCATACTCAAATTCTCAGTTTGCAGTTTCAGATTCAAGATCTGCAAACCAAAGTAGATCGTATAAAAGGCGGTAAACTTCCATATCGATGCTCTCAATGTGGGGTATGGATTAAGGAGGGCGGCAATCCAACCTTCTTTGGAACGTACACTATCTGTTCAAATTGCAAAGAGGTCGTATCAAATGTGATGACTACCTCTGAAGCTGAAAAAAAACATGGTTTAACTTCGGGAACTATACGACGAGATAATTCCCGAGGTTTGCTCGATAAGTACAAAAAGCATGGTCTTTTTAGAATGTCCGGGAAAATATGGCTCATTCATGATGTGGTTATCCTTGATAAATATAAAGAGCTCAAGTCCGAAGATACTCCTGTTATGCAAGGGAGTGAAATTTCCTCTGATTTGTCACAAAGGTCTGCTTCTATTTTCAATCGGGTTATGGAGAGTAGGAGAGGGGATTAAATTGCTCAGAAACGAAATAAAGAAGATACAGTTTATTGTGGGGGACGTTTACACATAGCCACTGCTTGTGACGAAAGTTAAAGGCGGTCCGTTAATTACCGAATCCAAGTCAGGCTGGATGTTTCTCTTCTCGATGAATTTGCTGAATGGGTAGTCGAAGAGGTTCCTCACCCCCCAATAAATAACGGGTATTCGGATTTCGTCGAGAAAAGACAAAAATATTTTCCAGATAATTGTTGACTTTATCATACTTTTTATGTATGATAAAGTCAACAATAAGAAGGGGCGTTTGTGAAATGGAAATTAAAGAATACACCATTTTGAATTTTAAAGGCATGAACGGTTCTGAACAGTATAACTACGATGTCTTACAGCTTAATGACGATTTATATTTCTGTGGAACCACACCAGAGGATGGCATTATCGCTAAATCTGGTATGGATTTTGTTTCCCACTTCGCACCTAATAAGACGGAAAAATATGTGGAATATTTAAAAAAACATTTTGACGAAAATGGTAGATGGCGTAACCTTGAAGCTTGTGCGTGTTGCGGGAGACAAATTTCTCGCCCTACTCCTAACGACAGCAATCTCTGCTATTTGTGCAGAGAGGGTTTCATGGGCAAAGAGCCTCTTGTTGGGCATTCGGAAACCGCTGAAATACTTGGATGGGACAAAAGAAAAGTTTCTACCTATTTGCAACGAGCTAAGAAAAAGGATTGGCCTGATGGAATGTTTCCAAAGCCGATCCAGTGGTTAGCAAGTGGTCCGATATGGTTTCGTAATCAAATTATAATTTATCGAGACGCTCAAAAATGAGTGTCTCTTTTTTTCCAGCTATTCCACCACGAAATCCGAATAGCCTAAATAACCAATGGAGCGGATAGTAACCCGCTCCTTTTTCATGCTTAGATGTAATGTTTCCAGACGACCCTCACAGTTTCTGGATCATTCGACCAGAATGCAATGTCTACAATATCACCTCCCGTGAGTTTCAGCCGCGTAATATCATGCTCTTTAAGATAAAATTTCCTTTCGGCTCCATCGAAGACGACCTTGGTCTGACCACTATCTGCTCTCTGTACAAATAAGCCACCTGTGTCCTGCTCCACAATACACAAGTTGATTTGAATCCGATGGGAGGGATGTGAATTGGTCTTCTCAGCCAACTCAAAATCGTAGTGTATCTTATCCCCAACTGGCCTAACATTTACCACCCTGATCTTATCTCCGTGCTCAAAGTCCCTTTCACGTATGATCTTTTCGGGGACAAATGCCGGCTTATACTCTACAGTGTTGACGAAGCCGTTGACCAATGAACGTTCAAATATATGTACTGTTCCGATCTCGTTCTCGTTCATAGTTCCTTCGTTCCCGGTAGTAGTCTTGGTTGTCTTCTTTCTGCCGGTTGGCGTACTTTCGATTTGAGTTTCTGGAGTGGGGGATGTTGCAGATACTGAAGCAGTAACTGCGATTTCACTAATCTCAATAGGCTCGTTTGCTTGGGCTACCTTGATTTCAAGTTCTGATGGAAAAGTCAGAACCGGAATGGCCACGGGATCTATTTTCAGCTGCTGTGCAGTGAAAAATAATCGTGCCTTTTCGATTAGGGATGAGACACTTTGAAGAAAAAGCACCTTAGTTTGCAGGTTCATCAATTCACGAGTTGACCCTACATTTTCTTTTTGGCACAAGCTTACCGTAAGGTCTTTGACCTGTGTGAGCGTTTCAACATATTCAAGCTGCCAGGCGTGATATCCTTCTTTAAGTGCTTTTTTTATGATTTCAGGCAGCTTTAGGCAGAGCTCATGCATTAATCTGCCCATGATAAATTTAAGATCGTTCTCGGTAATACTTCCCCGATCCCAGTAGGGATTTCCGGTTCCAACGAGGGTTTCCCAATTCTCGTCAAGTTCTTTACGAATGTTGCCTTCCTGTGATTCAACGAAATCATCGAGATTGAAGGTTCCATCCATGATATTATTCATAATGCTCTCGCGACCCATGTTAAAAATGGTTTCTGCAAGAGTTTGAATATGCTCTTGATTTTTACCTGTCATAACAGAAAATCTCCTTTTTTAGGATAACAAACTAGTATTAATTGTAAATTATTGAAGGAATGTGCTCTCTAACTTATTGTATCGTAAGAACGGAAGATTTGTAGACTCAGTTAGCATACAATTTTAATCAGACACCACCAGATGAAATCAACAAAATGAATGAGATTTAATGATGACCTGTCTATACTATAATCGGCACTTATGCCACGTACTAAAAGGGTGGTTTGTGATGATATTTCGCGCTTTAACAATGAAATCTCTCCTTGAAGAGATAGCTGCTCGGCAAGACAACCGAGAGCTTGAGAACCCAATGGAAGGGTTTAGGTCTGGCTTTGAACCAGGGGAGTGAGGACAAGATGATTTTATCGGTCTTCTGCATGCTGCATCCCAACAAGGGCTCATCACGGTCTTTTGTTTGCTCCAAAGGGAAGATCCAAGCCTGACGGATCTGTTGGGTGACCAGGTTAACATTTGCAGGTAAGACGGCTCTCTTCCGTACGGGAACTTGATGAAAAAACGAAGGAGTTTCGCGACGGAGCTCCCTCGTTCTAGCTATTGTTTGCCTCGAGTGATTACCACGTATCCTGAATCAGGGAGTGTGTAGGAAAATTCCGTTGAATGAATAAACCCGAAAAACGGTCTTGCCTTGTACTTCTTATCGCAAGCCTCTACGAAGTAAATGTTGTCCTTGTTAGGTAAAACCGCGATCTTGGTATCCTTACAGCTGAAGTGATTGAAGATTGCATCAGGTGTGCTGATAAGGCTTCCGTTATGGCCATCCAGAAATAAAAATATTGCAAAGCCGGCCGTCATTATAGTAACTGTCAGAGTTCGTTTCTTTTGCTCGGGATCATGCGATAAGAAGTACTTGGACAGACAGAATAAACTTATCAGAGTGAATATGCTGAAGAAGGCAAAGATGATATGACGTTCAAAAAACAAGAACATACGTCTTCCTCCTAAAATATCTTTTGTGTCACCCCACTAATGAATTTTAACCTCTCGCAGACGCCTCAGGGTACCTCCAGGTTGTTTTGCGCAAGAGGAGCTTCTTCACGCAGTTTGGTGATCTTTCTTTAAAGGTCTTGGACTATTCTTCCAAATAGCTCATAATCATTGATGATTTTATCCAAAAACTCATTTACCTCATCTTAACTCTAGCCTCGAAACACAGTCGAAAAAATTCTGCCGTGAATTTCCTGGGACGTCTATGTCACCTCTAGTTCTTGTAGAGATTTTAACATTGTTTTCACCTTCCTTGTTATTAATATACGGATTCCCCAACAATTTTTGCTATGTTTTGAATATATAACTGTTCAGTTTCATGAACTTTGATCTGAATACTTATTATATGAAACGAGAATAACTTATGGTAAAATAATCACATATCTTCTAACCTTTTTTCTTATCCCTAGCAGGCGCTTAAGGGAGATTCTAAGCAAAAACACCCTCTTTCGAGGGACTAATCTGCCTGAGGGATTCCATTTTGGATTAGTCGCTGGAAAGGGCGTGTTTTTTTCGTCCTGCAGCAAATATAACGAAAGGTGGATTGTCGTTGTTAATCGAAACTAGCTTAGAGAGCGTAGGGGACCGTAGTCTTCACTTTGGGGCATTGTCTTCAAAAGAGGCTAAACAATTAACGGAAAAGATGCCTCTTTGGAAAAACCTTCTCGGCCGGGATGTCTACGAACGGTTTCATTTTTTTGCTCCACTGGATTTCCAGTGGTCGGAGGTTACCTTGGCACAACAAACATTTTTAATGGCCTTTGACGAGGGAAATCTTGTAGGGGTTATGCTATTGGTTCAGGACGATCGCAATCCCTATCACTATGGGATCAGCTACGTCGATGTACACGCCCAGCACAGAAGGAAAGGAATTGCTACTTATTTGTATAGGCAGCTGAACCAATGGGTTCAACCTAATTTCCTGATGTCTACGAGCGATCTCACTCAGGAAGGAAAAAAAGCAAAGTTAGACCAGATCTTTAAGCGAGAAATCCAAAGGTGCTCGGTCATTTAAGAACTCAGTTGCAGCAAAGGAAATCTGAAATTAATCTTGAACATCGGAGGGGTAAGTCTAATGATGAATAAAGTTGAATTCAAACTGGATAATGGGGATAAATGCTTCGTCTATATTCGTTTTAATGATCTCTATAAGCAGCTGGTAATCGACGGTATCGATTTCATTCCAAAAGGGAAGAGAAACAAGGAGTCGTATAATTTTAATGATGACTATGCTTTTAGGAAACTTGATACCTTCGAGGATCGTTATCGGTTCAAGCTGCAAAAGTATCTGCAACATCCCCACCTCACGGTCGATCACCTTCAGGATGCCCTCGACCAGACGTGGAATTCGCTTCGGCCTAAGATTGATGTGGTTCTAAATCCCCCGGCCGCAATCGTGGAGGAATGACCCGCTTGTTGGGGAGGACCTCGGTACGCAGATCATAAGGGGCTCTCCATGGGCCCCTTTCTATTGCTTCTCAAGGGGGCATTAAGGTGGTAATATATAGACATACCTTTTCTTTAAACATATTACCTCAGTCCAAGCTCGGGCAGATGGACTCATTCTAACCCCCTAAGTACACTTCAACAAGTGATCAAACATGCTTTTATTTGGCATGCATCCCTTTTACGGGTTTTGATCATTCGTTGAAGTGTATTTTTTTTCACTTCTACAACAAATCCAAAAGGAGGAATGAAATGTGGACATTAACGCTGATTATCGGGACCACGGAACCAAGCACAGGCTTGTGGTGCGGGGAGAGCGGCACAATTGAAAAGCCAAATCGTCCATCGTCCGTAACACTACTTTCATGCGTAAGGACAACGAGAACGAGGCGCTCCAATGCAACTATTCGGCCGGTTACTCCGCTAATAGTCTGCAAGCGACTCTGTTTAAACGTTTGACGATTTCAATGTCGCCTTAAGGCGGCCAATAGAAAAATGACTGCATAAGACCTCACCGAATAGGGAGGCAGCAGACAGGAGGAAAAAATGAAGACATTGTCATCTTTGAAGGCAGAAATCGAACGGAGATTAGAAGAAATCAAGCCGGCACTACGTCCTTTGGTGGCTGAATCACTGGAGAGTGTAAACGCAGCAATAGGAAGTTCCTGGCGGTTGAAGGAGTCTAACAATGTAAGATTTGTTTTCTCAGAGGGATGTCCCTATGAACTTACAGCGTGGGAAGCTGAAGATGAACACGGAAATGATGAAAAGATTGTGTACCAGGTTGAAGAACGGCACAATAGTTTCGGGGAACGTGTACTGGAAGTCTTCTTCTGGATTTCAAATGACATGTTATCCCTTGGATTCCCTAACGGTAAATTAACTACAATAGATAAGGCTACCGTCCGATTATTTGAGCGAGATGGGCGGAGTTATACGCACACACAGTCATGCGACAATTATCTCTTTGTAGACGAGGAGGGGGCTTCTGAGAGGGATCGTAAAATAAGACAAATTTTCACCTGCTTGACTCCCCATACATGGGGAGCTGTGGAGAACGTTTTTGAAAGCTTACCCGAGTACTCGCTATTGTTCAATGTTTCGGCACTTGAAGCTTGGAACAAGAAACAAGCAGAGTGGTATGAAGAGAACGATCAACATGAATGGTACGATTACGCCAAAATGTCCGTAGAGGGGAGAACCATAACATTTGTCACGCCTACCTCAGACAGGGTCATTAAAGTAGATACTGCGGAAAAGAAACTATCAGTATATTTCCCACGTCGCGGGAGTGTCACTGCTGCAGGGCTGATTGCGAATAATTTAGATAACCAAGAGGCGGTATTTACGACCGTCACCGGAGAGGAAATTACCTCCGAGATGGTCTCGACATATATTGACCAAGAAGATTAAAAGGGAAGTCGAACCAGATTTGTAATCGAGAAAATGATCGAGAAGAGTAGCAACAATGGTAACTCAGAAGGTTCATGAAATTCGGGCTTTTGATCATTTTTCCGGGAACATACGGAGCTGGATAAGAAATAGTTGTCATATAGACAGAGGGAGAGGAGCGAATTTCTTTGCTCCTCTTTCGTTTTCAATCTAATTAGAATCCTGGAGGAAAAACATGGAACTTATTATAGACGGAGTGAAAATTAAGTCACTGAAAGATGTGGATGACTATATCGCACGTTTCCTGCACGGTCATAACATTTCCGCTTTTGAAAACCCATATAAAGACGAGCCGCGTGCCTCTGAAACGGGAGTGTATTCGATACATCAATGTAGCCGTTGCCGGAGCACTCACCGAATAGAGGAAGATCTCGCGGCAGCTGGTTATCAGAAAAACCAGAATGGTTTTTTCGATATGTGGTGTTTCGATTGCAGTATGGCCGCTAAAGAGCAATGGGCTTGTCCTAATGGATGTGAAATCGATTATGTCCTGGTTTGCGGCGGTGATCTGGGAAATGCAGACAGGTCGAATGTTTATTTCCAAATGAAACTAGACGGTACCTACACCGATCTGTTTCAGGATGGCGCTTTGGGAGTGCCGGCTGAATGTCACGAGCATGCAAATGGTGGTTGCTGCAAGGAACCTTATTGCCCCGAATGTCGAGTTGAGTGTATAAATATCGCAGAATCGGATGATAGCGGATGCAAGGACAATTAATACTTGACCTCACAGGTGGAAAGTACGGTCCATGGATTGTAACGGATAAAGGGGATCAAACGGTTCGCTCGTTGATGGATGAACACTACTCCCGACAGAAGGTGGGAGCTCGTCAATTTTGCCGGCCGGGGCACAACCTGGTCTTGCGAACTGCTGATGGTTCAGCAGCTTGGATTAGTTGGAGAGGTATACGCGATGATGGCATTGAGGATGCATGGGAATGTACGGCGTTCCGCAATACAAGTGGAGAAGTCAGTTCTGACTTGATTCATTGGGCTGTTTACGCAACCATTTGCGAATGGGGTAATGTATTTCCGGTAGCTGGGATGATCACTTATGTTGACGCAAAAAAAGTTGCAAGTGAAGTTCCAGGCTATTGTTTTATCCGAGCCGGCTTTAAGAAGAAGGGCGTTAGTAAGCACCGCAAATTGCTTCTCTTCCATCTTCCGATTACAAAAAATTATCTAGCCAAGCGAGCAGTTGAAACCATTAATTACTGTCAGCAGCAGATTTGTCTTGCACTCGACTCTGGCGAATTCTATGAAGCTATTTGGTTTCAGCAGTATGCACAGAAGCAGTACGAATGGATTTCACATCTCCAATCGATGATTCTGGCCGGACAAATGTCAGCTTGGAAAAACTATGTTCCCCACATGGATCTCGGGGAACTAGAGGAACTGATAAGTCCTTACGAAGGGCTAGGGGAAGTAATCGAAGAAATAGACCCCGTTTGGGGCTATTAAGATTTCAGGAGGGTACCGATAATGAGGAAAATACTATTTTTCGTAAAAGATTGGTTTGAATTCGGAAAAGACATGGGATATATATTTGCACTAAAATATAAATTGGGAATTGCGGAAGAAGGCAAAGACTTTTTTTGATGCATAGTGAGCTGAGTAAATTTCAATAAAAAAAGAGGATGCACCTAATTGATAGGTTGCATCCTCTTTTTCTTGCATCAGGCCTCAGTCTGAAGCAAAATATATTCCTTAAAGTGATTCAAGGCAATTTCGTTTCGCTTTTGGACGTTTGACTCACGAGTGTCTCCCCCGAAGTTATTGTAACCACTCTCAGCGATATCCTCGATGAAGAATTTGTTTGCCCAGGCAGCAAAGACTTCGACCGGAAGATCTTTCGGAGCTTGGGAAGCCACATAGAGCAGGGTGGGCTTGTGCTTTTTATGGAAGATTTTCTTAGCAAGTTTGGTCTCTTCGAATGTTAAACAGACCTCCTCTAAGAAGGGAGTAATCTTACTAACCAACAACAACGTCTTGGGAGAGAACTTGTTCTTGATCAGCATGTCATTAATAACATCCTCTTTCAGACTCGTCTGGTTATTGGTTTCAATCAGTGCGAACCCTTGGAGAAGCGGCTCCATGTGCTGAGACCGGTTGACTCGCCAATCTTTGAAGCCAATTTTAGTGAAGTTCATCTTCAATGCGTTATTCACGGTTTCCTGCATAATAGCAGACATGTGAGCCCGCTTTAGCTCGGAGGAAGTATGAGGTTCATAATTGTTCCAACGATAGAACATTTCGTTTTTCATTTCATCATCCATACTATACAGGTGTACTTGGAATGAGTATCCTGTGATACGGCGTTGGAACATTTTTGGCAGGTCGTTGAAATATGCACCTGATACATCGATAAGGATCTTTTCGCCATTAAGTTCTCCAAAGATATAGGTTTCCGGATCAAGCGCCCACTCATTCTTAATATAAGCTCGCTGCGATGCCAACCGGTTTCCTCCATCGATAACGTTGCGGTACAACTTTTTGTTATGAGATATCTTTTGAACTTTAATCGGGCCAAGTTCGATTCTCATGAGAATGGAAGCAATCCCCTCCGACCGCTTCCTTGAAGACCAAGCATCCGTTCCGCGTTGAACCGGGTCATCGAATTTGAAAAGATTTTGGCGTTCCAAGAACTCGTCCAAAGTCCAATCTTCACTTTGGAATTTAATGCCGAACATGAATCCTTGTTCATCTGGATCAAAATCTTCCGATTGAGTCATTTCTACAACTTCCTGAAGGCTTAACACAGTAAGCTCCGGGTACTTTTCAAGATTGATCATTTGACTAATCTCCTTTGTCACAGCCGATTAATTTAAACACATCTTATCACAGAATGGCAATTTGTTCCTTCTTGCGACGGTTCTTTTTTCTACGTATTCGATATTTTCATAGTTCTCTCTCCTTAGTAGGGATTGGGTTGCAGGCGCAAAATGCAAAAATGCACCTAACAAATGATCAAATAGGCGCACCAATGGTGAGCGAATTTTACTTGATCACTTGTTACGCGCATTTAACATTAGAATTCATCCACTGCGTCTGCTGGGACGTAAGTATTAATGTATTTGTAAGGTATGTGCTTATTTTATCAAATTTTCTGACGATGTCCAACACGTTTTTCTCGCGTCTTGTTGTCAGTTTGTTCAATTTTGTGTTACAGTAAATGTAATCAAATACCTTATATGCGAAGAACGCATCTATCTGAAAAAAGATAGGTGCGTTTTGTTTTGAAAAAAAACAAGGCTGGGTTTGGAATTATGTACTATCTTCATTATTTATTATTCATTTTTTTTCGCCTGATTAAGACTCTACTTTACATTTTATTGGCAAGTATTCTCTTTATGGTCGCCCTTGTATTAACTTTTGGTTTACTAAATGCACTATAAGTTTATCGGATAGACTTGTTTGAAAGAGAATAATAAAGAAAAGCTCTCCACTTGGAAGTTGGGCGAGTAAAGAGCGATTGCTAGGTCGATCCACTTAATATTTTTCGAGAAGAATTCAATATCTAAAAATCAGAAGCGTTCATCAATTGTCAGCCGAGAGTTCCTCAAGCAGCTTTTCAAACTGTCCGCTGGCAAGGATCATCACAAGATTTAACCCTTCATAAGGACTATGTCGGAAAACGAATTTTCCTTTTTTATTTTTATAAACATCAATATCATGGTTACCGTAAGCCATGCAGCTTTTTTCGCGGGTTTCCATCCAATATGGCCTGGAGTTGCCCCTTTAAATCTGCCTCCCAGATATTGATCTCATGACGGCTTTCACCAAGCGGTTTATCAGGCTCCGGCATCCGAAACTTATTGAATCTCTCATGGCTAAAGCCACGAGATTCTTGGGTAGTCCGTTCTTCTGAACAGAATTAGCACGTAATGTGCCACCAAGCTATCCCCGAAGTTCCTGCGGTTCCTGCAATTACGCAGATAGGAGTCTCTTGCCTTCGGCAAGGATGTTTTTACTTGCATTAATATCCCGATCATGGCGGGTATGGCAGGCCGGACATATCCACTCACGAATATGAAGGTCTTTAACTTCTTTATTTTGGTAACCACAACACGAACAGAGTTGAGAAGAGGCGAAAGTTCGGCCTACGGCAACAACCATTCGCCCATACCACTTTGCCTTATATTCAAGCATCGTTCTAAATTGATACCAGGACACTTCACCAATCGCTTTGGCCAGATTATGATTTTTCATCAGGTTAGACACCTGCAAATCTTCAATCGCAATCATATCGTGGTTTTTGACAATATACGTTGAAAGCTTTTGCAAGTAGTCTGTACGGCAGTTGGCAATGCCTTCATGGATTCGGGCGACCTTCACTCGTTGTTTATTCCAACCCGAGGAACCTTTCAACCGTCTGGAAAGAATCCGCTGTTCACGAATAAGTTTTTGTTCCATCTTTCGCAGGAAATTCGGATTCTCGAATACTTCACCGCTGGATAATACCGCGAAATCTTTGATTCCTAAGTCAATTCCGACTGCTTGGTTTGTTTTTGGCAGGGGGTGTACGTTGGTTTCCACTAACAGCGAAACAAAGTATTTACCGGAAGGATTACGCCTAATCGTCGCATGCATTATACGACCTTCTACTTCTCTTGACTTGGCAAACCTTACTAAACCTAATTTAGGGAGTTTCATCTTGTTGCCAATGATCGAAATATTTCCATTGGTATAGTTAGTTTGATACGACTGAACCGGCTTCTTTTTACTCTTAAATCTCGGTGCGTCAGTTTGTTTCTTAAAAAACCGGTTAAACGAATCCGCCAGATTTTTCAAGGCATTTTGCAAAGAAAATTTGTCCGGTTCTTTTAGCCATTCGAGTTCTTGTTTCAATTTCGTGAGTTCGGCAGAACATGCAGCATACGACAATCCTTTTCCTGTGCTGCGGTAAGCTTTATTCCATACTCCCAAAAAGTGGTTAATACAAAACGGGAACAGCCGATCGTCTTGTTGATGAGAACAGCCTGATCTTGGCTTGGGTAGATGCGAAATTTATAGGCTTTATGTACAAGCATGAACTCACTTCACTTTCTGATCTTGAATATACTTTTGGATTTGTAGGTTCGCTCACCGTAGTAACAAAATAGGATGATTCATCACTATAATAATTTTACTATAAGTAACAACCATGTCGCTTCATTGTCATGTCCAATGACATGCCTGAACCGAAGTTTTCTTACTCATGACTAAAGTCGCGAGTTTGCGAAAACTCGTTATCAAATAGTGATGGGTGGTTTGCTGGGATCTTTTTAAAGACCTCCAAGATTTCAACGTCCTCTCTAGTAATCCACTCAGACATGGGTAGCACCTCGCCTTTTCTATTTATTTTGATTATATCATTACTGATCTCAACGGATCTTGAAATTTAGGTTCAAAAAGAATCACAGAGTTCATCTATTATTTACAAGGGTCAATTGATTCTATATAATGATGGTAATCGCATACTCGAAAAGTGGAAGCACCACTGGAAAGGCATTACGCCTATTCAGCGGTGCTTCCTTTTTTGGTTGCATTTTTATTTCTCAAAATGACTCCGATAAGAGGGGGGCTGCAATGTATTAATAATCGAAAAAAGAAGACTCGATTTTCAAAAATACAATGGAGGTACTCAATGAAAAAGAACTTGTTCAAAGTAGCTCTCGCTCTTCAAGTCGGCCTGCTCTCATTTGGAAGTTTCGGGCCAATAGCGAGTGTTTCCTACGCTGCAACAGGGAACATTAAACCGAATACTCCCGGGATTTATTCGGTATCCGATGGACAATGGGCTAATTCAACATCGATCAACATTATGTTCACTTACAGCGATCCGGATGGAAATGCACAACAATCCTATCAAATTCAGCGATCCTATGATAACTGGGCCACAACAGAGTTTGATTCAGGCGAAATGCCGGCGAGGACGCAACATACGCTTACAGGCTCACGTCAAGGCGACAACTACGTACGAGTAAGGGTTAAGGACTCAATCGGAGATTGGTCGGATTGGGGGTACGTTCATTTTAACGTAGACTCGTTTAGTCCGAATCCATTTACTGTTAGTCCCATTCAATTTTCGAACGACCCGAATGGATCATATCGCATACTAGCGCAGAACGTAACTGATAACATCGGGATTAAACGTGTGAACTTCCAATCTGAGTACAATGGGGCTTGGACTGATCATGGGAATGGTTCTTCTACAGGTGGCGATCAGTGGTACATGGACCTGCCAAAGAGGGGCGAAGGACTTCATACAATTAAGATCACCGCATATGACTTCGCGGACAATTATTATGGACCGGTATTTGCACAGTATCGGGTAGATACTGTGGCACCATCGGCACCTGCAGTTACCCCTTCCACGACGGAGTGGACTAACGGTGATGTTACCGTAACGATTTCTCATGGAAGCGACTCCAACTCCGGGATCAACCGGACCGAATTCAGGTTGGATGGCGCAAAGGATCAAGACTGGACTCCTTATACAGGAACTCTGGCCATTACCAATGAGGGCCAGACAACCGTCACTGCCCGGACGATTGATAACGCCGGAAATATAAGTACTACCACATCAGCATTGGTAAAGATTGATAAGACAGGCCCTGCTGGGCCGGAGATTACACCGAGTACGACAGACTGGACAAATCAAGATGTCACTGTCAATATCGAACCAGGTTCGGATGCAGCCGCGGGGATAAACAGAACGGAATATCGCCTTGTCGGAGCAACCACCTTGAATTGGACCACTTATAATGGACCAATCACGATTAGTGAATCCGGCGAAACAACCATTTACGCTCGTACGATTGATAACATCGACAATATCAGTTCAGAAAGTGCTTACGTGGTACGAATTGATAAAGACCCACCAACGAATCCGACCATTACTCCAAGCGTGGTAGGATGGACGAAAGATAACGTTGGTTTTACTATCGGGGATAGTACGGATGTGAACCCGATCACATATGAATTTAAAATTGGCAATGGTCCTTACGTTGAAGGAGCCAGCGATACGATTACGGATAATGGCGAAACGGTGGTGACCGCCCGGGCTAAAGACTCTCTCGGTAACATTGGAGCCGAAATCCCGCTATCGATCTACATCGATAAAGAACCGCCGACTATTTCGTATTCGACCAGCCAGCGTGATTGGGATTCGCAAGACATTGCACTGACAATCAATTACGACGATACTCTATCTGGCGTAAATGTAAACAAACGATTCTACAAGGTTACAAACAACCCGGCAGTTCCCGCTTCATGGGATATCGCAACGAGTGACGAACAGCCGGTCACTATAACCAGTGAAGGCGAATGGTATGTCCACGCAAAAGTAGAGGACCAGGTAGGCAATTCGGCTTCCTTAACAACATCCCATCTTCGGCTGCAAAGGCAGCCTGCTGAACCGGCGAACGTGGTCGTTAGCAACATAAGAGAAAACGAAGCAACAATTTCCTGGGATCTGCCTGCTGGCGGCACGTTGACAGATGGGTTTTCTTACGAAGTCACGAACCAGACGACCGGGCAAACCTGGACGGTATCTTATCCGCAAAACTCCATTACGGATAACACGCTTCAAGGTGGAACAGTTTATCAATATGTCGTCAAAGCTATTAACCATGTAGGTAGCAGTGCGGACTCGGCTCCTGCCAGTGCGCTCACACTTCCAAAAGCACCGGTAAACATTACTGCCTATAAGGTCGATGGCAGACCGGACCAAGCGACGATTAGTTTTGACCCTGTTGAAAGTGCTACCGCATATCGGCTTGTGGCTAAAAACCCCAGTAATGCCGTCGTGTACGATCAAACTGTCACTGGCTCGGTATATCAACCTATCGAAAATCTTTCTCCGGGTCTGAATTATTCCATTTCTGTCAGTGCAATCAACACGACAGGCGAAGGGGCGAGTTCGAATATCAGCTTCCTTTCCTTACCGAACACGCCGGGCAACTTCAATACCGTAACCATCCAAAAAGATAACATTCGATTGGGGTGGAGTTCCGTAACGTCCGCGACTTACTATAACCTGGAACGGGACGGGGAACAGATTTATCACGGAAGCGGGACCATATTCCAAGACGTGGGACTTGAAAGCGGCACGTCTTATGCGTACCTTCTCTACGCAGAGAACCAAACGGGTGACGGTATTTCAGGGATATTGACTGTCATGACTCTTCCAGCAGCAATATCAGAGCTTCAAATATCTCAACAAACCACAAATAGTTTCTTGCTGAACTGGAACGCCGTTAAAGGAGCAGAGAATTATGTGGTCAAAGTAAACGACAAAACGGTTACTTTGGGGGCGGATGAAACGAGCTATTTGGTTGAGGGACTTGAGGCAGGCGTTTCGTATCCGGTCGAGGTTTATCCGACGAATACAAGTGGAGCAGGGGAATCGGTTTTCAATACGGGTCTTACAATTCCGGACATTCCAACTGGAATGATTGCGGCATCAGAAGAAACATCCAGTGTTCTTACTTGGAGCCCGGTTCCAGGAGCGACGAAATACCGAGTGACAACTGGAGGAAGGTCCCAAGAGGTATCCGGGACCACAGCTACTATTGAAGGTCTCGAGGGAAGTAAATCATATCCCTATACCATTGAAGCTGGCAATGCTTCGGGTTATGGTGATGCCGCGTCCGGCACACTACTTACTAAACCGCACCAACCGACCAATATCCATGAAGCTGGACGTACAGAGCAATCCGTTGAGCTTGCATGGGATGCAGACCCGACCGCTACAGTTTATACAATCATTCAAGATGGGGTGGGTACTCTTGCAACGGTGCAAAACAGCACTTACAAAATTGAAGGGTTGACTGCGGCGACGGGGTACAAATTCACGATCGTAAGTACGAACGCATCCGGCGACAGCACTCCAGCTGTATTCAACTGGGTATCTCAAACTTTGCCGGTTGCAAATGTGATAGCGACACCTGGGACAACGACAGCTCAACTGAGCTGGGATGCTGCTGAAGGGGCTACAGGTTACGTGATTTTAAATGGAAACACCGAAATCTATCGGGGTACAGAACCAACTGCGAAAATATCGGGATTATCCGATGGGCAAGAGTATACGTTTGTGATAAAAGCTTTGAATTCCTTGGGCATTGGTTCGACTGGAACATCGGTTTCCTTTAAGCAGAAACCGAAAACACCTGCAGCAGTTACGGCATCTGTAACGAGCTCCACGGTAACGCTGAATCTCTCTGCCACACAAGTTGTAGGGGCAGATGAGTACATCGTTGAGCGGGATGGGAAAGAAATTACCAAGATCCCAGCTACCGATACCTCGTACACGGACAGCAAACTGGAATCACGTACCACGTACAAGTACACGGTAAAAGCATCGAATGCATCAGGTGTAAGCGATGGCTTTGACGTAACGATTACAACCAGCGCTCTTAACAGTGGGGGCGGTGGAGGTGGTGGTGGAGGCGGTGGAGTTCCTCCTACAACGCCACCTACCCAAACCAAAACGAATGAAGGAACAGATAAAAATAGTAAGTCGTCCAACGATAAGGGAGCTAACAACGGTTCCAACGGCTCCAAAGGCTCTAATAGCTATAATGGCTCCAATGGAACAAGCACGAAAAATGAGGTGAGATTTACCGATATCGACAAGACGTTCAACAAAGATCAAATCCTTGAGCTTGCCGAAGCGGGAATTATTTCGGGTGTTTCCGATAAATCCTTCGAGCCGAATCGTCCGATTAATCGCGCAGAATATGTTGCGCTTATCGTGCGTCTGATGAGGCTCGATACAAAACAAACCACGGCCACCATGTTCAAGGATGTTAAAGCTTCAGATTGGTTTGCTTCTTCCATCGCGGCTGCACTAGCCCATAAACTGGTTGAAGGCGTTAGCCAAGACTCCTTCGAGCCTCAAGCCATGATTTCGCGGGAGCAGGCGGCAAAAATCATCGCGAACGTACTTCGGACTCTTGAAAAAACAGAGGCTAAAGGCGAAGTGAACTTTACAGATAAAACCCAAATTTCGTCTTGGGTCCTCGATGATCTCGCATATCTGGTTGAGAAAGATCTGATCCGTGGATATGAGGATGGAACCTTCAAACCGAAGAACAAACTCAGCCGCGCCGAAGCAGTCGCTCTGATTTACAACCTGAAGAATTATTTAGGGAATCGGTAAGGTGAATACTGCCCCGATTTGGGCGGCATTTTCTTTCATAATCATTTACAGAACCCTATCATTAGCTTTATAATAATAGGTAATCAAATAACTGCGAACGGGGAAGCACCTCGATATTGGTTAAGCCAATATTGGGGTGCTTTTTTGTTTCTGCGGACAGAAAGGAAGGGAGACCCTTTTGAAGAGAAAAGGATTAAGGAAGACCTCCGAGACGATGGGGAAAGTATTGCTTGCCGTCGCTTTGCTTTCACCTCCATTGGCATCAACCGGGCTGCTAATGCCCTCAGCTTATGCTGCTGCTGTAGATAACATAACGGTTGTATCAGACACAGCAACACTGAAAGCTGTACAGTCTTCAGTGGTTAAGGTTGAGATGACTGATAAGGGAAGATATCGTATTATACTTCTCCCAAACACAAATGTGTTTTATGGAAGCGGCGAAGGCAACGTTTCTACAATTCTGGATTACAACGGTACAACGATTAATTTTAACTCGTTGCCATTAAACTATTTCCGGATCAACAACAATGTTATCGAAATGTCTCGCCAAAAAGATAGCTTAGAATTCATCCTCCGTGTATCCATTGTCAATGCAACCTCACTCGGAGCATATATGAAGGTAGAATTGGAGGCCGTCAACCGGAGCGGGGGCAACCAAAACCTCGGAGGCACCTTTTATTGGGACACCAAGGTAAACGACAATGACGGGTCCCCTTTTGAAGTGATTCCAAACGGTTGGAGGAACTATAGCGGCGGAGTTCAGGTCACTGCTTTTTACGCGAATACGTATAATGTTGTAGATGCCGACCGGATTTGGATGGGGCAGTATTCCAATCCCGATAATGCGAGCTTGAGCGGAGGAAGCTCGCCCTCCTACTATACTGTAGGACAAAAAATTTCCGCATCTGATACCGCGGCTCAATTTTGGTGGAATCAACAGACGGTAAGTAATGGGGCATCCAGGAAGTTTTCAACAATTGTTGGTATCGGACCTCAAAATACTCCGCCGTCGTTTACGTTGTCATCACCAGCCTCCGGCCAGACTTTTTATAAAGGCCAGTCACTACAAATCACGGGTACAACTAAGGATTCGGACGTTGGTGATGTACTGACTGTAAAATGGTCTATCGATGGTGGACCTGAAAACATTCTTAATACACTGACTGCGGATGGTTCCAATCAACAATTTACGATGAATTATACGCTCCCTACCAACATGTCGGATGGAGCCCATACCCTTCAGGTTTGGGTAATGGATGACAAGGGAGGCGTTTCGAGTGTCAGCAACGTGAACTTCACAGTAAAGAGCTTCGTTATTCCAGGACAACCTGTTTTTAATGCAACGCAACCAAATGGCTTCGACATTTCTTGGGATAAGAAAGAAAACGATGCCTCCGTCACCTATGAGTTGTTGAATTCGACAACAAACCAAACCATTAATACAGGCACAGCAAACAGTACGACCGTGACGGGCTTGACCCCGAACACCAGTTACTCATTTGTGGTTCGTGCCAAAAACTCCAGTGGTGAATATACAAGCTATTCGCCAGTATCAAACCTATTTACACTTGCCAACGCTCCAGCGTCGGCTTCCATTACGCAATCTGGTAACTCACCGCATGCAACGTGGTCTGCTAACGGAAATCCGACAGGAACAACGTATAAATATGAGCTCAGGGATCAGGGCGGGGCAGTTGTAAAGAGCGGAACAACCACTTCCACCTCAACGAGCATCCCGCTGGATGGGGTTCCCGATGGTCGCTACAACTTGTTTGTTTGTGCGATCAATGGTAATGGAATTTCGACAACATACGCTTCGGCCGGCCAGGTATTAAAGGATACGACTGCTCCTACAGCTCCTGGTGTATCCATTGCTCCAAGCACATGGACAAATAGCAGCGCCACCGTGACCATCACCCACGGAACCGATAATCTGAGTGGAGTGCAAAAGAGCCAATATAAAATTGGGTCGGCAGGAACATGGGTGGATTACACCACCCCATTCACAATTTCGACGGAAGGCTTGCAGGATGTATATGCCCGGACCTTCGATAATTTCGGAAACATCAGCTCTGTGGCATCGTCGACTGCTCTTATCGATAAAACGGCTCCGATGCAGCCATCCATTTCATTGAATCCCTTGGGGTGGACAAGCTCCAGTGTCACCGTAACGATTACACCCGGCAGCGACACACTCAGTGGCGTTCTGAAGACACAGTACAAAATTGGCCCTGGTGGATCTTGGGCTGACTACACTGCACCGATTACGATCTCTGCTGAAGGTCTATCGGATGTTTATGCACGTACGATCGACTACGCTTCTAATGTAAGTTCGGAAGCTACCGTAACAGCGAAGATTGATAAGACTGCGCCATCCGCCCCTGCGATAACGCTCAGTGATTCCAACTGGAGCAACAAAGATGTCACATTTACCATTAGCAGTGGTGCGGATAACGGCAGCGGCGTTGCCAAAAACCAATACAAGATTGGGGCAGGAGCATGGGTGGATTATACGGGAATTGTCACCATTTCGACTGAGGGTCAAACTGATATTTATGCCCGGACCGTTGACAATGTAGGCAATATAAGCACTCAGACTGTTGCGAGGGCGCTGATCGATAAGACACCACCATCAGATCCTCAGGTGCTGTTGAGCGAATCAACTTGGACCCAGAAACCCGTCACTTTTTCAATCGGCGGCAGCTCTGACGTAAATCCCATCACATATGAGTATAAGATAAACGGTGGGGATTATAAGGTCGGTACCTCGGGGACGATAAGTGAAAATGGAGTCACCACGATTACTGTTCGGGCGAGTGATTCTGTAGGAAATATCAGCAATGAAATATCCAAGAAGATTTACGTTGATGCTGTTGATCCATTCATTTCTATTGGGCCTAACACGCAGGATTGGACGGACAAGGATGTCAAGGTCACGATTAATTACTCTGATGAACATTCGGGTGTAGACCCAAATAAGCGGTTCTACAAAGTGACGAGCAGCCCTAATCTTCCGACAAGTTGGGAGACGGCCACTTCGAATAACCAAGAGGTAATGATTCAATCGGAAGGCGTTTGGTATGTACATGCTAAAGTTGAAGATCTTGCCGGTAATACATTCCAAACAACGTCTTCTGAGATTCGTCTGCAGCGAATGCCTCAAATTCCCGTGAACTTGAGAGTGACACAGGTGACCGAAAAAACTGCGCAATTGACGTTTGACCTTCCAGCAGGAGTTCTCAGTGATGGTTATCAATATGAGGTCAAAAACAGTACTACAGGTAAAAGCTGGTTGCTTGATCATCCGAGCAATACGATTACCGATCTATCGCTTGAAGGTGATCATGCCTATGAGTATCAGGTCAGGGCAATTAACCATGTAGGGTCAAGTCCATTCGGCAATTCGGTATCTGCATTGACGCTGCCCAAGCCACCGGATAACCTTGTTGTTCAGAGCGTAGGCACGGATTATAGCCGGGCAACCGTTTCATTTGATCCTGTTGATAGCGCATCTTACTATCGGATCGTTGCAAAAGACAAAAACGATAATATTGTCTATAATGAAACGGTAACAGATACCGTGTATCAACCTGTCGATGGGTTGGATGCTGGAACCATGTACACGATCTCTGTGAGTGGCATTAATGCTTCCGGTGAGGGTACAAGCCGTAACGCTGGCTATCTCTCGTTACCAGCTGCTCCGGGCAATTTCAACAGTATTCAGATCGAAGAGACAGCGATTAAGTTGGGCTGGGAATCAGTGACCTCGGCAACGTATTTTTCGCTGAATCGGAATGGCAGGCCAGTTTATGAAGGCCCGGAACTTCAGTTTTCAGATTCAGGTCTTGATTCGGGTACTATCTACAACTATAGCTTACGTGCTTTTAATGAAGCAGGTGAAGGCGAAAAGTCTGTTCTTGATGGGCTTATCACCTTGCCGGGTCACATTCAGAATCTTCACACATCCGACTATACAACGAATTCATTGCTTTTGACATGGGACGAGGTTCGCGGTGCGACACGGTACGTCATTATGGTAAATGGGAAACTGTATAAAACAGTTCCCGCCGGCCAACCGTCCTTGATGATCTCTGATCTCGCTTCTGGAACAGAATATACCTTTTCAGTTTATGCGGTGAATGAGAGCGGGCAAGGCGTTGAAGCCTACACTTCCGGAACAACGATTCCTGACCAAGTGAGTGCCATTAACGCAACCGATATTCAAGAAACAGCAGGCAGGATCACGTGGGAGCCGGTACTGGGAGCCAATCGCTACCGTATTACCGTTGGAGATAAGATGTTTGAGGTGGCTGGCAACTTCTACGACATCCGCGGGCTTACCGGAAGCCAAAAATACCACTACTCTGTCGAAGCCGGTAACGAATCAGGTTATGGGAAGGCAACGGAGGGCGATTTTCTGACATTGCCGTATTCTCCGAATAATATTGAAGTTACGGCCACTACAGAATCCTCGATTGGTTTGAAGTGGGCTCCGGTAGAAACAGCATCTTCTTATATCGTAACAATGGATGGAAAAGTTGTTGGAACACCGGCATCCGCGGAAATTACCATAGAAGGGCTTACTGATGGCTCGAATCATGTATTCACCATTCAAGCAGTTAACCTGAGCGGTGAAAGTCAAAAATCTATCTTTGGCTGGATGACGAAACCTATCGCACCAACAGTGGTCTGGACAAATCCGAACACCTACAGCACGGATGTAATGTGGGAGCCAGTAAACGGCGCGGAAGAGTATATTGTAGAAAGAGCAGAAACAGTTATTTATAGGGGCAAGGACACCCGTTTCACCCTTACGGGACTCTCGGATGGCCAGGAGTATGATTACACGATCCGTGCAGTCAACGCTAATATGGTAAGTTCCTCGAAGACATCTTTCGGTTTCAAAACGCTGCCGCGCAAACCCGTAATCGTAACAGCGACAGAAGTACAAACCGCTACGTTGACTTTGGACCTTTCCAATACTCAAATGAATGGTATCGACCGGTATGTCATCGGACGTAACGGAGATGTGATAGCGACGATTCCTTCTTCCCAAAAGTCTTATAAAGATGAAGGATTAGACGCGGGAACCGCCTATACTTACTCGATACAGGGGCAGAATAAGTCGGGTTCAGGTGATGCTTTCTCCTTTAAGGCTACTACTCAAACTGATCCCGTGAATTTGAAAACAGTCAAGGTTGAACCAGGAACAAATCAATTGTATATCTCGTGGGGAAAGGTCAAAGGAGCTGCATCCTATCAGATCCGAAATACCGTTACTGGAGAAGTTTATACAACTTCGACCACCGACGTTTCTGTTCCGAATTTGAATTCTGGAACCAACTATTCCTTCGAAATTGCAGCAGTTAATATCAATGGTGTTGTTTCCAAATCTGTTGCCTTTACAGGTCTGACGAAGCCGGCAGAACCGGCCACGGCTAGTATTGGCCGGGTGAGTGATTCCTCTATTACCATCGACTTGACACAAACATCTGTCCAAGGTGCTGATGAATTTATCATAGAGCGCGGTGGAAAAGAGATTGGTCGTGTCTCCGCAGGAATCGACTCCTATGAAGAAAAGGGCCTTGAGGCTGGACAGGTTTACACTTACGTGATTAAGGCAGGCAATAAGTCAGGAATGAGCGATCATGGATTTTCTCTCACTGCAAAGACGGTTCCTGCGAGTATTGATAAACTTGCAGAGGCCACTGCAGTCACTGAGAACAGCGCAACTGTTTCGTGGGATAAGGTGAAGGGTGCAGATGGGTACAGGGTATTCATTGGAACAAGACTTATCACAACGACGGCCGAAACCACTGCTACGATCGATAATCTTGTCAGTGCCAAGGCATATGATAATATCAGTATTGTGGCGTTCAACGACGCAGGGGATGCCATGCCTATTCGAGTAAAGGAATTTGAAACTCTTCCTGTTATTAAGGGTCTCGATGTTATTTCGAAACCTGGAACTACAAAGGCGAAGCTTTCTTGGACTCTCCCGTCAAAAAATGAGATCTTTGTCCTCGTGTATAAGGGAAAGGAGATTTACCGAGGGAAAGAACGTGAGTTTATGGCCGCCGGCTTTACGCCTGGTGAAATCGAGGAAGTATACTTCTATACTGAAAACAGCAGAGGAGATACTTCAGAAGCTGCTGTCCATTCATTCCTTATGGTGCCGGCTGCACCTACGGATGTAAAATACCAATCCGCTCCTTATTCTGTAACAATCGACCTTTCCGGAAGCGAAGTCAAGGGAGCAATCGGCTATGTAATTGAGCGCGATGGCAAAAAAATTGCTCAAACTTCCGTTACGTCAGCGGTGTACGTAGATACGAATCTTTATCCTGGACAAACCTACCACTACCTGATCAAATCGGTGAACGATTCGGGTATAAGTGAGGAAGGGCATGCTGTTGACGTAACAACACTACCGAGTGGTATGAAAGGCGTTCCTACTGTAGGAAATACTACAACAGATGAAGTCAACCTTACTTGGGAGCCGGTTGAAGGTGCGACAGGTTATAAATTGTACTACGACGAGTCCCTTATTACAGAAACAGACAAACCTTCAGTAAACATTTCGGGACTGGAAAGTGCTCATCAGTACAGCCATTACCGAGTCATTCCATACAACCAAGCAGGGGTAGGCAAAGGGGCTGATGTGCCGGTATTTGTAACCTTGCCAGATCCTAATTTTACTGTGAACGCCACAGGTAAGAGCAACACTGAAGTTGATTTTACTTGGACATTACCGTCTAATAACGAGATTTTTGTCCTTTCTTTCGGTGGCTTGGTAATCTACCGCGGGAAAGATCAGAGCTTCTCGTGGAAGGATCTGAAGAGCGGTACAGCCTATCAAGTGGAAGCATGGACCGAAAATGAACTTGGTGATCGGAGTGACGCCAAACAGATTACCGCTCGTACTCTTGGGTTCCTTTCTCCACCCAGTGGAGGCAAAGGAGGTGGAGGCGGGGGAACACCTTCAACGTCTACTCCTATTAATTTTGAAAAGGATGTGCCACCTGACCTTAACGATACACCTCCTTATCCAGTGGCTCCTGTGGTTAAGCAGGTGAAATTTGTAGACATTGATAACACCTTCAACAAAGATCAGATTGAGTACCTGGCTCAGCAAGGTGTTATCGAAGGAGTGACGGAGACAAGGTTTGAACCAGGACTTGCTATCACTAGAGCCGAATTCACAACACTGATTATTAGATTGATGGGCTTTAAACCAGTTGATTATCAAAACACATTTAAAGACGTTAAGGCAGAAGACTGGTTTGCTCAGTTCATCGCAGTAGGAGTTGCTAACAATGTAGTCTCGGGAATGGGAGCGGGAGTGTTTGTTCCTAACGATCATATTACAAGAGAGCAGGCATCAGTTATTCTTGCCAATGTGCTTAAATCAATGAATGCATCAGCGTTGTCAAACGGGCAGGAGTTTGTAGATCAAGAGAACATCTCTAAATGGGCTGAGGAAAAGGTCAAATATTTGTCGCAAATGGAAATGGTCACTGGATATGAGGATAGATCTTTCCGGCCGCTGAACAAACTCACTCGTGCGGAAGCAGCTGCCCTAATCTATCGGCTAATAGACGTAGTTAACAACAAACTTAAGAATTAAGAATAAATTGGAGCCTACCCCAGAAAAGAGTTTCTATTATTAAGGTAGGTAACTGCATACTTGAACGGGGAAGCACCCCAGATTGGAGTTCATCCAATTTGGGGTGCTTATTTTTATCAGGAGAGGGGGCTACTAGTTATATGTTATTCACTTCAAATAAGGACAATCATGGCAAAATGGGTTATTCTGCTGGGAAATCTGCAATCGATCTTCTATCCAAATTACAGGATCTACTTAAAGCTGAACTGGATTATTATGAAAGGTACTATTCACCCTCGATGATTAGTGAATATTCTCTTGATCTAATTAAAATACAAGCTGAGATAAAAGGCACAAAAGATACGAACTATCTTTCTTATCTCAAGAGCATGGAAAGAATACTGATTAGTCGTATAACCAAATATGACTCGAATCAACGAGCTCTGATCAGCAAGGAAATTAAACATGTAGAGGAAAGGATTCGCGATTTCTAAAAATCCCAGTTATAAATTTAGAGATTAAGTGGTAGACTAAGATTACCGGGTCTACCACGTTTTTAATGAGTTTAATTTAGGTTTACTATGGTCTACTCAAGAAGGGATGTTGGTAATGGATTCAATGGATCGTGCCCAGGAGCGAAATGATGCAATAGAAGAAACAAGAAGAGCTCGGGAACTTGGTGGAGATGACAAGAAAGGTAAAGTGGTTAAATCTTTTAAGGTTAGGCCAGAAACCAGAGACTGGATAGACAAACTCTTTGCTGCCTCTGGTATTCAAGTACAAGATGAGTGGCTAGAGAAAGTTGTTCAGGATTGGGAGATGCGCGAGCTTGCGAAAGGAAATCCGGATTTTACCTATCTACTTGATAAACTTGATTACTTCCTCGGCGGGATTTCGAACATCTTCCTTGCTTTTCTGCATGGTGAGCAGGCAGAAAAGAGGCAGATGGAGGACCGATACTCTGCAGATGCCGATAAGCTGCAGGAAGAGTTGGAAAAAGCAAGAGAGGATCTGAGCAAGCAACTTGAGGAAAACAAAGAGATGTCTCTTTTTGTGGAAAGAATCCAGAAAGAAAAAGAACAACAGGATGCGACTATCGAGCAACTGCGGGGTTTAGTTGATAAATCAGATTTGTTGGTGAAAGAATACACAGTAAAAAATCAGAATCTCTCTGATTTGGTTTCCAAGCAGACGAAAGCCGCAGAAGAAGGCGAAAAACACGCAGAGGAAGCAAGGGCTATTCGAACTCAGAATGAGCAACTGACGCGGCAATTAAAGGAACTTGAGGACAGAATGACTCGTATGGAGGAAAAGCATCGAGAAGAGTTGGCAAGTTCCCTTGCAAAAAAGGATCTCGAACATGAAAAAGAGAAAGTACAGCTACAGGCTGAATACCAAGATAAACTTGAAAGCATGAGAAATGAAATGACCCAATGGCTTATGGAAGCCTTAAAACCAGGGCGTATCGAAGAATGAAAAAAGCAGCTTCTCCATTTTGAGGAGAAGTGCTTTTTGTTTTCCGCTTCATATTAAACTTCACCTCCGTGAAGACTTTTCTTTAATTGTTAGGTATAAGTCATTTGCTTCTCTCCAAAAGAGAAACCTTATGATGAATGTGTTTATACAGATGGCGATAATTGGGGCAGCTATTTTCTGTGCATCGTTATAGAAACATCTAATGATAAATGTGGCAAATTCACCCCCGGTGATGGCTAGTATAGCACAACAAATCCATTGTGTTATTCTCATAGGTAGTCTTCCTTTCAAATAAAAAAAGCACCAAATCCATCTGTCTTAAAGAGGGACTGGTACTTCCAGTTTTAGATATTCGGTTACTCATAGTATATCAGGATTCCTAATCTAATGTCTACAAGATACATGTGTAGGTGGGATCATTAAACTCATTAATCATCTTCGTATTATTCGCTTTGCTTCAGGATTGTCTACACTTTTATGTTGATTCTTCTCATTGTTGTCTACCCGTATAACTCTAAGTCCAGTATTTGACTCACTATCATCAGTATTCGTTCTGCGCTGAGTCACAGGTTGAGTAGATTCAGTCGTGGTGGTGTTGTTATTAAGCATGTTTTCCAGTGCATCTGCTACTGAAACAGGACGCTGTGATCGAGGCCGGGTTGTCTGAGTGGACTCTTGCCTAGAATTCTGTTCTGTTCTTCTTCTATCAGTGGAGCCATTTATATCATCTCCGAATATACGTCTCAGTATTTGGTAACCTACTGAAGTTACAGACGTAAGAACCAGAAATGAACCTAAAAAATATAAAGGAGTTAAAAGGAATTTCGAAGAATCTTCTTCTTTATCTTTTTTTGGAGAGCTGGATTCTTTGTTCTGCTCTTTATTTGCTACTTTTAAAGTGTTTAAATTCCGGAATGTATTCATAAAATCCATTACACCTGCAGAAAAGTCTTCATTTTGGGCATATGAAACAAAGTGCATTCTAATCAGTTTTTCAAGGGTGGTTTCATTTGGGTTCTCTTTATTATCATATTCCTGTGGAAGATTAACATTTGAAAGATAGGCAGTGTTCCTATAATTGACTTCGATTCGATGGTCCTGTTTTGATATCAAAATGAGCGCCTCGTCATTATTCAGTCCCCAGGAATTAAAAACTTCAGCTGCGTATTGTGCAGAATTCTGACCGTTTAGTGTATCGATGGTTAGTATGTAAAAGGTTATGTTCGAATCTTCCTGGTGAGCGATACTATTTATTTCATCAATTTTTTCATTTGGGAAAATATGTGCCATGTCTTGCACGTAGTCTTTCTTTTCTGGTACTGATGCAAGGGCTGTCATAGGTGTGGATATAATAAGAAAAAATAAGAAAAGCACAACCGTTATTTTATTCATAGGGATCACCTCAAGTAAGACTTTTATTTAATAATATCAAGTGACTGCTTTATCGACAGTTTTAGTGGCAACGACAAAATTGCTATGGCTAACCTAAAATTTCTAAACACGTATTATGTTCCAATTAAAGAAGCACCAAATCCATCTGCTGTTACAGAGGGACTGGTGCTTCCAGATATCAGTATTCAATTACTTCGAGTATACCAGCATCTCTTAACTTATGTCTATATGGTACTTTGGGAACGCATTTCTATTTCGCCCGGCAAGGGGGGGTATTGACCGGAACAATTAAAGATCAGTATTCAGGGTTTTCTCCATCTTGAAGAATTTCAAATGATTTTTTCCATATAACTCATTGTTAGAGGTCGCTTTAGCAATAGTCCCCCTGATCATTAGATAGCCGTCATAGCCTTCGACGATTTTCATCAGACGCTCAGTTATTAAGAGGGGATAAACAGAAGTGTCACGCCCCTAAATTGAGTTAGATTACTTTTATGGCGAAGTCGTCTTCATTCCCGCAGATGCATTTTTTGAATCCTGTTTCAATATGCTCACCAGTATGTATACCCCGAAAAGTATATTTTTCGCCACAATTGTTACACTTAATTTTAACTTTTACCTTTTTACCAGTCAGAATACCTGATTCAGAGTTTTTTTCAGCCAAGGAGACTTCCTCTCTTTCTCTTAGGGAAAACTAACTAACAGTTATCTTCATCGGACCTATCGCCTCCAACATTTCTAGTATCACCGTTCGAGTCTGGGGGTTCGGAGTCAGATCCAAATCGTATTATCCTATTTGCTTCAGGAATGTATTTTTCATAATTTTGTTCATTATCCTTTACGCGTATAACTCTAAATCCGGAATTTGATTCACCATCGTCAGTACTAATGTTGCTTCTACTCTCAGGAGGAGCAAATTCAGACGTGGTTGTGGTGTTATTAAGCAAGTTTTCCAGAGCTTCGGCAAATAAAGAATTGGGCAGTTGGGTTTGAGTTCGTATCATTTGCCTTATCACATTTTCAAGATGCTTAACATTAGCCGTAAACTGAGAAATCTCTAGTTCTAATAAATCCAGGTCGAATGGATGAATTTGGGTGAGTTTCTCAAGTCGTTCTTTTTGAACCTTAGTTCGTTCGAATATAGCAGAGAGGCCAGAAATCGAATATATTTGCAGCCCATTTTTCACTGCTTCGTCTTCAGCTTCACGCAATCTAAGTGACCAGGAATTTAGTTCCCTCCGAGCAGAATCGATTTTATTCGTAAATATCCGCTGAGAGTTTTCAATCATTTTGAAAGAACCCTCAATTGTAGCTAATCTAGACTCAACATCGATGACTAAATCATATGCCTCTCGGTACTTTTGTACTTGATCGGACAATAATCCTTTGATTTTTGATATGTCTGCCTGCAGAGATCGGAGCTCGGAGAGCTTATCATGATAATCTGCCGGCAGCCTGCGCCAATGCTTTTCAACCAGGATATCCTTGAGTTCAATGTGTATGTTATTGAACTTTTCATCGGTAAGTGTTATCTCTGAATTTAATTTTTCAATCTTGTGAAGGACTTTGATGACTTGCTTCTTTAAAGAAATTCGTTCCTGAACATCATCGATGGCAGCTCTTAAGCTTTTGGATAATTCCTTAGAATGCCGAGTAGCTTCATCCAAGTGACCATCATTAAACGATCGCTCGAATAGACGGAGTGATTGTTCAGCATCCGATATTTTGGAATATGGATTAAACTCAATCAATCTCAAGTTATTCACAGCGAGGAGGCGATCGACCTGCCCCTTGAAATTATGAATACGCTGCACCGCGGTACTCAATTCTTGAAACAGTTCAGGCATTCGGTTCAAACGCATTTTAAATTCGTCCATTTTTTCGCTTAATACATTTAAATTTGAATCGATGGATTCAAGATCGTACATATGGAAGTTCAAAGCTTTATCCAACTCTCTTTGAATTTCAATGAGTTCTTGATGGAACTTTTTATTCCCAGTGTCCATGGAGACTTTTTCGTAGGAGTCTTGAAGCTCCTTTAGTCTGACATTCAATTGTTCACCGAATTTATAGATTTCATTCGTCATTACTATAAACGCTTGAACCTGATTCCTTGTGCCGATGAGGGAAATTTGAATTTCATCAAGCTGCTTCTTTATCTCGCTTATATTGATTTCATATGCCTTCGTTCGAAGAAGAGGAATCCGAATCACTTTAAGCCCGATAAGTAGTTGTGAAGTCTGGGAAGATAGGGTATTTAGGTTTTTACTAAGCAATTCTAGGTCTACCACGGATGATCCTTTAAAATTACTCGTTAGATCCTTAACTGCATTTTGAGTTTCATTCAGTTCAGTATTTAAAGAGGAAATTTCCGAGTTGATTTTTATTTTGACTTTATAACTTCTATTCATTCGTCTTTTAATAAATATAGTGATAACTAGAGCAACAATGAAAGCAGCAATTACAGGAAAGATCTGAATGGATATATTATTCAAATCGGCCCAGTATGGTACGGATACGTCTATCGAGTTCGGTTCAACTGATGCCGAAAATGGTAATATTCTATTCAAAATGATCACCTCAAGTAAGTCTTTATCTAAATAGTATCCTGTATAAGGATTATCGGCATTCTTCGCGACTTACGTAAAGCGAAATTCAATGTTGGAACCTAAATGAAGCTGTAGGAGTTAACAATTTTGATCTCATGTTACGGAAAAATTTCATTAGGGGTATAATGGTAGTTATTAAGAAATCTTGTCAGGGTAGTGGGTGATGAAAGAATTGTTAGAAAAAGGGACCTCGCTCAACCCCGAAGTGGTCGGTCGTAAAATTCGGGAAATCCGTAAGGAAAAAAAGAATTTAACGATCATTCAGCTCGCCCAAAAGCTAGGGTATGCAACGGGTAAATTGAGTAATATTGAAAGGGGGAAGCGAGCCAAATTCCCGCTTGAAGAACTGGAGGTGATTGCCAAGGTCTTGGAGGAACCTCTAGAAACTTTTTTGAAAGATGATTCAGATTACCTAAACGAACTTGAGCATATTAAACAAAAAATTAGTTTAGCAAAGCATCGACTAAGTGCAGGTCTTGTGACCGGTCTAAAACCTACTCTTACGGATCTTCAAGAAACGATTGAGAAAGTAGCAGTACACGATGTGATGGTTCATTTGAATTTTTTATGGGCTGAATATTACAGGGGGCTCTGTGATTACGATCTCGCTTCCGAATACTACAAAGAAATATTGAACACAGAGGTTTATGATAAGGAAGCTATTGAGATAAAAATGAGGACATTTAACGCACTTGCATCTTTACAGATACATGAGCGTCAGCTTAAGGAAGCTGTTCTAACTTTGAGAACTGCTTTGAACTTCATAGAAAAACACGATGGGACGTTAAACTTAGACAAGGCTAATGTTCATTACAATTTAACACTTATTTATTTCAGGTTAGGTTATTTAGATCTGGCTGAGTATCATGTTCAGAGCTGCTTAGAAATAACAAAAGGAAAAAATGAACAAGCATACTACTATGCTCTGTATCTGCTTTCAATAACCTACTGGTTAAAGCAGAAGTTTGAGCAAGCGCGAAAGCTTCTGTTTGAGTCTATGAATTGGTTCCAACGCCAAAAAGATTTGGGTAGCTTATTTAACTCTCTTGAGTTTATATTTTTTATATATCAAGTAAAACCGAATTTAATCTTTATTGAGATGCTTAATGATATAAGGGAGTTTCTTAATGTTGTGGTTCCAGATCATATACTGCCACAAAAATTACGGTGTTTCTTCAGATATATTGAGTTTGAAATTGAACGAGAAAATTATTTAACGGCACATGAAATGTTGGATATATGTAAAGGATACCTCTCAGATAATTCAATCGAAGATGGATATAAAGCTTACTTGTTGGAAGCGATATTGATACGAATTACTTCTAAGAATATGGTAGCCGAGATACATGCTTTAGAAAAAGCTTTAACCTACTTTAGTCCAGGTGACCGTTCCCTTCAAAAAGCATCAGTGTTGTCTCAATTAGGAAAACTTAAAGCCACATGTGAAAATATTTATTATGAGGAAGCCCTAAGTATATTCGATGAAATATATAATAAACAAGTAAAATTTGATCACACCATTTTATCATTATTGCCCAATGCCATGTATTAGTATTAGATAGCAGCGGTTTGGAGCATCCACTCTGCTGCTATTTGGTTAAGGCTTCACTAAAACTTTTTCTTATTTTCTGTTAGAATGAATGGATAATTTGCTTGAAGAGAGGAGGTACCCTTGTGAAGGGGGTTCTGTCGAAATTCACAAAACCAATAAGTATTGAACGATACTTCAGCAGCCTTCCTTTGTACGGAACAGTCGAATCAGTAGATTCACTTTCTGGATATTTTCTAAGACCGGAGTTAAAGGATCTTCTTCTCCAAAGCAATCAGTACATGGACAATAGAAACAAACAACTTGTCTTAACGGATCATGCTTACGAACGCTGGAACCAAAGAGTGGCTTATTCCACGGAGAAAACAATACTTGAAAATAAATTGAATATTCTCTACGCAATGCTTGATAGGGTTGACTTTATTACTCACGAGATGGGGGTGATTGACAAAGATATACTATTCACTTATGAACAAGAACAAGGAAGAATTATTATTTCAACCTTTTATGGGCGGCTCTCTCAAAATCCATCATTAAACCATTTTGAGACTATGCGAAACTATAATCATCAGAGCGATGACTATATTGAACTTTCCTTGGTTGATTCTATACTATCCTCATTGTTCGATCCTCCAATACCGGCCCAACGCATGATTTTTAAAGGGAGTACATCACAATACTTGATCGATAAGTACAGCGACAATGAACGTTCTTTGTTTGTGCTTTTGGTTCTTGAGGGAGCCGAGAAGGGATTACTTCGAGAGATTTACTCTGACCGACCAGAGTGTGAGAAAATTGAGAAGAGCGTACGTCAGGCAATATCGTTGCTTGGAGAAGAAGAATTTGTATATAATCATATAGCTTTTCATTACCCAGATGAACTCAGTAAGCGTCTCAAAAAGCTAAAAGGAAAATAAAAATAAAAAACACCCTTGAGCATTCAAAGGTGTACACTTGAAAGAAATTCTATTGGTCAGCTCGCCAAACCTGAGTCTTAGAACGATTTCTGCTTTTATGTTTTTGTTTTTCCTCTTTACGTTTGTTACCGAGGTAAGTAAATAATTGATTTTTTTCTTGAAAGGTTATTTGAAGGTCGTTAAATAATAAACTTTCAAGTTGTTCCCATGCATTCTGAAGAGTTTTAACTTCGATTTCTTTGCGCTCATTTTGCCGAGCAATTTCTTCAATAGAAACACGGGGATTTATTGATGGATCAAATTGGCTGTAATCGATGGGTTCTCTGGATGTTAATAAATCAACTAATTCTGTTATCATTTCAATCTTCTTTATATTGTTATTGGCTATATGTGCATCGTTTTCAGACATTGAGAGGCCGCCTTTCCATAAACTAGTCTAAGAATAAACTACCGTATTAACGGAACAATTGTCAAAACCAATTTTCATTTCTCAAATGATGAATGCTTTGATATATTTTACACGAATCATGCCATTTGGTTTTCAAATGACTTATTCTCTAGTTAAGAGTCTTTATCCCTTGTCTATAAAAAGGATAGTGAAGTATAATAATATCAGAAACTGAATATCTGGAAACTGGAAGCACCAGTTATAGCGATAATCGCTATGGCTGGTGCTTCCTTTTTTTGTTTTTAGGAGGCGATCGACACATTTTTATTTTTTCAATGACTTTTAATAAAAGGAAGGTGACCCATGGACGACAGTTCTGTAAACGGAGCAACCGGTAGTTCTATGCCGCCACGATTCAGTTCGTTTGCAAAGAAATGGTGGGTTGATAACCGAGAAAGACTTGAGGAGTGGTATCGAATTTATTTCCATACCATTAGCGTTACGCTCCTTTTGATTGTCAATTTGTGGCTTGGATTTTCGTCATTTTTATTGTTCTTTGCGCAGTGGTATCACGTTGATTCGGGACCGGTAGGTTTCTTATCCCTTTTTTTAAAAAATCCGAATCCACATGGACCCTTGACAAACCTATTCAACCTTTTTTACGTTCCTTTAGATCATCATATGGCTGTCTGGATCTTATTGGTTCTCAACCTGCCGTTATTTAACTGGCTGTACTCGACAACTACCCAACCCATCATGCGGGGGTATTCAACTATTATTAGTTGGACTTCCAAACGTGGACGAATAGCTGCAGCTATCTTATCAGGCATTCCATTCTTTTGTTCTTTTACAGCAGTTTTCGCGTGGTATGTAAGACACTACCTATTTGACTTTTTCACTTCGGTAAAGTCAGATAAGGAATACCTTGTCGTTCATTCAATGGAGAGTTTCGGGTATGTACTCATGTGTGTACCTATATTCATCTCTTTGTTTTCTGTCTACCTGATAGCTAAGGAATTTTATCGCAACGAAGATATTCAAAAGATGTTTTTTAAGTGGGAGTTTCCGCTACTTGCCAGTCAATCCTTTTCACTTCGTGGGAAGTCTTGCGATGTAATTGTCGGATGGGAGAAAGATACCAACAAACCAATAGTGCTAAAGGAAAACTCTCGTTATTTGCACGAATTGATTGTCGGCGCTACCGGTACGGGTAAGACTTCAACAGCCATTTTAATACGGATTATTCAGGATCTCATTCGTATAGCTCGAGGAAGAAGAATGGGGGTTGTTGTTCTTGAACCCAAGGGTGACTTGATAAGGGATGTTCAAAAACTTTGCGCAAAGTTAGGAATCCAAGGCGATAAGATCAAGATCGTCGATCCAACGGACCTTGTCCGATCTATTAAGTTTAATCCTTTCCTCGGTCCGTTGGAAGCTGCAGCTGAAACCTTCCGGGGGGTACTAGATGCGTTAGCCGGCGACCAGGATGAATTTTTCAAAGGCCAACAAAATGAAACCGCCAGCCTTTATACTATGCTGGGGAAAATTCGTTACGGAAACATCTTTTCCATTGTACAGATGCAACAGATGTATAGCGATCCTCGTTACTTAGCCAACATTACTGAAGAGGTAAGAGTGGCTCTTGACAAGGAATTGTCTGACACTGATCTTCCTCCGGAAAAGAAAATACTTTTTGAGCGGTATGATCGTGTTGTTGCTTATTTCGAGAATGATGTCCTTGAGTATAAGACTTTCAGGGATAAAGAGGGCAACGTCAACCCTGTCGTTTATCAATCTGGCCATAAATATGAGGGCCAGCAGGTAGTCGACAACAAGAAGGATAAGTTCGTCACTGGTGCTAAGAAATACTTGAATGACATCGTGATGAATGCAATGCTCTCCCAGTTGATGGTTGCAAATGATGGAGAGGAGGCGCTGGATATAGACAGATTCCTTCAAGAAGGCGGCGTTCTTCTTGTGAATACCGCCCTTGGGGAACTGGAAGAACTTAGTTTGTCTTTTGGTCAATTTTTTATTCGCCAATTCCAATCCAGTGTGTTCCGTCGTCCTCCGGATGAAAGTGGCGTCAAACGTTGCCCGATCTTTTTCAATATTGACGAATTCCCATTGTACATCAACGAAGCATTTGTACGTTTACTAACCCTTGGCCGTTCGTTTAAGGTAGGCACACTAATAGCCATTCAGTCACTAGGACAGCTGAAGGTTGTAGTACCGGGATACGATAACACTGTTATGAACTCCGCTCGGAATAAAACAGTTTTTGGTGGTGGTGAATTCGAAGATAATGAAAGGTTCTCCCAAAACTTCGGTGAGGAGCACCACGTTGAAGAGTCTATGAATGAATCGACCACACCGGTAAGTATGCCAAACCAAAGTTGGGGAATGAGGTACAACACTCAACGAAAGCTCGAGGCGAGGTTTACTCCAACTGATATTAAAGAGCAACCATTTAAGCACTTCATTGTAGACTTGGTTGATGGTGACGGTAGTGTACAAGCCCCTGTCGAGGCTTATGGTAAATTCATTACCGAGACAAAGTTCATCAAGAAGTTTGTCAATATTGGACAGATTGAATTCGAAACAAAAAATCACAAGCCGCTTGCTATTGCTGCTCATAAATTGGTACACTTTAATCTTTTGAGACCACTCTTTGCAGAGAGTGTAAAGGAAGAAGACATTCAAAAAACATCGCAGGTTGAAGAAGTTCAGGAAGATAAAGCCCCCATTGAAATGTTACCAACATCACCGGTGCAGGACGATGAAGAGGAGCTGCCATTGAATGGAACTGCAATTGTACCCCTGGAAAGCCAGAATGGAATGGAGCAACAACGCGGGTATACGCCAGATCCCGTATTCTCAGAACAAACTAGGGTTCAAACTCCAGTTGATGTTTCATCTCATCCGTATGAAGAAGTCCAGCGGTTAGTTGCTGTAGATGACGAAGAAGAATCTCCACTTGATCAAACGATGCCAGTTGGACAAAGACAACCTATCACACTTTCTCCTGAAGAAGAGGAGAGCTATGAATTTTATAACGACTCAACGAGAAGCTTTCCCGCAGATAGTGGAAATTCGGAATATGATGGGGTTCTAAGTGTAATAGATGATGATCCTTCTCTTCATCCAGTTAGTACAGACAATACGATGGATCATGTGGAAGATAGTATTCGATTACCAAATGCTATGGAAGCCTCGTTAAACACCTTATTTAATCAGTTGGATAAACCAACTTCTGTGGAACAAAGTATTCATCACGACAGTGATTCGTCCAAAGGCGGGTGGGATTTGGCAGACATCACCACAGATTCTAATCAAGGGGTACAAGTTGTTGGACCAACTAATATCCCAACAAATCAACCTACGAAAAAAAGAGAAACGATTTCACCGGCGCAGGGGGCTGAGAGTACCGAAATAGATCGGGATCTTATTGACCTAGTAGCAGAAAACAAAAAAAGTGGCCGATCAATTCAACAAGAGATCGCCAACTCTCGGATTACTGTTTTGCATGACACGGTTGAAGAGGATTAATGAAAGTGGTTTTATGGCGCATGGTTGACAATGCTAAATTAAATCATTACTATATAATTAATTGAATAGTTCGGAACGAGGAAGCACCTCGCACACACGGCTTTGGCCTGTGTACGAGGTGCTTTTTCTATTCTCCGGACAAATTTTTTTATTCCAAAATCTAAAGGAAAGAAGCTGATCAGGAAATGCGTACTGTGGAACAACACTTTGATAGTGTTGGGGAAGAGCAACTGGCATGGGCGGACATCAAAGAATCGCAGCGTGTAAAGCAGGTCCTTTACGCTGAGGCGATCGGTCTAGAAACTCTCTCTTTCGGTAACAAGAAGGAAGAAATGCTAAAATTGAACTACAAAGGGGTTTATGGTTACCTTCCGAAATCCCGCATCGATAATTATGAATTCAAAGGACTTCACCATTTCCTGGGTAAGGAATTCGAATTCGTCGTGGAACAAGTAGACCTCGAAGGCCATTGGTTCCTGGCAAACCGGATTGAAGCACTGGAAGTTTCGGCGAAACGCTTCTGGAAATCGGCCAAGGTTGGCCAAGTATTAGTTGGCTTCATTAGAGGTATGGATGTATCTCGACTTTATCTTCTGGTTGAAGGCGTGCCGGCGATCATGGGGAGAGAGGACGTAAGCTATTCCTATATCGATGACATGCGTAGCGAGTTCGAAATTGGTGACACCATTAACGTAAAAATCACAAACCTGGAAGCTCCTACTGAGGAAAACGGCGATGGCGTTCTCGAAGTAAGTGCAAAAGTACTCCAGAGAGATCCATGGGGGCAAATCGCGCACTACAAGGAAGGCAGTTCATACAGCGGCATAATTACGAAGGTTCACCCTTTGCATGGCGTCTTCTTGGAGCTCGTTCCCGGCTTGAGGGTGAGGACAAATTTCCCTCCGAATGCAAATCCGACAGTTTTGCAGAAGGGAAAGAAGATTACCATCAAGGTGTTGGAGATCAATCATCGCGAAAGACGTTTGAAGGCCATAACGATCATTCCGCAAAAATCCATCAACGCCGGCAGACGCGGCGGTAGAGTGGTACAATGAGTGCAAATCCCGGGTTACTCACTTTTGGATCGGAGCAACCCGAACGTCCGGTGAGAGGGGTTACCCCCTCTCCTCCCGCATTTGCTTTTCAAATAGTTCCTCCGGAGCGTAATCCTTATGGCCAGGATGCACCGAACGACATTGAGGAAATGCTTTTACCGGACGGTTCCCAATTTGGGTTGTTTAGCGACCCGTATGCCCAACAAGTCTTTGTCAAAGCTAATGAAGGTGTACGTAATGGCCAATATTGGTTTAATGAAAAGCTAGCCGATGGCCACTTTCGCGAAAAAGAGATCAAACTTCTTGATTTGCTTTCGACGATTCGAATTGCAACAAGAAGCCAAATTCATCGGGCCTTCAATCAGGGGGACGTTCCGGATGATGATCGGAGCACGGCCGAGTTCATCAAAAAGTGCAGAAGAAATGGTATTATATGCGCCTTTTCATGGATTTCACCTTTGCAAGATGGTCGTAAGAAGCCTTTCGTGTATGCACTCACTCAGGCCGGGGCAAAAGCAGCAGAACTGGTGTTCCAAAAGAAATTGCCGGACAAGTTCTGGCTTCAACCCATCGTATTCCCACCTGGGCGATCTCCTTCGATGGATGTTTTTTTTCTCGACTTGATAGCGAATGAACTATATAGCGAATTGGTTCGGATCGACCGATTACTTGAATGGACTCGTCGGCCAACGATTAAAATTCCAAACTCGCAGTCAAATCATTACCCTTACGCTTCTTTTAAAATCATCAAAGACAAAAACGACTTTAAGCTGTTTTGGATTGAGGTGTTTCGGCCGACACGAGACTGGGTAAACAAAGTGGTTACACGTTTTCAAAGAACTCAACTCGCATACAACGCGCTTCAGGAATATCAAAGACCAAGCAGAATCATAATGATTGCAGACGGCGACAGCCGTGTGAAGATCCTATCCGAGCTTGCACAAAAGTTTATGCCAAGCGTAGAAATCCGTTTTACAACGGATGAAAGAATCCTCTCTGGTATTGGACCGGACACTTTTATATCCTACAACTTCGAGAAGGAACAATTGATTCGTAGATCCTTCCCTTATCTTAAACCTGGCTTTGGTGGAATGACCGCATCCGAATATTATGCATCGCTGCAACCGAATTTTGAAGACGATGAAGATCTGTAATCAATCGACATCTCACATTTTGAGAAAGGGGTTCCCCTTTCTCAAAATCGTCTTTATAGTTGACAATTGAAACCTATTTATCTTAGAGTGAGATTATTATTAAAATTCGACCATAAAGCATGCGTGCTTTCTATATGCCAATAAAGAACGGGGACTGAAAAGAATGAGCTATGAAAATTTTCCTGTTGATCCAGTTGATCTAATTATCATTAGTGACAGTTTGGATAATCGGACTAAGTTGAAATATTTAAAGATGTTTTATATTAATACTCAAGGTTATGTCGCGGCTAGCACAGACGAATCCAGCTATAACTTGTTTAAAATCGTTGAGGTTAAGGAAGGAAAGTCTGAACTTCATGACATAAAGGATGATGCGGAATGGAACCAGGTCAACGAGTATTTACTGACTCATTACAAAGAAGTTCTCAGCTAAATTGCTTCAAAGCCTGCGCGAAATAGGGCTTTTTATTGTTTGATCGCTTATCAACTGTTTCTTTTTATGATATTATTTCTACATACGATATCTATTTTATTTCTCTTTGGTCCGGCCACACGGAAGGACCCGTTCTAACTTTTCATTCTCCGCATTTTTACGGAATATCTATGTTCAAAATCCATCTTTCTACTGATGTACCAATGTTTAATTGCTTATTTTTTTATGAGCCACAACATTGGTTTTTCTGTAGATAGGTGGTTTTTTTATTTTTAATCTAATCATCTATTTGAGTTTGAGGAGGAAAAATCAACATGAACCTAAAAAAAGTTCAAATGACTTGGGTCGAAGTGTTGAAGCTGCCGTCGCCGTTCAAGTTTGGAAAAGGTGCCGTTCGTGTCAATCGGTATGATAACACAAGAGTATATTTTGAATTTCCGGGTCAGGTTTCCGAAAATTTGAGAGAGATTTACCGGCAAATTAGAGTTTGGTTATTGAATTCCCGATGTGTTTCGATTCAGTTTACGTATGAGGGAACTATGCCAATTAAGGAGCTTACCCGATTAAAATTCACTCGTTCGTCTGACAAGATTTGGCGCATGCAACATGACCTTTTATCTGTTGTTGCCATACCTATAGATAATGCAGGAACTTGGATCTTGTCAATTGAGAACAGAACAGGTAAAAAAGGTGTCCCGGTCGATGCGTGTGATCTGCCAGCACTATTCTCGGTCCAGCTTTCCATTGATGCTGACGGGGAGGTGATTGGTTCATGACGATCCGGGTTGCAATTCTTGTGGACGAGAGCAACGCTAGGCATCATCTCTATTCGTGGCATCTGTCAACCTGACCCCTCCCACAGTAGCTTCAGGAAAAAGGCATAGATGTTCTTGTCGCTCTGGACGTCGTAGAATTTGCTCAAGACGACCTTCTCTTCGGACGCTCACCTCGTACCGGTATTGGAGAGAGCTAGAAGATGTTCGAAGGTTGTCACTATCATTAAGGATGGCTGGCCTGACAAGTGTATCCGTGAAAATGTAGATGGGGTTTTACCATGGAAACTGTTTGTTAGTTTGACCAATCAGAATAATCTATTTCCAAAGATAGCATAGGATTAGTGTATATTTGGGGATAAAAACAGAAGAGTAATGTTTCTGTCCAGAGAAGTCAAAGAAATTTCTAATGGGAAATTCTTTGACTTTTATATTTTTTTAATCATAAATTTGGAGGGTTTCGAATTTGGCAACTACCACTAAACGGATGAAAGTAAGCGGTACGGATATTACACCAATTCTATTGGCACAAGCTGTCCCGAAAATTCCAAGTAAAGTTAATCAAGTCGAACGTGCAGAGGTAGATCGCGATGACATTAAAGCTATTGCCTTACGTTTTCATTATGCCGGCCTACATGAACCTGGGTATATTATATCGGATGCGAACGGCACCAATTGCTATCATTATTGCGAAGCTTCTGCGAATGGTAATAATTGCAATCATTGGGTATATGCGGGGGCGGTAGCCCATGAACTTGGCATGGAACTAAAGAAAACTTACCACGCTAAGGACCCAAGCGATTATGAGCATTTAATCAGAGACTTTGTTGATTTCGAGGACATCTCATCGCAATTTGGAGTAGTTCCACCAATTCCTTCGGGAGGCACAGCAAGTACGGCTGCTTCATCAAGCGCAGCTCCTAGCACTGCTCCTGTGGTTTCCACAAAAACCGCTACTCCGATTACCAAAAAAAGGAACTGGAGCGAGGGGTACAATGAAGTTCTCGAATACCTGAAAGGAGAAGGAGTCACAGGTTCAATGCTCATGGAAATCGTTGAGCTGCGGAAGTCAATCTACGAAAATGTCCAACTGACGACGATGGCTACAGAACCGGTAAAGCCTGATTTGCCCTATATGGGTTCCTATGTCGGCCGTGCATTTCGGCATATTATTGCCGGCAAGGATCTGATCTTAATTGGTGACAAAGGTTGCGGCAAGGATACGCTTATCGCAACTATAGCATGGGTTCTTGGTTTGCCTGTATATTTGCAACCTGGCAATGCCAATGAAACCAAAGAAAGTATCGTAGGTGATCGTTCGTTTGCTAAGGGCGAAGTGTTCTTTGATCTTTCTCCTTTTGCCACGTCCGTTCAGTACGGTGGTATTTCGAACTATACCGAGCTAAACATGATTCCAGGACAAGTAACAGCTGTGTTTCATCCGGTGTTGGATGAAAATCGACAGCTCCCAACTCTAAAGGGTGCTATACCGAGACATAAACATCACCTTTTTATTGGTTCTATGAACGTCGGGGAACAGTATGCAGGAGTAAGCTTAACAAATGGTGCCTTGATGGACCGTTTTGCTATTTTGGAAATGCCATACTCCCTTGAGTTTAAAGAATTACTAATTCGAAAGTCGGGTTTAACCGATAACAAACCGCTCAAGTTCTTGGAGGATGTAAAAATGCAAATCGATGAGTTGATTGCCACGGAGGGAACCGGTGAACGTTCCAAGACCATTCGAGGTTATATTGACGCCGCCAAACACCTCAAAAAGTATGGCGTTAACCACAACAATAAAGTCGAAGCGGTCGAAGATTTTATTATCAATAAAACGGAGGATAAGATCGAAAAATTCAAAATGCGTGATCGTCTTCGTCAAAGTGTATTTCCTGATTTGCCGAAGACCAAAGAGGAAGAGGATTACGAAAACGGATCATTCTAAATCGTTTGGAGGGAGACAATTTGTCTTCCTCCTTTTTTACAATTTATTAAAACTATTGGAGGAGTTCATGTATGCCGCTGCCAGCCAATTTAATTCCATCACGGGAAGAAATAATAAAGGAAAGAGAACGGGAAAGGCTGCATCGTTACCTATTCATCAAGTTCGGACGAAAGAAGTTTGATATGTACTGGACGAATGAGGAAACCTCATTCACGGATTATTCTTCAATTTATGTAAAGTATCAACTTCAGACTCCGGCTCACCGTCTCTTTAATCTAGAAGAAATGAGGATGCTTAGGAAGGGGCATGCTCTCCATGAAAGAGGGCATATCGAATATGACGTCTCCGGAGTAACCTACAACTGGAGAATGAATAATGTTTCCGCCGATAAAAAGGATTGGGCGGCCAATTTTAAGTATCCGATGGGCTGGTTGAAATACTTCTCTGGCATCATGGTTGATGTGCGAATGGAAAACTTTGTGATCGTTGATCTGCCTGAAACAAAGCAGTATTTTGATTTCTGCAATTACAATTGGAGATTCGGGATTCGAGGAGAGCATGCAGGTGAAGATCGACTTTATGATTTCCGAGAGTGTCTTGCAAGCCGGGGATTTAATTTGACGGATATTCCCGAATGGCATCCGGAAGCGGTTGAATTGGTTGAGTCTGTGGAGAGTATGATTAGGGATGTTCAATTCAGCAGCTCGACACAAGAAGGCATGGACAATACTAGCCGAATAGTGAAAGAGGTATGGCCAACCTTGTATGAGTGGATGGTGCAAGATAGCCAGGAGGATAAGGAACCCGAAGAGAATGAATCTGGTCATGATAACTCGAACTGGGGGGACCCGGACGATGTTAAACAGAACTCGGATAGAGTAGTCATGAAGATTCAATTGACCAGAAAGAATGGGGAAGAAGATTCCGAAGGTAAGGGCAATGACAAATCTGAGGATGAAAATGAAGAATCCAAAGGAAATTCTTCGAAGAAGACCAATGGGGAACCTGAAGAGAACAGTAACTCTATTGAACAGAAGGGAGAATCACCTCATGATCCCAATGACGAGGATCAATCAGATGGAGAGTCGGGTACTGAGGGTGAGAATGAAGCCGAGGATTGCAAGAAACCAGACTTCAAGGGCATTCTTACAGCCATTTCGGCTGAGTTAAAAGCCGATGAAAAAGCTGCAGACGATGAAGTTGGACCTTACCTGGCCCAACTGGTTGACGTAAAAGTAGGCGATGAAAAGAAAGATCGGAAGGCTTATTCGGACAAAGTTGTTCTTATTCCTTATCATGGTCACGATTCATCTGCCTATGTCAATCTGAAAGAGCAGGTAAAGCGTCAAATCCAGCCTACTTCATCAACTTTAAAAAAGTTGCTTGATCCAACTCCAGACCAAAAATATACTAATCAGCGGTCTGGCCGCCTGAATGTTACTAAGGTATGGTCCGCATCGATAATGGATGATCCCAACGTATTCAACAGGCATGTAAAAGGGACACCTGCTCAAGAAGCACGTATTTTGGTCCTCGACGATATCTCGGGTTCGACCGGCGGTTGGGTTACTCCAGGAGTATGCCGCATCGATGCAATGAAGAAAGCCATGGTACTTCTTTCTGAAGCGACTGAAGCTGCAAAGATCCCAACGGCTGTCTATGCCTTCACCGAAGACCGCTACTCAGAAATCGATGGAAGGATCATGTATCCATTAACAGGCTCTGAAGATCCCAAAACCATTAAACTAGGAACCATCATTCACCCCCTTAAGCCTTATGGAAGATTAGGTAATGTGGAGAAAGGTTTCATTGGAGCTCTCGAACCTCAAAATGGGAATAGAGACACCCTTGCTCTTCAATGGGCTGTGGATGCATTAAAACCCTACCATGAAAGTATTCGGTTGTTGATTGTATTATCTGATGGTGAGCCGTGTTTTAGTGCGAATGAAGACGAGAACACGATGCGTTCGATCGTTCAGCAAGCTCAAAAGCAGGGAATCGATGTGCTGTGCTTATTTATCGGTCCAGAGCATTCTTTTCCTGCTGTTAAAAATATGTACCCCGGGGGTGCGATCTTTGTTTCCAAGAATTTGATCAGGGATCTTACCCAGCAAGTCATGCAAATAATCAAGAGGAGAAGAAAATAGGTTGACGAGCTGCACTAATTGCATTAACATTATCGTTAACTGAATAATCGAAAGCAGGAAGCACCTGCATGGACCCTCAATGGGATATCCATGTTATGGTGCTTCTTTTTTTGTTGATCATAGCTTTATAACTTCTATGAGATTACAATATAAAGGAGAAATGAGGAATGAAGGTGGATAAGGATATGTCAAAATTCAATGACCTCCTCTCCAATGAGATAGACGCCTTGGCAAAGAAAAAATTGGACATGCTCAACTACCGGATTGACGCCGAAAAGATTGATCGGATGATGGAAGCAGATCTTCAGCGGGTTGCAAAGGGGTTAATGAGCAGTAACCTGCATGAGTTGAAACCTGTACTCGAAAAGTTTCGGAATAAAGAAACCGAGTTGTTGAAACGTTTTTTAACCATTCAAGGATCTGGTCAAAACATAAGTGATATGGAACATCATGAGCAGATCCGTTATGACCTTATCACAAAAACGATTGAGATAGCGATTCAAATGAAGAGAGAGTACCGTAAACAGTACAATTCGCATATCCTTGAAAAAAACCTTATCCAAGGCGGTGTCTTTTTATCCGGAACTCCGCATGCAGCTACCATGAACAAACTTACCGGTGGCGACATCCTTGAGTTAGAAAGACGTGGATTCCGTCCGATGGTTTATAGAAATGACAATGGAGCTATTTTGAACTCCTACGACACAAGGGTGCTCATCGGATTATTCAAGTTGTGGCTCACCCAGGGTAAGAAAAAGCAGATCCAATTCGAATTTAAGGAACTTGCAGAAGCGATGGTAACCAAAACATCAGGCGGCGAGTATCGTTTAATATACGAGAGTCTCAAAAATATTGCAGCAACATGGGTTGAGTACAAAGAATACTTTGATCCTAATTCGTCGAATTTTTATTCGGCTACGATTAAGCATCGTCCAATAAAGAGTATGGCTTGGATCGCGCGGACGAAGGAAGAGGAGGGCGGAAAAGAACGTGCAGCCATCGTTTCCTTCCACGAAGAACTTCACGAGTCGCTCTTGGCCGGCAATTACGTTTTCATTAATATGGTGATTTATAACGAGTTGCCGACATCCTATGCCCGGTTGATCTACTTAAATATTCTTGACGCTATAGAGAGCGGAATAACCCAGTTTGAACTTGATACGTTGATTGATCACATCATACTAAAAGATGGGGATGATGAAGCGTTCAATCGAGCAAGAACGATTCGTACAATTGAAACCTCTTTCGGTCATCTCATGGATGCAGATGTTATCACTGACTTCAGCCTCAAAAAAACTGGTCGCAAGTTTACTCATATCAACTTTGTTCCTTCTGATTGGTTACAGGGACATAGAAATACTGCAACAGCGGAATTGGACACTTCGATTTCTTTACAAAGACCGGTCCAAATAACAATGCTTGAAGTGCCAGGTTTCAGTACCGCATAATCTCTACATAAAAAAATAGAAAACTGTGGAGTGGGTCTCATATACTTAAGAGGCCTTCTCCAAAAACAAGCATACATTTAGTTCCGCATTTCAGCATATTTTGAACTCCTTCACCTTATTAAACATACATTTTACTCCGTTCATAAACATACATTCTACTCCGCAAGTTTTTCATAGAATTCATTTTTGCGAAAAAAGGTCGAGAAAAATGAAATTTATTTTACTTTGTTCTAGGGAGTAAAATGTATGGTTTATTAGGGAGTAGAATGTATTTTTGTGGGAGTAGAATGTATTTTGGGCGGAGTAGAATGTATTTTTGTATAAAACATACATTCTACTCCGTCATTTATCATACATTCTACTCCGATTGACCGAAGTATTACTTAATGATAATGTCGAATTAAGACAAAAGGTGTGTGCATCTTTTTGTCTAAAGCAAAAACCTCCGTGTCACCGGAGGTTTCAGTTGGGCAGAATGTGTTCCAGACATTCTACCTAATTATTTTTTTGAGATCACCGTCACCAAAACAATAATCTCAATCCTAACCTTAAACCTCACGAAAAAAAATAGAGGTAGAAGGTCTGTTTTAGTTTTGTCTTCTAAAGAAATTATAGCAATCACCAATAACTAAGTCTATATAAATCGCATGATTTTCCGGATCTTTTAATGAAAGGAGGCCTAATGGTGACTGATGTAGTATTCGAATTTAAACAGCCAATTGGAGATAAGGATATTGCGTTGACTGACGGGTTTATAGATGCGTTATTCTCAATTTCCGAAAAGATTCATTCTAGCGAAAAGTTCAGAGTTCGCTCTAACGGATCAAGTCGATTGGTGTGGCATGTAACGGAAGCGGATTTGATGCTTATGGTTACACTTCATGTTTGTTTCAACTCGGAAGGAAAAATCCAGAATGTTTCAAGACATCAAATCTATCAGAAGCTTCACGAATTGTACGAAGATCCTTGCTGTGATGATCAATTCTACATCGCGTTTGAAAAATTTGTGAAATTGGGCCTCATCGAAGAGAAAGTATCTGGTGTAATAAGCGAATTTTCAATGAACCACTTTATCAATCCGGATACTAATAAAATTAGCCGGTTGGTTGTGGTTAACCCTTTTGTATTCAGTAAGCAATTCACAGATCTGCCTATTTCGGCTCAGAAATTTGTTTTTGATCTTCTTAGAAAGCAAGGGAATGAGAAGGGAAAAGAGGTCTTTTATTGGTTAGATAAGGGCAAGGGCATCCTGCAGCAGCTCCACAAAAAACATGTTTACGAATTAAAGAATATTCTGACGTTACTTTCTGAAACAATATTCAAAAATGTACCTTTGATCAAGTCCTGGAAAATTGAAGCCAAAACGGGGACTTCCCTACCTAAATTAACTGTTATCATAAATGAATCATTGACCAGTAGCTATGTTCCCGGGACTCATTATCGAGAGGTTATTCCAGGGAAAGGAACATACCGGCGAGTTATTAAACGACTCCAAAAGCTTCTTTCTGATAATATGATTGGTGAATTTGAATTTTTGAATAATGGAAGCGATTTTTATCAATTAGTTCACCTTCTTCGTGGAAAAAGCCATAAGTATATGGCTTATGTTGTCGATAAAATACGTGAGCTTTATGAAAAAAATCGAGTGTTTCCTAGCGACATAATAGACTTCATCAAAGATGAGTTACGTCATAAAGCAATGGTTACTTATCTTGAGATCGCAAAGCAAACAGGGGTATATAAGTTTATTTCCCCCAAAAAATTAGACGAATCTAGGTTGTTTGAGTTCGCGTCAGCTGCGAGTTTTTACAACCAAAGGCAATTTGCAGCAATATGCCTAAAGTCTTTAAGTAGGCTTGAGCGAAACTATACCCGGCCACCTGCTTATGATCATCGAGATTATGCAAAATCTGTGGAACTGGGACATTATCTTGATACTTTAACAATAAGAAAATACGCCTTTTCATTAGAGAAGTGTCCAGAACGTTATCACGAGCTCGAAATACAGGCTTTGGTTCGCATCGAGCAAGGAAACAACAGGGAAGAGGTAAGGGAGTGGCTCTTTAAAAAAATTGACCTGCTTCCAAAATGGACACTTGTCCCAGATGTACCTCTTAATTTTAAGTTGGAGGAATACCTCCTAACTGTACATTCTATCGCCTAGCCTTCTTTTTTAAGCCATTAAAAGAGGGCTATTCGTATTGATTTCAGGGGTATAGGTAATACCAGATTTATTGTGCGAAGATAAGCCAGACGTACCTCACAATGGCTCCAAAAAGTATGGATCGTTCAGATCCATTTTTTTTGTCCATTTTCGTATATATACAGAATAATATCTGTAGATAAAAGGAACTTCGATTTTACTTTAATCAGATAAAAGCAGAAGCTATTTTGTTGATAAAATGAACAATACTCATCTCAGCAATGAAATCATACAAAAACAGAATCTAGCATGTTAATATATGCTTCTGATTGTTAAGAAGTGTTCTCTGAATATGACATAGTTCTTATGATAAGGTGACCTTTCAAAATCTTTCTGTTTTTTTATGATGATATTTTTGATGTTCCTGTTTTTTTATCACTCTTCGGCAATAGTTTCTGTATTTTTTTGTTGATAATCCACAAATGCCTTTATTTTATACAGCAATTCAGAAGTCTAAGTAGTTCTTTTTTTATATCGATCATTTAATAAATAGTTTAATATAACTAGTTACAACTCTACTTCCCAATGACTTTATCAATCAGAACAATTGTGCTACAATGAATTCATAACCATTCTTATTTTTCTTTATGCCCTAGCATGCGCAAAAGGGCCATTCTAACACTAACTAATGCACTCCTCTTTCGAGTGACCAATCCCGTCTCTTTGAGACGATAATCCCTTATTTCAGGATTAGATCTGGTCATTGGAAAGGGCAGATGCATTTTTTTATGTCCTACAACCCAATAAACTATCGAAAAGGAGGAAATTGTTGGCATGGCAAAGTTCGTAAGTAAAGATACAGTGACTCAAGTGAAGAATGTCAGCGTTCATGACCTGGCCGTCGCTATGGGTCACAAAATCAAGAGTTCCGGCAACTCCTGGCAAATTTATTGTCCGAACCCAAACCACGGATATGAGAAAACGCCTGATACTTACATTTCCAAATCCAGAGGACATTTTAAATGTTTCGGCGGAGGAGGATGCGGGTGCCAAGGCGGGGACGCAATCACCTATTACTCATGGAGTACTTTTGGAGAATGGGACAAGGATAACAAGGAGCATTTTATTGATTGTGTCACAGGAGTAGCTGAAATCATGGGCATTCCTGTTGTTTATACTGATGGATCTGTATCTAACAATGAGCGTAGATCCATTATCCGGAATACACCACCACGACCGGTAATTGAAGATGTAGAACCTCAACCCGATGAGGTCTGCGATCGCGTTTACCGTCGTTTTTTATCTCTTTGCCCTATGTACGAGGAACATGTCCAAGAATGGCGTACAAAACGTCAGTATTCAGATGAAGAAATTGTTGCGATAGGGCTAAGGTCGATTCCCAGAGAATATTCTGAGGTCAATTCTATTATCCAAACGCTGTTAGCTGAAGGCTATTCTCTTGAACGAGTTCCTGGCTTTACTAAGAAGCTCCGAAGAAATGGGAACCCAATGAATGATCGGGATTGGTATTGGTCAATCTATCCGTCTGGGAAATACTTCATTCCAGTTCGTAATGAACTTGGCCAAATTGTTCGGATGAGAGTTTCAACAGGTCGGCCGGATAGTAAATACGCCTGGTTCTCTTCTCCACCAAACATTGAGTTTGAGTCTGATCCTTCTAAAATGCGAAAAGGCGGAGCTTCATCAGGGGCACCATTAAATATCGTTGCACCGTATCAGGTACTGCAAGCGTGGGAACCAGGTGTAGAAATTACATCATATTTTCGAGCAGACTTTGTTATAACTACGGAGGGGGAACACAAATCCCACATTTCTGCCAATAAGTTGAAGATATTACACGCTAGTATTCCAGGGTCCGGTAATTACAAAGGTGTCGTTCCTACCTTAAAACGGTGGGGAACTAAAAAGCTTGCAATTGCTATGGATATGGATGCATTGCTTGCACCGGAAAAAAAGGGAGGAAAGAATCAGTATGTTTTCAATCATCTTGTAGATTTTGCAAAGCAAGCTCTTGATGAAGAAGGCATTGAAGTTGTTATTTGGTGTTGGGACCCCAAACATGGTAAGGGATTGGACGATTTGCTGCTAGGTGGCCGAACACCAATTGAAATTGACCTTCGTACTAAAGAAAGAAGACCCGTTTCCCTCGCGTTATTATTAACTTAATTTACTATTAAGGAGATGAACTTATTATGTTGAATCGTGTTGTTCTGATCGGCCGTCTGACGAAAGACCCTGAACTTCGATACACCCCCTCTGGTGTTGCAGTTACTCAATTTACGCTTGCAGTTGACCGGCCGTTTACTAACGGCGGACAGAGAGAAGCCGATTTCATTCCAATCGTTTCTTGGCGACAGCTGGCAGAAACCTGCGCAAACTACCTTCGGAAAGGTAGATTAACTGCAGTTGAAGGGAGAATTCAAGTGCGTAACTACGAAAATAATGAAGGCAGGCGAGTGTATGTTACTGAAGTTATTGCCGATAATGTACGATTCCTTGAAAGCCAAAACAGTGGCAACTCTGCGCGTCGTGACGACGCACCTCCTCAAGGACGTTATGGCGGCGGCTACAGTGGTGAGGGTTACGGTTCAAGTGTGGGGAACAACCAAGACGACCCGTTTCAGGATGACGGCAAACCAATCGATATTTCAGATGACGACCTGCCATTTTAGAGAGCGTAACATCTGAGATCAGAAAATGCTTTAAGACCTCAGTAAAATCAAGGGGTTTTAAAGCATTTTAACTGTGTAATGGTAATCTTCATTTACGACCAGCATCCACGGTTTATTAAGATCGCGCGATGTTGAGTAAAGTGTGTAATACGTTATGACCGTCAATGTAGTCTAGTGATGATGACCATCCTTATTTCAAGATGTGGGTGTAGCCCCGTAGTGAGAAGTCGGGTGTGGGTAAGTCGTAAGACTTATCCACACCCAACTTTGAACTAGAGGATAGTCAGAAAAAACTTGGCACGTTAACCAATGTGCAATAATGAAGGGAACGAGAAAATAACAATGGCATTTGCACAAAGAAATGACGAAGAACGTGGTGAAAGAAAGTTTGCTCCACGTAGAGGTGGCAAAGGTAAACGTAGAAAAGTTTGCTACTTTACAGTCAATAAAATTACTCATATTGATTACAAAAATACGGAAGTTCTTAAAAAGTTCATTAGCGAACGTGGGAAGATTCTTCCTCGCCGTGTGACTGGAACAAGCGCAAAATATCAACGTGCATTAACAGTTGCAATTAAACGTGCTAGGGCGGTAGCGTTGCTTCCGTACACAACGGATAATATCTAGGAAAAAGGTGTGTTGGCCTTATGGCAACACACCTTTTTCTATGGCAGCACAAAAGAGTTCATTGAACCCGCGGCGGAAGAGCATTGCATGTGCGAATCGTTCCTTTTGTTTCTTGAGTTTACTCCGGAACTCAACTATGATAATTGACAATTAACTCTATAATAATAGATGATGGATGATATACACACTCAAGATCGGTAAAAGTGGGAAAACATTGGCTAAACATCATATAGGATTGATCTCGGTGGTGATGAATATGGGCAATCTGAAAATTGAAAAAACTTTCAATGAGGCCGGAAAACGAAATGTAGTAGTTGTGGATGAGGACTACAACATTGTCGAGGAAATAACATTGTTTCTTCACTATTTAAAAGAGAAGGGGCACTCTGAGAACACAATCGAAGGTTATAGTAGAGACTTAAAGGAATATTTCACTTGGTTAAACGAAGTGGGGCTTAAATTTTACGAGGTTAGGAAAGCGGATATGTTTTCTTGGCTTGAGTATTTGAAAACGAAAGTCGGAAAGACGGACAAAGAGAAATCTGCAAAGACAAAGAATAAGTATATGGCAACAATAGCCTCATTTTATCGATATTATGAAGTGATTGGGGGCTTTGTGACGGAGAACCCATTAACTTATAAAGATGATTCAAAAAACAGACATTTCCTAGTTCAGAAAGTTAGTCGTAAAGATATGGGTTTTAATTTCTTCCGAGTTAAAGAGAAAAAATCAGTTAAGGGTAAGCGTTTGACTCGGGAACAGGTTGAAAAGCTCTATCAAGGACTTGAGATGTTACAGTCAGATGAGAGCTTGAATGCCCGAAATCAGTTATTGTTCAGATTTCTTTATGAAACGGGTTGCCGGATTAGTGAGGCACTAGGTCTTCGTATAGGTGATTATGAGATTCAAACAAAAGTTGGGGTTATAAAGGTAAAAGAGCATGATCCACTATACCATAAAGACCACAACATCAAATCACTAGAAAGGGAAATACCCGTCAGCAGAGATATTGTCTTTGCCATAGAGGATTATATCTTGTATCATCGCCCTGATGATGGAAAACATCTTACGATATTTGTGAATCATGAAACCAGCCCTGGCCAATATATGATCCGCGATACGATAACAAAGCTCTTCAATAAGCTATCTGAACAAGTGGGTATTAAATGCACTCCTCACATGCTTAGGCACACCCATGGAACCGAACTCACCGAATCGGGATTTGATATGCGTTATGTCCAAAATAGGTTAGGTCATAATGATGTTAAGTCTACGAGTAAGTATCAACATTTGTCGCTTGAAGCGAAAACAACGGCATATGAAAGCTTCATGCGTCAGAGAAGGAGCGCGGAGTTGAATTGAGTAGAGCGTATATTTCAACAGTTGATACAAAAACTGATAGATGGGAGGTTCCGTATCAATCGAGTTATGGTGATAAATTATCTTTTGAATTTTCATATTTGCCAAATAAATGGTTCAAGAAAATACATAAGCAAATAACAATTGAATGCATGAGTCTAGGGAAGCCGAGCGTTGAAACACTGTATCGATATAATTATTCATTGAAACGGTTCTTTGAATTCGTGAAAGAATACAATTTGAAAATTATGGATTATGCCGATTTATCGCACCAAATCACTCAAATGTATATTTATTATTTACAACAGATTCAATTAGCAAACTCTACAAGATCGGTTGCTATGTCTGCACTAAAATGGGTAGTAGAACATGGGCAGTTTTTTGAGTATGATGGTTTTCCGGAGGGACAGGTTTTTGATGGAGATGAGTACCAAGCACTTAAGCAAGATGATGTTTTAAGGACAAGGTATATACCCGATAATGTAATGGAACAGATTGAAATAGCTTTAAAAAAGGAGAAAAACATCCTCTTGAAGTCTATTGTGGAGATCGGCATCGATTCGGGAATCAGGCTTTCAGAGGTTTTGGACCTAACCGAGGGGTGTATAACTGAAGATTTTACAGGAAAACCCGTATTGTATGTTTTCTCTCCGAAAAATAAGGCTGACAGATATATCCCCGTATCAAATCGAGTCAAACGGGCAGTTCAACTACTTGAACAATACTCAGAAGTGGCCAGGAAAGAACTTGCAACAAATTACATTTGTCTTTACTGGCAAAAACGGAATATACGGTACGCCAGACTGCTCCAAAAAATATTTCGAGATAAACTTTATCGGTTTGTCAAAAAGCATGATATCAGAGATAACGATGGCGAATTATACCCATTAACCTTTCACGCATTTAGGCATACGCTTGGAACGGACATGCTAAATAAGGGCATGAGCATGTTTGAAATTCAAGAATATTTAGGTCACGAATCATTGCACTCCACAAGCTTATATGCAAAAGTCAAAAATCCAAAAGTTGAAAGCGAATATAAAAAGCTTGGATTTATCGGCATGATAGTCAAGGAAATCAGTGATAAGGAACTTGGTCAAGGAAAGAATCTCGACACGGAAACGCTATTGTCTGCTTCATTGCCTGATGGGGCTTGTCAGAAGCCGATAAATAATGAGGGCAAGATATGCTCTAAATTTAATATGTGCGTGATCTGTCCTAAGTTTATCACGACTCCCGAACACTTACCAATTCATAAAGACCATTTGGATCGTCTCAGAGCCAACAGAGAGGCATATATGGCTCAGGAGTACATCGGTACGACGAATCATCTTGAGACTGTTGAATACGCCTTAGAAACGATTATAGGGCGTTTGGAGGCGATGCTGAGTGGTTGAAAGTATAAAGCTTCAATTGTTTGATTACAACCCCCTAATACCCCAATTAGATTTCCGCTGCGGTAATAGTAAATTCTCAGACAATGTATGGGATTTTAACGGATTTATTAATGTAGAGCATTTGTCTGGCAAGAGGCTTATGATTGATTTTGAATTTGTTGTTGATAAGCCCAAAATGCTAGAAGTAATAAAATGGTTTATGCATCATGAGTTAACCACGGGCAAGTTTTCAACTGCCAAACGAAATTTAGACGGTGTTGTTCGATTTTCTAAATTTATAAAAGAATATGCGCCGGAAGTGGAGTCGTTTTCAGAAATTGATCAGAGTTTATTGGAGAAGTATTTTACGTATTTGCCTGAAGCGAAAAGCGAGACAAGTGGTCAGTCAATAAGCTCTGTTTCAATCAAGAAAAGTGCATTGGCGTTAAAAGAAATCTTATTAAAGGGAAATATTAAAGGCTGGGATGTTCCAAAAGATGTTCGATTTGTTCAGGGCATGTACAATGAGCTCATTATTAATAACAAAGCGTTAAAGAAGGATGCCAAGCAAGCAGAGCAAGTAAACATTGATAAAATATCGGACGAACAGTTGATCGATCGGATATTGCGTAAAGCAGTAAGTGATTTAGATATGGACGAAAATATACTTGTTGCAGCTAGCGTAGTAGTTGGATTGCAGCTTGGACTTCGCATTAGCGAAATCATTACGATGTATAATGCCTCCATTGAGCCAATTGGCGGAGAAACAAAATTAGTATACAACACCGGTAAACTGCAAGCCGAACCTACGAGGGTGTATAAACCAGCGAATGCCCTTGTCGTACAAGCCATTACGAAAGTTGAAAAATACACGGATCCGTTAAGAAAAGAATCGGGCTTACCGTATTTATTTCTTAATCGAATACGTAATGTCAAAGGATATCCCGTGGGTATAGTTTCCCATGCAAATTGGTCAAAGAATTTTCTAAGACCCTGGCTTCAAAAACACAATCTCCGATATAAAAATGGAGATATTGCTGATTTTTCATCTCATACATTCCGCCACGCTTGCGCTACGTATGCTTTAAAAGGCGGGGCCTCTCTGGAAACCATACGGGAATTGTTAAATCACAAGTCCATTAGAGGTACACAGCACTATACACACCTGCTTCAAGAGGATGTAAGGAACAAGTTCGCGAAAGTATTCAATGAAGGCGCAGTTCTTGTTGGTAAGCAGGCTCTTCAAATAAAAGAAAAACTTAAAGTAAATAACCCATTCAAAGGAAAGACCATCGAACAAGTTGATAAATTGCGTAAAGCGCATAAGATTCAAATTTTGTCACATGGACTTTGTCTTCACCATCCAATGCGAAATGAACCTTGTGAAGGCGACGGGGTATGTTTAGGATGCCGCAATTTTTTGACTACTCCGGACTTTCTTGAAGTTCATAAAGGCCGGTTGAAAAAAATTCGTAGCGAATTGGCATCTGCACCTGCTGGGGGTCCTTATGAGAACAAGTTAAAGACAATTGAAAAATACCTCGTAGGAATTATTGATGAGTTGGAAACCCAGGTGAATTATTCCGGAATTGATAATCATTCAGATTACAATATCACACCAAGCGAATGGGAGGGAATGGCATGAGTGACCCTTCTAAAGAAAATAAACTCGTTACACTGGAGCGTATCGAACAAGCAATAACAAACCTCCGAAAAGGGAAGAAAAAACTGTCCATATCAGCGATTGCTAAAAAAGCTGGCATTGAGCGAAAGACGATCTATAATCGTCCTGATCTTAAGGAACGCTGTGATCAAGCCATTTTGCTGCAGATGGAAATTGAAAAAGGGGCAGAAGAAATTGCAGCTACTGCAATCGAAACGTCAACCAGACCAAGCGGTAAAAGATTGCTTGAGAATCGGTATGAAAAAGTTAAGCAGGCGCTTCAGAATGAGAAGGAAAAGAACGAGAAACTTCTGGAAATATGCAGAAAACATGTCATAGAGAAAGCACAACTAAAATCTCGTATCGAATATTTAGAAAATAAAATTCAAGAACTAAGGGAGAGACAATTGAAACCATTCCAATAAAGGCTTGTGCTTGACCACCACTATGTGACGAGCCGCACGCTGGGAGTCGCGCACGGCCAATAGAAATAAATAAAGGTTTCGTATACATGCCATATGTAAGCAGCAACTCTTGCCCGTATAGTGTTGCCGCTCACGTAAAATGGCGGCGTGAATCTTACCGACAATGACGGTAGATATGTAACGTCAACCCGCCAGGCAGGTGAGAAGTGTATCGCCATTCAATAGACGAAGCGTACGCCAATCTCTGTGAATAAGAGACGGCATACGCCAATTCATGTGCATATAGGGGATAAGGGCGAATTAATTCGTGAGGCCTCGCTGCCGATCCATGTCCGCGAGCACGCGAACGACATCACTTTCTTCAACAACCTCGAGATTTCGGGCGGTGGCATCGAGCAGGATCTGCGTGCAAATTTGGTTCACGACTCGTGGAAGTCCCTGGCTTGCTGCGAATATACGGCCGAGTGCGCTTTCGGCAAAAACAGGCTTCTCCGTTTTGCTTACGGTCATGTGGTGACGGATATAGGCGCTCGTTTCATCCTTGTTCATGCCGCCCAGATGGTACTGCATCCCGATGCGCTGGAGGGTCGCTTCATACTTTTTGAGCCGGAGCAACTTGCGAAGCTCAGGTTGGCCGACAAGGATGAGCGGAAACAGAGCCGCGGAGTCCATGTTGTAGTTAAGAGCGAATCGCAGCTCCAGCAGCATCGCTTCGCTCATTTCATGTGCCTCGTCAATAATGACGGCTAACGTTTTTTCTCCTGGCGCAGACCGGCTGCGCACCACCTCTTGCCAGAGCTTTCGCGCCTTGGACACCGTGTAAACCGGCTCTACGCCCACAGCTTCAAGCAGTCCAGCATAAAATTCACGCGGTTTCAGATTGGCGCAACACAGATAGATCGGCAAGTACGTCATCGGATCAAGCGAAGCGAACAAACGCCGGATCAGGGTGGATTTGCCGCCGCCCACCTCGCCCGTTAATACGCCGAGTGTTCGGTGCTTAATCATCAGGTCCAATCGGGCGGCTGCTTCCTTATGCCCGCTGAACGCATAACAGAGCATCGGATCGAGCTCTTTGCTAAAGGGCCTTTGCGGCGTGGGAGGGGCTTGCGAGACCGAATTCATGGCGTATCATCCCCTTCCACCGTGGCATAAGAGACAGGCTCGCTTGTCCACTGCGCTTGCCGCTTCTGTTCCGCCAGTTCCAGGAAGGCCACTTGCCCGTCCGGTTCCACGACAAGTGAAGAGGTCGTCTCTGGCTTTACTCGGCGGTCGTAGGGACGAGCTAAATCGACGACAGTGGCATCGGCGTACCTCTTGTCCTCATACCAGACCTGAATGGCACTTAGTTCAAAGGGGTCATAACGAAGCACCACACGCTTTCTGCACAGCTCAAGATCGACCTCATACGTGTTGCCATCGAGACTGACGCAGCCGGTTTTGTCGGCGGTTCGCTGCTCTTCCCAGAGGAAGATCTCCGTCAGTTCCGCTAGCGTTTTGCGCCGCATCTCCCGCTTACAAGAGGAAAGCCGCGCTTTGGGAGATTGCTTGGTAGAGCCATGCTCCCGAGTATGGTAGTATCCGTCCAGCCATGCGGCGAGCGCGGCATTAAGCTCGGCGAGCGTCGTTAGTCGCCCTTGCTCAATCAGCGCGTAAGCTTCCGGCTTGAAGCTGGTATCAATAAAACGGAACCAGCGTTCAATTTTACCGCGACCAGCAGGGCGTCGGACGGTACTGTGCGAAAGCTGAACGCCCAGCTTGCCGCAGATGCGCACCAGATGATGGGAAGAAAACGCAGAGCCGTTATCGCAGTAGAATTGAGAAGGAATTCCATGTTTTAAAATCGCCTTCTTGAGACTGTCCTCCATACGCGGCAGCTTTTCATCCCAATAGAACTCGGCATGGACAATGTAGCGGCTGTAGTCGTCCAGGATCGCGAAGAGGATGGCTTTCTTTCGTTTCTTCGGGTCTTTCGGGTCGGGCAAATAGAGCGTGTGCTGAAAGTCGAATTGCCAACTTAAATGAGCATCCTCAGCTTCGAATCGCCGAAACCCTTTCTCCGTGCTCTCTACGAGCAACTCTTTGCGGCTTGCGCCAGCCTTTCTAAGATGACGGGAGAGTGTGCTTGCGGCAACCGTACCAGCCTCGGCCTGACCGCTTTCCTCAAGCAGAAAGATGATCTGCTCGACGCTGCGCTCAGGACGCTCTTTGCGTAGGCGAATCGCCTCTTGAAGTACCGCTGGCGGGATGCACAGATTGGTTTTCCGGATGCGGGCTTTCGGCTTCAGGCCGTTCCACTCGCCCCTCCGGTACTGGTTCAGCCAGCGTTCGAGTGAACGCACGCTTACCTGAGTTTTCGTGCTGCCGGGAATGTGGTAGACCTACGAAGCGGCCTGCTTCAAATAAGCCTTGAGCTCACCGGGCGCAAGCGGCGTTTGCCGACTGACTACGGGTGCGATCAGGCTGTAGCGAAAAGCGGCCATTTGTTCCTGCAAGGACGAATCCATATGGGCGTTGCCTCCTTTGGAGATGAAATAGGGCGCTAAAATCCCCTTGCCTCCATTGTGAGACACCGCCAATCGATGCGACAGGACAGGCTATGTGGTATTTTATCCGTGCGCCGTCACCGTCATGGAGAAGTGGAGGCGATTCAGGCCGTGAAGGAACCGGATGTTCCGAAGCTCCGGAATCCGCTCCCGAATGATCGTCCATGCGGTGTGCAGGGTGTTCCAGAGGGATGACGAGCGTGGAAGTGCGAGATGTGGTGCCCGGGCGAGTATCCATGCCCACAAGCCGGACTCGAGCTGCGCGAGCCGCTGGTTCCAGCCTCGAATCAGGCTGGCAATGGCACGCTCATCGAGGCTGCCGCAAGGCAGAGCCCCCGCCTGCTCTGCGACCTGCTCCACTGTAGCCCCTTGATGAGCCGCTCCGACCAGTTCTTCTTGAAGGTCTAGCGCCATCTGCCTATACGGCTCAAGGAAAGCGGGAATGACGGAATGAACGTATCCGCAATCTGGACAACGAAACCGGAAGATGTAGATCTTCTCTGAGCAAGTAAGCGTCATCACGATCCGCTCATAATGGCTGTGGCGATGAAGCTTCCGCTTACTCTGACAACACTTCGGGCATCGCTTGGGGCGGTCATCTTCCGGTATCCCATGTTTGCTGACAAGCGCCAGGTAGTGCATAAGATCTTGATGCCATGTGGGCAAGGGCGATTGCTGGAACTCGGCCCTGCATGCTGAAACAACTTCACTGCAGCAGGGACAGCGGTAGCCGCCCTTACCTACTCGGATCGTCATGTCATGTAAACGAATAAGCCCACCGTGGCGCTGCAATCGGCTATGCTCTAAACAGACGGTGATGCGCTCCGGTGCCGCAGCCCCCTCCAGAACGGACAGAGACTTTACAACTCTCTTCTTTTTCATTAAGCTTAATTCAAGCGAAAGCTGGGGAAAGGAAGTCGGGGCGGCAACCCATAACGTCTTCCTTTTTTATTTGGTCGCTTTCGCAGCTCCTTGGACAATGAATGGCGGTACAGCCTTCGGCTGCACACGCCATTCATTGTCCCTCATTACCGTCAGCACTGGCAAGAAAAAGCCGCTCGATTCCCGACAGGGAAACTGAGCGGCGACAGTATAGGAACGCAACACATTACAATCCGGCGAGCTTTTGCAGCCGTTGGGCAATCTGCATAAAATCCTCATTCGAGATGCCAGGGGCAAATTGTTCCGGCACTTCTTCAAGATCGGGCACTTCCCCTCCTTGGGGAACTCCTCTGACGACTTCCAATCGCTCTCCGTCGGAAGGGTGGGATCCTTT
>NZ_RRCN01000003.1 GCF_003863965.1 Paenibacillus oralis
CGATTTAAAAGCGTATCAGGATGCGAATACACTCGATGTGGGCGAGGATATGAAACGCCGTTTCCAGGAAGTGAAGGTAGATTTGGGGTTGCGGACGGACGGCGCGGTATTGGAGTTTTTGATTGATAACTATCAGGGAAGCCTGCAACTTGGGATGGGGGCATTTGAAACCTATAAGCGATTGAAGGGGGCTGGAAAGTGAGAACGACGTTACGTGAATTACTGGAAAAAATATGCCGTCCGGAAGGGCCGTTTCAGTTGTCATCTTATAAGTGGCCCGAAGTATCGGAGGAACTGCTAAACGAAGTGAACGAGTGGTACACCATTGGTATTCCTGGTGCGCTGCTAATTTTGAGAGAATCGGACGTACCTAGGGGCGATTATGAATATTCCGAAATTATCCCCCTTGTCGTGGCGGTGGTTAATCGGAAGACGAATGAAGAATATTTTGCGGAAGAAGACGAAGCAAGGCGAAAAGAATATCCAGAAATGGGAGGATTGCAATGATCGGTGGTGTGGATGGGTTTGAGTTGCCCGAAGTGATTAGTTCGAAAATCGCGAAGTTGATCGAACGGAATGACGGGTATCGGGACGTCTACGAATTGTTCAAGGCACAGGGCATGACCGATAGGGAAATTTACTGGAACATTCTTAATGATTTTTTGGACTATGAGCTTGAAGGGAGATGTTTGGATTGAAAATCATTTGTGAATGCGGTTATGAGATGCAGCTTTATCACGCAGGCGATTTTGATCCAGAAGATGGCGAACGGTTTGATGATCCTATGTATGTTTGTCCGCATTGCGGTAACCAACAACCTGTCTGGACTATTGATGATATGGAGTAAGAACGATTGTATACGGAATCGCGGCAGCTGCGCGCCCGGCCAACGCCTTTTTGTATACGTTGGCAGCTCCGCGGATCTCGTTTTCGTATACGTACCTTGTTCGGATCGGCGTTGGCCAGCCGCGCAGCTGCCGCGATTCCGTATACACTAAAGGAGATGAACGCATTGGCAACATTGCTTTGTATTCTCGTGTTTTTAATTGCCGTTCTTCTTTTGCCTGCTCTATTTGTTGTTTTCAGACAACTCTTATATGCCGAAATGACTCCACAAGAAAACAAGAGCAAAACGGAGAAAAACGAAGATCGCAACTTTTTGATTTGGCCCTAAAAAATCGAATGTTCCACGGAAGCAAAATCGGCCGTCATCGTCCAAAATGACGAAATTTCAGGATCGGGCGGCTGGACATGTTCACAAAAACCGGGATTTTGTACATATGTCCGCTAGATTTAAAAGCCTATAACTGAAGACAGTAAGCCCCTAAAGATGATAACCTAAAAAATGGAATTCATTTTTGGGGGTATTTTGTATATGGCTAACAGAAGAAAAAAGGATTCGGGTGTTGGGGAGGGATTATCGACACTGCTTGTGTTTGCATCTTTTTTTTGGGTGTTTAACCAAACCAAATCAATTGGCGCTGGGGTTGCTGCCGGAGTAATTGTTTTACTACTGGTTGTGATGATTTTATTAATTATTCGCATGATCAAAGAAGAAAAGCTTAAAAGATCGGGGATAAAGGAAATAGATAAAATGAGTGGTGGACAGTTTGAACAGTACTTAGGGCTTTTGTTTAAAGGGTACGGGTATTCGGTAAGTATTACTAAACTGTCTGGAGATTACGGGGCCGATTTGGTGCTTTCAAAAGGTGGGAAAAGAATCGTGGTCCAAGCTAAACGGTATAGTAAAAACGTCGGTATCAAGGCTGTACAGGAAGCGCAGGCGTCTATTGCTCATTATAAAGCTTCAGAGGCATGGGTAGTGACCAATAGTAATTATACGCCAGCAGCCTATGAACTGGCGAAGTCAAATCAAGTGCGATTAATTGGGAGAGAGGAATTGATAAATATGATACTTAGACTTAAGGATAAGAAAAAATGATATAATAATAGGGACAGGGTTCCGGTGGGAAACACGGCATAGCCTCTTTGAAAGGGGGTGATGCCGTGTCACTCCTTGAACTTCTGCTTAAACTTCTGGATGTGGCCGTGAAGCTGGTCAGTATTGCTACTGGGCTGTGTACTTTGCGGGGGAACTGGAAGCAAGCACGAAGTAAAAGGAAAAACCACCGGAGATAGGTTGCCGCCCGATCCGGTGGTTTTTTCGCTATGATCGCCGTGGTTTTCACTGATCCTGTCTGGCTGTGGTGCGTTCGGCGTACCGCAGCCATTTTTATATCTTGCCCCATTATATCACATTTATTTCATATTGGCTTGCCCCGGGCCTGTCCATAGCGGACAGGTTTTGCTATTATGTGGATATGGGGAGGGATGCGGGAAATGCTAGGAACCAAAGAAATAAGCGAGATTCTTAAGGTAAAACCCGTCACAGTCCGAAAGTATGCTGCTGCACTAGAAAAGGCCGGGTATATCGTCCAACGTGACGATAACGGAAATCGGGTCTATACTCAAAATGACGCTACGGCATTCCGCGAGTTGCAGGCGTTATGCGAACGTAGCGGGATGACAGTAGAAAACAGCGCGGAGGTTATCACAGCTAGAACTTTACGCGCTACGCAGGCTGAAAGTTCTGCGGTAGTTCCGACCAATGGACAAGCTGTAATGCAATACGATCCTCGATATGATGAACTGATTAACACGATTAACAACCTAGTCAATCAAAATTCAAAAATACTTGAGCAAAACGAACGGATGGCGGAAAGAATGGCCGAACAGAATGCGAATTTGACGCAGATCATGCGCGAAGTTACCGAAACTAAACGCATGATTGCAGAGAAACAGCGGAAAAGTTGGAAGTTTTGGGAGCGAAATAAACAGCCAACTGATCCGCAAAGCGACCCGGAATTAGCGTGGAAAAAGCGGGAAAAGAGGATATATTGAGCGCCGGGGGCGAGTAATAAAGTAGATATGTATATATCTATACTACGCTGCACGGTGTTATACAGTTTGGTAGGTAGCTTGCATATTGCTGGCTACTTTTTTTGTTGTATGCTAAGAATAAAAACAAAAAAAGGAGCTGATTTTAATTGGTTTGAAATGGGGAGTTGCATGGGCGGAAAAAGGAAGGACCCGGACGAAGTAATCAAAACAATCAGTATAAACCTTAAGCAAAAAGTTCTGGATGAAATTGCAAAGGAAGGAAATCCAAAACACGTAATAGAAGCGCTTGTAAACTCAAAATATTCAAAATAAAACTATGGACATATTTCCCTTTTTTTTTTAAGATTACATAGGAACGTATCATCTGATTAGATCATATGTTCTCATATTTTTTTAGGAAATTATCTGTTACCGTGCAGCGTTGTATAGTGCTAAAACGTTGCACGGTGACAGATAATACCAAACTTTGCTATTCTGAAAGTAGTTCAAAAACGAATAGCAAAAAGCCCTACAAGGTGCGCCAACACCTTATAGGGCCGTGGGTAGAGCGACCACACCGCTCAATCCCCTTTTCACACAATAGACGATTTTTTGCTTGCGTGCAATAGTTCGTTATTTCTATTTCGTCGTGTGATCCGTGGGAGAGGTGTAGCCGTTTGGCTGCCCTCTCCCTTTTGTTTTTTTGCTATTGGAGGTGTTTTTTTTGAACGAGAATCCAGATACGGAGGTGACGCCGATCGAGGAACCTTCGGCAAGCCCTCAAGCTTCTGAAACCGGAAATTCGGAATTGCCGGAGAGCGGAACGGATAAGCCTAGTCAAGAGGAACCGGAGCAGCCTCAAACGGGTTATAAGGATCAGCTCCAGAAGATCATAGACACCCTGCACCAAGATGACCAACATAAAACCCTGGTCGAGCTGCCTAACGGAACATCTTTTGTCCTGGTATCTAAAGTGACGGTTGGTGAGGCCCTGATTGCTTCGGCTGTATTCCTTCTGCTTAGTTTCCAGGTGTTGAAGTGGCTGCTCAATCATGTTTGGAGGCGATGAATTGGAGGGGTTTTTGAGTTTTGCTCCGAAGACAGCGGGCATATTAATCGGCCTTTCCTTCGCCGTTCCGGTCGTTACGGCGATGATTTCCAGGTTTTTGATCCGGGTGGTGGCAGAATGTCGACGCTGATAGGTGGAGCGCTGATTTGGTTGCTTGGTAACTTTGATTTGATCACGCTGCTGGCCTCTTTTACGCTCGGGATCGGTGTCATTGATACTATTTTCTCCATCCGTAGCGAATACGAGAGGGGGCGCGAATTTGAACGTCTCTGATATTTGGGACTGGAATTTTTTTTGGCAAATGTTTCGAAATTTCATGTCTACAGCTGCACCTTTCGTGATGATTGTTGTGGTCGTTGTTGTGGTCGGCTTGCTAATTGGGGTCATTATTAGGGCCGTATCGAGGGCTAAATCATGATGGGGTCGGGTATCCCTCCCGGACTGCCGGGGCCGTGGCTGGACGCCCAAAAACTGGCTGAGTTTTGGGGCTATGTGAAGTGGTTCATGAAATACAACATGCCTGCCTTTATGATCGTTGCAGCTGTTTTTGTCGTAGGAATGGTAATCGATATGATCGTAGACATTCCGCTGAACGCGAAGCGGGAGCAAGAACGCTCACACCGTCATGATGATGACGACGATTTGGAAGTTAAGTATTACTAATGAGTCCGGGGGAAACCCCTCTCTATACAATTTAATTTCAAGGAGGAATTTTATTTATGTTACCTGCTGCTGTTACTGTTGATTTTTCTGGTATTACGTTGCCTTTTGGGGTTGCTGACATGCTTGCTACGGCGACCAGCTTCCTGGGGATTTACGGCCCGTGGATCCTGCTTGTGCTTGGCGTCATCTTCTCGCCGGTTCTGTATGGCTTGGTTATGCGTCTGATGGGCCACGCAGCAAAGAAAAACCAAGTCAAATCTTAATGATCGACCAACAAAAAAACAGGAAAAGCCTAGACTCTTTTCGTCTGGGCTTTTCCAACTAAATAAGGGGGAGCGAAGATGAGAAAAAAATTATTAACGAGCTTAATTTTTTTTCTGATTTTGGCTCCCTTTTTTGCTCTAAACGTTGCGGAAGCTGCGACAGTATCGGTAAAAAACTATTTTTATGCTCATGCGAATAAGCCCGGAAACTACTACCTCAAGCAGAAAGATGGATCGGATTCCCAGGATGGCGACGAGGTTGAGTCTGACGCATACATCAGAAGCTTTTTTATTTCTGCCCAAGGTTTGGGGAGCGGGGATAAGTTGAAAGTGGTGCTGCCGGACGGTACGGCGCAGTACGTACAGCCGGGAAACGTGACGCTTGAAAAACAAGACGCGAAATGGATGAAAATCGTGCTAATCAAAACGTCGAACACGGAGACTTTTGTCAGGGTTAAGAGTTTGTCAACTTTTGATTACGGGGCAAATGTGAACGTACTTTATACGCTTGATCTTGATCCGCCTACCAAGTATGGGGATTTGGGCGGCGATAGTGGTTCAGGCGGTAACGATGGCGGCGGTAGCTCCGGGGGCGTCGATTGGATTTGGAATAATGGAACGCGCCGAATCACTTGGACAAAATGGCCGACAGGGACATACCAAATTGTTGTCACCGGACCGGATGGGCAAAAGTATAAAATCGTGCCGAATGATAAGGTTTTCGCAGTTGAAACAAATGCGGGCGGCAAATACAAGCTTCAAGCGGTGAAAATGGACGGGACGGTCTTGTATGAAAAAACCATGACTGTTCCAGCAGCAGACGATCCAGGAGGGGGGACCGATCCCGGAGGAGAAGACCCGGGTGGGGGAACTGATCCCGGAGGGGAAGACCCGGGCGGCGGTGATCCGGGAGGCGATCCGGGTGGTGGTGGCGATACGGGGCAATGCAATGCGTGTGAAAATATCAAAAAAACGCTGGAATGCCCGGAGTTTGACACGTACTTGGGGAAATGGGCCGATATGATCCGCAGCACATTTCCACCGCCGCCAGATTGGGAAGAAATCGCCGATCTGATTGGGGACGCTACAATCAATCATTTGTCCGATTACCTGGGTGATGTTCCTTCCCCTCCGAGCCGTAGCGAAATTGAGCGGGCGACCGATACGCCTTTGCCGCAGCTAGATACATCCGTGGAAACGGATGATTTAGTGCCTAAAGTACCGGATGAGTACAAGAAAGGGAAGATCGTTTTTGAACTTAATAATGGGCCAGAAATTGAAGTGAAGGACGAGTCTAAGCCCTTCCGAATCGACGATCCGCTTGAAAATGTGAACCAAAAAAGCGATCCGGTCGGCGTTCCGGTGATTCCTGGCGATCCGCGAAATAATTCGGACGGCATTAAGCAGCCGGATAGCATTGATACCGGAGCGGCGCCACAACCAAAAGTCGAGACGGGAGCCCCTCCGGTTCCTAACCCGACGCCAGAAACGCCGCCTTCCACGGTTCCGGTTCCTGCCGATCCTGGAGGTGGCCCCGCTATACCGGACGCTACGGACGGGCCGATTCCAATACCGAAAGGGGGTGGTTGAAATCAAAAAATGGTTAGTGGGGTTAATTGCTGCGGTGCTGTTTCTTCCCGTGGGATTTGTGCATGCCGCCGCCGAAAAGGCCGACCTATCAAAGTACCCTATCATTGCGACATGGATTGTGGGCGGATACGGCAGCGGGGGGAGCAATGTTACAGACAAGCTAACTGACGGGGACATAAATACTTTTGTCACGCTAGGGAAGGACCAAGCGTATAAATACCCTCGTATGGTGTGGTCTAAATTCTCTGCCGACGGGTCCGTAACAATTGACATTACCAAGTTTTACGTAAGCACTAAGGGTGGCAATACCAAAGAGTTATATTACCGTTTTTACGATCACAAAGGCAATCAAATAGCCTCTTTTACTGGGTCTGGTGGAACAACTATCTATGTGAACAAAAACGGTGTGGCCGGGTGGAGTGTAGAGGCAAACGGATCGTTCTATGTAGAGCATTATTTAGCCGAAGTCAGCCTAGAAGGCGTTATACACGAGCCGGAAGACCCGGCAAAGTATGTAATCAGCAGTTTGCAGCTATCAAATGTATCCAACACATCGTTTAGAGCTTCATGGACGCCTGTTCCGGCCAAAAATCTAAAGCATTATTTGGTCACTATTAACGGCAAATCTCAAACGACAAGCAACACGTCAGTTGTGTTCGAAAAGCTGGACAGGAATTTGGCCTATACAGTAACGGTTAAGGCGGTTGATATATTCGACAAGGCCTATGACGAAATCCAAGGGACATATGATTTTCCGCCCCCTACGCCTCCGGCTCGGCCTGGGGGCCTTAAGGCGGAAGTCTCGTCAGACAGGACAAGCATTGATTTAAGATGGGCTAAAAGCACGGATGAAGATTTTGCAGGGTATGACTTGTATGTGACCGATGTGACCTCCGGGACACAGGAACGAAAGCTCAATTCGGCTTTGATGCAGGGGACGACCTACACTTTTAGAAATGCGCAGGCCGAGCATACCTATCGTTTTAAGCTTGTGGCCGTGAACGTGTACGACCAAACATCCGAGCCCGCAGAGGCAACAATCACAGTCACCAAAAAGGTGACGGACAGCGAGCAGGAAGAAACAAACGAGTATTTGCTTGTGACCTGGACGGAAACGGAAGGGGCTACAGGCTACAGGATTTACCTTAATACTCGGCTGATTGCCACGGTCGGCCCGGAGGTTAGAGAGTTTAAGATTACGAAAGCCATGGGGTACATCCCGGGGGCGTTCGGAAATAAAGCAGAAGTTAAAGCGATCTTTGCAGACGGATCGGAAGGGGGAAGCAACCCCGGGAACGGTAGTGGTCCGGGGGGCGGAGTTCCTGGCAAATACCTTGATTTTATCGGCGTGATCCCTATGATCGAAACGGCTATAGGCTTTATATCAATCTACATGCCTTGGATCGTCTTGATTTTAGCCGTGGTTTTCTCTCCGGTGCTGTATGGCCTTGTGGTTCGTCTCCTGGCTTATGCCAGGGCAAAAAATTGGATTAGGAGCTGATAAGGGAAATGGTAGTTGCTGAAATTTTCGACCTGGCTACAAAAAACCTGATGTTTATCGCTCCGGCCCTCCTGGTGTTCACAGCCCTTGCTTTTTCGGATGCCTTGGCCGGGGGGCTTGTGCGTCTGATCAAGCGAGCAGCCAAAGAATTTAAGATATGATCAGGGACATTTTAAGCGCCTGTTGGACGTTCCTGGAGAGGCTATTCCGTCGGCTGTTTGAATTTTTAGGCTCGCTGTTCGGGAAGCTTTTCCAGACGCTTTTTGATTTTCTTAAGGTGCTGCTCCGCCCGATTTTCATCGTCATTGCCCTTGTGCTTTATGTCGTCTACAAGATCGCGGAGCTGGCTATAGCACTTCTAAAGCTTTTTCTAGGCATTGCGAAGCTACTGGTTATGTTTGTTAAAGGAATATTCGTCACACTGGCCGGATTCACTTTTACGCCGTCCGCCCGGTCGGATGGATCATGGACGCCGATTTTTAAAAACGTGCTGCAAAACGGCCTGAATTACTTCCAGCTCGACACATTGGCCTATGTACTGATGTTTTGCATTTGGTTCGCCACGGGATTCGCGGCGATCCGCATTATCGGTTCTATCAGAAACGGAGGGGACTAACCATGTATGATTATTTTCTCCCTCCGGCCATAAAGAACTTTATTGATTCAATATTTGATGCCCCCTTACAAATCTTGAGTATGGGGTACGAATACCTGGGAAGAGTGGGAACCGTAGCGGGGCGCGGGATCAACCTAAATAACTATTTTGGATTTTTCTCGTACCTCCCTGCATCGATGCAGGCGGTTGTAAACTCGCTGATTGCTAGTATCCTGCTGCTGGCCGTGCTCCAGCTCGTTAAATCGTTCGTAAGATTGTATTTCGCGGTTAAAGACGGTGCGCAGTGGTGGTAGTGTATACGGATTTGCCGGCGCCGGCGCGCTGCAGATCCATTTATCGTATACATTTTGCGACGTCCGGATCTCGTTTTCGTATACGTTCACCGCGTCGATCGGCGTTGGCCAACGCAGCAGCTGCCAGGTGATCGTATACAAAAATCGCTGAAGCAACCAGGAGAGTGTATACCAAGAAGGGAGACAAGAAACATGGAAAGCAGCGTATTCAGCTATTTTTTTGCGATAGGGTCAGGCTTTACGCTTGGCGTAGCGGTTATCGTGCTGCCTGGGATATGGGCGACCAAAAGACTAATTAAGAAGCCGGGAGGTAAAAAGCATGCTGTTTAGTAATAATCGCGAGCCGTACGAGCCGGAGGACGTGCTGATTCTTTTCAAGGACGACGGAACGGCGGATATAGCGCCTATCGTAACGATTAACGATGAAAGAGTTTACGCCGAGTCGCCCCAGGGGAATTATGCGGTTCCCGTGGGGGAAGTGCGGAGCTATGTAGGCCGGAAAGGGCGGATTTTCTTGTATCCAACCACGGTCGAGAACGTGACGGATTGCCAGCGGATCGCCGCTTTGGAGCGCAGCACGGTTTTGAGGTCCATTACACATTTTGAAGACCAACAAGCGCTCCCAGGAAAGCCGCTGCCAATCTTTAAAATCATGTTGGGCATAGCAGCAGCCATATTGCTGATTATCATATTTAAGGCGGTGTAAGCCATGAATCCCACGAACAACGCCGACAAAATTCAATCCGTAATTAATGACGATCTGTTTCCAAATGTGCAGCACATTTCCGACGTGAAGCAAGTCTTGGAATTTATGACGGACTACGCAGCGCCGTTAAGTGAGGAGCAAATCAGAGCTATTTTGCTTTTGGAGGACTTGGGGAAAAACAAGCGGCTACACGGGGACAAAAACCCATACCAAGGCATTATAAAGGCCATAACGGGCGATTATAAGCGCGCCGTCTCGAAGACGGAAACGTTCCTGCGGACGATTGAAGAATTGATTCCGAAGCCTCCGAAGCCTGTCATAATGGCTGATGGCCGGATGGTCAAGGGAGGGAAGTAACCCATGCCTCATGTAATCGGCATTATGGGCAATTTGGGGGCCGGAAAGACGACGGTAGGATCAATGATGGCCTGGCTGTACAAAAACGCCATAGAGGCCCGCGGTGGCACCGTGCAGCTGTTTGCAAACTATGATCTATACGGCGCGGAGCGCATGCGGGTATCCGAAGATTGGTTTAAAATAGCGGAGGCCCACGGCTCTATTATTTGCTGGGACGAGGCTCACCGATCATTCGATAGCCGGAAATCTCTTAAATTTGAAAACACCCTGGCAACGGACGTTTTAACGTTCTGTAGGAAGATGGCGAGCATTCAAATTTTTATGACGCCAAGCATCCGGCGACTGGATACGCGAATACGGGAAATGCTTGAAATCCTGATCCATGTAAGGCCCATGGGTAATAAGGGGATCAAACTTGACTATTACAACTTTACAGCGGATTCCTACGGGCCAATGGGGCAACTGATCCAGTCTCGTTTCCTGGGGGGCGGCAAGGTTTCACAGATTCACAAACTAAATCTATTCGATACGCATTCATTCGTTAGCGGATTCCCGTTGCCGCGCACGGAGCGAGCGGCAGAGAAGTTTATGGACGAATTGGAGCAAGTACACAACGAAGCACTAAGGAGGCTTGGGCATAGAAATGCTAAGAAAAATCAAACAATCATATCGGACGCTCCGGCAATTCATTTCGCTGGCGCGTAGCGTGCGGAGGTTGATGAAATGACGATCATACCGGAGGGCAAGCTTAAACACGATCCGCAGCGGCTACTATACCATTTCCCAAGCATCAACAAAGTTAGATATACGAAGCTGTCCCAGGAGTTTTATTTCTGGCATAGCGTGTCCGTAGCGGAGGAAACAGCCAGGATGTTCGGGCGGCTGCTCGTTCCGGCGCGTTGCCTCCACTGGGAGCGGAAGATGAGGCTTGCGGATCGGCGGCTACAGATCGGCAAGAAGTCTTTTTATGTTGCTGCGCTCGAGGAGCTGACAGAGGTAGAGAAGCGGAAATACTTCGCGGAAATCGAATACAAGGAGGCGTGAAGGTGGAAGGGTCAGGGAAAAACATTTCGGCATCCCAGGAGCTGCTGGGGGCATGTGAAAGCTTCAAACTGAAGGTGAACCAGGTCTATAGAGCAAATCTAATCAGCTCGGGCCTGTATAGCAAGCTCATGTCCAAGGTCAAAGAGGTACACACGACCATAAAAACCGATGTACTGACGCAGGAACTTAAATATGAGCGAGCCGGAGGGCGGTTTATCGAACCAGGCACGGACGCCAGAGGGATGTTTGTTCGTGAGAAAAAATAGACGTATACAATATGACGGCAGATGCGGCATTGGCCAACGCCGATCGGTACGGAGAACGTATACGAAAACGAGATCCTGGAGCTGTCGAACGTATACAAAAAATGCAGCTGCAGCGCGCCGGTCTTGGCAAAAACGTATACAAAGGAGGATTACAAGATTATGAAGAAATGCAAATACTGCAAAGGAACGGGCAAATCAGTTATCGCTATTGAAATGCCGCTACTAACAGGATTAAAAAACATTAATAGATTTTCACCTTGCTCTCATTGCTGGGGGAAAGGTGTTAGAAATAAGTAACCTAATGCAGAAAGGAGAAAGGGACGCATGAATATGAAGACACTGAAAAGAGTTATGTGGGTAATAGCTGAATTGGCAGTAGTAGCAGCGGGGATATGGTACGGTATACACATGTGTAAGGATGTGGCATCCAGGCTAACGCCGGATCAAATCAGCCTAATTAAAAGCTTGGCAAGCCCGGAAAATTTGAATGTGAGGAAGGTTTTTCTTTATTATTTCGCATCTATTTTCTTGATTCCGGCCATGTACGTGCTTTTATTTATGCCGAGCCGGATCGAGGCGCTTATAATGTATCTCTCAAACCTACTATCTAGCAGGAAAAAGAAGGAATTAGTAGACATAAATAAGTAAAAAAATACGAACAAATCTTCTGATTAGAAGAAAAGTTCGCCAAAATTCGGGAGATTAGGGGAGAAAACCCTAGCCAAATCTACTAGATACGTGGTAATATTTTCTTACACAAAAGAAAAGGCCACGTTTCACGGCGGCTAGGGTCTACCAAACCCTAAGCTGCTTAACCGATCCTCAACATCGGAGAAACAGGCGCGCGCTAAAACAATGGCTTTGGAATTTATTTTACAGGATTTTTCTCCTGTTTTCAAGGCATATGTTAGGCCCTCCTGTATCCTCGTCGTGGGGATCGGGAGGGCCTTTTTGGTTCTACATACACGAACGGAAAGGGCTCGCCCCGACACATTTTTTAAAAAATGGAGTCCAGGGGCTTGATTTCCTATTGTCAAAAACGGAAGGAGGCCGCTTGTGTCTTTCAAAACTTCACACGGAGTAAGGAAAAAGAAAGGTAGATGGAGCAAGAAGAAAAAGAAGGCCATGCATACATATTCATGCCCGTATTGCTTCACGAGGAATGATAATCCGCCACGGAAATTAAGCGATAACATGCCGTATTGCTCAAGGTGTTTCTCCCACACAGGGGAGTTTACCGAGGTCAAGTATGTCACGTACTACAAACAAATATAGGGCGCTCAATGCCACCCAAAACGACAAAAAGCTTGTGGGGTAGTCGTCCCCACCCCCGCGAAGAGAGCCAGGATAAAACTTGTCCCTGGTGTGTCTGCGGGTGGTTGCCGTCAGAGGGTCAGGGCGTAGAATCAAGTAGATTGCCCCTGCAATCTCCCTAGATGGGCGTTGTGACTCCAACGACCCTAACCCCGTCCGTGTGTCCCTTGTGGGACAGGCTGGCGGTCAGAGAGGCCCTAAACAGGCCCACGCGATAAAGCACGACCTAGGCGCGTCTGATGACCGTTAAAAGCGACCCGATCGACGGCGGCTCCAAGCTGCCTAATCGCTTTCAGCTCCCCCTTTGTGGGGGGCTGTCTGCTCGCCTCTCTCCGGCTCACCATCTGCCTACAGCAAACCCAAGAGCAGACGAAACGCAGGGGCGGGCGTGGGGAGCATGCTTTTAATCTAGGCGCGCGGCAGCGCGGCTACCTTCTTACGCGCCTTGGGGATAAGTTGCAGGGGCCGGGAAGGTTGTCCACAAGCCCCCTTGAGACGATAAGGGGTGACGCCCGACCACGGGTGGCCGACCCCGGCCACCACGCCGCACCAGCGGCGACGATTTTCAAAGCCTGACACGCAGGAATCAAGTGGATACAAAAGGCTTGCATTTGGATACAAAAAGGTGTATTATGGATACAGGAGGGGATTTCGTGGAAAATTCGCAAATTATTGAACAAGCTTACAAGCTGGCGACGCTGGCGGAGCCGACCGAAGAAGTTCGGCAGCTCCTGGAAGGGCAGGAGTTGGAGCGAGTTTTTGAGTTGCTTTTGATCCTGCGCGGCTGGCCGAACGTCCGAAACCCTGCCGGGTTCCTCCGGCGGGCGATTCAGGAGGGCTGGACGCCGGAGACGAAGCCGCAGAAGGTCGATAGGCGGCTTGAAAACTACGAAGAGCGGTATTATACCCGGCGCGGATATACGCCGGAACAGGCGAGGGAGATGGTTATCCGTGGAAGATCGTAAATTGTATCGAGTGTTTTGGATGGATGGCTCCCCTACTGATGTACTAATGTCCGAAGATGAAGCCAGGGAATTTGAGTATTACCTCACTGTTAGCTCTGTGAGAGAACTAGAAGGAGGCAAACATGAAGGACACCAGGAAGAACATTAAGGCGGCTCCGGCTGTCAAAGCAGCTATCGAATCGATACGTATGGAACTGGGCGTGAAAACGGAATCCCACGCTTTGGCCTATCTCGCGGCCATGTATAGCGATATGAAGGGCCGAAAAATTACGCTGGGTGACCATCAAAGTTATTTGAGCGCAGCGGAAGAAGTCAATAATCAAATATCCATGTGAAAGGCGGGTTAATGTGCTGAATAGTACCGATTTTATTTTGGTTTTCCTGATTGCTGCGGCTTTGTCTCCAGGACTTCATGCTATTATTGATGCCTCACTAACCGACAACAGCGATAACCAAAACGATAACCAATAATGTATACGCAATGCCATGGACCGGCGCGCCGATCGGCGGCGATCCGGACGAAAAATGTATACGAATTGAGCAGCTGCCAGGATTCAAACGCATACGAAAACGACCTAAAGCAACCAGGACTGAAGGGAGAAATGTATACATGAAACAAGCAGCAGAAACCACGATGCGGGTTCCGCATGAACTCAAAGAAGAATTGAACGAGCTGAAGGGAAAGCTGTTCGTAACTACGCCGCATGAGGCCGTTAGAAAGCTTATTGTGTATCATAGCAAGTCCGAGCAGGAAAAAAACGATTTAAAAGCGTATCAGGATGCGAATACACTCGATGTGGGCGAGGATATGAAACGCCGTTTCCAGGAAGTGAAGGTAGATTTGGGGTTGCG
>NZ_RRCN01000004.1 GCF_003863965.1 Paenibacillus oralis
ATGTCGTACAATAACAATTATGCGACACTATACATCGCCAACAGGAGGTACACAAGATAATGCAACAGAACTTATTGACGGCAGTTACCAAACAATATCCGTTCCATTTTTCAAAACAAGACTATCAAGACGAGCAGATGATCCAAATGTTTTTGACCGCTTGCTCAAATGCCCCGAATACACGTAAAAATTACTACCGTGCGTTGGAACAATTCAGGCGTTTTTTATCGGGCATGCCGCTTAAGGATGTAACCTGGAGGGAAATCGAAGCTTACAAAATTTATTTGACGCACGGCATTTACCGCGAGTCCGGAAAACCGCTGGCACCCGCAAGCGTCGCGGCGTTCATAGCGCCCTTGAAGTCTTTTTACAAATGGGGAAGCGACCGGGGCATTGGAATTTTCGACCATAATCCGACCCAAAACATCCGGATCCCGACGGCGGTGGTAACGAGCCGGAAGCATTATTTGACGCGGAACGAAGTAGGCAAGCTGCTAAACAGTTTGCGAAAAGAGAGCCTCCGGAACTACCTCATCGGCCTGTCCCTTGTACTGCTTGGCCTGCGCGTTTCGGAACTGACCGGGATAAAATGGGGCGACTTTCATACCGATCCGACGGAAACCTCGATCTGGTTAACGATTTCCCACGCCAAGAGGGGAAAAAGCAGAGAGGTTAAAATTCCTCCGCAGTTATGGAGGCTGTATCAGCATCACGCCCAAAATTTGTCGAATTGTGACGAACCGGAAGCGGAGTTGAGGCTTTTTCCGATTACGCCTAGGCAAATCGAACGCATCATTAAACGTGCAGCCCAGCGGAGCAACATCAGTAAAGAACCGACGCCGCACTGGCTACGCCATACGAACGCGACGCTGGCGCTGCTTCAGGGAGCATCGCTGCAGCAAGTGCAGGAAACGCTCGGACACGCGCATATAAACACGACTCAGCGCTATCTTCACACCGTGGAGCAAATGAAAAAAGCAGCCCCCGATTTCGTTCAGGACTGCCTGATGGAGTTCATAGAATAAAAACAATAGTTCTTTTTCTCTATTTTCGGACTAATATTAATGCAAATTTCGCTCTTTTGTCCTATAATGTAACATAAATGAATTACAATCCTTGCCACATTTCGACCATTTTCTTCCTCATTTATGTCGCATAATTGTTATTGTACGACATTTACCGTTTTTTGACCGTGGGCTCTGACATTATTGGGTGATGCGCGGTGAAAGTTAACGGAAAATC